>NZ_CP009976.1:0-4635105 GCF_000468615.2 Cellulophaga baltica 18 | reverse complement strand
AAATTTTTAAATTAATTATGAATAAAATCAAATCGATTTCACTCTTTCTTGTGGGGATGCTTAGCGTTTTTTGTGCGTACGCCCAAGAGGCTTCTTATAGTGGAACAGTAACTGATGTACACGGAGAACCTATAGAAGGTGCCACACTACATTTCAATGCATCATCAATTTATGGGATTACAAATACTGAAGGAGCTTTTGAAATTCAAAATATCCCATTAGGAACGTATAAAATTTCAATTGCACATTTAGGTTATAAAAAACTCGATTTTGAAGCTGAAATTACAGAAAATAAAGAGGATACAAATCTTATTCTTGAAGGCGATTATCTAAGCTTACAGGCCGTGGTGGTTACAGGTAGTTTTACATCTCTTGAAGCAAAGAATACGGCAACATCAGTAAGTACGCTAGAGCATAAAAGCTTAAAACAAATTTACCCTCAAGGTACCGCAAGTCTTTTACAAAATATTACAGGAACTTTTACCGATGCCTCTGCAGGCGAGGTTTTTACAAAAGTGTATACCCGAGGCATATCTGCAGCTGCGGAAGATGATTTAGGTTGGTATTATGTGTCTTTACAAGAAGATGGTCTACCTGTTAGTTTAGTACAACATTCTTATTATAGCCCAGATCTTTTTCATCGGGTAGATTTAATGACCCAAAGAGTAGAAGCGATACGTGGTGGTAGTGCATCTATTACCGCGATGAATGCACCCGGAGGTATTTATAATTTTATTTCACCAGGCATTAGAAATGAGTTAGGAGGAGAAGTACAAGTATTAAGTGCCTTGCAACATAGTGGTAATACCTTATTTAAGGTTGATGGCGTTATTGGAGGACCTCTAGGGAGTAATTGGTTTTTTAATGCCGGCGGCCATTACCGCAAGGATGAAGGGGCTCGAGATGTTGATTTTACATTTAGCAGAGGAGGGCAATTTAAATTTAATGTGATTAAAAAGTTTGATAAGGGGTACTTGAAATTACATGGAAAATTATTAGATGATTATACGAATAGGTGGACAGGTGTTGCCGCTACAAATTGGGACAATCCAGAAGCTGCATTTGCTCAGGATTTTAATTCCACTTCTTTGTTAATGCCAGAGTTTACGGCAGCTATTCCAGATAGTAGAAACCTCCAAGAAGGGGCAACAAATAGTTTTAATCCCGCACAAGGAGTTCATGCAAAAGATCTAGCCTTTGGAGCAGATTTTTTCCAAGATTTAGGCAATAATTGGTCGCTGCAAAACTTAATTAAATATTCTAATAAGAATGCCAATTGGCAAACGTCTATTAGTAACGCCTTTGTTTCACTAGATAATCCTTTAGCTTATTTTATCAGTGGGGCATCTTTTCCGATAGGAGAAGTGGTGTTTCGGGATACCCAATCAGGTTCAGAGATTGCACGCGTAAATAATGCAGGAATCCTTGCAGGAGAGCCGGCGGAATATATAGGGAATGGTACCTTGCCCAATGACGCGATCATGGGAACATCGGCTTGGTACAAAGAGAATAAAGCTAGTGAATGGATGAATGAATTTTCTCTTCATAAAAAAATAGCGGGGCATAATTTTACAGGAGGATTGGCTTTAGGTTTTTCAGATACGTCATTATTTACGCAAGGCAGCTTTGGGTATGTTACGTATGAGCCCAATCCTAAAATGCTTCAAGTATCCTTAGAAAATCCCAATGAGCCTACCATCTTATTGTCAGATGAAAACGGAATTAGTAATTATGGAGGGTTATTTTTTGTGAATGCAGAAGCTCAAGTGAGCCAAATAGCCGCTTTTATGAATGATCGATGGGAAATTACAGATCGTATAGATGTAGATTTAGGCTTGCGGTATGAAGACATACGGCATAAAGGGAGTAAAGACCGTTATGCTCCGTTCTCACAGGATGGAGGCTTAGATGGCGATGCAACAACGGCTTATGATAATGGTATTTTGGCACCAACAGGTGATAAAGATGTCTTTGATTTTAACTATAACTACCTATCCTTTTCAGGGGGGCTAAATTTTAAAATTAATAAAGAGGCTTCTTTGTTTACTAGGCTTTCAAAAGGAAATAAAGCTCCAGAGTTAAATTACTATTTTAATAATTTTGCGAATGTTCCCATCAATCAAAAAGGAGAAGTTCAAAAAATTACTCAGGCTGAGCTTGGAATTAAATATAGCCTTTCAGACTTTTCATTGACGAGTACTGTTTTTTGGAGCCAGTTAAATAATATAGGAAATGCAAATTTTGAATTTGATGGGGATACGAATAGTATTTTTTACACCCCCATTTTATTCAATACGTCCAGAACTTTAGGTTTAGAATGGGAAGCAGTATATACGCCTTTTCGTAATTTTAAATTTCTTTTTAATGGAGTCCTTCAAAATCCAAAAGCCACAGAATGGTTGGTTTATGATGCAGCAGGATCAGTAGCCGTAGCGGACGATACTACAATAGATTACTCTGGCAATACGCTACCATTTAATCCTAAAGTAATGTTTAATGTATTAGGAGCGTATGAATTAGATAAACTATCGGTACATTACAAATGGCAATTTATGGGAGAACGTCAAGGCAATGTCGCAAATGCATTTACGTTGGCAGATTATAGTATTTCTGATGCGGGTATTGGCTATCAGTTTACAAAGCATATTTCTGCAAATTTACTGGTAGTGAATATGTTTAATTCAGACGGATTAGCTAATTTTTTTGGAGCTAATAGTTTTGGTGCCAATGCCAATGGAGCAACCTCAGAATTTATTCAAAATAACCCTGATGAAAGTTTTGTGGTGGTTCCGGTATTACCAAGAAGTACCTCTTTTGAGAGTAAACTACACCTTCTAAATAACGAAAAAAATAAAATGTAAAAAGCCTGGAAATTTTAAATTTCCAGGCTTTTTTTAGTTTAAGATTAGTAGAAATGTATACTATTTTTTTCTCCTTTTCTAAAGCTTCTAGCTCTTCTAGAGTCCAATAATCTTCTCTGTCTTTAGATTCTTTTCTAGCATTACCCACAATGCGTTTATGCACACCATCTACATTATTTAAAGCTCTCACATAGCTAAGTACATCTGCAATCCATTGATCATCATTACTTTTTAAGGCCATCATTATACCGTATTCTTGGCCTTCAATAGGACCAATTAATCCGTTTAATAAAATTTTACTTAGCGTACCTTTGTCCCCAACAACACGAGCACTGCCAATTAGAGAGGGAGCTATAAGAGCACCATCTTCAGTAGGAACGCCAGCCAAATCAGGACCATGGCACGTAATACATAGTTGCTTATAAGAATCATAACCTCTAAGAATGCTTTGTTTTTCACCGAGAGGTCTATTGGAAATACGCGCTTTTAATTGTGCAAGTTTAGAATCATCTTTCTTTAAGCTTTCTTTTACGGAGTGTGACACTATTTCATTATCAGCATAAGCATCTTGGATACTTTTTAATAATTCAGTAGCTTTTTTTAGCTTTACTGTATCGTAGAGAAAGAGCAACTTGGTTTACCACATCAATATCTTGATCCTTGCTTAAAGTTTCTAATGCCGGCGAAAATATCAGTATCATCTTTTTTCAAGAAAGTTTCACTCAAGCGAATAGCCGTTAATCGTACACGAGGATCTTCATCTGTGAATTTTGCCTTTATAAGACCTTTGTCTACCACTCCTAAACCTTCTAAAGTCCAAAGTGCATGCACGCGGGCAATTCCTAGATCTTTATCGGTATCAAATAGGCTAGTCCAAATAGAAGAATTATCTAAAGCGATTTCCTTTAATTCTGGAATTACCGTTTGATCATCTTTTAATATAATTAATTTCTGGGCCGTATTTCTGTACCAACCATTAGGATGCCCTAAATATTCTACTAATTCTGATGCTTTTTACCTAATAATTCTGGCTTTTTGTCAGGAGTAATATCTTCATGTACAATTCTGTAAATTCTTCCTTTACCAATATTTTTATCTAAACCTTTTCGTTCAATAACGGGACGAATCACACTTCCTTTTCTAGTCCAATTACTTTCTTGAATAATACCTCTATACATATCTACTACATATAAAGCGCCATCGGGACCTGTTTTGGCCTGAGTAGGCCTAAAGTTTAAATCTGTAGAAGCCATAAATTCTGCTTCATCGTAGGCATTATACAGCACTTTTTTACCGTTTTCTACACGTACTTTAGCGCGTCTTATTAACCTTCCTACGGTTCAGGAATAAATAAATCACCATAGGTTGAAGGAGGTAATTTATGACCTCTAAATATTTCTTGTCCCGCAACTCCTGTAAAATGGTTTAAGGTACCATCTTCTCGCAATCTTTTTGGTCCGCCTTGTACGTCTGGCGTACCTACAATAGGCCAAGGTTCAATAAAACCTTCCGATAGTCTGCCTTCAGGATTAAGTAAACTTCACTCTAGAACCAGATGATTTAGCTATATTAGATAAAAACATGAACTTCAAGGTAGAACCTGGCGCTTTTGAAATAAACATAGGAGCTTCTTCTGTAGATATTAGATTGAAAGAAGAATTTGAAATTATAAATTAGTAGTTTTATGTTTTTAGGAAAGTAGCTTTCTTAGTTGATTTTAATATCGATTTTTAAAAATTATTGTAACGTAATGTAAATGAATATAAAAGTATATTCACACTTATTTGCTGCTGTATCTTTCAATTTTCTATAGGTCAATTCAATAACTTAAAGTTTGAGAATTTAGATACTGTAGATGGTCTTTCTAGTAGTACTTGCTTAGAATTATACCAAGATACGGAAGGTTTTTTATGGTTTGGAACTATAGACGGACTTAATAAATACAACGGGTATGAGTTTGAAATATACAGATCAATTTTAAATGATACTACTTCCATAAGTAACAGTAGAATTAATGCGATCCAAGAAGATAAGAACGGTAATCTGTGGATAGGCACCAACAATGGATTAAATCTTTTTAATAAAAAACGGAATAATTTTACACGAATTAATCTTTACAAAACAAGTTTCTTTAACCAATAACCCTCGTAAAATTATTAATGATTTACTTTTGATGAGGAAAACAATACACTTTGGGTTGCCACCAATACCGGAGTAATTAAAATTTTATTAGGAGCGCATACCAATGATACTGAAGCCTTAAAATTTTCATACTACATACATGATCAATCCAATTTACATTCTATTGATAACAACAATGTGTATGTACTTACGAAAGATAAAAATAATACCATTTGGGTAGGAACAAGTGGTCAACACCTTAATAGGTATAATCCTGAGCGTGAAATTTTGAACGTGTTTTTATCTCTAACAACCAGCCCTACGAGCTAAATCATATTCATAAATTGGTTTTCATTGATCATGATGATGATTTTTGGATAGGAAATGATTTGTCCAATCTTATTGTATGGAATAAAAAAGAGAATAATTTTAGGCATTTGTCTCTCGTAGACGAGCATATAGCGGTAAGAGATTTTTATCAAGATAAAGAAGGTTTGTTTTGGATATCTACAGACGGGCATGGGATATTTTTATATGATAAAAAGGAAGGTAAAATAAAGAAGCATATTGAAAATAATCTCTCCAATTCTTTCTCTTTAGCGAATGATAAGCCTTCTAAAATTATTGAAGATTCTAATGGGGTTTTCTGGATAGGAAGTTATGATAGAGGAGTTAGTAAATTAGATCCGTCATTGTATTCTTTTGGGCACTACTACTATCAACCAGATAATCCAAAAGGGTTGAGCGAAAAAATTGTACAGTCTGTTTTGCAAGATTCTAAAGGCAGAATATGGTTGTCTACCTATGAAGGGGACTAAACTTGTTTGATGAAAAAAATAATTCGTTTGAACATTTTGGTCATGACCCTAAAGACAACAATACAATAAGTTCCAATAAAATATTATATACGTTTGAAACTCATGATGGTAGTATTTGGATTTGTACTTTAGACGGGTTAAATAAGTTTAATCCAGATACTAATACTGTAGAACGGTTTTATCATGATGAAGAAAATCCTTATTCTATTGGGCAAAACTCGGTATGGACGGGGGTAGAAGATTCAAAAAATAGATTGTGGTTAGGGCTAAGAACAGAAGGTTTAAGTTTGTTTGACCCTAATACAGAAAAGTTTCACAACTAAAAAACACTTCAAATCTAGAAAATAACTTATTGAGTAATTTTGTTTTTTGTCTCTATATCGATTCAAAAAACAGACTTTTGGTAGGGACCTCCTTAGGGCTTAATTATCTTGAATTAGATGATTTAAAAGATTTTACTCCAGAAGATATTACCTTTTCAGAAGTGAAAGAAAGGGTATTGAGGCCAATAATATAAATTATATCACAGAAGATCATCTTGGTAACATTTGGATAGGTACCGATAGTGGCATCTATAAGTTAGATGAGAACTTAACACTAATGAAGTCGTTTTCTTCTCAAAACGGACTCCCAAATAACTTTGTGGTGGGTATCAAAGAAGATGATAACCATAACTTTTGGATTACAACTAAAAGCGGACTTTCAACCCTCAACATAAAAACAAATAAGTTTAAAAATTTCAATATTCATGATGGTCTTCAAGGTACAGAATACCAAAGTAAGTCTATAGAAAAAACGTCAGATGGGCGTATTATTATTGGTGGTTTAAACGGATTTAATATTTTTAATCCTAAAGATATTGCGGTAAAAACACCACTAGTTTTGGCGCCAAAAATAACAGCACTCAAGTTATATAATAAAAATATTGTTGTAGGCGATACCATAAATAACAGGGTGTTATTAAAACAGTCTATTGAAGAAATAGAAAGTCTTTCTTTACGACATAATGAAAACTACATCTCGTTTGAGTTTTTAGCACTCTACTTAGAAAATCCAGAGCAGGTTCAGTACATGTATAAAATGAATGGGCTAGATAAGGACTTTGTAAATGTAGGGAACAGGAGAGAAGTGAATTACTCTAACCTCGTACCAGGAGAATATGAGTTTGAAGTTATGGCTTCAATTGATGGTCAATGGGAGGCCGCAAAATCTACTAAATTCAAGTTTAAAATTACTTCTCCACCATGGAGTACTTGGTGGGCGTATTTAATTTATGGTATTATTGGGGCTTTAATTATTTGGGTAATTATGCGGTATTATACGCAAAAGGTCCAAGAAGCTCAGGAACATGAGTTAGATCAATTAAAGCTAGAGTTCTTTGTAAATGTGTCTCATGAATTTAGAACACCGCCTTACTTTAATCTTAAATCCTGTTGATAAAATACTGTCTAGTTTCAATACAGATCCTGATGTTATAAAAGAATCTGCAATTTCTATTCAACGTAGTGCCAGAAGACTATTGCATTTAGTAAATCAACTTTTAGATTATCGAAAAATGGATGTAGGAATGGCACCTTTACAATTAGAAAATGGAGATGCGGTGAAATTCTGCGGTGATATTTTCGCTTTGTTTAAGGGCTTAGCAGCAAAGAAAAGTATTGAATATCAATTTATAACAGAATCAAAGCATATTACTTCCTTATTTGATTTTGATAAGCTAGAAAAAATCATCACGAATCTAATTTCTAATGCTATAAAATTCACCGATTACGGAGGTGAAATATCTGTTTTTATTAATGAGGTGAAAGTAGATAAAGCCAATACCAACCTGTTGTTATTCAAAAAAAATGAGGGTGAAAATTATCTAGAGATCATTGTAAAAGATACAGGCGTTGGGCTGAATAAAGAACAGTTGAAAAAATATCTTTTCACGTTTTACAATGTTGATGTTACCAAAACAGGAACAGGAATAGGTTTAAACTTTACCAAAGCCTTAGTAGAGCTTCATGGAGGTGAAATTTTTGTAGAAAGCGAATATCTTAAGGAAGTAAGTTCGTGGTGCGTTTGCCTTTGGATATAGAAGCAGAGCCCGAGGTGGTGAAGAATGTAAAAAATGAGTTTTTAATCAATTCAATGAACTCCGTAGATTATGAAATGTCTATCGCGAACACTCAGGATACAGAACCACCTGTAGTACAGGATGGAAGTACAGTTAAGTTACCTATCTTACTTTTGGTAGAAGATAATAAAGAGCTTAGAGTCCATTTGAAAAACGACCTTATTGCTAATTATGAGGTAAAAGAAGCTGTAAATGGTGAGGAAGGTTTAAAAATGGTAAAGAAATATTACCCAGATATTATTATTAGTGATGTAATGATGCCAAAAATGGATGGGTTTGAAATGTGTAAAGCCTTAAAGCGTGAATTTGAAACCTGCCATATTCCTATAATTCTTCTTACGGCTAGAACCTTAGAAGATGATAGAATTGCGGGTATGATAGTGGTGCCGATGGTATATAGCCAAACCTTTTGTAACTGCAGTATTAAAAGCAAGGATTAAAAATTTATTAGAAACCAAAAAAAAGACTGCGAAAAAAGATTTGCAGAAATAGGAGGCGTGTTTCCATCAAGTGAGGTTACTACTAATAATATTGACGAAATATTTTTAGATAAAGCCACAAAGATTATTGTAAATAATATTAGTGATGTAGACTTTAAACAAGAAGACTTATTAAAGGAAATGGGTATTGGAAGGTCTCAGTTATATCGGAAAATAAATTCTTTAACAGGGAACAATCCTAGTTATTTTATTAGAACGATACGTCTACGCTATGCTTCAGATCTTTTGGTTCAGAATAAATATTCCATAAAAGAAGTTACGCACCTCTCAGGGTTTAATTCTACTGCTTATTTCAGTAAAACCTTCCGTGAGTTATTCAACGTCACACCCTCGGAATATATAGAGCAGCATAAAAAAGAAACCGAATAACCAACTAGCTTAAATTTTTAAATTAATTATGAATAAAATCAAATCGATTTCACTCTTTCTTGTGGGGATGCTTAGCGTTTTTTGTGCGTACGCCCAAGAGGCTTCTTATAGTGGAACAGTAACTGATGTACACGGAGAACCTATAGAAGGTGCCACACTACATTTCAATGCATCATCAATTTATGGGATTACAAATACTGAAGGAGCTTTTGAAATTCAAAATATCCCATTAGGAACGTATAAAATTTCAATTGCACATTTAGGTTATAAAAAACTCGATTTTGAAGCTGAAATTACAGAAAATAAAGAGGATACAAATCTTATTCTTGAAGGCGATTATCTAAGCTTACAGGCCGTGGTGGTTACAGGTAGTTTTACATCTCTTGAAGCAAAGAATACGGCAACATCAGTAAGTACGCTAGAGCATAAAAGCTTAAAACAAATTTACCCTCAAGGTACCGCAAGTCTTTTACAAAATATTACAGGAACTTTTACCGATGCCTCTGCAGGCGAGGTTTTTACAAAAGTGTATACCCGAGGCATATCTGCAGCTGCGGAAGATGATTTAGGTTGGTATTATGTGTCTTTACAAGAAGATGGTCTACCTGTTAGTTTAGTACAACATTCTTATTATAGCCCAGATCTTTTTCATCGGGTAGATTTAATGACCCAAAGAGTAGAAGCGATACGTGGTGGTAGTGCATCTATTACCGCGATGAATGCACCCGGAGGTATTTATAATTTTATTTCACCAGGCATTAGAAATGAGTTAGGAGGAGAAGTACAAGTATTAAGTGCCTTGCAACATAGTGGTAATACCTTATTTAAGGTTGATGGCGTTATTGGAGGACCTCTAGGGAGTAATTGGTTTTTTAATGCCGGCGGCCATTACCGCAAGGATGAAGGGGCTCGAGATGTTGATTTTACATTTAGCAGAGGAGGGCAATTTAAATTTAATGTGATTAAAAAGTTTGATAAGGGGTACTTGAAATTACATGGAAAATTATTAGATGATTATACGAATAGGTGGACAGGTGTTGCCGCTACAAATTGGGACAATCCAGAAGCTGCATTTGCTCAGGATTTTAATTCCACTTCTTTGTTAATGCCAGAGTTTACGGCAGCTATTCCAGATAGTAGAAACCTCCAAGAAGGGGCAACAAATAGTTTTAATCCCGCACAAGGAGTTCATGCAAAAGATCTAGCCTTTGGAGCAGATTTTTTCCAAGATTTAGGCAATAATTGGTCGCTGCAAAACTTAATTAAATATTCTAATAAGAATGCCAATTGGCAAACGTCTATTAGTAACGCCTTTGTTTCACTAGATAATCCTTTAGCTTATTTTATCAGTGGGGCATCTTTTCCGATAGGAGAAGTGGTGTTTCGGGATACCCAATCAGGTTCAGAGATTGCACGCGTAAATAATGCAGGAATCCTTGCAGGAGAGCCGGCGGAATATATAGGGAATGGTACCTTGCCCAATGACGCGATCATGGGAACATCGGCTTGGTACAAAGAGAATAAAGCTAGTGAATGGATGAATGAATTTTCTCTTCATAAAAAAATAGCGGGGCATAATTTTACAGGAGGATTGGCTTTAGGTTTTTCAGATACGTCATTATTTACGCAAGGCAGCTTTGGGTATGTTACGTATGAGCCCAATCCTAAAATGCTTCAAGTATCCTTAGAAAATCCCAATGAGCCTACCATCTTATTGTCAGATGAAAACGGAATTAGTAATTATGGAGGGTTATTTTTTGTGAATGCAGAAGCTCAAGTGAGCCAAATAGCCGCTTTTATGAATGATCGATGGGAAATTACAGATCGTATAGATGTAGATTTAGGCTTGCGGTATGAAGACATACGGCATAAAGGGAGTAAAGACCGTTATGCTCCGTTCTCACAGGATGGAGGCTTAGATGGCGATGCAACAACGGCTTATGATAATGGTATTTTGGCACCAACAGGTGATAAAGATGTCTTTGATTTTAACTATAACTACCTATCCTTTTCAGGGGGGCTAAATTTTAAAATTAATAAAGAGGCTTCTTTGTTTACTAGGCTTTCAAAAGGAAATAAAGCTCCAGAGTTAAATTACTATTTTAATAATTTTGCGAATGTTCCCATCAATCAAAAAGGAGAAGTTCAAAAAATTACTCAGGCTGAGCTTGGAATTAAATATAGCCTTTCAGACTTTTCATTGACGAGTACTGTTTTTTGGAGCCAGTTAAATAATATAGGAAATGCAAATTTTGAATTTGATGGGGATACGAATAGTATTTTTTACACCCCCATTTTATTCAATACGTCCAGAACTTTAGGTTTAGAATGGGAAGCAGTATATACGCCTTTTCGTAATTTTAAATTTCTTTTTAATGGAGTCCTTCAAAATCCAAAAGCCACAGAATGGTTGGTTTATGATGCAGCAGGATCAGTAGCCGTAGCGGACGATACTACAATAGATTACTCTGGCAATACGCTACCATTTAATCCTAAAGTAATGTTTAATGTATTAGGAGCGTATGAATTAGATAAACTATCGGTACATTACAAATGGCAATTTATGGGAGAACGTCAAGGCAATGTCGCAAATGCATTTACGTTGGCAGATTATAGTATTTCTGATGCGGGTATTGGCTATCAGTTTACAAAGCATATTTCTGCAAATTTACTGGTAGTGAATATGTTTAATTCAGACGGATTAGCTAATTTTTTTGGAGCTAATAGTTTTGGTGCCAATGCCAATGGAGCAACCTCAGAATTTATTCAAAATAACCCTGATGAAAGTTTTGTGGTGGTTCCGGTATTACCAAGAAGTACCTCTTTGAGAGTAAACTACACCTTCTAAATAACGAAAAAAAATAAAATGTAAAAAGCCTGGAAATTTTAAATTTCCAGGCTTTTTTTAGTTTAAGATTAGTAGAAATGTATACTATTTTTTCTCCTTTTCTAAAGCTTCTAGCTCTTCTAGAGTCCAATAATCTTCTCTGTCTTTAGATTCTTTTCTAGCATTACCCACAATGCGTTTATGCACACCATCTACATTATTTAAAGCTCTCACATAGCTAAGTACATCTGCAATCCATTGATCATCATTACTTTTTAAGGCCATCATTATACCGTATTCTTGGCCTTCAATAGGACCAATTAATCCGTTTAATAAAATTTTACTTAGCGTACCTTTGTCCCCAACAACACGAGCACTGCCAATTAGAGAGGGAGCTATAAGAGCACCATCTTCAGTAGGAACGCCAGCCAAATCAGGACCATGGCACGTAATACATAGTTGCTTATAAGAATCATAACCTCTAAGAATGCTTTGTTTTTCACCGAGAGGTCTATTGGAAATACGCGCTTTTAATTGTGCAAGTTTAGAATCATCTTTCTTTAAGCTTTCTTTTACGGAGTGTGACACTATTTCATTATCAGCATAAGCATCTTGGATACTTTTTAATAATTCAGTAGCTTTTTTAGCTTTACTGTATCGTAGAGAAAGAGCAACTTGGTTTACCACATCAATATCTTGATCCTTGCTTAAAGTTTCTAATGCCGCGAAAATATCAGTATCATCTTTTTTCAAGAAAGTTTCACTCAAGCGAATAGCCGTTAATCGTACACGAGGATCTTCATCTGTGAATTTTGCCTTTATAAGACCTTTGTCTACCACTCCTAAACCTTCTAAAGTCCAAAGTGCATGCACGCGGGCAATTCCTAGATCTTTATCGGTATCAAATAGGCTAGTCCAAATAGAAGAATTATCTAAAGCGATTTCCTTTAATTCTGGAATTACCGTTTGATCATCTTTTAATATAATTAATTTCTGGGCCGTATTTCTGTACCAACCATTAGGATGCCCTAAATATTCTACTAATTCTGATGCTTTTTTACCTAATAATTCTGGCTTTTTGTCAGGAGTAATATCTTCATGTACAATTCTGTAAATTCTTCCTTTACCAATATTTTTATCTAAACCTTTTCGTTCAATAACGGGACGAATCACACTTCCTTTTCTAGTCCAATTACTTTCTTGAATAATACCTCTATACATATCTACTACATATAAAGCGCCATCGGGACCTGTTTTGGCCTGAGTAGGCCTAAAGTTTAAATCTGTAGAAGCCATAAATTCTGCTTCATCGTAGGCATTATACAGCACTTTTTTACCGTTTTCTACACGTACTTTAGCGCGTCTTATTAACCTTCCTACGGGTTCAGGAATAAATAAATCACCATAGGTTGAAGGAGGTAATTTATGACCTCTAAATATTTCTTGTCCCGCAACTCCTGTAAAATGGTTTAAGGTACCATCTTCTCGCAATCTTTTTGGTCCGCCTTGTACGTCTGGCGTACCTACAATAGGCCAAGGTTCAATAAAACCTTCCGATAGTCTGCCTTCAGGATTGTAATCGCCATAAGCGGCAGGTTGCTGAAAGCCGTACGCGGGATTTTCACTCCCAGCCGAAGAATAGTACATGTTACCCATATCATCTTGCGATAGGCCCCATTGTCCACTCGGCATATTCTCTAAAGAATCTACCACGACCTTTCCTTTTTTAAATTTAAAACGTACAGGATTATAGGTAGTGTAGACCCAATTATCTAAATTCCATAGTAAACCACTCTGTTGGTGCTCTAAATTACCACCACGGCGATTTTCGTTATAGTATACACGTTCTTTTTTGTCTGCAACTCCATCGCCATCCGTATCTTTATAACTCCATAAATCATACGAATAGGTTTCATTAACAATCAATTCGTCTTCTAGAGGTAAAATCATTCTAGGCAGCATGAGGCTATCAATAAAGACCGTGCTTTTGTCCATTTTGCCATCACCATCTGTATCTGTTAGTAGTTTTATTTTGCTTATAGATCTATTGGTTCCGGTACCATCAAGATCTTGCATATAGGTATTCATTTCGGCTACATACATCCGGCCGTTTCCGTCCCAAGCAATAGTGATAGGTTCATCTACCATCGGTTCGCTAGCAACCAGTTCTACTTTGTATCCTTTGGGTACATAAAATGTTTTCATACTCTCTTCTGGAGAGAGAAATTGAGAAGAAGCTTCTTTTATTATTTCTGGTTTTTCATAAATTTCATCTACATATTCTTTCTGTTTACAGCTAAAAATAGTGGTTACGAGTAGACCTAAAAAAAGACATTGGTTTAATTTCATTTTTAAAAAATTCTAGTTCAATAATGGGTTTGTTAATCGGGTAATTAAGGTATTAATTAAAAGTTACAGCGGCGAAAATTTAAAGCGCTATGACTATGAATTATTGGTAGTTTACTATTACTTATGGTTTTTTTTAACCGATTTATTCATTTTACCATAAAAATAACCCTATGTAATGTTTAAAACATGAAAAGGGGGTATGGATAGGTAAACTGATTAAAACTAAAAAGCGGTTATAAGTTTGATACTTATAACCGCTTTTGAAACTAACTAATTAACTCAAAAAAAATAAGCTTTTAATATCCTGGATTTTGTAACATATTTGGATTTAATCCTATTTGAGAAGTAGGAATAGGGAACAAGTAATTATCTCTAGAGAAATTTCTGATTGATGAAGGTTCTACAACTAGCGCACTTCTTGGTCCTACACCTGTGGTAGTGGTGGCTTCACCAAAACCATATCCTTCAGGAGTATATAAATCAGGATTGTTTTCGTAAACAGTACCTTCAATAACAGCACCAAATTTGGTTTCCCCAAGTTCTTCTTCTGCAATACCCCATCTTTTTAGATCATTAAATCTAGTAGCGCCTTCTGCATACAGCTCTATAGTACGTTCTCTTCTGATTTCTGTTTCAATGTTCATGTTATTGGCAGCTAAAAAAGAATTGCTAATAGCAGGTAAACCTGCTCTGGCTTTAATTAGATTTATAGATTCGTTCATTTCAGCATCTGTGAGACTTCCGTTTAACTCGTACAAAGCTTCTGCATACATCAAATAAACTTCGGCAAGGCGAATAAAAGGCATATCATAAGATTCCGTTTTTGTTGCTCTGTAGGCTTCATCAGTACCCCATTTCCAGCTCATGAATTTAGAGTTGAAATAACCAAAATTATTTGTTCCATTTAAAACAACGTCACCGTTTTGAGGAATTTCACCAAGGTTTTTATGGTAGGTGAAATAAGCGGTCATTCTGTAATCTCTATCTTGAAATTCGTCCGGCGTATTGTCATACCCTTGAAATAATGGCGACTGATCAATCGGTAACCCATCGGTACTCAAAAATAAATCCATCATTTTTCTACTAGGTTTAACTCTACCTTCATAAACATGACTTACAAGGTCGCCGGCTTGTCTAAATGTAAAATCGTATTTCCCGTAAAATATAAACTCTTTATTGGTAGCCTTATCTAAACCAGCTGGGTTAGAACCACTATCTTCTAGATTAAAAAGAAAATTTGAACTTAAATTATCTAAGTCGTCATTATAATTCCAAAGTTCAAAACCACCTTGGTCCATGACCGTTTTGGTAAGTGTTACAACTTCTTGTAAATAAGGATCTATCTTAGAGGCATCAAAGCCGGCACTACCAGCACCAATACTTACACCATCACCATCTGTAGTGGTACCAACATATTTCATCCATGTGGCCTCATGTAGTAAAACATCTGCTTTATAAGCCATTGCCGCCCATTTGCTGATTTTACCTTTATCATTCGATCCAATTTCTTGTTCCGTAGGTAACCCGGCAATAGCATCATCTAAATCTGCTAGTATTTGTGCAACGACTTCATATCTACTATTACGTGGTGCACTTAATTCTTCATCACCTACATCTAATGATCTTGTAACCAAAGTAACCCCTCCAAAGCGTTGTACTAGGTTAAAATATTGGTATGCTCTATGAAATTTAGTAGCAGCAACATAAGCTTCAATACTTTCATCTCCTTCATAAACAGCTGCGCGCTCTAGCAAAAGATTCATAGCTCTAATGGCGGAGTAAGGGCTAGAGTAGTACCCATCTGTTTCAGGTGCTTGCGTATCACCTCTACTATATTCTTGCATCCCTCCATCTTCGGTGTAACCCACCAAATCTGACCCGTGATCGGAATATATGCCTTGGTCGTTTCTCCAAGTCATTAAGTTATTGTAAAATGTATTGGAACCTGTTAGAAAATGTTCAGCTTCGGTATAATATACCTGGTCAGTAATTGAAGCTGGCGGAGCTAAGTCTATAAAATCGTCTTCACACGAGGAGAAGAATACCATTAAACACGGTATTATATATATTATTTTTTTCATCTGTATATTATTTTATGATATGTTAACTACTTCTTGATGGTACTAAAGTGAAATTTTTAAACCTAATGCCCAAGTACGCATAAATGGGTAGGCGCTGTTATTAGAACTCGCTTGAAATTCTGGATCATAACCATCTTTTACACTGGTTATTTCAAATAAATCATTTCCTGAAAAATAAATTCTAATATTATCAATAGGAGTATTCTTTATTTGTAAATTTTTAAAGTTATATCCTATAATAAGAGACTTCAATCTCATATATCTATTATTCTGTAAAATATGATCTTTACTTCTGTAGTTCCACGCAGATAGCCCACGTTGTGTAGTTAATCTAGGAAATTCTGCATCTCTATTATCTTCGGTCCATGTTCTTCCTAACCATGTATTAGATTGGTTCTGCCATTCTGCTTGGAAAGGTTGGGCGAAATAACCCGTTCTATAAACATTATGCTCTAGAGCACCTTGAAAAAATGCACTAAGGTCAAAATTCTTATATTTTACATCAAAATTAAATCCGTAAACATAATGTTGTGATGCATCCCCACTATATGTTAAGTCGTCATTGTCCAGGGTACCATCTCCATTAGAATCTACAACGATCATATCTCCCGGTCTCAATGCATCGTTAGAGCTTTGAGAAGGTAAAATACCACCTTCATCTAAACTTGCGTAATATTCATCAACTTGTGCCTGAGAATCAAAATAACCATTAGTCTCCCATAAATAAAACGAGTTAATTGGTTTTCCTAATATATTTCTGCCACTATCGGCATCGTTCAAATTCTCAAATATCGTTTGGGCACCGTCATATTCAGTGATTTCATTTCTAGAATCGCTCATATTTGCACTTACGGTAAAATCAACTTCACCTACTTTACCTTGATAGCCCAGCATTGCTTCCCATCCCTTGGTTTCTAAAGTACCAATATTGGTAAATGGAGTTGCCGTACCTAAAATATCGGTTTCAATACCTCTAACCAACATACCTACATTGTCTTTTTGATAAAGGTCAAAAGAACCAAATACGTTGCTATTAAACAGTCTAAAGTCTACACCTATCTCCTTGGTTACGATTCGTTCCCAAGTAGTATTACTACTGAATAAACTATTTGCACTAGATGTAGCTTGTTGTCCTGCATTTGTTTGGCCAAATACAGTTGTACCAAAGCCTACCGTAGATAAATATCCAAAATCACCAATACCAGAAGTACTCCCTAATTCGCCATAACCACCTCTTAATTTTAAGAATGATATAAGGCTACTCTCTTTTAAGAAATTTTCGGAACTAAGTACCCAACCAGCTGAAACATTACCGTAGTTAGACCATTTTTTGCCATCTGCAAATCTTGAAGATCCATCTCGTCTACCTTGTACTTCTATTAGATATTTACTTTTGTAGTCATAGTTTAATCTACCGATGTATCCGAAGAAACCCCAAGAAGTACCACCACCCGATGTTGTCACCAATTGGTCGGTAGCTCCTAAATTAATATCGTAAACACCATAATCTACAAAGCCATTTCTTCTAATATTATATTCGTTAATATCATTTTTCTCAGCTTCTATAGCTAAAAGTCCCGATAGGTTGTGATCACCAAATTGATTAGAGTAATTTAATGCACCTTTATAATTCTTGTAAGTAATGTTACCATCATTTCTGTCAGGACCTGTACCTTCTTGAATGGAAGTGGTATTGTTTATATTATTTGAGAAACTCCCGCCCCAGCTATAAAGTGGTACAGAAACCGAATAGGTTTGGTATTCACTATTTTGTCTGCTGATTGCATAAGAACCTGTAAAATCTAAATGATCCGTGAATTTGTATTTAGCTAAAGCAGATATTTTAAATTGCTCAATTGTTTTGTTCTCACGGCCACCATCTATAACTTGTGCCACACCATTTCTATCTCCTGTGATTAGATCACCTCCAAAGTTTGCATAGTATTGTCCGTCTGCATTATAGGTAGGAAAAAGGGGAGCATCGTAGGTTGCTGCTTCTCTACCTAAACCTCCAGAAGGTCCTGAAAATTTATTGTTATAATAAGTAATATTTGTATTCAAACTTAGTTTATCACTAATATCCGCACCATAGTTCATAGAAAAATTATATCTATCAGAACTATCATCTGCAACTTTTAGGCCCCCAACATTGTTGTCATACCCTGCAGATATACGGAAGTTACTTTTTTCTGTTCCTCCAGATATACTAATGTTATGTTGGCTTGAGTAAGAATTACCGAACATTTCATCAAACCTAGGGGCATCTCCTAACCAAATATTTCCGTTTATAGGTAAATCATAATATCCTTCTTCTCCAGAAGCAATTCTATCTACAGTTGCAAGATCATTCCAAAAGAAATATCTAGGTGGCTTTCCAGAAGCTATATCTTCACGAGCTGCAGCAGCATATAATTGCCCGTATTGTGACATTGTTGGTGATGGAGGACGTATACCTATTGTACCAACTCTAGAAATGGTACTGATATCAATCTTAATCTGTCCTTTACCTTTTTTTGTAGTCACTAAAATCACACCACCTGCGGCACGGGATCCGTATACAGATGCCGATCCCCCTTTTAATACACTAATGCTTTCAATATCATTAGGGTTCATATCGTTAAAGGAAGACGAGTTTATGGAAGGAATACCATCAATTACAATAAGTGGTTCTATTCCGTTAATAGAAGAAGCACCTCTAATTAGAAAGTTTACATTTTCATCGCCAGGTCTTGAGGAGGTACGAGTAACTACCAAACCAGGCGTTCTACCTTGAAGCGCTAATGCAGGACTACCCACAGCTAAATCTTCAAAAGCTTCTGCCTTTACCTGTTCAACAGATCCCGTTAGAGTTTCCTTTTTAGCAGTACCGTAACCTACCACCACAATCTCATCTAGTGCGCTTACATCCGCTTCCAATGAAACGTTAATTACAGTACTAGACTTAGTTGATACTTCTTTTTTTGCATAACCTATAGAAGAAAAGACAAGAACACTTGTGCTAGCAGGTACATCTATAGTATAGTTACCATCAAAATCTGTAACTGTTCCAGTAGAAGTTCCTTTAACTACGACATTCACACCCGGTATGGGCATATTGTCTTCTGCGTCTACTACTGTACCAGATATTTTTATGCTCTGTGGTAAGGTTGGATTTGCATGTGCCGTAATGCTGCAAATAAGAAAGCCTAAAATCCAAAATAGACTCGACAATTTTTTCAGATTCAACTGAATGCTTTTAAGTTTAGTCATAAAAATTAATTTTTAATAGTTTCATATAATTAAGTGAGTACGTTTGTTAAGGCAATGTTAATTATTAAGATCAATGACCATGATAAAATAATATTCAATCATTATAAATTATAGCTCTTTTTAAGTTATTTAGTAATATACAGGGCTTTTTTATGCGGTATTATATAATAATTAGATAAAAAAATTAATGATTTGTAAATGTATACATTAGGAGTTTGCTGCCGAAAAACTATGGTCTAATTGCATAAAAAGAGCATAATATGTGAGATGAAAAATAAGTAATTTGAAAGTTTTTTGATAAATCTAGCAATCCCTAATTTGTAAATCACTGTAAATAAATGCGTTGCGATCTAACACTTCTTGGTTGGATAAAAGGAGATTTTCACATAGACCAATAGGTCTTCCTAACTTAATTTCTGCTTAAGTATACTTTCTAAAAAAAAATGCTCTATTTCTACGCTATACAGGATAGGCTTACTCTTAAATCTTATTTGTAGTATAATTCGTATAAATACGCTAGCAAAAGGATGTTATTTTATCATGATTGAATGATAATTTATGCCTTAGGAGGCTTATTCTTTCTAAAATTGTGATAGAGTTTATACTGTAAATTTTCCTTTAAATTTTTATGAAAAATAAGCTCAATAAACACTTTTTAGATATAACCATAGATCCTTAAATTATGAGTAAATTTTTTCTAATGCTTACTATTGTATTGATTGTTTCGTGTAGTCCTACAAAAAAAGAAGCTCCCGTATTTAGCGCACAAGAGATGCTAGATGAAAGCGTAATAAAAACAAAAGAAACACTTAAAGGCTTATCTGTTAAAGATAGCTTTTTAAGAAATATTCCTGAAAACCAAACTACTTGGGAATCTGTAGGAGTAAATGATTGGTGTAGTGGTTTCTGGCCAGGAGTTCTTTGGTATGCGTATGAAGCTTCTAATGATGCATCTTTAAAAAAGGAAGCAGCAGCTTTTACGGCTCCTATAAAAACCATTGCGTACAATTCTGCTCAGAATCATGATATTGGTTTTATGGTGTATTGTAGTTTTGGTAATGGGTATAGAATTACTGGAAATCCGGAGTATAAGGAAGTGTTGCTGTCCGCAGCAGATACGTTAGCTACCTTATATAACGATAAGGTAGGGTCAATACTTTCTTGGCCAGAAAAACGGGAAGAGTATGCTCATAATACGATTATTGATAATATGATGAACCTGGAATTACTTTTTTGGGCAGCAAAAAACGGTGGAGACCAACGTTTATATGATATCGCTACTAGTCATGCAGAAGTAACCATGAATAATCTTGTTAGGGAAGACAACTCCCTATACCATTTAGGATCTTTCAATGAGGAAACAGGCGAATTTTTAAAAGGATATACGCACCAAGGCTATGCAGATGAATCTATGTGGGCAAGAGGACAAACATGGGGTATTTACGGTTTTGCAATGGCGTATAGAGAAACAGGGAGAAAAGATTTTTTAGAAACTTCTATAAAATTAGCAGACCATTTCTTAGAGCGTTTACCAGAAGACGGAATTCCTTTTTGGGATTTTGATGATCCAAAAATTCCAAATGCACCTAAAGATGCTTCTGCTGCAGCTATTGCCGCTTGTGGTATGTTTGAAATAGCAAATTTAGTAGAGGATGTTACATTGAAAAATAAATTTAATACTGCTGCAACCAAGTTTGTAGAAATTTTATCATCAGATGCCTATTATAGTGGTGACAAGAACCAAGCACTTTTATTGCATTCTACAGGTCATTTACCCAACAATTCAGAAATTGATATGCCTATCATTTATGCTGATTATTACTATATGGAAGCTTTGATGCGCTTAAAAAAATTAGAAGAAGCAACAGCCACCAAGGTAGTAGCCAAAAACTAATAAATTTTTAAAACCCAACGGATGTTAAAAACCTTATGCAGCTTATTTTGTATTGTTTCTACAGTGATGTGTGCTCAGAATAAGGTGTTTAGTAATTTATTAGAAGCACCAGTGAATGGCGGCTTACAGATGGATGAGTATTGGGTTTGGGGGAGCTCTGTAATCAAAGGAGATGATGGTGTGTATCATATGTATGCTTCTAGATGGCCAAAATTTCTACCCTTTCATCCCGGCTGGATGACTAATTCAGAAATTGTCCATGCCACTTCCAATACCCCAGAGGGACCCTATACATTTAAGGATGTGGCTTTAGGAGCTCGTGGTGCTCAGTATTGGGATGGCAGATCTTGTCACAACCCTAAAATTGTGAAATATAAAGACACCTATATTTTATATTATATGGGATCCACACATCCTTTTGAGGATGTGTCAGAAAATAATATAGCCCAATTTACACTTACTAGTAAATGGTGTATTTCGGCGCGGTGGGGAAAGCGTATAGGAATGGCGATTTCTAAAAATCCTAACGGGCCTTGGGAAAGGTATGATGCCCCGATATTTGATGTGAAACCGGATTCATTTTATAGTTTTTTAACCTCTAATCCGTCACCCTTACTAAAAGATGATGGCGCTGTAGTATTACTTTTCAAAGGTCGAAATTATAAAGAGGACGGTATTTCTAATTCAGATATGAGTATAGGTGTTGCTACAGCACCCTCTTTTGAAGGGCCATATACGGTAGTAGGTGATCAACCCCTTTTTTCTACGGAACATTTAGGGGAGATTGAAGATCCTCATATTTGGAAAGATGTTAACGGGATACACATGGTAGCCAAAGACCAACGCGGAAAAATTACAGGGGTCGCAGGAGATGGATTATTGGCACATTCTGAAGATGGTATTCAGTGGGAGGTAGATCCAAACCCAAAAGCATATACTAAATTGGTGAAATGGGACACCGGCAAAATTATAAAACAAGGACAATTAGAACGGCCGTTTGTTTTGGTTGAAGACAATGTGCCTACTCATATTTTCTTTGCGACCATGGATGGACCTGGAGGTTTTAGTAAAGGATCAAAAACGTGGAATATGGTGATTCCTTTATCTCAAAAATAATCATTCAATCTATTTAAAAATTACACGATGATAAAGAATTTCACTTTAGTACTTTTTGTTATTTTTCTTTTACCACAAGCGCTTCGAGCGGAGGTAACCGTAAATGCCATTTTTTCTGATCATATGGTACTACAGCGCGATACAAAAGTGCCAGTATGGGGTTGGGCAGATCCAAAAGAAGCAATAACTATTTCTGGGAGTTGGGGAAAAACGGCTTCTGTACTAACTAGCCCTGAAGGTAAATGGCGCGTAGATCTAGAAACACCTAGCGCTGGAGGCCCTTTTACCATCACTATTTCAGGAAAAAATACGATTGTTATTCATGATGTGTTATCAGGAGAAGTTTGGCTTTGTACAGGGCAATCAAATATGGATTTTTCAATTTCAAAATTCTTGAATGATTCTAAAGATCCAAAACATCAACCTTTGGTAGCATATATTAGAAATGAAGCAGCTACTGTAAATGACCCTTACTTAAGACACATTGAAGTGCCACAGGCAACATCCTTATTTGATAAAGAAGTTAATTTTGAAGGCAATTGGCGAAAGGCAACAACAGATGAAATAGGGAAGATAACGGCTACAGGTTATTTTTTTGCTAAGGAACTAAGGAAACAGTTAAACGTACCCATAGGGCTAGTAGAATGTTCTTGGGGAGGAACACGTGTACAGCCCTGGATTTCAGAAGCATCTTATCTTGAGGATGAAAATCTGAGAGATTATTTTTTAGCCAATAGAAAAGAAGAGAAGGCATTAATTTCTAAAATGGATGCTGAAGATTATCAAGATACAGAGTACAACGAGCAGATGGAACACTGGAAAAGCAAAGGTGAAAAGGGAAAACAACCCAAACCTATGACGCATCCTAAAGAAGATCGACAAGCACCTGGAACATTATATAATGCGATGTTACATACCATTATTCCCTATAAAATAAAAGGAGCCATTTGGTATCAAGGGGAAAGCAACGCCGTGTACATGCCCAATGAATATGAGGCATTTTTAACCAATATGATTCGCAGTTGGAGAGCCGATTGGGGGCAAGGAGATTTTTCTTTTTATATGGCACAACTAGCAGCGTGTACTAGAGGAAATGATACTGCAGACAAAGGTTGGGCAACGGTTAATGATCATTTGAGGAGAACTACTAAATTACCAAATACAGGCCTTGCCGTATTATATGATATAGGAGAACCGCGCGATATTCATCCTCACAACAAAATGGATGCCGGTAAAAGATTAGCGTTTTGGGCATTAGAAAAAGATTACAACGTAAAAACATCGGTTTATAGCGGACCACTGTATAAAAGTAAGAAGGTTAAAAAGGATAAAATTATCATCTCTTTTGATCATGCGAAGTCGGGTTTAATGGTAGGATATAAAAACCTGCTAGATGATACAATTTCAGTAGATGAACCATTAGAATGGTTTGAGGTTTTAAGTAGTGATGGAATCTGGTATAAAGCAAATGCCACTATAATCTCTAAAAATAAAGTAGCCGTTTGGAATGCTACTGTTTCAGAACCGCTAGAAGTGCGTTATGCATGGTCAGGAAATCCTGAAGGGGCAAACCTTTACAATACGGGAGGTTTACCAGCAGCAGCTTTTAGTACAGAAGACTAAAGCTTATAAGCTAAAGCAAGCTTATTTTTTAATCTAATTATGAATATTGTTTAAGATAAAAGTATATGAATTTTGAAAGATCGATAGGTCATTTTGCTGGGTATAGCGTGTTGCTATTTTCACTATTTGTTTTAAGTGCATGTAATTCTAAGATCAAATTGAATGATACTCAAACAGTGGATGTAACCTTACTACATACCGAGTCTTTTGATGAAAATTTAAATAATTGGAAGGTAGAGCAGATGCCGGGGGGAACAGTGCAAATTGTCAACAAAAAGCTCGAAATATATGATGCTGCAGGATGTACTATTTGGTATACACAAAAGTTAGAAGGCTCAATTATGATAACCTATGATGCGACGGTCATTGATAACGGAGAATTACATGACCGCGTATCAGATTTAAATTGCTTTTGGATGGCTACAGATCTTGAAAATCCAACTAATTTATTTGAAAATTCAGCACGTCGGGGTGGAAAGTTTTCAAACTATGATTCGTTACAATTGTACTATATGGGTGTTGGCGGACATAACAATACCAAGACCAGATTTAGACGTTACTTAGGTAATGGAGAAAGACCCTTATTGCCAGAACATGATTTAACGGCATCAAAGTTTCTTCTTAAAGCTAATACTACGTATAAAATTAAAATAATAGCCCATGAGGGCATCATTCAATATTATAAGGATGATTTGCTTATTGCAGATTTTCAAGATTCACAGCCTTACACTTCGGGTTATTTTGGACTCAGAACAGTAGATAATCATATGACGGTTGATGAGTTTAAAGTATACAGATTATCACCTGCCAATTAATTGAAATCAGCTTTATTAAAAAGATTCTTGATCTTTATAACTACTAAGATTCCACTTAAAATTTGCAAGGTCTATTTGATATCACTTGTCTGGTAATTTTTAAATAAAGCTTTTGTGGGAGCTGCTGTTGGGAGGCTATAGTTCTAAAATGAATTATAGTTTATAGGCTTTGAATACTAATTTATCCTTTCACTTTTTATTAATTTTTATACTTGTTTCAAAGATGTTGAGGTGTATAAACTATAATTCAGGCCAATAAAAAAATAGCGCTTGAATCGGTCTTTTAAAATCATATTGTTAGGTATTCTAAGCTGCTTTTGTATTCAAAATATAATCAGAAGATACAAGGTGTAGTTTGAGAATATTGATCTAAAAGCCATTCCAAGCGTATTTAGAAAATAGCAATAATTAATGAAATAATAGCATACTGTTTAAGGAGGCTAAAAGAGGAATAATTTAAAGACTACATGAATAAAATAAAACAAAAAATTGGAAACTATCGCTTTAGAATTTTAGGATTACTATTATTTGCGACGACCATAAATTATTTTGATAGAAGCATTATTGGTGTTATGGCGCCTACACTTCAAAAAATGTTTGATTGGACTAATGAAGATTACGCAAACATTATCATTAGTTTTCAAGTAGCCTATGCCATTGGTATGTTGACCATGGGAGGTATTATAGATAAATTAGGAACAAAAATAGGATACACATTAGCCATTGCCATATGGAGTATTTTTGGAATGCTTCATGCTGCGGTTAGACCAGGTTTTAGCGTCATAGGCTTTAGTCTAGCTCGTTTTGGTTTAGGTTTTGGAGAGGCAGGTAATTTTCCTGCAGCAATAAAAACAGTCGCAGAATGGTTTCCGAAAAAAGAACGTGCTTATGCTACTGGAATATTTAATGCAGCAACAAGCATTGGAGCCATTGCAGCACCATTTGTTGTAGGGTGGATTGTACATGAAGACGGTACCAATTGGCAGATTCCTTTTTTAATAACAGGTGCTTTAAGCGCTATTTGGGTTTTTCTGTGGTTAAAATATTATAAAAAACCGGAGGATCATCCTAAAGTAAGCAAAGAAGAGCTTGAGTATATTATTAGTGATTCGGCCGTAGAAGTGAGTAAAGAAAAACTACCGTGGATCAAAATCCTAAAAAGACGAGAAGCTTGGGCTTTTGCAGCTGCTAAAATTACCGATGCTGTTTGGTGGTTTTACCTTTTTTGGGGTGCAAAATTTTTGGCAGAAACTTTTGGTTTAAAACTAAAAGACATAGGAGTTCCTTTCTTTATTATGTATGTTCTTGCAGATGGGGGTAGTATTCTGGGAGGCTACTTATCGGGATATTTTATTAAGAAAGGATGGTCTGTAAATAAAGCTAGAAAAACCACTTTATTGCTTTGTGCGGTAATGATTTTACCCGTTTGCTATGTGGCTTTTGCCGAGAACAAATGGTTAGCTGTGTTCTTAATTGGGATTGGAGCAGCAGGGCATCAAGCATGGTCGGCAAACATATTTACCTTAGTCTCTGACGTTTTTCCTAAAAAAGCCACAGCATCTATTGTTGGGCTAGGAGGAATGATTGGTGCCGTAGCAGGTATTATTAGTAATAAACTACTGGGTAAGTTTCTAGACCAGGCCGATAATACCGCTTATTTCTGGGCTTTTTTAGTGGCAGGTTCTAGTTATCTCATTATTTTAGGTATTGTTCATTTATTGATGCCGAAAATGATTCCGCTAGACGAAAATTTAAAACAAATTCTATAACTATATAATTAATATTAAATACAATTTTAAATGTCAAATACTTACGAAACACGTTATGCTTCACATCCTGAAGCTGTAAAAAAATACGATACAGAACAACTTAGAGAAGAGTTTTTAATATCAGACTTATTACAAGAAGATAGATTGAAACTAGTCTATTCTCATTATGATCGGTTTATTACGGGTGGTGTTGTTCCAGCAGCAAAGAAAGTACTATTAGAAAGCATTGATCCATTGAAAGCTTCGTACTTTTTAGAAAGAAGAGAACTTGGTATAATTAACATTGGAGACAGTGGAACAGTTACTGTAGACGGAGAAGAATTTCATTTAGATCATAAAGAAGCACTTTATTTAGGCCGAGGTAACAAGGAAGTGTATTTTTCTAGCAAGTCAGAAAAAAGTCCCGCTAAATTTTACTTAAACTCAACTCCTGCTCATAAAGCTTTTCCAAATAAAAAAATTGGAATTAATGATGTAGAGGTAGTAGAATTAGGGTCTCCAGAAACCGCTAATGCCAGAACACTTAGAAAGTATATAGTAAATAGTGTCGTAGACGTATGTCAATTGCAAATGGGAATGACGTCTTTAAAATCAGGGAGTGTTTGGAATACCATGCCAGCACATGTTCATGATCGTAGAATGGAAGTGTATTTCTATTTTGAGATTCCAGAAGGGCAAGCGGTAAGTCATTTTATGGGACAGCCTACAGAAACAAGACATATTTGGATGGATAATAACCAAGCTGTTATTTCTCCACCATGGTCTATACATTGTGGTTCAGGAACTTCAAACTATACTTTTATTTGGGGAATGGCGGGTGAAAACCTAGATTATGGCGATATGGATGTGTGTAAAATAACCGAATTACGATAAAACTATGAGTATCTCATTATTTGATTTAAAAGGAAAAATTGCATTAGTAACAGGAAGTACTCATGGCTTGGGTATGGCTATGGCAATGGGTTTAGGAAAA
This sequence comes from Cellulophaga baltica 18, assembly GCF_000468615.2. NCBI lineage: Bacteria > Pseudomonadati > Bacteroidota > Flavobacteriia > Flavobacteriales > Flavobacteriaceae > Paracellulophaga > Paracellulophaga baltica. The sequence continues at coordinate 4,607,621 of NZ_CP009976.1, read as the reverse complement.
GCAGGAGCCACTATCATCGTGAATGGTAACTCATCACAAGACAAAATAGATACAGCCTTAGTCGCTTATAAAACAGAAGGTATCAATGCTTTTGGTTACAAGTTTAATGTTACAGATGAAGACCAAGTAAAAGCTGCAGTGAAAAGCATTGAAGCAGAAGTAGGGACGATAGATATTTTGGTGAATAACGCAGGTATTATCAAAAGAACACCACTCGAAGATATGGAAGTATCAGATTTTAGAGAAGTGGTAGATGTAGATTTGGTGAGTCCGTTTATTGTTTCCAAACATGTTGTGAAAGGAATGATAGCTCGTAAGAGTGGTAAAATTATCAATATTTGTTCTATGATGAGCGAATTGGGGAGAAATACGGTTGGTGCATATGCAGCAGCAAAAGGTGGACTTAAAATGTTGACGCAGAATATGGCGACCGAATGGGCAAAACATAATATTCAGATTAATGGAATTGGTCCTGGGTATTTTGCAACGACACAAACGGAACCCATTCGAGTAGAAGGGCATCCGTTTAATGATTTTATTGTGAATAGAACGCCGGCAGCAAAATGGGGAGACCCTAATGATTTAAGTGGTGCTGCTATTTTCTTAAGTTCTAAGGCAAGTGATTTTGTAAATGGTCATATTCTGTATGTAGATGGCGGAATTTTAGCAACCATAGGAAAACCATCCAATGAAAACTAAAACAAACAAGAATGAACGTTAATAAATTAGCCTTTTTTTTAAGTATAGGATTCGTATTACAATCTTGTGAGCCAGAAAAAAGTACCTCAGTTTTTATTGTTAATAATAATTTGAATGTGGAGCGCTCTTTTGAGACGGTAGAACTATCCAAAGAATTTTTAGCGGATAAAGATTTAAATACTATTGGCATTAAAGATATTGAAACAGGAAAATTACAAATTGTCCAATTGGTAGATACTAATGGAGATTCAATAGAGGATGAACTGCTGTTTCAGCCTACATTAGGGCCAAATTCTGAAAGAAGATTTGAAATAGTAACCGCAACAAAAGAAGAGCAACCTACTGCTCCCGACTATTGTTATTCTCGTTTTGTTCCAGAGCGTACAGATGATTATACGTGGGAGAATGATAAAGTCGCTTTTAGAATGTATGGACCTACAGCGCAACAAATGATTGAAGATAGTATTCCGGGAGGAACATTGTCAAGTGGGGTAGATGCCTGGTTAAAAAAGGTAGAATACCCTATTATTAATAAATGGTATGAGAAGAATAGCAAAAGGGCAGGGGCCTACCATGAAGATACTGGTGAAGGTTTAGATAACTTTCATGTAGGATCAAGTAGAGGTGTAGGCGGTCTTGCCATAAAAGAAGATACGACGTACTACTATTCTAAAAATTTCATAGAATGGAAAACAATCACAACAGGCCCTATTAGGACTAGTTTTTATTTAAAACATAAGGATTGGAACGCCGGTGAACATCAAATTCAAGAATCAAAAATAATAAGTTTAGATCTAGGAAGTAATTTTTCTAAATTTGAGATTAGCCTTGAAGGTTCAGAGCATATTTCTGTTGGATTAACGCTGCATGAAAAAGATGGTGTAGTTACCGGAGATACAAACAAAGGTTGGGTGAGTTATTGGGAGCCGCATGCAGATTCAGAATTAGGGTCTGCAATCATAGCAAGTAAGAACTACTTTATAGATTACGAAACCTATGATACAAATATAACCGATTTAAGTAATGCATATGCGAACTTAAAAGTTATAAATGATAAGGTAGTTTACTACGCTGGTTTTGGCTGGAAAGAGAGTGGTCAGTTTAAAACAAAAGAAGCATGGGAGCAGCATTTAAATAGTGTTTCTGAGAAAATAAATAACCCATTGATCGTTCGTAAAGAATAACATCTAATCATTTTTGAATGATAACAGAAAACCCTGTAACGTTTTGTTACAGGGTTTTTTAGTTTTAGGAACTAACAGCGATAAAAGAGCTATTAGCTAATTATTTTTAGGTCTGTTTATTCTATAGATCAAACAATCTAGGTAAAAACATAGATATTTCAGGAATGTATAAGACCAGTAATAACACAATCACCATTATTGCTAAAAAGGGCAATAGGGGTTTAATTACCTGAGATACGGATATTTTGGCAACGCCACTACCTACAAAGAGAATGGTTCCAACAGGAGGAGTACATAATCCAATACAAAGGTTTAATACCATGACGATTCCAAAATGGACAGGATCCATACCTAAAGCAACAACTACAGGTAAGAAGATAGGTGTAAAGATGAGTACGGCAGGAGTAATATCCATAAACGTACCAACAATTAATAGGATAATATTGATCACTAAAAAGATGACAAATTTATTGCTAAATTGTTCTAGTAGAAAGTTACTCATAAGTTCAGGTACACTTTCAAAAGAAAACAGCCATGACATCGCCATAGAAGTACAAATTAAGAACATAACTACCGCGGTAGTTTTTGCACTGGTCAATAATACACTAGGAAAATCTTTTACACGAATATCACCATAGATTAAAGCAAGAATTGCAGCGTATAAAACAGCAATTACGGATGCTTCTGTTGCGGTAAAAACTCCTGCAACAATACCGCCAACAACAATGAAAAGTAAAAGAAGGCTAAAAAATGCCTTTCTAAAATACGTCCAGATTTCTTTTAATGGAGCTCTTTGTTCTTTTGAGAATTTTCTGCGGATAGCCACAAATGCAACGTAACCCATTAATGCTAGACCTAGCAATATTCCAGGTAAATAACCTGCAATAAATAAGGCAGCTACAGAGGCGGTACCGCCACTAGCTAAAGCATAAACAATTAAAATGTTACTGGGTGGAATTAGAAGCCCGGTAGTAGATGAGGTAATATTTACCGAAGCACTAAACTCTCTTGGGTATCCTTCCTCTTCCATTCTGTCTGTCATGATGCTACCAATAGCTGAGGTTGCCGCAATAGCAGAACCAGATATGGCGCCAAATAACATAGACGCCAATACGTTCACATACGCTAGACCACCAGGTAAACTAGCAACTAATGATTTTGCAAAGTTGATGAGTCTATTGGCAATACCACCTCTTTTCATGATTTCACCTGCCAAAACAAAGAACGGAATGGCAAGTAATGCAAAACTATCAATACCGGTAATCATTCTTTGGGCTATGGTGGTGATGCCTGGTAAACTATCAATATTCAGGAGTAAACTAATGGTGGTAGAAATGCCAATAGAAAAAGCTACAGGCACTTTAAGCATTAATAAAATGAAAAAACTAACAAATAAAACGATGATACTTATCACTTCAATACTCATAATTATTCGGTTATTTGGTTAGAATTAATTTTAGCTATGTGGTAGATAGAAAAACACATCATAAGTAATCCACTAAATGGAAAAATGCTATACACATATCCCAAAGGTATACGTAAGGTCCCCGAAAGTTGCTCTAAATCTAGGGTAGTATAGACTAAATTAAATCCGCCAATGACCATAACAATTAACGCGAATAAGAAGACACATACTTCAATTAAGAGCAGCACTTTTTTCTTTTTAGCCGATGAGAATTTTTGGTATAAAAAGTCCATCGATAAATGTTCTCTTTTTGCACTTAAATAAGCAGCTCCTAATATGGCAAGCCATATCAAAGAAAAACGGGCAAATTCTTCGGTCCAAGAGAAGGACCTGTTTAAAAGGTATCTTGAGAATACCTGCCATAAAACGTCTAAAACTAATAATGCAAAAATAAAGATCAAAAGCACTTCCATTATTTTGCAAGTATTTTTAAAAAGGGTATCTAATCTATTCATCATTAGTTCTTTTTTATTTGTTCAATTAAGCTTGATAAATCAGGATTTTCCTTTTCAAATTCTTCTAAGACGGATTTAGATTTTTCAGCGAATAAAGATTTTTCAGGAATGATAATTTCTACACCAGCCTCCGTTGCTATTTTCATAGATTCTTCTACGGAATCATTCCAATATTTTTTTTCGGCTTCAGAAGATTCTTCGGCCGCTTCTTGTACCCATATTTTTTCTTGATCTGTTAATTTCTCCCAATATTTGGTACTTATTAAAAGTACATCTGGTACGGCAGAATGTTGATCTAAAGTATAGTATTTACTGACTTCAAAATGGTTAGAAGAAACAAAGGATGGTGGGTTGTTTTCTGCGCCATCAACAACACCTTGCTGTATTGCAGTATACAGTTCTCCGTAAGCCATTGGCGTAGCAGAGCCTCCCATAGCATTCACCATATTTATTGCCATTTGGTTGTTCATTACACGAATTTTTAAACCTTTTAAATCATCAGGAGTTCTAATGGCTTTATTACTGGTATAAAAACTACGACTTCCTGCATCATAATAACATAAACCACGCAAGTAGAATTTACTCCCTTTTTCTAAAATAGATTTACCGATGGGACCTTCTAAAACATCAAATTGATGTTCTTTGTCTCGAAACAAATAAGGAATACCCAGTACATGATATTCTGGGACAAAATTAGACATGGTGGCAGCACTAACTTTGGTGATAGCCACACTACCAATTTGTAATAACTCTAATACCTCGCGTTCCGAACCCAATTGACCATCAGGGAATATTTTAATCTTTAAAGTACCATTAGATTTTTTATCTAAAGATTCTTGGAATTTTAGAATCCCTTTATGTACCGGATGTGTTTGAGGTAGGGTGTGCGCTAAATAAAGTGTTTTAGTTCCAGACTCTTCTTTACATGAAGTGATAAATAAAGCGAAAACAACACAGAGTAGTGTATAGTATTTCATGATGTTTAGTTGAATTTAAAATAGTTTACCGCGTTGTTATAGCAAATATCTTGGACCATTTTACCTAAAAAGTTTAAATCATCAGGCACTAAACCTTTCCGAACATCTTCCGCAAGCAAATCACATAAAATACGTCTAAAGTATTCGTGTCTTGGAAAAGATAAGAAACTTCTACTATCTGTAAGCATTCCTACAAATCTGCTTAAAAGGCCCATATTAGAAAGTGCATTCATTTGCTTTTCCATACCGTCTTTCTGGTCTAAAAACCACCAGCCAGATCCCCATTGCATTTTTCCTGCACATTCTCCCGTATTATAATTCCCCATCATGGTAGCAAAAACTTCATTTTGCGACGGATTTAAATTATAACTAATCGTTTTAGCCAGAATTCCCTCATAATCTAACCTGCCAAAAAAGGCAGACATAGATTTTGCATGCGTATTATCACCCATAGAATCACAACCAGAATCGGCTCCTAATTCCTCCAATAAGCGAGTGTTATTATCCCTAAGTGCTCCTAAGTGAAACTGTTGTACCCAGTTTTTTGCATGATACATTTTACTTAAATGGTATTGTATACATGATTTGTAGCTATTTGTCTCGGCATCAGAAAGGGAGCCTCCAGAAAGTCTTTTTTTCAAAATGGAATTGGCTTCATCATCCGTAAAGTCAAAAGCATAAATTTGCTCTAGACCAAAGTCAGACAAACGGCAACCATTAGCATTAAAGAAATCTACACGTTCTTGAATCGCTTTTAATAAATCATCTAAAGAGTGAATAGGAAAAGAAACGCATGTGGCTAATTTTTCTAAATAACTTTCAAAAGATGTTTTATTGATTAAGAAAAGCTGATCCGGCCTAAACGTAGGATATACTTTAGTGAAAAAACCTTGTTTTGCTATTTCTTGATGGTACGCTAAATCATCAATAGGGTCATCTGTGGTACAGATAACTTCTACATTCATTTGTTCAAGCAGTTGCGCCGGAGTTTTATGTGCTAAAATAGTATTCGCTTTAGCATAAATTGTAGAAGCCGTACTTTCTTGTAAAATAGCATCAACATCAAAGTAACGTTTTAATTCTAAATGCGTCCAATGAAATAAAGGGTTCCGCAAGGTGTACGGAACCGTTTCTGCCCATTTGTTAAACTTTTCTTCTTGTGACGCGTTGCCTGTAATATATTTTTCATCGATACCATTAGCTCTCATAGCACGCCATTTATAATGGTCGCCATTAAGCCAAGCATCAGAAAGATTTGCCATAGGCTTATTTTCTGCGATTTGCTTTGGGGATAAATGATTGTGATAATCAATAATAGGCATGTCTTTCGCAAAATCATGATATAGTTTTATGGCTATATCAGAATTTAATAAAAAGTTTTCTGTAATAAAGTTCTTTGATGTTATGGAAGCCATTGCTTATAAACTGTTTTTAATACCTAATTCTAATCCTCTTAATTCCGCTAAACCGCGTAACCTTCCAATTCCTGAGTATCCAGGATTCGTTTTCTTATTCAAATCATCTAACATTTGATGTCCGTGATCTGGTCGCATAGGTATTACGGCATCTTTTCTGCCTTCTTTAGCCCTACGCTTTTGTTCTATTAGAATTTCTTTAACCACACTATACATATCTACATCGCCTTCTAGATGGTTGGCTTCATAGAAATTACCTTGTGCATCTCTTTTGGTGCTTCTAAGGTGAATAAAGTGAACACGATCTGAAAAATGTTTAAAGATTTGGACCAAATCATTATCATCTCTAACCCCTAAAGAACCGGTACAAAAAGTAATTCCGTTGGCTATATGTGGAACTTGTTCAAATAAATAAGCATAATCAGCCTCGGTACTAACCACTCTTGGCAAGCCTAATATTGGAAAAGGTGGATCATCTGGGTGAATACACATCACTACATTTTCTTGTGCAGCAATGGGGATAATTTCTTTTAAGAAAGCAACTAAGTTTTCTCTTAATTTCGACGCATCAATAGTATCATAGGTATTTAATACTTTTTGAAACTGCTCTAAAGTATAGCCTTCTTCAGCACCAGGTAAACCCGCGATAATATTATTAATCAATTGCGTTTTATCAGCATCCGATAATTGATCAACATAGGCTTTAGCCTCGGCTTTTTGAGTAGCTGAATAGGTGTTTTCCGCACCAGGTCTTTTTAAAAGGTAAAGTTCAAAAGCAGCAAAAGCAGTGACATCAAAACGTAGTGCTCTAGAGCCGTCTTCTACTTCATAATCAAGTGATGTTCTGGTCCAATCTAAAACAGGCATAAAATTGTAGCATACAATATGAATACCACAAGAAGCTAAATTTTTAATACTCTGTTTGTAGTTCTCTATATAAGTTTTAAAATTCCCAGAACGGGTTTTTATATTTTCGTGAACAGGAATACTTTCTACAACACTCCATGTTAATCCTACTTTTTCAATAATAGCTTTACGCTCTTTAATAGCAGCTACTTCCCAAACTTCTCCGTTTGAAATTTGGTGTAATGCAGAAACAATACCTGTTGCACCTGCTTGTTTTATATCTGATAAGGATACGGGATCATTTGGCCCGTACCAACGCCATGTTTGTTCCATACTATTTTATTTTTTCAATTAAACCCCACTAAATGCACTAAAACCACCATCAATAGGCACTACCACTCCTGTTACAAATTTTGAAGCATCTGCACATAAGTAATGAATTGTTCCGTTTAATTCGTCTGTTTCTCCAAAACGATTCATAGGAGTATTTCTAATAATAGTATCTCCACGATCTGTGTACTTACCCGTTTCTTTGTCTATTAATAAATCTCTATTTTGATTGCCAATAAAGAATCCTGGAGCAATGGCATTTACACGTAAACCTTCACCAAATTTTGTAGCTAATTCTACAGACAACCATTTGGTGAAATTATCTATGGCCGCTTTAGAGGCAGAATATCCAACAACACGGGTAATTGCACTCTGTGCAGTCATGGAAGAGATGTTGATAATTACCCCTTTTTTATTTTCAACCATCTTTTTTCCAAACACTAATGCAGGTAAAATACTTCCGAATAAATTTAAATCGACAACCTTTTTAAAGTCATCAATATTCACATCAAAGATGGTCTGGTCTACACCAATGGTTGCGCCAGGCATATTCCCGCCAGCAGCGTTAATGAGCACATCTATTTTTCCGTGTGTTGTTATAATTTGATCGGCAATTTCTTTTAAGCTAGTTTCATCTAATACATTACATACATAACCAAACACATTGGCACTAACTTTTTTTAATTTTTCTAAAGCAGCATTTACGGTTTCTTCTCTACGGTCAAGTACAATTACGGTAGCACCATTACCTAGGAGGTAGTTAGACATTTCACCGCCTAATACACCGCCACCGCCTGTGATTAGGATTACCTTATTTTCTATATCAAACAAATTCATTCTAACTGTTGTTTTTCTGAGGTTATACTTCTAATTTTCAAGCGTTACGAGTGTGTTTTATTATATATTAAAAATTTTCGTGTACGCACACGTAAATATAGACAGATTTTTTTCATTTTCACTATATTTACCAAAATTTGTGTGCGCACACGAAAAATAAATCCAATTTGAAGATTAGCATATGATTACAATTAATGACATTGCAAAAGAAGCTAAAGTTTCAGCAGGGACTGTAGATAGAGTAATTCATAAAAGAGGAGGCGTTTCAAAAAAAACAGAAGCTAAGATAAAGTCGATTATAGCTAAGCATGATTTTCAAATCAATGCTATTGCTAGTTCTTTAGCATTGAATAAAAGAGTACAAATTGCGGTATTAATTCCTGATTATGATGCGGAGAATACATTTTGGAAATCACCAATGATGGGAATTCTAAAAGCAAAAGAGGAAGTAAAAAAAATAGGGGCTAGTGTTTCTTATTTTAGTTTCAATCAATTTGATGAAGCTTCGTATGTGTGTCAATTTAAAGAAGTAATTGCCGCAAAACCTGATGCCTTATTGTTGGCTCCTTTATTTGGTTCTGCGACTAAAGTATTAGCTAAAGAATTAGATAATAAAGAGATTCCTTATGTATTCTTAAATATTAATTTAGAAGGCTGTAATAATATATCATTTATAGGACAAGATTCTTATATGAGCGGATTTCTTGCAGGGAAATTAATGCGACTCTCCATAAAAGACAAAAGTGCCATTGCTGTTATGCAAACGAGAGCGAACCTAGATAATAACCATGCTATTTACAAGAGAATAAAAGGCTTTGAGGATTACTTTAAAGCAAATAAGGATACAGTTTCGTTGCTAAACATCAATATTGCAGATTTAGAAAATGCGGTAGCACTAGCAGAAAAACTAGAAGCGATGTTGGCTGAAAACCCAAAAATTGAAGGCGTTTATGTACCCAATAGTCGTGTTTCTAGCTTTGCAAATGTTATTAATAGTTCAAAAATAAGCGAGTTAGTGCTTATTGGTTTTGATGGTACGGAAGAAAATGTAAGCTGTTTAGAAAATGAGAAAGTGGCTTTTTTAATTTCGCAACAACCGTTTAAAGAGGCGTATGAAGCTATTAAATTGATGGTTGATTTTTTAGTAGATCAGAAAGCGTTGGAGGAAAGAATTTATTCTCCTATAGAGATTTTAACTAAAGAAAATGCACAGTTCAGTAAACACAGCAAGTAAAAAAAACAGTAAAGCTCATAGCCTTACTGTTTTAGTTTAATTTCGTTAATTCCGCTTTCAAGAAGAATTACAGTTTTATTTTTTTTGATTTTCTTCCCATTAAAAAAGATCTTTCTTGGACTTGAAGGAATTGTAAATTCAGCAGACATTCCTTTTGGAATTTCTAGGGTGTAAAGTTCAGATTTTTCACTCTTTTGATACGTTCCAGAAATGATTCCATTTTTGGTAGGTACTTTAATCGTCGTATGCGATAATTCTGCTAATTGGGGTTTTATTTCGGCAATTTCAAAACCTGCAGTTTTAGGTTTTATCCCCCACATGTAACGTGTAATAATATTTAAGGGAGCAGTACCCCAAGCATGGTTCCAATCAGAATTTGGCTTATATTTTACATCCCAAGCTTCCATAGTCATGGTAGCACCTACTTCCATCATATTCCACCAATTTCTGTCGCCTTCAGTTTCCGTAATTAAATCAAAACCATATTGTGCTTCACCATTTTTAAAAAGACCTTCTAATAAATATTGAGCCCCATAGACACTACAGGCCATACCTCTTGTTTTTACAAAAGCGGTAACACTTTCTACATGCTCTTCGGGTACTAACTCAAATGCCAACGGAAGCATATTAGCGTGTAGGGAGGCATGTGTACTGTTCTCTCCATCTATATAATATCCTTTTTCAGCATCAAATAATTTGGTGTTGATTACCTTTTTAACAGCTGCCGCTCTATTTTTAAAGAAACTCACGTCTTCTTTTTTACCAAGAAAACCAGCAATTTCAGTCATTAATTTTAAATTATAATAGTAAAAAGAATTCACGACCGTATTTACGGGTACAATTTCATAGCCATCTCTTTCACCTTCGGCAGTGGCTAGTTTCCAACCCGTATCTTTTTGAGCAGGGGGCCAATCTATAATATCTTTTATTTTGGTGTCTGGTTTTTTAAATCCTAGTTCGTTTATTAATTTTTGATTTAGATGAGGTGAAGAAGAGCTTATTAAACCGTCTTCTCGTTCTAAATCCATTAAGGTTTTCAGTTTTAGATTTTCGTAATATTTTTCAAGAGGAGCTAAGTCGCCCGTATACATGTAATCGGCATGGAACATTAAAACGGTATGCAATAACCATTCTGTAGGCCAAGTAGGGTTATCTATAAAATATTCATTAGTTCTGCGACCTATGGTATATACACTATCTACACTATAATGACTTAGTTGATTGATGTAGGCATCTGCTTCGTAAGGAATTCTTTCGCGATCGCCATCCACATAGTAACCTGTAAAACTAGTTGCTTTTATGGTGTGTTTGCAAAGATCCCAAATAGCATCTAATACCTTATCTGAAGAGGTAAAATCACTAGCATTATCATTAAATTTATTATGAACTGCCTTCTGAAAGAATTGTAATTCTTCTATTGGAATGGTTAAATTGGCTACTTCGCAATACCTAAAAGGCATAACGGTGCCCATAGATTCAGGGAGTAGTATAGCCGCTCCGCTTGTATTCCTTTTATCAGGAGTAAGGTTTAAATGAATTGTTTTATCTGCTAATAATCCATTTAAAACTACTTTTTGATAGCGAATGGTTCCTCCAGGGGTTCTGTCTACTTTATGTTGATCGTTTAATTTTTCACCCAAATGGAAAACTACAGAATCGTTTTGAGCCTTTTTGCTTTCTAATTGAACCGTACCAAAAAAAGCTTTTCCAAAATCTATAAGGTAAGAACCTTCTCCTAGTTTAGTGATTGTTTTAGGAGCAACTAAAGTGGTTTCTAACTGTATTTTTTCAGAACGATCTTGAGCTTGGTTATTGGTAATAAAAGTAACAAAAAGGAGTAAAGTAATATACTTTCTCATAGTGTGTTGTAATAAAATAATGGATGTAAAATTTATAATTTAGGATTTGAAACTATAGTATTGTTGTACATAGCGTCTAAGCCCATTTGTATACAAACAGCAGTATTTGCGCCTGTAACAATATCAGAGATGGGGTTTTTATTGGAAATAATACTATCTCTAAAATCAATTAAAGCTTGTTCACTCGGTTCCAAATGTTCCATAACAATTGGAATACCTAAGCCTTCTTCCCATCTTAGAGTGGCTCCAGAAACACCGTCAAGAACTCCTATTTCTTTTTTTTCATTTCCTTCCGGGTAAAACCATGCTTTTGAATATTCTAAAATAATAGAACCTTTATCGCCCTTAACGCGTATTTTGTATCCGTCTTTAGCATTGCTCGTTAAACAGGTAAATGTTGCTTTTACACCACTTGGGTAGCTGTAAATCAAGTGAATGTTATCAAAGGTTTCGCGGCCATCTTTCCAATAATCTACACCACCAGCACCCATAACTTGGTGTGGTACTTCATCTAAAACCCAATTTGCAAAATCTATCTGGTGTGAGCAAAGTTCTGCGAGTAACCCTCCAGAGTATTCACGGTACATGCGCCAGTTTATGGCTCTCTCTAGTTCTGGTTTAGGAACCATGCGTCTCCAGTCTCCATGACGGTTCCATTGGCACTCAAAGGAAGTGATTTTTCCAATTTTTCCATTTTTTATCAAGTCTACTACGTGGGTGTATAACCTAGAGCTGTGGTATTGATGACCTGTTTGGAATATGGTATTCGATTGGCTAACTTTTTGTGTTAATTGATCAATACCCTCATAACTTTTTGCCATTGTTTTTTCGCAGTACACATGCTTCCCAGCATCTAATGCATCCATAGCAATTTGGGAATGGGTACTAAATGGTGTGGAAACTAGAATGGCATCAATAGCTTTATTGTCTAATAATCTACGGTAATCATCATATCCTTTTGCTTTTCCTTTTACGGCTTTTAAACCTTGTTCTAATCTAAAAGGTAATACATCGCAACATGCGCTCACATTAAATCTATCAATTTTATTAATATTAGATATCATTCCAGTTCCTCGGTCACCGGTGCCTATAATTCCAATAGTTAAAGTATCATTTGCATTTTTAAAATCAAGAACGTTTCCTAAAGCTACTGCAGATGTTGATAAAGCTGCTGTTGCAACAGATCCTTTGATTATAAATTCTCTTCTTTTCATGTAAAACTTTTAGTGGTGTTATAGGGTAATATAAGATTTTTTTGGATGGTTATACGGATTTAATCTCCCATCCTGGTTCGTACGTTCTAGACCATAATTTCATGGCTTCTCTATTAAATATACGTCCTGTAGTTTCATCAACTTCAAAAGAATCATCTATGCGGTACGCAATATTTGCATAATGGGTAAGCATTTGACTTATAGCACCTTGGTCAATAGGAGAGGTTAACTCCGCTTTACCTCTAATAGCGTCAAAAAAGTTTACGGTATGTGCTGCAGAAAGCTGTCCGCCACCACCTAAAGCATTCCCATCTTCTATACCAGGCACAACATTTTCTCTAATTAATTCGCCCTTAAGGTTGTATAAACGATAGCCATCACGATCTATTTTTGCAGAACCTTCAGATCCATAGACAATCGTACCTCTTCCAGCACCATATTTGTCATACCCATTACGGCTGCGACCATCCCATTGGATTGTTTTTTTGTCGGCAAAATTAAAAGTAGCTTCCATAGTATCATACATTTCCCAACCATCATCCTTGTATTGGAATTTGCCAGCGTTGACAGCCACATGCTCAGGGTATTCTACATCTAAAGCCCAACGTGCAATATCTAATTCATGTGTCGCATTATTACCCATTTCAGCGGTACCATAATCCCAACCATACCAGTGCCAATTATAATCCCAAGTGTTGTCTGTATAAGCTCTTCTAGGCGCAGGACCCTGAAATAAATCCCAATCTAAACCAGCAGGTGGGTTTGCTTTTACTTGATGCGGAACGGCACCTCTTTTACTGGTATAAAAGGCAATTGCTTTATACGCATCACCAATAACACCATTATGTATGTCTTTTATAATTTCTTGTGATTGTAATGAAGAACGTTGTTGGTTCCCCATTTGTACAACTTTATTGTATTTTTTCTGATAAGCAACTAATAGCTCTCCTTCCTCAGGATTGTGGCTACATGGTTTTTCTAAAAACACATGTTTCCCTGCTTGCATAGCCATACAGGCACCTGGAGCATGCCAATGATCAGGAGTTGCCATAAAAATGGCATCTACATTTTTATCGTTAATGATGTTCCTAATGTCATTTTCTAATTTTGGTTTTGCGCCAATAGATTTAGAAACATTTGCAGCAGCTTTATCGCGCTGACTTTTCATAACATCACATAAGTACGATAGTTCGATATTATTTTTCTTATCACCCATAGCAGAGATATAGGCATTGTATCGTCTTCCTAAACCTTGAATAGCGACATGGATTCTGTCATTTGAACCTATTATCTTTGAGTAGCTCTTGGCAGACATTGCATTTACGCTATGGCTTCCTAAAGTAACTCCTACAGCTCCAATAGCTGTTTTTCTTATAAAATCTCTTCTGTTTGACCCCATCTTCTTATTCATTTATAGTATTAATTGGACGAATTTTTACATTTTTAAAGGACACTAAATCACCATGATCTTGTAGTAATATTTGTCCTTTTTCTAAAGCACCAAAATTTGGCCATTTCTCATATTTACTTTCAGATACTAATTTTAAGTACTCCTCACTATTTCTTTCGTATTCTAAAACTTTTACATCATTTAACCAGTGTTCAACATGGTTGTCTTTAGATATAATATAAGCGGTATTCCATTCTCCGATTGGATGAATAGGTTTGTTGGTATCTGCTTGTATTAAATCATATAACGAAGCCACGGTTCTACTACCATCATGATTGCCAAGCTTAGCATCAGGATGTAAGGCATCATCTAAAAGCTGATATTCCAATCCAATAGAAGAACCATCACCTTTATTTAATTCTGTATCTACATAATATTTTATACCGCTATTTGCGCCCGGTGTTAATTTAAAATCTACTGTAAGTTCAAAATCAGCATACAATTCATTCGTAACAATATCTCCGCCAGCAGTAGATTCTCCGCCACCAGAAGCTAGAACACTTAAGATACCATCTTCAATTTTCCAGCCAGTTTCAGGAAACTTATCTAGTTTAGCACCACGCCATCCATCAGTAGTTTCTCCATCCCATAATAATTTCCAGCCTTTCTTCTTCTCATCGATGGTCAATTGGTTTTTTGTGTTTATGGGTTGGATGGGTGATTTTCTGCTGTATTTAGAAACGCTATCTGTAAGAATCTTTACGTTTTTCCAGATAATCTCTGTTCCTTCTTTTTTATCTGCATGAATTTCATGAACCTGTAAGCATATGAAACCACTTCCTGTTTTCCCATCAATTAAATAAGCAGCAGGAACGTCATTAATCCAAGTCTTTAGAGTGTCACCAATCGCCTCAATTCTATAATGGTTCCAATCATTTTGTTTGAAAGCCTTTTGTGCGGCTGGGTTACCATCTAACGGGTTTAACCAACCACGTCTAGATTCGTCATAAATACCACCGCTCCAAGCTCTTTCAGAAGGGTCTATCTCTACTTGATAGCCATGCACTCTCCCGTCTTTATAGTTAGGAAAACTATTGCTGCGTATTTGTATACCAGAATTCATGCTAGAATCTACCTTGTAATCTAATTCTAAAATAAAATCACCATACATTTTATCAGACGTTAAAAAAGAATTTGGAGTATCATGAACAGTACTTCCTACAATTGCCCCATCTCTAACGGTATATTTAGCGATACCTCCTTTTTGGTTCCATCCATTTAAGGTTTCTCCATCAAATAAGCTTATCCACGGAGTATCATCTTTCGGTTCGTTCTTACAGTTAAAAAATAACGATACTACACATAGGAGTAGTATTCTATTAAAGAAAATGGAATTTTTCATGGTAAATTTTAGTTTGTTAATAAGTTAGGCAAATTAGGGTATCTACACTTTTTTTGGATGGATAAATCAATCCAAACCATGGACATACTGTCTATATTGGTTTCTAAAAATAATGCATCAGAAATTAATATTTGATATTTTACGGCTAATATTTTTATAAAAAGTAGCTTTTAAACTGGCACTTTTTGTGAAATTGACAACTAACTTAGGATTCATATAGTAATTATGTCCATATATCAGAATAATATGTCCATTCGTTAACAGGCTCTTAACATTACTTTAGCGAACAATTAACTTAACAAAGAAAAAAATGGAAAAACTAAAACTATTAATGGTTACCTTATTATTGGGTTTGTCATCAACATTATTGGCGCAGACTAAAGTGTCTGGTGTTGTTGCAGATGAGTTAGGTATGCCCATTCCGGGAGCAAACGTAGTCGTAAAAGGAACAACCAATGGGACTGTTACGGATTTTGATGGAATTTTTGCAATTGAAGCGAGTAGTGGTGCAATTTTACAGTTTTCTTATATAGGATACAGTACTAAGGAAGTAGCGTATAAAGGACAATCTTCTTTAAATGTAACCTTGACTGAAGATACAGCATTGTTAGATGAAGTAGTTGTTATTGGTTATGGTTCTGTAAAGAAAAGCGATTTGACAGGAGCGGTAGCTTCTTTAAGTGCTGAAAATTTAACAGAGCAAAAGAAAACAGATATTGGCCAAGCACTACAAGGTAGAGTAGCTGGGGTAGATGTTAGAACATTAAATTCAAAGCCAGGTGCACCTCTGAATATCCAAATTAGAGGTAATACAGTTATTACGGCTAACCAAGGTGGTGAAAGAGATGGTGTTAGTGATGATTTGAGTGATGATCCAGATCAACCATTATATGTTGTAGATGGTATTTTCTTTGATGATATTAATGTATTAAACCCTTCTGATATTCAGCAAATGGATATTTTAAAAGATGCTTCTGCAACGGCTATTTATGGTTCTAGAGGAGCAAATGGGGTAGTTATTATAACTACTAAGAATGGTATTGAAGGAAAAACTGTGTTTACTTATGAATCTAGTTTTGGTTTGCGTTCTGCAACGAATATACCAGATATGCTTAGTGGAGATGAGTATGTTGGTTTCGTAGATGACGTGTTACGTGCTAGAGAATGGTTAAACACTTCAAGAACCGTAGCAGATTATAATAATGTAACTATAGATCGTTCTACAGAATATTTCAGTAGCAACGGAAACCAAGAAGTTGCTAATGTAGCTAGCGGTAATTATACTGATTGGATGGGCTTATTAAGAAAAACAGGAGTTCAAACAAGTCATACTGTAGGTATGTCAGGAGGAGCAAATGGTTTAGTTTATAGTGGTTCTTTAGGTTATTTACATGATGAAGGTGTAATGGGAATTGAAGAATTTGAGCGTTATAATATTAGTGCTTCTCTTTCAAAAAAGGTATCAGATAAACTAACCGTAGGGATTAAAACATATTTAGCATTATCAGAACGCGAGCAAGGTAGTAGAGAATTATTTAGAAGTTCTTTACGATTAGCTCCTACTGTGAGTGCCTATGATGCGAATGGAGAACCTGTTCTTGCTCCAGATGCACAAGATGATCGTTTTCTTAATCCGCTTTATGAAGCAGATGGGGCTTGGAGAGTAAATGACAGATCTTTGGATGTAATTGCAAACGTATTTTTAAATTATAAGCCAAAAGAATGGTTAAACCTTAAAACACAATTCTCTCCAAATGTAAGCGCTAAGCGTTTTGGTGAGTACCGTGGTTTATTGACAAAATCTTCAAGAAATGATGAAAGCAGAATAAGATCTTATTATGATTCAGGTTTAAATACTTCATACACTTGGGATAACATTGCTGATTTTAATTTTGATGTTGCAGAAGGTCATAATTTAAAAACAACCTTAATTACTTCTATCTATTACAATAACGAAGAAGGAAGTAATATTCAAGTTCGTAATTTTGATACCGATGCTTACTTGTTTTTTAATACGCAAGCAGGAGCAGATACTCCTAATGATTATGGAACTTTTTATTCTAAAGAAACCTTATCTTCTTTTGCAGGCCGTTTAAACTACAGCATTAAAGATAAATATCTTTTTACAGCAACAGGAAGGTATGATGGTTCTTCTAAATTATCAGAAGGAAATAAATGGGCTTTCTTTCCATCGGCAGCATTTGCATGGAAAGCTAGTGAGGAAGAATTTCTTCAAAATACAGATTGGTTAAATAATTTAAAATTACGAGTAAGTTATGGGGAGTCTGGAAATGATAAAACAGTGAGTCCATACAGTTCATTAGCATTTTTAAGTCAGACAGGCTATTTATTTGGCGATGAATCGAATATCGGAAAGGTAGTTTCAAACCTGTCTAATGCAGATTTATCTTGGGAAATTTCTAAAGAATACAATTTTGGTTTTGAATTAGGGGTTTTAAATAATAGAATTAATTTAGGATTTGAATATTACAATAAGAAGACAGAAGGTAGTGTTCTTGCGCGCCAATTATCTTTCATAACAGGTTTTGGGGATGAAGAAAATACCCCAACTGCAATTGGTAATTTTGGTTCCGTACGTAATAGTGGTATCG
Organism: Cellulophaga baltica 18; assembly: GCF_000468615.2. Lineage (NCBI taxonomy): Bacteria > Pseudomonadati > Bacteroidota > Flavobacteriia > Flavobacteriales > Flavobacteriaceae > Paracellulophaga > Paracellulophaga baltica. Next base: position 4,589,702 of record NZ_CP009976.1, on the reverse strand, counting down.
AAGTAACTCTTAATACCGTGAATGTAAGAAGTGATAATTTCACTTGGAAAACGAATATCAATTTCTCAAACAACAAGAACGAAATTCTAGAGCTATACGCAGGTGTAGATCAAATAATTCTTGGAGATTCTCGTCTAAATGGAGTGTTACAAGTAGGTGCTCCTATTGATGCTGTATTTGATTATGAAGTTGATGGTATTTGGCAAATTGATGAAGCTGCAGAAGCTGATGCTTTAGGAGGTATACCGGGGCAATATAAGTTTGTAGATCAATTAACGGTAGATACTAATGGTGATGGTATTCCAGATGAAAGAGACGGAGTGATCAATCAAGATGATAAAAAAGTTATAGGGTCGCAATCACCCGATTGGATTGCGGGGATGACCAATACATTTAGTTATAAAAATTTAGAGCTGAATGTTCAAGTAAATACCAGACAAGGCGTATTCGGACATTCAGAATTCCACCAAAATTTCGCAACTTTTAATGGTGATAAAGCAGTATTCAATAGCTTAGATCAAGATTATTGGACTCCTAACAATCCAGATGGTAAATATCCTTCACCAGAATATGGGGAGTCAAATCCTTGGTTCTATGAAGATATGTCTTTTGTTAGAATAGCAAATATTGGTATGGCATATGATTTCCCAGACACTCTTTTAGATAAATTTAAAATGTCAAGTTTGCGTATGACTCTAAATGTTCAAAATCCATTCACTTTTACAGATTTTGATGGTCCAGATCCAGAAACAGGATTACAGAACTCTTATAATATGGGGTATTCTGTAAAAACAATATTATTCGGTCTTAAGTTATCCTATTAATTTTTAAACTAGAAAAAGATGAAATTATTAAAAAACATAAATAATGCTATAGTCTTGTTCGCTGTTTTGGTAACAACAAGCGCATGTAATGACTATATAGAGGAAGATATTTACTCAGATATTACTAGTGAGAATTTTATTGATCAAGATAATGCCGATCAATTAGTGGTAGGTGTATATACAAGTATGCGTACGGTATATAGAGATTACACCTTTAAATTTGATGGTACCGATATTTTTGCGAATAAAGGAGACCTTTCTTCGCTTTCTGCAACCAATGATTATTTTAATTTAACGTCTAGTGCAGGGCAATCTGTTTGGGCAAATAATTATGGAGTTATTGGTAAAGCAAATTTTGTTATTAACCGTTATGAAAATCAAATAGAGTGGAGCGATTCTAATTTAGACGCTAGAGCATATGGTATTGCACAAGCAAAAGGCTTAAGAGGCCTGGCTTATTTTAATTTAGTACAACAATATGGTGGTGTGGTTCTTGAAGTAGAGGAAGCGCAGAGTATCCGTACTGATTATGTAAGATCTTCAGAGCAAGAAACATACAATCTTATTATTGCAGATTTGGAAGCAGCTATACCAGATTTGGAAGAAGCCCCAGAAACCGGACGTTTTTCTAAAAGAGCAGCCCAACATGTATTAGCAGACGTTTACCTTACTAGAGCCTATACTTCTTTTGGAGAAAGTACAGATTTCGCTACAGCAGCAGCATTAGCAGAAGAAGCAATTAATGGTTATGATATTAGAAGTCAGTCTTTTGCGGAGTTATTCGCTTATGACAATCAAGTAAATGATGAAGTGCTTTTTGCCATGCAATGGGGTACTAGTGGTTTTACAGCAGACAAGGATAACAATAAGCATTCGTTATTTATGAATCAAGTGGCTAATTATCCTGGTGTTAATAGAGCAACAACGCCATACGGGTTTAGTGATTTTTCAATGATGCCAACACCCTACTATTATTCTTTATTTGCGGCTAATGATAGTAGAGATGATGTTACTTTTCATAGAGCCATTTTAGCTGATGCAGATGATGAGCTAAAAGATGCTAGCGGAAATTTATTAGATATTATAGTGGCTGGAGATACCGTAGTGTACTATCCAAAAGTTGCTTTAGATGCAGCAGAATTGGTAGAGCATTTAGATCGTCATTGGGTATATCAACCAGATGAATATTTATTTGGAAGACCAGATGCTATAGCTGGTGTAAATTATTTGTACACTTTAAATGCAGAATTAACCAACTTTCCAATCTTCAAAAAGTTTGATGATGAAGATTTTAATGAAACAAGATTGGGAGCACGTGATACGTATGTATTTAGAGTAGCAGAAACTCATTTAATAGCAGCAGAAGCTTATTTAGGAGCAGGAAATTCTTCTCAAGCGTTATTTCATATCAATAGAGTACGTGAAAGAGCTACGGGTGTAGCTAATGAATATACGTCAATTACTATAGATGATATTCTTGATGAGCGTGCTTTAGAGCTTGCAGGGGAAGATAATAGATGGGCGATATTAAAGCGTACTGGTAAATTAGAAGAAAGAATAGCGCAATATAATCCGCAGGTTATAGATCACGGAGCTTTTGATGCGAGTATTCATTTATTACGTCCAATACCAGCTAGTGAACTTCAATTGTCTCCAGAGACAATGACTCAAAACCCTGGATACTAATTAACTAGAAGAATTAATTTTTAGTGATTTTAATTTTTTAGTCTATAGGCAGGCGAGAAATTGCCTGCCTATTTTTTAAAAATTCTATTCCCCTTTTTTAAGTCCTTTATAGATCAAAACTATGACTACTACTCCTTATAAAAAAAATGTGGCAATGACTTTATGTGCCATAGCTTTATTCCTATTTTTTTCATGTGCAAAACCTAATGCAAACCAGTATTTCTTACTTATTGGTTCTTCAGCTAATCCTGTTGAATTAGAGACCATTAATGATCTTAAAAAAGACTTGTCTAAGGTGGTAACGGAAGATATTTTTATTCTTACTGATGAAGACGAAGTACCAACGTCAGGGACAATTTTTGTTTTAGGGACAACAAGTTCTAATTCAATACTAAAAGAATTAGCTGCTGATAAAAAAATAACATTGTCTGCAGAATTGCCAGGATCAAGAGGAGGAATTTGGGCAAAAACAAACTTACAAAACGGACAAGAAGCAATCGTTATTGGCGGGTCTGATGTAGAGGGACTGCAATACGCAATTTATGATTACGCAAAAGAAATTTTAGGAATAGACCCTTTTGAATATTGGACAGGAAAAAAGCCTAGTGCCAAATCTAAAACGGCTATTTATAATTTTAAAGCTAAAACTATAGCACCCCCGAAAGTGCCCATTTTAGCCTATTTTGAAAATGATGTAGATGAATTAGCAAATTACAGAGGTAAACTTCTAGAATATGATTGGGAGAGTTATACCGAAATGATAAACTCTTTAGTGCGCTTACGTTACAATGCTATCCAATTTTTTGACATGTTGGGCAGGCCAGAATTTTATGTAAGACCTGAATATAAAAAATTAAACCCTGACTATCAGATAGATATTGATTATCTAGACAAGATGATAGACTATGCCAAATTAAAAGGTATGAAGATTCAAATAGATTTTGAATTAGGGTATCAAATACATCCAATGGATGAAAGTAAAGCAGAATGTTGGGCAACTTATAAAGAAGATTGGATCACTGCTTGGAAATATTATTTAGAAAAAACACCTTTAAGTAAGACCGATATTTATGTGCTGCGTCCTAGAAACCAGGTTTGGGATTGGGAATATAAGAGCTCTTGTGGCGAATCTAAAATTGATGTTTTTAATGAAGTCTACGAGGCCTTTGGCGCTCTTGTAGATCAATACAATCCGGAAGCTGTAAAAGTAGCCATCTGTTATAGTGATGGGATGGAAATGTTTAATGAAGGTTTCAATCCTCCAAAAGATTGGACCGTAGTTTGGTCAGACCATGGTTTTGGAACTTTTGACCATGAAATAAAAGATACAAAAGGATATGATTTTGGGACTTATATGCACGCAGGATACTGGCTAAACCATACCGTTCATAACCCTTATCCAAATCTCGTAGAAGCAGCCATGAAACATATGTTTGATACCTATGATGCGGATAAATACTGTTTAGTTAACGGTCAAAATTTTAGACCATTTCTTTTAAATTTAGAAGCCTACAGTGAGGTTTGTTATAACCCAGATACCTTTACCAGCGATGGTTTTTATAAAACTTGGACAGAGCGTTATTTTAGTCCCGAGGTAGCTAAGCATGCCGTTGCTTCAATGCAATATTTACATAAAGCACAAGAAGGTAGAAAAGGGTATGTAGAACATTTATGGGAAATTAGAGAAGCGGTCTCCTACCTTTCAAATGCTCCTATAGTACGCCCAGGAAAAACATCCATTCCTTTTGATTATGAACGTGTTTTAGGAGATTTAGAAAATACAGCAAAAACAAAATCATATTTAGAAAAAGCATTTAATGAAGCGGAGATAGGGTCTGAAAAAGTGAGTAAGAGTGATACTTTTTATCATTCCTATATTTTTCTTCCAGTACAATTATATTCAGATTTAATTGCATTTGAAACGGCACTTCATAAAATGGCAATGCTTAAAAGAAAATATGAAACTACACAGGATAAGAAGTTTCTAGCAGAAGCCATGACAATACTCCCAGAAGCAAGAAATAAACTTAAGATAGTTTTTGATCACAGAAGCTCGGGAGATCTAGATGACAAATGGAAAGATTGGTATTCTATTGCTATTCGCAGACAAAATAATGGTTTTCCAACCTATGAGATGTTAGATGCCATTGAGGCAAATCTTAAAAATATGACACTGTAAATCAAGGATAATGAGATTGATAAAAACACTTAAAACCAGCACTGCTTTACTAAGTATTTCTCTCCTTTTTCTTATGTCATGTAAAGAGGAACCAGAAAATACCTTAGCGACTACAACCGTTAAAGACGCGGTAGACTATACGGCAAAAGTATATCCATTATTAGATTCAGAGAATTCTAGATGGTTTTTCTTTTCGTCTGCAAACCGTCCTTTCGGAATGGTAAATTTAAACCCAGATACGCAAATAGGTGGCGCTTGGGGCAGTGGTTATCGCTACAAGACAGATACCATTAAAGGCTTCAGTCATATTCATGCCTGGCAATTATCGGGCATTTCGGTAATGCCTGTTACCATTAACGAGCATACCAAGGAAGCTATTTATACCGATTTTTATTCAAAGTTCAGCCATGAAAAAGAACAGATTACTCCAGGTTATCATTCATTAGAATTAGAGAGGTATCAAATTAAAACGGAATTAACCAGTACAAAAAGAGTTGGCCTACATCAGTATGAATTTCCAGATACAAGCAACAAGGCCATCTTATTTAATTTAAATACTGTACTAGGTCCTTGTGAAAATATAAAAGGATTGTTGGAGCAAAATACACCTAAGGAACTTTCTGGTAAATTAGTAATGACCCCTACGCATCGGAGGCCAAAGCCCGTTACTGTTTATTTTAAAGTAGTACTAGATACAGAGATAGCTTCTTTGGAACAAGATGAAGAAACCAAGAATTATCTTATCAATTTAAAAGATACAGCACGTTCTGTAACCATGAAAGTAGGTATTTCTTATACCTCAGTGGCCAATGCAACTACTAATATTGAGAAAGAATTACCAAACTGGGATTTTAATACTATTGTAGATGAGTCAAAAAAAGAATGGAATAATCTATTAAGTAGAATTGAAGTAAAAGGAGGCTCTGAAAAAGATCAAAGAAGATTTTATACAGATTTATGGCATGCGCTTCAGGGCCGTAGAATCATTAGTGATGTAAATGGCGCATACCCTGATAATACAGGAAAAGAATTTAGGGTAGGACAATTGTCTTTAGATGCTAATGGTAAACCAAAATTCAATCACTATAATTCAGATTCTTTTTGGGGAGCACAGTGGACTTTAAACACCTTATGGGGGCTTGTGTATCCTGAAATTATGGAAGAGTTTACGTATTCATTAATGCAATATTATAAAGATGGAGGACTCATCCCAAGAGGGCCATCAGGAGGGAATTATACCTATGTAATGACAGGAGCATCTGCGACTCCTTTTATAGTAAGTGCCATCCAAAAAGGTATTGTGAAAGATGATATAGAAGAGGTGTATCAAGCTTTAAAAAAGAACCATATGCGCAATGGTATTATGGGGAAAGCAGGGTATGAACATACTACAAACTTAGGAGGTGGTTTAAAATACTACATAGAAAATGGTTTTGTTCCTTACCCTATTCCTGAAGGAGATTTTGGGAGCCATCAAGATGGCGCAAGTATGACGATGGAATATGCATATCAGGATTGGACTTTAGCGCAATTGGCTAAAAAATTAAAGCACACGGAGGATTATGAGTATTTCATGAAAAGAGCATCAAATTATAAGAATGTTTTTGATACAGAAATAGGGTGGATGCGTCCAAAAAATGTTGAGGGAGAATGGAAAAAAGACTACGATCCGTACCAAGTTGAAAACGGCTTTATAGAATCAAACGGAGCGCAATCTACATGGTTTGTACCACATGATTTAAAAGGCTTGGCTTCATTAATGGGAGGAGAAGAAGCCGCCGTAGAAAAGTTAAATATTCAATTTGAAAAAGCAGAAAAATTAGGCTTTACGGCAGGATCATCTCACGCTCTTGAATTGCACCCTGAATATAGCAGAATTCCTATCAATTTTGGTAACCAACCCTCGATACAAACTTCATTTGTTTTTAATCAATTAAACAGACCAGACCTTACACAATTTTGGACACGTAAAGTAATTGCAAAAACGTTCAGTGGTTTATCACCATCAACAGGATATAATGGTGACGAAGATCAAGGTTTGATGGGGAGTTTAAATGTATTGCTTAAAATTGGTCTTTTTCAAATGAATGGCGGAACAGAAGAAAACCCTGAATACCAAATAGGAAGCCCCATTTTTGATGAAATAACGATTGCATTAAATCCAGCGTATTACGCAAACAGTTCTTTTAAGATAAAAACGATTAACAATAGCCCCGAAAATGTGTACGTGAATAGCGTAACATTAAACGGAAAACCTATAGATGCCTATAAAGTTTCACAAAGTGATGTTGTTACAGGAGGAGAATTACTATTAGAAATGTCTAATAAACCTACTAATTAAAATGAATTCTAAATATATACTTGTTGTAGTACTTTTTGTTTGTTTTTCAGCATTTTCACAGTTGAAAAATAAACCAGAACTCAACGAAGAGTTTATGGATATGGGCTTCGGAATTTTTGTGCATTGGAGTATGGATTCACAATTAGGGAGTGTTATTAGTCACTCTTTAGTGGGAGCTTCTGATGATTATGTAAATAAATATTTTAACGAGCTTCCTAAAACTTTTTATCCGGATAAATTCGATGCTGATGAATGGGCGCGCTTGTTTAAAGTAGCAGGTGCAGAATATGTTGTTTTTACAGCAAAACACCATAACGGATTCTGCATGTGGGATACAAAAACGACGGACTTTAATATTATGAATACGCCTTATGGTAAAGATATTGTTGGAGAATTAATAGCAGCATTGCGAAAGTATGACCTCAAAGTAGGCATCTATTTTTCTCCTGAAGATTTTAGTTTTATACATAAACAAGGACATTTAATTTCACGCAAGGGGCCAATGACGCAAATCTCAGCGAATAAAGAACTTTTTGAATACGATAAAACACAGGTTAAAGAACTCATTAATAATTATGGTCCTATCGATGTGATGTTTTTTGATGCTTTCGATGCAAAGTCAATGGCACAATATGTCCATGAAATAAACCCGGATATTGTGGTGACCAGAGGTGAAATGAGCACTCCAGAACAATCTATTCCTAGTGGTGCTATGCCTGGACCTTGGGAAACGTGTATGACGATGGGGACGCAATGGCAATACAAACCTACAAATGAAACCTATAAAGATGGTTCCGAGTTAATTGAGAAATTAATAGAAATAAGAGCTAAAGGAGGAAATTTCTTGATGAATATAGGGCCAAAACCAGATGGCGAAATTCCTATTGAACAAGAAGAGCGCTTGCGTGAAATAGCACTTTGGATGTATGTGAATGAAGAAGGGATAATAAATGTAAGACCCGTACCTACTATAGTAAAAGATGGTGCTATGTGGTTTACTAAAGGTAAAGATGAAAACACCGCATATGTGTTTATTACCGGGCAAAAAGATTGGTTTAAAGGTTTTAGAAGAAATTTTCTTTTGAAAAATATCAAATCAACGAAAAAGACCACTATTTCTGTACTAGGGCAGAATGATTTGGTGGTTGAGTATTGGCCAGAAAATACGCCGACGTCTCGGTTTATACAGCACAAAGACTTGTTAGAAATATCAATAAGTAGAGCGCAAAGGCTTTATAATGATAAGGTATGGCCAAACCCTATAGTAGTAAAACTAACGAATATAGAATTTATAAAGAAATAGGCGTTTTTGTTGCATCAACTTAAAACTAAAGACCAATGAAGAACGATGTTTGTGGTAGAAATTTTTATTTGAGTTTAGGTTTTGTAATTATTTTTATGAGTAGTGCCTTAGCCCAATCATCCGATAAAATGGACTGGTGGAAAGATGCCAAATTTGGTATGTTTATGCATTGGGGTTTATACTCGCTAACTGCTGGATATTGGGATGGACATGTAGCAAAAGGAAATGAGCATTTCATGATTCATGAAAAAATAGCGCTAAAAGAATATGCTACCATTGCAGATGATTTTAACCCCACTAATTTCAATGCAGAAAAATGGGTGCTTACCGCAAAGGAGGCAGGCATGAAATATATCATCATCACCTCTAAACACCATGATGGCTTTGCAATGTTTGATTCTCCATCAAACGATTATAATATAAAAAGTAGAACACCCTACGCCAAAGATCCTATGAAAGAATTGGTGGCCGCTTGCCATAAGCAAGACATGAAATTTGGGTTTTATTACTCTTTAGGTCGTGATTGGGAAGACCCTGATGTAGCAACAAATTGGCCGCATAAAGGTGGACGTAGTAATTTGGTAGATTTTCCAGATGAAGATATAAAAGTGTTTAGTCGGTATTTTGAGCGAAAAGTGAAACCACAGGTAAAAGAATTACTTACGCAATATGGAAAAATTGATGTTATGTGGTTTGATACTCCAGAATTGATTAGTTCTGAAGAAAGCAAAGAATTGCGAGCGTTAATACTTGATTTACAACCTCATTGTATTATAAACAGTCGTATTAAACATGGTTTTGGAGATTATAAAGTGACCGAGCAAGAAATTGTTGATGGCTTGGAAGTAGAACCTTGGGAAGCGTGTATTACCATGGGGAAAAACTGGGGATATATTGAGTATGATACCGTTTATAAATCTTCAGAGTTAATGACCAGACAACTTCTTGAAATTGTAAGTAAAGGAGGAAATTTATTATTGAATAACGGTCCAACTGCCAAAGGAGAAATTACAGATTTAGCGCAAGAACGATTAACTGAAATGGGTTCTTGGATCAAACAGAATGCTGAAGGCATCTATGGCTCTAAACCATGGAGCGTACAAAGTGAACGACTTACAGAAGTTGTTGAAAGCGTTGAGGAAACTAATGCTTCTCAGGAAGAAGATACCATGAAAGATAATTTGCATGATGGTACTTCTAAAGATATTTTTCCAGAAGTAATATTCACAACAAAGAATAACTTTATCTATGCCTACGTATGCAGTACCACTACCGCGGAAGTAACCATTGCAGCATTGGCGACAAAAAACGGAGCTAAAATAAAATCGGTGGCACCACTAAACAGTTCAAACAATGTAAAATGGAAGCAAACCAAAAAGGGTCTTACCATAAAAATGCCTGTGACTAGTAATCAAGTTATTCCTATTTCTGGTTTTAGAATTGAGTTAAAATAAAAAACGAATGCATAATTTTAGTTTTAGAATGATCGTAAAAAAGAGTTTCATAGTTGCTTTAATACTCCTTCCTGTCCTAGTTTTTTCACAGGAAAAATACACGTTTCAAAATCAAGAGTTGCCTCTTGAGACCAGAGTACATGATTTAGTAGCGCGCTTAACTATCGAAGAAAAAATTTCTATGATGGTTTCTACAGCCGAAGCAATTTCAAGGTTAGATGTAGAAAAATATTACCATGGTAATGAAGCATTGCATGGTGTGGTTAAAGGAGGGCGCTTTACGGTTTTTCCACAGGCTATTGCATTAGCAGCGACTTGGAACCCTGATTTAATTTATGAGGTATCTACGGCCATTTCTGATGAAGCTAGAGGTAAATGGAACTTCTACAACCAAGGTAAAGATCAAAAAAATGTCTATAGTGATTTGCTTACATTTTGGTCGCCAACGATCAATATGGCAAGAGATCCACGTTGGGGGAGAACACCAGAAACTTATGGTGAAGATCCTTATTTAACCAGTAGAATAGGAGTGTCTTTTGTAAAAGGTTTGCAAGGTGATGATGCAAAGTATTTAAAGGTGGTTTCTACACCAAAGCATTTTGTAGCTAACAACCAAGAAGATAACAGGTTTGCGTATAACGCTAAAATATCTGAAAAGTCATTACGAGAATACTATTTCCCGGCCTACAAAGCAACAGTACAAGAGGCGAATGCACAATCTATTATGAGTGCTTATAATGCCATTAACGGAGTACCTAGCACCGCGAATAGTTGGTTGTTAAATACGGTATTAAGAGAGGAATGGGGTTTTGAGGGGTATGTGGTGAGCGATTGTGGTGCGCCGACGTACATTGAAAAATCACACAAATATGTATCTACAAAAGAACAAGCAGCAAAAGTAGCACTAGAGGGTGGTTTAGATTTAGAATGTGGTGATGATATTTATGCGAAACATTTACTTACAGCCTATAATAAGGGTTTAGTACCTAAAGAAAGTATAGATAAAGCAATCACGAGAATTTTAACGGCACGTTTTAAATTAGGAATTTTTGATAGCACGGAAGGGAATCCGTACACTAAAATTTCTCCAGATGTTATAGGTTCAGAGGAACATCAAAATTTAGCATTAGAAACTTCAAGACAATCTATAGTACTGCTTAAAAATCAGAATAGCATATTACCTTTAGATTTATCAGAAAAGAAAAAAATAGCCGTAGTTGGTTTCAATGCAAATCAAGTTGTTTTTGGAGATTATAGTGGTCTCTCGGTAGTAAAACCAGTATCGCCTTTAGAGGGTATTAAAGCAAAAGTAGGTAGTAGCGCAGATATTACGTATGTAAAATGGAAAACAGCAGCTAGAAATTTAAACCTTATTGAGGCTGAAAATTTACGAAATGACCATAATGAGGAGACTGGCTTGTATGGAGAATATTTTGATGATAAATTCTTAGAAGGAACTCCGCAAACAAGAGTAGATAAGGTTGTTAATTTTGATCCTGTAAACAACCCACCAGATCCTTACACAAATTTTAGACATAAGTCTATGCGTTGGACAGGTTATATTACGCCTAACTTTTCAGGGACGTATAAGATTGGAGTTAATTCTGATGACGGCGTAAGAATGTGGTTGAATGAGGAGCTTGTTGTTGATGAATGGCACAATCGAGGAATGACTACAGATCAAGTAGAAATACCGATGGAGGCGGGAAAAAAATATGCCATCAAATTAGAATATTTTGATAACGGGGGCGATGCTATTTGCCAATTGTTATGGGAAGTACCAACCTTAACCGATGATTTGTATAAAGAAGATAAAGAGGTTGCTAGCGCTAGTGATTACGTCATTGCTGTTATGGGGATTAACAAGTCTATTGAAAAAGAAGGTAGGGATAGAACAGATTTAGAATTACCGGAAGATCAAGTGAACTACCTAAAAGAGATTTATGCCGAAAATAAAAATATCATCGTGGTTTTAGTAGCAGGGAGTTCTCTGGCTATAAATTGGATGGATGAACATGTACCAGCAATAGTAGACGCATGGTATCCAGGAGAAGCTGGTGGTACTGCCATTGCGGATGTGTTATTTGGTGATTATAACCCCGCGGGTAGATTGCCTTTTACCTTTTACAAATCGGTAACAGACTTGCCAGATATGGATGATTATGAAGTGTCTAATGGAAGAACTTATATGTATTTTGAAGGTGATGTCTTGTATCCTTTTGGATACGGATTGAGCTACACAAAATTTGAGTATGATAAGCTCAAGGTAAAATCAAAGGCTGATAAAATTACAGTAACAACAACTGTAAAAAATATTGGAAAGTATAAAGGGGATGAAGTTGTGCAGTTATATTTTAAAGCGATACATCCTTCAGAGAAAAGACCTCTTAAAAAATTGATAGGCTTCAAAAGAGAATCTTTGGAGGTAGGGGCCTCTAAAACAATCACCTTTGATGTTTCTAAAAAGGAGCTTGAATTCTGGGATGAAAAAACAAAAAAGTGGACTTTTGAAGAAGGTGATTATGAATTTATGATCGGAGCTTCTTCTAAGGATATTAGGGTACAAAAAACAAAAGCAATCAAATAATGAATTTCTCGATCTCATACGTTCGTAGTGTTTTAGCACTTTTGGTTTTCACCCTAATCGGGTGTAAGAGTAACATAGTTAGGCTGAATGATATTCAAGTTATAGGCAGCCATAACTCTTATAAAATAGCGATAGAAAAGCCTTTGTATGATTATTTGTATAGCCTTGAACCTGAAAAAATAGAAGGGTTACAATACGGACATATATCATTAGAACAACAATTAGATTTAGGACTGAGGAATTTAGAACTAGATGTTTTTCATGATCCACTAGGGGGGCACTTTTCATATCCAAAAGGATTAGAAATCATAAGGTCTCTAGGAAAAGAGTCTTTGGCTTTTGATGTGGAAGAAAAATTAAAAGTACCAGGGCTTAAAATGTTTCATGTACAAGATATTGATTTTAGAAGTCATGATTTACTCTTTAAAGACGGACTCCAATCTTTAAAAAAATGGTCTGATAAACATCCAGAGCATACACCAATTGTTATTTTAATGAATACAAAAGACCAAAAGGTTCCGCAAACAAGAACGCCTTTAGTTTTTGGTAAAAATGCCTTAGATAGTTTAGACCTAGAAATTAGAAGTGTTTTTCCTTTGGATAAATTGATCACTCCAGATTTTGTTCGTGGTGATTTTAAAACCTTAGAAGAAGCTATTTTAACGGTTGGTTGGCCTAAACTAAAGAATCTAAGAGGCAAGTTCTTATTTGTTTTGGATGAAAAGGAGGAGAGAATTAATGACTATTTAGTAGATCACCAATCTTTAAAAGGAAGAGTCCTTTTTGTAAACAGTAAGGAAGGCAACCCTGAAGCAGCCTTTAGAATAGTAAATAACCCCGTTAAAGATTTTGAATATATTAAAACATTAGTAGCCAAAGGGTATATGGTACGCACGCGAGCAGATGCGGCCACAAAAGAAGCACGTACGAACAATTACAAGAAATTTAAAATGGCAGAGGCTTCTGGAGCACAAGTAATTTCTACAGATTATTATGTGCCGTCTACCTTATTTACTTCTGAGTATAAAGTGATTTTTGAAGACGGTACCTATGAAAGAATTAAAAAATAAAAGTATGTTTAAATATCTAGGAGTACTATTGGTTTGTTTTCAGGGGGCTGTTGTAATGGCGCAAGAGATTAAGAAGGCAGAATTCTCAATTGTTGATGAAAGCAACACTGTAACTATACTAATCGATAAAAAAGATGCAAAAGTAGTCTCTATTGCAGCAACTATTTTTGCAAATGATGTTTTAAAAGTAACCGGGAAAAAGCCAGTAGTAGGTTCTAAAGCTCAGTTAACTTCTTCAGCTATCATTGCGGGGACTATCGGTAAAAATACCATGATAGATAAATTGATTGCCTCGGGGAAGCTAGACGTTTCTGAGCTTCAAAATCAATGGGAACGTTATGCAATTCATAGTATTGAAAACCCAAGTAAAGGCATAGATAAAGCTTTAGTCATTGTAGGTAGCGACCGTAGAGGTACCGCTTATGGGATTTTAGAATTGTCTAGAAAAATAGGAGTATCTCCTTGGGAATGGTGGGCAGATGTAACACCAGAAAAGAAAGACGTACTTTCTGTTAGTATTCATAATACGGTGTCTAAAAGTCCGTCTGTAAAATATAGAGGGGTATTCTTAAATGATGAAGATTGGGGCTTACAACGTTGGGCAGCTTTAAATTTTGAACCAGAAACAGGGGATATAGGTCCTAAAACGTATGCTAAAGTTTTTGAATTGTTATTGCGATTAAGAGCCAATACTATTTGGCCTGCCATGCATTCGAGTACAAAACCATTTTATTCGTATCCTGAGAATAAATTTGTGGCAGATGATTATGCCATAGTGATAGGCACATCACATGCAGAGCCTATGTTGAGTAACATTAATACAGAATGGAAACATGATAAAATGGGCGAGTATCGGTATGATACTAATTCAGAAACTATTAAAAATCTATTTACGAAAAGAGTAAAAGAAACAGCAAAATTAGAAGGTATTTACACTACGGGAATGCGTGGGGAACATGATTCGCCTATGATTGTTGGTGAGGATGATACAGATGCACAGGTTCATTTATTAGAGCGTGTCATTACAGATCAACGGGCCATATTAAAAAAGGAAACTAAAAAGAATCCAACAGCTATTCCACAGGCATTTGTACCTTATAAAGAAGTATTAAATTATTACCAAAGCGGATTAAAATTACCAGAGGATATTACGCTGGTATGGACGGATGATAATTACGGATATATGCGTCAATTAAGCACTCCAAAAGAACAAAGAAGACCGGGTGGGGCAGGAGTATATTACCATACTTCATATTGGGGAAGACCACATGATTATTTATGGCTGAATTCTACCAACCCTGTTTTAATGTGGGAAGAAATGTCTAAAGCTTATGAGTTTCAATCGCGTGATATTTGGATTTTGAATTGTGGCGATATTAAACCTCACGAATATAATATGGAGCTATTTTTAGACATGGCTTGGGATATGGATAACTTTGAAAAGAGTGCTTCCGTGAAAACACATATGCAAAGTTGGGCAGCACGTGAATTCGGAAAAGAAACGGCCGCTGAAATTACCGAGGTGTTATTCGAAAATAACCGCCTAGCCTACATCAGGCGCCCAGAATTTATGGCTTGGAGTCAGGTAGAACCTGTGACAAAAGAAGGGGAAACAGAATTAACGCAGTACCATTATGGCGATGAGGTTTCAGAACGTATTAAGAGCTATGAAACTATTATTGAAAGGACAGAAAGTTTATATGCAGATATAGCTGATCATAGAAAAGATGCTTTTTATCAACTCGTGTATTATCCTATCATTGGAGCATCAAAACTAAACCAGAAATGGCTGTATAGTTTTAAAAATAAATTTACAGCAAAGCAAGGCAGGCAGAGTGCCAATGCTTTTGGAGCTTTGTCAAAAGAAGCCTACCATCGTATAGAAAAAGAAACGACGTATTACAATACAAAACTTCAAAACGGAAAGTGGAATCATATCATGACCATGGCCCCTAGATTTTTACCTGTTTTTGCGCAACCTGCAACATCAACTGTGCAAACAGATCAAAAAGTAAAATTAGGCTTGGCTTTAGAAGGGTATCAGATGGAAGTTAATGATGAGATCATAAACAGTTATGCAGATGTTTTGCCTGTATTTAATAGCTATACGAATAGCACTTATTTTATTGATGTCTTTGTAGAAGGTGAGGGGGAAGTAGATTGGGTAGCGATACCAAAGGTAGATTGGATAAAATTATCAGAAGATAAAGGGACCTTACATTCCGAACATCTAGAAAAACGTATTTGGGTAAGTATCGATTGGACTAAAGTGCCAAAAGGAGAGAACAAAAAAGAAGCTCCTCTAGGTCATGATTTTCAATTGATTCCACCAAGTTTTAAAGTAAATAGTGCTATAGATTTTAGATCGGAAGGAAAAACAACAACGATAGGAGTTTCAGTTTATAATCCTGAATTTGATGCTTTAGAAAACTACAAAGGTTTTGTAGAAGACAAAGGGTATGTATCCATAAATGCGGAGAATTACACGCGAAAACAAGCAGGTAATGAAGCAGATTGGCAGTTGTTTGAGGGTATTGGTTATACGAACAAGGTAATTACGGCTTTGCCTAGAAATGCAACGCCAAATGTAACTTTAGAGGCCATTAAGGCAAATAGCCCTGTTTTAGAATATGACTTTTATACTTTTAACTTTGGAGAAGTAGCTGTAAATTTACAAGCAGTGCCCACCCATGCGCCACATGCTGGGATTGGCGTACGTTGTGCTGTTGCTATAGATGATGCATCACCGGTTTTAGTAGATTTTCAGACCATAGGACGCAGTGATGAATGGAAAGAGAATGTACTTAAAAATGCATCCGTAAAATCTACTAAGCAAATAGTAAATAAAGCAGGGAAACATACCTTGAAAATATGGATGGTAGACCCTGGAGTACTAATAGATCAAGTGTTGATAGATTTAGGAGGATGGAAAAAGAGCTATGCGTTTCCGAAAGAAACAGCCAAAAAATAAATAGTTTGTTATTAAAAATAATAGGGCGGAGTAGTCTAGTAGTCTTACTATTTTCAATACTTTCTTGTGCAGATAAGACTGTTGGAAAAAGTGTCGAGAATGTTCAGATTGCTTTTATAGCAGATGCGCATTTTCAAGATATTTATGCACATTTTGAAGATGCCGACTATCAAGGGATTAACATTCCAAATACGGAAACCTTTGTGAATATCAGGACGATGAATGCACAATTAAAGTCCACCAGAATATTCAACGAAAACTACTTTGCATTTATAGAAGCTTTAGAGGATATCGCTGCTAGAGGAATTAAATATGTTGCCTTACCTGGAGATTTTAGTGATGACGGGCAACCTGTTCATGTAAAAGGGCTGCGTAAAATATTGGATACCTATACTAAAAAGCATGGAATGTTCTTCTTTGCAACAACCGGGAATCATGATCCTGTAAAACCATTTACCCAAGAAGCGGGTAAATCAGATTTTTTAGGAATAGGAGGTAGGGAACAAATAATTACTAGCGCTGTTACTAATTTAAAGGAACCTGTAGCGGGAGAACTAACACCAATTATCACCTCAGAAATTAAAAAATGGGGCTATGAGGATATTTTGAATGAAATGTCTTCTTTTGGGTTTTACCCACAGAAAGAATATGTGTATTGGGAGACCCCATTTGCTACCTATGCCTATGAAGATTATAGTTTTGATAAAGCAAAATCGGCATCAGTTTTACAACAAAGAACATACCCTATTGATGCTTATAATGTACATCCTGATGCTAGTTATTTAGTAGAACCTACTGAGGGTGTTTGGCTGTTGGCCATAGATGCCAACGTATATGTCCCAAATAAAGAATTAACAGAAGCATCTACAAACCCAAAAGATTTTTCAGGCGCGAGTATCGGGTATAATAATGTGCTTTTGCAAAAGTCTCATTTAATCTCTTGGGTTAAAAAGGTAGCGGCACTAGCAAAGCAAAAAGGGAAAGTCTTAATTGCCTTCAGCCATTATCCTATGGTAGATTTTAATGATGATGCTTCTTATGAACTTAAACAACTTTTTGGTGCTACTAAAATGCAACTACACCGTGTTCCAAAGGAAGAAGTGGCACAAACTTTTGCAGATGCCGGTCTACAAATTCACTTTGGTGGCCATATGCATATTAACGATACGGGGGTGAGAACAAGTGATCAAGACAATACTTTGTTCAATATACAAACACCCTCTTTAGCAGCTTATGCTCCTGCCTATAAAATCTTAACCATTAAGTCTACATCCCAGTTTGAAGTAGAAACGGTGGTTATCACGTCAGCTGAAAAATTCAACAGTTTGTTCCCATTATATGAGCAAGAATATGCCTATTTAAAAGAATCAGGAGCAACAGGGGTTTGGGATAAAGATATATTGACGACTAAAAATTATAGGGATTTTACAAAGTGGCATTTGAAAGAATTAGTGCGATTACGATTTTTACCAGACGATTGGCCTGTTGAATTTTCAGAAGCCATGCTGAATAAGTCAGGAAAAGAACTGTTAGTAGAGAATTCTAATGATCTTGAACGTATCAAGTTGCAATTAGAAGCGCAAAACATACGCCTTGAAGAATTTAACTCTTGGTCCGGATGTGATATGATTTACGATTTTTATAAATTAAGGAGCGCAGATGAGCTAGCCTTAGGGGATATTAGTCCTGATCGTTTAAAACAGTATGCGATTGTCTGTCAGGAGTTTAAGAAATCTAAAAGCACAGCATACCAACTTTGGGCTCAAATTTTTGTAAAAACGAGGAAAGGAGAACCTTCAGATCATTTTACTATAGATCTAAAGTCTAACAAAATTACCAGAATAGTACCTAAATAGTAAAGGCTTGTTTCATTTAGCTTTTGTAAATTTAGACATCACTCAACTCAAGTATTAAAATCAATCTATGCGAAACATTGTTGCGATAACATTCTTTGCACTATTTTCGGTTTTGTGCAGTACAGCGCAGAATATAAAATTTGAACATTATAACGATGACAGCGGATTATCGCATAACTCCGTACGCCATATTGTCCAAGATAAATATGGTTTTCTTTGGCTAGGAACCTTCTCTGGCCTTAATAGATTTGATGGCTACGAGTTTAAATCTTACTTGAGTACCTCTACAGGAAACAATAAGATATACAATGATGATATAACGGCATTAGTTCTAGATGAAGACGCCCATAATTTATGGATTGGGACTAGAAACGGATTAACATTATTTAAAACCGATACTCAGGCCTTTACAACATACCTCCCAGATAAGAATGATCCGAATAGCTTACCAGATGCAGAAATAAGATCTGTATACGTAGATAAGTTCAAGCGGGTTTGGGTTGGAACAAAAACCAAAGGCTTATATATTTTTAATGTTGATGACGGTAGTTTTAAGAAAATTGAAATTGCTAATTTCAATTATGTAAAAGAAATTTTCGAAGACAAAAAGGGCTATATCTGGATAGGGAGTTATGATACGGGTGGCGTTGCAAAGATTACATTAAACGCACAGGGAGAAATTTACCAAACCGTAACCTATACCCTTGCTATTCCCAATTCTATTGAAAAAAACCCGTACTTAAATTTTATTTATGAGGATGCTAAATCTGATATTTTTATAGGAACACGAGAAGGCCTTTATAAATTAAACAGTGCGGCTAATGAGTTCGTAAATCTTGAGATTGATGACCTAGAGATTAGAGACAGTTTGGGGCCTTATTTTTTATCGGTAATACAAGCGCCAGATGGTAAGTATTGGTTAGGAACCTTAGGTGGTGTAATTGTTTGCAATCAATTAGAAGATATTAGCAAAGGGGCTTTCAAATGGTATTATTCCGTCTTGCCAGATGATAATTCTTTAGTAGATAATTTAGTTTCTGCTTTGTACTTTGATGCCTCCGGAGTTTTATGGATAGGAACAGAAGACGGCCTAGATAAATATGACCCGTATGAAAATCAATTTAATATCAATAAGGATATTTCATTGCATATTAATAATCAGGTTCCTAGAATTCGCGGGTTTAATAAAACATATGATGCGAAGGTTATTGTAGCCACGCGGCATAACGGGTTGTTCATTTCAGAAGAGGATAGCTTTATCCCGTTGTATAACAATCAAAAAGATATTGCCAGTATTTATTCTTTAGATGGCGAAGTGTTTTATTGTGGCTTATGGAACGGTAAACTATTGGTATATGATTATAAAAAGAACACCTCTACAGTTGTCAATGTGGGCTTTGAGCAATCACCTATTTTTGCTTTTGAAAATTTAGGAGATAATCAATTATTAGTAGGTTCTTTTGGAGAAGGGGCCGTCGTTTTTAATACCAAAACCTTAGAAAAACAAGCAGGTACCAATGTCTTGTTGAAAGGGTATCAAATTAATGAGATTGTAAAACAGGCAGATGAATACATCTGGTTTGCGACAGAGACCGGTGTGGTTAAATACAACCGAAATTTAAATTCGTTTACATACTACAAGACATCAGCTACGGATGAGGAAAGCCTGCCACATGATAATGTCAGTGATATCATGTTTGATAAGGAAGGAAGGCTATGGGCAGCGACAAGACAGGGTATAAGTTGGTACCAGCCTAAAACAGATAATTTTAAAGCACTCAGGAGCCCAAAAGAACTTGAAGGAAAATGGATAACCGATATGCTCACCGACGCCAATGGTGATCTATGGTTAAACATGAATAATAATAGTGTTGCAAGACTAAAATCTGATTTAAAAAACTATAATATTTATAATGTGAATAGTGGTAATCGATTAGATGTATTTAGTTCTAGCGGTTTTTATAATTTTGGGAATTCTAATATTTATTTAGGAGGTAAAAACGGAATTATTTATTTCTCACCATATACCATTAGAGAAAATCAAATAGCTCCAGAACCGGTAATTACAGAGTTTAAAATCCAAAATGAAGTAGTATATCCTGGAACAGAAATTAATGATCAAACTCCCTTAGAAAAAGATATAAATGATAGTAAGAATATTACTTTAAATTATAAAAACAGAAACTTTTCACTCCAATTTTCGGCACCTTCTTATGCGAATGAAAAGCTAAATAAGTTTGAGTACATGTTAGAAGGTTTTGATGAGAATTGGATTGCGACCACGAGTAATTCAAGGACCGTACAGTACACCAATTTATTTCCTGGCGATTATGTTTTTAAAATAAAATCTAGCAATAGTGATGGTTTTTGGAGTGATGAAGTGTCTTACCTTATTAAAATAGAACCGCCTTTTTGGCTCACCTACCAAGCATTACTTTTAGTTTTCGTACTTCTAATTAGTATAGGTTATTTAATTAGAAGAGATATGAAAAATAGACTTCGATTAAAACAAGAATTAGTCACGGAAAAAGTAAATAGAGAGCGTGATGTAAAATTGAATAATGAGAAGCTCCGTTTTTTTACCAATATCTCGCATGAACTAAGAACACCTTTAACGCTAATTTTAGGCCCGGCAAAACAATTGCTAGAAGAGGCAAATGAGAATAGTAGTGATTATCAAAAAAGCAGGTTTAATCTTATTCATCAAAATGCGAGTAGACTCTTAAATTTAGTGAACCAAGTGCTCGATTTTAGAAAAGCACAAACAGGAGAATTAAAGCTGAAAGTTTCTAAAACGGACATCCTCCTATACACAAAAAACACTTTTGATTCTTTTAAAGAGTTTGCGTATAATAAAAATATAGAGCTGAATTTTAATAGTGAGCACGAAACTCTTTTTGGTTGGATAGATAGAGATAAGTATGATAAAATATTATACAATTTATTATCTAATGCGATAAAATTCACCAATAAATATGGGCATGTAGATGTTTTTATTAGACTTAAAGGAGAGGCTAGCGAAGTCCTGGTTATAGAAGTGAGTGATGATGGTATCGGAATCCCTTTAAAAAGTCAGGAGAAAATTTTTACGAGGTTTTATCAAGCCACAAATAGTAAAGAAAACAATACAGGTTCCGGTATTGGTTTATCCTTAGTAAAATCTCTTGTAGAATTACATAAAGGAACCATAAGGGTTTCTAGTGAATCTAATCAAGGGAGTATATTTACTTTTGAGATTCCAGTAGGAAGAAAGAGTTATTCTAAAAAAGAAGTTTTTGAGTTTGTTTCTAATATTGCGGAAGAAGAGGCTATGCCATTCGTTCCCCAGAAGAAAATTACGACCAATACAGAGATCAAAGAGAAAATTCTGGTTATAGAAGATAATACGGAATTAAGGAAATACCTAATAGATTATCTCTCTGATTATTACAAGGTGTATGAAGCAGAAAATGGCGAAGAGGGCTTGAAGATTTGCAGAAAAATAAAGCCTATGCTTTGTGTTGCAGATGTTATGATGCCGATTATGGGCGGACTAGAATTTTGTAATGAATTGAAGAACGATGAATTTATAAGTCATATTCCAGTAGTACTCTTAACGGCTTTATCTGAGAATGAAGACAAGGTAAAAGGCTATGATGTAGGCGCCGATGCTTATTTGGTAAAACCATTTGACCCCTCGTTACTAAAATCTGTTATCGTAAACATCATCAAAACACGCTTAGAATTAAAATCTAAGTTTTCGGATGAGGTAGAAAGTGAAGTAGGCTTGCTTACGCACTCTCCAATAGATAAGGCTTTGATGGAACAAATTACTACCTTAATTGAAGAGAATTTAGATAAGGCAGATTTGACGACTACGTATCTATGTCAAGAATTAGGAATGAGTTCTTCTAAATTATACCGAAAAATTAAGGAGCTAACAGATTTAGCACCTAATGAATTTATAAGAACCATCCGCTTAAAGAAATCTGCACAATTATTAAAAACTAAAAAGTACAATGTCTCTGAGGTTACAGATTTAATAGGTTTTAATGATCCATTGTATTTTAGCCGTTGTTTTAAAAAGCAATTTGGTTTTCCGCCGAGTAAGTTGTTAAAATAGAGGATCTTATATTTTAATGTCTTTCCTAAAAATCCATGTTTTTGGTGTTTTAGTCCATTGGTCTACAGTATTTATATTTTAAATTGCCTAGTGTAATTATGGTTTTAATTACATAGACTCAACATTTAAAACTAAAGATCGTAATGGAAGAATCATTGAATAGCAATCATAAAAATCCAATGGATAACATTGATGATTGGGAAGATAACTTATTAGAACGTTATCCTGATCCTGTAGAAACTGTAAAGGAAAAAGAAGAGTTCAGAAATTATGTAGATTCAGAACGCTTAGATACCGTAAAGGAATTCTATAGAATTAACCATCAATACCAGACCTATGATTTTGTTTGTGAGAAGGAAAAAGAATTTTTAAAGTTTGATAGAAAAGAAATGTCTATTTGGGAAGCTGTAGACTTTTTAAATACATTGGTAGATGATAGTGATCCAGATATAGATCTAGATCAATTACAACACCTTTTACAGACTTCAGAGGCTATTAGAGCAGATGGTCATCCAGACTGGTTTGTACTTACTGGCTTTATTCATGATTTAGGTAAAATTTTATGTCTTTTTGGAGAACCACAATGGGCAGTGGTAGGAGATACTTTTCCTGTGGGCTGTGCTTTCTCTGACAAAATTGTATATCCAGATTTTTTCGCAGCTAATCCGGATGCTACAGATGAACGTTACAATACTAAATATGGTGTTTACGAACCAAACTGTGGCTTAGATAAGGTTAAAATGAGCTGGGGTCATGATGAATATTTATATCAAATCATGAAAGATTATTTACCAGAACCTGCGCTATATATGATACGGTACCATTCATTTTACTCGCAACATAGAGAAAATGATTACCTACATTTAATGACAGATAAGGATGTTGAATTATTTGAATGGGTAAAAAAGTTTAACCCTTATGATTTATATTCAAAAGCACCAGTACCACCAAATGCGAAAGAATTATTACCGTATTATAAGGAATTAGTCGCAAAATATATCCCTGAAAAGTTGAGTTTTTAAGTTGTGTTATTTTAAATTTTGCAATGCTCTAGCAATTTTTTACTAGAGCATTTTTTTGCTTTTTATTTTCTAACCTAACTCACTATCTCATGTATACCGCTATCACCTTTATTGCTTTTACGGCTTTTGTTGCATTTTATTCATGGTTTAAACTCCGAAAAGAAAAACTAGACTCAAAAGATGGGTATTTTCTTGGGGGTAGAAGTTTAACGGGGGTTGTCATTGCAGGATCCATGTTACTAACCAATATATCTACAGAACATTTAATTGGGATGAATGGTTCTTCCTATAAAAACGGATTTATTATTATTGCGTGGGAGGTAACCTCTGCTATTGCCTTAGTGGTTGCCGCTATTTATTTTGTTCCTAAATATTTAAAAATGGGCTTAACCACCATTCCAGAATATTTAGAAAAAAGATTTGATAGTACTACCAGAACCTTGGTGGCGCTATTTTTAATGGTATCATTTATTGTAACCTTACTTCCCATAGTACTTTATACGGGTGCTATCAATATTGAAAGTATCTTTAATATTTCTGAAGTTTTAAATGTCTCTAAAGAACAAGGCCTTTGGATTACCGTAGTTTCTATTGGTGTCCTAGGATCTATCTATGCCATTTTTGGAGGCTTAAAGGCAGTGGCTGTTTCAGATACGATTAATGGGTACGGTTTACTTATTGGCGGATTAGCCATCCCGATCATAGCATTGGTAAGCATTGGTGATGGTAATCCAATAGCGGGTTTAACCAAAGTATATAACCATAGTCCAGAAAAATTTAATGTAATAGGCGCTAAAGATTCGGTACTACCCTTTGAGGTACTCTTTACGGGGTTGATTATTAATCAATTATATTTTTGGAGCATGAACCAAACCATTGTTCAGCGTGCTTTAGGAGCTAAAAATTTAGTAGAAGCTCAAAAAGGATTATTGTATACCGGTGTTTTGAAAATACTAGTACCTATAATTATTATCCTTCCCGGGGTCATCGGGTTTTACTATTTCGGAGATTCTTTATATGACAAACAAGATATGATCTATCCAGAACTGATAAAAAAGGTGCTTCCTATAGGTCTTGTCGGTATTTTTGCAGCCATAGTTATGGGGGCTGTTTTAAGTACTTTTAATAGTGTGTTAAATAGTGCAGCAACTATATTTAGTATCGATGTGTATAAACGTCATTTTGGAAGAAATGCTATAGATAAAAAACTCGTTAAAATTGGAAAGCTTACTTCTGCAGTTTTAGCCGTTTTCGCTATTCTTGTGGCGCCAATGGTGGCCAATGCACCAGATGGTTTGTATCAACTTTTACAACAATTAAACGGAATCTTCTTTATCCCGATTGCATCAATTATGTTAGCAGGCTTTTTTCTAAAAAAAATATCGGCGACTGGTGCGAAGGCTGCATTATTTATAGGTTTAGCCTTCTATATTCTGACCACTTTTGTTTTTAAGCTTAATATACATTTTGTGCACCTCTGGGGAATAGAATTTGTATTAAATGTTATTGTAATGTTTGCAGTTTCTTATTTCTACCCCAACCATAAGAAAAGTGTTGAAGAAGAACATGATTATGTAGAAATGAAAGAATGGAAATATACAAAACCAATGGCAATAGCACTTTGTGTGATTACGATTTTAATTTACGTGCTATTAGGAACTAACTAACTATTTAAAATTCACTATTATGAGCAAACCAGCAATTGTTTCTAAATCGGTTTTGTTGCCATTTATATTAATAACCTCTCTTTTTGCTTTATGGGGCTTTGCTAATGCCGTTACAGATCCAATGGTACAAGCTTTTAAAAAAGTATTAGAGCTATCTAATTCTCAGGCAGCATGGGTGCAAATGGCATTTTATGGTGGTTATTTTTGCATGGCATTACCTGCAGCATTATTCGTAAGAAAATATTCCTATAAAACAGGGGTTTTAATAGGCTTAGCCTTATTTGCAGGAGGAGCGCTTTTATTTTATCCCGCAGCAATAACACAGCAATTTTGGTTCTTTTGTTTGGCACTTTATATTCTAACCTTTGGCTTAGCTTTTTTAGAAACTACGGCAAATCCTTATGTTTTGGCAATGGGAGCTCCAGAAACGGCAACTTTGCGGCTAAATTTAGCACAAGCCTTTAACCCAGTGGGTTTATTATTGGGACTTTTAGTGGCACAACAATTTGTACTTAAAAAATTACAATCAGATGATGTGGAAAATTTTAGTGCCCTTGCAGAAGCCAAGAAAGCATTGATCCGTACCTCAGATTTAATGGTGATTAGGGATCCTTATGTGATCTTAGGATTGGTAATCTTGGGCGTATTTGTGCTCATATTGGTGAGTAAAATGCCACAAGCAAAGGAAGATGGAGCCATACCAAGTCTATCTACCACCTTTAAAGATTTAGGTAAGAACCACAAATATGTCTTAGGGGTTATTGCTCAAATCATGTATGTTGGGGCGCAAATAATGTGTTGGACCTATATATACCAATATGCAGAAGCTATGGGTATGTCTAGTGAAGATGCGGCCAACTATCAATTTGCTGCATTCTTCTTATTCATGATAGGTAGAGCTATAGGTACGTTTCTACTTCGCTTTTTAAGTTCAGGAAAGTTATTGATGTATTTTTCAATCCTTGCGGCAGTTTTTGCCTTAGGGACCGTATTCATTGAAGGAATTTATGGGCTGTATTGCTTGGTAGCGATATCCTTTTGTATGTCTTTAATGTTTCCTACAATCTATGGTATTGCCTTGCATGGCTTAGCGGAAGAAGAATCAAAAATTGGGGCTGCAGGCCTAGTTATGGCTATTGTAGGAGGGGCCTTAATGCCTAAGCTTCAAGGAATGATTATAGATTTGGGAGGTAATAAGGTCAATGATATAAAAATTGCGAGGGTCTCAGAAGTGAATTTTTCATTCGTACTTCCATTGGTATGTTTTTTATTCATAGCGTATTATGGCCGCTTAGTGTATAAGAAGTACATGAAGTAGCTAAAGCTTGTTCTTTATTGGAATGATCTGTAAAATAATAAACCACCAAAAATTGCTTTTTGGTGGTTTATACATTCGTCTTAACGTACTAACAGACATTTTGATAAGAGTACTCTCTTAAAAAAAGTATGCTCTATGATTTAGAATTTTACAATTCTTGAATCTCTTTTTCAATTTCCTCTTTCTTTTTGCCTGTTTTTTCTTGAAGTTTTCCAATCATCTCGTCAAACTTTCCTTCTGTATAGGTAAGGTCGTCATCGGTAAGTTTTCCATATTTTTGTTTAAACGTACCTTTTACTTGTTTCCATTTACCTTCTAATTGTGTCGTATTCATATCGTTATTTTTTTAGATTATTATTTTTGTATACCCTAAAATTAAGAATGATTACGCGAAGAAATTGCTCCATTAGCGTTAAGTTTTAACGGGATGCATTTAGCAGTTGTTTTTATTAAAACATGTATCCGATACCTGCAGAGAAATAAGAATTATGTACGTCTGTGTCTTTAATTAATTCAGAGAAACCGTATGTGTACCTTGCTTGAATAAAGAAAGATTCTGCAAACTTATATTCCAAGCCAGACGTTAATTGAAAATCAAAATCTCTTACAGCATCCGTGTCAATATCGCCATCATCATTTGTTGGTTGAAAATCTACTTCTTCATTTACTTTAAAACCAAATTGAGGTCCAGCTTGAATGTTTAATCCGTCTACCAAATAAACTTTTAGAAGTACAGGAACTTGAATGTAATCTATTTGATATTCTGCATCAGCTCCGTTAGCATTATCATTTAAATCAAAACCTTGTCCTGAATAAAATACCTCTGGTTGTAGTGATAATGTTTCCGTTAATGGCGCTTCTGCTACAAGACCTGCATAAAAACTTGTTCTACTATCTGGACTGTCAAAATCATCACCGGCTACGGTAGCAAAGTTGGCTCCACCTTTAACCCCTATTTGAAATTTATCCGACCATGATTGTGCAAATAGAGAAGAACCCGCTGTCATAAATACTAATAATGCTACTACTTTTTTCATAATTTTTATGTGTTTAAAATTTTATAAATTGTTTTTAATTTTGGTCAAAACTAAGTCTCGGGAATAGAAGAATTTGAAACAATCAAAACACTTTTTGACGCTAAAAAAAGTGCTTTGTTAAAATGTTTTAAGGGTATTTTTAAGTACAGAATTTAAATGTAGAGCAAAAAAAAAGGCTGTCTATTTAGACAGCCTTTTTACCATATCAAATATGTTATTATTTATCAGAACGATCATCAAAAGAATCGTAACTCAAACGTTGTCCTCCAACAGATAAATCGGCCATAACTCCAGCTTTTGGCATTGCAAATACAACGACACCATCACTATAGTTAGCATTTTTTGATGCTCCAGATTCTAACACTACCGCAGATGCTTCTGCAGAAAATGTAAGCTCATCGTCTTTAAATTTAGCTAGAGCTTCTTCTGTTTCAAAAAAGATAATTTCAGAAAGTGCTTGTCCACCAGCTTGTAGTCCTACATCTACTTTTTTAAGATCTGCTAAACCTACTGGTTTTCCGTTCTCGTATACAACTCCATTTCCAGAAGCCCCACCGATAATAAGTGCTCCTTCACCAACATTTGGAAAAATTACATAAGCTGTAGAATTATCCATGAATGTCTTTAGACCTTGATCTGTCTTTACCATTTTCATTTTAACTTTTTCTGCATCTTTCATAATTTTTGCTTCTTTCTCTGTTTGAGAAAATCCACTGAAAGAGGTGAAAAGTATTGCTCCTAATAATATTGTTTTTAAAGTTTTCATATGTGTTTTATTTTTAATTATTACTACCACAAAATTAGAGAGCTCTTTCGTTACAATTTAGCTTGATTACCGATTTTCTTGACGCAATGAAATCAAATTTATTAAGAGAATTATAAAATATTTACTACAACTCAGAAATCATTATAATTCTTACCTTATTATATATAAAGGCCTTTTAAAAAGGTAGAATTCGAAAGCTGTCTGTTTATTTCTTTATACGGTAATTTTTAATATTACGGAACGCATCAAAACTTATTTCTTTCGAGCAAAAGTAGCCATCATGATAGTTCTAATTTAGTAAAAAATTAAAATTATGAACGTACAAGCATATTTAGCCTTTAATGGCAATTGTCAAGAAGCCCTAAGCTTTTATGGGGATATATTTAACGCAGAAATTAAAAACCGTCAGACCTATGAAGACAAAAAAATAGATGTTCCAGGTAATTATCGGAAGAAATTACAGCACGCAGAGTTAAAAGGTAAGGGCGTAAATTTTATGGCTTACGATGCCTCTCCGGATACTCCAATAAATAACGGAAGTCAAATTCATATGAGTGTGGACTTAGATACCGTAGAAGAAGCTGAGAAGATTTTTACTAAACTCTCTAGTGGAGGACAAATTCACCATGAATTTAGAGAGCGAGAATGGGGGCATTTTGGTAGATGTAATGACCAATATGGAATTAGTTGGATGGTAAATTGTGATAAATAAAAAAAACAGAATTATGCAGATAATATATGAGTACCATGATGTTACTTCAAGTGATCGATTAGAAGCGATGGCGAAGGAGAAATTAGATAAATTAAAAGAAAAGTATGACATGTTGATTAGGGCAGATGTATTCTTTAAAGAAGAAAATACATCTTCCGATGAAACAGGTAAAATTTGCAATATTCGCTTAAGCTTACCTGGACCTCGATTATTTGCAGAAGCTAGTCATGACAACTTTCAGAGTTCTATTAGCGAAACAATCAATGAGCTAGAAAGACAGTTGCGAAAGAAGAAAGAAAAGATGCAACAGCATTAGATTTAAATGATACTTAGAAAAAGCCTTGAGAACCATCTCAAGGCTTTTTTTTGTAGCGATAAGATTCAAAAAAAAAGCAATTAGAGTAATATCACATAAAATCTGGACTTAGATTTGAACATCTAAAAATTATACATATGAACTCCACTATAGAAGAACAATTACAATTATTAAAAGAACAGGCTTTAAGAAGAGAAACGCAAATTAGTGCGTTTAAGAAATCGCTACTGTCTAACTATGATTCGTTGGTATTATCGAATGGTTTGGATGAATTAAGAGATGTCAATATTCTAATTCTTGATTGTGATTATACCAATAGAAACTTATTAAAGCTTCTTGATGAGGCTTTTGCGGTCAAAGATGATCATCATTTAGTAGATAGAGTTGAGCTAGATACGCTAGTGATTAACAATTTGGCATGCGTAAAAGAATTTCAATCTTTAAAAGTTGCCATGGGCAGCATCAGAAACTCAAATAAAGCTAGTGCGTTGAATATATTAGGATCAAATGCTATTATAGAGCAAAGATTTTAATCGTACAAATTATTTAAAAATTCAAAACCACTCCCGATGACTAATATTCAAGAAGTAGACGATTCTGCGATGTGTATTTCAAGAAAAAAGAAGGGGAGGGGTTTTGCTTTTTATGATGAAGATGGTATAAAAATTCAAGACAAGAAAATCTTAAAGAGACTTAGAAATCTTGTCATACCACCTATGTGGTCCGATGTGAATATTTGTCGTTTTGATGACGGTCACATACAGGCCATTGGTCGGGACCTCAAAGGCCGAAAGCAATACATTTACCATTCTGTCTATGAGAAAAATAGACAAGAGGCAAAATTTAAAAAGATGTTAGATTTTGCAGATCATTTACCTAGAATTAGAAAGAGAGCCTATAAAGATTTACAAGCAAATGAGTGGGGCAAACGTAAGTTATTAGCATTAATCATACTTATCTTGGATGAATATGGGGTGAGAATTGGTAATAAACATTACCGGAATGTAAATGAAACGTTTGGATTAACCACCTTACGTAGAAAGCATTTGAATTTTGAAGGTGATGAGTTAATCTTTAAATTTAAAGGCAAAAGCAATCAAGAAAGAGAAGTGCATATTGATGACGCAGATTTGATCCCATTTATAAAAGAAACAGCTAATCTACCTGGTTACGAAATCTTTAGATATAAAGATCAAGCCGGAGTATTTCAAGATGTGGATAGCGAAGAAGTAAATACCTATATCAATACCTTTATGGGAGAAAGTTTTTCTAGTAAAGACTTCAGAACGTGGTCTGGTAGTAGACTGGCTATAGAATGCTATGATTATGCTTTGAAAAATCAAGCAAAAGGTACCCGCAGAAAGTTTAGCAATATGGTCATTAAAATGGTGGCAGAAGAACTGGGGAACACACCATCGGTATGTAAAAATTATTATGTGCATCCGGCAGTATTCAATGCAATAGATACGAAAGAGGTTCCTAATCCAAATCCTTATAAAAATACCCGCAGTAAATATAAATTATCAGCAAGTGAGCGTCTTGCTTATGATATTATTGCCGCTAGTTATTAGTTTTTAGCTTAAAAAAAATATTTACAGTATCTTCAAGTATCTATTTTATTAGTATAATTCAAAACCATAGCGATAACGTTCAAAAATCGTCCAATTTTATTGTTATGATAAAACTTTCCTAATTGAATTCTGTAAAGTTGAAATAAAAGTTAAAAATTCGATAATACGACAAATATCAGTATATTTGGTAAACCAGTTTGGAAAACCAATTTTATAAAATTTACAGTGCTCTTAATTACGCATCGTGACGGTTTTCTAATCCTAATTCATTAAGAATTTTACATAAACCAAATAGCATGAAAAAGAGTTTTATCCTTTTGTTTTTAAGTCTTACACTATTTTCGTACCAAGAAAAAGTAGCAGCCCAAACCTTAAATGTTAGCACAGCCCAAGAATTGCAAGAGGCTATTGCTAAGGCGAAAGCAGGAAATGAAATTGTTCTTAAAAATGGGATTTGGAAAGATATTCAAATTAAATTTTATGGAGAGGGAACAGTAGATAAGCCGATTATATTGCGGGCAGAAACACCTGGGAAAGTAAGCATAGAAGGAGTATCTAATTTAAAATTAGGAGGAAAGTATCTTGTTGTTAGGGATTTACATTTTAAAAATGGATATACGCCTTCAAATAGTGTTATTCAATTTAAAATTAATGAAGATTCTATTGCAAACCATAGTAGGATTACCAATTGTGTAATAGATGAATTTACACAACCAAACAGGGAAGTGTCAGACCATTGGATAGAGTTTTGGGGAAGAAATAACCAATTAGATCATAGTTCTATTGTTGGGAAATCAAATTTTGGACCTACAGTTCGAGTCTTTCTAAAAGGAAACGAGCATGTAAACAATCACCATCAAATTGTATATAATCATTTTGGCCCTAGACCCCGTAAGGGTGGGCCACATGGCGAAACTTTACAGATAGGGAGTAGTCATACTTCAATGACCCCATCATATACGAATGTTTCTAATAATTTTTTCGACAGGTGTAATGGTGAAGTTGAAATAATTTCTAACAAGTCTAATTTCAACGAGTATCGTAATAATATTTTCTTTGAGAGTGAAGGTTCTTTAGTTTTAAGACACGGTAACTATTGTACTATAGATGGGAATGTATTTATTGGAAATGATGATTCTGAATTTATAGGAGGTATTCGGGTGATTAATACGGGGCATTGGATTACGAACAACTATTTCTACAAAATAAAGGGTAATGAGTTTAGAAGTGCCTTAGCAGTAATGAACGGTATTCCTAAATCGCCACTTAACCGATACAACCAAGTTACAGATGTGGTGGTGGCTTATAATACATATATAGATTGTAAATCGCCATTTCAATTTGGTGTAGGAACTAATATTGATAAAAAAGAGGTGTTACCCGCTTCAGAAATTCGTTCCGCCAGACCAGAACGTATGCTTCTCGCTAATAACTTAGTATTTAATCATGAAAAAGAGGAGTATCCTATAGTAAATTATGATGATGTAGGTGGCGTTACCTTTAAGCGTAATGTTCTAAACAATCAGAATAAAAGCGGAGTTTCTAGTGAAGGTATAAGCACTGAAGACTTTAGCGTAAACAAACTATCAGAAAATCTCTATGTGCCTGCAAACAGCTTAGAAGATGTGTATCACGGTTTTGACTTTGAAACTATTAAAACAGATTTTTTTGGTGCAGACAGAACGCAACATAACAGTATTGGTGCTATGATTGTACCTGTAAATGGGAACCCTCTTTTAATCAAAAAAGAAATATATGGCGCCACATGGTTTTCTTTAGCGGCACCAAACGCTACTCCAAAAACGATGCAAGTAAGTTCGTCTAGAGCATTACAATCAAAACTTAAAAGCGCACACTCCGGAGATATTATAGCCTTGAAAGGCGGAGTATATAAGATAAGTACTTCTTTGTTAATCGATAAAAATATTACGATTACTTCTGCGGATAAAAATAGAAGAGCGGAAATTAGGTTTACTTCAGAAAAGCCTGGTTTTATTATGTTACCAAAAGGTGAATTACACCTAGATAACATAAGCTTAAAAGGAAATAAGACACAAGATGCAATTGCTACTTTAGACAAGAATATGTCTAAAGCTTTTAACTTGTATATTAAAAACACAGAGATTTCAAGTTTTAAAAGCGTTATAAAGGCTTACAAAGCATCATTTGCAGATACCATCTTAATAGAAGGCAGTACAATTAAAGATTGCCTTACCGGTATTCTCTTAAATACAGAAATTGATGCTAAAGGCGATTACAACGCTGAGTTCGTGACCATCACAAATTCTACCTTTGATCATATAGCATCTTCCGTTCTTAATTACTATAGAGGAGGGTATGATGAGTCTACCATTGGAGGTAACTTGGTGCTTAAAAATAATACATTTACCAATAGTGGTCAAGCCGATGAAAGTGGCTTGTTAATTCAGAATCACGGAATTGTAAATGTTATTTTTTCTGATAACACATTTAGAGACAACCCAGTAAAAGAGATCGCTATATTATGGGGAGAAAAAGGCCAAAAGCCAGTAAATAATGTTACTGAAAATTCTGGAGAAATTAGAATAGAACAAAACTTGAAACAAAAACTAATGTACTAGATACACCTG
This sequence comes from Cellulophaga baltica 18, assembly GCF_000468615.2. Taxonomy (NCBI): domain Bacteria; kingdom Pseudomonadati; phylum Bacteroidota; class Flavobacteriia; order Flavobacteriales; family Flavobacteriaceae; genus Paracellulophaga; species Paracellulophaga baltica. Next base: position 4,556,311 of record NZ_CP009976.1, on the reverse strand, counting down.
TTATGACTAATTTTAAGATCTATTTTATTACATTTTTACTAATTTCTGTATATGGTTTTTCTCAAACGATACCAGCCAATGAAGTAATAGCTGCTGAAGACTTAATCAATTATTTAACCCCAGAGGTTAAAGCAAAATTAAGTAAAGAAGGTGCAATTACAGAAGCTAGTTTAGCACAATACTTTCGCGATAAATTTTCTGAGCGTTATTTCTTTGACTACAAGGATATTGATACGCGTTTTCAAGCCTATAATACTATTTATACAGGAGTAGAAAAGTCTCATGAAGAAAATGCCAAGGATCATATGGGAAAGTATTTAGGCCCTGCACAATGGAAATTACCTTTTGATTATTTAAATGGGACACCTGTAAACGCTTATGCACTGCGCCATTTAGCACGCCAACATAAAATGGTAGATGTGGCATATCAGTACTATTACCAAAATAAAGATCCAAAATATATTACTTATTTCAAAGACCAGTTGCAATCATTAAATGGAGCCTTGCAAGCAAATGAGTTTGAAAAAATAGAAGATGGGAATGGCGTATATGAAGTGTTTAGATCTGGTTACCGGGTTTTAAATTGGTTACAGATTCATAACCTATTTTTAGGACAAGAAGCGTATACAGATAAGGATCAGTTAACCACTATTGCCACCTTATTACAGCATGGAGCGCATTTGTTTCAGCATAATCCTGAGTTTGCTTCAGGAAACCATCAAACCAGAGGAATGTCTGCGCTTGCTATGATTTCTATGTTGTTTAGAGATTTTAAAGATACAGACACCTGGTATGAGCATTCCATGTTGCTTTTAGAGCAACATATGTCTAAAGAAATTAATGATGATGGTTTTCAATTTGAACGTTCTATTCATTACCATATGAGCGATATTGATAACTATTTTTATGTGTATCAATTAGCTAAAATTAGCGAGTTAACGGTAAAACCGTTTTGGAAAGAACGCCTAAAATCACTCTTCATCACCCTTACAAAAATTGCATATCCAAATAAAACAGCTCCTGTATTGTCTGATGATACAGATAACCCTTGGGCCACTTATAACGATATTTCAGGAGCTTTAACCCTTGGGTATTTACTCTTTGAATCTCCTAAAATTGGTCATTTTGCGAATGATCATGTGGAGCGTAAAATGTTTTGGTATGTAACCAATTCCCAATTAAAAATGTTAACGCATATTGAAGCGCAAGCACCAACAATGAAGTCGGTTGAGTTTCCTACGACAGGATATTATGTGATGCGTGAGGGCTGGAATCCTGAGGATAAAATGATGGTAATTTCTGCCGGACTAGATGCGGATAAGCCAGACCACCAACATGGTGATATGCTAGGAATCCAAGCTATGGCACATGGAAAAGTTATGCTGCCAAACTATCAAGTACGTTACTCTTTGGAAGATTATGGTTTTTTTAAAAATTCTATGGTTAAAAATGTAGCACTGGTAGATGATGAGTTACAAGGTAAGCAGTATACTTCAAACCAAGGAGGTAGTGGTTTTGGGAAATTTTTGGAGTTGCCACAACCAAAAGTGATTGCTTGGAAAAAGAATGAGAATTCAGATATATTTATAGGAAGTCATAATGGTTTTGAAAAAAGTGGTGTACGTTACAGTAGGCAAGTTATTTACTTAAAAGATGATTTCTGGGTTGTAAAAGATAATTTCTCATCAGCAGCGCCACATGATTACAAGCAAGTTTGGCAAGGACATTATTCTTTAGAAGAAGCGCCGAATTTAATTAGAGCTAGTTTTGATAATGCTTCGGGTTTAGATATTTATCAACTTAAAAAAGCAGATACCATAAGCACTTCTGGCGCACGTGGTAAGCAGTGGACTGTAGTTACCAAAAAAGAGCAAAGTACCTTTAGTTTTATTAGTATAGTATATCCGTATCAAGGGTATGCCAATAGAATTGATGAGAATAAGGAGAAACCCAGTTTTAAAGAGTGGGTACTAAATGATACTTTCTGGAAGTCTTCCGGGGAGGAAACCTATTCATTATCTAAAGAGGAAACAGCAGTATTCTTTTCCGTAAATAAACTGGAATTTGAAAAAATAGTTTTAAATTTTTCTATAGTATCAGATCTTATGGTGACCCTTAAGGATAAAAAACTATCGGTACAAGCTATCGGAGAACACGAAACTGAATTATCGTTTAAAAATAAATCAACTAAAAAATCTATGATGTTAAAGCCTGGAGAGACAGTAGAATTAAGTATCAAATAGAAGTAGCTGATTTATTTGTTAAAACCATTTCAATAGAGGAATTTTGCCAATTATATTTAAATTGAAAGCAGCCCTTTATGGAGATTGAAAAATTTATTTTCTGTCTTGAAGCCGTTCCGGATATAGATGTTGAAAGCATTACGGAAGTGGTGAATACTTTAGAAGATATGGCCTTAAACCAAGGTATTGCAAGTATCTATAAAACTTGTGATACCATTGAAGGCTTAGAGCAGAGCCTGAATGATCTGTTGTATGAAGATCATAATTTTAAAGATTACGAAATTATTTATCTTGTGATGTCAGGAGAGCCTAATAATATTCTGTTGAATGACTATTACTATAGCATTGAGGAGATCGCAGAAATTTTTGAAGGTAAAATGAGTGGGAAGGTGATACACTTTGCCAATGAAAAAATCTTAGACTTAACAGATGAGGAATCACAGTACTTTTTAGATGTTACTGGAGCACGAGCCATATCTGGTTATGGAGCAAAGAAGGGAGCAATTTCTAGCGTAGCAACTATTGACAGAGTCTTTTTTAGCTTGTACCAAGAGAACGATGATTTTACGGAAGTCGTAGAAGAAATGTTTCAAAAGCATTATAATCTTTGCAAACTACTAGATTTCAGATTGTATTACTAAAACTAGTTTTTGGTGCCTTGACAAGAATCAGGTTTGTTAGTAAATATCTTAACTTTAAGAAGTTAAGACTACTCTGTTAAAATACTAGAGTTTACAATGAAATAAAAAGGGTCCTTTTTCAAGGACCCTTTTTTACTAAACTAACTCAACTATAGTCTCAACTCAACTTTAAATTAGATTGTTAATACCCAGAATTCTGCAGTAGTGAAGGTGCTTTTTCAACCTCTGTAGCAGGTATAGGTAAATAGTAATGTTTTTGGAACCAAGGTCTTGTCACTACAGTGTATTCTGTATTTGACAAAGTACCATCAGGTGCTTTTGTCCAAGTAAGTCCTTTGATAGGAAATCCTAGATGCTCTTCGTTCATCCAACGTCTTTCATCAAAAAAGTTATGCCCTTCAAAAGCAAGTTCAATTCTACGTTCTCTTTTAATAGCTTCTTTTAACTCTTCGCCGGTAGCTGTGATAGCTGGTTGCAAGGCTCTAGTAGAAATTTTATTTACAAAAATTCTAGCACTATCTTCATTGCCTAGTTCCGCTTGTGCTTCGGCATAATTTAGATATATTTCTGCTAAGCGATACAATATAAAAGGACGTTGTGCAGCTATATCTGTTGGGGCAGTAAGGCTTTCATCTTGGAATTTTCTAATATTATATCCTGTTTTAGATGAATGTTCCTGGTTTACGCCAATCCCTTCTACAATACCATTAGGAGAGTCAGGACCATCGGGTGTTGTTGCGCTAGGAGTGTCCGCAAGTGCATAATCTACCGTGCGGCCTCGAAACTGTGCTCCTTGATAATTCAAATCAGCATAATAGCGCATTTCTCTATTAGCATTTGGGTTTGCAGGATCATAGATACTTCCTGTAGCATCGGTACGTGTACCGTTTGCCATATTAAACTGTAAGGCAAAATTATGAGTAGGTGATGATAATCCCCATCCTCCATAACCGCTTGGCGATTGTGTTTGGTCCCAAAGCGTATTAACATCCGTTCCAAAATCATAATAGGCAGCGCTAAAAGGCCTAGCGAAAAGAATGTCTTCATTTGGGGCTAAAAATAAGTTTTGGTAGTCTGTGGCATTGCTTACCGCAATAAGGTCTCTGGCGCCTACCATGTCAATAACCACTTTGGCTGCATCTGCAGCATCTTGCCACTTACTAGCTTTAGCATAGTCATATAAAGGTCCGTTTGGCGCAGTACTAGGATCATGTAATTTACTGGCGGCATATAATAGTGTTCTAGATTTTACAGCCAATGCAGCTAGTTTAGTGGCTCTACCAAACTCTGCATCTGGGCGACTCTCAGGAAGGACTGCTGCAGCCTCATCCAATTCGTTTACGATAAATGTGACGCACTCTTCATAACTATTACGTACCAATTGAAAATTGTCATCTAGTCCTAAGGCGTTCTCTAAGATAGGGACACCGCCGTAGTATTTCAGTAATTTAGTATAGGCGTTTGCTCTTAAAAATCTCATCTCGGCTTTTAGGACAGCAACATGTTCAGGATCTTTCTGCATGGCTTCACTTTCATCAATGCGGTCCAAAAATTCATTAGCTAACCTTATGTAATCCCAATAGTTTCTCCATTTTTCATTTAATATTCCAGCATTACTATCGGTCCAACCCGCTCTTAAACGGAATAAATCAAGGTTTTTAAAATTGAATTTAGCTTCAAAAGATCCCGCTTCAATATTAAACCTTCGTGACCACCATTGGGCTTTATTTATACCCCAACTTTCAGTACTATTATAAACAGTATATACTAACCTTTCTACTTGTACGGGGTCACTATATATAAGATCTTCGGCAAACGCATCTGAGGCTTCAACATCTAAAATATCTTCACAACTTAGTGTTGTAAACATGCTAAAAGCGACGAATAGATATATAAATTTTAGTTTTTTCATTGTGCTACATTTTTATTTTAATAAATGAGGGTAGTTGATAATGTTGGATTAAAATGAAAAATTTAAACCTAAGGTGTATGTTTTTAAAGATGGATAGGTACTACCTCTAAAGTTGTTGTAACCATCTGCTTCAGGATCTAGACCCAGTTTGTATACATCAGAAAACATGGTAAGTAAATTGAAACCTCTGGCAAATATTTTTATGTCACCTACTTTTATAACATCTTTAGATAAGGTATAGCCAATCTCTACTTCTTTCAATCTTAAAAATGACGCATCTTTTAACCAGAAATCTGCTCCTTGAAATGGGTCTGCTACGTTGTTTTGTTGACCGCTAAAAGAATCTCCTTGTTGAAAAGCTCTTGGATATGCAGCACTTCTGTTTTCAGGTGTCCATCTTTGGTTGTATACAAATTCTGGTTTTGCGCCAGACTGATCAAAGAACACTAATGTTTCTGCTTTAGCTTGTCCTTGTAATAAAAAGCTAAAGTTTACAGCTTTGTATTTGAAGCCACCAAAAATTCCGTATTGAACTTGGGGTACGTTAGAAGTAAATTTACGAACACGATCTAGGGAACTAATCTCACCATCGCCGTTGGTATCTAAATAAATAGGTTCTCCTTCTACCGTGTTGTTTAATTTAACTTCAGTAGCATCTACCTGAGCTTGGTCTCTAAAAATACCATTCGTAGGATATACAATATAAGAATCTAATGGCCTGCCTTCTCTCTTTAATGCATCAGGAGTATCTAATGCTTCCGCTAAATATTTAACTTCATTTTTAGCTAAAGTATAGTTCATTCCAAGGTTATAGGAAAAGTTATCATTGATTTGGTCACTCCAACTCAATTCAAATTCCCAGCCATAATTATCTACTTCTCCAATATTTTCTGCAGGCAGTGATAATCCAGCAGCATCCGGTATAGCTGCTGCTCTTGTTACTAATATATCTTCTCTATTTTGATTAAAGTAATTAATATCTCCGTTTAATCTATTATCAAATAAAGTATAACTCAAACCAATGTTTTTCATATAGGCTGTTTCCCATGTTACATCTGGATTAGGAACGTTATCACTTCTATACCCATTATAACTCGTGCCAGATACACCAAATACATAATAATTTGGTTGTGCAACGTTTATAGCACTACCATAATCAAAGCGAGTTAAATATTGAAAAGGTCCAATACGGTCGTTACCCATTATGGCATACGAAGCTCTAACTTTTAGTGCATTAAGCCAGCTTACATTTTCTAAGATAGATTCCTTATTTAGGGCCCACGCGACAGCTACACCTGGAAAAGTTCCAAAGCGTTTTCCTGGTCCAAAATTGCTGGAACCGTCACGACGTAATGTTAAGTCTATAAAATATTTTTTATCAAAGTCATAAGACAGAGAACCAAAGTAACTTACGGTAGCAGACTCACTAGAGATACCTGATGATTGCTGCCCTTCGTCACTTCCTGCAAATAATTCTGGATGATCTGCTGTTGGAAAATCTCTTCGTTCTGCCCAGAAATTACGAGAATTAGAACTTTGTTGTTCGTATCCAATAAACCCACTAATAGAGTGTAAATCATTAAAAGTATTTGCATACCTAAGTGTTGTATTTAATAAGGTTTCATCAAATTTCCAGAAACTTTCTCTTAAGATTCTTTCGTTACCTCTTTGAGAGAATCCTATAGAAGGTAAATATTCATTTGTAATTTCATCAAAAGCATACGTAGTCCACGGTGTGTACCATGATTTTTGATCATTATTCATCCTACGGATACCGGCATATCCATTTAAGCTTAGTCCCTTAGTTATTTTACTTAAGTCCCAATTGTATGAGAATCTACTTCTAAGATCGTTATCTACTTGTTTCGTGAAACCAGATGCATTACTTGCCATTACATATGGGTTAGATCCGTTTTCTAAGCCTACACCAGCGGGTAATCCATTAGGATAAATACCTACGCGCGTAGGTTGGTTGGTGTAAATTTGCTTGTATATATTGCCTGCATCAACTCCTGGTTCATTTGTTTCACCAAATCTTCCAGATAAATCGATTCCAATTTTAAAATTATCCGTAATCGTAATATCTAAATTAGAACGAATTTGCTTTTGCTGAAAATTTAGGTCTCCAGAAGCGAACATCCCTTCTCTATCAATTAAATCGCCACTCACAAAATATTTGACATTTTCATTACCTCCAGATATAGATAAAGAGCTTCTAGATTCGGGAGCAGTTTTAGCAAATGTAAGGTCTGCCCAATCTGTATTTGGAAAATTTATAGGATCTGTACCTGCAGCATAGTTATTAATTTGCTCCTGAGAATAGGGTAGTGCTATTCCATTTCGTGTAGCTATTTCATTTTCATAGATGGCAAATTGCGAGGAAGACATCAATTTAGGAGCAACAGAAAAAGAGGAAATTCCGTAGGATGTAGAAAAGTTTATTTTTGGTTTTCCGTTTTTACCTCTTCGGGTAGTCACTAAAATAACGCCGTTTGCAGCACGCGTACCATAAATAGCAGCAGCACCATCTTTAAGAATGCTAATAGAGGCAATATCTTGTGGTGATAATTGAGAGAAAGACCCTTGACCAGCTGCAATACCATCAATAAGAATAAGCGGCGAATTATTCCCTAAAGTAGATTTACCTCTAATCAATAAAGAGATGTCATCATTAGATCCAGGGTAACCTCCTCTATCCGAAACAATTAATCCAGACACTTTACCCGCTAGAGATTTAGCAACATCCTTGTTAGAAGTGTTTTCTATCTCTTCGGTATTTAAAGTACTTACTGAACCGGTTAACTCTCCTCTTTTTCTAGTGGTGTATCCTAAGACTACTACTTCTTCTAAGTTTTGAGCATCAGCTTCGAGGCTAACATTCACTACAGATTGACTCCCAACGGTAACCTCTTTGGTGGCGTATCCTATATAAGAAAACTGTAAGACAACAGCGTTTCCTTCTGTATTGATGCTGTAATTACCGTCAAAATCTGTGCTCGTACCTGTTGTAGTTCCTTTAATGACAATACTCACACCAGGTAAAGGTCCATCAGCATCGGAAACTGTACCTGTTATAGTTTGTTGTTGCTCAAGATTTGAGGATGCTATGGAGCTATTTATCTCAGTGGCAAATCCAGATAATGGCACCAAAGCTATGGCTATTAAAAATACATGCAACAGGCCGTATTTTGTTTTAATGGAAGTATAATTTCCATTTTGTTTGCTTTTTGGTTTTTTCATAATTGTGAGTAATTAAGTGAGTTTTTTTTTGAATAAATTTTAAAGTTTGGTTTCAGTATTTATATCACTCTAGATAGAAGACAGGTATGATTTAAATAATTTTTAGGGTACTTGAATTCTACTTGTGTCTTTTGTGTTTTTAGATTGATAAAATAAACCTCTTAAAATGCGTATTTGATAAAATTTATATTCAGTTATCAAAATAAACGGAAATTAATGCCATACTCATTATCAATTTTACCTTTCAATAACATTATTTTAACCCTTTTAACGAAAAGAAGATAGAATTGGGGTAGTTGAAAAATAGAAGGAGGTGTAATTTGTTGATTTGCAAATTTTTGGATAGATTTTAGGGACGCGCAATTAAATTGAAGAGAATAGGGTGGGCTGAAATATATGGCAATATAAGAGCTGTAACTTTGAATTTTTTGTCATTCCAGAGTCAAGAGAATTTTAGGATAATGCTATTTCAAACTTTTACTCACTACCTAATGAAATACGGGTGTTCAATTGTGAAACTTTTTTATGAAGTGTTTCCCCATTAGACCAAGTTATTGAAATAGATACAGGCTTCTTACAAGTGCCTAATCCAAAATGGATAAGGTTATTGAAACTTTGGGAATAGCCATCGTTTGTGGCGCCAACAATTCTTGTTTGCTTATTCTGGCAGTTTTCAATAGAAATTGCTGCGCCAAGTGCTGTTGCTTTCCCTGAAGGGGCATTTCTAACAGCAACTTTTAAATAGTGTTGTTCTGTGCTAGTTGTTTCGTTTTTAAACAAATGCCATTTTCCTCTATCGTGTCCTAGAAGTAAATCTACATGACCATCATTATTATAATCAAAAGCTTCGATACCCATTCCTATGGCCCCTAGTTCTGGGCTCACGACCTTATGATCATTGATAGGAGTAAAAACTCCAGCACCCTTATTTAGAAATATCGTTGCGTTTATTTCGTGAATTAAATCTCCTCTAGGAACTAATATAAGGTCTTGATACCCATTATTATCTATATCAGCTACGGTGATGCCTGCCGTATGCTCTTTAAAAGATAGCTTGTGTTTTTCGGTGACCTCTTGAAACGTGCCATTTTTGTTTTCTAACAACATATCGTTAAGTCCTTCGGGATGTGGGGATGCTGTATAATTTTTAATTCCATGCAGGATTCCAGTTGCAGGAGACCAAATGTCTCCTGCAAGCATCCATTTGTTGTTTCCTATATAACCAATATAGGTTCCTTTTTTTGAAAAGCTGTCAGGAAATCCTAAAGCATCACTGTTTACCAATCGGATAGTTCTGCCTGAATGTGTTTCTCCAGGGAATTCATATTCATAAGCCGATTCGCCGATGTACAGTGTTTTTTGTGGCCATTGCGACTGTAGGTTCTCTATATTTAGGATTTCACCAGCCTCTAATGGATCTAATTTAAAAGGGCCTCTTTTGGTATAGAAACCAAGAACTTTTCTGCTGGCATCATAAAATGTTTCTCCAATTTCAAAATCTTTGCCTCTAGTAAAGTAAAGGTCAAAGTCGCCATCGTTATCAAAATCTATTTCAGCAACACCCGTAACGTTATCAATATCTTTTTTTAATACTTTAGCCGTTACCTCCGTATAGCTTAAATCGCCATTGCCCTTGTATATTTTTATATTTCCATTCCCGTATAAAATGATGTCTTTAATGCTATCACTATTAAAATCTGTGATTAGCGTTTTTTGACCGTCCGCTTTAATTGCGGGTAAATTTGTAGTATGTACTAATTGGTGATTACTACTATTCTTATAAATATAATTTTCACTTGTGCCTCCTTTTTCCGCATCGGGAAAGGCAAAGTTGAGAAGGTCCAAATCCCCATCGTTATCTCCATCTATAAATTTCACGGTCCTACCGCGCATTAGGTGCAAAGGAGTTTCAAAATCGGCAACAGTGCTAAAATTACGCTGGGTATCTATTTTAAATATTTTAGAATTTCGTGCATTACTTCCAGAACCACCACCTCTTGCAAGAATGAGCTCTAAATTGCCATCAAAATCATAATCTCCTATAGCAATACCATGCATATCGCCCATAATAAGATCATAAGGTTTTTCAAACGTACCGTTATTATTCCAAAGAACTTTTATACTAAAACCATGGTCATTTAATAAGAGATCTAAGAAGCCATCTTGATCTAAATCAGCAATAACAGGTGCCCCCCATTTTCTTAAGTTTTTTTCTTCTCTAGGAAATTCTTTATGAACTTCCGAGAAGCTAAGTTGTTTGCTATGTTGCTGCCCATAAAGTTTAGTGGCGAATGGCTGTGACAATAGGGTAATACTAATGAAAATGAATAAGTTGGTAAGCTTTTGCTGAAACATAGATTTTGTTTTTTGAGGATTTTAGAATCCTTAGTCTTGTGATATTTTAAAAGTTTTATTAAATGTTGCCATGGTACTATCGTTCCACATTTGCTCTAAGTACAATGGATCAAACCATAAGGGTTCTGTATGTGTTTTGCTCCAGTTTTCCGCCTCCGTAACTAGTTTTTCTAAGATTGCTGGATGTGCAGCACTTAAGTCTGTCTTTTCGCTGATATCATGCGTAATATTGAAAAGTTTCCAAGGCTCTTGATGGACTTTTACAGCTTTCCAATCGTTTTGTCTAGCAGCAACATCTGTATAGCCTTCACGATGACGCATGGCAAAAAGTGTTTCCTTGTCATGCGGATTTTGATTGGAAGTAAATGCTTTCCAAATGTTTTTGCCATCTAGAATTTTGTTTTCAGGTATAGTAGCTCCGGCTAAATGGTTTAATGTAGGATAAAAATCTAGGGAAGAAACAGGAAAATCAAACTTTAGACCTTTAGGAACCTTGTTAGGCCAGTGAAAAAACATAGGTACTCGATAACCACCTTCCCAGGTATCTCCTTTTCTTCCCGTAAGTGGAAAGTTATTTGCTCCATGACCCGTATGTCCTCCATTATCACTTAAAAAAATGATTAGGGTATTCTCAAATTGACCAGTTTTTTTTAAATTTTTGACGATATTACCAACTCCGCGATCTACGGCATAAACCATTGCGGCATACGTACGTCTGTCTAGATTTTCAATATGTTTAAACTGCTCTAAATCTTCTGTTTTGGCTTCTAGAGGTACATGTGGAGCATTATAAGCTAGGTATAAAAAGAAGGGTTTGTTTTTATTTTTAGCTTCACGTATGAAACGAGAAGCTTCTCTAGAAAATGCATCTGTTAAATATTCTTTTTCATCAATGGTATTCCCATTATGCTCCAATGGAAGAAGGTAATCATTCACTGGGTTTTTACCCTCATCTTTTTGCCGGTTGAATTGTTTTTTAAACTCTTCAGGGAAATATTTATGACCTCCTCCTAGAAAACCATAAAAATCATCAAAGCCTCTATGATTAGGATGATATTCTGAGGTTTCACCTAAGTGCCATTTACCCATGGCACCTGTATAATAACCAGCTTCTTGCATGGGTACGCTAATAAATTGTTCTTGAGTAGTAATTCCTTTTCCGGTAGAAGCACCATTGGCAGGTAAATTAAATTGAGAACCAATGGTATGTGGGTATCTGCCAGTAAGCAAAGCGGCCCTACTGGGGCCACAAAAAGGATGCGCTACATAGGCTGCCGTAAAAATGGTACCATCTTGTGCTAATTGATCAAGATTAGGAGTACGGATATCCGTAGCCCCATTGAAACCAACATCAGCATAGCCTAAATCGTCGCATAATATAAATAGAATATTAGGGGATAGATTTTGTGGGGTTTTATGTTCTGCAAGATCAGTAGTATTTTTTTCTTTACAACTATTAAAAGTAAGTAGGCTTATAACTACAAACAGTACTATATTTTTAATGCTCATAATGATAGTTTCTTAATTTAATTGCGCCTCATTTTTTTGCCATCCTTGGTTGAATTGAAGCATTAATTTAGCCACTAATTCGGGGTTTTCTTTTGCAATATTTATGGTTTCTGAAGGATCAGTTTTATGATTATATAATTCTATAAAAACAGGCTCGCTATCCTTTTGTGTATAATCTTTCCAGACGATAAAACGGTATTCTTGGGTACGCATAGAATAGCCCATCAACCTATTTTCGAATAAATCTCTATCCCATTTGTCGCCCTGCTGTTTTATGATGCGCTCTTCTACTTTTTCTATTAACGGGCCAAAGTAAGTTTCACGCATTCCTTGTGATAATGGATTTGCCGCCCATTCTCGTAAAGCTGGGGTGGGGAATTGACTAAATGCAGCTTTTTTCCATGCTAGGTCCGGGTTTTTTAATAGTGGAGCAAAACTTTGGCCTTCTACCGTAGCAGGAATAGAAACCCCAGTTAAATCACATAAAGTAGGATACATGTCTACAAGCTCTACTAAGGCATTTGTTTTTTTACCCCGATGTTCTTTTGCCATATCAGGAGACCAAACAATTAAAGGTACTCTTGTTGCTATCTCATAATTGGTAGCTTTTCCCCAGATTCCCATATCGCCTAAGTGCCATCCGTGATCACTCCAAAGAACTATAATTGTGTTGTCACGGATACCAGCCTCGTCTAAAGCTGTAATCATTCTTCCTATTTGCGCATCTATATAACTTACACAAGCTAAATATGCGTGTTTTAGTTCTAAGGCTTGTGCGTCGTTTATTTCTCCTGCATTCGGAATATTTGCCCGCGCTCTTAATTCAAAAGAAGCATGTAATCCCATCTCAGCACCATCCTTTGGTCCAGTAGTTTCTTTTGCTAATTTGATATCTTTTTCATCATACAAATCCCAATATTTTTTTGGAGCAACCCAATCTAAATGAGGTTTTAAAAAACCCAAGCCTAGAAAAAAAGGCTTGTCTCCTTGTTTCACCATATCTTTTAGTGTAGCTATAGCCAAATCTGTGTTGTACCCATCCTCATATTCATTATCGGGCAGGTCCACAAATTCATAGGCAGGTCCGCGACCTAGACCGCTCTTTAAAGATTCTCTTCCGTATTTTTTGACCATTTCGGCACTATTATTCTTATAGAGCTCTTGGTTTTCTACTAGTTTATATCCTCCAGGAGTTCTTGGTGCTCTTGCAGCGATACTATTAGGGTCTGCTTTTCTGCTCCAGGATAATGCTTCATCGGTATATCCAGGATGAAATATCTTACCGGTATAGACCGTTTCGTAGCCATTGGCCCGTAAATGTTGCGGTAAGGTTTTTATAGTTGGATTAAGATCCCTGAAATAGGAGTAATTTTCAATGACACGTAAGGTTTCTGGGCGTGCTCCTGTCATTACACTAGCCCTTGAAGGACTACAGATAGCTTCCTGACAGTATGCATTATTAAATAGCAAACCATCAGCGGCCAAGGCATCAATATTAGGAGAGATAGCAATATCAGAACCGTAGGCTCCTAGTTCGGGTCTTAAATCATCAATGGCTATAAAAAGAATGTTTGGTTGTTTTTTAATTGTATCTTTTTTTACCTCTTGTTCTTTACAACTACTCAGAATAGCCAAAAGGATAAAAATTTTCAGATAATTAATCATGTTCATAAAATTAGATGGACTCAAAGTACAATCATTTAAAGGACTTGTACTTCTTGTAATTTATCTTCTTCTTAAACTATCTTACCCTAGTAAATTAATGCAATTATTTGCTTGTGCATCTCAAAGCCTTTATCATCTACAATGCTTAGATAATTCCTGGTATTATAATCATACATTGTCTTGATTGAGGGGGAGTCCTTCAAATAATGGTTAAAATAGTGCCCATAATGGGGAAAAACCTTTATTTTTATCTATAATGTTTGACGTAATTTGTTCAGATAAAATAGGTTTTAACGAAAGGATATATGGTTACACTTAAAATTAATGGAAAAGAACATCAAGTAGATGCTGCGGAAGACATGCCGCTACTTTGGGTTATACGAGATATTATTGGTTTTACAGGGACCAAATTTGGTTGTGGTAAAGGTTTGTGTGGCGCATGTATGGTGTTGATGGATGGTAATGCTATTAATTCTTGTCAGCTTCCAGTGTCTCTAGCAGTAGGCAAAGATTTGATTACGGTAGAAGGCGAACAAGAAAATTTACAACGTCTTCAAAAATCTTGGGAGAAATTTAATGTACCACAATGTGGTTTCTGTCAATCAGGACAGTTAATTACCGCTACGGCATTATTAACTTCAAAAGCAAATCCAACGGAAGAAGATATTCATAATGCCATGGGGAGGAATATTTGTAGATGTGGCACCTATCAAAGGATTAAAAATGCGATTAATCATTCTGTAGAATTAAAAAATAAAGGATAGGTATGAAAGATGTACAAAATGTAAGCCGTAGAAGTTTCATTAAAGGCATTGGATTAGCTTCTGGAGGGTTAATTATAGCCTCAGGCGCAAGTCTTTTTAATAGTTGTTCTGTAGAAACAAAAGAACTTATCGCATTTAATCCAAATTTATTTGTTCAATTAAATTCTGATGGTTCTTTAATTTTAGTAGCTTCTAGATCAGAAATGGGGCAGGGGGTACGTACTTCTTTAACCTCCGTGATTGCAGATGAGATGGAAGCTGATTGGGATAGAGTTCGGATCTCTCAGGCGGTAGGTGATGTGAAGTATGGCGACCAAAATACAGATGGCTCTAAAAGTGTGCGTCTCCTATATGAGGAAATGCGAAAAATTGGAGCGGCAACAAAAGCCGTGCTAATTGCGGCAGCAGCTAAAAAATGGGAAATAGCAGCAGAAGACTGTCATGCAGAAAATCATTTTATCTTAAATACACAAGGCGATAAAATTGCTTTTGGAGATTTGGTGGAAATTGCAAAAACCTTGGAGGTACCAGAAGAGGTACAGTTGAAAGATCCGAAAGATTTTAAATATATAGGCAAATATCTACCCAGTAAAGATGTCAAAAATCTAGCAAACGGTAGTGCTGTATTTGGTTTGGATGCCAGATTGGAAGGAATGAAGTTTGCGGCAGTTAAAAGATGTCCAGTAGCTTTTGGAAAAGTGGTTTCTTTTGATAAAACAGCCGCTTTAAAAATTGCAGGGGTCATTGATGTGGTGGAAATTCCAATGATAATTAAACCTTTTGGACCCTTAGGAGGTGTTGCTGTAGTTGCAACTAATACATGGGCAGCATTTAAAGGAAGAGATGCATTAGAAGTAGTATGGGATTTAGGTGATAATAAATCCTACGATTCTGAAAAATATATGGAGGAGATTACGGCAAATGTTCAGAAAAAGGGTTCTGTCGTAAAGAGTCTTGGAGATGTGGATCAAGCATTTAAAAAGGCATCTAAAACAATTGAGAGTACCTATCAACTTCCACATTTAGTACATGCTCCTATGGAGGTACCAAATGCTGTGGCTTGGGTAAAAGAAGGTAGTTGTGAGATTTGGGCGCCTACACAAGAACCGCAACGTACCCGAACAGAGGTAAGTGAGTTTTTAGAGACTTCCGAGGATAATGTAACAGTTAATGTTACTTTTTTAGGAGGCGGTTTTGGTCGAAAATCTAAACCAGATTATGTCGTTGAAGCAGTTGCTGTTTCAAAAGCAATTAATAGTCCCGTACAGGTGGTATGGACGCGTGAAGATGATATTCAACACAGTTATTTTCATACGGTATCCTCTCAGCATATGAAAGGGAGTATAGATACGGATGGCAAGGTAACAGGGTGGTTGCATCGGTTTGCTTTTCCTACCATAGGTTCTACTTTTAGTCCGGGTGCAGATGAGCCGGCGTCTTGGGAAGCCGCAAGTGCTGCAAATGTGCCTTTTGAAATTCCGAATATGCAATTTGAAACAGGAAAGGCCCCAGCGCATGTTAGAATAGGATGGTTGCGTTCTGTGATAAATATACCGCATGGCTTTGCAATCAATGTATTTGCAGATGAACTAGCGTATGAAGCAGGAATAGATCCTTTAGAATTTAGACTAAACCTAATTGGTAGTGACCGAATAGAAGAGACTCAAAACGACTATAAATATGATACGGCCCGATTAAAGCACGTTTTAAAAACGGCAGCTAAAAATGCTGAATGGGGTAAAGAATTACCAGAAGGTCATGCTATGGGATTAGCGGTACATTATAGTTTCTTATCGTATGTAGCCTCTGTAGTGGAAGTTTCTGTTATCAATGATAAAGTAAAAGTACATAACATACACTCTGTGATTGACTGTGGTCTAGCTGTAAATAAGAATACAATTACGGCTCAAATGGAAGGCGCTGCAATTTTCGGAATGTCCTTAGCTTTTTATGGTAAAATTACAGCTAAAGACGGGGCTATTGAGCAAAGCAATTTTCATGATTATCAAATGATACGAATGCCACAAGTACCAAATATTCATGTGGAAATTGTAGAAAATAACGAGAGACCAACCGGAGTAGGGGAGCCGGGTGTTCCTGTAATTGCACCAGCAATAGTAAATGCTATTTTTAAAGCTTCAGGGAAAAGGTATAAGAATTTACCTTTAATGGAGTATAAGTTGGTGTAATATAGATCGATCAGAACTTAAAGAAGCAAAAACCCACTACAGCAATTAAGATGTAGTGGGTTTTTTATGAGAGATAGTACTAGCTATTATTCCCAAACTACGGGCATGAAAACCGTCATTTCTGCTTGCCCCCTATTACTCCAAGCAAAATAAGGAACTAGCTGTGTTTTGTACGCTTCAAATTCTGGTGTTTGAACTGTTCTATACATACTTTCGCTGTTATCTTTTCGTAACAGCAATTCGCCTTCTAAGGTAGTTACACCACCTAAAAAGTCAGGCTGGTGCTTCGCTACTAAAGGTCTTTTTTTATCAAAATAGACCTCTAAAATGTTTGTATGCTTAGGTAAATCTGGAGATTCTATACAGTATACTATAGGGCCTCTTTTTACCGCAATTTGATTTCTAATTTCTTCAATTCTTGGATGACCTTCTATTATTTGAATTTCCATGGGCATGTCTAACACGACAGTATCGTTTTTTTTCCAAATACGATTAATAGTAGCATATTTTCCCGCGGTTACAGCTACATCTGTTTCAGATCCGTTTACCATAATTTTTGCGTCTATAGCCCAAGACGGAATGCGGATCATTATATCGAAGGCGGTTTCCTTACATTCTTCAATTGTTAATTTAACCAAACCTTTCCAAGGGTATTCTGTATCTTGGTGTATAATTAGACTTGACTCATCTGATAGTTTTGTCTTTAATACACTACTTCCAAATAAATTTATAGCAATACCATTTTTAGCGATACTATAAGTCCAACCAGAAACTTGTGCAATAGTACGTACTAAGTTCGGCGGACAACAAAAACAACTTAAATAGGGTTCTCTATTAGGTGTTTCCGTGACATTCTCGTGTGCATGATAATCTCTAGTGTTGTTAAGCATTCGCAGCGGATTCGCGTAAAAATAAGAATCACCTTTTATGCTGATTCCGGAAAGGGCACTGTTGTACAGCACAAGTTCCATGATGTCTGCGTATTTAGATTCTCCATGGAGTCCTAACATTCTATAACTAAACATAGCATTACAGATATTTGCACACGTTTCATTATAGGCAGTCATATTTGGCATCATATATTCATTGATGAAGCCTTCTTCAATCATATCCAGATTTGTAGAAGCGCCGTAATGCGCTTGTCCAACAGCCCCAGTGAGGTACATTTTTTTTTGCGTTACATTTATCCAAAGGCGATCTAAAGCATCAATCAAAGCTTTTTCACCAGTTTCTGAAGCTACATCTGCAGCGCCAGCATAGTAATATAATGCTAGTACAGCATGCCCAACAGCTTCCTTAGATTCTCGGATTGGCGTGCGTTCCTGCACCATATCTCCAATAGGATAACCAATCGTGGTATCTGTATGCTCCACAGCATATTTACCTCGATTATTTATAAATCGTTCAGCTAATTCTAAATACTTTTTATCATCCGTAGTTCTATATAACTCTACCAAGCCCATTATCTGAGTTTGATTAAAACCAAACCTACCATAATGCTTAGTTTCAGGCATGAAAATGGTATGCAGTAGGGTAGCATGCTTAATGGCAATGGCTAAAAAATTACGTTGTCCTGTTACTCTATAATGCACGCAAGCCGTAATTAGTAAGTGACCGGTATTATACATTTCATGGTATTTACGATTCTCGTAACGGTCTACCTCAGGACGTAATTGAATTTGTGTTTGCAAATACCCATCAGCTTCTTGCGCTTTGCTTATGATGCTTATATAGTTATCTATTTCTTCAAGAATTTTACTATTTTTATTTTGCGCGTAAACATATATTTTGGCTTCTATAAACTTATAAAAATCACCATCATGCCAGAACATACCTTTATGTTCTCCTTCCTTTTCTCCAGCAGCAATCTTAAAATTATTCAAGGCGTGACCAATATCACCACACAAGACCTCACCCATGTAGGGAATCATCACCTCTTCACAGGTTTTAAACTTTTCAGCCCAAAATCCACTGGTCCATTGACAATCTGTTAGGTTGATATTTTTTAGTTGAACAAATGGACTTGATGAATTATCAATGCTGGAGACTACTGGTTTTTTTATCGTATTATTCATAAAAACAGAATTATATTTTTTCTAAACGACTTATTTTTTAATTTCAATATCATCAATAAAAAACTTGGCAGCCTTTGTTGCAGGCAGATCTTCTTTTTTGATTTCTAGGATCATTTGATCATCGGACTTAGAAGCTAAGGTTCTACGAACTGTAGCTTCTACATGTACCCATTTTCTTCTGGGCAATTTTTTAAGGTCAGAAAAAACCACTTTAATCATTGGATTAGTCAATGTAAGATGAATTTTGTCGGCCACTCTGCCTTGGTCCAACCAAATTTTCATAGAAACCTTTAATTGTCCTGCGGGTAATTTTAGAGCGCCTTTTGGGCTTATTATTTTAACAGTATTAATCGCCAAAGAGTCATTTTTGCCATAGCCTGTAAATTTTAAGCTATTTACTCCCGATGCATAATCGCCATGAACAATACGTAGATATTGAGAGGAAGCTTCATCAATAGACCAAAATTTTTGATAATCATTAGGTTCAGAATCTTCAGGAACCATTTTTAAAGGTCGTGGGTTTTCTTCAAATAAAATAGGACCTTCGAAGCCATAAAATGCAGGCGCTAATAGGTTGCTTGTAGGCTTTTGCCATACACGCATGTATTCAATCTCAAAATCTACAGGAAGCTCCTCTTTATGAGGAAGCCCTAACCATTTGAAAATTTCAGAATCTAACCATATTTCCATGGGATTGTTCAATACCCAATCTGTTCCTACTTGATCTTGGGTAAAATGATGAACCATTTTACCATCTATGAATAATTTTAGAAAGTCTTTTCCCCATTCCGCACCATAAACATGAAAATCGTCTGCTGTTCTAAAGGGCAAGCTTTCTACGTGATTAAAAACTTTAGTAGGTCTTACTGCGGGTGGGCTCCAATCATGAGCGGTTGCTAAATAGGAATTAGCTTTTATATTTCCGTCTATTTTTGGATTCCCCATTAATTCATAGACATCTAACTCTTGTTCATAGCCAATAGCCCAAAAAGCTCCTGTAATTGCAGCATTTCCTTGTTTGGATTTTACTTCCATATAGCCATTTAAGAAACGTTTCTTACCCACTACACCAGCCGTGGTAACAGGTAGCGGTTCGCCTTCAAAAACGCCATAGGTATCATTGTTACTGCCATCTGCATAGTTTTCCTTCGCAAAAGGATAATCAGGTTCCCATTGGGTACGCAATTTAAGAACACCGTCTTCTACGATGACGTTGTGGGGTGCAAATTGAGAAGGAGCTCTCCCTTTCCAAATATAGTAATCTCCATTCTGGCCTTCTACAAACCATTTGGTAGTGTCAATTTCAGTACCTTCAAATTCATCGCTGATCTCTTCATTTAAAATCCAATTTCCTTCATTTGTGGGATCTGAAAATGGATGTATTTTAGATGTAGATGTAAGTGTTTTTATTTGTTTTTTTTGAGCAGAACTCGCTGTTGTATGTAGTAGCAAAAGGGCAAGAACTACTAGTGGGTATAGTGTAAAAGATTTCATTATTAATTTTTTGAACGTTTATTTATTTTGTAGTTTAAGTTGAATTTCTTCGATAGTTAAGTTCTTGGTTTCAATTAAATAGCGGTAAAGAATAAGCATGCCTAGGAACACTGTTGCTGCATAGAAAAGTAGCGTATTACTAATCCCGAATGTTGCCAATTGTGTAGGGAACATCATTTGAATTAACCAGCTAGCTGTACTCGTGATCAAAGTAAAAAATGGGATGGCAATACCGCGTAATGAAATTGGAAAAATTTCTGAAAATAAAACCCACATCACGGGCCCTATAGAGAAATGAAAGGCCGCAATAAAACTTAGAATACCAACCAATACTAAAACAGCATTTATAGTGGCAGATTTCTGGATTAGTAAGCTAGAATGTTCACGGGCATCTTTTTCTCCTAATGATTTAATTAATGCCTCTTTTAAATCAATATCACTATCATATTCAATATCAATCATGCTATGCAACCGTTCAACATTTGGTATTTGGGTCATTTCTGTGATGGCCTCTTTTGTGAGGGTGTAAGTAGCCGTTTTAAAACCTGCATAGGCAATGCCCAAACTTATAACAACCCATACCATTCCGCCAATAATCATGGGGCGTCTTCCTATCTTATCTACTAATAGTAAGCCTAATAGGGTAAATAGTAAGCCAGTTAGTCCTGTCCAAATAGCTTGCATGAAAGCAGCATCAGTTCCTATGCCTATCTGTTCAAAAACTGTTGGCGCATAAAACAAAATAGCATTGATACCAGAGGTCTGTTGTGCAATTGCTAAAGTAAATGCAATGATAAAAGTTACTCTATAATTTTTACTAAAGATTTCTTTTAGCTGTGAGACCACAGAACGGTTGTCATTACTGCTTTTCATGCTTGTCTCCATATCAAGAAGCTGTTCGTTTACCTTGTCTTCAGGCAAAAGTTTCAGCAAGGTTAATCTAGCGTCCTCTTGTTTTCCATTATAAAATAGCCAAGCAGGACTCCGAGGAACAAAGAATAAAAGTATAAACCAAGCGATAGCCGGTAAGATTTCGGAGCCCAACATCCATCGCCAAGTGTTTTCATTAAAATTTAGCTCTTGTATCCAGGCTGTATCGGAGACCCCTAATTGTAGTATCAAATAATTAATGAAATAAGCTCCAGATAATCCTATTACAATATTAATTTGGATCATGGTAACTAGCTTTCCTCGCAATTTAGGAGGTGCTATTTCCCCAATATACATAGCAGCTAATGAGATTGATGTAAAGGCTAAACCACCTAAGAATCTAAAAGCTAATAGGCTTATATAGTTAGGAGAAAAGGCAGATCCGATAGCCGAGAGCACATAGAGGGCAGCCACTATTTGCAAGGTTTTTCGTCTTCCATATTTGTTACAGGCATACCCTGCAAAGAATAAAGCCAATAATACACCAAGTGCTGGGGCGCCTACGACCATTCCTAATTGCAGATCATTCAACGCAAATTCTTGCGAAATGAATTTTACGGTACCCGATATTAAGGCTGCATCTAAACCAAAAACAAAGCCCCCCATGGCAACAATGAGTGCGTAGATGTAAGCGTTTTTTTTATATGAATTCATAAATTATAGGCTTTTGGTGTAGTAATTCTAAGTGTTTTATTCCCAAATAACGGGTAGAAAAACAGACATTTCTGTTTCTTCATTACTTCTATTAGACCAGGTGAAATAGGGAATAAACGTAGTTTTAAAAGTGTTCCATTCTGGTTGATTTACTTTTTGGTACATTGCCGTACTATTCGCAGTTTCTTTTCTAAGTAATACCTCTCCGGAAATTGTGGCAACACCTCCCAAGAATTCAGGATGATACGCTGATTTTAAATTTTTGGTATCTCCTTTGATATAGGCTTCTAAAATACTCGTGTCTTCTGGTAAATCTACAGATTCTAAACAATACACTACCGGCCCTCTTTTTATGGCTACTTGATTTCTTACTTCTTCAATACGACTATGACCTTCGATTAAATTAATGTCTAATGGTATAGTTAAGCGAATAACATCCCCTTTCTTCCAGGGTTGATTTATGGTAGCATATGTTCCTGGAGTAGTTTCTATTTTGGCCTCCTCATCATTAATTGTAATTTTTGAGCCTACTGCCCATTCAGGAATTCTCAATAGAATATCAAAGGGTTCGTCTTTACAGGCTTCAATAGAAATTGCGATATCGCCCTCCCAAGGGTATTTTGTTTCTTGTTTTAGTTTAAGAGCTGAACCATCATTTAAGGTTGTTACTAAATTATTGCCACCATATAAATTAACAGCAATGCCATTTTCAGATTTACTGTAGGCCCATCCAGATACTTGAGCAATGGTGCGCACGAGGTTAGGAGGGCAGCAGAAACACTCCAGATACTCCTGTCTAGTAGGGAATTCTGTGTTCATTTTATCATAATCTCTTGCGCCATGTACGGTACGCAGTGGGTTTGCATAATAATATCGATCACCCGCTATGTTAATTCCAGACAATGCGCTATTATATAATACAGTTTCCATAACATCAGCATATTTTGCTTCTCCATGGAGACCTAACATTCTATAACTGAACATTGAGTTGCAGATGTTAGCGCAGGTCTCATTGTAGGCGGTGGTATTGGGCATCATGTATTCATTAATAAAACCTTCTTCAATTTTATCTTTATTGGTTGATGCTCCATAATGTGCTTGCCCCACAGCACCGGTAAGATACATTTTCTTTAAAGCTACATTCATCCAAAGTGTATCTAAAGCATCAATCAAGGCTTGTTCGCCCGTTTCTGCATATACATCGGCAGCGCCCGCATAATAGTATAAAGCAAGTACAGCATGGCCAACTGCTTCGTTAGATTCTCGTAATGGAGTGCGCTCTTGCACCATATCACCAATAGGATACCCTTTGGTTTCTGGCGTTTCTTCTACTTCATATGCACCTCGGTTATTTATGAATTGCTCCGCTAAATCTAAGTAATTTTTGTTTTTGGTAGTTCTATATAATTCCACTAATCCCATAATTTGGGTTTGGTTAAAACCAAAGCGTCCATAGCGCTCCTTGTCTGTCATGAACAAAGAATACATAAGATCGGCATGCTTAATTGCAATGTCTAAAAAGTTGGTTTGTCCGGTGATTCGGTAATGAATACAGGCACTGGTTAGTAAATGACCAGAATTATACATCTCATGAAATTTTCTGTTTTTATAAGGTTCTCTATCATCAAAGAGCTGTATTTGTGTTTGTAAATAGCCGTTTTCTCTTTGTGCTTTGCCGATGATGGTTATGTAGTCATCAATTTCAGCTCGCAATTTTTCATCTTTGTTTTGTCCGTATACATACATGATAGCTTCCATGAATTTATAGAAATCACCATCATGCCAATGCATACCCTTATGTTTGCCCTCTTGTAACCCCGCAGCTATTTTAAAATTATTCAGCGCATGACCCTTGTCGCCCGTTAGTAAGCTCCTCATGTAAGGAATCATTTTGGTTTCGGCTGTTTTAAATTTATCTGCCCAAAAACCTTCCGTCCATTGGCATTCTCCAAAATCGATACTTTTAAATTTTACATGCGGACTATGAACATTATTTAAAATGCCCTTACCAGCATCTAGGGTGTAACTGGCAGATGGTGAGCTGGCGTTTGCTGCGACAGTTTTTTTTGCATCTGGAGCGCAAGAAATTAGTAATATTCCTATTAGGGCAAGTAATGGTATCCTTTTCATGTTCATCTGGAAACGTTTAGTTGAGTATTAGTCTTTTAAAAGTGAAGGAATCTCATTTTTTATGAGTTCAGGAGTGCGGTACCGATCCATACGCTCTATATCATAATTTTCAAAACTTCTCTTTAGCATCCATAAAGGGCGTTCTAAAGTAGATTCCCATTCAAACATTTTTTTAAACATGGTTTTAACACGTTCGGGATGTGTCGTAGCTAAATCATTTTGCTCTCCTATATCTGTAGATAAATCATAAAGTTCAGCAGGTCTATCTGCAAACCGAATCAGTTTCCAGTCGCCTTCTCTATACGCTAAGCGAACTTCTTTTTTCCAGAAAAGTGTCTGGTGGGGTCTACTTTTATTTGTTCCTTGAAGATAGGGGATAAGGTCTACACCATCAACATCTGTTAAGTCATGACTGTTACCGCCCGCAGCGACATAAAATGTAGGGAGTAAATCTAAAGTGCTTATGGGGTAATTATACTGGCTTCCTTTTTTTATAGTTTTTGGCCAACGCATTACGAATGGCACTCTAATACCACCTTCTAAATGATTTGATTTTGTACCGCTGAGAGGTAGGTTTAACGAGGCATTTTTATCTGTTGGTCCCCCATTATCATTAGAAAATACAACGATGGTGTTTTTGTCTAAACCTAGCTCTTTTAGTTTATTTAAAACCTTCCCACATGCTCTATCTAAGGCTAACGTCATTGCGGCTAGCTCTTTACGCTTGCCAGTTAAATCAGGAAAGGCATTCATATCTTCTTCGGTGGCTTCCATAGGAGTATGCACGGCGTTAAAGGCCAAGTAGATGAAGAATGGATTTTTCTTATTTTTACGCATAAAGGCGATGGCTTCATCTGCTAAAGCATCCGTAACATATCGTTGAGGTTCTTCAAAGTTGCCAAAACCTCTTTCCATTTTGGTGTCATGATGAGCGCTAGAAGCTTCCTCGTAGCCAAAATAGCTGCGCGCCCCGCCCCTAAAACCATAAAACTCATCAAACCCTCTTTTAGTTGGGTGAAAACGGTCCGCATCACCCAAATGCCATTTACCGTACATGGCTGTTTTATAACCTAATGTTTTTAGATAATCGGCAATGGTTACTTGATCTAGAGGTAAGCCCATATCATCGGCCAGAAATTTTGAATTTTCACTCATATATCCTGGCACATTTATTTCTTCATAACCAAAACGTTGTTGGTATTTTCCTGTGATTAAACCCGCTCTAGAAGGGCCGCAGGTAGCATCGGTAACATAACCTTGCGTAAAAGTAACCCCTTGTTGGGCTAATTTATCTAGGTTAGGCGTTTTCATTTCGGTACTACCTTGAAAACCAAAGTCGGCATAACCTGCATCATCAGCAAATAAGAAGATAATATTGGGTTGCTCTTGTGCAGCGCTTATATGATGTAAGCCAATCGAAAGAAGTATAAAGAGGATTCTCATTTTCAAATTATTAATTATAATTCTTATTTATTGATGAAATAACAATAAATTCATAGAATAATTACAAAATAATAGAAAACTAAAAGAAAAAGGGTAGCTGATTTTATCCGGTTATAGCACTATATTATCCATATTGAACTATGAGAAGTGTATAAATAGATATTTGAAGGTTAAATTTGAGATTCAACTTCCATAAACTCTACAGGAGCACCGTTGTGTTTTATAAATGCTACACGCACGCCTTCACCAGGAGAAAAAATATCAACTAAAATATCTTTGCCTTGTAAAGCATCTTCCATATTGGCAACTACATGCGCTACGTGTGGAATGGTACGTACTAATTCTGGCATAGGGCTATCGGCGTCAAACTTTACCCATTCAATTTGATATTCATCTTTGTCAAATTTGGTATAATGAATTTTTCCAGGTTCGTAAAAACCATCCCATTCTTTTTCTTCACTTGTAGGTATGCCGATGTGGCTAAATTTATAGTTCATACTAGAAATTATTAGTGCTTAACTTATTTTGGCTACAGCGCCTTTTTAGGATTAACTGTTCTTGCTAGATTATAAAATCTACAATTTCAGATTTTATACTTTTGAAGTAGGTGGTTAGCTCTTTGAAGTTTTTATCTTTAATAAGCTGTTTGTTTAATAAAGAACTCCCCATACCAGCACCAATAGCGCCAGCGGAAAAGAACGTTTTTATGTTTTCTTTATTTACACCACCTGTAGGTAGTAGTTTTATAGTGTTTAACGGTGCTAATACATCTTTAATATAGGTAGGCCCTAGTTGAGTAGCAGGGAAAATTTTAACTGCAGAGGCACCCAGAGACCATGCTTTGTAGATTTCCGTAGGCGTATAAGCTCCAGGAAATATAGGTATAGCATCTGCAACGGCTTTTTTGATCACCAATTCGTCTATGATAGGTGTCACAATAAATTGAGCACCTGCGCTTACGGCAACCGAGTAATCTTCTAAAGTGCACACGGTACCGGCACCTACATTTAGACTAGGGAATTCTGTTCTTAGCATTGCAATAATTTCAGCGACACCTGCTGTGTTCATCGTAATTTCAATGGTAAATAATTCGGCCTCTATATAAGCTTTAGCTATTTCTCTAACGGTCTCTAAAGTTTCACCTCTAATAATACCTACGATTGGAGCTTTGTAATAAGCTTCCCAAGAAAATGTTGAACTAGTTGTCATAATGCTGTAGTATTTTTTTCTGACCCATTAAAAGGGCTCTTTCTAGAGAAGCGCCATCTAATAAGATTAAATTATCCTTTGCTATGATTTGATTTAGTGCTATTTTGTATAGGCTATATACGGGATCAGGAGCAGCTAGGAAGATGGTTTTATCCGTATTTTTTAAATATTTTATTTCATCACCAATAAGCAAACCACTTAAAAAATAATAGTTACTTTCTTTAGCTTTATTTTGAAGAATATGTCTGGCTCTCACCGAAAATAAACTAGTACTAAGTAATCCTTTTAAACCAAGAGTTACTCCCTCAATAAATGGTTCTGCTTCAAATTTTGTACTTTTCACTTCAATAGAATTAGAGAGTATACTTTTTTGCGAAAGCACTTCAAACAGTTCTCCGGTCATGAAATTTTTCAAGTCGATAAACGTAGCATTGTGATAAGCCAAATGTTTACTATGGGTTCCTGGTAATAATAAGATGCCCTCGTTATAGGAGGCTAATTGGTCGTTTAGACCTATAGCTTGTATTTCTTCTCCGCGCATCATTCCTGTTTCGGTCTTTGCTCCAGATATTAACAGAACTTCTAAATGGGTATTGACTTTTAAATACTTCCACTTTAAATTATCGCCATTAGCTTGAAGTGGAAAATTAGCGTATTCCATTTCAAAAAGGCCAATATTGGAAGAAGCCATCCCTGCGGTAACTACCATATGATTTCGATGTTCTTCGGGGAGTTGCGAAATTTGAGAAGTTAGATATTCCGCGAAAAAAGCGCTTTGTTTTTTTGTTTTTTGTGCTGTATACTGTTCGAATAAAGTTTTTATCCCTTGATTTGTTTTGTGCTCTGCTATAATTTTTAGGTTTGAAGTGGCAACAACTCGTAGTCTAAAATTAGAGGTTCCCCAATCACAACTGATAAAATATTCGCGTACTTTCATTTAAACTAAAGCTTTGGTTACTCTTTTCTTTATTAAATAATCGTCTAAAGCAAAAGTAGAACAATCTACTCCAATTCCACTATTTTTGATACCACCATGTGGTAAGTAAATATCATATTTTACCCCGTTTAGCTGTACTTCTCCAAATTCTAATTGGTCTGCAAAATAAGTTAAAGTCGCGGCATCATTAGAGAAAACATAGGAGGCTAAACCGGCATCGGTATTATTCGCTAATGTGAGTACTTCTTCTTTTGTGCTAAATGGTACAATGGTAGCTACTGGTCCAAAAATTTCTTCTTGTAAAATAGCAGCATTATTATTTTCTAGGCGAATAACGGTAGGTTCAAAGTAATAACCTTTTCGGTCTATGGCATTTCCTCCGTATATTAATTTTCCTCCTTGGTTTAGGGCCTCTTTAATAATAGCGTTTACTTTTAAAACAGACTGCTTATTCGCTAAAGGTCCCATATCAGGTTTATTTTCCCTGCCAAAACCAATTTTTGTATTTTTAAATTTATGAACTATTCCTTCCGTGAATGCATCAATCACGGCTTCATGGATAAAAAAACGATTAGGAGCTACGCAAATTTGTCCTGTATTTCCGGTTTTAAGTGCAGCACCAATAGTTATTGCTAGCTCTAAATCAGCATCATCAAAAACAATAAATGGAGCATTCCCGCCACATTCCATACTGTATCTCTTAATAGATGTTTTGCTACTTTGAGCAATTAATTTTTGCGCTGTTTCTGTAGCTCCTATCATCGTAATTAAACGAGGAATTTTGCTTTCGCAAAGCGGAATACCAACGGCTGTTACATCTCCACTAACAATTGTTATAACTCCTTTAGGGAAATTTATTTCATGACATAGTTCGCCAATTATATAGGCCGATAAAGGAGAGAATTCAGAAGGCTTTAAAATTATACTACATCCAGCAGCAAGTGCAGGCCCTAGCTTAAATCCTAAATTTAATAACGGAAAATTATAGGCCAAAAAAGCTACTGCTACTCCTAAAGGCTGCGATTTGATATAATGCTCGTGTGTACCCTCCTTGTCAGCAATGCTGATATCTTTACGTTTTAGAATTTCTTCCGCATAGTAAGAAAGGGAATTGGTGATACTTGTAAGGTCTTCTAGGCTTCCTTCCCAAGTTTTACCCATTTCATACATTATAGCTTCGCGTAACAAATCGCTTTTTTCAAGGAGTTTATTTCGTAGTTTATCAATCCATTCAATGCGTTTTTCAAGGGGTAATGCAGACCAATATTCAAATCCTTCTTGAGCACTAGTTAAAGCTAATTGGGTATCTTCTTCGGTTGCCCAAGCTAGTGTGGCAATAACTTGCTCATCTGCGGGGCATACCACATTAAAGGTTGCCCCGTTAGAAGCATCTCTTAAAGCTCCGTTTATATATAATTTTTTATGACCGAATTTCAAAGTTGTGTTCATTTCGAGGTGTTTCTTTATCCAGATATTCTTTTAATTTATTCATGTCTACATCTACCCCTAATCCAGGAGTTGTAGGGACGCAAAATTGACCATTAATCACGTTTATTTGGCCTTGCGTAACAATGTCTCTTAATGCATTTTCTGTTCTATCTAATTCCATGGTTGGAAGGTCATTATACATCCTACCTGGATTTTTATCCAAATTACCGATAAAATGAGCAGCTGCACTTATAGCAATCCAAGTACCCCAAGTATGCGGCACCACATCTTTATGAAACGCTTGCACTATAGTAGCAATTTTCTTGGCTTCTGTGAGTCCGCCCGCAGCACAAATATCTGGCTGTGCAATATCAATACATTCATTTTCTAGTAAGCGTTTAAAACCAAATTTTAGATATTCGCATTCTCCTCCGGCAATAGGTATTGTCGTATTTTCCCTTAGTTTTTTATACCCTTTGTAATCTTCAGGCGAAACAGGCTCTTCAAACCAGGAGATGTCATATTGTTCTACTTTTCGAGCCAATTCAATGGCCTCTTTATACGAATAGGCATGGTTAGAATCAATCATTAATCGAATGTCAGATCCAATAGCTTTGCGTATTGCTGCTACATATTTGATATCTTCTTTAAGGCTTAAGCCTACCTTCATTTTTATCGCTTTAAACCCTTGAGATTTATAAAGTAAGGCTTCTTCTATTAATGATTGTTCTAAATTTTCTACTCTTGTAAAATACAATCCAGTAGCATAAGGCTCTATGATTGGATTCTTTAAACCACCTAAAAGTACGGATACAGGCTGATTCAGTAGTTTTCCTTTCAAATCCCATAAAGCCACATCAATGGCACTTAAGGAAGCTTGTAGGGAACCACTTCTAGCATAATCCATAGATCTGCGGTACATTTCCTCCCAAAGCACTTCATTTTCTAATGCAGTTTTTCCAATTAGAAAAGGAGTAAAAAATTCGATTCCGGCCTTAATAACATTGGCAGGACCATAACCTTCTCCCCAACCATAAGTTCCGTCGTCTAAGGTAATTTTGACTAAGCAAATTTTTCGCGTGTCGTATTGCCATTGCGAGAAATAGAAAGGTGTATCTAGCTTATGGCTAATTACGAAAGGTTCTATAGTTTTAATTTTCATGCTTAATCCTATTTTTTATAAATTTTCTTGTGATTTGGGAACAAGAAATTAATGGTTAGTTAATTGTTTATAGAAGCTAATAATTGGCATATCCTAATAGGCAAATGGCACTAATTAAAACGGCGAGCCCTCCTAGTAGAATTTTGAAAGGTTTTCGTGCATTATTCCATTCTCCTGCACGATAAGCCCAAATGTTACTAATGATTAATGCTAGCCCTAAGAGTATAGGCCAGCCTATTACAGGACCTAAATTGCCCATCAATGCTGCGCCTTGTCCATATACTCCCAAGGCGGCAAACCAGAAAATACCCGTTAGAACTGCCCAGAAATATGCTTTTTTACTATTTTTTACTTTATAAGAACTCCAAGAATTATTTTTTATCAATAGAAATAAAGCATAGCCACCGTTCATGATAAACCCGCCTATGAGTACCACTACCCACGAAGCTAAACTTGCATTTTGCGTAGAGGCACTATAACTTTCAATGGCTAAAGATGAAACAGGCCCTGCTTTTATAAAACCAACATTTAAGGAGGCGGAAAGAATACCAGAGGTTACCGCAATGAGTACTCCAATTTTAATAGACTTGTTGCTAGATGAATTTTTTGTATTTAATTGATCTCTTTTTACGCCCGCTACCGCAGTTATCCCAACGCCAATTAGAAGAAGAATTACTCCAGTTAGAATTATGGGGAAAGATGGTTGCTCAAAAGCCCCT
The DNA here is from genome assembly GCF_000468615.2 of Cellulophaga baltica 18. NCBI lineage: Bacteria > Pseudomonadati > Bacteroidota > Flavobacteriia > Flavobacteriales > Flavobacteriaceae > Paracellulophaga > Paracellulophaga baltica. Next base: position 4,525,612 of record NZ_CP009976.1, on the reverse strand, counting down.
TCTATTTGGAACAGCGGAATCATACTTCCAACAGATGCGGCAAGCCCCATCACTATCCCATAGGTGATTGATATTCCCGTTTTTTCTACACTAATGCCAAATAAGATACCACCTATGCCCCAAAGTAATCCATAAAAAGCGGCAATAAATAAAGTGTAGGATGGCGTTTCTTGAATTACTTGAAAAAGATCCGGAATTACAAATAATGCCCAAGCTACCGGAACAATAATCATAGCTACTAAAGACTGAATTAACCACCAAGCTTCCCATTTTAATGGAGCAATATTTTTCATGCCTAATCCGAAAGTTCCTTGAAAGAAACTTGCAAATAGGACTAAGGTTATTGCTAAGGTGTAATCATTCATATGTTCTTTTTTTAGATGTATAGGAATTAAAGTAGTGTTTTGAAAACAAACTCCTATCATACTGCTACAAAGAAAATTGATTATACCTAGCTTTAATTCAATGATTTTACCCCAAGTAGGCATTATTTTAACCCTTCAGAAGCTATTTGATGAGAGTTTAGAGTAATTCTTTGATATAATACGTAGCTAAAACAATAACTCCTCCAGATAAGGATGTCAGCAAAGAAAGAACACTAAAAGATTTTAGAAGTTTACTCACGGATATATCGTGTACTTCTTTAAACAGCCAAAAGAAGCTACTATTTACATGAATTACCCCCAAGGAACCAGCACATATAGCAGCAGTGGTAAATTTGGGGTCTAACATTCCATTGGCAATTAATGGAGCTACTATAGATGCTGTAGTAATCAGAGAAACCGTTATAGAGCCAGTTACCGTCGTAAATAGCATACTTAGAAGAAAAGGAATTATAATAACCATTACCCCAGTGGCATGAACATCAGAAAACAGTGCATTTACTATTTCAGTGTCTTTGATAACTTGCCCGAAAGCCCCACCTGTGCCAGTAATAAGAATTACTAAAGCTGTTTTTGACGCAGCATTCTGAAAATAATGATGTATAGTTTTACTAAAATCTAATGTTGATATCAGTGGTAATGCACATAAAATTCCTAGGGAGAGTGCCCAAATAGGATTTTTAATGAAAGCTATTATTTGGTTGTCTGAAGAGTAAATGGCGCCAATAGACATAAGTGCTAGGGGTAATAAAAGTGCTACAAAAGGCAATATCTTTTTAAAGCCTTTAAGCTGCTTCTTTTCGGCGCTAATTTGGATGGTTTCTTGAGTTTTTGTTCTTTGTAAAAAGGTCTTATTCCATTGGAGCCAGATTAAGCCACCACCGATAGCAAAAATTGCAATTAACATATTTAAGGGAATAATGTCACCTACATTAACTTCTAAAAGTGCGGCTACAGCTAGCGGACCTGGGGTAGGAGGTATAAGCGCATGTGCCACGGTTAAACTCATAGCTAATGAGAGGCCTAGAACCAATATGGAGTGACCAGATTTTTTAGATAAAACCTGTAATGTTGGTAATAAAGTTAAGTAAGCAACATCCATAAATACAGGAATACCAATAAGAAAACCAATGAAAGCCATACTTAACGGCAAAAATTTCACGCCAAATACTTTAATAATTGTATTCGCAATTATTTCGGCTCCACCAGATTCGGACAGTATTTCACCCAAGAATGCACCAAAAAATATGATGAGGCCTATCCATTTCAATGTATTTCCAAAACCATTTAATAAGCTTTCGGTTACGGTACTTACGGTACCACCAGTAGTAAGTCCTAATAGTAAGCCAAAAAAAAGTAATGCAGGTATTGGGTGAATCTTAAAAATAGTGATAGCTACAATTAATAGCGTAATACAAAGTATTAGGGTAATTAATGCCGTCATAGTTTGTGTTTAAACGAATTTGGTTAGAAATCAAAAATAGCAAGAGGTTACCGCTTTTAATGCCTAACCACTATCTTAAATTAGCATTATTTTACCTTATGCAATATTGAGGTATTTAATTAGAAATTATTGATGATAATTACTATCGTGGTCCTAAAGTTTCATTATATTTTTCCATGTATTCTGAAGGAGTAACTTTCATGAGCGTTTTAAACTGTCTATTAAAATTTGTGAGGGTATTAAAGCCAGACTGGTAGCATACGGTGGCTATTTGCATTTCTCCTTCAATTAAAAGTTTACAGGCATGACGTAACCTAATTTCGTTTAAATATTGCGTAAAGGATTTATGAGTTCTTTTTTTAAAGTAACGACAAAAAGCATTGGGTGTCATATAAGCAATAGCGGCTACTTCATCCAATTCAATTTTTTTGTCAAAATTTTCGGTTAAAAAAGTGACCACTCTGCCCATGCGATCTTTTTCATTTTTACTATAGGTATTTGTAATTACCTCTGAGCACAAGGTTTTGTAATTTTCACCTACAGAGAGAATGTCTAAAATATTCAATAAGCCAATTATTCTTGAAAGCCCTTTATTTCCTAATAAGCCTAAAATATAATTGTGTACTAAATAGGTTACCGCTTTAGAAAATTGTAACCCCATGTTTGCACGCTGAAAGAGTAGCTGTATTTTTTTTGATTCAGCTAAATCTAAAAAGTTTTCACCTAAGAAATCAGGGACAAATTTGATAACCACAAGATCTACAGCTTCATCTTCTAAATTATCAGCATAATACTCTTTGTGATTTTTAAACAGATGAGGAACATTGCTTCCTATAAGGTATAGCTCGCCCGGAGCAAAATTGCCTATAGAATTGCCAACATACCTTGTACCTGTACTTTTAATAAAATAAATTAATTCTAATTCCTTATGAAAATGCCAATTTTGTTCAATACACGGCAATCGATCTTGTCTTGCTAGAAATGAATTCTCAGGCCTGTTTTCCGTCTGTTTATAGGTTAATTTCATAATAAAAACTTTTATATGTTATATCACGGGTAATGGCGAAATAGCAATATTGGGGAGGTTAAATTATCAATTATTATATAAATTTCGCTAAATAAAACAAAAAACTTAATAAAATGGGTAATATAATGTTAGACAAGAAAAGTCATTTGTTTAATAGTCAGGTCTATTTTGTTGATGTAGCAGGTAACAAAAACGTCAAACTCTGTTGATCACTGGATCATAAAATGGAGGGCCATTGATGAGTTTGATACTCCTGGCGGTTATTGGTCTAAATGGATCAGAGTAGGGAATCTTCCGAATAGAATTGCTTGGAAGTGGGATACGGATAAAAATGTTAAAGTAAACAATGTGGTCGCTAAATTCAACGGCCAAAGTGGTATTGGAAAAAGGTAAAATTGAATTTCTCTTCTTTTTTTATTCTCAAGAGTCGCTTATTAGAAATGCGCCTTGTAAAGTGATTAAAAGCCCCTTGTCAAATTGTAAAATAGATGTTTTACTGCCTTAAGTACTTCTACTTCATAATCCCATAGGGTGTCCAGATACTTTTAGTAAATTTAGTTTCCTTACGTATTTTCTTATTTATGGCGAGTATAGCATCGTTTTTGTAGCTTCTTTCGTGATCTAAATGTACGCAGACGGCACTATATCTAATTTGTATTCCTTTGATTCCTTTGAAAAATAAACGGTGACCCATTTCCCTATCTTCGCCACCGTATTGCATTCGTTCATCAAATCCATTAACGGCAAGAATATCCTTTTTCCAACCAGATGAATTATGACCATTCCAAGATGCTTTCGTCGTTGTAATTTTATTTAAAAAGGCTGCTTTTTCAGAATCTGCAATCAGTTTTTTCTTTTTAAATTTTTTAGGCAATCCATTTTGCTTTAACCATTTTATATCAAAGCAATTTTGCGCTTCAATATCCTTTTGGGTAATTTCTTCTGATATGGACAGTGGAAGCTTACTGTATCCGCCAGATAAGAAGAACCCTTTTTTTCTATTTACATAGTGGACCTGTACAAAATCTTTTCGAGGTATGCAGTCACCATCCGTCATCAGGATGTAATCAAAATTGCAAGCTCTAATAGCCTTATTTAAAATTTTACATTTTTGGAAGCCATTGTCTTCGTGCCATACATGTTGTATGTTGTAAAAGACATCTTTTTGAATCTCATTAATTAATTGTTTTGTGGCGGGAGTAGAGCCGTCATCGGCAATAATAATTTCAAACTGTTTATAGGTTTGAACGTTATAACCCCAAAGTACTTTTTGCAACCATTTTTCAGAATTGTAAGTACTTATAATTATCGAAAGTGTGTCTTCCATCAGAACGGTATACTATCTTATATGAAATGCTAAAGTATAACGCTAATGATAAGCGTAGGTTATCTCTGTTTTATTAAAACCTTTGGAATAGGTTATTAAATTAAGTAGCGTTTTTTTGTACAATTAGATATGAACTTTAAAAATGCTCTTAAAGCAATTGCAATCTTATGCTTTATGAATTCGGTATGTTATTTTCCGATTGGTAATCATTGTTTTTATTTTGATATCTAATACTACACTTTCGGAAATAATAGGAGAGGAGCATGCATACCCTTCATTTGAAAGTATTACTCGAAATTCCAAGCCGTTAAATTCCATATTTGCATTATGAATGGTCAGAGTAGCTGTTTGAATTCCTGTATAGCTTGCAAAATCGATAATATCAGAAAAACTTGTTCCTCCATCCGTACTTATTTGCCACTGATATTGTGCGGTATTTGAGGCTGTAACAGAAATAGAGCCAGAATTTCCATCAAAAATAATGGTGTCTTGTGGTTCCATAGTAATAGTTGGTGCTGCACTAGCTTCTTGGTAGTCGGGGACAGCATTTGTATTTCCATCTTTTGTACCAGTATATCCGCCTTGATTAATAATTACCCCCCAGGAGTCTATAGATACTGGAGAATTGCCTAGTATAGCATCGTTGTCGGGATCTAGAAAACCAGCTTCTATAACATCAGTACATCCATCAGCATCACTATCAGAAGATAAAAAATCAAAAGTGTTATCCGTATCAGAATCATTAATTTGATAATTTATTGTACCATTGTCAAATTGTCCTGTAGCCTGTACGCTATCGGGTATACCATCCGTACCCACAGATCCGGTTACTTGTCCGTCAACAAGTGTTTTTCCGTGACCAGCTTCAATACCATCATATATGCCATCGTTATCACTATCCAAATCTAAACTGTTTGGTATCCCATCGCCATCAGAATCTAAAGGAGTACAACCGGTGTAAAAACTTTTATCATTTACTACAAAAAATATAGGATCTGCATTCGCGGAAATTTCAAGTCGAAATATTATTGCTTTAGCTCTTTCGGCAGCGGTAAGTCCAAATTCAGATAATTCAACTGCAGCAAGGCGAATATTCTTTTTTTGATTTCTACCACTAGACGAATCATTGGCATTGTATTGATCTACATTAGAGTTTCCTACTACAGGTGTATCATTCCAATTAACTTCAACACCATTACCTAGATAATTTCCATCTTCATCTAGTAAGTGCAGTCTGTTATAGTTCAAACCACTCCCTAATTGTGCGCCTTGGGTGAGTAGAATATCCATCTCACCATCTCCATAAGCAGCTGTGTTTGTTCCTCCTAGACTGAAATACCAGGCATTGTCAATATTTGCAATAGCATACCCCATATCAAGACCTCTTTCTCCTTGATATAGGTACGGATTAAAGGGTATTCCGCCAGAGGTGAGCTGTGGTCCTACGGCATTTGAAGTATTGCCATCTATGGCTCTACCTTCTAATCGTACGCCAGATGTAATACTGGTCACGGGTCTTAATGCGGTCCACGAAGTTTCTACTACCGTTAAATCTCCTACGGTATCTCCATCCGTGTCTACATTATCATAAAACCCATTACTATCTGTATCTATCATAGCAGTGGCTCCAACGCCTGTAGCATAGGTTTGGCTACCTACAGTAAACGCTAAAAGTTCAGAGACATTATCATAAGATGTCGTGTTCAGGGCTCCCACAGATGAGGACCAAAAGCCGCTATAGTTGGTGTAGATAGAAGTTACATAGTTTGTTGACCCTAGACTAGGAGGAGGCGTTCCAAATCCGGTGCTTACTTCACAACCGTCTTCAAAAAGATCGGGAATACCATCATTGTCATCATCCTCATCAATGTCATCTGTGAGTCCGTCTCCGTCACTATCAGGAAAAGGGCTAAGGTTGTCAATTCGTGTGTTTGAATTTATTTCTTCTGTTGTGGAGTAGGGCACAATAGTGCGGGTATTAGTTCCAAATAGAAGAATAAATAAGGTAATAGGTAAGGCTAGAAATAATTTTACTAATGCGGTATGCTTCAATCTGTGTGTGGTATTAAAGGTGTGTGTAAAAATGCTTTAGCGGTTATCCTAAAGCAGCTCTAAGCTAACAGAATTTATAACAGGAGAGTTCTAATTGTTGTTAATAGAATTCTTTTGAGGGTGTATTGGAGGTTTCTTGTTGTTCATGAAATGACCAGTACTAGAATTTATGGTGCAGCCTGACTAATTTGGTTTTAATAATCCTAATATTATACAATAATTTCTTGAAATTGTATAACAACTTCTTCGAAGTGAGAGTTCATCTTTGTAGCACACATAAAACTATACCAAATGGAGACAAATCAATATAAAGGAACGGAAAGAATTAGCGAAAAGGTAATTATCACAAATAATGAATTATTGTTGCATGAAAGTATTGTAAGAGCGTTAGTATCTAAGCAGTCTTCATCTCCAAATTATTTTAGCGCTATGGGCTAAGGTATTACTCACGCTATTATAATAAGAAGACTCCGGTAATCAACACGTATTTGTTTACCGGAGTTTTTTATGAGGTTGCCTTAAGAATTAGGACGTGATTGTAGCTATACTTAGCGCCTTTATTCCTCTATTGGAAGATAAATTTTAAATGTTGCCCCTTTATTACGTACTCCAGAAGCAATGATTTTTCCTTGATGATTTTCAACAATTCTTTTTGAAATGGCAAGACCAATACCTGTAGATCTTTCGTCTACACTAGGCTCTAGTTGCTGAAACATACCAAAAATTTTCTCGTTATGTACTGCATCGAAACCCTTTCCGTTATCTTGAATGATAATTTCACAATAAGTAATTTGTGATTCTGGATCTTCAAATCCAAAATCTTGACCTTTCCCTATAGTGTTAGCTATTTTTATTACCAATTTGCGGTCTAGGCTTCTAAAGGTTATAGAGTTCATTAATAAACAATAAAATAGCTGTTCTATCTGACTAGGTATTATTTTTAAAGAATACAAATCTTCAGTAAGCAATGTAGCCTTAGAGGTTGTAATTTCGGTGGCCAGTCGATCCTTGGTTCTAAGAATAACCTTAGATAAATTAGTGAACTTGTAACGGTCTGATAATTCTTTAACTTCTGAATATTCAAGTAAATCTTTTAAAATATGACGCATTCTTTTGGCAGCGCTTTCAATTTTATTGAAATAGCCTTTGACAGGTTCAGTGAGTTTTTGTGTTTCTTTTTCTCGAATTAAACTACAAAACATTTGGATTTTACGCAAGGGTTCTTGAAGGTCATGACTAGAAACAAAATCATAAGTTGCTAGCTGATGATTTTTTGTAGTAATTTCTTTATTTTTCTCTCTTAAAGTCTCTATAGCGTCTAAATGAAAAGAAATAAGTTCAGCATAAAGCGTAAACATTCCCACAACTTTAGAATTGTCTAATTTATTTGGCTTAGGATCAAGAGCGCAAAGCGTCCCAAAAAAGTTGCCATTATTTCTGAAAATAGGAACTGATATATAACTCTTGAAGCCATATATTTTTGGAGTATGATGGTCTCTGTAGTAAGCATCAGTTCCAACATCGTCAATTACTACCAGTTGTTTAGCTTGCCTAACTTCATGACAAATGGTAGACTCAACTTTTAGTTCATCTCCCGGGAGAAGACCAAAATTAAGATTGTCTAAGACTCCACAAGTAAGCCAGTTATCTGTAGTTACTCTTGCTACGGCAACAAATCCTAAACCGGTACTTTCGCTGATAACATTCAATATTTTCGGAATAACATTTATTGATTGTATGTCATCGATATCCCTCTGATAATTTTTCATTTACATTACTTTCAAAAAATATTATTTCACAATTTAATTTTTTCTACGAACCTCACAAACATTGCTTTGGATTTTCTTAAATAAAATATTTAGCATTATTCTAATCAATATGCTGCAAAAAAGAATAATACGTAGATAATAATTCCCCATGCGGGTAATTATTACCCGATTTTAATAAATGATATATAGTATGTATTTTATTTAATTTATTGATTTTCAGCTGTTTGTGATTATAAATATTTAATCGTTTTTTTTAGGCATACCATTTGCTTTTTGCCAAGAGGATATCATAAGTAGTTAACACTGTAGCATTTACACAGGAGTAAAAAGGGTGTGGATGTCATTCATGACAGAGCAATGATACACTATGAAAGTGAAAACCATAAAAATACAAACGAAGTTAAATCCATACATATATAGCTATGATTAAATATCTAATTATTTTTCTATTCTCCGTAAGTTTTCTGAATGCCCAAACGTATACAAGTGAGACCTCTGTGGAGGTGCGTGTTGGCGATCTTTTTGAAATAGGTAAGCCAAAAGCAAAAGTCTACAAGCATATTGATTTTCCTAAAGCAAATTTTATCATTAAAAAAGGAGGTATTGCTAATTATAAAAATACCGAAGGAGAGCTAGTGGTGGTAACAGCTATAAAAGAGAAGAAAAATGGCGTTACTCAAGTCTATATTAGCCGTAAAGATGGAGGGCGTTTCTTTGGAAGTCATGCGGTAGTTAAGGCAGACGTAAATCAAGCCTTAAGTGCGGGAGAATTGCGAGTATTATGAAATATTCGATGCTGTAATCCATGTAATTAGATAGGCTAAACCTTAGCTATACGATGGATTCTTTTGAAACAATTGATTCTATATAAAGTAGTACTAAAGGTTTAAAATATGTTTAAAAATTTTACAATAGCGCAAAAAGTTCAAGTTGGATTAATTCTAGGAATAGCTTTCTTATTAGTCCTAGGCACAAACCGATTGGATAAAAGACATTTCTCAACCGTTCAGACCACAGTAAACTCGGTATATAAAGACAGGGTTATTGTACAAAATTTGATTTATAAATTGAATGCCATCTTCCATGCGAAGGAAATACGGTTTATACGTAAAAAAGATTTTAATACAATCCCAGACGAAAATCAAAAGGCAGAAGAATTATTTTCAGCTTTTGCAGCCACCAAGCTTACTGGTAAAGAAAAAAATGTTCTTAATGGTTTACAGGATCAGTTTCAAAAGCTTAAGAAATTAGAGACAGATTTATTTCAGTCTTCTAGTAGTTTAGAAGAGAATCATCTAATAGCTACAGAACGTATGTTGGGTAATATGGGGCAGAATTTAGATGTTCTCGCTAAAATTCAGCTCGAGGAAAGTAGAGAGCTGACACAACTTTCTAATAAGTCGCTAGGGATGACTATTCTCTTGTCTAAATTAGAAGTTGCTTTTTTAATATTGATTGGTATAGCCATGTTGGCTCTTATTTTTTATCCCGTAAAAACAGAGGTGGTAGTACAAGAATAATTCTTTTTTAGTGGTGATATTCGGGGTGATGGTATCAATAATTTTAGCTGCTGGGCAGAAAGAAAGAACATCATTTGTCACCGATAATTTATCAGAAATACTTCACAGTCTTAATTCTAAACTAAAATGTTATGCCAAAGAAAATACTATTAACTACTGATTTTTCAATGAGCTCTTGGAATGCTATACAATACGCCTTAAAGCTTTATGAGAATCAGGAATGCGATTTTTATATTTTGAATACGTATGCAAAAGATGTGTATGGTTTGGATAGTTATGTGCTTTTAGACCCTGATGATGTGTTTGATAAATTGTCTGAAAATCTTTCAAAAGAAGGGTTGGGAGATGTATTAGGGCAACTTTCTGGAATTGATAAAAATTTAAAGCATCGTTTTCATGTGTTCTCACGATCAGAAAGATTTTTAGATGCGGTAAAGAATTTAGTGTATAGTCTTCAAATAGAAATGATTGTAGTTGGGGCAAAAGGAAAAACAAATGGGGAACAAGGTAAGTACGGTAGCAATACTTTAGGAATAATAGAGACTATACGAAAATGTCCAGTTCTAATAGTTCCTAAAAATGCCACATTTGATCAGCCAGAAGAAATTGTATTAGCGACTAATTTTAATACCGATTTTGATATTTCCGAAATTAAATACCTCGTTGAAATTGCCAAAATGAGTAATGCTCGTGTTCAAATTTTGAGTTTAACGGATGATAAAGTAATGACAGCGCAGCAAAAGAATAACAAAGTGCTCCTAGAAAAATATTTGAGCGGTCTAGATTATATTTTTAATGTGCTTCACAATGTAAAGATGTCTGCGGCACTCAGCTGCTTTGTAGAAATTAAACATAGTAATATGATAAGCTATGTAGATAAGAAGCCCTCTGTTTGGGAAACCCTTGGTTTTGTAAGACCATCTCTGGGCAAGTTAGGGTATTTCAATGATGTACCTGTCCTCGCACTACACGGTTAAGAAGATCTTTATATGCTTAAAACAAAGCAAATTACGTAGTGCTATTTATGATTTAATAATTTTTTTAGTATTCATTTAATGAGGATTTCATTTTTAGGAAATGTGAATGTCCTAGGAAGTACTCCTTATTAGATGAACTATGCATTTGATAAAACACATGACAATATGAAAAAACTTTTTACCAATTTTAGGGGTGATCTTTTTGGAGGAATTACGGCAGGAATAGTGGCCTTGCCTTTGGCATTAGCATTTGGTGTAAGTTCAGGTTTAGGGCCTAGTGCAGGACTCTATGGCGCTATATTTATTAGCTTTTTTGCAGCACTATTTGGCGGTACAAATACGCAAATTTCAGGGCCAACAGCACCTATGACTGCTGTTAGTATGGTTGTCATTGCTGGTATAGTAGCCTTGAATGATGGCGATTTAGAGAAAGCACTTCCGGCCATTTTACTAGTTTTTCTTTTAGCAGGGTTAATGCAAATAGGCCTTGGGCTATTGGGCATAGGAAAATATATTAGATATATACCTTATCCCGTGGTTTCTGGTTTTATGACCGCCATAGGAGTTATAATTCTTGTAACACAAATTTTACCGTCTATAGGGTATTATCCAAAAGACGATACAGCTTTTGTAGCGGGTTTTAAGCCAGAAGCAGAGGAAATTATATTGAGTAATATTTTAAAAGAAGAAACCGGGGAAGGTATTTTAGTATTAGAAAATTTTCAAGAGACCATAGATAGAGCTAATGAGGTTACTGAAGAACAAATACTTAAAGAAGCAAAAACATTAGCAAACACAGAAGCGTCTGGTGTTATTGGTGCGCTAAAAGTATTGCCAAGGGCACTTCAAAATATCAATTGGCTTGAATTAATTCTAGCCTTATCTACAATCGCCATTATATATGGTTTTAAGAAAATAACAACACTGATACCTAGTGCTTTAGTCGCCCTAATTGTAGTGTCTAGTGTGGCGTTTGGGTTCGGTCTTAATTATCGACCTATAGAAAAGATTCCTGGTGGTTTTCCAATACCTAATTTAAATATGTTTTCTCAATTTGAGTTAGGAGCTATCACCCCATATATTTTTACTGCATTGACTCTTGCTCTTTTGGGAGCTATAGATTCTCTGCTAACTTCAGTAGTGGCAGACAACATGACCAAAACGAAACACCAACCTAATAAAGAATTAATAGGGCAAGGCGTAGGAAATAGTATAGCTGCTATTTTTGGGGGCCTCCCTGGAGCAGGAGCAACAATACGTACCGTCGTAAATATTAATGCAGGAGGGAAGACAAAATTATCAGGAATGATTGCTGGAGTATTACTATTACTTATCTTATTAGCCTTAGGACCAATAGCATCGCAAATACCAGCGGCCGTTTTAGCAGGTATTTTAGTAACCGTAGGTATAGGTGTTATGGATTATAAAGGATTGAAAGCAATTCCTTTTTTGCCTAAAGATGCAAAAATAGGACCTTTTAAATTTAGTTCAGAGGTTGTTATTATGTTGGTGGTATTGGTATTATCATCGGTATGGAATTTGGTGTACGCAGTGGGTGTGGGGCTTATCATAGCGTCCTTACTATTTATGAAAAAAATGGGCGACCTTACAGCAGAGCGGTCAGATGTTAAAACCTTAAAAAAAGAAAAAGGTTGGGCAGATGAAAAAGACTTTCCTGAATCCTTGAAGGAAGAAATTTTTATCAAACATCTAAAAGGACCTCTATTTTTTGGGTCTACTAATGATTTTCAAAATTTAGCGAACCAAATACCAAGAACAGCATCTACGGTAATAATTAGAATGGGTCGCATGCAATATCTAGACCAATCGGGACTCTACACCTTAGAGGATGTATTGTTAGATTTGAAAAAAGAAAATATTAATGTCTTTTTTGTCGGTGTACTTAAGCAGCCTAGGTATATGATGGAGCGTGTAAATATAATTCCACACTTGGTGCCAGATACTCATATATTTAAAAATTTCACAGAGTGCCTTGCCTATGTGAAAGATAATGTCGCTCATGATTTGGAAGATAGAAAAGAGGAAAAATATCAGGAGCTCGTCTAAAGTTACATCTTAGGAAGTAGCTATAAAAACTTATTAAGAGATAAGAACCCTTGCAAATAGTCTTTTGTAAGGGTTTTCTTTTGTTGTAAAAACGGACTTACCTTATTAAAGGGATTAATTTTTTTTGAAGCTAGATAGTATACGAATAAAAAAAGCTTCCAATTTCCTGGAAGCTTTGATTTTAGTGGTGACCTCGACTGGATTCAAACCAGTAACCTCTTGAGCCGTAATCAAGTGCGCTATTCAGTTGCGCCACGAGGCCATTTTTTCACCCTTAACGGGCTGCAAATATATTTCTTTTTAACTTTACAGCAAAATAAGAATTAGTAAAAAATATGGATTTTAAAAAGTATATACGCGACATTCACGATTTTCCGAAGCAAGGCATTGTTTTTAAGGATATTACAACATTGCTAAGTAATCCAGAAATTTTAAATAAAGCAGCAAATGAGCTGTATGAATTCGTAAAAACCCAGAAAATAGATAAAGTTATCGGTCTAGAAAGCCGTGGTTTTCTCTTTGGACCGCTTTTAGCAGCTAAATTAAATGCCGGTTTTGTACCTATTAGAAAACCAGGAAAATTGCCGCATGATGTGTTGAGTGTAACCTATGAATTAGAATATGGGACGGATACTTTAGAAATACACAAAGACAGTATTTTACCAGGAGAGCGGGTATTGCTTCATGATGATGTATTGGCTACTGGAGGTACAGCAAAGGCCGCTCTTGAGTTAATACGTGAATTGGGTGGTGAAGTGGTGCAATGTAATTTTTTAATAGAATTAGGATTTCTTAACGGAAGAGAAAAGCTAAATGGAGCTGCAGTTGCTTCTTTAATACAATATTAGCCTAGAGCATTGGTGGTTACAAAATAACGCCAACCAATAAGTGCTAATTGAAATTTAGAAGCTTTCGCTAAATCCAATCGCTTTTTAGTGAATGAAGGTAATAGTAGGGTATTCAATTTTGCAATAATTTTGAATATAGATTGCTTCATTTTTAATTCTTTATGCAAATATAACTGTAAATTTTAAGTAAGAAGACTGCCGTATGGCAGTCTTTGATAATTATAGGCCTATATGATTTCTTCTTATGCAAGAGTCATGATCAGTGACAGCATCATTAATACTAATAGTTTAGCGAGAATAATCATAGTTGAAAGTTTTAAAGGTTATTAATTGATTGTTTGATGAATATATATAATAGTAATACTATTAACCAAATGGTATGATCCGATTTATTAAAAGTGCATATGGTTATGTTATCATTTTAATGAAATTTGTTTTAATGTGAAACCACGATCGCTGTATTCGTGTTTTAAATACGTAGTTTAAAAGTTGTTTATTGTTTTAAATTAAAACTATTGTAGGGTATTTTTTAGCATTTTGTTTCGGACCAAGGGAGTTTTGGTGTTTTTTAAAGCTTTTTTTATAGTTTTCATTTTTTTAAAACTGAGCCATTATTAATTTGCGGAAGATTTTTAATCAAGCCATAAAACAATTTTTACGACTATTTCGGGGTATAATTATTTAAGTAAACTTCTGTTTTTCACGAACAGTATTGAGTTAAAAATTAATATAGTTTAAAGAGGTATAAAAAATTTGTACTTCCGTTATATTTGTCAAAAAACAACAGCATGCAAAACATACTTTTTATTATTGCCGGTTTGGTCCTTTTAATTTTAGGAGGGAGTTGGCTTTTAAAATCTGCGGTGGCTTTATCATTGCGTTTGAATATTCCTAAAATAGTAATAGGGATGACTGTGGTTTCGTTTGCCACTTCAGCTCCGGAACTTATTGTAAGTATAAAGGCGGCCTTAGATGGTTTTCCAGATTTAGCATTAGGAAATGTTGTAGGCTCTAATATTGCAAATTTAGGTCTAGTTCTAGGAGTAACTATAGTACTGGGCTCTATTGATGTTAAAAAGAGTTTTTACACGACAGATTGGCCTGTGATGATAATTGCTTCCTTGTTGTTTTTCGGCTTTATTTATTTTGATCATGAGATTCAACGGTACGAGGGTATTGCAATGGTTGTATTTTTAGTTGCTTTTTTAATCTATCTATTGCGTTTTCAAAAGCCAGCTGTGGAAGATGAGCAACCAGAAGATGATATTTTATTACCAAATTATAAAACGGCCCTATTTTTAATTTTAGGTGGGGTAGCCTTATGGGGAGGATCGGAGCTTCTAATTTTAGGCGCCGTAGGTTTAGCGAAGTTCTATAATGTAAGTGAACGTGTAATTGCTGTGACTGTGGTGTCTATAGGAACGAGTATTCCGGAATTGGCAGCATCAATCATTGCCGTTATTAAAAAGGAGAAGGCAATTTCTTTAGGAAATTTAATAGGGTCCAATATTTTTAATTTACTAGCAGTATTAGGAATCACGGCAATTATAACACCTATTAAAGCTAAAGACTTAGGACTTCTGGATAATGATATTTTCTGGATGTTGGGAATATCATTTTTGCTATTGCCGCTAGTGTTTTTTCCAAAACGAATGCATTTGGGTAAATGGGAAGGAATTGTCTTATTACTATTTTATTTAGTATTCGTGTACTTCACAATATAGCTTCAATGTAATTGTTTATATAGTAAGATATAAAGTATAAAAAAAGAGCTGTTGAAAAATCAACAGCTCTTTTTATGTATAAAAATTTATGTTTTACTTAAACCTTAGCGGTTTTTACAGTTTTGATAATTCTAGCTGCAATTTTGTATGGATCTCCGTTTGAAGCAGGACGTCTGTCTTCTAACCATCCTTTATATCCTTTTTGAACAGCAATTAATGGAATACGGATAGAAGCTCCTCTATCTGATACTCCCCAAGAGAAATCATTAATAGATGCAGTTTCATGTAAACCTGTTAAACGTTGGTCGTTAAACTCACCATAAACAGCAATGTGCTCTTTTACGTATGGTCTAAAAGCTTCGCAAATTGTAGCATAAACTTCTTTACTACCACAAGTTCTTAATATAGTGTTGGAGAAGTTTGCGTGCATACCAGAACCATTCCAGTCCATATCCTTACCTAATGGTTTTGGGTGGTAATCTATATAGTAACCATATTTTTCAGTCAAACGATCTAATAGGTATCTAGAAATCCAGATTTCATCACCTGCTTTTTTAGCACCTTTTGCGAACAATTGATATTCCCATTGTCCTGAAGCAACTTCTTGGTTAATACCTTCAAAGTTTAAGCCTGCTTCAATACATAAATCTGCATGCTCTTCAACTAGACCTCTACCGTGTGTATTTTTACCTCCTACAGAACAGTAATACATTCCTTGTGGAGCAGGATAACCACCAATAGGGAAACCTAAAGGTAATTGAGTTTTGTTATCCATGATAAAATACTCTTGCTCAAAACCAAACCAGAAATCGTCATCTTCATCATCAATAGTTGCTCTACCGTTTGAAACGTGAGGAGTACCGTCAGGATTCATAACTTCCGTCATTACTAACCATCCGTTAATTCTCTCAGGATCTGGATATATTGCAACAGGTACTAATAAACAATCAGAAGACCCACCTACGGCTTGTCTTGTAGATGATCCGTCAAAAGACCAGTTACCAATTTCTTCTAATGTTCCTTTGAAATCCTCATGCTCTTCAACTTTTGTCTTGCTTCGCATGTTTTGAGTTGGAAAGTATCCATCTAACCAGATGTATTCTAATTTAATTTTGGCCATAATATTAACTAATTATAATTCTTTATAGATTGTAACAAAAGTATATTTTTTTAGCTTTACTTGTAATTTTTTAGGGGGTAAATGTATTAATAATCAATATAATTCTATAAGACCATATTTTTTTTGGGGTATTTTACAATAAATACATTTTTTAACGCTTTAAATTATTAATTTGTTAATTTCGTAATCTGTATTAATATGATAATTACTATGTCTAAACTAAGATTTGATGCTATTTCTAAAAGCTATGAAAGACAGCGCATTACGATAGAGGAAAATGGAAGACGTTCTGAGCTATTTGGAATAAATGTCTTTAATGAAGAGCGCATGCTTCAGTACTTAACCAAAGATGCCTTAGAGAGTGTTCGGAGTGCTATAATTTCAGGTTCTAAAATAGATCGAAAAATTGCAGATCAAGTAGCAGAGTCCATGAAGACTTGGGCTATTACAATGGGGGCAACCCATTATACGCATTGGTTTCAACCTTTAACTGGGGCAACGGCAGAAAAGCATGATGCCTTTTTTGATTTACTTCCTGATGGGCGTGCATTGGAGAAATTTGGAGGCGGACAATTGGTGCAACAAGAACCAGATGCGTCTAGTTTTCCGAGCGGAGGTATCCGTAATACCTTTGAAGCTAGAGGATATACAGCTTGGGATCCTACTTCTGCGGCTTTTGTTTATGGTACGACACTTTGTATACCTACTATTTTTGTTTCGTATACGGGTGAAGCTTTAGATAATAAAGCACCACTATTAAGAGCATTAAATGCGGTAGATGAAGCTGCTACTGCAGTGGCTAAGTATTTTGATAAAAATGTTTCTAAAGTAAATGCTACTTTAGGATGGGAACAAGAATATTTTCTGCTAGATAAGGCATTAGCGGTTTCAAGACCAGATATTGTCATGACGGGGAGAACCTTAATAGGGAATCAGGCAGCTAAAGGGCAGCAGTTGGACGATCATTATTTCGGAGTAATTCCGGATCGTGTATTGAGTTTCATGAGCGACTTGGAAAAGGAATGCACCAAACTAGGAATTCCGGTTAAAACAAGGCATAATGAGGTGGCGCCTAATCAGTTTGAATTGGCACCTGTTTTCGAGGAAGCCAATCTGGCCGTAGACCACAACTTACTCCTTATGGATGTAATGGATAAGATTGCTGATAAGCATAATTTTAAAGTGCTATTTCATGAAAAGCCATTTGCAGGTATCAATGGGTCCGGGAAACATAATAACTGGTCGCTAGCTACAGATACCGGTGTAAACCTATTAAGTCCTGGGTCTACTCCAATGAAGAACCTTCAGTTTTTAACCTTTTTTATCAATACGATAAAAGCTGTAGATACTTATGAAGAGTTGTTGCGTGCATCAATTGCATCGGCGAGTAACGATCATCGTTTGGGGGCAAATGAAGCGCCCCCTGCTATATTTTCTATTTTTGTAGGAACACAACTGGGGAATGTTTTAGATGAATTAGAAGGGGTTTCTCAAGGAAAATTGTCTCCTGAAGAAAAAACGGAACTTAAACTAAATGTTGTTGGTAAAATTCCGGAAATATTACTAGATAATACGGATAGAAATAGAACTTCTCCTTTTGCATTTACAGGAAATAAATTTGAAATGCGTGGCGTTGGCTCAAAGAGTAATTGTGCTAAACCAATGACAGTTTTAAATACTATAGTTGCTAAGCAACTTATAGATTTTAAGAAAGAGGTAGATGCCTTAATTGATAAGAAGAGTCTTAAAAAAGATGAGGCTGTTTTTAATATTTTAAGAGAATATATCAAAACATCTAAACGTATTCGTTTTGACGGTGATGGGTATAGTAGAGAGTGGGAGAAAGAAGCAGAACGCAGAAAATTAAGTAATAATAAAACAACACCGGCAGCACTTCAAGTTCTAACATCTAAAGCAAGTTTAGATTTGTTTAGAACAATGAAGGTGATGAGTGAGGTAGAGGTAGCTGCTCGTAAAGAGGTGGAATTGGAAACCTACATTTTTCAAATTCAAATAGAAGGGAGAATGTATAATGAGCTCGTCTATAGCTATATTATTCCAGCGGCTATAGCCTATCAAAATGATTTGATCAAGAATGTTATGGGGCTAAAAGATATTTATGGAGCTGCACATAAAAAACTTACAGATGGTCAATTATCGATCATTGAGCAAATCGCGGAGCATATTGTGGAAGTAAAAAAACAGTCAGATCTTATGACGGATGCACGAAGAAGTGCGAACCGTTTGAAAGATGTTAATAAGAAAGCTTTTGCTTATTGTGATTCCGTAAAACCTTATTTTGATAAAATTCGTTTGCACTGTGATAAGCTAGAAAGTATTATGGATAATAATCTTTGGCCATTAACAAAATACAGAGAACTATTGTTTCAAAAATAATATCACATTTTTTTTAACTAAAAGCACTCAAATAGGGGTGCTTTTTTTTTTGATTCCACTATTTTTGTCGAAAATCAACATTCATGAGTTCATCAAACAGCGAAAGATATAATCAAAGAGGTGTTTCCGCATCTAAAGAAGACGTGCATAATGCTATAAAAAATATAGATAAAGGATTGTTTCCAAAAGCATTCTGTAAAATTGTACCTGATTATTTAACGAATGATGAAGCGTATTGTTTGGTGATGCATGCGGATGGAGCAGGAACTAAATCGTCTTTAGCTTACATGTACTGGAAAGAAACTGGAGATTTATCGGTTTGGAAAGGTATTGCTCAAGATGCTTTGATTATGAATATTGATGACCTTATTTGTGTTGGTGCTACAGATAATATCATGTTGTCTTCTACTATAGGGCGAAACAAAAATAAAATTCCTGGTGAAGTGTTATCAGCAATTATTAATGGAACAGAAGAGTTAATTTCAGACTTAAAAAATCACGGTGTTATAATTCATTCTACTGGAGGTGAAACGGCAGATGTAGGCGATTTAGTGCGTACCATTATTGTTGATTCAACCGTTACTGCACGCCTTAAAAGATCGGATGTAATTGACAATGCAAATATAAAAGCAGGAGATGTTATTGTAGGTTTAGAGTCCTTCGGACAGGCAAACTATGAGAAAGAATATAATGGCGGAATGGGAAGTAATGGATTGACTTCTGCACGCCATGATGTATTTTCAAAATATTTAGCAGATAAATATCCTGAGAGTTTTGATGCTGAGGTGCCAGAAGATTTGGTGTATTCTGGGAAAGTTAAATTAACAGATTCTGTTAAAGATGCCCCTTTAGATGCAGGTAAATTGGTATTGTCTCCAACAAGAACGTACGCGCCAATAGTAAAAAAGGTTTTAGAGAAATATTCAAGTGAGGACATTCATGGTATGGTTCACTGTAGTGGTGGGGCGCAGACCAAAATTCTTCATTTTATAGATAACCTACATATCATAAAAGATAATCTTTTTGAAGTTCCTCCATTGTTTAAATTAATACAAGAACAGTCTAAGACAGATTGGAAAGAAATGTATCAAGTATTCAATTGCGGACACCGCTTAGAATTTTATGTAAATGAAGCAGTGGCGCTAGATCTAATTCAGATAGCCGATTCTTTTGGTGTGCGTGGTAGAATTGTAGGTAGGGTAGAAGAAAGCCCAACAAAGAAATTGACAATAAAAAGTCAAAACGGAACTTTTGAGTACTAGTATATACGATAAGAGGTAGTTTTTCGTTGTGTCATTAAACGGAATAGTATTATGGAAAGAAAGGCATTTTTAAAAACACTTGGCGCAGGAGCAGCTTTTGCTTTAACATTCTCTTGTTTACACGGTTGTTCTTCTGATAGTGAAAGTGGTGAGACGGCTCCAGAAGAAGAGGGAGAGGTGCCAACTGGTGTTGATATTACGGTAGACTTAAATGCTAGTACTTCGTCTAATCTTCAAAATAATGGAGGTTTTATTTTTGTAAAATCGAAAGATAAATTTACAGAGACCGATATTATTATTGTTAGAAATTTGCAAGGAGAGTTGGTTGCAGCTAGTAAGTATTGTAGTCATGAGAATAACCCTAACATATTATTTGTAAATGAAAATGATGGTATCTATGAGTGTAATGTTCATGGGTCTAGATTTGCGCAAGATGGGACTCCATTAAACTCCATAACAAGCAACCCTCTTAAAGTTTTTAAAACAGAAGTTTTAGCTAATGATATCTTACGTATTTTTGAGGCGTAAACTTCTGAAATTATGAGAAAGCTATTTTTTCTATTTTTATTTTTTTGTGCACTAGTTGTAAATGCACAAAACTGGCAAAAATCTTTTGCCGATGCACAGGCGCTTTCGAAGAGAAATAATCAACCTATAGTATTGGTTTTTGCTGGTTCAGATTGGTGTGCTCCATGTATAAAGTTAGATCGAGATATCTGGCAATCTGAGGAGTTTAAAAAATATGCAGAAAAGCATTATGTGTTATATAAGGCAGATTTTCCACGCCGAAAATCCAATAAACTTCCTCTAGAGATAGAAAATCAGCATAAAATATTAGCGGATAAATACAATACTAAAGGATATTTTCCGCTTGTAGTGGTTTTAAATGAAAAAGGTGAAATTTTAGGGGAAACTGGATACAAGAAAGTGACACCAAATGAGTATATTTCAGTCATAAATGAATTTTTAGATTGAAAAATGCCCCCCTTTATTTACTGTTATTCTTTTCGATACTGGTAAATAGTCAAGAGAAAAAATATGTAACCATATCCGAAACCATGAAACTTATGGGTTCTCGGTTTGATATCACTATTGTTGCAGAAGCGGAGAGTACCGCTAAGAAAAATATTGCGGATGCTGTTGCGGAAATCAGTAGAATAGAAAAGATGATATCTTCTTGGGATGAAACCTCGGAAACCTCAGAAATAAATAGAAATGCAGGAATTAAGCCTGTAAAAGTTAGTGCAGAATTATTCGGATTAATAGAGCGATCTATTAAGATTTCGGAGATTACAGATGGTGCTTTTGATATTTCTTATGCTTCAATGGATAAGGTATGGAAATTTGATGGGAGCATGAGGCATCCTCCTACTTCAGAACAAATAACAGCATCAATTGCTAAAGTGGGGTATCAAAAAATTCAATTGGATAAAGAGCAGCTAACCGTTTTTTTGCCTGATGAGGGAATGAAAATTGGTTTTGGAGCACTTGGTAAAGGCTATGCTGCAGATAAGGCAAAAGAATTGATGTTGTCAAAAAAAGTGTTTGCAGGGGTGATTAATGCATCTGGCGATTTAACCACTTGGGGTAGGCAGGCCACTGGAGAGAAATGGATTGTGGGTATAAGTAATCCATTAGATAGAGAGAAAGTGTTTTCTTGGTTGCCCTTAGATGAATCTTCAATCGCTACTTCAGGAAATTATGAAAAATATTTAGTTTTTGAAGGAGAAAAACATTCTCATATTATAGATCCTAGAACTGGATATCCTTCTAAAGGAATTAGCAGTGTTTCTGTTTTCTCTAAAAGTGCAGAGTTATGTGATGCTTTGGCAACCGCAGTATTTATTATGGGTATTGATACGGGGATTTCTTTAATAAATCAATTAAAAGAAACTGAGGTTATTGTAGTAGATTCTCAAAATAAAATTTTTAAAAGTAATGGTATTACGTTTGATAACCCGTAAATTTAAGTCTATGAGAAAAGTCCTAGTGTTATTTTTGATGGCAACTTCTTTTATGTCTTGTGTGGCAGTTAAAGAGTATGATAAGGTTTATTTAAATGATGAAGAGATGGTTTTATCAGCAAAAAATATGGACCAGTTTGAAACTAATTTTCAAATTTATCGTGAAGCATCTGCAGGAGCAAATGGCGGTAAATCTGGAGGCGGTTGCGGTTGTAATTAAAAGAAAATTTTAAGTAAAACAAAGAATGCAAAAAAATATATTCATCTTTTTAGTCTTTCTAGGAGCTGCGCTACATGGTCAAGAAACTACCTATAAGAAACGTGTGTTGGAAACTACCGAAGTAGATGCCTTGTTTAGTTATTATAGCCAAGATGGTGCCAATGCTGCAGTATCAGGAGGAGATGGTTCAGAAGAATTAACAGATGTTACGTCAACAGTGATCGTTCGGTTACCAATGAATGATGATGACGTGTTAACCTTGGATGTAGGGATTTCAGCATATTCTTCCGCATCTTCTAGTAATATAAATCCTTTAGATGGTAGCGTCAATGAGCGTGCTAGTCCATTTATAGCTTCTTCTGGGGCCTCACAATCAGATGTTTTGGCGCATATTAATCCTACCTATCAGCACAGTTCAGATGATCGAAATAAAATTTGGAATGCTAACGCGTACTTTTCTTCAGAATATGATTATTCTTCCTTAGGAGTAGGTGGCGGTTATGCACAATTATTTAATGAGAAAAATACTGAAGTAACTATAAATGCAAAGGTGTATTTTGATTCGTGGAATCCGCAGTACCCTATAGAATTAAGAGATGGTTTTTTTGATGATCGGGTAATGGGAACTGGTACTTATGCTCCAAGTTTTACGACATTTGATTCTGAAACGCGAAATTCTTACTCTTTATCTTTAGGAGTGACGCAAATTTTGAGCAAGCGTATGCAAGGGTCTCTTTTTTTAGATGTAGTGGCGCAAGACGGTTTGTTGAGTACTCCTTTTCAGCGTGTATATTTTTCGGATAAGGAAGATTTTTTTATTGAAGATTTTCAATTGGCAGATGATGTAGAACGATTGCCTGATACTCGTTTTAAAATTCCAATAGGAGGACGTTTAAACTACTTTATCAATGATTATTTGGTGCTGAGAAGTTATTATCGTTTTTATACAGATGATTGGGGAGTTACCTCTCATACGGCTAGTTTAGAGTTGCCTATAAAAATAAGCAGCTTATTTACGCTATATCCTACTTACAGGTATTATACGCAAACCGCGGCAGATTATTTTTATGCCAAAGAAGAGGCAGTGTCTACATTAGATTATTACACTTCAGATTATGATTTATCAGAATTTAATGCGCATCAATATGGATTCGGAATTCGGTATAAAGACATTTTTACGAATGCTAAATTATTGAGTTTTGGGTTAAAAACAATCGATTTGCGCTTTAGTAATTATGATCGTAGTGATGGTTTAAACTCTTATATTTTTACATTTGGGACTACTTTTGTAAGATAATTCTATTTCTTTTTTCCAATTTTGAAGCTTTGGATTTAGCCTGCTTCCGGGAAATATTTTTTCAAATTGATGATATCCAAGAATTAAGTTCTATATAAATGTGCAAATTTATTGTAATTTCGCACAAAATGTTAGCAAGGTCATGTTAGATAAGTTAAATATAGTAAAACAACGTTTTGATGAAGTGTCAGATTTGATTATTCAACCTGATGTAATTTCTGATCAAAAACGATATGTTGAGTTAAATAAGGAATATAAAGACCTTAAAAGTTTAGTTGATAAACGAGATTTATATATAGAGTTCACGAATAATATAGAAGAGGCACAAGAAATTATTTCTGACGGTAGTGATGCAGAAATGGTAGAAATGGCCAAAATGCAATTAGAAGAGGCTAAGGTAGGTCTGCCAAAATTGGAAGAAGAAATTAAAGTTCTCTTAATACCTAAAGATCCAGAAGATTCTAAAAATGTTGTGGTTGAGGTAAGAGCAGGTACTGGTGGTGATGAAGCTAGTATATTCGCTGGAGATTTATTTAGAATGTATACTAAATACTGTGAATCTAAAGGGTGGAAAACGAATGTTATAGATTTAAGTGAAGGTACTAGTGGTGGTTATAAGGAAATTCAGTTTGAAGTTACTGGGGAGAATGTCTACGGTACTTTAAAATTTGAAGCAGGAGTGCACCGTGTGCAACGTGTACCGCAAACGGAAACGCAGGGACGTGTACATACCAGTGCAGCTACAGTAATGGTGTTGCCGGAAGCTGAAGATTTTGATGTTCAGATAGATCCTAAAGATGTACGTATAGATTTTTTCTGTTCTTCAGGGCCAGGAGGTCAATCTGTGAACACAACATACTCAGCAGTACGATTAACGCACATTCCGTCAGGATTGGTTGCGCAATGTCAAGATCAGAAATCGCAGCATAAAAACAAAGAAAAAGCTTTTAAGGTATTGCGTTCTCGTTTGTATGACCAAGAATTGGCAAAGAAACAAGAAGAAGATGCGGCAAAACGTAACTCGCAAGTTAGTAGTGGAGACCGTTCTGCAAAGATTAGAACCTACAACTACTCACAAGGAAGGGTTACTGATCATAGAATAGGGCTTACTTTGTACGATTTGCAGAATATTGTAAATGGTGATATTCAAAAAATTATTGACGAATTAAGTCTTGTTGAGAATACTGAAAAACTAAAAGAAGCTTCAGAAATTTTTTAAAAATGACTACAGAACATTTAGTAGCGCAAATACATAAAAAACAATCTTTTTTATGTATTGGGCTAGACGTAGATTTAGCTAAGATACCTGAACATTTACTAAAGGAAGAGGATCCCATTTTTGCTTTTAATAAAGCAATTATTGATGCTACTCATGAATTTTGTGTTGCTTATAAGCCTAATACGGCTTTCTATGAAGCGTACGGTATCAAGGGGTGGATAGCTTTAGAAAAAACTATAAAATACTTGAATGATAAGTATCCTGAAATTTTCACTATAGCAGATGCTAAAAGGGGAGATATAGGGAATACATCCACCATGTATGCTAAAGCATTTTTTGATGATTTAGGCTTTGATTCTGTTACGGTAGCTCCATATATGGGAAAAGATTCTGTAGAGCCTTTTCTAGCTTTTGAAGATAAACATACTATTTTATTAGCCTTAACATCAAATGAAGGTGCTTTTGATTTTCAAACAAAAAAAATAGAAGGTAAAGAGCTGTACAAGCAAGTTTTAGAAACGTCTATTACGTATAAAAATGCTCAGAATCTAATGTATGTGGTTGGAGCTACTAAAGCAAGTTTTTTAGCAGATATTCGACAAATAATTCCTTCTAGTTTCTTGTTAGTGCCAGGTGTTGGCGCGCAAGGTGGGAGTTTGTCAGAGGTATGTAAGTACGGTATGACCCAACATGTTGGCTTATTAGTAAATTCTTCTAGAGGCATAATTTACGCATCTAAACAGGAAGATTTTGCGCAAGCAGCAAGAACATGTGCGAAAGATTTACAGAAGCAAATGAAATTAGAATTAGAACAAAAATTCTAGTTAAAATTCATTTAATAATTTCTCTAGCTTTTGAGCTTTAGATTCAAAGAAATCGCCCAATTTGGTGTTTGCATACTGAATATTGTTAGCCTTTTCTATAAAGTTCTGATATAGAAATTCCAATGCTGTAATAGAATATTCTTCTTTATTTAATGCTTTAACTGCCCCTACTTTACAGTGTTGATTATTCATAGTGTTTCTCGTTATTTTCATTATAACAAATATACGTTGAAATGCAGGTTATGGATGTTTACTATTCGTTATATGTAGCTAAAAATCAGGTGTTTTGTATGTCGATTTCATTTTTACTTGTAAATGATTCTAGAAAGTATTGATGATTTTAAATAAACTCCGTTTTTAGTCGTTCTACTCATAATTCTTTCTATTAAAAAAATTAAGTACATTTACAAAAAAGAACCGATTGCTAAGTTATACCAAACACAAACATAAAACTTCTACAAAATGGGTGACTTTTGTTCATGGAGCAGGAGGGAGCTCTACCATTTGGTTTAAGCAGGTTCGGGAGTTCAGAAAGCATTTTAACGTATTGCTTCTAGATTTAAGAGGGCACGGAAATTCTAAAGTAAACTTGAAAGATGCTTTTAGTGATAAGTATACTTTTGATTTTATCACCGATGATATTTTACATGTAATTGACCATGAGAAAATAGAAAAATCTCATTTTGTAGGTATTTCATTGGGTACCATTTTAATAAGAAATTTAGCAGAAAAATATCCGAATCGTGTAGAAAGCATGATTATGGGCGGAGCAATTATGAAATTGAATTTAAGGTCTCAGGTTTTAATACGCTTGGGGGTTATTTTTAAATCCGTTGTGCCGTATTTGTGGTTGTATAAGTTTTTTGCGTTCATTATCATGCCTAATAAGAACCATAAAGAGTCTAGGTCGCTATTTGTTAGAGAAGCAAAGAAATTATACCAGAAAGAGTTTATTAGATGGTTTAAGCTTACCTCAGAGATTAATCCGCTTTTGCGTTTCTTTAGAATGGTAGATATTAAAATACCTACCTTGTATGTAATGGGTAGAGAAGACTATTTGTTTTTACCTTCTATAGAAAAGATAGTGGCTTCACATGCCAATTCAGAATTATTTGTTGTTGAAAAATGTGGGCATGTAGTAAATGTAGAACAGCCACTAGTATTTAATAAAACGGTTATTTCTTATTTGTCTAAAATATAACAAATAAAAAAACCGGTGCTCCCACCGGTTTTAGACTAACTAACTCAAAAAATTACTAAACTCAAATATTATAGTTCAAAAGTAATATCATTTTTATGGACTAAGGTTAAACTAACCTTAGCTAATTGTTATTAATGTTGCTTATAACAGAATAACGCACTTTTTTTTGAGTTATTATATTTGGTAACCTATTTATTTTAAAATAGTTACAATTAATCTTGTAGGGCAAATACTTTTTGTAATAATGCTGTTGTTCTAGAAGCAGATTTAGTTCTTATTTCTTGTTCTTCTACAGCAATCATAGTATAAACACCTTTTAAAGCTTCTCCTGTTACATAATCTGTTAAGTCAGGATTAACTTGAGTAACAAAGGGTATGTTGTTGTATTTGGTAATAAGATTACTCCAAACCTGATCAGCACCTACTTTAGAAAATGAATTTTTGATGACAGGACTAAAAGAGGCGTATAATTGAGTTTCTGTTGTAGATTTTAAATAATTTGTAGCAGCATCATCCGTACCTAATAAAATTTGTTTAGCATCGCTAAATGTAATTCCTTTTACAGCATCTACGAAAATAGGAGTAGCTTCTTTTACCGCATCTTCTGCTGCACGATTTAAAACTTTAAGTCCTTCGTCTGCCAAATTGCTCAAGCCCATCTTACGAAGTGTATTGTCTACTTTTTGTAATTCTTCCGGTAAGGCAATTTTTACAAGTTCATTTCTAAAGAACCCGTCTTCTTGCGTAAGTTTCTGCACTTGTTTATCAATACCAAAATCTAAAGCTTGGCGTAATCCACTAGCAATTTGATCGTTACCGATAGTTCCGCTTTGTGGAAGTTGGTTTACAACTTGTTGTAATTCGTTACAGCTAAATAATAAGAACAGTGCGCTTAGTGCAATAATTTTATATTTCATGGGGATTGTTTTTACAAATTTATAGTTTAAAAAATTGAAGTTAAGAGAAAATGATTGTTTTATTGTTATAAACCATGGTCTTACGTTGAATATGGAGTTTTACTGCTCTAGAGAGCACGATCTTTTCAAGATCACGTCCTTTAGCGATAAAATCATCAATAGAGTTGGTGTGTGATACGGTGGTGGTATCTTGTGCAATAATTGGGCCTGCGTCTAACTCTTCGGTTACATAATGACCTGTAGCTCCAATTATTTTAACACCTCTTTTAAAGGCAGCATGATATGGTTTTGCTCCAGCAAAAGCTGGTAAAAATGAATGGTGTATATTAATAATTTTATTCGGATAACGATCAATGATTTTGCTGGTGACAATTTGCATATAACGTGCTAAGACTACAAAATCTATCTGGTACTTTTCTAAGAGTGCTAATTGCTTGTTTTCAGCT
The DNA here is from genome assembly GCF_000468615.2 of Cellulophaga baltica 18. Lineage (NCBI taxonomy): Bacteria > Pseudomonadati > Bacteroidota > Flavobacteriia > Flavobacteriales > Flavobacteriaceae > Paracellulophaga > Paracellulophaga baltica. Next base: position 4,497,607 of record NZ_CP009976.1, on the reverse strand, counting down.
TCAGCTTTCGTAGCTTTTGTAACAGGTATATGGTAATAAGGAATATCAAACTGGTTGGCTACAAATTCTAAATCAGTATGATTACTTATAATAAATGGGATGTCTACGGCTAATTCTCCAGAATTAAATCGACTCAATAAATCATAAAGGCAATGGTTGTATTTAGACACAAACAAACCCATTCTTGGCTTGGTTTCATCCGTATGAATACTCCATTTTATTTTGAATTTCTCAGTTAACTCTTTGTCAAATTGTGTTTTAAAATGCGATACACTCAATTTGGCATCTAAAAATTCACTTTCAATACGCATGAATAATTCGCCAGAGGCTTTTTCTACATGTTGATCTAAGTAAATAATATTTCCTCCTTGCGAGTGAACGAAACCAGTAACGGAGCAAATGATTCCTGTCTGATCTGGGCAATGTATTAAAATTGTTGTTTTCACGGGACTTAATTAAAGGGTAAAATTATGATATTGAAAAGAATAGGTCCTATGGAATGATCACTTTTACAATATTGTAAATTATGTTAGTTAATCTTTGCGTTTTTCGTAAATTGCATGCTGTAAAAACACCTTTTATTGTCAATGGAACAAATTACACCGTACGTACCGAAGAATAAAATTAGAATTGTTACTGCTGCATCATTATTTGATGGGCATGATTCCGCTATTAATATCATGCGGAGAATCATTCAATCTACAGGAGTAGAAGTTATTCACCTTGGCCACGATCGTAGTGTTCAGGAAATGGTAGATTGTGCCATTCAAGAAGATGTAAATGCAATAGCATTAACATCATATCAAGGTGGTCATAATGAATATTTCAGGTACATGCATGATTTGCTCAAGGAACGCGGGGCAGAACATATAAAAATCTTTGGCGGCGGCGGCGGTGTAATTCTTCCGGATGAAATAAAGGAATTAATGGATTATGGGATTGCTCGAATTTATGCTCCAGATGATGGGAGAAAAATGGGCTTACAGGGAATGATTAATGATCTGGTACAACAGAGTGATTTTCCCGTACCGGACTTAAAGATACAGGAGAGTGTTTCTGTTACAGATGCCTTAAAAGCTAAAGATATTAATACAATTTCTAGGTTAATTTCTTTAGCAGAAAATAGACCCGATGAATTTCAGAAACATTTTTCAGGCGTTACTATCCCAGATAGTGTTCCTGTTTTAGGAATAACGGGTACGGGTGGGTCTGGAAAGTCTAGTTTGGTAGATGAGTTAGTGCGAAGGTTTTTGGCAGATTTTCCTGAAAAGAGAATCGGATTGATTTCTGTAGATCCTTCAAAACGTAAAACAGGGGGTGCTCTTTTGGGTGACCGTATTCGTATGAATGCCATAAATAATGAGCGTGTATACATGCGTTCCTTAGCTACCAGGCAGTCTAACCTGGCTTTATCTAAGTATGTAGAAGAGGCGGTTCAGGTATTAAAAGCAGCGGAGTTTGATCTTATTGTGCTAGAAACTTCAGGAATTGGGCAATCGGATACCGAAATTATTCAACATTCAGACGTTTCTCTGTATGTTATGACACCAGAGTTTGGTGCGGCCACGCAACTAGAGAAAATAGATATGCTTGATTTTGCTGATGTCGTGTCTATAAATAAGTTTGACAAAAGAGGTTCTCTTGATGCCTTGCGTGATGTAAAGAAGCAATACATGCGTAACCATAACCTTTGGGATATGAATCAAGATGATTTGCCAATTTTTGGAACTATGGCGAGTCAGTTTAATGATCCAGGAACAAATAGGTTGTATCGTGTAGTTATGAATAAATTAGTAGAAAAGGCGAAGGCCAATTTACAATCTACTTTTGAATTTTATACGGATGACAAGGAACATGCCTTTGTTATTCCTCCTGCACGAATTAGATATCTTTCTGAAATTGCCGAGAATAACAGAAACTATGACGAAAAAGGAGTAGCGCAAGTACAAGTAGCACAGCGTCTATATGGGGTTTTTCAAGCTATTTTATCTATTCTGAATATAAAACGAGGCGTACCTGAACAGACGTATCTTTCAAAAAACGGACTGGATGAAGATGCTATTGAAGCGTTAGGAGTTTCAGAAGAAAATAAACCATTTTTATCTTTATTAGTCAAAGAATTTGATCGTGTAAAGTTAGATTTAGATCCTTACCATTGGGAAGCTATTATTAATTGGGAGGCAAAAGTTCAGAAATATAAAGATCCAATTTATGCCTTTAAAGTACGAGATAAAGAATTAAAATTAGAAACGCATACGGAATCTTTGTCACATACTCAGATCCCTAAAGTGGCGCTTCCTAAGTATAAAGCATGGGGAGATTTATTGCGTTGGATGATTCAAGAAAATGTTCCGGGAGAATTTCCATATACTGCAGGATTATATCCTTTTAAGCGTACAGGGGAAGACCCTACAAGAATGTTTGCAGGAGAAGGTGGGCCAGAGCGTACCAATCGTCGTTTTCATTATGTAAGTTTAGGCTTGCCAGCAAAACGTTTGTCTACAGCTTTTGATTCTGTTACTTTGTATGGCAACGATCCTGACATTAGACCAGATATTTATGGTAAAATTGGAAATGCTGGAGTCTCTGTTTGTTGCTTAGATGATGCCAAAAAATTGTATTCAGGATTTGATTTGTCTAATGCAATGACCTCGGTAAGTATGACCATTAATGGTCCGGCTCCTATGCTGTTAGGTTTTTTCTTAAATGCGGCTATAGATCAAAATTGTGAGAAATACATTATAGAAAATGGCTTAGAGAAAGAAGTGAACGCTAAAATAGCGGCATTGTATAGAGGTAAGGAAGAAAAGAAACCCAAGTACAACGGAGCACTACCAGAAGGGAATAATGGTTTAGGATTAATGTTATTAGGTGTTACTGGTGATCAAGTATTGCCATTAGATGTGTATGAAACGATAAAAGTCAAAACTCTTCATGAAGTAAGAGGTACAGTACAAGCAGATATCTTAAAAGAAGACCAAGCGCAGAATACCTGTATTTTTTCTACAGAATTTGCGTTGCGGTTAATGGGAGATGTACAGGAGTATTTTATCAAGAATCAAGTGCGCAATTTCTATTCCGTTTCTATCTCAGGGTATCATATTGCAGAGGCTGGTGCTAATCCTATTACACAATTGGCATTTACCTTATCCAATGGTTTTACGTATGTGGAGTATTATTTGAGTAGAGGAATGGATATTAATGCATTTGGTCCTAATCTGTCTTTTTTCTTTTCTAATGGCATAGACCCAGAATATGCTGTGATTGGTAGAGTTGCCCGAAAAATTTGGGCAAAAGCTTTAAAACATAAATACGGGGCAGGACCAAGAGCTCAAATGTTGAAATATCATATTCAAACTTCTGGTCGTAGTTTACATGCTCAGGAGATAGATTTTAATGATATTCGTACCACACTTCAGGCTTTGTATGCTATTTATGATAACTGCAATTCTTTGCATACCAATGCCTATGATGAAGCAATAACTACACCAACCGAAGAATCGGTGCGTAGAGCAATGGCTATTCAGTTAATTATAAATAAGGAATTAGGTCTAGCTAAAAATGAAAACCCGCTGCAAGGATCTTTTATCATAGAAGAACTTACAGATTTAGTGGAAGAGGCGGTACTCTTAGAATTTGACAGAATTACAGAACGCGGTGGAGTTTTAGGGGCTATGGAGACTATGTATCAACGCTCAAAAATACAAGAAGAAAGCTTGTATTATGAAACATTAAAGCATAATGGAGAATTCCCGATTATAGGAGTTAATACGTTTCTGAGTTCTAAAGGGTCTCCTACGGTATTACCTGCAGAAGTAATTCGTGCTACAGATGAAGAGAAAAAAGCTCAGATTGTAACTTTAGACCATCTAAAAGAAGTGAATCAAGAAAAATCTAAAGTTGCATTAGAGGAAATTCAAAAAGCAGCAATGAATAATGAAAATATTTTTGAGAAGCTTATGGATATTTCTAAAGTAAGTTCTTTAGGTCAAATTACCAATGCTTTGTTTAAAGTAGGCGGTCAATACCGAAGAAATATGTAAATTAATAAAGCTATAAAAAAAACGCTCTTTTTTATAAAGAGCGTTTCCAAATTCTGTAGGTTTTTCTAAATATTTTCAATTCCTCCCTAAGAAGATTTAAATACTCTTTTTCTTTTAAACCATCCATTTCTAAACCTCTACAATAGGACAAAATATTTTTTGTGATAATGTTGATGTGATGTATGGTAGATGTTCTAATTAAATGAGATTCAGAACGTTCTGCTAATTCAATTTTCTGCGGAATTAAAATAGCATCCGTTAGTAAAGAATCTGCAATAATATCTCTATGACTTTGAGATTTGTATAAATGTAACAAATCTTTATTATAGGTAATGTAGGATACAATTTCCCTACTCATAGAGCACAAATCCAGTGCTTTTCTATAAACAGGTAATGTATTTAAATTTCGATTTGGCATTTGTAGCAATTTTTTTATAAAATTACGACGAGATTACAATTTTTAACTTAACTTTAAATAGCAGAATGTTAATTTTGCTATCGATTATTAATTTTTTAAAGACATATACTTTTGAATCAAAAGATAGACGATTTAAATTGGGGGATCCTTCAGAGCTTGCAAAAAAATGCACGAGATTCTTTTGCGAATATTGGCCGCAAAGTGGGTTTAACACCTCCTGCAGTAGCAGAACGAATTAAGAAAATGGAAGACCTGGGGATAATTAATGGATACAAGGCTATTATCTCTCATACAGCAACCGGCTATCAGCTAAAAGCGATGATTACACTTAGAGCTTTTATGGGGAAATTAAAACCCTTTTTGGAAGCCGTAAAGACATTTGAAGAGGTGGTAAACTGTTACCGTATAACAGGAAATGAGAATATCATCATGGAGGTGGTTTTTAAAGATCAGTTTCATTTAGAAAAATTTATAGATAAGTTAATTCAATATGGTGAAACAAGAACGCATATTATTTTATCTGAAGTGGTTTCTGATGCGCCTGTAGGTAGAAAGCCAAAAATCTAGTTTCGTTAATTTTCTAAAGTGATCCTTTACAAACACTATTTTAATTTGTAGATTTAACTATAATTTGGCGAGATTTTTGATGCATCAAATTGATATGAAAAAAACAATACTCTTTTTAGCTTTAGCTTGTTGTGGTATCTTAAGCACTTCAGCACAACAGATGACACTCCGAAAAGGGGTTGTTTTAGATTCTTTACAAGTCAATGATACCATATCGGAAAGTTTTGCATTATATCTGCCGAAGAAATTTGAACTAGATTCTCGTTGGCCAGTTCTTTTTCTTTTTAATATGGAGGGTAAAGGGAAGCATGTAATGCAACCTTTTCTACAAGCGGCTGAGCATCAAAATTATATTCTCGCAGCTTCTAACAGCGTTAACGATACCCTTTCTCTTACTCAAAATGTATTGATAGCTAGTAGAATGATTAATCAGGTATTGAATATTCTGCCTGTAGATTCTAGAAGAATTTATACAGGCGGTATGGATACTGGAGGAACTTTCGCTTCTGTAATGCCTGTAGTGAGTAAGAATATTAAAGGAATTATTTCTGTTGGAGGAGGTATTGCGAATGTTGATGTTTTAGCTCCAGACAGTCCATTTCAGTTTATTGGAATTGCAGACATCAATGAGTATAGTAGTATTGAGATGGAAGCATCTGAATCGCTTTTAAATAATCTTAGATTCTCCAATCAGTTATTTAAGTATGAAAAAAATACCAAGCCTTTGCCAATGTATCTTATAGATTTTGGCTTGCAAATTTTTGTCTTGAACGCTATGGCGAAAGGAGAAGTAGTAAAAGATATGGAGTATGTAAATTCTGCCTACCGCCAAAATTTACGGGTAATTGATGCCTTAATAAAAGAAAAGAAGTTGCTGCATGCCTATGATTTTGCAAATGAGATATTGGAAGTTTTCAGAGTACATCTAGATGTGTCGGAAATAAAGGCTTCTCAAAAGCTACTAAGAAAAGACAAGGAATATAAGGCAATGAAGCGTTTGGCGTCTAATTATAAGTTTAAAGAGGAGCTATTGCAAGAAGATTATGATTATGCAATTTATGAAGATGTGGCTACGTATAACTTTAATAATTTAGGATGGTGGGCATATCAAATGCAGGAAATTAAAAAATTCCAAGCAAGTACTATTCGTTTTGAACATCAGATGGGAAATAGGTTAAAGGATTTTGTAGATCATCTGGTAAATAAAAATATCAGGCAATTAAAAGAGGAAGAAACCTTAGATGAAGAAGGCTTGAGTTTTCTCTATATGTTGAACACGATTACAGAGCCTACAGATTATGAAGCCTATATAGAGGTTATTTCATTAAGTTCCAAGATAGAAGATTATGATACCGCATTATTTTATTTAGAGGAATTGCTAAAAACAGGATTTAAAGACAAACAACAACTATATGATATTCCTGATACGGCACTTTTAAGAATTTCACCAGAGTATAATGCTTTGATGTTGAAGTACCTTAAGGAAGCTAGGTATGATATTAAGGAACAATAAAATGAGGCACTTTGTTAACGTCCCAATCAATTACTAATCCTTGGGCTAATGACTGTGTGACCTCTTTACCGTATAGAAGTTCGCATAGGTAAAGAGCTGCTTCAAAACTTTTCGCACCACCTGCCGAAGTAATGTACTTTCCGTCATGTACAAATAAAGAATTCTTCTTTACATTTAAATGCGGAAACCTTTCTTGGTATTTATCTAAATCACCCGGAAAAGTGGTAGAGGCTACAGTGTCTAGTAGGCCCGTTTTTGCAAGCACAAAAGCGCCGTCACAGTGGCTCGTCATATAAAGAGCATTTTCATCTACTTTCTTTACAAAACTTAACATTACTACATCGTCTAGATCGGTATCTAAATGATGTTCTGCGCTCGGAATTACTAGAATATCAATATTTGGTAGATTCTTTTTAGTGTAATCAAAATCAGGAAGTATTCGTACACCTTCAAAAGTAGTAATGGGTTTTAATGTATTAGCTACGGTGAAAACGTTCATAGCTTTAATATTTTTCCGAAATTGAGTGTGTTGAAAGATATCGTAGGGCGCTGTAAATTCGGTATTGTACGTGCCATCCATTATTAGGAAAGCTACATTATAGCGATCCGGATTTATTTTTTCTAAAGCTTTTTTATTGTTATAAGAATAATCAGTTTCGCCACACGAAACGAATAGTACCATTGAAAGGAGTAATGTTATAGCAGCTTTCATAGATGTTTTATTTTAAGCCGAATTTACAAACAAAAGCTAGATGTGCAAGAGATGAATGCTAACTATTTTATTTATAAGTTTGTAGTCAAGGAATGATTTTGTCAAGGTTTGCAGAATTACAATTCTTAAAAAGAGACTTACTTTGTTTGATTTTTTAATATGTTATCTATGCGTAAATTACTTTTTATAGCACTACTTTTAATTTTGAGTTGCAAGCAAGAAAAAAAATATCATGATGTAGTTGCCAATGCAATTCCACAAGATGTTTCTGATGCCATGGCAGATATTTTAAAATTTCAACAGGAATTAAATAAAGAGTATAAGGATCCTGAAACATCTCCTTTGTATAACAAGGATAGAAAGAATTTTGAAACACTAGATTTTTTTGAGCCAGATACTACTTTAAGGGTCGTAGCTAAATTTGTGAGAACACCAGATGCTTTACCGTTTTTAATGGCTACCACTACAGATAGAAAATCTGAAGAAGTGCTGTACGGTGTTGCCTATTTTGAAATTAACGGAGCAGATTTTCAGTTAGAGGTGTATCAAAACCCTGCATTGTCTGCACAAGAAAAGTATAGAGAATATTTGTTTTTACCATTTTCAGACGAAACAAATGGATATGCAAGTTATACGGGAGGTAGGTATATTGATTTATCGATTCCAAAAGGGGACAGCATTTTAATTGATTTTAATAAAGCATACAATCCATACTGTGCCTACAATAAGAAATATTCCTGTCCCATTGTGCCTAAAGTTAATCATCTTCCGATAAAAATAAATGCAGGTGTCAAAGCCTTTAAAAAACACTAAGTAAAAAAAGCAGGTCTAACATTAATGTTAGACCTGCTTTTTTTAAGTAGTATAGTGAAGTTTAGTGCTGATTCAGTCTGAAATCTGGATAAGCATCCATCCCGTGTTCGTGGAGGTCTAATCCTTCTAATTCTTCCTCTCTAGAAACTCTTATTCCAACCGTTTTCTTTAATGCAAAAAGGATAAGAAAAGAAGTTAAAGAGCAAAATATTCCAATAATTACAATACCCGCTAATTGATACAGAATTTGTGAACCACCAGCTTTAGTTCCAAAGAAACCTACTGCTAAGGTACCCCAAACTCCACAAATTAGGTGAACTGCTATGGCGCCTACAGGATCGTCCAACTTAATTTTATCAATTAACGCAACGGCTCCTACGACTAGAATACCTGCTAAGGCTCCAATGATGATAGCTTCATTAGGTGACATTAAATCTGCACCAGCGGTAATCCCAACTAAGCCTCCTAGTATTCCGTTAAGAAACATGGTGAGGTCTAGGTTTTTGTAAAGTATGAAAGAAAAAAGAAAAGCAGCTATGCCTCCTGCCGCTGCCGCTAATGAGGTAGTGACAAGCACTAGTGATGTTCCTTCTGGGTCCGCAGATAGTACGGAACCTCCGTTAAAACCAAACCATCCCAGCCAAAGAATTAAAACACCAGCAGTAGCAATGGGAATATTATGTCCTGGAATCGCAAAAGTTTCTCCATTTTCGTCAAATTTTCCAATCCTTGGCCCTAGTAAATAAACAGCTACTAAGGCTGCCCAGCCACCTACAGAGTGTACTAGTGTAGAACCCGCAAAATCATGAAAACCAGCTTCCTTTATAAGTTCTCCTGCGGCATTTACTTCATTGCCTAGGGTAGATAAGAATCCGCCTCCCCATTGCCATGAACCTACAATTGGATAAATTAAGCCAACATAGATGACTGTAAAAATCATAAACCCTCCAATTTTAATACGCTCAGCAACGGCGCCAGAAACTATGGTTGCCGCGGTGGCAGCAAACATTCCTTGGAATAAAAAATCGGTCCAATAGGTATACCCTCCGCTAGGAGCGTAATCTGCGGTCATACCATTAGTGGGAGCTTCAATTCCAAAACCTGCAAAGCCTAAAAAGCCATTAAAATCTCCAGGATACATAAGGTTAAATCCGCCTATGTAGTATAGTAGAAGTCCAGCACAAATAATGAATAGGTTTTTAAATAAAATGTTTATGGTGTTCTTTTGCCTTGTTAATCCAATCTCTAAAAATGAAAAGCCTAAATGCATGAAAAATACTAATGCGGTACACATCATCATCCAAACATTATTAGCTGTAAATAATCCGTCGTTCATAATGTTTTTTTAGTTGATTCCTGCGTTTCCACTTTCTTTTGTCCTTATTCTATAAGCCTCTGTAATTTCCGATACAAATATTTTACCGTCACCAACATTACCTGTGCTTGCGGTTTCTAAAATAGTATTGACTGTCTTTTCTAAGAATTCATCAGAAATTACGATACTTAAATATCTGCGTTGTATATCAGTGGTGCTGTAGGAGATGCCGCGATATACGTGTCCTTGTTTTTCATTACCGACACCTGTTACATCCCAATAGCTAAAAAAGTTTACATCAATCTTATGAAGTGCTTTTTTTACTTCATCGAATTTTGACTTTCGAATTATTGCCTCGATTTTTTTCATGAATGATTTGTTTGATTTGCTGCAAATGTAGATTAAAAATTATTTTTAACAATTCATTAACAGGCTGTCGGTTTGACATCGAAAAATAGTTTTTCTTTTTAAATAATTGTAATTCAGTTAGTTAAGTGTTTATTTTTATGATGTTAGAAAATCAAGCATTTGGAATCTAATTTGTGAGAAATCTGACCTTTGCACAAAAAAAAGAGCCTGACTTTTTTAGAAGTCAAGCTCTTTTCAGTATAAACAATAAACAAATTTTAATTTAGAACGAATAAATCGCAGCAATTAAGAATGATGATAAGCTTTTTGTTGCTTCTAAGTCATTATCTAAATAGAATTCTTCAGATCCGTTATCTAATCTTAATTCTGGTTTGATCGTTAAGTTTTCTACGGTATAGCTCCCTGTCAATGTAGCGGCAAATACACTTGGATCATCAGTACCATCTACACCATCAAAAGTTGTAAAGTATTCTCCTCTTAATCCTAATGTAAAGCTATCTGAAGTAGCTAACTGTGGGTATAATGCTGCACCTGAAAAGCCGGCTCCGTCATTATCAGCATATGCTGCATTTATTCCTAAGAATAAGTCTTCAGTTAAATCAAAACCACCAGTGTAATCAACTTCAAATCCTAACAATGCTTTGTTGTCATAATAGAAATTTAAGAATTGTCCAGAGTATCCTAATTGTGCACCTAAAGAGTATTCTCCAGTTAGGTTGCTATTTACATCGGTTACATTCATTACGGCTAGCATTAAGCTAAAATCTTCCGATAGCGCAAAATCTGCTTTTAAACCTACGTGAGAGAATGGTCCGTTAGAAAATAAATATGAAGTACTGTAGTTAAAGTTTCCTACAGGAGAAATAACTTCATATCCTAGGTAGGTATTAAAACGACCAGCAGTTAATGTTGTTCCTTCAGAAACATTCCAGTAAGCGTATAATTGGTTAATATTAAAGCCTCCTGTAGCAGATTCGCCTCTTGGTCCAAAGGTAACATCTGCCACCGCACCTGTTTTAGTTCCTTCATAGCTTGCTATTAAATTAGCCATACCAAGTGCAAAACCAGTTTCGTCGGCAAATGAAGTTCCTGGGCTTTGGAAAGATTGGCCATCTTCTCCAAAAATAGCTCTATCTGTTGAGCTTAGGTTAGTTTTGTAATATGCATCAACAGAACCGCTTAAAGAAATTGCTTTTTTTTCTTCAACTTCTTCTTGGGCAACTAAACTAGCTCCTGTAAAAAGTACTGCTGCAAAAAATATATTTTTTACGTAATTCGTTTTTGTAATCGCTTTCATAAATGATGTTTTAAATGTTCCTTTTCAGTTTAAAGGAAGTGTTTAAGATTAAGTGTTGTTTGTTGAAATAATGAGTATTGTAATGGAACGCTTGTAGAAGCGTTCCATTGTATAGCTTTATTTATCGTTGATAGTAAACTCAGGATAAGCACTAGAATCATGTTCGTGAATATCTAATCCGTCCATTTCTTCTTCTTGAGTAACTCTTAATCCTAATGTTTTCTTTAAGATGAACAATACAATGAATGAAGCAACAGCCGCCCAAACTATGTATGCTAAAGAGCCGTAAAATTGTACCCATAATAATCCAGCGCCTCCGCCAGAAAGCAAACCTCCGTCTAATGCAAATACACCAACAAGTACTGTTCCTACGAAACCACAAACTCCATGTACAGAGATGGCACCAACTGGATCATCAATTTTTAACTTTTTATCTATAAATTCAATAGATAGTACTACTATAATTCCGCATATTAAACCAATAGCAAGTGCACCCCATACGTTTACGGCACCACATCCTGCGGTAATACCCACAAGTCCGGCTAATGCTCCGTTTAAGGTCATTGAAATATCTGGTTTCCCGTATCTAATCCAAGTTAATGCTATGGCAGCTACGGCTCCCATTGCTGCGGCAATATTGGTATTTATGATCACACTTCCTACGGCAATCGTATCATCCCCGCCAAATGCAAGTTGAGATCCACCATTAAAACCGAACCATCCTAACCAAAGTATTAAAACCCCTAAGGCACCATAAGTCATATTGTGACCTGGAATTGCGTTTACTTTACCATCTTTATATTTCCCAATTCTAGGACCAACTAAGATGGCAGCTACTAAAGCAGCAGCCCCACCAACAGCATGTACTACAGAAGATCCTGCAAAATCTACAAAACCTGCAACGTTTAACCAGGCGCTGTCATCAAATGGCCAGTACCAACTACCTGAAATAGGGTAGATGATTGTTGTTAATACAGCAGAGAATATTAAATAGGTAGAAAATTTTGTTCTTTCGGCAATGGCTCCGGATACAATAGTAGCAGCAGTAGCACAGAATACCGTTTGAAAAAGTAAATTATACCAGTCTGTTGCAGAAAAGAAGAAATATCCTTGTTCTGTTGGACTTGATCTAAAAAAGCCTCCTAGAACAGTGTCGCTACCGTACATAATACCGTAACCTACAGCCCAAAATAATAATGAACCAATACAAAGGTCCATAATATTTTTCATAATAATGTTACCAGAATTTTTACTTCTAGTGAAACCTACTTCTACAAGCGTAAACCCTGCTTGCATAAAAAATACTAAAATGGCTGCAACTATAATCCATAGTGCGCCCATGTCGCCGTTAATGCTCTGAATAGCTTGGTCTAGTGCTTCTTGGCTAACACCTTCCGCTACTTTGCTCACAGCTTCTTGTTGTACTTCACTCATAATATTAGTTTTTTTGAAAATCTTAGTTAGTTAATTCCAGCTTGTCCGCTCTCTTTGGTTCTTATTCTGTATGCTTCGGTAACTTCTGAAACAAATATTTTTCCATCACCTACATTGCCAGTACTAGAAGCTTCTAATATGGTACTTACTGTTTTTTCTAAAAACTCATCGGATACTACAATGGTAAGGTATCTTCTTTGGATGTCTGACGTACTGTAGGATATTCCGCGGTACACGTGACCTTGTTTTTCGTTTCCTACACCTGTTACATCCCAGTAACTAAAAAAGTTAACTTCAATTTGATGCAGTGCTTTCTTTACTTCATCGAATTTAGATTTTCGAATAATTGCCTCGATTTTTTTCATATGTGATTTGTTTGTTGATGAGGCAAATGTATGTTAAAATATTTAACACCCCCTGTTTCGAAGGGGGGATGCTATTATTTTTTTGATAATTGTAATTTATACCCCTAAAATTTATGGGTATCGTTATTTTTAATTCAATTAAATAAAAATTTGATTTAATCAGTTTGCTTATTTCAGCTAAAAGTTGGGAGAAGTAGATTTTTTTATAGATTTTATTGTGATATGTTCAAAAACCAACAAGAAATGATGTAAATCATGTAAAATATAAAAAATGATAACTTATTGTGTAATTTATAACAAAGAGGTAGGGAGGGATAGTTGTATTGGCTGTCTAGAAAATTTTGCTGAACCAGAGTCCTAAAGAAACAGCTATGATGCCTAATACTAAACTTACTATCGTGTAGCTTGCAAAAGCAATTAGGTCTCCATTTTTTAAGAGCGAATTGTTTTCTAAAGCAAATGTAGAAAAGGTAGTAAACCCGCCGCAAAAGCCAGTAGCTAAAAGTAAAGTTTGATTTTCGCTAAGAAAATTATTTTTCAAGGATAGGCCAAGTAAAAGTCCTATAAGAAGGCATCCTATTATATTGACAATAAAAGTGCCTAGATAAAAATTGGTAAAATAGAGATTTAGTGGTTTGCTAATAAGATATCTTAATACACTGCCTAAACCACCACCTAAAAAAACAAGTAGAATTTGTTTCATACTTTAAAAGTATAAAACTAAACTGCTTTTTTATACTTAGTTTCAAGAATATTTAAAGGATAAATATTTTCTGAAGGAATTTGTGCTGTGTTGGTATCTTTTTTTTCCACTCTTTTCTTGTTACTATTTACGCTAAAGAGTAATAGAAAAGCATTTAAACCGACTAAAATAGATAACACACTAAAAAAAGTGACCATAGAACTTTGTTTTATAGTAATACAACGCAAAAATACGTCTTTTCTTACAAAAATCTTAAAATTGTTGTGATCTGCTTAATTTTTGTGGTGTATGTAACTATTGCGTTAATTTTTAAGTAAATATTTAATTGCGAATAGTAAAATTATGAATATTACGAATGTTAATCCAATCCATTTAACGCCTTTATAATTTTTTAGATGGAGATTTTTATCTCTTTTATAAGCGAAAAAAGTAATTACCACGAAAGACACGAAAAAAAGTCCCGCGAATATTAATTGTCCTTTACTGAACATATTTTTTATTTTTATACAAAAATAACCTAATAATAGAAGAGATGAAAAATAAACTTGAAGCTGTAGCGCTTTTTCATGAAACATTTGGAATGGGAGTTGCTAATGCCATGAAAGCTGATTTGGGATCCCGTAAAAATTTGCTTCGTTTTAATTTAATGGATGAAGAAAATAAAGAATATCTTGAAGCTGCTGAAAATAATGATTTGGTAGAAGTGGCCGATGCTTTGGGTGATATGTTATATATATTGTGTGGTACTATTTTAGAACATGGTATGCAATACAAGATAGAAGAAGTATTTAATGAAATTCAGCGGAGTAATATGAGTAAGTTAGGAGCAGATGGTAAGCCTATATATAGAGAAGATGGTAAGGTATTAAAAGGGCCAAATTACTTTGTACCAAATATAGATAAGATTTTAAAGGAATAAAAAAAACCGCCCAATGGCGGTTTTTTCTTTTTTTATTATTCGTTCTATAGTTTATAACGCCATCCAAATTTATCTTCGGCTTTATTATATTGAATATCTGTGATTCTTTTCTTTAATAAAGAAGCGTAGCTTTCCTCTAATTCGGGAAGATCGTAATCTGTCTCTTTAAAGCCAAATCCTGAAATAGGAGAAATAACAGCGGCAGTACCTGCTCCAAACATTTCTTTTAATGAGCCATCTTTAGCTGCAGCAACTACTTCGGCAACGGTTAGTTTCCTAACTTCAACAGCAATCTTTTCTTCTTTAGCTATTTCAATAATACTTTTTCTTGTAATACCATCTAGTATCCTATCACTAGTAGGTCCTGTAATTAAAGTATCATTAATACGAACAAAAATGTTCATTGCGCCCGCCTCTTCGATATATTCATGTGTATTATCGTCTGTCCAGATAACTTGATTGTATCCTTTTTCAACAGCTAGTTGTGTAGGATAGAATTGTCCTGCATAGTTACCACCAGCTTTGGCATAACCTACACCGCCATTTGCAGATCTAGAATATTTTTCTTCAATTAATACCTTTACTTTTCCAGAGAAGTATGACCCTGAAGGGGCAAGGCATATCATAAACTTATATTCATTTGCAGGGGATGCGTGAAAACCTTGTCCCGAAGCAAAAATAAAAGGTCTAATATACATAGAGCTTCCTTCGTTTTTAGGGATCCATTGGTCATCTACTTTTAAGAGAGCCTTAAGACCTTCCATGAAATAATCTTCAGGAATTTCTGGAATAGCTAATCTTTTTGCGGAAATATTTAGACGTTTATGATTGTCTAGTGGTCTAAATAGCCAAGTAGACTCCTCACTGTCTTTGTAGGCTTTCATACCTTCAAAAATTGATTGCCCGTAATGGAAAATTTTTGCAGAAGGGTCTAAAGATACTGGTCCGTAAGGTACAACCTTAGGATTTTCCCAAGCGCCATTTTTATAATCGCAGACCAGCATATGGTCAGAGTAGATACTACCAAATGATAAATTATCAAAATCTACTTGATCAATTTTAGAAGTTTTACTTTTTTCAACCGTAACTAAGTTATTCGCGGTGGTTTCCATTTGTTATATGTTTAATGCAATAAAATTAATGAATAATTACTAGTAGTTCTTCTTTTTTCATCTAAAAATAACCAACTTTGTAACAATTCGGTAAATACTAAAAGATATGAAAGGAATTAACATTTTACTTGTGATAATTGTATGCTTTGTGAGTTGTAAGGGGCAAAATAAACAGACTACCGAGCAGCCGTCAAATGAGAATTCTGTTCTTTATTCTTCTTTTGGTGCAGAAATTTCAGAAGATAATGCCTTAGTGGCAAGTGAGATGACTTTGAAATATCAAAATTTGGTAGTTACTGACACTATAGCAACAAAGTTTAAAGGTACCGTAATAGATGTTTGTCAGGCAAAAGGTTGTTGGATGAATGTTACTTTAGACAATGGAGCTCAGGCTATGGTAAAATTTAAAGATTATGGCTTTTTTATGCCGAAAGATATTGCGGGTAAAGAAGTGATTGTTAACGGACTTGCATTTATAGAACATATGTCTGTAGAGGAACAAAGGCATTATGCGGAAGATGGAGGTGAATCGGAAGCGGCAATTGCATCAATTGTAGCCCCTAAAAAAACATTTAGATTTGAAGCAGACGGCGTTTTAATAACTCAATAATTTGGAACGTAAAATTATAACAACATCTGACGGTTCTACAACTATTCAGATAGTAGATTGGAACGAACAGTACCATTCTATACACGGCGCAATACAAGAGGCATATCATGTATTTATAACAAAAGGACTGTCCTTATATAAGGATAGAGCCATAGCTATATTAGAAATAGGTTTTGGAACGGGCTTAAATGCCTTAATTACGTATATAGAAGCACAAAACTTTAATTTAAAGATAGATTACACGGGGGTAGAAGCATATCCTGTTAGCCCGGAAGAGATTAAACAACTCAATTATATAGCACAGTTAGAGGCTCAGAAGTTTCAAGAAGAGTTTGATAAAATGCATACCTCAGAATGGGAGAAGTCTATAGCGATATCTTCAACGTTTTCATTGCTAAAGCAACAAAAAGATTTTATGCAGATTACCGATAAGGCTGCTTATGATTTAATTTATTTTGATGCTTTTGGAGCACGTGTTCAACCAGAATTATGGACGGAGGAAATTTTTAAAATTATGTATGCTGCGCTAAATAATAATGGTGTGTTAGTAACGTATGCAGCAAAAGGTAGTGTGCGAAGAGCTATGCTTGCGGTAGGTTTTGAAGTAGAACGATTAGATGGTCCTCCTGGAAAAAGAGAGATGTTACGAGCTACGAAAAAGTAACTTAAGAAGCTTGTTAAGTGGGTTTTATGTTAAACCTAAATTAAATAGCATCGTTATGCTTTTTAAAAAAATTACCTTTAAAAAAAATTGCTATGAAGGTATTAATAACAGGTGCTACAGGATTGGTTGGCAATGCTATAGTAACCGAATGTCATAAAAATAAAATTGCCGTAAATTTTTTAACGACTAGTAAGGCTAAAGTCATTGAAAAAGAAAATTACACAGGTTTCTATTGGAATCCAGACCAGGGAGAAATAGACTTAAACTGTTTTACTGGAGTAACTGCAATTATAAATCTTGCAGGAGCCTCTATTTCTAAAAGATGGACAGAATCTTATAAAAAGGAGATTTTGTCAAGTAGAATCAACTCTCTTAAAACACTTAAAAGCGGACTCGCGAAAGTAGATTCATCTGCAATCACGTCTTTTGTGTCAGCTTCTGCTATTGGCATCTATCCCGATTCTATTCAAAAATTCTATTCAGAAGAGGATCAGTTTAAAGCAGACGGTTTTCTGTCGGAAGTGGTACAGGCTTGGGAAGATGAGATAGACACGTTTGGGGACTTCAGTTTTAGTGTGGCCAAAATTAGAATAGGTCTAGTAATGTCTAATAAAGGCGGAGCTTTGCCAGAGATGGTGAAGCCTATTAAGTTTTTTGTAGGGTCAGCTTTTGGTTCAGGCAAGCAGTGGCAATCATGGATACATATCAAAGATTTGGCAAAATTATTTGTTTTTGCTGTTAAGAATGAATTAAATGGCGTGTATAATGGGGTGGCTTCAAACCCTGTAACCAATGAAAAGTTAGTGTCAAAAGTTGCTAATGTTCTAGGGAGACCTTTAATACTGCCAAAAATTCCTGCAGCAGTCCTAAAATTAATTTTGGGAGATATGTCCGCTTTATTATTAGATAGTCAACGTGTTAGTAACAAAAAAATCTTAGAAGAAGGTTTTATTTTTAAATATCTGAATGTCTGCCCTGCCTTAGATTCTCTGTACTCTAATAAGTAATTAAAGCTGCCAAATTTTAAGTTTTTATTTTTTTATTCTTCAACGAAATCACCATTTTGGTGCTTTTCGGCATGTTCCATATAAACTTTGATGACATTTTGACATTTTTGAAGAATTGGCAGTACTTTTGCCAACTGTAAAGTGCAGAATGAAAAATAGAGTCAAAAATGAGCGATATAAATAATACAGAAGATATACAAGAGGAGAACTTAGCGCAACAAGAAGGAGCAGAACATCAAGAAAATTCGGCTGAGCAAGTTGAAGTTGAGGAGCTTTCTGTGGAAGAACAATTGAGAGAAGATTTAGCAAAAGAGAAAGATAAATTTTTAAGATTGTTTGCAGAGTTTGAAAACTACAAGAAAAGAACTTCAAAAGAGCGAATGGATTTATTTAAAACTGCAGGGCAAGAAGTGATTGTTGCTTTGTTGCCCGTTTCTGACGATTTTGATAGAGCGATGCAAGAATTGGCGAAATCAAATGATAAAGAAACGTTTAAAGGCGTTGAATTAATTAAAATCAAATTTGAACAAGTACTTAAATCTAAAGGCCTAGAAGAAGTTGAGGCTAAAAATGGTGATGTGTTTGATGCAGATATACATGAAGCAATAACACAAATACCTGCTCCTAATAAGAAAATGAAGGGCAAAATTATTGATGTAATTGAAAAAGGATTTAAGTTAGGTGATAAAATTATCCGTCATCCAAAAGTGGTTGTTGGTAATTAAACATAAAGTATGAAGGAAGATTATTACGACATTTTAGGCATAGCCAAAGGAGCAAGCGCAGCAGAAATTAAAAAAGCATATCGGAAAAAAGCCGTTCAGTATCACCCAGATAAAAATCCAGGAGATGCAAAGGCAGAAGAGATGTTTAAAAAAGCCGCAGAAGCCTATGAAGTACTAAGCGACGATAATAAAAAAGCACGTTACGATCAGTACGGTCATGCAGCCTTTGATGGTTCTGGCGGTTTTGGTGGCGGCGGAGGTGGTATGAATATGGATGATATATTCAACCAGTTTGGCGATATTTTTGGCGGCTTCGGCGGCGGCGGAGGCTTTAGTGGTTTCGGCGGCGGTGGCGGTGGTCAGCGAAGAGTAAAAGGAAGCAGCCTAAAAATTAGAGTGGCACTTACGCTAGAAGAAGTAGCAAATGGTGTTGAGAAGAAAATAAAAGTTAAGCGTAAAGTTCAGGCTAGTGGGGTTACCTACAAAACATGTGGCACCTGTGGTGGTAGAGGTCAGGTGACTAAAATCACCAATACTATTCTAGGAAGAATGCAGACAGCAGCTACTTGTAGCTCTTGTGGAGGTAGTGGTCAAATTCTAGATCATAAGCCAGGTGATGCAGATGCTCAAGGTATGATCGTTAAGGAAGAAACAGTAGCGGTTAAAATACCTGGTGGTGTGGAAGATGGCATGCAGTTAAAGGTTTCTGGAAAAGGAAATGATGCTCCTGGAAATGGTATTCCTGGAGATTTAATTGTTGCAATCGAAACATTAGAGCATGAAACACTTAAACGTGAGGGTGATAATTTGCATTATGACCTCTATGTAAGTATTTCTGAAGCTGTGTTAGGTACTTCTAAAGAGATTGATGCTGTAACGGGAAAAGTGCGTATTAAATTAGAACCAGGAATACAATCTGGAAAAATTTTACGTCTTAGAGGTAAAGGTATTTCTAGTCTCAATGGGTACGGTGCAGGAGATTTGTTAGTGCATGTAAATGTTTGGACTCCAAAAACACTTAGCAAAGAGCAAAAAGAGTTTTTTGAAAAGATGCAGAATAATGAGAATTTTATTCCAAATCCAGAAAAATCAGATAAATCGTTCTTTGAAAAAGTGAAAGATATGTTTTCTTAAGAGCATTATAATTCATTTTTAAAATAAAAACGTATATTTGAAATAACATTGGGTTTCCAATGTTAATTTTCTTTTTCATAGCAATTTTTTTCCCATCCTTGATTTTATTAAGGGTGGGTTTTGTATTTAAGACCTGTTTTTAACTTTATTTAGTGTTATTATAATAGCCTGCTTCGGTATATTTTTACTTTTCTGATATTATTTATTTACAGGAAATACGGTGTTTTAAAGCATTTCAATATCTTTGATAAAATTGTTTGCATGAACCATGTATTGGTAGCTAAAGAAGTAAGCAAGAAATATGGGACATATACCGCCCTGAACAATATTTCTTTAGAAATTCCTGAAAATAGCATTTACGGATTATTGGGTCCTAACGGAGCTGGTAAAACTTCCCTAATTAGAATTATTAATCAAATTACTTATCCAGATTCGGGTACCGTTCTTTTTAACGGTGAGCCTTTAGATCCTAAACATATTGCTATGATAGGCTATCTTCCTGAGGAAAGAGGCTTGTATAAAAGTATGAAGGTTGGTGAGCAAGCTTTGTATTTAGCGCAGCTTAAGGGTATGGGTAAGGCGGAAGCTAAGAAAAAGCTCAAGTATTGGTTTGATAAATTTGAAATTGGCGATTGGTGGAATAAAAAAGTCCAAGAACTCTCTAAAGGAATGGCGCAAAAAGTACAGTTTATTGTAACTGTTTTGCATGAGCCAAAGCTTTTAATTTTTGATGAACCATTTAGTGGCTTTGATCCTATTAATGCCAATGTTATAAAGGATGAAATATTAGAGCTTAAGAAAAATGGAACTTCTATAATTTTTTCTACGCATAGAATGGAATCTGTAGAAGAGCTTTGTGAATACATCGCATTAATTCATAAATCAGAAAAAATCTTAGACGGCAAGCTTACGGATATCAAGAAAGCCTATAAAAAGAATATTTTTGAGGTCGGGATGCAAGTGTTTAATCCCTCTGAAATTATACAAGAATTAAAAGAGAAGCTTGCTATTTTTGAGGACTACTATGAAGTCAATGAAAACCAATTAAACTTTAAGTTGCAATTGAATGGAAAATCTACACAAGAAATTCTTACTTATTTGGCAACGAAGGCACCCATAAATCACTTCGTGGAAAAAATTCCTTCAGCAAACGATATTTTCATACAAACCATATCTAGTAAAAATTCTAATGAATAAATTACTGCTTATAATTAAACGGGAGTACTTAGCAAAAGTTAGGAATAAATCATTTGTAATCATGACTTTTTTGAGTCCAATACTTATGGTGGCAATGGTGGTTCTTATTGCTTTTTTAACCCAGCTAAATGATAGTGAAAAACAAGTAATTACTATTTTGAACGAAAGCGATTTTTTTCATAATGAATTTGTAATCACGGAAAGCACATCTTACATAGATTTTAAAAATATGAGTCTACAGCAAGCTATAGATTCTACCGTTAACCTAGGGTACTACGGGCTTTTGTATATTCCTGATGCTGCTACATTACAGGAGATTACTGATAAATCATTCTTCTATACCAAAGAGGCTCCAAGTACTTCTACCTTAGATAAAATAGAAGGTATTTTTAAAACAAGACTTCAGCAAAATAGATTGCAAGAGCTAGGAGTGTCTAAACAAGATTTCCTAGAGGTAGATAAGAACTATGATATTAATTTGTCTACTTTTTCAGGAGATATAAACATTAAAGGGTTTAATGAAATTAGAGCATTTATAGGTGGCGGTTTTGGCTATTTAATCATGATGTTTATTATAATATATGGCGGCTTTGTAATGAGAAGTGTTATAGAAGAAAAGACCAGTAGAATCATTGAAGTCATTATTTCCTCGGTAAAACCTTTTCAGTTAATGATGGGGAAAATTATAGGGACATCCTTGGCGGGAATCACACAATTTGCGATTTGGATTTTTTCAGCATCCCTACTAATGTTGGTGGTTATCTTTATTTTTGATATTGATCCTGCGACTTTTACGGGAGCTAATCCTTCCATGGGAGCTATGTCTACAGTACCTGATGTTTCGATGATGAACGAAAAGGTTTTGGCATTAGGAGTTGAAATTTTTAAAATTCCGTGGGTCATGCTCATAAGCTTCTTTCTTGTTTATTTCTTATTAGGATATTTAATTTATAGTTCTATATATGCCGCTATTGGAGCTGCGGTTGACAATGAGACAGATACACAGCAATTTATTCTTCCCGTAATTACGCCATTAATGCTCGCTATTTATGTAGGCTTTTTTTCTGTGTTTAATAATCCTCACGGGCCCATTGCAGTGGCTTTTTCTTTGTTTCCATTAACATCGCCAATTGTGATGCTTATGCGTTTGTCAAGTGGTTTGGGAGAAGGTGGGGTTCCTATTTGGCAGGTTGTGGTTTCTATTTTGTTATTAATTATTACATTTATGGGGATTGTTTGGTTTGCAGCAAAAATTTACCGGATCGGAATTTTAATGTATGGTAAGAAACCAAGCTACAAAGAATTGTATAAATGGTTAAAATATTAATTCATGATTCAAGATCATACGGAGAAAGTAAAAGAGATTCTAGAGGAAGATGTTTGGGGTGCTCTTAAAAATTTTCTAGATCTTGGAGTTCATTTTGGGAAAGGCGATAAAGAAATTCATATCACTATCGGGCTTCTCCTCTTGTTGGTATTGGCTTTTATAGCGACCAGTTTTGTTTTAAAATGGTTGCGCTACCTCTTTACGAGAAGAATGGAGGTAGATGATAAGAATAAGTTTATCAGTGTCTTTAAGTTTATACGTTACGTAGCTTTTCTAGTGGTCATTGTTTTAACAATGAGTGCTGCAGGAATAAATATCACAATACTTTTAACAGCATCTGCCGCGCTCTTTGTTGGTTTGGGTTTAGCTCTGCAAGAATTGTTTCAAGATGTTATTGGCGGTATCTTTATTATTGTAGATAAATCTTTAAGTGTAGGAGATATTGTAGAGGTCGATGGTAAAGTTGGTAAGGTTTTTGAAATTAAACTAAGAACAACTCGTTGTATTACTAGAGACGATAAAGTAGTTATTATCCCTAATCATAAATTTATAAGTGAGACCATTTATAATTATACGCAAAATCATAAGACAACTAGGGAAACTGTAAAGGTAGGGGTGGCTTATGGTAGTGATGTGGCGTTGGTTACTAGATTGTTAGAAGAGTCTGTTTTGGGTCAAAAGGGTATATTAAAGAATCCAAAACCTTTTGTTTTATTTGAGGATTTTGGAGATTCTGCATTGATGTTTGCGGTTAATTTTTATATCGGGGATAGTTTTTCAGATCCAAGGATAAAAAGTGCCATCAGGTATAATATAGATGCTAAATTTAGAGAGCATAAAGTTAGCATTCCATTTCCTCAACGCGATGTTCATATTAAAAGCAATTAAATAATTTGGCAGTTGTGCCAATACAAAATATAGAGTACATGTCTAGAATATTAGTTATAGAAGACGAAGCGGCTATCAGAAGAGTCTTAGTGAAAATTTTATCTGAAGAAAGTGATACGTATACCGTAGAAGAGGCAGAAGATGGTTTAAAAGGAATCGAAGCAGTCAAAAAGGAAGATTATGATTTAGTGCTTTGTGATATTAAGATGCCTAAAATGGATGGGGTAGAAGTACTGGAAGCGGCTAAAAAAATCAAACCAGAAATTCCGTTTATTATGATATCTGGTCATGGGGATTTAGATACGGCTGTAAATACAATGCGTTTAGGCGCTTTTGATTATATCTCAAAGCCGCCAGATTTAAATAGATTGTTAACGACAGTTCGCAATGCTTTAGATAGAAAAGAACTTGTAGTAGAAAATAAAATTCTAAAGAAAAAAGTATCTAAAAATTATGAGATGGTGGGTGAAAGCGATGCTATTGGAGTAATTAAAGATATCATAGAAAAAGTTGCGCCTACAGATGCTCGTGTGTTAATTACGGGACCTAATGGTACAGGAAAAGAGTTGGTTGCTCATTGGGTTCACGAAAAGAGTCAAAGAAGTAGTGCTGCATTTATAGAAGTAAATTGTGCGGCAATACCTTCAGAACTTATAGAAAGTGAATTATTTGGTCACGTTAAAGGGGCTTTTACCTCTGCT
This sequence comes from Cellulophaga baltica 18, assembly GCF_000468615.2. Lineage (NCBI taxonomy): Bacteria > Pseudomonadati > Bacteroidota > Flavobacteriia > Flavobacteriales > Flavobacteriaceae > Paracellulophaga > Paracellulophaga baltica. The sequence continues at coordinate 4,473,774 of NZ_CP009976.1, read as the reverse complement.
GTTAAAGATAGAGCGGGTAAATTTGAAGCCGCTAATAATGGAACAATATTTTTAGATGAGATTGGAGATATGAGTCTTTCTGCTCAGGCAAAAGTTCTTAGAGCTTTACAAGAAAGTAAAATATCAAGAGTAGGTTCAGATAAAGATATTAAAGTGAATGTGCGTGTAGTGGCTGCCACCAATAAAAACCTAAAGAAAGAAATAGAAGACGGGAACTTCAGAGAAGATTTATACCATAGGCTGGCGGTTATTTTAGTTAAGGTTCCTGCGTTAAATGACAGAAGAGATGATATTCCGCTTTTGATTAAGCATTTTGCTTCTAAAATAGCTTCAGAGCACGGAACTGCAGTGAAAACATTTTCAGATAAAGCAATAGCGTTACTTCAAGAATATGATTGGACTGGTAATATTCGTGAATTAAGAAATGTTGTTGAACGGTTAATCATATTAGGAAATACAGAAGTAGATGCTGCTGATGTAAAATTATTTGCTAGTAAATAATTTTACTTACAATCATCTAATTTTTTAAGGGCATTAGTAGCAATTACTTTTGTCCTTAAATTATAATATTTTTTACCTTCAGATAATTTATCATTCAAGAGTGCTAGGTCACATTTGTTTCTTATTTCAATGATAAAGTTACGCGCTTCTTCACAGTTTACTGTAACAATGACGTCTTCCAAGGCTTTTTCAAAGGTTTCTAAAGAGGTGTCTATTGCTTGTCGTAATTCTCTTTCTCGAGTTTCTTTAGAGACAAACTCATCTTTTTTAGCATTTTTAACGTTAAGTGTCAAGACATCTGCTTGATATTTGCTTTGATGGGTATGATGTTCCTTTAAAGATTCTAAACTTAAATAGGTGTTCTTTAAAGCTCTGTTGATTAAAACCTTTGCGCCACTTACACTAGAAGTTTTTGTAGCTAAAATTAAATTGTCTAGCCCGTCAAACAAATTTTTAGACGCATAGCTGCATCCACAATCATTAAGTTTAGTTCTCGTTTTTTCTATCGCATTTATAGCTTTATAAATCTGATACTTGGTCTTGTTTAATTCGGTTTCAGCTAAAGCTTTTTTGGTTTGTGATGTTATATACTCAATATTTGAACCTACATATTCACAATCTCTATTCGTTTTGAAAGAAGAAGTTATTATAATTAATAGCACATAAAGTAAAGAGTATTTACTTATCATAGGTTAAGACTTTAATAATCAACATTTGGGAATGTGACTACAAATTTAGTGTTAACTGATGATAAGGGGGCTATTTATTCGTTGTAAATCATTTTTTTTGGGCTATAAATTGAATAAAATTATTATTTAAACTGCTTTACAGAGAGGTTCTGTGATAGTGTAAAAAAAATATTTTATATTCATAGAATGAATAAAATTGATATTGATTCTTATCGCGTACAAGAATCCGTTAGTTTAAAAAAGATTGCAACAAATGAAAATTTTGGTGTAGATGATGATAAACTAAAAAAGAAATTAGAAAAAGTTAGACGAGCGTTAGGAGATTTTCAAGATATACTATACGCTCACGGAAAATATAGTGTCTTAATGTGTCTGCAGGGCATGGATACTTCTGGAAAAGACAGCCTAATTCGTGAGGTCTTTAAAGATTTTAATGCAAGAGGTGTTGTGGTGCATAGTTTTAAAGTGCCTACAGAGTTAGAATTGAAACATGATTACTTATGGCGCCATTACATTGCACTTCCCGCAAAGGGTAAAGTAGGTGTTTTTAATAGGACCCATTATGAGAATGTATTAGTGACAAGGGTACATCCGGAATATGTTCTGGGAGAGCACATTCCGGGTGTTCATACCGTTGAAGATTTGGATGATGCCTTTTGGGAAAAACGTTTTGCGCAAATCAATAATTTTGAAAAGCATATTGCGGATAATGGAACTATAATCTTTAAATTCTTTTTGCATCTATCTAAAGAGGAACAGCGCCAACGACTGTTGCGTAGACTGCACTTAAAACGTAAGAATTGGAAGTTTTCTCCGGGAGATTTAAAAGAAAGAAAATTGTGGGATAGCTACCAAGAGTGCTATGAAGATGCTATTAATAAAACATCTAAACCACATGCACCTTGGTTTGTAATACCGGCAGATAATAAAAAGGCTGCGCGGTTAATTGTAGCAGAAACCATGCTACAAGAGTTAAAAAAATACAAAGATATTAAGGAACCAGAATTAGATGATAAAATTAAAGCTAATTTAGAGGATTATAAAAATCAATTGGAAAAGGAATAAGAATGAAGAAGACGATCTATTTGTTATGTTTATTTATCGTAACCGCAGTATCCGCACAGAAAACAGATGAAGAACAATTAAAAAGTATTTATACAGCTGCGCTGACAGAGGGTAAAGCTTACGATTGGTTAAACTACTTATCTAATCAGGTAGGAGGTAGACTTTCTGGTTCTGTACAAGCACAGCAGGCAGTAGATTATACCAAATTACAATTAGATGAATTAGGATTAGACAAAGTATGGTTGCAACCTGTGATGGTGCCAAAGTGGAATCGTGGTTTACCAGAGTTTGCATATTTTGAAACAGATCCAGGTATTACGACAAATGTTCCTATTTGTGCTTTAGGGGGTTCAGTAGCTACGCCATACGGAGGTATTAAAGCAAATGTGGTAGAGGTAAAAAGCATGGATGATTTAGCTATTTTAGGAAAACAACGTCTAGAAGGCAGGATTGTTTTTTTTAACAGACCTATGGATCCTGCAAATATTAGCACTTTTGAGTCCTACTCTGGTTGTGTAGATCAACGCTACTCTGGAGCTGCTGAAGCTGCTAAATATGGTGCGGTAGGTATTATTGTAAGATCTATGAATTTGCGTTTGGATGATTATCCACATACAGGTTCTATGAGCTATGGAGATTTAGCTGTAGATAAGCGTATTCCTGCTGCGGCAATTAGTACAAATGCAGCAGATTTATTGAGTATTTCTTTACGATTAAATCCAGATGTTAATTTTTATTTTAAGCAAAATTGCGAACAATTAGAAGATGTACAATCGTATAATGTTATTGGAGAGATAAAAGGTAGTACTTATCCGGACGAGATTATGGTTGTAGGCGGACATTTAGATTCTTGGGATTTGGGAGATGGTTCTCATGATGATGGTGCAGGTTGCGTACAGAGTATGGAAGTGCTTCATCTACTTAAAAAAACAGGGTACAAGCCAAAAAGAACTCTTCGTGTAGTTTTATTTATGAATGAAGAGAATGGGTTGCGTGGAGGAAATGAATACGCAGCAGTGGCAAAGAAAAAGAAAGAAACACATGTATTTGCTTTAGAAAGTGATTCAGGAGGCTTTACACCTAGAGGATTCTCTTTTGATTGTTCAGAAGAAAACTTAGCTAAAATACAAGCCTGGAAACCATTATTTGAACCTTACCTTATTCATATGTTTGTAAAAGGACATAGCGGAGCAGATATTGGCCCTTTAAAAAATGACAAAATGGTTTTAGCAGGCTTGCGTCCAGATTCTCAACGCTATTTTGATCATCACCATGCAGAGAACGATACGTTTGAACATGTAAATAAAAGAGAACTGGAGTTAGGAGCAGCATCAATGGCAAGTTTGGTATATCTTGTAGATACCTATGGAATTGTTGGAACAAAATGATGCTTCAGTATAGATCGTAAAAGGTTTAAATAGAGTATATTGCCTAAAATAATTTAGAAGGCATTGGTTTTTTACTTGTAGATAATCAACGGCGATCTAAATTTTTAAAAATCAATCAAATGAAAAACAATGTTATTATTGCGCTTTTCGGTATTTGTCTAATTTCTTCTTGTAAGGAAGAGAAAAAAGAACCAATTGCTGAAGCGCCTTCAAGAGGTATCATCTTAGCAAATATGGATACCACGGTGAGTCCAAAGGAAAATTTCTACGAATTTGTAAATGGTAATTGGTTAAAAAACACGGAAATTCCAGATGATAGATCTAGCTGGGGAGGTTTCAGTGTGCTCAGAAAATCTACCGATGCAGACGTTCTTGAAATTATAAAAAAAGCAGAAGCTAGTAACAAATATGCAGCGTCTACAGATCAGGCAAAAGCATTATTTATATTTAATTCAAAATTAGATACTGTAGCAAGAAATGAGTTAGGAGTTAAACCTTTAATGCCTACTATAGAAGCTATCAATAATGTAAAAAACCTTAAAGAGTTGCAAACTTTATTGGTGACCAACCCAACAGCTAATTCTCCTTTTTTAAGCATCAGTGTTTTTGCTAATTTAGGAAATAGTAAAATGAATGCAGTATACTTAGGGGAGAATGGTTTAGGTTTGCCAGATCGTGATTACTATTTAGATCAAGATTCTAAGTCTAAAGAAATAAGAGAAAAGTATGTGGCACATATCGCTAAGATGCTGCAATACATTGGTGTAACTGCAGCGCAGTCTCAAGAAGATGCAAAAAAAATTCTAGCGATGGAGACAAGCTTAGCAACTCCTAGATTGGATAAAGTGGCAAGTAGGGATGCTAGAAACTTTAATAATCCTAAAACAGTTTCAGTTGCTCAGAGTCTTATTCCGGCAATCAGTCTTACCAAAATGATGGAGGACATGGGTGTGAAAAAGCAGGTAGATACTTTAATTGTAACGCAACCTAAATACATTCAAGCGTTAAATTCTTTTTTTGAAAAAACACCTTTAGAAGATCTTAAGAAATTGGTGATTTGGGATACTTTAAATAGTGCAGCCGGAAGACTAACAACAGAAATTGAAACGGTAGATTGGGAGTTTTATAGCCAGTATTTAAGTGGTGATAAAAAACAACGCCCTGCAGATGAGAGAGCTTTAGCAACCGTTAATTCTTCTGTAGGGGAAGCTTTAGGTAAATTGTATGTAGATGAAATGTTTCCTCCAGAGGCAAAAGCTAAGGCAGAAACTATGATACATAATATTATTGCTGCTTTTCAATCAAGAATCAAGGTTCTAGATTGGATGAGTGATTCTACGAAAGTTAAAGCTGTTGAGAAATTAGATAAATTCACGGTAAAAATAGGGTATCCTGATAAGTGGGAAGATTATTCCACAATGAAGGTAACTAAGGAAAATAGCTATTTTGATAACTTATTAGCTATTGCTGATTGGAATTTGCAAAAAAACCTTTCCAAAATAGGAGAGCCTGTAGATCGTACAGAGTGGGGAATGTCTCCACAAACGGTAAATGCTTATTTTAATCCTTTAAATAATGAGATTGTTTTTCCTGCAGCAATATTACAACCACCATTTTATGATTACTTAGCAGATGATGCTGTAAATTATGGAGGAATTGGAGCGGTAATAGGTCATGAAATTTCTCATGCCTTTGATGATAGCGGTGCTCGTTTTGATGCTAACGGAAATCTTGTAAATTGGTGGACAGATGAAGATTTAGCTAAGTTTACAGAACGTAGTGGGGCATTAGCAGATCAATATGATCAAATAGAAGTTTTGGATAGCGTAAATATTAATGGCAAATTTACTTTAGGTGAGAATATTGGAGATTTGGGAGGTGTTTTAGGAGCTTATGACGGTTTACAAGCTTATTTTAAGGAACATGGTAAGCCAGATCCAATAGATGGGTTCACGGCAGAGCAGCGTTTCTTCATGTCTTGGGCTACGGTTTGGCGTACGTTAACTAGGGAAGATGCCTTGCGTACCCAAATTAAAACAGATCCTCATTCTCCGGGTAAATATAGAGCTACGCAACCATTGTTAAATATAGATTCTTTTTATGAGGCCTTTGATATCCAAGAAGGAGATCTCATGTATTTAGTTCCAGAAAAGAGAGTTAGAATTTGGTAGACAAATAATCTTAAAACAAGAAATTTTTAAAGGAGCCTTTTAGGCTCCTTTTTTTGTAGGCTAAGTAAATCTTAAAAAATGTAAAGAGTTTTTTTAGCCAAAACAAAATAGTACCTTTGTCGCTCATAAAAAAAAGTAAAATGAAAGACGGAATCTACGCAAAATTCAATACTTCAAAAGGAGAGATTTTAGTAAAACTAACTCACGACAAAACACCGGGAACAGTTGGTAATTTTGTAGCCTTAGCAGAAGGTAATTTAGAAAATAAAGTAAAGCCTCAAGGAACGCCTTATTATGATGGAATTAAATTTCATAGAGTAATTCCAGATTTCATGATTCAAGGAGGATGTCCTCAAGGAACAGGAACGGGTGATGCTGGATATAAGTTTGATGATGAATTTCATGTAGATCTAAAACATGATGGTCCAGGAGTCTTATCTATGGCAAATGCTGGTCCTGGGACTAACGGAAGCCAGTTTTTTATTACGCATATTGCAACACCTTGGTTAGATAACAAGCATACCGTTTTTGGTAATGTTGTTGAAGGTCAGGATATTGTTGATGCTATACAACAAGGTGATAAAATAGAGTCTTTAGAGATTGTTAGGGTAGGAGCGGAAGCAGAAGCATTCAATGCAGTTGAAGCGTTTAGAACATTTGAAGGTTCAAGAGAAAAAAGAATAGCGGAAGAAAGAGCAAAAAAAGCTGCTGAATTGGATGAGATTTCAGCTGGTTTCGAAGAGACAGCGAGCGGACTACGTTACAAAATCATTCAAAAAGGTAATGGAAAGAAAGCAGAAGCAGGAATGCAGGTTTCTGTTCATTATGAAGGATCTTTAATTAGCGGGACTGTTTTTGATTCTTCTTATAAGAGAAAAGAACCAATAGATTTCCAAGTAGGTGTAGGCCAAGTTATCAAAGGTTGGGATGAAGGAATTTGTTTATTACAAGTTGGTGATAAAGCTAGATTTGTAATTCCTTCAGATTTAGGATACGGAAGTGCAGGAGCAGGAGGCGTAATTCCACCAAGTGCTACATTGATATTTGATGTAGAATTGATGAAAGTTAGCTAATACTAAACATCATATTTACATATAAAATAAAAGGGCTCCATTATGGAGCCCTTTTTATATTTTGTTAGATTTTCTATTTACACTAATTATTAGCAACAGTGTATTAATTATTACTAAAATCATCAGGATACTAAAGAAAGTACTCATAGTTTATTGTTTAAGTGTGTTTGTATATCTGTATAACACCTTCAAACGTTTAAACCCTACTAATATTTTATTTTTTGTTACCGAATTGTTGACGCTAAGAAGAAGCAAAACAATATTAACGAGTATTAAGAGTGATAAAATTCCAAAAAATGTATTCATATGGTCAGTTTTTTTTAAGATAAAATTGTTTTGGGAGAACTCTTCTATAACTGCTAGATACTTAATCTTTGAAATAGTTGCGTCTACTTCGTAAATAATTTCAAAAAAAATAAATTTTCACGAATACACCTTCAGATACAGCCGTCTATTTCATTTTGGTCAATAAAAAAGCCCAACCAAAAGGTCGGGCTTCTAATAAAAAAAAATTTACGTATGTATTATAGTACTCTTACGTTTACTGCGTTCAATCCTTTTTTTCCTTGTTGTAATTCAAATTCTACAACATCACCTTCGCGAATTTCATCTACTAAACCAGAGATGTGTACAAAATGGTCTTCGCTTGAGCCTTCTTCAGTGATAAATCCAAAACCTTTAGAATCATTGAAAAATTTTACTGTTCCTTTATTCATTATAAAATATTAAAAAAATTAATTATGCTACAAATGTAATACATAAAAATTTAACGTAGTGATTTTTCGACACTTATATTTATTTAATAACTCTAATTTTACAATAATTTTCTAATTATTAGAGGTTTGGCTGTGGTGTCATTCTCAAATAAGGCTTAATTTCCTCTACGCCTTTCGAAAAGATTTTCTTGGCATCCTCCGTTGCAATGGCTGGACTAACAACAACGTCATCGCCATTTTTCCAGTTTGCAGGAGTCGCAACTTTATGGTAGGCAGTTAACTGTAATGAATCTATTACACGCACAAGCTCATAGAAATTACGGCCTGTAGAGGCTGGATACGTTAATATAAGTTTTACCGTTTTGTCTGGAGCTATAATAAATACAGAACGTACTGTTAAAGTATTATTAGCATTTGGGTGTATCATATCATACAAGTCCGATACCTTACGGTCTTCATCCGCTAAGATTGGGAAATTAACTTCTGTATTCTGAACCTCATTGATATCTTTAATCCATTCTTTATGAGAAGCAGCACCATCAACACTAAGAGCTAACATTTTTACATTACGCTTATCAAATTCATCTTTAAATTTAGCTGCAGTACCTAATTCTGTGGTACAAACAGGTGTGAAATCTGCTGGATGAGAAAATAGGATTCCCCATGAATCCCCTAAATAATCATATAGATTAATCATTCCCATTGAACTATCTACTGTAAAATCTGGAGCTACATCTCCTAATCGTATTGTTGCCATTTTATTTTTTTTTAGATGGTGTATTATTATCCTATAAAATTAGTGGATTGATAGGTTAAAAAGTAGAAATTGAGGTTAAAAATCCCTTAAAATTATTACTTTTAAAGGATGACAGAGCAAGAATTAGAACAACTGAAGTACCCTATTGGTAAATTTGAATGTCCAGAACTGATCACCGAAGCGCAGATAGATAAGTGGATTTTGGATTTACAACTGCTACCTGAACGTATTCAAGCCTTAGTTACATCTCTTACTTCAGAGCAATTAGAGACTCCTTATAGGCCCGAAGGTTGGAGCTTAAGGCAGTTAATTCATCATATTGCCGATAGTCACCACCATAGTTACACGCGTTTTAAATGGGCCTTATCGGAAGATGAACCTTTAATTAAAGCTTACGAAGAAAAAGAATGGAGTAGTCTTTTTGATGCAAGAACGGCCCCAATAATTTTATCACTTAATTATCTAGTGGCTTTGCATGCTAAATTAGTTTATTTGCTCAAAGGTTTGTCAGCCACCGATCTTAAGAAGGTGTATGTGCATCCTGAAGGCAATGTGCGTGTTTCTGTAGCCGAAAATATAGGAAAATATGCTTGGCATGGAAATCATCATTTGGCACAGATACGGGGTTTGGTTACGCGTATGGATTGGTAACGTAGCTATTTTGTATATTTTATTGCATTGTATGGCAGATATGGTTAATTTGGTAGGCTAACTTATAAATTTTTTACTCATTATGGAAACTATCAATTGGTCTGATTTTTCTAAAGTAGATATGCGTGTAGGGACTATAGTTTCTGTAAACGACTTTCCTGAAGTGAGAAACCCTGCTTACAAATTGGAGATTGACTTTGGGCCTGAAATAGGGATAAAGAAAACATCAGCACAAATAACGACGGTTTACAAGAAAGAAGATCTTATAGGGAAACAGATTGTAGCAGTAGTTAATTTTCCCAAAAAGCAGATTGCCAATTTCATGAGTGAATGTTTGGTTTTAGGAGCCGTGAATAATAAAGATGTTACTTTGCTCCATCCTGGATTGAAGGTTGAAAACGGACTTAAGATATCTTGATTTTCTTGCCTCAAAACAGTATTGATAGTATCCCAATTAATTTTAACGAAGAATCACTCTGGATATTAAATTTAGCATTGGCACTCGTAATGTTTGGAATCTCTTTAGAAATTTCTATAGGAGATTTTAAAGCGTTGTTTAAAAAGCCTAAAGCTATTTTTGTTGGTGTACTCAGCCAGTTTTTTCTTCTGCCTCTGGTTACCTTTATTTTAGTAATATTGATAAAACCTTATCCAAGTATTGCCTTAGGTATGTTTATGGTGGCAGCTTGCCCGGGCGGTAACATTTCTAATTTTATTACCCATATTGCAAAAGGAAATTCTGCGCTATCGGTATGTTTAACCGCAATTGCAACATTATTGGCAATTTTTATGACCCCTATAAATTTAGAATTCTGGGGATCTTTTTATGCACCTACTGCGCAGATTTTAAAAGAGGTAGCTATTGAGCCCATGGCCATGGTGCAATTAGTTTTCATGCTGTTAGGGGTTCCGTTATTTCTGGGAATGTGGGTGAATTATTGGAAGCCAAGACTAGCAAAAAGTATTGCGAGAGTCCTTAAAATTGTTTCTTTACTATTTTTTGTGGTACTGATAAGTATAGCATTGTATACAAATAGAATTATATTAGTAGATTACATATGGTACGTGTTTTGGCTTGTAGTGATCCATAATTTAATTGCTTTTATATCTGGATTTTCTTTAGCGAAGTTAGTAGGGTTAAATACCGCAAATACAAGAACAATTACAATAGAAACGGGAATACAAAACTCAGGTTTAGGCTTACTTTTGATAGTTACTTTTTTTGACGGTTTAGGAGGTATGGCATTATTGGCTGCTTTTTGGGGAATTTGGCATTTAGTCTCCGGATTACTCCTTGCTAGTTTTTGGAGTTCTCGAGAAATAATAACTAAAGAAATATAGCTTGAAGAAAATAGGGTACGCTGTTGTTCAAATGTTTGTGGGCACACTTTTATGGTTTTATTTTAAAAAAACAGCACACCATGGCTTGGAGAATATTCCGAAAGATACACCTGTTATTTTTTTATCAAACCACCAGAATGCATTTTTAGACACTATTTTAATTGCTACAAATTGCAAGAGAAAACCTTATTTTTTAACGCGATCTGATGTTTTTAAAAACACTGTTTTGAAGGGCATATTTTCTTTTTTTAAAATGATTCCGATTTACAGAATTAGAGATGGCTTTGCAACTTTACAGAAGAATCAATATACGTTTGACTTTTGTTCAAGTTTACTTAACAAAAATGAAGCCCTAGTGGTGTTTCCTGAGGGCAATCATAATTTAAAACGAAAGGTAAGACCTCTAAGTAAAGGATTTATACGTATTATTTTAAATGCTTTAGAGGTCAACCCGGAATTGAATATACACTTGGTTCCCGTAGGGGTAAACTATCAAGCGGCAAAGAATTTTCCTGATAGTGCAGCCTTATATTATGGTTCTGCAATTTCAGTCAAAGAATTTTTAGAGCAAAGCAGCATAAATAACTCAGAGCAAGCTCTAAAAAATCATGTATTCAAGGCTTTAAAAAATCTTACAACACACATAGAAGATGATGCAAAGTATGCTTTTACAATTCAGAAATTAGAGGCTTTTGGGGTAGATTATACCAAGCCGAAAGAAGTTAATGAGAAATTACTTTATTTGTCTTCTATAGCTAAAATACCGGAAACTATTACAGAAGCTAATAGCTTTGATCTATTAAAAAAATGGATTTTTATGATAATTAATTTTCCTGTCATTCTAGCATGGAATTTAACGATAAAACCCAAAATAAAGGATCTAGCCTTTTTAAGTACATTTAGGTTTGCATATGCAGTAGTCATCTTTCCTATTTATTATATCTTCTTAGCTTTAGGGACTTATCTATTTACACAAGACATCATTTCGGGATTATTGGTTACGATGACAGTTTTTGTATATAATTTGTTTTACACTAAGACCATGTAAAAAAGCATCCTCAATTAGTTGTTGAGGATGCTTTTATATCTTATAACATATCGCTAAAGAAAATAGCGTTCATTAATAATTTATTTGTTCCGTACCAAAAAGCTCTAAAATTAGTGTTGTCTGTAAACACAATAACTTTTCCACGGCCCAAGCTTTGAGCTTGAAAAGGAACGCTGTTACTCAGTAACTTTAATTTTTCCTCAGAAATATATCCACTTAAAAGCGGATTGCTAGTATATTGAATGGGGTTGTTGTAACTACTCTTGTTAGGTTCAATATAAATATTTGTATTTCTAAATAAGGGCAGTACATCATTTTTGTATCCGAAATTTATAGGATGTGAGCGGTCTAGTTTTGCTTCAAAAATTGCACCTCCAGTAACTTGGGCACCAAAGAAGCTTTGTTTTTGCTCATAGGTAATGTCTTTTGCCACTAGCGTATCATTCTTAAATTTTAAATTAATAAATTCATTTTTTGCTAACCATTTCGTTGTGTTTCTATAGCCTATAAGAGTGCCTCCGTTTTTTACCCACATTTTTAACTTTTCAGATGCTGCTTTATCAATTCCTCGGTAGGAATTAGGCATTATTATGGCGGTATACCGACTTAAATCGGTTCTGCTGAAATAATCCGTATCTAATTTAGTAAGGTTGATATTATAACGTTGATCAAATAAATGCCATATTTCTCCAGCGTCATAAGAAGTAATTCCATTACCGACGATAATAGCAACTTCCTGTTTTTCTAAGGCCTGAAAAGATCCGCTGCCTAAATCAATACCTAAGGTGTGCCCTGTGCCTACAGAAATAATATCAATATAACTTTCTTGAGCTACTTCTTTTAAAAAGGTGTGCAATTCTTCTGGATTTAGTTTTTGGTTTTGTACAGGAATGAGAATAGATCCATAGTCATAGGTATTGCCTTCAACAGAAAATGGTTTTTCTCCTACTTTAGCTCGTATTCCTTTGTTTAATATTTTATTTAATGCTTTAGGAGTGTAGTACTCATTCCATTCAAATACGTACGCATAATTAGATAAGTTACCCACACTACCAGATAAAGTTGGTAAGGCTGTTATTTCCTCCCCTAAATTTGCAGTAGAATTTACTTCGGTATAGTCTAGGTTGAAAGCTAATGGAAATGTCCAAGCAGAAATATCATAGAAAAGGCTGTCTGTAAAGGTGGTGCGCTTTTCGAACATAGCCTTTATTAATCTACTATTCCTTTGGTTCATAGGAACTACATAACTATTCTCTTTATGAAATGCTTTGCCATTAATTTTGGCGTCACTTTTTAAGTGATGTAATTTTATTTTTTGACGTTGTAAAATTTCAGCTAAATGCCAGGATTTAGCAGCGTCCTTAGCATCCCCAAAAATAATAGTCTTTGTTTTATTTTTAGAGTTTTCTGTTAAGGCGTCTTTGTAAAACTGTTGTTGGTATAGTAGTAATTTTACACGCATATTCTCGGCAGCTTCAATAGTAGAGAGTGCCGTTGTAAATTGGTTTTTTATTGTGAAAGGGAAGGTGAGAATTCCATTTTCACTTTCTTGAATATGGCCTCGAGAGCTAGCTTGCTCAAACAAAATACCAATACCACCATTTACATCCGGAAAAGTAGATCCTTTACCATAATAATAGTCGTCATAGTTTTCTTCAGAAAAATATAAAGAACCAATGTTATCTAGAGCCTTAGAGTGGTACGTAGCAATTTCTGTAGTAAGCTCTTGATTTATTTTTGGAGTTAATGGGTGAACTCTGTCTGGCTCTCCCGGTTGAAAAAAGAAGGTGGCGTTGGTTCCCATTTCATGGTGGTCTGTTAAGATGTTAGGCATCCATTTATGAAAGGTAGCTATTCTAGCTCTACTTTCTGGTAATTGTACAGGGAGCCAATCGCGATTCATATCAAACCAGTAGTGGTTGGTTCTTCCTCCAGGCCAAACTTCATGATATTCACGGTCATTATTATCAGGATTTAAATTTGAACTTTTATTGGTGTTTGCCCAATAAGCAAACCGTTGTAGCCCATCTGGATTGAATGATGGATCTAATAGAATAACCGTGTTTTCTAGTAGCTTCTCAATAGCATCTCCTTCGGCGGCAGCCAAGTAATAAGCGTAAGCTAGTGCTGCATTACTTCCACTAGGCTCATTGCCATGGATAGAAAAACCTTGATAAACAACAACAGGTAGGTTTGATACATCTTGAGTGGCACCTGTTTCTTTGGTAATTGAAAGATGATCTTTTTGAATCTGTTCTATCTTACCATGATTTTTTGGAGCGGTAATCGTAAGTAATAATAAAGGCCTGCCTTCAAAAGTTTCACCACGATTTTCAATACTAATACGATCAGATGAAGCTGCTAGTGCTTGCATGTAATAGACCAGTTTGTCATGAGTAATATGCCATTCTCCAACTTCATGGCCAATGATAGATTCTGGCGTAGGAATATTTTTGTTGTAATTGGTATTTGAAGGGAGGTAGTAATCTAGGGTTGCTTTTTCTTGAGAGGTAAGGGTAAGTGATACTAGAAATAATGAGAGAAAGATAAGTTTTTTCATAGAGTAGTTTGAATTAGTCCCTATAAAAATAAAAAAACGACTCTTAAAAGAAGAGTCGTTACCATTAATTTGTGAAAATTAAATTTTATATGTCGTCAAAGCTAACATCTGTAAAGCTTTCCGTTGATGTTTTTTCTGCAGAATTTTCAACCAAGACATCTTCTTCTCTTTTAAAATCTTTTTGATGACGCTCAGAAATTACTTCGGTACCTTTTTCTTCTATGATGTAATTCATCATCTCATCTAGATTTTCTTTAAATGCTGAAAAGTCCTCTTTGTAAAGGTAAATTTTGTGTTTCTTGTAGTGAAATGATCCGTCGTCATGAGTAAATTTTTTACTCTCCGTAACCGTTAGATAATAATCACCAGCTTTTGTGCTTCTTACATCAAAAAAATAAGTTCTTCTACCTGCTCTTAGGACTTTGGAGTAAATTTCCTCCTGATCCATCAATTCTTTTTCCCCCATTGCTAAAAAAATCTATAGTTAATTATTAGTGTACCTTCAAAAATGGCAAAAAATTGCTAATCTAACAACTTTTTTTAGCTTTCTTTATCAATCAATTGTGTGTGGTAAAGTTCCTTGTAATACCCATCTGTCTCAATTAGAGAGTCATGCGTTCCTTCCTGTAATATTTTTCCTTCTTTTAAAATAATGATTTTATCAGCGTTTTTTGCTGAGGATACTCTATGGCTTACCAATAAAGTTGTTTTGCTTTTAGAAACATTCTTCAAATTCTTAAGAATCTCTTCTTCCGTTTCTGTATCTACGGCAGATAAACAATCATCAAATAAATATATTTTCGGGTCTTTCAATAAGGCTCTTGCGATAGAAACACGTTGTTTTTGTCCGCCACTTAATGTAATACCTCTCTCTCCTAATATCGTGTCATATTTTTTTGTAAAATCCATGATATTTTTATGCACTACAGCTTTTTTGGCAACAGCTATAATTTCTTCATCAGTGGCATTTTGCTTTCCAAACTTGATATTATTTTTGATGGAGTCAGAGAAAAGAAAAGCATCTTGGGGTACTGCACCAACTTCTTGACGAATAGAATTCAAATTAAGATTCTTAATAGGGGTATCATCTAATAATATTTCTCCTGAGCTCACGTCATAAAGACGCGCGATAAGATCTAGAATTGTAGATTTTCCAGAGCCTGTTTTGCCAATAATAGCTACTGTCTGTCCTGGTTCAATGGTGAATGAAATGTCATTAAGCGCTGTAATTTCTGTGTCTTCATATGTGAAGGTTACATTCTTAAATTCAATTTTCCCAGATAAAGGGGTAGGAGTTAAGACTTCATTTTTAATAGATGGGGTTATTTGTAAAAACTCATTGATACGTTTTTGTGATGCCTCCGCACGCTGAACAATAGAGGTAAGCCAACCAATAACCGCTACAGGCCAAGTAAGCATATTTACATAGATTACGAACTCCGCAATAACACCAACCGAATCTATTTCACCATTAATATATTGTTGGCCACCAATATAAATCACAAAAATAGTACTGATTCCTATTAATAATACCATTAAGGGGAAAAACCATGCATTTACCTTAGCTAGGTTCATACTCTTGTTCTTTCCTTCTATAGCCAGTTCTGTAAGTTCTTTATTAATATCATTTTCTAAACCGTAGGCCTTGATAACAGAAATTCCAGAGAAAGATTCTTGCGTAAATGTAGATAACTTAGAAAGGTATTGTTGTACAATAGTGCTTCGTTTGTGAATAACTTTGCTAATGTTATAAATCAATACAGATAATATAGGAAGCGGTATCAGGGTATATACTGCCAATTTAGGCGCCGTCATGAACATTAAGGGAATGATGCAAGCAAAAAGTGTGATGGTGTTGATGCCATACATCAATGCTGGTCCGGCATAATTTCTTACTTCACCCACATCTTCACTAATCCTATTCATTAAATCACCAGTCCTATTTTTTTTGTAAAAATTGAGGTTTAGCAATTGATAATGATCAAATACTTCGTTCTTTAAATCGTATTCGATATATCTAGATACTTTGATAATAGTCTGCCTCATTAAAAAAGTAAATAGCGCAGCTAACAATGCAGTTCCTAGAATAATTAAAATATTTTCTAGCAGCAATTCTTTGGCTTCAGACTTATCAATGATATTATTCCCGTAGTTTTCAACAACTTTAATCGACTTTTTTACATAAGAAGGAGTAACCAAAGAGAATACCCTTGCTATTATGGTGATGAACAACCCTAAAAGCAGTTGTGTGCTATATTTTTTTAAATATTTATTGATGTATTTTAATTCCTTCATGAAGCCTTAGTTCCTGTAAAGTGTTGAATTTTCTAATCGAAGTGACAAAGATATGTGATTAAAGTAAAATGAAATGTTATAAAACTGATAAGATATAACCAAACCATAACCTAGTATTAAAAATATAGTTCTATTTTTGCCGCTTGAAGTTTAACCCATTTAAGTTCTTTAAAAATGCTTACAAGAAGGCATGTGCGAGTAAAAGTAATGCAATGTATTTATGCATTAACACGTTCCAATGACGATTCTTTAGAAAAACAACAAAAGTTTTTGAAATTCAGTATTGAAAATACATATTCGTTGTATTTATTGATGATGAGTTTGATGAAGGAAATCCACGATTTGGCAAAACAGCAAGTAGAGCTTTCTGCAAATACATATTTATCAAGTTCATCCAATACTTTTGATGACAAGAAGAAATTTGTAAACAATAGGTTTATAAAAATGATTTCTGAAAACAAGGTTCTTGAAGAAGAGCTAGAAATAAGAAAACTTCAGAATTGGTATTTAAATGATGAGTATGTAAAGCTACTTTACAAAGAAATTATAGCAAGTAATTACTACAATAAATACATGCATGCAACCGCTTCTAGTTTTGAAGATGATAAGCAGTTAATTGTAGATTTGTTTAAGAATATCATTGCTCCTAATGAAAAAATCTACGATTATTTTGAGGACGATAAACTTACTTGGGTAGATGATATTCCTTTAGTGAATACATTTATTTTAAAACTTTTGAAAAAGGCAAAGCCAGATGCTGTAGAATCTTATTTTTTACCTCCTTTAGTTAAGGATCAAGAAGATGTTGAATTTTCTAAAAAACTTCTGTCTAAAACCTTACTTCAAAATGAGAAGTTGGTCAAAGAGATTGAGGGTAAAACTCCTAATTGGGATAAAGATAGAATTGCAGATATAGATGCAATTTTATTAAAAATGGCAATTGCAGAATTGTTAAATTTTCCTTCCATACCAGAACGTGTTACTATTAATGAATATTTAGAACTTGCCAAAGAGTACAGTACGCCTAAGAGTAGTACGTTTATCAATGGTATTTTAGATAAGCTAATAAAGGAATACGAGCAGGATGGAAAACTAAACAAAATTGGTAGAGGTTTATTATAATATTGTTTATTTTTGATTAAAATTATAAATATTTAGACGGTTATGAGAAAAATAGTTATCGCATTAAATGTATTGATGGTAGTTGTTTTAATGTCCTGTAAGGAAGATGCAACAAGTAAAATTAATAATTCAAATCTAGAAGCAGCAGGTCAGAGAGATGCAGCAGCAAAAATGCTACCTGTAATGTCTTTTGAAAATGTTGAGCATGATTTTGGATCAATAGTTCAAAATACACCGCAAGAAACTGTTTTTAAATTTACAAATACAGGAGATGCTCCTTTGATCATTACAGATGCAAAGAGTACTTGTGGTTGTACAGTTCCACAATATCCTAAAGGAGCAATTGCCCCAGGAGAATCTGGAGAATTGGTAGTAAATTTTAATGGTTCAGGAAGCAACTTAGTTACTAAAGTTGTTACGGTATCTGCGAATACAGAGAAAGGATCAGAGCAATTGAGAATAAAAGCATTTGTAACCCCTAAAGATGGTGCTCCAGTAGGGCCATTAAAACAGTCATAATTACATGTTAGAAAAATATCCATTTATTCCGCTTATTGCAATCTTCGTAGTATTTTATTTCTTTATGATTGCGCCTCAAAGAAAGAAGCAAAAGCAAGAAAAGAAATTCTCAGAAGAATTAAAAAAAGGAGATAAGGTTGTTACTAAAAGTGGAATGCACGGAAAGGTTGTTGAGTTAAATGACAAAGACAATACCTGTGTTATAGAAACTTTAGCTGGTAAAATAAAGTTTGAACGTTCTGCTCTTTCTTTAGAGATGAGTTCAAAACTTAATGCTCCTGCGGTAATAGAGAAAAAGTAAGTTAACGTAGTATAATACGTTTAAAAAAAGCACCTTGAAAAAGGTGCTTTTTTGTATTGTATGAGTTTCTGTAGTAACTTATTACTTAGATTTTTTAGCCGTCAATTCGCAAATTTTCACAATTACCTGTATCGCACTTTCTATACTTTCTAAAGGAACATATTCATATTTTCCATGAAAATTGTGACCTCCAGCAAAAATATTAGGACAGGGTAATCCCATAAAACTTAACTGTGAACCATCAGTGCCTCCTCTGATAGGTTTTATAATAGGTGTAATGTTTAAGGACTCCATCGCTTCTTTCGCAGTTTCTACAATATGGTAGACAGGAGTAACCTTTTCTTTCATATTAAAATATTGATCTTTTACTTCAATATTTATGCATTCACCATGTGTAAATGTCAATTGATTCTTAATCGTAGAAATTAGCTTCTTTCGTTCTTCAAATAAATCTTTATCGTGATCGCGGATGATCAGTTCAATAGTCACCTTTTCTATTTCACCAGAGATATGATGAACATGGAAAAACCCTTCACGACCTGTTGTTTTTTGAGGGACTTCATCTTCTGGGAGTAATGACATAAACTCATTAGCAATACTAATGGCGTTAATCATTTTTCCTTTTGCATACCCAGGGTGTACACTTTTACCGGAAATAGAAATCTTTGCAGAAGCCGCATTGAAATTTTCATATTCTAATTCGCCAACCTGACTACCGTCCATGGTATAGGCCCAGTCCGCTCCAAATTTTTCTACATCAAACTTATGAGCGCCACGACCAATTTCTTCGTCAGGAGTAAAACCAATTTTTATAGTCCCGTGTTGTATTTCAGGATGATTAATAAGGTACTCCATAGCCGAAACTATTTCAGTAATTCCTGCTTTGTCATCAGCACCAAGAAGCGTAGTGCCATCCGTGGTAATTATAGTTTGCCCTTTGTATTGAAGTAAGTCATCAAAATAATCTGGAGATAGGATAATATGTTGCTCTTTATTTAAAACAATGTCTTTACCGTCATAATTTTCAATGATTTGTGGACTTACATTGGTGCCGGAAAAATCTGGCGAAGTATCAAAATGTGCTATAAAACCAATCACGGGAATATTCGAATTAGGACTATTACTCGGTAAGGTAGCCATGATGTAAGCATTCTCATCAATTTCAACATCACTTAGTCCAATCTCTTTTAGTTCTTCAACCAGTTTATTTGCAAGGATCCATTGTTTTTTAGTACTAGGTGTAGATGCCGAGTGTGGGTCGCTTTGCGTGTCAACAGTAACATAACTCAAAAATCTATTAAGAATAGGGTTCATTTGTTTTAGAATTTTTTATAAAAATACGAATTAGGAAATTTGAATCGTAATTATTCAAACTATTATACTTTTTTGTCAAGGATTACGTTTGGGTTTCTATATTTCTTTTCAGTCATTCAATCCAAACAAATGAAATTTAAACTTTTATTTTCTGTTATAGTTCTTTTTTTTAGCGTTATCGCAACTAATGCGCAGGCATGTATTTTAGATATAGGTAGTAAAAATGCAGATACGATTAAAACCATTTTTCAATTAAATGAAGAGCAAACTACGGCTTTAGAAGTCTTAAGAAAAGATTTAAAGGCAGAGCGCGAGGATCAGGAGATCGAAGTAAAGAAGCTATATGAAAGCCATCCACAAAGTACGCCAGCAGAACTTTTAATTTTAGCAGAAAAACATAAGAACTTAGAAGATAAAATGCTAGAAACTACAGTGCGTTATGATCAAAAGCTTATCTCCCTGTTTAATGAAAAACAATATGAGCGGTATCAATTGCTTTGTGAATCAGCAAATAGAACACCCATAGAAAAACTAGTAGAATAAGGTTCATTGTTGTGTTAATAAAATTAAAAACAACGCGTAAACTTAGTTGTTGATGTTTGTATTTTTGTGAAAATTTAGCTTTTCATGTACAAACTTATTTTACGACCACTATTCTTTTTGTTTGATCCAGAGAAAATTCATCATTTCTCTTTCTTTATGATTAAACTTTTGGGTAAAATTGGTTTTTCTAAAATTTTCAGATCCATTTACGTTATTGAAGACCAGAGACTGGAGCGCAAATTATTTGGACTTACCTTCAAAAATCCGGTAGGATTAGGTGCTGGTTTTGATAAAAATGCTAAATTATATAACGAATTATCAGATTTTGGATTCGGTTTTATAGAAATAGGAACGCTTACTCCCAAGCCTCAAGATGGCAACCCTAAAAAAAGACTTTTTAGATTAAAAGATGATCAAGCTATTATTAACCGAATGGGATTTAATAATTTAGGCGTTTTAGAAGCTGTAGAAGAGCTCAAGAAAAACCATAGAGTTATTGTTGGTGGGAATATTGGGAAGAATAAAGTAACACCGAATGAAAAAGCTACGCTAGATTACCTGATCTGTTTTGATGCACTATTTGATCATGTAGACTATTTTGTTGTAAACGTAAGTTCCCCAAATACTCCGGGCTTAAGAGAGTTACAGGATAAGGAACCTTTGACTAAATTATTGAATCAATTAAAATTAGAAAACACTAAATTAGCCACCACTAAAACGGTTAAAGAAAAACCTATTTTACTTAAAATCGCTCCAGATTTGACAGATAGCCAGCTACTAGATATTATAGATATTGTAGCTGCTACCAAGATAGACGGTATTATAGCCACCAATACAACAATTAATAGACAGGGCTTAAAGTCTCATCAGTTACTTTTAGAAGAGGCTGGTGGTTTAAGTGGAAAACCCTTAGCGCAACGAAGTACGGAAGTTATTCGGTTTTTGTCGGAGAAAAGTAATAAAGCTTTTCCAATTATTGGAGTTGGCGGAATTACCTCTCCTGAAGAAGCATTAGAGAAATTAGATGCTGGAGCAGATTTGATTCAATTATGGACAGGTTTTATTTATGAAGGTCCTGCCTTGGTAAAGAAAATTAACAAGGCTATTTTAAATAGAAGTTAATTCGTCCAATAATCAACCACAAGAACATCTTCTAAGTGTGGAGTTAATAACGCTCCAAAAGCTTTGTGATCAGGATGTGGTAGGTATTTCTCACGGTCGGCTTCACTTTTAAAAGTTAGAAAAAAACAATGGGTAAATCCTTTGTTTAGATTTTCTGGACTATTATTTAAGCCCCACTCGTAACTAAATATTTCTTTTATTTTTTTTGGTAGTTCTTGAAAAGCGGCTTCTATTTTTGTTATATCGTCATTAGAAGTTTCTTCTTTAAATTTGAATAACACTACGTGTCGCAATAGTTTTGTGCTGTTCAGGCTTGTAGTGTGGGTCATTTTTTCTTTTGTTGCGGTTTTTTCTTGTGCGCTAATTGTTATGAAGGCTAAAAGGGAAAGGGCTAAACTTATTGTTTTCATGAGGAATCTTTCAGGTAAGATATAATAATCCTATTTATTAGTTTCATTTTTCTAGTTATATTTAGCATAACAATACTTTTCTCCCTTGAATTACGAGCTTATATACACCTTTGTAATTACTACTGCTGCTCTTGCTATTACGCCAGGGCCAGATATTATATATGTCCTCATGCAAAGTGTTATCAATGGTAAAAAAGATGGCATAGCAACTGCTTTTGGGTTGGTAAGTGGCTGTATAATTCATACCAGTTTATTAGCTTTTGGGGTTTCGGCATTAATCAAAGAAAACCACCTTATTCTAATAGGCATTAAGGTATTTGGAGCTTTGTATTTATTTTATTTAGCTTTTAACGTATTTAAAAGCGCAAGTGAGATTACATTAAATGTAGCTACTATTCCAAAAAAGAGTGCTTTTGAACTTTTTAAACAAGGATTTATAATGAATGTTTTGAATCCAAAAGTCACTATTTTCTTCTTAGCATTTTTTCCTGGTTTTTTATTTAGCAAAGAAATGAGTCCCGTACTTCAGTTTTATATTTTAGGCTTTATTTTTATACTAATCTCTTTCTGCGTTTTTGTACTTATTGCCATTTTATCAGGAATGGTATCTAAATATCTGAAAGCGAATAAAAAAATAGGCTTTATTTTAAAGTGGATGCAAATTATTGTTTTTATAGGTATCGGTGTCTATCTGTTATTTTCAAATAATTAGTAGTAATTTTGAAATAGATTACAATTGGTTTATGACTAACAAAGTAAAAATAATTGAATGTCCTCGTGACGCAATGCAGGGAATAAAGACTTTTATTCCTACAGAAGAAAAGGTGAAGTATATTCAATCTTTGTTAGGCTGTGGTTTTGATACGATTGATGTGGGTAGTTTTGTGTCTCCTAAAGCGATTCCTCAAATGATCGATACTTCAGAGATGTTATCCTTATTAGATTTGTCTAAAACTAAAAGTAAATTGTTGTCTATTGTTGCCAACGTTAGAGGGGCAGAGGACGCTGCAAAAGAAGCATGCATAGATTATTTAGGATACCCTTTTTCGATTTCAGAAAATTTTCAAATGCGGAACACGCATAAAACAATTGAAGAATCGGTTGCAATTTTACAAAAGATTCTTGAAGTGGCTAATAACGCTAATAAAGAAGTGGTAACCTATATTTCTATGGGTTTTGGAAACCCTTACGGGGATCCATGGAATGTTGAGATTGTGGGGGAGTGGACAGAGAAATTATCAGAAATGGGAGTTAAGATTCTATCACTCTCAGATACTGTGGGTACCTCTACTCCAGACCAAATTACCTATTTATTTTCTAATTTGATTCCAAAATATCCGCATATAGAATTTGGAGCACATTTGCATACCACACCTACTAAGTGGCATGAAAAGATTGATGCAGCTTACAATGCAGGTTGCCGTAGATTTGATGGGGCCATACAAGGGTTCGGTGGTTGTCCGATGGCTAAAGATGAGTTAACGGGTAATATGCCTACAGAAAAGATGCTTTCCTATTTTACATCGGCTAAAGCTGATAGTAATGTAAATTGGATGGTTTTTGAAGCGGCTTACAATAAAGCCACCGAATTATTTTCTAAATACCATTAAATTTCTTCTACATTTACAACAAATAGTATATTTATTTAGATTTAATACAAATAATTTTGCGTGACTTCTTTTTTGATGTTAGATTTGCAGCCGAAAGTTTATTTATAATAAATCTTAATAAACATTGACTATGAAAAAATTGCTTTTATTACCACTTTGTGCAACTATGTTATTCGTTTCTTGTAACAAAGATGATGACAATGATTCTGGAGATAATGGATCAGCTATTGTAACCCCTACCTTATATACTTTTGAAAGAGATGGTGTTTCTACCGTAAGTTTTGGTGGACAAACAACAAGGATTTTAATGGCGGGAGAAACTACGGATGCCTTTAAGGCCTTTGAGACTGCAACGGAAGCTTCAATAAAAGCTATGTTTGCTCACGTTGAAGGTGCTGTTGATTTTTCAGATGATGATTTAAATAGCTCAGATAAAAGTATTGAGAGTAAAGTGGCTGCTTCTTCAGACTTCTTTGCTGCAAATACTACCGAAGCTGCTATTATTAAAGGAGAATTTGCAGGATATATTGAAGGGCAAATCAATGAAGTATTTCCTAATGAAAATGTTCTTGCAGCTGCAGGTGTTGCAGGTCAAATAGCAGATGGTACTTCTACAAGATATGTTAATGCTCAAGGATTGGAATACAATCAGATGTTCGCAAAATCATTATTAGGAGCTTTGATGGTAGATCAAATTTTAAATAATTATTTAAGTACCGCTGTTTTAGATGCAGAAAGCAATAGAGTTAATAACGATAATGATGTTGTAGAAGAAGGAAAATCGTATACGTCTATGGAGCATAAGTGGGATGAAGCGTATGGCTACATTTATGGTACTTCTGAAAACCCGGAAAATCCTAATTTAACGATTGGTGAGGATGATAAGTTCTTAAATGAGTATACAGGTCGTGTTAATGATGATACAGATTTCTCTACCATTGCAGCAGATATTTTTGAAGCTTTCAAATTAGGAAGAGCGGCTATTGTAGCTAAAGATTACGATGTACGTGATGAGCAAGCAGAAATAATTCGTGAGAATATTTCTAAAGTAATTGCAGTTAGAGGAATTTATTACCTACAACAGGCAAAAATTAAAATTGAAAATGGGGAAGTTACTGGATCTTTCCATGCATTATCTGAAGCTTATGGATTTATTTATAGCCTTAGATTTACAAGAAAGCCAGGAACAAATGATGCTTACTTTAGTAAGGAAGAAGTAGATGGATTACTTTCGCAGTTAACTGGAGATGGTGAGAATGGTCTTTGGGATTTGGAAGCAGATACCATAGAAAGTATTTCAGAAGCTATTGCTGCAGAGTTTGATTTTACTGTGGCACAGGCTGCAAGTGTTGAATAAATTTTATTGAAAAATATATAAATTACCAAGCCTTATTTAATACAATAAGGCTTGGTTGTTGAAAAAAGTTAGTATGAAAAGAACAAAAGTTTGGGGGTTTATTATCCTTTTGAGTTTAATTGTTTTTGCTTGTTCAACAAGTGATGATGGAGGGGGTACTTCGGAAGAGACTGATGATAATTTCAACCGCAGTGCAATGCTTATAAATTGGGCCGATAATATTATTATTCCGGCATATACCGCTTTTAATGCAGATGTTGCTGTAATGGTACAGGCTTCTTCTGTATTTACGGAAACGCCGTCTGAAGCAAATCTTCAAAATCTGCGTAGTGCATGGAAAGATGCTTATGTATCTTTTCAAAGTGTTTCTATGTTTGAGATAGGAAAAGCAGAGGAGTTAAACTTTAGAAATCGTCTAAATGTATATCCAACGGATGTAACAAGTATTGAAGAAAATGTAAGCAATAATACGTACAATTTTTCATTGCCTTCCAATATAGCTATACAAGGTTTTCCTGCAATTGATTATTTGATTAACGGTTTGGCAGGTACTGATGCGGAGATAGTGGCTTTTTATAATTCAGAATCTACTGCTACTGGGTATAACGGTTATTTAAATGAACTTACAAATACTGTTTTAGAATTGTCTAATACCGTTTTGAATGACTGGGAAGGTAGTTATAGAAGTACTTTTGTGGCGGGTACAAGTTCATCCGCAACAGGTTCAGTAGATAAGTTGGTCAATGATTTTCTTTTCTACTACGAAAAATCGTTAAGAGCAGGTAAGATAGGAATTCCCGCAGGTGTATTTTCTGTAGATCCACTACCAGAAAAAGTGGAAGCGTTATATAGTAAAGAAATTGGTAAAGAATTGTTGTTAGCTGCAATTACAGCATCTCAGAACTTTTTTAATGGAAAAAGCTTTACATCAGCTTCAGAAGGAGAAAGCTTAAAATCATATTTAGATTTTTTAAATACTATTAAGAACGGAGATGATTTAAGTACACTTATTAATAATCAGTTTGATATTTCTAAAACCAAAGCGGCAGAGTTAGGGAACGATTTAGCACTTCAAGTGACAACTGATAATTCTAAAATGACAGAGACTTATGATGAATTACAACGTAATGTAATATTACTTAAAGTTGATATGCTTCAAGCCTTAAGTATTAATGTCGATTTTGTCGATGCAGACGGAGATTAATGGAAACGTATTTTAATACCTATTTCAGTAAAGAAACTAAGACCGCTAATTTAGCGGTCTTTCGTGTTTTTTTTGGAATAATGATGTTTTTCAGTACCCTCCGGTTTCTGAGTTACGGTTGGGTAGATAAATTGTATATTCAACCGAAGTTTTTCTTTTCTTATTATGGTTTTGAATGGATAAAGCCTTTAGGTGTATATACGTATGCCTTATTTATAGTTTGTCTGATAAGTTCGTTTCTTATCATAATAGGGTATAAGTATAGGTATAGTATTATTGTCTTTTTTTTATGCTTTACGTATATTGAATTGATGGATAAGACCACATATCTTAACCATTATTATTTTGTGAGCTGCCTTAGTTTTCTATTATTATTTTTACCTGCCAATAGAAGATTTTCTTTAGATGCTTATCTTGATAACTCCTTAAACCAAGAATATATTCCAAAATGGAATGTAGATTGTATTAAGGTGATGTTGTTTATCGTGTATTTTTATGCGGGTTTGGCTAAATTAAATAGTGATTGGCTGTTAGAGGCTATGCCGCTTAAAATATGGTTACCTTCTAATTATGATCTTCCGATTTTAGGGAGTTTATTGCAAAAAGAATGGGTACACTATGCGTTTAGTTGGGGAGGAGCCCTTTATGATTTGATGATTCCTTTTCTATTGCTATACAAACCCACCCGTTGGTTTGGTTTCTTTATGGTGGTAGTTTTTCATGTGCTCACAAGAATCTTATTTCCTATAGGTGTATTTCCTTTTGTGATGATCGTTAGTGCTTTAATTTTTTTTGATAGTGATTTTCATGAGAAATTAATCCATAAATCTTCGAAGCTAATGAAATTAAAACCGTTAAATAATTCGGTCGTGGGGCAACGTTTTCCTCGTAAAATTCCACTACTAATAATAGGCCTATTTCTTTTAATACAATTACTTTTGCCGTGGCGTTACTTGCTTTATCAAAATGAGCTTTTCTGGACAGAGGAAGGGTATCGTTTTTCTTGGCGAGTTATGTTGATGGAAAAGGCAGGCTATGCTCAATTCAAAGTTGTTGATAGTGCTAGTGGTAAATCATTCTTAATTGATAACAATGATTTTTTAACCTCGTTTCAGGAAAAGCAAATGAGTACGCAGCCTGATTTTATTTTGCAATATGCGCATTATTTAGCCGATCATTTTTCAGAGAATGGAGCTAAGAATATAGAAGTATATGTAGAGAGTTACGTGGCTATAAACGGAAGATTGAGTCAGCCTTATGTAGACCCAAAAGTTGATTTAGCAAAGGAAAAAGATTCTTTTGCGCCAAAAAATTGGATACTTAATTTTAATGATGATATTAAAGGACTTTAAAATAATTGTAGGGGTAATTTTTTTAGTATTTACAGCTGCAGCGCAGGCGCAATTTACCATTTCAGGAACAATAACTAGCGCAGAAACTAATGCACCTGTAGTAGATGCAGAAGTATACATCTATGAGTTGTCAAAGAAAGTTGTTAGTGCATCTGATGGAACTTTCCTATTTAGTGATGTGAAGCCAGGATTCTATAAAATTGTTGTTTTTTCATTTGAATACAGCATATCAGAACAAACCATTGAAGTTGTGGATAATACGTCTTTGTCCATCGCCTTAGAAACACTTGGAGAGCAATTATCAGAAGTAGTTTTGGTAGCTAGAAAAGAAAAGATTTTTGCTTTAAATAAATTAAAAGCAGTAGAAGGTACTGCCATTTATGAAGGCAAAAAAAGTGAGGTAGTACTTATAGATAATCTAACAGCAAATCTAGCCAGCGGTACCGCTAGACAATTATATGCGCAAGTGGCTGGATTAAATATTTATGAAAATAATGATGCGGGTTTACAGCTTAATATTGGTGGTAGAGGCTTAGATCCAAACAGAACGGCAAGTTTTAATACCAGACAAAATGGATATGATATTTCTGCAGATGTTCTTGGCTATCCTGAGAGTTACTATACTCCACCAGCAGAAGGCTTAGATAAAATAGAAGTGATTAGAGGAGCGGCATCTTTACAATACGGTACTCAATTTGGAGGTCTTATTAATTTTAAGATGAAGCAACCTAATCCAGATAAAGAAATAGAGTGGATTTCTAGACAAACATTGGGCTCTAATAATTTATTCACCAGCTTTAATAGTCTTGGAGGCACGGTGGGTAAAACGCAATATTATGCTTTTTATAATTTTAAAACAGGAGATGGCTTTCGTCCAAATTCAGAATTTGATTCCTATAATGGTTATTTGCATGTAAATCATGATTTTTCAGATAAAACTAAACTGACCTTTGAGTTTAGTTATTTAAATTATTTAGCGCATCAACCAGGAGGGCTTACAGATCAACAATTTGAAGATGATCCATCTTTTAGCAATAGAACAAGAAATTGGTTTAATGTAGATTGGAAATTATATTCCGTGAGGTTGGATCATTCCTTTTCAAATAAAACAGATTTCAGCCTTAACTTATTTGCCTTAGATGCTTTTAGAAAATCGGTAGGTTTCAGAGAAAATAGAGTTTCTCAGGAAGATGATTTAACGGCGCCAAGAGAGCTTATCGTTGGTAATTTTAATAACTGGGGAGCGGAAGCAAGAGTCTTAACTCGCTACAATTTACTGGATGGAGACCACGTGTTTTTGGTGGGTTCTAAATATTATCAGTCTAAAAACTCCGAACGCCAAGGCCCCGGAACAAATGGAGCAGATGCAGATTTTGGTTTTGCAGATACAGAATATCCAGATTACTCCAGACAGAGCGATTTTGAATTTCCAAACTTAAATTTAGCGCTCTTTGCTGAAAATATTTTTAATATAAAGGATAATTTATCCATTACGCCAGGTGCTCGTTTTGAATATATAAAAACAGAGAGTCAGGGGGCATACAAGCAAATAAACTTGGATAATGCCGGTAACCCAATTTTAAATATTGAGGTGCCAGATAATAGAGATTTTTCGCGTCAGTTTGTGTTACTAGGAGTGGGTGTTAGTTACAAACCATTTAAAACCGTAGAATTATATGGTAATTTTAGCCAAAATTATAGATCGGTTACGTTCAATGATATCCGTATTAACAATCCGTCTTTAGTTATAGATCCTGATATTTCTGATGAAAGTGGTTATACGTTTGATTTAGGAGCAAGAGGTAGAGTCTCTAATGTTTTGTCTTATGATGTAGGCGCCTTTTTATTGCGTTATGACAATCGATTAGGGGTTGTTTTAAGAGCCGTTAGTGATATACAGCAAGAACAGTTTAGAGGAAATATTGGAGACGCCATAACCTATGGTTTTGAAAGTTTCTTAGATTTTAATCTTTGGAAAACAATATCAGATAATGATAACGGAAAGCTTAACTTATTTGTAAACTTGGCGCTAACCGATAGTGAATATATTTCATCTCAGGAAAATAATATAGAAGGGAATAAAGTAGAGTTTATACCAGATGTTAATCTAAAAACAGGGTTAAGTTTTGGGTATAAAGACCTGTTAGGCAGTTTGCAGTATACCTATTTAGGAAGTCAATTTACAGACGCCACCAATTCTCCAAGAGATTTTGATAGTCAAAGTGGTATCATAGGGGAGATACCGGCATACGATATTTTAGATTTTTCGTTGTCGTATTCTTATAAATATTTCAAATTAGAGACAGGGGTAAACAACCTTTTAGATAATAGCTATTTTACCCGTAGAGCTACAGGATATCCGGGGCCTGGTATTTTACCAGCTCAGCCAAGAACATTTTATACAACCTTGCAATTTAAATTTTAGTCCCCATCAGTATCTGTTGTAGTAATAATTATAGATAAAATACTTTGTACATCTACGGCAAATAAAATCTGCAGTTCATTCAATTTTGTATGTAGGATTTCAACGTCGGTGTGGTTGCTAGTTGCGGCCTCGTCTAACGGAACAGGAATAGCATCAATTGCGGCGTATATTTCGGTAAATTTAGCTTGAATGGTAGTATTTAAATTGGCATTTTTACTGATAGATTGCACATAGTCATCTAGCCCTAAAGTGTTGGTAGATCCAAAGTAGGCCAATTCCACAGTTTTTATATTCGCTTCAATAATGGCTAAAGAGGTATTGCTGTAAAATGCTTGTGCTAGTTCAGGGTTTACTACGTCTGATTTTTCTAAGCCAGCAGGTTTTCCAACTTTAGTGGTTTTGGTAACATCAATAGTATTGTAAAGGCCATTATAATATAAGTTTAAAGAGCTAGAAATACCACTACCACTATTTGCAAGAAATGTGCTCGCATAATTTTCTCCGCTACTATCCCAAATACTAAATAATAAATTTGCGCGAGAAGTTACATAGATGCTTGATAATCTTAAATAATCTCTACGTTTTTCCGAAGCTAAAAAAGCAGCGTTGGTGCTTGCTAAATCGTCTGCAAATAATAAATATTCTAAGGCGGCTAAAGATTTTACTTGCGGACTTATGGTTAACATTAATGCCTCGTCAATAGTATTATTTTCTGTTATAAAATATTCCACAGATCTTGGTACGGTAGGCCAGTTGTAAATAGAGTTATGTACAAACTGATCTTTAGCGCTACCAATATTGTAGGTGTACGTTTTCTCGTAAACAAGAGCAGTAAGCTTCCATTGCTGTCTTAAAATCTCTAAATTAGCTATGGTCGTAGTGCTAGTGTAATTACTAGCTGCTGTTTGTAAGGCATTGGCTTCGGTTACGAAATTAGCAATTGTTGGTATTATATTGTTGTGTGTTAAATCGCTAAACATAAGGTTAACGTCAAAATCAGATGCGCTAGTAGTATCATCATTATCACAACCTAAGTTCAATGTAATAATAAGAGTTGTAAGGCTTAAGATTATTTTTTTCATGAATTAAAGTGAGTTTACAAAATCTATAACTTGTTGTCTTTCTTCTTGCGATAATTGTTTGAAAGCATTTTTACTGGCTTCTGCTTCGCCACCATGCCACAGAATAGCTTCTTCAATAGTTCTCGCACGACCGTCATGTAAAAAAAAGGTATGGTTATTTACAGTAGAAATTAAACCAATACCCCATAGGGGTTGCGTGCGCCATTCCCTACCAGTAGCTAAAAAATCTGGTCTATTATCTGCTAAATCCGCTCCCATATCATGCAGTAGAAAGTCAGAATACGGTTTTATGGTAATATTATTTAAAACAGCGGTTATTTCAGAAATTCCAGTAGTTTGATTGATGCGGTGACAATTAATACAGTTTATTTCTGTAAAATTTGCTTTTCCTTTTAAGACCGATAAATCCTCGTAGTTTCTTCTATTGGGCACTGCTAAAGTTGCTTGGTAGAATACTACTTTTTCTAATTGCGAATCTGTTATTTCGGGTTCGCCTCCATTTACAGCATCAGCGCAATCTTGTTGTGGAGAAGGACATTCTTGCTCGGTGAATAGGGAGCTGGTAAGACCCATATCTCCATGAAAAGCACCAGCTATTTGTTGTTTCAAGCTTGGGGCATTAGCTTTCCATCCATATTTGCCAAGTGTGGTTGTGTTTTCTTCGACGTTCCAAACATAATTTGCTTTTCCTGAAATTCCATCCCCATCAGCATCAGATTCATCTACAAATTGTAATATTTGATCGTCGGGTAAGGCATTTACAAAACCAAGTCCTATGGTTTGTTGTGCTACTCGTGGGGAGGTTAGTATGCCCTCCAGGCTACCAAATTTCTCATCAGAAAATGAATATATTGGTTTTTGCAACTCATAAGTATTTCCATCAGGATATGCTCCATTTAATATTTCATAAGTGACATTCACCTTAGCTTCATAGTCCACGCCGTTATTAGCTCTATCTTGAATTTGCGTGTTGTAACCCGCTACAGGATTCGCATTTCCAAATAAATCTTGACCAGGAAGGCTTATTCGCATTAAAAAACCACTAGAATCTTCTCCATTAACTAATGGGCTTCCTCTTCCATCTTTAAAGTGGCACCCGGCACAGGAACGCGCATTAAATGTTGGTCCTAATCCGTCTCTGGCTGTTGTTGATGCGGGTGCAGATACCCAGTTTTGATTGAATAATGAATTTCCCGTAGAAAAGGCTCCAATTTCCGTAAAAGAGAGGCCGTCTACTTCAAATCCAAACGCATTGGCGCTGGTGCTATTGACACCTAATTCACCAGTTAAAAATTCTTCTCCCTCTTCATATAAGTCCTCAAAGGTTATATAGTTATCATCTTCTGTAGTACAGGAGAAAAAGCTCAAGGTTATAAGGAGAATAGATGCAATATGTTTTTTCAAATTGATGGTTTTTAGTAAATAATAGGATGGTAAAAGTCCCGAAATAAAAATTCCGGGACTTTTTAATACCTTAGAAAAATCCTAAATTATATTTAGTTAAGATTTATTCCCAATACCGATGCCGAAGCACTAATTTCATTAGCTAAATCAAATAAAGCTACAACACATTGCATTACAGGTCCATCTGTATTATCTGATGTTTCTTGAGTGATTAAGTAATCAAATGGTTGTGCATTATCACCTATAAGAGCGGCTCTCGTAGCCACCAGACTTGCGGCAGCTTCAAGTGTAGCTGCTTGCGCTGGATCAGTTTGTTTTACTAAATCAATAAATGAAGCGCCGTTTATAGTGCCGTAAGAGCCATAAATTACATTTAGTACACCCTGTGCATTTGCGTAAACATCGCGTTGTGTATTATCAGAAAAACAAGAATGCTCGTCTTCTTGGCCTGACGCATCAATGCCATCTGTAGAATCAACAGGCGCAATCATACGCTCGGAGCTTAATTCATCTCCAGCAATAAAAAATGCACCGTTAATAGCTTGTTGTAAGGCTGTTTCAGTATCTAAAGCTTCAAATACAGTTCTATAGGTGCCACCTTCACTCCAAGTGCTAACTAAATCATTTAAGTCGTTTACTAAGAGGTTTGTGACAACAGTTAAATATTGAGCTCTGCGATCAGCATTTTCCGCGGTAGTATAATCTGTATAAGAACGTTGTCCTGGCAAATTTTCTGCAGGGGCAGTATTATCTTGGCCCCAAAGTAAAAACTCAATAGCATGCCATCCAGTACTCATAGATTTATCATCAACGCCTTCATTTGAGCCTGCCAAAGCTTCTTCTGTAATGGTATACGTTTCATCGCCAATAATACTATTGTAATCACCAGCGTAAGATTCTGTTCCAGTTAAAACATAATCAATATAACTTTCATCAATTGGCCATGCATTCATTTGTCCTTCATTACCAATAGACCAAGATTCTCCTTCAGTATCAATAGGTCCGTTAGTTTCTCTATAGGCTTCTGTTTGCCCATAATATTCTCTAGCACTTAACCATGCATCTTTGGCTGCGGTAAAATTATCTTCTGTAGGTGTTTCTGTAAATGTGGTAATAGCGGTCTGCATTAATACAGCAGAATCATAGCTGTCTGAATATGATTCGTACACTAAGTTCGCGTAATTTTCAACGACAGAAGCAGCCGTAATAGCATCGTTGCTAGATGCATTGTTGTCATCGTCATTTGAGCATGCAAATACGAAGAAAGAGATGGGAAGTAATACTAAAAATTTTTTCATGGAATCTTTTCGTTAATTAAATCCCAAAAATATTACAAGGAATAATTATATCCTAAGTTTATTTAGATTAAATTTAAATAACATTGTTAAATTATTTAAACTACTTGTTATAATGGGGTGAGGTTAGTCTTTTATAAATTTATTTAAGGCATATGATGTATTGTTGTTTACATGTCGATCTGATTCGTGAATTTGTTTGCTAGGTGGTTTGTTAATTTTCTTATAAAAACAATGCCTATTGTAAAGATTATAATCCGTTTGCGCCTTTAATTAATATTAATCGTATATTTGCACGCAATTAATCTTTAATTGCCATGCAAGCACATCTTGATAAAATAGTTGGAGAAGGTCTTACTTACGATGACGTACTCTTAGTCCCAGCTTATTCTGAAGTACTTCCAAGAGAAGTAAATATTCAAACAAAATTTACCCGAAACATTACCATCAATGTTCCTATCGTTTCAGCGGCTATGGACACGGTTACGGAGTCTAAAATGGCAATTGCTATGGCTCAAGAAGGTGGTATTGGTGTTTTGCACAAGAACATGACTATCGAACAGCAAGCCATGAAGGTTCGTAAAGTGAAAAGAGCAGAAAGCGGTATGATTATCGATCCTGTTACTTTGCCTTTAAATTCTTTTGTACGTGATGCGAAAGCAAACATGAAAGAATACGGTATTGGCGGTATCCCGATTGTAGATGGGGAAGGTAAATTAATTGGTATAGTTACCAACCGTGATTTGCGTTTTGAAAAAAATAATGATCGTCCTATTTCTGAAGTTATGACAACTAAAAATTTGGTTACCGTAGCAGAAGGTACTTCATTAGAGCAGGCGGAGGATATCTTACAGGAAAACAAAATTGAAAAACTTCCAGTTGTAGATAAAGACTATAAATTAGTGGGTCTAATAACTTTTAGAGATATTACCAAGCTTACGCAGAAGCCTATTGCGAATAAAGATCAGTATGGTCGTTTACGAGTAGCTGCTGCTTTAGGAGTTACTGCAGATGCTGTAGATAGGGCAGAAGCATTGGTAAACGCAGGTGTAGATGCTGTAGTAATTGATACTGCTCATGGTCATACCAAAGGAGTAGTTGAAGTATTAAAGCAGGTAAAAGCAAGATTCCCAGATTTAGAGGTTATCGTTGGTAATATAGCTACGGGAGCTGCTGCTAAATATTTAGTAGATGCTGGTGCAGATGCTGTTAAAGTAGGTATTGGTCCAGGATCTATCTGTACAACACGTGTTGTTGCGGGGGTTGGTTTTCCTCAATTTTCTGCAGTATTAGAAGTGGCTGCGGCTATTAAAGGTAGTGGTGTTCCAGTAATTGCCGATGGTGGTATTCGGTATACAGGTGATATTCCAAAAGCAATTGCAGCAGGGGCAGATACGGTAATGTTAGGATCGCTATTGGCGGGAACTAAAGAGTCTCCTGGAGAAACTATTATTTACGAAGGAAGAAAATTCAAATCATACCGAGGAATGGGATCTGTTGAAGCAATGAAACAAGGCTCAAAGGACCGTTATTTCCAAGATGTAGAAGATGATATTAAAAAATTAGTGCCAGAAGGTATTGTAGGGCGCGTGCCTTATAAAGGTGATTTATTTGAAAGTATTCACCAATTTATCGGAGGTTTAAAAGCAGGAATGGGCTATTGTGGCGCAAAAGATATTGCGGCACTTCAAGATAACGGTCGTTTTGTAAAAATTACCGCTAGTGGTATCAATGAAAGTCACCCACATGATGTAACCATTACCAAAGAATCACCAAATTACAGTAGGTAATTTATAACCTACAGCTTATATATAAAAAGAGGTAACTTAGTTACCTCTTTTTTTTGTTCTTAATTGTAAGTATTTGATATGGATTCATTAGTAACAGTAGCTTGGTTGAAAGATCATTTAGATGATTCTAATTTGATAATTTTAGACGCGAGGGCTTCAGATCTAATATCAGGAGCAGTTTCAGAAAATAGTAGTAATAGCATTAAAGGTGCGCGAATTTTTAATTTAAAAACTAATTTTTCGGAAAAGGAAAGTCTTTATCCTAATATGGTGCCAAGTCCAGAGCAATTTCAGGAAGAGTGTCAAAAACTAGGAATTAATCAGAATAGTGTATTGGTAGTATACGATGCTTTAGGGATTTATTGGAGCCCTAGAGTTTGGTGGCTATTTAAGGCAATGGGACATCCTAATATTGCCGTTTTAGACGGAGGTTTACCAGAATGGATTCTTCATAATTTACCTTTAGAAGAAAATAGGAAAGAAACGTATGTTATAGGAAACTTTACAGCGTCTTTTAATAGTGAAGCGGTTGTTAGTTTTAGTGCTGTTTTTGAAAATACGACGTCAGAAATGGCCATACTTATTGATGCGCGATCGCAAGGTAGGTTTAACGGAACAGCAGCGGAACCTAGAAAAGGTTTAAGGAGTGGGAGCATACCTAAATCCATAAATATCCCCTACACTGAAGTGTTGCGAGGTAGTAAATTCAAATCTAAGGGAGCATTAGCTGTAGTTTTTAATAGGCTAAACAATGAAAGCAAACCGGTAATATTTAGTTGTGGTTCGGGAGTGACCGCATGCATATTATTGTTTGCGAGTGAACTAGTGGGAATTCAAAATAAAAAATCTGTCTATGATGGCTCATGGACAGAGTGGGCGCAAAAAGTATTGTAAATTTTATTTTCCTTCGGTATACGTTTTCCAGTCTTTTTCCTTGTGAATATTGTCTCCAAAATACTTCGCTATTTGTAAAAAAGCATCAGGCTTTTGATATCCAGGAACAGGAGAGAGCATATTCATCTTTTCATCTAAAAATATTGTGGTAGGATAGCTTAGTTTTCCTTGCATTAATGCAGCCGCAAATTCGTGGTAT
Source organism: Cellulophaga baltica 18 (assembly GCF_000468615.2). Classification (NCBI taxonomy): domain Bacteria; kingdom Pseudomonadati; phylum Bacteroidota; class Flavobacteriia; order Flavobacteriales; family Flavobacteriaceae; genus Paracellulophaga; species Paracellulophaga baltica. The sequence continues at coordinate 4,437,576 of NZ_CP009976.1, read as the reverse complement.
CCATTTCTTCCAGAGGGAACAAATTTAAAAGTTTTTCCTTTAAATTCAATAGGTTCTTTGCCTTCACCATCTAGTTTTACCATATAGAAATTCTTTTCCATATAGGCTGCTACGGTAGCATCCTGAAAAGTGTCCTTATCCATTTTTTTGCACCAGCCACACCAATCCGTATATACATCGATAAATATTTTCTTCGGATTTTTATCTGTTTCGGCTAGTTTGGCAGCTTCTTCCCAAGTTAGCCAGGTAACCTCTTGAGCATTTGTGGTAAACACATTAAGCATACTAATTATAAAAACGGAGTAAAAGAATGATTTCATTTTGTACTATTTTGATTGTTTAGTCTCTAAACCTATTCAAAAATAACGTTTTAATTACTATTTTATTTTCAGGATCTATAAAACATAAAAAAATCCTGCAGGGCAGGATTTTTTATAGTGTCTAGTACTGTAAGGTTTTATTTAACGGTAGCCTTTTCTTTTTTTGAAAAAAGGTTTTTTACATCTACTTGATTTTTTATAATGTCATCTAATGTTTCGCGCTCTCTAATTAATACAGCTTCTCCTTTGTGCCATAACACTTCGGCAGGTCTAAATCTGCTATTATAATTACTCGCCATGGTAAAGCAATAAGCACCGGCATTTTTGAAAGTAAGGATATCACCTTCAGATATTTCAGTAATTCTTCGGTTGCTAGCAAACGTATCTGTTTCGCAAATGTAGCCTACAACAGAATAGTAACGTTCTCTACCTTCTGGGTTTGAGATATTTTCTATTTGATGGTAGGATCCATAAAGCATTGGACGTATTAGGTGATTGAAACCCGAATCAATACTAGCAAAAACCGTAGATGTTGTTTGTTTAACAACATTTACTTTTGCAAGAAATTGGCCCGCTTCGCTTACTAGAAATTTACCTGGTTCAAAAGCTAAGGTTAATTCTTTTCCGTATTCTTTACAGAAAGCATTGAACTTTTCAGTTAATTTACTTCCTAATTCTTCTATGTTTGTTTCAATATCTCCTTCTTTATAAGGTACTTTAAAACCACTTCCGAAATCAATAAAGTCTAATTCCTTGAAGTTTTTAGCAGTTTCAAACAATATTTCAGAAGCATAAAGAAATACATCAATATCTAAAATGTCACTTCCTGTATGCATATGAATACCATTGATATGCATTTGAGTAAGTTCTACGATACGTAATAAATGAGGTATTTGATGAATGCTAATTCCAAATTTAGAATCAATATGACCTACAGAAATGTTAGAGTTTCCTCCAGCCATAACATGAGGATTAATACGGATACAAACTGGAACTTTAGGAAACTTACTTCCAAATTGTTCTAATATAGATAGGTTGTCAATATTAATACGTACACCTAATTTAGCAGCTTCTTCAATTTCTTCTAAAGAAACTCCATTAGGGGTAAATATGATGTTTTCAGGTTTAAAACCAGCAAGAAGACCTAATTGTACTTCTTGAATAGAAACAGTGTCTAAGCCACTGCCAAGACTGTTCATTAGTTTTAATATGGTAATATTGGATAGTGCTTTAGCAGCGTAATTTAATTTTAATTTTTTAACTCCACTAAAGGCGTTAGTAAGCCTGTTGAATTGGGTTATTATTTTTTCAGAATCATACACATAAACCGGATCTCCGTAGGTTTTTGCTATGTTCAATAAATCGTGATTCGTCATTGCAATATAATTTTGAAGCAAATCTATACTTCTTCTTGGTTTTGAACAAAATAAAACATCAAAAAACCAAAATACAACAAATTGTTTCATTTAAAACAAATAAAACCCGTTTGGGGGTCGTGCTGCTAGTATTTCTAGGTTTTAATGAGATTTTGAGCTTGCGAATAACTGTAATGTTAGAATCTTTTTGATGAATAGAACAAGAAATAGGCTATTTTTTGTGCCTATTTTAAAATTTAAGAGATAGCTTTCTAATTTCATTAGGGTAATTAGCAATGGTTTGCTATTTTTGTCATCATTAAATAAAGACACGATTTACTTATGAATCTTCACGAATATCAAGGAAAAGAAATTTTAGCAAGTTTTGGGGTACGTATCCAAAGAGGAATTGTAGCTCACAATGCAAAAGAAGCTGTAGATGCTGCAAAGCAATTAACAGCAGAAACAGGAACTGGATGGCACGTTATAAAAGCACAAGTTCACGCTGGTGGCCGCGGAAAAGGTGGTGGTGTTAAATTGGCTAAAAACTTAAAAGAAGTTGAAGAAATTGCAGGACAAATCATTGGAATGAATTTGATTACGCCTCAGACTTCTGCTGAAGGTAAAAAAGTTCATCAAGTATTGGTTGCTGAAGATGTTTATTACCCAGGAGCTAGTGAAACGAATGAGTTTTACATGTCTGTGTTATTAAACCGTGGTACTGGTAGAAATATGATTATGTATTCTACAGAAGGTGGTATGGATATCGAAGAGGTGGCCGAAAGTACGCCACATTTAATTTTTACAGAAGAAATTGATCCTGCAACAGGTCTATTACCTTTTCAAGCACGTAAGATTGCCTTTAACTTAGGTTTGTCTGGTACTGCTTTTAAAGAAATGACAAAGTTCGTAGCGTCTTTATATAAAGCATATGTTGAGAGTGATTCAAGTATGTTTGAAATCAACCCAGTTTTAAAAACTTCGGATGATAAAATTATGGCTGTAGATGCTAAAGTATCTATAGATGATAACGCATTATACAGAAGAAAGCAATATGCAGAAATGCGTGACCTTCGTGAAGAGAATGCTATTGAAGTTGAAGCGGGTGCTTTAGGTTTAAATTATGTAGATCTTGAAGGGAATGTTGGATGTATGGTTAACGGTGCTGGTTTAGCAATGGCAACTATGGATTTAATTAAGCAAGCAGGTGGTGAGCCAGCTAACTTCTTAGATGTTGGTGGTACTGCTGATGCGGCGCGTGTTGAGGCTGCTTTCAAGATTATCTTAAAAGATCCTGCAGTTAAAGCGATATTGATTAATATTTTTGGTGGTATCGTTCGTTGTGATCGTGTGGCTCAAGGTGTTATTGATGCTTACAAAAACATGGGAACTATAAACGTGCCAATCATTGTTCGTTTACAAGGAACAAATGCTGACTTGGCAAAAGAATTGATCGATAATTCTGGTTTAGATGTACAGTCTGCTGTACAATTCCAAGAAGCTGCAGATAAAGTTAAGGCGGTATTGAGTTAATTTAAAAGTACTCAAAAAATATATTTTCAAAATGGGCAATGTTATCTTAACATTGCCCATTTTTTTGTTTTCAATAAAAGCGGGTAATACTTGAAAATAGTGTAAGGATGTCAAGAGATGTTTTAAGAATACTGTAGGTTAAAATGCGTATTATTAATTTTTCAATAAGTAAGAATAACCTTTCTTTTTTTTCTGCAATTTTAACCTAGTGTTAAATGCTTTAACGATGCGTTAAGTCTGGCTTTAGGCTTATTTTTTGAAGCTTATAAGTTTTAATTTTGACGTGAGATTAGAAAACGCATCATGAAGTTAAGGATGTGTTAAAATGAAATTCGAGTGTAACATAATAGTTTGTGAGGCGTCTTTCTAATATCATCAATTAATCAGTTATCAATCTTAAAACAAATTATCATGAGAAAATTAAGTTTAGTATTCGTAAGTACATTGTTATTATTATCAGGATCAGTTCTAGCAAATGACAAAAAGAAATCTGATGAGCCTACAAAAAAATTATCAACTCAAATTGCTACATTATTAAGCAATAGTTCTTTAATCGTTGAAGACGACTTAACAGCTAATGTTCTTTTTACTTTAAATGAGGACAGAGAAATTGTGGTACTATCTGTAACAACAAATAGTGAAATAGTAGAGCAGTTTGTAAAATCAAAATTGAATTACCAAAAAGTAAGTCTAGAAGATTACCGTGAAGGAAGAACCTATACTGTTCCAGTAAGAATTACGGAGTAAGTATTTTTATTTATGTTGATCACAAAAAAATCCTGAGTTAACTCAGGATTTTTTTTTGTTTTTATAATTTCCGTGGATAACGTTTTTATCTACTTTCTTCTCTTGTTTTGCTTTAAAGTCAGGATCGTATCCTTTTTTTGCCTGTGGGCCTTTTTTAATCGCGGCTAATTCAGCTTTTGGATTTTTAGGATTCTCTTTGGTTCCTCTAAAGTGAATTACTAGGGCGTTTAAAAAGTTACGCAGTATTTGATCACCACATTCCATGTAGTTTGGATGGTCTTCCTTTCTGAAAAATGCACCAAGCTCTGCTTTAGAGATCTTAAAATCTACAAGTTTTAAAATGTCTACAATTTCATCATCCCTCAACATTAGTGCTACTCTTAGCTTCTTAAGAATATCATTATTAGTCATATAATCTAATTTTGCTGCAAGGTACTATTTTATACTAAAGTTCTTGATTTTTTCTATTTGTTTCCTATGATCAGCTCTGTATTAATGAAGCATGCTGCCATGTTTTTAGTCTAACAACCTTAAACAGCGTCATTTTGTCATTGTCAAACAGCTATTTGATGACAAAATGACGCTATTTATGCCTTGGTATGTATTTTGTCTATTGAATACCAAAGAACAAATATTTCTAATTAAAAAAATATAGTTATGAGTACAGTAAATAAAAATGTAGTATCTATTCCGGCATTAATGAATGAATTGTTTAAACCAGATTGGTTTGGTGGCGCCGAAGTATTAAATAGTAAAGTTCCTGCGGTGAATATAAAAGAGGATGATGCTTCTTTTGTATTAGAATTGGTTGCTCCAGGGAGAAAAAAAGAGGACTTCAAAATCGAAATCGATAATGATTTATTAAGTGTTTCATTTGAGTCTAAAAAAGAAGTTGCTGAGGACAAGGAAGTGGAAAAAGTAAAATATACTAGAAAAGAGTATTCTTTTTCATCATTTAAAAGAGCCTTCACCTTACCAGAATCGGTAAATAAGGAAGCTATTAATGCAAGTTATGAAAACGGAATTTTAAGTTTTAATCTTCCTAAAAAGGAAGAAGCATTACCAAAGCCAAAGAGATTAATAGAATTGGCGTAATGTAGTATGAAATTGTGTTAACCGAGAGGTTCTCATGATGGTTGGTTTAAGTTGGTTAGTTAAAAGCGCCTCGGGATACTACCGAGGCGCTTTTTTTATTCTTGCTTTTGAAGCATTTTTATCTCATCACGTAATTTGGCCGCTTGCATAAAGTCCAACTCCTTCGCAGCTTTTTCCATATCTTTTCGTTTTTCACGGATCATTTTTTCAATTTGTTCTTTTGTCAAGTAGTCCATATCCGGTTCTGCCGCTCTAGCTACTTCTTTCTCAAAATGATAGGTAGATACAGAATTCTTAGCTAACACACTATCCAGGCTTTTATTTAGCGCTTTTGGTACCATATTATGCTTGGTATTGTAAGCAATTTGTTTTTCTCTTCGGTAATTGGTGTCATCAATAGTTTGTTTCATGCTAGCCGTAATTTTATCAGCATACATGATAGCTTTTCCATTAAGGTTTCTAGCGGCTCTACCCACGGTTTGTGTTAAGGAGCGATTACTACGTAAGAATCCTTCTTTATCGGCATCTAGGATGGCGACAAGAGACACCTCAGGTAAATCTAGTCCTTCACGTAGTAGGTTTACCCCAATCAAGACATCAAAAATACCTTTTCTTAAATTTTGCATGATTTCTACACGCTCCAAAGTATCCACATCACTATGAATATACCGACAGCGAACATTAATACGATCTAGATATTTCGCTAATTCCTCTGCCATACGTTTGGTAAGGGTAGTTACCAGTGTACGTTCATCTTTTTCATTCCGTTGTTGAATTTCCTCTACCAGATCATCAATTTGATTTAAGCTAGGTCTCACCTCTATAATCGGATCTAAGAGCCCCGTAGGTCTAATGATTTGTTCTACAAAAACACCATCACTTAGTTGTAATTCATAATCAGCAGGAGTAGCACTCACATAAATTACTTGATTTTGCAAGGCTTCAAATTCCTCAAACTTAAGTGGCCTATTATCCATTGCAGCAGGCAGTCTAAATCCATATTCTACAAGATTTTCTTTTCGGGAACGGTCACCGCCATACATGGCATGTACTTGAGAAATGGTAACGTGACTTTCATCGACGACCATCAAATAATCGTCAGGAAAATAATCCAATAGACAGAAGGGCCTAGTTCCGGGTTCTCTACCATCTAAATAACGCGAGTAGTTTTCAATACCAGAACAGTATCCTAATTCTCGAATCATTTCTAAATCAAAATTGGTACGTTCTTCTAGTCTTTTAGCTTCTAAAGGCTTACCAACTTCTTTGAAAAAATCAATCTGTTTTACCAAATCATCCTGAATTTGATGAATTGCATTTTGTAAAATATCGGGAGAGGTTACAAACATGTTTGCAGGGTAGATATTCAGGTTTTCATAATTATCTAGCTTTGTGTTTTTCAAAGGATCAAATGCTTCAATCTCTTCAATTTCATCGCCAAAAAAGTGAATACGAAATGCATGATCTGCATAACTCGGGAAAACATCTACAACATCTCCTTTCACCCTGAAATTTCCATTCCTAAAATCTGCCGTAGTTCTAGAATATAAACTTTGTACTAATTGATGAAGGAATTTTGTTCTCGAAATTACCTGATCTTTATGAACAGAAATAACATTTTTTTGAAATTCTACAGGGTTTCCAATACCATATAAACAAGAAACTGATGCTACAACAATAACATCTCGCCTTCCTGATAATAGGGAAGACGTGGTACTCAATCGAAGTTTCTCTATGTCTTCATTGATAGATAAATCCTTTTCAATATAAAGGCCAGAAGTAGGGATGTAGGCTTCTGGTTGGTAGTAATCATAGTAGGATACAAAATATTCCACCGCATTATCTGGGAAAAACTGCTTAAATTCTGAATACAATTGAGCAGCTAATGTCTTATTGTGTGCTAAAACTAACGTAGGTTTTTGAACCTCTTCAATTACATTAGCTACCGTAAATGTTTTTCCAGAACCTGTTACACCTAGTAGGGTTTGGTATTTTTCTCCAGTATCTAAACCTTCAACCAATTCTTTGATGGCATTGGGTTGATCTCCTGTGGGTTTAAATTCTGATACGACCTTAAATTTCATCCTATAAAATTACGAAAGGAAGGGGTAATAAATAAACGCAGTTGCGCTTATTTTTAACGCTATTTATCTTTTTAGGGCAAAGTGTCCCGTGAAAACTCTACCGTCTTCAAGATTTACTTTAAACCAATAGTCAGACGCGGGAACATTTATACCGTTGGTAGTGCCATTCCAACCTTTGCTTTCTGGCATGATATGGGTTATTAAAGTTCCAAATCGATCAAAAATCGAGATCTCACTATCGGCCTGATAGATTTCATTAACCCCTAACAATTGCCAATAATCATTAGTGCCATCGCCATTAGGAGAGAAAAATTTTGGGTAACCAATAATAGATATTTCATCTTCCGTAATACCGCAACCTTTTTTATCTTGCACGTAAACAGTAGCAAAGCCAGGTTCCAAATTTGAAAAATTTGAACTGGATTGGTAGTCAATTCCGTCTAAAGAATATTCGTAGTCCCCGTCACCGCTAACTAGGATTTCTATAGTATTGTTATCTGAAATATCCTTTATAATAATATTTTCAATTTGTGCTCTGTTAGAGGGGTAGACTGTAAAATCAACACTATTTGTACAAATTAGAGTTTCTCGTAGCGTACTATAGTCATAACCGAGTGTTAACTTATAATTTCCAGGTTCAGAGATGGTTATTGTAGGAGACTCACCAATAACGACTTCAGAATTGTTCGTTGTATTTCTCCATTCGTAGGAATCATAACCGCTTGGAGCCACTAAGTCTAGGTATTCTCCGTCTGTACAGACATAATGTTCTTCGGGAAAGGTAAACGAGGGCGCTGCATTTACAATAAGTGCTATGCTTTCTACACCTTGGCATTCATTGTCTTTTTCAAGACGCACATATAAATTAATGGATGGCGTAGTATAGTCTCCAGAAATTTCATTTTGCTCTAAAGAAGCATCTACTAGGCTTGTGTAGAACGTAGCATTAATAGCGGGGTAACTATTCTGTCTAATTTGTTCCAGATCAAAAACGCCTACTATTTCTGCAGTGTCTAAATTGCTTTGGCATGTGTAAAACGGACTCTCGTTATTCGTGTTTATGGTTGTAGCTTGTACCGTAATCTCAAGGATACCTTCAGAAGAACATCCAAATTCATTGGTAGCCGTATAATATATTATTTGATGAAACGGAGTTGTATTTCGATACCCAATAGGGTTTAATATAACTTGGTTGTTGGTGATTGCGGTAGTACTTTCGAAAAACGAAAATGTGTAATCTTCAGGATAGTTTTTTAAAAGATAGGCTTGTTCTAAATTAAGCGATGTGATACCGTCTGTGGTACTATCTTCATCAATATCACATTGAATAATTTGTAGATTTTCTATTATTGGTACTGGGTTTATAACAATAGTAGATTCTCCGATAATAGGGCATTCTTTAGGGTCTGCTAATGTTATTTTTAATTTGTATTTCCCAGCATCTTCTAATGACGCACTTGATACTTCTAAATAATAGTTGTTTGGGTTTATTAAAGATATACCATCCTTTTCCCATTCATACCTCGCTCCTGAATATTCATCAACTTCAAGAATAAACGATTCTTTTTCGCAAATGGTTAAGGTGGTGCTGGTGCTCCCGTCCGAGTTTTTAATCAAATCAATCTTATTAAAAAAAGATTGAATGAATGGAGGTAGTCCCTGCATTGCTGTTTTTCCATTTAAAGAAACAGCATTGTGTACATAGTTGGCCGCCAATCCTTTAACGCTAGGGTTGTTAATAACACTTAAATAGGGGGTTCCTTCAAAATAATTTTTTGGAATTGTGCGGTATATTTTTCCATTTTCTGCCATTTGTAAGGCACCTCTATATGCCGCTCTTTCATCTATGACTACAGCTGAAGTTGAAATGTTTGAAGCAAAAAGATCGTACTGAATTAATGAAGCATTGCTTATTTCTTCATCATTAAACGTATGTACATACAAATAGTGTCCTTCCGTAGAGAATTCTACACCATAGGGAATGGTATTGGAAGAAGGGATGGTTAATTGTAGTTGATTGCTAAGAATCCCCGTTTTTGGGTCAAAGTCATAAACAAACAATCCGTCATAAGCATTTGCACTTACCATTTTGGTACCATCAGAGGATAGTTTTAAATAGCCTCTTGGGTCACTAATTAGTAGGTCAGGGAAAGTGTTTTTTACCGCATTGGTATTTATTCCTGCAGCACTTACTTCATAACAATGATAGGTGTTAAAAAAGCCAACGGCACCGGCTTCAGAAGCCAAAGTAATTACCCAAATAGATTGTTCAAAGCAGTCTTTAATGACACCTGCAATTTTTTCGGAACTATCATTAAGAAGTTTTTTATTTTTCTCTGTGATGGCCCCATTACCACCATTTTGTGAAATATCTAATACCGAATAATTGAGTCCAAAATCTGGATCACCTTCTACCACAGAAGTATCCACAGTAAAAATATAATAGATGTTTGGGTCTTCTGGTTTGGGTACAATAATGGCCGACTGTGTGCTGGAAGGGTCTCCCCATAAGCCGTTGCCATTTTGAACTATCTGATGATTCTTATTATACACTGTAATGCCATCCGTGTAGGCTAACAAATTTCCGCTAGCATCCGATATAGAAGTACAGCCTTCAAGAGTATTTAATTTACCATCTGTTAATGCTGTTACAGAGCCATTATCATTAAACTGTATACCAGCACCATAACCGAAGTACCAGTTCGAAGTTTCTCTTTGTGCAGCGACTTGCAAAAAGCTAAAGATGGATAAAAAAAGAATAAGGTATTGTTTTTTCATCTGCTATTATTTTTATCATTCAGATGAAATAGATAAAGTAACTAATACTGCCATTGGTAGTGTTAGTTACTTCATAATTCATTTTCAGTGCGTTTCTCAGACGCTACAAGATACTACAAATCTCTTTTCTTTAACAATGCGTAAGATAAATAGATGAAAATTGTGGTCCAGCCTAAGACAATTAAGATATTATACCAATGCACGGCATAATCTATGGATAAATTAGCCCCTAATTGTGTGCTTATTGATTTTACCGCTTTAAATTTTGTAATTGGCTCAACGATTAAGTTTGACATTGCTTCTAAAGGCATAAAATGCATAACTTTTTCTGATCCTTCTTTCCCAAAGATCCCCCATGCAGAAAATCGTATAATAAGGTTTTCAAAAATTCCCCACCATAGAATTAAAAATCCAAGGGCGAATGCTGATCTTTTTACCAATAAACCAAGAAATAAGCACAGACTAAAAAAGCCAACGAGCTTTACAAAGTAGCCTAAAAAATAGCTTAAGTCCGAGAAAATGATGCTAATTTCATTAAAATCAGAATATAGTAACCCTAATATAAGAGAGACAAGAAATACGAAAATTGTAGATAAGATAGAAAAGCTAATTACCATTAAGAATTTGCTCATAAGAAATTCTTTTTTAGACAAGCCATCAATTAAATTTTGCTTAATTGTTTTGTTACTGTATTCATTTGCCGTCATAGAAACAATTACAATAGCAAAAAATAATTTTAACCAAGATGCTATCCACGTATTTAAATGCCAGATGTAGGGGAAATTAAAAATACCTTGATCGGCAATATTAAAAACTATTGGAGGTCTATCTATGCGAATCATAGCAATTAGTGCCATACATAATATTAGCGTGAAATAGGCGAAAATTAAAAATTTACTAGCTCTATTATTCCAAAGTTTTATAAATTCTATTTGTAATAAACGTATCATTTTTTAAAAAGTTTTTGTTGATTTGGAATAATTAGTTTTTCGCATTTTTCGTCAGTGTTAAGAACTGCTCTTCGAGACTTTCTTTACGTTTGGATAAGTGAGAAAGGATAATGCCTTTTTCGTATAGCGTTTTGTTTAACTCTTCAGCAGATAGGTCTTCTTTGGGGTAAGCTGTAATTAAACCATCTTCATTTTTTATACTACTGAATCTTACATCCTTTTCTAAATACGTTATAAGATTTTGTTCTTGCGATGTTCTGAGTTCAAAAAAACCGAAACTAGCTAGCATTTGATCAACACTTCCAGCATATAATTTCACTCCTTTTTGGAGGATGACCACATGACTACACACTTTCTCGACCTCATCAAGAAGGTGCGATGCTAATAAGATAGTAGTTCCTTGTGAGGCTATTTTTTTTATAATTTCTCTAATCTGATGTATTCCTTGCGGATCTAAGCCGTTGGTAGGTTCATCTAAAATTAGTATTTCAGGATCATTAAGTAGGGCAGAAGCTATGGCTAAACGTTGCTTCATTCCTAAAGAATAAGTTTTAAACTTGCTGTCTTTACGGTCTAAGAGTCCGACTAATTCAAGTTTTTCTGCAATTTTAGCAGTCGGGACTTCTTTAATCTTGCAGACCAATTTTAAGTTTTGGAGTGCCGTCATGTACGGGTAAAAATTTGGTCGCTCTATAATTGCACCAACCTTTTTTAAAGCATCATGCGTTGTTGTTGCTCCATTAAACCAGCTAAATTCTCCTGCTGTTCTATTCACCACGTTTAGCACGATTCCTAGTGTGGTAGACTTACCGCTACCATTGGGACCTAAAATGCCATATACGTTTCCTTTTTCTATGGTAAACGATAAATTATTGACGGCGACAAGGGGCCCAAATTTTTTTGTAAGATTGGAGACAGTAAGGATGGTGTTCAAAATTGATTTATTTAAGGTTGTGTATGTTTGACGAATTAGAAGACTAATTGTTACAGCAATTTTTAAATAAACAAATTAAAAAGAGAGATAAGCTAATTTTTATTGACGCGATAGGTGATCCTTCGGTTCGTAATTACAGTTTTAACTTTTACAGACAGTAACGCATTTGTGCTTGTCGTTTCGTCACAAATATAATTGGCGTTCGTTAGTATAACGCGATACAAAAATCCATTCTTAGTGAGGTCTGTATTTAAGACGCTAAGGCTACTTGTTTGTGCACCAAAATAGTCCGTTCCGTTTGATATATTGGAGAATGTACTCCCCGAATCTGTGCTCACTTGCCACTGATAAGTACTGACATTTGTTGCGGTAGTGTTGAAGGTAGCATTAGCGCCAACAAAAACGGTTTGATTAATGGGCTGAGCATTAATATTAGGTGCTGCGCCAGCCTCCTGAAATTCATAGATTCCGTTTGTATTTGTATCGGCAGGAAGGGTGTAAGCCGCAGCAATTACAGTACCATTAGAATTTACAGCGGGAGTTCCAGAACCATATTGCCCCCCATCGCCCCCATCGGCATTTGCATTGTTATAGGCTTCATTGGCATCTGAACATCCATCACCATCACTATCTAAATCTACTCTATCAAAAATGCCGTCACCATCAGAATCGGCACAGGCATTACTAGGAATTAGGCTTATATTGTCTAAAAAGAATTCGTCATGCGGCTGCGCTGTAGAAACCCCTTCGAACCGTAATTGGGCAGAACTAGAAGTGGCTGTAAAGGGAATAGAAAGTATAGCGGTATTTGATAAATTACCTCCGCCAGTATGCGCAGTGTCACCACCATTTTCAATACTCATTTGATCGGATAATTTTGAGTACACTAATACACCTCCTAAATACACCCGTAACGTAGACGAATTTAGATAGGTTGATACCGTACCTACTTCAAAAGAAAGTATATATGCTGTACCCGATACTACGGTTAAATTTTGATATAGCGGTTTTGTTCCGGTGTTGTATTCTTCATAAAATGCAAATAGGCCAGGATTCGGTTCTTGCCAATTACTTCCGTCAGGAGTCCACCCGTTATAATACCAAGAAGAAAAATCTCCGTTAAAAACAACATTAGTTCCTCCTGCCGAAGCACATTCTACAGTATCTAAAATTCCATCATTATCATCATCAAGATCATCACTATCAATAATGCCATCCAAATCAGTGTCATTATGCACGGTAACTGTAGCTGTGGGGCTATCAGCGGTATAATTTCTGTCGGTTTGATTTTGGGTATGGGTTGCCGTATTGGTGATCGTTTCTGATTCTACGTTGCTTGGTAATTCGTTGGCCGTAGCAACAATAGTAATAGACTCTAGACTTCCAGCATTTAAGGTGCCTAAATTCCAATTAGGATTTGCCCAACTGCCCACTGTGGGGTTTGCAGAAACTAAGGTAAATCCAGAAGGCATAACATCGGTAACTACAATATTTGTTACAGGGTCTTTACCAAAGCTTTCTATAGTTATTTTAAAGGTGACAGATTCTCCTTCAAGTACTTCAGACTTGTCTGTAGTTTTTTTAATTACGATATCTGGATCGCAGTAATAGGCAGATAAAGGTTGTGAATCATAGGTACATGTTCCTTTTCTAACTTTTACATAATAGTCACCAGCTGTCGTAGGAGTATAGGAAGAAAATATGGCTCCAGGAATAAGCGTACCATCTCCATACCATTGGTATGAATCATAAGTTCCGGAGGTTATTTGAATGTCAGAACCGGGTAAACATCCTCCACCCGTAACGACTAACCCTACCTCTGGGACCGTATCAAAACCAGAGAAATATCCTGCAATTCCTCGATTGGCATTTACACCAAAAAAACCAACGGCTATGGGTCCAGAAGATTGCACTTTTACATTTCCTGTTAAATTGGCCAAGTAAAAGGTTTTCCAATCACTAGATCCTGCAACGGCTAGTGGAGTAGGCAGTGTTACTGTACCTGATCCGTCTGTTACGGTGATATTATTATTTGGGGTAGTGGTTGAAGCAATTATCGTAATCCCTCCTGTCAAGGTAGTTCCTGCCGCATTGGTAATGTCCGGAATGTTATCCATATTATCTGGCAACAAACAGTTTACGGGAGCAACAAAGTTTAATCCTATTGTTTGTACGCCAGAACTACCTGCTAAGTTTTGATACGCATAGGCATCTTTTGAAGTAGTTACCAACATATTGGCGCCAGGAGTACTGCTCGAATAATTAGTGCCGGGGACGATAAAATAATCCCCATTGTTGATAGTTGCTATGGGAGTAGTGGCTCCATTTACGAAGATTTCCGTATTATTTTGTGTTCCAATTAGTATAGGAAACTCGGTATCATCACGGCCATTTCCGCGAATAAAAACATATTCCTTACCTAATTTATTTTCAGGAACTGGCTGATCTATACCTGCGTCACGGCTACCGCTAGAAGATGCTACTACACCATAGTTTAGGCCTCCGTTACTAATGGCAATATTTTTAGTGGAGGCTATAGAGGCGCCCAACCAGCCATCAATATTTGCTGAGGTTTGATTGGTATAGGCTTCTAGGACAAAGGATTGATTTTTATTTAGTGTTATTTGTAGGGTATTGCTGGTAATACCACCACGATTATTTTGTAATCTAAATTCGCAATTAGGATCATATCCTGTAATATCTACGACCGTATTATCTTCTGTGGCCATAATCCCTAAAGACGTAGTTATTTCACTTGTAGTAGCGTAATTAGGAGCACCACCCCATTTAAATTTTGTGCCTAATGCCTGCCTACCTTTTGAAGTAAGGGATGTGGCTTGTGCTGATGAGGTACCTCTATAGTTTACATAGAATTTTTGACCTCCAAGCGATTCAAACCGGAGTCCGCTATTGCTAATTACAACTCCAGTATTGTCATTTTTCACCATGGTAATATCATTATCACCATCAGGTAAAGTGTACACACCAGGGTTAATATTTGAAATAGAAAAGCTTGCAGCGGGAGTAGTAGCAGTACCTATGTAAGCATTTATGGTAAAGGCAGTTGTTTCAGGGGTCGATAAATAAATGACTTGATCTTTGACAGCAGAATTGTTACTTCCTTGTTTCAAAGGAGGTAAGTAGTGCAAGTCACTTAATTGTGCATATCCAAATTTGGAGCACCCTATGCAGATAAAAATTAGTATGCAAAGATGTTTCATCAGTGTGTTAATTACTGCCGTAGGTATACCCTGCTATTATCTGCACAAATTAAAGGTAATTGATCAACCTATTTAATTCTTTGTTGTGAAAGAATCAATTCCTGTTGCATAGCCTCAAATATGAAACATTTTTTTTGAGCTAAATAAATTGAACCTTCAAAATGGTTGTGTGAGGACGGGCTTCATTAAAAATGAAGTATGCTCTTTTAAACTTAATTTCTATTGACTCGATAGGTGATTTTTCTATTGGTAATAACGGTTGTAGGGACAGTTTTGTTAACAGTTACTGTCGCAGAAGGATCATCTGTGGTTGTGTTCGAATCGGTTTGATCTTGACTATTGGAAACAGTATTCGTATAGTCTACTGTTGATACGTAAACATTCTCTAGTCCAGCTTTGGTTACAAGGGTTAAGGTTTCTAAATCTCCAGAATCCATACTGCCTACATTCCAATTAGGGTAGGTGAATGATCCTTTTGATACGGAGGAAGAAATTAATTCTAGGCCCGAAGGTAATACATCGGTCAACACTAAATTGGTAACAGAATCTATTCCTAAGGTTTCAACAGTAATGGTAAAAGTTACGGTATCACCGTCATACACTACATTTTGATCGGCATCTTTATTAAGAACGATATCAGGGTCACAGTAATAAGCGGTTAAAGGTTGAGAATCATAAGTACAACCACCTTTTGTTACACGTACATAATAATCTCCGGCACTGCTTGGAGTGTATGTTGCACTATTGGCTCCAGCAATTAAAGAGCCATTTTCATACCATTGATAATCATCAAAATTAGGATCTACAACTTCTACTTCAGCAGTAGGTAAACAGCCGCCGCCGGTTACTTGTAAATCTACTTCAGGAACCGTATCAAACCCAGAAAAATATCCAGCAATCCCTCTAGCACCATTAAATCCTATAAAACCAACCGCAATTGGACCGGTAGATTCTACACTTACATCCCCTGTTAATCCGGGTACATAATATGTTTTCCATAAGGTAGTTCCTGCCACACTCGAAGGAGCGGGAAGCGCTACGGTACCAGAACCGTCTGTTACTATAATATTGGCATCAGGAGTAGAGGTAGAGGCAATGATAGTTACCCCTCCAGAAAGCGTGGTGCCTGCCACATTGGTAATGTCAGGAATATTATCCATAACATCTGGCAAAAGGCAATTAACGGGGGCAACAAAATTTAATCCTTGCGTATATACAGCACTAGAACCTGCTAAACATTGATATGCATAAGCATCTTTGGAAGTAGAGACAAACATATTGGCTCCGATACTGTTAGATGAATAGTAAGTACTAGGTATTTCAAAATAGTCACCATTATTCAGTGTCGCAAGTGCCGTGGTACTTCCATTTACATAAATTTCTGTATTATTTTGGGTAGCAATTATAATAGGGAATTCTGTGGCACCATTGGTTCCACCATTACCTCTTACAAAAACATACTCTTTTCCTAATTTATTTTCAGGAACGGGTTGGTCTATTCCTGCATCCCGATTGCTAGAATTTTCTTGTCTTCCATAATTTAAGGATCCGTTGCTTATAACAATATTTTTATCGGCTACGATAGAAGCACCAATCCAGCCTTGGCTTTGTGCTATAGAAAACGTATTGCCCATATATGCCTCGAAAACAAATGATTGATTAGCATTCAATGTAATTTGATAAGAATCTGCGATTATCCCCGAAGCGTTATTTCCTAACCTAAAAACACAATCAGGATCATATCCTGACAAGGTAATTACGGTATTATTTTCGGTAGCCATGATACCCACGGTGTTCGATTTAGAAACGTGAGTACCTAGATTAGGAACTCCACCCCATTTAAAACGGGTTCCCATAGCAGCTCTACCCTTAGAGGTTAAGGAAGCAGCTTGTGAACCAGAGATTCCTCTGTAATTCACATAAAACTCTTCACCATTTGGAGCTTCAAACCTTAACCCACTGTTACTTAAAACAATTCCTGTATTGGCATTACTGACTAGAGAAATATTGTTATCGCTATTTCCAGGATTGTACACTGCCGGACTAGCCTTTGATAAAGAAAATGTAGTAATAGGAGTAGCACTAGTGCCTAAATATGCATTTACAGTGAAGGCCGTTGTTTCTGGCGTTGATAGATAAAATGCCTGTTGTTGTATTGCTTGATTGTTACTTCCTTGTTTTAGAGGTGGTAAATAATGTAAATCACTTAACTGTGCTTGTACAATAGAAGTACTAAGAACAAAAAAAGAAAAAATTAGATATAAATACTTCATCGTTTTATTATGTGTTTTTTAGTAAAAACCTAAAAATCCATTCGAATAACTGCAAATTAATAAATCTTAGTGCCTAAGTACAAGTCTTTGTTGTCAAAGGCAGTAGAGTTGTGGTACGATTTAAGGTGCTTTGTCTTTGGGGTGTCACTTTAAAAAAAGAAAATCCGATTAAATAGCTTTTGGCTACCTATTCGGATTTTTGATTTAATTATTTGGGTTATTATCGGTATAAGGTGAAGTGACCTACAAACTCTCTGTCATCATCAGCTCCGTTTAATTTAATGATATACCAGTAATCACCTGTAGGTAAATCAGTGTTTTTATATAAACCATCCCAACCAGTAGGGTTGTCAATTAATCTATACACTTCTCTACCATAACGGTCATATATAGTAATATAGATATCTGGGAATTGGGTTATATTATCTGGGATCCATAAATCATTAGTACCATCACCATCTGGTGTAAAGAAATTAGGTATTTCTATATCAATAAATTCAATATATATACTTGTTACAGACTCACATCCATTTTCATCGACCACACGAACTTCATAAGTATCTGTACGTCTAATATAGAAAGTGTTGTCATTACCATTATCAATACCATCAAAGTAGAATGTATATCCTTCTTTTCCTCCTGTGGCGGTTGCTGTAATTTCATTAATACCTCTTTGTTCCGCTACCAAAACTAGTGGCTCATAACCTTCAACTTCAAAATTGAAAGTTCTAATACATCCATTCGCATGCGCAATAGTGATATAATGAGCACCAGGCGTCATATTTGTAAAGTTAGAATCCATTACAAAATCATTAGGGTCTACTGAATCCAAGCCATATAAAACGTCGCCACTTACACTAGGATCTTCAAACACTATATCTAGGTTATTTTCAGGAACATCACCTGTACATACATAATTTACCGTTGCTGTAGCATTTAAATTTTCTCCAGCATCAACAATTACCGTCTGACTTGTAATACATCCATTAGCGTCTTTTACGTATACGGTATACGTATCTGCCGCCAAGTTTTGGTAAGCTACCAGTCCATCTACGAAATCAGCATCAGCATCAGAATTTATACTGCTGCTATAAGGCGCTGTTCCGCCATTGATAGTTAAATTAATAGTACCATCTTCATCTCCAAAACAAATCTCTGGGGTAGTGGTGGTTACAAATTCTAATAGCGTAGGCTCTGTGATGGTAACTTCTAGTTGTTCAAAACAACCATTTCTGTCTTGAGCAATTATAGTGTACATTCCAGGCGCTAAATCATTAAATTCATTTGTCTCATCAAACTTATTAAGGTTTGGTGAAATTGCATATTGGTAGGTACCTGAACCACCTGTCATATTCACAACAATGCTTCCATCATTTTCTCCAAAACAACTTATATTCGTTATTTCTGGAGTCACCACTAGCGGTGTTGGCTCCGTAATTTGGATTACGGTAGATATTGTTTCACAATCACCACTCTGAACATTCACATAATACGTACCCATTGGTAAATCTGCAAAAACTTCTGTTGTTTGGTAAGGTCTTATTTCAGTAACTAAACCTGCATCAGCAAATAGGCCATATTGATAGTTTCCTAATCCGCCATCTGCTCTAGCACTTATAACAGCAGTGCTTTCTCCATTACAATTGATTACTGCTGCTGAAGTATCTACTGCCACAGTTAGCGTTTCAATAGGGTCAATCACTACCGTATTTGATACTGTTGAAATACAATTAAAATTATCTCTAATATAGTACTTATACGTTCCTGCCGTACTATTTTGGAAGAGATGCGTATCACTACCATTAGTTTCGTTCATGGCATTAAATGTAGTACCATCAACACTCCAAGTGTATGGTGCTGTTCCGCCTGTTCCTGTTAATTGTAATTGTGCATCTACGGTACAACCTAATGGAGATACGGTTACTAAAGATCCGGCAGGTTCAAGTGGGTCTACAATTTCTACAATTGATGATTCAAAAGTACAATTCATGTCATCTAAAACACTAACGGTATAAAAACCAGCAGCAAGATTATTAAAAGTTGCAGCTACCTGACTAACAGAAGTACGTAATAAGGTAGTACCTGTTGCGTCATTATATGTATTCAATCTATATCTGTAGTTAGCGCTTACATTTCTTGGTGTTAAACTAAACGTAACAGAAGCATCTGTATCTCCTTGACACACTAAATTGGAATTACTAATAGTTCCAGTAATAGGATCTGGCACAACCAGTTCAAATGCATTTGCAAAAGGAATAGAACAACCAAGAGCATCTTCAACATTCACAGCATAATTACCGGCAGGTAAGTTCTGGAATAGATAAGCATTTACATTCGTTGCAATTTCAACCGTAGTACTTGTATCTTCATTGATTAAGGTAATAGTATATGGAGCTAATCCTCCTGTCGGATCTACATTAGCAGTTCCTAGATCATTTGTACATCCTACATCTTCCGTAACAATAGGAGCCAGGCTTATTGGAGCGCTTGGCGTAGCAATGCTAAATATTCTATTCTGCGGGCAATTTGGTAAACCGTCTTGTATAACTTCTACTCTGTAATTTCCTGCGGCAACAAAAATAGCTGCTGTTGGTCCCGCATTTGGTGAATTATCGGTAAAGATAGATGCACCGTCATCACTAGGGTCGTTGGGCGTACCATTCGTATTGTAAATAGAATAGGTATAACTTCCAGTATAAGTAGCATCACTCATGGTCAGACGGATACTACCGTCATCACCAAAGCAAATCACATCCGATAATTTTTCTACGGCAACACTAAAGGTGTTGGGTTCCGCTACCACATGTTGTGTCGTAATCACACATCCTGTAACGGTATTGGTAATTTGAATGGTGTGCGTTCCTGGTTGTAAATCTGAAAAAAGATTTGATCCTTGTGCGGTTCCAGAAGGTAACAACCTAAAGCTATAGTCACCAGGGTTTGTTGCGTAGGTAGAAAGACTACCCGTTACATTAACGCTGATATCTTCACCTAGATTAGCACAGCTAATAGCTTCTGTAACGGTCGTAGATGCTGAAATCAATTGGTCATAAGGAAGAACCGTCACAGTCATCTCTGCATTACAACCTTTAGTATCAAACACGCGAACAATAACATCGCCACCAGCAAAATCGGTATAGGTATACGTGGTTGCCGTACCATTTTGTAATATAGTACCTGTTGCAGCATTTTCAAACTCAAAACGAGCATAGGTATTGCTACCTCCTAAGATACTAGCAGCATCTAATACAATCGTAGCATTAGTAGTTGTATTGTCTGTTGTACAGCCAAATCTATTTACTGTTGGTGCGTCAAACGTAATGGTATTTGGTTCCCCAACAACAATAGTCGTTTTAGTGGTCGTACATCCGTTAGGACCAGTTCCTGTTATTTCATAAGTAGCCGCAGGAAGACCAATAAATGTATTTGTGGCCGTGTCATAACTTCCGTTGTTAGGCAGTATTGTGTAGCCTAAAGGATTATTACCATTGTTTACCTCTGCAATTGCAATAGTACCATCTGAAGCACCATTACAGGTAACATCTTTTGGCGTTGCTGTAAAGTCTGGTTGTATAGCTACTGGAACATTTACCGTAAATTCTCTAAAACATTCTGGACTAGCAGTATTGGTATCATATACTCTTACAGTATACATATCTGCAGTATTTATGATGGCTGTTGCTGGTGTCGTAAATGCTGTTCTGGCCGTAAATATTCCACTAGATGAATCTATAATTTCATATTCGTATGCACCAGAACCTGATGAAGCGCTTACTAAAATTTCAGCATCATTTGTACAACCTAAGCTTTCTTCTAATGTAGCTGAAGCTTGTATGGTAGGGTATACTTCTACCGTATCTGAATCTGTACAACCATTACCATCTTTTACAAATACAGTATAGGTATTTACGGTCACATTTGTAAAGACTCCTGAGTTATCTACGTAAGTAGCGCCTCCATCTATAGAATACAGTAAAGTTGAAGAATCTCCTAAAGTGGTGTTTATAGTAACTGTTGCTGAGGTGCTACAATTATCTACCGCTACACTGGTAATCGTTGGAGGTGCAGACAAGGCCATTGTAACAGTCCCTAAAGGATAAGAACAGCCATATTGGTCACTTACACTTACGGCATAATCTCCGGCAGCAGAACCTGCTGGTATCTCTAGAGGATTGTCTGTGGTACCCGTAGCAATTACTGTAGCAGAAGGATCTGTTACGGTAAAAGTGTAAGTACCTCCACCACCAGTGATGGCATCAACACGTATTAAGCCAGGATTGGCACAAGCAATATCTTCTAGTTTTACTAATGTAGCTGTTATTGGTGCTAACTCTTCTAATAATATATTTTCTGATGCGGATATACAGGTATCTGTACCACCATCAATTTCTGTTACAATAATAAAATATTCATCAGCAACTAAATCTGTAATAGATAAGTTATTGGTAAACGCTACAATAGTACCAGCCATACCTGGCGTATTTCCATTTCCACTAGATCTAACGATAGTGCCCGCTATATTATATAACTCCCATCTAAACTGCGTTCCGAATGGTGTTTGGTTGTCGGTAATTGTAAAGTCTATCGTAGCATTGGCTGCACTGTCACAAGAAGGAGTTGAGGTGTACTCAACTTGCAATGGAAGTGGATTGATGATATCATTTACATTTACATCACTCTGACGAACACATCCATTAAAATCACGTACATAAAAAACATATGTTCTACCAGGTGTTAAACCTGTCCATAAGTAATTACCATGACCTGCAGGAACAGTAACTGCGGTACCTGACGAATCATCAGTAGTACCACCAGCATACCAAGTACTTGTCGCAGGGTTAAAATTTGAAGGATCATCCGAAATTGCATATTCATACCCTGGAGTACCTTCTGAACCTTGAACTTTTACTTGTAACTCATTACAATTAACAACTACTGCGTCTATCGTAATATCTAAATTATCTAAAGGATAAGGAATTGTATATCTAGGGAAATCTGTCTGGCAAATGGTATTTCCGGAACCATCTACTGTTCTCATAGAAGGCTCAACATTATCACCTGATAAATATCCTGTTAATCTATCTGTAGTACCCGGTATCGTATTATCAGCTGTCCATGTAAGACCACCATCAGCACTAAATTCTATAGCGCCTAGAGTGCTAGGGTATGCGTCAAATCTAAAACCAAAATCACTCATTAATCCGGTACATGTGCTTGGCGTAATTCCTATGATATCAGCCGTTAACTCCTCAGGATTAGCAATGTTTACATCCGGTACGGTTGCTACTAAACAGCCACTCGCATCTGTAATATTAATGGTATAATTTCCAGTTGCTAAATTGTAAAATGTTTTTGTATTACTGATCACGTTGGTATCTGTAGCATTGGATGCTCCGGCATTGTCTAAGTCTATTATTTCATAGGTATAGGGAGCCAAACCAGAAGTTATTTCTACTGCTATTGTTCCTAAGCCATTATAACATTCAGGATCTGTTGGTGTTGCTGTAAAGGTTAACGGAGTTGCAGGGTCTACGGTAACAGTTTCCATATATTCGCAATGTGGATCTGCGGCACCATTATCCCAAACATAGACGTCATATGTGCCAGCATCTGCAGCTGCTACGGTAAATGTACTTGTAGCACTAAAATCTGCTGCGGTTACTGGGGTTGTTGTTGGAACAAAAGCGTAGGCTAAGTTACCATCACCACCTGTTGCGGTAACGCTAATGCTACCATCTCCACAAGAGCTAACATCTACGGTAGTTACTGTTGCATTTAAATTAGGTTGAATGTCAATAGTTTTTAAAACAGATACACATCCAAAAGCATCTGTAACTTCTATATCATAACTACCATTTGCTAGACCTGTAAATGTATGCGTGTTAGCAGTAGCTGGGGTAGGGGTGATCCATGCGCCACCGTCTACTCTAAATTTATAATCTCCATTTCCATCAGTAACCGTAACTAAAATCGTTGCATTGTTTAAGCCATCATAACATGAAGTCGCTGTAAGGTCAAAATCAATATCATCAAATTTTGCTATAGTTACCGGAACTGTGCTGATCACATCACATCCTTTAGCATCTTGTACGCGTACAAAATAATCACCTTCTATAACATTTGTAAATGTACTCGAGGTTTGGTATGCTCTAATAATGATATTTCCGGCTTGTTCTAATTGGTACTCATATCCAGGAGAACCTCCTGTTGCGCTAGCCTCTAAAGTTCCACCAGTATTAAAGCAGGTATAATCTGCCGTCTGACTTAAACTAGGAACTATGGCTGCAGGCTCTGTTAGAGTTGCATTTACAGTTGTTGTACACGTGTTATCACTTATTTTACGTATTTGTACCGTGTAAGCTCCGTCTGTTAAAGTTGCAGCGGTAGTCACCGGAGAAGTTAATGAAGTTGTCCAAGTAGTACCACCGTCTACAGAATATTCAAAACCTGTAGTGGTATCATAATTACGTACTTCAAAACGAATACTTCCATTTGCTCCTGCATTACAACTAGGATCTGTCGTTCCTACTAATGCAGCTGTAAATTCTTTATTATCTTCTACAATAACGGTAACATCTTCAGTTTTTTCACAAACTTCGGGAGCTTGAGAAGCTTGAATGTCATCAATTATTAAATCATTACCATCATTACTATTTACATTGCTACGAATAACAACATCTACAGACGTATTAGCACCAGGGTTAAAAGTAACCGTACGGTTATGCCAATCGTCAGCATTTGTATTTTTAGGGATGGCAGCCGTTGGAATACTGCTAATTACAGTACCAGAGGCATCTACCAATTCTATAAGCATTTCAGGGTTATTACCACTACCGCTTACTTGCATTAAGTTGTAAGCCCATACGGATAAGGTAATATCACGATTTGCCAATACTTCTATTCCTCGTTTAGCCCATAAAACACTATTGCTAACCGGTGTTGCATACACATCTGAAAAAGTACTAACATCTACCGCCAAGAAACGTCCCTCTGTAATACCACTATGGTCATTAGGGCTTCTTAAACTTGGGATTGGGTTGGTTACCCTATTGGTAACGGTATATTCACCATTTACCAAAATCCCTGCAGGACCACGATTACAAGCTGTAGCAGCTCCACTTTGTGGTTCGTAACAATATTCTGGTCCAATTTCTGCTATTTGCGTAGATACACCAGCTCCAAAGTTTTCAAAAAATAATGTGCTTTGATCAGGAGTTATAGTTCCAGAGAAGCCAATAGTTACGGTTTGAGAACCATTAGTAACTCCAGTAAAAATATTATTGTCAACCGGTACATTATCAGTACCATTTAATTGATAGGTATATTCAAAATCTGTTGTATTTGAAGGGGTAATAGTCACAGTACCTAAGCCATCACAATCATACGCTACACTACTTGTAAAATTAGGATCTGCAGGTGCTGTTGGCACTGTAAGGTTCATTTCAAACGTACAGTCTAAACCATCTCTTAATACTAAGTCATAATCTCCAGGAGCCAATAAGCTAGAAGCATTACTTGTAAAAGTAGTCCCGCCATCAAAACTGTATTCGTACGTACCATCACCACCAGAAGGGTTTAGTATTTTTACAAGGGCACCAGCAGGATTACAAGAGGCATCTTCTAAAATAGATGCAGAGGCATTTAATCTAAAAGGTTGGTCTATTTCATAATCTTCGCTAGTTTCACAACCTGAAGTTGCCGTTGCTCCACTAGAATCCATCACCGTAATGGTATAGATACCCGCGGCTAAATTGTTAAACGTATTCGTAGATTGGTAGGTAGTACCACCATCTAAGCTATATTGATAAGGAGCAGTTCCGCCGGTTACACCAACCGTTAATGTTGCAGTTGCAGAATCTGCGCAGGTTATTGTGCTATGTGTTGCCGTTATTTCTGGAGTACCTAAATCTTCTACTCGAACCGAATTAGAAATTCCGAAACATCCATTTCCATCTCTTAAGATAAAGGTATAATCACCTTCTTCTCCAGGGTAGTAGGTTAATGGAGAACCACGGTAACCAAAAAAGAAACTTGCAGTTGCTTGAAAAGCGGCATCAGGTACTGATGTTTCATTAGGATATAATGGCACGCCGTCTTTACTGTAAATTGCCATTTCATAGATAGGACTTGGAAGTCCGCCAGAGGCAGATAAATTTACAATACCCGCTGTACAGGTAATGTTTTCTGAGGTTACCGCTACTAATTGAAGCGCTTCAATGCTTGCTATAGTGATATTTTGAGTATCTGTACAGCCATCTTGAGTTGTTGTAATTACAATGTAATTACCTGCTGTAAGTCCTGTAAAATCATATGAATTATCAGTTATTGTAGGATGATTACTTATTAGAGAACCATTACCGCCATTAGTACCATCATCCAAACGAAGTTCATAGCCATAATTTGGCAATGCATTTAGCACTTGCACACGTATAGTACCTCCATCATTACAATCTTCAGGAGTAGTGGTTACGGTAACCGTAAAGTTTTCTTCTCTAATTCCGATATCTTCTGTTTCAAAAATACAAGCACCAGCTATTGGAGTATTATCTATAGGATTTAATTGGGTAACCTGTACTTTATAGCTGCCACTAGTAGCAATATCAAAATTTGGTCCGTTATTGGCAGAAAAAGGTACTACAATAGCATCACTAATTACATCTACTAATTGAAAACCATAACCAGAACCTACATTTGTTATTCTGATATTTCCATCGGTAGCACATAAAATATTCTTAGAAGTGAATTCTAAATCCAATTCGTTTTTATATACCGTGAAATAGAAACGACTAGAACATCCATTGGTATAATTTAAAACAACTCTATATTCACCACTATCAGTCGCTGTAAAATTGTTTAACGTTGAGATTTCAGACCAAGTACAAGTTCCGTTTTTATTTCCACAATCCTCACCACTGTCTGCACAACTAGCTTCATCGAGCAATTGCCAAGAAATACTTTGAGCATCGGTAATTCCTAATTGAAGTGTTACTTCATCTGCAGCACCGCACAAGTATATTTTAGGTAGTAAATCACCATCAATAGAACACGTTGCAATTTCTCCCTGAATGTCATTATCAGGATTGGTATCATTATTTACTTGATTAAAATAATCTACAATAGGGTTTGTTTGTGTGGTTCCAAAACGCTCTACTTTAATACGTTCTATTAAATTTGGACAGCTACCATCTGTAGTTTTTTCTACAATAAAATCTCCAATTACGGTAGTACGGTAGGTTCTAGGATCGCCATCAGGGTCACCGTCATTTAATACAGTATCTGAAGCATCTATAACACCATTATTATTAGTGTCTAATACCCAATTGTATGTAAGGAAACCTTCACCTGCAGTTAAGATTGTAAAATCGCCACAGAGTTGAACCGTTCTTGCGAGATCACATCCAGATAAATCATTTAAGATAGAGTTGCTTGCTACTTCTGTAATTCTCTCACAGGCGCCAATAGAATTAGATCCGCCTTCATCAGTGAAAGTATTGGTGTTTAATACTCCTTGAAAGGTAGAGTACGCTAAATTTTCTAAGGTAGACGAACAAGCAGCTACGAAATCTGAGCAGTTTCCAGTTATGGAAACTGTAATACGGATACTATATTCTGGATCACCAATTTCTACTAAGTTATTTGGGATAGTAAAATTTAGGGTGTTATTAGCAACATCTTCGGTATAGGATGCTCCAGGAGCATCAGAAAAATCTACCCCATCCAAAGTTACATTATTGGGGAGTATATTTCGAATCGTATAATTTACTGCATTATCATCTCCTGTATTTTGAAAACGAAGTACGTATTCTAAGGTCTGCCCTAAAGTAACTGCTTGGCCGTTAATATCAATACCGCTTAAATTTTCAGCAGTATTTCCTAAAAATATTTCAGGAGCAAATACCGGTACATATGAAGCGGCAATTACAGTACCATCAGTGGCATCTACAACCGGTACTCCAGTACCATATTCGCCACCATCTCCGCCGTCAGCGGTATCATTTTTATAAAATTCATTCGCATCACTACATCCATCTCCGTCAGAATCTAAATCTAAATGGCTAGGAATACCATCACCATCTTCATCACAACCTGCAGTTCTTAAAATACCTTCCATATTTGTAGGACCTACGACATCTTGCCTAATGGTTATTGTATTAGTACCAGATGGATTCCATGTAAAAGCATTGGCGGGTGTTGTTAGAGTCATAGGTTGTAATACGCCGTTAGTACTTTTAGCCCCAAAAAGCTTGAACTCTCCTGCTTGATCTATGATAACTCTAATTATAGGCGTAGAGGTATTTCCGGTTATAGTATATACTTGTGTATTGCCATTTTGTCCGTAACCGTACCCATCAAAAAAAGTTGCATAATTTCCAGAAGCTCCACTATGGTTTTGAAATTCAATTTCTCCAGCGATATCTGTTCCGTTTATGACTAGATTGAAAGAGTTGTCTAAACTAAAAAAGTCTAGTACTAAATAATTGTCTACAGTGTTAAATGTATTTGTATATTCATTACCATTAGCAACGTTTAAAGTTAAATTATTACATTCATCTTCATCGTAAATACCATCATTATCATCATCTAAATCGGTAATATCTTTTACACCATCGTTATCGTAATCATTGTAAACAGTAATATACGCTGTAGGGTTATCAGCTGTAATATTGGTATCTGTTTGGTCTTGTGTATTGGTAACTGTATTTACTAAGCTTAATAAAGGAAGTATGTCTATTTCATCACCACGAACCTCTAATTCTAATTCGGCCGATTCGCCACCATTAAGCGTTCCTATATTCCATACATTACCGCTAAAAGTACCCGAAATAGTAAAGTTAGACACTAGCGTTAAGCCAGCTGGAATATTATCGGTAATTCTAAGGTTCGTTAATGGGCCAATACCATTATTCTTTACCTTGATGGTAAAAGTAGCTGTTTCGCCCTCCGTGATTTCGGACTTATCAACTGTTTTATTTAATTGTATATCTGGATCACAATACAAGGCGTTAATCGGTTGAGAATCATATGTACAAGGACCTTTGGTACCTCTTACGAAGAATTCACCAGCTCCAGAAGGAGCATAGTTTGGACTATTTGCTCCAGGAATAAGCACGCCGTCTTCATACCATTGGTAGGCGTCAAAATTTCCTGTGGCTTCAAATATTTCAGAACCAACAAAACATCCGCTTCCTCCTCTAATCTCTAAAGTAACTTCAGGTACGGTATCAAATCCAGAAAAATATCCTGCAACACCTTGGGCACCATTATAACCAAAAAAACCAACGGCAATAGGCCCCGTTGATTGTACACTTACATCACCATTTAAATTTGGTATAAAAAAAGTTTTCCAATCACTAGTTCCTGCAACAGGAACAGAGGCAGGTAAGGCTACTGCGCCACTACCATCAGAAACTGTAATGTTGGCATCGGGTGTATTTACCGCTGCAATTATAGTGACACCACCAGACATGATTGTCCCGGCAACATTTCTAATGTCTGGGATATTATCCATAACATCTGGTAACAGACAGTTTACAGGAGCAACAAAGTTTAATCCTTGCGTGTATACAGCACTTGCTCCTGCCATACATTGATATGCGTAGGTATCTTTTGAGGTTTGTACAAACATGTTTGCGCCCACCGTATTAGAGGAATAGTAACTACTAGGAACTTCAAAATAATCCCCATTATTTAAGGTTGCAATGGGGGTAGTACCACCATTTACATATATCTGCGTATTGTCTGCGGTTGCTATCATTAAAGGAAACTCTGTTGTACCATTGGTACTACCGTTACCTCTTACAAAAACATAATCTTTTCCTAGTCTATTTTCTGGTACCGGTTGGTCAATCCCTGCATCACGGTTGGAGGAGCCTGTTTGGCGACCAAAATTCATAGCTCCGTTACTAATAACAATATCTTTAGTAGCGGTTATAGAAGCTCCGATCCATCCATCTCTCTGTGCTTGTGTTGGTGAGGTACCTACATATGCCTCAAAAACAAAAGATTCATTTGCGTTCAAGGTAATTTGATACGTATTTGCTGTTATACCAGCTACATTATTCCCTAATCTGAATTCACAATTTGGGTCATAACCAGAAACGTTTATTATGGTATTATCTTCCGTAGCCATTATCCCTAAAGTATTAGACTTAGAAGAGTGTTCACCTAAATTAGGAATACCTCCCCATTTAAATTTAGTACCCATGGCTACTCTACCCTTAGAAGTTAAGGATGCTGCTTGAGCTGCCGAATAACCTCTATAGTTTACGTAAAATTTATTTCCACTTGGTGATTCAAAACGGAGTCCGCTATTGGTCAATACAACTCCTGTATTGCTATTGTCTACCAATGTAATATTGTTGTCTCCATTACCTAAGGTATACACTGCCGGAGTCACATTTGATATAGAAAATGTTGCTATAGGTGTGGTACTTGTACCTCTATAAGCATTTACTGTAAATGTGGTTGGTTCTGGTGTAGAAAGGTATACTGCTTGGTTTTGTATCCCTTGGTTATTTTGCCCCTGCTTTAAGGGTGGCAAGTAGTGAAGGTCGCTTAATTGGGCGTAACTAGCAAAACTAAATGCAAGTAAGGAAAGTAGGAAGAGTAGTTGCTTTTTCATGCTCGAAATGGAATTCAAAATAAATTTTACCATAAATAAAACGATATGTTATCTCAATAAAAATTCTTTGTTGTGAATGGGGGTACCTTTGTAGTGAATAGGGTGCGTGATGATGTTTAATTTTTTATGTAGGAAAAACTATTCTGTTGTAGGATTAAAGATTTAAGAAGCTATTTATTCGTTTTTTTAGATATAAATAATAACTTTAGAACAAATCAATATAATTAGCCAGCTTTTATGTCTGAAGAAAAATTAATGTCGAAAAAGAAGCCTGCTTATCCTGTGAGCAAGAAACTAAATGCTTATTTGGAGTTGTACAATCGAAACATTGAAATTCCAATTTTTTATGAGGATTTACTTCGTTTTTCGGGTTCCATTGTGGTGTATGATTCTAATGATGAAGACAGTCTTTGGGTACGTGTATATTATTCAGAATTTGAACGACAAGAGATAGATATCAGTTTAAAAAAAGTATATTCTATTCTCTTATCTGATGGTGGAGATAATATTTTTCAATACTTAAATATTGATGCAGTTGATTTCTGTACGTTTGGAAATTCTAAGCCTTTTAGAATAAAAGTTAGAAATATTTTGAATGATAATTTCACCTATTTCTACGTTAAGAAAACCGATGCTTCGCGTATCTACGGTTTAGAATTAGAGCATATGTTATCGCCTTATAATCTTAACTTTTTGGTCTACAAAAACACCTTGATAGAAGAACATATTGCGGGCATTCCTGGAGATGTTTTTATAAAAGATATGTTACCAAAATGTACGGAATCAGAAAAAACCCAATTAGCTAAAGAATTTGTGAAGTTCAATGAGCGTTGTATGATACGTCTTTTAGGAGACATGCGCTCTTATAATTATGTGATTGTACCGGTGCATGATTTTGATCATGTGGTGTACCGAATCAGGGCTATAGATTTTGATCAGCAGTGTTTTGAAGGAAAATTAAAAGTATACAGGCCTCAATTTTTTAAAGAGAATTACCAGATGGTAGAGCTTGTACGTCTTAAGTTACAGACCAAGTCTGTAGATCAATATAAACTGGAAGAGCGTTCTATAGTTGCAAAAAGAATTAAGAGTTCTGGGAATAGAATAAAAAGATTATTGAAGGCTTGTTTGGTAGACAATATATCCACGAAAGATAATATAGAGTTACTGAAATCAGAAATTTACGAACTTACCTTAGATATGGATTTTAAAAATTGTAAAAAAATGGGCGAAGTATTGAACCTCGCCCTAGATTTTGTAAAACGTAACTATGAAGATGTAAGTATGAAACAAATCATAGAACATCGAATAAACCTTTAATTAGCTTTTTTGCTCCTTATTGAAGTATACTAGATAATAATACATTTGCTTTTCTTCATCCCATCCTTTTTCAACAAATTTCTCTGCTGATTCTGGATTGATGAAGTCTAGCTTTATTTGAATGTTAGTATCTAAATTAATGACGTTCTTTATTTTCTTACGAGCATCAGATACCGCTTTATTGGCGATGTCAAAAGTAGAAACATCTTCAACGCTATATTTAGGTCCTTTTTCTGTTTTGTAGTTTTTAAATTCTGGAATTAAATCTGGATTTTCCATCACTTCATTTAAGAATGTGTTCTCTTCAAAAGAATCATTCTTTGCAAAATGGTTTACCGCTCTGTTCATGAAAAGCACTTCTTGTTGCTTATCTTCTGCTGGTAGTACCACGTCTTTGGCAAAGTTCTGACAAAACTTTAGATAGTTTTTAGTTTTAAAGTTATCATCAGAAAGCGGTTCTACGCCTAAAAATTCTTCTAACCAATATTTAGAATCATATCTATTGCTATCAACAGAAAGTACTTTGTACCCTTCTTCTTTTCCGGTATTAAAGATTAAACATCCTTTGTCTAATTTATTAATATTGATTCCTTGTTGTACTATGATATCTAGGTTGCTACCTTTTTCTTCAAACTGAATAAAATCATGTTTTAATTCACTTTTAAAAATCCCTATAGCATCAACTTTTACGTTATCTAAAAGAACACCACTTAAATGTGCCACATACACTTCACCACTTTTAATATGTGGGTGGTTAGACTGCTCATAGAGATAAGATGCTATTTTTTTAGAATTAGCATGTATACTATCTGGATCTGCAAAGATCTCCGAAGTAATTTTATACATCTCATTAAATTCTACATCTACATCATTCGCAAAATTGAAGTAGTTTTCTTCTTTTTCTCTAAAAGGTTTGAAAAAATATTCTTTTAGGAGACCTGTAGTCTCATCATTTAAACTATGCGGTGTTTCTGATAAGAAAATAGCTTCGTTTTTATTTTTGTTCCCCACACGATGAAGCGAGATACTTTCTATTTGAGTCGCGTATAAATTAATCATAGTTTATATAAAGGTAAATTAGTGTTTGTTGCTTTTAGTGTTTATACCATGTTTACTATTGAAAAAGAAGGACTTTAGTTCCAATTTTCATCAAAATCTAAATCATCATAACTATCAAAAGTATCATCAAAATCAAAAGTAGGATCGGCCTCAAATGTTTTTTCTGGTGGAGAATCTGGCAGCTCTCCAAAACTAAATAATATATTAGGATAGGTTCTTCCGTCTTCTTTAGGTACAATATCTGCTAGCTCAACAAAGAATGTCCACATACTAAGGAAGTCATATACATAGATAAGTTTTGGCGTATCTTCTGTGATAATATCTTCTAGAAACGTTTCGTTCATTAAACGAATATCAGAACCATTTTCACTGATGTCATGTAGCGCTATCTCCTCATCTTGAATCCATTCCTCATTACAAGTATAGAAAGAAGCCATTTCATTACCTAAAAACCCAAAAGCTTGTGTTATGGCATTATGAAAATCTTCTAGCGTTGTACTTGCCTCAATTTCAATGTCTCTAAAGATATCTTCCTCTGTATCTAATATTATGCGAATCTTATAAATCATTATTTTGATTTTTTTAGGGGTACAAAGTTACAAAGAATTAAGGCTTGATTTAGTTTTTGATGCTTCTAAAACCAAATAGAATTGTACTCCAAAAAGAATTGCAGCTACAACCATGTGAAAGGTCTGACTACCAAAAGGGAAATCTACATAATACATGGTAATACCAGAAATTATTTCTAGTAATAATAAAAGTAATACCCATCTTATTTTTTCGAACCCTAATTCAAACTTATAAATAAAATAAGCTATATATAGGTTTAAAACTCCAACAAAAATGGAAAAAGACCTGTGTATATAAAACTGAAGGGTAGGATTCATTAGCCATTGACTCTTGGCATCTTCTCCAAAAACATCTATTTGCAGGTCTATAAATTGCCGTACTTGAGTCCCAATAATTACTTGGATAAGGGTAACTATTAAGGATGCCCACAGCAATTTAAGTAAATTTCGACTGGCTTTATAGGTTTTATCTGTTTCAGAAGTTTTATAAATAATATAAATTAACATAGCAACAATCACTAAAGCCATGACCATGTGAACTGTAATTTTCACGGGTTCTAATAAGGAATAAACGACTGTAGCCCCTAGCCATGCTTGAAACCCCATTCCAAAAACTACCAACCAGGAGAGCATGGTAATGCGTTTGTTTTTTTTCCAATACCCAAAAGATAAAGCAGCAAGAATTAATGTAGCAAATCCTGCTAGTGCTCCAAAAAGCCTATTTATATATTCAATCCATGTATGCCATACATTAAAAATAGCATAGTCATGCTTTGTATATTCTTCCCAATTCGAAGCATTATATTTTGCTGAGGTTGTAAAGTCTGTTTTAGCAACTTTTAAAGCTTCACTGTGAATAATAACTTGGCCTTTTTCAAAGGTTTTGTTTTTATCCCAATTTAAAACAGATTCATCAGTAGGAGGTATGTAGTATCCAAAACATTTAGGCCAATCAGGACACCCCATTCCACTTCCTGTCATCCGCACAACAGCTCCTGCTACGATGACCAAATACACCAATACGAGGGTAATTTGGGCTATTTTTCTAAAGTACTTTTGCATTCACTTTTTTATTTTACAAAATTACTACTCTTTGTTCAATTTAAGAAGAAAGTTTGCTGCTGTTTCACAGGGTTTTAAAATATAAAAAGCGGAAAAACTCTAGATGAGAAATTCCGCTTTTTTAAAGTAGGGTAAGAGTCTATTATTCTACGACAATAAACTCTGATCTTCTATTTTGTTGGTGTTTTTCAGCACTGCAATTAACGTTGTTTTCACACTCGTTGTTTAATTGTGTTTCGCCAAACCCTTTGAATGTTAATCGGGAAGTATCAATACCTTTCTTCACTAAATAATCATAGGTAGCTTTGGCTCTTCGTTCAGAAAGCCCACTGTTATAGGCATCATTAGCTCTAGCATCTGTATGAGAACCAATTCTTATTTTAGTACCTGGGTATTGGTTTAAATAAGCTATGACCTTTTCCATTATTATTTGTGCATCTTTTCTAATATAAGATTGATCAAAATCAAAATAGATTTTCTCTAAATTTAATTTTTTAGCAAGATCTGCTCCTAAATCTGCAGGAGCAAAATTAGAAATAAGAAGAATTTCAATATCATTGATTTCTAAGTTTGTTCCTATTTCAACCGCAGTAGTTGCCTCTGCATAATTTTCTTTTAAGGTGATGATGGTATATGCTCCTTTTTCACAAGAACTATCTAGATCAAAGTTTCCTTCAGAATCAGAAATACCTTTGCCTATAACCTCACCATTTGCATTGGTGATATTTAATACAGCATCGGCTATTATTTCTTTTGTTTTTTCATCTTTTACGATACCCTTTAAATTTGAATAACAGTTAAAGTCTAATGCTTTCGATTCTGAAAAACCGTAAATATCGTCACTACCTATACCATTTTCACGGTTAGAAGCAAAATAGCCTTTCTTAGTTGTGTCATTGATTATATATGAAAAATCATCTTGCTCACTATTTAAAGGTTGCCCTAAGTTTTTTGCTTTCGTACGTTCTAATTCGGCTAAATCAATTCCGAAAACATCTAAACCTCCTAATCCAGGATGTCCGTCTGATGCGAAATATAAAATATCGGTATCAGAAATATTTGGAAACGTTTCTCTAGACTCTGTATTTACACTAGGACCCAAGTTTACGGGAGTACCATAAGAACCATCATTGTTAATAGTTACATAAAATATATCAGAAGCGCCCAAAGTTCCAGGCCTGTCCGAAGCAAAATACAATTTAGTTTCATCCGTATTTAATGCAGGGTGTGCCGTAGAATAGTCTTCTCCGTTAAAAGGTAATGCAGTAATATCTGTCCAAGCTCCGTCTTTCAATGTTGCTTTGTACAATTTTAAACGACTAACTCCCTCTTCATCTCTAGAAAAACTTCCATTTTTAAAATTGTTTCGGGTGAAGTACATGGTTTGTCCGTCTTTTGTGAAAACAGGAGAAGACTCATGTGCTTTTTTATTAACTGTTTTAGAAAGTTTTGTGGGTGTTGTAAAATTATCATCCTCTGTAACCGCTGTTTTGTATAAGTTTAAGAATGATTTTCTGTTCCAAAGATGAATAGTTTTGGTTACGGTTCCTGAATCTCTTGCAGAAGAAAAGATTAATTCATTTTCATAAAAAGCAGGAGAGAAATCAGATTCTTTAGAATTGATCGGTAAATTTTTAATGGAGTAGCGACCAGAATTTTCTTTGATAGCTGTTAGATAGTCTTTTTCGTTATTAAATTTTTCAGCACGGCCATCAGTTGCTTTTGCTTGCTCAAATTTTTCCATCCATGCATCTGATGCATCATACTCCTTTAGAGATTTTAAGGTTTGTGCATACCGGTATAGATACTCAGGATCAATAGTCGTATTTTCAAGTTCAAACAATTTCTGATACCAAGTTGATGCCTCTTTGTATTGGGCATTCATATAATTAGCATCGCCAAGATTTTTGTAAACATCCTCAGAAGAGTATCCTTCTTTAATTAAATCCTCATAAGAACTAATAGCATCTGCATAATCAAAACTATTAAATTTAGATTGTGCTTTTACCGCTTGTTTTTCCTGTGCTTGCAAACCAAAGCTTACAAACGCCGTACAAAGAACAATGTGTGTTAATTTAAATTTCATGTTTATTGTGTTTTAAAAGAATCTTGGTGTTATTACTTTTTTGTATCGTGTTAAGAATTCATAGCGAAGAAAGACTTCAAAAGACCCATCATTAAAACGGGTAGCTCCTAGGTCTGTTGTTTCTTTATCGTACGCTAATCCTAGCATTAATTGTTCTGAGATTTGGAACCCTGCCAATAAACTCACTGCGGCATCCCATCGGTACGCTGCTCCTACAGAAAATTTATCATTAATAAGGAAGTTAGCCGAAACATCTATTTGTAAAGGCGCTCCTTTTACTGCTTTTACAAGCCCTGCAGGTTTGAATTTTAGGTTGGGATTTAAATCAAAAACATAGCCTGTTATGAAGTAAATATTTAACCGTTCTTCTGCTAAGAAAGAGGAACTATTGGTTCCTGCACTATCAAAATGTTCTGTCTGTAAAAAATTAGGAACAGATAGTCCGGAGTAAAACTTATCGGTATGGTAGTAAACGCCTGCTCCAAAATTGGGAGAGAATTTATTATCCACGTTAGGCAAGTTACTTTCGGCGCCATAATTTCTAAGTTTAGAGAAATCGATGTTTAAGAAATGTCCGCCTGCTTTTAATCCAAACGAAAGTTTACCTTCTTCAGAAGTAGGGATGGTATAGGAAAATGCGGCATCAAAATACGTATCTTGATTGGTACCATTTCCTATTTCATCATTTACAATAGAAAGTCCTAAACCCACTCTTCTGGATACTGGGGTATGCAGGTTTAGGGTTTGTGTGGTTGGCGCTCCATCTAGTCCTACCCATTGTGAGCGGTGTAAGGCAGCAATACTCAGCACCCCTCGGGAACCTGCATAGGCAGGATTCACCGAGATGGTATTGTACATGTACTGCGTGTATTGCGCATCTTGCTGCGCAGAGAGAGTTGTGGTCCCTGCAAAGACAAAGAGTGCTATGATCAAATATTTTTTCATGTTTTATTCTTAATGGTTAATGCTTATCGGTTGATGTATAAATATCCGGCTTTGTTTAGGTGATTCCCTTCATTTACGTATTTGATTATATAGAAGTAAACACCTACAGGTAATTCAGAATCTGTGCTAATGGTTACTCTACCATTAGAAGCGCCTCTAAATACGTTAGATTGATTATCATACCCAGCCATTTCATAGACTACCACTCCCCAACGGTTATAAATCTGTACCGTGTTGTTCGGGAAAGACTCAATGTTTTCAATCCTAAAGAAATCATTTACACCATCATTATCAGGAGTTAAAATTTCATTAGCAACGGCTATTCCTGAGCTTACCACTTCTTCATCACAACCAGCAGCTAGGGTAGGGACACCGCCAATAGCATCACAAGGATCTAAAGGATCAGTACCGTCTGTTATTTCTTGACCATCTGGGATGGTATCCCCATCGGTATCTGCATTATTAGGGTCA
This sequence comes from Cellulophaga baltica 18, assembly GCF_000468615.2. Lineage (NCBI taxonomy): Bacteria > Pseudomonadati > Bacteroidota > Flavobacteriia > Flavobacteriales > Flavobacteriaceae > Paracellulophaga > Paracellulophaga baltica. The sequence continues at coordinate 4,400,152 of NZ_CP009976.1, read as the reverse complement.
GAACCAATAGCATCTTCTTGTGCAGTCGTCAATCCGTCTGCATCACAATCAGATTCAGGTAATGCTTTACCACCGTTATGATCACAATCGTCTAAAGGATTGGTATTGTCTACAACCTCTTGGCCGTCTATGATGCCATCCCCATCGGAATCAGCATTATTAGGATCTGTTCCTAAAGCAATTTCTTCACCGTCTGATAACCCATCGTTGTCAGAATCAGGATTGTCAGGATCTGTTCCTGCCGCGACCTCTTGATCTGTTGTTAATCCGTCGTTATCACAATCGCTATCCCCTAAAGGACTTCCGTTTACAGAACTACAATCATCTAATGGGTTTGTAGCATCTGTATTCACTTCTTGACCATCAGAAATACCATCTCCATCGGTATCAGGATTGCTAGGGTCTGTACCTAAAGAGGTTTCTTCGTTATCATTAATTCCATCACCATCTGTATCTACAGAAATAGTTACACTACCTATACCTGTATTTCCTGAAGGATCGGTAACTGTAATAGAGATGACATCTTCATCTAGTAAGGTAGGGAAGCTACCAGAATCTGGTACGGCTGTTTCCGTGTCTAAACTCCAGTTACCACTAGCGTCTGTAATTACCGTAAAGGTAACATCAGGAATATTATCACCATCTGTATCCAATTCTATAAGCAAGGTTTCATTAGCATTTCCTTGACCTGTTAGGATAGGGGTAATGTCTATGGTATTAAAGCTATCTACTGTTGGATCTGAAAGGTCAAGTGTAGCTGTATCCGTAATGCTATTAGGACCAACGTTTCCTGCAACATCTGTTATGTTAGCAGTAACATCAATGGTACCTGCATCGCCTGGATTAGAAATAATTACATCAATAAATCCAGTAGCAATATCTGTAGCAGAAAGTACTACATCTTGTGTGTTTCCATTTCCATCAGAGATGGTAACGGTATCTCCTGTAACGGCATCTGCCGGAAGTGTGATACGTGCATCAATATCACCCACTAATTCGTCTTCAGAAATCAATCCGTCGTTATTGGTATCTTCCGTAATAACTACAGTTGGTGCCGTAGGGTCTGTTGTATCAAATGTTGCAATATCTGAAATACTATCTGGACCTACATTACCGGCAACATCTGTAATAGTTGCCGTAACTGTAATTGTTCCATTATCACCAGGATTAGGGATCACGACAGCAATAGTACCATTGGTAATATCTGTTGCGGTAAGCACCACATCTTGCGAGTTTCCATTTCCATCGGTAATGGTTACCGTGTCTCCCGCGACCGCATCAGCAGGTAGTGTTATTACGGCATTAATATCGCCTACAAGCTCATCTTCAGAAATTAATCCGTCGTTATTGATATCTTCTGTTATAACGACGCTTGGAGCTGTCGGATCTGTAATATCCAATATTGCAGTGTCGGTTACACTATTAGGACCCACATTCCCGGCAACATCGGTAAGGTTTGCGGTTACCACTAGGGTACCGGTGTCTCCAGGATTACTGATAATTATATCAATAAATCCACTCGTGATGTCTGTTGCGGTAAGCATTACATCTTGTGAGTTTCCATTTCCATCAGTGATGGTTACAGTATCTCCTTCAAGAGCATCGGCAGGCAACGTCACACGTGCATCAATATCACCGACAAGTTCATCTTGGTTTATTAATTCATCGTTATTGGTGTCTTCTGTGATGACTACTGTTGGTGCTGTAGGATCAGTGGTATCAAGTGTTGCAGTATCTGTAACACTATTGCCCCCCACATTACCAGCAACATCTGTTATGTTGGCCGTCACTATAATTGTTCCATTGTCTCCAGGGTTAGGAATTACAACAGCAATAGCACCATTGGCAATATCCGTGGTCGTAAGTACTACATCTTGTGAGTCTCCATTTCCATCGGTAATGGTAACGGTGTCACCTGCAACCGCATCTGCTGGCAGTGTTACTACAGCATCAATATCGCCTACAAGTTCATCTTCATTTATTAATCCATCGTTATTGATATCTTCTGTGATAACTACTGTTGGTGCAGTAGGATCTGTAGTATCAAGTGTTGCGGTATCTGTAGCACTATTAGGGCCTACATTTCCGGCAACATCGGTAAGGTTTGCAGTTACTACGATGCTACCTGTGTCACCAGGATTAATGATAACTACATCAATAAATCCATTGGTAATATCCGTTGCCGTAAGTACCACATCTTGTGAGTTTCCATTTCCATCAGTGATAGTTACGGTATCCCCTTCAAGAGCATCGGCAGGCAAAGTCACACGTGCATCTATGTCGCCTACAAGTTCATCTTCATTGATTAATTCATCATCGTTGCTGTCTTCCGAAATAACTATCGTTGGAGCAGTTGGATCTGTAAGATCAATGGTAGCAGAATCTGGCGTACTATCAGGACCTACATTCCCAGCCGCATCCGTAAGGTTTGCCGTTACGATTATAGTTCCTCCATCGCCAGGATTAATAATGTTGACTATAATAAAACCATTAGAGGCTTCTGTTGCTGTCAAAATTATATTTTGGCTATTTCCATTTCCATCAGTAATGGTAACGGTATCACCGCCAACGGCATTACTAGGTAGTGATATTACAGCATTAATATCTGCTGATAATTCATCTTCATTTATAAATCCGTCATCATTAACGTCTTCTGAAATAATAACTGTTGGAGCACCAGGATCTGTAGTATCAAGAACTGCCGTATCCGTTACACTAGTAGGACCTACATTCCCTGCAACATCCGTAAGGTTTGCGGTAACTACAATAGTGCCTTTATCTCCAGGATTAGCGATAATGACATCGATAAATCCATTGGTAATATCAGTAGCAGTTAAAATAACATCTTGAGAATTTCCATTCCCATCGGTTACAGTTACGGTATCTCCTGCAACGGCATCCGCTGGAAGTGTTACACGAGCGTCTATGTCTCCTATGAGTTCATCTTCATTGATTAATTCATCATCGTTTGTATCTTCTGTAATTTCTATTGTCGGTGCACTTGGGTCCGTAAGGTCAAGTACTGCTGTATCTGTAGCGCTGTCTACACTTTCATTGCCGGCGATATCCGTAATTTTAGCGGTAACAACAATAGTTCCGTTATCTCCAGGGTTAGCAATTACAATAGCAATCGTGCCATTGGTAATATCTGTTGCTGTAAGTACTACCTCTTGAGAATTTCCATTTCCATCGGTAATAGTTACTTTATCACCAGCAACGGCATCCGCAGGAAGAGTTACCACAGCGTCAATCGCACCAGTTAACTCATCTTCACTAATTAAACCATCATTATTGGTGTCTTCTACAATTTCTATTGTAGGCGCTGTTGGGTCCGTAATATCGAGCACAGCAGTATCTGTAGCGCTATCTGGACCCACATTTCCTGCAACATCGGTAAGAGTGGCCGTAACTACAATGGTACCTGTATCTCCAGGGTTCGCAATAATCACATCTATAAATCCTGTTGTAATATCTGTTGCCGTAAGTACTACCTCTTGAGAATTTCCATTCCCATCGGTAACAATTACTTTATCACCAGCAAGGGCATCAGCAGGCAATGTTACCCGAGCGTCAATATCGCCTACAAGTTCATCTTCACTAATTAATTCATCATCGTTGCTGTCTTCCGTAATGCTTATTGTAGGAGCGGTTGGATCTGTAAGGTCAAGTACAGCGGTATCTGTTGCACTGTTAGGACCTACATTCCCTGCAACATCCGTTATATTGGCGGTTAGCACAATAGTACCGCCATCTCCAGGATTGGCAATCACAATAGCAATGGTGCCATTCGTAATATCTGTCGCGGTAAGTACCACATTTTGTGAGTTTCCATTCCCATCCGTAATGATTACGGTATCACCTATCGCAGCATCAGCAGGAAGTGTAACTATGGCATTAATATCACCGATTAACTCATCTTCACTAATTAGACCATCGTTGTTGGTGTCTTCTACAATTTCTACGGTAGGAGCTGTTGGAGCTGTAGTATCAATGGTTAATTCTAAGTTCGTAATATCAGTAGCACTGTTACCCGCTTCATCTGTACTTGTAACAGTCACTTCATTTGTACCATTTACATTCGGCGCAAAAGTTCCTGAGGTAGGAGCTTCTGTTTCCGTATCAATAGTCCAATCTCCTGAAGCATCCGCTGTGGTAGTGAATGTTGCTCCACCAACAGTTACCGTAACTGTAGAATTAGCTTCTGCCGTACCTTCAAGTACAGGAGTAGTGTCATTTGTAGTTTGACTTTCTACTGTTGGAATCTCTGGATCTGTGGTATCTATCGTCAACTCTAAAGTAGTAGCATCTACAGAACTATTTCCTGCAGCATCCGTACTTGTTACCACTACTTCATTAGCTCCATTTACATTTGGCGTAAATGTTCCACTATCTGGTGTAGCTGTTTCTGTATCGATACTCCAGTTGCCCGAGCTATCGGTAATTATGGTATATGTTGCTCCTGCAACTACTATTTCTAAAGTAGAATCTGCTTCTGCAGTTCCAGTAATTATTGGTGTTGTATCATTTGTAATTTGATCTTGTACTGTAGGATCAACAGGTGGCGTTACATCTACCGTGAGCACCGCAGCAGCAGAAGTCAACGGAGAACATACAAAAGAAGTTTCTGTAATTATTACTCTATACTCATACCCGTTTTCTGTAATTGTTATACCTGTTAGGGTTAATGTTGCAGTGGTACTTCCTGTATAAATATCAGTTGCATTGGCATCATCTATATCTATAAATCCACTACCAGATTGGTCATCAACTTGCCATTGGTATATTAATTCTGTTCCATTCGCAGTAACAGAGAATACCTCTGGAGAACTGCCATTTGTTAACACATCTTGCGGTTGCTCTGCGGCAGTTGCAATTGTTGGAATAACACCAGGTTGTTGAAAATCAAAGGCTGTATTGCTAGCACTATCTGCATTATTAGGAGTCGTGTATCCGGCGGTCACAGTTGTTCCTGTAACTATTCCGTTTGCATCTACTAGGGTAGGGGCATCACCTAAATATCCATCAGCATTGTCATCTGTGTATCCTGCTTCGATAACATCATTACAGCCATCACCATCAGCATCTAATTCAAGGAAATCGGCAATACCATCAGGGGTAGTTTCAGAATCAAATACGATATAATTTACAGTACCACTATTCTGTTGTCCACTGGCCTGTACCGTATTTACGATACCATCTGTACCCACGGTACCGTCTAGAACGCCGGTTGTAAAAGCTTTTCCGCTTCCAGATTCCACCACATCATAAATTCCATCATTATCAGCATCTAAATCAAAGTGATTAGGAACGCCATCGCCGTCCGTGTCAAAACTATCTACAATAGAATCGCCATTAGTATCAGGACCTAAATCTAGATCTTGGTAATTTAAAATTCCATCAGCATCATCATCCGCACTTGGGTCAGTACCCGATGTTTCCAAGGTATCTAAAATTCCATCATTATCATCATCAAGATCAATTGAATCGGCTATGCCGTCTAAGTCATTATCATCAATCCCAACTTCACGATAATCTACTTCCGGAGTGGTCGTTTTAGCAATATTTGGTAAATCTATAGCGCCATTATCTTGATCATCATTCGTATCAAAAAGGGTTCCTGGAGTATCAACATCATCATAACCATTTAGTAAACCATCACCATCAGAATCAAGATTATTTGTCGCTGCAACAAAACCAGCTTCTCTTCTATCTGTTAGTGTATCATTATCAGAATCTAAATCTAAATAATCAGGAATACCATCTAGATCTGTATCAATAACCATTAGACCTTCATTGCCAGTTCCTTCATAAGCATCTCCCAATCCGTCTCCATCCGTATCATCTGTTCCTCTAGGCGTATACGATGTGGTAAGTTGTGCTTCTACATTATCTGGAATACCATCATTATCAGAATCAATATCTAAATGATCTTCAATACCATCATTATCACTATCAATACCTTGGTATATTTTGTATACCGGTGCCGTTCCAGGTCCTGAGGCAACTCCTGTTGGAGTACCACCAGAATTAGTAGCAGAAGTAGTATTGGTAGGTGTAAACAATCCATTAATATCACATGTTTGGAATAAAATAGATCCTAAATAATCATTAGTACCAAAACCTGTTTGCAACTCACCCGTAAAAGTAAGATCAAGATTTGTTGTTTCATAGTAATTAAAGTATGCCGCTATTTTAGGACCAAAATCTACACCGGCCCAAGTTTGCGCAGGACCTTCAAAAGTGGCAGTACCTGTTGCTAAATTTTCAGATACAGTAAGTAATGAATTACTATCCACGGCATATAAACCTGGACGGGTTAATGTTACACTTTCTCTAGTGTTAGCACCGTCTATATCATAAATTACGCCCCCAAATCTAATAAGGTTGACTTGAAAATCTGTTCCAGAAGCTACCAAACGTACGTTAAAGGAAATACTTCCTGTTTCTCCCGCTACACCTCCTACATCAAAAGTAGGCTGCCAAGCATCATTACTACTACCAGCAGGGAAAGCATCTATTGATGTTAAAGTGGCATTATCAATAGCTGTTATTTGAACTATCGCATCTAATACCCCTAAAGATGAAGTAACTACTGTAGAAAATCTATACTCAGCATTTAGAGTACCTGCACCAGAACCGGTAGCAGGTATATAAGTACCGCCTATAAATGATCCAGCAGGTATACCACAATCATCACCTTTGACATCGGTAGGTTGAAATCCTAAAGATTCTACATAATCTAAGATTCCATCATTATCGTTATCAATATCAATACTGTTGTCAACGCCATCACCATCGGTATCAATAGGATCTAAGTGAACAATATTATCCCTAAAATCTACTTCACTCGTAAAAGGATCTTGGGTGTTCAAGAACGTAGTAACATCTTGGTTATTATTTGTTGCGCCGTTTGGATCTTCTAGTCCGTTAGGAGCTACAATACTTAAATCAAAGGCATCATCTAAACCATCGTTATCAGCATCTATTCCCGAAGGTGTAACATCTGCTGTTAAATCATCATTATAATCATACACCTCTGTGGTGTCATCTAATCCGTCATTGTCAGAATCCGTATCCCTAAAATCAGGACTATCTGTACCATCCGTATTTGTTGGAGCATTTATAGATTCTCCTGAACCTGCAGGAGCAACCTCATAATTATCGGCTAGACCGTTCCCATCTGAATCTGCAGATGGAAAGAGATGTCCTGATGTGGATTGCCATTCTATATTATCTATAATCCCATCATTATCACTATCTAAATCTAAATAATCTGGTAAAGCATCTGCATCTGTATTTTCTGGGATGCTACTAAAACTACCTCCATTATCTACATCAAAAGCATCATCGACCCCATCATTATCAGAATCATCGCCCGATAGTTGTACTAAACTAGCGTCTGATTGCGCTTCTACTAAATCTTGTATTCCATCATTATCAGAATCTAAATCTAAATAATCAGGACCAGTGGTGCCATCAGAATTTATAGGAGTTGTTGATACTCCCGCACCATCAGTGCCACCATCTTCAGCCGTATCTGGAATTCCATTGGTGCCAACGCCGCTTTCAGAACTGTCTATATAACCGTTGCCATTTGTGTCTAATGCACCATTTCCTGTTTCTACAAGATCTGGAATACCGTCATTATCACTATCAAGGTCTAAACTGTTTGGTACGCCATCGCCGTCAAAATCGGTATTACCTTCTACGATATCTGGTATACCATCATTATCATCATCTTCATCACAGGCATCTGGAAGGGCATCACCATCTGCATTTATGGCATCATCAAATCCTTCACAGGCGTCCAAAGAATTTTGCACACCATCGCCATCACAATCACTTGTTGGCAAAGGAGTTCCTCCAATAGATTCACAATCATTTAAAGGATTTGTATTATCTGACGCTTCCTGACCGTCATCAATACCATCACCATCCGTATCTGAATTGTAGGGATCTGTGCCATTAGTAACTTCAGTACTATTTATTATACCATCACCATCACAATCTGCCGCTGCCCAAATAGGGTTCGCAGCATCATAACCTGTGTATCCTGGAGTTTGCCCTGGATCACATGGGTTTAATGCGTCTGTATCTGTATTGTCTGGCACACCATCACCATCGGTATCATTGCTATAAGGATCTGTATTATTGGTAACCTCTGTTCCATTGGTAACTCCGTCACTATCACAATCTGCTGCTGCCCAAATAGCATTGGTCGCATCATAGCCTGTATAGCCTGTAGTTTGTATTGGATCACAAGGATCTAAGGCATCTGTATCTGTATTGTCTGGCACACCATCACCATCGGTATCGGTGTTATATGGATCCGTACCGTTGGTATTTTCGGTACCATTAGTAATACCATCACCATCACAATCTGCTGCTGCCCAAATAGCGTTGGTAGCATCATAACCTGTATACCCTGGAGTTTGTATTGGATCACATGGGTTTAATGCGTCTGTATCTGTATTGTCTGGCACACCATCGCCATCGGTATCGTTGCTATAAGGATCTGTGTTATTGGTAACTTCGGTACCATTAGTAATACCATCACCATCACAATCTGCTGCTGCCCAAATAGCATTGGTAGCATCATACCCTGTGTAGCCTGGAGCCTGCACTGGATCACAAGGATCTAAGGCATCTGTATCTATATCATCTTGAACACCGTCACCATCCGTATCCGCATTGTAGGGGTCCGTACCGTTGGTATTTTCTATCCCATTGGTAACATTATCACCATCACAATCTGCTGCTGCCCAAATAGCATTGGTTGCGTCATAACCAACGTAACCCGCTACTTGTATTGGATCACAAGGATTTAATGCGTCTGTATCTGTATTATCTGGTACACCATCGCCATCCGTATCTGTATTATAAGGGTCCGTACCATTGGTTACTTCTGTACCATTGGTAATTCCGTCACCATCACAATCTGCCGCTGCCCAAATAGGGTTTGTAGCATCATATCCTATATATCCTGGAGCTTGCACTGGGTCACAAGGGTCTAAGGCATCTGTATCTGTATTGTCTGGCACCCCATCGCCATCGGTATCGTTGCTATAAGGATCTGTATTATTGGTCACTTCTGTTCCATTGGTAACATTATCACCATCACAATCTGCCGCTGCCCAAATAGCATTAGTGGCATCATAGCCTGTATAACCTGGGGCTTGTACTGGATCACAAGGGTCTAATGCGTTTGTATCTGTATTGTCTGGTACACCATCACCATCTGTATCGGTGCTATATGGGTCCGTTCCATTGGTCACTTCTGTTCCATTGGTCACTCCGTCGCCATCACAATCTGCTGCTGCCCAAATAGTATTGGTAGCATCATACCCAATATATCCTGGAGCTTGCACTGGATCACAAGGATTTAAGGCATCCGTATCTATATCGTCTTGAACTCCATCTCCATCGGTATCTGTATTAAATGGGTCAGTACCATTGGTAGCTTCTGTACCATTATCAAGGTTATCACCATCACAATCTTCAGCTGCCCAAACTGCATAATTTTCATCTGTTGAAGTGCGTACCGTAGGCACAGTAACTTCACAAGGATCGGAAGGGTTTGTATTATTGGTTACTTCAAAACCATTTGTTTCGCCATCACCATCACAATCCAAGGCATTCCAACTTGCTTCTGCATTTGCGGCAACTTGACTTGTACTATATACGCAAGGGTCTAAAGGATCTGTATCTGTTGTGTCTGGGTCACCATCACCGTCAGCATCAAGATCACAGATACCCACTAAACCATCGCCATCCAAATCTAAATCTTCGGTGGTGACCGCGCTTACAGCTCCAGTAGTGTACGTAGCAGATGCTACCAATCCGTTCGCTAATATGGTTCCAGAGCCATCCGTTACTATCGCTGAATCTGCATCGTTATATTCTGCTCCATCACCATTATCTGCAGTACTATCCGTATAGGCTTCATTAGCGTCTGAACAACCATCGGCATCACTATCTAGATTTAAATAATCAGGAGTTCCTGTTGTTGTTTCTGTTGGTACGGTTCCTGCTCCTGCACTGCTAGGAATACCTGTAGTACTAATGCTACCATCTGCAATACCATTAGTATCTGCATCTGTACCTCCTGATTCTACTACATCATAAATTCCGTCATTATCACTATCAAGGTCAAGTATATTAGGAACACCATCATTATCAACATCACAGGCTAAAACTGATCTAAAGGCAAAACCTTCGTTTACATGGTTAGCGCTGCTATTTATACTTCCGTCCGCATAATAACCGATATCCATAGGAAAGGTTATTCCAGTACTTGTATCTATTAATAAAGACCATCGTGAATCTGTTACAGTTCTTGAAAGTCCGGCAGCATCAGGAGCAACTTGAAAAGGAGTTCCTGAAGTTATCACCGCTCCATTCCCTAAGTCGGTTTCCCCCAAGGGATCAGAAAGTACAGCTGTACCGCCCCCTGGCCAAGTAATTGTTATTGTTTTATCTGCATTTTGTATGGCACCAACGTCGCTGTTCATCTCATACGAAGAAACGCGAATTGCTTGTTGTATTGCATTTATAGGTTGTTCCACGCTAAGAATCATTTCAACCGTAGGGTCTGTACCTTGATTCCATCGTACTTGCAAACCGTTATCCGCTGGGCCTGTTTTGTCTAAAATATTATATTCTGTAGACGTAATTGTAAACTGTTGATTAACGCCATCGCCATTGTCATACTCTCCTGTTAGTAACAATGAATCATCTCCGGTTAAGATTACACCGTTTGCAGCGGTACATTCTAAAGCATCTGCTATCCCATCATTATCGTCATCATCGTCACAGGCATCTCCTATTGTATCACCATCTATATCTTGAAATAAAGGGTGATTGGAATCACATTCGGAGCATTCATCTGCTTGCTGTAAATTATCTGTAGCAGTTCCTGCACCTTGAGAAGTTCCTCCAGGAACACCAGCAGCATCTATTGCAGCTGTTAGTCTAAGACTACCATTTAAATCACTATAATTATAACTTGCATCACCCTCTAAAGCATCAGGACAACCGTCATTATCACTATCTGAATCTAAATGGTCATAAATCCCATCATTATCCGTATCTGTATACAACGAACATAAAGTATTCACCCTCCAACCAATATTATCGGCATTAGCTGTTGCAGCTTGTGTTATAACAATTCTATTAATTCCTTTATCTATATTAAATCTGAAGTTTGCTTCTTGAGCCGTACCTCCAATTATAGCTGCTACTGCTTCTCCAGAAACTGGATCATAAGAAGCTCCAGTGCCAATGGTACCGCTAGTGGCATAAATGTCTGCTGGGAATTCTATTTGAACACTATTATTATAAAATTTGATATTTTGACTTTCATCATAACTACCAGAAGCATTTCTTGCTAAACTTCGGACATTAAACTCTGTAGATAATATAAGTTCAGAAAATACAATTTCTGTTGTAGTACCGGTCACTGCAGAATTTGAGTTACGTGTTTGCATATCTACTTGCACGCTACCATCTGTGTAATTTGGATTTCCAGCAGGAAAAGTTCCTGAACCAATGGTAGTAGTAGCAACCGCTGTGATATCGTTATCAAAATCTTTTATATAGGCTACCAAATCACCATCGTTACTATCTAAAGTAATTAGATTATAGGATGAATCTGTAAAATGAATATCATTTGTGGGAACTAAACCACAATCTTTATTAAATTCATCTACATCCAAAATTCCATCATTATCATCATCACTATCACAACCATTAGGAATGCCATCTAAATCAGTATCAAGAGCATCATCAAATCCTTCGCAAATATCAGAAGTATCGGGTACGCCATCATTGTCATCATCTAAGTTCTCTATGGTAATTACTTCTATTACGTCATCTGGAGATGAATTAGAATCTGTTTGATCTTGTGTGTTAGAAATGGTATTTGTTATGCTTGTAGTGGCTACCGCTTCATTAATATCATCTGCCGTAGCTACGATAATCAATGATTGCTTTTCTCCTTTTACCATATCTCCTACATTCCAGTTTGGAGCAGACCAAGTACCCTTGCTAGGCGTAGCACTAGTAAGTGTTAATCCTGCCGGTAAGTTATCTGTAATGACTAAGTTAGTGGTGTTATCTAACCCCAAACTTTCTACAGTTATCGTAAAGGTTACTGTTTCTCCTTCTGAAATTGTTGTTTTATCTGAAGTCTTGTTTATATAAATATCTGGGTTGCAATAAAAAAACTGAATAACATTAGAGTTGTAATCACAACCACTTTTAGAAACATTTACGTAATGCTCGCCAATTTCAGTAGGGGTGTAGCTACCGCTTGTGGCTCCAGGTATCGCAACACCATCATTGAACCATTGGTAAGTGTCAAAGGTTTCTGTAAGTGTAATAGTGCTTCCTAAACAGCCTGAACCTGATATAGAATAATCTACTACAGGTACGGTATCAAAACCAGAAAAATATCCTCCAGTTCCTAGTGCGCCGCTAAAGCCAACAACTCCAACAGCTATGGCTCCTGAAGATTGGACATAGATATTACCTGTTAAATTAGGAATATAAAAACTTTTCCAAGGTAAGCCTGTGGCAGGTATAGGAGCGGGGAGGGCCACAGGAACACCATTAGAGGTCACTACTATATTGGCATCAGGAGTACTGTTGGAAGCTAGAATAGTTAATGCCCCTGATATTGTTTTTCCTGCTAAATCTTCAATTGTGCTTATGTTATTTACATTGTCGGGAAGTAGACAATTAACAGGAGCAATAAAATTCATTCCTATGGTCGCTCCTGAATTACTACCGGCCAAACATTGATAGGCATACACATTTTTTGATGCAGTAACTGTCATATTATTACCAGCGGTACTGCCTGAATAATTTGATCCAGGAACTAAAAAATATTCTCCGTCATTTATTGTAGCAATAGGAGTGGTTGACCCGTTAATAAAAATATCTGTACCACTAGCGGTTCCAATTATAATTGGAAATTCTAAGGCATCTGTGCCACCACCTCTAATGAAAACATATTCACGACCAATAATATCTATAGGTACGGGTTGATCTGTTCCTCCATCTTGTATATTAACGTTAGGAAGAACACCAAGTAAAATATGACCATTACTTATTGCTATATCTTTATCGGAAAGAATATCTGCGCCTAACCATCCGTACCTGTTGGCGTCGCCATTATTTCCTTCAACCTCCAATACATAAGATTCTCCTTTATTTAAGGTAATCGTAATTGTGTCATCGGTTAAGCCTGTGCCATTATTTCCTAATCTAAAAACACAGTCAGGATCATAGTCTGAAATGGTTACTGTTGTATTATCTTCCGTAGCCATAATCCCTAAGGCTGCATTAAAAATGCTTCGATCATGCAAAAAAGGAATACCACCCCATTTAAAATGCGTACCTAAAGCTGCCCGCCCTTTAGAGGTTAAAGAAACGCCTTGAGAATTGCTGTTTCCTCTATAATTTGCATAAAATTTTTGTCCACCTGGGGCCTCTAAGCGTAAACCTGCTGTACTACTAACAAGACCAACTTCAGCATTAGGTAATAATGTTATTCCATTCTCTCTAGAAGGTAGAATATACGTGTAAGGAATAGTGTTCGATACAGAAACTGTTGCTACTGGGGTTACAGAAGTTCCAATATAAATATTTATATCAAAAGGTATGGTTTCTGGAGTAGAAAGGTATACATATTGATCTACAATGTAATTAGCATTTGTCTCAGCTAGCGGTGGCATGTAATGCAAGTCGCTTAGTTGTGCATAGGAACTAGCTATTGTGAGAATTAGAAAGGTGAGACTTAAATAATAAGATCTAAAAGCGGCGAGACTATTTTTCATAGTAGGAATTGTGGTTTGTGGTCATTCTCTTAAAAGACAGTAGTTGATTTTAAGATTTTATTAACAAGAAAATGAATTCAGTTTGAATGCAACTTTCTGTTTAAGGTAAAATCAATAGAATCGTTCAACGGCTGTATTTTAATGTTAAAATACAATTTTATAGGATAAAACTTACTTATTTAAGTATTAAATCTTATATGCTATAAAATTTTTATGTGTTAATTATTTGTAAAGTAAGACTAATTATGAAGGAATTTTTAAAATTTGTTGTGTTATGTACAATTTTGTGTGGTCAAATGACCGATAAGTGTCGACAAGTGGTAAATTGCCCTTCGGGATAAGGAGATTTTTTATGTAGGAAATATTCATAGAGAATGAATTTTACATAAAAGAAAGGATAAAGCTGAAGTTCGTGAACGACTTCAGCTTTATCCTTTTTATTTTCTGATGTTGAGCATCAGATACTTCTTTAGTATAAAGAAACTATTTTAAAAGAATCGTGGTGTTATTACTTTTTTGTATCGTGTTAAGAATTCATAGCGAAGAAAGACTTCAAAAGACCCATCATTAAAACGGGTAGCTCCTAGGTCTGTTGTTTCTTTATCGTACGCTAATCCTAGCATTAATTGTTCTGAGATTTGGAACCCTGCCAATAAACTCACTGCGGCATCCCATCGGTACGCTGCTCCTACAGAAAATTTATCATTAATAAGGAAGTTAGCCGAAACATCTATTTGTAAAGGCGCTCCTTTTACTGCTTTTACAAGCCCTGCAGGTTTGAATTTTAGGTTGGGATTTAAATCAAAAACATAGCCTGTTATGAAGTAAATATTTAATCGTTCTTCTGCTAAGAAAGAGGAACTATTGGTTCCTGCACTATCAAAATGTTCTGTCTGTAAAAAGTTAGGAACAGATAGTCCGGAGTAAAACTTATCGGTATGGTAGTAAACGCCTGCTCCAAAATTGGGAGAGAATTTATTATCCACGTTAGGCAAGTTACTTTCGGCGCCATAATTTCTAAGTTTAGAGAAATCGATGTTCAAGAAATGTCCGCCTGCTTTTAATCCAAACGAAAGTTTACCTTCTTCAGAAGTAGGGATGGTATAGGAAAATGCGGCATCAAAATACGTATCTTGATTGGTACCATTTCCTATTTCATCATTTACAATAGAAAGTCCTAAACCCACTCTTCTAGACACCGGGGTATGCAGATTTAGGGTTTGTGTGGTTGGCGCCCCATCTAATCCTACCCATTGTGAGCGGTGTAAGGCAGCAATACTCAGCACCCCTCGGGAACCTGCATAGGCAGGATTCACCGAAATGGTATTGTACATGTACTGCGTGTATTGCGCATCTTGTTGTGCAGAGAGAGTTGTGGTCCCTGCAAAAACAAAGAGTGCTATGATCAAATATTTTTTCATGTTTTATTCTTAATGGTTAATGCTTATCGGTTGATGTATAAATATCCGGCTTTGTTTAGGTGATTCCCCTCATTTACGTATTTGATTATATAGAAGTAAACACCTACAGGTAGCTCAGAATCTGTGCTAAAGGTTACTCTACCATTAGAAGCGCCTCTAAATACGTTAGATTGATTATCATACCCAGCCATTTCATAGACTACCACTCCCCAACGGTTATAAATCTGTACCGTGTTGTTCGGGAAAGACTCAATGTTTTCAATCCTAAAGAAATCATTTACACCATCATTATCAGGAGTTAAAATTTCATTAGCAACGGCTATTCCTGAGCTTACCACTTCTTCATCACAACCAGCAGCTAGGGTAGGGACACCACCAATAGCATCACAAGGATCTAAAGGATCAGTACCGTCTGTTATTTCTTGACCATCTGGAATCGTATCCCCATCGGTATCTGCATTATTAGGGTCAGAACCAATAGCATCTTCTTGTGCTGTCGTCAATCCGTCTGCATCACAATCAGATTCAGGTAATGCTCTACCACCGTTATGATCACAATCATCTAAAGGATTGGTATTGTCTACAACCTCTTGACCGTCTATGATGCCATCCCCATCGGAATCAGCATTATTAGGATCTGTTCCTAAAGCAATTTCTTCACCGTCTGATAACCCATCGTTGTCAGAATCAGGATTGTCAGGATCTGTTCCTGCCGCGACCTCTTGATCTGTTGTTAATCCGTCGTTATCACAATCGCTATCCCCTAAAGGACTTCCGTTTACAGAACTACAATCATCTAATGGGTTTGTAGCATCTGTATTCACTTCTTGACCATCAGAAATACCATCTCCATCGGTATCAGGATTGCTAGGGTCTGTACCTAAAGAGGTTTCTTCGTTATCATTAATTCCATCACCATCTGTATCTACAGAAATAGTTACGCTACCTATACCTGTATTTCCTGAAGGATCGGTAACTGTAATAGAGATGACATCTTCATCTAGTAAGGTAGGGAAGCTACCAGAATCTGGTACGGCTGTTTCCGTGTCTAAACTCCAGTTACCACTAGCGTCTGTGGTTACAGTATAGGTAACATCAGGAATATTATCACCATCTGTATCCAATTCTATAAGCAAAGTTTCATTAGCATTTCCTTGACCTGTTAGGATAGGGGTAATGTCTATGGTATTAAAGCTATCTACTGTTGGATCTGAAAGGTCAAGTGTAGCTGTATCCGTCATGCTATCTGGACCAACGTTTCCTGCAACATCTGTTATGTTAGCAGTAAGGTCAATGGTACCTGCATCACCTGGATTAGGGATAATTACATCAATAAATCCAGTAGCAATATCTGTAGCAGAAAGCACTACATCTTGTGTGTTTCCATTTCCATCAGTGATGGTAACGATATCTCCAGTCACGGCATCCGCAGGAAGTGTGATACGTGCATCAATATCACCCACTAATTCGTCTTCAGAAATCAATCCGTCGTTATTGGTATCTTCCGTAATAACTACAGTTGGTGCCGTAGGAGTAAGGTTATCGAAAATTACAATTTCATTATCGGTAGAAGGATTAAGAGCGACATCGGTTACATCTGCAGTTACGGTAATGTTTCCATTATCTAGGCCAGAGATGTCTGCATCTGTTGCTGTCCACGCATTTCCAGTTACGGTAGCGGTAGTGGTAACTACAGGATTAGTACCGTCATCAAAAGTTACGGTTACTATTTGTCCGTCTTCTACATCTGTTGTTGTTCCAGAGATAGTCACATCCCCATCTTCCGAAGCATTTACAATACCATCACCTTCAATTGGCGTGGTAATATCAATAGTAGGTGTTGTATTATCTAAGATTACAATTTCATTATCGGTAGCAGGATTAAGAGCTACATCGGTTACATCTGCGGTTACGGTAATGTTTCCATTATCTAGACCAGAGATATCTGCATCTGTTGCTGTCCACGCATTTCCAGTTACGGTAGCGGTAGTGGTAACAACAGGATTAGTACCGTCATTAAAAGTTACGGTTACTGTTTGTCCGTCTTCCACGTCTGTTGTTGTTCCAGATATAGTCACATCCCCATCTTCCGAAGCATTTACAATACCATCACCTTCAATCGGCGTGGTAATATCAATAGTAGGCAGCGTATTATCTAAAACAATTGTTTCTGTATCGGTAGCAGGATTAAGAGCGACATCGGTTACATCTGCGGTTACGGTAATGTTTCCATTATCTAGGCCAGAGATATCTGCATCTGTTACTGTCCACGCATTTCCAGTTACGGTAGCGGTAGTGGTAACTACAGGATTAGTACCGTCATTAAAAGTTACGGTTACTAGTTGTCCGTCTTCTACATCTGTTGTTGTTCCAGAGATAGTTACATCTCCATCTTCCGAAGCATTTACAATACCATCACCTTCAATAGGTGTAGTAATATCAATAGTAGGCAGCGTATTATCTAAGATTACAATTTCATTATCGGTAGCAGGATTAAGAGCGACATCGGTTACATCTGCGGTTACGGTAATGTTTCCATTATCCAATCCAGAGATGTCTGCATCTGTTGCTGTCCACGCATTTCCAGTTACGGTAGCGGTAGTGGTAACAACAGGATTAGTACCATCATTAAAAGTTACGGTTACTGTTTGTCCGTCTTCTACATCTGTTGTTGTTCCAGAAATAGTCACATCTCCATCTTCCGAAGCATTTACAATACCATCACCTTCAATAGGTGTAGTAATATCAATGGTAGGCAGCGTATTATCTAAAACAATTGTTTCTGTATCTGTAGCAGGATTAAGAGCGACATCGGTTACATCTGCAGTTACGGTAATGTTTCCATTATCCAATCCAGAGATGTCTGCATCTGTTGCTGTCCACGCATTTCCAGTTACGGTAGCGGTAGTGGTAACAACAGGATTAGTACCGTCATTAAAAGTTACGGTTACTGTTTGTCCATCTTCTACATCTGTTGTTGTTCCAGATATAGTCACATCCCCATCTTCCGAAGCATTTACAATACCATCACCTTCAATAGGTGTAGTAATATCAATGGTAGGCAGCGTATTATCTAAAACAATTGTTTCTGTATCGGTAGCAGGATTAAGAGCGACATCGGTTACATCTGCAGTTACGGTAATGTTTCCATTATCCAATCCAGAGATGTCTGCATCTGTTGCTGTCCACGCATTTCCAGTTACGGTAGCGGTAGTGGTAACAACAGGATTAGTACCGTCATTAAAAGTTAGGGTTACTGTTTGTCCATCTTCTACATCTGTTGTTGTTCCAGAGATAGTCACATCTCCATCTTCCGAAGCATTTACAATACCATCACCTTCAATAGGTGTAGTAATATCAATGGTAGGCAGCGTATTATCTAAAACAATTGTTTCTGTATCTGTAGCAGGATTAAGAGCGACATCGGTTACATCTGCAGTTACGGTAATGTTTCCATTATCCAATCCAGAGATGTCTGCATCTGTTGCTGTCCACGCATTTCCAGTTACGGTAGCGGTAGTGGTAACAACAGGATTAGTACCGTCATTAAAAGTTAGGGTTACTGTTTGTCCATCTTCTACATCTGTTGTTGTTCCAGAGATAGTCACATCTCCATCTTCCGAAGCATTTACAATACCATCACCTTCAATAGGTGTAGTAATATCAATGGTAGGCAGCGTATTATCTAAAACAATTGTTTCTGTATCTGTAGCAGGATTAAGAGCGACATCGGTTACATCTGCAGTTACGGTAATGTTTCCATTATCCAATCCAGAGATGTCTGCATCTGTTGCTGTCCACGCATTTCCAGTTACGGTAGCGGTAGTGGTAACAACAGGATTAGTACCGTCATTAAAAGTTACGGTTACTGTTTGTCCATCTTCTACATCTGTTGTTGTTCCAGATATAGTCACATCCCCATCTTCCGAAGCATTTACAATACCATCACCTTCAATAGGTGTGGTAATATCAATAGTAGGTGTTGTAATGTCAATAACAGCGGTGTCAGTAGCGCTGTTAGCGCCTACATTTCCAGCAACATCGGTAATAAAAGCAGTAGCTAGTATTGTACCTCCATCACCAGGACTTGCAAACTCCACATTTACAGTTCCGTTAGAGATATCTGTTGCAGATAAGGTAACAGTTTCAGTAAAACCATTTCCATCAGTAACAGAAACAATATCTCCGGCAACAGCATCTGCAGGTAAAGTTATTTCTACACCTATATCATCAGACAGTTCACTTAGAGAGATAAACTCATCGTTATTTGTGTCTTCGGTAATTATCAATGTAGGGGCAGTAGGAGGAGTTGCATCTAAAATACTATCTCTATAATCTACTTCGGGAGTTGATGTATTTTGATTATTAGGTAACGTAGTTGGATTGTCAATGGTACCATTAGGATCAGAATAGCCGGTAGTTGCATCTGTGTTGTCATCTAAGCCATCTAAATCAGAATCATTGTTAGCTAATGTTAATCCGGCCTCGGAAGTATCATTGCCACCTTCATTGTCACTATTTAAGTCAATATAATCAGGGGTATCTGTACCATCTGTATTTTCAGGAGTTATACCTCCTAAATAAGCACTATTAACACCACTGTTTGTTGTGTAAGTTGCAGTATTGTCTGCATTTGGAGATATATATCCTGCAGTGGTTTGTGCTTCTATATTATCTGGAATTCCATCATTGTCACTATCTAAATCAAGATTGTTAGGAATATTATCATTGTCAAAATCACCGCATTGTTGAGACAATTGAATATTATCTATCAGTACGCCTGTACTTCCTGTGCCTAATAAACCAGATGATTCAATATCAATTGTTATAGATGTACCAGTAGGGTTTAATTCTAGTGCATATGTATTCCATATAACAGTTGAAATTCTATTTCCTGCTCCTGACGCTCCATTTACAGTAGCTACGCTTGAAGGTTTTAGAACAGTAAGTAACACTCTTCCTGATCCGTAATTAACATAAACACTCGCTTCAAAAGCAGCTTCAGCAGAACTAAAGTCTAAGGAGAAATCTACAGTACTGCCAGGGGTGAAACCTGTATATGTTTTTTGAATATTGGCAGGGCTCGGGGAGCCGTAAAGATCAATATGTTGAAATCCTTTACTTGAATTAAATAGATCATAAATAACATCAAAAGTTCCTCCATTTGTTACAGACCAACCTTCGATTGAAGTTTGGTTTATAAAAATATCTATTTCTCCGTCTAAATCACCGTCAGATTTACTTGGTGGGTTAGCAGTATCACTAACAAGATTTGGAATTTCGAATGAATCATTATATTCAACTACATCACATTCAACAGCATCTAAAATACCATCATTATCAGCGTCTAAATCGCAATTGTCAAACACACCATCGCCATCAGTGTCAACGGTTCCACAAGGATCATATATTGTATCATCCCTATAATCTACTTCTGGTGTATCAGGATTTTGAGTGTTAGGTAAAGATATAGGTGCATTAATAATACCATTAGGGTCCGAATAACCAGTTGTGGCATCAATATTATCATCTAAACCATCATTGTCCGCATCATTATTTGCTAATGTTAGTCCGGCTTCAGAAGTATCATTACCACCTTCATTGTCACTATCTAAGTCAATATAATCAGGGGTATCTGTACCATCTGTATTTTCAGGTGTTATACCTCCTAAATAAGCACTATTAACACCATTGTTTGTTGTGTAAGTTGTTGCATTGTCTGCATTTGGAGAAATATATCCTGCAGTGGTTTGTGCTTCTACATTATCAGGTAAGCCATCTCCATCACTATCTAAATCTAAATAGTTAGGTATACCATCTGGAGTTGTTTCTGAATCTGAAATGGTATAATTTACTGTACCAGCATCCTCATTACCAGCTCCTTGTACAGCGTCTGGAATACCATCTGTACCGACAGCACCTGTAACCTCTCCGTTAGAATGAAGAGCATTATGACCCGCTTCTACAGCATCATAAATACCGTCATTGTCAGAGTCTAAGTCTAAATGATCTGGGACATTGTCATTATCAGTATCTTTATCTGTGCAATATTGTAGTTCGTACAATTGCATTGTAACGTTTCCTGGGTTTGAAGGACTTTCTTTACCCGCTATTATTGTTATTTGTGTTACGGGACCTGGTATTGAAACAATAATGCTGTTGTTAGGAGCATTACTACCTGAAGCAGTACTGAAAGCTGACTGACCAGTGATTGTTATGTTAGCATCGGGGTTTGAAAGTATAACACTGCTGTTTGTACCTGAGTTTAATGCTTTAAAATCTGCTCTGTCAGAATTATCTAAACCTCCCCATTTAAATTGTACATTATATACGGGGCCATTAGTAAAGTCAATTGTATATACAGCAACATCACCATTTTCAAAATTTGTATTTTGTGGTTGTACATTAATATAATCGCCCGATATAGAGCCGTTACTTTGGTTACTTACTCCAGATGCCCATGTTGCTGTACCTAGAAGATCAAAACTAAAATTAGCACTAACATCATCATAAGGGTACACACTATTTATTGTTCCGGGATCGTTTGTGGTAGAAAAAGTTTGACCTAAATCTATAAAACCTGGAGAACAATTAAGTTCTTCGATATCTAGTATACCGTCATTATCATCATCTAAGTCATTAGAGTTAACATTGTCTAAAATGATACTTTCTGTATCTGAAGCAGGGTTTGCTACAACATCTTCTACGTTTGCGGTGATAGTAATAGTCCCACTGTTTAGACCTGAAATGTCTGCGTCTGTAGCTGTCCATATACCACCAATTACAGTTGCAGTTGTTGTTACAATAGGATTAACTCCATCATCAAAAGTAATAGTAACTATTTGGTTATCTTCTACATCTGTTGTAGTTCCAGAAACCGTAACATCATTATCTTCATCCGCATTTACAATACCATCTTTTTCAACAGGAGTGTCAATATTAATTGTAGGTAATTCTTTAGAACCTTTTAATGTAATTATTAAATCTGCCGTATCAGAACTTGTTCCATCTGATAGTCTATATAAAAAAGTTTCAGTTAGTGTATCTCCTGTTAGCAAACCGGCAACAGCAGGATTACTTGTATTTGGAGTATAGGTATAACTACCATCACTATTTACAATAATAGACCCGTATGTGCCAGTGTATGTAACACCTACATTAGTAGCATTGCCTTCAATTTCTGATATTACTATATTACCTGTACCACCTTGCCAATAGATGTCAGAGACACCTGCTATTTGACCTCCTTGATCTGCATCGGTTGCATCTGGACCATAACTATAGCTTAGTTTTAATTCATTTATAGGTTGTTCAAAAAACACGTTGATATTTCCTGTGGCATCACTAGGAATAGCACTTCCTATACCATAAAATGTATTGTTTCCGGCATCAACCACACCGCCAGTTGTCACAAATTTAAAATTAGAAGCAGTACCGTTTAAGGAGCCATTTATTTGAATTTGATCTTGCCAGCTTGTCCCTTGGGAAAAATCTATATCTACTAATAAGAAACCCAAGTTATATACCGGTTGGTCAAATGTAATCGTCAACTCTGTAAAATCAGAATTATTGGTTGAGGCATCAATAGCATATCCTAAATAACCCGTGTGGCCACCATTGGTGTTTGTTTGGTTTACTACTTGATTTTGGTTTGCGATTCCTATTCCTCCGGCATCTGTAGAGCTAAAATTAAGTAGTACGCCATCAATAGTCCTTGATGTTCCGTTTATTGGTGCAGAATAATCTACAAAGAAGCCCCCTGGATCGCTAAATTCTGTTTCCCATACTAAGGTTGATAAACCTCTATCTACGGAGTCAGCGCCATCTACTCCGACATCTGTAATGATATTTCCAGAAACATTGGTTTCTGTGACAACTATAATTTCATCGGTATTATCTAAAGCTACCGGGGCTTCATCAACACCATTAATAGTAATAGATAAAGTTCCATAATCAATTATTCCTAAGTTATCTCTAGCGGTGTAAGAAACAATATCAATCAACGATTCCCCGTTTTTAAGGCCTGTAATAGATGAACTTGTCTCATCTACATTGTAGGTATAATTACCATTTGATTGCATAACTATGGAACCATACAAAGTAGTATATGAATTAGAAACTTGAGTAGGGTATACATCTACTTCTGAAACTGTTAGTATATTTCCTGTATCATTTGTTAATACATTTCCAGTGACTGTACCTGTGGTGTTTGCCGCTATGCTATTAGAATCATCTACAGCATTTGGGGGAGTGGTATAGACTCTTATAATACTTTGCGCAGAAGCACTTGCCAAATTTGCATCTGTAACGGTTACTGTTGCAATTCTGTTACCATCAGTAGGTGTATTTGTTAGGTTTCCGTAGGTTATTGTATTAAAAAAAGTAATAAAGTCAGCATTTGGGA
Organism: Cellulophaga baltica 18; assembly: GCF_000468615.2. NCBI lineage: Bacteria > Pseudomonadati > Bacteroidota > Flavobacteriia > Flavobacteriales > Flavobacteriaceae > Paracellulophaga > Paracellulophaga baltica. The sequence continues at coordinate 4,376,489 of NZ_CP009976.1, read as the reverse complement.
TAGGGTTTCCTGATGCTTCAGTAATTGTAAAACTGTTTAGGTTCTGTACTAGTGTGATTATAGAGCTACCCACGTTATAATTTTTAGAAGCTGTAGGAGCGGTAAAATAATATAAATCTCCTAGACTTGTTATATACATCAATTCAGTACCATCAACAGTTCCTGAGAAGTCTATGGTGGCACTCAATATTGTATTGTTGTCAGAAGAAAGTGTAGGATTTTTGAATATAGCAGTGATTGAACCTGTAGTGGGTTTAAACTGTAAATCATTATCTAAACCAACTGTAGTACTATTTAAATCTAAAATAGGATCCGCAAAAAGCATACTTAAATGAGGCAGCGATGAATTCGCGATACTATCTTTATCTATACTTGGATTTGCTTCTGAGGATAATCCCGTAAAAAATGATAATATAAATAAACAAAGAACCATCATCTTTTTATTGTGTATCGTTATGGGTGGTTTTTTCATGGAAGTGTTTTTTATAGAGGATATTTAATTTTTATCATTGAAATTATCGAAATCTTCAAATTCTAAATGTCCTAAACTTTTCAGAAGCCATTATGTATCGTTCAAATACCAATAACGTAAGATGAATTTTAATTACGTACGACTTTTCTCCTAATTGGGTTTTGTTTTATTAGGATAAAAATATTTTTTGTAATTCTTTTAATTAATTATTTGTTGTGAACTATAGCTTAATTAGTTGTAAGGTATATTGTTTTTGATGTTTGAATTTTTATATAAATCATGTAAGTAATAGATTACGTAAAATAAGAAAATAAATTCTATGTTAAAATATAAAATGGTATTTAATCGAATAAAATAAAGGTTAAGTCGGAATAAAGTTACCGTTTAACAGAATTCTAATTTTAAGAAAGTAAGTTAGGTCTACAGGAATTTGAATAAATAAGTAGAAATTAAAGTGCTAAAACCGATTGATAAATTGGTTACAAATTGGCGCATTTCAATTTTAAGATTGAAAATATAAGCAAACGGATTTTATAAATTTTATGTTATTATGAAAGTGATTTTTCACACTGAAATTTCATAATTTTCAGGAAAGTAAAAGGAAATTATAAAAAATAGCAGATCTCTGAAAAACGAAAGCTGCATGTTCATATCAGAAGTTAAGCTACAAGAAAATAATATTGAAATACTGGTATGATGCTCCTAAAATATCCTATAAATGTTTTTTTAGTACAAATTAACACTTCAATTATTCGAAAGATATTGGTGACATGGTGAAAGCGAATTTACAGTACAAGTAGCTTTCATAAGACTATAATTTAGAAAAAAAACAAGAATATAGATCCATTAGTAAGAAAAGAAATCAACCAAATTTAGTGTATTAATTAGCTTTCTAAACCAATTTCACTACCTTTTTGAAGCATGAATTGATAAGCTGCATCATATTCATTTGGAATTTCGCCTTCAAGAATTGCTTCTTTAATTGCCTCTTTTATAATTCCAATTTCTTTAGATGGTTTTAAGTTAAACGTCTCCATTATTTCTTCGCCACTAATTGGTGGCTGAAAATTACGTACATGATCACGTTCTTCTACTTCAACAATTTTTTGTCTTACAAGTTTGAAGTTGTTTTGGTAGCGCTTTTGCTTTTTAGGATTTTTGGTAGTGATATCTGCTTCACATAGGGTCATTAAATCCTCAATATTCTCTCCAGCATCAAAAATTAATCTACGTACAGCAGAGTCTGTCGCAAAATCTTCCGATAAAATAATAGGTCTAGAACTCAATAAGACCATTTTTTGAACAAATTTCATTTTATCATTCAAAGGCATGCGTAACCTTTTAAATAACTTATAGACCATCTTGGAGCCTATGAATTCATGGCTATGGAAGGTCCAACCTATTTTTTTATCAAAACGTTTTGTAGGAGCTTTTCCAATATCATGGAGTAGGGCAGCCCAACGTAGCCATACGTTATCTGTGTTTTTGGCTATGTTATCAACCACTTCTAAAGTATGCCAAAAATTATCTTTATGGCGTTGTCCTTCTATCTCTTCAATACCTTGTAAGGCAGTAAGTTCTGGAAGTATATAACCTAGTAATTCTGTTTTATGTAATAATGAAAAGCCTAAAGACGGAGTTTTACTCGCTAGAATTTTATGTAGCTCATCTACAATCCGTTCTTTTGAAATAATTTTTATACGGTCTTTGTGTTCTGTGATTGCATTTAGGGATGCTTCTTCGATTTTAAAATCTAGTTGCGTAGCAAAACGGATGGAGCGCATCATTCTTAATGGATCATCAGAATAGGTAATGCCTGGAGCTAGGGGTGTTCTTATTATTTTATCTGATAAGTCTTGAATACCCTTAAAAGGATCTAGAAGCGTAGCGTAATTTTCTTCATTCAAAGAAATCGCCAAAGCATTGATAGTGAAATCTCTTCTTTTTTGATCGTCTTCTAGAGTACCGTCTTCTACGACCGGTTTTCTACTATCCTCATGGTAGCTTTCCTTACGTGCCCCAACAAATTCTAATTCAAGATCGCCATGTTTAATCATGGCCGTACCAAAATTTTTGAAAACAGAAACTTCTGGTTTTCCTTTTAGCTTACTAGCTACTTTTTTGGCAAGTGCTATACCACTGCCAATGGCAACGATATCAATATCTTTAGCCGTACCTCTTTCTAGGAGGTAGTCACGTACAAAACCACCAATAACATAACAGTCTAGGTTTAACTCTTTTGCTGCATTAGAAATTACTTTAAATACTGGATTAGTTAGGGCTTGCTCGTGATTTGTCTGCGTCATGCTATTCTCGGATAATTTTTACAACTCCATCATTTCCGAGTTTAATAATAGAGGAAGGTGTTTCTGAATTTTTATCTTGGTGCAAATTTACCACATAGTCTACACCTTTTAAAATTGCACCGCTAATTTCTTTAAAAGTTTGCGGTGTTGGTTCTCCTGCAATATTTGCCGAGGTAGAAACAATGGGTTTTTTAAATTTGTTAATCAGGTATTGGCAAAACTTATCTGAAGCGATACGAATAGCTAAGGTGTTATCTTCTGCAACTAAATTTTTAGCAACTCCTTTAGGAGCGTCATACACTATGGTAGTAGGTTTTGTGGCTAAATCTATGATGTCATAAGCTACCTCTGGTACTGCGCTTACATGCTTTTCTAACATAAAATCATTAGCGACTAAACAAATCATTGTTTTAGTGTTCGCCCGCTTTTTTAGTGCATATATTTTAGCAACGGCTTCCTCATTAGTAGCATCACAACCAATACCCCATACTGTATCTGTGGGGTACAGAATTAGCCCTCCATTAGAAAGAATTTCGATACATTTATTTATTTCTTCCTGCATGATAAAATTTTTAGGGCTCAAAAATAACCTTTTAATAACGATTAAAATAAATCTTTTTCGAGATGTTTTAGTGCAAATGAGATAATAATAGGGCTCTAAAAGCTGTTATAGCAATGTTTTTTTGATGTAATTTGTAGTAGAAATGCAATTACAGCTATTTTAAAAGTGTACTATGAAGGAGAAATTGTCTGTTTTTATTATTACGTTCAATGAGGAGCGAATTATAGATAAATGTCTGAATAAGCTTTCTTGGGCCGATGAAATTATTGTGGTAGACTCAGGAAGCACAGATGCCACTATAGAGATTTGTAAAAAATATCAGGTAAAATTATTTCATAAAGATTTTGAAGGTTTTGGCACCCAAAAGCAATTTGCTTTGGAACAAACTACCCATAATTGGGTGCTTAGCATAGATGCTGATGAAATTTTAACGGATGAATTAATAGCCGAAATACAAGGAGTGCTTACTTCTGGCACCACCAACAGCGGGTTTTATTTAAAAAGGAAGCACGTTTTTTTAGGTAAAGTTTTTGAATATGGTCCTGAGAGTAAGGAATATATCTTGCGTTTCTTTAAAAAGAATATGGGTAAGTTTGACGGTAAAAAAGTACATGAAAATGTTGTTTTAGAAGGACCGTCAGATAAGTTGAAAAATGATTTTCTTCATTTTACGACGCGTTCATTAGACAATTATATAGAAAAGCTGTCGAATTACGCTTCTATCTTCTCAGAAGGAAAATACCTTAAAAATAAACGTTATGGAATAGCATATATTTTTATAAAAGTAAAATTTGAATTTTTTAAAAAATACTTCCTGGAGCTTAATTTCTTAAATGGTCAAGAAGGATTCTATTGGTCTTATTTAGCAGCGTATTATATGGGGATTAAATACATGAAAACTAACGAACAATATAAGCAGGTAAAAAAACAGTTGATGTTTTAAGGCTGATTCTCTTTTCGTAACCTTTTGAGTTCACTATACCTATTATAAATTCCCAAAGCCATTAAGTAGCTTAAGACAATTCCCTTCTTTCCGTCTAAAAAGCCTAAGCCAATTACATAGTGTTTAAAAAAACGAAATGCTGGTTTTACTATAAAGTGAAATGCTGTAGGTTTTTTGTTTTTAGCCAATAATTCTTTGGCTTGCATGCTGGTATATTTTAATCGCTTATTTTTGAACTCCTCGTAGTTGTTGTAGGAATAATGGATGAGTTTATTTTTTAACACTTTAGATTCTCCGTCTACCAACAGGGTTTCGTGTACTGTTTTAGTAAGGTCAAATTTTACTTTAGATTTTTGGAATAGCCTATAGTTTTTATCAGATTGTGTTCCAGTAAAACGCATCCGCTGTTTTTCGAACATAAATATTCTTAAAAAGTAATAAGCAGCTGCTTTCTTTTGATCAGAATTTACAGTTTTTAGTACTTCATTTTTCAAGGCATCTGTTAGCCGCTCATCAGCATCAATAAATAAAACCCAATTGTGTTTAGCTTGTGCTAAGGCATAAGCTTTCTGATCTGTAAAATCTTCAAAAGGTCTTTGAATTAAATGAATGTTGTTAAATGCTTTTAGCTTTTCAATGGTCGTATCCGTACTAAAAGAATCTACAACTATGATCTCGTCTGCAAATTGTAAATTCTCTAAAACACCATTGATATGGTCTTCTTCATTGTAGGTAATGACCAGCGCCGAAATTTTATTTTTTTTAGGCCCTGTAAATATGTCTTTCGTTGGTGTTCCAAAGATTTTATGTATTTTTTTCTTTCTTAAAAACGATAACTTTCTTTCGTTTGGCACACCATTTTTTGCAATATACTCTTGGGTAGTTTGCACCATTCGCGCTGCAGATTTTCCATCTTTATACGGGTGGTACTGTTCATTCAACTTTTTTCTTTCAGGAGCATACGTATCATGCTCTAGCGTGGCTTTAACCTTGCCAACTAACCCTTCATAAGATTTAATATCTAGCCACTGTATGTTTTCAGAGATATTTTTAAAGGTAATTACTGGTTTATCTAACAATAAAAACTCATAAATAACAGAAGAAGTATCACTGATCATTAGATCTGCCAGCAATAACGATTCGGTAATATTTTTATCTTCTTTAAAAAGAATATTAGGTACTTCTTTGGATAGTTTTTTATACGCTGCTACCCATTTTTGATCCATTAAATCATGAAATTTAAGCAGCAGGAGATAGCCTGTACTTATGGCTAATTCTCTAATTTGCTCTAGTAAATAAGGTGCAGAAGTTAGGCTAGGAGAGAAGGTAGGGGCATATAAAATAATTTTACCTGTTTGATAGTCCTTTAAAAGTGTCTCTTTTTCTTTCTGATATTCATGAACAGCTGTATGGTAAATATCTAATTTAGGCCAGCCCGTTTCTACAACGTCAAAATCTTGATGTTGCGCTTTAAATCTATTAAACTTTTCTGTAAAATAGGGTCCTTGTGTAAGGTACAAATCAAAATAATGGCGGATTCTAAAGTGGCCCTTTTTTTCACCTGCCAAGCCATGAAATATTTGCACTTTCACGCCTCGTAGATAATAAGGGACTTCATTACCAGGAGCAAATATAGCATCACTTTCAAACAATTGAAGGTCTAAAATACTCGTCGTAAAGTTTTCTTTTTTGAAAGGGAATGTATCTAATAACTTAGGTGCTATAAACCAGATATACTCATGATTTTCCTTTTGCAATACATCTCTAATGGGAGCTAAAATCCCAAAAGCATAGGCATTCTGACAAAAAAGAATAGTTTTCATTATTCTAGTAGCTTATTGGCGTTATCTAAATCTTCTTGAAAATCTACTTCCATACAATTGAATTGTGAAATATCAACAGCACATACTTCTAGACCATCTTTTTCAATGGCAATTTCAATGCCGCGTTCAAAATAGTCATTGGCATCGCATTCTTCTAGTCTAGCAATAAAGCTATTAATATCTTTGGAAGCAATATAATTAATACCAACCGCTTCTCCTAGTCCGCCTTTTACCGTTTTTGATAGTTCTTTAATAAATCCATTTTCCAGGGTGTATTTAACTTCTTCATCGGCCACTTTACTGGTGTTTACAGCAACAAAAGACTGTTTCTTTTTGATAAATGGATTTAAGACGTCAAATAATTTTTCGTCGAAAACAACATCGCCGTTCATCCAAAGAACAGATTTATCCTTAAATTTTCTTAACGCTCTTAATAAGCTTTTAGAGGTATTTGTAGTATCAAAAAGAGGATTGTAGATATAGCTTACCTCTGGAAAACGTTCCATGATTAAGTCTTTTTTAAAACCTACTACTACATTAATGTCTTCTACAGAGTAGTAAGAATTTATATTATCTACCTGCATTTGCATGATACTTTTTCCATTCACCAAAGGCGTTAAAGGTTTAGGAAACGGATTTCCCAATCTTGACCCCATTCCGGCAGCTAGTATCACTATTTTCATAATCAAAGTATATTTTAAACTTGTAAAATAGTTACAAGAACAATCGTTTTTATAGGTTGGCAAACCTAAAAAAAAATGGCCTGTATAAATAATATTTTAAGGTATTTATGTGAAAACGATTTTAAAAAAAAATCTCCCTTAGGCTATTAAAACCATGGGAGATTATTCTTAAAATAGTCGTTTGTAGCCTTATACCGCTACATCATATTCTCTAAGGGCATCATTTAGAGACGTTTTTTTGTTGGTACTTTCTTTACGCGTACCTATAATTAATGCACAAGGAACATTGTATTCTCCTGCAGGGAATTTTTTAGTATAGCTTCCCGGTATTACAACAGATCTTGCTGGTACTAAACCTTTGCGTTCTACAGGGGTATCTCCAGTAACATCTATAATTTTAGTAGATGCTGTAAGTACAACATTTGCACCTAAAACAGCTTCTTTTTCTACACGTACGCCTTCTACTACAATACATCTAGAACCAACAAATACATTGTCTTCTATGATGACAGGAGAGGCTTGTAATGGTTCTAAAACACCACCAATACCAACGCCACCACTAAGGTGAACGTTTTTACCTATTTGAGCACAACTACCAACGGTAGCCCAAGTATCTACCATAGTACCTTCATCTACGTAAGCACCTATATTTACATAACTCGGCATTAAAATAGTTCCAGCAGAAATATAAGCTCCATGTCTTGCTGTTGCTCCTGGTACCACACGTATTCCTTTTTCTTTATATCCTTTTTTCAAAGGCATTTTATCGTGATATTCAAAAATACCCGCTTCAAGAGTTTCCATTTTTTGAATTGGGAAATAAAGTACTACGGCCTTTTTTACCCACTCATTTATTTGCCATCCGTCTGTTGTAGGTTCTGCACAACGCAATTTTCCGTCATCTAATAAGTCTATTACTGAGCGTATTGCAGTTTGTGTCTTCTCTTCTTTCAATAAATCTCGGTTGTCCCAAGCTTTTTCTATTTGCTCTCTTAATTCAGTCATTTTACGCTAAAATTTTCTCAAATATAAGTCCTACGCGCTAATTATTCGCGGGAATTTATAGTTATAACAATTTATCCTTTATTTTTGCAAAAAATATAATTTAGATGGCACGGATTGTTGCACTTGATTTTGGTAAAGTTAGAACAGGAATTGCTGTTACCGATGAGTTACAATTAATTGCATCAGGATTATCTACGGTAGCCACTAAGGAATTGATTGATTTTTTAAAAAACTATATTGCAACAGAAAGTGTTGAATGTATTGTAGTTGGTGAGCCTAAACAAATGAATAATCAGGTGTCAGAATCTGAGGCGTTGATACTTCCTTTTCTAGAGAAATTGAAAGCAAGTTTTCCAGCGATGAGAATAGAACGCCAAGATGAGCGTTTTACGTCTAAAATGGCTTTTCAAACAATGATTGATAGTGGCCTGAAAAAGAAACAAAGAAGAGATAAGGCTCTAGTTGATGAGATTAGTGCTACCATTATTTTACAAGCATATTTAAACAGAATTTAATACAATGATATTACCCATTATAGCGTACGGAGATCCAGTTTTACGAAAAGTAGGAACTGATATTACAAATGAGTATCCTAAACTTGAAACCTTAGTTGAAAATATGTGGGAAACCATGTATAATGCGAGTGGCGTTGGTTTGGCTGCACCACAAATTGGTTTGCCTATTCGCTTATTTGTTATTGATACCACGCCATTCTCTGAGGATGAAGATTTAGCTCCAGAAGATCAGAAAGCATTAAATGGTTTTAAAAAGGTTTTTATTAATGCCAAGATAGAGGAGGAGACTGGAGATGAATGGAATTTCAACGAAGGTTGTTTAAGTATTCCGGATATTCGCGAAGATGTGAATAGAAAAGAAACTATTAAAATTACTTACTTGGATGAGAATTTTAATGAGAAAAGTGAAACCTATGGGGGTTTATTAGCAAGAGTTATTCAACATGAATACGATCATATTGAAGGAATTTTGTTTACAGACAAGCTTTCAAGTCTTAAAAAACGTTTATTAAAAGGTAAATTAAGTAATATTTCTAAAGGAAAAATTAATGCAGATTACCGCATGCGTTTCCCTGATATGAAAAAAGGAAGGTAATCTAGTTTTTTTATTACCGTAAAAGTTTAATATTTGTCCAGAAATTAAAATAATACATGAGTTTAGATAAAATTTTATCCATAGGAGGAAAACCAGGTTTGTTTAAATTATTAACACAAACTAGAGCTGGTTTTGTAGCAGAATCGTTATTAGATGGTAAAAAAATTACAGTAGGTTTTAAGAACAACGTAAGTGTTCTTTCTGAAATTGCTATTTATACACTAGATGCAGAAATTCCGCTTCGCGAAGTGTTTAAGAAAATTCAAGAAAAAGAGAATGGAGAAAAAACTCCAGTTTCTCATAAAGATGATAAGTTAAAATTGGAGGAGTACTTTTTTGAGATACTTCCTAATTATGATGAAGATAGAGTGTATGCTAGTGATATTAAGAAAGTAATTCAGTGGTATAATATGCTTCAAGAGCAAGGAATTACAGATTTTGAGGTTAAAGAAGAAGTAAAAGAAGCAGCAAAGGAAGAAGGAGGAGAGTAAACCTATTCACTTTAAAACCAGTTGTTTGAAAAGGCAACGAATATGAATTTTCATATTCGTTGCCTTTTTTTGTTAAAATCTATCTATTTCAAATTCCTTTATCTACAGTTTATTGCTATTCGTCTATGGTTTTATCGTAGTGGCGGCTTTATTCCTGATGTTATCACACAAAAAGAGGAGTTTTGAGACCTAATAATGATTTATTACAAATCAAAAACAAGATAGTATGGCAGCAGTAGAAGGAGAATTCGATAGAGATCTTAGAGGTGCTTTTTTTAATATGGCCTATTCGCCATTTGTTATTTTAAATAAGGATCTGAATTTTGTAGATATTAATCAAGCAGCTCTAACGGCTATCAAAATTAAGAGAGAAGATTTTATAGGAAGAAATTTATTAGATTTTTTTCCGTATTTAAAAGAGAATGAAAGATATCAGTTATATAAGGATGTTTTAGTAACAGGTAAGCCTGTCGGTTTTGATGAAGTTTCTTTTCATACCGATGCCGGAGTACTTAAATTCATGATAAAAGCCTTCAAGATTGGTGATTATTTAGGCATGAGTACGTTAAATGTCACGAATTTAACGAACACTATAGATCAACTAAAAACAACAAAAGTAAACTTACAGACTGTAAACGATAATCTTAAACGCAAAAATCAAGAGTTAGAAGAGTTTTCTTATGTAGCGGCACATGATTTAAGATCGCCACTTACTAATATTCATAGCTTGTTAGATATGTTACAGAATGAGAATGCTATTTCTGAAGCAGGTATGCCGGTATTTGATAAAGTACAGCAGGTAGCCAAACAAATGTGCGATAAACTTAGGGCTTTAAATTCTGTAATTGCTTTGAAAACGAAATCGGATGATAAAAAAGAGCTTCTAAGTTTTTCTAAAATTATTGAAAAAATAAAAGTTAATCACGCTGAGGAAATAGTACAGAGTAGGACAATAATTAAAGAAGATTTTGCCCGTGCGCCTAACATAGATTATAATGTAATTCAGTTAGAAAGTATTTTGCAAAACTTAGTATCTAATGCGATAAAATTTAGAAACCCAAACAGGAAACCTGTTATTCTTATTAAAACAGCCTTAGTTAAAGAGCGGTTGGTTTTATCGGTTAAAGACAACGGATTAGGGTTTGAGCAAGCTACTGATCCGAATAAAATCTTTGGATTGTTTAAAAGAATGCACACCCATGTAGATGGACTTGGAGTAGGACTTTATGTTACAAATTCTATTATTACAAATAATGGGGGTGCTATTGGTGTTACAAGTGAAATAAATAAAGGAACTGAATTTAAAATTACATTTTAATGGAAAATCAAACTAGTAGCGTTTTCAAAATACTGTTGGTGGAAGATGATGAAATTACCAATTACATAACTACCACAAAATTAAAAAATATAGGCTTTGAAAATGTTGACGCTGTGTTAAACGGGGAGTTGGCACTAGAATATTTAGCGAAGGAACAACCTAATCTAATATTTTTAGACGTTAACATGCCAGTCATGGACGGCTTTGAATTTTTAGACTCAACGGAAGTCCAAAATCAATACTCAGACATCCCCATTGTCCTATTAACATCCTCTAGTAGGCCCAAAGACAAAGAAATGGCTTCTAGGTATAGCAATGTCATAGAGTACTTAGAAAAGCCACTAAATTATGAGAAAATGAAAAAAATTCTACTAGCCATCAATAAGTAGATAGGCTTAGGGGTACTTAATTAAAAAGAATACAAACAGGCGTAGGAGCTTCAATTTCTGAAACAAATGTCAATAACCCCGTTTGTGCATTTCTTTTAAAAGAAATTAGATTATTGGTGTCTTGATTGGCTACAATTAAATAAGTGCCTTCTGGCGTTAATGAAAAATTCCTTGGATTCTCTCCACGGCAAGATTCATAACCAATTAAGCTTAAGTCACCACTATCTTCATGTATACTAAAAATGGCAATACTATCATGGCCTCGGTTTGAAGCGTAAAGGAATTTACCGTCCTCAGAAATATGGATGTCGGCACTCTTTGTTGGCTCTTTAAAACCCTCAGGAATAGAAGAAATTGTTTGCTTTTTTTCATAGATGCCGTCCGCTGATTTAGCAACCCTAGTGATGGTATTATCTAATTCATTTAAAACATATAGCATCTTTTTAGTAGGATGTTGTGCCAAATGTCTTGGTCCCGCACCTTCTGCCATAGGTAATCTAAAAGGAGCTACGGAATCTAGTGTATTCGTAGTGGTATTGATACTTGAAAACCAAAGCTCATTAGTTCCTAAATCTACTGCAATAACAGTGTTTTCATCAAACCAAGCAGAATGCGCGTGCGGTCCTTTTTGCCTCGCTGTAGTTCCTTGGCCACTATGTTGTTGCGTATCTAATAAATCAGTCAGTTTTCCGGCAGAATCTATTTTTAATAAGCCCACAGAGCCACTACTGTAATTTGCCGCTAAAACGTATCCTTTATCGTTAATAGCAACATGACAAGGATGTGCACCACCTGATGAACTCATGTTCTTGAAAAGTAAAGTATCTTTCTCAATTTGATAAGAACTTACAAAGCCGGTGTTTTTTTCGGCTACTTCATTTACGGTTAAAAGAAATTTTTTGTCTGGGCTCAAGGCTAAAAACGACGGATTATTTGTTGTAGCCGCCAAGCCTATTTTAGCTAATTTTCCATCGGCCGAAAGGCTGTATTTATAAATGCCCTTACTTTCTTTATCCGTATAGGTGCCTACATAAAAAGTAGCATCTTGTGCCGTTTCTTGTGCCACTTCTGGTGTGTTTTGAATAGGTTTGGTTTCTGTTTTACAACTTGTAAGCATAATTACTATTAAAAAAAAGATAGAATACTTCATTGAGTGGGTTTGTGGTGGTACTATTAATTAGTTTTTAAGTATGGTTTCTGAAACGTCTTTCTTCCAATCAATCAAAGTAGACGGGTAATAATTTACATTCATCCTGTTTAGATAAGGAGTTTGATTGGCTAAGCGTGTTTTAAAATCGTCCCAATTTCTATTTTCGTCCGTGGTCCAACCTAGTTCTGCATAGCCAATAATTCTAGGAAACGCTAAATATTCTAGCTCAGCTATTGTGGAAATTGTTTCAGACCACAGTGGTGCCTCTACACCTAAGATATCTTCTTTTTTTAGATCTTCAATATATGTAGTAGGAGACCAGTTGTAAGCCGTGTCAACAGGAATGAGTGCTGCCCAATCCAAGCCATGAATAGAGGTGTCATCATATTTCATATCCAGATAAGCTCTCGTAGCAGGTGACATAATTATTTTTGATCCTCTTGCAGCTGCTTCAGTTGCATTTTTCTTGGTGTTCCAATGTTGTGCAATACTGGTGCTATCTACATCCGCTTGCATAATTTCATCCCAGCCAATCATTTGCTTACCATGTTTTTGAACAATTTTTTCTACACGATTTACAAAAAGAATATAATCTTTCTTTTTAGTTACATGACTTTCATCTCCACCAATATGAAAATAAGGTCCTGGACTAAGTGCTGCTATTTCACGTACAACATCATCAATAAAAGCATAAACGGTATCCTTGTGCGCATCAAACGTACTAAAACCTACATGCGTACCTGTGTATGGCTTTAACGTTTTACCATTTCCGTTGAGAATTGGATATGCAACAGAAGCAGCATTGGTATGTCCTGGCATATCTACTTCAGGAATAATAGTCATATGATGTTTAGAAGCATAACTTACAATTTCACTATACGCTTCTTGCGTATAAAAACCACCTTCGCCACCGCCAACTTCTGTAGCACCAGAAACAGCAGTCAGTTTTGGCCATGATTTTATTTCAATACGCCATCCTTGATCATCCGTAAGGTGCAAGTGTAATTTGTTGATTTTATAATAAGCTAATACGTCTATGTATTTCTTTACATCGGTAACGCTAAAAAAATGCCTTGCAACATCTAGCATGGCACCTCGATATTCAAAATTAGGACTATCAATAATTTTGCCTGTTGGAATAAGCCACATAGGATGATCTGTGATGCTATCGTTACTTTTCTCTGGGATTATTTGGCGTAAGGTCTGCACACCTCTAAAAGCGCCTTCAGCAGTCTTAGAATTGATGATAATAGAATCTTTTGAAATGTATAATTGATAAGATTCTTTTGTTTTTAGCTCTAGACTGTCCGTTTGATTGATGTAAATAATGCGATCTACCTGTTCTAAATCAGTAGTATTTACAGGAACTTTCAATGATGTTAAGGTTTCAATTTTCTCTGATAAAAAAGTACCTACTTCGGTAAATCCATTAAATGCTTGAGAAGTGTAAATCACGGTGTTCTGATCTAAGCCAAAGGCAGAATTTGTCGCAATAACTTTAGAAGGCTTCGGAATAATATTTTCTGCGGATAAATTTGTTTCAGGAAATACAAGTACAACTTTCTTCTTTTTCTCTGCACAGGATAGGGATACAATCGCTAAAGCGAATAAAGCTATTTTTAAGGCAAGAATCTTTTTTTTCATAAATAAAAAACTAGCGTATTAGTCAATATAATCTTTAATAACAGAATGCCAGAGTTGATATCCTTTTTCATTCATGTGAAGGCCATCACTGATAAAAAGATCTTTTTTTAATTTCTTTCTCTCTAGCATGATGTCCCATACGTTTGCAAATTCTAAGTTGTCATTTTTTTCACAAAAACGTTTCAATTTTCTGTTTAATCGCTTATATTTTCCTTTGTATTTCCATCTAGAAATACTTGGTTTAGGCGATATAATAACCACTTTGGTTGTACTGTCATTTACTTTTATAGTCTCAATTAATTCTGAAAATGTTTGCAGAATTTCTTTAGATCTTTTTTTAGATGATATGTCATTATCTCCTTCGTAGATAAAGACTTTTTTAGGACGATACGTAAAAATAAGCTCCTTGGTATAGCCTAATAAATCAATAGTTTGAGACCCACCAAAACCAGTATTTAGTACTTGATGGTTCGGAAAATCTTGATCTAAAGTTTTCCACATACGCACACTAGAACTGCCTGTAAAGACAATGGTTTCTCTAGAAGAATCCCATAGCGAATCATATTTTTTAGAGATGGCTGTTACTTCATCTTTAAAATAAGCGTTGGGTTGCGCCATGCAAAATAGGGGAACTAAAAATAATACTAAAAATTTCACTTTAAATGCTTTAAGCTTCTAAGATAGCTTTTATCTGTGAAACCTTCAATTTAAAATATATTGCAAGTAAGAATTTTTGTAATTCAAGCGCAGCGAAATCATCCTGTAAAAATTCTTTTATTTAGTGTTACTATTCTATATATTTGGCATCAAATTAATCGGGATGTAGCGCAGTCCGGTAGCGTACACGGCTGGGGGCCGTGTGGTCGCAGGTTCAAATCCTGTCATCCCGACTGAATAAGAAAATGAATCGTGTTGCGGTTCATTTTTTGTTTCCAAGAGCATCACGAACAACGTTCGTGTAAGCGTTTGGACACAAAAAATGAGAAGGCGCTAGCCTTCATTTTGATATTTGCAATGAGTGTTTATTCGGATTCTGCAAATCCAGATTTTGTTCGTGTAAGCGTTTGGACACAAAAAATGAGAATGCGCTAGCCTTCATTTTGATATTTTCAATGAGTGTTTATTCGGATTCTGCAAATCCAGATTTTGTTCGTGTAAGCGTTTGGAAACAAAAAATGAGAAGGCGCTAGCCTTTATTTTTATATTTTCAATGAGTGTTTATTAGGATTCTGCAAATCCAGATTTTGTTCGTGTAAGGGTTTGGAAACAAAAAATGAGAAGGTGC
Organism: Cellulophaga baltica 18; assembly: GCF_000468615.2. Lineage (NCBI taxonomy): Bacteria > Pseudomonadati > Bacteroidota > Flavobacteriia > Flavobacteriales > Flavobacteriaceae > Paracellulophaga > Paracellulophaga baltica. The sequence continues at coordinate 4,361,308 of NZ_CP009976.1, read as the reverse complement.
TTGCCTTCATTTTTATATTTACAATGAATGTTTATTCGGATTCTGTAAATCCAGATTTTGTTCGTGTAAGGGTTTGGAAACAAAAAATGAGAAGGTGCTAGCCTTCATTTTTATATTTTCAATGAGTGTATATTCGGATTCTGTAAATCCAGATTTTGCTCGTGTAAGCGTTTGGAAACAAAAAATGAGAAGGCGCTAGCCTTTATTTTTATATTTTCAATGAGGGTTTATTAGGATTCTGCAAATCCAGATTTTGTTGGTGTAAGCGTTTGGAAACAAAAAATGAGAAGGCATTAGCCTTCATTTTGTTATTTTCAATGAGGGTTTATTAGGATTCTACAAATCCAGATTTTGTTTGTGTAAGCGTTTGGAAACAAAAAATGAGAAGGCGCTAGCCTTTATTTTGATATTTGCAATGAGTGTTTATTAGGATTCTGCAAATCCAGATTTTGTTCGTGTAAGCGTTTGGAAACAAAAAATGAGAAGGTGTTAGCCTTCATTTTTATATTTTCAATGAGTGTTTATTCGGATTCTGTAAATCCAGATTTTGTTCGTGTAAGCGTTTGGAAACAAAAAATGAGAAGGTGTTAGCCTTCATTTTGATATTTGCAATGAGTGTTTATTCGGATTCTGCAAATCCAGATTTTGTTCGTGTAAGCGTTTGGACACAAAAAATGAGAAGGTGTTAGCCTTCATTTTGATATTTGCAATGAGTGTTTATTAGGATTCTGTAAATCCAGATTTTGTTGGTGTAAGCGTTTGGAAACAAAAAATGAGAAGGTGCTAGCCTTCATTTTTATATTTTCAATGAGTGTTTATTCGGATTCTGTAAATCCAGATTTTGTTCGTGTAAGGGTTTGGAAACAAAAAATGAGAAGGTGCTAGCCTTCATTTTTATATTTACAATGAATGTTTATTCGGATTCTGTAAATCCTATTATTATGGTACAGGGGTGAGATGATTGGATTTTTGCTAGTTATTATTCATATGTTTCTTCTATGGCTTAAAATACAATACCTACAACAGAGTATAGGTGTTTTTAAAATTAAAAACCGCTATAGGCAAGTGTTCTTACTTGCTTATAGCGATTTAGTTTTTGAATACGGAAGTTGCTTCTAAAGCGCTCCTTTGTTATTTGCAATGAAACAGATTTATTGATTACAGTCCCAATCAGGTCTGTACTGCGCATCATTTAATTCAGCAATATCTTTATTAGCGCCAGTTTGGATGGTGATATCTTTCGTATCGTAAAGTAAAATGTAGTCTATATTGGCATTTTTTGAACGCCCAGACATGGTGAATGTATATTCTTCACCTTCTATCAAATTATATAGAATTGCCGATTTGTTATGGGCTGCTCCGCCATCACCAGAATAAACACCACCCCATTGATCAACACCTCTACCAAAAAATTTCAAGTCAGTTTCTAAGTCTTCCGTGGTATATTTATCAGTAGCCGTAGTAAAATTACCTGCCATTCTTATATAAACGTCATTAGATTTATCTTCCTCTGCACCCTCTAAACGCTGGTATAGACGCATAACTAGTTTATATGCTCCAGTAGACGGAGCTGTAAATACATATTCTAAAGGAGACGTTGCAGGACCACTACCTTGATTGTTACCTGTAAATTCTAAATGCGTTTCATTTATAGGACCAAGACTTTCTTTATCCAAATAGCCCGCGTCACCTTTGCTTATTAATTCCCATTGGTCTAAGGGCGATTCTGTTGCTTCTGCTTCAAAAACCACATAGTTTGTTCCAAATGTCTTTAGACAGTCTAAGACCTCTTCAGGATCTGTTGGTTCGGGATCTGGATCAGGTGTTTCTGGATCGGGTGTCTCTGGGCTAACTTCCTCATCAGTAGGATCGTCAGTTGCGTTTTCATCAACTTCTTCTGTTTCAGGATCTACAGAAGTATCTCCATCAGAGGAGCAAGAACTTAAGTTGAATAAAAGACATACAACTAATGCACTTAAATAATATTTTATTTTCATAATTAGGATAATAATTTAGATGGTTATTGTTAGAAATTAACGATTAAAGAAGGTTAAAATTGTATTTGAATTTTGACCCATTACAACAGCTTAATTCTTTTAATGTCTATGATCACTATGGTAGTATGAGCTGTTATTAATTAATAAGATCTTTTGAAAAAGCATACTGAATGCATGACCTGTAGGGTATTCCTTATGATTTTTTATATCTAGATAAGTGGAGCTGCTTTAAGGCTTTAAAATAGTTTGTGAAGTACTATAACTTACAGGATTTCTTTTGGAATTAATTTTCTGGTCCAAGTTTTTAATCGTTTATACTTATTTACTTCAGAATCTGGATTGAAATCTAACGTGGTCTCCCATGAATTTTCAGATTTAAACTCTTCTTCCATTCCGCTTAAAACACCCTTTGAAATTTTTTCAGAAGTAACAATAACCACACATTCAGTATTTAAATTAGCACTTCTGGGGTCTAGATTAAAGGTGCCAATGACTGTTGTTTTATGGTCTACAACCATAGATTTTGCATGCAACCCAAAAATAGGAGTGTAGTCTAGTTTTTCTTGTAACTCTCCTGTCATAATTTTTTTACGTTCTGCAGCATCAGGTCTAAATTCAAAGATTCTTACACCTGTTTGTAATAATTTTTTTCTATCTGTTTGATAACTACTGAAAGCTTCTACGTTATCTGTTGAAGCTAAGCTATTCGTTAAGATTCTAATTTTTACACCGCGGTCTACGGCATCTTTAAATAAATTTTGCGCTAATTTTGTTGTTATTAAATATGGGGTTTGAATGTCTATAGATGATTTCGCATTTTTAACTAAGTTAATTAAGGCACTAGTAGAAATTCCGCCACCTCCTAAACCACTTTCGCCATCATTTTTTCCGGGAGCATCAGAAATAAACTGTACATCATCTAACCAAACTAAATCTCCTGATGCATTAATTTTTTTAAATGTTGTAGGTAAGGCAGCAATACGCTTTCTAACTTGTGGCCAAAAATTATAAGGATTACAGGCATATTCATGAAGTTTGTCAAATCTTTCTTCTGATGTTATATTTTCAGGTAGCTCTTCAATAACTTCTGAAACCTCTTTTGTTAAGGTGCTATTCCAAAATTGGTCAAAAGAAGTATTTACAGTTTTAGCTATTTTTCCTAATAATAGAATATCCCTATCTCTAAAATTATACTCATGGTCATAATCAAAATACTCATCGGCAATATTCCTGCCTCCAGTAATGACCACTTTACCATCCACTATGAACGTTTTGTTGTGCATACGTTGATTGGCAGTTCTAAAATCTGTTGTAAATTTTTGTATTTTTTTAAAAATGTTTTTTCCTAGATTAACTCCTGGGTTATAAATTTTGACTTCAATATTTTTGTGAGAGGCAAATGTTAGAATATCTTGAATGTCTGCATTGACCATAATGTCGTCTACAATAATTCTTACTTTAACACCGCGATCTGCTGCTCTAATCAAATAATCACAAGCAATTAAACCTACGTTATCGGTAGAAAAAATAAAATATTGAATGTCTATGGTCTTTTCAGCATATTCGCTAAGCCACGCTCTGGCCACCATAGAACCACTGCCGTCTTCTAAAACATATACACCGGTTTTCGTAGCCATCAATTCTTTTACGCTGGCTAATTCCTTGCTTAATGTTATACTGTCGTTTTTATGAATGTTAGCACAGAAATCTGTTGGTGGAGTTATCTTCTGTTCTTCATTACAAGAAGCTAGTATTAATAAAAAAAGAACAAAGGCGTATTTATAGTTAAGAATCAAATTCATGGCGCTTATCATCGGTTGTTGTTAATGGTTTAATTGATAAACGCATTTATAGTCTTTAGCGTGTATAGGGAACCCAATCTATCATAAGAAAGATAGGGTTAACAAGCATATATTTTTCAGGAAACAATCAAGCTAGAAGTTACCACAACAGATTGATGAAGCGTTTTGTGTACAGGACATTTATCTGCAATCTCAAGAAGGCGTTTTTTTTGAGCCTCATCCAAATCACCTATTAGTTCTATGTTTTTTGTAATATGATCAATTTTTGATTTTTTCTCATCACATTCCATACAATCTTTTATATAATCTTTGCCATGGGTAAGGTGTACAATAACTTCTTTTAAATCCCATTTCTTTAGATTGGCATATAATCGTAAGGTCATTGCTGTACAAGCGCCTAAAGAAGAAAGCAAAAGGTCATAAGGGGCTGGTCCAAAATTATTGCCACCTACGCTTTCCGGTTCATCTGCAATTAAAGGGTGTCCTGCAGCTAAAATAGAGGTCGTAAGACTTTCGTTTCCAATTTGTACAACAACTTGTTTTGAGGTTGTAAGCTTCTTTTTATCCTCTTTTTTAATATATCTCGATGCCCATTGTGCAATTAAATTACCAACGTAGGCAGAATCTTCTTTATCTGATAGCAAATGATCTGCACCATCTAAGGAAACAAAGCTTTTAGGGTGCATGGCTTCAGCATAGATCTCGGCAGCATTTTTTATGCCTACAGTCGTATCTTGTGGAGAATGTAGGATCAAAAGTGGTTTTCGTAATGATTTTACAATAGCACTCATATTTTTGCTCGATAGATCTTCAATAAATTGTTTTGCAATAGCAAAAGGTCTTCCTCCAATATTTACCATTGCTTTTCCATTAGCTTCAATCTCTTCCAAGCCATTTTTAAAAAGATGTTGCACATGTTGGGGAGATGATGGGGCACCGATTGTGGCTACAGCATCAACAGAACTTATTTTTCTAGCAGCGTATATTGCCGCGGCACCCCCTAAAGAATGGCCTATGATTAATTTAGGAGCTTCTAATTCAAGCGCCATATAATTAGCGACATCTTCTAGATCTTGAATGTTAGAAGAGAAATTTGTGTCTGAAAAATCACCTTCGCTTTGTCCAAGTCCGGTAAAATCAAAACGTATAACACCAAAACCCTGAAGCGTTAGTGCTCTTGATATATTTCTGACAGGAGTTAAATTTTTATTACATGTAAAGCAATGCGCAAATAGGGCATAAGCAATAGGATGTTGGTTTGCAGGTAATTCAAGTTTACCAGAAAGCATTACTCCTTTTGAGTTTTTGAAGGATATCGTTTTATTTTTCATCTACGGTATTCGTTTTAATGGGCTTCAGTATTTGTAGTATACAAGTACCGGCAAGTAGGTAATTTAGCAAATAAAAAGAAGATAGGTCTTTTAATAAGTGGGCACCGGTATGCAAGTTTTTAGGTGTATGAGCGGTTTCTACAAGTTGTCTATAGATTTGAGTATGAAGTCATGATTACAACTTTCTCAATTCAACCCTTCTGTTTTTAGCCTTACCTTCTTCCGTAGCATTGTCTTCTACAGGTTTTGTTTGTCCAAAACCTTCACTTTTTAATCGTGCTTCATCAATATCTTCATCGGTAAGCGCCATAAGAACCGCTCTAGCTCTATTTTTTGATAATTTCAAATTAGCAACTTCATTACCTGTATTGTCAGTATGTCCCTCGATTTTAATTTTTAAATCGGGACTCGCTTTCATCATTTTTGCAATCTCATTAATTATGTCATAGGAATCTGCTTTAATTCTAGATTTACCCGTGTCAAAATTTATATGAAGGGTAGCAAAGCCTTTAGCGTTGATATCTTCTAACATGGTTTCAGCTGTAATTTTCTCAATAGTTTGCTCAAAATCTTTATATGCTACAACACCTATAGTTCTTGATTTTGAAGAGATTTGAAAGCCTATTTTTTGTTGAGCTGTTTTTAAAACATATAGGCTAATTGGGCCGTTTACAACATCTCCTGCGTAAAACTCATGCATGTGTTTATAAATAGCATTTGGGTTATCTCCCCATTTTTGAGTTTGTTCATAAGGAATCTGTCCTTCAAATAGTAAGATGGCCCCTATAGATTTTAAATATTCAGATACGCTTTTGTCAAATAAATAGTGTTCCCATTCTTTATCGCCTTCCATAGCAATACTCATTCGTTCCACTTTTCCATCAAGAACAAAGAACTGGCTTCCGTCAAAAAATTCTAATTTATCAAATTCAAAAGATTCTGAGTCGTCTTTATCTACAATCATCCCTTTAGGAGGTGTTAGATAGGGGAATTCACCGATATCAACGGTTGATTCTGGGATTTCTGCCCAAGAAAATTCTTTTTCAACTTCTTTATTTGGTGTTTTTTCGGTGGGAACCGCTACCGGAGTGGTATTGCTTTCTATCTCTTTATTCGCTTTTTCTGCTGTCGTATCCTTGCAGGAAAGGAGTGTTACTAAAACTAGATTGATTAAAGCTATTTTTTTCATCGTTATTGGTTTAATTAAAAAAAGAGACCACAGCTACGCTGGCGTTAAACTATTTGTTTTGCTAACTTAGGAAATATACGCTAAACATCAAATTAAAAACCTGACTGTTAGTTTTTTGAAGGATAATAAGTAAAGATATTTTAGTTGAAATCTTAGCTTAATCTTAGCAAGAATAAAATGTATTATTAATTAAGTAAACTAAAATATTCTTTTACTTGATTGATGTGTTCTTCCTTGCGTGCAGCACTCAACCAGCTGGCTTCAAAAGCATTGATGGCTAATTGCATAAGTTGTGATTTATTTAAATTTAGCGCCTTAGCCGTTTCATAGTAATTTTCATTCATGTACCCGCCAAAATAAGCAGGATCATCTGAATGTATAGTGGCTATTAGCCCTTTGTCAAGCATTTTAGCTACAGGATGTTCTTCCATTTTTTGAATAACTTTAAGTGCTACATTACTCAACGGACATAAGGTTAATGCAACCTTTTCTTGTAGCAATCTCTCTACCAGTGCTTCATCATCTAAACACCGGTTTCCGTGATCTATACGGACAACTTTAAGGAGGTCTAAAGCTTCCCAAATGTAAGTTGATGGTCCTTCTTCTCCTGCATGCGCTACCAATTTGTAACCTTCGTCTGCAGAGGCTTTAAAGACCTTAGAAAACTTACTAGGCGGGTTGCCCATTTCAGAAGAATCTAGCCCAACACCATGAATGTATTGTTTATAAGGCAATGAAGATTCTAGTGTTTTAAAGGCTTCATCTTCACTTAAATGTCTCAAATAGGACATAATAAGTTGGTAGGAGATATTTAATTCTTCTTTGGCTTTTTCTAATGCTTTAAAAATTCCGTTAAAAACTACCTCAAAAGAAATACCTCTATCGGTATGGGTTTGTGGATCAAAAAAGACTTCGACGTGCACTACATTTTGACTGTGGACTTTAGTAAGGTATGCCCACGTTAAATCATAAAAATCTTGTTCATGAATGAGGACTTGTGCGCCAATATAGTAAAGGTCTAGGAATTCTTGAAGATTATTAAATTTATAGGCTTCTTTTAAGGAAGCTATGGAATCATACGCCAGTGTAATGTTGTTTCTTTTAGCTATTTTAAACATCAGCTCAGGTTCAAAACTTCCTTCAATATGTAAATGTAATTCGGCTTTGGGAATACCTTGAATAATTTCTTTTAATGCAGATGATTCCATAAAATGTATTGTTTAAGTGTACTGAAAAGTGTTTTGTATGGCCGTTCTATGTTGAATTAAAATATGCTTTCTACTTAAAAATGTAGTTATAAGCGTTTTGATATCCATTAAATATAAAACTATTTTCTCGGCAACCTGATATTTTCTTTAATCTTTTTGAGCTATTCTGCGCTTATTTGCTGCTAATGTGTAAAGTAAAATCTCTTCATCGGAATTAGGAAGTTTCGTTACACCGTCTTTTTGTAGGCCTAGTTTTTCTAACAGTTTTTGAGAAGAAAAATTCTCTTTAGAGGTAATTGCTTTTACTTCATTCAGCTTAAATTCGTCAAAAGCGGCATTCAAAATTCTATGACTCGCTTCATAGGCATAGCCTAGCCCTTCAAAACCAGGTAAAAGCCCAAATCCAATATCAATACCCGCTATACCATCTCGATTGTAAAGTCCGCAGGTGCCAATTTTTACTCCATCATGTTTTGTGATCATAGTATAACTAGAAAATCCTAGCGCCTTTAGTTGTGGGAGCATCATACGTTTTATATAATCGGCAGCCATCGGAATAGAAATAATACCTCTATCGCCTACATATTTTATAAACTTATCTGTGTTCATTAACTGATAAATTAATTCAGCATCTTCCTCTAATGTAGGTCTTAGTTGTAAGCGTTCTGTTTTAAATTCTGTATACATTGTTTAGGTACTTTGTGGGCATAGTGCCTTTAGCCTAAAAATACAGAAAAGAAGTATATAGTAGCTTTATGAGCTTAAAAAATGTTTATTGAGGTTTAATATGATCGATAATTGGTGGCGACCTATATCTTTTGAAAAAGGATTTTTATGTGTAGAAATGCTATATCCATAAAAGATATTTACATCACCATAGAGTCCTAAACCTATTTTTGGTGTTATGACAAAATCTTGTTCTTCAAAATCGCTCAGGTATTTAGCCTCTAAAGCTAGATTAAGTAAGTAGGCATTGATCTCGTAGCCAATTTTTAAACCATAGATATCTTTTCCTTGGCTAGGAGTCCATTCTAGAGCACTATAGATATCATTAGAGAAAAAGCCAGTATCGCCATAATTACATCTATGTAATGCGAGACCAATTTCCGTATAGAATGATTTTTGTATTCCTGCTCCAACGCGAAACGAAATTTGTTTTTCAGAACTAAAATGGTGAGACCCCCAATTCGGGATGCTATCATTTTGAGTTTCCTGGCCGAATGTCATAAAACCTATACAAAGTATACAGATACTTAAACTACTTTTTATCATTTTTTTAATCTAAAAAACCTCGTACATCATAGTCCTCAATCTCGAATTTACCATTTCTGTATATAGCCTTCTGTTCTTCCAGTGCTCCAGTAGTGCTGTTTTTATAAGGGTAGGAAATGGTTTTTGTGTCCGTTTCATATGTTATTTTATAAGGCTCGTAAAATGTGAGTCCACTTTTAGGGAGCAGTCCTTTATTTTCATCCGTAGGATAGGATGTGGCTATAGATGTCCAAGAACATACGATCAATTCTGATCCTTGTCTAAATCCCTTCTTTTTTTTGGCAGTCTCTTTTTTGAGCTTAAAAACGGTGGCAGAATAACAAGAGAAGGATAAATCATCTTGCCTTTCAATAATCAAAAATTCTTTAGCATTCAGCGCATGTACTTCTACAAAATATTGATGCCTTTTAAAATCAGTATGAACAATTTTCTGTGTTTCACGGTCTATTAATTCGGAAATATAATTAAGATGATAAAAATCTTTTGAAAAATGATAAAGCTGTAATTTACTGTTGGTATCCTTAAAAGACTCAAAATGAAACATAGCAGCATCACACTTCTTTTTTACTATTTTTAAGATGCTAGTACTGTCATTTTTAGATTGGATAATTTCTTCAATTTCTCGCGTAAAACGATGTAGCAGACTGTCTTTTACATATTCGGATTTGTCAATTTCTTGCCCATAAGTAATTAACGAGACGCTAAATCCTATGAAGATTAGTGTTTTTAAGTGCATAGGTTACATTCTGAATGTGCTATTTTTTACTATAGATTACTGAAAACTACTTCCTGTAGCAGTAACTAATTCAATAGCCACTGTTTATAAAGTTTGGTATTAAAGGTGTAAAAAAAGGATAGTAGATTAATTGTATTTTAGTCCTCATTACCTTCATCAATAAGTTTATCTACAATAGATTTTAATTCCCCTTTTTTAATAGGTTTTATAATGTAATCAGAGATTTCACTTATTTTTTTTGCACGTTCAATATCTACAGTATCTACTGAAGATGAAACCATGTAAATAGTTATTTTTTTTCCTAATTTAGGTTTAATCTTTATGTATTCTTCCATAAACTGAAAGCCATCCATGATAGGCATATTGATGTCTAGTAGAATAACATCTGGTAATTCTTCATCTTTGTGAAGGTTTTTTATCATGAAATCTAAGGCCTCTTCGCCATCAGAAAAAGCAATAATTTTTTTAGCTAGATTGAGCGCTTTTATTGTTTTTATTACTGTAAATTGGTAAATGTCATCGTCATCAACAATACAAAAATTAAAGTTCTTAATCATCTGCTATTTATTAAATTTTATGGTGAAAATAGAGCCTTCGTTGACTTCACTCTCAACAGTTATTTTACCACCCATGGCTTCTACTTGTACTTTTGTCATAAATAAACCAACTCCTTTGGCATCTGGATGGCGGTGGAACACTTTATTTAAACCAAATATTTTCTTGCCATGTCTCACTAAATTAATACCGAGACCATTATCTTTAAAGCTTAGTTTTTGAACTCCGTTTTCTACCGTTGCTTTAATAAAAATTTCAGGAGTTTTATCTTCCGCTTTATATTTTATAGCGTTACTCACTAAGTTAAGGAAAATACTCTCTAAATAAACTTTACTATACATAATAGTTGGAGTTGCTGTAAAATCGCTACTTATTTTAGCATTAGTAGCTATTATTTGACCCGAAAGAATTTCTTTAGTTTTAGAGAGGATTTCTTCAAAGGAGAGGAGTTCTATATTTTTAGAGGTTTCATCTTTTGTTTTCAATGCTTCTACTAAGGTGTTTAGGGTAGAAGTAAGGTGATGTATGACACTCTCAAATTTCTCAAACAATTGCACTTTTTCAAGAGTTGTTTCTGCATCCTTATAAAATTCTAATAAAGAATTTAGATTGCTCACGGGTGCTCGTAAGTTATGGGAGGTTATATGCGCAAAATCTGCTAATTGGGTGTTTTTTATGGTTAGCTTATCTGTTAATAGTTCTAAGCTTCCTTTGGCGTCTATGATTCTTTTTTCAGCTCTTTTCTGAAATGTAATGTCTCTAACTGCAGCAGAAACAAGTACTCCTTCTTCTGTTTTAAGCGGACTTAAGCTTATTTGGATAGGAATTTCTCTTCCGTGTTTATCAATTCCAAAAAGCTCTTTTCCTTCTCCCATTTTTCTTGTTTTGGGAATATTGAAATACAGCTCGCGGTGGTTAGCGTGTGCATTAATATAACGTTCAGGAAGTAATAATTCTACAGGTTGGTCTAATAGTTCTCCTATAGAATATCCGAATAGTTTTTCTGCCTGTTTATTAATGAGTTGTATTTTACCATTTTCATTTACAATAACCATGGCATCTGGGGCAGATTCTAATAAACCTTTAAACTTAATTTCTGCCATTCGTTGCTGGGTCACATCTTGGCAGGTTCCAATGATCTCAATAACATCTCCCTTTTCATCTGTAATAACTTCTCCGAGAAGCTGAATTATTTTGATTTTGCCACTATCTAATTTAATGCGATGTAATAAATCGTAAAAATGTTTATCCTGTTTAGATTTTTCAAAAGAAGTACTTACAGTTTCCTTATCTCCAGGATGAACATAACTAAAATAGGTGTCATATGTTAAAACTTCATCTGGATGTACTTCAAAAATATTGTATAAGTTGCTAGACCATTTGACATTATCAGTAATAGTATCTAGCTGCCAATGCCCCATCAGGGTTATTTTTTCGGCATGGTTCAATACTTCATTTTTACGCAGCAAATCTCGCTCCACCTTTTTCTGATCAGTGATATCTCGTATAATTCTTATATAGCCGTTGCTTTTACCATTCTCATATTTCATAGGAGTAATCGTGGAATGTGCAATAAAGGTGCTGCCATCTTTTTTTAGGATAGTCCACTCTCTAGCATCATTCGCATCATTCTCAGCCAATATTTTGTAGGGATCAAAGTCAATAGTTTTTAACTGATAGCGTGCTGCTAAATCTCTTTTGAAGTTTTCAATTTCTTCTTTTAAAAGAAAAGAATCACTTTTTTTTGAGCCAACCATTTCATCAGGATCATACCCTAATAAGGTATGGGCTCCTGAGTTATACTGAGATATGATATTTTCATTTGTGGTGGCAATTACACCTATAATTTCAGCATTTGAGTTAGGGCTCATTAAAGTAGGTTTAGGTAAGCATATTAATTTTTAAGCTTGTGCATCAGAATTAAAACGCTGATTTTTCTCAACCAAATTTGTACAGGAGTGTTAAGCCCTCCGGTATAACTGCGCACATTAAAAAAGTTATTTATATTATTTTTAATGTACGTTTCTTGCATATCAATTGTAAAATATTAGATACTAAATTTTGTATCTAAAGATTTTACGCACGCTATAAATATAGATAAAACTTACAAGTAATTCCTTAAGAATGTTTAATTTATAGTCTTCGGGGATATGACTTTTAGTTGGTAAGATAGTTATAACTATATTTTTTTCTGTACTTTTTAAATTGCTAAGAACACTGATACTAGTAGGGTTCATTCAATGGTTCCTATCCTTTATTTAATAATTTAGTGTTTACATTAATCAGGTATCGACTTCAATTCTGCGATATCACTTTTTGTGAACATATTTTTAAGTTTGGCTAGGAAACCAGTATTTAAATTAAGGGATAGCGTGGCTTTTTTCCGAATATCAACCTGTAATTCTTTTGCGATTTCATCAATAAACTTATGGTAAGATCTATTAAGAATTAATGATGTATCACCAATTTCATTAGTCAGGTTTGTATCTAGGTGTGTTTGGGTTAGGTAGCAATTCTCAAGGGTTATTTCTTCCTCTTTATGTGCTAAAAGAAACCGTTTCTGTAGCAAGAAAATTTGGTTATCTCTTTTTTCAAGTCGCGCTACTTTTCCTTTTTTAAATTGCTTGGTTTCTTTATTGATATAGACCAAAATAGACAAGGTAGTTCCGTTGGTTAAAATAGTATCTTTTTTTCTAAAGACATTTAGAATAGGATATACTAACAAATATTTAATTCGAGTCACTAGGCGTATAGATTTTCGATAGAAGAACAGAGCTACAATAAACATAATTCCAGAGAAGATTACCGAAGTAATAGGGCTAATGATACTGATGAGAACAAAAACGATAGACAATACAATTTTTGATACTTCCAAAATTGTATCTATTAATGGTATAGGCGATAGAAAGATTAAAATATCAATAAAGAATCTAAAGGTCATCACGATTACTAAAAAATACATTGAAACGGCTAACACTAAAATTGTTTTTAAACTGATGGAAAAGAAGCTTGCTTGGTATACAATTTCATCATGAGCAGGATTATCAGACAAAAAGGTAGGCGCTAGCATAACAAAGCCATTAATTATTAAAGCAGCATGATTGGATAGGTAATTATCTGCTAAACCAATAGGAGCGGTAGCTTTATTTGTTTTAAATACAGTGCCTACTAACGCTGTAAATAGAAATAAAGCACCAAAAAGTATCAATACAAACCAATTATTAAAAAAAGGATTGGTCGCGACAAAATCATTATGAAAGCCAATTTTTGAACATAAAGAAGTCAGAAATATGGTGATATACGGATTAATAGCCATGGGTGCCAATTGTGAAAATTGATCTACGAGACTAAAATTTTGAGTGAGCGTTTGCTGTATTTGTGAAGCATCCGTTTGAGAAAACAGAACAAAAGGTATAGATAATACGATAAGTAAAAGCAGCACTAATTTTTTCATGCGTGGTAGGTTATTGTTTGGTTTTTAAATTTTATTTATCCACAACTATTCAGATGCATTATGTAGTGGAAGGTATAAATATAGAAAAAAGTTAGAATTATCGTGCGCCATCATTTTAATTATACTTTTTATAAAGGGGATGTGAAATTGTATTAATCCAGAAAGCAATGCGTTTTTTAAAGGTAATTCCTGTACGGTAAATGAACTAAAAGAATCTTTTATTGCGCGTTTTTCTCCGTTTTACTATTCTTCTTCTAGCTAAGAGAATACGATTCGTTAATCTATTTCTTTTAAAAAATAAGACGGAAATCCCCATTGTAGTTAATAAAGCGATGAATGCAGAATTGCCTAATGCACCTCCATAGCCATTAAAAAATTGACTCTTATGAAGATAAATACAACTAAATATGATGCTGGCAATAACTAAAATGACATAGGTGCCTTTGGCCTTAAAAGAAACCATACCAATAAATGATCCTCCTATAAATACCACAGGGATATTTTTGGTTAAAAAAGGATTAAGAAGTTCAGGAAATAGGTGAAAAAATAAACCAACAACTAAAGATAACATGGCAGAAGACCTTACTGGCCCTTGTTTTAGATGTTCATTGAAATAAAACGTTAGCGTAGCTCCAAAAATTCCTGTGATGATAATGATAAAAGTATTCATAAACTCAACCAGTAAATTAAAGATACCGTGACTACGCCTGCAAAAGCGATAGTACCTAGTTTTCCGCCGACTCCTAGAAATAAGTTTTTAGAAAACATATAAAATAGACCTGCAACCATTCCTGCGGCAATTACAAAATAAATTGAAGGTGTTATCTCTGAGCTAGACATCCCTATAAATGCACCGCAATATAGTGCCGGAGGTAATTTTTTTAAATAGCGTGATTGTTTTTTTATTTTTGGAATAAATGAAGCCGTTGTCCCAACAATACCAGCAGATAGGACACTTCCTAGGCCTACAATGTTGTTTAAGGTATACGTAATAACTGCGCCAATAGGAATCCAGATAACCACCGCTATTTTTTCATAAGCGTATTCACTGTGGTGCAAATCTACATATTTGTGCCCAAATAGTAATAAGGTAATTAAAAATAACGCCAAAAGCGCTGCGTAATTATTGGTGTCATAGTTTTCTCTGAAAATCATGGTCATAAATGTAATTTGAATGCCAATAACATGTATGATCATAAAAAGTCGAAGGGCTTTATGCTTCTTCATTAAGGAAATTTAATAGTCACTAGTACTCTATGGAGTGTACTTGTTTTTAACAAAAAATAAACGTTGGAAAAAAGAATTCTAAAGCAGGAGGGAGGCCTTAGAAGTATTTCTGTTTTCACGTTGCAAATTTAAGAATTTAAGCTTGAATTAAAAATTTCAAATGCCTTGAAGTTGGGTTTTAATTGAAGGATGGCTAGATGGAGCCTATAAGTTTTTTAGTGTGTTGTTATTGCTAAAGTTATAGCGTGTACGATGTGCTATTTTCACAAGTTCTATGAAGGCCTTGCTCTATGGTCTGTGTTGAATGTAGGAGTTATGCTTAGCGACTTAGTTTTTCTCAGGCCAAATAGTTTTAAAACGCTCACAAACAATTAACATCGTTTCGGTAGGTTGTTCTCCGCTTTCTTCCATGGCATTTGCAAAGAAATCCCAGTGGGCTTTCTTCCATTTATTTAGCGCATCAATTTCTGTTCCCATATCCATCTGAGCGTAGCTTGAAGAAACTTTATTAAAAGGAATTGTATCTACTTTAGTAGTTTCGATGATGGCCTGAGGAATGCCTTCAAAATTTGTGACAATAATTTTTGTTCCTACTTCAGGCAATGGGGCCTTAGCTTCTTTATACCACATATAGAGTCCAGAACCTGCCTTCTTTTTCCCATCTAAAATGAGCTTTGCCAACCGGTCTGCATCTTCTTTATTATCATGAAAAAAATAGGATTCTGGTTGTTCTTCTTGAGCCTCAGGATGTGCTTTTTTAAAACTAGTCCACATACTTTCAACAGCGTTCTCTGTATCCTGATGATTTTTTGTTTCGCTTTTGCAGCATATCAACATTAAAAATAAAAAGATACTTGTAAGTCTCATAAAATAAAGAATCTAGGTTAAAATGTACTTATACGTTAAAAATAAGCTATGTTTTTTTAGACCTAGAATGATGCTCCTCTATTCTTCTAAATAGTTGATCAAAGCCTTTATAAACGTATCAAATTTTTCAATATGTGGCAAGTGACCCACATTTTCTATTTCGACCAATGTGGAATTTGGAATTGCTTTTTGAGTTTGTTTCCCCAATTCACTGTACAAGCCCATAGTTTTTCTTACTTCATCGGTTACCAAACCTTTTCCTAATGCAGTTCTATCTCTGGTGCCTATGATCAAAAGAGTGGGAACCGTAATATTTTTAAATTCATATACTACGGGTTGCGTAAAAATCATATCATAAGTAAGTGCAGCATTCCATGAAATTGTTTTATAATCAGAATTCAACGTCCACCCTGCTAACAAGTTTACCCATTGGTCATATGCTGGTTTCCATTGATTGTCATAGTAATTCACCAGTTGGTATTTTTTAATCCCTTCATAATTCTTTTTCAGTTCATTGTTGTACCACCATTCTACAGGTTTATAAGGAACTTTTAGTTTCCAATCTTCTAATCCTATAGGATTTTCTAAAATTAATTTCTCAGTAATTTCAGGATACATTAATGCAAATCGTGTTGCTAACATACCTCCCATAGAGTGTCCTAAAATAGCAGATTTTTTTATGTGTAGTGTATCTAATAATGTTTTTGTGTTTTGGGCAAGCTGTTGAAAAGTGTAGTGCAGATGATCTGGTTTAGAAGATTTTCCAAAACCTATTTGATCAGGAACAATTACCCGGTAGCCTTTTTTGGTGAGTGCCGCTATTGTGGTTTTCCAATACGCACCATTAAAGTTTTTACCGTGTAATAGTACAATGTTTTTTCCCGTATAATTATTTGGCGTTACATCCATATACGCCATTTTTAATTCCTGATTTTGCACGTTTAAGTGCAGTGTTTCAACAGGAAAAGGGTATTCATAATTAGCTAGTTCAATATCTAACCATGGTAACTTATCGGTTTGCGCATTACTTAGTTGTGTTGTAAGGATTACTAGAAGTAACCCGAGTAAATTCTTTTTCATATTCTTAATTTCAAATAGCTACTCATTCTTGCTTTAATCTATTGTTCATTTCAGATAGGGTTTAACTATTTTAGTTTCTCTTTTCTGAAAGCCTTTATGATAGCCAGTTAAAGGCAGTACGAGATGTGGGTATCGTAAAGGTAAGAATAGGATTAAATTATGTGCTTAATTTTGTGTTAAGATAAATAATAGCAAAGGCTAGCACATTTTTGCTAAACATCTAAAGAAATTTATAAGCATTTTTTTTCAAAAGATTAAACTCTTTTCACTGGTTGTTGCAGTGGGGTAGATTTTAATTTTTAAAAAACATAATTAGACAGATCAAAGCTTAGACTAGGTTAAATGAACTATAGAAAATTGGTAATTTTTAGTGCCGTATTTGAGAGAATCATTTTCATTTTTAAGACTTAAATGTCATATGTTTATAATAAATTATAATAATATAGATTATAATAAGAATATATTTTCATCGTTTTAAGTCTATTAATTATAAAAACTTAACAATGAGAAAATTTTTAGCATTACCATTATTAGTAGCATTTGTAGGATTTACATCTTGTTCAGATTCAGAGGATAACGATGAGCCTGTAGTGGAAGAAAATAACGAGATTTTATCTTATGAGGGAATTGAATTAAAATTAGATGATTCTGATACCGAAGATTATGGAATTGCATTTTCTACAGCAACTGGAGAAACGTATTCTTATGCTGAAATTAGCGCAGATAATATTGCGGATATTGATATAGTTTCTGCAACCAATCAAGCATTTATTGCTTTTAATAGCCCAGATGCAGATGATGTTCTTAGCGAAATTGAAGGGGCAAAGTCTACTAAAATACAAGTGAGTAATGTAGCTATGACTGTAGCCGAATTTGATGCTATGGAAGATGACACCTTACTTAAAGATTTGACAGTTTCGGATGATAATGAAGCACAATCTATAACGTATAGAGAAGTGGTTCTTTTTGAAACTGCCGAAGGTAAGATTGGTGCATTTAAAATAAATATGCTTAATGCTCAAAGAATTTCAATTGACGTAAAGGTTATGAAATAGATTCCGTATTAAATGGAATAAAAAAAGGCTATCTAGATCAGATAGCCTTTTTTGTATTTGAAACTGTCATTTTTAAAATGAGCGTTTGTAGTATTAGTTTTTTGTTGGACTCGTGAAGTTTTTAGTGCTATGAGATATAATAATATTGTCTAATTTTTGAAAGCTTGTAACAACTAAAAATATAAAGTGAGAAGATCACTGTGATACTTACAATAGCGGTTGTATTTAATATATTTGAATCAGCGAAAACATAGCCAAAGAATAAAGCCAACATTCCTGCATTGGCATAGCCTACAGGTTCTAAGTATTCAATTGTTTTTTTTGAGTAAAATCCATTCTTAACCACTTGTTTTAACATAATTAGGTATACAAAATAGGTGATACCGGTTAGAAATAACAAAACGATAATTGCTTTGATGGAAAGTTCCTCCCAACGATCAAAAAGTCTTTCTCCTGCAGCAACTAGGGCTATAAGGAAAGAAGCAGCTGTTAGTAGCCTGGTACTAAAATAAAGTAGAAACCAATTTTTAGGCTTATAATTAAAACTTGAATAGTTGTAATAACTTAGAGAGCCATCAAGTAAATTAGTATAAAATGTAATAAATAAATCATTGGTCAATTGTAACTCATATAAGCCCTCTTTATATTCTTTTTGTATGGAGTTTTGGTTAGAATCATTGTAGGCTGTCGTCCATTTTATGAAAGCATTATCATCAATATGTAAAAGGGAGTGGAGCGCATTTTTTTCAATTTCTTTGAACTCGGAATCAATTTTGAAATAAAACTGAAAATTGATATTTAAAAACGAATAAGATTCATCAAAGTCAAGACAAATAACCAGGTAGTCGTTTTCCAAGAAAACATTGAAATTTTCTGATTTATTTAATTTTACAGCCAAATGTTGATTCACTGAAAAATTATATTTTTCAATTACTTCTTTGAAGTGTATTTCAACATCATGAACTATTCTTTTTTGTGAGTAGGATATTATTCTCATATGATTTTTCTATGCCTTAATTATATCTAAACGCAAGTACGAAAAATTCATTGCAGTATGATGATTAGTTTATTTCCTAGTGCTTACCAAAGCCAATAGTTATAAGCGGTATACGTCATTAATCCTTGCAATGTTAAATCCTTGATCTAAAATATTCTTTGCCTCCTTACTATCTAAGCTAATGGCCGGATTGGTATGATTAAAATGAATAAAAATCACTTTATTTCTTTCCAAAGTATCCAATGCTTTAAAACGCTCAAGACTTTCAATAATAAAAGGATGTGGGATTTGAGAAATATCACGATTGTCTATTTCTTTTCCGCTATAAAATGTAGCATCTAAAAAGGCATAATCTACTTTTTTAATTTCTGCAACAATATTTTTATCCCACTTATTCCATTTATCTATGTCTGGTATGAATAATGCGGTTTTATTAGGTCCTTGAATCTTATAACCAACGGTTTCAGAATATTCATCTCGGTGGGGTACTAAAAAGGGAGTCACTGTTAGATTTTGAGAAAGAGAAATTGATTGTTCATTTTCAATGGGAGTCAATTTAATATTGTTATTTAAAACAAGCTGACTCCAAGGGCCATTGGTTTCTAGATATTTCTTCATTCTAGGCATAGCAAATACAGGAATATTCTTTGCATTGGTAGCTTCTTTACCTAAATACATTAATCCTGCGTAATGACCAATATGCGCATGGGTTAAGAAAATTCCGTCTACCATCTCGTTTTTATTTAGAATTTCATCTTTTACCAAGGCTTTCATTTGTCTTGTGATATCAGGAGTAGCTTCAAATAAGTATTTTTTACCATGGTCATTATCAACCAAGCCTAAGGCAACTACTTGTCTATTCTTGTCTGGATGATCAAATAAGTCTTTACAACAGTCCTTTTTGCAACCAATATGAGGAGAACCAGCATCTTGAATCGTTCCTAGAATCTTTAGGAAGGTACTTCCTTGAGATTGTGTCTCATCTGCTTCTGTAGTCAGGGTCTCAGTTGTTTCTGTTTTCTGGGGAGATTGCTGGTCTCCACAAGAACAGATTAAAAATAGAAGTAGTATTCTATAAGCGTATTTCATTTTTGGTTGATTTATTAGTAATGCGATAGGTTGTTATTCTTGGTTTATTTTCAATAAGGCTGCTTTTCCGTTTTCATTTTCTGGATTCAATTCAATAGATTTCTCGTACATTTTAATAGCTTCTGGCTTATTATTGGAAAGCAATAAAGCTTCGCCATAACTATCAAAAGCATTAAAACTATCTGGAAATAACATGGTATTTAATTTAAAAATTGCTAATGCCTTTTCTGATTCTTCATTTCTCAAAAACGTATAGGCCCAATCATTCAAATCACTTTCTGAATGCTTATTTTCTGTTTCTGTCTTTTTAGCAGCAATAGCTAACACAATGGCATTATCCAATGCTTTTTCTAACAGTACTTTTTTATCGTTCTCATTTAACGTTTGTGCGTATGCTTTAATAATCGCATTAATAACTAAGCCTGGGTTATCCTCAAATATATAATGACCACTTCCTTCTGCGATAAGTTCAACTCTATTGGATGCTGCATTTACAAAATCTTTATGGACTTTATTTATTAGTACCCAATACTCGTCAGGGTAGCCTCTATTAATTGGAGAAGTAATATCTATTACAGGGATATTTGAAGGAAAATCTATGGTGCGTAATAGTTTAACCGTTTCAGCATAGTTCTTTACCAAGTAATGGATGCCTAAGGTTTCAGGAGTTTTTGGCGGAATTTCATCTTCATTCATTATTTGGAGTACATCGTCCGTATACACCCCCACTAAATTGGCGTCTATCCGTACAATATATTTTACGTCGTTCGGGTGACGGGATGCGTAAAGCGTTGTATAAAATCCGCCATAGGAATGAGGAACTAGAATAAGGTCCTTGTTATAACCCAGCTTAGAAAGGCCTGTCTCTAGTTCTTTAATTCCGTTGAGTATACCAAAATCTGAATCATTTTTTAACGTTGGATTTACGTCACTTTTACCAAACCCTGATCGGTCATAAGTAATTAATGTGGTGCCTGTAACCTCATGAATTTTTTCTAATAGGTGGTCCCATACAGAACCATCATTACCTGCTCCGGCATCAAAAAGAATTGGAGTTCCTTCTCCTTTTATTATTTTGAAATGCATACGGTAACCTCCAACATCTACGAGTGTATCTAGGGTTTGAGCATGTATGGCAAATGGTAAAAACAAAATAATGAAGAATTTAAAATAGAAGTGTCTCATGGGTGTGGTCGTTTAAATTATGTGAAAAAGGATTAACAAGTGGTGGTGTAGTAGGAAAAGGTTTACTCGTTTCCGCATACAGGTGTTTCAACAAAATAAATAGGCCACAAAAGTTATGCCGCACATAATAAATATCCGTTATTTTTTAATTATAAAACCAAGCTTAATTACGACTATGTTGTGGAGCACCCTATTGCCTACTTTATTTAAGCGGTCTATCTATAGTTTCAACGGAACCTAGGGTGCGCTATATTCATTTTTCAGGTAAACTGATGTTAAACGCTGTGCCTTGCCCCAATGTGCTTTGTATTTTAATAGACCCTTCTAGTTTTTCAACTAGCGTTTTAACAATTGCTAAACCCAATCCGTGAGAACTTTCTCCATCTGTTGGCTGTGCAGAGAGTTTTTGAAACATTTTAAAGGCTCTTTTTTTATCAATTTCAGACATACCAGGACCATAATCCTTAAATGAAATATGGATAAGACCATTGCTTGAATTCACTGATAAATCAATGATACTACCTTTATCTGAAAATTTTATGGCGTTGGTCATTAGGTTATCAAAAATACGGGTTACTAATTTTTGGTCTGCATGAATTATCAATGGTTTATTATCAATAAATTTTCTAAGTTTTTGTTCCTTTTTGTCTAATCGAGTGATATAACTTTTTTCCCATTCATCAATAAACTCGGAAAGCTCTATATCTGCTAATTCAATTGTCTTTTCTGGGTGATTAACGTTACTCATAAACAGTAAATCGGTGATTAAACTATTGCCACTGTTTACAGACTTATTAATGTATTTTAGATATGTTTTTTGCTCTTCATCCAAATTTTCATTACTCTCTAGTAATTGGGTAAGTCCATGAATATTGTTAAGAGGACTGCGGAGATCATGGGCCATAATCCCGATGATTCCATCTTTTTCCCTGTCTAATTCTTCTAGCTTTTTATTGTTACGTACTAATTCCTTAGTTTGCTTGGTTACCTCATTTTGAAGCATGGTTTTTGTTCTATTCAATCTTTTGATCCGTAAATAATAAAAGGTAAAAAGTGATCCTATAATGAGTAAAAGACTAAGTATTCTAAACCATAATGTTTTATACCAAGGCGGACTAATAGTAATGGTTAGTGAGGTTTCATTTTCATTCCAAACGCCTTCATTATTTGAACCCTTTATTTTTAGTACATACGTTTTAGGATCTAAGTTGGTAAAAGTCAAATCGTGTTTGTTGCCATAGGCAATCCATTGATCATTAAATCCTTCTAATTTGTATTTGTATTTATTAAACTGTGAATTGGTGAATTCTAAGGCTGAAAATTCAAATGTGATATTGTTTTGGTTATGAGATAAGTCTATGCTTTTCAATTCGGAAATGCTTTGATCAAATGACATAGATTCATTATTGATCTTTACATCTGTAAAAACAACAGTAGGAATGTATGGATTACTTTTTATATCACTTGGATTAAAAATGGTGAACCCAGAGGTGCCTCCTACAATTAGGTTTCCATTTAATCCTTCGGAATGACCTCCCATGTCTAAAATATTGTTTCCGGGTATAGTAATATTTTTGAACTGTATCTTGCGAGGATCTGTTTTGGACAGTCCGTTTGGTGTTGTAAGCCACACGTTCCCATCACTACCTGGAAGGATTCCAAAGATAATATTGCTAGGTAATCCGTTTTCGATGCTATAATGTTCGAATTTTTTAGTTTCTAGATCCAAAAGCGCTAAGCCACTTCTAGTTCCGATCCATAGTTTATTGTACTTATCACGGTATAGAGACCGAATTTTGTTTCCTATGATACAGTTGGTACAACCCTCTTCAAATTGGTAAGATTTAAAGTTAAGCGTATTCATATTTAACAAAAGTAAGCCGCTGTCACTACCAATATATACTTCTGAATCAGTGGCTTTTAGCATGCATTTTACATCTAAATTAAATAAGAAGGTATTGGGGTCACTATTGGTATAGATACGCTCAAGGTCGCCCGTGTTGGTATTGTAAGTAATCAGACCAGCTCCTACGGTTCCAATTAATAATTGGCCAGCTTCAAGCTCATAAATACTTTGAATGTGTCCTATTTTAGTGGCCAACTGGCTATCAGCAAACCCTAGTGCTAAGCTAAATTTATCGAGTTTTTGATCGTAGGTATAGAGTCCACCACTTTGGGTACCTACCCATATGGTATTATTTTGAGAACGATAAATTGCACGGATTTTTGTAGTATTTACATCAGCTCTGTAATTAAAATCCTTTATATAATTTCGATACCGCTTAGACTTAGGATTAAACCTGCTAAGGCCATTGTTGGTCCCTATCCATATAGTGCCGTCTAGGTCTTGTAACATGGCCCGGACATTATTATTTACTAACGAATTACGATCGTCGTTATCTTTCTCCCAATGATGAAAATTTAAGTTTTTTAAATTAAATTTATTTAACCCGTTGCCTGTCGTGGCCATCCAAATATTTCTGGATTTATCTACGAGTACATCTTCGATGGAATTGCTACCAATTTTATAGGCGGAGTTGCCATCGGCTTTATAAATAGTGGTTTCGTGAGTTGCTATATTATAATTTATTAAACCATTTCCATTTGTGCATAACCAAATACTTCCATTATGGTCATTATAAATTTTCCAGATGCACATTGTGCTAACAGCATTTTTATGTTTGCCATCTAATGTCATCTCTGAAAATGGTTCAGTTTTTGTGTTTATTATAGCCAAACCATTGTCAGTACCTATCCATAGCATTCCTTTTGAAAAATACAGATCGTTTATGAATTTTGAAGGGAGCAAGTTATTATTGGGGGAGCTTAAATGGGGTCTGGAAAACTTACCGCTTGTAGGCATAAAATAATACAAACCTTGAAACTCATCTCCAATCCAAAGGTTGCCTTTCTCATCCTCTGTAATCGCTTTCAGAGAAAATTCACAATGTTGGCATTCATTGGGTTGAATCCAATGTTGAAAGGTTAGCTTATCACGATCCAATAAATTCAAACCATTTTTTGTACCTAACCACAATCTCGACTGGCTATCCTCGTATATGCGATGCACTACGTTGCTACTAATCGATGTTGAATCATTTTTTTTATGAGTGAATCTCGTAATGACATCGGTAGTTGTATTGTAATGATTTAATCCGCCACCTTCTGTACCAATCCATATATTACCTTCTTTATCTTCTAGGAGACTCGTTATCCAATTTTCAGATATGGTATTACTATCGTTTGGGTCATATTTAAAAATTTTAGATTGATATCCGTCGTAACGGTTCAAACCGTTGTTAGAGCCTATCCAAATAAACCCTCTAGAGTCTTCAATAACACAAGTAGGGTAATTGGAAGATAGGCCATTCTCAATTCCAACTTTTTCTAAAAATTGATTCTTAGACTGCGCATTTAGCTTCAGTGCCATAAGTACAAAAAATACTATGGCAAAGAATGTATTGGAGGGGGAATGCTGCATTTGTCAGTTGGGTTTTTATAGTATGAGATTCATAAAATACTATCAAAAGGCAAAAGCAACGTTCTCTTTTTAAGGAATGTATAGCGTTTGTTAATTTTAATCATCTTTACTAATCCTAAAGATATAAAAAGTGTTGGTATTTTCTATCATTTAATTATGGTCTTAAGCTTAGATCAAAGTCTATCCAACAAGCTACAGACTTTCAGTCTGTCACGGTATTATTCAGGGGATTATAAGGCATCCCCATTAATATGTTTTTAAATCTTCCTAAATGTTCTTTGTTTCAAACACCAGAAGTGGGTGTTTTTTCTCCATTTACCGTGGGCGATTTCGCATGAAGTGAAGTAGTTATTTTTAAGATATTTCATCACTTTTTATTTATGTTAAATAAAAAATCGATTGCGTTAGAAAGCATCTGATGAATCTTATATTTTCATAAAAATTTTAATTATGAAGAAAACTATTACCCTATTAACTGTCGCAATTACAACAGTTTTTTTTGGTTGTAAGTCTAAAGAAAAAAATAAAATAGAAGTACCGGAAGATGTGAAAGCAATGATTTCTCAACAACCAGCAGATACGGTGCAAACTGCCATTGGTGAGCTTATTTTACCAAAACCATATGCAACAGAATCTGTGCGAAAACAAAACAAACTTGTAGCTTGGCCTGCAGGTAAGATGCCAACAGCTCCAGAAGGTTTTGAAGTGACGAAATTTGCAGACGGATTCCAAAACCCTCGGTGGACTTATATTGGTCCTAATGGAGATATATTTGTATGTGAGGCCAATACCAAAAATAGTGCTGGACGAATTACGCTATTAAGAGATGCTAATAATGATGGTACTATTGAAATGCGAGAAGTGTTTCTTGAAGAACTAAAGCAGCCGCTAGGAATGTTAATCATAAGAAATCATTTTTATGTGGCTAACACAGATGGTTTATATAAATATCCTTACGAAGCCGGGCAGACTAAATTAAACCCATCTGAGGGAGAAAAAATTGTAGCGCTTCCAGCAGGAGGGTACAATAATCACTGGACACGAAATATAATTACCAATAAAGCCGAAGATAAAATCTATATTTCAGTAGGTTCTGCAAGTAATGTTGCAGAATATGGAATGGAAGAAGAGGTACGCCGTGCCAATATTTTAGAGGTCGATTTAGATGGAGGAAATGAAAAAGTATATGCTAGCGGACTCAGAAATCCAGTAGGAATGGATTGGAATCCTGTAAATGGTGAGCTATGGACTGCTGTGAATGAGCGTGATAAAATTGGAGATAATTTAGTTCCCGATTATGTAACTAGTGTAAAACAAGGTGGTTTTTATGGTTGGCCTTATGCATACTATGGTGATATTCCAGACCCTAGATTAAAAGGTGCTGCGCCAGAGTTAGTGGCAAAAACAATTGTGCCAGATGTGTCTGTAGGCTCACATACTGCTTCTTTAGGTTTAACATTTTATGATCAAGATAGTTTTCCTGAAAAATATAAGAACGGTGTATTTGTAGGACAACATGGTTCTTGGAATCGCTCTGAACTTTCTGGATATCGCGTAGTTTTTATTCCTTTTAAAGAGGGCAAACCAGTCTCGGAACCTGAAGACTTTCTTACCGGATTTATTGCTGAAAATAGTGATACCGAAGTATACGGAAGGCCTGTTTGTGTTACCGTAACTCCAACCGGAGATTTATTAGTAAATGACGATTCTGGAAATACCATCTGGAAAGTAAGTTATAGCAATTAGTTCCTGACCATCAACTTTACCATCTTATGAAATTTTCACCAGTACAATTAATGATGGTGGCTATTTTTATAATAGCTACCATCAACAAAATATATGCTCAAAATATTAATGGTCGTGTCATTGACGAAAAAGATATCCCAATTTCACAAGTGGCCATTTTAAGGGATTCTAAAATAATTGCTACCACAGATGAAAATGGTGTTTTTATCATTGAAGAAACAGTGAAGTTACCTTTTAAAATAGAACTTCAGCATCCAAGTTATTCTAGTAGAAAATTTGTAGTATCAAGTGATAATAGCGTGTTTCAACTTTCTGTTTTAGAAGGTACGCAGTTACTTAACGAAGTCATTATTTCATCAACCTACCAAAAGCAAAGTAGGATTATTATTCCAAGCTCTAGAATAACAGCAGTTAAATTAGATCAATATAGTCCCGTTGATTTGGTTTCAGCCATCAATGAAACCCCCGGAGTTTATATACAAAGCGGTGCCTTAAATACGAACAGAATCGTAATTCGTGGTGTAGGATCGCGCACCTTGTATGGAACTAATAAGATAAGAGCTTATTTTAATGGTATTCCCATCACAAATGGTACAGGAGCTACAGCTATTGATGCGTACAATTCAGAGGATATTTCAGATATGGAAATAGTGAAAGGCCCCAAGACAACACAATACGGAACTAATCTTGGTGGAACTTTGTTGCTGAATTCAAAACAAGCTTCAGCCGGAGAGACCTATCTAAAATCCAGTAATACCTTTGGAAGTTATGGTTTGATGAAAAATAGTGTATCTGTGGCTACCGCAGATAATAACTCGACATTCAATCTGAATTATGACCATATGGAGTTTGATGGTTTTCGAGATAATAGTAGGTATGAGCGGAGTACTGTTTTTTTAAATTCTACCTATTCTTTTGATGAAAAAAATGAAGTTGGCGTATTGTTTAATTATATAGATTATAACGCTCAAATTCCGAGTTCTATTAGTAAAACTGCCTTTGAAGAAGATCCTACCCAAGCAGCATATACCTGGGGCGCATCTCAAGGTTATGAAGATAATAAGCAATTGCTTGCAGGAATAACCTATACGCATCTATTTTCTGAAAATTTCAGTAACACTACGGCTGTATATTACAACTACTTAGATCATTATGAACCAAGACCCTTTAATATACTTGACGAATTCACTAATGGTTATGGGATGCGGACACTTTTTGCTAAGGATTTTAATTTTTGGGACACAGAAGCAAGTTTAAGTTTTGGAGGTGAATTTTATAAGGATCAATACAATTGGAAAACTAAAGAGAATTTGTACGAGGATAATGAGGGCGGTGGTAGTTTAGAAGGTTCACTGCTTAGTGACAACATAGAAAACCGAAATAACTTAAATGTTTTTGCTACAATAACGGTACCAGTCACTGGTAAATTAAAAGCGCAGTTAGGTGTAAATATCAATAAAACAAATTATGACTTTAAAGACGTGCTTAATTCAGGTATGAATAATAAAGATGCTGATCGTAATTTTGATCCTATTTTTGCTCCCAACCTAAACGTACTATATCAACTAACGCCGAATATGAAAGCTTATGTAAATGTAAGCCGTGGGTTTAACTACCCGTCTATTGAAGAAACCTTAACTCCAGAAGGCGTCATTAATCCAGAACTGGGTCCAGAAACAGGTTTTAATTATGAAATAGGCAGTGAAGTAAATGTATTTAATCGTGCGCTACATCTTCAGTTTTCGGCTTATTTACTAGATATAAATAATTTATTGGTGGCAGAGCGTGTGGGTGATGATCAGTATATAGGTAGAAATGCAGGGAAAACAGAACATAAAGGTATGGAACTTGCTATTTCTTACATCCACAAAATAATGGATGGATGGAGTATCTCGCCATATGTCAATGCTGAAATTTCACAAAATAGATTTATTGATTTTGTAGATAGAACAACTGATTATTCAGGTAACGACCTTACTGGCGTACCCAATAGCAAAGTGAATGGGGGAGTACGTTTTGAACTTAAGAATTTTAGTTTCAATGCAAATGTTCTTCATATAGGTGACATGCCCCTTAATGATGCAAATACGCTATACTCTGATGCGTATACTATTTTTAATAGCCAGTTGTCTTATAAAAATT
Source organism: Cellulophaga baltica 18 (assembly GCF_000468615.2). Classification (NCBI taxonomy): domain Bacteria; kingdom Pseudomonadati; phylum Bacteroidota; class Flavobacteriia; order Flavobacteriales; family Flavobacteriaceae; genus Paracellulophaga; species Paracellulophaga baltica. The sequence goes on along the minus strand of NZ_CP009976.1, from coordinate 4,332,895 downwards.
ATATTACAGATCAACTTTCTATAGGAGTTAATGTAGGTATAAATAATTTTACAGACCAAGCCTATGCTTCTTCAATACTCATAAACGCAGTAGGTTTTGGAGGCGCTGAACCTCGTTATTATTATCCCGGAATGCCAAGAAACTGGTTTGGCGGAGTGAAGATTAGATATTCACTTTAAGCACTGACAATATACATGCATATGATCTTAACGTTTCAAGATATATTAGACCTAATTGGATATTTTAAAAATAATGACGCTCACTTAAAAATCATTTTCATCAAGGTGGAACTTCGGCACGAAATAATATAGATACAAAATCATTCCTAGGTAGGTCGCTATTAAAGTAGGTATGTTTGAATTGAAGCCCAAATTAAAATCTGGTATATGAAGTAATTCTCTAAATGAAGTTGTTGCAATTGATAGCATAAAAATGATGCCAAATACAAATAAGCCTATAATTGAAGCTTTGTTTTTAGAAGTACGTTGAACTCCTCTTTGTGCCTCTTGTTTAAAGAAATAACTCAGGATAAAAATACAGAAAACTGCTTCTATCGCTATAGCTACGTAAACATTTGTAGCATAAAGTCCTAAAGCCACCTCTGGAGTTTCTGCTCCAAATACATGATGTGGGTGACCTGAAAAGAAATCTAAAATAAAGTGTATAGCGACTAATGCCGCACCTACAACACCAATTTTGGTGCTTTTAAATAAAATTTTACCGACGAGAAAGATGAAAAGCAACCAAAATATTTGAGGGAGCAAATCGTGACTATACAACATATCTACCGTCATATTACTTAACGTAGTATCTAGTACATCACTGGGCCTAGTAGGTTCCAAGCCTACTATATGAAATGTGAACCACAATAAATCTTGTAATTGCGAGGCTATTAAAAAATAGAGTAAACTCCCTTTTGGAAATTTTTGGTTTGCGATTAATGCGGTGGTATAATGTCCTGCTAGCATAGGTGTTGTTTTTGATTTATAGTGATGATTTGTTTAATGAAAAAAAGGGGCTGTTTCTGGAAATAGTACTATACCGACCATTAAATTTATACCATAGCGCTCTGTCAATAAAAGATTTATTTTTTCTCGCCATTCGCAGCCCAATAGATACCACCAAATAAATGGTCTAAATACGTTTGATTATGGAAAGCTTCTGGTTTATGTCCGAGAGTAGTATAGAAAGAACGTCCTCCTTCATAAAATTGATACCACGCAATAGGATGGTTTTTACCCATACCTAAAAGCGGTATTTCATCATATCCTTTTTGATAATCATACGTGTTTTCATCTACGGAAAGGAGTACTTTAATATGTTCTGATTTTAAAAGCTCAAAATTATACCATTCTTCGCTCCACAGCCATTTTTCTGGTAAGTGCATATTGGAGGGGAAATCCACGTCATGATTTGTGAGTACCGCTGCTTGAAATTGAGGGTGGTCTTTGAAAACTCCGCCTACAAGATTATCAAACCAAAGGTTTCTAATTTTACTATCGGAAGTTGAATGGACTCCTACAAAACCTTTGCCGTTATGGAGATGCGTTTTTAGCACATCAAGCTGGTCCTCCGTTAAGACATCAGCATCAGCATTTAAAAAGACAACCACATCATAAGAGGGTAGTTTTAAGGCAAGATCTTCAGGACTTTGCGTCCAATCAAATTTAAATTGATGTTCTGTAGCCATTTGATGGAAAGCAGCTACCGCAGTGGGAATGCACTCATAATGCCACGTATCTTGAACGGTGAATAGCAATACCTTAAATTGGTCTTGAGAAAAAGCCATTTGGTTACAGGTAAAAATGATAAAACAGGTTAATGATAAAATTCTTGTGTTCATAAGATCTATGTGTTAAGAGTAGAAGGTTATAATAGGTTAAAGTATAAATAGTTCCAAGCAGCATTGATGCTATACCATACGGGATAATTGTAAGCTTCTACTTCTGCTACAATATATTTGACACCCGCCGTTTCTGCATATTCAAAGTAGAGCTCAAAATCCATTTTGCCACTCTGCCCAAGTTCTTTGTAATCTTTTACATGCCAGCTTATAAACCGGTTCTTGTATTTTTTAAAATAGTCAATGGGGTTTATCTGTGAAAAATGCATCCAATACAAGTCGGCTTGAAAACTAACATATTCCGGGTCAGTGTTCTTTAAAAGGTAATCGTAAATAACTTCGTTTTCTACCGTTTTAAATTCATCGGAATGGTTGTGGTAGGCGAATCTGATGCCTCTTTCTTTGCATAGTTTTCCAATAGCGGTGTAGTATTCAGCGTACTTTTTTAGTTCTGAAAGGGTCTTAATTTCTTTAAGCTGATTGTTGGATATAGTGAGGTATTCCACACCGGCTTGTTTGTGGTCTTCGATGCATTCCTTCCACCAATTCATAGCTTTTTTCCAAGCTTGATGGTCATTAGTTGGGAGGTCATAGAATGTCATAGAGCCCGTAAATTTCAGGTGGTTATCTGCGACCAGTTTTTTGAAAGCCAAAGGAGATAGGCCATAAAAAGAGCGATCTTTATAAACGAAAGTTTCTATATAGCTATAGCCCATTCGATCAAGATATTTCAAAGTCTCTTTAGGATTCTTCTGCATTTCTTCATGTACCGAAACCAACTGAATGCCTATATTTTTATGCTTCGGATTTTTTTTAATGTAGCGTGTTTGCCAAAGGACTTCGTTCTGCGGATTTACACCCTTTAAGCACACATCAGTCTGATTTTTAAAATCAAAACTAACGGTCATGGTTTCTTTGCCTGTAAAGTCCCGGTCTTTCATTATCCAGTCTGTGTCGCTAGTAAACCCACCTTTACCAAGAAACATTTCACCTTGGGCACTTTTGCCCAATGCAAAAATTGAATCGGTCTTGGTGTCGTGCCCAATAAGTTCTGTTAAGGTATGCTTGTACGATGTTCCATTGTGTTGAAGTACATCAACCGACATTCCGGAATGATCTATTTTAGGATAATTGTTCATTTTTATTAGCGGTAGGTTGGCCACACTATCGGTCTTATAATGAATTGAACTAACCCAGAACCCTAGATACTGTTGTAATCTATCTGATTGTTTGGGAATCTGCATTTGTGAGAAAACAGCATTTGCACTTATGAAGAGAAGCAGTACTACGGTTTTATGTGCAAACCGATATAAACTAAAATTGTAATTCATCCTTTAAATCTTGTAGAAGTAAATTTAATTGAGTTGCAGGTGTATGACTATAAGCTTTGAAGCTATGATTGCAACGGGTGTTGCAAATGGGCAATTATGCTCCTTGGAAGCCATCGCAATGGGTTTTAGAGATGGAGTGATCCATGTAGCTATCTGCGCCTGTGGGTGTATAATTTTCAATACAGTCAAAGTAAGTGTTCATAGAGGCGGAGGAATGCCACATGGGTGCTATACAATGCGTAATTTATTATAGTGTCTGCATGGTGAACTATTTACCTTCGAAGCATAAGGAGCTCTTTGAGATTTTCTTAAAGAAATGCCATAAAATGGATAGCCTTATGTTTTTACATAAAAATGGAATTCCTTCATAAAAGAACTCCGCTATCATGATAAAACCCAACATCTCTTTTTGTATACCCGTGACAAAAAAGCTGATATTGGTAAAAGAGATAATGTTAGAAATACTAAAATAAACGGCTTATTAATAAAAATCATTTAAATACATACAACTCATGAAAACTATATTTTTTGCTGCATTCGCGATGCTATGTGTAACTAATATCTTGACTGCGCAATCTTCTGCTAAGGAGGATTTAAAGAACGTAGAAACAGAGAAATTACTATTGACTATTTTCTTGAAGCACAATCAGTCTATGAACCTAAACGAGATAGAAGCTATTAGGAACGAGCAAGGTTTTTATAAAAATTTCCCTCCAGAAGGTGTTTCTGTGGTCAATTGGTTTGTAGTCATGGGGATAGGCCAAATGGTGGTGCTGGAGTTGCCCACCTCAAAACTTAAAGATGTAAATTTAGCCATAGAAAGAAGCGCGTGGAAAGCTTTTCGATCTGAAATTTATCCTACCTACGATTTATACCCGATTGTAGAGCAAAAGCTGGGCAATACGTCTAAAGTAAGCTACTAAGCATGGTGCTAACTCCTCCAGATTACTCCATCGTGAACAGGCTAAAATAATTTGGAGGAATCACAACGTGCCAATAAAAATCTTTAATTTCTGTGCTGTAGTCTTAATAGAGTCAGTGGTAAAAGCTTATTGTAAAACTAGTTTTTCAGTGGTACTGCATGTATTTTACCTGTCATCATATCGGGGACTAATAATCTGTCTTTATCCTCTTCAAGATAAAAATCTGCGGCAGATGCTAGTCCTTCTATAAGCAGGGTAGACGCTTCTGTTTTTGGGTCTATTTTCCAAACTTTTCCAGAGACCCAACTGCTTACATAATAGTTGCCTTTACTATCTTGTTCTACAGCATCAGCTCCTCTAAATTGGCCTTTTAGTGGGGTGAGTACACCATCTTTTGTCACTAGAAAATTTCCTTTAAAAAAAGCAGCAACCATAATATTCCCATTGTTATCTACACCTACACCATTGGGGTTTAACATTAGGGGAGAAGTATCTTGTTGTATAGTGATATGCCCTTCTAAATCTACATGATAAATACGCCCTAAGGATGGAATCTTTTTTGCTTCCTCACTGTCTAGCGGCCATAAATTGTTATTGGCGTCCCGCATGTATTCGGTAGCTCCCATATCGGCAATAAAGATTCCGTTTCCTTTGCCATCTAATGAGACATCATTTAAATAGAGAACAGGCTTAGGGAAGTCGGCTTTATCAACAAAAATACTGGCCTTTCCTTCATTATCCACTTTCCAGATTCGAGTAACATCAGAGAAATACAAATACCCATTGAGGAAAACAATTCCTTTAGGTTCATCAAAACCTTTTGCAAAAACCTTAATACCGTTCTTGGAGACCTCCACCAATTCGCCATCGCCTGGTTCTTTTGCATTCATTACAGTGACATAATAATTGTCGTGAAAGCCTTTTGTAATACTCTCGGGCTTCATGCCCACGGAAATGGGAAAGGCTATCTCAGATTGTGCCTGAGCAAGAAAGGCCCATAATAAAGTAACGGTGAAAGTAATTTGTTTAGTTCCCATAATACTGTTTTTAAGTAGATTAGTCATATGTATTTTTTCTTAAGCGGAAATGCAAAGGTCATATGTGCTATAAGGCAAAAAACGCCTAAGTATGAAACCTACAGAGGTAACAGCAAACGTTCCATACACGCTCGCGAAACAATTTTAAATTTAATTCACTGGTGCTGTATTAATTGTAATCGTTTTATAATTAACACTTTAGCGCATTGTGTTTTCACAAAGCTATACGTCATTTATCTCTTTTTATGGGAGTTTTGATGCAGATCATAATAAAATTGCTGCGTATATGAGGAGGTATGAAACTGATTTGGAAATATTTGGTTTCTCTTCTATTTTAGTTGAAGTAGATATTTCAGTTTGCAAATGTTTATAGTAGGCCTTGGAAATTGGTAAATGATAACAGGAAATAGAGCAGTCTTTAATAGGTTGTAAGCTGTAAATTATTAAATTTCAGTTATTTACATAGAGGAAGTGAAATTTGAGCCATACACGAAACACTACATTATTTAAGGGCAGTATCATGTATAGCAGTTTCATCCTTAAATAATAGGGCTAATAGATTACACAACAGATTATTCTCGATGTTAAACTCTATCTTTAAATTCCATTCTTGAATAATTACAACAACTGCATTTATTTCGGGTTTAACCATCAATATTGGCCGCCTTTACCTCTGGCGGTATAAATTTCAAGGCCTGGGTAATTAAATAGTTACGAACAGTACCCGTAACCTATTGCCGTATAATCGTCTAGCATTCTAAACGATGCGCTGGAATCGGTATAATTGGTAAACGATGTTTCTCTCCGCTAGCATAACTTGCCAATGGTTAATTTATTTTGATATTCTTTAGTGCTATAGAATACATGGTTATTCTTGCTCAAAAATAATATTCCTCTCCGTGTTCTTCTTGTAGAGATCCTTAGCAATAACTATTTTGCTTGCAGTTGCAACATAGTTTTTACTCTTTGGATTTATCATATATTCTAGCTGATATGCAATCATTTTTTCAAATGGAATAAGGAAATTTTTCGTGTCGCATTGTTCTAAATTACCTTCCTTAAGTAAATTCAGGACCGTATAGACAGATTCGATAGTGCTTAGACATAGCGATTCTGGCTGCTGCTTGATAATAAATTTTGATTTTATCTCATTATCAAAACTTACTCTTTTTAGTTTTTGTAGGTTCTTACTTAATTTAAGTATTTTACGAGCACAGGGCCAGGTACCATCGATAAGGAAAATGATTGGATGAGCTCCCATAGTAGAATTGATTTCGGAACTATCTCTTAGCGATAAATTGAAATTATCTTTTCCCGGATAAAGTAAGAAGGAAGTGCTATTTTCTTGATTCAGAAGTTCATTTACACGAATGTTATTGGTGAAATCTACACCCACTATAATTTCTGAATTCTCAAGTTGAAGATTTGTCATATGCCCCGTTCCGTTTTTCTCTTTTTTGTACTCTTTCGGGTGCATAAGAATGATAAATCGAGTCTTGGTATGGAATGAATTAATGTGTTCACAAATACAGGTGCTTGAGGGCCTCATGCATTTGTAACATTGTATTCTTGTTTTTTTTAGCGCTACGTGCAAGTTGAATATCTTTTTAATGTCTTCACCAGTATAAGTGCGGCAGTAGTAGGGAATTTTTTGTTTCCGCCTGCATCCTGCAAGGTTTAGGCACGAAGCTAAAGCTTTTTTGTCTATTTCTAATTTTTTGTTGCAAGGTGAAAATGGAATACTTCAACTAATTATCTGCGATTTCATAAACTTCTCGAGCCAAGAATAGGGGAGCACAGAACTTTTTACTATTTCGTAATGCCTTTTCTATCATTGAATTAATTAAGGCAATGCTATTTTATTCCCAATTCACATTTAGGTTTTTAAAAACTATATTGAGGGCATCTTTTTTGTAACCAACGTTGGAATAAAAATCAATTACTAAAGCGGTAATTATGGGTGTTCCAGAGACTATTTCGTTAAGTTCAACTGTAAATTTGGCGGGTATATCCTTTAGTAATTTTGCGATTCTTGTTTCATTACCCACGGTCATTTTATAGGACATTATCCCGTTACCTTTCGGATCAAAAGCGTTTGCTTTATGTCCTTGAATAGACCTTAAAACACCATTGTTTATTAAAATTCCTTCAATCATTACGGTTCCAGTATCTGAATTTCCGGTAACAGAATTAATTTTGAAGGTTACCTCTTTGTTTTCTGTAGTTATTTTTGAATTGATCAATGCTAAGGTTTCTTTATAATAGAGAATTTCTTTCTTTTGCTGATCAATCGTAACATTTTGAGTGGTTATTATGCCATCTTTAGTTATTAATTCCGATTTGAGGCTGGCATTATCTGCTTCAAGTTCTACACAATTAGTTTGTCCTAAAACTATGGTGGTTGATAGTATTAGGATATACGTTAAAAGATTCATTTTTTTCATATTGGTGTTAGTGGTTTTTTGATGTTTTAAAGAGATCTTACAATGTTTTTAACCTCACAAAAGTTTTTCATTTAATCTCTTATAACCTTGGTAAAATTGCACTTACTCTAAGATTGTAGTAAATATACGCAAACTATTCAATTTTCTTCTAAGCTGCTATTCCGTTTTAGGTGTAGAATTTTTTTCGGACAAGCATTGGTTCTGCGCGTTCAGATGTGCGCCAATACTCGTAAATCCTATTGATCCTACTAATTTAGTCAACTAAAAATACTTCCCGTGCGAATATTTTTTTTCGGACTATATTTCGGTATCTCAGCTAAATATTAATATACTGATACTGTGTTATTTAAGGGGCATGGTTTACACAAGTTAAAGATCAGACTCTATAATTTAAGGTTCTGTCTAATGTGTAGCTTATCAAATTTAGGGTAGGAGTTAAGCGCTTTTTTCGTTTTGAGAATTAAGACAAAATTCTAATGATTTAATTTTTGCCTATTCTACCATTTTATAGTCAAGTTCCAAACGCTCTATGTTTTTTATGTATTCTTGTAAGCTTTTTTTATTTTATCGGAATTGTTTTGGTTTGGTGTTTCTACTAGCATTTTCTGCTATTTCAATAATTCGTTTTTGTTTAGTTTCATCTCTTTTAGCTAATACAATCCAACTTAATAGAATTTTCTTTGCTGATTTACTTAAACTCTCGTAATATTCTATAGCTCCCTCTCTTTTGTCAAATTCTTTTTTTAAATTTTCAGGAAGAATTAGTGCTTCTACATCATCTAGTATAAACCACGAACCATTTTCCTTTGCCATTTCAATAGCTTTATAGCCAGCTTCTCGAATAAGTTTTTTTGAAGTTAAATATTCTACTTTATCTTTATTAACCTTAGACCAAATACTGTTAGGTTTTCTTTTGCTAAAATATTGGATGTACCTTTCTGCATCAATTGTTTTTTTAGTACTATCTATCCACCCAAAACAAATTGCTTCATCAACTGCTTCACTCCAACTAATAGAAGCCACTTTTGTTGATTTTTTATAAAAAACAAGCCAAACAGACTGTTTCAACTGGTGATTTACCTCTAACCAGTTTCTCCAATCTGTTTGACTTTTAGGATAATATGTTTCTATTTCCTTCTTATTCATTATGTTGTTCCAACCATTTTAATATGGCTTTATTAGTTTCTTCAGGTTTTTCTTGTTGGATACAATGCCCACAATCTAAACTAACCACTTCTGCATTAGGTACAAAATCTGTTAAGTTTTCCGACTTAGGAATAATATCCTGTTCACCGTATATCATAAGTGTGGGATGTTGTATAATCGGGTATACATCGGCTAGTAAATGCCAATTTTGGTCAAGGTTTCTATACCAATTTATACCTCCTTTAAATCCTGATGTTTCAAAAGCAGAAACATAAACAGCCAATTCACTTTCACTCATTATAGGGTCTCCTAGGGGTTTCTCTGCTTTTGCAAGATTAATCATCGTCATACCTGGTTCAGGCATTGTAAGTGGTACATTTTTTCGGAACAAATTACCAAGAAATTGAGATTTGTTTTCATCCAAAATAGCATCTGCAACTCCTACTTGTCTATTAAAGTGAACAAAATAATTATCAGGTCCAAATATTTCTTCCATAAACTCTATCCAAGGTTTTTCTCCTCGTTGCATATATGGTAAAGCCAAATTTATTATTTTACTAACTTTCTCAGCATGTAATAAAGCTAGATTCCAAACAATATTTGCTCCCCAATCGTGACCGATAAAGGTAGCTTTTTCATATCCGTAGTGGTCAAGTAGAGCAACTAAATCTCCTGTTAAATGTTCAATGCCGTATGCTGTTATTTCAGTTGGGCAAGATGATTTACCATAACCTCTTTGATTTGGAACAATCACATGGTAACCAGCTTTAACAAGTTCGGGGATTTGAAATCGCCAAGAATATGCGTTTTCTGGAAATCCGTGGCAGAGCAAGATAGGTTTACCTTTATTCTCTTTGCCTGCTTCAAATACTTCAAGTTCAATATTATTGACTGAAATCATAGTAGATTTTGGAAATTCGATTGAATTAATACTTTTGTTCATCTGTGTCGTTATTTTTTTGTTTTAAAATAATTGTACTACAAAAGTAAATTGAGTCTATGACAGCCTTATGGCAAGGGTAAAAAAGAGTTATTGATATTTGTCAAAATATTCTTGTAAAGTCATATTATGAGGTTCGAAATTTTCTGTTAGAATTTCTAATTTTTGAATTCTGTCCGGTCTAAAAAACCGAAACTCGTTACGCAAACGACAAAATGCAACTAAATACCAATTTTCAGAATTTAATATGGCAAATGGTTCTATTATTCTAATTGAAGCAGAATTTTCTTTATTGATATATTCTATTTTAACAAGGTTGTAATTAGTTAATGCATTTTGTAAATCTGATAAATTATTACTATTCCTTTCTCGATTTGTGTTTTGGTCATAACGTGTACGTTCAAGAAGTATATTAGCTTTATCTTTGGTTGTATATTTTAGAATTGATTTTATTTTATCTATTGCTTCTGAATAGTCCTTTACAAATGATGCATCTTTACTATTTAGCACTAATTGTTCTGCAAGTATTAAAGCATTAGCTTGTTTTTCAGTAAACATTACAGGTGGCATTTTATATCCGTCCATTAATGTATAGCCTTTTCCTTCCTCCGTTAATACAGGAACTCCAGATTGTTCCAATGCCTTTATATCTCTGTAAATAGTTCTTTTGCTAATATTAAATTTATTAGCTAATTCCGAGGCAGTTACAATTCGTTTGGTCTGTAATTGAATTAAGATTGCTGTTAATCGTGACAGTCTATTTGTTTCGGAATAATCCATTTTTTAATGTAGTTATTGGTTTTTTCAAATGGCTTACAATGTCTCTGCTCGTACGTTTAGTACGAGAATTAAAAGTACTTAATTTCGGAATAAGCTCTAAACTTTAGGTTCAGCTCCACAACCCGTAATAATTATAGCGGTGTTGTATGTTTGTCTTATTCTATAATTAGGTTCACCATTTTTTCTATTTCATTTTTTAGAGGTAGAAGTTGTTCATTGTTGGTGAATTCTCTTTGGTAACATTCACAATAATTTTCCCAAGTTTTATCTTCGGATTCACTATCTACATTATTCCAAAAACTCTCACATTTTTCTATTCCTTCTAATTCTTTTTTTATCGACTTGCTTATTAGATAAATATTGTCTTCAATTATAACAAGAGCATATAAACTGTTTGGTTTAAAAGGACCGATATCTTGACCGTCAATACTAATCATACCATAAGCTTTTACGTTTTCTGTTTTATTGATTTTGTAAGAATGAATACTTGTTATAACATAACCAGAAGCAAATGCATAAGAAAAGATATCTTCTATATTAGACTCAGTAATATTATCAAATTTATATTCTTGTTTTATGAAAAAGTCAGAAAATATAAAATTCGTTGTGCATAATATAGAAACTTCTTTATTATAAGTAGTTAAACCATCGAGCATTCCAAATCCAAGTTCTGGTAAAAATGTCTCAAGATTTATTTTTCCTTTTTTATTTATATCGTTTACTTTAGTAGGTATTAAAATATGTTGAAGTAATTTTTCTAAAGCGAAAAGTGAATCTCTATTTTCTTTAAATGTTCTATCATTGAATTCTTTGTTTTTAAAATATTCAACATTTAAATTTCTTCTTTTAATATAATCAAGCTCTTTTTTATGTTCTTTTTTCTCGTTTCCTTCTTGACTTATTTTAGAACTTGTTTTTGAGTTGTCAAGTTTTTTTGTTTCAGTATGAAATGTTTCAGGTTTTTCTTTGTGATTCTTTTCGGTTTGTGAGCAAGTAGTAAAAAATATTATTGATATAATTCCAAGTAAAATATTTTTTTTCATAATTTTTTGGTTAATTAAAGCTAACGTTAAGTATAAGAAATCGTAGGGCAGGTGATAAGCACTATCGTTTCGGTTTATTACTTAGCTAAATATAAATATTTTGCTTTTATCTTTTCTACTATAAGTGCCAAATTTTATATTTAGCGGACTTAGTTACAAGCTCTAAACTTTAAATGAAGCTCTAAAACCTGTATTAATTATAGCGGTGTTGAGAGCTTTTACCCTCCCCATTTATGTATAACATTTTCATTCCACATTTTCTTCCTAAATTTTCTAAACGAATCAGGTGCATTTATAAATCTCAATTCCGTTTACATGTATTGCACTTTCGAGAAACGCTTGCGCATTTCGTCCATATCCAATTCCTGGAATTAGTAGTTTTTTAATCTATTTTCAATGAATAAATGTTTTGTCAGTTCAGTAGATTTTGCAGGGTTCACTCCCTACATTTCTTGCTTATCGCTAAAAGCTGTTTCCCAAAACTCTGCCATGTTATTTACAAATTTTATCCTCTAATAAATCACATTCAATTCCTTTGCTTTTAAGTTCGTGTACAATAGTATTTGTATTAATTAATTCACCCTCAATCCTTAAAATGGAATGCCCACAAGGATAGGGTTTGTTGAAATCTTCCAAGTCGAAATTGATTTTTAGAGTTGGATACTCATTTTTTAAAAATTGCAGAATTTCTTCTGAGTGACATTCTGATTTTACGTTTGTTATAACTACATCCACCATATTAAAAACTTTCCTGTGTTAATTCATTATTAATAACAGCTCCAGTTACGTTTCCACCAGAAACGGCTATTGCAACAGAGCGCATTAGTGTACTATTGTCGCCACAAGCAAAAACCCCTTCTTCTGTAGTTTTCTGCATAGAATTGACCTCAATATGGCCATGTTCCGTAAATTTACAGCCTAATTGTTTTGGTATGGTAGAGTTTTGCGTAAACGGAACTGATGCGTAAGCACACGCATAATTTTCTTTACTTCCATCTTTAAATACAATATTTTCTAATTGCCCATTTTTATGTTCAAGTGCTGAAATTTCTTTTTCTACAATTCGAATATTGTACTGCTTTAATGTATCGAGCTGGTTTTCTTTGAATTCCTTCGTTCCTGAAGTGATGATTGTAATTTCTCTTGTTAAATTGTTCACTAAAGATGCAAGGTGAAATGCTCCTTCTCCGTTAGCGATTATAGCTGTTTTTTTATTTCGTATTTCGTAACCGTGGCAATAAGGACAGTGTACTACTGATATTCCCCAACATTGTGAAAATCCAGGTATGTCAGGTATTATGTCTTTAATTCCTGAAGCAAAAACCAGCTTTTTTGCTGTAAAAACATCACCATTTGAGGTTGTGATTTCAAAACCATTTTTAATCTTCTTGCCACTTACGGCAAGTCCGTTATACAATTTGATACTGTCATATATAGCTAATTGACTTTTAGCGATTTTAGCTATTTCTCTGGGAGAACTTCCGTCTTGGGTCAGAAAATTATGAGAATGTGGTGTTTGGCGGTTACACGGTCTTCCCGCATCTATGATCAATGTTTCTCTTAATGAGCGTCCTAAACTCAGTGCTGTAGAAAGTCCTGCATAACTCCCACCAATAATTATTACTTCAAATTTTTTGTTATCCATTTTGCTGTTGTGTTGAGCGAAGAGCGATATAGGCTTTGGTAGCGCAAGAACTAGCCCTGATACTCCAATTAATTGTATAATTTCTCTTCTATTCATTTTTATTTTAACGCGAACTAGTCGCAATAGTGTGTTGCCAAAAATACAATTTTTTTGTATTATTGCAACTTATTCGCAATAATATATGAATCGAAGAAATACGCCTACAAAAGAAGCGGTCTTAAATTTACTTTTAAATTCAAAAAAAGCATTGAGCCAAGACGCTATTGAAAACCAACTTGATATTAAAATCAATAGGGCAACTATATACCGAGTATTGAATAGATTTTGTAAGGACGATTTAGTCCATAGAATTGTTGCAGAGGATGGGAAACAGTACTTTGCCATTTGCAAAAAATGTGAGAATCAAGAAGCGGTTCTTCAACATCACTTTCATTTTCGATGTTTATCGTGTGACACAATTGAATGCTTGCAAGTGCCGGTAACGTATTCCGTTCCTAATGGCTATAGAGTCCAAAACGCCAACTGTGTTTTAACTGGGGTTTGTAATGACTGTTCGTAGGTTTTAATGGGTTCAGATAAGGTTATTTTATCAAATGATTAATTCCACATTCCATTTGATTCTGTCAAAATAATAGGATTCTTGTCTGTAATCAATATTGTCTGTTCGTGTTGGGTTACATACCCACCTTTATTTCCTACTAAAGTCCAACCGTCATTCAGTTCAACCGCAATAGTGGACTTTGTTGAAATAAAAGTTTCAATTGCAACCGTTGTATTTTTTTTAAATCGTTCTCTATTACTTCTAACCCTGTAGTTTAATATATTTTCAGGCTCTTCATGTAAACTTCTACCAACTCCGTGACCAGCCAAGTTTTTAATGACTTTGAACCCAGATTTTTTTGCTTCAGTTTCTATCAAATATCCAATATCTGAAATTTTCACTCCACCTTTGATATTGTTTATTGCTTTGCGTAAAATATCTTTAGAAGCATCTACAAGAGGTTGGTGGTTATGAATGTCATTTCCAAGAACAAAAGAACCGCCATTATCAGACCAAAATCCGTTAAGTTCTGCCGATACATCAATATTAACTAAATCTCCTTCTTTTAATATTTTTTTCTCTGAAGGTATACCGTGTGCCGCTTCTTTATTTATACTAATACAAGAATAACCAGGAAAACCATAAGTCTCGAAAGGTGCAGATTTAGCTCCATAACTCTTCAAAATTTCGCCGCCATATTCATCAAGCTCTTTAGTAGACATACCAACTTTAGCGTACTCTCTCATTAATTTTAGCGTTGTTCCAACAACTTCACTAATTTTTTTCATTCCGATTAATTCGGCTTCCTTTGTTATTGACATATCATTTTTTTAGTAGCCACTCCGGTTATTTACATGTTTTAAGCTTTAAATTTAGGAAATAAAACCGAATAAAAATCCGTGAAAATTTTTGTGAACTAACCAAAAATAGCCTCTAATTTTACCTGGGTTGTGGGCGGTATTTATTTTTCTAACTTTAATAATTCAATATATGGATCACCTTCTAATCCTAATAATTTTGCAAAAGCAGGTTCCGTTTTTATTCCACTCGATTTTAGGTCTTTTACTTTCTGTTTAAATTCAAAACCTTTTTCTTCTAAAATATTTCTTTCAATAATCATATGTCGATATGCATCTTGCCTCTCGGTAGGAATATTTTGTCCAAAAATCTCAAACAAAAAATTTTCCGTTTTAAATTCGGCAATAGTCGATTCAATGTCATTTTGTAATATTGAATACACCTTAAAGTCTTTTTTTTGAGAAAATTGATCTAATAAATATGCTTTAAATTCAGAATGATTTTGACATTCACAAATTATGTCCAAATCACTTTCAGGCACATCTATTTCAATTGGAATAGTTCCTGCCAAAATTGGATTATATTTTTTAAGTTTCTCTAAAACTTTATATTTTTTGATTTCGGAAAAAGCAAGTTTTTGCCTTTCGTTTCCAGATTTTAAATATTCAATATTTCTAAAATTCACAATCAATTCTTGCTTTTTTTAAAGTATTCAAACCTGTTATTGGGCTATTATTGGCGTATTTCAGGACCTAATTTAGCAAAAAATTAAATGTGCCTGATTTTAGAATTTAGGAGCTTGCAATATTAGTGTCTTAGATTAAGGAGAAATTTAATTGTTTTTAATCTCAGTTGTTTTTGGGCTGTAGTTGTTTTTATATAATTCCATAGCTTTTAGGAATTTGATTCCGCCATCTTCAGTTAGATCGTTTATGAATCCATTTAGTTTAGGGTTATTTTTGTCAATCCAGCTCAAAATTCCATTTTTATTTTTTTCCCAAGTCGGATAATCAAAATTCAGGTAATCTGTTTCTATGCTGATTATTTTATCTTTTTGAAACTTAATAATTTGATGTATTACAAATGGTTTTTCGTGAAGAAAAAAGATTCTTTTATCCATCTTTGAAATTTTTGCTTTGACGATTCCATCTTTTTGTTCAATTTGAAGTATTTCATAATTAGGTTCAAAAACAGCATCCCATTTTAAAATCTCCAAATATTCTTTTTTAGAATATGTGTTTTTATGCTCTCCTTCTATCGTTCTTATGCTATTCGCAAACCATTCCGATATTTTAGAATAATCGGAATTGTCAAGATTCTTATAGTATTGCTTAGTAATTTCAGCTCTGTTTATTACCTTTTCAGAGTTTTTACAGGAGATAATTCCGATAGTCAATAGTAGTAATAGAACTATAGTTTTATTCATTCGTTTTTGTTTGGTCTAGTGTTCGTTAAGGAACATGGTTTACACAAGTTAAAGATTATACTTCACAAATAGACAACAACTTTTGGATTAAACAATAATCACCCAATTTGCTATATATAGTGTTGTATGGCTTTTATTTTGTTACGATTGTTATTTCGCTTGGTTTATAACAAACTACACTTTTGTTATCATTTTTTTCGATTACCGCTTCGCTCCATAAACGATATTGAAATTTATCGTCAAATTTAAAATTATTTGCAGGCAAAGAATTTATTAATTCTCCACTTTTCTTATTCAAGAAGCCTATAACATATTGCCCACCTTCTTGCTTTAATGTTCCAAGTAAAGTATTATCGTCAAAATCTATTAGTTCGTGAATATGATAATCTTTGGACCATGTTTTTTTACCTTTAGAAAGGTTTATTGATGTTAATTTATGAGCCCCTAAGATTTCAATAGCAAACAGAGTTTCAGAAGTAATTAATTGTTTTGGTTCTGAACCCACTTTTTTCTTTATCCTCCATACTATTTCACCAGTATCAATGTCAAAACTTGTGATATATGAAGCGTATGAATTGGATAATATTTGATTTTGATAGAATTCAGGGGTATTTGCTATAGCCCAACCTCCGGGATATTTATACTCAGTTAAAATCTCTAAACTATTTTTATCTATTTCAAGTATTTTGGAGTTGGATGTAGAAATAAATAACTTGTTACTTTTCGTTACTACAGGACTATCTATCCATTTTATACGGTATTTTTTTTGTTTTTGTCTTGTTCCAGAACTGACATCAATGACTTCAATTGCATTTTTATTTGTCAAGTAAATTTTATCATCTATTGAACTTAAGTGACTATCCCAAATCTTCGCTTTATATTTCCAAACTTGCTTACCATTTAACTTATCGATTGCAATTAATCCACTAGTAGTACTAAATAAAATTTTGCTTTCTATAATTATTGGTTTGCATAATACGGTATCTTCAGATAAATTAATAGACCAAATTATATCTTCAGTCTTAGAGTTCATTTTACGGATTTGATAAGATTTAACGGAGTTAATATCAGAATCTTTATTAGTAAATCTTAACCCTAAATAAATAAATTCATCCTCGATAATTGGATAACAAGGATAGCAGAATTCATCAGATAAGGTTATTTGTTTAATATTCATATTTTATTTGAGTAGTAATGACATACAACGCTTGAGCTAAGCGTAGTGCGGAGGCAAAAAAACCATTTCGTTTCCGCCTTAGCACGTAGCAAAAGCTTTTTGCTTTGATTTATTTTTTTGTTGCCAGAGCAAAATCGGAAAGATTTTGCGGACATAGTAAATATAAGCAATACATTAAATTAAACAGCATGCCCCGTATTACTTCATAGATATTGCCTGTGCACAGTATGGGCGTCATTTAGTTCTTTTTTTAAAAGCAGTTAATTTATTTAGAGGGTGCGAGTCCCTTATGGGCTTGGGTAAAGCCTTGAACAATTAGTAAGCTTCAAGGTTGCTAGCTGAGAAACTAGGACTGAAGAAAGCAGGACTACAAATCTCGGTACTGACGAATAGGAATTTTATAAGAGGCATAATTAACTGGGTAAGCATTTACATCATTGTAATGCCTTAAAGATTATTAAAAAGATAGTTATGTAGATACGGCAGGGATCGAGAGAAAGAAGATGTTCTTACCTGGGGAGATCTCTATAACCACGAGTTGGTATAGTAGAGAAGTCAGCAGACGTCATAGTACTCACGAGAAACGAGTTGCAGCATATCTGCATAGGTCTCACAAGTGAGGAAGGACTGAAAGTAATCCTTTCTGAAATGCCAGATGGAGCATTAATTTTCGTTATTGGGTGACCGATTCCCTAGAAAATTTGTAGCCATTTGATAAAGTAAGAAATAGTTTTGATTGGTGTAAAGAGCAATTGGAAAGATGAGTTACTAACCGCCGTATACGAGATCCGTATGTACGGTGGTGTGAGAGGCGCACCGTGGGCTTATTGCTCACGGCCGTCTACTCGATTGTGTATAGTTTTATTATTCTCCAGTATACCAGTTATACAAGAAAAATTTATCACCACAATCAAATAAAATTTTCTTATCACACCATTCATTGCTCATACGATAAGAATTTATAATTTCTGTGTTTTCAGTATACTGGTTTAATGATTGTATTTTTAATACTACTTTTTTTATTTCCTCCGATACTGAATTAAGTTTTTTACAAAAGTTTATATCATCAGGATATTGTCCTTTTTCATTGTAAATAGTAATATCATCAAATTCTATTGAATCCATATGTATCCAACTTAAAATTGAAATCCAAAAATCTACTGAATCTTTATATCTAATTTTATCACCATAGTATATTGCTTCTTCAGTAAGATTGGGACCAGAATAAAAAACCTTTTCAGGTCTAATTATGTCTTGAATTCTAGGTATTGATTTTATTCTGTTTATGATATCTTCAGAGTTCATAATTAGTCTAGATGTTATATTGGTATTTATAAAATATAATAATTAATTCTTGAGAACTTTTATTTGATGAATCATTTAGTTAAAAGTAATTTTCAAAATAGGTTTCCAAAATTAAGTTCATTTAAATTTTCTTTACTAATTTATCTTTAAAGGGATTCAATTATTTTAACTAATTGGTTACAGTCATTTTTTAATTATACAGCGTGTGTGTGCCCAGCATGGGCATCTTTTGATTTACTGAAAGGTAAATAATTAATCTAGAGGGTGCAAGTCCCTTACGGGCAGGTGTAACGCCTTGAACCATTAGTAAGCTGCAAGGTTGCTAGTTGTGAGACTAGAACTGAAGGAAGCAGGACTACAAAACTCGGTACTGACGAACAGAAACCGATTGCGGTACTGTATATGGCACCATTGGAAGAAACCAGAACGGAAGCGGAAAAACCTAATCCGTTTAGGTGTAAACCAAAACACCGCCTATGCTTGGAGTCGCACAAGAATGGGAGGATGGGCAGTAGCGCAAAGCCCTATTTTAGGGACTACAATTACCATTAAAAAGGTTAAAAATGAGAGGGTATGTTAGTTTAATAGAATACTACAAACGAGATGTATAATTATTGAACCTCCGTATACGAGACCCGTATGTACGGTGGTGTGAGAGGCGCACTCCGTTCCTAATTAGGGGCGGAGTCGTCTACTCGATTGGCAGTAGGCTTTATTTTTTGTCAGTTATCTTTTTAACTCCATCAATTTCGAATAGAGAATTCATTTCACAGATTGCTTTACTAGTATTGTATTTATCAAATTTTAGGTTTTTAGAATTTACTTTTGCATCACTTAATTTATGTTTGAGTTTTAAGTAAATATCATTATCCTGTTTTGTGAAATATTTTCTTGTTTTCTGGTAATCAGTTAAGTGTTTTTTTAGTTGCTTTTCCGCTGAATTACAATCTGTAAAGAGTTTATTGGTTTTTTCAAAATGTAATAAAAACCAAAATTCGATACAAGGGTTATTAACAATTACGATAACATTGTCAAGCTTTTCAGCTTTTTCTTTTACTTTAATAAATAATTGTTCGCTTGTTTCAACTCCTTTTTTGGCTTCACGTGTTTCTTTTGCAATCACATCATAATCTACAATCCAAAAAACTCTAGTGTAGTCTTCAGCTAAATCCTTAACCATTTTAAATTGTTCAGGAATACTTTTTTTACTTGGAAGTTTTGGCTCTATGTTTATGTTTAGCTCTCTTTCGTTACGCTTGAACATTTGTAAGTACCAAACCTCGGTATCTCCATCAACAACAAATGCAAATGTCTTGGAACCTTTTATTTTAATTTTAGATCTTTGTCTCATAAGCGTTATTCAAGATCAATGTGGTAATCACCTAAATTAGGTTTTCCTTTTAATTTTCCGCTCTTGTATGCATTTAGTACGTTTGTAGTGTCCCTTACCACAGAAGTATCAAAATCAGCTAACGAGTATAGTTCTGTTGAACAGTCTTCTGATTTATTTGTGAACCAAATAGCATCATTTCTAAAAACATCTTTGTTATCTAATATTTCTCTATTATGCGTAGTAGCTAATATTTGAGAATTTTCAGAGTTAACAAGAAATGATAATAAAAATTGAATATACAAATCTGGATGAAGAGAAGCTTCAAGTTCATCTATTGGAATAATGTGATTGTTTTTAATTAACAATGCGAGTAGACCAGCAAAACCATAATATCTTCTAGTTCCTTGAGATTCTAGGTCTATTGGTAGATTATACTTGTTACCATTTACCGTATGTTCAAAATCGATATTTACTGAAGTTATTTTACCTTCTTCTTTAAGCTTTGTTACTCTTTCATTAGAGGCTTTAAGTTGTTTCTCTATAAACTCAATAAAACCATCAGGCAATTCTTTGTCTTCTTCTTGAATGTGTATGTCTGAAATATGAAAATCTGCTTTTTTTAAGATATTTATTACATCTTTTTTTAGAATTTCATTGTTATCAATTTTTGACGTTATATAACCTTCTAGTTCAGTCCTTGTGTATACTAGTGGCTTTAAATATGTTTTGAACCAATCTATAGTTTCATTTAATTCAATAGAATCGATGTTTGTTTTTAGAAACCCACCTAAAACGCTATTATTCCATAGAGTGTTGGATTCAAGAGTTTTGATAAATATTTTGTCTTTTTTTATTTTGCTACCAAATTTTATCTCTGTAAACTGATGTTTTAAATCAGTTTCTCTTTTAAAAACATTAGCTTTTTTTGGGTTGTAGTTGTCAAGTTTTTCACTAATGATTGCTTTTTCTGTAAATTCTATTTCATAGTCATATCTTATTCCATTTTGTAAAAAATCGATAGATAATATTGAAGTCTGATTAGGTGTCTCTTTATCGAAAAGAAAAGGTTTGAATTCCAATGAATCAGTTTTCTTTTCTTCGGGTTCTAGAATTAAGTCTCTTAAAAATTCCAAGCCTTTAAGTATTGTAGTTTTTCCTGATGCATTAGCACCATAGATAAGGGCTAGTTTAAGTAATCTAAAACCACTTACATTCATTATGTAATAATCATTAAGGTGTTCAGATTTGTCTGCTTCAAAAGTCAACGTCTGTTTTTCTTTGACAGAACCAAAATTTTGTAAACTGAAATTAATTATCATTTTTTTTATCTCTATTTTGTAAGTTGTTTACAAATTAATAGTAAAAAAATGATTTATTTTAGTTTTTTGTATTTAAATTTTGTTAATGAGTTACATTGATCAGCTTACTGCCAACAATTGGATATACGCAATTGTGTATATCTGTACTATATGTCTAAGGTAGTAAAACTTTTATTTCCTGAATTGATCTATTTGCTGTGAGAGTGTATCTTTTAGGTGTTTTCATATATAAACATGCTGCTACACGCTGTTTAGGAAATAAATACTATCATTTTTTAGTTGAGTTCAAACGTTTACAAACGTTTGTAAACGAAAGTAACTATTTCCAAACCGAATCAAATCCTACGAGCTTTCTAAGTTTGCAGTGTCAGAACAATAGGGTTCCGATAGTCTTAACTGTTAACCATTCCTGAGCTTGTATCAGGAGCTAAAAATTAAAATTATGAACGCACTTAGAAATTCAGTACAGTTGATTGGTAATTTAGGAAATGATCCAGAAATCGTAAATTTAGAGAGCGGCACCAAGCTCGCTAAGTTTACCATTGCTACCAGCGATTCTTATAAGAACGCTCAAGGCGAAAAAGTAGAAGATACCCAGTGGCACAACATTGTAGCGTGGGGGAAAACAGCAGAAATTGCAGAAAACTTTTTGGTCAAAGGAAAACAAGTAGCGGTAGAAGGTAAATTAATGCACCGGTCTTACGAAACCAAAGAAGGGGAGAAGCGCTACTTCACAGAGATTAGATGTAATGAACTATTAATGCTGGGGAAGTAATTGCCCAATAGTGTAAAAGTAAAAAGCCTTGCGTAATGCAAGGCTTTTTTTATTATTTAGGTCCGTCGCTAGTACGATTTCTATTGCGGTTCCTATTTTTATTTCTGTTGTTAGAATTACTTGGTTTCTGACCACTGTTTCTAGAACGGCTCTGCTGTCCTTGTCTCTTTGGTCTATCATCGGTATCTGCTTCAACAGGTCTGCTACCATCATCTTTAAAAGGATGATCTGTGATGGTAGGAATAGTTTGTTTAATAAGCTTTTGGATGTCTTTTAAATACGCTCTTTCTTCTCTATCACAGAAAGATAAAGCTACCCCACTAGCATTTGCTCTACCCGTTCTACCAATACGGTGTACATAAGTTTCAGGTACATTTGGTAAATCATAATTTACCACTAATGATAAATCATCAATATCAATACCACGGGCAGCAATATCGGTAGCCACTAGAACCGTTAATTTACCGTCTTTAAAATCTTTTAAGGCATTTTGTCTTGCCGTTTGTGATTTATTACCGTGTATAGCCGCAGCATGGATGTCTGCCTTGTCTAGTAGTTTAACAATTTTATTTGCACCATGTTTTGTTCTAGAAAAAACTAAAACTGCTTTGGCATCTTTTTCTTCAATTAAATGAATTAAAAGTTTAGCCTTATCGCCTTTAGGAACAAAATAAATAGCTTGTTCTACTTTTTCAGCAGTAGCTTGTTCTGGTTTAATAGTTACCTGCTCAAATTCTCCCAATATTTTTTGAGACAATTCTACAATGGTTTTAGGCATGGTAGCCGAAAAGAAAAGCGACTGACGTTTTGCGGGTAATTTGGCGATGATTTTTTTTACATCGTGTATAAATCCCATATCAAGCATTTGATCTGCTTCATCTAAAACTACGTGTTCCAAATCTCGTAAGGAAATAAACCCTTGGTTCATTAAATCTAACAAACGACCTGGAGTCGCAATTAATACTTCTACACCTTTCCGTAAGGCATCTGTTTGCTTTCCTTGCTTTACACCACCAAAAATTACGGTGTTTTTAATACCTGTAAAACGGGCATATGCTGTAAAACTTTCACCAATTTGGATGGCTAATTCTCGTGTTGGAGTAACAACTAAGGCTTTTATCTTTCGTTTACCTACGCCGCTATTGTTCGTGTATAAGTGATGTAAAATGGGAATACCGAAGGCTGCTGTTTTTCCAGTTCCTGTTTGTGCAACGCCTAAAAGGTCTTTACCTTTTAGTAATATTGGAATTGATTTTTCTTGTATTGGAGTAGGATTTTCGTAACCTTCTGAAGCTAAAGCTTTCAAAATAGGTTCTGCAATCCCTAATTCTTTAAATGTCATGTATTTTTATAATAAGCCACAAAGGTAGGGGAATAGTTCGGATTTATAAGTTTTTAAGAGTTTGATCTATAGTATTCGTCTACCGTGAGCTGTAGGAAGCACGTAGTATATGGTGCAAAGCGGAATATAGACGTGTGCCGATACGTATTTTGCAGGCAGTGAAAAGGAGTAGGAGTAGGGGTGCTTAGAAGCAACACAGTGCGGTACTCGTATCATCGTGAATTAAGCATACATGAGCTTGTACCCGTACCGCACTGGAATACTATTAGTATAAAGATGCAGCCGTAATTGCTGCTATGCTTTAATTGTGGCTAATAATAAAATAATCAGCTTGTAATAATGGCGTTCTATTGTCAAATTCAAAATCTATAAATTGAGCGTCGTCTTCTTCAAGTTTTGTTTTTACAGTACTTCTTCCAATTTCTCTATCGGTAGCATCAAAAGCTTTTAGCTTAAGCTTTTTATCAAAAGCTTTGTCCGCGATAAGATATACGGTAACCTTTTTTATATGGGTAGTATCATTATAAAACTTTTCTGTTCTTCCAATTTCAAATGTTTTCAAAAATGTTGTGTCCGATAGTACTTTGGCTTGGTTGATACTTTTATCATACCCAGAAGTTAAACCTTTAAAAGCTTCTCCAAGACCTTCACTTGCAGATTCTAAAGCTTCCTTACCATCAGTCTTCAGGGCATCTCCTGCGCCTTTTAGTAATTTAGATTTTATAGAAACAAGGGCATTACCTTCCTCTTCTGCTTTTATTTTTTTCTCTTCAGTACTCAAGCAAGAGGCTAGTAGTAAGGTCAGGGATGCTGTAATAGCAGTAAGTTTTAGGTTTCTCATTTTAGTTTGGTTTTTTGTTTGTAATCGGTTTTTATATGCTTGTCAACAAGGGTATTAACGTAATAATAGGATAACTATTTTATTAAATTAGGTATAAATTCCATAGTATTAGGGGTAACACCGCATAGTTGTGAGGCTATAGGTGCTAAACTAATCGTGCGTTTTGGCAGATTCTGCTACTAAGCGGTTAATTTCAGAGAGCTCAGCTTCTGTAAGGTCGCGGTATTTACCAACTTCCAGATCTAACTCTACATTCATAATCCGCACACGTTGCAAACGCTTAACGCGATAGTCTAAATGATCACACATTCTTCTAATCTGTCGGTTTAGTCCTTGTGTCAAAATAATACTAAAGGTGTATTTATCTATGCGCTCTACTTTACAAGGTCTGGTAACCGTGTCTAGTATAGGTACTCCGCTACTCATTTGGCGTAAGAAATCAGAATTTATAGGTTTGTTGACGGATACAATATATTCTTTCTCGTGATTGTTACGGGCACGGAGAATCTTATTGACAATATCGCCATCATCCGTTAAAAAAATTAATCCTTCCGAAGGTTTATCCAAACGTCCTATTGGGAAAATACGTTTTGGGTAGTTTATAAAATCGATAATATTATCTTTTTCTACACCGGTATCTGTAGTACACACAATCCCTACAGGTTTATTAAAAGCAAGGTAGGTGTGTTTACCTTTAGGCTTTCCTATCAGTTCTCCATCTACTCTAATTTCATCAGCAATAGTTATTTTGGTTCCCATTTCAGGAACTTTACCATTGATGGTGACTCTGCCTTGATCAATAAGCTTATCGGCTGCTCGTCTAGAGCAATAGCCAACTTCGCTTAAGTATTTATTTATTCGGGTGGGAGTAGTCTCTGCCATTATTTTTTTGTCTGATGTAAAATTACGAGAATAAATTTAAAGTCCGGCAATAGCGGCTTCTGCGCAACGCTCGCCGTCCATTGCGGCAGAAACAATTCCGCCAGCATACCCACCACCTTCACCACAAGGAAAAAGACCTTGGATTTCAGGGTGTTCTAAATTTTCTTTTCTTGGG
Source organism: Cellulophaga baltica 18 (assembly GCF_000468615.2). NCBI lineage: Bacteria > Pseudomonadati > Bacteroidota > Flavobacteriia > Flavobacteriales > Flavobacteriaceae > Paracellulophaga > Paracellulophaga baltica. The sequence goes on along the minus strand of NZ_CP009976.1, from coordinate 4,307,849 downwards.
ATGTTTACCGGAGATGATGTTCTAGACTCTACCCCAACAATATTAGCTTCTGCGGTATAGTATCCTTTCATTTTTTCACCAAAAGCAGCAAAACCAGCACGTAACCTACTACCAATTAGTTTTGGTAAGAGGGAATGCATAGGAACCGATTTTAATCCTGGTTGGTAGGAAGTAGCATTTAAATCTGCCGATAGTTTTCCTTCCACAAAATCCGTCATACGTTGTGCAGGAGCCGTTTGTGTTCTACCTCCAGCGGTAAAAGCCAAACGCTCCAAATCTTTCTGAAATTCTAGGCCTTTTAAAACGCCATGTTTTTCATACTTGCGTAAATCTTCATCGGCATTAATTTCTACCACAATACCCGAGTTGGCATAGAGGTTGTTTCGTTTTGAAGGAGACATGCCATTCACTACAACTTCTCCTGGTGCGGTAGCTGCCGGAACAATAAATCCGCCAGGACACATACAGAAAGAATATACGCCTCTATTTTTTACTTGCTCTACCAAACTATAGGATGCCGCAGGTAATAATTCATTTCTGCTACCGGAGCAATGGTACTGAATGCTATCTATAATATGCTGCGGATGCTCTACCCGAACCCCCATAGCAAATGATTTTGCTTCTAGTGCAATTTCTTTTTTATGTAATAGGTAATAAATATCTCTAGCGGAATGGCCTGTAGCAAGAATGACACGGTTTACCGCCATTTCTATTCCGTTTTGAAGCTGAATGGCTTTTATTTTGTTATTCTGAAGGGTAAAATCTACCACACGGGTATCAAAATGAATTTCGCCACCGTGGCTAAGAATAGCTTCTCGAATATTTTGTACAATCTTAGGAAGCTTATTGGTGCCTATATGTGGATGTGCATCTATTAAAATCTGCTCCGTAGCACCATGGTGTACCAAACTTTCAAAAATTCTACGAACATCGCCTCGTTTAATACTACGGGTGTACAGCTTTCCGTCAGAATACGTGCCTGCACCACCTTCTCCAAAGCAGTAGTTAGAATCTTCGCCAACAATATGCTCTTGGTTAATGGCTTTTAAATCACGACGCCTGTCTTTTACATTTTTTCCACGTTCTAGAACAATTGGTTTAAACCCTAATTCTAAACAACGTAGGGCTGCCCACATTCCTGCAGGACCAAAACCTATGATATGTACTTCTTTAGCTTTAGAGACATCTTTATAATCAAAAACGTATTCTGGAATTTCAGAAGGCTTTTCATTGATATATACTTGAAGCTTGTAATTAATATAAATTCTAGGCTTACGGGCATCAATAGATTTACGTAACACTTTTACGACGATATCTTTTTCGTCTGCACCAACATGTTTTGCTGCTTTTTTAGTAAGGATACCTTCTATAGTTTCTTCTTTTAAAGAAACGCGAAGCTGAAATGTTCTAACCATGCCACAAAATTAGTTCAATTTCTATTAAAAAGAGCACAAATATGAGCTAGGCTGTTATTGTATTGATTTTTATAGGCCTATTTTATAATTTAAAACGAATTTTTTTAAGGGCATTATATAAGTCGGTTTAGATAATTAGGAAACAAAAAAGTCGCTTCTTAATTCCATAAGAAGCGACTAAAAACTAAACTATACTCGATCTAAACTAATAGGAAACAGCTACGTTTTCTCTGCATTCTTGTGCAGCCGCTACCATTTCTATTAATGCTTTTTTGGTTTCCTCCCAGTGTCTTGTTTTTAAGCCACAATCCGGATTAATCCATAAGTGCTCTGGAGCAATATATTCTTTTGCTTTTGCAATCAATGCTACCATTTCTGAGCGGTCTGGAACCCTTGGTGAGTGAATGTCATAAACTCCAGGTCCAATATCATTAGGGTATTTAAACTCTCTGAAGACATCTAAAAGCTCCATCTGTGATCTAGAACATTCAATCGTAATTACATCTGCATCCATCGCTGCAATATGCGCTATGATATCATTAAATTCAGAATAACACATGTGGGTGTGTATCTGTGTGTCATTTTTTACACCACTAGCCGCAATTCTAAATGCTTTTACAGCCCAATCTAAGTATGCCTTCCAATCGGCCTTACGTAATGGTAAGCCTTCACGTATGGCAGGTTCATCTATCTGAATAATAGAGAGTCCTGCTTTTTCCAAGTCTACTACTTCATCACGGATAGCTAAGGCTATTTGCGTACAAGTTTCTGCTCTTGGTTGGTCATTGCGAACAAAAGACCATTGTAATATGGTAACCGGTCCTGTAAGCATTCCTTTTACAGGTTTTTTAGTGATAGACTGTGCAAAAGAAGACCAATATACGGTCATTGGATGTTCTCTAGAAACATCGCCATAGATAATTGGTGGTTTTACACATCTACTACCATAACTCTGTACCCATCCAAAACTAGTGAAGGCAAAACCGTCTAACTGTTCTCCAAAATATTCTACCATGTCATTACGTTCAAACTCACCATGAACTAAAACATCTAAGCCTATATTTTCTTGAAATTCTATAGTCTCTCTAGTTTCTTTCTCTATAAAGCTATGGTAGGCTTCTGGAGTGGTATTTCCTTTTTTGAAATTAGCACGTTGGCTACGTACTTCTTTTGTTTGAGGAAAAGAACCAATAGTGGTGGTAGGATATAGAGGTAAATTCAGTGCTTTTTGCTGAATGACTTTACGCTGCGTAAAACCAATTAATCGTTGATCATCTGTTTTCGTTAATCCCTTTACGCGTTCTTTAACGGCTGGGTTATGAATACTTTTTGAAATTTTACGTTCTGCATTGGCGGCACTGTTTTCAGAAACCTTCTGTAGTGTTTCTGTTAAGTTTACTTTCGTAATAAAATTTCTTATAGTATTTACCTCCTCTAATTTCTGTTTAGCAAAGGCAAGCCATTGTTTTACATTGGCACTTAAGTTCACCTCATTGGTTTCTAAGTCTAAATCGCAAGGCGAATGCAGTAAAGAACAAGAAGGCGCAATATAGAGTCTTTCTTCACCTACATGTGCAATTGCTTTTTGGATTAAAGCGAGCGAGTCTTCAAAATTGTTCTTCCAAATATTTCTACCGTCAATGACTCCTAAGGATAAATGTGTGTTCTTACGTAATTTATTTGAAGCTAAAATATCATCTAACTGCAAAGAACATCGTACTAAATCTAAATGCAAGGTGTGTACAGGAAGTTCTAATACCGTATCTAGATTTTCTCCAAAACAGTCAAAGTAATTAGCCAGAACAATTTTTAGGTCAGGAAATTTATCGGCGATGGTTTGGTACGTGTATCGTATAGCTTCACGGTCTTTATTCGTTAAATCTGTAGCAAGAAAAGGCTCATCAAATTGTATATATTCAACATGTAAGGCCATTAATTCTTCTATGATTTTTAGATAGGTAGGAAGCAGATTCGCTAAAAGATCAATACGATCAAAAGTACTTTCTTTTTCTTTACCTAATAATAAGAATGATACCGGGCCAATAAGTACCGGTTTTGTGGTGATCCCTAAAGCCAATGCTTCTTTATATTCTTTTACAATTTTAGAATTTGCATAAGAGAACGTTTGGTGGTCATAAAATTCAGGAACAATGTAATGGTAATTTGTATCAAACCATTTTGTCATTTCCATGGCGGTAAGGTCTATCCCGTCTTTTTGGATACCTCTAGCCATCGCAAAATATAAATCTTGAGGGGTAGCATTGTTTTTTTGTAACTGTTCATAACGCTTAGGAATAGCGTTTACGGTCATACACATATCTAATACTTGATCGTATAAAGAAAAGTCATTGGAAGGGATAATATCAATGCCCTTTTCTTGTTGAAGCAGCCAATTTTCAGTTCGGATGTTTTTTGCAGTTTCTTCTAAGTCGGTCAATGTTGCTTTGCCAGACCAATAGTTTTCTAATGCCTTTTTAAGCGCTCTGTTGCTACCAATTCTTGGGTAACCTAAATTTGTTGTTTTCATTACTACCTGTTTTGTGTATTAGATATTATGTCTTCGCAAAATTACTTTTTATCATATTTATATCTAAATAATGGACTTAGATAAGTTTATTTAGCTGTTTTAATACTATTATTTAGATAAAATGAAATATTTTTGTTGGAGAAACGTACCTCACTAGAATATTTATCTATGGAAAATTTAGATCTAACAGATTTAGCACTACTTAAATTGTTGCAAGAAAACTCCAACTACACCACAAAAGAGATTGCTGCACGTGTAAATTTATCTGCAACACCGGTATATGAGCGCTTGAGAAAATTAGAAAAAGAAGGCTATATTAAAAAATATGTAGCCCTGCTAGATGCTGAGAAGTTGGGAAGAGAATTGATCGTGTTTTGTAATATTACATTGAAGCAACATACCAAAGCAATTGGTAATAAGTTTGTAACAGATATTATTGCATTGCAAGAGGTAACGGAATGTTACAATATTTCTGGAGATTATGATTTTATGCTTAAAGTATTGGTAAAGAACATGAAAGATTATCAAGATTTTGTTATTAATAGCTTAGGTTCTGTAGAAAATATAGGTAGTGCCCATAGTACTTTCGTCATAGGCACCATAAAACATACCAATAGCGTACCCTTGTAATTAGCTTACATAAAAGATAATTCTACGAGTTTTTCTTCAATGACAGCAAATTCCGTGAGCAGTTTACATTCATCTATAGGTTTAAAGATAAAGTGAATAGGATCTGCTTTGTGTGCTCTTACAATAGTGGCTTGGTCAGAATTACCGGTTAGAAATACAATAGGAATGTTGTATTTCTCTTTAATAATTTCTGCGACTTCTATGCCATCTAGTCCAGGGCCAATACCAATATCCATGAGGATTACATGGGGTTTAAAGTCTTCTAAGACCTGCAAGGCTTTAGCTGCGTTGTTAGCGGTTTTAACCGTGTGTTCTCCGCAGCCTAGAAGAATTTCCTCTAGAAACATTTGGATAATAAAATTATCTTCGACAATGAGTATGCTACATTTCATAGTTATGAGAGTTCTTGAATTTCTTGGAACGTGATAATAAAAGTGGTTCCGGTTTGTAAGTTGTCTTTTTCTATGTTGCCATTAAGTTGTAAGACCAATTTATGAACCAGTTTAAGTCCTAGAGTGTCTGTATCTCTAAATTTTACTGTTTTTGGAAATCCTTTTCCATTATCACCTATGTGAAGTAGGAAAGAATTGTTCGCTTGTTTTTTCAACGATATAGTGATCGTGCCTATGTTATCACTGAAAGCGTATTTTAAAGAGTTGGTAACCAGCTCATTGATGATTAGGCCTAGCGGAATAGAGGTGTCAATGTTAAAGTAAATTTCATCGACCTCTAAGTCTAGCGTTATTTTATTAGTACTTCCTTTCATGGAAATAATCAAACCATTCACCAATTGCTTTAAATAATCAGCATAATTAATTTTACTTAAATCATCACTTCTATAGAGGCTTTCATGCAATAGTGCCATAGATTTGATACGGTACTGACTGTATTTGAGCATACTTTTCACGTCTTCGTCTTGAATATAGCGCGATTGTAGGTTTAGTAAACTGGTGATTACCTGAAGGTTATTTTTAACTCTGTGGTGTATTTCTTTTAGCAATGTATTTCTTTCCTCTAAACGCAGATTTATGGCATTATTTAAAGACGAAATGTGCTTGTTTTTGTAGTATAGATTATGGATGGTAAACATAAAAAACAAGAGCCCTAAATTTAAAAAGATAGAAAAGTAGACGGTATTCTTTTTGTTGACTTTTATTTTGCGATGTACTTCTGGAGAATGCATCGTGGTGTATAGGGTCCAATCAGACATACCTGCAATGGTAATTTTTTTTACATTGTAGATAGGGTTTCCGTTTCCATCTTTTTCGGTTAGATCTACGCTAGATTTTGTATATAATTCATTTTTATTGTTCTCATTGTAAAATATTTCGCTTGCATTATTAAGGATGTTAATATTTTTAGAGCCAATACCATTTAACCAAGTGGCAGCATTAAGATTTAGTCCTACAATACCTAATAAATTATTATCTGCATCAAAAAGCTTTGTAAAGAAGCGCACGGTAGGCCTGTAGGGCGTTTCAATAATGTTGTTTTCTATGTTAAGATCTATATTAGAAACAAATATTTGCCCTTTTTTTAACCTCAAGGTTTTCTGAACATAATAGCGGTTGGACTTATCTTCTAGGTATTTATTCTCGTAAATAGAAACGCTATTGTACATGTTTTCTACCTTAAGTAATTCTTTTCCGTCCGGATCAATTATGCGAGCTTGAAAATAGTCATCTTCATTTTTTAAAAAATAATAGAATATAGGACCAACTTCCTTGAAAGATTTGGTTTGATTATAATTCGCTTCAACCAGGTCTTTAAAAAAGAGTACTTTCTTCCTACTCGTGTCATATAAGTTCAATAAATGTTCGTGGGCAGCACTTAGTTCTGCTTCAGAATCTGCTAATTCTATGGCTGATAAATTTTTCTCGTACTTATTGATTCTAATTACAGTAATTACCCAAATTGCCACACTTAGGATGACAACTAATGCGATGGATGTAGCAATTAATTTCTTACTCATAAAACCTTTTACAAGATTAACAATGCAATTTTTTAAAGTTGGGGAGAACAGTAATAATAGTATAAAAATATAAATTTAACAAAAAAAAGACTACAAAAATTAAAATATTACTTTCAGTTATTGTGGTCTATTGTAGTTGTTGTTTGTTGGAGCTTATTTAAGATTTTGCATTCCATCCTTAGAAAGCAACATTTCGGTAGTTTTTTGTTTTTATCTATGAGGTATAATTTCAAATTTGTGCAAGAACTATTTAAAATAGATAACTTTATGATTTAGGTTGATTGGAGATTCAATGCCTAGCTTTTGCTATTTTTGAAGCGGTACTCTAAATTTCTAAATCGGGGGAGTGATGTATGGTAAATCGTTTTTTAATGATTTAATTAATTTTGAAATGAAACAACTATTAAAAATTGTATTAAGAGGTATCATCATAGGCATCTGTATTGTAATTATAGATGTGGGGATGAATATTTTATTAGGGAGTGCTGTGAGTTTTGATCAGCAGTTTATGAGCAACCTACAGTATTACTTTATTTACTCTATAACCTTAACAGTGTTAAACACCTTTTTTTTTAGGTATTTAAATGATAAAGTGGTTTGGGTGAGGTTTAAAAAATTTAGGATAATTATAGGCGCTTTAGGAGGTGTCTTGTTAACCATGTTGGCTGTTTTTCTAATTCGATTTTCTATAGAGGTACTTATTGGAGGCGAGAGTTGGAGTACTTTTATTTGGAGTGAAAACCCTAGGTTTTATATTTTTTGCTTATTGATAACCTTGTTGGTTACCATCATTTTTCATGCGGTTTATTTTTATAGACTTAGTCAGAATAAAAAAGTAAAAGAACAGAAGATTATAGCGAGTACGGCATCGGCTAAGTTTGATGCTTTAAAAAATCAGTTAGATCCTCATTTTCTTTTCAATAGCTTAAATGTATTAACTAGTTTAATTGATGAAGACCCGCATCAAGCACAAAAATTCACCACCTCCTTATCAAAAGTATATAGGTATGTGTTAGAGCAAAAAAATAAAGATTTGATCTCTGTAGATGAGGAACTACAGTTTGCAAAAACCTATATACGCCTATTAAAAATGCGCTTTGAAGATAGTATTATCTTTGAAATCCCTGACCAAGCTAGTAATTCAGAGGCTAGAATTGTTCCTTTATCCTTGCAATTACTGTTAGAAAATGCGGTAAAGCATAATGTGGTAACTTCAGGACGGCCTTTACACCTGCGTGTGTTTGAAGAAAACGGACAATTAGTGGTGAGTAATAATTTGCAAGAGAAGCAGGTGGTTAAAAAGAGTAGCGGTGTGGGGCTAAAAAACATCCAAGAGCGCTATAACATATTATCCAATAGGAAGGTGGCTATTCTTAAAACAGCTTCAGATTTTAGAGTAGAACTTCCGATGTTAACAAAACAGGTTTCTATGAAGGAAACTCAGGAAGACTATCTTGAAGATAAAAGATATCAAAAAGCAAAAGAACGAGTAGAGAAAATAAAAGGGTTCTATGGAAACTTGATGTCTTATTGCATTGTCATTCCTATTTTGATATTCGTGAATTACAACACTACCAGCTTCCCTTGGGTGATATTTCCGGCCTTAGGTTGGGGTTCTGGCCTTGTTGCACATGGAATGGATGCTTATGGCTACAATCCGTTATTTGGACGTAACTGGGAAGAGCGTAAGATGCGAGAATATATGGATGATGATCAATTTTAAGCGTAAATAACAATTCAGCATTAAAAAGATACAACTCAGTATTTTGTATTTAGAAAAAAGACAAGATAGTAACATCTTTGAAGTATTAAAAACAACTAAATAATCACCAATGAACAATTCAGATACCGATACTAAATATTTTAGAGCCAAAGAACGTGTAGAAGCAATAAAGGCTTTTTATAACAAAGTTTTTAAATACATAGTAGCTATTGTAATTACTGGGACTATTAACTATTACCTTAATGAATGGAGCAACCCGTGGTTCTTATGGGTGGTCTTGGGAGTTTCTATAGCCACAGCTGTAAAAGCCATAAAGCTCTTTGGATACGATGTGCTTATGGGAAGAAATTGGGAACAGCGTAAGATAGATGAGTTCATGAAAGAAGAGGAAACCAAGAAAAGATGGGAGTAATAATACTAAGCTAAAAAAACTACAGATGAAAACATCCACGACACAAGAAGATAAGAGAAAAAGAGCAGAACAACGTATCAAAGCTTTGAAAGGATTTTATATTCACTTAACAGTATATATCCTTGTTAATATTATGATTAGTACCGTTAACGTTGTAGGAAACATGAGCTCAGGAGATAGTTTTATAGAAGCATTTACCACTTTTGGCACCTTTTCTACTGCGATATTTTGGGGTATAGGGGTCTTTTTTCACGGAGCAAAAGTATTTGAATTTAATCCGTTCTTTAGTAAAGAGTGGGAGGAAAGAAAAATCAAGCAGTATTTAGAAGAAGATACGAATGAACTTGGTAAATACAACTAATATGGATCTTGATAAAAGAACAAAATTAGAGCGAGCTCAAAAACGAGTTGCAACAATAAAAGGTTTTTATGATCATCTTACGATTTATTTAATTATAAATATTTTAGTGTTTATTTTTAAAGGAAAATTTATCATTACCCTGTTGAGTGAAGAAGCCTTGGGGAATCCTCAAATCTTAAATTGGATTGATTGGAATGTGTATGGAACACCAATTATTTGGGGAATAGGAGTATTGATTCATGGCGTCATCGTTTTTAAAATCAGACCGAGTTTTTTGACCAACTGGGAAGAGAAGAAAATTAAAAAATACATGAACGAAGAACAAGAATCTTCTAGTAGCTTATGATTAAAAAAAAATAGGGATTGTAGTTTTTTGAAACCCACTAATCGCCTTTAAAATAAAGACCAAAAAAAGACCAAATGAAAACAATTATTATTGAAGATGAAAAGCCATCAGCGAGAAGATTAAATCGATTACTTGAAGATTTAGGTGTTGAGGTTTCTGTGCTTTTGCATTCTGTTGAAGAGGCTATAAATTGGTTTCATAATAATGAACACCCCGATTTAATTTTCTTAGATATTCAACTTTCAGACGGACTTTCGTTTGAAATTTTTGAAGCTGTAGAAGTTAAAAGTGCTATCATTTTTACTACTGCTTTTGATGAATATGCACTCCAAGCTTTTAAGTTAAATAGCATTGATTATTTGTTAAAACCAATCGATGATGAGGATCTGGAAATTGCCGTTAAAAAGTACAAATCTTTAGCGCCAAAAAAGGAGAAATTAACGCTTGATTTTGAAGACATAAAAAAGCTCCTTGTCAACCCAATTGAACGCGAGTTTAAAAAACGTTTTACGACCAAAGTAGGGCAGCATCTAAAAATCATAAATGCAGATGAGGTAGAATGTTTTTACAGTGAGAATAAAGGTACCTATGCGGCGACTACCGAAGGCAGAAATTACCTTTTAGAAACTACCTTAGAGAATTTAGAAGAAGACCTAGATCCCAAAATATTTTTTAGAGTAAGTCGCAAATTTTACGTCAATGTCAATTGTATAAAAGATATTGTATCTTATACAAATTCTAGGCTGCAAATTAAATTAATGAAGTTTAATGAGCAAGAAATCATCGTAAGTAGAGAGCGTGTTCGTGATTTTAAGCTTTGGTTGGAGTAATGTAGGATAATAAGCTGGATTTTAATAGTTTAAATAATTAAGCAAGTCACTATAGGTTTTTCTTATAGTGGCTTTTTTGATGCCTTTTGTTTATTCATCTACCCGATTGTCATCAAAAGCAGATGGTAAAAGTTTCGGGATTAGTTTAATGAAAATAGGAAGCAAAACAGCGCCGCCTGGTAAGATAAAAATGGCTAAGGATGGAATGCTTTTAAAGATATCTAGGAGCTGATTTTGGACTTTTTTCTTCTCCTCTTCCGTAAGATCTTTGATGGTAGATTTTGATAAAAGGGCGACCAATTCTTTGCTTTCAGAAAGCTCTTTTTGCAATCTTTTACTATTTCTTAAAATCAATTTATTTACAATTTTAGACATGCTATCGTAAAACTGAACCGCTAAATTGTTGTTTTTTAAATGCGGAATTTGACGTGTATTTTGTTCAAAAAAAACAGCCACTTCTTCTATAGATTTTAGGATGGCTTCAGACGGTATTCCAAGGTCTTTTCCGATGCCAAAAATGAACTCAGATTCTTTGTATTCTAGCGACTGATCTTCCCAGACTGTTAAGCAAGCAACATCTAAAAAATAGGTGTTTTCTCGCGGCGTAAAATTGTTAATTAATTTACGTCTATAGGTGCCGTCAAAACTATCTTGGGTACTGTCAATAAATGTTAAGGACGATTCAAAAAGCTGTGCTAATTTTGCGTCGGTTTTATTTTTTTGCTTAGAACTTAAGGTATGGTAAATGATATTTATGGTAATGTACTCTAACTTTTCTGCATGCTTTTTTGGGTCTGATTTTAGCTCTAAATAGTTCTTAAACGTTAAGACATCTATGTACAATAATGAGTTTGTAATAATGCTATTAAAATTCTTACTGATGACATTGTCGTCTAAATAAATTCTAGATTCAATGAGTTTTTCGAGCTGCGAAGAGGTCTTTTTTCCGGTTAGAATTTTGTTTAAAAATGAAATTTTATTGATGCCCAGTTGGTTATAAAACTCAAATATTTCTTCTAAAAAACTGGAGAAAGTTACCGTTTTACTTTTCTGTCTATAGGTAAAATATAAGGCGGTAAGTAAATTAATTTTTGCCTTTTCATCTTCAGAAAGCGGATGTTCTGGAAGTATAAATTCTGGAATGCTTACGTTAATTCCGTAAATGAATCCAATATTTTTTAAGTGTGCATATAGTTCATCAAAGTTATCATAGAGCTCATGATAATCTTTTACAAGGTGTCCAAATTTATCTATCCAACCTGATGCCGAAGGGTTCATTGATCAATCATTTTCAAGCTGCAAAATTACTACAAAACTAATTAGTATATCCTACTGAAGTAGAGAATCTTAGTTCCTTTGAAAATCACCTTAACATATTTTTAACATTTAATACCAAACCCTACTTTCATTTTCTCGTAAGTGTTGGGGAATAAATAATCTAAAAAATAACATCATGAAAAACACAAAAACGTATTTTGATCTAGCACTTCTTGCCATTGCAGGTACCATTTTAGTTGCAGCAGATCATATTGATGCACCTTCTTCTAAAGGAACATCGGCAGATATTGCCGATTTCTATGCTTTTGAGCCAACTACAGGTTCAGACAATACCGTATTTATTGTAGACCTACAATCAAGTGTATTACCAGATTTAGCCTATGGAACATTTGATGAAAATGTACTTACCGAGATTAATATAGATTTGGATGGTGACCTAGTAGAAGATAAAGTAATCCAAGCTATACCTAGAGATGGTATCATGTATTTCTTTGGTCCTGTTGCTCCATCACAAAAAGGATTAGACAGTCAAGTAGCAATAGATTCGCCTTTAGGAAGTGTAGAAATTTCTGAGGCTTCTGCAAAAACTACGACAACAGCTTCTGGAGTAACATTATTTGCCGGCCCTAGACAAGATGCTTTCTTTTTTGACTTTTTTCAATTTAACGCCGTGATTGGGGGCAATGCTCCTTTGGGGTTTAAAGAGGCTTCTGAAGCAGAAGACACCTTTGAAGGTGCCAACACCATGTCTATAGTAATAGAAATTCCTAATGCCATGTTAGGGACTACTACCGCTAAAAATGCCTTAGGTCTTGAAGTATATAAGACTTGGGTTACTTCAAATAAAAAACAATAATAATCTATCATTTTAAAATATATACTTATGAAATTTTCAAATATACTATACGCGTGTTCTTATGTCCTAGCGCTGTCTTTTTTCGCTTCTTGTAATAATGATGACGACAACCAAAGTGCCATGTTACCTGATGCAAATGCAGATTTTTCAGGAACCTATTCTCAGGTAGATCATATGGGAAGACCCGGTATAAATACTGTTTTAAGTGCAGATGATGCTACAAAAGATAGTCAGAATAGAACTTTGCCAGCAGATATGGTAGTAGCTTTTCAGGCTAGTTTTGAAGCTAGATTAGAAGCCTACCATGATGTATACGCTACTATATTAGGTGCAGACCCGGCAGCCGTAAATTATGAAAACAATATTTTAGGTTTAGATATAGCCAGCTTAACAGGTTATTTGGCTGCAGATGTTTTAGAAGTGGCTCCTAATTTACCTACTACGTATTTTAATCCAGGTACAGATGCAGATATGGATGGGAGAATCCTTGTGCCAGACGGAGACGAAGTGGCTTTAACCGGGAGAACCATTCAAGATGATGTTATTGATGTATCCTTGATTCTTTTATTCGGAGGAATGGAAGGGGATCGTTTTAGTGGACAAGATACAGATGGTGATGGTATGGCAGATTTGCCAAGACTAACCTCTGATGGTGTTCGTATTACAGCTAAGCCTACAACTACCTTTCCTTATTTAGGAAATCCTGAATAAGGTACTATGAAGAGGAGCTATAAGAGGGTGTAAAAACCCTCTTATATTTTAAAAATTAAGCCTAATTACAAATAAACCACCCTATGAAATTTAGCATCCTAACCATAATTTTTCTCGTAGTGCTTTCTTGCAATTCAAAAGAGAATAGCCTTATTACTAAAGCGGAAGATTATAACACTTACTTACCTTCTAAAGCACCTAAAACAACATCAAAATATTTTGAACTTTGGAATGCTAAGATTAAACCAGACAGTATTCAAATTACCAGTTTTGGTATTGTTGCAGGGCAATATGAAGCCTATTTTAAAGCAACAGGAGATATTTCTTATTTAAAAAAATCTGAACAAGCCTTAGAAAAAGCTGTAGCTATAGCCGCCACAGGAAGAGCGGGCTACCGTAGAGCTTTGGCACGTAATTATATCGCACAACATCGTTTTAAAGAAGCTTTGGTCCAAGCGAAGGAAGCAAGGGCAGTTGGTTCGGGATTACGAGATACCCAGAATCTTTTATTTGATGTGCATATGGAACTCGGGAACTATACATTAGCACAAAACTACTTGGATAGTATTACCGATATTACGAATTTTGATTTTTTAATTCGTGCCGCAAAATGGAACGATTATAAAGGAGATTTGGCAACGACTATTAATTATATGGAACAGGCGAAAGATAAAGCCGAAAAGACCTATACAAAGGCTTTAATCTTATGGTCTTACACCAATCTTGCGGACTACTACGGACATGCAGGCCGACTTTCTGATTCCTACAAATACTATTTAAAATCCTTAGAATTAGATGCAGAGAATGCCTATGCAAAAAAAGGAATTGCTTGGATTGTTTTTTCCCATGAAAAAAATCCGAAGGAAGCCTTACGAATTTTAGATTCCGTGACTAAAAACTATCATGCGCCCGATTATTACTTGCTGAAAGCAGAAATAGCAGCGTATATGGGTAATACGGAAATGAAACTCCTCAATATAGATGAATACATTAAGAGCGTAAAAAATACGTCTTATGGAGAAATGTACAATGGGTATACCATCAATCTACATTTAGAGGAAACCAAGCAATGGGATAAGGCTTTAGAACTAGCGAAAAGAGAAGTAAATAATAGGCCGACACCAGAATCTTATCATTTTTTAGCGTCTAGCTATTTAAAACTGGGGCAAAAGAAAAAAGCCTTAGCCATTGTTACAGAGCATATAGAAGGAAAGTCTTATGAGCCGGCACTACTTTTTACCTGTGCGGAAATTTACAAAGCCAACGGATTAACTAAAAAGGCGAATGCGCTTAAGACGGAGTTGTTAGGTGCGGTGTATGAATTAGGACCTAGCTCGAAAGAAAAAATAGAATCACTTTAAAAATACCCTATGTATAAAATTTTCGCCCTAGTATGTTGTTTTCAAATGGTTCAAAGTAGCTATGCACAAACAGTGAAGGGAAAACTGATTGATACAAAAAACAATCCTATTGAAGGAGCATATATTTTAAATATACATTCCGAAAAGCACACCCATAGTAACGAGTTAGGGTATTTTAAATTAGAAGAGAATGAAGTAGGAGATACGCTTCGTATTGGAGCATTAGGCTATAAAAAACTAAATTTTGTTATTCAAAACCTTACGGACAATCAACGCATCAGTATTCAATTGATGGAAGAATCTTTTGAGTTAGATGAGATTGTTATTAGACCTACACTAAATGGGTTAAATGTAGTTTCTGAAATCGATTTAAAAACAACACCCGTAAAATCATCACAAGAATTATTGCAAAAAGTACCAGGACTAATTATTGGTCAGCATGCAGGGGGCGGAAAAGCAGAGCAGTTATTTTTAAGAGGTTTTGATATTGATCATGGAACAGATATAGCCATTTCTGTAGATGGAATGCCTGTAAATATGGTGTCCCATGCGCACGGCCAAGGGTATGCCGACTTACATTTTGTAATTCCGGAAACCTTAGATCAAATAGATTTTGGTAAGGGCCCTTATTATGCTAGTAAAGGTAATTTTGCAACGGCTGCTTATGTAGACTTTACGACTAAGAATCATTTAGATAAGAATATGCTTCGGTATGAAGTAGGAGATTTTGGATGGAACAGGGCCTTAGGAATGTTTAATTTAGTGAGTTCCGATACAGACCATGCCTATGTAGCTACCGAATTAACGCAATTTGATGGCGCTTTTGATTCGCCTCAGAATTTTTCAAGACTCAATCTTTTTGGGAAGTATAGTACCCAACTTAAAGATGCTAGCACATTAGCTATATCTGCGTCACATTTTACCAGTACCTGGGATGCTTCGGGCCAAATACCCGAACGTGCTGTAGCCAGCGGATTAATTTCAAGATTCGGAGCTATAGATGATACGGAAGGTGGTACCACTAGTAGAACTAATCTTAACGCTTCATTGCTGAAGGTTTTAGATGAGGAGACTTTTATAAAATCAAATGTGTTCTATGCTAATTATGCATTTGAATTGTATTCTAATTTCACCTTCTTTCTAGAGGATCCAGAAAATGGTGATCAGATAAAACAGTTTGAAGAACGTGATATTTTTGGATTCAATTCAGAGTTACAAAAGAATATGACTTGGGGCACATCTGAGGTATTGCTGAAGGCAGGAGTAGGGCTTAGGGTAGATAATAGCAATGATGTAGCATTATCACATACCTTAAATAGAAAAACAACAATAGAAAACATTCAATTAGGAAATATCAAAGAAACCAATAGTTTTGGGTATGCAAGTCTAGATTATACCTTAGGCAATTGGACTATAATTCCGGGATTGCGATTGGATTATTTTAACTTCCAGTATACAGATGATTTACAAGAAACGTATTCTAATACGTCAGAGAAGAAAGCTTTTCTAGCACCAAAATTAAATGTGTTGTATTCTAAGAACCAAGAACTACAATTTTTTCTAAAATCAGGAATTGGGTATCATTCTAATGATACGCGTGTGGTTGTTGCAGCAACCGAAGAAGAAACACTTCCTGCAGCCTATGGGGTAGATTTCGGAGCACTTTGGCGCCCTACACCTAAAGTATTTTTAAATGCAACTGCCTGGTATTTGTATTTAGAGCAAGAGTTTGTTTACGTGGGTGATGCGGGTATCGTAGAGCCTAGTGGTAAAACCGAACGTTTTGGGGTAGATTTTGGGGTACGTTACCAATTAACCGATTGGTTGTTTTTTAATACAGATTTAACCCTAACAAAAGCACGAAGTATAGAAGAGGCTTCAGGGGAAGATTATATTCCGCTGGCACCAGATTTCACCATGGTGGGAGGGTTGAGTGTGCTCAATTTAGGACGATTCTCAGGAGGTATCAACTATCGGTTTATAGATGACCGACCAGCAAATGAAGATAATTCTATCGTGGCAGACGGGTATTTTGTAAGCGATGTAAAGCTTGATTACCAAGTTTCTAAAAATTTAGGAATTGGTATTGCGGTAGAGAATCTATTGGATACAGAATGGAATGAAACGCAATTTGCAACAACATCAAGGCTTCAGAATGAAATAGCACCCGTAGAAGAAATTCATTTTATTCCGGGAACGCCATTTTTTCTAAAAGGAAGTTTAACCTATACATTTTAAGTAAAACGCAAAAGGCAGTGGTTGCTTTTGTTTTTAGGTTGAAGCCTCGTAATTGAAAAATTACGAGGCTTCTTTGTTGAAGTGTATTATTTCTAAGATAAACGGTAAAACTTCGCCTAGAGATTTCTCGTAAGTAGTTTTAATTGAGATACCTACTATTAATTTTTAACCTATGAAACTATGATTTATTTTATACTCCTCTTAGAATTATACATTGTACTGCATTTAAGTCTAGTAGTGTACCTAGCGCAAAAAAAACTTAACGAAGAAATTAAGTTGGCTAATTTTTATACGACTAAAACCAAAAAGTAGTACTAAAAGAAACCCATCAGCGTAAGAATTAATTTCAGTTTCTATAGCGATATAATTCATAGCTTTGGTGTGTCAATATTTGTTGGAGGATGCGAGGAAATGAGATTGCAATTGTTTTAGTAGTACTATTCTTTTTTAAAGGATATAGTCAAGAGGTTGCACAAGATTCTACAAAAAATCTGAATGTAACCATCTTCCCTGTGGCTTTCTATACAGCAGAAACAGATTTTGGCTTTGGAGCTTTAGGAGTCGCGTCTTTCTGGATGAAAAATCAACCTAGAACCACAAGAGCCTCCTCTTTACAATTAGGAGCTAGTTATACCACCAAAAATCAAATATTAATATATGTTCCTTTTGAGCTGTATACGCATGAAGAAAAATGGCGGTATGTAGGAGAAGTGGGCTATTATAGATATGTCTATAATTATTTTGGACAAGGAATAGATAGTAAGGAAAGCAACTTGGAAACTTATGAAGTGAGTTTTCCAAGAGTACGGCTTTCCGTTTTAAGACAAGTACTCCCTAATATATCTGCAGGCCTTAGTTATGAATTGGATGATTTTAAAAATTTAAAAGCAGCAGAAGGTGGTGTTTTAGAAACTTCGGAGGTTATAGGTAAAGAAGGTGGCGCAGTTTCTAACATTGGAGCCGTAGTACACTATGATTCTCGAGATCATATTTTTTACCCTACCAAAGGGTTCTTTATCCAAGCCAGTTACTTTGTGTCTTCGAGTTTATTAGGTTCTAGTTTTAATTACAACAAGTTTATTCTAGATAATAGATTTTATCAAAAAATAGGCAAAAATCAGGTATTGGCGGCGAATTTATTTTTGGGTACGGCTACAGACGGGATGCCTTTTTTAGATCAATTTACCTTAGGAGGTAAAAGAACACGAGGCATTAATAGCAGGCGTTATCAAGATAATTCTGAAGCTAGTTTTGCTTTAGAGTATCGTTTTCCTATTATCAATAGGATTGGTGGCGTTGTCTTTGGTTCTACGGGTACCGTTGCTCCTAATTTAGACGATGTCTTTTCATCACCTTATAAAAATTCAGGAGGTGTAGGACTTCGCTACATTATCAATAAAAGAGATGGCGTTCGTATTCGTGCAGATTACGGAAGGTCTAGTGAAGGTGGTATTTTCACCTTCACCATCAAAGAAGCTTTTTAATTACATAAATTTTCGAATCAATACCGGAAGCAGCAGCAAATCTAAAAGTAATGCTGTAAATAATGTTGCGCTGATAAGCAATCCTATAATTAAACTAGGGTTGTGAATAGAAAACAATAAAGTCATAAATCCAAAAAAGAGGAGTAGCGTGGTAATAATCAACGCTCTACCTGTTTCTAAGAATGTAGTTTCTAAAGCTCGTTCTTTGGTCAACCCTTTAGAAATAGCAATTTTATACTTGCCTAAAAAATGTATGGTATCATCTACAGCTATACCAAATACAATAGCAAATACAATAGATACAGGGGCATCTAACGGAATATTTAGAAAGCCAAGTAAAGCACCAGCAAATAGCAGCGGAACCATATTAGGGATCAAAGAGATGATGACGAGTTTTATGTTTTTAAATAAGAATGCCATAATAATCCCCACCAATAGCAAGCCCATTAGCAAACCTTGAAATAAACTAGCTTGAATATAAGAGGCATTTTTATCCATGAGCATACCCTTACCCGTAACTCTAAAGTTTACGATACTCGTATCGATATGTGTAGCAACAAAAGCATCAATTTTATCATAAGTTTTTACCAGACTATCAGTGCCAATATCGAGAACATTAGCAATAATTCTAGCTTTGGTTTTGCTGCTATCGGTAAATTTATCTAGTTGTTGTCGCGCATATCTAGAAGCATCTTTTTTATAGATGTCAAATTCCTCTTGCGTATCGGGTAAGACAAAATAAGCGGTCTTATTTAAATGGTTTGCTTTGTTCAGTGCTTTAAAAATCGAATTTACAGAGCGTATGTTATCTACATTTTCTGTTTCTTGAAGTAATTGATTTACTTTTTCAATTTCCTGGGCTACGGCAAAATCTGTAATCTTATTGCCTTGTTTTGTTTGTACGGCCAATTCTATGGTTCTAAATCCAGAATATTCATTTTGAAAAAAAGCAAAATCTTCTGCAATCTTACTATTGTTAGGAAGGCTAGTTTTAAAAGTATAGTTGGTGTTTACTAGGCTTAGGCCATATACGCAAACTACCGTGAAAATAATACTGACGCTTACGATGCTCTTTGGTTGCGCTATCGTAAAAGCATTCATTTTCAAGAGGTGCTTTTGCCAGAAAGTCGACTTGCTTTTTTTAGGGAGGAGGGTTGAGTTTTTAAAGATCAGGACTAGAGAGCTGGTAAAGAAAACTACGGTAATATAAGCGATAAGTACACCAATGGCAGAGTTTACGCCAAAGTCTCTAATACCCACCAATTTTGAAAATAGCAACGATAAAAATCCTATTGCCGTAGTTACTGAAGTTAATAAAGTAGATAAACCAACTTCTTTTAGAGACTGTACAATTGCAGTTTGTCGCGCAACTCCTACTTTAATCTTTTCCAGAAAATTATCAAGGATATGAATAACATCCGAAGTACCTACAATAAGCATTAAAATAGGGTAGAAGGCCGCCAAAGCACTGAGCTCTTTGCCAAGTAAGGACAGAGTGCCTAGAAAAATTAACAAGGCTACAAATATGGATATTAGGGTGATAAAAACAATTGCGGTACGTTTATAAATAATGTAGAGTACAATAAGGACCAATATTAGAGAAACAATGGAAGTAACCGTCAGCTCTCTTTTTTGCATTTGCACCAAGGCTTCATAAAATGAGGTTCTCCCCATTAAGTGGTTGGAACTAAAGTTATATTCGCTCAGTAGTTTTCTTGTGGCATCTAATAAAGCGATAGATTGTTGATAATCTAAATTGTCGTCGGTCTCTAAAAAGACTACTAAGGAGTTTGCATTTTCATCAATAAAAGAACCAATGAAAAAATTGTCTTCTTGTATTTTTTTCCAATCAGCGGTATATTGTGTTTCGTCATCAATATGCAACACGGGGAGCTTTGTATAGCCAAAAGAAGTTTTTAGCGGATAGGATAAATTAGTTAAAGAATTAGCTTCCGTGACATAAGGCAATGATTTTGCAGCAAGGGTAAACTTGCTAAAATTTTCTAGAAACTCTTTATCAAAAATACCTCCTTCATTTTCTACAGCCACCAATAAGAAATTATCATCGGTAGAAAAGTCTTTTATGAATTCTTCGTAAAACAACAAATCATCATCACCTGTTGGGAAAAACTGACTAAAATCAAAAGAGAACTTTAAATTAGGAAGCAAAAAGCCAGACCCAATAGAGAAGAGTACAAAAACACCTAAGATGATTTTTTTAAACGAAAGAATTTTAAGCATATAATCAATTCATAATGCCCAAATTGAAACACGGTAGTGGGCATTCAAAATTAATGAATTATATGTTAGTCCAGTTATCTAAATCTAAGGTCCAATCCTGGCTTTTATAGGAGATTTGTTTTTCCTATAACAGCTAGCGTTTTATTTATCTTAAATAAGAAATCCGCTTAATCCGTTCCCTAAATGGCTTGTAAAAGCTAAGCGGGTGCATCGAGTTAAGCGGAATCTATAAGTCTCAATAGACTAAGAACTCACTACTCCTAAGGTATATAATTGTTCTAAGTTAGGCGTTTCACTACCTCCTGCAGGCTCTAATGTAATCCCAAAGGCCTCCGACTCATTAGGGTTATTTAAAGCAAATACTTTGGTATCCTCCGTCATAAAATCTTCCAATAGCCCCATACTCGTAGGAGTTAATGGGTTTAGTTTTAAAGACCATACTTGGTATACCATTCCGTCTGGCGGTTCTGGTAGCCCTTGGGCATCAATAAAGACTTTCTGCTCGGTCTTATTCCAATAGGCTTTTGCATAGGTATTAGGAGCTACGGCTTGCCCACCTAAGGCGACAACTTGGATGTTTTTATCCCGAATGGTGCTTAGTAATTCTTCTGTTTTTTCTAATGATGTTTTCGCTTCTTCAATTTTTTCTTCTAAAGTGCTATTTACTTGTGTAGAGTTGTCTAAATTAGATTTTAGCGTATTATTTTGGGTGTACATCCAAAATAGGCCTACGGCTAATAAAATAGATGCTGCCCACCCGATGTAAGCACTCCAATTTGTTTTCTCTGGTTGCAGTGTAATTACTTTTGGAGCTCCCGCTGCAGCTATTTTAGCTTGTACTTTTGCCAAATGAATTTGTGCACCTTCTTTAGGTGCAGCTGCTTTGGTCAATGTTAAAACGGTAGCTTCAATGGCTTTAATTTCGTTTTGTATTTCAGGGTATTCTGCTGCATACCTGGCGACATCTAAGTTTTCTACCTCAGATAAGATACCAGCAACGTAGAGTTCTAGAATGCCTGATGCTATATATTTTTCTGTATCCATGCTATATTGCTATGTTTCCCCTTATTTGTGCAATGCAACTTCTATTTCTTGTTTTTACCGTTCCTATAGGTATCTCAAGTTCTTCAGCAGCTTCCTTTTGCGTATATCCTTTAAAGTACAACAAGTCTATGATTTGAACACATTTTTCTTTGAGGTTCGTTAACAAGCTTTTTATACCAATGGTATCTACTTGCGTATTAAGGTCATTTTTGTCTTCTAGGATATGTACGAAAAAATCGGAAGATAGGTTTTGTTTGCTGTTTTTATGGGATTTAGAACGCACTTCATCAATTGCCGCATTACGTGCAATATTCAACATCCACGTAAAAAATCTGCCTTTAGAGATATTGTAACTCTCCGAATTATTCCATGCCTTTACAAATACATCTTGGCAAATTTCCTGAGCTATATCTGTATTCTTAACAATGTTAAAGATAACTCCACATATATTATCGGCATACATGCTGTAGAGCTTTTCAAAAGCCTTAGCATCTTTCATTCGGAACTTTTCTACTAATTCTTCTAATTCCATTGACTAGGTTTACAAATTAAAGATATATAAAAAAAGCTGCTCAAGAGCAGCTTTTAATTTTATTGTAGTGGTAGCTTCTTATTGGATAATACCGGCGCAACTTACGCGAGCACCAGCGTCTCCACTAGGTTGAGACGTAAAATCATCTACTCCTTGGTGAACAATTACTCCTTTACCGATAATGTTCTTGGTATCATCATCACAATCAATACACCATTCATCTGTACTAAATTCTACCTTGGCATTTCCATCTGTGTCTGCCATAAAGTTTCCAATATCACCTCTGTGATATCCCGCTTCATCACCCCATTTTCCATGTTGTTGGAATGTTGGGTTCCAATGGCCACCTGCAGATTTTCCATCAGCAGAAGAACAATCTGCCGTTTCATGAATATGAATAGCATGTTCTCCCTCAGATAATCCAGCTAATGTGGCCACCATCATGACTTCGCCTTCTTTTTCGGTAAAAGTAACTTCGCCTTTAACTTCAGAATCACTTTTAGGTTCTAAAGAAATGGTCATGGTTTTTTCTTCCATGGTATGATCCATCTCATTAGACTTGTCGTCCACGCTGTTTTCTATTTCCTCAGAAGTATCTTTAACTTCCTTTTTTGTGTCCTTGCAGCTATAAGATAAACTTATGGCAACAAGTGCTAGGGTACCTATTATTTTTTTCATGTGTTGTAGTTTTAATGTAGTGTTTTACTTAGTACACAAAACTAAACCTAGTAAAAGAAAAGAAGTGCTCTAATAGCGATTATTAGTAACGCAAATGAATTACCTTACTATTATTTCTTAACGAATAAGACATCACCTTTAATAGCTACCTCGTCCCAAGTTTTGCTAACCCCATCTTTACCTGTATGTAATGCTTCGCATACTTTGTTTAAAGATGCAACAGCATCCGTAGCGTTCCAATTCTTTAAATCCATTACCCCATTAAAGGTATAGCTTGTGCCAGAATTCATGGTCGTTTCTAATGGAATTGAGCTAGTTGCTCCGTTCATTTCAATTTCCAATGAACATGCTTCTCCATCCACCTTAAAAGTACCAGAAATTAGTTCTGTATTCTTCATAGCACCAAAAAAGAATTCTGTAATTTTTGGATCTCTTGTGCCAGTAGGATCATTTGTAAATAAGCTGCTTACAGGAATTCCAAATTCTAAACCATTTAAAGCTTCTAAAGCAGTAGCGGCAGGAGTAGCATTTTTAATATTGATAGCTTTAAAAGTCCCGCCAACAGGAAGTTTGTCTGTTGTTTTGTAAGCTGTAAAGCTCACTTTTGTAGAGTCTGAAACTATAGTATACATTTCTGTTGCAGTAACCGTTTCTTTTTCTTCTGAAGTAGTTTCTTTTTTAGCCTCTTTACAGCTGTAAGAGAACATACCTATTGCGAACGATAAAATTAAAAGTGTTTTTTTCATTACTGTAAATTTTTTATTTGATAGGATAAAATTACGCTTATTTTAGGGCGTATTCTAATTCAAACCCCACAGATTTCTGAATGATTTGTTATTTTTTCTTTCTTAAATCAGGACTGTAAAATATACCAACTTGTATGCGGTCATAATTAGCACCAGAAAAATGATTCTTTAGATATCCACCCTGTATCGCTAAATTTTCGGTAACGTTAACGCCTAGGGCACCATATAGTCTATTTTGACCAAAGGCATCATCTTGTAAATTAATAAAGACTTCATCGTACACATTCAAAAAGAAAATATCTGTTAGGGGTAAGGTTACTTGCAAACGGTACCGGGCCCTGTGCTGCGTAGCTGTTTCACCCATAGATTCCAAAAAGCGTTGTTCTAATCTATAGCGGTGTTCAAAATGAAATTCACCCACTTTATTCTTTAAAATAAATTGCTCAAAAATTCGATGCTCTTTGCTGTTTTCTTCATTAGGAAGTTCATCATAAGAGCCATCTGTTGTAATATAACCATAACCAAGCGTTGCTATAGCTTCAGGATTTATATGATAATTTAACCCAGTACGTAACAGTAGTTGATTAAAGTTGCTTGTCTTTTCATAATATCTAAACTGTGCTTCGGTATGGATACTTAGCTTATCGCTTACCTTATTGGTTCCAAAATACATATACCATGCCCCCCAATTATCTTCGCCTGTTTCTTGGGCATTGATAGCTGTTGTGGTAATTAAAATCGAAATAATACATAGAATTTTTTTCATAGCAAAAATGGTCAGGTTGAGTTTGGTCGAAACCTGACCGGTCTGTTTTAAATCCTCTCGACACTACTCAAGGAAAATATTAATTAATAGTAATTTCTTTAATAGCTTTAAAAGGAGAGTTATTTACTTGCTCCATACTTGTTTTGTAGCTTTTCCAATCGTCATTAAAAAATGCATTCGTCTTTTCTAAGGCCAATACTAATTCTTCTTTCGCAAAAGCCATCAAATTAGTTTCTGTAATGGTCATCCCCGTTTTTCTACTCCCAACATAGCCTCTTGCATTACCGATACGTTGCATAACTGTCATTTCAGGATTTCGGGTAATACCTTGTCGCTTGTCTTCTTTTCCGATATATAACGCTATTACATCCTCTATTTTCTTGATAATTTCTTTGGAGGCTTTAAGTTCTGCTTCGTATGTATCTTTGTCCAGTTCTTTTAATTCTTTCTGATATTTACGAGCCGTATTCTTACTTTCTACTAATTGTTTAACAGCATCTGCAGCCGTTTGCATATACGTTTCTATAGTTTTGGAGTGCGTATATACTTCATTGATAGATGCGGTAGAGGTTTCTATTCTAGGATCAGATTTTACATCTATGGTAGTTTCATTAGTTATCGCACCAAAAGACATTTTAATAGTATAGGTGCCAGGCTTAACATCCGTTCCACCAGCTTCGTTTTTACGCTTGCTGATTTTTCTAGAAGGTCTGTCTGGACCTTTTTCATCCATTCTCCAATAGATACGGTGGAATCCTGCTTTTTCCGGGGTTTTGTATTTTAAAGTTCTAATTAATCGGGTACCGTCATAAATATCAAACTGCACGGAATCTTTCTTTTGTACGCCAGTGAGTTCTTCTTTCTTTTCCGTTGCCTCATCTGCAGTATCATCATCGTCCTCTTTATCTGCCTTATCATCTTCGTCTTTATCCTCTTTTTTTCCAACGGATTTTTTCTTGCCTTCTTTTAGATAATAAGTAATCATGGCGCCAGATTTTTTGTTTTCACCATTGAACATAGCATCAGCTCCAAATCTACTGCCACTAGCTTGCTGGTACGCTGCTTGGTATGCTGTGGGCGGTGTAAATAATTGGGCGTCTTTTTGAAGAATAGTAGCGTCTGCAGCTAAGGCTCTTAAAGGGCGAATATCATCTAAAACCCAAGCAGCACGACCAAAAGTACCGATCACCAAATCATGTTCTCTTGGCTGTATCACTAAGTCTTTTGTAGAAACAGTAGGAAAACCTTCTGTCCATTTTTGCCATTTTTCGCCCGCATTTAAGGAAATATACAAACCGTCATCGGTTCCTAAAAACAATAGATTTGGATTTTCTAAATCCTCTACAATAGAAAGGGTATAGCTTTTAACATCAGTAGCATCTACAATACGTTCCCATGTTTTTCCGTAGTTTTTAGTACGATAAGCATAAGGAGTGTAATTAAACCTGCGGTAATCATTCGCTATTAAAAGTGCTTCTCCTTTATTTTTGTTCGATGCTTTTATTTGCGGAATCCAACTTCCTTTTGGTAAGCCTTTTATATTTGTAGTAACATCGGTCCAAGCAATTCCTCCATTTTGAGTAATGTGCACACGCCCGTCATCAGTACCAATCCATAACATGTCTTTTTCAAGCGGAGAAGGCTCAATAACAAGTATGGTACAGTGGTTTTCTGCCCCTGTGGCATCCATGGTTAATCCGCCGCTCTCATCTTGTTTTTGTTTTTCAGGATCGTTGGTCGTTAAATCTGTGGAAATAACACTCCACGTTAAACCTTTGTCGGTACTTTTATGTACAAACTGACTTCCAAAATAGACCGTACTTGTATCAAAAGGATCTTGCCCAATAGCAGAGTTCCAGTTAAAACGTAATTCAGTTTTAGCATCAGGAGGGGTAGGGCGCACTATGTAATTGTTGCCTGTTTCATGATCATAGCGCGATACATAACCCTGCTGACTCATAGCATACCCAAAGCGAGTATCTTCTAGATCTGGTACTACATCAAAACCATCTCCAAAAGCAATCTCTTGCCAGTAGCTGTTGCGGATACCTTGTGCTTTCCATACGTAAGCAGGACCTCTCCAAGAGCCGTTGTCTTGCATTCCTCCATAAACATTGTATGGGTATTCATTATCTGTATTGATGTGGTAAAATTGCGCTACAGGTATATTCCCCACAAAACGCCATGATTTTCCACCATCTTTGGTAATGTTCATTCCGCCGTCATTACCATCCATCATAAATTGGCCGTTTTTAGGATGAATCCACCACGCATGGTGATCTGGGTGAACTCCATTATCCACGCCGTAAGCCGGCATTAACTGGGTAAAGTTTTTACCTCCATCTACAGATACATTGATATAGGTGAACACAGAATAAATTCTGTTTTCATTTTGAGGATCTACATAGATTTCAGAATAATAAAACGGGCGGTTCCCAATATCTTCTTTATCGTTTATTTTTTTCCATTTGAAACCACCATCTTCAGATTTGTAAAGGGCATTCTTTTTTGATTCTATAAGGGCATAGACAATATTTGGCTTGCCAGGGGCTATCGCCACTCCAATTCTTCCAAGTTCGCCGGCAGGCAAACCATCTTCTTCTGCTAATTTTTTCCAGTTTTTACCACCATCATGGGTCATATACAAACCACTGCCTTCACCACCAGATTTGAAAAACCAAGGATCTCTTTTGTGCTCCCACATGGCAGCAATTAATTTATTTGGATTGGTAGGGTCCATCACCAAATCTGCAATACCTGATTTGTTATTGGTAAATAGTATTTTAGACCACGTAATTCCGCCATCGGTAGTTTTAAAAACACCACGTTCTGGGTGTTCTCCCCAAGGAGAACCAATAGCACCCACATAAACAATATCAGGGTTGGTGGGGTCAATTACAATTCTGTGAATATGTCTTGTTTTTTCCAAGCCCATAGATTTCCAGCTTTTTCCGCCATCTAGAGATTTGAAAATACCATAGCCACCATTTAAGCTATTTCTTGGGTTACCTTCTCCGGTACCCGCCCATAAAACCGATGGGTTACTCTGTTGAATGGCAACGGCACCAACAGAAGCAGTCACTTCTTTATCAAAAATAGGTTCCCACTTAATGCCTCCAGAAGTAGATTTCCAGAGTCCGCCAGAAGCGGTACCTACATACATAATCTCAGGATTGGAGTGTACAGCATCAATAGAAGTAACACGTCCGCTCATACCTCCTGGACCTATATTTCTTGGTTTTAGATCTTGAATCAGATCCATGGTAAAATCTTGTGCAAAAGTTGAAAATGAAGCAAGAAGCATCATTAGAAAAAGCAGTTTTTTCATCTGTCGTAGTTTAGGTTTAATTAGTCGGTTTAAATATACCAAAACCAAAAGGAAGAATTCTTAAAAAGATGTTAAGGAGAGTTGTGTAAACTATAGGAAATAAGGCTATTTCTTAATGAAAATGCCAAACAATTCACGGTCTTGTCTTGGTGGGATAGAGTTATAAGACGGTTGAAAAGTTTTTTCCGTAAAGAAAGGAGCCAGGTACGATAGGTACAACTTTTTATCGCCACCAAAAGGTCTCTTTTCTAAATCGTCCGTCAGTGGAATAGCAAACCAGAGTCCCACAAGTTTTCCTTTTTCTTTTAAGAGTGAAGCCATTTGCTGTGCATATGCAGAGCGGTTTTCAGCGGTAGGTACAAAGGAGCAGAAGAAGGTTTGTTCGATAATGATATCAAATTGCCCCTCAAATTCAAAAAAATTAGCGTGGTGCAAATGGGTATCTGGAAAAGTCGGATTTCTTTTTTTGAAGTCTTGTAAGGGAATTTCAGATATGTCTAGAATATGAACATTTGTAAAGCCTTTTTTAATCAGGTATTCTGCTTCATATCCATTCCCTGCACCAGGAATCAATAGCTTAATATTTTTATCTTCAAGCTGGTCAATATAGGTTTTAATAGGTGTAGCGGCAAAACCAATATCCCAACCTGTTTGTTTTTCTTTATAACGTGTAGTCCAGTATGATTCTTCTTGCTTAGACATTATTCTATTTTAATATTAAGAGTACAAAAAAAATATGTTTATCTTTTTAAAGCAAAGTGTCCAGTACTATTAATTTCTCCGTCAATTCCTTCAAATTTAAACCAATAGTCACTCGCTGGTAATCTTCGTCCATTGGAGTACCCATCCCATTCACCATTAATAGCATCAAATTGTGAGATAAGCTTGCCGTAACGGTCGTAAATCGTAACTATGCCCTCCAATAAAAATAGCTCTTGATTAAGCTTCCAAGTGTCATTAATGCCATCTGCATTTGGGGTGAAGAAATTTGGAAATTTTGATTTTATTGCTTCCTCAGAGTCTTCACAGGCTAATAAATCAATAGAAATTGTAAAACTAGATTCATCAGTACAAACACCAGATTTTGAGTAAATGTAAATAGTTTGCGTTTCAGTTATTCTGTCACCTTCATTTATCCTTGTTCCTTGTCCGTTACTTTCTGTAAAATAATTACTTGTGGTAAGGGGGGGTAATGTGTAAAATTCACATTCCGTTACATCCTCAAGTTGGTCTGCGGTTACAGGTTGCTCAATTGTTATCGTAAAACTAGTTTCATCAGCACAATTACCTATTCCTGCATGTATATAAATTGTCTGTGTTGTGTTAATAATATCTCCCTCTTGTAATTGTGTTCCACTAGCATTTGTAGCTGTAAAATAGTTGCTATCCGCATTCAATGGCGGTAAGGTATAATTTTCACAAGAAGTTACATCGGCATTGGTATCTGCTACCGCGGGTAAAGTAGTGATTAAATTAAAAGTACTTTCATCATAACATCCCCCTGTATCAGAAACTCTTACGGTGACTACTTGATTACTAGCTGTGGTGTTGGTATAACTACTGGTAAGGCTTAGAGGGTTGCCAAGGGCGTCAAAATAGGAAATAGTTAGACCCGTTTGTGAGCCAAAAGCTTGTGCCTCTATATCCGCAAGGTTTAAGGAAAAGGTAGCAAAGCCATCACCATCTAAATCACACGCTAATTTATCCTCTACAATATTTGCAATAGGACCAGTTGCATTTACGGTTAAAGTAATTGGATTGCGCTCTAAGGTAAGATCAGTAACAATGGTACTTGTAATTAAACACGTATATACTCCAGCGTCGGAAATAGCTACAGGGTATAATACTAAATCTGAATCAGTTGCACCAGTAATTGCCGTACCATCTTTGAGCCATTGATATACATTGGCGTTACCACTAACTACTGTAGAAAGTGTTATGGAAGACCCCGCGCAACTGCTTAAGTTTTGCGTATCATTTACACGTGCTTGAGGGTTGTCTGTGAAAGATAATAGAGTTTGGTCATAATAATTAAATTCATCTTCAAAGTCCCCGAATTGAAATCTATTATCATTGATTTGAAAAAAATCATTAGACCGAAATATATTTGAAAAATCAGGTAACCTTCCTTCAAATTCATTGTCCCTAAGAATTAATGTTTTTATGTTAACCCAATTACTAAATAGAGGGGAAATTTCTCCGCTAAAATTATTTTCGCCTACGTTAAAATATTCTAAGTTAATTAAATTAGCATAAGTTTCGGGGATTTCACCTGTAATTGAATTAAATTGAATATTAAAATTTTCAATATTTGTCCAGTTAGAGAATAGAACTGATAACTCTCCTGATAGTTGATTTCTAGATAAAACAAAACTTGTAAGATTTGACAAATTTGAATAGGTATCGGGTATTTCACCTGTCAATTGATTTGTACTTGCTTGAAAATAATTAATTAAACTCCAACTACTATACGATTGAGGTAAAGTTCCTGTAATTTGATTATTTGATACATTAAAGGAAATAATTTCAGTCATGTTAGATAAAGAGCTTGGTAAATTACCCGAAATTCGATTTTGAGACAAATTAAAATAAGCTACATTTATTAATTGCCCATATTCATCGGGTATTTCACCTGATATACTTGTTGCATATATTTCTAAATTTTCTAAATTTATTAGATCCTTGAGACTTATGGGTAGTATTCCACTTAAATTATTTGATCCTAACCTCAATTTTTTTAACCTAATTAACTTTCCGAATTCTTCGGGGATAGTTCCGGTGATAGAGTTATTGAAAAAAATAAACTCTTCTAAATTTACCAATTTCCCATATTCTGGATATAAATATCCCGTGAAAGGATTATTGCTTAACTGTAAGACTTTTAACTCAACCATATCAGTTAATTCAATTGGTATTTCACCGAAAAAATTATTACTATCGATGTCTAAAGTCTGTAAGTTACCAAGCATGGTAAGTTCGATTGGTAATTCACCATCAAGATCATTTTGATTTATTATAAGTGAGGTTAAATTTGTTAATTGTGATATTTGAGGAGGGAGTGTTCCAGAAAAATTATTTCTTCCTAAATTTAATACTCTTAGAGAATTTAAAAAGTATAGGCTAGGAGGGATAGTTCCTGATAGATTTTCTGCAGTTAAAACTAAGGATGTTAAGAAGGGAAAATCTCCAATCTCATTAGGCAAAGTGCCTGTTAAATTATTATTCCCAGTATTTACAAGTGTAGGATTCATATTAATACTAATAACATTCCCGCCAGAAATAGTAATTCCATACCAATCATTAGTCACTGGACCTGAAAAATCCCAATCATTTGTTGGGTCTGCATCTGTCTCACTAGTCCAATTACTACCACCTGTAGCTGTATAAAAAGCTTGTAATGCTGCTTTTTCAGCAGGGGTAACTTGAGCTTGAATTATACATGTAAGTAGTAAGGATAGTAGTAGGGTATATACTCTCATTAAAAATATAGGTTTATGGGCACTATTTTGATCAATCGAACTTGGAACTGTAGCTAAGATACATTTTAAATAACCATAACTATCTCATTTTATAAAAATTTAAAAACTCTGAATTGTTAATATAAGCTCATAATTACATCTGAAATAAGGCTAATTCCCTCTGTTTTTACCTATTTATATACCTTCTAATGCCTATAAAAATAAGAATAAAAACAGAGAAGCCTATAAAGAAGGGAACTATATAATGTTTTAGGCCAAGCACTAGCATTAAGGCTATTAATAGCAATTGAAAACCGAGACCAAAAGTAGAGACGGCCGTCATTAGCCAATTAGGGAGTTTACTACTTTTAACGGCATCTTGATCTAGGATGTAAATAATCTTATCAAAAGCACCATAGAGTGCCTTATACATAAAAAATAAGATGTTTACATTTTGCTGTTTTTCACCCGCTAAGGCTATGGGAGTGCTGTCTTCAAAAATACGACTTGTGGTATCTCCGTTGTGTTTGTTTCTCAAGATTACATAATAGTAATTGTATAAGGTTCCTTGCAGTTGAATTCCTATAAATGCTAAAAAGGCATACCCAAGTGACCCCTCTGTTATGTACCAGATGGTGCCAATTAATAAGAGATTTAATAGTATGTCAGAAACAGAATCAAGATAGCGGCCGGTATAGGAAGGTGTTTCTTTTATACGCGCCAGTTCACCATCTGCTGCATCTAGAATAGATTTAAGTATTAAGAAAAATGCGGTAGCCCAATAATAGTGATGAAAAATACATACAATAGCTATGAGTCCAGAAAAGACAAAAGCAATAGTTACATGAATGGGCGTAAAAGATGTTTTTTTTAAGGATTGAGCAATGATTCTAGCACATGGTCTTCCATAATCAGACAAGTCTAAAAACTGATTCTTCTGAGGTAATTTTGACATTTAAAGAGTCGCACTTGAGAAGAAAAACCAATAACGGAAACACGCTTGCTTAGTCCACTTCTCAAAGTGGTTGTCGCAAAAGTAACATTAATTTAACATTTTCTAAAAGTTTCCTTACGTTTTAACCCCCATCCTACCGCCTAGCCATGCCATTGGAATGTAAGCCACCAAAATATCTAAAATGGTAAACCATGTAGGGGATGGGAGCATATACGTATTTACGACTCCGCCTATCAAGAAAAAAACACCTATGATCAATGCTGCTTCTATGTGGCAGGTGACCGCTATTTTGGCCGTGATAAATGCACCTGCTAAAGTTCCTAGCGCATGAGCTAAGAAAGGCATTAAAAAATGTTTGGGGGTAAACAAATGCATGGATGCTTTTAGGCCTTCCATAGTAGTCACATCTACATCGGTTGGTGGGGGAATAATAAAACCGCTACTCATAATAATCCCCATATTTACCATACTACCGATGAGTATTCCAGCAGCTACTGCTAGAATATTCCTTAACGTCGGATTCATACAAATGGTTTTTTGGTTATTCTTTTATAAGGTACTGATTTTTTTACTAAAGAGGAAGGGAACATTCCTACTATCTGGCGTAGTAGGTTTATTTTTTAGTTGGATTTTTGTTAATGCTCCGCAAATCTACCAGTTATTCAATACGCATATTCTCAAGCGTTAAACGCAAGATGCTAGCTAATTCTCCTTCTACGGTTTCAGCAACAGCATTCATGGAGATATTTTTGCGAGGAGTTCGTATTGAAATGCCCGTAGTACTAATTTGATAGCTAGTGTTCTTATTCGTAAATGATAGGGTGTTTTTACTTTTATCGTAAACAAAGTTATCCTCGTAGAAAAGTTCTACTGTTTCCTCTCTATCCGTGAAGGCATAGTATAGACGATTTGAAAAAGCATGAATCAAACTCATTTTTTTGCCATTTTTAAATTGAAAGGAAAAAATGGTTTGTATGTCAAATCCACTATCGGGTAAAACGCTATACTTGGTTTCTACCATTTGATTATTTACCCGTTCTTTTTCTACATAATCTATCAACATACCATTAGGATTCATAGATTCTTCACTTATTTTAATAGCAATGGGTTTATTATCTTGGACTTTAAATTCAGAGAATTGATGCCAGCAACAACCACTTTTGGTCATGGTATGTATAGTTTTAGTTTTTTCCGCTATTTGAAACATGCCACAATATTCATAAGATAGTCTTGTAAATTCAGGACTGTGAACAAAAGTCTGATGCTCTTGCAGGTAAATTTGATAAGAGGGGCCGCCGTAGCAACTATTACGCCCATCCATAAAGGCAACGTCTTCTAGCCCGTCAAAATTAAAATCTTGAAAAATCAGAAAGTTTTGGCGGTCATAAGGCAATGAAATAGTATTGATTTTTTCTTCCGTATTATTGTCGGTTTCAATAATCAGTTCATCACTTTCTATAAATAGTACTTGTTTATCCGTAGAGGTATTCACAATAGAAAAGCTTCCTTTTTTAAATGTATCATTTTCAAACCCTTGTTCAATTGCTATAGTAGCATTATAGGTGCTCGAAAAATCACTTATCGTATAGTTGCGTTGTGCTAAGGTTAATACCGGTAGCATTCCGAGAAGTAGTAGTAAACGTTTTTTCATTTTGGCGGTGCAAGTTTAGAGGGCAGACAGTAATCCGTCAATTCTTATTCTATAATTAAATGTACTTGGTAGATTTTGCTCAGGCCATTTTTACTATCTTCTAAATAGGTTTTAAATGCAGCCATTGATTCAAATTCTCTAGGCATAAGTGTATTTCGTTTGCTGGTAAAATATAATTGCTGCTGTTGTGCATCATAAAAAGGGCAATAGTCCATGTATTTAGTATTGATAGGAATTCCTAGATTCTTTGCTTTTTGCCAGACGCCATTACGGTCTTTTTTTGCAAGATAAAGATCGCCACTTCCTTGCCCGTCAGCTTCGTTGTATCTAGAAAAGATTATAAAATCTTCCTCCTCAGCAATGAAGGCATTAAATTCATAGCCAGCGCTATTAATGTTTTCATTCAATAAAACGGGTTTAGAATACTTGCCATTTTCCCAAGTGCACAGGTACAGATCGTCTTCACCTAAACCTTCGGGGGCTACCATGGTAAAATATAAATTATTGTTCTTACTTACAGAAGGGTAAAATTCATCTAAGGCAGAATTTACAGGAGCTCCTAGATTTTTAGGACTAGACCATTCTGCGGTGTTATTTTTTCGATCTACATACCAAATATCAAAATCTTTTTTTTCGTTAGTAGTGTTTTCTAAAGGCCGGTCTGAAACGAAAAATAACCTGTTATTATCATAGGAAAGAAAAGGTTCTAGGTATTTGTAAGCAGCATTAAAAGGTAGTAATTCTGGCGCAGACCATCCCTTTTTTTCTTTTTTAATATAGGCGAGTTGTGAGAGTTCTTGACCAGGGCTCTGTACTGTAAAAAAAGCCTCTTGTCCGTCTTTTGAAAGGCAAAAATCACGTACGTTCGTAAATTCATTCAATACCGCATCAAATGGAGTGATAGCAGCTTCTGTCTGCGCAAAAAGTGCTGAGGTTATAAAGAGAGATAGTATAAAGAGTCCGTTGTTCATCATGCTTTAAAGGTAACGGTTTTGTCTCATTTGGTCTCTGCAAATTAAGATTAGCCAAGGAGTACTTTCCCTCTTTAGCATAGTGGCACTAGCAGTATAGCGCTGTAGAGGCACTATAGAACGGTTATTTTAATTTAAGGATGCTAATTTTTCCTGCGGCATACAATTCTGATAAGGATACTTTTTTTCCTTCAAAGACAGGTAAAGAACCATCAAAGGTGATTCCTTTTTCGGTAATAAATCTATAATTATCACGGTCTTGAAGAATCCCCAGATTATCTATCGTTAAAGCTACTTTTTCAACATAACTAATGGCATTTAGTTTATAAGCTTCTTCTAAGGTAATTGGATTGTCTAAATAAGAAAAGAACAATTTTGTACCACCACCAGGCTTGCCAAACCAAGGCATTGCTTCTCCTGATTTTATTTTTATGCCCTCGGGAATTTGATTGATAGTAAATACCTGTTTTTCAAAACTATCAAATTCATCAGGAAGGGATTTTCGCTCAAAAGGTTCCTTTTCGTACCAAAAATAAACTGCTTGGTTCTGCCATGAAGGATCATGTTTGTCTTCTAACGCGTCTGGGTTGTGGTAATGCATTAGAAGATCTGCACCTAGATTAAAGGTGAGGATGGACTCATTAATCAACCAATCAAATTTTTCAGAATCAAATTTCATAGTATACTTTCAATGTTTTAAGTGTGCAACCACGCTTTATTAATGATAAAACTATCCTTTTAAAGCTGTAGTTGCTATAAAAATAGAAAAATTCGGGAGATATGATCAACTACTGGTAAACGAGTTTCTTCCAAATTTCCCTATACTCTTGTTACTTATCAGCCTTTTTAATTTAGCTCTTCATGAGTTCTATTAAAGCTTTATCTACATGATGCGTACAAGCAATTTTAATTCTCTTTTCTTCTTTTTCTAAAGTATTCGCAGAAATTTCAGTGCTATAATTTTGATTAGAGATTTTTTTAATCAGCTTATTATTTTTGAAATAAAAGTGATTTTCTATTTTAGCTAAGGCTTCATCTTTAGGAGATTCTTTTTCTATAACCAGAATGGTCTCCATAGTCTCACTCATGTAGATTTCAAAGTCGTTTTTTGTGGTTTCATCCTCATTTTTTACAGCAATTAATATAGGGATACTTTCTGCAGAATTATAAACGGTTAAATGCTCATTACCATTTACCACATTAAGTTTAAAACCTGGATGCTCTTGCCAAAAGGCATAATCTATTTGTTCGTAGATATCAATAATGGCTTTAATTTCCGGAGAAACTTCATTCTTATAAGAAAAATTGTTTTGGGGCCCGAGAGCTTCAAGAGCGGCTAGTTTTTCTAGTGCTTTATCTCTTTTATTTAGTTCTTCCTGTACAGATTTTAATGGTATGTTTTGTTTTGGTGCTTGCTCATTACATGAGAATGCTAATGCAAGGCATGATAGTAGTAGGGTTTTTTTAATCATTGGTTCATTAATTTGGGGTGTGGTTCTTAGTGTATGATTTCTAGGTTTGTGGTTTCTTTTAAAGTATTAATCTTAGCTATAGAAATAGGGTTGTTGCTAAGAATAATTGTGGTTAAACTGTCCATTTTTGAGAGTTGAGTGAGGTCTATCTCCGTAATATTATTGTAGGTAAAGTCTATCCGCTTTAGATTTTTCATCTTCCAAACAATTTCAGGAATCTGGTTGAGGTAATTATTACTAAAATCTGCCGAAACATAGTCTTGTAATTTTTCTTCTCCAGTAATCCTTAGACTAGTTTCTAATTGTTTTAGAGTACTCGTTGTGCTAGAGGTCATGGTGTAGTCTCCTGTACTAAGCGTTTTAGAAACTAAAGTAAATTGGTCTGTTTTGTTATTGTATTCGTTTCCTAGGTTGGGTTTTACATAGAATTGAAACAAAATGAAGCCCCCGAAAATAATAAGTCCTATTCCTAAAAAGCCATAAAAAATTCTAGCACCATCTACGCCTAAGACATTTTGAATAATTCTATGTTTTAGTTTTCGATGCGAATAGTCTTTATGCTTATTTTTAATAGAAGCATAGATGGTATAGCCACCAGCGAGTAGTGCAATTATGGCGAGTAGTAGTATGACGGTTTTGGGTTCCATAAATTATAATTCTAAGACCATGGCATCAAATTATGAGACACTAGTCGGTTTAACAACTAGGAAGGTCCTAATGGATGCACTATAATTTTAACGCAAAACTTCGGATAAAATTCTAAGCAAGAGGTTATTTTATAAGGGTATCTATTGGGAATAATTTTCTAAATCGTTCCGGAAAAGCGGCTGTTAAGATTATTTCTTTTTTCGTAAACGGATGAAGGAACTGCAAGGAATAGGCGTGTAGGTACATGCCTTTGCCTTTTAAGATTAAAGATGCTGTGCCATAGTCTTTATCTCCTAAGATAGGGTTTCCGATGCTAGCGAGGTGTTTGCGCAATTGATGCCTTCGTCCTGTTTTAGGATCTAACTGTACCAAATTAAGGGTGCCAAAGCGTTCAGAAGGTGCTGATGCTATTACGGAGTATGTAGAGCAAGATGGTTTTTCATCTATCGTAGTGCTTATTTCTCCTTCCGCATTTATAGTCCCTATGGTTACGGCATAGTAGGTTTTAGCTACTTTTTTATCTTCAAACATTTTGTTTAAAGCACGGATACTACTGCTTGTTTTTCCAGTTAATAAAATACCAGTGGTAGCATAATCTAAACGATGCACCGGTTGTGGTTTTGTCGCATCAGAGAGCTTGCTAGGACTAAGGTTTTGCCCCAGGGCATTCGCAATGGTTTTAAAGCTATTACCGCTTACTAAAATACCTGCGGGTTTGTGTATAATGGCCAAATAATCATCTTCAAATAATACCTTTAAGGGGAAAATTAATGTTTTGCTGGCAGAAGTTTCTTCTGGAATGTATAATGCTATGTGCTCGCCGCCATGAATAAAGGTAGCGGTAGTTGCTAGGGTACCATTAATAGTAAGGTGCTTTTTTTTAATCGCTTTTTTTAAAGCAGATTTGGTCATGGCAGCACTGAATATACCCACGCCGTATTCTTGAAACCGAATAGGAGTAGCGCGTGGTGGGACGGTATGGGTTTCTGTTGGTTTGATAATTTAATTAACCGTTAGATTCATTTACTTTATAGACATAATTTGTAATGCTGTTTACACAGCATATTGCAAATATAAGATCAGCAAAAGTATCGTTTTTAATATCAATTTCGGTTGTTCTAATCCTTCCGATAAATTTAGAATTGCAAGATAGCATTAATCCAAAACCATTAGGGGTTAAAGGTACTTTAAGATTCTTGTCTTCATAGTATGGTTTATCGGAGGTAGCTATACATTTTATGGGATTGATAAATCTCCAATGCTCCTCTTTTTCAGTATCGATAATATCAAAATCTAAATAATTATTTCCTTGTAGGGTGATTTTTTTATGGTGAAAGTCTAGCACAAATAGCTTTTCTTTTAAGTTCTGCTTTGAAATGTTCAGAGAAGCTATTTCCTTATTAAATTCATTAGTGATTTCAATTCGTTTCAAATTTCTAAGAAAGAAATTGTCATATACCAATTTAAGATTAAAGTGATGTAAATCGTTTAATGCTATAAAATCTGACATCGTAGGGTGTGTATGAATGGATATCGTTTTTTTGAGTAGAATTAAATGAGATAAAGCTTACTTTTCAATTACTTTCAGCATTACAAACTAAAAATCAAAAGCAGATTACAGTTTAGGAATTAGGTGCATCTTGAGCCAAATTTTCGTCATCAAGTACCATTTCATGTGCTACATTTTCGTGTAAATCCTTTAACAACGAATACGTGAAAGCCATATTATTTTCTTTACTTCGTCTTGCCCAAAAACAGTAGGTATTAATAAGTCTACTGTCTACAGTAGACCTAGTGTTTTCATAATAGGTAGTGTAGTTTTCATCACTTAAAATCGCTCTAATTTCATCAGAATTTTTTTCTGAAATTGTATTTTGAAAGGCTTCATAACTTTCTTCATAATCGTATTCATTTGTAGCATTTTCGGCTATTTCATAAATAGTGGATAAAAAATCTTTATCATCTTTTATATCTTCATACGATAATAATAGGCCTTTAACTGCAGCATAAGCACCAGAAGCTTTATACAGGTTATTTTTTCTTAATAAAGAATATGCCATTTCTTTTAGTTCTGGAGTACACAACTTTTCTAAGGATTCAGGACTTCTATCAATTTTAGATACCATATGAACAACAAAACTTGATTCAGAATTAAAGATGTCTAGGACATCATGAGAGGCAGGGTAGAGTACGCTACTATTTTCAATACCTCTATACACATCATATTCTTTAAGATTAAAGTCATCAAAGAAATATTGAACTAGCTTTCTATTGTTTAAAGAAAACCAAGAAGTGCCTTCCAAAAGAAATAAAAGCTTATCCTTATCCAGATAATAGGTCTCTCGTTCATTCTTGAAATAATCTTGAAATCCAATCAAGCCCTGATTAAAATTCTTTAAGGAATCTATTAGTACTTGTTGGTCTTTGGTTTCTTGTTTTAGCTTAGCTATTTCGGCTTTGGTTGCTTTAGATTGGCAGGAGAGTAGGACGAAAACGATTAATAAAGTAACACTTATTTTTTTTATCATTTTTTGGGGGCTATTAGAGTTATGGGGTTTTGCACCACAAGGATCTCCTAATCTTAACGTAGCGTAGAAAAAAATAGTATATGATGCATTTTAGCACTTCCAAAGTTTCAACGCAATTAGATGCTTAGCCGTTAGAACTCAACTTTGGTAATTTAAAGCCTGTTATTTTATTTAATTTATATACCATATCGTTTTAACATTCTCTAATTTTGTCGCTCAACATATTTATTGCTTCATGGTACAGTACAACCCCAAAGATTGGATAACATTTATTTTTAGATTTCACAAATCAGATACCTTTAGAAAACTCATCCCTATGATGATTTTTATTGGCCTGTATACCTATGGCGTGGGGTACTTAGAATTAGAATACTGGAACTTGTCTAGTAAAAACCATTTATCCAACATCACGGTGATGCATAGTATGTTGGGGTTTGTGATATCTTTATTGTTAGTATTTAGAACTAATACGGCATATGACCGTTGGTGGGAAGGCAGAAAATTATGGGGAGCTTTAGTGAATAATAGTAGAAATTTAGCGCTTAAATTAAGTGTTATTTTAAAAAATGATCACGATCGGTTTTATTTTAAGCGCACCATACCAAGTTACGCCTCTATGTTAGTGAAGCATTTAACGGATAAAGAAACAGGCTTACAACTTTATGATGATTTAGACTTAAAAATTGATCACCATAAACACCGCCCTAACCAAGTGGCAAGAATGATTTACCAGAAGGTATATGATTTGTATGAGCAGAAAGTCATTACGGGCGACCAGCTTATTGTTTTAAATAGCGAAGTGCAATCCTTTACGGACATATGTGGCGCTTGCGAACGGATTAAAAATACCCCTATCCCATATTCGTACAGTGCCTTTATTAAAAAGTTTATCTTTTTCTATGTGATGACCCTACCTTTCGGCTATGTATTTAGTTTAGGGTATTACGCTATTCCAGTAGTTATTTTTGTGTTTTATGTATTAGCAAGTTTAGAGTTAATTGCAGAAGAAATTGAAGATCCGTTTGGGTTTGATGCCAATGATTTACCGATTAAAAAAATAGCGGAGAATATTGAAAAACACGTGGGAGAGCTGCTTTAGAAGGAGTTTTTTTAGTGAAGTAGTTCTGCTAATTCAAAGTTTTTTGGTGCGCGCTCAGAGTTTATAAACTGATTAGCACTTATATATAACGTAGCAAGTAAGGTACCATGTAGTGTTATTTTATAAATAGCAATAGGGGTTTCTATAAGAGGCGTATTGGTGATACCTACTTTTTTATAAGCAACTTTTTTACCCTCTATAGTTCTTAATCTTTTTAAATACGTAGCAATTTCTAATTCAGATTTTACGGGAATAGGGTTCGATGCTTGGTACCCAAATTCTCCATAATCAGCTGTGGTAGTTTCTTCTTCAGATGTTGACATTTCAGTCATCATTTTAAATAGCGGATTTTCCTCAATTTCTTCCATAATATTTTTCGATTTCTTCTTTGGTTTGGAATTGAATAATTTCGAAATAATGAGGACAACAATTACAACTAATACGATGATAAAAATTCTTTTCATAGTCTGATTGTATACAGTAGCTAACGTTTATTATGTTATAAATAGTGTATTAAGATTGATGCTAGGGTCTTTACGTTTCACAGAGTTCCTCTGATACACAATAGTAACGGCATTACAGCACTTTCTTTACTCCAACGGCAACTCCAAAAGAATGATTAAATAAACTCTCACCTTCTGCTCTGATGATTTTGCTCCAGCCTCTATCTATACCACCCACTACTTCTAGAAATAGCTTATTTTTTACATTATACTTCACGCCAAGGCCAAAATTAGAACTCAAGTCAGACGTGCTGCGCAAGTCATCTTTAATGTCATTACCCATTTGTGTAGCAGATATAGTATAGCTGATGCCTGGACCTATTGCAATGAAAGGTCTCAGTTTATTTTCTTTCATTAGATAATACCGCAGTATTAAGGTGAGGCTGATATATTCAAGCTTTGTTCTAAGACCATCTATGCCGGAGCTAAGTTTTTCTTCTTCCTCAAAATTACCACCACCTTTCCCAATGTAGCCTAGTGAGCCCTCTAGAGACCACCGCTCAGATAACCTATATTCTGTGGTAAAACTGATAATAGGTCTTAGTAGTTTTTCGGTACTAGACTCGGCATATTTCAATTTGGTACTATTTAAACCGGCTCTTGCTCCTAATTCAAAGTTTTGAGCATGAAGCGAAGCGGAAATTAAGGTGAAAAGTGCTAGGAGTAGAGTTTTTTGCATTTTTTAATTTATATCTTTTAATTTATAGGAATTGTGATTTATTAATTACCGAATTTAAAACATTCTAATGTTATTATATCAGGAAGTCATAGGATGAAACTTAGCTTTAATTAACCGATTGCTTAAAATTACTTTGTTGCTTGACTTTTAAAAAGTAACTATAAACTGTTCTATTTTTTAGGGAAGCCAACAAATATTAATTTTAGTTTAGTAAAGTTATGTGTTCTAAAGTTTCATTATTTTTCCAGAAGTATCAATTTTAAAATTTTCTGTTTTTGGACTAGACATAATACTATCCTTAATTATAATAGAAGTAAGTTCAATCTCATGATTAGAAAAGAGTTTAAAAGTTGTTTTAGTACCATTTGCCAAATCGACATTCATCCCACCTTCAACATCAATTTCATAAGATTCTTGTTCAATTAATAACTTAGAAATTATTTTATTGTCGTTATAAACTAAGAGGTCTACCCACTCAGAATCATAGCAACCACTATTTGAAATTATTAAAACCTTATTCTCACTTAAATTTCCTAAATCATAGTAAGGTGTTTCGTCTCCACAAGAATACTCTGAGAATAAGGAGTTATTTGTAAGTTTATATCCAGATCTTTCAATTGAGTCCCAAATATCAGTGCGATCAATTGGAGGATTTTCTTGATTTTGATTTGAACTATTAAAATCTGTTTCAATCATTAATTTTGAAGATTCCTTTTCCTTAATTAATTTTTCTTTGTTGTTCATGTTACACGACATTAAAAAAATAGGAAAGAAAACTAAAATGTTGATATAATTATTTTTAGTCATTTTAATATTTATAATAGTAAATCTCATTAAATATTTGCTAAACGGCTTAGAATATGAAAAGTTGCGATTTTTAAAACGCAATTTTCCAATGTTTAAGGTTCGTATTTTTATATTTTATACACATTCTATATTGTTGAATTTAGCAATTTTTTATATGAATTGCTGGTAATAGTTTTTCAATTTATTAAAGTTTCTTTTTCTAGCTGTAAGGATTGTTTATTTCCGTTTCTTGAAAAAAGAATATTCATTGAGTCCATTTCCTTGATAGGATTATTAAATAAAATATTACAAGCATCTTTCGATATTAATTCTGAAAAATTCAAATCATTAACGCTTACTATTTCATCGCCCAATTGAACTCCTTTTTTTTCAGCGTTAGAATTTTTATACACGAGAGCGACAAATGCTTTTTGGTCAATTATACCAGTTTGAAAACCAAAATTTTCCAATACTGTATTACTGTATTCTTTTTGCTTTATCATATATATGTTATTCTCATCATAGCTTATGATAATCTTGAAATTTTTAAAGAATTTATTGCCAATTGTTGGAAAGTTTTCGTCAAAGGTCACAATCTGATTTTGCAGTTGTAAATCACCGATTTCAATAGAATTTACTTTTGAATCTACATATTTTTTGTTTTGGCCTTTACCATATATTGCAGTAGAAGCCTTACCATAATATTCAACACTTTTATTTATGTCAAGAACATTTGAGTAAAAATCCAATGGTAATTTAATTCCACCAGTAGAGCCAGTGTCAAATTTCACACCTTTTCTTTTCTTCTTATTTACTTTAACATTTATATTAGGCGAATAATATCCTTTTTTCTCATTTGTTTTAAACTTAATAATATCAGCACTTTCGGGAATTTGAAAATTATCAATATTGTCAGTGAGGCGAATTACCTTTTTTTCATAATCTATTTCCCAAATGGCATTCTTGATTAAATTATTTCCAATTACTCCATCTAAATTTAGACAACCAATTTCGAAACCAGCGCTTAAATCAGTTGTAAGGGTTTCAATTTTTTTAAAACTAA
Organism: Cellulophaga baltica 18; assembly: GCF_000468615.2. Taxonomy (NCBI): domain Bacteria; kingdom Pseudomonadati; phylum Bacteroidota; class Flavobacteriia; order Flavobacteriales; family Flavobacteriaceae; genus Paracellulophaga; species Paracellulophaga baltica. The sequence goes on along the minus strand of NZ_CP009976.1, from coordinate 4,264,557 downwards.
TTCCTCCAACAATAATTTCATTAACTATAACATAACTTTCCTGTTTTTTGTTACCATTAACATCCATTCCCATTATATCGCGAATACTTTTCAGATTAAGTTCATTAGATATACTTTCTGAAAGAACAGTTGGCATTCCTGTATCAAATAGGAAGTTGTATTCTATATCATTAATTAAGGCTTTAATAATTGGTACTCCATAATCAAAATTGAACGGAATTTCTTTAATATAGTTAGTTTCTAACAATTCAGTTCTTGTAGTAAAACTAGATAATACAAAAATTAATGCTAGAGATGTAAGTAATTTATTCATATGTTTTTTTAAATATACGCAGACCTTTCGTTTTAGCCCAAAAGTCCGCATTACGTTTAGGCTTTGTTACCAGCTTTTTTAATTTCCCACAATTCATCTGTAAACCTCTCAATAAGTGTTAAAGTTTCGTTTTTTTCCGATTGATTAGGTATTCCTAGTGAATCCAAGAATTTTCCATTCGTCATATTAGAAATTAAGTTGTTTACTGCGGAGGTTTGTCCTTTCTCAATATTGGAGAATAGCTTATTTGTTAATTCTATAAAAGGGTTGTCATCTTCTTTAATAATTAATTCTATTTTTTCAGAAACCGTCAATTTTTGAACTTCATATTTTTTTGAGTCACTTATCAACGAGTCTATTTTCCATTCAGGTTGAGTAGAAAGTTTAGACCTTCGTGTTTTCCTGTATTCAAACAAGAAATTATTCGTCTTTACTTTTAATTCACTCATACTTTAGTTTCATTTTTTCAATTGCTGGTAACGGTTCAAGTAAAAAGTCGTTTTAATGCTTTTTACTTTTGTGTTATAAGTTATTTTTCTAGCTTTTATAATTCAACTAACTCCAAATCATCAAGCCATAAGTCTTCTAATTCGGTTCTTATGTATAAGAAATACGGATCGGTATTTTCACCATTATACACTGTAGTAGTGATAAACGTCCAATCATCTTCTCGATAGCCGTCAGAACCGATGTTATCGTCAGGAACTCGTAGGTCATTAAGTGTTACACCAGAACCTTCTTTTGTTAACTCTAATCTAAAATGCCAGTAACCACTATCTCCTCCTGATCCTTTTCCTTTATACCAGCAGGAAAACTTATACGAAGTGTTTGGTTTTAAATATATTTTTTTATTTACCCAAGCAGATATTTGTGAACCTGTGTTATTATTATAGTACAAAGATTTCGTTCCACTATACATAATCGCTTCGTCAAGAGTTATAGTACCGTTTCCATTGCTGTGCTCTATCAGATCTAATATTGAATGATCTTCAAAATTTCCAAAAGTAATAAGCTCACCTTCTTGAGTAGAAGTTTTGATTAAATTACTCCCGCCTAATCTTCCTACATCATTCATTACGTAAACTCTGTAAAAATATTCTTGATCAAACAAAAGATCGTTATCTACAAAAACAGTGTCATTTCGTACCGTAGATACATGTACTAATTCTCCTGTCGTCTCGTCTAATCCACTGTCAGTCTTTCTGTAAACTTTATATTCTCTAAAATCATCTGCTTGAGAAGAGTTCCAATTAAGCTTAATTGAATTTAAATTGATTTCAGGTTCATTAAGAGATACAGGGTTAGGGAGGGTTAATATATTCAATACAATATCGACAGCAGAATTTATTTCATATGATTTCTCAATAAAACTGCCTTCATCGAAATTTTTTGAAATCATTAATTGATGTTCACCTTTAGTTACATCTTCTATTTTAAAATAACCATTTTCATCTGTCTTTGTTGACCAGTTGATTTTAGAATCGATAATTACTGTTGCATTCGGTATTACCGAAGAATTTGTTTGTACTTTACCTTCAATCGTTATTACATCACTAATCTCATCAGAGTCTTTATCACAAGCGCATAAAATAGTAAGTAAAAAAAAGATGTTTAAAAATTTGTTTTTCATTCTGATTTTCATTTTGGTTCTTGTATAGATTAGTGTCTAGATACTCTAAATTGTTACTCTTGAATTAATAGAAATTACTTATAACGTTAAGTATAAGAAACGTAGGGCAGGTGATAAGCACTATCGTTTCGGTTTATTACTTAGCTAAATATAAATATTTTGCTTTTATCTTTTTTACTTTAAACGCCAAATTTTATATTTAGCGGACTCCATAAATAAGCACAGAACTTTCGGTTTAGCACAAATGCCCTATGTTTTTTATACATTGTTAGCACCTGGCTATTTTGTACTTGTCACTTAATTTATTAGTTAATTCCTCAATATCTTTTTTTCTTACAATTTTTTCAATCCATTCTTTAGGTATTGAGTTAATGCCATAAAAAAAGTCCAGCTAATCCACCAACTACAGCTCCAGTTGTATCTGTGTCTTCTCCTAAGTTTATTGCTTTTAAAACAGCTTCTTTATATGATTTTGTTGTCAATAAACACCAAATTGAAGCCTCAAGTGTATGAATTACATAACCCGAAGATTGAATAGAATTTTCTTTCAATTTTGCTAAATTACCTCCCGTTATTCTATCAAATAACTTTATTTCTTTAGGATTTATATCCAGTTCCTCTGTTAGTTTTAGTAGAGAATGGTTTGCAACTTTGTAAGCGTCTGTCATTGGATATTTAATCTCAGAACTAAGAAAAGAGGCAATTTCAAGGTAATAAAAACAAGCTAAGCAAGACCTAATATGTCCGTGGGTAATACTTGAAACCTTTTTAATTAAATCATATTTTTCTATTCGGCCTTTAATTTTCTGAACTTCAAACAGTAACGGTAGAATTCTCATTAATGAGCCATTCCCATTTGAGTTTTCTTCCCAATTTCCCGCTAATTCAGCTTTTTCTCCTTTTTTTAACCTAATTATTGCTTCTCTTGTTGAAATTCCAATATCGAATACTTTTCCGTGAGGTGTCCAATGATTTTCATAAAACCACCTAACAAAGCTATTCCCGATTTCTTGAAGGTTTAGTTCTTTTGTTAATTCATCTGCAAGGCAAAATGCCAAAGAACTATCATCAGACCAAGTCCCTTCTGGTTGATTGTAAGTTCCAAACCCAATCATATCGGTTAATGGATTTTGTTTTAGATAATCTCTGCTTTTGAATTCTACAGGAACGCCAAGTGCATCTCAAATAACTAAACCCCAAAGTCCGTTCTTTACAGGGTTATTTATTTCTCTGTTTGAGAGATATTCAATATGATTTTTGAAATTGTAAATATTTCTTTCATCATCTGCTTCTTTGTACTTTTCAAGATTTTGTTCAACCCTAAATTCGTTTATTTCACAACCATTTTCATTAAGATTCAGTTTTGCTTTGAAAATTTCGTAACCTGTCCAAGAACGGTTAAAATAGATATTATCATTATTGAAATAAACAAACCATTTATCTTCCATTTGGTTTGGAACTAACCCTAATTTTAGTTTATTTAATTGCTCAAAATTTAAAAATATAGATACATCCAGTCTTTTTGGATTATCCATTGGAATAGTTTTCCATTTGTCTTTAGTTGCTATTTCCATTTTTTTTCTGCTTGGTGCTAACGGTTTGGCTAAGCGTAGTGCGGGGGCAAGGAAACATTTTCGTTTCCGTATGCGCACGAAGCTAAAGCTTATTGTTTTGCTTTTTCTTTTTTTGTTCCAAAGCTAAATCCATAAGGTTTATTGACATTATAAATATACACAGACCTTTCGGTTTTAGCTTAAAATCCGCATTACGTTTAGGATTTGTTAGCCTTAGTTTTTCTTATCGTAAATTAATAATTCAGTAGGTCTTTGGAATTTCTGCCATAATGAGTAAGCTCCAAGCAAGGAAATAAATATTCCAATAAACAACGATAAAGTTGGCCCAAGGGATTCGAAAATTAAGCTGAGTAATTTGCCAGCTATTTTTCTTTTTCCACTCGAAGAATCGAAATCAAGATCATTCTGAGAACTTAGATAAGATAGGGTTAAGCCAAATATTAATATAATAACCCCTGGACTCTTATAGGCGCTTTTAAATTTGTTCTCAGTCACTTGTTTTTTGTTGAGTATCTGAATTTTATCTATAATTGATAAAAAATCTTTCAAATTCATTTCCGAGTCGAATGTAATGTCTTTTATTGATATGTCAAATCCGTCAGATTTTTGATTTCCTTTAAAATTAACTTTTTGATTTTCTACTTTAATTTGTTTGATTTCCGTAAAAGTAAATTTTAAAACTATGTCATACATTTCAGAGTATTCATACATCTTTATAAATTTACTTTTGTCCAAGACCCTTTTTTCAGCTAAATAAAATGTTGATTCGTCAATAAATATTGTTTTAATTCTTTTGCTTTCAACTTGGAATAGTTTTTCCATTTTAAATAAAATTTTCGTCTAATTAAGGCTAACGTTTAGGCTATGGTTATTACGAGGTTAAAAGAAACTTACCTTTCGATTAAGCACTTAGCCAAAACTTTTTATTTTGTTTTATCTTTTTTGTTCATAAAGCCAAATCAAAAGATTTGGCGGACTTGGTTTAAAGCTCAAAACTTAGGGTTAAGCACGTAAACCCGTATTAACTATAGCCATTGTTAGCTGTAGGCTATTTTTTTAATTCAAATTTTCCATTAAAATATTCATATTTAACATTGTTGTTTAGTATTAAAATATCTTCACTACCTGGTTTTAATAGCAATGAGTCAGAATTAAATAAAAATGTTTTCTTGTTGTCAATTTCTTTTATTGTTAGTATGTCAATTAGACTTTTTTCCATATCATTGGGTTCAATATCTAAATTCCCTAAATACTTTATTTTTTTATCTTTAATCAAGAAAACTTCTCCTCCAAAAAAATATTCATAAGATTTTAAACATACAACAATGATATCTTCGTTTTGGTTATTTTTATAAAAATAAGGTTTATATAAATATAAATCCCCAACTCCTTTTGATTTGAAATTAATGTTTTTTTTATCATCCAAAAAAAGTAATCTTTGTCCATAATCTTTAGTGAATTCTGTTATTTTTTCATTTGTAAAATGACCGACAGCGACATAATTTCCTTGTGTATAGTATAAGTATTCAGCCCTAAAGTTGTTGATATTAATATCTGATATTTTTTTTGGAGTAAATTTATAAAAATCTGTTAGCTCAATTTTTTCTGATAAAAAACCTCCGAATACATATTTTATCACTGTATCGTTATCTATTGTAACACCTAACCATTCACCAGATATTGTTTTATCATTATCCTTTATTTTTTGAAAAATATTACAATATTCTACTATTTGTATTTTTTGTCCATAACTTAGTTTGCCAATAATTTCACCTTTTGGTTTTTTTCTATAATTCAATCCTGATTTAGCTGATACAAATTTTTCAACAATATTTTTAGAATTATATTTTCCTGCATTTTCAATATTCTCTTTCTCAATTATTGTTTTGAGATTAGAATTACTTTTGTCATTGTTTCTACAGTTAAAAAAAATAACTAAGACAATAAAATATGCTAAATTTTTCATTTTCATTTCTTGCTTACAGCTAACGGTTTAGCTATGAACAGTACGGGAGCAAACTAGCGTTTGCTTTCCGCCACGCACATAGCGAAATCTTTTGGTTTTGTTTTTTCTTTTCCTTGTCAAAGCAAAATCCCAAAGATTTTGCGGACTTCATAAAAATACACAAACCTTTCGATTTAGCCCGAAGCCCGTATTGTTTATAGGTTTTGTTGTGCTTTCGTGTTTTATATTACTTTGGCGGCAAACGCAATAAAATGGGCAAAAGGAACTAGTAAAAACTGAGCAAGAACGGTACCTATCAATCTAGCAAGTACCATAAATCGTATAGTACGCCTAAATTCACTTTCCGAAAATTTACCTTCAACAACTTCATCAGTTAAAATCGAGAGATAAGGGTCAATAATCACAAACATAAGTATTGTGGCAAATCCATTTACGATAGCAGACATAGAGCTTGCTGTAGTTCTTAATTCGGGTGTAATAAACCCTGCATATAGTGAGGATAATACACCTACTGATAATATTGCTACCGCGATAATGTTAAATATGAATATTTTTAATGGAAATTTGGTTTTGGAGTTTAAAGTGAAATTTCCTTTGTCAGGGATACTAATTTCATTCCGCAATTGATTAACTCCTGTTTTCGTGAAACTATGTAAGATTAACTTAGGTATTGATTTATGAATACTGAAATTCATAACAGCTTTAGATAATATTCTTTGAAATGTTGGTATTAATAAAGCTCCAACGATAGTGGCTATAGTAGTGGCAAGTAAAATCAACCTTATTTCATAAGTTCCTGGGTCAATGTTTAGATTAATATTATTTTCAACCCATTTTGCAAGTAACGGAGCCTGAAAGGAATTTGAAGTTCTTGAAATCAGAACCATAATATTAAATAGTGCAAATGAAACTGCGATTTTCCGAGTTCTAGTTCCTACAATCCTAACCGAATAAGATAAAGTACTAATCAAGTGTATAACAAATGTTAGAAGTAGTACTATTATTATTTGTATTGTCATTTATTCTTTCTCATATTTTTTGACATGAAGCACAACAATTGTATAATGAACATATGTTCATTATACTGCCAATTTAAGATATATTGAACATATGTTCATTATATCTTTTATATTTTTCTAGGAATTAAGTGGATTTACTATTTTTTTAAGAGTGCTAGTAGCTATATGAGTGCTCAACTGCTTACGTCTATCGTCCTTAGAAGCTAAAATATAATACGGAGTAGAATATTAGAGCAAGCCTAAAGTTTTAGAGCTTTCTGACTTTTTTTGCTTTTTGAAGTACTGTTCATATAAGAAGCCTAGGGATGGTGTTAAATTGGAGCTTATAAATGTCAACTATAACTATTTTATTCTTTTTAGATAATACTCCAAGGGTCAAAACCCGCAGCTTCAATGGCCGGAGCTATAACCTCGCTTAAAAATTCTTTTTCCTCCGTATCTAAATCGTCCCAAGGGAGCTTATCAACGATATTCTGGATAGCAGTAAGCTTAGATTCTTTGGGGGTGTTAGCGTTTACAATTGTGCAGAGTTTATCAAGAAAATCATTGGTAGAAATCCGTAATATATGAACTACTTCGGCATCAGATTGATTTAATCCTCTTTCTTCCCAATGCTGTTTATTTTCATAAATAGCAGAGTTTTTTATGTTTTCTACGGTCTCTTTAAATTCTTTGGTCATATCAAAGTTTAAGTTAGTCCTACTGGTTTCTGTACTATAGCGGATGGTAATTTTTCTTCCATAAAAATAAACGGAATCAGTTTTTCTAAGGACCTCTGCATATGGCGGAATTACAATTTCTGCGAACGGTCATTAAGCCATCGCCTATTTATATTGCTATCGTTATCAGAAGATACGTCTAAAAATTTGCCACCTCCTTGCTGTTCTTTTTCTTTAACCAAGTATTAAGCGCCGTGTAAATTTCTAACGTAATACCTCTTAGATAAATTAACGTCGAGGAGCAAAAGTTGCTCCTAAAAATAACTATTATTTTCTTTATTAATTCAGCATTTAGACAAAGAAGTTGAATTTTTTTCTATAGCTAATTTATTTTGGGTCATTCAGAACGAAGGCTATAAGGGGGAGTAAGCCCAATGGTAGCCAATTAAAGTATTGCTTGTTTTATTGTTGAAATGTTTATTGCATAAAAAAAGTGTTGCTTGTAATTCGTTTAATATTACAAACGCTACAACCAACACTTTAGAATACCTTACCCTAGAGAGGAACTCCTAATAGCTATGTTTTATAGCTTAGGCGCTTTCCTCATTGAGCTCTTGCATGATTTCTGCAAATAATTGATATGATTTTATACGGTCTTCTGCACTGTAAATATTAGTCACCGCTATAAGCTCATCAACTTTAGTGGCCGCTATGAATTGTGCCACTTGTTTTTTTACCGTTGCTTTGCTTCCTATAAAAGAATATTTAAGCATCTGGTCTACTGCAGGGTGTTTTGCCATTTCTTTTAATTCTGGCGTCATAGGAGTAGGGGGTTGCATAAAATCTCTCTTCCCCGTCAGAAGCCCAATGATAATTTTGTATAAGGATGTGGCTATGGTTTCCGCTTCCTCATCCGTTTCTGCTACAATAACATTAACTCCAGCCATGGTGTAGGGTTTTGCTAAATAAGGCGAAGGGGTAAATTCTTCGTGATAAATTTTTAAGGCATCAAACAACTTAGCGGTAGCAAAATGGCTTGCAAAGGCATAGGGTAAACCTTTTTTAGCAGACAAATGTGCGCTGTCTGTACTAGAGCCCAAAATGTATAAAGGCACAGGAACACCTTCTGCAACGGTGGCACGTACGCGGGCATTTCTATTTTCTTCCGCAAAATACTTTTGAATTTCGCCTACCTCTTCAGGAAATGTAAATGCAGCTTGCCGATGGTCTGAACGTATGGCTTGTGCCGTTTCTTGATCTGTTCCTGGTGCTCTTCCTAAGCCTAAATCGATCCGATTAGGGTACAAGGTGCCCAATGTACCAAACTGCTCTGCAATAATAAGCGGAGAATGGTTAGGGAGCATAATACCCCCAGAACCAACTTTAATTGTTTTAGTGCCTTCTGCTACATAACCAATAAGCACAGCGGTAGCTGCACTCCCAATATGATCAGAATTATGATGCTCTGCGAGCCAGAAACGAGTGTAGCCCGCTTCTTCCGCTTTTTGGGCTAAGGTTAATGTGTTTTTAAAAGTTTCGTTTAATGTGTTGCCCTTAGATACTATGGCTAGATCTAAAACAGAATAGGCTATATTTTTTGTTGACATATGCTTAATTTTTTTTGAAAAAATGATACAAAGTAATAGATTCTTTACATTGGAATCTACTTATAATTTCATAAAAATTAGTCGTAACAAAACACCAAAAATTACACCTGCGTACTTAAATATAACCTTAGCTGCATAGCTTGTTTAGAACCATCGTTTTTTGTTTAAAAATTAATCTATACCATAGGTGTCTAACAAGTATTCTAGTGCGGTATCTAATACCTTATCTTCTTTAGCTGCAATATCTTCTACTGTGTTTTTTACGTACACGTCTGGGATATGCCCAATACCGTCTAAGCTTTCGCCATTAGGGAGTAAAACTTTCTGTATAGAATACCTATAATGCCATCCGTTGGGTAAAAAACGCATATTGCTTATGGTAGAAAAATCGCCTGCTGTAGTATCACCAATTTGAGTTACATGCTCAAAAGATTTCATATGCAGCAAAAAGATTTCTCCGGCACTGATGGTCTTCCTATCCGTAAGTATGACAACCGGTTTAGAAAATGTTTGGCTCGCATCATACGCAGTGTAATAGTTCTTTTTTGCATCAAAATCATCATGGTTAGGGCCATTACGGGTTGCTACCGTATAAATTAGATGCTTCCCATCTGAAAAAGCTTTTGCAATTGCTGCGGCATAGCGATCATCTCCTCCTGTATTTTGCCGTACATCGAGTAGAATAGCCTCCACATTTGAAAATTCCTCTATAATGGTATGGATACTAGCGGGGTTTTGTCCATCCATGGAGCCTAAGTAAATGTACCCTATATTTTTGCCTATTATCTTCCCATACGCTAACTGATCTTCAGAGCTAACTTCTTTTAGCCCTTCTACATAGGAGGTGCGTATCAATTCTTCACTAATTTCAGCTATAGATTGCTCGTTTAAAGCATAGCCAGAACGGTAGCTGTGCCCATTACCATCATATAAAACGGTATGGCTATCGTCTAAATTTTCAATGAGGCTAGCGAGAAGGTTCCATAAGTCGGCTTCCGAGAGTTCTTCATGTATTCGGGGTTGGTAGCTGCTGTAGAGGGCATCCCAATCTATACTTCGGACATCAAATAAGCTATAATGTTGGTCAAAATCGGTCCAGAAAAGTTCAAAAGTAGCGCTATTGGTCAGTGGCTCTTCCTTGGATATAAAAGTTTTGGCACAAGAAACGAGTAGTACTAGAGTACCTATTAGAATGATCTTTTTCATATTAAAATTTATAAAGTACACTTGTAGAAATGCGGTTAGAAATGCTTTTGTATTCTTGTTCTTGGTCTACCTTTTGAAGACGGAAGTCATAGTTTACATTCCAATTAAAATGTGCTAAAATTTCCCGACTATAATTGATGTTCCAGGTAATGGCTTTGTAGCTTTCAAATGAAGCTAATTTTCCATTAAAAATAATAGCAGCAGGATTGTCTTGGTGTGCTATGATAAACTCGTCGATGCCATTGTATGGCGGTCTACTCAAAAATTGTACTACAGGAATACCTACCGTAGTTCCTATTCGTTGCTTGTCGTTTATTTTGGTTTCTACTGCTCCAGAAAGCGATAATCCATTAGTGGCGATATAGCTAAATGCATCTTGGTCTTTCCAATCTAAATAGGTTATTCTTAAACCATAGGCACCACCTAAATAAAATTTTGTTACAGCATCTGAAGCGGCTAGATTTTTTAAGTAGGAGATTCCTACATCGACAAAATAGTGATCGCTAGCGAAGTCATCATTAGCGCCAGATTTTAAAGAATTATTTCCGTAGGTAAGGGCTATTTTTAAAATATTTTCCTTTCGTTGTTCATAAAATAAAGTATAAAATAGTCCTTGACCTTTCTGGTGTAAAGGCGAAAAATTCTGATCGCTGATATGGTCAAAACTATAGCCTATACCTATGCCAATATAATGGGTAGGAAAAGATTCTTGGGCTTGTGCTAACACACTAGGGTGTCTAAAGAAGAGTAAAAAAAATAAGGTAAGCGCTGTCTTCATGAGTTCTTAAGATTTTGATTGATAGCTCAATAGTACGATCAACCAAGACATTACGAGTCCCAAAAAGTTAGATTATGATTAATTAGGACTCATTCTTTAGCGCTTTAAATTGATTGGGAGTATATCCTGTATGCTTTTTAAAGGCAGTGTAAAATGTAGATTTAGATTTAAAGCCAGCCTCTAAACCAATGGCAACAATGCTATACTTATCAAAGTCTGAATCTAGTAGCATTTGTTTGGCATCGCTAATGCGATAATCGTTAATTAAAGAACTGAAATTGGAATGAACAGAAGCACTTATTAATTGTGAAAGATAGCCAGGACTTACGTTTAATTTATCGGCAATCAGGTCCCTACTTAATTCCGGATTTCTATACAATTTCTGGACCGTCATTAGTGCCGTAAATTCTTGAAAATAGTTGTTTTGAGGTTCAAAAGAAGGTTTAGAATTCTCGGTAACGCTAACGTCCTGAGGTTCTAGTTCTGGAGGTTTGCGTAATTCATGTATTTCTGATTTATCTTGAGAGAGTTTTAATTGTAGTAGTCCCCTGAATATGAGCCAATACACATAAAACGAAACTCCCAACCACACAGGGTAGGTAATGTCACTATGTGCAATAGGGTATAGGTCATCGGGAATAAAAGTATTAATCACCCAAATGAACAATAGGCCAGCATTAAATGCCCATATATTTTTTAGCCATTTTTTTTCATCAGGACTAATGGCACTTCTCTTAATAATAAAAAAGGAAATAGTGATCAATGTTGTATTGAATAGAATAGACGTATAAAATTCGGTTTCATATACCAGTCGGTAATAGTTGGTAATCAAGTCCCATTCTAGAAGCTGAAAATCTAATTGAATATCAATAATTGTATATAAGAGCCAGAAGAAAAAAAACGGTACGGTAAGAATCCATAATTTTTTGCTCTTCGCATAGCTGTTTTTTGTAGATTTTAAAAAGTAAATCAGCATGGGAATATAAAAGAGAAAAAGCCATGGGATATCATCTCCAAAATAATCAATGAAATAGTATTTCTCATCAAAATCTTTAGCGACCAAAAGTTCTATCACGCCAATATAGGATAACAAAAAAGTACTGTACGCTAGATATTTATTTGCTTTAACGCGGAAGGTTTTCTGAGTTAAAAGAACTACGGCGAAAAGCAGACCTTGAATTAAGCTTACAAAAACTAGAATTTCTAGCACATTTAAATTCATTCCGATGTGGTAAATTTTTTTATACTTCTTTTAGTGTGATGTGTTTGTGTATGAGATGAACGATCTTCAATTTTTCAGTGTTACCTCATCACGATGCCTGAAAATGAAGCTCCATAGTTTTATTCGTTTTTCGTGTTAAATGCTATCTCTTTAAAAGTTTCTGGATCTTCTTCAGAAAAAGGTTGAGGCTCAAGATGCGCATGACCTTCATCATACATAGTTCCCGTGTCTTTTTTTATCTTATACCAAGACTCTTGCATTTCAGAAACCAAACGAACAGCATAATAATCTTCTTTCTCACGGATAATGAGAGAACCTTCAAAATCCTTAAGGTCAGAAACATTTAAATTAGGGATGGCTTCCACAACAAAAGCGATATGTTCCGTAGCCGTTGCTGTTTCTTGGTATATAGGAATAGCGGTGGTAGGTTTAAAATCTTCAGGATTTGCAATGGTATTAGAAAATTGCGCGCCCGTCATAAGATGAACACCCATTGTATATTCAAAAATTGAATTTAGGGGCAAGTAGAGTATAGGGTTAGAAAAGACCACATACACTTCTTTACCATTGGTTTGTACGCTAGTTGTAGAAAAATTAGTTAAACTAGCATTTTTATCTAATGCTGTTAATGCCTGTTGGATGATAGCATCTTTCCCTAAATTCACCAGTGTTCTAACTTCTTTATTCATTTTTACTTTTTCTTTTTTTGGGGATTGGGCATTGCAATAGGAAAAAACCACAAGGAGTGGAATTAGTAAATGGGCCGTATATTTTTTCATGAGTTGTTTTTAAGAGCTAGATGCTATAGTTTGAACGCTAAGGTATAGGAGTAAGTATGTTATGTGACGTCTGTTTTTAACTATTTTCATAAGTAGGTATCATCTATTTTTGTAAAGAAGCTAATAATATCTTCAGCTAATAGTTCTGGTTGTTCTAACGCAGCAAAATGGCCGCCTTTTGGTAATATGCTGTATTGGATAAGGTTAAACCCTTTTGCGATATATTTTCTAGGAGGAGTCGGAATTTCTTTGGGGAATTTAGCAAAGCCTAGGGGTATTTTTACAAAATCATCCACTCCAAATTTTAAGGAATTTTGACTATTTTCATAGTACATTCTTGTTGATGAGTGTATGGTTTGTGTAAGCCAATACAAGGTAACATTAGCAAGTAATTCTTGTTTGGAAAAGCAATTTTCTATGGCACCTCCATGATCTCCCCACGCATTAAATTTTTCAATAATCCAAGCGCATAGCCCTACAGGAGAGTCGTTTAATCCATAGGCTAAAGACAGTGGCTTTGTACTGTGGATAAGGGCATAAGCACCTTCTTTTTGTTCCCATTCTTCTAACAATTTCTTGTAGTTAATAAATTCTTGTTCTTTTCTTTCAGCTTCATTTAAACAAGGTTCATAGGAATCTGATATATAATTCAAGTGTAGCCCGATACAATGTTCAGGAAACTGTTGTGCTATTTTTATGCTGATGCCTGCGCCAATATCTCCACCTTGTACACCGTATTTTTGATAGCCTAAGCTTATCATTAATTGATGCCATAAGGTGGCGTTAAAGCTATAATCACTTCCGTTTGTAGTAGGTTTACTAGAAAAACCAAAACCTATGATAGAGGGTATCACAACATCAAAAGTCAAGTTCTCTGCTGCAGTTAAATAAGGTATTATTTTGAGCATTTCTAAAAATGATCCAGGCCATCCATGTGTGATCAGTAGTGGGATAGCATTTTTTTTGCTACTTTTTATATGAATAAAGTGAATTTTATTTCCATCAATTTCTGCAATGAAATTAGGAAAAGTGTTAATCTGTTTTTCTATAGTTCGCCAATTAAACTCTAAAAGCCAGTAATCCGTTAATTCTTTAAGATAGGATAAGTCGGTACCATATTTCCAACCCGAATTATGGAGTACATCTGGCCACCTTGTTTTTTTTATTCGATCGTTTAAATCGTCAAGCTCAGATTGGGGAAAATTAATTTCAAATGGTGTAATCATTCTTAAGTTTTTAATGTCATACACATACTTCTTTATGGCGTGCTAGTTTTATTCTTTTGGTAATTGACCGTTTTTATGTGCTGCTTCTATCTCCGCAGGAGACACTTCCCCGTCATGGTTGGTATCTACTAAGTTAAAAAAATCATCCAATCCCATTTGGCGGTAGAGTCTATCACTGACATAATCTTCTACTTCGTTTTTAGATACCGTCCCATCTCCATTGGTATCAGTACCATCAAAATCAAAAGAAGGGGTTACTTGCGCCAATTCTTCAGCATTTAAAAAATCATTCTCATCCGCATCATACAATTCAAAATATGCAATCAATCCAAACTTTCGCTCCGGACCCATGGTGATAAATTCCTCCATTTCGGCTTTTGTAACCGTACCATCTCTATTAAAATCTGAAGCACTTAAAGGACCGTGGGGCCCAGGACTTCTAGGTCCGTCTTTTAATTTGTTATCTTGATTTTTACAACCAAAAAAGGATAGGATAATAAGTCCGAATACTATATTTTTTTAATCTGCTCATTTTAGTGATTCGTTTATAAATTATTATTTTTTTCGAAAAGATTGTACCAATATATACAGCGCGATTAACACCGAAGGGATCAATACAAAAACTCCGGGAAGGAGTAGCAATTTAATAAGACAGCCGTCTCCAGAACAAGCTCTGTTCCCCTTTAGAAGTAGTGTACTTGAAAAAATAATACCGGTGATGGCTAATGTGAATAACAACCAACTTATCCATCTATTTTTCATACTTATGTTTATATTACTAGCCTCTCATACCCCGAACGAATGTACTATTAAAGATAGCGCTAAAAAATCAATTAAGTTCCCAATGGGGTGTTAGAGTAACCCGAAAGTAAAGTGTCCATGCCCCTTTAATTTTGTATTGATGAATTAGTGTAAACTAATGACTTTAGTTATTTTCCATGTACTGTTGGTATGTTGCCACATGATTATAAATTTACTGGGTACAGCAACCGCATTGGGCTCCTGCTTATTAAAAAAGGTATGGTATCCTATTTCAACCGCGCCATAATCTTTTATAGGATATACTTCTAAACTACCTTTTACGAGCGTTCTGGTGATCTTATTGCAAATATTCTTTTCCGTTCCTTCAATAATTTTCTCCTTGGAGGTCATTAAGCCCCCTTTATCATGGTAAAACTCAATATTGTCCGAATATATAGAGGCTTGTTTTTCTAAATCACAGTGGTTATAGGCATCAAAAAAGTTAGCATCTAATGCTGCAATAGTTTTATGCAATGTGGCGTCTACGGGAGAATATTTAGGAATAGTATCGGAGTTGCCTTCTATTTTGGTGGCTTTGCAAGACAAAAGTATGAGTAGGGGTAGTGCCATGCTCAAGAAAAATTTGGATGCGCTCATAATTGGTCTTTTTTTTAAAGACGAATTAAAAGTATAGTTGTTACAGTAGTCCTTAATTAGATGCTATTCATAGGCTTATAGTGCACTCTTTTTTTCTAAGGCTTCCCAAAACTCTAAGGGTTCTGGGTTGGCCGATTTGACTAATCTTACAGTAATAAAACTACCTTGTTCATCATTACCTGAAACAAATAAAAAGCATTTCCAATCATTAGAAAGCTCAAATTGATGGTCTGCTCCGCCATATTCTCCAATAATTATATTCTCGGGGCTTAGTAGAATAACTTCGGTGAGTAATTCGGTAAAGACCGATTTGTACCGCGTGTGTTCTTTTAAAAAGCGAATATGTTTTAACCATTCATTTTTAATGGCTGAGGTATTGCTCTCAAGAGCACTTTGAAAAGGAATGGTATGTGAAAAATAGAGATTGATGTCTTCACAGCCCGTTATACTTGCATTATAGTGTGTGTTGTCTTTCAAATACAGTTGTTCTGTTTGCTCTATATTAAAAGAATCGTCCATGGAACTTCTTCTTTTTACCTCCAGATCTAAATCATTTTTGAAAACATCCTTGTTCATTTCTGCTATGGGACATTTTGTATAGTTTTTTTCTAATATATTTTGGCCTTCTAAGTAGAATTCTAGTGGTAGCTGTTTTTGGTTGTCATAAGTTACCTCTTGAAAACCATAACCATGAGGGTTCTGCTCATAGGTAGCATAGATTCTTCCATTGGCAACACGGTCTATGCTTAAAAGAGCATAAGACATTTTACCACCCCCGAAGAGGGAATAGCTTTCTTTTATGTTTTTCTCGTTATCAAGAGTTACTATTTCAAAGCTATATCCAAAGGCATTACCGCCACCACCTAAACCTTCATCGGTAATTTGGATGATGAGGTCGTTAATTCCATCTCCATTAAAATCAGAGATCCATTCAAGGTCCCAAGAACTAGAAATACAGGATAATGCATAACTGTTGGTATTATCATAGACGCAATTACCTTTTTGCACCAAACTTTCATCATCTAAATAATTACTTTCAAGGTACTGTTGAACCAGTTGTTCTGAAATTCTAGTAAATTCTACGGTGCCTAAATGCTGAGAATACATACTGGATGATAGCAAACACAATACCAGTAGGAGGTAAAAGTTTTTCATGGTGATAGATTACTTTGGTTAGAAGCTAAGAGTCCGTTCTTAATTTATTCGCTTATAGATTTCAATATTATGAAAAACGGTATCGTTATGACTATAGGTATTTACTTGTTTGTATGAGTTTTTAGTACGTTCTATAGGGATGATATAGGTGTTAATATCACTTTTCATAGAATACGACATAGAGGTCAATACTTCTGTGATGGTGTCATTTTTAAACGTGTAAGTTCCATACCCATGCCATTCAGAGGCATCTTCAGCTGGGCTCGTATTCCAAATAACATGACCATCAAGATAAATTTTGTGCTGTACTTTTGAGGTGTCTGTAATAAGTGTATCGCCATTGGCAAGATGATAGAAATGACTTAATTCCCAAACTCCTTCAATAGGATCTACATCTACAGGTGGTGTTATTTCTTTGTCTTTATTAGATGTATTACAGGAAGTGCATAGTAAAAGTGTTCCTGCGAAAGTAAAAAGAATAGAATTCTTGAAAGTGTTTTTTTTGGTCATGTTTAGTAGATTAGATACATAAGAAAAAATTAAGGTTTTTCTTACAGAATGAATATAGGGTAAATTTTCGATAAATGGTAAGTATCTTTAAGTAATCATAATACAGGGACACGTACTTCTTTTGATGTTACTTGTATGGTCTTCGTGTCATAAATAGGTTTTCCAAAAATATCATAGGTCCCGCTAAGATATTTGAACTCAATTTCCATTTGAACGGGTGCAATATGTATAAACCCTTTCTTTTTTGGCTTTAATACGTCTTGTTGCCAGGTGGTGGCCCTGAATTCTCTATTTTTATAGGTGATATTTTTAACCGCTAACTTTTCAATTTCAATACGATCCGAAGTACAATTGGTATATGAAGGTTTGGTGGCTAATTTCCAATCTATAATTCCAACATCGGGTGAAACATACACTTTATGGGAGACGATAAGAGAATCTTGCACTCCAATTCTTTCTTCTGATACCGTAGCCAACATATAAATATTTTCATGTGGGGCAGTAGGTATACTCGTACTATTAACCGCTTTACTAACTGTTATTGTAATGGGCACTGTCTGATACGTTTTTTCCTTAATGGTAATTTGGGCAGCCCCAATGGAAAAAGTACCTAAAGCTTTCGGAGTAATAATATAACTATAGACCGTTTCTAAAGTCTCCACTCCATTTACTATTGTCGTATTCATAGCCCGTATGGGGCCTCCAACTACTTTAAAATTTTCAAATTCAGGAGGTGTAAATGAACTGATATTCTCATCTTGATCCATAGAAAAATCAACCCGTAAATGTTGATCTAGACCTATAATTTTTTTAGCTACTTTAGCTGTAAATTTTACTTGTGCGCCTATGGTTGTAGAACAGAGTATAGCTAGTAGCAGTATAAAATTGAGGAATTTCATTTATATTCTTTAAATTTTTTTTTCTGAATTAAGCGGTTCTGTAATCCATTATGTGTTATGTATTAGAAGTATACAATTAGGATAAGAAAACTGAATTAAGAAAGGATATTATAGAAATTAGGTTTAAGTATTTGTCTATAGAAAAAAATAGTACTAAGAATTAAACTCTATATAAATGCTTTTAGTATTCCAAACCCATATCAAAGTCCTCAAAGTGTTCAATTTCAGAGAGCTTAAATAACCGATCTTGTTCAAATTTCACCCAAGTCTCTTCAAAAATTTCATCACCCCCTTCAGAATCTTGATTGGTATTTACTCTTGTTAGTTTCTTTTTGGTCAAAAAATTAATACTAGTTTCTCGATCTATAATCGGGCCATGATTACTGCTAGCATCATACCCAATAAGTTTAAATTCCGACTCTTGAAATCTAAAAATGTACCTCCAATAGCCGTATCTACCATGCGCAAAATGGATTATAAGATTAGATCTTTCTACTTCGATCCAAAGCTCTGGGGCATAATAAACTCCACCATCTTCATTTTCAGAATAAAAGCAATCATAGTTTTTATCTGCTACTTCATAACTGCCGTTATTTTTAAGGAGTACAATTATTCCTCTTCTATTACGGTCTACTTCTTGATCAAATCTATTGATGACTACATTTTTTTCATCCGTTCCTTTAATGATAAGAATACAATCCTCTTCTCCGTCTTTATTTACGTCACCATAATACGTCTCCGATAACACATAGCTTTCAGGAACAAAATTAGCGGTATTGGTAGGTTGTGCATGAACATGATACATTCCTACAGTATACAAGAGGGCAATTCCTAGAATTTTTTTCATGTGATATTTTTTATTCGTTTAATGAGGCATAAGATCATATCCGCTTTATTTTGAGGATGTTTTAGTGGTTAAAGAGAACAAAATTACAGTTATAACTATATATTAATGACTGTTTATATCTCAATCAAAGTCGCTCATAAAGCCACCATAACCATTTTTAAGCTCTAATTAAAGTTAATCAAGACTATAGCTATACTTCGTAAGGATAGAATTAGCGGTATTCATTTTTTGGATGGGAAAGTCTTCCGCATCATATTCATAGGAAAAAGTTTGATCTTCTAAATTGCCAAGGGTATAATTTTCGACAGTAAATTTTGTGAGGTTATTTGTGTTCTTCCAAAGATTATGGTCATCCGTAATCAAAAATTCCCATCCTCCGATAACATTTAAATAGTTTAAAATCGTAGCTAAATTTAATGATTCTAAAGTTTTTAGAGGATTGCGTTTATCATCATAAGCATACTCAAAAATGGAAGTTTCATTCAGAATTTTTTTTGTAAGGTTGTCATTAACATACTCAAATTGTATAGAAATGCCCTCCTGGGAAAATTTTGAAATAGTACCGTCACTATTCACAACGATAGTTCTATCCCGTGTTCCAAGTACATCTTTGAAAAGTATGGTTTGGTCAGTATACACTAAATCATACTTTTGATACACTTCTCCTTCATAGGTAGATGCTATATGATGAATAGTACTGCCATCATATTCAACAACGGTCTCCGTTATATTTGTAGCTTGGGTCTCTTTTTCAGTACTCGTAAATTTTAATTTCGTAATTTTTTTTCCTTCTGGGGAAATATCGATTTGCAAAGAATTGGTAGCTGTAATTTTCCAAGATGATAATTCCGCGTTGCTATTGTTGAGAAATAAATTATTTTCATCAGTAAAATCAAAAGAATTATTTGCTGTTGATGAATTTATATTGGAGGTTATTTCTACTAACGTTATTGTTCCTGCCTCTTTTGGTTCTGTGGCGACTTCTATTTCTCCTTCTGCTACCTCAATGGTTTGTAAAACCTCCTCTGATAGATTAACCTTGTTACATGAAATTAGTAGAAAAAGAGCGGTAAGAATTAAAGAATAGTGTTTCATTGTTTGGTTTAAAAAAGTAATGAGTTAGTTTAATAACGGAGTTAGAACATAAAGAAAACCGTTTATTGAACTACTGCTTTATGGTTGATGTAAAAATTACGGTTAATTTTAAAGCTAGAAGTATCACCTTTTAATTTGCTTGTTTTCCATTCGGCGGTAGGAGTAATCCAAAGTTCTTTTCCTGCAGTAGAAACGCTTACAGGTATGGCAAAACCAGCTACAATATGTGTATATCTATACTTTAGCTTTTTACCATCATAATGGTATTCCAATACAGGCACTTCTACAGTTCTTAAGTATTGCTCAAAAAAGACACTCAAATCTATTTTAGCGGCTTTAGAGATATAATTTTCTATTTGAGCGGTGGTAACCGTTGCATGGTAGAATTCTTTATTCAGACCTCTTAAAATACTTCTCCATTTTTCATCATCATTGAGTACATGTCGTAAGGTGTGTAGTACATTGGCACCTTTAAAGTACATATCACTGCTTCCTTCATTATTTACATGATAAGCACCAATAATAGGCCGATCGTTCTGGATTAATTTTCGAGTACCAATAACATAATCTTGTGCTGCCTCTTTGCCATAGTAGTAATCCACAAATAAGTTTTCGGAGTAGGTGGTAAAGCTTTCATGGATCCACATATCTGCAATATCCTTGTACGTAATATTATTGGCGAACCATTCATGACCGGCTTCGTGGATAATGATATAGTCAAACTTTAATCCCCAACCAGACCCAGAAAGATCACGGCCTAAATATCCTTTGTTGTATTGGTTGCCATAGGTAACAGAACTCTGGTGTTCCATTCCTAAATACGGCACTTCTACAAGTTTAAAACTATCTTCATAGAACGGGTACGGTCCAAACCAATGTTCAAAAGCTTTCATCATTTTTGGTGCATCTTTAAAATGCGCTTTTGCTTTCTCTAAATTATCTTTCAAAACATAATAGTCCATATCCAAAACACCCTTCTCTCCAGGGTATTGTTCTCCAAAATGCACATAGTCGCCCACATTTACATTTACTCCGTAATTATTGATAGGGTTTAGCACTTCCCATTCATAAGTGGTAGTTGTTTCATTTTCGATGACCGCTTTTAGTCGCCCGTTAGAAACATCCATTAATCCCTTAGGTACGGTAACACTAATGGCCATGCTGTCTACTTCATCATACATATGGTCTTTATTAGGCCACCAAACGCTTGCGCCTAAACCTTGGCAAGAAGTAGCTACAAAATCTTTTCCATTACTATCTTTTTTCCAAGAAAAACCGCCATCCCAAGGGGCATTTTTAGCGGCTCTAGGGGTTCCTGAATAGAACACGGTAATCTTATTTTTAGCGCCTTTTTTTTGTTCTTTTTTTAGGGTGATGAAATGCGCGTTTATGTTTGATCTTACGTCTAATTCTTCTCCATCTTGAGTAACTTTTTCTATTTGCAACGGGGGTTGTAAATCTATTTGTAAGATTTGTTGAGGAGTTAAAACAGTATAGGTAATAGTATTACTGCCTGAAATGAATTTTTTATCTGGTTGCACTGAAATCTTCAAATCGTAGAAATTTAAATCCCACCAGGCGCGTTCCGGGGTGATGCTCCCTCTCAAGGTATCTTGTTCGGAAAAATAATCTTTGGCTTGTAATAAGCCTTGACTATGGCTAGAAATATAAATAAAAAGGAAAAA
Organism: Cellulophaga baltica 18; assembly: GCF_000468615.2. NCBI lineage: Bacteria > Pseudomonadati > Bacteroidota > Flavobacteriia > Flavobacteriales > Flavobacteriaceae > Paracellulophaga > Paracellulophaga baltica. The sequence goes on along the minus strand of NZ_CP009976.1, from coordinate 4,242,989 downwards.
AAATAGGGTTAAAAAATGTTTCATGCGGCTACCGTGCTATAATTATGCGGCTAAAGTTAAACTAATTTTTAAAATTTGTCGGCTTTGCCCTACAAGAATGAAGTTCGATCAGAATATTTAGAAGTTAATTGCCGAATAAGTATCTTTACCATTCACTCAAACATCACTTAAAAATGAAATTTTACGCTACAACATTGGCATTAGGTTTTCTCTTCCTTTTTACATCCGTTTCAAGTACAGCAATTGCACAAGATAAAAGTCCGTTTATAGGCCGATGGGATATGGTCATACAACAAGAAGGTAAAGAATTACCTTCTTGGTTAGAAATTACCAAATCGGGCAGATCTACTTTGGTTGGGCGTTTTGTATACGCCTTTGGTAGTGCAAGACCTATTGCAGAGGTACAAGTGAAAAATAATGGATTTAATTTTACCATTCCACGCCAATGGGAACCGGGAGATAAAGACCTGAAATTTGAAGGAGCACTGCAAGGAACAACACTTTCTGGAACGATGGTATATACTGATGGAAAAAAATACAAATGGACAGCAACGCCTGCCAAAGTAGCACCATATAAGGAAAATATTGTTTGGGGAGCTCCAAAAGCACTTTTCAATGAAACCGATTTAAAAGGGTGGAGTGCTATGGGCGATAACCAATGGATTGTAAAAAACGGGATACTAACAAGTCCAAAATCAGGAGCTAATTTGGTATCTGACGAAAAGTTTTTAAATTTTAAATTACATGTAGAATTTAAATATCCAGAAGGAAGTAATAGTGGTATTTACTTGCGAGGTCGTCATGAGGTACAGATTGAAGATAATAGAGGCTTAGAACCTTCTAATATTTTATTTGGAGGTATTTACGGATTTTTGACGCCTAATGAAATGATGGCAAAACCAGCAGGCGAATGGCAATCTTATGATATTACCTTAAATGGAAATCGAGTAAGTATTGTGGCTAATGGTAAGGCCATTATTACCGATCAAATTATACCAGGAATTACCGGAGGCGCTTTAGATAGTAATGAAGCTGAAGCAGGACCTTTATTAATTCAAGGAGATCATGGTCCTGTAGAATTTAGAAGTATTGTAATTACACCGGAGCTTAACTAGTGTTTTAAAACATATAAAAGCAAAACCCCATGCCTTGGCATGGGGTTTTGCTTTTTCCTCTGATTCAATTTATCGTAGAATAGCATTCGGAAATACTACGGGACTTTCAAAACCATCTTTCCCTACCGACGAAATTCCGAAGAAAAAATTATCAATAACAATCCCTTCTAAAAGAAACTCAGTTACATTGCCTACATAGCGGCTATGGTCCCATGTTGGAGAAGTAGTATCTCTCCAATATATTTTATAGCCTAGAGCACCATCTACTTTACTCCATTCGAATTTTGCTGCTGGTTCTACAATACCTCCAATTTTCACTTCTTTTGGTGCTGGAGGTGCCCATGCTAAGGACGCTAAGTTGATAGCGTTTACGGCCGTTAATTTTTTAGCATAACCAAAGTTTACATGCTCCAATACATCCCCATACTGTATTCCGTTTTCGGTTCTGATATCTTGGTGCTGCTGGGTGTAATTTTCATGGGCTTCCATGATACGGATTCCTGCAAAGCCAGCATCGTTAAATGGCCTGTGGTGCCCGCCACGACCAAAACGATCTAATCTATAGATCATCATAGGATTCATTTCGGGCATATACGTTTTTACATTTTTATGAATGTATCGTGCTAATTGTCTTGAAATTCCGTCTACTTCCCCGCCATAAAAACGACGCATTTGGCGTTGTTTATCTGTTTCTGTAGCAGGAACAGGCTCTGAGAAAATTCTAAAATCACGATTGCTCACCACACCATCTACTCCGGTGATATTTCCAATCATATCATTGTTCAAGATTCCAATAACATCCCAACCCTTTTCTACAGCGTATTTTGCTAATCCGCCCCCACCAAAGAGTCCTTGCTCTTCGCCAGAGAGTCCTACATAGATAATACTGTTCTCAAATTTATATTTAGAAAGTACACGAGCTGCTTCAATAGTCCCAGCCATTCCACTAGCATTATCATTGGCGCCAGGAGCGTCTGTGGTATAATCCATCGTATTACTAGCACGAGAATCAATATCACCACTCATTATTATATAGCGGTTTGGATATTTTGTTCCTTTTTGAATGGCAACTACATTTACAACCCAAGCATCTTTGGGAACACGTGCTCCCATATCTTTAGTGACAAAATCTTTCTGATAAAAAACATCCATACAGTCTGCACAGGAGCTAGAGATGATATCAAATTCAGACTTTATCCAACGTCTGGCAGCACCAATTCCGCGTGTATTAGAAAGGGTATCACTAAAGGTATTTCTTGTTCCAAATTCGGTCAAGGTCTTCACATCGTTTTTAATACGGTCTTCAGATACAGCAGCTATAATCTCATATATTCGAGCATCGGTCTGTGCTAGAATAGGGAATGATACAAAGGCAGTAAGGAGACAAAGGAGTAGTTTCTTTTTCATTTTTTTGAGTGTTAGCATTGAATTATTTTTTTTGAGTCATAACATATAGGCCGATAAGTGGTCCTATGCCTAAAAATAAGAAAATTAAAGTTGGATTTATTTGGGTAGACAATATAGTTAGCAGCTGTATGCTGATGATACTGATGGCGAAACCAAAACAATTTACGAGCGTTAGTCCTGTTCCTTTTAGTTCGGGAGGAACAGCATTAGCGACTAAACTAGAAAATTGGGGTGAATCTGCAGTAACTGCCATGCCCCAGAGGCTCCATCCTATCAGAAATAATACAGGAGGTAATTTGAAAAGCAAAGGGGAGAGAATACAAAACAGTGCAGAACCTAATAGGGCATAGTAGGCTATTTTAAAACTACCTATTTTCTGAGCCAAGTACCCGCCCAATGCGCAGGAGAGTCCGCCTAAAGCAATGATTACAAAAGTGAGCAGTGGAATTGAAAAGTTACTGCCGTTTAGCGCAGTGTACGTAAATAAGGCTAGTGGCGTAAATGCCCAAAATGCATATAGCTCCCACATATGGCCAAAATACCCAATGGCGGCTGTTCTAAACGCAGGAATTCTGAATAAAGAGATACCTGCTTTTATTTTTATATTGGTACTTCTTTTTCTAAATGGGCCGTTAGGAACAAAGAATACCACCACAATTCCTCCAACTACAGCAAGCACTGAAGTGATAATTAAGACGGTATCAGAATTGCTATTGAGCTCTAATCCTTGTAAGAGGTAAGGAAAGGAGGTTCCTAGAACTAGAGCTCCTACTAAAAAACCTAAGGCTTTACCTAGTCCGTTTTCATAATAATCTGCTGCAATTTTCATCCCGATTGGGTAAATGCCAGCAAGAAAAAAGCCCGTCCCAAAACGCGCAAAAAGCAAATGCCATTTGGAGAGTTCAGCCACTAGAAGGCTTAAATTGCAAGCAGCAGCGAATAGTGCGCAGATAAAAAATATTTTGGAAGGCGAAAACCGATCAGCAATCATCAAGAACGCAAAGACTAGCGTCCCCGTAATAAAGCCAAACTGAACAGAAGAGAGGACATATCCAATAATCTCTGGCCCTAATCCTGTTTTCAGTGCAATGTCATCTACAATAGCGTTGCCTGCAAACCATAAGGATGTGCAGGCAAATTGTGCTAGTATTAGTACGGGTAAAATATGCGGTTTATGCGTCAAGAGTCATGATTTGATCTTTTTAGTCGTTGAAAACTTAAAAACTAATCTATAAATCGTTTTAATAATTTACGAACATCTTTAGTACCGTCTACATAATATTTTGCAGATGTTTTCTGGAGTCCCACTTTTACCGTTACAGCAGTTTTTGGAAGCTCTTGGAACATAAATTCATCGGTCCAATCATCGCCAATAGCAAAAACAAAATCGTAGTCGTTTTTACCATACATACGCATTGCGGCACGGCCTTTATTTACGTTGCTGCTTTTTATTTCCATAACCTTATTCCCGTTTAAAACACTAAGGTCATCATTGGCAATTAGACTAGTTAATACCGTATTTAATTCCGAAGCTCTTTTTTGACCAAAATCAGGATCTGTTTTGCGGTAGTGCCAAGCTAAGGAGTAGTTTTTTTCTTCAATAAAACTACCCGGAGTTCTGTCTACGAACGATTCTAATACTGGAAGTATTTTTTCCATCCAGTCTTTCTTTACATTCTCTAACATGCTAAATTCTGCTCCGTTTTCAGAAATCCATACTCCATGTTCTACAATCATATTGTATTTTTTAGGTAAGAACCATTTGGTAAAAGTTTCTTTATCTCGACCACTGATAAGGTACATGTCTGTATTTTCTTGTGATGAAATAGCATCTAATAAATCATACAATTCTTCATCCGGACTCGCTTTTTGCGGATTGTTATGGAAGCCAGCTAAAGTACCATCATAATCTATAAACAGTAACCTTCTTTTTGAAGTTTTATAATCATCAGTAATTTTATCCAATAATTGTGCTGAGAGCTTTCTAGACACATAGCTACGGCTGTTTTCTTTTTGATCTGTTAAGGAGCTCATGAAATCATTAGCCCATCGTTCTACATTATACCGCTCTAATCGTTTTTGTAAAACATCATTACGTTCTTGCTGCTCTTCTTTAGGCATTTGAATTGCTTGATGGATGGTATCTGCAATCTGCTCAAAATTATTAGGGTTAATTAATAATGATTCATTCATTTCATTGGCGGCGCCTGCCATTTCACTCAAAATAAGCACTCCTGTTTTGTCTGTTCTTGTGGCTACATATTCTTTGGCCACAAGGTTCATACCATCACGAATAGGAGTAAGCCAAGCAATATCACTAGAGGTATATAAATCTATTAAGTTTTCAAAAGGCATAGACCTGTAGAAATACCAAATAGGTGTCCAACTTACGGTAGAGAATTCTCCATTAATTCTACCTACAAGCTCATCTACCTCTCTTTTTAAAAGTTGGTATTGTGGTACATTACTTCTAGAAGGCACAGCCAAAATAATTAAACGTACTTTTTCCTTGTATTGTGGGTATTTCGTTAAGAAATATTCAAAAGCATTTAAACGTTTCGCAATTCCTTTAGTATAGTCTAAACGGTCTATGGAAAGAATAAATTTGGCATCTGGGGCAGATTCCTTATGGTTATTTAAACGTTGCTGTAATTCAGATTGCTCTGCTTTTGAACGTTGTTGGTGTTCTAGTGCAGCATCACTAAATTTCTTATAATCAATTCCCATCGGGAAAGAATCTACTTTTATAATACGGTCTTCTAGGTAGATATCATTAAAACTTACATCTAAACCAAGAATACGACGTACAGAACTTAAAAAATGACGTTCATAATCATAGGTATGGAAGCCTATTAAGTCAGAACCTAATAATCCCTCTAATACTTCTTTACGCCATGGTAAGGTTCTAAATATTTCAAATGAAGGAAACGGAATGTGTAAAAAGAAACCAATAGAAATGTTTGGTAATTTTTCACGCACCATTTGCGGAACCAACATCAATTGATAATCATGTACCCATATCGTATCATCATCATCTGCTTTTGCTACAATGGCATCGGCAAATTTCTGATTTACTTTTTTATAGGTCTCCCAGCTTTCTATTTCAAATTCTGAATATTCTAAAAAATAATGGAATAGAGGCCAAACGGTTCTATTACTAAATCCGTAATAAAAGCCATCTACTTCTTGTTGGGATAGATTTACTTTTGATGATCCATGTTTTGACAGTGCATCATCAATATCACCTACTAAGTTTTCAGGGATTTCTTCGTCGGTTAAACCACTCCATCCAATCCAAAGGCTATCTCCACCAGAGTGCACAGATTTCATTCCAGTAGCCAATCCACCCACGCTTGGTATTGCAGTTATGCCTCCATTATGAATTTGTAATTGTATCGGTAGTCTGTTTGAGATTATGATAGTTTTGCCCATTATTCGGTTGTTTTTACAGTTTTTTAGAATTAATTTCTCTAAATTTCGTGAAAAAGAAGGGTAATGACAATTTTATTAACCTTTTGAGTTAGCAATTTATTGATATGGATAATTTAGACTACGGAATAATAGGAAATTGTAGGAGTGCAGCATTAGTTTCTAAGAATGGTTCAATGGACTGGTGTTGTTTGCCAGAATTTGATTCGTCTTCGGTGTTTGCAAAGCTATTGGATGAAGAAATAGGAGGGAGCTTTGGTTTTGAAGTTGAAGATACGTATGAGATACAACAGTTCTATGATGCTGAAACGGCAATATTAATTACCAAATTTACAGAAGGAGAAGAAAACTGTTTTGAAATTCATGACTTTATGCCAAGGTTTCATAAAGAGGATGATACGTTTTTTGCACCACCAGAAGTTTCGCGTTTCGTGAAACTTGTAGCAGGAAAACCAAAATTTAAAGTGGTTTACAACCCTAAATTGGAATATGCACAAGGCAAAACAGAATCTTTTATAAAGAAAGATTTTATAGCGAGTTTAACGCACGAAGTTAAGTTTGATACGGTATTCTTATACACTTCTTTTGATAAAGAGAAGGTATTGAATGGTGCAGAAATTACACTAGAAGAAAATGGTTTTTTTCTACTAGCTTATAACGAGAAAATATTCTTACCGACGACGGAAAAAGTGTTTTTAAACTTAGAACGTACGCGCATTTATTGGATGGATTGGTCTCAGAAAACGCCCACCTATAAGAAGTTTGATAAAGAAATTAAACGTAGTGCACTTACTTTGAAATTATTAAGTTATGATAAGACAGGAGCTGTTTTAGCAGCCGCTACAACATCACTTCCAGAGACCATTGGAGAAGTTCGTAATTGGGATTACCGTTTCTGTTGGATACGTGATGCATCTATGGTGATCAAAGTGGTTTCAGATCTTGGACATAAGAATGTAGCGAAACGTTACTTGCAGTTCATCATTGATTTGATTCCAGATAAGGATGAGAAGTTACAGATCATGTACGGTATTAATCGTGAGAAAAAGCTAACAGAGCAAACCTTAGAGCATTTAAGTGGTTACAAAGGCTCTAAACCTGTAAGAGTAGGTAATGCAGCTTACGAGCAAGTACAGAATGATATTTATGGGATCCTGATGGACGTGATCTACGAATTGATCAACCAGTTCAGTATAGGAATCCAAAACGGCGAAGAGCTTTGGGGGATTACCAAAGGAATTGTTTGGATTGTAGAAAAGCATTGGCAAGAACCAGATAAGGGTATTTGGGAATTTCGTTCAGAAGACCGGCACTTTACTTTTTCAAAAGTACTTTGTTGGACGGCTATAGATAGAGCTATAAAAGTAGCAGAGCTTTTAGATAAAAAACATAAAATTGAAAAGTGGAGGCCTCTAGAGCAAAAAATTAAGAAGGACATCATGGAAAATGCTTGGAATGAAGAAAAGCAAGCATTTACACAATCGTATGGTTCTTCAGATATGGATGCTTCTGTATTACTTATGGAGTCTTACGGATTTATTGAAGCCAAAGATCCAAAATTTGTGAGTACGGTATTGGCCGTAGAAAAAGACTTATGTAATGATGGCTTGTTATACCGTTATAAGAATGAGGACGATTTTGGTGAGCCTTCTTCTTCATTTACCATCTGTACCTTCTGGTTCATCAATAGCTTATTTAAAATAGGCCAGGAAGAAAAGGCACTGCATCATTTTGAGCAATTGTTAAGTTATAGCAACCACCTTGGCTTATTTAGTGAGGATGTAGATTTTAAAACAAAACGCTTATTAGGGAATTTCCCGCAAGCATATTCACACTTAGCATTGATAGAATGTGCTATTAACTTCTCTAACAAGGCTTCTGAAGAAAATGTTTTAGAGTCTATGAGAGAGTAATAGAATTATATTTAATTTGTATTTAGAACTAGTTTTCAATACTGAACTTTCAGTAAAGAAAGCTAGTTTTTTTATTTATACAAAAGCTGTAGCTTTAAGAATGCTTCCTTAAAGCTCCTTAGGGTTCATCTGAAGTATCAGGCAGTTCTAACCGCAGCGCCAAACTATTTCGTCTTGTGAAAAAAAACTAGCGCGTAAGTTGCTCCCAATATACTAAAAATAAAAAAACCGCTCTATTAAGAGCGGTTCTTCCTTCTGCGTTTAAAACAAATAATAATCAGAATTAGTCAAAGGTATAACCATTGTCTGCAGCTACTTTATCCGCAATTTGCGTGCGTAAAGCTACTACATTAGGGTTATTGGTATATTTTGTAAAACGCTTAAGGCCCATTAACATCATACGTTGCTCGTCACCTTCAGCAAAAGAAACAATAGCTTCTTTTCCTTTTTGGATAACAGTATCTACAGCAGTGTATAAGTATAATTTAGACATCGCAATTTGTGTAGCTTGTTCTGCTTCACCAAATCGTTTTACGTTTTTCTCAGTTCTTAGTATAGTAGACTCTGCCATGTATATTTCAATTAATATATCAGAAGCAGACATCATCAGTTGTTGATGGTTTTCTAATTCAGCACCGTATTTTTGCACAGCAGAACCAGCTACCATTAAAAATACTTTTTTCAATTTAGCCACCAAATCTTTTTCCTCAGCAAAAAGCTCAGAAAAATCTGGTGTTTCAAAAGAAGGGATACCCATTAATTCTTCACCAACTTTAGTTGCAGGACCTAAAAGATCTACATGACCTTTCATTGCTTTTTTAACAAGCATACCCACCGCTAACATACGGTTAATTTCATTGGTACCTTCATATATACGAGCAATACGAGAATCTCTCCAGGCAGATTCCATGGGTGTATCAGCACTAAAGCCCATACCTCCAAAAATCTGAATACCTTCATCCGTAGTACTTTGGCAATCTTCAGATACAGCTACTTTTAAAATAGAGCATTCTATAGCATATTCTTCAACACCTTTTAGTTCTGCTTCTTGATGAGAATTTCCTGCAGCTTCACGCATTGCAATTCTATCTTCAATATTTTTCGCAGCTCTATAAGCAGCAGATTCATCAGCATAAACATTAGTAACCATATTCGCTATTTTAGCTTTTATAGCACCAAAATTCATAATAGGAGTTTTAAACTGAATACGCTCATTGGCATATTTAGTAGCCTCGCCAATAACACGACGTTGTGCATCTAAACAAGCAGCAGCTAATTTAATTCTACCTACGTTAAGGGCATTCATGGCAATTTTGAATCCGTTTCCTCTATCAGAAAGCATATTCTCTACAGGTACCTTAGTTTCATTAAAGAATACTTGACGCGTAGAAGAAGAATGAATACCTAATTTTTTCTCTTCGTCACCTAAAGAAATACCATTACTAGGATCATTTTCCACGATAAATCCTGTGATGTTCTTATCATCACCAATTCTTGCAAAAACAATGAATACACTACAGAAACCTGCATTTGAAATCCACATTTTTTGACCAGAAATACTATAATGTTTACCATCATCAGACAAAACTGCTTTAGTTTTACCAGAGTTAGCATCAGATCCTGCACCTGGCTCTGTAAGGCAATAAGCGCCAAACCACTCACCAGAAGCCAATTTAGGAACGTATTTTTGTTTTTGCTCTTCCGTACCATATAATGTAATTGGCATAGTACCAATACCCGTATGGGCACCAAAAGCAGTACTAAAAGAACCTGTAGCACCAGAGATATAATCACAAACTAACATGGTAGATACAAAGCCCATACCCATTCCTCCATAAGATTCGGGTACAGCAACGCTTAACAATCCAAGTTCACCCGCTTTACGCATGGTCTCTTCTGTATAAGCGTAATCTTTTTTCTCAAAACGTTCCCAATGCGCCCAAAGTTCGCGGTCTACGAATTCTTTGGTGCTATCACGCATCATTTTTTGCTCTTCAGATAAATCTTCAAGCGTAAATATGTCTTCACAGTTGGTTTCTTTTACTAAGAACTGACCGCCACGTAGTATTTCTTTTTCTGCCATTGTTATAATTTTTCCTATCGCCATTTCTTTAAAAAAAGAGAAAAACGATGTTATTTTAAGTTAAGATTTTTATTTTTTTTATTCTCAATCCGGCCTTAATAGAAAGATTGAAATGGGATTTTATTTTAAGAATTCGAAAATTCCTGCAGCGCCTTGGCCAGTACCTACACACATAGTTACCATACCATACTTACCTTGCATATCTCTCTTGCGCATTTCATCAAAGAGTTGCACCGATAGTTTTGCTCCAGTACATCCTAGTGGGTGACCTAGGGCAATAGCACCACCATTAACGTTTACGATATCTTGATTTAATTTCAACTCACGCATTACGGCTAAAGACTGTGAAGCAAATGCTTCATTCAACTCAATCAATTCAATATCTTCTTGTTTTAATCCGGCTTGCTTTAATGCTTTCGGAATTGCTTTTACAGGACCGATACCCATGATACGTGGCTCAACACCTGCCGCAGCATAATTTACCAAACGAGCTATAGGTTCAAGGTTTAATTCTTTAACCATCTCTTCACTCATTACCATTACAAAAGCAGCACCATCACTCATTTGAGATGAGTTACCAGCAGTAACACTACCACCAGCAGCAAAAACAGCTCTTAAACCAGCTAAAGCTTCTTTACTTGTTCCTTTTCTAGGACCTTCGTCTTTAGTGACCGTATATTTTTTAGTTGCTTTTTTTCCATTTTCGTCCACGTAGATTTGCTCTACATCAATAGGAACAATTTGGTCTTGAAAACGATTTTCTGCTTGCGCTTTTAAAGCTTTCATATGAGAATGGTAAGCAAACTCATCTTGATCTTCACGAGATACTTTAAATTGTTTGGCTACGGCTTCTGCAGTATTTCCCATTCCCCAGTAGTAATCTTCATGACCAGATTTAACGAGGTCATAATTTAATTCTGGTTTGTTTCCCGTCATAGGAACAGAGCTCATGCTTTCTGCACCACCTGCGATGATACAGTCTGCCATTCCTGCCTGGATTTTTGCAGTTGCAATACCAATAGTTTCAATACCAGAAGAACAAAAACGGTTTACCGTTACTCCAGGAACATCCACCACGTCTAATCCCATTAAAGAAATTAAACGGGCCATGTTAAGTCCTTGAGAACCTTCTGGCATTGCATTCCCTACGATAACATCGTCAATTCTTTTTTTATCTAATTGCGGCAGCTCCTTCATCATATACTGAATGGTCTCTGCGGCTAATTCATCTGTTCTTTTGAATCGGAAGACCCCTTTTGGAGCTTTACCGACTGCTGTTCTATATGCTTTTACTATATATGCTGTTTTCATTTTTCTAGTTTCTTAAAGGTTTCCCAGTTTTCAACATGTGCTGAATTCTTTCTAATGTTTTACGTTCTGTACAAAGAGATAAAAATGCTTCACGCTCTAGATCCAACAAATATTGCTCCGTAACTAGTGTAGGTTCCGATAAATCTCCACCAGCCATAACATAAGCTAATTTGTTAGCAATCTTTTTGTCGTGCTCACTGATGTAGTTACTATCTTCCATAGAATCTGTACCTACTAAGAACATTCCTAAAGCTTGTTTTCCTAAAACTTTAATGTCTTTACGTTTTACCGGTTGCGTGTATCCAGCCTCTGCCATTAATTTAGCATGCGCTTTAGCTGTAGCAATTTGTCGGTCTTTATTAACAACAACAATATCTTTCCCTTTTTGTAAGATGCCTAAATCAAAGGCTTCATAGGCTGAGGTAGAAACCTTAGCCATACCAATAGTTAAGAAGTATTCTTGAAGCACGTTAAGCTCTACATCATTCTTATGAAATTGGTCTTGTGCTCTAACCGCAAACTCTTTAGAACCACCCCCGCCAGGGATGACACCAACACCAAATTCTACTAATCCAATATAAGTTTCTGCTGCAGCGACTACTTTATCTGCATGAAGTGAAAGCTCACAACCACCCCCTAGTGCCATTCCATGCGGAGCAGCTACAGTTGGTATCGCAGAATAACGCATGCGCATCATCGTATCTTGGAACATTTTAATAGCCATGTTCAACTCGTCATACTCTTGCTCTACGGCCATCATAAAAATCATTCCGATGTTTGCACCCACAGAGAAATTTGGCGCTTGATTACCAACGACTAAACCTTGGAAGTCTTTTTCAGCAAGGTCAATAGCCTTATTTAAACCGGCTAAAACATCACCACCAATGGTATTCATTTTAGATTGGAATTCTACATTCAAGATTCCATCTCCTAAATCTTCAACCACAACACCGCTGTTTTTGAAAACTTCTTTAGATTTTCTAATGTTGTCTAAAATGATAAACGAATCTTGACCTGGAATTTTTTCAATAGATTTCTTCGGGATATCATAGAAATAAGTAGCTCCGTCTTTAACAGCGTAGAACGATTTTGTTCCACTGGCTAACATATCATTGACCCAAGTAGCAGGAGTTTCTCCTTCTACCTTCATTATTTCAAGTCCTTTTTCAATGCCTATAGCATCCCAAATTTGGAAAGGTCCGTGTTCCCATCCAAATCCAGCTTTCATTGCATCATCAATCTTATAAAGCTCATCTGTAATTTCTGGAATTCTATGCGATACATACGCAAATAATGCAGCAAAACTCTTTCTGTAGAATTCACCAGCTTTATCTTTTCCAGCAACTAATACTTTAAATCGGTCAGCAACCTTATCAATAGTCCTTGTTAATTCTAAAGTGGCAAAACTCGCTCTCTTACTAGAACGATACTCCATGGTATCTAAATCTAGCGTTAAGATCTCTGTTTTTCCTTTAGCATCTTTTGATTTTTTGTAAAAACCTTGCCCTGTTTTACTTCCCAGCCATTTATTTTCCATCATAGTATTGATGAAGGCTGGTAATTTAAATAGGTCTAATTTTTCATCGTCTTTGCAATTCTCAGCAATTCCGTTTGCCACATGAACCAACGTATCTAAACCTACTACATCAACAGTTCTGAAGGTAGCAGATTTAGGACGGCCAATTACGGGGCCCGTTAATTTATCTACTTCTTCCACAGTCATTCCTAACTCTTTTACCATATGGAAAAGACTCTGAATGCTAAAAATACCAATTCTGTTTCCAATAAAAGCAGGAGTATCTTTAGCAACAACTGAAGTTTTACCTAAAAACTGTTCCCCATATCCATTTAAAAAGTCTAATACTTCAGGTGAAGTTTTAGGACCAGGAATTATTTCAAAAAGTTTTAAGTATCGTGCAGGGTTAAAAAAGTGCGTTCCACAGAAATGTTTCTGGAAATCTTCACTACGCCCTTCACTCATGAATTTTATAGGAATACCAGAGGTGTTTGAGGTAATCAAAGTACCTGGTGTTCTATGTTTTTCTAAATTTTCAAAGACTATCTTTTTAATGTCAAGTCGTTCTACCACCACTTCAATAATCCAATCTACCTTAGAAACTTTAGCAATATCATCTTCAAGGTTTCCTGTTGTGATACGATCAGCAAATTTCTGATTATAAATTGGTGACGGTTTAGATTTTAATGCTGCGGTTAATGAGTCATTTACCAATCTATTGCGAACCACTTTATCTTCAAGCGTAAAGCCTTTAGCTTTTTCTTTCTCATTTAGTTCTCTAGGGACAATATCTAGTAATAATACTTCAACTCCGATATTAGCAAAATGACATGCTATGCCACTTCCCATAATTCCAGAACCAACAACGGCTACTTTCTTAATGTGTTTATTCATCGAATTCATTACGATTAAATTGTTTTTGAATCTTTAGTGTAAATTTTCTTATCTATAACCAACTTATTAATGGTATCCATAACTTCAAAAAAACCATTTAAGTGATCTTCCTGAACGTTGTCTTTAACTACTTCATTAAAACGAAGTACAACATTTTTTGAATCCACTCTTTTTTCTAGGCCAAATGGTGTTAGGTGAATTAAAACACCTCTTCCATCATTAGGATTTGGTTTTCTAATAATCAAGCCTTTTTCTTCCATACTTTTTAGTATTCTAGAAAGGCTCGTTGCTTCCATGCCCATTTTAGGACCTAGTGCAGTAGAAGGGGTGCCTGTTTTTGGATCAATACTTAATAAAGTGAAACCTACCGCCATGGTGGTCTCAAAATTTTTAGCCTCTTCATTATACATTCTGGCAACTGCTTGCCAAGTGGCTCTTAAAGCATAATCTATTGTAAGCTCCTTCATACATTATTTATAGAACTCAAATATAGTAAAATTTATTATGCATGCATAATAAATTTGTGGAAATTTTTTGATGTTGATTGTTAATTCTTTAAACTACAATCTAAGATAATGTATTACACTAAGGTTTTAACGTACTGTAGACTAATTAATTATAAAAGCAGCTCGGTTTTTGTAAGAAATTTTCTACTCATAACAACAGGGTGGTAGGTTTAGAATGCATTGGGTCCGTTGAGCCTGTATTTTTGCAAAAAAAATAAATTTATGATGGAGTGGTGGTGAAATAAAAATTTTACTATCTAGGTTTTAGTATAGGTTCTAAAAAGTGTAATAAGGTAGCTTGATTGTAGAATGAAGGGTAAAAATAAAAATGCCAATACAATCTGCGTTTTAACTGCATATCGTATTGGCATTGTTTTTTAGAACTTATAAAAATGATTAATGTCCGTAAATGTCATTGTATAATTCTACGTATTTCTCTTTTACAATCTTACGACGTAATTTTAGGGTAGGGGTCAGATGTCCGTTTTCAACACTCCATGCATCTGGTGTTAATCGGAATTGTTTCACCGTTTCCCATTTTGCAAAGTTTGTATTGGCATCATCTACTTCTTCTTGAATTCTAGCAATAACCTTTTCATTTTTAACAAGGTCTTCATTACTTGTGATGGTGACATTGTGAATCTTAGCCCAATTTTTAACAAAATCAAAATCGGGTTGAATAAATGCGGCAGGCATTTTCTCACCTTCTCCAATCACCATAATTTGGTCTATAAATCTAGATTGCTTAAATCTGTTTTCTAACAATTGAGGCGCTACATATTTACCGCCCGATGTTTTAAACATTTCTTTTTTACGATCAGTGATTTTTAAAAACCCTTCTGCATCTATCTCTCCAATATCTCCGGTATGGAAATAGCCATTGATGATTACTTCTTTAGTTTTAGCCTCATCTTTAAAGTACCCTAGCATTACTTGTGGCCCTTTAATACAAATTTCACCATCACTTTCGATCTTAACTTCAGTTCTGTCAATTGGTTTTCCAACAGTACCTATTTTAAAACCGCCATTACGCATATCATTAACCGAAACTACTGGTGATGTCTCTGTTAAGCCGTAGCCTTCCATCACACCAAAATCTGCAGCATTAAAAATGCGCGCTAATCTAGGTTGTAGTGCAGCACTACCAGAAGCCATTACAGACAGCTCCCCACCTAGGGCAGCTTTCCATTTGCTGAAAATTAATTTACGCGCTAAGCTCAGTTTTTGTTCGTACCACCAGCCATTTTGTCCATAAGGCTCATATTGTAAGCCTATATCCACTGCCCAAAAGAATAATTTTTTCTTAATACCTGTTAAGTCAGTTCCTTTGGCAATAATTTTGTCATATACTTTTTCTAACAACCTAGGCACCGCCGTCATGACATGTGGTTTTACTTCCTGAGCATATTCACTTATTTGATCAATAGGAGCGTAGTAAATAGCACAGCCACAATATTGGTATAAATAAATGAGCATGCGCTCATACACATGGCATAAAGGTAAAAAGCTTAAGGCTCTTGATGCTCCTACTTCTATTGGAATCCGTTGAAAACTTCCAAGCGCATTGCTTACAATGTTCTCATGAGAAAGCATAACACCTTTTGGTCTTCCTGTGGTACCAGAAGTGTATATTAAAGTAGCTAAATCTGTGGTTTTAACCGCATTTTTTAAATCATCTACTTCATTTTGATTTGAAGTATCTTTTCCTAAATCTAAAACTTCTGACCAATTTTTGCAGTCACCTAGCGTATCAAAAGAGAAGACATCAATTAAGTTAGGCACCTCATGTCTAATCGCTTTAATTTTTTCATACACCTCTGAGCAAGAAACAAAACAGTAGCTTGCTTCTGAATGATTTAAAACATACGCATAATCTTCTTCCGATATTGTTGGGTATATAGGAACATTTTGCGCTCCTAATTGGAGTATGCCAATATCCATAATATTCCACTCGGTCCTATTCGAGGAAGAAATAAGAGCAATTTTGTCATTTGGTTTTACGCCCAAGCGTAATAAAGCTCTACTTATCGTATTTGCTTTGTCTATATACTCTTCTGTTGATGTCGCAACCCATTTCCCATCAGTTTTAGTAACTAGTGCCTTTTCAAGGTTGTATTTTTCTAGTTGATAATAAGGAAAATCAAAGAGTCGGGTTATGTTTTGCATAGGTTTAATCTGAATTTGTATTGCAAAATAAGAAAAAAACCGACTTTAAAACTGAGAATCACATAAATATTAACGTTTCTACCATCAAATTCGTTAAAATGATTTTATGCTTCTGATAAAATTATTTTTTCCAGTCATCTACAATAAACTGCAATTTAACTAGTTATAAGTACTATTAAATCAAATGTAGGAAAAATCCTTCGATTATTTTGTATTTTTGTTTTAATCAGTACCAAAACTAAAATCGATGAAAAAAAACTACTCCAATCTTAATTGTACTATTCTTATCCTACTAATCCTCTGTAATTTTACTTTTATAAAAGCGCAATCCGAGCCTTTTGAATGTGATTTTAATGCGTATTTATTTCAATATAACGATATCTATGCGGTCGATTTAGCTTCTGGAGGATCATATATTGTAGCAGAAAACGTAACTCCTGGAAGTATTAATGCAGCAGCATATAATTCTGCAGACGGATATTTATGGGGCTATTTGTCATCACCTTCTAAATCAATTGTCCGTATCGGAAAAGATTTTATACCAGAAATTTTTGAGATTCCAGAATTACCAGACACTAAAAATAAGTATGTAGGAGATATTAGTATTGATGGGATTTATTATTTCAAAGCAGGAGGTAGTACCTTTTATGGGATAGATTTAAATCCAGCTTCTGAAACGTACTTAGAATATCTTGGTTCTTTTACTTTAAATAAAAATATTAGTATACATGATTGGGCCTTTAATGCAGTGGATAACAAATTATATGCGGTTGAAAAAGGGTCCAATATTTTGTATAGAATTTCTGTAGCTACAGGAGACGTGGAAGACTTGGGCGTTGTGCCTATACTTTCAGGATTTGACTATACCTATGGAGCGGTATATTTTGATGTAGATGGTAATTTCTATATCTCTGCCAATCAAACGGGCTCTGTGTATAAAATAAACAATGTACATACTATTTCTAACGGTGCTATGGTGTCTAATATATTTGCCTTTGGTCCGGCGAGTGCAAGTAATGATGGTGCACGTTGTCCTACAGCACCTGTACCGCAAGAGGATTGTATAAATGGAGTAGATGATGATGGTGATGGATTGGTAGATTGTGATGATCCTTCTTGTTCAGGAATAAGTTCTTGCCCTACCATTACAACAACATCAGGAGGTAATGATGGAGGATTAGAAAGTAATGACAGACTCTCTAGTTTAATAAATCAGCGAAACTTTAATCGAGCAACAGCTAATTATAAGTTTGATAAAACCACCGCTAAAACCATAAAGAAAGGATTTAATTATAAAAGAAAAGGAGCCTATACCAGTAAAGAAATTCCATTAAATACGTTGGTGCCTTTAGGTATTGTAGGGGAGACTTCTACGATAGAATCTTCGCCAGCAGATTTATTAGCGCTTACAAATGCCTCTGATATTTTCTCTGTTGATTATTTAAAAGAGAGTGAAACCGTTAGTGCTTTAATGGTGATAAAAACGGATGATAATGTGTATGAACACAGTAAGTTTATATGTGATCGTTTTCTAGGCGCCCAATTATTATCGGTGTCTACGATTCAATTACGAGAAAAAGATTTTATTAAGTCAATTATTAAACAAGCCGACGGCAGTATAGAATTTGCTTTGACATTTTCTGCAAGAGTTAACGAGAATGATGAATTTGTAGTAGAATCTCATTGGAATATTGATGCTTATGAGAAGAATACAGCTTATTATAATTTTCAAATATGGTCTAATTCGGTTGACGATTTACTGAAGTTAGGAGATGAAATACTAAACCTTTTGGAGGCTAATAACATAATTATCGATTATAAAGGGTCTACACCACCTCCGGTTTTTGTAAGAAGTGCTAGTTATGCTAATGGTGCTATAAACTTACAGCTTACCAACAATAATAATAGTACGTCTATTACTATGGATGGTGGAATGAAAAAGACAGAAACTAGTGGTACAGATAACTTGAACTTAGCGACAACTATTGCTTCAAGGGTAGAAAGTATTACGGTAGAAACAGGAGCATTGTTTGATTTTGGATTTAGAATACAAAATGCGCAAGGCGATACACCAGATGATCTTTTTGTTGCAGATGCACCTTGGGGTTTAGATGAATCTTCTGACAATACCACCGTAACTGTGTATGATGTGCAGCAGAATGAAACTAGCTATGCACATAGTGGATATAGGATAGAACGGAATGTTCATGCTAAAGGAACGACTGCCAATTATTTAGGTGTTTATCGTGCATTAACACCACGTTTTCAAGCAGTAGATTTGTCTGCTTATGAGAAATTATCTTTTAATGCCTCTGGAACAGGAACTTTAGAAGTTAAAATATTAAAAGGTGATGGCGCTTTTTACACCACAGAACTTCTGCTAAGTGATGAAGATAAAATGTTTACGATTCTTGCTTCAGATTTTAAAAATGAAGCAAATAGTATAGGAAATTTTTCAAACTTAAAAGTGGTACTTTTTAATATGCATTCTACGGATGGAAGTGTTCAGGAAAAAGAAATGACAGTATCCGAGATCGATTTTAATAATAGATCTGCTATAGAAGAAGAAATTATCGTGGAGGAAGAAACGAGCACAAAAGCTTTAATATATCCTAACCCAGTAGAAGCTTCAACTACCTTATATTATACTTCAAGAACAGATGATACCTATACGTTGGAGTTATTTTCTCTAAATGGAATTTTATTAAATAACCATTCGCAAGAAGGAACAAGTGTAGTCGGAAAGAACGAAATTACAATACCTCGTAAAGACTTGAGTCCTGGAATTTATTTTTACAAGTTAGCGAGTAAAGATCAGATATGGAGCGGAAAGATTGTTGTTAAATGATATTGATTGATAATTAATTGCTATGAATAGAAAGGCCATTTAATTTTAGATGGTCTTTTTTATTGCAAATAAAATCAAACTACTCACCAACCTCATATTAATAGATTCCATATGGCATTAAAATCTTTAAGTACTAAAAACGGAATATTTGCTGTAGAAAGTGAAATTAATGCAGCTACAGCTTCTCACTTTAAATCGTATTTTGAAACTAACCTTAATGCTATTTCAAAATAAAAAAGACCACTTTGTGAAAAGTGGTCTTTTTTATATTCTAAACGAAGTTTATTATTCTTGTGTTTCAATCCAAACTCTAGCATTTATAAAAGCTTGTAGCCAAGGCGTTACTTCATCTTTTCTATAGGATGGGTAATGTGCCCAGTTCCAAGGAAATGTAGAACGTTCAATATGTGGCATCGTAACCAAGTGTCTTCCTGTTTTATCACAAAGCATAGCGGTATTAAAATCACTACCATTTGGGTTTGCAGGATAGCCCTCATAACCATATTTAGCTACAATAGCATAATCAGACTCAGAAAGCGGTAGATTAAATTTACCTTCACCATGAGAAATCCATACACCTAGTTTTAAACCTTCAAGAGAGGAAAGCATTACAGAATTGTTTTTCTGAATTTCTACAGAAGTAAAGTTGCTTTCGTGTTTGTTAGAATCATTATGCGTCATTTTTCCATGGGTATGATGTTCCGGATTAATTAGGTCTAGTTCCATGAATAGTTGACAACCATTGCAAATACCTACCGATAATGTGTCTGGTCTTGCAAAGAAATTCTTTAGCGCAGTATTTGCTTTCTCATTGTATTTAAAAGCTCCTGCCCATCCTTTGGCACTTCCTAAAACATCTGAATTAGAGAAGCCACCAACAGCACCAATAAACTGTATGTCTTCTAGATTCTCACGACCAGAGATTAAATCGGTCATATGTACATCCTTCACATCAAAACCAGCTAGGTACATCGCATTAGCCATTTCTCGTTCAGAATTACTACCTTTTTCTCTTAAAATTGCCGCTTTTGGTCGTTTTCCTTCAATTTTCGGTAATTTACCTTCAAAACCAACTGGGAAGACATAGTCTAAAGCTTGATTCTTGTAATTATCAAATCGGTCTTTAGCTAAGCCATTTGCCGTTTGTTTATTATCTAATAAATAAGAAGTTTTAAACCAAGTATCTCTTAAGGAAACAATGTTTAATCCCATTTCCATACCACCATTTTTAATGGTTAAGGTACTCTCGTGAGTAACGGTTCCTATCTTTTTAAAATCTATGCCTGCAGCTTTTAATAAGGTCTCAATGGTGTCATCTTTTGCTTGAAAAACAACTCCTGCATTCTCAGCGAATAATAATTTTATGGTATCTTCTTCACCTAAACTAGAGAGGTCCAGCGTAGCTCCTAAATCAACATCAGCAAAGCATAATTCTAATAAAGTAGTAATTAGTCCGCCTGAAGCAACATCATGACCAGCTGTAATTTTATCTTCTTTTATTAATGTTTGTAGCGTATTAAATACAGTTTTCACGTACTCAGCATCTGTAACCGTAGGCGCTTCATTACCAATTTTATTTAATACTTGTGAAAAAGAGGAGCCCCCTAATTTATAGTTGTCTTTAGATAGGTTGATGTAGTAGATAGCACCCCCATTTTTTTGTAATACGGGTTCTACTACTTTCGTAATATCGTTACAATTTCCTGCTGCTGATATAATTACGGTACCTGGAGAAATTACATCACCATCTTTATATTTTTGCTTCATGGAAAGAGAATCTTTTCCAGTGGGTACATTAACCCCTAATGCAATAGAGAAATCCGAAATTGCTTGAACAGCTTCATATAAACGGGCATCTTCACCTTCATTTTTACAAGGCCACATCCAGTTAGCAGATAGCGAAACAGATGCCAAGCCATCTTTTAATGGCGCCCAAACAAGATTTGTAAGTGCTTCTGTAATACTATTTTTACTTCCTGCCGCAGGATCTATTAAACCAGAAATAGGAGAGTGGCCAATAGAAGTAGCGATACCTTCTTTACCTTTAAAATCTAAGGCCATTACACCACAATTGTTTAAGGGTAATTGTAATGGACCAGCACATTGTTGCTTGGCTACTTTACCTCCTACACAACGGTCTACTTTATTGGTAAGCCAATCTTTAGATCCTACCGCTTCTAATTGTAAAACATGATCTAAGTAATCATGGAAAAACTCTAAAGAATACTGGGCATTATCATAGTTTCTAGGGATTGTTTTATCGGTCATTACCGTCTTTGGAGAGCTGCCAAACATATCTTCCAAGGCTAAATCCATAGGTTTTTCTCCTGTAGTTTTAGATTCGAAAGTAAACCGATTATCACCAGTTACTTCTCCTACTTCATACATAGGAGAACGCTCGCGTTCTGCAATACGCGCTAGGAGATCTACATCTTTTTTGCCAATAACTAATCCCATACGTTCTTGAGATTCGTTCCCTATAATTTCTTTAGCCGATAAGGTAGGGTCGCCTACAGGTAATTTATCTAAATCTATCTTACCACCCGTTTCTTCTACTAATTCTGATAAGCAATTTAGATGCCCGCCTGCTCCATGATCGTGAATAGAAACAATGGTATTCACATCACTCTCTACCATGCCACGAACGGCGTTAGCGGCACGTTTCTGCATTTCAGGATTGGAACGTTGTATAGCATTTAATTCTATGGAAGCACTAAATTCTCCCGTATCTGCACTAGACACAGCAGCGCCACCCATCCCAATACGGTAATTGTCACCACCAAGGATTACAATTTTATCTCCAGTCTCCGGCTTGTCTTTTATTGCTTGTTCTGCTTTTCCGTAGCCGATACCACCTGCTTGCATAATTACTTTGTCATAGGCTAAACGACGATCATCTTCTGTGTGTTCAAAGGTTAACACCGAACCTGTAATTAGCGGTTGTCCAAATTTGTTTCCAAAATCAGACGCGCCATTAGATGCTTTTATTAAGATATCCATAGGGGTTTGGTACAACCATTCACGCTCAGGCATCCCTTTTTCCCATGGTCTGTTTTCTTCTAGTCTAGAATAAGCAGTCATGTATACCGCAGTTCCTGCTAAAGGTAAAGAACCTTTACCACCTGCTAGTCGGTCTCTAATTTCGCCTCCAGCGCCCGTAGCTGCGCCATTAAATGGCTCTACAGTGGTAGGGAAGTTATGTGTCTCTGCTTTTAATGAAATGACAGAATCAAAATCTTTTTCTTCGTAGAAATCTGGTTTATCGGCACTTTTTGGAGCAAATTGTACCACTTTAGGGCCTGAGACAAAGGCTACATTATCTTTATAAGCAGATACTATGGTTCCAGGATTTTCTTTAGAAGTCTTTTTAATTAATTTGAAAAGCGAAGACGGCTTTTCTTTTCCGTCAATGACAAAAGTACCATTGAAAATTTTATGACGACAATGTTCTGAGTTTACTTGGCTAAAGCCAAAAACTTCAGAATCTGTAAGTTTACGGCCTAACTTTTTAGCGAGTGTTTCTAGATAGCCTACTTCTTCATCACTTAAGGCTAAACCTTCTTTTTGATTGAAAGCGGCAATATCTTGAATATTTAATACCGCTTCAGGAGCAATCGCTACCGTAAATATAGCTTGATCCAATGCCTTGTATTTCTGTAAGAGCATTGGATCAAAGCCGTTATCTGTTTCATTCGAAGCAGAAAACTCCTCAATTCTAAGAATACCTTCGATACCCATATTCTGAGTAATCTCAGTAGCATTGGTGCTCCAAGGTGTGATCATCGCTGCCCGTGGGCCAACAAAAAAGGCGTCAAGAGACGCCGTATTTATTTTAGGTTGGTTGCCAAACAACCACGATAATTTTGAAATATTTTCTTCTGATAGTTCGTTTTTGGTTTGTACTGCAAAAACTTTACTGGTGACTTCCCCGAAAAAGTGAATCATGTGCGGTCTAAATTGTTCGTTTAAGAAAGCACAAATTTACATTTTTTTCATTGAATTATTTACAGGAATAGTTAACAGTTTTTAGCTTAATTGTTGATTACTTTTTAATCGACTTTATGCTTTTTTCTCAGCTACTTTTTCTAATAGAGCCATATAGAACCCATCATACCCACTTTCAGAGGAGTAAATTTTGTTTTCTTTTAGCAATCTAAAATCTCTTCCTTCCTCAGAAGCTAAGAAAGTTTTTACCTGTTCATTGTTCTCTTGCGGTAAAATAGAACAGGTAGCATATACCATTTTCCCTTCTGGTTTCAACATTCTACTGTAACTACGAAGAATTTCTTGCTGAGTAGCCATTATTTTTTCTAAAAACTCTGGTTGTAGCTTCCATTTTGCATCTGGGTTTCTACGTAAAACACCTAAGCCAGTACAAGGCGCATCAATCAAAATACGATCTGCCTTACCATATAGCTTTTTAATTACTTTGGTAGAATCAATAACTCTAGGCTCTATATTAAAAGCACCATTTCGCTTTGCTCTACGTTTTAATTCTTTTAGCTTGTTTTCGTAGATATCCATGGCAATTAATTGCCCTTTGTTTTCCATTAAGGCAGCAATATGCAAGGTTTTACCACCAGCACCAGCACAAGTGTCTATTACACGTTGCCCAGGTTTTACATCTAAAAATTCTGCAACTAGCTGCGAAGAAGCATCTTGTACTTCAAACATTCCGTTTTGAAATGCATCTGTTCTAAATACATTGCCACGTTCTGCTAATTTTAGAGCATCTGTATACCCTGCAATAGGTTCACAATCTATACCGTTTTCTAATAAATTAGCTCTAAGTGCTTCTTTGGTAGTTTTTAAAGTATTTGCTCTTAAAATTACATCTGCTTGTTGGTTTAAAGCGCTTATTTCTTTAGTCCAGCGTTTTTCACCTAATGATTTTTCTCCAATTTCATCCATCCAATCTGGAATAGATTCTTTAAATTTTCTAATTTTTGAAAGCTCATCAAAACGTCCTTTAATCTTACGAGTAGGAACGGTTTCTATTTGTTTCCAATCGGGTAATTCAATACCTCTAAGTACAGCCCAAACAGCAAATACCCTAAATAAATTAGGCCTACTAAATGGTGCTTTTACTTCTGCAATTTCTATATATAAACGTTTGTAACGTACAATTTCATAGGTAGTTTCTGCTATAAAACCTCTATCACGAGCACCCCATCGTTTATCAAACTTTAATACTTTCTGAACTACTTTATCAGCATATTCCTCTTCATTAAAAATGAGGTTTAAGGCATCCACAACAGCAAACACCAAATTTCTATGTAGCTTCATTTATTTAAATCTTTTTGTTTTAACTAAAAATTAAGGCTGCAAAGGTATTGTATTAGAACTGATTCCCTTTAATTTTGATTAAAATTATCATTGTCGCGGTCTAGATTAGACCTTAATCGAAAAAAAGAACCAATACCTCTTGGTTTTTGTAAATGTTGAGTGTTATGAAATACGTATTTATTGCTATAATTTCCCTGCTAGTAGTTTCCTGTCATGAAGAAACCACCCGTAAACCGTTTACGGCCGTGACAGTAGACACTATTTATGAAGACTCCTTAAGTATACGTGCTATAGAGCTTATAGATAATACCCTAGCTTTTTCTGCTAATAAGGGATTTGTAGGGACTGTAAATTTAACTACAGGAAAAGTTTTTGGAACTAATGTTCAGTATGATTCTATTCGCCCAGAATTTAGAAGTATTGCAGATACAGGAACCGATGTTTTTGTATTATCTATTGGAACGCCCGCTTTATTATACAAAACAGGGGATCATGGCAAACTAGAATTAGTGTATAAGGAAGAAGGGGAAAATGTATTTTATGATGCAATGACCTTTTGGAATGATCAGGAAGGGATTGCTATTGGCGATAGTAGTAATGGATGCTTATCAATTATAATAACCAGAGATGGAGGGAAAACTTGGCACAAGCAAGATTGTACTTCCTTACCTAAAGGAAAAGCGGATGAAGGGGCTTTTGCAGCCAGCAACACCAATATTAAAGTGATTGGGAATCAAACCTGGGTGGCAACTACCCACGGACGTATTTATTATTCGGACGACAAAGCTAATACTTGGTCGGTTATCCAAACTCCAGTGTTACACAAAGAAGCTACTCAGGGTATTTATTCTCTAGATTTTTATGATGATCGTTTAGGATTTGCTGTAGGAGGAGATTATACGCAACCGGAAAGCAATAAGGCCAATAAAGCGATGACTACAGATGGTGGGAAAACATGGAATTTAGTAGCCGATGGTGTGGAACCTAATTATAAAAGTTGTGTGCAATTTATACCAAATTCTGATGGGAAAGGATTAGTTGCTGTGGGCTTTACGGGAATTAGCTATTCTACTGATACAGGCGCTACGTGGAAAAAATTATCGGATGAAGGCTTCTTTACGCTCCGTTTTAAAAATGATTCTGTGGCGTATGCAGCAGGAAAAGGAAGAGTGTCTAAATTAATTTTCAACTAAAAAAACCGCTACATAGATGAGTAACGGTTTTTAAAGATATTTACTTGTTATTTTTATGCTTATCGCGATATTGCTTGATCAATTTTCGTTTAAAGTCTCCTTCAGATCTAATCAATAATAAAGTTTTCTTTGCAGAGATAACCTTCTGAATTTTCTTTAGGTATGTTTGCTCTAATTCTTCTTCTTCTTTCTCAAACTGAAGGTATTTATCTAAAAGCTTGGCAGAATCGTTTTCGGATAAATTATCAGAAGCATCGAGTTTCTTTCTTATTTCAGTATGACCTTTTTCGTGCAAGTCTTCTCTTTTAGCTTGGTATTCATTATAAATAGGCCAAAAGGTCTGCGCTTCTTTACTAGAAAGATCTAAACGTTCAGTGATAAACGCTATTTTAAGCGTTCTAATCTTATCCCAATCGCCATTTCGTTGCCCAAAAGAAAGCGAAACGGTAAGCATAAGTAGTAGTATGGGAATTATATTTTTTAAGTTATTCATTGCTTTCTATGTTTAATTCATCAAAATCATCAATATTGTTTTCTAGATAATCCATTACATTTTCATCACTCAAATGGTTGTCTATAACATCGTAAATTTCCAATTCATCTACCGGAATAATTTCGGCGATATCATAACTGCTCAAGCTAGATTCGTTACTGTCAAAATAATTTTCAATATCTACATCGGCTAAATCATCAAAGCTTAATTCCGGAGTTTTATTTAAATTTAGACCAATGGCTATGGTAATTGCTGCTGCTATTGATGCTGCAGCGTAATAGTATTTTTTATAAGATTTTAAAGCGATTACTTTAGGTTCTTTTATTTCAAGTTTGGCTTCTAATTCTTTATTGAAATTCTCAAAATAACCTTCTGGAACTTTAAACCCTTCATTTTTAGGGGTAATAGCTGCTTCTTCAGGTAAATTATCGAGTAATTTACTAGTGAAGTTATCAAAATAACCTTCTGGAACCTTGAAACTATTTCCTGTTTTTTTCATTGCTATTGTTTGACTATCAATTTGTTAATAGGTTTAATCGTCTTTTAAAAATGCTTCAATTTTTTTAGTTGCTAAATGATAAGATGCTTTCAAGGCTCCTACCGATGTCTCAAGAATATCTGAAATTTCTTCATATTTCATTTCTTGATAATATTTCATGTTGAAAACTAATTTCTGCTTTTCGGGTAATGTGGCAATAGCTTTTTGCAATGCCAATTGAATATAATCACCTTCAAAATAAACATCAGATTCTAAGTTAGCAATCATCTTTTCCTGAATTTCAGAATTGCCAATATTCAATTTTTTACTTTTTGAATTTAGAAACGACAGTGCTTCGTTTGTGGCTATCCGATACATCCAAGAATATAGTTTGCTTTCGCCTTTAAAGCCGTTAATATTTTTGAACACCTTTATAAATGTGTTCTGTAAAACATCATCGGTATCGTCATGATCTAAAACAATCCGTCTTATATGCCAATAGAGTTTCTCCTTGTAGGTATTCACCAACAATTCAAAAGCCCGTTTTTGCGTGGCCTCAGTCTGTAGTTGCTTAACCAGGAGTGCTTCTTCTATCAAATTTTAATGCATTAGATGTAGGTAGGACTCTAAATTTATAAAAAGGTTTAATGGGAATAGAGAAATTTGTTAAAATTTATGAAGTGTACTGAGAATTTACATTGTTCTGGTGTGTGAAGAAAAGTTCTGTAGCCTTCTGTATATCAGTATCTACATACTTCGAATTGATTTTAAATCAGGCTAAAATCAATTCGAAATTTATAAACATCAGACGCGTCTGTATCATCTATTAAAATAGGTGGACAAAATATTATCCTAAGGATTGCATGGTCACTAACTTCTTGTAGGTGCCATTCATTGCTAAAAGTTTGGTATGTGAACCTTGCTCTACAATTTCTCCTTTTTGTAATACCACAATATTGTCTGCACTTTGTATGGTAGATAAACGGTGTGCAATAACAATAGAAGTACGGTTACGCATCATTTTTTCTAAGGCATCTTGCACCAAACGTTCACTTTCTGTATCTAAAGCAGAAGTAGCTTCATCAAGAATCATGATAGGAGGGTTTTTTAAGACGGCACGTGCAATAGACAAACGTTGTTTTTGCCCGCCGCTTAATTTATTCCCACTGTCTCCAATGTTGGTATCATAGCCTTTTGGTAGCTCCATAATAAAATCATGAGCATTTGCTATTTTTGCAGCTTCTATTATCTCTTCATCTGTAGCATTTTCTTTTCCTAAACTGATGTTATTACGAACTGTCTCGTTAAAAAGAATAGAATCTTGTGTTACTAAACCTAAAAGGCCGCGTAAAGAGCCTTTGGAGTATTCTTTAATATTGACTCCGTCGATACTGATGCTTCCTTCATTAACATCATAAAAGCGCGTAACAAGATTAGCTATAGTACTTTTTCCACTTCCAGATTGTCCTACCAATGCCACTGTAGATCCTTTTGGTACGTTCAGGTTGAAGTTTTTAAGTACATATTCATCATCATACTTAAAACTTATATTTTGTAGTGCTATACCAGTATCGAACGTATTTTTTTCTATTGGATTCGTGATTTCGGTAATCGGATTTTCTGTTTCAAGTATTTCTAAAATACGTTCTGCTGCAGCGTCTCCTTTTTTAACGCCATAAGAAGCTTTACTAATAGCTTTTGCGGGAGTAAGAATGTTATACGCTAATCCCATGTAGGCTATGAAGGAAGACGCGTCTAGTGTTTTGTCAACAAGTACCATTTTCCCTCCAAACCAGAGTAAAACGCCTATTACCAAAATCCCTAGAAATTCCCCAGTAGGAGAGGCTAAATTTTGTTTATTCAGTAAAATGTTTGAAAATTTAAAAAATCTTTCTGTTGAATTATTAAACATTTTATTAAAACGGGATTCCGCATTAAAAGCTTTTATAACTTTTAATCCACTTAATGTTTCTTCCGTAATAGATAAAAATTCTCCTTGCTCGCGCTGCACGTCATCAGATTTCTTTTTTAATGATTTCCCAATTAAAGAAATAATATATCCGGCTATAGGTATAAATATAAAAACAAATAATGTAAGGTTTGTGCTTATGCCAAACATTATAAAAATGGTGAAAATTATTGTTAATGGTTCGCGTACAATTAGTTCTAATACTGACAAGAAGGAGTGTTGTATCTCTAATACATCGGAAGTAATCCGGGCAATTACATCTCCTTTTCGCTTTTCAGAATAAAAGGAAATAGGAAGCTCTGTAATTTTTTGATACATTTTATTTCGTATATCCTTCAAAACGCCATTTCTCAAAAATGTAATAAAATACATGGCAAGATAATTAAAGAGATTCTTGAATAAGAACAAAAACAACACAAGGCCAATTACTAAAATTAGTCCTTTCATATCGTCATCACCAGAGTATGCGGTAACTTTGTAATTGATGGTCTCTTGTAGGTAATCTTTTAAATGCCCCATATCTGTATATACGGGTTCCTTGAGCACTTTTTTCTCGGGTTTAAATAGGACATCTAACATTGGAATCAGCGCGGCAAAAGATAGCGCGCTGAACAATGCGTATAAAATGTTGAAAAATATGTTTAAATATCCGTAGCTACGGTAAGGTTTCGCGTAGCGAAGAATCTTTTTGTAATTATCCATTAATTCAATTTAAGTTCACTCAAAATACGAGCAACTTTAGCTTCTAATTTGGCATTAACTTCTTTGAATGCCGAGGCTGTATCTAAAGAAGTATTGATGCTGAAATAAAATTTAATTTTAGGTTCAGTTCCACTTGGTCTAGCGGCCATTTTGGTGCCATCTTCTGTAGTATAGATTAGTACGTTAGATTTAGGAATATCAATAGTAGAAACTTCGCCAGTATTAAGGTTTTTAGAGGTTGATGTGTTGTAATCATCAACGATAATTACTTTTGAGCCATCAATACTAAGAACAGGGTTTTCTTTAAAATCAATCATCATCTGCTTGATCTCTTCCGCACCTTGCATTCCTTTTTTAGTTAAAGAAATAAGTTTTTCTTTGTAGAAGCCGTAATCAACATAACAATCAATTAAATCTTTGTAGAATGAGCTGCCATTTGCTTTTGCGTTTGCAGCAATCTCACAAGCCAATAGGGTAGAAGTAACGGCATCTTTATCGCGAACAAAATCACCTACCATAAAACCAAAGCTTTCCTCGCCACCACCAATAAAGTTTTGGTTAGGGAAATCTTTAATCATTTTTCCAATCCACTTAAATCCTGTTAATGCAGTTTTGTATTCTACACCATAGGCATTAGACATCGCTTCCATCATTGGCGTGGAAACAATAGTAGAGGCAACAAATTCGTTACCCTTAAAACCTTCTTGCTTGGCTTTTTCTAAAAGAAATTTAGTCATTAAAACCATCGTCTGGTTTCCATTCAAAATTTCCATTTCGCCATCAAGATTACGTACGGCAATACCTAATCTATCACTATCAGGATCGGTACCTACTACCATATCAGCTCCAATTTCCGTAGCTTTTTTAATCGCCATAGAAAGCGCTTCCGGCTCTTCTGGGTTGGGAGACTTTACCGTTGGGAAATTACCATCTGGTTTAGCTTGCTCTTCTATAATCGTCACGTTTTTATATCCAGCGCGTTTTAGAACTTCTGGAATAGCAGTGATGGATGTTCCGTGTAAGGAAGTGAATACTATTTTAAAATCGTCTTTACCTTTTGCATTAAAACTGCCTCTGGCAACAGATTCTGAAATAAAAGCTTCATCAACTTCTTTATCTATTAATTCAATTAAGTCAGGGTTAGCTTTAAAATTAATATCCTCAAAAGAAAGCGAATTAATTTCTGCTACAATTTTCCCGTCTTGTGGGGGTACTATTTGTCCGCCATCTGTCCAGTATACTTTGTACCCATTATATTCAGGTGGGTTGTGTGACGCAGTCAGTACAATACCTGCATGGCAATTTAAATGTCTTACCGCAAAAGAAAGCTCAGGAGTAGTTCTTAATTCAGAAAACAAAAATACTTTAATTCCGTTTGCAGAGAATACTTCAGCCACTGTTTTTGCTAAAGTGTCACTATTATGGCGGCAATCAAAAGCAATAACCACTTTTAATTCTTCTCCTTTATATACTTCGTTTAAGTAATTACTTAAACCTTGTGTACTTTTTCCTAAAGTGTATTTGTTTATTCTATTTGTTCCAGCGCCCATTACACCGCGCATACCGCCAGTACCAAACTCCATATTCTTATAGAACCTGTCTTTTAGTTCTTCGGTATTGTTATCTATTAAATCTTGAACTTCTTTTTTAGTATCAGCATCAAAGAAATCGGTTAACCAGGTTTTGGCTGTATTTAGTATATTGTCCATAAAAGTAGTGCTTTAGGGTGTGTCGTAAATTTATTTAGAATATTCGTTTAAAATTGTTGTGTTTAATTCTTCCGCTACGGTATAGCGTGTTTCATTTGTTTTAGATCGTACCATTATTTCTCCTAAAAAACCAGCCAAAAATAACTGTGTACCAATAATCATAGCGGTTAAAGAGATGAAAAATTGTGGTCGGTCTGTAATCAATCTTCCTGTTCTATGAATAAATAGTTTATCAATACCCAAATATAAGGCAAAAGAAAAACCTACAAAAAACATTAATACGCCTAAAGCACCAAATAAATGCATAGGACGTTTTCCGAATTTAGAAACAAACCAAATGGTAATTAAATCTAGAAAGCCATTAATAAAGCGTTCCATGCCAAATTTGGTCTTCCCGTATTTACGGGCTTGGTGTTGTACGACTTTCTCTCCAATATTAGAAAAGCCTGCGTTTTTGGCTAAAACAGGAATGTATCGGTGCATTTCTCCAGAAACCTCAATGTTTTTAATCACTTTGCTGTTAAACGCTTTAAGTCCGCAATTAAAATCGTGAAGTTTTACCCCTGAAGTTTTGCGTGCCGCCCAATTAAAAAGTTTAGAAGGCATGTTTTTACTTAAAACTGAGTCGTACCTTTTTTTCTTCCATCCAGAAACAAGATCATATCCTTCTGTTTTTATGGCAGTATATAGTTCCGGGATTTCGTCTGGATTATCCTGTAAATCGGCATCCATAGTAATAATCACATCACCAGCCGCCGCTTTAAAACCTGCATGTAAAGCTTGTGATTTTCCGTAATTACGTAAAAATCTAATTCCTTTTACAGCAGGATTAGCGTTTGATAAAGCCGAAATTTCTTGCCATGAAGTATCTGTACTACCATCATCGATGAAAATAATCTCGTAGGAGAAGTTATTGCTTTCCATGACGGAAACAATCCAATTATGTAATTCTTTTAAAGATTCTTCTTCATTAAGAAGAGGTATAATAATAGATAAATTCATGCAATACTTCTGAAAATCTTTTCAAAAGTACGGATTAATATAAATTTTCAGTCTTTTTTAATATCAGACCTGTAATTAATGCTGTAAAAAATCCTACGACAAGATTCATAACTAACATAGCAGGATAGATAATCCAATTAAATTTACTTTGCATTTCTAGCATGTTTTCAAGATCTTTAGGAGATAATGAAGGGTTGTTTTCAATCATAATAGCTCTGGTTACTTCTGCGTTTTGCGCCCAAAAGTCAGGAACTATAAAGGTGGTTAGGCAATACATGAAAATAAGACCGATGATAGAAGCAACTATAGCTACTATAGCGCCTATAGCTAAAGATTGTCCTAGAGATAAGTAGTTGTCATTATTTTTTTTGAAATTATAAATTGCTAGGATAACAATGACGATAAATATGATGGCTTGCACAATAGATTTTACGGGCGATGGATCAAAAAGCAAATCGCTAGCCATGAGCATGAATGTGAATACAATACCGATTATAGCTGCTGCTGTTCCGTAAATTAATCCAAATTTTCCTGTTGTTGGTTTCTTAGCTTCCATGTCATCTTACTTAAAGTGGTTCTACTACTTAGTATCAGTTTAATGTAAAATGTTACAAGAATTAACGGATAAATAAAGAATTTAACGAAGTATTATTTAGTTTTTAGTGCAATTCCGGTGAGCAGTGATACTACAAAACCAATGCATAAATTGAATAATAAGATGAAAGGATAGGTGATCCAAGACATTTTTTGCTTTAATGCAATGTTCTCTTGTAGCTGCTCAGGAGTAATTGCTGGGTATTGTTCTTTGAGTTGTATTCTGTTAATGGCAGCAGAGTTATCCCAGAAATCTGTTAAGATAAAATTGGTTAATAGGTAGGTAAAGAGAATGGTAACTATTGCCGCAACCAAAGCGGTAATAACGCCAACACCTATGGCTTGTTCTACGGCTAAACTGTTGTTTTTCTTTTTAAATATATAGATAGCTGTGATTATGGGAACAATTAAAACGACGAAACCACTAAGGGTCTTTTCTATAGATTGATTATAAAGCACGTTTAAAGCAATCAATACCACTGTAAAAATAATGCCAATAACTCCAGTTATGATGCCGTATTTTGTTCCAAATTTTAAAACTTCAATTTGATGTGGTTTCATATGTTGCTATATATAAATGGATGTCCTTGTTTTAACGGTTTCTTACTATAGTTCCTACGATAAAAGAAACTAGA
The DNA here is from genome assembly GCF_000468615.2 of Cellulophaga baltica 18. Lineage (NCBI taxonomy): Bacteria > Pseudomonadati > Bacteroidota > Flavobacteriia > Flavobacteriales > Flavobacteriaceae > Paracellulophaga > Paracellulophaga baltica. The sequence goes on along the minus strand of NZ_CP009976.1, from coordinate 4,209,740 downwards.
ATGCCAAGTAAAGAGAATTTAAGAATGCTACTGATAATGCTAAAAATAGAACTCGTCTCTTGAATACGGTCTCCTTCATTCATCATTTTTTCTACATCCCCACTTTTTCCATAGAGGTTAGCCCATTCCAAAGCGGTCTCTCTTTGAAACTCTGGATCTATATATACATCATATAAATACGATTGAATGGCGTATAAACCACCCACTATTACCATAAACATAACACCAACAATTAAGGCTTCTTTTAGATTTATGCTGTTATTTTGACTTTTCTTGTACTTTTTTATGATATAAATGATGGCTAGTACCTCAAAAACAAAAGCAACTAAAAAAGTAGCGTAGTAAACTTTACTATTGGCGCCTGCTATTTTGGGAATTAAATCGAAGATAATTCTTCCAGCCCCGAATATAAGGGCTATTGGTAAAACTATTTTTTTAATTGCACTAGAGTTATCTGATTCCAAAATTTGCTTATTTTTGACTTTAATAGCACAAAAATAGGCTTTAATTCTTGGGAAAGAATCACTCAGAATATTTTTTATTGAATTTTTAGTGATTAATAATTGTAGGTTTAAGAAAAAAACATAAATTTGCATTCTCTAAAAATAGAAGTTATTAAGTTTTTTAAAAATGAAAAAAGATATACACCCACAGAATTATAGATTAGTTGCTTTCAAAGACATGTCTAATGAGGATGTTTTTATTACGAAATCTACTGCAGATACGAAAGAGACGTTAGAAGTTGAAGGTGTAGAGTATCCTTTAATTAAATTAGAAATTTCAAGAACATCACACCCTTTTTATACTGGTAAAGCTAAATTAGTGGATACTGCAGGGCGTATTGATAAGTTCAAGAACAAATACAAGAAGTTCGAAAAATAATATTTTTTGCTACTTTTAGCAATTAAGTCACGTTCCGTTAAACAACGGAACGTGACTTTTTTTATTTTTACCAAAAAATTACTGACTGATGAATTACATTCTTTTTGATGGTACCGTACGGACAGCGCTTTTGCCTTTTACTTTTACAAAGCCTGTGGCCGATATCCGTGTTGGGATTTTTACGATTCGTGAAAAGTGGGAAAATTATTTAAAAAGTACGACCACGTCCATTACTGAGGAATATTTATCGGAAAAATACCCAATGGTAGAGTTGGAAGAGAATGTGTTGATTAATGCGTCTTTTTTGCCGAATGAAACCTTGGTGACTATGGTTACTGAGTTGTCAGAGAACCAAGCTATTTTTTTTGGAGAAGAAGTTATTGCATTTTATACTAAAGAGTCGCAAGAGGAGGTAGATTTAGCTACCTATGAGGCTATTGAATTTGATGGTGACGTACTACGTATCGAAAATTCATGGGATATTTTTTCTAAGAATGCAGCGGCGATACAAGAAGATTTTGATTTTATTACAGAAGACCGTAAGAGTCAGCCTATTTCTAAAACAAATACAGTAATTAATCCTGAGAACATATTTTTAGAAGAAGGTGCTGTGGTTGAGTGTAGTATCTTAAATGCATCTTCAGGACCAATTTATATTGGTGCTAATGCTGAAGTTATGGAAGGTGCTATGATACGTGGCGCTTTTGCATTATGTGAAGGAGCTATAGTGAAGATGGGGGCTAAAATATATGGAGCAACTACAGTAGGACCACATTCTCGTATAGGAGGAGAAGTTAATAATTCTGTTTTGTTGGGATATGCTAATAAAGGTCATGATGGTTATTTAGGGAACTCGGTAATTGGGGAGTGGTGTAATTTAGGAGCAGATACCAATAATTCTAATCTAAAAAATAATTACGATCATGTCCGATTATGGAATTATGAAACCGAGGATTTTTCGAAAACGGGGCTTCAGTTTTGTGGTTTAATGATGGGTGATCATAGTAAATGTGGCATAAATACCATGTTTAATACAGGAACTGTAGTTGGGGTAAGTACAAATATTTATGGAGCAGGTTTTCCTAGAAATTTTGTGCCGAGTTATAGTTGGGGCGGTGCTTCTGGCTTTACAGAATATTTGCCTAATAAAGCATTTGAAACTGCAAGATTAGTGATGTCTCGCAGGGGAATAGAATTTGATGAAAAAGAAGAGGCAATTTTAACCCATGTTTTTGAGGAAACTAAAAAGTGGAGAAATTACTAAGCGATGAAAAAGAAAGTTGCATTTTATACCTTAGGATGTAAATTGAATTTTTCAGAAACATCTACAATTGCGAGAGATTTTCAAGAAGAAGGTTTTGATCGTGTAGATTTTTCTGAACATGCAGATATGTACGTTATAAATACATGTTCTGTTACAGAAAATGCAGATAAACGTTTTAAAAGTATTGTAAAACAAGCGCAAAAAGTAAATCCAGATGCTTTCGTTGCGGCTATTGGTTGTTACGCGCAATTAAAACCAGAAGAATTAGCGTCTGTGCACGGTGTAGATTTGGTTTTAGGAGCTACCGAAAAATTTAAAATTACAGATTATATAAACGATTTGTCTAAAAATGATTTTGGAGAAGTGCATTCTTGTGAAATTGTTGAGGCAGATTTTTATGTAGGGAGCTATGCTATTGGCGATAGAACCCGCGCTTTTTTAAAAGTGCAAGATGGTTGTGATTACAAGTGCACCTATTGCACTATTCCTTTAGCTCGTGGAATTTCGCGTAGTGATACTTTGCAGAATGTGCTTAAAAATGCAAAAGAAATTGCAGCGCAAGACATTAAAGAAATTGTACTTACCGGTGTAAATATTGGTGATTATGGTAAAGGGGAGTTCGGGAATAAGAAACACGAACATACTTTTTATGATTTGGTAGAAGCTTTAGATGCTATTGAGGGAATCCATAGGCTTAGGATTTCTAGTATAGAACCTAATTTATTGAAAAATAAAACGATAGATTTTGTGGCTAAGAGTAATTCTTTTGTGCCGCACTTTCATATTCCACTTCAAAGTGGGAGTGATGAAATCTTGAAATTAATGCGTCGTAGGTATTTGAGTGGTTTATATGTAGACCGTGTTACGCGTATTAAAGAGGTTATGCCGCACGCTTGTGTTGGTGTGGATGTTATAGTTGGTTTTCCAGGAGAAACCGATGAGCTGTTCTTAGAAACCTACCATTTCTTAAATACGTTGGACATCTCTTACTTGCATGTATTTACCTATTCAGAACGTGATAATACCGTTGCTGCAGAAATGAATGGAGTGGTCTCTAAAAATGTGCGTAGTAAACGTAGTAAGATGTTACGGGGCTTATCTGCTAAAAAAAGAAGGGCTTTTTATGAAAGTCAGCTCGGAACAACCCGTACCGTTCTCTTTGAAGGAGAAAATAAGGAAGGGTATATCCATGGTTTTACAGAGAATTATGTTAAGGTAAAATCACCGTGGAATCCAGAATTGGTCAATCAGTTAAAGCAAGTTACGCTTACCACTATTGATGAAGATGGTTTGGTTCGGTTTGATTTTGTGTCAGAAAAAATAGAAGCATAAAAAAACCGCTCTTTTGGAGCGGTTTTTTTAGGATTAGATGCGAATACCAACGGGCAGCATATCTTTATATTTCCTGCTATTTTTTCTTAGAAATCCAGCAATTTGCGGACTTGTAGGTACTACTCGTAAATTTCTTTCTTGAATTACGTTTAATACAGCTTCGATGAATTGTTCTTTAAAGCCTTCTTGAGTAACAGTTTCAGGGATTATCAATTTAGTTAAGAAAATCTTTCTTTCCTGAGCAGAATATTCAATCTTTGCTAAGTGCCCATTAACCGTTGTTTCAAATTGACGTAAGAAACTATTGTCTGTAATGTTTACTTCATTCATATAGTTTTGATTTTAGTTCATTAAAATTAACCCATACAAGGTTCTCAAAGTTGTAAAGGTTGATTGGTGATAAGATGTAAAAATAAATGTTTAATATAAAAATTAGCAAGAGCATAAAAGTACTTATTTTTTTGCTAATTTCCTAGTTTTCTGATAGTTTACTTTCCTATGACACAAATTAAAATCCCCGTTTATTTTATGCCAGGTATGGCTGCTTCTTCTTTAATTTTTGAGCATATCAAATTGCCTGAAGAGTTATTTATCGTTCATAGGTTAGAATGGTTTGCTCCAGAAAAAGGAATTTCTCTAGTCGCCTATGCAAAACTAATGAGTGAACAAATAACCGAACCTAATCCGGTGCTCATTGGCGTTTCTTTTGGGGGTATCCTCGTTCAGGAAATAGCACGAATTATTCCTGTGAGAAAGCTTATTATAATTTCAAGCGTAAAAGCGCAGTCAGAGCTTCCAAAAAGAATGCAGTTTGCTAAATATACCAAGATTCATAAATTGCTTCCTACAGGGCTTGTGAACAATGTAGAGTTGCTGGCAAAATATGCTTTTGGCGAAACAGTGGTAAAACGATTGGAGTTGTATGAGCGGTACCTGTCTGTACGGGATAAATATTATTTGGATTGGTGTATAGATCATATCATAAATTGGAAAGAAGGGGAAGAGCTTAAAAATTTGATTCATATTCAAGGGGAGAAAGACCCTGTTTTTCCTGTAGAAAACATTAAAAATTGCATAAAAGTTAAAAATGGGACTCATACCATGATAATTCATAGATATAAATGGTTTAATGAGCATCTTCCTACAATTATTTTGCAAAACGAAAGTTCTATTTAATATCTTTGATGTATAAAACTATGGTAGCTATGAAATTTTTAAAAAATACGTTAATGCTTTTGGGAGTGCTATGTGTCGTGAGTACACTTATTTTTGCAGTCCAAAATTCTACAGATGAAAACCAGATTGCAAAAGATGCAACAATGGTGTCAGAAAAAGCAACAGGATACAAAATATCTGCTATTGATATTCCAGATGACCTAAATTTTGCGGGGGAGGCTGTTCCTTTTGAAGATCCTGAAATTATGGAGCGTGTAGATCGTGAATTTTTAGTTAATACTTACTGGCAATCTAACGCGCTTTTATTAATGAAACGCGCTAATAAATACTTTCCAATTATAGAACCTATTTTGGCTAAAAATGGAATTCCAGATGATTTTAAATACTTGGCTGTAGCAGAAAGCGGTTTAGAGAATGTAAAGTCTCCTGCAGGTGCTTCTGGTTTTTGGCAGATTATGAAAACTACAGGTAGAGAGTATGGTTTAGAAGTGAATGATAACGTAGATGAGCGTTACCATATAGAAAAAGCTACAGAGGTTGCTTGTGATTACTTGAAAAAGTCTAAAGAGAAATTTGGTACATGGACTTTGGCGGCAGCGTCTTACAACGCGGGATCTTACGGAATTCAGAAATATTTGAATGCGCAAGATGTAAATGCGTATTATGATTTACTTTTAGGTCAAGAAACTGGTCGTTATGTCTTCCGAATTTTAGCTATTAAAGAGATCTTATCGCACCCTAGTAAATATGGTTTTGATATTGCTAAAGAGGATATGTATACACAAGTGCCTACGTTCAATGTGGAAGTAGATGTTCCAGTGACAAACTTTGCAGATTTTGCTAAGCAATATGAGATTAACTATAAGATATTAAAACGTCATAATCCTTGGTTGCGTGAGCCGCATTTAAACAATAATTCTAGAAAGAAATATATTATCGAAATTCCGAATAAGGGCTATTACAAGGAATCAAAATAGACATTTAAGTACCATTTAGATATAAAAAAAGCTTTAGCGAACCGCTAAAGCTTTTTTATTGGATGTTGTTAAGAAGCTTATATTTTCTTCAATTGCTCTTTCATCATTTTTATTTGATCCGAAAGCATATTCTGTTTGTCTAATTTTTTAGCCTCATTAAGAAGCATTGTAGCTTCTCTTTTTCTTCTTTTCTGCATAGAGATACCCGCAAGGCTTAATTTAGCCATAGCGACGTCGTAATCCATTGTTAAGCCAAGTTTTAAAGCTTTCTTAAAGTATTTCTCAGCGGTAGTTAAGTTTGTTTGAGAAAAAATGATGCCATGTAAATAGTTATAATACCCTTGTTGCTTCAGTGTTAGCGCTGCTTCTGGATTTTTTATTTTAGAAAGCCATTTTTCAGTTCCAGCTAAATCTTGCTTTCGCATTCTTAAAAAGGCTAGAAGTATAATTTCATTTCTGAAATAAAGGAATATAAAAATTAATGAAAACAAGATTAAAAAGATACCATTACCAATGTTACCTTCAATAAATTGGTATATAGCATAGGCTATAATTAATCCGGCAATTATTAATTTAAAAATTTTATTAAACATGTTATTTGTAAATTTGAAAAGGAGTTAGTTTTTACTTCTATTTTTTAATTTGGCAAAAGTAATAAAAACAAACTAAAATATTTTTTAAATTAGATTTGTCAATGCGAAAAGTCTTTGTATATTTGCGCCCAGTTTTGGACGAGCCATCGACAAAACTAATAATTGAAAATTAAAGGATACTAAAGATATTATAAGATGCCCGGACAAAAAAGAACATATCAGCCATCAAAGCGTAAAAGAAGAAATAAACATGGTTTTAGAGAACGCATGGCGTCTGTAAATGGAAGAAAAGTTATTGCTAGAAGAAGAGCAAAAGGAAGAAAAAAATTAACTGTATCTTCAGAAACAAGACATAAAAAATAATGATTCATTTGTTATTTAAAATATTAGGTGTTACTTTTTTATAAGTAACACCTTTTTTTTTGCCTATTTTTAAAAATAATTAGCGAACACTATATAATACAAGTACAATGCCGAAGAAGAAAAGTATCAAATCTGTTTTATTAATTGGATCTGGACCAATTGTAATTGGACAAGCATGCGAGTTTGATTATGCTGGTTCTCAATCGCTTAGATCATTGCGCGAAGACGGGATAGAAACTATTTTAATCAATAGTAACCCTGCTACGATAATGACTGATCCGAGTATGGCAGATCATGTTTATCTAAAACCTTTAACGACCAAGTCTATTATTGAAATCCTGAAAAAGCATCCAAATATTGATGCGGTTTTACCAACAATGGGAGGTCAGACTGCTTTAAATTTATGTATTGAAGCCGATGAAAAAGGAATTTGGAAAGATTTTGGAGTAGAACTTATTGGGGTAGATATTGATGCTATCAACATCACAGAAGACCGTGAAAAGTTTAGAAATTTAATGTTGGAAATTGGTGTTGGCATGGCACCACAGGCAACAGCAACATCATTCTTAAAAGGAAAAGAGATTGCGCAAGAATTTGGTTTTCCTTTAGTAATTAGGGCATCTTACACTCTAGGAGGAGCAGGAGCATCTATCGTTTACAAACCAGAAGATTTTGATGAGTTACTAAGTCGCGGATTAGAAATATCTCCAATTCACGAGGTAATGATTGATAAAGCCTTAATGGGGTGGAAAGAATATGAACTAGAATTACTACGTGATAAAAATGATAACGTAGTTATTATTTGCGCTATAGAAAATATGGATCCAATGGGGATTCATACGGGAGATTCTATTACCGTAGCACCTGCAATGACATTATCTGATAAAACTTATCAGAAAATGAGAGATATGGCTATTCATATGATGCGTAGTATTGGAGATTTTGCAGGGGGATGTAATGTACAGTTTGCTGTAAGTCCTGATGAAAAAGAAGATATTATAGCTATAGAAATTAACCCAAGAGTATCGCGTTCATCTGCACTTGCATCAAAAGCAACAGGATATCCTATTGCAAAAGTAGCAACAAAGTTAGCTATAGGATACAATCTAGATGAATTAGACAATCAAATTACCAAATCTACATCAGCCTTATTTGAGCCAACCCTAGATTATGTCATTGTAAAAATACCACGATGGAACTTTGATAAGTTCGAAGGATCGGATAGAACTTTAGGCCTACAAATGAAATCGGTAGGAGAAGTAATGGGAATTGGGCGTTCTTTTCAGGAAGCCCTTCATAAAGCTACACAGTCTTTAGAAATTAAGAGAAACGGCTTAGGAGCAGATGGTAAAGGATTAAAAGATTACGATAAAATCATAAGTAAACTAACGATTCCTAGCTGGGATCGTGTTTTTATTATTTATGATGCCATACAATTAGGTATTCCGTTAAGTAGAATTCACGAGATTACAAAAATTGATATGTGGTTCTTAAAGCAGTATGAGGAATTACATATTTTAGAGAAAGAAATAGAAACCTATACAATTGAGACCTTACCAAAGGATATGTTACTAGAGGCTAAACAAAAAGGTTTTGCTGATAGACAAATAGCACATATGCTAGATTGTTATGAAAGTGAAGTTCATAGTAAAAGAACAAATCTTAATATCAATAGAGTTTTTAAATTGGTAGATACCTGTGCGGCAGAATTTAAGGCAATGACGCCTTACTATTATTCTACTTTTGAAGAAGAAATAGAAACAGCTGATGGAAAGCGCTACGTTGCTAACGATAGTGTGGTTAGCGATAAAAAGAAAATAGTTGTTTTAGGGTCAGGACCGAACAGAATAGGACAGGGTATAGAGTTTGATTATTGTTGTGTACATGGTGTACTCGCAGCTGCAGAATGCGGTTATGAAACTATTATGATTAACTGTAATCCAGAAACAGTATCTACAGATTTTGATACGGCAGATAAACTTTACTTTGAGCCTGTTTTTTGGGAGCATATTTATGACATTATTCTTCATGAAAAGCCAGAAGGTGTTATTGTACAACTTGGTGGACAGACAGCACTTAAACTTGCTGAGAAATTAGAGAAATACGGTATTAAAATTATAGGAACTAGTTTTGCAGCCTTAGATTTAGCGGAAGATAGAGGACATTTTTCTAAAATGTTATTAGAGAATAACATTCCTTTTCCACAATTTGGAATCGCAGAAACAGCAGATGAAGCCTTAGCACTTTCTGACGAGTTAGACTTTCCATTATTAATAAGACCATCCTATGTACTAGGAGGTCAGGGAATGAAAATTGTGATTAATAAGACCGAGTTGGAAGAGCATGTTATTGATCTTTTAAAGCAAATACCGGGTAATAAGTTGTTGCTTGATCATTATTTAGACGGAGCAATAGAAGCTGAAGCAGATGCAATTTGTGATGGTGAAGATGTGTATATCATAGGGATTATGGAGCACATTGAGCCTTGTGGTATTCATTCAGGGGATTCTAATGCAACATTGCCTCCTTTTAATTTAGGGGAATTTGTAATGCAACAAATAAAAGATCATACGAAGAAAATTGCTTTAGCATTAAACACTGTAGGCCTTATAAATATTCAGTTTGCAATTAAAGATGATACGGTTTATATCATTGAAGCAAACCCGAGAGCATCTCGTACCGTACCTTTTATTGCAAAAGCATACAAAGAGCCGTATGTAAATTATGCTACGAAGGTAATGTTAGGAGAGAAAAAAGTAAAGGACTTTAATTTTAACCCTCAATTGGAAGGTTATGCTATTAAACAACCTGTATTTTCTTTTGAGAAATTCCATAATGTAAATAAAAATTTGGGACCAGAAATGAAGAGTACTGGTGAAAGCATATTATTTATTGATAGCTTAAAAGATGATGAGTTTTACAACTTGTATGCGCGTCGTAAAATGTATTTGAGTAAGTAAGAAAGAACATATTTATTACAGGAAATAGCTTGAGCGTATTGCTCAAGCTATTTTTTTTGCCTCAATTTCTTGGTCGACTACTGATAGGATCTTCAAGATTCCAAGTCATTAGTCATCATGTTTTGGATTTCTTGATCTACGATGTTGGGGATTTCCACATAAAAAGTAGTTCCTTTTCCTGTACCCTCAGATTTAGCATAAATAGTACCGTTATGTGATTCTATAATCTGTTTAATCATATATAGACCTAAGCCGGTTCCTTTTACGTTAGCATGAAATCGCTCAAATGGTGAGAAAAGCTTTTTTAAAGATTTTTCATCCATTCCAGAACCATTATCAGAAATAGAGAATTGTATGTTGTCGGCATTTTCTTGTGCTTTAATATGAACTACGGGTTCTTTTTGTTCGCCCATATACTTTATAGCGTTATCTAGTAGATTGCCAAATACTTGTATAATTCTATTTCTGTCTCCATAAATACTAGGTAAGTTTTTTTCCACGATGAGTTTTACCTTGGCTACTTTTAATTTTCCTTTGACTAAGGTGGTTGATAATGCTACAATCTCATTGACGTCAAGTATTTCATTTTGGTTCTCTATTTTACCAATTTTTGCAATTTTAGTAATATCCCCAATAAGGTTATTCATCGTATCACATGAAATATTAATCATCTCTAGATATTGCTCTAATTCAGGATAGTCTTTCATTGCAAACTCCATAGGAATTAAGCTGGCAATACCTTTAATACCACTAAGCGGACTTTTAAGATCATGTGAAACGGCAAAAGTAAAACGCTGAATTTCTTGATTTTTTGTAGTTAACTCATCAGCTATTTTTTTAAGTTCTTTCTTTTGTTGTTGTAATTGTTGTGTTCGCTCGTCTATCTCTTTTTCTAGTGTTAGTTGGTATAATTTTATACTTTTAAGTCGTAGGTAAACCACCAAATAAATTCCTAATATTAAGGAAAGAACCAAAAGCAAGCGAAACCACCAAGTTTCCCAGAAAGGAGGTGTAATGGTAATGTTTAGAGTTGTCTCGTTGTTATTCCAAATCCCATCAGAATTGCTCGATTTTATTCGTAACGTATAATTTCCTGGCTCTAAGTTGGTGTATGTCGCATTCTTTTTGTGTCCCACATAGTTCCAGTCCGTTTCAAAACCATCTAAGAAGTAGGCATAGTTCACCTTATCCGGATGACGAAAAGTTAATGCGTTGTACTCAAAATTAAGTACATCATTATCGTAGGAGATTTTAATGGAGTCTACTTGAGAGATGTGCCGTTCTAAAATTTTAGAGGCATCACCTGCATAAATTGGTTTGTTGAATATTTTTAAACTGGTGATATTTACTTTTGGGGTATCTTCTCTTTTTTTAATATTTTTTGCCTCAAATAAATTGAAACCATTGCTACCCCCAAAAAGTAACTCGTTATTTCTAGTTTTATAAAAAGAATTTGAGTTGAATTCGTTGCCTTGTAAACCATCATTAATATCATAATTTATAGATACGTCGTTTTCAGGATTGTATTGAATAATTCCAAAACCGGTACTTAACCATAATAAATGGTTTTCGTCTTCTATAATTCCTTTCACGGCATCATTTTTCAATCCGGTTTTACGGGTGATCGCTTGAAAATAACCTGTACTAGCGTTGTATTTATTTAAGCCAGCTTGAGTACCTACCCATAAAGTGCCCTTACTATCTTCTACAATAGCATTAATAAAATCATTACTCATGAGGTGTTTAGGCTCTTGACTATTATAACTGGTGTATTGCCATTCCTCATTTATTTCAGTGAGTTTAAAGAGCCCAGATATTTGTGTGCCAACCCAAATATTTCCATTTTTATCTTCCGTTATGGTTGTAATGGTAGAAATATTAGTATTGTTAATGCTGTTTGTAAGCGGTATGTTTTGATGCGTTTTGGTGTCTGGATTATAGACTTGTAATCCGCCGTGAAAAGTTGCTATCCAAATGCGATCCTTGCTATCCATCATTAAATTAAAAACATTGTTTGATAGTAGAAAGGAGTTTTCTTTGGTTAATACTTCGTAGTGCTTATTCTTTAAATTTAATATAGTAATTCCCTTACCCCAAGATCCTAACCATACATTGTTTTTTTTGTCTTGCAGGATGCTTAATACTACATTGGTATTAAGGGTATTGTTGTCTAAACTGTATTTTTTAAATGAATTAGCACTTCTATCCCAATAATTTAATCCGCCTCCATCCGTTCCTATCCAGAGATGATCTGTGGGGTCATTTTTATCTTGAATAAAGCAGTTTATATTGTTGTTATTTAAAGAACGAGAATCAAAAGGTTGGTTTTTTATATGTTCAAATTTATGATATATGGGATCGTAGAAGCTTAGTCCCTTTTTATAAGGACCTAGCCACATAATTCCTTCACTACTGTATATAGACCAGATAGAGTTGCTGGAGATGGAATTTATATTGGTATTATCATATTTTAAATTTGATAATTGTTTGGTATTTTTTGAGTAAATAAAAAGACCATCATTTTCACTACCCATCCAATAATCGCCGTTTGGCGCAATGGCTAAAGATAAAATAGGATACCCATTACTTATTTTTTTTCGTTCAACCTTTAAGGCATGGCCTGGTTGTATTTTTAATTCAAGGAGCTCACCGTTATGCAGGCCAATTAAAAACTGGGTTGAGTTTTGTTGTATTACACTTCGTATTCTCTGATTTTCATGAAACTTTGATACTATTTGCAATTCCTTATCCAACAACCAGATGTCATTATCGATAAAAACTAGCGTGTTTTGATTATCTAGTCCTGCAATTTTAACAAAATAGTTGTTCTTTAGTATGTTGGGGGTCCCTTCCTGATAGACAAATTCTTTAAGGTCCCCTGTGGTTGTATGATATTTGAATAAGCTTGTTGTGGTTCCCAGCCAAAGAATATCTGAGGATTTAGTAATGGAATAAAAATGTTCTAAGGCTATTTTTTTACCTTCTCCAAAAAATGGATAGGGTTTTAGCACGTCCATCTCCCTTTGATATATATTTAAACCCTGTACAGTTCCTATATACAGTTGTCTATCGTCATCTTCGTAAATATCTTCGATATAGCCATTGGTGAGGCCAGTTGTACTATCTACAGCCTGCTCATATATTTCAAAACTTTTACCATCATATTTATTAAGTCCATTTCTGGTGCCTATCCATAAATATCCATAACTATCTTCAAATATCACATTAGCAGAGCTCTGTGATAAACCTCCTGGTAAGTGTTGAAAAGAGATATCAGTCTGGTTTTGTTGTGCAAGAACAGGTGTACAACATTGTAGTAGTAACGATAACCATAACATTAGTGTAGCTGCTTGCTTCAGTAATAACATATTAATCAACAGGGGTTTATATTAAAAAGTAGGTTAAGGATTACAATATTAGGAATATTAACCGTACGTATATATTTTTTGTTGCCTATGAACGCTATGTTGTGGTAAAAAACTGATTTATAGAAGAGTGCATGACTTATTCTCTGGTCATGATTTGAAATCATTGCTTTCCCTTTGTCAATAGGGGGAGCTCTATATGATATAGATTAGGGAGGGCATGCAATAAACAATAAGATTCATTTGTTGGATAATTAAGGTCGATAAATGTAATAATGAATATCCTATTTTAAGAATATCATTAAAAGAAACCTCCTGAGGTAACTATACTACTGGGAGTTTCTTTTTGTATGAAAATTGATTTATTTTTATTCGAGACAACTATCTAAAATTAGAGTATGACAAAGAAGATATATTTGCAATTATGGTTAATGCTGTTAGGAGTTGTATCGCTTGCAAATAGTCAACAGCAAGAATCTAAAAATGAAAAACCAAATATTCTTTTTATTTCAATAGATGATCTTAGACCAACCCTAGGTGCTTATGGGGATACAGCAGCTATAACACCCAATTTGGACGCCTTAGCTTCACAAGGAATGACTTTTATGGACACTTACGCTCAGGTTGCTGTTTGTGCGCCCTCCAGAGCGAGTCTAATGACAGGATTACGGCCCGATGCTACACGTGTGTGGCATTTAGGTGATAAGTTTAGAGATATAAATCCAGAAGCGGTTACTATGCCGCAATACTTTGCAAAGCATGGCTATCATACCGTGAATATGGGTAAAATCTATCATAATTACATGCCTGATTCTATATCATGGGATGAGCCAGATTTAAGACCTTCTAGGTATCTTAAAAAAGAATGGCTGAAAAGAGATGGTGAGACTTTTTACATTAGCGAAGCGGTGAATAAATCACAGGTAATTAAGAGAGACTCTTTATTAAAATTACGTCCAGAACGGTATGCAGATGGTTGGAATACAGGACCTGCTTGGGAAGCTGCCGATGTACATGACACTATGTATTATGATGGTGCGCAAACTAAATTGGCAAAACAAACGCTCACAAGGCTTTCTAAATCAAAAGCACCATTCTTTTTCGGATTAGGATATTTTAGACCGCATTTACCATTTACTGCACCTAAAAAATATTGGGATTTATATGACCGAGACAAAATTCCTACGGCAATAAATCCTGAAATACCTAAGGGAGCACCACTGCATACCATGAACTCTATGTATGAGTTGCGGCATTATGATGGTTTTGGTCACATTGGCCATCCTACGTCTCCTAATCGTATTTCTAAAGATACCATTCTAAGCTTAAAACATGGTTATTATGCCAGTGTTAGCTATGTAGATGCATTACTAGGAGACCTAATTGCTCATATGAAAACTATTGGCATCTATGAAAATACAATTATCATTGTATTTGGTGATCATGGTTGGAAATTGGGAGAGCATAATAGCTGGGGTAAAATGACCAATTACAATATTGATTTGAAAGTACCTATGATAATTAGATATCCTAATCAGCAGGTAAAAGGAATAAAGAGTTATGCTATCACAGAATTGATAGATATTTTTCCTTCCCTTTGTGAGCTTTCTGGTATTCCTGTTCCAGAGTATATGCAAGGTACAAGTTTTGTACCGCTACTGGATAAGCCAGATTTACCTTGGAAAAAAGCTGCTTTTAGTCAGTTTCATAGGCGACCAAAAGTGTCCGCAGATGGTAAGCGTTATATGGGCTATTCTATCAATACAGGGAAATACCATTATATTGAATGGTATGAATGGGATGATAAAAAAGGGAGTAGAGGAGAATATAAAACATCAGAACTATATGATTCAGAGAACGATGCTTATGAGACAATAAATCTTGCTAAGGAGGAGAAATTTACAACGGTAGTTAAAGAACTTTCGGTGCAATTGCTAGAAGGTTGGGAACAAGCAAAGCCAGCACGTTAATATTGTATATGAATTAGGAAGGGCTAGTGTCGTAAATTTTAGATAATTCTTCTATGTTGCCTTAGGTTGTAAATACCCCAGAGCATAAAAATAAATTCTAGAATAAATCCTACCATAAATTGAGGTGAAATACCATCCAGAATAGTACTTACAAGTCTTCCTAGCGCTAAGCCACCCATAAATAAAATATTAACGAGCGTAGCAGATTCCCAATAGTTTTTATTTCGGATTCCGTAAATCCAAAAACAACCAATAGCAAGATACAGTCCCATAATGGCTCTGAAGATATTTTTTAAATCAATATCTGTAACATCAAAACCAAACACATAAGGTAAAAAGACACTTGGGTTACCGCCATATACGAAGCTAACACTGATAACCACAATTGCCGATAAGGTTAACTGTAGGTTTTTGTATTTAGGGTTCTTAAAGAAAGCCATGCGCTAAAAGTAATAGGTACTTTAAAAGTATACAATAAACCATCCATTATCCTGTGATGGATGGTTTATTTTTGAGATTAATGACTTTGAATAAGTTCTCTAATTTCTTTAGGATCTTCGCCGTAATCATTAGGTCCATGTGTTCCTTCCGTTACTTCTAATACAAGCAACCATATTCCTCCAACAAATGGAATAAACCCCACAAGAAACATCCAACCGCTGTTATTGGTATCGTGTAAACGTCTTACCGTGATAGCTATACTTGGTAGTATTATTGCTAAAATGTATAATGGGGTAAAGATGAAAAGAGGAATATCTGCGAGCATAGCTATTAAAAAGTCTATTACTAGCGCTGTAAACATAAACAAGACAGAGAAAAGTCTAAACATCCAATATTCTTGCCTTCTTGAGCGTCCATCAAATTGTGCATATTTTTTTAATGCATCTAAATACCATTTCATAATTAAGTAGGTTAAATTTATATCGTATTAAACCTAAATTTTATCATATTATTGTGCTGAAATAGTCTCAAGCAGAAATAAAAAAAGCCCAATAGTTCACTATTGGGCTTTTTTATACATTATTATCTATAAGGTTATGCGCCCCATTCAGTGTGAAAAATGCCTTCCATATCATTACGTTCATAGGTGTGAGAACCAAAATGATCACGTTGTGCTTGTATTAAATTTAAGGGTAACTTACTTGATGTATAAGCATCAAAATACGTCAAAGAGTTAGATAATCCTGGCATTGGAATTCCGCTTTTAGCAGCAAAAGCAACTAATTCTCTCGAGGAAGAAACGGTTTCTTGCACTTTAGGAACAAAAGACGGTGCTAATAATAAATTGTTTAAATTTTTATCTTGTACATATGCATTAGAAATATCAGCAAGCAAACCTGCTCTAATAATACAACCGGCTCTCCAAATTTTTGCAATCACAGATAGGTCTAATTCATAATTGTACTCTTTAGAAGCATCTGCTAATTGATGTAAGCCTTGAGCGTATGTAGTTATAAAAGCAAAATATAAGGCTTCTTCTGCCATTGCAATTAAATCTTCTTTGGCAATTGAAGCAATCTCTGGTCTGTCATATAATGCATCTGCAGCCACACGTTCTTCTTTTAAAGCAGATATTTCACGCATACTCACAGCAATATCAATCGAGGGAACAGGAATACCTAAGTCCATCGCATTTTGTGAGGTCCATTTCCCAGTTCCTTTCTGTTTTGCTTTATCTAAAATTTTATCTACCAATCGGCCATCACCTTTGTCATCTTTTTGATTGAAGATTTCGGCTGTAATTTCAACTAAAAAAGACTGTAATCTTCCTTTATTCCAAGTATCAAAAACAGTATGTAATTCGTCATTAGATAAGCCACCTGCTTTTTTAAGGATATCATATATTTCAGAAGTCAGTTGCATTAAACCGTACTCAATACCATTATGTACCATTTTAACATAATTACCGGCAGATTTAGGACCTAAATAAGCAACGCAAGGTTCGCCATTGTATTTTGCAGAAACAGCTTCAAAAATTGGCTTCACATGTGTATAGGCTTCCTTGTTTCCGCCAGGCATAATACTTGGACCTTTACGAGCTCCTTTAGCTCCTCCAGAAACTCCAGAACCAAAAAAGTGAATTCCTTTTTCTTGTAAGTAAGCTTCTCTTCGGTCTGTATCCGTAAAGAAAGAGTTTCCACCATCAATAATAATATCATCTGTAGCTAAGAAAGGTAAAAGGTTTTCTATGACCGCATCTACAATTTTACCTGCAGGTACTAACAACATTATTTTTCGAGGGGTAGCTAATGCCTTTACAAAAGTTTCAATATCAGTAGCGGCATTTACTTTTTCTAAATTTCCACCTTCTGTTTTTAAGGCGTCTACTTTCTCCTGGTCTAAATCGTAACCAAAAGCTTTAAAGTTATTATCGGCTACATTTAAAATAAAATTACGCCCCATAACTCCAAGTCCTACCAATCCAAAATCATAATCTGTATGCTCCATGTATGTATATGTTTTAATCCCTAACATTAGGTGTCAATATTGTGTAAAGTATTCGACTAAACTATTAATTGATGTAAATAAGTCTTAATTTAGCCAAAGAATTACATCAAAATTAATTTAAAATATTCAATTAGGCGGGTTATACGCAAGAAACTAACCAATGTGTCTGTAAAAATTGAAAATACAACATAAAGAGTTTAAAAAAAGCAAAGATTTATGAACAAGACGGCAAATCAAATGCTTATTATTTTTGGAGCTTCAGGAGATTTAACGGCGAGGAAATTAATTCCTGCTATATATAACTTATATAAAGGAAAACACCTGCCAGAAAATTTTGTTGTTTTAGGAGCAAGTAGAAGTTCAATTACCGATAGTGAGTTTAGAAAAAAGGTAGTACACGAAAGTGAATACCTAAAATCTAGCATTAAGAAAGAAGATCATGATTTTATCGCTACGTTTTCTGATAAGTTATTTTACGAGGATTTAGGAGATGATTATGATACAGATTATGACCGATTAAGCAAACGAATTGGGGATCTAAACAATAAATACAATACCGAGAATAACTATATATTCTACCTTTCTACACCACCGAGTTTATACGAAGCCATTGCAAAAAACCTTTCGGATAAAGGACTTAATAATGAAGCGGACGGCTGGAAGCGTATTTTGGTTGAAAAGCCTTTTGGTTATAGTTTACAAACTGCACAAGATTTAAATAAGGGCTTACAGAAATATTTTAAGGAAAAACAAATTTATAGAATTGATCATTATTTAGGGAAAGAAACCGTTCAGAACCTATTGGTGACACGTTTTGCCAACTCCATTTTTGAGCCTTTATGGAATAGAAACTACATTCACCATATTGAAATTACCAATGCAGAGACGGTAGGGGTAGAAAAACGTGGTGGATATTATGATAAATCTGGTGCTTTGCGTGATATGTTTCAAAGTCATTTATTACAAATAGTTTCTTTAATAGTGATGGAGCCACCCATTAATTCTAATGCAGAAGAGATTAGAAATGAAAAAGTAAAAGCACTTAAGTCGCTTAGAATTATGACCGATGAGCAAACGCTTTTTGATCACACCATTAGAGGGCAGTATGTAGCTTCTGAAATAGATGGGCATCCTGTTAAAGGCTATAGAGAAGAAGAAGGTGTAGATCCTAATTCTAAAACAGAAACCTTTGCAGCAGTAAAATTCTTTGTAGATAACTGGAGATGGAGTGATGTTCCTTTTTATGTGCGTACCGCTAAACGTATGCCAACTAAGGTAACTGAGGTCGTGATTCATTTCAAAACACCACACCATCAGGTATTTAATGAACAAGATATTAATAATAAGCATAATAAATTAGTCATTAGAATACAACCAGATGAAGGTATTTTAATCAAATTTGGGGTTAAAGTTCCTGGACAAGGGTTTCAGGTAGAACGCGCCAATCTTGATTTCTATTATTCTAGTTTGGTAGACACAAATGTGATGCAAGCTTATGAACGTTTATTGTTAGATGCTATGCAAGGTGACGCTACATTATATGCTAGAGCAGATGAAGTAGAGGCTGCATGGGCATTTGTAGATCCTATATTAAACTACTGGGAACATAGTAAAGACGTAAAAACTTACGGGTATTCTGCAGGAGTTTGGGGACCAGAAAATTCTAATGATTTGATTGAAGGAAATTTTGTTTGGCGTAATCCAGGTCCACATCTAGTAGATGATTCTGGGTTCTGTGTAATTTGTTAAAAATAAGAATAATATGCAAGCAAGAATATATAGCACAAAGCAAGAGGTTGCAGAAAAGTTCTCTGCCTTTTTTAAAGATGAAGCAAAAAAGCAAGATGCTTTTCATGTAGCACTTTCTGGAGGGAGCACGCCTAAAATTGTTTTTGATTATTTAGCATCCCATTTTGGAACGGATATAGATTGGTCTAAGGTGTTCTTTTATTGGGGAGATGAACGCTGTGTGCAACCAACCGATGATGAGAGTAACTATAAAATGACTGTGCAACATTTGTTGTCTAAAATAGAGATTCCTGCAGGGAATATTTTTAGAATCCTTGGAGAGAATGATCCTAAAAAGGAAGCAATACGTTACAGCGATGTTTTAGAAAAAAACGTGCCTAATGAAAATGGAGTGCCAAAATTTGATTTGGTAATTTTGGGAATGGGTGATGACGGACATACCGCTTCTGTTTTTCCACATGAAATAACGCTTTGGGATGCAGATGAGAATTGTGTAGTAGCTATTCATCCAGAATCTGGACAAAGGCGTGTCTCTATTACCGGTAAGATTATCAATAATGCCGAAACAGTCGCTTTTCTAGTAACCGGAAGTAGCAAAGCAGAGAAAGTAGAAGAAATTATACGCCCAAAAGCAGATACCACCATATATCCTGCGACATTGGTAAAACCTAGTTCTAATAAACTAATTTGGTTTTTAGATGAGGATGCCGCAAAGGGACTTTAATTTATCGTCCTAGATCTATTTCAAATAAACAAGCAGGTTGGTCCTGATAATGATCAGAGAGCATATCTGTATTTTTCAAATCGAACATTCCTAAAAAGTCGAATCCGGCCTTTTGGTAATGTTCGATTAGTTTGGTATTATTCCCTAAAGTATCTAAACGTATAAACCGTTTTTCTATAGATTGTGCATAGGTTTTTGCCCATGTTACAATAGTGTTCATATAGTTATTACCTCTAAACTTAGGATTGGTAGCAATCCTGTGAATGTAGATAGATGTAGAATTATCTCGTTCCTCCCATATTTGTGCATCACTAAAGGTAATAGCCCAAAGACAAGCTACTTCATCATCAATTATCAATTTCCATTGTCTTTTTTCTGCTATTTCGGTATCGACCAAGGCTCTTTTAAAATCTGGCCACACAACCACTTTCTTTTTTTCTTTTTGATAGTCAGAGGCTATTTTATAGAGTCTAAAAATTTCGTCAATATCGTGAATAGCACTAGTAGTTATTTGCATAATTCCTATAGTTTATTTTCAAAAAGTCTGTCTCAATAAGCATTCATACCTTCTTTACTGTCTGTGTAGCCTGGATTTCTTTAGAACGTTTTAGGCAAGAATTTAGCACAATCTACAAATGAGTTCTTAATAGCTTTTTCTGGGAAAATGCTGAGCATCACTTAAAATTGCTTCAATGAGCAACGAAATACCGTTCTTACTTTAAATTTAATTTGACATTCTCACCGTCTAAATGTGCGATATAGTCTTCCACTTTAAAGTTAGAAGAGTCAAAACGACTTGTTCTAGAAGAGGCTTCAGATTTTCTTTGGATACTTCTTGCAAACCTACGAACATCTTCAATAGAATCTACCACCAAACCAGGAACAGGAATACTTTTGCCATCAAGGTCTTTGGCCACCATTGTAAAATAAGAAGAGTTACAGTGCTTCTTTTTTCCAGATCTAATGTTTTCAGACTCCACACGCACGCCCACCACCATAGAGGTTCTTCCGGTATAGTTTATAGAGGCTTTTAAAGTCACCAGTTCACCTACTTCAATAGGGTTAAGGAAATCTACTTTATTTACAGAAGCTGTCACACAATAGCTTCTAGAGTGTTTAGAGGCACATGCAAAAGCAATCTGATCCATTAAGTTTAATATATACCCTCCGTGAACTTTACCACCAAAATTAGAGTGCGCAGGCAGCATTAATTCTGTGATAGATATTCTAGATTCTTTAGATGACTTGTATTCTTTCATAATTAATTGCGGTAACCGGGTGATTTTTCCTTTTGTACTTTGGTGATGAAATATTTAGAATCTCCTAACCAAAAGAACGTTCTATAGCGCTCTACATAATCTAGTTTTACGTATTGGCCTTGATAATCTTTTAATTGCTGAATGACTTCTTTGTCTTTATCTAAAACAGAAAATTGAAAAATTTGAGCGCCAGAGATTCCTTGGCTTATTTCTCCTTCCCATGTTTTTATAGCAACTCCTTTATGGCTTATTTTAATAAGTTCTCCAGAGCGTATTCCTTCACTGTAGGGCACAAAATATACAAAAGCATAGTAGGCTCCAAATATTGCTATTATTGCAACAATTATTAATCCAATTATTTTTTTCATTCTTATTATTTGTTAGTTGCGTCCTAAAGCTTACCATTATTGGTATTAATTTTAGGCTAGTTCGTTGTTTTTTGCTCTTGTAAAGGTAAGTTACAAATTTAGATTAGGTATTTCTTTGGTGTCTTCTTCATCATCAGAATCATCATTGGCTCTTTTTAGTAAAGAATCAGGAATAGATTTCTTTGCTTTAGCGCCCATTTTTTTTAATTTCTGAATACTGGTCACAATATTACCGCGGCCATCTACTAGTTTGTTCATAGCACCCCGATATTCTACCTTAGCTTCGTCCATTTTTTTGCCCACTTTCATTAAGTCGCTCACAAAACCTTCAAACTTATCATATAGCGCCCCAGCTTGTCTGGCAATCTCCAGGGCATTACGTTGTTGCTTTTCATTATTCCACATACTATCAATAGTACGTAGCGTAGCCAATAGGGTAGAGGGGGTAACGATAATAATATTTTGTTCAAATGCTTTATTGTATAGCGTGCTGTCATTGTTAATAGCGACTGCAAATGCAGGTTCAATTGGCACAAAAAGAAGCACAAAATCTGGACTTTCCATTTCATACAGATCTTCGTATTTCTTAGCAGATAGTTGGTCTACATGGCGGCGAAGAGAATTGATGTGATCTTTTAAGAATTTATCTTTCAATTCGTCTTCCGCATTTACATAACGTTCATAATCTGTTAAAGAAACTTTAGAATCTACAATCATTTTCTTACCGTCGGGCAGATTAATAATCACGTCTGGTAATACTCGGGAACCATCTTCTCTAGTGAAACTTTGTTGTACAGAATACTCTCTGTCTTTTTCTAATCCAGACTTTTCTAAAACACGTTCTAGGACCAATTCTCCCCAATTTCCTTGCATTTTACTATCGCCTTTTAATGCTTTAGTTAAATTTTCGGCTTCTTGGGTAATCTTTAAATTTTGTAATTGTAAGGTTGCCAGTTGTTCTTTTAATGCAGAATGCATACCTACACTTTCTTTTTGGCTGTCATCTACCTTTTTCTCAAATAAGAGTATTTTTTCTTGCAGCGGATTTAAAATGTTTTTAATATTCTCTTTATTCTGTTCCGTGAATTTACTGCTCTTTTCATCTAGGATTTTATTGGCAAGATTTTCAAATTCTTTGGTGAATTTTTCTTGGAGTTTTTCTACTTCTTCTTTTTGCTCTGTATTTTTAAGCTGAAGATTCTCTAAATCTGCTTGGTATCTTGTAATTTGATTTCCTAAAAGTTCTTTTTCATTCCGAAGTTCGTTCTTATCTAATTCTGCTAAGGAGCGTATTTCTGCTATAGTCTCTTCTGCTTGAGAAAGTTTTTGCTCTAAAGAAGTATTGTTGATACGTAACTGCTCCTCACGTGCTATCAAAGCACTTTGTGATGAAGTGGTCTTAAGCTTTTGGATATAATTCCCTAAAAAAAAACCTATCCCAATACCTACACTAGCAATAAGGAAATAGATGATGTACTCGTTCATTTATATTTTAATTAGCAAAAAAGTAAAGATACTAGATTGGCTAGAATATAAATACAGCTTAAAACTATTTTGTTTTAAACTTATGAACCCGTAATAGCGAGTATTTATAGATCTTAAATTTACACCATAGCACCATTTGCGCCTATTACTTGGCCAGAGATCCATTTAGAATCATCACTGGCTAAAAACAACACGATTTTAGCAATATCTATAGGGTCTGCTAACCTGCCAAAAGCATTCATGCCTTTAAGCTTCGTTATAAACTCTTCAGATTTCCCTTCTAAAAATAGTTCCGTATTGGTAGGTCCTGGAGCAATAGCATTAACAGAAATGCCTCTTCCTACTTCCTTAGAAAACACACGCGTCATCTGTTCTACCGCAGCTTTAGTAGCAGAGTAAATACCATAACTTGGAAGCATCAATTTTGTAGTGCTCGAAGAAAAATTAATGACAATACCATTATCTGCTAGCTTTGCAGATGCTTCTTGCATGGTATTGAAAACACCACGTACATTTACATCAAATTGTGACGTAAAATCATCTTGATTATAATCTTTAAAAAGCTTATTTTTCATAATCCCAGCATTATTAATCAACACATCAACTTGACCAAATGCCGCAATGGTCTCCTCGAATAAGCGAATTACGTCTTCTTTCTTGCTCACATCTGCTTGTACAGCAATTGCGGTACCTCCATTTTTAAGTATAGTGGCACTAGTTTCTTCCGCTTCGTCTTTACTATTGGTATAGTTCACGACAACCTTGGCGCCATTATCTGCTAAGAGTAATGCTATTTCTTTTCCAATACCTCTAGAGGATCCGGTAATAATGATGGATTTGTTTGCTACTTTCATGCGTGTGGTTTTGAAATTTAAAATTAAAGAATAAAAAGCAGGTGTACTTTTAAATTAACGTTAAAAAAGACTGGTAAAAAGGTGTTACACTATTTTAAAACTCCCTAGAATAGGATCAAATTGTATGGTATTTGCTGGGAATAATTTTTCAAAATACTTTCCTTGAATTAAAGCCTCTGGCGTGTCAAAATAACTTTCTTCCTTACGGAGTAAAAGCATTTTATCGCTTAGTTGTAGCGCAACCTCAATTTCATGGGTAGTAAACAGAATGGTCTTTTGCGTTTGGTGTGCTATGGTTTTGAGTAATTTTAAAATTTGAACTTTATGGTACAAATCTAAATGTGATGTGGGTTCATCTAACAAGATAATAGGAGTGTCTTGTGCTAATGCACGTGCAATCATCACCCGTTGTAATTGGCCATCACTTAGTTCATAGCATTTTTTGTGTTGTAATGCTTCAATTTCTACGAGTTGAATAGCTTCTTTAGTCTTTGCTTTGTCTACTTCTGTGAGCGTACCGAGCCAATTGGTATAAGGCTGCCTACCTAAAGCAATTAACTCAGCTACGGTAAGGTTTTTAGAAGCTATGGCTTCTGTTAGTACAAGACTTATTTTAGTCGCTAATTCTAATGGCGTGTAGTTTTGGAGTGCTTTATCTTCAATGGCTATAGCTCCTGAAATCGATTTTTGGACGGCGCCAAGCGTACGCAGTAAGGTAGATTTGCCTATGCCATTAACACCAACAATAGCAGCTAGTTCTCCTTTATTTAAAGCAAAGGAGATGTCCTGAGCAATAATTATATCCTGCTTTTTACGCTGGTAACCAATACTAAGATTGGCAATTTCTAGGGCGATATGTTTTTTGTTTTCTAGGATGATTTTTATTCTTTAGTCAGCGTTTGTCTAAATATCTCTCTGATTTTCATTTCAAAATAGAATGTTTGACGAATAGCATCATCATTCCAATCTAAATTTTCTAAAACAATAATACTAGTTTTATACTCAGGATAGTATAAATTCATAGAAATATATCCAGGAGCGTATCCGGTATGTCCAATTTCTTTAAGCCGGTTTTCATCAGAAACTCTTATGCCATATGCATACCCTATTGGCCCAAAAAGAGAATGGTTTTGAGTGGCACTCGGAGTAATCAGTAATTGATAGCTTTCTTTTTGTAGTAATTTCTGTTGGTGCAAAGCGGTATTCCATTTTAATAAATCACAAATACTTGCTATTAAATAGCCCGCAGGAATATATGCGGTGGTAAAGTCGGTTGTACTTGTGGTGTAGCTATTGTTCTTATTTTTTATTTTTCCTTCAACAAGATTAGGCTGTTTAGTGGTTAAGCTTGCTAGATGGTTTGCAATACCGCATAATGTAAATAAATTGGAAGCCAACTGTACATAAGTACTATTGTAACGTTGTTCCAAAATCTCACCTAGAAGTTGATATCCGATATTAGAATAAGAAAAATCTGTTCCGGGAGCAAAAGCCAAATCTTCTTGTAGATCTATAATACCGTGCGTATGATTTAAAAGTTGATGAATTGTAATGGTATTCTTCCATTCCGTTTTTAGATTAGGAAGGTATTTTGAAATTGGGTCGTTTAAATTTAGTTTTTCTTGCTCTACGGCTCGGAGAATGAGCACTGCAGTAATTTGCTTGCTAAGGGAGCCAATAATGAATTTATCTGTTTGTGTAAACTCCGTTTTATCTTTAGAAAAGCCTATAGACTTCTTATAAAAGATAGCATCATTGACGGCTAGGATTATTTGTCCGTTAAAAGGCCTGGGGTGATTTGTTTGCAAAAGGGAGTCTACAGCATCACTTATGCCTTGAAAGTTGGTAGATTGACTAAAGCTCACGTTATAGCTAGCGGTAAAACTAAATACGATAATGATTTTATGGAGTAGCTTTAGCTTCATCTTTCGGAATTAAAAAATCATTTTTCGTTTTCGAACCAATAGCCATACAACCACTGGTGCACCTACTAAGCTGGTGATGGCATTGATGGGTAAAACGCTTGCAGATAAAGGTAGCTGTGCAATACTATCACATAGCAACATTAAAATAGCGCCGTACACAAGAACTGCTGGCACCAATATTTTATGATCTGTGGTATTAAATATTTGTCGCGTTAAATGGGGTACTGCTAAGCCAATAAAAGCAATGGGGCCAGCAAAAGCTGTAATACCACCAGCTAATAAACCCGTAGCGATGATAATAATGAATCTTGATTTTTTTAAACTTACTCCGAGACTCCGAGCGTAATTTTCACCTAATAAAAAGGCATTCAAAGATTTAATAGAAAAGATACTTAAGAGCACTCCTATACTGGTTATTCCGGCTAGTAATCCTAATTGCGGCCATGATAAATCTCCTAAACTTCCAAAACTCCAATAGATGTATTGCTGTAATTGTTCTGAAGTTGAGAAATAGGAGAGTACACTAACTAAGGCGCCGGTTATACTCCCAAACATAAGCCCTATGATAAGTAGAGACATAGTATCTTTTACTTTCATGGCAACAGACAGAACAGCGAGTAATACAAGAAAGCTACCTAAACTAGAAGCAATGGCTAAGGAGGCATCATTAAAAAGTGAAATTCCAAAAACGCTAGAAAATAAACCCGCTCCCATAATTAGTATTGCAGCACCTAAGCTTGCACCAGAACTTATACCCAATACAAAGGGGCCGGCTAACGGATTTCTAAAAAGTGTTTGCATTAACAAACCGCTCAAAGATAATCCGCCACCCACAAGAATAGCCGTTATAGCTTTTGGAACTCTGTAGTTCCAAATAATATAATGCCAAGACTCATTAGGGTCAGCGCTACCCAAAAGTGTATTAAGAGTGTTTTTTAAAGGAATGTGAACAGAACCTAAACTTATATTTATTAAAAAAAAGACACACAGCAGTAGTACTAAACATAAAAAATAAAAGGAGTACTTTTTGGTAGAATGCACTTAATCTATGGGTTTGAAAAAAGTTGGTGTATACTCAGGTATTAGTTCGGGGTGAAATATATGAATTAAATCTTTAAGAACTAAATCTGGCCTGTTAGGGGCCAACTCATAATAAAGGAGTCCTCCCGTTTCGCCAGTAGTATTAGCAAAAGAATACACTTTTTTATGTTTAAAGGCATCAAACTGTTGATAATGCAGACTGTTTGCAGTCATATCTTTATAGGAGGTAAATTGAGAAGGAGAGATCCAATAGTCTGCTTTTTTTCCTTTATCCAAAACACTTTCCCAACTCAACGATAAACTACCTGCATCGTCTGTATCTTTAAAAATATAAGAGGCATTGGCATCTTCAATAAATTTTGAAGCCCAACTTTTTCCTCCGGGTAAATACCAAACATCATTATAAATAGCACCACTTAATACGGTAGGTTTATTTGTAGCTTTTGTCGCTAATTCTTTTGCGGCTAAATAATTGTTTGTAATGTCTTGAAAAATAGCATCTGCTTTCTTTTCGAGTCCGTAAAAAGGTGCGAAAAATTTAATCCATTCCGCTTTTCCTAAGGGTGTTTCTTCTGTCCAATCACCATTGTATACTACAGGAATATTTGCACGCTGAATGGTTTCGTACATTTTATTCTCATTATGAATGCTAAAGCCTACCACCAAATTTGGCTGTAATGCTAAAAGTAATTCGGTATTAATGGTCTCATTCTGCCCTAATTCTTTGACTTTCCCTTCAGAAATTAATTTTCTTGTTTTTTGAGATGAGATATATTTGGTGTCAGGGAAACCTACCAAAGTGTGCTCTACACCCAAGGCTTCTAAAACGGGAATGTGCGTGGTAGAGGTAACCACCACATTGGTAATAGGAACAGTGACAATAGCATCATATTCATCACGATTTAAAGTCATAGAAGCTGCCTTTTCTTTTGGGATTAGTGCGTAGGTGAAAACAGCTTCTGCATTTGGCCAAGGCGATGTAATTTTAATAATGGTAACACCGCTGGGTTGTTTTTCTACAGAAAACCCTTTGGCATATAATATGTCAGTACTTGGAATAATTTTTTCTACAAAATCAGGTGTTTTCTTGGTTTCCTCCTTGCAGGAGAGGAATACTAGCGTGATAAGTAGAAAAAAGTATTTCATTTATTTTAGGGATATATTTTTTTTGCAAGGTAGCAAAAGTCATATTTTTTATGGTTTTAAGGGCTTAAATTTATGAAAATTTAAACATGAGAGGTAATTCTAATTTAACATTATATATTGTTGCAGGCATAATTATACTTCATTTTGTGGTTGGTTTTATCTGGTTGATGATCAAGATGAGTAAAAAAAATAACGATGATAAGTGATTTTTTTTCTACTTAAAGCAATATCTTCGCGCCGAATTTTGGTTTAGATAAACGCATAGGGTTTATTTGATTAAAAGGGAATCTAGTGTAATTCTAGAGCTGTTCCCGCAACTGTAAGTTATGCCGAATCGGCACTGATATTTATATCGGTTCGTAATAGGTGGCTATCATATCTTCAAAATACCACTGAGTATAAACTTGGGAAGGTGATTGATAGTACACAAGTCAGGAGACCTGCCAAATTCAAAACAATAATGTTAAACTTTCGGGATAAAGGTTTACGTATGGGTACAGACATACTATTCTCCCGTTTATTCGATTTTTACGAAATGAACAAACAATTTTTAAGTTTATGTGCTATTGCTTTAGCATATACAAGTGTAGCTGCTCAAGATGAGCCAAATGAATCTATGAAACTTCAAAAATTAGATGAAGTTGTTATTAGTGACTCACGATTTGAATTAAAACGTGAGAATTCTGGAAAAACTGTAATTAAAATAACGGCGGAAGAATTACTTCAAAACCAAGGTAAGACAGTAGCAGAAATTATTAATACTAAAAGTGGTATTGAAATTAATGGAAGTAGAGGTAGAGATGGTGCTGTTCTTGGAGTTTCTGCAAGAGGTGGGCGCGGTAAGCAAGTTTTAATTGTGATAGATGGCGTTCGTGTTTCAAATCCTTCTTCACCATCTTCAGAGTATGATTTAAGATTATTAGCAACGGCAAATATTGAATCTATTGAAATTATTAAAGGAGCAGCAAGTACGCTTTACGGTACAAATGCAGCTACTGCAGTAATAAACATAACGACTAAGAAAGCATCAAATGAAGCAATCTCTGGTAATTTTCAAACAAGTCTAGGAACGCAACAAACAAAGGACAATCAAAATTATAACCTCTCTAGGTTTTCAAACAGTGCGCAAGTTAGCGGAACTTTAAATAAGTTTGATTATTCAGTAGGTTTTTCAAATAGATATTCAGACGGACTTTCTGCTTTTGTAAGCTCTGCTGATGAAAAAGATTTCTATTCAGATTATAGTACTGATGTAAAAATTGGATACAAATTTTCAGAAAGCTTTAAAGTTCAAGTGTATGGAAATCAGACTAAAATAAAAACAGCATATGACGAAAGCTTTGGAACCGTTGCAAATCCTTTATATGAGAGTAAGCAAGAAAGAGTTGGTTTAGCCTCTGTGTTTTCATATAATGAAAATGGTTCTATAAATATGAACGCAGCGTATTCAAATTATGATGCAGAAGATATGGGGTCTTACCCAGGAGCTTTTAAAGGAGATAATTATACTGTTGATGTCTACAACAAATATAATTTTAATAATAAATTTTATACCATTTTAGGAGTAAACTATATTCAAGACGAATCAGAGTTTTCAGAACTTAAAAAAATAACCATTACAGATCCTTATGCTAACATCGTGTATGTTTCTCCTTTTGGATTAAATGTAAACGCAGGTGCTCGTTTTAATAATAATTCTGAATATGGTTCTCATGTGGTCTATAATATAAACCCATCGTACAGTTATAAATTAGATAATGGCTATGTTAAAGTCTTATCGTCTTATGCAACATCGTACATTACACCATCACTTAGTCAATTATTTGGTTTTTTTGGAGCTAACCCAGAGCTAAATCCTGAAGAGAATTCTACTATTGAAGGAGGTTTAGAATATGCAAATGATAAACTAAGGCTTAGTGCGCTATACTTTAATAGAGATGAAAATGAAACAATTGTTTACGGAAGTGAAGGATATGAAAATATAGATGGCTTTATTAAAGCGCAAGGTGTCGAGGTTGAATTAGATTGGAGCTTATGTGAAAATTTAACTTGGAATGCTAATTATACCTTTACAGAACGTAAAGGAGATAACGCAATACGTATCCCTAAGCATAAAGTAAATACATCATTTAATTATCAACTTTCTGATGCCACTTTTGCTTCGGTAAGTTATGCATATACAGGAGACCGTTTAGATACAGATTTTAGTACTTTTTCTGACGTTAGTTTGGATTCGTTTTCACTGGTGAATTTATATGTAAGTCACCAACTTATAAATAATAAATTGAGAGTTTTTGTAAATGCTCAAAACTTACTTAATGAAGAATTTGTTGAAACGGTAGGATATACTACGTTGGGTAGAAACTTTAGTTTAGGACTTAATTTGAATTTGTAGGGTTTTCAAATTTTTAATTGAAAAGGGTCAACAATACTGTTGACCCTTTTCTGTTTACAATTAAGAAGAAAAATTTTCGTTATATTAAGGACTTTAGCGTATGCTAGAATCAACCTATACCAAGACCTTATGCAAGCTATAAAGCATCCATTGATCCGTAAAGCTTTTATGTTAGTGCTTTTAGTAGGCCTATGCATTTCGTGTACTAAGGAGGTCAAACTATTTACGGAGGTAGAATTTGAATTGATCACCTCTCACACCAATCAAGGGTATGTAAACGGACTACTGGCCACCACTATAGAAGTTATACCAGAAGAGGTATTGGAAGAGATCAGTTATGGATTTTCATATAGTGTTAAGAATGGAGAAGGATACTTTGTAGATGCGAACGGAGTTTTACTAGCTCCTAATTCTAAAACCACCTTGAGTCCACTCGCCACAAGCCTATCTTATATAGGAACAAGTGTGGGCGACCATGAAGTGAAAATTATAGCATCCGATAATTTTGGGATGGAAAAAGAGGAAACCTTACTGTATACTATTGATGAGGTATCTGTCATATGGACCGCTGCAAGCACGGCTACACAGGTAGAACTTGGTAAAACAGTAGCTATTGTTGTCAATTTTGAAATAGACGATACAGAAAGCGGGATTAGCTTTGTACGAAATTACCAATTAGAGGCTGGTCAGGGAGAATTAAAAGATCATGATACGGAAAATAATATTGTTTTAAACGAGGATGTTCAAATTACTCCAGGGACTTATACGCTAAATTTCACACCGAATACTTTAGGGGTAGTACCCATAAATTTTGTTTTAACAGACAGCAACAATCAAGAACGTAATGTTATACTAAGCTTTGAGGTAGTTGAAGATATTATTGATACTATGGCTCCAGAGCTTACCATTTTAGGCGATAATCCTTTTGATGTATTTCTGGGAGTTACCTATCAAGATGCGGGTGCAACGGCGCTAGATGATATTGATGGGGATATAAGTGCTGAGATAGTGGTTGATGACACTCAAGTTGATACTATAGTAGAAGGTGTGTATGAAGTAGTGTATACGGTTTCTGATGATGATGGAAATACTGCCACGGCTTCTCGTATGGTAAATGTTGTTCGTGATGTTAATGGTAATATGCCTCCAACGGCGAATGACATTACTAGAACTAGTGCTAATACAGAAGCATCTATTTTTTCTGTTTTGGAGGCTACTAGTGATCCTGAATCAGATCCAATTACTATAGTACGTATAGGGAGTGTTATTCCAACGGAAGCGGGCACGGTTTCTTTTACAGGGTCGGACATTAGTTTTACACCTTCAGCTAACTATGTGGGCACTGCAGAATTTACCTATACCATAAGTGATGGTAGGATGTGGAATGAAGCAACAGGAACTGTAGAGCTAACAATAACCCAAGGAAATAGACCCCCAGTAGCAGTAGCAGAATTGTTAACAGATTATGATCCTACAACCTTAACGAGAAGCTTTAGTGGTGTTGGCTCGTCTGATCCTGACGGTGATACGCTAACCTACCAGTGGAATTTTAGAGATTTTGCAAATCCAATTTCAGGAGCTTTCGGCGACAATACATCATGGCCTTTCACTTCTGCAGGTACCTATCAAGTAACTTTAACGGTATTTGACGGTAATGGCCTTCAAGATTCAGATACCATAGAGGTGGTCGTAGATGAGGCTTCTAATATCATTTTTTCTGATGGGAAGATTGCACAATCCATTTATGTTCAGGAATTTGGAGGTATTCAAACACAAGGTACTGTTACAGTTGTTAATAACCCTTCCAGTTTTATAATTAGAGCTAGTGGATTGCAAGCTACTACATATTTCATAATTGATGGTGTAGAATATTCTGTTAGTTCTTCTACTCTGGGATTTGGCGATAATAGCCAAGAAACTTTTATAACACCTGTTTTCCCATTAGGAACTTATACTTATGAATTCAGAGTTTTTAATAGTGCATCAGGTGTGGGTGGAGACGCAAGTGGCGGCGTTGGAGAGAATAACTAAAAGTTTAGAGAATTAGACTTAAATAAAAAACGGTTTGAATCGCGATTCAAACCGTTTACATACTTCTGGTTTCTATGAAAATTAATTAAAATCTCGGATCAAAACCATATCATTATATTTTTTTAACCTTAATGAACTACCAACAAATTCCGTTTTCATACTTTCAGGAACAACACTTTTTAAACTCTTGCTGGTAACTCCAGTAATATCTTCTATTGCTTTGGCTAGTAAAGGCTCTTCTAAATCACCTAATTGTCCTAAGTTGCCTAAGGTTTCATTTATTGCGATATCAGGTTGTAGACCAGATGCAAAATCATTAAAGCCATCTGCATTTGCATACGTACCACAAATAGGTTGTAACGCATATTTGTGATTAGGATTTACGCCATCTAAACCAACACTTTGAGCGTAATACGCATACGGCGGATATCCGCCTGATGTTTGTGCCGTGTTATCTAAGAGTGTTATAGAAAATTCATTTTTACCAACGGTTGTTTCACCTACCTGAACTACGGTGATGTATGGCTTTAAATTATTAATTAGCAATTCACTAGCAGAAGCGGTATCACCAGTAGTGATAACATATACCTTTGTTAGACCCAAACTCGTTAATGGAGTATTTTCATAATCAGATTCAAAAGGATCTGTAGATCCGAAATTTCCATTTCTTTTTGAATTATAGATGTATTCGATAAAGGGTTGTCCTGCAAATTGGCCTGTAATTCTTGCGGCTATTCTATTAGCTACTCCTGTAGAGCCTCCAGGATTATATCTAAGATCGATAACTAATTCCGTAGCGCCTTCCGTTTTTATTTTAGCAAACGCATCATCAATAATATCTTCATTATCTCTAGTAAAACCGTTATACATTATATAGCCAATTTTTGTAGCATTCACTTCTAGAGTTTTAGCAATCAAAATAGGGTTTTCTGTTATTTCTAAGCGATTCACTTCTATATTTACATCATTGGGTGTAAATAATTCATCTTCTATAGTTCCAAAGTTTAAAGTAAATGTACTAGCACTTAGTAAATCTAAATTACTTGAAGTTATAGATCCATCAGCATCCGTATCTGCGAATAATTCGGTACCATTAACGGCGTAAAAAATATCACCCCTTTTAATACCTTTAGTTGCAGCATCAGAATTTGCCCAAACATAGCGAACTACTCCTAATACTCCATTTCCACTATCAGAAGGCAGCCTTGTTAATGTAAATTCAATCCCTGTAGTGGTTGAAGTACCTCCTAAAGCGCTAATCAAATTATCATAGTCATCTGAAATAAAGCTAAATCTATCTTGTGGTACTTTTACAGCATTGTATAAATCTTCCGGAGCGCCGTATCCATTTAGAAAACTATAAAATTCATCTATCGTGGCAAATCTATCGTCAGCTAAATTTGCTTGTTCCGGTTGCCAATAGTACCAATAGTTCATCGCCTTCCAAACAAAATCATTCACTTCACTATTTAATTCTATAGTAACTGTTTCTGAAGGTTCATCATCTTTATCAGAACAGGAAACAGCAAATAGGCCTAGGCCTAAAAACAAAAGGAGAAACTTTTTCATATTTTTTTTCTTTAAATATAACACTAATTATACCAAAGTATATCCTACAGTATGCCTCTTGCAGTCCTATAAAAGCCGTTTGTATCTTAATATTATGGCACTAAAATAAACACATCTAAAAAATAAAAGAAATTATTTGTAACAAAATTCGTTATACTTCGTCTTCCTAGTATAAACCACTTAATACTGGTTTACAACAACCCAACCACAATGAAACAGGTAGAATTTTTAAATGTTGTGATGCCTTTTAAAGACAAACTCTTTCGGTTAGCCAAAAGATTGTTGGTTTCCACAGAGGAAGCAGAGGATGCAACTCAAGAAATATTACTGAAGTTATGGACAAAAAATTCTGCTATTGAAGAATATAAAAATGTAGAAGCTTTTGCCATGACGATGACTAAGAATTTTTGTTTAGACCGATTAAAGTCGAAGCAAGCAGGAAATTTGAAATTAGTTCACAGTAATTATAAGGATGATAATACATCATTACAAAAGCAAGTAGAAGCCAAGGATAGTATATCATGGGTAGAAAAAATTATGGAAGAGTTGCCAGAACAACAAAAACTGGTATTACAATTGCGAGATGTAGAAGAGTATGATTATGACGAAATAGCGAAAATGTTAGACATGCAGCCTACCGCAATACGCGTGGCCTTGTCAAGAGCTAGAAAAACAGTAAGAGAAAAATTAGTAGAAAAACACAGTTATGGAATTGGATAATATAAATAACATACTAGAAAAATATTTTGATGCAGAAACGACTATTGTAGAAGAAAAAGCATTGAAAGACTATTTTGTAAATGGGCCTATACATTCAGAGCATCAACAATATGCCCCGATGTTTACGCATCTTACAAATGCTAAAGAAGAAAAATTTACCAAACAAATACCTTTACAGCAAAAGAAATCAAAAGTCAAGTGGTTTTCGGCAGCAGCAGTAGCCATGTTATTAGTGGGTTTGTATTTAGGTACTAATTATATGGAGCAACAACGTATAGAAAAAGAGCAAGCAGCATATGCCTACCAAGAAACAAAAAAAGCTTTGAATTTATTGGCACAAAACTTTAATAAAGGAAAAGAAAAGATAGCCTATTTAAAAGAGTTTGAACAAACAAAACAAAAAATTTACAACAATAATTAAAAAAAAAATCATGAAAAAGTCCCTTATACTATTATTCCTAGCCGTTACCCCTTTTATAGGTTTTTCACAGTCCTTATTTGATAAATACGAGGATTCTGATAATGTATCTGCTGTAATTGTGAACAAAAGCATGTTTAATCTTTTAAGTAAGATAGATGTAGAAGTAGATGATCCAGATGCTAAAGATTTTATGGATATCGCCAAGAGCGTAAGTAGTCTTAAAGTTTTTACCACAGAAGACAAAGCAGTAGGAGCAGATATGGCTGTAAATGTGACGAAGTATCTAAAGTCTTCTTCAATGGAAGAGCTAATGCGTGTAAAAGATAAAGATGCAAACGTAAAATTTTATATCAAGGCAGGTAAAGATGATGACCATGTAAGTGAGTTACTTATGTTTGTTACCGGCGTAAAAAACATACAAGCAGGAGGTAGAAAGGTAGAAACGGTACTGCTTTCTTTAACAGGAGATATCGATTTAAATAAAATTGGTTCCTTGACAAGTAAAATGAACTTACCGAAAGAACTTAATAATGCAGGTAAGAAAAATCAATAATTAATTAATCAATCAAAAATCATCAATCATGAAAACAATCAGTTTATTTTTAGTAATCGCAATTTTACCATTATTTGGATTTTCTCAATCTATCTTCGACAAATATGAAGATATGGATCGTGTGTCATCTGTAATCGTTAATAAGAGTATGATCAATTTTGTCAGTTCTCTTGGAATAGATGAGCATGATCAAGAAGCCAAAGATTTTATGGATATCGCTAAAGGAGTAAAGAGCTTAAAAGTCTTTATGACGGAAGATAAGACGGCATCTTTAGAAATGGGGTCTACCGTTAAAAAGTATTTAAAATCTTCTAAAATGGAAGAGTTAATGCGTGTAAAGGATGAAGATGTAAATGTAAAGTTTTACATTAGAGAAGGTAGAGATAGTGATCATGTAAAAGAACTTTTAATGTTTGTAACCGGTATTGGTAATGTCAAAACAGACCTAAACGGTAGAAATATAGAGACTGTTTTAGTGTCTATCACAGGAGATATAGATCTAAATAAAATTGGTGCTTTGACTAATAAAATGAATTTGCCGAAAGAATTAAATAAAGCAGGTAAAGCAAAATAATTCAATAATAAAAAACAGCATTTGGTACGCCAAATGCTGTTTTCTCTAATTATGTTAAAATGAAAAATGTAAAGTTTAGTCTCGTAATAGCATGGGTTCTGCTATTTTTTAGTTGTTCCTCTACACAAAGTCTTCAAGAGTATTACGTAGATAATGCAGAGAATCCAAATTTCCTATCTTTTGATTTACCAGCGAGCCTTTTAAATATTGATCAGGTAGAGCTTACTCCGGAACAGAAGAAAGCATATGCTTCTCTTAAAAAGTTGAATGTATTAGCTTTTAAAAAGACCCTAGATAATGCAGCTTCTTATGTGACAGAGAAGGCAAAAGTAAAAGCTATTTTAAAGAATGATAAATATCAAGAGTTAATGAAGCTGAATACCAGTTACGGTAAAGGATCTATTAAGTTTTTAGGAGATGATGATGCAATAGATGAGGTTATTATTTATGGTGATACCGATGATAAAGGATTTGTTCTGGTGCGCGTTTTAGGCGATAATATGAACCCAGCGAATTTAATGCAATTAATAAAAGCCATGGAGAAATCTAATTTTGATGGGAAACAGCTAGAAGGTTTGCTAGACGTCTTTAATTAGAAATTAAATTTTTACATAAAAGCCTCTTTATCTATAACATATAGATAAAGAGGCTTTTTTAATAGTAATGGGCAAAAGTTTTTGTTTTTATAGAGAATTCTTCTCTGATTATCCGTAATTTGCCAGTAACTATTAACAAATAATTATATAAACACTATTTAGAATTATGGAAGAAAATGCAGAAATTATTAACGAGACTGCAGGAACGGCTGACTTATGGATGGCTAAAGGAATTGATTTTGTAACAGATTATGGGCCAAAAATTTTAGGAGCCATAGCTATTTATTTAATTGGTTCATGGGTTATAAAGAAGCTTATTGGAGCGGTTAGAAAAGTATTGAATAAAGGAAACTACGACGAATCATTACAAAGCTTTTTATTAAACCTTTTATCATGGGGATTAAAAATCTTTTTAATCATTATGGTGATTTCAAAACTGGGTGTAGAAACGACAAGTTTTGCAGCCATTCTTGCGGCGGCTGGTTTAGCGGTAGGTTTAGCATTACAAGGATCACTCTCTAACTTTGCCGGTGGTGTTCTTATAATGATTTTTAAACCTTATAAAATCGGAGATTTAGTAGAGGCACAGGGTGTCTTAGGAAATGTAAAAGAAATTGAAATTTTTACCACTAAATTAATCACGCCTCAAAATAAATTGGCAATTGTACCTAATGGGGCAATGGCAAATGGTAATATCATTAACTATACCGCAGAAGGCAAAATGCGTGTAGATACCACTGTAGGTATAGGATATGGAGAAGATATGAAGAAAGCAAAAGAAGTGCTTTTAGAAATGCTTGTGGCAAACCCTTTGGTTTTAAAAGATCCTGCTCCTTCAGTAAATGTAGAAGCCTTAGCAGATAGCTCTGTGAATTTGGCGGTAAGACCTTACTGTAAGCCAGAAGATTACTGGGATGTATACTTTGCAACTATAGAAGGTTCTAAATTGGCTCTTGACAAAGCTAAGATTGAAATTCCTTACCCACACGAAGTTCAAATTAATAAGTAATTAAATACTTATAAGCATAAAAAAAGACCGCAATTTGCGGTCTTTTTAAGTTTATAGTGACACTAGTTATTAAATGCCAGTGTAATTACTTGGTGTAATTACTTTTAATTCTGCCTTAATAGCATCAGACACCTCAAGAGTATCAATAAAGTTAGCAATAGATTGCTGATTTATCTTTTCATTAGTTCTTGTAAGCCCTTTTAATGCTTCATATGGATTTGGATATGCCTCACGTCTTAAAATGGTTTGTATAGCCTCTGCAACTACAGCCCAGTTGTTCTCCAGGTCTTGTTCAAACTTTTCTTTATTCAGCAATAACTTACTTAAGCCTTTTAAGGTAGATTGAAAAGCAATCATGGTATGTGCAAAAGGCACACCAATATTTCTTAGGACCGTACTATCCGTTAAATCGCGTTGTAATCTAGAAACAGGTAGTTTAGCCGATAAATGCTCAAAAATAGCATTCGCAATTCCTAAGTTACCTTCAGAGTTTTCAAAATCTATTGGGTTAACTTTATGTGGCATAGCAGAAGAACCTACTTCACCTGCTTTAATTTTTTGTTTAAAGTAATCCATCGATACGTAGGTCCAGAAATCACGATCTAAGTCAAGAATAATAGTATTTATTCTTTTTAACGTGTCAAACAAAGCCGCCATATGGTCGTAATGCTCAATTTGAGTTGTAGGAAAAGAGTGGTAAAGTCCTAGTTTCTCTTGTACAAATTCTTGTCCAAATTCTTGCCAGTTAATAGTAGGATATGCTACCTTATGTGCGTTGTAATTACCTGTAGCCCCGCCAAATTTTGCAGCACTAGGAATATCATTCAGTAAATTAAATTGTTCTTTTAAACGTACCACATATACCTGAATTTCTTTCCCTAAACGGGTAGGAGAGGCTGGTTGTCCGTGAGTACGGGCCAACATAGGTATTGCTTTCCATTCTGATGCTAAGGCTTCTAGTTCTTCTAAAACTTCAAAATATTGCGGTACATACACATCATTCATGGCTTCTTTTAAAGAAAGAGGAATGGCAGTGTTATTAATATCTTGAGAGGTTAAACCAAAATGGATAAACTCTTTATAAGCTTGAAGTCCTAATCCATCAAATTTATTTTTGATAAAATATTCAACAGCTTTAACATCGTGGTTGGTTGTTTTTTCAATCTCTTTAATGGCTAAAGCATCGTCAGAAGAAAAATTAGTATAGATTTCTCTTAATGCCTCAAATTTAGAAGTATCAAAACTAGAAAGTTGTGGTAATGGAATTTCGCATAAAGCAATGAAATACTCGATTTCTACACGAACTCGATACTTTATTAATGCTTCTTCAGAAAAATAATCAGCTAAATTTTCAACTTTGTTTCTGTAACGACCGTCTATCGGAGAAATCGCATTCAGTTTGTTTAAAGACATTTTATAGAAATTGATTGGTTTTATAGAAGCGGCAAATATAGGGATTCCTTAAGCACCTAAAAAGCTAACAAGTAAATAAATACATGGATTTGATCTATTTTATTTTGGCTAAGGTGAGTCTAGCTCTGGCTTTGTATGCAGCACTCCCTTTTGGGTAGTTTTGTTCTAGAATGATTTTTAACTCGGGTAAAATCCATTTAAATTTTTTACCCATTAACAGTAAACTTGTCATAGCATATGCTTGTGCTGCTACTTTTTGATCAGTA
This sequence comes from Cellulophaga baltica 18, assembly GCF_000468615.2. Lineage (NCBI taxonomy): Bacteria > Pseudomonadati > Bacteroidota > Flavobacteriia > Flavobacteriales > Flavobacteriaceae > Paracellulophaga > Paracellulophaga baltica. The sequence goes on along the minus strand of NZ_CP009976.1, from coordinate 4,170,312 downwards.
ATGAGCCAATCAAAGCATGCTGCAGTAATTTTTTCAAGATGCTTTTTACTCAAGGCGTCTTGCGTTGTATTTGGAGTCTTTGAAAAATAACTTTTGGTTAAGTATTCGCAGATTTTTGCCATAGGACGTACTGCTGAGTCTAAATGTACGCTGGTTAGGTTCTTGGAAAAAGTGTCTAAATGCGGAAAAATAAAGGGCAAGTTTTCCTTGGCTGTAAATTCTAAAACCCAACAGGCTTTGCAAGATATTGGGTCGTTAATAGTAAAGGCTACTTTTAATAATGGCGTAATTAATTCAGGATTATTGGAAATTAGCCCAGCCATTTCAGCTCTTTTTTCTCTTGAGTGATTCACGTAGTTTAAAGAAGTATAGAGCTCTTGCGTAGTCATTAATTTGTTTTTATTAATTGAGTTACTAGTTCTGGTATTCCTTCTAGAGCAGTTTTTTCAATAATAGTTAAGTTGTTAAATGCATTTTTGGAGATATTAGGTCTAGGGTCAACAAAGTAAATAGGGGTGTCATCTTTTATGAAATTGACAAGACTAGCAGCTGGATACACTTGCATAGAAGTGCCAATGATGATTAAAATATCTGCTTCTTGGGTAATTTCAATAGCCCTATCAAGCAAAGGCACTGCTTCGCCAAACCAAACAATATGTGGTCGTAGCTGATGCCCATTAATACATTTGTCGCCTATTTTTAAATCTTTTTTCCAGTCTAGTATTACTGGAGCTCCAATTCTGGAAATCTTGGTGCTTCTAACTTTAAGCAGCTCCCCATGTAAATGAATTATAGCTTTGCTGCCAGCTCTTTCATGCAAGTCATCAATATTCTGAGTAATTATGGTGGTCTCAAAATACTCTTCAAGATTTTTTAATGCTAGGTGTGCCTCATTCGGTGCTACCTTTAAAAGTTGTTTTCTACGCTGGTTGTAAAAATCTAAGACGAGTTTAGGGTTTTTTTCAAAACCTTGGGGAGAAGCAACTTCCATTACGTCATAACCCTCCCAAAGGCCATCTGCATCTCTAAAAGTTTGAATGCCACTTTCTGCGCTTATTCCCGCACCTGTTAAAACAACAATTTTTTTCATATCATGTACGAATTTGATTATAAAAATATACAATTTTAGATTTTTATTATCTTCGATTTATGATTGATTTAAAACTTTTAAAATATTTAGAAGAATTTATATCTGAAGAACGTAAAGATCGCTTTCTTCAGATCTTGGAAGAACGTACCTATAAAATTACGGTGGCTATTGAAGATGTGTTTCAAATGCACAATACCAGTGCTGTTATTCGTAGTTGCGATATCTTCGGAATTCAGTCTGCCCACCTTATCGAACGTAAGTATGGAGATCAATTGGATGTACAAATAGCTATGGGCGCGCAAAAGTGGGTAGATATACATAGGTATGAAAGTACAAGCACTTGTATAGATGCGTTAAAAAAAGAAGGGTATAAAATAATAGCAACAACGCCGCATAACGATTCCTGTTTGTTAGATGATTTTGAATTTGATAGTAAAACAGCCTTGTTTTTTGGAACAGAAAAAAAAGGTTTAAGTGATGAAGTTTTGGAAAAAGCCGATGGGTTTTTGAAAATACCAATGGTGGGTTTTACGGAGAGCTTAAATATTTCGGTTTCAGCGGCCATCATCTTACAAAGCTTAACTACTAAATTAAAAAAAGAATGCGCTGATTGGCAGCTTACTGACGATGAGAAAATTATTAAGCAGATAGATTGGGCAAAAAAATCGATTAAGAGTATTGATGGGGTCTTATCCCGGTATTCTGAGGACACATGAGTTCAAAATTTAATTTGCTACACATAAAAGATTGATGCTTCTGCTCGGGCAAAAAAACGAATAGGAAGTGCAGTGGTACCTATGCCTTTAGAGACATACATTTTTGTAGTTGTTTTTTGATACCAACCCTTTACATAGTCTCCGCTACCGCCAGGAGTATAAAATGGAATACCAAAAAATGTTATTTGTCCTCCGTGGGTGTGGCCAGATAAGACAACTTTAATTTTTAAGTTCTCTTCACTATTTAGAGCATCAATAACATCTGTATATGCTGGGCAATGGTTGAGTACTATGGTGTCTAATTGTGTATCTATATGATGAATTGCCGTTTTAAAATTAGAAGATCCTCTTAGAAAATCGTCAATACCTATAATGTTTATGACTCTTTTGTCTTTTAAGAAAGCATAGTTTTCATTGATTAGGACAATGCCGTTATACTTTTTAAAAGTAGCTTTAAAAAGTGGCATGGCTACTTTAGCATCATATTCTTTATTTCCAAGGATTGATATTTTAAATATTTCTGGATCAATAAGCTTAAGGAATTGTTCTAAAATATAATAGGTGTTTTTTCTAGAAATAGTATCGCCGGTAAACACTACAATATCTGGTTTTTCGGTATTAATTTTCTCGGCTATGGTTTTATGAAAATACTTGATCTCTTTTAAATGTAAATCAGACAATTGGATTATCTTAATCTTTTGCTTAGCGCCGTCACTTAAATCATGCGTGTTCCAATCTATAATATATTTTTCGATCCAAAAACTATCTAAATAAATAAAGCCAATAAGACCTAAAAATCCTAGAATTAGATTTTTTATGAACACTCTTCTTTTGATATGCATGGTTTGCTAGAAATAAAACTACGCTGCAAAGAAACCCTATTCTATAAAAAGAAAATGCTCATTTAATAAAGTTTTAGTATACTATCTATTCTACCAATTCTAATAGTGCAATATCAAATTCGTTCTCTAGCTCTACCTTACCATTTTTTACAACAACAAAAGTGTCAGAATATGCTTCGTGTAATTTTGTAGCATCACCAAAAAACCCTTTTACGGGTAGGGATTTTTTCCCTTTAGGAAGGTTTAAGCCCACGACAACTTTGTCCTTATACTGGCTATTCGTATACGTTCTTTCAAAAACATATGGAGCCTTAGAAAGTATCTTATGGGTACCAGCACCAACAGCAGGGTGGTTTGCTCTAAATGTACCTAGTTTTTGCCAGTGAGCTAATATTTTTTTTGTTTCAGGAACGCTGTCAATTTCATTCCAATTCATGTAAGAACGTAATGTAGCATCACCTTGGGCGCCTTCTATGGTTAAGTTTCTAGAAGATTCATCACCATAGTACACTTGAGAAGCTCCTGGAGTAAGTAATAATACATTAGCTGCATGGTAGGGGTCCTTACGTTCTTTGTCAAAAGGACTACCATCATCATGTGAGGTTAAATAATTTACGACACTTTTTCCGTATAGTTTAGATTGTAGAAGTGTGTTGTATTTTTTGAAAATAGTCTCATAATCTTTCTTAGCATCGGTCTTAAGTTCAAAATTGATTAAACTTTTAAAACCGGCATTGTAATAATCTACTTTTTTATCGCCAAAATCATATGCTCTGCCACTAGAAATGCCGTAGTTATATACTTCTCCAACCATATAAAAAGGATTGTCATCTAAAACAGCATCTGGGTTTTTTCTTTTCCAAGTATCAAAAGCAATAGAAGCTTGTTTGTAAAGTTCGCTCCAGGCACTTTCGTCTGCATGTTTTACAGTATCTACTCTAAAGCCATCAATGCCAAAATCATTTACATAATCTGTTAACCATTTTGTGATGTAAGCTTTTGAGCTTCTAGAACAACCAGAGCGTTTAAAAAATAAATCTAATTCATCTAACTCAGAGCTTAAACGGCCTTCTTCTTTCCATTTGGCAAGCAAATGATCAGGAAGAGCAACTTCTTCATCACTTTCTGTTTTAATATCTGGTAAGTTGTTAACTAAGGTGCAGGCGGTAGTTGTTTCGTAGTTTTCAAAAGTACAGGTAGGAGATGTACGTACCCATTCTTCTGGCCATACAGGGTCAATTTCTGTAACAGGTCCCGTATGGTTTAAAACTACATCCATCAAAACGCGAATTCCGTTTTTATGCGCAGTTTTTACCATTGTTTCTAAATCATCTCGGGTACCAAAATTTGGGTCTAGTGCCGTCCAATCTTTGGTCCAATACCCGTGGTAACCATAGCTATTTCCAGTGCCTTCATCTGTAGCGCCATGTATTTGTTCTACTACAGGAGTAAACCAAATGGCATTGATTCCTAATTTCGTAAAGTACCCTTCTTCTATTTTTGCGGTAATTCCTTTTAAATCGCCTCCCATGAAACCTCTAAGAACTCCGGTTTCTTCTGTTCTTTCAAAATTGATATCATTAGTGGTATCTCCGTTGTTAAAACGATCGGTAAGTAAAAAATAAATATTAGCGCCCGCCCATACAAATGGTTTTTTCTTAGGGGTGACTATGCTATTTTCTACAGTGCTTGATTGTTCTGGTGAAGGAGTTTTTTTTTCTTCTTTGCAAGAGGTAAAAAGAGCAAATCCTAATAGCAATAGCAGGCCTTTATTCATCATCATTTATTTTTGATAAAGCTATAAAATGATAATGGAAATAGAAAATTTATTTAGAATACAAAGAGCTCAAAATTATTTCTTACGATTTAAAACCTTGTAGTCTTCGTAGCATCCACTTATGGCATCTAAAATCTGTAAATCATTAGCTGTTGCTATGAAAGATTTTGAATAGTTACAATTGTTTAAAATGTCTTCAATGTCTACTTTTTCTATTTGTAGAAGTTCCATTAATGTTTCTCTATCAAACTTAGAAGCCAATAAATCTTTTATGGCATCATCTTCTTTAACTTTTCTAAGCTTTCTCATCTGATTCGGCTTTTTTCCAAATAAATTCCGAAGTAAATCTGCGGGATTGAGAATAGCTCCTAATACTTTAGTTACAGCACTCGGATTCTTTTTTCCGGCTTCATAGCTCGTGTTAAGTCCAGAAATACTATATTGATAAGAGTCATTTAAAGGTAGGTTTTTTACATCAATTTCTAAGTAGCCTGTTAAATCATAAGAGGTAACAATAACCTCTTCTAAAGCGTATGCTAACTCTGTTAAGGTAATTTTGGTATCCTTAAATTTCAACATGTCATTAGTGACGCGTACTTTTTGAGATTTAAAGCCTAAGTAACTAAAATATAAAGTATCATTAGCAGTAGCGCGAATGTTGAATTCCCCTTTTTCATTAGTAATGGTACCTACAACTTGGTTTAAGTTTACCACGTGCACACTTTCCATTAAAGAGCCGTCTTGGGCATTTACCACAATAGCTTTTAAGAATTCATTTTTTTGATTCTCTTCCTCATTTTCTTGAGAAAAGCCAAGAGTGACAAAGGCAAATATAAATAGGTAAATAAGGTTGTTCTTCATCTGAAAAATTTGGTTTTAGGTGTCAGATGTAATTCACTTTAAAAACTGCAATAGTACAGTGTCTTTGATGTTTATTACGTTTGACAAAGAAAGGCCTAAAATACTAAACAAAACAAAAAAATACGCCGAAGCGTATTTTTTAATATGAAATTAACTAAATTTTAGACTAGAAAAAGCCGCTTCTGCGTTTGCTTTTGCTGCCGCTACTAGATTCTCTACTTCCACTACGGGAGCTAGATCTTGAGCTAGAACCAGAGTCAGATGATCTTCTTCTAGATCCTCCGCCTTCAGAAGAACCCCCTCCGTAGCCACCATCTCTAGAAGATGAAGATCTACGTTTTTTGAAGTCGCCTCCGCCGCCACCGCCACCGCGGTTACGATCTCTTCCTCCGCGGCTACCGCCACCACCGCCACTACGGTTACGATCTCTTCCGCCGCGACCTCCGCCACCACCTGGGTTGCTAGAAATCTCAACGTTTACAAATCTACCATCTACCTTAAAGTCTTTAAAAGTCTCTAAAATTTTAGGAGTAATCGCTGCATCGGTATTAAAGAAAGAAAAACTCTCTTTAACGTCTACTTTGAATATATCATCTTGACCTACTTCTAGAGTATCTCTTAAGAAGTCTTTAAGTGACATCCAGTCATATTCGTCTTTTTCTCCAACATTGATAAAGTAACGAACAGAACCACTAGTAGGTATTTCACCACTACCAGTATTGCTACCTCTTTCTTCTCTATCTCCTCGGTCAGAGTTTCCAGAATTTAAATCTCTGGTTTTGTTGTAGTAGTTAAAGAAACGTGTGAACTCTACAGAAACTACTTTCTTGATAAGTTCTTCTCTATCGATATCTTTAAAGACATCGTTGATAGCAGGTAAATATGATTCAACCTCTTCGTTTACTTCAGTATCTTTTATTTTGTTTGCTAAGTGATATAATTGGATCTCACAAATTTCCATTCCAGAAGGAATATTTTTTGTGATGAATTTTTGTCCAATTTTATTCTCGATTGCTTTTATTTTTCTAAGCTCACTTCTGGTAATAATTACCATAGAGATACCAGATTTACCAGCTCTACCTGTTCTACCACTACGGTGCGTATAGGTTTCTATTTCATCTGGCAATTGATAATTAATTACGTGTGTAATGTCATCAACATCAATACCACGTGCCGCAACATCTGTTGCAACTAACATTTGTATTTGTTTTTTACGGAAAGAGCTCATGACCAAATCTCTTTGGTTTTGACTTAAATCTCCATGTAATGCACCAGCATTGTAACCATCTTCAATAAGACTTTCTGCTACTTTTTGTGTATCTCTCTTAGTTCTACAGAAGATTACAGAGAAAATATCAGGATTAGTATCTGCTAATCTTTTTAAGGCAGGGTATCTATCACGACCACTTACTACATAATACTCATGTTGTACTGTTGATGCTCCTGAGTTTTTTGTTCCCACAGTAATTTCTTGTGGACTACGCATAAACTTCTTAGCGATTGTAGCTACTTCTCTTGGCATTGTAGCAGAGAATAACCATGTGCTTTTTTCTTTAGGAGTATCAGAAAGAATTTCTTTAATATCTTCAAAGAATCCCATGTTAAGCATTTCATCAGCTTCATCTAAAACACAATAATCAATTTTAGAGATATCTACTAATCCACGGCTCATCATATCTTTCATACGACCAGGAGTCGCTACGATAATTTGTGCACCACGCTTAATTTGTCTTGCTTGGTCTGTAATGCTAGCACCACCATAGATAGCAACTACATTAATATTTTTTTCGTATTTAGAATACGCTTGCATTTCGTTTGTAATTTGCAAACAAAGCTCACGTGTTGGTGATAGTATTAAACCTTGAGTGGTTCTGCTATCTGCATTTATTTTTTGAATTAATGGGAACCCAAATGCTGCTGTTTTTCCTGTACCTGTTTGGGCAAGGGCTACTAAGTCTGTATCATCACCTAGTAAAATTGGAATTGCTTTTTCTTGTACGTCAGATGGGTTTTCAAAACCCATGTCTGTAATAGCGTCTAAAATAGACTTTTTAAGGCCTAACGCTTCAAATTTTGTCATAATATGTAAATGTTAATCGCAAATATGTCTGTTGCATAGAGCGATTACATTTTATAACCTATTTAGACTCAGCGCAACACATGCTATACCAGCGGCGTTATTTAAAGTTGCAAAGGTACTGCTAATTCATTAGATATTAAATTAAATTTTTAATTGAGTAATTTTGGATGTAAATTATTGATTTGGTGTTGTTTATGATTTATAAAGTTATTATTATTCAAATTTATTTAAATAATCTAGTAACTTTTTCATGGCTTTTCCGCGATGGCTGATGGTGTTTTTGATTTCTACAGGTAATTCGGCAAAAGTTTTGTCATAGCCCTCAGGTTTAAATATAGGGTCATAGCCAAATCCTTTAACGCCACTTTTTATTATGGTGATCTCACCGGGCGCTACTCCGTTAAAAAGTATTTGTTGTCCGTTCAAGTTTAGGGCTATAACCGTTTCAAATTTAGCTTTTCTATTTTCCTTGTTTTCTAAAGCAGCGAGTAGTTTATCCATGTTATCAGTAGCATCTTTTTGTTCTCCTGCGTAGCGTGCGGATAAAACTCCAGGAGCCCCATTTAGGCTTTCAACAAGTAAACCAGTGTCATCTGCAAAACAAGGAAGCTTGTAATTTTGAGTGACATAATCTGCTTTTAGTTTTGCATTTCCTGCTAAGGTATCTGCTGTTTCAGGTATTTCATCAAAGCAGCCAATAGCTTCTAGTGAAAGTATTTTTATATGTTTAGGAACTAATAACTGAACCTCATATACCTTATTTTTGTTGTGCGTTGCAAAAACAATTTCCATTGTAGTATCGTATCATTTAATTCAAAAATAGTATTTTAATCGCTTAATTTTTTTCAAATGCATTTAAAATTACCACCAGTAGTTGTTTGTTTGCTAGCAGCAGTATGTATGTTTGGGCTAGATCGATTTTTACCATTTGGAGAATTTGACTTTACAGGTCGGATTTATTTTATATATCTGTTTTTAATTTTAGGAGGGGCTATAGGAGTTGTTGCTGTTATTCAATTTATAAAAAAACAGACCACTGTTAATCCTACTAAACCAGAAACGGTTTCTAAGTTGGTCATAAATGGTTTGTATCGCTTTACGCGTAATCCTATGTATTTAGGGCTGTTATTGGTGCTTTTAGCTTGGGGAGTATATTTGGGGAATGCTTTTAATACTTTAATCGCTGCCGGTTTTGTATCGTATATGAATAGGTTTCAAATACTGCCAGAGGAAGAAGCGCTTGCTCAAACTTTTGGATCAGAATATGCTGCGTACTTAAAAAATGTTAGAAGATGGTTTTGATATAAGCTATTTGACTTATAATTATAATTATTACGTATTTTGCTTATATTTTAGTATATTAGCGTTTTAACTTATATATGTATGATAGCAGTACTAACAGGAGATATCGTTAATTCAGAACGATATAAGACTTCGGAGTGGATGAGTGTTTTGAAAAAGCAACTGTCAGAAATAGGTGAGGCGCCTAGAGATTGGGATGTGTTTAGAGGAGATGAATTTCAGTTAAAGGTTCCAATAGTAGACGCTTTACGAGTAGCTATTCTTTTAAAGGCTAAAATCAAAATGATCAAAGGCTTAGATGTTCGGATGGGTATTGGCTTAGGAGAGGAAACCTTTGTTGGTTCTAAAATAAGTGAATCTAATGGCAGTGCGTATCATTTTTCAGGTAGAATTTTTGAAACATTAAAAGAACAAAAATTAAAATTAGCTCTAGCTACAGAAGATAAAAAATTAGAGCGCATCTTAAATTTAATACTTAAATTGGCATTAGATTTTATGGATGACTGGAGTGTTGTTTCTGCGGAAATTATTACAATTTCTTTAGAGAACCCAGAATTACAGCAGCAAGAAATTGCGGATCAATTAGGGGTGAAGCAATCTGCCGTAAGTCAAAGACAAAAAAGAGCGAGGTTAGACCTTGTTTTGGAACTATTATCCTTTTATAAGGATGCAATTAAACAGAAATAGTATGATGTTATTTACTAAGCTCTTTTTAGCGCATTTGCTGGGAGATTTTATTTTTCAATCTTCTAAATGGGTAAAAGATAAAGAAGAAAAAAAAGTAAAATCTAAGTATATTTATTACCACACCTTAATTCATTTTGCCTTAACGCTTTTAATTTTATGGGATTTAAAATATTGGAAGATTGCAATAATTATTGCTTTAAGCCACTATTTGATAGATCTTCTGAAACTTTATGTAACCCCTAGTTTTAAAAACAAAAATCTTCCTTTTTTAATAGATCAAGTGTTGCATATAGCAGTATTATATGTTTGTGCATATTATGGAGATTTCTATACGCATACGTTAGCGCTCCTACAGGCAATAGATGTGCGTTTAGTGACGGCATTAGTTTTTGTTAGTTTTCCAACGGCCATACTAATTAGTAAAGTCTTGCAAGGAATGTCAAAATATATAGAAGATGATCATGAGTCATTACCAAATGCAGGAATGTATATTGGCATTATTGAGCGTTTATTTGTAGTGGCGTTTATCATTTTAGGGCGTTGGGAAGTCATTGGTTTTTTAATTGCTGCAAAATCTGTATTTAGATTTAATGACTTAAAGGATAGTAATAATCGAGAGCTAACAGAATACATTTTAATAGGAACATTGTTGAGTTTTGGAATTGCCATTCTAACAGGGGTAATTTATACTGGTGTTTAAAATTATGAAGCGTATCCTGATTTTATTTTTATTGCAAATTTCATTTGGGGTGCAAGCCCAAAAACAATTCTTTATTTCTTTTGATGGAATAGAAATTGCCTACACAGATGAAGGTAAAGGTACGGCAGTAGTATTGGTACACGGTTTTATTAATGACGGAAGTTCTTGGAATGCTACCGTATTAAAAAAAGAACTTTTACAAAAAGGGTATAGAGTTATTGTTCCTGATTTAAGAGGAAACGGATCTTCTGGTAAACCACAGGAGGAAAAATTTTATACAGATGATGCAGAAATAAAAGACTTACAAGGGTTAACATCCTATTTAAAACTTAAGAAATTTACAGTAGTAGGGTATTCTAGAGGTAGTATTATTACCGCTAAATGGCTTACGGTAGATAAGCATATTAAGAAAGCGGTATTAGGGGGTATGGGGATAGACTTTACAGATCCTGACTGGGAGCGTCGCATCCTATTTGCTAATGCATTTGCAGAAGGGGCGGTACTTACGGAGGAAACAAAAGGAGCTGTGGCATATGCAATATCAATAAACGCAGATGTAAAAGCCTTACATTATTTACAGAAGCATCAACCCGTAACTGGCCCTATTGCGCTAGGAGAAATAAAATCCAAAGTCTTGGTTGTTGCAGGAGATGAAGATTTAGAAAATGGAAACCCAAAGGCATTGCATAGCGCAATTCCTAAGAGTGAGTTTGTGTTACTAAAAGGGAATCATAATGATGTTTACAAAACGGATTCTTTTTCTAAGGCCATAATTTCATTTTTAAAATAATAAGCTATTCCGTTGAAGTTTAGAATTGCGATTTTCATAATTTTTAAGGGTTCATAAAAACAATTCTGTATCAAAATGTTACAATTACTAATTCGATAGTAGTTTTAATCTAATTTAAAAGAATCGCAGCAAATAAATTTTTACTTTTGACGCTTAATTTTATTCAAAAAATGGTTGCAACAGGAAGAAAGTATGTATTTGATTTTGATAGTACTTTAACGCGAGTTGAAGCGCTAGATGTTTTGGCGGAAATCACACTCAAAGGCAGGTCCAATAAAGAAGAAATTATTAATGAAATTCAGGAGATTACCAATTTAGGTATTGATGGTGATATTTCATTTACCACATCTTTAGAGCGCAGAATTAAATTGCTACATGCGCATAAAAATGATTTACCGGTTTTGGTGGAAGAATTAAAGACTAAAATTTCAAAATCTATAGAGGCTAATAAGGACTTTTTTAGAGACTATGCGGATGATATTTATGTAATATCTTGTGGATTTAAAGAGTTTATAGACCCTATAGTAAAGGAGTATAACATTCCTTCAGATAGAGTATACGCTAATACATTTGAATTTGATGAAGAAGGTAAAATTGTTGGTTTTGATGAAACCAATGTTTTAGCGATGCATAATGGTAAAATAGATTGCCTAAAAAACATGAATCTTGACGGTGAGGTTCAGGTAATTGGTGATGGTTATAGCGATTATGTAATGAGAGAAGCCGGTATCGCAGATAAATTTTTTGCTTATACCGAAAATGTACACCGAGAAAAAGCTGCAAAAAATGCAGATTATATTACACCTAACCTTGATGAATTTTTATTTGTGAACGATTTACCTAGAAAAATCTCTTATCCTAAAAACAGGATAAAGATGTTATTGTTAGAAAATGTGCATCCAGATGCTTTTAAAAGTCTGTCTGAAGCAGGTTTCTCTGTAGAAACTGTTGGCCATAGTTTAACAGAAGAAGAATTAATAGAAAAAATAAAAGGCGTACATGTACTTGGTATACGTTCTAAGACGCAAGTAACCAAAAATGTACTAGAAGCAGCTAATAAGCTTATGGTTGTGGGAGCTTTTTGCATCGGAACGACGCAAATAGATTTAGATGCCTGTAAGAGCAAAGGGGTTGTTGTGTTCAACGCTCCTTATAGCAATACCCGTTCTGTTGTAGAACTGGCCATTGGAGAGATTATTATGCTGATGCGTAGTGTCTTTACACGTAGTACGGAAATACATCAAGGGCAATGGAATAAAACTGCTGCAAATTCTAGAGAAGTACGTGGTAAGAACTTAGGTATTGTTGGTTACGGAAATATTGGTAAGCAACTCTCAGTTTTGGCAGAAGCTTTAGGAATGCGTGTATATTATTATGATGTTAATGATCAATTAGCGCTAGGTAATGCTATAAAATGTAATACACTAGAAGATTTATTAAACATTTCAGATGTTGTAACCCTTCATATAGATGATAACAAAGCAAACCTTAATTTTATTGGTGAACGAGAAATTAACCAAATGAAAAATGGGGCTATTTTCATCAATTTAGCGCGTGGTTTTGTGGTAGATATCCCTGCGTTAGCAGCTGCATTAAAAAGTGGTAAAATTGCCGGTGCAGCAATAGATGTATTCCCAGAAGAACCAAGAAGTAATGGTGCGTTTGAAACAGAACTTAAAGGTTTAGAAAATGTTATTCTTACACCGCATGTTGGTGGTAGTACAGAGGAAGCTCAAGCAAATATTGCAGATTTTGTGCCAAGTAAAATTATGGATTATATGAATTCTGGAAATACAGTTGATGCTGTAAATTTCCCGAATATTCGTCTGCCAAAGCAAAACAAATCACATCGTTTTTTACATATCCATAAAAACGTTCCTGGCGTTATGGCTAAAGTAAATAAAGTTTTAGCAGAGTATGAATTGAATATCACGGGTCAGTATTTATCTACCGATAATGAAGTGGGCTACGTAATATCTGATGTGAATAAGGAATATAATAAAGATGTTATAAAGGAATTGAAGAAAATAGAAAACACGATTAAATTTAGAGTTCTTTATTAGTCATTTTCGAAATAAAATGGAAGCCCAAGAATTTTTTTCTTGGGCTTTTTTTAGTTTTAAGGACTTAACTATCGCTTCCATGCTGTTTCACAACAATTTGTTGCGCTTGGTGGCGTTATGAAATATCTTGTAGGAAAATTCTATAGTAATTGTCTAGGTATAAATTATTAGTGTGAAAAAATTTTATAAATATTATTTATTAGTTATAACCATCATTGTGTTAACGGTGCTCATTCAGTCTATTATCCAATATTCTTTGAGAAACCAAGAGCGTATGGCTGCGGTTATTAATGTGGCGGGTAAGCAACGTATGCTCAGTCAATTAGTGTTGAAAAATTTTTATGAGTGTAATCATTATGAATGTGATTATTCTGAATTAAAAATAGCCCTTGCTAAATTATACAGAACAGATGAAATCTTAGAAAAAGGAGATGAGAAACTAGGTTTTTATCCTGTTGAAAATACTGAGATCATTGCTGATTTTAAAAAAATGCAACCTCATTTAGAGTATATCTATACGCATTTAAATGATATGGATCATATCGCTGAAGTTCCTGTAGAGGAGCTTACAAGTCATGTAGATGATTTCTTGGAAATTATGGATGGTATTGTTCTTAAATTTCAACAAGAATCGGAAGAAGAGATAAAGACAATTATGATTATTGAGGTAGAATTAGCGGTACTTTCGCTTTTTATTATTCTTTTTGAAATCTTTTATATTGTCAATCCGATTATTAGGAAAACAAGTTCTCAAAATAAAAAGCTTAAAGAAATTTCATGGCATCAATCACATGCCTATGCGTCCCATATGAAGAATATTAAGGACCTTCAGCATGTACTAAAAATAGAGAAAAAAATAGAAAACAAAGAAGATTTAGTCGCTTGCGTAGTAACAGAATTAGACGCGCTGAATGAGGTTTCAGAAAACATGATAAAATCTCTAGAAAGCGATAAGAAAGAGCTTAGCAAGTTAGATACCCTGTTAAATAGGTTAGATGGTTTTTTTAGCAATAAAAAATAATGCTATTGATGGTGATAAGGTTCATTTTTTAAAATGGTAAACGCTCTATATACTTGCTCTACAACAAATAGTCTTATCATTTGATGTGAGAACGTCATTTTCGATAGACTTATTTTTCCTTGTGCTTTACCGTAAACAGCCGCACTAAAGCCATAAGGACCCCCAATAACAAAAACAAGTTGCTTAATGCCTGAATTCATTTTTTTCTGTAAGTAATTAGAGAAATCTACAGAAGTAAACTGTTTTCCATTTTCGTCTAACAAAATAAGCGCATCGGTCGGATTTATTTTTTTTAAAATCGCTTCGCCTTCTTTTTCTTTCTGTTGCGCTTCTGATAAATTTTTGGTGTTTTTGATGTCAGGAATGAGTTCTAATTCAAATTTGACATAATGTTTAAGTCTATTTTCGTATTCGTCAATGAGTTGCGATAAGTTGTTGCTATCTGTTTTGCCGATAGCTAAAAGTTTGATGGTCATAGTGCAAATTTAATTAGAATTTTTACGTTTAATATTATAGAATATAAATTTATAGGGATTCTTCTCTGAGTAAAGTATTTAGTAAATTAGCAAATAAGAAAATGTAGGAATGATTTCAAAAGAGCAATTTAACAAAGAAATAGCATTAATTATAACAAATGCGATCCGTGAAGATGTAGGTGATGGGGACCATAGTTCGCTTGCTTGTATACCTTCAACAGCAACAGGGAAAGCTAAACTATTGGTGAAAGATACCGGAATTATCGCAGGGATAGACTTTGCAAAGCAAGTGTTTAATTACGTAGATAAAGACTTGAAAATAGAGACCCTTTTGCAGGAGGGAGATACTGTGAAGCATGGTGATATTGTGTTTTATGTAGAAGGTAGTTCTCAAAGCATTTTAAAATCAGAACGTTTGGTGTTGAATGCAATGCAACGTATGAGTGCTATTGCCACAAAAACAAATTATTTTGTAAAGCTCTTGGAAGGTACAGGGACTAAAATTTTGGATACCCGAAAAACAACTCCTGGAATTAGAGCCCTAGAAAAATGGGCGGTAAAAATTGGAGGAGGAGAGAACCATAGATTTGCCTTGTATGATATGATTATGTTAAAAGACAATCATATAGATTTTGCGGGGGGCTTAGGGAAAGCTATTGAAAAAACAAAAAATTACTTAAAAGAGACGAATAGGGATCTGAAAATTATTGTAGAAGCAAGAGACTTACATGAGGTTCAGCAAATTCTTGATGCTAAAGGTGTGTATAGAATACTATTGGATAATTTTTCATTTAAAGATACCAAAGCGGCAGTTAAATTAATCGGCAATCAATGTCTCACAGAATCTTCTGGAGGTATAAATGAGCATACTATTCGCGATTATGCGGAATGTGGTGTAAATTATATATCATCAGGAGCATTGACACATTCAGTGTACAATATGGATCTGAGCCTTAAAGCAGTATAAATGTCTGCATTAGAAGAAAAGATAGATAAAATACCGATCGTAAATTGGTTTGCGAGATTACTAAAAAAAGTAAAATTTGCAGCGCTTGAAGGTTTGTCATTGTATGAGCTGATAGAAATGTACTTGTCGGGAATAGTTCAAGGGGCAATGTCAACCAGGGCAAGTGCAATTGCCTTTAGTTTATTTATGGCACTTTTTCCTTTACTGATATTTTTACTGAGTTTATTACCATTCTTAATACCTTATATTCAAATAGATGGTGAAACAAATTTTGAGGCCGATTTTTTGGCCTTTCTTGAATCTTTTTTGCCAACAGCCACGGGAGATTATTTTGAAGAAATTTTTATTCAAATAAAAGATCAAAAAAGAGGAGGCTTACTTTCTTCTACTTTTGTGATTTCTATTTTCTTGGTAGCTAATGGGGTTAATGCCATCTTTGGTGGCTTTGAAAATTCATACCACGTGAATTTAACGCGCAACTTCTTTAGACAATATTTATATGCACTTCTGGTAGGTTTAATCTTATCAATTCTTTTAATCGTTGCGGCAATTTCATTTGTGTATTCCGAGTTTTATATCGTAGAATATGCCAGTGATTTGGTTACTAAGACCTATGGTACTAATTTAGAAGAAACAGATATTATAGGGGTACAGATTGCTAAGGTTTTATTCTTTATTATATTGTCTTATTTAACTACCGCAATACTGTATTATTTTGGAACGGCAGAAGGTAAAAAAGCAAAATTTTTCTCGGCAGGAGCAACAATGACCACTTTGTTGTTTATTTTTACATCGTATCTTTTTGGGGTATATGTGGAGAAATTTGCGAGATATAATGAGTTATACGGTGCTTTAGGAGGTTTATTAATATTAATGGTGTTTATTTGGTTAAATTCTAATATATTGTTGCTAGGTTTTGAACTGAATGCAACAATAAATGCTGTTCGAAATAACATAAACCAAAAGGATGAAACACCATAAGCTATTACTTTTTTTTATAGGTCTTTTTTTAATTAATTTTAGTTACGGTCAATCCATCTTTGATGAATGGAAAACAATTGATGATCGCACTGGGAAACCAAAAGGCGTAATTAAAATCTACAAGAAAGATGGCCAGATGTATGGCGATATTGTAAAGGTATTAGAAGAAGGGAAAGAGAATTTTAAATGCACTAAATGTGAGGGCGATTTAAAAGATGCACCTGTTTTAGGAATGACGATTATAAAAGGAGCAGAAGATGATGGTGATGGAGAATGGAAAGGAAAATATTTATTTGATCCAGAGCAGGCAATGACCTTTCGTTGCAAGATTTGGTTAAATCCAGATAATCCTGATGAGCTTAAAGTTCGAGGGTATTTAGCATTTATTTACCGTACACAAACTTGGATACGTGTAAAAGATTAGAACACCGTAGCATGCCTTATTTTATTAATGTAATTCTTCCCATACCGTTAGAAAAACTGTTTACGTACAGTATTTCTGAGGCTGAAGCTGCTTTTTTACAGCCAGGAATGCGTGTTGCAGTTCCCTTTGGTAAATCTAAGATATACACCGCTTTGGTGCATGAAGTGCATCAAAAACCACCCGTTATTTATGAAGCTAAAGAAATTCATCAAATTTTAGATGAAGCACCCTTAGTAACTGTGATGCAATTAAAGCATTGGTTTTGGATTGCAGATTATTACATGTGTAGTGTAGGGGAGGTTTTTAGATCTGCTGTGCCTAATGCATTTTTATTAGAAAGCGAGACGTTAATATTAAAGAATAAGAATTTTCAGCCCGATGAAAATGAACTACTAGATGATGAATTTTTAGTATTTGAAGCTTTAGAACATCAATCTATATTGCGAGTGCAGGAGATAAGTGCAATTCTAGGGAAAAAAAACGTACTTCCGGTGTTAAACCGCCTTTTAGATAAAAATATCATCATTTTAAAAGAAGAGGTATATGAGCAATATAAGCCGAAAATGGTTCGGTATGTTCGTATGGGAAATGCCTACAAATCAGAAGAAAAGTTAGAAGAATTATTAAATACCTTGACAAGGGCTCCAAAGCAAAGTCAAGTAGTGCTTACATTGTTTCAATTACAAGCAAGTTCAAAGAAGCCAATTAAGGTTTCGGATTTAGAAGTTGCTAGTAAAAGTTCTTCGGCCATTATAAAAACATTGATAGATAAAGCTGTGTTGGAAGAATATTTTATTCAAACAGATAGAGTAGTTTACCAAGACGACGGAGCAAATGAAAGTTTAAAATCTTTAAATGAATATCAATTAGAGGCATTAAAAGATATCAAACTAAGTTTTGAAAAAAACTTGCCGACTCTTTTACATGGAGTTACTTCTTCTGGTAAAACGGAAGTATATGTAAAGTTGATAGAAGAATGTATTCGGTCTAATAAACAGGCCTTGTATCTATTACCGGAAATTGCCTTAACAACGCAATTAATTTCTAGACTTCAAGAGTATTTTGGAGAAAAAGTGGCGGTATACCATTCTAAATATAGTGTGCAAGAACGTGTAGAAGTCTGGAACAATGTTTTGGCAAATAAAGTAAAAGCTCAAATTGTTATTGGGGCAAGATCTGCTCTATTTATGCCTTTTGCGGACTTAGGTTTGGTCATTGTAGATGAAGAGCATGAGAGTTCTTTTAAGCAATATGACCCCGCACCAAGATACCATGCGCGTGATGCAGCAATTGTATTAGGTAAGTTACATAAAGCTAAAATTTTATTAGGTTCTGCTACGCCTAGCGTAGAAAGTTATTATAATGCGCAAACGGGCAAATACGGCTATGCCAGTATTTTAAGAAGATTTGGTAATGTGTTGATGCCAGATGTAGAACTAGTTGATATCAAAGAATTGACTAGGAAAAAGAGAATGAAAGGGCACTTCTCTGAACGATTATTAGAAGAGATTACAGAAACGCTAGAAAGCGGAGCGCAAGTTATTCTATTTCAAAACAGAAGAGGTTATGCACCAATCATGGAATGTACTACGTGTGGGCATTCTCCGCAATGTCCTAATTGTGATGTAAGTCTAACGTATCATCAGCATAAAAAACAATTGCGTTGCCATTATTGTAGCTATAATATTGCAGTGCCCTTAGCGTGTGAAGCTTGTGGTAGTAGCACATTGGATACTAAAGGTTTTGGTACGGAACAGGTAGAGCAAGAATTACAAACCTTATTCCCGGAAGTAAAAATTGGCCGTATGGATTTAGATACGACTAGAGGGAAGTACGGATATGAAAAAATAATTACGGCCTTTGAACAACAAGAGATAGATATATTAGTAGGTACGCAAATGCTTACTAAAGGATTGGATTTCAGGAATGTGAATTTAGTGGGGATTATGAATGCAGATACACTATTAAATTTTCCAGATTTTAGAGCCCACGAACGCAGCTATCAATTATTAACCCAGGTTTCTGGTAGGGCAGGACGTACTAAAAAACGAGGAAAGGTTATCATACAAAGTTATAATCCATACCATCAAATCTTAAAGCAGGTGTCTACGGGAGATTATGAAGGAATGTTTAAAGAACAATTATATGAGCGGCAACAATACAAATACCCACCTATAAATAGGATTATTAAAGTAACCTTTAAACACAAAGATTATAACAAGCTTAATGAAGCAGCAGAGTGGTTTACACAGGGACTAAGGAATGCATTTGGTATTCATGTGTTGGGACCAGAATTTCCTCCTGTTTCTAGAATTAGAAATCAATATTTAAAGCATGTTTTAATAAAGATACCCAACGGCCAAGCTTTGGGTAAAACTAAAAATAGCATTAAAAGAATTGAAAAATCTTTTAATGCTATTTCGCAGTACGCTAGCGTACGAGTAATCTACAATGTAGATTATATATAGTTTAAACGTTGTTTAACGCTTCCGCTAATTCTGTTTTCTTGTTTCTACTTAGAGGAATAGAGCGCCCACTTACTTCAACATTTTTACTGTTGAACTTCTCTACTTTTTCTAAATTGATAATATAAGATTTATGAATTCTTAAGAATTTATCATCTGGTAATTGTTCTTCAAAAGACTTCATTGTAGATAAAATTACAATATTAGCTTCATCCGTAACCAGTTTAATATAATCACCAAGTGCTTCAATCCATTTGATGTCGTTTAAAATTACTTTTCTCTTTTTCAGATTACTTTTAACAAAAATATGTTCCTCATCTTCATTAATCCTATGTAGTTGCTCAAATTTAGCGACAGCTCTTTTTACAGAAGCGTCAAATCGAGACATAGTGATAGGTTTATGCAAGTAATCAGTGACATCATAGTCAAAAGCTTTTAGTGCATAATCTGGTTTTCCAGTAATTAAAATAACTTGAGGTCTGTTGTCTAACGATTCAAGGAGATCAAAACCACTAATAATAGGCATTTCAACATCAAGGAAAATTAGATCAATTTCATTGTTCTTGATTCCATTTTTTGCCTCAATTGCATTACTGTACTCGGCTACTAGCGCCAGGTTCGGATGGTTATTCACCAATTTAGCAACTGCCATCCTCTGCATGGATGAATCGTCTACAATTATACTTCTTAATTTCATAAAAGGTTGATTTGTGGGGTTAAATCATAGGCAAAGTACTGAAAAAACACGATGAACTACAACAAAAGATGTGAATATGGTATAATTTGTTGTGTAATCAGCAAAATACATGATTAAAAATTTAGGTTAAGTTTATTTTTTTAGCATAACTTTATGGATACTGAATCTAATAACGAAGTTTTTGCAGAAATCTTGTGTAAAGTCAGAAATATTATTACTTTTGCGCTCTTAAAAATATATTAATATGAATCATTACGAAACTGTTTTCATTTTGAATCCCGTTCTATCTGATACTCAGATAGAGGAAACAGTTAAGAAATTTGAAGATTTCTTAATTACTAAAGGTGCCAAAATGGTATCTAAAGAAAATTGGGGCCTAAAAAAATTGGCTTACCCAATACAACACAAAAAAAGTGGTTTTTACCATTTGTTTGAATTCAGTTCCCCAGGAGAGGTAGTTTCCCCTTTTGAGTTAGAATTCAGAAGAGATGAGCGTATCATGCGTTTTTTAACTGTAAAGTTAGACAAGCATGCTATTTCATGGGCAGAAAGAAGAAGAACAAAGTTAAAAACTAAAGCTTAAGTTATGTCATCAATAGAACAACAAGCAAAAGGTAAAAAAGACGGAGAAATTAGATATTTAACTCCTTTAAATATTGATACTAATTCTCAGAAGAAGTATTGTCGTTTTAAGAAATCTGGTATTAAGTATGTAGATTACAAAGATCCAGACTTTTTAATTAAATTAGTTAATGAGCAAGGTAAATTACTTCCAAGAAGACTTACTGGAACTTCATTAAAGTACCAAAGAAAAGTGGCTGTAGCTGTAAAAAGAGCACGTCATTTAGCATTAATGCCATATGTTGGTGATTTATTAAAATAAAAAAAAACGGACAATGGAACTTATATTAAAAGAAGACGTTCAGAATTTAGGATTTAAGGATGATTTAGTTACTGTGAAAAACGGTTACGGTAGAAACTTTCTTATTCCTAATGGTTTAGCTACAATGGCTACTGTTTCTGCTAAAAAAGTATTAGCTGAAAACTTAAAGCAAAGAGCTCATAAAGAAAAGAAAATTGTTGATGCAGCTACTAAAATAGCAGAATCATTAAAGCAATTAGAAATTAAAATTGCTGCTAAATCTGGTGCAGGAGACAAGTTATTTGGATCTGTAACTAACATTGATTTAGCGGAAGCTTTAGCAAAAGAAGGTCAAGAAATCGAGAAAAAATTCATCTCAATTGCAGGTGGAGCTATCAAGAGAACAGGTCCTTACAATGCGCAAATCAGATTACATAGAGATGTAGTTGTAGATTTTGCTTTTGAAGTAGTTGGTACTAAATAAGAAAAATAGTTAACAAATAGTTAACAAATATTTTATAAAAAAAGAGTCATGTCCGCATGGCTCTTTTTTTTTGCGCTAAATTCGCCGTAAACTATAAACTCACTCAATTATGTTTAAAAAGGCTTATGCAGTATTTGTTCTGTTATTTGTCTCCTTCGGGGCACTATCTCAGGTTACGACCTCTAATATTAAGGGTCTTATTATTGACGATGTTAATGAACCATTATTTGGCGCTAACATTGTAGCAGTTCATACACCAACAGGTACTACCTATGGTGCAATTTCTAATGAAGACGGTAGATTTAATTTGCTAAATTTAAGAGTTGGGGGTCCTTACGAGGTATCTATTTCTTATATTGGGTATAAAACACAATCTAAGTCGGATGTTTATTTAACCTTAGGGCAAACCTTTAATGTAAATGTTACCTTGGCTTCTGATAGCCAGGCTTTACAAGAAGTTGTCGTAGTATCAGATCAAAGTGGAACCTTTGGTAGTGATCGTACAGGTGCAGAAACTAGTGTTGGGCGTAGAGAATTAACTCGTTTGCCAACAATCTCTAGATCTGCTTCAGATTTTACGCGATTAGAGCCTACAGCAAGTGGTAACTCTTTTGGAGGGCGTAATGATCAATACAATAACTTTTCTTTAGATGGTGCTATTTTTAATAACCCATTTGGTTTAGATTCTCCAACACCTGGAGGTCAAACAGGTTCGCAGCCTATTTCTTTAGATGCTATTGAGCAAATACAAGTATCTACAGCTCCTTACGACGTATCGCAATCTGGTTTTACCGGAGCAACCGTAAATGCGGTTACTAAAAGTGGTACTAACGAATTTCATGGTACGGTGTATGGTTTCTTTAGAAATGAAGACTTAACTGGGGGTAAGGTAAAAGGTGAAGATGTTATCAAACCTAAATTATCACAAAATCAATATGGTGTTAGTATAGGAGGTCCTATAGTTAAAAATAAATTGTTCTTTTTTGCGAACTTTGAAAAAGAAGAAAGAGATGACTTAGGAACTAATGGATGGATTCCGAATACGGGTTCTGGCGCTATCAATGAGTCTAGAGTATTAGAATCAGATTTAATGGCAGTGCAATCGGTATTATCGGGTCTTGGTTATGATACTGGTGCTTACAGTGGTTTTACCTACGGATCAGGTTCTACAAAGGGACTTTTTAAATTAGATTGGAATATTAATGATAAGAACAGGTTAGCACTTATCTATAATTTTTTAGATGCATCTAGTGAAAAACCAGCTCACCCTACGGCGATTGGGCTTAGAGGACCTAGTTTTTCTACGCTACAATTTGAAAAATCTGGATATGAAATCAATAATAAATTAAATTCATTTCAATTAGAATTAAACTCTACCTTATCTGATGAAGTAACAAATAAGTTACAAGTGGGGTATACGCATTTTGATGATTTTAGAGATCCGCTTTCTTCGCCGGCTCCAAGTATTCTTATTCAAGATGGTGCGGGATCTAATTATATAGTAGCGGGTCATGAGCCTTTTTCTATTCATAATAGGTTAGATCAAAAAGTTTTTCAGTTAACTAATAATATGAACATTTTTAAAGGGAACCACACCTATACGGTTGGATTTTCTTTTGAAAAGTTTCAATTTGATAACTCCTTCAATTTAGGTAATTATGGAGGTACGTTTGGTTTCGATGTTAATGGTACTCCAAATGATTTTAGTGATGATCGTAATTTTCAGTCTGTAGCAGAATTTTTATCTTTTGCACAACCAGGAGGATTAATTGATGGGATGATTCAAGGGGCTGAAGCTCAATTTGCAAATAACAATCAATTTGATGATGGAGACGGGTGGCAGTTGGCAGAAACTAACGTAGGTCAATTATCTTTCTATGTTCAGGATGAATGGAGTGCTACAGAGAATTTAAAATTGACCTATGGTATTCGTTTTGATAAGCCGCTTTATTTTGATACTAGAGATAAGATTAGAGAAAATATCGAAAGAAAAATTGGAAATTATCAGCCAGATAATTTATACTACAATCCAAATACAGGTGAGCAAACTACGATTGATTCGGAAACTTTACCGAATAATAACTGGTTAGTTTCTCCAAGATTTGGTTTTAACTGGGATTTAAAAGGTGATAAAACAACGCAATTACGAGGTGGCACAGGTGTATTTACAGGTAGATTACCATTTGTATGGTTAGGTAATCAAGTGCAAGGGGTAGATTTCTTTTTCTATCAAGCAGTAGATCCTGATTTTCAATGGCCGCAAGTTTGGAGAACTAATTTAGGAGTTGATCATCGTTTTGATAACGATATTGTGTTAACGGCAGATGTTTCCTATACTAAGGATTTGAATGCTGCACACGTTCAAAACTGGGGATTAGATACGCCTAGCGGAACTTTAAATGCACCGGGTGATAATAGACCTGTGTATGAGGCTGGTGATTTTGCATCAAATGCTTTTGGAGGGTCTACTAATGCTTATGTATTTACAAACTCAGATAAAGGAAGAGTATGGAATGCATCTGTTAAGGCTCAGAAAAATTTTAATAATGGCTTGTATGTAATGGGGGCTTATAGTTATTTAAATGCTAAAGATGTAAACTCAATAGAAGCAGAGATTACTGGAGATGCGTTTGATTTTAACCCAACTCTAGGAAATGCTAATGAAGATGTGTTAGGTTTCTCTAAATATGGAGATACCCACAGATTTATTGGGGTGTTGTCTAAGAACTTTGAATATGGTCAAGGAAAATGGAATACAACAATTTCAACGTTCTTTGAGTACGGACAAGGAGCTCGTTACAATTATACCTATGCAGGAAATATTAACGGCGATAGTTCTTTCCAAAATAACGATTTATTATACATTCCGACTGCTGCAGAAGTTGGGCAAATGCAATTTTCAGGAGCAGGTCAAGCAGAAGCTTTTGAAGCGTATATTCAACAAGATGATTATTTAAGTGACAATAGAGGTGAGTATATGGAGCGTTATGGCGCATTAGCACCGTGGAGAGGTAAATGGGATATGAAAATATTACAGGATTACACCTTTAATAATGATAATAAAATTCAATTTAGTATTGATGTTCTTAATGTGGGGAACTTAATCAATTCTGATTGGGGTGTTATCCAACAGCCTAATAATGTGAGTCCTATTGGAGTTTCTGTAGATGCTACCAATACGCCAACCTACACATTTGACCCTAGTTTAACTAAGACTTACGGGTTTGATGCTAGTTTAGCATCAAGATGGCAAGCGCAATTTGGAGTGCGTTACATCTTCTAATGAAAAATAAATAATATTAAATCTTAAAAAGGCTGTACAATTTGTACAGCCTTTTTATTTTTGCCAAGATTTTGAATTTGTACAAAAGCAAATCAAACAGTAAAAGCAAGTAATGAAGTATACAAGACTTACAAAGCAGCAGTTAGAAGAATTACATCAAGAATTTATTAATTTTTTAGCCACACAATCTATTACAGGAGATGAATGGGAGAAAATTAAAACAAATACACCTGAAGTAGCGGAAGAAGAAATAGACGTTTTTTCAGATTTAGTTTGGGAGGGTGTATTAAATAAAGTAGATTTTGTGGAGAATATTTCTGCGCAACAAATGCATTTATTCCATTTAACAGATAAAGAGATGAAATTAATATCTGTTAAGGTGATGAACCCTGAGATAGACTTAACAACAGAAATAGGCTTTAATTGGTTTAAGAAAAATTGGCAATCAGACTTTGTAGAATATCTTTCTGCATCTAAAGCCTACAAGGACGATAAGAACCTAGATAAATTTGAACTAATAAAAAAAGGTGCTGTGATTACAAAAGGGGAGTTGTATCAATGGTTTGAAAAAGTCATAGGATAAGTCGATATTAGCGGCTGAATCCTGGAAGCTTTCGGCGATTTTAAATTTCAGAACTTTAGCAACTGCAATCCAGGCGTAATTTAAGATAGCGTTTAATACTAATTTAAGGTCTTAGTAAAGACAAGAACACATACTATTACATGGCACAAAAACCATCTATTCCAAAAGGAACCAGAGATTTTACACCTTCAGAGGTCGTAAAGCGTAATTATATATTTGATACGATTAAAAAGAATTTTCAGACGTTCGGTTTTCAACCTATAGAAACACCCTCTTTTGAAAACTCTGATACCTTAATGGGGAAGTATGGCGATGAAGGAGATCGTTTGATATTTAAAATTTTGAATTCTGGAGATTACTTAAATAAAGTAGATGATGCTACTTACCGTGAAAAAAACTCAAATGCAATAACTTCAAAAATTTCTGAAAAAGCATTGCGTTATGATCTTACAGTTCCCTTTGCACGTTATGTAGTAATGCATCAAAACGAAATAGACTTTCCGTTTAAAAGATATCAGATACAACCAGTTTGGAGAGCAGATAGGCCTCAGAAAGGTCGTTTTAGAGAATTTTACCAATGTGATGCAGATGTCGTAGGTTCAAACTCTTTATTGCAGGAGGTAGAGTTTGTGCAATTGTATGATGCTGTATTTGCTGATTTAAAGTTAGATGGGGTGACCATCAAGATGAATAATAGAAAAATCTTAGCCGGTATCGCGGAAGTAATTGGTGCAAAAGATAATTTAATAGACTTTACAGTCGCATTAGACAAATTAGATAAAATAGGAGAAGAAGGTGTTAAGAAGGAAATGCTAGAAAAAGGTATTTCTGAAGCTTCTATAGAAAAAGCATCACCATTGTTTAATTTAACAGGAACTAATTTAGAGCAGTTAGATGCTTTAGAGAAGCTTTTGTCCTCTTCAGAAGAAGGAGCAAAAGGGGTAGAGGAACTTCGGTTTATACAAGAAACAATTTCTGATCTTGGTTTACAAACAGCAACTTTGGCTATAGATGTTACTTTAGCCCGTGGGCTTAATTATTACACAGGAGCTATTTTTGAAGTTGGAGCTCCGGAAGGAGTGAAGATGGGTTCTATTGGTGGTGGTGGTCGTTATGATGACTTAACGGGTATATTTGGATTAAAAGATGTAAGTGGCGTAGGTATTTCTTTTGGATTAGATAGAATCTACCTAGTTTTAGAAGAATTAAATCTTTTTCCGGAAGCTATAGATCGCTCTTTACAAGTGTTGTGTGTTAATTTTGGAGAGAAAGAAGCATTAACGGCATTAAAATTAGTGACTAGCTTAAGGAAAATAGGTGTCAAGGCAGATGTGTATCCTAGCAGCGCTAAAATGCAAAAGCAAATGAAATATGCAAATAACAGAAACGTGCCTTTTGTTATTTTGATAGGGGATGAGGAATTAGCAAATAACTCTTTTGTAGTTAAAAATATGAAAGCGGGTTCTCAAGAGACCTATAGCCTAGATAAGATAGAAGAATTTAGTGCTACACTATAATTCTTTTTTAATGGCTTTAATAACGGTTTTGTAATACGTTGCGGAATGTGGTACGTACTTTTTAGGATTTGCCATTCCCCAAATTTCTTCAGAAAATTTTATAAGCGAGGTGAGTTGTAAATCTTCCACTTCGCTTTCTTGTTTTATTAGCTCTTGTAATGGTACTTTTAATTCAGCAATAAAAGTGTGGTGAAACTCTGCGTCAATTAATTCAGAATGATGATTTTGAATGGATTTGAAGATGCCTATTTTTTTTAAATCATTCTTAGAAACTAGCAAACCAATCTCTTCTTTAATTTCTCTTAGTGCAGCAACTTCAATGGCTTCTCCAGCGTGTATGTGTCCCGCAACAGAAACATCAAACAATAAAGGGAAAGTATTTTTGCCTTTCCCTCGTTGTTGTAATAAAATTTGATGATTTTTTGTATAAAACCAGATATGAACTGTTTGATGAAAAATACCATCACGGTGAGCAACGGACTTCAAAACGGTTTCACCTGTTTTAAGGCCATTATCGGTTACGATGTCAATTAATTCATCCATATTCTAGTAAAAAATCTGTCACCTTAAAAAATAATAAGAGGTACTTTATTCGAAATAACTAAATGTTTCTCCGTCTTTAATATTTAACACAGTTTCATATATAAGTTTAATAACATTTTCTACGTCATCTTGGTGTACAGTTTCTACTGTAGTATGCATATAACGTAGTGGTAAAGAAATTAAGGCAGAAGCTACACCGCCATTGCTATACGCAAAAGCATCTGTATCCGTACCTGTATAGCGAGAAGAAGCCATTCTTTGAAAAGGTATGTTATTAGCTTCAGCAGTTTTGATAATACGTTCACGTAATTTATTTTGAACGGCAGGAGCATAAGAGATTACAGGGCCAGCACCTATTTCCGTATGACCTTGTTTTTTCTTGTCAATCATAGGAGTCGTGGTATCGTGACATACATCTGTAACTATGGCAACATTAGGTTTAATAGTTTGTGTAATCATCTCAGCGCCTCTAAGACCAATTTCTTCTTGTACAGAATTGGTAATATAGAGTCCAAACGGTAATTTCTTTTTATTTTCATGTAAAAGTCGCGCTACTTCTGCAATCATAAAACCACCAGCTCTATTGTCTATTGCTCTGCAGACAAATTTATTTCCGTTTAAAATTTGGAATGTATCAGGATAGGTAATAACACACCCCACGTGAACACCCATTTTTTCTACCTCTTTCTTATCCTTTGCGCCTATGTCAATAAATATATTGTCTAGTTTTGGAGCTTCTTCTTTAGAATTGTCACGAGTGTGTATTGCGGGCCATCCAAAAATACCTTTTACAATACCTTTATCAGTGTGGATATTCACCCATTTAGAAGGTGCAATTTGATGGTCACTTCCGCCATTTCTAATAACATACAGTAATCCTTCGTCAGTAATGTAATTTACATACCAAGAAATTTCATCAGAATGCCCTTCAATAACAACCTTGTATTTAGCATCAGGGTTGATAACACCAACAGCCGTGCCGTAGGTGTCCGTAATAAAAGTGTCTACATATGGTTTAAGATATTCCATCCAAATTTTCTGACCTTCAGATTCGTATCCGGTAGGAGAAGCGTTATTTAAGTATTTTTCTAAAAACTCAATTGAATTTTTAGTTAGAATTTTATTTGTACTCATTATATGTGTATTTTCTAACGAAGTTAAGAATATTCACTTTTATTTAATAGCAATGCTGTGGTTTATTATTAATTTTGATATTCAGTTTATGATAATTTTATAGATGAAAAAGAACTTCTTATTAGCCATGTTGTTACTTATATATTCTTTTTGCTTAGGGCAGGAAGAAGAAACCCCATTAGATTCCATTGCAGAAAAGATGATTATCATGGAGGGCGATTCTATTATGCAAAGCACTATTGCTTTGGAAGAGTATTATGTATTTAGTAAACTTAAATTTTCTAGCTACGAGGAAAAATTAAGGTATTATATATTAAGGAGGAAAACTTTAAAGGTGTATCCATATGCGAAATTAGCAGCCGATAGGCTTACGGAATTAAATGATAGCTTAACTAGGATAACGAAGAACTCAGATAAAAGGAAGTACACTAGAGAGATTCAGAAATATATTGAGGGAGAGTTTTCTGATGAATTAAAGAAGTTAACACGCACGGAGGGGCAGATCTTGGTAAAACTTATTCATCGACAAACGGGTAATACGGCTTTTGACTTGGTGAAAGAATTAAGGAACGGTTGGCGAGCATTCTGGTATAATGCCACGGCTAAAATGTTTAAGATAAGTATAAAGGAAGAGTTTCATCCGGAGTTAGTGCATGAAGACTATCTAATTGAAGATATTTTACAGCGTGCTTTTTCTGAATTTAGAATAGAAAGACAAAAGTCTGCCTTAAATTTTGACTACTCTCAGCTTACAGACAAGTGGTCTACACAAAAGAAATGATACTTGTATTTGTTTATATGGTTAATTTCATGTAAATTTAATACCCTGATTTTTTCAAAGGGAATATTTTTTAAACTTTTTTTGTATTATAAAACCTTGTAATAGTGGTTATTGCGAAGTGTGTGTAATATTTTTTAAAAAAACTTTCCAAAAACGCTTGTGGGTTTTAAAAGAGGGTGTATATTTGCAGCCGCTTAGGGAAACAACGATACGTAATTAAGCGGAGAGTAAAAGAGATAAAAAGTTCATTGACATATTGTAAGACAGCGTTTAATTACTGGAAACGGTAATTAAATAAATTGAATTAACATAATAGCTTAAAGAATATAGAGGGCTAGGATTCGGATGATTTATTAGTTGGTTAATAGATGTTATATAATATTTACAAAACAACGATGAAGAGTTTGATCCTGGCTCAGGATGAACGCTAGCGGCAGGCCTAACACATGCAAGTCGAGGGGTAACAGGGAGCTTGCTCCGCTGACGACCGGCGCACGGGTGCGCAACGCGTATGCAATCTACCTCTTACTAAGGGATAGCCCAGAGAAATTTGGATTAATATCTTATGTGATATTAGACTGGCATCGGTTTAATATTAAAGGTTACGGTAAGAGATGAGCATGCGTCTCATTAGTTAGTTGGTAAGGTAACGGCTTACCAAGACTTCGATGAGTAGGGGTCCTGAGAGGGAGATCCCCCACACTGGTACTGAGACACGGACCAGACTCCTACGGGAGGCAGCAGTGAGGAATATTGGACAATGGACGGAAGTCTGATCCAGCCATGCCGCGTGTAGGAAGACTGCCCTATGGGTTGTAAACTACTTTTATACAGGAAGAATAAGATCTACGTGTAGATTGATGACGGTACTGTAAGAATAAGGACCGGCTAACTCCGTGCCAGCAGCCGCGGTAATACGGAGGGTCCGAGCGTTATCCGGAATTATTGGGTTTAAAGGGTCCGTAGGCGGGCTGTTAAGTCAGAGGTGAAATGCTGCGGCTCAACCGTATGCACTGCCTTTGATACTGGCGGTCTTGAGTTATAGTGAAGTGGCTAGAATAAGTAGTGTAGCGGTGAAATGCATAGATATTACTTAGAATACCGATTGCGAAGGCAGGTCACTAACTATACACTGACGCTGATGGACGAAAGCGTGGGTAGCGAACAGGATTAGATACCCTGGTAGTCCACGCCGTAAACGATGGATACTAGCTGTTCGGTTTTCGGACTGAGCGGCCAAGCGAAAGTGATAAGTATCCCACCTGGGGAGTACGTTCGCAAGAATGAAACTCAAAGGAATTGACGGGGGCCCGCACAAGCGGTGGAGCATGTGGTTTAATTCGATGATACGCGAGGAACCTTACCAGGGCTTAAATGTAGATTGACAGGTTTAGAGATAGACTTTTCTTCGGACAATTTACAAGGTGCTGCATGGTTGTCGTCAGCTCGTGCCGTGAGGTGTCAGGTTAAGTCCTATAACGAGCGCAACCCCTGTCGTTAGTTGCCAGCATGTCATGATGGGGACTCTAACGAGACTGCCGGTGCAAACCGTGAGGAAGGTGGGGATGACGTCAAATCATCACGGCCCTTACGTCCTGGGCCACACACGTGCTACAATGGTCGGTACAGAGAGCAGCCACTTAGCGATAAGGAGCGAATCTATAAAACCGATCACAGTTCGGATCGGAGTCTGCAACTCGACTCCGTGAAGCTGGAATCGCTAGTAATCGGATATCAGCCATGATCCGGTGAATACGTTCCCGGGCCTTGTACACACCGCCCGTCAAGCCATGGAAGCCGGGAGTGCCTGAAGTCCGTCACCGTAAGGAGCGGCCTAGGGCAAGATCGGTAACTAGGGCTAAGTCGTAACAAGGTAGCCGTACCGGAAGGTGCGGCTGGAACACCTCCTTTCTAGAGAAAGACATCTCAATTAATAAAAACGAAAGAGTTCTAGTCCTTATATTTTTTTAGTTATGTTATGTAGTTCAAATTGCTGTCTTATAATTATGTTATTATAATATTGATTGGGTCGCAAGATTCGCAAAGTGAGAGTCTCATAGCTCAGCTGGTTAGAGCGCTACACTGATAATGTAGAGGTCGGCAGTTCGAGTCTGCCTGAGACTACTGCCTAGAGTAGATTTTTAGTTAAGGAATTGATTAAGAGTTTGGTTTAGAAAAACGTTCATTAAAATAAGGATGCTAATTAAATTAGTATCACTTGAAAGGAAATTTTAGAGGTTGAGTATAGCCGTTATAAGTACTGTTAACTAATAACTGTTAACTGATCACTAAAAGACGGGGGATTAGCTCAGCTGGCTAGAGCGCCTGCCTTGCACGCAGGAGGTCATCGGTTCGACTCCGATATTCTCCACTATCCCATCCTAGCCTTCCCTAAGGGAAGGAATAAGCACGAGTAAGTGCTCTCCCCCTTTGGGGAGTAGGAGGGGGAAAAAGTTCATTGACATATTGGGACAAAGTGAATTACAATTATCTTCAGGGGTATTGTAATCACAGTAAACACAAATTTAAAAATAGAGTAAAGTACGATAGAGGTACTGCTGTATTTATACAGTAGTAATTATATATAATAGAATAAAAAGGACTAGTGACAAGCTAGAAAAGGGCGTATGGGGGATGCCTAGGCTCTCAGAGGCGATGAAGGACGTGATAAGCTGCGAAAAGCTGCGGGGAGGTGCACACAACTTGTGATCCGCGGATATCCGAATGGGGCAACCTGTCTGGTTGAAGGCCAGTCGTGATCGTAAGATCAAGCAAACCCGGTGAACTGAAACATCTAAGTAGCCGGAGGAGGAGAAAACAAAAGTGATTCCGTTAGTAGTGGCGAGCGAACGCGGATTAGCCCAAACCAGTATTGTTTCGGCAATGCTGGGGTTGTAGGACCACGCTATTTGATGCGCGATGAATTAGAACTATTTGGAAAGATAGGCCGAAGACGGTGATAGCCCGGTATAAGTAAAGGACGTTATTGATAGTGGTATCCTGAGTAGTGCGGGGCACGTGAAACCTTGTATGAATTTGCCGGGACCATCCGGTAAGGCTAAATACTCCTGAGAGACCGATAGTGAACCAGTACCGTGAGGGAAAGGTGAAAAGAACCGTGAATAACGGAGTGAAAAAGATCCTGAAACCATACGCTTACAAGCGGTCGGAGCCCTTTGGGGTGACGGCGTGCCTTTTGCATAATGAGCCTACGAGTTACTTTTACTAGCAAGGTTAAGATTTTAAGAATCGGAGCCGTAGCGAAAGCGAGTCTGAATAGGGCGCCATAGTTAGTAGTAGTAGACGCGAAACCGTGTGATCTACCCATGGGCAGGTTGAAGCTTTGTTAACCCAAAGTGGAGGACCGAACCCGTTGACGTTGAAAAGTCTTGGGATGACCTGTGGGTAGGGGTGAAAGGCCAATCAAACTCGGAAATAGCTCGTACTCCCCGAAATGCATTTAGGTGCAGCGTTGCAATAGTTTTATAGAGGTAGAGCTACTGATTGGATGCGGGGGCTTCACCGCCTACCAATTCCTGACAAACTCCGAATGCTATAAAATGTTTTGCAGCAGTGAGGGCATGGGTGCTAAGGTCCATGTCCGAGAGGGAAAGAACCCGGACCATCAGCTAAGGTCCCCAAGTGTATACTAAGTTGATATAACGCGGTGGAATTGCATTGACAGCCAGGATGTTGGCTTGGAAGCAGCCATTCATTTAAAGAGTGCGTAACAGCTCACTGGTCGAGCGATTCCGCATGGATAATAATCGGGCATAAGTATACCACCGAAGCTATGGCTTCTGTACTCGGTACAGAGGGGTAGGGGAGCATTCTATGTGTGTTGAAGGTGATCTGTAAGGGTTGCTGGAACGCATAGAAACGAAAATGTAGGCATAAGTAACGATAATGCGGGCGAGAAACCCGCACGCCGAAAGACCAAGGTTTCCCCAGCTATGCTAATCAGCTGGGGGTCAGTCGGGACCTAACGCGAACCCGAAAGGGGTAGTGGATGGACAAGCAGTTAATATTCTGCTACCTGCTCACGCTAAAAGTGACGGGGATGTGGTGTTGGTGCGTGCTGACGGAATAGCACGTTGAAGGGAGTGGTAACACCCCGATAGTACGACAAAGCTTCGGCTGCGTCGATAATCCAGCGTAACATCCTCCGAGAAAAACAAGTGAAGCAGCCCGTACCGTAAACCGACACAGGTGGTTGGGATGAGTATTCTAAGGCGCTCGAGAGATTCATGGCTAAGGAACTAGGCAAAATAGACCCGTAACTTCGGGAGAAGGGTCGCCCTCCTTTTAGGAGGGCCGCAGTGAAGAGGTCCAGGCGACTGTTTATCAAAAACACAGGGCTCTGCAAAATCGAAAGATGAAGTATAGGGCCTGACACCTGCCCGGTGCTGGAAGGTTAAGAGGAGATGTTAGTTTCGGCGAAGCATTGAATTGAAGCCCCAGTAAACGGCGGCCGTAACTATAACGGTCCTAAGGTAGCGAAATTCCTTGTCGGGTAAGTTCCGACCTGCACGAATGGTGCAACGATCTGGACACTGTCTCGGCCATGAGCTCGGTGAAATTGTAGTATCGGTGAAGATGCCGGTTACCCGCAGTGGGACGAAAAGACCCCGTGCACCTTTACTATAGCTTCGTATTGGTTCTGGGTAAGTAATGTGTAGGATAGCTGGGAGACTTTGAAGCGGCGTCGCCAGGCGTTGTGGAGTCATTGTTGAAATACCAGCCTTTGCTTATCTAGGGCCTAACCCTAACACTAGGGAACAGTGCGTGGTGGGTAGTTTGACTGGGGTGGTCGCCTCCAAAAGAGTAACGGAGGCTTCTAAAGGTACCCTCAGTACGGTTGGTAATCGTACGTAGAGTGCAATGGCACAAGGGTGCTTGACTGAGAGGCATACAGGCCGAACAGGTTGGAAACAAGAGCATAGTGATCCGGTGGTTCCGTATGGAAGGGCCATCGCTCAAAGGATAAAAGGTACGCCGGGGATAACAGGCTGATCTCCCCCAAGAGCTCATATCGACGGGGGGGTTTGGCACCTCGATGTCGGCTCGTCACATCCTGGGGCTGGAGAAGGTCCCAAGGGTTGGGCTGTTCGCCCATTAAAGTGGCACGCGAGCTGGGTTCAGAACGTCGTGAGACAGTTCGGTCTCTATCTACTGCGGGCGTTAGAAATTTGCGTGGATCTGACTCTAGTACGAGAGGACCGAGTTGGACTGACCTCTGGTGCACCAGTTGTTCCGCCAGGAGCATTGCTGGGTAGCTATGTCGGGATTGGATAAGCGCTGAAAGCATATAAGCGCGAAACCAGCCACAAGATGAGATTTCTTTAAAGGGCCGTAGGAGATGACTACGTTGATAGGTCATAGGTAGAAGGGCAGTAATGTCTGTAGCCAAGTGATACTAATAGCCCATAGGCTTGCACAACTTGCCCCCTTTGATTAGGGGGCGGACTTCCTTTTTTTAAAGATATAATAACCAAAAATCGTAGCTTACTTTAGATTTAATCTAAAACTGTGTTTATAGTGCGTGTTTTATACACCATTTTGTCCCTTTAATATGTTAACAATATTAGTTACTATGCATTTGTGTAGTAAAACGATTTAAGGTGACCATGGCGATAGGGTCCACCCCTTACCATTCCGAACAGGGAAGTTAAGCCTATCAGCGCCGATGGTACTGCTATACCAAGTGGGAGAGTAGGTCGTCGCCTTTTTTTAATCAAGTCCTCAATAGAAATATTGAGGACTTTTTTTGTTTATATAAGGTTCTTATCCTTGATGATTCTTATTCCTAATAACTGTAGTATCCCAAAACACATTACTCTTGTGAGTAGATTACTTCAATAGCTATTTATAACAGTTTCGTAGCTATTAGCTAGTTATTACTCTTTACAAGACTATTGTATGCAAGCTTATATATCTTAGTTTAAGGGCTATTCCTAATACAATAGCTCATACCACAGGAATTCTTTCGGGTATTATATAAAGGATGTATTGGATATTTTCTTAAATATTGATCTAAATACCCAAGTAATTCATTGTCATTTATAATAAGCTAAGCTTTCCCTCTTTGATATATTCCATATTAAACTAGTTCAAGTCTTCTTTTAAACTATTTCTGCCATCAATTTATTAATATGGCTAATCTATTATACTACCGTAACTTGTTTATACCATACAGAAAAAGCCATTTACACGAATGCAAATGGCTCTTTGTACGATTAGTGATATGATATTATTGTTTCCTATTCTTTTTTTTACCAAATAGACTATCCATAATTGTCTTTATGGCCCAAAAAGCCATAAATAAAGCTCCTAGGCCTACTATAAAGCCTACTACTAGTACAGGTATATACAAATCATGTTGTTGATTTTTAAAGGCCTGATAAATTAGTATGGGTGATGAAAACATCAAAACAACGGTATAACCCAAATACTTAATACCTTTTACTAAAATATCTTTATCTGTATGCATCATAACCAAGGCTTATTCTATAGTAATGTTTTGTGTAAAACTTTCTGAAATGGAGAAGTACCCTAAGGCATAATTATCCTTTGTAGTTATATTAATAACATTTCCGCGAACAGTTCCGGAA
Source organism: Cellulophaga baltica 18 (assembly GCF_000468615.2). NCBI lineage: Bacteria > Pseudomonadati > Bacteroidota > Flavobacteriia > Flavobacteriales > Flavobacteriaceae > Paracellulophaga > Paracellulophaga baltica. Next base: position 4,134,575 of record NZ_CP009976.1, on the reverse strand, counting down.
GGCGTTTGAAAAGGTCCCTGACTTCCTCCGCTTTGTGCAATAATTTGATTCATATAGTTGTAGAATGTTTCATCTACCCCTAGTATGCTTACCTGAGCAGATTGTCCGGCTTGTAAATCTGAATCGTAAAAATAAGAAAACTCAAATTGTTCTCCTTCATAAAATGTGTCTTCAGAAACCAAAAACTCATTAAAATCAAAATCGAAAAGATAAAAATTTTCCGTGGACGCATCATCTGTGTAAGCTATAATGATCTCTGTTTCATCGTCATCAAATAAAGTTCCTTCTCCTTGAATCAATTTATCAATAGGTGCAGATGGTATAAATGCTGTGGTAGCTTCATATGTCTCATTATTATACACAATACGTAAAGTAATCGATCCATCTTTGAGTGATTCTGAAGAAACTGTCGTTGAATAATTTCCCGTCCCAGACTCTGTTAACGTTTCTTGGATTGTGTTGGTGCTGTTAAAAATTTGAATACTAGTAACAGTTTGTGGTTCAATAGTGCCGAAAAAAGAACTAGTTAAACTCGTTTTAATGCTAATATTGGTTGAAGGATCTGTATCTATTACGCGCACTAGTCCGTCAATTACTAACCTAGATTGCTCTGTAGGAACAGCGATCTCAACCACGTCCTCACAACTTGTGGTTAATAAAGATACTAGTAGGATTGTATATAAATATTTCATGTCTTAAAATTTGAAATTATAGGTAACGGCAGGTACAATACCAAAAATTGAAGTTCTTACAGCTTCATTAGCTCCTGTTTCATTGTTGTTACTGAAATTAATAGATGCGGCATTTTTTCTGTTATAAGCATTGTATATACTAAATACCCATTCGCCTTTAATCTTTCTATCTTTATTTTTTAATGGGGTTAAAGTAGCAGAAATATCTAATCTATTATAAGTAGGAAGCCTTTCCGAATTTCTTAATCCATAGTAAGGAACAGTCAAACCTTGATATTCAAATTGTCCTATAGGATAATTGGTTGGTTGGCCTGTTTGGAATACAAAATTAGCATTGAAATTCCATTTTTCATTAAATTCATAACTCCCAAATAATGAGATGTCATGTGTTTTATCATATGGTGTATTATACCACGCGCCATTATTGATACCGGTTTCTAACGGACTGATGCCATTTGTTTCTGTTGCGGTTCTGCCTGGGGTGCGTTGTTCTGATTTTGATAAGGTATAAGATAGCCAGCCTTGAAATCTTCCTTCGTTTTTACGGAATAGCACTTCTAAACCGTAAGCTCTTGCTTCTCCATTAAGAATAACTTGTTCAATAGCATTGTTGGCTATTAAATTGGCACCATCTATGTAGTCAATTCTATTTTGAATCTTTTTGTAATACACCTCTGTTTCTAAAGAATAGTCTCCATTTTTAATATTCCGGAAATATCCTAAAGCGTATTGATCTAATAATTGGGGTTTAATGAAAGAGCCACTTGGTGTCCAGACATCTAATGGGGTAGGAGAGCTGGTGTTTGATAATAGATGTAAATACTGTGCTAATCGAGTATAGCTAGATTTTATGGAATTGTTATCATCCAATCTATAAGACATGGATAATCTGGGTTCTAAATTAGTATAAGTTTTTAGTGATTTTTTTTTGCCTTCGGTATTTATGTCAATCGGATCTGCTTTTTCGTAGATGAGAAGGTCTGTATTAAAGTTCAACGGGTTATCATTCGCGTAAATGTTTATCTCATCTTGACCTAATCTATTAAAATTACTAACCCTTAGACCGTACTCTACACTTAATTGATCTGTAATTTCATGCTCAACATCAATATATGCAGCAAATTCATTCGCATATTTTTGAATAAGTTGTTCTTCAACAATACCAGAATCTTCACTACTAGGAACTATTTTTCCAGGGTTAAATTGGTAGTAGTTATTATTTAGGCCATAGTTAATCTGAAGATTGTTGTTTAGGTAATGCTTTAAGTCGTATTTTAAATTAAAATTTTGGATTCCAGAATTCCATTCGAAACCGACAAAATCTAATTTCAAGCCATAATAATAATCAGAATATATTAAAGATAGATTAGAGAATAATTTATCTGAGAATAGATGATTCCATCTCAAATTACCAACAGCATTCCCGTAGGTATTTACAAAACTATCGTTAATACTGAAAACATCTCTGCCAAAATAACCCGATAAGAAGATATTATTATTGTCATTTAATTTAAAATTTAGTTTTGTGTTTAAATCATAGAAATAGGCTTTATTATCAATGTCAAAGAGAGGCAAAAACAAGTGCGCATAGGAGGATCTTCCTCCAATAAGAAATGCAGCTTTATCTTTAATAATTGGACCTTCTAGTAATAATCGACTGGCAACGATACCTATACCGCCATTAGCCTTAAACTCTTTACTATTTCCTTCCTTCTGAAAAATTTCTAATACAGAAGACACACGTCCGCCATAGCGCGAAGGTATTCCGCCTTTAAAAAGCTTAATATCTTTTATAGCATCGGGATTAAAAACAGAGAAAAACCCGAAAAGGTGAGAGGAGTTAAAAATTGTAGCTTCATCTAAGAGAATAAGATTCTGATCTGCAGAGCCACCTCTAACATTGAAGCCAGATGACCCTTCGCCTGCATTACTTACTCCAGGAAGTAAAACAATAGCTTTAAGAACATCTGATTCTCCGAGTACTACAGGAATTTTTTTAATGGTTTTAACAGCTAGATTATTGACACTCATTTGTGGAGTGCCAAGATCTGTTTTTTCTACATTTTCCACTAAAACTATTTCCTCTAACTGTTCGGCAGCCTCTTCTAGCTGAAGATTTAGCTTTGTGTTCTGTGTTAAGCTTATCGTTTTACTAAGAGTTTTGTATCCCAAATAGCTAATTTCTAACGTGTATTCTCCTTCAGGAAGTGATAAGGAGTAAAAACCATATTCATTTGTTGTGACGCCGGTTGCTAATTGAGGGACGGCAATAGTAACACCAATTAGGGTTTCATTACTTTTTAATTCGCTTATAGTTCCACTTAAGGAGAATTTTTCTTGGGAGAATCCTGAGAAAAAAAATAGTCCCACGAACAAGAACAGTAAATATTTAATACGATTCATTAATTGCAATTTTTAGTAAAAATACTAGAATTGAATCTTTTAACAGCAGGAAAGTATGTTAATAAAAAAAGCCATCTTTAATAATAAAGATGGCTTTTAAATTATGTAACTGATACGATTATAGTGACGCTAAAATGGTGTTGAAGGTTTCACTAGGACGCATTGCTTTAGCAATTAAAGCATCGTCTCCTTTGTAATAACCTTTGATATCTACTTTATGACCTTGTGCGTCACTTAGCTCTTGAATAATTTTAGCTTCGTTAGCTTTCAATGCATCCGATATGGTGGTAAATTCAGCTTTTAATTCAGCATTTTTATCTTGTTTCGCTAATTCTTCAGCCCAATATAAAGTTAAGTAAAAATGACTCCCTCTATTATCTAATTCACCAACTTTTCTTGAAGGAGATTTATCGTTGTCTAAGAATTTTTCGGTAGCAGCATCTAAGGCATCAGCTAAAATTAAAGCTTTGTCATTTTTGTATTTTTCGCTATAGTGCTCTAATGAAACCCCAAGAGCTAAAAATTCTCCTAAAGAATCCCATCTTAAGTGACCTTCTTCTATAAATTGTTCAACGTGCTTTGGGGCAGATCCACCTGCGCCAGTTTCAAACAGGCCACCACCATTCATTAAAGGAACGATAGAAAGCATTTTAGCACTAGTACCTACTTCTAAAATAGGAAATAAATCGGTCAGGTAATCACGCAATACATTTCCAGAAACAGAAATGGTATCTTCTCCTTTTATGATTCTTTCAAGAGTTGCTTGAGTAGCATCTTCAGGAGAAAGAATTTTAAGGTCTAGGCCTGTAGTATCATGATTAGGTAAATAGGTGTTTACTTTTTTAATTAATTCGGCATCGTGAGCACGCTTTTCATCTAACCAAAAAATTGCGGGTAATTGAGAAGCTCTAGCTCTAGAAACGGCAAGCTTAATCCAATCTTGAATAGGTGCATCTTTAACTTGACACATTCTCCAGATATCACCCTCTTCAACTTTTTGAGAAAGTAAAACTTCCTTAGAGTTTACATCAACAACATTAACAGTACCATTCTCACTCATTTCAAAAGTCTTGTCATGAGAACCGTATTCTTCTGCTTTTTGAGCCATTAAACCAACATTAGGAACTGTTCCCATAGTGGTAGGGTCAAACGCACCATGTTTTTTACAAAAATCAATAGTTACTTGGTAGATGCCTGCATAACTGCTATCAGGAATAATTGCTTTGGTGTCTTGAGCTTTTCCATTCTTATCCCACATTTTACCAGAGTTTCTGATCATTGCAGGCATAGATGCATCTACAATTACGTCACTAGGAACATGTAGATTGGTAATTCCTCTATCAGAATTAACCATTGCTAAGTCAGGACCATTTGAAATAGTAGCTTCAATGGCAGAAAGAATTTCTTTATGTTTATCTTCTGGAAGTGTATTTAATTTGTTTAGAAGACTTTCTAAACCGTTATTAGCACTTACTCCTAATTCATCAAAAGTAGTTGCATATTTAGTAAATACTTCTGAGAAATAAGTTTCTACTACATGACCAAAAATAACAGGGTCAGATACTTTCATCATCGTTGCTTTTAAGTGCACAGATAAAAGAACCCCTTGGTCTTTAGCGTCTTTGATTTCTTTTTCTAAAAAAGTTATTAAGGCTTTTTTGCTTAGTACTGTTGCATCGATGATTTCGCCCTCTAATAAGGCTAAATTTTCCTTTAAAATAGATTTGGTACCATTGGCTGCTGTAAATTCTATATTTACGTTGGTAGCAGAAGGAATTGTTAATGACTTTTCATTTGCTTTGAAGTCATTTGTTCCCATTGTTGCAACATGAGTTTTAGAATCTGCACTCCAAGCACCCATAGAGTGTGGGTTCTTCTTCGCGTAATTTTTAACAGCTCTTGGAGCTCTACGGTCAGAATTACCTTCTCTTAAAACAGGGTTTACGGCACTACCTTTAATTTTATCGTATCTAGATTTTATTTCTTTTTCTTCATCAGACTTTGGTTCATCTGGATAATTTGGTAAAGCATAGCCTTTCTCCTGCAATTCTGTGATAGCCTCTTTAAGTTGAGGAACAGAGGCACTAATGTTTGGAAGCTTTATGATGTTTGCATCTGGACTTTTGGCAAGTTCTCCTAATTCTTTTAAATCATCGGCAATACGCTGATCTTCTTTAAGAAAGTCAGGGAAAGTAGCAATGATCCTTCCAGCTAAAGAAATATCTTTGGTTTCAATATTTATTCCTGATGTCTTTGTAAATGCTTTAACTATTGGTAAGAAGGACTGAGTCGCCAAAGCTGGAGCTTCGTCAGTCTTAGTATAAATTATTTTTGGCATTATTGCGATTTATTTGAATTAAGCGGTGCAAATATACAATATTCTATAGTTTTACCTTGAGTAGATTTAAGGATAATATGATGTAAAATTTACTAAAATGTTATTTTTTTTTATTACCAAAACGATAAAAGCCATATCAATGCATGTAGCATTTGATATGGCTTTTTTAGAATAGTTTGCAAACCTTTGTTGTCTTGTCTATTTACAAAACGGCAACCATTGATTGCATTTGCTTCCCTATTTATACTATGAATATAAGAGTAATGTTTGAGAATTCCAAATTTATGCTCGCTTTTTAACTTTTGAGCATAAAAAAACCCGCTAAATGCGGGTTCTTCTGTATGTTTAGGTCTTAGATTAAGAACGCACTTCTTTAATTCTTGCTTTCTTACCAGTAAGTCCTCTGAAGTAAAAGATACGAGATCTTCTAACTTTACCTCTTTTATTAACTTCTACTTTCTGTAGAGCTGGCATGTTAATAGGGAAGATACGCTCAACTCCTATTGTTCCAGACATTTTTCTAATTGTAAAGGTTTCTGATGATCCAGAACCTCTTCTTTGTATTACAACACCTCTAAAAAACTGAGTACGTGTCTTTTCACCTTCCTTAATTTCATAATAAACTGTGATAGTATCACCAGCTGAAAATTTTGGAAATTCTTTTTTAGTAACAAATTCGTCTTGAACAAATTTTAATAATGCTTCCATCGTATTGATTTACTGTTTGTTATAAAGCAACATTCACGATTATCGTCAGAGGTTGATTTATTGGATTGCAAAAGTAATAAAATATTAATAAGTGACAATATTTCAATGCTATTTTTTATAAAAAAATAAGCAATTGTCTTTTAAGGGGTATCAGAAAGTTTAATTCGTGTGATTCCAAAATGTAGATGCTATTTTAATAGGTCTGGCCTTAGCTTTTCGGTGCGTTCGTAAGCCATGTCTTCTCGCCATTTTTCAATTTTAGGAAAGTTACCACTTAAAAGAATTTCTGGTACTTTCATTCCTTTATATTCCGCAGGTCTTGTGTATACAGGTGGAGCTAATAAATCATCTTGAAATGTATCTGTCAATGCAGAAGTTTCATTGCTTAATACTCCTGGAATTAGACGAATAATGGTATCGCATAAAACGGCAGCTCCTAATTCTCCGCCGGACAAGACATAATCGCCAATAGATATTTCTTTAGTTATGAAAGCATCCCGAACTCTTTGGTCGACACCTTTATAATGACCGCAAAGAATAATGACATTTTCTAGGAGCGACATGCTGTTGGCTATTTTCTGATTCAGTGTGGCGCCATCTGGGGTCATATAGATGACTTCATCATAATCTCGCTGCTCTTTTAAAGCGGAAATACATTTGTCTATCGGTTCAATCATCATGACCATACCCGCGCCACCTCCAAATTGATAATCATCAATTTGATTGTAACTCAAATTAGTATAATCGCGGAGATTATGCATATGTACTTCAACAATACCTTTTTCAATAGCTCTTTTTAAGATACTTGCTTCAAAAGGACTCTTGAGTAATTCAGGTAAGACTGTAATGATATCAATACGCATGTTGTTCTAACTTTAACAGGCAAATGTACTATTAACTAATTGTATTTTAGAAATTCAAGTAAAAATAAAAAGGCTAATTATTTAGCCTTTTTATTTTTGTTAATCTCATCTTGATATTGTCTGCTAATTTTTTGCTCTCTCTCTAAAGCTCTTCGTCTGTGCTCTTCGTATTCTACTTCAAGCTCCGATAAGTTGGTTTTAGCTTCTTGGGTAAGAATATTGCTATTTCTAAACTTGTAAATAAAAAATAACAGAAATAATAGAAGCGCAGCAATTAAAGTCCATAAAATAACATTATAGGTAGCCTTAGCAATTAAGATTCCGAAAATAGACATACTATCTTTTTCCTCAGTAACAGAGGCAAGGTTGTTTGTTGTTTCAGATAACTTCTCATTTAAAGACTTAATATCTTTCTCTTGATCTACAATAACTTTATTTAACTCTGTAGTTCTCTTATTAATTAAGTTAAGAGTGTCAATAACATTTTGCTTAAGCTTTTCTAAGCTTGTAATTTTAACTACTTCGTAATACACACCATCTGCTCTGTAATTTCCAGATTTTTTAGCCAAGTAATCAAACTGCCCATGTATGGATCCTGTTTCTAATGAGACATCATCCTCATTATCATCTTGAGTTTCTTGTGCAAAGTGGAAATTAACCGATAACAGCGCTAGAGTTACAAGTATTAATCTAATTTTTTTCATCTAGTAAGTGTTCTTAATAATTATTTAATGATTTAGAGAAGCGCTAAATTACTTCAATAATATTAGAAAGGAAAAAAAATTAGTAATAAGTGAAGCGTCTAACTTTAGAAATATACTTTGCAAGTCTAATAACTTGGTGTGAATACCCGTATTCATTGTCATACCAGACATATAAAACTATATTTTTTCCGTCTTCAGAAACAAGTGTTGCCTTGCTGTCATAGATTGATGGGGCAGAAGTACCTACAATATCAGAAGAAACCAATTCATTATTGAAAGAATATTTAATTTGTTCTACCAAATCTCCTTCTAATGCATACTTTTTCATCATGGTATTTATTGCTTCCTTTGAGGTTTTGGCATCTACCTCTAAATTTAATATCGCCAAAGAACCATTAGGAACAGGAACACGAATAGCATTAGAGGTTAATTTGCCAACTAAACTTGGCAATGCTTTGGTAACCGCTTTACCAGCTCCAGTTTCTGTAATCACCATATTTAATGTAGCTGCTCTACCGCGACGGTACTTACTGTGCATATTATCTACTAAATTTTGATCATTAGTAAATGCATGTATTGTTTCTATATGCCCCTTTACAACACCTAAAGAATCTTCAATCACTTTTAAAACGGGAGTAATTGCATTGGTTGTGCAGGATGCTGCTGAAAATATTTTATTGTTTTTAGGATCAAAATCTTTATGATTTACGCCATGAACAATATTAGGAATACCTTGTCCTGGGGCTGTTAATAAAACTTTAGCAGCTCCTTTTGCTTTTAAATGTCTAGATAATGCCGCTTTGTCTCTGAAAGCACCGGTATTGTCAATAACCAAAGCGTTTGTTATGCCATAAGCAGAATAATCAATGTCTTCAGGTTTATCTGCATTAATAATGTGTACTGTAGTACCATTTATAATCAAAGCACTATTTTCAACATCTATATCTACTGTGCCATTGAATTCACCATGAATTGAATCAATACGCAATAAACTTGCTCTTTTTTCTAATACTTCCTTATTTACAGTTCCTCTGATGACGATAGCTCGCAAACGCATTTGATTGCCTTTTCCTGTTTTAGCCATCAATTCTCTAGCGACAAGACGGCCAATTCTACCAAAACCATAGAGAACAACATCTTTAGGCTTTATTGCCTCAGCAACTTCCGCATCTTTAAGTTTATTAAAAACAAATGCTTTGACTTGCTCTTCATTTTCATTTTCAGCATGATATTCATAGGTTAGCTTACCAATATCTAATTTAGATGGAGGTAATTTCATATCATTAATTGCTCTTAATATTTCTACAGAATCAAATATGGAAATTGGTTTTTGAACAAACTCACAAGCATATTGATGAAGGTTAATGATGTCACTAACGTTTTTGTCAATGATTTGATTTTTAAATAAAACTACTTCAATTGATTTATCATACCATAGGTCGCTTACAATTTTGATAAACTCTGTAGTAGCCTTGCGCCTATCTGCTTGAAAAGCAAGTTCTTTTTCGTAAGATTTAATTTTATCCATCAGTTATTTTTAAGTTGAGTTGTTAAAAATTTCTGCAAAAATAGAAAATTCAAACGTTTTCGTAACATTTTGTTGCAATAAAAAAAGCTCCACTAGGGAGCTTTTTGACAGGGGATATGCGTTTTACTGGAGAATGATGCGTTCTTTTTCTCCTTTTTTATTGAGCATTGTTATGCTTGTACTGCGGTATTTGGTGATTCTACCGAATAACACTTTCGCATCATTAATATCGTTTATTTCTTCATCGCCAACAGCAAGAAGAACTTTACCATCTAGGCCATAACCTTCATAGCGTTCCGAAACTCCCACAATTTTAACACCTTTTTTAGTTCTAAAGTCTTTACGGTCTTTTTCATTTAGATTTTTAACCTCTAAATCCATTATGGGTAAGATAATTGTCTGGCGTTCTTTTAATAACACAGGCAGTGTCATTAATTCTCCATCTCTTTCTATAGTAACTTGTACTTCATCTCCTGGTCTTTTGGTGGCAAGATATCCATTGAGCTGTGGGAAGTTTTTAATCTTCACTTCATCTATTTGTTTAATAATATCGCCTCTTTCAAGGTTTGCATCAGCAGCACCAGAGTCTTCTTCTACGCCATCAATAAAAATACCACTCAATTCATTTAAGCCTTTTTCTACGGCATAGGGTGTATTTAAAGAGGGTGTTTTTATTCCTAAAATTCCTTTCTGAACATTTCCATATTCTAAAATATCATCAATGACCTTTTTGGCGATATTGCTAGGTACAGCAAAAGAATACCCTACATAGGATCCGGTTTGTGAGCTTATGGCTGTATTAATTCCAATTAGATCTCCATTGGTATTTACTAAAGCGCCACCACTGTTTCCTGGATTAACAGCGGCATCTGTCTGAAGAAAAGATTGGTTGCTTCCGCCTAGTGACCTTGCTTTGGCACTTACAATTCCTGCGGTCACTGTAGAGGTTAGGTTAAATGGGTTGCCAACGGCTAATACCCATTCTCCAATTTTTGCATTATCAGAATCGCCAAATGCCAAATAAGGCATTTTATGATCTGCATCAACCTTAATTAAAGCAATATCAGAATTTGGATCTGTTCCTATTAATTCTGCTTGATAGGTCGTATTATCATTTAAAGTTACTTGTAGTTGTGAAGCACCATCAATAACATGGTTGTTGGTAACAATGTAGCCGTCTGGGGAAATAATTACACCAGAACCAGCTCCTCTTACCTGCGGTCTAGAGTCTGATTCGTACCCATATAAAAATTCCATTATATTTTTAGGACCACTATTAATTGCTACATTTTTAACGTGCACAACCGCATTGACGGTCCTTTCTGCTGCAGAGGTGAAATCAACCTCATTAATACCAGCGCCTCTAGCGCTTGTTGGAGTGTAGCTAGCAGTGGTGTAAGGCGTAGCTCCTGAATCTGTGAAAATATAGGAGTTTTGTTCAAAAAAAAGTTTGTATGCTCCTAAGGTAATAGCTCCTGCAAATACAGAAACCAATAATAAATTCGCAATATTCTTCATAATCAATTTACATTTTAACTTTTGTACTTCAAAATTAACAGTTTTGAGGACACTATTTTTCTGTTTAACGTTGTTTTAACTGCTAAAATTCCCTTAATAAAATGCTACCTTTGTACTATAAACGCAAAAGATGAAGCTTACATTTTATAAATTTCAAGGTACGGGAAATGATTTTGTAATGGTGGATAACCGTCAAAATATATTTGATAAAGAAAATACTGAACGTATTGCTTTCTTATGTGACCGAAGATTTGGCATAGGTGCGGATGGTCTTATATTATTAGAAAATGAGAAGGACTTAGATTTTAAAATGGTATATTTTAATTCTGATGGAAATGAAAGTACCATGTGTGGTAATGGTGGTAGGTGTTTGGTGGCTTTTGCTAAGCACTTAGGTATAATTAAAGATTCGGCGTCATTTAATGCTATAGACGGTTTGCATAAAGCATCTATTAAGGAAGGTTTAGTTAGTCTGCAAATGAAAGACGTGGAAGAAATTAAAGAGAAGCCTAATGCTGTGTTTTTAGATACAGGATCTCCTCATCATGTACAGATGGTTACAGGTTTAGAAGATTATCAAGTAAAGAAAGAAGGAGCTCGCTTGCGGTATGGCGTATATGGAGAGAAGGGCAGTAATATCAATTTTGTAGAACAGATTGATGCGACTAGTTTTTCTGTAAGAACGTATGAAAGAGGTGTGGAGGATGAAACCTTGTCTTGTGGTACGGGTGTTACCGCAGCTGCAATAGCAATGCATAAAACAGGAAAAACAACCAATAGCGAAGTATTTATCAAAGCTTTAGGTGGAGATTTAAATATTAAATTTGAGGTAAATGATAAGGTATATTCTAATGTGTTTTTAACCGGACCCGCAAAATTTGTATTCAAAGGAGAGATAGATGTATAGTCTAAAAGGAGAAAAAGTTTATTTAAGAGCGCTAGAACCGTCAGATCTAGATTTTTTATATCAATTAGAAAATTCTACAGAGGTTTGGGAAGTAAGTGGTACAACTGCACCATACTCCAAACAGGTTTTAGAGATGTATCTTGATAATGTGCATAGAGACATTTATGAAGTTAAGCAACTGCGCTTATGTATTTGCGCCCTAGATGGTACTGTAGTTGGGTTAATTGATTTATTTGATTTTGATCCTAAAAATAGAAAAGCGGGAATAGGTGTTGTTATTGCATCAAAAGATCATCGTAATAATGGTTTTGGGTCAGAAGCTTTAGAATTAGTTTGTGGGTATTCTCGAGTAACCTTAGAAATGCATCAGGTTTATTGCAATATTTTAGAAGATAATCAACCAAGTATTCATTTATTTGAAAAATTAGGTTTTGAAAAAATAGGAGTAAAAAAAGATTGGATTTTATCCGAAGGAACATATAAAAACGAAATTCTTTATCAAAAAATATTTAATTAATGTACTTAAAAAAAATAGTTCTTGCCGTTTTAGTTATAGGATTGATGGTCTGTGGTGTATTTGCTTATAAAGTGTATGGTGCATTTTTTACACCTAATACTGCTTTTAACAATGACGAAGCTTTTGTTTATATTCCTTCCGATGCAAATTTTGCGGTGGTGGAAGAGACTTTAGCGCCTTTATTAGAAGATGTTGATTCTTTTAAATCTGCAGCTCAGAAAAAGGGGTATGCTTCTTATGTAAAAGGAGGTAAGTATGCGATTAAAAAGGGTATGAATAACAATGAAATTATTAATACGCTAAGAAGTCAGAATTTACCTGTGAAATTAGCTTTTAACAATCAGGAAACGATTGAAGATTTAGCTGGTAGGGTAGCTACTCAGATAGAAGCCGATAGTTTGTCTTTATTAAATGCCTTCAATGATGCAGATTTTTTGAAAGAAAATGGTTTTAATGAGCAGACTAAGCTGGTGATGTATGTTCCTAATAGTTATGAGTTTTTCTGGAATACTTCTGCAGAAAAATTTAGAGACAAAATGTTGACGGAATATAAAAGATTTTGGAATGATGCTAGAATGGAGAAAGCCAAAGCCTTACATTTAACTCCGATAGAAGTGTCTACTTTGGCTTCTGTAGTACACAAAGAGACTGCAAAAGTAGATGAGAGGCCTAGAGTAGCCGGAGTTTATTTAAATAGATTGCGTGATGGTATACTATTACAGGCAGATCCAACGGTTATCTATGCGTTGAAATTACACACGGGAGATTTTAATCAAATTATTAAGAGAGTATTGTATCGTGATTTAGAATTGGATTCTCCTTACAATACTTATAAATATGCAGGTTTACCTCCTGGGCCAATTGCCATGCCAGATATTACGGCAATAGATGCTGTCTTAAACCCAGAGAAGCATAGTTATTACTATTTTGTGGCAAATGTCGAAAATTTTGGATATCACAAGTTCGCAAAAACGCTTGCGCAACATAACCAGAATAAAGAGCAGTACGTCCGATGGATTAATAGCAAAAACATAAATAGATAGGTTAAACGTCTGATTTTAACGTCACTTTATCTAAATGAGGCAATTTTTATGATTTCTACAACAATAAAATCTTCTGTATAGCGGTACATTTGCCCCGCGAATTTAAGCAGGCTACTTTTTTGTTGCTTTAAGTCTTAAGAAAACAATTGTATGAGAAAGTGGATAAGCATTAGTTGTCCCCTTATTATGACTTTTATTTTAATCAGTTTTGGATTCAAAAATAAACCAGTATTGGTTCCGGACAGCCTTAAAGTAAATACACCTACGTTAGTTTCGTTTCCCCAAGATGAAACTTTTAATGCAAAATTTTTATTAACGCCTCCATACATAGGTAGCTCTTATGTTGGTTTTAAAGAAGCATTAGCTTTCAAAGAATCAAGAGGCAGATACGGAGTTATTAATTCTTTAGGATATTTAGGTAAATATCAGTTTGGAGCAAGTACTCTCGAGTTAGTCGGTATTTATAATGTTGACTTATTTTTATCAAATCCAGAGCTTCAAGAAAAAGCTTTTATGACCAATATTGCTCGTAATAAATGGATTTTGAGAAGAGATATCGAGCGATTTTCGGGAATTAAAATTGGAAATTCTCAAGTTACAGAGTCTGGTATTATAGCAGCAGCTCATTTGGCAGGGCCTGGTAACGTAAAAAAGTATTTACGTTCGTATGGTGCCTATGATGTTTTTGATGATTATGGAACGAATATAGCTCGTTACATAAAATTGTTCTCAGGGTATGACATTTCAAATGTGGAGCCCAAGAGAAATGCTAGGATTTTAAAATAATAAATTAAAAAAAGCCCTTGTGAATCTTCACAAGGGCTTTTTTTTATGCTTGAATAATAAATATGGTAGGTCTTTTGTGAAGATCTATATTTTCTGTGGTCCATTGCTTTGCTGTTTTAGTTGCAATGAACTCTGTGGGCAAGGTGATGTCACAGGCAACGCAGATTTTAGTAAAAGGATGTACTGTTTTTATGAGTTCCGCTAGTAATTTATCATTACGGTAGGGGGTTTCAATAAATACTTGAGACTGATCTGCGTCTTTAGATAGTTTTTCTAAGCGTTTTATGGCGCTTCTGCGTTCGCTGTTATCAATAGGAAGGTATCCGTTAAAAGCAAAATTCTGACCGTTAAATCCGCTAGCCATTAAGGCTAGGAGGATAGAAGATGGACCGACTAATGGAACAACGCGTATGTTTTTCTCATGAGCAATACGTACCACATCTGCTCCAGGGTCTGCAATACCAGGGCAGCCTGCTTCAGAGATTACGCCTACATCATGACCTTCTAGGCACGGTTGTAAAAAAGTAGGAATCATTTCTGGTTCCGTAAATTTATTGAGCGATTCTAGGATGAGATCTCCCTGAGATTTTTTAGAACTAATTTTTTTTATGAACCTACGAGCTGTTTTTTCGTTCTCAACAATATAGTAATTGATGTTTTCTATGGCTTGCTTAACAGAAAGCGGTAAAACTTCCAGTGGTTCATTTTCACCTAATGTAGTTGGGATTAAGTATAACTTACCAAATGTAGTAGTGTCCATAGAGAGGCGGTTTATGTTGTTGTTAATTTCTCAGCAATAACCGTGCAAGCACTATCTATTAACTGAAAAACATGTTCGAAGCCATTATCATCCCAATAAGGGTCTGGAACTTCGTTGATATTAATATCAAGCTCATTTAAAAGTAATTTTACTTTTGATTTTTCATCTTGACTGCTGGCTAAAGCAATGATATTTTGGTAATTTTTAGAATCCATCACATAGATGTAGTCAAAAGTAGTGAAATCTTCTTTTTTAAATTGTCTACATTTTTGATGAGCAATAGCTATTTGGTGTTTTTTAGCAACGGCTATGGATCGTATATCAGGAGGATTACCTATATGATAATTTCCAGTACCTGCAGAGTCAACAAAAAATGAAGTGGTATCTAGTTTGTTTTGTAAAATACCTTCGGCTAACGGAGACCTACAGATATTTCCGAGGCAAACCATTAGTATCTTCGTTTTCATAAATGGTAATTAAGAAAATTTCTTAGTAAGATCGTCTATGTATTTGCGAAATTGTTTATCAGTTTCAGCAAGGTTATCTACGGTTTTACAAGCATGTAAAACTGTAGCATGATCTCTTTTTCCTATTTGTGAACCAATACTTGCTAAAGAAGCTTTCGTGAATTTTTTAGCAAAGAACATCGCTAATTGTCTTGCTTGTACAATATGACGTTTTCTAGTCTTAGATTGTAATGTAGCTACATCCATTTCAAAATAATCAGAAACTACTTTCTGGATGTAATCTATAGAAACTTCACGTTTTGTGTTTTTAACAAATTTCTCTACAACCTGTTGTGCAAGATCTAGGGTAACCTCTTTTTTATTAAACGAAGATTGTGCAATCAATGATATAATAGCACCTTCGAGCTCACGAATGTTTGTTTTGATGTGTTTTGCAACGTAATCTATAATATCATCAGGCATCTCAACACCATCACGATATAATTTATTTTTTAAGATAGAAATTCTAGTTTCGTAATCAGGGTTTTGCAGTTCAGCAGATAGTCCCCATTTAAATCTAGATAATAAGCGTTGCTCTATGTCTTGCATATCTACAGGAGCCTTATCTGATGTTAAGATAACCTGTTTTCCATTTTGATGTAAATGGTTAAATATATGGAAGAAAACATCTTGTGTTCCAGATTTACCAGATAAGAATTGTACGTCATCAATAATTAATACATCTATCAATTGGTAGAAATGTATAAAATCATTCCGAGTATTTTTCTTTACAGATTCTATATACTGTTGGGTAAATTTCTCTGCAGAAATATATAAAACAGTACGCTCTGGGTATTTATCTTTTATTTCAACACCAATAGCATGTGCTAAGTGTGTCTTTCCTAAACCTACGCCACCAAATATTAATAATGGGTTAAAAGAAGTTCCTCCGGGTTTATTTGCTACGGCCATACCAGCAGAACGCGCTAAACGGTTAGAGTCTCCTTCTAAAAAGTTTTCAAAATTATAATTTGGATTTAGCTGTGATTCTATCTTGATATTTCTAATCCCAGGAATTACAAATGGATTCTTTAATTGTGGGTTTTTAGATTTGATAGCAACGTCTAATTCTTGTGCAGGAACGGTACTTCGGTTTGAGCTTGGAATTTTTTCGGTAAATGGTTCTCTATTGCCGTAAGTGTTTTCCATTTTTATAATGTAAACTAATTTTGCACTTTCACCAAGTTCTTTGGTTAAGGATACTTTTAAAAGTTTTACATAATGCTCCTCGAGCCATTCGTAGAAAAATTTACTTGGTACTTGAATACTAAGCGCTTTATCCGTTAACTTGACAGGCTTAATGGGTTCAAACCATGTTTTGAATGCCTGCGGTTGAATGTTGTCCTTGATAAAGTCCAAACAATTGTTCCATACGGAAATAGCAGTAACACTCATTTTTTAAATTAATCTTAAATATTGGTTAGTAATAAAATAGGCTTTCTAAACTGAAATCAGCGAATAATCTCCTCGCTTAATCGGATGACAAATATGTGAACAAAAAAACTAAAAAAAAAATTCATTAGTATTGAATTTTCGGTTTTTTTTTACCATGTTGCCCCTTCAAAGAAGTACAGCCTTTAAATATATAATTTTTACTTTTAAAATAATGGATATTAACAAAATTTCTTTTAGAGTTAGATATGGTGAAACAGATCAAATGGGAGTCGTATATCACGGCAACTATGCGCAGTATCTAGAGATGGGCCGCGTAGAGATGTTGCGCGGGTTAGGAATTTCTTACAAAGCACTAGAGGAAAGTGGTATTATCTTGCCGGTTATTTCTCTAACTGTAAATTTTAAGAAATCTGCCTTGTATGATGATTTGATAACGGTGGTTACCAACTTAAAAAAAATACCGTCGGTGAAGATAGAATTTGACTATATGATTTTCAACGAGAAAAAGGAGTTGTTGGTCGAAGCTCATACCGTTTTAGCATTTATAGATTCGAAAAAAAATAAGCCAATGAGATGTCCGGAAGATTTATTAGAAAGAATTTCTGAGTATTTAAATTCAGTTAAGAAACAGGTTTAATTTTAATGGTGTGCATATCTGAAAAAATACTATGTATTTTTTCTTCATCATCTTTTCGAACGGAAATCACAATGTTACAATCCAATTCCATCTTTTGAGAAACGATGGATAATTGTTCTTGTTTTATAATCCGCATCACTTTATCCATATCGGCGTATTCGAAGAATAATGCAAATTGTACTTGAATAATTTTCTCTATAATCTTAGCGTTCTCTAGAGCCATTTGTGCTCCAGTTTTGTAGGCGCTAATTAAGCCGCCTACACCTAGTTTTGTACCTCCGTAGATACGCGCAACTGCAACTAGTACATTCGTGACCTCAAAAGACTGTATTTGACCGTAAATAGGCATTCCTGCCGAATTATTTGGTTCCCCATCATCATTTGCTCTGTAATTAGGATTTTCTATTCCTAACTGCCAAGCATAGCAAACATGGCCTGCTGTATAATACCTCTTCTTTATTTCTTCGAGTAAAGGTTTTACATCGTCTTCAGATTCAATCGGAAATGCGTAACCGTAAAACTTACTTTTTTTCTCTTTAAAAAGAATTTCATCGGATGGTTTTGAAAGTGTTTTGTAGGTGTCTGAGTGTGTTTCCATTAAAACAAAGCTACTAATATGATACTAATTACGGCCAATCCTATTCCAATCCAGTTCTTAGGAATCAATTTTTCCTTAAATAATAAAATTCCTAAAAGCGTTGAAAACAATACGGTTGCGACATTATTTATAGTAAAAATGGAAGAGCTGTCAGAGAAATCATTTTGTAACGCACGTAGTAAAAAGTGCAGGGTTAAATAATTGAAAATTCCCAAAACAATTCCCCCCAAAATATTTCTGTAATTTATTTTTAGAGGTATTTTAAAAGACCGAATGAGGATAAAAAGCACACCAAATATGCCTGCGGAGGAAAATACAACTGTGCTAAACAAAGGAAATTCATGCTTGGGAACAAAGGTGGTTTGTATGTATTTTATACTAGTATCTACCAGCCCAGAACCTATAAATAACAGCAAGGGGAGTACTAGTGTTCCTGTTTTTACTGTAATGGTGCGGTTTTTTAGTGAAGAGAAATAAACGGCAATTAAAGCTAAAACAATTCCGATAATTTTGATACCCCCTAATTCTTCCTTGTAAAGCATTACGCCTGCAAGAACAGGAATGACTAAAGACATTTTTGAAGCTACAGAAGCTACGGAAACGCCTATTTCTTGTGAAGTCCTTGCCGTAATATAAAAAACGGTAATAAATAAAAACCCTAAACTAACCGTGGGTAAAAACCAGCTTTTCTCTGGTATTGAAGATAACTGAATGCTCTCTTCGTAAAAAAATGTAGAAAAAATACCTGCAACAAAATAGTTAGTGATAATAGCAAAAAGTGTCTGAACTTTATACGTGTTATAAAGTTTGAAAATCACAAATAGCGAACTAGAAAATAGTATGCATAATATTAAGTCTATCATTTACAACTTGGTTTTTAATTGTATAATATCTTCTTTTCCTACCAGTAAATTCCAACTTTTAATTCCCAAAGCTGCCGAAGCAGCTGTATTTTCCTGAGTATCATCTACGAAGAAAGTTTCTTCGGCAATAAGGTTGTTTTCATTCAGTACAAACTCATAAATGTCTTTGTTGGGTTTTCTAAGTTTAATTTCGTGAGAAAGGTAAAACTTTTCAAAGCAATCTTTAAATCTATTAAATTGAGCTTCACCCATTGCGTTAATCACATAATCTATATGAATTTCATTTGTATTGCTCAATAAAAATAGGCGGTATTTTTTTTCTGCCGCTAATTGCTCTAAAAATAACAATCTGTTTTCTGGAAAATCAAGGAGGATACTGTTCCAAGCATCTTTTAGTTCTTTGGGTATAGCACTTGGGAAAATCTCATTTAACTTTAGAATGAAATTCTCAGAAGTCATTAAGCCCATTTCGTAGGCTTTGAAAATGTCATCTAATTCAGGAGTAACTTCTGTATAACCAACGTTTGCAAGAGCTTTAAAGACAGCAGGTTTGTCTAGGTTGATGAAAATGTCTCCAAAATCAAAAATGATGTTTTTAATCATTGTAATATAGGTTTAAAATGTCTTGGTCTAATGTGTTAGTCTCTTTTAAAGTACCGACGAGCGAAGGTGCTTTTATGCCGTTTTTGAACGTGGAATTTCCTATAAAAACACGAGCTTCATCCCATAGATTTTCGTCAATAAAAGTTTGTAAGGTGCGTTGGCCTCCTTCAATAAGGATGCTTTGTATATTTTGCAGGTATAGTGCTTCACAGATTTGTGCAGCTATCTCTTTAGAAAAATCAATTAAGAGGTACGCCACATCCGGTTTGTATTTAGTTTTATCTGAAACGGCCGTAAATACAATCGTCTTTACGGTTTTGTCTAACACATGATAGTTAGCATCAATCTTTAAATCTCTATCTATTATTATGCGTGTTGGGTTGCGTCCCGTCCAGCTACGTACGCTTAATTTTGGATTATCGGCCAGTACGGTATTGGTACCTACTAAAATGGCCTGTTCTTCTGCGCGCCATTGGTGTACAAGTTGTCTAGAATATGGGTTGGTAATCCAAAAAGCTTGTTTTTCTTCTGCTCTTAAGTGGGGGGCTGGTGCTATAAAACCATCTCTAGTTTCTGCCCACTTTAAAATAAGATAAGGCCTTTTCTTTTCTTGAAATGTCAAAAAACGCTTATGATGTTCGCGACATTCTTTTTCTAAAACACCAACAGTTACGTGGCAGCCCGCATTTCTTAGTTTTTGTATACCTTGACCAGCAACTTTTTCATGAGGGTCTAACAGCCCAACCACCACATTTTTAATATGGTGCTTTAGGATTAAGTCCGCACAAGGGGGCGTTTTTCCGTAATGAGAACATGGCTCAAGCGTCACGTAAATAGTGGATTCGCTAAGTAGGCTTTTATCTTTGACGGAGTTAATGGCATTTACTTCGGCATGAGAGCCTCCGTAAGGGCTGGTGTATCCTTCTCCAATAATTTTATTTTTATGAACAACAACGGCTCCAACCATTGGGTTAGGAGCTGTAGTGCCTAATCCGTTTTGGGCAATTTGAATGCAGCGTAAAATATAAAATTCATGTATCTTCACATCGCAAAAATAGGATATTAAATAGATATCGATTTAAGAAATTATGGGAAGTATTATAATTCGAGAAATTCAACAAAAAGATAATTCGGCTGTAGCAGAAGTTGTTAGGAAGGTGTTGGTAGATTTAGGAGTGCCAAAAGTAGGGACAGCTTATGAAGATAAGGCCTTGGATCATATGTTTGAGAATTATAATGTTCCAAAAGCTACCTATTTTGTGGTGGAAGAAAATGATAAGGTGATTGGTTGTTGTGGCGTTGCGCAATTAGAGAATTATGAAGGGAATGTATGTGAGCTTCAGAAAATGTACTTTTTAGAAGAAGCAAGAGGAAAAGGAGTAGGTAAACAGATGATTGATATTTGTATAGCGAGAGCGAAAGAATATGGTTTTGATAAAATGTATTTAGAAACCATGCCATTTATGAAGGCTGCACAAAAATTGTATCAGAAATCTGGCTTTGAATATTTAGAAGCTCCCATGGGGAATACAGGTCATTATTCTTGCCCTGTTTGGATGTTGAAAGACTTAAAATAACAAGAATGCTTTTAAAAGAAATTAAAAATATATTTCACCAAGAGCTTGATGCTTTATATCAAAAGGAAGAAGTAAATAGCTTTTTTTATATACTTATAGAACATTATCTAGGGTTGCAACGCTTTGTCCTAGCAATGGAGCCTCATCTAATTATAACTAAAGAAGAAGAGTCTCCATTGTTTGAAGCTTTGAGTAAATTAAGGCTTCAGGTACCTGTTCAATATATTACTGGTAGCACAGAATTTATGGAGATGGAATTTATCGTGAATGAAGATGTGCTTATTCCAAGGCCAGAAACGGAAGAATTGGTGCGGTGGATTCTCGACGATATCAAAGATCATCAATCTAAATTAAAAATACTAGATATAGGTACAGGAAGTGGTTGTATACCTATTGCTTTAGCAAAGTACTTGCCAAATGCAGAAGTGTATTCATTAGATGTTTCAGAAAAAGCTATTGCAGTTGCTAAGCAAAACGCCGTTTTGAATAAAGTTTCTATTCAGTTTATAAAGGATAGTATTTTGGAAATAGCGACACTAGATGAAGATTTTGATATTATAGTATCAAATCCGCCTTATGTACGGGAACTAGAAAAGGCAGCAATGCATGAAAATGTACTAAAACATGAACCAGCATTGGCATTGTTTGTTGCAGATGATAATCCGTTAGTTTTTTATAATAAAATCACGGCTATTGCAGCTCATAACCTTGTAAAAAAAGGTAGTTTATATTTTGAGATTAATCAATATTTAGGGAAAGAAACAGAACTTCTTTTAGAAACTCATAATTTTTCTGATATTACACTGCGACAAGATATATTTGGGAACGACCGAATGTTGAAAGGAATAAAGAATTAAAATAACCCATCTTTTTAAATGGATAGTAAGCAAAAAATAGAAGCACTAAGGTTAGCACTTAGAGAACATAATTACAATTATTACGTACTAGATACGCCAACGATATCTGATTATGAATTTGACATGCAATTAAAAGAATTGCAAGATTTGGAAGCGAAACACCCGGAGTTTTATGATGCTACATCGCCAAGCTTACGTGTGGGTGGTATGGTAACCAAAAACTTTAATACCGTGGTGCATGAGAGTCGCATGTATTCTTTAGACAACAGTTACTCCAAAGAGGATTTAGAAGATTGGGAAAAACGTATACAGCGTAATTTAGGGGATGTTCCTGTAGAATTTACGTGTGAGCTTAAGTATGACGGGGCATCAATTAGTATCACTTATGAAAACGGACAGTTGGTTCGGGCATTGACACGTGGAGATGGTTTTCAAGGTGATGATGTGACGAATAATATAAAGACGATAAAATCAATTCCTTTACAATTAAAAGGCGATTATCCGCCTAAGTTTGATATTCGTGGTGAGATTGTTTTACCATTTGAAGGCTTTGCAAAAATGAATGCGGAACGTATAGAAAATGGGGAAGATCCATATATGAATCCAAGAAACACAGCCTCTGGGAGTTTAAAACTTCAAGATAGTGCGCTAGTGGCGCAACGGCCTTTAGAGTGTTTACTTTATGGCATTGTAGGAGAAAAAACCGGTATAGAATCTCAGTTTCAAATGTTAGAAAAGGCTAGGGTTTGGGGGTTTAAAGTGCCAACGGTTGCAAAGCTTTGTACATCTACAGATGAAGTAATGGCTTTTGTAGAATATTGGGATATTCATAGACATGAATTGCCGTATGAAACGGATGGGGTGGTAATAAAAGTAAATAACCTACAGCATCAAGAAGAGTTAGGGTATACCTCTAAATCTCCGCGTTGGGCCATGGCTTATAAATTTAAGGCAGAGCAGGTTTCCACTCTTTTAAATGAGATTACGTATCAAGTAGGTAGAACAGGAGCCATTACGCCAGTAGCTAATTTAGTCCCTGTTCTTTTAGCCGGAACTACGGTAAAAAGAGCTTCTTTACACAATGCTGATCAAATTGCAAAATTTGATATTCGTGAAGGAGATACCGTTTTTGTGGAAAAAGGGGGAGAAATTATTCCAAAAATTATAGGTGTAGATTTTGCACAAAGACCAGAAAATTCTGAACCAACAAAATATATAGAGCATTGCCCAGAATGTAATACGGTTTTAGAACGTACTGAGGGCGATGCAAAGCATTATTGCCCTAATTTCTACGGATGCCCTCCTCAAATAACGGGCAGAATTCAACATTACATTTCTCGTAAAGCAATGGATATTGAAGGTCTGGGAGGTGAAACGGTAGAGTTGCTGTATAAGGAGCAACTGATTAAAAATTATGCCGATTTATATACGCTAACCAAAGCTCAAGTAATGCCCTTAGAGCGTATGGCAGAGAAGTCTGCAGAGAATTTGATTAACGGAGTTAAAGCGTCTGTTAACATCCCTTTTGAACGTGTGCTTTTTGCATTAGGTATACGGTTTGTAGGTGAAACTGTGGCTAAAAAATTGGCGAAAGCTTACAAAAATATGGATGCTTTGAAAATTGCATCAGTAGAAGAGTTGGTGAAAGTTGATGAAATTGGAGAGCGTATTGCTACTAGTGTGGTTGAGTTTTTTCAAAATGAAACCAATCAGGAAACTATTGAGCGTTTAAAAAGTTATGGTGTACAATTTGAATTATCTGCTGAAAAATTAGAAAACCAGACAGAAGAATTAAAAGGACAAACCTTTGTGGTTTCTGGTGTTTTTGAAAAAGTAAGTAGGGATGAGCTTAAAAAACTTATTGAAGACAATGGTGGTAAAGTAGGGTCATCGGTATCTTCCAAAACTACTTTTTTAGTAGCCGGAGATAAAATGGGGCCGAGTAAACGAACTAAAGCAGAAAATTTAGGGGTAGCCATTATCACAGAAGATGATTTTCTAGCCCTCTTGGATTCTTAAAGCTTAAATTATAGTAGAAATAGAAAAGTCAGTCTAAGTAAAGACTGACTTTTTTATTTATTTCCTTTTCACGGCAATTTTTATAATACTTTTCTTCCTGAAATTATATTGTAGAGAATTACAATTACTGCAATTACAATAAGAATATGAATTAAACTATTAGTTCCAATTCCAGGTACGACTCCTAACATTCCCAAAAGCCATACGATAATACAAATTACGGCTACTAACCAAAGAAGACCTCTCATAATGTGTTGTTTTTAAGTTATACCGCAAGGTACTTTTAGAGGCTAAACTTGGGTAACTTAAAAAATTAAATAACTAACTCAATTCATCTAGGGTTACATGGATGTGTTGTTATGAGTCAATTACGAGAACATTTGTTATTAATTCATCTTTTGTGTTAAAAAAGCCAATTTCTTATTTAATTTTACAATTCATCAAACGTTTTCGCAATGAGTCAAACAATAACTTTCGGAGAAGTACTAATGCGTTTATCGCCAGAAGGGAATAAAAAGTTTATACAATCTAATACGTTGGAATTTTATTTTGGAGGAACAGAGATTAATGTAGGGATTTCTATTGCTAACTTCGGTGGAAAAGTAAAACATATAAGCTGTATTTCTAACGATTTTATTGGAGATACTGCCATATCATACTTGAATAAATTTGATGTAGATACATCTTCTATCGTGCGTTCCAGTAGACCTTTGGGAGTTTATTTTCTTGAGGTGGGTGCGGTTATGAGACCTAGTTCCATTTCTTACAATAGATCTCATTCTTCATTTTCGGAAATTCAGCCGTCTATGGTAGATTGGGAATCTTCTTTAGAAAATGGCTCTTGGTTTCATTGGACTGGAATTACGCCAGCCTTATGTCAAGGAGGGTATGAAACGCTACGAGAAGGCTTAGTTTTAGCTAAAAAAAAGGGCATCACTATCACAGCAGATCCTACTTATAGAAGCGGTTTGTGGAAATATGGCAGCGATGCCAAAGAAATACTTTCAGAATTGTTGGAGTATTCTACCATTTTTATTGGAGGTATTAATGAGATGAATGAAGTTTTAGGAACTACATTTAATTATACCAATGAAGACTTTATTGCGGCAAGCAAACAGTTAATGGAGCGTTTTCCTTCAATAGAGAAGGTTTTTGATAAAATTAGAACTTCTTTAAATTCTTCTTGGCACAAAATAAGAGCTAGAATGTGGAATGGAAAAGAGTTTAGGGAAACAGAAGATTTGGATATTACTCATATTGTAGACAGAATCGGTACTGGAGATGCTTTTGCTGCAGGATTAATTTATGGATTGCAAGAATTTGATGATTTTAAGGCGATGGAGTTTGCTAGCGCTGCTTGTGCTTTAAAGCATACGTATGAAGGGGATGTTAATTTTGCCACGGTAAAAGAGGTGATGGGTATCTTAGAAGGGAATACAACTGGTAGGTTTAATAGGTAATACTCGTATAAAAAGACTTTTTTGGTCTTTGGATTATTATTCTTTCTTGTTTTATCGCATTTTTGCAAAACATCTAAACCAAACTGATTTATGGATTATTTTGTAATTATAGCCATTTTAGTATTTCTATCGGCCTTATTTGGCTATATCAACGTTCGTTTTTTTAAACTCCCTAATACCATAGGGTTAATGTTGATTACTATTGTATTTACACTAGCGGTTTTTGGCTTGAGCTATTTTGACGATACCTTATTAAATGCGGAGAAGTATATCATCACTAAAATAGATTTTAAGTCCGTTTTGTTAGATGTGATGCTAAGTTTTTTGCTTTTTGCAGGGGCATTACATACCAATTTTGAACAATTAAAGGTCCAAAGAGGACCAATACTGCTCTTTTCCACCTTAGGAGTTTTAGTATCTACCTTTCTAGTAGGAACTGTAGTATTCTATCTGCTCCAACTATTGAGTTTAGATGTAGAATATGTACATTGTTTATTGTTTGGTGCTTTAATATCACCAACAGATCCTATTGCCGTACTCGGCATATTAAAAAAAGCAGGAGTACCTAAACAATTAGAAACCAAAATTGTTGGAGAATCGCTATTTAATGATGGAGTGGGAGTAGTAGTGTTCTTAACTATTTATCAATTTGCAAGTCCGTCTACAGAAACAATTACAGCTTTAGATGTCGTAGAATTATTTGGAGTAGAGGTAATTGGCGGAATCTTGTTAGGCTTATTTTTAGGGTGGGTTACTTACCGCTTAATGCGTTCTATAGATGATTATGATATTGAGGTCATCATCACTTTAGCGACGGTGATGGTAGGAACGGTTATTGCACAAAAATTGCATTTGTCAGCGCCACTAGCAATGGTTACAGCAGGTTTGGTTGTAGGTAATGATACCTTACGTGATAGTTCTATGTCTGAAATAACAGAAACCTATGTCGATAAGTTCTGGGAATTAATAGATATTCTATTGAATACTTTATTGTTTGTTTTAATTGGGATGGAAATGTTGGTATTGACTTTTAATATCAATTATATAATAGCAGGGCTACTGGCAATACCAATTATATTAGTATGCCGTTATATATCTTTAGTGTTGCCTATACGGATTTTTGAAAAGAAACTAAACTTTGTGCCCAACACTAATTTAATTATGACTTGGGGAGGTTTAAGAGGAGGTATTTCTATAGCTTTAGCCTTAGGGTTATCGGATGAAATGAATAGAGATCTATTCTTGGTGATTACTTATGTTGTCGTGGTTTTCTCTATTGTTGCTCAAGGCTTAACCGTTGGTAAATTAGTAAAAAAACTAGCAAAATGATACCCGTAAACTACACAGATTTCACATATACTTTAGAAAATAAGGCTCCAGACAAGAATTGGCCTGAAGGATTAAAGGCCATGTGGTTTGATGCTAAAGGCGATTGGCAAAAATCTCATGCCATAGCGCAAGATTTAAATACTCCTTTAGGAAGTTTAATTCATGCTTATTTACATCGAAAAGAAGGTGATGAATTTAATGCAGGGTTTTGGTATCGGCAAGCAGGTGTATCTTATCCTCAAGTAAGTTTAGAGGAAGAGTTACAAGAAATTGTAGAAGAAATTTTAACATAAAAAGAGACCCATGTGTATTCGCATGGGTCTCTTTATTTTATGTAATTAGCTTCGTTTATTTATTCGGAGCTATAAACTTATAGAGTAGTCCTGCTAAAATAGCACCAACAATGGGTGCTACCCAAAACAACCATAATTGTCCCATAGCTTCAGCGCCAACAAATAGTGCTTGAGCAGTGCTTCTAGCAGGGTTTACAGAAGTATTTGTAACGGGAATACTAATTAAGTGAATTAATGTCAATGCTAGACCAATAGCTAGCCCTGCAAAACCAGGAGAGGCATTTTTGTGCGTAGCTCCTAAAATAACGATAAGAAACATAAAGGTCATAACTACTTCAGTTACTAAAGCAGCTGTCATGTTAAAAGTATGGCCATATTGCTCGACACCATAAAAGTTAGTCGCAAAGTCACCAGCTTGAGAATATCCAGAAAAGCTAGCCTGGTTGCTTACAATCAAATAGAGTATTCCTGCTCCTGCAATACCACCTAAAACTTGTGATATTATATAAGGGAGTAGCTCTTTGGCCTCGAAACGGCCACCAACCCAAAGTCCAATAGATACTGCGGGATTAAAGTGTCCGCCAGAAATATGACCCAAGGCATAGACACCAGTTAAAACGGTAAGTCCAAATGCTAAAGCAACGCCCACAAGGCCAATACCAATTTCAGGGATACCAGCAGCTAGTACGGCACTACCGCACCCGCCTAAAACGAGCCAAAAGGTTCCAATAAACTCTGCAATAAGTTTTTTCATAATTAATGTGTTTAGTGATTTATATTAATTTGTTAATGGTTTTAACTTTGTCAATATACTCAAAAAGAAATAAAAGGGACTAACGATTGCGGCTTGGGCATAAAAAAAGGTCCCATTCAAATAAATGAATGGGACCTTGTAAATTCTAGAAAGTATATATTATAGTACTCTTACGTTTACCGCATTTAAACCTTTCTTACCTTCTTCTAGATCGAATTCAACTACATCGCCTTCACGAATTTCATCGATTAATCCAGAAATGTGTACAAAGTGATCTCTGTCTACACCTTCTTCAGTAATAAAACCAAAACCTTTGGTGTCATTGAAGAATTTTACTGTTCCTTTACTCATGTTAAAAATTTAATTATTAATACTTTATCCTAATACAAAGATGATGCCAAAAAAATATAATTACAATCTACTTTAAGATTTTTTGGTATTTAAATTTGTTGCTTTAAGGGCAATCGATACTTTTTTTAGGGATGGCATTTAGAGAATTTTTTTAAAACAAATACTATTTTTTACATCGGTATAAGGGCCATAATTAGGTATGGTCGTGTATTTGTTTTTATGATAAAGCGCAACAGCTTCTACTTGCCTAGTACCTGTTTCTAAAATAATGGATGTGTATTTTAATTCTCGACTCCATTGTTCGAGCTCCTTCAAAATTTTAGAAGCTAGGCCTTTTCCTCTGTATGCTGGCTTTACATACATTCGCTTAATTTCTACAGTAGCTTCGTCAAAGTGCTTGATAGCACCACAGCCTATTGCAAGATCATCCTCATAAACTACAAGAATGTTATCTAAATGATCTGTTCCATTAAATTGATTGTAAAAATCATGCTCCTCTCCGTCTGTAATTTTAAGATAAGCATCTAAAGCTTCAATTAATTTTAAAAAATCTTTATTTGATGCGTCTGTTCTTAGAAAAATCATGCTATTGAGTTTTTTAAACCGTAATACTGATGCCGTCTGCAGCCATATTTTTATGGCTATCTAAGTAGAAATCAATTCTACCTAAATTGATGCCAAAACATCCTACTTGATTCACTAATATATCTTCTTGCAGACTGTTTTTTACAACAGTTGGTTTGTCTAGAAAGGTATGGGTATGGCCACCAATAATAAGATTGGTGTATTTTGTTTTTGCAGCTAATTTAAGATCGTCTGGTTTATCTGTGTCGTATTGGTATCCCAAGTGAGACAAGCATATAATGATATCGCAAGCCTCTTCTTCTTTTAGGATTCTTTCCGTGTCAGAAGCAATCTCATAGGGGTTTAAGTACGTTGTTTCCTTGAAAAGCCTTTTGGTAACTAATCCGTCTAATTCTATTCCTAAGCCGTAAACGCCAATCTTGATACCGTCTACCGTGTAGATGTCGTAAGGTTTGGTGAAGCCTTGCATGGTGGTATTGGTGAAATCATAATTGGCACTAAGTAATTTAAATTTAGCGTGTGGTAATTGTGCAAAAAGGCCGTCTATACCATTATCAAAATCATGATTTCCTATTGTAGCAGCATCATATTTAAGCATGCTCATTAGTTTAAACTCTAATTCGCCACCATAAAAATTAAAATAAGGGGTTCCTTGAAAAATATCTCCTGCATCAAAAAGTAAGGTATTAGGGTTTTCTCTTCGGATGTTATTTACTAAGGTTGCACGTTTAGCTAAGCCACCAAGACCAGGGAATTCAGAATGTGAACTTGGAAAGCTATCAATATGACTATGCACGTCATTAGTATGTAGAATGGTGATCTTCTTTTTTGTATCTAGGCCACAAGAATTTAGCGTCAAACCACCCAGTCCTATAAATGCAGATGTTGCTGTAGTATTGGTAATAAATTTTCTTCTATCCATGATTTAGTAGTCTAATTTTATAAATCGATCATCAGTTATTGGAGCAATGGTATCTTTTTTTGTAAAATAATCAATCATGATATTTCGTATGAGATAATCAGTCTCTGTAAAGGTTAATTTCTTTTTAAAGAAATCCATGCGGTCACCTCCATTTACTAAATAGTTAGAAGTCCCTACATAATAGGTTTTATTTTCATCAAAATCTTCTCCTTGTATCTTAATAGTATTTATAGTATCATCTTTATTTAAGATAATTTGAATTCCGGCTAGAGGATGTGGTCGCTTTGCTTTTATGAGGTAGTCTACCATTTCGAGAATAGCATCTCCTTTTAAACCTACAACGACAATGGTATTTTCAAAAGGCATAATTTCATAAGCTGTTCTTGCAGAAACGTTTCCAGCAGAAATAATACTTCTAATTCCTCCATGATTTAATAAAACAAAATCTAAAGAGCTGCCTGTTCTAGATTTGAAAATTGGTCCTGCTAATTCTAAAACAGCATCGGCCATTAAGTTCCCCGCTGTGGTGTTTAAAATGCCATCATTTTTTGTGATGTCTTTTGGAGCATAGGCTATGGTACTATCTAAAATTTCATTAATTCTATTTCTGTATGGAGCTACAAATGCTTCAATACTATCCGTTGCAATAAGGGTGTCTGAGACAGCGATTTTTTTTCCCGAGATTTCGGTAAGCACAGGTTTTTCTTGTTTACAGGAAAAGAAACAAGTGATTGTTATAATTATAACAATTTGTTTAATTTTTAAAATCATTTTAGTATGTATCTTCGTGTTATAATTGCTGTGAATATTATTTACATTTGTACAAATGTAAAAATACATGTTTTTAAAAGCTTTAAAACAAAAATTAAAACTTAAATCTGCTAGAAAGCACGTAAAGCAGCTATTGTCAGGCCCTTTAGAGAATGTTAAAAAAGGACATGGAATAGCTTCTGTAGGTTGTATAGTAGATTTAGATAAGTTCGAGGATGCGAGTTTGTTTTACCAATTGGTAGATGAATTCAAGCTAAGGCCTAATTCGGTGAAAATTATTGGGTACAAAAATTTTTATGACAAAAATTCACCTTATGCAACACCTATTTTTTCGGATAAGGATTTAGGTTGGAATGGAGCAATAGAAAATGGATATGCTTTAGAGTTTTTTAGCAGGGAATATGATCTGTTGTTAAATTATTATTCGGAAGAACAATTGCTATTGCAATTAATGACATTAAAAACAAAAGCAAGAATTAGAGTAGGTTTTGGTAGCGTAGATCACAAATTGAACGATCTTATCTTGCAAACGCCTATTTCAAATTTTGGATTATTTAAAGAGGAATTAAAAAAGTACCTTAAAATATTTAAGGAAATAGAATAGTATGAAGAATTTGTTTGGCACAGGAGTAGCATTGATAACTCCCTTTAATGAAGATTTTTCTATCGATGTAGCGGGTTTACAGCGGGTAGTAGAATATAGTATTACGGGTGGTATTGATTATTTAGTAGTTTTAGGAACTACTGCAGAAACCGCTACATTGAGTGCGCAAGAAAAGCAGCTGGTAATACAAACTGTGGTAACGACTAATGCTGGGAGGTTGCCATTAGTTTTAGGAGTAGGTGGGAACAATACATTTGCGGTAGTTGAAGAACTTAAAACTATAGATTTATCTGATTTTGAGGCTATATTATCTGTTTCTCCATATTATAATAAACCAACGCAGGAAGGTATTTATCAGCACTTTAAGGCTATTTCTATAGCCTCTCCTAAGCCTATAATAGTCTATAATGTTCCTGGTAGAACAGGAAGTAATATGACGGCTGCAACAACATTGCGACTAGCGCACGATTTTGAAAATATTGTTGCGATAAAAGAAGCTTGCGGTGACATGGTTCAAATCAATGAAATTATCAAAGGCAAGCCGGAAGATTTTCTGGTAATCTCTGGAGATGATAGTACCGCTTTGGCTACCGTACTAGCCGGTGGAGCAGGAGTAATTTCTGTGATTGGTCAAGGGTTACCTAATGAATTTTCTAAAATGATAAAATTAGGTTTAGAAGGTAAAGTTGGTAACGCCTATGAATTGCATCATCAAATGGAACTGGGTATGACTTTGATTTTTGAAGAAGGGAATCCTGCCGGAATTAAATCTATTTTTGAAACTTTACAAATTTGTAAAGCGGCTGTGCGTTTACCTTTGATAGAAGCGAGCACGGATTTAAAACAAAAAATAGCAAATTTCTTAAGTACGGTTGTAAAGGTTTCTGCCTAAAAAAAACAGTCGGAACTCTAATTTTAAGTTAAAAGTTAGCCAAAACATTTGTAAAAGGTATACTGCAGGTTATTTTAGCGATAGAAAATGTTTTTTAAATCCATTAAGAATAACTAATTTTGCAGAATGTTTAGAAAAATGCGACCTTTTTTAAGTCTCTTAGTTTTAACGCTTGTCTTAAGTTCTTGTAGTGAGTACCAAAAAGTGCTTAAGAATGATGATGTTAAAGCAAAGTATGATATGGCTGAGAAGTTTTATGAAGCCAAAGATTTTAAGCGTGCTAACAGGTTGTTAGAACAAATTACGCCTAAATATATAGGGAAACCTCAAGGCGAGCGTGTGATGTTTTTCTTAGCAGATTCTTACTATCAGATTAAAGATTACAATACAGCAGGATATCAATTTGAACGTTTCTTAAAATCGTATCCTAAAAGTGATAAGGCACAAGAGTCTGGTTTTCTAGTAGCAAAGAGCTATTATATGTTATCTCCTGACTATTCTTTAGATCAAACAGATACAGATAAAGCATTACAGAAGTTACAAACCTTTATTAATACGTTCCCGGAGTCAGAATTTATGCCAGAGGCCAATCAAATGGCTAAAGACCTTACGGAGAAAAAAGAGCTTAAAGCAATTGAGATTGGTAAGCAGTTTACGAAATTAGGACAATATTACACATTGGACTATTCTATCTCTGCAGCAGCAGCAATGGATAACTTTATTTTGGATTTTCCAGGATCTATTTACAAAGAAGATGCACTATTTTATAAGATGAAAGCGTTAACTAATTTAGCGTTGAATAGTACAGAGCAAAAAAAGAAGCAACGTTTACAAGATGCAAAGGCATCATATAGTACTTTAAAAAAGAATTTTCCACAAACGCAATATGAAAAAGATGCGGCTAATTTGATGGAGAAAATTGAAAAAGAATTAGAAAATTATTCCAAATAAATAACAGGTTTTATTATGAACATGAACGATTTAAAAAATTCAAAAGCTCCTGTTTCTACAGTGACTATCAATAAGAATGAATTTGATGCTCCTACTGGAAACATTTATGAAGCAATCTCTATAGCTTCTAAAAGAGCTGTTCAGATTAACTCAGAGATTAAAAAAGAGTTACTAGAAAAGTTAGAAGAGTTTGCAACCTATAGTGATAGTTTAGAAGAAGTTTTTGAAAACAAGGAGCAAATTGAAGTGTCTAAGTTTTATGAAAAATTACCTAAGCCACATGCGTTAGCAGTAACGGAATGGTTAGATGATAAAATCTATTACAGAAATACAGCGAAAGACTTAAAGTAACATGTCATGTTGAGCGGAAAAAACATCCTTTTAGGAATTACTGGGGGTATTGCCGCTTACAAAACAACTTTTTTAGTCCGCTTACTTATTAAAGCTGGTGCTAATGTCAAAGTGATTTTGACAGATAGCGCCAGCTCTTTTGTTTCTCCACTTACGCTTTCTACCTTATCTAAAAATCCCGTACTGTCTTCTTTTGTAAATAAGGAAGATGATACTGTTTCTTGGAATAATCACGTAGAATTGGGGCTGTGGGCAGATTATATGATTGTAGCTCCTGCTACAGCCAATACGCTTTCTAAGATGGCTAATGGTACCTGTGATAATTTGCTTTTAGCAACTTATTTATCTGCAAAATGTCCTGTTTTTTTTGCTCCAGCAATGGACTTAGATATGTATGTACATCCGTCTTCTAAAGCGTCTTTTGAAAAATTACAGGCTTACGGTAATATTATGATTCCTGCTACTTCTGGTGAACTGGCCAGTGGTTTACACGGAGAAGGAAGGATGGCAGAGCCAGAAGCGATTGTGTCTTTCTTAAAAGACTATGTGGTAAAAGGATTGCCTTTGCGTGGTAAGAAAGTTTTAGTAACGGCAGGTCCTACATACGAGGCTATAGATCCAGTGCGTTTTATTGGAAATCACTCCTCAGGATTAATGGGTTTTGAAATAGCAAAAGCTGCAGCAAATTTAGGGGCAGAAGTTATTTTAGTATCTGGTCCTTCTCATTTGAAGGTCTCTCATGATTTAATTGAGCTAATTCGGGTAGTTTCTGCAGAAGAAATGTATCTAGAAGTACATAAACATTTTGAGAAGGTAACTATTGCGATAGCAGCAGCAGCAGTAGCAGATTACAAGCCGAAAACTGTAGCAACGCAAAAAATTAAAAAGAAAGCAGAAGATATAAGCATTGAATTGGTTAAAAATAAAGACATCTTATTTTCAATGGGGCAACAAAAAACACATCAGTTTTTAGTGGGGTTTGCTCTAGAAACAGAAAATGAGATAGAAAATGCAAAAGGAAAGCTGATCCGTAAGAATCTGGATGCTATTGTTCTTAATTCTTTAAACGATTCTGGTGCTGGTTTTGGAAAGAAAACAAATAAAATATCATTCATAGATAAGAATTCTACGATTAAAGCGTTTGAACTAAAAACCAAGGCAGACGTTGCCAAGGATATCATGAATGAAATAATGAACAGGTTACATGCGTAATTTTCTTTTTCTATTGATCGTTTTACTTGTTCCATTCTTTGGTGGAGCTCAGGAATTAAATGCTGTAGTTACAATAAACTCAGACCAAGTAGGGCAAACAAATCAACAAATTTTTAAAACTCTAGAGCGTTCGTTAAATGATTTTGTTAACAAGACAAAATGGACGAACAGAACCTATAAAGAAGTAGAGAAATTAAATGCACGTATGTTTATTACGGTTTCTGAATATCAAAGTAATAAATTTAAAGCAAGTATTCAATTGCAATCTTCGCGGCCTATTTTTAATACGTCTTATGACAGTCCTATTTTCAATTACAAAGACAACGAATTAAACTTTGAATATACTGAGTTTCAACCATTGGTCTATAATGAAAATGTATACGACTCTAACTTGGTTAGTGTGGTAGCTTACTACGTATATATCATGTTGGGTATCGATGCAGATACATTTGAATTGGAAGGTGGAACAGATTTTTATAGAAAGGCTCAAAATATCGTAACGCAAGCACAAGGAAGTAATGCGGCTGGATGGAGTCAAGATGCTAGTGAACGTACGCGTTTTGAATTGGTAGATAATTTATTGTCTAACACCTTTAAAGAGTACAGAGTAGCTATGTATAATTACCATAGAAAAGGAATGGATATCTTAGCAGATAATAATAGTACTGGTAAGCAAGTTATTTCTGGAACTATGAGGTTGTTAGAGACTTTAGTAAAGCGTAGACCTAACGCTTTTCTTATACAGACCTTTTTTGACGCCAAATCCGAAGAAATTAAAAATGTTTTTTCAGACGGACCGAAAGTAGATATTGTGCAGCTTAAAGAGACACTTGCTCGCATAGCTCCATTGTATTCAAGTACTTGGAATTCAATTACCTATTAAATCTCCTGAATTAAATTATAATGCGATGCAATAAAATTGTATCGTTGCTGCTTAATAGTTTCAAACTCAAAGAATATAAATTATCTTTACAGCACTAAATTTTTTTAGAATTGCTGAACTCACTATCAATACGGAATTACGCCTTAATAGATACTTTAAATGTTACTTTCAATGATGGTTTTACCATCATCACAGGAGAAACAGGAGCAGGAAAGTCTATTCTATTAGGAGGCCTAGGGCTTGTTTTAGGAAAAAGAGCAGACTTAAGCGCTCTTCGTGATGAAACACAAAAGTGCATTATAGAAGCTACTTTCGATATTAAAAAATATCATTTAAAAGAGTTCTTTATTTCGGAAGATCTTGACTTTGAAGAAAAAACAATCATTCGAAGAGAAATTTTACCTAGCGGTAAATCTAGAGCATTTGTAAATGATTCTCCAGTAACCTTAGGTGTCTTATCAAGTCTAGGTGATAGGTTGATAGATATACATTCTCAGCATCAAACCTTGCAATTAGCAGACAATGATTTTCAGTTAAAAGTAATTGATGCACTTGCAGGTAATGCAGAACTATTGGTAGATTTTGGAAAAGGTTTATCTGCTTATCAAAAAACACAAAGGGAATTAAAGAAATTAATTGCATTTCAAGAAAATGCAACGAAAGAATACGATTATAATAGTCACCTGCTAAAAGAGTTAGAAACGGCGCCTTTAAAGTCCGGAATATTAGAGGAGTTAGAAGAGCAGTATGAGCAATTAAATAACGTAGAAGTTATTGAAGAGCATCTTTCTAAAGGAAATGCTTTGCTTAATGACGAACAAATAGGAATTGTAACCTTATTGACAGAACTTAAATTAGCAGCTAATAAATTGGCAGCATTTGGGCAACAGTTTGTGGGCTTAAATGAGCGTATTAATTCTGTTTTTATAGAGGTTGATGATATCTCATCGGAATTGCAACTTCTTCAAGAGAATTCTGAAGCAAATCCAGAGCTTTTAGAACAAGTAAATACAAAACTTCAATTACTATACAATCTGTTTAAGAAACACAGTGTAGCTACAATAGAAGAATTGGTTGAAATTAAAGAAAAGTTATCAGAAAATGTTAGTGCTGCCGATAGTGTGGAATCTGATATTAAAGCAAAAGAAAAAGAACTCAAAGTAAAGGAGGAGTCTTTAGATAAACTTGCTTTAACCATTAGAAATAAAAGAATCAAGGTAATTCCTGTGTTGCAGAAACAACTGCTAGAAAGTCTTGGGCAGTTAGGTATGCCAAGTGCTACTTTTAAAATTGAGGTGAATGCCGCTACTGTTTTTAATGCATCAGGAAAAGATGAGCTAGTGTTCTTGTTTGCTGCCAATAAAGGATCAAATTATGGTGACCTTAAGAAAGTTGCCTCTGGCGGTGAATTGTCTCGAATAATGCTAACAATCAAATCTATTTTAGCAAAGTATGAGCAATTGCCAACCATGATGTTTGATGAAATAGATACGGGTGTTTCTGGTGAAATTTCGGGTAAAATGGGAGATATAATGAAAGCAATGAGCGGTACAATGCAAGTGTTTTCTATTACCCACTTACCGCAAGTAGCGTCTAAAGGGGAGCATCACTTTAAAGTATACAAAGAAGAGCAAGGGATGGTAACACATACCAGAATGAAAAAACTGACAACAGAAGAGCGTATAAGAGAGCTCGCAGAAATGTTAGGAGGTAAAGATATTTCAGAATCTGCACTAGCACATGCAAAACAATTATTAGGATAATTAGATTGGAAAATCGTCCTAAATAAATAAATTTCAAATAAACGAACTATTCAAATTTTAATATCTTTGAATTTAATTAGCGAATACTAAAACAAATAAAATGTCATACAACCTATTAAAAGGAAAAAGAGGGATAATCTTCGGAGCTCTTGATGAAAATTCAATTGCATGGAAGACTGCAGAACGCGTTCATGCGGAAGGAGGAACTTTTGTCTTAACCAATGCGCCTATCGCCATGAGAATGGGGCAAATAGATGCACTTGCAGAAAAAACAGGTTCAGAAATTATTCCTGCAGATGCTACTAGCGAAGAAGATTTAGCTAATTTAGTAGAGAAGGCTACCGAAATTTTAGGAGGTAAGTTAGATTTTGTTTTACATTCTATAGGAATGTCTGTGAATGTTCGTAAGGGAAGAAAGTATACAGATGAGAAATATGATTTCACTGCTAAAGGTTGGGATGTTTCTGCGCTATCTTTTCATAAAGTAATGCAAACACTTTATAAAGCAGATGCTATGAATGAATGGGGAAGTATTGTTGCCTTAACTTATATGGCAGCACAACGTACATTCCCTGATTATAATGATATGGCTGATAATAAGGCATATTTAGAATCTGTAGCACGTAGCTTTGGATATTTTTATGGAAAAGAAAAGAAAGTTCGGGTTAACACTATTTCTCAATCTCCAACACCAACTACAGCGGGTCAAGGGGTAAAAGGTTTTGATGGTTTCATCAGTTATGCAGAAAAAATGTCTCCTTTAGGGAATGCAACTGCTCAAGATTGTGCAGATTATACAGTTACCTTGTTTTCAGATTTAACAAAGAAAGTAACTATGCAGAATTTATTTCATGACGGAGGCTTCTCTAACACAGGAGTTAGTCAAGAAGTTATAGAGTATTTTAGCAAATAATAGTTAGATTTTTAATCGAAAGCCATTCGTATATGCGAGTGGCTTTTATGTTTATAGTCATTTCAAATGAAATTAGATTTCTCCTTTATAGTTCCTGTGTATAATAGGCCTAATGAGATTAAAGAGTTGTTAGAAAGTTTGGTCTTGCAAACGTATAAAACACCTTATGAGATTGTTATTGTAGAGGATGGCTCCACACGTAGTTCAGAAGCTGTAATTGCCACATTTGAAGATAAATTAGCCATTACATACCTTAAAAAAGCCAATAGTGGTCCTGGAGATTCTAGGAACTTCGGCATGCGTAAAGCCCGTGGTAATTATTTTATAGTGTTAGATTCTGATTGTATTTTGCCGCCGCAGTATTTAGTGGAGGCAGAAAAAGCACTCCAAAAAGAGTATGTAGATTGCTATGGAGGTCCAGATGCAGCTCATGAAAGCTTTTCATTAGTGCAAAAGGCTATTAACTATGCTATGACTAGCTTTTTAACAACCGGAGGTATTCGTGGAGGAAAGAAAGCTGTAGGTAAGTTTCAGCCAAGAAGTTTCAATATGGGGATTTCAAAGAAGGCGTTCGAGGCTACAGGTGGTTATGGAAATATACATCCTGGAGAGGATCCAGATTTGACGATAAGGATTTGGAATAATGGCTTTAAGACCAAGCTAATTTCGGAAGCATATGTTTTTCATAAAAGACGAATAGATTGGAATAAATTTTACATACAAGTAAATAAATTTGGGATGGTAAGGCCTATTCTAAATAAGTGGCATCCTGAAACTAAAAAAATAACTTATTGGTTTCCTACAGTGTTCTGCATGGGCTTTGTGTTCTCTTTACTATTTGCTCTGATCGGGTTTAATTTTCCGATCTATTTTTACCTATTTTACTTTTGTTTGTTATTTGTAGATTCGCTTTTAAAAAATAAAAATGTAGCGATAGCTTTACTTTCGCTAGCAGCTGTTAGTATTCAATTTGTAGGGTATGGTTATGGTTTTTTAAAATCAACATTGTTGCTTAACTTTAGTTCAAAGAAAGCAGAAGAGTTGTTTCCTAAATTATTCTTCAAAAACTAATGCAAGCAATGATAAGGATTAAGAAAAGCCTCCAAAAAAGAAAAGTTAAAATCTTCTTGATTTTCCTTTTCTTTTCGAGTATGTCTTGGTTTATAAACAAACTTTCTGAAGATTATACAGGTAGGGCTGTGTTTGATGTGGTGTATACGAATGTTCCTGACAGTCTTTTGTTTGTGGGCGCTTCAAAAGATCATATAGATGTAAAACTAAAAGCTAGTGGATTTACATTTTTAGGTTTTGGCTTTAAAAATAAAACAGTAACTATAGATGTAGCTAAAGCCCAACAAGAAGAGGGAACTTATTTTGTGCCAAGGAGTGGGTATCAATTGCAAATAGAAAAGCAGTTGCCACAATCTATGGAGTTTATGGGGGTAGATGAAGATGATGCTATAGTCTTAGAAATCTATTCATTAAAGACAAAAAAAATCCCTGTGACGCAACGTTTAAAAGTAGATTATTCTCAAAATTTCATGTTAGAGGGAGAAATTGTAATACAGCCCGATAGTATTCTAATTCAAGGACCCGAAGCAATGTTAGATACTATAATGGGTATTCAAACAGAAGAAAAGACGATCAATAATATTACGGAAGATTTTAAAGAGGAACTACAGTTGCAAATTCCTGAAAATAATTCAACTATTAAATATGCTTCTACAAGTATTTTTGTAAGTGGAAAAGTAGTGCGCTTTTCGGAAAAAATAATTGAAGTGCCTATTACAGTTACTAATACGCCAGAAGATTTTGAGATTAAACTATTTCCAGATACGGTAAAGATTGTTTGTAGCGCAAAAATAGATGATCTTAAAACCCTTCATGAGTCAAATTTTAAGGTTATTGCAGATTGTAGTACTATTCAAGATAATGCTCAAAACGGAATCCTATTACAGTTGGTATCAGCTCCCGAGATGATAAAGGATGTGCGTTTAATGTCTAATGAAGTACGGTATATTTTAAAGCGGAAATAATGATTGTAGGGCTAACAGGCGGAATAGGTAGTGGCAAAACTACAGTGGCAAAAATGTTTCACGCGTTAGGTGTTCCTGTATATAACTCAGATATTGAAGCTAAAAAGTTAATGGTAACTTCGGAAGTTCTCAAGGTTAAAATAAAAGAACTTTTAGGAACAGAGTCGTATATTGATCATAAGCTTAATAGAACTTATATTGCCGATAAAATTTTTACGGACCCTGATTTATTAGCACAATTAAATGCGATAGTGCACCCTGCTGTAAGGCAACATTTCATGTCTTGGGTAGCGCAGCAAAAAGCTGCGTACATTATTCAAGAAACGGCTATTATTTTTGAAAACGACACCCAAAATAAGTTTGATAAAATAATATTGGTCACAGCGCCGGAAAAGATTAGAATAGAAAGAGTTACCTCGCGTGATGCTATTTCTACGGATAAAGTAAAAGAGCGTATAGAAAACCAATGGCCAGATCAAAAGAAAGCTGCCTTGTCTGATTATGTGATTAATAATTTGGAATTAGACAAAACCACTGTTTTAGTCGCTGAAATTCATAAACAACTTCTTAAATTTTCCTCTTTTACATCTTAATTTTAACATTTGTGTTAAGGTTAGGTTAAACGCATTAACTTCTATCTGTTAAATTTTTAATTTTACCGCAATGAATAGACGCTTATTTATTCTTCTTGTCATTTTAATGAGTGTTTCTCTAATAGGAATAATTTTTGTTCAGGGCTATTGGATTAAACAATCTGTTGAAGATAAGGAGGAACAGTTTACGAGTATGGTGACCGAAATTTTAAATAAGGTCACAGAGAAAATTGAAAAGCGAGAGCTTGCAGATTATACGAGCGAGCTTTTAAAAATTAGAGATAGTGCG
Source organism: Cellulophaga baltica 18 (assembly GCF_000468615.2). NCBI lineage: Bacteria > Pseudomonadati > Bacteroidota > Flavobacteriia > Flavobacteriales > Flavobacteriaceae > Paracellulophaga > Paracellulophaga baltica. Next base: position 4,093,801 of record NZ_CP009976.1, on the reverse strand, counting down.
GGGGGGCAAGCAAAGGCCCCAGACTTATTGAAGAATATCTTTTTCATGGAGAGAGATATGAACTCTAATGAGATTACGTATTATTCACACGGTATATTAGAAGAGAGTTACAATGTGCCATCAACGTTCTTTGACAATAATAATATTGGTTTTGGATTGGATTCAACCATTCTAAAAAACTATACGAGTATTCGCAATAAAACTATTTTCAAAGAAGATTATGGGTTAGACGGGAAAGCAAATATGTTGACACCTATTCAAAAACTTGAGAAAATTGGTGGATTAACTTCTATAGAAAAAGCAGCTTGGGAAGATGTTTTCAAAGAAAAGGCAAAGACTAGACCTATTCATAAGCGGGTCACAAGACAAGAGATAGAACTTTTGTTTGATATGGAGCTTAAAAATAGAAACATAGATACGGAGTATGAATATGGTATCTATAGCCGCAGTTTACCTACTAAGGTAAAATCTAGAAAATTCAAGTTTGCAAAAAGCAGCACACTTTATAAGTATCCAATTTTTAAAGATTCTGATGGGGAGAGTAATTTTGCGCTGTTAGTCACATTTCCAGCGAAGAAGAAATATTTAATCAAGACAATTTTACCTATGGCAATTTTGTCTTTGCTATTTACTTTGGTCATTGTTGTAGCTTATACGAGTGCCATTTATCAACTAATAAGACAAAAACAAATTTCAGAAATAAAATCTGATTTTATCAATAACATGACGCATGAGTTTAAGACTCCTATTGCTACCATAAACTTAGCAGTAGAAGCTATTAGAAACCCTAAAATTATTGATGATAAAGAAAAGGTAGAGCGCTATCTAACGATGATTAAAGATGAGAATAAAAGAATGCATGCTCAAGTAGAGAATGTACTTCGTATTTCTAAATTAGAAAAGAATCAATTAGATATAAGTAAGGATAGAGTAGATGTTCACGACATAATACATGATGCTATGGCACATGTAGAGTTGATTGTAGATGATAGAGGAGGTTATATCAATCTGCATCTAGAAGCAGAAAGTAGTGAGGTTTTAGCGAGTGACATGCACTTTACTAACGTTATCGTGAATATACTGGATAATGCTATTAAGTATTCGCCAGAGGCGCCTAAAATAGATGTGTATACAGAAGTAGCAAACAACAATATTATTATAAAGATTAAAGATCAAGGTGCAGGAATGAGTAAAGCCGTTTTGAAAAAGGTTTTTGAAAAATTTTACAGAGAGCACACGGGTAATATACATAATGTAAAAGGTCACGGTTTAGGTTTAGCCTACGTGAAAAAAATTATTGAAGATCATCAAGGTGAAGTTTACGTTGAGAGTGAGAAAGGAAAAGGAAGTACATTCTACGTGAAGTTACCTTTAATATAAAAAAGAATTATGGAGACAGTAAACAAGAAAATACTTTTGGTAGAGGATGACCCAAATTTTGGTATCGTTCTTAAAGATTATTTGTCTATGAACGATTTTGATGTCGTTTTAGCAAAGAATGGGATGGAAGGTTTTGAGAAATTTAAAAAAGATAATTATGACATCTGTATTCTTGATGTTATGATGCCTTATAAAGACGGATTTACATTAGCTAAAGAGATCCGTGAGAAAAATGAAAATGTGCCAATTGTATTCTTGACAGCTAAAACCATGAAGGAAGATGTCTTAAAAGGATACAAAGCAGGAGCAGATGATTATTTAAATAAGCCGTTTGATTCTGAAGTACTTTTAATGAAACTTAAGGCTATTCTTCAAAGAAAAGCATCAAGTACTTTGGCTGACAGTCGTAAATTTGAATTTACTATCGGTGAATTTCAATTGAATTCTAAGCTACGTTTTCTTAAATTTAAAGATCAAGAGCCTGTAAAATTATCTCCAAAAGAGAATGAATTGTTACGTCTTTTAGCATTGCATGAAAATGATTTAATGCCAAGAGAACTTGCTTTAACAAAAATATGGAGAGATGATAACTATTTCACTTCTCGTAGTATGGATGTTTATATAGCAAAGCTTAGAAAGTATTTAAAAGTTGATGATTCTGTAGAAATTTTGAATATTCACGGAGAAGGCTTTAGATTGGTCGTGAAAACAGCCGAGGAATAGACCTTTTACGATCATAATATATAAGGGCCACTTGAATTTTTAAGTGGCTTTTTTTATAGGAATAAACTAATAATGCAAACAGAAATAAATCCTGTTAAAGCCAATATGGTAGTCATCATGGTCCACGATTTAAAAGTCTCTTTTTCTGAGATTCTCAGGTATTGGCCTACAAGCCAAAACCCACTATCATTTACGTGAGAAAAAATACTGGCACCAGATGCTATAGCAATGACCAAACAAGCCAATTCAGGATTGCTTAGAGAGGCATCTACGAGTAAAGGAGCAACCAATCCTGCAGAAGTAATCATGGCTACGGTAGATGAGCCCTGAATTATCCGAACGATAGCGGCACTGGTAAAGGCAAATGCTAAAACAGGAAAACCTACATCACTTAATGAGGTGGCTAATAACTCTCCTGCTCCTGTATTGGTTAACACTTGTTTAAAAACACCACCCGCGCCTGTTAGTAAGATTATAGTTCCTGCAGGCTCTAAAGATTTGCTAGTAATCTTAAACAGTTCATTTTTTGTCATCCCTCTTTTTATGCCGAAGAAATACCATGCTAATAAATTGGCGATAATTAATGCGGTGAACGGATGTCCTACGAGTTCTACTATATTTAATACTTGAGGATTTATAGGACCTAAAACTCCGCTAGTAATACACGTATTTAGTAGTATAAGTATGATTGGAATTCCAATTATTCCTAAGGTGAGTCCAACCTCTGGTAGGCTATCATGTAAAGTACTTTCTGTTTCTTCAGGCGCTTCAATATGTATCTTTTGAGCAATGTACTTTCCGAAAAGTAATCCACTAGTCAATGCAGTTGGGATACCTACAATAAATCCCATAAGAATTACCCACCCTAATTCTGCACCTATAATTTCGGCTACAGCGATGGGTCCTGGAGTAGGAGGGATAAATGCATGAGTAATGGCTAAACCCGCTAATAGGGGAATGGCATATAGTAATAATGATTTTTTTGTTTTACGCTGTAAAGCATAGATCATTGGAACCAAGATTATAAAAGCGACATCAAAAAAAACAGGAATAGCTATTAAAAACCCAGAAATGACCATAGCAGAAGGGGCATTCTTTAATCCGAATTTAGAGACCATAAAATTGGCAATGGTTTTTGCTCCGCCAGAACTTTCTAGTATAGCTCCGAACATAGCGCCCAGGCCTACAACCGTAGCGACAAACCCTAAGGTACCGCCCATTCCGTTTTTAACGGTATCAATAATTTCTTTAGCATTAAGGCCTGCAACCAAACCCACAGTAATACTTCCTATGAGTAAAGCGATAAAGGCATTAATCTTAAGCTTGAGGATTAAAAATAAGAGAATGGCAATCCCTAGTATAACGGCGAGAATAAGTTGAGTTTCCACTAGTTGAGTTGTTTTTTTATTTCAGTAATAATTTCTTCAGGATTTAAACTTATGGATACTGTAATTACGCTTTCAGTAGTGTCTGGAATTTCTAAAGCATCAAATTGAGATTTTAGAAGGTCTGAAGGCATAAAATGACCCTCTCTACTATTCAGTCGATTATAAATAAGCTCAAAAGAGCCCTCCAGAAATATAAAACAATGCTTTTGAAGTTTGTTAGCTAATAATGTTCTGTACTTTTTTTTAAGCGCAGAACAAGCAATTAAAGCGCCTTTACTACTATTTTGTAGCGCAATACTATTTAGTTTTAGCAGCCAATCATGGCGATCATCATCATTTAAGGGATGACCAGCAGCCATTTTATCAATATTTGCTTGTGGATGGTAATCATCGCCATCAAAAAACGGAATACCCCATTCTTTAGAGAGTAACTTTCCAATGGTGCTTTTTCCTGTTCCTGATACTCCCATGATGTAAAATACTACGCCATCAACCTTATTCATTTAATTTCAGTTTCAATTTTATCTATTATTACGGTGATTTCTTCGTCAAAGTCTACCCAAATAGTTTCGGTAGCTCTGCGAAACCAAGTAAGTTGCCTTTTTGCAAATCTTCTGGTGTTTTTCTTGATTTCAGAAATAGCAAAATCTAATTGCCAAAGACCTTCAAAGTAGTTAAATAATTCTTTGTAACCTACAGTTTGTAAGGCATTTAACGCTTTGTGTTCTATTAGTGATTTCACTTCGTCTATAAGTCCGGCATCAACCATCAGATCTACCCGCTGGTTTATACGTTCATAAATCATCTCTCTTTCTGCTTCAATACCGAGGGTAATAGTTTTAAAAGGTCTTTTGTTTTTGTCCTTATTTAAAAACGAAGAGTAGGGTTTCCCTGTTCCGATACAAATTTCTAAGGCACGTACTAATCGGTGTGGATTTTGGATATCTACTTTGTTAAAGTATTCAGGATCTAATTCCTTTAACCGGTTCTGTAAGACGGCAATTCCTTCCGACGCAAGCTCCTGGTTTAGTCTTGGCCGAATGGCAGCGTCTACTTCAGGGAAATGATCTAATCCTTTTGTAACAGCGTCTACATAGAGTCCGCTACCACCCACTAAAACAACAATATCTTTAGTTTCAAATAAGCTTTCAAGTTTAGCAATAGCATCTCGTTCAAAGTCTCCAACCGAATAAGGCTCTAAAATACTTTTGTGTTGTATAAAATGGTGTGGTGCAGCCGCTAATTCTTCTGGAGAAGGCACGGCAGTACCAATATTCATTTCTTTAAAAAACTGTCTAGAATCTGCAGATATAATTTCTGTTTTGTACTCTTGTGCTATAGCAATAGCAAGTTTCGTTTTACCTATAGCGGTAGGTCCTACTACTGAAATTACTGTTTTCTCCATTACAATTTGCTTCCACAGTTATAACAATGCGAGGCGTCATCTCTATGACCTTCAGCAGAGCAAGAAGGACAAGATTGTGTATTTACATGCACATAAGTACCTTCTTTCGCATTTGAATTTCCTTTAGTTTGTTTGCCAAATTCTACCGTAACAATACCTGTAGGGACGGCAATGATACCATAACCGACTAACATAATCAAGGTTGCAATAAATTGTCCTTGTGGCGTGATAGGGGCAATATCTCCGTAACCAACAGTGGTTAGTGTAACAATAGTCCAGTAGATACTTATAGGAATACTTGTAAAGCCAGCTTCTTCACCCTCAACCAAATACATAAGTGTTCCTAGAAGCACAGAGACAATTAAAACGGCGAATAAGAAAACAATAATTTTAGCCCTGCTTGCCTTTAAGGCACTTTTTAACTGCGAAGCTTCACCAAGAAATTGTACAAGTTTCAGAATTCTAAAAACTCGTAAAAGACGTAAAGCTCTAATAGCTAATAGTACTTGGGAGCCTGCTAGAATATAAGAGATGTATAGCGGTATTGTGGATAGTAAATCTATAATACCATAAAAACTAAAGATATATTTTAGAGGTTTTTTTATACTAACTACCCGGGCTATATACTCAATGGTAAAAAATATGGTGATGATCCATTCAAAAGCAAGAAGAATAGAATGGTATTTGGCATCTAGTTCTTTGATGCTCTCTAGCATTACAATAATTACGCTAATGATAATTAAGATAATCAAGATAATATCAAAACCTTTTCCCATAGGGGTGTCAGCTTCATATATTACTTCATGAATTTTATGTTTCCAACCTTTATCTGGCTTATATCTTCTCAATGGTTATTCCTTAATGTCGATTATTTTTTGAACTTTTCTTTTGCGTAAATAGGTTTCAATAATATGATTGGTATTTGCATTCCCCGTCATAGGAGTGATAATCGATTCTAAGATAGGTAAATTATTAATTTGATAGTTTAGATCACAGAAACCTAAGCCCGTAAATACACCATCTTTAATTAAAATAACACTTTTCTCTCCCAACTCTCTACCTTTATCTACAATGGCAATATTTTTTTCTATTAAACTATATTTCTTGACGAGTTCTGTTACTCTAATATTATAGGACTCTGGATTTTCTTTTGCAATACAAGCTCCTAAGCAAGTTTCGTCATCATAGTTAGAACAATTGGTTTTTGCCTGTGATAAACCGTTAATTTTATTACAGAGTTGAAATTCATCTCGTACGGCATGTAAAAAGTTTTCGGCAGCAACCAAACTATTAAAGGTTGTAATTCTTTGATGAATGGTATTGTTTATTTTTTCGGCCTTAAGTTGGAGGTATCCATGGTCATTTAATGAAACGTATATGCCAAAAGTAAATAGCTTTTTTTTGTTGAAAGGATTGTATTTTGGTTTATTACGCGCCAATTCTTCATTTTCTTTTAATAAGGCAATCAATTCATTACCTGTTTTTTCAAAAGTTACACTACGCGTTTCTTTCTGAATTCTTCGTGCTCTATTACCGCTATTGGTAAAGTATTGATTGACGCGTTTTTTAATGTTGTTACTTTTGTTTAATAAGATGATTTCTCCATCTTTATTATGCATATAAAACACCCCTACTTCTGATGGTAAATCATCTACAATATCTAATTGCCTTGGCGATAACTCTCCAAGAGTTTCTGCCTTCATAACAGATTTTATGATGGTCTTATCTAAATCTTTAGAAAGCAATAATTTAAAAAGTTTTAGGGTGGCTAGGGCGTCACCATTAGCTCTGTGACGATCGCTAACAGGAATACCTAATGATCTTACTAATTTACCAAGACTATAAGATTCTGCTTCGGGTAATAGTTTTTGTGAAAGTTCTACGGTGCAAATGGTTTTACGTTCAAAATTAAAACCCAATCGTCTAAATTCTGTGCGCAATATCCGGTAATCAAATTGCGCATTATGTGCTATTAAGACGGTATCTTCAGTGATCTCTACAATGCGTTTAGCTACTTCGTAAAACTTGGGAGCGGTTACTAACATTTTATTAGTAATTCCCGTTAAATTAACTACGAAAGGCTGAATTTCTTTTTCAGGATTTACTAAGCTAATAAATTGATCGACGACTTGATGACCATCAAATTTATGAATAGCTATTTCTGTGATACCTTCTTCATTATATTTTCCTCCAGTAGTTTCAATATCTAATATTGCGTACATGTATCGTATTCAGAATTCATTTTTAATTTATAGTATTTGATCAACTAAATACTATTTTAACGTTTAAAGGTAAGTTTTTTTAACTTTTGGCCTGTAGTCTTTGTGTTATTTTACCTACTTCCGAAGATACTGCTCCCAATTCTAACCATGGTACTACCTTCTTCTATGGCGCTAAGGTAGTCGCCACTCATACCCATAGATAGCGTATCTAGGCCTGTTAATTTGGTAGTTGCTACATCGTAAAGAGATTTTAAGGATTTAAATTCTCGTCTTACTTGTTGCTCATTATCCGTAAAAGTAGCCATTCCCATGAGTCCCTTTATCTTAATGTTTTCTAAGGCCTTAAAAGTGTCTGATTCTAGAATACTTAATAATTCTTCTTTATCTAAGCCAAATTTAGTATCCTCTTCTGCAATATGTATTTGCAAAAGACAATCTATTATTCGGTTGTTTTTTTTTGCTTGCTTATTAATTTCCTTCAATAACTTAAAGCTATCTACGCCGTGAATTAGGTTTACGTATGCTGCCATGTACTTTACTTTGTTGGTTTGTACATGACCAATCATATGCCATTGAATATCTTTGGGAAGTTCTTCCCATTTTTGGGTCATTTCTTGAATCTTATTTTCTCCAAAAATTCGTTGTCCCACTTCATAGGCTTCTTTTAGATCTGCAATAGGTTTTGTTTTAGAAACAGCAACTAAAGTTACAGTATCCGGTAGTGTGGCTTTAATCTTCTCTAAGTTATTAGCAATAGACATAAATTGTACTGTATTTATTTAATAAAGCTTTTCGCTACTTTTTCTGCTTTACGCGATTCTGAATAATCATAAAAGCCTTCTCCAGATTTTATACCAAGTTTTTTTGCAGTCACCATATTTACAAGTAAGGGGCAAGGGGCATATTTAGGATTTTTAAATCCGTCGTGCATGACATTTAAAATAGAAAGACAAACATCTAAACCAATAAAATCTGCTAATTGTAAAGGTCCCATTGGGTGTGCCATACCTAATTTCATTACAGTATCTATCTCTTCAACACCAGCAACGCCATTGTAGAGGGTTTCTATAGCTTCATTAATCATAGGCATTAAAATCCTATTAGCCACAAAACCAGGATAATCATTTACTTCGGTAGGTATTTTACCTAGTTGTATTGATAAATCCATTATGAGCTTTGTTACTTCATCAGAAGTAGTATACCCTCGAATTATTTCTACCAATTTCATGATGGGAACTGGGTTCATGAAGTGCATTCCTATCACTTTTTCTGGTCTATTTGTTACCGCAGCTATTTGAGTGATCGAAATAGACGAAGTGTTGGTCGCTAAAATTGTTTCAGCATCCGTCACTGCATCTAATTGTTTGAAAATTTTTAATTTCAATTCAATATTTTCGGTAGCAGCCTCCACGACTAAATCCATATTTTTCACGCCTTCTTCAAGTTGTGTATAGGTGGTGATATTTGCTAAGGTATTCTTTTTATCCGCCTCAGAAATAACTTCTTTCGTTAGCATTCTATCTAAGTTCTTGGTAATTGTAGCAATCCCTTTTTCAAGTGATGCTTCAGCAATATCAATTAGATGTACTTTAAATCCGTTTTGAGCAAAAACATGTGCAATACCATTTCCCATAGTACCTGCACCAATAACCGCAATATTTTTCATAATCAATGTTGTGTTTTAACTTAAAAAGAAGCTATAATTTGTAATGCGACACGTAATGCATTGGTACCTTGTTCTAAACTAACTACAGGTACGGTGTCATTTACGATAGCATCTGCGAAGGTTTCTAATTCATCTAATATTGCATTATTATTTTCAACGTCAGGATTTTCAAAATAGATTTGCTTTTTTACTCCTTCTGCATTCTGTAAGATCATATCAAAATCGCCAGGGTTCTCAGGAGCATCTTTCATTTTTACAACTTCTACCTTTTTTTCCAAGAAGTCTACTGCGATATAGGCATCTTTCTGAAAAAAGCGAGATTTACGCATATTTTTAAGAGAAATTCTACTTGCGGTAAGATTAGCTACGCATCCGTTTTCAAACTCTATACGAGCATTTGCGATATCAGGAGAATTACTAATCACAGATACGCCACTGGCATTAATATTTTTAACCTTTGAAGGCACCACACTTAAGATGGCATCAATATCATGAATCATTAAGTCTAATACAACAGGAACATCTGTTCCTCTAGGGTTAAACTCTGCTAGCCGGTGAGTTTCAATAAACATAGGATTATGTATATTATTTTTTACTGCAGTAAATGCAGGATTAAAACGTTCTACATGCCCCACTTGCCCTTTGACTTGGTGTTTTTTTTCTAAAAAGAGTAATTCTTCAGCTTCTTCTAGGGTATTGGTGATGGGTTTTTCTATGAAAATATGCTTTCCTTTTTCTATGGCTTTCTTAGCACAATCAAAATGAGATAGGGTAGGAGTTACAATGTCTACCACATCAACCGCATCTATAAGTTTGTTGATATTGTCAAAATAAGTATACCCAAATTCATCGGCTACTTTTTTACCATTAATAGCATCTGGATCAAAAAAACCAACCAAATTGTATTTTTCGGATTGATTTAGTAATCGCAAATGAATTTTGCCTAGGTGTCCTGCACCTAAAACGCCAACGTTGAGCATAAAAAAAATATTTTTTCAAAAATACGGATACTTAAATGTATTTGCAATCAGATTATTAAGATAAAGCTTGTTTTTAATTGATTGTTTTAAAAATATTATTTCAGATTTCTAACACAGTTTTTTTTAACTTCGTGGCACAAAACCAAACCCATTGAGAGATACACTAAAGCATAAAGGCATGCGAAATAAACTGGCGGAAACGCTAGTTGAAAAAGGCATAACAAGTAAAAGCGTTCTAGAAGCAATCAAAACAATTCCGCGTCATTTATTTTTAGACAGTAGTTTTGAAGATCATGCGTATCAAGATAAAGCTTTTCCTATTGGAGCAGAACAAACAATTTCTCAGCCGTATACTGTCGCATTTCAAACAGAACTTTTAGAATTGAAGCCTAATGCTAAAGTATTAGAGATAGGGACGGGGAGTGGGTATCAAACAGCCGTATTATTACATCAAAAAGCAAAAGTGTACACTATTGAACGACAATTAGAATTGTTTAAAAAAACAAAGCTATTTTTTTCAAAAATGGGCTATAGACCTAAGAAGTATATTTTTGGAGATGGTTATAAAGGATTACCAGAAGAAGCACCCTTTGATGGAATTATTGTTACTGCAGGGGCACCTTATGTGCCTAATCCATTATTAGCACAGTTAAAAATAGGTGGTAGGCTCGTAATTCCTGTAGGTGATGAAGAACAAGTGATGACCTTGTTTGTACGAAAATCTGAAAAAGAATTTGAGAAAAAAGAGTTTGGTTCCTTCCGTTTTGTTCCCTTATTAGAAGATAAAAATTAATAAAAAAGAGCTTTAGTTATTAAAGCTCTTTTTTATGCGATCTAAATCTTTCTTATTGTCACGGTCTTTCATTGTCTCTCGCTTATCATAAAGCTTTTTACCCTTTGCAAGGGCGACATTGATTTTGGCTAGTCCTCTATCATTTAAAAATAAATTTAAAGGAACAATTGTTAAGCCTGTATTTTTAACTTCTTTCTCTAATTTTTTAAGTTCACCACGATTTAACAGCAATTTGCGTTCTGCTTTAGGTAAGTGATTGTAGTGCGAGCCATGAGAGTATTCATCAATTTGCATATTGATAATAAAAAGTTCTCCACGGTCATTAAATTCACAGAAGCTTTCAGAAATAGAAGCCTTACTTAAACGTATGGATTTTATTTCAGTACCAGATAAAACTAATCCGGCGGTATACGTGTCTAAAATTTCAAAATCGAAACGTGCACGTTTGTTTTTTATATTTATTTTCTTTTGTATCACAACAACAAAAATAGTAACAATTAAATGATATGCAATTTAACCAATAGATTAATACTTTGATTAATTTTGTAATGAGTAATCTACTTCTGCGATTAAGATAAAAATATATACCGATGAAATATTTTTTATTACTAGTAATATTAATGCTTTCCGCTTGTAAAAACACAACGGAAAAACAGTTAACAGCCGACGAAATTGTAACGAAGAGTATCGTTGTAAGTGGTGGAGATCTTTACAAAACGAGTAAAATTGCCTTTAAATTTAGAGATAAAGAATATGAGTCAGATGCCAATGGGGCTATTCAAAAACGTAAGTTTTTTAGTGATTCTTTAAATTATATTGATATTAAAACAGCTTCTGATTTTCAACGTTATATTGAAAATACGCCAGTTGTCGTTTCAGACTCTTTGGCTTTTGTGTATAGTGAGTCTATAAATTCTGTGCATTATTTTGCGCAATTACCATATCATTTAAATGATAAAGCGGTACATAAAAAGCTTTTGAAAGAAGAGACTATTCAAGATAAATCTTATTATTTAGTGCAAGTTACCTTTGATCAAAATGGTGGTGGTGCAGATTTTCAAGATACGTATTACTACTGGTTTAATAAAGAAACATTTACGCCGGATTATTTGGCTTATGATTTTCAAACCAATGGCGGCGGAGTACGGTTTAGAAAGGCTTATAATGAACGCTATGTAAACGGAATTCGGTTTGTAGATTATGAAAATTACAAACCAAAAGATGGTTCAGAAACAATACAAAATGTAGCTAATTTATATGCTACAGGTCAATTAGAATTGCTGTCTAAAATAGTCTTAGAAAACATTACCGTAGTTTCTGAGAATTAATCCATTTTTAAACGAATAGCTGTAGCTTTATCGTCTATAATGCGCACAATAAATAAGCTACTGTTATCATAATCATCCATAGCAGGGTATTTCTCTTCGCCTAACATTTTATTGACAAAATCTGGCGTGGTATTGCTATGCCCTACGACAAGTACATTTTCTCCTTCATGGATAATTTTGAAGTCTTCAACATTAATAGTGGCAGGATCATAATTTTGAATGCTTAATTCTCTGCTTACTGCTGTAGGAGCAGCAGTCATCATTGTTCTTTCATAATCAGTACTATAAATGGTGTTTAAATCTATTTCACTAAAAACGCGTTCCCATCTAATGGCTCTACCTAACCCATCTTGATTTAATTCAGGATCTCTATTGTCAGGATTACTTCTGTCTTTTTCTCCATGCCTAATAAAATAATAGGTAGAAATAACGCTTTCTTTAGGTGTTGATTCTTCAACAGGCTTATCGTCTTTACAGCTTGTAAAGTTTAACAAAATAAGAGAGACTAAAAGTATTTTAAGAGCTTTCATAAAGAGGTTACAATCATTTGCGTGAATAAAATAAACTACTAAATATAACTCAATATCTTTAAATATAGTATTTCTAAGTGCGCTTTTAAGTTTTATATCCCCTTCAAGTTTTAAATTTTCTAACAATAATGAATCAATTCGTAAGAAAATAATTTATGCAAAAAATAGGTTGCAGATGGGCGCAAAGGGTTTTATCTTGCAAACTATAAAAATTGAGTATAAATAGTACATTATAAAGGATAAATCAGGCAAGATGAACAAGAAAATAGACCAGTTAGCGGCAGATAATATAAGAGCTTTAGCTATTTCTATGGTAGAAAAAGCAAATTCTGGACACCCAGGTGGACCAATGGGAGGCGCAGATTACATGCATATTTTGTATTCTGAGTTTTTTAATTACGATCCTTCTGATATGACATGGCCATTCCGTGACCGTTTTTTCATGGATGCAGGGCATTTATCGCCTTTAATGTACGCTCAGTACTATTTATTAGGGAATTTTGCTAAAACAGATGTGCAGAGTTTCAGACAATGGGGTTCTGTAACTCCGGGTCACCCTGAAGTAGATGTGAAAAGAGGAATTGAAAATACTTCTGGACCATTAGGACAAGGACATACTATGGGAGTAGGAGCCGCAATTGCTGCTAAATTCTTGCAAGCAAGATTCGGTGATTGGATGAACCATAAGGTATATGGATTTATATCTGATGGTGGTGTTCAAGAAGAAATTTCTCAGGGTGCAGGTAGAATTGCAGGTCATTTAGGCTTAAGCAATTTTATTATGTTTTATGATTCTAATGATGTACAATTGTCTACAAAGACAGATGAAGTTACTTCGGAAGATACCGCAATGAAGTATGAAGCTTGGGGTTGGAAAGTTGTAACTATTGATGGTCATAACCATGACGAAATTAGAAAAGCATTGAAAGATGCTAATGCTGAAACTGAAAAGCCTACATTAATTATTGGTAAAACAATAATGGGTAAAGGATGTGTTACCGCTACCGGTGAAACGTATGAAGGCTATACAGAATTACATGGTAAGCCTATTGGGGATACAGGAGCAGATTTTGTAAAAACATTAATTCATTTAGGAGCAAATCCTGAAGACGAATTTGCAATCTATGCAGATGTAGAAGCATCGTACAAAGAGATTATTACTAAGAAAATAAAAGAAGCTCAACTTAAAAAACAAGAAATTTTAGCTTGGAGAGAAGATAATAAAGAGTTGTCTACAAAACTAAATTCTTTCTTAGCGGGAGAACTTCCTGAGTTAGATTTTGAATCTATTGAAAATAAAGCAGGTCTAGCTACTAGAGCAGCTTCTGCAAACGTATTAGGATATTTAGCAGGAAAAGTAGAAAATATGATTGTTTCTTCTGCCGATTTATCTAATAGTGATAAAACAGACGGATTTTTAAAGAAAACACATTCATTACAAAAAGGAGATTTTACCGGTTCTTTTTTACAGTCTGGGGTAGCAGAACTTACCATGGCTACAATGGCAAACGGGATGGCACTGCATGGTGGAGTGATTCCTGTAGTAGCAACGTTCTTTGTGTTTTCTGATTATATGAAACCAGCTATTCGTTTGAGTGCTATTCAAGAACTTCCAGTAAAATTTGTCTGGACGCATGATGCTTTTAGAGTAGGGGAAGACGGACCAACACACCAACCTATTGAGCAAGAGGCTCAAATTCGTTTGCTAGAAAAATTAAAGAATCATAGTGGTGATGCTAGTTTTATAGCATTACGCCCTGCAGATTCTGCAGAAACCGTAGTGGGGTGGAAAATGTTGTTAGAAAATGATAAAGTACCTTCTGGATTGATACTTTCAAGACAAGGTATTAAAGATATAGTTGCAACGGGAGCTACTAGATATGAAGATGCACTACAAGCAGAAAAGGGTGGGTATTTGGTACATAAATCAGACAATCCAGCTATTACATTAATTGCAAATGGATCTGAAGTAGCTACACTAGTAGAAGCAGCAGCTTTATTAGAAGAGAGAAAAGGAGTAAAAGTAAATATAGCGTCTATCATTTCTGAAGGATTGTTCAGAAAACAATCTAAAGAATATCAAAATAGTGTTATTGCTACAGATAAACCTGTATTTGGTTTAACAGCCGGATTACCTGTTAATTTAGAAGGTTTGGCTGGTGCAAATGGAAAAGTGTTTGGATTAGAGCATTTTGGATATTCAGCTCCTGCGACTGTTCTGGATGAAAAGTTTGGATTTACGGGAGAGAAAGTTTACGAACAAGTAGTATCTTTCTTAGGATAATCTAAAAAAGTTTATAAATTAAAAAGGTCTAACAATGTTTGTTAGACCTTTTTTCATTCCTATAGGTTTTTGGTTTAGTTTGCGATAATATTGTTTATTCCCCAACGGGAACTGTAAAGTAAAATGTAGTTCCTTCACCTTCTTTTGTTGCTACACCAATAACACCCCCATTATTTTCCACCATCTCTTTGCATAGTAGTAAGCCTAAACCAGTCCCTTTTTCTTTATTTGTTCCATAGGCACTTTGCAAACTAGAATCGGGCTTAAAGAGCTTGTTTTTAACCTCAGGACTCATGCCTACACCATTGTCTTGAATTGTTACTTGCCAGTGCTTGTTTTTTAAAGTAGCATCAAGAATTATTTCTCCACCAGTTGGAGTAAACTTTATACTGTTGTTTAATAGGTTTCTGATAATTAAATTAAATTGATTTCTGTCACAAAATACTTGGGCAGCTTCGGGGATGTTATTTTTTACCGTAATATTCTTTTGGTTAGCATTTTCTTGTAACAAATAGATGCTATCATTCACGCTTGTGTGTACGTTTAATTTTTCGGGTTTGTTCACAAAGCCATTCATCTGAGACTTACTCCAATTTAATAAATTATTTAGGGTAAAAGACATCGCATCTACATCATTGTATAATTTAGGAACAAAATTTAAAAAGTCATCTGGCTTGATATCTCCATTTTTGATTAATAAAAGTAAATTCATTAAGGCGTTGATTGGAGACCTTAAATCATGGCTAATAATTGAAAAAAGCTTTTCTTGAGTTTCATTGGCATAGGTTAACTTTTGTTTGCTTTCTTCAAGAGTTGTGGCTTTTTGTTCTAATTGATTATTAAGTTTTTGTATCAACTTGTTATTTTTATACACGTAGAAAGAAATTAAGACTGCCAAGAAAACAGCAAATAAACTAAAGATGATATATGTTTTTTGTTGCGCTAATGCCGTGTTTGTTTCCTTCTTTAATTCCTCTTGTTCTAGCTTAAAGCTGGTTTTAGCTTTCAGCATAAGTAAGGCATTCTTTTTATCTTTTAAAGCGGTACTATCGGTTATTGTTTTAAAGTTCTCATAGTAGTTCAATGCTAAAGGAGTGTTATTCTTTTTCTTATTTATGAGGTATAATATTTCCGATAGGGTAGCAATGCCCGCTTGGTATTTTTGTTTCTCAGCAATTTTTAAACCCTTAAGCGCTAAATCTTCTGCGCTAGTATAATCTCGAAGTTGTAAGTAGCTTTTTGCTTTTCCGCTGAGCAAATCGGCCTTTCTGATCTGATCCTGAAGCTTTTTGTGACTTTCTTCACTTAGCTCAAAATACTTTAAAGCTTCTTTGGGATTCTTTTTTTCTAGATAAAGTTCTCCTTTTGTGATATAGGCGAAAGAAAGCCATTCTTCTTTCTCCTGCTCTTTAAATATTACAATACTCTGGTCTAAAAATTCAAGAGCTTTATCAAAATTTTTATTTTTTACATTTAGATAACCTAGATTACTCTTTATGACTCCTATCCAATGCTTTTTGTTTAATGCTTCTGATAATTTTAACGAATTTTCATAATATGGTACCGCTTCTTTGGTGTCCCCTAATAATAAGAATAATGTTGCTAAATTCGTATTTAGTTTAATTTCACTGAGTAGATCTTTTTTGTTTTTGCTGAATTCTAAAGCTTCTTGGTAAATTTTATAAGCATTTTCATGATTTCCAGCATGCATTTGCATCATTGCTTTAACATTATAGGCAGATAGTAAGGTGCTATCTGCAGCAACTTCTTTAGAGAGCTTTATGGCTTTATCTATATGCTCGTGAGAAACCTTTGTTTGGTTAGAAGTGATGGTTGAAGAAAATGCAAGTGCTATATGTGCCTTGGCTTGTCCTCTTTTGTAATTTATTACTTTACTAAGTTTTATCGCTTTATGGCTAAGCGAGCTTACACTGTCATAATTGGAATACACCAATTCCCACGCTAGTTCATTTATCAAATTAATATACACAGTATCTTTTTGAAATGAGGTATGATTCAATTTATATTCCTCTATTTCGGAAAGGATAACTTGTTTTTTGCCCTGTGCATACGTATTTGAGATACTAAATAAATAAATGATAAAAATTAAGAATAAAAACGGTTTGAAGTTATAGTTCATTGTATACGAAGTAGATGGCTTCGTTTAAAGTAATGAAATAATTCGGGAATAAATAATTTTAGTTGTTGTCGATAGGATTTTTGGGTATTGTAAAGTAAAATGTACTTCCTTCATTATTGGTACTCTTTACAAAGATTTTACCACCGTTATTTTCTACCATTTCTTTGCACAGTAAGAGGCCTAACCCTGTGCCTTTCTCTCTATTTGTGCCATAGGTGCTTTGTAAAGCAGAATCTGGCTTAAAAAGTTTCTTTAGGATCTCAGGAGTAATACCGACACCATTATCTTTGCAAGATATTTCCCAAAACTGTTCTTTTTCTGAGGCATGTATTTTAATTTCCCCGCCGGTAGGGGTAAATTTAATACCATTGGTAACTAAATTTCTAACAATTAAATTAAATTGATTAACGTCACAGTAAATTTGAGCTGATGTTGGTACATCGTTAATTATTGTTATTTTTTTCTGATTAGCATTTTCTTGTAATAGTTGAATGCTACTATTCACTTTTTCATGTATTTGAAAGGAGATGGGTTTATTTACGAAGCCATTCATCTGAGATTTACTCCAGGTTAATAGGTTGTTTAAAGTGAAAGACATAGCATCTACATCGCTATATAATTTAGGAACAAAGTTTAAAAAATCTTTGGGTTCAATATCTCCATTTTTAATTAATAAAAGCAGATTTTTTAAAGCATTGATAGGAGATTTTAGATCATGGCTTATGATGGAAAAAAGTTTTTCTTGAGTCTCATTGGCATATTTTAAAGTCTTTTCACTTTTCTCTAGAGTGATTGTTTTTTCTTCTAATTGATGATTTAAATTGGTGATGGTGTTGTTATTTCGGTAACCATAATAGGCAATAAGAATGACTAAAAATACAATAAAGAGACTGAATATTATATAGGTTTTTTGCTGCTTTATTGTTCTTTGGTTTTCTAGTTTTAGATCGTTTTGTTGTTTTTGAAAATTAGTTTTTGCATTCAAAAGTGCCAATGCGTTTTGTTTACTCTGAAGGGCGGTACTGTCTGTAATGTTTTTAAATTTTTCTAAATAGAAAAGCGCTTCTTTTTGGTTTTCTTTCTCTTTGTATAATTGATAAAGAATTTCAGAAAAGTTAGCAATCAGGATCTGATTTTGGTTTTCAATTGATGATAAGTACCCTTCTTTTGCTAATTGTTCTGATTTTTCCAGTTCATTTATTTGCTGATGATATTTGGTGTAGCCTAAGAGTAAGTCTTGCTTTAATTTTTCATCTATTAGATTTTTTTGCAGGCCTTTACTTAAATCGAGATAACGCAAAGCCTCTTTAGTTTCATTTATATTGAGAAGTATATTTGCTTTGGTGAGATAGGCGTAAGCAAGCCACTCTTTACGGTCTACTTCCGTAAAAATTTGAATGCTTTCATCTAAAAACGTAATTGCTTTGTCAAACTGATGCGTTTTATTATATAAAAATCCTAAGTTACTTTTTACAACCCCCACCCAAAATTTATCTTCCAGACGGTCTGTGATGGCCAGTGCTTTTATGTAAATTTTTATAGACTCATCATTATCGCCCAATACAGAGAATAGTGTAGCTAGGTTGGAGTAGAGTTTTGTTTCCTCTAAGGGATGTTTATTATTTTCACAAAGGAGTAAAGCATTTTGATACTGTTCATAAGCTCCTTCATAATCGTTAACATAGGTTTTATAAATAGCTTTAATATTATACGCAGAAATCAGGGTACTGTCGGCTTTAATTTTAGTGCTTAATACTATAGCTTGGTCAATGTGGTCTAAGGTTTTTTTAGAGTCTTTACAGGCTATGATTTCACTAAAGGATGCTGTTAGCAGTGCTTTTGCTTGACCCTGTTTGTAATTTATTTTTCTACTTAAATCTAGGGCCTCTGTGCTTAAAATTTTAACACTGTCGTAGTTAGAATATCTTAATTCCCGACTTAATGCGTTAATTAGATTGATGTAAGAAGAATCTTTCTCCTTACCTTCTAATCTATGCGCTGTAATTTTAGAAAGAATTTCTTGTTTTTTTGCTTGAGCAGTAAGTTTAGGTATATTAAAAAAAGAGCAGAAAATTAATACGGCAATAAGTGTTGTGTAATTACATTTCATAAGTTCGCAAAGTGGCTGGCATTGCTGAAATTAAAGAATTAAATGTTAAGAAGGAAATTTTATTTCGTATTATTTTCTCTTAGGGGAACCGTGAAATAAAATATGCTGCCCTCGTTTAATTTACTCGTTACAAAAATTTCTCCTCCATTGTTATTTACCATTTCCTTACATAGAGAAAGTCCTAGGCCAGTACCTTTCTCATTAGATGTACCATAGGTAGTTACAAGGGTGGCATTTTTTGAACTAAAAACTTGGTCCAGAATCTCTGGAGACATACCTACGCCTTTATCTTTTATGGCCACTTTAAGAAAATCGCCCTCTTTTGTAGCATTCACGGTTATGGTACTTTTTGGGTGAGAAAATTTGATAGCATTGCTCAAGAGGTTCCTAATCACGACATCAATCTGGTTAATATCTGCCCAAACAAAAGCTTTCATAGGAGTGGTGTTGGTGATAGAAATGTTTTTATTCTTAGCTGTTTCTTGGAGTAATTTAATATTTTCAGTAACTAATTCATGAATATCAAAAGAAGATGCTTCAGTTTTAGAACCCGTCATTTGTGTTCTACCCCATGATAATAAATTGTTCAAAGTAAATGAAATGGCATCTACATCATTTTTAACTTTAGGTGTAAACTCCAAAAATTCTTCTTGAGAAATTTCATCGTCTTTTAACATATTCAGAACACTGGCTAGGGCATTTATAGGACCTCTAAGGTCATGACCAATAATTGAGAATAGCTTATCTTTTGTGGCGTTTATTCCACTCAATTCTTCTTCTCTTTTTTCTAAGGCTTTAGTTTTTAGCCTAAGCTCTTTGTTAAATATTTTACGAGCTTTAGATTGTTTGCGTAATAAGAATATAATTAATGCTAAAATAGCCAATGCAATTAATGCCATGTAGAAGTAAATATTCTGTCTAGCTTTTACCTTTTCATTTGCCAGTTGTGCATCTTTTTGCTGCTTTTCAAACTCTAATTTAGTTTTAAGTATACCTAGGCTATTTAGGTTTTCTTTTCGTGAAATAGAATCTGATAATAGTTTAAATACCTCGTGGTATTTCAAAGCAATATCAGCCTTGTTATTCTTTTTATTAATTTCATACAATAGCTGATTTGATTTTTTAGAATCATCTAAAAGGCTAAGTCTTGTTCCAATTTCTAAGGACGCAATGGCATTCTCTTCGGCTTGGACATAATTAAAGAGTTTAAAATAAGCTTCAGACAAAGAGTTTAAAAGTTGAGCTTTACTTCTGTCATCATTTAAGCCTTCGTGCAAGGTTAATGCTTTATCATACCAGTATAAGGCTAATTTGGGCCTGTTCTGCCTTAAATACATGTCGCCTTTTACCATATAAGAGTAGGCTAACCAGTCATCAATCTCTTTTTCTTCAAAAATTACAATACTACTATCAATGTATACTTTAGCATTTTCAAAATCTTTTAGTTTCACATATAAATCAGCAATATTACTACTACTTTGTGCGGTGTAAACATCATTCCCTAATTGATGGTTGATGTCTTGAACTTTTTTGTAAAGGCTTAAACTTTGCTGATAATCTTTTTGAGAAAGATATAAGTGAGCTACATTTTCTTGAATAAAGGACAAATTTAAAAGATCGTTGGTGTCCGTAGCAATCTCAATAGCTTTTAAATATGCTTTTAGCGCTTCTGCATGATTTCCTATATCATAATGTAAAATACCTAAAGGATTTAATGCACGAATTTTTAATTTCTGATTTTCTATTTTTTTTGCGAGATTATACGCTTTTTCTAAGGATTGTATAGCCTTATCGTTTTCACCATTATACGCTTCATAATGACTAAGTCCTATTAGCGCCATAATGGTACCTTCTGCATAGTTTGACTTGCGACTTAATTCTTGTGCTTTTTTAGTGTAAAAGTATAAACTATCTATATTTTTGAAGTAGTACTCATGACCTATAGCATTCAATAGATTTATATGCTCATGATTTGAAGCATCAAAATTGTCATTGCGCTGTAATTGAAATAATACGGTAGATAAACTATCTAATTTGTTGTTCTGTGCATACGTGCAGTTGACATTAAGAAACAGGAATACAATAAGCAGACATAAAGGCCTTTTAATGTAGTTAGGAATGATAAAATAGGCAACCATACTCGGGGGAAGATATTATCCGTTTCTTTTTTATAAAACTACCGCATAAGCGTATAGTAATAAAATATTTGTTGTGAAACGG
The DNA here is from genome assembly GCF_000468615.2 of Cellulophaga baltica 18. Taxonomy (NCBI): domain Bacteria; kingdom Pseudomonadati; phylum Bacteroidota; class Flavobacteriia; order Flavobacteriales; family Flavobacteriaceae; genus Paracellulophaga; species Paracellulophaga baltica. Next base: position 4,072,632 of record NZ_CP009976.1, on the reverse strand, counting down.
CGGTTTTTATTTGTATAAATACGGTCTGCAGGATAATACAAGTTGATTTAAACTAAAAAAAGGAACGAAAAATAAGCAGTTGAATTGTCAAAACACTTGATTATTAGTACTATAATCCGAGAATGAATGATTTTATGAAAATTTATTTAAAATAGTGATTATTTTATTTTGCAAATAGCATCTAAAAAATTAACTTTGCAGCCGCTTACAAATGGTGGTTGTAGCTCAGCTGGTTAGAGCATCGGTTTGTGGTACCGAGGGTCGCCGGTTCGAACCCGGTCTTCCACCCAAAAATAAAGCCTTATCAATTTTGATAAGGCTTTTTTTGTGGCTATAACTAAAGAAAAAGCCCTTGTGCAAATACAAGGGCTTTTAAATCTTAAATTAAGATTGTAGTGTAGGCTTATTTATTTTCCTTATCTACAACAAGCCTATCTTGTCTATTAGCAACTTCCCACCCGGTATAGAATACCAATCGTGATCTGTTTTCTAGTAAGTCATAATTAATCTTATCTGGAGTATCTCCAGGAGCGTGGTAATCATCATGTGTACCATTAAAGTAAAATATAATAGGAATATTATTTTTCACAAAGTTGTAATGATCACTTCTATAATAAAATCTGTTCGGATCATTTTCATCATTATACGTATAATCTAAAGCAATATTCATGTATTTTTTATTTGCTTCTTCAGAGATCATATGCAAATCGGTACTCAATTTATCAGATCCTATTAAATAGATATAATTACGATCTCCTTCTCTTTTAGGATCAATACGGCCTATCATATCTATATTTAAATCGGCAACCGTTTGTGCTAACGGAAAGATAGGATCAAAATCGGTATAATACTGAGAACCTAATAATCCTTTTTCTTCACCAGTTACATGTAAAAATACAATAGATCTTTTAGGACCTTTGCCTTCGTCTGCTGCTTTTTTGAAGGCTTGAGCTATTTCTAATAAGGCTACCGTTCCGGAACCATCATCATCAGCACCATTGTTTACCTCACCATCTTTAGTTACCCCAATATGATCTAAATGCGAAGAAATAATTAAATACTCATCCGGTTTTTCTGAGCCTTTTAATATAGCTACAACATTTTCAGAATCTACATCCTCGTCAGAACTTTTAATCGCTAAATCTATTTTAGCAGCAATAAGCTTTGCTTTGTTTTCCGTTTTAATGTTCGGTAAGATAGCGTTAGCGATGGTCTCGTTAATAAAGAAATTAAAGAAAGTGCTAGTTTCATCTTCTTTGATACCCATTCTTCCGCTATCGTTCTTTTTCATGTAATCAAAGCGACTTTCAAAACGAGCAAAATTATTTTCATCAAAATATAAAACACCTTTAGCGCCTTTAGCTTGTGCAGCTTCAAATCTTTTACCTACAGATTCTGATAAGTTGCTCCAAACAGATTTTTCAGTACCTCCAGAGATTACATATGTTCCATCAGCCTTCATTGGTTCACCAGCTTTAATCAAGACAATTTTATCTGTAACATCAATAGCACTGTAGTCAGAATATTTTTCGTCTTCTATTCCAAAACCAGCATATACAATGTCATTGTAGGTTCCTTCTGCAGCAGTGAAAGTCAAAAGGCCCTCTCCGTTATTGTAGGTTTTACCATTTATAGTAATAGTTCCTTCTGGAAGTTTGCTTACCGTTAAGGGTACATTTTGAAAATAGTTCCCATCTGCTTGCGCTGCAGGAATCCCCATTTTCTTATATTGCTCTGCTAAATATTCTACGGCCTTTTTTTGCCCAGGCTTTCCTGTTTCTCTACCTTCAAATTCATCAGAGGCATAAATGTATAAATGCTCTTTTAACTCTGCTTCCGTAATGGTTTCTGCATAAGGTTTAGGATCCATGGCAGTCTTAGCTTCTGAAGAAGTATCAGAAACAGTTTTCTGTGAAGAATTACAGGCCATGGCCAATAATGTCACAACAAATGCTATTTTTTTCATTTTGGTGTTCAATTAATTAATTAGTCTTTTCAAAAATAATGAAAACAATGAACTTTAAGCCAATCAATTAAAAAATCTATCTATGGTTTTCATTGGAATAATAGTTTAACGCTTCATTTTTTCAAAAAGACCACCAAGCGCTAAAAAAATGTTAGAAAAATAAACCGAAGCATGATAATTACTTTATAAACTAGTAGCTTTATCAAAGCATTATATAAAATGTATACGAATGATATCTGGAAAAAATTATATAGGGAACAAATTGTCGGCAAAAAATACAAAAACGTACAAGACGTTTAACCCAAAAACGAACACGGAGAATACCATAAGTTTTTACGAAGCAAATCAAGAGGAAATTAATGAAGCGGTGCTATTGGCTTCGAATGCTTTTGAAGCTTATAAGAATATTTCTAATGAGAAAAAAGCCCTATTTTTAAATACAATAGCAGATGAAATAGTAGCATTAGATACTGCGCTTATAGATACGTATTGTTCTGAAACAGGACTTACGGAAGGGAGAGTATTAGGAGAAAGAGGAAGAACCGTAGGGCAACTGCGTATGTTTGCAGATTTGGTGCGTCAAGGAAATTGGGTAGATGCCACTATAGATACGGCCATTCCAGACAGAGTGCCAATGCCAAAATCAGATCTACGTAAGATGATGGTGCCCTTAGGACCTGTAGTAGTATTTGGAGCAAGTAATTTTCCGTTGGCCTATTCTACTGCTGGTGGGGATACCGCTTCTGCATTAGCCTCTGGTTGTCCTGTAATTGTTAAAAGTCACCCTATGCATGCTGCAACAGGAGAACTGGTTGCCTCAGCTATTAATAAAGCAGCAGAAATAACAGGCATGCCAAATGGTGTATTTTCTAATCTTAACAGTAGCGGAATAGAAGTTGGGGTTGCTTTGGTGCAACATCCTGGTGTTAAGGCAGTTGGTTTTACGGGTAGTATTAGGGGGGGTAGCGCTTTATTTAATTTAGCGGCGCAAAGAGAGGAGCCTATTCCTGTATTTGCAGAAATGGGGAGTATTAACCCTGTCGTGATTTTGCCTAAGGCTTTGGCCGCCAAAAATGAAGAATGGGCAAAGACTTATGCCAGTTCCATCACATTAGGTTCAGGACAATTTTGTACCAATCCTGGATTACTATTGGGTATTAGCAGTGACTCTTTGAATAAATTTATAGTGCACTTGTCTGATGAAATTGTAAAAATAGCTCCCACATGTATGCTGCATCCTAATATTTATAAGGCATATACGACGAATAAGGAGAACGCAGAAACACAACAAGGAGTTGTTATAGCAGCCTCTTTTGAAACTAAGGTGGCAGATAATTATGCAAAACAAGCAGTAACAACGGTAGACGGTGCTACATTCTTGAAAAACTCAAGCTTGCATCATGAAGTTTTTGGACCCTATTCTATGGTAGTGCGCTGTGAGAATGCGAAAGAATTAGAAGCAGTTATAGCAGCTCTAGAGGGGCAATTAACCGGTACTGTAATTGCAGAGGAAAATGATGCGGAAAACTATGTTGAAATAATTAACGCCTTAAAAAATAGAGTGGGGCGTATCATCTATAATGGGGTGCCTACGGGAGTAGAAGTTTGTCCATCTATGCAACATGGGGGGCCATATCCTGCATCTTCAGATAGTAGGTTTTCTGCTGTAGGAGTACATGCTATAAAAAGATGGATTAGACCTTTTTCATATCAGGACTGGCCAAATGCCTTATTACCTTTAGAATTACAAAATGAAAACCCGCTGCAATTAAGTAGATTGGTAAACGGAGAGCAAACTACAAGATCTATCTAAGAAAACAACAAATGGCTAATAAAACATTTTTCTGTGTTGATGCACATACCTGTGGAAATCCTGTACGCGTAGTAGCAGGAGGCGGACCTATATTAAGTGGAGAAAACATGAGTCAAAAACGTCAACATTTTTTATCCGAATTTGATTGGATTAGGAAAGGGTTAATGTTTGAGCCTCGAGGTCATGATATGATGAGTGGAAGTATTTTTTATGCGCCTTCTAATCCTGAAAATGACTTTGGAATTTTATTTATAGAAACTAGCGGTTGCTTACCTATGTGTGGGCATGGTACCATAGGAGCAATTACTATAGGCATAGAAGAAGGATTAATAAGCCCTAAGATTCCAGGTCACGTACGGATGGAAACACCTGCGGGCTTAGTATTAATTGAATACCAACAGACAGGAAATAAAGTGGATTGGGTAAAACTTACGAATGTCAAATCGTATTTAGCGGAAACAAACTTAACAATAGACTGTACAGGCTTAGGAGAACTAACTTTTGATGTTTCTTATGGAGGTAATTTTTATGCGATTATAGATCCACAAGAAAACTTTAAAGGAATTCAAGATTTTTCAGCGAGTAAACTAGTACAGTTTAGTCAAGAAATTCGCTCTAAAATCAATAAAAAATATCCAAATTTATTTATTCACCCCGAAGATGAAACGATTAGAAATGTAAGTCACGTTTTATGGACAGGAGATACCATTTCTCCAGAGGCTACTGCACGTAATGCCGTATTCTATGGAGATAAGGCTATAGATAGATCCCCATGTGGCACTGGAACTTCTGCCCGAATGGCACAATGGCATGCCAAAGGAAAATTAAAAATAGGAGAAAAGTTTATTCATGAAAGTTATATTGGCTCTCAGTTTATAGGAAGAATAGAAGAGGAAGGCACGCTAGAAGGAAAGAAAGCTATCATTCCAAGTATACAAGGTTGGGCAAAAATATATGGGTACAATACTATTCTTATAGATGATGACGACCCTTATGCACACGGGTTTCAAGTGCTGTAGAGAAATTTAACCTGGTTTTATTTAGTGTATATAAATAGAACTAAAGAGATACTTAGTTTGAATAAAGTAATAGAAAAATACGAATTTAAGAAGGGACTCCCTCAAGAGCTTGAAATAAAAAATCTAGCTACATTGTACCGTGATTCGCGTGAAGACTTGATACAACCTCATAGAACAGATTTTTATCAAATTATATGGTTTAAGAAAGGAGCACCTAAGCATATGGTTGATTTTAATCCGGTACAGATAGAGCCAAATACTATTTTATTTGTGGATAAGAATAGTGTTCAACGTTTTGACGAAAATGAATTGGTTGATGGGGAAGTACTTTTATTTACCGATAATTTTTTCTCTAAAACAGAAGAGGATACAAGGTTTTTAAGAAGTAGCATGTTGTTTAATGATTTGTATGCAATATCAACCATAAAGATAAATGGGGAAACTACTATTTTCGAAACCTTTTTTGAGCTTATGAAAACGGAGCTAGGTTACAGTGCAGATATCTATCAGTCAGATATTCTTAGAAACCAGCTTAAAAACGTATTGTTGGTATCAGAAAGAGAAAGGCAAACCCAAAATAGTGAGATGATAAATAAGGGGCCAGATTTAGACTGTGTAATTAAGTTTAGAGATCTCTTAGATAAACAGTTTCAAATACAAAAATCTGTAGCTAAATATACAACGCAGTTAAATGTTACTCAAAAACGTTTAAACTCGGCCACCTTAAAAGTAATGGATATTACTCCCAAACAAATGATAGATGCTAGGGTTATCTTGGAAGCTAAACGTTTGTTAGTCCATACATTAGATAGTGTCAAGGAGATAGGGTACACGCTTGGTTTTGAGGAGCCTACAAATTTTGTGAAGTATTTTAAAAAACATCAAACAATAACGCCGATAGAATTTAGGAATAAATTTGGTAATTAGTTTTTAAGGCGTAAAATTACCATTTTAAACTGCTTTTTTATCATAATAAATTAATCGTCTTACCGCAAATTTGCTTCTAAGTTTAACTACAATAATAGAACAAATTTGAAGAAATGAAATTGTTAATAGATGTTATAGGGTGGTCAGGTTCTGGCTTTTTAATTCTTGCTTATGGACTAACATTAGTAGAGAACAATAAGTATGTTAGTTACTCGAAATATTTAAATCTTTTTGGAGCGCTTTTAATAGCCATTAACTGTTACTACTATAATGCCATTCCTTCATTTGTTTCTAATTTAATTTGGTCTGTGATGGCAACCTTAACCATTTACAAAACAAAAAGACGGGAGCGTTATTTTATGAAGGCTAAACTTAAGGTATAAGCTAATCTTTCTATTTTTAATAAATAGATCTCTGGTGGTGATTTAATTAGGGTGTTCTAAAAAATGCCATATGATACAGATCATTGAGGGACTTATTATGAAATAGAAAAGAATTATTTAGTATTAATGCTCTCCATAACCCACATCATCCATCTTACCTTTAAAAACTCTGTATTGAATGACCATATAGATGGCTACAAGCACGATTGCGATAGCAAACCAATAAACACCTACCCATAGGCCGTATTCGTCCGCAGCAACGTTGTAAATGGTTAAACTAGGGTTTATATCATTTGTTGATGGCAATACCTTAGGAAAAATCGATGCCACAGTTGTTGTTAATCCTCCAAATAAGAACAGGGAAGAAAATAAAAATCCCAATCCATCTCTTTTAAATCTTTTAACCTTAAATAACCCAAACAGGCCAATAAAAGTGAGCAGAGGAAAAATCCATAGCCAAGGAGTTTTTAAGAAATTTTGAAAAGGTTTTGGTTCTATAACATGCCAAACAGATAAGGAGATAATGACCAAAGCAAGCAATACAAAATTCAGCCTAAAAATAACCGTTTTTAATTTTTCATTAAGATCAGAATTTGTTTTAAAGATGATCCAATTCGCCCCATGAATGCTTAAGGAAACTACCCCTATAACGCCTAGTAATAAAGTAAACCAATCTAAAATTCCTAGGTGCTCTGCTTGCGGACTAAAAGTAGGGTTCCATAAGGGGAGAAAAAAGTAATGCGCCTCTTGTGTAGAGACACCTTCTGTTACAATACCTAAATTAACGCCCCGTACAATATTTCCTAAGGCTACACCGAAAAACAAGGCGAGCAGTAAACTTGCTATTCCAAAAGCCTTATCCCAAATAGCTTCCCACATGGCATTATGTACCTGTCCTCTAAGTTCTAGGCCTATAGCTCTGAAAATCAAAAGCCATAATATCATAATTAACGGCAAGTAAAAACCACTAAAAGAAGAAGCATAGAGCGTAGGAAATGCAAAGAATAAAACGCCTCCAGAAGCAATTAACCAAACTTCGTTGGCATCCCAAAAAGGACCAATAGCATTGGTGATAGCTTTTTTATCTTTTTCTGTTTTAGCAAAGAATAAATGAATAATTCCAGCTCCAAAATCATAGCCATCTAAGATAACATACACAGCAAGCATGGTCATTAAAACGATGTACCAAAATAGTTCCATAATTAGTGTTTTACAAGTTGAGGTCCTTTATTAATAATTTTACCCGCTAATATTAAAAATAGTAGTCCTAGCAATAGATATAAGCCTACAAATCCTAATAGAGTAAAGAGTGTATTTCCCGCAGACACGGTTGGAGAAGCTCCAGCACTTGTTCTTAATAAATTAAATACTAACCAGGGCTGTCTGCCCAATTCTGCGGTATACCAGCCCATTGTATTGGCGATATAAGGGAAAGGTAGAAGGAAAACCAAGGAATAAAGGATCCATTTTGTTTTGTATAATTTTTTTCGAAATAATTGCACAATAGCTAAGAATAATAATCCTATAAAAATGGTACCTAAACCTACCATGATATGATAGGCATAATACAGTCCTGGAATATTTGTAGGATGTACAGATTCATCAAATTCATTTAAACCTTTTATTTGTGCATCCCACTTTTGGTAGGTAAGAAAACTTAAAATGTTAGGCACGGCAATTTTGTTGTCTAATTTTTTCTCTACAATATTTGGTTGACCAATTAAAACAATTTCAGACCCCCCTTCCTCGGTTTCAAAAATACCTTCCATTGCAGCGAAAGTTGCAGGTTGATATTTCACGACATTTTTCGCAGCTAAATCTCCCGTAGGAACGGCAACGAATACGCTAGCAACAAAACCAAAAATTACTCCAGTTTTGACAAAAAGCTTTCCAAAATCATGATGTTTATCATTTAATAAATAGAAGGCGCCAATAGCAGCCATTACAAATGACGCTGTTACTAATGAGGCTAACTGGTTATGGAAATAAGAGGGAAGTAACCAAGGGTTGGAAAATAAGGCGCCAAAATTAGTCAACACAAATTTTCCGTTTTCTAAAATTTCAAAACCAACGGGGTGTTGCATCCATGAATGCGTAGCGATAATAAGATATCCACTCGCCCAAGAGCCCAAGAAAACTAGAAACCCTGTTACAAAATGTAGTTTGTGGCCTAATAGCTTTTCTCCAAAAATAAATAAGCCTAAGAATGAAGATTCCAAAAAGAAAGAAAACATTCCTTCCATAGCAAGTGTTTGCCCTATAATACCTCCTGTAAGTTCCGAGAATTTAGCCCAATTGGTGCCAAATTGAAATTCCATTGGAATACCTGTAACTACACCCATTGCAAAGTTTAGAGCAAATATCTTCATCCAAAATTTAGCAGCATCATTATACATTTCTATCTTATTGAATAGAAATTTTCCTTTGTAATACACAATTAGGAGTGATAATCCCATGGTTAGTTGTGGGAACAAATAATGAAAGGTGATGGTGAATGCAAATTGTATTCTATCGTAGAAAAGCATGTCTTCCATAAACTATAATTTTAGAGATGGCAATTATGAGTATAAAAATAAGCATCAAAGCTTACTTGGAAGGTAACAATGGTTACATATTTATGTTATTTAACGTATTACCGAGTTCTGTTGTCTTCTGTAACTTTTGTTACCGAAATATAGCCTAAAATTCAGTATTTTTAGAAGCTTAAAGTATGATGAGATCCTATGGAGAGAAGAAAATTTATTACAAGGTCATCTTTAGCTACGCTGACAGGAATTTTAGGGATGGATATCGTGTTTGGAAATTTACTTCCCGATAAATATATCCCTTTGGAACTACAAGAAACAGATCCGTTTAAATTGTTTGGTTTAAATAAGGAGATGCAGGTGCTAAATGATAAACCTTGGAACATAGAAGCACAAGCACATTTGCTTGATGATAAAGTTACACCGAACACTGCGATGTTTATTCGGAATAATGGAAAAATTCCGGAAGCCATAGATGTAAATACATGGACATTAACTTTTGATGGAGAATCCATCAACCAAAAGAAAACATATACCTTAAGTGAACTCAAAACTAAATTTAAGCACTATACCTATCAGCTTACCTTAGAGTGTGGGGGAAATGGTCGGAGTGAGTTTAACCCGCCAGCGAAAGGCAATCAGTGGACTATCGGAGCAGTTTCTTCTGCGAAATGGACGGGAATTCGTTTAAAAGATATTTTGGCTGAGGTCGGTATAAAATCTGACGCCGTATATATTGGATATCATGCGGCAGATACCCATTTAAGTGGTGATCCTAGCAAAGAACCTATTTCACGTGGAGTGCCCATCGCAAAAGCCCTTCAGGAGGAAACTATTTTGGCTTTTCAAATGAATGGTGAAGATATTCCAGTAGTACATGGTTATCCCTTGCGCTTAATAGCTGGTGGCTATCCTGCCTCTGCCTCAGGGAAATGGTTACAGAGAATTAGTGTTCGGAATAAAATACATGACGGAGAGAAAATGACAGGGAGCTCTTATAAAGTTCCTAGGAACCCAGTGGCACCTGGGACAACCGTAAAAGAAGAAGATATGCGCATTATAGAATCTATGCCTGTAAAGTCTTTAATAACCTATCCTAAATCTGGAGCTACTTTTAATTTAAATAAACAATTAGCAATTAGAGGTCACGCTTGGGCAGGAGAGTTGAATGTTTCTAAAGTTGCGTATTCTATTGATTTTGGTAGTACGTGGAGCAGTTGTGATTTAGAAAAGGAGGTAAACCGATTTGCATGGCAGCATTTTTCCGCTAAAATAAAATTTCCTCAAAAAGGATATTATGAGGTTTGGATAAAAGCTACAGATAGGGATGGGCGTTCTCAACCTATGCTTGTTCCGGGATGGAATCCTAAGGGGTATTTAAATAATGCATGTCATAGAATTGCCGTAAAAGTTGTTTAAATGGGAGTAGAGGAAAAATTTAAACAAAGTGTTAAGGGTATTCATAAAGTATTAGCAATTCTACTGATAGGTTTTATAGGCGTACTTGTAATTCTGTTTTTTACGGTTAAGGATTTGGCGAGTACAACGACCAATGCTCCAGTTATATCTCCTGATTATGTTGAGGTACCTGGCAATGAAGAAGATTTAGACAAAATAGAAAATGGCATTCATGTGCGAACAGGTTTTGTAGAAGGTGAAGGTTTGATGTTGGTAGTGCAAAACTGTACCAGTTGTCATTCCGCTAAATTAGTAACGCAAAATAGAATGTCTAAAGAGAAGTGGTTGGCAACAATTAGATGGATGCAAGAAACTCAAAATTTGTGGGATTTAGGTGTCAATGAAGAACCTATCTTAAAGTATCTGAGTACCTATTATGCGCCCAATCAAATAGGTCGTAGAGCTAATTTAGAAAATGTTGAATGGTATCATCTCAATGAATAGTGCGATAGTAAAATGAATGAATATATAGCTGTTTTTGTAAAAGCCTTAATGAATACCATAAGTTGGACTTGGAAATCTATTATTTTTGAGGTGCCTTGGTATACCAATTTTTTCTGGGGGCTAATTGTAATTTCTTTAGTAGTATGGGGATTAGAAATAGCATTTCCTTGGCGAAAAAATCAATCCGTTTTCAGAAAAGATTTTTGGCTAGATGGGTTCTACATGTTTTTCAATTTCTTCCTCTTTGTAATTATGATAAGTGGATTTTATAAAATACTTGAAAAATTCTTTTCAGACATAGGAATTAGTGCATCTAGCTTTACATTGATAGATTTTTCTACTTGGCCGAATTGGGCACAATTGCTAATATTCTTTATTATTTTAGACTTTGTACAGTGGTTTACGCACACGTTGCTTCATAAATATGAGTTTTTATGGAATTTTCATAAAGTACACCATAGTGTAAAAGAGATGGGTTTTGCTGCTCATTTACGGTATCATTGGATGGAAAACATCTTATACAAACCATTAAAAACTTTTGGAGTGATGATCTTGGGAGGCTTTGAGCCAGAACAAGCCTATATTGTTCACTTTATAGCCATCACAATAGGGCACTTTAACCATTCTAATATAAAAATAACTTGGGGTCCTTTGAAGTATATTTTAAACAATCCAGTAATGCATTTATACCATCATGCCTATGACTTACCCAAAGGTACTTATGGCGTAAACTTTGGTATAAGCTTAAGCGTTTGGGATTATATCTTTAGAACAAATTACATCCCAGAAGATAGTGGTACAATTGAATTAGGGTTTCATGGAGATGATAAGTTTCCTAAAGATTTTATCCATCAAAATATGGAAGGTTTTAAAAGTTCTAAAAAACAATAAAAAATCCTTTGGTTTTAAAACCAAAGGATTTTTTATTAGAACTGCTATTATTGTATTATTGTTCTTTAAAGCTAATACTCCAAATCCCGCGTACTTCATTTGTTCCATAGCCTAAAGCCATGTCTTTTGGATAAAGGCTTCTAATTACCGCACGTGTTTCTGGATTTACTTCTTTTTCTGTTCCGTGACATTGTAGACACATTGCATTGGTTATAATTGGATAATAGAATTCAACCATATCGTCCATATGTTTTTTAACCACAGGGGTGGGGGTAATACCATTGACTATATCTTGTTTATAAGATTTAATATATACCAATTCGGCCTCATTTGCTTTATTCGCTTGGTTTCTAGGTTTATCAGAGACTCTTTTGAGGGTTGCGTTATGTTTTAAGGCCATACTATCAGTAATTGGATATGCCTGAATATTACAGAATTTTAAAGCTGCCGAAGTTCCTTTTTTCTGTATAGTGCCTATCAATTGCTTACCTAAAGCTTGTTGTGTTGTCTGGGCATATTCTAAGCCTATAGCTGCCAGATTTTTTTTATTTTGAGTAGTCTTTTGCGTCGCATTTTCAATCATAGGATTCTGCTTAGTCGCGTTCGTTTTAGTTTCAGAATCTTTACAACCAGCTAAAACTAACAAAAGTAAAGATGGAATTATAAATTTCATTATGATGAGATTTTACCTGTAGCACAACTTACGAAAGATTTTGCTTTTGAAACAAATGAATTATCTTCATCTATTGACGGGTATCCAATAGCTTTGAGCTTATCTTTAACTCTTAAAAGGTCTTTGTTATTTTTAGTAGAGAATGATATATTAGAACTGTCTATATCGATCTCAATACTTGAAATATTTTCTATTTCCGAAACTTTGTTCTTAATTGTATTGGCGCAACCACCACATTTTAAATTCTGAACGGTAATTGAATTTTGCATAGTTCTTTATTTATAAGTCATATAGCCACCTTTTAAATCAATAATATCTATAAAGCCCATTTTTGCAAGCTTATTCGCTGCTCTTTTACTGCGCATTCCAGATTGGCAGTAGATATATAGAGGCTCATCTTTCTTGAACTTGTTAAAAGCATTTTCAAAAACAGTAGTATTGAAAAAATCGATATTAACAGCTTTTTTTATAGCACCTCTAGAGAATTCATTAGGGGTTCTAACGTCTACTAACTGAACTCTTTTTTCAGAAATAGCAGCTTTGTAGTCTATAACATTAATAGTTGTAATGCTATCGGAGTTTTTGTTTCCGAATAGAAAATTTAAGAACGACATATAGTATATTTTTTTAAAAAAAATGGAAGTAGTCACAACCACATCACTACTTCCATTGAAACAACCAACTAATAAACTATTTGCCAATAAAGGCTCTAATTTATTACTGTAAAATTACAGATTGTTTGTATCATTGAAAGTAACCTAGGTTACATAGGCTATAAATTAATTACTTTTATGTAATTACGATGCAATTCTATTTTTCCTAATTCTTCCAATTTCTTTAGCAGTCTAGAAATAACTACTCTTGAGCTATGTAAGTCATACGCTATCTGTTGGTGTGTATTATGAATGGTGCTGTCGTTGGTAATTCTTATTTTTTCTTTTAAGTAACCTAGTAAACGTTCATCCATATTTTGAAAAGCAATAGAATCTACCGTGTTTAAGAGCTCTGTTAATCTATTATGATAGCTTTCGAAAACAAAGTTTCTCCATGACTTATATTTGGCTGTCCATTCTTCCATTTTTTGAACAGGAACCATAATCAATTTTGTTTCTGTTTCAGCAACGGCCCTAATTTCACTGATAGATTGAGATAAACAGCAACTCAGGGTCATAGAACAGGTATCTCCTTTTTCTAAATAATATAAAAGGAGTTCATCGCCATCTTTATCTTCTCTTAATATTTTTATAGCACCAGAAATTAGTAAAGGCATGCTCTTGATATATTCACCAATCTCAATTAATTTAAACCCTTCGGGCACTTCTTTGAATGTTCCTACTTGAACAATTTCTTCTATGAGTTCTTTTTCAAATATAGTTCCGTAGTTGTCTATTAAATCTTTTATCATGGGCAGTGGGGTTCAGTAAAAACAATCAATCTCAAATTTAAGAATAATAAAGGAGTACCGCTTAGAATAAAAGTATCAAAACCTAGTGGTGCACTATTCATTTTTTAAGAATCTTCTTGTCTTTTAGCAAAATTAATTTCAATTTATTATTATATCATTACAATTGGGTCATATTTTTTGCTTAATAGGTAAATATGCATATATTTGGTAAACCAATTTGGTGAACCAATTAAATTAACAATATGAAACATAGCCTGTTATCAATACTTTTGCTTGTGGTGGCATTCTCTTCTTGTAATCCAAAATCTCAGGGAATTGAGATGGCCAACAATGTAGAGGAATTTAATGAAATGGTTAAAAATTTACAACCAGGAGATTCTATTGTATTGGCAAATGGCGTATGGAGAGATGCGGAGCTTGTTTTTGAAGGAAAAGGAACTGAAGAAAAACCAATTACATTAACTGTAGAAGATAAAGGGAAGGTTATTTTAGAGGGGGCTTCAAATCTTCAGTTAGCGGGGGAGCATTTAATTGTTAGTGGTCTTGTTTTTAAAAATGGTTATACCCCTACAAATGCGATTATTTCTTTCAGAAAGAATAGAGAAGAAATTGCTAATAATTCTAGATTAACAGAGTGTGTTATAGATAATTTTAATAATCCAGAACGTCAAGTGCAGGATTATTGGGTTACTATTTATGGAAAAAATAATCGTATAGATCACAATCATATTGTAGGTAAGAAAAATTTAGGAGTTACTATGATTGTTGGTTTAGATACAAAAGAAAGTGTACAGAATAATCATAAAATTGATCATAATTACTTCGGTCCTCGTCCAACTTTTGGAAACAATGGGGGAGAAACATTACGGATAGGTACTAGTCATACTGCTTTAGAAAACTCTAATACGTTGGTGGAATCTAACTATTTTGATAGAACCAATGGCGAGCACGAAATTATATCAAACAAATCTTGTCAAAATACTTTTAAGTACAACACGTTTTTTGAATGCACAGGAACCTTAACCATGCGCCATGGGAATGAAACCTTAGTTGATGGGAATGTCTTTATCGGTAACGACAAACCAAGTACTGGTGGGGTTCGTATTATTAATGAAGCACAAACCGTTATTAATAATTATCATATTGGTTTAACAGGGTACCGCTTTAGAGGTGCGTTTGTTATGATGAATGGAGTGCCAAATTCGCCACCAAATCGTTACGTTCCTGTAATTGATTCTAAATTAAATAACAATACGTTTGTTAACTGTGATCATATACAATTATGTGCAGGGAGTGATTCAGAAAGAAGTCAAGCACCTAGAACTTCCGAAATTTCTGGAAATATCTTTTACAACGATGATAAAGAAGACATTTTTACGGTGTATGATGATATTAGTGGTATCGCATTTAAAGATAATCTTTTAGGAGAAAATGGTAAAACTAGTATTGCTAGTGGATTTGAGAATGCGGCCATCACTTTAGTAAAAAACGAACAAGGGTTTTTGATTCCTACTTCAGATAAAATAAAAAACAAAGTTACGATTAGTCCAAATATAGCAACCAAAGAAAACACAGGAACAACTTGGTATTCTAAAGCAGACACGGGTATTGCCTTAAATTCAGGAAAAACAATAAAAGTAGACGCAGGGATTAATACCTTATATGAAATTGTTCAAAAGTCTGAAGCAGGAGATGTTATTGAATTATCAGAGGGGGGCACCTATTTAATCACAAAAGCAGTTCAGATTCATCATCCGTTGACATTTAAAACTTCAGGAACAGAGAAGGCAACCATATTATTTGAGCGTATGATGGCTTTCGAAATTCAAAATGGAGGCAGTCTATCATTAGAAAATATAACTTTTGATGGTACAAAATCTCCAGATTATGCGGGTAATTCAGTAATTAGCACTAGTAAAAATTCCATGCTAGACAATTATAAGCTGTTTATTGATAACTGTGAATTTAAAGATATGGTGGTTAATCATTCTTTTGATGTTTTAAGAGTATCTAAAGGAACCTTTGCAGATACCATTAGTATTCAGAATTCAACATTTAAAAACATATCAGGGCACATTGCTGCATTAGATAAGGAAACAGATGATATTGGAGCTTATAATGTAGAGTATATGCTAATGAAAAACAATACCGTTACAGATATGCAAGGTGCTGCGTTAAGATTATACAGAGGAGGAAAAGATGAAAGTACCTTCGGTCCATTTTTAGAAGTAGACCACAATGTGTTCAATAATGTTGGTTTTGGTAAGAAAAATAAATATAATGCAGCGATGTCTTTGTATGGTGTTCAAGTAAATGATATTCAAAATAATAATTTTAATAATACCAATGGTTTAAAAATGCATTTGGTTGTAGGAGAGCCAATTGTAAATGTGGTGAATAATAATTATTATAAATCAGGTGACATAGAAGTTACTGGAGATGAAAAATATACTATAGCGAACCTTTATAATATCGAGTCAGAGTTTAAAGAAGGAACTTTTCAATTATCAGAAAATTCTTCCTTAATAGGAAAAGGAACAGACCAAAAAGAAATAGGAATTATTGCCAAGAACTAATTATGAAGTTAATACAAAGTATCACATTAAAAATCGTACCAGTTGTACTCCTTATAAGCCTATTTTCTTGTAAAGAAGAAGTAACGGTGGTTTCAAAAGAAGAAGGTAAGACAGTCTCAGAGCAAGGGGCGCACCCTAATTTAATTTTAACGGCGCAAGGCGTTAAAGATATTAGGGCACAATTGGGTAGTATTCCCATTTTTGATGCTTCTTTAAAAGCTGTTCAAGAAGAAGTGGACGCCGAAATTGCCTTAGGGATTGACACGCCAATTCCTCAAGATTATTCCGGAGGTTATACCCACGTGAGACACAAGAGTAACATGATAATGTTACAAAAAGCAGGTGTTTTATATCAAATTTTGGATGATGAAAAGTATGCAAAATATGTAAAAGACATGCTTATGCAATATGAAGCCATGTATAAAACCCTGCCACTGCATCCCAAAACAAGATCTTATGCACGTGGAAAATTGTTTTGGCAATGTTTAAATGATGCTAATTGGTTGGTTTATGTGAGTCAAGCGTATGATTGTGTCTACAACTATTTATCAGAGGAAGAGCGTAATAAGCTAGAAGCCAATTTATTTAAACCATTTGCAGATCATATATCTGTAGATAGTCCGCAATTTTACCAAAGAGTTCATAACCATAGTACTTGGGGTAATGCAGCTGTAGGGATGATTGGTTTAGTAATGAATGACGAAGAATTAATTGATCGTGCTTTATACGGTATTAAAGATTTAAAATTAGATACCGAAGAAAAAGATGATGATGGTGGATTCTTAAATAAAGATGGTAAAGCTGGCTTTTTGGCGAATATAGAAGAGCCATTTTCTCCAGATGGTTATTATAATGAAGGACCATATTATCAACGCTATGCGATGTATCCTTTTTTAATTTTTGCGGAAGGATTACATAATGTTAAACCAGAATTAAAGATTTTTGAATATAAAGAGGGTGTATTGTTGAAGTCTATAAATGCACTTTTAAATTTATCGGATGCAGATGGTGATTTCTTCCCATTAAATGATGGTCAAAAAGGAATGTCTTACTATAATGATGCTTTAGTTACGGCGACAGATATTTCATATTATTTTGGAAAACAAGATCCAGGCCTATTGAGTATTGCTGAAAAACAGAATAAAGTATTATTAGATGATTCAGGTTTGGCAGTCGCTCTTGGTATAAAAAAAGGATTAGCAAAACCATTTGAGAAAAAATCAATTAACTTATCAGACGGACCAGAGGGTACTCAAGGAGGTGTTGGTATTTTAAGAAATGAGGATATAGAACTTGTTTTTAAATATGCAGCACAAGGATCTAGTCATGGTCATTATGATAAGTTATCCTATTCCTTATATGAAAATGGGGGAGAAGTAATTCAGGATTATGGTTTAGCACGTTTTGTAAATATTGAACAAAAAGGAGGCGGGAATTACTTAAAGGAAAATAAGACCTGGGCAAAACAAACGATTGCACATAATACCGTGACACAAAATGAAACGTCTCATTTTGATGGGAAATACGAAATAGGAAGCCAACACCATTCCGTGTTACATTATTTTTCCTCCGACAATGATAACGTTCAAGTTGCTAGTGCAAAAGAAGTAAATGCATATCCTGGAACTGAAATGCTTCGTACCATGGCCATCATTAAGGATGAAGATTTTGAAAAACCTTATGTGTTAGATATCATGAAAGTAAGTTCTAATACAGCAAATCAATATGATTTTCCGTATTATTTTTTAGGACAAGTATTGAATACAAATTTCAAATATAAAGTGCCAGAAACCTTAAAAGCTTTAGGTAGCAAAAATGGATATCAACATTTATATGTAGAAGGGACAGCGAAAAATGAAAAGGAGAATACGAAGTTTTCTTGGCTAAATAAAGGTAAGTTTTATAGTTTAACAACCGTATCAAATATTAATGACGACATACTTTTTACAAGAATTGGTGCAAATGATCCAGAATTTAACTTGCGCCGCGAAGCTGCTCTAATGCTTAGGCGAAAAAATACTAAAAATACACTTTTTGTTTCTGCCATAGAAGCGCACGGAAGTTATAGTCCAGTGTCAGAATCTGCAATTAATTCTAACAGTGCCATTACAGCATTAAAAGTAGTTTTAGATACAGAAGATTTTACGGCAATAGCAATAACGAATGTAAACGGTACTACTAAACTGTTTATAACAGCAAATACTGATGCTAATAAAGAGGTAAGGCATAACTTAAAAATTAATGATAAGGAATATGAGTGGTCAGGTCCTTATTGTTTCAAATAAATTAATCATAAAAAATAAAAAATGAGTAGATCTAGTGAAAAATACGTCATTACAAAAGACATGGAATGGGAAGTTCTTGGAGGAGGAGTTTCAAGAAAATTCTTAGGGTATGATAATCAAATCATGATGGTAAGAGTAAAATTTGAGACAGGAGCATTAGGAGCTCCGCATCAACATTTTCATACGCAAGCTACTTACTGCGTTTCTGGTAAATTTGAATTTGAGATTGACGGAGTAAAGCAAATTGTTGAAGGTGGAGATGGCGTGTATATTGAACCTAATTTGTTACATAGTGCAGTTTGCTTGGAAGAGGGCGAATTAATTGACACTTTTAGTCCTGTAAGAGAAGATTTTTTAAGTGGAGACGCCGTATCTTATTTTAGTGATAAGGCATAATAAAGAGGGTAGCCTATTAATAGTGCTTTAATGTAATGCTGGTAATAATGGGAATTTCGAACAGGAAAACCTGTTCGAAATAATAAATTGGAATTTGAGGCTTTGTTGGAATAATGAGGATCTCACTGAAATATAAGATTCTTTTTATCAATACATCCAATCCAGATCCTAAAAATTAGCATTTCGTCATTTTAGCATGTTAAAAATTAGGATTATATTTTTTTTTAACAAAGTAATAACATATATTTGGTTATTCAGATTGGTAAACCAATTTGGGTAACCAAATTTTTTTTAACTCAAAACTCAATTTATGAACCAAATAAGAAAATATGAATTTAAAAAAATGAAATAAAAAAAGGATAGGCTTTTGACCCATCCTCCTTTATTAAATCACTTCTTGTCGTAGGGAAGTAAGTAAGAATACATTAATTGCTTTACAATAAAATGCTATATCAAAAATAGTAATTTTAAATATAACTTCTTCATTGAAATTATTGTGATCTCGTAAAGCAAGTACCATAGGAGCTATTATCCTAATGAATTAACTCAATTGTACTAACGTAACAAAATCACAAATGAATTTAAAAACTAAACTTTTATTAATAGCAATAACATTGCTTAATATTTCGCTTTATGCGCAGGACAGCTACCAGTTGAAAGGTGTTGTTTCTGATGCTAATAACGTGCCAATTCCAGGAGTAAATGTTGTGATCCTGAATACTACCACGGGAACTTCTACAGACTTTGATGGTAATTATGAAATTAGGGTAAAAGAAGGGGCTGTATTAAACTTTTCATATATTGGATATACGGCTAAGCAAGTTATTATCTCAAACCAACAAAATTTAAATGTAACCTTAGTAGAAGACGCTAGTCAGTTAGATGAGGTTGTTGTAGTTGGTTATGGGACACAAAAAAAGTCAACAATCACTGGTTCTATTTCTAAAGTAACTAATGAGAAATTAGATCAAATTGCCGTTTCAAGGGTTGATGATGCACTTATTGGTCAAGTATCAGGGGTGAATATTCAAGCAACAAATGCAGAAGCGGGTGGAGCTCCAACCATTACAATTAGAGGTGTTGGTTCTGTTAGCGCAGATTCTGGTCCTGCACTTGTAATTGATGGTGTTATTGTAAGTTCAGAGTTCCTAGGAAACATTGATATGAATGATGTGGAATCTTTTGAGGTTCTTAAGGATGCTGCTTCTGCAGCTATTTATGGTAGTGAAGGCTCAAATGGTGTTATTTTAATAACAACTAAGAGCGGTAAAGCTGGTAAAACTAAATTTAGTTACCAAACCTACACGGGTTATAAGAGCGCTCACGGGAGTGATGATTACAGAAAGAGTGTTTCAGATTGGGCGGCTAAAGAACAAGCAGCAACAGGTACGCTATCTGGGGAAACCCTCTATGCTCAATTGTTAGTAAATACTACTGGAGTTGACAGAGATTGGCAAGATGTCTTTTTTGATGGAGGTACAGTAACTAGTCATTCGTTTTCTGCAAGAGGTGGTACAGAGGATACTAAATTTAGTACTTCGTTAAGATACTTACATGATGAAGGCGTTGTAATCACCGATGATTATAAGTTATATACTGCAAACTTAAAAATTGATACTAAACTAGGCAAAAAGTTCAAATTTGGTCTTGCGGCTACACCTTCTTTTACTAAGCAAAGAGTTTTGCCAACGTCTATTCACAATCCATTACGTCAATCGCCATGGCTTCCAATTTACCATACGGAAGAATCATTGCAATTTATTGATCGTGGAGTATATCCTGATGTCGGTGTTGGAGATTATTTCTATGAGAATCATTTAGTGAACTTAGATTTGGATAATGACGGTAATACAGAGAGACCACGAACTTCAGGTGATTCTAATCCATATGCTCAATATGTGGAAAGAGAACATTATGAAAATAATACTAAATTGTTTGGGTCTACTTATTTAAGTTATAAAATTTTGGACGGTCTTACGGCTAAGACTTCATTAGGTGTAACGATAGAGCAAAGAAAGAGAACAAGATGGGATGGTACTGAGCATCATGCCTCTGGTAATAGCAGGGCGCAATATAATTTACAAAATAGATTCAGATTAAGGACTGTTTTGGATAATACCTTATCATATAGTAAAAATTTCGGAGATCATGATTTAGATTTATTAGCAGGAACAACAGTTCAACAGCGAAAAAGTGAAAACAGCGAAGTTACGGGTAATGGTTATACTAATGACTTACTTAAAAACTTACAAGGAGCTACAGCAGTTTCTGAGTTTCAAGAGATAAATACAGAATTAAGAAAAGTAGGATATTTTGCAAGATTAAATTATGCGTACAAGGACAAGTATTTATTTAATGCTTCATTTAGACGTGATGGAAGTTCTGTTTTTGGTATCAATAATAAGTATGGTAATTTCCCAGCGGTATCTGTAGGTTGGAATGTGGCTAAAGAAAATTTCTTATTAGATAGCGAAGCTATTACTACTTTAAAATTCAGAGCTAGTTATGGTTTTACAGGTGCTGAAAACTTTAACGTTGGAGATGATAATATAAATTTATATCCTTATTTGGCATTGTTAAATAATTCTAATGCGGTAATTGATGGTAATGTTGTTACAGGTGTTTCTCCATTAAATATTGCTAATGCTTTTTTACAATGGGAGGCTTCTGAAGAATTAACGATTGGTTTAGATTACGGATTTTTAAATAATAAAATTTCTGGTTCTTTAGATTATTATAAAAGAACAAGTAACGATTTATTGTTAGAGAACCCTGTGTCTTATGTTACAGGTTTCAGTAGTGGTATTGTTAATTTAGGTGAAGTTGAAAATTCAGGATGGGAATTTGAATTGAGAACAAAAAACATCTCGAGAGAAAATTTCAAATGGAATTCTACATTTATTGCATCAACTAATAAAAATGAGTTAGTTAGTTTTGGTGATTCAAATAACGCTTTAATTGAAGATGACTACGGAAGAAATTCTCAGTGGATTAACCGAATTGGAGAGCCTATTTCCTCTTTTTGGGGTTATGTTGTAGACACAGATGCTTATGATGAAACATCATTTAGAACAACTTATGTTGACAATCCGTGGAATAGAATTAATGGAGAAGCGGAAGATACAATTGTTAAAGATTTAAATGGCGATGGTATAATTACAGCAGAAGACAAAACTATTTTAGGAGATCCTTACCCAGATTTAGTATATAGCTTTACCAATGAATTTAAAGTTGGAAACTTCGATTTTTCTTTTATGCTACAAGGAAGTGTAGGTGCTCAAGTAAATAATATTGGTGATCAATATTTTTACAACTGGTTTGGAAATGGTACTAGAAGTGGAGGGGCTATACAAGCTGTAGCAGACGGACTTATATCAGATGTATCTTTTATACAAGAAAAAGTATTAACAAGTGAAGTTATCGCTAGTGCTGATTATTTCTCACTACGTAATGTTAACATGGGATATAATTTTTCAGGTGATACCTTAGATAAAATAGGCTTACAAGGTTTAAGAATATATGCAACGGCTCAGAATTTAGTATATATAACTGCGGATGACTATCATGGTTTCAACCCAGAACATGTAGATAGTTCTAATCCTAGAGCTTATGGAGCTCAAAGGGCAGGAACTCCTATATTTAGTACTATAACGTTAGGTCTTAACGTAGATTTTTAAACTCTAATACATAAAATAATTATGAAAAATATAAAATTTCTAATATTTGTTATAGCAGGTTCTGTTGTCATATCCTGTAGTGACGATTTTTTAAATCCCTTACCAGAAACAGCTATTGCAGTTGAATCGTTTTTTCAATCGGATGATGATGTCTTAGCTGGTATATTTGGTATTTATGATGCGCTTCAAGGAGTTAATGATAATACCGAGAGTAGCGAAGCTAATTTTAATAGAGGTGTACAGTTTGAGCATCTTTTAACAGAACACCGTTCTGATAACACTAAGACACAAACTTTAGAGGGGTCAAAAGCTGATTTCCATAGATATGTTGTAGATGCTACAAATGTAGAATCTGAGGATTATTATCAGTCGATGTACGAAGTTATATTTAGAGCGAATAATATCCTGACTTTTATTGATATAGCAGATGAGGTTAACCAAGCTAAATATAGTGGAGAAGCTAAATTTTTACGTGCCTATGCTTATTTCAATTTAGTAAGACTTTATGGAGACGTACCATTGGTTACAGAGGTAGTTGGACCAACAGAAACAGAAGCTCTTTTTACTAGAATTTCTACTGTAGATATCTATGCGCAAATAGAAGATGATCTTTTAGATGCAATTAATGCCTTGGATAACTCATCAAAAGCTAGAGCTTCTAAGGCAGCTGCACAGGCACTATTAGCTAAATCTTATATGAGTCAGCCAACACCAAATTATTCAGATGCGAAGCTTTTATGTGAATCAATAATTAACAGTAATGATTTTGCTTTGGAGGATAATTTTTCTGATGTCTTTTATTCAGAATTAAATAACGAAATCATTTTTGCTATTCAATATCAAAGCGGGAATGCTCTTGAGAGTCAAGGGTTTTCAGCAGAATTTACTTCTACCGTTCGTCAAGGTTCTGATGATGGTCAGAATATAGTTAATGATAATTTGATCACAGACTTTACTTCTTTTGGAGGAGTAAGAAGTAGCCAATCATATATTACATTTCCAACGCGTAGTGAAGTTATTAAATTCTTGCCAGATGGGTCAGATATTTCTGTTTTTCCACCAACTTATGGTGATAATGCACGTAATGCAGGTAATGATTATATAGCTATTCGTTACGCAGATGTGCTATTAATGCACGTTGAAGCTGCAATTGGATCAGGTACTAATACGAATGATGGTGGAGCATTAGTTTCCTTTCAAAAAATAAGAGACAGAGCATTTCCAGAGACAGCACCTAATATTATCTCGAGTGTTTCTAAATCGGAATTGTTAATTGAAAGGCGTGTTGAATTAGCATTTGAAAATCAACGATTTTATGACCTTTTAAGATTTGGCGTTGCAGACGAAGTGCTAAGTGCTCATGCCGCAGAAATGGGGTATATATTTACAACACGTTCTTTACTGTTGCCAATTCCAGCAAGCGAGATCAATTTAAGTGGAGGATTATTAACACAAAACCCAGGTTATTAATTTTAAAAAAACGACTATGAGTTATAAAATAAATTTATTGAGTAGGACAAAATTGTTGTTCTTATTTCTTGCCACAATGAGTATTCTTACTGGTTGCGTTGGTGATGAACTATTCAGAGATGCTTTGCCAGATTCAAATTCTAAAGTAGATACTGTTTTTCCTGGAGCTAATTTTTCTTATGCATCATCTTCAGATGATTTTAGAACAGTTAATTTTAGTAATTTATCTTCAGAAGCTACTAATTTTATATGGAATTTTGGAGATGGTAATACCTCTACAGATAAAGATCCATCTTTTACGTTTGAAGCAGGAGAGGGTACTTATCCAGTTACATTAACAGCAACAGATGGAAATGGAATTACAGGCACTACTTCTATAGATGTTTTAGTTGTAGAAGGGCCATTTCAACCAGTTATTTTAGAACCGGGATTTGAAGATCTTAGTTTACCTGATGGAACAGGAGATGGTCGTGACTCATGGAGAGCAGACTGGAGTGATGAAAGAGCTATTTTTGGCATATCTGGTAGTCCAGTAACTTTTGGGGATCAAGCTGCTAAATTAGAAGTAAGTAGTGCCCGTCAAGGATACCAAGAAATTGTTGTAGAAGCAGATACCAACTATGATTTAACTTTCTGGTATACGATGACAGATTCATCGGCTGATCCATATGCAATAGTTGCAATTGTTGGTGTTACTGAATTTGGTCCTATTGGTAGTATTGCAGACGCAGAAGCAGGTGTTATAGCTTCGGTTACAGTTAGTGATACGTCTGAGCCTTCAACATATGTACAGGAAAAATTATCATTTAATTCTGGAAATAATAATGTAGTAGCAATTTATTTCTATAATGATGCGAATGTCGAAACTAGATTTGATGACTTTGATATTGAAATAGGAGTTGCGGGTGCATTGCCTCCATCCGTAGGATTTAGTGCTGCTCAAAGTACTGAAAACTTTTTAGAATATGCTTTCACAAATTCATCTACAGATGCTACCAGTTATCTTTGGGAATTTGGCGATGGAAATACTTCTACAGAAGAATCTCCAACACATATATACGATACTGCGGATACATATACGGTAACTATGACTGCCACAAATGATTTAAATTTATCTGCTAATTTGAGTAGAACCATTGATATTCAGGCACCAGTTACAGCAGGTTTTACATTTGAGGTTGATGCAGTAGATTATAAAACGTACACTTTTACTGATACTTCTGTAGATGCGGTTACTTTGTTATGGGAATTTGGAGATGGTTTCCAATTTACAGGAATGAATCCTTCACATACCTATGAAGAGGATGGCACTTATGATGTAACCTTGACAGCAACCAGTGTTACAGGTAATACAGATGTGATTACAGAACAATTGATTATCTCTGAAGGTTTTGTTGTGAGGGTCCTTAACGGTGATTTCTCAGATGGTACTTCCAGTTGGAAACCATCCATCTTTACAGGAAGTAACAGTAATGCTTTCAATACTAGTTCTGATGGTGATACATTGGATTATAGTGGCGCAGATACGGGTGTTAAAACACCAGGAGCAAAATATACAGGAACTTCGAGCATGGTTGGGCCTCTAGGAAGCTTATCTAGAACTTCTGATTCAAGAGCTGCTTATCAAGAGATTACAGTAGAGGCTAATAAACAATATGAAATAGAATTTAGTGCAGCTATCACTAACAGTGGTGATGCAGTTTATGTAGAAATATTAGATGGTTGGTTTAATGGTGTTGGAGAAGATGCTTTTACTAGCTCTACTGTTAATGGTCCATTGGCAAGAGCTGTCGTAGATGTTGCTAACGGCAAAGCTAATTTCACTGTCGGTACGGATACTTTTACAGCAAACTCTAGTGGACAGGTTACTATTTGGATGTATTCTTTAACAACTGCAGATGCTTGGGTGGATAATATTAAAGTTACCGAGGTCGAATAATACCTTTAGATTATAATTTGTTAACGTAAGGAGTATATTGATTTTTTATAATACTTCTGAAGTATTTTAATAATTAATTATCTATTAATTGATAAAAACCACCTAGTCGCTATAATTAGTACTAGGTGGTTATATTAAAAACGGATTTAAAAGAATAATAGTTTATTCACAGGTTAATATCCAATCAGTCAAATGAAAATGTTTCAAAAATATATTGTATTTGTTTTAATAGTTTTTTTTGTTGCTATAAATGTACATAGTCAAACTACAAGGGCTGTACAGCAAACAAAATCAAAAACGGAGGTTAAGAAAAACAAGAAAAATAAGAAGAAGAAAACAAAAATTTCAAAAATTGATTTAAGTCATTGGAAAGTGACTTTACCTGTTGCAAATGATAAAGGGAAGCCAATTGAATTAGAGTCTCCTGAAATTTTAGATTATGCAACTAATGAAAAAGTAAAACCTTACTTCTATAATGATTCTACAGATGGTTCAATAGTATTTTACGCCTTTCCCAATACTACAACGGCCAATACAAAATATTCAAGAAGTGAGTTAAGAGAACAAATGGTCCCTGGTGATAATAACACCAATTGGACTTTTGAGCAAGGTGGTCGAATGAAAGGTAAACTTGCTATAGAAGAGGTTACGAAAGATGCTGATGGAAAATATCATAGAGTAATTATCATGCAGATTCATGGTAGATTAACCAATGAGCAAAAAGAATTAATAGGGGCAAAAGATAATAATGCTCCTCCCATATTGAAAATATATTGGGATAAAGGGAAGATCAGAGTTAAGACTAAAGTATTAAAAAATAAATCTGTTAATAATACAGCAATCTTACTGGATGACGCTTGGGATGATGATGAAGGGTATAATTTTCCAACAGAAGTAGGTTTTAGAAAATTTACTCTTGAAGTTAAAGTAGAAAAAGGAAAAATGGTGATTATTTTGAATAATTCAGAATATGCCGTTTATGAAGGTATTGATATAAATAGGTGGAATATTTTTGAAAACTATTTTAAAGCAGGTAACTATTTTCAAAGTAAAGATGAAGGTTCATATGCAAAAGTGAAGTATTACGAACTAGAAGTATCGCATTAAAAGGCTATTACATATAAAAAAAATATATAAAAAGAGTTTGAGTTAGTTGATTTAAGGAGCTTACTGGCTTGATTTACAGGTCAGTAATTTCTTTTTTAAAGCAGTTAAAATGAGTTTGTTTTTAATGTGAATATTGTTTTTTTAGTCGAAATATATTTTATAATTTTAACAAACCAATCTGGTTAACCAATTTTAGAAGCCATTTTATTATTATGAAGTTAGAAATTATCACCAAAACTGAAAATCAAGATATTCAAAAAGGGATTATTGCGAATATACGAGAGCTTATAAGTTATAAGAATCTTGAGCCTGGAGATAAATTACCTTCAGAAAGAATGCTTTCAGAAAAATTTGGAGTTAGTCGTAGTAATCTTCGTGAAGCGATTCAAAAATTAGAATTTTATGGGATTCTAAATTCTAAGCCGCAGAGTGGAACTTTTATAGCAAATATTGGAGCTATAGCTATGGATGGTATGTTAGAAGATATTTTAAGACTAGAGGAGCCAGGTTTTAAATCTTTAGTAGAAACTAGAATTTTATTAGAATTAAAAACAGTTAGATTGGCAGCTTTACGCAGAACAGAGGAGGATCTGAAGGTTTTAAAAGAGGCTATAGATGCTTATGAAGCTAAAGTTAGAGCTGGTAAAGATGCAGTTCAGGAAGATTTATTATTTCACTTGGCCATTGCCAGAGCTAGTGGTAATAGTTCTATGAACACTTTCATGTTAATCATAACACCAGAAATCATAACAAACTTTGAAAAATATCACGTATGTGATAGCAATCAATCATTATTAGGAATTCAAGAACATACGGAAATTTACGAAGCCATTAGAGATCAAAATCCGCAATTGGCAAAAGAAAAAATGAAAATACATTTTAAGACATTATATCAATATTGCTATAATACCGATGATATAAAAATAGACTAAATGCATGGCGCAGGTATTTAGAAATTACACAGAGTAGGCTGCGTTAAATAGCGAAGTATTTTTTTGAGAAATAGCTGACTTTTAAAAACATTGTTTTTATTAGCTAGGGTTTTAATTTCTTTTTTTAAGATTAATATTTTTTAAATAACTGATTATCAACTAATTAAATTAGTAATAGTAATAATTCAAAGCATATGAAATTAAAAGGATTAAGATGGTGGGTTGTCGCTTTAATAGCACTAGCAACGGTCATTAATTATATAGATAGGCAGTCTTTAACTGTGTTATGGCCGCAAATTTCTAAGGACCTGTTTCCAGATGAGTCAGATTTTGAACGTAAACAAATTTATTCTACTATATCTGTAATATTTGTTTTTTCTTATGCATTTGGGCAAGCCATTTTTGGTAAGATTTTTGACTGGATTGGGACTAGATTGGGTTTTGTATTATCTATAGGGGTTTGGTCTGTAGCTACTGCTTTTCATGCAATAGCGGGTTCGTTAACTAGTTTTGCAATATTTAGATCAATTTTAGGAATTGCTGAGGCGGGAAACTGGCCTGGAGCTGCAAAAGGAAATGCAGAATGGTTCCCAACTAAAGAAAGAGCTCTTGCTCAAGGGATATTTAATTCGGGAGCAGCCATAGGTGGTATTATCGCAATACCAATTATTGCCACTTTGACTATATTTTTTGATTGGAAAATGATTTTTGTAATTATTGGATTAGTTGGTTTATTATGGCTTATTCCATGGTTATATTTAGTGAAGAGTCCACCAAAAAATCATCCTTGGATTACAGATAAAGAGCGCGAATATATTTTAAGTGGACAAAGAAATCAAGATTTAGATGAAGATGGAGATCCTGATGAAGGGTACACTCCTAATACCGTAGAATTATTGTCTAAAAAACAAAGTTGGGGTGTAATTATTGCTTCTGCAGCCATTGATCCAATATGGTGGCTTTTTGTTTTTTGGATTCCAATTTATTTGTCTGAAGTGTATGGTATGGATGTTAAGGGCATCGGTATTTATGGGTGGGTACCTTATGTAGGTGCTATGTTAGGTGCATGGTTTGGAGGATTATTTGCTCAGAATCGTTTAAAAGCAGGATGGTCTGTAGACAAAACGCGTAAAACAGTAATTACTATTGGTTGTTTAATAATGCTACCTTCTTTATTAGCAATGGCTAACCCAGGAGAACCAATTGTAGCGGTTTTAATTATGGCAGTTATATTATTTGGTTTTCAAACGGCAATAGGTAACGTACAAACCTTACCAAGTGATTTCTTTGGAGGTAAAACAGTAGGTACTCTTTCCGGTTTTTCTGGTATGGCAGCAAAATTAGCAGTGGCAGGTTTAACGTCATTAGTTCCTTGGTTGACTAAAGGGGGGAATTATACACCAGTCTTTGTTATTGGGGCTGCTTTGGCAATATTGGCATTAGCAAGTGTTTGGGTATTATGTGGTAAAATAGAACCTTTAAAGCCAAAATTAAAAGCATAATAAAATAGAATAGTTTAAGTGAATTAGTTTTAAATATAAAAATGAGTAAAATGAGTGAGAATAAAGGAAAAGTAGCTGTAGTAACAGGTGCAACTGGTGGTATTGGATTTGAAGTAGCTAAAAGATTAGGTAAAGACGGGTATACTGTAGTTTTAAATGGTATCGAAGATGAAGCAGGAGCAAAAAGAGTTGAAGAGCTTAAAGCAGAAGGTATTACTGCTGAATATTACGGGTTTGATGTAACTAAAGAAGAGCCTGTAACTGAAAACATTACTGCTATCGGAAATAAGTATGGTAGAATTGATGTTTTGGTAAACAATGCAGGTGGTTTAGGTGGTAGATCTAGATTTGAAGAAATGACAACTGAATTTTACAGATTTGTTATGGCTTTAAACCTTGATTCTGTATTTTTTGCTTCTAGAGCAGCAATTCCTTTCCTTAAAAAAGGAGAGCACCCTTCTATAATTAACTATACATCAAATGCAGGTTGGACAGCAGGTGGTCCAGGAGCAGGTATTTATGGTACTTCCAAAGCAGGTGTTCATGCTATAACTAGAGCATTAGCTAAAGATTTAGCGGAATACGGAATTAGAGTAAATGCAGTTTCTCCAGGAACTATTGATACTCCTTTCCATGCACAGATTAAAGCAACTAAGCCAGAAGTTTTTGCTTCATGGGCAAATAATATTATGTTAGGAAGATTAGGTCAGCCAGAAGATGTAGCTGGTGTTATTTCTTTCTTAGCAAGTAAAGATGCTTCTTTTATTACTGCTGAAACTATCCAAATTGGTGGTGGTCAAGCTTTAGGAATCTAATATTGAAATCTATTTATAAAAAAGGATAATGAGTAAATTTGAAGGTAAAGTAGCGGTTGTTACAGGAGGTTCTAGAGATATTGGTAGAGCTATATCAATTAAATTAGCAAAAGAAGGCGCTAAAGTAGTGGTAAACTACAATAGTTCTGAAACTGGAGCTAATGAGACGGTAGCAGAAATCAAATCTTTTGGAGGTGAAGCTATTGCTGTTAAAGCTGATGTGTCTAAATTAGAAGACATCAAAAATTTAAAAGCAAAAACAATTGAAGCATTTGGAGAAAATGTACATGTTTTAGTTAATAATGCTGGTGGTCTTTTTGCACGTAAAACGTTGCAAGAACTAGATGAATCATTTTATGACTTGCTTATGAATGTTAACTTTAAGTCTACTGTATTTGTAACGCAAGCCTTTGAACCTTTAATGAGTAAAGGATCAGCTATCGTAAACCTGTCTTCGCAAGCAGCAAGAGATGGTGGTGGTGGTGGATCTTCATTGTACGCTTCTTCTAAAGGAGCTGTAACTACATTTACTAGAGCAATGGCAAAAGAACTAGGTCCTAAAGGAATTAGAGTTAATGCCCTTTGTCCTGGTTTAATAGGTACAAAATTTCATGATGACTTTACTAAAGACGAAATTCGTGTTAAAGTAGCGGCAGGAACACCTTTGCGAAGAGAGGGCTCTGCTGCTGAAGTAGCAGATTTAGTTGCTTATTTAGCTTCTGATGAAGCATCATTTATCTCTGGAAATAATTTGGATATAAATGGAGGATTAGCCTTTAGTTAATCATTATCTTTTAAAGTCTTAAAGCTACAAGCTTAGAAATTTAATTTCTTGCTTGTAGCTTTTTTTATTACTTAATTTTAGAGGAATCTCTAATAATTAGCTCGGCTTGTAAAATTTGCTTATGAAGTGTTTGTTTTAAATCTGTTGTGTCAACATGTTTTAAAAAGGTTTCTGCTGCCAATTTACCAATTTCCGCACTATGTTGGTTAATACTAGATAGAGTAGGAGTTACCATTCCCGTAAATGGTTCATCGCCAAAGCCAACCAGAGCAATATCATTTGGGACATCAATATTATTTTCTTGTAACACTTGTAAGGCACCTAATGCCGCATAATCACTAGCAACGTATACCGCATCGGGTCTGTCTTCTAAATCTAGTAGTTGCTGCATTTTTAGTCGACCATCTTCTGTAGTTAGACTACTTTCTATCAACAAAGCATCATCTGTAGGTAGCTTGTGCTTCTTGATGGCATCAATATAACCTCTAATCCGGTTATTAAAAATTCTAGTATGCCTGTAACCGCCAATGTGTGCAATTCTTTTACAGCCTTGCTGTGTTAAGTGTTCTATAATCATGTGGCTACTATCATAATCGTTAATCCCAATATAATCTACATTTAAATCATTCTCACCACGATCAAATAATATAAGCGGAATACCTTTTGATTTGATTTTCTCAAAATAGTCTAAATTAGTAGTTTCATTGGCCATGGAAGCTATGATACCATCTACTTGTGTAAAGAGTAAAGTGTCAATATTTCTACATTCTTTTTGATAGGATTCATTCGATTGCGTAATGATAATATTATACCCTTTTTTATTAAGTACCTCTTCTATATTTTGAATAACAGAGGAGAAAAAGTTACTATTGGTTCTAGGAACAACAACACCCACTAAATTACTCTTCCCTCGTCTTAAAGCACTTGCAAGATGATTAGGCTGATAATTTAACTCTTTAGCCACTTTTTTAACCGCCTCTTTCGTTTTTGTACTAATTCTAGAATCATCGTGTAATGCTTTAGAAACCGCTGCAGTAGAAATACTTAATGCATTTGCAATATCTTTTATTGTAGTTTTTTTATTTGCCAACTTTTTCTATATTTGCTTAATCGATTAAACAAATATATTGTAATTAAGTTAGGGAATCAAAACTGCTTTAGTATTTAAGAGGTTTTGATTTTTATTTACAGCGTTGCTTAATCGTTTAACTAAAGTGATATTTAATTTAAAACAATACCCAAAAAATGAAAAAAGTTGTAACGTTCGGAGAGATTATGCTTCGTTTAGCTCCAGAAGGATTTTTAAGATTTTCACAAGCTAGTAGTTTTGATGTTGTTTACGGAGGTGGTGAATCTAACGTAGCAGTATCTTTAGCTAACTATGGTGTTCCGGTAGATTTCGTAACGCGTTTGCCAAAGAATGATATTGGAGAATGCGCAATGATGGAAATGCGTAAGCGTGGTGTAGGCGTTGATAAAATTGTATGGGGTGGTGACCGTTTAGGAATATATTTCCTAGAAACAGGAGCAGTATCTCGTGGTAGTAAAGTGGTTTATGACCGTGCACATTCTGCAATTTCTGAAATTAAGCCAGGTATGGTAGATTGGAAAGCTGCTTTTAAAGATGTTGCTTGGTTTCATTGGACAGGTATTACGCCAGCTATTTCTCAAGGAGCGGCAGATGCATGTTTAGAAGCTGTTAAAGTAGCAAGTGAAATGGGAGTTACTATTTCTACGGATTTAAATTATAGAGCAAAATTATGGACCTACTGTGATGATGCTCATAGAGAAAAAGTAATGACGGAATTAACGTCTTATTGTGACGTTGTTTTAGGGAACGAAGAAGATGCAGAAAAGCATTTCGGAATTCACCCTGAAGGTTTAGACGTGCATAAGAATGGTCATGATGTAAAAGCAGAAGCATTTTTATCTGTATGTAAGCAAATGATGGAGAAATTTCCAAGAGCTAAGAAAGTTATTACAACTTTAAGAGGTTCTATTTCTGCTTCTCATAACACATGGGCGGGTGTTTTATATGATGGTACAAAGATGTACGAAACTCGTCAATACCAAATTACAGATATCGTAGATAGAGTAGGTGGAGGAGATTCTTTCATGGGTGGATTAATTTATGGTCTTTTAAAGTACCCTGAAGATGATCAAAATGCATTAGATTTTGCTGTTGCAGCTTCTTGTTTAAAACATACGATTAAAGGTGATGCTAACTTAGCAACTGTTTCAGAAGTTGAAAAACTTATGGGTGGAGATGCTTCTGGTAGAGTAGCTAGATAATTAACAAAAAGATATAAATGGCTTCTAAATCTATATTAATTATTTGTGGCGGAGGCCCAGCACCGGGAATTAATGCTGTAATAAGCACAGTTGCTAAAATCTTTTTAAAAGATGGATACCGAGTTTTAGGCTTGCACGAAGGCTTCAAAGGAATTTTTTCTGATAAGCCAGAAATTAAAGAGTTCGATTTTGCACACGCAGATCGTATTTTTAGTCGTGGTGGATCAACACTTATAATGAGTAGATTTAAGCCAAGTGATGAGAAAATCAACACAGAACTTTTTATTCAGAATAACGTAAAATTATTAGTTAGTATAGGCGGTGACGACACCGCCTCTACGGCTAATAGAATTACAACGTATCTTTCTAAAGAAAATATTTCTATAGCCAATATCCATGTGCCTAAAACTATAGATAATGATCTTCCTTTACCTGATAGAAATCCTACTTTTGGATTTCATTCAGCAAAAGATGAAGGTGTTAGAATAGGAAATACTACGTATGAAGATGCGCGTACCAGTCAGAATTGGTTTGTGATGTCTACCATGGGTAGATCCGCCGGTCATTTGGCTTTTGGTATTGCTACAAGTTGTCATTTTCCAATGATGGTTATTCCTGAAATGTTCAATAACACAGAAATTACCTTTGATAAGGTAGTGCGTTTGATTATTTCATCGATGATTAAAAGAAAAATAGAAAACATTAATTATGGCGTAGCTTTAATTAGTGAAGGTGTTTTTCATATTATGCCAGATTCAGAACTTGAAAATTGTGGTATTAATTTTACTTATGATGATCATGGTCATCCAGAGCTTGGTAACGTAAGTAAATCGCATATTTTTAATATGTTAGTTCAGCTTAAATTAAAAGAGCTTGGAATTAGTATCAAAAGTAGACCAGTAGAATTAGGTTATGAACTTCGGTGTTGTCGGCCAATTGGTTTTGATTTAACCTTGTGTACCTTATTAGGGTTGGGGGTTAAAAAACTATATGATGAAGGTATAAGTGGTTGTATTGTTACGGCCAATTCTAAAGGAGAAGTAAGTCCTTTGTATTTAAAAGACTTACAAGATGGTGAGGGGAAAATTTCGCCTCGTTTGGTAGATATAAATTCGGAATTTGCAAAGCTATGCTTCCAGAATCTACATTATTTATCGGAGGATGATTTTGATAAGGCTAAAGAATACGTGGCGCATCCTGAAGAATATTATTTTAATAACATTTTAAAAGAAGCTTAATTATAGTCGATTTTGCTTTAATAATACCCGTTTGGAACCTCAAGGTTATTAAGCGGAATATCTCTAGTAGATCTACTAGATAATTTTTTTGAGAATTTAACTAATAAGAGCGCTGAAACTTTGGTTTCGGCGCTCTTTGCTTTAATAAAATCTAAAAGTTATAGAGGTACGCTAATACCAATACTAATATTTCTTCCAATATTACCTATAGCATCATATTTTAAACGAGATAAATGCGATACATAGTTTTTATTTAGCAAATTATTACCACTAATTCTCAGATCCATTGGATTGTTGAATATGGTTACAGTACCTCCTAATCCAACGCTTAAAAGATTATATCCTTCTGTAGTTGTTTCAAAAAGGCTTATTTTATCTTGCTGAAAAACAGACTTTAAGGTGATGAAGGTATAGCCACTAGTGATCCATCCATTACGCTTGGTAAATTCCCCTCTTAATGTGTTGGTGATACTATTTGCAGGAATTAACGGTAGATTATCTCCATCCTTTAATTTCCCGCGAACGGTTTGAAAGCTACTTTCAAAATGCAACCAATCTAAAGGATGCGGATGAATATGAATTCCTGCTTCTCCACCGTACAAATAGGCATCTTGTTGGTTGTATACAAATACTTGATTTTCGTCTATTTCATCGCCATTAGGAGCAATAAATACATAATCATTTATAGTATTATAAAATCCATTTACAAACACCTCAAAATGCTGATTTTTGTATTCTAATGCAACGTCTGTCTGTAAGTTTTGCTCATTTTTTAAATTAGTATTTCCTATTTCGTATCTATTTGTGCCTTCGTGTACGCCATTTGAAGTCAATTCAGCAAGATTTGGGGCTCTAAATCCTGTAGCCAGATTCACTCTAGCAATGAGGTTGTCAGCGAAGTTTGCTTTATAGCCTAAAGCTGCGTTAAAACTGCTAAAATCTCTATCTAGAGCGGCGATATATCCTTCTTCTCCTGAAATACCATTGGCATCACCCTTAATGGTTCTATGATCGTAACGTAAACCTACTTGAATATCATTAAAATCATTTAAATGTATGTGTGAGGTACCAAAAAAGCCAATATCATTTGTTATCGCATCAGGAACTAAAAGCTCTTCACCAAAATTGCTATTAGTTTGGTGAAGTCCTTGAATACCAACAATAGTTTCTAATGGTCCGTATTTCGGAGTATGATATTGGACATTATAATTAAAAGTATTCAAATTCATATGTAATGCGGCACCATCTTCGCCTTCTTCAAACTCTTTTCTAATATTAGAGGTATATCCTAAGGTAACGTCCAGACTTGAGGCGTCAAATAGTAAGCTACTTTTAGAACTTAAAATATGGTTGTCTATAGTTTGGTTGGGTTCTATAGGTGAGCGGTCGGTACTTTGATTACCAATTTCTTCAGGGATTCCTAAATTGGAATTATTATAGTTGTAACGTACTTCCGTTTTAAAGTTTGTAGCTTGGTAACCAATACCAGTTTTTATATCATATTCTTTAAATCTAGAATTGGTTACGCGTTCATTACTACCTGTTTTGTAATCGGTATGAGTAGTTAGCGCTCCACGAAGTAAAAATCTGAAGTGTTCTGTAGCAGCTTTAACTCCTGCATTTGCAGTTAGGCCTTGTGTGTTCGTAAAATAATTTAAGTTAATATCTCCTTCAGTAGAATTGGGTAACGAGAATTTTTCAGGATTTAAATAGAGAACACCTCCCATGGCATCCGATCCATAGAGTAGGGAAGCAGGGCCTTTTATAACCTCAATACTTTCAATTCCTGCATCATTTACGCCTAAACCATGCTCGTCTCCAAATTGTTGGTTCTCTAGACGTATTCCTTGGGTATATACCAACACTCTATTGGCATTCAAACCTCTAATAACGGGTTTGCCTATACCAATACCGGTAGAGACACTTTCTACACCTGCAATACGTGCTATCCCATCAGCTAAGGTTATAGAGCCCTTCGTTTTCAAATCGGCAATATTTGCATATTCTACTTTCATGACATTTTCACTTTGTAATTTGTGAAAAGGAGTAGAAACAATAATTTCTTCCATTTCAATGGCACTTTCGTTTAGTGATAGATCATAGGTTTCTTCTGTACTATTTATGGAAATAGATTTTGAGACCGTTTGATATCCTATATACGACACTACAATTTTGTAAGATCCAGAGGGTAAATTTGATATTTTATACACCCCTCTAGCGTCTGTAATAGCACCTTTTTCTAATTGAGGGAAATAGATAGAAACTTGTTCTAAAGGCAGGTTGTTATTTACATCTGTTACTGTTCCTGTAAGTGAGTTTTGTGAATAGACAAAACTACTTAACATTGCTAAAAGCAATGTGAAATATATTTTATTCATATACTAAATATTATTCTAAATGATATTTTATCTTTTAACTACGGAGTTATGAATGTAGAGGAGGACCCCGAAGCGTAAAATGAAGTTGTTGAAATTCGCTTAAAAGAAAATAGAATATATCAGTTACGGAAGTAAGATTTACAGGCTCCAAAATTGGAAAACTAAAAACTTCTGGTGTCAAATAAGTAGTGATATGGCATTTATGAAAATCACAATCAAATTCAGTTTCATGAATATGTCCTTTAGTTTTTTCCTGGCAAGTTTGCTCTTTGTGCTCAAATACGGCATGAGATATTTTTGCAATATCAGGAATACCTAAAGCGGCGAGTAGTGAAATTGCAATACAGGAAAGTAGAATTTTGGATAATTTATTCCCCATGATTTTTCAAAGGTAGTAAAAGCGACTCGTATTAGGTTGTTAAGAAAAACACAAGCTTACTTAAATAGGAACCCCAGTCCAAGGCGACTCAACATTTTTTTTTCAAAATTCCAGAAAAATTTGAATTGACCAAATAACCAACCAAAGATGATTAATAATATTTGGTATATAGGAAAAATGATTAAAATACGTACGGTCCAATAAAGAATAGAAAAGTACCAGTCATCTGCAAAATTATCTCGTGTAAATCCAATATAATCTAAGAGTGGTCTTGCAATTTTTAATGCTGAAGATCCTGTAACTGAAAAAACGAGTAGAATCATGATGATTCCAAAGTTAGATTCTATCC
This sequence comes from Cellulophaga baltica 18, assembly GCF_000468615.2. NCBI lineage: Bacteria > Pseudomonadati > Bacteroidota > Flavobacteriia > Flavobacteriales > Flavobacteriaceae > Paracellulophaga > Paracellulophaga baltica. The sequence continues at coordinate 4,035,009 of NZ_CP009976.1, read as the reverse complement.
CCCAGCGTTCTTTTAATTTTTTCATAGCATTTTTAAATCGCTTGCAAATATAAAATTATATACGGGGATAAAAAGAACCTAAGCGTTGATTATATTTTCTTTGGAAATAAATGAAGTAATTATAGAGCTTGTAGTTTACCTCATAGCCATAATCTGTGAAGGAATCATAGTCGATTCTCATTTCATAGAGATTGGGATTAAACCTTTGTGGTTGTTGCACTCTTTGGTTCCATGCCAGTACCCAAACCGCATTTCTAGCCTCTAAATAATTTTGAGAATAATATCCTTCTGATCTAGCTATACTTTGCAACCAAAAATTAAAGCCAGGTTCAATAATAATTATTTCATATGCACTTTCTTTATCAGCAATAGTAATAGTATCTCCTTGAGTTTGCTTGAAAGCGGCTTTTTCTTTTTCAGAAATGGCATTAACATTTTTGGTACTCGTACAGCCAAATGTTATTAAAGCGATGACGGTTAAGAGAATACCCAAATGTATTACATTCTTTTTCATAGTCTTAAGATACAAAAAAAGCTGAATATGGAATATTCAGCTTTTTTAAAATTGTGTTTAAAGGTATTTATTTTCCGAAAAGTCCTCCTAAAAGACCTCCGATACCACCTTTTTTGCCACTAGATCCCATGACCATTCCTGCAACATCATCCAAGATACTACCATCGCCATCTGCATCAAGTAAAGAAGTAATTAAACTTTGATTCTCTTGAGGTTGACCGCCAAGCATTCCGCCTAATAAAGCGTTCATACCACTAGCATCACTAACATTATTTTGAGAAGTTTGTTTTGACAAGAATCCCATCAAAATTGGAGCTGCTATTTTTAAAATATTACCAACAGACCCAGCATCTACGCCAGCTTTTTGGCTTATAGCACTCTCAACACTTTCTTGTTTAGAACCTAAAAGGTGACCTAGAATTCCAGCACCGTCATTTGTGACAGCATCATCAACTCCACCACCAAATAAACCACCTAGGTTATCTAGTATGCTTCCGTCATGTTTTCCTCCTTGTAAAGCACTCATTAATCCTTGTGCGCCTTCTGGTGTAGAGACATTCTTTTTCATAGCGCCTAATAGCAATGGCATGGCCATACTAAGTACGCTTGCAGTTTTTCCTTCTGATTCTCCGGTTTGACCTGCAACACCGCTAATTAATTGTTGACCCATTGGGCCACTTAATAAATCTAATAATCCTGACATTTTATAGTTTTGGTTTTTTTATTTTCTCTAATTTACAAAAAAGAAGTAAATTCTTTCTAATTTGTTAAGAAAAAGGTTGTTATTTTAACAGTGCACTAATTTTAGTTGCTAGTTCAACACCAATTCTGTCTTGAGCTTCCTTAGTAGCTGCACCAATATGTGGTGTTAACGAAATATCAGGGTGCATTAGTATTTTTATTTCAGGTTTTGGTTCAGATTCGTACACATCTAAACCTGCAAAGGCAACTTTACGTGATTCCATAGCATCAATCAAAGCTACTTCATCTAATGCTCCACCACGTGCGGTGTTGATGATACCAACCCCATCTTTCATTAAGCTGAATTCATTCTTGCCAATTACATATGCTGTTTGTTTAGGCACATGCAAGGTTATAAAATCTGCTGATTTTAAAACGTCTTCTTTACTATTGTTCTTTAAATGGAAATCTAAGATTTGCCCGTCATAAAATTTTAAAGAGACAGTTGTTTCATCAATTTCAGAATCGTGATAAAGTACGTTCATACCAACACCCAATGCTATTTTTGCAGTAGCTTGTCCAATTTTTCCGAAACCGATAATTCCTAAAGTTTTTCCTCGTAGTTCCGAACCGCTTGAATAGTCCTTTTTAAGGTCTTTAAAACGGCTATCACCATCAAGAGGCATATTCCTGTTTGAATCATATAAAAAACGAACTGCGCCGTATAAATGAGCAAAAACCAACTCAGCAACAGATTCAGAAGAAGCTTCAGGCGTATTTATAACGTGTACTCCTTTTTCTTTAGCATAAGCAACATCTATATTATCCATGCCAACACCACCGCGGCCAATTAACTTAAGACTTGGGCATTGATCAATAATATCTTTTCTTACTTCAGTTGCACTGCGTACAAGCAGCGCTGCAATTGTATGTTTATTTATGTAATCTATAAGTTGATTCTGTGCAACGTTTACCGTTAAAACTTCAAAGCCATTTGATTTCAATGCATCAATTCCAGCTTGAGAAATTCCATCGTTTGCTAATATTCTCATGTTCAATTTTTATAATTTTAAAAGATTAAATATTCTATTTATGGAAGTATTTAATCTTTTTATCTACGCTTTTCTTTCCATTTCACTCATTACATCTACTAATACGCCAACGCTCTCTAGAGTTAATGCATTATACATAGATGCTCTGTAGCCACCTATTGATCTGTGTCCATTAATTCCACTAATACCAGCTTCTTTCCAAGCAGCGTCAAAAGCAGGTTTTAATTTTTCATCCGTAATACTAAAAGTTGCATTCATTGTAGATCTATCTTCTATATTAGCATATCCCTTAAATAAAGGGTTTAAATCAATTTCAGAATATAGCAATTGTGCTTTTTTGTTGTTAATTTCTTCTATAACAGATATACCGCCTATACCTTTTAACCATTCTAATGTTAACATAGAGACGTAAATAGGAAATACTGCAGGAGTATTAAACATACTTTCTTTGGCAATACTAACTTGGTAATCTAAAATAGAAGGAATTTTACGCGTTACTTTCCCTAAAATATCTTCTTTAATAACAACTAACTCTGTTCCTGCGGGTCCCATATTTTTTTGAGCACCAGCATAAATTAAATCAAATTGAGAGAAATCTATTTGTTTAGAAAAAATATCAGAACTCATGTCACAAACCAAAGGAACATTTACTTTTGGAAATGTTTTCATTTGAGTTCCGTAAATGGTATTGTTAGAGGTTACGTGCAAGTAATCTAAATCATTAGGAACACCAAATATTTTTGGAATATGGTTATAGTTTTCATTTTTAGAAGAAGCCACTTCAACTACTTCTCCGAAAAATTTAGCTTCTTTGATAGCGTTATTCGCCCAAGTACCTGTATTTAAATAGCCAGCTTTAGTTTCCAATAAGTTGTAAGCCACACGTACAAACTCCATACTAGCTCCTCCTTGTAAAAATAAAGCTTTATACCCTTTACCTTCTAAACCTAGTAATTCTAAGGCAAGCGATCTAGCATTTTCCATGATCTCCACAAACTCTTTACTTCTGTGAGACATCTCTATAAGAGACAATCCTGAACCATTATAGTCTTGTACAGCTTCAGAGGCTTTTAATAACACTTCTTGTGGTAATATACACGGTCCTGCGCTAAAATTATGCTTTTTCATTTGTGTTTTGTTTATTTTGATTTTTGGTCTTATAGGACCTTGACTAATTAATAAAAAATATTCTTAAAAAGAATTTTAAGTTGACAAAGGTTGTAAAATTTATGCGAATTAAAGCGAATTATTCAAAAATTCTAAGAGTTTCTTAACAAGAAGGCTATGGTATCAACATTATCTGCATAGTCTGTTAATTGTGGGTTTTGGGTGTTTCCAAATTTGATTTCAGAATCAAACAAATTATGAGAAACAATACATTGAATTTTTTCTTGATCCCCGATTATTTTTTCTTTTAATACTTCTAAATTTTCATATTCTTCATAAAATAAAGAAGCAATAGGAGAGGAGTAACTTTCATCTTTCTTTAGGATTAAAAATCCGTTTTCTAAGAGTTTAAAGTTACTCATAAGGTATACCGCTTTATTATAATCATAATTATTGGCATACTTTACTTGTTCTATAATAGGGTGAAAATCATATAAAGATTCAAATAATAAATCGAAGTTATAGCCCTTAGGAACAAAAAGTTTGGAGACACTTCTGCATCCTAATCCGTAATAAAGAAAAATATCATCTCCCAAAGCTTTCAATTGTTCAGGAGATTCCTTTCCTGTTAACAAGGCTACAGAATTTCTATTTCTACGAATTATATGTGGCTTATCTTTGAAATAATGTTCAAAATAGCGTGCGGTATTATTACTTCCGGTGGCAATAACAGCATCAAAATCAGAAAGTTTATTGGTTTCAAAATTTATGAAACCTTTTAATTCTGGAGCCAATGAAACTAGGATCTCCGCAACCTGCGGCAATAAGATATTATCATTTGAAGATAACTTTATTAATGCTTTATTTCCTGTTAGTAAAACACAAAGAACATCATGAAATCCTACTAATGGAATATTACCCGCTAAAATAAGAGCAATGGTTTTAGGAGATTTATCTTGTTGGAAGCGATAAGGGGCAAGCCAAGTATTTAAGTGTACTTCTGTAAGAGCATTTGCCCAACTATTGAAGCTAAAAAGTATGTTTTCGCGAGTAAACCATCCATTTTTATGTTTTGCTAATGCTATTTTATCTTCTAAAGCATTAAAAGATGGAATGGAATGTTCAAGCTTACCTTGCAGATTGTTAGTAGAATCGCAAAATTCTCTAAAAAAAGTACCAAGTTTAACAAAAGCTTTAATTCGTTGTGTATGGTCTGTCATTATATTTGTATAGGATTGTATTAGGTTTTACCTTTGTGCAAAAGTATTGATACTGAAATAAATTCAATATAAATACTGGAATTAATTCAGAAAAGAAAAAGAAAATATGGCAATTATAATAACTGATGAGTGTATAAATTGCGGAGCATGCGAACCAGAATGCCCAAATACAGCAATATATGAAGGCGCTGACGAATGGCGTTATAGTGACGGAACCTCTTTAAAAGGTCAGGTGGTTTTACCCAACGGTAAAGAAGTTGACGCGGACGATGTTCAAGAGCCAATAAGTGATGAAGTGTATTATATATCTCCTGATAAATGTACAGAATGTATGGGCTTTCATGAAGAACCACAGTGTGCTGCGGTTTGTCCTGTAGATTGTTGTGTACCAGATGATGATCATGTGGAGACAGAAGAAGTTTTATTAGAAAAGCAAAAATTTATGCACCCAGAGGGGTAGTATACGTTTAAGATAAAAAAAGCCCGAACTACAGTATGTCGTTCGGGCTTTTTTTATGCAAGTATTATTAATAACATAGTTCTAATAAAAAAAGCTACCGGTTAAGGTAGCTTTTCAGGTTGACTAATTACTAATTAAAACCTATAGTTAATGGATAAGTTTAGCATAGTTCCTAATTGACTAAAATGGTAACCATCATAAGTCATTTGTGAGTATCGTTGATTGAATGTAATTAAATCAGATTGATTTTTAATTGCAGTCTGACCACTAGACGTTATAGTTGTGTCGTCTATGATTGCCTGACCTGCAGCATTTTCAGCTTTGAAAGACCATTCTGGTAATATATTAAATAAGTTGTTGATGTTAAATGCAATAGTTAACTTCTCTGTTGCATTAAAATTAATACCTAAATCACTTACAATTTTTGGTGTAAATTCAGTTCTTAAATTTTCATCTAAACCTTGTTGCTTAAAGGTAGTTTTACCAAAATAAGTGTTGTTAAAAGAAAAACCAAATTTGTTGATTTCATAGTTTGCACCAAGAATCCACTTAGTTTCTGGTCTAGAGGTAAAGAATAAGGCTTCTTGGGTTGCATTAACAACAGATTGACCTGATTCTGCAACTAAGGCGATATCTTTAACAGCTCCATCTCTTTCGTTCTGAATGGTGTAATTTCCAGATAAATTTAAATCTAAATTTCCATTACCAATTTCAATGTTCTTTTTGCTAAGTACCACATCTAAACCAGAAGTTTTTGTGTCTATAGCATTAGAAAAGAAACTTACATCAGATAAATTATTATCTCTTAAGATATCATCTAAAGCGGTCGTACCAATATTATTTCCATCGGTATCAAATGCTGTTCCTCCAATTTCAGAACCTAAAACAATACGGTCTTTTACGGCAATGTTATAATAATCAACAGTGAAACTAAAATTATTAGCAAGTTTTCCACCAAAACCAACAGTGAAGTTGTTAGAAGTTTCTGCATCTAGTTGAGGAATACCTAAAAGCTTCGCTTGTGTAGATACATTATTTACTAAACCACCTACTTGAATCCCTTGACCTGGTACAAAACTATATTGTGCTTTTTGTGTATAGATTTGATGTAGTGTAGGCGCTCTAAATCCAGAAGAAATAGAAGCTCTAGCAGTAAGTTGATCTGTTAATTTTAAACGAGAGCTAAACTTATACACAAATGTATTTCCAAAATCAGAATAGTTTTCTGTTCTAATGGTACCACTTAATAAAAAAGCATCAGTTACATCATAATCTAAAGATAAATATCCTCCAAAATTGTAACGGTTAAATTTTCCTGAGTTTTCTGGACTACTACCTGCAAATGAATCTGCACCACCACCATCATAAGAAGCTAATTCTCCTACGATAACTTCAAAGGTTTCAGCTCTAAATTCGGCTCCAACACCAATACTTACTTTATCAGATAATAATCTAGAAATATCAATATTTCCTACATTATGGCTGAATTTTGTTCCTCCAGGTCTAAATGATTGTTGACTATTCTCTCTGTATAATTGAGAACCTTCTGTAATTTCCCCATCATCTACAGTGCCGTTACCATTTGCATCAATCCATGTTGATGGAGAATACACAACGTTTCCATTATGGGTATTATTTACAGTGTATGTTTGAGAATTTCCACCGGTGGTAAAACTGGCATCGATATTCCAATCGTTCTTAATTGTTTTAAAACCAATAGTTCCATTGTAATCACTAAGAAGACCTTCAAAAGTTGGTACATAGCCGTCATAACCATTCTCTGTGGTAGGATTATCTCCAGGGAAAAAATCGGCTAAATATGGAAAACCATTGTCTTCATCAAGTGTTCTCCAATAAGGAGTTCTATAATTCGCAAAACTATTTACTTTTTTATAGACATATGCTGCATTTGCATATAATTTAGTGTTTTCGCTTAAATCATAGCCCATATTCATTTCAAACTTAGCTGCAGCAGTTTCAGGAGAACCATTAATATTTCCTGCATCTGGTTTACGATCTAAAAATTCTTGAACAAAACCTAAATCAGCTCCAAAACCTAGATCGCCATCAGCTTCACCTAAAGCACTTACGGTTCCTGGTCTGTTAGACTGATTAAGTTTAGATAAATCTATAGTGTAGTTGATAAAACCTTTATCCTCATTAATAGTAGAACCGTTATTTACCGAAACACCAAACATTTCGCCATCTCCTTCAGTAGTAATTCCTGTTCTAATTGTTGCAGAACCTTCAGTAGGACTATCTTTAAGAATGATGTTCATAACACCAGCAATTGCATCAGAACCATATTGAGCAGATGCACCATCACGTAAAATTTCAACTCTCTTAATCGCATCTTGAGGAATTGCAGAGATATCAGCTCCTGTTTCACCACGGCCTGGAGAGGTTTGCGTGTATAATAAGGCACTTAAATTTTTACGCTTTCCATTAATTAATATTAATGTTCTAGAAGGTCCCATATTTCTAATTTCATAGGGATCTAATAAAGAAGTTGCATCATTTACAGGAGTTTGTACCGTATTAAAAGATGGTATTTTGTACTGTAACGCTTTATCAAATGAAGCTTGGCCGGTAGATGTTAAATCTTTAGCACCGATAACATCGACAGGCAAAGCACTATCTACATTACTTCTTGGAGCTGTTCTTGATCCTACAACAACAAATTCATCTAATTGATTACCTTCAGATAAAGTTACGTTGATGGTTGTTTGACCTCCAATTTTCTTCTCTTTGGTTTCAAAACCAATGTAACTAAATACTAACGTTCCGTCACTAGGTGCTTCGATGGTGTAGTTCCCATCAAAGTCTGTAGTAGTTCCATTCGTAGACCCTTTAACAACAATATTGGCTCCCGCTAGTGGAATACCATCACCGTCTTTCACGGTTCCTTTTACTTCGCTTTGCGAGAAAAGGCTTGTAACACTAAAAATTAGTGTTAGTAATAATAAATTAGTCAATTTCATAAATAGTGATTTTAAAGATTAATTAGTAATTAAGGTATATCTCGTGTGAGAAAGATATTAAATTGTAATTATGTATAGGAATTTTATGTATTATTAAATCATAAAATTCTTACTTTGTTAGAATTTGAAATTTAAGCCAGCTCTTATTGTGGTGCCATTGAAACCAAATTGATTGACCTCCCAAGGATATTTAAAACGTCCACCCAAGTCAGTAACGACATCTCCTTTTGTAATAATTTCATCAGGGTAAACATTGAGTAAGTTGTTTACACCAATGTTGGCACTTATTTTGCTAGACAAATTATAATTAAGGATTAGATCCGTAATAATTTTACCAGAGAAAGTTTGGTCTTTATCAATATCGATGGCATGTTGCCATGTTACTTCGCCGAAATAAGTATTGTTAAATACAACGGTAAGTTCTTTTATGGTGTAATCTATTCCTAATAGGACCTTAGACTTAGGTCTAGCGGAAATAATTCTAGACTCTTCTTTTCTATTGAATATGTCATAATTATTTTGTGCTAAAAGGGTAGGAGTGTTAATCTCTCCGTCAATTTTAGTTTCATTAAAATTAGCAGAAAGAGTTGTATTTAAATAACCTTCGCCCAAAGAGATATTTTTGTAGGAAGCTACTAAATCTACTCCGTTGGTAGTCGTATTTACGGCATTAACGAAAAATTTAAGACTAGTAATAGAGTTATCTATTAATATTTGCTCTACAGGGTTGGTACTTGTGTTATCCCCATCAAATCCTATTTCTCCTGTAAAAAGGACTCTGTCATCCATTTTTACATTATAATAATCTAATGCTACAGTGAAATCATTTGCTATTTTATAAGTAAGACCTGCTGAAATATTTTTAGAGGTCTCTGCAGTTAATTGTGGTACTCCTAAACCATCACGTATTACGGGATCCACATTATTAAATGTACCTTGGTTAGATATGGTATTTCCAGAAACCAATGTTTGTACATTACTTAAGTATATTTGGTGTAGAGAAGGAGCTCTAAATCCTGTACTGTAAGATGCCCTAATAGCGCCTTTGCTATCTCCGAATAAATACCTAGAGCTTACTTTCCAAGAGCTATTACTGCCAAAATCGCTAAAATCTTCAAACCTGATAGCTCCTCCTATCAAAAAGGCTTCCGTGATATCCCATTCTAAATCTCCATAAACGCCAAAATTATTTCTATTGGCAATAACGGCATTGGAGGGCTGTAGGCCTGGGAATGATTGTGCTCCTCCTGAAATGTATGATGCAGTCTCTCCTTCCTTAGCAGTAAAGCGTTCTTTTCTAACCTCCGCACCAAAAGCCATATTCAAATCACCAAAACCTCTAGAGAAATCTAAATTGCTCAAGGTGTTACTAAAGGTATAGGCTCCGACATCAAATGAAGTAGGGCTATTAGCTCCTAAAGCAGGGTTTAAACTATTGCTAACGGTATAATCTACAGCATTTCTACCATAGGTTCCGCTTAAATCTACATTAAAGCCTAAAAACTTGGTTTTCACCCCGACTGTAACATTATTGTCTCTTATATCGGTTTCAAATGACGGTTGAAAACCATCATAAATTTCGTTTTCATCATGAAGTAGATTAAATGGGTCGGCCACCCAATATGGAGCTCTATATAGAGCAAAGCTTTTACCTGTTCTATAAGTAAGTCCTCCAAAAGTATAGAACTCACCGGTGTCATTTCCGAAGGGAACGCCAGCGTTGAAAAATACATCGGCATTTTTCATTTCTGGCTGACCAATAGTCATTCCTAAATCAGGATTTTCCACGAGCCAATCTCCCCATGTAGGATCATTTGCCGCAACACCAAACAAAGAATCTTCTCCAGGTGTTCCTGCTCTATTGGTCGATTCTTGTTGATAGTATCCCAACGTAAAATTTAGATATCCGCCATTATCACCTAAGTTTATAGAGGAATTCAGATCTGCACCAATATTAAAGCCGTCTCCTTCTGTGGTTATTCCTGTGTTAACGTTTACAGTAGTGTACTCTACGTTTTTCTTTAAAACCATATTTATTATACCAGCTATGGCATCAGAACCATATTGTGCAGAGGCTCCGTCCCGTAAAACTTCTACACGTTCTATTGCTGCGGAAGGTATACTTTTTAAATCGACACCAACTTCCCCTTTTCCAGGAGTATCATTTATATAGACTAAAGCACTTTGGTTTTTTCGTTTTCCATTTACCAATACCAAAGTTCTACTAGGGCCTAATCCTCGCAAATCAGCAGGGTCAAAGTGTGCAGTAGCATCGGAAACAGTTTGGTTTGTGGAGTTAAAAGAGGGTACTTTATAGGTAAGCATCTTATCTACGGTAGGCTGTCCTGTACTTCTAAGTTCAGAAACTCCAATGTTATCTATAGGTACGGCAGATTCAATTGCTGTTCTAGGTTTAGAACGATTACCTACCATAATAATCTCATCTAATTGCTCTCCTTCGTTTAAACTTACATTTATAGTGTTTCTTCCGGCTATTTTCTGTTCTTTGGTATTGTATCCAATATAGCTAAAAACTAGCGTAGCATTATCACTAACGGTAAGCGTATAATTCCCGTCAAAATCTGTTGTGGTTCCATTTGTGGTTCCTTTTTCAACAATATTAGCACCAGCTAAAGGAATACCGTCTTGATCTATAATTTTTCCTGAAACGGAATTTTGAATCTCTAAAAAACTTAATGAAGTGTGGATGTCTTTTGAAGTACCAACTTGTACTTTTTCAAGAATACTTCGTCTTACCTTTTTTCCGTAAACAGCATAATACTTATTACCAAGATATTCAAAATCAAAACTAGTCTTCTCTTCAAGCTTATTTAAAATTTTATCTAAACGATTATAATTGTACTCTTCCGGATTTAGTGAAGATCCAGAAAGTGCATCAGGATTATACGTAAAATAAACTGTGTGTTTTTTGCTTACTTCATCTAGAAAAGTGACTAAGGCTACTTTTGCATTTTCACTTTCTAATGTAATAGGTTCATTTGCAGTAACATATTTTATGTGCGCTACTAGAAAAATGAATAGAAGCAGTGTTTTAATTGGAGTTCTCCCGTTCATATTAGTGAATTTAATTAGTGATAATTAGTAAGTTGTCGTCTATATGGTCTATTTTGATTCCTGCAGATTTCTCTATAGCTTTAATGCAGATGTTCAAATTTCCGTTGGGTATACCGCCTGTAAGCATTATTTTCTTTGACTTTTCATCTTTAAATTCTGTAGTTACGCCATAAGAATTTTCTAAGTAATGCATCACCTCAAGTAATGAGATGTTATTAAAAACAAACGTTTCTTCTCTCCAGAAAGAATAGTCAAGCTTAGAATTGATAATTTTATGAGAGAAAAGATCACTTTTATTGGAATATGTGGCAATCTCACCAGGTTTCATTTTTTTTCGTGACCCATTTTTTAATTCTAATTGAATAGATCCCTCATCTAGTAATACTTTTGTTTTTTCGTCTCTCGTATTCACATTAAAATGTGTCCCGAAAACTTCTACCTTAAGATCATTAGTGGTTACCCAAAATTTAGCTTTAGTTGAGGGTTTAGATTTTACCTTGAAATAAGCTTCACCTTGTAGCATAACATTCCTAGGATTTTCAATTTCATATTGTAATTCTGAATTGCCATTTAAAACAACAGTGGTACCATCAGATAGTGTTAAATTGATGGTTTCTCCAAAACCAGTTTTTTGAACTACATAAGTTTTGTTTTCTTGAAAATTATAAAATACGATAAGTAGGGTTGTTATAAAAAAACCAACAGCTGCTAAAATGTATTTAGAGGCGGTTGATTTTTTTCTAGGAATATCTATTATGGTATTGTTTGTGTTTATTTTAGATAATACGTCGTTAAGTTTATTTTCAATAAATTCTGGTTCAAGAGTATTATCCTTAAAATCGATTCCTAAAATAATATCTCGAGCAGTGAATACAGTTTCTGCGTAATCAGCATTAACATCAATCCATTTATTCCAAAATGTCACATCATTCCTATTTCTTTTGAACACCCAATTTTTAAATGAAGTGTCTTCCAAAAGATTCTCTAATAGATGTTGTTTGCTTTCTTCCATGCTTTGATTTGTATAACCAATTATGCCGTTATATGTATAAAGAGAGGGGAGAGTGAATTTTATACCCTATAAAATTGAAAAAAAATGAATTATTTTTTCAAAATAGCTGAAAGCAAATTGTTTTCAATGGTTTTTCTGATTTTTGAAAAAGCTTTTTGAAGTGTATTTAAAACACTTTGATAAGAAATATCCATAGTGCTGGCAATTTCAGACATAGATAAAGCTCCAAAATACTTTAAATAAATTACTTCTCTTTCTCTAGGAGCAAGTGTGTTTAAGATTAAAGTTATAGAACTTGTTTGTGCAAAAGAAATTTCTTGATGAATTTTTAGCTCTTCGGGTGAAAATTCAAAATTAGATGAATTTTGAGTATCCGAATTCAAGTCCGTAAAATTACGTTCTTTTTTAAGCGCGCTGAATAGTGTTCTTCTAAAAGAGATAAATAGGTAGGCTTTGATGTTTTTGACTTCCCCAATGGTATTTCTGTTTTCATACAGGTAGACGAAAAAGCCTTGAAGGCAATCTTCTGTTACACAGGTGTTGCTACACAGTTTTATGCCGTAATTATATAAAGGTGAGTAGTATTTTTTAAATAGTAAAGAAAAGGCATTAGTATCCCCTTGTAAAAATAAGGACCATATGATTTCTTCATTATTTAAAGACATAAACTTTATTTGATAGATTTTAAATGTATGACAATAAAGTTAATTAAAGGTTAAATTAATAAAATAATTGAATAATTATTGATTTTTAATATTTTCTATTAAAGAATGTTTAGTTTTTTGTTGTTTTCATTTAATTTTCTTTAGTTTGATTCGTGTTGCAGATATTTATAAGGTAAAGATTATATTTGCATCTTCTTAAAATAAAGAATTGATGAAAGCAGGAATCGTAGGATTGCCAAACGTGGGAAAATCCACGCTATTTAATTGTTTGTCGAATGCAAAGGCACAAAGTGCAAATTTTCCATTTTGTACTATAGAACCCAATATAGGTGTGGTGAATGTTCCTGATCCTAGGTTACAAAAATTAGAAGAGTTAGTGAATCCAGAACGCGTATTGCCTGCTACAGTTGATATTGTAGATATTGCGGGATTAGTAAAAGGAGCAAGTAAAGGAGAAGGTTTAGGAAATCAGTTCTTAGGTAATATCCGTGAAACAGATGCTATTTTGCATGTGTTGCGTTGTTTTGATAATGATAATATAGTACATGTTGATGGATCTGTAGACCCTATTAGGGATAAGGAAACTATTGATATGGAGTTGCAGTTAAAGGATTTGGAAACTGTAGATAAAAAACTTGAAAAAGTAAAAAGAGCAGCTAAAACAGGTAATAAGGACGCTCAGAAAGAAGAAGCTGTCTTGTTGGCTATAAAAAAAGGACTTGAAGAAGGTACTTCGGTTAGAGCAATCACAATTTCTAAAGAAGATCATAAAGAGTTTGTGCATCCTTTACAGTTTATTACAGATAAGCCAGTAATGTATGTTTGTAATGTAGATGAGGAAAGTGCCGTAGAAGGTAATGCTTACGTTGATAAAGTAAAAGCGGCGGTAGCGCATGAAAATGCAGAAGTTATTTTCTTAGCGGTAGGTACAGAAGCAGATATTACAGAATTAGAAACCTATGAAGAACGTCAAATGTTTTTAGAAGATTTGGGGTTGTCAGAACCTGGGTCAGGTAAATTAATACGTGGAGCGTATAAACTCTTGAATTTAGAGACTTATTTTACAGCTGGTGTTAAAGAAGTTCGTGCTTGGACTATTCCTGTAGGGGCTACTGCGCCTCAGGCTGCGGGAGTTATTCATACTGATTTTGAGAAAGGATTTATCCGTGCAGAAGTTATCGCTTATGATGATTATGTGGCTCATGGTAGTGAAGCCAAAGTAAAGGAGGCAGGAAAGATGCGTGTTGAGGGTAAAGAATATATTGTTAAAGATGGGGATATAATGCACTTTAGATTTAATGTGTAAGAACTCATTTTTGGGTATCGTATTTTGGTTGCTTAAGCAGATTTAAAATAGTAATATCTCTTTTAAATTTGTTTAGATGTTTAAGAATTCATCGGCAACAAGTTTAGGAATTATATTTGCCATTTTAGGTGTAGTCCTTTTTTCTGCTAAAGCGGTAATTGTAAAACTTGCCTATCAATATAAAGTAGACTATCTAACACTTCTGCTTCTAAGAATGGTATTTTCCTTTCCATTTTATTTGGTAATAGCACTTTGGAAAAAACCAGCACAACCAGAAATAATCAAGAAACGTGATTGGTTCTGGTTGTTCTTTTTTGGGTTTATTGGGTATTATTTGGCTAGTTTGTTTGATTTTATGGGGCTGCAATATATTAAAGCAGGTCTAGAGCGCATTATACTTTTTGTGTACCCTACTATTGTCGTACTAATTTCTTGGTTAGTTTTTAAAAAGAAGCTCAGTAGAAATCAATTTTTAGCGCTTTTAATCACTTACGTAGGTGTTGTTGTTGCGTTTTGGGATGAGATAGGCTTAAAAGGAGAAGGTGCAATTTTAGGAGGTTTTTTGATTTTAATAAGTGCTATTACCTATGCGTCTTACCTTGTGGGTAGCGGATGGTTAATTCCAAAATTTGGAACACTTCAGTTTACCTCCTATGCCATGATTGTGTCAACTGTTATTGTGGTGCTCCATTTTTTAATAGCAGGAAATTATGCTCTTTTTGAGTATCCTAAAGAAGTGTATTATTTAGGGCTTTCAATGGCCGTTTTTTGCACTTTGATACCTTCGTTTTTAGTTTCGGCCGCAATTGATAGTCTAGGGGCGTCAACATTTTCTATGTTCGGTAGTTTGGGACCGGTAGCTACAATTTTGCTGGCATTTGCTTTTTTAGATGAACGGGTTACTTTCTTGCAGGCAATAGGGATGTGTATCGTTCTTTTTGGTGTAACTTTGGTAGCAATCCAAAAACGTAAAAAATAAAGTAGTCCAAAATTGTCTACTTTAGAAATTATGAGGTAAAACCTATAAAAAATAGTTGAATGATCATGAAATTTTAGCATTATCAGCAAAAAGTATTTTGCTATTGTTGATTACTTTCGTTTCAGGATGTTTCATCTTTCAATTACACTTGTTATATTAGCAACACTTTCGAAGAAATCCCAAACATGTCAGAAAATACACAATATACAGAAGATAATATCCGTTCACTCGATTGGAAAGAACATATTCGTATGCGTCCTGGGATGTATATTGGAAAGCTAGGAGATGGTTCTTCTGCAGATGATGGTATTTATATTTTACTTAAAGAAGTTGTAGATAATTGTATTGATGAATTTGTAATGGGTTCTGGTAGAACCATTGATATTACTATAAAAGATAATTTAGTATCTGTTCGGGATTACGGTCGTGGTATTCCATTGGGTAAAGTTGTAGATGTTGTGTCTAAAATGAATACCGGTGGTAAGTATGATTCTCGAGCATTTAAAAAATCGGTAGGATTAAATGGGGTAGGTACTAAAGCAGTAAATGCGCTTTCTACCTTTTTTAAAGTAGAGTCCTCTAGGGATAGTCAATTAAAGACGGCAGAATTTCATCAAGGAAATTTAGTTCAAGAAGAAGGTCCAAATGACACTTCAAAAAGAAAAGGAACCAAAGTATCTTTTATTCCTGATGAAATCATTTTTAAAAAATATAAGTACAGGAATGAGTATATAGAACGTATGCTTAAAAACTATGTGTATCTAAATCCTGGATTAACGATAGTTTTTAATGGTGAAAAGTTTCACTCCGAAAATGGATTGAAGGACCTTTTGGAGGATAATAACAATATGGAAGACATGTTGTATCCTATTATCCATTTAAAAGGTGATGACATAGAAGTGGCTATTACACATAGTAAAACACAATATAGTGAAGAGTATCATTCTTTTGTAAACGGACAGCATACAACGCAAGGGGGTACCCATCAATCGGCATTTAGAGAAGCAATTGCGAAGACTATTCGTGACTTTTATGGCAAAAGTTATGATGCTTCAGATATCCGAAAATCTATTGTTTCGGCGATTGCTATTAAAGTAATGGAGCCTGTCTTTGAAAGTCAGACTAAAACTAAGTTGGGTTCTACAGATATGGGAGGTGAATTTCCTACCGTAAGAACCTATATAAATGATTTTATAGGAACCAAATTAGATAACTATTTACATAAGAATCCTGATACGGCAGAAAAGCTACAGCGTAAAATTATGCAGGCAGAGAAAGAGCGTAAAGATCTTTCGGGGATTCGAAAATTAGCAAGAGATAGAGCTAAGAAATCTAATTTGCACAATAAAAAGTTGCGTGATTGTCGTGTACATTTAGGTGATATTAAAAATACCCGTTATTTAGAAAGTACATTATTTATCACGGAGGGAGATTCTGCATCAGGATCAATAACAAAATCCAGAGACGTAAATACACAAGCAGTATTTAGCCTTAGAGGTAAGCCCTTGAACTCATACGGCATGAGTAAAAAAATTGTGTATGAGAATGAAGAGTTCAATTTATTGCAAGCGGCATTAAATATTGAAGATTCGATGGAGGATTTGAGATACAACAAAATTGTAATAGCAACAGATGCCGATGTTGATGGTATGCACATTCGTTTGCTGTTAATTACATTCTTCCTGCAGTTCTTCCCTGAATTGATAAAAGAGAATCATCTTTATATTTTACAAACCCCATTATTTAGAGTTAGAAATAAGAAGCAAACATTTTATTGCTACAGTCCAGAGGAGAAAAAAGCAGCAATGGAAGCATTGTCTGGCAAACCAGAAATTACCCGATTTAAGGGATTGGGTGAAATTTCTCCAGATGAATTCAAACACTTTATTGGTGAGGATATTCGTTTAGAGCCTGTAATGTTAGATAAGACCATGTCTATAGAGTCCCTACTGGAGTTTTATATGGGTAAAAATACACCAGACCGCCAAAAATTTATTATAGAAAATCTTAAAGTAGAGTTAGACCTCATTGAGGATAACTAATTATAAACCAAAATAATACGATTCTTTCTGCATGGAAGAGAATGAAGAGCTTAACGAAGAACATTTAGAGCCTCAAGATCATCAAGAGAACAGTCAAGATTCCCTAACTAAAGTTACAGGAATGTATAAAGATTGGTTCTTAGATTATGCTTCTTATGTAATTTTAGAGCGTGCAGTGCCAGCAATTGAAGATGGTTTTAAGCCAGTTCAAAGGCGTATTATGCATGCCTTAAAAGAATTAGATGACGGCCGTTATAATAAAGTAGCAAATGTGGTAGGGCACACGATGCAGTATCACCCACATGGTGATGCTAGTATTGCAGATGCTATGGTGCAAATTGGACAAAAAGATTTGTTGATAGATACTCAAGGTAACTGGGGTAATATTTTAACAGGAGATAGTGCGGCGGCATCTCGTTATATTGAAGCACGATTATCAAAATTTGCCTTGGAAGTTGTTTTTAGCCCTAAGATTACTGAATGGCAATCTTCCTATGACGGTCGTAAAAAAGAGCCTACTAATTTACCCGTTAAGTTTCCCTTGCTATTAGCGCAAGGTGCAGAGGGTATTGCTGTTGGCTTGTCTACTAAAGTATTGCCGCATAACTTTATAGAATTGATAGATTCGTCTATTAAACATTTAAAAGGTCAGAAATTTACTATTTACCCAGACTTTCCAACATCGGGAATTATAGATGTTAGTAATTATAATGATGGTATAAGAGGCGGTAAGATACGGGTTAGAGCAAAAATTTCTCAATTAGACAAAAGTACACTGGTTATTAATGAGATACCTTATGGTACTAATACTTCTTCTTTAATAGATTCTATCTTAAAAGCTAATGAAAAGGGCAAAATAAAGATTCGTAAAATTGAAGATAATACTGCTGCAGATGTAGAAATTCTAATTCATTTACCTTCTGGCTTGTCACCAGATAAAACCATAGATGCCTTATATGCTTTTACAGCATGTGAATCTTCAATATCTCCTTTAGGGTGTATTATTGAAGATAATAAGCCTTTGTTTATTGGGGTTACAGAAATGTTGCAGCGTTCTACGGATTATACGGTAGAATTGCTAAGAGCAGAGCTAGAGGTGCAACTAAGAGAACTTGAGGAGCAGTGGCACTTTGCTTCTTTAGAGCGAATTTTTATAGAAAACCGAATTTACCGCGATATAGAGGAGCAGGAAACTTGGGAAGGTGTTATTAAGGCTATTGATGATGGTTTAAAACCGCATATAAAGCATTTAAAACGTGCCGTTACCGAAGAAGATATTGCGCGTTTAACGGAAATTAGAATAAAGCGTATTTCTAAATTTGATATTGATAAAGCGCAGCAGCTTATAGATAGTTTAGAAGAAAGAATTGCTGAAGTAAAAAATAATTTGGAGCATATTATTGAATTTGCTATTGATTATTTCAAAAACTTAAAGACAAAATACGGTAAGGATAGAGAACGTAAGTCGGAAATTAGAATTTTTGACGATATAGAAGCTACTAAGGTGGTGATTAGAAATACGAAGCTGTACGTTAATCGAGAAGAAGGTTTTATAGGAACTTCTTTGAAGCGTGATGAGTATGTGGCGGAGTGTAGTGATATTGACGATATCATTGTTATGACTAAAGCAGGAGAGATGATGATCACAAAGGTTGATTCTAAGACCTTTGTAGGTAAAAATATCATTCATGCTGCTATATTTAAGAAAAAAGATAAGCGCACCATTTACAATATGGTGTACAAGGATGGTAAAGGTGGTCCTAGTTATATTAAAAGATTTTATGTGACGGGTGTTACGCGTGATAAAATGTATGATTTAACAAATGGCAGTGCCAACTCTGATGTGTTGTACTTTTCTGAAAATCCTAATGGAGAAGCAGAGGTGATTTCGGTATTATTACGCCAAGCGGGTAGTATTAAGAAATTAAAGTGGGATATAGATTTTGCTGATGTACTAATAAAAGGTAGGGCATCAAAAGGAAATATTGTTACAAAATACCCTGTAAAGCGTATTGAGTTGAAAGAGAAAGGTGTTTCTACATTGAAACCACGTAAAATTTGGTTTGATGATGTGGTAAGACGTTTAAATGTTGATGGCAGGGGTGAACTTTTAGGAGAGTTTAAGGGAGAAGATAGACTTCTTGTAGTAACTCAAAAAGGATATGTGAAAACCTTTTTGCCGGAAATGACGACGCACTTTGATGAGGACATGATTGTTTTAGAGAAGTGGATTCCCAATAAGCCTTTATCTTCTATTTATTATGAAGGTGAAAAAGACAGGTATTACATCAAGCGTTTCTTGGTCGAAAATGAAAATAAGGACGAATTGTTTATTTCTGAACATCCAAAATCTGTTTTAGAAATTGTTTCTACAGATTGGCGTCCGGTATTCGAAATTGAGTTTTCAAAACCTAGAGGTAAGGATCAAAAACCGAATCAAACTATTGATGTAGAAGATTTTATAGCGGTTAAGGGAATAAAAGCTTTAGGTAATCAGGTAACTGCAGATAAGATAAAGAATGTAGATGCGTTAGAGCCTTTAGAGTATAGTAGTCCTGAGGTTCCTGAAGAAAATGAATCTAAAGTGATTGATGGAAATTCTGAAGAAGGACAAACGGATTCTGATGCACAGGTGCCAAAATCTAATGATGATACGGATAAAGAGGGTGATTCCAATTCTCAAGCAACCTTATTTTAAAACCGATTATTTTGAAGAAGTTTTTTCAAGAGTTTAAAAGTTTTGCTATTAAAGGTAATTTAATAGATATTGCTGTTGGGGTTATCATAGGAGCCGCTTTTAATAACGTGGTTAATGTGCTGGTGAAAAAGATATTAATGCCACCGCTTTCATTGTTAACAGAAGGGGTTAACCTTCATGAGAAGAAGTATGTTTTAAGGCAGGCTACTGAGGTAAGTGCAGAAGTAGCAATTGGTTATGGGGAGTTGGTAGAAGTGTTAATTGACTTTGTAATTGTTGCATTTACCATTTTTGTTGTGGTAAAGGGGTTTAATAGATTTAAAACTAAAGCCCAGGATCCTAAAAATAAAAACGTAGAAACACCTCGGGAAATAGAACTTTTATCGAATCTGGAAAAGCTTATGCAGGAACAAAATGAGCTGCTAAAGAAAAAGTAATTCGGTAAATTAAAATGTTAAACAAAGTGTGCATTCACTAGGAATAGTGGTATTTTTGAAAAATTAAAATTTTTAAATGGAATTAACGAATCCTTTAGTGTACGGTGCGCCGTGCTTTATTATCTTTATTTTATTAGAACTTACGTATAGCAAAAACCATGATGAGCATCATGATTTATATGATTGGAAAGACCTTTTTGCAAGTGGTTTTATGGGTGTTGGTTCCGCTATTCTGGCGGCACTTCTAAAAGTTGTTTCGGCGATTGTAATTTTTACCTATGTGTTTGAGTTGTTTAATCCAGAGGTAAATGGTAAAAACATAAATATTCTTGGATATGAGTCGTTCAAGTATGTTTGGTATGTATGGTTGCTTTGTCAGTTAGCAGATGATTTTACGTATTATTGGTTTCATAGAGCTAATCATGAGATAAGAATACTGTGGGCAGCTCATATTGTTCACCATTCTTCAGATAACTTTAACTTGGGTACTGCGGTTCGTAATGGTTGGTTTACACTTTTATATAAGCCATTATTTTATATGTGGATGCCAGCAATTGGTTTTAGGCCAGAAATGGTAGTTTTTTGTTTAGGGATAGAAGCGTTATGGCAATTTCAGCTTCATACAGTTTTGCTTCCGAAACTTGGTATTTTTGAAAAATTTATGAATACGCATACAATGCATCAAGTGCATCATGCACAGAATGTGGAGTATTTAGATAAAAACCACGGTGGGTTTTTAAATATTTTTGATAGAATGTTTGGTACATGGTTGCCTTTAGATGATAGTATTGACGTTAAATACGGTGTTATTCATGCACCTAGTTCTAACAATCCAATTGTTATTCTTACACATGAGTTTAAGGATATTTGGACAGATATGAAGAAATCTCCAAAATTATCGCATAAGCTTATGTATATATTTGGCCCTCCAGGTTGGAGTCATGATGGAAGTACATTAACAGTTAAACAGCAACAGCGCTTGTTTAAGGACCATGAGCGTAAAAATCCAGAGGTTGCTTACAGTCGGCCTAATTAAGTAGTTTTAAGTATAAAATATAAAAAACTTACACGGTATTGTGTAAGTTTTTTTTTGTTCAATGATTAATGATTTTTTTAAATAGCTTAATTAAATATGCTACCAATATGATTTTAAGACTTCTATTGGTGGAGTTTGTTATGTAGGATGCTTGGATAGCTTTGGAGGATATGAAAATTCCGTCTGAAAGTCTTGGCGTCTTTAGGTCCCTTTCTTATGATTCAATTTTAGGACTAGAAGTCCAAATGTCATTCTTAGTTTTGTAGCTAAAAATTTGAATGCCTCTGTCTTATGAGTTTTGATTTTTCATAAATCACCTTCCGCATCTTACCATTGTCAATAAAAAAATAACGGTACGGGCTCTTGGTGGACTGAGGTTATGTTAGATTCTTCGTTCTCTAAACGAAAATCATAGGGTTTAATGAGTTTTTCAGAGCATAGGTAGTTATTGGTTAATGAAAGCCAAATCCAGCCTTATTTGAGCTAAAAAGTACCTCTAAGCTTCTTTTGTTACGTATTGAGGGTAGGGCTCATAGTTTAATGGTATTGCATCCTTAATTGAAATGGCAGCAATAAAAGTGTGGATGGTAAAAGTGATTACCAAAACCTATCTTTTGATAATCGATAACGTATACATATTTGTTCACGGTTTTAGTGAAAGTCTTACTGAGTTAAATGCGACTGAGCATTTGATTACATGAACTTCATGTAGCTTTTGAATCGTAATTAAAAAGTGAAAAAATTAGCTACACGCTTCATGTGCAAGTGATTAATTAATTGAAGGCTTTACTTTTAGTGTTGGAGAACTAATACGTGAAAATATAATAATTAGTTCCTTACCGCAGTCCCTTTAGATTTCTGGCTTTTGCCCACAATACCATATTCGAATAAATAGGAGTTTTTAGTGGTAGAAAGTATTTTGTAATGAATGGGAGTTTTTTGATCACTTGGGTTTAAAATAAACTCACAATCGTTCAGCCATCTAACGGTGGCGGTGTCTACTTTGTTGTCATACCGTTCAATGCTGTAGGCATCAGTTCTTGTAAATGAGCTGACCTTTTTCTCTCCGTTTACAGTGTATTCAAAAGTGAAGTCGCCTGTTTTAAATGATTTGCAATCGCGTTCTGGCTGGTAGCAAGCACTTAAAACGATACATAAGACTAGGCCTAATAAAATTCGTGTTCCCATAGGTGCAAATTAAAGAAATTTTGTTGGGATGTACTAGGGTAGCTATGACTTAAAACGTGTGTTAAAGCTGGTAGGCTTCAAAACTTCCATCCTCATAAAATAAAATAACTTTTTCAATCACTTTTTTTCCATCTCGTTTTTTTTCAACTAGCTTTTCTTTGAATTCTAAAGGGAGTTGTGGTGGTGTAACTGGGGCTTGAGTTTTTTCAGGAGTGGTCTTTTTGACCTCAGGAATGGGAGCTGGAGGAGGTGTGATTTGGGGGGCTGAAGGTGGTGGAAGTTGCTTTTCGGGTTTATGAGGAAATGTGCCTTTTCCGTTTAATAGCCAGTAAAGGTTTACTTCAGGATAAGCATTTACAACTTTCATAACAAATTCCAGACTAGGCTTGTTTCGGCCCGAAAGTAAGTGAGATATACTAGAGCGTTGTACGGAAACTTTGTCAGCAAAAACCGCAGCGGATAAGCTATAGTATTCCAGTATTTTTTCTAGTCTTTTTATGAATTCCTCCGAGTTTACCATTGTAAACAAAATTTATGTGATGTTACAAATGTTACAAAGGTAAACAAATGCTATTTTCACGGGTTTATGAATCTATTTTTTGAATAAACACTTGATATAATACAATTTAATATGCTGAAATACGGATATATAACCTATAAACATTGTATTTCGCTATATGACACTCTTTTTTAAGTTACAATTGTATTATTTACAGTGCAAATATAGTAAAATACTGTATACAAATGTAAATTACATGGTATACAAATGTAAATTATTAAGGTGTTACTTTTGTATCAAATTAGTTGTGAATTTTATGGTAGATTTAAGAACATTACATGCCACTTTTAAGGAGGAGTCTATTCAAGGAAGGTATGTTACAAATGATATGTTATTTCCTTTTCTAGATGGCTTAAGTGACTTATTTGAAATTGCAGTAATCGGAGAATCTGTATTGGGCAAGCAGATAAAATCTGTGACTTTTGGAACGGGTAAATTTAAAATTTTGATGTGGTCTCAAATGCATGGGAATGAGTCTACCACCACAAAAGCCGTATTGGACTTTTTAAACCTTATAGGCTCTAATTCAGAGATTGCAAAAAACCTTTTGGCATCTTGTACTTTCAAAATCATACCTATTCTTAATCCTGATGGTGCAGATGCCTATACGCGAATTAATGCTAATGAGGTAGATTTAAACAGAGATGCTCAAGATAGGTCTCAGCCAGAAAGCAAAGTCCTTAGAGGTACTTATGAATCATTTCAGCCAGACTATTGTTTTAATCTTCATGATCAACGTACCATATTTAATGTTGGAGTAACCTCTAAACCTGCTACAGTTTCATTTTTAGCACCCTCTCATGATGAAGAACGGAATATATCTGCCTCTAGAGGTGTAAGCATGCAATTGATAGTGGCAATGAATAAGGAGCTTCAGAAATACATACCTGGCCAAGTGGGTAGGTATGATGATGGTTTTAATGCTAACTGTGTAGGAGATACGTTTCAAATGCTTAATAGACCTACTATATTGTTTGAGTCGGGTCACTTTCCTAGCGATTATGAAAGGGAGGAAACGAGAAAGTACATTTTCTGCGCTATTGTTAAAGGGTGTCAGGTTATTGCAAATCAGGATATTGCCTCTTATTCCCAAAAAGAATATTTCGAGATACCAGAAAATGGTAAATTATTTTATGATATTCTTATTAAAAATGCCGATTTTGTAAATAAAAGCTTACAAATAGGAACAGATATTGGTATTTTGTTTAAAGAGACTCTCGAATCCGGTGCATTGACATTTGTTCCATTTGTTGAAAAAACGGGAAATTTGAGCAATTTTTACGGTCATAAAACCTATAATTGCTTGAATAGTAAAGATATAGATGCTTTAAAGAGGCAAAAAGAAATTTTTAATCTAATTTAAAAAAAATGAATTTTTTTTTTTAATACTACTAAAACATTACGTTTTTGTTAAAATTATATAAGATTTATTGAATTTAATTTCTTTATTCGTTACTTTTGCCTCAAATTATAGTATAGAATGGGAAAAGTTAAGTTAGACGAAATAGACCACCAGATTCTGGATATGTTAATTGACAATACCAGAACTCCTTTTACAGATATCGCAAAGAAACTTTTGATTTCAGCGGGTACGGTTCACGTACGTGTTAAGAAAATGGAAGAAGCAGGTATCATCAAAGGTTCATCATTGACATTAGATTATGTTAAACTTGGATATGCTTTTATAGCATATGTGGGTATCTTCTTAGAGAAAACGCATCAAACAAAATTTGTATTAGAGCGTTTGAATCAGATACCAAATGTAACGGTAGCACATATTACTACAGGTAAATTCAATATTTTCTGTAAAATTAGAGCTAAAGATACGAATCATGCAAAAAACATCATTTTTAAAATTGATGATATTGATGGTATTAGCCGTACAGAAACAATGATTTCTTTAGAAGAAAGCATTAATGATAAGAAAAGGTTGATGCATACCATTTTCAACGAAATGTAATCACATCAAAACAAATAATCAAGCAAAATCCCATTGGAATTATTTTCATTGGGATTTTTTTTAATTTATAGCTATGAAAACATCAGAATTACAGATAGAAGACTACAATCCCTATTATCAAACGTATATAAATGCTTTAGGCGAAGTTTCTTTAAGGGGAGAATTGGCTAATGGATTATTAAAATTTGAAGAATTTGTGAGTTACATTCCTCATGAAAAGCTTAATTATGCATATGCTGAAGGAAAATGGACCTTAGCAGAGGCGCTTTTGCATATTATTGATACCGAACGTGTATTTCAATACAGGGCTTTATGTTTTTCTAGGAATGATAAAGCTTCTTTTCCTGGTTTTGATCAAGATGATTACGTGGTGGCAGCTAATGCAAGTAAAAGAACTAAAGAGAGTTTACTAGAAGAGTTTATAGCTGTACGTACATCGAGTATTGCTTTATTCAATTCTTTTTCGGAGGCCGACTTGCACAAGCGGGGGGTTGCAAGTGAATCGCCTATGAGTGTTGGTGCAGTTGGTTTTATTTTGTCTGGACATTTAAACCATCATAAAAGAATTATAGAGGAGCGGTACCTTTAATCAAGACCTTCTTCTGATTCATATTCATTTTCAAAAGTATGCTCTTGAATTTCAGTTTCAGAATCATCATTAGTTTCATTTTTTGATTCAACCGATAATTCCTTTTCAATGGTGTCATCAAAGTTGGCAATGAAATTGGAAAGACTTTTACTAATTTTTATTAAATAGATGATGTCTTGAGTTTTTACCTCTACAGCTTCTATTAATTCGCCCTGCATGTTTTTGAATCCTATGATGTCAGAATCACCGTATCCGTGAGGGTAACTTTCAATTAGTAATGCGGCAACTTCATGGTTTAATTTCTTGTAATCTACAATTTTACGTAACATAGTTTGGTTGGTTTTTGATTATATACCTAAACTATATAATTTTATTTCTTGTAGTAACTAAGAGTTGTAGAATACTGTTTTTTAGTAGGTGTAATGCTTAATCTTTGTAGTAAGCAAAAGATTCTTCTAGTAATTCTTGTGTTACTTTTACATCTATTTCTGGTGTTCCAATGGCATTTAGGAGTACAAAATTAATATTCCCATGAGAATTCTTTTTGTCGAACTTTAATAATTTTAAAATAGCCTCAATATCTTCAGTACTAAAGCTTACTTTAGGATAATTACTTAAAAAAGTAGTTTTTATGTCCGCTAATTCCTCTTTGGATAAGCCGGTAATCTTGTGTGATATGTAGCCTTCTAGAATCATACCAATAGCAATAGCTTCACCATGTAAAAGTAAGTCATACGTTGGATGGTCTAGAAAGTAAGATTCTACTGCGTGCCCTAAGGTGTGTCCGTAGTTTAGTATTTTACGGATGTTTTGCTCTGTTGGGTCTTGAAGAACAACTTCATTTTTAATGGTTACAGAATGGTATATGAGTTGGTCAATAGCTTCTAAAGAATCTAAAGCCTTTAACTCATTCCAATAGCTTTTATCTTTGATTAAACCGTGTTTAAGCATTTCTGCAAATCCGCTTTGCATTTGACGTTTTTCTAAGGTCTGTAGAAAACTAGAAACAACTAAAACCATTTCTGGTTGATTAATTACACCCACTTGGTTTTTTAAGGAGCCTAAATCTACACCCGTTTTTCCGCCTACGGAAGCGTCAACCATAGCTAAAAGGGTCGTAGGAACATTGATAAAATCTATACCACGCTTAAATGTTGATGCAACAAATCCACCAAGATCTGTAACAACACCACCTCCAACATTAATCATTAAACTTTTTCTATCAGCGTCCAATTCAGAGAGAACTTCCCAAACTTGTGTGCATGTAGCAATATTTTTATTTATTTCACCAGCTTCTATTTCTATTACTTCAAAATCATAATCGCCATGAATTTCAGACATGAAAGGAGCTAAGCAACAATTATGAGTGTTTTCATCCACCAAAATAAAAATCTTTGAGTAATTAGCTTTGCTTAAATGTTCATTTAGTAGTGTGTATGCATTTTCATTAAAATGTACAGCGTAAGAAGATGAAGTTATAGAAGTCATTAGTGTATTTTTTGTTTGGTAACCTAATATTAAATAGCTTTTAGTTCAAATCTACTACTTTAGAAAGGAGTGTAAATTTAAAAGCACTACAAAATAAAGACTATTTTTAGTTCTAAGAATACATTTGGAGTAGTTATATTTGATTCGTTAATAAATTATTAGAAATGAAATCTATTTTTGAGAATACTGCAACAGCTTTTGCACTGAAAACGGACGCAGAGTTAGAACGAGCTTATTTTTTGTTCAAGATGATAGCAAATGAACCTCTTGTTCGTATTGGTACGGCCATGACAAATTTCGCAATCAAAGCTAAATTGCCAGTAGAAGGTTTAATACGTGCTACCGTTTTTGACCATTTTTGTGGAGGCATAAGTGAAAAGGATTGTTTGCCTGTTGTAGATAAATTATTTACAAAAGGCGTGAGTTCTGTTTTGGATTATTCGGTAGAAGGAAAAGATACGGAAGATCCTTTGGATGAAGCTTTAGAAATGATTTTGAAAGTTTTAGATTTTGTAAAAGAAAAAGAAGCAATTCCGTTTGCAGTTTTTAAACCAACAGGGTACGGTAGATTTTCACTGTTTCAAAAAAAGACAGAAGGAAAACCATTTACGGCAGAAGAGCAAAGTGAATGGGATAGAGTAGTAGCGCGTTTTGAGAAAACCTGTCAAAAGGCTTATGACTTAGATGTTGCTTTGTTGATAGATGGAGAGGAAAGTTGGATGCAAGACGCAGCAGATGAACTTGCCGAAGAAATGATGCGCAAATACAATAAGGAGAAAGTTGTTGTGTATAATACTTTGCAACTATACCGTTGGGATCGTTTGGATTATTTAAAGGCATTGCAACAAAGGGCTGCGCAAGACGGATTCAAAATAGGAATGAAGGTGGTTCGTGGTGCATACATGGAAAAGGAAAATGAAAGAGCCTTAGAAAAAGGCTACCCATCTCCAATTTGTGGTTCTAAAGCAGCAACCGATACTAATTATGATACTGTTGTGGCATACATGTTGGAAAATTTAGATACCATGTCTATTTATATGGGAACTCATAATGAGGAGAGTTGCTATAAAATGTTAGATTTAATGAACCATAAAAACTTAGCACCTAATAATCCTAGTATTTGGTTTGGTCAGTTGTATGGTATGAGTGATCATATTTCATTTAATCTTGCTGCGAGTGGTTTTAATGTTTCTAAGTATTTGCCTTTCGGGCCTGTAAGAGATGTTATGCCATACTTAATTAGAAGGGCAGAGGAAAATACTTCAGTGGCTGGGCAAACCAGTCGCGAATTAAATTTACTTAAAATAGAACGTAAACGTAGAAAAATATAAGCACTCGCTTATTTAATTGTTTCTATAACAATTTTAGTGGGGCAATTGGTAACCGTTAATGTTTTCATTGCGCCACTTTTTTGTTCATGCTCTATGGTGTAGGTTTTGCAAGGAGTAGATTTTGTATCGCTGTGTTCAAAATCGACTTCACCATCGGTAAAGAAAGATTTTATTTGAATAGAATCTATTTCACCAGCTTGCACCATTCTGGCTACTTCATCTGAATACGAGTATGATTTTGACCGAAGATCTTTAAGAACACGGCAGTTAGGAAGATAGCAAAATTCGGTACCTGTTTCTTTAGCTTTATTTTTAAGAAATATCGTTAAGAACACTAAACCAATAGATAGGCCGAATAAAAAGAAGCCTAATCGTTTTAAAAATGACATACAGTAGAATTAAAAAATAAGAAAATTAATATCGTTGTAAGAAAGGTCAAACCATTCGCCAACAGTTTTATTGGTAAGTATTCCTCGGTAAAAATAGAGTCCGTTTCTCAAGCCTTTATCAAATCTAAGCGCATTTTCTACCCCGCCATCTTCTCCAATTTTCAATAAATAAGGCGTAAATATATTACTAATAGATATAGATGCTGTTTTAGGATAACGAGAGGGGATATTTGGTACCGCATAGTGCACTACGCCAAATTTTTCTAGAATAGGTTTGTCATGACTGGTAACTTCACTTGTTTCAAAGCAACCACCCATATCTATGCTCACATCAATAATCACAGCCCCTTTTTTCATATTTTCAACCATAGTTTGTGAGACTACAACTGGAGCTCTATCTTTTCCGCGAGTAGCACCAATAGCAACATCACAACGCTTTAAAGCCTTGAGTAAGTTTTTTGGTTGAATGGTAGATGTGTAAACGGTTTGTTTTAAATGTGATTGTATATTTCTGAGTTTGGTAATAGAATTATCAAAGATTTTAACATTTGCGCCCAAGCCAATTGCGGATCGTGCTGCAAATTCTCCAACCGTGCCGGCGCCTATGATAACCACCTCTACGGGAGGAACACCGCTTATGTTACCAAACATAAGTCCGTTGCCATTATTGGTGTTAGACATTATTTCTGATGCGATGAGGACAGATGAAATCCCAGCAATTTCACTTAAAGAACGTACCGCAGGATATTTGCCGTCATCATCCATGATATACTCAAAAGCAATTGCTGTTAAGCGCTTTTTAGCAAGTGTTTCAAAATACTTTTTAGTTTGTGTTTTTATTTGAAGCGCAGAAATTATAGTGGTTTGCGGATTCATTAATTCCAACTCCGCAAGGGTAGGTGGCTCTACTTTTAATAAGATAGAGCAGCCAAATACTTTTTTGGTATCTCTCGTAATTTCGGCACCTGCATTGGTGTATTCTACGTCTGTAAAATTGGCTCCTTCGCCGGCACCAGCTTCCAGTAAAACACGGTGTCCGTTTGCAGTAATAGCATTTACGGCATCAGGAGTTAAACAAATACGTTTTTCTTGATATTGATTTTCTTTAGGAATTCCAATGAAGAGTTCTCCTTTTTGGCGTAATACTTCAAGGGTTTCTTCTTGTGGAAGTAACTGTTGTTTGCTAAAGGGCGACGTAGGTTTATCCATTTGCTGTAAATATAAAAATTAGTCAATGAAAATTGACAAACTAATACTACTAAAATAATAGTAAAAGCAAATTTACAACTTTTTACCCTTTAGGTCTTGTTCTTTTTGCAAGCGTTCTCGTTCCTTGTATTCTTTAAGTTCTGCATCAATAGCATCTAAATCTATACCATGCACATGTTTATCAAATAACTTAACGCGGATAAAATATACAATAGGTATGATTACCATACAGACGCCCAATAAATACAGGAGTTCGTTTTCGTCAACTTTGCTTGAAGAACTACCATAAAGACCTATAAAAAGTTGAAAGGCATACATGGCTATTGGTATTAGTATGGCGTGATACCACCAATTTTTACAAGTTATAAACCAAATAACTAATAAATATAAAGGAACAAACTTACCTAGATAATAATAGATAGCAATATAGATTTTATTGTAGCCATTTTTTGTGAAATTTATACCAAAAAAATTCCATGTTTCTAATTCAGAGCTATTGGGTATATATTTATAGGAGTAAAATATAAGCACAGAAAGAGAGATGAGTAGAGCAAGTGAACCTTCAATCAGTAACTTCTTTCTAATTCGCGCCTTATCGTTATTCATTTTAAAAAACTTTATATAACTAACTAAAAACGCAGTATAATATTGTACTTAAAAAGCAACTTATTTTAGAATAAGTTGCTTTTTAATATAGAAATCTTTGTTTAAAATTTAATTCTTATTTTTTTCATCAGGAATTGGTATTTCAGTTCGATCGATAGAACTTCTCTCATATAATTTATCATCATCACTTGAATTTGTAGAAGTACAAGAAGATAATGCGAATAATGCGATTACTGCGATTGCTAGGAGGGATTTTTTTGTGTTCATCGTTAAATAATTTTAGTTGGTTTTTAT
Organism: Cellulophaga baltica 18; assembly: GCF_000468615.2. Lineage (NCBI taxonomy): Bacteria > Pseudomonadati > Bacteroidota > Flavobacteriia > Flavobacteriales > Flavobacteriaceae > Paracellulophaga > Paracellulophaga baltica. Next base: position 4,004,131 of record NZ_CP009976.1, on the reverse strand, counting down.
TTGATTTTGATACAAACGTAAGAAAATATTTACATTAATTACTTTCTCACAATGTTAAATTAAGCATTTTAACATTAAAAACCTACACATTGTCGATAAAATTTTTTTTTAACAGAATAAACATAATAAAACCGCGGGTTAAGCGTTGCAATTATTTTTTAAAACTTTTCATAATAATATACTTAAAGGTATTAAGATGGGATTTTAAGGATTCTGGTAGTGGTATCCCGTATATAAATGGATAGGTGAGTAGCATCCTCAGGAATTAGACTTCCAATTTTATCTGGCCATTCCATAAAAACCCAATGATTTGAGTACAAGTAATCTTCCACGCCAAAATCTAAGGCCTCAGATTCATCATTTAATCTATAAAAATCAAAATGATAGGCTAACGTATTATTTTGAGCATCATTATATTCATTCACAATTCCAAAAGTAGGACTACTTGCTTCCCCTTGTCCGCCAAGTTCTTTTACAATAGCTTTTATTAAGGTAGTTTTACCAGCTCCCATTTCGCCATGAAAGCATATTTTTTTAGAAGGCGAGTGGTTGATAATTAACTTGGCTATTTCTTTAATTTCTTTTTGCTTATATTCCTTTTCCATATCATATTTTTAGAACATACAATTTTAAGGTATATATTTATGGCAAAAAAGTTCCCTATTGAAAATTCCGCATAAGAAATTATTAAAGCTAAATCTATTCTTAGCTATTTTAGTATTTTGTTTACCGGTTTTGCTGTATGTATACTTATTGTTTCCACAAACTACCATATTAGATTGTTGGTTCTTTTCATTTGAAATAGTTAAGTTTAAGGACGTTCAATCTTTCTTATATTTCTTTCTAGGTAAAATATACTTGATTTTATTTTTAAGTATCTGGTTTTTTACCATCTCAGATTGGTGGCGGTTTTTTTTGTTTCCAACCATTGTGTTAGTTTTTTCACAGGCATGCACAATTTTTGTTGGAGCCTTCGGTGTTGGAGAAAACTACCTATCTATTGGGTTAGGTCTTGGAGTACTTTATATTTTAGTTTTGCATCTACTACACCGTCCTTCAAAGATTTATAGAGCTGATACTATTCATATGTTAACGTTTGATATTATAAAATTGATATCAAGCTATGCTAATGAAAAAAAGCTGGTTAGATTAAAACAAAAAATTATTGCTGAGAAAGAGACAGAAACTTCCATAGGAAATCAAATTGACAGGTTAAATGACAAAATAAGAACTTTACAATCATATGTAACACATAATGGGAAGTTCGTTTATATGTATTTTATTAAGAAATTAGATATTAAAATTGAATGTTTAATTGCTTTTTTATTACTACTAGCTCCAGTTATCTTAAATGCTTACTATTTTTTACCTATAAATGCTGATGGTCTATTTAGAGTAATGGACTTTAGCTACGATACCAAATTTGAAAGTTTAAGGTTATTTTTTTACTATTTCAACATTAAATTTGTTCATATATATATGTTGAGTATTTGGTTTTTTACCACAAGGACCATATTGAAGTATGGAGTTTTTTTTAATATAATTATAGCATTATTTCAAATACTCCAAATTTTGGATAATACAGCGTCTAAAGTTGATGAGAGTGAATTACTTAGGGCTTTACCTGTGGTGCTTCCAATTTTGTTAATTTTTCTATTGCTGCATAAAATCATTAAATATAAGAGTAGGAATGATTTATTAAACGATAAGATAGAACAAGAGATACAAGAAGTAATAGAAGAGCTAAGTACGATACAAGTTTTAGAGAATAACGTAGTGAATGAACTGATACTATTAAGAGCAAACAAACATAAATTTACCGAAAAAGACTATTTTGAACAATTGAAAATTATAAAAGCTAAATTGCAAACTAGTAATTTTAATTAATCTTTTTTAAATATAACCCATTTCAGAATTTGAAAATCATACCTAAGAAATTATTAAAGCTGAACTTACTTTTGGCTATTATAGTATTTTGCTTGCCTTTTATTATGTATACTTACTTAGTAATTCCAGAAACTAAAGTGATTGAATTGTGTTTTTTTTCATTTAAAATTCAAAATTTTAAAAACGCACATTTGTTTATTTTTTTTCTTTTCGGTAAGTTTTATATTATTGCTTTTTTATCTATTTGGTTTCTAACAATTTTAGATTGGTGGCGATATTTTTTATTTCCTTCAATTATTTTGGTTTCTCTTCAAGCTTATTCCGTTTTTGAAAGTGTTTTGGGGGCAAATGAAAATTACGTTTCTGTAGGAGTTGGGATAGGGATTGTCTACGTAATAGTCTTACATTTTTTACATCGTACTTCAAAAATTTATAGGGCTAATACAATTCATATGATAACGTTTGATATCATAAAACTAATATCAACTTATACTAATGAAAAAAGTTTAGTTAATTCAAAACAAAAAATTATTGCTGAACATGAAAGGGAAATTTTATTGAAAAATCAAAATGATTGGTTCATTAATAAAATAAAAATATTACAATTTCACTTGACGCGTAATCATAAGTTTGTATTTAAACTGCTAATAATAAAGAACAATTATAAAATAGATTATATAATAGCGACTTTATTAATAATCGCGCCAATTTTGTTAAAAATTTATGTTTTTCTTCCAGAAGCCGGGGATAGTGTATTAAGAATAGGCTCATTTAGTTATGATACTCATTTCAATAGCGCATTTGTCTTTTTATATTATTTTTCTATCAAATTTTTTCACTTTTTTTTGTTAAGTATATGGTTCTTTACAACGAAGTCAATTTTTAAATATGGGATTTTTTTCAATATTATCATAGCTGTATTTCAAATGGCGCAGGCTTTAGATACTACAGCATCCAAAGTTGATGAAAATGAACTTTTGACAGCACTTCCCATTATGATTCCAATATTATTAACATTTCTATTATTACACAAAATCATTAAATATAAAAGTAAGAATGAGATTTTAAATGAAGAGATAGAACAGGAGATTCAGGAGGTGTTAACGTCAATCAATGCACTGGAAGAGCATGAAGACACCTTAGTAGCAGAATTAATTTCATTGCGAGAGAATCAATCAGATCTTTCTAAAGCAGCGTATCAGAAGGAACTTTTAAGAATTAAAGCTGCTATTGAACGAAAAATAGCTACAGATTAACTTTTAAACATACCAGTAGCCTTAATTCTACGTACATATAATAAAGTATAGAATCCTTACGTATGAATTTATATTTTAAAAAGAAGGTAGCTTTCCAAATTATTGTTACTTTTTTTATTTTATTGCTTTGTATTTTCATGTATGCTTATCTTTTTTTTAAAGATATGGCCGTATGGAAAACACCCTTTTTTGAAATAACGCCCGTTTTTTTCGATACTATAGAATACAGTATTTGGCATTATTTTTCCAAAATTCATCTAGCCCTATTAGTTTCTTTTATTTTTTTGACAACGATTGATAAGTGGAAATACGCCTTGATAGTATTTATTTTTATTGGTTATTATCAAGTTTATGGTGCGTTTAATGTAGTTGGTTACGGTGTAATTCTGTCGGAAATATTATCTTTTGTAGTATTTCCTCTACATTTGATATTGCTTTTCTATATTGATAAAAAAATGAAGAAGTACAGAATAGCAGCTGCAAACATAACCCAGATTAATATCTTAAAAGAATTACTTAGTTTACAGGATTACAAAGCTAAAAATGAGACTATTGAAAGCAAGATTAACAAGGAAGATATAACCTTTAAAACTATTTTTTCTTTAGACCGACGGTTAAAAGAATTGCAGACTTTGTCTCATGACATTACTACTAGGTATACCATATATATGGCTACTGCAAATACGAAAAATGTATTTCTCTTTTTTTTAGTCTTATTGTTGCCACTGCTTACTTTTTCTTATAAATGGGTTCCTGTTACCTTGCACGAAGTTTCTTTGATTAATCTAAAATTAAAAATTCCAGAGGGTGATTTTCAGACCTATATATGGTTGGTAAGTTTTAAGCTTACCATATTCGTATTGCTTTTTATATGGTTTGTAACTTCAAAGCAGCTTTGGAGATATGCAGTGTTAATTCATTTAAGTGTAGTGGGACTTCAGCTTTATGAAGTAATAATAGGTAGGGAAACAACATTTGATGAATTCGAAATTTTCAAAGCGATACCGGTCATAGTTCCTTTGCTTGTGTTGATCTTCTTTTTGGTAAAGTGGATCAATTACAAAACTAGGGCAGAGTATCTTAATGAAGTGGTGAATGAAAAAATGAATGCAATTTTGGAGCTCATTGAAAAAAGTCAGTTGGGGGGAACTAAATTAATCCTCCAATTTCAAGACTTAAAATCCGAAAAGGAAACGATGAAAGAGGAGGATTATTTTGAACGATTAAATGAGCTTAAGAAAGCCATTGAAAGTCAAGGCGTAATTTTATAGATGACATTTAATTCTTGTCTTCCATAGCATTAATTTCGTCAGTTACATCTTTTAAAAGACTACGTAACTCTCTCTCTTGACGCTCTCTAATCTTGCGCTCAATAATTTGCTCAATTTCCGATTGTTTTTCCTTCGGTAATTGGTTAAAATTTAAAGAATTTGCATCAGATTTTAACATCTCTCCTTCGCCGGTTATTAACCAAACTAAGTTTAAATTAGGGTAAGTAGCGACTATATTCTCTATAACGTCACTCCCTATTGAGGCATTGTTCTTTAGCATTCTTAACGTGTAACCATTACTTGCACCTATGGAAAGGTCAAATTGTCGGGCACTCATACCTGCATGTTTGATGAACTGCATCAATCGATCTACTGTTTTGAACATAACTATTGTTTTTAGTTGAAACTATAGTAAATATAGGTATTATTCGTTAAACTGTGATGCATTATTCCCCATTTATTAGATGAAATGCACTCTTTTCGTGTGTTTTACACAAATCGGTAGGAAATAAGCTGTGAAATTATGTAGAATAGGTTCTATTCTAGTGTTTTAAATTCATTAAATCAACAAAATTCACCTCGGTTCTAGGACTATAAATGGGATGATCATCTCTTCTAATGAAACACCTCCATGTTGGTATGTATTTCTATAATAACTTACATAATGATTGTAGTTATTTGGATATGCAAAAAAGGAATCGTTTTTTGCGAAAATAAATGAGCTACTCATATTAATGGTAGGCAAAAATATATCACTAGGTTTTGTGGCTTCATACACTTCTTTTTTCTCGTAAGACAAACTACGCCCAGTTTTGTATCTTAAATTTAAACTCGTGTCTTTGTCACCAACTACCTTTGAGGGCTGCTTCACATTTATTGTTCCGTGGTCTGTAGTGATAATCAGCTTTTGACCCATAGTTTGTGCTTGTTGAATGATTTCTAGTAGCGGAGAGTTTTTAAACCAGCTCTGCGTTAATGATCTGTAAGCCTTATCATTAGAGGCAAGTTCCTTAATAACTTCCATCTCTGTTTTAGAATGAGAAAGCATATCAACAAAATTATAAACGATGACTGTAAGGTCATTCTTCTTTTGTGATTTGTAGTTTTGTGACAATTGTTTCCCTTGTCTTAAACTACTTATTTTATGATACTCCCAAGTTAAGTCTAAGCCCAATCGCTTTAATTGAGCTCCTAAAAATTCGGCCTCAAACAAATTTTTGCCTCCATCATCAGTATCATTTTTCCACCAATCCGGATATTTCTTCTCCATATCTAAAGGTGTTAGACCAGAGAATATGGCATTTCTGGCATATTGTGTTGCCGTTGGTAGGATACTGAAATAGCTCGTTTCCTTTTTCTTTTTAAAAAAGGGTGTGACGGTGTCCTCAAAAGCTAACCACTGATCGTAACGCAAGTTATCTACAACAACTAATAATGTAGGTTGTTCTTTCAATTCTGGTTTTACTAATTCTCTAAACACTGTATGTGATAAAACGGGACCGTCTTCAACATTAAACCAGTCTTCGTAATTTTTGTCAATAAATTTTCCAAAATGGTTATTGGCTTCAGATTTCTGAGATTCTAGTATTTCAAACATGCTAGAATCTTCAATCTCTTCTAAGCGAAGCTCCCAAGTAATCAGTTTTTTATATAAATCGGTCCATTCACTATGGGAATTTACCATAGAGAGATCCATTGCAATTTTCCTGAATTCTTGCTGGTAATTTGCTGTAGTTTTTTCTGATACTAATCTGGAGTTGTCTAAGCTTTTCTTAAGTGATAGTAATATTTGATTAGGATTAACAGGTTTAATAAGGTAATCGGCTATTTTAGAACCAATAGCCTCATCCATAATATATTCCTCTTCACTCTTCGTAATCATTACAACGGGCAGGGTAGCGTCTATATCTTTAAGCTCCGTTAAGGTCTCTAGGCCAGAGATTCCTGGCATGTTTTCATCCAAGAAAACAATATCAAAACGAGTTTTGGCTACTTCTTCAAGAGCTTCTTGTCCGCTTTTACAGGTGATTACTATATAATTTTTACTTTCTAAGAATAGGATGTGAGATTTTAATAAATCTATTTCATCATCTACCCAAAGTATCGTTATTTTATTCATGTATTTTGTATAAATCTATTCAAAGCCTTTTAGACCGTCTAATATTCTGGCTTTTTAATGGTATACTTAAAGATCATTTGTATAACTTTGAAGCTAACAAATCATTTTAATTTGATAAAGTTAAAGAAACTTGAAATTTTTAATGATCCTATTTACGGATTTATTAACATTCCTACGCCTTTAGTTTTTAGTTTGATTGCTGAACCTAGCTTTCAACGCTTACGTAGAATATCTCAAATGGGCATGTCTTATTTGGTATATCCGGGGGCACACCATACGCGTTTTCATCATGCTTTAGGGTGTATGCATCTTATGCAACAAGCAGTACAGATTCTTCGAATAAAAGACATTGATATTTCTGAAAAAGAAGAGGAAGGCTTGCTTTGTGCTATTTTATTGCATGATATTGGTCACGGTCCTTTTTCGCATGCTATGGAACATAGTATTGTTGAAGGGGTGAGTCATGAATATATTTCGCTACAATTCATGGAATCTTTGAATGAAAAATTTAAAGGTAAACTAGAGACAGCTATTGCTATTTTTAAAGGGGAGCATCCTAAGAAATTTTTAAATCAATTGGTTTCTAGTCAATTAGATATAGATCGTTTAGATTATTTAAAGCGAGATAGCTTTTACACGGGTGTTGCGGAAGGTAACATTAATTCAGAACGTTTAATTACCATGTTGAATGTAGTAGATAACGAGCTTGTAGTAGAACGAAAAGGGATTTATTCTGTGGAGAAGTTTCTCATGGCTCGGAGGTTTATGTATTGGCAGGTATATTTACATAAAACAGGTTTAGTGGCAGAACAGCTACTTATAAGTATTTTAAAAAGAGCAAAAGAGCTGTTAGCAAGAGGGGAGAAGTTAGCATGTAGCGATGCGCTTATGTTTTTTATGACGAATAAAATAGGTAAAGATGATTTCACCGCATCAAATTTAAATCGTTTTGCTTCGCTAGATGATGTAGATATTTTATCTGCAATTAAACAATGGCAGAATTCGTCAGATTTTACGCTCTCTAAACTTTCTGAAATGATTTTAAATAGGGAATTATTGCAGATTAAGATAAAAAATAAGCCCATCAGCCTTAAAAAATTAGCGAAACAACGTGCTATTTTTATGAAAGAATACCAGTTGAATGAGCAAGATGTAAATTATTTTGTATACTCTGGAATCGTTCAAAATCAGACCTATGATTCTAAAAAACAAAATATTAAAATATTAAATGATAATGGAAAAGTTACTGATGTTGTAAAGGCTTCTGATCAATTAAATTTGAAAACAGTTTCTAAAATTACCACCAAGTATTATATCTGTTATCCTAAACTTACTGTTTAACTATTTTTGTTACTTTTGCCTTTATGAAATTTACAGCTAGTCAAATTGCGGGTATTTTGGAAGGAGAACTGGAAGGTAATCCTGATATCGCGGTTGATAAATTGGCTAAAATAGAGGAAGGAGAGCAAGGATCTCTTACTTTTTTAGCAAATCCGAAATACACACAACATATATATACTACCAAATCTTCTATAACTATAGTGAATAAAGATTTTGTAGCAGAACATGATTTATCAACTACACTCATTAAAGTAGATGATGCCTATGAGTCATTTTCGAAATTATTAGAATATTACAATCAAGTAAAAAATAATAAAACGGGTATTGAGAGTCCGTCATTTATTGCTGCATCTACTACCTACGGAGAAGATTGCTATATAGGTGCTTTTGCTTATATTGGAGAAAATGTAGTACTAGGCGATAAGGTGAAAATATATCCCAATGTTTATGTTGGAGACAATGTGCGCTTAGGAGATAATGTTATTGTTTTCGCAGGGGCTAAAATTTACTCAGAATCTGTAATTGGTAATAATTGCGTGATTCATAGTGGGGTTATTGTGGGTTCAGACGGATTTGGATTTACGCCAAATGCGGAGGGCGAATATAAAAAAGTGCCGCAAACAGGTAATGTTATTATTGAAGATAATGTTGATATAGGTGCCGGGACTACCATAGATAGAGCTACCTTAGGGTCTACCATAATTAGAAAAGGCGTAAAATTAGATAACCAAATACAAATTGCTCACAATGTGGAAATTGGAGAGCATACTGTAATTGCTGCACAAACTGGCGTTGCTGGTTCTACGAAGATAGGTAAACACTGTATGATTGGTGGTCAAGTAGGTATTGTAGGTCATATCACCATAGGAGATAATGTGCGTATACAAGCGCAATCTGGTATTGGAAGAAATATAAAAACTGGAGAAGTGATACAAGGTTCTCCTGCTTTAACATATGGCGATTATAACAAGTCTTATGTACATTTTAAAAATTTACCGAAGATTATTAATAGGATTAACGAAATAGAAAAAAAGATTGGCCGTGAGCAATAAACAACGAACAATTGGCAAAGAAGTTACTTTATCTGGTGTAGGATTGCATACAGGAGAGAACGTTACAATGAAATTGGTACCTGCGCCTGAAAATCATGGGTATGCCTTTAAACGAACAGATTTAGAAGGAGAACCTATTATTGAGGCAGATGCAGCTTATGTTGTAAATACTCAGAGAGGGACCAATTTAGAAAAAAGAGGCGTTAAAATTCAAACATCAGAACATGTTCTTGCAGCATTAGTAGGGTTAGAGATTGATAACGTTTTAATAGAGCTAAATGCTCCAGAACCACCGATAATGGATGGTTCTTCTAAATTTTTCGTAGAAGCTCTTGAAGAAGCAGGGATTGTTGAGCAAGAAGCTGAAAGAGAAATATACGTAGTTAAAGAAGTGATATCATACAAAGATGAAGCAACCGGTAGTGAAATTACGGTAATACCTTCAGACGATTATCAGATTACGACTATGGTAGATTTTGGGACCAAAGTATTAGGAACACAGAATGCTACTTTAGATAAGTTGTCAGATTTCAAAGCAGAAATTTCAGAGGCTAGAACGTTTAGTTTTCTACACGAATTGGAAATGCTTTTAGAGCACGGATTAATTAAAGGTGGAGATTTAAACAATGCTATAGTTTACGTAGATAAAGAGATTTCTGATGAAACGATGAAAAAGCTTGAAAAGGCTTTTAATAAAAAGAAGCTGTCTATTAAACCAAACGGAATTTTAGATAACTTAACATTGCATCATCCTAATGAAGCAGCGCGCCATAAATTGTTAGATGTTATAGGTGATGTAGCTTTGGCGGGTACGCGTATTCGTGGTAAAATTATAGCCAACAAGCCAGGTCATTTTGTAAATACACAATTTGCAAAAAAACTGTCGAAAATTATAAAATTAGAAAAGCGTAATAAAGTTCCTCAATATGATTTGAATCAGCCGCCATTGATGGATATTCATCAAATTATGGAAGTACTTCCTCATAGGCCTCCGTTCTTATTGATTGATAGAATTTTAGAGCTTTCTGATACGCATGTTGTGGGAATGAAAAACGTTACAATGAATGAGAATTTCTTTGTAGGTCATTTTCCAGGTGCACCAGTAATGCCAGGAGTTTTGCAAGTAGAAGCTATGGCGCAAACTGGAGGTATTTTAGTATTAAGTACGGTTCCAGATCCAGAAAATTACTTGACATTTTTCATGAAAATGGATAATGTGAAATTTAAACAAAAAGTACTTCCAGGGGATACATTGACTTTTCACTGTAGCCTTATTACGCCAATAAGAAGAGGTATTTGTCACATGCAAGCGTATGCTTATGCAAATAATAAGCTGGTGTGTGAAGCAGAATTAATGGCGCAAATAGCTAAAAAGAAATAGAATGAATCAACCACTGGCATATATTCATCCAGGAGCTAAAATCGCTAAGAACGTAGTTGTAGAACCTTTTACCACCATTCATAATAATGTTATTATTGGCGATGGTACGTGGATTGGTTCTAACGTAACGATAATGGAAGGCGCACGAATAGGTAAAAATTGTAATATTTTTCCCGGAGCGGTAATTTCAGCACCTCCTCAAGATTTAAAATATCAAGGAGAAGAAACTACGGTTATAATTGGTGACAATACCACAATTAGAGAATGTGCAACCATTCATAAAGGAACTTCAGACCGCATGAAAACGGTTATTGGAAAAAACTGTTTAATCATGGCTTATTGTCATGTTGCCCATGACTGTTTAGTAGGGGATAACTGTATTTTTTCTAATAATTCAACTTTAGCAGGGCATGTTACTATTGGAGATAATGTGATTCTTGCAGGACTAGTTGCAGTACATCAATTTGTATCTATAGGGCAGCATGCTTTTGTAACTGGTGGATCTTTAGTTCGGAAAGACGTTCCTCCATATGTAAAAGCTGCGCGTGAACCGCTTTCTTATGTAGGAATAAATTCGGTAGGGCTAAGAAGAAGAGGCTTTACCTCAGAAAAGATTAGAGAAGTGCAGAATATTTATAGAATTTTATACCAAAAAAACTATAATAATTCCCAAGCTGTTCAAATTATAGAAGCAGAAATGGAAGCTACTCCTGAGCGTGATGAAATTCTCCAATTTATTAGAGATTCTCAGCGTGGAATAATGAAAGGTTATTTTAGTAATAATTAACCTAACTTTCAATTTATAAAATAACATTAAAGCTTACTGATGATTTTTAGTTGATTAATTAGAAATCATCAGTAACAAATAGCATTATAATTATGGCGTCAACATCAGATATTAGAAAAGGACTTTGCATTCGTTACAACAACGATATTTTCAAAATTATTGAATTTTTACATGTAAAACCAGGGAAGGGACCTGCTTTTGTACGTACAAAATTGAAGAGTGTGACCACGGGTAAGGTTTTAGATAATACCTTTTCTGGAGGTAGTAAGATAGAGGATGTTCGTGTGGAAACACGCTCTTATCAGTATTTATATCCTGAAGGTCAGACGTATCATTTTATGAATACACAGGATTATAATCAAATAACCTTAGAAGAAAGTGCATTAGATGCGCCAGGCCTTTTAAAAGAAGGAGAAGTAGTTACTATTCTTTTTAATACAGAAGATAGCATGCCTTTGTCTGTAGATATGCCTGCTAGTGTTGTTTTAGAGGTTACGTATACGGAGCCAGGTGTAAAAGGAAATACGGCAACCAACGCTACAAAACCAGCAAAAGTAGAGACAGGAGCAGAGGTTAATGTTCCTTTATTTATTAATGAAGGTGATAAAATTAAAGTAGATACTGCTTCGGGTTCTTATATGGAACGTGTAAAAGAATAATTTTTAGAAATCAAGCATAGTTAAATGAAGTTTCCTATTTCTCATAGTTTGCAACAAATTGCGAGTATTATTCAGTCTGAATTTGTTGGCGATGCTGATTTTCAGGTTTTAGGAATGAATGAAATTCATGTGGTAGAACCAGGTGATATTGTTTTTGTAGATCATCCTAAATATTATGATAAGGCTTTAAATTCTAAGGCGACTACTATTTTAATCAATAAAAAAGTGGATTGCCCAGAAGGAAAAGCATTGTTGATTTCTGATGATCCTTTTCGTGATTTTAATAAGCTAACAGCTTTTTTTAAGCCTTTTGAGAAATCATCTAAGAATATAGCGCCATCAGCAAAAATAGGTAAGGATACAGTTATTCAGCCTAATGCTTTTGTGGGTAATAATGTGGTAATCGGAGCTAATTGTATCATTCATTCCAATGTATCTATTTATGACAATTGTGTAATTGGTAATAATGTTACGATCCATGCGGGCACTGTTTTAGGCTCAGATGCATTTTATTATAAAAATAGGCCAGAAGGTTTTGATAAGTTGCTTTCAGGTGGCCGAGTGGTGATTGAGGATAATGTTGATATTGGTGCGCTTTGTACTTTAGATAGGGGTGTTACCGGAGATACTACAGTTAAAAAAGGAACTAAGATAGATAACCAAGTGCATGTTGGTCATGATACCATTATTGGGGAGAAATGCCTAATAGCTTCGCAAACGGGAATTGCAGGTTGCGTGATCATAGAAGACGAAGTAACCTTATGGGGGCAAGTTGGAGTGATTAGTGCAATCACTATTGGAAAAAAAGCAGTAGTTTTAGCGCAATCAGGAATTTCTAAATCTCTTGAAGGAAACGCCACATACTTTGGTAGTCCGGCAGAAGAAGCACGTGAAAAAATGAAGCAAATGGCTTGGATTAAGCAAATTCCGCAAATAATAAAAAAATAGAAGCACAAATAAGCTAGCGAAATACTTTATAAATTGTTTTCAATGGCATATTTTTGCAATGCAATAAATTAATATAGATATAAAATGAGTGTTTTAGTCAATAAAGATTCCAAAATAATTGTACAAGGTTTTACTGGAAGTGAAGGTACCTTTCACGCAGGACAAATGATTGATTACGGTACGAACATCGTTGGTGGTGTTACTCCGGGTAAAGGTGGGCAAGAACATTTAGGGAAGCCAGTTTTTAATACTGTTCATGAAGCTGTTGAAAAAGTTGGAGCAGACACGACTATTATATTTGTTCCGCCAGCATTTGCTGCAGATGCAATTATGGAAGCTGCGAATGCAGGTATTAAAGTTATTATTACCATTACAGAAGGTATTCCTGTTGCAGATATGGTAAAAGCGTCTAACTATATTAAAAATATGGACTGTCGTTTAATCGGCCCTAACTGTCCAGGAGTTATTACTCCAGGTGAAGCTAAGGTGGGTATTATGCCAGGTTTTGTATTCAAAAAAGGTAATGTAGGTATTGTTTCTAAATCGGGAACATTAACATATGAAGCTGCTGATCAAGTAGTACGTCAAGGTTTAGGTATTACAACTGCTATTGGTATTGGTGGTGATCCAATTATTGGAACAACAACAAAAGAAGCTGTTGAAATGTTAATCAACGATCCTGAAACAGAATGTGTAGTGATGATTGGTGAAATTGGAGGTCAATTAGAACCAGATGCTGCTAAGTGGTATAAAGCTAGTGGAAGTAAAAAACCAGTTGTAGGTTTTATTGCTGGTGAAACTGCACCTGCAGGTAGAACCATGGGTCATGCTGGTGCCATCGTAGGTGGTAGTGACGATACCGCTCAAGCTAAAAAGCGTATCATGCGTGAGTGTGGTATTCACGTGGTAGATTCTCCTGCTGAGATTGGATTGAAAGTAAAAGAAGTATTGGGATAATTGTTTTACAATTAAATCAAGAACTATATAAAGATTTAAAAATCCCGTTTATGCTGAAATATTTTCAGTTTAAACGGGATTTTAGCTATCTATATATCAAACAAAAGTTATATTTGAATATCAACCGAACAAATTGAACAAAAATGAAGTTATTAGAAGGTAAAAACGTAATTATTACAGGTGCAAGTAGGGGTATAGGTACTGGTATTGCGCAGGTTTTTGCAGACCATGGAGCAAATGTGGCTTTTACATATAGCTCTAGTGAGGCACCAGCACTAGCATTAGAAAAAGAATTGACGGCTAAGGGAGTTAAAGCAAAAGCATATAAAAGTAATGCAGCAAGCTTTAGTGATTCAGAAGCTCTAGTAGCTCAGGTTTTAGAAGATTTTGATGGTACTATTGATGTGTTGATTAACAATGCTGGAATTACAAAAGATAACCTTCTAATGCGTATGTCTGAGGATGATTTTGATAAAGTAATTGAAATCAACTTAAAATCGGTATTTAACATGACAAAAGCGGTGCAACGTACTATGTTAAAGCAGCGTAAAGGTTCTATAATTAATATGAGTAGTGTGGTTGGTGTTAAAGGTAATGCGGGTCAGACAAATTACGCAGCTTCAAAAGCGGGTATGATTGGTTTTACTAAATCTATTGCTTTAGAATTAGGTTCTAGAAATATTCGCTGTAACGCAATTGCTCCAGGGTTTATCGAGACAGAGATGACCGATAAACTTGATGAAAAAGTGGTTCAAGGTTGGAGAGACGGTATTCCTCTGAAGAGAGGTGGTAGTCCAGAAGATATTGCCAATGCTTGTTTGTTTTTTGCTTCTGATTTGTCAGGGTACGTAACTGGGCAGGTGCTAAATGTTGATGGGGGAATGCTAACTTAGAAGTAGCGAAAATTATGCAAATTCAGACTATTCTATTAGTATTTTTAGCAGCATTTGTTGCTGTAGGAGTAGTCATTTTTCAATATTATTACAAAGTTAAAAAGAGAGGAAAACATATTGTTTTGCTCTCTTTTTTGCGTTTTACTGCATTATTTTCTCTTTTTATAGTGCTTATAAATCCAAAATTTAAAAAAGTAGATTATACCGTAGCGAAAGCTAATTTAGTAGTGGTTGCAGATAATTCTAGTTCTATGGCAAATAGTTCTGAGCAATTAAATGATTTTTTGGATAAAATAAAAAACAATAAAGATTTAGCAGAAAAATTTAAAATAGATTATTATCAATTCGGTAGCTCATTAGAAAACTTGGATACCCTTGATCTTTCTGAAAAAAAGACAGATATCGCAAAAGCCTTAAAAACGGTTGCTACGATTTACAACAATAAGAAAACTGTTGGGGTATTGCTTTCAGATGGTAATCAAACTATAGGTCAGGATTATGAATTTTATGGCAATAAGAGTAAAATTCCATTTTATTCGGTAGTTTTTGGAGACACTACGGCCTACGAAGATGTTAAAGTAAGTCAAGTAAATACCAATAAATTTGCCTTTTTAAAAAATAAATTTCCAATAGAGTCCTATGTCTCTTATGATGGAGAAAAGACGGTTACTCTGCCTGTTTTTATTGATGTAGATGGAAAAATTATTTTCAAGGAACAAGTGAGGTTTTCTAAATCAATCAAATCAAAAAGAATACATACGTTCATAAATGCCGATGCTGTGGGCATTAAAACTGTAGTTGTTGCTGTAGGTGATTTGGTTAATGAGAAAAATAAGATCAATAATAGTAAATCTGTGGCTGTTGAAGTAATTGATGAGAAAACCAAAGTAACTATTGTTTCTTCTATAGTGCATCCTGATTTGGGAGCTTTAAAAAAAGCGATTGAATCTAATGAGCAACGCCTGGTGACTATTGTAAAACCTAATGTTGATCAGAAAGTATTTGAGGATACTGATCTTTTTATATGCTATCAACCCACTAGTAGTTTTAAAGAAGTTTATGCCTTTATTGCGAAAAAAAATCGAAATCATTTTACCATTGTTGGCACTAAAACTGATCTTAATTTTTTAAATCAATCTAACTTAGATTTTACCATAGAAACGGGGTATCCTGTTGAAGAAGTTATCGGTAAGCTAAATGCTTCTTTTTCTAAATATGATATAGCTACCACAGATTTCGTTAATTACCCGCCTTTGACGAGTAATTCTGGAGCAATTAGTTTTAAAAGTACTTATGAGCCCTTAATGCAGATGAATATAAGAGGAGTAGATCTTGCCAATCCGCTTTTTGCTATTTCGGAAAACGAAAAACAGAAGACAGCAGTTTTATTAGGTGAAAACATTTGGAAATGGCGAATGCAAAATTATGTGAATCAAGAGAGTTTTGAAGATTTTGATACTTTCATAGGAAAGCTAACACTGTTTTTATCTAGTGATGCAAAAAGAGAGCAACTGTCAATCGATTATAAGTCGGTGTATGAAAATTTAGGCTTAGCAAAAGTAACGGCTACCTATTTTGATGAGACGTACGTGTTTGATCCCAAGGCTAATCTTTATATTGAAATTAATGGAGGGGTGAAAGTACCTATGCTTTTGAAAAATAATTATTTTGAAGCAGATTTAAGCGATTTAAAATCGGGAACTTATTCCTTTAAAGTGGGCGTGGTAGGGAAGTCGGTTTCTAAATCTGGCAAATTTACCGTATTAGATTATGATGTAGAGCAGCAGTTTTTTTCGTCGAATTATGCAAAAATGTCGAACTTCTCTGAGGCAACAACGGCTTCACTTTTCTATCCAGAACAAATACAAGAATTTATAACGCAGTTAGATTCGGATAAACGCTTTATGCCTACTCAAAAGAGCGTTGAAAATGTTGTATCTTTGATAGACTTTAAATTCCTTCTAGGGCTTATTATAATAGCACTTTCATTAGAATGGATCATCAGAAAATATAACGGATTAATTTAAATTAAATTCAAGTATGGATAAATTGCCAAAAATTGCATTACCTGCAGTCTTCGCATTAGTAGTTTTAATAATATTAATTTCAAAATCTACCGTCACGGTTGACTCAGGTCAGGCGGGTGTTTTGTACAAACAATTTCAAGGTGGTGTGGTTACAGATGAGCCACCATTAGGGGAGGGTTTTCATTTTGTAGCTCCATGGAATAAAGTGTTTATCTATGAGGTAAGGCAGCAGGAAGTGCTAGAAAAAATGAATGTTTTATCTAGTAATGGTTTGGATATTAAATTAGAAGCTTCGGCTTGGTTTGAGCCTGTTCGTAGTGAATTAGGGAAGTTGCACCAAGAAAAGGGAGAAGATTATATTCAAAGAGTTTTATTGCCTACGATACGTTCTGCTGCACGTTCTGTGGTAGGTCGTTACACACCAGAACAATTATATTCTAGTAAGCGTGATGCTATCCAACAAGAGATTTTTGATGAGACCAAGAAGATTGTAGAAGGAGAGTATATTCAACTTAATGAAATTTTAGTGCGCGATGTAACTTTGCCGCCAACCATTAAGGAAGCTATTGAACGTAAATTACGTCAGGAGCAAGAGTCTTTAGAATATGAATTTCGTTTAGTTACTGCTAAGAAAGAAGCTGAAAAAGTAACCATAGAAGCGCAGGGAAAGGCAGATGCCAACCGTATATTGAGTGCGTCGTTAAATGATCAAATTCTTAGAGATAAAGGTATAGATGCTACTTTAGAGCTTTCTAAATCACCAAACACTAAAGTTGTTGTTGTAGGTGGAGGAGAATCTGGATTACCTTTAATTTTGGGGAACAATTAATCTGTTAGTTTTTGAATAAAAACAAGAACAGTTGTTAAAAAAATAGATTTTTGTTTTTTAACACATAAAATAATTTTACTTTTACATCAGAATGAAAAATACAACTACACATCATCATCATTTTTATACTTGCTTTCAAGCGAGGTAGAAATGTATTGTAGTAGTGCAACATATTTTAAACCCGTTTGAGCAATCAAACGGGTTTTATTTTTAAACTTTTTTTGATTGCCAGACACAAACTAAAAAGAAAATGACAAAAATTAGAATTGCTATTCAAAAATCAGGTCGATTAAATGAGGAATCTATTGAGATTCTTAAAGATTGTGGTATCTCTATTGATAACGGTCGCGATCAATTAAAAGCGTCTTCTCGCAATTTTCCTATGGAAGTATTTTATTTGAGAAATGGAGATATTCCTCAATACTTAAGAGACGGGGTGGTAGATATCGCTATCATAGGTGAAAATGTGTTGATAGAAAAAGGAGAAGATATTTCTATTGCAGAAAAATTAGGTTTTTCAAAGTGTAAAGTGTCTTTAGCAGTGCCAAAGGCTGTAAAGTATACTTCTGTTCAAGATTTCCAAGGCAAACGAATTGCTACATCATACCCAAATACCGTTAAAAATTATTTAGCAGACAAAGGTGTTTCTGCAGATATTCACATTATTAACGGTTCTGTAGAGATTGCTCCTAATATTGGATTAGCAGATGCTATTTGTGATATCGTATCTAGTGGAAGTACCTTGTTTAAAAACAATTTGAAAGAAGTAGAGGTAATGTTAAAGAGTGAGGCTGTTTTGGCGGTTTCACCAAAAATAACTTCTGAGAGGAGAGAAATTCTTGAAAAATTACAATTCAGAATTCAGTCGGTATTACGAGCAAGACAATCTAAATATGTATTGTTGAATGCTCCGAATGATAAATTGCCAATGATTTTGGACTTATTACCAGGAATGCGTAGTCCTACAGTTTTGCCATTAGCAGAAGAAGGCTGGAGTTCTGTACACACGGTAATTAAGAAAGATTCTTTTTGGGAAGTTATAGACGAGTTGAAGCAGGCGGGCGCTGAAGGTATTCTAGTTTGCCCTATTGAGAAAATGGTTCTTTAAGAAAGCTCATGAAGGTTCATTTTGAATTAAAATTGATTCCTTATGAAGAAATGGAGTCGATTATCCCGCTGATAATTCAATTAAATTTAGGAAAATTACCGGAAGAAACATTGAAAAGCAGGTTAAAAGACATGCTTAAAATGGGAGGATATCAATGCATAGGTGTATATGATAATAATCAATTAATAGCCTGTTGCGGATTCTGGGTGTTAAACAAGTTATATGCAGGGAAACATCTAGAACCGGACAATGTTTTTGTAGAAACGAACTATAGAAGCGCAGGAGTTGGAGAATTAATGATGAATTGGTTGTTTGATTATGCTAAAAGCATTGATTGTGTTGGTGTAGAAGTGAATTGTTACCGGCACAATGAAAAAGGAAAAAAGTTCTGGGAGCGTCAAGGTTTTGAAGCTTTAGGATATCATATGATTAAGAAATTTGATTAGTATTTGCTATGAATAAAATATATAATCCTGAAAGAGAAGATTGGAAATCTATTCTTAAGCGTCCTACTAAGAGCGTTGCAGATATAGAAAGTACAGTAAATCAGGTTTTTGAAGAACTTCAAGAAAACGGTGATGCTACCATAAAAAAGTATACCGAAAAGTTTGATGGCGTAACTATAACAGAGTTATTGGTTACGGATGATGAAATTGTAGAGGCTAATAGTTTGGTTCCTGTAGCCCTTAAAGAAGCTATTCTCTTGGCTAAGGATAACATTGATAAATTTCACAGCGCTCAGAAAACACAAAGTATAGAGGTAGAAACTAGTCCTGGTGTACATTGTTGGCAGGTAAAAAGGCCTATAGATAAAGTGGGCTTATATATTCCGGGAGGAACAGCACCTTTATTTTCTACTATTTTAATGTTAGCAGTCCCTGCCAATATCGCTGGATGCTCAGAAATTGTGCTATGTTCGCCACCTAATAAAGAAGGGAAAATTCACCCAGCTATTTTGTATGCGGCAAACCTTTGTGGTGTAACAAAAATATATAAGGTAGGAGGGATACAGGCTATAGCGGCAATGACCTTTGGAACAGAAACCATTCCGCAAGTGTATAAGATATTTGGACCAGGAAATCAATATGTTACTGTAGCGAAACAGATTGCTACAAAGCATGGCGTGGCTATTGATATGCCTGCGGGGCCAAGTGAGCTTTTGGTTGTGGCAGATGATACTGCAAACGCAGCGTTTGTTGCGTCAGATTTACTTAGTCAGGCAGAGCATGGTGTTGATAGTCAGGTACTATTGGTAACAACCTCTAAAGCAATGCTTGAAGATGTAGAGAAAGAAGTTGCCTTGCAAATTGAAGATTTACCACGTAAGGATATTGCTCAAAAAGCGATAGATAATAGTAAGTTAATTTACGTTGAGGATGATACAACGGCACAGGAATTAATTAATGAATATGGTCCAGAACATTATATAGTTTGTGTGGCAGATGAGGGATCTTATTTGAGTGCAATTACAAATGCAGGATCTGTTTTTATTGGCAATTACACCCCTGAAAGTGCCGGAGATTATGCTTCAGGAACTAATCATACTTTACCAACGAATGGGTATGCTAAACAGTATAGTGGTGTTAACTTAGATAGTTTTATGAAAAGCATGACTTTTCAGAAGATTTCAAAAGAAGGAATTCAAGAAATTGGTAGTGCAATTGAGCTAATGGCAGAAGCAGAAGGCTTACAAGCGCACAAAAATGCCGTTACGTTACGATTAAATAGTTTGGACGATGAGTAAGGTAAATATACAAAACCTAGTACGTGATAATGTAAAGGGACTGAGTCCGTATTCTTCAGCGCGTGATGAATACGTTTCAGATGGTTCAGATATGGTGTTTTTAGACGCTAATGAGAATCCATTTGAAAATGGTGTGAATAGATATCCAGATCCTCAGCAAAGAAGCTTAAAAGAGGTATTAGCATCTCAAAAAGGGGTACTACCTGCTAATATTCTTTTTGGAAATGGGAGTGACGAAGTTTTAGATCTAATTTTCCGCGCTTTTTGTGAACCCAAAGAAGATAATATTATTACCCTGCCGCCAACCTATGGAATGTATAAAGTGTTGTCAGGGATTAATGATATTGAGAATAGAGAAGTTTTGTTAACGGCAGATTTTGAACCTGATGTCAACCAGATTTTGGAAACAGCTGATGCTAAGTCAAAATTATTATTCCTTTGCTCGCCAAACAATCCTACAGCAAATAGTTTTTCGCGAAACAAAATAACAGAACTATTAGAAAAGTTTAATGGACTAGTCATTATTGATGAAGCCTATATAGATTTTTCAAAAGAAGAATCATGGTTGTCTGGACTACCGAATTATACAAATTTAATAGTTACACAAACACTATCTAAGGCATACGGAATGGCCGGTATTCGATTAGGGGTCTGTTATGCATCTGAAGAGATTATTGCTATTCTAAATAAGATTAAGCCACCATACAATGTAAATGAGCTTACTCAGAAAAGAGCGTTAGAGCGTGTTTTGAACGTTGACAAAATAAAATCAGAAATTACTGATATATTGAAGGAAAGAGCTTTGTTATCTAAAGCATTACTTCAATTAAATTTCGTAACTAAAGTATATGCTACTGATGCTAATTTTGTTTTAGCAAAACTAGATAATGCTACAGAACGATACAATCAGTTATTAGCGAGGGGTGTTGTGGTAAGGAACCGTACAACGCAACCTTTATGTGAAAACACATTACGCTTCACAGTAGGTACTACAGCGGAGAATAAAAAATTAATGCAGGTTTTAAAAGAAATTCAATAAGAATGAAAAAAGTACTTTTTATAGATCGAGATGGTACGATTATTAAAGAAACCATTGATGAGCAAATTGACGGTTTTGAAAAAATGACCTTCTATCCAAAAGCGTTTACATTTTTGGGTAAAATAGCTAAGGAGTTGGATTATGAATTGGTGATGATCACCAACCAAGACGGACTAGGAACAGACGTTTTTCCAGAAGATACATTTTGGCCTGTGCATAATTTCATCATGAATTCTTTTGAAAATGAAGGAGTTGTATTTGATAAAGTATTTCTTGATAGAACTTTTCCACATGAAAATGCTAACACGCGTAAACCAGGTACTGGTTTGTTGACAGCATATTTCTCTGAAGAATATGATTTAGCAAATTCTTTTGTAATCGGAGATCGGTTAACGGATATGGAATTAGCTAAAAATCTTGGAGCTAAAGGTATTTTTATCAACGATGAAACCAATCTAGGTACGGGTGAAATTACAGTGAAACGAGATGAGTTAGATGCGTATATTGCTACTGAAACCAATGATTGGGAAAAAATCTATGAGTTTTTAAAATTAAAAGATAGGGTTTCTAGTATTAGCCGTAAGACAAATGAAACTGATATTCAAATTAAAGTAAATCTAGATGGCACAGGTAAAAGTAGCATTGCTACAGGCCTTGCCTTTTTTGATCATATGCTAGATCAGCTAGCGCGTCACGGTCAAATGGATTTAGATATTAAAGTAGACGGAGATCTAGAGGTAGATGAGCACCATACTATTGAAGATACCGCAATTGCTTTAGGGGAAGTTTTCCATAAAGCATTAGGTACCAAGCTAGGTATTGAGCGTTACGGATTCTGTTTGCCTATGGATGACTGTTTAGCGCAAGTGGCAATCGACTTTGGTGGTAGAAACTGGCTGGTATGGGAGGCAGATTTTAAAAGAGAAAAAGTAGGAGATATGCCTACGGAAATGTTTCTGCACTTTTTTAAATCATTTAGTGACGGTGCTAAAGCCAATATAAATATAAAAGCAGAAGGTGTTAATGAGCATCACAAGATTGAGGCAATATTTAAAGCTTTTGCTAAGGCAATAAAAATGGCTGTAAAACGCGACGTAGAGAAGATGGTTTTACCATCTACTAAAGGAATGTTGTAAAAAAAACTTTATGAAAATAGTAATTATAAATTACGGAGCAGGAAACATACAAAGTATAAAGTTTGCAATTCAACGTCTTGGTTTTGAGGCTGTTCTGACAAGTGATGTAAATGAAATTCTAGCAGCGGATAAAGTGATTTTTCCTGGTGTAGGCGAGGCCAGCAGTGCCATGCATAAATTAAAAGCAAGCGGACTAGATGCCTTGGTACCTACTTTAAAACAACCCGTTTTAGGAATTTGTTTAGGGATGCAATTAATGTGTAATGCTACAGAGGAAGGTGATACAAAAGGGCTAGGAATATTTGATGTAGATGTGGTTAAATTTTCTAAGAAGGTAAAGGTGCCGCAAATTGGTTGGAATCAGATAGCCAATTTAAAATCAGATTTATTTAGTGGTATTTCAGAGGGCGAATACATTTATTTAGTTCATAGTTTTTATGCGGCAATTTGTAATGAAACCATAGCAACTTCAGAATATGAGCTTGAATATAGTGCAGCGTTGCAGAAAAATAATTTTTACGGAACACAGTTTCATCCAGAAAAGAGTAGTAGCGTTGGGGAAAAAATTCTAATGAATTTTTTAAATATGAAATAATACGGTACTCAAAAATTTAAAGATTTTAAAAGTATTAGGGGGTTTAAAACAGTAAGAGTATTGTGGATATTAAAACATAGGAAATTCTTAACCTTAGATAGCCATCGATAAAATAAAATATAATGAGAATAATTCCAGCAATAGATATTATAGACGGTAAATGTGTTCGTCTTTCAAAGGGCGACTATGATACTAAGAAAATATACAATGAGCATCCACTTGAAGTGGCTAAAGAGTTTGAGGCACATGGTATAACGCACTTGCATTTGGTAGATCTAGATGGTGCAAAATCTAAACATATTGTAAACCACAAGGTTTTAGAGCAAATAGCGTCTCAAACCAATTTAAAGATAGATTTTGGGGGTGGTTTAAAGACCGATGAGGATTTAAAAATAGCGTTCAACAGCGGAGCTTCTCAAATTACAGGAGGTAGTATTGCGGTGAAAGATCAGGATACTTTTTTGGGTTGGATAGAAACATATGGCGCTGAAAAAATTATATTGGGGGCAGATGCTTTACACGAGAAAGTGGCAGTTTCAGGGTGGCAAGAAGATTCTAAAGAAGATTTAATTCCGTTTATACAAGCCTATCAACAGAAAGGAATTGTATTTGTAATTTGTACAGATATTAGTAAAGACGGTATGTTACAAGGTCCTTCCTTTGAATTGTATGAGCGTATTTTAAATGAAACTAGTAAAGGTGCTGATAGTCGCAGTATTAATTTGATTGCTTCAGGAGGTATATCTACCTTTGATGAATTGCCTAAATTAGCAGAACTAGGTTGTGAGGGAACTATTATTGGTAAAGCAATCTATGAAAATAGAATCAGTCTAAAACAATTAGAAGATTACATACTTTCTAAATAAATAAAATGCTTACAAAACGAATAATACCTTGTTTAGATATTAAAGACGGACGTACCGTAAAGGGGATCAATTTTGTTGATTTACGAGATGCAGGTGATCCGGTAGAATTGGCAGAGATTTATGCCAATTCAGGAGCAGATGAGTTGGTTTTTCTGGACATTTCAGCTACCGAAGAAAAACGTAAAACACTTGCCGATTTGGTTTATCGCGTAGCGGAAAAAGTAAATATTCCGTTTACCGTAGGTGGTGGTATAGCTTCTGTTGAAGATGTAGATATGCTATTGCAAAATGGTGCTGACAAGGTATCTATAAACTCATCAGCTGTTAAAAATCCACAATTAATAAATGATTTATCGGCAAAATTTGGTTCGCAATGTATCGTTGTTGCTATAGATGCTAAATTAATTGAGGGGGAATGGATTGTGCATTTGGTAGGAGGAAAAGTGCCTACCGAAATTCGCTTGTTTGATTGGGCCAAGGAAGTAGAAGAGCGCGGTGCAGGTGAAATTTTGTTTACCTCTATGGATAATGATGGTACAAAAGATGGTTTTGCAAATGAGGCGCTGGCTAAATTATCTACGGAATTAAATATACCCATCATTGCCTCTGGTGGCGCGGGTAATATGCAGCATTTTACAGATACTTTTATAGAGGGTAAAGCAGATGCAGCGCTTGCAGCAAGTGTA
Organism: Cellulophaga baltica 18; assembly: GCF_000468615.2. Classification (NCBI taxonomy): domain Bacteria; kingdom Pseudomonadati; phylum Bacteroidota; class Flavobacteriia; order Flavobacteriales; family Flavobacteriaceae; genus Paracellulophaga; species Paracellulophaga baltica. Next base: position 3,979,550 of record NZ_CP009976.1, on the reverse strand, counting down.
TTTCATTTTAAAGAAATAGAGATAGTAGATTTAAAAAAAGAATTAAAAGATAACGGGATTCCTGTTAGAATATAAAGAGTATGAAAATAGATTTCGATAAAAATTCAGACGGATTAATACCAGCCATAATACAAGATGCTACAACAAAGAATGTGTTAATGCTCGGGTACATGAACCAAGAGGCTTTTGATAAAACTCAAGAAACAAAAAAAGTTACATTTTTTAGCCGCACTAAAAAACGCTTGTGGACTAAAGGCGAAGAGAGTGGTAATTTTTTAAATCTTGTGGCAATTAAAAATGATTGTGATAATGATACCTTACTTATTACTGTAAATCCCGTAGGGCCTACATGTCATAAAGGAACGGATACTTGTTGGGAGGAAGAAAACACGAGTTCCTTTGGTTTCTTAACCAAGCTGGAAGCAATCATAACAGACCGTAAGGACAATCCCGAGAATCAAGATAGCTATGTTGCGTCCCTTTTTAGAAAAGGAATTAATAAAGTAGCGCAAAAAGTAGGAGAGGAAGCAGTTGAAGTGGTTATTGAAGCAAAAGATAATGACGATAAATTATTTTTAGATGAGAGTGCAGATTTACTCTTTCATTACTTAATTCTATTACAGGCAAAAGGATTTACGTTGAAAGATATTGAGGAGGTCTTGAAAAAGAGAAATTAAATAGTTAACACCGTTCACTTTATAAAAATCCGAAATAACATGTTACCATGTTGTTTCGGGTTTTTTTTGTAAAAAATAGTCACTTGCGAGAGCTAATAATGTAATTGCAACGTATATGTTAAAGCTAATGAAAAATGAGCGATTTTAAAGGTTGTATAAAGCTGTGTAATTACACATAAATTGTATAAAAATTACACACTTTTTATTCTGGAAACGCTCGGAAACACTAGCAAACTGGTTTTTATTTAAAATGGTACGTAAGTTGCCGTATGAATTTTAAATTGATACAAAAAATAAAGAGAGAACGCATATTATGAAAACAGGAACAATTACTTTAAAAGAATTATATTCCACAGTAAACAATAAATTTTTAAGTGGAGACAAACAATCTAGTCCTATTAATTTATGGGCCATTGTAGTGCTCGTAAGTTCGTTTGCTTTAATGATCGGAGCAGGTTACGTGGTTTACTTATTACAGGCAGATTTTGAGCAATTTAATTTTGAAAGATTAAACACAAGTTGGGGCTTTGCATTTTTTATAGTTGCAGCTTCATTGTTTTTCTTTAAGGTTACTTTCTTCTTATACAATCTATTTCTTTACTTTAAGTATAAGCCTATAGCTTCGGTAAGTGATGAAGAATTGCCAACGTGTACGGTAATCGTACCAGCTTACAATGAAGGAAAACAAGTTTGGGCTACTTTAAAAAGTTTAGCCAAGAGTGACTATCCAGAACACAAATTACAATTGTTAGCTATTGATGATGGTAGTAAAGATGATACCTGGAAATGGATGCAAGAAGCAAAGAGAGTTTTAGGAGACCGAGTAACGATCTTGCAACAACCAAAAAACATGGGGAAACGTCATGCGTTATACCGTGGGTTTAATTTAGGAACTGGTGAAATCTTTATTACCGTAGATAGTGATTCTGTGGTAAATACAGATACGTTGCGTAATTTGGTTAGTCCGTTTATTGTAGATGAAAAATGTGGTGCTGTAGCTGGTAATATTCAAGTATTGAATAACGAAAGAGCTATTCTACCTAAAATGTTAAATGTGAGTTTCGTTATGAGTTTTGAATTCAAACGTTCTGCAGAAAGTAGTTTAGATTCAGTTCTTTGTACGCCAGGTGCATTAGCCGCATACAGAGCAGAGGCAGTATTTAATTGTCTTCCTGAGTGGATTAACCAAACGTTCATGGGACAACCTTCAGATATTGGAGAGGATAGAGCCATGACTAATATGATTTTGAAACAAGGGTACCATGTTTTATTTCAAAGAAATGCATATGCGTATACCAATGTTCCAGAAAAGTACACTGGGTTATACAAAATGTTTATCAGATGGGGTAGAAGTAATGTTCGTGAGAATATCGCAATGTCTCAGTATGTATTTACAAACTTTAGAGAAGGGTCTAAATTTGGATCTAGACTTTTATTTATTAGTCAAGCTTTAAAAATTATAATGACGTACCCATTCTTATTGTTTATGTTATTCTTTATTATAACGCATCCAATATTATTTGTAAGCTCTACGTTGTTAAGTATTTTAGTAGTATCTACTTTCCCAGTATTGTTTTATGCAAAACGATACAGTTTATCGCAAGCATTTTGGGCATACTCATACAGTATCTTATTTACTTTTGGTTTATTCTGGATTACCCCTTATGCGATTGCAACAGCAAGTAGAAGAGGTTGGTTAACTAGAGAGATAGCTGCTTAAGCATCGGGCTCTTAAAATATAAAAATCCGCATCATACTATATGATGCGGATTTTTTTTGTTAAAAAGTGATATAGCATAATGAGAATACGGCAATAAAAACCCATAAACAGAAGGCTAGAAGAACGGGTCTATATCCAGTTGCTTTTAAGTCGCTTATAGAGATGCTTGTCCCTACAAGAAAAAGAGTGAGGATTAAAAGTTTCTTAGATAAGGATACTATGGTGTGTGTTGCAACTTCCGGTATAAGTTGGTAGCTATTGATAACAATGGCAAGGATAAACAAAAGAATAAAATAGGGTATTTTTATACGTTCTCCTTTTGTTTTAAAAATAAACATGGATAAAATAGATAGAGGAATAATCCATAATGTTCTTGAGAGTTTAACGGTTGTTGCTATGCGTAAAGCTTCGTCTCCATAGCCAAGAGCGGCTCCTACAACAGCGCTAGTATCATGAATTGCGATAGCGCACCAAAGTCCAAACTGATGCTGATTTAGCCCTAATAAGTGTCCTAATTGTGGAAATACAAATAGGGCGATAGCATTTAAAGTGAAAACTACCCCCAAAGCGATACTGATTGTTTTTCCATTAGCGCGAATTACAGGAGAGATTGCGGCTATAGCACTTCCTCCGCAAATGGATGTTCCTGAGGTAATCAAATGCCCAAGCTTTACATCAATCTTAAGTAATTTAGTCAAAAGAAATCCCAAACTAATAGTTAACACTATTGAAAAAAAAGTAAGTCCTAAACCTTCTTTACTTGTTTCTATAGTGTCTGTTAGAAGCATGCCAAAGCCAAGGCCAATAATAGCAAGTTTTAATAATAACTGAATGGCTGTTTGATTGTATTTTTTAAATGGGTTTTCAAAAATTAAAGAGAATAGAAAGCCTAAAAATAAAGCAGTTGGACTATTGATAATTCCAAGCAATGCTGTTAAGAGTATGCTTATAAAAACTATAGGAGCTAGTATGGGTTTCATATCACTAATTTTATGAGACAAAACTAGTGGTTAATCATAACTATTAAGCAAACTTAATTCCTATGTTAAATAACTAAAAGTTATAGCTGTTTTGCACAAAACGTTCAAAATAATCCATAAGGCTAGATTTGTAACCTGTTCTAGAGACAAAATAAAACCAACGTTCTATTGTAAAGCCTTTAATGTCTATTATTTTTAGTTTATTAGTTATGAGATCCTCTCGTATAGCGTGTATGGAGAGTAAGGCATAGGAATCTGAATAATAAAGGTAGTTTTTAATAGCCTCAGTACTATTTAGAGTAACGGCTATTTGTAAAGACTTTATTTGTTGCTGTAGCAAAGCCTCGTAAATTATTTCACGTGTACCAGATCCCGATTCTCGTTCTATAATAGGTAGTTCTTGTAGCTTTTTTAGGGAGATAATCCCCTTGGGGAATTGAGAATTCTTCTCATTGGTAACTAGAACAATCTCATCTTTAATGAATTTTTTAAAGTGCAACTTAGGATTGGTGTTTTTTCCTTCGGTAATACCAAAGTCCAACTGTTGATTTAATATAAGCTCTTCAATGTGGTCAGAATTGTCGCTCTCTATCTCAAAGCTAGTTTTAGGATATTGGGTTCTAAATTGAGCAATGATTTTTGGGATGATGTAACTGGCAAGAGTGGTACTTGCACCAAATTTAATACGATCAGGGAGTTGATTGTCTTTATGTATAAACCGATTTTCAATTTCGGAATACACTTCTAAAATTCTATTTACATAGATTAAAAAAGATTTTCCATCTTGAGTAAGTTCAATGGAGTTACGCTTTCTGATAAAAAGAGTAGTGTTGTATTCATCCTCTAGATTTCTAATTGCTTTAGAAATAGCGGGTTGAGAAATAAATAATTGTTCCGCAGCTTTTGTAAAACTAGAATGGTGTGCAACAGATTTAAATATCTTAAGTTTATGATCCATAACGTTTATAAATAGCTTTTCAAAGATACTTTAAACTTTACAGATGGCAGACACAAAAAGCTATCGTTACTATCTTAGTTTTCGGCTATTGCCATTGCTTTGAGGTCCAATTCAGTGATTAATTCCTGTGTATTTGCATGAACCCTTTTGCTGTAAAACCTACCGCGATCCCAATCTGGAGCATCAACAGCATGTTCTAAGTCACTTATGGTGTGTTCAATTTTTAATTTCAATTCATCATCGTTACTAGTTTCTAAATGTTCGGAGATATCTAGATATGCTTCTAACGCCTTCTCTGAGTAATAGCGTTGATGGTCAAAATTATTAGAGCTTAATGCTTTTTTTGTATGGTTTAAAGCATAACTAGCTTTCGTATAGATAACGTCCCATTCTGTGTCATTTGACGTAGCTAAGAAGGAATAAAAGATACTGAAGATGATGAATAATTTGGTCATAGGTCAAGTATTTGTAGGAAATTATTTACAAATAACGTTTATTTTTTTCAAATAATACCTACCACCATACAATAAATATTTTCTGAAGCTTATTATTGGAATCTTTCATCCATAGCATTGGAGCTTGTTTTTGGTTATGTTTTTCTTGAATATCGATTAAAATTCGCTGTTGTGTTTTCCAAACAACATCTTCAGTAGGGGTAACTATCCATTCTTGTTTAGTTAATAGATAGTAGCTATTTTTTTCAAAATTAGATTTCAGAAAATCATGAAGGTGCAACCAGAAGCCAACAATACAGTTTTCATTCAGAGTTTTGAGTGCTGTTTTTTTTTGATAGGGGTGAAACAGTTGCGCTTTAAAGCAAGCTTTTGATATCATATTAGTTAATTCTAAGCCTTTTAATTCAAAAAACGCTTGAGCTTCTTTGGTTTGTAAAAGCTTAAATTGCTTGTCTCTAATCTTTTGTATTTTTTCAAAGAAGGCATCCTTCCGGTTAGGACCAATTAATTGATGAATTTCATCAGGTATTGTAGGGTCAATGATGTAAAATTTATAGGTAAGTTCTACATGTGTAATAGCTTTGTTTTCAGTGTTTTGTAGGATAAAGTCTAATTCTCCTAGCGTTCTATTTTCGTTGCGTATGGGCTGATTAAAGACTAGTGTTTTGTAGCGGGAAGAATGATGAATTAATTGTTCAAAAATATATTCTATTTGATGTCCCAATCGTATGTTTTCAGGAATTGGTTTCAATGAAAAACCTTCTAAATTAATAGCAGGAAACTTAAATTGCGGGATATTGTTGAAACTCTCATCCCATAATTCTTCTGTAGCTAGGAAACCTTTTATTTGTGATAAATTCATGAGAGCTAAAGTTACAACAAAGCGTTAAGATTTCTTAAATGGTAGCTTCCTTTTGTTAAAAGTGTTATTTTTATAGTATGGCTATGAATATAAGAAAAGGGTTTCGGTTTGCTACTTATGAAGCGCCGGAACAAACTCCTTTTGAAAAACTTTTTGATATTTTTCAAGAACTAATCACGCATACTTCTGGCGATGTTGATGAAGCGCTAGATTGGTTGCGGGAATTAGATAAGGAGTACGAACTTACCGATGAAAATTATACAATTGATGATTTCATTGAAGACCTGAAATCAAAAGGGTATTTACAAGAAGAGTTTAAAGACGGTGGTGGTGATGGTACTGAGGGTGACGAAACCAATAAAGGAGGTGATTTGTCTATTACCGCAAAGATGGAACGCATTATTAGACAACGCGCACTAGACCAAATTTTCGGGAAACTTAAAAGAAATGGCGCAGGTAACCATAAAACTGGAAAATCTGGTCAAGGAGATGAGCATACGGGAGAGCTTAGAGAATATAGATATGGCGATGGTTTAGACCGTATTTCTATGACAGAGAGTATTAAAAATGCACAAATAAGTAGTGGTATTGGAGAGTTTTCTTTGAATGAAGATGATCTGGTAGTAGAAGATACACACTATAAAGCTCAAATGAGTACGGTGTTAATGATAGATATAAGCCATAGTATGATTTTGTATGGAGAAGATCGGATTACTCCAGCGAAAAAAGTGGCTATGGCATTGGCAGAGCTAATTACGACTCGCTATCCGAAAGATACTCTAGATATTTTAGTTTTTGGGAATGACGCTTGGCCTATTCCTATTAAAGATTTACCATATCTAAAAGTTGGCCCTTATCATACCAATACAGTGGCAGGCTTGCAATTGGCAATGGATATGCTTAGGCGAAAACGAAATACAAATAAGCAAATCTTTATGATCACAGATGGTAAGCCTAGTTGTTTGCGTATGCCAGATGGTAGTTATTATAAAAACAGTGTGGGTCTGGATGATTTTATTGTAGAAAAATGCTATAATATGGCACGCCAAGCAAGAAAGCATCATATTCCCATTACCACTTTTATGATTGCTCAAGACCCTTATTTAATGCAATTTATAAGACATTTTACAGAAGCAAATAAAGGGAAGGCCTTTTTTACGGGATTAAAGGGCTTAGGTGAAATGATTTTTGAAGATTACGAAGCAAATAGAAAAAAGCGTTTAAAATAACATAACAGCATATTTTAAACAAAAAACAAAAAAAAATGAATACAACATATGAAACTGAATCATAACGAAATAAGTACTTTGGGTGAGCTTAAAAAAGCGGGGTACCAAAGCAAGAGTATAAAAGATGAACTTAGAGATAATCTAAGAACTAAAATTAAAAATGGAGAAGAAACTTTCACAGGAGTTTGGGGATATGAGAATTCTGTAATTCCTGAATTAGAACGTGCAATTTTATCTAGACATAATATTAACTTATTAGGATTAAGAGGGCAGGCAAAAACGAGATTAGCGCGTTTAATGGTGAACCTATTAGATGAAAACATTCCTGTAGTTGGGGGATCAGAAATCAATGATGACCCCATGCAACCAATGTCTCGGTATGCTATTGAATTAATCAAAGAAAAAGGCGATGCGACACCGATTACTTGGTTACACCGCAGTGAGCGTTTCTCTGAGAAACTAGCAACGCCAGATGTTACTGTGGCAGATTTAATTGGTGATGTAGATCCTATTAAAGCAGCTAATTTAAAATTATCCTATGCAGATGATCGTGTAATTCACTTTGGGATGATACCGCGTGCGAACAGGTGCATTTTTGTAATTAATGAATTGCCAGATTTACAAGCTAGGATTCAAGTATCCTTATTTAATATTCTTCAAGAAGGAGATATACAGATTCGTGGTTTTAAATTGCGTTTGCCTCTAGACATTCAGTTTGTATTCACGGCAAACCCTGAAGATTATACCAATAGGGGTAGTATCGTTACGCCGTTAAAGGATAGAATAGGTTCGCAGATTTTAACACATTATCCAGATGATATTGAAACAGCACGTAAAATTACGGAGCAAGAATCTAAATTAGATGCTAGGCAAACAGATGCTGTTTATGTTCCAGATGTAGCAAAAGATTTGCTAGAGCAAATTAGTTTTGAAGCTCGTGAAAGCGAGTATGTAGACGCTAAAAGTGGTGTAAGTGCGCGTACGAGTATCACGGCATTTGAGAATTTGTTAAGTACGGCAGAGCGCAGAGCATTGCTAACGGGTGCAGATAGTACTATGGTGCGTTTAAGTGATTTTCTAGGTATTATCCCTTCTATAACAGGTAAAATAGAATTGGTATATGAAGGAGAGCAGGAGGGTGCAGATGGTGTCGCGGCTATTTTAATTGATGATGCTGTTAAAACGTTATTTCCAAAATTTTTCCCTGAAATAAATAAGTTAGAGAAAAAGGGAGCGGAAACTCCTTATGATGAATTATTGCATTGGTTTTTCCAAGGTGATGGTTTTGAACTTTTAGATGAGTATACAGATGAAGAATATAAAAGAGCTTTAGATGATATTCCCGCATTAAATCAATTGATAAAGGAATATCAACCAGAATATGATAAGAAAGATATATACTTCTTAAAAGAGCTGTTGCTTTGGGGTTTAGTAGCTTATAAAAAGTTGAATAAAAACCGTTTTGAAGAAGGCTATCAATTTAAAGACATGTACAGTAGTTTTTTTAATGATCTGTAAGTAGTATAACCATGCTTAAACTGAAAAAACCCTTCCCATACAGGAAGGGTTTTCAACTTTCAAAAAAACATAACAATCTGTCTCCCATTTAGCTTACCTGATATGCAGGTAGATTAAAAATAAAAGAACTTCCTTCTTTGGGTTTGCTTAATACTGTAATCGTGGTATCATGTAAATCCATTATTTTCTTCACAATGGCTAAGCCTAAACCATAGCCTTGTTTTTTGGTGCTTTTATCTACTTGTTTATAGCGGTCAAAAATATAGGGCAATTCACTTACGGGAATTCCAGTACCTGTATCACTTATATTGATCTCTATATTCTTACCCTTCTTCAATAAAGACAGTGTAACCGTGCCATCATCTTCGGTATATTTTAAAGCATTCTCTATTAAATTTTGCAAGGCTCTTTCTACCAAACTTACATCTGCAAAAACCAAACAATTGTCTTCTGGATTATTTAATTGTAGGCTAATATTTTTCTTATCGGCTAGTACTCTAAACTTTGCAATTAAGTCATGAGAAAGTTCGGTTATAGAGAATGGCTCTTTGATAGGAGTAACTTGTTCTGCTTCTAGTTTTGAGTATTCAAAAAGTTGATTGATAAGTTTGGAGAGCTTGTCTATATTATCATGAGTAATCTGCAGGTATTCTTTCTTATCTTGTTCCGATAAGGTTTTATTTTTCATTTGTAAGGTTTCCACGTAGCCTTTTAAAATCGCCAAAGGTGTTCTTAGGTCATGAGATACGTTTGCAATGAGCTCTCTCCTAAGTAAATCAACAGATTTCATCTTATCCATATTATCTACAATAGTATCTGCCATCTCATTAAAAGAATTTGCGAAAATGGCTATATCAGAGTCGTCTGGATTTTCAATACGGGCATCTAAATCTCCTTCTCGGAAACTCCGAACAGTTTTGGTAATGAGTAATAAGTTCTTGGTAAGGAACCAGATGCTTAATAAAGCGATCAATGCGGCAAAAAACATGGTTAATAAGGTGGCGCCAAATCCTAGTTTCATAAAATATTGACCAAACAGATTATCGCTCACTGCTTGGAAATCTTTTCCAGCCAAAATAATATAGATAAAGCCTTCTCTGCCTTGAATAGTAAAAGGAGCTACGGAAAAAATATTTTGTTCTCCTGTATTTCTAGGGTCATCTCCTAAAACGTATTTTTGACCTTTAGTTTTAATGAAGTAATCAATAGGAGCTGTGTCCACAGATTTTGAAGGCGTGTTTTTGCTGTGGTCTAGAACAACAGAGTATAGTATGGTACCGCTATTGTCTAGCAAATAAACCTCGATACTACGGTTAACAGCCATCATATCATGCATCAGGTCTCCAAACAATGCTTTATTGACGCTACCGTCTTCTAGAAAAGGAGATTCATTTTGAAATTTTTCATTGATTACATGCGTAGCTACATTGGCATTAATACGTTGTGTAGTTTCTTCATTGTATTTATTCGCTAGGTATGCGGTAATTACAATATAGGATGCCCCCATTAGTACAATGATGAGCACAAAAGCTAACCATAGCTTTTTTATTAGTTTGGGAGTAAGCGTTTTTTCGTTTTTTCTCATGCAAGTATATCTTCATTGAATTTGTAGCCAACACCCCAAGTGGTTAAAATAAAGGTAGGGTTTGCCATATCCGATTCAATTTTAGCTCTTAATCTATTTATATGTGAATTTACAGTATGTTCATACCCTTCAAAATTGTATCCCCAAATCATATTTAATAAATCTGTGCGGGTATAGTTTCTACCAGGGTTTGAAGCCATCAGTACTAGAAGTTCAAACTCTTTAGGAGACAGCTCAATTTTTTTATCGTTCAGAATAACTTTTCGCTTATCAATATCAATGCTAAGACCATCAGCTTTAATAGTTGATGTATCCTTTTCGGCAATTGTATTGGTATCTGCACGGCGTAAAACCGCTTTAACTCTAGCTAAAAGCTCTCGTATGCTAAAAGGCTTAGTGATATAATCATCTGCTCCAATCTCTAATCCTAGAACTCGGTCTATTTCTTCAGATTTAGCGGTTAACATGATAATCGGAGTATTCTTTTGGCTTCTGATTTTTTTGCAAATCTCTACGCCATCCATGGTAGGGAGCGTTAAATCTAACAATATTAAATCATAAGAATTTTCCAAAGCCATTTCTAGGCCTAGCTTCCCGTCCATAGCTTTGGCGGTGGTATAAATCAAATCCGTTAGATGTATTTCTAACAATTTAATTATTTCAGGATCGTCTTCTATGATTAATATCTGCTTCATAATTATTTCTGTTGCTAAACAAGTTAAAATGTATCACACAAATATCACAACGGCATAAAACTTCATAAAAAGTCGTTTTAAGGACAAGCCACTACGTGTTTTAAAGGTATATTTTGGTGATTATTTACAGAATAGCCGATTTTTTTTAAAAATCCTTACAAAAAATAATAGATAGCTGTGAATCTTAGAGTTGGGTTAAGGAGCGTAAGAATTTAATATTAATGTTTATTTCCGTCTAATTCTTCAAATTTGAAAGATCCAATTATGACTTTTCTATATTGAAAAATTAACAAGGTTAGTGTTAATAAGGCGAAATTTAAGGTCATAATTAACAGCCCTATAGGTAAGAAATTCTCGTGTAATTCTATTTCCTCAAAATTATTAATAGTACTTAAACGATAGATAGATTCAAAGAATTTAAATACATAAATAGAATATATAAAGTATAATACGTACTCTACATTTCGCAATTGTGGATCTGCAGCTTTTTTGGTGATTAACTTAACTAAAATTAAATAGAGGTACGTAAAATGTACCACGGAAAGTATTGGAAAGATATAATTATCGAATTTTAGAAAATAGAACTTGTTGGTGTAAAGTCCGTAAAAGCTAAAAACATCAAGTATTAAAAGCAATAGTGTAGACAATAACACAAGTACCCTTGGGGGAAAAAGGCGTATTAAAAAATGCATAAGTAGGTTTATTTGGCCTTTGGGAGACCATTTAGGTTAAAACGACTCGTGATTTTATTTATTTGAAATTATTCGTTGAACGGCAGTGAATGTTGAGAACTCCTAAATAGTTGTTGTAAGAATATCCATGAAATACCAATATTCTCGTTTTACTTAATTGGATCAGGGTAATTTATTTTTTTAGAGAATCCGTTTTGCTATTATTATATTTGAAGAACTAATAAACGCTAACAATGAAAAAAATACTATTAACCTTAGTAGCATTGCAATTTGCAGTGGTGCTCCATTCACAAAGTAAAGTAGAAGATGTAAAGAATTTTACACTTTCTAACGGAATGAAAATTATGGTTTTAGAAGATCATAGTATTCCAAATGCTAATATGTACCTTTTTTGGAAGGTAGGATCTAGAAATGAATACCCGGGAATAACGGGGCTTTCTCATTTTTTTGAGCATATGATGTTCAATGGTTCTAAAAAATATGGTCCTAAAATGTTCGATAGAACAATGGAAGCTGCTGGCGGAAGTAATAATGCATATACAACAGAAAATATTACGGTGTATACAGATTGGTTTCCTTCGGAAGCTATGGAAGTTATATTTGATTTGGAGTCAGATCGTATCGAAAACTTAGTTTTAGATCCTAAAATGGTAGAGAGTGAGCGAGGAGTGGTATTGAGTGAGAGAAGCACAGGTCTAGAAAATTCTAACTTTCGGAATATATCTGATGCAGTAAAAGGCTCGGCCTTTATGGCACACCCTTATCGTTGGTCTGTAATTGGTTATGAATCTGATATTAAAAATTGGACCATTGATGATTTACAAACCTATTTTGATACCTATTATGCACCTAACAATGCAGTAGTTGTTATTTCTGGGGATGTAAGCTTGGAAAAGGTGAAAAAGATGGCAAAGCAATATTTGGAGCCTATTAAGGCACAGCCGGAGCCAAGAAAAGTACATACGGTAGAACCGGAACAACGTGGTGAAAAACGTGTGATGGTGCATAAGAATGTGAGTACGCCTAATGTTTTAATAGCCTACCATGTACCGGAAACAAAACACGAAGATTACTATGCTTTAGATCTTTTGAGCGCCGTATTGAGTAGTGGTAAGAGCAGTAAATTGTATAGTAAATTGGTTAATGGCTCACAGTTAGCAACCAATATATTCACCTATATGCCCGAGAGTTTTGATCCAAATCTTTTCTATGTCTTTGGGATAGCAAATCAAGAGGTATCTGCTGATAGTCTTGAAAAAGGCATTTTTGAAGTTTTAGATGATGTCATTGTTAACGGAGTTACTGAGGAGGAGTTGCAAAAAGTAAAGAATCAAAAATTAATGGAATTTTATAAAACCTTAGAAACCATCAATGGCAAGAGTAATACTATTGGGACTTATGAATTGTATTTTGGGGATTATAAAAAGATGTATGCCGCGCCTTCATTTTACGAAAAAGTAAGTGTTGCAGACTTGCAAAGGGTGGCGAAGAAATATTTAATAAAGCGCAATCGAACAGTTGGCGTGTTACAAAATAACGAATTAGCAACTGATGAGGAATCAAAATAAGTCAACATCAATACTTCTAAAAGAATCTTATACTATGAAACATACTATAAAAACTATCATTTTCTCTGTATTGGCACTGCTTATGCTTGGTACTGCTGCAGCTCAAGAAAAATTTAAACTTCCCGAGTACACTAAGTTTCAATTAAAAAACGGATTAACCGTATATTTAATGGAGCAACATGAGGTGCCACTTATTTATTTGTCAGGCGTTTTTCCAGCAGGAGCAATTTACGATGATATAAGTAAAAGTGGATTAGCGAATATAACGGCAGAATCTCTGGCCTTAGGAAGCAAGAACTTTACCAAGACTGAGATTGAAGAGAAGGTAGATTTCTTAGGGGCGACATTAAATGCTGGAGTTGGTTTAGAGTTTGCATATTTGAATGCATCGTTTATGCAAAAAGACCAGAAGGAAATACTAACTATTATAAAGGATATTTTATTAAGTCCTACTTTTCCTCAAGAAGAATTGGATAAAATTTTAAGTAGGAGGTTGGTAGAATTAGATCAAAGTAAAGAGAGTCCTAGATCGGTTATAGGGAATTATTATAACAGCTTTATTTTTGGAGAGCACCCATATAGCCATGCAGAAAGTGGTATAAAATCGGCTTTAGAAACAGTAACTAAAGCAGATGTGGTTAATTTTTATAAAGAAACATATAGTCCCAAAGCATCTGCTATTGCTATTGTGGGTGATTTTGAGGCAAAAAGAATGAAAAAGCAAATGGAATCTTTATTTGGCGCTTGGAAGGCTACAGAGATTCCTAGTTTGAAGATGCCAGAGATTATAAAGCATAACAAGTCTCGTGTTTTAGTTGTAGATAAAGAAGATGCAACAGAAACCACTTTTTATATAGGAGGACCGGGTATCGCTAGAAATAATTCGGATTATGTAGGGTTAGAGGTTATAAATACAATTCTTGGAGGTAGGTTTACTTCTTGGTTAAATGATGAGTTACGGGTAAATTCAGGGCTTACTTACGGTGCCAGTAGTTGGTTTTCTCCTTATAAGTTTGGCGGTACCTTTACTATGGCTACATTCACAGCCAATGAAACAACAGAGCAAACAATAGATTTGGCTTTGGCCACTTATAAGAAGCTACATGAAAAAGGCTTGGATCAAGAAGTGTTATTATCTGCTAAGAACTATGTAAAGGGGCAGTTTCCGCCCAACTATGAAACCAATAGCGACTTGGCAGGTTTATTGACGGATATGTTTACCTATGATTTTGATGAGGCGTATATCAATACATTTAATGACCAAGTAGATGAATTAACGGTTGAGAAAGCTGGGGAATTAATTGAAACGTATTTTCCAAAAGATAATTTACAGTTTGTTTTAATAGGTAAAGCCTCTGAAATAGGGGAAATGGCTAAAAAATACGGAGAAGTAGAGCAAGTAGAAATTACGGCAGACGGATTTTAAAATCTGATTTAATTTTTATAAAACCCCATCATTAGGAATAATGATGGGGTTTTTATTACACTACATTCTCTATCAATATTGAAATTCTACGGCGAATGAAATTTGAAAACAGTTAGATGCGCGCAAAAAGAAGTAGGTTATATGTTTTATATAAATAGTACTTTTACTTTAGATTTATTATTACATGCAAAGAATCCGTTATTATTACCTTGTTAAACTTCAATTTTTAGGTTTTAGATACAGTGGTTGGCAGAAACAACCAGATCAAAAAACTATAGAAGCAATGTTGGTAAAAACGCTGAAGTATATTTTAGCAGATCAGAAGTTTAAAATATTAGGAGCGGGGAGAACAGATGCTAAAGTTTCTGCTTTAGATGCAGCGTTTGAACTTTATTTAGATGACACTCCAATAGCTGTACTTGACGATTTTTTAGAATTATTTAATAAAAATCTTCCTCCAGATATTCGAGTGATGAGTATTAAAGAGGTAGATCAGGCATTTAATATCATTCAAAATAGTAAAGAAAAAGAATATATTTATTTGTTTGCTTATGGTAAAAAAAGCCATCCATTTTGTGCTCCTTATCTCGTTACTTTTTTAGATGATTTGGATCTCGATAAAATGAATCGCGTGGCACTTTTTTTTGAAGGAACACATAATTTTAAATCCTACACCGCTAGGGTACAGGAAAATACAAAGGTAATTAGAACCGTTACTTCATCTGTAATAAAAGAGAATACAATTTTGGAAGCTAATTTTTTTCCAAAGAAAACGTATGCATTTCATGTCAAAGGAGAAGGGTTTATGCGTTATCAGATTCGGATGATGATGGGAGTATTGGTACAAGTTGGAAAAGGTGAATTGTCAGAAGAAGAGGTGTTAGATTCTTTAAAAGAAGACAGTAATATGAAGCTCCCGTTTGTGGCTCCTGGCTCTGGCTTAATTTTAAATCAAGTAGATTTTAATATCTTAGACTAGCGCTAAGCTTGTTAAGTAATGAATGTGATATAATGAAGAAACCAAAGTTTAAATTAAGAACTAAAAAACCTTCAAAACTTCATAAAATTATGGGGAAGGCACCTGGTACGGTAACGTACATGGGGCAAAGAGAAGGAGCCAAATCTGTTTTATCTGTAATTAATTATGATGAGAATACCTTAGATATTCATGAGGTAGTTGATTTAGGACAGATAGATTTTCATCAAAAATCAGAATTTACTTCATGGATAGATGTTGTAGGGCTTAGTGATGAGTTATTCATAGCACAA
Organism: Cellulophaga baltica 18; assembly: GCF_000468615.2. Taxonomy (NCBI): domain Bacteria; kingdom Pseudomonadati; phylum Bacteroidota; class Flavobacteriia; order Flavobacteriales; family Flavobacteriaceae; genus Paracellulophaga; species Paracellulophaga baltica. The sequence goes on along the minus strand of NZ_CP009976.1, from coordinate 3,963,916 downwards.
TTAGGGAAGTTGTCTCAAATAAACCCTTTGGTATTAGAAGATATTGTTAATACGCAGCAACGGCCAAAAATAGATGAATATGAAAATTACATCTTTGGTGTTTTTAAAATGTTGTACCTGAATGAAAACCAAGAAATTGTTAGTGAGCACCTCGCAATGGTATTAATGGAGTCTTCTGTAATTGTTTTTCAAGAATTGCAGGATGATGTTTTCGATGGTTTACGAGAGCGTATTAAATCAAAATCGGGAAGAATCCGAACACGTGGAGCGGACTATTTATTTTTCGCATTGCTAGATGCAGTGGTAGATAATTACTTTGTAATTCTAGAGCATATCAATCACAGAATTGAGATGCTAGAGGATGAAGTATATGATAATCCAACCAATGATGTGGCTCATAGAATTCAAGAATTAAAGAAAGAAGTACTTAAATTAAGAAGACAGATAGCTCCTGTTAAAGAATTAGTAGGTAGGTTGTTAGATTCTGAAAATTCTTTAATTACAAAAGACACAAAACTGTTTTTAAGAGATGTTCAGGATCATTGTATTGAAATAAATGAGAGCCTTCAGATTTATAGAGAAATGTCTATGAGTTTGATGGAAATGTATATGAGTAATATGAGTAATAAAATGAATGAAGTCATGAAAGTGCTAACCATTATGGCTTCCATATTTATTCCGCTTACTTTTATAGCTGGTGTGTATGGAATGAATTTTGACCATATGCCAGAATTGCATTCAGAGCATGGGTATCCCATTGTTTGGGGGGTAATGATTGCTATGTTTATTGGTATGTTAATCTACTTCAAACGCAAAAAATGGCTTTAAAAGTACTACTCATCAAATAAACCAGAAGATAAGTAACGATCACCCCTGTCACAGATTATGCTCACAATTACACCGCTATCTAATGTATTTGCTAACCGTATAGCGGCCGCTGTAGCACCACCGCTACTCATGCCTGCAAAAATACCTTCTTCTTTGGCTAGCCTAAGTGTCATTGCTGTTGCTTCGTCTTGACTCACTTCTAACACAGTATCTACCTTAGAGGCGTTAAATATTTTAGGTAAATATTCTTGTGGCCATTTTCTAATGCCTGGAATACTAGAATTATCAGTAGGTTGTACGCCTACTATTTGTATAGCCTTATTTTGTTCTTTCAGATAGGTAGAAGTACCCATTATGGTTCCTGTAGTGCCCATTGATGAAACGAAATGCGTTACTTTTTGGTCCGTATCTCTCCAGATCTCTGGGCCCGTAGACTTGTAATGTGCTTTCCAGTTGTCATCATTTCCAAATTGATTTAACATCACAAAACCATGATTTTTCACTTTGTCTTCCGCGTAATCTCTTGCGCCTTCAATACCAATACTAGAAGAGGTTAGGGTTACGGTTGCTCCGTATGCTCTCATGGTTTGTACGCGTTCTACGGTAGCATTCTCAGGCATTACCAATTCTATGCTTAATCCGTAGATATTAGCAATCATAGCTAAAGCAATTCCAGTATTGCCGCTAGTAGCTTCAATCAATTTTGTATCTGTAGAAATATCTCCGCGATCTAGAGCACTTTTAATCATATTTAAAGCTGCTCTGTCTTTAACGCTCCCACCTGGGTTTTGCCCTTCTAGCTTAAAATAGAGCTTTACCTTAGGGTTGGTGTTCAAAACACGAGATTCTACAAGGGGTGTATTTCCTATTAAATTTATAATATTATGAGACATTTGGAGCTGTTTTAATTTTAATTTCTGAACTGTGGTAAACAGTAGAGTTTGGCGGTACAGAAGAGGTTATGAAAGCATTTCCTCCAATAATACTATTAGCGCCAATTACAGTTTTACCACCAAGAATAGTAGCATTGGCGTATATGGTAACGTTATTTTCAATGGTAGGGTGTCTTTTGGTCTTGCGTAAGTTTTTAGCAACATAAAGTCCGCCTAACGTTACTCCTTGGTAAATTCTGACATCATCCATGATGACAGCGGCTTCACCTATAACCACACCAGTTCCATGGTCAATAAAAAATGATTTTCCTATCTGTGCTCCGGGATTGATGTCTACGCCAGTTTGCCTATGGGCATACTCAGTCATTAACCTAGGTACTAAAGGAAACCCTTGTACATATAATTCATGCGCTAGCCTGTAAATAGCAATCGCATAAAAACCTGGATAGGCCATATAAACTTCTTCAATAGAAGATGATGCAGGATCACAATTAACAAATGCCTGCGCATCTAGATTAAGCTTTTCTAGCACTTCGGGTAGTTTAACTACGTAACTCTCCCAAACCTTCTTACAGGGCTTATCAATTTCCCAACAACCTAGTTCTACCAATTCGTCAAATAAACGCTCTAAGACGTCTAAATTTTCTTCTACTGGGGTGTCAATGTCAAAAAGCGTGTAAAACAATTTATCGGTAAACTGTTGTACCTTCTCTTTTAACTTAAACCTTAGGTTAGGTTGTGTTTTGTGTTGATTTATCTTGTTGATAATAGACTCTGAATCCATAATGCTGAAATGAATATCAAAATTAACCAATATTTTAAAAGACGCTTGCTTAATTTGGTTAAGTTTCTTGTTAAATTCGTTGTAAAAATAAGTCGCATGGCAACCGAAGTACTAACAAAAGAAGTATTAAATTTTCTAAAACAATTAGAAAAGAATAATAATAGAGCCTGGTTTGATGAGCATAAAACTATCTTTAAAACACATGAGAGTAAGGTTAAAGACTTGTATGGTAGTGTTTTAGAAGGTCTCAGAGCTACGGATGAAATAGAAAAATTAAAAGTGTTTAGGATTTACAGAGATGTGCGCTTTTCTAAAGATAAAACCCCTTATAAAATACATTTTGCAGGATCATTTTCTAGAACAGGAGCAAAATTACGAGGAGGCTATTACATAAGAATAAAACCAGGAGATAGTTTTATTGCGGCAGGATTCTGGGATCCAAACAAAGAAGATTTGTTTAGAATTAGAAAAGAGTTAGAGGTTGATTCAGAAGAGTTTAGAGGTGTAATAGGGAAGTCTTCCTTTAAGAAAGTTTGGGGAGATATTACGGGTGATGAATTAAAAACAGCACCAAAAGGATTTGATAAAGAGCACGAGAATATTGATTTGATACGTAAAAAGCAGTTTATTTTTGTTAAAAAAATGACAGATAAAGAAGTCTTGTCTCCAAATTTTGTGGAAGAGGTGACTAAATCATTTGTGGCAATTCGCCCATTTTTTGACTTAATGAGCGATATTTTGACTACCGATTTAAATGGTACTTCTCTTTTAGACTAAAGCTTCGTTTTCAAAAAATTGAATTTGATTTTTTAGTCGTTCTACCACCATATTCATCATTCTCTTGTTTAAGGCAGAGGAGTTTTGGATGTAGTCTTGATACTCTTCAACGGTAAATTGTCCAATAATCATCCCTTTCAGGGAATTACGGAATTTTATATCTTTTTGAATAGCATTTTCAATATACACAAATCGCTTCTCTATAGAAAGACTGTAGTAGCTGTTCTTGTGTTTTTTGATATAGTTTTTGAAAACATCGAGTAATAAAGGGTTCTGTAGTTTTAGTACAGGGCGTAATGTTTTGTTTTGGAAGTACTCTTCGATACTCATGGTATCAGAAATTCTAGCCGTAGCAATGACAGGTCGAATCTTTTTGAGACTGTGTGATCTTTCGTTCATCAGTTCTTTTTTTTTAAAGATAAGATTAAGATTTCTTGAATTTGACCCTGCTTACATTTACTTTTTAACGGGTTTATGAACAATTGAATTTTTTTGGAATAGGAATTTGAGTATTTTCTTCAATCAAAATTATTAAATTAGAGAATTCTATCTACTGATAATTCGGGATTCGGAAATTGGCAAAACTTTGCGAATTAAGATTATTTTACCCTAAAATACTTTATTAATTTTGCACTCAAAAAGATATAATTATGAGATTTCACACAAGAAAATGGGTTAAACCAGAAGACTTAAATGCCAATAATACATTGTTTGGAGGAAGGGTTTTGGCTTGGATAGATGAAGAGTGTGCCTTATATAGTATTATTCAATTAGAGAATAAGAAAGTGGTTACTAAATACATGTCGGAAATTAATTTCATGAGCACCGCTGAAAAAGGGGATATAATTGAAATTGGTATTGAGGTTGTAAAATTTGGAAAATCGTCTTTAACCTTAAATTGCGAGGTTCGTAATAAAATGAATCACGAAACTATAGTGACAGTAGACAATATTATCATGGTGAATTTAGGTGAAGATGGCAAGCCTTTGTCACATAATAAAACAAAAATAGAATATGTTAAAGATAGATTAGCTGCTCAGTCGTAATTGATTGATTTTAGGTTGTTTGTGTTAAATTATTGTATAGTTTAGTTAAAGAGTTAAACGTTTTTATTTCAGCTTCTTTAAGATATTCATGTCATAGACTCCTCGTAGTCTGCTTAAGTTCTACTTATTTAAATATTTAAAAATCAGATTGTTATGAATAGCAATCTGATTTTTTTTTGTTTCAAATTTTAATTTATATAGATGATTGACGCGCTTTTTAGGGTGAACGGCATCTATATAAAGCCTTCTTACCTCATCTTTATCGAGTTACACAACAGTATTGGTTTGCTAGGTAACATTTAATTGTGTAACCATCAGTATTTCAGCAATTTTATAATGTGAATGCTAAGATCAACCTATCAAATAACATATTTCACAAAAAAAATAGAGTAGTAACCCAAATTTATTTATTTTGAAATCTAACGAATTACTTTCGTACATATCTGATTTAGAGTCAAAACTGAATAGTTTTTCTTTTGAAGAACTTACTTCAGATGAGGCAGTTAGATTAAAAAATTCTTTCCAAGCTTTCAAAGAAAAAATAGAAGCTAAAACACAAAAAAAGGAAAGAGTCGATTCTGTAAGAAGGGTAAAATCTCTAAACGGGAATCTAAAAAAAAGAAAGAAGGCGGTTACTACCTCTAATGAAGAACAGCTTATTGCTAGGGTCAGCCATGAAATAAGAACACCACTAAATGGCATCGTTGGTTTTACGGAATTACTGTCAGAAAGCAGCTTGACCGAAGATCAGAGTTCCCATGTACAAGCTATAAAAGGTGCTTCTAATACATTATTAAATTTAATAAACGAGTTATTAGAATATTCTAAACTTACTTCGGGCACAGCCTATTTTGAATCTGTTGATTTCAATTTTCATAACATCGTGAATGATGTTTGTTACTTATGTGAGACCCTCATTGTAAATCCTAAAATTGATTTTAATGTAACCTACTCGGAGGCTATACCTGAAAATTTAATTGGTGACCCTTCTAAATTATCGCAAGTGCTTTTAAACTTGATAGGCAATGCTATAAAATTCGTGGAAGTTGGTAGTATACATTTAACAATAGATGTGGTTAAGAAGAGTAAAAGCAAGGTGGTTTTAGATTTTTCAGTTACGGATACAGGAATCGGAATAGCGGCAGATAAGTTGACTACTATTTTTGACTATTACAAGCAAGCTTCTGATGATACCCAAAAAAATTATGGAGGTACAGGCTTAGGGCTTAGTATTGTAAAGCATATTATAGCATCTCTAAATGGTGAGATTTCTGTAGCGAGCGAATTAGGTGTAGGTACTACATTTAATTTCTCTTTACCTTATGAAATAGGGCAGCCTAAAGATTTTGTTTCCAATGTTCTTGTAGATGAAGAAATTCTGGAGCAAGAGCGCCAAGTAGGAAAACTTAATATTCTTGTTTTTGAGGATAATACCATGAATCAAAAATTAATACAGAACCGCCTAAATAATTGGGGGTGTTCTAATTTTATAACAGATGATTTAACAGAGGGTGTTGCCATCCTCGAACATTATAAAATAGATGTTATTTTAATGGATCTACGGATGCCGGTAACCAGTGGTTATATCGTGGCCAAGGTAATCAGAGAGCATCAAAATGATCGCATTAAAAACTTGCCAATTATCGCTTTAACGGCAGATTTTTCTATTAAAGATAAGAATCTTTGCGCAGCTACGGGTATTAATGATTATTTATTAAAACCCTTTGACTCCAAGGTATTGCTTCAAAAAATTACAAAAAATACAAATACATTTAACCAAATTGACCCCATGAAATCCCCCCAAGTAATTTCAAAAATCAATGCAGTAGAGTCCTGTAACGTCAACCTTTCTGATGTTATCGATGATTGTTTAGGCGAAGTAGAAATGCTAGAAGAATTAGTAATGCTTTTTAAACAAAACATAGTTGAGTTTATTGGTAAAACCAAAGTAGATTTAAAAAACGCTGATATCAAAGGAGTGCAATTTAATACGCATAAGATTAAAGCAGGTTTACGGATCATGAGAACAGACGGTTTGCTTCGTATCGCAGAGCAAATGCATAAAGTATGTTTAGATGACCAAGATTTTAAATATCTAAATTTTCTTTTTGATTGTTTTGTAAAAGAGTATCCGGTGATTGAAAGTGAAATAGCAACAGCTATAGCGGCATTTAAAAAAGATAAATAATATGGATGCGATAAAACTGCTGTTGGCAGATGATGACCAATTACTCGCATCTCTTTTAGACTTTCGTTTAAAAAAGGCGGGATATAAGGTCAAAGTCTGTACGGATGGCAAAAGTGTAAAAAAATATTTAGAAACAGAAAGGCCAGATATTATCGTGTCAGATATAATGATGCCTTACTTTTCAGGCTTAGAAATAACAGATTACGTACGAAACGAATTAAAATTATCAGTTCCAATCATTATTTTATCATCCGCAGGGAATGAGGAGAATGTATTGAGCGCATTTAAATTGGGTGCTAATGACTTCCTGGCAAAACCAGTAAGCCCCGCCGAATTACTACTTAGACTCCAGAAAGAGCTCGCAAGAATCTAATTAAAATAAATACATTTGAAGTTCCCCCAACTCAAAATATTTCATTTGATAAGTGCCCCTAAGATCCATACGGATATTTTGTGGGATTTATCTGCCTTGTTTGTAATACTTGCAGTGTTGTATTTTGTGGCTATTTTTTTCTTTAGAAGTAAATTTCTAAAGAAGTCTGCAGATACCAACAGGCGTAAAAATATTTTAGCGCCATTAGTCAGTGAATTCTTGTTTTATCAAGAAGAAGAAGGGTCTAAGGAGGAAAAGAAAAGTTACATACAGAAAAAAGTAGAAATTAGAGAGCTTATAAAAGATCCTATAAATGAGATGGTCTTGACAGAAATTCTTCTTGACCTTAAAAAGGATGTTTCTGGAGATACTCGAAAACAATTATTTAAACTGTACAAAGATTTAAATCTAGAATTGCGCGCATTTGAAAAGCTTAAAAGCTGGAAATGGCAAAAAATTTCACAAGCAATGTTTGAGTTAACTCAAATGCAGGTCGCAGAATCTTATGATTTTATTAGTGGGTTCATTAATGATAAGAGATCTGTAATTCGTAAGCAAGCAGAAATTTCATCGGTTACTCTAGATAAGGATGGATTATCATACTTCTTAGATACTACTACCTATCAAATTTCAGAATGGCAGCAACTTAAAATTTTAGAAGTACTTTCTAATTATGATGATTTTGAGGCGCCACGATTTTATAGATGGTTAACCTCTAAGAATAAGCATGTCGTATTATTTGCATTAAGGCTTATAAAACATTATGACCAGAATGATTCAAGAGGTTCTATAGTAACTTTAATCAGGCATAAAAATAACAGCATTAAATTGGAAGCTATAAACTGTATAAAACAATTTTATATTGTTGAAGCAAAACCAACGCTAAAGGCTGCTTTTTGGCGTAATAAGGCAAATGTTAAGCTGGCGATTTTAGATACATTAGCTGAATTTGGTGATAAAGAAGAGATTTTATTTTTGCTAGATGTAGCGAATAAAGAAAGTAATTTCACTGTAAAAAGTAAAGCCTTAAGTGCTATAAATTCTATTCAACCAGAATATATTATACCTACAGAAGATATTGAGTTATTTGATGAGGACGCGGAAGAGCCACCATTAAATTTTAATACACCTACAGAATTAACAGCAGATAAGGAAAATCTACTTGAAGAAATACAAGAAGTTTCTGAGGATACATTGCCACAAGTAGATATTATAGATCGGATGTATGCGGCTATGGTCGAATTTGTACCAAAGGAAATTCCGATAAACGAGCAATTGGTAGATCAAGAGATTTCCGGGGTAGAGGTAGAGCAGCTTCTCCAAGAGGAAGCTACCCTTGGTAGTATTGCAGATCTTCCTTTTGAAGAAGAAATAGATGCTGCTATAAATGATACAGATGACGAAATTTCTGTTTTTTCTGAAGAGGAACAGTATGAAGTTTGTAATTCTACAGAGGAATTATCAGCAAGCTATCAAAGTATTTTCAAATCTTTGTTCGAGAAATCAGATGATGACTGTAAGCTATTGTTGTTAGATGAGATGCTTAAATTGGCAGATGAAAAAGATCTACCTTTTTTAAACAGTCTAACAAATTATCCCAACCCTATTATAAAGGATAAAGTTGCTTTTATTAAAAAAGGATTGCATGAAAGATTGGAAAAGCCTCAGCCAGCTGAGGGTATTGAAGATTCGGTCATAGAGGTGTTGAATGAGATTTCAGAAAATTCCTATATCGATGAAAGCCAAATGATAGATGATGTCATAAAGAAAGAATCCATATGCGCACTAAAACCTCGAGTAGTGAAAAGTTTAAAATCTATGGAGCTTTGCTTCTTAGAAGATGATATTGGAGCAAATTCTTTAGATCTTTTTGATATTAATTTCCAGATTGATGCTACAACCGATGAATTCAGATCCTCTGTACGATCCATAGAAACCGCCCTTACTACAGAACATGAGCAAGCATTAACAAAGGAAGAGCATGGTTTTTTTCAAAAGTTTTTAGATTTTCCAACGACGCTAACAGATAAGCTAAATGGATAGTGGGTTTTTCAATATCATTTTAGAATATATAAACATTGTTTTCTTTTTGTTTACAGCGGTTTTGTTTACCCTTTTTACAATTATGGGGTATTTGTCTACAAAAGGCTCTTTACACTATAAAAATAAAAATAGTTTTGGCGATTTGTCTAAAGTTATGGCATCCCCATTAGCACCAAGTCTTACGATTGTTGCGCCCGCATTCAATGAGGGAATGACCATTGTAGAAAATATTAGATCACTACTGTCATTAAAATATGTGAACTACGAAGTAATGGTAGTGAATGATGGTAGTAAGGATGATACACTTCAAAAAATGATAGACGCCTATGATTTGGTGAAGATAGACCAGCCTATAGATCCTAATTGGAAGTCTAAACCTATCCGAGGAATCTATAAGTCTACGCAACAGTCTTTTTCTAAGCTTACTGTAATAGATAAGGAGAACGGAGGAAAATCTGACGCCTTAAATACTGGAATGCAACTATCAGAAAATCAGTTTATTGGTTGTATAGATGTAGATTGTTTATTGCTTCCAGATGCCTTGTTGCATGTGGTAAAGTCTTTTTACCAACGTTCAGAAAAACGTGTAATAGCGGTTGGAGGGGTTATTCGGGTAGCAAATTCTTGTGTTATTAACGGAGGGGCCTTAGAGGAAATTCGCTTGCCTAAAAACTGGTTGGCAAGATTTCAGCTTTTAGAATATACCAGGTCATTTTTATTAGGTAGAATGGCTTTTGGTCGTATGGATAGTCTATTGATTATTTCAGGAGCCTTTGGTTTTTTTGATCGTGAAATAGCCTTGGCTTGCGGTGGTTATGATACCCATACCGTAGGGGAGGATATGGAAATAGTCTTCCGGATGCGTCGGTATATGGTAGAACATAAATTACCGCATACGATAGAATACATTCCAGACGCCCTTTGTTGGACCGAGGTTCCAGAGAGTAGAAAAATACTGGTAAACCAACGAGATCGTTGGTCTAGAGGGAATTTTGAAACGCTTTACAAACATAGAGATATGTTTTTTAATCCTAAATATGGTCGTTTAGGGATGATTAGTTATCCTTATTGGTTTTTTTATGAATGGTTAGCTCCATTGTTAGAGTTTTTTGGTTTCTTTTCTATCATCTTATTTTACTTTTTGGGGATTTTAAATCTCCCATTCTTTCTAGCCATTACAACGATGATTTACATGTACTCCATCATGTTTAGTTTCTATGCTATTCTATGGGAGGTGTATTCCTATAATGAATATAAAAATGTGAAAGATATTCTAATATTGATGGGGTGTGCCTTGATAGAGCCATTTGTGTTTCATCCAATTGTTGTATTTGCAGCAGTTAGAGGTAATTATAAAAAGTTATTTAAAATTAAATCTGGTTGGGGAACAATAACACGTAAAGGGTTTGCAAAAACTACGTAATTATGGAAGTTAAGGTAGATGTACTTCGCAAAGCGACGTTAAGAGGATATACGCGGTTAATGCTAGCTTACTTGTTTTGCCTTGTATTGATTTCTGTTTACCAATATATAGCGCTCTATCTTAAAGGGGTTACAGACAGTATATTTGGAATGAGCTTTTTCTTAGCTGTAATTCACCATATAGGTTTTAGTGCACTGATAGCTTTATTGCTTGTAATTCCATACCGTTTATTAGAGCATTTAAAACCGCGACTAGGAATTAAATCTATTTTCGGAGTTGTTGTCCTTTTATTAGTAGTTGAAGCATTGCTGGTAGGGTATTATACGCGTACCTATATTCCTATGGGAGCAGACCTATTAAGTTATTCTTTACAAGACGTTTATACGGCTATTTTAAAGACGAGTAGGTATGGTGTGCTGCCTGTAATTACATTAGGGCTTATCATAGTCGCTTTTTATAGTTTTTTCAAATTCACAGGTTCATTTTATCATTATATAAGTAAAATGTTTCCATTTACGATTGTGTTAATGAGTTTATTCTTGACCACGCTATTTACCGAACGTAAGCCTATAAATGATAATAAAATACAGCATTTAGTCTATCATTTAATAACAACATCTCTAGATAAAACAACATATATAGCAACAACAAAATTTCCATTACTGCAACCAAATAAACCTGAAGATGTATTAGGTGTTTATTTTAATCTTCAAGAGGAAGCGCCAAATTTAGTATTCATTATTGTTGAAGGTTTAGGTCAAGATTTTGTAGGTAATGAAGCTGAATTTGGGGGTTTTACGCCTTTTATTGATGAATTAACTCAAAAATCGCTTTATTTTGATCACTTTCTAAGTAATACCGGAAGAAGTTTTGGAGTGGTTCCTTCTTTGTTAGGATCGCTACCTTTTGGTAAAAGCGGATTTTTGGATGTTCAAGAAATGCCGAATAAACTGACATTATTTGGAGTTTTGAAAAATAACGGATATCATACTAGCTTTTATACCGGCGCAAATAGTTCTTTTGATCACTTAGATCAATTTCTAAGGAGTGAACGCGTTGATGTTATCATAGATAAGAGTAAGTATGAAAGAATATACAAACTACAACCTGCCGATGCTGCAGGAGCTTCTTGGGGGTATCCAGATAAAGAATTATTTAAAAAAGCATTATCGGTTCATAAGTCAGGCCGTATGCCCAGATTAGATGTGTTTACTACCTTGACCACACATGAGCCTTATTTGACTCCAAATCAAGAGTATTACGATACTAAGGTTGCGCGTATTTTAGAAAATTCAAAGCGTTATGATCCGCATACGCAAAAAATAATATCAAAAAATAAAGCTGTTTTTAGTTGTCTCCTTTACGGAGATGATGCGCTACGAAATTTTATGACGGCCTATCAAAGCAAGCCTTCTTATGGTAATACAATTTTTATCATTACAGGAGATCATAGATTGGTGCCTATTCCGCAACATAATACTTTAACTCGATATCATGTGCCTTTGCTATTTTTTAGTCCTATGCTGAAAGATCCTAAGAAAATTAGCGCAGTTTCTTCTCATGTAGATGTGGTGCCAAGTATATTGGCAATGTTAGCTGTAAAATATGCAATTGATTTACCTCGTGAAACTGCTTGGTTAGGATCGGGATTGGATATGCATTCTACTTTTCGTATCAACAAAAACATCCCATTGCTGCGTAATAAAAATGAGCTAAATGATTATGTAGCACAAGATAAATTTTATACGAATGGAGATTTGTTTCGCATTAAGAAAAATATGGAATTAGAAGAGCTAGTCGCAGATAACGGGCGCTATGAAAAACTGTTGCAAGACTTTAAGGGCTTAAATAATTATGTAACTGCTGAAAATAAAATAGTACCCGCCGATCTTGTGTTACATAAAGTCCTGCCAGAAAATTTCACAAAGGAAGAGACTGTTTGGATCAATAGTCAATTTAATGGAAGAGATTTTGATAATGCTTATGAAACGGCCAAACAACTTGCCTTTGATGGAGACTATGATAAAGCTTCATTGTTGCTAAAGTTTATAGCGTCAAAAGTTCCAAGCCATATTGATGCTAAAATTTTAAAAGGCCGCATACATGCTTGGCGTAAAGATTTTAAAACAGCTTCTGTTGTATTAGAAGAGTGTTTGAAAACCAATCCTAATTATGACGATATCTACTTGGCCATGCTAGATGTTTATTTCTGGTCTAATGAGAATGAGAAAGTATTACTTCTGTTTGAGAAAATTCAAGACAATAAAATAAAGAATATAGAAGTTACTAAAAAGGTAAAGAGATCATACCAAATACTTCAAGATAAGGGCAAAGAGTCTAATACCTTAATTGTAAATGCGGCTATTGAAGCATTTACGGCTTCAGAGATTTAAAATGTATATAAAAAGAACTTACTTAGTACTAATTTTATGTGTAACACTATTCTGTGTAAATGCACAAGAGGCTGTATGTTCTGGTGATGCGGATGCTTCTTTTTTAAATGCGCGGGCAATTGCCTTTGCAGGAAGTAGGTCAGAAGCCAGAGATACCTTGCAGTTTATACTTTCGAAGTATCCAAATTATACAGATGTGCGTACACTTCTTGCAAAAACATATAGTTGGGATGGTGCTTATGATGAAGCTAGGAAACAGTTTAATATTATTACCTCATTAGAAAAACAAAATAAAGAAGTTTGGGTAGCTGCTATAAAGAATGAAATTTATGCTGAGAATTATACTACCGCAGTGGGTTTATCTAATAAAGGTTTGTTATATCTTGCTGATGATGCAACACTAAGTGCATTAAAAGAAGAAGCTATTGCCGCTATCACAGCTTTACAAGTACCGGTATTTCTTCAAGAATTAGATACGCTACAAGTAGCTGTGAGTGAGCCAAAAAACAGCATTGATATTTCCGGGAGTATAGACGTTTTTGATAAGGTGTATGATCCTATGTATTTAACGAGTATAAGTTATACGAGACATACAAAATATGGGAGTATCATTCCTCGTATTAATTATGCCAATAGATTTAATACTAGTGGGGTTCAGTATGAAGTTGATGCGTACCCAAAATTTTCTGAAAAAGTATACATGTATACAAATTATGGTTTTTCTGATGCTAGTATTTTTCCAAAGCACAGAGGAGGGGCAGAGTTGTATGTAAATTTACCTAAGGCCATGGAGGTTTCTTTAGGGGCACGATATCTTAATTTTGTAACGAGTGATGTTTATATCTATACCGCATCTTTTGGTTTGTATAGCGGAAATTATTTTTTCTCTGTTAGGCCTTATGTCACGCCATCAGAAGGCAATACCTTTAGTGTTTCAGGTTCTTTGCTAGCGCGAAAGTACTTGAAAGATAAATACAATTATATTGGCGGTAATTTTAATTATGGATACACTTCAGACATCAAACAGTTTAGAAGCGGTACCACACTGTTAGCAGAAACCTTATTGTATTTAGAAACGCAACAGTTAAATCTAGAATACCAGTTTACCATTAAAAACAGCCCTAACACCCTTAAAACAATGATGGGAGTCACTAGACAAGAGTTGAGTTTTGATCCAGGTAATTTTTTTATAGCAGGAACTTTAGGTTTTATCTATCAAGTTAAGTTCTAAACATATTCATTATTTCTTCGAATTACGTTGACAACAAATTTCCCTAGTTTCACCACAATAAATTGTATCACTTCTACTATTCTTATACATTTATCATGTAATTAACCCAAATCTTTTAATTATGCTTTACGATACCTACGGCGATGAATATTTATCATTCTTACAAGATCTCAATGAGATTTTAAGTTTAAATGAATTAGTAGAATTAGATTTTTTCTAAAAAAAAGAGAGGCAGTAACGTACAAAAAAAAACAAACCTATGGCAAACAAGAATCAAGAAAACTCAGCTTATGTAAATTTCATCAACAATTTGAATGAAATTTTAGGAAATTATAATATTAACGAATTAAGTCGTTCTTAGAAAAAGAGAATTGTACATATAAAAAAGGCTCGCAAATTGCGAGCCTTTTTTTATTTTAACCTAAATAGGTTTTGAGTATTTTACTTCTAGAATTATGTTTCAGCTTACGAATAGCCTTTTCTCTAATTTGACGCACACGCTCACGTGTTAAATCAAAAGTCTGACCTATTTCTTCTAAGGTCATAGAGTGTTGGTCTCCAATTCCGTAATAAAGCTTCACGACATCTGCCTCACGTTGAGAAAGAGTTTCTAAAGCTCTATTAATCTCAATATTTAAAGACTGTTGTAATAATTGCTTATCAGGGTTAGGAGATTCTCCAGAACCAATTACATTATACAAGTTAGAATCTTCACCTTCTTTTAAAGGGGCATCCATAGATACATGCCTTCCCGTATTTTTAAGTGATTGCTGTACTTCACTTACCGTCATTTCTAATTCCTTTGCAATTTCTTCTGCAGAAGGTGGTCTTTCATGAGCTTGCTCTAGGTAAGAAAATGCTTTTTTAATCTTATTGATAGATCCAATTTTATTCAACGGCAAACGTACAATACGCGATTGTTCTGCTAAAGCTTGTAAAATTGCTTGTCGAATCCACCAAACGGCGTACGAGATAAATTTAAAACCTCTTGTTTCATCAAAACGTTTAGCAGCTTTCACTAAACCAACATTTCCTTCATTAATTAAATCTGGTAATGTAAGACCTTGATTTTGGTATTGCTTCGCAACAGATACCACAAAACGTAAATTCGCTGTAGTTAATTTTTCTAGGGCTACCTGATCTCCTTCTCTTATTCGTTGCGCTAAGTCAACCTCCTCATTTGCGGTTATTAAATCTATTTTACTGATATCTTGCAAGTATTTGTCTAAGGATTTAGACTCTCTATTGGTTACCTGCTTAATTATCTTTAGTTGCCTCATATATTTATCTATTGTTCGAACTGACATTATACACTTTTTTTTTGACTTTTCCAAATATGGAGGTAGATAAAAAAAATAAGTGAAATTAATTTATGGAATATTAAACCTTGTCTTCATTGTTTTTGCTCCCTATATTTGTGGGGTATGAGTAAAACAGCCTTAAAGAAATTCGTATCAGAAGCACCTAAAAAAGAATTAGAAGCGCAGCTTGTAGATTTGTATGAACGGTTTCCTGTGGTTAAAGAATATTATGATTTTATTTTTAATCCAAAAGAAGATAAACTTATTCAGGCTGCTAAAATTAAAATTTCAAATGAATATTTTCCTGTTCGTCGTAAGCGGGCACGTGCCAGAAGATCTATCGCTCAGAAATTTATAAAACACTATTTAAAGCTAGGTGTTGAAGCTCATCTCTTAGCAGATCTTATGCTTTATAATTTAGAAATAGCACAATCGTTCTCATCGGAAAAGAATGTGGCAGATACGTTTTATAAAAGTATGCTGAACTCTTTTGATCAAGCAGTAGTGTACATATCACAAGAAAATTTATTACAAGAATTTAATAAAAGAATAGCAACTATATATAATGCTGTAGAAGAACAGCATTGGCCTAATCTAGAAGAATTTTCTAGAGTTTTAGATAAAATTGATACATAAATAATTTATTTAAGAACTAATATTTTATTTAAGCACAAAAATCTGCTAGTTTTGTAAAATTGGCATTTTCGTACATGAGCTACAGAAATATCAACTAAAAACTTAAAGATAGGGCAACATTTGAAGTTAGAAAAGCAGACCACGGAGAAGACACTTTACGATTATCAATTAGAAGATTTGAATACTATTTTTACGTTTTTAAATGAATCTGATGATAATGTTAACCTCTTATATCAATTACCGACAGGTGGAGGAAAAACAGTAGTTTTTTCAGAAATAGCGCGCCGTTTTATTAACGAGCGGAAGAAAAAAGTAATTGTACTTACGCACCGAATAGAATTGGGGGCTCAAACCTCAAGAATGCTTAAAACATTTGGGGTAAAAAATAAAGTAATTAATAGTAGTGTCAAGGAACTTGTAGATCAAGATGAATACATGTGTTTCGTGGCGATGGTAGAGACCTTAAACAATAGGCTACAAGAAGAAAAAGTAGAACTTAATGATATTGGTCTTGTCATTATAGATGAGGCGCATTATAACTCGTTCCGTAAGCTTTTTAAATATTTCGAAAATTCTATTATTTTAGGGGTTACGGCAACACCTCTAAGTTCTAATATTAAGCTTCCGATGAAAGATAACTATAAGAAGCTTATCATTGGGGAGTCTATACAATCATTGATTGATAAGAACTTTCTAGCCAAAGCAGAGGTATATCATAAAGATGTAAGTTTAAAGACCTTGAAACTTGGTGTTGGTGGAGATTATACCGTGAAATCTTCCGACGAGCTCTATGGAAATTTCAGCATGGTGTCTAAGTTAATATCAACCTATGAAGAAATTGGGAAGGGTAAAAAAACATTAATTTTTAATAACGGAATTAATACGTCTCGATATGTTTATGAGTCTTTTAAAAAGGCAGGTTACAACATTCGCCATTTAGACAATAAGAATACTGCTTCTGAGCGGAAGGATATTTTAAAATGGTTTTCTGAGACTCCAGATGCTATTTTATCTTCTGTAAGTATTTTAACTACTGGTTTTGATGAGCCTACAGTAGAAACTATCATCTTAAATAGAGCTACAAAATCACTCACCCTATACTTTCAAATGATAGGTAGAGGTTCTCGTATCTTACCGAACAAAGATACGTTTACGGTAATCGATATGGGAAATAACGTGGCTCGTTTTGGAATGTGGGATGCGCCTATAGATTGGAAAGAAATTTTTCATTTTCCAGATTTCTACTTAGAGAATATTAGAAATGATGAGGAAATAGAGCGCGACTTTGTATATGAAATGCCTGATGATTTACGGGCTCAATTTTCAAAATCATCAAACTTAAGTTTTGATGTAAAAGCAGAATATAAAAAGGTTTTTGCTGAAGGGAAAAAATCTAAATTGGTTTTAGAGCGCAGTATAGATCAGCATGCTAGAATTTGTATAGAGAATAGTGAAGATGTTTTTGATGCCCGTATTCTAGCCAAACAATTAAAAGACGATATTGAGTATAGAGTTCGTTTGTATTCCTACTGTATCATGAATAATACAAAAAACTATAAGGAATGGCTTGCAGAAGATTATGAGCGTAAATTACGTTTAAAAATCTCACAAAAATTTTCCGAAAAGTTATAGTAAAATAAAATGCAAATAGTATTATTTATAGGTGTAAATTGGCCAGAGCTTACGACTGCTGCTGGAACACGTATGATGCAATTACTTCAAGTTTTCCTGAAAAGAAATGACCAGGTAACTTTTGCAAGTACTGCTTCAGAATCCGACTTTAGTATTGATTTAAACGCACTACAGATTTCCAAAGCTCCAATTAAACTGAATAGTGCCTCTTTTGATGTGTTTGTATCAGATTTACAACCAGATATTGTCATCTTCGATCGCTTTATAATAGAAGAGCAATTTGGTTGGAGAGTAGTTGCACATGCGCCTAATGCGCTCCGTGTTTTAGATACAGAAGATATTCATAGCTTGCGCAATATCCGTCAAGAATTATTTAAAAAACAGGTTCCGTTTTCTTCCAAATTATGGTTGCAAACCGATATGGCAAAACGGGAAATAGCCAGTATATATCGTTGTGATATCAGTTTAATTATTTCCACCTTTGAAATGGAGCTCTTGCAGAAAAGAGCTAAAGTAGATTCGGCACTTTTATTACATGTACCGTTTATAGTAGAGGTAATTTCTGAAGAGCAAGCATCGTCCTACCCAGATTTTTCAGCACGGAAAGATTTCATTTGTATTGGTAACGGTAAACATGCTCCTAATGTAGATGCTGTTTTGTGGTTGAAAACTAAAATTTGGCCGCTAATTAAAAAACAACTACCAGAAGCCAATTTGCACATTTATGGCTCCTATTTAGCGCAACAGGTGGTGCAAATGCATAAGCCACAAGAAGGTTTTTATGTAAACGGTTTTACTGAAAATTTGGAAGACACATTTGTGCATGCTAGATTAAATCTTGCTCCCTTGCGTTTCGGGGCAGGGATAAAAGGGAAGCTGTTAGATAGCATGCGTTTTGGTACGCCAAGTATCACTACGCCAATAGGAGTAGAGGGTATGGCAAATGGGTTGCCATGGAATGGAGCAATCGCTATAGATGAGGTAGATTTTGCAGCAAAGGCTATCGCATTGTATACGAATGAGGCCAAATGGATAGAAGCCCAAGAGAATGGATTTAAAATTTTACAAACCAATTATGACGCTGTCCGTTTAGAACATCAATTTATAACAGTCTTAGAAAAAATCCAGAAAAACCTAATACGTCACCGGCAAGAAAACATTGTAGGCAATTTGTTGCTGCATCAAACAATGCAAAGTACCAAATATATGGCTAAGTGGATTGAAGCTAAAAATGCCTAAGTATTAGAATTAACTTTTTTTGCGGTCTTAAATTATACCTGCTATCTCTTTACATACCATTTGTATTTAAGCAAACTATCCATATATTTTCTCTTATCTTTGAAGCATTAAAGTGAAATTGAAAAATGGAAAAAATCAACTGGAAAACGGTAAAGGAATTTGAAGATATTACCTATAAAAAGTGTGATGGAGTTGCGCGTATAGCATTTAATAGACCTAATGTGCGTAATGCTTTCAGACCTAAAACGACAAGTGAATTATACCAAGCATTTTACGATGCTCAAGAAGATACCTCAATAGGGGTTGTTTTACTTACGGCAGAAGGGCCATCTACAAAAGACGGCGTGTATTCTTTCTGTAGTGGTGGAGATCAAAAAGCTAGGGGCCATCAGGGTTATGTAGGTGAAGATGGTATGCATCGCTTAAATATATTAGAAGTACAAAGATTAATTCGTTTTATGCCAAAAGCAGTCATCGCTGTTGTTCCGGGTTGGGCCGTAGGTGGTGGTCATTCATTACATGTGGTGTGTGATTTAACCTTGGCAAGTAAAGAACATGCTATATTCAAGCAAACCGATGCAGATGTCACTAGTTTTGATGGTGGCTATGGTTCTGCTTACTTGGCAAAAATGGTAGGTCAGAAAAAAGCACGTGAAATTTTCTTTTTAGGAAGAAACTATTCGGCACAGGAGGCTTACGACATGGGAATGGTAAATGCTGTTATCCCTCATGATGAGCTAGAAGATACTGCGTACCAGTGGGCGCAAGAGATTTTAGAAAAATCGCCAACCTCTATTAAGATGCTTAAATTTGCTATGAATTTAACAGATGATGGTATGGTAGGGCAGCAAGTATTTGCAGGAGAAGCTACACGTTTAGCCTATATGACAGAAGAAGCGAAAGAAGGTAGAAATGCCTTTTTGGAAAAGCGTAAACCAGATTTTGGTAAAAACAAATGGATTCCATAAGGAGAGGAAAACAATAGTTTAAAGTTTATTTTATTTTCAGAAATTAAAAAAGACCTATTCAGTGAAGAAAAGGCCTTTTACGAGAACACTATATGAAAATGAAAAATTTTATTCTGTTTTTGTAACACTGCTAAAGTATAGTAGTTTTGCATCTTTTTAAAACTATTGTTGTGAACCTATCATTTTATGTGGTGTAGGTTTTAAAAGATGTTATTTAGCTTAAAAAGATTAAAAAATATATTTCGAATACAACAAACTATGTCGTTCAAAAAGTTACAGCCAGAATTAAAAGAGGTCTTAGAAAATCAAGGAATTACCCAGTATACCGATTTTCAAAAAGCGGTACTTTCTAAAATAAAAGGAGGAGCAAGTGTTTTTGGAATTGCTCCAGAAGGTGCGGGAAAAACAACAGCTATTGTTATTGCTGTACTTCAAAAGTTAGAATGCAAAGCTTTTGAAGATGCTCCTAGAGCCTTAATCTTTGTAAAAGATAAAAAATCGGCCTTAGAATTAGCGGCAGAGTTTGAAAAATACACTAGAAGAATGGATATTCGGGTGTACTGTGCTTACGATGAACAAAGCATAGAGGACCAGCGTGCAGATATATATGACGGGGTAGATGTGGTAATAGCGACACCAAAACGTTTAAATAAAATATTTTACCTCAACGGTATTAATCTTGGAGCTCTAAAAATGTTCATGGTAGAAGATGCTGAATTTTTAATTAAAGCAAGTTCTTATTCAGATTTAATTAGAACACCAGAGAGTTTAGAAAAATGTCAATACATTGTTTTTGGAACTGAGTTTGATGAGCGAATGACTAGAATGCAAGATGCATTTATGGCAAATGCACATATTGTTCAAACGAAGTAAAATTTACTAGTAGTATATATTAAAAAAGAGCTTTAACCATTGGTTAAAGCTCTTTTTACGAGAACACTATATGAAAATGAAAAACTAATCTAATTTCTTTATTACATAGTAAATATACACTTCAAATTAGGGTTCTTGTAACTATTGTTGTCAACTTAGGGATAATTGTGGTATAGCGCTTGAAAATTGTTTTTAACCACATAGAACGCTGTACTTATTCCTGTATAGCTTTAATAATTTCACTTAAAAATTCATTCACATCAAAAATTGGGTTTTCAGAAAGTCCCATGCGTACTACGACTAAATCTTTTGAAGGCACGATAAAGACATATTGTCCTTGAAAGCCATTGGCTGAATACATGTCTCTAGGTACATCCGGGAATTTTCCACCAGCATTTAGCCAAAAATGTGCTCCATAAACGCCCTCTGAATTTTTTGTAGGAGTTGCTACGTATTTTGACCAATTTTCATCAAACAATTGCGTTCCATTCCAGTTACCTTTATTGAGGTAAAGAATCCCAAATTTAGCCCAATCACGTGTAGTTGCCCATCCATAAGAAGAGCCTACATAATTACCGTCCATATCTGCTTCTAATAACATAGAGTGCATGTCTATTTTATCAATGAGTGTTTTATATGGAAAATCTAAGTATTCTTGTCGATTAGTAAACCGATCTCTTAAAATGCCCGATAGTAAATTTGTAGTTCCTGAGGAATAATTCCAGATTTCTGTTGGTTTAGCGATAGCTTCTTTTTCTGCTTGCATTTTCGTCATATCATTAGCTAAAAATAACATTTTAGTGACATCAGATATTCGGGTATAGTTCTCTTCCCAATCTAATCCGCTTTGCATTCGTAACAGGTGGTTCAGGGTAATATTTTTTCGTTCATCCTTTTGCCATTCAGCAATAGGAGCAGGGGCATTTAAATCTATTTTTCCTTGATATTCAAGCATTCCATATAAAGTTGCTAGTACACTTTTAGTCATAGACCAGCCTAAGATTTTGGACTCTTTTGTAAAGCCCTTTGCATATTTCTCTCCAATAATCTGACCTTTGTGGTAGATTAGAACACTTCTTGTTTTTTTTATAGCTGGTTCAGAAAAAGCATGTTCTAGGGCTGCCTGTAGTTTTGTGAAATTTACATTTGTCAATAAACTATCAGTCCCTAGTTTAACTTCAAAAGGATATTCAGATGTACTGGTGTTAGTTCTATTAGGTTGCAGGTACGGCTGGTTTTCATCATAAGATTCATTTACTAAGACACATCCTAAGCCTTCTCTGTAAACTGTTTTCCTTGGCATTAGTCCAAATATAGTACCTATAGCACTTTTAGCGCTAAGTTCTACTTTAGCTAATTTAATAAGGGGAACGTTATTATCATTTTCGGCTACAGATTCTGGAGTTCTATCACTTATAAAAACATTTGAGGCCATGTTTTTTGAAGCAAAACCAGCGATTAAATTTAATTTAGGATAATTTAAGTAGCCAATGACAAGCAGTGCAAGGGCAAGTATGATGAGAATTCTTTTGAAAATTTTCATTGAAAACGGATTTGTAGATTTATTGTATCTTTAATTAACGTATAAATATAGCTAATAAATAAGGCTTTAGTGAGCTAGAATATAACAAGTGTATGTATATTGATTTTATAGTGTAACGCGGTTGCAAGAGGTATAAAAGAAGAAGTGCTTTATTGCGGTAAAAATGGGTTAATGCTATAATCATATGTATAGAATGCTGTTTACGAAAAGTGTAAACTCCCAAATTAAAAATTACTAATGATGGTTTTAAAAAAATGTTATTATGTAGTAGTAGTTTTATTTTTATTGGCAAGCTGTAAGCAGGAAGAAAAGCAAAAATTAGATTTGCATGATTGGCAGCCTTTGAAGGTAACGGTAACTGCGTATAATTCTTTGCCTTCACAGACTACAGCCAAAAATGCGAATATAGCCGCTTGGGGAGATACCTTAAAGCCTGGGATGAAAAGCATAGCGGTTTCTCGAGATTTAATGCGAAAAGGATTAAAATACAACACCATGGTTAGAATAGATACTTTTCCAGATACTTTTTTAGTAAAAGATAAAATGCATTTTAGACATCGAAATAAGATAGATGTGTATATGGGAACTAATAAAAAAAAAGCAAAGGAGTGGGGTAGAAAAAAACTTACTATTTTTTATTTAAAAGAAGAAGATAGTACTCTTTTGTCTGCGGCTATTCGTTAATTTTAGTTTTTTAATATTAAATAGGAGTTGAGCTAATGAAGAATTATTTTTTGTGTGGATTGTTGTTTCTTGCAATGACCTCATGTGTGGTAGAAAAAACGATAATAGAAAAACCTATTGTTTTTGATGCGGAGCGAGAACAATTAACACTAGAGTATATGAAAGATAGGTATGGTTTAGAAGCTACTACCTCAAAAATAAGTCCAAAAATGATTGTTCTTCATTGGACGGTCATTCCTACTTTAAAGGGGTCATATGATGCTTTTTACAGTGCTAAATTACCCAATTGGAGGCCTGATTTAGAAAATGTAAGCGGATTAAATGTTTCTTCTCAATTTTTAATTGACCAAGATGGGACTATTTATCAATTAATGCCGGAGAACCAAATGGCAAGGCATGTCATAGGATTAAACCATTGTGCAATTGGTGTAGAAAACGTGGGTGGTGGTACAGATTTACCATTATCTAGAAAGCAATTGAAATCCAATATATGGTTAGTAAAATATTTAAAAGATAAATATGATATAGACTATGTTATTGGTCATTATGAATATACTAATTTTGAAGGCCATGAGCTATGGCTCGAAACGGATGCGGGATACCGAACGGTAAAAACAGATCCAGGAGAGCGTTTCATGAAAAAAGTGCGTAAAGCAACTAAAAAATTAGAATTTAAACCTGTCCCTGAAAATTAAAAATATGAAATTATACATTCTCTTCATCTCATTCATAATGAGCTTATCAGCTTCTTGTCAATCAAAAATGGCAGAAACTACGCTAAAAGAAAATACAGAAAAGCAAGCAGATATAACTTCGGCGCTTTATGATACATATGATGCTTATAAGGAATCTAGTTTAGCTAAAAGAAGAATCAAACACCACGATATACAACCTCTAATAGCGAAGTTTAAAGCGAAAGAAGGATATACCGTAACTAAGGTAGGAGAATCTATAGAAGGTAGACCTTTATCTTTAATAAGTGTAGGGAGCGGAGCAACCAATGTTTTTTTATGGTCTCAAATGCATGGCGATGAGCCAACGGCTACACAGGCCATTTTTGATATTCTTAATTTTTTAGACAGTAAGGACTTTCAAAAAGAAAAGGCCTCTATATTACGTAATCTAACCCTTCATTTTCTGCCCATGCTAAATCCTGATGGGGCAGAAGTATATACGCGTAGAAATACCTTAGGAATAGATATTAATAGAGATGCTCTTGCACTACAATCACCAGAAGGCAGAACACTTAAAAGAGTACGTGATAGCTTAGATGCAGATTTTGGTTTTAATCTACACGATCAAAGTACTTATTATAATGCTGAGCGAACAGAGAAACCAGCTACAATTTCTTATTTAGCACCAGCTTATAATTATGAAAAAGATATAAATGATGTGCGTGCGAATGCTATGAAAATTATTGTTTATATGAATAAGATTATTCAAAATTATGCTCCAGGTCAAGTAGGGAGGTATAATGATGATTTTGAGCCTAGAGCATTTGGTGATAATATTCAGAAATGGGGTACAAGTGCTATTTTAATAGAATCAGGAGGCTTTAATAAGGATACCGAAAAGCAAGAAATTAGAAAACTTAATTACGTTTCTATTTTGTCTGCAATCTATACAATATCTAATAAAAGCTATACGGAAATAGCTATAGCTGATTATGAGAAAATACCGGAAAATGACCGTAAGCTTTTCGATCTAAAAATTGAAGACCTTACTTATAAGCTGTTAGGAAAGGAATACACTCTAGATTTGGGTATTCAGAGATTTGAAAATGATAAGCCAAATCATAATGATTTTTGGATTTCTAGTAGTATTGTAGAACAAGGAGATTTATCTACGTATTATGGATATGAGACTTTTGATGCTAAGGGGTATACGGCAACCTTAGGAAAAGTTTATCCTAATAAAATTTCTTCCATGACAGAGTTTTTAAAGTTAGATACTTTTGAATTATTAAAGCAGGGGTACTTATTTGTTTCTGTAAACGGAATACCGGAAAAAATTATGGAATCTCCTTTGCCATTAAATATTACAAGAGGTAGCTACAAAGCTCCTGCTAATTTGAGATTAGCAATAGGTGTTAATCCATCATTCTTCTTAGAAAAAAATGGAAAAATCATGTATGCTGTGGTAAATGGGTATTTGATTGATTTGCAATCAAAGGCAACCTCGTTTAAGAATGCTATAATCCTAAAATAGCCTATTCGTACAAATAACCTAATGTTACACTTACACTGGTCATATTTAAGAGAAGTAAAACAAGCATAGAAATAAGTAAGAGTGTAATAAAAGCAAATAGTGCTATAGCAAATGCTTTAACCCAAACGGGCATTCCGTGTAATGAACTCTGTTCTATAATTTGGTACATAACATTCATAAGATTTCTTTTTAAGTGTTACATAGCTAAATATGTTAAGTAGGCAAGGTGTCGGGGGGCATCCTTTATATATAAAACAACTATAAACTTAAATACCCTACCTAGAAACGTATAAATAAAAAAAGGGGATGCTGTGAAGCATCCCCTTTTTTTGGTGATATATTTAAACTTTATTAAAGACCTTCAGAATCTAATAAAGCGAAGAACTTATCTAAGTTAGGAATAATTACTATTCTTGTTCTTCTGTTTTTAGATCTATTTTCTTTTGAATCATTTTCTACTAAAGGTAAGTAGCTACTTCTACCAGAAGCAATTAATTTTTCTGGAGCAACCTTGTATTTATTTTGTAAAATACGTACTACAGATGTTGCTCTTTTTACACTTAAATCCCAGTTATCTTGAAACATTGGAGTTTGAATAGTTCTAGAATCAGTATGACCTTCAACCATTACTTCCATACTTGGCTCAGAATTAATTACATCAGCAATTTTCTTAAGGATATTGTTTGCTTTGTTACTTACTGTGTAACTACCACTGTTAAAAAGTAATTTATCAGAGATATTAATCATAACAACAGTTTTATCGATATCGATATTTACATCATCCTCATCATCTGAAATAGATTTCTTTAAATTATAAGAAATAGCTAAGTTGATAGAGTCTTCCATTGTTTTAGCATTCGCTAAAAGAGCAGGATCTACTTTACTTAGAGTAGCTTTCATTTTTTCTTTAGTGTTGTTGCTCATTACAGCAATATCATCTACAGAACTATATTGAGAATCGTTTACTTCTTTTAATGAATTTATTTTATCATTATACTCAGTAACTCTAGCTTCAATTTTAGTCATCTTAGCTTCAAGATCTTCTTTTTCAACTTGAGTTTTAGTTAAGATACTTTTTGTGTTATTTAAATCAGACTCTAAGGCTACATATTTTTTCTTAGATACACATGAGCTTAAAGCAACAATCGATACAATAGTGATTACAGATAATTTCTTCATTTTATAATTTTTAGTTATTTCTAATAAACAATTTCATTCTATGCTTATTATCTACGATGAAAATTCAAAAAAAGACGTCTTAATTTAAAAAAACAAAGGCCACTCAAATAGGGTGGCCTTGTAAAATATTGTTAATCTGATAGTTATTCGCAACCGCCTGTAAAACCTTTTGCATTAAATTTTGTTTGAACAGCTCCTTGTAAGCTACCTGATGTTACTTGTATGGCTAAGTTGTTCTCGCCACTACCATCACGTTTTGGGCTACAGTACTCAAATAAGTAGAAGCTATTTGCTCGTTGTGATACTAAATAAGAGATATTGTTAAAGGTTGTTTCTAATTCGGCTTTATTACCAGCAAACACACTAGACGTTTTTCCTATACTCGATAAAACCTCAGTATCAATCTCGCTTCCTAAACCAATAGTGAAGTAAGAAATATTTAAGCTTGCATTTTTAACCTTATCTAAAGCAGCTTTCTCAGTATAGCGAGAGGCTTGATCTGTACCATCTGTAAAGATTACAATTGATGCAGCACCAATGATGTCATTATTTTTAGTGTCATTGATTAATTTTTCTGCTTTCTCTGTAGATTTAATTACAGCACCATAAAGGTCTGTTGAAGGGTCATTGCTTATATCATTGGTAATTCCGTCTATAGAAGCAATCAACTCTTCTTTAGAAGCTGTTAGATCATTTAATAGGTGAAGTTCATCTTCGCCGTCAAACCAATAGATCGCCATTTTGTTAGATGCAGTTTCTATTTCAGGCATTACGTTATTAATAAAACTAACAGAAGCCGTTTTTAGTTCTTGTAAACTGCTGCTTAAAACACTATTACTTAAATCTAATACTAATAAGGTGCTATTGTTGAAAATCTGAGCGTTAGGAGAAATTCTTGCTTGTGCTTCAGATGTAGATATCTTATTAAAACAATCATCATTTCTACCTTGCTCGTAAATGGTAAATTGATTGGCGGTTAAACCAGGTACTGGATTTCCTTCGGTATCAGACACTTTAAAGAATATAGAAACTTTTCCTGGTAAGGTTGTAAACTGATCTTGAATAGATAAGGTAAGTTGACTAGTGCCTAAATCTAAACACGGATCTACTGTAGAACCTTGTCCTAAATCAGAACCGGTACTCGGATTAAAGAAAACATCGTTCTCTGCGTTTCCACAAGAAAACAAGGTAAATAATGCTATAAGATAAAATGACGACTTCAATATTTTATTCATTTTCAATTTTTTAAATGTTCAAGCGTTATAACGCTTATTGTGCTACAAAATTATATATATGTTTTTGATTAACTGTTAAACATTGTTAAGATTTATTCTGACATCTTCTGTGAGCTTCATATTAAATGTATGTTAAAACCTTATATATCGCGCAGTAAGAATGAAATCACTTCGTATTTTCAATATCTTGTACGTCGGTTATTCAAAGATTGACTCAAAGAGTATGCCATCATAGTCTTTGTAATTTGAGATAATGATAATTTAGTACCCTTACGTATTAAAAAGAAATTACAGGTATTTTTATGACGCATGAATTTAAAAAAATAGTAGCCGCTCATGTAGCAGCAAAGGCAAAAGATATAAAAAGTGTTTTAGCGACTGTAGTTGCCTTGGAGGGTTCATCCTATAGAAAACCAGGTGTGCGCATGCTTTTGTTGGCTAATGGAGAAATGGTAGGTGCGGTAAGTGGTGGTTGTGTAGAAAAGGAAATACAACTACAAGCACAATCTGTATTTGAAACAACTATTCCTAAAATGATGACCTACGATGGACGATACCGTCTGGGGTGTGAGGGAGTCTTATATATATTAATAGAACCTTTTAATCTCTCGAACTTATTTATAGAAACCTTCCATAACGCGCTTAAGGATCGGCTCAGTTTTAAAATTACTTCGTATTATAAAAAAGAAGTTATACAAGAAATTGGCTTAGGAACCAAGGTGCAATTTCAAAGTAGTACGTATCCGGTGAGTTTGAAACATCCTTTGAATACAGATTGCAAAAGTTTAGAAGAGCGGATGTCTCCTTGTTTTAAATTACTAATCATCGGAACGGAGCATGATGCTGTCATATTATCTAGTATGGCTCATTTAATGGGTTGGGAGGTACATATAGTGGCACATCCTTTAGAAGCTAAAACAATGTCGGATTTTCCTGGTAGTTCTGCTTTTGAGCAAATTACGCCTGAAAATTACGACGCAAGTGAACTAGATGCACAAACAGCTGTTGTGTTAATGAATCATAGTTATGCTAAAGACCTGTTGTTTCTACAAGCCCTACAATATAGTACTCCTGCCTATGTTGGGATTTTGGGGCCTATGCACCGCAGAGAAAAGCTGCTTGATGAAATTATAGATAAGAATCCAGAGGTTTCAGAAGATTTTATAGGCATTATCTATGGACCTGCGGGTTTAAATATAGGATCTGTGACGCCGGAAGAGATTGCCCTTTCTATTTTAGCAGAGATTATGTCGGTAGTGCGGAAGGAAAATCCTATGTTCCTAAAGGATAAACTAAATCAATATTCTAATTGATGCAGAAAATAGCATTGTTA
This sequence comes from Cellulophaga baltica 18, assembly GCF_000468615.2. NCBI lineage: Bacteria > Pseudomonadati > Bacteroidota > Flavobacteriia > Flavobacteriales > Flavobacteriaceae > Paracellulophaga > Paracellulophaga baltica. The sequence continues at coordinate 3,935,106 of NZ_CP009976.1, read as the reverse complement.
CTATTAGCCGCAGGAGCATCTTCTAGAATGAAAGATCATATAAAGCAATTGTTACCTTATAAGGATTCCACCTTGTTAGAACACGCTGTTAAAAACGCAAAGTCGAGTAAGGTAGCTGAAGTTTTTGTCGTAATGGGAGCTAATTATGATACTATTCTAGCTGCTACAACGTTAAAAAAAGTTTCTATTGTAAGGAATGAAGAATGGCATTTAGGTTTGGGGAGTTCAATAGCTAAAGGAGTAGAATATATAGGTAGTTTATCACAAAACTATGAGGCTATATTAATTGGATTAGCAGATCAACCTTTAATGGATGCAACATTTTACAATCAACTCATCACTACATATCAAGAAACAAAATCAGATTGCGTAGCTACTAATTATGGTTCAAAGAAGGGGGTGCCTGCCTTATTTACAAAAAAACATTTTAGTGTTCTAGCGGGTTTGAATCAAGATTCTGGCGCACAAAAGCTTTTGATTGATAAAAATACACTCAGTATTGATAGTGCCGCTAAACATACGGATATAGATACATGGGAAGATTATCAATGGCTGCTAAATAAGATAGCGCAATAATCTTATTGCTTCGAATTTAGCTCTAAAGTACTTGAAGTAGTTTCTTTACCGTAATCTTGAAAAATTCCACAAGAATTTTCTTTCTTAATTAAAGAAGGTGCTTCTTTTCTTTTTGCTAATGCTTCAATTTCTGGAGATAAATACGTCATAACCCTGAAAGTTTATTAAATTATATTTTTCTAACGTACACAGTGTTACATTGTTGTGTATGATAGGGTAAAATTAGTTAAAATATAACTTTGAAACGACGTATTGTTATTTATTTAAGAATCTCTTCACTTAAAATTAACAATTCTAAAAATACATACACATTGTAAGGCGTTAAAGCACCATTATTATCAATTATTTTATATCCTTTTCATTTTCTGTTTTTTATATCAAAAAAAGCTACCTATCTTTGCATAAGCATTGAGAGTTATAAAACAGCTCATTATCTGCGCGTTGTTGCAACTTCTTTATAGATTATTAGGCAAATCATATTTACCAATCGTTCATTTTGAATTTCAATAACTCCACGACGGCTTATCACAAGCAAGTCTTATATTAATTTAAACTTATAATTTTAATGGCGAGAGCACAAGAAACCTTTGGTAAAAAAGAACGAGAGAAGAAGCGTTTAAAAAAACGTGAAGAAAAGGCTAAGAAAAAAGAGCAACGTAAAGCAAGCGGAGAGCAAGATAGCATGTTTGTTTACGTGGATGAGAACGGGCATTTAGTAGATACGCCACCGGATCCATCAAAGAAAGTTAAAGTAGACGCTGAGAGTATTGTTCTAGGTATACCTAAGAAGGAAGAAAGTGACGAAGAAATAGATCCAGTACGTAAAGGTCGTGTTGAATTTTTCAACGATTCTAAAGGATACGGATTTATTAAAGATTCAGAAACTCAAGAGAAATTCTTTGTACACGTTCAAGGGTGTCTTGAAGAGATCAAAGAGAACAACATGGTTCAATTTGAACTTGAGCGAGGCATGAAAGGAATGAATGCTGTAAGAGTCAAGAAAGTATAAACAGACTATAAAAAATCATATAAAAAAAGGGTGTTCATTTGAACACCCTTTTTTTATTTCTCTTTGTCAAGTACTGCCAGAGCTAATCGTATTTTGAAATAATCTATTTGTTCTTCAAAATGATCAAAATAAGGCTTTAACGCAGCAGGTTCTTCTAGTATTATTTTCGCCTTTTTTACAGCTTCAACTTCATTCTTACTTACAAAATCAAAAATATTGATAGGTTTGCCCTCTCCGTATAGCTTCGCGATATGTGAATATATGGTAGGCGATTTTAAATTTCGTTTTTCAGAAATTTCATCAATTGTTAATCCCTGTTGGTATAGCTCATAAGTTACTTTATGGGTGTCCGATTTTTTAGCTTTCTTCTCCTTGTTAAAAGCGATGATTTCTTTGATAAAGAGGTCCCCATATACTTCTAATTTTCGCTGCCCAACACCACTTATTTCTAGAAATTCATCATCGGATAGTGGTCTAGCTTGTTCTATAGCTTGTAAGGTAGCGTCGCTAAACACCAAATAAGCGGGGATATCTTCTTCTAAAGCAATTTTATGTCTTAGGAGGCGCAAACGCTCAAATAAATCGCCCGTTTTTTTCTTTTTAACAGATTTCTCCTTTGGATTACCAATTTTCTCCAGCGCTTCAATTGGTTTTGTCAAAGAAACTTTAGCGGCTTTGAAAAGCACGTTTTTAGAAAAATCGGTGAGTTGTAAAGCATTGTGATTTTGAAAGGCAATTTCTGCATAACCTTGGTTAATAAGTTGAATGATATAATGCTGCCAATCTTTCCAGGAAGTATCATGTCCTATTCCATAAGTTTTAACTCCCTCTAGACCTTTTTCAATAATTGTAGCGTTCTTAGCGCCTCGGAGCACATCAATAATAACACCAGTCGCTTCAGATTCTTTTACCCTAGCAATGGTAGATAATATTTTTTGGGCAATTATAGTGCCATCAAATACTTGCGGCGGACTTTTGCAAACATCGCAATTGCCGCAGTTTTCGGCGAGTAGTTCCCCAAAATAACTCAGAAGAATTTTTCGTCGGCATGTGGTTGCTTCCGCAAATTGCTTCATGCGCTCTAATTTTGCAATTTGAACTTCTTGGTTAGAAGCCCCTTCTGTAAATCTCCTTAATTGTATTACATCAGCGTAACTATGAAAGAGCAGTGCGCTTGCCGCCATCCCATCACGGCCACCACGGCCAATTTCTTGGTAATAACCTTCAATGTTTTTAGGCATGTTATAGTGAATAACCCAACGTACATTAGATTTATCTATTCCCATTCCAAAAGCAACAGTAGCACAGACAATTTTGGTTTTATCAAATATAAAATCTTCTTGAACTTTTGTACGTTCATCAAAAGTAAGTCCGGCATGGTAGGCATCAGCTTTTAAGCCTTTTGCCTTTAATTTACTCACCAATTGTTCTGTAGTTTTTCTACTCAGGCAATAAATGATTCCAGAAGAATTTGGTCTTTTTCCAATAAAACTAAGAATTTGCTCTACCCGACTATCGGCCGGTCTAACTGTTAGACTTATATTTTTACGATCAAAAGAAGTAATAAATTGTTCTGCATGTGGAATCGCTAATTGCGTCACAATATCTAAACGTGTAGCTTTATCTGCAGTTGCGGTTAACGCTACAATAGGGGTATTAGGCATTTTCTTTTTCAAAAAGCCTAGCTGTTGATACGAGGGTCTAAAATCATGTCCCCAAGAAGAAATACAATGGGCCTCATCTATAGCAATACAACTTATATAGGTTTCGTTCAAAATATTATCTAAAGCAGGCATACTCTCAGGAGCTACATAAATTAGATTTAATTCTGACTTTACAATCTTATCTATAATTTCTTGTTGCTCTTCACTAGATTGACTACTGTTAAAATAAGCTGCTGCAATCCCATTGGCGTTACAACCATCTACTTGATCTTTCATTAAAGCGATTAATGGAGAAACCACTAAAGTAGTTTTTGGGAATAGTAAAGAAGGCAGTTGAAAGCAAATAGATTTTCCGCCACCTGTAGGCATGATTACTAAAGCATCTTGTTTATTTAGTACTGCAGATATGATGGCTTCTTGCTGTGGCCTGAAACTATCGTAACCAAAGTATTTTTTTAAATTAGGAAGTAGTTGTGCTTTGTATTCAATAATTGACATAAAATAAAAATCTATTTGGTAAAATTACGTGATTTATAAGATTGATGAAATTTAAGAGGCGAATTTTAAGCGATAAATTGCCAGGCAATAAATCTGCTTTTTTTATTTCCTTGCTCCATTTCTACCGTTTTATAATGCGCATTTGCTTTATGTAATTGCTTATGTATTTTCGGTAAATTTTCACTCTTAGAAACTAAGCAAGTAAACCAACCTACTTGTTTTTTAAATAGCAGGCTTTGCTTGATCATTCTTTTAATAAATAATGCTTCACCACCATTACACCAAAGTTCATTTGCTTGTCCACCAAAATTTAATTTAAAGTCCGCATGGGTATGTAGATTCTTGAGTTTTCTTCGTGTTCCCGCATACGCTTCTTTTTCAGAAGCATGGAAAGGAGGATTACAGATGGTAAAATCAAAATAGTCTCCTTCCTTTATAATTCCGTTAAAAATATCGGCATTAGATTCTTGTGCTCTTATTTGAATATGGTCTTTAAATTCTGCTGCATTTTGTTGTGCAGCGCTAATGGCTGTAAGGTCTATATCACTCCCTATCATATGCCACCCATAAATTTGTGTGGCAAGAATTGGGTAAATACAATTTGCTCCAGTACCGATATCTAAACCTTTCACTTTTTTTATAGTAGGATCAGAAGAAAGTAAATCAGCTATATGATGTATATAATCTGCCCGCCCTGGTATTGGCGGGCATAGGTATCCTTTAGGAAGGCTCCAAGAATGTACCTTGTAATGATGTTTTAGGAGGGCTTTATTGAGGGCCAATACAGCATCCGGATTTGAAAAATCGATACTTTCTACATTAAATTTATTTAGAATAATAAATTCAGCTAGAGGTTCAAAACTGTTTTTTAAGGTCTGAAAATCGTATGGAGCGTGGTGTAAATTTTTTGGATGCAAATTATATTTTTATCTTGCAAAGATAGGTATGTTAAGTTGCTTGGCAATAGCAAAGCAGAATACCATACCTTTGCAAAAATAAACAAGTTTTCCCATGAGTTCTTTTGAAGATTTCAATTTAAAAAAACAATTAAATTACGCAATTGAAGATTTAAAATTTTCAACACCAACACCTATACAAGAAGCGGCTTTTTCTGTGGTTATGTCAGGGAAAGATATTGTTGGAATTGCACAAACAGGTACTGGGAAAACAATGGCTTACATGCTGCCAATATTACAAGAATTAGGTTTTTCTAAGCAAGTATATCCTAGAGTTTTAGTATTAGTTCCAACAAGAGAATTAGTATTACAAGTGGTGGAGAATATTGAAAGCTTTGCTAAATATATCAATGTCCGTGTTTTAGGTGTGTATGGTGGTGTTAATATTAATACGCAAAAACAACAATGCGTTCAAGGAACAGATATTTTGGTGGCAACACCAGGAAGATTGTATGATCTGGCCCTTTCTAAAGCTGTAAAATTAAAAGAAGTAAAAAAATTAGTAATTGATGAAGTAGATGTGATGTTGGATTTAGGATTCCGATTCCAACTGATAAATATCTTTGATTTACTACCAGCAAGAAGACAAAATATTATGTTTTCTGCGACGATGACGAGTGATGTAGATGCACTTATCGATGATTTTTTCGTTGCGCCAGAAAAAGTTTCTATTGCAGTGAGTGGTACTCCGTTAGAGAATATTGCACAGGTATGCTACGCGGTTCCTAATTTTTATACCAAAGTAAATTTATTGATTCGCTTATTAAAAGATAAGGATACCTTCAAAAAAGTATTAGTTTTTGTTGGTAATAAGCGTTTTGCAGACAAGGTTTTTGAAGAAATGGAGGAGGCTTTTGGAAGCGAATCTTGTGTAATTCACTCCAATAAGTCTCAAAACTATAGAATGCGCTCCATTCGTCAGTTTGATGAAGGTCAGAATCGTATTCTGGTAACTACCGATGTTATGGCACGTGGTTTAGATTTAGATAAAATTACGCACGTAATCAACTTTGATACGCCAAATTACCCTGAAAACTACATGCATAGAATTGGTAGAACGGGTAGGGCAGAGCACCAAGGTAATTCTGTTTTATTTTATACAGAAAAAGAAGAGCCTTCTAAAGATGATATTGAAACTTTAATGGATTATAAAATTCCGTTGCTGGCAATTCCTGAAAATGTAGAAATCTCAGAAGAACTCATAGCGGAGGAGCGCCCTAGAATTATTGAGACAGATAATCCCAACCAAACGACACTAGCTTCTCAGGGTAGCTTTCATGAAAAGAAAGAGAAGAATAAAAAAACAAATCAAGGAGGTTCTTACCAGCGCATTATCGCTAAAAAATATAAGAAGCCTAAAACTAAGGGAGATAAGAACTATAATAAGAGAAATAAGAAGAAGTAAGAATATAATCCCTATATTTAGCTCCAACCAATCTTATTATACTTAATGAAATCATTCACAATAGCAGATATTAATGCTGTTATCAACGGAGTTATTTTAGGGAATACTTCAAATGAAATTACTGCTCCCGAGCAATTAGAAAAAGCAACAAAACATAACATCAGTTTTATCGGAAATCGAAAATACGCTAAGCTTTGGCCTTTGTCAAAGGCTTCTGTTGCGGTTATCGATGAAAAAATAGAACTCCAGCCTGGAGACAATAGAGCACTTATAAAAGTAAAGTGTGCTGATCTGGCCATGGCTCAAATTCTGGAATTTTTCAATCCAGGAAACCCAATACTCGAAGAAGAAATTCACCCTAGTGCCGTGGTACATGCTACAGCTATCCTTGGAAAAAATGTGCAAATAGGGGCTAATGTTTATATCGGAAAAAATGTAAGTATTGGTGATGGTACGGTTATTTACCCGAATGTAACGGTCATGGATGATAGTGTTATAGGAATGGCATGCGTTATTTGGTCTGGTACGGTAATTAGAGAGCGTACGCAAATAGGCCACCAATGTATTTTCCATACGAATGTAAGCATTGGAGCAGACGGTTTTGGTTTTAGACCTAGTCCGGATGGTAGAGGACTGGTTAAAATTCCTCAGATAGGAAATGTGGTAATTGGTAATGGCGTAGAAATAGGTGCTAACTCTTGTGTAGACCGTGGAAAATTCAGTTCTACCATCATTGGTGATGGTACTAAAATTGATAATCTCGTACAAATAGGACACAACTCTGTCTTAGGGCGTTCTTGTATTATGGCGGGTCATAGTGGTTTAGCCGGTTCTGTTACTTTAGGTGATGGTGTCATTATTGGAGGTAGTGCTTCTATAAAAGACCATACTACCTTGCATTCTGGTGTAACGGTAGGAGCTGGGTCTGGAGTTATGGGTGATGTTCAAGCCGGAAAAACGGTACTAGGATATCCTGCTTGTGATTCACGTGATATGCTCAAACAATGGGTAGCATTACGTAAATTAGGGAAAGGCGCTTAATTTTGTAAAACTTTCATCTAGTTAAGCTTACTTTTAATCAAAAAACTCAATTGTTTTTCAGCAATAATTTGTAAAGCCCTCTTAAAGGCTTTAATTTTGTGCTCCCCCTAGAAAAGGATATTTATGACGGAGACAGCAACAGGATTGCAAGAAAAAAAATCAGATAAAGAACTGTATAGCTACCAGCAGGGAGCGATCAACAAAATCTTTGAAAAATTTGATACCGCGGCAGATAATTATCACTTGCTGTATCAATTGCCTACAGGTGGAGGGAAAACCGTTATTTTCTCCGAAATGGTTCGGCAGTATTTGAAAAACCATAAGAAGAAGGTATTAGTGATGACGCACCGTGTAGAGCTGTGTAATCAAACATCTACTATGCTTACTAATTTTGGTGTACCTAATAAAGTGGTAAATAGTAAGGCTAACTTAGACGATCAAGATCAATATATTTGCTTTGTAGCAATGGTAGAGACCTTAAACAATCGTTTAAATGATGGTAAATTAGATATTTCGGATATTGGTTTAGTTATTATTGATGAAGCGCATTACAATTCATTCACCAAGTTATTTAAATTTTTCGAAAATTCTTTTGTTCTAGGAGTAACGGCAACCCCGTTAAGTTCTAGTAAAGAACTTCCGATGAAAGATAATTATGATGAGTTGATCACAGGGGAGTCAATTCAATCTTTAATTGAGAATGAATTTTTAGCACGTGCTGAAGTATATCAGTATGATATGGGGTTAACCTCTCTTGAGGTGGGTTCAAATGGAGATTATACGGTTAAATCATCGGAAGATCTCTATACCAGTCCTGCAATGTTGGATAAAACTTTGCAAGCGTATTTAAAACATTCTAAAGGGAAAAAAGCACTAATCTTTAATAATGGTATTAATACGTCTATTCAGATTTATTATACCTTTAAAGCAGCGGGTTTACCTGTAATGCATTTAGATAATACGGCGACAAAAAAACAGCGTAAGCAAATTTTAAAATGGTTTAAAGAAACTCCAGATGCTATTCTTTCTTCTGTAAGTATTTTAACCACGGGTTTTGATGAACCTACGATAGATACTATTATTCTAAATAGAGCAACAAAATCTCTTACGTTGTACTACCAGATGATTGGTCGTGGATCACGTATCCTTAATAACAAATCTTCTTTTAAAGTAATAGATTTAGGGAATAACTACCATAGATTTGGTCCTTGGGGAGCAGATTTAGATTGGCAAATGATTTTCAAGTCTCCTAATTTCTACATGGAGCGTCTTCAGAATGATGAAGATATAGAAAGTAACTTTAGGCATGAGATGGCCGAAGAAATTCGGGCACAATTCGCAAAGTCAGAAGAAGTATATTTTGATATTAAAGAAGTATATACGGATGCTACCTATAAAGGAGAATCTTCTAAAGTGGTACTCGAGCGCTCTATAGAACAGCATGGTAGAATTTGCATAGAAAATAGCGAAGATGTCTATGATGCCTTAGGTTTAGCTAAATTGCTAGATGAGGATATTGATTATAGAATTCAGAGTTATGCAAAATGTATAAGCCGTAGTACCTTTAATTTCCTGAAATGGTTGAAGGATGATTATAAGCTTAAACTAAATTCGTACTTACGTCAAAATTTTGATGAAGTTTTTGAGGAGATCAACGGATTTCCACCAGAAGAATAGAAAAAATATAAACATAAAAAAAGCACTAGTTATATCTTATAACTAGTGCTTTTTTGCATTAACAGGTATTCGTATTCTATTGAAATAATTCTAATTTTACTTGATCGTAATAACTATCACTAATCGGAATTAAGGTCTCATTTATAAAAAGATCTCTTCCTTTCAAAGAAGTTACCTTGGTTTTATTGATTATATATGATCGGTGAACGCGCATAAAATGCGACGTTGGAATTTGTTTTTGCAAGGCTTTTAAAGATTGCAAACTCATTATTTTTTTACTTTCCGTGTAAAAGGTAACGTACTCACTATCACTTTTTATATACAAGATATCTGCATACTTTAACTTATAAAGATCATAGCCAGATTTTACGGTAATACTGTCTTCAATGCTTGCAACGGGTGTAGTTTTACTTTTTACTTTATTAACGGCGGTTAAAAAACGATTAAAAGTGATAGGTTTTAAAAGATAATCTACCACATTTAGTTCATACCCCTCTAAAGCATATTCCGTATAAGCCGTGGTGAAAATAATATTAGTATCTACACCAATAATTTTGGCAAAATCGGTTCCATTTATAGCGGGCATTTGTATGTCTAAAAAAATTAGATCTATAGAAGAATTCTTTATTAATGGTAAGGCTTCCAGAGCGTTTTCATATTCACCGATTAGCTCTAAATTTGGGGTATCTGAAATGTACTTTATGATTAAAGCTCTGGCTAATTCTTCATCATCTATGACGAGACATTTAATTTTACTCATTATAAATTTAATTTTAAACTTACTTTAAAACGCTCTGGTAGATTTTCAATGGTAAGTTCGTGTTTATTAGGATACAAAATAGCTAATCTTTTTTTAACATTCTCTAGACCTATACCGCCAACTTTATCTTTGTTTTCTACAAGTTCAGATTTACTATTTTCAACCTCAAAATAAATTTCATCGATTTTACTGATTACTTTTATATTTAAAAAAGTACCCGTAACTTTTTCTATATTACTGTGTTTAAACGCATTCTCTACAAAAGGAATTACAAGCATGGGGGCAATCAAAATTCCTTTAGAACCTATTTCATAGGTAGTGGTAATTGGGTATTTCTTACTGCTCTTTGTTGTAAATAATTTAATATAGTTTTCTATGTATGATATTTCTTTTGTTAAAGGTACAAAAGCCTGTTCGCAATCATAAAGTACATAGCGTAACATATTGGCTAAATAGCTAATAGATTCTTGTGTTTTTGTAGCACTTATAGCCGATAACGCATAAATATTATTCAAAGTATTGAATAAAAAATGAGGATTGATCTGAGACTTAAGTAGTTTAAGCTCTGTTGCTAATCGTTCATTATTGTTTTTTATAGTTTCTTCTTCTTTTTTTTGGGCATAAAAAAGGGTCTCTAAAAAGGTGCCTAATACAGCAGAAACGGCCAAGAGTAAAAAGTGAATTAAAAATTTTGAAGGAGCGCCACCTCTAGGCACTCGATTAATTAAATTTTCTGCTCCTGGCATTCGTGGTGGCATGCGCGGTGGCGGCAATGAAAAAAGCGAAGAACTTATATAGCTCCCTAAAACTATTGCAGCAAGCCCAAAGAGCATGAATAACAAGTATTTCTTTTTGAACAATAATTTTGGGGCTGCAAAATAGATTAGGCCCGCTAATAAGAGGATTTGAAAGATTAAAGAAAGTAGGTTTTCTCTAAAAAAACCGAAATCAAAACTTTGGGTAATCCACAGTACTAACCATATAATTATCCATAATAAGGACTGGAATATAAATCTTTTTGTTGCTTTCATACCGCAAATAAAAGTAAAATAAATTTAGAGGATTATGGTTTTTGAGGGCGATTACTTTCTGTAAATATTCATTTACTGATTAGGAATGGTGTTTAACAGATTATTACGCTTTGTTAGTTGATTCATGAAATTTCACATGCTTCTTTTTCTGAAATTTGAAATAGATATTAATGCAATAAAAATTAAAAACATGAAAAATAAAGTAATTCAATTAGGTGTAATGGGGGTATTCTTATTAATGTTTTCTTGTGGTAATGCACAAGAGAAGGAAAAAGGAAAAAAGCCGCCCACTTTTTCAGAGCTTCTTGAAAAAATGGATAAGAATGAGGATGGTAAGCTTTCTAAAGATGAAATAAAAGGACCTCTTAAAGATAATTTTGATGCGGTAGATACAGATGAAGATGGTTTCATTACGGAGGAAGAAATGAAAAATGCTCCAAGACCAGAACGTCCTAAGCGAAACTAAACCCAACTAGTACTAATTTTAAAACAATACCATGAGAAAAAAGAATTTAATATTTACGTATGCACCTGCAGTTACAGGAGTTTTAAGCTTATTATTTGCGTTTACGGCCTGTAGTAGCGATAGTTCAAGTGATGATGATGCGTCTGAAGAAATAGAGGAAGAAACAGTAACAGAATTACACGCTGCTTACGCAGCCTTTAATAGTGAAGCAACAACTATTTATTTAGACGGCTCAAATGTAGTTATAGAAACTACAGGATTACCAGATCATGAAACCGTATATTGGGGAGAGGGTAACGATCTTTATTTAGATGAACCAGATGTTCAGGTTACGCCAAGTATTATGTCTAGTAATAATAATGCAACTACGATCACTGTTGATGCAACACCAGATTTATCAGGAAGTACTGTAGATACAGAATTAAATACTATTGGCATTGCAGTGAGCGGTGCTTCTATATTTAACGATCAAGAAGGAGCAGGTGCTTTAGATCAGGCGGCAGGTAGTCTAGATTGGACGGGAGCACATATTGGACCTGGAGTGTATCATTATCATTTAGAGCCTAAAGCATTTACAAATGATGATTCTAATTTAGTCGGTGTGCTTTTAGACGGTGTTTTTCTTTATGGAAGACAGTGTGATGCTACAGGGACTTATCCAACAGATTTAGATGCCTCTGGTGGGCATACCAGTACAACACAATATACAGATGGGGCAGAAGAATATCATTATCATATTATCAACGAACTATATTCTAACACCGGATCTTATATAGCTTTTGCAGGTCCTTACCAAGGATATTAATAGCGTTTAAACCATCTATTATGAAATTATTTTTTTCACTATTCTTTCTCCTTTTTATAGTGCAATGTAAAGAGAGTCCTTCGGAAGATAATGCACGTGCTGTGGTAAACAACACCAATGAAATGGAAACCCCGAAGGTGGTAAATAATTTAACAGTGTTAAATAAAAACTTGATTCTAGATCAATTAAAAGGAGTTTGGTTTTATAATCAGAATCCGTTTAATGGATACGCTGTTAAATATTACTCTGATGGAACCTTAAAGGAAAAAATCGGATTTATTAACGGTAAAAGAGAAGGAGTAGCGAAAAGATGGTCTGAAAATGGAGTACTGCGTTGGCAAGTAAATTATGAGAAAAATAAATTAGTAGGCACCTATAAAACCTGGTGGGAGAATGGTGCACTAGCTGAGAAATCTACTTATAAAAATGGTGTTTTAGAAGGAGAGCAGCAGTATTGGTATGATAGCGGTCAATTAGCGAAATTGCGTCAATTAGTAAAAGGGAAAGAAAATGGCATGCAACAGGCATGGTTAAAAAACGGCACCTTATACGTGAATTATGAGGCAAAAAACGGACGTGTTTTTGGCTTAAAGCGTGCTAACTTATGTTATCAATTAGAAGATGAAGTGGTGGTAAGAAATGATGTTGTAAAAAGATAAATCTATGATAAAATATATAGTTGTTTTATTTCTAGCAATAGGTCTAAGTTGTAAAGAGACTAACAAGAAAGAGGATGTTGTTGTCGTGGAGACCAGTAGGGTAGAAAGCTTGCCTTTTTATAAGGAAGCTTCTTTTACACCCCATTGGATTACACCAAATACGCCGGAGGAAAAAGCATTTCATAAAATTCCAGATTTTAAACTTGTTAATCAATTAGGAGATACGCTTACCCAACAAAATTTTGATAATAAAATTTATATTACGGACTTTTTCTTTACGAGTTGTCCGGGTATTTGTCCGCAAATGACCAATAGTATGGTAGCACTTCAAGAAAAATTTAAGAATGATCCTAACATTTTGTTTTTATCACACTCTGTAACGCCTACCATAGATACGGTAGAGGAGTTGGCAAAGTATGCCAAAAGGTTTGGAGTTATATCTAACAAATGGCATTTAGTAACTGGAGACAAAACGGAGATTTACAATTTGGGGAGAAATGAATATTTTGTAGAAAATGATTTGGGAATCCCAAAAGATATTAATGATTTTTTACACTCTGAGAATTTTTTATTGATTGATAAAAATAAACATATCAGAGGTATTTACAACGGACTCAACCGGGCGTCTATGGCACAATTAGTTGTAGATGTACAAGCATTAGAAAAAGAAGGATAAGCGTTTGCGGTACCCGCTTAAAATTCGAAAATTAGAGATTTATTTAGTAAATGGATGAGAAATTTATTTTTTTCATCCATTTTATTGCTTTAAAAGGGCTTAAAACGTTAAGTTTTTATAAAAAATGCTAATATTTTCTTTGAACCATTTTACAAGCCATAAGTTTGCACTTAATTAAAGTTGAAATTTACAAATATCACAAAACTATGAGTAAAGTTAAGGAGAATGATACGGTTCAAGTACATTATACTGGAAAACTAAACAACGGAGAAATATTTGATAGCTCTTTAGAAAGAGAACCAATAAAAGTAACACTAGGTCAGCAAAGTTTGATTCCTGGTTTTGAAAATGGTTTAATTGATATGGCAGTTAATGAAAAGAAAACTATCGTTATTCCTTCATCGGAAGCATATGGCGAGGTAAATAAAGAATTATTTCAAAGTGTTCCTAGAGCAGATTTACCAGAAGATATCAAACCAGAGATTGGTATGGGGCTTATGGCTAAGAATGCAGACGGTACAGAGCGTCAATTGCGCGTTGTAGATGTAAAAGAAGATGCAATCATCATTGATGCAAACCACCCTTTAGCAGGACAAGAGCTTACTTTTGAGCTAGAAGTTGTTGCTATTGGATAATTTTTTTGAAACAAAAAATCCATTGAAGAACTTTGGTCGTATATGAGTATACAAAACAGAAAGTTCTTGCGGAAATGTTTTTATTATAGAAACCGACACTATTAAGGTGTCGGTTTTTTTATTGAAAATTTTTAAATGAAGTTGATGGTAATATAAGTACTAAAAAAACAATTAAAAAATCAGGATATTCTACCCGTCAGTTGTTATAGTAGTATATAATCACAAAAGTTTAATTAAAAAATCTAGTACAATGAAGTTAAAACTAGTCTTTACATCAATATTATCAATGGTCTTTTTGTTATTTGGTTGCTCAGATAATAATGATACCGCTAATGGTAGTACAGGTACACTTTCCATACAGCTTACAGATGCTCCGTTCCTTTATGATATGGTTGCTGAGGCAAATGTGACTATTTTTAAAATAGACGCTCGTTACAAAGGTGCTGTTGAAACAGATTCGGTATCAGCAGATGGTAATTCATTCATAACACTATCTGAAGAAGAAGTGCCAATAAACCTTCTGGAGCTTACAAATGGAATTACAGAGAATTTAGTTAATTTAGAGGTTCCTGCAGGTACTTATGATTTGGTTAGAGTATATGTAAAAGGAGTTAATGTAATTTTAAATGATGGTACAGTCTATGATTTAAACGTGCCTAGTGGAGAACAAACAGGGATTAAAGTTTTTATACAACCGGGGCTTGTAGTTCAAGGCGGACTTTCTTCTGATTTACTTTTAGATTTTGACGTGAGTAAATCTTTTGTAGCTAAAGGAGGTAGAAATAATTTGTCAGGTTTTAATTTTAAACCAGTAATTAAAGCTTCTAATTTAGCTACAGCGGGTACCTTAAAAGGTTTCGTAACAACCACCGAAGATAATATTTCTGTAGGTTTAGAGGGAGCTCAAGTTTCTGTAATTGTAGCAGATACTATTAATACAACTACATTTTCAGACATTGATGGTAGTTTTGTTATTATGGGCTTACAAGAAGGTTTTTATGATTTGTTGGTAGCGTTAGAGGGCTATACATCAGAACGTAAGGAAGGTATCGCTATAGTAGCCTCAAATAATACGACTCAAGACATAGTTTTATCCCTAGAAGAATAGTTTTTTAAGAAAAATAATAATTCAAAAAGACCAGTCATGTGACTGGTCTTTTTTTGGTTTAGTTTGGAATTCTTTGAGTATAGAATTACAATTTTTAAATATTAAATATAATTGCGGGATAATAGTAATTAAGCGGCTATTGAAATGACTACTAATAGCACTAAGAATAAGAGTATAGATTTTCTCATAGGGTTGTGTTTATGGGTTTATACTGCTAATATTGGCATTTATTTAAGAAACCAGAATTTAATTAGTTCCACCGTCAAATTTTTCGATAAACCGTTGGTTACAAGAGAATCAAACTATTTTAAGTCTATGAAAATTAATTATGAAAATTATCAGCATAATAAATAGGCATAAAACCAATTAATTAATGTAGTTTCGCGCCTGATTTTGAAAAAGTTAAGAGAATGAAACGCATCAACGAGTATAAGAAATTGTTTTCTATTGAAAATGAGATTGATTTAAAAGGATTAAAGAATACATACCGTGGTTTAGTAAAGCAATGGCACCCAGATAAATTTCTTGAAGGCGATGTGCAAAAAGAAGAAGCTGAACTAAAAAGTAGACAAATTATTGATGGATACCATTTTTTAGTAAGTATAGCTCCAGAAACTAAAGCTGCTAATTTAGAGGAGTATACTAAATTAACAAACGAGTCTGGAATCTTAGATTTTCAACACAAAGGTTTATTGTTAGAAATTACCTTTTTAGACGGTTCTACTTACGAGTATTTTGGAGTACCTAAGAATATCTACGTGAAGTTAATTAACTCTCCAAAGCAATATCGTTTTGCTAAAAGAAGCATATTTAATAGCTATTTATACAGAAAATCTAAAAAGAATTTGCAAGAAGCATAAATCATTTTAGAACCCAATAGAAAAACCTTGTAATTTAATTGCAAGGTTTTTTTTTGTCTAAATTTTAAAATTCTATCCAAACATTCAAATCTACTTCATGTAAGAGCTGTTTAAAAGCATCAGTCGAGCAGAACTAAATGAACTAATCGCTATATTTTTAGAAACTTATTCTTAATCTTGTATAGAATTTAAAAGTGACGATAACAGTATGGCAAAGTCTTCAAATACCGTATTAATTATTTTAGCATTTTTTGCTATTTATGTCATCTGGGGCTCCACATATTTGCTGAATAAAATTGCCGTGACAGAACTACCGGCTTATATGCTTGCCGGAATTCGTTTTACCACTGCTGGATTATTAATTTTTGGTATCTGCAAGGTATCGGGTATCTCTATCCGGATTACTAAAAGACAATTTAGAAATAGCACTATTGCGGGGTTTCTATTTTTAACCTTTGGAAATGGTGTTTTTGTATGGGGGTTGAAGTATGTAGACAGCAGTTTTGCAGCCTTAGAAGTAGCCTCTATGCCACTTATAGTATTACTATTAATGCGTATCGTAGATGGCAAAAAAATTCAACCTATGTCTATTGTAGGTGTTTTTTTAGGAATTATCGGGATCTATCTATTGGTAAGTCAGAAACAAATAGTGCAGCAAGAAGATTCTCTACTAGGAATGATAATTATATTTTTTTGTGTATTAGGGTGGTCTACAGGAAGTTTATTTGTGTCTAAAGCAAATTTACCTCAAAGTTACTTGGTGAATACGGCATACCAAATGGTTACCGCAGGGGTTACTTTAGGAATAACGAGTTTAGTTTTGGGAGAAAACTGGACCTGGCCTAGCAGTTGGAGCGGACCCGTTCAATGGTCTATGGGCTTACTCATTATTTTTGGGAGTATCGTTGCTTTTTCTGCTTTCAATTACTTATTAAAAACGGTATCTCCAGAAAAGGTGTCGACTTCTAGTTACGTAAATCCTGTAATAGCCTTACTTTTGGGGTGGTACATATTGGATGAAAATATCACGAAGCAATCTATTGTTGCAGCTGCAGTTTTGCTCACGGGAGTATATTTCATAAATACGAAGAAAAAATTGGTGATGTTTTCTAGATTTAAAGGAAAATTAAAGAATAAATCAGAAGCAATCAAATAGAGAAACCCTAAACAGAATACGTATGTTAGCCATCAAATATCTTCTTAATGTTCTGTTGTTTATTTTGGTTTTTAATGCGTGCTCAACACCGGTAACGCCCTTATTTAATGGTAAAGATTTGTCTGGTTGGCATACAGATGTTCCTGCAAAAGATTCAATTCTTAATGCGCCAAATTCTTTTGTAGTAAGAGATGGAATTTTAGTGAGTCTCGGAGCACCTAGAGGGCATCTTATTACGAATAAGACGTATAAGAATTATAGGTTAACTGTGGAATATCGATTTACAAAGGAAGCTGGGAATTGCGGAATTCTAGTTCATGCATCAACACCCAGAGCATTATATGCTATGTTTCCTAAATCTATGGAAGTGCAGATGGAACATGAAAATGCGGGCGATTTTTGGTGTATTCAAATGGATATCACTACAGATAATATGATAAGCCGCAGAGGACCAAAAGAAGAGTGGGGCGTTGTAGAAGGAAAAGCGCGAAGAATTAAGAATTTGACGGAGGGTTCAGAACACGCTTTAGGAGAATGGAACACGATGGTAATTGAGTGTTTCCAAGATAAAATTAAAGTTTGGGTGAATGGCGATTTTGTAAACTATGGCTATAATGCCGATGAAACTAGCGGTCAGATTGCCATTCAGGCGGAAGGTGCAGAAGTAGCGTTTAAGACGCTAGATTTAACTCCTATTTCTAGGCTTAGCAAATAATACTTACAAAAGGGCATCTATTTGCACAACAGTGCCAGGTTCTAGCTCTTCTAAAATTTGTGTACCAATTCTAACTCGAATCAATCGTAAGGTTGGAAAGCCAACAGCTGCCGTCATTTTACGTACTTGCCTAAATTTACCCTCAGTAAGGGTAATACTAATCCATGAATTGGGGCGATGCGTGCCAATACGTAATTTTTTATCTGGATCGGCTAGGAGTGGAGCATCAAGAAGCGCTTTTACACGACAGGGTTTGGTAATGTATTTTTTTCCTGAAAGCCCGATAAGGACACCTCGTTCTAGTTGCAGAATATCTTCATGGGGTATTTCACCATCCAATTGCGCATAATATTCTTTTTCAATGCCAGATTGATTTATGGTATCGCTTAATTTTCCGTCGGTAGTCAGTAATAACAATCCTTCAGATTTTTCGTCTAAACGCCCAACAGGCATAATTCCTTCAGGAAAATCATATAATTCTCCTAAGAAATGCTTTTTACGTGCTTCCTTTTCATCATTTGAGATAAACTGACTCAGCATGCCAAAAGGCTTGTAAATTTTATAGTGAAGGTGTTTTTTCATTTGAAGCAAGAAAGATACAATTAAAGAGGTTTAGCGTCACAAGAATATGCTAAATGCGTTACTAATTTTTCTCATATTTCGTAATTTTAGCTAAAAATAAAATACTATGAAAGATAAAATATTTGAAGCCTATCAATTAAAAGATATCATACTGAAAAACAAAATTGTTATGGCTCCTATGACCCGTTCTAGAGCAGCAAATGAGGGTAATGTAGCCACAGAAGAATTACAAGGAGAATATTATGCACAACGGGCATCTGCAGGATTAATAATCACAGAAGGTTCTCAGGTTTCCCAAGATGCCGTAGGGTATGTAAATACTCCCGGTATTTTTACGGAAGCACAGGTAGAAGGATGGAAAAAGGTTGTTAAGAAAGTACATGATGAAGACGGTAAAATCTATATCCAATTATGGCATGTAGGGCGAATTTCGCATCCTGATTTTCATGATGGAGCATTGCCGTTAGCGCCATCTGCTATTAATCCGAATGCCCAGTCTTATACACCAACGGGTTTTAAAGATACGGTTACGCCAAAGGCGATGACCAAAGAAGATATACAAACTACCATTGCAGATTTTAAAAATGCCGCTAAGAATGCTATTGATGCTGGTTTTGATGGCGTAGAAATTCATTCTTCAAATGGATACCTGTTCCACCAGTTTTTTAATGGAACATCTAATGTAAGGACCGATGAATATGGAGGGTCTATAGAGAATAGAGCACGTTTTTTCTTTGAAGTATTAGACGCTATAAAGTCGGTAATTCCTCAGGAAAAAGTTGGCGCAAGATTTAACCCTTCCTTACATGGAATGTTTGGTATTACAATGGATGAAGAAACCATTCCTACTTTTGAATATATTATTAAGAAGTTGAATGACGAGTATGATTTAGCCTATATCCATTTATCAGAACCTTTTACAGATGTTTCAGAAATTCCGTTTGCCGTTACTGAAATAGCAAGACATTTTAGACCATTATATGATGGTACTTTAATGATTAATTCAGGTTTTACGTATGAAACAGGTAATGCTGTTCTTGAAGCAGGAAATGCAGATTTAGTAGCTTATGGAAAACCATTTATTTCTAATCCAGATTTAGTAGATCGCTTTATATATAGCGTAGGATTAACAGATTGGGATAGTGATACGTTCTATACCCCAGGGAAAGAAGGATATTTAGATTATCCCGTGAAAACAACGCATGTTAAGGTGTAATTTAACAAAGAGATGAAAGCATAAAAAAACCTGCAGATTTTAAATCTGCAGGTTTTTTTATGAACGTAAAGCTTCTCTTATTTTAAAGCTTCTCTTATTTTAAAGCTTCCAATAATTTTTCAGCTACTTTTTCTGAAGAAGCAGGGTTCTGTCCAGTAATTAAATTACCATCCTGAATAGCATAAGCTCCCCAATCTTCTATTTTAGAATAGATTCCGCCATTTTCACTCAACATATCTTCTACTAAGAAAGGTACAACATCGGTTAAACCTACAGCAGCTTCTTCGCTATTAGTAAAGCCAGTTACTTTTTTACCTTTTACCAATGGTGTTTTACCATCTACATCCTTAACACTTTTTAAAGCGGCTGGTGCATGACATACAAAAGCAATTGGTTTCTTTTGTTTATTGAAGGTTTCAATAAGTGCAATAGAAGCTTCGTCATTAGCTAAATCCCATAGCGGTCCATGACCACCTGGATAGAAAACAGCATCGAAATCATCTGGATTCATATCTGATAACTTTTTAGTATTTGCTATTCTTTCTTTAGCTTCAGCATCATCATTAAAACGATCTGTATCTGCGGTAGCCGCATCTGGGCTATCACTGCTAGGATCTATAGGTGCTGCACCTCCATTTGGTGTAGCAATTGTAATTTCTGCACCTTTATCTAATAAGGTATAATATGGATTGGCAAATTCTTCTACCCAAAATCCTGTTTTTTTCCCTGTATCTCCTAATTTATCGTGAGATGTTAATACAAATAATATTTTCATTTTTTCTTCTTTTTTAGTTGTTATTGTTACTTGTGAATTCTCTTCAGCAGTTTGTTTTGTTTCATTCTTACAGGCAGCACCTGTAAGAATACTCAGTACGAGTACTGCAGATTTTATGTAATTCATTAAAAGCGATTAATAAGCCATTTTTACAATTTTCTCCGCGTCCTGAGGGGTTAACGCTTGGCGCTCTCCTAATCCTAACCAACCACGATCTGTAAAACGTTTAGAAATTTCTTCGGCAGTACCTTCAAATTTATCAGTGTATTCAGATAATTTTGTTTTAATTCCCAATTGGTGGAAAAAGGCTTCTGTTTTCTCGATTCCGGCATAAGCTTTATCGTCAATACTTCCTTCCGTAACATTCCAAACACGTTCTGCATACTGCGCTAATTTTTCTTTTTTAGCTTCAAAATTGTATTTGTAATGACTTGGTGCAACTACGGCTAAGGTTCTAGCATGATCAATACCAAATAAAGCCGTTAATTCGTGCCCCATCATATGAACTGCCCAATCTCCAGGAACTCCTTGTTGAATTAAACCATTTAAAGCCATGGTACAACTCCACATAAAGTTAGCGCCAGCTTCGTAATCCGTAGGATCTTTAATTATTTTTGGACCTACTTCAATTAAGGTTTGTAAAATACTTTCTGCAAATCTATCTTGTAATAAACCGCCAGCAGGGTAAGTCATATATTGTTCTAGAACATGTGTAAAAGCATCCGTAACCCCGTTTACCAATTGGCGTTCAGGAATAGATGTAATTACTAATGGATCTAAGATAGAGAAGGTAGGGAATAGTGCTGGTCCGCCCATAGCTAATTTCTCTTTAGTTTCCTCTCTTGTAATCACAAGTCCAGAATTCATCTCAGAACCTGTAGCAGGTAAGGTAAGAACAGTTCCAAAAGGCATTCCTTTGGTTGGGCGCTCTTTGTTCTTTAGCATTTCCCATGGTTCTGCTCCTTCATATTCCGCAGCTGCCGATAAAAATTTAGTTCCGTCAATTACAGAGCCGCCACCTACGGCTAATAAGTAGGTAATTTTCTCCTCTTTTATCACTTTCAAAGCATCCATTAACACCGCATACTCTGGATTTGCAGGAATACCCCCAAATTCAATAAGATCAGTTTTAGCCAAGGCAGTTTTTACTTGCTCGTAAACACCATTCTTTTTAATACTTCCGCCACCAAAAAGCATAAGCACTTTAGCATCAGCAGGAATTTCGTTTGTTAATTTTCCGATGGTATCCTTTCCAAAAATTATTTTGGTAGGATTTTTATATTCAAAATTATTCATAGCTTATTCTTTAATTTTCTTTTTCTCTTTACTTAGATCTTCACAATCATTTTCCCTTTATTTTTCCCATCAAATAAGTCAAGAAAGGCACTAGGAATGTTATCAAAACCTTCTACTACAGTTTCTGTATATGTTAATTTCCCTTCCGATAACCATATTGATAATTGTTTCATAGCTTCTGGAAATTTGTCCGCATAATTAGAAACAATAAAACCTTGCATTAAAGCACTGTTCTTTACTAAAAAAGGTTGAACACTTACTCCTGTAGGAACCTCAGTACTGTTATATACAGAGATGGCTCCACAAATAATCATTCGGGCAAATCTGTTAATATTAAATAGTACCGCATCTGAAATAGGACCGCCAACATTGTCGAAGTAGATATCTACTCCGTTTGGAGCTGCTGCTTTAATAGCCGCATTCATATCTTTAGTTTCGTTATAATTGATTCCGGCATCAAAACCAAAGTCTGAAGTAAGCATTTCAATTTTCTCATCAGAACCTGCAATACCAATTACATGTAAGCCTAAAATCTTAGCAATTTGGCCAACTACGCTCCCTACAGCACCTGCAGCTCCAGAAATTACAATAGTTTCTCCTGCTTTTGGTTTTCCTATTTCCTGTAATCCCAAAAACGCTGTTAAGCCCGTCATTCCTAAAATACCTAAATAGGCACTTAAAGGAGCTAAGTCTTTATTTACTTTAGTTAAGCCTTCTCCATTAGACACTTGTTGCGTCTTCCATTCTAGCATTCCTGAAAGGTAATCTCCTACTTGAAAAGTGGAGTGCTTAGATGCAATTACTTTTGCTACAATCCCTGAACTTATAGGTTTACCTACTTCAAATGGAGGTACATACGATTTAGCATCACTCATGCGCCCTCTTAAATAAGGATCTACGGAAACATAACTTGTTTCTAAAAGTAGCTCTCCGTCGTTGATGACCAATTCTTCATCACTCTGTGTAAATTCAAATTCAGAGGCTGTTGGTTTGCCAACGGGTCTTTGTTTTAATAATATCGTCTTATTCATCTTATTTTTTTTATTCGATTACCGTTACTAAATCTTCAGTACTCTTACGTACTTTAACTAGATTTACTAACCAATCATTAGATTCATCTCTATATCCTATCGGTAATAATACAGCACTACGTAATCCTTTTTCTCTTAATCCTAAAATTTCATCTACTGCAGCAGGATCAAATCCTTCAATAGGTGTAGCATCTACGCCTTCAAAAGCAGCAGCAGTGATAGCTTGAGAAAAAGCAATGTAAGCCTGCTTGGCCGCATGGTTAAAGTTTTCTTCCGCATCTTTCTGAGGGTAAGAGCTTAACAACATTTGACGGTAGTTTTCCCAACCTTCATTTTCAAAACCCCTTATTTTGTTTGTTAAATCAAACATATAATTGATACGTTCTGCGGTGTAGGTATCCCATGCAGCAAATACTAATAAATCAGAACAGTCTGTGATTACAGATTGGTTCCAAGCCACCGGTCTAATTTTTTCTTTTACTTCTTGATTTTTAATTACATAAATTTCAAAAGGTTGCAAGCCGCTAGAGGTAGGAGCAAGGCGCGCCGCTTCTATAATTCTATCTAATTTTTCTTGCGGTACTTTCTTACCATTCATTGCTTTTGCTGCGTATCTCCACTTCAATTTATCAAGTAATTCCATCTGTATATTTAATTTAGGTTTTAGTATTTAATTTTTTATAATTTGATGCTGTCCCAAGCCGCTTGGTACGCTTCCGTAATTGTTTGTTCATTTATAGAGCATTCCCCACGGTGTTGTGCTAACATTAAAAAAGATAGCGGATTGATGCTGTAGGCATACAATAGGTAATCAGAAATAGGTTTTATAACACCTTCTTCTTTTCCTCGGTGCCAAAGGTCTAAGAGTGGCTGCAAATGCTTAATCCCTTCTTGTCTGCTTGGTTCGTCTATCATTGGGGTATTATCGCATTGCGCTAAAAACATGGCCTCATCAGGATCTTTTAATTTAAAGTCGGCTATGCGGTTCCATATTAACTCAAATCCTGCTTCTACTTCCATGTTCGTTGTAAAAGTTTCAAAAGCATATGCAGAAAAAGCGGTTTTGACCTCTAGGTACACCTTATTCACTAAATCTTGTTTGCTTTCAAAAAACAAGTAAATGGTTGCGGGAGATACGTTTGCCATTTTGGCAATTTTAGACATAGGAGCAGCGTGGAAACCATCGTTGTTTACCAAGCAGATAGTTGCTTTTACTAGCGCTTCTCTTTTGTCTTTACTTTTTTGAAGTTTTGCCATAATCGTATTATTCTGGTACAAAGGTATGATTAAAAAATGAACGTTCATTCTTTTTTAAGAATCTTTAACAATTAATTAAGTGTAAAAAATACATTTATAAAGAATATCCATGGTATATTTAGTGCTAGAAAATAGAGTGCGAGCTTGTGTTAAAGTAGTATGCAAGTTGCAGGTTGTAAGTTGTTTATAGTGAGATATCGATAGAAAAATGAACGAAAAAGAAATTAGAAAATACAATAAGATCTCTAGCACAGAAAGTATAAAAATTGTTCCTTTTGATATTCAGAAGCGCTATACCAGCCCGCATAAACATGATAAGTATTTAGAGATTGTCTACTTTATAAAAGGTTCTGGAGCTCATTATTTAGATTTTGAGAAATTTGAAATTACGCCACATGCTATTTTTTTCATTAAAAAAGAAGAAGTCCACCACTGGGAAATCACCACGGAACCCGTTGGTTATGTTATATTGATAAAAGAATCGTTTTTAGCACATAGCTTAGATGATACCATAGCTAAGCAATTACTACAATTAACAAGCTCACAATGTATACAGGCAGACGAAAATGATTACTCCTTATTTGCATTATTTTCTGCTTTAACCTGGGAAATGAATCAAAAAAATGTGCTGCAACAGGTTATTGAAGGCGGCTTAAAAGCGATACTTGCTAAGATGGTAAGTTACGCCGATGCTTCACATGTTGAAACAACCGATAAATCGATCTTATTTTTAAATTTATTGTCAGAAAAATTGGTAAATAGCGTGTCCTATTATGCGGGTTTACTACATACCAGTGCTCAAAATCTTAATGTGGTATCACAGAAAGCATTTGGTAAGACGGCCTCAGATGTTATTGCTGTTCATATGATTAAAGAAATAAAAAGACAATTAATATATACGAACAAATCTATTAATGCCATTGCTTATGACTTGTCGTTTAAAGATACCTCTCATTTTACAAAATATTTTAAAAGGTATGTATCCTTGACACCGCTACAATACCGCAAAAAAGCAGTTTTAGAAGTATAAACCATTTCTTATTCAAATACACCACAAAATAGGCAAACATGCCTCTAGATTTGTAGCGTTCTATAAATAACCAAAACCACTTCATGAAGCTACTAATTAAAGTATGGTGCGTATATTTCATTCTGCTAGCGCAAAGTGTAACGGCACAAATTACAGGCACCATAGTAGATGCAAATACCAATGAACCATTGGAATACGCTACAGCTGCACTATTTACTCAAAAAGATAGTATTTTAATAACGGGTGTGATAACCTCACAAGAAGGGTTTTTTGAAATTAAAGAGGTAAAACCGGGTCCTTATTATGTAGCGCTTTCATTTATGGGCTATGCTACTCGAAAAGTGGAACATATTACCCTTACTAAAAATAGCTTATCTCATGAAATAGGGACTATAGGCTTAATCCTAGGAAATCAGTTAAACGAAGTAGTTATCCAAGGAGAAAGAGCCACCGTTATTCATAAAATAGATCGTCAGGTGTTTGACCCTAAGAAATTTCAAAATAGTCAAGGGGGGAATGCTATTACTATGATTAAAAATATTCCTTCGGTTGCTGTAGATGGTCTTGGCGAAATTAGTATTCGCGGTAGCAAAGGTTTTGCCGTTCTTATCAATGGTAAGCCTACCCAAGGTGATGCCACGGCTATCTTGGCACAACTGCCAGCTAACGCATTAGAATCGGTAGAATTAATTACGGCGCCTTCCGCAAAGTACGATCCAGAAGGTAAGGGGGGAATTATAAATATTATTACAAAAAAGGGTGCTATGAACGGCGTGTTTACCCAAATGAATCTTCGGGGAGGTTTTCCTTCTATTCAAGATTATGATTCGCAAGAAGCGGTACAACGTTACGGAATTGATGCTACTTTGAATAAACGTACCGATCATTGGAATATTTCTGCAGGTGCTAGTTACCAGCGCAATGATAAAACAGGTAGGAGAGAAGGTGCTGTTTTTATCATCAACCAAGTAGAAAACAAACAAACGTTTTTACCTTCAGACGGGGAACGTAGTTTTGATGATATTAGTTATAATGGGCGCTTCAACGTAGATTTTACGCCTAACACGTCAGACAGTTATAGTGTAGGATTTTACGCAGGGAAACATACGGTAGATCGTTTAGCAGATATCGAGTATTATGATAATAATGCAGTAACGCCCATAGGTAGTGAGGATAGAATATATACGTTTCAATATTTCAATCATAATTTGAGAACACGTAAGGGCGATTTTGCCCTTGGTAGTTTTGATTATTCGCATGTATTCTCCAATAAATCTAAATTTTCTGCTTCCTTATTATATGAATATACATTCCTTGGTGGCCCTACGGTTAATGAAAATTTAGGAAGTATAGACCGCAGTGTGTTGTATCAGCAAGAATACAATACTAATGATAATCCATTAAAGGGATACCGAGCAACCATTGATTATCAGTGGAAACCCTTTTCTTTAGGGGTTATAGAAACAGGGTATCAATACAGAGATTTAGACCATACGGGAGAATTTGTTTACGAACGTGACGGTGTATTGGTACCTGAATTTTCTAGTGTTATTAGTTTGCAAAGAACGCTCCACTCCGGATATGCGCAGCTTACAGGAACAAAAGGTAAATGGGATTATGCTGGGGGTACTCGTTTAGAGGCTATGAATAGGAAGTATTCAGAAGATTTGAAGACAGCAGCCCCAAAAGAAACCTATACCTTAGATTTCGTAAAATTATTTCCTTCTGCATCTATACAGTATGCTTTGTCTGAGGATTCTAATGTAAAAACAGCGTATAGTAAGCGTGTAGAACGAACCACGACTTTAAAAATGAATAGCTTTGCAGAGCGCGAACATTCTGAAGTTTTTGAACAGGGAGATAATCAGTTAAAACCAGAATTTATAGACTTGTTAGAATTGGGGTATGTTAAGAAATTTGATGGTAATACTACCCTTAATGCAACCGCATATTATAGACATGTGAATAATGTAATAAATAGGGTGAACACTTTAGCTTACCAATCTAATGGAGCTGTTTTAGATAGTGTTTTAAATAGGGTGTATTCTAATGTAGGTAAGAGTAACGCCTTTGGTTTAGAAATAGGAGCGCAGCTGCAACCTACAAAAAAATGGTCTACTTATTTAGGAGCAAATGTTTATAGCTATGCCATTGATGGTCTGTTTACTTTTGAGCATCGAGATGGTATTACGAGAGATTATGTGGTGGCTACGGAGGCTACTATATTTTCAATGAACTTAAACGCTACCTATTCTTTTTGGGAAAACGCTTCTTTGCAATTTACCTTCAATTACATGTCACAAACCAATACGGCTCAAGGAGAAGATTCCGAATTTTACACCCCTAATTTAGCCTTAAAAAAATCTTTTCTACAAGGCAAACTCAACGCTGTAGTGCAATGGCAAAATATGGATATGGGCTTATTAAAATCAAACGAACAGCGGATTACCACATTCAAGCCAGGAGAGTTTTACACCACCACTAATTATAGGTATGAGGTAGATATGGTGTCGTTAAATCTATCATATACTTTTAATGGAGCTAAAAACAAATCTAAGTTTATAAAAAGTGAATTCGGAGAAAAGGAGTTTTAGGGAAGATTTCATTTTAAATAATAAAATTAATCATTAGTTAGCATAGCTGTAGTGTTTAGGTTTAAAAAATAGTTTTAACTTTAGGAAATTACCTTTTTCGTTAAGGAATTGAATTCTTCTCGACTAAAAATAAAATCAATAGAGCAAAATGTAGTTTTTACAAGCAATTACATTTGATTTACAGGACCTATTTTAATGACCAACTACGAGTTAATATATCAATTTGAAAAAACACGAGCGCATTCCGTAGCCTTATGTGCGCCACTTGCGCCAGAAGATTATAATGCACAGCCCGTTGCTTTTGCAAGTCCACCAAAATGGCATTTAGCACATATTACATGGTTTTTTGAGGAAATGATTCTCAAAAAATACGATGAAAACTATGTTATTTTCAACAAAGATTTTTCATACCTTTTCAATAGCTATTATCAAACCGTAGGCGAAAGGGCTGCGCGTTCTCTCAGAGGAGCCATGACCAGACCGCTTATTGAGGAAATTTATAGTTATAGAACCTATGTAGATCAGCATATTGTTGCCCTTTTAAAATCTAAATTATCCTTAGAGATAGAAACGCTGGTAACTTTAGGCATTCAGCATGAGCAGCAACATCAAGAATTGTTACTCACAGACCTAAAACATACATTTTCTTTCAATCCGCTTCATCCTATTTACCATGAAAAATTTAATCTAGTACAGGATACTAATAAAGAAGAAGGTTGGTTAGCCATGCCGGAAGGTATTTATGAAATCGGCCATCAAGGTGATGGATTTTGTTTTGATAATGAGCTAGGAAGGCATAAGGTTTTTTTACATGACTACCAATTGTCTAAAGGTTTAGTAACCAATGGAGATTTCATAGCTTTTATAGCTGCTGGCGGGTATCAAGAATTTAAATATTGGTTAGATGAAGGATGGTCTTGGGTACAAGAAGAAAAGATCACGGCACCACTTTATTGGATACAGAAAGATGGAACTTGGTTTTACTACACTCTAGCGGGTTTAAAGCCTGTAGATGTAGATGCTATACTCTCTCATGTTTCGTTCTATGAAGCGCAAGCTTTTGCAACGTTTAAGAATATGAGACTCCCAACAGAATTTGAATGGGAAGCAGCATCAGAAAAATTTAATTGGGGAAAACGATGGGAGTGGACCTATTCTGCTTACTTGCCTTATCCTAATTTTAAAATTGCCGATGGCGCTGTAGGAGAATACAATGGCAAATTTATGATCAATACCATGGTACTTCGTGGTAGCTCTGTAGCTACTAGTGAAGGTCATGAAAGAAATACATATAGAAACTTTTTTCACCCAAAATATAGATGGCAGTACACAGGAATCAGACTAGCGAAATAACTATTGATACAGCATTTTTAAGGCATGTAGACTTAGGACTTAATAGTCGTCCTAAATTTTTGTCATCGCGTTATTTTTATGATGAAATAGGCGATAAGCTCTTTGTTAAAATAATGAATCTTCCAGAGTATTATTTGACAAGGGCAGAACATGAAATTTTAAGAGAGCAGAATAATGCTATCATCAGTGCCTTAGGAGTAAGGAAAGACACATATTTTGAGCTGATAGAATTGGGTGCGGGAGATGGTACAAAGACCAAAGAGTTACTAAAGCCTTTAGTAGCCCAAGGTTTTAAGTTTGATTACCTACCCATAGATATTTCACAACATGCGCTAGACGATCTAGAAGAAAATCTAAAAAAGGAAATCCCTAATCTTTCTGTAAAAACACAACAGGGAGACTATTTTGGGGTTTTAGAGAGTTTTAAGAACAGTGAACACCCTAAAGTGGTGCTTTTCTTAGGGTCTAATTTAGGGAATATGGAAGATGATGAAGCCGCTAGTTTTATGGAACAGCTTTCTGACAACTTAACTACAAACGATAAACTTTTTTTGGGGCTTGATTGTATTAAGGCATCGGATATAGTATTACCAGCATATAATGATACCCAAGGCGTTACCGCTGCATTTAATTTAAATTTACTGACCCGAATTAATAAAGAGTTTGGTGCAGAATTTGATATTTGGAACTTTAAGCATTCACCAGAGTATGATGAGCAATCAGGAATTGCCAAAAGCTTTTTGGTCAGTAAGAAAACCCAAAAAGTGTGGATAGCTGCATTAGACCAGCATATTTCTTTTGAGCAAGGGGAAAAGATACACACCGAGATTTCTAGAAAATATGATGCGGAAATTCTAAAGGCTATTTTAGCGAAAACAGCGATGGTCATTCAAACCAAATTTACTGATAGCCATAACTATTTTGCTGATTATGTAGTAGTTAAAAAATAGCTGTAAAATTATTTTTAAAAGTCGTGGTTCTTCTTTTTTTAGGGCTTTGAAATGTGGAATTAAATCAGGCTAATTTCCTATATTTACAGGGACTAATTTTAAAATAATTACATGAAAAATGTATACACTATGTTTTTACTTACGGTGTTATTTACAAGCTGTAATGACTCCAAAAGTAAAAACGAAACCACTTCACAAGACCCTATGAATACTACTGAGAATCCATTATTGGAAGAAAGTACCTTACCGTATTTTGCACCAGATTTTAGTAAAATCACCAATGATCATTTTAAACCGGCTCTAGATCAAGGTATTGCCTTGCAAGAGAAAGCGGTACAAGAAATAGCGAATGCTTCCGCGGAAGCTACTTTTGATAATACCATCTTGGCTTTAGAGAAAAGTGGCGAAGTTTTAGAACGTGTTTCTAATATCTTTTATGGTTTAACAGGTGCACATACGAATGATACACTTCAAGCAATTCAAGAAGAAATGGCGCCTAAATTTGCAGCGCTACAAGATGCTATCTTTCTTAATGATAAACTATTTCAAAGAGTTAAGCATTTAAACGAGATTAAAGAAAGTTTAGGTCTAGAAGCAGAAGCTGTAAAGTTAATAGAGAACTATTTTGAGCAGTTTGAAAAAGCAGGAGCAAATCTTTCTCCAGAAGATAAAGAAGTTTTAAAAGGGTACAATGCTAAATTAGCAGCCTTAGAAAATCAATTTAATAAAACCTTATTAGAAGCAAATAATAACGGAGCATTAGTCTTCACCGATAAAGCTGCGTTAGCGGGACTTTCTGAAGCACAATTAAAATCTTTAGAAAATACAGAAGGGGAAGGTTGGAAAATTCCTTTGTTGAATACCACGCAACAACCTTTATTACAAAGTCTTGAAAATAGAGCTACGAGAGAAAAATTATTCAAGGCAGCATTCTATAGAACAGATGGCTCTGCGCATGATACGAAGGGTATTATTACAGAACTAGCAGAACTACGTGCTAAAAAAGGAGCACTTTTAGGTTTTCCTAATTATGCAGCATGGAGTCTTCAAGGAACCATGGCTGAAGTTCCAGAGAACGTTTTTAAAATGTTTGAAGGTTTAATTCCTGCAGCTACTGCAAAGGCGGCTAATGAAGCTGCAGAAATACAGCAAATGGTAAAAACTAAAGGGGAGGATTTTACTTTAGAAGCGTGGGATTGGAACCACTATGCAGAAATGGTACGTATCGCCAAATATGATTTGGATGAAAATCAAATCAAACCTTATTTCGAAACAAAAACTGTTTTAGAAAAAGGTGTTTTTTATGCTGCAAGAAAATTATACGGCATCACGTTTAAAGAGCGTATTGATATTCCTACCTATCATGAAGATGTATTGGTATATGAGCTTTTTGAAGAAAACGGGGAAGCATTAGGCTTATTCTATGCAGATTATTTTGCGAGACCAAGTAAACGAGGTGGCGCTTGGATGAGCAATTTTGTAACGCAGTCTAAATTGTATGACAAAAAGCCGGTAATTTACAATGTTTGTAATTATCCGAAACCAGCTTCAGGAGAACCTGCATTGCTTACGTATGATGAAGTAGAAACTATGTTCCATGAATTTGGTCATGCGTTACACGGCTTCTTTGCAGATCAGCAATATCCTTCTTTATCAGGAACAGCAGTCGCAAGAGATTTTGTAGAGTTCCCTTCTCAGTTTAATGAAAATTGGGCTTTATACCCTGAAATTCTAAAAAACTATGCAGTACACTACAAAACTGGAGAACAAATTCCACAAACATTACTAGATAAGATTAAAAAATCAGGAACTTTTAATCAAGGATATAGCTTAACAGAAAACTTAGCAGCTTCTAATTTAGACATGCAATGGCATGTTATCGCTGCAGATACTAAAATTGCAGATGCCAATGCTTTTGAAAAAGAAGCTTTAGCAAAAACAAAGTTAGATGTTGTTAGCGCGGTTCCTCCTAGATATAGATCTACTTATTTTGCACACATCTTTGGGGGTGGCTATGCAGCAGGATATTACTCGTATTTATGGACAGAAATGTTACATCATGATGCTTATAACTGGTTTGAAAATAACGGTGGTTTAACACGCGCAAACGGACAACGTTTTAGAGAAATGGTACTTTCTAGAGGAAATACGTTAGACTTAGAACAGATGTATAAAGATTGGAGAGGCTCTGATCCGCAAATTGCACCAATGCTTAGCGCTAGAGGTTTAGAATAGAAATCTACTATCGTATATCATATATAAAGGAGCTCCTAGGGGCTCCTTTATATATAGCTATATTTTTGAGTTCTTCTCCTAAAATAGCAGTTTTTATGGTTTAAGTAAAGGCTTAATTGATTCAGAGGTGGCATTCGCTGAATAGTTTTCTTGATTCGCTTATTGTTAAAATTTACATCCTTTTTATAGGGTAGATTTACTCCATCAAAGAATCTTAATTAAACAATTTAGCCATGAAAATTTTTGAAAAATTAAATATATTTTACGCAGTATTGATGGTAATGGCTTTGGCATTTTTTGTGGCCTGTAGCAGCTGTAGTAATAGTTCGTCAGATGCAGATACTGATGCAGAAATAGAAGAAACTACGAGTGATGATCTTGTCATGGACGTAGACCCTAGTCTTTTTTTAACCGATAGCGGAGCGGTTACAGTGGCCTTAGTACCTTGTACCCTTTCAGACGGTACGGAGGGAGATTGTTACCAGATTGTAACTACGAGCACACCAGCAGATCATACCATGGGGCCTTGGTGTCCAGATAATATTGCTGATGGTGCAGAAGCTGGCGGTATATGGTTAGAAAATGGAGAAGTATATGATGTAGATGGTGCTTTTATTCAAAATATGGCCACCTTTTATAATGATGAGAATTGGATGATGTATGATGAAAACGGAGACATATATACCACAGAAACTGAAGATGACTGTGCAAATGCCGCTAATCCAAACGTAGGTGAGGAGTATGCAAATTTCTGTGTGGAGTGTCTCCCATCGTATGTAACAGATATGAGTAACACGTATACGATACCTGTTACCCCAGTAAAACTGGCGAGTCCACTTTCTTTTGGCGGTTTTGGACCTCCAGGTGCAAGTTCTGCTCCATCAAATAGAGGTCTTGCCTTTAACGGTGTTGTTTTTGATGCGCCGGCCCCTACAGATGCTATTTTAGGAGCCTATACTTTAGCGCCTTTTGATGATGCAGGTGGACATATCAATCTAAATGCAGGGTATCATTATCACGCAGCAACAGGCGTTTCTACACAGGTAGCACAAACAGATAATCATGCCGCACAAATTGGTTATGCGATGGATGGTTTTGCGATGTATGCACAGTTAGATGCAGATGGAAATGAGCCAACAGATTTAGATGATTGTAGAGGACATACGGATAGTATTAGAGGCTATCATTATCATGTAGCAGCACCAGGATCTAACAGTTTTATAGATTGTTTATCAGGAGCATACGCAGAGTAATAATTAAAAAAAGTAAAAACCATGTATAAAATTGTAATCGCATTATTTTTTATAAGCTTAAGTGTGCAAGCACACCAAGCAGATGCCTCTACAGTACTACTTGTAGAAAGAGATAACGGAAGTTGGGTATTGCAAATAGCAGGAGCGTTGACGGCATTTCAGCATGAGATAAAAACAATGAATCCAGAGCAAGAGTACAAGACTCCAGAAGAGTTTAAAGCCATGGTAATTGCCCATGTGAAAGACAATTTAAGTTTTTTATTTAATGAGAATATCAAGTATACTATTACCAGTGCGCAGGTACAATTAGGTCATGAAACAAAAGTAGTTTTTGAAGTAAACGGAATTCCTGATGACCTAGAAAATATGGTGGTTACCAATACCATCTTCAAAGAAATTTATAAAAACCAGAGTACATTATTGTTCTTTAAAAATGGCTTGGAAAAAACCAAATTCGTATTGAACAATGAGAATCAGCATACCTTAAATTTAAAAGTAGAGGGCGCTACATTGGTTGCTGCACCCGTAGCAGTAAAAAGAGATTACTCGGCACTATATGCTGTTGGAGGTACCGTTTTTTTAATGGGAGTCGTAAATTATTTCTGGATGAGTTACAAAGAGAAAAAGCCACTACAGGTGGTAAAGAATCATAATTTGAGTTAGTTAATTAATTGTAGTAAGTAGTAGTTGTTTAATAAGAGTCGAGTTATGTAGTAGTTCTCGGCTCTTAGTTTTAAGTTGATGAGGGAGCCTTTCGGGGCTCCTTCTGTGTTTGTACTAGTTTTAGGTATAGGAAGCTTTATTTTTTTCCATCAAAAAATAAGGATCAATTTAGTGGATATTGCCACCCACAGGCAATCCACTAGGAACACTAGTGGGGATTTCTTTATCAAAATTGTCATCATTCAGTGTATTTAAAAATGAAATTAGTAAAGACATTTCTTTAACACTTAGCTCCAAATCGTCCACAAGAGGATCAAACATGGCTTTAGAAACCGATTTATTTCTTGTTTTTCCTACAGAGATCTCTTCATAGAATTCTAGGACTTCTTTTAAATTTTGAAACACCCCATTATGCATATAGGGAGCGGTAAAACGTAGGTTTCGTAAAGAGGGCGTTCTAAAAGCAAAACGCTCATCAGCACCGCTATCTGGTATTAGAACTTTTTTATTTTCAGGAACACCAATCACATGCAGTTTGTAATCAGAAAACATAGGACCGCTATGGCAATTAATGCAGCCTACCGATTCAAAGAGTGCCAAACCTTCTTTTTCGGCTAAGGAAATAGCATGTGTATCTCCAGACATATACTGGTCAAAGCGCGAATTATTAGCGACTAATGTTCGTTCAAAAGCAGCAATAGCTTTTGCAATATGAATGCTGTCTATAGGAGCATTGGAACCAAAGGCGGCAGCAAAGAGTTTTTCATATTCTGGTATGGCTTTAAGTCGTTCTGCTACCTCGGTTAAAATTTGCTTTTTCTCAAAATGATGCCCTCTCATCTCTTCTAAGGTTTTGATAGGTTCTAAAGCTTGTTTCTCTAAGCTTTTAATGCGGTCATCCCAAAACATAGCGGCATCTTCAGGATCATAATCGCCTTTTTCCTGAATACTATTATAGGCGGTATTTAAAATAGTAGGAGAGTTGCGTTTCATGAGCGGAATAGTATTCGGGGTATTAAAAACTCGTTTACTTCCTAAGCCCTTTCCATTACTCCCAATAGATAGGTCTAAAAATTCGGCATAGCCCGTTGCAGGATGATGGCAACTTACACAAGAAATATCTTTACCACCAGAGAGAATAGGATCATAAAATAAGAGTTTTCCTAAATGTGCTTTCTCAGCAGTATTAGGGTTGTTCATAGGCGCTTTAACTACTTTGGGTAACGCCGCTACAGTAGGTACGGCTTCAGGTTTTCCAGCGCTAGGATTCCCGCAACTCCATAGCAGAATAGGGAGTACAAGGATAGGTATATAAAATTTGATACTCATAGCTAAAAACGCTTTGCAAGACAAGTTTAGGACATAAAGACTATATGCACAACTATTGCATGTTAAATCCAATAAAGTGCATCAAATTAAGTGATTAACCCGCCAAAATAGGCTAAGAATAACAGATATCATCTAATCTTTACCGATACCAAAAAAACTGTAGTTATCTTTGCGAAAAATTATTTTATGTCAAAGCATTTTTCCAAGCTAGGAGTTAATGAAGTATTTCAGAAAAGTTTAGCCGATTTAGAAATTACAACCCCTACAGATATTCAGGTTAAGACCATTCCGCTAGTACTTACGGCAAAGAAAGATATTGTGGCTTTGGCAAAAACGGGTACAGGAAAAACGGCTGCATTTGGACTCCCATTATTGCAATTGGTAGACACAAAAAATAATGACATACAAGTAGTTATTTTGGCACCTACGCGCGAGTTAGGGCAACAGATTTATGCCAACTTAGTATCCTTTTCTAAATACAGTCCGGCTATTGTTATTGCTTCTATTTGTGGAGGTACGCCTATAAAACCTCAAAT
Source organism: Cellulophaga baltica 18 (assembly GCF_000468615.2). Lineage (NCBI taxonomy): Bacteria > Pseudomonadati > Bacteroidota > Flavobacteriia > Flavobacteriales > Flavobacteriaceae > Paracellulophaga > Paracellulophaga baltica. The sequence goes on along the minus strand of NZ_CP009976.1, from coordinate 3,899,309 downwards.
TGAGAAATTAAAAAGTGCCACACATGTGGTTGTGGCTACCCCAGGACGTTTGGTAGATCTTATTCAACAGAAAGCCATCAACATAAAAAACACCGCGTATTTGGTGTTAGATGAAGCCGATGAAATGGTAACGGCATTAAAGCAAGACTTAGATCCTATCGTACAAGAATTGCCAGAAGAGCGTAGAACATTCTTGTTTACGGCGACGATGCCAGGTGCTATCAAGCAATTGGTGCAGAATTACTTAAATAAGAATGTCATGCACCTTGAGGCAGATATGGATACTATAGGGCATCAAGGTATTGAGCATCAATATATTGTAGTAGAACCTATAGAGAAACTAGACGTTTTATTACATTTTTTAAGTTCTCGCGAAGGAGAACAAGGTATTATTTTCTGTAAAACAAAAGCTGCTGTAAATAAGCTAGCGAAGAACTTAGCGATTAATAAATTTTCATCAGGAGCACTTCACGGGAGTTTAACCCAAGTAATCCGTGATCGGGTTATGGGGCAGTTTAGAGAAGGGCAACTAAAAATTTTAGTAGCTACAGATTTAGCGTCTCGTGGTATTGATGTTAAGAATATATCTTACGTAGTAAATTACCACTTGCCAGAAACCTATGACTTATATGTACATAGAAGTGGTAGAACGGCTAGGGCAGGAGCAAACGGACTCTCTATTACCATTCTACAGCAAGAAGAGGTTGCAGAAATTCCAGATTTTGAAAAAGAGTTGGGCATTACCTTTCATAAAATTGAAAAGGCAGATGCATCAAGTTTAGAAGAGACCAATGCCTTACTTTGGGCAAAGAAAATCTTTAAAACAAAACCCAACAGAGACGTTTCTGAAGATTTTAAAACTAAAATAAAAACTGTTTTTCATCATTTAACAAAAGATGAACTAATAGATAAAGTATTGGCTAATTATTTAGAGCACAATACCAATATTCTTCCAAAAGAAGAGACACCAACAAATAAGAAAAATAGATAGTTGTAATGGCGAATAGTATAAAAGATCAAGAGGATATTTTAGCAAAATTAAATATCCACCAATTGAACCCAATGCAAGAGGAGGCTATTGCTGTAATTGAAAAAACAACCAATACCATTTTGCTTTCTCCAACAGGAACAGGAAAAACATTAGCGTTTTTATTACCGCTATTAAAAACATTAGATGCTAGCATTGATGAAGTGCAAGCCTTGATTGTAGTGCCTTCTCGTGAGTTAGCCATACAAATAGAGCAAGTACTTCGTATAATGGGTACTGGTTTTAAAGTAAATGCTGTTTACGGAGGTCGTACTATGGCAAAAGATAAGATGGAGCTGAAGCATAACCCTGCTATTCTTATAGGAACGCCAGGTAGAATTCTAGATCATTTTATGAATGATCGTTTTTCTAAAGAGAGCATCAAAACATTAATTTTAGATGAGTTTGATAAATGTTTGGATAAAGGTTTTTCTGATGAGATGAAAGGTATTATTGCAAACGTACCGCGTATCAATAAACGTATTCTAACATCGGCAACGCAAAATATTGAAGTTCCTCCATTCGTACGCTTAGACAAGCCTGTACTTATCAATTACCTGAAAGAGAAAAAAGCACTTAAATTAGAGATTAAAACGGTCATCTCTCCTTTAAGAAACAAATCGCAAACCTTATTAGATTTGGTGATGCATTTGGGGAATGAGCAAGGAATTGTTTTTTGTAACCTAAAAGAAAATATAGAGTACTTAGATAAGTTTCTTACGGAAAAGAAGATTAGCCATTCTACGTTTTCAGGAGAGATGGAACAGTATGATCGGGACCGTGCCTTAATCAAATTCAGAAATGGTACAAGTCAGCTTTTGATTGCTACAGATTTAGCAGCGAGAGGTATTGATGTGCCTGAGCTTAAATATATTATTCATTATGATGTGCCAGCTTCTGAGGAAGAATTTACACACCGTAATGGAAGAACAGCACGTGTAAATACCAAAGGTACTGCTTATGTAATGCGATGGGAAAAAGAAGAATTTCCTGAGTTTGTAAGAAACCCTAACCGTGCCAATATTTCTGTAAAAGCACCTCGCAAGCCACAATACTGGGAGACTTTATTTATTTCGGGCGGCAGAAAAGATAAAATTTCTAAAGGAGATATCGCTGGGTTATTCTTTAAGCAAGGCGAAATTTCTAAAGATCAATTAGGAACTATAGAATTAAAACAAGATTGCGCTTTTGTTGCTGTACCCTTAGCAATTGCTGATGATTTAGTACGAAAGTTGAGCAATACAAAATTGAAAAAGAAGAAAGTCAGAATTACAGTTTTGGAGTAGTTTTTTTTCTTTAAGTATTAAGTAGTTAGTAATAAGTATATAGTACAAAGTATGAAGTAAAAAAGTATTATTTATTTAGCCTTTACAAATCAGCACACCGCTGTTACTTCGAGTGAATTATAAAGTAGCGATAGCGGATGCGTAATTAGTATCGAGAAGTATTTGAGTAGTAAAAAGTTCTCGATACAATTTTCTATCGAAAACCACTCGAACTGACATTTGAGTTGTAGGTAACAAGTACTAAGTATTAAGTAAGGAGTATAGCGTATTAAGTACAATGTATTAAAGTCTGATTGCTATTTTTAGTTGAATTAAAGAACGGCCTATCGAAAATTTGTCGTGAAATTTGAATTGAATTATCCGTAGCAATTTCAGGCTGTTTGAGCTTAAGGCTAGGTTTTATTTTTCTTGATGGTTCAAAGCGAGTTCCTGAAATTCAGGAGATTGATAGAAAAATTTAGACTAAGTTTCGTCAGCCTAGATTTTCCTGCCTGCCGGCAGGCAGGTTTGGTTCGTTTTTTTATCGATGAAAAAAATGAACAGATAATTGAAATTTAGATACTAGTAAATAGTACAGATTATTAAGTAAAAAAAGTAATAGTTATTTAGCCTTTACAAATCAGAATACCGCTGTCACTTCGAGTGAATTATGAAGTAGCGATAGCGGATGAATAATTAGTATCGAGAAGTATTTGAGTAGTAAAAAGTTCTCGATACAATTTTCTATCGAAAATCACTCGAACTGACATTTGAGTTATAAGTAAAGAGTACTAAGTAACGAGTATTAAGTAAAGAGAGTGATTGTCATCAAGATTCTCAATTACCAATCAGCACACCGCTGTCACTTCGAGTGAATTATAAAGTAGCGATAGCGGATGCGTAATTCGTATCGAGAAGTATTCGAGCAGCAAAAAGTTCTCGATACAATTTTCTATCGAAAACCACTCGAACTGACATTTGAGTTATAAGTAAAGAGTACTAAGTAACGAGTATTAAGTAAAGAGAGTGATTGTCATCAAGATTCTCAATTACCAATCAGCATACCGCTGTCACTTCGAGTGAATTGTAAAGTAGCGATAGCGGATGAATAATTAGTATCGAGAAGTATTAATGCCCTAAAAAACGCATCATAGCATAGTAAAATTTATATGAATTTAAACGCTGAAGACCCTTCAAATGCACCTCAGATCTCTTCTGAAGAAATAGATAAATGCATTGCGATACTAGGACAACTCGTTGCCCATACCGATCAAATTTTTGATATTCCCCTAGCTCAAAGAACGGAGCTCCTTAAAGTAACTGGACAATTTTCTAGACCAAATAGAGACGAATTCTCTCGTCGTAAAAAGGACGCCAAAAAAGCAAACAAACGCAAGCAAGATAAAATGGATCGGGTGGCACGGAAAGAAACGGGTATCCGTAATGCACGCGAAGCACATATTTTTACCGCTCCAAAATTATTACAAGCATCAGAATTAGCACATAAAGAACAGCAAGAACTAGAAGTTGCTCGTAATTGCTATGTCTGTAAATCATCGTTCACCAAACTCCACCATTTTTACGATACCATGTGTACGGAGTGTGGCGACTTTAATTATGCCAAACGTTTCCAATCCGCGAACGTAAAAGGGCAAGTGGCGGTCATTACCGGCTCTCGCTTAAAAATAGGTTATCATATCACCTTAATGTTATTGCGTGGCGGAGCAACCGTTATTGCAACCACGCGTTTTCCTGTAGATTCTGCCTTAAGGTTTTCTAAAGAGGCCGATTTTATGGAATGGGGACACCGCTTAAAAATTCACGGATTAGATTTACGCCATATCCCGAGTGTAGAAATCTTCTGTAATTTTATAGAACAGCAGTATGATCATTTAGATATTCTAATTAATAATGCCGCACAAACGGTACGCAGGCCTGCAGGGTTCTACCATCATTTAATGGCCAATGAAGAACAACCGATAGCAACTCTACCTAAATTTGCACAGGAATTATTGCAAGATCATAACAGTTGTTTAGAAGAGTTAACGCAACTTACCACTACAGCGTCTCCGAACCAGAATATGCCAGTGACTTGGCATGGTCCAGAACCAGGAATAGGCTTACGTGCTTCGGCGCAACTCTCGCAGATACCTTATAGTTTCGATAAGGCTTTAGTGGCTAAAGAAGTATTCCCGGAAGGGGAGTTGGATGCCGATTTGCAGCAGGTAGATTTACGAAATACCAACAGCTGGCGTTTGAAATTGGGTGAAATAGAAACTACAGAAATGATAGAAGTACAGCTAGTAAATGCTGTAGCACCTTTTGTTTTGTGTAACCGCTTGGCAGAGGTGATGAAAAAGAATCCTACAGGGCAAAAACACATTATAAATGTTACGGCTATGGAAGGCAAATTCCACCGTGCTTTTAAAGAATCGCGACACCCACATACCAATATGGCCAAAGCGGCTTTAAATATGTTAACCCATACTGCGGCAGGCGATTTAGCCAAGCAAGGTATTTTTATGAATGCGGTAGATACGGGTTGGGTAACCGATGAAGACCCTGCTGCTTTAGCAAAAAAGAAGCAAGAAGAGCAAGATTTTCAACCGCCTTTAGATATTGTTGATGGCGCTGCACGGGTTATGGATCCTTTATTTGATGGCATCAATACAGGAAAGCATTGGGCAGGTAAATTCTTAAAAGATTATTTCCCTATAGATTGGTAGTTTAAAGGATTTCTGCTCATCACCGAAAACAACGTATCATACTAAAGAAATTGGGTAGTTACTGATTTGTAAATAACGAACAACGATTAGAATAATTTTACGGTTAGCGGTATGTTACCTGCAAGAGAAACAACTAGAAAATACCAATTATAAGTTATGAATGATACCACTGTTAACGTAGTAATAGTGCTTATTTTAATTTGTCATTTAACCGCCCTTATCCTTGGATATAAAATGGAAAAGACCATTCTTCCTATTTCTTATTTAAATGTAATTGTTGTGGTAGGGATACTTATTTTTTGGATCAACAAAAATCTGAACATACAAGTGCATTATTTCGAATTTAGAGAAGCATGTGCACTATGTGTAGAAGCCTGTATTTTAATATTCGCTCTGTATTCCATTATAGGGTATTCTACGAATACCTATGTAAAAGTCATAAATTATGTGGGCTTTGGGCTTCATGTATTGGCGACACTAGGAATGCTCATTTTTATGTCGGTATTCAAAATGAATAAGCTTTTTTAATACGAAATCGGACGCCGCCAGGCAGGTAAAAAAACTGAAACAAGAAGAAATGGAAGCGGGAACAATTGAAAGTTTGCCTAGTAGATAGCACCCTAAAAAATTATTTGTTAGTTTAGTTGTTTAAACCACGCCATTAATCGGATACCCACCCTTGGTAATATTTAGAAAATGAAACTACTTGAAGACTGTATCACAACGCAAGTTAGCATGGACAAGAAATCCTTAGAAAGCGTTTTGTCCAAATTTGAAAAGGTTGAAATTAAGAAAAATGAATACGTTCTGCAGTCAGGAAAAGTATGTCGAGAAATGGCTTTTATAGCGACGGGGTATCTTAGAATGTATGACATTGCCGATGGAAAAGAAATTAGCTTTTGGATAGGAAGTAGCGGAAAATTTATTACTTCGGTGTCCAGCTTCGTTTTTCAAACCCAAAATTTTTGGAATATTCAGGCTATTACTGATTGTACCCTATATGTCATCAGTAGAGAGAAACATATGGAACTCAGCAAAACGGAACCAAAATGGCTCGAATTTGACAATTTACTTTTGGCGCATTCTTTTGCTTTGCTAGAGAAAAGTATGTTTTCGCAATTACATACTACCGCGAAAGAAAGATTTGAAAACTTAATGGAAGAAGATCCTGAGCTTTTTCAGCATGTTCCTCTTCACTATATTGCGTCCATGATAGGGATTGCTCCTGAATCATTAAGCAGACTCAGAAAAAATCTAGTTAACCCAATTTCCTAACATTTGTCAAGAGAAAATTGCTTCACACTTAAGAACTTTGTTAAAAATTCTAAGATGAATCAATTGCAAAAATCACTTCGACTCAATGCGCTATTTTCAGGACTCTCAGGCATTCTATTGGTTGTTAAAAACAAACAGATTGCTCATTTGTTTGACAGCGCTAATACCGCTGTATTTTGGATTACAGGTACCGCGCTAATTTTATTTTCTTTCCTCATTGTTTATGAAATGAAAAGGCAAAAACCATTGGGCGTATTAGCGATAATTATTCAGGATTTCCTTTGGATTCTAGCGAGCAGTATACTTTTAATTTTTCAACCATTTGAAATTTCAAGAACAGGAAACAGTATGATTGCTGTGGTGGCCTTAATTGTTTTACTTATGGCAATCAACCAAGCGAAAGCACTTGCGCAAACAGACCACAACTCTAAAAAGGGGAGGAAACAATTAAGTTTCGAAAGAACGTTCAAAGCTAGCAAGCAAAACGTTTGGAAAGTAATTTCTGATGTAGCGAATTACCATGTAGTAGCACCAAATATTGATGCTGTTAACGTAATTTCTGGTGAAGGTGAGGGAATGGTTCGCAGTTGTAGCCACGGAAAAGATAGGTGGACAGAAACTTGTTCTAAATGGGCAGAAGAAGCGGAATATTCTTTTGAAGTACATACTGCTGTTCCCGACTATCCTTATTCTTTTAAAAACTTGAAAGGAAACTGGAAAATGGAGGAAATTGATGAGACACAAACAAAAGTTAGAATGGTCTTTGAATTTGAGTATAAAAAGAAATTCCAAAACTGGTTGCTTCACCCAATTCTTAGAGGGAAGTTTAGCAAAACAGGGGAGCAACTTCTTGCTAATTGGCAGCAGCAAATAGAGCAGAAATAACTACGGCTAAGTAATGCATAAGTAATAGCGATTTAGAGGTTATCGGAACCGTTTGTTGCGAAATTAGAGTATATTGTAATACTGAAAAGCAGTCCCTATACATCTGCAATTTTTAGATCCAGAACTGTTTCCTCCACGGCTAAAAGAATTTCAAGCGAATAAAAAAAGCAGGCATTCAACATTTTGAATTACTAGCCTCGGTAGACATAAGTCCTAAATCTAAATCCTTTTATTTAAGAACAAAAGGCGAACTAGTAGAAGAATTAAAAGCTTTAAATTTTGAGCGATTAAGTGTTTTTCAACCTTCAATGATTTTAACGCCAACCAACAGGTACGGAATGGCTCAAGCCATTACCTTAAAAGTTTGGCCACTTTTAAAGCCTTTTCTTAGAGGAGGATTACGCAAATACCGAGGAATTCCGGTGCATGTTTTAGGACAGGCCATGGCAAAAAATATTTTTAAAGAAGCTAAGGCCTACGAAATTTTACAATGGGACCAATTTTATGCAACCGCTGAAAAGGAATAAAAGGAGCCCCGAAATATCGAAGAACGTAAGTAAAAAAATACACCATTGCTCTCTTAATTGGTGATCACATTTTTACATTTTCAAACTTTTTTTTCACTTCTGCGGAATCCCGCAAGGTTTGGAATAGGATTATGTTTTATATTAGCAATGTAATAATTCCCCCACAAATTTTTATGTAGTTCATTGTATATCTTATTTAGATATAGGATTGCTATGTTTAAAAAGTAGTATATAAATGGAGTAACCGTATACATACGTTTAGCAGAACGTTAGCAGTAAGTATAAAGAACCGAATACTAAACAAATTATCACTAGAAAAATAGTAAAATGTATCTATCAAATATAAAACTTTGGAATTTTAGAAAATTTGGTACCGAAGCTGATATAGACCCTAATAATCCGAATTTAGATTTAAACCTAACTAAAGGTTTGAATGTAATTATTGGGGAAAACGATTCGGGCAAAACTGCAATTATCGATGCAATAAAATTGGTTTTAAAAACACATAGCTACGATTACATTAGAGTTGATGATAAAGATTTCTATAAAGAATCAAATCGATTTCGCATTGAATTAAAATTTGAAGATTTAAAACCCGAAGAAGCAAAAAACTTTACTGAATGGTTGGGTTGGACAGGCACTGGAGCAGATGCAAAACCATTTTTAAAACTTAATTACGATGTTAAAAGACAAGCAGATAAAATCATACCAACCGATGTTAAAGCAGGTGTAGATGAAGAAGGATATTTACTATCAGCAGAAACGAAATATTACTTTAAAGCAACCTACTTAAAGCCTTTGCGTGATGCAGAAAACGAATTAGTTGCCAAACGCAATTCACGCTTGTCGCAAATTCTTTTAGGCGATGAAGTATTTAAAGGAAAAGAGAAAGACAATGATTTAATAAAGATCTTTGCAGGTTTAAAAGAAGAGTTAGAAAATTACTTCAAAGGAGTTGATAATACAGGACAACCCACAGCTACAGAAGGAAAGCAGATAAAAGACAAAATTGACAGCTATATTAAAAGCTTTTACAGCGAAAACAACGAAAGCGAATTTCAATCAACATCAACCGATATTAAAAGCATTCTTGAAAAACTCACTTTAACACTCAAAGGCGAACCTAATCCGGGCTTAGGAACTTTGAATCGTTTATTTATGGCTACGGAATTACTTCACTTAACCAAATCAAACTGGACTGGCTTGCGTTTGGGATTGGTTGAAGAATTAGAGGCACATTTGCACCCACAAGCACAAATGCAAGTGATTGAAGCGTTTAAAAAAGAAAAAGATATTCAATTTATACTAACGACTCACAGTCCAAATTTGGCTTCCAAACTCGACCTTGAAAACTTAATTATTTGCAACAACGGAAATGCTTTTCCAATGGGCACAACATATACTAAGTTGGGTAAAGATAATTACAAGTTCTTAGAAAAGTTTTTGGACACTACAAAAGCGAATTTGTTTTTCGCTAAAGGGGTAATATTAGTTGAAGGCTGGGCAGAAGAAATTCTAATTCCAAGTATAGCAAAAGCGATTGGAATTAATTTAACGGAGAAAGGTGTTTCTATTGTAAATATTGGGCATACAGGTTTTGACCATTACTCAAAAATTTACTTGCGGCAAGAAGAACCAAATATGACAATTCCCGTTGCTGTAATTACGGATTCCGATATTAGAGACTATAAAAAAAACGGAGATGATTTTGTTAAACGTGATGCAGCAACAGTTCTGCAAGAAACAACGAATAAAATTGCAAAAATAAAAGGTAAAGCAGACCAAAATGTAAAATACTTCCTTGCACCAAATTGGACCTTGGAATATTCATTGTTTAAATCAACTAGCCTAACAATGCTTTTTCAAAGAGTAGTTAAAGATATTGTTCATAAAAAAATAATTTGGGGCAATTTTGAAAAGGTACTTGCTGAAAGATTAATAGACAAAAGCAAAAAGTTTAATAAAACAAAAATTGCTTATGAAATGGCGCACGCCATCGATGAAGATTTGGGCAAAGAAGTTCGTTCAATAATAATTTCAGAAGATGAAGCTGATACTGTTAATTATCTAATAAAAGCTATTAAGTATGCCGCAGGTAATTGATATAACAGACGATGATATTCGTTATGCAGAAAAAATACTTTTACCTTCAGGCAAAGAGTTTGACGATGAACGAATAGCTTTTATTCGTGATTTTCGCGCCATAGATTTACAAGCAGTTCCTGGAAGTGGAAAAACTACCGCTTTATTAGCTAAATTGATTATTTTAGAACGTAAACTTCCATTTGCTGACGGTACGGGGATTTTGGTTTTGTCGCACACAAACGCAGCTATTGACGAAATAAAAGAAAAAATTCAAAAGCATTGTCCTAAATTATTTTCCTACCCGAATTTTATTGGAACAATACAAAGTTTTGTTGATCAATTTTTGGCTATTCCAATGTATATTCAGTGGAAAAGAAAAAAGCCTGTTCGGATTGATTCTGAAATTTTTTGGGAGTCCTTACAGAATAAATTACCTTATGGTACACGGTTAGCATTAGAGAAAAGGCTAGGCAATAAATTCAAAAATTTTATTGAGGAATTAACTATAGCGCAAAACAATGAACTAGTCCATTTCGATACTTTTTCAGTAATTACTATACCTAAAATTGGCAAGCATACTGACACCCATAAAAACTTATATTCGGCAAAGAAAGACCTTTTAGATAGAGGAATTTTAAATTATAATGATGCCTATACTTTTGCAAATTCTTATTTGAAGAAATATCCAAATATAAAAACACTCCTTCAGAAACGTTTTTCTTTCATATTTGTAGATGAAATGCAGGATATGGATACACATCAATACAACTTGCTTGAAAATATATTTTATGATAATGGAAATAGCATTTCAAAAATCCAACGAATTGGCGACAAAAACCAAGCAATCTATAATTCAGTAAAAGCAATAGATATTTGGCAAGACAGAGCTGTTGTTTTGCGATTAAACGGAAGCCAACGATTAAGCAAGCCTATTGCTAATGTTGTAAAAAAATTTGCTTTATACAGCGATGCAAATTTTGATATTGTTGGAAGAAATGAATGTACAATTAAACCGCATATTTTGGTTTTTGAAAATTCAAACATAGAAAATATCATTCCTTGTTTTGCTCAAATCGTAAGAGAGAATAACTTGGGAAATTCAGAGAAACCAATAAAAGTTGTTTGTTGGAATACAGAATGGAAAGAAGATGAAAAAAGTCGTAATGATGTAACTAAACATCGCTTAGAAGATTATCACAGAACTTTTAAGAAAGATAAAGGTAAGCCTAAACTGGATTATGACAACTTAAAAAGCTATTTGTTGTATTTCGAAAAAAAACAAACATTAGAACCGATTCGGAAAAACATCTTAAATGCCTTTCTAAAAATCTTGCGTTTAGAAAACGTCAATACAAAAGACGATAGACCTTTCACAAAGAAAAAAATGATTGATTTCATTAAAGAAAAAGACGTTAAAAAATATGACGAACTAAATTTGAACCTTTATAACTGGTCAATTGGAATAATTCAAGAAAAAACAAGTGAAGTTTGGGACGAAATAAAAGCATATGTTCCTTCTTTTCTTTCAATGTTTGACAAAGTAATCTCATTAAGCTCAGATTTCATTAATGCTGACAATACCGAAATTCGTTCTGAAAATATTGAAATTTTAACACCAACAAACCATTACAAAGAAAATGGACTTGAAATTGAAATTACAAGTGTTCACGCAGTAAAAGGACAAACACATTGTGCGACTTTATACTTGGAATCATGTTATAAAAGAGGTTATGGAAAATATGAATCTGAAAGGTTAAGAAATCAATTTATGGGGAAACAAACTATTTCAGAAACAATAGCGTCGGTTAGTAATAGTTACGATTTAATTAAACAATCAGCAAAAATGGCTTATGTTGGTTTTTCACGTCCAACAGATTTATTGTGCATTGCTATACATAAAGACAGGTTTAATAGTTTTTTGAATGAAATAGATAAAGATGTTTGGAAAATAATCGAATTAACAAATAATAGAGAATAATCTGAAATTAATAGAAACACCTGCAGCCAACAAATAACTAAAACAAAAAAACAAACCAGTATTTCCTTAACGGGTAACTATTTTTTACTTCTACTGTTTTTCCTAAGGTTTTAAATAGTATTATTTTCTATATTAGTGCTGTGATATTCCACAATAAATTTTAGTGTTGTAAACCATATGCTTTATTTAGGTACTAAGAATAGCTACGTTTAAAAGCAATAGAAAAATTGAATAACTGTATACATACGGTTATCCGCATGTTGCCTGCAATATGTGAAAATATAGAGCAAAAAAATAATAAAACTCAAAAAGTATGAGTATTAAAAATAAATTAAGAATAAAATCAATATTAATTTTATTCAGTTTACTAACTCTTTTCTATTCTTGCAAAAACAAGAAAAATCACTCAACAAATATTGCTGTTCAAGAAAAAATAGACTCCAAAAAGAACTCTATTCCTCCTGAAACAATTAAAAAATCTAATTCAGAAAAAACAACAGTAATTGAAAAGCTTTATGTTAATGCGAAAAATGGTTTAATTTTTAGAGATATTCCGAGAGGAAAAATACTTGGAAAATTTGACTATGGAAAACAAATAGAAATAGTAGAGCGTACAAGTCAAAAAATGACAATAACTGATAATGGAGAAGAAGTGTCCGGAGAGTGGGTTGGTGTTTTAACAGAAATGAATGAGAAAATTGTTTATGTTTTTGATGGATTTCTATTATCGTATTATGGAGGAATTATACCTGCAAGTACTGTAAAGTTATCAACATTTCCTAATTTGATATTAGATGAAAAAGAAGTTTTGTTATTCCCAAATAAAGCAAAGAAGATAACTACATATAACAATAAATTTAAACCAAATGGTACTTTGTCGATTGATGGAATTAGCTACGCATCACAATTAGAAATTTCAGAACTTGAACATGCCTCAAAACCAAATGCAGATTATTGTGATTATGCCAAATTTGTAAAAGTTGTATACAAAAATCGAGAATATATTGTTTTTGGAGATAATGTACTTAACATTGAAAATATTGAAGAATTAAACTATCAAAACAAACGAATAAAATTAATTAAAGCTGTAGATTATTCTTTGGGTTCTGCAGATGAAGATGGATTAACTTTTTGTGCTGATGATTTTTCTTACTTGTTAATTCAAGAGAACAATACAATATCAACAATTGGACATGACAATGGTAACATAATGATATATGCACATAACGATGGGATTTTTGAAATGGAAGGTAAATACATTATTTTAAATGATAGTATAAAAACAGAGGTAAGTCAAAGTTTTCAAGAGGGTACTGGGAAATATGATTTATCAATTTTCTATAATGATGGTTGGGATTATAAAGTTTCTAATATTAAAAGTTTTTATCAAGGAGAGGAAGAATAAGTAATTATAATAAAGAATACTGACAGGCAACAATGGCTATACGGAATGCGGGTTTTCTGCTAAACGAAAGATTAGTGCAATTAATAAAGTCCGCCAATACTTTAATTTGGTATTTAAAGTGAAAAAAATAAAAGAAAAATAGGAACATTAAGCTTGTGTTTCATCTGAAAATTATCACTTATTTTCAGCATTAATTCTTATATACGAGCTCAACCGTTGTCAGCAAGTTTCAAAACAACATCAAATTAAATAAAAAGCACCTGGAATGAAAAATCTATTTTTATTACTTATTATTTCAATAGCATTATTTTCGTGTAAAGAAAAAATAGAACCAAAAGAAACATCAAAAAAAAATTATAAGGCAATAAACGATACATTGACTAAAAACTTGCAATTAGCATTTGATAAAGATGCTATTATTGGTTTTTCAGTATCCGTAGTGGATGATAAAGGATTGATTTATGATAAAGGATTCGGATTTACCGATATTGATCAAAATAATCCTTACACGTCAAATACAATTCAAAACATAGGTTCAATATCCAAAACACTAATTGGAATATCTTTATTAAAAGCTCAAGAACTAGGAAAATTAGATTTGAACGACCCAATAAATAAATATTTGCCTTTCAAAATTGTTAATCCAAATTATCCTGATAATCCTATTTTAATTAAACATTTAGCATATCACACTTCTTCAATTATTGATCTTGACGAGATTTATGGAAAATCATATGTTCTATAAAAATCTGAACATGAAGAAAATGAAGGTGTATTTGATTACTTCAATAAACCTGAAACAAAGATTTCATTGTTAGAATATATTGAAAACAGTCTTACTGTAAAAGGTAAATGGTACACTAATGACACATTTTCAAATACAAAACCGGGAGAAAAAAGGGAATATTCAAATATAGCTGCCGCGCTTTGTGCACAGATAATAGCTTCTGCAACGGGTCAAGATTATCAATCTTTTACAAAAGTCAATATATTAAAGCCATTAAAAATGTCATCTTCTGGTTGGTCATCAAAGGATATTGACACCACAAGGCGTTCTAAGCTGTTTGCAAATAAAGAAATGATGATAGCCGATTACTCCTTAATTACTTATGCGGATGGTGGCTTTATTACTTCAAGCAAAGATTTGGGATTATTCCTGTCTGAGTTAATTAAAGGCTACAACGGTAAGGGAGCTTTGTTAACCAAACAGAGCTATGGTAAATTATTTGAAAAACAAAAAGTTTCCGAGAAAGAAACTGACGGAGAATTCGGAATATTCATGGAGTTTAGAGAGGAGTTTTTGGGTGTTGAGGAGAAAATAATTGGTCATAATGGTTCTGACCCTGGAGTGATGACAGCAATGTATTTTAATCCTAAAACGGAAACTGGAAAAATATTAATTATTAATACAGATACCGATTTTAGTGATGATATTTGGCCAGAAATAGAAGAAATTTGGGAATCCTTATCAGTTTATGAAAACACAATAAATAAATAAATATAAGTTAGCAGCACATTATGTATTGCAAATAGGACGTTTAGTATTTAATCAAAAGGTCTACGTTTATTTATAAAGTGGCAAAATCTTTTAATCGGGCTACTTACATTATCATAATCGTTGGCATTAATTTTGATATACAATATCCTATAAATACTAAAGATAGCCTATGAAACTTTCGAATATATTATTAGCCAGTATGATTTCTTCAGGAATTGGTGTTTCTGCACAAGTAAGCAATGTTGTCAAAGACAGCCTTGTTCCAACTAAAAACAGTACTGAAATCTCATTGTCAACACCAGTTAAAGATTCAACTAAACTAAGAGAGCGGAGACGAAAAAATGATTCCATCAAGATTCATGAACAGAAAGTAAGAAGAGATTCTATATTAGCATTACGAGTTGAATCTTCTCCTCGTTTTAGTTGTCCAGCATGCGGAAGAGGATAATGGGCAATAAAAAACCTAAACTGGGTATTGCTATAGCACCTAGCCTAAAATTTTTAGAAGCTGCTTTACCGCTTTTTGCAGGAGAGAAAATTGAAATTATAGAATGGTCTTTCGACACATTAAAAGACGCTGCGGATGAGTCTGCATGGCTATCACTTTTACTTAAAGAGTATGGAGAGAAAAATAGGCTTCTTGGACATGGAGTGTTTTACTCTCTTTTAGATGCTAATTGGAGTTCTAGACAAGAAAATTGGCTTAAAAAAGTGAGGCAGGAAACTTTGTCCCACAAGTATTGTCAAATTTCTGAGCATTTTGGACTTATGAGTAGTGCTAATGCTCATAGCGGGTTTCCGCTACCCATTCAGTTATCTAATCCTGTACTTCAAATAGGCATAGATAGATTAAAACGACTTCAAGCTACTGCTCAGGTAGATGTTGGAATAGAAAATTTGGCTTTAACGGCTAATGTAGCTGATATTTTGGAACAGGGAGAGTTTCTTTTCAAATTGGTAAATCCGGTTAATGGATTTGTTATTCTTGATCTTCATAATATCTATTGTCAATCAGAGAATTTTAATATTGATATGATGACCATAATCAAGTCTTACCCATTATCATTGGTTAAAGAGCTTCATATTTCTGGGGGTAGTTGGGACACAGACTCCACATTATCTAGAAAAATACGAAGAGACACTCATGATGGTAGAATTCCAGAGGTAATACTTGAAATATTGCCAGAGGTATTAAAAATATGTCCATTCTTAGCATTTATAATTTTTGAAAAGATCGAAGATTCTTTCTTAACAGAAAAGGATGGAATAGATTTCAGAGCTGATTTTCAAAAAATACGAGAAATTATTGATGCTACAGCGTTTAGTGTTACACCTAAAGAAAAGAAGCAAGTTGCTGCAATTTTAGGCCCACCAGTAATAGATGTAGAACTTTTACAAGCACAAGTAGCACTACGTGAGAGCATTGCGTTAGGTACCTATCATACAAATACTAAATGGGATAAAGATATGTGGAAGGTAGCGACAAAGCTTTATGAAAAATGGAACAACTAATAGCCAACAATATAAATAGAAAATAAGGAGATATATCCCTTTTTTAAAAGACTTTAATTTGTAAAGAGTAAAACTCATAATTGAAGCAAAGAACAAACCATTATTTCCTTAACGGGTTTCTATTTTTTTACTTCTACTGTTTTTCCTAAGGATTTAAATAGCATTATTTTCTATATTAGTGCTGTGATATTCCACAATAAATTTTCGTGTTGTAAACCATATGTTTTATTTAGGTACTAGGAATAGCCACGTTTAAAAGCAATAGAAAAATTGAATAACTGAATATATACGGCATCAATAGAATTATTAATCGAAAAGGCAAACACACGATTATCCGTACGTTGTGCTTAACTCTGAGCCTAGTAACCAAAAAGAAAGAAAAAATGAAAATTGGAATCAAATCAATACTTATATTTCTGTTAGTATTTTCGTTTTCAAAAACCAATGGACAAAATATCATAGAAGAATATCAAAAGGCGCAAAATGACAGTATAAGAATAGGAAAATTGGATAGTGATTTTCTAAAGTATATTGAAACAGGATATACACTTGCGAAACCCGAGAATGGAAAGAATATTTCAGGAGTAATTATTTTTTTGGAAGACTCGGGTTTTGAAAATAAAAATATTAGCGCAAAACAAATGTATTCTCAAGCGAATAAAGCTGGGTTTGCTGTTTTATCTGTTTCAACAGAAATTCCATTAGACTTCTTTTTTTCCAACAACTCCATTATCGATGCACACAAAACAATCAAAAATGCATTTGAAAAAAACTATCTGCCAAATAAAAATGTATTTCTAATTGGAGTGGGTTTATCTGGGCACCGAGCATTAAAGTACGTGGAATACATTAAAAAAACTCAACCCAAGTTTTCATTAAACATTTCCGGACTAATTATTTGTGATGCACCTTTAGATTGGGTAAGACAATATAATGAAGGCAAAAGAGACAGAAGAATAAATTTTGAAGAAGGAGCCGTATGGGAAGGTACTTTCTCTAATTATGTTCTAGAGAAGCATCTAAACGGTACACCAAAATCAAATCTTGAAAGCTATCTTGATTTTTCGACTTACAGTTATTCAGACGAAACAGATAGGCACATTCAATATTTTCAGGAATTTCCAATCCGAGCTTATATGGAGATTGCCATAGAATATTGGTTAGAAAAGAAAAGAAAAACTACCATAGACAATAATGCTCCAGATATGGTTGGACTTATTGCTCAAATGAAACTAGCTAAAAATGAAAATGCAGAATTAAAAATAATTTATCCGCAAGACAGCAAAACGGAGAAAAAAAATACCGCTGCAACTTGGATTTCGGTAGATAAAGACGAACTAATGGAATGGATAACAATACAATGCGAATAAGAACTAAGCACAACCCAGCCTAATCGTAATATCGACTTTTGGCCAAAATCGAAAGGTCTGTGCATAGTAACAAAGTCCGCTAAATATAAAATTTGGCGTTTATGATAGAAAAGGTAAAAGCAAAATATTTATATTTGGCTAAGTATAAATTCGAAATGTGTCGCTAATTACCTGCCCTACTATTTCTTATATTTAACGCTAGCTGCAATAGCAAAACCGCATCCTAAAATAGGTGGACTAAAAAGAGCTTCTAATTCATGAGTACTACAGGACCCACCAAGAATACGGTTAAAACATTATGGCATACAGTTATCAGCAGTGCTGCATGGCCTTGGTTTCAGAAAGTACTCGTATTTACGATTTTCTCTTTAGTGGTAAATCATCTGGCATCGCAAGAAAGTTTTCCAGATGGAGGTTCGTATAGATTCCCCCTAGAAGGTTTTATATCGTCTATTGCCTTATGTATTCTTATAGGTATCATAGCGGAATTTAATTTTAAATTTTATAAGAAAAAGCATTTCGATAAAAAGGTAGAAATGGTCACGATTGTATGGTTTATGGCTTCTACGCTAGGATATATTACACTCATGTATATTCCTGTAAATATTATTTTAAACATAGTTACAGGTGGCCAAACGGAGCTCTATTATTTGGTGATTGGTTTGCTAATTACATTGCTATTGAGTTTTATTATGATAAGCTTACTGTATGCACAAGACCTATATAATTTATATCAGTTATCTATAAAAGATGCTGAAATCACCATTGAAAGCGGCGCAAAAACAACCAAACTCACCTATGAAAATATTGCCTGCTTTTACAGCGAAAACAAAATTGTGTACGCCGTTCAAAATGACGGTAAAACAATAACCTCTGATTTTACATTGAATGCGCTCGAAGAAAGATTGAACGATCAATTGTTTTTAAGAGCCAACCGGCAAATTATCATTCATAAAGATGCGGTAGATCAAATTGAAAAAATTGAAAATGGCAAGTTGCGTGTTCGGCTAAAAGCTGCTGTTAAGAACGATGCAATTGCTGAAATTAATATCAGTCGCTATAAACGAAAAGCATTTATGGATTGGTTTTCATAAAAGATACTTACAACGACCGACTATTCAGGTATTAATTTACGACCATTCAGTAAGAATGCCCATTTTTAAAGAGATTCTTAAAGGTTTTGTTCCTTATTTCGCTTAGAAATAAAACAAACAAAAATGAACAAAATCACCTTACGACAAACATTAATTCCTTTAACTACCCTCGCAATTATCTGCTTTATATGGTTTGGACCCCTCCAAATTGGTATGATAGAAAATATCGTAATTTCTATACTAATCATCATAGCGAATTATATAGAATATAAAGGAAAACTATTTTTAGCCCTTGGGTTTCAACGTGAAAAATTTACACTAAAAAACATCTTTGTGCTTGCTCCATTAGTAGCACTAGGACTCTTTGCTTTTTATGTCTTTGCTGTGGTTCCAGGAGTGACAAAACTCACAGGGGTTCCTATAGATTATTCAAGCTTTAAGCAACTAGAAGGTAATCTTCCATCTTGTTTAATTGCTTTATTGGTAGTGTGGGCTACGGCAGGATTTGGGGAGGAAATTATCTTTCGCGGGTATTTTATGCGGCAATTTGTAAAATTCTTTGGGGAAAGCAAAGTCAGTATAATCCTTAACATCGTCCTATTTGCATGTTTTTTTGGTTTTATGCATAGTTATCAAGGAATTACAGGGCAGCTTGTTGCCGGGTTTGTGGGATCGCTTTTAGCCTTGATATTCTACCTGCGCAAATACGATTTATGGTTTATCATTGCCGTTCACGGCTTTTTTGACACTTTTGCTTTAATTTGCATTTACTTTGGTTTGGCGTAACGATTTTAACTAATAATATATTCGCCATCCGGATAGGGGTAGAGGTCTAATTTAGAGGTTAGATTTTTTATACTATAAAAAGTAGTAAGAAATTTGAATAACCTCATACATATGGGTTTAAGACGAATATTAAATAATACAGTACATATAGGGTTGCCCGTATGTTGTGTGCCATTTGAAGGAAGATGCAAACAAACAGAATAACTTATTTTCAGATTATAATTTATTTTTCCATGGGGATATTTCTTTGTTGCAATTCGATAAATAAGAAAGAACCATTTGTTGCTAAAGAAAAAAACGACAATATTTTGGAAGACAGTTCTACCAGTGTTCATGAGACCGGTCTGTTAAATGATATATTACAAATAGACTCTCTTGAAGTAATTGTTGTTCAATGTGCAAATGGATACGAATATGCGCAACACGGCTATGATTTTAATCCAATAATAGAAAAAGAATTGAACAATTTTGAGAACATTACTATTAAGCCATTTCCACTTAAAACATTAATGGGAGTATCTTATCAAGGAGTTTTTGATAAAAAATACTGCCCGCCAATCATTGAAAAAGTAAGTGCTGATTACCTAATATTAACTCGATTTGATAGAGAATTCTACATTAGTAATAGTAACAAACAGAAATGGGGCTATGAATTGAGAGTTGTCAATACTAAAACATTGGAACAGATAACAGCTATGGAAGCACATAACCTAAAGAACTACACTGAAATTGAGAAACATATAAAACATAATATTGGGACCCTCAAAATAGCTGTTGAGAATTTGAAATAAAGTGCAAAAACACAACAAAGAACTAAGTCCACAAAACATTGCTGGTTTTAATTAAGATTTTATTTTTTACTATTTAGATTTAGAGGCTCCTGCCAAGCCAGAAGTACATCAATTTTTCTCGAAACCTTCTAGATGCTATTTGAATACCCTCGTAAAAATCATACCACTGGTTTTTTGCGAATTCTTTATGTAGGGTAGAAAATACACTATATTTTTATATCTTACGTTTTGAACAAAAACCATAGTGTCTAATTTTATCTTCCTACTATTCCTAGTAATGAGGCCTTCCAAAACAATAATAAAAATGAAACTATCAATAACTAAGTTTGGATTACTATTAATCGCATCATTATCAATTTATTCTTGTGGTCAAGAAAAATGGTCAGAGGAAGACAAAAAGGAATTCATTATAGGTTGCTTAAATGCAAATCAAAGTAGATTTTCTGAAGCTATAGCAGAAGATATGTGTAATTGTATGCTAAATAAAATGATAGAGAAGCATCCTAATATAGCAGAATCGAAAAAAATGAAACCAGAAGAAATAAAAGAAATTGCAGTTTCTTGTTGGCAAACTGATGATAAATCAAACGATAACCTTGTTGTTCATAAAACCAAAAAAGGAAAAGTAGAATTTTTATTAGATAATTGGACAGATGAGAAACAAGACCTTTTCGATTTGCAATGCACGGATGGAGATGCTAATATGAGTGTATTTGTTCATAATAGTAAAGACTTAAAAACAGGAACAACTAAAAAAGAAGTTCTAAATATGTATATAAAAGACATTATGTCTAGAAGAGAGAATGTTAAAATGGAAGTGGACGTGTATACCAAAAAATATGATGAACAGACCATGTATCAAGCTATTTATACGGCCGACTTAAAAACGAATAAAAACCTATACTCTTTTAATGTAATTGATTTTGGAGAAGATACTGACACCTTCATATTTGTACTATTTAGTGCTATCCCTTCTTATGGATTTCAAAACATGCAAACTTGGAATGATATATTAAAAACAGCGAAAGTTACTAAATAAGAGGTGTTTTTTTTTATCTAGCCACTTTGTATAAGAAAAACCACAGTCAATATCGTGTTGAAAATATAATTACTCTAACATGTATTAGCTTACAGTGCTACATATTAAAAATTAATAAGCGTCCAAAACAAAAGTAATCAGTAGAATTAAAAGTTCATCTTTTGTATTATCCGAAAGTTATTTTCATTTATCCATTATTGTAATTATTATGAAAGAAGAATACGATAGAAATAAGTTTTGTTATTTATATGATATCGAGGATAAAAATGAGGAAGAAATATATTGCCAAGAAATACCAAGTTCTATTTCTAAAATTAAGAAACTTTATATTTCAACATTAGCAATGGACTTCCCCGATACTGTCTCTAAAAAACATAGAATTGAATTGGAAAAAGATTGGATAAACCTACTTCCGAGTTTAGATAATATAACTTCATTATCCATAAGACATCGGGTAAATCAGGAATATTTTGAGGCAATTTGTACTATGAAAAACCTTAAAACTTTATTTTTTTGGACTTCCACTGTCGAAGACATAAACTCCATATCCAAGTTAAAAAATTTATCATCACTATCGTTGGACTCATTTAGTAGACTTCGGGATTTATCAGCCTTAAAATCATTGAAAAAGCTAAGGAGATTAACAATTCAAAATAGTTTTAAAGTAGAGAATTATGAAATGATTGGAGACTTAATTCAACTGAACGGGTTGTGTATAGGAGGAAATTTTAGTGGACCTAAAAACCTAGTAATAGAAAGTTTAATTCCTTTTAAAAACCTCAAAGAGCTGCAACATTTAGATATGTCTACAGTGTCAATAAGAGATAAATCTTATGATGTTTTATTAGAAATGACTAGTTTAGAACGCCTAGATGCAAACTGGAGAATGTCGGATGCCAAACGAACTGAGTTGAAAGAAAAACACTTAAGCTTAAGAGCTGGTTTTTTTGTTGATTATGACTTTGTTAAAAATGAATTTTTCCAAGATAAATCATGGTAAAATAATTGGATAAGGCATTGTAAGTGACTAGCAGATTTATTTGTGAAGAGTACAATTCCTTTTAATCGCCTTTTACCAAAAATAAGTAAAATGAAAAATATTTGTATAGGTCTTGTTCTTTCTTGTTTAATTACCTCTTGTGTTACGCAAGTTTTAAGGCCTAAGCTCACGGGTACCATTGTAGATGAACAAGGAAAACCCTTAGATAGTTGTTTGGTGGGTGGTGCGTACACAGATAAAAATGGTAATTATGAACTCCCAGAAATAACCGCCGAGAGACTTTTTAGTTTTTTTGGAGGTTCCCCAATTTTTTTGGGTGAACCCGTTCATAAAGAAGGATATGAACCCAAAGAATTAGTGGGCAGTAATCTTCGTGGAGGAGTCTCTGTAGGCACGGTTTGGCATATGGATACGATACGGCTACGAAAAACGCTTACAGATTTTTCAAAAGTAACGGTACAAGACCATTGGCTTGCGAGTATGACTAAAAACTTAGATACTGTTTTTATGACTAAAAAGGACATAGCATATGATCGTACAAAAATAGATGTAATAGCAAATAATTGTGATACCTATGCCAGAGGCTATTATTTTTTAGGAATAGATAATCTTCCCGAAAACGTTTTTGAAAGGCATATCGCTTTAGACTTAACAGATTCTATTTTAAACATTCAGCGTGTCTTAATTTATGGCGATGTAAAAACTAGTGAGAAGACAAAATATGATACTATTTATGCGCAAGGAAAATGGAAGCAAGCGCATAAAACCTTGTTTTTTAAAACGGAACTTCCAGAACTAAATGGTAGCTACAAAGTGGTGGACTTTAATTATGATTCCATGGCGTTGGTTAAACAGTAAGTTTCTCTTTTTTTGGGGATTCATTTTGTTTACCGTGATAGATAGAATAGTAAATAGCAATACAAAAATGAACATAGCACAATTTTTCTCCTCCCATATACTTCTTGAAAACGAGTCCGTTGTACTACGGCCTTTAACGATGCAAGATATGGATGCTTTAGAAACCATTGCTTACCATAAGGAGTTAGGGGAGTTTGGCGCAAGAGTAAAAAATAGAGCAGATTTGGTGGAGTATATGAACTTCTGTATGAAGTCCAAAAAAGAAAAAGAGTTGTATCCGCTACTCATTTTAACTAAAGAAGACCAAACACCTATTGGCGTAACTATGTTTGGAACTATTAGTTTTCCGCATCAAAGATTAGAAATAGGGTGGACGTGGATTGGAGCTCAATTTCAAGGAACCGGTATCAATGGCAGTTGCAAAAAACTTCTCCTAGATTATTGCTTTGATGTCTTGGAATTGCGAAGGGTAGAGTTCAGAATAGATATAAAGAATCTTAAATCTCAAAAAGCCGTAGAAAAGCTAGGGGCGCTTAGAGAGGGCCTTTTGAGAAATTATGCCATACAATCTTACGGCAATAGTGCGGGTACGTATATGTATAGTATCCTTAGTGAGGAGTGGCGTAAAAGAAAATAATATGACGAACTACCTAAATTATAGTATTATTTGTTGTTTATTATTGGTATTAGCAAGCTGCCAAACCTCAAAAAAAGAACCAAAAGCAATGGCGGAAACCCTTCCCGTGGTGCATATCCCAGATAGTTTATTTCGGCTTGATATTATTGATAATGAGAATTTTGTGAGGATTACCATTCCCGAAGGAATAGATTTTGAGCTGCCTGATTCTTTTGCAAAAACAGAACCAGAAAAATATGCCGATTTTAATGGGGATAACAAACCAGATCTTATGGTGTATTTGGGCGCTTGCGGAACGGGCGGCTGCATGTACGGAATCTTTTTAAATCAATATGATAACTACTATAAGTTAGTGTTCATGGATTATCTAAAAGGAACCACGTTTGAAAAAGATGAAAACGGATTTTTAAGTTTTCAATCTTATGAAGAAGTAACCCCTATGAACCCTTCAAAACTATACGTAACCACCTTTAAGTTTGATCCCAAGGCCTATGCCTATAAAATGGATCGTACGTTTATTCAAACCAACTGATAGGCCTGCAGTCTTCAGTTAGCTTATACTAATTGATGTAGTACACGGTACTTATAAAAACTTTCCTGTCCGATTGTCTCTTTGCTTCACTCAACATTGCTACATTATAAAATCGCCCTTTAACAGCCTTTAAAACAAGTGTTGCATTCTAAAAATACAAACTCATAGTTTTATGCTATTGTTATGTTTTTATGAAAATATACTATCTTTTTGCATCCTACGTTCTATACAGAATGCACCATGCATATTCCTAAATAAACCCAATGAAAAAGATCTTCCTTGTTACCTTGCTTACTATAGCGGTACTGGCGTGTAAAGAGCAACCAAAACCTGAGCCCAAAGTGGAGATTGTAGAAATAGAGGACTTAAAACCCAGTCCTGTAAGCAGTTCCTCTTTAACTGATACCCAATTAGCGCATATAAAAAGAATCCACAAAACCTTCGAAGAAGTATATCCTATATCTCTAGAGGAAACCATCAAAAACTTTAAAAGAGACCTGCATCCAGATAATGAAATAAATATATGGCTGGCGATGACCAATGCCTATGAACCTTTTGCAGCAGCAAATACAGGAGCGGAAAAGCTTGCGCATAGAAAAGAGGTTTATAAATTAGTTTTAATGCGTTCTATGATGCCGGATAAAGAAGCAATTAGTAATGCACGTTTAACACTATTGAGTGAGGCAGAAGCGCAAGCAATTTTAAAGAATTATAGGTTGAATGCCGCACCGATTAAAGTACAGAATTAAAAAAGCTGTACCTATTAAAGTTAGACCTTAACTATAGTGAGCCAAAGTTGCAGACATGAATGGCATGCAACTAGTACGAATAGTAGCGTATTCATTAAAAATCAGGAATGGATTTAAAAGACCCTTATATATTTTTTCCGTTACTCATAGCTCTTAATGTGCTAGCGTATATATTAAATGTTGTGATCAGTATTTTCTGGGATAAAGCTCTCAAATTTAAAGCCACCATTACCAGAAAAGAGATACTCGCATCTTTGATAACCTTACTCATCAATACTGCCATTGCAATTCCGGGATATCTACTATGGATAAACGGATTAATTGTTTTTTCTAGCATGCCTATAGTAGGTACGTTTATACTCTTATTTGTGGTACTAGATTTTTTAATGTATGTATTACATTGGGCCTCTCATACGATAGGCTTCTTGAAGAAAATTCATTTAAAGCATCATGAACATTCCGAAGAATTTAATTCCGTTAGCCTGTATTACATGTCCCCATGGGAATCTATTTTCTTTGGGCTCTTGTTAACCGCAGTAGCCATACTCTTGCCACTTAATATCTATGGTTTTATAGCCTTTCTGGTCTTTAATTGGTTTTATGGGGTTATGACACACTTAAATAGTAAAAGTGAAAGAACTCATTTTTTAATTTTCACCACTAATTTGTTTCATAAAAACCACCATCAATTATCCTATAAAAATTATGGCTTTTATACGTTTATTTGGGATAAAATATTTAGAACTGAGAAAATAATTTAGTGTACTAGGCGTTAGGGCATAGGAGGCATCTACATCGTTTAAAAGTTGTAAGTTTTCACACAGGAGAGACTATTTTAAAAAAAAATTATCCCCTAAATAATAATATTGATTTGTTCAAAGAAAATCAGAAAAATAACGACTTTTATAACTATACTTTATTATATAATTTTTACTTACTTATGAAAAAAACACTACTTATTATTTTATCTATAGTATCACTTGTTGCTTGTGATAATGATTCGTCAGAAAAAGAAAATGCTACTAAAGATTTAGAGATTTTCGTTGATGGTACGTTTTACAAAAACACGTCATTTCAATCAGGAGCAAATGAAAATTGCGGATATTTAAATCTTAATATGTACTCTTTAGGAGCAGACGATTTTATTTTTGATATGCAAATGACATTCTTAAAAAATGGTGAATTGCTAAACCTTAGTTTAACACAGATAACTGAAGATGGTACTCGGGTAAATTATAATCCACCATACCTGAATGAATCCGCTATACGGATTGAAAACTTTGTGTATGATGAAGCGAATGAAATTGTAGCGTTTGATTTTGGTGGAAAATTATATAATCCACAAGATAATACACTGATAAAAACTATATCCGGTACACTAAAGTACCCAAATTTAGGTTCCGATGAATGTGTACCACAATTCGTGCCTCAAATTACTTATGATACAGACGAGTTTAAATTTATTGCAAATCGCGTTACTCAAAATAGGCCTACAGCTTCTAGCTATAGTTTTGACTTCTATTCAACGAGCGAAAGTCGTATAACGATAACTTTAGATGAAAATGTTTGGGACTTACCGTTACAGGCCTATAGTTTTGATCAATCTTCAATTGCGAATTACGTGCAATACGCCAAATATTCTGAAATCATATCTACTACAAATGAAGAAGAAAAATGGTTTCCTTATGATACTCAAGGTGAGATTGTGATTGAGGAAAAAGTAATTGAAGGTGGTCGTGATAAATTAAGAGGTACCATTAATATGAAGGTTTTTAATAATTCCTCATTAAAATATACGATAGAACAAATGGATTTTAATATTTGGAAAGATTCTGAGTAGTCATTTGAAACCCTCAAATACAACAGTGTTTTTAAATCAAACAATACCTTCGCTAATGGGCTAGGTGTTGGTACGCATTGGTTAAGAAGAATACGCTGGCTTCAAGTGAGAACTGCTATGATACCTTTTTATTATTTTCAATATACGTACTGAGAACTAAACTTCCCCATAAACCGGGTGTTTTAAGAGCGGGAAGTGCAGTACATTTATCTTGTACACATAATAAGGCACCATCAGTCTGCATCTAATAAAAAAAATGAGAAATAAAATTCTGAGTTTACTCTTTGCGATGGTAATGGTATTTGCTTGTAAATCAAGAATAAGCACCACGAAAAACAACGAAAATTTAAGCATGAGTTTTACTCCGATTTCAACGATAGTTCCACCTATAAAGTTTGAGAAAATTCAGCGCTTTATATTGAAGAATGGCGATAGAAGAACGTATCGAAATTTTGATAACCATAACCCTCATTATAAATTTTCAAATTGTGAGGTATTTCTGGGTGCAGATATTGGACAACGCAATGGCACAAATGATCCTGCGATTTCAAATTTTAATCAACTCACCATTACCGATTATGATGCTACACTCAGGTACTATGAACTCATTATCGTTAGAAAAGGTGATTTGGAGGCAGAAAAAGCATGGATTAGAGAAGGAATGGAAGAGGAGCAAGTGTACCTAGTTGATGTTTATGGGAAAGGCCTAGCCTTACTGAAAAATAACTTACCTATTTATTTAGAACAGATAGAAAAGGAATTAAAGGCAGTT
Organism: Cellulophaga baltica 18; assembly: GCF_000468615.2. Lineage (NCBI taxonomy): Bacteria > Pseudomonadati > Bacteroidota > Flavobacteriia > Flavobacteriales > Flavobacteriaceae > Paracellulophaga > Paracellulophaga baltica. The sequence continues at coordinate 3,871,658 of NZ_CP009976.1, read as the reverse complement.
AACGAGAAATAAATTAGTACTTAATTAGCGTTTATCTAATTAATGGTAATAGCTGTTTCTACAGACCAACTTCATAATAGATCTTTTCCATATGTAGGAATCGGCATTTGGTATCTCTAGAAGGTCCAAATAAGAAAAAAAATGAAAAAAGGCTTTTCAATTTTAATCATAGTATTCATAACGTATAGTTGCAAAAATGCGACCAATACAGAGGAAGAATTTGGAGAAATTCCTTCTCAAGAACTATCCGTGTCATCAAATGCAGTTTCAAATCTTCCAAAAGATACGGCAGCGTTGAAAAGTATGGAAGCTAAAATTGACATTGGATTAATTAAACAGTGTTCCGAAGAAGGAATTACTTCATTTAATATGGACAGTATCACGGATACAAAGAAATACCTTGACAATTCGATTATAGAAAACACTCTGGGAAAAATTCCAGTAAATGGACAAAAGGATTGGTTTTTAAAAGCAGATGAATGGGAACGTTTTAGCTGTTATCAATGGGAGGAAAACCAAAATTATTTTTTATTTACACTATTGCAAAAGGATGAGTCATGTTGTTTAACACTGTATTTATGTGTTGCAGCTAAAGACGGTAAATTACTAACAATTAGGTTATTAGGGTTGTCTGGTGGTGATGGTGGTTGGTATGAAAATGACTGGGGAGAGAAAAAAGGATTTGGCAAGTTTAAACTTTTCCATGATTCTTATTATGACGAAGATAAGTTTGAAAATGGAGTGGAATTAGGAATTACGAGAGAACAGGAATACACAGAATTAGTAATCAGTTTAAAATCAAAGTCGTTTCAAATTGATACTTTGGATTATTATAAGACACAAGTATTCATAAAAAAATAGCAAAGTTTATTTAGTCTGCTATGAGCAAATAATAGGTTCGGAGCTCGTTATTGTCTTCTTGATTTAAAAAAGCGTTCAGAACTGAGATTTTTTAAATTCGAAATAATATCAATTGGATAAAATTAAAATCTTTTAGGGTAAAAGACAGCATTGGTTTTGTTCGAAAAGATGGATGACACGGCATATGGTGCTAGCTAAAAATGATTGGAAAACTCAATATATAAAAAAACCTTAGTTTTATACTTTACCATTAAAGGCCATAGAAAGAATGAAAACCGACACTAAAATACTTCTTTTCGTTTTAATAGTTAGCTTATTTTCCTGTAAAGGAACAACACAAGAATCTGGAATAGAGAAACCAATAGCTGAATTTGGCCCATCAGAATTGGAAAAAAATGGCTTTCCTAAGTCCGTTGGTATTGTTAACGATTATGGACAAATTTTTTCGGAGACACAATATTTAGAATTAACAAAAGTACTGTATGAGTATGACAGTACTACTACACGACAAATAGCGGTAATAACCATAGATAGTATTGCGCCTTATAAAAATATTGAAAAGTATGCTTCAGATTTAGGAAATGAATGGGGAGTGGGTGCCGCGGATAAAAATAATGGCTTGGTAATCGTTATTTGCAAACCTTGTAGACAAATTGCGATTGCAACCGGATTAGGAACAGAACAGGTATTAACAGATGAGATTTGTAATGAGGTAATTGCCGAAACGATTTTGCCAGAATTTAAAAATGGCGAATTTTATACAGGCATTACCAAAGGAGTGAATGAACTCATAAGGCGTTGGAATTAATTGTATTTTAGTTTTCGGTTATGGGTACTATGTGTAACCATTCTTTAGAGGCTAAATAACCGTAGCAACCATCTTAATTTTTAGCATAATACAATGAGTTTAGAATCCAAGCAAACAGCAATAGTAATGTTAGGGGCAAGTGGTGCGGTTGGTACAGAAACCCTACAAGCCTTACTTCAATTAAAAAGCATACCCCAGTTAACAATACTGGGCAGAAGTCCCATTCCAAATATAAGCGATACAGCTGTGCAGCAGCATAAAATTAATATCATGGATGTTAGTTCTTATCAAAATTTTTTAAAAGGCCATACGGCAGCTATTTGCACCTTAGGAGTAGGAGAGCCTTCAAAAATAAGTAAAGAAGAATTTATAAAAATAGATAAAACAGCGGTGCTTGATTTTGCTGTAGCCTGCAAAAATGCAGGTGTTTCTCATTTTGAACTGTTGTCTTCGGTTGATATAAGTCCTACATCAAAATCTTTTTATCTAAGAGTTAAAGGTGAGCTGGTAGCAGCGCTAAAAGCGCTAAATTTTGATCGATTGAGTATCTTTCAGCCTTCAATGATTTTAACGCCAACAAACAGGTATGGCATTGCGCAGGCTGTTACTTTAAAGATATGGCCACTTTTGAAACCTTTATTTATAGGGAGGTTTCGAAAATATCGTGGAATTCCAGTACAGGTTCTGGGACAAGCAATGGCAAAAAACATTTTTAAGAAAAATACATCGTTTGAACTGTTACAGTGGGATGAATTTTATGCAATTTCAGAAAAGGAATAAGCAAGCTAGTTAGTCTATGAGTCCATTTAAAAGTTATGAATAACCCTAAATTTAGAACAATGAAATTTAAATTAGTTAGTATTTTTTTTATGATTCCGCTTTTTATTGTTGCTCAAAATGAATCTGACAGTATCGATGCTGTTATAAAAGAATACAAGGAGAATTATGCGAATACTAGTGAAGATTTTTCAATCAAATTGATAGACGTAGATAACGATCACGATTTAGATTATATTTTTAGTTTCGGATGTGGAGAAGGTAATTGCTTGAGGGTTCATTTAAATACCAATGGAACTTATAAAAAAGTGATAGACGAGTTTGGGGTAGTTAGCGTTGATTTTATCGATTCAAGAAATAATAAGGCTTCAAAACTTACTTTAAATTCTGTAACCAATCATTGTTGCGGAGAAAGTCCTTTTGGTTCGCATAGAGATTTTTCTTTTGTAGCAGATGAAGTCGTTCTTGAAAATAATTATGTTTCCTATAACCACGAATATTATAATGATGAGGACAATTATAGACTCGTACTATTACCTGGATATACATTAGAGGAGGCCTATGATGTACGTATTACGACCGATAATTACAATGTTCGGTTTTCGGCAGATTTAAATAGTCATAATGCAAGTTTTACCTGCGATGAGCAAACTAATATAATAGCAAAACTATATAAAGGTGCCGTAGTAAGTGTTTTGGCCACGTATAAAGGAAATGATCATGAGGAAAGAACTTGGTTGTATGTAGAAATCTCCAATGAAGCCATAAATGATGATGTATGTTCTTCTCCAATTTCTTATGATTTTGAACAACAAAAACTGAGAGGGTGGATTAGCAATAAATATGTAGAAAAAAAGTAATTAGGGCGTCTAACAAAAAAACAGCAGAAAGCTTCTTTCATTCTTCGAATGATAAAAAAAGTGTTCGTGTGGCTGAAAATTACATAGCTGCAAAAAAAAATGAGGCAGTCAATATGTTAAAAATTAATTAGTAAACTAAAGGGTTAAAATTCAGCAATGAAAGTAGAAAGAAAACATACTACAACGATAGTTCAATTTCAAAGTGCATATCAACCAGACCAAATCTGGGAATTTTTAACGCATCCAAAATATGCAGTAGCATTTACGAAAGACCCTTGTTATCATAATGAAGTGAATGCCTCTTTTGAATTAGAAATAGGAAATCAATGGACAGAAATTCATACTGGAGAAGATTGTGAAGGAGATGTTGTATTATGCTCTATTATAGAGAGTACTAAAAACAAGGCTTTTACGACCGTTAGACATCAAGCTGGAATAAAAAATACAACCCTATTTAAGTTAGAAAAAAATCAAGCAGGAACCATCATTACCGAAATACAGAAATTTTCTTTAAGTGGTAGAAAAATAAGACCAATTAATATATTCTCCTGGATGATGTTGGGTACAGGATTATTAACTAAATTTTCTTTCAAGCCAGAAGATGATGCCTATTGGTTTGAACACATGGAACAAAAGTTAGAAGAAGTATATAATTCTGCTTTATAAGATTATTCCGTGTCTTAGCCTACTGAAAAAGTTTACCTCCAGAACCAATAGTTTCTGAAAGTAAACTTAATACTGATTTTAGAGTACTAGTGGTTTCCAATCATTTTTTAAATACCTCAGCGCTTCTTCTAAGGCTTGTTTTGAAGGTTTCGGGTTAAAACCTAATTCTTCTCTAGATTTTTGAAGGTCATAATCTTGTTTTAAACCGTAAAACATGGTTACATATTGGCGCTGTAATAAGGGCTCTTTTCCTGTTAGTTTACTACTCCATTCCATAAGAGCTGCCACGGTATATAAAAGCCATTTGGGTATTTTTTTGGGGGTCTTAAGCTTTAATTCTGGATACAGATTTGCGGCAATGGCTACACTTTCTTGCAAGGTAGTATGCGTTTCATTGGCGAGAATATAGCGCTCTAAATGGCGTCCTTTATTCATAGCTTTATACGCTCCAAGCGCAACATCTTTTACAGAAATCCAATTTAGGGTTACGTTGGTATCTACAGGTATTTCACCTTTTAAAATTTGAAGGACTAGGTTATTGGTATAACTTAGTTTAAAAGCTTCTGCGCCAATCATGGCGGAAGGGAGCACCACAACAGTTCTTATACCATACTTTTCGCCTAAAGCCACTGCTAATTGATCGGAATCATTTTTCGAATTATAATACCAATTCCTACGGTCTTTATTATACCCGTTGGTTACCGATGCAGGCAGTGTTGTAAAATCTAAAGAGGCTACAGAACTAATATATACAATGTTTTTAATGCCGCATTCCTTGGCTATATCAAACACATTTCGTGTGCCTTGAACGTTGGTGTCATAGATATCTTTTTTAGGGTTTTTGGCCCACATGCTAAAATTTGCAGCTACGGCATAAAGGTTGGTAACTCCTTTAAAAGCTTTACGCAAGGAATCGCTGTCAGTGATATCTGCTTCAACAACTTCACAAGCTACTCCTTTAAAAGGGGATAGATTTTTTAGGTTTCTAACGCTTGCGCGTACGTTGTGGTTTTCTGCGACTAAAAGTCGGACTAAATTGTTGCCTAAATGACCATTTGCTCCGGTTACTAATGAAATTTCTTTGCTCATACTATTCTTAAATTTATGAAAGTAAATTTCAATGAAATTCAAGAGATCAAAAATAACATTTGTTAGAAAGCAATTTGTTTTCGGATTCTACTCAAAGACTGCGGTTCTATTCCTAAAAAAGAAGCAATATTATCTATAGATACTTGTAAGGCCAGTTTAGGGTTTTGTGCAACAAATTTTAGATACCGTTCTTTGGCTGTTAAGATTTGAAAATCTTTTACACGTTCTAATTTGCAATTTAAATGTTCATTGGTAATAATGTTTACAGCATCTGTCCAAAAAGAGCTCTTTTCTTGTAAAGAATCAAAGTCCGTCTTAGCAATTTTTAATATGGTACATGGTGTAATAGTTTCGTAATAATCTGTAGTAGGAGTTTGAGTCATAAAACTTTCTAGTGACGTAAAAAAATCATGTTCAGCAACAAGATGTTGAATAACAATTTTACCATCTATATTTTGAAACCCTTTTACAATACCTTTACTCAGAAAGTACAGGTAGCGTTCTATACTCCCTGAAGCTAAAAGAGGAGTTTGCGCGGGTACTTCCTCTTTTGTGAAATATGTATGGAGCAATTCAATATCTGTGGAGCTAATAGGAACACGTGCTTTTAAATAAGACTGTAAATTCTTCATGGTAGTAGATGTAATTGAAACTTAAAAATAGTATTAAATAAAGAAACTCAGCATATACAAGCTATTCTTATTCTTTTACAGTAATGACACAAGGGTTTTGAATGCATTCCGCTTGTTGTGCTATATAGTGTAGCCATGCTTCTTTTGAGGGTATGGCACCAAACTGATCCCAAGCAGCACCTGTATAATAAGAAATACCTGTTTGTGGTTTAGCTTGCAGGAGGCTCACCAAATGATTATTGATCGTGTCAATTTTTACAATAGCATCTGGCGCTGCAATAAAACCAGTACCCAAGTTTCCTTTGCCTTCTCCTAAAGATTCCCAACTCGCTAGCCAACCTAAATCTTGTTCAATTCTGGTGTAGGAATCATCACGTTGTACAAAACCTACCGCATGGGTATATCCTAGAGCGGCAATATCCGTAGTATAGGTACTTTCAATTTTATTAAAATAATGACCAGCATCCAAGGTTACTCTTTTGATTTCTAAAAGATCATCATCTAGAGTCCATCCTGTAAATTTTAATTCAAAGACCGTACGAATAGGACCATTTGCAATAATGTGTTGATCATAAAAAGCATTTGAAAAATAAATAGAATCGTTTGTGAAAATTCCTGTACCGCCACACCCTTGGTTCTTTCCAGAACTATAATGATCTGCACCGTAGCCTGTATCTACATGGTAACTCTGCGAAGGGGCATACCATTTTTCTATTAGGATTTCAGGAACCCGTTTACACCAAACATCCATAGCAATTCCGGTACCTTGCTTTAATGCTCGCTCTTGACCGTAAAACCGATAACCAATAAAATCATTCTCCCAAGTAAAATCTTCCATACCTTCAGGTGTAGGGAGATAAGCAGCAGCTACTATAGCAGAAGTAACAGCAGCTTTATTAAAGAGACTAAGTTCAAAGCTTCTTTGTTCATTTGGAGCAAAATCACTTTGAAAAATAAATTCTTCTGGATCGCCATCTTCATTATAATCCATGGCTTGTGTGGTTAAAAAAGTATGAGTCTTCAAATCTTCAACTTGAATATGAGTAAGCGTAGCATTTGTAAAATGGGCTTTAATAAAAGGGGCACTTAAGGTTATGGTTTCATTGGTTCTTATGATGGGTAGTGGGTTTTCTACCATAATAGCTATCGTAACATTTTCCTGTGGCGAAGCGTTTTGAGGATAGGTACACTGTAGCGCCGATAGTAAAAGAAGTAGGAATAGCGCTGATTTCATGAAAATACGTTCATCATTTCTGAATTTTGAGCTATGAATATAGTCTTTTCTACTTTTAAGGGCGGTAATTAAAAACTACAATTTTTGAGAATATTGTTTATAATCTTCAATGTATCGTAGAATGAAGTGCTTAATAATTACATATATTAGTGGTGTACTATTTTACCTACGAAACAAATACATAGTTACGTCATAATTTGGCGATCTTATGGAGGGTGAAATGACGTGATCCAAGAAGTAACAACTGCATGTATAACGTAAAAGCACCCTAAAAATGGAATTTAAAATAGTTTCAACAGACGAAGAATATGAATGTACCGATACCCTTATTCAGAAAGCATATCATTCAAAAAAATTAATAGAAGAAGGAGATTTTACCCATATTAATAGGGTGAAGAAACATAGTTTTATTAGAGCCTATGGTAGAAAAGGCGAGCATCCTATTATCACATGTTCCGCCATCATTAGCTCCAAAAAAGAAGAACTGCCTAGCTCAGATATCTATGCAGAAGAAATAACAGAACTTCTAAAAGCAAAAGAGTTTGTTGCAGAAGTTTGTCTGCTTGCAGATTGCAGAAAAATACCTAGATATAGTGATCTTTTAAATTTACTTTCCCTCTTGAGTTCAGAGAGCCTAAAAAGGGGAGTCACCAATGTAATTCTCTCCGTACACCCCAATTCATGTAATTTTTATGAGAGTTTTTTCAATTGTATAAAACTTGGTACTGAAAAGGAATACGAAAAACTTTCAGAGGCTCCTGCGCAATTAATGTATTGCGATTTAAATATGATTGACGCAGAACACTTCCCGAACCTATTTAGAGAAACCATCTACAAATACTACAATGCATAAACAGACCATTACAAGGTGTTTAGATCAGCTGGCCGCAAGTAAAAATATAGTGTATCCAGAAACTACAGAGGAGATAAAAGAGATTATAATGTATTGCAATACAAATGCTTGTAGTTTTTATCCAGTTTCATCAGGTAATAACTGGGGGTATGGAAGTAGTTTTCCGTCTGATGAAAATACTCCAATTGTAATGAATTTGTCAAAAATGCCAGGGGTCATCAGCTTTGATGCTGAAGAGGGGTTATTGACGTTTGGACCTGGTTTAACCCAAGAAAAACTCTATAATTATTTAAAAGCTAATTCTTATGAGTTTATGGTGCCAGTAACTGGGGCAGGGCCAGAGGCAAATATTATGGGAAATGCTTTAGAGCGAGGATTTGGAATTACTCCAATTCATGATCATGTAGCATCCGTACGTTCCTTAAAAGCAATTTTACCCGATGGGAGTACCTACCAATCTCCTTTTTCTGAATTAGGACTATCACAATTAGACAAACATCATAAATGGGGAGTGGGGCCTAATTTTGATTATATTTTCTTTCAATCCAATTTTGGGGTTGTTTACGAAATGACCATAAAGCTAGAGCGTACGCCAGATAAAATTGTACTATTTACGATGGCTATTTCTAATGAAGCGCTAGACGAGTGTTTATTAAAATTGAAGGAAATAAAAGAATCGTATAAAGGTTTCATTTCGGGGATTAACCTAATGAATACCCGTAGGATGTTGGCAATGAAAAGCAATTACCTGTTAGAGGAACAAGGTTATTGCGCTGAAGATAAAATACAAAAGCTTAAAACGGCCCATAAGTTAGAAGATTGGACTGTTATGGGGGCAATCTATGGCTCAAAAGGAATTAGAGCGACCATAAAAAAAGAGTTAAAAAAGGCATTGAGAGGTATTGGAACAAAAAAGCGCTACATAGCTTCTAACAATGTTATAATTAATAAAAGTTGGCTAGGGAAGCTCTTTGTTGATGCTGAGGACCTAAAAAAAATAAAAGAAGGCTTCTCCATTTTAAAAGGAAAACCTTCTAGATATCCTCTTAATTTAATATACTCTCTATCGGATATAGCTGATGGAGACAAAAAATACAATCCATTAAAGGATCATATAGGAATTTTATGGTACGCACCAGTTTTACCATTTAAAATTGCTATTATTAATGAATATATGGTGGGTATCTATAAAATATTTGAAGCGTTTAACATAGAACCTATGGTAACCTTAACCATTCAGAATGAAAATATCATAGCATCTACCATACCAATTTTGTTTAATAAAAAAGAAAAGGAAGCCGTAGCAAATGCCCATGACTTATATAGACGTTTATTAGCATTCTCATTAGAACTTGGCATTTATCCATATCGGTTGCCCACCATTTTTCAGAAGGACTATGTAGATCGTGTCAACTGGAAAGATAGTCTCGCAGGGAAACTGAAAAACAAACTAGATCCGAATAATATCGTAGCCCCAAATCGTTATTCAGAATAAGCACTGGAGAATATGAAAGAGGCCAAAAGCATCATACTTTAATTGGGTAGCTGAAGATCAATGTATATTTAAATTGAATAATTTTCTGCTATATTAGTATTTTCTATAAAGAACTTATAAGCTATAATAGCTTATAAAACATCGGTAGTGAATGCTGCCAATACTATGTAAAAGAAACAAAAACTTGAATTCTCATGAGAAAACTATTAGTTCTTACTGCTATATTGGTACTATCTTCTATAGCATCACCGTTGTTTGCCCAGCAAGACAATTTTATTGAGCAGTATGTAGAGCGATTAGAAAACTCAAGGAAATACTTACTTCTTGTGGCAGAAACAATGCCCGAAGAGAACTACACATTTAAGCCCACACCAGAATCCTTAAGTTTTGAAGAGCATTTAATGCATATTGCTTGGGCAATGGATTGGCATAGTGAGTCGCTATTAGGAGGCAGAGCTGCAAGAGATTGGGATACAGATACAACCCTTAAGGTAGCCGATAAATCTAAGGCAGAGATGATGGCTACTATTGATAAAACATTTGATACGGCAATAACATTTATCAACCATTTTGAACTGGTTAAATTAGAAGACCGATTAGATTATTTTGGAGCAGATAGAACAAAGAGGCAAATTCTGTTATTGTTAAGTGATCATATCACTCACCATAGGGCTCAGATGCTCGTCTATATGCGATTGAACCAACTGGTACCACCTAGATATGTTTTATTTCAATAATTAATTTCAAGAATTTTTGGATGGATGGATTTGCAGATTGGATCAATGGATTTATAAAAACGAATTTTAAAAGAAAATTTTTACTATTAATTGCAGTACCTTTTTTATTAAGTTCCTTGTTTATAATAGACTTTTTGCTCTTACCCGAGCATCATCAGACAGAAAGTTTACGGAATACGGAATGGATATTTTTACCAAACCATTCCATAGCTTCTAAAGAAAGAAGCAAACACATGGGCTATAATTACACTACCGAAAATGATTATAAATTTTCTACGTTACGGACAAAAATTGAAAGCTCCTATATTGAAATAACCAGTAGCCCAATATTTAAAACAGTAAAGACCGTTATCGTAGAAGGTAAAGAAATTGCTATTCAGTCCGGTTTAAATGGCGTACTGGGTGTATTGATGATTTCAGGGAACCTCATCCTGCTAATTTCGGGCAGTTATGTACTCTTGAAACAAGATATATCACAAAATGCGAGATTAAACTTGAGCTTTTTAAGCCTATTTCTTTTTGCTATTTGGGGGTATGCGCTTGTAGAATATGGATAATCTAAATAGGATTTAAAGGAAATTTCTTAAAAATAGCATCGTACATCTATTCATAGTCGCTTTTAAAATATGCAAATAACCCCTACCAACTCTATAGTATTTATTGGCATCATTTCAATAATCACCTATTGTTTTGTAAAAAGACTATCTCCTGAAAAAGGCTGGTTTACCTATTTTTACAGTGGATTACTCTTAGTTTTTATCAATTTTATCTTTCTTTTTTTTAGTAATTTTTTCTTGACTACGGTACAAAACACATTTAAATCTCTGGTTGCAGGAGAAAATTATACCGCTAGAGTGATTAATATAACTATAGATGAAACGACGTATAATTCTAAAGGAGATTCCTATATTCCCACCATACGTTTTACTACTATTGAGGGAAAAACATTAGAAAGAAAATTAGAGATCTCAACGTCTGAAATTCAAGAAGGAGATAAGCTAAGCATTAATTATCATAAGATTACCGATACGGTTATTATAAAAGTAAAGTTTTTTACAAGCAAACTATTAAGAAGCTTTTTATTCTTTCTTGTGTTTATCTTTTTTGTAATTGGTCAACTATTATTTGCTTTTAATAGGGATATGACTTGGTATTTTAATGGTGTAAAGGTGGTAGTTTTTTATTTTCTTATTCCTTTAATCATGATAGCTTTTGATGCCTTATTAGTAAATGGACTTTTTCAAGGCGGTAATATTTCTGCACTTAGTATCCTTATAATCATGTTTTTTATTTTTGTACTGAGCGTATCAATACTAGGTTATTTTAAAGTGATTTTATCCAGAGGAACTCCTAAAATAAAACAAGTAGGACCCAATAAATGGGTTGGTGATTGGGAAGATAAAGAGAAAGATAAGTAAGAGGCTTAGTACCCATGAAGCGGAAGCTAATACAATTCTCAATGGCAAACTGACTTCCTATTCAAAAATCTCATCGATAGAATTCTTCTTTTGGTATAGGAAATAGGGCAGAACTTCTATTCCGTTTACTAGATACGCGTATAAGTTTCAATTTTGAAGTGTAAATTAAAAATCACTCCATATGAAACTATATACATTTATAGCATCGCTACTGTTTAGCTTGGGCATTTTTGCTCAAGAGCAGCCTAATACTTCAGATGCTAAGGTTTGGACCTTAGAAGAATGTATAGCTTATGCATTAGCGCATAACATTACGATACAACAAGCCAACATTAATAAGCAATTAACAGAGGTAGCTTTAATGGAGTCTAAATCTTCTCGTTTACCTAGTCTATCAGGGACAGCAAGTCAGAACCTTACCAATGGGAATACGATTGATCCTATTACGAGCGATTTTGTTTCGCAGCAGATAAACTCCACAAGCCTTTCTTTAAATACGTCCGTAACACTATTTCAAGGCAATCAGATCAACAATCAAATTAAACAAAGTAAACTGCTCGTAGATCAGTATCAGTTATACGCGCAAGAGTCTCAGAACAACATCACCTTAAATATTACTGAAGCCTACATTCAATTGTTATATGCGAAAGAGGCTATAAAGATTGCAGAAAACAATGTAAGCACTTCTCAGAAAGAAGAAGAGAGAGCAAAGGCACTTTTTGATGCGGGATCCATAGCTATACGTGATTATACAGATGCTAAATCTCAAACCGCTACAAACAACTATAATTTAATAGCGGCTAAAAATACCTATGATCTACAATTACTGAGTTTAAAGCAACTCTTAGAACTCTCATCAACGGATAGTTTTGCTATTGTAGATGGGGTAGAATATTTGCCAGAGAATGTTCCTGAACTACAAGAAGTATATGCAGAAGCCGTAGCTATACTTCCAGAAATAAATGCCAGTAAAACAAATGTTTTGGTATCAGAAAAAGCCTTAGATATTGCAAAAGGTGGATACTTGCCCACCTTATCACTTACGGGGAGTTTAGGATCAGGATATACGTCTACGCAAGCTTTAAATTTTACCGATCAGTTTGATGGCAACTTTAACCAACGGGTAGGTTTATCCTTAAACGTTCCCATATTTAATAAGAATAAAACAAAAGCAGCCGTTCAAGAAGCACAATTAAATATAGACAATGCAGCCTTGCAATTAGCGCAAGAAGAGAAAGACTTGTATGTGAAAGTAGAAACGGCGTGGAAAAACACTATAGCCACTCAGAGTCAGTTAAACGCGGCCTATATTGCCCGTAATGCGGCAAAAGAATCCTATAGATTGGCACAGAAACAATATGAATTGGGAGCATTGAGTACTACAGATTTAATCTTGAGTCAGAATACCTATACCAATACAGAACAAAATTACATACAAGCAAAATATTTAAACTTATTGTACAATCAATTATTACAATTTTATCAAGGAAACCAAATAAGCATTTAATCATATGAAAAATAATAAAACAAAAAAATGGATTGGAGCTGCAGTTGTTATCGCGCTTGGTTTAGGAAGTTATTTCTTCTTTTTTGCTGGGACAGGTAACGCTGAAGTGCAGGTACTAACGGTAAATGCAACCAAGGGAGATGTTACGACTATGGTGACCGCTACAGGAACAATAGAGCCCGTAAAACAAGTAGATGTGGGTACACAAGTATCTGGAGTGGTAGAAAAGATCTATGTAGATTATAACAGTGTGGTTACCGAAGGGCAACTTATTGCCGAATTGGATAAGACCACTTTACAATCTACATTAATCAAGCAACAGGCTAATTATAATAAATCGGTAAACGATAGAAATTATCAGAAGACTATTTATGACCGTCAGAAAGTATTGTACGACAATCAGGTAATTAGCAAATCTGATTATGATGAAGCCTTGTATAATTATGAGGTAGCTAAGAATACCGTTTCAGAAACCTATTCTGATTATCAGAATGCAAAAACAAACTTGAGTTACGCTAATATCTATTCTCCTATAAACGGAGTAGTGTTGTCTAGAGATGTAGATGAAGGGCAAACGGTAGCAGCAAGTTATAGCACGCCTACCTTATTTACGATTGCCAAAGATTTAACAGAAATGCAAGTAGAAGCAGCTGTAGATGAAGCAGATATAGGACAAGTAAAAGAGGGGCAGCGTGTAAGTTTTACAGTAGATGCGTATCAAGGTGAAGAGTTTGAGGGTACCGTTACTCAAGTCCGTCTTAACCCAACCACTACTTCCAATGTAGTGACCTATACGGTAGTTATTAAGGCAGACAATCCAGACTTAAAATTAAAGCCAGGCTTAACCGCTACAATTTCTATATATACGGTAGAATTGAAAGAGGTACTTACGGTAGCGGCAAAGGCAGTTAATTTTAAACCGAATCAAGAATTGATGCAAGCGTATGAGCTGCAAAAAGGAATAACGCATACACCACCTGCACAAGGTAAGAAAGCAGCTCCTGAAGAGAAGCCGGTAGTATTATGGGTGAATACCAATGGAAATATTAAGCCGCAGCCAGTAACCTTAGGCGTTAGTGACGGCGTAAATGTAGAGATAATAGAAGGTGTTACTGCAAATGATGTAATTGTATATCAAATGAAATATGCGTCTGGGGCCACTACAGGAAAGGCAAGTGGAGATAGTGAGAGTCCGTTTATGCCTACAAAACCACCAGGAGGAGGTGGAAAACGATAAAAGATAAGCGTATGAAAAAGATAGCCATACAAATAGATGATTTAAAAAGGGAATTTAAAATGGGGGATGAGGTTGTTCATGCCCTAAGAGGAGTTTCTTTTACGATAGACGAAGGAGAATTTGTTACCATTATGGGAACAAGTGGCTCGGGAAAAAGTACCATGCTTAATACCTTAGGCTGTTTAGACCAACCTACATCAGGAAGTTATAAGATAGATGGGGTATCGGTAAAGGAATTAGATAAAAATCAACTGGCTAAAATTAGAAATGAAAAAATAGGTTTTATTTTTCAGTCCTACAATCTCTTACCACGAACAACGGCTTTAGAGAACGTAGAATTGCCATTGCTATACAATCCATCTGTATCAACAGAAGAACGCAAAGAAAGAGCCTTAGAGGCCTTAGGGAAAGTGGGTTTGTCAGAACGTTTGCATCATACACCTTCACAATTATCAGGAGGGCAACAGCAACGTGTGGCTATAGCCAGATCATTAGTGAATAATCCTATTGTGTTATTAGCAGATGAGGCTTCGGGGAATTTAGATACCCGCACTTCCTATGAGATTATTGCACTTTTTCAAGAACTGAATCGCCAGGGGAAAACCATCATTTTTGTAACTCACGAGCCAGATATCGCCTCTTTTAGTACGCGTACCATTGTATTAAAAGATGGGCAGATTATAAAAGACGAAAAGAATACCAACATTAAGAATGCTAAAGAAGAATTAGCAGCGATCCCAAAAGAAGATTGATATGAGAATTCTAAATTTATTAAAAATATCATTTAAAGCGATTATCTTAAATAAGGTACGGGCTTTGCTGACCATGTTAGGGGTTATCATTGGTGTGGCTTCCGTGATTGCCATGCTGGCCATTGGTGAAGGCTCTAAACAGAGTATTAAAACGCAAATATCTAATATGGGATCTAATATGATTACCATAAGACCTTATGCCGAACGGAAAGCAGGAGTACGTTTAGACCGCAGTGAAATGCAATCGCTTACGCTTGATGATTATGAGAAAATAGCATCAGAAGCCAGTTTACTAACCTATGTTTCTCCGCAGGTAGATGGTAACGGTCAAGTGATTAATGGAGCCGAAAACTGGCCTTCTAGTATTTATGGGGTGAATCCGGACTATTTGGCCATCAAAGTGTGGGAAATAGAAAATGGAAGTATGTTTACCGATGCTGAGGTTTCTTCGGCAGCAAAGGTTGCTGTTATTGGACAAACGGTCGTAGAGAATGTATTTACGAATGGAGAAGATCCGGTAGGGAAGATGATTCGGTTTAACAATATCCCCTTTATGGTGATTGGCGTATTGGCTGAAAAGGGAGAAAATACTTTTGGTCAAGATCAAGACGATGTGGTTCTTGCTCCGTATACTACGGTGCAAAAACGTATTTTAGCGATAGACTATTTACAATCTATAATTGCTTCTGCCGTCAGTGAAGATCAATCTGCAGATGCGGTAACTGAGGTCACTAAAATTATGGATGAAGCACATGGTTTGCAAAGTGGAGCCACTGCAGATTATGAAGTACGTTCTATGGAAGAATTAATTTCTACCTTTAGTGCTACCAGTGAGATGTTAACGGTATTGTTAGTAGCTATTGCAAGTATCTCCTTATTAATTGGAGGTATTGGGATCATGAACATTATGTATGTTTCTGTAAAAGAACGCACCAGGGAGATAGGCTTACGATTGGCAGTAGGTGCAAAAGGAGCCGATATCTTGATGCAATTTCTAATCGAAGCGATATTAATTAGTATTACAGGTGGAATTATTGGGGTAGTTTTAGGACTAAGCACTACTTTTATCATAGAAACAGTATTGCATTGGCCTACAAGTGTTACGGCATCGTCTATAATAATCTCTTTTGCGGTATGTGCCGTAACAGGTATATTCTTTGGATGGTACCCCGCACGTAAAGCAGCAGCCTTAGATCCTATAGCAGCAATGAGATATGAATAATAGATTTTTTAATATGCCCATAAATAATAAAGTACTACTACCTGTATTGCATGTTCTAGCATGGTTTATCTTGTTTAGTTTGCCTTATTTTTTACTTACGTTAGATGCTACACAAGATCAAGTGTTATTAAAGACTTTTATACGCTCTTGGGTGCACTTATTCTTCTATGGAATTATATTTTATATCAATTACCTGTATCTTATTGATAAGCTTTTGTTCTCTAATAAATTGCTGCAGTTTATTGGCATTAACGTGATTATTATCGGGGTTTCTATTATGTTGAGAGAACACTTAAAAGCTTCTTATTTTGACCAATGGCTGGACCTTAGTAGTGAAGAGACTAGAAAAATGCCACGTAAAGAAATGTCTATCTATTTTAATATTATAGCAACCATCGTTCCTATAGCCTTCGCTGTAGCTTTAAAAACTACGGAGCGCTGGGTGAAAATAGAAAAAGCAACTAAAGAGGCGGCAACCTTAAAATTACAAACAGAGATTCAGCATTTGCGCTACCAATTACAGCCGCATTTTTTCTTTAATTCTTTAAATAATATCTATTCTCTGGTAGACGTTGCACCAGAGCAAGCCAAATCTACCTTACATAGTTTAAGTAAGTTGATGCGTTACTTGTTGTATGAAACCAATACTAGTGTAATTGCTTTGAGTAAGGAAATAGATTTTTTGAAGAAGTATATAGATTTGATGGAGTTACGTACCTCAGATAAAACAAAGATTAGTTATAGTTTTCCGTTGGAAGAAACACAAATACAAATAGCGCCTTTGTTATTTATATCGCTTATAGAAAATGCCTTTAAACACGGAGTTTCGGCAACCCAAGAGAGTGAGATTAAAATAGCCTTGACTACTGAACATAATTTGGTTATTTTTAAAATTGAGAATACAAATTTTCCTAAAACGACGACCGATAAAAGTGGTTCGGGGATAGGCTTACAGAACCTTAAGAAAGGTTTGGCACTTTTGTATGCCGATAAATATACTTTTGAGACGCAATTAAAAGATGGTATTTATAGTGTAGATTTAAGAATAGAAACCTAAGAGATGAGTGTAATTACCTGTATTATAGTAGATGATGAACCTATGGCACTAAATTTAGTGGAGTCCTATGTTTCAAAAACACCATTTCTGCAACTTAAAAAAAAATGCAGCAGTGCATTGGAAGCTTTAGATTACTTAAATGAAGTGCCGGTAGATTTAATTTTCTTAGACATTCAAATGCCAGATTTAACGGGCTTAGAGTTTTCTAAAATGCTTCCTAAAAATACGCGATTTATTCTTACTACGGCTTTTGATCAATATGCTTTAGAAGGGTTTAAGGTAGAAGCTTTAGATTATTTATTAAAACCTTTTGATTATGCAGAGTTTTTAACTGCAGCAAATAAAGCGAAGGTCTGGTTTGATCTATCAAAAAAGCAAACGGTACCGGTATCAGTGGTGCCAGAATTAAAAGAGCAGCCAGAAAAAGAATTTCTTTTTGTAAAATCTGAGTACAAACAATTGCGGATTAAATTAGCGGATGTATTGTATTTTGAAGGCTTAAAAGATTACATCAAAATTTGGATTAAAGACAATCCAAAAGCAATTTTAACATTGATGAGCTTAAAGTCGCTCGAAGAGGAACTTCCCGAACAGAGTTTTATGCGGGTACACCGCTCCTTTATTGTTTCGTTAAAGAATATTGACGTTGTTGAACGGAGTCAGATCCTCATAAACAACCAACGTATTACCGTATCGGAGCAATATAAAAGTAAATTTTTAGACTATATAAATGCCAATTCTCTAAACTTGTAATTCCCTTTTTTTCTTATTCTTTCTAAATGCATTGTAAAGTGCACTAGAACTCTAGTGGCTAATTTTAAGATTAGTACTATTGTTTTTTAAGATTGATATTAAAAAGGATTGTGAGCACCTAATTTAATATATATGAAGCTATTCCGTAAACTAAGAAGAAATCTGATTGCCTTGGGTAAGGTAAAATCCTATATTGTTTATGCTTTTGGGGAGATTGTATTGATTGTCATTGGGATCTTGATTGCTTGGAAAATAGGCGATTTAAATGAGATCCGAAAAAACAATATTGTAGAGCAGAAAGTATATAAAAGTTTAAATGAGGAGCTGAATACCAACTTGAGAATATTAAATGGATTGGTAGCAGAATATCCGCGCGCTATAGTTCGGTTAGAAAACACTTTGAATTATGTTGGGTATACAGAAGATAAAATTACTCAAGGTGCCAAAGACACTATCATCAATGTATTAGATAAAGAAGTAAGTTTATTAGATGGTTCTATAAATTCCATCATTAATACCACAAAGTTTGAGTTTATTGAGAGTGCAGATTTGAAAGATTTAATCATCATGTATCCAAACAAGATTCAGAATTTTAAAGAACAAGATGCTAAGATTAAGCTCATTGTAGCAAACCGACTCAAACCAGTATTAGAAAAGTACATTTCGTTGGTTGATATGTTGCCCTATACGGATCCAAAATACGATAGTATCCGAAAGTATGGAGCCAAATCTGATTATATTGGCTTGTTGTCGGATAAAGAATACCAGAATAGTATTATAGATCGCATGTTACAAACACAAATTCAGTTTGACCATGCAAAGAGTCTCCGCAGTAAAACTAAAATCCTTATCAATACCCTAGCTGAAGAGCTAGACTAGCTTTAAGGCGATTGCTGAGGTTTTTTACTTTAGATTATTTATTAGTAATATGTAATACAGTAAGGAAGGAATAGACAGGCCTTTTTGAAAGTACAATAGTGTTGTGTTGTCACTTCGAGTGAATGATGAAGTAGCGCTAGCGGATGCATGATTAGTATCGAGAAGTTGTCGTTTTTCAAAAGTTCTCGATACAATTTTCTATCGAAAATTACTCGAACTGACATTTGTTTTTATAGTATTAAGTAGATAGTATTTAGTACGAAGTATTGAGTATTAAGTAATAAGGGTAGGAGCAGCTATGTGTACTAAATATAAAACAAAACTACGCTGTCACTTCGAGTGAATTATAAAGTAGCGATAGCGGATGCGTAATTAGTATCGAGAAGTATTCCGGTATTAAAAAGTTCTCGATACAATTTTCTACCGAAAATCACTCGAACTGACATTTGTTTTTATAGTATTAAGTAGATAGTATTTAGTACGAAGTATTGAGTATTAAGTAATAAGGGTAGGAGCAGCTATGTGTACTAATTATAAAACAAAACTACGCTGTCACTTCGAGTGAATGATGCCATAGCGAAGCGGATGCATCATTAGTATCGAGAAGTTGTCGTGCTTCAAAAGTTCTCGATACAATTTTCTATCGAAAACCACTCGAACTGATACTTGTTTTTATAGTATTACGTAGATAGTATTTAGTACGAAGTATTGAGTATTAAGTAATAAGGGTAGGAGCAGCTATGTGTACTAAATATAAAACAAAACTACGCTGTCACTTCGAGTGAATTATAAAGTAGCGATAGCGGATGCGTAATTAGTATCGAGAAGTATTCCGGTATTAAAAAGTTCTCGATACAATTTTCTACCGAAAATCACTCGAACTGACATTACACGTTACCCCCTAAATAGAAAGAAATCATCTTTCATATACTCAATTTTAGCATCTTCATTTGTAATAATATAATCAATAGCAAGAGAGGTAAATTCTTCTCCTTTTTCCGTTAAGGAAACCACCCCATTATCAATAACAATCATGTTATTTTTTTGGGCAAGTTCTACGACCGTTTTACTGCGGACTTTCTGCCAATTGATATGCTCATTTAAATGGTTCACATGGCGTTCTTCTTCCTCTTGGTGATTTTTTAAATGCAATAAAAAGGTAAGTAAGGAAACCTCTGTTCGTTGTTGCCGCTCCCGATAGATTACGGCAATAACCCCTTTGCTAGGTGCAAATAAGTAGACTAAAAAGAAGATAATACCTAACATCGTAGTTATAGAACCCGCAATAGAAGCATCTAAGAAATGCGCTAGCCAATAGCCAGAAATAGCCCCTGTAACCCCAAAAACTATAGCTAAAAGAAGCATGCGCTTTAAATCTGTTGTTAATAAATAGGCAGTAGCCGCTGGTGCAATCATTAATGCAACTACCAAAATAGCCCCGACGGCATCAAAAGCACCCACGGTAGTCACCGAAGAAACTGTCATTAATCCGTAATGAATTACGGTAGGCGAGAATCCTAATGAAGCCGCTAGACCAGCATCAAAAGTGCTTATTTTTAGTTCTTTGAAAAAGGCAATCAGAAGGATAATTGTAAGTACTAGAATACTCCCGATGATCACTAATGATTTTGGACCAATATCTGTTCCACCAATAATCATACGATCAAAAGGCGCGAAGGCTAATTCTCCTAGGAGAACGGCATCCACATCTAAATGCACATCGTTTGCATTTTTAGCAATTAGAATAACACCAATGCTAAATAGAATAGGGAATACCAATCCTATAGCGGTATCTTCTTTTACTAAGCCTGTTTTTTGAATGTACTCTACTAATACCACGGTAAGAATCCCTGTTAGTGCTGCAAGAATAATGAGTACGGGCGAATTTAAATCTTGGGTGATAAAGAATCCGATAACAATACCTGGGAGTATAGAGTGACTGATGGCATCACTAATCATGGCCATTTTACGCAACACCAGAAAGGTTCCTGGAATAGCACAAGCGATGGCTACGATACTAGCAATAAGCTGAATTTCTATTTGTGAGCTACTCATCTTTGGCGTTTTGTTGATTGTACAAATTGGAAGCTACTTTAAAACCTTCTTCGGTTAAACTCCACATATTCCCTTGAATAGTAACGTAATGTTTATGCTCTAATTCTTTTAGTGTTTTGGTGGTATACCCTTGAAAATTATTCAATATTTTAATTGTATGCGGATGCGAAATATTATCATGTGTTTCGGCTATATGATACATGAATGCTAAGGTTTTGTGTAACTCTAAATCACGTCTGTTTTTAATAATCCGTAGCTGTTTAAAAAGTAAGCCGCGACTTGGAGAAAAGATAAAAGAAAATAGCACAAAAACACCGGCTACAATAACAATTACAGGTCCTGTAGATAGGTTGGTCTGGCTAGCACTAATTGCCGTACCAAACACACCTGCAAAGGCACCAAAAATAGCTGCGAGAACCACCATAAAGCTTAAACTATTTGTCCACTGTCGTGCCGCAGCAGCGGGAGCAAGGAGCATAGCGCTCATTAGCACAACACCTACTGTTTGTAGCCCTAAAACAATAGCGAGCACAATAAATGAGGTAATTAGAATATCTATGAATTTTGTATTGAAACCGAGTGTTTTGGTATAGTCGGCATCAAATAGAAGAATTTTAAATTCTTTCCAAAATAGTAGTAAAATGATTAGGCAAATACCGGTTACGATAGCCATAAGCCAAACATCGCTTTCTACGAGTGTTGCTGCTTGCCCAAAAAGGTATTTATCTAAACCCGCTTGGTTGGCATTGGGTTGCTTTTGAATAAAAGTAAGGAGCAACATACCAAATCCGAAAAAGAGGGATAATATTAACCCTAATGCGGTGTCTGATTTTAAATGCGTTTTAGTGGTAATTCCACGAATCCAAAACGTGCCTAAGAGTCCGCTGATCAGTGCACCAATTAGCAGTACGCTACTGTCTTTTGTTCCTGTGATTAGAAATGCAATAGCAATACCTGGTAACGCAGCGTGTGAGATGGCATCTCCTAATAAACTTTGCTTTCTAAGAACGGCAAAGCTACCGAGCATACCACAAACAGCTCCTAAAATGGCAGTCCCTAAAGTGATGGTTCTCAGGGTATAATCAGAAAAGACAAGTTGTATGTATTCTAAAGGATCTATGATTATTTGTTTTAGTGGTTAGTCTGTAATATTTGGTTAGTATTGTTTAGTACTCAAGGTTCAATATTTGTTCTTAAATGTTTTTGTAAGCCGGTAATCCTCTTAGACAGTTCTACTAATGTTTCTCTTCAACCTCTAATCGCTATTCTTGCACACTAACTTTAAAATTAATGCCATAGGTTTTGGTTAAATTATCATCATTAAAAATATCTTTTACGGGGCCTGTGGCAATTTTCTTTACGTTTAAAAAGGTAACCCAATCAAAATATTCGGGTACGGTTTGCAAATCGTGATGCACTACAATGACTGTTTTATTGGCTTTACGTAATTCCTTTAGGATGTTGATAATGGCAATTTCCGTAGTAGCATCTACCCCTTGAAAGGGTTCATCCATGAAATAGATAGCTGCATCTTGTACTAAAGCGCGTGCTAAAAAGATACGTTGTTGTTGTCCGCCAGAAAGCTGATTGATTTGTCGGCTCTGAAAAGCAAGCATGCCTACTTTTTCTAAGGCCTCTAAGGCCGATTTCTTCTCTTTTTGTCCTGGACGCTTTATCCACCCTAGGCTACCATAGGTACCCATCATAACCACATCTAATGCCGTGGTAGGAAAATCCCAATCCACACTCCCTTTTTGTGGTACATAGGCAACTAAAGAGCGTTGCTTGTTATAAGGTTTACCATAAATGGTAACGCTACCTGCTAAGGGTTTTAAGATTCCCAAAATAGATTTTATTAAGGTAGATTTACCTGCGCCGTTGGGGCCAACGATGGCCATAAGTACTCCTTCGGGGATTTCTAAATCGATATCCCAAAGTACAGGTTTGTAGTTATACGCTACGGTTAAATCATCTACTTTTACGGCTATATTTGTCATTTTAATAGGTGTTTAGCCCTGATAGTAGCGGCATACTTTTTTGATTTTTCATCAAAAAAGATACAGCGGATAGCAGGAAATAGCTTCTAGATTCCATTATTTTAAAGCGTTTACGATGGTATTGACATTGTATTCAAACATACCAATATAAGTGCCTTCTGCCGTACCCGGATTCCCTAAGGCATCTGAATAGAGCGAGCCACCAATTTCTACCTCATATTTCTTAGCATTTACAGCAGCTTTTACCGCTTCAATAGTACGCTTAGGCACTGAACTTTCTATAAAGATAGCTTTTACTTTTCGCTCAATGATAAAATCTGACAGTTTTTGAACGTCTTGTACGCCTGCCTCAGTGGCCGTAGATAGTCCTTGTAGCCCTACCACCTCAAAGCCAAAAGACTTTCCGAAATAGTTAAACGCATCATGAGCTGTAACCAATACACGTTTGTCTTCTGGTAGGGTTTGGATAATCTTATTCAGTTTTGTTTTCAGGGTTTCTAGCTTATTTAAATACGCTTCACCATTAGTTTTAAAAACAGCCTGATGCTCTGGAAGCGCTTCTGATAATTGCAGTACAACAAATTTGGTAGCTTCTTTCCAGTAGTCTACATTAAACCAAATATGTGGGTCATAATTAGAAGCAAAAAACTCTGAACCTATTAAAGTACGTTCATCTAAGGCATCTGAGAGTGCAATGGTTTTTTTATTCTGGTGCGCCATTTTCTCAAAAACTTCTACCAGCTTTCCCTCTAAATGTAAGCCATTATAAAAAATGATATCTGCTTCTGATAGTTTAGAAACATCGCCTTCACTAGCCTTGTAGAGGTGCGGATCTACGCCGCTGCCCATTAGGCCTTGGAGGTTAATATAGTCTCCACCAATATTTTTCACCAAATCTGTGATCATAGAAGTGGTAGTAACGACATTTATTTTTCCGTTATCTTTCTTATCTGATTTACAACTAATAATAGCAAGGGTACAAAGCGTAATTATAAGGTATTTTTTCATTTTAGTGTTGGACATTTTTTGATTAGTTTTCATTCACATAAATTATGGTTGAAAAATCTTCGTTTAGTAGTATAGTATTGTTATTTACAACAATCTGAGTCATTTTATTTTTAATAAATTGTTTGGAAACGGTAATGGTATTGCCATATTTTAAACCATGTTGTGCACAGAAATCAAAAAACTCTTTATCATCGCTCATTAAGCGCGAGATAATATAGGTTTTACCTTCATTAGCTTTAGAAAGGGTAAAGGAAGTATCTGTAGTGGTTATGATACCGTTTTTATCAGGAATTGGATCTCCATGGGGGTCAAATTTAGGATTGCCTAAGTATTCACTAATTTTATTAGCCAGTAAATCTGAGGTCTGATGCTCTAATAATTCTGCTTCCCGGTGAATATCATGTAAAGACATATCAAACATTTTAAACAGAAGCGATTCCCAAAGGCGGTGCTTCCGAATTACGTTTAAAGCCATTTGATTTCCTTTAACGGTGAGCTTTAACTCTTGATATTTTTCATAATGTAGCAAGTCTTTAACGGCTAGTTTTTTTGCCATATCTGTGGCTGCAGCATTGGAAATACCCAATTCTTTAGCGATGATCCCCGGTTTGGTATCGTTGGTACGCTTGGCATTTTTGTAAACCGCTTTTACAAAATTCTCTACTGCTACAGACATAAATGAATTGCTTTAAACTATTTTTAAGTATACTTAAAAATTTATCAAATGTAGCTAAAATTAATAGTTCTGCAAGTTAAAAATATAACTTTAAGAAAGCTTTATGTGCTAAGGAGTAGGGGGTTAGTAGTGGAAGCTGATAGCAGCTCAAATAAATAGAGCGCCTAACGGCGCTCTATTTATTATTTTGTGATGTGTTTAAGCGTTATGCTGAGATGGACTTTTTTCTCATTTTTAGTATTCTTGCAGTACTAAGAATTATACCTAGTGCAATTAAGATATACATGCCATAGGTATTAAAGAAGGATATGTTTTTTGATCTGGCCACCTGTGGGGTTTCTGGATCGTAATAAATAGTAATGATATCACCAGTAGATTTTACGGCGCCATAGATGGGGATGGCCAATATTTCTACTCTGGTCTGGATGGCTTCTTCTTTTTTTGTGGTAAAGGTCACATCTGCAAAAGCGTTTGTTCTACCTCTGCGCCCAATACTTTTATGAATTTCTGTTATGGTAGCTTCGGCCTCCATCCAAGTAGGATCTATTTCTTGGGCTTCCAAAGGGAATAGACCGCCTAGAAGAGCAAGTGTAAAGAAAATTAATTTTAGAGTAAATGTCATATTGATTGTTGGATTAATTACAGGAAAGTGCTAGTGCTCTAATTTATTAAATACTCATGTTTTGAGATGCTACCATGGTAGGATATTGTTTTACCATTTATTGTTGTATACAGAAGTAAGGTTCATTTGCTTTTTAATCAGAAACACTACTATTATTGGCCTTAGAACAACTAGAAACAAGTTCGGTTTATTGTTTATCTGACCATCTATTAGATTTTGATTCATCGCAAGAATAGGTGCCTTGTGCTATTAGTGACAATAGTGATGGTGTCATGATTTTAGGTTTAACTATTTTTATTTATGGTTGGTTTATTTATTGTTAGCCTAAATATAGTGTAAATTCTATTGTTTTTTATTCTTTAGGTTTAAGTCTATTTAATTTGGATTGGACGTTTTTATTTGCAACTCATTTAGGAGTAAAAAAGTATTGATTCTTTAGTTGTTTCAGAATTCTAAATTTACTGCGGAACAACTTCTTTCCATTCCCCATGCAAGGCAATATTTTCAGGTGATTGCCATAATTGATGTGAAATATCTCCATTTTGGTTCGTTGAAATAATATCTTTCCAATGTTTGTCTCGCTCTATTTGCCATTTCAACTTAAATTCATCAGTAGGAATAAAGGTTCTAAAAAGTGGAGGAGGAAAACCTTCTTCTTTCCTGCGTTTATAGTCTTTTTTGCGGTAATCATCAAAGGCATCTCCATCGGGTAAAGGTCTGTTCTTGTCCATATACCAAACTATAAACGATAAATTAGTATCAAGATTACCTCCAACGTGAAGCATATATTTAGAACCTATAATTCTATCTGGACGTTTTACATATAACATATCGGCGGTTGGTGAGCCCAAAGCTCCGCCTGCATGTAACATCCGAATACTTTCAAATTTCATTGTAATTGGACGATTCCATAAAAAACCAGGAAATGTTATTAAACCATTATATCTATCAAAAATCACCTGTTTTAAAGGCATTGTAAAATAATAAATAGTAAAGAAAATTACGGAAGAGGTACATATAAATAAGAATAATAGTATTAGAAATACTCCATATATCAGAAAAGTATAAAATGGATAAAAAGTATAAAGCTATAAACAAGGTTATTCCTCCAAAAATTAATGGAAAAATATGTTGAGGATCCTTACTAACAATATATGAATTATTTAAAAAAATAATATCTTCTTTTTCACCTACATATTTGTCTTTATAATCTATAGGCTTCTCAGTTATTTTAAAGGGCATATAACCTGCCCAATAGTCATTTCTTTTTCTATTAGAAGGATATGATATATGCGTAATGTCTCTTTTTAAACTTGCGTTTAGTTTTGCCATGTTTTATATTTACGTAGTTCGGTTAAGGGAAGATTTTTCACTTTTTTACTTTCACTAGTATTAATAAAGGTAAGTCCTTGAGATTTTGGCGTTATTTTTATGCCCATATAACGATTATTGTTTCCGCCTCTTGCCTATGGAAAGAAAAGCTTTTTGTTCGAATCAATAGTAAGTTGAGCAGCATATATAAGTTCTGTTTTTGTATGAATTTAAGCGTATTAAATTACGTTATTATTTTCACTTCTGCTTTTCGTTACCACATTTCCCCTTGAGAGGACAGCCGATAGGCTGGGGTGTTTTACGGCTTTTGCTTAGAATTAGATATTAAAGTTTACTGCTACTATTTTACATCCCCCGCCCTTCGGGCACCCCCTTCAAAGGGGGAATTGTTGGCGTTAAAAATGTGTTCTTTTTTAGTTATAAGTGGTTTTGTTTCTTATACTATATGTGCTAAAAGTAGACTACCAACCGCCAATTTTCTCACGTTCTTCTTGTTGTTCTGGTGTAGCTTCTGGGGTAGGAATATTGCTAGGGTAGAGTGGACGTGGGAAACCTTCTGCTTTCCGTCTTTCAAAATCTTGTAACCTATATTCATCAAAGGCGTCTCCTGGAGGTAAAGGGCGGTTTTTATCCATATACCAGGCAATAAAGCTCCAATCTTTAACGAAAGTATCATCTGTAATCTCATTAGTAAAAAGGTAAATTAGATAATGTTGCTCATCTTCTCTTTTTTGATAAACCCTTTTTAATTTAAAATCAATTTTTATTGACTCAAAATTATAAATTGTTGTTTGTCTCTTATAAATATTACTAGGGAAAGTAATTTTATTTTCTAACCGATCTATCGAATAATCAATAACTCCTTTTCTTCGTCTCTTTATTTCAAGTTTAATGATAAAAACTAAACAAACGACGCACCAAATTAAGCCAATATAGACTAAGGGTTCTGCTTCTACTAAACCACGATAAACAAAATATAGGCCGCCTAAAAGCATAAGAAGATTAAACGACATCATTCCTAAACCAAGTTCTTTGGTTATTTTTAAATGATTTAGATCGTTGGCTTCGGCAAAAAAATTACTTTTATTTTCATTTATTAACTTTTCCTTCATATTACCATCCCCCAATTTCTTCGCGTTCTTTTTGCTGCTCTATGGTAGCTTCCGGTGTAGGAATATTGCTTTGGTACAAGGGTTTGGGAAAGCCTTCTGCTTTTCTACGCTCAAAATCTTGTAACCTATATTCATCAAAGGCATCTCCTGGGGGTAAAGGCCTGTTTTTGTCCATGTACCAAGTAATTAGTGAAATATCTTCATAACAAGATTGGGCTCCTATCATAAAATCTTCAAAAGTATAGCCTTTGGTGGGCCTTATGATCTGTAGCATAAAGGCTCCTGTTGCATCTTCGCCACCTGTGCTGTAACAGAATATTGCGTTCTTAAACGGCATTGTAATGTTTTTTTGCCAAAGTAAGCCCGTAAAGGTAATTAAACCATCTTCACGGTTGAGAATTTTTTCTTTTTTAGGCATCGTAAAAAAATAGATAGTAAAAAAAACGAAAGCAATGCAAGAAATAGAAAAAATAATAATTGGCATAAAGGTCCATTCTTCATCTGTAGGGATTAAGAACATAATAATCATAGCTAAAGCGACACCTCCAACTATATAAGGTAAGTAATTGGAAAATGTAGGAAGAGTTATATATTTATCATTAGCATAAATTCTTTTATCATTTTCTAGTAATTCTTTGCTTATCCGAAAAAAATCTTTCTCAGTAATCACTTTGTTCACCCCATGTGCATATTGCTGTAAACCAGTTTCTCCTTTGCCATAATCTGTATGGGTTATTTTTCTTTTATAATCTTCTACTTCCATGTTTTTGGTTCTTTTAATTCTCTTCCTATCAAACCAAATTAAGTGTAATAATTTCTTTTCTATTACCAACCCCCAATTTTTTCGCGTTCTTTTTGCTGCTCTATGGTAGCTTCCGGTGTGGGTATATTGCTAGGGTAGAGTGGACGTGGGAAACCCTCAGCTTTACGTCTTTCAAAATCTTTTTTACGGTATTGGTCAAAGGCATCTCCTGGTGGTAAAGGACGGTTTTTGTCCATATACCAGGTTATAAAGGATATATCATCATAACAATCTCCTCCTCCCGCTCCAAAAAGTTCAAATGTATAGCCCTTTGTTGGCCTGATTACCTGCAGCATAAATGACCCTGTTGCATCTTCACTGCCCGTACTGTAGGAAAATATCGCATTTGTAAACGCCATAGTAACGTTGGGCTGCCAATAAAAACCCGTAAATGTAATCAGACCATCTTTGCGGTTAAGTATTTGTTCTTTTTTGGGCATGGTAAACAAGTAGACGGCAAAAAAAACGAAAGCAATGCAGGAGATGGAAAAGAAGAGAATATCTATAAAATCCCAATCTTGATCAAAAGAAGTTAGATAAATAATAATCATTACCAAAGCTACTCCCCCTACAATATAAGGTAGGTAATTGGAAAATGTAGGAATTTTTATATAGTTATCGTTTGCAAAAAATCTTTTGTCTTTTTCCAGTAATTCTTTTGATATCGTAAAAAATTTTTTCTCAGTAATTACTTTATCAACGCCATGTGCATATTGCTGTAATCCAGTTTCTCCTTTGCCATAATCTGTATGGGTTATTTTTCGTTTATAATCTTCTACTTCCATCTGTTATTACTGGTTTATTTCTCACCAAAACTACTAAACAAAGTAAATAGATTTACGTTCACTACCATCCCCCAATTTCTTCGCGTTCTTTTTGCTGCTCTATGGTAGCTTCTGGGGTAGATATATTGCTAGGGTAGAGTGGACGTGGGAAACCTTCTGCTTTCCGTCGTTCAAAATCTTGTAACCTATATTCATCAAAGGCAGTTCCAGGGGGTCAATGAGATTAATTAAAACCCATCCCATCAACACTACCTATATCACACCATTTTAACACAATAGAACTATTCTCTATTTTATTTGTAAATGGGTTTTGCTTAAACTCTCTTTCTTTAGTTCTTCTATTATAAAAACCATACCATTCGAATTGTAGTTCACCTTCCATATTATTAATAATCTTACCTATTGGTTTGTTTAGAGAAAAAGACGCAGCATCTTTTAAATCACTTGGTATAGGATCTAATAATGGTGGTGAAAAATAGATGTAATACTCTGTATCATTAATTCTTGTAAGTCGTGAATTAAAAAAGATATATTTTGTTTTAAACTGTCCACCAACTAAAAAGAAAACATAATCTTCTCCTTTGCAGTCCGTAGAAAATTTCATCTTTTTAAGCTCGTAAATAGTTTCATATGTAATTTTCTCTTCCTCTTCTAATTCTTCTTTCTTTAACTCACTTTTACCTGTAAAGGAAGCTTTTCTCATTATAATGTTATCCATAGGATCACATTCACCTTCATATTTCCCATATTTGCATATCAACTTTACTTCATCTTTATTGTCATCAAATTTTAATTGTTTTATAATTGAATGATTCTTTACTTGATATGTATTTTTAGTTATTAGCGAAGCTTCTAGTTCCTGCTCATTCATAATACACATAGTATTCTCCATAGCTATCTTAAATTTTAGATGAAGACTATCATTCCAATGTACTTTTAATTCTTGCATTGTGTATTCTTCATCATCCTCATCCTCTAATATCCTTGAATACAAGTATGTTACAAATTCTGTGTCAGTTTTTTTTTCAGAAAAAACTTTAGAAGAAAGTAACGAGTTTGATTCTACTTTATCACCTTCATTCTTTTCTTTTGTATTCGTTTTACAAGAAAATAAACATACAGCTATGCAGATTATAATAATTCTATTTATAAAAATTGACATGATTTTTAATTTAATTTTTCTTGTTTTTTTATTTTATCCAAGTTTGAGGGTCCCCGCTATTGCGAGTGTCACTCTCGTAACCGAGAGAGTAAGATACAAAAGAGTGAAAGAAATGAGTAATGAAATATTATACTCAAAGCAGTGACGGCACAAGCGAGACGCTTGTGTTATGTTAATGGGGGGAGTTCTAACCGTGCTATATTTATTATTAAGTTTTTTTTTAATAGACTAAAATTTTGCAGAAAATAGTTCTTTTCTAAACCCTGTCTCTGATTCTTCATCTAAAAATAATAAGGAGATACTATCATTTTGAATAAGGTTTTCAATCAAATCTTTATGTTGAATCTCTAACTCTGCAATTGTTCCAATATTCAATGTATCTTGATTTAATCTCAACATTTTTTCAATATAGGGTTTAAAAAAATTACTTTTGAATTTGGTAGTATCTACAAAATGTTTAGTTCTAATTAAATAAGAATTATTTTCATGACTTTCAATGACTTTGATATCTGTAAAGCCTTGTCGTTTTAGTTTATTATCATTATTTAAAAAAATATTAACCGAATTTCCTTTTTGTTTATTACCATATTTATAATTGTAATTTCTAAAAATTTGGTTTTCATTAGAATTATTCTCAATTTTTAGATTGATAGGTATACTTATTACAGAAATTGTTTCCATTTTAGCACTGTAAAATAAAGTTACTTTCTCATTTGATCTGTAACTGCTTATTTCTATTGGATTTTCGTCTTGATTGCAGCTAAAAAAGAAAGAAATTATTATTAATATTTTGATTGTCTTCATATTCACTATACTTTTATAAAAATTGAATCTATTATATCTATATACATACCTTTATTTTGATTATTGAGTATTCTATATAGCAAGGTTACATTTTTATCAAAATCATCTAAAATTTGAGAGTCATCATACTACTCGTGCCACATCTATAATCACAGAAACTAGCGCGCTTTTGTAAAGCGTGACTAATTGTTTTCTGGATTGTCTTCTTCATAGATTGCATAGCCAACTGTTTTTCCAATCTCTTTCATGATAAACTAATTCTGAAGCCACAGGATTATAATTTATACATTGTGCTATTTTTTTGCTAGTATCTAAAATTACGGGATGATACCCATCTTTCCAAACCTTATAACTAACACCTTTCTTTACACGCTTTGCTGCATAATTTAATTTAGCTAAAAGGCATTCCCTTCTACTTTCAAGAAGTTCTTTTATCTCTTTTATAAATTCCTTATAGGTGTGTTTTTTAAAATCGCGAATAATGTCCTGTAACCCGTTTTCTTAAGAACTAGTAATAGGCTGTATATGACTACTCATATATACGTACGCATGTACGGTTAATTCTTTGTTTGCAATACAATAATTTAGAGAATCATCCAATATTTTAAAATAGGTTGGTCGAATAAATAAATCTACCCAATCAATTATTGTTATTGCTACAAATGTTGGAACGGTACTATCTATGACTTTATATCTCTGAGATATTGTTTCAAGATAATAAATTGCATTGCAAATACTAAAGAAAATTAGACACACTTCAAAGAAGTGCGCCAAGGTAGCGGATATGTCGCGCGAGGGGACTAATTTACAAATTAATGTTAGCGGCAGTTTTATAGCTTATTAAGGTTATTTTTCTATTCATTTAGTGAGTCATCCATTAGCTTTTTTTTACGAATCAGATAGTATATTCCATAGATTAAAATTAGAGAAAATTCGAATATTAGTATTAATAATATGGAACCAGTGTTAAATGAAATTTCTTTTCTGATAGCCCAAAAGAAATAAAAATTATAAAAACAAAAAGTTGCTACGATAAAATATTTTATACTTTTCTTATTTATAAAGCAGAAAGAAAAAGCGATATTTAAAAATATACTTGCAAGCATTAATAAAAATCCAGGCCCAGGATCCCTTTTGTTAAAGGCTTCAACTGATTTCATTATAATAAATGAAGATATTATTATTATAAATATAGAAATTAGAATATCGGTGATGTTATTTTTAGTTTTTTTTGACATATTATCTGTAAAATTTCTTGCGATAAGTTATTGAATAGAAGGCTTAATTGAAAAATTAATGGTAATAAATTTATAAACCTATAGAATATCCGTTCTATGTATCTAAGAAAATAGTAAAGCGTATATTTTCTATTAATTAATTGTAAAAAATTGTTTTGTCTAATTTCTGGGTCTAAAATATCGTATCCAACCTCCATGATTAAAATAATTTTCTGTTAGTGCGATCGTCACGCTCGTAATTGATTAACAAAAATACAATAGCGTTAAAGAAATAAGTGATGAAAATATTATAACCAATAGAGTAACGGCATAATCTAGACGCTTGCGCTAGCGAGGCCCGAAACTCTATGTTAGTAAGGATTTGAGCTATTTTTTATATACGTTTTTGATAATAGTTTTTTTCGCATGTCAATATCAATGACTGTAGTTTTTGAAATACTATCGTGCCATCCATTTTTTCCAATCAAGAATGATAATGCTTCAAAAGGAATTATCCTACTTATAGTTCTTATAAAAGTCTCATCTGAACTTGAACCGTCAGTACCAACGACTTTTGTATTTGTGATAATTTTACCGATAGTAGTGCTAAATACACCTTCCATAATCCAATAATAAAATAAAAATATTATTATTATTATAAAATTATAATTACTGAAGTCAGTTTTGTCAATTAATGGAATACTCATTACGGTAATCACCAAAATATCTACTATATAATTTAGTAAACGTTTAATTTTTGTTGCTTTAATATCATCGGTTGAAACAGTTAATAAATAGGTATTCTTATAAAGGTAATTTTCAAATCTAATTTTGATTTCAGACCCTATTTGTAATTTATTATCTTCAATAAAATCTATCTTTATTATAGATGCAAAAAAACTTTCAATTTCTGCGAAATCTTTATTTGCAAAGCCGAAAAAAATAGGGGAAGCTACTGTTTCAAATTTTATTATTGAGTATCTTTCAAATTTAACAAGTACTATTCTTTTAAATTTAGAATAATTAATTCCAACCTTATTTGTTGAAAAAAGCTTAGCCAAGCTTACTATTAAACCTTTCGGCATTTCTTTTATATGAATTACTGAACTTTTATCTTTTTGATCGCTGTTGCCTAAATATTGATCAAATCTATCAAGGCCGCTTATATATATGATTTTTGCATTAAGAGTATTTTGATTAGCTAAAAACCATTTTTTGCCAACTTCATTCTTTATTTCCGATTTAGTCATAAAATTCATTATTCTCAATTTTTATTTTAAATTGCTACCAATGGTTTAGCTCGTATCTTTGATTTTTAGTTTGAAGATAACATATTTATGTAAATAAAAGTGAATATAAGGGAGAGAGATTTAGCTAGATATAATATTATTGATATTGTTGCATAGATTAACTATCCCCTGCCAGCGCTCTTTTGTAACGAGTACCGCCCCAATTGTTTATTATTCTAGGATACCAATAGCATCAGTTTTTAATGCCTTAGATAAATATTAAAATTTTTAACAAGGCTATATTCCCAATCTATTTCATAGTATATGCTTTCTAATAATATATTAAAACATGCTTTACTTGCGAATACATCTATCCAGTATACTGTAGCAAAAGACACAGAATATGCTCCTATTGGATTATGAAAGTTATGCTTACTGTTTAAAAGAACTAAAGCTATCTATATGGAAAGCTTTAATAGTTGTTTCTTACGCTGTAGGGCACTTGATACAAACCAGCGCTAGTGTATTTATTTTTTACCAACCGCCTATTTTTCTGCGTTCTGCTTGTTGTTCTTTTGTAGCCTCAGGAGTAGGAATATAACTTTCAAATAATGGTTTAGGAAAACTTTCTCTTTTACGTCTTTCAAAATCTTTCTCGCGGTATTCATCAAAGGCAGTACCAGGTGGTAAGGGTCTATTTTTATCCATATACCACACATATAAACTCCATTCCTCATAAGGATCTTTGTAAGAAATAGTTCTTAGCACATCTAATTTTCTAGGTTTAAATGTATTTACAAATTTTAAATACTCTCTCCCAGCAGTTCCATCAACATCTCCACTAACTGAAATTACAGCTTTTATATCTTCAAATTTACCTTTTAATAAAGGTGCGTAAAACATATCTGGATAACTTATTATTCCATTAATTCTATCGAGCAGAAGTGTTTTATTCTCTTTATTAACAGTAAAGCCATAAATTAAAAAAAATAAACCCGCAAAAATTACAAATACCGAAAAAGTGCCATAATACAAATCAATATCATCATGACTTAAAAACCATATACCACATATAATAGCTAAGCCACCAAAAATTTTACTTGAAAATGAAGTATAGTTCCGATCTACCCTATAAAATAAATCATTAGCTTCTATAATTATAGTTCCCTTATGTGGATATACCCTCTCTGTGTCTATTGAAGGGGGGGGTGTGGTTATAATAAAAGATTGATGATTATTTATATATTTACTCATTTTCAGGAATATAAGTTTGTAGATTTTCTAGCTGATTAACGCTGAAAATGTCGCGTTTACGAATAGCCTGTTCTAAGGTGAGTTGTTTGGGTTTTACGTTCTTGTTTGTTTTTTGACCAGTATAATGACTTTCTGGTGGTCCTAAAATTTCATATAAATTGCTATTTTGCCCAATAAAAGTTTGCTTAACCGTTAAGTATACATGTTTATACCTGTCTTCGTTTTTTAGCTGTTCTGGGCTATATTCACATTTGTCTTTATCATTTATTATTCTAATTAGAAACAACACTTCCGCATATCTATATTCATAACCAATACGCGAGGAAATATATTCATATCGATAGTGTTGTGGTACAGCAAAGTCAATGATACAAGAAGGTAATTGTTCATTTTTAGGTGAACGATTACCATGTTTGGGGAAATCATAAATAAAAGTAGTAATCTCTATTTTTTTTGTATTATCGTGTATACCATTTGGATAAAACCATGCCTGAATATCTAAATCTTCGATGCCACTACAACCATAAGCGGAAAATAAATGTACCTTAAAACGATTAATATATATATCATAAGTATCTGTATAATGTAGAGAAGTATGATATTTTTTGTTACTAGCAGCTTTTAATTGATCTTTTTCTAATAAAACTTCTACTTGAGTGTGACTAGGTGTTAACATATCTGATAACTCAATAAAAGCAATTTCTAAATCTTTAAAATCTTGATATATCTCTCCAGTAATTGCGGAACTAATATTGTTCAATAAACGCAAAATATATTTATCTGGTAATTCATTTGGGTCTGGATTTAGTGTGTAGTCGCTTATTGGGAAATTTTTAAAGTAAGCTTCCAATTCAGTATCTTTCAAATATTTATTAATAAGGTATATTGATACAACAATTGCTCCTCCCAAAAGCGCTGCAGGCCAAAACCCTATAGATAAAAAAGCGACACCTCCACAAGCAGCATAGAATGCAGAAATATCTGCAGCTAGAAATATACCACTCAATCCTGTTGCGATACCATAAGCCAAAGCAGCATCAGCATCTCTATAGGAATGGCTAGTAAGTGACGACTTAGCCAGACTATAAACACTAATAGCGGAACTTGCGATACCTAAAGATTTAGAAAAAATTGAAAATTTCTCAGCTGATTTTTCCATTAATAACTTTTCATGAATCTTCGATTGCGTTGCTATTCTAGTTATGGCAGCTCCTAGTTTAATACTGGCTCCTGTGAGTACAAGAGCATTACCCAGTCCCCCTTCCTTTCTATATTTTTGAAAAGCTTCTGCCAAGACAAATGCCTCAATAACAAGTAATACACCTGCTAAAGTACCTGATTGATAAAAATTTTTAAATTGACTTTCAAAACGTTTGGGCACATTTTTAAGGTTGATGACCACTTTACCCTCGTCAATAAATTGCTGTGCCGATGCTACAGCCATTTTCTTATATTCTAAATGCCAATTCTGTTTAAATTGATGTAATGATATTTTTTGTTTTCCTAGTACATAGCGAATCTGCTTTTTGTTTTCAGCTAAATATTTATCAAAATCTTTTAGTGCAGTAAATTTAAAAGAGATTACGCCACTCTTTTTATCTTTAAAATAGGAAATTTTATTATGCAAAGCTATTGTTGCATAGCCCCCTTGAAAATCACTATGGCCTGCATATGCCTCAACAATTTTACCGATATTACTTACGGTTTTTTTAGAAAGATCAAGTGTAAATATATCTTGTAAATCTATCTTATAATTTAATAATTTGTCAGATTTGGAAGAGTCACTCATATCCTCTGAATACATACTTTTCTTTATATATTCATACCATTCATCTTGTTCAGGTTTGTAAACTATTTCTAGATCTAAATGACGGTCGAACATATTAGGGTACTTGGATAACCATATTATATGATCAGCAATAATACCTTTAGCAGTTTCAATACTATCAGGAATACTATTCATAAAATCATCAGTAGCATTCTCATAATAATCAGATTTTTTGAGATTACCTAGATCATTTCGATAACTATTAATAACTGCTCTCTGATCTGCTCGTTCCTTTACACCTAATATTTTTTCAAGTTTAGTTTTTTTGACCCCATTTTTCTCTATAAAAGGACGTAAAAGGCTTCCCACAGTCAAATCTAAAGCTATATTTGCTGCGGTGTTTTCTATTAAATCTGAATTATATTTCTCTGTTTTTTCACGATCATTATAAACAAAGTCATAGGTTAATTGTGCTAGTCTATGTAAATACTGAATTTGTTTTGAATTATCAGAAGTGTCAATAGATATTTGATTGTTGTTTTGAATATTTGTAAATATTTCTTCAATGGGTTTCGCACTTTGCAAACTTACCATTATGGCTTTCAAACGGTTTATTTCAGTATGAATACCAACACAAATATCATAAGCACATCCAACAGGATCATTTAAAGTAATGAACATGTCTTCGAAAATTTCATTGTCACCTTTGCGGTCTTCTTTTCGTTCTTGTGAGTCTATTTGGTGTACAAGTGCTTTTAAACTATTTATTCGTGGATGCTCTTTGTAATGTACAAATTTTAAGGCTTCGTAATGTACTACTGAATCTGTTCGAGATGAAACTTCATATGATTTACCTATATTAAACCCATTGCATTTAACCTTAACCATGCCATATTCCTTACGAAGGTTTTCATCAGTCAATAAGTTATAATGGTGTTCTATATTCCATTGCACGGGCGTATACGCTATCCAAAATGTTTTATCAAGACCTGTAATTATTTTATAGTCCACACTATCGTTCTGACTCTCTCTTATATCCAGATATTTTCCATCCTTCTTGCTGTATTCCCATAATACGTGGGAAATGGTACCAGATTCGCTAATTTCTAACTCATAATGTTCATTAGGATCCCCATCTCTGAACAAATATACATAGCCTTTATTTAAAGAGGTTCGTGCAGTATAAAAGTTCTTGTTCTCAGGTATTTTAGAATTATCTACTTTTACTTCATCAACGGAATAGGAATCTTTTTTTTTATTGTTTTGACCGTAAATATGGAATGCTACATCATCTGGAGAATCGGTCTTGAACAGACCATATCTCAAAAAATGGAGGCGTATACCAGGGACCAAAGCATTTAATTTAGGGCTAGTTTTAGATTCTGCTCCATCATAGCTGGCAGTAAATTCATATTTGGCTGCTATTTGATTAAACGATTTTCTTTGAAAAGCTTCTAATTCTAAATTTTCATTCATAGTAATTAAAAATTAAGTAATTTCATCTTGACTGGTGTCCTCAATCTGCCAAACTACTTCTACCATTTTATTTCGAACTGTACCTGTTATTTCAATAATATCATTTTCATTT
The DNA here is from genome assembly GCF_000468615.2 of Cellulophaga baltica 18. NCBI lineage: Bacteria > Pseudomonadati > Bacteroidota > Flavobacteriia > Flavobacteriales > Flavobacteriaceae > Paracellulophaga > Paracellulophaga baltica. The sequence goes on along the minus strand of NZ_CP009976.1, from coordinate 3,833,410 downwards.
GTAATGATTTCACCGTTTTCATTCTCGTTTTCCTTATATCTTTTTACATTAATAGTAACTTTTCCTCCTTCAGGTATATTCTGCACATGCGCCCTTAGGGTCACCTCTTTTAGTACTTTTGATGATCGTAGAATTATTTCTTCTTTTAACCATTGCAAATTAAAAATTCTAGGTTCTCCTTCAATATCTACCGCTGCTTCTCGTAATAATTGCTGATTTGCTATAGCCTCTTCATTACTAGTGTTTGACGCTATCTCTGGGAATGGTATTTTATTAACGGCCATAGTAATAGATGGAGTAGGAGCTGCGCTACCAATAATTACGTTAGGTTCTCCAACGGTAATGGCCCCGCCATGTGCAGTCATATCTCCTATGCAAGCCACTGGCACTCCATTAAACATTACATTAGGTGCTCCTTGCGCTATAACATCTGGAGGACCAACACACACGCAAGTGTCTCCCATCAGGGCAGCTGGCTTTCCGTTTATTAAAATATTGGGTGTTCCTGGACCTACTATGGGTCCGCCCACATGAGGCGTTGTTCCTGTACACATGGGGCAAACATGCATGCTTCCTATTGTTGCTATGGGTCCTGGCATAATTATTATATTACATCTATTTTACCACTAGCTCCTTGTATAGCTATAATTTGTCCTTCTACTTTGGTTTGCGACCCTTTAAGAGTAGCTGCAGCAATACCTTCTGTAGTTAGTGTTTGTCCTTTTAAGCTAGCTTCACTACTAGCTTCTATAGTTATTGAGGCTTCACTTGAGATGTTTGTATCTCCTGTAGCTTGCATAGTGGTACTCCCTTGAGATTGTGAAGTGATATCTCCTTCTGCTACTGTAGCAATATCTCCTTGAGCTTGAATCTCTATATTTTCTTCCGCTATCATTTTTATATTTTTTGCTTGAAATTCTATGTTTTCTGTAGCGGTTATATACAATGATTTGGCTTGGGTATCAAACGTAATTATGCTTCCTTCATGATCATAAATATTTATTTTTTCTTCACCATCGGTATCATTCAATTCTATAGTATGCCCACTGCGAGTACGGATTGTTTTCAAGTTATTATCCGCATCCGCCATACCACTTTTAGCGCTGCTATTGAAACCAGCACTCAGTACATAGGGTTTTTCTGGGTTGTTGTTTTCAAAACCTACGAGTACTTCTTCGTCCAGTTCAGGAATAAAGTAAAAACCTTTACCATTACCGCCATATGGGGTATTCATTTTTATCCATGGGGTAGAGGTGCCCATTCTGCGTTGCCAACCAAACTGTACTTTTATACGGCCTAATCCATCAGGGTCATTGTTATCTAACACAACACCACGTTGTTCTTCTGCAGTAGGGGTTGCGAATACCGCACTGTAATGTGGGTGTTCTGTTCCTTCTGGTACCCCTTCAAAATGATTCTCATAATTACCACTATGATCAAAACGATGCGCTACTTTAGTAACCATATAGGATCCAAAAGCATCTCTACGTGTTTTATCAGAAAAACTAACGCCTTCAATGGTCAAATTATCACCCACACGTAAACCTACAATCTCTGAGGATCCGTTGGCAATAATCATATTAGCGGCTTTAGATAAGGTATCAACTTTTGCTACATGGTCTAATCCTTGTTGTCCGCTATATTCATTCTGATTGTGATTCCAGGAGTAATTTTCTTTTTTAGCAAATAAACCCTCAGATTCATTTTTTACATGCCCGGCATACATATGTCCGCTTTGTGCACTATAGGATGAGGAAACCGATTCTAAGTCGCTATCATTGATCCAATCTTTAGAGGTAAAGCCACTGTTTTGGGATTGTAGGGTAGTGGAGAGTCCGAAAGTTTGAATATCCTGACCATATACGCCGCTGAATTGTTTATCTCCTGTACGTCCTACGCAAAAGGTTCTACCATTATCATACATCCAAACGCCATAACGTGCACACATACGTTGTAAGAAAGAGAAGTCGGACTCATTATATTGTACCGTATAAGGCAAACGGATGTTAGTACCACTTCCTATTTCCATTTTAAGAAGGTCAGTGGAATGTCCGTTAAACGTATCACTCACTACTTGGCTAAAAGAAGACCCTTCTTCATAGCTAAAACATTGCACGGAGCGTGAGAGTAAAATACTAGCTCCTTGTCCAGAGAGTACAATAGCGCCAGAGGCACCAATACCTTTTTGTAAGGCTACCGAAGTAATGATCCCTACATATTCTAATTCGCCATCATTAACGCCTATAGATATTTTTTTACCCGAATAATTAATAGAATTATTCATGAGTGTACCGCCGTACCCTTCGGTAGCATTGGTTTGAAAAACCACACTAAAAGAGCTGTGGGTACCCATGGATTGTTCTATAGAAACCTTATAACCAGATTTAGGAAGAAAACGTTCTCCATCGATAATAAGCACTGGGGTAATCATTTTAGGCATGGCTGTCGTTATTTAAAGGAGGTTAAAATAGACACAATCCCTGAGGTGAACAAAAAATACCGCTGTATTTCGACGAATTACCGTATTAATTGTAGACTATCATCTCTAATTTTTTTGTTTTAAAAAATAGTGGTGGACCAAGAATACCAGGAAAACAGGGTTATTAGAGAAACTTTAATTTAAAAAAATGAACAGAAATAAAGGAACTAGAAAAAGCATAGAAACAAAAAAAGAGGGCTAGAAAGCCCTCTTTTTTTATTGCATTTTTAAAGAAATTTATTCTTCACCAGTTCTAGGTTCAAAATCTGTTTCTGTTTCAGAAGCTAAAACATCTGCCAATTCTAAATCATCATTAAGTTCTGCAACTTCTGGCACAGAAGCCTTTACTTCATTGAAACTTTTAATACGTTCCATATCATCTTCTTCTCCGGAGAAATAAGGGAAGACATCCATAATAGGCGATTCTGTAATAGCAGGGATAGAATATTCTCCCATAGTACCTTTCATGACCGAAACCGTATTATCGTAGGCCTCTTTAACATCATTGGCTTGTATTAATAAATACATATTTGTTTTACGCTCTTTACCACTCTCTTCATCAAAAGCAATTAAAGAAACTTTTGATTTAAACCAACGGTCAGAATTCTCAAAAGGATGTATTTCAGAATAGTTCGCTACTTTAATATTGGTAATTTTTATATCATCACTATCACTAAGGTAAGCAGCCATTTCTTCTGTAATTCTGCTTTCTGCTTCTGTGTAAGAAATAGCATCTACCAAATAAGGTTCTGATGCTACTTTTTGCATTCCACTAGCTTCATCTAGCTTTCTATATTTTATTTTACACTCGTACCATGTTGCACTCATAATGTTATTGTTTTGGGGTGGCAAATATAGGGGTTCTCTTAGGTATGACTTCTATAAATGGAAGAATAGATATTCACAATTTTAAAATTAAAAAGGTATTGTATTTATTTTGAGGACATTGAGGGCAAATTCTGAAAAGTTAAATGCTAAAGTTTTCTAAATAGATTAAACCAACTGTGATGCATACGGTCAAAGATGTATAAACCCTAAAATAATAATCATTATGATAAATAATCGCAAAACATTCGCTTTGATAGGTATGGCCTTAATTGCATTTTCATTTTCTGGAAATGCACAAACACGGAGTACAAAATCTAAATCTAAAACAGTGGTGGTAAAAACCAGCACACGTTCTCGTGTGGTACCACGTAAGACTGTAGTATATAAAACGCCTAAAAAGAAGGTTACCACATATAGATCAGTACCTACTAATGCTAAGGTAATAAAGCACAACAATCAAAATTACTATTATGCGAATAATAGATATTATAGAAATTACAATGGCCGTTATATTGCCGTTGCACCGCGAGCAGGTCTTCGTGTAAGTAAATTGCCTGTTGGTTACCGAATGGTGAAATTCGGGAATAGAAACTATTATAATTTTGAAGGCGTATTTTATATTCAAAGTCAAAACCACTATGAGGTAGTAGTACCAGAGGTAGGAACTATTGTTTATGAATTGCCAGACGGAGCAGAAAAAGTAGTTATTGACGGTACGGTTCTTTATGAATATAATGATGTGTTGTATGAGAAAATACAATATGATGGAACTAGAGCTTATGAAGTGGTAGGAATGATAGAATAGGACCTATTCTGATATTTTAGATAAAAAGGGAGCATGAATAATGCTCCCTTTTTTGGTATTTAGTAAAGACTTACTAAATAATTTCCTATATTAGTAAGCTTGTATTTTTTTAAGCAGCCTATGAAAGAAGAAATCAAAAAAGAGGCGGTAAAATTATTTAACACCTTTGGGATGTCTAATGTTTCTATGAAGCAAATAGCAGATAGCCTTTCTATTAGTGCAGGAAACCTTCAATATCATTATAAAACCAAGGCAGTTTTGTTGGCAAATATCTATGATGATATGTTTGAAGAAACAAAGAATAATATCCTTCCAGAAAATGCCTACATTACTTTATTTCATTTTGAAGAAATGATGCGCAATTTTGATCGTCTTCAAGAACATTATAATTTCTTCTTTAATGATATTGTAAACATTAATAAAACATATCCTGAAATTGCAGAACACTATAAAGTGACGAATTTAAACCGATTTGAGGAAGGTAGAAAATTAATAGATTATTATATAGAAACAGGAAGAATGCTTCCAGAGTCTGAAACAATAGATTATGATAAAACAATGCATTTAATTTGGATGTCTAGCACCTTCTGGCAGTCACAAAAATTAGTCATTACAGCAACCACTTATGAGACTAATAAATGTGCGTCTATAGAAATGCTTTGGACGTTACTTTTACCGTACCTCACAGAAAAAGGTTTGGAAGAGTATCACCAAGTTAGAAAATTTGTAGCATTACCTAAAACCAACGAATAAAGAGATGCCCCCTATGAGAAAAATAGATGCTTTATTGTCTGAGTATGGAGAGAGCCACCAGACAAAACTTAATATTACGATTCATTATATTTGTGTCCCTGCTATTTTTTTTAGTTTGATAGGCTTATTAGCAAGCATTCCGGTTTCAGAGGCTATAATTTTAGCATTCCCTGAATTTTTACAATCGTATGTGCATTTTGGTACTTTGGTGATTTTACTAGGATTGGTTTATTATTTAAGCCTTTCTAAAACCCTTTTTGTAGGCATGTTGTTGTTTTCTATTCTTGTTTTATTAGGCATAGATGTTATAAAAGTAAGTACTAGCTTGGCTTTATGGATACCTATGTTGGTTATTTTTATAGTCGCTTGGATAGCACAGTTTATAGGCCATAACCATGAAGGGAAGAAGCCTTCCTTTTTAAAAGATTTACAATTCTTAATGATAGGTCCAGCTTGGACAATGAGTCATTTATTTGAGGGATTGAAAATTAAATATTAATCTTTTTGGATGATCTTCGTAATTAGATTTCTTACGGACTGGGGTATATTGGCATCATCAAATTTGGCCTCATAATTTTCGGACCCCTCTGCTACTTTTAAATGGTATTGTAGCCCGTCTCTTAAGTTTTTATTTTCAGAACGGTCAGCAGCTGTAAGGATGTCTAGAAGCTCTTTTTCTTCCTTACTAGCTACGGTGATGGTGCCTGTATACCGCTTAGGAATTCCGGTAAATCCTCCAGAAATTAACAAAGAATACTTCATATTAAAGCTTTTTGTGGCAAACCAACACTACTAAAGCTATCTTCTACAACTGCTATGGTCTTTTCAGAAATCTTTTCTTGGGCTATTAAGGTAGTAGATGTGGTGATTAAAACATCATATAGGTCGTTAAAAGTAGCGGTGCGCCATAGGAATTTTAAGGTTTCAAACCATAAAAGAGCAGCGTCATCAATACCTATTTCTAAACAGCATAGGTAAAAGGCCTTATTAGGAATGCCAGAATTGATATGCACTCCTTGGTTGTCTTCGGGTCCGGCATAATAGTTATCCATGTGATCTGGTTGTACATCAAAATCATTAGCGGTTCCAGGTTCTTTCATAGAGCGTAAGGCCACACCAGGAAAAGATTCTGTAATGATCGTATCGCCTATCAGCCAATTTGCATCTTCTAAAGATTGGTCTAAATATTTCTGTTTTATAACGGTACCGAATACATCAGAAAAATGTTCGTTTAATGCTCCAGATTGACCTTGGTATTCTAAATTTGCCATAAACTGGGTGATCCCATGGGTAAGCTCATGCGCTACAACATCAATAGCACTAGCAAACTCTTTAAAATCTTGTTGGTCACCATCGCCATACGTCATTTCATCACCATCCCAAAAAGCATTATTATAGTTCTCGCCATAATGTACATTAGAAACTAAATTCATCCCTTCTCCATTAACGGAATTAAGATTAAATGTAGTTTTAAAATAGTCTCGTACAAAGCCAGATGTTTCGTACGCATTATTTATGGTTTCATCATCAGTAGCAGCCTCTCCTTCGCTACGGCTCAAAGAAACACGTTGTTGAAACCTATTCTCACAGTCATAAATGAGCCTTTCTCCTTTCGCAATTCTTAGTTCTTGTTGCAACAAACCATTTAAAAGTGTATTCCTTTTTTCTAAAATGCGGCGGGTATCATTCAAGGTTTTTTTACAACTCTTACTACCGCGCTTGGCTAAGGCAGCTAATATATGTTCTGGAACAATATGACAATGGTGTTTCGTACACATAAGTATCGATTTTAGGGAATTATAATTTCTAATATACGAGCATTTATACTATAAACAACAATAGATTATGTTAAGCTTATGAAATTTTGAAGTACCGTTAAAATTATAAAGATGTATTGGGCGGGTTTACTGATTAATAGAAGCCTTTCACTGAAAAGCTTTAAAAGCTAAGCAATAAAGTGGCAAATTAGCCTACTGTTTAACACAATAACTCAATAGTATGAAAAAATTAAGCACCTTATTTATTTTACTAGTTTGTTTCTCCTTATTTAATGCATGTTCAGAAGATGATATAACGACCACCACAGAAGAAACGGTAGATACAACCGATACGTCTAGTGATGATGCTTATGTAGAAACGTACTCAGATACAGATTTTGATACGGTAGATTGGACGGATGCCACACATAGTAAATCTGCAGATCCTGATATAGAAGAAATTTTTGAAGATGAAGCGGTTAAACGTTTAGATATTGTGATTACTGCAGAACGTTGGCAGGCGATGTTAGATGATATGACATCTTTGTATGGCGATTTCGGGACGAGCACTTCTGGAGGTGGACCCGGTGGTGGGGGATTGGTAGAGACCGATGAAGACCCCATTTTTGTTCCGGCAGAAGTATTTTATGAGGACAAAGAATGGTATAAAGTAGGGGTTCGTTTTAAAGGAAATTCTAGCTTACAGTCTACCTGGTCTAGTGGTAACTTAAAACTTTCTTTTAAGCTAGATTTTGATGAATTTGAAGATGAATATCCGCAGATAGATAACCAACGTTTTTATGGTTTTAAAAAACTTAGTCTTAAAAATAATTACAATGATAAATCGATGCTTCGCGAGAAAGTAGCTACAGATATTTTTAGAGATTTTGGCGTGGCCAGTTCTCATGCTGGTTTTTACACGGTATATGTAGATCATGGAGACGGACCTGTTTTTTTTGGAGTTTATACCTTAGTAGAAGAGGTAGATGATACGGTAATAGATACACAGTTTTCAGATAATGATGGTAATTTATACAAGCCAGATGGCGATGGTGCTTCATTTGCAGAAGGAAGCTTTTCTGAAAGTGTCTTTGTTAAGAAAACAAATGAAGATGAGGCCGATTATTCAGATATAGAAAGTGTTTTTGCAGCTTTACATTCAGAGACGAGAACCACAGATCCTGCCGCATGGCGAGAAAGTTTAGAACGTATATTTGATACGGATACGTTTTTGAAGTATTTGGCGGTAAATACGGTGATTCAAAACTGGGATACGTATGGTAGGATGACGCACAATTACTTTTTGTATAATAATCCCGATACGGCCGTATTATCATGGATTCCTTGGGATAATAATGAAGCCTTACAAACAGGGAATATGCAAGGCTCTTTGGCTTTAGATTTTTCTGATTTAAATGCTACAGAATGGCCGCTTATAGGGTATCTGTATCAAGATGAAGTGTATCAAGAGCAGTATGATGGGTATGTCCAAGATGTGGTGAATACCGTATTTAATGCTTCATTAATGCAGCCTAAATATGCCACATATGCTACCTTGATAGCACCGTATGCTGCGGCAGAGGTTTCAGGCTATACCTTTTTAAATTCAAGCTCAGATTTTCAAGCTGCAATTAGCGAACTTAATAGTCATGTAGAGCAACGGGTCAGTGCCGTATCTAATTATTTAGAATAATAGAAGTCATCTTATTATTAAAAAGCCTGCTTTCTTTTCAGAAAGCAGGCTTTTGTATTTTTTAGCACCTATTGTGGACGCCATTTATTTTTTGCCCCTTCGTTTTATAAGCGTTTCAAATCCGTTTTGGGAAAATTTCAATCCGGCATCTGAATCTTCTAAGCGTTCTAGTGTGGCGCCTACAGTGGTGTCAAATAATGTTGATTTATTCTTCTGTATCAACTCACTTTTTACTCCTTGCGCTTCTGCTAGTAAGTAGAGTTTGTTGCCTTCTTCAATAATTTCCAAAACTAATTTAGCTTCTTCTAAATAATAAGTTCCTATAAAATCTCTAAATGTTTCTATATCTATGGCTAGTGTAGGTTTTATGGGCTCATTAGTTACATAAGCTTTTAAATCAGTAGTAATTGCTTTTTGAAAAGGAAGTGTTTTTGTATTCGTAAAAGCAAGGTATAGCGTTTTTGTTTTAGGATTGTATTCATTTCTAAATGCATACCCAATATTATTACCGCCATGTCCATATAGGATAGTCTCATGGTATGAAGATTTCATTAATCCTAATCCATAGTGGTCATTACCTTTAGTCATCATTAATTGTAAAGTTTCCTTTTTTAAAAGTTGTTCTGTTTCAAAAAGTGTTGTGTAAAATAGTTCCATATCTGTTAGCGTAGAAGCAATACTCCCGGCAGCGTAAGCAATATTCGTAAAGTATCGGAAATCTAAATACTCCGATACATTCTTATCTTCATGTCTTGGTTGGGCTAAATTTTTAATATTTTTATGCAGATAAGGATAAGTGTTTTTCAGTCCTAGAGGCTCTATAATGCGCTCTTGAACAAGATCAAAGTAGCTTTGGTCTGTTACTTTTTCTAATACTTTTCCCAGTAAGAAATAATTAGTATTACAATATGAGAATGTGCCACGTTCTTTTGGACGATGTGCTTCTAGTTGCTGTAATAGAGAAATATCGTAAAGAGAGTCATTTTTACCAAAAAAAATGTTTAAAATATTCTTACCGATTATTTCATCTAATCCACTTTCATGTGCTAAAAGTTCTTTGATAGTTAAAGAGCTTGGCACATTTTTGATGGGGGTCAAAAAACTACCAATACTATCAGATAAAGTTAAATTTCCTTTTTCTATTTCTTGAAGAATTAATATCGCAGTAAAAGTTTTTGTTGCGCTTCCTATATTAAAAACACTTGTTTTATTAAGGTTATGAGCACCCAAACTTAGTGTTTCAGTGCGTCCTTCTTTTTTAGTGAGTATGGCAATTCCTTGTTGTTTCTCTAGAAGAGAAGAATCATATTTTAATTTGATGGTGTTAAGTGATACATCTTGAGCAGAACTGATAAAAGCAAAAGACATTAAAATAATTAGAATTAAAGAAGTGTGAAGTGTTTTCATGAGATATCGTTTTTGATTTATACTTCAAAACTCCGGGTTATATTTTATTGGGACTAAAAAGAATGATGAAGAGACCTTAAGTTATGACAACTGGATTTTCGGCTTTTATCCTCAATTTAGAGCTGTTTGGATTCCATTTATAGGCTTACGTCATAAAATAGCGGCTTATTTTAATGTAAAACTTATCTTTAGACTTCAAAAGTATACTCTAAGAATGACAAAATTTGATACTTTAATGGAGAATAAATTAGCTCAAAATGTACTAGTTTGGTTCTTCTTGTTTATTATTTTAATGGGCATTGTTGTTACAGATGATAAATTTACTACCGTCTTTCTAATCATGTGTATTTTTGCAGCTGCTGTATACATAAATAATCTATCGATTTTACCTTACTTCAGTAAAAGCAAAACATTATTCGGCCTACTTTTTCTTTTAAACAGTACTTTTTTTACTGGAATTATGGTTTATTTTTTGATTAAATACTCCAATCAACTATTTGAGTGGTTAGTATTTCTTAACCTATATGGAGTATTAGTATTAGTATTGGTTTTTGGTATTGCCTTAAAAATGTCAAGAGATAGTATTCAGCGAAAACATAAAGAACGTGAGGCGGAACTTATGCTGCTTAAAGCACAATTAAATCCTCATTTTTTATTTAATACACTTAACAATTTGTATGGACTTTCTGTATTAAAGTCTGATAAGTTACCAGATTTGATGCTCAAATTATCGGATTTACTGCGCTATAGTTTGTATGATACGAAAGAATCTTTTGTGCCCCTTGCAAAAGAAATTACTTATCTGGAAAATTATATCGCTTTAGAAAAAATTAGATTAGAAGATCAAGTAACTATTAGTTTTGATTTAAAAGGAGCGTTTACAACAGAAAAGATAGCACCCATGTTGTGTATTATTTTTGTTGAAAATGCATTTAAACATTTAGGAAACTCAGATAAAAGCCAAAGTAAAGTTGTTGTTAGTCTTGATTTAAGAGGCGATAAGCTTATTTTTTCTTGTGAAAATTCTAAGGATGACTTATTCTCAAATGCAGAGCTGATACTGGAAAATGAAGATGGAAGCGGAATAGGCTTAAAGAATGTGAAAAAAAGATTGTCATTATTGTATCCTGAGAAGCATACGCTTACTATTTCAAAAAACCTTACGCTTTTTAAGGTGCAACTAATTTTAGATCTTAATTAATTATGTTACAGTGTGTTATTGCGGATGATGAGCCTATTGCTCGTCAAATTATAGAAACTTATATACAGCAAATACCGAACTTATCACTAGTAGCATCATGTAAAGATGCCTTTGAAGTAATGCAGGTTTTAGCAGAACAAAATGTAGATGTTTTGTTTTTGGATATTAATATGCCAAAACTTTCAGGATTAAGTCTTTTAAAAACCTTACAGATGAAACCCTCCGTAATTCTAACTACGGCATATCCCGAATATGCATTAGAAGGATTTGAATTATCTGTGACCGATTACCTCTTAAAACCTTTTTCATTAGAACGTTTTATTCAAGCGGTACAAAAGGTGGAGACCAACACAAAAGTATTTAATCAAGGTATTATTATCAATGATAAAGAGCCAATTTCGGGTGTTTTTGTAAAAAGCGATAAGCAGATTATAAAAATTAATTTTGAGGCTATTGAGTATGTTGAAGCTTACGGAAATTATATCAAAATATTTACCCCACAAATGGTTCTCACACCACAAACTTTATCAGAGTTCATCACTAAATTACCTCATCAATTTATGCGAATCCACAAATCCTATGTGGTTAATTTTGAAAAAATTAAGATGATTGAAGGAAATTTGATTCACCTACAACGCGATGTGAACTTGCCTATTGGAAAATCATTTAAAAAAGATGTTTTAGAACGCGTACAACTAGGCTAGTATACTATGTAAATTTTATTTTTTATACAATGTGTAAGGCTTTGGACTTCAGAAGTACTAATCTGCTTTTATTATAACCAGCGATAGTATGCGTTTTATGCCTATTTTTACTTTTACCACTGAACTCCAATAAACCATGAATGAAGATATCCTTTTTGAAGCAATTGTATTTCTAGTAGGGGCTATTATATGTGTGCCCATTGCGAAAAAATTAGGCTTAAGCTCTGTTTTAGGCTATTTGTTGGCAGGTGTTCTCATAGGACCCTATCTTTTAGGCTTTATCGGAGAAGAAGGCGATGATATTCTTCACTTTGCAGAATTTGGTGTAGTCATGATGCTATTTTTAATAGGATTAGAGATAGATGCCAAGAGTTTCTGGAAAATGAGAAAAACCATTGTTGGGATGGGCGGAACCCAAGTGTTTTTAACGAGCCTTATTTCGTTTGCAATTCTAATAGCTTTTGGCGTTTCATGGCAAGTATCTTTAACCTGTGCTATGGCCATCTCCATGTCTTCTACAGCCATCACCTTGCAAACCATAAGTGAGAAGAACCTTATGAATACCACCTATGGAGCTTCATCATTTGCTATATTACTTTTTCAAGATATCATTGTAATTGTCATGTTGGGGCTGTTACCGTTATTATCTACAGTAGATGCTTCAAAATTAGATGGGGAGGGGAGTTCTAATATTTTAGAATCGCTACCCTTAGGCTGGCAAGCTTTAGCAACAATAAGTTCTGTGGTGTTAATTGTTGTTTCTGGGCGTTACCTTATTATTCCAATGTTACGGTTGGTGGCCATTTCAAAAGTACGCGAGTTGCTTACAGCATCGGCCTTACTCATTGTTTTAGCTATTACATTTCTAATGGAATTTGTAGGGCTAAGTCCGGCTTTAGGAGCCTTTTTAGGGGGAGTGGTATTAGCTACGAGCGAATTTAAACATGAATTAGAAAGTACACTAGAGCCTTTTAAAGGATTGCTTTTAGGCTTGTTTTTTATTACGGTGGGGACTACGGTAAATTTTGTAGTCATAGCTGATAATCCTTGGGTAATAAGCGGTTTAGTAGTGGGGGTTATTTTAGTAAAAGGATTGGTTTTGTATATAGTAGCCACCTTGTTTAAACTAAAAATAAATCAGAAATTTCTTTTAGCAGTTGGTCTGGCTCAAATTGGAGAGTTTGCGTTTGTGATGCTTACTTTTGCCCTACAGTTGCGCATTTTAGATCAAAGACAATTGGATATAATGTTAGTCGTTACCGCACTTACCATGGCATTAACACCTATTATTGGTCTGTTAAATGAGAAATTTGTACTTCCTAAATTTGGAACTAAACAAGCAGAAGAAAAACCAATGGATGCGATAGAGCGTTCAGATAAAATTATATTAGTAGGCTTTGGTCATTTTGGGAGCACAATAGGACGGTTTCTGAGAGCTCATGGGGTAAAAACTACTATTCTTGACCAAGATTCTAGTCGGGTAGACTTTTTGAGAAAAATGGGTTTTGAGGTATTTTATGGTGATGCTACCCGTTTAGATCTCTTAGAATCTGCAGGGATCGCTAATGCCGAGATCTTAATCTGTGCTATTGATAATCCTGAAGTAACCCTTAGTTTAGTTAAAAAAATTAAAGAAAAATACCCCCATATAAAACTTATGGTTAGGGCAAGAAATAGGTATGATGCCTACGAGTTACTTAATATTGGTGTAGATTATATTTATAGAGAATCTCTGGATACTTCTATAAAATTGGCAAGCGATGTCTTGCATCATGTAGGTTTTGATATAGATGCTACTAAAGAGCAAGCTAGCAAATTTATTCGTTTAGATGAAGAAAGTATGCGTAGGTTAGCCGGAGCTCCTAAAACCGAAAAAGAATATATTTTCAAGGCTCGAATGGAAATCGAGCAACAAGAAAAATTACTAGAAGACGATCAAAAAATTGGGAGCAGTCAGCTTAATAATTAAAGTTAATAACAATTTAAAGAGCTAATGGTCTTTTCAATTTTCTTTGTATAAAAATCCTAGACACTACAAAAGGGGATTTATTTTTCAGATAAAATATAGCGAGTAGGGGTTCAATTCTCTATTAACTGCAGTATTTCATCGATGAAATGCGTTAATTTTCTATTTCATTTATTTTTTCATGTTCAGTTTATGTCTAGTCGACTTTCATAAGCTGTTCGGGTTTAAATAGTATCATTGAGGCTAATAATGATGTTTTAGCATTTTATCAAAGTATTTTTTGCGATAACATCAAAAAAATAAAGTTAATAACCTCAAAAATTTAATTTAAATGAAAAAAATCAACCTACTTATTTTAGTAACGTTCTTTCAAATGGTATTAGGCTACGGTCAATATGATTGGGACGGTGTTGCAATACCTGCCAATGCGGGTTCAGGAAAAGAATGGCAATTACAGACCGATGCCAGTGATGATTTTAATTACAACTTTGCGCCAACCAATTCAGTATCAGATTTTGGACCAGCAAACCAGAGTAAATGGTATAACAAATTTCACAACCAAGCGAATGGACAACCGAATAACTGGACAGGTCCGGGGGCCACAGAGTGGAGGCAAGACCACGTAGCCGTTTCTGGAGGGAATTTAAATATTTGGGCTTCGAGAATACCCGGTGCTACCAAATCATTCATAGGTTCAAGTGGTACCGCAATTTCGAGACCAGAAACCAGAGCAGGGTGTATTACTAACAAAACGCGCGTTATTTATCCCGTTTTTGTCGAGGGAAGAATCCGTGTGATGAATTCTTCTTTAGCTTCTGATATTTGGCTACTGAGTCCTGATGATACGCAAGAGATTGATATTATTGAATGTTATGGAGGCCCAGGAGAGGATAATAGAAATAGTTTTTTCTCTTCTAAAATTCACTTAAGTCATCATGTATTTATTAGACCACCAAATTTTAAGGATTATCAACCGGCAGATTTAAATAGCTGGTGGAAAAAAGATGGTGTTGCCCAATGGGGTGGTAGAGTTGTGCGTATTGGAGTTAATTGGGTTTCTCCAACACGACTTGAATATTTTGTGGATGGCCAAATGGTACGTGTGTTAGATAATGATGCAGTACAAACACGTTTAGGTGATGGTACATGGCAGTATACGTATCCTGCAGGCGTTACTAGCACGGGTAATGATGGTCAATTAGTTAGAGAAAATGGATATCAAAAGATGACCGTAGCCTCAAGTTTAGCAGACGCAAAAAATAAATCGAACATTAGTGTTATTGATCCTTTTAATTATTTAAATAATGGAAGGAAATTCTCTAAGGAGATGGATATTATTATCAATGTAGAAGATCAAAGTTGGCAGGCAGAAGCAAATAGATCTCCGAATGACTCAGAAATGACTAATTTTCAAAATAATAATCTTTTGGTAGATTGGATTAGGGTATATAAGCCCGTGAATGTTTCTGGTAATTCTAATTCTGGAGTAAGTGCTGGTAATTATGACTTTGGTGCTACAACATCTGCATTAGCTAATGGATATACTAGAGTTTCTTATGGTATCAATGATGGGATATGGACCAATACCAATGGTTTAAACTATGCAGATAGAGGAGGAAATACAGGAGCAAGTGCATTGAACAGAGATTTTGCTTATGATCAAAATACGACTAGAACTCTTCAGTTTCCAGTGTCAAACGGAACCTATTCTATTTCTGCAACTTTTGGAGATCAGTTGAGTGCGCGTGTTAATAATTCTATTAGAGCAGGCGGTCAAACAGCTACGGTTACAACTAAAATAGCGGAATATAAAAATGCAAACTTAAATAATGTCGTAGTTACCAATGGCTTATTACAGGTAGAGGTATTTGCTTCTGCTAACCAAAGTTGGGCATTAAACAGAATTACATTTTTAAAAAGTGCAGCAAATCTTAAAACATCAACTACAGTGGTAGCGGCTACGGAGACTGTTGAACCAGAGACTTTGCAAATTTATCCAAACCCTGCTTCGGATGTTATTACTATTTCAAATAAGGACTACATCCAAGCGAGAATGTATAATTTAAACGGACTTACGGTGCTTAGAAAAGATGTAATAGATCACAAATTAGATGTTTCTACTTTAGATAATGGTATTTATATCTTAGAAATTACCAAAGAAAATGGTGAAACTGTAAAGCAGAAAATTGTAATTGCAAATTAAAGGTTTACCATAATTTTATAAAATTATTTAAAAGTGAAAAGCACCCGTTAAAGGGTGCTTTTTTTATTGGCAATACATGCTCGTTAATCTTTACGGATCATAATTGATTTTACGTTCACGAATTCTTTCATGCCGAATCCGCCATGTTCGCGACCAAAACCAGAATCTTTTACACCACCAAATGGCATGGTTGGTTCTGCTGTTCCAAAAGAATTTATAAATATCATTCCAGTATCAAAATGCTTTTCGGCTAATTCAATCGCTTTTTTCTCATCTTTAGAGAAGATTCCTCCACCAAGACCAAACCTACTATCATTAGCAATTCTCATGGCATCTTCATTATCTTTAGCTTTAATCAAAGAAGCTACAGGTCCAAATAACTCATCATCATAGGCAGGTTGCCCTTGGGTAACATCCTCTAATACTGTTGCCGGATAGAAGTATCCTTCGCCTTCTGGAATTTTACCTCCACAAAGTATTTTAGCGCCTTTATCAATACTTTCTTGTACTTGGTCGTGAATTTTTTCTCTTAAATCTTTACGCGCCATAGGGCCTAATTGCGTTTCTTCCAAGGTAGGATCTCCTAGTTTTAAGGCACTCATAGCGGCTACAAACTGCTCTTTAAACTCTTCGTAGACAACCTCTGTGGC
Source organism: Cellulophaga baltica 18 (assembly GCF_000468615.2). NCBI lineage: Bacteria > Pseudomonadati > Bacteroidota > Flavobacteriia > Flavobacteriales > Flavobacteriaceae > Paracellulophaga > Paracellulophaga baltica. The sequence continues at coordinate 3,816,964 of NZ_CP009976.1, read as the reverse complement.
AATAAATCTTTTAGCCGCAATGCAGGTTTCTCCATTGTTATAGATACGTCCTTGGACACTCTTTTCTACTGCTAACGCTACATCAGCATCATCTAAAATTAGATAAGCATCATTACTACCTAATTCTAAAACAGTTTTTTTAAGTTGTGCTCCTGCTTTTTCTCCAATTTTCTCACCGGCTACGGGACTCCCCGTTAGTGTTACACCGCGAACAAGTTTATGAGATATAATCGCATCCGATTGGTCGTGGTCTATGACCAATACGGTAAATAGTCCGTTTGGTAAACCAGCAGTATCAAAGATAGATTTAAGCAATTTAGCGGTTCCTGTCACATTAGAAGCATGTTTCAATAAAATGCTATTTCCCGCCATCAAGTTGGTAATCGTATAACGAATAACCTGGTATGAAGGGTAGTTCCATGGTTGAATCCCGTAAATGATCCCTAAAGGAGCATAAGCAACAATTCCTTTCCCTCCGTTTAATAATTCGCGCTCCTCACTTTTTAATATTTCTGGCGCATTCTTAGCAGAATAGTCGCATATGGCAGAACAAATATCTACCTCTTGATGACTTTGTGATAGTAATTTCCCCATCTCATCCGTCATCAGCGCTGCTAATTCTGATTTGTAGTTTTGCAACTCTTTACCAATCGCAGTAATAATTTTACCACGATCTTCTATTGATGTAGTTTTCCACTTCAGAAACGCTTTTTGCGATTCTTGAATGCTATCTTCTACCTCGCTATCGGTCATATATTCATAGGACGATAGGGTTTTTCCCGTTGTTGGATTTGTAGTTTTAAATGTATTTTGTTTTGTTGTCGTAGACATACTTTTATTTTTTTAATTTAAATTCCTTTTACTTTTGCTCACTAGGAACAATATAAACATCATTAATATTTACACGGTCTGGTTGTGTCAAAGCGTAGTAAATGGCATTGGCAATATCTTCCGCCTCTAATGTTTCCATCTCAAACATTTCTTTCATCATTTCTTTGATATCATCATCTGTGATGGTACTCGTAAGATTCGTCGCTACAGCTCCAGGTTCTATAGAGGTTATATTAATTCCATATTTTGGCGCTAATTCTTGTCGCAGTCCTTCAGAGAACATTTTTACAGCGGCTTTTGTAGCGCAGTATACGGCTCCACCGGGAAAGTAACGGTGTGCAGCCATGGATGAGATATTAATGATATTACCGCCATTATTGGCTTTTAATTCCGGCAATACTGCGGCAACGCCGTTCAATACTCCTTTAATATTAACATCCACCATTTTATCCCACTCATCCGTTTTTAATTTTTCTACAAATGATAATGGCATTAATCCGGCGTTATTGATGAGTCCGTTTACCGTTCCAAATTTCTCTTTGGTTTTGGTCACTACGTTTTCAAAATCTTCCATCTTGGTAACGTCTCCAGTAACTACTAAAGCTTCTCCACCGTTTTTTTCAATTTCCGTTTTCAAATCATTTAACTCATCTTCGCTTCGAGCCATAAGCACCACTTTAGCTCCGTTTTCGGCTAATTTATGCGCGGTTGCTTTTCCAATTCCACTTGATGCTCCTGTAATTATTAGTATGCTATTTTCAATTTTCATAAGTTTCTTTTTTTTGTTCCAATCAAAGGTAGCAGCTAGGTGCGGGGTTCATTGACTAGAATAAATTAAGAATTGATCGATATGCTTTTTACTCCCATAAGATTATGGAAGTAAAAAGAGAAGGGAGATAAAATGGAGTATACTTGAAGTGTATTTGTTCTGTGGAGGAAGCTATGGATATAAAAAACCTAAGTAACCTGGTTATTGAGATGAAATAGGGTTTGAGAAAAGAAGTTTAAAACATTAAAAAGATGAATAAAATTATTTCATTTTAGGATAAAATAAATCTTGATGGTTGCTGGCTAACCTGTACACGCTGTTCTTTTTAATAACAGATACTCGCCATTAGTTTTAAATTCTTTTATAGAAACTCCAGAATATCGTTTAAAGGTTTTAGAGAGGTGACTCACATCGGTAAAACCTAAATCGTCTGCTATTTGTGTTAGGGTGAAGTCTGAATTTAAGAGTCGGATTTCTACGAGTTTTAATTTTGCTTTGATGATATACTCGCGCAAAGGCATATGCACTTGCTTTTTAAAATACTCACTTACGTAAGAAGGAGACATCATAAAAACATCGGCTAAATTTTCAACTTTCAATAATTCAGTCTTGTCAATATTTTCATTGATGTAGGTTAGCATTTTTGTAATCCTATCATCTGCATTTTTTTTAGGCACTTCAAAATAAGTTCCTTTTTTTATATTCCGAATTAAGATTTCTAGAATACTAGTCATAAGGCTTGTAATTAAGCTAATAGATTCTGCGCCGTAACTTCTAGACTCTTGAAGGATCATACTCACTAAGCTTTCTAGGTGGTTTCGGTCTAGGTCGTTCTTAATAATATCACCAGGTAATTGATTATAATTAGAAAGGATGTATGATGCTTCTTTAAACCATTCATTTCTATCTATAGTCATCCGGTTTACATTCTTAAAAAAAGAATCGGTAAATTTTAAAAAGACAAATCTGGTAGGTTTTTCGATCGTAAACGAATGGCATTTTAAAGGTGGTAGTAAAAACATACTGCCTTTAGCATACGGATAATGGTTGTAATTTATACACTGTGTACCATCGCCATCATTAATCAACACTAACTCAAAAAAATTATTTTTAACAGGGCGTTGCTTCCAACTGGTTAATTCTATTTCTTGTATTTCAAAAGGTTTGTAAGCTTCTAATACTTGCATTTTACAACATATTTAATGGTAAAGCTACTTAATTTTGTTTAAACCGTCGTAAAAACACCTTATTAACCTCTGAAAATACCAAATTTACCACTCGTTATACCAATGGTACCCTTAAAATATTAGAAACCTTTGTACATAGTTGTAGGTTAATGATAATAGGTAATAGCTTCAAAGGAGTTAATATATTATTTAATTCCATTAAGTATTTGTTCTTGTGTATCCGTTCTTGTTTAGGTAAAAGAATGGTATTAATTTTTAAAATAAACGCTTATGTCAAGTATCACAATAATTAATCCAGCTACCGATGAAGAGGTGGCTACTTATGATAGAATAACTCAAAAAGAATCAAAAGATAAAATTGCTATGGCCAACCAAACTTTTGGCCGTTGGAAGGCTACCTCTTTTGAAGAACGATCTAATTTGATGCATAAATTAGCAGATTACTTAGAGAAGCACAAGGAAGAATATGCACAGCTAGCAACTAGAGAAATGGGTAAGATAATTGGCCAGTCAAGAAAGGAAATTGAAAAATGCATTTGGATTTGCAAGTATTACGCCGATCATACTAAAGAATTATTGGCAGATGAATTAGTAGCTACAGAAGCTAAAAAAAGCTACGTGACCTTTCAGCCTCTGGGCGTAGTATTGGCAGTTATGCCTTGGAATTTTCCTTTTTATCAGGTGATTAGATTTGCTGTTCCTGCTTTAATGGCTGGTAACGTAGGGGTTCTTAAGCATGCTTCTAATGTTCAGGGTTGTGCTTTTGCGTTAGAAGATGCTTTTTTAAAATCGGGCTTTCCTGAAGGGTGTTTTACTAATTTAAATTTAAGTTCTGAACATATAAAAGAGGTTATAGCAGATAAAAATATTGTTGCAGTAACGCTAACGGGTAGTGATCCTGCTGGGCGCTCTGTAGCTTCAATTGCTGGTCAAAATTTAAAGAAAACGGTCATGGAATTAGGCGGCAGTGATGCTTATATAATTTTGGAAGATGCAGATTTAGAAGAAGTGGTAGAATTAGCCACTTTTGGTCGTTTACAAAACAATGGACAAACCTGTATTGCGGCAAAGCGTTTTATCGTATTAGAAGATATATATGATGATTTTCTAATAGCTTTTAAAAAGAAAATGAAAGCTGCAAAAATGGGCGCTCCAACAGCGGAAGACACGTATTACGGACCTATGGCACGTAAAGACTTGAGAGATGAATTGCATGAGCAAGTACAAAAAACAATGGAACAAGGTGGCCGTTTAGTACTGGGAGGAGAAATTCCACAAGGTAAAGGTGCTTATTATCCAGCAACTATTTTGGCAGATTTAACACCAGGAATGGAAGGTTTTGATGAGGAGTTGTTTGGTCCAGTAGCCTCCGTGATTAAAGCAAAAAATGATGATGAAGCTATAGCCTTGGCTAATAATTCTCAATTTGGTTTAGGTTCAGGCGTATTCACTAGTAACTTAGAGCGAGGGGAACAGATTGCTTTGCAATTAGAAGCGGGTAGTAGTTTCGTAAACAAGCTCGTAGTTTCTGATCCAAGATTACCCTTTGGAGGCATTAAAAATAGTGGTTATGGAAGAGAACTTTCTGCATCTGGTATTAAAGAATTCGTAAATACGAAAAGTGTCTGGATAGCATAAGCAACTGGCACGTGTAAATAATGTTCACTTAAGAATTTATTAGAATGGATTTATTTAATCAAACAGATCTTTTTTCAACAGATGAAGTCCGTAAAACGGAATTTGTTTTGCCTGGGGCAGATATTGTTTTGTTTGAGAATTATTTTAGTACCGAAGAAAGTAACAAACTGTTTAATAATTTAATAAAAAACACGCCTTGGCAGCAAGAGCAAATTACGATTCACGGTAAAGAAGTAGATTACCCTAGATTGACCGCTTGGTATGGAGATGCTACCAAGGATATTAAATACACGAATACAAAAAGTACAATGCATTCATGGAATGCTGATTTACTTTTTATTAAAGAGCGAATAGAGCAGGAGGTCAATGTAAAATTTACACGTTGTTTGCTTAATTATTATAGAGATGGCAAAGACAGTGTAGACTGGCATCAAGATTATAAGGGAAGCCAGCGTAAAAATACGGTAATTGCTTCGGTTACTTTAGGAGTAACAAGACCTTTTCAATTAAAACACGCCACACGTAAGGATTTAAAACGTTTAGCTATTCCATTAACCCATGGCAGCCTACTTTTAATGCAAGGTGCTACCCAAGAGAATTGGAAACATAAGATACCGAAAACAACGAAAAAAATTAAACCTAGAATAAACCTCACCTTTAGGTGGCTGCCAGAATAGGTATCTTGTATAATTAAAGGATTAACTAGGTAGTATAGATCTTATATTCTGTTTTTATATGTGTTATGGGTGTCATTTTTAGTAAAATATAGAAGTATCTTCTTGAAAAACCTCGATTTATACCTATATCACCATTTTTTGTACCTAAAAAAGACTTATTAGTGGTATTACATTTGTAGCGAATTAATAAAACAACATTTTAAAAATATACAATGAATACACCAAACATTTCAAAAGAAGCTATAATTAACGCATTTAACTTTAGACATGCTACCAAAGAATTTGATGCTACTAAAACTATTTCTGATGATGATATGAAATTCATTTTAGAAACAGCACATTTATCTCCTAGTTCATTTGGTTTTGAACCTTGGCATTTTATTGTTGTACAAGATAAAGAATTGCGTGAGTTGTTAAAGCCTGTAGCTTGGGGAGCGCCTTTAAAATTAGATACAGCTAGTCATTTTGTATTAGGGTTAGCTATGAAAGCACCTATGGTGAAACATGATGCAGATTATATCATGCACATGATGAAAGAGGTAAAGCAATTGCCTGCAGAAGTTATAGAAATGTATTCTAAATTTTATAGAGAATTTCAAGAACGTGATTTTAACTTAGATACGGATAAAAAATTATTTGATTGGTCTTCAAAACAAACCTATATCGCTTTAGGAAATATGATGACTGCTGCTGCTTTAACAGGAATTGATTCATGTCCTATTGAAGGGTTTCATCAAGAAAATGCAGAAGCTTTATTAAAAGAAAAATTTGGGGTAGATACCGATAAATATGGTTTAGCATTTATGGCTGCATTTGGGTACAGAAAAGCAGCTCCTGAATTTGGTAAATCTAGAAGAAATTTTGAAGATATAGTTACATTTAAGTAAGCATATCGATCTAAAAAAACCAATAAAAAAATGAAAGCAATAGGGTATAAAGAGAATCTTCCCATAGAAGATGTTAATTCACTACAAGATGTAGTAGTAGAAACTCCAAAGGCAACAAGGAGAGATATTTTAGTAGAGATCAAAGCAATATCTGTGAATCCGGCAGATTATAAAGTACGTGCAGGGATGCCTGTAGAAGGTGATGATTGGAAAATTATTGGTTGGGATGCTACCGGAATTGTAAAAGAAGTTGGAGAAGATGTTACGCTTTTTAAGGTTGGAGACGAAGTTTGGTATGCAGGAGATTTTACGCGTCAAGGAAGTTATGCGCAGTATCAAGTGGTAGACGAACGTATTGTGGGTAAAAAACCTGCTAGTATTTCGTATGCAGAAGCTGCTGCATTGCCGCTTACCACACTTACGGCTTATGAACTATTATTTGATAGATTACAGGTGGCTAAAGACGATGCGAATAAATCTATTCTAGTCATTGGTGCAGCTGGTGGTGTTGGTTCTATTTTAGTACAATTAGCCAAGAAGCTAACAAAACTGAACATTATAGGAACGGCTTCCCGTGAAGAAACTACAGATTGGTTAAAAGAATTGGGTGCAGACTCGGTTATTAACCACAGAAATAAATTGAGTGAGGAATTTGAAAAATATAAGCTTTCTGCTCCTGATTATATCGTGAGTTTAAATGCTACCGAGCAACATGCAGACGAGATTGTAAAGGTTATTAAACCACAAGGTAAATTCGGTTTTATTGATGACCCAAAGTCATTTAATGTCATGCCTTTTAAAAGTAAAGCAGTGTCTACTCATATTGAGTTGATGTTCACTCGTTCCATGTTTCAAACAGAAGATATGGTAGAGCAACACAACATTTTAAATGAAGTTTCTAAATTGATAGACAACGGAACTATTAAAACCACTTTAGGGGAAAACTTTGGGATTATTAATGCAGAAAACCTTAGAAAAGCACACGCTTTCTTAGAAACAGGAAAAGCAAAAGGTAAAATTGTTTTAGAAGGATTCTAGAGTCTATGAGTCAAATAATAAGGGCATGTCACTTCGAGTGAATTTTGAGGCACGAGAAATTTGTATCGAGAAGCCTAACTAAAAAGAATTTGACTGGAACTGACGAAATATATAAATAGAAAAATGAATTTCAAATCAATTATAGCAGCACTAGCTGTAACTGCATTTTTTGCTAGTAATACAGCAAATGCACAGGTAAATACGATAGATTCTTTAGCCACTTCAAAAGTGCAGCATTTCAATTTTGATGATATGGAATCGGAAACGATTGGAGAAGGTATTCAGCGTAAATGGTTTCATGGAGAAAAAGGACAGATGACCATTTTCGATTTGGAAAAAGGGGCTCATATTCCTTGGCACCAACACCCCAACGAGCAGATTACCTATATTATGTCTGGCAAAGTAAAAATTAAGACGATTATAGAAGGTAAAGAGGAGTTTGTTATTGTTTCTGGAGGAGAGGTAATTGTATTCCCAGAGAACATACCTCATGAGTTTTGGGCTTTAGAAAAAACGGTGGATTTAGATGTTCACGTTCCGGTTCGTCAAGATTGGTTGTCGAAAGAGCTTCCAGATTATTTGAAGAAAAGCGAATAACATGAAAAAACAACTAATTACACTTAGTATACTACTCTCTGTCATGACTACAAATGCTCAGAAAACCTTAGCCAAAGCAGAAGTTTTTGCAACTGTAGACCAAGCTGTGGGGAATATTACTTTCACCAATGATGGCGATTTGGTATACAGTCATCATCCATTTTTCGGTCCAGAAATTAGAGTGGTCAAGTTTGATAAAAAAACAAATTCAACCACACCTTTTCCAAATTTAGAGTGGAATACTCCTAGAGATACAGATGATAATTATTTGAGTAATGTTTTGGGTATCCGTAATGATGAAAACGGTATTGTTTGGATGTTAGATATGGCACAGCGTGATAATGTAACACCAAAATTGGTGGGTTGGAACACCAATACCAATACATTGGAACGTATATATTACTTACCAAAAGCGGTAGTACCAGCAATTGCACAACCTAACGATATGGTGGTAGATACTAAAAACGGTTATTTTATTATAGCAGATGAAGGTATTGGTAATGGTGGAGATGGGAGCAAAGCAGCCTTTATTATTGTAGATATGAAAACCGGCAAAGCACGTCGTGTTTTAGAAGGCACACGTACCACCTTACCAGAAAATACACCTACTGTCATAGATGGTAAACATTTAGCGGTAAACGGTAACGATTTATTAATTGGGAATGATGGTATTACTGCTGATGCTAATTTTGAATATATTTATTACGGTCCATTAAACGGCACCAAAATATACAGGGTCAAAACATTAGATCTTGTAGATGAGACTTTGACCGAGGCTGCATTAGATAGCAAAATTGAAACCTACTCTGAGAAGCCGAATAATGGGGGAATGTCTATTGATAAAGAGGGCAATCTATATTTAACGGCTTTGGAAACAAAAAGTGTTGCTGTGGTTTTAGCTAAAGACCGTAGTGTGCACACAATGATAAAAGATGATTATTTGGTTTGGCCAGATGGCGTAAGTTACAATCATGTAGATGGTTACATGTATGTATCAGCAGCGCAAGTTAATAGAGGTGCAGCTTTTAACAATGGTAAAAGTATAGCTACGCAACCGTTTTATATTTTCAGATTTAAACCTTTGGTAGAAGGCGTTTCTTTTAGATAAGATTTTCAGTATTAGCTTAGCTGCTTTAAGGTCGCTTTTAGTAAGATGCTAAAGACTGTTCTCACTTAAAAAGTCGCTCTAGGGCGACTTTTTTCATAAAAAACCAATAAAATAAACCAACGATGGCAAGGACCATAATAGAGAATATTGTAATTGAGCAATACAAGGATCAATCGTATTTTACGTTTTGTAAATACACTACCATTCGTTTTTTTGAGATTTTATATTTTGAAAAAGGAAGTGGCGTTATTCGTATTAATGGTAAAACAGTGAGTTATACACCAAATAGTATTTTTGTTTTTGTTCCAGACGATATTTACATAGTAGAAGCCGATACTGCAAGTACCGTTACAACTATTAAATTTTTAAAAAGTTTTTTTAGAGGTGACGTTTCACAAAATGTAAATCTTCCGGTGAACGATTGGTTCCGTAAGATCGAAGGTGTTTTAAATAGTGAAAGTCATCAGCTACGTGAAATGCAATTTGAGAACAATTCGGATAAATTGCATTTAACTTCATTGATAAATATGGTAGCTACAGAGAATGAAAAAAAGCAATCTTTTGATATTTTTATCATTCAAAATTCACTTTCCGTTATTCTCCATCTTATTGCAAGAAACATTCAGTTTTTAAATGCAGATATGACTACCAAAGTCGTAGAGTCTTCAAAAATTCAGCAAATCATAAATTACATACATACCAATATTTATAACTCAGATGTACTATCTACTAAAAGTTTGGCAGATGAGTTTCATATGGCAGATAATTACATTAGCGAGTACTTTAAAAAACATACAGATGTATCCTTAAAAAAATACATCCTTAATTATAAATTAAAACTAGTAGAAACCAGGCTAAAATATACAGATTTGCAGTTCTCAGAAATTGCTATGGAATTGGGTTTTACAGATTCTAGTCACCTTAATAAAACCTTTCAAACCTATAAAGGAATAACTATTGGTGCCTACAAAGCCAGCTTATCCTAAAAAAATACAAGTAGCCTCATTTTTTACCTATAACACATTGTTTTGTACCAATTTAAAGGTAGGTGTCTAAAGTAAATTTGTACTGTAATTAAAACACAACAGATACAAATTTATAAATAATTAGATGATGAAAAACAAGACATTTAAAACATTTAGAGTAGAAGAAAAAGAAGGACAAGCCTGGGTAACTTTTGATAATCCACCAGTAAATATTCAGGATATACCAATGATCAACGAGCTTAATATTTTAGCTGAAGATTTAGAGAACGACCGTACTATTAAGGTAGTAGTTTTTCAATCTGCCCATCCAGAAATTTTTATAGCACATGCAGGCACTAACTTCCTAAAAGAGATGTCTACAAAAGCAGTTGCTAGAGAAGATATAGCGTTGTTAGACTTGCAAAAAGTGCTGCAACGTATTAGCAAATTACCACAAATAACAGTTTCTAAAATAGAGGGGTTTGCAAGAGGAGGCGGACACGAGTTTGCTTTAGCAACAGATATGCGTTTTGCAGCACGTGGTAAGGCTGTATTTATGCAAATGGAAGTGGGTATGGGAATTTTACCTTGTGGTGGTGGCTCTTCTCGTATGGCGCGTCAAATAGGTTTAGGTAGAGCTTTGGAAGTTATTTTATCTGCAAAAGATTTTGATGCAGACCAGGCAGAGGCATACGGACTTATAAATAGAGCTGTAGATGCGGATAAAATTGGTGCTTTTGTAGAGGATTTAGTCAATAGAATGTCACAGTTTAATTCAGATGCTATTGAAGCTGCTAAACGTACTATTTATGCGTCTATAGATTTACCAATTGAAGAAGCTTTAAAAGAAGAGGCATATTGGTTGTACCAAGCAACAAGCAAATCTCCCGCAATTAAACGTTTTACATTAGCAGACGATACTGGTTTTCAGAATGATATAGAGAATCAAAGAAATTTTGAAACACTATTAATGGGATTACAAGGCGTTAACTAAAAATTTTAAGAATTAGAATTATGAGCACACAACATAACAAACAAACGATTCTTAACTTTTTTGAACGTTTTTCAGCTGGCGATGCAACAAATGCACTTACTTATTTAGGTGAAGATGTTATTTGGCAATCTATGGGAATTAAAGGAGATCCTCCTGTTTCTGGTAAAATGGATAAAAATGGAATAGCAGACCTTATAAAAATGGTGAAAACTGCCATACCAAAAGGATTAGAGTTAACACCAGTAGGTTGGACAGCCGAAGACGATAGAGTAGCGGCAGAGTTTATTTCTTACGGAGAGTTAACTAATGGTAGAATTTACAACAATCCATACCATTTTTTGTTTCAGTTTTCTGAAGGCAAAATAGTATATATAAAAGAGTATATGGATACGCTGCACGTAAAATCCATATTTGTAGATTAATACAATATATAATGAATGCTTCTTATATGAGAGGCATTCTTTTCAATTAAAAAAAGAAGAATGAAACTAAATAATAATATTGCTTGGACGGTAGATGGTAAAATAATGAACAAGACCAAATTTAATGAAGCAATGGAAAAAATAACTACAGCTACTTTTAATGAAGAAGGTTCGCTTAATCACGAGTGGTATGTTGCAGAAGATCAAGAAAGCATCCATATTTATGAGCGTTATCAAGATGTAGATGCTGCTCTGGCACATTTAAATGTATGGTCTCAGTTTGCAGCTTTGTTTTTAGAAGGTGCCACAATGGATACTTTTAATGTTTATGGTAATGTAACTCCAGAATTAAAAAGTGCACTCGCTGGTGCAACAAATATTATGAGTCGTTACGGCGGATTTGTAAAATAATTTAATTAAATAAAACCTTGAAATATACCTAAACTACCGATTTTACTACTAAAAAAATATGATGGTCTAGAACTACCTTTGTCATCAAATTAATAGTTCTCAAATTATATTAAAAGGCGATTAATTAATTGGTAAATAAACAACTATGTATGCAGGACCAAGATGTTCTATTGCGGCATTTTTGGTGAAAAAATATAGAAACAATGGCAAATAAAAATATACTAGCACAAGCTCGTGCACTTACTTTACCTTCTAGAGAAGCCTCGCTAAACCGTGAAGCTTCTGTATCTGAATTTTGGAATGAAAACCGAAAATTGTTAGAAGCTGCTTGGTCAGAGTGGGAAATTGAAAACAAGGACGATTTACTAATTTCTGATGAAACTTTGCTTGACCCTCGTTTACGAAAAGCAATTAAAGATGCTTGGGAAAACCCAGAAAAAGAATCTGCTGTTGCCGATTTATGGGAAGAAATTATACCTGGTGTTTATGTGGCACAGTTTTTTGATTTAGACCGCTTAGCAGATTTTCGAAAGTACTTAGAAGCTGTTGCAAATTCAAAAGTACCAAAACGTGCTCCTTACGGTATACAGTTAAACCGTTATGGAATGATGTTGGATCCTCGCTCAGAAGGTCATTTGGCTGCACCTAATTTTCAGGCATTTTATAACGATATGATGGACCGTTATATGCGTCCGATAGCGCGTTTGTTATTAGGTACTTATGGTTATGATAACCAAACATTTGGTTTTTCAATCCAGTACAATCCAGATAAAGACAAGGATTTACGTGCACATACAGATGCTTCATCAGCTACGTTGAACATTAACATCAATTTGCCTGAAGAAAAGTTTACAGGATCAGAGGTAGATTTTTATAATAAAGCTTCGGGAAAAATGGTACAAGCAATTTTTGAACCCGGCAAAGCCATCATCCATAGAGGTAATGTGCCACACGCAACACACCCAATTACTAGCGGACAACGTAGTAATTTAGTGGTTTGGTTGTACGGAGACCGTATGCAAATACCACGTGGCAGCACTAGTAGTTATGGTAGCGCTAATAACTCAGTATCTGAAGTTGTTACACCAGAAAGCATTAGTGCTCGCGCACGTTGGAGTTTACCAGATGGTCCTAAAGATACTATTGCACCTTTTTAAAAAGACTAACGGCAAAACGGAAACTGCTTTAGAGAAAATAGCAGAAAAAGTTTTGCCTATATTTTATCAACATAAAAAACAACAATGAAACATATATTAATTACAGGAAGTACAGACGGTATCGGTAAATTATTAGCGCTGCGTTTAGCAAACGAAGGTCATTTTGTGGCTATTCACGGTAGAGATACAACAAAATTACAAGCTACGTTAGCAGAAATTAAAACAGCATCTAACAACGAGAAGGTAATTGGTTTTTTAGCTGATTTTTCTGATTTAGAAGCTGTTAAAAAAATGGCGATAGACGTAGAAAAGCAAATGCCTATTATAGATATTCTTATTAATAATGCAGGTTTATTTATGAGTAAGAATTCAAGTACAGCATCTGGTATAGATGCTCGTTTAGTGGTGAATTATTTAGCCCCTTACCAACTAACAGCAGCAATAGTACCCTTACTTAAAAAGGCAGAATCACCACGTATTATAAATCTTAGTTCTGCGGCACAAGCACCAGTATCTTTAGAAGCTTTACAGAAAAATATTGGATTGGGAGCTAATGAGGCATATGCTCAGAGTAAATTAGCATTAACTATGTGGAGTTTTTCTTTAGCAAAGCAAGAACCATCCATTACGGTGGTAGCAGTAAACCCAGGGTCGCTATTAGATACCAAAATGGCAAAAGAAGCATATGGGCAACATTGGTCTCCAGCGGAAAAGGGAGTGGCTATTTTGTATGATTTAGCTTTGACAGATTTAGCAGAAACGGGAACCTACTATGATAATGATAAAGGATTTTATTCAGAAGCCCACCCAGATGCTTATGATTCCAATAAAATTAGTACGCTAATGCAATTAACAAAAGGTCTGTTGTCAAATTAGATTGATTATTAAAGGGCATAAACTCAAATAATAAGAGAATTTTTTCTTTGTATACAATGCTTAACCATTTAAATAGATATTTTTGCACCCCTAGCCAATTTGGTTTAACAGCAATTCAATATGAGTTTAAGAATTGAAAATCTTTCCCTTCGCGAGGTCCAAAAATTAGTGTTGTTATCACAAAGGTTACCTGCTTCAAAATTTGTGGGTACAGCTAGAAATGCTACGCTCACGGCTATAGAACATTTGGGGTATATTCAAATTGATACCATTTCTGTTATTGAACGCGCGCACCATCATACGTTATATAATCGGAATCCGAGCTACCAAGCGGCACATATACAGGAATTAATAGCGGATAAAAAAGTATATGAATATTGGTCACATGCGGCTTCCTTTCTTCCTATGGTCGATTTTCGTTTTAGCCTACCTCGCAAGCATGCGATTGCTTCGGGGAAACAAAAACATTGGTTTAAACAAGATGCTAAACTTATGGATTTGGTGACAGCGCGTATAAAAGCCGAAGGCCCTTTGATGGCTAAAGATTTTGATAAAAAAGGAATCAAATTTGGTGAATGGAAGACGGCTCCAACCAAACAGGCCTTGGAGAATTTATTTATGCAAGGAGAGTTGATGATTACAAAGCGGGTAAATTTTCATAAAGTGTATGATCTCACAGAGCGGGTATTACCAAGCAGCATAAACACGACAACACCCACGCAGGAAGAATATGGTCGGTTTTTGATAACAAATTATTTACGTGCCAATGGGGTAGGGACCTTACAAGAAATGACCTATTTACTAAAGCATACCAAAGCAATAGTTACAGGGGCATTAAAGCAGATGCTGGTGCATGGTGAAATAGCGCAAGTACGTGTTGCAGATAGTGATTATTATGTCTTACCAGAATCTCTTGAACTTTTAAATAAACCTTTATCGCGAAAAAAGCTCCATATTCTATCGCCGTTTGATAATTTACTGATTCAAAGAAAACGAACATCTGCTATTTTTGGTTTTGATTATTTTTTAGAATGTTATGTGCCTCAGCATAAAAGAAAGTATAGCTATTTTTCACTGCCCATTTTATGGAATGGAAAACTGGTAGCCCGAATGGATAGTAAAGTTGATAGAAAGAAAGAGATTTTTCATATTCATCAACTAACATTAGAAGCTAGTTTAAAGAACACGGAAAAATTTGCAGCTGCATTGAATAAAGAATTGAAATTGTTTTTGATGTTTAATAAGTGTACAGCGGTTCGTTTGCATACAACTAGTCCTAGCTCTTTCCAAGAGTATTTTGAACAGTCTTATCCGGAGCTGTTGTATTAATGACGTTTGTGAGGGGGTAATCTATAAAAATTGCGATCATTTAAGGGCATGTTCAGATTTTGTTGAGTCTTAATTTTGATTTCCTATGGCAAATAACTGTATTTTTCATTTTTCTAAATTCTAATAAAAACCCCAATAAAAATGAAGCATATTTATTTAATAGCTAGTTTAATTAGCCTTATGGTATTTTCCTGTAAAAAAGATAACAATTCAATTGATGAAAATACCCCAGCTGAAGTTTCCGAAGAACCAACCACAGATCCTGTCACTGAAACACCAGAGGAGACTGCTCCAGAGGTGGTAGATTATACTACGTTAACACCACCAACGCCTCCAGAAGGCATGAAGTGGGTAGCGGTTTCGGAACTTACGGATGAGTTTAATGACACTTTTGATACCGATAAATGGTTTAAACCTTTATGGAATTATGATGTTCCCGTAAATATGAAGGCAGAAAATGCTGGAGTAGCAGACGGTAATTTATGGATAAAAGCTACACTAGATGATACCCAAGAACGCTGGTTTTTAACCTCTAGAGTACAATCAAAAGCACAGATAAATTATCCAATGTATACAGAAAGTAGCATCAAAACGGCTCATATTTCTGCATATAATACTTTTTGGTTAAACAATGGTGATATCTCAGATAGAAACGAAATAGATATTATAGAAAACAATTCAAAACCTTCATGTGATTGTCAGCCAGATTTTCCATGGCAAATGAACTCTCAGTACTTTCATGTAGTTGATGGTGATACCAGAAGGAATAAAGGTAATTTTGATAATAGAACGCTTTCTGATGATAACCCATTAAAAGGAGTAAGGTGGAATGAAGAATACCATACGGTTGGTGTGTATTGGAAAGATGCAAAAAATATACAATTTTATTTGGATGGCGAGCCTGCAGGTAGTGTTGTCTCTGAGCGCGATTTTACTAGAGATTTAAATGTTATTTGGGATTTATGGACATTTGATGTGGATTGGCTAGGAGGTCTTGCTGTAAAAACGGATTTAACAGATGAGACTATTAACACGATGAAAGTAGATTGGATCCATACGTACCAATTAGTAGCAGAATAAATGTCCCTGAAAATATATTTATGGAAATGAAAAAAGCTCCGTACTTGTACGGAGCTTTAGTCTATAGGTACTAATTAGTCGCAAGATGGTATAGTTGAAAGATTGCCAGAGCAAATTTCAGCTGTATTGTGTTTTACATTCAAGATATAATTATTTGGAAAGCCTTGAACGTTAGTCGTAGACACATTTACATTGTAATTTCCTAAACTTAAATCCCTTTTCGTATTATCAATCGAGACCCCCATAGAAGGACCAGAATATTCAAAACCAGAAGGTCCGGGTTTGCATACTTTTGAACGTTCCGAACAAGGTAAATAGGGTAAGAAAGCCTGCTTTAGTTTAGCACCAGTATTTTTATAAATTACCTTAACGTTACTTACGTTTGAAGTGTCAAATTTCCCTGGTTTTATTCCGTTAACCGCAGGGTTAGCATGGTTGTAGGCTCTTTCATTAAAATCATTGGCAATACGGGCAGCCCAAGTTCTTCCATTATTACGTCTGTAAACAATTTCTACAGAACCCGCACCAAGTATTCCTTCTATGTAATTTTTAAAATCGTCACCGGAAGCTCTATTTTCTTTGTCAAAAATTTCAATAAAACCATGCTCTACGCGAACAGCATATGCGCAACCTATGGCGGTAACATCATCTACCGTAACTTTACCATTCTCCATAAAATGTGGAGAAAACATTAAAGGCGTTAATCCATTTATATTTTTAATTTTAGAAGCAAAAATAGCGTTAAGACCTCCTTTATTTGCGGTTTTCATCGCAAGATTATCAGTTTCTAAACGTAAGGTAACACCACCTGTACAGGCTAAATTTTTGAATAAGATATTATCTGCAGCATAGGCCTGAATTAATCCGTAACCCGTATGGGCATCTAGCTGATTTATATTCTCAATAATACCATTATGTGGCCAAGCATTGCCGGTTTTGTCTGTAAAACTAATTAATATGGAAGCAAACACCGTTTTTTCATCCTTAATAGTCATATTAGCTATTTTAAAATTATTGACATTGCCTACATCGGCAACAATAAGATTATTAGAGCTGTTTCCTCTTAAATCTACTATAAACTTGCCCCCTTTACCACTTATACTCGCATTCTCAATTTTGTTCTCAGTTTTACTTGCAAAATCAAAAATTCTATGGTTTTGGGCAGCGACTAATCCTCTAGTTGGATAGATAACGGTCCCTTTTTCAATTTCTAAATGCACATTAGAGCGCATTCTAATTTTATTAAAGTAATATGTGCCCCTTGGAATAGTGAGTACACCACCATTGGTCGCCAAATCTCTAATAGCATTATTTAATTTATCACTATCATCATTGGTATCAGAATTATTAACCCCAAAATCCGTTACTAAATTCTTCTTATTATTGCGAACGGCAGAATTTGGAGGCGTGTAAAATTGGGAGGCAGAAACTTTCAAAACAGTGAGGTCTTCTGAAATTTCGGCTTCATTCTGGCTTTCTGTTTCTTCATAATTTTGCGAACATCCTAGCGTAAGGAGCGCAATAGAAGCTACGTAAATAGTTTTTAAATGTACTTTCATTGTAAGATTTTTTTAAGGTTAAGGGCGCAAATTAGAGCCTTTGATCTGCAAGTGCTGCCTGTATATTATTCCAGTTAAGTACTATTTTACCCTCTATAGCTTGTGTTCTATGTTGACAAGGAAAGGTAGCATGCTGGGAACCCCTTTGTCTGTGCTGTTTTGTGCTTTAATTCTTATAAAATGTAGATTATGTATTATGATGTTGTAAATAATGTGAATTTGTAAATAATTTGTTTTATTTTTTGTCAAATTGATTTTGTATAGATTTTTTTCGTAGAATTGGTAAACCAAATTGGTGCACCAATTTGACCCCAATTTTATTAATTTAAATAATTACACATGAAAAAAATGACCAATTACAAATTTTTGGCAACAGGTATTTTCTCCGTTGCACTATTTTTAACAAGCTGTAGTCAGACAGAGCAAGAAGAAGTGGTTGTAGCACCTGAAGCTATGGAAGCACCAAAACTCAGTGCTAAAGTGTATCAAATTTCAGACTTCTATATTGAGACAAGTTGGCTCAGTGGGGAGGACAGTAGATCTACTAAATCTTTTAGTTCTACAGGAACCGATAATGAAAGTTGGTATGATAAAAATTCCAGTGGATATTATATCATGAAAAGTTTAGCTACAGACGGTAACCGCACAGAATGGAAAGAGATTGAAGAATCTTCATTGACAAATGGTAAGAGTATGATCTATAAGGCCAAAGTAGAGTCCATACCAGAAAACGGAGTAACCATAGCACAAATTCACAACAGAGGTAATAATGTAAACAGACCTTGGTTACGTGTTTTTATAGATGACGATCGTAAAATTAAGATTAAAGTAACTACAAATAATCCTTCTAACAGTTCTGGAACGTATCAAGAGTATACGGGAGCTACATATTCTCAGGGGAGTGATTATATTTTGTCAATTACCTATAATGGCGGTGGCGCTAATGTAAAAGTTACCACTTCTAGTGGCTCAACTATCATTAATAAAACCTTATCGCCCTCTAGTTCATGGAATAACTATTCTAATACCTACTACTTTAAAGCAGGGGTGTATACTGAGGGAGATGACAAGCAGCCTAAAATTACATTTAACTATTTCTATTTTAATGACTAAAATAGCGATGTTGTAAAATATAAAAGACCACCTAAATTGGGTGGTCTTTGTTATTAGAAATAGTGGTGTGCTATGCGCTATTTGTTTTTTGAAGCGCAATCTACACAAGTGCATTTTCCTGATTCACAAATGCATTTGCCATCTTCATTCATGACACAGTCTTTATTCTTTTGGTGTTTTTTGCAATTTTTGTCGGCACACTTACCATCTTCACCTTTGGAGCAAGACATTTTTTTAGCGTGTTCTTCACAATTTGTACATGCACAGGTATCGCCCTCACATTTACACTTGCCATCTTCATGCATTTCACAGGTTATTTTACCAGCATGTTCTTTGCAATTTGCGCATTTACATGTAGCACCTTCGCAGCTGCACTTACCCTCTTTGTGAGCTTCGCAAGTCATAATTTTATCTGTAGTGACCAACATCAAATCCATCTTACACACGGGGCAACTCCCTGCTTCATGATATGTTTTACCGTCTTCGCAATTCATAGGACAGCTGTAAGTTGCATCCACAATTTCTGAAACTTTATCAGGTTTACCGTTTTCTTTTTTGTCTTTACAAGCGGTAAAAATGCTTACAGTTAATAGACAAATAACTATAGGTGTTATAATTGCTTTGATTTTCATAGGGTTAGATTTTTAATAAGGTAAGTTATTTATATTCATACTAAAAGTTAATAGACTTTCAAATAATATGGGACGATGCACAAAAAAAAGTGATTATAAAACAATTAAGCTATTTTTTTTTATTCTTGATCCAATAAAAATAGGCAAGACTTAGCAGTACTACTATTGCTAGCAGCAATCCTAGGTGCTTGTTGCCATCAGAAGACTCTTGTACTAGTTTATTATTTTTAATATGGAGCTTAGCCGTATAATCATTGTCTTCATTTAGGATTACTTTATTTTTTAGGGTAGCTAGGGCAACAGAAAATATGGTTTGATGTTGTTCATTCTCTCGGAATGCATTAATGGAAATAATAATGGTACTAATAGCTTTAGGAAGATCATCCAGTATAAATTTAAAATCGGTTTGATGATTCCCCAATTTAATTCCCCCATCATTTATTGGATACTCACAATTGTTAAGCCGCAAGTCAAAATTGTCCTTAATGTACTGTACGGCTAATTCCTTATATTTAATAGTTGTAATTGTGGTGAAATCTTCTAATGGATGCTGCTTTATCAAGGCTTCATTTAATCCGTCTTGACTTACACTAATGCTCAGGATACCTAAATGATTCTTTAGTTCTAAATAATAGACTGCAGATAATGGGTTATGAGCCATTGCCGAAGAATAACTTAGTAGGACAAATAAAATAGATAATACGAGTTTTTTCATCTTTTTATCTAAATTTAAAACCACGGGTTGCTGCTACACCTTTTAAACATTTAGGAACGTTGGGCGCTCTAGTTGTACTGGCCACATAATGATAAATTCCCCCAGGATATTCTGTTGTATTTGCTATTCTACCACCACAATCATCTACGTCTGAAGGTTCTTGCGCATAGGCATAGATAGGGAAACCGTCTTTAGCAAAACCTATAAGTTTTACCGTTTCTGCTTGATTTATTAGGGTACACGAGACTTCCGTAATATGATGAGCGGCTAAAACCTGGTTCATTACTTCTGGTACAAAATGCCAGTGATAATACCCTGCAGGATCATTGTGACCGCCACAAGGGTCTAAGGAAGGGATGTTCCCTCCAGTAGCATTTGGTATTGGGGGACCATTGATCACTGAAGGAGGGTTACCATTTATGGGGACGCCATCTAGAGAAACACCTACTAATTCAATAGTTTCAATAACATTATTGGTACCAGAGAGCTTCGGTTCTGCAGGAATCAAGAAGGTAAGTTTTAAATCATTATCTGGAGCGGCAGCCAAGCAATAATCAAAATTAGGATCTGGTCGTCCAGAGTTAAAGTCGTCCATTCTAATTTTTCCTTGATCATCGATAATATCGTAACCATCGGTTTCCATGGCGTGGAACAAACTAGCCTTTAATACTTGAAATCCAGGATTAGTTTGGCCATCATAAGTACCCAAACCACCTACGTCTTCAATGGTTTCAGGACAATAAGGACCATCTTCTACGGGGTTACTAGAAAAGACCAGTTCATAACATTCACCCGTAGTGCCATCTTCTAAGGTACAAGCTACTTTTTTATAGGATACTAAGGAGCTAGTATTAAAATAGCTTTTTTTAATAATATCATCATTGGAAACCACCAAATCGGATCTAAAAATTGGTATGTTAGCTCCAAAAATAAAATACAATGCTGTTAGTCCCAAAGCGCTATAGGCAGTGATATATAGTTTGGAGCGATCCATAAGTTATTTATAGTTTTTGTATTAAAAACTAAAGTTCCATAATTAAAAGATTGGATGAAATTGAAATCAGTGAACGCTGTATTATAATCAGTAAACGAGTAGGGGGTAATAGACTAATCTTAAGATATCCGTTAAGGGGTGTTATGTATTGTTAAAAGAAGAAAGTTAATAACTAAAATAAATTAAGTGTGCTGAAGCTTAGTCATAAAAGCTTTTCAAAGTTAAGCGATGCAGCAAATGAATTCTAAATTATATGCTACTTAGAGATACTTCAACTTCAAATACCTCGTTTACCATCTCAGAGGATATAGTCTTGTGTTTAGAAAAAAAATTCAAAACATATGGTTCAATACCTAAAATTTACCTAAATTCCATTTTTTAAAAACTTTTTGAATATGATATTTCTAGTAGTATTAGCAATAATTTTGATTCCTTTATTTATGGGAATCTCTATCTATAATGGTTTGGTTCGTAAAAAAACCTTAATGAAAGAGGGGTGGAGTAGTATAGATGTATTTCTTAAAAAACGAAATGATCTTATTCCTAATCTAATAGAAACGGTTAAAGGATATGCTACTCATGAAAAAACATTATTCGAAAATGTGACCAAATCTAGAAATATGGTACAAAATGCAAATACGGTTGCAGATCAAAGCGCGGCAGAAAATGCATTAAAAAATTCAATGATGAATTTATTTGCTGTATCTGAAAATTATCCAGACTTAAAAGCCAATCAGAATTTTATAGAATTGCAGAATGAGTTAACTTCTATGGAGGAAGAAATAGAAATGGCACGTAGGTATTATAATGGTACGGTAACAGATAACAATATTGCCGTAGAAACTTTTCCATCAAATATAGTAGCCAACATGTTCAATTTTGAGAAAGGTACTTTTTTCGAAATTAAAGATGCAGCACAAAGAGAACCTGTAAAAGTTTCTTTTTAAAGCATACAAAACATGTTAAACATTTATGCTTCTTATGATGTGTTTCCTAGCTCAAAAGGCTCCTCTACACATATAAAAGAAATGATTACCGCTTTAGCCACACATGCGGAAGAACTTTCGTTGTTGTGTCTAAGAGGTAATGCTAAACTTCCGGCAGTACAAAAGCACGATAATATCCTTATCAAACGTTTTTACTCGGAAGAAAAACTGAACTACTTAGAAAAGGCATCGCTATTTTCTGAACGTGTTTATCTAGAAATATCTCAAAATGAAAAGGAAATTAAAATTGCACATTTTAGAGATATTTGGAGTGGTTTAGGAATTACAGCCCATAAAAATATCCCATCGGTTTTTGAAGTAAATGCATTGACTTCTGTAGAGTTACCGTATCATTATCCAAACCTGACGGATGAGTTTTTAGAAAAGCTTAAATTTTTAGAGCAGAAATGCCTAGACGAAGCCACTGTAATTATTACACCATCCGCCACAACAAAAAAGTTTTTAATCGCTGCTTATGCTATTCCGGAAGAGAAAATTAATGTGATTCCTAATGGCGCATATATCCCAGAATCATTTGAAAAACCTGAAGACGCACCTGGTCACTATATTATTTATTTTGGGGCTTTACAACGTTGGCAAGGAATAGAAGTGCTTTTAAAAGCCATGAGCTATTTAAAAGATTATCCAGATTTAAAATTGCTCATCTGTTCTTCTGTAAAAGAAAAGGCGTTTAAGCCTTTAAAAAAACTTATTGAAAAACTAGAGCTTACAGATAAGATTGTTGTAAAAACGCAAGTACAGCGAGAAGAACTTTACAACTATATCCATTTTGCAACGCTATCTATAGCGCCTTTAAAAGCTTGTGACCGAAACATTACGCAAGGATGTAGCCCCTTAAAAATATTGGAAACTATGGCTTGTGGTACGGCCCTTGTCGCCTCCGATTTACCCGTAGTTCGGGAACTGGTATCAGAACAAGAAGCTATGTTGGTAGAGCCTGATAGGGAATTAGATTTGGCTCGCTCCATTCGGTTTTTATTAGATACTCCAGAAGAGCGTGAAGTTTTAGCAGCCAAGGCATTACAAAAAATGAAAGAAGAATTTACTTGGGAATTGCAAGTGAATAAGTTGAACCAAGTTTATAAAAACCTAATCTAATTATGAGTCAACAAGGATCTGTCTTAACTCAGGAACAGTTTCAAGGTGCCCCAATAGAAAGAGCACATTTGCACAGGGGATTTTCATCAAAAAAAACACCTTTAAAATGGATTCGCTTTTTTAGAGCTTGTGTTTTGCAACGGGAAAGTGCGAATACTAATAAAAAGAAAGAAATAAAGAAGGTCTGGTTGATCACCGTAGGGGCAATTATCCTATCGCATTTGATTGACTATGTCGCCTACTTTCCTACAACGCTATTTTTTATTGCCGCTATAATTACGGCTATCATACTTAATGTAAGGATCAAAAAAAAATTCAAAAAGAACTATACAGAAGGTTTTGATTTTTTCTCCGATTACTTCTCTGCTTTTTTTACCTTAATAGAAGAAGACTTACAACCGCAATCAAGAATTACATTAGAGGCTAATGTAAAAGATACCATAGAAAAAAGCAACCTACAAAAGGAAGAAGAGTATACCTCAGAGAACAGAGGTTTTTTATCTGGTAAAGATTTTTACTATGAAAAAATTATTAGTAAAGGTTCTTGTTTTTTAAGTGATGGTTGTACCTTAAACTTTAGTTTTTCAGAACGTTTGCGAAGCAGAATTGTCAAAAAAAGAAGTGCTAGTGGAAAACGAAAAACAAAACAAAAATATAAGTCTATTTATCCTTTTATTTTAAAAATGAAAATACCCAAGGATAAATATGTACTCAATACAGCTATTGATAAGAGCACCTTGGAATTAGCGGAAGATGCCGAATTCTATATTATTAAAACGACTCGGAAATTTGATATCAAAAATGAACATCCTGAAAAATATGAACCGTACAGATCAAGTTCTATTTCGATGTTTTCTTCTGATTATTTTGCCTTAGAATTAATCAATTTAATTAATGTTAGTTACGGTTGTGTAACTCCAAGAGCATAAACGTTTATGGAACAAAGAAAAAATTGCGAAGAAACAATAGGATTGTTTGTATTAAGACCTTGCGAAACGAGCATGGTTCTTACCTGTAAAAAGTGCCAAAAACCAGTTTGTAATGAACATTCGTTTAAGCCTTTAAAAGCAAATAAGCCAGATGCTACCGCGTCTAAATTATGCTTGACTTGTTTTACAGAATTAGATACGAGACTAACCAATGATATAGAGTTATTTTCCAAAGATAGATATGTATGGCGTCGTAAAATGATTGATCGTTTTCATAAAGAATACGAGTACATGCGTTTTATTGCAGAAGATCATGGTTCTTTATTCATGGTTCACGATACCTTCTATGGCTATGATGATACCGATGATAATAGTTCATTTTTTGATAGTTAAATGAGTCTGTTATTCATTACTCAACATTACTACCCCAGTAAAGGAGGTATGGCAGAATCTTGCGATCGATTAATTCGAAATTTTAGGAAATCTGGTGTTGCCGTTCATATTATTCATTTTACCAATAGACGAAAAAAGTTTCATACAGAAGCTGCGGTATATGGCAGTTATTCTGCAGTGCCCGTAAATAATTCAGAAGAATTTACATTAAACCTCGCATCGCAATTTATTGAAGGTTTGCCTATTCTAAAGGATGTAAAGTATGTGGTTGCTTTTGGAGGATATTTGCCGCTTAGTTTAGGGCCTATTTTGTCAAAATATATAGCGAAACCTTTAATTACCTTTATCAGAGGAAATGATTTTGATGAAGCAATTTTTTCTAAGCGTAGAGAAATGTTATTGTATGCGTTAAAAAATTCTGAGTTTATTTTTACGGTAACTAAAGAAAAGCGCGATAAGATAAAAAAGTTGACAGCTCATTCTAAGGTGTATTTCACCCCTAATGGTATTGATACCAAGCTTTGGAAACCAGCAATAAGTCAGCTTCCACAAGTTGAAGCTTTAAAAGAAAGTAGTGCGGGTAAAAAGAGAATTGTTATTGTAGGCCAGTTAAAAGCAAAGAAAGGAATTCTTGAATTTTCTAAAACCTTTGCTAATTTCAGTTATAAAGACGCATATGAAATTTGGTTGATTGGAGATGTAGAAGATAGCGTTAAGAATCATATTGAAACGCTCCCAATTCAAGTGCAGTTTTTCTCTTTTGTAAATAAAAATGAATTAATTGCGTATTATCACGCTGCAGATATTGTGTTAATACCCTCTTTTTATGACGGTATGCCTAATGTTTTATTAGAAGCAGGAGCCTCAAAAAATGTCATTATAGCTTCAAAAATAGGAGGAATACAAGATGTTATCGAACATCAAAAAGATGGTTTTTTATTCAACCCCTTAAAACCAGCAAGCCTATTAGAGGCGCTAACACATGTGCATAGGGCAACAGCGGAAAAAAAAGAAGGTATTGCTAATGCGTTATTTGAAAAAATTGAAAAAGAATATACAGAAGAAAAGGAAATACGTAATTATTTAAAGAATTTAGAATTATGAAAAAGTTTTACATTTTAAGCCTATTTAGCCTAATACTAGTTTTTGGTAGCTGCAAAGAAACTGCAGATAAAAGTACCACTAATAGCCCTACAGAGAACACTACAACAGAGGAAGTTTCTTATAGTGATGCACAAGTGGTTCTTTCTAATCCTGCGGGAGAAGAAATAGGAGGTTTTTCTTTGAGTCCGATGACTATTTATGCCGGGAATACAAAGTATACTAGTAAAAATAAATCAGAAAAACACAAGTACTATACGCACGGAGATTTAGCATTTGAGGTAAAATTTAAGAGTGATGGTTTTAAATTGAGAGATAAAAATTCAGCGCTATTATGGAAGATTAAAATGTACCCTGATAAAATTAAAATATCAGATAATGAAGAGAATACCAATGCTATTGAAATAAAGCGTTATGAAGAGAAAATTAAAATTAAACAAAACGATGACGAGTTATATACTGTAGCCCTTGAGGATGCTACCATCTCTGCAAATGATACGGTATTGTACAAACTATCCGCAAATCAAGAGAGTTATGCGTATGCTATAATGGCCTTAAAAGAAATTCCGGAACAGCAAAGAATTTTTATTTTAGCCGAAGTCTTAGCGCAGCTATAATGATCTTATTTTATGCTTATGGATCAGGGTTAGGCCATATTAACCGCATACAAAGTTATATACAGGATAAAAATATTCCATTTTCATCCTGTATTATTCTTACCAATACCAAGCATAAAAATTTTATTTCTCCAGCGATAAAAACCATTTACCAGCAGGATTCTTTCTTCAAGGATAGCTTGTTATTCCGTGACACTTTGCATCAACTTATAGAAACCTATCTGATTAAAGAGCTGGTGGTAGATGTTTTTCCAAGCGGATTTTATGGGGAGCTTCAATATTTTGATGACGTACCCCTAAAAAAAACCTTGTTAGCACGAATTCTGAAAGCCGCTTATTTTAAAAAACAAGGCACCCCGCGTTATGATGAACTTTTGGTGCTAGAAAAAGGCATCGATTTAAAGCACTATAATTATAAGAAAGCTACTTATGCTCAGGTGCAAACAGATTTACGTCATTCCAAAAAAGAAATACAAATTAAAGCACCCTTCTTTTATATTATACATTCAGAACCAGCGGAAGAAGTGCATCAGTTATATAAAATGGCTAAGATGCATCAAAAGAATGGAGAGCACATTTACATCCAAACGTTTTGTGCCCTAGATGATTTAACTAATGAGGAGGGAGTTACCGTACTACAGAATACACCGCCACTTTTAAGCTTATTAGAGGAAGCAGATAAACTATTTACGGCCTGTGGCTTCAATTTGTTTTATGCTACAGAACAGTATAGAGCTAAACAATATTTTATGCCCTTTAAGCGGCGTTATGATGATCAATTTCAAAGAAAATTACTAAATACCTAAGTGTGGGTTCTTCGCTTCAGAGCACTGTTAAGAATATAAAATTAGAAATACACCTGCCATGATACCTGCCAATGGGACCAGCTTTTTTCGTTTGTTTTGTTCTTTAAAAATAATACCACCAAGTACTACAGCAATAATAATCTGACTTCTTTTTATGGCTGAAAGTAACATAATTAAAGCATCAGGATCTTGTAATGCTTTAAAATAGAAGTAATCGGCTATTTGTAACAGAATTCCAACAAGCGGAATAGACCAACGCCATTTAAACGCTTTTCTTTTTTCTGCATACGGAAACCAAGTAATACTTAAAATAACCAATAGGATAAGAACAGTATACCAACAAAACCAGAATTGTAGTGTTTGTGGATTTAAATGTACGGTTTGAATTAAAAATTTATCATACAGACCACTAGAGGCACCTAAGAAAGTAGCGCCGATAATGGCGAAAATCCATTTGTTGCGTTTAAAATTAATACCCTCTTTTTTTCCTATTTTAGAATACAGCATTACAGATAAGATGATTAGAAAAAAACCAATCCATTGATAAAGGTTCGGTTTTTCTTGGTAAATGGTTATGGCGCCAATAAATGTAAAAAAAGGGCCAGCAGAACGTATGGGAGTGACTATCGTTATCGGTAAATGCTTTAGGGCCTGATAGGCTAAAACCCAGGATGCCGCCATGATAGCGGATTTTATGAGGATAAAACCATGTGTTTTCCAAGGGATGTCTGTAATATAGAAGTCTATGTTTACCATCTCTTCTTTAAAAAAATGGGAGGCAATATAAAAAGGAACCAATAGTAAAAATCCAGAAGAAATAGTACCTAGTAGCACAGGAAAAACTTCATTGCCTTGTACGGCATGTTTTTTACATAAGTTGTGTAAACCAAGAAATAAAGCTGCTAAAAGACCAAGATACATCCACATAATGCGCGCGAAGATATATAATTTATAAAATTAGCCTAAACATTTACTAAAATGTATTGCGATACTAATGTTGGGTGTTTTGTTTTTTAAAGTAATCCAGACTCTAAAAAAGAAACTTTTAAAGGACTTAGAAACCAAGTGTGCACATTAATTTCTAAAACAAGGTGCTTGCTGGTTTAGATTTTGAAGATACATTGAGTAAATTTGTAGAGAAGAACAAATAATTTTTAGATCTTTAGTTGCGTAGCTACCTAAACCTATTACACTTCAAATCCTGATACTAAGATTTTGTAGTATTTGCTGATATGTTTTTACAAGGAGAGGAATTACGGCGCAAAAGATAAAAACGGAAGTAGTATGAATAACGAAACTCAAATAAAATGTCCTAATTGTGGAACATCCATAGACGTGCAGGATATTTTATCCCATCAACTTGAGGAAGAAATAAAGCAGAAATATCAGTCTCAAATTGCTGAAGAAAAGAGAAAGTATCAGCAGGAACAGGAGAAACTGAAACAAGAAAAAATTATATTTGAACAAAAGAAGAAACAAGAAAATGAATTGTTTCAAGAGCGCTTAGAGAATCAACTAAAAGCAGGTAAAAAAGAGATTGAAGCCAAGCTTAAAAAGAAAATATCAGACGAACAGTCCGAACAATTTGAGGCTTTACAAAAAGAGTTGAATGAAAAGTCGGAACAAGTAAAAGAACTAAATCGCTCTAAAGCCGAAATAGAAAAACTCAAACGAGAAAAAGGAGAATTAAAAGAGGCTGCTGAAGCTGAAGCTCAAAAAAAACTCAACGAAATACTTATTGCAGAAAAAGAAAAGATTAAGAAATCTGAAGAGGATAAAAATGAATTGCGTTTTAAAGAAATGCAAAAGCAATTAGAAGACCAGAAAAAGCTGACCGAAGAAATGAAGCGGAAGCAGGAGCAGGGTTCCATGCAATTACAAGGAGAGGTTCAAGAATTGGCTATCGAAGAATGGTTGGCAGCCCAATTTCCATTAGATACGATAGAGGAAATTAAAAAAGGTGCTAGAGGTGGCGATTGTATTCAAATCGTAAATACCCGTACAGAACAGAACTGCGGTAAAATATATTATGAGAGTAAGCGTACCAAGGATTTTCAACCTATTTGGATTGAAAAATTTAAGAATGATATCCGAGAGAAAGGCGCTAATATTGGGGTTTTAGTGACAGAAGTGATGCCTTCTGATATGGATCGAATGGGACTTAAAGAAGGTATTTGGATTTGTAATTATGAAGAATTTAAAGGTCTTTGTAAAGTGTTACGCGAATCTATTGTAAAAGTAAATTTAGCCCTTAGTACGCAAGAGAATAAAGGGGATAAAATGGATATGCTTTATGATTACCTGACAAGCAATCAATTTAGAATGCAAATAGAAGCTATTGTGGAAGGTTTTACGGCAATGAAAACTGCTTTAGATAGTGAGAAAAGAGCTATGCAGCGTATCTGGAAAGAACGGGAAAAGCAAATAGATAAAGTAACGAATAACACGATAGACATGCATGCGTCTATAAAAGGAATTGCGGGGAACGCTATTCAATCGGTTAAAGCGTTAGAACTTCCAGGAGATAATGAGTTGTTATTATAACTCATAACGGATGTCTTTCGACTTGCTTTAGGAAATGCTATTTGCATTCTATCACAATAAACGAATCAGAAAGGGTGATAAATAGCTGAAATTTCTATTTAACATCCTTTTTTACTGATGGTTATTGCATAGTTTTAAGCTGTTTGTTTCTTATTAAACGAGGTATAGACCGCATAGGCGAAGGCTAGATCTTCAATAGCAAGACCCAAAGAAGCAAAGACCGTTGGTTTGTTTTGATAACTACTGTTATCCTGTGAAACCACCTCATAGATACTTTTTTCAATAAGATCTTCTGGAGACGTTTCTATTTCATTTGCGGCAATTATAAGCTCTCCTTTTTGTTGTTCTGCCGCATGATAATTATCTACAATTATAGCTGAGTTTAAAACAATATCAGAAGCGAGTTCTCTATGTTTAGGATCCCAAGCGCCAACGGCATTAATATGTACATGACTACGTAATCCTTTTTGTGAAATAAGGGGTGATTTTGCTCCAGTAACGGTACACACTATATCAGATGCATTAGCAGCTTCTTGTGCTGAACTACATTCCTTGAATGTAATGTTAGGGTAGCGGTTAGTTACCTTTTCGATAAAACTATTTAGATTTTTTTTATTTCTTCCGTAAACAAAAACAGTCTTAATTTCGCGAACTAGCAAAATAGCCTGTAAATGAGAATAGGCCTGTGTTCCGGTTCCTAGTATTCCTAAGCTTTCGGCATTAGGTATGGCGGTGTAATCTGTAACTAAAGCACTGACAGCAGCAGTTCTCATTTCTGTCATGGTGTGGGCATCAAAATTAGCGAGAAGCTGTCCTGTCTCCGTTTCAAAAAGATGGAAAATTCCTTGATGAGAACTTAGCCCTTTTTTATGGTTGTCAGGAAATATACTTAATATTTTTACGCCCATAATGTTATAGGGTTTAAAGTAAGCCGGCATTAAGCCCATGATACCATTTGATGGTTCTGGAAGCTCCATTTTAGAACGCAGAGGGTTCAGTATATTTTCATCAGAAGCAATCTTAAAAAGAGCTCTCATGACCTCAATGCATTCCTTCATGCTAATCAATTCGTGTATTTTATTGTGATCAAAATTATGAACCATGTATAGCGGGTGTTTAATGTGATGTATAATGTAATATGGAGACCAGATCGTCTGCGTTTTGGTGTAAACGAAGGTATTAATTTCTTACGTAATGGCAGGAACCAAAGAGCGTTCTTTTTGTTTTAAAAAAGCGAAATATTGTACGTCTTTTAAGAAGTAATCAACGCTTTAAGTGGTAAATAAATGAGTGAGCCAATGCTATATTGCTTGTCATTTGTCTGTTGCCTTAGAGTTAAATATCGCTTTCCTGTTTAATAGGCCATATAACAATCCACCAAGTATAAAGGAATCTATAAAATAAGCGTGCGTTAGTTGAAACAGTTCCAAATAGGTAAACACGGTGATGATAGAGCTAAGCACCCAACTGATTAAGGCCTTAGGTTGCCATTCAGGAATCTCATCCAATTCATAACGTTGTTTTTTTACCCAATAGAAATTAATGATGTAAATAGCGGAAATGGATGGTGCTAAAACACCCAGGAAATTTAGAAAATCAAATAAGTATTCGGAGAATCCTAATAAGGCGAATACAATCCCAAAAACACTTACGATCAGTACTATTTTTTTAAAAGCCCATTCCGTTTTTATAGTGGAAAATGTCAATACTGTGGAATATAAATTACTCGCATTACCTACCCAAGTAGATATCAATAATAAAACGAAGGCTGGAATAACCAAACCTAACTCTTGCATTACTTTAATAATATCTACTTCTCCTGTTTGTATCGAAGGAATAGCACTAAATAAAAGCGCAACAGGAAAGCCAATGGTGATTCCTAAAACGGCAATCATACTTTGTTTATCATTGTAAATAAACCGTGAGAAGTCTGCCATCATCACAGGAAAAAGAATAGAAGAGCCCACCAGTATAGAAGTGGCTTCAAATAAGGTCATTTTAGGATTTTCAGGAACAAAATTTATTACCGCTGTAAGCGACATCCCTTGGTCAAATGAAACATAAATAACATAGCACAAAAAAAGGGTAAGCACGGGGACCGCAAAATTTGCTAAACGCTCTAAACTTTTAATTCCATAGAGTGTAGTACCGGTGATCATGGCTCCCATAATAATGATGATAGGCCATTGTGGAAGCGCTACTGCAAAGGTGTCAAGCGCCGTATCTACTACAGCAACAGAGAGTAATTCTAGGGCTACAGAAAACCATCCTAAAAGCGTAATTCCGAAAATAAAATTCATGATTTTGGCACCCTGTCTACCAAAACTAAAATGAAGGATCATATACGTAGAAAGCCTAGATCTATTCCCAATTTTAGTGGTTGCTAAACACATCAACGTTAAAACAACAGTACTGATACCAAAAGCCCACAAAGCATCTTTGAAACCGACACCCAAAGCCACTTCAGAACCCAAAAATAATATAGGAAGAGTCAAACCTGTCCCAGCTATTATAATGGCGATAAGCCAGCCAGAAGTAAAATCTTTAGGCTGTACTTTTGTATTTGCGTATTGGTTGTCTTCGGCCATAATTGGTTATTCTAGTTGCTTAAGTAGTGTGGTCAATAGTTTCCAGAATTTCTGAGTAGAACTTATTTGTAAACGTTCTTCTGGTGAATGAGCCCCAAGGATATTTGGACCAAATGAAACCATTTGCATCGTAGGGAAAGTACCTGATAAAATACCACACTCTAATCCGGCATGGATAGATTTTACAAGTGGCAAGGCTCCATGAAGTTCGGCATAGCATTTTTTGGTAAGATGTAACAATTCACTTTCGGGATTAGGCTCCCAACCTGGATACGGACCAACTTCCTTGACTTCGGCAAAAGCAAAGCACTCTTTTATTTTCCCAGCGAGTTCATTGCGCTCTTGATCAACGGAACTTCGGGTATGACAGGCTGCATGAAATTTGCTATCCCCAACATTTAAAATAGCAATATTGTTAGAGGTTTGTACTAAGTCTGCAATTCCTTTACTCATGGAGTACACGCCATTCGGGATAGTCAAAATAGCCTTTAGTAGCTTATTTTGAGTTTTAGAGTCTAAAACACCTGTAGTATTTTTTGTTTTTACATACTCCAATTTCATACTTGGGTCTGTGGCACTATATTTCTCTTTAAGTTGCGTTGAAATTTTTGTAAACGCTTGGGAAAACACTTCTTGCTTGCCTTTTTCAATAGCTACTATGGCCCACCCGTTTCTAGGAATAACATTGGTTAAAGTGCCAACATTAATACTATGAATATAACACCCTGTTTTTAAGACCAACTGTTCTAAACACGTTGCCAGTACAATAATTGCATTTGCTTGGTTTAGGTGAATTTCTACACCAGAGTGTCCTCCTGCCAATCCACTAAGCTTAATTTCAAATAAACTATATTTCTTGGCATCTAAAAGTTCTAAATCGTAGGTGCCATCTATAAGTACATCAACACCACCAGCACAGCCAATGGTAATAATATCATCTTCTTCTGAATCTAAATTCAAGAGCATGGTGCCATTTAGTTGCTCTTTAGTCAAGGCCATTGCACCCGTCATACCCATTTCTTCATCTACTGTAAACAAAGCTTCAATAGGAGGGTGTTCTAAATCTTTGGAAGACAATACTGCCATAATTGCTGCAACGCCAATACCGTTATCAGCACCTAATGTGGTTTCCTTTGCTTTGACCCAATCTCCATCAACAAACATTTTAATTCCTTGCGTGTCAAAGTTAAAGTTAGAATTGGGCTCTTTTTGATGCACCATGTCCGTATGTCCTTGAAGTACGATAGTTCTGTGATCTTCCTTGCCTGGAGTACCTGCTTTTCGGATGATGACATTTCCAATAGCATCAACAGAGGTTTCTAGGTTTAGAGAGGTGCCGAAAGCAATCATAAATTGAGTGATTTCCTCTTCCTTAGTAGATGCTCTTGGTATGGCATTTATGGCTTCAAAATGCTGCCAAATTGCTGTAGGTTCTAAATTAGTAATAGACATTTAGTTACGTATTTTCTTTAAAATTAAATATAAGGTAAAGGCGACAATAAAAGAGTCGAAAAATGATATAGAGGTTAAGGTAATATAATCAAAAGCCCCTAAGTAGGCTACAATACAAGCAATAATCCAACTAACTAATGCAGAAGCATCCAACTGGGGTAATTCGTTAAAACGTGCTAACTCATACTGTTGTCTTTTTACGAAGAAAAAGTCGGCAATAAAAATAGCAGAAACAGGAGGGATGAATATGCTAGAAATATTTAGAAAATCAATAAAATGAGTGGCAACACCAAAAAGAGCCAATAGGGTTCCAATGCCACTTGCTATGATACCCAATTTAGCATCTTTTGTTTTAGTGAATACCGTAGATAAGGTAAGTTGGGTAGAGTATAAATTTGCGGTATTTGTTGTCCAAGTTGAAAATATAAGGATACACAAGGCAGGAATCGTCAAGCTGAGGCCTATCATAATTTTCATGATGTCTATTTCTCCTGTAATAAGGCTTGGTATTCCACCTGCTAAGAGTACTAGAGGGAAACCGATAGTCAGCCCCAGAATTGAAATTAAACTATCCTTATCTGTTTTAGCAAATCGGGAATAATCTGGCATTAATACGGGCGTTAAAATCACCATGCCCACTACTGCTGAAATGGCTTGCGTAGTTGTCATAGATGCATTACCAGAAATTTGCAAAAGGGTAGGTATGCTATTCTGGGAAGTAGTGATATAAAGTACATAAACTACAAACAAAAGCATTAATGGTACTGCAATAGATGAGAAGCGCTCAATAATCCTAAACCCATAAATGGAGGTCAAGGTCATTAAAATACTTCCTAATATGATACCGATCCATACAGGAAACGATACGTTGAAAAGTTGCGCAAATGCATCTGTTAATGCTTGTCCGAATATTTCAACAGTCACCGCATACCAACCTAAGAGCGTTATGGCAACAAGCAAGTTGATGAGTAAAGCTCCTTTTTTTCCGAAGGAAAAGTGAAGGAGCATATAGGTAGATAAACGGGTTCTGTTCCCAATAATAGCGGTCACCGTACAAAGAATACTTAGTACGAGGCAAACGCCCATAAAGACCCAAAAGGCTTTTTCTAGCCCTAGGGCCTGAGTAACTTCTGAACCCACAAAAAAAACGGGTAATGTGACGCCAATACCTACGATAATAGAAGCAATACGAATACCGTTGACTGTTTTGTCTTCAGGAACTTTAGTTCTTGAATAATCATCGATAATCGGTGCTTCTTTATCTAGCATTAATACGTTCCTATTAGTTTTTCAGCCAAGGGCTTCAGAGTTGGGTGGGTGTACACACCATCTTCTACTATTTGTATATCATCTAGGTAGATACTTACTTTATTTACAATCCCATCGAAATGAGATTTAGCGACTTGCCCTAGTGGTGGCATATCCATGGGGCTGGTATGTCCAAAACCAAAATCGACACCACCCCACACACGCTCGTCTTCAACAATTTCTCCACACATTTTTCGTACACTAGGATTAATCCCAAACATATTATGAGATATTTTATACATGTTGGGGTCATCAAAAGAAGCTAAATATTTTTTAAATTTTTCCGCTTCTTTTTCTGTGCCTTTTACATCAACAATAGTACTGTCTTTCATGGTAAACGCTACGCTATTATCATTTCCATAGATATCGGTATGTTGTAACAAATCAAAAACAATGGTCCCGTTCATACTTCCTATTTTGGGTACGATATTTACATATCCGGGAGCAGTCCCAAATTTAGGCATTGAAAAATCACCATCATCAATATCAAAGGAATAATCTAGATTAATATCATACGAAACATCCGTACCGTTGGCACTAGTTATACGTATGGTTTTGCAATCAAGAATCATATCTTTTACCTTGTTGAGCATTTTACCCAAATCAGGTACGCTGTACCCAGTAAAAGTTCTTTTTAAGGATTGTACGCTAGAATCGGCAATGATTAAATAACGTAATTTTTTATTGTTTTTAAAAGCATTTTCCCAAATATCAGAATATAAAAGAACGGTAGAATTACATTCCAACCAAACATCTACATTACTCAAAGTGGCAGTTAATGCAGCTGCTGGCCAATCTTTGACTCCTGCTTGTCCGTCTTCTTTTGCTTTTGGTGTCCAGATTAGTAGTGGCAATCCGCCAACTTCAGAAGCAGCGTCTGCAAAGGCTTGCATAAGTTGTGGGTCAGAACCAGAATCGGCCGTAATGGCAACAGATTCACCTGCTTTTACCTTAAACATATCTTGTATAATTACCTTGGCAACCAAGGTGCAGTCTAAATTTGTATTAGTGCTCATAGTATTTGTGTTATAAAAAAGTAAGGAGTAATATTTTTAAGGGGATCTTCTTTTTGTTAAAAAATATTAGAAATTGATTGAAACTGAAGCACCGTATGTTGCTGGTCTACCTCTCCAACCAAAGTCATCAAAACCACCAAATAATGATCCTGGAACATACTCTGTATAGTATTGTTTATCTAATATGTTATTTCCCCAGATGGTAAATTTCAGGTTGTCAAAAGAAATAGAAGCACGTGCATCTAGTAATTGGTAGGCATTTGTTGTAAATGCATCTGAGTTATTTTCATCCCAATAGGTTTTTCCTGTGCTATTTAGATTAATACTACCGTCAAAATTTATTTTTTCGGTCAAAGCAAAACTAGATTCTAAACCTATATTGAAGTTGTTTTGAGGAACAAAAGGAGTCTTTTTACCATTAAAGGCATTAAGATCTGTTGCGGTACCATCAACACCACCGGTAGTACCACCTGCTGTAATTTCAGAATCTACAAAACCATAATTAGCTAATAAATCTAAGAACTTAGACAATCTAAGTTTTGCATCAAATTCAAAACCAATAATTCTACTCTTATCATAATTGTAGTTTCCAGGATAAAAGGTGTCCAGATCAAATATATACTGCTGTTGGTTAGAGAAATCTGTGTAAAAAGCAGATCCATTTAAAATAAATCGGTTGTTCCACATAGAAGATTTGAAACCTAGTTCAAAATTATCCGTCAATTCATCTTCATAATCTCTGTTAAAACGATCGGTCACTGCAGGGTTAAATCCACCTGTTCGGTATCCTCTTCCGTAATTAGTATAGACCAAAACATTCTCGGTAGCTTGGTACGATATAGAAGCTTTAGGTTGTATGATATTATTAGAACGCTCAAAAGTATCACCAGATAAATGATCTTCTTGTTCGAAAGTATCATTATCGTATCGGAAGCCTGCCGAAGCCGTAAGCTTGTCCGTTAATTTATAATCTATGAAACCAAATAGGGCATAGGTCTTTGTAGTGTTGATAACATCTGCGGCTATTCCGTAAAATAACTGATTTAAGTCAAAATCTCTATTTAATCCGTCTTGAAAAAATGGCTTTTCAATATCTTGATAAAAGCCCCCAGCACTCCAATTAATTTTTCCTTCAGAAGCGATGTTATTAAAGCGTAGTTCTTGATTAAATGTTTTGGTTTCAGCGGTCTCTCCTTGTGTGAAATCATCAAAAGGAATAAAGTCTAAATCACCACTCAAAGAACGATCAACATAATTGTAGGAAGTAATACTTTGCATTTTAACTTTGCCAGGAGTATATTCTAAAGAAAGACTTCCAAAAGCATTGTTGATGTCGGATTTTCCAGGCTCATCATGGTTTATAACATTATTGCCGTCTTCTGGGTTTGGAGAAAGTGCTCCTCCAGGAGCGCCATCTACAAAGATATTTCCTGTAGGATTTACGGAATAGTATGCGGCACCGCCACTTACATCAATAAATTGTAGTGTAGCACTGGCTTTAAAATTGTCTGCAATTCTAGCGATAATCTGACCACGAACATTGAATTCTCTAGAGAAATCTACTTTTTCATTGTTATATTCATTGGTTAATAAACCGTCAAAATTTTTAAATTGTGTAGATAGGCGGTAAAATACTTTATCTTTTTTGATAGCCCCGGAAGAAACAAATTGGGTTAATAAAGCATTGGCATTTCCATAGCCTAAGGTTAAATTGTTTTTGTTCGTATTTACAGGTTCTTTAGAGTAAATGTTAATAGCTCCTCCAATGGCATTCTTACCATAAAGTGCTCCTTGAGGACCTTTCACTACTTCGATCAAAGCCAAATCAAACAATTCTTGATTTAATAAACTTGGAT
Source organism: Cellulophaga baltica 18 (assembly GCF_000468615.2). Taxonomy (NCBI): domain Bacteria; kingdom Pseudomonadati; phylum Bacteroidota; class Flavobacteriia; order Flavobacteriales; family Flavobacteriaceae; genus Paracellulophaga; species Paracellulophaga baltica. The sequence goes on along the minus strand of NZ_CP009976.1, from coordinate 3,779,270 downwards.
CTGGAATGGTGACACCATCTATAACAAAAGCCACAGGCGCATCTGCATTTCGTATTTGAGGAATACCTCTTATGGTTAAAAAATTTATCCCTGCAGCTTGTGAACTGTTTAATTTTAGGTTCGGTACTAATTTTGCGAAATTGGTAACATTATTTATGCCATTTTTCTCAATGCCCTCACTGTTTAGAGCAGTTACAGATTCTGGGATAGACTGTATTGATTCTGTACGTTTCCGAGCCCTACCAACAACGCCTGTAAACCCTTGGACAACAACCTCATCTAAAGCCTTAGCATCTTCTTCCATGGCAATACTAAGAACCGTTTTGTCTGTAGTATTTACTTCTTGATTTTTAAAACCGATATAAGAGAAGTTTAATACAGCTCCCGAAGCTACAGAAATTTGAAAATTTCCATTAAAGTCGGTAGTCACCCCATTGGTGGTTCCTTTTTCTATAATATTGACGCCAGGTAAGGCATCCCTGCCATCAGTGACCACACCACTAATCGTGGTACGCTGTGCCAAACTTAATAGGGGTAGTAATAATAGTGTAAATAGTACATTTCTCATAGTCCTCAGTTTTTAGAAATAATTTCGCTTTGGTTAGTTTTATGTGTTATAAATTTAATCTTCATCTATTAATTATGATTATTTATACTTATTAAAATATTATTTAATAATTTTAGAATGAAAATCGGAATTTATGAAAAAACAGGAAGTAGACTCTTTACCACTGACTGCAGCATACTTTAAACTACTATTAGAAGATCTGTATGCAAAATTTAAAGAGAATCATAAACTAAATGAACTTCCTAAGTCCATGCAATTTTTTGGTTACGGGAATTATAATGTAGAGAAGCCTAACCTTAAGAGTGATCTGGAGCAAATAGGGAGCGATTTTATTAATGGTAAATATTTATATGATAAGGTAAGAGATTATCATAAAGGAAAACCAGTCATAAAACTCAATAGGTATTATAAGGCTATTGTCTTATTATATCTTGGATATGAATCTATTGATCAATTTTTAAATAAGAATACTTTAGGCGATGTACCTGAAAAGAAGCAACTAGATCTCTTGTATGATGCTACTGCGAACCAAACCTACTACTATGTAAATTACTATTTTGGAGAAGAAAATTTAATTCTAAAAGGGGAGACGGTGATTTCCAATAATTGGAAAAAGGTGAAGCACACCTATGTATATCCTAAGGAAGATGGGAGTATTGAAACTCATTATAATTTTGGCAATATTATTCGTCGTGAAGACACTTTACATATTAATTCTAAGACCTTGTTAGATGGTAAGTTGGTAGAAGGAGCTAGTGAAATTTATTATGTAGGTCATAATGATCTTGCTTCCTTAAAATTTTTAATTGGTACCTACTGCACTTTCGATAATTATACCAATACCGTTGCCGGCGAGGCAATTTGGGAAAAGTGTGCTTCCAAGGAGGATATGGAAGAGCGGGTAAAAGACCCCAGGATTCCGCCTTATATTGCCATGGAGGTAAGGAATAAGCGCATCGTTAACAAGAGTATTGTACCTACTCAATTTTTAGAAATTTCTAATCATAGTCCCTATGCTTCTATCTATGAAAGTCTCACAGGTACGTATGAATTTAATTTTATGATAGATGGCGTAGGCGTAGAGCAGTTAAAATTTAAGATCTCGCCTAATAATTATAAGATGATTCCGCTTACAGAGAATGTGTATTTTGAAAATGACAGTTTAAAACTTTTGAATAAAGGTTCAGTAGTGCATTTTAGTTTTGATTTTACAGGGATTATCGCTTTTGATCAAGTGCAAATATATTTTAAAACCTATTTTTTAAAACCGAATAGTGAAATACAAAATGGAACATTTAGTGGTATTGACAATGAAAATAGATTAGTAAATGGGGAAGTAAGAATTCAATTTAAAGCGAATGTTTATTAGAAGTGTGGATCAATAAATTCTTTCAAAGCTGATTGACAGTTGCCATCAAAACATCTAAACTTTATATCACCCGTAAGGCATAAGTTGCCGCTACTTTCCCTATTAATACCTACTTTAGTAACCCATACTTAATAATTAGGTAAACTTATTGCTAGATAAACGTAAGATATTTGCTGTGCTAAAATACCTATGAAATGAAAACACCAATGATTAAACTAGTAGCACTCGCAGTACTCTTTACGATAGGTTCTTGTGATTCTGATGAGAAAACAGAAACACCGGGACCGGAAGAAAAAGAAAATATAGCTATTTCTGAAGTACAGTTTGTAAATGAATTTATACTTCCGGCAGCAACCGTTTTTGAGAATACTACAGTGGGCGGACTATCAGGAATAGATTATGCTAACAATACGTGGTATCTGATTAGTGATGCTCCTAATGCGCCACATTTTTATACGGCCGCTATTGCTTTAAACCAAGATGGGATCTCTGCGGTAACCATTACGTCTGTAAACAATTTTAAAGATGCGACAGGTACCCCTTTAGAAACGGGAATTACAGATCCTGAAGCCATCCGCTTTGCAGATGGAAACGTACTATGGACGAGTGAAGGGAATATGAACAACCTCATTGATCCTTCGGTGCGTATTGCAGCCTTAGATGGTACAATACGTCATGAAATTACCTTACCAGAACGCTACAAAGCAACGGAATCATCAGCATTTGGACCACGCCATAATGGTGTTTTTGAAGGTCTGAGCCTTAGTTATGATGGCAACGGGTATTGGGTTTCTATGGAACTTCCTTTGAAACAAGATGGGGAAGAACCTACCTTGAAAGATACGGAGGCGCCAGTGCGTATAGCTTATATTGACAAGGCTACCAATACTTTTGGAAAAGAGATTGCCTATGAGTTAGATGCTGTTGCGCGCCCTGCTTTGCTAGGCACTACTTTTGAACTCAATGGAGTGGTGGAAATCTTATCCTATGACGAAAATAAGTTTTTAGTAGTAGAACGTTCTTTTTCTACAGGCTATGCAGATGGTGGGAATACTGTTAAAATTTATAAAGTTGATGCTACAAATGCAACCGATGTGAGTACGCTAGAAACGTTAAAAGGAGCTACCTATACCAAAGCAACGAAAACGCTTTTGTTTGATTTTGAAACCGTGCGTGACCAACTAACCGAAAATATGGTAGATAATATAGAGGGCATAACTTTTGGCCCCATTTTAGAAAATGGGAATCGTTCTTTAGTTCTGGTGGCTGATAATAATTTTAGTGCCTTTATTCCTCAACTAAATCAGTTTATCTTATTGGAAATTCTCAACTAAACTCCTTTCCGGGCACCTTTAAAAAATCTCCTCTTTAAGCCTGCGCTTAAAGAGGAGATTTTTGCTTTTATCCCAGCATCACCCGGCTAACCATGTATAAAATGTAAACTTAGCTATACAAGGTATTGTCATGCGCTATCACATGCTCTTTTACCTTAAGTTGAAATTCTTGTGGTGTTTGTCCTGCATGTTGTTTAAAAAAGCGACTGAAGTACGAATGATCTTTGAAGTCTAAATTATAGGCTATTTCTTTAATTGTATTTTCACTGTGTATGATTTGACGTTTTGCTTCCAAGATTAACCGATCATGAATTAATTGCACGCCTGTTTTGTCTAATTTTTCTTTTAAAATCTGATTGAGGCGTTTAGCACTAATGCCTAATTGTGCTGCATAAAATTTAGCAGTGCGTTCCTCTTTATAATTATTCTCTAACAACAACATAAATTCATAAACACGCTTTTCATTAATGTCTTGTAAGGTAAAATGCTGCTCTTTTAAATGTATCAGCTTTAATAAGAATACTTTTAATAAGGCTTTGATCATGACCAAGTTCACCGTTGGTTTGTTATAATCTTCTTCTAAAAGCTGTAATACAGCAACCAAACCTTTAGAAGTTTCTTCATTGACTTGTAAACATGAAAACTCGCCTTGTATGTTAAACATTCTAAAAACATCCATCAGAAATTCCTTTAAATCGCCCTCCAATAATTCTTGTTTAAAAGAAATCAAAACGCCATTTTTTCCAGCCTTGTTTAATTGATGCACACGGTAAGGTGGAATCAAATAAATCCAATCGCCCTTTAAGGTTTGAAAATCATGTTGTGGCACATGGAGCGCATCTTCGTTCCGTAACCATACAATCTCAAAGAAATCTCTGCGGGCAGGATCATTTAAATAGGCAGGAGGACAATTTCCTAAATCTCGAATATATAATACTTTATCACTAAGCATAGTAAGTGTGTTTGCGGCATTTTATAGTATTTCACTATCTGCCTATTATCGCCCTAAAAAAGCAGGGTTTCCAAAATGTACCACAAAAATAGCGAATAACACCATCGTTTTTTACTATTAGGGCAAATAGTACCAGACAACTATCAAATAGTATAACTATTTAGCTTAAAAGCGGCAATAACTTTGTACTCGAAAGTACAGAGCAATCAATTAAAGTATTAAGCGCAATGAAAAGCATACTCCATAATAAAGAGACCCAATTAGTAGAAAGTGCTATGAACACCATTATTGATGAGCATATAAAACTGATACATCTGATAAAGTATGAAGAAATAGCAGGGCTAATTCCTACAATTACCGATGCCAAACATATTTTTATTATGGGCGCTGGTAGAACGGGACTAATGATGAAAGCTGCTGCGATGCGATTAATGCATTTAGGGTATGAGGTTCATGTGGTCGGGGAGACTACCGCACCAGCAATTATGGAAGGTGATGTCTTCATCGCAGGCTCTGGTTCTGGAACTACGAGTGGGATTGTAAGTGCTGCAGAAACGGCAAAGAAAGTAGGGGCAGAAGTACTTTGTTTTACAACCAATCCCGCATCTGCATTGGCACAGCTAGCAAAGCATACGGTAACCATTCCCGCAGCACAGAAGCAAGAGAGAGATACGGCAGTATCCAAACAATATGCGGGTAGCCTCTTTGAGCAATCTTTATTATTAGTTTTTGATGCGCTGATACAAACGCTCTGGGAATTAGACGGCAGTACTGCTTCCGAATTATGGAAGCGTCATGCTAATATGGAATAATACGAAGCATACACATAGAATTTAAGAATAGTTAAAAAAAGAAGAAAATGGCAAAATTACAAGTAGCAATAGATTTATTAGATATAGACGAAGCAATAGCTTTAGCAACTAAAGTAGCTCCGTACATAGATATCATAGAATTAGGAACTCCGCTTATTAAGAGTGAAGGATTAGCGGGAATTAGAAAGATGAAAGATGCTTTTCCTGATAAATTGGTTTTAGCAGATTTCAAAACGGCCGATGCTGGAGAATTAGAAGCAAATATGGCTTTTGGTGCGGGCGCAGACTACATTACCGTTTTAGGAGCAACAGGAGACTCTACCATTGCTGGAGCGGTTAAAGCAGCTAAGGAACATGGCAAAGGAGTTGTTGTAGATACTATCGGAGTAAAAGACAGAGTAAAACGTGCAAAAGAAGCTATCGCTTTAGGAGCAGAGTTTGTAGAATTACATGCAGGTTTAGATGAGCAGGCAGAAGATGGATACTCTATACAAGTACTGATAGACGAAGCAGCAAGAGCAGGAGTAGCTGTTTCTATAGCGGGTGGTGTTAATTTAAAAAGTATTACTGCAGTTAAAAATTCTGGAGTTATAGTGGCTGTAGCGGGTGCCGCAATTTACGGTGCGGAAGATCCAGCAAAAGCAGCTCAAGAGTTACAGGCGTTAGCAATGGCTTAAGCGTTTTGTAAATTGAATAAGCAGTTTTTATAAGTACAAATCCCCATTACGGCATTATGGGGATTTGTTATTTGGTATAGGTTGCTAATGGTTTCTAAGGGTACAAATAGGGTAATAGGTAGCGGGTATAAAAAAGGTTCAAGAGTATTTGTAGTATTTTAATTACGGATTGCGATGACATTGGTCCGCATTTATCAATAATTTTGGATATCTTAGGTATTAAAAACCAAATTGTTATGACCGTATTAGATTATGTAATTATTGCCTTAAAACTTATTGTTTCTTTAAGCATCTTAAATGTGTGGTTGCTGCAACCTCAAAAAGCTACGAAATGGCGTGGCGGCGCTGCTACGACAATCAAAGAAGAGTTTAAAGCGTATGGCTTATCAGAAACATTCTGTTACGTGATTGGCTTTTTAAAAATAACTTTGGCGCTGATTCTTTTAGCCTCTATAAAATTTGAAAGCTTAAGTTTAATTGGGAGTCTAGGATTAGCCCTTTTATTATTGGGGTCTATCGTGATGCACTTTAAAATAAAAGATCCACTATATAAATCATTTCCAGCCTTCTTATTTGTGGTGATGAATTTAGGTATTGCCTATTTCTTTCTTTAAAAATACAGTGTATACGTTTTAAATGCGATAATACTATTAAGCACAGCAAAGAAGAAAGACGGAGAAGATTGTAAAAAATTATCTTTGATTTTTAAACGAACGATAAATCCTGCTAACATTAAAAGGCTTAACCCTATAGCCGCTATAAAAAGCACTAAGGGTTGAAGGTATAATCCTAAAACTAGACCTATAGCACCAAGCAATTGTAGGTATCCCGTGGTGTGTCTAAAGCGGGTTAAATTATACCGTACAAACTCCTTGATTATAAAATCGGAGTAGAAGCAACTGAATCCGAAATACAGAAAAGCCAGACTAGAAAACCAGATTAAGAGAGGCAATAGATTCACAACATTTTTAGCTAAAGTTAATGATATTTAAAAAGATATAGGCTTAGTAGTTTACTCGAAATTTATAAAACAAAAAACCGACCTGTAAAGGTCGGTTTTTTGTTATGCGCATATGTGTTTTCTATAAGTACGCCTTTAGCACTTCCTTTTGCGATTTTCTGCGCAATAGTCTAATTGCTTTTTCTCTAATCTGTCTTACACGTTCTCTTGTAATTTCAAATACTTCACCAATCTCGGTTAAACTCATTGGTGCTTTTACACCAATACCATAATACAAACGTATAATTTCACTTTCTCTACTCGGCAGTGTGTTTAATAAATCTCCGATATCAGAAGTAAGTGATTCTTCCATCAATTGTGAATCAGGACTATTGGCTTCTTTAGACTGTACTACATTATATAAGTTAGAATCTTCACCTTCTTTGAAAGGAGCATCCATAGAAAGGTGCTTTCCAGAGTTTTTCATCGCCACTTTTACTTGTGCCGTACTCATGTCTAATTCTCTTGCAATTTCAATAGCACTTGGTGGTCTTTGGTAGCTTTGCTCTAAATAAGAAAAGACTTTATTTATTTTACTAATCTCCCCAATCTTATTCAAGGGTAAACGTACCATTCTAGATTGTTCTGATATTGCTTGTAAAATTGCTTGTCTGATCCACCAAACAGCATACGAGATAAATTTAAATCCTCTAGTTTCATCAAAACGCTTGGCTGCTTTAACCAGACCAACATTTCCTTCATTAATTAAATCTGAAAGACGCAATCCGCTTCCTTGATATTGTTTCGCTACCGAAACTACAAAACGCAAGTTGGCGTTTACTAAAGTGTTTAATGCAACTTGATCTCCTTCACGAATTCTTTTTGCCATTTCTACTTCCTCATCAACAGTAATCATATCTAATTTTGATATTTCTTGAAAATACTTTTCTAATGATTTCGTATCTCTGTTTGTAATTTGTTTAGTGATCTTTAGTTGCCTCATATATATGTTTTAGTTACTATTTCTTTTCCTTATTATACACTTTTTTCTACGTTATTCCTAATAAAATGACATATATTATCAAAAAAAGCCTAAAAAAGAGCCTGTTTCGTCTAAAAACGGTGTTTTTTCGTCATTTTAGAAGAAATTATAGATTTGAAAAGCTTAAATAAACGTTCTTAAGTAGGCATTTATACTTAAAAAACAGGCAAAATAGTAGTGGTAGCGCACTCTAGGATAAGCAGAAAACAGCAGCGAAATAGGTATAGAACTAGACCTATAAAAAAATGCCTTTCTAAAGCGGACTTCAAAAAGGCATTTTTTAGGGTGGGACATTAACGTTTACCAACCGTCTAGCACACATTGCATGGTATAGGGTTCATTTTCTTTTAAAGGTAAATCTTGTAATTCATTTTCTAAGTAATTACCACTAGCCATACCGGTTGCATTTTTAAATCGGTAAGACCAGCAATATCTTAGGTTGGTATGTTCTTGAGAATAGGTAACTAGATTATCTTCTAAGATTAAGTTGTCAAAATCAGAAAACGCTGCAAAATACCCGTAGAATTTATTTCTGCGAACATCAGCATCAGCACTTTTATACATATACATACCGCAATTGTTCATAATATTATCATGTACATAAGTGGCGCGGTTATGGCCTTTATCGCCACCACCAGAGTATTGTATATAACCTAATCTGCCATTTACAGAACCACTAAGCATGGTAATGGTATTTCTTGCAATGATGTTGTGGGTTTTATGCCAAGACACAAGCGGCCCGTCTATATAGGTACTGCCTTCTCCTTGCTCTAAAACATTATCTAGAATGTATACATTTTTACCACTGGTATTTACAATATCGCCACCAGCATTATGGTGAAAATAATTATTTTGGATCAGAATATCCTCATCTACACGACCAGCACCTTCTATATCTATTCCAAACTGCGGACTCGTACCATTCATATGGTGTATTTCATTATCAGTAATGGTTATGCGGGTACCACCCACCACAGAAATTCCTTGTCTTCTATTATTGTAAATGGTGTTATTGGTAAAAGTAACATCTGTAGCTTCTAAAACAAGCGAACCATCACCAGTGGTATTTCTTATAATCATATGGTCAATAAGGACCACATTACTATCGTTCCAAACGCAAATTCCGTGACCTTCATCATGCGCTACCTTATTATCACTTTCTCGTGGTGTAAATATGTGCGTGTCTCTATCTCCCTGAATAATACCATCTCTAATGATGATGTTATCGCCATCTAAGCTAAGTACGCAATAGTTCCATTTGTCATTGGTATCTATTTCTAAGATTGCACCTTCACTAAATACAAACTCTGTATTCTCGTGTATTTCTATTCCGCCTTGGTAAATTTCATTTACGTCTTCGCCTACTAAAAATGTTCCGGCAGGCAAAATAACGATCGTGTATGCTTTTTCATGTGCATAGTCTATGGCTGCCTGTAAATTGGTGGTGGTGGTGGCAGCATCTGTGCCATTGGTAGGAATGTTCCATTCCTCGGCATTTATGGTATAGGCTTCAGTACTGCTCATTGCAGGGAGTACAGAACTAAAATTGAGTTCTGGTAAGCCACCTTCATCTAAATTTTCTGTAGTTACTGTTTCCAGTACGTTGAGCTCCTCTTGCTTACAAGAGTTTAAAGCTAATAGCGCGACAAGAAATAAGGTATAATGGGTCTTTTTCATATTATTTTTTTAGAAATAATTTAAGATGTAAACGGACAGCTACCCCAACTTTTTGGACATAGCTCACCCATTAGATAGTAAACAGATTTTTTTATGAATTAGTATAGCAGTACCGCACTAGTGTGTTGAAGCGTAGTGATAATTTCCTTTGTTTGAATGTTACTTGCATTACGAAGGAGGAAAGCAAAGCGCTATACGACAATCTTTTTTCTTGACACTGCGGGAAACCGCAGTGTTGTAATTTTTGTTTTTGGTAGTTTTATTCTCAAGCAATTAAATTAAGTATTATGATAATAGTAGAAGCCATTAAGCCAGGACCAAAACCAAATAAACCAGATGGAACTCCAGATAGAAGAAGTCGAGTTACTCCCGATAATAAACCAAATCATCCAAATTTGAAACCACATGTACATAAGCCGAATGATTAGTTTTGTAAGTGACATTTATGATGGATATGTAAAAATCATAAATTTCCATAAAGGATATTTTTATCCTCTATTAAAATTATATATCTTTGGCATCTAAATAGGGGACTTATGTTTTCAAAATCTTGTGAGTATGGACTTAGGGCAGTACTTTTTATCGCACAACAGAGCGATAAGGGTGCCAAAGTGAGTATGACTACTATTTCGGAAGAAATAAACTCTCCTCAAGCATTTACTGCAAAAATATTGCAGAAGCTTACGCGTACAGACATTGTAAAGGCGGTAAAAGGACCACATGGTGGTTTTACCATAGAACCAGAAATGATGGATACCAAGCTTAGTGAAATTGTTACTATCCTTGATGGAGATAGCATTTATAAAGGCTGCGCTTTGGGTTTAAAGCAGTGTGACGCCAATTCACCTTGTCCACTTCATTTTAAGTTCATTGAGATCCGTGATAACTTGCAAGAAATGTTAGAAACTACTTCAATTAAGTCGGTCGTGAATGATTTAAGTCTGGAAAGCATCATTCTTAAACGCTAAAAATTTAAATTAATAAAGGATAAAAAGGTCTTTAAATCGCTTATGAAAAAACAATCTACTAGTATCGCCATCACCTTTATATGGGTAGGGTTCATAGGAGCCATCAGTTTTATGGAAGCCTGGCTAAAATTTAGAGCACCAGGTATAGATACCGCATTGGGTTTAGGCATTGGACAATTGGTATTTAATGCACTCAATAAAGTAGAGATTACCAGTGCTGTTTTAATAGTGCTCCTAAGTATTGCATCCAAAGAAAAAAAACCTATACAAGTACAAGGATTATTCTATGTAGCAGTAGCCATTTTGGTCTTGCAAAGTGTGTGGTTATTGCCCGCTTTAGATACCAGAGCCAATTTAATACGGGAAGGCGTAGTGCTAGGGAAAAGCAATTTACACTTATGGTACGTGCTCGTAGAGATCGTAAAAATAACCTGTCTTATTTTATTTGGATTTAGGAGCTTTAAACATTTAAATACAAACAATAAATAGGAATACGTAAATACCTATAATTAAGAATATTAAAATTATAACAACAACAAATATATATACTATGAAAACAGCATCAATAACAGCGAATCTTAACTATTTGGAAGACCGACCAGCAGTGAGTGTTTTATTAAAAACAGACAGCACAAAAGAGGTTCGAATTCTTATGAAAAAAGGTCAACAGATGAAAGAACATAAAGCACCATTTCCTATTGTAGTATCGCTTTTTGAAGGCGCTATAAATTTTGGTGTAGCAGGAGAAAAAATGCAATTAAAAAAAGGCGATTTAATTGCTTTAGACGCTAGTGTTCCGCATGACTTGTTCTGTACAGAAGATGCTATCATTCGCTTAACAATTGCTACGGCAGATAGTGTAGATCGTGTAAAAAATGTAGCCAATTAATTCTTGAAAAGAAACAACCATGAAAAAAGTTTGGATTGCATTTTCTAGCGTAGTCATACTCTCATTTATTGCGCTTATATGGGTAGGAACAGAAGTATATCAAACACAACCACCTATTCCTGAAACCGTTACGATTAAAGAAACGGGAGAAACGGTTTTTACAAAGGCCGATATACAAATAGGACAGAATGTCTGGGAATCTATAGGCGGGATGGAAGTAGGTTCTATCTGGGGTCACGGAAGTTATGTGGCTCCTGATTGGTCTGCCGATTGGATTCATAAAGAAGCTGTGTTTATGTTGGACGCTTGGGCTCAAAAAGATTTTAATACATCTTATGGTGCCTTAGATGTTGAAAATAAAGCAGCCTTAAAAGCGCGGTTAATTAAAGATATTAAAACCAATAGCTACAACCCAAAGACCGGAGCTATAACTATTTCTGCCGCACGTTATGCTGCAATTAGGAGCAATACTGCTCACTATACCCGTATTTTTTCTGAAGGTTATGAGCCATATGCCATTCCAGAAGGGGCCTTAACAGATCAAGTAAAACTAGCGCAGCTAAATGCTTTTTTGTTCTGGACCTCTTGGGCGGCGAGTACCAATAGGCCTAATGAGGACTATACCTATACCTCTAATTGGCCGCATGAACCACAAATAGGAAATACCATTACTCCAGATTCTCAAATTTGGTCTGGTTTTTCAATTGTGCTATTACTCCTGTTTATTGGCGCATTGAGTTATTATTACATTCGCAACCATGAGAAAGGAGAGGCGGTAATTCACCCTAAACAAGATCCTTTAGATACCTTAATATTAACCAGATCACAGAGGGCGGTATTAAAATACTTTATTGTGATCTCGTTATTGATTGCCTTACAAGTGGTTCTTGGAGCGCTAACGGTGCATTATACCGTAGAAGGGCAAGCGTTTTTTGGATTTGATTTGTCCAGTTTCTTACCTTATTCCATTACCAGAACATGGCACACCCAATTGGCAGTATTTTGGATTGCCGCTACATGGCTGGCTACTGGATTGTTTTTAGCACCGATGATTAGTGGTAAAGAGATGAAGTTTCAGGTTTTTGGAATTAATTTTCTATTTATGGCCTTACTTCTTATTGTTTTAGGATCTATGTTAGGGGAGTGGTTAGGCGTACATCAGTTTTTAGATTTAACCACCAATTTCTTTTTCGGCCATCAAGGCTATGAATACATGGATCTTGGAAGGTTTTGGCAAATATTTTTAGGGATTGGTTTGGTTTTATGGGTCGTAATGGTAGGCAGACATGTAATCTTTGCAATTAAAAAGAATGATGATTCTAAACACCTGTTAATTATACTACTGATTTCTGTAATTGCTATAGGGATGTTCTTTTTCTCTGGATTGATGTATGGTGAAAATAGTAGTCTGCCCGTAATTAATTATTGGCGTTGGTGGCTGGTACACCTTTGGGTAGAAGGCTTCTTTGAAGTATTTGCGACGGTGATTATTGCCTTTATCTTTTTGAGGATGAAAATACTATCCGCAAAAACAGCAGGAAAAGCATCTATTGCTTCGGCCACTATTTTTTTAGCAGGCGGAATTATTGGAACCTTACATCATTTGTATTATTCCGGCACACCCGTGCAAGCCATTGCACTAGGAGCTACATTTAGTGCACTAGAAGTAGTGCCGTTAACGCTAATGGGCTTTGAAATTCGTGAAAACTGGAACCTTTTAAAATCTAATGAATGGATGCAAAAATACAAATGGCCTGTATTCTTTTTTATTGCGGTAGCTTTCTGGAATATGGTAGGAGCAGGAGTATTCGGATTTTTAATTAATCCGCCTATAGCGCTCTACTACATTCAGGGCTTAAATACTACAGCAGTACACGCACACACTGCTTTATTTGGAGTGTATGGTTTGCTGGGAATGGGTTTTATCATCATATGTTTGCGTTTTTATTCAGACCGGGTATGGAATTCTGTAAAATTAAAGAGAGCTTTTTGGTTCTTAAATGTAGGTTTAGTGGCTATGGTAGTCTTAAGTTTATTACCTATTGGAATCATTCAAGCCTATACTTCTATTACTAAAGGATATTCTTTTGCCAGAGATGCAGAATTACTATATTCACCAACCGTACAAACCTTAAAATGGATGCGTATGATTGGCGATATTATATTCTCTGTAGGGATATTTTATTTCTGCTGGTTTACTATTCAAGAAACAGTGTATTGTATTAAAAAGAAAAACTAAAGACCAATGCCTCACAGGTCAATTTTTGGCCTGTACGGCATTTTATAACGCATAAGATGAAAGACATAGAAAACAGAGCAGCGATTACCGTATTGGTACATACTTTTTATGCTGAAGTTAGAAAAAACGATTTGTTGGGGCCTATCTTCAATGAACATATTGCAACAGATCAATGGCCTGCGCATTTAGAAAAACTAACCGATTTTTGGGAAACCGCATTATTAGGAAATGTATGTTTTAAAGGCAACCCAAGCGAAGCGCATTTAAAAGTAGATGCGCATATGAAACATAGTATTACCCAAGAGCATTTTGATGCCTGGTTAAGCTTGTGGGCGGCAACCATAGATACCTTATATGTGGGTGCTGTAGCGGAACGTGCTAAAGAAGGTTCTAGAAGAATGGCTATTGGACAGTTTCAACATATTTCTAAAAACAGACCAACCTGCATGCGATAACTGAATACTACAAGGTAGTACCTTATCAATTAAAATAGTATAAGCGTATAAAGTTAAAAGGTTTAGCCGCTACAAGAGCATGCTAAACCTTATTTTATTTACGGCGTAAAAGAAGGAAGTTCTACGACGTAAGATTCAACAGACTTACCATCTTCACTACCGCTCCAATCCGAACCAAAAAGTACTCTAGTTCCTGTAGGACTGATTACAGCATGTGGTTCTCCCCAATAATCAAATTGGTCTTCATCAGCTCTATGGTGCCCTATTCTATATACATCAACACTGCCAGGTGCAACACGTGCAATCACTAATTCTTGATCTAACAAAGCCTGACCGTCTCCTTGAAAACCAATCATAGAAGCGGCAATCCATCCCGGATTTTTATGTGCTACGGCAGAAATATGAGTTCCGGTCTTTGGATAGGCATACCCTAAAGACTCTGAAATAACAGGAGTACAGTTTCCTGTATTTAAATCAAATGCAATAATATTCCCTTGACAACCACCATTAGGTCCGCCGTCAAAACTTACAGAATAATCAGTATCCGTTCCATCGGTTATTTGCCCTAAACAAGAATGTTCTGGTTTGCTTTTATTAAGTCTAGCCACAAAATTACCATTGGCATCGTAAGAAGACACGTTATGATAAAATAAGGTGCCACTAGGTGCAGGCATTACAGCCGCATAGTTTACATCATCAAGATTAAAGGGGGTTAATTCCCGAGTAGAGAAACGATACGAATAGGTGGTGCAATTATCACATCGAAAGCCTATCACATCAGAATCCCAAGACATCATTTGTACATCATTGCCCATACTAATACTGCCATCACAACCTGTGACGTCTTTTAAATTGACTAAAATCTCTTTCGTTGAAGATGAAATACTGTATTTAATAAAATCATCCGTACTCGCATCTAAATAATACAGGACATCTGCATCATTGAAATCCCAGAATATTTGCTCTAAATCATCCGGGCGCAGGTCATCTAAATTCCGAATAAATTCATAAGTCATGCCATCTAGCAATTGATGTACACCATTTGTTTGGTCGTACAGAATCATTCTAGTTTCATCAGCATTCCAAGCTTGGATGGTACTGTACATAGGTTTAATAACCCCGCCGTCTCCTGCATTTGATATTCTACGAATGGTAGTTCCAAAAGAAGGGTCTACAATGGTTTTTAAATATTCGGGTCTGGCAATATCTTGCATAGGGTGCGTTTCAAGATCATTGGCAATTAAGGTGTGCGCAACATTTGTAGTGTTTTCATCAGGAACGTCTGTTTCTTCTTCGGTAGGTGTTACAGCATTGGCAGCATCACTGGTACAGCCGCTTAATACAAAACTGAGGCATATGATTCCTAGGTAAAGTTTTAAATGTTTCATAAGATTCATAATCTTGGGGTTTAAGGATGTACGTAGATAGTGAACCTATAGTTGTTTTTATATCTTTTTTTGTTTAATTAATGCGATGTAAAGTGTTGATAGTAATTGAGTTATGTGTTATTGGAACTAATTTTTACAGTACAAGTAGAAAGGGCTATGGGCACTTATATAGTGATCTTCGTGTTGCTATTTTTGTAAGATGCTTATAATTTATCACCTTAAATCGTAATAATATCCTCTGGTTTTTTATCTAATTAGGAAATTAATAGGACTAAAAGTTAAGATTCATAAATAATACGTAATCAACTAAAATAGAACTCTTTTACTACCTAAATAATACTTAAATTGGTTCGGCATTGGAAAATATCCTGTAGATAAAAACAAACTTATTTTCACGTGTTTTATAAAACACTTCCCTTATGGTATTACGAGTTAGCTTTTATTTATTGTTTGAGTTAGAAGTACCTACGCCGTTTATATTAATGCTGCGTCCACGAAGTAATGCTGCACAATGGGTAGAACGCGAAGAATACAAAATTTCGCCTATGATACCGGTGGTTGAACATACAGATATTGCGGGTAACCTTTGTCAGCGATTGATTGCTCCTTCTGGAAATTTCGCCATTAGTACCAAGGCAGAGGTACAAGTTCCAGATGTAGTTGCTGTTCATTTTGGGGCTCCATTTGTCGAAATTCAAAATTTACCAGATTCCATTTTGCGTTATTTATTACCGAGTAGGTATTGTGAATCAGATCGTTTTAATGATTTGGCGGTGTCTATTACAGCAAATGAATTACCAGGATATAACCAAGTTGCTGCCATTGAGTCTTGGTTGCGCAACACCATTAGTTACATTCCAGGAAGCAGTAATTTTCCTATTTCTGCGGTAGATGTCAATTATCGGCAATCTGGAGTTTGTCGAGATTTAGCCCATCTAGGCATTGCCTTATGTAGAAGTATTAGTATCCCTGCCCGTATTGTTGTGGGATATTTGTATAATTTGAAACCTATGGACATGCATGCATGGTTTGAAGTGTACGTAGGTGGTTGTTGGTATACATTTGATGCTACACAAGCGGATAAAAAAGGAGGTTATGTAGCTTTAGGTTATGGCACGGATGCAGCAGATGTAGCGGTCTTTAATCAATTTGGTCCAGGGGTCGTACCCTTAAAGCACTTGGTAAATGTAGAAATAGTAGTCCAAGAGCATGAAAATTTTCATCCCAAATTTTAGTTTTCAATACAGGAAATAAATAACAGTTAATGGTAGTATGTTTCAAAAAAAAACACTTTATTAATGCTTATGTTGAAAAGCTAAATAAGCATTACTAATTTCAGTATTATAAAAAATTCTAAGGGTCAATTTCACGCTTAGTTAGTTCTCACGTTAATTTCTCAGTCGATGTCAATACAAGTAGCCATAAGGCATTACACAGAATACAAATACGATAAGCACATAAAATTATCACCACAGGTAATTAGGCTTCGCCCAGCACCACATTCTCGAACACCTATTATTGGATATAGCTTAAATATTCATCCTAAAAACCACTTTATCAACTGGCAGCAAGATCCTTTTGGAAACTATATGGCTAGAATTGTTTTTCCAGATAAAGTAGATCATTTCTCAGTAGATGTAGAGGTTATTGCAGATCTGGTGGTGATTAATCCTTTTGACTTTTTTATTGAAGAATATGCTTCAAAACCAGGTTTTACGTATGAGGATGGCTTACTACAACAATTATCGCCTTATTTAGAGATAAAAGAAAAAGATAACCTGATGCTTATTCTGGTTAAGGAAGCAAAATCGCTTTTAACCGATGATATGAATATGGTTGATTGGTTGGTTGCCTTAAACCAATTAATATACAATCAATTATCCTATAACATCCGCTTGGAGGCAGGAGTACAATCTTGTGAAGAAACCCTGCAGTTAAAATCAGGTTCTTGTCGTGATTTTACTTGGGTATTGGTACAGTTGCTGCGTCATTTAGGTTTAGCATCACGCTTTGCATCGGGGTATTTGGTACAATTAAAAGCAGATGTTAAATCGCTTACGGGACCTTCTGGAGCGGAACAAGATTTTACAGATTTACATGCTTGGGCAGAGGTATATGTTCCAGGAGCTGGTTGGATAGGTCTAGATGCAACCTCAGGCTTGTTTGCAGGGGAAGGACACATTCCTTTAGCTTGTACTCCTAATCCAGATAGTGCGGCCCCAATTTCAGGACTTGCAGAAGCTGCGAAAACAGAATTTCATTTTGAAAATACGGTGACCCGTATTGTAGAAAAACCCCGAGTAACTAAACCTTATTCAGACGAACAGTGGAATGAAATTGTAGCCCTAGGGGAGCAAGTGGATAAGGTATTGTTAGCTAAAGATGTGCGGCTAACCATGGGAGGGGAACCCACTTTTGTGGCAACAGACAATCAGGATGCACCAGAGTGGAATTCTGCAGCAGATGGTGCACAAAAGCGGAAATTATCGAATGAACTTTTTCATAAACTAAAAGATGAATTTGGTACGGGTGCCTTAATGCTGTACGGGCAAGGAAAATGGTATCCTGGAGAACCTTTGCCTCGTTGGAAATTAGGATGTTATTGGCGTAAAGATGGCTTGCCAATCTGGAACAATGATCAACTTTTAGCAGACCTATCTCACGATTATAAATTTACGGTAGATGATGCGGATACATTTATGAACGCTTTAGCAGCATCCTTGCAATTAAACCAAAAATGTATACACCCGGCGTATGAAGATCCGTTTTATTTTGCTTGGGAAGAAAGTAATATACCTATAGATGTAGATCCTTTAAAACTCGATTTAGAAGCTCCATTAGAACGTCAGCGTTTATCAGAATTGTTGCAACACGGGATGAATAAACCTATCGGTTATGCTATTCCAATTGCATGGAGTTTTGAAAATAGCACGTGGGAAACCTGTGCGTGGAAATTTCGTAGAAAAAACTTATTTCTAGTTCCAGGGAACTCTCCCTTAGGCTTACGATTGCCGTTGAAATCTATTCAGGCATTTGATCACGAAGAAGTGAAAGTAAAGCCGGAGCCTAGTTTATTTGAAGCTGCGGAGACCTTACCCACTATAAAAGAAAATATAGAAAGTAGCGAAGGGCGTCAGCAAATAGCAGATAGTGATTCTATTTTTATCACCAGTTTATCGGTAGAAATAAGATCAGGAAAACTCTTTATATTTTTACCACCGCTTACGCATTTTGAACATTACCTTCAATTGGTTAATCATATTGAGGTGGTGGCAGAGAAGTTGCAGATGCCTATTCTTATAGAAGGGTATGATCCTCCTTCAGATAATCGCATTCAGAAATTTCAAATTACACCTGATCCAGGCGTTATTGAGGTGAATGTACACCCCGCAAGTAGTTGGAAAGAAATTCTCAATAATTATGATATTCTTTATAAAAAAGCCGCGGAAACTCAATTAACTACAGAAAAGTTTAATCTAGACGGGAAACATACCGGAACTGGTGGTGGGAACCATGTAACGCTTGGAGGAGTTACTCCAGCCGATAGTCCGTTACTTCGCAGACCAGATGTATTGCGTAGTTTTATTACGTATTGGCAACATCACCCTTCATTATCGTATTTGTTTTCTACACAGTTTATTGGTCCTACAAGTCAGGCGCCACGAGTAGATGAAGGGCGTGATGAAATGTTATACGAGTTAGAATTGGCTTTTCAGCAAATACCAGAAGACCTAAAAGAAAACGAAGTACCGTTTTGGTTGGTAGATCGTATCTTCAGAAACTTGTTGGTAGATATTACGGGAAATACGCATAGAGCAGAATTTTGTATTGATAAATTGTATTCTCCAGATTCTTCAACAGGCCGTTTAGGGATTTTAGAATTTAGAGGATTTGATATGCCACCGCATTATCAAATGTGTATGGTACAATTTTTATTGATACGCTCCTTAATGGCTTGGTTTTGGGAAAAACCTTATGAACATAAATTAGTGCGTTGGGGTACAGCACTCCACGATCGGTTTTTATTACCACATTATTGTTCTAATGATTTAGGCGATGTGATGAAGGACTTGCAAAATGCAGGATACAAAATGAATTTGGATTGGTTTGATCCATTTTTTGCCTTCCGTTTTCCATTTTTAGGAGAATTACAAGTAGATAATATCCATATAGAATTAACCATGGCGATTGAACCTTGGCATGTACTAGGAGAAGAAATGTCTAGTACGGGAACAGCACGTTTTGTAGATTCATCATTAGAAAGAATTCAAGTAAAAGTAAGCGGATTAACAGATTCTCGTTATATACTGATATGTAATGGATGTCGTATTCCATTAAAAAATACAGGAGTTCAGGGCGAATATGTAGCAGGAATACGCTACCGCGCATGGCAGCCACCCTCTGCATTACATCCTACGCTAGGGGCTGATACTCCTTTAGTGATTGATTTGTATGATACCTGGTCTAAAAAATCTGTGGCAGCTTGTAAATACCATGTGGCACATCCAGGAGGGCGCAATTATGAAACTTTTCCTGTGAACAGCTATGAGGCAGAATCACGACGTATTTCTAGATTCTTTGATTTTGGACATACCGTTAATTTGGTAGAACCTACCATAGCAACACAACAGTCTGCAGGGCGCTATATTACACCAATACAAATTACTACGCAATATGATATTAGTGGTGACGTAGTAAATCCTGATTATCCGTATACTATGGATTTGAGACAATTTAAAGCGAAAAAGAAAATTCAATAATGGACAACCAGCTTTATAAAGAAGATATGATTTCTTCTTTATTACATAGAAAAGTTAAAAGTAATTCTCCCTATTTTGACGAAATAACGTCGCCTGACGGGTCAGTGCATCCACATTGGGAAAAGATTCTGGATACCTTTAATACGTTAGGGAAAGAAGAGATGGACGAGCGCCAGCTTCAACTAAAGCGGCAATTGAAAGAAAATGGGGTTACCTATAATATTTATGGTGATCCGGATGGGATGAACAGGCCTTGGATGCTTGATGCTGTGCCCATGATTTTTGGAGAGGAAGATTGGAATGTCATTGAATCAGGGCTGAAACAGCGGACTATTTTATTAAACCATATTTTAAAAGATATCTATGGCAAACGAACACTTATTCGTTCTGGCCATATCCCTTTTGAACTGATCTATAATCACAAAGGATTTTTAAGACAGGTTGATAAATTAAAAATTCCTGGAGAACAACAATTGATACAGTATTCTGCTGATTTAGCACGCGGACCGAACGGTAAAATGTGGGTTTTGCATGACCGTACAGATGCGCCTTCGGGAGCAGGATATACTTTTGAAAATAGGGTGGCCATGACCCGAGTTTTTCCTGAAATGATCCGAGAAAATCAGATTAGAAAAATCAACACCTACTACGAAACATTAAAGAGAACCATAACCAATCTCGCATGGCAAAATAAGGAAGAGCCAAGAGTAGTTTTTCTTTCGCCAGGTTCAGAAAATGAAGCTTATTTTGAACATGCTTACCTTTCTTCATTAATGGGTTTTACCTTGGTAAGCGGTGCAGATCTTACAGTTAGTGATGGGTATGTTTGGCTAAAAACCATAAAGGGACTTAAAAAAGTAGATGTTATTGTACGTCGTGTTGATGACGTTTTCTGCGATCCTTTAGAGTTTAAAATGAACTCGCAATTAGGAGTTGTAGGTCTTATGGAGGCAGTACGGCAGCAAAAGGTAATGCTTATTAACCCTTTAGGTAGTAGAATTCTTGAAAATCCAGGCTTAATGGCGTTTTTACCTAAGCTATGTAGGCATATTTTAGGCGAAGAACTTATTCTACCTTCTGTCGCTACATGGTGGTGTGGACAAGCAGCTGCAAAACAATATGTATTTGATAATTTAGAAAAATTAATTATTAGAAAAATATATAGTGATGATACAAGTAGTGCCATGTACGGGTCATCATTAGATGAGCAACAGATAGCAACCTTGAAGAATGAGATTAATATGAGGCCTTATTTGTATGTAGGTCAGGAAAGGGTAAATTTTTCTACAACACCCTCATATATTTATGGGCAATTAGCCTCTAGGAATGCTGTTTTTAGGAGTTATGTTGTGGCAGATACAACGAACAATTCATACCAAGTGATGCCGGGTGGGTTAACCAGAAGTTCTGCGGACGAAGGTACGTTTATAGTTTCTAACCAAGCAGGAGGGATTAGTAAAGACACTTGGGTACTTGGTATGGATAAAGACACGAAATCAGATCTTGTACCAAATAAAATTCCGCAAACCGAAAATGTACTACCTAGTAGTACAGCAGAAAAATTATTCTGGTTAGGGAGGTATGTAGAACGTTCCATTTTTCTAGTACGGTTGGCACGGGTTATTATAAAGAAATACTATGAAACCGAGGATAATTTAAATGTTGAAAAAGATGTAGTACTCTGCTCTTTATTAAAATCATTTTCTAATATCACCTTATTATTGCCAGGTTTTGAAGATAAAGAAACATTAGTAAATCCTGAAAAAGAACTCATTTCTGTAATTACTGATGTAACGAAGGCAGGTTCCTTGAATCATTCCTTACAAGCATTTCTACGTAACGCCTATGCGGTACGTGACCGTCTAGGCCTCGATAGTTGGCGCATACTAGATCATATTTCCGAGGAAAGTAACAAGCTTAAAGAAAGCACTAGAATCAATGATATTAGTTATATTTTAGATGGCTTGATTATACGGCTTATGGCATATCATGGCTTACGGGTAGATACGATGACAAGAGATGTTTCTTGGAATTTGCAGTGCATAGGAAGTGATCTAGAATCTTCTTATATGACTTGTACTTTTTTAAAAAACATCCTATCTAAGGAGTTGGACAGCGAAACAGAAAAATCGCTCTTAGAATGTGTGTTAATTAATAACGAAAGTTTAATTACGTATCGTTATATGTATAGATCTACTATTGAATTCACCAATACATTAACATTGTTATTGTTAAATGAATTGAATCCGCGATCTGTAGTGTATCAAATTACACAACTTGAAAAGCGTGTAAATCGCATGCCAAAAACGTCTGGAGTACAGTTGAGTTTAATTCAAAAAAAGCTATTAGAAGCAACAACATTGGTTCGTTTAAGTGAACCTAATCTGTTAAAAAAAGGAAAGAAAAAGTCAGGGTCTAGAAAAGACTTAATCCTATTAATGGAAAAATTAGAACAGTTGCTTGGAGATGCTTCGGGTTTATTTGTAAGTCAATATTTTAACCATACGGAAACTACATTTGGTTTTGTAAGCACTAAAATTCCAGAAATATGATTTACGAAGTGAAACATAAAACAGTATACGAATACCAATCTATGGTTTCGTTATGCCATAATATCGTATTTCAGGTAAGTGGTAATAATACTTTACAGGAAATCAATTCCTCTAAATGCACTATTGATCCCGAGCCTAATTTTATAATGGAACGAGAAGATTTTTTTGAAAATAAGTACTTCTATTTTTCACTGCAAAAAGCCCACAAAAAGCTTGTCGTTGAAAGTACCAATGAAATTACAGTGCATCCGCCAACGTGGTTATCTATAAATCCTGCCGAAACACCTGCTTGGGAATCGGTAGTTAAGTTGTTGCAATCTATAGATACCTCTAATGACATCCGACAGTTTTATTTAGAATCGCCTCATGTCACCTTCTTAACAGCTATACGTGCGTATGCATTAGTGTCTTTTACTCCAAATAGGCCAATAATGGAAGCAATGCATGAATTAAACACGCGAATTTATACTGATTTTACATTTACGCCCGGCTTCACGGAAATAAGTACTCCTTTAGAAGAAGTGTTCAAACATAAAAAGGGAGTATGCCAAGATTATGCGCATTTTGGTTTGGCTTGTGTTCGTTCTATTGGGTTGTCTGCTAGATATATAAGTGGATATATTGAAACTATTCCTCCACCTGGGAAACCCAAGTTAGCAGGAGCAGATGCTTCTCATGCTTGGATGTCTTTATATATACCTGACATAGGTTGGGTAGAGTTTGATGCTACTAATAATCTTTTAGTATCAGATCAACATATACGCGTAGCCAAAGGACGTGATTTTTCAGATGTTGTTCCTTTAAAAGGAATCGTTTATTCAGGAGGAGGTCAACATATGACGGTTACCGTAGATGTCACAAGAAAAAATTAGATATAACTAAAAAATCCATAAAATAGAGTTGCTGATTTGTTGCACTTCTATATTATGTATTTTTTAGCTAATTATAAACGTCCTTTAATTAAGAACTATTTGAAATTAATTATCTTTTAAGGGGATAGGTTTTAATTGGATAATGCCAAAAGCATTTAAGAGTTTTATAATAACATAAGTGACATCTATCTCGTACCATTTAACTCCAAAATTAGCTCTACTAGCATATTTATGGTGGTTGTTGTGGTATCCTTCGCCCATCATTAAAAAGTCAAAACGGAATAAATTTTTACTTGTATTTTTCATTTGAAAATTTACATAGCCATAGATGTGGCCAAACCAGTTAATAATAACGCCGTGAATAGGTGCCATTAAGAAGGTGATAGGAAGTAATGCCCATTGCCAAGCTGCGGTAGTAAAGAAAACAAAGAAAAGTACATACAAACTAATCCATAATACTCTAGAAATACGGGAACTAGCGAATTTGTCAAAAGCTTTCCATTGCGGTACATTTTTGGTAAAACGTTGATCTACAGCAATGCGTTCTTTATTGATGTCTTGATAGATTGTTTTTGTACGCCACATCATCGCAAATAAATTAGGATCGTGAGAAGGGGAGTGAGGATCTTTATCCGTATCGGTATACGCATGGTGCATGCGGTGCATTACGCCATAACCATAGGCACTTAAGTAACTTGAGCCTTGAAAAATCCAGGTTAATATAAAGGTAATTCGTTCCATGGTTTTAGACATGGTAAATACTTGGTGTGCTGCATAACGGTGTAGAAAGAACGATTGAAAAAACAAACCTCCATACCAAAGCACTAAAACAAATAGGATTACTGCCATAACTTTTATTTACAAAGGTACTGGCTTGTTTTTGGCAAAACAATGAACCTAAGTCAATAAAACACGTACTATAAACGCTTTCTAATTCTGCTTAAGGCCTGAGCGGTAACACCAATATAGGAGCTAATGTATTTTAGGGGAATTACTTTTAAAAGCTCTGGGCGCTCTTTGAATAATTTCATGTAACGTTCTTCCGCGTTGAGATTCAATAAGTTCTGCTCTCGCTTAGATTTTAATAAGAAGAGACGCTCTGCTGTAAGTCTCCCAATAAGATTTCCTATTTGTGTATTTTTATAAACCTCTTGCAAATCATCATATGTAATACTTAACAATGTAGTTTCTGTTAATGCTTGTAATTGATAGGCAGAAGGTTGTTGCGTTAAAAAAGAATCATACGCACTTATAAACTGGTCTTCAAAACTAAAACCAAATGTGATTTCCTTATCAGGATTCTCTTTTGGAATATATAAACGCACCACTCCAGATTCAATAAAAGAAATATGATTTTCTATTTCATTGACCTTTAAAAATATAGATTTCTTAGGAATAACACGCCCTTGTAATTTAGACGTAAAATAGTCCCAATCTTCATGCGATATTTTCGCTATTTGATCTAAGTATGCTTTTATCTGTTGCAAAATTGTTTCATCATCAGTATTGTGCCTGTAAAGATAAGGATTCCTGTTAGGATTATTGGAGGATGACGGCGGAGAACTAATTTAAACGAATAGGTAATTATACCGTGTTCACAAAGAACTACGGGCTGTTCACTGAAAGTAAACTATTGGTTTGCTATTATTTGATATGTTTAGGGCAAATTACACCTAATTTAAGAAGTAAAAATGAAATTTATTTTCCATAAAATTAAGTTGTCCCTTTGTATTCTAGGAATGTTTGGGCTATTCAAAATTCAAGCGCAAGGACCTTCTGAAAATACTGATGGTACTATAAATTATAGCAGTACCATGGATGCTAAGAACATCTACGTACAATTAAATACTACCGATGAAGCAACAATGTTTTCTATGTTGCACCGTGGTTTTTCTATATATTTTGATGTGAAAGGCAAACGTAAAAAGAATGTCGCTATTCAATACCCTTCTGAAATAGAAGTACCACAAGGGAAACCTAATAGAAATGACAATGCTCGTGGAACCAGCGAAGAACGGGAAGAAGAAGAAGGCGAAAGAGGTCCAGATATTTTAGCAGAACTTGGGGGGATGTCAAAAATGGCGCGCTATACAAATCCTGATTTGTCTCAAGAATTTCATTTAGACCTGAATAATTTGGGGGTCAGTATGGCATATAACTATGATAAGGAGGCGAATGTTTTACATTATGAACTCATGATACCTAAGAAAAATATTGGTACACCTCCTGTAGATTTATCAAAATTGACCATAGGAGTAGTGACTACTAAAATAGAACGAGAGGAGAATACGGCATCAAATATTAGTTTTGGTGGTGGCGGACAAGGTGCACGTGGGGGGCAAGGTGGTGGACCTGGTGGCGGAGGCCGAGGTGGTCGTCAAGGTGGATCACAAGGTGGAGATCGTCCAGATCAAAACCAAAGGCCTAAAGAAATCGTTATAGACTTTTGGTTCGAGGCCGATTTGAGTCAATAAAAATAAGAATGTCCACAAAAAAAGCTCTTATTTAGGAGCTTTTTTTGTGAGGTAATTTCCCTTAAGATAGCAAGAGTTGTATTTTTGATATTGCTGTTTATAAATTAATCTCAAGTTGTTTAGTAGTATCTAGTTACCTCTATGTATTCTAGGTGCAATTTTTTTTTAAAAAATATAACAAGTTTGCAACAGGCATTTGATACTCTACTGTTTTTAATATGTCATTAGCAATGGTGCTTAGATCTAAAATAAATTCACGGTAAAACTATCATTTAAGTAATTATTGCTTTTTGAGAACTTTGTGCTTAAGTGGTGCAATAATCATAGCTTATGTGGTAAATGTGTAGGATATTCCCTTAATTTTTGTATATTGAGGTCATATACTGCAATGGGTAGTATGTACTTTTTTTAATCACTCCTTTTTTAATTTACAACTAATCTTTTTTTTTAAGCTGAATTTTCAGCAAGAGAAAGGTGTATTAAATCTGGAATAAATCCACACTTTTTTTCATGCCAAAATTAGATTTCTCAGCTTACGAAACCAAAGGGTTTTATGATGAAATGTTTGATGAAAATAATAACGTTAGGCCAAATTACAAATTGTTCTTAGAACGACTTCAAAAAATGAGTCCGAAAAAGCTAAGCACACTTCAGCATTCTACAGATAGAGCACAACTATCTTTGGGAATGACTTTTAATGTGTACGATGACAATCAGGGCGTAGAACGTATTCTTCATTTAGACATTATTCCAAGAATTATTGATAATAAAGAATGGACTCATTTAGAAAGAGGCTTGCAGCAACGTATTAAAGCACTTAACTTATTTATTCAAGATATTTATAATGATCAAAAGGTTCTGAAGGATAAAATAATTCCTAAAGAGATGATTTTTTCAAGTAATTCGTATTTGAAAGAATTAGAAGGTTTTAAGCCTCCAAAAGATATTTGGTGTCATATTACAGGGTCTGATTTAATTAAGGGCGGAGATGGTCAATACTACGTACTCGAAGATAATTTGCGCTGTCCTTCTGGAGTATCCTATATGTTAGAAAATAGAGAGATTTTAAAACGTACTTTTCCTGAGTTATTTGAAAAACTAGGGGTAAAGTCTGTCTATGACTATACCCATATTTTAAGAGATACCTTAGAATCACTTACCGATGCAGAAAACCCAACGGTAGTTGTACTAACACCTGGAATATATAATTCTGCCTATTTTGAACATTCTTATCTGGCGCAGCAAATGGGTGCAGAGTTGGTAGAAGGTAAAGATTTAATTGTGCAAAATGAAATTGTTTATATCATTACAACCAATGGTTTGAAACGTGTAGATGTAATTTACCGTCGTGTAGATGATGAGTTTATTGATCCTTTAGCGTTCAACAAAAAATCAGTTTTGGGAACGCCAGGATTATTTAATGCCTATCTAAAAGGTAATGTGGTTTTAGTTAATGCGCCGGGAACAGGCGTAGTAGATGATAAAGCCGTTTATGCCTATATTCCAAGGATTATAAAGTACTATTTAGGAGAGGATATGATTTTACCAAATGTAAAAACATACATCTGTGATGAAGAACAAGACCGCAAATATGTTCTGGAAAATATACACAATTTAGTAGTTAAGCAAACAGATGCTTCTGGGGGGTATGGAATGCTTGTAGGTCCAAAATCTACAAAAAAAGAACAGCAGGAATTCATTGAGAAAATTAAACATAATCCTAGGAATTATATAGCACAACCTATGATCAACCTGTCTAGAGTGCCTACCATTACCGATGAAAATACAATAGAGGGAAGACATGTTGATTTAAGACCATATGCTCTTTATGGTGATGATATTAAAATTATCCCAGGAGCATTAACACGTGTAGCACTAAAAAAAGGATCAATTGTAGTTAATTCTTCACAGGGTGGCGGAAGTAAAGATACATGGGTATTAAATCATTAAATTAAAAAATTATGCTTGGTAGAGTAGCGAACACAATATATTGGATGAATAGGTATCTAGAACGCGCGGAAAATTATGCGCGCTTTATGGATGTAAATTATAATTTATCTCTAGAAATGCCGCCTGATGAAGAACAACAATGGAAACCTATTGTAGTGATTACTGGAGATTGGGAATTGTATAAATCACTAAACACAAAAGTGTCTAAATCTAAGGTGATTTATTTTTTAGCTTTTGATGAAAAAAACCCAAACTCTATTTACAATTGCATTCTAAAAGCAAGAGAAAATGCACGAGCCATACGCCCTGAAATAACGAAAGAATTTTGGGAGCAAATTAATGCATTAAACTATCTAGTTAAGGCAGGCTTAGAAAACAAGTGTCACAAAGAAAATAATTTACGAGAATTTTTTACTAACGTTAAAAATGGGTGTCAATTACTTTATGGTATGTATGATGCTACTATTTCAAGGAATGAGGGATGGCATTTTGGTAAGTTAGGACAAGCAATTGAACGTGCAGATAAAACATCTAGGGTTTTAGATACGAAATATCATCTCTTGTTAGACTCTCCTAATGAGGTGGGTTCTTCGTTAGATTTAATTCAGTGGTCGTCACTTTTAAAGTCGGTCAGTGCTTATGATATGTATAGAAAGAAATACGGGAAACTAACTTCGGCAAGTATAGCAGAATTTTTAATTTTAGATACAGAATTTCCTAGATCTATACTAGCTTGCCTAATTAGAGCCGAGCAATCTCTTATTACGCTATCGGGGAGTTCTTTTGGATTTAGTAATAGTGCTCAAAAACAATTAGGAGCTTTAAAATCACAACTAGAATATACAGCGATAAATGAGATTATTTCTGGAGGCATGCATGAATATCTTGATGATATTCAGAAAAAACTAAATGGAATATCTACAGCAGTTTATGAATCTTTCTTTACCATTGAAAATCAAATAGCCACTTAAACGAAAATCATCATTACTACATCACCTTTATTAAGTTAGTATTAAAATAGGTACGAAATGAAATTCAAAATTACACATGTCACAACTTATCTATTTGATTCAGAAGTTTTTTTAGAACCTCATTATCTAAGATTCCGTCCATGCCAAACTTCTTACGTTGATGTTTCTGATTTTATAACCACAATTCACCCACAACCCGTAGGTCATAAAATAGTACAAGATGAAGATAACAATGTCGTAGAATTTTGCTGGTTTGAAGGTATGACAACTCAATTAACCATTAGAGCAGAAAGTGTTCTTCAAACAAAATTTTATAATCCTTTTAATTTTTTAATATATCCACAAAGTTTTAATACATTACCTTTTCAATATAATGACTTGCAGAAAAAATTACTTTTTTCTGCATTAGAACTACTACCAATTTCAAAGGGATTAATTGATTATGCTTTATCTATTTTGAAGCGTTCAAACTTTAACACCATTTCATATCTTACTAATCTTATCAAACATTTGCATGATGATTTTAGTGTTGAATATAGAGCAGAGGGAGCCCCATTTATGCCAGAGGAAACTTTTCAACTAAAAAGAGGTTCGTGTAGAGACTTATCTTGGATGCTGATTAGCATTTTAAGGCAGCAAAGTATTGCTGCACGTTTTGCTAGTGGTTATTATTATTTCGATATGATAGCGCCTGCATACGAACTCCATGCTTGGGTAGATGTATATTTACCAGGTACTGGTTGGTTTGGTTTAGATCCGAGTCATGGTATTTTTACAGGGAACACTCATTTTCCTCTTGCTTCAAGTGCCCACTATCAGCATACTATGCCTGTTTCCGGAGGTATCAGAGGTAGCGCTAATTCAAAGCTAAATACACAATTAATCATTAAAAAATTATAATTTAGTAATAATATTCTGCTTATTTTTGTCACCATTTTGTATTTATAAAATGTCAATGGTACTATCCCTTTGTATATTAAAAAATAATACAATCTAATTTAAATGAAAGTATTTCAATGTGGTAACTGCAACCACTCTGTTTTTTTTGAAAATTATTCGTGTGAAAATTGTGGACATTTAACAGGATTTAGAGCTAAAGATCGCAAGATGTTGACTTTCAAACCTAATGAAATGTCTTTATTTTCTGATCGTCAAAATATAGAATATAAATATTGTAAAAATAAAGAATACAATGTTTGTAATTGGGTTCTTAAAAAAAGTTGTAAAGAAGACTATTGTAGTGCTTGTCAGCTTAACCGAATCATACCAAATCTTTCAGATGTAGAAAATTTTGAAAAGTGGCAACATTTAGAGATTGCTAAGCATCGGTTGATTTATCAACTGCAAAAAACAGGTTTGTTATTAAAGAGTAAATTGCGCCATGAAAACGGTTTGTGTTTTGATTTTGTATCACAGCAGGATGATCCTAAACTAATGACAGGTCATGCTAACGGTGTGGTTACCATCTTATTAAAAGAGGCCGACTCTGTTAAGAGAGAGCAAATACGAAAGCAACTTTCAGAACCATACCGGACGCTTGTAGGGCATCTTAGACATGAAGTTGGGCATTATTTCTGGAACCAGTTGGTGTATACTAATCAGGATATTTTATCTGAGTTTAGAGCTATCTTCGGAGATGAACAATATAATTATGGAGATGCGTTAACTGCATATTACAAGAATGGTGCGCCTAAAGATTGGGAAAAATCATATATTAGTAAGTATGCTACTTCACATCCTTGGGAAGATTGGGCAGAAACTTGGGCACATTATCTTCACATTATGGATATGGTGGAGACTGCTTACTTTTTCGGTATAAATGTGAAGCCTATTAAGAAACTTAGGATAATGAAAACTAAAGTATCTTTTGATCCATATACTAAAGAAGACTTTGATGTTATTGTACGGACCTGTGTACCGTTATCTTTTGCGGTCAACAGTATCAATAGGGCTATGGGGGTGCCAGATGTGTATCCTTTTGTCATTACCCCTCCGGTAGTAGAAAAACTAAAATTCATTCATAAATTATTATTGCCTAAACGATAATTAGATAAGTACGTACAATATTCTACCATTGGATAGTCTTTAGAAAAAACGACACCTTCTCTTAAGCAAATAAAAACTTGGTTGATTGCGGATGAATTAGTTAAATGTTTTCTAAAAACTCTTTATGCTCTTTGGTCCATAAGAGTAGCGCATCTGTTGCAGCAACTAGCCCTAATTTGGCAATAATATTAGCGCGGTGCTTTTCTACGGTTCTATATGAAACACTTAAGAGGACTCCAATTTCTTTAGAAGATTTTTCTTGAGCGACCAAACGCAGAATGGTTCTTTCTGAAGGAGATAATAATTTTATTTTTTTTAATTGCGGTGCTACTTCATTTTCAAAGACATCACTAAAAAGTGTGCTAAAATAAGGTACACCCATACGTACACTCTGAATACATTTATGTAGCTCTTGAAAAGGTTCGTCTTTAATAATATATCCAGAAATTTCTAGGGTTTTTGCTTTATACACAAAGGCCTTTTCTTTATGGGACGTAAGGATGATAAATTTGGTTGCTATATTTTGTTCCTTACATTTTTTTATAATTTCAAACCCCGTAAGCATAGGCATTTCTTCATCTAAAATGGCAATAACCGGTTGAAACTGCATTATTTTATCGAGTGCTTGAGCTCCGTTTTCTGCGGTTGCTAAGATACTGTAATTGTACGCTTTAAGTTCATCTATTAAACCTTTTAATAAAAGAGGGTGATCATCTGCTACAACTAAGGTAATGGCGTTTGTCATTTAGGTGATTGGTATTTGTACTGTGATGGTGGTGCCTTCTGATTTTTTACTTTTAATTATAAAACTTCCCTTGAGCATACTAATTCGTTCTGCCATTGTTTTTAAGCCTAAACTACTTTGTTTTATTTGTTTACTAAGCTCAAATCCTTGTCTGTTATCTTTAATGAAAACCTGTAGAGCGTTGTTTTCTTTTATAATGGTCACAATTAATGTTTTTGCTGCCGCATGTTTTAAAACATTATGTGCCGATTCTTGTATAAATCTATAAAAATTAAGGGATTCCGTAGCATTAAAGTAAGAATCTATAGGATCAATCTCAACCGATACAAACAAATCTGTTTCTTCATCTATGTTTAATAGTAATTGTTTGATACTTTCTGTAAGTCCTAATTTGGCTAATATTACAGGGTACAAGCCTCTAGAAATATTTCGGACATCCTCTAGAGCATTGTGTGCTAATTTCACAAATTCTTTTTGGTTAGTTTTCTGAGCTTTCATTTTAAGCAATGTAATTTGTTGCCCTACGCCATCGTGCAGCTCTTTTGCAATCCGCGTACGTTCTTGCTCTTGTGTTTTTATAAGTTTTTGAGAGAACACTTTTTGTGCAATTCCTCTTTTTTTAGCATTGATAAAAGAACGGTAGAAGTTGAGTCCCCAAAAAGTAAAAGTAAAACCAGTGCACTAAAGAGAAATATTTGCGTTTTGTTCTCATTTTCAAGATGTAAGATATCAATGCTTGAGTTTTGAGTTTCAATTTTAAGATCTCTTTTTTCTGTTTCGTAGAGCGTTTGGTAGTAGGCTAAAGATTTTATATTTTGAACATTAGCAATAGAATCTTTTATGGCGTAGTACTGTACCAAATGGATATTACTCGCAATAGTATCTTTTAAAGCCCTATAAGTTTTTGCTAAAAATTCTTCAGCTAACATGATGTCTTCCTTCTTTTTTCGCTCTTTTTGAAAAGCTAAAAATGTTTTTCCATGGACTAAAGCTTCTTTATAGTAGCCTTGTTCAAATGATAGTGTCTTTTTTGCATCAATATAGTGCCGCGTATTTTGTGCCGTTTTATCGTTCTCATAGATGGCCTTTAAGCTTTTAAAACTTTTATCAGCAAGTGCTATGCTATCACTCTCTGCATAAGCATTGGTGATGGCTGCAAGTAGGGGAGCTCTGAGGTAAAACATTTTAGGGTCCTTGGTATTTGCCGCTAAAGATGCTTTTAAATACGCTATTTGTTTTACCCTATTTCCCATCCGCTTATAATCTTCCGCAGCATTAGCATATAGGGGGATTAGCATGTTATAGTTGTTGCTCATTTGAGCAATGGTAATAGCTTCTTCGCGCTCTTTCTGCGCTTCTCTGTAAAAAGCATTTTTGCTGTAGAGAATAGATAATCCGTTCTTAGCGGAGAGCACATTGGTGGTGTCGTTTAACTTGGTATAAATTAGGGAAGCTTCTCTAAAACTTAAAGAGGCCTCTGCAAATTTACCGGTATCCGTTAATACAAAACCCAGATACAATTTAGCAAGCCCAACAATGCGTTCTTTTTTTAAAGCAGTACCCAGTGAGATTGTTTTCTTGTAAAAGGCAATAGCCTGCTCTAAATTGTTCGTAAAGTTGTATCCATCTCCCGTGTACAAGTGTAATTCTGCCCAAGTATAGTCATGTTCTAGTTTTTGCAATTGGGGAGCATATGTATCAAACAATACAATAGCTTCTGCAGGAGATTTACTGGTGTATACATGGTAATAAATTAAGTCAGTTAAATCTTTTGCGGCATGTGACAGGGAATCTAATTCAATCGCAAAAGAAATGGTTTGCTGCGCTATACTATCATAATGCAATGTGGGTTTTTCAAAAACTACTTGGTGTAGGCTATCCATCCACTGCAGCCGTTCTCCCTTCTCTGTATGTTTAATCTTAGCATTGAATTGTGAAATTTTCTCTGCTATACTTGTGTTTTGAGCAAATGCACCGGTGGTGAAAAAGATGAACATAATGCAAAGGAAAGTACTTTTCATAGGTTCTTTTACTTCTATTTAGGTGTCTAAACATCAAAATTTTTTTGATGCATTTGGGCCTTTCTCTTAGAAACAAATAACGCAAAATTTATAGACAATCGGACTTTTAGTTTTCAGGACCACCCAATTAGTACGAGGATAAATACGAGTTTTTTAGGGTCTTAACTATTTGTAGATGCTGATGTGTAAGCTTGAAATGCCTGTTATTATTGGTGTTACGGCCGAAATTGATTTTCAATAATGCTCTTCTTTCTTCATTCTTAAAAGCTAGTACCCCTACGTAGTAATAGACCTTACTACTTATTTTAAGAAAGCTGCCTAATAAATAGCTTGCATTAAGATTTAAACTAGAATGATAATGACCCTAGAAGTACTTTTTATTACCAGTGATTTATGGAACCTAAGTTTAGAAAAGCCTTTAGAATGTGGTAGCTATTGGCAGCTAACGTTCAAGAAAAAGTACGGTGAGTTATAGGATTAGAAAGCAGAATTAAGTTATAAAGAATTATGTAAATCTTCGGGGGAATGATTTTCATAGTGTTTGCTAAAAAAGAGTTCTAGTTAAATCGTTAGGACTCTTTTTTTTAATGCTCCCCCAGTAAAAAATGTAACCAATAACAGATAACAAATAATCAAATTTATGAAATCATTAAAAATTATTTTCACACTTGCACTAATCAATTTGGCTTGTATTACAAATACGCAAGCGCAAGCTCAAGGCACAAGCGAATTGAGTTTAGGCTATGGCTCTAACAGTATTTATAAAATTTATTAATTTTACGATGTTTCAATTTCTACAGCATTATCATCTATTTCGTATTCTGAAATTGAGAGTAGTGGGGTGGCCATTTTAAGTTATAAATATGCCGTAAATAATCGGTTTATGCTTGGAGGCTCTGTAAGTTATGAAAACCTAAAAATCAATAAAATCGAATATTTTGGATTTTTAGATTTTGAACAAACTTCAGGACAAAATTTCTCCAATTTCAGCATCGCTATAGAGGCAGATTATAGGTATATCTCAAATCCTAAATTTCAAATGTACTCTGGTTTAGGTATTGCCTATTTCACAAGTGAAGCGTTTGAATCAAATATATCATATCAATTAACTGGTTTAGGATTTCGTGTAGGGAGAAAGGTAGCAGCCTTTGCAGAGTTAGGGTTTGGTTATAAAGGATCTTTTGCTCTTGGTGCTTCATGGCAATTTTAAATGTAAGTTCTATTAGAAGCGGCGACTAAATCGCTTCATAAATAACTTATATGTCTTTAACTATGAAATTATCATTTAAAAACACCCTTGCAAGTGCTATCGTAGCATTTGCTTTTACCTTTTCTATTTCAGCGCAAAATACAGATACTAAATCAGCAGCATTATTAGATGCCCTAGAAACTGTAAATGGTGGATACAAAAAATTGTCGACTAAAAAAGATGTAGAGTTTACCTATGTCTATGATAACTTTGAGAAGGGGAAAGATGTCTCGTTAGAGCGTCATATCTTTAATGGAGAACAATCATGGGCTTCTTACTCGCAACATGACCTTAACGTGCTACCTGGTAAAAAAGGAACGGCCGTACAATCATTAGTAGATGGTATCCCTGCATTAACTTTAGAAGGTAAAGCAATAACGGATCCTAAAGCGATTGGTGGTACGAAATTTTTACGTGAAGTAAACTTTTATTGGTTTGCCATGATGTACAAACTAAAAAATGAGGGTGCTAATTATAAATTTTTAGGAACTGAAAAAGTAGGTAACATTACTTATGATAAGGTAAGCTTAACTTATAGTTCTGAGGTTACTAAAAAAGAGCAGAATGATGAATACATCTTGTTCTTTAATCCTGAAACACATTTAGTAGATCAATTCTACTTCTCATTGCCAGCATGGGGTATTAATAAGCCAGTATTGAAAATGACCTTAACTTATGAAACTATTGATGGTATTTTAGTATCTACGGTTCGTAAAGGATTTGGGCCTGATGGTTCTCCAATGGGAGTTTTCACATTCAGCAACGTAAAATTTAACAACGGTTTCAAAAAAGAAGCGTTCTTATTAAAATAAGAAACGTAACAAACACTAGTTCTAAAGTCCACCTCAAAAGGGTGGACTTTTTTTATGCCAAACGATGAAAGGTTATGCGTCTGAGCTTTTTTTAGGGGCTACAAAGCTTGAATTGCTAGGAAGCTCAAAGAGTTCTAAATGAAAATAAGGTACTGCAGCAATGATATGATCAAAGATATCTGCCATAATATATTCATAATTCTGCCAGCGTTTATCACTACTAAAGGCATAAATTTCTAAAGGAATTCCATGAGCTTCAGGAGCTAATTGGCGTACCATAATCATCATGTCTTTATTGATGCCAGAATGATTTTCTATGTGGGTTTCTATGTACTTTCTAAAGACACCAATATTCGTAAGATTTCTACCATTTAATAGCAATTCTTTGTTAATGTTATGATTGGTGTTATAAGTATCTATATCTTCTTGTCTAGTTTCCAAATAGGTAGTTATGGATTCAATTTTCTTAAGTTGCTCTATTTCTTCTTTTGCTAGATATTTAATACTGTCTAGTTTTATATGGAGAGCTCTTTTTATACGTCTCCCATCAGAAATTTCCATACCTCTCCAATTTTTAAAGGAGTCGGATATTAATGCATACGTGGGAATAGTAGTGATGGTCTTATCAAAATTTTGAACTTTAACTGTAGAGAGGTTAATTTCAATAACATCACCGTCTGCCCCATATTTTTCAAAAGTAATCCAATCCCCAATTCGGACCATATCATTAATCGATACTTGAATACTGGCTACAAAACCCAAAATAGTATCTTTAAATATTAAAATAATTACTGCTGAAGCAGCACCAATGGTGGTAATAAATTTGATAAATTCTATTCCTGTGATAATGGCAAAGGCAGACATGATTCCTAGAAGCCATGCAAAAATCATAAATACCTGTATGTAACTATCTATAGGTTTATCTTTTAAACTGTTTAAGGTTTTAAAGTAATCCTTAAGTGTATTTAAAAAACTACGAACAATCCATAAGGTTAAAATAATAGCAAATACTTGCAAACCTTTTTCTACAAGATTTTCAAAATAGGGGAAATCTATAAACACGTAGGGAATTAGTTCTAGCGCTATGATTAATGGAATGATATGTGCAATGCTGCGTGGAGCTTTATTCTTTACCAATAAATTATCAAAATTGGTTTTTGATTTAAGGGTGAATTGGGTGAATAGTTGTATTAAAACTTTTCGAAGAACAAAATCTACCAGCACAGTTAAAAGTAAAAGTGCTACCAGTAGTGTAAGCATGTTTAAATATTTAGAAGAGTTGTGAGATAATCCTAACTCTATTAAATAAGTATATAAAAGGTGTTCAAAATTCATAGTTGTATAGTTTCAAAAAATAGCGATGCTAAGAAAAACGGAGTCGTTTTTATGGACCGCAAAAATAAGTATCTGCCCATGTAATTCCTTTATTTTAGCATATTTTTATTAATTATGGGGATTTAGAAAAGTTTTTTACACTTGTAACTAGCGCTATCAGAGCCCTCGTAATAAAAAACAGTTAAAAAAGCCCGTAATATGTTGTTTATTAATAAAATGGCACGACCTTTGTCTTTTAATAAGTATTATAAATTTAATTACATTACCATGAGTAAAGGAACAGTAAAATTTTTCAATGACACTAAAGGATTTGGATTTATCACAGAAGAAGGTGTTGAAAAAGATCACTTTGTACACATTTCAGGATTAATTGACGAAGTACGCGAAGGCGACGTTGTTGAATTTGATCTTCAAGAAGGAAACAAAGGCTTAAACGCAGTAAACGTAAAAGTTATTTAATATATACTTCAAGTTTTACAAAAGCCCATCTATTTATTTAGATGGGCTTTTTTTATTTAATATGTAGTCAAATAACATTCTTTTTTTAAGGTAGGCCATCAGCCTATAGGATATGAGGTATAGGCGAATTTGTAGAGATTTTAGTAACTATTATTTTTGATAGAGAGAAAATATCAATTAGCTTAGTGTCTAATTAAAACCCCAATATCATGAAAAAAAGTAACTTTAAACAAAGAGTAAACGCCTGTTTATTCTTCACAAGTCTGCTGTGTAGTTCCGTAGTCTTACAAGCTCAAAATTATTGTTCCTCTACACCCGTAGCGGTTCACGGTAGTTTAAGCGTAAGTGGGAATAGGATTGTAGACAAAAACAACAACCCTGTAAGTTTTGCTGGAAATAGTTTTTTCTGGTCCAATTCCGGATGGGGAGCAGAAAAGTATTACAACGCAGATGTTGTAAATTGGCTGGCGGCCGATTGGAATACTACTATTGTGCGAGCAGCAATGGGAGTAGAAGATTCTGGTGGGTATTTGAGTAATCCTACTGAGAATAAGAACAGAGTTAAAGCGGTAGTAGATGCTGCTATAGCAAAAGGTATTTATGTCATCATAGATTGGCATTCTCATCATGCAGAGGATAATGAAGCTGCTGCGATTTCTTTTTTCCAAGAAATGGCTCAAACCTACGGCAACAATCCACATGTAATTTATGAGATTTACAATGAGCCTTTACAAGTATCTTGGTCTAATACTATTAAGCCGTATGCAGAAAGAGTATCTGCGGCCATTAGAGCGATAGATCCAGATAATTTAATTATTGTTGGAACATCTACTTGGTCTCAGGATGTAGATATTGCTTCAAATGATCCTATTACCAGTACCACTAATATTGCATATACATTACATTTTTATGCGGCTACGCATAAAGAAAGTCTGCGTCAAAAAGCACAAACAGCCTTGAATAATGGTGTTGCGCTTATGGTAACAGAATGGGGTAGTGTAGAAGCGAGTGGTAATGGTAATGTAGATACTGCGTCTACTGATGCTTGGATGTCTTTTCTAGCTACTAATAATATTACGCATGCTAATTGGTCTCTTCATGATAAAAGTGAAGGCGCTTCTGTTTTAAATCCAGGTGCCAGTACCACTGGTGGTTGGGCCGCTAGTAACTTAACAGCATCAGGGACTAAAGTAAAAAGTATTGTCAAAAACTGGAAACAGTATTGCTCAGATACGGGTACTGGTGGTGGTACGACTAACCAAGAGCCTAGCGTAAGCATAACAAGTCCTGCAGCAAACAGCTCTTCTGCAGCCGGAACGACTATTCAAGTAAAAGCTACAGCTACGGATGCGGATGGCACAATAACTCAAGTAGCATTTTATGCAAATGGGAGTCTTATTGGTACAGACGTGAGTAGTCCATATACGCAAAACTGGAATCCAACTTCAGGATCTTATACGTTAACGGCTATAGCAACAGACAATGCTGGGGCTAAGACTACAAGTACAGCAGTTGCGGTTACCATAGGAACTCTGCCTGGTGGTGGCACCTGTACTGATTTACCAGTATGGAATGCTAATACTGTGTATGCAAATGCCGGAACTCAAGTTGTTTTTAATGGTAATATTTATAAGAATAACTGGTACACCAAAAACCAAAGTCCCGCAACCAACTCTGGACAATGGGAAGTATGGACTTTAGAAAGTTCTTGTACCGCCATAAATGCTACGAGTGCACGTACTGAAATAAAGCTCTATCCGAATCCTTCTAGTGATAAAATACAAATTGAAATAGGTGATACAGAAGATTTTTCTAGAGTAACCATCTTAGATTTTCAAGGAAGCGTAGTGTATGAAAACAAAATCACCTCAAAAGGAACCATTGAAATTCCGTTAAATAACTATAATGAGGGAATGTACTTTGTAAAACTATCGGGTAAAAAAGAAGTGACCAAAAGCTTTATTAAAAAGCGATAACGAAAACTAGTTATACTATTTTAAAAGGAAACCGTCTCTAATAAAGAGACGGTTTTTTTTTATAGAATATATAAGATGAACTACCATGGTGGGCAATCCAAACAAAGCATTGATTGTATCACAGTTGATTATTGTATATATTAGCGTACTAAATACGCATAGTATGCCACAATCAATTCAACTTTCTGTAGATGCTGTAGTCTTTGGCTATGAATCAGGAACCATATCTGTATTGCTTATTAAAAGAAAATATGAGCCTTTTAAGGGGCAATGGGCAATTCCTGGTGGTTTCGTTTTAGAAGAAGAATCTTTAGAAGAAGCTGTAGCAAGAGAACTTAAAGAGGAAACAGGTATCGCTATAAATTACCTAGAACAATTGTATACGTTTGGTCATCCAAAGAGAGATCCAAGAAATAGGGTCGTGTCTGTGGCTTACTTTGGTTTAATTAAACCCAGTGCATTTAAAATATTAGCAGCAACTGATGCAGAAGAGGTGCAATGGTTTAAAATAACCGAACTACCAAGTTTGTCTTTTGATCATGAAGAAATACTGCAAATGGCGATAACACGGTTACAAGGAAAAATCACCTATGAGCCTATTGGTTTTGAATTATTAGATACAAAATTTCCCTTCTCTGATCTAGAGAAACTATACACAACACTTTTAGGAAGAGCTATAGATCGACGTAATTTTAGAAAAAAGATGCTAAGTCTTAATATTTTAGATGAACTCGATGAGAAAGTTTCTAAAGGTTCGGGTAGACCTGCTAACTTGTTTAAATTCAACAACAAGCGCTATTTTGAGCTTAAGGAAAAAGGCATAATTTTCGAGATTTAAAGGGTTTAAAATTATTTTGTGTGAAAATAACGCAAATAAAAGTTGCGGAATGTTTAAAAGCATTTTATATTTGCGTCATAATTACGCAAATAAAGATTATGGTATTCACATCAGAAACAGCGCTTCCAATAAAAGAATCAGACCAACGTTATATTTTCTTAGCAGGAAGTATGGCATCTAAGCAGACTATAAATTGGAGAAATCAAGTGGTTAATAGCTTACGTAATTCCTATCAATTTTTAGATCCTACGAAGGAGCATCATGATACTTTAAATGCAACTCAAATGGAAAAACATGTGGAGTGGGAGTTAGACGCTATGGCTATGGCAGATATCATACTGCTTAATTTCCTTCCCAAAGCATTATCACCCATATCATTAGTAGAGTTGGGTTTGTATGTAAATACTAAAAAATTATATGTAGTCTGTCCTAAAGCGTTTTATAAAAGTAGTTATGTGCTTACTTTATGTGAAAGGTATCATACGCCAACTTTTAAGACACTTCCAGAGGCAATAGACACACTAACTTAAAATAACATAACATGAACGGATTATTTTTAACAGACGGATACAAAACAGGACACCACCAACAATATCCAAAAGGAACAGAAGAAGTATATTCTAATTGGACACCTAGAAGTAATAAATATGCGCCAAAAGGGTGTGATAAAGTAGTTTCTTTTGGGCAACAATATGTATTTCAATGGTTGCATAACTATTTTCAGGATAATTTCTTTTCGAAACCAAAAGCACAAGTCTGCAATGAGTTAAAAGAGGAGCTGTCTTTATACCTGGGAACCGATTATGATGTAACGCATTATGAAGAATTACATGATTTACAATATTTACCTATCAGAGCTAAATCGTTACCAGAAGGACTAGAGGTTCCTATTAGAGTACCTATGGTAACGGTGGTAAATACAGATAAAAAATTCTATTGGATTACAAACTTTTTAGAAACTATTTTGTCTGCCATGTTATGGCAACCAATGACTTCTGCATCTATTGCCTTATGTTATAAAAGGATTTTCAAAAAATGGACGTTAGCCACCGACAAAGAAAATATGGGCTTTATAGATTTTCAAGGGCATGATTTTTCTATGCGTGGAATGGGAGGTTTACAAAGTGCGGTTTCTTCTGGGATGGGCCACGCAGCAGTGTTTTTAGGATCAGATACCTTACCTGTAATTAGTACGCTTCGCAACTACTATCATGCCAAAGGCTTTGTGGTAGGCTCTGTGAATGCTACAGAACACTCCGTAATGTGTGCAGGAACAAAAGATGATGAATTGGGTACATTTAGAGCTTTAATGGATACGTATCCTACAGGGGTATTATCTGTGGTGAGTGATACTTGGGATTTATGGAAAGTACTTACGGAATATCTCCCACAGTTAAAAGAAGAAGTTTTAGCAAGAGATGGTAAATTGGTGATTAGACCAGATAGCGGAGACCCTGTAGACATTATCTGTGGCGAAGCTGCGGTACTTGGCGCTCAAAGTCCTAAAGATAAAGGTGTTGTGGAACTCCTTTGGGATATTTTTGGAGGTACTGTAAATGCACAAGGTTTTAAAGTTTTAGATGCACATATTGGTGCTATATACGGGGATAGTATTACTACAGAAAGAGCAGAGAATATTTGTCAACGTTTGAGTGATAAAGGTTTTGCTACTACGAATGTTGTCTTAGGAATTGGTTCTTTTACTTATCAATTTAATACTAGAGATACTTTTGGTTTTGCAATGAAAGCTACCTCTGTAGTGGTAAATGGTGAACGAAGAGAAATTTTCAAAGATCCAATTACAGATGACGGAGTTAAAAAATCGGCTAAAGGATTGATAAAAGTGGATGTGGTTGATGGAGAGTTTGTTTTGGTAGATCAAGTAACACCAGCAGTAGAAAGCGAAGGAGCATTGCAGGTAATTTATGAAGACGGAAAATTTATGAATCAAGTAAACCTACAAGAGATAAGAGATCGGATCAATGAGAATCTATAAATTTTTGTAATGATAAAGGAAATACTTTTAGGTATAGCGATTGGAGATGCATTTGGAGCGGGAGTAGAGTTTCAAGATAGAGATTGGATACGCCAACATGTAGATTTCTCAAAATTTGTAAATGCTAGAGACCAAATAAAAGTTGCACCAGAAAAAAAGGAAGTATTTACCAAAAATTACACTGCTTGGGAGTATACAGATGATACTGAAATGACTATTGGATTAATAAACGCCTTAAATTCGGGAGAATTTTTTTCTGAAAATTTATTAGTTCAAAAATGGAAAGAAGAATATGACCTTGGTAAAGCTCAAAAGGGATACGGAAGAAATGGTCATGGCTCTATGAGTTGGTACTATTCTGGAGCTAAAACAATAGAAGAAGTTCGGGATTTTCAAAGGGATAGACCTAATCCAGGAAATGCTCCAGCAATGAGATCAGTTCCTTTGGGCTTGTTGCGGGATGATTTGATTAATGAGTATGCCGCTATTAACGCCAACGCTACGCATCCAAATAAAAATGCAGTACTATCCAGTCAATGTATAGCTAGAGCATCAGAATATGTACTTATAAAAAAAGGAGATAGAGCCCATGTTATTGACTATTGCTTTAGTACGGTTAATTTAAACGAAGAATACAAAGCATATCTGTCAAAAGTGAATGAGCTAAGTATGTATGAAAACTTGAATACAGAAGAATTTACCATTCTATGTGGAAGTCAACCCATACAAGCTCCGTATTTTTTGCCTGGAATAAACGGAGTGCCGTCAGATTCAAAGTTTACTGCAGGAGCGGTTTTATATGTACTTAAGAATTCTAAAAATCCTTTTGAAGCATTGAAGAAATCAGTTTTATTAGGAGGAGATGTAGATTCAGTCGCTTCTATTACAACAGGGATAATGGCTGGAAGATTTGGTTTAAAAGGCATTCCTCAGTTTATGATCAATACTATTGAAAACTTAAATTATTTAGAACAAGTAGCTGAAAAATTTGAACAAAATAAAAATCTTACAGATGAAATACGAAATAAAGAAATTTAATGATGGGCAAGTAACCGCCAAAATTATAGAAGGAGGCAATTTAGACCTTAAGATTAGAGGAAATAGCTATCAAGATTTATTTACCATAGCTGCTATAAAAGAGGCTTGGGATGCAGAAAATGCCATGCATAAAAATGCAGTCGCCACTTTAACCATTTTATG
Source organism: Cellulophaga baltica 18 (assembly GCF_000468615.2). Lineage (NCBI taxonomy): Bacteria > Pseudomonadati > Bacteroidota > Flavobacteriia > Flavobacteriales > Flavobacteriaceae > Paracellulophaga > Paracellulophaga baltica. Next base: position 3,735,704 of record NZ_CP009976.1, on the reverse strand, counting down.
TTTAATTGGGCAACGTTCCGATAGACGGTTTCATAAAGCAGAATCTTTTGATCTGAAAGTCATTGCTAATTTTATCAATAGTATGAAGTTTGATAAAGTTTCTATCTTACATCCGCACAGCCCTATTTCTCTAGCATTGATAGCGAATAGTGAAATGATTTCTCATTTTCAATATGTAGAAAAGACTTTTAAGTCATTAGGCCATCCGGTATTGGTGAGTCCAGATGCAGGGGCTTATAAAACCACGCACGAAATTGCAGAAAAGCTGGCAGCGGATTTAGTGCCTTCTAATAAAGTTAGAATTAATGGCGCTCCGGTAATTAGTATTCAAGGCAATGTAGAAGGAAAAGAATGCTTGATTGTAGATGATTTAGCAGACGGTGGAAGAACCTTCAAATTCTTAGCAGAAGCACTTAAAGTTCAAGGAGCCACTAAGGTATTTTTGTATGTAACCCATGCACAATTTAATTATGGCTTTGAGGAGTTAAAAGAGAGTATTGATCATATTTATTGTACTAATAGTTTTAAAGATATCACAGATACTTATGTAACGCAATATGCAGTTCTTTAAAGCGATAGAGAAGTAGTCTTTTAAATAAAAAACGCTAAAATTAGAAGTGTAGGAACAGATTATAAAAAAACGTATTCTAATGAATACGTTTTTTTATAATCGTATCTCTTGTAGAAAAAGCGATATAACCTAGCAGAAGCTAATAATTTCATACTTTTACTTTATGATAAGCTCCTTGCCTCAGATAGCGTATAAATCAGATATTCCATTGGATATTGAGGTAATGACTTTTGCCCAAACTCAAGCACAATTGAATAAAACGGAAGATCATGATCCATTTTCTCCTCATAAGATTCAGTTTTATTTAATATTGATTGTTACAAAAGATTTCTATACCCATTATGTTGACTTCAAATTTTACGAATTAAAAAAAGGGAGCATTCTATTTATTGCAAAAAATCAAGTACATCATTTTACAGAAAATTTTCAAAATATAGAAGGGTTTTGTATTCTATTAAACAGTCAGTTTTTAGAACAAAATTACTTCCTTTCTAATAGTATTCATTTAGATAGGTTATATAATTACCATTTAGAAACGCCATTAGTGACCTTGGAAGGTACAGAGGGAGCTATCTTTTTAGAGACAGTCCAAAACCTTTATGTAGAGTATAATTTAGAAGGTGGTTTTGCAAAAGCAGAAATGTTACGTGCTTACCTACATATATTACTTATAAAAGCAGAGCGCGTTAAACAATTACACTCTACGAGTAGTGTTAAAACGCTCTGGCTTGAAGTATTTAATACGTTTAAAAATTCACTTGAAGTGAATTATGTAACTACTAGAAATTCAAAATTTTACGCAGAAGAATTACGTATATCCTATAAGTTTTTAAATGATGTCGTTAAAAAATTAACGGGTAAAACAGTGAAAGGCTTTATTGACGATTTTGTGACGATTGAAATCAAAAGATATTTGTTATCAACCTCCTTATCCGTAAAAGAAATATGTTATAAAACGGGCTTTGATGAGCCTGCGAATATGACTAAGTTTTTTAAGAAAAACACCCAGATTACTCCCTTAAAATTTAGACAACAAGTTTAAGTAGTTGGTTATACTTTTACTGTTTTTGTCATCATTTTGATAATTGAGATATGCCTTGCAAACTGCAACTTTGTCGTATCAAAAAAATCAATGAAAATGATGAACTATTTAAAATTACCCTTAGGGCTTTTAGCCATTTTTACCACACTATTTTTTGTGTCATGTTCAGATGATGAAGACGACGCACCAACGAAAACCGATTTTGGAACAGCACCTTCCACCTCTTTAATTACTACTGGAGTAGTGCAGGTACGTACTGAAGATACCGTGCGTTATCACACGATTGATTTTGCATCGGCACCCTACACGGTTACGATCGTAGAAACTGCAGACGCTTTAATCCTTGTAGATTTAGGTCCAGCTCCAGATTTTGCCGTAGAATTGGAAGCTTACGTGTCCGCAATTGATAAGCCAGGTTCTGTTATCATTACCCATAATCATGGAGACCATTTTGGAGGAGCAGGTAGTTTTTCCGATTTAGACTTCTATGCGGAACTGACGGTAGCAGAACAATTGAACAGTACCGAAGATTTTACAAGCCTACATCCAAACAAAGTAATTGGTGTTACTGGTTCGCAAACTATAGGAGGCTTAGACTTTACCTTTGATAAGGTGTCAAATGCAGAAACAGGAGAGAATGGCTATTGTTACAATGAAAAGTACCAGCTACTCTTTTCAGGAGATTTAGTGTATAACTTATCACACCCTTACTTAAGAGAATACACCCCGAATCTTGGTGAAGATGAAATTGACAATTGGTTAGCAGGTCTTGCCGTACTAAAAAGTAAATTCTCTAATTATTCACATTTATTTGTGGGTCATAATGGGTCACGTACAGATGTAGCAAAAGCAATTGATGAAAATATAGCCTATTTAAATGACGCACAAGGGTTAATCAAAGGCACAAAATTAACTTCTGAAGGAACTACAGCTACAACACAGCAGCAGGTAATTGATGAACTTCAGTTACTGTATCCTACCTATACGGAAGGCGGACTCTTCCTATCGCTTCCAGAGGCATTTTTTCCTGGTGATCCTGGAGCAGATTGGTTTTAATATTTCTCTTAACTAAACACACACATATATATTATGAAAACAAAATTAATAGTACTTAGTCTATTTACCATGGTAATAGCAAGTTGCCATGCAGAAAAGAAAGAACCAACAACAGTTTTAGAGTTCACAAGCTTTAAGCTAAAAACTACGGCAAGTGAGGCAGAATTTAATAAACTTGATGCAGAAATAGAGGATTCATTCACGAGTAAACAACCTGGTTATATCAGACGTCAAAGTGGCGTTAATGAGCAAGGGGAATATGTGGTAATGGTGTATTGGGAATCTCTTGATGCAGCAAAAGCTTCTATGGATAAATTTATGGCAGATAAAGCTGTTGCTACTTATGCGGGTATGATTGAAAGCAGCACCATGAAAATGTCTCGCTTTACCATCGCAGATAAATTTACGGCAACAAATAGTACGTTTACGGAAGTAATGACCTTTGAAACAAAAGAAAATACGGATGCCAAAGCCTTTAAAAAGGTAAATAAAAAAGTTGGCACGGAATTTAGTGAGCAACAAAAAGGATTTTTACAACGTATTACGGGCTCTAATGAAGCGGGAGAGCAAATTGTAGTAGCGTATTGGGATACTAAAGCAAATTCTGATGCCGTAATTAATGATTTTATGCAGGCGCCAATTGCCAAAGAATTTATGGGAATGATGGATCAAACGTCTATAGCTATGATTCGTTACCAAGCATTAAGTGCATTAAAAAATGTGACACTCACGAATAAAGATAAAGTGGTTGCTTTGCTAAACAGTTTTAATACTGGAGATCAAACACCAATTTCGTATATTAATCCAACAAAATATATTCAGCACAATCTAGGCGTTGCAGATGGTTTAGAAGGTTTTGGAGCTGTAATGCAACATGCTCCAGAAGGAGGCTTTAAAGCTGATGTACTTCGTGCTTTTCAAGATGGTGCTTATGTATTTACCCATACATCTTATGACTTTTTTGGTCCAAAAGCAGGCTTTGATGTTTTTCGTTTTGAAGATGGGAAAATAGTAGAGCATTGGGATAACTTATTACCTGTTGAAAAACCAAACCCTAGTGGAAGAACACAATTTGATGGAGCTACAGCGCTAACAGATTTAGATAAAACGGAAGCCAATAAGGCTGTTGTTAAAGGGTTTATTGAACATGTTTTATTGGGGCATGAAATGGATCAATTAACGAGCTATATCAATCCTAAAGAGTATGTACAACACAATCCTGCGGTAGCAGATGGTTTAGAAGGTTTTGGAGCAGCTGTGCAGTATTTCGCAGCCAATAATTTAGTGATGGAATATGATAAGCTACACTTAGTGTTAGGGCAAGGCAATTTTGTGCTTAGCATTAGTGAAGGTAAATTTGGAAAAGGAGCACATACCGCTTATTATGATTTATTTCGTTTAGAAAACGGACTTATAGTAGAGCATTGGGATGTTATAGCGCCAATTCCTCCAAAAACAGAATGGAAAAATAATAATGGGAAGTTCTAATAACTATCCTATTTAAAAAATTATAAAGGAGGACTATCAATATTTTGATGGTCCTCCTTTTTTTATAAAGCAACGCTGCAGCTATTACTTGTAAAAGCTTAAATTTTACCGAAGCACTATGGGAGGAAATTAAGTATTAGTAATGCAATATCACGAGTCTTTTCTTCTACGGCAAAATGCCCAGCATCTAATAAATGTAGTTCCGCATTGGGTAAATCTTTTAAATAGGCTTTAGCGCCGTTTGCATTAAATTTTACGTCTTTAGCACCCCATACAATTAATGTTTTGGGCTGAGTTTCTTTCAACATCTTTTGCCAAGTAGGGTAGGCAAGTAGGTTGGTGTAATAGTCTTGGAACAATTGTACCTGAATTAATCTATCGGCTCGGGTTTTTAAGAATGATAGGTCGTGAGTCCAAGCATCAGGACTTTGAATGTTATAATTGGTCGTATCAAGATCAAACAAGTATTGTTTCGTAATAATCACCTCTTTACTGGTAATGTGATATAAAAAATCAAGTTCTTCTTGTGATGTATCTTCTTGTGCCTTCTTAAAAAATGCTTGTCGTTCAGGTGTCAATCCGTCTAAATAAGCATTAGCATTTTGTACTATTAAAGCATCGATTCTTTCAGGATCCTTCATCATCATTCGGTAACCAACAGGGGCACCAAAATCTTGCATATACAAGGTGTAATTGGTTATTTTAAGTTTATTTAGTAATTCATTAGTGTATTCAGCCAACAAATCAAATGTATAGGTGGTTGTTTCAGGATTAAGATGATCACTATAACCAGAACCTAAATTGTCTGGCGCAATAATATGATATTGGCTAGCCAACATAGGAATCAAATTCCGGTAACTATGGGAAGAAGATGGGTAGCCATGTAATAATACAATCGTGGGTTTTTTAGGATCGCCAGCTTCTCTATAAAACAAATCTACACCGTTTACTTCTAGGGTATTATAGGTAGTGGGTGGTGGCAGAAAAAAGGATACCTCCTTAGCGGTTTCTTCTTTAGTTTCTGTGGGCAGTTCTTGGCAACTTATCACGAGTACACTCATGACGGCAAACAAATAGGTGCTAATTTTCATTATCCTCGTGTATGTAAAGTTTTCATAAAAGCGCTTATTTTTTTAATAATAGCATCACCATCTTCTTCCAGCGCAAAATGGCCCGTATCATAAATGTTATAATCTATGGTCTTTACATCTTTCTTAAAAGCTTCTGCGCCACTTTCAGGAAAAAAGGCATCGTTTTTACCCCAAACAATCAATAATGGAGGTTGATGATCTCTTAAGTATTGTTGCCACTTAGGGTATAGTTTTACATTGTTCTGGTAATCATAAAATAAATCTAACTGTACGGCATGTGCATTTGGTCTAGATAAGCGCAAGTAATCCAAATTCCAGCTATCAGGGTTTACCGTTGCTATATTTCGTACGCCATGGGTGTATTGCCATTTTAAACCTTCTAATGAAAAAGCTGGTAACAAAGCAACTTCAGTTTCTGTAGTTCTATGTTCCCAAAGGGCTCTAATTCCCGCCCAAGCTTCACCTAATCCTTCTTCATACGCGTTTCCATTTTGGTTGATGATAGCAGTTACACGTTCTGGGTGCGCTGTTGCAATTCTGAAACCAATAGGAGCTCCATAATCTTGGATCATTAAGGCGTAGGAATTAACTCCTTTTTTTTCTAGGAATGTATCTATAGTAGAGGCGATAGTATCAAACGTATAGGTATAGTCTTTTGCATCAGGAAAATCACTATTTCCAAAACCAGGATAATCAGGAGCTATTAAATGGTATGCTCCAGATAATTGTGAAAATACTTTTCTGTATTGATGGGATGATGCCGGAAATCCATGTAGCAAAACAATAGTTTGATTTTCAGGATTACCTGCTTCTCTGTAGGCAATATCAATGCCATCGATCTTTATGAATTTGTATCGGGTGGCATACTCTTTTGACGTCATTAGTTCATTAACGCTAGTATTATTAATAGGAGATGGATCTTCATTTTTTGAGCCACACGAGAATAACGTAATGGCGAAGAGTACTGTTGTTGCGAGATTTTTCATAATTTTTTTAAATTTCAAGTATAAAAGATGTAATTACCGACCATTCGGTAAAATATGTATGTAAATTTTTTTATGGTTTTAGGTAGGTAGTTTGTATTTCTTGTAGAGTAGTTTCAAATATAGCTAAGTCATTCATGCCTCTTGTAACAATAAGACTTCCTTGTATCTTTATCAGCGTATCAACAGCTTGCTGCTGTGCTTCAGATGCCGTTAAGCCTAAAGCTATTCCTATATTTTTGAAGGCATGAATCCATTTGCTCATTCCTCTATGAATTTGGACTTCAAATAATTCTAAACTTTGGCCCAAAGAAAGCGCCCTAAAAATGCAAGTTTCTTTACCATGATCATAAGATTTTCTAATTTCGGCGATGCCTTCTTTTATTCTTGCTTCAGGGGATTTGTTCTCATCTAACAATAATGTAAACAGATGTTGATCTACCCATTCTTCTAAAAAATCGAGAACAGCAGTGGCCATTTCTTGCTTGCCCTTCGGAAAACGGTGATAAAGACTCGCTTTTTTTAATCCGGTACTTTCCGCTAATTCAGCAAGGCTAGTGCCTTCATATCCTTTAGAACGAAAGGTTTTAACTAGACTTATCATGATTTCGGTATCTTGTACTTTCTGTGGTCTCATGCTGCAAAGATAAACAAATAAAGTTATTACCGAACGATTGGTAAAATAAATTAATCCTATTGGAATATGTGAGATATATTTAAGGTAATTCTGTTTTCATCTTTTTACGACTGAGCGGTAATTATTTGCGCCTAGAAAAAATAGTTTTGTAACACCATCACTTTTCTAGTGTCCAAATAAAGCAGGACAGCGAATTGTCTTGACTAAATAAAAAAAAGCATGAGAAAGTTAGAAGGAAAAACAGCAGTTATTACTGGCGGTACTAGTGGTATTGGTTTAGCAACAGCGCAAGAATTTATTACTCAAGGCGCCAATGTAGTTATTTTTGGTAGGGGTCAGGAAGCTTTAGATGAAGCTGTAACGCAATTAGGAGACCATAGTTATGCGGTACAAGGAGATGTTACCAATCAATTGGATTTAGACCGACTTTATTCAGAAACGGCTAACAAATTTGGGGGTATCGATGTTTTATTCATCAATGTAGGAAAAGGAAAATTAGCTCCAGTAGCAGACACAGATGAAGCTTTTTTTGATGATATGATGAATGTAAATTTCAAAGGTTCTTATTTTACTTTACAAAAAGCTATTAAAAATCTGAATCCAAAAGCATCCGTAATTATCACTACGTCTTGGTTAAATGAGATTGGTTTTGGCGGGAGTAGCTTGTTAAGTGCTAGTAAAGCGGCATTAAGATCTTTAGTGCGTGTAGCGTCCGCAGAACTTGCAGAACAGGGAATTCGTGTTAATGCCGTTAGTCCAGGGCCTATAGGAACTCCTTTCTGGGGAAAAATTGGATTGCCTGAAAAGGTACTTTCTGGAGCAGCCGAAGCGATTACCGCACAAACAGCCTTAAAACGTTTTGGAAACCCTGAAGAAGTGGCAAAAGCAGTATTGTTTTTAGCATCAGATGATTCCTCTTATATCGTGGGCGAAGAGATTCCAGTACACGGTGGAATAAATGCCATATAGTAGTACTTAAAAACCTCATTTCTATATATTTGAAATGAGGTTTTAAAAAAAAAATAAACATATGAAAGCTCTATTCTCAGATAATTATCCAGACTATACCGATACGGAGTTGGTTCATTTAGCCTTAGAAGGTGATAAAAAAGCATTGCAAGTAATAATTATACGGCATCAACTTTTTGTATACAATCTTGCACTTAAAATGGTGGGGAATGTAAGTGATGCAGAAGACCTTACCCAAGAAGTTTTTATTAAAGTCATTACAGCTTTATCCAAATTTAAAGGCGAAAGTAAGTTTACCACTTGGTTGTACCGGATTACGGTAAATCATTTTATTAATAGCAAACGCCAACACTCAAAATTACAACGGGTAAATTTTGAAACTTACTTTAATGCCATTGAAGCCGTGCCTAACCATGCCTTAAATGATCTTGACGAAAAGGAGCTCAAAGATACCATAGAAGAAATCAGGATTAACTGCACTACAGGTATGTTGCTTTGCTTGTCTAAAGAACAACGCATGATCTATATTCTAGGAGAAATGTTCGAAATTGATCATAATCTAGGCGCAGAAATTTTAGGAATTACCGCAGGTAATTTTAGAATTAAACTAATGCGCACGCGCAAAGAACTCTACAATTGGATGAATCAAAAGTGTGGTTTGGTCAATACCAATAATCCTTGCAGATGTGCGAAGAAAACAAGAGGGTATATAGCGCAAGGAAAAGTTAATCCTGATAATTTACAATTCAATACCAGATATACTTCAAAAATTAGTGCGCTTTCAAAAAAGAAGGCAGTAAGCTTTACGAATACCGTAGAGGATTTAAATAAAAAAGTATTTCAAAGTCAGCCAGCCCAAACACCCATACAAGCCTCAAAAATAGTGACGGATATCTTGAACAACGATTTAATAAAATCAATTTTAGACTTCTAAATTAAACTAGTTCAGTAATTCTAGGTTCTGTAGGCATTGTAGCGTATATAGTAGTTTCTCTCATTAAAAAGAAAATACCTATTTCAAAAATATTACGCGTTTTCTAAAGAACCTATAATTTTAATTTTTCATCTATACATAGCTACCATGTGTAGGGAGAATCCGGCGATTGGTCTAAAGTTTTTTCTACGGCAATTAGCTAGGGGTATTTTTGTGGTCAAATAAAATAATCTAAACACAAAATCATGAAAAAAGTTCTTCCCACTATGATGTTAATTGCGGCATTATCTAGCTGCTCTAGTACAAAAAATATGAATACGGCTACTATATCACAGGCTGCTACATTATTGAGTTCCTTAAGTTCAAACGCAACAGTTCAGCAAGTCGCTAGTCTTTTCAGTCTTTTAGATACTAATAATGATGAAACCGTTAGTTCATCAGAAGCTATAGGTTCTATTGCTGATAACTTTGGCGTACTGGATACAGACAACAGTGCTGGCCTGAGTCTTACGGAAATGGAAGGTATTCTTGCTTTATTGAAGTAGAGAAATAACAAGGTAATTAAAGTCCTTTCACCGAAAATGGAAGGATTTTTTTATAGCGAGCATATAGGTAGCTAAAGAGAAGGGGCGTCAAAATAGCCTATGAAATCTGAATGCTACAGGTTATTTTTGGGACTTCAATAATGGTAGTAATACATCCCAAACAGTATTTGCCAAAATTTTATGGCCTTGAATATTAGGGTGAATGCCATCCTTTTGATTTAGCGCCGCAATTCCTCCAACATCTTTTAAGATAAAAGGTATAAATTCTAAACTATTCTTCTCAGCTATATCTATAAATAGCTGTTTGAATTTAGTGGTATACTCCAAACCTATATTTGGAGGTAGTTGCATTCCGGCAAGGATAATTGTTGTATTCGGACTTTTCTCTTTAACCACATCAATGATGGCCTGCAAATTAGCACTGGTTTCAGATAGCGCTACACCACGTAAACCATCATTAGCACCAAGTTCTAATAAAAATATGCTAGGTGTCTGTTTAATTACCCAATCTATTCTGCTTTTACCTCCAGCAGTGGTTTCGCCACTTACTCCAGAATTAATCACTGTATATTTCAAGCCCAAAGAATCTAACTTTTGTTGTAATATACCAGGGTAGGCATTGGCGGTATCATCAAGTCCATAACCAGCTGTAATACTATCACCAAAACATAGAATAGTTTTGGTGGTGGCATCAGTAGCTAAGGTCTGTTCTGTTGCGGGAGTGGTACTTTCGGTTTCTGTTGTTTTTTCTGTTTTGGCATCACCACAAGAGTAGAGTAAGACCACCATTAGAATATAACAAAACTTTAGGAGTTTAGGCACTACTGATATTGGCAGATTTGAAAGCAATTGTTTATTTTGGGGCTTGGTCATGAGTCACGATCTAAATTAAATTTAAGATGTCAAAGATATTAAAGATTACCGGGTTGGAAAAAACATACACTAGCGGTAACAAACAATTAACGGTATTGCACGATATCTTCTTAGAGGTAGAGAAGGGGCAAACTTTTTCTATTATTGGTCCTTCTGGAAGTGGGAAAACCACATTACTGGGTTTATGTGCAGGTTTAGATCAGCCTAATAAGGGTACTGTAGAATTATGTGGTCAAGATTTAAGTTTACTGAATGAAGACCAACGTGCGCAATTACGAAATAAGGAAGTTGGTTTTATTTTTCAAAATTTCCAGTTATTACCAACACTAACGGCACTTGAGAATGTAAGTGTTCCTCTAGAATTACAGGGAGCTAAAGATGCCAAAGAAAAGAGCGAAATTTTATTGGAAAAAGTAGGGCTAGGCAAGCGTATGCATCATTACCCCTCACAACTTTCTGGTGGCGAGCAACAGCGGGTAGCATTGGCGCGCGCTTTTGTAAACTCACCTTCCATATTATTTGCCGATGAACCCACGGGAAATTTAGATGAGGAAACTGGTGAAAAGGTGATTAATTTATTATTTGATCTCAATAAAGAACTAGGAACTACCTTGGTGATTATTTCTCATGATTTAGAATTGGCGAATCGTACACAACAAATTGTACGACTTAAAGGTGGAAAAATTATTGCAAATCAACTTACCACAGCACTGTGAACAGATCCAACACTAAAAATAAGTTACAAATAGCCTGGCTTTTTAAAATGGCATGGCGTGATGCCAAAGCAAGTAAAGTACGGCTTATTTTATTTATGTCATCCATTATCTTGGGTATTTCTGCTGTGGTATCCATACAGTTATTTAGCACCAACTTAAAGGACAACATACAGCGCCAATCTAAGAGCTTAATGGGGGCTGATTTTATTATAGATTCAAAACAAATACCTAGTGAACGGGCACAAACGATTATAGATTCGCTGCAACCGGATGCCTATGAGGTAAATTTTGTCTCTATGATTACTTTTCCAAAAAGTGGCGGCACTAAATTGGTAAAAGTACGTGGTCTGGAAGGCGAATTTCCATTTTATGGAGAGATTGAGACAGAACCTACCGTTGCAGCAGATACGTATCAGGATTCAGGAGGAGCCTTGGTGGATGCAACCTTATTACTTCAATTTAATGCGAAACCGGGAGATTCTATAAAAATTGGAAAACTAACATTGCCCATTTCCGGTGCATTAAAAGCGATTCCTGGGAGTACTGCCATTTCTACATCGGTAGCACCACTTGTTGTTATTCCCTATCGTTTTATAGCAACTACGGAATTATTGCAATTTGGAAGTAGAAAAGAATACCAATATTTCTACAAAGCGTCGGACACTTTAAATATGACAAATCTTGAAAGTAAAATCGGACCACAGCTCGACTTTGAAGATGCAGATTTAGATACCCATACGAGTACCACAAAACGTCTTGGTAGACGCTATGATAATGTAGGTAAGTTTTTAAACTTAGCGGCGTTTATAGCTTTGCTCTTAGGATGTATTGGTATTGCGAGTTCTGTGCATATCTATATTAAAGAAAAATTAAGTGCCATCGCCGTATTGAAATGTATGGGCGCATCTAGACTGCAAAGTTTTTTAATATTTCTCATTCAAATTGCTGGGATTGGAATTCTTGGAGGGCTTATGGGTTCATTGATTGGAGCAGCGTTGCAAGAGATTTTTCCATACCTTTTAAAAGACTTCTTACCGTTTACTATAGAGATGAATTTATCGGCACAACCTATTTTTATGGGGGTATTTTTAGGGCTATTTATGGCTGTTTTATTTGCACTCTTGTCATTGCTTCATACTTGGTATGTTTCACCATTGGAAGTGTTGCGTGTAGATGAGCAGGCCGTTAAAGAACCCGTTGGAATTAGGATTTTAGTATTTTCTATTATTCTAATATTTCTATTTTTATTTTCTTTCTGGTTGCTTCGTGATGCGCTCTATGCTCTGTTTTTTGTAGGAGCGACACTTCTTACTTTTGCTTTGTTAACGGGGGTAGCCTTAATTTTTATAAAAACAATAAAACGATTTTTTCCCAAACGATGGAGTTTTCCATTACGACAGAGTTTACTCAATTTGTTTAGACCTAATAATCAGACTGTAGTTTTGGTGGTTGCGATTGGTTTGGGGACCTTTTTAATTAGCACCTTGTATTTTACCAAGGATATTCTACTGGCAAAAACGGAAGTAGGTCAGGGTACTGAAAATGCTAATATCATTGTATTAGATGTACAACCAGCACAGGTTGATGCCGTGGCACAAAACATAACATCTAAAGGCTTACCTATACTCAATAATATTCCATTGGTGACCATGCGGATGCATAGCATAAAAGGACAACCGGTAAACGTATTACGTCAAGATAGTACACGGCACGTGCGCGGTTGGATTTTAAACCACGAATTTAGAACTACGTATCGTGATTCTCTTGTCTCGTCAGAAAAACTGGACAAAGGTAAGTGGACACCGCGAATAGCGTCAGGTGATCCAGTGCTTATTTCTATTTCAGATAATATTGCAGCTGATGCCAATATTACGGTTGGTGATCCTGTGGTGTTCAATGTACAAGGTGTTCTTATGGAAACTACAGTGGGAAGCATTCGAAAAGTAGATTGGACACAAATACAACTCAATTTTTCTATAGTATTTCCAGTAGGTGTGCTAGAACAGGCGCCACAGTTTAATGTCTTTACGACCAAAGCCCCCGATGAGGCAAGTTCAGCAGCTTTTCAACGTGATTTAGTGGCTGAATTTCCAAATGTTTCCATCATCGATCTAAGACAAGTTTTCACTGTAGTAGAAGATATATTGGATAAAGTTTCATGGGTTATTAATTTTATGGCATTTTTTAGTATTCTCACAGGAATTATTGTTTTGATTGGTTCTGTAAGAACTAGTAAATACCAGCGTATTAAAGAGAGCGTTTTGCTTCGCACATTGGGAGCTAAAAACGCGCAGATTTTAAAAATTTCGGCTTTTGAATATGTCTTTTTAGGACTGCTCGGAAGTTTAGTCGGTATTTTATTGGCATTGGTAAGTAGCTTATGTTTGGCCGTATTTGTATTCAAAGAACCATTTGCACCCTCTGCAATTCCGTTTTTAGTGTTTTTACCCGGAATTACATTGTTGGTTTTAGCGATTGGTCTAAGTAATATACAAACGGTTCTAAGGAGTTCTCCTTTAGAAGTATTGCGTAGAGAAAGATAGATTTTCGTCTTTAAATTTTAAAACTTTGAGTTAAATTCCAAGCTAATAGTAAATAATGATTAGGGAGTTAGCGTTGAAAATCTAATAATTAGGTGTCCTGTAATTTGAACCATTAAAAAATAACTATGTTAAATATTTTGTATTTATTTCAGATACCTATGGGTACTCGCAACCCGGATGACAATGGTCCTATTGATTTTTCAAGTCCGTTTGAGGTCATAATGTATATTATCATGCCTGTACTAATGATTCTTCTTTATATTTTTTGGAGGCGAAATAAAAAAAAGAAAGGAAATTAATTAGTTTATATTTTCTATGTATTTATCAGTAGAACTGAAAGTACGCGAATCCAATACACACTAAAATGAGTTGTAGTGTTTGGGTACACTATCTATTGAAATAACTAAGAGATCCTATTTGAAGGTATGGACCACCCTTTTATTTGTTACTATTAAAGAGTATTAAAAGAAAATGATGCTTGGCTTATTAAATATATTAAATTGCCACGGTTGTTACGGTGGCTGTAGGTACTGTAAAGTAAATAGTGGTACCTTTATTTTGAATACTTGACACCCATAAGGCACCACCATTGCTTTCTACCATATCCTTACAGATAGAAAGTCCTAGACCAGTACCTTTTTCATTATGGGTACCATAGGTAGAAGTAGCATGTTTTTTATCAAATAGTTTGGATTGGGTCTCTAAAGCCATTCCAACACCATTGTCCGTAATTTCTATTTGCAGTTCATTATTTTTTTCAACCATCTTAAGGATAATTTCACCCTTTTGATGGGTAAATTTGATAGCGTTGCTAATAAGGTTTCTTAAAATAATATCTAGGTGATTTTTATCACTAAAACTAATGGTGTTTTTTGGAATATTATTTTGAATGCTAATTTCCTTTTTATTCGCAATAGGGATTAAGAGCGAAAGGGTAGAAGTAGCAATCAAATGAACATCAACATTTTCTTGTTTTAAGGTAATACCCTTCATTTGTGTTCTAGCCCAAACTAGAAGATTGTTGAGCATTTCAGAAATACCTTGAATGTTTTTCAACGCTTCCGGAAATAATTCATCATAGTCTTCCTGGCTGATACTTTCATCAGAAGACATTTTCATTAGACCATGAAAGGAGTTTATCGGGCCTTTAAGGTCATGAGCGATAATAGAGAAGAGTTTATCTTTAGTTTTATTAGATTCTTTGAGTTGTGCTTCACGCATTATCAAAGCATTTTGTTTCTCTTGTAAATTCTCGGTGTATTTTTTTTGAAGTTTATTAGTTCTATAAATCAGGATTAAAATAAGGGTAACTACTAAGAGCGCCGCTCCGGCTAGATAGGCGTAATTTTTTTGTTTAGCAATGGCTTTATGCTGTTCTTCAATTAATGCTTTCTTTTGGTTTTCAAACTGCATTTTACTGCGCAGTACGCCGAGTCCCTTTCTAAATTTTTCTACTTGCCCTTTTTCATAGAGCTCCATATATTTTTGTTGATAGGAGTAGGCTAAAGCATCGTCTCCTTTTTGATGAGCAACTTTAGATAAAATTAGATTGGCGTCTTTTACACTTTCAGCAATACTAAACTCGGTAGAAATTGCTAAGCCTTTTAAAGCATAATTTTCTGCTTCCGCAATATTTTTAAGTCCTAAATAACACTTCGCAATTCCGTTATAAAGCAAAGTGTATCCGTAAGAGAAATCTATTTCATCACATAGTTGCTCTGATTTTTTGTACCAAAGTAAAGCCTCATCATAGTTATTTTGCTTCAAGGCTATAGATCCTTTTTGCTCATAAGCATGAGAGATCCAGTCTTTCGTATTTTGTTTTAAAAAATAGTCAAGGCTTTCATCTACCATACGTTCTGCCTCTTTATAGTTTCCTAAATCAGCGTATTCCGAAGCCATGTTTAGAAGGGTATAGGCCAGTATTTCTTTGTTTCCTAACTCCACATTTAACTTTCTGGCAATCTCTAAAAAACTTAAAGAGGTCTCAAAATCTCCATTCTCACTATATAAATTAGCAATATTTACGTTAAGGCTTACCATCATGTCTACATTTTTAGCTTCGGTAGCCACGGTCAATGCTTCTAAAAATTTAGTTAGGGCGCTAGAAGAATCTCCTAGAAGCCAGTAATCAAGGCCCATATTGTTTAGCGCCTTCAGTTTCTCATTACTCAAATGGTAGGTATCTGCTACCTTCA
This sequence comes from Cellulophaga baltica 18, assembly GCF_000468615.2. Taxonomy (NCBI): domain Bacteria; kingdom Pseudomonadati; phylum Bacteroidota; class Flavobacteriia; order Flavobacteriales; family Flavobacteriaceae; genus Paracellulophaga; species Paracellulophaga baltica. The sequence goes on along the minus strand of NZ_CP009976.1, from coordinate 3,720,058 downwards.
AAGCCTTCATGTTGTAGTCATGAGCTTTATCGGTTTCTCCTTTTTCAAAGTAAAAATATCCGTAGGTAGATAGTGCTATACTTTCTCCGCTTCTGTAGTGCGTATCTAAACTTAATTGGTAGGCTTCTTTCAGTAATAGTTCTGTACTATCGGCATTGGTTCGTATTTGAGATTTTGCCAAATTAAGCATTAGATCTATATATTCAGGATTCTGGGGTTTGAAATTAGCATTAGAACGAAGTTCCTCTATTTTAGTACGGGTACTTTTTTCTTCCTGTGCAGTAAGTGAAGGCGCACAACACATAACGAAAATAATAGCGATGATGAGACGCCTATAGCAGAAAATGAAATATTCCATTACTTGTAATTTTAGAAAATGTACAAATACTAATAATTCTCACATAATTTTTGTTGTGAATGGAATAGTTTTGTTTGCCAGTGATCATTTCTTGTTTTTTAAGTATCCAGAGGGGCCTAGGTTTCACAACTCAAGGACTCAAAGACTTCTTTTATTAGATAATCCTAATGCACCGTTTTGTTTAGAATAAAAACGATAACTTATTGTATATTAAGTAATTTATAATTTTTATAAGGATTTTTAATAGCCATGTTTTTTGCGGATAAGGCATATTTAATTGCTGTAGTATAATGCTTACTTTTAGAAATTGTTGTGGCATTAAAATTTATTTACGTTCTTACAAATTCTTTTTATCCTCCTTAATTTTTGTATTAAGTAAGGAAAGAGTATTTTGGGGAAAAGAGCTATTTTTTATCTTAAATCTTTTAGAAACGAATGAAAAATCAACCACTAGAGACCAACAGTTCCCTTTCAGGAAAGCAAGAAAACGCAATTCTTCAAGAAGAGAAAGATAAAATTATAGAACGCCAATTACGTTTTCAAAATCTATTGATTAGTATCTCAACGCAATATATCAACTCAGATTTATCAGATATAGATACCTTAATTAATGATTCGTTAAAGCAGATTGGGGAATTTGTTTCTTCTGATCGGAGTTATATTTTTTCGTATGATTTTGAAAATAGAACTTGCTCTAATACGTATGAATGGTGCTCGGAAGGTGTTGAACCCGAGATAGATAATCTGCAAAATATCCCTACGGACTATATCAATCAATGGCTTGAAGCACATCAAAATGGAGAGGCGTTTTATGTAGAAGATGTAAGTCTTTTACCAGAAGATGGAGAACATGGATTGCGAGCGATATTGGAACCGCAAGGAATTAAAAGTTTAATCGTTATTCCGAAGATTAAAAACAATGAATTGATTGGTTTTGTTGGTTTTGATTCTGTTCAAAAAATAAATAAGTACACCGAGAATGAAAAAGAAATTCTTTTTGTTTTTGCCAATATGCTCGTAAATGTTATTCAACGAAAAGAGAACGAAGAACATATAAAAGCGCAGGAAGAAAAGAAAGAAGAATTACTAAAAAACTTATCCATACAGAATCAGGAATTGAGTGAATACGCGCATGTAGTATCACATGATTTAAAGGCACCGCTGATTAATATTCACACTTTAATTGGTTGGTTTATGGATGATCATAAGGAGACTTTGGGAGAAGAACTCTTGAATCCGTTAAACCAAGTTTTGTTTAATGTAGAACGAATGGATTTTCTAATTAAAGGAATATTAGATTATTCTACGATAGATAGAATGGAATCTCAAGATGCACAGATAGATTTTAATGTGATGTTGAAAGAAGTGCTAGAAACCATGCTTATTCCAGATACGACTACAATTAAGATTCAAGAAAACTTACCTACCCTCTTTGGCAATGCTTGGCGCTACAAGCAAATTTTTCAAAATTTAATTCAGAATGCCGTACGGTATAGTGATAAGGAACAGGGGAATATTGAAGTCGGATTTGTTGAAAAGGGCGATTTTTATGAGTTTTTTGTAAAAGATAACGGCATTGGGATTAAGGCAGATTATTTTGAACGCATTTTTAAAATTTTCACCAAATTAGAAAGCACAGGATCTTCATCTGGAATAGGCCTTTCTATCGTGAAAAAAATAGTAACGTTTTGCAAAGGTTCTATCTGGTTAGAAAGCGAAGAAGGCGTAGGAACTACCTTTTACTTCACACTTCTAAAAACCAACTAGAAACTGAATAATCAAAAGTTCTTACGCTTTTCTCAAGGGCTTTAAAGTTATAAATGCTATAGTATATAAAAATAGTAATAGTAAATACCAAGTGTTTGATACTAGGTCTAGGTAATCTATTTTTCCTTTTGAGAAACTCAAAATCATTAATACTTGGGCGCCATACGGTAATAACCCCTGAATAATACAGGCAAATATATCTAAAATAGAAGCTGTTTTTTTAGGGTCTAAAGCATACTCATCATTTATAGTTTTAGCAATTGGGCCAGCAATAATGATAGATACCGTGTTATTGGCTATAGCCATATTAATAGTACTTACCAAGCCTGCTATTCCTAACTGTGCTGATTTTTTGTTTTTGATTAGTTTTTTGATGTTAACGAGTATAAAATCAATACCTCCATTTTTTTCTACTAATGCAGCCAACCCTCCCGTGAGCAAAGACAGTAAGAAGATCTCTGTCATATTGGTAAAACCAAGGTACGCAATTTTCGTGGAGGCTATCAAGGTAAAATCACCATAATAAATGCCTAGAAGTCCTGCAAAAATAGTACCTACCAATAAGGTGGCAAATACGTTTACGCCAACTATAGAAAGGATGATAACCAATACATAGGGGGCTATTTTAATGATTGAATAACTATAAATAATGCTTGCTGTTTCATCAGATTTTAGCCCTAATCCCTGAAAAACTAAGATAGCAATGGTAAACAAGGCAGCAGGAACTGCAATTTTAATATTCTGTTTAAATTTATCACTCATTTTGCAGCCTAGAGATTGTGTTGCGGCTATGGTGGTATCAGAGATTACGGATAAGTTGTCTCCAAACATACTCCCTCCTAATAATGCCCCACACAAAATGGCTAAATCTGCACTACTTTTATCTGCAAAACCTACAACAATGGGAGCTAAGGCCACAATAGCTCCTACAGAAGTTCCAGTAGAAACCGATAAAAAGCTAGCGATAATAAAGATGCCCACATAGATATATTGAAGTGCAATATAATCTAGTCCAAGGTTTACAATGGCATCTACACTACCTGTTTCATTGGTAATTGCGGCAAATGCACCCGCCAATAAATAGATAAGGCACATGGTCAATATTTTATCATCTCCACAACCTTTGAGTAAGGTATTTATTTTGGAATCTATAGATTGTTTAAACAGAACAAAAGCAACGATAATACCCACAATGACGGCAATTGGAGCCGGCAGCGCATAGAAATCATTTTGATAGATGCCCACGCCTAAAAATGTAAAAACAAATACGAATAGGGGAATTAATGCTGAAAATTTAGGGATACGTTCTTTTTTCTGTGCCATCTGATCTTATATTTAAAAAAAGAAATAGCAGCAATAAATAGAAATATGAATTAACATTGGTTCCAAGTAATTGGCTTATCTCTTTAGCACCTTGCTCGTTATTGCAGGTTGCTATCTCTTTTTTTGAGATTCTTGATAATTATTTTAAGGCGGCTAATTTAGGGTATAAAAGCAGAACTATCTCTTAAAAAAAGTTAATTCTTAAAAATATTTTTTAGGAAATTTTTACTACTAATTAATTTATAGGCTAAATAAGAATTTTAGATAAATCATCAAAACAGCAAGTAAAATTAAAGATCAAGCAAACATATTTGTGCTTACTTGATCTTTGATTAGTAATTCGGTGTAGACCTATAACAAATCTAACAAGTGCTATTTTAAAAGTAACTAGTCAAAATAAGATTGTAGTTCTTTTTTTATATTCTCCCATTGTGATTTATCTCCGGTAATGACTTGTGCTACCTCTTTAACTTTCGCTGTACCAAATCCTATGGCTTGTTTGAGTCCAATATGTGGGGGTAATGATAACTCTCCACTGCTCACTACGGCATCTATTATAAAAGGTTTTGTACTATTTTTTGCTTGCTGTATGGCAGCGCCAATATCTTTAGCATGTTCTACACGTACCCCGTCGCCGCCGCATAGCTTAGCATAGTCTGCAAAATTAACATTGGTTTCATGCAAGGCATCTAAACTTGCCGCTAAACCTACTTCTTCCATTTCTAATTTTACAAAACTAAGTTCAGAATTATTAAAAATTAGGATTTTAACAGGAAGCTTATATCTAACCGCTGTAATAAAATCTTGCATCGCCATATTAAAAGCACCGTCACCACTAAGGCACCAAATTTCTTTCTCAGGATGCGCTAATTGCGCTCCAATAGCAGATGGTAGGCCAACTGCCATAGAACCATGATTAAAAGAACCAATAAGGCGTCTTTGTTGGTTAAACGATATATGATGTGCAGCCCAAATTGCTGATGTTCCTGTTTCTACGGTAAAGATGGCATCATCCGCGGCATATTCATTTACAAAACCAGCAAATATCTGTGGGTGTAAAGGCTCGTTCTCACGTGTTGGAGAAGCCTGTTCTTTCATGTTTTCTTTCCAACCGAGAAAGCTTTTTCTTAATTTATCAAGAAATGAGGTATCGTCTTTCTGGTGTATCTTAGGATTTAGTAAAGTTAAAAATGAAGAAATATCACTCCAAACTCCTAAAGAAACAGCGGTTCTATTTCCTATATTTTCCTGTCTAATATCTACCTGAATAGTTTTTGTATCATGAGGTAAAAAATCAATGTATGGAAAATCGGTTCCTAGCATCAATAATAAATCGCATTTCATTACGGCATTGTAACCAGAAGGATTCCCGATTAAACCCGTAAGGCCCACTACATTTTCTGTATCGTGATCAAAAATGTCACTAGCACGTAAACTGTGTGTGATGGGGGCGTTCAATTTTTTTGAAAGGGTCAGTACTGCTTCTTTACTTTCTCTACATCCGTCACCAGCCAAAATACCGATAGTTTTAGCAGTATTTAAAAGTGCAGCAGCCTCAGAAACAGTTTCCTCATTGGGAACCAAACGAGAAGCATATGTTTGTATTGGGTGAATAAATTGCTGATTTTCGGCTTTCATTTCTGCCACATTTGCTGGCAATTCTATTCTGCAAACCGTATTATTGGCCAAGGCTATTTTAATAGCCCGTTGAATAATCATAGGTGCTTGCTCTGGTGTTTTAATAATCGCCTGATATTCACACACATCATCAAATACCTTTTTCAAATCTACCTCTTGAAAAAAGCTAGTTCCTTGTTGTCGTTGATCTATTTGCCCCGTGATAGCAATGAGTGGGGTGCGTTCCTTTTTGGCGTTGTATAAGCCATTAATTAAGTGTAACGCTCCAGGACCTACCGTTCCTGCACATACCCCTAATCTTCCGGTGGTCTGGCTTTGACCAAAGGCAGCAAAAGAGGCATTACCTTCGTGTTTCATTCCTATCCAATCTACGCTATCGCGCTCTTCTATTGCTTTTACAAAAAAGTTCAAGGCATCACCAGTCACACCATATACATGTTCTACGCCGACGCTTTCTAGGATATCTAATAATTGTTCTGATACATTTTTAGACATAATTATAATTTTTAAAGATTCTGTTTTTTTTAAAAGTCTCTATAGCACGTATATTGCCATAAGATTACTCATCAATTGATTATTTTAGGGTTGTGCCTACCTTATAGTAATCCGTTGCTATAAAACACCTTACTGCTATGTAAAAGTTTATTTATTTTCCAATGACTCTTGCCGTAACCATACCAAATACAATGTGACCAATAGTCATAGCAACTAATCTCATAGGCATTGAGCCATCCATCGGAGGCATTTCAAATAACATCCCCATCACTTTCATCCCTATTTGGGCTAGCACTAGGGCTACAATACCAAAGGCAATTCCTTTTAGCCAGATATTCGTTATAGATATGTTGGGTGCGAAAACATACCCGTATAATAGGGCGAAAGTAATTCCCATAATAAAGTGTAATATCCACCCTATTGTAATAGAAACACTCATGGCGCCTGCTAATAGTTTCCAAGGTGCCATTTCTGGCATTCCAATGTTTGGAGCCATAATCATAATAATAGTCATTAAGACGGTTCCTAAAATTCCTGCTAATACATATTTTGTAAATTGATGATTCATTTTGCTCGTGGTTTTAATTTGATGTGACTGTTCGTTAGTGAGAATCTTATAGTATTAAGATTTCCTACTAATTTTAAAAGGGTATGCTATTACTTACTAAGATGCAAGGTAGGGGGGAGTTTTATGCTTTATTACTTCATACCATTTGATTTTTGCCGTATATGTTTTAGAGAATTTATGGGGTATTTAAAAATTGTTTTCTAAACACATTGCTTTAAATAGCAATTTGGTACTGAAAAATCGGATTTGAAATTAAGGCGTAGGAATGATGGTTTGAGCTATAAACCTTGCTTTACTATTAATTCCGTTTAAGCTTGTGTGCTTGATAATAATTTCAAGAAAGAGATTCCAAAAATCATAGAGAGCGGAGAGTTTAAGAATAGAGGAAAGGAAAGGAAAGAGAGGCTTAATTTATCTATATAAGAAACAATAAGCTTTTGTTAGAATACTACGGTAATGTGCTTGTTGGTAAAATAAAAAAACCTGCGCTTTAGAAAAGGCAGGTTTTTATGACAATACTTAATATGAAGTATGTTGTTATTCTTTAGCAGCCGAAGGCTTGAATTTGTACGTAATACCAAAATTAATTCCAAAAGAAGAATAAGGTACCTTTTGCGATAATCTTTTAGTAGTATCTGTATCACTACTTGATAAGTTATCTACGTACGTTGTTTTTTTGTTGGTGCCATCAGGTAGGTTGTCTATAGAAAATACACCAGCAGCAGCAACAGTTCCATCAGGTAAAACAATATCCGTATTAAATTCTGAAATCTCAGAATCTTTACGCTTTAAGCTAATCCCATAATATTCTGCTTCAGCAAAAAGGCTAAGGTTAGGACTTAATTCATAGTTATATCCAAGAGCAGCTACTAAACCGATTGGAAAATGTCCGTGAAAATCTTCTTTATAGTTTGTTTCTGAATAGGATCCAGATGGTAAATTTTGTGCTTCAGCCTCTTGATCAGTAAATACTGCTTTGTTATACACTACAGCTTCTGTTTTACCAGCAACCTTAAATAACCCCCCTATACGTCCAAAAACATTGTTATTAAACTTATAAACCAATGAAGCAGATCCTCCAAAAGCACGAGCTCTAGCAATGGCGTTTACTTGTTGACTGGTAGAATTTACTACCGTAACATCTTGGTCAGATCCATGTAAGTATCCTAAACTTACGTCTGCTCCGAAAGTATCATTAAAAAAGTAAGTACCTCTTATTTGAAAATTTACACCTTCACCGTAACTTCCGTAAGAGTTCTCAACATTTGCTCCTGTCTCAGAAACAGTAGTTATTTCTCCTAATTTCATTCCGGCGCTACCTACTGCATATCCTGTACTGGCAGAAACTTGAAATTGGCTGTACGCTGAACTTGTCATTATAAGCGCGGTAAGCGCTATAAAAATATGTTTCATAATATTTGATTTTAGTTATTAAATTAATTTAAAGTGTTGTTTTTTTTGTTTAATCGTCGGTAAATATACTTGTTTTTGCTTGTTGCAATAGTTAAAATCCGTGTAAGAATTAGTTTACTTTACAAAGTTTTAACTTTTTTTAAAACTATCTGTTTATCGTTCAATTACTTAGAGCTTTTGTTTCTAAAGATGAAGGCCAATAGTAAATGTTAAATTGAGGAGGAAAGGGGGGTAAATACGGTTTTATGTACATCAAGTTTACAGTATATAGAAAATTAGTTGTGTTATTTATAGCTTTTTTTATTCATTTACTCGTTCAAATCCGTTGATAGTTTCTTAGAGTTTTATATATTTAAAAACTAAAAATGTTTATAGGTTGAAATTAGTAAAACAAAAGAAACTCTATTTTTCTGAAGGAAAATCGGACAAAGTTTATGAAGTAGATCTCTGTGAAAATCAAGATTTATTTGTAGTAAACTTCAGGTACGGGAGGCGAGGAGCACAGTTACGGGAAGGTACCAAAACAGTTTTTCCGGTTGCTTATGACGAAGCTTATAAAATTTTTAATGCGCTTATTGATAGTAAAGAAAAAAAAGGATACTCCGATACGCTACTGGAAGTATCGGCTGAAACGACTAAGATTCCAAGTTCTTCTGTAAATACAATTAGAGAAGAAACTATCTCAAAATATTTGCAACAAGCTTTAATCCATACATATACAAGGAACTGGAAGGTATCGCGAATTATTTTAAGAGCAGGAACCTTAAAAATGGTTACTGCTTCAGATGTAATTGCTCAATTTTTATCAGCAACGGATGAATTTCAGCAACATAACGCCATAACAGTATTAGCATCATTTGGAAATACTACATATACCCAAAAAATTTTAGAAGTATTTAAACAACATACTTTCAAAACAATAGCGGGTAGAGCAGCATGTGCATATATTTTAAAGTACGGAAATACTGTAGACCAACAAGTTATACACACAGAAGTTTCTAAGTATATTTCTGAGGATCAGATTCATTCTTTACCCATGCAATATATTAGCGAGAATACCGTGGATGCTTCTCTGTTATATTATGCGTATGTTTTCGCTAATAAGAATGAGGCCTTACGCCACAAGATATACCAGCTATTAGACAAAATAAGTTTAGAGGTTAATGTATTTAAGTCTATAAGATACATCTATAGAACAGTACAAATTACAAATGATATTTCATTCTTTGCGTTACTTTCCAAGCGTATAGCAGTAAGTAAACCGGGATATACATCAGACTATATTTACAGCAACGATTCATGGGTACTAGCAATAGATGAAAAGAAGAAAGAGAATCCTTCTATAGCCTTTTCAGCTAAGACAAAAAATTATTTTAATAAGGTCACCTATAAGAAAGTATATGAATTAAGCACAGAAAATACAGATGCCTATATCAAATATGCTACAGAAACGCTATGTGCGCTTAATGACGAGGATGATGGCGCAAAACAAGAAGTTCAATATGCCTACAATTATGACTCTTATACGGGTCGTTATACTTCGGAGAAAAGAATTTTTCCTAAATACCATGACTACCTAGCTTTAATGTACATTTTGTACGGGAACTCATCAAGAGTACAGCATTTAAAAAATAAATGGTATTATGTAGATGAAATTCAACCAGATAGCCCCAGAGAAGAAGCGCTATCTAGTGTATGGGATACAAAACCAGATAATGTAATAAACATTTTAGCTAATGCTAAAAGTACGATTGCGGTAGATTTTTCATTGCGAATTATAAAAGAAAATGCACATTTTTTAGATACAATTGACGATGATTTGATAGCGAAGTTGGTAAGTCATTATCATCCGAAGGTGTTAGATTTAATACTTGATATTTTAGAAAACAAGTACAGAATAGTGCAACCAGAGGAAACTGTTTTATTGGCTCTTTTAAAATCTGAAAATGAAAAAGCAATCGAACTAGGATTGGGTTGGTTAAAAACCTACGAACATAATTATTTTGATAACAGCCACTTTATACCCGCTTTATTACTTAGTAATGCGATTGAAGTAATCACTTATTTGAAAAGCTTATTTCAATACAATCTTCCTTATAATCATCCTATTCAAATTGCGTCCTTACAACCCCTGTTCGACCCTATAAATAGTTTTAGCAAAGATTTTTTAATTGCGGTTAATGAGCTGATTGGTGAGTCGGAATTTGGCAAACTCTTAAAGGAAACACCTTCTAATAAAATTGCAGAATTATCTAATTCTAATCTAACAACTAATAAATTATTTGCACTCAATCTGGCAAAATATAATAGTGTACCCGCCTATGAGTTATTTAAAGACTCGTTCGAGGAGTACATCAATTCAGATGAAGCAACCCTACGAAAAGCAGGAATTGCATTGTTAGCTCATTTTCCAGATGATTTTTTATTAGCGAATAAACAAGATATTGTAGGTTTTTTATTTTCTGAATTTCAGGAAGTCAGAGAAGCTATTCAGCCTACTATTGAACGATTAGTGAACTTAGACCATGCCTTTAAAGCTAATTTATTGCACCAATTATTACAAGTTCTAACAGAGGCAGAAACGTACCAAGGGGTGCATCAGAATTGTTATGAGTTACTGATAAAGTATTTCGAAAGAGATTTGTCGTCTTTATCCAAAGCGCAGATTATGACGCTTATAGGATCAAAATATGAGAGTGCACAGAATTTAGGAACTCCAATTTTTGAAAAAAACATCAGCCTTTCTAGCTTAACGATGTTAGAATTGGTACAATTAGCACATAGTGATGTCTATTTAATTAGGGCAAAATTGTATAATTTTTTCAAGGATAATACAGCCCGTGTAAATTATGAGCTAGAAGATGCATTGCATATTTTTAATACAGAATGGCAAGATGTTATAGATTGGGCTTGTACGTATTTTGAGGAACATATAGAAGCAAAAAACTGGACGGTAGAAATGCTTTTATATGCCTGTGATCATGTGAAACAAGATGTTCAGGCTTTTGGAATGAAAATGGTCACGAAACATTTTTCAGAAGATAAAGGTTTGCCGTTACTGGAAAAACTGCAGGAACACCCTACAGAACGTATGCAGTTTTTTGTTACTAATTATTTAGAAGGATATGCTAAAGATAAGCATGAAGTAATTTTAGCCTTAGAAAATTACTTTAAAACCAGTTTATTCCGGATCAATTCAAACAGAGCAGCAAAAACAAGAATTTACGCATTCTTAGAACAAGAGGCGCTAAAAAATGAAGAAGTCGCGGTTATGACAGTGCGTATTATCAGTGCTATTTTAGGTACTAAAACATTGAGAGATAAAAGCAGAAGTATAGATGTTTTATTGGCCATAGCAGTACAATATCCAACTATAGAAGTTCCACTATTAATCCATGATTTAAGTAATGAAATTTAATTATAAATATAGTGGCACCAGCAGTATAGTTAACGGAACTTCGTCTACAGGGGTGAGTTTTGCACCAGATATTTTACGAGAGCCTACATATTTTGTGGGCAGTTTAGATAAAAAACTGCCTTTTAGAGAAGCAATTTCAGCTTTGCATGAAATAGTAGTAGCAGATTTTAATTTTCAACCCAAAGATAATTCTGAATATTTAGCGTGGTTAAAAAATGAAGAAACAAATTGGATAGCAGAAGCCTCGGCAGAATTGCCTAAGATAAAATATGAGATTAGACAATTACAAGGACAATTAAAAGGATTGCGCGAACAACGAGAAGAGATTACTAGACCTTACTATAAATCTCAAAAGGAATATTTTAAATATATCTATACAAGAGACTATGCTGCATGGTTAGTATTAGATCCTGTAATTACGGTGCACCCAGATCAAGTTTTCTTTGAGTGCTTTAGTAAAGACGAATCGGTCTATGGAAAATTATCATGTGGTCTTGATGTATTCAATAACATCAACGAGTTTAAATGTGGAACTACCAACATTGACTATTCGCAAAAACTTTATAATGAATTTCAGAAAATTAGAACCTATAAAGACACAGAATTTAAAATAGATCCTAAAGGTTTTGATGTTCAAACTTCAGGTGAAGAATCGTATAGAGAGGTGAAAATTGATTTACCAGACAGTTGGGTTCGTGGTTTCTTACAAGTAAGCTCTGCGATGACAAGTGATAAGGTCTCTTTTGATTTGCACCCTATAGATATTGCTAATTTTATTGCTGTATTAAAACGAAATAAAGAAAAAAAAGGACCTAGGGCGATTAAGTATATTTTAAAACCAGGACAACCTATTCTTGCTGTCTTTGAGCCTTGGAATATAGAGGTAGTTTGTTTGCAGTCTATCTATACTGGCAATGAAGCTAAAGAAATTAGAGTTTGGGGAAGAAGAAGAATTCAATTATTAGAACGCTTATTACCCATAACAGGAAAATTTACGGTGCATTTATTAGGAACCGGAATGCCTTCTTTTTACATAGCTCATTTGGCTAACGACATGTATTTTACTTTAGGTCTTTCTGGTTGGACTGCTAATGATTGGTCTCAAGCCACGCAACTAGATTTATTAGCACCAAGAGGTAAAGTTCCAGCAACCACAATGCAAAGCATTTATTTAGAATTAAGAAAAGATTGGTTGAATACGGAAAAAGGGATTGCCACTAAACTAAACTTAGACGTACAAACCGTAAAACAGTCTTTAGAAACTTTTACACAAGCGGGTAAGGTTATTTATGATTTAAAAAACGAGGTGTATAGGGTTAGAGAATTAAAACGCGAAGGTATTGATCTTGAAGAATTACGCTTTTCTAGTTCCACGGATAAAGAAGCCTACCAATTAATGGAAAATGGTGAAGTTCGTAATTTAAAATCCGAAGTTCAAAATGATAAAATAGAAGTTACTGCCGTAGTGAGTAATAGCTTCAAAACAACGGTAGTGATTAATAAAGATTTACAGATTACAGATGGTAAGTGTAATTGCAATTATTATTACATGAATAAGATGACAAAAGGCCCTTGTGAGCATATTTTAGCAACAAGAATAAGCTTTGATAAAAAATAATTAATATATTTAAACTTTGGTAGCAATAAGATAAAAACCTTGCATTTTGATTGGTGGATCGCCAATCTTGTTTACAGACAATGAACGCGTCACTGACTCGAACTTAACTTGTGAAATAGGTACTAGTGTACCATTTCCGGTTAGACTTCTATGAAGTGAAATAGTACACTAGTACCTATTTCACTGGAGTTGTTCAATTCAGTCTTTAGAGTCGTACGAAGGGAAAAAATACATCTTATTTGCTACCTTTTTTTTATGAGTAATTCAACAGAAAGAAGACAGGAAATCTACGATAAAATTAGACAGTCGTCTAAACAAGAGTACATCATTTCAGAAATGAAACGATTGGGTTTTTGGGGAGAAGATAATGTTGATTTTGATAAAGTTGATAGGTTTTTCAAAAAGGAAAGCGAGCTTTCTAAGCAACTCCATGACTTATTAAAGAAAGAAAAGTCTGTAGAGGATACAGAAGCATTTATTGCCGCAAAGCACATAGAGCGCAAACGAATTTCTAAAGAAAAGCAGAAAGAAACCAAAGAGAAAAGGGCTTTAGAACGTATAGAAAAAGCTAAGCGCTGGCAGCTCTTAAAGAATGAAGATATTATTTATTTGGGTGAAGGATATTCACATCAATTAAACGATAAAAATACAGCTACAGATCTTCTAAAAGCTCAAGGATTACCCGTGTTAGAATCAGCTAATGATATTGCCAAGGCTATGAAAATTAGCTTAGGAGAATTGCGGTTTCTAGCCTATTCTCGTAAAAACTCAAAAACAAGCCATTATAAACGTTTTAAAGTAGCCAAAAAATCTGGAGGGCATAGGTTAATTTCAGCCCCGATGCCCCGTCTAAAAAAAGCACAACACTATATCTTAGAGCATATTTTAAATAAAATAACCATGCACCCAAAGGCACATGGCTGTGTCTTAGAAAAATCAATACTTTCTAATGCTTTACCCCATGTGAATAAAGATGTGGTTATCAATCAAGATTTAAAAAATTTCTTTCCATCCATTACCTATACAAGAATCAAAGGCGTATTTAAAGCAATGGGTTATTCAGAGCAAGTATCCATAATATTTGCATTACTCTGTTCAGAGCCAAAAATCTTAGATATCTCTTTATTAGGCGAGCATTATTTTGCGCAACAAGGTCATCGTTTTTTACCGCAAGGTTCGCCTTGTAGCCCGGCTATCACTAATATTATTTGTAAGAAAATGGATTATCGTTTGGATGGTTTAGGATCTAAATACGGCTTTACATACTCAAGATATGTAGATGATATCACCTTTTCAGGAGACAAAAATCAATTTTCAAAAATTACAGCACTTTTAAAATATTCAAAGAAAATAGTAACTAGTGAAAACTTTACGTTACATCCAGATAAATTAAGGATTATGAAACGCCATCAACGGCAAGAGGTAACGGGCGTTGTTGTAAACGAAAAGCCTAATATTAACAAAGTCTCTTTAAAACGCTTTAGAGCCTTAATATATCAAATAGAAAAAGATGGTATTAAAGGTAAAACATGGAATGGCGGAGCTAATGTACTGGCAGAAATAGAGGGGTATGCTAATTTTATTTTTCAAATAGATCAAGAGAAAGGCAGGGGTTTTAAAGAGCGTGTAGCAAAAATATTAGCACAACATAATTATATAGAAAAACATATTGTTACTTATGCAAAAGAAAAGGTTGTAGTGGCGACCAGCAGTGATGCAAAACCAAAAGACACCTTCTTAAAAAAGCTATTTTCTATATTCAAAAAATAAGCAATTTTTTGAGCGTTAGTTTTTCGATTTAATTGAGCTACCGATAAATCTAAGCATAATGCCAATATTAAATTATTTAAATCCGTACTATATCCTATAGCATTTACCAAACTACATGGCCTACGAAAAGGAAAAGAAAGATGTTCTAGATTTATCCAATCAAAACCTCAAAGAAGTACCGAAAAGTATTCTGAAGAATCTTAAGTTAAGAGAGCTTAATCTAAGTGATAATCAACTCTCAGCGTTGCCAGATTTTATTACGGAACTGAAATATTTAGAAGTTTTACATCTTCGCGGCAACAATTTTACTAATGTTCCTGAATTCCTGCTTCAATTTAGGTATTTAAAAACACTCTCGCTCTCAGAAAATCAGTTAGAAATTATTCCTGAATCTTTCAGTGCATTAACAAACTTAAAAGAACTGGGTTTTGGTGCTAACCCTTTAGTTAAATTCCCGCAGTGGCTTGATAAACTATACGCGTTAAGAGATTTAGCAATCTTTAGTCTTAAATTAAAGCAGGTACCAGAAGTAGTTGCGCGTATCAAATATTTAGAAGTATTGTCTTTAGATGGTAATCAGTTAGAAAGCCTACCGGCAAATTTTGCTAATTTGAGGTATTTAAAGGAGCTATGGGCAGCGGACAATTACTTCGAGTATTTACCTGAAAATTTTGGTAAACTCCATCAATTAGAGAAAATCAATTTTGGGAATGGTCAATTAAAATACCTACCGGAATCTTTTGGTGAGCTAAGAAGGTTGGAGTGGTTAAGTGTTGATGGCAATAACCTGCAAGAACTACCAAGTACCATTGGTTTGTTGCATAGCTTAACTTTTCTAGACCTTAGTTATAATAAGATAAGCAGCTTCCCAAGTTCGTTTTTTAGATTACATAGGGAAAGTTTGGAAATTTGGTTCAATGGCAATTTATATACGGAAGAAACTAAAGTACTCCTCAAGAACGCTTTTCCGGGTATTAATGAGGATGAACTGGAAGAAGAAGATCCTGAATCAGAAGAATATAAGCACCTAGAAGATACATTTGAATCTCCACTGAATAATTCAATGGCTTCAGAATTAGGTACTGCTGCTTCTGAGACGAATAAGGGCTGTAGTGCGTTAGCACTGTTTATTGGAGGAATAATTTTTTTAGGTGGAATAGTGTTTTATACCGCAGTGCTACGTAAAAAAGATCCTATCATAGAAGCTCATAATGAAGCTGTAGAAGCCTATAATGAGGTGGTGAATAGCTATGAGTTGCAACGAGATGTAATCCTTAAAAAGAACAAGACAATTTTGGTGTATACCAATGATACAAGCTTATTAGAAGCACATATTAGTCCTAATATAGAGGTATATGAAAACCCGTATGCTCCTTCATACACTAACATACAATCTAAAACAGAAGCACTTATAGAACTATTGAACGATAAGAGTTTAGGGTACCAGGTGGTGTTAGATAACGGTAGGGTACAACTAATCCAAGGATATTTTTATGACTCGGTATTCCCTCCAAAAACTATGAAAAAATACCGTCTTTTGGCAGATTATAAAATGTCAGCTAGGGAAAAAGAATATAAAAAAAAGAGCATGGCTAAGCATCCTTATATCGAATATATTAAAAAAACAGATACGGTATATAATACGGAAGGAGCGGTGCTAAGCCATGAGGAACTTGTCAATAGAAAAATGAATTCAGGGATTCATAGGTTAATAGCACCATTAATAGACTTAGATAATGAGGAATACTATTTTTATTTTTCGCCGTATGATAATAATTATTCCAGGCAAGAATTTTTAGAAGCCATTGAAGATTTCAAAGTTATGTTTCTAAAAAAACACAAAAAGAAAGATTTAGGCACCGTGCGAGAGATCGCTATAAAAATTAATTGATATGAAATACCTGAGCTTAGCAATCCTATCTTTTTTCAATTTTTTATCATGTGATACTACAACAATGAGTTTTGAAATCATGAATCATCCAGAGGTGTTATATAATAGTTCTATAAACCCAAGAAATCTTACTTTAAATGATATTAAAATAGGCGATTCCGTTACTGTTTTTGATAAAAGTAAGATAAACATTCGTGTATTAAATTATGAATCTCAAGAGGATAAAAAGGCGAAAGAAATAGATTTCTCTTTGACTAAAGATATACATGTATCCTATGATGAAGGATACTATTATGTTTTAAATTACGGCAGGGTGCAGTCTTTGCTATTGAATGGTACAGCTTTAAATGCTTATAAAAACATCTCAAAGGAAGATATAGAACGGGTTTTTGGTAAAGCGGATAAAATAACCACAACTGATGATTGGGATAGTGGAGAGTTAACCTCAACGAGCTATCTGTATTTTGATAGAAATATGGAAATCTATTATCGTGATGATATTAGAAAGGGAATTTGGTCTATAAGTATCGGTAATTTGCCTCGAAAAGATCTACTATTAATTGAAGATGAAAAAGAAAAACTTGAAATAACAAGCTTAGATCTTTCAAATTCAAATCTAGCTGAAGTACCAGAAATCATTAAGGATTTTAAAAATTTAAAAGTATTAAAATTATCCAAGAATGCTATTTCAAAGCTCCCAAACTGGATAGGTTCACTAAAACATTTAGAAACATTAGAAATAGAACTAAACAATTTGGAAGGTTTACCTGAGGATATCGGGAAACTGAGTAAGCTTGAAACCATATGGTTAAGCAACAACAACATAAAAGAGCTGCCAGACTCTTTTTCTGATCTAAAATCCCTAACAACACTCTCCATTGAAAATAATGAACTTACTCATTTACCAAAGAATATAGGAAACCTATCGAATTTAGAATTTCTTTTTGCCACGAATAATAGCTTATATGATATTCCTGAATCTATAGGGAACATGAAAAACCTTTATTATTTATTTCTCGAGAAAAACAGATTAAAAGATTTGCCTACAGCCATACAGCATTGTAAAAAATTACATAAGTTACGTTTAACAAAGAATTATATTTTAGAAGAAAATAAAGCGAAAATAGATAGTTTAACGAGTTGTAGCCCATGGTTTGATTTAAACCCTGTTAAAGCTATAAAGTTTAAAAATTTAAAAGACACTATTATCGCTGTAGATGGTATTTATTATTACGTGAAATAAAGAGATAAAATATATTTTAATGGTCCTTCTTCTTAATCCCAAATAACAGTCTAGGAATTTTAAAGGGATAGATCAATAGCCTATACATAAGGATTGTTACTGGAAAGGAAGTTACGAGGAGTAGTGCAATTTTAGCAACAATAGATAGCTCTAATTGGATGATGTAATAGCCTAGAATAACAATAATGGTTTGGTGTAAGATGTAAAATGGGTAGATAGCCTCATTGCATTTTTGTAGGAATACACTTTTTTTATAAAACCAAATTTGACCATAACCAAGTAACGTAGTTATGAGCGTCCAGCTTACTAATCCGCATACTAGGTACCACACGTTCCACCTTGCGTTTATAGAAAGATATGGCGCTATATAGGCATTAGGCAACAAGTAATAGCCATAAAATAAGATTGTACTTAAGATAAAGGCTATCGCGTTAAATTCGCGGTGTGCTTTCAAGTGGGACCAACTCGTATTTGAGGTAGCAAATAGCATTCCCGCTACTAAAAAATAGCCGTAATAAAAGGTAGAGGAGAGGTTTGTCAAATCTTTAGAATCGCTTGGGTAGGCTTGTTTTAGAAGTATTGTAATGATCAGTAACGGAAGTACCCAAAGTAAGATGCCATATTTTTTAGCCGAAATAGTATCCAAAAACCTCATAATACTATCAGATTTAGGAGATTTCAAGAACAAAATTAGCGGAATAAGTACTATCGAATACACAAAGAGGTTTTCAATAAACCATAAATGATTGGTTTCAAAAACACCATTTTTATAAACGTCTAGATAAGAACCATAGGTAGCTAAATGTTCATAATAAGTTTGTGGCGGCACAATAAACAAGACTCCAAAAATAAGAGGAATAATTAACCGGGTACTGCGTTCTTTTAAAAATTGAAGCCATGTTCTTTTAGAAAAAGCATATATGGTTCCGGTTCCAGAGATTAGAAAAAGAAGCGGCAATCTAAATTGCTCAAAGAAAACCATAATATCATCCAAAAACTTGCTAGAATCTGCATTCATGATATGAAAAGTATCGCCATTAAAAGGCATCCCTATATGGTGCAGGTATACTGCAAGTATGGCGATAACTCGGAACCAATCTAAATCATACCTGCGTTTTTTTTCTTCCAAATCCTTGTTTTTATATCCTGAAAACAAACCTAAAAACTAATCTGAATGATTTCTTTGACTTGTGATGGCGGACACGCAAATGTGACGAAATACAAGGGCTTATTATTACAATTTAGAATACACAGCATTAAAGCGCGCGATAGTAGAGCGCGAAACAGGGATTAGCGTATGACAGTTTTTTAAGCTTAATTGATACCCTTGCGCATTTCCTGTAATAGTATCAATAGCCCCTAAATGTACCAGATAAGAACGGTGAGTTTTAAATACTTGGGGAGCCATGGGGGTTAATTGTTCTTCTAATTCTTTAAGGGTGATACGAAGTAACATTTTATGAACTCCCGTAGCGGAAAACGTAAATACTTCGGTATAATTACTTTCTACTTTAGCAAAGAGAAACTCACTACTATGTAGTTCAAAAATCTCCTGTGAAGCATCATCTGTAATGGAAATAAGCTTTTTATGTGCAGCTTTGGTTTGCTTCTCAGGCAGCTGTTGCACGCTATGTGTATGTTTATGTATCAGCCGCTCTAGATTTAAGGGGAGCACAATAACAATTAATAGAAATCCTACTAAAAAGGTATTCCGTATTTCTTCCCAAAAATAAGTGAGAGACCAATTATCTGGGTTAGTATAAATAAAATCCCGAATTAAAAAACCGGCTATGCCTATAAGTAACAAAATTATGGAGAGGTGAAAAAGTTCTTTACCGAGTGTCCATCGGGTATCTTCTTTTAAGGTCCTATCTAGTAGCTTGAAATAACAAAAGGCTATAGGAAATGGAATAAAAGCATGCACGAATAGTATAACAATAGAGCTAATTTTATGCTCTGCTGCATTCACTTCAAAAGGTTCAAAAAAGTACGAGAAGCCAAAACTTAAGACTGAAATAAGTAACAACAAAAAAAGCACCCTTTTGGTATTGCCATAGTAATACGGGTAGGGTGTTGTTAGATATTTCTTAAATTTTGTAAATATATCCTTCATTTAGCAGCTAAAATACTTTTTTATAGCAACAATAGTAGGAGGGCAGGAATTTCTTTTTCTAACCTAGAATTCTATTTACATACATGGTAGCAGAAGTATTTATGTCTTTGAGCTAGAGCTTATAGATTTATTAGTTCGTGCAATCAAGATATTCAACTCCACAACGCCATTGCTATAGGAACTCATAAGTTGTGATGAATCAATCACTACTTCCTCATCAATGGTGTCTTTATCTAAATCTATACTAGCTACAGTGCCGTCATAACTACAAGGCGAAATATAGCAGGTAAATAGTAGTTTCATGGATTTAAAATCGACTTAAAAAAATGGACTAGAAATAATCACTAGCCCATTTAAAATTTACAATTTTCTAAGATTATAAAACGTAACTAACGCTATGATTAGCGTAATACAAAGGGTAGGTAGCAGTAAACTCAGCCAATTAAAATCCCGTTTTGTCGTATAGAATTTTGATTCATACTTAGACCAATCGATAGCATCTGCCGTGGTATGATCAAAAATTTTAGGATAAAAACCTAAGCGCAATTTTTCATGAAATTCGGTCAAAGCAATTAAAAAATCTAAATGATTCAACATGTCTGTACCAGCAAGAGTGTTGAAGCTTAATTGCGCATGCATAGTGGGTACAAAAAGAGCTATTTTTTCACTTACAGTGTTACGCAACATAATCTTCTCTGTCATTTCTTCGCTTGTTTCTTTTGCTGTCAAATCACCCATATGCTGCATGCCATAATACCAAATCCAACTGAATTCATCTTCTGGAACATCATATTTTGAAAACTGCGGATAGGCCTCTAAAAAACTTACCATGGTGGCAGCCTTTTCTAAATCCCACTTTTCATGGTAACCATCTCTTTGCTCCACCATGGCATCTAACGCTTCTGGCACTTGATATGTATTAATCACATAATTGTTCACCAAAGCGGGAAACAAAATGGTCAAAACAACCCAAATAGAAATCAATGTCAATGCATTAAAATTAGAGTTTTTTTGCAATGAAATTATCCAAAAACATAAGGCGCTCCAAAATAATAGGTACAATACACTTTGGAGAAAAATAGCCCAAAAATTTTGCTCTAGGGGTATTTGTAATGTTACACTTGCTAAAAACATCAAGAAAAACAGCACCCCGAATACAAAAAGTATTCTAACCACAAGTTTTTTAAGTAGAAACAGTGCTTTGCGTGAGGTTTGTGCCGCTAAGATCCGCCAAGTTCCTAGCTCTTTTTCTTCGGAATATAAATTAAAAGTCATGGCAATTAATACCAATGGAAAAAGATAAATGATTACAAACCCCAAATCTAGATTGCCCGACATTAGGAGTGACGGATTTTCAAAATCGGTATCATATTTCTGTCCTTCCAAACCACGAATGGTTACGGCTTGCAAGAGTGGATTTACATCACTCTGCCCAATGGAAATGGCACTAATATTTGCTGGTTTCTTGACTAAGGTAAATCGTAAGTAATACAATAATAACCCCAAATCATCACGATGGTATTCCACATTCTTTTTAATGCTTTCTTCTTGATATACTTGAGCTGCAGCAATAGCCTTTTCTTGTTTCACTAAATACTGCTTACCAGTTAAGATGCTAATGACACCCACGGTTAATAGTAGCACTAAGCTTACCAAGAAGATTTTCGTCCTAAAAAATGATTTAAACAATAATTTATACATCTATATGGCTTTTAGGTTGGTCGATAATTTTAATAGTCCGAATATGCTCCATACGCTCCATAAAAGTAGCGCTAACACTGAAGTCAACTCATTCTTAAAAACATTTGAAACTGTCATAAATTGATATTCAAACGGCGGGAATTCTTTCCAATAATCATTTGAGATGGCATTCGGACCTGCTTTTCCTTTATTAGGAATTAAATCCATTTGTAATTGATTCATTTCTTGGGCTAAATTGAAACGATACGCTTCCGCCTTATCCTTAAAAAGGAGGAAAGATTGAAAATCGGTGCCGGAGAACGCCATAGACAAATTTTTAATGGCGGTATATGGATTTATAAATGCCGAGTAGCGTTCCAGGTTATTCTGTTTACCATATACCTTATATAATTTTGCTTGATGTTCTAAATAAACATTAGCACTTAAAGCTTCACCTTTAGACATTACAAAACCACCATAATTAAAGGGCAAATTTGCTATATCAGTTACATTATTAGCTAGTAGTACCGAATCTTTTAAGGCTTTAAAATGTGGGTCGTCCGGATTATGACTATCACCCAATTGCATCAGATCATGCTCGACCGCTGTTTCCATTTCAATTTTAGAAGGAGTAGGGTATAGGTAGAAACCCATTGCTTGCAATGATTTAGGAACAATAATCACAAACAATAACCAAATGCCCAATAGTTTTACCAATGCTCCTTTGGCAGTAGCGCTAAAGGCGGAAACTAAAATGGTAATGGCACTTAAAATTCCGAAAAACAGTACGTATGCTATCAGCAAAATTACATATCTAAATATGCTATCAGCGTTCACGGCATCGTGAGATTCTATCAAAACAAAAAATAATAACACTAAAAAGATGGTACTAAGAAAAATCAAGGAAAGGCTCCACAAACCCAACCATTTTCCAAATACGATTTCTTTTCTTGTTATCCCTTGTCCTATTAGTAGTTTTAGGGTTCCATTTTCTCGTTCTTTGGCTATGGTGGCAAATCCTAAATAGAAAATCAATAGAGGTACAATCACTTTCAACAACATGGCCAGACTTACTTCTCCAAACCGTAATAAACCAGTAGACATACTGGCTTCAGAAAAGTTTACAGTGTTCTGTTTATGTGCCTCCAAGAAGACGGCATTACCCACAAAATTTTCCATTCCCAAGTCAAAAACACTTAGTATATGTTTTAGTCTAAAGGCAAATGAACCATAGTGCGCCATACGGTGTGGGTGCTTATCTGGATTGTTTTCCCAACTTTCTTGCACCTCGTGCTGTATTTCATCTCGCACGAAATTTTGATCATGATAATTCTCCCATCCGCTGTAAGCTGAAAAAACAAGTAAGAATAACATTAAAATAGAGGCTATGAACATCACCTTAGACCTAAAGGCATCTTGCCAAAACTGCCGTGCCAATAATTTTATTACGTACCTTCTCATAATTAAAAATTATAGGTTGCATTTAATAATACGTTTCGTGGTGCACCTGGGCCTAACCTGGAAGGGTTAAGACCACCTAACCAATACGTTTTATCAAATAAATTATTCAATTTCAGCGTCAATTGAATGCCTGTGTTATTTGGTTTGAAGTAAATGGCAGCATCAAAAACCGCATAAGACGGTAATAACAATCTATCCGTATCATAAGTGGGGTTATACCAAGTAAATCTTTCATCTACATATTGCGCTCCAAAACCGATTCCGATGCCATTTAAATTTTCATTTACAAAATCATAACGACCCCAAAAATTTGCGGTATGTTTGGGTGCTCCTCCAATAGGCTCGCCAATAAATTCTTCAATAGCATCTTCTACAATTTCGGCATCGGCAAAACCGTAAGACGCCGTAAGATTAAAGTTAGGAGTAACATAACCAGAAATATCCATTTCAAAACCGCTACTCCTTTGTTCTCCTCGAGTAGTTAGATTGTCTAAATCATAGGTATCACCCAATAAAATATTCTTTTGCGTAATAGTAAAAATAGCAAGGTTAGCAAATATTTTACCGTTCATAAATTCTCCTTTTGCACCAACTTCTGTTAAGCTACTTTCTAAAGGATCAAACCTACTTGGTGATGTTGACCAAAAGAAACCTTCAGCAGTTGGTGATAATGATACGGTATTGGTATGTGGTTGAAACCCTTCTAAATAGGTGGCATAAGCACTAATACTACTGGTTACTTCATAGGTTAACCCAAATCTTGGAACAATAGCAGTGTTCTTAAACTCTTGCTCATCTCCCTTATAATCAAAAATATCTTTGAACGACTCGTACCTTAAGTTCACTAATGCAGAGAATTTACCCACCTTAAATTGGTTCTGAATATAGAAACCATTGGAAGTATTTAAATTTGCTGGTATAGATAACTGAGCTAAGTTATAACTAGCTGTATTTCTAGCTCCATTAAATGGGTCTTCTAAATTAAAATGAGGAACAGCTGGTACGGGCATAGTAACACCGTCTACAACCATTTGTTGAAAATTATCAGGATTACTTGCGTCATAGTTAGACTGGCCACCGTTTACCGTTAAATATCTTCTTGCACGGAGAAAGCCAGCTCCAATTTTTCTTTCCCATCGTGTAGCATCATACCCCACTAATAATTTATTGGTAACATTCCCTTTTTTAATATCATAAGTAAAGTAGGTGCTAAAATTATCGGTCTCCCAAAATTGTTGTCGCTCATCGTAACGTAATCTTGCAAGCGTTGTAATCACAGTACCATCAATATCAACCGCAGTACCATCAACTCTATGCTCCGCTAAATCTTCGTCCCAGGTTTGTTTCATGAACTGGGCATTGAAGCCCAAATTCTCAGTAAACTTATGATTAAGATTAGCCATAAATATGACCTCTTTCGTTTTATAATGATCGCTTGATGCACCTACATTCATGGTAATAGGTGTACTATTTAAATCGTACTCCCCATTTATAGCGCCAAAAATTGGTTGACCTCTATCTAAATTTCCAACAGCATCGTTATAAATCATTTCCACATTAACTGATGTGTTTTTGTTTGGGATATAGCTAAAAGATGGAGAAATTAAAATAGCATTATTCTTTACAACATCTCTAAACGAATCTGCTTCTTGAAATGCGGCATTGAAACGATATAATAAGGTTTTAGAATCATTTAAGGGTCCTGTGAAATCTGCTGTTGCTCTTAAGGTTCCAAAACTACCGGTTGTAAAACCAACAGAGCTTCTTTTTTCGGTCAATGGTTTTTTGGTTACCATATTTACGGTACCTCCTGGGTCGGCACTGGAAAAGGTGACGGAAGACGGACCTTTAATAACTTCTACTCGCTCTAAATGAGAGGTGATTGGTAGTAAAAAATAGTATTGACGTGTACGCATTCCATTTAACATTTGCCCATCATCTGCCTGAGTAATGCCACGAATGTTGTAGTGATTGTATAAGCCCGTAACCGTCACATTACTTACTGTTTTGACAGCATCTGGCAATTGAAAAGCAAGTCGGTCAGCTATCAATTCTTTGGTAACGCTAGTAATAGCTTGTGGTAATTCTTTGTTTTTTATAGCCACCTTAGTTGCGGAGAATGAATAGTCACTATTGTAGTCTGTTCTAAGTCTACCGGTAACTTCTACAGATTGCAATTGTTCTACATTTTCATGTAATTTTAAAGCTCCTAAATCATAATTTTTCAATTGATTAAAGGACTGTTGAACATTAATTTTTTTCATCCCAATGTAGCTAACTTCAATTTGATAGCTGCCAGTTTCCGTTAGTTCAAAACTAAAGGTTCCGTCATCTTGAGTGATGGTGCCACCCATTTTAGATGTATTTTTTTTAGCATAGGAAATGGTGGCTCCAAATATAGGTTCCCCTTCATTATCGGTAATTTTACCGGTTACTGAATATTGAGCGAATGTTATATTACTCAGCAATAGTGTTGCTATAATTTTTATATAGTTGTTCATCTGTTCTAAATAGTTTCTAGGTAAAGTTGATTAAGTTCATTTGCGTTGATTTCGCTAGCTTTGAGCTGCTGTGCTAATACACCTTCTTTCATAATACCTATAGTGGTTCCTAACTCTACAGCATTAAAAATATCATGGGTTGCCATGAAGATTACTTTGCCCATTTGGGCTAGCTCTTTACAGATTTTAGTGAATTCAGCGGTTGCTTTTGGGTCTAAACCCGAAGTAGGTTCGTCCATGAAAATGACTTCTGCATTCTTGGCAAGTGCTATGGCAATGCCTACTTTCTGACGCATGCCTTTGGAGTATGAGGATAGTCGGTTATGCTGTGCATCTTCTTGTAAACCCGTTTTGGTAAGAAAAGCTTCTAATTCAGAAGTAGCATAATTAAAACCGGCCAATCGGCTAAAGAAGTTCAGGTTTTCAATACCGCTTAAATTTTCGTACAGTTGTACGGTTTCTGGAATGTAAGCGATGGCTTTATTTGTGTCATCCTTGCCTATTTCTTTTTCACCCACAAAGGCTTGCCCACCATCTTTTTTTATAAAACCTAAAAAGATATTGATTGTGGTGGTTTTTCCTGCTCCATTCTGACCAAGTAGACAAAATATTTCACCTTTCTGGACTTCAAAAGAAACATCTTTTAAGGCCACTTTCCCTTGGTATGATTTTGTTATGTTTATTGCTTTTAACATATGTATACTATGAATTAATACTGAAAATAAATTATGTAAATACGAGCGTATTTCTGATTTAACAGGAATACGATGTTTAATTATGTGGAAGAGTTCCCTCAAAAGAGGGCTAGTAGCCATCGCGTATCTAACTATTTCGAATTCAAATACATCGAAACAAAGGCATATCATTGCGTCCTTAAGTCTAAACAAAATATACCTATCCCATACATATTATGAGAGCTAAAAAAAAATGGACTAAGAAAGTGGTGGGGGAGGCCGTGTATAGAGGTAACTAGATAAATACTGATTACTGAAGGTAACCAAAGAACTATTCGCATTCGTTTTTTGTGCGACAAATAAATACTCGGTCTTTGCTAAAACAGGATCTGTTGTTTGCAGTAACGGAATAAAACTAAATGCTGTGGTAATATGACAGACTTCACAATGTTGAAGATCCGAGTCATCAGATTGATGTGAAAGTGCATGCAAGCCAGCCACCTTGAATAAAAGTATCAAGGCAATATAAAATACGGCGATAGTTTGCTTTACATTTCTCATGTGGAGCTTCAAAAATAAATAATAAAATAAGGTGGTGCGGAATTAAAATAGAAAAAACATTTTTAAGGCATACTGTAAGATGAAAATTTTGAGAAATTAAAGGGTGCTTGTTATTTTTTGGTTACCTATTAAATAAGTGCTACACAAAACACGTTTCGCACCTTCCTTGAATTAATAATTGGGACACCTCTATTTTTCTGTTTGGTATTTTTGGTAGTGTTACACTTACGGCTAAACATTCAACTTTACCACAATTAAGGCATTGAAAATGAGGATGCAGATCCTGATGCTCCGTGGCTGTACACCCATGGCATTTGGCATACCACTTTAACCCGTCTTTCCCTAAAAAAGAATGTAGAACACCATCATCTTCTAATTTATCCAATACGCGATAAATAGTGGTTTTATTAAACGTCGTGCGTAGTTGATCAATAAGTGTTTTCGCGGAAATTGCCACCGCACGGGTATTAAATTCGTTCAATAATACCTCTACAGCTTTTGTTTTTCTGATCACTCCCATAAAACAAATATACTGCAACCCTGTTGCAATAACAAGTTTTATGGCTACATTTGCAACCCAGTTGTATTAACGTGATTTTAGAATGATAGTAGTAAAACAAAAATCGGATATTTTAGGAACTTTAGCGAGTACGTTGTGTCTTCTTCATTGTGTAGCCACTCCGTTTTTATTTCTAGCTCAAGCAGGTTCCACTGCCTTTACAGAATCTCCTCTAACCTGGTGGAAATTTATGGACTATTTCTTCTTAGCTATTTCATTTATCGCTATTCAATGGACGGCAAAAACCACAACCATTAAGTGGCTAGTATCAATGCTTTGGTTAAGTTGGTTGGCATTGGCTGCAATATTATTAAATGAGAAGCTAGAACTCATAGTCTTACCAGAAGCGGCCATTTTCTTGCCCGCAATTGCTTTGGTGACGCTGCACTTGTATAATAGAAAACACTGTAAATGTAACGCGGATAAGTGTTGTGTTAATGAATAATAAAAATCAAAATAGTTAATATTCGTGATACTCATTTTTCTAGTAGTATTAGTGCTCCTTTGCGTGCAGATGCCTTTGTAAAGTCAGATGAGGAAAAGAGTACCAACATTCGGCATCATTTTAAAATGATCACGGAAGAAATGGGCCTAGATTTAACAGATGATAGTCTTCCGGGAACGCCATACCGAGTTGCTAAAATGTATGTGATGGAGTTGTTCTATGGTTTAAGTCCAGTAAACAAAATCGTACTTTCAACATTTGAAAACAAAAACGGGTATAAAAAAATGTTAGTAGAGCAGAATATCACTATAGATTCTGCACGCGAACGTAACTTTGCCTACAGTTGTTTTTTCCTCCGAAAATAGATCTGCAACCCTATAAAATAGCACAAAAAAGTGCTAGGTAGGAGAGAAGTGGAATTTATGTGGAATGAAAATTTAATTACCGGACTAATCAAAATACTTTAAACTCTTATTGATTATTAGAATATCAAAAACTATTTATACCCTTATCATTTAAAAGCGTTACTATTTTTATTTGCGTATTAATTAAAGAAAAGTATTTTTACTTTATGGAAGAAAAACTTCATTTATTAAGACAGCATTTTGAAGAAATTGTTTCTTTAACCGATGATGAGTGGAAGTTTATAATAGCACACTTTGAATATAAAAGTTTGAAAAAGCATCAATTTTTAATTCAAGTGGGGCAACCCGTAGCTTTTGAATATTGGATTATTAATGGTTTGGTAAAAGCGTATTCTATAGATGAAAAAGGCAAAGAACACATTCTTCAATTTGCCATGGAAAACTATTGGGTGAGCGATCATTGTGCTTTTCAGCATCAAGAGCCTGGAACCATTTTTGTAGATTGTCTTGAAGATTCCGAGTTTTTCTGTTTGTCTTTGGAAAACAGAGAAAAGATATGTTTTGAAGTACCTGCCGTTGCCAATTTTTTCAGAATTAAATCCAACCACGGTTACATAAATTTACAGCAAAGAATCTTGTCTTTGCTTACGATGACCGCAGAGAGTAGGTATGAGTACCTATTGAACAAACTTCCAAAATTAATACAACGCGTTCCTAAAAAATTAATCGCTTCTTATTTAGGCGTATCCAGAGAAACTTTAAGTCGTTTTAGTAGTTAAGAGTGACCTACATCACTTTTCAAGATTGATATACATCACAAAAAATCCGTGATGTAGGTCCTCGCACACCCCTTGGTTTTCATAGAATTTTGTATCGAACAATTAAATACAATGTACGATGAAAACTACAAGAACACTTTTTCTATTATTTACAGTAATTGCCATAGGTTTTAATACTTATGCGCAAGAAAACAAAAGACCGTTGATGGGTAACTCTTACGGTATTATCAATATTGATGAATACGTTACGCTACTCCCAAAAAATCATGACGGAATTATTAAAGACATCAGACTAATAGACCGTGAACACGCAGGGGTTAGAATCTTTAGGTTGTATGACGAAGTACCTATGCACTACCACGCAAAATCTGATGCCTACCTCTACATTTTAAATGGCAAAGCAGAATTTTATGTAGCCGATAAAGGTCCTGTTGTTGCAGGAAAAGGCGACTTACTGTTTTGGGGTAAAGGCACAGCACATGGAAACGGAAAAATTTTAGAAGGCCCATTAGACGTACTTGTTTTTGACGCCATAGCCAGAGACCCAAGCGATGTTATTTGGGTAGACCCATCAACCCAAAAGAAATTCTTAGGCAACTAATTAAATCAATTCAATTTTAAAAACAATAACGATGAAAACTATAACAATTATAAAAACAGTCTTGTTCGCACTTGTAATGAATTTTACACTATCAGCACAAGCACAATTAGAAACGATAGCCACATTTCCAGAATCACGACCAGGAAATATAACCGTCTCTAACGACGGAAGAATATTTGTAACAATGAGTGCCCTAAGTGCTTCAAAATATATGGTGAAAGAAATTTTGCCTAATGGAGAAGCTATTCCGTTTGGTGATAAAGAATGGATTGTAAAACCACAAAACGGAAGCATAAAAGGAATCAATTCAACCATCGGAATTCAAGCCGATGCTAACGGAATCCTTTGGGTGTTGGATATGGGTAATGTAAAACAAAATCAGGTTCCAAAATTGGTGGGTTTTGATTTGATAACCGGTAGTGTAACAAAGGTT
This sequence comes from Cellulophaga baltica 18, assembly GCF_000468615.2. Lineage (NCBI taxonomy): Bacteria > Pseudomonadati > Bacteroidota > Flavobacteriia > Flavobacteriales > Flavobacteriaceae > Paracellulophaga > Paracellulophaga baltica. Next base: position 3,690,384 of record NZ_CP009976.1, on the reverse strand, counting down.
TTTCCTATTCCAAATACGGTATTATCAACAAAACCTTTTTTACAGGATTTTGTAATCGATGTTAAAAACAACACTGCTGTAATTGCAGATATGACCGATGCGTTAAATCCGCCAATTGCACCAGCTTTTGTGGTGATTAACTTAGAAACAGGTTATATAAGACGAGTTCTGGAAGGGGATGCATCATTTTTGCCTGCTGATGAACCAGTAAAAATTCACGGTAGATTAGTATCCCACCAAAGAAAAGACGGTACTACTATTCAACCAAGATATCCTTTAAACCCAATTTCTATTGATGACGAAAACAACTACATCTACTATGGTGCAATGGGGAATACCAAAATTTACCGCATTTCGGCTGCCGTATTAGAAGATGAAAGTAAGCAAGATAGCGACCTGAATAAGCACATCGAGTTTTATGCCAACAAACCAAAATCTGACGGATTTAAAGTGGGTGCAAACGGAAAAGTATATGTCACCGATGTTGAAAATTCAGCCATTGTAGAAAGTACGCCTGCTGGAATGAAAACCATTGCGCAATCTAAAAAAGACCTGTCTTGGCCCGATGGTGTTGCCATACACGGAGACTACTTGTATATCGTAGCAAACCAGCTTCATAACCTTCCTTTATTGAATGAAGGAAAAGATGCCAGTAAACCGCCTTACTTGGTGTTGAAAATGAAGATTGAAGAGTAAGTATCTCTAAAAAAAGGGGTGATGTATGCGCAATATTAAATGTGACATACATCACTTTAAAATGGTGATGTACCTCCTCGCACACCCCTTGCTTTAATCGGAAATTTGTATCAGAAATTAAAAAACATATAAAAATGAATACAATAGTAAATACATTAAAAACAGTGGCATTAGCAGCTACACTTTTTACTGCTTTAACTACAAACGCACAACAAGTACCAACGTCACCTTATGGTGCAGACGATGAAATTGGCGCACTAAACCTTTTGAATGAAGAAACGGTTTTAGATGCCGTAAAATTGGTGAAAAAAGGAAAAGTATACCGCCTAGGAATGGTGGTAAATGCAGAAACCGCAGCTTTCCGTCACAGATACTTTCATATTGAAACCTTACAACCAGAAACTGCTGCTGCAGGTTCTAACAAATTCACGTACGTAGATGACCAATTAATTGGTTGGACAGGTGTTGGGTCTCAAATAAACGGATTGGCACATTACGGTAGAGACAATGTGCATTATAACGGACATAAAGTAGAAGATTTTTTAACCGTTTCTGGTGTAAAAAAATTAGGGTTAGAAAAATTACCCCCAATTGTTACTAGAGGTGTTGTATTAGATATGCGTTCTTATTACAATCAAGATATTGTAAAAGAAGGTACTGTTTTTACCGTAGAAGACATTGAAAAAGTAGCCAAAAAACAAGGCATTGAAATTCGTAAAGGTGATGTGGTATTGTTCTATACAGGATGGACAAAATTAATGGGTAAAGATGATAAACGCTATTTAGCTGGTGGACCTGGTATTGGTACAGAAGCTGCACATTACTTAGGTAAAAAAGGAATTGTAGCAGCAGGTGCAGATAACTGGTCTTTTGAAGCTGTACCACACGAAAACAGCGCACTTTCTTTTCCTGTAAATCAAATGATGGCAACCGAATATGGTGTACAAGTATTAGAAAACATTCTTGTAGATGAATTGGTAAAAGATAAAGCTTGGGAATTCCTGTTTGTATTAGGTCACCCTTTATATGAAGGCTCTACGCAAGTACAAATAAACCCGGTTGCCATTAAATAAGAATAACAAAAAACGATTAGAAATTATGGAAACATCAACGATAAATAAAGACACAACGGTAGCTAAAAAGAAGGGATTACCGGCAGCATTATGGGCATTGACGATAAGTGCATTTGCTATTGGAACAACAGAATTTGTAATTGTAGGTCTACTATCTACCGTTGCAAATGATTTAGGCACATCATTAACCTCTGCAGGATTATTAGTTAGTTTATATGCTATTGGTGTAGCTATTGGAGCACCCATATTAACCGCCTTAACAGGTAAAATTCCTAGAAAACAGTTATTAATGGGGATTATGGTGTTATTTATAATTGGTAACGGATTAGCAGCCATTGCACCAAGTTTTGAATTATTGCTGTTATCAAGAGTCGTAACAGGTTTTGCGCACGGTGTATTTTTCTCTATCGGTTCTACCATTGCAGCCAGTTTAGTACCTAAAGATAAAAGGGCAACTGCCATTTCTATAATGTTTGCAGGTCTTACCGTGGCTATTGTAACTGGTGTGCCTTTAGGAACATATATCGGTCAGAATTTTGGGTGGAGAGCTACTTTTATTGGTGTTGCTTTATTAGGATTAGTAGGTGCAATAGCTAGTTTGGCTTTGGTTCCTAAAAACATCAAACAATCAGCGCCATTACGTCTTATAGACCAATTAAAGGTGATTAAAAATCCGTCTATTTTATTGGTGTTAGCCATTACTGCATTTGGGTATGGTGGTACGTTTGTCACTTTTACTTATTTAACACCGCTATTGGAAGAAGTAACCGGTTTTTCTTCAGATATGACTAGTATATTTCTTTTAATTTATGGTATCGCCATCGCGATCGGTAATATCATTGGTGGTAAAGTCTCTAACAACAAACCAGGAAAAGCATTATTAGTAATGTTTGCGTTGCAAGCCATAGTATTGTTTGTGTTGTACTTCACGGCTTCTAATCAAATCTTGGCAATTGTAACCTTGTTTTTTATGGGAATCCTAGCGTTTTCAAATGTACCGGCATTACAATTATATGTCGTAAAAATGGCGGAAAAATACTTACCAGGAACCGAAGATGTAGCATCTGCCTTAAACATCGCAGCTTTTAACGTCGGTATCGCGATTGGGGCTTACGTAGGCGGCATGGTGGTAGAATCAAATTTGGGTATTGAAGCCACTCCTTGGGTAGGTGGTATCCTAGTGATTGTAGGATTCTTGTTGACCCTAGTTTTATTCAGAAAAGAGAAAATATAAATAACAGAATGATGACTACATTAAAATTTAGAAATAACGACGAAATGCCAATTTTAGGCTTAGGAACTTTTAGATCTGAACCTAATGAAGTGTACAATGCGGTATTTTCCGCTATTAAAATAGGATACAGACATATAGATTGTGCTGCGGCATACGGTAACGAAAAAGAAGTAGGTAATGCTATTGCTGAAGCCATAAAACAAGGTTTAGTTACGCGTAACGATTTATGGATAACTTCCAAATTATGGAATGCTTCTCACGGAGAGGAAAATGTGATTCCAGCGCTTAATCAGACTTTAGAAGATTTACAACTAGAGTATCTAGACCTGTATCTCATCCACTGGCCAGTAGCTCTTAAAAAAGGAACCGAAATGCCAGAAAAAGCATCCGATTTTATTCCACTTTCAGAGGTGCCATTAACCAATACTTGGAAAGGGATGGAAGCTGCTTTAGAGCAAGGTCTTACAAAACATATTGGAGTGAGTAATTTCAATGAGAATCAGTTGAAAGAAGTATTAGCGACTGCAGTGCATCAACCAGAGCTGAATCAGGTAGAAATGCATCCGTTTTTACAGCAAGAAGCATTACAATCATTTTGCATACAAAACAATATACTGCTAACCGCTTATGCACCATTAGGTTCGCTTGTAGATAAAAATAGCACGCTACGTTTGTTGGAAAATGATACGATACAAACCATTGCCGAAGCAAAACATATATCGCCTGCACAAGTCGCATTGGCATATACGATGCAACGAGGCATTGCCGTAATTCCTAAATCTATAAATGAAGCACGATTGCTTCAGAATTTAGAGACGATAAACCATACGCTTACTGAAGAAGATATGGCGTTGTTTAAGGATTTAGATAAGGGACACCGCTTTATAGATGGTAAATTTTGGGAAGTTGAAAACGGACCATACACTGCAGATAGTATCTGGAATAACTAATCTTGAAAATCATCAAGTGTCTTGACAGAAACCTGATGATTTCAAAAACAAATAACACTATGAATCAATTTGATAAACTATATAGACCAGGTAAAATGACATTGGGTATAGAGTTTCCTTTAGATAACGATTGGTCAACCGAAGGAAATCGCAAACGGTTGGAAGATAACAGACCCTTTGGCGTGCCCGATATCTCCAACCATTTAGCATTGGCACAACAAATTGATGAAGCAGGCTTCGCAGCCTTATGGATGCGAGATGTTCCTGTGTATGATCCTAATTTTGGCGATGGCGCGCAATTGTTTGATACCTTACCGTACTTGGGGTATTTAGCTGCTGCTACCAAAAATGTTTTGTTAGGTACGGCTGCCATTGTATTGCCCTTACAACAACCTATAAAGTTAGCAAAGGCTGCTGCTACCATAGAAAATTTAAGTGATGGCAGGCTTTTATTGGGTTTAGGTTTGGGAGACAGACCAGTGGAGTTCCCGATGTATAATATCGATTATAAAAAAAGACCTGAAATCTTTAGACAAAATCTTGATATCATCGAAGAAGCTTGGAAAACTAATAGCGATTTAAAATCTAAGTATGATTTTTTAAGTAGTGACATTGAAGTGTATCCAAAACCGAAGAAAGACATTCCGCTTGTAGTAGCGGGCCATTCCGGACAAAGTATTAATTGGATTGCCAAAAACGCACAAGCTTGGTTTAATTATCCAAGACCCGTAGCAGAAACTTTAGAAAACAGAAAGTATTGGTGTAATGCTTTGTATGATGAAGACCAAGCAGCAAAACCTTATATTTCTGCCATACATTTAAACCTATCTAAAGATGATAATGCAACTTTTAACCCACAACGATTTGGTGGTACGGTAGGCATCAACCATCTTACCGAATATTTAAAGTCCTATGAAAATGTGGGAGTCAATCATATGGCTATCAACCTCAGAAAATCTGAAACACCAGTTAGTGAAGCCATTGCTAAAATTAAAGATGTGGTGTTACCTGAGATTTAAAATGAAACTAAAAACGGTCTAAGAGAAATTTAGTTCCTAGTAGGTTTATTATTTTAAGGATTCTGGAACCTCCTGCGTCGGTTGGGTATAAAATAGGGGAGAGGAATGGCTATATAGTGCGCGGCTCTGATAAACCAAATATTTTATAGAACAAAAACTTCAACCACCTTACATTGGAGCATAATAAAATTACAGTGATATTTTTAAACGCTGGTAGCCAATAAATTGAATACTAAAGCTTTAGTGGTTTGAAGCAATAATTTAAACATATGTGTCAACCATAACTCCTTTTTACGACTAAATTATGCATCAATAAAATATAATAATAAAAGCATGATAAAACCGAGACAAAAAGCACCCGAGTTAGAAATTAAATTAGTGAATGATACCACGTGGAAACTTAGTGATCAATCACCTGAAAATTTTACCATGATCTTGTTTTACAGGGGTAAACATTGCCCTGTATGTAAATCGCAGTTAGAAGAGTTACAGAAAAAATTAGATAAGTTTATACAACGTGGAGTTTCTGTAATAGCCATTAGTACGGACACAGCCGAAGTTGCCAAAGCCACGTATGACGAATGGGAGATTTCAGATATTCCATTGGGTTATGGTTTACCTATAGAAGAAGCCAGAGAATGGGGTTTATTCATTTCTGAAGGTATTAAGAACGAGCCTAAACATTTTACCGAACCTGGATTGTTTTTGTTAACACCAGAACAAACAGTTTATTGGGAATCTATACAGTCTATGCCATTTGGTAGACCTGGTTTTAACGATGTTTTAGGTGGTATCGACTATATCTTAAAAGCAGATTATCCTGCTAGAGGAGAGGCATAGTATTCTTCATTAAAAAGCTAAAAAAATTAAAAAGTTGATGTAAGCGTGAGTTTCATCAACTTTTTAGTTTATAATAAATAGCAATTTAAATTAATAGTAGATTCTAATTGAACGTACGATTATATACCATTAAAAAGATAGAAAAAACTAGGTTACGAAGTTCTGTAAATAGTTACTTGTTAAAATTTTGTACCTTCGAAAAGGTTAATAAAATATATTAAAAAGCCCTTTAATTATGGTTTTTTATTAAACAGCTCAAACATTCTTTCTAATTATATGATGGTAAAAGTACAGGGTTATTTACAATCCGATATTAAAAATTTTTTTAGGTTCTCAGAAAATTATAGCACAAAGCCAGCATATTTTATGATGCTTTTTTTATGTGTTGTAACCTACGGATACAGTCAGCAAACGTTTGATGCTGCTAATAAGCAATATGACGTTTTACAAGAAAGAATAAAAAAGAAAGACACCTTAATACATTATATCACAAAACATTATGAGTGTTCTCAAGTATTATCAGGAAGAATTGATTATTACTATGAGGCAGACAAGCTTGTATTAATTAATCATTTATATAAACAAGGACTTGCAAACCTTTGGACTTCAGAAGATTATTTTATCATAGATGATACACTAAAAATAAAAACCTTAACTACGGAAGAAACAATTCACCTTAATACGGAGTATAAAAAAGATGAAAAAGGATCATCATCTATACGTGTAGAAAAAGTAATAGAAGTTGTTGAACAACGAATGTTTTTTGACAGTAATACTACTAGTACATGTTTTGCAAGAAAGCATGCAAAAAATGGACTTGATTGGGATGCTGCTTATTTTAATTCTTTAGCGTTAAAAGAAAGTAATTGCATAGAATATGATGACGAAATACGCGATAAATACAAACTACTCAGGAAGGCTGAAAAGAAATTAAATGTAGGGTACTCTTATAGAAAACAACAATGTATTTTTTATATGTGGTAAATGAATAGTAGCTCAATCAAGATTTTTATAAAAACACGTAAAAAACCTATCTAATTTTTTAGTCTGGCTTAATTTTTTTACGCTAATAATTAGCCGTTTTGTCAACACATTAAACTTTCACATAAATACTGACGATATAGACCTAAAGGCGCTATAGCCACAGTTATGCAAAACAGAACTGAAAAAGTTCTATTCGCCGTTTAACCCACTCCCAGCCGCACCAGTCTTGCCGCCAATCTAAAATGTCACTTTTTTTAAATTTTAATTCTAAAAAACTTCTTTGAAAAGGTAATGAAACCGAGCCCTTTTGCGAGGTTCATGAATTCCTTTTAAAAACAAATAACTAGCAATGAATAAACACTTATTATGAGACCCGACGGTAGGAGGGGAGTGTAATGGGTGTGGAATGGTATTTTACTATAATTTTAATCGATTACGGAATTGCAATTAAAAGATGCTGACGGGTCATCTCCAAATTTCTCCGATAAGGAATAAACAAAAACAGAAATGACAAAATGGATAACATATTAAACAGGTAAATTGTTAGAGACGAAGGTTAAATAAACGATTATTTTGTAGTCGTTTGTAGGTTCACCTGATTTATTGACATTTAATCTATATGGACTTTATTTTTTACAAAATAAATAAAAAAAAGACTTATTTTTCCCACAAAATATAAGGCCTTTAAAACCCAACCAACTAATAGTTTTATGAAAAAAATCTCATTTCTGATTTATTTTTTGTTTTTTTTTCAAACAATCTTACAGAGTCAAATATTAGATGCTTCACTATTAGAACTAAAATTTTCTAATGATGGATATCCTGAAAAATTCACAAAGGTTGAAAATGGTTTTTTCTTTAGTTCAGAAGATGATCAATTATGGTTTTCTGATGGCTTAATTGAAAATACATATTTGGTAAAAGATTTTGAATCAGGAACATATGATGATATTACATCTTTAACCCCAGTTGGAAGGAAAGTTTTTTTTGTTGCTGAAAATGGCAGTGATAATAGAGAATTGTGGGTGTCTGACGGTACTGGGGAAGGGACTATTCAGCTGACAGATCGAAATGTAAATTATAGTACTGAAGGTATTTATAATATTATTGAGTATAATGGAAAAGTATATTTTGGAGCATATAGTGAAACTTATGGAAATGAGCTTTGGGTAAGTGATGGCACTTCTATTGGGACATTTGTTTTAAAAGATATTTCAGAGAGTGCCAATAGTTCTCCTAAAGATTTTTTTGTTTTTAATAATAAATTAATTTTCAAGGCTATTACAGATGATAACAAGTATGATTATTGGTCTACAGACGGAACAGAACTGGGTACTGTTCTTTTAAAAAATTTTCAAGAAGACAGCATTTATGGTGCAGTTTCTGAAGGTCAAGTTATTTATAATGGGAATTTCTATTTTTTTGCAAATAATGGAGTAACAGGTTATGAATTGTGGAAAAGCGATGGTACAACACAAGGCACACAATTGTTCAAAGAAATTTATCCTGGTAATTATAATAGTAGTAATAGCATGAATGGACTTATTGTAAATAATAAATTATTATTTTTTGCAAATGATGGAGTGAATGGAAATGAACTTTGGAAGACAGATGGAACAACTGAAGGAACCTCATTATTTAAAGACCTCAATCCTGGATCAGGATCTGGAATTCAATATAATGGAATATTACATTTAGTAGGAGATTTGATTTATTTTACGGCTTCTGATGGAGCAGAACAATCGGGTCTTTGGGTAACTGATGGAACAGAACAAGGAACTATTTTTTTAAATTCCGCAACTCCACAAATTTTAGAGGGTAATGTAGCAGGAACTCATGCAGTTTACTTTGCATATAATGAAAATTATAAAAGTGCATTGTGGAAAAGTGATGGTACACCTAATGGTACTAATGTTATTTCAGAAGATGTTGAAGTTACTAATATCTCCGTTTCAGAGCAAGGTTTTCTTGCTTATGGAGATCGTATTTTTTTTAACGGAAACAATAAAGCCAATGGAAATGAATTGTGGGTAACAGATGTTACCTCTGAAGGAACTAAGCTATTTTTTGATGTAAACCATAGATATGGCGTTAGTCCTTCCTTGTTAACTGAAGTTGGTGACCAACTCTTTTTTAGGGGAAATAATGATGGGTATTATGAACTTTGTGTGAGCGATGGTACAATTGAGGGCACAAATTATCTCCCCATTAATCCTGATGGCCAAGGTGTTGATGACGAATCAGAATTTATTAATTTCAATGGTAAGCTAGTAGTAAGTGCTAATGATGGGGTTCATGGTTATGAGTTATGGATTAGCGATGGCACCAAGGAAGGTACAAAGATGATAAAAGATATTAATACTGGTAGTGGTAGTAGTATGTACAACGAACTTAATGTTAAAACCCTAACAGTAATCAACAATCGACTATATTTTATTGCTGATGACGGAATCTATGGTTCTGAATTATGGACTAGCGATGGCACAGAATCTGGTACCTATCGGGTCACTGATATTGCCAAAGGAGTAAATAATCATTATGGAAGTTACCCACAAAATTTAGTTTTGCTCGATGATTATATATATTTTTCAGCTTCTGACGGAACAGGATCTGCTCTTTACAAAACTAATGGTACAGAATCTGGCACTAATAAGATAATAAATTTAAATAGGTTAGAATCTATAAGTGTGATCAATAATAAATTAGTAATGATAGCTGAAACTTCAGGTACTTCTTATGGACCACATGATTTATGGGTTTCAGATGGTACTGCTGAAGGAACTAATCATTTAATGTCTTTTGGAGATGGTATAGATAGTAATATTCAGTTTACTACAGTTTTAAATGATGAATTATATTTTGTTGCACGTTTTCCATACAACCCAAATGGTAATAATGAAAGGTATGGTAAGTCTATTTTTAAAACAAATGGTACTCTTGAAGGTACTATTCCATTATTTGTAGGTAGCGAACACCCTATACATAATCCTGATATTGATAATATTCTTACATGCGGAGACTACGTTTATTTTGGCATACAAGAATCTCTTGGATTTGGAAATAAAGAACTGTGGCGAACCAGCGGTGCTTTAGAAACAACTATAAAACTTGTAGGACAGGAAGAAGGGGAATATAACTCTGTTAATAACCTGGCCTGTTTTAAAGATAACTTGATTTTCACACAATACTCCTCTGACTTTCAAATTTGGATAACTAATGGGCAACCTGATAAGGTTATAGGGTTAAACTTTAATATATCAAATGGTTCACCGCTATCAGGGTCGCCTTTTTATTTTACAAGTGTCGTAAATAAATTATATTTTGAAGGCACTTCTACAGAAAGTGGTAGTGAAATATATGTCGCAAATCCTTTGAGGATTCGTCCAGAAGGTACACTTGAAGATAACGATGAGGATGGCGTAATAGATCTTTTTGATGAATGTACTGAAACACCTTCAGGAGAATCTGTAAATGATGAGGGTTGCTCAGAAAGCCAACTTGATGATGATGAGGATGGTATTTCGAATGAATTAGATGAATGTCCTGAAACTCCAATGGGTGAAGCTGTTAACTCAAATGGATGTTCTGAAAGTGATTTAACCGATGAAGATAAAGATGGTGTAAATAATAATCTTGATCTCTGCCCTAATACCCCTTTAGGAGAATCTGTTGATGAAAATGGGTGCTCTCAAAGCCAGCTAGATGATGATGTAGATGGCGTGATGAATAACCTCGATATTTGCCCCGAAACTCTCCCTATTTATGAAGTGGATAACAATGGATGTCCGGTATTATTTGAATTACCTTCAGACAATTTCACAATTGAAGTAACGGGAGTATCATGCGTAGGTAAAAATAATGGGAAATTATCAATTCTTGCAGAAGAGCCCTTCAATTATACCGCAACAATTGATGGAGATGAATATACTTTTTCATCTAAACTTTTGATTCAAAATCTATATTCCGGATCGTATAATCTTTGTATAACTATCGAAGGAGAGCTTGATTTTCAAAGATGTTTTAATCTAATAGTTGAATCAGCATCCGAAATTTCTGGTAAATCAACAACGTCGGTTTTCAATGATAAAGTATCAGAATTAATAGAAATAGACTCAGGAACTCCACCGTACATCGTTTCATTAAACGATAAAGATATTATGACTACGTCTTCATTAGTATTCAATGTTGATGTATCTTATGGAGATACCTTAAAGGTTTCTTCAAAATTTGAATGTGAGGGAGTACTAGAGAAAGATATAGTTACAGGTAGTGAATTGTTAGTTTATCCAAACCCTACCATGGATTTGGTTAACATTCTTATCGCTGAAAAAAATGTTTCTGATGTTGTGCTCAAATTATTCGACTCTCAACAAAGGTTGCTATCGTCAAAAAAACATAATATATCAAATGGAAAGGTTCAAATATCTATTGCAGACAAACCATCTGGAGTATACTTTATAAAACTTGAGTTACATAGCCCATTGATGTTTAAAATAATCAAGCAATGAAAAAATACCTACTAACTTTAATAATTGTGTTGGTTTTTGGTTGTAAAAAATCTGATGATGCAAGTCCAATCGTGGAGCCAGAAACTTTAAATACAGCACCAACGGTTCCAGTAAAAACTTATCCGACAAATGGACTTCTCTGTACTGAAAATCCACTTGAGTTTAAGTGGAATTCGGCAACTGATAAAGAGGGGGATGTTATATCTTATGAACTTGAAATAGCTAGCGATGCAGGGTTTAACAACATTATTGAAAGAGTAACAATTAATAGTACTAGTAAAATTTTGGTTTTAGAGAAGGGTATTGAACTCAACTGGCGGTTAAGGTCTAAAGACACTCAAAATGAAGTTAGCCCCTATTCACCAAATTGGAAATTTTATACTGAAGGTGATGGGGTGATTAATTATGTTCCTTTTACGCCTAGCTTAATCGCTCCTATTCTTGATACGAAAGTTTCAGGTAGTATGGCAAAATTAGAATGGTCATCAAGTGATGTTGATAATGACAGCCTTAGTTACGATATTTATTTTGGGGAAACTACACCTCCTGCCTTGTTTGATGAAAACATAACAAATACGAGTTATGAAATCAATATAAACCCAAACCAAACCAACTACTGGAAGATAATCGTTAAAGATGGAAAAGGCGGAGAAGCTATTGGTGCTATCTGGAAGTTTAAAAGTTGATTAATTTTAATATCCCTATTAATTATATCTCTAATTTTGACTAATGAAATATATTGCTGTTTTACTAATTATCTTATGTTTGTCATGTTCATCAGACGATAACACTCCGGCTCCAACGCCAAATTCGGCACCCCAATCTATAAAGATTGATGCAATTACTTTTGAAGGAGAAAATGTTACTATAGATTGGAGTGATGCCCAAGATGCAGATGGGGATCAAATCTTTTACAAACTTTACATAAATTCAGTTTTGATAAAAGAATCTACCGAATCTATAGCTACTTCAATTCTAAACTATAATTCAGAATATTCAGGAAGAATTATCGGTACTGATAAAAAGGGAGGTGTTGTGGAAATCGATTTTGAAATTTCAGCTCCAAAAAGTAAAATACTTTTTTATACAGATGGTTTTAGTTCACTTATTGCATTAGACCTATATACTTTAAAACCCATGTGGTCTGCACAGACTTCATCTTTAGAAAGCCATACCATTTCAGATAATCTCATTTATTCTGGAATAGAAGCTATTAATGGTATAGATATTCTTTCTGGGGAAATAAAATGGACAAGTACACCTAACACAAATAGCAATAATATTCAATATAGAAACATTATTCTAGACGACACTAATGTTTTTGCGTTTGGTCCTAATTCAACTTTATATTGCGTAAATAAGAATTCCGGTGGAAAATTATGGGAACGTAGCTTTCTTAATTATTACGCACAATTGGCAATAGATGCAGATAAAGTATTTGTAAGTAGTAGGAATAATGATCATCTATACGCTATAAATAAACTAACCGGACTAACAGATTGGAGCTTTTTAATAACAGTTAATAATAGTAATCCAGGTGCTTCTTCACAAATAAAGACGAATCCGTTAATCGTTAATGATGCTATCTATTTTGGTGATAATCATGGTAATTTTTATTCTCTTAATAAAAATACAGGATTACAAAACTGGATAATCCATTCAAATCAATTTGAAACGTATTATCCTTCTCCAACTCAATTTAAAGAATCCGTAATTGTAGGCACCTATAATACACTCTATGCCTATAACCAAAATAATGGATCTACTATATGGGAGTATAAACCTAATAATGGTACATTAGAAACCTCTCCTTTTATCTATAATGATAAAGTTTATATTGGAGTATCAAAGAATGGAAGTGGCGAGTTGTTATGTCTAAATGCAAATGATGGATCTCTGATTTGGAGATTAGATTTAGAAAATAACACTACATCTTCACCCATTGTATTCGAAAATACTGTATACATAGGTGATTGGAATAAGAATATGTATGCAGTAAATGCTGAAACAGGAACACTAGATTGGAAAATTAAAACCGAAGAGATGATTTTTCGTTCTCCAACAATTGTAGTCGGTGCTTCGGAAACTGTAATTTATTCAAGTGTTAGCGGATTAAAAAATTAAATTGTAAAATGAAAAATATAATCTTTATTCTAGTATTATTTGTTGGTGTATTGTCTTCGTGTAAAAAGGACGATGCTCCAGAGACGCCTAAAGAAGTAGTTTTGAGCACGGAAAATCAAATAATATCTTTTCAATTAAACATTGAAGGAACATTAGTAACTGGTTCTATTGATGAGACCAACAAACTAATAACACTAGACACAGAAGATGCAGATGTAACATCCTTAGTTCCAATAATAGAATATTCAGATGACTCAACTATTTCACCAGCAGTAAATGTCTCTCAAAATTTTGAGAATGAAGTCGCATATACAATTATCGCAGAAAACGGAGACTCAAATATCTACCGGGTAGTTGTTAACAATATAAGTTCTAATACAGCTATACTAAATTTTCAATTATTAATTAATGCCAAAACTTATGAAGGTACAATAGATAATGATTCTAAAACTTTGTATGTCGAAACAGATTATACCTTAGACACTGCAGATATTGTATTTTCTTTACCTGAAGGAACGTCAATTACACCTGTACTAGAAGGTACTCCAAATTTCTACCTACCTATTGAATATATGGTAACAGCTGAAAATGGTGAAATAACTATTTATACGTTAACTACTAAAGCTTATTATTTTTTTGACAATAACTCCAACCATTTATTTTATAGTGACGCTACTGCTGGATTTTCAGGAACAGGTCTAGATTTGACAATACCAAATTCCTCAATTATTATAGAGAATGAACAAAACTCTTATACCATACAAAACACAATAATATCAAACTCTTCTACTTATACAAATGGAATGCCTTTTGATGCGTTTAGATGTACTTTTCCTGATAATATTACTACAGCTACCGATTATAAGATAAAATATTTAATAGATGGAGAAGTTAAAACCGTATCCGATTTTAATATTGATGTTTTAGCGGAAAATGTGCCTGTTATCACTTCTTTAAATCAAGAAAAATATGCTTGGAATGATATTTTAATTATTACTGGTGAAAATTTACCCGATATTATTTCTATTCCTTCAAATGGGTCCCTTTTTATTATTCAAAATTCAAATAGTTACGACTTAACTGTCAATAATGATAGAACCCAACTAACTCTTACACTTGACTACTCCTATTTATTTCCTTCTTATTTTGGAAGACCTGAGGGAGAAAAAACCATTACTTTATATGGAACAAACCGTAGAATTGGGACTACAATTAATACTATTTTTAAATAGATTATAGTACCAGTAATTTCTATAATGTTAATTGAATACTCTTTTTACGAAACGACAATAGGAGCGAAGTGGAAAATTATTTACTAGTCAAGCTCAATGCCTACATTTCGCTCTAAGCTGAAAATGTACTTTGCGTACATTTTCTTTACGCTCTGCCATGTTTCAAAATTATCTGCAAACCTATATTTTTTTTGTTTCGCCACTGAATTAACTCGCTCAAAGTATACTTTACCGTAAAAGAAAAGAAATTCCAATAAACATCTAGGTGCTAAATGCCAACGCTTGGGTTTAGAATCAATACCTATAAAAAATCACGTAAAAAGAAACATTGAGTATGCTCTTAAAAGTGGAGATGGAGAGAGGAAGAGAAGGTTTTTAGAACGTAATTTTTAATCTATGCTTTTTTTTCCGGCCTAAGAGAATTTTGGTAAAACAATAGGCGAGGGGAGCGACCATATTCTAGAGAACTCGCAATACAGTTTGTTAAACAGTAATATGTTTCAAGAAGTTCAAAGCAGTCTTAAGAGTTAAAATGCATTCTAGAATATAGCGATTAAGCCGTACATTGTTTCCAAAGTTATCTGAAGCCTTGATTTTTTTGTTTCGCCGCCGCCTCGTCGCGCTCAAAGTATACTTTGCCGTATCAAGAAAAAAAGATAAAATATTTCGGTTACAGGTTACAATGCTGAAAGTCTATTTTACATAATAATAAAAGCACCTAAAGGAAAGATTCAATTAAGACGAGAAGTTAGTAAGTGTGCAATTATCTCGCAGAGTAATTTTGTACTCTTACGGCAAGCTGACAAGAATTCTCTAAAAAAATCTTGCAGGGTTTTTCTCGAACCTGTCTGCCGACAGGCAGGTACGCGAATTTTAATAAGAGTAAAAAGGTTAGCTTTTATTTTAGCGCTGGCAAGTGTTGGAAGTTATTCGCAGATTTTTAGAGTTCTGAAGTTTCGTGAGAATCGCATATTTAAAATTATAGGAGCCATTGTACTGAATATCCAATTTAAACTAACATTCCAGTAAAACGGCTTTTACATAATTGCTATCGATATAAGTCTAAAGACGTTATATCTGCAACTATGTAAAATAGAACTGAAAAAGTTCTATTCGCCGTTTTTACTCATAATACTTATTTGTTCTATAATTTATATTATGTAAAATAGAGTTTTTCAGGACCTCTTTACTTTTGTAAAATTGCTATCCCGTTTAGACTTATAAGTCAATGAATACATAATGCCACTTGCTTCGTCTCGCCGACTTTCTAAATCATCCACAGGATAATTCAAAAAGCTTGCGTATGTAAAATAGAAAATATAGGAACTCCTCTCTCAATTGAATCAAACATAACTAAATTATCACTTGTTCTGTAGGTTCATCTATAAAACCTATAAGTCCAACGCTTCATCTCGCCGCTATTTAAAATCATCCTTGAGTTAATCTCAAATACGCCTGTATTCTGATTCGCTAAAACAAAAAAACTCACGTACAAAAAACAAATGTCTTTACGTACGTGAGTAAAATTTTTAAATAGCAATCTATAGCAGCTTATAAACTTAATTGTTTAGTTGGTATAAGCTCCCATATTCCATGCGCCAGTAGTTGGTCTAGCCACCTGGTTGATATCAACTTTTATGTTAAGTTCGTATAAAGATTCAAAATGATCATACACATCTAATGTTAAAGCACTAGGAGTTAATCCCGCAGCTACGGCAGTACTAGCTGCTTGCAAAGAGAAATCATTAGCATCTACAAATAAAGGATCTGCACTAATACAGCCTTCGCCTTTATCAAATGCAGCTTGAAAACTTTCTAGATCATGAGTAACACCATTACTCCAGGTTATTTTAGCTTCAGCATCAAAATGATTATTTCTAAGTGTAGATAGTGTTCCAGTTTGGTAACTGTCTTCTAACATCACATCAAAATCTCGTGTATTAGAAAATACATTGTTTTCAATGATCATGGTAGAGTTATAATAGCCATTAGCAACTGCAATATCACTATTGACAATGGTATTATTAATGATGTATCTTGGTGTAGCTCCATTGTTTATTTCTATTCCTAAACCACTGGTAGCACCATTATGTGCAGTACCATCTATAGTAGCATCATGTATAAAGTTCCCAATAATAAAAACACTTTTTCCATTAGTACCTGCACCGCCATTATCACTACCTCCGCGAATACCAGTGTATGCATTATAAATTTCGTTATAAAGTATCCACACACGATCTGGAGCATATTGAAAACCAATTCCTTTTGCGGGTGACCATGGGGTATCTATAATATCATGAATTACATTTTCACTGATGATAATATCTAAGGCATATTTTATTCCGATACCAGCTTGCGCAATATTAAAAATATGGTTCCGCGCAATATATATATGATGTGCTGTCGGTTGGTTTTCCAAGGTCCCGGCTTCTACTTGAAGTCCGGCAGACGAGTTACTAAATTCATTATTTACGACCCACATGTTACTAGTATAAGATTGTATAGAACACCCACGGGCATCAATATCTACATCTGAATCAAGCGGGCCAATTCTATGTGCTTTATTATTGTATATAATAATATCTGAAGCTGGATCATCTTTTAAGCCTACCGTATTTATTAAAACACCGCCAGCAACATCAACTTCACCTTTCATTTCACTATTTCTAATTAAGATGTGATCTACAGGAGATCCTGGTTGGTTTGAACCCAATTGTATTCTCCCACCAGAATGAAAATAAAAACCATCTAGATAAACATAACTACCGGATAACAGCATTTTTTTATCTGTAATCTCTGCTTTATTTTCAGTATCACTAACCACCCAAACAGGTCCGCTTTCTCCGGCTATCCATGTTTCGCCAGTTCCTTCGCCTCTAAGTTTTATATCGTTTTGTATGTAATTATAATTACCTGAAACCACCACATATGACCCTGCAGGAACAGGATATGGAATTGTTTTACGTGGTGCACTTGGCGTTCCGTAGGTATTATCAGTATCAGAACCCACGGCATATTCCACAAAATAATAACCAATTTGCTCGGTATCCCAAGTAGCTGGTCTTTCTGGGCTAGCCATATCTGGAGAAATCCATGCATCGGGAACACCAATAGCGGCTAAATAGTCGCCCGTAATTCCGGAAGTTGGGGACCCATCATCTAATACCGTATCTAATTCGCCATCACTGCTGCAACTTGCAATGCTCATGCATAGTATTCCTATGCAGGTAATTTTAATAAAAAATTTGTTCACGTTTCTTTTTTGGGATTAGATAGATTTGGTGTTACCTATCTAAACTAGCGATTCTGGAATTTATTGCAGCTAAGTAGCAAATGAATTTAGTTGTAAGATATTTCTTATGGTTGTTTTTGGTGATTGTAACTAACTGTAGTGTAGTTAGTTATGAAACAAGAATAGCATCAGGGGAAATCTAAATTATACTGTAAGTAAAAGGGCTTAAGATATTCCATATCAGCCCCTACCCTAGTATATTTTCTGTTGCTTATCACGCGTAGTTTTAGTGCTTTTTGAGATATACTATCGCAATGTGTACTAAGAATCTTTCGGCTTTAATTGTTCTTTTAATTCCGCCAACTGGTTTTCTTTGAATACCATAGTACGGTGTGGAAACGGAATTTCGATGCCTTTGGCGTCAAACTCCTTTTTAATGCTTTCTAAGAGATCACATTTCATGACAAATGATGACGGATAATCTTTTGCCCAGGTCCACGCCCTAAGCGTAACTTCAGATTCATTGAGACCTATAACGCGCACCAATACTTTAGGATCTCCGTTTTTTATATCTAATGGATTTCTATTGTCTATAATGCTTGGATGTTGGGTACATTGTTCGCGCATGATCTCTTTAGCGGTATCAATATCACTATCATAAGAAATACCAATCTCTATCCATTGGCAGCATTTACGATCGCCTAAATCATAATTAATGAGCTTCTCTTTGTTAATGATGGAATTTGGAACCACAATCATTTTATTCTCAAAATTCCTAATCACCGTATGGCGTAAGGTAATATCTATAACCGTACCCACCATATCATCAGAAATACGAACAATATCAAAAATTTTAAAAGGTTTGAAGGTGATAATAAACACACCGCCCACTAAATTTGCTAAGGCTTCTTGAGAGGCTACACCGGCAATAACGGCAATGACTCCTGCCCCACCCAAAGCTGTTTGTGCCAAACCGCGTAGTGAAGGGAAGGCCATCACAGCAAAAAGCACTCCTAAGAAATACACGCCAAATACGGCCAGATTTCGTAAAAATTTGTAGCTCGTAGGATCGTTCTTTTCTTCTACCCGTTTTGCAATAACATGCGCAAAAAGCATTTGCACTACAGAGACCCCAATAATGGTAAGAATAAGGACAAAACCTAAGTAAAAAATCAGCCAGAAATCTTTCTGTACCCGTTGGTAATACTGCTCATCTATAAATACAAAAATCAAAGAAATGAACCCTAAAACAATCCACAAGGTCTTAAGAATACGACGAAGTAAGTCTAAGGTACTAGAATCCTGATTAGGAAATTTTGCATTCAGCTTAGCTTTTAACCACTTATGAAAGTAATTGGTGATTACGAGTAATATAATTACGGTTCCAACGGTTGCTAGAATATGGTAAATTGCCTTTGAATTTTCCTGAATAAACTCGTTCATATCATCCTACGTCTTAAAGGTAACTATTGGGTGCTTGTTGTTTGGGATTCAAATTTACAGATTGTAACCCACATGGAGAGCTCCATTATCTTAAGAATTGATTTTTAAGAATAAACTAGGGCCATTTGGGATAATTTTTTATGTAGGAATAATTTTCAATGATTGCTTTTCAGCGTTAAAAATAAACCTATTATCGTCTTTTTTGAACCCCTTAAAAGAATTGCATTTTTCGCAATAAAAAATGCGTTGATTGCATCAATAAATGTGAATTCCTTTATATACATTTGCGCGAGTATTAACACTAATTTTAACTAAATATGAACTTGAAAAAAATCTCCCTAGTATTGTTTTTAGCAGCAGCGTTTACCTTTGTTGGTTGCTCTAAAGATGAAAACCAAACTACTGAAAATGAATTACGTACTAAAGTATTTGCTTTAAATGCTGCTGATAATGCAGACATTTCTGGAACGGCTACATTTACAGAAAAAGAAGACGGTACAACAACCATCTTCTTGAGTTTAACTAATTCTAATAATGATATTCACCCAGCATTTATTTATTTAGATGATGTAACTTCTACTGGTGAAGTTGCCATTACTTTAGCACCTATTGAATGTAATTGTGAAGAAAGTACAACAGAAGTTTCTATGTTAGATAACGGTACGGCAATTACGTTTGATGAATTGTTATTTTTTGATGGAAACATTAGAGTACACCAAAGTGCAAGTGACTTAGAAACAGTTATTGCTCAAGGGAATATTGGTATCAATGCGATCAACGAACAAGCGAAATAATTAAAGACTATTTTATACAAAAAACCCTCGAAGAATTTTCTTCGAGGGTTTTTTTATGCCTATTAATCGACTTTAATTACGTCTAGATAAAATTCCAATATAATCATCTAGAACACCATCGTTATCATAATCAATCTTGATTTGATACTTTAAGGTGTTTTCTGATAATTCTAAGATAGTTAGGGCGCTATGGTCTTCAGGATCGCTGCCTAGGTTTAGGTTTAGAATTGAATCTTCAATACTCCAAGTACCTACGGTCGATGCGACTTGCTCACATCCGTTTCCTGTAATGTTTTCAAATTCGGTTTGATTGTAAACGCCATCACTCGTATAAATCTGATATTCATTTTCTTTTTGGCACTCATCATTAAATTCAATATCCTCACCGTTTAAAGTCTGTGAGATGTAATTCCATTCTCCTAATATAAGCTCACTCTGGTCTAGCGGTTCTTCGACATCATTATCATTGTCGTCGTCTGAACATGAAACAAACAATGTTGCAGCGAATACCATTCCTAAAAATAATCTGGATTTTTTCATGGGATACTTTTTAAGTTGTTGTACTTAATACGCTTTTATGCTATGGATATTGCCTTCGTATCGATTAAAATTAGAACAGAGTTCTGTTACTTAAATCAATTAAAAAAGCCTCGAAGAATTTTCTTCGAGGCTTTTTTACAATACTCAATACTCAATACTCAATACTCAATACTCAATACTTAATACTTTGTACTTAATACTACGAACTAGTATTCTTTTTTATCTTGCTTACTATCCCAAGCATTAAACACTTCTAAAGCGTCTTTACGTGCTAGTTGTACAAACTTAATTTGACGTCCGTCAATATCTTTATCAATCTCATCATAAATAAACTGATCATCAAACTGAATGGCAGCAGCATCTTCACGGCTACACCCAAAATAAACCATTTTTGGTCGGGTCCAGTAAATAGCGCCTAAGCACATTGGGCAGGGCTCACAAGATGTATAAATAGTACAATCTGTTAATTCAAAATTATTTAGTTTTTTACACGCTTCACGAATAGCCACTACCTCAGCATGTGCTGTAGGATCATTGGTAGAAGTAACTCTGTTATAACCTTCGGCGATAATTTCATCGTCTTTTACAACCACGGCTCCAAAAGGTCCGCCAGCATTAGCATTCATACCTTCTGCGGCAAGTGCTATCGCTCTTTTCATGAAAAACTCATCTCTTTCTGTCATGCTTCTTTTCAATTTTAAAATGCGGGCAAAATTCGGCAATATTTATAGAAATCCGAATAATAAACCCACATTTCTGAACAAAACATTATTTTAAGCGATACAACGGGCAAAATTATAGGCTGCAAAAACCAAATTATCAGCACTCGTTGCCATAGCTTCTTCTATGGTTGTAATTTCTTTTAAGATGGAGGTGGTATACGTGATGCCCAATGCTTCTTGCGCTGCTATAGATAAATCTACAACTCCGCATAAGGCCGCAACTTTTATTTTTTCTTTATGTGCCGCCGTCAATACCCCTTGGATTGTTTTTCCGGATAAGGATTGAGCATCTAATTTTCCTTCGCCTGTAATAATCCAATGTGCGCCTTGTATACGGACATCAAAATTAGCAAGTTCTTTGAGCAGTTCTATACCTGAAGCAAGGGTGCCCTTTAAAAATATAGATATCCCTACTCCCATGCCTCCTGCTGCACCACCGCCTACAATTTGCTGTACATCTGTGCCGTACATTGTATTAAGCACCCGCGAAAATTGCTGCAAGCCTACATCGAGCTCCTTTATTTGCGCTTCATTAGCTCCTTTTTGGGCTCCATAAATATAGGCAGCACCATTTTTTCCATATAAAGGGTTGGTCACATCACAGGCCACTTGTACTTTTAATTTCTGTAACTTTTTAGAGATTTTGTTTGCGGCAATATGGTGAACTTTTATCAAATTACTACCAATAGGTTGTAACGCTTGATTGTTGGCATCAAAAAACTCATAACCTAATGCGGCGGCCATTCCCATTCCAGCATCATTAGTAGCGCTACCTCCTATACCTAAAATTAGATGTTCTGCACCCCGATCTAAACAATCAGCAATAAGTTCTCCAGTGCCATACGTACTCGTAATCATGCAATTGTATGCACTAGGTGCTAAAAGTTTTAATCCCGAGGCTTCTGCCATTTCTATATAGGCGGTTTTAGTGGCACTAGAATATAAGTACGAAGCTTCTACTTTTTCAAATAGCGGGTTGTTTACGCTTACCGTAACCATAGTGCCCTGAATGTAGTTTTTAATCACCTCCACGGTACCATCGCCACCATCCGCCAACGGAATTTTTAGAATATCCGCTTGCGGAAATACTTTTAGGAGTCCTTCTTCTACCGCATCACAAAATTCAATTCCACTTAGCGAACCTTTAAATTTATCGGGGGCAATCACAAATTTCATAGTTGCGTTTTTTTAACTTAATATACTTGGTAGTAAGGTACTTATGGTTACAATTATTCCGAAATACACTACTAAAATAGCCAGTTCTTTTCTACTAGGATTGTAGACCACCTCTAAACCTTCTTTCGCTTTTGCTTTTACAATATAGCTTACGCCTATTGCAACAATAATAGTGACCAAACATCCTAAAGCATTCCACCAGAACCAAAATATTTGAGGTACATAAAGCCATAGGTACATATTGAATAAAACCCCTGCTATGATCCCCACATTGGCCCCAAAGGCATGGGTTTTTTTGGTAGCAATAGCTACTATAAATACCGCAAGTATAGGACCGTAGAAAACAGAGCTAATTTTATTGATGACCTCAATAACGGTACCTTCTATATTTCCTGCAAAAAAGGCAAAGAACAAACATACTAGTCCCCAGAATATAGAAAGATATCTAGAATAGCTGATGTATTGTTTGTCTTGCATATTGGGCTTAAAACGCTTTACAATATCTTCCATAGTTACTGCCGAAAGCGAGTTTACGGTAGAACTTAAACTGGACATTGCGGCAGACATAATAGCTACAATTAGAATACCGATAACACCATTAGGTAAGTATTTTATAATAAATACAGGCACCATTAAATCGGCCTTTTTACCTTCTAAGGAACCAATATTGGTCGCGTAAACGGTATCTATCAATTCTTGGTAACTACTATCTTGCATTAAGAGTGTTCCTAAGACCAAGCCCATAATACAATAGGTTAAGGTGAACGGGAAACGTAATAATCCGTTGGCTAATAGTAATTTTTTTAGCGAAGGCATATCTTTAGAAGACAGTAAACGTTGTGATTGTGTTTGGTCTGTTCCGTAATAGGATGCGTATAAAAAGAAGCCCCCTAGCACCATAGGCCAAAAACCAAATTCATCATTACCATCGGCATTATTAAAACCCCATTTACTAAAATCGACCGCCTTTACACGATCTGGATCTACATGGGTTAAGAAATTATCAATGCCTCCCAATTCACTAAAGCCATATACTAAACATATAATAATACCAAAAAAGAGAATGGTCATTTGTATTACATCACCCCAAATAACCGCCTTCATACCCCCTTGAAAAGAATAGATCATGGTAATTACTCCAATAAGTAACACTGAAACAACAAAGTCTAACTGAATAGTAGCTTGAAGGATTAGTGCCATGGCATACACCATTACTCCGGTGGCAACAGACCTACTAATTTGAAAAACAATACTAATTAATAACCGGGAAGAAGAATCAAAACGTTTTTCTAGGTATTCATAGACACTAACAATTCCAGATTTATATAAGGTAGGCAAAAGTACAATAAGTAAAAAAGCCATGGCCAATGGCACCCCAAATTCATAGGTAAGCCATTGCATACCTCCACCATCTTTTAAGCCTACAAATGCGGGGGCAGATATAAAGCTAATGGCAGATAATTGCGTGGCCATGGTAGACAAACTCAACGGAAACCACCCCATAGACTTACCGCCTAAAAAGTAATCTCCTGATGTTTTATTTTCTTTAAAAAAGAAGCCCATAGCTAAAAACGCTAGGAGATATACTATGATGATGATATAATCTAGATAGTTCATAATGGCTTGGTTTTGTGGTTATTTAAGCAAATCTATAAGCAGAGCAGCACTCCATGAGAAGTTATTACCACCATATCCTACGTTTTCTGTTTCATTTACTTTTTTGATAGGATTAAAATACTCAAAAAAGCCATTCTTTTCTATTAGAGCGATAGAATCTTCTTTAACACGTTGCGCCACATCATTAAAACCATAACGTTTTAATCCGTTATAAAGAATCCAATTCATATTAATCCATACGGGACCTCTCCAGTATTTTTTAGGATCAAAACGATCGCTGTTCGGATCAAAAGAAGCACATAAGTATAGCTCCTCACCGCCAAATTTACCCATCATCGTTTGTAGCAATAAATCTGCTCTTTCCTGACTAGGTATCCCAGCATAAAAAGCAGAAAATGACGAGGAGGTTACAAAACGTATAGGAGCATCTTTTCTTAAATCATAATGCACGTAGGCATTCAATTTATCATCCCAAAGTTTGTCATTAAACCCTTTGATACTCTTTTTTTGCCATGCTTCTAATTGCGCTACTTTACTAGTATTACCTAACAAGCGGTATAAATTGATAAGTGATTCGTTAGATTTTATCAACATAGCATTGAATAAAGGATCTAATACAAGGAAAGGTGAATGTGCTGCAATTTTAGCATCGTTATAGTTGTGCTCCTTAGCAATTTCAATAATATTCAAGTAATGATCATACTCCCGTTTGGTGGGGCGTTGTGATGCATCTACATGGGTCGTATCTCGGCGCTCAAACGTATAATCTGGCGGATTCATAGTTTTCCAAATGTCATCCCAAATAGGAGAATTGTCGGTACCAGATTCCCAATTATGGTAGATGAATGCTAAACCTTCATTATTCACATCTCTGTGGGTATAGAAATACGCATGATTGTCATATACCTTATCTATTTGCGTAGCAATATACTGCAATAGATCTTCTTTGTCTTCTGCAATCCGATACATTTCTTCAAGGACAAAACCTGTGACCGGTGGTTGTGTCATTCCTGTAGATTTGTATTTTTTAGAAGCAAGCGGACTCAAATCTGAACGGTGCACATCGGCACCTGGGAAATAGGTGTCACTTTCATTATGAAAAATGATATGAGGTATAAATCCGTTTTCCCATTGCGCATCTAATAAGGTCGCAATTTCAGTTTTTGCTTTTTCAATATCATAATGTGCCTGTCCAATGGCTATAAAGCCACTATCCCATTTCCACTGGAAAGGATATAAACCTTTACAAGGAATGGTAAAACCACCTTCTTGAAAATTTTCGTTTAGGATGGCTATTGCTTGTTTGATTAATTGTTCTTTCATAAATACATAGAATTAAAACACATTGGAAGCTCTCAGGAACCAATGTGTTTCTTAATATAAAACTCAACTTAAAAATTAAATGTCGCGTTTAAGAATACACGTGTTGGTAGAATTGGTCTACCTACGAAGAAAGCTTCTTCTGTTTGTGTATTATTAAGACGAGGAGAACCTTCTGTAATTCCTTCAGAATTTAAAAGGTTGTATACTTGTGCACCCAGTCTAACCGTACCACCATCTTCACCTGTTTTAAAGGTGTAGCCTAGGTTTAAATTAGTAATACCAATAGCATCTAATTCAATAGAATTAGAATCATTCGTATATTTTTTACCCGTATAATTATAATTAACCCCAGCATCGAATGTAGCATTGTCATACTCTAGACCAATAGCATTGATGAAATTTGGTTGTCTAGAAATCTTATTTCCTTCAAACTCAGGGTTCGAAGTAGATTTAGTAATCTCATGACTTTGTACGGTTAAAGATCCGTTTAAGCTAAAGTCTTGAACAAACCTCCAGTTATAGGTACCTTCAAAACCAAAGGTTTTGGTATCTTGCGTATCTACATCTTCTATAAAACCACCTCCTGGAGCATTGATAAAGTTTACTACTCTACGATCATTTAGGTTTATAGCATATAAAGCACCTGTACCAGAGAAGTTGTTTTTTCCGTACTTCACCCCTAATTCTCCTTGAACAATTTTCTCTGTATCATAGCTACTAGGATTCCCGAAGCCGTCAAATTTTGTTCCTCTTAATTCCGGAAAGAAATAGCCTCTAGAAAAGTTACCATAGGCACTCAAGGCATCACTTACTTTATACAAACCAGCTAAGGCTACGGCAAAATCATCTGCAGAAACATGCCCTCTTGTCCAGCTACCATTACCCCACGTAACATTGTCTAAATTAGCTATTCCTGTATTATCTACCAGGTAAGAAGTAGACCCTTCATTTTCAATAGTCCCTGAAGCACGTTCGTAACGTACACCAAAATCTAAATTCCAACGGTCTAATTTAATTTCATCCGTTAAGAACAAGGCAATTTTATTACTAGAAATATTTCTATTGGTATAGGCAGTACCTCTATTGGTTACCCCATTAATAGAATATCCAGACAGCTCTACTAAATCTGGTCTGTTATTATATTCCCCTAAATAATTAGTAATTACATTAAAATCTCCTGCCGTAGATCTAGAAATAAAAGTACCTCCGGTGATGGTATGATCGCCCGCCGTTCTTGTTAATTTAATATCTGCCATAGTTTCAGATAAAGGCCTGCTTCTATCCAAGATTCTATTTTCAAATAATAATGCATCTGCAGCTAAGGGCTGTCCGTTTAAATAGGTAAAATCTCCACCGGTTAAACCTCTTGCCGCTAAATATTCTGCTTGAGTTTCTACGACATTGGCACCACTAACACCACTACCATCTAAAAATAAATTAAATTGGTGTGCATATTTAGAGTAACGCAGTTTCGCATCCATCTTTAAATTGTCTGAAAAGTTGTGCTTAAATTGCGTTAAGAAAAATCCGCCTTTCGTAGCTACACCTTCTTCTATAGGAGACTCATACACCCCATCAGGAGTTAAGTATGAAATGTTGGCAGCAGCTGCTGTCTGTAACGTGTAAATGGTGTTACCATCATTCCCTGTAGGACGATCACGAGAACCTCCTTCTAAAGGATAAGGCAAAAAGAACTGTACTTTATCATCTATATATTGTCCTGAAAAGGTAATAGATCCGTTTTTAGTAACTTGTTTTAGGTTCCCTCTTAATTGAAAACCTTCTGTAGGTAATCCCGTTTTAATAGGACCATCATCATACCTGTAAAAACCAGAAAGCGCATAGAACGTATTAGAATCTTCGCCACCTAAAGGTCCGCTAGTCACAAAATCTGCCTTGTAACGAGAGTTTGTCGCTACTTCTGTACGTATTGTTGTTTTTTGATCTACGCCTCCTGTGATGCTGTTATAGTTAATAATACCCGCAACAGAACCTACTCCATATAATATAGAAGATCCCCCACGTACAAATTCCAAATTTTTAATTCCAATATCATTCCTAAAATACACATCATGTGCAGAAGAATTAAGTCCGAATGTACTTAATACCGGCATACCATCAATTTGTAATGGTGTATACTGGTATTGACCTCCCGAAGGTAATCCTCTTACAAAAACGTTAGAGGCAACTTCTCCCCCACCACCTTCAGCAGTAATTCCGGGTACACCAATTAAAATATCTGCTTGGCTACTTGTATTTGCTTTAGCTAATTGTTTTGCTCCTAAAGAGGTAATTGATAAAGGAGATTCCTTTTGTGATCTTGTTGTAGAGGTAGCGGTTAGTAAAATTTCATCTAATTGCTCCCCACTTTCCATCATAACGATGTTTACTTGTACGGTACCGCCATTTAGGGTAACTGGCTTCTCTACAGCGCCATAACCTATATAGGTAACACGAATAGTTTGTGAGCCGGTTAAATCCGAACTTAGACTATAATTTCCGTCAAAATCGGAAATAGTTCCTGCAGTAGTAGCTTTAATAATAATGTTGGCTCCTGCAACAGGTATTCCGGAATCATCTGTAACCACACCCATAATTTCAGTTTGTGCGTTTACGGTAGAAAATCCAAGAATGCAAACGAATGCAAAAATTAAATTCTTCATAATTTGTCGTTTAGTTAATAAAAGTTTTTGAGTTAATTGTTTAAATACAGCTTAAATTTATGTGGATATAACATTCAAACCCTAGTTATTTTACAATTTTCTTATGCAATCGTTTGCGGTAACGTTTGCAAAATGTTAAATTTACTTTTAGCTATATTATTTTTTAGACTTTATAGTGTTATACACCTATGGAAAAGAAAACAACAGTTACTTTAAAAGATTTAGCCTTGCGTCTAAACCTCTCGGTATCAACGGTATCTAGAGCTTTAAATAATCATCCAGATATAAGTGCGCATACTATTCAAAGAGTTAAAGAGCTCGCGGAAAAGTTAAATTATGTTCCCAATTTATTTGCCAAAGGCTTTCGATCGCATAGAACGCATATTCTAGGCGTAATTGTCCCTAATATATCACACCTATTTACTTCTACCTTATTAAAAGGTATTTTAGAAGAGGCAGAACAAAATGGATATCGGGTGATTATTTCAGAATCTAACAATGAAGAAAATAAGCAAACAGAGATGTTACAAACAATGATGCAATTTGGGGCAGATGGGATCCTCTTGTCTTTGGCTAAGAAAACCAAATCTGTGCATCACATCTTAGAAACCTTGCAACGTATTCCTTTAGTCCTCTTTGATAAGGTGTCCGAAAAAGTTCCATGTACTCAAATTGTAATTAACGAAGAAGAAGCTGCTTTTAATGCTGTAGAACATTTGATTGGTTTGGGTAAAAAGAGAATTGCAATTTTAAAAGAAACAGAGAATTCTTTTAATTCTGAAAAACGATTTCAGGGATACAAAAGGGCTTTGGAAACCTATAATATTCCTTTAGACTTAAAATTGGTACAGAGTACAGAAGATATATCTTTAAATAATGGAAAACGCTTAACCAATGTATTATTGAGCCAGAAAGTACGGCCTGATGCTATTTTTGCCATAACAGATAATGCGGCGATAGGCGCTATAAAAGCACTACATAAATTTAATGTAAAAATTCCAGAAGATATTGCTGTAGTAGGCTTTAGTAACTCTATTAATTCTACCATAATTCAACCAGAATTATCTACAGTAGACCAGCCAGGAGAGCGTATAGGTAGAATTGCCGCTAAATCGTTAATTGATGAAATTAACCACCCAAATAAAGAATTAATGTCTAAAACTATAGAGATTAAAACCAATTTAATTGTTCGTGATTCTTCCTTTAAAGCTATTTAATTTTCTAAGGGAGCTATTTCTGATACAGTACCTCTAAAACCTATAGAAGTTCTTTGGGAACTGGTAACCATAATTTCACTTGTCCAATTAGGAAAAAGAAGTACTGTAATACTATAGTGTTCATTGGAATCTCCTGAGATTTTAAATTTGATGGTATGGGTTTGCGTCCTATCATTTTTAACTTGCTCATAAAAAGTAGGGACGGTATTAAATGTGATACCAGTATCGTTCACAGCATACCCACCACCCATTTGACGTTCGCCAAAATAAGGTAAATGCGCTGTTATACTATCACCTTTAATGCTAAGGTAATTTGTATTTCCTATTAAATTAATGTTTCCCGGTGAGTTTCCAGGACCTAGTAAGCCATTGTTTGCTATATAATTCATGCTACTAGTAGCCATAGGTGTAGCCCAATCAGAAGAGATCTGAAAATTCTTTTGTATAACGAGTTGGTCTAGAGCGATACTTTTAGGGGTAGCACTGACCATTTTTTTAGAATTTGAGCATGCAATACCAGAAAAAAGAGCACACAAAATTATCAAGAAACGTAGAATCATAAATGATTTAGTGTTGTTGAGAACTTGTATAATACGCTTGAAATTCTGACTGTAACACCATAAAATCATCTAATTGCATTTTGATTCTATCTACTTGATTTTCTAGTAGTTCCTTTCGTTCTTTTACGGCTTCTATGATTTCTTGATTTTTGTTTTTTAAACGATGCATCTGCTGCTTTAACAAACTTTTTCGTTCAAATAAGTCTTCTGTTTTTGGCTCGCAAGTATAGCTATTGAGCTTTACATTTAATTGATCTAACTCTTTTGAATACCGCTCTAATTTGATGAGATAGCTGCGATTATTGAAGAGATTTTTTTGCTGTGCTGAGTTAATTTTTAAATCTTCCATGTTCCCGTATTTAAATCTGACTATAATGTACGAAAAATACTTCAAAGTAAAAATGATTTAATATGGTATTAATGCATATTTAACAATTACTTTAAAGAAAAAATGTGGTATCTTTAAGTATTAGAAAAGTATAAGTAGAGTATCAATTTAAATTAAATATATATGAATATCAATTTTGAATATAACGACGTAAAAGCAAGTGAAAGGCTTGAAATTTTTGCAGGTAAGAAACTAACAAAGCTTTTTGATAAACATGATAATATAATTCGTGCTGATGTCTTTTTCAAAAAAGAAAATACATCTACTCCTGATACCGGATTAATATGTAATATTAAATTGAGTATTCCTGGACCAGTATTATTTGCAGAATCTAGTAAAGGTAGTTTTGAAGCTTCAATAGCGTCATCTACAGATGAATTAGAACGTCAGCTTCAAAAGAGAAAAGATAAAATGAGTCGAGTAAAATAAATTTTGTTTTCTAAAATCAAAAAAGAGCGCCTTAAAATTGTACAATTTTAAGGCGCTCTTTTTATTAAGCATTTCAAGATTACTGTTCGTCTTCCAACTTCGTGTCTACCGTAACAATTTCTGAGAGGTACCTAGAAAAATCTTTAGAGAAAACCTTTCTCATTAATCTTCTTCTTTTTCGATCAGAAATTTCTAGAGCATTTACCAAAGCTCTGTTTCGTTTAAATTTTTGACGTTTTGTTTCTTCTGCGCTAGTGTACTCTGGCTCAAACTTAAATATTATAGGTCCCTCGTCTTTTTCTGTAGCAACAGTTGTAGTGACGCGGGATTTTTCTTGAGCGACCAGTTGACAAAAGCCTACAGCAAAAAACAGGACAACAGTCCAAATTGTAGGATTCTTCATTTTCATCATATAAGTGTTCGGAATAAATATATAAGAAAGATTTGAACAGGTACTAATCCTAAATAAATAATGTAGTTTGTCGATGATATCCTGTTTTTTGGCTATAAAACAAAGGGAGTCAATGAGCTACAATAGCACGATTAGCGATAGAATTAATATTTTTATTATTCAGATAGCTAATATCATCAAATCATTATTACTTTTACTTTTTTAAATAATTTTATATGCTGATTTGGGGATTATTTTTGGTGTTAATTATAATTTTTTTAGCCCTTGATTTGGGTGTTTTTAATAAAGAAGACCATGTTATTAAAACAAAAGAAGCTAGTATCTGGACGGCTGTTTGGGTTACCGTAGCCTTAGCTTTTAGTGGTGTTATTTATTGGTTGTTTTCTTCGGGTTTGATAGAAAACCCAACGGGCCTTACTCCCAAAGGGGCTGTTTTAAAATATATTACAGGTTATTTAATTGAGCTTTCACTAAGTATAGATAACGTATTTGTTATTGCAGTGATATTTACCTCTTTCAAAATTCCGTTAATATACCAACACCGTGTGTTATTTTGGGGTATTCTTGGCGCTATCGTGTTCCGAGCTCTGATGATCCTTTTTGGTGTTGCATTAATTACACGTTTTGATTGGATAATTTATGTATTTGGAGTATTCTTATTATATACTGCTTTTAAGATGTTGAAAGGAGATGATGACAATTTTGATCCTAAAAACTCTTTTGTGTTTAGACAAATAAAAAAAGTATATCCCATAACAACACAGATTAACGGGCATGACTTTTTTATAAAAAAAATGGGCTTAAATGCCGCTACGCCATTATTTGTAGCCCTTATTGTTATTGAATTAACAGATATATTATTTGCTCTAGACAGTATTCCTGCAATCTTAGCTATTACGGCAGATCCATTTATCGTATTTACCTCTAATATCTTGGCCATTTTAGGCTTACGTTCTATGTATTTTTTAATTTCTAGAATGTTACAGAAGTTCAGGTTTATCAACTATAGCTTGGTAGTGATCTTAGCCTTTGTAGGGATTAAGATGTTACTGTCTCATCATGTAGAATTTCCAGAGTGGTTATCTTTAGGAGTGATCGCTTTAGCGTTAATTGGAGGTATTGTTGCTTCGCTAGTTATAAAAGATACCGGAGCATTAGAGGAAGGTGAAAAAGAATAGTACTATTAGAGTATGGGTTTCTGAAGAATTTTAAAGAAAACTTTTGCTAATGATTTAGTCCTATGACAAAGCTTGAGAATTCTCTTTCCTTAGAAAGTATGGAGAATATCTAAGGATCCTAATTAGTGACTTCCCACCTCAATTTGGGATGTTTTAGGCTGAGTACCTCTACAAGATTAGTACACATAAAAAAACCTCGAAAGCACGTTGCTTTCGAGGTTTTTTAAATAAGTTTATTTCTTATTTTATTGTGTTTTCTGAACGGCTTCTTGCTTCAATTCATCACTAGCAACAATTACCATTTCTACTCTGCGGTTTTTTGCTTTCCCTTCTGCCGTACTATTGTCTGACTTAGGTTGTGTTTCTCCGTACCATTTAGTCGTTAATCTACTACCTGCAATACCATGTGTATTTAAATAGCTAGTCACAGATTCTGCTCTTTGCTTAGATAAATTCATATTGTAATCATCTGCACCAGCACTATCCGTATGGCCCTCTACTAAGATGTTAGAATCTGGATATTCTTTTAAGATACCCACCAAACGATCTAAAGTAGTTGCCGAAGTACCTTTTACAACAGACTTATTCGTATCAAAATACACACCTGCATCTTCATTAAATACCACATTAATTCCTTCACCAACTCTAGTAACCTCAGCTCCAGGAATTTCTTCTTCAATACGTTCTGCTTGCTTATCCATACGGTTACCAATGTAACCACCGGCAGCACCACCTACTACAGCACCAATAATAGCACCTAAAGCAGTATTGTTTCCGTTTCCAATATTATTTCCTAAGATACCGCCAATAGCAGCACCACTACCAGCGCCGATAACGGCACCTTTTTGTTTGTTGTTGGCATTTTTAACAGCGCTACAGCTAACTGTTAAGGTAACAGCAAGTAATACTGTACTTAATTTTAATCCTATATTTTTCATTATTCTATTGTTTTGTAAATTCATATACTACAGCTACTGGCGCACCATTAGCCATTACGTTAGATTTCAATGTCATGTTAGAAGCTGTTAAGCTTGCAATATCTAAACGATATCCGTAACCACCAGAAATATCCTTATTTTTCTCATCAATTGGCTTAAATTGTAATTGACTTGTACCGTAATCGTTCTCTATTACAGACCAACGAATGTATCTATCTCCGCCATTACATAAAGAAGATTGCGCGATAGTATAACGACCTGTACTGTTGTTGTCTCTAAAAAACCAGTTACTTCCTTCAAAACAAATGTCTTGAGCATCGTTAAAGATCACCGATTTAAAACTTCCAGGTTGTCCTTCAAAGGAAACATTTGTTAATTCCCAAGTTCCACTAAGCAGATTTCTTTTCTCTCTGACTGCTTTCGTAGCAGAACAAGAACTTAGAACTACACTAAAGAGTAAACTTAGTATCAAAATTTTTCTCATAATATCTATTTTTATTTAGGTATAATTATATACGTTCAAAACGCATTAAAGTATTCATTTAACAAAGTTAAATCATTGTTAAACGTATGCAAGCTCGTATTATTATGCAGAATTTTTTAATTCGATGAAATAATTTTTTAACACGAATACCTAGTAGGCTAAAAGCGCCAGTAAAGCCTTTAAAAATCTATCTTTAGGTAAATAATTGTGTTCTAATATTTTAGAAAAAGGAATGGGAGTATCTAAACTAGCTACACGTTGCACAGGAGCATCTAAAAACTCAAAGCATTCTTCCATAACCAAAGCAGCTATTTCACTAGCAAGACTTCCAAACAAACTATCTTCTTGCAAAATGATAAGCTTACCTGTTTTTTTTACAGAATGATAAATGGTTTCCGTATCCAATGGTTGTAAGGTACGCAAGTCAATAAGATCTGCATGTATTTCTGGTCGCTCTTCTAAAACCTCTAAAGCCCAATGCACGGCAGCACCATACGCCACTATAGTAATCGCTGTTCCTTTTGTAAGCAATGCGGCCTTTCCAAGGGGTAAGGTATAATAGGCTGTAGGTACTTCTTGATAGAGGCTTCTGTAAAGTGCTTTGTGTTCAAAGAAAAGTACAGGATTAGGATCATTAATGGCCGTAGCTAACAAACCTTTAGCATCAAAAGGAAATGCGGGGTATACTACTTTTAACCCCGGGGTTTTCGTAAACCAAGCTTCATTTGTTTGTGAATGAAAAGGTCCTGCTCCTACTCCAGCTCCGCAAGGCATTCTAATAACAACATCTGCTTTTTCTGCCCATCGATAATGCGTTTTTGCTAGGTAATTTACGATAGGATTAAAGCCGCTACTCACAAAATCGGCAAATTGCATTTCTACAACAGCCTTCATGCCGTTTATAGATAAGCCCATTGCGGCAGATATAATTGCCGATTCGCAAATTGGGGTATTTCTAACCCGTTCTTTTCCAAATTGCGCAACGAAGCCCTCTGTGATTTTAAACACACCGCCGTAGTCGGCAATATCTTGTCCCATAAGTACCAAGTTGCCATGTTTTTCCATAGCTTGTTTTAAACTCTGAGAAATGGCATCAACCAAACGGATATTTTCTGTAGTTAAATTCGGCGCTTCTTCTATGTAGGTAAAAGGCGCATAAACATCTGCTAGCTCTTTTTCAGGAACTAAGGGTAAATCTTCTTCTTGATAAGAAATTTGCAACTCTTCCTCTATTTCTTGTTGCATCTTTGTTTTGAGAAGTGTAATGGCATCAGCCGTTAGCGTATTTGATGCTAGCAAAAAGGCCTCGTAATTAGTTATTGGATCTTTTGCTTCCCAGGTATCTAATAATTCTTGAGGGACATATTTTGTCCCACTAGCTTCTTCATGACCGCGCATTCTAAAGGTCTTAAACTCTAGTAATACAGGTCTAGGATTTTCCCTAAGGTCTGAACATAGTGCGTTCACTCTAGTATAAACCTCTAAAATATTATTTCCATCAATACAATGAGATTCCATACCGTAACCAATACCTTTATCTGCCAAATCTTTACAGTTAAATTGTTCATTGGTGGGGGTTGATAATCCGTAGCCATTGTTTTCAATACAAAAAAGAACTGGAAGATTCCATACCGATGCTACGTTTAAAGCTTCATGAAAATCTCCTTCACTAGTAGCTCCTTCTCCAGTGAAAACAGCAGTAACTTGTTTGTTCTTTTTTAAAAGATTGGCAAGCGCTATCCCATCTGCGACTCCTAATTGTGGTCCTAGATGTGAAATCATTCCAATAATTTTATGTTCTTGAGATCCAAAATGAAAGCTTCGATCTCTACCCTTAGTAAAACCGTTTGCTTTTCCTTGCCACTGAGAAAACAATCTTGACAATGGGATGCCTCTGGTGGTGAATACGCCTAAGTTTCGATGCATAGGTAATAGGTATTCATCTGGATGTAAAGCGGCTGTTACCCCAACAGAAATGGCCTCCTGTCCTATTCCACTAAACCATTTTGTTATTTTTCCCTGTCGTAATAAAATCAGCATTTTTTCTTCAATCAGCCGGGGTAATAAGAGCTGTTTGTATAGTTTAATTTTCGTATGATCTGATAAGGAATAGTCCGTGTACTTCATAACTTTTGTTACGGATTTGAGCCGTTCTATAAATGTAACAAAATTGACACAGAACAAAAACATTCTTAACAATTGAGAGTTGTCTTATTTTTAGCTAAATTTGATTCTTAATTTTTATCATATGAGTGTTGTTCCAAGTGTAGATTTGCAAGATTTTGTATCTGGAGATCCAAAGAGAAAAGAAAAATTTATAAAAGAAATAGGAAGTGCTTTTGAAAATATAGGTTTCGTAGCATTGCGCGGACATTTTTTGTCTGATAAATTAGTAGATGATTTATACGAAGAGATTAAAAACTTTTTCAAACTTCCACAAGAGGTAAAAGATTCTTATGAAATAGAAGGTATTGGCGGACAAAGAGGCTATACTTCTTTTGGGAAAGAACATGCAAAAGGAAAGAAAGAAGGCGATTTAAAAGAGTTTTGGCATTTTGGTCAATATGTAGAAGACAATCCTGAATTGGAAAAAGAGTACCCTGCAAATGTCATGGTCAAGGAGCTTTCTACATTTAATGAAGTAGGTGAAGAAACCTTTAAAATGCTTGAAAAAACTGCTAAGTATGTGTTACGTGCATTGGCCTTGCATTTAAATTTAGAAGAGACTTACTTTGATAACTATATTAAAAATGGTAACTCTATTCTAAGACCAATTCATTACCCACCAATTACCTCTGAACCTAAAAATGCGGTAAGAGCAGCTGCGCATGGTGATATTAACCTTATTACGTTATTAATGGGGGCACATGGCAAAGGATTACAGGTGAAAAATCATAATGACGAATGGGTAGATGCTATTGCTAAACCCGATGAATTAATGATTAATGTGGGCGATATGTTATCACGTCTAACCAATAACAGATTAAAATCTACGATTCATCAAGTGGTAAACCCTCCAAAAGAATTATGGGGAACTTCTCGTTATTCTGTACCTTTCTTTATGCATCCAGTTAGTGAAATGTCATTAAATTGTCTAGAGAATTGTATTGATGAGGAAAATCCTAAATTGTATGAAGATATTACTGCGGGCGATTTTTTACATGAACGCTTGATAGAATTAGGTCTGATAAAAAAGTAGACATTTATGTCTTTAGAAACATTAAAGACGCTATTTAAGCGCGATTTATTAAGACTTAAATGGGAGATTGAAAGCTATAAAGAGGAAGCCTCCTTATGGAAAGTAGATCACGCAATCACCAATTCGGCCGGAAATTTATGTTTACACCTTGTAGGGAACTTAAATGCGCTGATTGGCGTGCCATTTGGCAAAACAGATTACAAAAGAGATAGAGAAGCTGAGTTTTCTTTAAAGAATGTGCATCGATCTGTTTTAATAAAACAGATTGATGCCACAATTTTAACCGTAGAAAAATCGTTAGAAACTATAAATGAGGCTGATCTAAAGAATGATAGCCCTATTGTGCCTTCTAAAACAGAAGTAACCACGGTAGATTATTACCTGACACATTTAGCCCTGCATCTGTCCTATCATTTGGGACAAATTAATTATCACAGGCGTTTTTTTGAATAACTTATTTTAATACCTTTTAAATGGACTTAAAAGATCAACTAAAAAACTTTTTTCCAGAGCATCAAGAAGAGAAAGTTACTCCGGAGAAAGTTGTCGGAGAAAAAATTTGGATGCAAGATGATCCTATTATTTGCAAATACGAAAAAAGAAAAGGAAAGCCTACGACCATTCTTGAAGGGTATACTGGAGCCGACGAAGATTTTAAAAAATTGGCTAAAGAATTAAAAACAAAACTAAGTGTTGGTGGTAGCTTCAAAGATGGTGCTATCATTATTCAAGGCGACTACAGAGATAAGATTATGGCCTTATTAAAAGAAAAAGGATTTAAGGTAAAACGCGTTGGCGGCTGATAACTGTTAATTCTCTTTTCTTTTTTTACATTTAATAGTACATTTATATCCCTTAATTTTTAAATACCCTCCAAATGAGCTCCCTACTACACATAACAAACGGCGATACATTTACCAACAAGCTAAAAACACTTAACGTTCCAGGAGCAATTATTACCTGGCGCGAAATGCTGTGTGAAGGCAAAACAGAAAGTAATGTGGGTAGCGAGAATTTTTGGAAAACCCGCTTTGAATTTTTGAATAAAAACTATAAGGTTTCAAAGTCAATTTTTATAGAAAAAACCTTAAAGGAATACAGATCACTTTGTAATCATAAGAAACAAGATGAAATTGTCTTGTGGTTTGAGTACGATTTATTCTGCCAAATAAATATGTTAGCGGTTATTAGCTGGCTTAAAACACATCGCAAATACGCACAAATATCATTAGTGTGTAGTGGCAAAGAAGACAAATCTGATGTAAAGTATGGCTTAAATGATTTAAGTGATACAAAGCTTAAGAAGCTTTATAAAAACAAGATTACACTTACCCTTGATGATATAGAATATGCAGATTATGTATGGCAATTGTATTGCAGCGATAATCCTATTCGATTAGAAAATCTTACCGATTTTGATAATTATCAATTTAAATATTTAGGAGAAAGTATTCAGGCGCATTTACACCGTTTCCCTTCCGTAAAAAATGGATTAAATGAAATGGAGTCTAGAATTTTACAATTAGCAGCAGAATCAAAGGCCGCTAATAAAACTGATTTTATGGAGATTCTTCTTAAAAATCAAGGAATTTTAGGTTTTGGAGATTCACAATTTCAGCGGGCTTTAGGACGTTTAAAACCTTTGTTTTCTTCTTTCAATCCCGTACGATTAACGCAAAAAGGAAAACTTATATTACAAGGTGATACCAGTTATTATTCCTGTATCCAGGAGAACGACTATTATTTAGGAGGAGCTTTGAAATATGATTTCCTTTACAATACCGATACGAACAGAATTTTAAAATTATAGCATGCAATTAAAGCCATCAGAGCTAGTGTTAAATGCCGATAATAGCATTTATCATCTTAATATATTACCAGAAGACATCGCAGATACTATTATTACCGTAGGAGACCCAGACCGTGTAGGCGGGGTGTCTAAGTATTTTGATACGATTGAAGTAAAAAAAGGAAAGCGAGAATTTCATACCCATACAGGAACCTTAAATGGAAAGCGTATTTCTGTTATTTCTACAGGAATAGGAACAGATAATATTGATATCGTTCTTAATGAATTAGATGCCTTGGTGAATATTAATTTTGAAACAAGGAAAATCAACTCAGAAAAAAAGCAATTAGATATTATACGTATTGGTACTACTGGTGCCATACAGCCTCATATAAATGTGGGCGATTTTTTACTTAGTGAGCACGCTATTGGATTTGATAGTTTATTGCGATTTTATGATGCAAAACATGTATTGAATGAAGAGGTGCAAAACAGTTTTATAAAACATACAACATGGTCTAAAGATAAATCTACACCTTATGTAGTTTCCTGTGATCAAGATCTTGCAGCTACTTTTATGTCCGAGACAATGCATAAAGGATTTACAGCGACAAATGTTGGTTTCTATGGTCCTCAAGGACGAGTACTTCGTTTGAAAACTGAAGACCCTA
Organism: Cellulophaga baltica 18; assembly: GCF_000468615.2. Lineage (NCBI taxonomy): Bacteria > Pseudomonadati > Bacteroidota > Flavobacteriia > Flavobacteriales > Flavobacteriaceae > Paracellulophaga > Paracellulophaga baltica. The sequence continues at coordinate 3,650,949 of NZ_CP009976.1, read as the reverse complement.
GTTTAAATGATAAATTAGCATCCTTTGATTATAACGGGCTAAAAATTACCAATCTAGAAATGGAAACCTCTGGAATTTATGGTTTGGCTAAGTTGTTAGGACATAGAGCTGTATCATTAAATTGTATTTTAGCCAATAGAAGTACGGGAGAATTCTTAACAAACCCTACCGAAGCTACTGAAAAATTAATTGAATACGCGTTAAAAAAATTGACAGAGTAGATGAAGAAAGTTAGAATTATTGGTGTTCCAGAACATTTTAACCTGCCATGGCATATGGCTATTGAAGAAAATGCCTTTAAAGAAAGAGGTATTGATTTAAGTTGGACAGATATTCCTGAAGGTACAGGTGAAATGTGTCAAATGTTAGAAAATGATGAGACCGATTTAGCCATAATTCTTACAGAAGGTATTGTTAAAAGTATATCTACTGGCAATCCCGTTAAAATAGTTCAGGAATTTATTGCTACACCCCTACTTTGGGGAATTCATGTAGCAGCCACAAGTAATTGTAAGACCATAGCCGATTTAAAAGATAGTACGGCTGCCATAAGTAGATTTGGTAGCGGAAGCCATCTAATGGCCTATGTAAATGCCGATAATCAAGGGTGGAGTACTAAAGACTTAAAGTTTGAGGTGATAAATAACTTAGATGGCGCTATAACGGCACTAACAGCCAACACCGCAGATTATTTTATGTGGGAAAGGTTTACGACCAAACCCGTGGTAGATCGCGGCATATTTAGACGCGTTGCAGATTGCCCTACGCCCTGGCCTTGTTTTGTTATAGCCGCCAGTGACAAATTTCTAAAGGAACATCCGTCGTTAGTACATCATATTACTGAAGTTATAAACCTATACACTGAAGAATTCAAAAATATACCAAGTATAGATAAAACACTAGCAAATGCCTACGGTCAAAAACTAGAAGACATCAAAGAATGGCTGGCCATCACAAAATGGAGTCAGAAACCGCTAAAGGTTTCAACACTTCAGAAAGTTCAAGACACTTTATTTACCTTAAATCTTATTGATAAAAAATTAGCACCAGAAGCAATACTTGTGTAGCACTAGAACGGTATTTACAGAATAAAGTATTTGTTTAGTAAAGAACTAAATTTCTCGTCAGACATTGGTTTTTGAAAATATTCTTTTACATCTTCATTATCTGTAGCTCTAATTAAATCCTTATCATCTTCGCTGACAGTAGTCATGACAACGATACAATTGTTCTTAATGCTGGGTGATAATTTTTTGTAGCGCTCTAAAAAGGCCCAACCGTTCATAACAGGCATATTAATGTCTAAAGTAATTAAACAAGGGAAAAAGTCAGAGTCGTCAGAACTTTCTTCCAAAATTTCTAAGGCTTCTTCTCCATTTAAAGCTTTGTAGACATCTACATCGATGTCGAGTTTTTTTATAAATACGCTATTTATAAAATTTGTAGATTCATCATCGTCTACAAGTAAAATAGATTTTAAGTTCATTTTGGTTTGTGTTTTTTGGTTGGGTCAAAAATATTGAGAATTTATTTTTAAATGGAAAAAATAATGAACAGTTCCTTAATTTTTAAAGATTCTTAATAATTAACCCTCAAAAAGTCTGGTATTAAAAAATTAACTCCTTGACTTATACCAATTTAATTATAATTAACTCATTAACCAAATAATATGATAATTGCTATTTTTTAATTTGATACCAGTGCTGCAGTATCTAGAGGCTATTACCAGTTAATAGGGTCTTTTTTTAGTTGTATCAAAATGTCATTAGTTGTACTAAAGCATTTGTTACCAAACCAATAGCCTCTATTGGCACTTAAGGGAGATGGATGACCGCTGGTGAGAATATGATGTTTACTTTTGTCTATCAATTTTGCTTTCTTTTTAGCAAAACCACCCCAAAGTAAAAAAATCACGGCTGTTTTTTCGGCACTAATTTTTTTGATGACAGCATCTGTAAATACTTCCCAACCTTTTTTTTGATGACTTCCTGCTTCGTGGGCTCTAACGGTTAAGGTAGCATTAAGAAGTAAGATGCCTTGTTTTGCCCAAGATTCTAAATTTCCAGATTCGGGATAAGGCTTCTGAAGGTCGGTAGCCAATTCTTTAAAAATATTGACTAATGAGGGTGGGTGCGCTACGCCGTCTTGGACAGAAAAACACAAACCATTAGCTTGGTTTGGTCCGTGATATGGGTCTTGACCAATAATAACCACTCGGGTATCCTGAAATGTACAATGATTAAAGGCTGCAAAAATATCTTCCTGTTTTGGGTAGACCACCTGCTCACTATATTCTTTAGCTACAAAAGTGGTTAGTGCTTTAAAATAGGGCGCACTAAACTCTTCTTCTAATTGCGTCTTCCAACTTTTGTGAATATTCCAAGTCATACTTTAGATTGTTTTGAAATCAAAAGTAACAAAATATACGCTTCTACTTTAATTAGAGCGCTGTTGGTCTAATACATTATTTTGTTGTACTCTATACTTAAGAACATTTACGTAATCTAATGCTAATTTATCCTTGGAGTCAGTATAGGCTTTTGAGGCATATTGAATAGCAAGATCTAAATCGCCATCTATTTCACTACTAATAGCCATATTATAATTGGCTCTTCCCTGAATTTTTAAGTCCGGATTTGTAGTTTCTTGTTTCCAAAGTTCTGCGGCACCATCCCAATCACCTGTCAGTGCTCTCCGGTGCGCTACCTTAAAATTATCAGTTCCAGACATATAGTAATCTCTAGAGATTCTCACTTTATTCGGAATTAAACGTTGTGCGTAAGCAATACCAACATTCTTGCTATATTCTTGGATCGTTTCATTACGTTGTTTTACTGCTTCCACTGCCTTTATAGGATTAATACCTTGACCGTGAAAAATCATCTCTTTGGTGTAATTTTTCTCATCAATAATTAATTTTGTACTAGGATCATATACGCGCCATCCACAGTTAACCAACGTGTTTAAGGTTACTTCATGCGCAGGTACGTTTACTTTAACGCCTAAATTGTTCTCTAAAGGCATTGTAGTTACTTTAAAGGATGATTTTGTATCTGTATCATAAAAAGCTAGTGAAAAAATAACATCAACATTATATGTGTCACATAATTTATCTATCGTTTCCCAAGAGAGTGTTGCTGGCAGAACACCCAATCCGCTTTTAACTTCTTCTATGTTTTCTAGAATTTTAATTTCATCTAGACTTTTAATCATTTCCAATTCTGATGCAAAAGCACTTATAGCTGCTTCGGCCCCTTTTTGGTCTAAATTTAGACCCTCTGCAGAAAGTATTTGATCTATTTTGTCTAAGCCTTTATTCCCTTTAGAGGGCTCACTCCTATTAATAATCCCTATGGTTTTAACCGCAGAAGAAAGATGCACTTTAGCAGGTGTCGTTACTCCCATAGTCATTTTATTGGTAGAGGCACATGCAGAAATAAACAGTGCTATGCTTAAATAAATAAAGGGTTTGATTTGATTTTTCATAGGATTAATAATCTGTTTAAAGTGGATACAAAAATGTATCAGAACAAATGTATATTAAACTCCAAAAGCTAATTTTTATTGCCTTATTGGGGTACTATGAAGTATCTCAATCCTTAGACAAAAAGTGAATTAATTTTGTAATTTATAGTGAAATATTTTTTTCAATGTATCTTTGAAAAAGAATGAATAAGATAAACGATAAGACATTAAAAGATTTAGAATTTTATACAGTTCTAAACCATATTGCAGCACGTTGTAATACAGAGCAGGGTAAAGAAAATGCCTTGCAAATAGTTCCGCTAAGATCAAAAGAATTGATTGTAATACATTTAGGACAAACTTCTGAATATGTTTCTTCTTTTTCCAATGATAACCGGATTCCCAATCATGGTTTTGATGCGATTAATCAAGAGTTAAAACTATTAAAAATTGAAAACGCAACGATAGAAATTTCTGGGTTTAGAAAAATTGGCAATATCTGTAGTACCGTAAATACGATTAAGAAGTTTTTAAAGAAATTTAAAGAGTACTACCCTTTACTTTTTCAAGCATCCGAAGATGTTGAACTAAATATTGAGATTCCAACGCAAATAGATGCTGTCATAGATAGGTTTGGGGAAATTAAAGATAATGCCTCAGATAATTTACGGATTATTAGATCGGAAATTAATGGCTTGAAAGGGAAGATTAATCAGAGTTTTTCTCGGGCGCTGACCATGTACCAAGCTTCAGATTTTTTAGATGAGATTAGAGAATCTGTTGTAGATAACCGTCGTGTTTTAGCGGTAAAAGCCATGAACCGTAAAAAGGTGAAAGGTGCTGTTATGGGTACTTCTAAAACAGGAAGTATTGTTTATATAGAACCAGAAGCTGCACTACAGTTTAGTCGTCAATTAAATAATTTAGAATTTGAAGAGCGAGAAGAGATTCAAAGAATTCTTAGGGTGCTAACCGCGCATATCACTCCTTTTATTCCTGAATTATCTATTTATCAAGACTTTTTAGCCCACATAGATATTACCGCTGCAAAGGCGAAATACGCCATGGAAATGGATGCTGTATTGCCAGAGTTTAGTGAGAATAATGAATTATATTTAAGGGATGCCTACCACCCACTGCTCTACTTAACTAATAAACGCAAGAAAGAAAAGACGTATCCTCAGACGATAGGTTTGCATGATGAAAATAGAATTATTGTTATTTCTGGTCCTAATGCAGGAGGAAAAAGTATCACCCTAAAAACCTTAGGAATTCTACAGGTGATGTTGCAGAGTGGCTTATTAATTCCAGTGCATGAGCGTAGTAAAGTGTGTTTGTTTAGTAGGATATTAACAGATATTGGAGATAATCAATCTATTGAAAATCATCTAAGTACGTACAGTTACCGACTTAAGAACATGAACTACTTCTTACGTAAGTGTGATGATAAAACCTTGTTTTTAATTGATGAATTTGGTACAGGTAGTGATCCGGAATTAGGAGGAGCATTAGCGGAGATTTTCTTAGAAGTATTTTATGAACGTGGTTCTTATGGTGTGATTACTACGCACTACTCCAACTTAAAGTTGTTGGCTAATGAATTGCCCCATGCAACCAATGCCAATATGTTGTTTGATTCAAAAACCTTAGAACCTACGTATCAACTGGTTTTAGGGCAAGCAGGAAGTTCGTTTACATTTGAAGTAGCGCAGAAAAACGGAATTCCATATAGTCTAATAAACCGTGCTAAGAAAAAAATTGAGAGTGGTAAAGTGCGCTTTGATGCCACGATAGCCAAATTACAAAAAGAGCGTAGTTCTATGGTTAAAACCGGAACAAAGCTTAGAGAGGAAGAAACAAAAGCGCGTAGTGAAGCACAACGCTTCGAGGAACTGAATACGAAAGTGAAATCTAAATTAGAAAATTATCAAGAGTTGTATGATTCTAGCCAGCGCATGATTTATTTAGGAAATAAATTGAATGATGCGGCATTGAAATATTTTCAAGATAAAAAGAAAAGACCTCTTGTTTCAGAATTGCTTCGGATTGTAGAAACTGAAAATAGCAAGCGTAAAAAGAAATCTTCGCAACAAGTAAAAATAGAAAAAGCGAAGAAGGTTGAAGTTGAAAAAGAGGTGATTCAGAAAGTTGAAGTCATCAGGGAAGAAAAAAAGAAAGAGAAAAAGATAAAGGCTGTTGTAGAAAAGAATAAGCCTAAACCTGTTTTTAGGCTTGGAGACCGTGTGCGAATGATAGATGGAAAAGCGGTGGGTAGTATTGATAAATTAGAGAAAAATAAGGCGGTGGTTAATTATGGTATGTTCACCACAAACGTAAGTATAAACCAATTGGAATTGGTAGAAGCAAAAAAGAAGAAATAGAATGAATTCATGAGCATTCTAAAAATATAATGAGATTATAAATAGATAAAATTTAGAGCTAAAATTTGTAGACTATTATTGGTAATAGCGCTTAACAGACTACTTTTTAGTAGCTGTGGCTTTTAATAAGGCATATAACAGGAGTAACCTTTCTAAGTCTACTAAAATAATTTCATTCTTGAGAAGAGGTAAAGCCATTATATAGATGGTATAGCAGTCTCTCGATACTTTAATGAAAATTTTATTTTATAAATTTAAGATTTAGCACTCTTGTCATATGTTTTAAGTAATGTGTACTACTATTTTTTTAGTTTCTTAAATCATGTAAAGCCAATACAGGAATGTTAGGGTTATTGCCTAATTCTTTCACCATTGGGTTTGAGAAAATACTACCGAAAAAATTATGCTTCTTGTTTATAAAAGCTATCATCTCGCTTTCGCGACTTTGGAAAAAACAACGCACACCTTCTTGTATGTCTGAACTATATAATACATGGTGCGAAAAACTAGTAGCACCTAAAATCTGATTCAGCAACGCTTTATTTTCCGATTGTTTTTTACTGAATTCTTTATCCTTTTGAATATACAAAATTCGGATGGGAGCATTGGTTATTTTAGAAATTTCAATTAAAGTTGCTAATTCCTTTTCCTTGTAATGCGTTTTAAAACTGGTAGGAAACACAATCTCGTTTGGATTTTTAAAAATAACCTTATCAGGAATTTCAAACACCGGACAGTTTCTAACCTTCTCCATCATATTTACGGCATTACTACCTTGAATTAATTTTTTGTCCTCTTTTCCCCCTTCCGATCCAATAAGTATCAACTCTATATCTTCTTTTTCAACAACTTTTTTGAGTACATCATTAAAAGATCCAAATTCATTCAGAAAATGAAACGTGTGTTTATTGTTCGCATTATTAAAGCGTTCGTGCTTCTTTAACTTTTCCATGCTTTTTTCTGCAAGCTCTTTTACCTCATTTAACTTTTTGTCGGTAGGTTCAGGACTTAAAAGATTGTTTTTGGAATATCCAGTAAGATAGTACGAATGCAAAATAAAGAATTCACAAGATTCTCTTTTGTAGAGCTCAATGGCGTAATTTATTGCGTTATTGGCATTATGTGAAAAATCTGTTGGAATTAATATTCTTTTCATTTTGGAATGATTTTAAGTATATTCCAAAGCTAAGCTTCATTTCGTACACATGAGATGACCGATGTCATCTAAGCAATTTTATTACTATGGATCATTCCAGGAATTCAATATCCATTTTAAAAATTAATAAAAATTACGTGATTCTAGTCTGCGTAGAATTTGTTTTGGAAATAAACTGCTCAACTTCCCCCTAGAAATCAGAAACAGTATGTACAGCACTACCCTGATTGAAAATATAATGGTGAGATAAGGAAGACACAAACAACACAATGGAATTCCCAATAGATGATGCTCATAAAAATCAGGATATCTAGCATGAATGCAGCGCACAAAAAAATGGACGGTTCGAATACTACTTGGAAGTTAATACTTAATCCGTTCTTAACTAGATATAAAAAACGGGTCCAACTATAGAAAAGTTAAACCCGCTGAAATTTTTGTTTACTCAAAATTATGGATCCTGTTTACGACTTCATTTTTTTAGCTCCTTTTTTGTTTTTACCTCTTTTTTCTTGCATGGTTTCCCATTTTTGAAACTGCTCTGTATTTAGAATGCCTCTCATTTCTTCTTTATGAGCATTTAATTGAGCTCCCATTTCAGCTTTTCTTGCTTCACGTTCTTCTTCGGTCGGTTTTTTTCTTTCGCCACTTTTACGCTCTTCCATTTTAGATGTGCGCTCTTGAGCATTTTTAAGATTCATATCATAAACCTTAGCTTGCTGATCTTCATTTAAGCCTAATTCTTTGGTTAATCTTTCTGTGTTTTTTTGAGCAAACGTTTCAGGATCAATGACTTTTTTTTCGCTTCTTTGTGCAATTGCATTCATACCAATGAATAATACGATCACTGTAATTATTTTTTTCATTTTTATATATTTTAATGATTAGCTATTGGTAGGACTCTTATTTTTTAAAAAGGTTTAGTCTTATTAATTTCGGATAGCATTTAAAGACCTTCTTCAGTTCCTATCTTTTTTCGTTACCTGTAACCTGGCATTTTATAAAAAATAAGTACGAAGTAAATTTCTAATTTAGTTGATCATGTGCATGCAACAAATAGCGTTTGACTTGAGAAAGGACTGATGAGTACTTTATAAAATATGTTCATTCAACTAGCGCGTGTCATTAAGACAATACTAGCTGTAATTATTAAATTAATGCAAAAAGAGTAGATTATACCATCTAAAAATACATTTCTTTTAAGAAAAATTAAGCAATACTAAACAACTCGTATAAATGATTGCTTTCATTATTTAATTAGCATACAGTTCATAGTTTCATCTATATTTATAGTACCAAACTATCTTAATTTAGAAAGAGAAAAATTATTTGAATGATGTTTGTTTTTAATGCATTCAAATAAAAAATAGAACGTTTTTAAACGCTCCCCACGTTTATGACTCAAATATTGAGTGAATAATAAATATTTCATTTCATAAATTAAACTATGATAGTAGTAAGCATATTTGAAACATCGCTGCCATTAACAGATCCTGTTTTAAAATTTCTTTTAATATTGGTGATTATTTTGTTTGCTCCAATAATCCTAAACAAAATTAAAATACCACACCTTCTTGGGCTAATAATTGCGGGTGCTGTAGTTGGACCTAATGGTGTTAATTTAATAGAACGAGATAGTGGAATTATATTATCTGGAACAGCCGGATTACTTTACATCATGTTTCTTGCAGGATTGGAAATAGACTTAGTTGACTTTAAAAAAAACAGCAAAAAAAGTATTGTTTTTGGTTTACTTACTTTCAGTATTCCTATGACATTAGGTACCATATGTGGGATTTACATTCTAGATTTCTCTACGCAAACAGCAGTTGGCTAGTATGTTTGCATCTCATACCCTAATTGCTTACCCCTTAATAAGCAAACTTGGTGTTGCCAAAAATAGAGCCGTAAACATAACGGTGGGAGGAACAATGATTACTGATACCCTAGCTTTATTGGTTTTAGCAGTCATTGTTGGAATGACAACTGGAGAAGTAAATGCGCAATTTTGGATCCGATTATCAGTATCCATACTAATTTTTGGTTTCATTGTGTTATTCCTGTTCCCTATTATTGGAAGATGGTTTTTTAAAAAATTTGATGATAATGTTTCTCAATATATTTTTGTTTTAGTAATGGTTTTTTTAGGGGCTGGTCTAGCAGAGCTGGCGGGAATAGAACCTATTATAGGCGCTTTTTTAACTGGTTTAGCCTTAAACAGACTTATTCCTCACATCTCACCTTTAATGAATAGGATAGAATTTGTGGGAAATGCTATTTTTATTCCTTTTTTCTTAATTGGCGTGGGAATGCTTATAGATTTCCGGGTGTTTTTTAAAGATTTTGAAACAATTAAAGTTGCGGCAATTATGATTTTTATTGCAACGCTTGCAAAATTTATTGCAGCATGGTGTACACAAAAAATTTATGATTTTTCTTTAGATGAACGTAGATTGATTTTTGGATTAAGTAATGCTCAAGCAGCAGCAACATTAGCTGCGGTTTTGGTCGGATATTCTATAATTCTTGGGAAAACACCATCTGGTGAGCCGATACGTTTATTAAACGAAACTATTCTGAATGGCACAATACTTATGATTCTGTTTACATGTACTATCGCTTCTTTTGTAGCTCAAAAAGGAGCTCAAAATATTGCACTCTCAGAACATACGGATGCTTTGCCTGAAGAAACTGACCATCCAGAACGAATATTAATTCCTATCAGTAATATGGATACTACTGATGAACTCATTAATTTAGGAATCACTATCAAATCCAAAAGTAACAAAGATGGCTTGTATGCGCTGAGTATTGTTGATAATACTAAGACTAATGGTTCTGCAGATAAACTAGCAAAAACAATACTAAGTAAGGCAGCCATAGCTGCAGCCGCTACAGACACCAACTTACATGAACTATTGCGTTATGATATCAATTTAATAAATGGAATCACTAGCGTTACAAAAGAACACGCCATAACTGATTTAATTCTAGGGCTCCATGTTCATAAAGGTATTTCAGATTCATTTTTAGGAAACCTTACAGAAGGTATTTTAACTAAAAGTAGCACCACCACCTTAATTTATAAACCTGTTCAACCTCTCGGGACTATAAAAAGACATATCGTTATTGTACCTGAAAATGCGGAAAAAGAAATAGGTTTTCCTTTTTGGTTACTAAAAGTGTGGAACATTGCAAGAAATACCAGCGCTAAACTCCTTTTTTATGGCAATGAAAACACTTTAAAATTTATAAAAGATATTAAAAAACAATATCCTATTGAATGTTCATTTGAAACGTTTAATGATTGGGATAATTTTTTGATTATAGCTAAAACTTCTTTCAAAGACGACAACATAATTATTGTTTTAAGCAGAAAAGAACAGCTTTCTTACCATAGAAATATGAGTAAAATTCCGGCTTATTTGAATACGTCTTTTAAAAAGACAAGTTGTATTTTAATTTATCCCATGCAATCTTCTCTAAATACAACGCAGAAGATAAATGTGACCAACCCTAGTTTAATGGAGCCCTTGGAAAAACTAGAGGAAATTAGTAAAACCATAGCTAAGCTTTTTACACACAAATAACAGGCGTAAAAAGACCCCAGTACAACAAGTTAAAATATAGAAAGAGAAAAAGTTAGAAAATAAGTGTTTTAGAAAACGGAAATCTTTCACTGCTATTTCTGATACGCGTTTTGAGGTCAAAAGCAATAACAAAGCACTACCCGATTTCTTCTTTGTTACAGCATATGATATTTAACAAGAACCATAAAAATAGAATTAGAGTTTAATTTGATTCCATTTACTACTTGTATACGATTTTAAGATCAGCATGATTAAAACTAGACGCAATTAGGGCGTACGCCTAATAAATGCTATAGACAAAGTATGGACAACGAAAAGATACTACTATACGATATGTCTTAAAATGGTAGTTATTTGGATATTGTACAATACGCTCTTAATAGCTGTAAAAATGAGGTGTCATTCGATTTTTATACTACTTACTTTAAGGTGATTTTGAGGATAAGGAATAGACATTTGTTCCTATAGCCTTCTGAGGTTTTATGTTATTACAAAGCAGAAAACCGCTATCTTAGAACTCCAGAATGAAAAATATACTCCCCCTATTATTTAAATTATTCCAACTATAAATAGTTTAATTCTAGTTATGAAAGTTTTTATAATGGTATTGGCTACCTTTTGCTTTGCTTTTTCTTATGGGCAAATAGAGCGGAAAGTAGATAGTTTAAAAAAAGCTTTAAAAGCTGAAAAAAGTCTTATAGGTAAAGTAGAAACCCTTGAAACATTGTATGCAATTTTGCGCTACAATAACCCTGAAACCTCCTTAAAATATTCCCTGAAAGCCTACGAGATAGCGCGTACGCTAGAGGATAAAAAAAAGCAACTTAAGGCGGTATATCAATCGGCTATTAGTTATAGAGCATTAAACCAATTAGATGCGGCTGTGTCGTATCATGAGACCGCCATGAAACTTTCTACAGAACTAAAGGAAGAGGTTTTTTACGCAAAAAGCTTATTAGAATTGGCAGATATTAAACGCTTAGACGCTAAAAAAAAGGAAGCTTTAGAAATGCTTAACGAGGCAAAAGCTATATTTGAAAACAATGATGAAAAAGAATTAGTGAATGTTTGCTTAGGTAATATTGCTAGTGTGTACCTGAGTAATGGACAATTTAAATTATCTCAACAATTGTACATGCAAGCATTGAATAACATAGACTCACTACATACGGATCCGCTAACGAAGGCAGATATTATAGCAAGATTAGGAGAGATACAATACAACACAGAAAATTACGAAGCATCTATACCGTATTATTATCAGGCTTTAGAAGTTTATATTGCGGTAGATGATAATATCTGGCAATCTAATATGTACCTGCAAATTGGCACCTCGTGGGCGGCATTGCAGGACTATGATAAGGCTTTAGAGTATTTTTTTAAGAGCCTAGAAATTGCTAAGAACTTTGGACTCATATCAAATGAAGCTATGGTGTATACCAATATTGGTTCAACCTATAGAGAAATGAAGAACTTGGAAGCTTCTGAGGCTTATTTAGAAGAGAGTTTACATTTTCATGAAAAAGAAGGACTTGCTTATAACCATATTGCAGTGCTTTTAGAATTAGGGCGGTTACATATAGATTTAAACAATCTAGAAAAAGCGTTATGTTTCTTAGATGAAGCTATTGATAAATCTACACCCTCCATGCGTTTAGATTATTTAATGGAAGGATATAAATTAAGGTCTACTACTTATGATATGTTGAAAAGTCCGCAAATGGCATTACGCGATTTAAAAGCACACCAAATATTTAAAGACAGCATTTTTAACCATACAAAAATGCAGCAAATAGAAGAATTGAAAACAATCTATGAGACTGAAAATAAACAAACATTACTCGCTTTAAATAAAGAAGAAATTGAAAATTTACAGCATAAATCTAAAGTAGATACCTTAACCAAGAGTCTTTATGCAGGAGGCATGCTTTCTGGCTTGTCATTGTCTATACTCCTATTTTTTATTTTCAGACAACGTCTAAGAAAGAACAAGTCTAATCAAAGGAAATTAGATGAACTTTACAAAAAAGAGATTGAATATAAACAAAAGGAATTGGCAAGCTTAACGGTACATTTAGCACAAAAAAATACATTCACCCAAGATTTAATTGAAGACTTAAAGGAACTGAAAGATAATCCCGATAAATTCAAATTGCAGTTTAGAAGAATTCTGTTGTTGTTAAAAAAGCAGAATTCTGATGATAAGGACTGGGAGTTATTTAAAACTTACTTCGCGGATGTGCATAATGACTTTGATGATAAACTAAGAGCTATATATGCAGATATTACGGAAAAGGAAATAAGGCTAGCGGCTTTTTTAAGGATGAATTTGTCTACAAAAGAAATAGCGGCAATATTTAATGTGCTTCCAGATAGTATCCTGAAGTCTAAATACCGATTAAAAAAGAAGCTAAATTTAGACAAAGATATGGATTTAGGGAGCTTTTTAAATTCGTTGTAAATGCAAGTTTCATAGCTAAAGTAAGAAAATGAAAGCTGTTGCTACTTTTTACGCAAAACCACTATCTGGGAAAAACCCAATTAATTTTTTACTATTATAATGTCGTTCCATAGCCTATCTTTGAGTCAAATTTAGATTGATACAATTTACGTATGCAAGGAAATAATTCTCATAAGATTGTACTTTTTGATGGTGTTTGTAATTTGTGTAACACTTCAATACATACGATTATTAAATACGATAAGAAAGACGAATTCCGTTTTGCATCCTTACAAAGTGAAATAGGACAAAAGCTGGCCAAAGAAAGGCATATAGATACTACACTAGTAGACTCTATAATTTTAATAGAACCAGGAATTGCGTATTACACCAAATCTACAGCGGCATTATTGATCGGTAAATCATTTGGAGGTTTATGGTCTTTATTGACCATTTTTGAATGGTTTCCAGAAAAATTTAGGGATAGTATTTATGACTATGTGGCTAATAACAGATACAAATGGTACGGTAAACAAGATGCTTGTATGGTACCCACTGCTGAATTAAAAGCTAAATTTATAGAATAACACTTTACTCAGTATAAAGCAGTGTTTACTAAGTTCTAAAAGAAGCATACTCAAGGCTCCTTTAAATTATGTTTGGTTCTGGTTAGGTTTACTTTAAATCTAAAACCAACACAATATGAAACAGGTACTATTATTTCTTATTTTATTCCCAATTCTCTTATTAGGAGCAGATAAAACTCCTTCTAAAATAAAAGCGGTCACCGTATTTCTAAATAGTGCAGAAGTTTTAAGAACCGCTAGTTTTCAATTGAAAGAAGGTACTACAGAGCTTATTTTTAATGGTTTGTCTCCTAAAATTGATGAAAGTAGTATTCAAATTTCAGGATTAAAAGGAGTCTCTATTTTGTCTATTGCTTATGATATTAATTATTTAGATTCTAAAGTTTCAGATGAAGAATCTGAAGCATTAACTACAGCTATAAAAACAACAGAATTAGAAATAAGTTTACTTAAAAATCTCATAATAGGATTAGAGGAAGAGGAAAAGGTAATTAATGGAAACCGCCTGCTTAATTCAGAACATCAAGCTATAGATTTAGAAAAAGTAAAGCAAATAAGCACGTATTATAGAGAGCGAATTACTGCGATTAAAAACGAAATTTACACAACAACAATTAAAATTAATGTTTTAAGTGAGGAATTACAACGTATTAATATACAGTATCTTGAGCTGAATTCAACGCCTACTGAGCCTAAGGGAGAAATAAGTATATTATTTGAAACTCCAATCTCTATGCAATTAAGTTTAGAATTAAAATACAACGTCTCTGATGCGGGATGGATACCCAATTATGATCTAAAATCTAATAAGATTAATGATCCAATACGGTTAACTTATAAAGCGCATGTGTATCAACATACTGGCGCGGATTGGGAAAATGTTGTTGTAACGCTCTCCACAGGGAATCCTAATAATTATGCTATTAAACCTGAGTTAGCAACGGATTATCTGAATTTCGGAATGCGTAAAAATTACAACACAGCATCAAAGAAACACAAGTTTTCTTATAATCCAACGGTAAGAACTGTTACAGGAATTGTGACAGATGCCTCAGGACAAGCATTGCCGGGGTGTACCGTACTTATCAAAGGAACTTCTATTAGTACGCAAACAGATTTTGATGGGAGGTATAAATTAAAAATTAGTGGAGGCCAAGAATTAGTGTTCTCCTATATAGGATTTCAACAAGATGAAGTACCTATTTACTCCTCCATTATTAATGCTCGATTACAAGAAGACTCCTCAGCCTTAGATGAAGTTATAGTTGTTGGGTATGGAACGCAAAATAGCGATATGAGCAGAGTTCTAAAAGGGCGAGTGGCCGGAGTTAGTGTTAGAGGAGCCTCCAGTGTTACCGAAGCTTCGCAACCTTTGTATATTATTGATGGTGTTCCGATGGAAGGATTTGAAGAGGGTGATTTGGATGCCAACGAAATACAAAACATAGAAATTTTGAAAGATGCCTCTGCTACTTCAATTTATGGCTCTAGGGCAGCAAACGGTGTTGTCGTAATTACCACGAATAAGAGTTTCTCCGAGGATAATGTTACCAGTACCAAATTTGTAATTAAAAGTCCATATACGATAGTAAGTGATGTAGATATTACGGCAATAGAAATTAACACGTTTAAGCTTGATGCGGTCTATGAGTTTTTTGCTGCTCCCATAATTAATGAAAATGTTTTTCTTACGGCTAGATTCAAAGATTGGGAGAAATTAAATCTGCTACCTGGTGAAGCCAATATTTATTTTAATGGCGGATATGCAGGGAAAACTACCATAGATCCTTATGCTGTAAACAAAGAAATGACTGTTTCATTAGGTATTGATGCCTCCATTGCTGTAACTAGAAAACAAGATAAAAATTTTAAGAGTAAATCTTTTACTGGAAGTAATAGAATTGTAGACCGAACTTATAATTTAGAAGTGAAAAATAATAAAGCGGAACCCGTAAAACTAATTTTAATGGACCGTATTCCTGTTTCAGCCAATAAAGAAATTAAAATAGAAGATATTATAGTTAATGATGCCACTTATGATAAAGAAAAGGGTTTGCTAACTTGGGAGCTAAATTTAGCCTCAAAGCAAGAAAGCAAACACCAATTTTCTTTTCAAGTAAAACATCCAAAAGGGCGTAGTATAAGTTTATAAGCTAATGCAACCTATTTTAAGTGATTAAGAATAAAATCGAGCGTAGCGTTCTCATTCTTATTTTCCTTAAAAGCAATATTTCTATGGGTTATAGGGCTGGCTAATCCTAAATCTTGAAGATTTACGATGTCTGCTTCATAATCCATAGTTACTTTTCCAGTTAGAAGTGTGTCCATCTCTTCGCCTCTTTGGTGGCGTTTGTAGATTTTTTTTAATCCACTTAGGTATAATCTGTCTTTTGTAAAGCCACCACCACGGTGTACTCTCATGGTGATGCTAAAAGCATCATTTCTATTAAGTTTATACGTACCGTGTATCAAATCAAAAGTATCAGAAAAGCTATAACCTTTAATTAAACTATCACTTGCTAGAACTCTATAAGCTAATGTTTTAAGTCTTTCTAATGTTAGAGCTCCGCTCATGTATTCACTAAAGACAGCAAGCCCCTCTTGGGTTTCTACATTACGAGGAAAACCGTTGGAAAATATCTTCAAAGGTTGCTCAATTCCGTTGTAGGTGGTTACTAAATGCACCCCAATTTCATGGTTAGCCAATGTTAATAATTGATTCTTGCTAAACTTGGTATTTTTTTTAATTAACAAGGTTTGGGTGCTATTACTTACCATAGCATCTGCAGCAATAGCTGTAGATAATTTTATGTTTAAAGGAAAGTCATACAACTTAGAAAATTCATCAAAATAAGCCTTAGCATCATCTGGGGAATAGATTTTCTCCATATCTGCTCTTTCCGTTTCATTACTGTAATGAAGTATAAATTGCGCATTTTGCACATCTTTCTCTGTTGGCGAGCCATAGAGCCTTAAAGAATTATAATAAAATTTCTTAGGCTCACCAATGGTTTGTATGCATTGGGCCATATTAGAATAGTAATAGATGATATCTTGATAGAGCTTCTGTACTTTTTGATCTGTAATACGTTCCAAGCGTTGTGAAAACAACATTCGGTGTAATTTATAGGGATGAAACTTTATCTTCGGATATTTAAGAATAGGATTTTCTGTATATTTTGAAGCAAAAAAACGTTGTTTTTCCTTCTCGGTATTTAACGGGTTTAAATAACTTAATAACTCAATTTTTTTAACCAATCGGTTTAAATTTGAGTCTATTTCAAACAAAGATTCATTGGCTCTTTGTAAGGCTACTAAGTCTTTTGCATTCATTCTAGTTGGGTATTAAAAACGCCACAAGGTAATCAATCTATCTGAGTCATTTTTGGGACTTTTCATTTTTCGGTCCGTAGTTTTCGCTAAATAATAATAGCATTTCATCACAGAATTACCGCATCTTAAATATCTAGTTTTAGTATTTTTTAGCGCAGCCAAGGAGATAGGGTAACTTCTAATAAAAAGACTTAGATTTGGAATATAATGTAGAAAAAAAGCAGCTTACATGATTTCCATTTATAAATTAAAACCCAAATTTCAACAACTACTAAATCCTGTTTTAATTTTTTTGCACAAATGTAATGTAACCGCAAATCAAATTACGATAGCTTCTATTTTACTATCTCTTATTATCGGAGTATTGTTCTGGAACGCAGATAGGATGCACTGGTTTTTCTTAAGCTTGCCAATTGGACTATTGCTACGAATGGCGTTAAATGCCTTAGATGGTATGATGGCTCGAAAGTTTCATCAAACCAGTACTCTCGGTGAAGTTTTAAATGAAATGGGGGATTTAGTTTCCGACGTTATTATTTTCTTTCCCTTGATGAAGTTTCAGCCAGAGAGCTTATATAGCATCATTGCGTTTATTTTATTCAGTATCATTAATGAATTTGCTGGAGTCTTAGGAAAGGTGGTTGGAAAAGAACGGAGAAATGACGGACCTATGGGTAAAAGCGATCGTGCTTTACTTTTAAGTATTTATGGTCTACTCCTATTTTTTGGCGTAAACCTTGCGACATATTCTAGGTACATTTTTGGAATAATTATTTTATTGCTCGTACTTAGTACTTTTACGCGTCTTAAGAAAGCATTACATGGAGCTTGAAGTAAATAATTCTGAAAATAAATTTTCTGACGTTCCGCTAAGGGTAAAAACATGGTGCTATATTATTTTGGTATTTGCCATCTCTATTTCTAGTTCTATAACCATGAAACTTTTTATTTCTTGGATAGGGTGCCAAGTTTTATATGAATTTTTAAGGATGTTTCAAGTTAAAAGAAACCTTTTTATTATTGCTTTGAGCCTAGGAATTGTACAATTTTCATTGTTGTATTTTTTGAATTTTGAACCTTATTCCCTGTATGCTGCAGTATTCTTGATTACATTTCTGGTATATTTTCTGATGCTAAAAGTTACCGTAAAGCAAGGTGTTGGTATTGTAATAGGACTAAGTTTGAGTCTTCTGGTTTTTCCACATTTATTATATGTAAGAGAGAGTGCTTTTGGTATAAAAGCCCTTGTTTATTTAGTAGTTCTTACAGAATTAAATGATGTCTTTCAATATTTTATGGGTAAGCTTTTTGGAAATCATAAGGTAATGCCTAAAATTAGTCCCAATAAGACATGGGAAGGTGTTGTAGGCGGTGTAGGTCTCACCATAGTACTTAGTATTATCTTAGGGTATTTTCTTTTACCATTCACTATTCTGATTCAGGTAATTTTGGGTATAGTTTTGGGGGTTGCAGGTTTTTTTGGAGATGTTTTTATGTCTCTACTAAAGCGAAAAGCAAATGTGAAAGACACTGGAACGTTACTGCCTGGTCATGGCGGACTTATGGATAGAATGGATAGTCTTATTTTTAATGCGCCTATTTTCTTTTGGGTACTGCCGCTATTTGTAAAAAGCTAAGCTATGGAACGTAAATTCAATAATGCTTTTATTCTTTCTGGCGGAGGTACACGGTTAATGATTTATCTTGGAATGTATGCGGCATTAGAAGAGTTGCAAATGAAACCAGATGTTCTTATTGCAACTTGCGGAGGTGCTTTTGCAGCAGCAGTGATAACAACTTTTCCAGATACGATTTCACGCAAAGCATATTTGAAATCAGAAGAATACTATCAATTTGCAACAAAAGACCGGCTAACAAAAGAGAAGAAGTTGTCGAGGATAGGACTTCTTTCACTCCAAAAAGTATGGTCTAAAAAGAATGCACCTTTTATAGAAGACGTATTCTATAAATATCTTGCAGACGTATCTCAAGATTTTTCCAGAGATTTTCCTTCATTGACAGCAACAAGGTTTTCTTCAGAAATACCTACACTCTTGATAGGCTCTCAAATACTTTTTGATCCTAAGCTTATAGGACAAAAAAGAGGCGGTAAAAAATTGTATCAAAAAGTGATATTTACAGATAAAGAAACGGCTAGTAAAATAGACCTAAGTGCAATTACCATTACTTCCGAAAATTATAAAAATAGTGCCGTATCAGCATCAGTAAAAATTAAAACAAATCTCTCCATGTTAGTTAGTGCACGGATTTCTGTTTCTGATATGTATTACGTGGCTCCTGTGTACTTAGAAGATACCTACTTTGCAGGAGGCGCTGTTGATTTAATTCCTATTGAATTGGCTAAACATCTAGCCAAAACAGTAACTATAGAAAAAAAACAGTCTTATAGTCCGGTTGAAGAAGCGCTGGTACGTGCAGTTTTAGGGTATAGTGGCAACCAACGTTTACAAGAAATTGAAAATCAGGGCGCTAATTTTCAGATTGATACCATTCATATCAAGAAAGATTTAAAAGGGCATTTCATCAAGAAAAGTATAGATTGGAAAAACCTTGAGATTTGCTTTGAATACCCTAAATCTTATCAAGACTTTAAAGATGATATGGATAAACAATGGGAGTACGGATATCAGCAAACCATGAAGGCCATGCAATCAGAAAAGTAATTCTATTAATTGCTTTGAAAAACTTACATTTATAAACTCATGAAAATAGCCTTTTGCATATGAATGTTTTTATTGCCGGCGGAACCTCTGGAATTGGATATTCATTAGCACTACATTATTGCGCTAAGGGCTTTCATGTTGGGGTTTGTGGTAGAGATTTAGATAAAATTTCGGGAAATAAGCCTTCTAGTTTACTTGCGTATCAGGTAGATGTTTGTGAGATTTCTTCACTTACGTTGGCCGTACAAAGCTTTTTAAATGAACAGGAAAATCTAGATCTCTTCATAAATTGCACAGGTAGCTACGCAGAAGATGTTGCAGGAAAAATTTCTTATGAAGAAGCTGCGCAAATGCTTAAAACCAATATTTTAGGAGCTACCAATTGCTTTGAAGTTGCAAGAACGGCTATGCTACATCAAAAAAGTGGTCATATTGTGGTAATTGCATCTGTATCAGGTATTTTAGATTATAAGAACTCTAGTCTGTATACGAAAACTAAACGTGCTATACTCCAAATTTCAGATGCTTATCATAGAGCCTTAAAACCTTTCGGCATTTCAGTAACTACTATTGCTCCGGGGTATGTGGATACCTTAAAATTAAGAGCATTAAACAACAACGACTTGAGTAAAAAACCTTTTTTAGTACCGCTTGATGTGGCTACAAAAAAAATTGTCGAAGCTATTGATGCTAAAAAAAAGCTGGTTATTTTTCCTTTAAAAATGAAATGGATGATGACATTTTTATCGCTACTCCCTGCTCCTATTCTTAATCTTATTATGTATAAAAAAGCCAAATGGATGAAGCAAGAGTAACAATAGGGACAAGAATAAAGCTAGTGGCGCTGTGTGCTACGGTATTTAGTCTGTTCTATAATGTGAATGCTTGGTATGCGTCTACGCTAGATTACGTGCCTTCATTTATTTTTAGTTTTGAGCAGTACATTCCCTTTATTCCTTGGACAGTAATACCATATATGACTAGCGGAATATTTTTTGTCATTGTTTTTTTTCTTTGTGAAACAAGGCAAGAACTACAGACCTTGACAAAACGGGTCGTATTTGTGAGTGTTGCTGCTGGGTTATTTTTTCTATTATTTCCTTTGAAATTTTCATTCATAAAACCAGAAACAAGTAGTGTTTTATTTAATTTTTTCTTTCAATTTATTAAAAAAGTAGATTCTCCTTTCAATGAAGCTCCTTCATTACATATCGCTTTTGCTTTTATATTTTGGTCGGTCTTTAGAAACTTTACAGCTCCCTGGCGTCAAGTCTCGGCCGTATGGTTGGTGTTATTGGGTCTCGCTACGTTGACCACGTATCAGCATCATTTACTAGATGTAGTTACTGGAGCCATATTAGGGCAATTGAGTTTTATCGTTTTTCCTGCGGAGAAAAACAATTTCAAATTACGAAATTTTTACCTCGCCAACTGTTATTTTTTAGGAGGCTGGCTGGTGATTCTGTTAAGTCTGGTGGTTTTTGAATTTTATCATGCAAGCGGACTCATTTTATTATGGCCCGCATTGGTTCTATTTTTAGTGGGGTACCATTACCAAAAAAATAGCATATACTTTTTAAAAAATAACGAGGGTACTATTCCGTGGTATAAAAAAATAGTGTATTTCCCATACATCGGGCTGTATTGGTTGTTTTGGAAATTTTTAAGGAAAAATAAAAAGCCTATAGAACTTATTCCAAAGCTGTATGTTTCGTCGAGGCTTGATCATTCAGAATTTCAAAATTTTAAAGGCAATCAAAACACTTTAGTATATGATTTTTCGGCAGAATTGGAAGAAAATAATGCAATTAAGGGTAATTGTGTGTATCATGCTGTTCCCTTATTGGATATCGGAGCATTCGATACTATCGAAATTAAAAGAATCGTCTTAGAAATAACATCACATTACAAGGAATTACCTAAAGATGGAAAAATACTAATTCATTGTACTATGGGGCTTAGCAGAAGTACATTGGTTGGGATTCTTGTTGTAAAAAATATTCTATCTTTACCTTTAGACGAGGCACTAATAAAAATAAAAACCACCCACAAAAATGCTGTAATACATAGCTATGTACAGGATTTTTTAAAGACAATCAATATATGAGTAACGGACATTTTAATAGTTTTGATGGAAGCGAAATTTTTTATCGCAAATGGAATTTCAAACCATCTCAAAAGAGTGTTATCATCATTCATCGTGGACATGAACATTCTGAGCGTTTAAATGATATTGCTACTTCTTCTCAATTTTCAGAGTATAATATTTTTGCTTTTGATCTTCGGGGTCATGGTCATACGAAGACAGAAACATCTTCTGTTTTTATGGACTATGTGAGAGATTTAGATGCTTTTGCGCTCTATTTAAAATCCGCATACACTATTCCTAGTACAGATATGTTTGTAATAGCAAATAGTATTGGTGGTGTCATTGCTTCTGCATGGGTTCATGATTACGCGCCAAATATTGCCGGTATGGCACTGCTTGCTCCTGCTTTTAGAATCAACCTCATTGTACCTTTAGCCAATGAGATGATTACTTTGGGTACTAAGTTGAAAAAGGATTTGATTATTAAAAGCTATGTAAAATCTACCCTGTTAACACACGACGTAGCGCAGCAAAATGCCTATGATACAGATTCTTTGATTACACGATCCATTGATGCCAAATTATTGATAGACTTAGCAGATGCAGGTAAACGCTTGGTAGAAGATGCAGCAGCTATAGATACCCCAACGCTTATTTTGTCTGCAGAGAAAGACAAGGTGGTATTTAATAAGGATCAAAAAATATTTTTCGATAAGTTAGACACAAATTTAAAGCAACTTGAATTATTGCCAGACTTTTTTCATGGTATTTTGTTTGAAACCGAAAAAGAATTGGTCTATGATAAGATGAAAGCTTTTGCAGTACAGAGTTTCAAGCAACCCCAGAAAAAGCTTAGCCTTGAGCCGGATCAATTTTCAATGGTAGAACATAGGAGTCTACAAAATAAAGAAGGTAATAACTTAAATTTCAAGTTTCAAAAATGGTCTTTAAGTAAAATAGGAAAAATTAGTGACGGGATGGCTATTGGCTTAGAACATGGTTTTGATTCTGGGGCATCTCTAGATTATGTCTATCATAATAAACCTAAAGGAAAATTAGGTTTTGGTACCATGATGGATAAAAATTACCTTGAAGCAATAGGTTGGCGAGGTATTAGAATACGAAAGCAGCACTTGCTACAACTTTTAGAAAAGAATATAGAGCAGTTAAAAAAAGCAGGCCGCAGCATTAAAATTTTAGACGTTGCTGGGGGTACCGGAAATTACCTGTTTGATATTAAAGATACATACCCTGAGGCAGAAATTGTAATCAATGAATTTGTAAAAGAGAATATTGATATAGGACAGAAAGTTATTGATACTAAAGGGTATAAGAACGTTCGATTTACCAATTTTGATTGTTTTGATCCAGAGACGTATAAGAAAATTAATTTTGAGCCAACTATTATTATCGTATCCGGGATATTAGAACTCTTCGGTGATAATGAAATGGCTAGTAAAGCGCTAGCGGGAATACAATCTGTTGCTGAAAAGAATGCGCATGTGGTCTATACGGGTCAGCCGTGGCATCCGCAATTAAAAATGATAGCCTATGTGTTAAATAGTCATCAAAAGAAAAATTGGGTGATGAGAAGAAGATCTCAGAAAGAATTAGATAGATTGATGGCGTATAATGGCATCTATAAAGAAACCATGCTCATTGATGATTTTGGAATCTTTACCGTTTCATCAGCTAAAGTAAATTATTAAGTAGTGGTAGTTAATTGATTGTAAATCAAATGATACTGCCTTACTTTAAGATGCTTATCTGTATGCATAGTGCATAACTTTATCTAATAAACTTCATTCATTAGCATAAAAAAAGAGTCCTATTTTGGACTCTTTTTTATGTATAAATAATTAATATCTAAGCTTTATAATTGTCATCCCATTTTCTTTCTTTAGGATCATGTAGTTTGTCTACAGATTTAGCAACCATCATGGATACGGCAGCATCACCCGTAACATTCACTACTGTTCTACACATATCTAATGGTCTATCTACCGCAAAAATTAAGGCTAAGCCCGCTTCTGGTATTCCTGCTTGAGAAAGAACAATAACTAGCATCACCATTCCGGCTCCGGGTACCGCAGCGCTACCAATAGAGGCTAAAGTTGCTGTAACGATAATTCCTAATTGCGCCCATAAATCTAGATCCATACCAAAGGCTTGTGCTATAAAAATAGCAGCTACAGCTTGATATAAACTTGTACCATCCATATTAATAGTGGCACCAATAGGTAACACAAAACTGGTAACTTCTTCATCTACGCCTAAATGCTCTTCTACGCGCTCCATAGTAACAGGTAAGGTAGCGGCACTAGAGCTCGTAGAAAAAGCTAAAAGCTGCGCAGGAGACATCCCTTTTAAGAAAAATGAAGGCGATTTTTTAGTGAATATCCACACAAAACCAAGGTATACGCATATCATTAAAAATAATCCAACAATAACACATAAGGCATACCAAGCTAAGGCCTTAAATAAGTCCAAGCTAGGAGATTCTACTACTAGTGCTGCTAATAATGCAAATACACCAAACGGAGCAGCAAGCATTATTAAATCAATTAATTTTAGAATTACTTCATTAAAGCCGTCAAAGAATTTTTTTACTGGTGTGGATTGTTCTTCTGGGATAAGGATCAATCCAATTCCAAAGAAAATAGCGAAGAAGATAACTTGTAGCATATTACCATTATCACTTGCCGCTTTAAAGATATTGCTAGGTACAATATCTTCCAGAGCTTGTAATGGACCCGATTCTTCCTGCTTGTGTGCTTGCGCTATTCTAGAATCAGCATCACCTTTATAGTTTTCAACAAGCTGAGTTCTTGTTTCTTCCGATATAGATTTTCCGGGTTGTATAATATTTACCACAGCTAAACCTATAGAAACGGCTATGACGGTAGTAACAATATAAATTCCTATAGTCCTACCTCCCATTTGTGAGAGTTTAGAAATATCTTTTAAGTCTGACACTCCTTTTATTAAGGAAGCGAGTATTAAAGGAACTGCAATAAGTTTAAGCGAGTTGATGAATATATTTCCGAAAGGTTTTATCCAATCTGAAACAAATTTTGCTCCCCAATCAAATTGAACCATTATGAATGCAAATAATACTCCGGCTAACATGCCTATTAAAATTTGCCAGTGCAATTCCAATTTCTTCATAAAATAATTAGTTTTAGGACAGAAAGATACAGTTTTGAACCTTAATCTACCAAATCCCTAACTATAATTTTATGGTTCTGTTTAGTAAAGTGAAGTCTGCCAAGACTATAGCAGCCATTGCTTCTACGATAGGCACTGCTCTTGGTACTACACAAGGGTCATGACGTCCTTTTCCTTGCGTCTTGATCATATTACCTTCTTTGTCGATGGTCTCGTAAGGTTGTATTACGGTTGCTACGGGTTTAAAGGCTACGTTGAAGTAGATGTCCATGCCGTTAGAAATGCCTCCTTGTATGCCTCCACTATAGTTTGTTTTTGTGGTGCCATCCGGATTGTATTGATCATTATGATCGCTACCTTTTTTAGTCACGCCATCAAAACCACTTCCGTATTCAAAACCTTTAACAGCATTAATAGAAAGCATTGCTTTACCCAACTCCGCATGTAATTTATCAAAAACAGGTTCTCCTAAGCCAATTGGGACATTCTGAATAACACAAGTTACAATACCTCCAATAGTATCACCTTCTTTTCTTATTTCTTTGATATAATCTTCCATTTTTGCCGCAGTTGCAGGATCTGGACAGCGTACTGGATTGCTTTCTGTTAGAGAGAAATCTAAATCTTGATAGTTTTTATCTAATTTAAGGGTGCCCACCTGAGATACATACGCATTAATTTTAATAGCGCTTACAAATTGTTTGGCGATAGCACCGGCTACTACTCTACTTGCTGTTTCGCGAGCAGAACTTCGTCCACCACCCCGGTAGTCACGAAAACCATATTTTTGATCATAGACATAATCGGCATGTGAGGGCCTGTAAGAATCTTTTATATGTGTATAATCATGGGACTTCTGATTAGTGTTATGGATAGCAAAACCTATTGGAGTTCCTGTGGTAACGCCTTCAAAGATTCCTGAATAAAATTCGACGGTATCCGGTTCTTTTCGCTGGGTAACAATAGCAGACTGGCCCGGTTTACGTCGGTTTAATTCATTCTGAATTTCTTCTAAGTTTATGGCAATACCTGCTGGGCAACCATCTATAACTCCACCAATTGCAACACCATGAGATTCTCCAAAAGTGGAAAGTTTAAAAATAGTTCCGTATGTATTTCCTGCCATTTCTTCTTAAAATTTAACAGATTCAAAGGTAATTCTAAATTCATATAAACCCAAACTTAGAGTGGTCTTAATCTAAAATTTACCTTGTAGGAAATTACATAATAAATATTTAACATTTAACTGATATAATGTTGATTTTCAATTGATGATAACTTTATAGTCTCTGCTTTAATTTTGTAAAAACGAGAAGATTTGAAAAAGAGAAAAATAGATGTAGTCGTAATTTCAGATGTGCATTTGGGTACTTATGGCTGTCATGCCGATGAATTAATCTCATATTTGAGCAGTATTCAGCCCAAGAAGCTCATTCTTAATGGAGATATCATAGATATCTGGCAGTTTAGTAAGCGGTATTTTCCACCTTCCCATTTAAAGGTTTTAAAGAAGATTATAGGTATGGCATCTAACGGTGTTGAAGTAACGTATATTACTGGAAATCATGATGAAATGCTTCGTAAGTTTAGCGATACTTCAATAGGATACGTGAGTATTGTTGATAAGCTAGTATTGGATTTGAATGGAAAAAAAACATGGTTTTTTCACGGAGATGTTTTTGACGCTTCCATACAAAATGCAAAATGGTTAGCGAAGCTTGGAGGTTATGGTTATGACTTTCTAATATTGATTAACCGGTTCATGAACTGGTGTTTAACACGTATGGGTAGAGAAAAATATTCGCTATCTAAGCGAATTAAAAATAGCGTAAAAGGGGCTATCAAGTATGTCAACGATTTTGAGAAAACAGCGGCAGATTTGGCTATAGAGAATGGCTATGATTATGTAGTGTGCGGACATATTCATCAACCTAAAAAAGAGCTATATGAAAATAAAAATGGAGCGTGTATTTACTTAAACTCTGGAGATTGGGTAGAAAACCTAACAGCGTTAGAATATTCTTTTAAAAGATGGAAAGTCTACCACTATAACAATGATAAACTTTCCCCTTTTTATGCTGATGAGGAATTGAAAGAATTAGACATCAATGAATTAATTGCTTCTATTACTTTTAATCAAGACAAGAAAAAAGATTCTTCTTCGTCTTTAGAAGAAAGCTCTTTAGATTAGTGCTTCTTTTAAAATTGTAATAGGATGCTTGGCCTGTCTTTTGGTGCCATCATAAATCTGATGACGACAACTTGTACCATTGGCAGAAATAATGGTGTCTTCTGGAGACTTACGCACTGCGGGAAATAGTTTTAACTCCCCTATTTGCATACTTACTTCATAATGTTCTTTTTCATAGCCAAAAGATCCTGCCATTCCGCAACACCCTGAAGTGATAATAGATACTTCGTAATTCTTTGGAAGGTTTAGAATGTCAAATGTCACTTTTTGGTTCGATAAGGCCTTTTGGTGGCAATGCCCGTGAATTTTAACCTTTTTAGTTGCTGTTGTAAATACGTCAGAATTTAAAACTCCGGCTGTAATTTCATTTGCTAAAAACTCCTCAATAAGATAACAGTTTGTAGCTATTTTTGTTATCGTTTCTTTATCTGTTGTAAAACGTCTATACTCATCTCTAAAGGTTAGAATTGCAGAAGGCTCTAATCCAACTACCGGGATATTCTTATCTGCAAATATCTTTAATTTTTCAATGTTGTCTAGCGCTAGTTTTTTTGCCTGCTTTAAAAAGCCTTTGGAGATATAAGTTCTGCCGCTTTCCGCATAGAATAATTCTACATCATAGCCTAGCTTTGTTAATACTTCTATAGCGTCTTTTCCTAGTTCTACATCTAGGTAATTAGTAAATTCATCAATATATAAGGCAATACTTTTTTTATTTTTAGTATTCTTGTTATTAAGTGTTTGCAGGTGTTTATCGAAATTAAAACTATAAACTTTAGGCATGGTACGTTCTTTAGCAACTCCGGCACTACTTTTTAAGAGTCCGCCAAAGAAACTAGAATCATATATTGCATTAGTTAAGCCAGAAACCTTACTTCCCAATTTATTTAATTGAGTATTGTAAGCAAATAATTTACCTCGTAAAGGGTATCCATTTGCTTCTTGATATTGGTATAAAAATTCGGTTTTTAGAGTAGCTACATCTACGTTACTTGGGCACTCACTTGCACAAGCTTTACAGCTTAAACATAGATCAAATACTTCTTTTAATTCTTTCTGATTAAACTTGTTTGGTGCTTCAGAAGTAGTTAGGAACTCCCTTAACGCGTTGGCTCTACCTCGTGTAGTATCTTTTTCGTTTTTGGTGGCGTGATAACTTGGGCACATACCGCCTGCACTTTGGTGAGTTTTTCTGCAATCTCCACTTCCATTACATTTCTCTGCCGCTTTTAAAATACCTTCACTATCAGAAAAATCTAAGAGTGTTTTTATCTCTGGCTCTTTTCTATCGATCGTATAGCGTAACGATTCATCCATGGCGAAAGCATCCACAATTTTACCAGGATTAAAAATGTTTGTAGGATCAAAGTATGATTTTACGCGCTTTAATAGTTGGTAGTTTTTATCTCCGATCATTAAAGGGATAAATTCTGCTCTCACAATACCATCTCCGTGTTCTCCACTAAAAGAGCCTTTATATTTTTTAGTTAGTTTGGCTACATCTGTCGTGATGGCTCTAAAAAGGTGAACATCATCAGATTTTTTTAGATTAAGCATAGGTCTTAAGTGCAATTCTCCTGCACCAGCATGTGCATAGTATACGGCACTCTGCTTGTAACCTGCCATGATTTGTGTAAATTCTCCAATAAAATCTTTTAAATCTTCTACGGCAACT
Source organism: Cellulophaga baltica 18 (assembly GCF_000468615.2). Taxonomy (NCBI): domain Bacteria; kingdom Pseudomonadati; phylum Bacteroidota; class Flavobacteriia; order Flavobacteriales; family Flavobacteriaceae; genus Paracellulophaga; species Paracellulophaga baltica. The sequence goes on along the minus strand of NZ_CP009976.1, from coordinate 3,622,190 downwards.
GCAGTGTCTTCAATACACGCAACTGCTTTTTTATCTCCTACTATATTTCCTAAAAGTCCTAATCCGGCTTTACGCAATTCGGCAGCCATTTTTCCTTCCTGGGCATTTAGAATGGAATTGGAATAACTTAGTCCAGAAGCTTCTATAGTCGCTAAAAGTGCCTCAATTTGCTTTTGTAGATCTTCTTCAGTATCAGATTTTACCTCAAGCATTAAAAGAGCGGCAGGATCACCTGCCACGAAGAATCTATTTTTTAATTGGTCTCTATTGTTTTTAGTGCAGTCAAGTATCACCTTGTCCATCATTTCGCACGTATGCAAATTGTGTTTCATGGTAGGAGCTACGTCTGTAAGGCAATCTTCCAGAGTGCGGTAGTGCGGTACTACCATTGCCGAAAGTTTTGGTGGTATTGGCACCAATTGAAGTGTAATTTCTGTGGTAAATGCTAAAGTACCCTCACTTCCACTTAATAATTCGCAAACATTAATTAAATCTTTTTTACCACCGAAAACATCACTTTTTAGCAATTCGTCTATAGCGTATCCTGTATTTCTTCTATGAATTTGTGGTTTTGGGAATTCCCTTATAATTTCTTCTTGAATTTCTTTATTTGAAAGTTCTTTATGTAAACTTCGGTAAATAGACCCTTCAAAAGAGTCTAATTTGGTTTTGTCTAAAAACTCATCTGTCGTGAGTGCTTTAAACTCCGCCTCTTCTCCGTTAGATAAAATAGTTTTTAAGCTAGACGTATACTCCCTGGTTATTCCGTAACGTATAGATGTAGTTCCTGAAGAGTTGTTTCCAACCATTCCGCCAATCATGCAACGGTTTGCTGTGGAGGTATTGGGGCCGAAAAACAAGCCATACGGTTCTAAGTAGGTGTTTAATTCATCACGTATCACTCCTGGTTGTACAGTGACTTGCATTTTTTCTTTGTCAACAGAAATAATTTTCGTGAAATGTACAGATACATCTACTACAATTCCATCACCCACGCATTGCCCTGCTAGAGAAGTACCTGCCGTTCTAGGTATCAATCCGATACTGTGTTCTTTAGCAAATAAAATTAATTTTTGAAGGTCTGAAGTGTTTTTAGGGAAAGCAACAGCTAAAGGTGTTTTCCTATAAACCGATGCGTCTGTAGCATATAGCGCTTTTGATAGTTTGTCTATTCTTAATTCTCCTTCTAAACGCTCTTTGAGGTCGTGTAATGATGCAGTTTCCAATCTAAAAATAATTTGAATGCTAAATTAAGTTTTTATTAACTACAGAACGCAAGTAAAATCCTATTTTTGGTGTTAATATTTAAATAAAAAAGAATGAAATTGTTAAAATTAAGCCTCTTGGCTCTTTTGATTTTTCCAGCATTTGTAAGTGCTCAAAGCATGTCTGACCATACTATTGGTTTGCGACTTGGAGATAGTGATGGATTGGGCGCAGAAATATCATACCAGAAATCATTAAGTAGAAACAATCGTTTAGAGGTAAATTTAGGTTTTAGAGATAGTCGTGCATATGATGCCTTTAAATTATCAGGATTATATGAGTGGGTTTTACCTTTAGAAGGTGATTTTAACTGGTACTATGGTGTTGGTGGTGGTTTAGGGAATGTAAATTTTGAACGTAGACCTTCAGAAACAGATCCTAATGGAGAGGAAGTAGATGGCGGACTCTTTGTTTTCGCTGCAGGTAATATTGGTGTGGAATATAATTTTGATTTTCCGCTCGTAATTTCTTTAGATATGCGCCCTGAAATTGGTTTATTAGGATATAGTGAATTTTCAGATAGTTTTGATTTTGATATTGGATTAGGAATTAGATATCAGTTTTAAACGGTAAACATTATTAAAGCTAAGAATATGAATGTATTAGATAGTCTTTTTTTTAATAACAATATATAATTACATTTGCGAGAATTAAATTTAGAAATCATAATGAGAAAAGTAATATTAGGATTATTTGCCACTGCCCTATTAGTATCTTGTAATAGTAATCCTGACGGATTTTCTATTGAAGCTACTGTCAATGGAGAGATAGAAAATGGAACAAAAGTATTTCTTAAAAAAATAAACGAAGTAAACCAACCTGTAGATGTAGATACAACTACGGTAGAAAATGGAAAGTTTGTTTTTAAGGGTACAGCAGATTCTTTAGACTTACAATATATTTTCATAGATAAACTTCAGGGTAATATTCCTGTAATGATTGAGAAAGGAACTATTGATGTTGTTTTTCAAAAAGATAGCTTAGGTTTTGCTAAAGTTGAAGGAACGGAGCAAAATGAATTGTTTGGTAAGTTCTTAGACAATAGCAGATCATTCTCTAAGAGAGCGATGTCTATGCGTAGTGATTTTGAAAAAGCGAGAGCTTCCGGAGATCTTGCGACACAAGAAGCGTTACAGGCAGAAAGCATGGAAATGCAAGAACAAGCTAAGAATTTTGAGCTTACGTATATCAAAGAGAACCCGAATGCATATGTTTCTGTCTTAATTTTAGAGCGTGTATTAATGAGTAAGGGTTTAGCGGAAGATGAGATTTCTAAAATCTATGAAGCATTTACTCCAGAAATTAAAGCCACTGCTACCGCAAAAAGAATAGAAAAACAATTATCACTTACAAAAAGTACAGCGATAGGTTCTAAAGCTCCTGATTTTTCTGCGCCAACACCTGATGGAAAACAATTGGCTTTGAAAGATGCTTTAGGAAAAGTTACCATCGTAGATTTCTGGGCTGGATGGTGTAGACCATGTAGAGCAGAAAATCCTAACTTAGTTCGTGTTTATAATAAGTATAAAGATAGCGGATTAAGTATTCTAGGAGTATCTTTAGATAAAACAAAAGAAGAATGGACAGGTGCTATTGCTGCAGATAGTTTAACATGGAACCATGTTTCTAATGTTCAATATTTTGATGAAATTGCTAAGTTGTACAATGTAAGAGCTATTCCTGCAATGTTCATTTTAGATGAAAATGGTGTAATTATCGCAAAAGACTTAAGAGGCCCAGAATTAGAAAGTAAGATTGCTGAACTTATGGGGAATATCTAAATCCTTAAAAGTTTTCACTATAAAAAAAAGCTCCAATTTGAATTTCAAATTGGAGCTTTTTTTATTTTGTTAATTGGTTTAATTAAAACCTATTTAGCATATCATTAAATTCTCCTTTTACCACGGCTGTGTCAGCTTTAGTAACTTCACCTGTTATGTAAGCTCTAGAGCTAGATCCTAAGAATTCAATAGTAGCACCATCGCCTAAGATTAAATCCCCGTAAATAACTAAGTCGCCCTCTATAACCAGCGTTGCATTACTTGCAACGGTAATATCTTTAGTGCTTCTATTGTTTCCTACGATAATAGCGCCTTTCATTTCAAATAAACTATCCGTATTTAAAGCTACACCAGTACTTACTGTCCAGCTACCACATAGCAACAAATCTCCAAAAACGTCTATTTGTCTTAATCGCTTAGAACCTTGGTAAGCCATGCTTTCATTAGCAGGAACGGTTATATTTGAACTACCTCTGTATGAAGTTAAATCTTCGCATTTAGTTTCTAAGCTCTGATTTGGTTTGTTCATTTTAATAATCTGTAAACCAGCAGTGCCAGAAGCTGCAAAGATATAATCTCCTTTAGAGGCAACAAAGTTAATAGAGCCATCTAAATCTATAATTCCAACGGGAGTTGTACTTCCACTAGATTCTTCAGAAAGAGAAAGTCCTGCGCCACCATTAGCCATTAAAATAGCACTTTCATTAACGGCTACGGCATTAGTTACATTATCTGAAGCATCAGAACCTTCAGGGTTTATTAAAATTGGAATGTATTCTACAAAAGCTCCTGTACTAGCATTGTAAATACCAGCGCCTTTAGAGCCTTCAGAAACAAATAGTTTATCATTAGAAAAATCTAAAGTCCTTTTAGAAGCGATACCAAAATCAGAAGAAATAGCAATTTCTTTTACAAGTGAAAAATTAGCATCAAAAATAGAAACTCCCTTACTCGCATCTAATACAGCGATATTGTTATTCGCCATTGTTACCGAACGTAAATCAGATAACGGCAATTCATTTAAAAGGGCTACAGTATTTTTATCATATACCGCTAATACACCGTCTTCGCCACTTGTTACATATATATTATTTCCGTTGATAGCTATATCGGTAGCAATAAAACCTTCTTGAAAACCATAAGTAATTCCATTATTCACGTCAATACTTCCGTTAGAGGATGGTATTTTTGCTACAAAAGAGTTGGTGCTTGCGGTTGCAGAATTTTCGGCATCTACTCCACCAACAATATAAATATAACCATTGTCATAAGCGATAGCATTAATATCAGCATTACTATAATACAGTCTAGAAGTAATTTTAGGGCTATAAGGATCGCTAACGTCTACTGCATCAATTGCACCTACATAATCAGATTCTACTGTGTTATAAGATACATAAGCAATGTCATCAACAATGTTTACATGTGTTGCTGTTAAATTTTCTCCACCAGAAAAACTAGGAGGTGTAATTTGAGCAATTAAAGAAAGAGGGTAATCTCCGGCTAAAGGGTCTCCATCCTTACTTGTTTTGCCTGATAAATCGTCTTCACTAGATATATCGATAACACCAGCATTTTCATAGCTGATACTTCTATTTAAAAAATCTTGATTGTTCTCTGAACTTACATTACTCTGCTCATCTTCAAAAACAGTTGTTTCTTCAGAACATGATGTAATAAAAACTAGCGAAAAAGCCAGTAGTAGGGAAACTTTTCTCATAATTACGTAGGTTGAATAAGAGTTTGGGTACTCTAACAACGGCAAAACTATGAATTTATGTTTCTATAAGTCAGAAATTTCGACGAACGACGCTTTTTCTATCGTTTATCGGCGGAATATTACCGATAAACTAAATTTTTCCTAATTTTTGAAGCACAAACAAGGCAACAATAGGAATAGCAAGTAACCCTACCATTAAGGGATCTTGCAATGCCAAGCCCGGCATAAGTATCAAGGTTGTAGCATACCCGCCAACCGCACCACCAAAATGAGCGGTGTGTCCAATATTTCCTAACCTACTCTTCATTCCATAAATAGAATAAATAAGATAGCCTATTCCAAAAACCCAACCTGGAATGATAAAATTTATTTGCATCCAAGGGTCTAATAAAATCGCAGCATATAAAATTCCCGTAACAGCCCCACTTGCTCCAACAGCTGTGTAATAATCTTCATCCTTATGAAATACCATGGATAGTAAACTACCCGCAATTAAACTAATCACATAAATTATCACAAACTTTACAGCTCCCAGCCATGCGATTACGATGGGTGCAAAAAAGAATAAGGTAAACATGTTAAAAAACAAATGCGAAAAGTCTACATGTAAGAATCCAGAAGAAAACATCCGCTCTTTTTGTCCTGCTTTTATAGCGCCTACGCTAAATTTATAACGGTCAAAGAAATTAACATCATTGAATCCTTTTATGGAAACCAATAAATTTATTGCAATAATACCTACGGTAACTAAATCAATACTATCCATATAATCAAACGTTCTGTTTGACTTCAAATATAACTATATTTGCCTTATAATTATTGGCATGCAGTTATTAGTATTTATTTTAGTTTATCCTATTCTTTGGTTTATTTCCATATTACCATATACCCTATTTTATTGGCTCTCAGATTTTGTTTTTTTCTTGGTGTATACCCTTTTTGGTTACCGCAAAAAAGTTGTGTATTCAAATTTGAAACTGGTATTCCCTGATAAAAGCGAACAAGAACTGTTACAAATTCAGCGTAAGTTCTATAGTCATTTGATTGATACATTCATGGAGATGATTAAAACCATGGCACTATCCAAGGCTCAAGTACAGCAAAGATATACCATCAAAAATATTGATGTCCTTAAAGAATTAGGAAAGACTAAAAGCGTTTTAATTGTCTGTTCGCATTACGCCAATTGGGAATGGAATGTGAGTATAAATAACTATGTAGATTTCAAAGGGTATGCTGTGTATCAAAAAGTAGCAAATAAATATTTTGATCATTGGATACGTAAAGTAAGAGCCCGTTGGAACACCACCTTAATTACACAAGAAGAAACAGTAAAAACTGTGGTAAGAAATGTTAGAGATGACGTTAGGAGTGCTTACGGAATGGTAAGTGATCAATCTCCTCAAGCTCATAGAGCTCCCTATTGGACGGAGTTTATGGGTATTAAAGTTCCTGTTTTTAGTGGTGCAGAAACTATGGCACGTAAAATGGATTTAGGAGTGCTGTTTCTAAAAGTATCCAAAATAAAGAGAGGTTATTATGAGGCGGAATTTATTCCGATTACAGATGCCGGAAAATCTACTGCTGAACATGAAATTACCGATAAGTTTCTGCGCTTAACAGAACAACAGATACTTGAACGTCCTGAGCATTATTTATGGACACATCGCCGCTGGAAACATAGAGATAAAGCAGATCAGCATTAATAAAAAAAAGGAGCATCTAATAGTATTTAGTTGCTCCTTTTTATGGCAATTTTAACTAGTTTTTATAAGCCAGCTATTTTTTTTATTTCACCTATAATTTTATCTGCTAAAGCATCAGCTTCTGATTGCGATTTAGCCTCCGTGTAAATTCTTATAATAGGCTCTGTATTAGATTTGCGTAAATGTACCCAGTTCTCAGCAAAATCGATTTTCACACCGTCAATGGTAGAAATCTCTTCGTTTTTATAAGTATCAGCCATGGCAACTAAAATAGCATCCACATCTAAACCAGGGGTTAATTCAATTTTCTTTTTACTCATGAAGTAAGATGGGTAACTAGCTCTCAATTCAGCAACAGTGCCACCTTTTTCTGCCATTAGCATCAAAAATAAAGCGGTACCTACAAGAGAATCTCTTCCGTAATGACTTTCAGGGTAAATAATACCACCATTACCTTCTCCTCCAATAACGGCATTATTTGCTTTCATTTTGGTTACCACATTTACCTCTCCAACGGCAGCAGCTTCATAAGTGCCACCATGTTTTTGTGTGATATCTCTAAGCGCTCTAGAAGAAGATAAGTTTGATACAGTATTTCCTTTTGTTTTTCCTAAGACATAATCAGCACATGCTACTAAAGTATATTCTTCGCCAAACATTTCACCATCATTACTAATAAAAGCCAAACGGTCTACATCAGGATCAACTACAATTCCAAAATCTGCTTTTTCTTCAAGTACTAAAGCACAAATATCTCCTAAATGCTCTTTCAGAGGTTCTGGGTTATGTGGAAAATGTCCCGTAGGGTCACAATATAACTCCACAACTTCTACTCCTAATTCTTTTAAAAGCTTTGGTATGGCAATACCACCCGTTGAATTTACACCATCTACTACGACTTTAAATTTTGCAGCTCTAATGGTATCAGCATCTATTAAATCAAGTTCTAAAACTTCATCAATATGAATATCTATATAAGAATCATTTCGTGTGATCTCTCCTAAATCATCAACCTCAGAAAAATTGAAATCTTCTTTTTCTGCGATGGCCAAAATCTTAGCTCCTTGTGCTGCATCTAAAAATTCTCCCTTTTCATTTAGCAATTTTAAAGCATTCCATTGTTTTGGGTTGTGACTAGCGGTTAGAATAATACCTCCATCAGCCTCTTCTAAAGGAACGGCAATTTCAACAGTAGGTGTAGTAGATAAATCTAAATCAATTACATCTATCCCTAAACCTATTAAAGTAGATACTACAATATTCTGAATCATCTCTCCAGAAATACGAGCATCTCTACCTATAACTACTTTTAATTTATCTTTCTTAGAATATTCTTTTAACCAAATACCATAGGCTGCTGCAAATTTTACAGCATCAATGGGTGTTAAGTTATCTCCTGGTTTTCCTCCGATTGTACCACGTATTCCTGAAATAGATTTGATTAGTGTCATAATTTATTTGAAAATTTTTACAAATATAAAGGGTTCAGGCCAAATGCTAGACTTCTTATTTGTAAATTCGATAGGAATAGTTTTTCTTCGGTCTATGAATTTTTTAGCACATATTTACCTATCTTTTGATGATAATGAGATAACTCTTGGAAATTTTATAGCCGATAGTATTCGCGGTAATAAGTACAAGCATTTACCAGAGCGGGTACAAAAAGGGATTAAATTACATCGATTTATTGATACCTTTACCGATGCGCACCCCACGGTTAGAAAAAGTACTAAAAGATTACATGAAAACTATAGCCATTATAGCGGCGTTATTGTAGATATTTTTTATGATCATTTTTTAGCTAAAAATTGGAGTACGTATTCCGATGTTCCTTTGGAGCTTTTTGTAGATAATTTCTACGATCTTTTAGAAGATAACTATGAAATACTTCCAGATACTACTAAACATATGATGCCGTATATGATTGCTGATAATTGGATTTTCAATTACTCAAAACTAGAAGGTATTGGTAGGGTGCTAAATGGAATGAATAGAAGAACAAAAAATAAATCTAAGATGAACTTTGCTATTTTAGATCTAGAAGAGCATTATGATGAGTTTGAAAAAGAATTTACATCCTTTTTTGAGGAGTTAGTTACCTTTTCAAAGCAAAAATACATTTCACTATAACCCAATATGATCCCTGCGACAATGAAGAAATTTTTTCTCCCTATTTTAGTCTTATTTCTTTTTATACAATGTAAAAATCAGCCAGCGATACCCACCGGGCTTGTGGTAGAAAAAGCAATGGTAGTTTCTGCGCGTGAAGAGGCCTCTAAAGTTGGTTCTGATATTATGGCAAATGGCGGTAATGCTTTTGATGCCATGGTAGGTACACAGTTGGCACTTGCCGTAGCATACCCTCGTGCCGGAAATATTGGTGGAGGTGGTTTTATGGTCTACAGAGAAGCAGACGGTGCTATTGGGAGTTTAGATTTTAGGGAAAAAGCACCAAAATCTGCCCATAGAGATATGTATTTAGATTCCTTAGGGAGTGTTATTATTAATATGAGTACGCTAGGCGCAACTTCTGTAGGGGTTCCTGGATCTGTAGCGGGGATTTTAGAAGTGCATAAAAAGTTTGGCAAGCTTCCACTGGCGGCTATTTTTGAGCCTGTAATTACTATGGCGGAAAATGGCGTTGTAGTTACAGCTAAGCAAGCTGATATGTTGGCGCAGTATCGTGAAGTATTTACGGAGGTGAATAGCGATAGTACAAAATTTGGAGCGGTTTATAAAGAAGGTGATATTATTACGTACCCTAAACTAGCCGCTACCTTACGTACAATTGTTGAAAAAGGGAAAGACGGATTTTATAAAGGAGAAATAGCACAAAAACTGGCTAATTTTATTCAAAAAAATGGGGGATTTGTTACTGAAGATGATTTGGCAAGTTACGATGTAGTATGGCGCAAACCCATAGCATTCAACTATAAAGGATTAAAAATTATATCCATGAGTCCACCTAGCAGTGGCGGTGTTACTATGAATCAAATTTTTGATATGATAGCGCCTTTTGATATTGGAACATTCGGGCATAATTCTGAAAAAACTATTCAAGTATTCACTGAAGCTTCTCGCCGAGCTTATGCAGATAGAAATTACTATTTAGGAGATCCGGATTTTGTTGATATTCCGCTAGATGTATTATTAAAGGATAGTTATCTAGAAGATCGTATGACTGATTTTTCTTTTGATAAAGCGACCAAATCATCCGATGTTTCTCATGGTAAAGTGGAGATAGTGGAAAGTATGGAGACCACCCACTACTCTATTGTAGATGAAGAGGGCAATGCTGTTTCTGTAACAACTACCTTAAATGGAAATTTTGGTTCTAAATTATATTGTGATGAATTGGGTTTCTTTTTAAACAATGAAATGGACGATTTTAGTTCCAAAGCAGGAGTACCTAATATGTTTGGTCTTATTGGTGCAGAAGCAAATAATATTCAGCCAGAAAAGCGAATGCTGAGTAGTATGACGCCAACAATTGTAGAAAAAGAGGGTGAGCTTTGGATGGTGGTAGGTACCCCTGGAGGTTCTACTATTATTACTGCCGTAGCACAAACTATACTGAATGCCTATGAATTTGACATGAGCATGCAAGATGCCGTAAATGCTCCTAGATTTCATCATCAATGGTTGCCAGATATTGTAACCTTTGAACCGGAAGGATTTTCTACGGAATTAAAAACATCACTAAAAGCAAAAGGCTACTTTATTAATGAAGAACGCACACCAATTATAGGAAAGGTAGATGCTATTAGAGTACTTGCTGATGGTAGCCTAGAAGGTGGAGCGGATAAAAGAGGTGATGATATGGCTGTCGGATTTTAGATTATTTATATGAAGAGATTATTGAAAGGAATTTTAAAAGCTATCCTAGTACTTTTAGGACTGTTGATTGCAGTTTTTGTTGTGGTGTATTTTGTGTATAATGAAAAGGTTCCCGAAGGTAAAAATACCCAAGAGGCAGATGCTTTAGCTTATAAGATGCTTACTGCAATAAATAAAGTAGCATATCAAGATACAAGATATTTAGAGTGGTCTTTTGCAGGAGGTAGTCATAGGTATAAATGGGACAAAGAAATAGGTCATGTAACCGTTATATGGGCGCAATACAAGGTTTTATTGAACTTAAATACGCCTAATTGGAGTGAAGTTTTTGAAAATGGAGCAAAAGTTATTGGTACGGAGAAAACAAAGTTGATAACCACGGCAACAGACTATTTTAATAATGATTCTTTTTGGTTGGTTGCACCTTTTAAAATTTTTGATGAAGGCACAATTAGAAGCTTAGTAACTTTAGATGATGGGACACAAGGCTTAATGATTACCTATAATTCTGGCGGTACCACTCCTGGAGATTCTTATGTCTGGAAATTAAAAGAAAACGGAATGCCTACAAGCTACAAAATGTGGGTGAAAATTATTCCTATTGGTGGTTTAGAAGCTACTTGGGATAATTGGAAAACTATGGAAAATGGCGTTCTTTTGCCTACTTCTCATAAAATTGGTCCTGTATCATTAAGTATGGGAGAAGTTAGAGCGTACAATTAAAACTTATGTCAAAAAAAGGAAAAGAAAAAAATACTAAGAATAAAGCGAAACATACCAAGCTTATGAATCGTAAAATTAATAAGCTCCGGGACGAGAAAGAAGCGCGTAAGCAACGCCTTAAAGAAATTCAGCAATCAGCGAAGAAACCCAAAGAATAATTAAATTACCACAAAAGAAGAGTTCTTTGTGAATATGATTTCTATTCCACTATTTGTACTTAGTTTTACTTTTAAATTTAGCGCTATAGTATGTTTAAGACAAATACATATTTCGAAGATAAGGTTGTTTCCATTGCTTTTAAAAATTCAGAAGGCAGGGCTACAGTTGGAGTAATGGCTCCTGGAGCTTACACGTTCGGAACCACAACAGTAGAATATATGACGGTAATTTCGGGCAGTATGGAAGTAAAATTAAAAGATGCAACAGTTTGGAGCACCTATACTCCTTACCAAACGTTTAAAGTGGATGCCAATAGTTCTTTTGATGTGAAAGTGACAGAAGATACTTCGTATAAATGTGCTTATGAATAGGAGATTCTAGTTCTGAACCCGTAACTGGCTTTTTAATTCTTCCATAGATTCTTGTAATTGTCTTAACAGGCCTGTTTCTGTGGTTGCATCAACGCCAAAAGTAATCTTACTATTAACCTGCCAAATTTCTTGAATTTGAAAAGGTTTGATTTCATAAGGTGGATAGTTTTCGTTTAAGGAAACTAAAGTAACATTATTAGAGTTGGGCTTTTTAATTACTTTTTTAACTAAAACGGCATCTTGAAGTACTACTACATAAATTTTGTTGGGCGTAACATCATCAATATGTTCAATAGCTTTTGCGAGTACCCACTCCCCTGGTCTTAAATTAGGCAACATACTGTCTCCTTCTACTTGAAAACCTCTGTAAGTAGCATTTCTAAATTCAGGTATAGGTAAATCAAATGCTGGTAATTGTTGATACCAACTTGTATCAGCAATATTTTGTGGATAACCGGCTGCTGCTTTAGCATTCACTAAAACCATATTTTCGCGATCTGCAGAATCTACAGTAACTACTTTAGGAATTACACTGGTATGAGAAGTTTCTATATATTTAGAATCACTTTCTCCAAACAACCACAACGGATTAATTTTAAATTGTTTTAAAAGCTCTGTGACCACTTTACCAGAAAGTTTGGTTCTTCCGCGTTCTATATCTGCAGTAGTGTTAGACACACCAATCAAAGCGGCAAATTCAGCTTGCGTAAAACCTAAGTCTCTTCTGATTTCTATAAAGCGTTTCAGGGTAATTTCGTTTTCCATAATCCTTTCGTAATAAGCCAAATATACGCAATTTGGATATATTCCAAAATATTTTATGGAAAAATTCCATATTTAGGAATATTTCCATAATTTTGGAGTAATTACAATTTGAACTATGTCTTTCGAACGAATAAAAGAAAAATTAAATATTTTGGCCGATGCCGCAAAGTACGACGTTTCATGCTCTAGTAGTGGAAGTACTAGGGGTAATAAAAATAAAGGCCTCGGTGATAGTACGGGTATGGGTATTTGTCATACCTATACGGAAGATGGACGTTGTGTGTCGCTCTTGAAGATATTGCTCACTAATCATTGCATTTTTGATTGTGCCTATTGTGTGACCAGAAAAAGCAATGATATAAAAAGAGCTGCTTTTAAAATTCAAGAAGCCGTAGATCTTACTATTAATTTTTACCGCCGTAACTATATTGAGGGACTTTTTTTAAGTTCAGGAATTTTTAAAAGTCCTGATTATACCATGGAGCGTTTGGTGGCCGTGGCTAAGAAATTGAGACTTGAGGAAAATTTTAACGGCTACATTCATCTTAAATCTATTCCTGGAGCAAGTGATGAATTAATGTATGAGGCTGGCTTATATGCAGACCGATTATCGGTAAATATAGAGGTGCCAACTATTTCTGGTTTAAAATTATTAGCTCCAGATAAGAAGCATGAAGACTTTACAAAACCCATGTTAAAAGTTAAAAACGAAATTCTGATTTATAAGGCAGAAAAAAAGATTACTAAAAGCACACCAATATATGCCCCTGCGGGGCAAAGTACACAAATGATTATAGGTGCCACAGGAGAATCTGACAAGGATATTATGTATTCGGCAACACATTATTATAAAAACTATAACATGAAACGGGTCTATTATTCCGGCTATGTACCCGTGGCAGATGATAGTAGACTCCCGGCTATAGGTTCGCAAGTACCTATGTTGCGTGAAAATAGATTGTATCAGACAGATTGGTTGCTTCGTTTTTATGGCTTTGGTGTTAAAGAAATTTTGAATGATACACATCCAAATTTAGATATAGATGTGGATCCTAAATTAAGTTGGGCTTTGCGTAATTTGTCACAGTTTCCTATAGATGTAAATACTGCAGAACCTAGGATGCTAGCAAGAATTCCCGGTTTAGGAATGAATTCTGTATATAAAATCATCAATGCTAGAAAATATAGAAAGCTAACATTTGATCATCTTAAGAAAATTGGAGTATCCTTAAATAGGGCTAAGTATTTTATGGTATGTAGTGGTAATGATTATGCTCATAAGGATTTGCAAGCCATTCAAATAAAAGGATTAATTCTTCAAAATTCTCAAGGAAAGTTCAGGAATAATTATAGCTCACAATTATCCTTATTTAACTAGTTAAAAATGAGCACAACCAAACCCACCATAGCAAACCACGGCAGTATGAAACGATCATGGTCTTCTCTAGAAAAAAGACGAAATACAATTCTAAATATTGGATATGGCATGATTGCATTTAAAAGCAGCCTAAAAAGGGCTCTTAGAAAGAAATTTAATAGCTTTTTTTTTCGGAGAAATGCACAAGCAAATAGCACCGACGAAGCAGAGATAAAAGAAATGGATAGTCCCGTTTAGTAGGTTCCAAGTCAGGATATAAATTAAATTATATAGTATGAACGAAGCAAAAATTTTAGTTTACGATGGAAGTTTTAATGGATACTTAACAGCTGTTTTTCAAGCTTTTGAGCAAAAGTTAACTATTGCAGATATTCAGAAAGAGGAAAACGCACAAAGTGGTTTGTTTTCTGATGCAGAATTAGTTTATACGGATGTTTTAAAATCAAAGCGGGTTTGGAATGGCATACAGAAAAAGAATAATACAGCCATAAAGAATATATACTTTGCATTTCTTAGCGAAACAAAAGGAATAGAGTTACTACTCTATCGGTATATTCAAAAATTGTTTTCAGAAACGGAACTATTGCATCTTAATTTTTCTGATGATATTGTGCTAAAAATTAGTCAACTTGCCAAATCTGTAGGAAGAGAAAAACATCGTATGGAAGCGTTCGTCCGATTTCAATTAACAAAAGATGCTATTTATTTTTCTAATATAGAGCCAGATTTTGATGTGCTACCCTTAATTTCTAAACATTTTAAAAGCAGGTATGCAGACCAGCAATGGATTATTTATGATGTAAAACGCAAATACGGCATCTATTATAATTTAGACACCGTTGAGTTCATTACTTTAGATATGGATGAGATTCATAGCAACAAAACGAAAAAAAGCAATGTTTTTACAGATGAAGAATATGAGTTTCAGGATTTATGGAACAACTATTTTAAAAGCACAAATATTGCTTCAAGAGTAAATTTAAAGTTACATACACAGCATGTGCCAAAGCGCTATTGGAAATATTTGAGTGAGAAAAAAGCAGTATCCTAGTATATTGTACTATTGTTTATTACGAACAGATTTATGCTTTTAGTTATTTGGATTTTTCGCCCACAAAATGATCGCTTTGATTTTTAAACAGCACATTAAATGTTGTTAAGCTTCCATATATTCTAGTAATGTATTGTTGTAAATCAATCTTTTCTTGATCATCTAAATTCTTGCTAGCGTTTATTTTTTGTTCCATTACCCTAATACGGTCACGGACCATGACTATTTTATGAAAAAAGGTGTCAATAGGTACAATTTTATCACTCAAATTAGAATCACCCGGTTGCATCACAATCGTTCCGCCACGCCATTTATCAGCAATAGGGGTAACAGAGCTAGCATCACTCCATTTTCTTAAAATTGAAATCAGAGATTGTTCTACTTCAGAGAAACTAATGGTATCCACGTCATCTTCTAAAGCTTCAATTACCTCAAAATCAGCATTTATATCTATTGTTTCTAATCCGTTTTCCATAAAAGTAACCCAGTAATGTTTTGAAGTTACATTGGTAACAGCACCAAGTCCATATTCCGCATGTTTTATTCTTGAACCGATTCCTAATATTTGCATAATTCTTAAAATTGAAAGTTTGAAATGCTAATTTATGTTAAGCTTTTCAAATCACAAAAAACTAAATATAGCCAGTTATAAAATTAACTATCAAAATTGTATTTTTGTAATTGCAGAAAAAGAAAATGATAAATTACGAAGAGAATATAGAGGTGAAAGGCGCACGCGTTCATAACCTTAAAAATATAGACATTACAATCCCTCGAGAAAAGTTAGTGGTCATCACAGGACTTTCAGGAAGTGGTAAATCATCCTTAGCATTTGACACTATTTATGCAGAAGGGCAAAGAAGGTATATAGAAACCTTTTCAGCCTATGCAAGACAGTTTCTTGGAGGCTTAGAGCGCCCAGATGTGGATAAGATAGATGGTTTATCTCCAGTAATTGCCATTGAGCAAAAAACTACTTCTAAATCACCGCGATCTACCGTAGGTACTATTACCGAAATTTACGATTTTTTGCGATTATTATATGCTCGTGCAGGAGATGCATACAGTTATAATACTGGCGAGAAAATGGTAAGTTATAGCGATGATCAAATTCGGGATTTAATAAAAAAGGATTATGACCAGAAGAAAATTAATATTCTGGCGCCTGTTATTAGATCTAGAAAAGGGCATTACCGAGAATTATTTGAACAAATAGCAAAACAAGGTTTTGTGAAAGTTCGTGTAGATGGTGTAGTAGTAGATATTACTAAAGGAATGAAAGTGGACCGTTACAAGGTGCATGACATTGAAATAGTGATAGACCGACTAAAAGTTATTGATACAGAAGATTTTGATAAACGATTATCAGAAACGATAAACACGGCTATGTATAGCGGTGAAAATGTATTAATGGTTTTAGAAGAAGGACAAAAAATTGCGCGTTATTTCAGTAGAGATTTAATGTGCCCCACTACAGGTATTTCTTATCCTAATCCAGAGCCTAATACATTTTCATTCAATTCTCCAAAAGGGATGTGTTCTCATTGCAGTGGTTTAGGACATGTCTATCAGGTAAATGAAAAGAAGATTTTTCCAAATAAAAAACTAACGATTAAAGCAGGTGGTATTGCTCCTCTTGGAGAGTATAAAAGTTCTTGGGCTTTTAAACAAATAGATACCATTGGCCAACGTTATAAATTTGATATCAACACTCCTATTGAAAAAATTTCTGAAGAAGCTATCAATGTACTGTTAAACGGTACGGTCGAGAGTTTTGATTTAGATTCTAAAACACTGGGTGTTAAGCGTACTTATAAAATTGATTACGAAGGGATATCTAATTTCATTACCAATCAATTTAATGAAGCCGATTCTACCTCTATTAAACGGTGGGCAAAAGAGTACATGGATAAGATAACTTGCCCTACTTGCGATGGTTCTCGTTTACGTAAAGAGTCTTTAAATTTTAAGGTTGATGAAAAGAATATAGCAGAATTAGCGCATTTAGATATTTCTGAATTGGCAGAATTCTTCAAAAAGCTTCCTAAGAAAATTCAGGGAAATCAGCTTAAAATTGCAGAAGAAATTATTAAAGAGATCAGTACTCGAGTTCAATTTTTATTGGATGTTGGTTTGGATTATTTATCTCTAAACAGAAGCTCTAAATCGCTCTCTGGTGGTGAAGCACAACGTATACGTTTAGCCACACAGATAGGATCTCAACTAGTGGGTGTATTGTATATTTTAGATGAGCCTAGTATTGGATTACATCAACGTGACAATGAGCGTTTGATAAAATCATTAGAAGCCCTGAGAGATTTAGGTAATTCTGTGATTGTGGTTGAGCATGATAAAGATATGATTGAGCGTGCAGATCATGTTATAGATATTGGTCCTAAAGCGGGAAAATATGGTGGAGAAATTATATCAGAAGGGAAACCGGAAGATCTTAAAAATTTCAACACGCTGACGGCAGATTATATCTCAGGTAAAAAACAAATTGAAGTACCTAAGCAACGCAGAAAAGGAAATGGTAAAAAAATTACCTTATCTGGTTGTACTGGAAATAATCTTAAAAATGTTACTGCAAGTTTTCCTTTAGGAAAATTAATTGGTGTTACAGGTGTTTCGGGAAGTGGAAAATCTACTTTAATAAATGAAACGCTCTACCCTATCATGAATGCCTATTACTTCAATGGGGTTAAAAAGCCAATGCCGTATAAGAAAATTACGGGATTAGAGCACATTGATAAGGTTATTGATATTAATCAATCTCCCATTGGGAGAACTCCACGTTCAAATCCTGCTACATACACAGGCGTTTTTAGCGAAATTCGTTCTCTTTTTACCAAAACTCCTGAAGCGGCTATTCGCGGATATAAACCAGGAAGATTTAGTTTTAATGTAAAAGGTGGCCGTTGTGAAACCTGTCAAGGTGGTGGTTTGCGTGTTATTGAAATGAATTTCTTGCCAGACGTCTATGTGGAATGTGAAACCTGTAATGGGAAACGTTTTAATAGAGAAACTTTAGAGATTAGGTATAAAGGTAAGTCTATAGCAGATGTTTTGGAAATGACCATCAATGAAGCAGTAGATTTCTTCGAATTAATTCCAAAAATACACAGAAAACTTAAGACTATTAAAGAAGTTGGTTTAGGCTATATTTCTTTAGGACAGCAGTCTACAACACTCTCTGGTGGAGAAGCGCAACGTATAAAATTAGCCACAGAACTTTCTAAAAGAGATACTGGAAATACTTTTTATATATTAGACGAACCAACAACAGGTTTGCATTTTGAAGATATTAGAGTATTGATGGAAGTTTTAGAGCGTTTGGTAGATAAAGGAAATACTATTCTTGTTATAGAACACAATATGGATGTCATTAAAATGGCAGACTATATTATTGATATAGGTTATGAAGGTGGTAAAGGAGGCGGTAAACTCGTTGCAAAAGGTACGCCTGAAGAGGTGTGCAAAGATAAAAAGAGTTATACGGCAAAGTTTCTTAGAAAAGAATTAGGTTTGTGAATAGTAGAATAAGCAGCAAAAAGATTAAAATATAAGCATAGTAATAAAGATTATAAAGATAGAATGAGAAAAGAACAACATCATAAGGGTTGGAATGAGATAAAAACAAACGATTCATGGGCCTTATTTAAAATAATGGGGGAATTCGTAAACGGATTCGAAAAAATGAGTCAAATTGGCCCTTGTGTTTCCATATTTGGATCAGCAAGAACTAAAGAAGAAGATAAATATTACCAATTAGCTATTGAAGTCGCTAAAAGTATTGCAGAGGCTGGTTATGGTGTTATTACTGGAGGCGGTCCTGGTATTATGGAAGCTGGAAATCGTGGAGCTAATTTAGCTGGAGGAACTTCTGTAGGTTTAAATATTGATTTACCATTTGAGCAGCATGACAATCCTTATATTGATAGCGATAAAAGTTTAGACTTTGATTACTTCTTTGTTCGTAAAGTGATGTTTGTAAAATATAGTCAAGGTTTTGTGGTAATGCCAGGAGGCTTTGGTACATTAGATGAACTTTTTGAAGCAATTACCTTAATCCAAACCAATAAAATTGAGAAATTCCCAATTATATTAGTAGGAACGGAATTTTGGAGTGGCTTAATGGATTGGATTAGAAACACTATGCTTACCATGGGTACCATTAGTGAGAAAGACTTAGATTTAATTAAAATTGTAGATACAAAAGAAGAAGTTGTAGATATTATAGATTCTTTCTACAAAGGACATTTACACAGTCCAAACTTTTAATTAAGTATATGCGGATAAGGAAATTTAATTTCTTAATTGCGGTGTTGAATTTTACTGTGTGCTTTTTGGCATGCAGTAAAATTTCATGTCAACATTACAATAAAGTTACTGCAAAATTGAATGATCAGGATAAAACGCTGAACATCATACAAGAGTTTAAATTTCATAATAGTTCTACAGATACTCTTAGAGTTTTGTATTTTAACGATTGGGCCAATGCCTATAGTAACAAGAAAACACCTCTAGCAAAACGATTTCAAGAAGAGTTTAAAAAGAATTTTCATTTAGCAAAAGATGAGGAACGGGGTTATACAAAAATCTATAGCATTATAGATGAGAAGTTTTCAGTAATTAATTGGGAACATACTCCAGAAAGCGATATTTTAAAGCTAGAATTAAACAAGCCCATTGGACCTGACGAGTATGCTACATTTTCATTGACCTATCAGGTTAAACTTCCACAAAATAAGTTTACCCTTTTTGGGTACAATACGAAGGGCGAGTATTATTTAAGAGACTGGTACTTAACACCAGCAGTGTATGACGGTTCATGGCATTTGTACTCCAATAAAGATTTAGAAGATTTATACACAGGTATTACAAATACAGATGTAATGCTCACACTTCCAAACAATCTATTTGTAATTTCTAATTTTGAGAAAGAAAACGAAATTAAAAAAGATAGTTATAAAGAGATTAATTTAAGAGGAGACTATAGAAAAAGCTGTAGTTTAATTTTATCTCCTACCTCCTACTTCACCAAGCATATTACCGATTATGCGACAGTGGTTACCGATATTAATGTTTCTAAATTTGATGAAATATCTAGAACTATCGCTATAGATAAAGTTTCTGAATACATTTATAAGCACTTAGGGAGTTATCCTCATACAGAATTGGTGGTAAGTACTATAGATTACAACAAAGATCCGTTATATGGTTTAAATCAGCTGCCTTCATTTGTACGCCCTTACGATAATCAGTTTCAATTTGAATTAAAGTATCTCAAAACAGCATTGAATAACTTTTTCAACGAAACCTTATTTCTAGATCCAAGAAAAGAACGCTGGGTGATGGATGCGCTGATTAATTACATGATGATATCCTATGTAGAGGAAAACTATCCAGATCAAAAATTATTAGGGAAATTATCTACGATTTGGGGCTTTAAAAACTTTAACCTTGCAAAAATGAAATTTGAGGAGCAATATCCGCTACTCTATATGTATGCTGCAAGAAAAAATATTGATCAACCTTTAACTACACCCAACGATTCTCTAATAAAATACAATCATAAAATTGGGAACCGTTATAAAGCCGGCGCAGGACTATCTTTTCTTGCCAATTACGTAGGCAAGGAAAAAGTAGATGAGAGTATTAAGGATTTTTATGCTAATTATAAATTAAGACCAGTATCCTCACAAGATTTTGAACGCATTTTAGCCAACAATGTAGATAAAGATATTTCTTGGTTCTTAGATGAATATGTGACTACGAATGATCGTATAGATTTTAAAATTAAGAAAGTCGTAAAAGTGGGCGATTCTTTGGGGGTTACCCTGAAAAATAAGAGTGGTACCAATGTGCCTATTTCAATGTTTGGATTGCAAAAAGATTCTATCGTATCTAAATATTGGTTCACAGGAATAGACAGTACCAAAACATTTTATATTCCACAGAATGGAGAAGATAAACTGGTTCTTAATTATGACCAGAAAATACCAGAATTTAATCAAAGAGATAATTGGAAATCTTTAGGCGGTTTCTTATCCAGTAATAAAAAATTAAAATTTCAGTTTTTTAAGGATACGGAAGATCCTTTTTACAATCAAATCTTTTATGTGCCCACAATACGTTTTAATATCTATGATGGTATTACTCCGGCCATGCGTATTTATAATAAAACATTTTTAGAGCGCCCATTTCTGTTTGACATATCTCCGGCCTATGCCTTTAAAGAAAGATCACTAGTAGGTTCGGCAGGCTTTAAGTTTAGAAAATATCATAATAAAACAGGATTTTATCTTTCTAATTATAGTCTTAGTGGTTCAACATATCATTTTCAAGAAAACTCTAGGTATGTGTCTATAACACCAGCTGTAAGTTTTGGTTGGCGTCCAGATGATTTCAGATCTAATAAAAGAGATTTTTTAAACATTAGATACGTAAATATCTATAGGTCATTAGATGAAAACATTGAGGAACTAGAAACCACTCCTGATTATAGTGTTTTAAACGCTAGATATGGAAGTTTTAAAAACGGAATAATTGATTATTATTCATGGTTTGCAGATGCGCAATACGCAGGTAATTTTAGTAAAATAGCTTTTAATTTTGAGTATAGAAAACTCTTTGCGAATAACATGCAACTGAACACCCGTTTTTTTGCGGGTAAATTTATCTCCAACACAAGCAATACAGACTTTTACAGTTTTGCATTAGATCGTCCTACAGATTATTTATTTGATTATAATTATTTAGGGAGGTCAGAAGCTTCGGGTTTATATAGCCAGCAACTAGTTATTGCGGAAGGTGGTTTTAAATCTAAATTAGCGAACCCTTTTGCTAATGATTTTTTAGCAACCACCAACACAAGTATAAGTGTATGGAGATGGATTGAGCTTTATGGAGACTTGGGGTTAACGAAAAACAAGAATGAGAACGCTCGTTTTGTTTATGACTCAGGTGTGCGCCTGAATTTGGTAACAGACTATTTTGAGCTCTATTTTCCGCTATATTCCAATAATGGATGGGAAGTGGCGCAACCAGATTATAGTCAGAAAATACGATTTATAGTAACCTTAAGTCCTAGAACACTTACGCGACTTATTACTAGAAAATGGTTCTAAATCTTTATTAAATTCTCAATTTAAAAGTTTTTATTTAAGAATTTGACAATTGGATAATTGATTATTTACTAAAATTTAAAAATTCTTTAGTATTTGTAACGATTTATAGATTGCAAAATTCAATCTGTTTTGATATTTTTGCGAAAATGAAATTCTAACGATGAAAGTAAATCTGCAAGACAATAACGACATTTCTTTTGAAGACTTTAAGGAGCAAATTCTTAATGATTATGAAATCGCTGTATTAAGCAGGGAGTGTAGTTTGTTAGGAAGACGAGAAGTACTTACGGGTAAAGCAAAATTCGGAATTTTTGGTGACGGTAAGGAATTACCACAACTAGCAATGGCACGGTCTTTTAAAAATGGTGACTTTAGAAGCGGCTATTACAGAGATCAAACATTTATGATGGCCTTAGGTCATTTAAATGCAAAGCAATTCTTTCATGGCTTATATGCCACTACAGATATTAAAAAAGAACCAATGTCTGCTGGTAGGCAGATGGGTGGGCACTTTGTGACTCCTAGTTTAAATGAAGATGGGACTTGGAAAGATTTAACTGCTCAAACAAATAGTAGCGCAGATATTTCACCTACTGCAGGCCAAATGCCTAGACTTTTAGGTTTAGCACAAGCATCTAAAATATATAGAAACGTTGAAGGTATAGATACAACTAATTTCTCTAAGAACGGAAATGAAGTAGCATGGGGAACCATTGGAAATGCCAGTACAAGTGAGGGACATTTTTTTGAAACTATTAACGCTGCAGGAGTATTACAAGTTCCTATGGTTATTAGTGTTTGGGATGATAATTACGGAATATCCGTTCATGCAAGACATCAAACTACAAAAGAAGATATTTCTGAAATTTTGAAAGGTTTTCAACGTACCGAAGATGCTAAAGGGTATGAAATATTAATCGTAAATGGTTGGGATTATACCGCCTTAATTCACGCCTATGAGAATGCTGCAGATATTGCAAGAGAAGAACATGTACCTGTTTTAATTCACGTTAAAGAACTAACGCAACCACAAGGGCATTCAACTTCAGGTTCTCATGAAAGGTATAAAAGCGAAGAACGCTTAGAATGGGAACGAGAAAACGACTGTAACAAACGTTTTAGAGAATGGATTCTTGAAATTGGTATTGCTACAGACGATGAATTGAAAGTATTAGAAAAAGATATCCGCAAAAACGTTAGAACAGCTAAGAAAGAAGCTTGGAATGAGTTCTTGGACTCACATAGGGCCGCTAAGGAAGAATTGCTTGCCTTATTGGATAAAGTTTCTGGAAGCAGTCCAAATAAAGTATTCATCACGCGAATTAAGAACGATTTAATTGCTATTGACGAACCTATCAAAAAAGATATCGCATCAAAAGCAAGAAGAGCATTACGTTATTTAATTGGAGAAGATACTAACGCTAAAAATGAATTAATAGCATTTATAGATCGCTATTACAAAGAGGTACAACCAAAATTCAGTTCTCATTTATATAGTGAGCTACCAAACAATGCGCTAAGTATAAAAGAGGTAAAAGCAGTTTACAATCCAGAAGCTGAAAAAGTAGACGGAAGAATCATATTGAAAGAGAACTTTGATAAGCTCTTTACAAATAATCCTGAAGCGCTAATTTTCGGAGAAGACACAGGAGCTATTGGAGATGTAAATCAAGGTTTAGAAGGTCTTCAGAAAAAATTTGGAGAATTAAGAATCGCAGATACCGGTATTCGTGAAGCAACAATCGTAGGTCAAGGTATTGGTTTGGCAATGAGAGGATTACGACCTATCGCTGAGATACAATATTTAGATTACTTATTATACGGACTTCAAACCTTAAGTGATGATTTGGCTACCCTACTCTATAGAACAGTAGGGAAACAAAAAGCGCCTTTAATTATAAGAACTCGTGGGCACCGTTTGGAAGGAATATGGCACTCAGGTTCACAAATGGGAGGAATTATTAATCTTTTAAGAGGAATGTATATTCTAGTTCCTCGTAATATGGTTAAAGCTGCTGGTTTCTATAATACACTAATGAAAAGTGATGAACCTGCTATTGTTATAGAAAGTTTAAATGGGTATCGCTTAAAAGAAGAATTACCCACTAATTTAGGAGAAATTTGCACTCCAATTGGTATTGTAGAAACGGTAAAAGAAGGTTCGGATCTTACGGTAGTCACTTATGGTTCTACATTACGAATAGTAATGCAAGTGGCTCAAGAGCTTAATGAGGTGGGTATTGATGTAGAAGTTATTGATGCGCAAACCTTACTTCCTTTTGATGTAAACAAAGACGTCGTAGAGAGTGTAAAGAAAACTAATAGATTACTTGTCGTTGATGAAGATATGCCTGGAGGTTGTTCGGCTTATTTAATTCAAGAAATAGTTGAGAACCAAGATGGCTATAAATATTTAGATAGTGCACCTCAAACATTAACAGCAAAAGCACATAGACCTGCTTATGCTACAGATGGTGATTATTTTTCTAAGCCAAATGCAGAAGATATATTTGAGAAAATTTATGGTATCATGCACGAAGCTAACCCTGGGAAATTTTCTAAATTAAGATAAGGTATTTGTGAAATAATAGAATTTTCTTACATATTTATTGATTTTATTTACAATTATTGACAAATAGAAACTATAGGAGCACGTTTGGTCAAAAACTGAAGTTAATTTTTAATATAGTAATAAATTATTGTTACTTTTAATTAAAATTATCCCCAATATTACGATGCAAAAAAAACTATTTAATGAAATAGGACTGGCGTTACTTCGCATAGTTCCTTCTGTTATGATGATAACACATGGTATACTAAAATTTCAAAAATTAATTGCAGGCAATATAAAATTCCAAGACCCTATTGGTATAGGTGAAGCTCCTTCACTATTTCTAGCGGTTATAGGAGAATTAGTATGCCCTATATTAATAATTTTAGGTTTTAAAACTAGATGGGCCGCATTACCTGCAGCTATAACTATGGGGGTAGCAGCTTTTATCGCTCATGGATCTGCCCCTTTAGCTAAAAAAGAATTAGCGCTGCTTTATCTTACGTTCTTTGTGGTTATTATGTTCGTAGGCCCAGGAAAATATAGTTTCGATAGAAAATAATTACATAATTCTCACAAGAAGCTCTTTCAGAAGGTCTTCTTGTGATAAACTTGCCCCTACTCCTTTGCCCTTTACATCCAACTCACGCAGGTGCGCTATGATCATACTTACTTTCTTCATAGGGTAGTTTTTTGCGGCAGTTTGGTATTCTCCAACAAAATAAGGACTTATCCCTAGTGCACTAGCGACTGTTTTTGGATTATGATCTTTGAGGCCATGATATTGTAGGAGTTGTATGAAAAAACTATTGAGCAAGGTCACTGTTAAGACAAACGGATTATCTTTAGGATTTTGTGCAAAATAATTTAAAATACGTGTAGCTTTTAATACGTTACGTTCTCCTAATGCTTTTTTAAGTTCAAAATTATTATAATCTTTACTAATCCCTATATTCTCTTCAATAGCTTGAGGCGTAATTTCTTGGCTTTTTGGAATTACTAATTTCAGTTTTTCCAACTCATTATTAATCTTGCTTAAATCTGTTCCTAGAAATTCTACAAGAAGAATAGCCGCTTTAGGAGTTATACCGTATCCACTACCCGCTAATACTTTTCGGATCCAATCAGAAACTTGATTCTCATATAATTTTTTACTTTCAAAAAGTACGCCTGCTTTTTGTACCGCTTTGTATACTTTCTTGCGTTTGTCTAGTTTGGCATATTTGTAACAAATCACCAAAACTGTCGTAGGTTGTGGATTGTCAGCATAGGCAGTTAAATTATCTATGGTTCTAGATAAATGTTGTGCTTCTTTTACAATAATTACTTGATGCTCCGCCATCATAGGATAACGTTTAGCATTGCTTATGATATCATCTATAGTAACATCTTTTCCATACAACGTCATTTGATTAAAACCGCGTTCTTCTTCAGCAAGAATATTGTTCTCTATATATTCGGAAAGCTTATCGATGTAATATGCCTCTTCTCCCATTAGAAAATAAATTGGCTTTATCTTCCGTGCTTTTATATCGCTAACAATCTTTTTTACTTCATCCATTCAGAAAAAATCATCAAATTTGTGCCATGCAAGTATTGAATTTTCCTGCTTATGACTTTCGATTCAAAAATAGCGAAAATAAAGTCTATATTTTTGATGTTGTCCGTAAAAAATTTGTGGTTCTGCAGCCAGAAGAATGGGTGAGACAACACATTGTACATTACCTAATTACAGAAAAAAAGTATCCATTAAGTCTTGTCAATGTTGAAAAACAATTAAAAGTAAATGGTATGGTAAAACGATATGATGTGGTTATTTTCAATTCTGATGGAACTATAAAAGTACTTGTAGAATGTAAAGCTCCAGAAATCAACATCACGCAAAATGTTTTTGATCAAATAGCAAGGTATAACATGCAACTTCAAGCAGAATATTTAATGGTAACAAATGGCTTGTCTCATTTTTACTGCGAAATGGATTTTCAAAAAGAAAAGTATGCTTTTTTGCGTGATATTCCTGAATTTAGCCGTTAATTTGTGAACTTCAAAAATAATCGTAACACTATTGTACTTTGTTGTACTAGCTGTTCTTAATTGAAAAAATATCCAGCAAATTAGTTTGGTACTTAGTTAATGTCGAAAATTGCAGTTGTTATACTTAATTGGAACGGGGAAGAATTATTAGAACAATTTCTACCTTCCGTTCAAAATTTTTCCAAAGGCGCCGCAATTTATGTGGCTGATAATGCTTCCACAGACAATTCAATTGCGTTTATCAAAAAAAACTACTCTGCAGTAAAAATCATTGAGAATGCTAGCAATGGAGGTTATGCAAAAGGTTATAATGATGCTTTACAACATGTAGAGGCAGATATCTTTTGCTTACTGAATTCTGATGTGGAAGTTACTGAGAATTGGCTTACACCCATTTTAAACCATTTTGACGAGCATCCTGAAGTTGCTATTATTCAACCTAAAATCTTAGATTACAAAAGAAAAGAATATTTTGAATATGCTGGTGCTGCTGGTGGTTTTATAGATCAGTTAGGATATCCTTTCTGTCGAGGCCGAATTTTTCAAGCGTTAGAAAAAGACAAAGGACAGTATGATGATGTAAAAGAAATCTTTTGGGCAACAGGCGCTTGTTTATTTATTAAGAGTTCCGTTTTTAAAGAATTGAAAGGTTTTGATGAAGATTATTTTGCACACCAAGAAGAAGTAGATTTATGCTGGCGGGCACATAATCATGGGTACAAAATTTTTTATGTAGGTACTTCTAAAATATACCACTTAGGAGGTTCTACTCTGAGTAATATGAATCCGAAAAAAACATTTTTAAACTTTAGAAATTCCCTATATTCTATCACTAAAAATTTACCGCGTAAAAAAGCATTCCCCATTATATTTTTCCGATTGCTATTAGACGGTGTAGCTGGAATACGGTTTATTTTTCAAGGAAAATTTAGTCATTGTTTTGCCATTTTAAAGGCGCATTTAAGCTTTTATGTAAACTTTTCGAAAATTTTTAAAAAGCGTGAGAAAACGAAATATATGCCTAATTATTATACAGTGAAGTCCATTGTATGGTCTCACTTCGTATATCATAACAGAAAGTTTAAGAATTTAGTAAAACATTAACGAAAGCGAAATGTTAACGTATCGCTTTTTGTATAATTTTGCTATGAATTAACAAATTAATTTAAGCATTAATAATTATGAACAAAATCATTTTAGGCTGTTTAGGGGTTACTTTATTATTATCCTCTTGTGTGTCACAAAAAAAATATGCCGAATTAGAGGCAAAAAGTAAAGAAACTCAGGATTTATTAAACTCTGCAACTGTTAAATTAAACACTTGTTTAGAGGAAAAAGCATCTGCTTCTTCAAGGTTAAAAACTTTAGAGGATCAAAATGCATTCTTAAAAAGTAACAATCAGGATTTAATAAACAACATGGGTAATTTAACTACCTTATCATCTAAAGGTGCTCAAAACCTTGAGAAGTCTTTAGAAAGTTTACAAGAAAAAGATTTAACCATCAGAAAATTAAACGATGCTATAACTCGTAGAGATTCTGTAAACTTATCTTTAGTACAAAGTTTAAAAGGTGTACTTGGTAATTTAGATGATCAAGACATTGAAATTAGCGTTGAAAAAGGTGTTGTTTTCGTATCTATTTCTGATAAATTGTTATTTAGCAGCGGTAGTTATAATGTAACTAGTAGAGCTAAAGAGGTTTTAGGTAAAGTTGCTAAGGTGGTCAACAATAAACCAGATTTCGAATTTTTAGTTGAAGGTCATACTGATGATGTTCCTTACAGAAAAGGTATTTTATTAGACAACTGGGATTTAAGTGCTAAACGTGCAACTGCTGTTGTTCGTATCTTACAAAACGATTACAATGTTGATCCTAAGCGTATGACTGCTGCAGCAAGATCTTCTTATGTTCCTTTATCTACAACAGATAAAGCTAAAAATAGAAGAACTCGTATTGTAGTACTTCCAAAAATCGATCAGTTCTATGAAATGATTGAAGAAGGAATGAAAGATCCAGCTATCAATAACTAAGAAATTGATATCATATACAAAA
Source organism: Cellulophaga baltica 18 (assembly GCF_000468615.2). Lineage (NCBI taxonomy): Bacteria > Pseudomonadati > Bacteroidota > Flavobacteriia > Flavobacteriales > Flavobacteriaceae > Paracellulophaga > Paracellulophaga baltica. The sequence goes on along the minus strand of NZ_CP009976.1, from coordinate 3,593,663 downwards.
GGCGACCAATTGGTCGCCTTTTTTTATGCTCAAAATTTAAATAGTTTCGTTTAGAAAATATCAATAGGTCCTTTGCCTTCTCTTACTACTACAGGCTCACCATCAGATAAATCAATTACGGTAGAAGCGGTATTATCACCATAGCCACCATCTATAACGATATCAACAAGGTTTTGCCATTTCTCAAAGATTAATTCAGGATCTGTCGTGTATTCTAAGAGCTCATCTTCATCTCGTATAGATGTAGATACAATTGGATTGCCCAGAGCTTCTACAATGGCTTTAGCGATACTATTGTCTGGTACACGAATACCTACGGTCTTTTTCTTTTTAAATTCTTTAGGAAGGTTGTTATTGCCAGGCAGTATAAAAGTATAGGGTCCTGGTAAAGCTCGTTTTAATATTTTAAAAGTGGGGGTGTCTATTTGTCGAACGTAATCTGATAAATTACTTAAATCTGCGCAGATGAAAGACCAATTAGCTTTGTCTAGTTTAATACCCTTAATTCGGGCAATTTTCTCTAAAGCTTTTGTATTGGTAATATCGCAGCCCAAACCATATACCGTATCGGTAGGGTAAATTACCAGTCCTCCCTTTTTTAGTACCTGAATTACCTTTTTTATTTCCTTCGGATTTGGATTTTCAGGGTATATTTTAATAAATTCAGCCATAATTTAAAGATGTATATTAAAGGTACTATTTTTTATTCAGGTACTATTAATTCTACTGGTGGTAATACTGACGCTATTGAAAATAAAAAATCCATTAGCAATTACTAATGGATTTTTATACTCTTATTTAGACACTTGTTCTAGGAATATGTAATGCTGTGCCCTACACTTGCGGTGTATGAGGATGACAAAATAGTATCTACATAAATCCATTCAGAGCTTACTGATGTTTGATTAAATGTAGTCATCATATAACCTCTTCTTGAAGCATCAAAATAGTTTAACCCATCTATTAATGTTGTTAATGCTTGTTCAAAACCACTAATAAATGCGGCATCTGTAGTACCCAAGTACGTTTCAAAACCTGGAGAACTAACACTAGAAGTGGCTAACTCTACGCCTACTTCCGTTCCATTTTGATCATACAGTGTGTTGTTCCATGCGTTATGGGTGTCACCAGCGAAGGTTATTATTTTTTTTCCATTCAAAGCTTGGTAAATCTCCTCTCTATCTCCTGGGTAACCATCCCAAGCATCTAAGTTGTATGGAATTGTATTGAGAACTTTAGCTTTCTCCTCCGCAGATAATGTAGGGTCGTCATTTTCCATTCTCGTTTTTATAGTAACCAGTTCTGTTAATATTTCTCCAAAATTATCTGTACCGAAAGCAGTTAGCATAGCAATAGGAATATACATTTGTCCCATTAAAACCTGTTGCCCAAGGACCTGCCATTTGCTACTACTACCTGCTAACTCACTTAATAGCCATTCTTTTTGTGTAGATCCTAAAATTGTTCGCGTTGTAGCATTTAAATCGCTTTCTAAGGCTTCTGTATTTAAGCCTGTTGCCGTAAAGTAATTAGATATATTTAACTGCTTGTCCCTACCAATAAGCCGTGTATCAAGCATCATCATATGTACTAGATTGCCAATATTTATACTTCTATAAATAAGGCTATTATTCTCTTTGTTTACTCGGGAAAAAGGTAAAAATTCGCTGTAAGATTGTAAGGCATTTTGTTTTCTTAATTCAAAGCTTCCTTCCGTGGCGTCATCATGGTTCTCTGCACCATCTTTATAAGTATCATTAGCAATTTCATGATCATCCCAAATGCATATAAAAGGCTTTTTTTGATGAGCTAATTGCAAATCTATATCGGATCTATATTGTTTGTAGCGTGTTCTATAATCCTCTAAAGTGATGATTTCTCCTGCGGGTTCATGCTGGCGATTCAAAAAAGCATTCTCAGCTGTAGATCCGTAACCGCCGGCTTCATACTCATAAAAATAATCGCCCAAGTGTATGATAATATCTGCATCTGATTTTGCCATGGCATTATACGAATTGAATAATCCTGCTTGGTAGTTAGAGCAAGAACAAACGGCAAGTTTAATGGAAGATGCCTCATCTGGGAGTGTTATGGTTTCTCCTACTACAGAGATAGCAGAATCTATTGGACTAGCAAACCTATAATACAGTTTTAGATGCTCTTCTAACTCTGTTACTTCAATAGCCAAAGTATTATCTCTTGATGCTTCTGTAGTAATTTTACCGCTTCTTAAAATAGATGTAAAAGAGGCATCTGTAGCTAATTCCCAAACTATCTCGGCATTTGCAGTAGCATAGCGTGTCCATAAAATCACAGAAGAACTGCTTGGATCAAAACTAGCAACCCCTTCATGGAAGTTTTTGATAGTTAATAGATTAGTATCTAGCTCAGAAGCCACTAGGTCATCGTCTTTTTTACAGCTAATAAAATTAGGAGCTAAGATGATGCCTCCAGAGGCTAATAATGTTTTTTGAATAAAATTTCTTCTCGTAGTGTTCTTGGTTGACATAAATAGTAAATTTTCATTCAAAAATGATACTATTATCTGACGCCACGGTTAGCAAAACTTTATGGAATTGTTATCTAAAAATTTTAAAAAAGTTCCACGCCGAAAACTAAGAAGTTATTGCTCATATAGTTCTAATGGCAAATTATCCGGGTCTGCAAAGAAGGTGAATTTCTTTCCTGTATACGGATCTATTTTTATAGCCTCAACTTGTATTCCCTTTTCTTTAAGTTCTATTGCCGTGCGCTCTATATCTGCTACTTCAAAGGCTAGATGACGCAGCCCGCAAGCCTCTGGGTAAGAAGGTCTTTCAGGAACATTAGGAAATGAAAATAATTCAATACAATAATGTTTGTTTATGGCTAAGTCTAACTTGTAAGAGTCCCTTTCTTCACGGTACACTTCTTGTAGTATTTCTAAGCCTAAAATTTGCGTATAAAAAGCTTTAGATTTGCTGTAATCAGAACAAATTATAGCGACATGGTGAAGCGCTTTAAATGTCATTAGGCTATTAGTGTTGATTTCACTAACACGGATTCAGAAGCTAGTTTATCCTCAAATAAAACGCCTAACTCTTTAATATAAGGCATGGTATTATGCTTGTCTAAAGCTTCTTGATGCTCCCAAACTTCGTAAAACACAAAAGTGTTTTTATCTTCAATACCTTGGTGTAAAGTATATTGAATACAACCTTTCTCTTGTAACGTTTGTACAACCAAATTTTGTAAAATAGCTTTTACTTCTTGTTGCGCTTCTTTTTTACTCTGAATATGGACACTCAAATATATTTTCATAATAGTAATGTATAATATTAACCTAACACTTCTAATTTAGCAAAGCGCAACAGTAATTTTTTAATCCCAGCAGTATCAAACTGTATCTCTGCCTTGCGGTCATTACCAATGCCATCTATTTTTACAACAGTACCCCGACCAAAACGGGTATGATTAATTAAACTTCCTTCTGCTAAATTGGGATCTACAGTATTGGTATTTCCAATGGGTTGAGCTAATTCTGGTTTTAATTTTCTAAGCTTTCTAAGCTGATTTTCATTAGGTTTTACCGTGCTTGGTGGGATACCACTTTTAGGTTTTATTTGACGCAGTTTACTTTTATCAACTTCACCAAAAATATCAGTATCTATTGTTGATTTATAACGGTATGCTGGTTTTTCAATCGGTGTTAGATTTTCAATAAATTTCTCATCAATTTCTTCTAAAAACCGACTAGGTTCAGCATCTATTAATTTACCCCAACGGTACCTATTTTGCGTATAGGTTAAATAAGCTTGTTTTTCTGCTCTAGTCAATGCTACATAAAACAATCTACGTTCTTCTTCTAATTCACTTCGGGTACTCATACTCATACCTGACGGGAATAGGTCTTCTTCCATCCCTACAATATAGACATGCGGAAACTCTAATCCTTTTGCTAAGTGGATGGTCATTAAAGCTACTCTGTCATCATCGCCAGTGTCATTATCTAAATCTGTAGCCAAAGCAACATCTTCTAGGAATTCACTAATATTACCTGTAGCATCGACAACCTCTTTCTGTCCTTCCACAAAATCTTTTATACCATTTAGAAGCTCTTCAATATTATCCATTTTGGCAATACCTTCCGGAGTACCATCTTTTTTAAATTCTAAAAGTAACCCCGATTTTTTTGCGACATGTTCAGAAATAGCAAAGGCATCTGTAGTTTCATTCATGATTTGAAAACTTTTAATCATGTTGGTAAAATCTACTAATTTCCTTTTGGTACCTGCGTTAATTTTTAAATTTATTCGATCTAAATTCTCAATTACTTCAAAAATAGATCTGCCATAGTGGTTCGCTGCTACTGTAAGTTTATCTAAAGTGCTCATTCCAATTCCTCTCGCAGGAAAATTAATGACACGCTTTAAAGCTTCCTCATCTTTAGGATTAATCACTAGACGCAAATAAGACAATACATCTTTAATCTCTTTTCTTTGGTAAAAAGATAAACCACCATAGATACGGTATGGAATATCGCGTTTACGCAAAGCATCTTCTATAGCTCTAGATTGCGAGTTAGTGCGATAAAGTACAGCAAAACTACCATTTGACATTTGGTGTTGCATACGGTTTTCAAATATAGAACCTGCAACAAACCTGCCTTCTTCTGCATCCGTAGGACTTCTGTGTACTTTTATAGCTGGACCATCATCATTATCTGTCCAAACCACTTTCTCTAATTGGTTGGTATTTTTTTCAATTATAGAATTCGCTGCATTTACAATATTTCGGGTAGATCTATAATTCTGCTCCAGTCGGTACATGATAACATTATCATAATCTTTTTGAAAGTTTAGAATATTGCTAATGTTTGCACCACGGAAAGAGTAAATACTTTGTGCATCATCCCCTACCACACAAATATTTTGAAATTTATCGGATAACGCTTTAATAATTAGATATTGCGAATGGTTGGTATCTTGATACTCATCTACCAATATATATCTAAACCTATCTTGATACTTGGCAAGGACTTCTGGATATTTATTTAATAACTCATTGGTTCTTAGTAATAAATCATCAAAATCCATCGCTCCTGCTTTAAAACAGCGATCTACATAGTTTTGATAAATATCTCCCATTCTTGGCCGTTTGGCCATGGCATCGGCCTCTTGCATTTCTGCATCATTAAAATAAGCTCTTACCGTAATAAGGCTATTTTTATAGGATGATATTCTATTTTGGACTTGTTTGTATTTATAGACATCTTTATCAAGTCCCATTTCTTTGATAATTGAAGCGATTAAACGCTGAGAATCTTGTGTGTCATAAATAGTGAAGTTACTAGGGTATCCTAATTTGTCACCGTCATATCGTAATAATCTAGCAAAAACCGAGTGGAATGTACCCATCATTAGGTTTTTGGCTTCAGAATTCCCCACAATAGCGGCAATCCTAGCTTTCATCTCACGGGCAGCTTTATTTGTAAATGTAAGTGCAAGGATATTAAAGGAGTCAATTCCTAGACTCATTAAATAGGCTATTCTGTAGGTTAATACCCTTGTCTTTCCTGAGCCCGCTCCCGCAATAACAATTAACGGTCCGTCTTTATGTAAAACTGGTGCTCGCTGAGCATCATTCAATTGATTTATATAGTTTTCCAACAGCTTTTTCTTTGATTTTTTGGAACTGTGAATTTAACTATAATTGCTAGCATACTAAAATGATGCATCTAATAATTATAAACAAAAAACTTAAACGCTAAAATCATTTTGAATATATTTGAAGATAAAGAGGTATTATCCTCAGGATACGCAACGCTTTATTTATTTTACCATGAAATCTATACAAAATTCTTTAATTCTTTCTATTATTCTAGTAAACTTAAGTTTTGGACAAGAAAAAGCTACCGGGCCAGTTATTCAAGAATTCGGAGCAGTCTATAGTGTAGAAAACCCAGATTTTGAAGTAGATTTAACGCAAGATTTTAAAGCTGTTTTTGATGTAGGAGCTAGTCCTAAAGAACATTCTAAAATTAACCCTTACCTGGAAACTGGTGCTCGTTTTTTAAATATGCATGCACAAGCCGGTGTCCCTGAAAAACAATTAAAAGCCGCACTAGTTATTCACGGTTCTGCTACAAAAGATATCTTGACAGACATAGCCTATGAAGAACGTTACGGTACTAAAAATCCCAATCTAGCATTAATCAATGCTTTGCTGGCAGCAGATGTTCAACTAATTTTATGCGGACAGTCTGCAAATTCAAGAAAGATAAAAGAGACTGAAATGATCAATGGAGTGCAACTTTCCTTGTCAGCTATGACCGCTCTTGTTTTATTGCAGAATGAAGATTATAGACTAATTAAATTTTAATATATGAATAAACTTGTACTCAAAGGTTTTCTCCTTTTTGGGTTTTGTGCATTTGCTCAAAACGCAGTTTCAGAGAAAGATTTTAAATCAGTAGAACAGAAAGTAATAGATTGGCGAAGAGACTTTCATCAATATCCGGAGCTTTCAAATAGGGAGTTTAAAACCGCAGAAAAGATAGCTAAACATTTGAAATCTTTAGGAATTGAGGTGCAAACGGGAGTTGCTAAAACCGGAGTTGTTGGCGTATTAAAAGGGAATACTCCTGGAAAAGTAGTTGCATTACGAGCAGATATTGATGCCTTACCAGTAACCGAGAGGAATGATTTGTCTTTTAAATCGGAAGTTGTAGGAGAGTTTCAAGGAGAAGAAGTTGGAGTGATGCATGCTTGTGGTCATGATACGCATATCGCGATACTCATGGGTGTGGCAGAAATTTTATCAAAAAATAAGGATAAGATTAAAGGTACCGTTAAATTTATTTTTCAGCCAGCAGAAGAAGGTCCGCCACCAGGAGAAGAAGGTGGTGCAGCATTAATGATAAAAGAAGGAGCCTTAAAAAATCCGGATGTAGATGCTATTTTTGGATTACATATCAACAGTGGTACTCCTGTAGGAACAATTGGTTATAAACCCGGAGGTACGATGGCTGCAGTAGAGCGGTTTGTTGTAAATGTCAATGGAAAACAAACACATGGTTCTCAGCCTTGGGGTGGTGTAGATCCTATTTATATCGCAGCAAAAATTATAGATGGGTACCAGTCTATAATTAGTAGAGAATCTAATTTGCTGATAGAACCGGCAGTAATTACTGTTGGGAAAATCACAGCTGGAGTTCGTTTTAATATTATTCCTGAAAGCGCTGAAATGATAGGAACCGTACGTACGCTAGATCCGGATATGAAGGCATTAATTATTAGACGTATGACTGAGATGACAGAAGGATTGGCAAAAACATATGGAGGATCTGCTACCATAGAATTTCAAAATAATACAGCAATTACCTACAACGATGAAAAATTAACAGAAGCGATGTTACCTACCTTACAAAAAACTGCAGGGGTAGAAAATGTAGTGTTAATTAAAGCAACAACCGGAGGAGAAGATTTTAGTTTTTTCCAAGAAAAAGTACCCGGATTTTATTTCTTTTTAGGAGGAATGACTCCAGGGAATACCGAGGCTTTTCCGCATCATACGCCAGATTTTAAAATTGATGATAGTGGTATGCTTCTAGGGGTAAAAACCTTAACAGCAATGAGTTTAGATTATTTGAATAAAAAATAAAAAAGATTATTATTTATTTCGAGTTCAATTTTAATAAAAATTAATTTTGAACTCGTTTTTTTTTATAGGTTTGTTGTAGTTTAAATTTTAATTGAAACTTTCTTTACATGATTGACTTTTTTACAAGTATTCCATGGTATGCTTGGCTATTGCTAGTGGTTTTTGTTGTTGCTATTCGCGATGTTTTTTTTCAAAGAGCGCATACTATCTCACACAATTTTCCAATTGTAGGTCATTTTAGGTATTGGTTGGAGAGTATTGGACCAGAAATGCGTCAATATTTTGTAGCAAACAATAGAGAAGAACTTCCTTTTAATCGTATAGAACGTGGTTGGATTTATGCCTCTGCAAAAAAAGAGAACAACTATGAAGGTTTTGGGACGGATCGTGATATTTATGCACACCATCATATTTTTGTAAAAAACCAAATGATGGCCTATGAGGTACCCGAAAATCATCCTAATACAGAGGATAAAAGTTTTGTTCCTTGTGCTAAAGTTATTGGTGCCTACAACAAACGTGCAAAACCATATAGACCGGCTTCTGTTATAAATGTATCTGCAATGAGTTTTGGATCGCTTTCCGCAGCAGCAGTAGAAGCGATGAATATAGGTGTTCAAAAAGCGGATGCTTACCATAATACTGGAGAAGGCGGACTTTCTCCGTACCATAAGCAAGGTGGTGATGTTATTTTTCACTTTGGAACTGGATATTTTGGAGTACGTAGTGATGAGGGAAGTTTATCTATTGAGAAACTTAAAGCTTTAGTTGAGAATAATCCTTGTATTAAAGCCATTGAAATAAAACTATCTCAAGGGGCTAAACCTGGAAAAGGGGGTGTATTACCGGGCGCAAAAATAACTCCAGAATTAGCGGAGATTAGAGGCGTAGAAGTAGGTAAAGATGTATTATCGCCTGCAACGCACAAGGCCTTTAAATCTGTTCCTGAATTATTGCAATTAATTGAAAAAATAGCGGAAGCAACTGGCTTACCGGTGGGCATCAAAGGAGCTATAGGAAAAATAGACCAATGGGAACAATTGGCAGATTTAATGTTAAAAACAGGAAAAGGTCCTGATTTTATAACCGTAGATGGTGGTGAAGGTGGTACAGGTGCCGCTCCCCCAAGTTTTGCGGATCATGTGTCTTTACCTTGGGTATATGGGTTTTCTAGTGTGTATAAAGTATTTTTAAATAGAGAGCTTACAGATAGAATTGTATTTATAGGAAGTGGAAAATTAGGTTTCCCTGCCAAAGCAGCAATGGCTTTTGCTATGGGTGCAGATTGTATCAATGTTGCTCGTGAAGCCATGATGAGTATTGGTTGCATTCAAGCACAAGTATGTCATACCAACCGCTGTCCGACGGGTATTGCTACCCAAAGTAAATGGTTGCAAAACGGAATTGATGTTACTTTAAAATCGGAACGTTTAGCACAGTATTTCAAATCTTTTAGAAAAGAATTTTTAGAAATTACGCATGCCGCTGGTTATGAGCATCCATGTCAATTTCATATGGAAGATATTCAAGTGAATGTAGATGATACCGATTTGAATAGAGATTTAAGATCTACCTATAAATATCAAAAAAATCCTGTTCCGTTTAATGGAGTGCAAGAATTGTATGATTGCATTCACTTAGGTGGAAAAAGCGTTACCAAATAATACAACAATTAATATTTAATTTAAAAATCGTTTTAAAAATGATAAAGTATTCTTTATTCCTACTCGTTTTAACTTTAGGCTTAACAAACCTACACGCACAAAAAAAGTCTGATTTATTACTTGAAATTCAGAATTTAAAAGCATCTAGAGATTCTATTAATAACCTATACGTAGTGTCTAAGAAACGTGAAACTGTTAGTAAAACAGAAGCAGAATCTTACAAAGCGCAGGCCGATGAGTTATTAGAAACCAATGGCCAATTAATGCAAAACATTAATAATTTTACGAAAGCCTCTATTGAAAAATCTGAGAATATTGGTAAGACTTTAGAAAGCCTACAGGAAAAAGAGGCTAAGCTTAAATTTATAAATGATAAGTTTAGTAGTCATGATTCTATTGCCCTTGCCATTTTAACCGATTTAAAGAAAACTTTAGGAGAAAATAGTGCCATTAATGTAACAAATGGTGCAGTGGTTATCTCTTTAAATGAAGCAATAAGAAACGGTATTGCAGCTAAGGATACTGCTGCAGATGCACAATTATCGAAGATTGCTACGGTTTTGAATAAATATTCAGATGCATTAGTAACTATAGAAGGTGTTTCTAATACAGGAGAGTTTGATGTTGCTTTAAATCAAGCTACCCTATTAGCAAATAAATTTCAAAAGCAGTTCACTATTAGTAATGCCCGCTTAATGGCAGTTACAAAAGATGGTGGTTTTACAGAAGGCTTAAACATCCGTATTTCTCCAAAATTTGATGCGTTTTATTTTCAAGTTAGAGAACTAGTTAAAGAGAATAAATAAAGTCTGATTTTGGTACAGGGAATTAATAATACTAATTCCTTATCATCCAGTATATATTTTTAGCTACTTTCGCGCGAAATACATAAATAGTATTTACAATTATGGAACAACAAGAATTTTTAGAGAAGAATGTATTTGTCGATTTAAAAAATGTAAATGAGAATTTTGAGGCAGATAACATCCACCAATTTTCAGAAGCAGAATTTGCGACAGTGCTTCAAAAATGCGAATATTTTGGAATCGGAATTTATACCATCGAAGCTTTTTTGAATGGAGCCTCTTTTGGAGTTTCTAGTCATGATACTCATAACAAAAAAGCAACAGATCCAAAATGGTTTAAGAAGGCATTTTCAAACTTTAAAAACGGTGAAACAGGTATGACATACGCTGCAACTTATAAAGTATCTCCTAAACTTTTAGCGAGATAATTTTAGGTTTCATACTTTTTTAAAAAATACTTCGTTTTACATTCAATAACCAAATAAAACCACAAGTATCATGAACGGAGAACAGATTCTACAGGCTTTCGCTTATTTATTACCAGCAGTAGTTACAGGTGTTGTTGCCTTTTATTTTTTTAAAATGCACACAAAAAATGAAGAAGGCCGTAGAAGGTATTTGTTACAGAAAGATACTCAAAAACACACATTACCTATTAGATTGCAAGCGTACGAGCGTATGGCACTATTTTTAGAGCGTATTGCTATTCCTAGCTTAGTGGTTAGAGTAGCTCCCGTATCTACGAGTAAGAACGATTATGAATCACTTTTGATACGTACGATTGAAACAGAATTTGATCATAATTTATCGCAGCAAATATACCTAACAGATGATTGTTGGAATATTATTAAAGCGGCAAAAAGTGCAACGATACAATCAATTAGAAAAGCTGCATTAAGTGCAGAAAATGCAGATAAATTTAGAGAAGACGTATTAAGTGATACCATGGATAAGGCCTCTCCTTCTGCCACAGCGTTATCTTTCGTAAAAAAAGAAATTAGCAATCTTTGGTAAGCGATTGTCTATTTACCTTTAAATTTTTCCTCGGCGTAACTAAACCCTTGGAGCCACCATTCTCGCATAAGCTTTTTATTAAATACTAAAGAGTTCTCAGTAAGCCTTGTTGGGGTATAATATAAGTTTAACTTAACTCCGTTGTGTTTGGCTGCAAGCACCCCTTCAGAAACATCGTGGTATTCTATTTGATCCAATACAAAGCCATAAATGCTTAGCATTAAGGAAAAAGGATTTTTACCTAATACTTTGTTCTGATTCAAATTTTCAGATTCTAAAATAATAGCATCTACCTCCGTAGCCCCTCTACGTATGGCCTCTCGGATAGGCACAACACAACCCAAACCTCCATCGCCATACTCATATCCATTACGTTTTACTAAAGACATAAATGGAATATAATTACAAGAAATCCAAATCCAATCACAAAACTCTTCGTAAGTAAATTCGCTAAGCTCCTTGTACTCTACTCTGTTCTTAGATAAATTAGAAACGGTAACAATTACTTTTTTGTTTGAGGTTTTTATTTTAGTAAATTCTTCTGGAGAGAAATTCTTTTTAATGGTTCTGCGCAATGCCCCACTTTCACCAAAAGTTCTTTTCCGTTTTAAAAACTGTAAAAATGTAGTAAAATAATTAATGGTTACGAATTCACGACCATCTTTTTTCTTAACTATAAAAGGATTTAAACTAAATATAGAAAGTTGATTAACATTGGTATAAATATCATATAGTTTGCCTACATTATTAAGCGATAATTGTGGTATTAAAAGACTACCTGTAGAAGTACCAAGGAATAAGTCATACTCCTTTTTTTCTATCTCCATTAAGTATTGTGCGACACCTCCAGCAAAAGCCCCTTTACTCCCACCGCCACTTATTACTAATGCTTTCAAATTTCAATATTTTAGTTAGTTGGTTATTTCTGGTTCTAATTGGCTACTCTCAGAACTTTTAAATTTCGCGTAATTAAATCCGCTTTTCCACCAAGCTGCCATTTTAGTTTTGTCAAAAATAAGTGAATTTGTAGTTAAAACAGTAGGAGTATAATAAAAGTTAATGATTGCATTATTATGCTTAGCCACATACTTTCCGATTCTAATATTTTGATGTTCGATACGATCCAACATAAAAGCAAACATATTGGTCAATAAGGAGAACACATTTTTTGATGGCATTCGATTTAAATGTGTCACTTCGGTTTGTAAAATAATAGCATCTACAGTAGTTGCACCTCTTTTTATAGCTTCTTCGATAGGAACCATGGTTCCTAAACCACCATCAGCATATTCACAACCATCCTTTTTTACCAAGCTCATAAAAGGTGTGTAATTACAAGAAATCCATACCCATTCACAAAATTCATCATATGAAAAATCATTAATAGATTTATACTCCACTTGATTAAGTGATAAATTAGATACGGTTACTACAATATCTTTTGGACCGTTTTTCAGGATATTGAACTCTTCTAGGGTAATGGTGTTTTTTATAAGTTGCAATAGATTGTGACTCTCTCCAAAAGTTTTACTTCCGCTATAGAAATTTTTAAGTACATTAAAATGATGTATACCAATAGTTTCTACTCCATGTTTTTTTCGAGTAGAAAAGGGGCAGTTGCTAAAAATATCTTTCTGATGTACGGAGGTATAAATTTCTTTGATTTTGTCTATTTTATGTAAGCCTAAATGTGATATCAAAAGACTTCCGGTAGAGGTGCCTATGAATAAATCGTAATGTTGTTGCGCTTCTTCAATAAGATATTGGGCAACCCCACCAGCAAAGGCCCCTTTGCTCCCACCTCCAGAAATTACTAATGCTCTCATACTACTCTAGTTTACTAGTAAGATACAGTTTTTCTTTTTCATTTAGTTTAGGCAATAACGCAATAATTCTATCTTTATAGGCTTCATCTTTTAACAACTCATCAAATAATGCTCTGGCAAATTTCTTAAACTGCCAACTATGGTGCATACTAGCCTTCGCTAAATCTTCTAAGTTGGTATCTGTTAATCCAAAAGTTTGAAACAAATATTGAAAAGCTGTTTCACGTGTTTTAGGATCATATTTAGGATTGGTATAACTCCCTAATTCATCAAAATAGTCTTTGGTTTTTAAACTGTTATAATCTTCAGTAACCAAGGCTAGTGTTAGCCATAATAGACGCACATTTTTATCAGAGAAACCAATGATATCTTTTGTTTGGTCTAAATACGTGTTTCTTTTCTCAGGAAAGTTTAAAAAGAGCCGGTATAAACTGTTTTCAATAGTACTATAGCTTTGGTCTTCTAATAGCGATTCAAAATCTGTTTGCAATTCTGTGGGGATTTGAATGGTTTTTAAACTTAATGCTTGCCGTAACATCAAATCATTTGACGCTATAATCTTCCTCATAAAGTCTATGGAGAACAGTTCAGCATATGTAAATATCAATCGCTTCTTAAATTCTATAGAATCAGATTCATCATAGGCATTTTCAATCAAAACTAACTGAGCTTTTTTATCAGCAACCTTATTTATTGATTCCTGTAGACTTATAAAATCGGAAATACTAGATGAATTATTTTTTAAATAGTCATACACCACAGCCACTGGAAATTCCGTGTTTTCCAACCAGATTTCATTAAAATTACTTAATGATTGCCCATTCGCTTGCTCTATCTCAACAAGAAAATCATTTATTTTTACATTCTTAAATTTATATTTTTCTAGGTAGTTCTGTATTCCCTTTTTAAATGATTCGGTTCCTACTTCTTCTTTTAACAAGGCTAGAGCCCATGCTCCTTTTTCATAAAAAGTAAGACTGCTTGCTTTTGGATCTTTTAATGACTCTCCTTTTCCTTCTTTAGACTGTTGCTTTAAGGTTTCTGCAGTATCAAATAGTTTCCAAAAATAATACTCGGCGCCAAATAGTTCTTTTTCTGCTAAAAGTGCGTAATAGGTCGCAAAGCCTTCTTGTAGCCAATGATGCTGACCGTCAGTTTCTGTTACAAGGTTTCCAAACCATTGGTGCGCTAATTCGTGTGCGTTTATATTGACGTAATTACGATCTATAAAAGTAATAGAATCTATCATGTAGGCATCAGAAAAAATAGTAGTTGTTGTATTTTCCATTCCTGCATAAAGGAAATCTTTTACTGGTATTTGTTTGTAATTTTGCCAAGGATAAGGAACGCCAATTTCGGAAACTAAAAAATCAAAAATTTCTTTTGTATATCGATAAGTAGGCTCTACTTTCTGTTGATCTTTAGGGTAATAATATAGTTCTAATGGTACAGCATCCGCGCTGGTTACCACTTTCTTATCATAATTAGCTATGGAAAAAGCTAAAAGATAACTACTCATAGGTTGCACCATATCATAGGACCAAGTGGTCGTATTGTTAGCATTTTTTTTAGAGTGTACTAAATTACCATTGGCAATTACCTGATACGTAGAATCAAATGTTATTTCTGTATCAAATACTACTTTTTCATTCATATCATCAAAGCTAGGAAGCCAATGACTTGTATATTTACCTTGCCCTTGTGTCCAAATTTGCTTGTTCTTATTGGCATCATCTTCCCAACCAATAAAATATACCGTTTGTGTAGGTTGGACTTCATAAGATAGTTGTAACTGCTGAGCTCCGCCCTTTTTAAATTTTTTTCTAATGATGATGTGCTTGTCATCAACACTATATTTTACTTTTTTATTATTAAGTCGTACGGTGGTAAATGTGAAGTTTTTAGCATCTAAAAAAATACTATCCACCGGTTTCAAGATATCAAAAGTGTAGGTTACGGTCCCATTTACCTGCTTCTGCTCAGGAACAACGGTTATGGAAAGGTCTCCAGAAATAAAATCTACCGATTTCTGTTCTTGAGCTGATAGCGTAATTGAAAGGAAAAGACAAAAACTTATAAATAAATGACGCATATTTTAATAAAATTCAAAATGAATACCAAAATAAGCAATTTGGTTTTTGTTCCTTTGTTTCTATCTACTATTTTAGTCCAATGAATGCAAATTTTTTACAAACTCCCATTGCTTATTTAAAAGGTGTTGGTCCAAATAGGGCAAATACGTTGCAGTCAGAGCTTGGCATTCAAACATACCAAGATCTAATTAATCTGTTTCCCCATCGGTATATAGATAAAACACAGTATTATAAGATTAATCTGTTACAACAAAACTCTTCTGAGGTTCAGGTAGTTGGTAAAATTACCCATATTAAATCTGTAGCGCAAAAAAAAGGGAATCGCCTCGTAGCTACTTTTTTAGATGATACAGGTAAGATGGAATTAGTATGGTTCAGAGGACAGAAATGGATTCGTGAGAATTTAAAGCTGAATGTACCTTATGTAATTTTTGGAAAAACTAATTTTTACAATGGTACTTTTTCTATGCCGCACCCTGAAATGGAATTACTTGCGGATCATGAAAAGGGTTTAAAGATATACATGCAACCCGTATATCCGTCTACAGAGAAACTGAGTAATAAAGGAATTACCAATAGAGTATTAAGTAAGTTAATTCAGCAGATTTTTGTAGAACTGAATGGGAAGTTTACAGAAGCACTGTCTCCTAAAATTATAGAAGAACTTCATTTAATTTCTAAGAGTGAAGCGATGTTTAATATTCACTTCCCTAAGAATCAAGAACTTTTAGCTAAAGCACAATTCCGATTAAAATTTGAAGAGCTTTTTTATATTCAACTGCAGCTTATTGCTAAGAATATGTTGCATAAAAAGCGTATTAAAGGCTTTCCTTTTGACAAAGTTGGTACTATTTTTAATGATTTTTACAGTAATCATTTGCCATTTGATCTTACCAATGCTCAGAAACGGGTACTAAAAGAAATTAGATCAGATCTTGGGAGCAATGCCCAAATGAATCGCTTATTGCAAGGTGATGTTGGTTCTGGTAAAACAATTGTTGCTTTAATGGCGATGTTATTAGCAATTGACAATGGATTTCAAGCCTGCTTGATGGCTCCTACAGAGATTTTAGCGAATCAGCATTATGTAGGCATTCAAGAGCTATTAGAAGGTGTAGGCATTACGGTTTCACTATTAACAGGTTCCGTGAAAAAATCTTCTAGGAAAGTCATACACGAGCAGTTAGAAAGTGGGGAACTTCAAATTTTAATAGGCACCCATGCCCTATTGGAGGATAAAGTGCAGTATAAGAACTTAGGCCTAGCGATTGTGGATGAACAGCATCGTTTTGGTGTTGCGCAGCGTTCTAAATTATGGCATAAGAATACGATACCACCACATGTTTTAGTAATGACAGCCACCCCAATACCTAGAACCTTGGCGATGAGTTTGTATGGCGATTTAGATATTTCTGTGATTGATGAATTACCTCCAGGAAGGAAACCTATAAAAACGGTGCATCGGTATGATTCTAACCGATTAAAAGTGTTTCAGTTTATCCGAGATGAAATAAAAAAAGGAAGACAGATTTATGTAGTTTATCCTTTAATTCAAGAGTCAGAAGCTTTGGATTATAAGGATTTAATGGATGGCTATGAAAGTATTGCAAGAGATTTTCCACAACCTGAATATCAAATTTCCATTGTGCATGGGCAAATGAAACCTGTGGATAAAGAATATGAAATGCAGCGTTTTGTAAAGGGCGAAACGCAAATAATGGTGGCGACAACAGTTATAGAAGTGGGCGTTAACGTTCCCAATGCTTCTGTAATGATTATAGAAAGTGCGGAACGCTTTGGATTATCGCAATTGCACCAATTGCGCGGGCGTGTTGGCCGTGGGGCAGACCAAAGTTTTTGTATTCTGATGACCAGTTTTAAGCTATCTACCGAAGCAAAAACGAGGTTGGAAACGATGGTACGTACCAATGATGGTTTTGAAATCGCAGAGGTCGATTTAAAGCTCCGTGGTCCTGGAGATTTAATGGGAACCCAGCAAAGTGGTATGCTAAATCTAAAGATTGCAGATATAGTCAGAGACAATGATATTCTAAAAACAGCCCGTTACTATGCATTACAACTCTTAAAAGACGATCCGACCCTCGCCAAAGATGAGAATGCTGTAATCAACTATACTTACGCACAATTAATTACGCACAAGAATATTTGGAAGTATATTAGTTAGTTCAAAATTTAACTATGGATAAGTGACAACGGCTCTGATTATTCCTGAATTTCCAGAAGTATTGATAACACTTAATGTATATGTATAGATGCCTGAAGAGTACGAAATTGTATTTCGCAATCCTGGAACGCTAGTATTACTAGTGTTTGCGGTATATTGAGTACTACCTATTATAAAGGTAGCATTCGAATTTGCTCCTACACCTGTTATTAATGTGGCAGCTAAGGTAAATATAGTCGGGCTACCAGTGATAATTAAATCACCTGTAACACTTATGCTGCCAGTACCAAATGTATCAGAAATATTACTTCCTTCAGTAAAAATAACAAAGTCTCTTGCGTTCACAGTAAATGAACTGGTATTCGTTAAAGAACCATCACTTACTGTTAGGGAAGCATTATATACTCCCGTAGTAGTATATGTATGATTTGGATTTACTTCAGTGGAGGAACCACCATCTCCAAAATCCCATAAATAAGTTATTGGATTACTATCTGGGTCACTAGAACTATCTCCTGCAAAGTCAAATATATATTGAGATATTCCTGTTCTTTGCACAGATGTTGCCACGGCTGTTGGAGCTTGATTGGCAGGAGCAGTTACGGTTATTGTTATTGTCACCTCAGAACTTGATAAAGAAGGTGTTCCATCATCAGTAACTGTAAGTGTTACGGTATACGTTCCTACGGTTGTAAAGGTATGAGAAGGATTGGCTGTTGTTGCTGTAGTGCTATCACCAAAATCCCAAGTATAGGTTAATATATCGCCTGCATCTGGATCAGAAGAAGTATCTCCTGTAAACTGTACCGCTAAAGAAGCTTCTCCAGAAGTTACATCTGAACTTGCTACCGCCGTTGGAGCTTGATTGGCAGGAGTATTTACGGTTATTGTTATTGTCGCCTCAGAACTAGACAAAGCTGGTGTTCCATCATCGGTAACTGTAAGCGTTACATCATATGTTCCCGGTGTAGTAAAGGTGTGAGAAGGATTGGCAGTTGTAGCTGTGCTTCCATCTCCAAAATCCCAGGCGTAGGTTAATGTATCTCCAGTATCTGGATCAGTTGAAGTATCTCCTGTAAATTGCACATCTAGAGAAGCTTCTCCTGTAATTATATTTGAACTTACTACCGCCGTTGGAGCTTGATTGGCAGGAGTATTTACGGTTATTGTTATTGTCGCCTCAGAACTAGACAAAGCTGGTGTTCCATTATCGGTAACGGTAAGCGTTACATCATATGTTCCCGCAGTTGTAAAGGTATGAGAAGGATTAGCAGTTGTAGCTGTAGTTCCATCTCCAAAATCCCAAGCATAGGTTAATATATCGCCAGTATCTGGATCAGAAGAAGTATCTCCTGTAAATTGTACCGCTAAAGAAGCTTCTCCTGTAATTATATCGGAGGTTGCTACAGCTGTTGGAGCTTTATTGGCAGGAGCAATTACTGTTATTGTTATTGTCACCTCAGAACTTGACAAAGCCGGTGTTCCATCATCGGTAACGGTAAGCGTTACATTATATGTTCCAGCTGTTGTAAAGGTATGAGAAGGATTAGCAGTTGTAGCTGTAGTTCCGTCTCCAAAATCCCAAGCATATGTTAATGTATCTCCAGTATCTGGATCAGAAGAAGTGTCTCCTGTAAATTGTACTGCTAAAGAAGGAGCGCCAGAAGTTACATCTGAACTTGCTACCGCGTTTGGAGCTTGATTTGTATCTGTTACAATTATCGTGATAGTATCCGTACTAGTTAAAGCTGGTGTTCCATCATCAGTAACTGTAAGTGTTACGGTATACGTTCCTGCAGTTGTAAAGGTATGAGAAGTATTGGCCGTTGTAGCTGTATTTCCATCTCCAAAATCCCAAGCATATGTTAATGTATCTCCAGTATCTGGATCAGAAGAAGTGTCTCCTGTAAATTGAACTGCTAAAGAAGGAGCGCCAGAAGTTACATCTGAAGTTGCTATAGCTGTTGGAGCTTGGTTTGCGGAAGGAACTGTTACGTTTACCGTATAAGTTTGAATTGTTTCATCTTGAGCCGTAACTGTATAAATTACTGGATTCGTAAAATCTTGACTTGTTTCTGATTCCGGCGAAACACTTGCTCCTGTATGAATAATAACTGGTGACAATGTAGTTAAGTCAGTTCCTTCTGGAAGTTCTATAGTAATATCCGTTCCAACTATGGTACCTTCTACTCCATTTACTATAAAAGAAGTAATTTCTTTTTCTGTAGAAAGTTCATCAACCACTTCAAAACTTACGGTTTGAAGTAGTTCTTGTCCGTTTGAATCTTTCAATAAAAACTCTAAAGTTGTTTGTCCTAGTTCTGTAGAAACATACGTTAAGGTATACGTTCCAGGTGTAATACTAACAAATTCATTAAGGGTTTCATTCGCTCCACTAGGAGAAGATGTTATTGTACCTGTACCTTGAGTAAAGGAATAATTCCGTTCATAGGTAACTCCTGTAGTGGTAGTTTCACTCCCTAAAGTAATACTAATATCTTGTGAGCCACCCAACAAAACTTGTCCTGTAGGTCCTGTAGCAGTCCAAGAAACAGGAACATCACTAATAACATAAGATACAGTAACCTGCTCCTGAAAACCAAAAGTATCTTCAGCGGTAAAGGTTAACGAATGATCTCCTATAGTTGTTGGGATATAATTTAAACTAGCAGATAATGGACTCAACCCTACTTTTTCTCCTTCGGAAATAGTAGCTCCGGATTCATCTTGAAAATATCCTTGGCCTGTATTAATCTTGTACGAATAGGAATAAGAATATCCTTCCACGAGTTCTTCTGGAGTTACAGTAATAGAAGTAGCGAGCGGTGAATTAATAAAACCATCTGCTACATGAGTTTCTGAAATTTCAAATTCTACTTCAGTGTATAGCCCAACCTCTTTAGTACAGGCTATTATTATAGTGAGGACTAAGCTTAGATATATCGCTAAAGTTTTGAACTTCTTCATACTCAAATTATTAATTTAATTACAAGCAGAGCCATCTTGAACAATAAAGTTTATTGTTTCTACCTGATCTGGTAAGCCTAAGTTGTTTGAAACTGTAAATTCAAATTCCATATACTCACAATTCGTAAAAGGTCCTTCTAAAATTCCTGTGGAAATATTTGGATCGACCGTAAATTCACTACCCACGATGTGTGAAGTGCTGTTGTAGGTTAAAAAGGTAACATTTGGAAGACCAGTTTTATCCTTATAACTCATAGTAAATTGAATATTTTGAGCTAGTGCCGTAGAATTCGGAGTTATTCTAAAAGTTAAAGCCTGTGTAGTTGTTGTAACTGTGGGAGGGATTGGATCAATACTAAATGTATAACTAGGAAATGTTGGAGGCAATACTGTTAATGTTATACTATCTTGCAAATTACCATCTAGAGTTGTTACCGTAATAATCACATCACCATCACTTACACCTGTAACCACACCACTTGCACTAACAGTTGCTTTTCCTGGATTACTACTAACCCAAGAAACATTCTGATTTGTTGCATTGGAAGGTGTTATAATTCTTGTTAAGGAGATAGTTCTACCTATAGCGACTGTGGAGCCACTTCTATTTTCAATAGCTACACTAGTTACAGCTATCGGAGCAGCATCTACTGTAATAAGAGATGTTGCTATTTTATTTCCATCATCCGTAGTCACTGTAATAATTGTATTACCAACTCCAACCCCAGTTACTACACCACTGGCGTTCACAGTTGCAGCATCAGTATTACTAGAGGACCAAGATACTGCTTGATTACTTGCATTGCTTGGTTCTATATCAGCTGTTAAAGTGGCTGTAGTACCGTTAATAATGGTTAATGTTGGTGGGGTCAAATTAACTCCAGTTACTGATATAGGAGCAGCATCTACTGTAATAAGAGATGTTGCTATTTTATCTCCATCATCCGTAGTCACTGTAATAATTGTATTACCAACTCCAACTCCAGTTACTACACCACTAGCGTTCACAGTTGCAGCATCAGTATTACTGGAGGACCAGAATACTGCTTGATTACTTGCATTGCTTGGTTCTATATCAGCTGCTAAAGTGGCTGTAGTACCATTAATAATTGTTAATGTTGGTGGGGTCAAATTAACTCCAGTTACTGGTATAGGAGCAGCATCTACTGTAATGAGAGATGTCGCTATTTTATTACCATCATTGGTAGTTACCGTAATAGTTGTATTACCAACTCCCACTCCGGTTACGACACCACTAGCGTTCACAGTTGCGACACTAGTATTACTAGAAGACCAAGATACTAATTGATTACTTGCATTATTCGGTATAAGATTAGCTATTAAAGTAGTCGTAGCTCCTTCAATTATAGTTATTGTTGGCGGCGTCAAATTAACCCCAGTTACCAGTATAGGAACTGCATTCACTGTAATAAGATTATTAGCAGAAAAATTACCATCAACTGTTGTAACTGTAATAATAGCTGTTCCTGTCCCTACTCCTGTAACTACACCCGTTGCATCCACTGTCGCTATAGCATCATCACTAGAAGACCATGTCACATTTTGATTAGTAGCATTAGAAGGAGTAATAGTTTCTACTAGTGTCGTTGTACTTCCGTTAATAATAGTTATAGAAGTTGGATCAATTGTTATTCCTGTAACAGCTATAGAAGCAGCTTCTACGGTTACTAAAGAAGTAGCTGTAAATCCGCCATCTTGGGTTGTTACCGTAATTTTGGCTTCTCCAATACCTACACTAGATACTAATCCACTAGCATTGACTGTAGCCACACTCGTATTATCAGAGGACCAAGTCACATTTTGATTGCTAGCATTAGCAGGAGCAATAGTTTCTGTTAATGTTGTTGTACTTCCATCCGTGATTGTTATGGATGTCGGTGAAATAGAAACACTAGTTACAGCTATTGAAGCAGCTTCTACGGTTACTAAAGAAGTAGCTGTAAATCCGCCATCTTGGGTTGTTACCGTAATTTTGGCTTCTCCAATACCTACACTAGATACTAATCCACTAGCATTGACAGTAGCCACACTCGTATTATCAGAAGACCAAGTTACATTTTGATTGGTAGCATTAGCCGGAGTAATAGTTTCCGTTAATGTTGTGGTACTTCCATTGGTAATGGTTATCGCTGTTGGATCAACCGTTATTCCTGTTACGGCAAAAGTTGCAGCTTGAACCGTGATAGTCGAAGTAGCTGTAAATGCTCCATCTTCAGTAGTTACTGTGATGGTGGCAGTTCCTATTGCATTTCCTGTTACCACACCAGCAGCACTCACGGATGCAATAGCATCATCACTAGAAGACCAAGTCACATTTTGATTGGTAGCATTAGCAGGAGCAATAGTTTCCGTTAATGTTGTGGTACTTCCATTGGTAATGGTGATTGATGTTGGATCAACCGTTATTCCTGTTACGGCAACGGTTGCAGCTTGAACCGTGATAGTCGAAGTAGCTGTAAATGCTCCATCTTCAGTAGTTACTGTGATGGTGGCAGTTCCTATTGCGTTTCCTGTAACGACACCAGCAGCATTGACAGTAGCCATACTCGTATTATCAGAAGACCAAGTTACATTTTGATTGGTAGCATTAGCAGGAGTAATAGTTTCCGTTAATGTTGTGGTACTTCCATTGGTAATGGTGATTGATGTTGGATCAACCGTTATTCCTGTTACGGCAACGGTTGCAGCTTGAACCGTGATAGTCGAAGTAGCTGTAAATGCTCCATCTTCAGTAGTTACTGTGATGGTGGCAGTTCCTATTGCATTTCCTGTTACCACACCAGTAGCACTCACGGATGCAATAGCATCATCACTAGAAGTCCAAGTCACATTTTGATTGGTAGCATTAGCAGGAGTAATAGTTTCCGTTAATGTTGTGGTACTTCCATTAGTAATGGTAATTACTGTTGGATCAACCGTTATTCCTGTTACGGCAAAGGTTGCAGCCTGAACCGTTATAGTCGAAGTAGCTGTAAACCCTCCATCTTCAGTAGTTACTGAGATGGTGGCAGTTCCTATTGTGTTTCCTGTAACGACACCAGCAGCATTTACGGATGCAATAGCATCATCACTAGAAGACCATGTCACATTTTGATTGGTAGCATTAGCAGGAGCAATAGTTTCCGTTAATGTTGTGGTACTTCCATTGGTAATGGTGATTGATGTTGGATCAATCGTTATTCCTGTTACGGCAACGGTTGCAGCTTGAACGGTTATAGTCGACGTAGCTGTAAATCCTCCATCTTCAGTAGTTACTGAGATGGTGGCAGTTCCTGTTGTGTTTCCTGTTACCACACCAGCAGCATTTACGGATGCAATAGCATCATCACTAGAAGACCAAGTCACATTTTGATTGGTAGCATTAGCAGGAGCAATAGTTTCCGTTAATGTTGTGGTACTTCCATTAGTAATGGTGATTGATGTTGGATCAACCGTTATTCCTGTTACGGCAACGGTTGCAGCCTGAACCGTGATAGTCGAAGTTGCTGTGAATGCTCCATCTTCAGTAGTTACTGTGATGGTGGCAGTTCCTATTGCATTTCCTGTTACCACACCAGCAGCACTCACGGATGCAATAGCATCATCACTAGAAGACCAAGTCACATTTTGATTGGTAGCATTAGCAGGAGCAATAGTTTCCGTTAATGTTGTGGTACTTCCATTAGTAATGGTAATTACTGTTGGATCAACCGTTATTCCTGTTACGGCAAAGGTTGCAGCCTGAACCGTGATAGTCGAAGTTGCCGTAAAGTCGCCATCTTCCGTAGTTACTGTAATTGTAGCCGATCCTATTGCATTTCCTGTTACCACACCAGCAACACTCACGGATGCAATAGCATCATCACTAGAAGACCAAGTCACATTTTGATTGGTAGCATTAGCAGGAGCAATAGTTTCCGTTAATGTTGTGGTACTTCCATTAGTAATGGTAATTACTGTTGGATCAACCGTTATTCCTGTTACGGCAAAGGTTGCAGCCTGAACCGTGATAGTCGAAGTAGCTGTAAATGCTCCATCTTCAGTAGTTACTGTGATGGTGGCAGTTCCTGTTGTGTTTCCTGTAACGACACCAGCAGCACTCACGGATGCAATAGCATCATCACTAGAAGACCAAGTCACATTTTGATTGGTAGCATTGGCAGGAAGTATTACAGCGCTTAAATTTTCTGTTCCCCCGATATTAATTGTTATAGGGTTTGGAGTTATCGCTACACTAGCTACAGAAACATTGCTACTACAATTCACCGTATACGCTTGTATCGTTTCATCTTGAGCAGTAACCGTATAAATTACAGGACTAGAAAAGTCTTGATTTGTTTCTGATTCCGGAGAAATACTTGCTCCAGTATGTATAATTACGGGTGCTAAAGCAGTCAAATCGGTTCCTTCAGGAAGTAACACATCAATAGTAGTTCCCGTAATTGTCCCTGCTACTCCGTTTACTATAAATGAAGTAATTTCTTTTTCACTAGAAAGTTCATCCACAACTTCAAAGGTAACGGTAGTTATTAATTCTTGCTCATTGCTATCTCTTAATAAGAACTCAATCGTTGTAACCCCTAATTCATTAGAAATATACTCCAATTCATAAGTTCCTGGTTCAATGCTTACAAAATCATTCACCGCAATAGTATTGCTTTCAGGAGCTGCGGTATATAAATTACCAGAGCCTTCAGAGAACGAATAATTTCTTTGGTAGGTCGCGCCTGTTACAGCCGCTTCATTTCCTAAGGTTACCGTAATACTTTGAGAGCTCCCTAATAGCACTGGACCTGTAGGTCCTTCGGCTGTCCACGTAACTGGAATATTAGTAATGGTATAGGTAAGTGTAATTTCTTTTGTAAATCCAAAAGTATCAGATGCGGTAAAGGTTACCGAATGATTTCCTATAGCTGTTGGAATATAATCTAATGAAGCTGATAGTGGATTAAAAGAGGCCTTTACTCCTTCTTCAATTGTAGTACCATCAACAGCTTCAAAATATCCCGCTCCAGAGTTTATTTTATACGAAAAAGAATAACTAAGATCTTCTAATAGTTCCTCAGGAGTAATTGTTAGAAAAGTAGCTAGAGGTGTACTTATAAACCCATCAGCTTCATGTTCTTCCGTGATTTCAAATTCTACTTCTGTATATAAGCCCACTTCTTTGGTACAAGCAATAATTAAAGCTAGTAAGGCAATTGAGGCTAGTATATATTTAGTTGTGGATTTCATTGTAAATGTTTGTATATTCTTAATTATTGAGGTATTCCATTGTCAGCGGTCATATGAATATCAAATGATGGTCCCTCATTATTACTTATTGTAACATCTGAAAATGATACACCAATGGTAGCCCTATGTTGTCCTGTAAAACTAATGGAGCCAGAAGGTGGCATTATTATTATCACGCTATCAGAGTCCATAAATTCTTCATTATCGAATCCATTCCAAGTAGTGTCTAAATTTATGTCTTGAGCTATTACATTTGCTAAACCTTTTCCCATTCCTTCAGAACGTAATGTTACAGTCACTGTGGATCCAGAGGGAGCTGTGTATATTCCCGTAGAAAGGTCAAATGTAACTGAGGGCAACGGTTGTGGATTAACATTAACTTCTACTTCTGCGAAGTTTTCACTACCTAAATTATCGGTTGCTGTAAGTCTAAAGATATAGGTACCTGCAATTAAACCTGTTATGGAAGTCGATGCAGCAGAAGGTGTTGCAATCGTTGCTCCTCCTCCACTTATTTTAGTCCAAGTGTAAGTTGCTATTCCATCTGTATCAGTAGCAGATCCAACTAACATTACTGAATTTGTAGGTAATGTAATTGTTTGATTTGAACCGGCATTAACTGTTGGTAAAGTTATTGGCGCAGGATTAACATTGACTTCTACTTCTGCGAAGTTTTCACTACCTACATTATCGGTTGCTGTAAGTCTAAAGATATAGGTACCTGCAATTAAACCGGTTACGGAAGTCGATGCAGCAGAAGGTGTTTCAATCGTTGCTCCTCCTCCACTTATTATAGTCCAAGTGTAAGTTGCTATTCCATCCGCATCGGTAGCAGATCCTGCTAACATCACTGAATTTGTCGGTAATGTAATTGTTTGGTTTGAACCAGCATTAACCGTTGGTAAAGTTATTGGCGCAGGATTAACAATAACCTCTACTTCTGCAAAGTTTTCACTACCTAAATTATCGGTTGCTGTAAGTCTAAAGATATATGTGCCTTCTACTAAATTGGTTACTAAAGTTGACGCTGCAGTTGGCGTAACAATTGTAGCTCCTATTCCACTTATCTTAGTCCATGTGTAAGAGGCTATTCCATCCGCATCGGTAGCAGATCCTGTTAATGTGACTGAGTTTGAAGGTAAAGTAATTATCTGATTAATACCAACGGTAACATTTGGTAATGTTATGGTCATAGCCTCTATGGTTATGTTTGACGTATCTGTTTTATTCCCATCATCTGTAGTTACCGTAATCATTGTGTTTCCAGCTCCAATTCCAGTTACTACTCCGCTTGCATCAACAGTCGCCACAGTTATATCACCTGAACTCCAAATTACATCTTTATTTGTAGCATTTGCTGGTAAAATAGTTTCATTTAAAATTGTTGTATTCCCTTCAGTTATCGTTATCGAGGTAGGATTAAGACTAACACTTGTAACTGATACTGGAGCAGAATCTACAGTAACTAGAGAATTGGCGAAAAAATTACCATCTTCAGTAGTAATTGTAATAATAGCAGATCCTACTCCTACTCCTGTCACCAGTCCTGTTGCATTTACGGTTGCAATAGCATTGTCACTAGAAGACCAGATCACATTTTGATTGGTAGCATTAGAAGGATTAATAGTTTCTACTAATGTCGTTGTACTTCCGTTAATAATAGTTATAGAAGTTGGATCAATTGTTATTCCTGTAACAGCTATAGAAGCAGCTTCTACGGTTACTAAAGAAGTAGCTGTAAATCCACCATCTTGAGTTGTTACTGTAATTTTGGCTTCTCCAGTACCTACACCAGTCACTACTCCACTGGTATTAACGGTAGCCACACTCGTATTATCAGAACTCCAAGTAACGGTTTGATTGGTAGCATTAGCAGGAGCAATAGTTTCCGTTAATGTTGTGGTACTTCCATTAGTAATGGTAATTACTGTTGGATCAACCGTTATTCCTGTTACGGCAAAGGTTGCAGCCTGAACCGTGATAGTCGAAGTAGCTGTAAACCCTCCATCTTCAGTAGTTACTGTGATGGTGGAAGTTCCTATTGCATTTCCTGTTACCACACCAGTAGCACTCACGGATGCAATAGCATCATCACTAGAAGTCCAAGTCACATTTTGATTGGTAGCATTAGCAGGAGTAATAGTTTCCGTTAATGTTGTGGTACTTCCATTGGTAATGGTTATCGCTGTTGGGGCAACCGTTATTCCTGTTACGGCAACGGTTGCAGCTTGAACCGTTATAGTCGAAGTAGCTGTAAACCCTCCATCTTCAGTAGTTACTGAGATGGTGGCAGTTCCTATTGTGTTTCCTGTAACGACACCAGCAGCATTTACGGATGCAATAGCATCATCACTAGAAGACCATGTCACATTTTGATTGGTAGCATTAGCCGGAGTAATAGTTTCCGTTAATGTTGTGGTACTTCCATTGGTAATGGTGATTGATGTTGGACCAATCGTTATTCCTGTTACGGCAACGGTTGCAGCTTGAACGGTTATAGTCGACGTAGCTGTAAATCCTCCATCTTCAGTAGTTACTGAGATGGTGGCAGTTCCTGTTGTGTTTCCTGTTACCATACCAGCAGCATTTACGGATGCAATAGCATCATCACTAG
Source organism: Cellulophaga baltica 18 (assembly GCF_000468615.2). Lineage (NCBI taxonomy): Bacteria > Pseudomonadati > Bacteroidota > Flavobacteriia > Flavobacteriales > Flavobacteriaceae > Paracellulophaga > Paracellulophaga baltica. The sequence goes on along the minus strand of NZ_CP009976.1, from coordinate 3,565,618 downwards.
AAGTCCAAGTCACATTTTGATTGGTAACATTAGCCGGAGTAATAGTTTCCGTTAATGTTGTGGTACTTCCATTGGTAATGGTGATTGATGTTGGATCAACCGTTATTCCTGTTACGGCAACGGTTGCAGCTTGAACCGTGATAGTCGAAGTTGCTGTGAATGCTCCATCTTCAGTAGTTACTGTGATGGTGGCAGTTCCTATTGCATTTCCTGTTACCACACCAGCAGCACTCACGGATGCAATAGCATCATCACTAGAAGACCAAGTCACATTTTGATTGGTAGCATTAGCCGGAGTAATAGTTTCCGTTAATGTTGTGGTACTTCCATTGGTAATGGTGATTGATGTTGGATCAACCGTTATTCCTGTTACGGCAAAGGTTGCAGCCTGAACCGTGATAGTCGAAGTTGCCGTAAAGTCGCCATCTTCCGTAGTTACTGTAATTGTAGCCGATCCTATTGCATTTCCTGTTACCACACCAGCAGCACTCACGGATGCAATAGCATCATCACTAGAAGACCAAGTCACATTTTGATTGGTAGCATTAGCAGGAGCAATAGTTTCCGTTAATGTTGTGGTACTTCCATTGGTAATGGTTATCGCTGTTGGATCAACCGTTATTCCTGTTACGGCAAAGGTTGAAGCCTGAACCGTGATAGTTGAAGTTGCTGTAAAGTCGCCATCTTCAGTAGTTACTGTAATTGTAGCCGATCCTGTTGTGTTTCCTGTTACCACACCAGCAGCACTCACGGATGCAATAGCATCATCACTAGAAGACCAAGTCACATTTTGATTGGTAGCATTGGCAGGAAGTATTACAGCGCTTAAATTTTCTGTTCCCCCGATATTAATTGTTATAGGGTTTGGAGTTATCGCTACACTAGCTACAGAAACATTGCTACTACAATTCACCGTATACGCTTGTATCGTTTCATCTTGAGCAGTAACCGTATAAATTACAGGACTAGAAAAGTCTTGATTTGTTTCTGATTCCGGAGAAATACTTGCTCCAGTATGTATAATTACGGGTGCTAAAGCAGTCAAATCGGTTCCTTCAGGAAGTACAACATCAATAGTAGTTCCCGTAATTGTCCCTGCTACTCCGTTTACTATAAATGAAGTAATTTCTTTTTCACTAGAAAGTTCATCCACAACTTCAAAGGTAACGGTAGTTATTAATTCTTGCTCATTGCTATCTCTTAATAAGAACTCAATCGTTGTAACCCCTAATTCATTAGAAATATATTCCAATTCATAAGTTCCTGGTTCAATGCTTACAAAATCATTCACCGCAATAGTATTGCTTTCAGGAGCTGCGGTATATAAATTACCAGAGCCTTCAGAGAACGAATAATTTCTTTGGTAGGTCGCGCCTGTTACAGCCGCTTCATTTCCTAAGGTTACCGTAATACTTTGAGAGCTCCCTAATAGCACTGGACCTGTAGGTCCTTCGGCTGTCCACGTAACTGGAATATTAGTAATGGTATAGGTAAGTGTAATTTCTTTTGTAAATCCAAAAGTGTCCGATGCTGTAAAGGTTACCGAATGATTTCCTATAGCTGTTGGAATATAATCTAATGAAGCTGATAAAGGATTAAAAGAAGCCTTTTCTCCTTCTTGAATTATACTTCCGTCAACAGCTTCAAAATACCCCACTCCAGAATTTATTTTATACGAAAAAGAATAACTAAGATCTTCTAATAGTTCCTCAGGAGTAATTGTTAGAAAAGTAGCTAGCGGTGTACTGATAAACCCATCAGTTTCATGTTCTTCCGTGATTTCAAATTCTACTTCTGTATATAAGCCAACTTCTTTGGTACAGGCTATGATTAAAGCTAGTAGAGCAATTGAGGCTAGTATATATTTAGTTGTGGTTTTCATATAATATACTTATCGTGGAATAGTATTATTCAAATTTATGGACAAGCTGCAAATCCAGTATTAATTAAAAAACTAACTGTTCTCGTTTGATCTGGTAATACAAGGTTTGTAGAGACTATAAATTCAAATTCTATATCGTTACATTCAGTAAAAGGTCCCTGAAGTATACCAGATGTAGTTCCCGAATTAACAATAAAACTACTGCCGACAATATGATCTTGATTATCATACTCAATAAAAGTAATATTAGCGAGACCAGATCTATCTTCATAACGCATAGTAAATTCTATTCCCTGTGCTATTGCCGCGGCATTTGGTATTATTCTAAAAGTTATATCTTGCGTAAAAGTCGTTACTGGATTAGGAATTGGGTCAATACTAAATGTATAGCCAGGCTCTTGAACTGGATCCAAAACTATTTCTACGGTATCAAATCCAGTGCCTCCTAGGTCATCTGTAACAGTTAATACAACGTTATATGTTCCTGGATCATCAAAAGTATGTGATGTAGCAGTTGGATTTATATTACTTATTATATTTCCTGTCGATCCAACATCACCAAAATTCCATTCATAATTTTCAATGGTTCCGTCAGTATCATCAGAACTTGCTACATTAAAAGTTATCGTTCTAGGGTAATCTGTTGTTGGAATCAAAATTCTATCTGTTATATCTACTGTTGGATTTTGATTTGGCACTACATTAATATCTATTGTAGCCATTGTAGTAGCTCCATCTTCATCTTCAATCGTATAGTCAAATCTATCATTCCCAGTAGTAGCAGTATATAATATAGATTGCCCTCCAGGAGCAATTGTTGCGCTACCATTAATAGGTGCATCTACCGCTATAATAGTTAAAACGGTTCCATCAGCATCACTATCATTATCAAGAACATCTAATGGATTATTTGGAGAATTTTCAATTACTGTAAATAAATCTGCCACAGCTATTGGAGCTTGATTGGCAGGAGCAATTACAGTTATTGTTATTGTTGCCTCAGAACTTGACAACGCTGGTGTTCCATCATCGGTAACAGTAAGCGTTACATCATAAGTTCCTGCGGTTGTAAAGGTATGAGAAGGATTGGCAGTTGTAGCTGTAGTTCCATCTCCGAAATTCCAAGCATAGGTTAATTCATCTCCAGTATCTGGATCAGAAGAAGTATCTCCTGTAAATTGCACGGCTAGGGAAGCTTCTCCCGTAAGTACATCTGAACTTACTACCGCTGTTGGAGCTTGATTGGCAGGAGCAGTTACAGTTATTGTTATTGCCACCTCAGAACTTGACAACGCCGGTGTTCCATCATCGGTAACGCTTAGCGTTACATCATAAGTTCCAGCTGTAGTAAATGTATGAGAAGGATTGGCAGTTGTAGCGGTGGTTCCATCTCCAAAATCCCAAGCATAAGTTAATACATCACCAGCATCTGGATCAGTTGAAGTATCTCCTGTAAATTGTACCGCTAAAGACGCTTCTCCTGTAATTATATCGGAAGTTGCTACAGCTGTTGGAGCTTGATTGGCAGGAGCATTTACGGTTATGGTTAGTGTAACCTCAGAACTTGACAAAGCTGGTGTTCCATCATCGGTAACGGTAAGCGTTACATCATATGTTCCAGCTGTTGTAAAGGTATGAGAAGGATTAGCAGTTGTAGCTGTAGTTCCGTCTCCGAAATCCCAAGCATATGTTAATGTATCTCCAGTATCTGGATCAGAAGAAGTGTCTCCTGTAAATTGTACTACTAAAGAAGGAGCGCCAGATGTTACATCTGAAGTTGCTACCGCGGTTGGAGCTTGATTTGCATCTGTTACAATTATCGTGATAGTATCCGTATTAGTTAGAACTGGTGTTCCATCATCAGTAATGGTAAGTGTTACAGTGTACGTTCCTGCTGTTGTAAAAGTGTGAGAAGGATTGGCTGTTGTAGCTGTGCTTCCGTCTCCAAAATCCCAGGCATATGTTAATGTATCTCCAGTATCTGGATCAGAAGAAGTATCTCCTGTAAATTGTACTACTAAAGAAGGAGCACCAGAAGTTACATCAGAACTTGCTATAGCTGTTGGAGCTTGGTTTGCGGAAGGAACTGTTACGTTTACCGTATAAGTTTGAATTGTTTGATCTTGAGCCGTAACCGTATAAATTACAGGACTAGAAAAATCTTGGCTTGTTTCTGATTCCGGCGAAATACTTGCTCCTGTATGAATAATAACTGGTGATAATGTATTTAAGTCAGTTCCTTCAGGAAGTTCTATAGTAATATCCGTTTCAACTATGGTACCTTCTACTCCATTTACTATAAATGAAGTAATTTCTTTTTCTGTAGAAAGTTCATCAACTACTTCAAAACTTACGGTCTGAAGTATTTCTTGTCCGTTTGAATCTTTCAACAGAAATTCTATTGAGATACTTCCTAATTCTGTAGAAACATACGTTAAGGTATACGTTCCTGGTGTAATACTAACAAATTCATTAAGGGTTTCATTCGCTCCACTAGGAGAAGATGTTATTGTACCTGTACCTTGAGTAAAGGAATAATTCCGTTCATAGGTAACTCCTGTAGTGGTAGTTTCACTCCCTAAAGTAATAGTAATATCTTGTGAACTACCCAACAAAACTTGTCCTGTAGGTCCTGTTGCCGTCCAAGAAATGGGAACATCACTAATAACATAAGATAAAGTAACCTGCTCCTGAAAACCAAAAGTATCTTCTGCGGTAAAAGTGATCGAGTGATCTCCTTTTTTTGTGGCAATATAATTTAATGAGGCTGATAATGGATTCAACCCAATTTTATCTCCTTCGGAAATAGTAGTTCCGGATTCATCTTGAAAATATCCTTCGCCTGTATTAATCTTGTACGAATAGGAATAAGAATATCCTTCCACGAGTTCTTCCGGAGTAACCGTAATGGAAGTAGAAAGAGGTGTATTGATAAAGCCATCTGCTACATGAGTTTCTGAAATTTCAAATTCCACTTCAGTGTATAGTCCTACTTCTTTTGTGCAGGCTATGATTATAGTGAGGAAAACAATAAAGCAAGTAATATATTTGTAATTTTTTTTCATAATATATTGAATATAAATTAGTTACAATGCGCCAAATTGTGCAACACCGTCACCACCTCTAAAGACACCTTCTAAAGTATATGTGTATGTTCCTGGACCAAAAAATCCAGTAGAATTACTTGAAGAAGCACCTATTCCTACCGATACATTAGTTGGAGCGCCATTGATATTAAGAAAAACAGAAGCACCCTTTGAACCACCAAATGCATTTAATTCAAAACTTAGAGAACCACCTGAAATTGTTAACGTCCCTGTAATTGAAAATTCTGACTCATTTATTGATGTTGTTGTACTATATGTAACAGTTCCCTTGGGTTCGTTAACAATAACTGTTCTAATAACTTCCGTAGCATCATTACCTGCTGCATCAGAAACATTATAGGTTACTGTATAAGTACCAGCTACATCAGGATCTACAAGATTAATAATATCAATTTCACTGGTAATATCCCCATCAACATCATCGTTTGCAGTCGCCCCTGCGTCAGTATATGCGTCTCCAACCGTTAAAGAAATAGAAGCAAGTCCATTTCTTGTAATTATTGGAGCGGTTGTATCTGGTGCATCAGAAACAATAACTGTTCTAATAACTTCCGTAGCATCATTACCTGCTGCATCAGAAACATTATAGGTTACTGTATAAGTACCAGCTACATCAGGATCTACAAGATTAATAATATCAATTTCACTGGTAATATCCCCATCAACATCATCGTTTGCAGTCGCCCCTGCGTCAGTATATGCGTCTCCAACCGTTAAAGAAATAGAAGCAGGTCCATTTCTTGTAATTATTGGAGCGGTAGTATCTGGAGCAGCAGAAACAATAACTGTTCTAATAACTTCCGTAGCGTCATTACCTGCAACATCAGAAACATTATAGGTTACTGTATAAGTGCCAGCTACATCTGGATCTACAAGATTAATAATATCAATTTCACTGGTAATATCCCCATCAACATCATCGTTTGCAGTCGCCCCTGCGTCAGTATATGCGTCTCCAACCGTTAAAGAAATAGAAGCAGGTCCATTTCTTGTAATTATTGGAGCGGTTGTATCTGGAGCATCAGAAACAATAACTGTTCTAATAACTTCCGTAGCATCATTACCTGCAACATCAGAAACATTATAGGTTACTGTATAAGTGCCAGCTACATCTGGATCTACAAGATTAATAATATCAATTTCACTGGTAATATCCCCATCAACATCATCGTTTGCAGTTGCCCCTGCGTCAGTATATGCGTCTCCAACCGTTAAAGAAATAGAAGCAGGTCCATTTCTTGTAATTATTGGAGCGGTTGTATCTGGAGCATCAGAAACAATAACTGTTCTAATAACTTCCGTAGCATCATTACCTGCTGCATCAGAAACATTATAGGTTACTGTATAAGTGCCCGGTATATCAGGATCTACAGGGTTAACAATATCAATTTCACTGGTAATATCCCCATCAACATCATCGTTTGCATTCGCCCCTGCGTCAGTATATGCATCTCCAACTGCTAAAGAAATATCACCTCCAATTAAAGTTATTACAGGAGCTGTGGTATCAAGTTTATTTATAACTTGAAAACTTATGATTTGAACTATTTCTTGTCCGTTTGAATCTTTCAATAAAAACTCTAAAGTTGTTTGTCCTAATTCTGTAGCTACATAGGTTAAGGTATACGTTCCTGGTGTAATACTAATAAATTCATTAAAGGTTTCACTCGCTCCACTAGGAGAAGATGTTATCGTACCTGTACCTTGTGTAAAAGAATAATTTCGTTCATAGGTAACTCCTGTAGCGATAGTTTCACTCCCCAAAGTAATAATAATATCTTGTGAGCTACCCAACAAAACTTGTCCTGTAGGTCCTGTTGCCGTCCAAGAAACGGCAACATTTGTTATCGTATAAGTTATCGTTAGTACTTTTTTAAAACCGAAAGCATCCACTACGGTAAAGGTTACAGAATGATCACCAACCACTTTTGGAATATAATTTAAATTGGCAGATAATGGACTCAACCCTGTTTTTTCCCCTTCGGAAATACTAGCTCCGGATTCATCTTGAAAATAACCTTCGCCTGAATTAATTTTATAGGAATACGAATATGAATATCCTTCTACAAGTTCTTCTGGGGTAACAGTAATGGAAGTAGCGAGCGGTGAATTAATAAAACCATCAGCTACATGAGTTTCAGAAATTTCAAATTCTACTTCAGTATATAGTCCCACTTCCTTTGTACAGGCTATTATTATTACCAGTATTGCTAGAGCACCAAAAATGTATTTAAATAGGTTTTTCATTGTGGTTGATTCGGGTTAGTTTTGCGCCTATTTATTGATAAGTTAAAGTTATTGTTTGTGTTTTTTCAATACCTGTGAAAATTTCTGTTACGGTAAAAGTTATTGTTACAACATTACTTAGAAGCAAGTCTGTATACCCTCCAATTATAGAGCCTGCCGTCATTGGAATTTCAATTCGCTCTCTGTAATTTATACCACCTAGTTCTAAAGTCCCCTTTCCTGTCTCCATAATCATTGTATAATTTCCTTCAGGCATACTACTGTTAGGGCTTATGTTAAAATAAAGATTTACTTCTCCATTTGGATATCCTCCCTCTGGAACAGGATCGTAAGGATTAGCACTGAAAGAAAAATCTGGCGCTAGTGGTTCTTCCAGAATAATTTGGACAGTATCAGACCCTGTAGCATCAAGATCATCAGTTACTGTTAAAATGATATCATAGGTACCGGCACTATTGAATGTATGTGTTATTACATCTGGGTTTTCGGTATTCACCTCGTTACCCGCAGAACCTGTATCACCAAAGTTCCATTTGTAATTTTTAATGGTTCCATCAGTGTCATTTGAATTAGCCACAGCAAAACTTATCGTTTTAGGAAAACTCCCATTAGGTATTAAAATTAAATCATCAATTTCTACCGTAGGATTTTGATTTGGCACTACATTAATATCAATTGTGGCCATAGTAGTAGCTCCATCTTCATCTTCAATCGTATAGTCAAATCTATCGTTCCCACTAGTCGCGTTATAAAGTATAGATTGCCCTCCGGGAGCAATTGTTGCGCTACCATTTATAGCTGTTTCTATAGCTATAATAGTTAAAATAGTTCCATCAGCATCACTATCATTATTAAGAACGTCCAATATATTGTCTGAAGAATTTTCTATTACTGTAAATATATCTGCCACAGCCGTTGGAGCTTGATTTGCATCTGTTACAGTTATTGTTATTGTAACCTCAGAACTTGACAACGCTGGTGTTCCATCATCTGTAACGGTAAGCGTTACATCATATGTTCCCGCAGTTGTAAAGGTGTGAGAAGGATTGGCAGTTGTAGCTGTAGTTCCATCTCCGAAATCCCAGGCGTAGGTTAATACATCTCCATCATCTGGATCAGTTGAAGTATCTCCTGTAAATTGCACCGCTAGAGAAGCTTCTCCAGAAGTTACATCTGAACTTGCTACCGCCGTTGGAGCTTGATTGGCAGGAGCGGTTACAGTTATTGTTATTGCCGCCTCAGAACTTGACAAAGCTGGTGTTCCATCATCGGTAACGGTAAGCGTTACATCATATGTTCCAGCTGTTGTAAAGGTATGAGAAGGGTTAGCAGTTGTAGCTGTAGTTCCGTCTCCGAAATCCCAAGCATATGTTAATGTATCTCCAGTATCTGGATCAGAAGAAGTGTCTCCTGTAAATTGTACTGCTAAAGAAGGAGCGCCAGAAGTTACATCTGAAGTTGCTACCGCGGTTGGAGCTTGATTTGCATCTGTTACAATTATCGTGATAGTATCCGTACTAGTTAGAACTGGTGTTCCATCATCAGTAATGGTAAGTGTTACAGTGTACGTTCCTGCGGTTGTAAAGCTGTGAGAAGGGTTGGCCGTTGTAGCTGTGCTTCCGTCTCCAAAATCCCAAGCATATGTTAATGTATCTCCAGTATCTGGATCAGAAGAAGTGTCTCCTGTAAATTGAACTGCTAAAGAAGGAGCGCCAGAAGTTACATCAGAACTTGCTACAGCTGTTGGAGCTTGGTTTGCGGAAGGAACTGTTACATTTACCGTATAAGTTTGAATTGTTTGATCTTGAGCCGTAACCGTATAGATTACTGCATTCGTAAAATCTTGACTTGTTTCTGATTCCGGCGAAACACTTGCTCCTGTATGAATAATAACTGGTGACAATGTAGTTAAGTCAGTTCCTTCAGGAAGTACAACATCGATAGTAGTTCCCGTAATTGTCCCTGCTACTCCGTTAACGATAAAGGAAGTGATTTCTTTTTCTGTAGAAAGTTCATCAACCACTTCAAAACTTACGGTTTGAAGTAGTTCTTGTCCGTTTGAATCTTTCAATAAAAACGCTAAAGTTGTTTGTCCTAGTTCTGTAGAAACATATGTTAAGGTATACGTTCCAGGTGTAATACTAACAAATTCATTAAGGGTTTCATTCGCTCCACTAGGAGAAGATGTTATCGTGCCTGTTCCTTGAGTAAAGGAATAATTCCGTTCATAGGTAACTCCTGTAGTGGTAGTTTCACTCCCTAAAGTAATACTAATATCTTGTGAGCTACCCAACAAAACTTGTCCTGTAGGTCCTGTTGCCGTCCAAGAAACGGGAACATCACTAATAACATAAGATAAAGTAACCTGCTCCTGAAAACCAAAAGTATCTTCAGCAGTAAAAGTGATAGAGTGATCTCCAATTTTTGTGGCAATATAATTCAGTGAGACTGATAATGGACTCAACCCAATTTTATCTCCTTCGGCAATTGTATTTCCGGCTTCATCTTGAAAATACCCTTCGCCTGTATTAATTTTATAGGAATAGGTATAAGAATACCCTTCCACTAGTTCTTCTGGTGTAACGGTAATAGAGGTAGCAAGAGGTGAATTAATAAAACCATCTGCTACATGAGTTTCTGAAATTTCAAATTCTACTTCAGTATATAGTCCTACTTCTTTTGTACATGCAATGATGACTGCCAATGATACAAAAAGTGTAAAAATATACCTGTAGTTTAACTTCATAAATAAGAATTACCTAAAAAAGTAGTAGCGAAGCCCTAAACCTGAAAAGTTTGTAAATTGACCAAAATCGCTATTCATATGATAGAACTGAGATGTTTTAGCTACGATAGATAATCTATTACTAATTATAACATCAATTTCAGCTCCAATTGTTCCTCCATAAATCAGTTTACTTTGTCCGTCTAAGAAAACAATATTTGAAAAAGCCTCATTACCACCATTTACTAACTCATAACCAGCCAATAAACCAGCTCCAATACTTAGTACTTTATATCTTCTAGCGGTGGCATATAATGTCGTGAAATAAGAATAGGAAACCGTATAACTTGAATAAGGAATAGTTACTTCTCCAGAGGTATAATTAGATAAAGAAACATCTAAAGCTATCTGCGTAAAAGAGTATTCATCTAAGTTGGTATTAAAGGTCATTTCACCTCCATAGCCATCTCCGAATTTACCAGCAGCCCCCATTACAGAATTTGAAAAAGCCTGTGCGTGAATAAAATTTGATACTAATAAAACAATTAGCAATAAAAAATATTTCATTTAGATAACAAGTTTAAATATTTATAATCCAAGGGAAGAATTACCATTCTAGAACTATCTATTTCGTCTAGAACAATTTCTACTATTTGATTGGTTTGTAAAGGAAATTTTTTGAAAACATATACGATTTCATTATTACTTTCAGGATCAATAATCTTCTGTAAATTAAATGTATGTACAGGTTCTAATATTGAAGGATTGTTGTCTCTATGGCTCTCTTTAATAAAAAAGCTGAGTCCATTTACGTTGTAATCTTTTTTAGAAGTGTTTTCTAAAGAAAGCATAAAATATATTTCTTCACGATCTACTAAAATATTATTAAGACGAACAATGATTTTCTTATTTTGACGGAAACTACGTTTTAAGATACTCTTTTGTAAATAATTGTTTTCACAAAAAATGCTGTAATATTCTTCTCGATCTAAATTATATAAATCATTTTCAGAATCAGAATATAGCTCAGGGTCCGTATTAGGTTGATTTGAAAATCCTTCAAAAACGTCAGGACTAACATTCATATCCGTTGGCGGAGTTTTAATTGTTTCTCGAGGATCTGTATTAGACGCTACGGGTGCGACACTTTCTGGTGGAGCGTTTGGCTTAGGATTTGCTTGAACAATTGTAGTATTCTCTGGCTCTGTTGGCGTCGCAGAATTTCCTGAATTCATAGCTCCTACCGCCTGATTCGCATTTATAATATGGGTATACTTTTCTAATTTTTGTGAATAATTAAGTACAATTGAAAAAATACTACCATCCGTCGTTATTACGGTCATATTACTGGGTGTTCCCTTTCTAGCTTTTAAGGTTCCAATAGTATTTCCTTGGTCAAATTCGAACTTATAATTGCTTGCTGGTGGAATAACCTGTTCAATCACTGCTGGAAAGAAAAGGGTTACTGTAGTAAATTCATTGGCCTCTACAGTTAATGGTTTAGCATTATCCTGAGCAGTAACACTGCCCATAAGAACTAAATACACTATTAAAAAAAAATAATTTTTCTTCATAAGAGGTTTTTCGTAAATCAACAACTGCTTTTAACTAACGGCTTATTACGAGATTTAATATGCAAAAGTACAATTTTGATTAAAAATATTGGTTATTTTCTCAGAAATGAAAAAGCTAAAGATAAATAAATGAAAATAATAGCCGAAATATATTAGTCCAAATACAAATAATATCTTAAAAAAATCTTGTCTTCGCTTCTCTGATTGTGATTGGCATGCCCTTATGAAGATGTGGTAACCAGCAATATAAAACAAACCTTATTAATTTTTATAGGTTTTTTCTTTGTTGAAAATTACTAGTTAAGGAAATTCTTTTTTTTAAATAAATTATTAAACCTTATTTATAGAATGAGTCTATAGGGATAGTTAATGATTATTTGTTTTAAGCTTTTTCATTATCAAATAAATTATGGAAACAATAATATGAATACTACTTAGCACCAAGAATAATACTAGCCAGACTAATGAATTTCCATATGCTGATTTGAAAAGTCTAAATGCTAAAATAATTAGTACATAAGAAATAAGCACGATAAAATTGATTATTCCCGTTTTATTATCTTTTTTGAAAATAATAAAACATAAAAATAATGTTATCAGAAAAAAAACTAAACAATAGGTAGTATCCTCACTCATTTACAAAAATTATGATTTTAATAAATGACTTGAACCAGATTTGATTTTTGATTTACCGTAATTCTTCGTATCTAAATACTTGTAATAATTAATAATTTGATCAGTTTTAGATTTATGGGAGTTTTCTAGTATTTTTAAAACACCCTCTAATTCTATGGTATAAGTATCATTTCCGTGTTCTAGAATTTTATCACTAGAATCATCTAATGCATTTGAATGTATATTTATAACATTGCCCTTTGCGTCATCCCCTGAAAGATAATCTTTGTAATGGCTGATATTTATATTTCTGGTAAGATTCTTAGGATATGTAATACTGTTAGACTGATGCGGCCCAAGATTAACAGAATACTCAATAATATGGTTTTCGTCGTATGCAAAACTCAAACCTTCTTTAGCTGCTAAACTTTTTATTTCATTTGAAAGAGACTCCATATAAGCTACTCCGAAAGCAGATCCTCTACTATGCGAAATAACTTGTAACTGTTCTGTAATTTCATTTTTGTCATTCCGGGAATTTTTCATCTTTTTCCAAACATTGGGAGCATCTAATTTTCCTTTTTTCTTTCCCGCTTTCTCCCTTGTGCTTGCCCACATTCCTTGATCTCCATCTATATAATGAAATTTTGATGGAGTATATCCAGTTTCTCTAGCCGTGGCCGCTAAAAGATACGGACTCCAATAGGAAGCGTCAGCTCTTTCTTCATCCGAACTTACAGCTCCATTAATCAATATTGGAAATTCAAACTCTAAAACATCTAAATCTATATAGTTATTGAACGTCTTTTTTAGATTAGAACTCTCATAACTTTGCTTAAGATTTCTTTTTAAAGTCGACTCGAATTTTTTTGAAATCAATTCTTGAGAAACCTTATTACCTCCCTTGATTTGAGCCATAGAAATTTTAGTAGCACTTTTAGTTTTTCTAATGCTACGTTTTATATCATGCCTAAGCTTTAAATCTTCTATAGTGCTCATTCCTAAAAGGATATTATTTAATGATGAATAAGGTTATAATTCTTAGCTCTTACTATTCCCCCCAACTATTTTCAAAAACCATATCACCTATAGTAATTGTACTTGCTGAAATGACAATTCTTTTTTGCATAGGAACATCATCTATAGCATCAAACTCCTCTTCTAAACTTACACAAAAAGCTCTAGTAAAGGTTACTTCTTGCAAACGTGACAAAGCATCGCGCTTATAGAATAAGATCGCACCATCTTTGGTTTGTTCCGGCTCCATCATCCAATGAAATAAGTCAGATTTACCTTGAGATTCAATAGTAATCATTATTTGACCACCTCTTGGTTTTCCTGAAGGTTTGCCAGTGTGATCCATAGGTTGTTCAAAATTATACGCACAATGAAGCACGTTGTATTCTTGACCATCTACAATTAATTTTGCTAAAAAAGACATAGGTTATGGTATTAATATAATTATCAGTGGTTAAAGTACGTTCTAATATCCTAGTATCAAAAAAAAGTCGATAAATTACATCGATTTATTTCTCAAAAAAGAACACCTCTAAAAACTATATAGCCTTAGAGGTGTTGGTATATGTACTGTAAATTATTTTATTGTTGTTCGTAATCCGTATCCCATTCAGAACCTTCATCACCTTTTTGACCATCCATTTTAATCAAAAAGTTTTTAGCAGGGAAATAAGGCTTAAGTCTTACATCTAGTAATATACGGTCTAATTGATTTGGATCTTGTTCAAATTTTTTGATTTCAAAATTTTCTATCAATTTATCTGGACCCGTAATTCCGTCTAAGAAATGTACAATTTGTTTATGAATTTCGTTTCTAGTTTTAGCATTAAAGTTTTCAAAAGCTCTACGGTTAAGAAAATCCATTAATACTTTAGTTACATAATCAAAAACACGCACTACAGAATAAGTTTGTAGCCCTAAGTTATCACCATTAAATAAGGTCTTTGCAGAAAATGCCATCACTTTGCCATATTCATTAACCATAGGAACAAGGCCAAGGTTTTCTAAATTTGCAATTTCACCTTTTCTTAAATCAAAGGCAACACCATCTACTTCACTTAAACCACCGTGTTTTTTACCTGCAGTTACTTGAGACATTAGAGTTCTATATATTTTACCAGCTAAAGCTCCAGAAGGTGCAACGTGTAAATCTTCTTCCTCTCCTACTTCTGCATGCTTACCTCTACCTACTAACCAATTACAGGTCATAATAGTGTTTGATAAATACATGTCACCACTTGCAAGATTGGCACTTTCAAACATTTCCATAACGTCATCCGGCTCATCTAAATGCGCGAAATCCGTTACTAAAGTTACTTTATTATCGTGAGCTAATTTTGCCCATTTGTCTACAACAGATTTAGAACCTAAATACCCTGGTAAAACCATTAAGGAATAGTTTTCTCTTAAATCCAATCGGTCATATTTAGATACTAATTCTTCTCTAATATGGTCAAAGAAACGTGTGTTATCTAAATCTGTTAATTGGTCTAATTCTGCATTTACTATAGACACATTTTTTAAAGATGGTAAATCTGTGTTTTTATAGAAAAGCGCTACAGAGCGGTATGAAGATTCTAATTCTTCCGACTCTTCTAGTGCTTGTTTTATGTTTTTATTTAATAGCTCTAATGATTGTTTAGATTTATCATCTGCAGATTGTACTTGATCAAGGATATCGTCACCAGATTTTAAAGTTTCTGACCAAAGTTCAAGAATTTTCTGTAAAGCTTGTCGTTCAGATTTTTTTCCGTTCTCTGTTAAGAACATTTTTCTTCTGGCCTTACGGTCAGGATTTAAATTCTGTACATCATCAATCGCTGATTCTAATAAATCAAATCCACCAAACTTGGCTAACCCGTCTGCTTTTTCTTTAATTTGATCTATAAATGGTTTGTCACTTAAATGCGACTCTTGGTTGTTTTGTGAAGTATTCGCCATAATTGCTTTTCGTAATTATTTAGTGTTTTTTATTTCGTTAATCAATGCATCAATAGTATCTATTAGCGCTTCTTTTGCTTCTGGATCTTGTAATGCAGATTTTAAAATTTTATTGGTTTTTAATTGCTTAATGATTTTTTTATACTGATCACTTTCAATTTCTAATTCTTTTAAGAAAACACTATTATTGGTAATTCCTTTTTTACCGAAATCGCCTAAATTGCTGAATTTTATGGTTTCATTTATTGTTCCTCCATTTTTATCTTCAAAAGGGACCTTTAATTCAGGTCTAAAATGTTCGAAAATATCTTCTACAGTTCTTAAACCTTCTATTACCTCTGGCTTTATTGGCGTATTCGGAGTTAATTTACCTGCAATTAAAGTTCTGTTTTGTGGAATTTCATTTAGAGCTTCACTTGCATCGCCTTTAACATCATTAGCACCTATTCCAAAATTACTAGCCATATTTTATATTTTTTAAGTTGGTTAAATTTAATCAAAAAAAGTTATTTACAATAGTTATATAGAAGATAAACGTAAAAAGGAGGCATTTAAGTATGCCTCCTTTTAGAAAATATGTAATTTTTATGAGATTATACCCACTCGTTGATATGCTCACCACCACCACTAGATAATTCTTTTGCAGAAATAGTGAAAGTTTCAGTTAAAGGATTTTGGCCAGAAGACTCAAAATTCTCTCTGTACTTGATTAAGTAACCTTCTTTAAAGTTTACTTCTTTTAAGGTAGCATCGTTATCTCTTTTTACGAAAACGATAGTTCCATCTTTTCTTTCGAAGTTATTAGTCATCCATTCGAAAAATCCAGTTTCTCCGTTAGACTCAACAGTTAAGTTAATACGACCACCTCTTGTTACAGAAGAAGGTCTTCCTGTAGGATCTACTTCTTGGTTCAAATCATAAGAACAATGTAAAATGTTGAACTCTTTTCCTGCTACTTTTAATCTTGCTTTGAAAGCCATAATAATGTGTTTTTGTGGCAAATACTGCCTAGTTTATATAACGTCACATAAGGACATCGTAAATATAAAAACTATTTTAAGAAGTAGAAAATAAACTCGATGAACTGCATCATAAAGTCTTAAATAAGAACTTCTTACCTTATTATATATATAATCCGTTAAAAAGTCTTAGAAAAGAGTCCTTTTTTAATCTTCATATCAATAGTCATACTAGTAATACAACCCGTATCTTCCTTCTTTCTCAAGTTTAAACTATTGATTTCAATTTTTTGATCTCTTATAGCATTAAAAAGCTGATTCACCGTATAGCGTTTACCACTTTTATTAAAGACAGGAATACTACTATAGCAAAAATAAGAACGCATAGCTCTGTCATCTAATCTTCTTTCTGAATACCCCACTAACATTTGTAAAATCTCATCAGAAGAAACTACAATTTTCTTAACCTCCGGCTCTACAACAGGTTCAGGAACGGTTACGGTGGGTGGAAGCACTAAAGAATCATTAATATTGTCTAAAGCGGTCTCAATAGGATCAACTCGGTTTCTTGGTGTTATTACTTGACGTTCTCCTCTACTATCTAAAACAACAATTCGGCGTCTAGACTCATGTCTTCTATCACCGTTTACAACCAATAAAATTGTTTTCTCTCCTGGAGATTTAAATGTATATTTCTCCTCTTTGTTGGTTCCATCAATATGCAATGACTCACCAAAACTCCATTGCCAAGATTCTGCGAATGGCGCATCACTTGAAAATACAACCTCCTCACCTACTTTAACATTCGTAGGTAAAATTATATTCGGAATTAATTCAGGAGAAATTAATTCCTTCTTCTCATTAATGGTAATCTCCTTAACCACATCACATTGCCCATTTACTCGTAATGCTACTTTATAAGTTCCCGGTTTTGTAAATTGATGTGCTACATTAGATTGAAATTTTGTGTTAGTTTTGTCACCAAAATCCCACTCCCATTCAACACCAGAATCATCAATGCTATTAAATTCGATTAAATCTTCTGTGGTAAAAGAATTTGCTATGATCTTAAAATCAGGGTTTCCACAATCAACCTTACTGTTAATTTTAAACGAGATTAGTATTAATCCTACAACAAGTAATACTAAAAAAGTTAGAAATACGTTTCGGTCAAAGTGGGTTTTTATATTATTACTTTTCATTAAAATTGGTAATAGAAATTATTAAACTCTTATATTTATCCTTAAAATTACAATTATTACTATGAAACTAAAACTGATGTTTTTAATTCTTATTGTGCAATTTATAGGTTGTGGTAAAAACACTTCCAAAGGTGTAAACCAAATGTACTATAAAAAACAAATAGAAGAAGCACATAGGTTGAAAGAAAAAGAAGCTCTTGTTGTAAAAGAACCAGAAAGAGTAGCCACAACTACCTACCTTACTTATGAGGAAAAAGAGGAGTTTGCTAAGGCGTTGAATATTCCTACAGAAGAGCTTGAGAATGAAAAGTTATATGGTAAAATTAAAGACTGGTTTGGCGTTCCTTATTTATGGGGAGGAACCACAAAAAGAGGTGTAGATTGTTCTGCATTTGTACAACATGTATATGACGTAGTGTACGAAAAAGAATTGCCTAGAACTTCACAACAGCAATTTGATGCCAATTTGGATGTAGCTTTTAAAAGTCAGAAAAATTTAAAAAACGGAGATCTTATCTTTTTTAGACTAAGACACAAAGAAAAAGTAATCTCTCATGTGGGCATCTATTTACAGAACGGAATGTTTCTAGGATCTAATTCACCAAGAGGGGTAGAAATTGCAAATTTGAAAGATGCGTATTGGCAAGATAAATATGTTTCTTCTGCTAGAGCCTTATTAAAATAATTTAATGGAAAACAATATACTACAGGAAATTCGAGACCATTTTGATGGCTTGGATTTTGATATAAAAGCAGAAACATTTGCGGCGGGAATCAAAGAATTCTCTGATGTTTCTTACAGCTATTCTGATTATTTCAAAAGAAGGTACAGTCCCGATGTTTCTGGTATTAGGGAAGATGATGTTTATAAGGAGAATATAGTTGTTCATCTTAGTCGTCGTGGATTTTACAATATTTTTCCAGAACGTTTTTTTCATAAAACTGTTGGTAGTACTGGGTTTGTAAATGATATGGTCAATGCCTACAAGAATAGAAAAGTAGAGCAAGAAAAAGCCCAAAAGTTTTTTAATCCGTTAGAGGAAGAATTTTTTCTACACAGAGTAGAAGTAGAACGAGAAGAAGATCGTATTTTTGAATCGCTGGGAAATTCTGAATTAGTTTATTTCTTGTCAGACTTATGGGAGATCAATTCCAACATACCACATGTCATGGCCGGAAAAATTTTGAAAGCAATTCCCTTTATGCATAAGATTGCAGGAAATTTAACGTTAATACAGCAAGTATTAGAAACAATAATCGAAGAAAGCTTAACCATAACCAAAACATACACCACCATTCCTAACACACACGAACATAACGATACCTTGCAATTAGGCGTAAATTTAGCGACGGCAACCACCGGTGCTTCCTATTTGCCAAAATATACGTTCACTATTAACAATATTAAAAACCCCGAAAAAATTCATGACTATTTACCTAAAGGACAAATTAGTTTAGTAATGCAGTATTTTTTAGATCACACCATGCCTTTTGAGAGTGATTTTGAAATAGACTTTACTTTGCCTCAGAAAAAACAAAACTTTACACTGAGTGATGCCATCTTTGCTGGTCGACTTGGTATATCTTCTACAATATAATTTTCATGATAAAACGTTACTTAAAAACATTAATAAGCTTTGAGGCATTGATGCCTTTTATGATTATTGTGGTGATCACGATACTTGTACTTACCTTATTTGCTTCTAAAACACCTGGTTTTAAAAAACAACGCAAGAAGTTTTATATCTATTTGATATCAGGTATTGTCGTAATGGGAATATTTACGTGTATTGTCTATAACTTAAAACAAACAGGCGTATTACTAAGGTATTTTTCCATGCTTAGTTTTTCTTTTTTATTGGGAGCTTTACATGTGTACTTTGTCCGTTATTTCTTCGACAAATTTGAAATAGAAAATAAATTTAAAGAATTGCTAATTGCCTTTGTAACTGCCTTGGTGCTTGTTGTGCCTATTATAATGGTTGCCTCTTACTTTCAAGATCTAAAGTATCTAGGTTATTATTTCTTAATTACAACCACTTTTGTAGTGCCTACCGCGTTTTATGCACTGTTTAATTATGCTATAAGCGTACCCGTAAAGTTATATTCTAAATGGTATTACCCTTTAGGTAATAAATATGAATCTCCTAAGCATTATGAGTTAAACAATATGATTGTTTTAAACTTTATGTTTTATAAAAACACGAAAGAAACTCATCTAACAAGTTTTAAAGCAAAAGCACCTAAAGATATGGATTTTGGTAGGTTGTTTTTCTTTTTCATTAATGATTACAACAGTAAAAAAACCACTACTAAAATTGAGCTTCTTGAAGACTCTGGCGATCCATTTGGCTGGTATTTTCAAACCAAACCTAAATGGTTTGGAGCTTCAAAACATATTAATTCATCACTAACCGTAGAACAAAACAATCTAAATGATGGCGACACCGTAGTGTGCCAACGTATATAATATTTATTATGATAGAGGACATAAAACACTTTAAAACAAATTGGATCGATGGTATGAAAATCTCTAAAGAGCATTTTCAAAACCTCCAAGACTACGCAGAAAATACAGCAAAAGATCTTACCAGTATTAGAATAGGAAAAGATGGTTATGGTTTGTTGGCATCACATTTAAGTGATCATAATGAATACATTGTTACTATTGATGTACATAAAAGCTTAAAAATTTCGATTAAAAAATTACGTGCTATCACTCCAAACGGTACGCGTGTAGAAATTACAAACTTCACACCTGCGGTTAAAGAAGATGTGGTTGTTGAGCAGTTTGCAGATAACAAATTAGAAGAAGGTTTTGTTCTTTTAAATGTAGATCAAGAAGATACGGTTGCTTTTGGAGAGCAAAACCCAAAAGAAATGCCTCCTCGTTATCCGTATACTACAAATAGGTACTTTTTCACTTTTGTAACTGCAAATGATTTAGAAAAATCTGGACTAGCAGGGAACCAGCTTCCTATTGCTAAAATTATCAGAGAGAATAATGCTTTGGCCGCAGCCACAGATTACATAGCGCCCTCTACTACCCTAGGAACTAGTGAAGCATTAATCGATTTTTATAATGTTGCCGAAGCTTTCTTGAAAATGGCCGAACGCAGTTCTATACTAATTGTACAAAAAATAAATACCAAGCAGAGTGATAATCCTATTGCAGACGCTATGCATACAGTAGTAGATAAATTGTATGCTTATTTATCACAACAAATTACCTATGTAAAATGGGAAGAGTATGAAATGCATCCTAAGAAATTAATTGAAATTATCGTTAGTTTTTCAAGACTTTTCAAGAGCTCAGTAGATGTATCATCACCGGAAAACAAAGAACAATTGTTCAACTATTTTGGAGAATGGACAGATTTAAAGGGGGGTGATTATGAAAAAATATTTACCAACATTATCAATATTGATTACAAGCATACAGATGTTAATCAAAACTTATTCATCATCAATTCATTTATGAATGTAATTGAGCGTTTGTTCACTATTCTTACGCAAGTAGATTATATCGGTAAACGTAGAGATATGGGCATATTTGTAAATGAAAACATTGTAGAAGACAAATTCGGTAAATCTGGAGGTCCTTCATTTTTAGCGGAATAAAATAAAATTATACTATGGAAATTTTAAATAAAAAAGAAAGGATATCTGCTTTTCTACTTTTTTTACTCATGTTTTTGGTCACTATTGTGCTCCTTTTTGTAGCGGTGTTTTTTAGTTACAAATTACCTTGGAAAGAGAATGATGTCTTACGTGCAGAAAACAAGAAAATTCAGTATGAATTTATGTATCAGAAGCAGTTTATCAATGAACTAAAACGTGTAGATGTTTTAATAGATTCATTAGATAAAACAAAACAAGGAAATATCTTTTTAGAACAATCTATAAATTCTGATTTAGTAAAAATTAAGAATGATATTCCAAAAGACTCTCTTGAAAACAGGAACATGTATGAGAATTTAATTCTTACTTATAAGAAATTGTTAGACGCAAAAAGAGATTTAAAACAAGTAGCCAATGCTAAAACTGAAATTGATAAATTAGATAAGCAATTGGATGATTATGAAGATCAAATACGAAATTTAGAAACCGCATTAGAATTAGCCAGACGTATAAACAGAAACCAATAAGTATGAATAACGAAGTTGAAAAGGCTATTTATATTGCAACACAAATTGCAGAAGAAAATCAGCATCAAAATTACACCGCTGCACATTTAATTAAAGCAGCTTTAAATAGAGATTTATCGCTTTTGCGTAAACTCCATAATCTAGGTGTAGATGTTTATTTTGTTGAAGAATGGGCAGAAGTTAACATTGAACAAACCCCAAAAAGATCTTCTAGAAATACAGAAGTAGAAGCAGATTCTGGTGTACAATTAGTATTTGTAGAAGCTGAAGATATCAAAGGGAAGCTTGGTAAGGATGAAGTTGATTTATTGGTTTTATTCATTGCAGCAATAACACCTGGCGTAGGCTTTAGTTTTGATCAATTAAAATCGCTCCCTGTTAGTCACAATCAACTTTTAGAAACGCAAAAAGGTACGGAAGGGAAAGTCAACCCTAAAATTAGTTCTTCTGCAACTTCCTCTGAAGCAACAGATACTAGTGTGTTGACCAAATATACTTCAGATCTTGTAAAATTGGCTAGTGCTGGAGAATTTGCGCATATTATCAATAGAGATAAGGAATTAAAAAGTATTACCGAAATTTTAAGTAGAAAGTCTAAACCTAACGTGATTATCCAAGGAGAATCGGGTGTTGGAAAATCTATTTTAATTAAAAATTTAGCAGTACTAATTGCTGAAAAGAAAATCGTAGATGTTTTACAAGAGGCTACATTTTTAGAAATACACACTACCCTACTCTTATCTGGAGCTTCTTATAAAGGAGAAGTAGAAGATAGATTACAACAAATATTTGAACAGGCAAAATCCTTTACCATGCCTATTTTGGTCATGGATGATTTTCATGCCCTACTGCAAGATAATGCTACGAGCCAGGGAATATTAAATGTTATAAAATCTGAATTAAATAAAGGAGAAATTGTTCTTATTGGAGTCACTTCCCCAGAACATTTCCGAAAGCATATAGCATCTGATGATGCCTTAAGCAGGCGTTTTGAATCGGTTAGTTTAGAAGAACCAGATACAGAAACTGCTTTTAGAATATTAAAAAATGTAGGTGAAACATTTAAAAAACACCACCAATTAGAAATTTCTGATGACACGCTAAAAGAATCTATTTTATTTTCAAAACGGTATTTAAAAGAAAAAAACCTTCCAGATTCTGCCCTAGATTTAGTAGATAGAACCATGGCTGCAGCGAAAGTATCGCAGCAATCATTACCTGCAGATGTTGAAGAGTTAAAAAATAAATTAGCCTTTTTAGAAAAGAAGTCAGAAACCTTATCAGAAGAACAACGCAAAGAGGAAATAGATTGGATCTACATAGAGCTTAAGAATAAATTAGGACCTATTATTATCGGGAAATATGATACAGAAGATCTATTATCTTTTCCTTCCTATGCTGATAAAGTAGCTTATTTAGCTACCATTCTAGAAGCTATTGAAGAGCATTCTACAAAAGAATTAACAGCAATCTTTGATGAAGATTTAGCAGCTGTTGTATCTAGTATTACCGGTATACCTGCTGGAAAAGTACAAACACAGGAGCGCGAACGTCTTATGGAGATGGAAGCTACGCTTAAGAAACGTGTTATTGGTCAAGACCATGCGGTAAAAACAATTACAGAAGCTATTATAGAATCAAGGTCGGGGCTTTCTAAAGCAGGCCAACCAATTGGCTCTTTCTTTTTCTCGGGACCTACAGGAACAGGAAAAACAGAATTAGCAAAATCATTGGCAGAGTTTTTATTTAATGATGAAAGCGCTATCATTCGTTTTGACATGTCTGAATTTAAAGAGGAACATTCAGCGGCACTTTTATACGGTGCACCTCCGGGATATGTTGGGTATGAAGAAGGCGGTATGTTAGTAAATAAGATTAGACAAAAACCGTATTCTATAGTACTTTTTGATGAGATTGAAAAAGCACACCAGTCCGTTTTTGATGTATTCCTTCAAATTTTAGATGAAGGTAAACTTAGTGACCGTTTGGGTAAATTAGGCGATTTTTCTAATGCCGTAATTCTTTTTACTTCTAACATAGGATCAGAATTTATCGCAGAGAAAATTTCTGATGGAACCACACCCTCTTCTGATGAAATCTTAGAAATAATGGCGCCATATTTTAGGCCAGAATTTTTAGGTAGAATCACAGAGATTATTCCCTTTGCCCCTATTTCGAAAGAAAATGCACCTCTTATTTTTGACTTACATCTTAAAAAAGAATTGCTTGTTTTAGCAAATAAATTGGGAATTACACTTGATATTGATAAAGAAACAAAAGACTTTTTATCCTTAGATGGTTTTTCATCTACGTATGGTGTTAGGCCTTTAAAAGCGGTAATCCGAAACAAATTAAAAAGACCTTTGTCTCGTATGATTATCTCTGGTGAGATTACAGCACCACAAACTGTAAAAATCAGCTTAAAAGACACTGTAGTTGTTTTTGAAGTAACCAAGTAAAACTAGGCTAAATGGCAAAACAGTACTACGAAGCTCCTTTTGATTTTAAGCGTTTTTTTGAGAAGAAAGAACTTCGAAAAATAACGCTACAAGAATCTATATCACAATTTATAAGCATCATTATAACCACCTATTTTGAAGAATATGTTTTTGATGAAGGCTTTGGTAGTGAAATATGGGAGACAGATTTTGACCTGTTAGTAAATGCTAATGTTTTAAAAGAGCAAATTAAAAGATCGCTTACCAATCAAATAGAAACCTATGAAAAGCGATTAGGCAACACAAATCTGACCATTAATTTGCAAGAAAGTGTATCTGAAAATTCTAATAAAGTACGATTGAAAAAATATCTAAATATTACAATTACAGGAACATTATTAAAAACCAACGAACCGTATTATTTTAGTGGAGATTATTATTTAGCACCACTATCTTATAAGTAAACACATACTCCTGAATGAAATCATTAAGTAAAGAAGAAATAAAAGAACGGTTAATTAGAAGGGCTGCCGATACATGGGGAATGGATGAAATGGAAATTGAATATTCCCTTGATCCAATTGTCAGTATACTTTTTGATGCTTGTGCGCATGAATTTGAACGTATTTCAGATACCATAAAATCTAGTAGAACAAGAATTACAGAGCGCTTGGTAGATTTACTAACGCCCCAAGTTTCTGTAACCGCTAGGCCTGCCCATGCCGTTATGCATGCATTGCCAATAGACAGTACTCTTAATATTAATGAACGTTCAGAATTTTACCACCGAAAGAGAATGCCAATTTTCAGGGAGAATGGTAAAAACGATTTTGAAGATTTTTTCTTTGCTCCTGCAGGAGATTTTAAAATTAGCAATTGCAGTTTAGACTATATCGCCTATCCAGAAAAAATTGCTTCACATAAAAACCACCGGAACATCCCTTTTATTCTCAAAGAGAATTTTGTGGGCGCTGCAGATGGTTCAAGTATTTATTTAGGAATAAAACCAGATGATGAAGTAACATCTATCCAAGACTTACTTTGTTATTTTGATTTGCTTAATTTTTCTCAAAAAAATGTATTAACGCACCAATTAGGTTTATCTAAATGGTCTTTAAATGGTAACCCATTAGAGGTGGTTAACGGGTACAACGAATTAGAATTCGCCGGGCAAGATTTAAATACCTATATCAATGAGTCTATACAGAGTAAGATTAAGTTCTACGAGAATTATGTAAAAGAATTTTACCAAGATCATTTTTATACCATTACAGATGCTATTGATGTAAAGAGTAATTTAAGAGACTATCCAGAAGATTTTGAGACGTTTTTAAGTGAGAAAGATTTAAAAGAATTTAAAACACCACTATTGTGGATCAAGATTTCTTTTTCTTCTATTGTATCTAGTCAAATGCTAGATAATTTACATTGCCATATCAATTGTTTTCCTGTGTTGAATAAAAAACGACATGAAACCAATAGACGCTTAAAACCGTATTTTAACATTTTACCACTAGAGGTCGATGGAGATTTCTTTTTTGATGTGCAAGATATAAAAGGCGATAGTGGTAACACGTATTTTATTCAAGATCGAAAAAAAGAAGACACGGCTACTAGTACACAGGCATATCTGCGTTTTGGTGGCGTTTCTCGTTTTGATGAGCGTGATGCTTCAGAACTTTTAAATTACACCATAGATTTGCTCAAAGAAGATAGTATTGCGTTTAATGCTATGAATGATGATTTTATTAATACTAATTTAAAAGATCTTAAACAGATAATTTCTAGGATTGATCAACAGATAGAATTAAGAGATTTTACCAGAAATAAAATTCCATATCTGGTTATCAATAAAAATAGCATTAATAAAAATAAAGATCAATTTGTCTTTACAAATTACTGGAGTACTGCTGGTGACAAGGCCAATAAAATAAACCCATATGTACAATTAGTGCAGTATTCGGGTACCGCATTTTTAACAAATTCGCTAACCTTTATTACCGGTACTATTGGTGGTAAAGATGAACCGAATGCTAGTGAAAAAATATATGCCTACAGGGAGCATATTCTTTCTAAAGGAAAAATAATTACACGACAGGATATTATTCAACATTGCTTTGGTATTTTTAAAGATAGTATTACCAAAGTAACCATAGAAAAAGGTGTAGTTGTTGCTTTAGATGAAGGTGTTGGGTATACGCCAACTACAGATGTATACATTACCAAGCATGAAGATGCCGTATATGATGAAGAAAGTTGGGAACACTTAAAGAAAGAAGTGCTAATAGGCCTCCAATCAAGGTCTGCAAATGTACTTCCTTTCCGTGTTTTTTATAGCTAATAATCTATAATTTATATTGTAATTCATCGAAATACGGGTGTATTTTTTGTTAAGCTCGTTGATTGTGTCTATTTTAACGTTTTAAATTCTACAGCCATGCCTAAAATGATTACCCCAGTGCTTATTATCGATGGAGAACGTTTTCTTCCTAAATCTGGTTATAAGGTTTCTATAGAACAATCCATGGGTACCCACAGCTCTTTTAGTGTGGTTTTTCAAACCAATGCTACCGAAGGATACAGCGGTACACTCATGAATAATTCTATTAATTATTCGGGTAAAAAAATATCTATAGGGGTCAATGATGGCGAATTAGAATATGTGGGGATTATTACTTCGGTAGCCTTACAAAAAGGTATTGGTGCTTCTGGCGCTATTGTACTATCAGGACAAGGAGCTAGTATTTTACTCTCACGCTCCGTGCAATGTTTTAGCTATGAAGAAGGGTCTTCTTTTAGCCAAGTAGTGAGTGATACGTTTAACGGACATTCCACTGACCTTCTTAAAATGGAAATAGGAAGTGGTACTAACATCCGTTTGCCTTATACGGTACAATATAATGAGTCCGACTTTTCATTCTTACAACGTATGTGTGCACGTTATGGCGTTTGGATGTATGACAATGGGAGAACCTTTTGCGTAGGACGTACAGGAGATAAACAATTCAGCGGCGTATATGGTCAGGATATTCAAACCTTCGGACTCTCTACGACTCTGCAATCCCAAAATAGTGGCTTTACGTCTAAAGATTGGGTCAATGATAGTGACTTAGAATCGGTTTCCTCTTCTTACAATGCACAAAGCGGACATATGTATGCCGGGCATGTAAAAAATGAATCTGAGGGTTTATTTGCTAAAAAAGAAAATTACTCCTGGAATCACAACCAGAATGAATATAGCGGACAGCAAGGTTTAGACCATGTAGCAAAAGTAGATACCTTATCTAAAGCAGCGAATATGATTATTGCCAACGGATCTTCAGAGATTGTTGGTTTGCGTGTGGGTGATAATTTAACCATTGAAGGCGTTAGTTTTTCTGATAAAACACGTAGAGATGCTTTTGGATCCTATATGGTTACCAAAGTAGCGCACCGTTTTGATCATAGTGGTAATTATGAAAATCATTTTGAAGGGGTACCAGAAGGCACAGAACACCCACATTACAGTGCGGTATTTGCTACGCCCTCTGCAGAAGAACAACGTGGTGTTGTTTTAGATAACAATGACCCTGATGGATTAGGACGTGTAAAAGTACAGTTCGGTTGGCAACGCAGAATGGGCACCTCTACCCCATGGATAAAAATGAATACCCCATACGGTGGTAACGGCAAGGGTTTTTACTTTATTCCTGAACTAGACGAAGAAGTACTCGTAGGTTTTGAAAATAACAACCCTGAAAAACCGTATGTATTGAGTGCTGGCTTTAATAGCAGTGCCAAAAGTGGTGTTGCGGATGCCGATAACAATATAAAAGCCATCATGACCCGCAGTGGGCATATTATTGAACTAAATGATACAGATGGTGGGGAGATGATTACTATAAAAGATAAGAATGAGAATTTATTTAGTATAAATACGAGTGCAAATAATATAATTATACACGCAAATAATGATGTCTCTATAAATGCAGAGAATAATGTAAGTGTATCTGCAAAAGAATCAATGTTATTGAATGCTAAAAACATTACTATTAGCGCTGAAGAAAACATTAACATTACTGCAGGAAAAGATTTTACCAATAGTGTTGGAGAAAATCTCAACATAATGACAAAAAATAAAAATTTAATAGTTCAAGAGAACTTAATGATTGATGCTAAGGTAAGTGAAACTGTTGCTGACGAAATAACACTTGATAGTAAAGATCAAAATTTGACTTTAGCTTCTGGAAAAACTGTTGATATACAGAGTAAAGAAAAGGTTAAGTTGTTTTAAAAATGTCTGAAAACTTATCAAATATTAATTTACTAGAGGCTGTCAATGTAAAGTTAGAACCTCAAGGTTTTAAAGGTATTTATGGTTGTATGATTGAATTTCAATCAGAATCTAAAATGAATTTTTTAAAATTTAAATACAGTTATGAATATTTAGGCAATAAAAATTATAGTGGACATATTTTTAAAATTAATAGATTTAAAGATATATATATAAACGATAAAAGCCCTCAAAACTTTATCGAAGATATATCCATTGAAGTTAGTGAAACACTGTATCCTTTAGAAGTACAATGCAATCATTCTGGTGGTTTTAAAACAATTAGAAATTTTGATGAAATAAAAAAACGCTGGCACAAGAAAAAGAAGAGCTTGTTATCTAAATATAAAAATGAAAGCGTTATTAAGTACATAAATGTGTTTGATAAATCTATGAGCTTCGAAGAACTATTTATTGAGAAGATGAGAAATGATTTTTTTTTATCGTTATACTTTCAACCTATATTTAAATATTACACTGCCTTTTATAAAATAGAAAGTACGCTCAAGTTTCCTATCGTAGGAACATCTAAACAAGTTTGTTTCAAAGTAAATCAACGATTAGACGAGAATCATTTAAAAGAAAATGAGTATCGTATAATTATGGATGGTGAAATAGAAGATGAAAGAAGTTTAACCGATTTAGAACAGAAATTAGACTACCCTATTTATAATTCAGATAGTATTGAAGATAAAGGTAATTGCCAAATAACATATCAGTTAAATAATATTTCAAAAATTATTGAAGGGATATATGCCGAGTTTAATTTAAATTTTGGAAATACTAGAAAAGTGGTCGTTAAAATGTTTCTTTTAGAATAGTGTGATATGAGTAGTAAATATATGGTTGTTCAAGGAGCTTTGTGTGAATGTCAGTTTGGAGATTTTCCTGATAAGTTAAAGGTGATGTCTCAAAATAAAATATACGCTAACGATAGCAAAGCAAGTAATAAACTTATTGCTTCAACAATGGAACTTGGTGGTAGTACCTTCGAAAAAAATACTTTTGGACAATGTAAGATGCAACCAACGGGAAGTAGTTTCAAACCTTGTCAGATTGTTATAACGCAATGGGACGGCGCATATGAAAATGTTGAATTAGCTAATGGCGGGCAAATACTTTTGGAAGATAGTAAAGCTACTTGTCCAATGGGCGGTAGTCCTTGTATTAGTATATTACAGCATGGGCAAACTAATGAACAGAATATAAGTTCAGAAGAAAATGCAGTAGTAGAACAAATTAATCCATTAGTTACTATGGAAGACCTTCAGGGTCCTGAGCTAGAAGATGAAATAATTTTATCCTAAATTTTATTAAGATGTCAAACGGAATTGAAAAATTAGGGCTTGTAAATCCTGATGATAAAAATATTATTTGGGGTGGCGGAAAAAAATTTCCTTCCTATATAAAGGTCAAAGCCAATTGTGAAATTGAGATAATAGCTTTTAAAGATTCTAAGTCTAAGGGTTTACGCCCAAAATGGATAGCTAAGCCTAGAGAAAAAAGACCATTTTCTAGTCAGCATAAAAATGATTATACTGGTGATATAATGGGAGCGAAAGTTGAAGCTAAATTTTGCGGGCCACAAATTTATCACGTAGAAGCTTTTATAGGAGAACCAATTAACAAAGAACCTAACCGTATTTTAATACAAGGCTATGCTCCTGAAAAAATTACTAAAGCAGAATGGCGAAAATCTAAAACGGGCGCTAGTTTAAAAACTAAACCGAATAAATTTGGAGATGATATATGGCTTCACTTAGAAACTGAAGGATTGAATGGTTGTAGATTAAATATTATGGTTTATAATGACCAAATAGGAGATGATCAGCATGTAGCTAACTATGTAGCAAAATGCTATAGTGGCGAAATAAACTTGTTAATAAAAGACACATTTAAGTGGAGAGCAGGAACTGGATATTTAAGAACAGACAATGAAGAATATTACATTAAAGTAAAAATACTAGGTAAAAGTTATTTAATTAATAA
Organism: Cellulophaga baltica 18; assembly: GCF_000468615.2. Lineage (NCBI taxonomy): Bacteria > Pseudomonadati > Bacteroidota > Flavobacteriia > Flavobacteriales > Flavobacteriaceae > Paracellulophaga > Paracellulophaga baltica. Next base: position 3,535,462 of record NZ_CP009976.1, on the reverse strand, counting down.
TTTGAGCGGAAAGAAGAGAATCGCAGAATTTGTAGTGTTTAAAAATGACATCACTAAAAGAACTACTGAAAAGTCAACGAGTACATTACCTGCTAAAGTTGATCAATCTGAGATAAATTTAGAACGTTATGAGCCATGCAGATTTAAAACTATTGCTATAAAGGATGATCTCAATGAAATTGTTTTATTTGATGAAGGAAACTTAAAAATAGAAGAAACTAGCAAAACTAAATTTGCAATATCTGAATACATATATTTTAAATTTGAAAAATCGGATCTAACACCTAGTGCGAAAGAAGTTTTAAATAATATTTCAACGTTCTTATTAGACAACCCTTTTGTTCCTTGTACCCTTGGAGCACATTGTGATATTAGAGGGAGTCACGAATACAATGATACTCTATCAAACCAAAGAGCAATTTCTGCGGTAAACTACTTAGTTGAAAAAGGAGTATCTAGTACTCGAATTACTGCAAAAGGCTACGGTAAAAGAAGATTATATATTAAAGGAGAGAATATTAGTGAGGCTCAACACAAAATGAACAGAAGGGTAACAATCCAATTTAATGTTCATGGTGGAGATGCAGAAAGTATAAAATTAAGTGCTATAGCACCTGATATAAATTTAAAAAAAGATTTTCTATTAAAAGTTGACAATTATAAAGTTAAATCTTGTTTAAGAAGAGGGTTTAAACAAAAACATGACGACTTGGTCTATGTTGTGGAATCTATTCAAGGAATAAAGAGTTTTCCCAATCATTATCCAAATAACAAAGTAAACCACAAGATATATTCAGATTCTACAAAATTTAAATTAATACCCTTAGATTTTATTTTACCTCATAAAGTAACTCCTAACAAATTTTTATATTATATTAATAGTTGCAGATACTATAGTAATGAAAAAAAAGCAACGGTTCTACTTGATGTTTACCCTGATATAAAATGGGATTTTCATGTTTTTGGGAAATTAAAAAACCCATTAGGGGTTAAATGGTCAGGTTTAGATACTAAGGGAGTTGAAGAAATGCGATCACTATCTGGTAAAATTGCAGCTCAGAAAAGATGGAAAAAAACTGAAGCAGCTTTTGGATTTGCTCTTAATGCCAATTGGAATAAGACAGGAGAAGATACGTATGATGAAAATTTTGCTGTAGGATATACTTATGAAGATAGCTTTAAAAAATTATACAATCTCTTTACAAGTTTAAAAGGAATTTCAAGTACAATAGCTGAATTTACAGGAGGTAAAGCTAAAAAAATAGCTTCAAAAAAAGTAGGGGTTAAAATAGAGGTAACTCCCCCAAATGTATCTTTAGGAGCCGAGTGGCAACTTGATAGAGCTTCTGATTACGGTAAGGTTAACACTAAAATTGGAACTTTAATAAAAATATATTTAAAGGCTGAACCAATAATAGGTCTCGATATAACATTTGATTTACTTGGGCTTGTCGTTAAGGGTGCGTCTGTTGCTACCACAGGTAATACTGCTGCTGCAGATTTATTTTTGATGATTAGAGATTGGGCTGAACGTGGATATGATTCTGAGCGCATTTCTGTCAGTTTTAAGATGTGGATAGATGCAATTTTAAGTAGTTCAATAAATGGAAGTATAGATGGACAATTTAATACCGAAAGTAAAGGAGATACTCAAATTGCCTTTATGATGGACAGTAAAATAAGTGTTGAATTATCCGTAGGGGTTGAACTAACTGGTAAAGTAGTCATAATTAAAACTGGAGTTAAAAAAGGAAAAGCTATCGGAGTAACTGGCGAAGCTACTGGAAAAATAACTGCTGCTTCAGGTAAATTAGGAATAGTTCTAGGCGGTAGAGTAAAATTTGAACAAAATGTTGGCTTATTTTTAGAACCGATATTATTATTACAAGAATGTACAGCAACCGCAGTTATCTTAATTGAAGTTAAATTTACTTACAAGAAGCATAGTGGAGATTGGACACCTTTAAATAAAAAATGGAATAAAAGATTTTGGAAAGAAACAGATCTTTTAGAAGAAATTTTTGATGAGAAGCAAAAATATGAAATTATAAATCTTAAATCTTAAATTAGAACACTAATGAAAACTATTACAAAAACAGTAATTTTATTAAGCTTATTAATTACTTCTTGCAATTCGCAAACTAAAATGGATATTCTTAATCTAAAACTACCTCTTGCAGATAATCTATTAATTAACGAAAGATACAATATAGCTGAATTTAATTCTGTACTGGAAACGGGATATTCTATATATAGATCTTATGATCCAAATTTATTGATATTCGATAATGAAATTATAGCAAGTAATTCATTTAACAATCCTAATGAAACAACTAATTATGGATTATTTTATGTTAAAAATGATAGTAAGTTACTGTCATTGATAAAAATGACAAGCTTCGAAACTGAGAAAACAAAATTATTACATGAAATTTTGTTGAAAAAATTTGGGAAGCCAAATTATTATGAAAGTATTTCTTTTGCTAGTTATAGTGTATGGGAAGACAAATTATCTGGTAACATATATTTATTTGAACATAATTACGGCGGTGAAATTAATAATATTCCTGTTGAAGAGGGTTTGCTTTTCATTATTGATTATAATGATGAGGAACTACTTGATAAGTATACTAAAGCTAATTATAGTTACTATCAAAAATATTTAAAACGTAGAAAACTTGATGGAAAAGAGTATAGTTATGAAGAGTTTGCCAAAAAAGAAAACGAAAATGGTACATCAAGATATTTAAAAGCTATATCTGATCCTGTTAATCATTAAAATTTAAACCTTTTTATTCTGCGATATTTAAAATATTCTCCATAAAATACAGAGGTAATAAACTTCATAATATTATTTAATTATTTAAAAACACCTCAAACTCTATAAAATTTATAAATGGAAAAACCACATTATGTAATTCAATTTAGTGCGGCTCAATGCATGTTTGAAATTAGAGTAAATGATATTATCGTTGTCACCCTTAATTTAGAGGAACAGGCAATGACAATTATACCTTTTAATTATGCAATAACTGATTTGGGTAAACAAATAATTACTGTTCGTATTTTACCCGTTTTTGGCGAAATACATTTAAGGAATACTGCAGAATTTTATTATGATGTTCTACTTTATGATGTTTCTAATGGGTTCAAGCTAAAAGAAAACCTAGGAGGATATAAAGCACCTAAAGTAGATAATAGTAAACCTAAAACTGTATTAACAAATACCTATAGTATTGATGCAACTGTACCTTTTAAATTAAATGACTCTTGGAAAGAAGGGCAAGATCTCAAAGAGGTAAAAGATTTATATGAAAAATTAAGAAAAACATATAGCAATATTGCTAATATTATAGAATCTAGAAATTTCGATGGTTTATTAAAATTAATGGAACTTAAAGAAAATAATATTCAAAAAGCACTTTATTTAGCCAAGGAAGATAGAAATGCTAGAATGAATAGTTTAATAATCGATATTAAAGGTGGCTTTAATAAAATTCAAATACCAAATGATTGTATCATTGTTTATTCTTCTTATAATAAAATAGCGTCATTAAAAAGAGCAAACGGTGAACCAGCTCTTAGTCTTATGAATTTAGAAATTAATGAAGAATTAATGTTGGATCTTGATTTTTATCTCCCTAAAAATTCATCACAATTCCAAATAATTTAAATAGAAAAATTGACATTAGCATTTTTTAATTACGCTAGATTTGCTTCAATTGAAAAAATAAGTACTATATAAATATATACCAAAAGAATATAATATTAAAAATTATCGCTTTATTCTAATAATATTTTATTTTTTTCTCATGAATACAATAAGAATATTCGTGATATTGATACAGAAACTACTACTCTTTATATTCTTGAAAAAAAATAAAGAAATAGTAACTAGTTTTACTCAAAGTCTTTATCGACACTACAAAGACTATTTAGAAGATAGAATTAACAAAAATGAAAATTATAGCTTTAAAGAATTTGCTAAAAAGAAAAACGAAGAGGGAACATTAAGATATTTAGAAGCCATATCAAACCCAATTAAACATAAATAATTCTTATGAAACATATTTTTCTTTTAATTACCATATCCCTTTTGGGATTATCCCCAGTTAATTGTCAAGACACAGATAGAGGATTAGATATCGCTGAAATTATAACGGATAAAAATCCAGAGGCTATACAATACTATTTAAATGATACAGCATCTTCGGAATCAGATTATGGTGAATTTAGATCCACAAATTATTTTTACCCTGTAGATTCTATTCCTAAACTAACAATTTTAGACATCCCAATTCAAAATTTTAGCTGCACTTATTTTGATGATGATCTGGGACTTGTTACCCTACGAATAGACGGCAAGGAGAATTTTAATACATTGCAAGATAGTTTAATCATTCAGTTTGGAGCTCCTACTATTGTAGAGGAAGATGGAGATATTAATTATACATGGAAAGATGAAAAACTGTTTTGGTACATTATCCATATTCCAAGCTATGTTCAAGAAGAAAATTTTAAATGTACATTAAGTATTGAAGGTAAAAGATATCGTAAAATTAATGAAGTATATAGCGGGAATTAAATGCAATATGCTCTCCTCAACATACTATAAAATGGGTGAATCATAACAAATGGTGAGGATATTTTAATTAAAAATCAGGCACTGTAAAGATCTTATTATCACGAAAAATAATGAAAATTACACAATACAACTATATTGAGTTTTAATAGATATTGCAAACAGGAGAAGACTATTTTTCACATTGTTTGAATTATTTTATTTATTACTATTACATCCAAAATTAATATACAAAATCTTTTAGCAAATAAGTGTAAATTAAAAAATATTGATATTGAAAAACACTATACTCTTATTTATATGCTTAATTAACATAGTACGTGCGCAAGAACATAAAAGGGAACAAGGAATAGCACAAGTAGAAAATATAAATGTCGTACCTAAAGAAAAGCAAATCACGTACGCTATTCATATAAACGCAAAAACTCCTTATGAGATATATTTAGATGATATACCAATAGAGCGCAATTATGAGAGCGGTATGAATTCTACAATAGAATTGAATCAGTATCTTTTAAAAAATGGAAAGCATAAATTAAAAGTATGTTATTTACCTAGACCAGATTCAGTAGATGGCTTGTTGCAACCAAATCATGTTTATAATAGTAAATATTCTAAATGGAATATTTACTTTCTAAATTATGTAAAGAATAAGGAAAAACCATTAGGTTACGAAGGCGAATTGGACTATCAAAATAATGAGCTTTTAATTGTAGCTCCACCAGAACCGGTACTGTTTTGGGAGCAAACTTTTGAACTCAACGTAGATGCACTACCTTATGAATTAGAAGGGTGGTCTAATGGACAGAATTTAGAAGATCTTAATAAAGATGAACTAAAAAAAGAAGTTTTTAAAGAATACAATAAAATCAGAGATCTTTTAAATCTGGGAAAAGTTGACGAGTATATTAGTATAAATAAGAAAAAATACTTGGAAATGGCAGTTTGTTTATATATTAAAGATGTAAATACTTACTGGTCAGAATCTGTAAAAAAAGAGTTAATTAGTGATTGTAAAGGTAATATGTGGCCTTTAAGTGAAGAGGAATATACAATGAAAATATATGGTAATGGAAAATTAGTCAAATTAGAAAGAATTAATCAATTTAAAAATAGAGGACTGATCGCGGAAACAGAAACTGATTATTGGTATTATAGTTTTTTACTTTATAAAACTATAGGTAGTGATACTTTTGAAATTATAAGAAAGTAATATTAATTTATTTATTTTAACAATATGTAATACAAACTGCGCTAGAACTGCTTAATAAAGTGTGCACAACAAGGTAAGGAACAACTAATAAAGCTTCTATGGTCTTTTATATTCCTGAAAACTGATGCCATTGGTTTACTAGAGCATTAAAAACTAGCCCAAGCCTCATATGAAGGATAAAGGAGAGTTCAATTTCTGTTTGTACTTGCTTTCTTATTTTAATTCCTATAACTTAAAATCTATTAAGTATAGAAAGAATATATATTTAACTATATTTTATTTTAATGAAGAGATTACTTATTTTAAAACTGTTCGCCATATTTTTTACAATTGTTGGATATTCTCAACCTAAGAATATACCTCCAGCAGAGGTAACTTCAGAAAACGTAGTAGACTATATTGCCAGCAAGGTTAAAGTTTATGACAAAAACCCAATGTACGCTATTAGACCCTTACAAAATAGTTGCGTTTTTGAAGTTTTAATAAATGATCATCTTGCTTATAAAAATTACGATTTAAAAAAATTAGCTACTCCTTTTTTAATTAATCACTATATCTTAAAAAGTGGAATACAAACGATTACGTATAGGTTGTACCCGTTAGAAGATTTAATGGTAGACACCTACGGTAAAGGAGAAACGATTAATACACTATTAAATAATACTTCTATGAATATTGAAGTTATCAAATATGAAGATGTAAAAACCGGAACACGTATTGGTGATGAGATTTTAGTTGAGAAGCATGAAAGTTTCACAAAAAAAGGAACAAGAGAATTTATAGGTAGTGGCTTGCCCTATTATGAATATACCTTTACGTTTGAAGCAACCGTTCCATATGAAATTGAAGGCTGGAGCAATGGGCAAGATTTAACAAAATATGATAAGAAAGAGTTAGAAGCTGTAGTTTTAAAAAAATATGCGCAAATTAAACAATTATATTTAGAAAAAAATATTGATAAATTAGTGCAAGTTGAATATTTAGACAAATCACTAAGAGAAGACATCTCTGATTACAAAGATAAAGAAACAATCAAAAGATATTGGGATAATTACTACGCAGATGTAATTTTAGAAGATAAACAATTTCAGTCGATAGAAGGTTATGAAATGCAATTTTTTGGAAATAATAAAATTGTCACTTTTCGTCATCCCGTGATTTCACCAATGGATCCCAGACTAAAAGGTGAAGCGGCTCTTTATTTTTTAAACACAGAAGATAGTGGTATAATAATAGCTAACTTTAAAGGAGTTTATCTATTTCTTCCTGAAGGAAAACCATTAACTGTTGAAAATTTACAAATACTTTAATTAGTTGCTTGTATTTTTAAACATTTAGTAATACATAAGCATAGCGCTATTGGAATTATAGCCTATTTCAATAGCGCTAGCCCTCGTTTGTAACGAGTGCCCTGCAGCGCAAGAAACAACTACAAAAGCTATCCATTCAGATAGCTTTTGTTCTTTTAAGTAGTAAGTGAAAATTCTAAATTTCAAAATCTAGCAACTGGACATTTTGTTTCTTAGTCCCCATATTTTAGATAAAAGTATAAACTAAACAGGATTAACCTATTAAGAACGCTATTGCTTAGAAATAGTCTAGAATCAGTAATTTTATAATACACCATAAAGCTTCCTATAGTAACAAGATTGTTTTCTTAGAATTAAAAAAAAATAAAAAGCTATTACTTGCAGACGGACTATAGTGGAGAATATATTTTCAGTATATTTATTTTTTTAATGATAAGGATGAGATTATTAGACAAATTAGTAGTACTAACAGTAGGTTTTTTTACGCTTTTGGGGTTTGCCCAACAACCAAAAGATGCTAAAGCAACTACTGCCCTACCCACAGCTATAGAAGATATTAATTCAAGTAATGTAGTAGACTATATTGCCAGCAAGGTTAAAGTTTATGACAAAAACCCAGTGTATGCCATTAGACCTTTACAAAACAGTTGCGTTTATGAAATTTTAGTAAATGGTTATCTTATACATAAAAACTATGATTTACAAAAGTTAGGAACTCCTATTCCAATTAATGCTGCAATTTTAAAAAGTGGTACCCAAACTATTACGTATAGGTTGTACCCGCTAGAAGATTTAATGGTAAACACCTACGGTAAAGGGGACACGGTTCATACGCTGTTAAAAAATACTTCAATGAATATAGAGATTATTAAGTATGAAGATATAAAGACCGGAACACGCATTGGTGATGAAATTTTAGTTGTGAAACATGAAAGTTTAACTAAAAAAGGAACAAGAGAATTTATAGGCAGTGGTTTACCTTATTATGAATATACATTTACATTTGAAGCAACCGTTCCTTATGAAATTGAAAGCTGGAGCAATGGACAAGATTTAACAAAATATGATAAAGAAGAGCTGGAAGCTGTAGTTTTAAAAAAATATGCACAGATCAAAAAATATTATCAGGAAAATAATGTTGATAAATTAATACAATTAGAATTTTTGAATCAATCTTTAAGACAAGATATCTCTGATTATAAGGACAAAGAATTAATTCAAGAGTATTATGATAATTATATAAATATAGTTACGAAAAAGGATAAAAGAATTCAACCTTTAGAAAGTTATGAAATGCAATTTTTTGGAAATAATAAGATTGTCACCTTTCGTCACCCTGTAATTTCACCTCGAGACCCAAGGCTCAAAGGTAAATCAGCTTTTTATTTTTTAACAACTTTAGAAAGTGGAAGAATAATAGTAAATTTTGATACTTTATTTTTATACCTTCCTAAAGGAAAAGCATTAACTGTTGAAAATTTACAAATACTTTAATTAGTTGCTTGTATTTTAAACATCTAATTAATACTTAAGCATAGCGCTATTGGAATTATAGCCTATTTCCACAGTGCTATTTATGGCTATAGTGGACATTAAACTACACCATGAAACTACTCTATAAACTCATTTTCTTATTCCTTTTTATCTTCAGCGTTGGTTGTGCCGACCTACTAAAAATGGATACACATTTTGTGCCAATTGAAGCAGAAAATCTATACGAGTATGATAGCATGCAATCATTTGAAGAAATTTATGATAGTACAAAAATTATTGAGTTTTTAAATAGAAAAACAGTAACCGAAGTCATTAAATTAGAAAATTTTAACGCACTTACCTCCGTTCGATACAGATTTAGGGAAAGCCTAGAAGGCAGCCTAGACAGAATGACATTTGGCTCTATTACTATTGACGGTAGGCTACCAGGATTTTCTAGAATAGAAGTCAACGATAGGTATGTTCCCCATACCCTGACTTTTTTAGATATGGATTTCTTCTATTACCTTCCCTGGGAAAAATCACAGTCTTATGATATAAAATTAATAGCCCAAGATATTATTCATAATTTGGATGACAGCACTATTTTTTATGTAGATGAAAACAGTATCATTTATGGTGAAAGAGGTGAACACCACGTATTACATATCACCTATTTAGAAGCTATAAAACGCTTAGAAGTCTTCCATAGTGTTCAGAAAGAAAATCCATTTAGGAAGCTACCAGAGCAAGATTTATTTTCCAACTCTTTGGCTAAATTGCGATTGACAAAAAACTTCCACAATACGAAAAATGCGCCCGAAGAAATTGATTGGACTAATTTTGAAAATTTAATCTCCCGCCATCAAAGAAAAATTTTTGCAACTATAAGAGATTTCATACCAGAACTTAGTATGGAATTTTCTGAAGATATAAGGTTTGCTTTTGAACTCAAAGACTATATCCTTAACGCATTAATTGTTCGCGATAGTACCATAAATAAAGTATTTAAGGAGTTAAATACTGTTACTGTAAACACAAAAATCAATTTAAAAGAAGATACAATTCATAAACCGTTGAAACAATCATTAAGAGATTTAAGTATCTTCCATGAAATAGAAATAGTGCATAAAACCGACCAAGGGTTTATTATTAACGAAAACGATGATAGATTTTACTTGGTGTTTATTTATGAAAATAATGGGGCTCCTTACCTACTGTGTTTATCCGGCCTTGATAATTTAAGAGAGGCTCACTTTTATTTTCAATTATTAAGTAACTTAGAGCACTTAAAATATAAAGGTTTATAAGTTAACCGCTTCATCATAATCAATATCCCATTAATTACGTGCTAGAAACCTTCAGAGTAGATAATATGGACACTGTTTTTATGGTCTTTCTGACTATATTTTCTAGTATTTTTGGTCTTTTTTATTACTTAGTATTAAAAAGTCTATACGGAGTCAAATTTCCCGTAATCTGGCCCTTATTTATCATTCCGCCCTTTATCGTGGTGATAACAGTTATTTTAGATCCCGGTTATGTACCTTTTGCCTGTTTGGTAAACTTCCCTATTCTTCTAGCATTAATGCTTATAGGAGGTGTTGTAAAAGCTATCAGAAACAAAAATTCTATTTGGGGATTCATCGCTTTTATTGTAGCCATGCCTCTTATCATGATTACTTGGCCTTATGGAATTATCTTAATTACAGCCTTTGTTATCCTTAGAGAAATACTTACACCAAGTTCAAAGAATACTTTTTATGAATTACAGGGTGTTTTGCCAACCTCTAAAATTAGATCTCTAGCTATGGGCTTAGTAGAAGTTTCAGGAAAAACGATTCTCATAGAACCCGTTTTATCTGCAATAAAAAAAGTGCCTTGCATTGGATACCTCTATAAAGTAGATGCCATAAATAGGGATAAAAATGGAAAAATAAGTTATAGCAATATTTCAAAGGAAACGGTCTGTAATTCATTTCAGATAAATGATGGCAGTGGCGTCATTACGGTATCAGGAGATGATCTTGAGTTGATAGATTTACCAGAATCTAAATACTCTTATTCCGCTGGTGATAGACGTTTTCAGTTGTTTTTATTAGAAGAAAATACGAAGGTGTTGCTTATTGGTAAAGCTACGAATAGAAATCAAGAGGTATTCATTGAAAAAGACCCTTCAAAAGATGTATTTGGCGTTGCTACTTATGAGCATGTAGAACAGTGGAATTTATTGCGACCCTTACAACAATCATTTGTAAAATATCTTTTGATTTTGATTGCCTGTATCAGCGTTATTTTAACTTGTGAAATCACCGTGCATGAAAACGAATTACTCTTTTCTTTCAAGTCGCTCTTAGAGGTATTTAATTTAAAGGAATCACTACCATTTCAATTATAAACTAAAAAAAATGAAGCCCTATTTATTCATCATTATTATAGCACTTATACTCCTATTTTTTGTCAGAGGAATAGTTTCGCTTTACAACCGCTTGGTTATGTTAAGAGCTAATACCGATAAGAATTTTGCAAATATTGATGTGCTATTAAAACAACGCGCTGATGAAGTTCCAGAATTGGTGAGAATTGTAAAGGGGTATATGCGCTATGAAGAAAACCTATTAATTAAGGTGACGGAATTGAGAACGCAGTATTTGAGTGCCAGTGATAAAGAAGAGAAAATAAAAACATCTAATGCATTAAACAAAAGCTTAGCTTCTATAATGGTGGTTTCTGAAAATTACCCCGAGTTAAAAGCGAACGCTTCTTTTTCGGCACTGCAATCAAGAGTCTCGGAATTAGAAAACCATATAGCCGATCGTCGGGAACTTTATAATGATAGCATCAATCTCTATAATATTGGAATAAATGAATTCCCTGATGTATTAATAGCGAAATCTTTTGGCTTTAAAAACAAAGAATTATTACAAATTACTCAAACAGAAAAAAAGTATGATGGAGTTCAGTTTTGAGTATTATGATTGGTTAAAAGAAATCAATATAAATACAAGTATTATTAAGTCCGTAGCATTTTTTGGTGTTCTATTGCTTATTGTTCCAGCTAGAATATTGGCTATTTTTATGCGAACGGAAGTAAAGAAAAAGTTTCTATGGCTGGTTTTCGTATGTGTCATAGCCACATGGCTATTCGGATCTTTGGTGGTCGGCGTTATGGCTTCTTATATTCCTGGCGGATTAAAGTTATTTTTAGCTTGGCTAGCGGTTTTGTGCAATGTTCTTGGTTTTACAGTAGCTAATCACTCAAGGTTATATAAAATTTACGAGCAGCAACTAACCAAAGGGTACTATAAAAACTAACATGAAAATTTAATTTAGAATTCTCATTTTAATCCTTACTATTCATCAATAATTTTTTCCATATGAGTTCAAAAACAATTTTTAGTTTATTCTCTATTTTACTTTTGGCACTAGTAGCCAACGGACAGCATAAAGTGGATTATGACCAAGTGGATACAGAAATTACGGACCATTATAAAGATTATGAATATTTAAGTAAAAAGCGACCTGGGTATTATCTTCAAGTAAATAGTCAAAATTGTTATTATGATATTAGAATGAATGATGGCCCAACAGGTCTTTATTATGATGAATTTCCTGCGTACTCCGTAAGGCTACCAATTAATCTAAGTATTTTAAAAAGTGGAGAACAAAAACTATCTATAAAAATATTTCCTTTTCAAGGGAATACGCTAAGCGCAAAGGCCAATTTACAATTACGTTTGATGCGCTATTCAGACATGACCGATATGGAGAACGACTTTAGTGGCAGCACGGTACTTTGGGAATGGAACATGCCTGATGTAGGCTCCCAAAAATTACCCATCTTCGCTTTTGATACCGTTTTTGAGGCAGATGTACCCTATAACTTAGAAATATTTGATTTATACGCTACTGATCTTTCCGAAATGGACAAAAAGGACTTACTAGCTCAAGTTGTTACCGAGTTTACCAACAAAAGGGATAGTGTAATAAACAGAAGTCAAGACAGGGATTATCTATTACGACATGTAAAAAGGGCGTTAGTACAAATTTATCCCGATGATCAACTACTGAATGAAACCGTTGATGGTATGTTGATCCTTGGAGAAGGTAAAATACCGCAACCTTTAGAAGATTTTGAACTTCAATTATATTACAATAATAAATTAGCCACCTTGGTACGTAGAAAAAATAAAGAAGCTACAATTTGGTTCGAGAACGAAGAGAAAACTTCTATTTCTTTTCAACCATACTATATCTTTAAACATAAAGAAACAGGCACTTGGCATATGTGGTAATAAGCCTTTAACTTGAAAATAAGCTATCCGTAAGGTTAGATGGTTTTGTTTTAGAACACTTTCAGTATATTTAAATTTAATACACCTAGTCATTAAAAATCTACTCACCACCCTCCTACTCTTCTTAGCAACCATTGGTGTCGCTCAAGATCATTATCCCGTACTAGATAGGATGGTGACTGATAATGCTCAAATTTTCACAGGAGAAGAGCTGAAACAGTTATCCATTAAACTAAAATTATTTCAGAAGGAAACTTCCAATCAACTTGTAATACTCACTATAGAAGAATTGAATAATGAACCTATAGAAGACTATGCCTATAAAACTTTTGAAGTCAATAAAATTGGCCAGAAAAACAAAGATAATGGTATCCTCTTAGTGATAGCTAAAGAAGATAAAAAAGTACGTATTGAAGTGGGGTATGGACTAGAACCTATAATCACGGATGTGATCGCATCACGAATTATAAGAAATATATTAACTCCTGAATTTACAAAGGGTAATTACTTTTTGGGTGCTGATGCCGCTATAAATTCGCTTATCCATGAATTAAGTCCGGCTCAGCCAGCAAGCAGGCAAAATTATGAGGTTCCGCCAACAACAGAACCTATGGCCCCTTCCACTATGGAGACTGATACATCTTCCGCTGTGCGTAAAGATTCTTTAAAAACCACTTTTGGTAAGTATGTTTTTTCTACGGCACTTATGGCTTTCTTGGTTTTAAGTCTATGCTTTATTAAGGTTTCTTTTAATACGTGGGTGATGACCTTAGTCGGAGCATTTACAAATAAAGTTAGCTTTTCTAAAGTACTTGGCTACGCTTATAAAACTGGACGCCTACTTTTCTTAGGCCTTATTATATTCACTTTTATGGTTTTTACGCTTTTAGCATTATTGTTTGATGTCTATCCTAATCGATTTTTCTTTTTAGTGGAAGATTACAAGTGGCTTGCTATCCCCATACTACTACTTATATCTCCTTTAATTTTTGCCTTAATGCATGTAAAGTATTATGGCTTAAAACTGAATTTTGCCCTTGCTAATAATGACACCTATTTTATCAGAAAAGAGATTGAAAGTATACTGGATTTAATTGGAGCGGTCAATTCAAATTCTAGCAATGATGGGTACCACTACAGTTCATCTGGACGAAGTTATACCTATGATTCAGGAAACGAAGAAGACTCCAACAATAACTCAAATTCGTATGCTGGAGGAGGAGGAAAATCTGGAGGTGGTGGCGCTAGTGGTAGTTGGTAGCTTTTACGTATATTGCCTATGACTTACAATTCCAATGATGATCAGATACTTTTTAATATTTCTTTTAGTGGGAATACTCAATGCTTGCGGGCAGGATTTAAAAAATATAGTGCCTGTAAAAATGACTTCCTATGATTCTTTACTTCTATCTCAGTTAGACAAAAATAGCAAACATAAAAAAATAAAATATGCGCTATCTACTACTTCTAAGCTACCTTATAGTTTAAAAATAAATGATATTTTGGCGGAAGAAAACATAGTTCCAAATGATGATCGTGTATTGAATCATTTTACATGGAGTTATCTAGAAAATTACATTTTAGGAAACGGAAACTATACGGCAAAATATACATTTCAGCCGCATGAGGATCCAGAAATTGCAGCAGAAGATGGTTTGATACATCAATCGGATCTAGATGAATTAGAAATTGAACTTTTGAGGTATGAAGAATATGATGGTGAAATAGAAAATATAACAATACATAAAAAATTTACTTTTACGATACCAAATCCTGTTTCTTTTACAGAACAAGAGATAGAATTTACTATCAAAGATTTACCTTATAAAATCAAAGGTTGGAGCGAGAGCCAGGATTTAAGAGATATAGATTCAGAATTACTCAAAAAAGAAGTTGTAGCTTATTATCAAGAATTGAGAAACATCTTGAATGAAGGTTCAAATTATAAGTATACATATGAACTACAAAAAACTAAATATTTAGAAGCAGCTCTTTCTGCATATTTAAATAAAGAAGAATATTTAAATATGCTCAATACTAATGCTACAAACAAAATCACTAAAAATAAAATGTATCCAATTGAAAATTATAGTTTAGCTATAGAAGCAGAAGGTAGATTGGTTAAATTATACAGAACAGATTCTGAATTATTAAATTGGGATGTTCTAATTTATGAGGATGAAAAATATAGAAACTCCCTAGCGGTGCGATTACATAAGCCTAAGGGATCTGATACCTTTGAAATTATTACTAAATAATTTCTGCATGGATTATGTAATATCTATAGACAACTTTTAATTTACCTCGATAGCGCTCATTTGTAACGAGTGCTATATCGAGTAAGAAAATATCAATTAAAATTATTTTAACAACAATACATTCTACCCCTGTTTATAAAAATATAGGAGGATGTCATATGACGATTAGGGGGGCTTTTGATGCAGAATCTACTGCACCAATTCAAAAGCTGACAGTTGGAATATGAGCTCAGTAAAGACCTAAATAATACACAATTAAAATTTCATAAACTTATGGAGATTGATAATAAAAAAATAAAATTACTTATTACTATCGCACTTATTATCAGTTTAACAGCATGCAATTTTTTTAACTCTAATTTAAAAGAAAAAGATGTTAGCACTGATGCATCAAAAAAATCAAACGCTGAAGAAAAAAATATTGTTAATGATTCAGATGATTTAACTATAACGCCAAAGTACGACGACCCTAGGTATAAAGAATTAATGACGCAATTTGAAAAACAAGAGCACCGTTTTGAAATTGATGCGTGTGAATTCAAATATAATGGGAAGTCTTTTTTTATTGGAGATTCTTACGAGAAAATACTAAGTATTTTTGGCGAGCATAAGGATGAATTATTTTTGTCTGAAAAATATTCATATTATAGATTTGAATATGACGATATTAAATTAACTTTCTTGTTGTCGGAACCAGGAAAAAAATTGACCACACTAAACTTAGTTTTAGATAGAAGATTTACGGGAGATGTTGCCCCTCCTTTTGAAATAATATTACTTAGAAAAATTCCTTATAAATTAGGAAACTCGTTAAATGAATTCATGGAATTATCTGATCTTAATCATGATAAGTTAAAACATACTCAACATTCATTTTCGTTTATAGAACTAGAGAAATGTTCTATAAACGAAAATGAAACAATTTTTACAGTATTAGATTCTAATCCTGTTTATAAAAATATTGGAGGAGGTCATATGACGATTAGGGGAGCTTTTGATCCAGAATCTACTGGACCAATTAAAGGCCTGAAAGTTGGAATATCAGCTCAGTAAAGAAAAGAACAAATACACTATTTAAATTTTTTAAATTTGTTGAAGTTGATACAAAAATAGCATACTTGTAATTAACGTGATTATTATAAATTTAATAATAGACAATTTTTTTTTAACTCTAATTTAAAAGAAAAAGATACGAATACTGATGCTTCAAAAAAGTCAAACGCTAAAGAAAAAAATACACATGAGCTTACAGATCCTGTACCTATAACTTCAAATTATGATGATATTAAATACAAAGAGCTAAAGATGAGCCAATTTTTTTTACAATGAATGTGAAGCCTACTTATGAAAGCATTGAAAGAGAACATATAACTGCTATTAGGAGTAATAAAACTAATTCAAGTAGCACCGATTGAGGTGATAGGTGGTGATGTAAATACTATAAAGTAAATATAACTATTTCAGGAAAACCAATAGCAACAATTAGGAGCATGCATATTTGTCCTATGTTTAGCGGTGCCGCATGTGCGCGGCCTCGGATAGCGCTCTTCTGTTACGCGTGTTAAATAAATTAAGTAAACATTAATATAAAATTATTAAGAATTTAAATACCTCTTGCATTTTTTCAATAGTGAGTAAACATTATTAATTTTTATTGAAAAAAATTCCATTGGTAAATTGATTATATACTACATTTTTATTTTATAACTAAAAGCTATAGTATTACTTATAAATTTTCCTTTGGGAAGCTTGGTATATATTGGACTTTCTTTTACAGAATCATCTAATATTTCTTCAGGAAATTCAAAGCTTATCATAAGTGCTGTATTCCCATCTTCATCTACACAAAAACTTTCATCCACATCCTCAATATAGATTCGAAGTTGCTGCGTGGCTTGAGGGGCTAATGCTTGAAAATTATCCGGGGAAAATTTACCATTAGGTTTAAATCCACCATCCAGAATTTATGCAATAGAAATACCATGCATTACGCTATTACAATTCTTAGTAATTTTACCTAATATCAATTTATAAGGAGTACAATAAAATGCCATGTGATTTAAGTTCTCATTAAGGATGTACAAAGTATCTTGACTTTGGTTGGTTATTTTTGCACTTACATTAATAGATCCATCCATATAGCTTTCATCATCAAATTCCAAATAATGAAAGTTAGGGCTAAAAATTTCAATACTAATTTTGGAGTTTTGAGTAAAGCCAAAAGAAAAATAGTAGTAAAGCAAGCTTGATTTAAATGTTTTTAATAAAGTATCTCACCAATCTATAATATCATAAAGTTCTATTTTAATAAACCAAAGTTGTGTATGATAAAAATAAATAATACTAGAAGTAAAAATATTATAAATAATCTTATTTTTTTTTTCATAGATGGAATCTCTACATTCACAAATTTATAAAAAGCCTCATCCATTATAATCAGTTCTTTTTCTTTTACAATTTCCATATCTCCATTTTTATCTACATTAACTGTACCGATCAATATATATTCTGTACCGTCTTCCAATAATAAATTTTCCACATCAATTAACGTTCTGGATAGTTTTTTTTCGGATCTATTTACATTTATTTGTATAGAAATATTTTTAGCATTTACTTTTATTTGTCCTGTTTTATCCTGCAAATAAAAATCTGAACTAACTGATTTTGTTCTGTATATTCGCCATCTTTTAACTCCTTTCGCTCCTCTTCTACCATCATAACTAAGTGAAAGGTTACTATAATTATAGCCAATACATTCTCTTTCTGATATTGGAGATTCTATATAATTAATCGGTTTTATTTTACCTTTAATATTAACAAGACCTTTAGAAAGAGTTTTTATTTCGGAAATATCTAACACATCATTCTTTATTTTATTTTTAAATAATTTAAACAAAATCATACCTCCAATTAATAGAAAGAACAGCACTTCTAAAAAACTTAAAACGAAAATAAAAAAAGGATAAAAAGATTTTAAAATCATAAATTATTCAATAGAACAAAATTTAATAAAGAATAAACTCATCGCTGTTAATTGGCTTGTAGAATAATGAATAATAGCTTTTCCTGGAATCACCTTTAGAACGCAAAACAGATTTATTTCTACCAACTTGTCCTATTTCATCGTAAACTAGAGTTACAATCTTTCCATTTGCATAAAAGCGTAGTTTAAAATTTTTAAAAGACATCATTTTATAACCTTCCTTAACTATTCTTCCGGAAGTTAAAAGTTGTTCAACTCTTTTTTTACTATCTGATTCTGAAAAAAATAATTGTTGAGCAGTCCGTTTTTCTTTGTCATATATTAAATTAGCGTACTGCGATATTTCATTATTATCATAGACTTCAGATAAAGCATAATATTTAGAAAGTAGTTGCTCTGTAAGTTCTTTTAATTTTTCTAAATCCGTCGTAAGCATTGATTGAGATTTCTCTAGTATTTCAATATTATATGGTACTAAAGCTTCAAAATTAGCATCAAAAATATACTCTGTAAGTTCTGGATAATTAAATTTTGTTTTCTTACTAACCTTATTCTTCTCAATTGGTGAAGATAGGTTTAGTAAAACTTCTTCATCACCATATTCTTTTTTAGAAGTGTTATATTCTCGCTTTACAACGTCTATTATTACTTGCGCTTTGTTTAAGCTAGTTTCTAGCTGTTGAGTTTTTCTATTGTATGATGGATACATACGAACCTCTATCTTTTGAATACCTGATTTAGATATAGCGAGGTTGATTGGAAAATAACTTCCTTTAGGAGAGATATCATTAGTAATAAATTCATATTCAAGAAATACTGGAATATCATTTATTCTCACTTCAAAATTTGTATTAGAAGAACTTATATAAATACCGTAATGTGGTTCTATTGGATAATGATTTATTTCTTGATATAAATTACTAATATCTGATAATGTTTTCATATTCTTTTGTGTATTGTCTTGTGCACAACTTGTAATACTTAAAATAAGTAGTAATGCACTAATACTTTTTCTCATAGGTGTTTATTTAAATCTGTAGGCACAATTAACATGTATTAAAAATGGCATAAAAAATCACCTTATTACTTCTAAACTATCCGAACCTTTAGGTTGGTGTAATAGAATTGGATAAAATGATACCCTACCATCCCCATTTTTATCTAAATAATATTTTGCCATCATAGATTCGCCTTTATCAGGATCATTAGCAAAAACCAAGCCTAATACCCTGTTATTTCCATAAAATTTTAATTCATAATTTTCTAAATCAGCCATTAAAAAATCTTCTTTAGGAAAATCCCTTACATATTCCTCTCTATCTTTAAATAATTTCTCTTTATCCAAATAGGAATACTGAGAAGTTTCATAGCCTTGTTTTAATTTGATTTTTTGTAGTTGTAATGCTTCTTTATCTACCATAAGTTGTCTATACTTTTGGTAGAAAGCCACCACTCTTTGCTCAATGGCTACACTATCTTTTTTATCAAACACTTTACTATCACTCCAACCGGTGAGGGTATAAGGTACCTTTGCTTTAAAGTTTAGCTCATCATGATGAGATTTCAATTGAGAAAAATTTATTTCTTTTCCACGATCATCTTTCCTAGGCATTTCATATTCTAATACCATTTTGGGCTCTTCTCTACTCCCATCAATCCATGCAGTCTGTGTTATATCTAACCAAAAATCATAATTATCAGGATCTTCAAAATAGTCTTTTTGAGTATTATCATCTGTATATCTTGGATATATGCTAATAGACAAGCTTTGTTTACCACTTTGTAGTATTGCCTTATTAATAGGATACCAAATGGTCCCCCCCATTGTACTGTAATTAGTAGCTACAGGAATATCATTCACCCTAATTTCATAAGCATATAACGTAGTTATTTGTAGCACGTATTCCGGTTCATAATCATATTTTTTTAATTGACCTATATAAGGGTCATCTTCTAAAATTGCTTTTAAATCTATAGAGGTTGGAGCGGTTTCTTTTACAGGTTCTTTTTTGTTTTGCTGTGCACAACTTGTAATACTTAAAATAAGTAGTAATGCACTAATACTTTTTCTCATAGGTGTTTATTTAAATCTGTATATAGGTATTTGCCAGTCAGTTAATTCCCATTCATAAGGGTCTAGAACAATAATCTCAGTATCTCCTTCATAGTGTAAACCATTTTCCTTTTTAAGCTTTTTTATGGGGTCATCTCCATCGGTGGTTTCAATTGTGATACACTTTTCTTATTTTACTCCCGCTCTAATTCTATTGTTTCAATCACTAAAATATTGTTTAATGGGCTTCTAGAACGTAGATTCACCGTATCATTTACAAATCCTTTTTTTAATACTATAAATGTATAAGAAACAGGTAACCTCTTAATGCTCTCCCCACCCATAAAACCAATATCAGAGGCACTTATTTCTCTAAATTTATAATACCCCTCATCATTAGTTATTGTAGAATCTTTATCACTTAATAGCATAATGTCGTTCTGATTTTCATCTAACAAAAATTTAATTACTACTTGATCTATTGGAGTGTTATTAGCATCAACAATATAGCCTTCTACAGCATACCGTTGTACGTGCTTTGTAATTCCACATGAACTAAGAATCAATAAAAGAAACAAGAGTTTACAAATTATTTTAATAGGCATCTTCGTAAATTTATTTTTAAAAGTTTTTTATGTTAGTCAGAATCCTGTTTTATAATTATAATTACAATCGTTGCATCTAATTCAGACAATAATTCTTACCAATACAGTGCATCAGGAAGAAGCTACAATAGTCAATCTGTAAACAGCGAGACCTCTAGGAGCTCCAATAATTCCTCTATTAGGTATGCTGGAGGAGGAGGAAGATCTGGCGGCGGTGGCGCTAGTGGTAATTGGTAATTAAGATTTTTCAGCGTATGAAACTTTTAACGATTAACAACATTGTTTGGTGGAGTTAGTAAGATAAAACGTTCATGATCTAAACCTTCCAATACAATAAACAATTGCTGTTTTTCACTTAAGCGGATATTCTTTAGAACGTAGACGGCATTCACTTCAGAATTTACGCCTAAATCATTTCTAAAATTGTAAACATATAATGGCTCAATTTTAAATTCTTTTTTAGCTCCCTTACTTTTTATAAAAAACTTCAAATCTTTTATAGTATAGGCTTTTGCAGAACCATTTATGATTTGCAAACTAAAGTACATTTCATTTTTATCTAAGGTAATATCATTTAATTTTAATTCAATCACCCCCACTTTCCGAGATACATTCTTAATCGTCGGTTTCTCAATATGGATATTTTCACAAAAAATACTGTAATACGTTTGGGGTTCAGAAGTATACAAATCAATATCATGAACTGGTTGGTTTTCTATAGCAACAGGGATAATGCTATGATCTTCTGGCCTGGTATTTTCAGTTACCTCTGGAGTGGTAACGCCAACTAACTGACTAGTAGGTTGTGTTGCCCCAGCATTATTGGTGGTTAGTACAGGTTTTACGCTTGGTGCTGGTTCTGAAATTGCTGGGCTTGTATTTATAATCGTATTGTCAGCTTGTAATTTTGGATCTGTTGTTTGAACAGATGGTGTCGGTTTTACTGTTGTATTAGGAGAGACATTAATTCTGCCAACAGCATTAGATACCGTTAATACATACACAAAATTGGTAACATCGTTAGAAGGGTCTAATACAAAAGAATAGATATAGCCATCATTGGTAGTGATGGTTAAATTACTTAAGTGTTTGGTTTTACTAGCCTTTAAAACGCCCATATTACTTTGTTGCTCATGACTGAACATATAATCAGAGGAAGGTTCTACGACGTTTAATATTGGAGCTGGAAAAATAAGGGTAATTATATTAGATTCATTTAAGGCTATAGTTATAGGTTCTCCTGAATGAGCATATCCTATTTGAATGGAAAGAAGCAACAAAAAAAACAAATGCTTCAAATTCTTGATAATCATAACCTTACGCTTTAATGTTAGAAATAGGACAACCATAACAGCTACAATTATGTTTCCTATATCTTACAAAATGAGAGCGCTAAAGTAGCTAAAGCTTTAGAGTATAAAAAATATACTCGTTGAATGTTATCGTAAAAAGTCGAAATCATTATTGTTGGCAATAATTGGATTTTAATCTATTGGATAAGGCTAATTTTTTAATGGTCTTATATATTTTATTTAGGCAAAATACCTGTTGAACATCGTAATTCTTACTACAAGTGAAGTGCATACATGGGATACTTTTTTAAATTTGTAATTGCTCTTTTTAGGAGCAAAAAATTCAAAGTTTATTTAAGAAATGAAAAAGACATTATTTGACAAAGTATGGGATTCGCATGTAGTAAAACATGTAGAAGACGGACCAGATGTATTGTTTATAGACCGCCATTTAGTGCATGAAGTTACTAGTCCTGTAGCATTTTTAGGACTTAAAAATAGAGGTATTCGTGTACTTCATCCAGAGCGTACATTTGCAACGGCAGATCATAACACACCAACAATTAACCAACATTTACCGGTAGCAGATCCGCTTTCAGCGAATCAATTAAAAGCTTTAGAAGAGAATGCTAAAGAATATGGTATCTCTCATTGGGGACTTGGACATAAAAAAAATGGAATTGTTCACGTAGTGGGACCCGAGTATGGAATTACGCAACCAGGAGCAACTATTGTATGTGGAGATTCTCATACTTCTACCCATGGTGCCTTTGGTGCTATCGCTTTTGGTATAGGTACTTCTGAAGTAGAAATGGTATTGGCAACGCAGTGTATTATGCAGCCAAAACCTAAGAAAATGCGAATTAATGTAAAAGGGAGTTTAAATTTTGGAGTGACACCTAAAGATGTTGCTTTATATATTATTTCTAAATTAACTACTTCTGGAGCTACTGGGTACTTTGTAGAATATGCAGGTGATGTTTTTGAAAATATGACGATGGAAGGTCGTATGACCGTGTGTAACCTAAGTATAGAAATGGGTGCTCGTGGTGGTATGATTGCTCCTGATGAAAAAACATTTGATTATATAAAAGGACGTGAATTTACACCTACAGGTGCTGCTTGGGATAAAGCAATGGCCTATTGGGAAACCTTACATACAGATCCTGATGCAGAATTTGATAAAGAATTGAGTTTCGATGCTTCTGATATTGAACCAATGATTACGTATGGAACCAATCCAGGAATGGGGATGGGTATTTCTAAAAGTATTCCTAAAGCAGAGCAAGTTGAGGGTGGCGTAAGTACCTACAAAAAATCTCTAGGGTATATGTCTTTTAATGAAGGGGACGATATGATTGGTAAGCCTATCGATTTTGTATTTATTGGAAGTTGTACCAACGGGCGTATCGAAGATTTTAGAGCCTTTGCTTCTATTATTAAAGGACGTCAAAAAGCTCCTAATGTTACGGCTTGGTTAGTACCTGGTTCACATCAAGTAGAAGCAGCTATTAAAGAAGAAGGTCTGTTAGCTATTATTCACGAAGCTGGTTTTGAGCTAAGAGAACCTGGTTGTTCTGCTTGTTTGGCTATGAATGATGATAAAGTACCTGCTGGTAAATTGGCGGTAAGTACATCAAACAGAAACTTTGAAGGCCGTCAAGGTCCAGGATCAAGAACCTTATTAGCTTCTCCTCTTGTGGCGGCAGCCGCTGCAGTAACCGGAAAAGTTACGGATCCACGTGAATTAATGGAAAAATTAGTTGCTAGTTCTTAGTTATTGCTTGTTATTTTTTAAGTAAAAATAATAGTACCATTAACCATTAACCAGCAACGAACAACAAAATAATACAAAATGGCATACGATAAATTTGAAATACTAACAAGTACTGCAGTTCCTTTACCAATAGAGAATGTAGATACAGATCAAATAATACCAGCGCGTTTCTTAAAAGCCACAGAGCGTAAAGGGTTTGGCGATAATCTTTTTAGAGATTGGCGCTATAATAATGATAATTCTCCTAAGACAGATTTTGTGCTGAATGATAGTACCTATTCAGGAAAAATATTAGTTGGCGGTCGTAACTTTGGTTCAGGATCATCAAGAGAACATGCTGCATGGGCGGTATATGATTATGGCTTCCGTTGTGTAATTTCTAGCTTTTTTGCAGACATCTTTAAAGGAAACTGTTTAAATATTGGGGTATTACCGGTACAAGTAAGTGCTGATTTCTCTAATAAGCTTTTTTCTGAAATTGAAAAAGATCCTAAAACAGTTATTGAAGTAAACTTGCAAGAGCAAACTGTTACTCTTTTAGCTACTGGTGAGAAAGAATCTTTTGACATCAATGGTTATAAAAAAGACAATATGCTTAACGGTTTTGATGATATAGACTACCTAGTGAATGTCAAAAGCGATATAGTAGAATTTGCAAAAAACACTCCTTTATAAGAACCGCTATTTCTTTAATGAAGTAAAAAGATTCGCAGCAGCGTTTACTCGATAATGAAAAAAAGAAAGATTGAAATAATGGATACCACACTCCGCGATGGTGAACAAACCTCGGGAGTGTCGTTTTCTGTTTCAGAAAAATTAACTTTAGCAAAATTACTACTAGAAGAACTAAAAGTAGACCGCATAGAAGTGGCGTCCGCTCGCGTTTCTGACGGAGAATTACTTGCCGTAAAACAGATTACTAGTTGGGCTAGTGAAAAAGATTTAATTCAGAAAGTTGAAGTTCTGTCATTTGTAGATCAAGGAGTTTCAATAGATTGGATGGTAGAAGCTGGAGCAAAGGTTCAAAACTTACTAACCAAAGGTTCTTTAAACCACCTAACACATCAACTTAAAAAAACTCCCGATACCCATTTTAAAGAAATTGCATCAGTAATAGCTTTAGCAAAAAGTAAAGGAATAGAAACAAACGTCTACCTTGAAGATTGGAGTAATGGCATGCGCAATTCTAAAGCATATGTATTTCAGTTTTTAGATTTCTTAGCCACACAACCTATTAAACGCATTCTGTTACCAGATACTTTAGGTGTACTTACGCATAACGAAACTTTCGATTTTGTAAAAGAAATAGTGGATACGTACCCTAAGTTACATTTTGATTTTCATGGGCATAATGACTATGACTTAAGTGTAGCAAATGTTATGGAAGCTTTAAGAGCTGGTTGTCACGGCTTACATTTAACCGTTAATGGTATGGGAGAACGAGCAGGAAATGCTCCTCTTGCCAGTGTTGTAGCTGTTATAAATGATTTTATGCCAGAGTTGGAAACTGGTGTCAAGGAGTCTTCTTTATTTAAAGTGAGTAAGCTTGTTTCTGCATTTACAGGTTTTGGAATTCCTGCTAATAAGCCCATAGTAGGTGCAAATGTTTTTACACAAACAGCAGGCATTCACGCAGATGGCGATAGCAAGAACAACCTTTACTTTAATGATTTATTACCGGAACGTTTTGGCCGTAAACGCCAATATGCCTTAGGGAAAACTTCGGGGAAAGCAAATATCCAAAAGAATTTACAAGAACTAGGACTTACTTTAAACAATGATGAATTAAAGAAAGTTACCCAACGGATCATTGAGTTAGGCGATAAAAAAGAACGCGTAACTAAAGATGATTTACCTTATATTATTTCGGATGTTCTAGATAGTGATGGGTATCAGAGCAAAGCAAAGATCACCTCGTACTTATTATCACATGCAAAAGGATTACAACCTTCTGCAGCCGTATCCGTAGAGATAGAAGGTGAACTGTATGAGGAGCATGCGCAAGGCGATGGACAATTTGACGCCTTTATGAATGCACTAAAGCGTGTGTATAGCACTATGAAGATAGAATTACCTAAACTAATAGATTACGCCGTAAGGATACCTCCTGGCAGTAATTCTGATGCTTTATGTGAAACTATTATCACCTGGGATAACCAAGGAAAAGAATATATTACACGTGGACTAGATTCTGATCAAACTGTATCAGCAATTAAAGCCACAGAAAAAATGTTGAATATTATTTAACGTGAGCAATCACGAAGTTGTTAGCTAGTATAGCTGCATTACTGTAGCACTATAGCCACAACAGATTTTAAACTAATGTAAATTAATTATAGCTTAAGTTTTATAGCTTAAGTTCAAAGTCAAAGTACTATTATGAAATTAAATATTGCCTTATTAGCCGGCGACGGAATTGGTCCTGAAGTTATAGATCAAGCAGTAAAAGTATCAGATGCTATTGCAAAAAAATACGGTCATGATTTAAGTTGGACACCAGCTTTAACGGGTGCTGCTGCCATTGATGATTGTGGAGAGCCTTACCCAGACAGCACACATGATGTTTGTGTAGCTGCAGATGCCGTACTTTTTGGAGCTATTGGTCACCCTAGATTTGATAACGACCCATCTGCTAAAGTAAGACCAGAACAAGGTTTACTTAAAATGCGTCAGAAATTAGGTTTATTTGCTAATGTAAGACCAACATTTACTTTCCCATCTTTAATAGATAAGTCTCCTTTAAAAAGAGAGCGTATTGAAGGTACAGATTTAATTATTCTACGGGAGCTTACTGGTGGAATTTATTTTGGAGAAAGAGGACGTAAAGATAATGGCGATACCGCTTTTGACACCTGTACCTATACACGTGCTGAAATTACAAGATTAGCAAAAAAAGGTTTTGAATTAGCGATGACTCGTGGTAAAAAATTATGCTGTGTAGATAAAGCTAATGTATTAGAATCTTCAAGACTTTGGAGAGAAACAGTACAAGCCATGGAAAAAGATTATCCTGAAGTTACCGTGTCTTATGAATTTGTAGATGCAGTTGCCATGCGTTTAGTGCAATGGCCAAATTCTTACGATGTCATGATTACTGAAAACTTATTCGGAGATATTCTTACAGATGAAGCTTCTGTAATCTCAGGTTCTATGGGCTTAATGCCATCTGCATCTGTGGGTGAGAAAGCTAGATTGTACGAACCTATTCATGGTTCTTATCCGCAAGCAGCTGGTAAAGATATTGCAAACCCATTGGCAACAGTGCTATCTGCCGCTATGATGTTTGAAGATTTTGGATTAACAGAAGAAGCTAAAGATATTAGAGATGTTGTAAACAAATCTCTAGCCGAAGGTATTGTTACTGAAGATTTATCTGAAGGAGCAAAAGCGTATAAAACTAGTGAAGTGGGTGATTGGTTAGCTAAAAACATTTAACACCACCACCTCTTTTAATTAAAAAAGCCTCTGAAATTTAATTTCAGAGGCTTTTTTCTTATACGAACTTAATGAACAACATTTATGCGTTTACAGCATACATTTTAGCTCTTTGTTCTTTAATATTTTTATCAGACATGTAGTCATCAAAAGATAAATAACGATCAATAGCTCCACTAGGTGTCAATTCTATAATTCTATTTGCTACCGTTTGTGCAAACTCATGATCATGAGTAGTAAATAAGATAGTTCCCTTAAAATTCTTTAAAGAATTATTAAATGCGGTAATACTTTCAAGATCCAAGTGGTTTGTAGGTTCATCTAACATTAGTACGTTAGCACGAATCATCATCATTCTACTTAACATACAACGAACTTTTTCTCCCCCAGATAATACGGAACATTTTTTTAAGGCTTCTTCACCACTAAACAACATTTTACCTAAGAATCCACGAACATAAACCTCTTCTCGCTCTTCTTCCGTAGTGGCATACTGTCTCAACCAATCAACCAAACTATCATCACTTTCAAAGAAAGAATGGTTATCTGCTGGTAAGTAAGACTGGTTTGTAGTTATCCCCCATTGAAATTCGCCACTAGTTGCAGTTCTATTTCCGTTGATAATTTCATAAAAAGCAGTAGTTGCTCTAGAATCTTTAGAGAATACGGCTACTTTATCTCCTTTTGCAAGGTTAATATTTACGTCTTTAAATAATAAATCGCCATCATCAGAAGTTGCAGAAAGCTTTTCTACATTTAAAATCTGATCTCCTGCTTCTCGTTCTCTTTCAAAAATAATCGCTGGATACCTTCTACTTGAAGGTTTAATATCATCAATCTTTAATTTAGAAAGCATTTTTTTACGAGAAGTGGCTTGTTTACTTTTCGCAACGTTTGCACTAAAACGCATGATAAATTCTTGTAATTCTTTAGCTTTCTCTTCAGACTTTTTATTTTGTTGTGCACGTTGTCTTGCCGCTAACTGGCTACTTTCATACCAGAACGTATAGTTACCAGAGTATAGATTTAATTTCCCAAAATCTATATCTGCAATATGCGTACAGACAGAATCTAAGAAGTGACGGTCATGCGAAACTACGATTACCGTATTTTCATAATTTGCTAAGAAATGCTCTAACCAACTAATTGTTTCATAATCCAAGTCGTTGGTAGGCTCATCCATGATCAACACATCAGGATTTCCAAAAAGTGCTTGTGCCAATAATACCCTAACTTTTAATTTAGAATCCATATCACCCATTGTGGTGTAATGTAATTCCTCATTAATACCTAGGTTAGATAATAATGCGGCTGCATCACTATCTGCGTTCCAGCCATTCATTTCTTCAAATTGTACCTGAAGCTCCCCTATTCTATCAGCATTTTTATCATCATAATCCGCATACAATGCATCCATTTCTGTTTTAATAGCCGCTAATGGTTTATTACCCATTACAACAGTTTCTAAAACAGTGATGGCATCATAAGCATTATGGTTCTGCTCTAGAATAGACATACGCTTGGTAGGTTCTAAAGAAACATGACCAGAAGTTGGGTCTATTTGACCAGCAATAATTCTTAATAATGTAGATTTCCCTGCGCCATTAGCACCAATAACACCATAACAGTTCCCTTGCGTGAATGAAACATTCACATCGTCAAAAAGAACTCTTTTTCCAAATTGTACCGATAAATTGGATACAGATAACATATACAGTAGTTTAAAATTTGTGCAAAAATAGATAAAATTTACCCTTAAAACTAGCATTCGGAGCTATGAAATATTGAAGAGATAGAGCTAAATATTAATTTTAACGGTGCATTAACAGCATATACTTATTCTCTTTATTAAATTCGCTTCCCTAAGAATTCTTATTATATATGTATAAATATTCTTTTTGTCTCTTATTACTGACTTTAACAGCTTGTTTTTCAGATGATAAAGACTCCCCTACCATTTTTGCAGGAGAAATTATTAATCCTACAAGTCAAACAGTAATCTTATATAAAGATGATGTCGTCATAGATTCTGCTCAACTAGACATGCATAATAGGTTCACAATTAAGTTAAAGAATCTTGAAGAAGGTTTATATAACTTTAGACATGCGCCTCAATACCAATATGTATATCTATCCAAAGGTGATAGTCTACTAGTCCGTTTAAATACCATTTACTTTGATGAGTCTTTAGTTTTTTCTGGAAAGGGAGAAGAGATTAATAATTTCTTGATTGAGGTATTTCTAAATTCTGAAGAGGAAGAAACAGCTGTGAATTCTTATTTTAATTTAGACCCTGAGGTATTTTCTTTTAAAATTGATTCGTTACGAGAAACAAAATTAGCATTGCTATCTGAATTACAAAAAGAAGCTGAGCTAACGCCCAAATCTATAGAAATGGCAAAAGCCAGTATTGACTATAGTGCTTATATCAATAAAGAAAAATACCCCTTCAAACATTTAAAAAAGAATAGAGATAATCTAATAACAGACATCTCAGAAGAGTTTTATGATTATCGCGATGAGCTAAATTTTGATAATAAGGACTTAACATTCTTTACTCCGTATTATGATTATATGAAGCGTCATTTTGATAATGTAGCCTTCACCCATTGTGCTGTAGATTGTTCTAATGGAGGAAGAGTGATTAATAATCAACTTCACTTTAATCAACACAAACTAAAGCTGATAGACAGTGTTGTTAAAGAAAAGAAGTTGAGAGACAATCTATTTAGAAATGTTGCGATGACCTACTTCTTAAAAGTTCATGACAACGTAGAAAACAACAAAGTATTCTTAGAAGATTTCCATAAACTTTCTAATAACAATGGCCATATAGCAGAAATACACGGACTTTATGAAAGTGTATTAAAAATGCAGCCTACACATGAGCTACCCGCTGTAACTGTGATAGATAGTTCTGGTCAGTTGGTTTCTATAACGGATCTAGCTTCGGGTAAAGATGATGTCATCTTTTATTTCTGGACCGATAGGAATACAAGACACTTTGGAAATATAACCAAGCAAGTGGCGAAGTTAAAAGTATTACATCCTGACACCAAATTTATAGGAATTAGCCTCAGTAAAATGGATGAGAATTGGAGAAAAATGATTGATTCATCAGACATAGGATACGATAATCAATATAGAGCGGAAGACGATAATACGTTAAGAAACACACTTATTATAGACGGACTCAACAAAGCTATATTAGTGAAAGACGGTTTAATTGTCGATGCTTATAAAGATATGTACGCACTATAATAGCACTAAGGTAAGGATGCGGTCCTAATTAGTGATTAATTACACTCAAGTAAATGAGCGTAATTCTAGAGATTAGATACACCGAATACAAACAAGAAAGCCGCTAAACAATGTTTAGCGGCTTTCTTTATAATAAGAGAATCTAATTTATGAACTAGTTTCCTTTTTTGTAATCTTCTAAGAATTTAGCAAGACCTATATCTGTAAGTGGGTGCTTTAATAAACCTTCAATAGAAGATAAACCACCTGTCATAACATCTGCACCTAATTTAGCACAATCAATAACATGCATTGTATGTCTTACAGAAGCAGCTAATATTTGAGTTTCAAAACCATAGTTATCATAAATCGAACGAATTTCTGCAATAAGGTTTAAACCATCTGTTGAAATATCATCTAAACGACCAATGAACGGAGAAACGTAAGTTGCACCCGCTTTAGCAGCTAATAAAGCCTGCCCAGCAGAGAAAACTAAGGTTACGTTTGTTCGGATGCCTTTATCGCTAAAGTACTTACAAGCCTTAACACCATCTTTAATCATTGGTAATTTAACAACGATTTGTTCGTGTAAACTAGCAAGTTCTTCACCTTCCTTGATCATTCCTTCGAAATCCGTAGAAATTACCTCTGCAGAAACATCTCCGTCAACAATATTGCAAATGTCTACATAATGTTTTAAAATATTGTCTCTACCTGTAATTCCTTCTTTTGCCATTAAAGATGGGTTTGTGGTAACACCATCTAAAACACCTAATTCTTGAGCTTCTTTAATTTGAGCAAGATTTGCTGTATCTATAAAAAATTTCATGCTTCTATTTTTAGTATTATTAATTGAAAATCTATGAGTTACAAAGCTACAATTTATAATGGTTTAAGAGTAATTTCTCGTACACTTTATCTGGAAGAATCTTTTTTAATAAAAGAGAGAATTTCTGCATAAAGTCGCCCACCTTATAATGAACTTTGGGTTTGGGAGTTTTAATGATCTTAAAAACTTTGTGTGCCACTTGAATAGGGTCTCCTCCACTATCTACATCATTATTAATAGCTTCTAATGTAGCTCCATACGGTTTTTGATAGGCCGAATTAGTTAGTACTGGAGAATGATACCTACCAGAAGCAATATTTGTGGCAAAATCTCCTGGAGCTAAATTTGTGATGTGTACACCAAAATCTTTAGTTTCCATTCGCATGGCTTCCGTTACTAGTTCCAATGCCCCTTTAGAAGCAGAATAAATGCCACGATACGGCAATCCCATATATCCAGCAATGGAGGTTATGTTAATAATAAGTCCAGCTTTTTGAAGACGCATCTGTGGCAATACAGCTTTCATCATACGAATAGGACCATGAAAATTGGTGTCAAATGCTTTTGAAATTTCAACGTCTGGCGTTTCCTCTATGGGTCCAGTAATACCAACTCCTGCATTGTTTACCAATACATCAATCTTTCCTTCGCATTTTAGTAATTCTGTTATTGCAAGAGCAATAGTATCTTCTTTTTTTACATCTAATTCTAACAAATTAAAAGCATCAAAGTTAGGATACTTAGCCTTGCTCCTTGTAGTACCATAAACTATAAAACCTTTAGATTTTAAAAAAATACCAATAGATTTTCCAATACCAGATGAACCACCAGTAATTAAAACAACTTTTTGTTCCATAAAAAATTTTAATGGATACAAAGAAACGAATAATAATAAGGAGAAAAAAAGGAGGGGAATAAATTGAAGAAATAAAAAATGGCAAGCTACCTACGTCGCACCGCTACAACCACATACCCTTGCTGCGTTCCCACCCTGGGGGATTCTGCAGGAGCTGGTCGCGTAGGACTTGCCGCTGCAAATATACAATGTTTTAATTTTTTCACAATCATTTTACTTTCTAATTTTAAATAAATACCTTGCCTACAAATAGAATTTATGCTATCTAATTGAAAGCCAAATTCTTGAATATTTAATTTTTAGCAGATCGCTTTAAAAAAATTTAAAAATTACGAAATGAAATCTATTTTTTCGATTACTTCACTCCTATTAATCATCTTTTTAAATGCTTGCGGAAGCAGTAATGCTGTTCCTGCGGATTTATTTGAAATAGAATTAACAGGCAATAAAACAGAATTTCAGCAAAATGCATCCGTTGGAATTGCGGTGAAAAATAAAAAAGGACTTGAAATTGAAAACATATCATATACTATTAACGATAAACCGTTAAAGGTCGAGAATAATCGTATTCTTTTAGATATGCCACATCTGGGAGAGAAAACAATTAAAGCTACCATAGTCTATGAAGGTACAACAGGGGAAATAGAAAAGAATATTAAACTTTTAGCAGAAAAAGGCCCTGAAGTTTATACCTATGAGATTATTAATGAATTTCCTCATGATCCAAAAGCGTTTACACAAGGCTTAGAATTTTATAAAGATACTCTTTATGAAAGCACAGGAAGAAAAGGACAATCATACTTAAGAAAAATTGATTTTATAACTGGCAAAGTGTTTAAGCAAATAGACTTGGATGCACAATATTTTGGAGAAGGACTTACCATCCTTAATGATAAAATTTATATGCTTACCTGGCAAAGTGGTTTAGGCTTTATCTATGATGTCAATACTCTGGAGAAGATAGATAGTTTTCAATATGGAGCAAGTAAAGAAGGCTGGGGGTTAACAAACGATGGGAAAAAATTATACAAGAGTGATGGTAGTGAAAAAATATGGCTACTTAATCCTGAGACCCTAGTAGAAGAAGATCATATAGAAACAGTCACCAACAAATCTATTTTTAATAAAACAAATGAGTTAGAATATGTAGACGGACTCATTTATGCCAATGTATGGCAAAAAGAAAGTATGATGATTATTGATGCTGTTAGTGGTGCAATTATTGGAGTAATTAATTTTGGTGGATTAAAAGATAAAGTAACGAAACATCCGGATTTAGATGTTTTAAACGGAGTGGCTTATCATACCAAAAGAGGTACATTTTTTGTCACGGGAAAAAATTGGGATAAATTATTTGAAGTAAAAATAATTAAAAAATAATGCCAAAATCTTTTCACAAAACCATACAGGTTACCCAAGATGATTTGGATGACTTAAACCACGTAAACAATGTGCGTTATGTACAATGGATTCAAGATATTGCCAAGGAACACTGGCGAGAAAAAGCCCCTAAAGAACTCTTAGAACAAAGTATTTGGGTGGTAAAAAGTCATTTTATAGAATACAAAAGAGCCGCTGTATTGGATGATATTATTGACATAAAAACCTATATAAAAGAATCAAAAGGAGCACTTTCTATCCGAATGGTAGAAATGCACGACCAGAAGACAAAACAACTGCTTTTAAAATCTAAAACAGAATGGGTGTTGCTAGATTCTCAAAGCAATAGACCAATTAGGGTTTCAGATGATATTATTGCCATTTTTAAGTAAATTACAGCAATGAAAGCGAATCAACTCAAACCCTTATGTTTTTTTATACTCTTCGCTTTTGTGTGGTTAGGGAGTTCTTGTCGAAAAGATTTTGACTATGAAGATAGTACTGGTAATTTATCATTTTCTAAGGATACTATTTTTCTAGATACCGTTTTTACCAACATAGGCAGTAGTACCTATGCCTTAAAAGTGTATAACACTAGCGCCAAAGATCTACAAATACCCTCCATCACCTTAGAAAATGGAATAGAGAGCTTCTATAGGATTAATGTAGACGGACAAGCAGGAACTACGTTTCTAAACACTCCTCTATTAGCAAAGGATAGTTTATATATTTTTATAGAAACCACCGTTGATATTTCTACCACGAATCAAAAAGAGTTTTTATACCTAGATGCGATACGTTTTGATACAGGTATACATGAACAAAAGATACCTTTAGTCACGCTTGTTAAAGATGCTATTTTTTTATTTCCATCTGATTTGAATCAGAATACTTTAAAATTAGGCACTACGGATAATGGTGAAGAAATAGAAGTCACAGGTTTTGAACTTAGCGACGATCAATTAAATTTTAATAACGAAAAGGCCTATGTAATCTATGGATATGCAACCGTACCTAAAAATAAAACACTAAACATAGCCGCTGGTACTCGAGTATATTTTCATGAGAATTCTGGGCTCTACATGCAGGAAAGTAGTAATGTAATCATTCAGGGACAAAAAAGTAGTGATGCGATAGCCTTAGAAAATGAAGTTATTTTTGAAGGCGACCG
The DNA here is from genome assembly GCF_000468615.2 of Cellulophaga baltica 18. Classification (NCBI taxonomy): domain Bacteria; kingdom Pseudomonadati; phylum Bacteroidota; class Flavobacteriia; order Flavobacteriales; family Flavobacteriaceae; genus Paracellulophaga; species Paracellulophaga baltica. The sequence goes on along the minus strand of NZ_CP009976.1, from coordinate 3,500,710 downwards.
ATTAGAACCAGCCTATGCAAATACCTCTGGGCAATGGGGAACTGTTTGGTTTGATGAAAATAGTGTTGCAAATAAATTAAATTATTTGACCATTAAAAATGCAAGCATTGGTTTAGCTGTCAATGGAAATACAAGCACTGTAACCGAAAACTTAAGCTTAAAAAATACTCAGATATACAATAGCGCATCGGTAAATTTATGGGTCAAAGGCGCTTCTATATCTGCAGAAAATTTGGTGGTAGCCAATGCTGGTGGTTCGTCTGTAAACCTTAAAGGCGGTAGCGCTATCAGTTTCATTCATAGCACGATAGCCAATTACTGGACCAGTGGTAGCAGAACAGGCCCTGCACTACAAATTACAAATGATACCGACCAAAAAACAACGGCTACTTTTGGAAACTGTATCATTACAGGAAATAGTACCACAGAATTATTGATCGCCAATTTGGATATGAATACGGATGCATTAGGAATTCAATTTACCAATTCTATGGTAACCATCAATGCTGAAAATTTCGCAGGAAATCCATGGTATGATTTTCAAAATGAAGCGCTTTATAAAAATATCATTTTAAATGAAGAGGCCGCCTTTGTAGATCCTATCAAAAACATATTCGCATTAACAGCTACTTCTTTTGCTTTAGATAAAGGAGATGTGATGCTTGCAACTCAAGCGCCACTAGATATCAATGAAGTAGATAGGACCACCTTACCAAGCCTCGGTGCCTACCAATACATTCCTGAATAGGTCATAAATAGCTAGCTAAAAAGAGTTATTTAATAGCATTTTCGAATGAAAACCCTTGAAAGTCAAAGGTTTTCATGCAGTCTATTGTTATGAACATATGGTAATTTGCAAGCTAATTTATTATCTTATGGAATACAGCTATGCCATTATAAATTCTGATAGTACCTTTAGCCATACCCTCAGAACGCAATTAGCCAACTTCAAAGAGTTTAATTGTGCTGGTGTTGCAGAGCATTCTTCTGAAGGCTTAAACATCATTTTAAAAGAATCTCCCGAAATTATATTTATCAACCTAAATCAGAATGCAGAAACCTGTTTTATGATGGTGTTAGAATTACACCAATATCTAAAACATCTTCCCGTGATTATTGGTATATCAAAAAGCAAAGAATATGCTTATGATGCTATTAAAAATGGCTTCTTTGACTACTGGCTACAACCGTTAAATGAATTTGATATTCGTAAATCTGTTTTAAAATTACAGAAGAGAGATTTTAGCTCGCAATGTACCAATACTACCTTATGTTTAAAATCTTATAAAGATTATCGGTATATAAGTACCAATGAAATTCTGTACCTAAAAGCAGACAACAACACTACCGACGTTTTTATGAAAGATGGTTCTATCATCAGCGCTTTTAAAACCCTAAAAACGTTTGAAGATAGATTACCTGCTAGCTTTATGAGAATCCACCAAAGTTATATTCTTAATACGACGTACATTTCTAGAATTAATTACGGTAAATCTACCTGCACCATAAAGAACAACAGTACCACACTCCCCTTCTCTAAATCTTACAAATCAAATATAGATGAAGTCAAGAAAATACTAACCAAAAGTACTATTACCACGTTTAATTAAGTAAATTCTTACAAAAATAAGATAGATACTCACAGATATTAGGGAAATACACCAAGAAATGATACTGTTCTATAAACAGTACTACCGCGCTATACTTTTGATTTCAAATTAAGTAACCAATTTAAATCAAAGATATTATGAAAAAGTTAGTAGCAGTATTCGCAGTAGTAGTTTTAAGTTTAGGAATGTTCTCTTGTACTTCTGAGGCCAGTCAAGATGAAGATCAATTATATGTAAATTCACCAGTTGCATGTGATGATTGTGGAGAAGTAGTAACAAAAGGTAATTAAGCAGCGATTATAAACATAATAGAAGCTTTAAATAAATTTTTATTTAAAGCTTTTTTTTATCTTGTCAATTCAATTTTTTTAATGCGAACAGGCAAGATTACATACCTATATATTTCTATTTGCACACTTGCAGCGCTGCTTCTTTTTTCTTGCGGTGAAAATGATAATTCTTCGCAAGAAAGCAGTAGTCCTAAAGTTGTTCAAGATTCTTTATCGATCCTCGTTAACCGTAGCTCAGATCCAAATCTCAATATTGAGGAAAGAAAGCAAATAGTCCAAGAAGCTTTAGATAAAGTTAATTTACTACCAACAGATTCCATCAAGTTAAAACATTTAGCTATACTATCTTTTAATTCCGTACAGTTAAAAGACTCCGTATTTTTTAGAACAATTAACAAAGAAACAATTTCATTAGCACAAAAGGAAAAAGATTCTGTGGCCATGGCAGAAGCCTACTGGGATTTGGGTATATTTTTAGATAACACTAAATTAATAGATAGTACCTACTATTATTACAATGAAGCATTAGCTATATATTCAAAACAGAATAATCAAAAGAAAATGGCTTTTCTTTATAATTCGATTAGCACTATTCAACGAAAATTAGGAGACTATGCCGGTGCTGAGCAAACGACCGTAAAAGCTTTAGAAATTTTTAAAGAATCTAAGAATTATTTTGGGATGTCTAATAGTTATAATAGTTTAGGATCTATAACACACTCCTTAGGTGATATAGAAAAAGCCATTCAGTACTATAAAATAGCCAGTAGTTATTTAGATTCCTTACCCACTGATAAATCCTATAATCAAATTTTTATTACCAATAATATTGGGGTCTCTAATATGTTGTTAAACCAGTATAGAGAAGCAGAAAATAGTTTTGAAAAAGTAGTCAATTTTAAAAATTTAAGAACCATAAATCCTGAATTTTTAGCAAAAGCTATGGTGAATTTGGCCAATGCTAAAAAGAAACTATTTAGTACAGAGGATTTAGAACCACAGTACTTAGCAGCTATTGAAATCACTAAAGAATACGATAATACTTTTAGTGAAGCCACTTCTACAGGTCATTATGCACAATATCTGGCCTATATAAAAGATACAGTAAAAGCTGTGCAAGTGGCTAAAAAAGCTTTGGTATTATCTGAAAAAGCAGAAAATTTTGAGAGCTTACTTAGAACGCTAAATTTCTTAACATTAGTAGATAAAAAAAATGCATCAACCTACGCACAAGAATATTTTGTAGTTGATAAAAAGCTAAAAGAAGATGAACGAAAACTACGAGACAAATTTGCGCGGATTCGTTTTCAAACCGATGAATTTATTGAACGAAATGAACTTTTAGCGAAACAAAATGAATTATTGATCCGAGAAAAACGGCTATGGAGTGCACTAGCTGTTTTAGGTTTAATTGGCATCGCAGCCATATTGATTATTGTCATACAACGTATTAAAAATAACAATCTTCGTTTTAAGCAACAACAGCAAGAGAGTAATCTTGAAATATTTAATTTACTATTGTTGCAACAAAGCAAATTTGATGAAGGAAAAAAAATAGAACAAGAACGTATTTCTCAAGAATTGCATGACGGTTTTTTAAATAAAATTCTAGGAATACGCTTGGTATTGTTAGGCCTTAATAAGAGGCAAGATGAAAAATCTATAGCTCAGAGAGCAGAAGTCATCACAGAGTTAGCAGAGCTATCTGAAGAAATTAGAAGTATTTCTCATGAGCTAAATGAAGCCGCCTTTCAAAAAATGCAGAACTTTATTGAGGCTATTAAATCGTTGATAAAAACCTTTCAAACAGCCTCAGAGACACTTAAATATTCCTATAAATTTAATACAGATTTAGACTGGGATAGTCTTAATAGTACTTTAAAAATTAATCTATATAGAATTGTTCAAGAAAGTATTCAAAACTGTATCAAACATGCCGAAGCTAGTACTATTTTCGTTAATTTTGATGTAGAAGATAATTTTTTGACAGTAATCATTGAAGACAATGGTAAAGGTTTTGATAGTAAAAAATCTAAAAAAGGCATTGGATTCCGTAATATTTCTTCAAGATTAGAAAAAGTAAACGGTACATTACGTGTAGATAGTACTATTGGTAACGGAACAAAATTAATTATAAGAGTTCCGTACCTAAACGAGATTGATAAAATAGCATAGCTTAAAATAGTGATTAAATGAAGACCCTAAAAATCTTAGCTGTAGATGATCATCAAATGACGATGATTGGATACAAATATATACTTGAAGATGCAGAATTTGAAGATTTCACTGTAGCGATGGAAATGGCAACTACCTTTGAAGAAGGGAAACAGAAAATAGAACAATCTGTAGCCAATTCAGACCTCTTTGATTTAATTTTATTAGACATTCAACTATCGCCAGTAGTAGATGGTGTGCCAAGTACAGGGCAAGATTTAGGAGTAATTGCGCGTAACATTTCCCCTACTTCTAAAATTGTCTTTTTATCTTCTTTTAGTGATAATTATAGAATCAATAGCATTCTTAGAACTGTAAATCCAGAAGGCTATATGGTGAAAACTGAAATTAATGAAATAGTACTAAAAGAAATGGTAGAAACTGTTCTTACTTCTCCTCCTTATTATACTAAAAAAGCATTGATTGCTATTCGGAATAAAATGTCAACCAATATTCATTTAGATGATACGGACATTAAAATTCTATACTATTTATCTGTGGGAACGCGCACAAAAGATATGGGAGACTATGTACCCCTTTCTATTAGTGCCATTGAAAATAGAAAGCGGCAAATTAAAGAAATCTTTGGTGTGGAAAATGAAAATGATAATGCGTTAATCGCATCGGCTAAAGAAAAAGGATTTATTTAATTGAAAAGATTCTTAATTACCACTTCTTAAATCATTTATAATCAAAGTATTACAGACGAACAAACGAAAACCTTTGAAAGTCAAAGGTTTTCGTGCAGTCTAAACTTTAAATTATATACTAATTTTGATTGTAATTGTTTACAAAGAGAAGAATGTCATCTAAAAATAATAAACCTCGAAAAAAAATTGGAGCTTTCGAATCCGAGGATAATAAAATTCTTGGTTTGAATACCTTTTTATTGAAAATTGAAAAAGATTTCTTTTGTACTGTTTCTATCGTAAATGAAGATAGTTTTACAACAACGAATGATTTAGTCTTGGACGTCAATTTTAATTTTAATTTAAGTGAAGGTCTATCTATACTTGCCTTAGGTAAATTAGATGGTCATGACTTAATGCTTAAAAATGAAAAAGATTCTTTTTTTCAGAAAGCATTTCAAAAATTGAGAATAGCATCAAATAATTTGTTTGACATCAAAGAATTGAATTTAATTTTTAAGGACTCAACAGTAGTTGTTTATCGAATATTTGAAAATAGCATTGCCTTAGAATTGAATAAACTTATCGTGGAAATGCATAATAGCTATGTCTATTTCACTAAAGGTTTAACCCAATTACCGTACGAAATTCATGTGCCTTTATTAGAAAACAATAATTTTTACACTAAAAATGCGTTAGTTAATAACAGTACAATAGAAGAAAACCACAAAAACTACAATAGTTATTGGGGCTTATATTTTGATAGCAAAGTAGATAGTGATATTTATGACGCTCAAAAAAAAGAAATTATATATGGCAAATTAACCATGTTAGAGTAATACCTAGGGCTTAAGTCACATTGTAAAAGTATGCGCTGTAGCGTATTTGGACCAATAGATTTTCGGGGACTAGTGTTTTTTAGTTTGAAACCTAAAAGAAAAGCCATTGAATTAATTTTCAATGGCTTTTTGATTGTAGGTATATTACTTAATTAGCACGCATAGAAAAGTTCTCGCTTACTCATTAATGCATTTACTTTTGTTCTAACTGCCTCAATAACATCATCATTATCTGCATTCATTAAGACTTCATCAACAAATTCAACAATGGTAGACATATCATCTTCTTTCAACCCTCTTGTTGTAATGGCAGCCGTTCCAAAACGAATACCAGAAGTAATAAATGGTGACTTATCATCAAAAGGAACCATGTTTTTATTTGCTGTAATATCTGCTTTAACAAGAGTGTTTTCAGCATCTTTACCTGTAATATCTTTGTTTCTAAGGTCAATTAACATCATATGATTGTCCGTACCTCCAGAAATAATTTCGTATCCTTTTTTAACGAAAGCTTTTGCCATCGCATCAGCATTTTTCTTTACTTGTAAGATATATGTTAAATACTCATCAGTTAAAGCTTCACCAAAAGCAATTGCTTTAGCTGCAATAATATGCTCTAAGGGTCCGCCTTGATTACCTGGAAAAACTGCTAAATCTAATAAAGCAGACATTTTTCTAAGACTACCATTTTTCAATTTAATTCCGAAAGGATTGTCAAAATCTTTTCCCATTAATATTAATCCACCTCTTGGACCTCTTAATGTTTTATGCGTTGTAGTAGTCACAATATGACAATGAGGAATCGGGTCATTTAAAATACCTTTGGCAATTAAACCAGAAGGGTGAGATATATCTGCTAATAAAAGTGCACCAACACTATCAGCTATTACTCTAAAGCGTTCAAAATCTATATCTCTAGAATAAGCAGATGCACCAGCAATAATCATTTTTGGTTTTTCTTTTTCTGCTATTTCCTGAATTTTATCATAATTTAAAACTCCAGTTTCTTTATCAACACCATAAAATACAGGGTTGTATATTCTACCTGAGAAATTCACAGGAGAGCCATGTGTTAAATGCCCACCATGAGAAAGGTCAAATCCTAAAATAGTATCTCCAGGTTTTAAACAAGCATGGTATACAGAGGCATTAGCTTGTGAGCCCGAATGGGGCTGTACATTTGCATATTCTGCACCAAATAATTGCTTAGCTCTGTCAATCGCAATTTGTTCTACAACATCAACAACCTCACAACCGCCGTAATAACGTTTGCCTGGATAGCCTTCAGCATATTTATTCGTTAACACAGAACCTGCCGCTTCCATTACTTGAGCACTTACAAAGTTCTCAGAAGCAATAAGTTCTATTCCATTAATTTGGCGCTGTTTTTCTTCAGCAATTAGTTCAAAAATTTGATTGTCGCGTTGCATAATAAAATAAACTGTTAAATTGAGTTGCAAAAATACGAATTGACCGTCGTTAATTGGAAGAAAATAATATATTTGATTCCAGAACTTATTAAACACCAATTAACAATTTAGATATGCCTATAAAAACGAATGATCCTAATAAAAAAACATGGATTCCGGTACCAGCTAATTCTGACTTTCCGATTCAAAATATTCCTTTTGGTGTCTTTTTGACTAGAGATGACGTCATAACTATTGGTACTCGAATAGGGAACCATGCTATAGATTTAGGAGCGTTGCATCAATTAGGCTATTTTAAAGATATTCCGCTTACGGATGATATTTTTCTGCAAGACACGTTAAATGATTTCATTTCTGACGGCCAAAAAACATGGCGCTTGGTAAGAAATCGCATTTCGGAAATTTTTGACACGGATAATGCTTCCCTACGAGACAATGAAGAACATAAAAAAGTAGTTCTTTTCACTATGGAAGAGATTGAAATGCAGTTACCTGTACAGATTGGTGATTACACAGATTTCTACTCTAGTAAAGAACATGCTACCAATGTGGGTACCATGTTTAGAGATCCTAATAATGCCCTATTACCTAACTGGCTCCATATTCCAGTAGGTTATCATGGAAGAAGTTCTTCTATTGTTACTAGCGGTACTCCTGTTAGAAGACCTATGGGGCAAACTATGCCTGCAGGTGCGGAAACTCCAGTTTTTGGACCTTCTAAATTGGTAGACTTTGAATTAGAAATGGCTTTTATAACTACAGATGCGAATGTCTTAGGAGAACCTATTCCTGTAGATGAGGCAGAAGATTATATTTTTGGAATGGTGTTATTTAATGACTGGAGTGCTAGGGATATTCAAAAATGGGAATATGTACCATTAGGTCCGTTTTTAGCTAAAAACTTTGCCTCCTCCATCTCTCCATGGATTGTAACTATGGATGCATTGCAACCGTTTAAAGTAGAAAGCCCAGAACAAGAACCAAAGCCACTACCCTACTTACTCCAAGAAGAAGGAAACAAGAGCTATGATATTCACTTAGAAGTAGATATTTTACCAGAAAACAGTACTCCTACAACGGTAACCAAATCTAATTTTAAATACATGTACTGGACTATGTCCCAGCAGTTAGCACACCATACTATTAATGGTTGTAATGTGAATAGTGGTGACATGATGGGTAGTGGTACCATTTCTGGGCCAACGCCAGATTCTTATGGTTCTATGTTAGAATTAAGCTGGGGTGGTAAACAAGAAGTGAAATTAAATGATGGCGCTACCCGAAAATTTATTGAAGATAATGATACCGTAATCATCAAAGGATATTGTCTAAATGATAACATTCGAATTGGTTTTGGAGAAGTGTCTACAAAATTATTGCCAGTATATCAACCTAAAAAAAAGCAGTAATCATTTAGGCTTAATAGCATTTTTGTATACTAGAAGTGAATCGTTTTCGTTTTCATATTAAATTATGGCACGGCTATTGGAAATAGTTCCAAGAAACCCATAAATAATATATTATGAAAAAATTTCTACTCGCAACCAGTATTCTTTTTTTTATATCCTGTGGGGGTGTAAAAAAAACACAAGAAGCTTTAAACTCCGGAAATTATGATGCAGCCATTAATAAGGCTCTGAATAATTTAGTGGATAATAAAACTAAAAAAGGAAATCAACCTTACGTATTATTATTAGAGGAGGCCTTTAAGAAAAACACGGCTAGAGAATTAAAGCAAATTGCGTTTCTTCAAAAAAGTAATAATGCCGCCAATTATGAACAAATTTATAATGGCTACGTAAACTTAAAACAAATTGAAGAGCGCATTAAGCCTTTATTACCTTTAATGATCTACGAAGAAGATCGTGAAGCTAGGTTTTCTTTTAGTGATTATGATGCTAAAATAATTAATACAAGAAATCAATTATCGGATTATTTGTATGCCAATGCATCAGCGCTTTTAGAACAGTCTACAGCCAAAAATGATTACAGAAAAGCATATAATGACTTGCTGTATTTGGAAGAGCTAAATCCAGGATATAAAGACACCAATCTTAAAATTCAAGAAGCACATCAAAAAGGAATAGACTATGTTCAGGTTCGTTTATTTAATGATACCGAACAAATTATTCCAAGCAGATTGGAAGAAGATTTGCTAAACTTTAATACGTTTGGTTTAAATAATTTGTGGACAGAATACCATACCAATGCCATTAAGAGCATTCAATATGATTACGAAATGGATGTGGTTTTCAAAAATATTTCTATTTCACCAGAGCAAGTTAAAGAAAGACAAATAAGTAAAGAGAAGCAAATTCTTGATGGCTACACCTATGCTGTAGACCGAAGTGGAAATCAAGTAAAAGATAGTTTAGGAAATAAAATTAAGATTGATAAATTTAAAACTGTAAAATGTGATTTCTACCAATTTACTCAAACTAAATCGGCACAAGTAGTTGGTCAAGTTAATTTTTTAGATTTAAAAACGAAACAGCAGATCAATACGTATCCGTTAGCTAGTCAGTTTCTTTTTGAACACAATTATGCCAACTATAGTGGTGATAAATTGGCTTTAGACAATGATCTTATTTCTATGTTAAGCTTAGCGGCAGTACCCTTCCCTACCAATGAGCAAATGGTTTATGATGCTGGCGAAGATTTAAAAGCCAACTTAAAAGGGATTATCACAAGACATCAATTTAATTAAATATAATAATAGTTCACTAAAAAAGCCCTCAGTTGTACATAACAACTGAGGGCTTTTTTAATAATGAAATTTTCTTATTATATAAATTTTTCTAATTCCATATCATTTATACTCCCATGAGAGGCATCTGCAACGGCTACCCCATTTTTGATAACCATTAGTTGTGGAGATTGATGTACTACTTGAAATTTATATCCTGTTTCATTAGAAACTTCTCTATTACTTAACAAATCCAAATAATATAAATCGGCCTGATTTTTATCTAAATTATAGGTGTTTTTAAAGGTATTCATCACCATACGGCTAATTCCACAAGTGGTAGAATGTTTAAAAATAATTTGCGGTTTTGTTTTAGATTTCTCCTTTATTTCTTCTAATTGATCTAATGAAGCTAATGCAATCCATGGCAATTCTGCTTTTTCCTCTTTAGGGGTTGCCTCTTTATTATTTCCAAATAGACTATCAAATAATCCCATATATTCTTAATTTTATATAGTCAGTCGTAAGGCGTTTACAACCTTACAAACTGCCGTATTGTCTTGCTAAATTACTTTTTTACCGTCAAAATGACATTTATCATTTCTTGGTAAGAAATTTGATTTTATCTTGTAAAAGTAGTCAATAACATAAAATAACAATATATGAATATAAATAATTTCACCACAAAATCGCAGGAAGCAGTGCAACTCGCTCAGCAACTCGCGCAAGAAATGGGACATCAACAAATTGAAAACGAACATATTTTCAAGGCTATTAGTCAAGTTGATGAAAATGTAACTCCCTTTATCTTAAAGAAACTGAACGTCAATACCGATTTACTTTTTCAAATGGTAGACAAACAGTTAGAAAGCTTACCTAAAGTAACAGGAGGAGATTTAGTCTTTTCTCGTGAAACAGGTAAGACATTGAACGATGCTTCTTCTATTGCCAAGGTCATGGAAGATGAATATGTTTCTATTGAACATTTGCTATTAGCAATTTTTAATTCTAAAAGCAAGATTGGTCAAATTTTAAAAGACCAGGGAGTCAGTGAGAAAAACTTCAAAGCTGCCATACAGGAATTACGTAAGGGCGGAAAAGTGACATCTCAGGGTGCAGAAGACACTTATAACTCCTTAAACAAGTATGCTAAAAATTTAAATGATTTAGCCGATAAAGGAAAATTAGATCCTGTAATTGGGCGTGATGAAGAAATACGAAGGGTACTTCAAATTTTATCACGTAGAACAAAAAATAATCCTATGTTGGTGGGTGAACCTGGTGTTGGTAAAACGGCCATCGCTGAAGGTTTAGCTCGTAGAATTGTTCAGGGAGATGTGCCAGAAAATTTAAAAGATAAAGTCATTTATTCTTTAGATATGGGCGCTTTAATTGCTGGTGCAAAATACAAAGGTGAATTCGAGGAACGATTAAAGGCGGTTATTAAAGAAGTCACCACTTCTGATGGTAACATTGTATTATTTATAGATGAAATTCATACCCTTGTGGGCGCTGGTGGTGGCGATGGCGCTATGGATGCCGCAAATATTTTAAAGCCAGCCTTAGCCAGAGGTGAACTTAGAGCCATTGGAGCAACTACGCTTGATGAATATCAGAAATATTTTGAAAAAGATAAAGCGTTAGAACGTAGATTTCAAAAAATTGTCGTGGATGAGCCAGATACCGAAAGTGCTATTTCTATTCTTCGTGGTATAAAAGATAAATACGAAGCACACCATAAGGTACGTATCAAAGATGAGGCTGTAATTGCTGCTGTAGAATTATCACAACGTTATATTACCAATCGTTTTCTACCAGATAAGGCCATCGATTTGATTGATGAAGCTGCAGCAAAACTACGGATGGAAATTAATTCTAAACCAGAAGAATTAGATGTTTTAGATCGTAAGATCATGCAATTGGAGATTGAAGTTGAAGCTATTAAACGTGAAAATGATAAAACTAAGTTACAAGCTTTAAATCTAGATTTAGCCAATATCAAAGAAGAGCGTAATGAGATTTTTGCCAAATGGGAAAGCGAAAAAACGGTTGTAGATGATATCCAGAAAACAAAACAGGATATTGAAGATTTTAAGCTTGAAGCGGAGCGTGCAGAACGTAATGGCGATTATGGTAAAGTAGCCGAGTTACGTTACGGTAAAATAAAAGATGCTCAAGAAAAGTTAGAAAGCCTGCAGCATGTTTTAGAAGAGCAACAGCTGGGAGACACCATGATTAAAGAAGAGGTCACCAGTGAAGATATCGCCCAAGTAGTAGCTAAGTGGACAGGTATACCTGTTACTAAAATGCTACAGAGTGAGCGTGAAAAATTGTTACAATTAGAAGAGGTGTTACACAAACGTGTCGTGGGACAAGAAGAAGCTATAGAAGCAGTTTCTGATGCTATACGTCGTAGTAGAGCTGGTTTACAAGACACCAAACGCCCTATTGGTTCGTTTTTATTTTTAGGAACAACAGGCGTTGGTAAAACAGAATTGGCAAAAACATTAGCTACGTATTTATTTGATGATGAAAGTGCGATGACACGAATAGATATGAGTGAATATCAAGAACGTCATTCGGTAAGTAGATTGGTTGGAGCACCTCCAGGATATGTAGGCTATGATGAAGGAGGACAATTAACGGAAGCGGTACGCCGTAGACCTTATTCTGTCATATTATTAGATGAGATAGAAAAAGCGCATCCAGACACCTTCAATATATTATTACAAGTACTAGATGAAGGTAGACTTACGGATAATAAGGGCCGTGTGGCAGATTTTAAGAATACGATTATCATTATGACAAGCAATATGGGCAGCCATATTATTCAAGAGAAGTTTGAATCAAATCCTGATGCATACAGTGCTACAGAAGCAGCGCGCGTAGAAGTTTTGGGGCTATTGAAAAAATCTATTCGTCCTGAGTTTTTAAACCGTATTGATGATATTATCATGTTTACGCCATTAAGCAAAGAAGACATCACAAAGATTGTTCGTTTACAATTAAATGGATTGAAGCGAATGTTGTCTAAGCAAAATATTACTATTGATGCTACAGATGAAACCATTAACTATCTTGCTCAAAAAGGGTATGATCCGCAATATGGTGCGCGTCCTATCAAACGTGTTATTCAGAAAGAAGTGTTGAACACGCTCTCTAAGGAAATATTGGCTGGAAAGATCACCACAGATAGTGTTGTGCTCATTGATTCTTTCAACGATCAATTGGTCTTTAGAAACCAAGAAGAACTAGCTTAATACTTGTTTAAAATAGATTTACAGAAACATCCTTTTATTTAACAGATAAAAGGATGTTTTTTTTGTTATTTAACATACCGCACAGTATATAATTTTTTATATTCGTATAAAATAGCTTTTATATGACAACCAAAGCCGAAAGAACTACTATATACATTGTAGAGACTGTAGCTCCCATATTTAATAAATTAGGGTATGTTGGCACGAGTATGAGCGATCTAACCGAAGCAACGGGATTAACAAAGGGTGCGTTGTATGGCAATTTTGAGAATAAAGAAGCGCTAGCCATAGCCGCATTTGAATACAATAGCAAATTACTTCTTGATGCTATTGATGTACAGATCAATTCTGAAGGTACCGCTTTAGAAAAATTAGCTACCCTATTAGACTTTTACAGACATTATGATGAATTTACCTTACCTATGGGAGGTTGCCCTGTTTTAAATGTTGGAGTTGATGCTAAGCATAACAATAAATTATTGGCCGCTGCAGCTAAAGAAGTTGCTAAAACCATAGAGGGTAAAATAGCTTTAACTTTAGAAAACGGAATTAATGCTGCTGAAATTAAACTTCCTGTAACACCTCTTCAATTTGCTAAGCAATTATATACCATGATCCAAGGAGCCATTGCTATGGCTACTATTACTGGAGATAGAAAATATTTATTAAATACCATCACCTACCTTGAGTACCTAATTTCAAATGAAATTAAAAAGTAACTTATTTAAATGCTAGGCGTTTTATTTTATTTTTAATAGCATGTTTTTTGCGGTTTACTAATATCCCCACTGCAATAAGTACACCCATTCCGGCTAGAACAGCCCCCACAATACTCGCTGAAGTTATTCCGTACCCCATTGCAATTGGTAATCCTGCTAGGTAAGCTCCTGAAGCATTCCCCATATTAAAAGCACTCTGATTCATAGAAGAACCTAACATTTCAGATCCTTTAGAAGCATTAATAATAGCCATTTGAATCGGGGTAGCCACCGTAAAAGAAATAATACCAATAACAAAGGTAAGTACTAATATCGCTATGGGATTTTGAGCAATAACCGTATTGATAAGCAGCACTAAAGACATCATTCCTAAACTCAGAATTATAGCTTTCATAGGACTAAACTTTTCCGCCATTTTAGCTCCCACAAAATTTCCAACGACCATTCCTAAACCTGCTAATATCATAGCGTAACCCACCATACTTTCTGGATAACCAGAAACATCTGTGATTAATGGAGCTATATAACTGTACCATGCGAAAAAACCTCCTGTACCCACTGTAGTCAATAAAATAAGCACCCAAAGTTCTACTCTTTTAAAGACTTGTAAATCTTTTCGTAATCCTTCCGTAGAAGATTTAGGAAAAGCAGGCATCCAAAAATATACACTTAACATCGCTAAAATTCCAATACATCCTACGAGCATAAAAGAAAGATTCCAACTAAAATGGTGTCCTAAATATGTTCCTAATGGAACACCTAAAACATTAGCAACCGTTAATCCTGAAAACATAATAGCCATAGCCTGAGCAGACTTTCCTTTTGGCACTAATTTCCCTGCGACTACGGCGCCTATACCAAAAAAAGCTCCATGAGGCAATCCTGATAAAAATCTAAAAACTAATAAGCTTGTATAATTTTCTGCGAAAGCAGATAATGTGTTAAATACGGTAAACCATAACATTAAGGCTAATAAAACTTTATGTGCAGACCATTTACTTCCCAAGCCTGTTAATATTGGAGCCCCCACTACTACACCTAAAGCATAGGCAGCTATAAAATGACCTGCTTGCGGAATTGTAATTTGTAATGCAGTGGCAACATCGGGTAAAATTCCCATAATTACAAACTCTGTCATTCCTATTCCAAAACCTCCAATAGCTAAGGCTAATAATGCTTTTTTATTTGATTTTATCGCATCCATACGCTTCTGCATTTTACTAATCAACAATATTTTTTAATTGTAATGAATAACAATTAAGCCAACAAAGGTAGAACCAATAAACAGCTTATTTCTATGTTTAATTACCATATTTATGTTAATTATTCACCTCCGGATAGCGCTCTATATTTTCCTTTTTCTACAATTCGGGGTGTAAATTGTACAACTCAGAATATCATTTTCTTTTATGTTTCGTGGTCTATTCATCTTTGCAGTATCAACCAAAAGACAGAACCATCATGAAAATTACAGTATTTACAATTCTATTGCTTTTACACCTCAATGTCATAGCACAGAAAACCATTAATGGAAAAGTTATTGATCATCAAGGTATGCCAGTAATGGGCGCTAATGTTTATTTGGAAGGAACGTATGATGGTACAGCAACAAATGAAAGTGGTATATTTTCTTTTTTTACAGAAGAAACTGGAATACAGACTTTGGTTATCTCCTCTATTTCTTATGAAACGTATACCAAATCTTCTGATATAGCTACTTTTAAAAACTTTACGGTAAAACTCCGAGATGATGTAAACACTTTAGATGCGGTTACTGTAAATGCAGGATCTTTTAAAGCTGGCGACAACGCAAAGGTTACCGCCTTAAAGCCCTTAGATATTGTAACTACTGCAGGTGCACTTGGTGACGTCATGGGCGCTTTACAAACCCTGCCAGGAACCTCTACCGTTGCTGAAGATGGTCGGTTATTTGTTCGTGGTGGCGATGCCGAAGAAACTCAAATTTTCGTAGATGGTATGCGTGTATTTACCCCCTACGCCCCTTCTGCCAATAACATTCCTACTAGGGGGAGATTGTCTCCTTTCTTGTTTAAAGGAATTACATTTTCTACTGGTGGATATTCCGCAGAATATGGTCAAGCGCTATCTAGTGTTCTTTTGCTTAGCAGTATAGACGAACCCCTGGAAGAAAAAACAGAATTATCCCTAATGACGGTAGGTTTAGGAGTTGGCAATACCCAAAAATGGAAAGCTAATTCTTTGAGTATAAATGCTTCATATATGAATTTAGAACCATACCAGAAATTATTTCCCGGGAATAATATTTGGCATAAACCCATAGAAACTTTAGGAGGAGAAGCAGTATATCGATACAAATTTAAAAACGATGGTTTATTAAAAGTATATGGTGCTTTGAGTGCATTAAGTTTTGATCTTACTCAAGAAGACATCAATGAACCCTTAGGGATTAGATTTGCAATAGAAAATAGAAACTTATATATCAACACCTCTTATAAAGATTTTTTAGCCAAAGATTGGAGTATTCTAACGGGTGTATCATTCTCCAATGATGAGTCTAAATTAAAATTTAGTGATGCTGATGTTACCGATGTTGAGCATTCGGCTCATTTTAAATTGGTTCTCAATAAATATTTTTCTAGCAGGTACAAACTAAACTTTGGTGCAGAATACTTTATCACAAACTTTGAAGAAAACTATACAAGCGCTACGACAGAAAGCAATGCCTACGGTTTTGACAATAACCTCTTGAGTAGTTTTATAGAAACAGATATTTTCTTTTCTAAGAATTTAGCCACCAAAATTGGTTTTAGAGGGGAGTATTCTCAATTATTAGAAGAATTTAATGTATCTCCTAGAATTTCCTTAGCCTATAAATCTGGGGCAAATGCACAATTTTCTTTGGCTTATGGTCAATTTTTCCAAAACCCAAAGAATGACTATCTGAAATTTGAGGCTGATTTATCAGCTGAAAACACAACACATTTAATTGCCAATTATCAATATGTTAAAAATAAACAGATATTTAGAGCGGAGGTATATTACAAGGATTACAATAATCTCGTGAAATATGAAACGCCAGTAGCGCTTCCTACCTCTACCTATGCTAATACAGGTGGTGGTTTTGCTAAGGGGCTTGATATTTTTTGGCGGGATAACAACACCGTGAAAAATACGGAATACTGGGTATCCTATTCTTATTTAGATACCGAAAGGGATTATAAAAACTATCCAACTGCTGCAACCCCCAATTTTGCAGCTACACACAATGCCTCTTTGGTATTAAAGCATTGGGTAGAAAATTGGAAAAGTCAGATAGGGCTGAGTTATAATTTTGCTACTGGCCGCTCCTACACCAACCCTAATACAGATGCTTTTTTAGCAGAAAAAACTAAAAACTATACTGCTTTAAATGCCAATTGGGCCTATTTAATCAGTCCACAAAAAATACTTTACTTCTCGGTAAGCAATGTTTTAGGTACCAAGAATATTAATGGATATCAATATGCTGATCAAGCAAATAGTGCCGGAACATTTGATCGTAGAGCGCTAACGCCCAATACGGATAGCTTTTTCTTCGTTGGTTTATTTTGGACCATTAGTGATAATAAGAAAGACAATCAACTAGATAATCTGTAAAATCGACATATGAATCGCCAAAAACAACAACTCGGTACCCTAAATTCTTTTATGGCTAAGAATACCTTGATATTTGATTCACTTAAAAAATCTTTAAAAACCAATCGTATGAAAACTATTGTATTTGTATTCACCTTTATGCTCACCTTAAATCTAGCAGCACAGACCTCTTATGAAAAAGGGATGACCAAAGCTTTTCAGTTATGGTCAGAACAAAAAAACACAGAAGCATCACAGCTATTTGAACGAATTGCAACAGCAGAAAAAGAAAATTGGCTCCCCCCTTACTATTTAGCCACTGTTGAAATCGTGAGCAGTTTTGGTATTCAGGAAGAAGGTGTACTAACTGCCAAACTAACACGCGCAAAAAAATATTTAGATCAGGCTGCTAGTTTATCTAAAGATAATCCGGAAATTATTATAAACTACGCCCTATTAAATACCGCGTATATTGCATTTGACGGACAAAAATACGGCATGACATTGTCTCCAGAAAATACAGCTCTATACACTAAGGCCCTAGAAATTGCTCCAGAAAATCCAAGGGTCGTATTGAGTAAAGCCGAATGGGATATGGGTTTTGCTAAGTTTTTCGGGAAATCTACACAAGCTTTTTGTGATGATATAACACGTGCTATAGAATTATTTACTAACGAAGAACAAACCATACAATTTTATCCCTATAGTGGAATAGAACGTGCAGAAGCAGTTCAAACGTCTTGTAAAAAAGAAACCTCTCCAGAATAAGGGAGAGGTTTCAAATTATATGGTGTGAGTATCAAATTATAAAATATAATCAGTACTTACAAAATTAGAAAGTTTAGCATCTAATAGTTGTTCTATAATCTCTGTATTTAAATCATTATCTTTAAAAGCAACGAAGGTTCTAATAGAGAAAGAACGTAATGCATCATGCACACTTAAAGTGGCCTGTGCGGAATCTTTTCTTCCTGTAAACGGGTACACATCTGGTCCACGTTGACAAGAGCTATTTAAATTTACACGGCATACTAAGTTTACTAACGTATCTATTAACGGGGCAAGCGCATATACATCTTTACCAAACAAGCTTACTTGTTGCCCGTAATTAGACTCTGCCATATCATCTAAAGGTTCCTCTATATTTTTAAAGGGAACAATAGGAATAACGGGTCCGAATTGCTCTTCTTGGTACACATTCATATCTTTAGTAACCGGATATAGCACTGCAGGCCAGATATAGTTATCTGCATGTTCGCCTCCTTTTTTATTTAAAATCTTTGCTCCTTTAACCAGGGCGTCATCAATTAACCCTTGAATATATGCGGGTTTTTCTGGCTCTGGTAACGGAGTTAATTTTGCGCCATCATCCCAAGGATTACCAAATTTTAGCTCATCGACACGCTTCGAGAATCGTTTGTTAAACTCTTCCGCAATATCTTCATGAACATAGACTACTTTCAATGCTGTACAACGCTGACCGTTGAAGGATAATGTACCAGCGATACATTCATCAATAGTCAAATCTAAATCGGCATCCGGAAGTACAATCGCCGGATTTTTTGCTTCTAAACCAAGTACCAAACGTAAACGATTACTTTTTGGATGTTGATTTTGCAAAGCATTAGCGGACTTACTATTTCCAATGAGTGCTAAAACATCTACTTTACCTGTTTGCATAATAGGTGCTGCAACCGCTCTACCTCTACCAAAAAGAATATTGATAACCCCTTTTGGAAAACAAGACTGAAAAGCTTCTAGTAAAGGGGTAATTAATAAAACACCATGCTTAGCGGGTTTAAAAATAGCCGTGTTCCCCATGATAATAGCAGGAATCAGCAAGGCAAAAGTTTCATTTAAAGGGTAGTTATAAGGCCCTAGACAAAGAACTACGCCTAAAGGTCCTCTCTTAATGTGCGCATAAACCCCATCATGTTTTTGGAATTTAGCTGCATTACGGTCTAATTCTTTATAATCCTCAATGGTATCATAGATGTATTCTACGGTTCTATCAAATTCTTTTTGAGAATCTGGCAATGACTTTCCAATCTCCCACATTAATAATTTTACGACTTCTTCGCGCTTCGTTTCCATTTTCTTAACGAAAGCTTCCATACAATCAATACGATCTTTAACATGCATGGTTGGCCAGACTCCTTGACCTCTACCGTATGCCTTTGTAGCTGCACCTAAAGCATCCATAGCTTCTGGTTCTCCCATATCGGGAATAGAACCCAATAATGTTGGTTTATAGTCTTCCGTAGATGATATGGTAGAAAATACTTGTGTGCTATTTCCGTCCCACGTTTTTAACTCACCGTCTATTAAATATTTCTTTTGCTCTATTATTTCTTTGATCTGAAATTCCTCTGGAATTGTAGTTTTCATTTTTGTCATTTTGTACGTGCTTAAGTATAAAGTTACTTAATATGTCGATAATACTTCAAATAATTACCCTTGTAATTGCTAAGAATCGCATAATCTTAACATAAAAAAATAATATGATAGTTATCAAACGTTTTCGAAAGGAAATGGAAAATCCAATCTTCTATCATTCGTTCTATAAAAATAGATTATACCAAGTATTGAAATAGATCTGGTTTATCATTCAAATAATCTCCAAAGAAATTATTGTCTTTCATTCGTGCAATCAAAGGCTGTAGATCTGTCGCGTTTTTAAGTTCAATCCCCACCACAGCAGGGGCGTTCTCCTTGCTCGATTTTTTAGAATATTCAAAATGTGTAATATCATCTGTAGGACCTAAAATATCTACTACAAATTCTTTTAAAGCTCCAGGACGCTGCGGAAAGCGTACGATAAAATAATGTTTTAAATTTCTATATAATAAGGCACGTTCTTTTATTTCTGCTGTTCTTGTAATGTCATTATTACTTCCACTAACAATGCACACTACATTCTTACCTTTTATTTCTTCTTTATAAAAATCTAATGCCGCTAGGGTTAATGCACCTGCGGGCTCTACGACAATGGCATCACGATTGTACAAGTCTAATATGGTTTGGCAAACTTTACCTTCGGGCACAGTTATCACCTTGTTCAAGTATTTTTTACAGATTTCAAAGGTTAAATTGCCCACTTTCTGTACTGCAGCACCATCTACAAATTTATCAATATGTGCTAATTCTGTATTCATGCCATTTTCAATAGACGTTTTCATAGAAGCCGCACCTTCTGGTTCTACACCTATAATTTTAGTGTTCGGAGATAATTGCTGAAATACACCACACAATCCAGAAGCTAATCCGCCACCTCCAATAGCAACAAATACATAATCTATGGGTGCCGCTGTTTGATGAATAATTTCTAAGCCTACCGTTCCCTGCCCTTCTATGGTCTTAGGATCATCAAAAGGATGAACAAAAACTTTTTGGTGTTCTTCACAAAACTGAAGAGCTGCTTTAGAAGAATCGTCAAAAGTATCTCCTTCTAAAACAATAGTAACCCAATCTCCACCAAACATTTCTGTTTGTTCTACCTTTTGCCTTGGTGTAACAGAAGGCATGTAAATTGTGCCTTTAATTCCTAAATGATTACACGCAAAAGCAACGCCTTGCGCATGATTCCCTGCGCTAGCACAAACTACCCCTTTGTTTCTTTCGTCAGCACTTAAACTGAAAATCTTATTAAACGCTCCTCTAATTTTATATGATCGTACGCGGTGTAAGTCTTCTCGTTTTAAGAGAATAGTTGCATCATATTCTTTAGAGTATCGGATACTTTCTTGTAAAGGCGTATTATCGGGTACCACTTGTTTTATGGTTGTAGCGGCTGTATATATGTCTTCTATTTTTGGAAAATATTTCATAGCGTAAATGTAAAAAACCTGTCAGGTTTAAAAAAACTTGACAGGTTTGATATTAAAGGTATAGAAAATTTATACGATAGGTTTCATTGCTGTCATTGAAGCTCTTAATCTAGCTCCAACAATTTCTACTGGATGCTCTCTTAACGCTTTATTTACTTCAATTAATTTAGCATTGTCAACCGCATTACCTTTTCCTTCACCGAAATTTTTACCAATCACGTCAGTATCAATCTTAGTCATGAAGTCTTTTAATAAAGGCTTACAAGCATGATCAAATAAATAACAACCGTATTCTGCAGTATCAGAAATTACACGATTCATTTCAAATAATTTTTTACGCGCAATCGTGTTCGCTATTAATGGCGTTTCATGTAATGACTCATAATATGCAGATTCGGCAATAATACCTGAATCTGTCATTGCTTCAAAAGCAAGCTCTACTCCTGCTCTAACCATTGCCACCATTAAAACCCCATGGTCATAAAATTCTTGCTCAGAAATTTTATCGCTTCCTGCTGGTGTTTTTTCGAAGGCAGTTTCTCCCGTTGCAGCTCTCCAAGTTAATAAGTTCTTATCATCATTCGCCCAGTCTTCCATCATTGTTTTAGAAAACTCACCTTGAATAATATCATCCATATGTTTTTGGAATAATGGACGCATAATCTCTTTTAATTCTTCTGAAAGTTCAAAAGCTTTAATTTTAGCAGGATTAGATAAACGATCCATCATATGTGTAATTCCACCATATTTAAGACCTTCTGTAACAGTTTCCCATCCGTATTGAATAAGTTTAGACGCATACCCAGCATCCAATCCTTTTTCTATCATTTTATCAAAACATAGAATTGATCCTGTTTGTAACAAACCACAAAGAATAGTTTGCTCTCCCATTAAATCAGATTTTACTTCTGCAACAAAAGAAGATTCTAAAACACCTGCTTTATCACCACCCGTAGCTACAGCATATGCTTTTGCTTCTGCTAAACCTTTTCCTTCTGGGTCATTCTCTGGGTGAACCGCAATTAAGGTTGGTACACCAAAGCCTCTTTTATATTCTTCGCGAACTTCAGATCCTGGAGATTTTGGCGCTACCATAATAACCGTTAAATCTTTACGAACTTGCATTCCTTCTTCTACAATATTAAAACCGTGAGAATATGATAAAGTAGCTCCTTTTTTCATTAAAGGCATTACCGTTTCTACGACATTCGTATGTTGCTTATCTGGCGTTAAATTGATCACCAAATCTGCAATTGGAATTAATTCTTGATACGTACCAACTGTAAATCCGTTCTCCTTAGCGTTTTTGTAAGATTGTCTTTGCTCTTTTATAGCAGCATCACGCAATGCATAAGAAATGTCTAAACCAGAATCACGCATGTTTAAACCTTGGTTTAAACCTTGTGCTCCACATCCTACGATTACAATTTTTTTACCTTTTAAAGCTTCTACACCATCAGAAAATTCAGTTGTATCCATGAATCTACATTTCCCTAATTGGGTCAATTGTTCTCTTAGTGATAGTGTATTGAAATAATTTGCCATTTTATAAACTCGTTTATTTAAAATTGATTTATTGTTGTTTTTTAAATTGTGATAATAAGGCAGAAATAGGCATTTCTGCCTTAGTTACTGCTATTCTTCCTGAACGTACAAATTGCATAATTCCGAAAGGTTTTAATTGTGTATACATATCGTCTACCTCATGTTTTCTTCCTGTTTTAGCCAGAACAAAGAAATCTCTAGATACCGTAACGATTGTTGCATTACAATCTTTAATAATATTCTGTATTTGACGTTCATCAAATAATAGACTTGATGCTATTTTAAAAAGCACGGACTCTTGATAGATGGTATCATCATCTAAGTGATAAAATGCTTTTATAACTTCTATCTGTTTTTCAATCTGCCCTACAATCTTGCGAGCTACTTCATCCTCTGTAAAAACAACTACCGTAAATTTAGAGACGTTTTCAATTTCTGATTTAGAAACATTTAAACTCTCAATATTAATATGTCGCTTCAAGAATATTCCTGAAATTCTGTTTAATAATCCAATATTATTTTCAGAATAGATTGATATTGTAAACCACTTTTTTTCCATCCTTTTACCCTAATTCCCTATTTAATTTTAAAAGGGATATTTATATATTAATTACTTCTAACGGCTACTAATACTCCTGTAGACCAATTTAATGTTGTTATTTTAAAATCTTCTCTAGCCTGCAAATAGTCTAATAATTTAATCACATGATCCTCATGACCTACTGGCCAATTTTCCTGTTTAGACATATCATCAATTACATAAAACCCACCTACAGTTACTAGATTTAATGCTTCTTCTATTTCGCTATATTTTCCAGGCCAAGCATCGGCAAAAATCAAATCGAATTTCGCTCCGCTGTAGTTCTTTAGCCAAACTGATCCATCTTCGCAGATAAGTGTTACCCTTTTATCCTCTCCAAAAAATTCTGTTGAAATTTGGATTAATTCAGGATCATTATCTACGGAAATTAAACTAGAATTAGCATCCATTCCTTCAATCATCCATGAAAGAGACAATCCTATACCCGTACCCAATTCTAAAAATCTAGAATTTGGCTTAGAAGCAATTAAGGTTTGTAGTAAGGACCCAATGTGTAAATCCGAGGGCATACTAAAGTCTATTTCCTTAGATTTAGCTTCTATTCTAGCATGAATTTTAGGCAGATTATTGAATGGCGTATCTATCATCTTATTTTAATCTGATATCTGAAACGGAAGCCCCTGTTGGTATCATAGGGAATACATTATCTTCTTTTTCTACTTTAACTTCTAAGAAATAAGGTTCTTTTGAAGCTATCATTTCTTGAATTGTAGCTTTTAAATCTTTTCTTTCGCTAATTCGTTTTGCTTCAATATGATATCCTTCTGCTATTTTCACAAAATCAGGATTCACCATTACGGTAGAAGCATATCTTTTCTCAAAGAATAATTCTTGCCATTGGCGGACCATCCCTAAATGATCATTATTTAATACAACAATTTTTACAGGTATTTTATGCTGAAATATTACCCCTAATTCTTGTATGGTCATTTGATATCCACCATCCCCAATTATAGCAACAACTTCACGTTCCATGGCTCCTTGTTTTGCCCCTATTGCTGCGGGTAATGCAAAGCCCATAGTTCCTAGCCCTCCTGAAGTTACATTACTTTTAGTTTGGTTAAATTTTGCATACCTACACGCAATCATTTGGTGTTGTCCTACATCTGTAACTATAATAGCGCTATTTTTTGAAGCTATATTGATCTCTTCAATAACTTCACCCATTGTTAAACCTTCTTTGGTAGGCTTAATATCATTCTTAATGACTTCGTTATACTCTATCTCGTATCTTTTCTTAAACTCATTATGCCAAGCTTCATGTTTATTTGCTTTTATCATTGGCAATAATAATTGTAAGGTCTCCTTAGAATTTCCTAACACTGCAACTTCAGAAATAACATTCTTATTTATCTCTGCAGGATCAATTTCAAAGTGAATTACTTTTGCTTGTTTAGCATAGGTTTCTAAGTTTCCTGTAACACGATCGTCAAAACGCATTCCAATAGCCACCAATAAATCACATTCATTGGTTAAAACATTTGGTCCGTAATTACCATGCATTCCTACCATACCTACATTTAATGGATGTTCAGTATCCATTGCAGACAATCCTAAAATGGTCCAAGCAGCAGGGATTCCTGCTTTCTCTACCAATTCTTTCAATTCTGCTTCTGCCCGACCAAGAATTACCCCTTGACCAAAAACAATCATTGGTTTCTTAGCTTCGTTGATTAACCGGGCCGCCTCTGTAATCGCATTGATATTCGGCTTAGGAACAGGCACATAACTACGTACGCCTGTACATTTCTCATAACTAAAGTCGAATGTTTCAAACTGCGCATCTTTCGTAATATCTACCAAGACAGGTCCTGGACGACCCGATTTAGCGATATAAAACGCCTTCGCCATTATCTCTGGAATTTCTGATGCTTTTGTTATCTGATAATTCCATTTAGTTACTGGAGTAGAAATTCCAACAATATCAGTTTCTTGGAAAGCATCTGATCCTAATAAGTGACTCCCTACTTGACCTGTAATACAAACCAAGGGTGTAGAATCTATCTGTGCATCTGCTAATCCTGTTACCAAATTTGTTGCTCCTGGACCAGATGTTGCAATAGCAACACCAACTCTACCAGAGACTCTAGCATACCCTTGAGCAGCATGCGTAGCTCCTTGCTCGTGACGCGTTAATATATGTGTAAGTTTATCTTGAAATTTATATAATTCATCATAAACAGGCATTATGGCACCACCTGGGTAACCATAAATTAAATCAACACCCTCAGCTAACAAACAATGTATAATTGCCTCTGCTCCGCTAATTTTTGTAGCAGTCTTCATATTTGTCGATTTTGATTTCTCTTTAACTGTATTTGTATTCATCCGCTGTACTTTTAGATTTCCGTTTTACAGGAAATAATAAATAGCTTTTTTAAAATTCATCCGTAACACACCCTTGCGCTGCAGAAGATACTGAGCGTGCGTATTTGTATAAAACACCTTTTTTAAACTTTAGTTCTGGAGCAACCCATGATTCTTTACGTTTTGCCAGTTCTTCATCAGAAACTTCAACATTAATAGCATTTGTTTCTGCATCGATAGTAATAATATCGCCATCATGTACAAGCGCTATAGTACCACCATCTTGTGCTTCTGGAGAAATGTGCCCTACGACGAACCCATGCGTACCTCCTGAAAAACGACCATCTGTGATTAAAGCTACTTCCTTACCTAAACCTGCACCCATAATGGCTGCGGTTGGTTTAAGCATTTCTGGCATACCAGGACCACCTTTAGGACCTTCATAACGGATAACAACAACATCTCCTTTTTTAACCTTCCCGTCACGAATACCATCATTGGCATCATATTCACTATTAAAGACCTTTGCTGTTCCTTTAAATAAAAGGCCTTCTTTACCTGTTATTTTTGCTACTGAACCATTTTCAGCTAAATTTCCATAAAGCATACGTAGATGCCCTGTTGCTTTTATTGGATTATCTAAAGGACGAATAACATCTTGACCTTCCTGTAAATCTGGAACATCTGCTAAATTTTCGGCAAGCGTTTTTCCTGTTACAGTTAAACAATCTCCGTGTAATAAACCATTCTTTAATAAATACTTTAATACTGCTGGAATACCACCAATACGGTGTACATCTTCCATTAAATATTTACCACTAGGTTTTAAATCTGCAATAAATGGTGTAGTATCACTAATATGCTGAAAATCTTTAAGAGTAAAATCAATATCTGCAGCTCTTGCAATAGCTAAAAAGTGAAGTACAGCATTTGTAGACCCCCCCATGATAGTGACCAAACGAATAGCATTTTCTAATGACTTACGAGTTACGATATCTAAAGGTTTAATATCATGCTCTAGCAAGTAAAACATTTTTTTACCAGCCTCAATACATTCCGCTTCTTTATCCTTGCTGATTGCTGGGTTAGAAGAATTGAAAGGTAAAGACATCCCTAATGCTTCAATAGCAGAAGCCATAGTATTAGCGGTATACATACCACCACAAGCACCAGCACCAGGAATAGATTTTTTAATGATACACTGAAAATCATCTTCTTTCATTGTACCAGCAACTTTCTCTCCCCATGCTTCAAAAGCAGAAACGATATCTAACTTTCTATCATTATGACAACCAGAAGCTATCGTACCACCGTATACTAAAATTGATGGACGATTCAAACGAATCATCGCCATCAAAGCACCAGGCATATTTTTATCACAACCTACCACAGTTACCAGGCCGTCATAAGACATTCCTTGCACCACTGTCTCCATAGAATCGGCAATAATATCTCTTGACGGTAGTGAAAAACGCATTCCTGGAGTACCCATAGAGATACCATCACTAACACCAATCGTATTAAAAATTAGTCCTACAGATGCATTTGAATTTACACCCGCTTTTACTAATTTGGCCAAATCATTCAAGTGCATATTACAAGGATTACCCTCATAACCGGTACTTGCCACACCAATTATTGGTTTTTCAAAATCTTCATCTTTAAAACCAATACCGTACAACATTGCTTGTGCTGCTGGTTGTGTAGGATCTTGAGTTACGTTTTTACTGTATTTATTTAATTCCATTAAACTATGTGCTTGTATATTTTTATTCCTTTGAGTATTCTCTACTGAATCAAAGATAAATGATTATAATTCCTTAGTTTTTTAACAAATCTTATTGGTTCAAAGTCAATTTTATCATTATATCTATAAATTACTGTTTATCAAGTGTTTATATTTGTATTTTCTCCCATATTCAATACAATAAAGTTATTTTTAAAGCATAATTTTTTCTATTAATTCCATAAAAAAAAGCCTGTATCATTTGTATAGATACAGGCTTTTTAAAACAACAAAAGACTATATCATTCTTTAAGAAGAATAATAATGACGTAAATGTTGTTTTTAATTTCTAACATGTAGTAAATGTAAAGAAAATTGCAGAAATTCAACCTTATAAATCCGTAATTTTGATAAATGCAACAATTATTAGAAAATCAACGAGAATTTTTTAAATCGCAACAAACAAAACCGGTTTCTTTTAGGAAGAACTACCTGAAAAAATTAGCAGCGGCTATCACTTCTTATGAAGATGAGATTTGTGACGCTATTTATTTGGATTTTAAAAAACCAAAATTTGAAACAATTCTTACGGAAACACAGTTTGTTTTGGCTGAATTGCATACGGCTATTAAAAAACTAAATTCTTGGGCTGCTCCTAAATCGGTCCGTAGTTCTTGGGCTAATTGGCCTTCGTTTGATTATATCTACAAGGAGCCCTACGGAACTGTTCTTATTATTGCGCCTTGGAATTACCCGTTTCAGCTAGCAATTGCTCCATTAATTGGCGCAGTCGCAGCGGGAAATACAGCGGTTATTAAGCCTTCTGAAATTACTCCTAATACGTCCGAAATTTTAGTAAAGATTATCAACGAAGTATTTCCTAAAAACTATGTTGTTGTAGTAGAAGGTGGCGTGGAAGTTTCCCAAAATTTACTAGCTCAAAAATGGGATTATATTTTCTTTACGGGAAGTTCTCACGTAGGGAAAATAGTTTACGAAAGCGCCGCGAAATACCTTACTCCTGTCACACTAGAATTGGGTGGTAAAAATCCCGCCATAGTTGATGAAACTGCAAATATTGCAGTTGCTTCTCGAAGAATTGCTTGGGGTAAATTTTTAAATGCAGGCCAAACCTGTATTGCTACAGATTATATTTTGGTACATACCTCCGTTAAAGAAAAATTAGTACAAGAACTCATCAAAAGCATCAACCAATTTTATGGTAGTCCTATAGAATCTTCTGCTGATTTTGCACGGACGGTAAGCAACAAACATTTCGGAAACTTATTAGCACTGCTAGAAGGAGAAAAAATTATTTTTGGTGGTGAAAACAATCCTCAAGATAATTACTTGGCTCCTACCTTAGTAGATGAACCAAAAATGGATAGTAAAATAATGCAAGGAGAAATATTTGGGCCTATACTACCTATAATAACCTATGAGACCCTAGAAGATATTGATGATTATATTTCGAAGTATGAAAAGCCTTTAGCTACCTATGTTTTTAGCGCAAACAAAGCCTTTCAAGATACCATAATGAGCACCTATAGTTTTGGTGGTGGCGCTATTAATGATACCGTTATTCATATCGCTAATAAAAATCTTCCTTTTGGTGGTGTTGGCGCAAGTGGAATTGGCGTATATCATGGCAAAACCTCTTTTGATACCTTTTCACATTCAAAGGCTATCCTCAAAAAAGGAACATGGTTAGATATTCCATTACGTTATCCACCTTATAAGTTATCTTTAGATTTTGCTAAAAAATTAAAAAAGATGTTTTAATTACATCAATTTAAACGAAAGCGTATCTCCCGCTTTTTTTTGTGCTAAGATAGAAATTCCTTTATCCGTAAGTTGAAGTATTCTTGGATACCCCCCCGTAGTTTGGCCATCTTTCATCAAAATGATTAGCTTACCAGCGGGTGTAAATTGTATGGTTCCTGGCAAAGTTGCGGAAGTAAGCATTGAAACAGCATGACCCGTAATAGTTTCATTAAGTTGATATGCCATTCTATTATTTTCATTAGCGATAGTAAATTCTTGCGAAAAGAGCATTTCTAATTGCTTATCATCTAACAGTTCAAATTCTGGCCCTTTAGCCACATGAAGAATTTCTTCATCTAAAATTGAATCTACTTTCAATCCAGTTATTTTAGGCTCAAAAAGAGCTGTATGTATATAAGGAACCTCATATTTATCTTTTAGCAATGCTTTTGGGGTTATATTCCCATAATAAGACCTACTTCCTAAGACTAGTGAAGACTGGAATCCTTTTTTAATGGCTAAATAGGCTCTAAAGCCTTTTTTTAGGCGACCATAAGATAAGATATCTCCAGCATTAACTTTGAGTACTTTATAGTTACTAACCGGTTCATTATTTAGTGTTATGGATAATTCTGCACCGCCCAAAGCAATATAGGTAGCTTCTTCAAACTCTAAAGTAGGACCTGTCATCGTTATTTCTAAAACGGCTGCTTCCCTTTCATTTTCTAAAAGCATATTTAGTTTGTAAACCGTCTCCGTATCCATTATACCAGACACAGGAACACCTTTGTCTCTAAAACCAAAACGACCTGTATCTTGAATGGTAGTAAAAAAGCCTGATTTTAATACTTTAAGCATCGATTTTAATTTTTTCAAATTGATAAATTCCTACCTCTGATTCAATTTTATGCAAATCATATTCTGCCTTAGAAATGGAATAAAACTGAACTTTATCTCCTACTTTTACTAAACACGGATTTTCATTTTTAGGATTAAAAATAGGCACAGAACAATTGCCAATAATATTCCACCCTCCAGGAGATTCTTGCGGATAAACTCCCGTTTGTTTCCCTGCTAAACCAACAGATCCTTTGAGTACTTTTGGTCTTGGGGAATTTCTTCGCGGAATTTCCAATAAGCTAGGTAAACCTCCTAAATACATAAACCCTGGTAAAAACCCTATTCCGTAAACCGTATAAGGGTTTTCCGTATGTAATGCTATAATTTCTGCCGGTGTTTTTTGTAGTTTTTCTGATATTTCAATTAAATCTAAAGCAAATTCGCTTTCATAACACACGGGCAATCGCCATAAAAATTTTTGTTCTAATGTTATCGCCTTCTTTTCAGAATACCAGTGTTCTAACTGTATCTTGAAAGTATCAAACTGGATAATATCATTACGCAAAACCAGCGTAAGAGAATTGTAGGCAGGAATAAGTTCCCAAAGTCCTTCATGCAAGCATTCTTTCTTTAGATGGGCACTAAAAAATAAAATATCGTTTAAAATACGATCATTAACCTCTTGAGGCCATTCAATTAATACGGCATGAACTCCGAAGGGGCGGATTGATATAGGGAAATTTTTCACGGGTTGATTTGAATGTTATACTTTGGTAATTCATTATGAAGATACATTAAAATTTTCAATGCTGAAACAGTATCTCCATGGATACAAAAAGTATCTGAAAGGGTGTTAATTAGGGTACCGTTCAATGTTTTAATTTTATGCTCCTTTAAGATAAATAGTAGGTGTTCTAATACTTTTTCGGGCTTTTCAATTAGTGCATTATCTTGACGTCTTGAAACTAAACTCCCATCACTATTATAATTTCTGTCTAAAAAAGTTTCATAAGCAACTTTAATACCCTTTTTCAAAGCCTCCTGGGCTATGATTGAATTATAGGGCACATATACTATTATGGAATCGGAAAATGGCGCAATGGCTTCGAGATACGCTTGGGCTAAATCAATATGTACCGCACTATCATTATATAGCGCTCCATGTCCTTTAATATGATGCACTGTGGCGTTCTCTTCTTTCGCTATAGAAAAAAAAAGCTGTAATTGCTTTTGAAGGACCTCAATTAAACTTTCTTTAGAAAGAATCATAGTCTTTCTTCCAAAATTCTCCTTATCAGGATAAGAAGGGTGCGCTCCTATTAAAACAGCATTACTTTTTGCTATTCTTATAACCTGACGAATGCTATTCTCATCACCAGCATGACCCCCGCAGGCTATATTACACGAAGAAATTAATGGCACTAATACTTCCTCATTCCCTACTCCTTCTCCAACATCGCTATTAATATCTATCTTCATACTAAGTTTCTTAATATCCAAAAACTTTTAGGATGCTTTTTACCCCAAGTATTAAGGTGAGTGTAACGATTGCTATTCCTAGTATGTTTTGAAATAGACTATTTCTATGGGCTCCTAATACATCCTTTCTATTCACTACCCATAATAGAAAAACGGCAATTACGGGTAACAATATTCCGTTTGCTATTTGGGCAAATTTTATTATTTCAATAGGCTTTACCCCTAGTAACAGAAAGGATAAACCTACTACTATAATTGCCATCCAAACAAATTTAAATCGTTTATCCTGCAATCCTGCTTTCCATCCAAAAACACTATTAACCACATAAGCCGCAGCTAGAGGTGCTGTAATTGCCGATGTTATACCCGCCGCAAAAAGGCCAATACCCATAAAATATTTAGCCGCGCTACCAAATAAAGGTTCTAAACCTTTGGCTAAATCCATCACACTAGAAATAGTGCTATTAGCTATACTTGTTGCAGCAATCATAATTCCCATCGATACCACACCGCCCAAAGCAATAGCGACAATAGTATCTCTTCTTGCTAGTTTTAGATCACTTTTAGATTTCCATTTTTCACTCACTAAAGAAGCATGCAAAAACAAGTTATAAGGTACCACTGTGGTACCTACTAAAGCTATAATACTAAGAATACTATTTTGAGGAATAGAAGGAACAAATAGCCCTTTAGCTATAGCCACAACATCTGGCTTTGTAATGATTGCGGTAACTAAAAAAGACAAACTCATAATAATCACTAAGGAAACAAGCGCTTTCTCTAGGGTTTTATAGTTGCCAAAATAGAGTAAAATAAAAGCTATTCCGCCTATTATTAAGGCATATATTTTGGTGTTTGCTGCGCCAAAAATTGCTTCCAATCCTAATGTTGCACCACCAATATTACCGCCTTCATAAGCTGCATTGCCAATAACAATGGCAGAAATAATGATTCCTAATACCAAATTCCTAATCCAGGGTATCTTAAGCTCTGATTTGATAACATCCGCTAGTCCGCGCTGCGTTATAATCCCTAAACGCGCAGCCATTTCTTGAAGAACAATCGTCGCAATTACCGAGAGTAACATTGCCCAAAGCAATGCATAACCAAAACTGGCGCCTGCTAATGTGCAAGCCGTTACAGTTCCAGGTCCAATAAAAGCTGCTGCCACTAAAACTCCTGGACCTATTTTTTTAAACATAACTATTTGGTATGGTTTAAGGCATAGAGCGCAAAACTACCCAACCAATGTGTTCCGCTATAATTGCCATCTACAATAGTAGGCAGGGAATGTTCTATATGTTTTGTTGCGATGTTTTTTAAATGTGCATACTCTGGTAAACTTTCTGAAATACCATACAAGCACCAAGCACGACTAAAATTGAGTCCGTCTAAATGCACCAATTTACCATCAGTTCTATCGGACACTAAGCCTGGTTCTAATTCAAATTCTGGATCCGTGAGTTCTGGTAAAAAAGTATCAAACCAAATCCTAAATTCATCTTCTGCACACACTTTACGCATTAAATTAGCTTCTTCTAAGCAAGGCGATAAAAAATCAAAGCCACTAGGCTCCCAATTTAAGGGACATTCACTATCATCTGCATAAAAGCGAATGGCTGTTTCTTTAATGGTTTTCTTAAGCACTTCATTATCCATGGTATTTGCATAATCATAGGCTAAAGAAAGTCCGAAGGCTGTATTAGTATGTTCTCCTACACGTATAGGATAATTTAGTTTAGGAAGAAATTCGGTATAAGAATCGATAATTAGGTGGGTTAATGGTTGTAAGTTTTTTTCCAAATCACGTGCTAAAGGGTCATTCCAAGTATGTAATTCTTCGGCTAATTTTAAAATCCACGCCCAGCCATAGGTACGCTCGTAAGAACTATTACCTTCCATTTTAAAATAGGCAATTTCTGCTGCTATATTCGCTTCGGAAATATTAGAAATTAATTTCTCACGGATAATATTTGCCTGGTGTAAGCTAGGAAACTGTTTTAATAAAGAGACGAGAGACCAGTGCCCATGGACCGAAGAATGCCAATCATAACAACCATAAAATGCGGGGTGTAATGTTTTAGGTGCCTGTAGGTGCGTAGCATCTGAAAGTGATTGATTCAGTTTATTTGGATATTCTACTTGCAAGCATTCTAAAGGGAGATTAGCTAATCTATTGGCTTCTTTAAAACTCAACTCGGGAAGCGCTAAAGTTTGCGCTGTAGTTGTTATTGGTTTAGGCTCTTCTTTACATGATATTACGAGAAGAAGCGTAGCGACAAGAATTTGTACTTTTTGGATCATTGAAGTTCTATTTTCAATTTTAATATGATAGCAAGTAAATATAGAGACTTAAAATTAAATTTAGTAAAATCGGCCTATAAATATATCGTTGAATGGTAATAGGTAGTGTAGTTCGTCTAAAAATGTGTCATACGTCTAAAACTTGAATTGTTTATATACTATTTGAAAAAAGTAACTGTTATAATAATCCCGAATACCTATTAACCTACTTAAATCAATGAACTGTTTAGAATGTAATAAAGAACTTAGTTATATAGACCATAAAAATTCTTTTGACATTTACGGAGTGGAACTTTGTAAACAACATAAAGGACGTATGGATAAATTGGTGAATACCAAAAAAACTCCTACGGAAGCTATTAAACTATACTACGGCTTAAAAGAAATTGGAATATCCTCCATGTTAGAATGGTGGGATGGTAAGAAATCTGTGGATTTAGCTATTTCGCGTGTAAAACTCAACATCGAAATAGATACAGAGTACAATACCATTACCCACGAACAAGCGATAATGGATTTAGAAGAGGCGATGCATTCTTTTAAAAATGGATTCACCACGATTAGAATACCCGATGTCGTCATAAAATATTACCTCAAAGAAACGGTAAAAAATATAGAAGGAATTGTTGAAGGTCTTAAAGTAAACATTAAAACATTATAGTTGATGGTTTAAAGGTATGCGGTACAGTAATTCATAATTTCTATTTCGCCTAAGTTATTTTGTTTTTAAACCTTAAACAGATTATTGAAAAATACTACAAAAAGCAAGTACATTTATATCCCATGTACTTGCTTTTTGTATATATACTATTTTGACATTAAATAATCACTTCAATCCTAATCGTTCAATAAATGACTATGTAAGCCTATAAATAGTGTATAGGCCATAGCAAAAGATCATCCATGGACGCCACTACGTTAGAAAAAATTATTAAACGTACATTTTATTCCAATGGTATGTCTTTCGTCAAAATATCCGTACCTAAGTATTTATCATCTTTATTGTAATACCACGCTCTAACTTTTGGCATTTTAATAGTCCCAACATTTTCCAAGTCACTTAAAAGGATGTATTCCCCATCATTTTTAGACTCATCATGAAAGAACTGATACACTTCCAAAGCATAGCTCGTAGGATCAAAATAGAAATACCAAACATCTTTACCCACACTTTCGTCATAGGTAACTTTTAGAACTAGATATTCTTTACCCTTAAATGTTTTAGTCTGTACTTTAGGATCTAGATTTGTTCCTTTATCTTTTAATTTCATTGGAAGACCATACAAATAGAGGTAATAGTTCTTCATGAAATTGGCACGCTCACAGCTCAACCGATGTGTCTTCAAAGCTTCCTCTGATATGCTTGTACTTCCGTTTAACTTTAATGTGCACTCTTCTTTATCTAAGGTTTGTTTAATGATAGTACCCTCTGTTTTGGAAGTGATTTCAAAGTGTTCTTTTGGTAAATCAATTTCTACTTCACTATGCCTTTCCTTACCGTCTGGGTAGTTCATGGTAATAAATAGTTTTCCTTGAAAAACACTCCAAAGCTTGTCTGGGTCATGATAAGCAATTGCTTTATCCAACAATTCTGGAGCTGTAAGATCTTGTGCTTTAGAGATTTGCATTCCTAGGAAGAATACGAGTACGATAAAATATTTAGTCATTTCTTATTTTTATAGGTAAAAGATAAATTAAAATATTGGTATAAGATTAATTACCGCTACGAATAACTATAGTGAAGTCTTAAATTGACACTTTACTATTTCAATCTACGCTATCATTCACTATTCTAAACATATTACTATCCCAACCAACCTTCTCTATCTAAACTACGGTATTGTATGGCCTCAGCTATATGTGTTCCTGTAACCGCTTCTGCAGCATCTAAATCCGCGATGGTTCTTGCTACTTTAAGAATTCTATCATAAGCTCTCGCAGATAGGTTAAGGCGTTCCATAGCATTTTTCAACAATTCTTTTGAAGCGTCATCCATTTTACAATATTTCCGGATATGCTTGGTATTCATTTGCGCATTGTAATGCACGTTTTCCATTTCTTCAAAACGCTGGGTTTGCAATTCTCGAGCCGCAGTTACTCGCTTTCTTATTTCTACACTCCCCTCTCCTTTTCGTTCTTCCGATAATTTATCAAAGGGCACAGGTGTTACTTCTATATGAATATCAATACGATCTAAAAGTGGTCCAGATATTTTACTTAAATAGCGCTGCATTTCTGCTGGGGAAGAGGTTACAGGTGCATCTGGATCATTAAAATAACCTCCGGGACTAGGATTCATACCTGCCACCAACATAAAACTACTCGGATAGGTAACGGTAAATCGCGCTCTAGAAATGGTCACTTCTCTATCTTCTAAGGGCTGACGCATTACTTCTAAAACGCCACGTTTAAATTCGGGCAACTCATCTAAAAATAAGACCCCATTATGCGACAAGGATATTTCTCCTGGCTGCGGATATGCTCCTCCTCCCACAAGTGCGACATCTGAAATAGTATGATGAGGACTTCTAAAGGGACGCTGATTCATTAATCCCATGTTCTTTATTTTACCGACAACACTATGTATTTTTGTGGTTTCTAGCGCTTCATGCAAGGTCATAGGAGGTAAAATAGACGGTAAACGTTTTGCTAACATGGTTTTACCAGCTCCTGGTGGACCTATTAGAATAATATTATGTCCGCCTGCAGCGGCAATTTCCATGCACCGCTTGATACTTTCTTGTCCCTTTACGTCAGAAAAATCAAATTCAGGAAAATCTAAAGATTTATAGAACTCTTTTCGTGTATCTATTATAGTCTGTTCTAAGGGAGTACCTATATCAAAGTATTCTATAACTTCTTTGATATTTTCCACACCGTAAACTTCTAGATCATTGACGATGGCAGCTTCTCTAGCATTTTCTTTGGGAAGAATGAAACCTTTATACCCTTCTTCCTTTGCTTTAATAGCAATGGGTAAAGCTCCTTTTATAGGTTGCAAACTACCATCTAGAGAAATTTCTCCCATGATGATATATTTTTCTATATTTTCTGACTTAATTTGTCCCGATGCCGTTAAAATCCCTAGGGCTAAGGTAAGATCATACGCAGAGCCCTCTTTTCGCAAATCTGCGGGAGCCATATTAATGGTGAGTTTTTTTCCTGGTATTTTATACCCATTATTCTGTAACGCAGCAGCAATTCTATAATTACTTTCTTTAATAGCATTATCGGGTAGCCCAACTAGATGATATCCTATTCCTTTATCTACATTGACTTCTACTGTAATAGTTGTAGCCTCTACACCAAAAACAGCACTACCGTAAACCTTTGTAAGCATTTAGATTATTTTCCTTAAAAATAGGAAAATAATTAGACATATAAGAATTCTACTATTTCAATATAGCCTACTGTACAGTGAACTCTTCCTCTATTTCGATTGGAGTTCCAGAAGAACTAAATCCTCTAAGTTGGATTACAAACGTACCTTTAACATCTGAACTATAAAAACTAAAGTCATTACGCACGCTATTCATTTTAAATTCAGGATTCCAATATAAAATATGTCTATAGTCCGGAATACGATCATCGGATAACAAATGTTTTTGTTGGAAATATTTTTTTCTTGGAGCGATTGCATTTAGCTCAAGTTTAGTTAATCCAAAATAATCTTCATTTCTACCAAAATCTCCTTGAAAAGTTTTAATATCTATTATTCCAGAAAAAATATTAGCACCTAAAATATATTTATCACGAACAACAGTAACACTTTTAATATTTTGAGTGTTATAACTAATTAAGCCTTCTATTGAATTTAAACGAACTCCATCTATAATAATTAATGGATCATAATCCCCTTCTGAAAACTGTTCACCATAACTTTTTATTTTCAATTCATATTTCCCTTTTTTGTCTTCACTAATCCAAACGTTATCAATTATTTCAACTATAGTCTCCTTAAAACTTGGAAATCTTGTGAAATCATCCAATATATATTTAACTCCTAAGTCCCCGTAAAAAGCTTTTTTTAATGGTAACGAAACTATAGTGTCAGGCTTAGCATTATAATATGCATTTTCTATTTGATTATGAATACTTCTAGCAAGAATCAAATCTTTCAATGTAGAATCTATCTTAATCTCAATAAAATCTAAACTACTATAATCAAGATTTTTATGAGTATCTAAGTTTATTTCAATCTTTTCATCAGATTTACCGATAGGTTGTAATAAAGCAAAATCAATTTCAGACGAATTCCTGTAATCTAAGATAAATTGACCATTACTATTTGTTTTAAAGGTGTATAATTGGTAATTATTACCGGGTATATTAAAAGTAAAATTTTTGTTTGGTAATAGATGTCCACTACCTACCTCTTGTATGGTTCCACTAATTAATTGTCCTCTTAATTCAGGAAAATAGAACTCTGAGCTCTTTTGTTTATTTTTCCTTAAAGAGTTGGAGGCGTATTTTTGAACGTGGAAATTATTCTTCTTTTTAATTAGAAGAGAATATTCACCTTCTAAAAATTCCTTATTCTTAGTTTCTAAATTAACTTTTAATTTCTCACGGGTATTAACAAATTGTTTTTCTAAAGATAAAATTAAATGTGACTTTAGAGTTGTTTTAGAAGGTAATTCTATAGCCTTAACACTATTGAGAAATAATGTTGAATCTGGAATTTTACTTCGATTGCTGAAAGGGTTGATAATTACTATATCTTCTTGAAAAAAATTACTAACACTATTGTTTTTCATCCAATTAGTATAAGCAATTAATTTATAGCCATCTGTCTTTAAATTAGTAGGGATAAAAAAATCATTATAACCATTACCATTCTCTAAATGTATTTTTTGTCTAATTACTATTTCTAGATCTTTATTAATTAACTCAACGTATCCTATTTTACTAATATTACTTGGTTCTCCCTTGCTATTTTTGCAATAAAATTTATAAAAAAAAACTTCCCCTGAAAGTACCGTGGAGTTACTATAATGAAGCTCTACAGATTCATTACCTATATTCTTAAGTTTTTTTAAATCAGCACTATTTTCAGTACTAATTACCTGAGAATTGGCTGATAACGTAATTAGAAAGAATATTAAATACTGGCAATATATTTTGCTAAACATAACTATAACATTTAATCAATCCAAAATTCTGGTTTTTCTTTTGAGCCCAATACTGAACAGTCAATACATGGCCTATTAACTATAGAGTATACACTCCCGATATAGTTAAAACTTGTAAATACGTAATTATTGGTTTTTAACAAATCTATCATATCACCAATATCATTAGATGTAAAATTTAAGGGACTACAATCAAATGGATAATTGGCTCTTGCACCAGAAGGAATCATATCCTCATAATTGAAAAATATTCTTTTAGAACTTACTGTAGACACTTCAAAAAAACCAATAACTTTCTCAGTACTATTCTCTGATCGTATATTTCCTTTAATAAAGCCAGGCTGTGTTTGAGAAAATAAATTATCACTACTTGCAAAATCTTTCAGAGTATTATAAAAGTTATTAGCTTCTCTAGATTGAACATATTGATGTACAAGAATACTATACCTATTTCTAATACTAAAGTCTTCCTTAGGTATAAATTTTACTTGAAAGTTATCAATTCTACTTTCAACCCCTTGCGCAGTACTTATAGTCAAAATTTCATTTGAATTTAACGTATTATAACAAATTACATTCTGTTCATCTTTAGGAACAATTTCCACTATAGGAGGATTCTCTGAGAGAATATTTAATGTAACAAAACTTGTAATAAGAGATTTAATTAAATAAGTTTCTTCATATTCAAATCTAAAATATTTTGCTTTATTTTCCGAATCATATCCATCTACCTTTATGGCTACCCCTTCATTCCCTAAATCATCTACACTAAACTCCGCTCTTAAATCCTCGATTACCGAATTAGCAATAGGCTCCACATATTCTGAAAAATACCTCTGACCATCTTTGGTAGTGACATTTAATTGATAACTTCTACCTTTAATGACATTGAAAGGCTCTCTAGATAAATAAATACCGGGACTATCTTCAAGAAATTGAATTGAATTATCTAAATCATCCAATATAATTACTTTCGCTTCTGATTCCCGTATATTCTGAAAACCAGCCTCATATGTCCTATTAAGTGTAACACTTTGTTGCCCTTTTACATCCGTGATATTAGCATTTATGACTAAAATACTTTCAAAATCTTCAGTTTCAACTTCAATAATTTCAGTACAGCCGATATGTAATAGAATAAATATAATTATATAATAGCTTCTAAATTTCATAGTATTTTTAAAATTTAAAATTATAAGTTATTGAAGGAACTGGAATTGAAAATATAGAAGTTTGTATAGCCTTTATTTTATCATCTTCATTAGTAAAATAAACGGAAAACGGATTACTTCTACCTAGAACATTATAAATTGATATTGTCCAAAAACTATGTGCAAACTTTTTAATTTTATGATTACCTTCAATATTAAATCCAACATCTAATCGTATAAAGTCTGGAATTCTATAACTATTTCTATCGCTAAAAACTACATATTCATTATTATTATATTCAAAATTACCAACAGGAATAGTAATTGGTCTACCGGTCTGGTATACAAAATTGGATGAAAAACTAAAACGTTTTGTGAACTTATAATTTCCTACAAAACTTATATCATGAGGTTTATCAAAATTTGATGGGAAAAACTTTCCATTATTAATTTTTTCTTCCTCAAACTGGCTGTCTAATTTAGAGAAAGATCTAGAGAAGGTATACCCCAACCAACCATTAAATTTTCCAATATTTTTAGATATTAATAATTCCAGTCCATAACTTTTACCATCACCTTGTAGCACTTCGGTTTCAATATTCTCATTCATCAGTAATTGAGCTCCAGTTTTAAAGTCTAAAATGTTTTTAGATTTTTTATAAAACCCCTCAATACTCAATTCAAATTTATTTTCATTAAAATTTTTGAAAACTCCTAAAGATAATTGCTGACCAGTTTGAGGCTTAATATTTAAATCTGATAATTTCCAAGTATCAACTGGAGATACAGTCGTATTATTGGATAGCCTATGAATATATTGTACCGATTGAGAATATCCTGCTTTCAAGGACATTTGTTCAGAAAACTTAAACCTACTAGAAACCCTCAGTTCAGGATAACCATAGGTTTTAACTACTTCATTATTATCATAACTAATTTCATTAGTTACTGTTTGATCATTTCTGGGTTGATTATTTTCATATTGACGCTGTATGCTTTCACCAAGTGATGCAAATAAAGAATATCTTAATCCAACATCTAAAGATAAAGCATTTGAAATATCTATATTTCTAGATATAAATATACCAGATTCTAGTCCCTTTTCTTGAGGAATTTCTAAATTCTGAATATTTGAACTATTTAAAGGTTTAATACTTCCTGGGTTTATAGTATATAGCTTACTTGAAATTCCAAAATCTAATTTAAACTTAGGATTAAATATATAGTTTCCTTTAGCTTTAACTT
This sequence comes from Cellulophaga baltica 18, assembly GCF_000468615.2. Taxonomy (NCBI): domain Bacteria; kingdom Pseudomonadati; phylum Bacteroidota; class Flavobacteriia; order Flavobacteriales; family Flavobacteriaceae; genus Paracellulophaga; species Paracellulophaga baltica. The sequence continues at coordinate 3,459,515 of NZ_CP009976.1, read as the reverse complement.
CTGTTTCATTTAAATTATAATCTAGTATAAAATCATTATTAGCGTCTCCTTCAAAACCGATATCAAATGAATATTTACTATTACTTATAACGATATCCCCTGAACTTCTATCACTAAACCTGTGATTCCATTTTAATGAAATCAACCTATTTGTATAGGTGTAAACTGAGTCAGTGGATATACTATAATCATCTTTACTGCCATATCCCGTAATTCTAAAATTATTATTGTCATTTATCCTATGATTATAAGTAGCTACTACATCATAAAAAGAAGCGCTACTATTGTTTAAAGAAACTTCATCTATAGAATTTAATATCCAATTAGAATAAGCACCTCTTCCACCAATTAGAATTGATGATTTTTCTTTTACTACTGGAATTTCTAACAAAACATTGCTTGTTACTGGACCTACAGATGCTTCCCCTGAAAATTTGCTCGTATTGCTGGCTTTTGTTTTAATATCAAATACTGATGACAATCTACCTCCAAATTCAGATGGAATATTTCCTTTATAAATTTTAATACTCCCAATTGCAAAAGGGTTTAATGCCGAAAAAATACCGAAAAAATGTTGAGGATTATAGATAACAGCATCATCAAAAAGTATTAAATTTTGATCAGTTTTACCTCCCCTAACATTGAACCCAGTAGATCCTTCTCCTGTTGTAGATATTCCAGGAATAGTTGTCGCTACTTTTAATACATCTCTTTCGCCTAATATAATGGGAATATTTTTTGATTGTTCAACGTCGATACCAACGGTTCCGCTGATAGTTTCTTCGATATTAGTATGAGCATTTGCCTGTACTATAACTTCATTTAACTGTTCAAACCCTTCTTTTAAATTCAGATTTAAAACTCCGTCATTATAAATTATGATTCTTTTCTTAACATTTTCAACACCTATAGACCTAAATTCTAATAAATGCTCTCCAAGTGGCAACTTTAAAACATAAGAACCGTCTAAGTCTGTTATTACGGCAAAAGTTGAAGCATCGTCCGTTATTGTTAAATTTGGGATAGGTTCTTTTGTTTGAGAATTTAGAACTATACCACTTATTATATAAGTTTTTTTTGAAGAATTAAAATTCTGTTTTCCTATGCGTATAGTTTCAATCCGTTGTTGCTTTATATTCTGATTCCCGGACCTTAAACTTTGATAACTAATTACTTTTTTATCCTTTTGGGAGTATGTAACATCAAAAAAATCACTTGGAAGCTCTGTATAAATAAGATTATTTTGAGATAATATAATTTTATCGTTTTCGTAAAATAAAAAATTAATGTCTGTTCCTTCAAATAGCACATCAAGCAATTCCTTTATACTAATTTCCTTAAATGAAAAGCTTTTTTTCTCTGAAGTAAACCACTCTTTTAAAAAATAAAAATTGTACTCAGTTCTATTTTCAATCTCTAGAATAATATCACTTAAACTAAGATCATTCACTTCTAGTGATATTTTTTTTTCATTATTTTGACTATACCCTGTAGCAATCCCAAAATAAAGTAGAATTAAAATAATATGTGATTTCATTTTATAGCTACAGGTTAATTAATTTGTTATTCAATTCCAAAAACAAATTTTGCATGAATAGATCTTCATTTGTTTTCCTCAATGTTTTGTTTCCTCTAAAAAATTGTTTTATGAACTTATTTTGCTCAGGATAAAGTGCCAAAACGTCAGATTTGGAATTAAAGGGGCTTAATATTTTTTTATGGTATACATAATATCTATACCTCGGCTTAAATTCATAATAAATATTACGATATGTTTTACCTAGATTATTTTTACTGTTTTTTTTCAGAAGCTGAGAATTACTCTCATTAGCTATAACTTCTAAATATCCAATATTTAAATCTAAATTATTGCCTTTAAAAATTTTAAAAACTTTACCTTTTATAGAAAAGCTGTCTACGTTAGTTTTAATTAATTCAACGATGAGCGTTTCGGATGATTTTTTTGGATTTAAAAGAAGTTTATCCTCAAATAAATCATATTTTATTTTTTGATCAAAAAAAACATCTCCGTTATAAACAACAGTTCCTTTTATTAAATTAGATGAGCGATAATATCGATGATTTTCATTATTTACAATATACTCATCTATAAATAAAGGACCTTGATGTAATTTCAAATTTTCTTCTCCAAGAATTAGGTCATACGCATTATAAATTGTTTTTAAAACCTTGTTTTCCTGTCCATAAATTACACTTAGATTAGTAAGAGTTATAAGGAATATTAAGAAAAATAAATTTGAAAACGAAAAAAGTAATTTCATAAATGATTTTAACATAAAGATTTAAAAATATGTTAAAAAAATGCATAAAAACACTTTTAAATGTTATTTGTATTTTTTTTAACATTAGGTGAACAATATCTTGAAAACTAAAAATTTCAATTTTTATTCTCTGTTATTAATCCTCTAAGGGCTTGAATAGTAGCACAGATTCCGCAGAAGATTTAATCTCTTCTTTATTCATCATCATCTTACGAAACTCTCCGTTTACATACATTTTAGCTTGATCCTGGTAATGATTGCTTAGCATATTACCCGATTGTCCTGTTGGTAAAATACTTATGCTGTTTTCTACATCTGAAAAATCTATAATCCTACGTGTAGATGGTCCAGATGATACTTTATATAAGCCATCTTCTGTATAGGCAAAAGATAAATTGTTAATTACCTCTCTAGTACCGTTTATTTCATACGGCCCCACATTGAAATATTTACGCAAAACTTCTACTTGCCCAATTGGATGTGGATGTTCTATGGTGTGCACTTTATTCCAAGTCCATTCTTGTGTATCTACTCCCAATGATTGCTCTAAAGCAGCATAAGCTTGTTGAAAAGATCTATTTACAATAACAGATTTTGTTTCCATCTCTGCTGTAGTGATATCATCCCACCAAACAGATTCTTTTTTTTCTGCCATCGGGGCAATGGTTCTTTTAAAAAAATGTGTTCCCAAAAATGAAGTAAATTGCGCTTCACTCAACTCATCACCAAAGGTGTTTTTTATGAAGAAATAAACCCAACGGTGGTATATAGTACTCTCAACACTCTCCAAAGTAGCATCGCCTTTCCAGTGCTTTAATTTCTCTATTACTTCTAGCTGCTTTGTAGATAACTCTTTAGAATTTAATTCTTCTATAAGATTATTCACAATCGTAGGATCTACGCTTGACGTAACATCTGTAATCATTTTTGCTACATCATCTTTATTCCAATCATTTTTAGCATCAATAAGTTGTGTTATCCTTTTTGCCCTATTTTCTGGTAAATAATATCCAGGATAAATTTTTCCTAGAATAGAATCTGGCTGGTTATTTGCGGAGTACACGTAATTCCAAGGTGGATTAATAGCCTGCGGATTCTCCTTAAACTCTAAATACCTCAGAGGTTCTTGCAATCCTGTACTTCCGTCTAAAATAAATTTTGTGTTTACACTGTCTGGCATTTGATACAATTTGGCTGTAGCAAACCAAGCTACATTTCCTTTAGCATCACCATACATAATATTTAATCCAGGCGCATGAATATCGGCTAATGACTTTTTAAAATCACGTAATCCATTGGCATGCACAATGCCATTATACGCTTTTAATGTTTTATTGTCCGTCTTCGTATAGGTCCAAGACATGGCAACGGGTTTATCTCCTACAATTTGATCTGCTATACCGTTTAATACTGGACCGTGAATTGATTTTTTATAGGTGAATTGAATAGCATCTGCATCTTTAACTTTTATTGTCTTGGTAACACTTTCAAAACTCTTCCACTCCTCTTTGTATTTATATTTACGCTTATCTGAAGGATGTACTTCTTCATAATAAAAATCAATATCGTCATTCTCAAACATGGTTAATCCGTAAGCTAGGTTTCTATCATGCCCCAATAAGGGAAAGGGTACACCTGCTAAGTGGTAGCCATATTTCTCATAGGTTGGCGTGCTCACATGAGCTTCAAACCAAACTGAAGGTTGTGAAAAACCAATATGAGGATCGTTAGCAAAAATAACGTGTCCGTTTTTTGTTTTCTCCGGAGAAAGCACCCAACTATTACTCCCTTCAAACAGGGGCACTGGTAATTTCTCTAAGGCTTGTAATGCAATTTCAGAGACCGTATTTTTTAAAGCTTGCTTGCCCTTTGGATAATTAGAAATCAGTGTTAAAGACGGGTCTACCTCAATTTCTAAATCTTTTAAATATTGAGGTCCTAGTTGTTCTTTAATAGAAGTAAGTAACGGATCTGTTTTATGCGCCATGGCAAAACTAAAGGCCATATATCCAATGGTATTATAGACATCTTTTAATACAAAAGGGGTTTTATCAATCCCCGTTAAATAAAACTCTACGGGCGTGGGTCCGTCTTTGATAAATGCATTAATACCTTCCAGATAGGCTGTGGTTAGACGAATGCTTTCGTCATTCATATCTAAATGAGCCACCGTCTTTTCAGAAGCTTCATCAATGCCTAAAGAAATAAGAAACTTATCGGTAGTAATCATGTCTTTACCAAATACTTCAGACAGTCTTCCGGGACCTATTCTTCGTAAAAGTTCCATTTGCCACAAACGATCTTGCGCATGAACGTAACCTAAAGTTCTAAAAGCATCTTCTTCTGATGCCCCATAAATATGAGGAATACCATACGAATCATAATAAACACTCACTTCTTTTTTTATTTTGTCTAATTCTTTCTCTCCACTGTAGCTTGGTTTTAGGGATAAAATAAAAATTACAATTCCAATCACAAAAATTAATAGAATGGTACTGATAAATAGAAGTATTTTTTTGAGCTTTTTCAAAATTTACGGGGGTATTAAACCACTAAAAATAATATAAGATGAGCGCCTACTAAAGTATACTAGACCAATTGATTAAAAACGGTGTTGTATAGCACAGTATACGGCAAAGAAAAATGCATTTAAAACTGTAGCCCCAAATTTCAAAGATCCTTAATACCTAATGTACTTACATCCAATGAAAACAGCCCCTTTATTTCAAATTATAACTAGCTGATTTTTGAATTACACTATTCAATTTAAAAAAAAGATAAAGTTTATAAATTTTAACAATAGTCTACAATATTTGGTATTATTGTAATCATAACACTAAATCAAACTACATATGAAAATTAAAGCAAACAAAATTATTTTGAGTTTAACCGCTGGATTACTCTTAGCTTCTTGTCAAAAAGATGAGACGAACGTTTCTATAAAGGAATCTTTCAATGTGGCAAAAAGCTCTGCAACTAGTAAAAGTAATTCGTCATTAGAACAATTATCTCCTACAGTACGTTTAGAGGGTATTGAGCTTTTTAACGACAATCCGTTTACAATTTCACAAGTTGTAACTCCTAGCGAATGTGCGCCTACATTATTTAATACAGTCATAGATGAATCTGTTTCTAGTAATATCGATGCTTTAGGAGCCGAATGGTATGAACTTTATGCTGAAATGAACTTTTACTATTCACTGACAGATACTAGCGAACAATATTTTGGAGCTAATGGAGAGTACACCAATTTGGTTTCAAAAATCACTAGAGGATTAGAAGGTTTTTGGAATATGTCTAATGAGGTTAGCGTTCGTGGCCAACACAATAGTACCTTAAATGATTCAAGTAAGGTCATTGACATTTTAACTTTCTGGTATGGTTTACCTGAAGAAGAGGCTGCTATTTATGCCGACTATTTTATAAACGTTGTAAATGCAGAAAGTACTTTTCTAATTGAATCCCCTCTTGTATCTTTTGATGGTTTTGCTATTGCACTAGAAGGTCAATTAGATCAAGGAGACATCATTGTCATTGGTGATGGATTAATAGAACTAGCAGCTGAAGCAGGTGTAGATTCTAAAGTGGTTTGGTCCGGTATTATGGCACATGAATGGGGACATCAAATACAATTTAATAATCGTGATTGGTATCCAAATGGTGCTGCAGATAATGCTCCAGAAGCAACTAGAACTACAGAATTAGAAGCTGATTTCTTTACAGGATATTATTTAACACATAAAAGAGGTGGCACCTATAATTGGAAAAAAACCGAAGAATTCTTAAGCTTATTCTTTAATATTGGCGACTGTAGTTTTACCAGTGATGGTCATCATGGAACACCTGCCCAACGTATGGAAGCGGCAAAGCAAGGATATATCTTGGCGCAAAATGCTAAAAAGAAAGGTCATATTTTAGACGCAGAAGCTGTGCATGTATCATTTTTAGAAATTCTTGAAACGGTTGTTGGTCCACAGGAAAATACAAATTTCTTAGCGGTAGCGCAATAGAAGTATCATTACATACTAATTTACAAAATGGGTTAATTATATTTTAATTAACCCATTTTATTTTTTTAACTACATCCCCAAACTCGGTACGTGTTTTATCGTATGATATTGTAGAGCTGCTTTGATGCAAGATTTTAATTCTTTCACCGGTATCTCTTCCTCTACTTTAAAAACCAGTGCTCTATTTCCCTCATATGTAAATTGATCTGGAAATACTTCTTTGAATGTAGTTACTAATAAACTCGTGCATTTAAAATATATAGCATAGTGTTCTGGAGTTTTTTTCTTCCAATCTATACGAATAGTACTCCCCTTCTTAGCGATATAACTTGGTTCTCCCCATTTTAGGGTTTCTTCCAATTCCTGCACATCATCCAGCTCATTTGCGGCTTCTAAAATGAGATTCCTTAGTGCACGCATCTTAGGTCTAATAAGGTCTGGATACCCCTCAAAAACTAATGCCACTTTTGGATTTTCAAGTAAGAGTAGCTGTTTCATTTTTTTAAGAATGAGTCACGTTTATTTTAAATTATCTAAGCCTTCCTGAAGCCAAACTTTATAGGTTTCGGTATCGGTATACTGTATAGAAGTATTTAAAACCTCTAATTCTGGAGACAATAATACATAATAAGGCTGTGATGCTGCATTAAAATTAAGCGTTTGGAAAGTCCCCCATTTTTGCCCTACCGTTTCAATATGTTTTACACGTCCGGTTTCGTACTTAAAATCAAATTGTTCCAACTCCGGTAATGCTTTTCGGTCATCAATATATAATGATATTAAGATATAATTATCATTTATAAGTTTGAACACTTCTGGATCACTCCATACATTTTCTTCCATTTTACGGCAGTTTACACAAGCCCAACCCGTAAAATCTAACAAAATTGGTTTATGTACCTCTTTCGCATAAGCTACACCATCTTCAAAATCTTTAAAGCAATTTAGCCCTAAAGGGCAATCACTTTCTTGTTCAAAAACGCTATAAAATTCTGGTGGTGGAAATCCGCTTAATAATTTTAAATTGGTGGTTTTTGTAAGTCCTAATCCTAAATAAAGTACAAAACCAGCACTTACAAAAGCAAGTGTTTTTCGAATGCCTGATAGTTTTTGTTTAGGACCATCATGAGGAAATCGTAAAATACCAAATAGATAGAGTGTTAACAAAATAAATAGTACAATCCATATTCCTATAAAAAGTTCGCGCTTCAGAAATCCCCAATTACCCACCAAATCTGCATTTGATAAGAATTTTAATGCTAAAGCTAACTCTAGAAAACCGAGAACTACTTTCACAGTAGTCATCCATCCACCAGATTTTGGTAGCGAATTTAACCATGCGGGAAATAAGGCAAACAACGCAAAAGGCAAAGCTAATGCGGTTCCAAAGCCTAACATACCGGTAGATAAGTTTGTGGCAACATCACCATCTGCCAAAGCTGTACTTCCTAATAGTCCGCCTAAAATAGGACCTGTACAAGAAAAAGAAACAATAGCTAAGGTTACAGCCATAAAAAAGATACCCAAAACCCCTCCTGCTTTAGAAGAAGCATTATCCATTTTATTAGCCCAAGAACTCGGTAAGGTTAATTCATAATATCCAAAGAATGAAAAGGCAAAAAACACAAAGATTGCGAAGAATACGATATTTAACCAAACATTGGTAGCTATGGTATTTAGTATTTGCGAGTCTACCGAATCAAATAAATGAAAAGGTAAGCTCAGTAGAAAATAGATTAACACTATAAAGAAACCATATAGTATTGCATTGGTAATACCTTTGCTTTTAGTCCCTGATTGTTTCGTAAAAAATGATACCGTAAGTGGTATCATTGGAAATACGCAAGGCGTAAGCAAAGCAATTAATCCTCCTAAAAAACCAAGACCAAAAATCATGAATAAACCAGAAGAACCACTGACACTATCTACAGTGCCTTCGGTTAATTTCTCTTTATTCTTAAGATCTAAAATTAATTCCTCGCTAAGTATTACACTGCGTTCATCAACTGTTTTTTCTTCTAAATTTACCGGGCCACCATCTAATGCAAAAATAAATTCTTGTTCTCCAGGAATACATACATCCTTACATACTTGATAATACAAGAGCACATTAACTTGGGTAGTCGCCGGATTTATAAGCTTTATTTTTTGCGTAAAAACAAGCTTCTCTTTGAAATACGTTTCATCAACCTCAAAAATATCACTATACTCGGTGGTTGTTTCACTTTCTGTTGTTGCACCTATAAGTTCATAATCTTGATTTGCTTTCTCAAAAACAAATTCACTGGGTTGTGAACCTCCTTCTGCGGTGTGTTGAGAATAAACATGCCAATCTTTAAAAATATCAGCTTTTATTATTAATTCAAATTCTGTATCAGAGATTTTGTTTAATTCTTGTTCCCATAAAACAGGCTCTTCGTCTGTCTGAGAAAATGCTAAAAAAACATTGAAAAATGTCAGAAAAATTAATATATTTTTAATCATTATGCTAGGCTGAATTTTAATATTGTATGTGTCTTTTTTGATACTTTAAATCGATTATCTGCTCTCTTACCAATCACCCAAACTATAGCATCTTCACTACAAAGTAACCATTGTTGTTCTTTTTGAAATTGACTGTACTTCTCGTCTTTAAAATATTTGCTTAATTTCTTTACTCCTTTCATTCCGAAGGGATAAAAATAGTCGCCCGTTTTATATTTTCTTACAGTTAAAGGAAACTTTAAATGGTCTTTGTCTACATATAACGTATCTGTACCTGTAGTTGTTATTGCCGATACTTCTTCAATTGTAATGGACAAAGGTTCCCTTACCGAATTACAGGGATCTTCAATCTCAAAAATATCCTTGGAAATAGGTTGTACCGCTTTTAAATACAGATGATCTCGATCTTTGAGCAGGCGGTGGCTAACCGAGTGCAATTCTTTACCACTCATTGCCGATAGTAAGTCTAAAATTGCCGACGCATCTGTAAAACCAAAAGGTTTAAATAAGTGATACACCAAAGATTTTAAGGCTTTTTGCTTTTTAAGAGCGGCAATAGACACCATAAAACCAGCGCCATCTTCTTTAAAAAGAGCCGTCCGTAGTTCCTGAATATGATGGTCTAGCAAATTTGCCGTTTCGGCTAAATACTGTTGACTCTGTAAAAAATTATTTAAAAAGGAAGGATGTAGTTCTTTTAAATGTGGAACAATTTTATGTCTTATTTTATTCCGTACATATTTGGTCTCTTGATTACTTTTATCTTCCCTCCAAGAAATATTAAAGCGATGTGCATAGTCCAAGATCTGTTCCCTAGAAAATAGTAAAAGCGGTCTGGCAATAGTCGCTGTTCTTTCCGGAATCCCCGTCAGACCATCAATACCCGTTCCTCTAGAAAGGTTGATTAAAAATGTCTCTACGTTATCATCTGCATGATGCGCTGTAACCAGAGTTGCTATTTGATGTTTCGCTTGTAGTTCAGCGAACCAGTCATACCGTAATTCTCTTGCTGCAATTTGCAAAGAAACCTTATGCGCTTTCATATATTCTTTCGTATCAAAGCTCGTATGGTACACAGGTATTTTTAACTCTGAGGCTAATGATACAACGAAAGCTTCGTCTGCATCACTCTCTGCTCCTCTTAACTTAAAATTACAATGGGCTAAAGAAAAATCTAATCCAATAGTTTTGCATAAGTGAACAAGTACTACACTATCAATACCGCCACTACAAGCTACTAAAAAATGCGTGTTTTTTAGTTCTGGAAAATTATCTTGAATATGTGATTTAAATTGTTCTTGCACAGTTACAAAAATACATAAGAAAAATGAAGTCTATAGGTTCTCTAGCATCAATTATCTTCAAGAACTTGACGCATTGCCTTTGCTTTGAGTAAACACTCTTGGTATTCATTTTCTGGCGTTGCCTTGGCTGTAATGGCGCTTCCTACAGAAAAAGAAATATACTTTTTACTTTTGTTATAAAGAATACTTCGGATGATCACATTAAAATCAAAATCCCCTTCCGGAGAAAAATAGCCAACAGCACCACTGTACAACCCCCGTTTAAAGCTTTCCAAGGTTTCTATAATTTTCATGGCAGATACTTTAGGTGCCCCTGTCATGCTTCCCATAGGAAAACTGTCTTTAATAATAGCTACCGGACTCTTATCTGCATCTACATGGGCGATTACCGTAGATATCATTTGATGCACTTGATCAAAAGTGTACACTTTGCAGAGCTCCTCTACAGCTACTGTTCCTTTAATGGCACTCTTAGACAAATCATTACGTACCAAATCTACGATCATGATATTTTCTGCTCTTTCTTTCTCATCCTGCGCTAAGCGCTCTTTAAGTTTGTCATCTTCCTCTTTATTGGAGGCTCTTTTGGCTGTACCTTTAATAGGCTGAGAAATAATTTTAGACCCCATCTTTTTTAAATAGCGCTCCGGCGAAGCACACAAAAGATACTTATCGTCTAATTTTAAGAATGTAGCAAAAGGAGCTTTAGAGATCTCGTTTAATTTCTGATAGACTTTTAGGGGGTCAATCGTATAGTTTTCCGCATAGAATTCTTGACAAAAATTTGCTTCATAAATAGCGCCGTGTTTTATATGATCAAGCATCTTAGTCACTTTACTAAAATACTCATCTTTAAAAATTCGCATTTTAATGTGAATATCTTTTGCGACACTTTGTATTTTTTCTCCCATATTAGGTTGACACTTGATGATTGTCTGATAATCTTCTTCAATCTCATCATCAACCATATTCAAATAATCAAACTCTAGGCAATTACCCTTAATCTTTATTATTTTCTTAGGTTGAAAAAAATACAACTCAGGAAACTCAACACCATCTAAGTTAGCAGATTCCAGCTTTTCTACATCATTCTTAAGATCGTAGGTCAAATATCCAAAAATCCAATCTTTGGTTTGTTCTTGATAGGTTTTTAAATCGTCAAAGGCATTTTTATGATCCGTTTTTATGGAGGTCAACGCATCAACAGCGATAAGCGCATCATAAGAATCATACTTTTGTTTGTGCGCATTACTATCTAGCCAGACCACTTCATAATATTGTTGTGCCCATTGTAAAATCGAATCCTTAAGAAAAGGTAAATCCTCAAAGGTATAAGTAACTTTTTTTCGCAATACTTAAGATAGTTTAGCTAAGAATTGGTTTAAGGCCTCTTGATGCTGTTTCGCAAGATCAGCATCAACAATACCTTTTGCTTCGTCAAAATTTTCTTGAAATGAAGGAAGCGAAAAAGTTGCGACAACCGTTGCTCCAAAGCGAGGCAATAGGTTCGCTGTAATTTCTAAAGCACTCATTCCTCCTCTTTTTCCTGGAGAAGTAGCCATTAAAAATATGTCTGTTTCAGCTAAAAAAGCTTTGTCAACTCTAGATAACCAATCTAAAAGATTTTTAAAATAAGCAGAAGGGTTGCTGTTGTGCTCATTTACCGAAATAATTAAACCAGCAGCAGATTTAATTTCGCTATTAAATTCTACAAGAGAATTAATAAAGCCATTATTTTTTTCTTCATCAACACTATATAACGGAAATGGATAATTGGCTAAATTAACAACCTGCACCTCTTTTTCTTCTACTAGTCCAGCAGTATATTGTACTAATTTATAATTTATAGACGAAGAGGAGTTACTTCCTGCAAAAGCTAAAATTGTCGACATGCATTTTATTTTAGGGTTATTACAACGAAAATAAAGTAAATAGTGCCAACATGTCTAAAAATTATCTAATTTTGCGGCACTAAACATCTAAAATTACTGTTTAACAAGTATATACAGTAAATTATTTATGAAATGATAAATAAACCAGATAGACTTTACTTTATTGATGCCATGCGTGCGTGGGCGATATTAATGATGCTACAAGGGCATTTTGTAGATGGTTTACTAGATAATGCCTTTAGAGACACTTCTCATATAGGCTACAATATTTGGCTTTATTTTAGAGGTATCACGGCCCCTGTGTTCTTTACGGTATCCGGTTTTATATTTACTTTTCTTTTAACTAAAGGCGATAAAACAGGTTTTAGCAATCCTAGAGTTGCCAAAGGAATAAAGCGTGGCCTACAATTATTACTTATAGGATACCTCTTACGCTTAAATTTTTGGGGATTATTAGTGGGGCAAATTTACAATACCTTTTATTTAGTTGATGTACTACACTGTATAGGATTATCTTTATTAGGAATTATAGCACTTTATGTCTTAACAGAAAAAAGAAAAGCGCTATTTCCTATTGCCTTACTAGCAATTACCATACTGCTCTTTATTTTTGAGCCTAACTACAGTAAATGGGTACATGCTTACTTACCACAAACTTTTGCGAATTACTTCACAAAAGCTAATGGATCTGTATTCACCATCTTCCCTTGGTTTGGATATGCAACTTGTGGTGCATTTTTATCTTTAGTATTTGCAAAATTTAAAAATGCAAAATATGTATATCCTATAGCCATCACTACTGCCCTAACCTTAGGTGCTGGTTTGCTATTTGGCTCTTCCGCAGTATTTTTATACTTGGCTGAAACTACAAAAGTTCAATTGTTTGCAGATATCTTTTTCAACAACTACTTATTCATTCGTCTAGGTGACGTATTGTTAGTCTTTGCTGTTTTCATGTTGTTTAGAAAGTTTATGACCAATAGTACTTTACTAAAAATGGGACAGAGTACGTTATCTATCTATGTAGTACATTATATCATTCTTTATGGAAGTTTTGTTGGTGTTGGTTTGTACTACTTTTTAAATCATTCTTTAGCTCCATCTATTATTATTCCTGGCGCTATTGCATTTATGGTTACCTGTACCTTCTTGGCGTTACAGTATGAAAAACATAAAGTTGTTATCAAAGCAACTATAGCTAATGCCCTAAAACAAGGCACCACTTTATTGGAACCTTGGGCTACGTTTGCGTTTAAATTAACCAAAGATCTGTTCATCAAATTAAGAAACGCTACCCTTAAGTTATTTAGACTAGTTAAAGATTAATACCGAGTCTATTTTTACTTTACAAATTCTATTATCTTCACTTAAAAAACTAGAATATAATGAGTGAAGAAAAATATGCTCCTATTGCCGTAGACTTAGAAAAAGACAAAAATTACGGATGGTGCACTTGTAGTCATAGCAGCAACCAACCATTTTGCGATGGTTCTCACAAAGCACATAATGCCACTCCTTCGATGCGTTTCTCTGTGGAAGAAGATAAAAAAGCATATTTATGTACCTGTAAGAAAACTAGCAATCCACCTTATTGCGATGGTACTCATAAAAATTTATAGCACAAAAAAGCCATCTAATTATAGATGGCTTTTTTTATAATATTCAAATAAAGTGTAGCTTACCTTAGGAAAACTTATTAATCTTTATTATTTCTTCCGGTGAAAACGCTAAATTATCTAAGGCTGCCACGTTTTCTTTTAATTGTTGTGAAGAACTAGCCCCAATAAGAACCGATGATACCGTTGGTCTTTTCAATAACCAAGCAATCGCCATTTGTGATAATTTTTGGCCACGTTCATCCGCTATTTTCGCCAATCCTTTTATTTTTTCAAGATTCTCTTGCACTTGTGTCGTTTCTAAATATGTAAAATTTTTCGCCGCTCTAGAATCTTCTGGAATTCCATGTACATATTTATTGGTAAGCATTCCTTGCGCCAGTGGAGAAAAAGCAATGCAACCAACTCCTGCTTCATCTAAAGTATCTAACAAACCATTCTCTACCCATTTATCAAAAATAGAATACCGTGCTTGGTGTAGTATAAAAGGAACATTCATTTCTTTTAATAATCTGGCGGCTTCTTTAGTTTCTTCTGGTTGGTAGTTAGAAATCCCTACATATAGAGCTTTCCCTTGGCGTACAATATCTGCTAGCGCCCCCATTGTTTCTTCTAGTGGCGTATCTGGATCAGGTCTATGGTGATAAAAAATATCTACATAATCTAATCCTATTCTTTTTAGACTTTGATCTAAGCTAGCAATCAAATATTTACGAGACCCCATATTACCATAAGGACCAGGCCACATATCATACCCCGCTTTGGAGGCTATAAACAACTCATCCCGATACGATTGAAAATCTTTTTTAAAGATGGTTCCAAAGTTTTCTTCTGCAGACCCGTAAGGAGGTCCATAGTTATTAGCCAAATCAAAATGAGTAATTCCCAAATCGAAAGCGGTTCTTAAAACTTCGCGTCCGTTTTGAATATTATCTATAAAACCAAAATTATGCCATAAACCTAAGGATATTGCTGGAAGCAAAACTCCACTTTTTCCTGCACGATTATATGTCATGGAAGTATACCTATTGGAATGCGCTTGGTAGTTTGCTATTCCTGTTTTATCATTTATCTGCATCGATGAGACTTTAAATATTCCTTACCCTTATTTTTCAATTATATGAATTCCCTACGTGTTTAGAGAAATTAAGCACTTTATTAAAAATAAAAAAGCCTATCTAAATTTAAATACTGATAAAACGAGTATATAAATTTCGATAGGCCTATATGAATTATATTTTAGATTACACGTGTAACGCTCTATCTTCTGTGGCTGCAAGAGCCGCTTCTTTTACCGCTTCCGCATAGGTTGGATGTGCATGACTCATTCTAGAGATATCTTCAGCAGAAGCTCTAAACTCCATTGCTGTTACGCCTTCTGCTATCAAATCTGCTACACGAGCCCCAATCATATGAACTCCTAAAACTTCATCTGTTTTTTTATCCGCAAGAATCTTCACAAATCCGTCGGTATCACCACTTGCTCTAGAACGTCCTAAAGCACGCATTGGAAAAGAACCAGATTTGTACTCAATACCCGCCTCTTTTAATTGCTCTTCTGTCTGTCCTACTGCTGCAACCTCTGGCCATGTGTAAACAACACCTGGAATTAAGTTATAATCAATATGAGGTTTTTGTCCTGCTAAAATTTCAGCAACTAAAGTACCTTCTTCTTCCGCTTTGTGCGCAAGCATAGCTCCTTTAATAACATCACCAATAGCATAAATATTAGAAACATTAGTCTGTAAATGCTCATTAACCGCTACTCGTCCTCTTTCTTCTAGTTTTACACCTGCAGCTTCAAGGTTTAACCCATCGGTATAGGCATGACGTCCTACCGCTACTAAACAATAATCTCCAGTGAAGGTAATTTCTTCTCCTTTTTTATTATCCGCTTTCACGATAACTTCATCGCCCTTACGTTCTACAGATTTTACTTTGTGAGAAAGTTGGAATTTAATTTTTTGCTTTTTAAGTACTTTCATTAATTCTTTAGATAACGCACCATCCATTCCTGGAATAATACGATCCATAAATTCAACAACCGTAACTTCTGCTCCTAGTCTTTTATAAACTTGCCCTAATTCTAAACCAATAACACCACCGCCGATAACAATCATGTGCTTTGGTACTTCTTTAAGTTTCAGCGCCTCTGTAGAGGTAATTACACGCTCTTTATCTAATTTAATAAAGGGTAAAGTAGATGGTTTAGAACCTGTTGCAATAATGGTATTTTTTGCTTCTATAGTTTCTGTTGTTCCATCTGCTTTAGCTACCGTAATGTGCGTAGCATCTTTAAAACTTCCTGTACCCGTAAATACATCAATTTTATTTTTATCCATCAAAAACTCAATCCCCTTTGTTGTCATATCAACAACACTTTGTTTACGAGATATCATTTTTTCAAGATTCAGTTTTATGTCTCCAGAAATTTCAATTCCATGATCTTCAAAATGTTTTATAGCATCTTCATAATGATGAGAAGAATCTAATAATGCCTTAGAAGGAATACACCCTACATTTAAGCAAGTTCCTCCCAAAGTGCTATATTTTTCAATAATTGCAGTTTTCATTCCTAATTGCGCACAGCGAATAGCTGCAACATATCCACCTGGACCTGAACCAATAATGGCTACATCGTATAAACTCATAATTTTGAATTAATTTTTATAAACATAACAAAATTAGTACTATTTTCTGGTTTAAATGCCTTCAAAGGCCTAAACTTCTGTTATAATAAAGTGCTAAATTGTAATTGCTGTGGTATGCTTAACTTCTGTAATCACAAATGAACTTTGCGTACTTCCTATGTGACTAATGGCTGTAAGTTTTGAAACCATAAAATTTCTATACTCCTCCATATCCGTAACATGAACCTTCAAAATATAATCATAGTCGCCACTAATATGATAACATTCTACTACCTCTTTTAATTTTACAACCTCCTTTTCAAATAGCGTAACATAGTCTTTAGTATGCTGTGCTAATTTTACATGACACAACACCGTAAATTCCTTGTTTACTTTTTTCTTGTTGACTAAAGCTACATATTTATCAATCGCTCCGTTTTTCTCTAAGCGCTTAATTCTTTCATAAACCGCTGTCACAGATAAGTTTAAGCTGTTAGCATACTCTTTAGTGGTTCTTTTACTATTGGCCTGAAGTAAGCTCAACAGTTTTGCATCAATTTCATCTAATTTCATTCTGATATATTTTCACTATTTATAGCTTCAACGGCAGTATACCAAACTATAAAACTACAATATACACTATAGCTAGTTTTATAATCTATAAATACCTTCATTCATTGATATATTTTAACAATATACGTAATTTTCAAGAAGATTAAGGTGTTGATATATCCGCCGATTCAGTTTTTATTTGTTTGTTGATATCTGGATTGGCGGATTACCCTTTTTAAGTAACTTAAAACATAACGAGACATGGATCACAAAGCAGCAGATAACTTACAGGATTTACAATTTTTTGGGGAATTTGGAGGAGTAAATCCTTCCATATCAGACTCCTCTACCTATACATTTATGGCTGCCAAAACCATGTTTGATACGTTTGAAGGAAATACCGAAGGTTGTTACCTATATAGTAGGCACTCCACACCTTCTAACCTATATTTAGGAGAAGCATTAGCCACCTTAGAAGGTACTGAAACTGCAAATGTTTACGCCAGTGGTATGGGAGCCATAACCTCCGTAATTTTACAAATGTGTGATGCTGGTGATCATATCGTAAGTAGCAGAACTATCTATGGAGGTACGTATGCTTTTATGAAAAACTTCCTTAAGAAGTTTGCGATCAATACCTCTTTTGTAGACACTACAAATGTAGCGGCTGTAGAACAAGCAATCACCCCAAAAACAAAAATGATTTACTGCGAGGCAGTTAGTAATCCGCTTTTAGAAGTGGCTGACATTGCGGCATTATCAAAATTGGCAAAAAAACATAATTTACCCCTTGTGGTAGATAACACATTTTCTCCATTAGCTATTAGTCCTGGAAAATTAGGTGCCGATGTAATCATCCATAGTTTAACCAAATTCATAAATGGAACTAGTGATTGCGTTGCAGGCGTCGTATGTGGTACCGTAGATTTTTGTGCTAGTTTAAAAGATGTAAACAGCGGTGCCGCTATGTTACTAGGAAGTACTTTAGATAGCTTACGCGCTTCATCAATTTTAAAAAACATGCGCACCTTACCTATTAGAATGAAAAAGCATGCTGAGAATGCACAGTATTTAGCGGAGAAATTTGAAGCAGACGGATTGGCTGTTTCTTACCCAGGTTTAGCTTCTCATCCTGGTCATGAAACAATGACAAGACAAATGAATAAAGATTTTGGCTATGGTGGTTTACTTACCTTAAATGTAGGGAGTTTAGACCATGCCAATAATTTGATGGAATTAATGCAAAAGAAGAATTTGGGATATTTAGCCGTTAGTCTTGGCTTTTACAAAACACTCTTTAGTGCACCAGGGACGTCTACCTCTTCTGAAATCCCTATAGGGGAACAGAAAGAAATGGGACTTGGCGAAGGTTTAATTCGGTTTTCTATTGGATTAGATAATGATATAGCCCGTACCTATAAAATTATGAAAGCGTGCATGCAAGAGTTAAATATTCTAAGTACAGAAAATGTAAGCGCGTAAAATACCGTATAACACACTTGCAGGAATAGCGCCAAAATCGTATTATTACGGAATAACAAATTACATTTTTAATGCAAAATCAAAGCTTAAATCCTTCGGGACCTGAAAATGAACACATTGTAGAAAATAAAGAGCTGAGCATTTGGGAGGCTTTAATTCCAGTATTCATTTTAGTAGGCATGTTGGCGTACAACGTATTTGTTTTTGGTGATGATGCATTAAGTGGTTCTAACCAGTTTATTTTGTTATTAGGTGGCGCTGTCGCCGCTATTGTAGGCTTCTTTAATAAAGTAAGCTACGAGCAAATGATGGCGGAAGTTGCAGAAAATTTAAAATCGACCTCCGGAGCTTTACTTATTTTACTAATGGTAGGTGCCCTTTCTGGAACCTGGTTGGTAAGTGGTATAATTCCGTCTATGATTTATTATGGACTTCAAGTATTAAATCCAACGATATTTTTGGCCGCATGTGTAATTATTTGTTCCGTAATCTCGGTGGCTACAGGAAGTTCATGGACCACATCTGCAACCGTAGGTATCGCATTAATTGGTATTGGTAATACCTTAGGAATTCCTTTAGGGATGACAGCAGGCGCTATTTTATCTGGCGCCTATTTTGGAGATAAGATGTCTCCTTTGAGTGATACCACAAATTTAGCACCAGCAATGGCAGGAGGAGAATTGTTTACGCATATTAAATATATGTTCTACACCACCATTCCTACCATATCTGTAACCTTAATTGTTTTTATAATTTTAGGTTTTAATATTGATACTACTGGTACTGCTGATACACAATCTATTTTAAATTCTATTGATGACACCTTTAATATTACAGGATGGTTATTTATTGTTCCATTGGTTGTAATAGCCTTAATATTAAAGAAAGCTCCTCCCCTTTTAGCCTTATTAGTAGGTACTTTATTGGGTGGCGTTTTCGCAATACTATTTCAACCAGAAATAGTAATGAACATCACCGGTGCAGCTTCGCTTACTTTTGAGTCTGCTTACAAAGGAATTTTAAACGCAATTACCGTGAAGACGGCTATTGCTACCGAAAATGCTGCCTTGAGTGATTTATTTGCTTCCAAAGGAATGGCGGGGATGTTGGGCACTATCTGGTTAATTATTTGCGCCATGGTTTTTGGTGGTATTATGGATGGTATCGGTGCGCTTGCTCGAATAAGTAGATCTTTATTAAGTTTAGCCCAATCTACCTTTAGCTTATTTGCTAGTACTGTAGCCAGCTGTATTGCCTTAAACGTAACGGCTTCCGATCAATATTTAGCATTAGTAGTTCCGGGTAAAATGTTTGCTAAAGCCTATAAAGACAAAGGCTTGGCTCCAGAAAATTTAAGTAGAACTCTGGAAGATTCAGGAACGGTGACGTCTGTATTAATTCCTTGGAATACCTGTGGTGCTTATCACAGTAGTGTTCTTGGGGTGCCTGTGGTAGATTATCTGGTATTCGCGATATTCAATTGGTTAAGCCCTATAATGACTTTAATATTCGCAGGATTAAATATTAAAATCAAGCGCCTGGTTAAAGGAGAGAAAAAAGAAACCGCTACTGTTTAAAAAATAGTTGTTCACCATAAAAAATTACAAGCTACGATAATCACTATGTAAGCATCATTCTATTGCCAAACTCTTAAAATATCCTCCCTAAAATTGTAGATTTAATACTATTTATCTGTTATGGATTCTATCATCAATAAATAGTATGGACCTATCAATTTTTTAAATATTTATTCGTCTTATTTTCCTTTTCTAGCCTTAATTTTACAGTAGATAAAAACACTAAAAATTAAATAGAATATGTCAATAGTAGGTAAAAAGTTTCCAAGTTTAAGCGTAAATGCCATGAATGATTTAGGAGATACTTTTAAAATTAATGTTTTAGAAGAAGCTCAAAAAAACAACAAAAAAGTTGTTCTTTTCTGGTACCCTAAAGATTTTACTTTTGTTTGCCCTACAGAATTGCATGCTTTCCAAGCTGCATTAGGCGAATTTGAAAAAAGAAACACGATCGTTATTGGTGCTTCTTGTGATACTCCTGAAGTTCATTTTGCATGGTTAAGCACTGCAAAAGATAATGGAGGAATAGAAGGTGTAACGTATCCTATATTAGCAGATAGCAATAGAAATTTAGCGTCTACTTTAGGAATCTTAGATATTACGAACGAAGAGTACAATGACGAGACGGGAGTTGTTACTGTAGAAGGTGATAATGTAACATACAGAGCTACGTACTTAATCGATGAGGAAGGTACTGTATTTCATGAAGGCGTTAACCATATGCCAGTAGGTAGAAACGTGAATGAATTTTTACGTTTAATTGATGCCTATTCTCACGTACAGAAAAATGGCGAAGTTTGTCCTGCAAACTGGGAAGAAGGTAAAGATGCTATGCAAGCAAATGCTAAAGGAACTAAAGAATACTTAGCAAGTCACATTAACTAAATTTATAGTCCCCATTGCCTATGGTGATGGGGTTAATTTCTAAATTAATTACGTATGATTTTAGAATTAGAACAAGATAATTTACAGGAAATTATTGACCAAAATGAAAATGTAGTGGTTCAATATTCTGCTACTTGGTGTGGTAATTGTCGTATTATGAAGCCTAAATTTAAAAAAGAGGCTACAACAAACGAGCATATTACTTTTGTCCTTGCTGATGCTGAGAAATTTCCGGAATCTAGAAAATTAGCCAATGTAGATAATCTTCCAACTTTTGCCGCTTTTACAGGCGGAAAATTGAAGAATCAAGTACAAACTAATAAGTATGATGTATTAAAAGAATTGATCAGTGAAGTTACCAGTAATTAAGCACCTCACAAACTTCATCCAAGAGAATGATGAAGACTACGTATTAGAAACGATAGAAACACTTGAAGCACTAACAGAAGTACCTTCTCTTAAGGATGAGGAACTAGATGTTATTGGAGAGTTAATCTCTAATATGTACGGAGCCATAGAAGTTCATAAAGCAGTTAAGAGTGGCGCTTCTCAAAAAGAAGCCCTAAATGGCTTTATGCAACGCGTAATGGGTTCTATAGATAAATAAGAGCCCCTTTTTAAAGTTTAAAGTCCATTTCTAATCCGAATGGACTTTTTTTTATTTAAAATTTTCAAAAACTATTTTAACATTTAAAAGATATATTTTATAATTTCACGAAGAATTAAATTCAATTAAAATTATGGCTGTTGTAACATTAAAAGGAAATAAATTAAATACCATAGGAAGTTTGCCTGCAGTAGGTACTTCTGCTCCAAGCTTTACACTTACAAAAAACGATTTATCTTCTGCTGATTTATCGCAATACAAAGGAAAAAAAGTAGTTTTAAATATTTTCCCTAGTGTAGATACAGGAACTTGTGCACAATCTGTTCGTCAGTTTAACACAGAAGCATCCGAATTAAAAGATACGGTTGTTTTATGTATCTCTAAAGATTTACCCTTTGCACAAGCACGTTTTTGTGGTGCAGAAGGTTTAAGTAATGTAGAAATGTTATCTGATTTTAAAGATGGTAATTTTGGAACTAACTATGGTTTATCTTTTGCAGACGGACCATTAGCGCCATTACTTTCTAGATCTGTAGTGGTTTTAAATGAAGAAGGCAATGTAATTTATACGGAGCAAGTTGCAGAAACTGTAGACGAGCCTAATTACAAAGCAGCATTAGAAGCGTTAGTAAATGCCTAAAAAAGAATCTTTTTTAGTAAATAGAATAAAGAGTGTCGGCTTCGCCTTGCGTGGAGCCGTTCTTTTAATTCGGACGGAAGCAAGTATAAAGATTCAGGTTTTTATTGCTATTGTTATGACCATTGCTGGTTTCTATTTTGAGATCACCAAAACAGAGTGGATTTTACAAATATTCGCTATTGCATTAGTTCTTGGCGTAGAAGGAATGAATACTGCTGTAGAAAAAATATCGGACTACATACAACCTGAATTTGACAAAAAAATTGGTTTTATAAAAGATATTGCTGCAGGCGCTGTAATGCTTGTATCTATTGCATCTACGATTATTGGAATGATTATATACCTCCCAAAGATTTTTTAGATCGGTTATAGCTTCCCCATACAAGGTAAATTTGTATTTTAGCCCTCTAGAATAAAAGATTTAATGGCAAAAAAGTCAAAAAGCTCAAAATCAACGGCTCCTAAAAAAAAGGCGTCTTTAAAATTATCAAAACAAAATAAAATTATATTAGGAAGCTTAATCATGCTTTTTAGTGTAGCACTTTTTTTTGCTTTCATATCGTTCTTTTTTACTTGGCAGGACGACCAAAGTTTACTTTCCGAATTTTCTAATCGGAATCAAGAAGCAAAAAATCTACTCAATAAATTTGGCGCGGCTATTAGTCACCTTTTTGTCTATAAAGGTTTCGGTATTGCGGCTTTAATATTCACTTTCCTTTTCTTTATTAGTGGCTTAAGACTCTTTTTAAGTCTTACCAAAACAGGACTCCTAAGAAAATGGATTTGGGGATTGGTCTTTGTCATATGGATCTCACTAAGCTTAGGCTTCTTTGCTGAAAAAAGACCGCTATTAGGTGGATTAGTAGGCTATGAGATGAATGATTTCATGCAAGATTATATCGGAAAACTAGGTGTAGTACTACTATTGATTTTTGGTCTTGTGGTGATCTTAGTGCGTTTATTTAAGTTAACTCCAGATCATATTTCGGAATACTATAAAAATAAGAAAAGCGCTATTTCTAAAGAGTTTAGCGAAAAAGATGCTGTAGAAACATATTCTGAAGAAGAAGTAGAAGCACTTATTCAAAAAGAAGAAAAGCAAAAGGTCGTAGATACCTACACCCATAAGAAAGATATTCCAGTGATGGAAACCAAGACAGAAACTAAGACTATTATAGATAAAGATTTTGAGGTTACCATTCCTGTTGAAGAAGATGTTGTGGAGGAAGAACTTCCTATGGAGGTAGAAAAAATAGTAGAAGAAGGAGAAGAAACCGATAATCTAGCCAGTAAATTGGTGGAAGATTATGGCGAATTTGATCCTACGCTAGAATTAGGAAATTATAAATTCCCTACGATAGATTTATTAGACCAACATGGAGTAACGGGTGGTATCACCATCAACCAAGAAGAATTAGAAGAGAATAAAAATAAGATTGTAGAAACGCTAAAAAACTACAAGATAGGTATTGCACAAATTAAAGCTACTATTGGCCCTACCGTAACACTTTATGAGATTGTTCCAGAAGCTGGCGTGCGTATTTCTAAGATTAAAAACTTAGAGGATGATATTGCTTTATCACTTGCTGCTTTAGGAATTCGTATTATAGCCCCTATACCGGGGAAAGGAACTATAGGTATTGAGGTTCCTAATAAGAATGCCACTATTGTATCTATGCGCTCTGTAATTACATCCAGTAAGTTCCAGAAGGCAGAAATGCAATTGCCTATCGCTTTTGGTAAAACTATTAGTAATGAGACTTTCGTTGTCGATTTAGCTAAAATGCCTCACCTCTTAATGGCAGGAGCAACAGGACAAGGTAAATCTGTTGGTTTAAATGCGGTATTAACCTCATTACTCTACAAAAAACACCCTGCGGAGGTAAAATTTGTACTGATTGACCCTAAAAAGGTAGAATTAACTCTGTTCAACAAAATAGAACGTCACTTTTTAGCAAAATTACCAGATTCTGAAGATGCTATTATAACCGACAATACTAAGGTAATACACACCTTAAACTCGCTTTGTATAGAGATGGACAATCGGTATGAATTGCTTAAAATGGCATTGGTACGTAATATAAAAGAGTACAACGTGAAGTTTAAAGCTAGAAAACTAAACCCTAATGATGGGCATATGTTTCTACCTTATATTGTATTAGTTATTGATGAGTTTGCAGATTTGATTATGACTGCGGGTAAAGAAGTAGAAACTCCTATTGCACGTTTGGCGCAACTTGCCCGTGCTATTGGTATTCACTTAATTATAGCCACGCAACGTCCTTCTGTAAACGTTATTACCGGTATTATCAAAGCCAATTTCCCGGCACGTATCGCTTTTAGAGTAACCTCTAAGATAGATTCCCGTACTATTTTAGATGCGCAAGGTGCAGACCAACTTATTGGTCGTGGTGACATGTTATACACCCAAGGAAATGATGTGACACGAATTCAGTGTGCTTTTGTTGATACGCCTGAAGTTGCCAAGATTGTAGAATTCATAGGCTCTCAGCGCGCATATCCAGATGCACATTTACTTCCAGAATATGTTGGAGAAGATTCTGGCACAAGTCTTGATAATAACATCACAGATAGAGATGCTTTATTCCGTGAGGCTGCAGAAGTTATTGTAATTGCACAGCAAGGATCAGCATCTTTAATCCAAAGAAAACTAAAATTAGGTTATAATAGAGCCGGTAGAATTATTGATCAATTAGAGGCCGCAGGTATTGTGGGTCCGTTTGAAGGTAGTAAAGCCAGACAGGTATATGTTACGGATATGGCCGCTCTTGAAGTAATTTTTAACAACGAAAAAAAATAAAATTTGATTATGAAAAAGATTATTGTTTTAGTAGCACTTTTCACCTCTGCCCTATCTATGGCGCAATCTTCCTCGAAAGCAAAAACTTTGTTGGATGATGTTTACAACAAGGTAAAAAGTTATGACAATATTTACGTAGATTTTAAATATGCTTTGAATAATAAAGAAGCAAATATCAATCAAGAAACTCGTGGTGATGTTACAATGAAGGGCGATAAGTATTTATTTAACTACTTAGGCTCTCAGCAGTTGTTTGATGGCAGTAAAGTGTATACTATTGTTCCAGAAAACGAAGAAGTAACTATTGAAGCGAAATCTACGGAAGAAAATACCATCACTCCTTCTAAAATGTTGACTTTTTACAAAAAAGGACATAATTATGAGATGGATATTCTTCAAACTATTCAGGGTAGAAAAATTCAGTTTGTAAAATTAACACCTATAGATACTAATTCTGAGATTAAATCCATCCTTTTAGGCATCGATGCAGAAACAAAACACATCTATAAATTGATTGAAACAGGCAAAAACGGAACTAAAACAACCATCACTGTTAATTCTTTTAAAACAAATCAGACTTTATCAAAAACCTTATTTACATTTGATGAAGCTAAGTACAAAAAAGAAGGCTATTATATCATAAGGAATTAAGCATTGAGAATATTAGACCGTTATTTATTAAGTAGATTCTTATACAATTTCTTCAGCTCGTTTGCAATATTGATGCTCATCTTCATATTTCAAACGATTTGGCTGTTTATAGACGATTTGGCTGGTAGAGGCTTGGATGTTATGATTATCCTTAAGTTTCTCTTCTATATTATGCCCAATCTTATGGAGAAGGTACTTCCATTGACGGTACTTCTAGCCTCAATTTTAACCTTTGGATCTATAGCAGAGAATTATGAATTTGCCGCAATGAAAGCCTCTGGTATTTCTTTGCAGCGGTCTATGCGACCTCTAATTATTTTTGTTTCCATTTTAGGGATCTTGGTATTTTATTTTGCCAATAGCGTCATCCCTGCTTCCGAACAGAAAATTTACAACCTTAGAAAAAATATTGGACAAGTAAAACCCTCTACAGCCATTGTAGAAGGTGCTTTTAGCGATTTAGAAGGTACCAACATGAATATGAAGGTAGATCGTAAATATGGCGATAATGATCGTTTTCTAGAGAATGTTATCATCCATAAAAAATCTAATAACAGCATTAACAATACGGTTATTAAAGCAAAAACTGGCGAATTGGTCAGTAGTGAAGGTTCCGATATTTTAAAATTGGTTTTAAGAGATGGCCATTACTATGAGGACATCGAAAAAAAGAAAACCTCTGAAAATAAGAAATACCCCTTTGCTAAATCGAGTTTTGAAGTATATACCATCAATCAAGATATCTCTAAGTTAGACGTTAATCTAGAAGAAGATAGAGCGGTAACTACAGATAAGATGAAAAATGTAGTTCGGTTAATTAAGGATGCCGATTCTATTAAAAAAAACAACCTGTCTATAATAGAAACTTTTTCTAAGAGTATTCATAACCGCGCAGGAGCCTTTGCTGTTCTATCAAAAAAAGACAGTGTAGATAGGGCTAATTTTGTACCGCTTAGTAAAGATTCTTTACGCTTACAAAAAGCTGTTTTTGACACGCTTACTATCGTGAATTTATATCCAGCATATCAAAAGAGTCAGATTTTAAATGCGGCCAAGAATACCACTACCAATATTATTGCTTCCGTAAGCAGTAAGAAAGATGAAATGGATAAACGCTATAAGATCTATAATATGCACATTGTATCGTTGCATAAAAAGTTTGCTTTGGCCTTATCCTGTATTGTGTTATTCTTTGTAGGGGCACCATTAGGGGCTATTATTAGAAAAGGCGGATTAGGGTTACCCATGGTGGTTGCCATTATCTTGTTTCTAACCTATTACTTTATTGGTGTATTTTCTGAAAACTACGCAAAGGAAGGAAACATGAGCCCAATTATCGGAGCTTGGGCATCAACCTTAATAATGCTACCCTTAGGCATCTTTTTAACTAAAAGAGCTACAGAAGATAAAGGATTGATAAGTTTTGGAGTTATTATAGACTTATTTAAAAATGGTTTTAAAAAATTAAAGCCTAGTACAAAATAAAACGTATGGACAATATGAGGAATCTAGATGCTATAGAAGACGCAATTATCGATATTAAAAACGGTAAAGTTATTATAGTTGTTGATGACGAAAATAGAGAAAATGAAGGCGACTTTTTAGCCGCTGCAGAATTGGTTACGCCTGAAGTAATTAATTTTATGGCTTCGCAAGGTCGTGGACTTATTTGTACGCCTTTAACCGAAAGCAGATGTAAAGAGTTGGGCTTGCCTATGATGGTCACCAACAACACAGACCATATGGAGACCGCCTTTACGGTATCTGTAGATTTACGTGGCAAAGGAGTTACCACTGGTATTTCTGCCGGAGATAGAGCTAAAACCGTACTATCTTTAACAGATCCTGAGACCAAACCTTTTGATTTGGCTAGACCAGGGCATATTTTTCCTTTAGTGGCAAAAGAAGGTGGCGTTTTACGGAGAACCGGCCATACAGAAGCGGCTATAGATTTTGCCCGATTGGCAGGCTTACAACCCGCTGGTGTTATTGTAGAGATCATGAACGAAGATGGTTCTATGGCGCGCTTACCAGAACTAATGGAAGTTGCTAAAAAACACGATTTAAAGATTGTTTCTATCGAGGCTTTAATTGCCTACCGTATGGAACACGATAGTTTAATAGAGAAAAAAGAAGACTTCACTATTACCACTCGTTTTGGAGATTTTAGATTGCGTGCTTACCAACAAACTACAAACGATCAAGTACATATTGCTTTAACCAAAGGCACTTGGAAGAAAGACGAAAAAATTCTTACGAGAATTAATTCTACTTTAGTGAATAATGATATTCTTGGTACGCTCACCAACAATCCTGATAAGAAACTTGAGGATATGTTTAATGCGATTAATGCCGAAGGTAAAGGTGCCTTTTTGTTCATCAATCAAGAAAGTCAGTCTTTAAACCTTTTAAATAGATTATCAGACTTAAAGGCTCTACAAGCCAAAGGAGAAATGAAAGCTCCTAAAATAGAGATGGATGCCAAAGATTTTGGCGTTGGTGCACAGATATTACACGACCTTAATATTTCTAAAGTAAAACTATTAACCAATACCATACAGTCTAAACGTGTAGGTATTATTGGTTATGGATTAGAAATTATCGAGTACGTAAAATACTAAGCTAATACTGATTTAATAGCGGCAATCATCGCTTTTGCTCTTGCCTGCACCTGCTCTTCTGTCCAACTTAATTTAATTAAGCAAGAAATGGTACGTGATAGTACTTGATCAGAAGCAGAAAAATCTTTCGCTTCAGAAGTATATACCGCGCGCTCTATAGTTTCAGAAAACTGATTTAAAGATTTTAGTTCTTTTAAATGGTCCCATTTTGTATGGTAATGCCAGTTGTTATCATACCAATAAAAAGAAGCATCTACGCCATGCTGCCCTAAAGTGGTATGTGCCGTTTTTGCTAGTTGTTCTGTAGGAAGAAAGAAACTTATAAACGAATAATTCTGAACGCCACCTGCTGGAACTTTTCTGAAGGTAATTTCAGGAATGGTTTTTAATGCGTCCTCTAAAATTGTATAGTATTTTTTCTGAGTAGCCAGAAAATCATCCAAGCGTTGTATTTGCGCCACGCCTACGGCCGCATGTAATTCTGATATTCTGTAGTTATACCCCAAAAATGGATGCCCTTCTGCTCCCCTATCTTTTCCGATATGGTCATGCCCATGATCTGAATAATGATCCGCATGGGTATAAAATTCTTTGTTGTTTGTAATTAGTCCGCCACCCTCACCGCAGGTAATTGTTTTTACATAATCAAACGAAAAACATCCTATATCTCCAATACTCCCTAGCGGTTTGTTATCATAAGAACCACCAATAGCTTGGCAGGCGTCTTCTACCAGCACCAAATCATGTTTTGCACATAACTTAAGTAACGGATTTAAATCTACCATAGAACCGCACATATGCACAGGCATGATGGCTTTGGTACGTTCTGTAATGGCATTTTCTACCGCTGTAGCGTTTAAGCCTAAGGTTTCATCTACATCTACAAGAACAGGAATAGCCCCTACCGCTAAAATAGCCTCAAAAGTAGCTACGAAGGTGAATGTAGGCATGATCACTTCATCTCCAGCACCAACACCCGCACTGACCAATGCTACGCTTAAAGCGGCTGTACCGCTACTTACCAATTGCGCGTATTTTGTTTGCATACGCTCGGCTAATAACTTTTCTAATTTAACAGCCTTCCAATCGTTACGGGCTCCGTCAAAACCATAACGCATGAGTACTCCTGAATCTAAAACATCATTGACTTCTTTACGTTCCGCATCTCCGAACAATTCAAATCCAGGCATATATTTTTCTATTAAAAGTTAAAAAGAATTCCGCCTGCAAATTAAGAGGATTTACAGCGTTTATCAAACCATAATGACAACTAATTATCGTTCTAAAATCATATCTTTCAATGGCTTTCTTACTTTCGGCAAAGTAGCGAACAAATCGTCTGCGGCCCTATACCCTACTGGCAGTACTAAGACAGAAGTTAAGTTTGTATCCTTAAGCCCTAAAAGTTCGTCATATGTACTCGGAACAAAACCTTCCATAGGGCAAGAATCTATGTTTTCTAAAGCACAAACCGTCAGTAAATTGCCCAATGCCAAATACGCTTGTTTGGTGGCCCAGGCTTTTTTCTCTTCGGTAGTCATTTTTGAAAATGTAGCAATGAGGGTATCGCGAAAGGGATTCAGAATTTCATCACTAGTGTTTCGGATGTCTTTAATTAAGTGGAAATAATTTCTGATGTAGGTTTCAGATATATCGGTTTCTATACAGAGAATTAATACATGTGATGCTTGAGCTACTTGTTGTTGGTAGTACGAGTGTGCTACTAAATTCTCTTGTAGTTCTTTATTATGCACTACCATTAGCTTTAATGGTTGTAACCCGTAAGAGGTTGCGGTAAGATTAAAAGCTTCTTTTAGAAGGTCTATTTTCGTTTCGCTTAAAACCTTGGTGGAATCAAATTTTTTAACAGCGTAACGCCAATGTAGAGAATCTATGCTCGAATTCATTCAATAATTTTAAATGTATGCCTGGTAAGTAGTACCCTGCTTTGCTGTAAAATTACTTTTTTAAAATGATACGCATTCGTAATTCGCTAAAAAATAGACTGCTAAAGCAGCATTAGCATTTAAAAGGAAAAAAATGTGAAATTTTTTTCAAAAGCAGGGTTGATATTTAAAAAAGGTTTATATATTTGCACCCGCATTCAGGGAATACCTGATGAGGCACTCAGGAGAATTGGCAGAGTGGTCGAATGCGGCAGTCTTGAAAACTGTTGAGGGTCACACCTCCGGGGGTTCGAATCCCTCATTCTCCGCTTAGAGCAAAGCTCAATACCGAAAGGTATTGGGCTTTTTTATTTTAAGACATGTCAAAAACATCGTTTTTGTAAATAAAATAAAATAAAAAAGCCCAGAAATTGCGCTAGCAATTTGAGCTTTATTGTCAGGTGCGGAGAAACAAGGGATGCACGAAGTGAATCCCGAAACTTGAAAAAACAAAATAAAAAAGCCCATAAATTGCATTTGCAATTTGAGCTTTATTGTCAGGTGCGGATACCTAGGGATGCACGAAGTGAATCCCGATACTTGAAAATTACTAAGAAATTGCGCTAGCAATTTGAGCTTTATTGTCAGGTGCGGAGAACAAGGGATGCACGAAGTGAATCCCTTGTTCTCCGCAAAAAACCCCATAAACGTTAAGCTTACGGGGTATTGTATTTGTAGGCGTCGAATTGGGTGTAGTTTATCGTCTTTTTAATTCGAGAAAAGTTTAAAAATAATTTTTAACGCTATTTCCCAACACTAGCCATGCGCCTCATCGTATCGAAAAGTGCTATTTTAAAAGCATCATCTTTAGCGTACAACCTATATAAATCAAGTTCTTGTTTACGTTGTTGTGCCATAACATCATTCATGATTTTTTCAAAGGCTATACTTTTATTTTGTTCATCAGAATTATTTAAATATTTAGATTTAAAATCTGGATGTGCTTGTATCGATTTGGTAAGGCTAATAAATTTTACACGTTGGTCTTCTGGTGTAACTTCCCAATTTTGAAACCAACGCTCATTAAAACTTTGTATAATTAAGTCTAAAGGATCTTTATCTTCATCTGTTCCATGTGCACCTCTTGGATTAGGGTTTTGAGGCTCCACGATACTTTCAGAATCATCCAACCCTATTTCTTCATTTAAACGCACACGTTCTAAACCGTAAGTAGATAAATCAACAGATTCTAATAATTTATCCAATCCATCTAATTCATCGCCTTTTATGGGTAGTTTAGGAATCAAGAATTTTAGAAACCAATACAAATTTTCCCATTGTAATATTTCAAAAGGCATAATAGAAGCCATTTGTCCGTAGATTTTCACAAACTGCTTTGCTTTAATTTTAAAGTCCGCTTTATCCTCATCTTCTAATTCTAATTCGTTAACAAAACGCTCTGCTGCACGTTCTATTATTGGACTTAAAACCTGTGCATCTTCTTTATTAAAAAACTTAATATTAAAATCTTCTACTTCACTCCACTCATAAACACCAACATCGTCCAATACTTCTTTTAACTCGTGTAAAACATTTACATCTGTAGCTTCGCTTAAGGACGTTGCTGTATAAAATGGATCAAATGATGCTTTTATTTCTGTGGACGAATTAAAAAAGTCTAACACAAATACATCTTCTGTTTTCTTACCTAATTTGGTTGCCGCTCTGTTTAAACGTGATAAGGCTTGCACTGCTAAAACGCCTTGCAATTTTTTATCGACATACATGGCACACAGTTTTGGTTGGTCAAAACCTGTTAAGTATTTATTAGCAACTACCAATATTCTGTAGTCCTCTTCATCAAACTTTATACGTGTATCTTTTTCTGCAAAGCCATTCATCTCTGCTTCTGTGTATTCTATTCCGTCGACTTCTTTACTTCCAGAAAAGGCAATTAGCACTTTAAATGGACGCCCTTTATCCTTTAATATATTTTGTAAGGCTTTATAATAGCGAATAGCAGATTCTATACTTTGCGTTACCACCATTGCTTTCGCTTTTCCTTTTAGTTTTTTCTGATTGACTATTTTAGGAATAAAATGGTCTAATATTATTTCTGCTTTTGTATTAATGGTCTGTTGATGTTGCTCTACATAAGCTCGTAATTTTTTTTGCGCTTTCGCGGAATCAAATAACGGATTCTCTTCAATAGATTTTTCTATTTCGTAATAGCTTTTTAAAGTCGTGTAATTTGCCAATACATCTAGAATGAAACCTTCTTCAATCGCTTGTTTCATAGAGTATAAATGAAATGGTTTAAAACTACCATCGTCTTGTTGCACACCAAATTTCTCTAAAGTAATCGGTTTGGGTGTTGCTGTAAATGCTAAATAACTAGCATTACCACGCATTTTACGCGACTGCATCGCTTGTACTATTTTATCTTGAGCATCTAGCTCACTATCTTCATTGGCTTGTTGACCCATAGCGGTATTCATACTGTCATATGCAGAACCACTTTGACTACTGTGTGCTTCGTCAATAATAACCGCAAATCGCTTGTCACTTAAGTCTGCAATACCATTTATAATATGAGGAAATTTTTGAATCGTAGTTATAATAATTTTCTTGCCTTGCTCTAAGCTACTTCTTAATTCGGCAGAAGAATACACTGGTGCAATAATATTTTTAACCTCAGAAAAATCTGCAATATTATCACGTATTTGTTTATCTAATAAACGTCTGTCGGTAACTACAATAACCGAATCAAACAATGGACGTTCTACATCTGTAATGCCTGGCACACTACTGTTTTCTGGATAGGTTTCTATCAATTGATAAGCTGCCCAAGTAATAGAATTGGATTTACCAGATCCCGCAGAATGTTGAATCAAATAGGTCTGCCCTACGCCTTTTTTACTAGCATCTTCCATTATTTTACGTACCACATCCATCTGGTGATATCTTGGAAAAAATAATGTTTTTGTTTGTATTGGGTCCTTCTTTTTACCATCCAATCGCACAAAGTGCTGAATAATATTAGCTAAACTCTCTCTGGTAAAAACTTCGTTCCATAAATAATTAGTTCTATGGCCGGTAGCACCGGCAGGCAGTTCAGGATTACCTTTACCGTGTTTATTCCCTTTATTAAACGGTAAAAAAAAGGTGTTTTTACCATTTAACTTAGTCGTCATATAAGCCTCGTCTGTGTCTACAGCAAAGTGTACCACACAACGTGCAAATTGTAATAAAGTTTGTTTGGTATCGCGTTGGGTTTTATATTGGTGTTGACCATGCACTCTAGCATTTTGACCTGTCCATGCATTTTTAAGTTCCATAGTTACAATAGGCAAACCATTAATAAACAATACCATGTCTATTTCTTCTCTTGGGTTGTCTATACTGTAACGTAATTGTCTGGTCTCACTAAAACGGTTTTGTGCAAAGTTATCTTTTACTTGTTGACTACTACTTGCTAATGGTAATTGATAAAACAAGGTAAAATGTGCATCATCTACTTGCAAGCCTTTTTTAAGTAGATACAGAATCCCATATTTTTTAACCAAACGATCATAACGGTTTAGAATTTTTAATTTCCAGTCGCTTTGCTTTTGTAGCTTTTCTAATTCTTCTTTTTGAGTACTTTCTAAAAAGTCCCAAAAGAATTGCTCATCTATGGCAAACTGGGCATTAAAATTAGCAGGTTGTCCAATATAATAGCCTTTACCTGTTCTGTATATTTCTGAATTTTCGTTTACAGCATCTACAGACACACCATCTTTTTTAATGGCTTCTATGCAAGTTCCTGTTAAAGTTCGTTCTATAGCTGCTTCTAAAGCTTGTTCGTTGGTTTGGCTATGCATATTTATTTGTTTTAAGCAATTTCAAGTTGTGAAAAAGCAACATAATAATCTTTAACTACTAAATTAATTTCTTCTAGTTTATGATCAAAAACAATTACTTCATCATTTTTGACCAACCATATTTCGTAAAAATCTTTTTTATCCTTTCCAAATTCAAATTCTTCACGAGATATAATAAAAGTATCTTTTGAAAAAGTTTTGACCTCAACATATATATATTTATTCCCTTTGTCTGGACTATATCTTAAATCATAATGCAGACCTTCGTCTTCCTTCGCTTTATTATGCACAAACTCTTTGGTATATTTTTTACATAAATGATTATATACCTTTTCCTCAGATGTTTTACCTATTTCAGATTTAGTTTTATCCGAACTTTCATTTGGATTAAATAACCTTTTTCGGTTTTTGTAACCAGACCAACTTTTAGTTTTAAAAGAACCTACTCTACTTTCTTTCAAAGCCCCATTTCCATTACTAGGTTTACCTATATTGGTCAGTGGCACAAATTTCTTTTTATTAACTGTTGAAATTTCTTTTTTAAAAGTTTCAATTTCTAATTCAAAATACAACAAGCTTTCTATTTTTTTAGAACTCTCAACTATTTCAAACTCTTCTGTTGATAAGAGTAATTTATTTTTCTCATATATATCATCAATATCTTTAAAGTCTTTAAATTCAATTAAAGTTACTTCACCAAACTCTTTTTTTATGAACAAATTAAAGTTCTCATCTAGAGATAATGAAAACTCAAATCTATTATCTAATGCAATTGATTTAACATAAACATCTAACCTAACTTCAAAATCATGTAACCTTTGAAGAAAGTTTTCTTGAAGTTTTTTAATATTAGAAGAACTATGCAGAGATTGTTTAAAAGTGTTAAATTTATTTATAAAAAAAGAGGTTAGTTTTTTTAGATGAAAATCATATAAGTCTAAACTATTAATGCTATAAGAATTAAATTCTATAATTGAAATCTCCAGTTTTGAAAACAAAGACATTAAATAAGGAAGATTACTTTCGTTATTTATCAAGGTATAATCTGATAAATGTGATTCTAACGATAAATCTAAATCTTTATTTATTTCACTTATATTTACATAACTCTCTTCGTCAAAACTCAACTCTAGACCTTTTACCCTATAAATAGTTGTCCAAAATGCTATCGTAGAATTAGAAAAACCCAAAATAGTTAATGTTTCATCTAGCAAATCTTCACCAAAATTAACTTTAGTAATGTGTTTTACATCTTCTAAATCTGTTGACAACAATGCTCTAAAATCACTCTTATGACCAGAAACATCAAATAAATGGGATAGAATATCTGCAATAGTATCTTTAAAACTTGAGTGTTTTTTAATTCCCTCTAAATTATCTTCTTTTGGTAGTTTTAGATAATATCCAGAATCTTCTAAAAATATAAATTCATAATTATCTAGTGTAAATAATTTATTGTCAACCTTAGTTACAACTTCACTACATACATTAACAACCAATTGCTGTAATTTTGACGCGTCTTTTCTTTTGGTTGTTTCATTATCTAAAGCATTTATTCTGTGAATAAGAATAAATGGGTAAAGTTCAACTAAATAATCATGTAGTAATTTAGAAACTAAATCATCTTTATCAAAATCATCTAATTCAATTTCAATCTCAGATAAATCATTTATCCCAAAAAACTGAATGGCTTTTTTACCTCCAGACCTTTTAGGAAAATTAAATACAGGAAACTCAGCTCTCAATTTATTAGGTAATTTTACCTTATCGCTATAATAAATTTGATCTTGATTAAATAGTTTTAGTCCTTCGTGGTCTTTTGCAAAAAGTTTAAGATTCTTAGTTAAAGGCTCTTCATTTTCTTCAAAATGTAAGTAGGCACGTCTGTAATAAGCAGATGTATTTCTACCATTTTCGTAAACGGTATTAATCTTTTCTAGAATTTCTTGAATACGATCAATTGATAACTCATTGAAATCGGAACAAGCCCCTAATTGTCTTAAAACAACATCTACATCTTTTCTTCTAATGTCATATTTCTTTAATAAGATACTAGAATAATCAATTTCTATATCATTGATAGACTTAAAAGTATTATCCATCAAATGATTGCGAAAATTGTAAAAATCTTTTTGAATTAATTCTGCTAAATAACTTTTTATGTGAGATTTACTGTAATTGGTATGATATTTAAATTTAACTACTTCTCCGTGTTTCTTCTCTAGCTGATTTAAATTATCATACAACTTAGAATCTTTAATTACCCAAAGAATAAATTGTTCGGCACTCAAATTTTCTAAAAAGGTGTCTCTTTCTTCAAAGTCTAAAACTTGTACATTGGTATTTGTTGGTGCATAACCTACAACTCTTCTAACATAACTATGGTTTATATTGGTAATTGTACTATGTTGATATTTTACGAACTTGTTAACACCTAACCAACTTAAAAATTTCTGAACATCATTTACATTTTTATTTTCTAAACCAAGTGATTCGATATTATTGACTTGATTTCTTTTTTGATGTTTCTCACCGAAAATGTCCAAACAAATTTGTCCAATAGGATAATCATCAGAAAAATATAAATCTGATGCTTTTACTATCTCATTAGTATTATCTAATAAAGGAACATCTAATACACCTATTGAAGTATAATTTGTACTTGGATCATAATTATTAAAAAGGGCTGAAATCATCTTTTTAATTGTATCTATTTTCTTCTCTGGCTCCTTAACAAAATGACTATGTGTATTGTTTACTATTTTTCTAGACAGTGGAATAAACTCATAGGAATGAACATTTGCAATACTCTTTAATTGACCTTGCAAAGCGCGTGCTTTATCCTTTCTTGAATCTTCTTTAATGGTAAAAACATTGATTAAGTTGTCAAAAAGATTTGGATGCAGCACTTCAATTAAACAAAAATCTGGTATTTCTAAGTCATTATTTAAATGTGTAAAAATTTCATTCTTTTTATCAATTACTTTTGATTTTTCGTTAAGTAAAACATTGAATGAATCTGAAATTCCTTCCAAGGTATTTCTTTTAACAAGATATTTAATTAGTTGAGTTCTAACATTGATATCTGTAATTGTCATACTCCAATCATCAATTGCTTTAACAAAATTTGAATATCCTGTGTATCTAGGCTTGAAAACCTCAAAGTTGATTCCTGAAAAAACTGGTTTAATATGCTTAGAAAAAATAGAACCTGCATTTGCCAGTTGTATTAAATTTGCAAAATCTTCATCCAAATAGACAACTTCATTTTGAGCGTAATAACAAGCACTTGCGCAAGGAATTATTTTTTCTTCATATAATACTTTATCTAATTCTTTATAAAAGCCTAATTCTTGTAAATTTTCGTTCTCTGTATTGTATTGCAATAATTTAAACGCTAACCAATCTACTTTATCTTCTGTTTTGAATAATGCCATTTTACACATTAACTCAGTTAACTTTTCGACTACAAATTTATTTTTATCAGAATTTTCTAAATGCTTTCTATTCTGGTCTAAATCAAAGGTAGCATGAATGATATAAGGAAAGTAAAGGTTAATATTAGTTGCGAAAAAAGAATAGAGTTTATAAAAGCTTTTGGTTTTGTTTCTCGGTACTGCAATGCGAATCTGGTAATTTTCAGTAATCCCTTGATGATTTTGATATTTTTCAGGTAATACACCTTCATCTTGATAAACATCCCAAACCTCTACATCATTTGTAATTTTCTGAATGCTTCCTTTAACTAAGTTTTCAAATTCTCTGTCAATATGAATATCTGTTTTAAAATCAAAACCTATAAATTTTATACTTTTGATATAATGTAGAAACAAAATGGTTTCTGAGGTAATAGCTTTTATTTGATTATCTATATCCTTTAAAAAATCACTTTTATAGTTTAGCTCAATAACTGTTGCATATTCGTTATACTTATCTGTTTCAACTATTTCTGGAACAGATAGAACTGGTATTGGATAAATTGTACTTTTTAAATTATAAGTTCTTCTTATTTCATTTTTAGTTGTATCGTCAAAAGATTCATCGAAAGCCTTTTCTTTGTTGTCGTTAGAGTATGTAACCTTAAATCTATTACTATAAATGGATACTTTATTAGACCAATTTAAGATAGACCTAAACCCTAATCCTTTATTACCAATAAATTGGGTTTTGTCTATTTTAGAGGATAAGTTACTTGTTGCTAAAGATCTATAACCTGCTTTTGAAAATGGTATGCCTTTATTTGCTATTAAAAGTCTATTATTTTCTCTATCGACTTCAATAACAACGCTTTCCGATTTTTGGTCATCGCAGTTTTGTAAAAGTTCTAATATTTGCCTTCCATTATAACCACTAGTTGTAGCAGCTTCCCTGTTATAAGCTGCAACCATTTCATGGTAATCTTTTTTGTACAGGTCAATTTTATCCTTTTTAAGTTGTAAAACAAATTCTTTCATATATCTCTATCCCCAAATATTAGCAGTCTGCGAATTATATACATTCACTTTACAATCAAACTTACCTTGAATACTTTTAACATACTCAAGATCACTTTCTGAATAGACTCCTATGTAAATACTAAATAGTTTGTCTCTAGATTGTGCACCTCTTTTAGAAGCTTTGTTTACAGCATCTATAATATGATAATCATATTCACCAAAATTGAAACCAAATGAAATAAGTGAACCAGTTATACTACTAAGCGTATCGTAACAATGTATTAAATACCTATTATGATAAATGTGTTTTAATTTTTCTGTTCCATCACCAGCAGTAACAAAGATTGGATATTCCTTTTTATCCATTCTCTCTTTTATATTTTCTAATAAATATTGGCGGTCTCGATAAACTTCTTTTTCAATTTCTGTTCCTGTATCAAATATTGGTAAAGTGCCATGTACATGAAAAACTTTTTGTTCGTCTTTGTATTTCCCCCAATACAAGTCTCCGTATTCGGCATCTTCTTGACCTCTTCGAGTTGCTACTGGATTTAAATGTTCTCTTCCAAATCCATCATTTGCTTGTTTTGATTCATTTCGCATTAAAACCCAATACAATAACAAATCATAATTTGTAGAAAATACTTTGCCTTCTTTTTCTAAATACTCATTTAAAAAACTAAAACAGGCTTTACTTTTATCTTCTGAAACTTCAAAAACATGTTCTGGATGCAATGAACTAACAGCATCAATTAAACTTTTTTGTAAAAGTTGATTTGCATTTGTAAGCGCTTTGATTAGCTTTCCATCATCATCAAAAGCTTTAGCCATTTAAATAAAATTATCTAACTGACGCATTACTAATTCAAAGTTCTTTGTATTTATAACTTCAAATAATTTAGATAAGGTTGGGTCTTTCAACTTTTCTATAAAATCATATAGCGCATTGTATGAAAATATTTTATGGTCATATGCCATACTAAATCCATTACCCATGATAAGGTGCTTCTTGCGTCCTTTTCTTTTTAAGTCATCAACTACGTCCTGATATGATTTTAAATCTTCAAATTTCAAATCTTTAGATATATTTCCTTCTGCCATATTATTTTATTTTTAACACACCCTAACCTTACCAGTTACCACACTATTTATCAAACTACTCTTATACTCTTTTAACTTCTCTATTTCTTGCTGTTTTAAGCCAATAGCAGTTTCTATTTTTTGTGAAGCAGTTTCTATATAGTCTGAAATTTCCTTTTGTTCTGAAAGTGGTGGAATTGGAAACCTGAAGTTATTGAAATTATCAGCAGGAAATCTCCATCTACCTAACATTGAAACACCTTGTCCATGTGCATAAAATATCTTATGTCTATAACCTAATTGAAGTAATAACAGAATATAATACTTATCACAGCTATTATGAATCAAATTAAAAACTCTATAATCAGGACTTATTACTCCCTCGTATTTAGAGATATCCACATAGCCAGTTAGTAAATCCATATGATTCATTGCAAAATCACCTTTATTAACAATCTGATATTTTGAATAATCCATTGATAGCTGTCCTCCACCACTTTCAACATCTTTAACTTTTATTCCTTTTTGAGTTATTGAAAGCACCTCATGACCTAGTTCACCAGCTATTCTTTTTAAAATTTTAAAAACGTACTTTAGTCGCTTCACCTCCCAATGCTCAGGAATTGCACCAATCCACTCCACACCAGAATCTTTTAAAGTAACGCTATCATCTAAACCACGTGTTACGGCTTTGTGTATAAGTATTTGTTTGCGTTCTTTAAGTAAGCTTATTTGTTGCTCTTTAATAGCAATAGCATCGTCTATTTTGGTGGTTTTATCGTCTAGAAATTGTGCTATTTTGGTTTGTTCTGAAAGTGGTGGAATTATAGCTCTAAAATTCAAGATTTTAGTTTCAGATATTGTGTAAATCGTGCTTCCTATTTTTTCAGTTTCTAATTGATGCTGAAAAACTCTAGATAATAGTTGATAATAAAAAAAATCTTTATTAATCTTGACGTTTTTCAATATCAAAATTTGTGGGTTTATTGTTGCCTTCTCTTTTAACTCTCTTACATAAGCAATTTTTCCAACTGATGCAGTTTTTACAATTAATAAATCTCCTTCTTCAACGATTATTTCAGGTGATTCATAATATTTTTGCCAAGACAAATAACTAACTTTATCCCAAATCATATTATTTTCCCCCATATTGGATGGACTTATTGTCACAGCTCCTTCATCTTTACTAACCAAATCATTCACTGTATATCCTCTAAAACCAATTCTTCCGTGAACAGTTAAAAAAGATTTAAGTTTTTGTAAATTCCAATTTAAAGGAATTTCACCCAACCATTCCACACCAGACTCTTTATAACTTTCGTAACGTTGTGTTTTATTTTCTACTACCATTACACCAAGTTTAAAATTTCAGCAATTAAACCATCGCTTAGTTTTTCTAAGTCTACAATATCCTTCGTTACGGCTTCTATATTACGCAATGGTGTATGCTTGTAAAAGTATTTATTAAAGCTAATTTCGTAACCTATTTTAGTGGCATCTAGGTTAATCCAAGCTTCATTAACGTGTGGTTTAACTTCGCGTAAAAAGTAGCTGTGTATGTTGTCTTTAAGTGGTACGTTTTCGGTATCGCGTAGGTCGCTTTCGGTTTCGTAGGTGATGTATTCCCCTTTTTTGCTAGTGGCATAATACCCAAAGTCTGCTAAGTCATTTTCTTCGCAATCTAAATATTCTAAGAGTTTGCTTAGTTTATCGCCAGCTAGTTTTTCTACTTTTTTAATTACTTTTTCAGCATCTGCATTATACCAACTTACGGCGTTTAAAATGGCTTTTTTATCGCTTGCAGAAATACTTAGTTTTTGCTTTTTAATCTCGGCATCTACTAACTTTTTAAAGTCGTTAAAATTGGTGTACTCAGCTTCACCAATGGCTTTTAACAACACCGTTCCTGTTTTTACTAGGTTTAGGTGCTTTTGCCAGGTGGCAGGCTTGGTTAACTTTGTTTTATTGGCAGACGATAAGTTGAGTTCGTTTTTCTCACACCACTCTAAAATATCTTTTCCATGTTTTACGGTATTCGTATAAATACTTTCTCCAAAGGTTTCAAAGGCATATTGCATTGGTTCTTGTAAGACTCTGTCGTAACGTAAAGATTCAATACGCTCTACTGTAAATTGTGCTTTTAGACGTTTTGGTCTTTCAATAGTGGCTTTATAGTACCCAAAATCTGTATTATCAAATACCTGAGCAGAGATACCTTGCTCGCCTTCGCGTTCTGCAACGCTCATGTTGGTATAGGTGTTTACAATTTTAGTAATGTGTTTTGGCGAGAACCTGCAGTTTTTGTTTCCTAAGTTTTTACGCAGTTTACGGTACAGTTGTCCTGCATCAATCAATTGTACTTTGCCTTTACGCTTGGCAGTTTTGTTGTTACTTAAAATCCAGATATAGGTCGTAATTCCTGTGTTATAAAACAAGTTATTGGGTAATTGCACAATGGCTTCTAGCCAATCGTTTTCTATAATATGTCTACGGATGTTGCTTTCGCCACCGCCAGCATCTCCTGTAAATAGACTACTACCATTATGTACCGAAGCAATACGTGTTCCTGTTTTGCTTTGGGATAAGGATTTCATTTTATCTACCATTTCCATTAAAAACAGTAATTGTCCGTCTGACGAACGTGGAATAGCATCTGCTTCTTCCTCGACATTCCAATAGTTTTTTAAGCTGATCTGAAAACGTGGATCAATAACATCTTTACCATCCTTGATCTATTTTTGCTCACTTGCCCAAGATTTTCCGTAAGGCGGATTAGATAACATAAAATCGAAAGACTTGCCTGCAAACTCGTCGGTAGATAAGGTAGAACCCACTCTGATATTTTCAGGGTTGTTTCCTTTAATCAT
Source organism: Cellulophaga baltica 18 (assembly GCF_000468615.2). Lineage (NCBI taxonomy): Bacteria > Pseudomonadati > Bacteroidota > Flavobacteriia > Flavobacteriales > Flavobacteriaceae > Paracellulophaga > Paracellulophaga baltica. The sequence goes on along the minus strand of NZ_CP009976.1, from coordinate 3,417,329 downwards.
CATATCACTCTTACAAATGGCATAGGTTTCGTCGTTTATTTCTTTTCCGTATAAATACACATCACCTGTTGCACGAATTTCACCTTCTTCGTCTTTAATAAAGTTTTGACTTTCGGTTAACATCCCTCCAGAACCACAAGCAGGATCATAGATTGTCATTACTGGCGGTAAATTGTCTTTTATGGGATCGAAGATAATGTGCGTCATCAAATCAATCACTTCACGAGGTGTAAAGTGTTCCCCTGCTTCTTCGTTGTTTTCTTCGTTGAATTTTCTGATTAGTTCTTCAAATACATACCCCATTCCTAAATTAGAAAGCGCTGGTAATTTTCTCCCTTCTGGATCTTCTTTTTCAAAAGGTGTTAAATTAATGTATGAGGATGTGAATTTTTCTAACACATCTAATAACACATCTTTGGTTGCCATGTGATGCACTTGACTACGAAGTTTGAATTTCTCGATGATCTCCTTTACATTCGGACTGAAACCGTTTAGGTAATCTTCAAAATTGGCTTGTAGTATTTGTTGGCTATTGGTAGCTGTATCTTTTAGTTTTTGAAGTGTCCAGGTGCTTACGTTGTAAAATACATAACCTGAAGCTTCACGCAGTCCTGTTTCATCCCATTCTGTAAAACCAGCTTCGTCACGTTGAAACGCTAATTCTTCTAAAACGGCGTCTTTTGTTGGTTCTAAAAGCGCGTCTAAACGACGTAATACTATCATTGGTAAAATAACGTCACGGTATTTTCCGCGCACGTAAACGTCTCGCAAACAATCGTCTGCAATAGACCAAATAAAAGATACTAATTTATTGTGGGATGATTTGTTCATTGGTTTAGTTTGTTTTCTTGTATTATGCTCTAAAGATATCTATTTACTATAAAAATCCTACAAGTAAATAATAGCAAATATCATAAACTATCACGACGTAGTTCTGCGGTTTCCCGCAGAATGGCAAATAATTTATAAATAATGAAAAAATTGAGTGTGATATCACCCTGATTTAAAAAGTATTTTAAAATAGAAGTAGCCCAGATTCTAAATTTCGTCCCTCGTTTAGAATTTACGCGATACCCTACTGAAAGAATGGCATCTAATTTATAATATTCAACATTATAGATTTTGCCATCTGCGGCAGTTGTTGCATATTTTGCAACAACTGAATTTTCAAGAAGCTCTTCAGTTTTAAATATATTTCTTAAGTTTCAATATATCAATTATTTATCCCTGTCAAACAAATTTGATATTTGATTTAAGCTCAACCAAATAGTATCATTTCGTAGTGTAACTTCAAGCTTTAAATCTTCCGAGTCCTTATAGCTAATAATTTTACTCATAATGCATACTTTAATGCAGTCCCAGGAGTTGTTCTTATACTTGCAGTATTTTTTTTAATACTCTGTACAAGTTCAATACACAAGTTTGTAGAAATAAAAGGACGTTTTTCAATATCTTCTAATCCATTCCACAAAGCTGGTTTATAGCTAATTACTTCTTTTATGGCAGGGTTTTCAAATTTTTTGTCTGCTACTCTCTTTTCTCCATTTTTAGCGTACAATAAATGATTACGTTCCAAGAACCACACACAAAAATGAAGGCAGCTATACGTTTGTTATCCTCTGTAGATTACGCCTAGATTACAATGCTTTTTTTTATATTTTTTTTCCATCTATAGCAGTTGTCGCATATTTTGCAACAACTGAAATTTTAAGAAGCTCTTCAGTTTTAAATATATTTCTTAAGTGTCCAGATATTAATGCTTTATCCCTGTCGAACAAATTTGATATTTGATTTAAGCTTAACCAAATAGTATCATTCCGTAGTGTAACTTCAAGCTTTAAATCTTCCGTATCCTTATAGCTAATAATTTTACTCATAATGCATAATTTAACCTATTCATGGTAATTATACTATAAAAAGAATACAAGATAGTATAGCCTTGAACCAAATGATCTTTTAAGGTTTGAGTTGCCCATATTCTAAATTGTGTTCCTCTTTGTGATTTAACTCTATAACCAATTGAAATAATGATCTCTAAATTATAGACTATTTGTTTACGTTTTACTTTTCTCTTCCCTTCCGATTGAACTATTAAGGATTCCTTAATAGTTGCCTTTTCTATTTGCTCTCCTTCATTAAATACGTTTTTTAAGTGCATATTAATATTAGGAATAGTTGTTTGAAAAAGTTCAGAAAGCTGTTTTTGCGTCAGCCAAACAGTATCATCCTACAAAGATACCTGTAGTTGGCTTTTGCCATCATCAGACTGATAAATTAATATTTCTTTTGACTCTTCCATTTGATATTTTACGTGGTAGGCGCAAAATTTGCACCTACCACTTTCAATTGAACTACCGAGTATTTCTCGATAGTTGCTATATACTTCAATTACGCAACGTAACCGTTGTATTCGTTCCTATATTCTTTAACTATACTACTATTAGTACGACTAACATCGGAAGTATTAATCGCTATCTATTGTTCTTTTTTAAATTGGTTGATTACCAAGCGCATCACCAATCTTTCTACATATCTCTCGTTTTCTAATAACTTAGCGTTTTGCAAAATCTCTTTATCTACTGCTGTTTTTAATCCTTTTAAGGCTTCAAACAATTTGCGTTCGCTATCGGTTAACGTGTCTTTTTCCATTAATCGCTTATGAACTCGTGCATACTTCGCATCGTAATCATATTTCGCATTTAATAATTGATTTTCGAGGGGAATTCTATCAATATTTAAAGATCTCAATTTACAACACATACAGTATCATTACTTATAATCAAATATCATAAAAAGAAATCATCGAATACTGTGGTAAACTGCAGTGTGGTGTTATTTTTATAAGTATCGTTGAAATTAGCCGCAAAACTATTTTGGCAAAAGATCTTTATTTAGATTTAGTTACCAGCACTGCCAAATGAAATAGGGTTTTGGCTCCGTAAACTTTCTTTATTGCTTTGATTCTTTTTTCCACAGAAGATACAGAACTAGGCGCTATCCCTTTTTCTATAAAATGGTTTGAGATCTCTGGAGTTCTATATCCTTTTGATAATAGTTGTATTATTTTTCTGTCTACACGTTCCATAGTTCTAGCTGTTTACGGTACAAATTAATACTATATTTTGAGATTATACTTTAAATCAGGCATTTACTAGTATGTAAGTACGTTTTTATAGGATTCTTATAATCGGGCTTAGTAGTAAAACCTAATTCATATTAAAGTAATACGATGAAATATGAGGTAACTTAATAATATAACGCAAACAACGATTGAAACTCAAAATTAGAATGACTTCGTAAGAATTTTGCGAAGCTCAAACCCTTACCAACTAAATTCATCCTACATATACATAAATTATCACACTGATTACCAATTAGTTATGCGAGTAAATTAAAAAAAACAGCTTTTTTCTGTTATGTCTACCTCTAGTTTTACGTTATTAAAGTATAATGAATAAAACCGATTTTAGACGTACTGTATTTTCATTATCTGAACGCTTGTTTCCGATGGTTTCACGAATGCTTGGAAGTAGCGCAAATGCTGAAGATGCCATCCAGGATATCATGATGAAACTTTGGGAAAAACGAAAGCGTATCGCCGACCACCCTAACATTCAAGGTTTGGTGTTTTCCACAGCGCGCAATCATTGTATTGATATACTTAGAAAGAAAACCTTTACGAGTCAGGATGCTTCCTTTCAATTAGAGATTCTGACATCAGAAAATGATAGCGAAGAACTAGAGCGGAAAGAGCTAACAGTAATTATAAAAAAAATTGTTGCTAGTTTACCGGAGCAACAAAGAGAAGTGATACTGATGAGAGACTTAGATGGTTATGAGTTTACCGAAATAGCCTCCGCTATGCAACTTAAAATAGAACATGTAAGGGTTTTGTTATCGCGAGCTAGAAAGGTAGTAAGTGTACAATTGGAAAAAACGTATGATTATGGAAGAGAATAAAGCGGAAAGAATAATCAAAAAATATAAGGAAGGACAAAGTACGCTGTCTGAAGAACAATTTTTGTTTGACAATACTGAAAATTTAAACCCTTCTATGAAGGCATGGTCCACTTTTGTAAAAAACAACAAAACAACAACCCCCAAAGATTTTAATGAGCACTTATGGGCATCTTTTAAAACTAAAAGAAACAGAAAGCGCAAGCTACTTATTGGAGCCCTATCTGTAGCAGCATCTGTTAGCGTACTAATCGCGCTGTTTTTAACCCATCCGGCACCAGACGAATTAAACTATTCTGAAAAAGAAGCTTTGTTGAACATAGCTCGAGAGATGGTAAACCAAACCGATCTCGCTGAAATTGAAGAGCGCGTTATTTATGAGAATGATATTGTAATTATTTACACGACAAAAGAAAAATAAATTAACTAATAATTAAACACTTAAAATTATGAGAAAACTAATTCTAACAGCTTGTGTCCTATTATGTTCTATCTCATTCGTAACAGCACAAGAAATTAAAATAGAAAAAAAGGATGATCAACCTAAGGAAAAGCTGCATGTAAAGGTGAAAGAAGGTGCTGAACCAGCTATTTATGTAGACGGAAAAAAGTTTGAGTTCAGTATGGACTTAATAGATAATGAGATGATTGCTTCCGTTGCTGTTGTAAAAGGTGATAAAGCATTAAAAGAATATAATGCCCCTAATGGAGTTATCCTCATTACCACCCATAAAAAGAAGGAAGCAAACCAATATAAGGAAGGAATTAATTTTAAAAATGAAGAACCTGTAATTCTTATCAACGGTAAGGTTGCTACTAAAGAAATGCTTGATAAATTATCGCCTGACGCTATTGAAAAGATAGAAATATTTAAAGATGAAAAGGCCATAGAAAAATACGGTGCCCCAAATGGTGCTATCATTGTGACCACAAAGAAGGGAAAGAAATAATTAGGGTGCTGTATCGCATTAACGGAACACATCTACAAAAAAATAGCTTAGGTCATGAACCTGAGCTATTTTTTTTGCATTAAGTGCTGAAAAAAAGTAGCGGTGTTGGAGAGATAAGTTTTACATTTAAAAAAGACTATGTGCTTATAAAAAGGATAACTATTTTGATTGGATTTTATACAGAAATGATACGTCAAAATTTCAAAATTTGGTTTGTGTTTCCATCTTAAAAGCTTACACCTCCTCCCTAGCCTGAATTTCTTATCCTAACTGTTTTAGGAATTTTCACTTTACTTTTTGGATTTCATTTTATTTTAAATCCTGTAACTATTCCAGCTTCTTCCGCTGCATAATCAATTTCTTGTTGCTGTGTAGTTCTCAAGAAGTACCCCTTACTTAAGGAACTTTTATAAGCGTTATGTTTTAATCGTTCTGCAATTAAAAAATTTTCCCAAAGGTTGCCTTTATCTTGACGAACTTCTAAAGGTTTTAGATTACCAATAATCGTATTTCTCACTCCTGTATCGTAGAAAAATTTTTTCTGATCGGTTTTTATCTCGTTTCTCAAGTTTTTATTAAAACTTGGTAATTTGAAAATAACATAAGCTTGGTACAGTAAATCAATATAATTAGACACTGTTTTCTTATCTATACCCAGCAATTATGCTAATTCATTATAGCTTACCTCACTACCAATTTGGAATGCTAAGGCACGTAATAATTTTTCTAAAATTTCAGGTTTACAAATACCTCCATAACTCAATAAAGCGCTTACTAATCTGTTCTTCTAAATCTCGCTTAATCATACACAGGGATTGTAATCCTCAAATACACTGTTTTTCAAGGATTATGTTCCCGTATCTTAGTTTTATTGGTTGTGGATTTTGTTCAAAATTTATAAAATTAGTGTTAACGTACCCATGAGCTTACGTCTCAAAGCAATTTAGTTTACGTACAAGTAGAAGGTAGGAGTAATTGACAATAAGTGCAGCGAGCAGTTATCTAATTGTAGAGCAGTAGAGGGTAAATTTTTTTATGTTATAAAACATTAGTGTAGATAATAATGTTATTTTTAATGGAAAATTATAAGGTACAGAATGGCTTGGATTACATTACAAGATCAAAATAAATTTAAACCAATACTATTAAAGAAAATTATAAGGCTTAATCCAAATAGTATTAACTATACTATTGAAGCTGTTAAACCGAATAAAAAATTAGAAATCCAAGAAGCAAATGATTTGTTTTTTGTAGTAAACGTAAATGATTTTTCAGTCTTAAAAACATTTTTTTTAATATGGTTTTTTTTAACATTGATGATCTATTTAATCACTTTCGATTTGTATGTAACACTATTCACTTTACCGCTTTTGGTTTTTGTAGTATGGGAAGTAGCCTTTAATTATTTAAACCCTGTTCAAGAAATTGTATTAGATCGTTTAAACGGAACAATTACTTATCCCAAGCGGTTTTTTTATAAAACACCTCATACTGTTCTTTTTTCTGAGGTTCAGTTTTTTGAGAAATTAGATAGATTTGAGAGCATGGATGGTGATAGGGACCGGTCGCAGTTTTTATATTTGAAACATCCAAGCAATAAGAAAAAGTTAAATTTGGCTACTATAAATATTTACAATCGTAAAAATGACCCTTTTGGTAGTCGATTAAATGAAGTGATGTCTTTTTATATTTGGTATATGGATAAAAACAGGCCTTTACCTCCAGGTACAGCTTTTGATCCTTACCGGAAAAATGATTTTGATAGAAGGCGTGATGAAGGTTTTTTAGCTCCTTTATATCCTAGTAGTATTAAAACCAACGAAGCAAATAGTTATCAAACAAAAGTTAAGTCAGATTATATTAAAAAAATAAATCTTAATTAAAAAACCTCTTAAATATCACGATTACGAGGTTCTTTAAAGAGCAATTTAAATAAACAGTCGAGATATTTATTGAAGAATTTTAACCATATAACTCCTAGTATTTTAGATTGAAATCTAAGTGATTAGGAAAGGATGCTTATAGTAGATTCCAGTTATTTAATAAGTTTTTAAAAAAATAATTTTCTTCATATCCGAGTATTCTCGACGCTTCTTAATGCAAGGTTTTGTCTATATTAATCATAGCAATCAGATCTCTTAGAATATCGCAAAGTTCGTAGTACGGAGGAGTAATCTTGGTTGTAATTTTTTTTTACCTTTTATACTTTGGTTTCTCTAGTGTAATCGGATTTGGATTAAGTAATACCAATTTTGTGGCTAATTCCATAAATTTTCATGTAGTATGATTTGTCATTGTAAAATGAATTGTAGCACTAAGCTATATTTAATTCAGAAATTAAAAGGATACTATTTCAATGCTTTAATGTTCTAAACGTACAACTGAAAAATTACCTTTTTTCTTTAAGCATTTCAGATAATTGAGGTACGCTTATAATATTTTCTATTTCGCCATTTTTTACCACAAATAGATCTTCACAAAGAAATTCTAAATCTTCATTTTCTTGTAGTACAATCGCGCCATGCATACTTAAAAAATCGCCATAATCTTCATCAGAAATATTTTTTGAACACACAAAGATTAACCCTTTTCTAGGAATAGAGACAAGTAATTCATCTGCACCTAACTTCTTATGAGCTTCTTGCAGGTGTTTTTTACTTAGTATTTTTTCAGAAGAAAATTGAGATATAGTACAAGATAGCACCTGAAAATTTAGCTTACTATCTAAATAATTCCAATCAATAAAAGGGATTTCAAGAGCATCTAAATTTATTTCACCAGTAAATCTTAGCTTTTTATAATCCTCTTCATTTTTATTTGAAGTCCGCACTTGATAAAGTGCGGGTCCACCATCTTCTACCTCCTTTTCATCAACCATAACATGACCAATTACAATCGGAGCAAAAAGGCCTTCCCTATCATGCATAATAGCAACAAGTTCATTTAACAAATCAAACGATTTTGTTTTTTGTGATAGTAAGGTAGGATATATTTTTCTATGGTCAATATCAGATACGTCAACGATGCTTTCTTTTCTTTTTGTTTGAGAAGAATTAGCTCTTGGTCTTACATTCACAAGTTCTTTGGGGCCTAAACCAAGTAATTTTCTAAAAAAATTCATACTCTATTTTTATATTAAAGCGTTATAATTCATTCTTAACGTATGTTCTAAGTATGAATGTGACTTCTCTTTTTAAGAGAAATAAACTCTTTAAGAGGCTACTTCATCCTTTAAAATCTACTGTTTAATAATCTTTTTCAAAAACAGCAGTTACCGTTTTGGTTCTCGTCATAACAACATTTGCCATAAGCCTATTCCAAGATACATTTCCCGTCCAATGAGAAAACTTATACCCCACAGCCGGACGCGTAACCCAGCACACTACCTGACCACTTTGAAAAGAGTTCTGATCTGTTTCTTCATTCGCAATTAGTTTTAAGACAGTTCCATTCGTTGCTGTTATAGTAAGTGCAAAATCATCAAAAACACCACTGGAAACAGTATTGAAATTGGTATTCGGAAACACACTGTTGGATAAAATGGATAAGAATAGAATAAAAGCTATTTTTTTCATCGGGATGTCGTATTTCAAAAGTTGGTTATGTAGCATGAATGTCTTGGTCTAGAAACTGATTTTTTCCACTAAGATGTTGTGTCTTACGTTCTATCAAGGTTCTTACGCTATAACCTTTTAAATTTATTTTTAGTATCGATGAACAGTGAAATAATGAGAACTTTTTAAATTATAGTTTACATACCAGAACTAAGCGACTCTTAATCTTGAAACGATAAAGTAGTGCAAGAATAAACAACACAAATACTTATGGTATTTTCTAAATTGATACGCTGTCATTTCTTGTAATTTCTGGATTGATTCGTCCTTTAATCTAAAAGTTTTACCAAACAGCACTAGCAATAAATGACGAATGCGCTATACTAATTGCAAAATTACACTATGTAAGAAAAATTCCTTAATTTTGGAAATTATCCACTTAAATGGATTATATCCATATGAAAATTAATCATTCATTTTAATATTAAAGGAATGCATATAACGGAAGAACTTAATCAGGGACAATTAAAAGCGGTTACCTATGAGGGCCAACACCTACTGGTACTTGCCGGAGCAGGTACCGGAAAAACACGTACCATTATTGCACGTGCCGCGCACCTTATTGCGTCTGGAGTTGATCCTTCAAAAATACAAATTCTAACCTTCACTAAAAAGGCTGCTAATGAAATAGTAGAACGGGTAAAGGCTAGTTTACCACAATCTAATAGTCAGGCTATTAACGGTGCTACATTTCACTCTTGGTGTAATCAATTAATATTAAAATATCCTAATTTATTTGGTGCTGCTGCCTTTACAGTCATTGATCCAGACGATCAGTTAGGAATTATGAAAATGATGTCTGGCACTCATGCCGACACTTATGGGAAATTGCGGATAAAACCGCAGCAACTTTTAGATATCTACTCGTATGCTAGAAATACAAAGAAGAACTTAACGGAATCTATACGCATTCTTCTTTTTAAAAGTAGGACGGATAAGGATACGGATTATGAGATTGCTGCGATGAAACCCCATGTGGAAGTTCTTTTGCGCGCCTATCAGCAAAAGAAAATGGAACAACGCTATTTAGATTATGATGATCTCCTATTGGTGGTCGCTACACAATTAAAAACAAATGCTGATGCTCGGGAGCTACTAGCTCAAAATTTGGAATACCTGCTTGTTGATGAAATGCAAGATACCAATCCGCTACAATGGGAACTACTATCGCCTTTCGTAGAAATCTGCAAACTATTCTGTGTTGGAGATGACGCGCAATCTATTTATTCTTTTCGAGGAGCTGATTTTAAAAATGTGCATCAATTTAAAGATCGCGTAAAAAATTCTGAAGTCTATAAATTAGAAAAGAACTACAGGTCTACGCAAGAAATTTTAGATCTCTCTAATTGGTTGTTAGACCACGCTACTATAGACTATAACAAACGCTTAGCAGCAGTGCGTGGTAGCGGCGAAATACCCATTATTGTTAATGTAAATGATGAGTGGCAGGAAGCGAATTGGATTGCGGATGAAATTTTGAAGAATTATACGAACGAAGATCGTAGCTTTTCAGACCACTTGATATTATCACGATCACAGTATTACACCAAATCCTTACAAGCTGTTTTTATAAGAAGAAAAATACCGTATGTCACCTATGGAGGCCGGAAATTTTTGCAGGCTGCTCATATAAAAGATTTAGTGTCTTTACTACGGATTGTAAACAACCCCTATGATGAAATAGCATGGGTTCGGTTTCTAACCTTTTGGGAAGGTATCGGTGAAGTTAGAGCTTCACGGATTATGGCTGCGATTATTGCAGACGAAGGAAAAACGGATATCTCCACCTTATTGGCTGCGAATATTTCGGGATCTGACGGCCAAAGAATATCTGAACTATATCAGGCCGTTACTCAAGAAAAAGGAAAGGTGGGTAAAATGGTAGAAATCTCCTATGAAGCTATGTCTCTAGGTTTAGCATTTAAATACCGAAAAGATTGGACCGAAAAGCGTAAGGCTGATTTTCCTGTGCTTAAATTATTGGCCGAAAGCTACTCTAGTTTAGGGGAGTTTATAGGAGAAGGCCTTTTAGATAATGCCGAAAAAATGAATGGTGCTAATGTATTGACGGAGTCTAAATTAAGAACAGACGAGCAAAAAGATCATGTGATTATTTCTACCATTCACTCTGCAAAAGGTTTAGAGGCAGATGTGTGTATTGTGCTGAATGTATCTCCAAAATCTTTTCCATCTGCTTATTCTCTTGACGATATTGATGCCATAGAGGAAGATCGTCGGGTGTTGTATGTAGCGCTTACGCGTGCAAAAAACAGATTGATCATTACCAGAAACACCGCATCTATTTCAGCAGTTCATGCAAGATCTACCCCTACACAGGATGGAAAAAATACGGATGATGCGGAAACCTATTTTTTAACTGGCCTACCGGAAGCACTGGTGAAACAGGAGACTGTTGGGCATCAATTTAATAGCGTCAAAGATGCGCCCCAACCTAATACCATTGACTTATCGTCTGGGATGGACTTTAATTAATGCCCTAGCTTATGTCTAATAAAAACTACGCGGTTATTTCTATGATTAATTATGGCCGCAAACCTATCTATTTCAGATCCGTAGGTATCGTCATTCATAAATTTATTGATAGAGATTGGAGGTGTGTACTTTCTACGTCTATTAACCCTGAAGAGCGTATCCCCTTATACCTCCAAGAAGCAACAGGACTAACAGATGAAGCATTGTTAAATGCACCAAGCTTTTCAGAAGTTGCCGATACCCTTCTGAGGGAACTCCAAGGGTGTATTTTAGTAGGGCATAATGTTTCATTTTTGCAGTACCATTTGAAAACCCAGTTTCGGCATATAGGCTATGCTTTTGAGATGCCTCAAATATGTACCGTGAGACTCTCTAAGAAATTGATTCCGAATATGACATCCTATGAATTACCTTATCTGTCTAGTGTTTTAGGGATTCCGTATGATGCAGCAGCTTCTTTAGAAGAGTCTAATGAAGCTACGAGTGCACTTTTTCAGAGGTTATTAGCCTTAGATGAAAATGAAGAAATAATAACAGCACTACTTCAGCCTAATAAGCCAAAATTAAAATACCGGATTCCTAAGCATATCACCGAGGTACAATTGGATCGGTTGCCTAAGACTCCGGGAATTTATAAGTTTCAAAATAAGGATAAAGAAGTCATCTATGTAGGAAAGGCTAAAGACATAAAAAAGAGAGTTTTAAGTCACTTTACGTCTACAACCGAAAAAGAACTGCTGTTATGTACTGCTACTTATTTTATAGATTTTGAGCCTATGGGGAGTGAGTTACTAGCCCTGTTGCGAGAAGCAGATTTAATAGCCAAGTTAGACCCGTATTATAACTATATTCAGAAGAAAAAACATATTACTTACATGATTGTTCCCATCCGAAATAAGAAGGGAATTCTCCAATTAAAAGTAGAGAGAAGACCATTTCAACATACCCCTACAGAAATTTTCTTAAAACGATCTTTAGCTATTGAGCGACTTTCCCAGCTTACTGAAAAATTTGAATTGTGCCCCAGCTATACCGGTGTGCAAAGTGTAAAAACAAAATGTAGCACCGTGATTTTTAGTAGTTGTAAAGGCATCTGTAGGGAAGAAGAAGCTCTTGAAGCATACAATGACCGAGTAGCACAGGCACTAGATCATCTAAACAATGAGAATGAAAATTTCGTAGTATTTGAAAAAGGCCGGAACAGCCAGGAACAAGGTGTTGTTTTGGTATTACACGGAGTGTACCAAGGCTTTGGGTTTGTAGACAAAAATGAATTGATACAAGGAACTTCTGACCTATTGCATGTCATTGATGCTAAAGAACACTCATACCATTCTGCTAAAATTATTTCAGCGTATAGAAAACGTAATCCGTATAAAATTAAACCTTTAGACTCCGAAAAACAGACTAATTGAAATTACCTATAGATTGTTGAATGCATTAAATATTTAGCGAATTAGCGCAACAAAAGAGGCCGGATAATTGGAACTTTAGGGTTGAACAAATACAATTATCTTTAAACTTAAGGCTTATGATTGTTAGGCACCATACCGATGGATGGAAAATTATTTCGCATTACACGCACGCGTTATTGGCGGGCAAATTTGCCTATCAATTAAAACAAGAATTGCGGTATTCTCATTGGGTAGAAACGCTAACGGCCATCACCGATCATGACGATCATATGGTAGATTTTGATGCGACCAATTACTTGACTAACGTAGGGACGCCTAGAGATTTTATGATGGATGGTGGTTACGAGAGAGATGCTATTAAACACGCCAAAAAGTTATACGCGGCATCTGAGCAAAAATCTGGGTGGATTGCTTTACTAATCGCTCGGCATTTACAATTTCTGTATGGAAATGATACCAACAAAGAAATGAAACAGTTCTTGGCAGATAGCGCTGAAAAAAGTAAAACACTGCGAAAACTATATGGCATCCATAAAAAAACTGAAGATGATTTGTATAGCATTCTGCTTTTTTGTGATAGGCTATCACTCATAATTTGTGGAGAAGAGGTTCCTGAAACGGGACGAAAATTGGAGATCAACACGTCAATAAATAACAAAACTTACAGCATCAACCGGAATGCAGATGGCACCTTCCAAGTGACTCCTTGGATTTTTGAAGATGACAGCTTTGAGCTTGATTTTGAGTATAAAATTCTGAATCAAGTAAATTTTAAATCTAACCAGGAACTAAAAGAAGTTTTGGAATCATCAGCTGTAAAACTACAGAAAATAAGGTTTAAAAATTCAAATTAACAAGCACACTTGAAGCGATACGCAATTTGATTCAGGAATAATAATCGGACTAAAAAAAAGCATAAAAAAAGCTCCCAATTTAGGAGCTTTCTTTGTTTCTGACTTGTATTACATGACATCTTCTAAAGATTTAATTTTTTCTAAATCTTCTTTAATCCATGTTATTTGCTGTCTAATAAGCGTCGCGATGGCTACGGGTAAATGCACATCTGATAATACTTCATTATATTCTTCAATGGCAGCTTTGTCTCCCCTAATGGCTTCTTCAAGCATAGCTTCATCATCATCACTAGAGAATGCCGCTTTAATATCCATCCAAGTGCGGTGCAAGGCACCAGTAACGCTACCATCTATATCTTCTCTTAAATTAAGAGCAGGTGCCGCAGATTTTAAACTGATGAGGAAATTTTTTCTTTCCAATGCTTTATTGCTAAAATAGCTTTGAAGTCCAATTCCCTTTGCATTTTCTGCTGCTTTTTCATAGCCCATTATAGCATCCTCATTTTTTTGGATTATCGAATTAATTTTAGTTTCGATCTCTTTTATATCTGAATTCATAATTTTTAATTTAAGTGGTACTTTCTATAGTACCGTTATTGATAACCTAAAGATACCCGCTGTGGAAACAAAAAATTATTTCAATCAAAAGCGATATTAACGTAAAAGAGTTGCGTTGGTATTAGTGCTTGTACGATGAATGTTTGGCTATTCATTTTGAAGCGTCTATTTCTTCAAACTTTCAAACGTTGGAGTATCTGAAGCTCTGGGGTCTTGTTTAAATGCTAATTTTTTGGTCCAAATGGCCGCTATACTACAGTGTCCAAATTCTTCGGTTACTTTTCCATAGCATGCATACACGCCCATACCGTGAATAGGGTATTTATCTACCACATTGGCAAAATGTACCACATCAAAATAATCGCCCTCTTGATCTACAAAAGTACTCAGACGCATATTTTTATTGTTTTTAGTGGTATTAAAACGAGTGTTGACAAGAATGCCATAGAGCAGTAGTTCTTTATGCTGGTGGTACTGCATATCCTTAGCTTTGGAGTCACTTAAAATTTCTTCTGAAATCAAATCAAAATAACTATACAACGGAAAACCCAAGAGTTCTATTTGGTCATAGGCTTCTTCTACCCAACTATGCTCTAATTTAGGAAGCTCAAACTGTTTGTGTTTTGGTTTGAATAATGACGGATTCCCAGAGCGTTTCTTGAGGGCATTGATTTTAAAGATGCCTTGCCAATGCAGTTCATTTTTTGCAAGTCCTGTAAATTTAAAAGCTCCTATTCTTATTAGGATTGCCAATTGCTCAATGCTTATTACCACACGGTCTATAAAATCATCTAAAGATTTGAAAGTACCGTACAATTGCCGTTCTGTTAAGAACCGTTGTACTACCAAATTTTCTAGATTTTTTAAATAACCAAAACCCAAATAAATAGCGACTCCCCTAATGGTATTATGATGATCACTTAGATTAATACAAGGCGCATGTATCTGAGCCCCCCACATCCGTGCTTCGTGAATATAATGTTCTGTACTATAAAAACCACCGCCATTATTTAGTACCGCCACCATAAATTCTAAAGGATAGTAGCATTTTAAATACATGCTCTGGTAACTCTCAACAGCATAAGACGCAGAATGCCCTTTAGCGAAGGCGTAACCTGCAAAACTGGCAATTTGATCCCATACCTCCGTAGTTAATGCATCAGGATAGCCTTTTGCCTTACAATTACTCCTAAATTTCTCTTCTACGCGGGTAAATTCTGCTCTAGATCTAAACTTACCACTCATGCCACGGCGTAACACATCTGCTTCTCCTAAATCTAAACCCGCAAACTGATTGGCGACTTTTAATACATCTTCTTGATAGACCATAATACCATAGGTTTCGGGCATAATTTGCGCTAGAATGGCGTTGGCCTCTTTTCTGCGCTCTGGCTCCCGATGTCTGCGGATGTATTCATTTTTCATTCCAGAACTAGATACTCCAGGGCGAATAACAGAACTGGCAGCCACCAAACCTAAATAATCATTGACTTTTAGCTTACACATTAAACCACGCATGGCAGGAGATTCTACATAATAGGCGCCAATAGCTTTTCCTCTGCTTAATAAGTTATTGATATTAGCATCGTTTTTAAATGTTTCTATTTGGGTGATATCTATCTCAGGCACATCAGACCTATTCTCTTTGATAATCTCCATAGCCTCTTTAATTTTGGCTAAACCACGTTGTCCTAGAATATCAAACTTAAAAATACCCGCATCTTCTGCTATAATCATATCAAACTGTACCGTTGGAAATCCTTTGGGGGGCAAATCTGTAGCGGAATAATAATGAATAGGCTGGTCTAGTATTAGAATTCCGGCGGAATGCACACTTAAATAATTGGGAAAGTCTTTTATCAGTGCACTATATTTTAAGACCAGTTTTGCCATATCATCCAAATCATTATTAGAAAAATGACCTTTACAGAGCTTGTCTATTTCTTCTTTTGGAAGGCCGAATACTTTTCCTAATTCCCGAACTACCGCTCTATATTTAAAAGTATTATAGGTGGCTAATAAAGCGGTATTTTTAAACCGACGGAAGATATAGGCAGTGACATCTTCCCGATCTTTCCAACTAAAATCGATATCAAAATCTGGTGGAGAAACTCGGTATGGGTTGATGAAGCGTTCAAAATACAAATCCAATTCAATAGGGTCTACATCTGTAATTCCTATAATATAAGCGACAATACTATTGGCACCACTACCCCGCCCCACATGCAAATAGCCTTTAGAATTGGCATACTTAACAATATCATGATTGATTAGAAAGTAAGACACAAAATCCATTTTCTTAATGGTCTCCAACTCCACCGCCAGACGCTTACTTACGGCATCGGTACGGGTAGGATATCGTTTAGGTAAGCCATCTTCACAGAGTTGTTGCAAGAGGTTAAAATCTTCTTCTTTTGAGCTGCCAAATACCTGTTGGTTTTGAGAGACCCTATTTTCTCCGAATCCAAAGTTTACCTCGCATTGGGCCATTAAATTCTTAGTATTCACTACCAAATGC
Organism: Cellulophaga baltica 18; assembly: GCF_000468615.2. NCBI lineage: Bacteria > Pseudomonadati > Bacteroidota > Flavobacteriia > Flavobacteriales > Flavobacteriaceae > Paracellulophaga > Paracellulophaga baltica. Next base: position 3,400,970 of record NZ_CP009976.1, on the reverse strand, counting down.
GGAAACTCTTGAAAGGCTTCTAAAAGTTTATCATTGGGGAGCATTTGTTCAGACAAACGCCCCTCTTCTGTTTGCTGTAGTTTACTTAATAAGGTGTTGTTGGCAATAGCACGTAGCAAACGGTGTGCATTAAAATCGCGCTTATTGCGGAAGGTAACCGGTTGTTGGATGACTAATTTATCGGTGTAGGATTTGTATTTTGAAAAAGGTAACCGCCTTAAATTTTCTACAGAAATACCGATGTATTCATGTGCTTCAAAATCTACCTTCTCTAACTGTAACACATTTTCAAAAGGATAAATAATATATGCATGTTCAAATTTTGGGGCTATGGCAGGTAGTTTGATACTTTTATGGGAGTGAAGAGACATAAACTCATTGAGTTCTCTAAACCCTTCATTATTTTTAGCAATACCCACATATAGCTGCTCTGCACCATTTCTAAAATCGATTCCAATAATAGGTTTAATACCAAATTCCTTAGATTTTCTAACAAAATTCATACAGGCAGAGGTATTATTAATATCAGTTAAAGCTAGTGTAGGGATATGATTTGCCTGCCCCATCCTCAAAAGTTCTACTTCTGAAAAGGTGCCAAATCGTAAGGAGTAGTATGAATGGCAATTGAGGTACATATTATTGTTTTCGGTGGGCTAATACGATAGGGGGTTCTCCGCTAAATGGATTGTGAAACCTACCAATAGTTTTTGCTCCCATAGAAGTAGCGCGCATAATGCTTTTTTCTCCATACTTCTTCCGGATATGATCCATAGCATTGTATAAACTGAGCATCTCTTCGGTATCATCAAAAAGATTAATCTGATAATTTCCCGTAACAATATCACTAAACTTTACGCCTACCAAGCGAATTAATAACCGACGCTCATAAAGGCGCTCAAACAATTCAACTATTTTAGGAATTAAAATATGATCTGCACTGGTATAGGGTATTTTAATTTGTTTGGAATAGGTCTGAAAATCTGAGTACCGTACTCTCACCGCAATACAAGCGGTTAACTTATCTGCCCTTCGCAATTGATACGCCAAATTCTCTGCCATAGCAGTAATTGTGGTCCGTAATTGTACCATATTGGTGGTATCTTTTGTAAAGGTACGTTCTGTTGAAATAGATTTACGCTCGTGAAACGGAATTAGCGGAGGCCTATCAATACCATTGGCACGTCTCCAAATGGTTTGCCCATGTTTCCCCAAGGCACTCACCATCATTTCTAAAGGCATTTCTTGAACAATATGTACTTTGGTAATACCTAAGTTGCGAAGTGTCTGATAGGTTTTTGTTCCTACCGATGGTATTTTCTGAATAGACAAAGGCGCCAGAAATTGTTTCTCTAGGCCTGTATCTACCCGCATTTGATTATTGGGTTTTGCTTCACCCGTAGCGACTTTTGATACTATTTTATTAGAAGACAATCCAAATGAAATAGGTAATCCCGTTTCTTTGATAATGGTATTTCTTAATTCTGTAGCAAACTTATAGGTACCAAAAAACTGATCCATTCCTGTTAAATCAGCATAGAACTCATCAATACTCGCTTTTTCAAAAACAGGCACACGTTCTTTTATAATCTCTGTTACTAATTGGGAGTGTTTGGTGTAGGTACTAGAATCTCCTTTAATAACCGTTGCTTCAGGACACAACTGCCTAGCCAATTTCATTGACATTCCTGAATGCACACCAAATTTCCTGGTTTCATAACTACAAGCAGCCACTACCCCACGGTCTCCAATACCCCCAACGAGTAAGGGTCGCTTAAGTAGTTTGGAGTCGGTTAAGCGCTCACAAGACACAAAAAACGTGTCTAAATCTAAATGTAGTATTGATTCTGTTTTCATTAGGATAAATTCCATTATTATGGAATATTTCCAAAATTAAATATTTTTCACATGCCAAGAGGAAGTTTAACACTATTGTTATTAACAAGGCAACTTGTAGTACATTTAAAGCGGAGCGCGTGCAGCGCAGTAACCGATAGACATAAAATAGCCAAACAAGAGTACTTTAGGCGTATCAGAAACAGATACATTCTCTAACGGCATTACCTGTTTAGAGACCTCATAAATAAGCAACTAGGTTTCCATACTCAAAATAAATTGCTATATTTAAAGTATGATATTCAAAAAAATAAAAGAATTTATAATTGAAAGCAAAACCAAATCGGGCTCATTTCAATTTGCTGCTATTTTAGCAGGTTTTCTAATCTACTTGATTGTTGCTGTTCTACAATCATAAACCTTCCTCATAGCTTTATTGTTCTAATAAACGCTGAACTTAGCGTATAACACTTCTTCTTTTTGTTAAAATAAAACTTAGTTATTCTAAATGTTCACTCTTAGATGTAACGAAAAATCGCCTTTGTTAATAAAATACATATTACTAAATAGCCAAATTTCATAATATCAAGAAAATTCTAAATTAAATTTATTCTTTAAATAAATATATATAACTAACTAAAAATTAAAGGTTACTTACATCTATTTCAGAATATTGTTTTAAGACAGTATTGGCAATGTTTAAGTATTAAAGCCCTACTATGCTACTAAGCAATTAAAATATAAAAAAATGGGAATATTTAAAGATAGATTGAAATTTAAAATAACAAAAATACAAACGCATCCTACAAACCCGACTGGTAATGTCAACCAATTAAATAAGGAATATAAGATTGATGAACCAACCATTAGAAAACAACAAAATGAAAAATAAAAATTATTGAAAACAAAAGTTGTAATAAAAAATAAAGGGAATTAAAAACCTCAAAAAAAACAGCTAGAAATTTATAGGCTATATTAAAAGGTCTTCTAGAATCAGCACAAAAGAAAATAGTGTCTCAGGCCTATTTTAATCTTGCTGAAAAAGTTTTAAGAAAAAAGTTGAATCAATACGCTATAGATGGGTAACACTCTTTAGCATCTAATAAAAATATCTTTATAATAAAGGTTTTTTTTAATTTTTAAGAATTTAAAAATGAAATCTCGAAATAATCTTAATGACAAAATCCGATTGACAACCATAAAAATCCAAGAAGAATATCCAGAACTAGTAAAATACATAGATGAAATACCAAGAGAACCCATTTTTGTGAGTGATGAGGAAGTTAGTTCTGTTGCACTGAAAGCATATTTAGATTCTCTAAATGAAATCTTAAATAATTATTCACAAAATACTAAACTTCAAGATAATGAAAACAAATAATAATTTAGGTATCTGGATGGATCATTCAGTTGCTAATTTGATTGATTTAAATTCTAAAAATGAATGTCATTCAATTGTATCAAAATTTACTTCAGAAATCAAGGAAGATGCTTTAGTTCGTAGCGAAAGTCTTATGCATAATAAAAGACAACAAATGAATGAAAAATTTTATGAGAACATTAGCTCCCAAATTTTGAAATATAATCATGTACTGTTGTTTGGACCCACCAACGCAAAAGTAGAGTTACGTAATTTCTTACATAAAGATTTACATTTTAAAGATATAAAAATTGATATAGTTTCATCAGATAACATTACGGATAATGAACAAATAGCTTTTGTGAAAAACCATTTTACAACAAATTGATTAATCTGATAAACATTACTGACATACATATAATTGCGGTTTAGGTAATACCCTAAACCGTTTTATATTTAATTTTCAGTAAATAAATTAACTATTAAAAAAAACCAAACTTAGGCCTAAACCTAAAATAATTGCTAATTTTCTGCTATACTTACTACATACTTAAGGTTGTGCGTTATTTACAGATGGAGTTTCAGCCAAGATTTTATTTAAGCGAATGTATAATAGCAAAATAAAAATATGAAAATTTTTGAAAGCGATATGTCTCAAGAAGATGCTCAAAAGGTTTCTGACGCCTATTCTAAAGAAGCAAATAGTTCATTGTTTGGAGTTATATTTCATTTACTAATTTTAATATTTTTTAATTTTCAATTTAAAGAATTGGGATATTATAAATATTTAATTTTACTTCTTCCAGTCATCTCAACAATATATCAACTAAAAAAAGCCATAAACATATTTTTTTTTAATCCTATTCGAAAAGACCTTGAACTACAGAAAAAAATAGCAATTACTCTAATTATTTCTAAAAAAACAGAGGGATATAAAGATTTTGAATTACCTAATGGTTCTGATTGTATTGAGTTTGAAGAAAACCCTTATTTTTCAAGTTTAGATGTTTCAGAAAGTAGTTTTTACAATACTAAGATTGGAGATGAAGTAAATTTTGAATTGAGTAAGTATGGAAAATGGATAATAGCAGTTTATTCCAAATCTAAAAATATTGATTATAATACTTATAAACAGAGGAAGAGTAAATAATATAAAGCAGAAAAAAACAAATTCTTATTTAATCTGAGAAATGATTATTCTATGCTCATAGATTTTAGACAGGTTCTTTGACCTTTTTTATTGTATTTATCTAGGCAATACAGAAACGTAAGTTTCATCATTTGATCTGGTAGATTTTGCAATGATAAGGACTCTTTAAATAGTCTAAGAGAGCCAATTATAAATGTTACTAAAATTTAAAACTTTACCGTATAAAGTAATCTAAATTCTCTCTTTTGTTCTTTCTAGTTATAGCAACAGTTTACTGAGAATCAAACTTAAGCCGTGTATAATTTATTGCTAGTTCTAGCCTACTTACGAAAATCCTCGCGGATTTTCTATTCGGTTTTTATTTCCTAAATTACGTGCTTAACCACGCAAAAAACTATATATAAAAACGTTGGCAACAATTTAAACTAAACAATGAAATTAGAATTTATACTTGACGAAAAAGACTTTTTAGAATATCATTTATTCTCAATTTCTGATAATAAAAACGCAAAAAAAATAGAAAGGATTGGCAAATTTGTTCTTGCCGGTTTCTTCATATATTTCGGTCTGAATTTATATAATTCCGATAATATTGAGTTAGCTATTTTATTTGGCGTCTTGGCCATTTTGTCTGTTCTGTTTTTTAATAAATTTTATAAATCTCGAATGATAAAACATCAATCAAAAATTATTAAAAACAGTTATTCAAAAAGAATTGGAGAAAAAGAGACAATGGAATTTACATCCGACTATCTCATAACCGAAGATAAAACTGGACAAGGGAAAACAAAATTATCTGAAATTGAATGTGTAAACGAGATTCCAAATAATTTTTTTATAAAGCTGTCTAACGGGTCATCTTTCATTATTTCAAAAAAAGGACTTAAAAATTTAGACCAACTTAAGGAGAAATTGGAAGCGTTGAATATCCCAATAATTGAACATTTGAATTGGGAATGGAATTAATTGAGTAAAAGAACCGTTTTCAATAAAGGTTAATGGACTTTTGAGCAAGTTTATGCAAATGGAATCTATTCTAACGTAACTGTTGCGAATTGACTTCCAACTCGGACGGAGAAAAACTGTTGCCAACAAAACCTATAAAAAATAAGGGTTTCGGGCTTTATCGAAAGGTTTGTGTATTTTTATGATGTCCGCAAAATCTTTTGGATTTTGCTTTAAACAAGGAAAAGAAAAAACAAAACAAAAAGACTTTGCTATGTGCGTGGCGGAAAGTAAACGCTAGTTTACTCCCTTACTTTTCATAGCTCAGGCGTTGTAAGTAATTAAAACATTTTTATGGGGAAATTTGAAGATAATAAAGAATATCCCTTTGATGTTGATTCAGCTCCCATTGCCTGGTTAGATTATTCTGAAGAATTAAAAGAAATTGCTGAACTAATCTATTCCAATTCAAGTTTTGAAATTAACAGATATCCAGAAAATGAAAAGACGTTTAGGCTTGAAAGAGGCTATTTTTTAAATTATGGATTCTCCATTGAAAATATTCTGAAAGGTCTTTTGATATCAGAAAACAACTCTTATGTGTCCAATGGAAAATTATCACCAGAAATAAGTTCAAACCACAATCTAGAGGTTCTTATTAGTAAAATTGAGTCCATTTCCTTCAACAAAAAAGAAAGAAAGCTATTATCAATTTTATCTGATGCTATTCCATATTGGGGTAGATATCCTATTCCAAAAAAACACACTAAAATCTCACCTAGATTTACATTAACAGATCAAGTAGATAAAGATTTAAATACTTTGTGGTTTAAAATTGGACTGGTGCTTTATTCAAAGATTAAAAATGGCTGGACTGGCCCGAGTGGTATTGAAACAGGACCATATATAAGTTCAACTTTTGAAAATTCGGAGGAATTTGACAATTCAATAAAAGAACTAAATAAACGGATAGCTAATGGTCAATATAAGTCTGGGAATGTGGATATGACCAAGTACTCTAGGAGAAAATAACTGTGTACAACAAAACCTATAAAAAATAAGGGTTTCGGGCTTAATCTAAAGGTTTGTGTATACTTATAAAGTCGCAAAATCTTATGGATTTAACTTTGGACAAAAAAAGAAAAAGCAAAACAATAAGATTTGGCTTCGTGTGTAGACGGAAACGAAAAGTTTTCTTACTTCCCGCACTACGCTTAGTTCAACCGTTTGGCTACAATGTCACAAAAATTTGTATTTGGTTCGTTTTCGGTGTAAATTAGCATCAAAACATATTTCTTATGGCTAGACAAAGCATATCTTTCACACAACCTAATGATGAGTGGTTAAAGACACAAGTAGACAATCAGGAATACTCAAGTAAAAGCGAGCTGGTGAATGATTTAATTAGACAGGCAAGAAGCCAGCAAGTACAAATTGATTGGATTAAGTTTAAACTAGATAAAGCAGAAAATAGTGGATTTACAAGTGATATCAAATCTGAAATACTAAAGCAGTCTAAAGCCACTCTTAATGGCTAACTATAGATTAAGTAATTCCGCAAAAGATGACCTTATACGAATTCATCATTACGGAGTTAAAAAGTTCGGAATGAGTCAAGCCGACAAATATTTTGATTCATTTTTTAAGTATTTTGACATAATTGCACAAAGACCATATTCGTTCGAATCAGTAGATTTTATTAAAAATGGATATCGAAGATGTGTTTGTGGGTCAGACAGCATATACTATCGAATAAATGATGATACTGTTGAAATAATGGTGATTGTCGGAAAACAGGATTTGAAAAATATATTATAAACTGTTTGTAAAAATACTTTTGCCCACAAGGCCTAAAGAGAATACGAACTCTAGGCTAAGAAAAAAGGTCTATGTATATTTATAAAGTCGCTAAATCTTATGGATTTAGCATTAGACAAGAAGAATTAAAACAAAACAATAAGATTTGGCTCGCAGACCAGACGGAAGCGAAAAGTTTCTTTGCCTTCCCTAATTGCCACAGCCATAACGTTGTGGGTAATTACCAACAAAAAATTATTTTAAGAATATGGTTAAAAAAGTAACGATATTAATAATTAGTTTGATAGGTGTTTTTAAATTATACTCACAAGAATTGAACTACACGAACAATAGGATTGCAGTTAGTTTTGACGGTAATAGTGCCCCAGATAATCTGTACAAGTGGCCTACAGGAGACCCTGATGATTGGGGAGCTTTAGTAGCTTCTTGCGCAATAATGGCTAAATTAGAATTGCAAGATAAACTAGTACATTGTTCCTACAATAATTTCATTGATGCTCCTGCTGGTCCTGACAATGAAAATCAATTAAAAATTAGTGCTGATGGATGTATTGAAAGATGGAATTTTGAAAAAGATGTGTTTTTTGATGTTACGACTCAACTAAAAGAAGCAAAAGTAAATTTAGCAACAGAGATGGGCAAATCAACTGCCAAAGATCCATTATACTTTTTACATGCAGGCTTATCGGAATTTTTATATCAGGTAATAGAAGAGGTAATTGCTCAAGGAAATATTGAAGCACTTAATCATGTCTATCTTTTATCTCATAGTAATTTCAATGAGGATGAAATTCGAAGAGATAATCACCATACTTGGAATGATGTACAAGAATTATGTGGCAATCGTATTAAGTATAAAAAAATTCAAGATCAGAATGATAAAAAAAATCCTGAAAATTTATGGCATTCAATGGATGACTTTTCAGTTTGGTACTGGATGAGAGACCACAAGGATAAAAACATTAGATGGATGTATACACGCATACAAGCACATAGTTTGGGACATGCTGACATTTCAGATTGTGGTTTATTTTATTATTTACTTACAGGTGATGATAATGGAAACCCTCAAAAATTTAAAAACTTTATCGGAAAAGGAATATATAATAATTAAATCAAAAAATAACATACCCACAACAAAAAACTGAGGTAAAAACAAGCAAATTCTTCCTTAATGTGAAACAATCCAATTCTAGGCTCATAGAACCTAAAATCTGACTCTTTGAGCTTTTTTATTCTATCTATCTTCTTTTTGTTTAGGCAATACATAAACGTAAGTTTCATCATTTGGTCTGGTAGATTTTGCAATGGTAAAGGACTCTTTAAATAGTCTAAGAGAGCCAATTATAAATGTTACTAAAATTTAAAACTATACCGTATAAAGTAATCCTATTTTTTTCCTTTATTGATTCTAATTAAATCTACAAATTAAAAAGAATCAAACTTAAGCCGTCTATAATTAATTACTATGTAATTCCCTCGCAGGTATCCCTCGAATGAATTAAATTAGTCGTACGTCGAAAAATTCTAACGGATTTACCGTGACTAAACATACGGAGTTCTAGTTGCTATCGAATTAACTTGTGACAATAATGAAAAGCTTATTGAATTAGACTTTTGGAAAGTTGACTTTGATCCGTTAATCTCTTTTCCAACTTTTGAAAACTTGAACCTTAAATCTCCCAACAATGAAAATACCTAGAATAAAAGGAATAATAGACCGAAGAATTTTAATCAATTACCAAGTTGATAAAGAAGTTTTGGAAAACTATTTACCAAAACCTTTTAAACCTAAATTAGTGAACGGAAAAGGAATTGCTGGAATTTGCCTAATCAGATTAAAAGAAATTAGACCGAAAGGTTACCCAAAACAAATTGGTATTTCCTCTGAAAATGGAGCACATAGGATCGCGGTAGAATGGACTGAAAATGGAGTGCAAAAAGAAGGAGTTTATATTCCAAGAAGAGATACTTCATCAAAACTAAATTCTTTAGCTGGTGGAACTGTATTTCCTGGAATTCATCACTTAGCAGATTTTACAGTAAATGAGAGTGATGGTAATTATGAGGTTAAATTTGTAAGCGCTGACAAAACTTCTCTATCAATTAAAGCAAGTAAAACTACCACTTGGAATGATGAAAGTATATTTAAAAACCTTCAGTGTGTATCTGATTTCTTTGAAAATGGTTCTATTGGATATTCCCCTAACAAGAATAATCATGATGGTCTTAAATTAAAAGCTTATAATTGGAAAGTATCGCTTTTAAATGTTGACTTTGTAAAATCGAGCTTTTTTGAGAATGAAGATATTTTCCCAAAAGGTTCTGTAAAATTTGACAATGCACTCTTGATGAAAGACATTGAACATGAATGGATAGGATTGGAGAAAATTAAAATCTGCACCTAACACGTTATAAAAAACATAGGGCATTTGTACTAAACCGAAAGATCTGTGAATATTTATAAAATCCGCAAGATTTTTTGGGTTTGCTATGTGCTCAGATCAAAATGATCAGCTTGCGATCTACGTCTGCTAAGATTACTGGGAGTCGTTTATACCAAAAAAAGAAATGAATAAATATTTGAAACGCTATGAAAAGTATTAGTCGGCTTATATTCCCGCTAGATTTTATTAGGCCCACATATTTGCAAATCAAAATAGCTTCAAAACTTTAGCATCACGGGTAGACTAAGGCCAAACCATAACATTTCTTGCGCTCTAATCACTCTTAATTAAATTGCTACAATATAGGCTTCAACTGAAACAAAACTCCTAGTTTTACTATAAAATAAAATTCTAAATACACTAAAAATGTGATTCTATGGCGGAAAACATTGATATTAAAGTAGCAAACGCAATGGACTTAGAAGGAATTTTAAAACTTCAATCCGAAAATCAAATATCTCAAGGAGGAACATTGTCTGCCGAATTGAGTCGCAGTCAAATTGAAGAAATGATGATGGATATGCCACAGATTGTAGCTTATATAAATGACGAAATTGTAGGTTTTCTTCTCACAACATCACAGGCTGTACATAGAAAAAGGCAGGTTCCTATTGTAGATACCATGTTTTCATCGTACACTGCAACTAATACCAACTCATACATTTATGGTCCTGTTTGCGTGAGCCAATCACAACGCGGAAAAGGATTAGCGCAAATGATGTTTAATGAACTTTTATATCGAGCACCAAATCGTGAAGGAATTCTATTTATCAAAAGTGATAATGAATCTTCATTGCGAGCTCATGAAAAAATGGGTCTTAAAAAAGTGAGCAGTTTCAACTTTAATACGGCAGAATTTCATGTATTTTCTTATTTATTTTCTTCGAATGAAGCTAAAGAAGACCGTAAATAGTAAGAGTTTTGAACTAATACGCTAAACTCTTGCACCAATAATAACCTAACCAAATCACTAAATTTAAGAATAGTATATGTATAAACTACTTTTAATATCCACCACAATTCTATTTTTAAGTTGGAAGCATGAAAATCCCAAAAAGCTTTTAAATAAACAGACAACCACGGTACCTCAAAATTCAAAAAAGTTCAAATTTGTAATTGCAGAATTAGGCTTAAATTATAGAAGCGAACCTAATGGAACTATATTAAGGAAGTTTGCTAGGAGAGATAAAGTTGAATACCTCCTATTTTATCAGCATGAGCATAAAATAAAGTATAAATACTGCTGCGACTTGAAAAGCAGTTTCTAAGTAAAAACTTATAGTTTGGATTACTAAGCTGTCTAAACAAACACATTGAACCCATGAAAAATAAGAGCTTCGCCTATTATTCATTACTTCGTTTGTTTTTATAATGTAGAAATGTTTTAGATTTGGTCCGCCAGAAAACCTTTGCTTCGTTCCTGGGAATAAACAAAATGTTTTCTTTATTCGGAAATACACTTAAGATTCTAATTGTAAGTGATTTACAAGAAATACTAATTATAAGAAAATTTCATGATATTAAAAGGTATATCTAAACTGTTAGTAGTTCTATTGATAATCAATTTATGTCTAACTTCTTGCAAGGAGAAACAAAAAAATAGTGTTGAAAATTTTACAACTAAAAAAATAATAGAACAGAATTCAGCATTAAACACAGATCTTCTAGTTTACTCTAAAAAAGACCAATTCCCATCTGATACTATAAAACATATTATGAAAGGAAGGTTAACATTAGGACATGAGCTTAGTAGTTTTTCTCCTTGTGGAGATACTAATGAATTTTGGATTTTGGCGGAAGATGAACTGTATGACTTATACTTCTATTTGACAAAAAATAAAAAACCCTACACTCCAATATTTGTAAGAATTGAAGTTATTGATAAAGGAAAATCAGAAGATGGCTTTGCCGCGGATTACAAGAGCACATATGAAGTAAAAACTATTGTAGAAGCAAGAAGCATCTCGGATATAGATTGCAATTAAAAGATCTTAGAACAAAATTTCTAATCCATAAAAGCTCAGGAATTAAGACCTATCAATTAATTTTATAGATAAAAAAGAATTAACCATCTATATTTTGTGTGCCAATAGGCATTAAGAAGTAAGTACATAACAGAACCGATAGTGCTTAGCTCCTGCCCTATCTTTACCTCTTTTTAACCTTGTATGTAATTATGATGAACAGTTTTACATTTGAAATAATAGCTTTTGGAGCACTGCTACTTGCTTATTTTATGCTGTATTATTTATCTGAGTTTGTTATCAAAATAGAATTACAAAAGAAAAAGACAAAAAGGATTTCTAATTGTAAAACTTATAAGAAGATTACACGTCGAGGAGAAAATTTTGAATATGAATTCCCCTTAAACCCTAATTTAGATGAATTTTGGTTGAGACTATTGGCAAAAATATTGGACTACGGGTGCTATTTGAGCTTGTTTTACCTGATTAACACTATTTTAATTGGAAAAAGTCCGTCTCCATTCCTATTAGCATTTTTAGCATTACTTCTTATAAACCCCATATTAGAATCGTTATTAGGCAAAACTTTTGGAAAGTATATACTCGGAATGAGAGTGATTGACGATTATGGAGAAAACCCTTCCTTGTTGACTTCATTCATAAAGAATATACTTCAACTTTTCAGTATCGTTTTTTATATGTTATCAAGTGCAACGATCTTGGAGGATGAAATGTTTTTTCATAATAAAAGAACTTTTACTTACACGATTTGGAATAAAGACCATGATAAAATAGTAACTGAATTAAAAAAATAAAACACGAATTACACTATTAAAACCGGATTAATCATTGCAACCCTATTAATTTTCTTATTCAAAATCCCACTCCAGTAAAATGTATTTGATACAGTGACTATTGTAAATGTATTTCTTGCCTCTGCCTTTATCATTAAACTCTCCCTACTTTTTAAGGTATATCAAACAAACAATAGCCAGACTAATAGCCAATTTCTAAGCACCATTTTCTTTAAACCTAACACACAAAACTTTAGCTTCTTCCATACCTAAAATGCACCAAAATATACACGTTATCGTATTTCTTTAAAAATTAAATTTATTGACTTACATCAAATAATTTTAGGAAAGACACTAGTAGTTTTGCCCCTGAAATTATAAAATAACAATAATGGAACTTACAGCAGTAGCAACATTAAAAAGGGTTGATAATGAGTGTCAATTAAAAGTAGAACAAGCCTTAACACATCTTAAAAACGGAAATGGACTTATTTTAACTGATGATAAAAACAGAGAAAATGAGGGCGATTTAATCTTCTCAGCTCATCATATGACCACTGCAGATATGGCACTTATGATTAGAAAGTGTAGTGGTATTGTTTGCCTGTGTCTCACCAATAAAAAAGCAGACCTCCTTAAGCTTCCCTATATGGTTAAGACTAACACGAGTAGTTTTCAAACCCCATTTACTATTTCTATAGAAGCAAAAGAAGGGATAACAACAGGCGTTTCGGCCAAAGACAGGTTAAAAACTATCCAAGTGGCTAGTGCTGATAATGCGGGAAGTAATGATTTATCAAAACCAGGACATATTTTTCCTTTAAGAGCTAAAGACAAGGGGGTTCTAGAAAGAGAAGGCCACACGGAAGGTAGTATAGATTTAATGAAACTAGCAGGCTTAAAACCAGAAGCTGTACTGTGTGAACTAATGAATGATGATGGCACCATGGCCAACACCGCTACTATTACACAATTTGCATATGAGTATAATCTAAAGATCCTGTCTATTCAGGATATTATTCATTATCGTAAATTTGTAAGAGACTATAACTAGATGGCAAAATATACAGAACTCACAAATTTTATAAAAAAGAATATTGAGATTGAAGCAGAAGAATTAAAAATTGTCTTACCTTATTTTAAAACAATAAAGAAAAGTAAAAACGACATCTTACTGTCCAATGGCAAAAATAGTCAGGTTAGTTATTTCGTAAAAAAAGGCTGCTTGAGGCTCTATTACATCGATGAAGAAGGTAAGGATATTACCCGGTATATTGCTTTTGAAAATCAGTTTGCTACAGAACTGGTTAGTTTTATCTCTAATGAACCTGCACAGGAAACTATTCAGGTAATAGAAGACAGCGAGCTGCTATACATTACTCATGATGATTTTAGACATTTGATGCGTAGCATTCCCAAATGGAGAGAATTTTATACCCGCTATTTGGAAAAAGCCTATGTAAATAATTCAAAGAGGCTCATCTCATTTACGACGCTAGATGCCTCCGAAAGGTATAAACAGCTATTCCAAATAAATCCAAATATTGTAAAGCGTCTACCGAATAAAATAGTAGCCTCATACATCAATATATCCCAAGAAACTTTGAGTAGGATAAAATCCAAAGTTTGATTTTAAAATGTAGAAGCAATAGTATCAAATTTTAAAAAATTAGACTATAGAAAGATTTTCCTGTAATCGTTTCTTTATTGCTTTCCAAGCTCATGACTTTATAAACCAGTTCTACTTTAATATTCTCAATCTTTTTTATTATTTCTGCGGTTTTACAGATGGTTTTAAATGACGCCGGCTAGCCCTCGTTTGCAACGAATACCATATAACAGTAGATGAGTTCTATCTATTAGCCACTCCAGGAAATAAAAAAAAAGAGTTGAAGTTATCATGAAAAAAACCGCAAAAAACTAAGACCCTATTTCCCTTATAGTTGGCAAAATCCCAGGAGAATTTAGCATTTGAAATTTAACGAAAAGTAAAAACTTAAAGAGCAGACTGCAGCGCAGGAACTAATGGCTTGTTCTCACTTACTTGGAAAATTCACCAACTTTTTTATTCCTATTTTTTTCTATATTAGATATGCTAGCAGATCATAAATCATGAGTAAATACGTTGTATTACAATTGGATCATCATCAATAAGCAACGAACCAGCACTTTAATCAGAATAAAAATGAAACATATTATTTTCCCGTTTACTGCTATTTTATTACTGCTATCCTGTAAACAAAATTCCCGAAATACTGGGGATGTTTCTAAAGCAAATAAAATTGAGGAAATAGAATTAAGTTCCAATACCTTAAATGATTCCATTTTAGAAAACAAAAAAATAGATACAGTACTAGTTAGTACCATTACTATTGATACAGATTCAATAAAACATCTAATGAATGATTATGTATTACATGCGTATTATCCAAATAGCAATTATAGACCTTTAGATAGATACCTTTACATTCCCTATATAGTAGAGAATGAAAAAGAATATTACGCCTTTGATCAGTACCCCAAAGAATTAATAGTACGGTTAATACCCACTACTGTAGACACTCTTGAAGTTATTTCAGGAACAGGTAATTGTATGGACTGTTTGGATATATTCAAAATACAAGATAAAAATGAGGTTGAGCTCTTTTACAGCCTAAGTAGTAATAATAAAATAATAGCCCAAAAAGGAAAATTGGATTCCATTTTATCAAAAAGAGACATCTCATTTGAGCTCTTATGGGATTCCAAATATATTGAAGCTACTTTAACAAACTGGGCGGAAGATGTTGAACTTAGTGACTTACTAAATACATATTATTATCTACCTACAGCTGCAACGCTACAAAAAAAACCAAGTATTGAAGGCATTAATAAGTTATTGTTTGATACTAAACAATTGACTACCTACTCCTTAGATACGCTCCAGATTTTATATAACAATCACTTGAATACTAAAGACGTGATAAGAATGGACAATTTTTTAACCAATGACAATGAGGGATATTTTCATAGTGGCGAATTAATGAAGGATATAGAAGAAGATGTATTATTATTAGTGGAGAGCCTGGATATTTTATATATCTCGCAACAAAATGAAATCTTTAAAGTTGCGTGGTTGAATGACTATACCACTGTTTTAAATAGCATTGGAATACTTGACGACAGTCGTGCCTCTATAATCGATAATTATTACACGATAAATGATTGGGCCACCGGCACCAAAACTCGATTGTTTCATCCCGCCATGGTTGATAATGATTACCTTGTAGTTTATGAACTCAAATTGAAAGATATTGACACCTACATTCAATCATCTGCAGAAATAATAAGCTTTAAGAAACCAATGGTAGCAGATTCTATCCAGTAATAGCTTCATATTATGAGTAGCTTATACGATTTTATAAAATCAGTACTATGGGTATTATTGAAAAATAGAACAGAAAATGAAGTTTTTATTTTTCCTCGTGGTTGGCAGAATACCATGGGAAATTAGAAATTGAAATTTAACTAATTACAAGAATAAACGAAATGGAATTTGACCGAACAGGAATTATATTATACACTGTTGCCTATAAAGAGTGTGTTGTTTTTTACGAAGAAATACTAGAGCTAACCAAACTATTTGAAACCACAGCGTTGACATGTTTTGAATTTGGAGAATCTTATTTAATGGTTGAATTAGACACTGCCCAAGATGGTCAAAAAACGGCAGAAGAACGTACTAAGACCTGTTTGCGCATGAATGTGCCCAATGTAAGCGCGCTTGCAGAAAAATTGATAGCAAAAGATATTGTGGTAGATTATCAAGAACATTCATGGGGCACTATTGCTAAGTTTCATGATCCCGATGGTAATTTATGTGCTTTTAAAGACCGTAAAATGTTTGAGGCACAAATTTCAGCATTCAAAAAAGAGCATGGACACTAGAAAACACCAAGCTCTAATTCTTAACGGACATTCAGCAAAAAAATGAAAATATATGCGCTTAGCGGACTTGGAGCAGATGAACGAGTTTTCAATGCTTTAACGCTTGACTATGAATTAATTCCTATTTTATGGTTAACTCCAAAAAGGAATGAAGCTATCACAGCCTATGCCCAAAGGCTAATAACTACCTACAAAATAGGAGCAACTCGTGACTTTGGTATTTTAGGCGTAAGCTTTGGTGGTCTCATTGCTACAGAAATTAGCCAACTAACCACCCCTAAATTCACCCTACTTATTTCCTCCTTGGAAACAAAAAATGAATTAAATGGCTTCTTAAAGCTGATAGGCAAATCAAAATTACTAACACAAATACCAGAACGCTTATTTAAACCTCCAAAAGTTATAGCTCATTACATGTTTGGTACCGATAATATAGAGCTCCTAGACGCTATTATTGACGATACCGATTTAACGTTTACCAAGTGGGCAATTCTAGAATTGTTAAATTGGAATAACGAAACAAAAATTCCTAATTTGATTAAAATTGGTGGAACAAAAGATAAATTACTCCCTCCGAAAGGAACCAATACTATTTTAATTGAAAATGGTGAACACTTTATGATTGTAGATCGCGCTAAAGAAATAAGCCATATCATAAACAAAGCGCTCAAAACTTATCCATTTAAATAATTTCCATAATACGGCATAAACCACTTCATGCTATATTCTATAGTAGTGCACGCCTTTCTTTAAAATAAATCCCCTATATTTAATATGATTACCATAAAGTAAGATTACAACGATCACCTAATGAAAACTATAGCTATGTTACCATATCATAGTCAAAACGAATTTTAAATTCTTCCCATGAGAAACCTTTCTGTTATACTCCTAGTATCGTTATTAATTTCTTGCAATTCTAAAAAAAAGAAAGACCTCACGAATACCGAAGATGGCAGGCCATCACTGAGTCAAATATTCTCAGAATTTGATGCAGATAAAGATGGAAAACTATCTAGAGCTGAAGTTAACGGTCCGTTAGCAGATGATTTTGATGCTATTGATACCAATCAAGATGGATTTTTAAGTGAAACCGAATTAACGGCTGCCCCAAGACCAAAACATGAAGAGGAGCAAATTATAGATAAGAGTGAAATTAATACGACTATAAAAACCTTGGCCATCAATACGGAGTATTTTATTCAAGATAATATTATTGGTGACATCACTCAAGAAAAAATAACCTTATCCGGAATAGAAACGCTGTGCTATGTGATAAAAACTCATTCTCAAGCTACAGAACACCAAATGGGACCTTGGTGTCCCCGTCATATAGAAGACGGAATGGAAAAAGGAGGACTATGGTTCAAAGATGATAAGGTATACGATGTCTCTGGGCATTTTATAGCCCAACTTGATGAATTTTATAGTGATGATAAGTGGAAGTTATACCGAGAAGATGGTACGGTAAAATATACAGAAACGGAAAAAGCTTGTTTAGCTGCGGCAAAGCCTGATGTGGAAGAAGCATATAACAATTACTGTGTAGAATGTTTGCCAGAATATTTTAAAGATCAGGTGACGACATTTTTCATTCCCGTAAAACCAGTATATTTAAATACATCACAAAACTTAGGAAGAACAGGAATAGGAATTGCTTTTAATGGTGTAAATTTTGATCCACCAGCACCCACTCATGCTATACTAGCCGCACATACCATTGCTCCTTTAGATGATCATGGAGGGCATGTAAATCCGCATGGAGGCTATCATTACCACGCGGTTACTGGAGGCACAAAAGAGATTGAGCAACCAGACGTACATGCCCCAATTGTTGGTTATGCTATTGATGGCTTTGGTATCTATGCCTTAAAAGATAAAAATGATCATCTAGCAGCGGACCTTGATGAATGTGGTGGGCATTCTGATGCGGTAAGAGGCTATCATTACCATGCTGGTGCCGTAGGAGATAATCAAATTATTAAGTGCTTACACGGCCTACCTGGATACACGCAAGTACAGGAGTAAATAAAGGATGCTAAACTATGTTGCGCATAACTAGTAAAAGTCTTAAAATATAGAACACGGAGTATCTACCATGAAAAAGTTTACATCTTATATCTCGTTATTAAAAAAAGTAGCTGTTTTTTTATTAGGATTTTTATTTTTTGCAGTTTTTCTAATGGGAGTTAACATTGTTTTTTTTCAAGAAGAAGACAATTATATGCTGGGAGGTATTATTATTTGTGCCTTGGCGCTTTATGTTGGCTGTTACCTTTTAGTAACTGAAGACCAAATGTATTTGCTTAATTTTGGATTGATAGGCTTTGGACTTGCTGCACTAATTAATTACGTTAATCCTGGGGGCTTTGAAGGTATAGCTAGAAATGCTTGGTACAAGAATAATGACCCCTTTATTCCCTACCAAAGCATAAAACCTGTTCAAATAAAAGCTGATGTAGAAAAATGCCAATTGTACAAATATGGCACGTTTTACTCCGGAACAGATACGATCACTAGATATAGAGAGGGAGAAGACGATTACGAAATGATCAATACTGAGTATGAAGGAAAACCGATAAAACTCTTATGGCTAGATGATTGTTCCTACCATAAAATTCTAGAAAAAGGGCTTGTACTTTCCTATATTCGGATGGGAGATTTTGAGGGCCAACACTATACGATTCATTCTTTGTATTTGGATCAAAGTAGTGAACCTAAAACTAGAATTGTACAACCTGTAGCCACTACACCTTAAAAAATTCCTATTGAAGCATTTCTTTATTATTACACTGCAAATTATACTCTTTACCCTTCTGACGGTTATCACTCAAATTGGAGGCCTTATTTATATATTTAGCCTTATTATATCAAAGAAATGGCGTATACCGGTAAAATTTAAAACGGTAACTATTTTTTTAGGGCTATACTTAATGGCTACGCTGTTTCTGGTTCCTATAATTGCGCCACTTTTTGGACGTGAAAAAATAGTACATTCAGAAAAAATACGCCCTACCAACTATATGACTGTATTGCTCAATAGAAATTATGTAGTTCCTGAACTCAATAAACTTTTGCTTCAAACAGCTACAGCATTAGCAGATACTCCAATTGAAATTAGCTATTTAGATGCCAATTTTCCCTTTCTAAATAAATTTCCTCTCCTCCCCCATTTAAGTCATAATGATGGCAAAAAAATTGATCTAAGTTTGGTGTACGAAACTCCCGAGGGCTCTATTGTAAACCAGAAAAAATCAGTGAGCGGCTATGGAGATTTTGTCGCTCCTAAACCTGAAGAATTCAACCAAGTAGAGAACTGTTTGAACAACGGTTATTTTCAATACGACTATCCAAAATACCTGACTTTAGGCAGTATCAATGCTCCTCTTGTATTCTCTGAAAAAGGCACAAAACAGTTCATACAAGCAATACTTAAAAATGAAACCTTAGGAAAACTATTTATAGAACCCCATTTAAAAACCCGAATGGATTTAAAGCATAAAAAAATACGGTATCATGGCTGTAGAGCAGTAAGACATGATGATCATATTCATATACAATTAAAGTAAGGAAATACCTGATATTAAGCTATCAAGGGCATCTATTTTATCCTGCGTAGAATTATAAAAACAACTTAAAGAAAATTTTTAAACCCATCTAATTATAAAAAAAAACAAATTTATGTAAATCATTTTGTTTAGTTTAATTGTGGGATTAATTATGGGGTACGTGGTTACGAAAAACTATTATCAGAAAAAAATAAACGATGCTGAAGTGATTATAAAACAGCAAGAAAAAACAGCAATAACTCTTCAAGAAATAGAAGACTACATGGAAGAGTTGTAGGTGGGTACCAGAAGCGACAGCTTCATAAGAGTATCAATTAATTCCGAACTTGCTAGATTACAACTTTCAACAACAAAAGATACTAACGAGCACTATTCAAAAGCTACAAAATTGATTGTCAAAAATTATGCAGCCCACTTAAAGTTAACTACTGAATATGAACGTATTACTAAGTTATTGGAGTATTATGGAAATGACGATCAACCCTGTCGTGTTAAAGAAATCAATAACTTCTATTTAAGAACTGAAATAGAACAATCTGAAGAGCTTACGAAAGAGGAATTAAAAAGCTATTCATTAGATTATATCCCTAACACAGGTAACAATCGTGATACCTATTACTTTACTAAACTAGTACAGGTAAATACTGGAATGGTAATTATTTCAAATTACGACCAACAATTACTTATAGCCTACTTTGTTTTTGGAAATGATAAAAAAGCCATTAAAGCGTATAGCGATAGTTTTAAAGGAGGTGATTGTTAGCGTCACTTCTAAGTTGTATGAAAATGATTATTTAGAGGTTAAAAAGCGAAGTTGTAAAGAAGGAAGTATTCTCCAGAAGTATCAAAACGTAAATTATTAAAAAGTAGGAACAGTGTCGCTTTAATAATTCCTTAAAAAATAGGCCATTCACCATTAGAAGCTTATTACTCGATTAGTCTATAACTTTTTGAGATGCATATGGTCCTTTTCGTAGGTTTTCTACAAATAGTTTGCTATATATTATATTTGTAAAAAGCGAAAAAGGATTCACCTTAAGGATTCTTTTAAGTTTTATACTAAAAATAAATTCTACTAGAAGCTAAAACATATGAAAAACAATACTAAATTATCTGGGAAAAATGTTCTAATCACTGCTGGCGCGCAAGGTATTGGCGAGGCAATTACAAAACATTTTATTGATAGCGGAGCCAATGTAGCTATCCATTATTTTTCTAGTGCGGAAACCGCTAACCAATTGACAGAATATGCAACGAGCAAAGGGCAAAAAGCGATAGCTATCAGTGGCGATTTGACAAAAGAAACAGATGCGAATGCTTTGGTTGCTAAAACAGTAGAAGCCTTTGGTAGTTTAGATATCTTAATTAATAACGCTGGATCTTTAGTAGCGCGTAGAATGTTAAACGAAATGGAAGCCGAATTTTGGCATGAAGTAATGGATATTAACCTTACTTCTATGATGTTTGTAACCAAAGCAGCTGCTCCTCACCTAGCTAAAAATGAAGCGAGTAGTGTGGTAAATTTAGCATCACTCGCCGGCCGTAAAGGTGGGCATCCTGGGTCATTAGCTTATTCTACTAGTAAAGGAGCTATATTAACCTTCACGCGTGCGCTTTCTGCAGAATTAGGACCTCAAGGTACGCGCGTAAATGCTGTTGCTCCGGGGCTAATCTTAGGAACATCATTCCATAATACACATACCACAAAAGAATCTGCCGCAGCAACAACGGCAGGCATTCCTATTCAACGGGCAGGAAATGCAGACGATGTGGCTAGAGCCGTTATTTACTTAGCTTCAGAATTTGATGGCTTCATTACTGGTGCCACTTTAGACATCAATGGTGGTGTTTATAATATATAATAGTCAATACCAGCTCCGTATTTCATAATACACGGCCTGTAAAATAGAAAAGGCGAGTAACAACGACACAGCGTGTCTTTTCTGTTTAATTCATTTTTAAAGATAAAATATATGCTAAAGACACCAGTAATTCACCCTACAATAATGGAAGCGCTTGCACGTTCTGGGCATTTTGCTCAGGTGGTTATTGCAGATGGGAATTTGCCTGTTGGTGCTATGACCGGTCCTAATTCTACTACGGTCCATTTAAATTTTCGCCCGGGATTGTTAGATGCGCTTACGGTTCTTGAAGGTATTTTAGAAGTATGTCCTATTCAAGGGGCTATCGTTATGGAAAAACCTGCAGAAGCTAACGCAGAAATACATGATGCCTATAAGCAGCTTTTAGGAGATGTAACTTGGGAGGCTATGGAACGCTGGGCCTTCTATGATAAAATAAGAGAACCCGCTACTACATTGATTATTCAAACAGGTGAACAGCGTCGTTTTGCAAATGTAATTTTAACGGTAGGAGTTGTAAAAATGGCGGAAGAAAGTAATTTTTAAGCATAAAAAAAGCCTAGAGATTTTGAAAAAATTTCTCTAGGCTTATATAATAATTTATACTGCTATTTCTGCAGCGACATCCATTCGCTCCCAATTACGGTGCTTTGCAACGGCTGCAATAAAATCTTTAGGATCTTTATTGATAAATACTGCAGCATCATTCTTAAAATCTACAACAGCAGTAGCATCTAATAGCGTTTCTCCTTCATGAGCCACCGCAATAGCTTTACAATGTTTAAAAGCCTCATTGATAAATTTGGTGAATTTTGACTTGGCTAAAAGTGCGTCTATAGACTTTTTTCCGCCTGGAATATAAATAGCATCAAACAATACGCTTTCCGTAGTCATTATCGCAGCATCTACTTTGTGCTCCATTTTTTCATCACACATTACCGTGCCTCCGTGTGGCGCCACAAGCTTTACTACGGCATGCGCTGCTTCTAGTGCTTTCTTCATGGCTTCAAAATCTTTCATATGAAAACCATCAGCAACCAAAAATGCAATTTGGCGTGTGGCTATCGTATCAAATTTTGTGTGTGCCTGACTTAATTCAGGAGATTCCTCTAAATATATTTTTTTCTTTTTAGGTTGATGATCTTCTACATTAGCATTGGCTCCAATAGCTTGGTTGATAGGCCTTTCAATATCATCCGGTACTTTCATCCCTAGGTTATCGGCTACTTCATTGGCCAGCGCTTCATCAATCTGAGCTATAATCCATAGCATACGTGATTTAATATGATCATGCGTACATTTCCCTAACTCAAAAGAATACGCATCAATCACATGATTTTTCTCCCAAGAGGCCAAGCTTCGGTAAAACAATGCTGGTTGCGAAAAATGATCACTAAAGCTTTCACTTCTGGTGCGTATTTTGTGGGCATCTATGCGTTCTTGATAGGATTCAAATCCGCCTTCTTCTACCGAGGATAAATAGGGACATCCGCCACCTAAAGAATTTGGGAAATATGCGGTATTTCCTTTCGGGATTTCCATTTGCATGTGTCCGTCTCTTTGATTGTTGTGTACAGGTGCTACCGATTTGTTTATGGGCAATTGATGAAAATTATGACTTCCTAAACGCGATAGTTGCGTATCTCGGTAAGAAAAAAGACGCCCTTGTAATAAAGGATCATTGGTAAAGTCAATTCCAGGAACTACATTACCTGGTAAAAATGCCACTTGTTCCGTTTCCGCAAAAAAGTTATCCGGATTTCTATTTAAGACCATACGCCCAATAATCTTCACAGGTACCATTTCTTCCGGAATAAGCTTGGTAGGATCTAATAAATCAAAATCGAACTTATGCTCATCTTCTTCAGGAATTATTTGAAGTCCTAATTCCCATTCCGGGAACTGCCCAGCATCTATGGCTTCCCATAAATCTCTTCTGTGAAAATCTGAATCTGCACCACTAATTTTTACGGCTTCATCCCAAGTAACCGAATGTACTCCTAGTTTTGGCTTCCAATGAAATTTTACGAAATGTGCTTTTCCTTCCTTATTAATCAGCCTAAAGGTATGTATTCCAAAGCCCTCCATCATTCGCAAACTACGTGGAATTCCGCGATCACTCATCACCCAAATATGGTTGTGTAGGGTTTCTGTGGTTAAGGATACAAAATCATAAAAAGTGTCATGAGCAGAAGCTGCTTGTGGAATTTCATTGTTAGGTTCTGGCTTAACAGAATGTATTAAATCTGGAAATTTCATAGCATCCTGAATAAAGAAAATAGGCATGTTGTTCCCTACCAAATCCCATGTACCTTCTTCCGTATAAAATTTAACAGCAAAACCCCTCACATCGCGTGCTAAATCTGTAGAACCTTTAGAACCCGCTACCGTAGAAAAACGTGCAAATACAGGGGTTTTTCGTTGAGTATCGCTAAAAATACCAGCTTTGGAATATTCTTCAATACTTTCATACAGTTCAAAGTATCCATGGGCAGCACTACCTCTAGCATGCACGATGCGCTCCGGAATACGCTCATGATCAAAATTGTGAATTTTCTCTCTCAGTAAAAAATCTTCAAGCAATGTGGCACCTCTAGGCCCCGATTTTAAAGAGTTATTGGTGTCATTAACTTTTAAACCTTGCCGTGTGGTTAAGGGCTTATCTGTATAATCTACCTTATAATTTTCTAATTGTTTGTCTTTTTCTGTAGGTGTTCTTTTATCATCCATTGTGTTAGGGTTTTTAAGTGTTTCCAATAGTGGTCTCAATTGGAGATAAAGCTAAATGGATGTAAGAATTTGAACTACCTTAAAAAAAAGAATGATTAACTCAATTGCAAAATTTAGTAATGCTTAAAAATAAAAACGCCACTGCTTACACAGTGGCGCTCATCAACTAAACGACTCAAAATTTTATTTATTCACTATAAATGCATGTATTACACCTGGCAACCAACCAATGATGGTTAATACAACGCTTATCAGAAAAGTAGTTCCTAAACCGTGCTTTAAAAAAACAGCTAATGGTGGTAAAAATATATTTAATAGTATTGTTATCAATGACATAATTAATTGTTTTATTTGTTTCTACAAAACTACTGTAGCTTAGCTGTATAGATTAACTCAATACGATGAAATCTTTGCTAGTATGCCTAATGTTCCGAAAATCCTCCGGTAAATTAATATTCATAATATGAAGGAACCATGGTGTTAGTATCAATTTTATTTATTAATTTAAAGTTAAGAATTGATAATCTTTATTTTTTTGAGGTACTCAATCGGAAAATAACCTAATTTTACCAATCACATTAAATTAATCTCATTGCGTCTATGACTGACAAAAAATTGATATTATGGTTAGTTGATGACGATGAAGATGATAGATCTTTCTTTATAGAAGGACTAGAAAGTTTAGACGTAAATTTTGAGTTGAGAGAATTCGCGAATGGCAAAGAACCGCTATGCTTTTCTGATGCCAATAGTGATATCATCCCCGATATTATATTTTTAGATTTAAACATGCCGGTTATGAATGGTACAGAATGTCTAGAACTAATTAGAAGCCATGCAACACTAAAAAATGTTATTGTGGCTATGTATTCTACTTCTTCTAGTGGTCTAGACATCCAATGTTGTTACGAAAAAGGGGCCAATCTTTATGTAATTAAACCTAACCGATTTCAAGATTTAAAGAACTGTATGCAGAAAATTCTGAGTATGAACTGGTCAGATTTCTTATGCAACTTTCAGAGAGAGCACTTTATCCTTAAAGTATAAGCTGCATCACGCCTATAATTTCCTTATTAACTATTGCTATAAATTTCTACTCTAGATGAGATTAGGGTAACTTTTCATGCATTAGCATCAATCATTTTCTATAAACAAGTTTTTCTTTGTAGGGACTATTCATATATATGGATAGCACTCAACATAACAATTCAACACTTAAAACTAGGACTAATGGGTAAGGATTTAAAAGAAAAAGATGCACAAGAAATAGGAAGACCAGGATTGGAATCGGCCATGAATGAAAAGCCTGAGATCATAAAATCTACTTATAAAGGTAGTGGAAAACTAAAAGGAAAAGTAGCTTTAATCACGGGTGGCGACAGCGGTATTGGACGCGCCATAGCGGTACATTATGCCAAAGAGGGCGCAGATATAGCTATAGCATACCTAAACGAGCGTAAAGATGCGGAAGAAACAGCCGATATGATAGAAAAAGAAGGCCAAAACTGTATCAAGATTAGTGGCGACCTTAAAGATTTTACATACTGCCAAGATCTTATAGAGACTGTGATAAAAACCTACGGTAAAATTGATATTTTAGTCAATAATGCCGCAACACAATATGTAGAAGAAGAGTTCTCTGCAATTTCTATTAAACACTTAGAAGAGACCTTTAGAACTAATATTTTATCTATGATTTACCTGACGCAACAGGCGTACCAATACATGGAAAAAGGGGCTAGAATTATCAATACCACTTCAGTCACCGGATACAAGGGTCATAATGAACTTATAGATTATGCCTCCACAAAAGGAGCTATTACTTCTTTTACAAGATCATTATCTGCACAATTAGCGCCAAAAGGCATTCTTGTAAATGGTGTAGCTCCAGGCCCTATTTGGACACCTTTAATTCCTGCTACCATGACAGGCATAGGAGATTTTGGAAAAAATACGCCTTTAGGTCGTTGCGGACAACCATCGGAAGTTGCTCCTGCGTATGTGTATTTAGCAGCAGAAGACTCTAGTTATATGACAGGACAGATTTTACACATCAATGGCGGTATTGTCGTGGGTGGTTAATGACTACTTAAAAAAAGGACTTAAGAAAAGAGAGAAAATTTCAATACTCCAAGTTGAAATTTTCTCTTTTTTTACGACTGCTCCTCGCTATCCGTGGTGTCCTTTTTTATAGTCAACGGATGATCTTTCTCCCCTAACCCAACAATTCTTATAATATTTACTACGGTATTATACAGCATCAGCACAACAACAATTAATGCTGAACTTAAGATACTAGAAACAATCAAACTCCCATAGTAAATTGCATTAAACCAATTATCCGGAACATTATCAGATTCTGTAATAGGAAGATTAAAGATTAAAAACGAAATCAAAGCGATAATAAAAACCGCGGTGTCTATTTTAGCAATCTGTAGCACATGTAAATAATGATCTCTTTTCAGTTTTGTATTCGAGGCAGAACTCAAACTCAAGAGCGTTAACAGTAAGGCCAAAATAGTAGCGGAAGCCAACACAATGGTATTGCAAAGCATATTTAATCCTGATAAGGAATGTTTAATTAACACTTTTGCTTCATAACCACTCAACTCTCCTAATAAAAAGGTTCCTGTCATGATGGCCACTAAAGAAATTACCCCGCCAATAATTGCTCTTTTTGTATACTTACTGATGCCCATTAGTTCTTTTGTTTTTAAGGTCTGAAAAGTACATTCCTTTTTAGAGCTGCTATACTCTATTCCATATAAGATTTAACACAATCGCAACACATGCAAAGCTCCTAAAAATAATAAGGCACAAAGCAATTAGGGTTAACAAAAAATCTATTAGGGGTACTGATACTAAGGTACTAAGGCTACTTTAGATGGAAGAAAACAAGTACTTAAAAATATAAAAAAATGGCTGAATTAGCATATAAAGAGATGGATATGACCATCAACAAATCTCAGGGAATGGGAGCTGTTTTAAAAGATGGTAAAACAACATTTAGAGTCTGGGCTCCAAATGCTGAAAAAGTTTTTGTAATGGGTTCTTTTAATGATTGGAAGCGTACTAACATGCCGCTCGCTTTAGAAGAAAATGGGTACTGGGCAGCAGCCTTTGATTCGGTCAAAGAAGGTGACGAGTATAAATATATTATCCATGCCAATGGTAAAGAATATGAACGTAATGACCCGTATGCTTTTGAAGTTACTAGTAGTATAGGAAACTCTATTGTAAGAACATTGAATTTTGATTGGGGTGATGATAATTTTAAAATGGCCCACTGGAATGAATTAGTTATCTATGAATTGCATGTAGGTACATTCAATAGAAAAGATCCTAACGAAGTGGCTGATTTTGATAGTGTGATAGAAAAACTTCCCTATTTACAAAAATTAGGGATAAACTGTATTGAATTACTCCCCGTTGCCGAATTTGCAGGAGGTATTTCATGGGGCTACAATCCTGCTCATCCGTTTGCTATAGAACAAGATTATGGAGGTCCTGATGCTTTTGCTAGATTGGTAAAAGCTGCTCATGAAAAAGGTATTGCGGTAATTATAGATGTGGTATATAACCATTTAGGACCTTCCGATGTGGACTTATGGCAATTTGATGGTTGGGGCGAAAATGATAAGGGAGGCATTTATTTTTATAATGACCATAGAAGCGCTACGCCATGGGGAGATACTAGACCTGATTATGGCAGACCAGAAGTTCGGCAATACCTTCGAGATAATGCCTTAATGTGGATTGAAAAATATAAATGTGATGGCTTACGAATGGACGCTACCTCCTATATACGTTATGAGGGTGGTGGACTAGGTTATGATACCGAAATTGAAGAAGGGAATATCTTAATGCGTGATATAAATGCGGAATTACAAGAGAAATATCCTCACATACTCACCATTGCAGAAGATTTAAAAGGAGATAATATCGTGACTGACCCCATTGAACACAATGGCTTAGGTTATGGAAGCCAATGGGATATGAATTTTGTACACCCCGTGAGAGAAGTACTAGAAGATCCTTATGATACTTCTAGAGATTTACAAAAAATTGTAGATGCTTTAGAATTTAAATATAGTACAGATGTCTTTACTAGAATTGTGTATACAGAATCTCATGATGAGGTGGCCAATGGTAAAGCAAGAGTTCCGGAAGAAATACAGCCTGGAGATGCGGAGAGCGCCTTTGCTAAAAAACGCGCTGTCTTAGGAATAGCTTTAACCTTAACCGCACCAGGAATACCCATGCTGTTTCAAGGACAAGAATTTATAGAAGATGAATATTTTCAAGATACGGAAGCTTTAGATTGGAGTAAATTTGAAAAACATAAAGGCATCCAGAAATTGGTTCGAGATTTAATTTGCTTAAGAACAGGTAAACATGATAGAACTGCAGGGCTAAGAGATCAAGGGATTCAGATAGTCCATTTTAATAATGAGACCAAAATACTGGCGTACATTAGAGAAGATAGAGATCATAAAGAACCCGTACTTGTTATTTTAAACTTTAGTACTATAGATTACCAAAATTATGGAATTGGTTTGGAACAGAATGCCGATTGGAAGTTGCGTTTTAACAGTTCGTGGAATGGTTACGATCCCGATTTTTCTGACTTGGAGATCCAAGGGATTAATCATTTTCAGGAAGAAACAGATGGTCAAGAATGGACTGGCAAACTGACCATTCCCGGATATTGCTGCCAAATATATACCTTATAAGGCTCTAATTTACTTTTTAAAACCCTAAAATAATCTAGTATACTACATTGTTTTAGGGTTTTTCTTTTTGGTGTTTGAGTTAATTAGAATGCCTATCAAAAACTACTTTTATAGTAAATTTTCATATTTTAAACTAACACTATGAAACAAAGCATAGGTATTGTAGGTAGTGGCCCAACAGCCCTCTACGTTCTAAAAAACATAGCCGATAATAGTACGGTAATTTCTAAAGAAATTACTACCATATATATCACAGAAAAAGAAACGAATGCAGGCGTTGGCATGCCGTATTCCGAGAAATATACGGAGTTGTGTAATATGTCTAATATCTCCTCTGAAGAGATTCCTTTTTTGAGCCAGTCTTTAGCCTCTTGGTTAAAAGAGCAACCTAAAGAAGCACTAAAAGCATTAGAAATAGATGCGGACAAGATTTCTGAAACTGCCGTCTATCCTAGACTTGTCTTAGGGCAGTATTTCAAAAATGAATATGAACATTACAAAAGCCTTTTAGAAAACGCCAATATCAAAGTTGTAGAATTATGCAACGCGGAAGTTACAGATATCATAGCTTCAGAAACGGCACAGGAATTTGAGCTCGTCATACAAGATAGGGGCAGCATTACCTGTAATGGGGTAATTATTGCTTCAGGTCATGAATGGATTAATGAGGATAATACGCAGCTAGGATATTTTGCATCGCCTTGGCCTATTACTAAAGTATTACCAAAAAAAGGTACTTATGATAATTATACGGTAGGTATTTTAGGCGCCTCTTTGAGCGCTTTTGATGTGGTCTCTTCCCTCTCTAGAAGACATGGTCATTTTAAAAAACAGGGGACTGAAATTGAATACATTCCAGATGCAAACACGGAACAATTTACTATTGTTATGCACGATTTTAATGGTTGGTTGCCTCATTTGCAATACGAACAAAAAGAGCCTATGCGAGAAGTCTATAGACATGTTACAAAAAATGTATTGCTTGATATATTGGATGAAAACGGATTTCTAGGGTTAGATACTTATTTTAATTTGGTATGCAAGCCTGCCTTACGTAAAGCGTTATTCAAAGATGACCTGCTTGATGTGGTAGGCCAATTACAAAACGATGATTTTGGATTTCTAGATTTTGTAGCTGTTATGACCAAAAAACACGAATATCCAGATCCTTTCAAGGGTATGGAAAAAGAACTTGTAGAAGCACAAAGCGCCATAAAAAAAGAGCAACCTATTTATTGGAAAGAGGTGATTGATGATTTAATGTACACCTTAAATTTTCATGCAGAACTTTTATCGGCCGAAGATCATTATACCTTCAACAAACAAGTGATGCCTTTCTTATTAAATGTCATTGCTGCCATGCCTCTAGAATCTGCTAAAATAATGCTTGCACTACACAAAAAAGGGAAGCTAAGTTTAAAGAAAGGCGCTGTAAAGCTTCTAGATCAAAAAACAAGCGACCTGAAAGAAACTAGCATTGAGGTGGGGAATGAAAAGATAAGCTATAAAAAGTTTATCACCTGCTCTGGGCAAAAATCAATTTCACTAAAGAATTTTCCTTTTCAATCTTTAGTCCATAGTGGAAAAGTACGTGCCGCAAGAAGCAAAGTAGCAAGCATAAAAAAAATGTATGATCTGATTGGAGAAGAGCATCAGTTTAATCTTATCAAAAATAAAAAAAGCTGGTATCTAAAATTAAATGGTATTGATGTCTCCACTAATTTTCAACTTATCGACGTCTCGGGAAATGAAGTACCTAATTTATATGATTTATCGTTTACCCACACCTCTGGAGTAAGACCCTATTCTTTTGGACTACAGTCTTGTGAATTAACAAGTCGTATTGTTGTAGAAGACTTCATCAAATCATTTCAAGAAAAAAGTAATTTGGTATCATAGTCATACAGACAGCTAGAATACAAAAAATGAAAGCGTAGTTAGTATGGTGCTAACTACGCTTTCTCTATTATAAAATTTTTCTAATTAAACAGATTTACGCTTATACTTAACTATTAATAGAAGCATTGCAGCATTTAAACAAGTAGAAATACCATTCGTGATGATGATAGGCACATCTTCAAGGAGTATTCCATAGAGAGTCCAAAGTGAAACACCCATGATAAGAACAAAAAACATATAAGGTGAAACATCATTAACTTTTTTGGTACGCCATGCCTTTACTATTTGTGGCACAGCGGCGCCTGTTGTAAAAATGCCCGCCAATGTTCCTATAATTTCTTCTAACTCCATAGAATGATCAACAATGCGTTTATAATTTATGTATATGATTTTTGAGTAATTCTTCTTCGTCCTGTGAAAATTGATGTTCTTGGAGTACCGTTTCATATTTTTCTCTCGCCATCTGTTTAAATTCATCCGTTTTCTCTGCCACCTTCTCAAGTGATACAGTATCTTTCTTATTGCTAATCATAGCAACAAGATCCTCTAACTCATGCTCTGTTGGATTCTTACATTCAATGTATTTTCCTCCTAAATTATAAATCAGCTGAATCATTTCTTTTGATAAGGTCTCATAATGCTCTTGTTTTGCCTTATAATGCTCTTGTTGTTCTCCCGTGGCTTCTTCAGAAAGTTTTTGATAAACTTCTTTTAAGGATAAGTGAATTTCAGTAATCTCATTTAAGGTGTTGTTTATATCTTGATTCATGTTTCTATATTTAGATTGTTTATTCGTTATACCGAGAGTGATCTGATTTTAGATAGCACCACATCACTCCAGATTGAAAATAAATTTAGTATAAATCAACACGGTTAATGAACCCATTCCGTTAAATAATGAACCCTGTTACTTCAAAAAAAGATAGCTTATCATTCTCTTATCAGAGAATTTACAGCAACTATTCCCTAGCGTAATAAAACACCCAATTTGTGGATTACAGTCAATAGAAATTGATCCGTAGTCCTAATTTTATAGTCCTAATATTTCAAAAAAAACAGTCTAACCACCTAATAAAACTTCTTATGATACTTTATGGTACTTTAAAAATTTCTTCTAATTCTGCAATCAATAAGCTTTTAACGATTGATAAGCAATCCTTGTTCCTAATTGTTTGTTCTGCTATAGGTATTTATTTGGCCATCATTCTATACACTCGTTTATTTGGAAAGAGAAGTTTTTCAAAAATGTCTAGTTTTGATTTTGCAATGACGGTATCTGTGGGTTCTATGGTGGCCACAACGGTTTTAACTAATTCTGTGAGTTTAACAGAGGGTGCCATAGGTTTAGTGATGGTGTACGGACTTCAATTAGCGGCGGCATATTTACGTAGGTATGAGCCCTTTAGAAAATTAATAGACAACCAACCTACCTTACTCATGGATGGTAGTACCATTCTCAAAGAAAACCTAAAAAAAGTGCGAGTAACAGAGGGAGACTTAAGATCCAAATTAAGAGAAGCAAACGTGGTAAAACTTTCTGAAGTTAAAGCGGTAATCTTTGAAACCACTGGAGATATGGTGGTCCTACATAAAAGTAATGAGGATGACATAGATCCTTGGCTTTTAGAAGATGTAGGTAGGTAACATATCAGAATTATTCCTGAGCAAGCCTTATTCTAAAGTTGACGTATAAATGATGAGCACCAACTATACGTCAACAAACAGTATTGTTACTGCTTTATAGACCGTGAATTTTATAAAGGTAGATAAAGTTTAAACTCCGCTCCCGCTCCTTCTTTCCCCACTGCAATAATCGCCCCATGATGATTTTCTGCGATCTTTTTAACGATAGCTAAACCAATCCCGGTTCCTTTATATTCCAGCTTACCATGTAACCTTTTAAAGAGTTCAAAGATTTGTTCTGCATACGCTGGATCAAATCCTATACCATTGTCTAAGAAAGAAATTTCTGCATAAGTCTGTTCGCTAGAGAGGTTTAAATGTCCCAAATTTTCTCCTGGAACAATTAAGGTTTTAATTTTAATTTTTGGAGCTTCTTCTTCTTTTGCAAATTTTATGGAATTTTCTATCAAATTTTGAAATATCTGCCTAATTTGAAAGGGGATTACCGTAGCGATTGCCAATGAATCATGCGTTAAGGTGGTTTTTGTAGCTTTAATTTTATCCGATAGGGTATCTATCACTTCCAAAAGTACTTCTTGCAAATCTACTTTTTCAAACTTAGCTTCTTGATTAGAAGTCCTTGAAAATGCTAATAAATCTTCAATTAATGTTCGCATTCGCTCTGCGGAACTAATAATTTTATTAAAATCTTGCAATCCTTTTTCAGATAAATTGGCTATTTCCCTACTCGCTACCCTATCTGCAAACATCTGAATTTTGCGCAGCGGTTCTTGCAAATCATGGCTAGACACGTAAGCGAAGGCTTCTAATTCTTTATTTCTATTTTCAAGACTTCTAATAGAGATTTGCAGTTTATCATTGGCCTCTTTCAATTGATTGGTTCTAAGAATAACTTGCTTCTCTAAATTTTTAGAAAAGAGTTCTGACTTTTTACGGGCTTGCACACGGTCCGTAACATCGGTACAGGTAAACATAATTCCCGTTACAACACCATCTAGATCTTTAAGAGGAATGTAATCATAATCTACGTAAAACTCCCAATACCCATTATCATCTTTAAAGGATACGAAAGATTCTTTTTCAGAAACGGGATTCCCTGTGTCCATAACCCCATTAATAATTTCAGGATATTTAGAAGTAATTAAGTTAGGAAACACCTCTAACATCCCTTTTCCTTCTACTTCATGCCTTTCCTTACGCCATATAGTGTTTAGTAAGCTTTCATTCGCCATTTCAATTTTCATAGCTTTCCCTCTCAAAATTCCCATAGCTATAGGAGACTGCATGACAAAATTCTTGAATTGACGCTCTGATTCTTCTAACTCAAACCTTGCTTTTACTGTCTGGGTAACTTCAAAAGCTACCAACATAATTTCAGAAACTACCCCATTCACTATAATGGGCTCAAAGATAAAATTGAAATATCCGGTTTCCTTTACACCATTGCGCTCCAGTATAAAAGGATATTCATTTCCGAACTGTGCTTTTTTGGTGACAATAAGTTCTTCAAATATGGGGAGTATTCCTGCTTTTATTTCTGTCAACACCTCAAACAAAGGCTTATTATGCGCTTCTTCTAAGGTCTTTTGCCAAATAAAAAGCGCCATATCATTAACCACATTAACCGTGTAATTATTAGCGCTAATAATACAGATGCCTACCGGTATTTCCTTGACCAATTGTCTAAAACGATTCTCATTAAGCTTTAATTGTTCTATACTTTTCTGTTGATCGGTGATGTCTTGTAAAGTTCCATTAAAACGGTAGGCAATGTCATTATCATTAAACCATGCTCTCCCTAGTGCTCGAACATACCGTTCTTGTCCCGTTTGTTTGTTTCTGATGGTATAGGTGATATCATACTTGCCGCCAGATTTTATCTCAAAAGCTTCTAGAATAGCCCCATTGACCCTCTGCCGATCTTCTTCAATAATAGCATTGGTAGCTTGGTGTAGTTCTATTTTTTCCCTTGTATCTAGACCGAACCAATTCTTTACGCGCGCGTTTGTTTTTAATTTATCATGAATAGGATCATAATCCCAAGTACCTAAATCAGTAGCATCAATAGCAAACTTAAGTTCGTCTTCACTCGCCTTTAATTTCTGTACAGCTTCCACACTACTAGTTGTTTCCGTGCAAATAGTTAGAATCCCAGAAATTTCATTTTCTTCATTTTTTATGGCGCTATAACCAAAGGTCCAATAAGCATCTTCTAGGGTACCATTTCTATTGATAGGTAAAAATAAATTTTCTTTCCATGTCGGTTTTCCATCTGTAAAAACACCATCTAATAAAGGCCCCAACGTAGACCACATCTCACTCCAAGATTCTTTACCTTCTTTTCCTAAAATTCTAGGGTGTTTACCTTTACTACCTAAGCTTATTCTGAAAGCATCGTTATAAAAGCAATAATAATTTGCTCCCCAGTACAACAACATCGGGTAATGGGAATTTAAGAGCAAGGACAAGGTGCTTTTAAGGCTCTGTGGCCAAGAGTTTGGAGTACCTAATGCTGTTTCAGCCCAATTAAAGCTTCGCATTAGTTCTCCCATTTGACCTCCTCCTTCTAAAAAAGCCACGTTTTCTTGCTGTAATTTGTCACTCATAATTAAATGATCTACAAAGTGTTAAGATATGTATTGTTTGATGTCTACAGATAAAGTTGCTACTATCTGGATGTAAATTGAAACATTTATTTTCAATTCACAATTACCACAGTACCGTCAGTATCTAACTAACAAATATAAGTATCGCCCACTTATAATTTTACTACAATTACAGCAAATTATTAACTTGAACACATAAACTTGAAGAGATGATAATTATTAGAAAATTAAAGAGCCCCAACAAAATAAGTTAAAAGTTTAGTCAAGCTTTTCGCCATATAAGGGATAAGTCTTGGTAAGAATCCCTTTAGAACCGTCATTTTAAAAATTTTTATCCTCAGCATTATTCACTGTAAACTGGGTGGTGCTACTCCAAGAGCTTTGCTATTTTTACACTGTAAAGTTCCAAATAATATGAATTGTTACACAGGAATGATTAGGTGCTTACATTGAGCTAAGAAGAATTATCAACTACGGCCTCTTGCAAACTACAGAAACGAAAAATTCATCCACCCATAAAGCATGAGTACGACTTACGATAATATAAGTATTGAATTTAAGAAGAAAGAACTGCTGTTTCCAAAGGGTTATTATTTCAAGTACAGTTCGATACATAAATCAAGAAAAATTGAAGCTAAAGATATCTCTGAAATAAATTTAAACACTATTCCTCCTTCTCTGGTTTATAAAGACCAAGAAGTTATAATTCTAAAAAATGAAAGTACCACTGTTTTAGAAAAATTTGCGAAAGAAAACAACATTTCTTCACGTAATAGGTTTGATATTTGGGAGCATATCTGTCGCCCGTATTTAGATACCGCATTTGAAGAAACTGAAAGAATAGCGGCTATAAAAAAACTGTCTGAAAATGGCATTTCTAAAATAGAATTACCGATAATTCAGAAAAAAGTAGCTAAGACCATGTTTCTTAATTGTATTGTTTGGGAATGGGTGTATCTAGGATTGTTTGATTATTTGGATTGGACCTTCCTTACAAAAAAGAAATATTGGTGGGCTATGGAACTAGCATTACGTAATTTCAAAAATACCATTACAGAAGATATAGTTCCTACAAAAGAATAAATATAAATGCTAAAAACTATCACGATATTCGTACTTAAATGAGGATGTAGTATTGGTAATGCACATAATTATTTTCCATTGAGTTATTGTACAGCTATACTTCCTATAATTTGATACTTTGCGGAGGATTTCAAATATTGCTATGAAGAAGAAGAAAAAATCAAATAAGAAAAAAACGAAAAAGCTCATGCTGAAAATTCTTTATTTTTTTTGGCATTACTTTGTCTTTCTGTTGTTTTAGCTATTCTTCTGGAAGAACCTAATGTGGTCATTTTTTTTATATTCATTAGTGGTTTCTCCTTTTTCTTGTTATGTGGTGTTTACCTATTGCAAACAAGAATGAAACTTTTAAAATTGCTTACTACTTTTTCAACAGACCTACTCCAATCCAACACCAATACCGTACAAAGTTCAATGTCCCCTTTTTATTCAAATCCAATGTACTTTCATATTTTTTTGATTGTTCTGGTTTTATTGAACATTGTGTTATCTCAATTTGAACTCGCTACCTACAATTCTTCCTACTACTCCCGTTTTTATGATGACCTAAATTTTCAGGTTGTTATTGCTGTTTTATTTTCAATACTAGGAGTTCTAAATCCTTTTTTAAAGGTGCCTGAGGTCATAAAAGACCGAATTAAAGAACGTCATTTAAGATTATATCATCTTATTTCTAATAACAAGAAGATGTTTTATTACCGACTATTGGCCTGTATTTTGGTTATCGCCTATTTTAGTTATGAACGCTGGTTAGTAGTTCCTAATTTCGATGATAGCAACATTATCTTGCAAGGTGTTGATATTGCTATACTCATTTTTGTTTTAAGCACTACCTACCGTATGGTTACATACGCAAAGATATTTCTATTGGAAAACACGTTTAGGCTTATTAAAACATTTTCAATTTTAACCTCTTCCATATTTATATTAGTGCCCTTGGTTCCCTTAACTTTTTTTATCTTACATATTCTAAATTTAGACGAGTCATTAATCAGTTTTGATCCTGTTCTTTTTTTAGCCTTTAACCTTATTATGGTCTATGTAGAGTACAATTTAAACAATACTAAAAAAGCTACCGTAAAATCTAAAGAGTAAAGATTCTCGGACACGAGAGGTTCCATATACTTCAAGTATAAATCCATAAGCAAACGGTAGCGAACAAAAATTAAGCTAACTTTTATAAGATAAGTATGAATAAGATAATTATACAAGGAATAAAATTTGATGATAAATCTTCTTATGAAAAAGGACCTAGACTGGCACCTCCAATTATATGCGAAGTATTAAATTGTGGTTCTGCAAATATGTATACAGAGAACCTAATAACCATTGAAAATGACGCTATTGAGGACAAAGGCGATTTTGAAATATCGGACTATTTTGATATAGAAAAAATAACAAAAAAACACTTAAAAACAGATGCGAAAATTCTAAGTTTAGGTGGTGATCATTCTATTACATTCCCCATAATTAAAGCCCATCATGAAAAATATCCAAAATTAGATATTCTTCATATTGACGCTCATTGCGATTTGTATAATGATTATGAAGGCGATAGTTATTCACATGCCTGCCCTTTTGCTAGAATTATGGAAAATGGTTTTGCCGTTAAACTAGTACAAGTAGGCATTAGAACTTTAAATCCACACCAAGCAGAACAGGCCGATAAATTCAAGGTAGAAATACACCAAATGAAAGATTTAGATCTTAACAAAATACCTAAATTTAAAAACCCATTATACATTTCTTTAGATATGGATGGTTTTGACCCTGCCTATGCTCCTGGAGTTTCGCATCACGAACCTGGAGGTTTAACCTCCAGACAGGTTATCAATTTAATCCAAAGTATAGATACAGAAGTTATTGGCGCTGATATTGTTGAATACAATCCGCCTAAAGATTTTCAAAAAATGACCGCTTTTTTAGCGGCTAAAATGATGAAAGAAATTTTAGGTAAAATGTTGTAACCGTTTCTTTTAATCCGTAACAGCCTGTATTCAAGTAGGCATTAGTGCAAGTATCGTATTTAAAATCAATTTATGCTCAATTTTTGGAAATCATTAGCTTTTACCACAAAGTTTTCTGCCATTGCATTCTTTGTCACAGCTGCCTTAGGGTTTCTAAGTATGGGAGCTTTGGGTGCCGGACTCTATTACCCGGTGTCATTCTTTTTTAAGGCCTACCCTACTCTTAATCATTGGAGCGGAGATTGGGTATGGCCTGCTATGATTTTTGTGGGGATGTTTTGGGCTGTTGGTTTTATTTTCGGCGGACTCCTATGGCACTACGCTAGTAAAATAATTGCATCAAAAATAGTTCTTAGAATCCTGTACATTTTAGTGCTTTGGCTATGGGCTGGTATACTTTGGTATAGTATGATTTCAAAAAATGTAGCCCAGCTATAATATGCTATTTCTAAACCGAAATAATAAAAACTAACTCATGAGCCATCAAATTATATTATTTTGATACGCTCCTATTTTTTCTATCCACTATTTATTTTCTTATTTTCACCCGTAAATAGCTTCGCTTAAACAAACCTATTTTTCAGTACATTTCCTAAGCAATAAACAATTAATGATTAACGATTTACTCCTTACCCATATAAATAAGAATGTCAAATTTTCTACTAGAGCACAAGAAGAGTTTTGCAGTTTCTTTCAACCAAAAACAATACCGAAAAAAGAATTTCTTTTACAACAAGGGCAAGTCTGTAAATTTGAGGGATTTGTCATAGAAGGCTGTTTTAGAATCTTCTCTATGGATACTAAAGGAAACGAAAACACCCTATATTTTGCTGCGAAAGACTGGTGGTTAATGGATATAGACAGCTTTATGAACCACAAACCATCAGATTTAAATATTCAAGCATTAGAAGATAGTAAGATTCTAATGATTAGTGAAGAAGATAAAACTACCTTATATGATACGGTACCCATTGCTGAAAAATTCTTTAGGATTATGTTTCAAAAATCTATTGTCGCTTGGCAACGAAGATTGGTTCAAAACCATAGCCTAACAGCAAAAGAACGCTATCATCATTTTAAAAAAAATTATCCTGAAATTGTAGCTAAACTTACAGATAGACAAACCGCTAATTATTTAGGAATTACGCATGAATTTTTGAGCAAAATTAAAAAACAAGCCTAAAAATTCATGAAAAGAGATAGTGTTGAACTTGTTCAACATTTTTCTCCAATTTGTTTATAATTTTTGTAGCCTAAAATTATAAACACTATTTATGACAGTTTACACCCCAATTAAATGTATTGTTATTATCATACTGATGTCATTACTTTCTAGCAAAACAAATGCACAAGCTACTAATGACATTACGCATCAAGAAGCTTTTGAAGTTCTACTTGCTGCAAAAAAACATGCAGAAGCTTCTAATACGCTAGTAAACATTGCTGTGGTAGATGCTGGTGCTCATCTAAAAGCGTTCTTGAGAATGGATGATTCTTTTCTTGGAAGTATTGATGTAGCGATTAAAAAAGCTAAGACTGCACGCTATTTCAATATGGATACAGGAGAATTAGGAGCTTTAACACAGCCTGGAGGTATCATTTATAACATTGAACATTCTAATGGAGGTTTAATAACATTTCCTGGAGGCATTCCTATTAAAAATAAAAAGGGCGTAATTATAGGAGCCGTTGGTATCAGTGGTGGTACCATAGACCAAGATAGAAGTATTGCTATCGCTGGCGCGGTAGCAATACTAGCATCAACAAATGAACGTACTAAAAATTAAAACCATGATGTTTCTAAAAAAATATTTCCTAAATGTCGTATTCTTTTTATCACAAATTTGCTTCGCTCAAAGTACTGATGATCTAATGTTATACCGAAAAGATATTCAGAGTATCACCGGTAAGAATACCGTTACCATTACAAGTTATGAGAAAGAAGGGAAACATTATATCTACGCAGGAGGCTATGGTGCTATAGACATATATGCCTTAGAGGTGGAAGGTAAACTTACGGCCATCAGCCGCCATGAACTCTACAAGCAAACAGGACCAGCAAGAGGAATGGTAGCCGATGCTATCGGTGATTCTCATTTTCTATTTGTAGCCAATAAGCACGGTAATGCTATTGAAACCTTTAAAATACAAGCTAACGGAACCCTTGAACGTGTTTCTTTAGTCGAAGACACCAATGAAACTCACTTGGGTACTGCGATAACTTTGCAGGTGATTCATATGAAAAATGCCTCCTATTTATTTATTGGTGGCTTAGAAGAAACTCCGGGCTTAAGTAGTTTTAAAATACATCCGGATGGAAAACTAACCCATGTAGTTTCTATGAAAGATGATGATAACATACATACCGATGGTATCATAGGAATGTTTAGCCATAAAATTAAAGGAAAGACGTATTTATATACTAGCGGATTTCAAGATAACGGCGTAAGTAGTTTCAGAATATATGACAATGGTACGTTTAAAAACATCAATAATATTAGCGATAATACTACAGATAGATACCTAACAGGTGCCTATCCAGTAACAGGGGTAACCCTTGGTGAAAATAACTATGTAATTGTAGGGCATAGACATCATAAATATTACAAAAGAGGTGGATTTATAAAAAGACCAAACTTTGTATATCACGGGGATGGTGTAAGTGTTTTTAAAGTAAACAAGAAAGGGGCTTTGGTTCCACATTTTGTACTAAAAGATGATGAAAAAACCAAATTACAAGGACAAACAAGAATTGAAATTGTAACAACAGATACGAATGAAGCAGTACTGGCAGTTGGTACAAGAGACGATGAAAGTATTCAGCTTCTAAAGCTAACTAAAGAAGGTATTTTAAGTCCTATCAATTATTTAGAAACTGGTTACTCCATTTATTATGGCTTAAGGTCGCATAAAATAGAAGACACTAACTTTCTTATCGCTGGTTCTAATCGTTTTGATCTGAAAAAAATTGTCTCCTATAAAATTTCACCAGAAGCGAAAAAAAATGAGCAAATTTTAAGACATTTGGTACATCTTAAGTTTAAAGCATCGGCTACAGCAGAACAAATTAACAAAGCTGAAAAAGCCTTTGAAAATCTTAAAAATGAAATTCCAGAAATTATACATTTAGAATGGGGGCTGAATGATAGTGAAGAGGGCAATAGTAAAAAATTTACGCACACCTTCACTTTAACATTTAATGATGCGCATGGCAGAGAAATTTATTTATTTCATAAAGCACACATCGCGCTCGTAGAAAATATAGGACCAATAATAGAAGATGTTTTCGTTATGGATTATTGGACCAGTAACAAATAAAACAAAAAGAATGAACGATTTAAAAAATAAAAAAGCCATTATTACTGGTGGCGGTAGAGGTTTAGGAAAAGCTACGGCATTAGCCTTTGCAAAAGAAGGCATAGATGTCGCAATCACAGGAAGAAATGAAAAGGTCTTGAAAGAAACGGTTTCTGAAATTAAAGCCTTAGGAGTTAATGCTATATATGCCGTTTTTGATGTAGGCGACTATGAAGAGGTTAAAAAGAGTATTAAAGGTATAATTGAAGAATTAGGAACTATTGATATTTTGGTAAATAATGCGGGTATTGCCGCCTTTGGCTCTTTTAATGATATGCCTGTAAAAGAATGGAGTGCTATTATCCAAACCAATGTTATGGGAATGTATTACGTAACTAAAGAAGTATTACCGCACTTATTGGCTAAAAATGAAGGCGATATCATCAATGTTTCTTCTACTGCTGGCCTTGGTGGAAATGCAAATGTATCTGCCTATTCTGCCTCTAAATTTGCCGTTATAGGGATGTCAGAATCATTAATGAAAGAAGTACGCAAAAATAATATTAGAGTTTGCACACTAACTCCAAGCACTATAGCCTCAGATATGACTATTGAATTGGGTATTGCAGATAAAGATTCTGAAGACCGCGTTTTACAGCCAGAAGATTTTGCAGAGTTAGTAGTTGCAGGATTAAAATTACCAAGGAGAGCAATGCTGAAAAGCGCTGCGTTATGGTCTACAAACCCATAATCAGATACTTCATAATGGAGCAATTTTTAATTAATCTATCATAAAATTCTAAAACAACACATAAGGGCTCTTGTAACCCATCTATGTGTTGTTTTTTAGTATTTAGTTTTCTATAAACTCCTAAAGAGTAGTATTTTGGCACTACTGGTTCTGATTATTCGTATTTTGAGCCTTTAGAAATCTACATCGTCATGAAAAATAAGTTCTTCCTAATAAGTATCTGTTTCCTTTTTACAACCGCTAATTTTTCCCAAAGTAAAAAAGAGGTAGAAACCTATTTAAACACGCTTTTTCAAATTTTAGAAGAGAAGAAAACGGAAGAATTCTATGCTTCTTTATACCCTAAACTAAAAGAACAAATTCCGGTAGCACAAGTCAACTCCTTTCTTGGAGAACTACATAGCAATCCTAATTTTAAAACAGAAATAAAGAATTTTAAAACCTTAGCAATAGGCGAATTGGTCTCTGATACCGACAATGCGTATACTTTAGTAGATTACGTTTCTGAAACTCATATTGAATTTACAGAAGAAGCCACGCAAGAACTTATAGCTAAAGGCACCAGTCACTTTAAAAAACTTTATGGAGAGCGTTATACCTATGATGCCGATAAAAAATTAATAGTAACCAGTAAAGATTTCAAAATACTTATGGTCTATGAGGACCAGCAATGGAGTCATATTCCTGGAGTATTGAAATTAAGGCCTTTTCTAAATTATTGGATTAATGATGAAATTATAACTCGTTTATTTGCTGAAGAATAATCGGGAGCAGAAGAAACTATTGTAACTCATCGTATTTTTAAGCACGCGCTTTCATCTTTAAAATAGTTCCAATAAGAATTAGAGACCTCACAAACAATATTGTAGTCCTAACTAGAGCATACCTATGAAATT
This sequence comes from Cellulophaga baltica 18, assembly GCF_000468615.2. NCBI lineage: Bacteria > Pseudomonadati > Bacteroidota > Flavobacteriia > Flavobacteriales > Flavobacteriaceae > Paracellulophaga > Paracellulophaga baltica. The sequence goes on along the minus strand of NZ_CP009976.1, from coordinate 3,357,695 downwards.
TTGAAGCAAAATAGAGTTCAATAATCTCATCGATAAAATTAGCTATTTCGTATAGATAATGACCCCAAACATCTATTCCAATTCTTTAGTATGGTAAGCCTTCGCATCTTTAAATTATAAAAGAGGAATTATGAAACTACGGATTTTGATTAGTTGTTTATTACTTGTATTATTTTCTAATGCGCAATCTACCGCTGGGAAAAAGAAAACTTCAGGAAGTAGCAAAACTATTCCGATCCTCAACTTTAATTCTTTAGAGCCCCTACTACACACCAAATCTGATAAGATTTATATTGTCAATTTTTGGGCTATGTGGTGTGCTCCCTGTATTAAGGAGTTACCTGTATTTCAAGAATACGAAAAAAACAATCCAAATGTTGAGGTAGTATTAGTAAGTCTAGATTTCCCAGAAGATATAGATACCAAATTAAAACCCTTTTTAGAAAAAAAAGGGATTACCTCCAAGGTTGTCTTATTGGATGATCCAGATGCTAATTCTTGGATTGATAAAATTTACCCAAATTGGTCTGGCGCTATACCATTCACCATTATTTTTAATGCTAAAAACCGTTCCTATCATGAACGCGCTTTCCAAGATATTCAAGACTTAAATAATGAAGTTAATAACATCCTAAAAAACAAAGAACATGAAAAAAAGTAATCTATTTTTATTGGCTGCACTGCTAGTCTTTAGCCTATTGACAAGTATGAATGTTACAGCACAAGACAGAAAAGGTCCCCCAGAAAATGGGGAACGCAAAGGCCCTCCTGGTGGAGGTCACAATCCTGAACAAACAGAAACTTTAAGTGAAATGAAAGGATACAAAATTGGTGACAAAGCCACTGACTTTGAACTTAAAAATGTGGATGGCACCCTATTTTCTCTTTCTGATATTAAAAATGCAAAAGGATATATTGTTGTTTTTACTTGTAACGAATGTCCGTTTGCCAAAATGTATGAAGATCGTTTAATTTCATTACATAAAGAGTATGCCCCTAAAGGATATTCTGTGGTTGCCATCAACCCAAATGTTAGCGCTACAAATGACCGAGAAAGCTTTGAGGCGATGCAAAAAAGGGCTAAAGAAAAAAACTTCCCATTTGTTTATTTAGCAGATACGGATCAAAAAATAGTTCCTCAGTACGGAGCCTTAAGAACTCCTCATGTGTTTTTACTAGATGCCCAACTAAAAGTACAATACATAGGTACCATAGATGATAATGCTAAAAACGCTAAAGATGTAAAGGTAACTTATGTAGAAAATGCTATTCGCGCCTTAGAGCACGGAGAAAAACCAAATCCTAATTTTACGAAATCTATTGGGTGTCCCGTAAAATTTAGTAAATAATATTTATATCCTTTATTAATTAGTTATCTTAAACCTTGAAGTACCGTAGGTCTGCTTCAAGGTTTTGATTTTGAAAATCAGTATGTGTACAATGAGTTCCAGAAATATGCTGCGAACTTTTAAAATAGATGCCCCATGAAACATACATTTTATTTATTGATTAGTATTGCATTCATCATAAGTTGTGCAGACAATAAAACGAAAACAAAGTCGGCCCAAGACAGCACAGCAGAAATAGCTGTTGATTATAAAGGAACGGCCAGTATTACACAAGGAATAGCCACTACCACTGCCGAAGATATATATACTTGTGAGCGCGGTAGAAAAACAGATGTCGGTGAAATTACCTCTACAGACGGAAAAAAATGGGTGGTACCTGCCGCTACAAATTACACCAATACTACTTTTCCGTTTGCAGCAGATTTATTTAATTCATGCGAAGAAAAGAAATACGCAAGTCCGCAAGAAGCCTTGTCTGCTATCGGCACACCAAATACCATTGAAATTGATGAAGATGGAGACGTATTTACCGCCTATATATTTGCTGATAATTATTTTGAAATGTATGTTAATGGTGTAGCTGTTGGAAAAGACAAAGTTCCTTTTACAGAATTTAACTCTAGCGTGGTCTCCTTTAAAGTTCAGAAACCTTTTACCATCGCCATGAAATTAGTAGATTGGGAAGAACACCTTGGTGTAGGCTGTGAAGCCAATAGAGGAAAGGATTTTCATGCTGGAGATGGCGGAATGGTGGCTGTAATAAAAGATACAGAAAACAACATTATTGCTACCACTGACGAAAAATGGAAAGCACAAACCTACTATACTGCACCTATTACAGATCTAAGCTGCGTATCTGAAGATGGCGCCTATAGGTATTCTGAAAATTGTGACACTAGTGGTGGCCAAGATGGATCAGAATTTTATGCGTTACATTGGGAATTACCTAATGATTGGATGAAAACTGATTTTGATGATACTAATTGGCCCAATGCATCTACCTATACTAATAGTACAATTGGCGTAAATAATAAACCTGCTTACACTAATTTCACCTCTATTTTTGATGATGCCAAGGATGATGCTCAATTTATTTGGTCTACGAACGTGGTCTTAGATAATGAAGTATTAGTACGCTATACTATTAATTAATATGAAAAAAGTAAACGCAATATGGGGTGTTCTTCTATGGATCACCACGGCAGTAATTTTATTTAATTCTTGTAAAAACCCTGCTAAGGCTTCCTCTTTTACAAATTATGATGATTTTGAAACCCTACACTCTGATTTTAAATTACAGAGTAAAGCTGTGGAAAATGGTAAGTTGTTGGACAACTATAAATGTGAAGAAAAAATAAATGATATAGAAAACTCCATTCCGCTATCTTGGTCTAATGTTCCTGAAGGCACAAATTCTCTAGCCATTGTCATGTATCATTATCCGAAGAAAGATAGCAAAACAGAAGTAAATTCCTATTTGCTGCTATGGGGTATAGCCCCAACTGTAACAGAGATCCCGTATAAAATGGCCAATAATCCAAATTGGTATATGGGTGCTAATAAAGATGGTACCGCTGTTTCTTATACTTCGCCATGTTCTAAAGGACCAGGGGAACATAGCTATACCATTGCACTATTTGCCTTAAAAGATGTACCCAAAGCGCTTCCGAAAGCTAATACTATTACAGTGGACTACCATACTTTCATGGAGGCCATTTCTGAAACCACGGTACTCGATAGAACAAGTTTAAATTTTATAGATGCTCATGAATAATAAATTACTAAAAAAACTACTCTTTTTTCTAGTAGTACAGTTTGTAAGTGTTCAACTATTCGCTCATGACGGCGGGCATGGTACTCCTACAAAAGTTTGGAAATTAGTAGAAGGCAATAAAACAATTACGGCAGATTTCATACAGAAAGTAGACGAAATAGTATATCTGAGTAATGAGGATCATGAATTAATTGTGTTTGATATCAGCGATTTCAAAACCGAAGAGCAACAGTATATTCTGGACAAATCTAATTGGATTCATGAACAGAATGTTTTGCAACAAGAGGAATCCGATGCTATAGTTCCTCCTATTAATTTATATCTTTCCTTGGGCCTACTACTAATATTAGTTGCACTTTTCATGTATCACTACATAACAAAAAAGAAGGACTCTTACTGGGCTTTTAGCTTGTTAACACTACTCGTTGTTTTTGTCGCCTGTAAAAGTAAATCTTCCACAAGTAGTCTTAAAATGGCCGCAAATGATGTACCTTTCTTAGCCTCCATTTTTGGTGCTTTTGACAAGGTGAACACAAGATATGATGACACCTATTTTTATATCGAATCAGATGGCATTCCCGATCATGAAATGATGACAGGAATTACAAGTTGGCAGCAACAAGTCCCTATTAATCATGACTATACAGGGGCTAACGCTTGGGCTATTCCATTACAACCAGAACTGGCAGAAAATCCGCTCTCTACAAAAGATAATTTTATGAAAGGTGCTATTGCTATTGCGGCAAACGGTATTCCTATATTTAATCCTTTAAACAACCGTGGTGAAGACGCTAATGCTATTAGAGAATTAGACCAATGGGGCGGACACTGTGGAAGGGCCGATGATTATCACTACCATTTGCCACCAGTACATTTACAAGCTAAAGTTGGTGGTACCAAGCCTATTGCCTATGCCTTAGATGGCTTTCCTGTTTATGGCGAAACAAAAGAACAGTTAGATGAAAATTTGGGCCGCTTTAGTTCTGATAGTACGTATCAATATCATGCAATAAAAGAATACCCTTATTTAATAGCTGCTATGAAAGGAAAAGTAGCACTAAATCCTAATACGCAAGCACCAGAAAATGAAATAACACCACAAGCAAAAACAAAAGGCGTAAGACCAGATTTAAGACCACTACGCGGTGCAGAAATTACCGCTTTTGAAAACACAGGACTGCATCAATATCGACTGACGTATAAACTAGATACGCTTAGCCATAGTATTAATTACGGATGGGATACTAAAGGCAACTATACCTATGAATTTGTGCACCCAGACGGCACATCATCAAAAGCTAGCTATAAAAGAAAGTAAGGGCTGTAGGTAACTCGTTATATGTTTTAGAACTAACAAAAGTGCGGTATTAAAATAGCTACATCAATCTTGAGCATAGGAACAAAAAATTCTTGTCATTACGGCACAGCACCTATATAAATTGCAAGCTACTTCTTAAAAAGAATAGAGAATTAGATGTATTTTTATAGAATAGGAATTACGGAATAATGAGCACGGTCAAAACATACCAGAAAGTTAACCCAGATAAGGACGTTAGTTTTGGAATATCTAAAATGGAGGCTATCTATACCAAGCGAAAGGGTAAAGTTGATACACCACATAGGCATAATTACTTTACCGTTCTAATTGTTGATAAAGCATCGGGGTTTCATAAAATTGACTTTAATACCTATACCTTATCTGGAGGTCAAATCTATTTTGTAGCTCCTGGACAAGTGCATCAAGTTATAGAAACTGAAAAATCAATAGGATACTCCATGGTTTTTTCTAATCAGTTTTTAATAGAAAATTCTATCCCCTTATCATTTATAGCTAGTTTAAACCTATTTCATAACTATGGGCAAAGTCCGCCGCTACAACCCAACAAAGAACAATTTGGTATCATACAAAGTTTTGCTGATGAGATTTTTAAACGGCATCATCGTGAGGCTATCATGAAAAATTTATCAATTGGCGCCTTCCTAAAACTACTTTTGATAGAATGTAATGCAAGTTGTGCTATGAATCCTATAGCATCTGATGTAGATAGCTCTGGAGATAATCTTATTAGAAAATTTAAACAAGCGGTAGATAATACGTTTAAACAGGAACATTCCACGAGCCATTATGCCCGGGAACTTCATATAACTCCAGATCACTTAAACCGCACAATCAAAGCAAAAATTGGTAAAACTGCTAAAGATTATATTCAAACAAGAATTATTACAGAAGCCAAAAGACTCCTCTATTTTACAGATTTATCGAACAAAGAAATTGGGTTTGAATTAGGCTTCAATGAACCTGCTAATTTTAGTGCCTTTTTTAAAAAGCATACACAGGTATCTCCTTCTAACTTTAAGAAAAACGAGATAAAAGAATAGTATCCATTAGGTATGGACGTGACATTTATCCCAGATTATAGTCCTATTTGAAGGTCCATATCGGATTTTCATATGCTTCTCCCCTTTTTTCATATTCCATCGCCTCCTAAAATATCCAATCTTTGCTGTATATATAGAATCTATACAACGGTTCTTTATTAAATAATAAGAAACAAAATATAAGGACTATGAATACAATACTTCACAAAGCAGCAACAAGAGGACACGCAAATCATGGTTGGTTAAATTCTCACCATACGTTTAGTTTTGCTAATTATCACAATCCAGAACGGATGAATTTTGGTGTACTACGGGTATTAAACGATGATAGTGTGCAAGCCGGAATGGGTTTTGGTACTCATCCGCATGATAATATGGAAATTATATCTATTCCTCTGGAAGGAGATTTAGAGCATAAAGATAGTATGGGCAATGTTACTATTATCAAAGAAGGAGATGTTCAAGCTATGAGTGCTGGAACTGGTGTTACCCACTCAGAAAAAAATAAAAACAAGGATAAAGAGGTGAAATTTCTTCAGATTTGGATCTTTCCCAAAGAGAAAAACATACGACCAAAATATGACCAAATTTCATTAAAAAACATTGAAAAAGAAAATGAGTTATACCAAATACTCTCGCCAAATAAGGAAGATCAAGGCGTTTGGATTCATCAAGATGCTTGGTTTCATATTGGAAAATTTACGAAAGGAAATACGGCAACCTACAACATTAAAAAAGAAGGGAATGGAATATATGCTTTCATCCTAGAAGGCGAAGTAGAAATCCAAAGCGAAAAACTTTCTGAAAGAGACGGATTGGGAATTTGGGATACAGAAAGTATCCAGATTAAAGCTACAGAAAATGCTCGTATTCTTTTAATGGAAGTACCTATGGGTATGTAGAGATGACCGATCTCAAATATTTGAAAAGGCATGGAAACAAATGTATGCTATGCCTTTTTATAGTATGTTGTTAAAAATAGCTATTTTTAATTCTTATAAAAGCTATAATTAATACAGACTACATTGAAAATCAAAGAGGTTTATAGAGGAGATTATACCCTGTCTACAGATAAAACGAAGTTAGATATTTCAAAAATTCATAGTTTTCTATCCAAAGAAACCGATTGGAGCCACGGAATACCTCTACATACTTTGAAGATTTCTATTGACAATTCTTTAAATTTTGGACTGTATGATAAAAACCAGCAAATAGGCTATGCTAGAATAATATCTGATTATGCGACTATCGCATACCTGGGAGATGTTTTTGTCCTAGAAGCATACCGAGGGAAAGGCTTGAGCACATGGTTGATACATGAAATAATGGAGCACCCAAATCTACAAGGTTTAAGAAGGTGGATTTTACTAACGGATACGGCAGAATGGCTTTATAAGAAATTTGGATTTACAGAACTCCCCCATCCAGAAGTCTATATGGAAAAGCATAACCCGAATGTGTATAAGTAATCCAGAATTTCACACCCCATTATTAGTTCTTTGTAGCTCCAAGCATTTAAACAAACTAGCATGAAAAAAATCACCATAAAAAGCGCTAAAAAGGATGAGTTATCTTGGATAAATTCAAAATATAATGAAGTAAACTTTGTAGCCTCTACCTTTGAAAATGAATATATTGTTATAGCTAGCGTAGACAATGAAAAAGCAGGTATTGGTAGACTCGTTAGGATTGATAACGGCCATATAGAACTAGGGGGAATTTATGTATTTCCTAATTTCAGAGGCTTAGGAGTTGCTGAACATATTGTAAAAAATTTGTGTAATGAAAATCCATTTCTACATACTACAATTTGGTGTCTCCCATTTGAAAAATTATCGGAGTTCTATGCCAAATTTGGATTTAAAAATTGTTCGGATACAAAGGTTCCTGAGAAAATTGCTACAAAACTAGAATGGTGTAATTCTAAAAGCAACTACGATGAAAAAGTAGTGCTGCTGTGCAAAACTCGCTGAAGTAGCCTAGATTGCTAATAAATAACTTAATTTGGTCCGTGACAACGGCTTCTAAGCTATAGACATGAAAATAGATTCCCTACATATATACCCTTTAAAATCAGCAAAAGGAATTGCGGTACAAACTACTGAAGTTGAGAACATAGGTTTTAAATACGATCGCTATTTTGCAATTTTAAATTCAGAAAAGGAGGTCCTTACGGCTAGAGAATTCCCTACTTTATTAAAAATTAAAACACAGTTCAAAGAAGATAATTTGGTATTAGAATATGGAGGAAAAAGAAAAAGTATTGATTTAAACGACTTTTTAAACCCTATTGAGGTAGCTATCTTTAAAGAACCTGCTTCGGGAAAAGAAGCGACAGTCAGCGTCAACAATTGGTTAAGTAGTATTTTAGAAATTGACTGTAGCTTAATTAAAATTAATACCGACAACTTACGCCAAACAGGTCATAATGCTATTTCATTTTGTGACCTTCATCCAATTCATTTAATAACGCAAGAATCAGTAAACTCTTTAAATAAAAAATTAGCAACTGCCATAGAAATAGATCGTTTTAGAGCCAATATCGTTATTTCTGGTCTTAAACCCTTTGAAGAGAATACTATTGCCAAAATTACCATTGGCCAATGTGAATTTGTATCTGTATTAAAAACAGAACGCTGCACACTAATTACCATAGATCCCAAAACAGGAGAAAAGGATAAAAAACAAGAACCCCTAAGAACACTTGCAAAAGAATTTAGAACTGATAAAAAAGTAGAAATGGGAATTTACCTTATCCCTACAAAATTAGGGACAATACATGCAACAGATCCTATAACTGTAGAAATGAAAATGAAAGAGTAACCTTATTTTACTATTTCTTATACAATTATCTCACAGCGATAAAGCATTTCAGAATACGACTGCAGAAGAAACGATTATGATTCCTTACTATTCTTAAAAAAATAATATCTTGCAGCATATGGGAATATTTGATTTTAGAGATGTTAGCAAGAGAAAAGGTAATAAAGAGGAGCTTACAATAGCATGCACTCCTAATCAAATTACAATTAATGGAACAAGCATAAATTTCCCTACCAATTACAGCACCTTAAAAACTATTTTAGGTGATGCCTCTAGAATTGAACCTATCAAACAAACTAAAAATAACGTATACCTTTGGGACTCTTTAGGAATCTATTGTTCTACTGCAGATCCTGAAAAGATGCTTATGCTGCTGTTGGTTGTGGATAACAGATATGGTCTTGGACACCAACCTTTGCATAATTTCACAGGGGAGGTTTTAATTGACCAGGAACCAATGGAGAAAACTATTGGAAATGTAGGCTTAGATAGGCCTTATATGATCCGGTCTATCATTAAAGAAGATAAGCAAGTAGCTATAGCTTTAGGGTGGAATCCTAGTGCTTAAAATCTTCCTTTTTTTTACCCATAAAAGTAGGCCTGTAAGTATCTAAATTATTTTAGTTTAGGTGATAAAAGTCATCTTTCTTTCTCCCCAAATATATAATCTTTGCTGCTTAATAGTCAAATTATATATTATGGGCAACCAAAAATTTACATACGTATTATTATTTCTTTTTGTTTTGACAACACTACAAATTTCGGCACAAACGCTTGATATAAATGCAGATGTACGATCTCGTTTTGAATACCGCCATGGCTACAGTACCCTCTTTTCAGAAGATGCCGACCCTGCCGCATTTGTAAAACAACGTACTCGTTTAAATATTGGATACGAAGCAGAAAAGCTACAAGTATTCATCGCCTTACAAGACGTAAGCACATGGGGAGATACCAGACAATTACTAAATGTAGATGGGAATGATTCTTTCTCGCTATTTGAAGCATGGGCTGCATTACAAATCAATGAAAATTGGTCTACAAAACTAGGAAGACAAGTAATTTCTTATGATGACCAACGAATTTTTGGTGGCGTAGATTGGGCTATGCAAGGACGTTTTCATGATGCCGCTATTCTTAAATATAGAAAAGATAATTTTATGTTAGATCTAGGTGGTGCATTTAGTCAGGAGCAAGAAGCTATTGAAGGTAATGCGTATACTATTCAGGGATTTTTCTCGTATAAAACGATGCAATATGCTTACCTGAAAAAATCATGGGAGAATAGTACTGCGAGCTTACTTTTCTTAAATGCAGGATTCCAAGATTTTACCGGAGATGCTAATGATATTGCAGATGGCGTCTCTTACAGACAGACCTTGGGTTCTTATTTTACATTTCCTATAGAACGCGTAAATATAGCTGGAAGCGCTTACTATCAGTTTGGAAAAGCAAATGCCACTACAGATCTCGCAGGATATCAAGTTGCCTTAGAAGCTACCTACAACGCTAATAAAGTGAACTACGGTTTAGGAGTAGAATTATTAAGTGGTACAGATCAAGAAGGCGACGCAAAAAACAAATCATTTTTTCCTCTATATGGTACCAATCATAAATTTAATGGCTTCATGGATTATTTTTACGTAGGTAATCATGCCAATTCTGTTGGTCTTAATGATTTATATGCAAAAGCAGTAATCACGACAGGAGAAAAATCTAATCTCCTTATCAAAGGACATTATTTTAGCGCAAATGCAGATCTGGCTGCCGATGCTGATGCCTATTTAGGTACGGAAATAGACCTTGTCTATACACAAAAATTAATGCCTTTTGTAAAACTGAATGTTGGCTACTCTCAAATGTTTGCTTCAGATAGTATGAGTTTAATAAAAGGAGGTAGCGCTAATGATAACACAAATAATTGGGGATGGGTACAACTTACCATTAACCCTACACTTTTTAAAACCAATTTGAATAAGAACGATTAATATTCTTTACAGAACGTAAAAGAGTGCTCACTTAATTATAAGTCTGCACCCTTTTATATTTTATATAGTTTCAACTATTCTAAACAAGAATATAAGGTCTTTAGCTATTTACTTTCCATTGATAAGACTCATCTTCAAAAATTTCTTTTCCAAAAACAGGTACTTCTGCTTTTAATTTTTCAACTACATATTCTAAGGCCTTAAACACCACCTTTCTTCTCGGTGAAGAAACAAAAACAAAGAGACATATTTCTCCTGCTTTTACGGCACCTAAACTATGATATATATGCATACAGGTAAGGTCAAATTTTTCAAAAGTAGCTTCTCGCACCTCATGGAATTTCTTGTTCGCCATTTCTTCATATGCAGAATATTCTATAGCTGCAACTACTTTTTCATCTATAGTATCTGCTCTAACCTGTCCTAAAAATATATTATGAGCTCCTATTGTTGTTTTAGATTGATGTTTAGCAATAGCTTGAGCTATAAATTCTGATGAAATAGCGCCTTGAGTAAAGACGTTTTTATATATTGTTGACATATTTTATAATTGATTTAATTCTTTCATTTGTTTGTCTAGAAATTCCCAACAGTTTTTATTTATGGTTTCAAAAGCTGCTATCAGTTTTAGTCCATACGGGGTAATTAGCGTACCACCTCCTTTAGTACCTCCTACCGTTTTAGTTACGACTGCTTCTTTAGCCGATTTATTGACTGCATCTACAAGGGTCCAAGCCTTCTTGTATGACATCCCAATAGATTTTGCTGCTTTAGCCAAAGACCCTTGAGCTTCAATAGCTTTTAAAAGTTTTACTCTCCCCTGCCCTATAAGCACATTATCTCCTACTTCAATCCAAATTCTACTCCTAATTTTAGTATCGTTCATAGCTTCTTATTTTGTAGGTAATAGAATTATTTTAACAGGTGTACCCTTTTTTACAATGGTAGTATTTTCGGGGAGAAATACTAAGGCATTAGCATCTCCAAAAGCACTTACCATGGCTGAACTCTGACCTCCTAAAATTTGAACATGTGCGCCATTTACATAAGCTTTTAAAAATTGCGCCCGATCTCCGCGAACATTATAGTCTTCTAACATAGGCATCTCGATCCGTAATAACTGCGTTTGAGTGGCACCTTCTGTCTTTTTTAATAAGGGATATACATAGATATAAAAACAACTCAAGGCGGCAGCAGGATTACCTGGAAGACCAAATACAGCAGTACTATCCTTCTTTCCAAAAAACAAGGGTTTTCCTGGTTTTTGTTTCACTTTATAAAAAATTTCGGCTACTCCTATTGCCTTTAGCGCTTTACCAACAAAATCATAATCTCCTACAGAAACACCTCCTGTAACCATAACCACATCGTATTTTTTGATTGCTGCTGCTAAGGTGTTTTTTGTTTCTTCATAATCATCTATAACCGTTGTTATAGCGGTATCTAAATAACCTAACTCTCGTAATACTGCAGAAAGCATGGTACCATTAGACTCATATATTTCGCCATATTCCAAAGGCGTACCAGGAGCTTTAAGTTCATTTCCCGTAATAACGATACCTATAGATGGTTTTTTATAAACAGTTACAGTAGTAACCCCTATACTGGCTAAAAAGCCTATATGTGCTCCTTTTAAGACTGTTCCTTTTTCTAAAGCCGTAGCTCCTCGTTTAATTTGCGACCCTCTTGGACGTATATTCATTTCTGACACTAATGGCATCTGTGGTGACATGCGCGTGCCATCTACTACAACTCTCTCTTCCATAATAACCGCATCAGCAGTATCAGGAACAGGAGCACCTGTAAAAATGCGTACAGTTTCTGTATTTTTTAAAGGCGGATTAGCGTGATCTCCTGCTTTTATTTCCCCAATAACCGTATAGGCTTTTTCTGAACTAATTTTTAAGGCATAGCCATCCATAGCTGATTGCCGGAAAGGAGGCATATCAATTTCTGAAATAACATCGTTAGCCAGAACAAAGTCTAAAGCATCGGTTAGAGGTACTTCTAATAATATAGTTGCTAAAGAACTACATGTCAACACTAAATTTTGTGCTTCCTCTATGCTTATTAAAGTAGAACCTTTCTCCATTATATTATTTTATCGTCCTAAAAATACGTTATTTCCGCTCAAATATAGCGCTCAAAGTTTAAAACGAACTATGATAATTATCATCTTTTAATTATGAATCTTTTCAGATTTTTGCTAAATAGTTAGTGTTTTGTTAAAAAAACAAGCCACCTCGTTCTTAATTCAAATTATTTTGTATGCCAATTAAAAGTTATCTAGTCCATCCTATCCTAGGAAAAAAAGAAGAGTTAATGACAGCCTTAAAAGGTTTTGGACAATGCGAAGTACTTCCTGCAGAAAATCAAAATGTTTTAGCATTAGTCACTGATACTCAAGACGAAAAGGAAGAAGAAATTCTAAAAGAAAAAATTGAAGCTTTAAGTAGTCTAAAATTATTGGCTCTAGTTTCTGGTTTTAACACCCCTCAATAATTATATAGCTATGTACGATTCTGTAACAAATAGAAGGAGTTTTATAAAAAAAATGGCCATGATGTCTGCAATTACTGCAGCTGCATCAATGTTTCCAGGAATTATTTTCGCCAGCGAACAAGAAGAAGGGATTCCTGAAAATGCCAAACTTGATTGGAAAAAAGGGCCTTGTAGATTTTGTGGTGTTGGTTGCGGAATTCTTGTAGGTACTGAAAATGGAAAAGCTGTTGCCGTTAAAGGCGACCCTAACTCCTCTGTGAATAAAGGTCTGTTATGTGTAAAAGGGTATCATCAAATTATGTGTATCCAATCTAAAGATAGACTTACGCATGCCTTGGTAAAGAAAAATGGAACCTATGTTCAAACGCCTATAAGTGAAGCTTTAGATTTAGTAGCTTCTAAAATGAAGGAAACCATCGCTGCTCATGGTAAAGATTCTGTAGCCATGTATACTTCTGGACAATCTACGATACCGGAAGGGTATATTGCCTCTAAATTTATGAAAGGTGCCATTGGTACTAATAACCTAGATTGCAATGCACGGTTGTGTATGGCAAGTGCGGTTACTGGTTTCTTGACCTCTTTTGGTGCAGATGAACCTATGGGTTGCTATGAAGATATAGATCATGCTGATTACTTTGTGACTTGGGGAAATAATATGGCTGAGATGCATCCTGTATTATTTTCAAGAATGTTAGAACAAAAAGCTGTACGCGGCGCTAAAATTATAGATTTCGCCACACGTACTACGCGCTCTAGTACTGCTTCAGACCGTTCTATTTTATTTGAACCTCAAACAGATTTGGCTGTAGCAAATGCTATATGCTATGAAATTATAAAGAATGGGTGGGTCAACAAATCATTTGTAGAAAAGCACTGTACTTTTAGCAAAGGGCTTACTAATATCGGCTATGGTTTAGAAGATAAATTTAAGTTTACCGATAAACCAGAGGCTATAGATTTTGAAGCCTATAAAGAATTTTTAAAAGACTATAGTCCAGAAAAAGTAGCCAAATACTCCAAAGTATCTGTAAAAGACATCAAATATTTAGCCGCTATTTATGGTGACCCTAATAAAAAAGTGGTCTCTTATTGGTGTATGGGAATGAACCAACATACGCGCGGAACTTGGATTAATAATCTCGTGTACAATATTCATTTACTTACAGGTAAAATATCACAGCCAGGAAACGGACCTTTCTCTTTAACAGGGCAACCCTCTGCTTGTGGTACTGCTCGTGAAGTGGGAACCTTTACACATAAACTGCCACATGGCGTTGTAGCCAACAAGAAAGATAGAGAAATGGCTGCTAGGATATGGAAAGTTCCTGTAGCGCGTATTCCTGCCAAGCCTACCTACCATGCTACAGAAATGTTTAGAGCAGTAGATCGTGGCGACATTAAATTCATTTGGACACAAGCAACCAATCCTTTGGTGTCCTTACCAAAAACCAGTCGTTACCGACCAGCAATGGAAAAGAAATCTTGCTTTGTAGTGGTTTCAGACGTATTTCCTACGCCTACCTCAGATGTCGCTGATGTTATTCTTCCTGCTTCATGGCATATAGAAAAAGACGGTTTATACGGTAATTCTGAGCGTAGAACGCAACATTGGAATAAAATGGTAGAAGGGCCTGGAGATACGACTCCAGACGCTTGGATGTTTATTGAAGTAGCCAGAAGAATGGGTTACGGAGATTTATTTCCATATAGTAAAGAGAATCACGTAGAAGAAATATATAATGAATACCGACAATTTCATGAAGGTGCCAAACATAATATGGCTCCTCTTGAAGTTTTAAAGAAAGAATCTGGAGCTATTTGGCCCTATGTAAATGGAAAGTCTACCCAATGGCGTTACAATGCTAAATATGATCCTGCTTGTTCTAATGGAGAAGATTTTCATTTCTATGGAAAACCAGATGGTAAGGCCGTCATATGGCAACGTCCTTTTGAAGACGCACCAGAGAAACCAGATCAAGAATACCCATTTTGGTTAAATACTGGTCGTGTTGTAGAGCACTGGCATACAGGATCTATGACGCGTAGAATTCCAGTATTACATCAAGCTATGCCAAATGCCTATGTAGAGTTTCATCCAGACGATGCGAAGGCTCTAGGCATCAGAAACGGAGAAAATATCAAGGTTACCTCTCGTCGTGGTTCTTGTACATTACCGGCATCTATCAACGAAAGAGGTTTACCTACTAAAGGACAAGTATTTGTTCCATTCTTTGATGAGAATATGCTAATCAATGATGTTACCTTAGACTCCTTCTGTCCTATTTCTAAAGAACCAGATTACAAAAAGTGTGCGGTTAAAGTTGAAAGAGTATAGACTATGAAAAAAAGACTTGGAATCATATCGTTTTTTGTAGCCATCTTTATAGCGTTCATCGTTATTTGGAATTATAGCTATCAAGTAGGTTTAGAAGAAGCCTACACTCCTGTCATTGAAACTCCTACAGGGAACTTCATTCCATCAGAAAGTGGCGCTTTTAGACGGTTTGATGATGCAGGCCTAGATTATTTTAATATGCCTGTTGATGAAGACCACCAACGATCATTAGCTACTTATTACAGCAATAGAGCGTATCCCGGTGCACCCCCAAGCATTCCTCACCCTGTTGCTAAAGAACGTAGCTTTGGAGGTAATACTTGCATTCAATGTCATCAAAATGGAGGGTTTGTAGCCAAGTTTGATGCGTATGCTCCCATTACTCCGCATCCAGAAATGGTAAACTGCCGGCAATGTCATGTAACAAAAAACACCAATACCACCTTCAAAGATTTTAACTTTTCTAAGCCAAAACCTCCTGGAGTGGGTCTAGGAGTAAATAATGCTTTAGTTGGGAGTCCGCCAATGATTCCTCATCAACTGCAAATGCGAGAAAGTTGTATTTCATGTCATGGAGGACCTAGTGCTCCAAAAGAAATAAGAGTATCTCACCCTGAACGGATAAATTGCAGACAATGCCATTTACCAAAGACCAATGCGCAACCAAATGTGGACACCAGTACATTTCTAAGACAATTTGATCAATTAAATGAAAAATAGAACGCTAATATATTACGTAGTATTACTTCTAGGAATATCCTTATTCTCTTGCAAAGAAAAAGACGGGTATCATTCCATATCGGACAAGATAGAAGGAGAAAGTAGACCTTATCACGGCAACCTTAGTTCTGAAGATTTGCTTATGGATACAGAACTCATACAAATAACCGAAGGAGAATTTACATTTCTTATTCCAGAACGAAAAGGACAGATAAAATCTTTTGCCTGTATCGAATGTCATAGCAAACCCGTTTCGCAAATGAAAGGAACAACCGCTCAAAAAGCGCATTGGGACATCACATTAAATCACGCCAATAGTGATGCGATGGATTGTGCTACATGCCATAACGGGGAAGACATGAATAGCTTAAATACCCTAACAGGTAAGAATATAGATTTCAACCTAAGTTATAAACTCTGTGCACAATGTCACTCTAGTCAATTTGAGGATTGGAAAGGTGGTGCACATGGTAAAAAAGTAGCAGGCTGGGCTCCTCCAAGAGCATCAAACACTTGTGTCAACTGCCATAATCCTCACAGTCCAAGCTTTGAAACAAGATGGCCCGTGCAATACAATACTCAAAAAGGAATAGAACGTAAAGAAGGTTTAGATCACTAAAAATAAAGGTATGAGCGAAAATAAAAAATGGTACTCTTTAGATTTAGGTCTAAATACCACTAAAAAATCTTCTGGAACTTGTGGTTGTGGTAATGCCGAAGGTAGTTGCAGCAGCACCCCTAAGAAAGATGAAGAGTTAAGTCCTGATGAATTTTACGAAGCAGCGATCAACGCCTCTATCGGAGAAGAAAGACATAAAGATGGTTTTGATCAAGTCTTTGATGTAAAAATGGACCGTAGAAGTGCTTTTCGGAAACTAACCGCTAGCCTGCTTATTGGAGCTGGCGCCGTAAGTACTTCTTGCAGCGTAACTACCGGTGACAAAAGCAAAGAAAAAGCACAGATTGATTGGGAAGAGCAGTTTAAGGGAAACTATAAGCTGATGACTGATGAAGAAAAGCAAGGGACAATAGAACGTTTAATGCGCTCTTACGAATTAAGAACAGATAAAAACATAAGCATGACCGCAGAAAATGCGGCCGAAGATGTACTTTTTGGATATGCTTTTAATATTTCTAAATGTCAGGGCTACATGAATTGTGTAAGCGCTTGTGTGGAAGAAAATAATCAAGATCGCAACTCTGAAATGCAATACATCCGTATTCATGAAATGAAAGACGGAGAAGGTTTTAAGTTTGATAAAGCAGACGATAATTACTACCATGAGGTACCTGCCGAAGGTCATTTTTATATGGGAACGCAATGTTTTCATTGTGACAACCCTCCTTGTGTAGAAGTTTGTCCTGTACAAGCCACTTGGAAAGAAGAAGATGGTCTTGTGGTTATTGATTATGACTGGTGTGTAGGCTGTAGGTATTGTATGGCAGCTTGCCCATATGATGGGAGAAGATTTAATTGGAGTAAACCAGAGGTTCCAGAGAATGAGGTAAACAAAAATCAGCATTACCTAGGAAACAGAATGCGTAAAAAAGGGGTTATGGAAAAATGTACCTTCTGTGTGCAACGTACGCGTAAAGGTAAAAACCCAGCCTGTGTAGAGGCGTGCCCAACAGGCGCTAGAATTTTCGGAAATCTTTTAGATCCCAAGAGTACCATACGATGGGTCTTAGAAAATAAAAAAGTCTTTAGACTTAAAGAAGATTTAGGAACAGAACCCAAGTTCTGGTACTTCATGGACTAATACAAAGCAGGTTAACAACAGAAAATATATAAATCGTAGTGCTCAGAATAACAATTGATTCTTAGGCAAATTGATTTTAAATAGCATATAATGGGAATATTTAAAGTATTTAAAAGTTTAGTAATCGATAGTTTAGATACTATTACTAAAGGGTCTGCTAAGTACCATCTTTGGATGGGGTTCTTAACCCTTGTAATGCTAATAGGCATGTATTGTTATTCCATTCAACTAGAAGAAGGGCTGAGCGCTACAGGAATGTCTGATCGTGTGAGTTGGGGGCTCTACATCTCTAACTTTACGTTTTTGGTAGGTGTTGCGGCAGCTGCCGTCATGTTAGTGATGCCAACTTATGTATTGAAAGATATCGATTTTAAACAAGCTGTATTAATTGGAGAAGGACTAGCGGTCGCCGCTTTAATAATGTGTTTGGCTTTTGTCGTTGCAGATATGGGCGGACCTTCCGTACTATGGCACATGATTCCTGGAATAGGTGTTTTTAACTTCCCCAACTCCATGCTAACTTGGGATGTTATCGTGTTAAATGGATACCTTTTCATTAATATCAGTATCCCATTTTACATCCTGTTTAAACACTATCAAAATAAAGAAGCAAAGAAAAGTGTTTATGTACCCGGAGCCATTCTATCTGTATTTTGGGCTGTAGGCATACATTTAGTAACTGCTTTTTTATACCAAGGATTACAAGCGCGTCCTTTTTGGAATAATGCGTTATTAGGCCCTCGTTTTTTAGCGTCAGCATTTGCTGCTGGCCCCGCTTTAATCATTTTAGTACTAGCCGTAATACGTACATTTACTGCTTTTAAAATAGAAGATAAAACCATCAAAAAAATAGCAATGATTGTTACTGTGGCTGCACAGATAAATCTAATAATGCTTGTTTCTGAGCTATTTAAAGAGTTTTATGCGCCCACGCACCATAGTGAAAGTGCTTATTATTTGTTTTTTGGCTTACACGGAAAAACAGCATTACTTCCTTGGATTTGGACAGCGATTCCTATAAACGTATTAGCTACCATAATTCTTACTTTTAATAAATTTAGAAATAACCTTAAAGTACTATATGTATGTTGTGGACTCTTATTTGTTGCCATATGGATAGAAAAAGGCTTTGGACTAATTGTTCCGGGCTTTATTCCTGGACCTTACGGTAAAATAGTAGAATACTTACCTTCTGGAATAGAAATAGGCGTTACCATTGGTATATGGGCTTTAGGAGCCTTTGTATTTACCATCCTTGCTAAAACGGCTATTGGTATTGAATTGGGTGAGTTGCGTTATAAAGATAAAAATGCAGACAACGTTTAATTCCCATATAGTCTCACAATAAGAACAGCTACCGTGCTGCTTCTGAAAATTTACTTTGTAATAGATTCATAACAACTACAAAAAACGTACTCAGAACCTTCAACTCACAGACAATGCTATTGCGTTAATCTAATGAGGAGTAAAGCACATGTCTTAAATTAAAATTACAGATATTTGCGGCTTCAAATGAGAAAGAAACAAAAAGGAATTCTAAAGCGAATACTCAAAGTTTTTGCTATACTTCTACTGCTTTTTATAAGTATTATACTATTTATAAGAAGCCAGTGGGGACAAGATATTATCGTGTCTAAAGTTGTTAATTACGTTTCTAAAAAAACCAACACGACCGTAGAAATAGATCGGCTATTCCTGACCTTCTCAGGAAATCTTTATTTAGAAGGACTCTACCTCGAGGATATCAAAGGAGATACCCTCATCTACTCCAAGAGCTTAGAAGCAAACGTCCCTTTATCTCCTCTAGTTTTTGGGAGTGACATTGAACTAAAATCGTTAATCTGGGATGGCGTAAAAGCGAATATTAGTAGAGCAGAAAAGGTAGAAACTTTTAATTTCAACTTCTTACTTGAGGCTTTTGCGGCAACAGATACGGTCACAACTACACAAGCATCTGCTCCCGTAGCTTTTACAATTGGAGAAGTTTCTCTTTCCAATTTTGATGTACGATACACGGATGGGTTTTTAGGCATTGAAAGCGCTATTAAATTAGGAAAACTCCAAGTGGATATCGATAAAATGGTATTAGAATCTATGAAGTTTAAGCTTGAAAATGTAATGCTGTATGATACCGATATCACGTATAAGCAGACGAAACCGTTTCCTGAAGCTGAAGATAGTACAGCTACCCAACTACCCTACATTGCTGTTGAGAATTTTAAACTAGAACAAGTAACTGCTCAATATAATTCTATTCCAGATCAGCTCACTAGCAGTGTTAAAATTGGACAATTTAACCTAGATTTAGAGACCGCAGATTTAGCGAACAACGTATTTACTGTCAACGAATTAAAATTAAACAATTCAACTATTAGTTTACTAATAGAAAATCAAAACTCCACCACGCCAATTACGGAAAAAACCGCTACAAATAGCACGAAATTTGAATGGCCTAACTACATCGTTCAGGTGGCTAAAATAGATCTTAACCACAATAATATAAACTTGAAGGTAGGACAACCAACGCCTACCCCAGGAGAATTTAATCCAAGTGACATCGCAATTTCCAATCTGAATTTTACTACTGAAAGCCTTAGCTATAAAGCAGAACAGGTGAAGATGTCTTTAAAAACTTTTTCCTTTAAAGAACAAAGTGGTTTTCAGTTAAGAAATCTAGCTTTTAACTCCAGTTTAAATGCAAAATCTACCGCGGTCTCAGACCTAGAACTAAAAACAAATAGGAGTATTATTCATGGTGATGCATCTATCAAATACAATTCCATACAAGAATTACTAGAGGCACCCGAAAACTCAGCTATCGCTGTGTCATTTCCTGAATTTATTCTAAATCTTGATGACGCCTATTACTTTCAAACCGATTTAGCTCAAAACGAGACTATTAAAAAAGCCGCTTCAAAACCATTTACAGGGAATTTAAATGCTTCAGGGTCACTTTTAACACTTGCTCCTACCATCAAAATTAATTGGGGAGAACACACCCAATTAACTGCTAAAGGAGAGCTTTACAACCTGATGAATCCAGATGCCTTATCTTTTGATTTCAAAACACTTAAAGCTACGTCGATTAAGAAAGACATACTTACTTTTATTTCAGAAACGGACTTAGGTATATCTATTCCGAAAACCATACAATTAGACGCTATTGCTATCGGCTCTACAGAGCACATAAAGGGAAACATAGCGCTAAAAATTCCCGAAGGAACTGCAAAAATTCTAGGTGAGTTTAGCGCCAAAAATTCAATGTCCTTTTCAGGTACATTAAGCCTGGACAATTTAAGATTAGATCAGCTACTAAAAAATAATGAATTTGGTGGCATTTCCATGACTATGGACTTGAAAGGCAGTGGCAATAGTTTAAATAGCCTGAATGCTGATCTAACAACTAACTTCACACAATTAGATTTCAAGGATTATGATTTTTCTAACCTAAACCTATCCGGTAAAATCGTGAGAGG
Organism: Cellulophaga baltica 18; assembly: GCF_000468615.2. Classification (NCBI taxonomy): domain Bacteria; kingdom Pseudomonadati; phylum Bacteroidota; class Flavobacteriia; order Flavobacteriales; family Flavobacteriaceae; genus Paracellulophaga; species Paracellulophaga baltica. The sequence goes on along the minus strand of NZ_CP009976.1, from coordinate 3,336,586 downwards.
AAAGGGCGTTATTAACGCCGACTTTAAGGATCAAAATTTAAACCTTGAAGCAAATGCACCAATTCATCTAGACTCCATCAATTCAAACCTAAAATTGAATCTAAACCTTATAGGTGCCGATTTGTATGCTTTAGGAATCACCCAAGAAAACATTAAGGTGGGTACTAAATTGAATGCGCGGTTTAGCGGAAACCTTACAGATTTTGAATTGAACACCTCTGTTTTAGAAAGTGTCGCAGTGTATGACAATGAACAATATCATATGGATGCGATAGATCTAAAAGCGATCATAAACACCAACAGCTCTAAGGTAAATATTGATAGTGATTTCTTAACTGGACAATTAAATTCTAACGGTTCGCCAGAAATGGTGTATACCGCATTACAAAAGCAGTTTGAAGCATATTTTACTGATAGCACAGCCATAGATACTACAACCAACGCTATTGTTCTTTCTATGAATCTAGCTTTCAGGCCTACTCCTATTCTCACTGAAGTGTTTTTAAAAGATGTAGATAAATTAGATACCATTACTATGAAGGCTAATTTTGACGCTAACGCTAAGAAGCTAAATGCTGTATTGTTTATACCTTCCGCAAGTTACAATGGCAGTACTATTGATAGCCTTAGCGTTTTAATAGAGGGCGATGCTACAGACTTAAATCTTAAAGCAGGGTTTAGCACCCTATCTTCCGATCCTATCTTAATTAAAAAAACGGTATTTGAAGGAACTGTAAAAAACAATGCACTGCTTACTGAATTTACATCTTTTGATGATGGTTCACCATTAGCTCATATCGCCACAGAAGTAAGATTCTCTAAAGATACTACCAAGCTTCATATCAATCCTTCTGGGCTAATTTTTAATAGAAAGAATTGGACTATTCCAGAGGATAACACCATAGCTATTGGTGAAAATATTTTGAATTTTAAAAACATAAGATTCACCAAAGAAAATCAAGAATTAAGTTTAAGTAATACTATTGAAGGAATTGATAGTGAACATTTTGGAATTATATTTAATAATTTCAAATTACAAACGTTCTTAAGCCTTTTAAACCCCGATGAAGCTTTAGCTTCAGGGAATATAAATGGTAGTTTTGTAATTGAGAATCCGTTTGAAGCTAGTGGAATTATAGCCGATTTTAAAATTAACGACCTAAAAGCCCTTCAAAATCCGTTAGGAAATCTTAAACTCAAAGCTACATCAACTAGTAATACTGCTTATGATTTTGATTTATCGCTAAAAGATGGTGGTATAGATTTAGACCTTACTGGAGATTATACCGCAGCAAAGAGTGGCGCCAAACTTAACTTAGACCTAGAGCTAAACAAAGTATCTCTTAAAAACATTGAAGCATTTTCCAAGGGAGCTATTACCAATTCGGAAGGTTTTATTTCTGGTAGCGCCAAAGTACGCGGAACAACTACTAACCCGGAATATGAAGGAGTTTTTAATTTTAAAGATGCCGTCTTTAATGTTGCCGAGCTGAATTCAGTTTTCAAAATCACCGATGAAAAGCTAAAAATAAATACTAGTGGCTTGTATTTAGATAATTTTGAAATCAACGATTCTAAAGCCAATAGTTTTGTTTTAAATGGCACTGTTCTGACAGATGATTTTACAAATCCATCATTTGATTTGAGTTTAAAAGCAGATGCGTTTCAAGTTATAAACTCCACCAAGGAAGATAATGAATTATTTTATGGCCAAGCCAGTATGGATGCCGATGTAAAGATCAATGGGTCTTTAAGTCTTCCCGTGGTAACCGGTTCCCTAAAAGTTAGAAAAATTACCGATATTACATATGTAGTACCAGAATCGCAATTAGATGTAGAAGAACGAGATGGCGTTGTTATTTTTGTCAATCAAGAAAATCCAGATGCCATTCTTACAAGAAATGACGAGGAAGAGACCTCTTCCCTATTTAAAGGTTACAAAGTAAATACCGTGTTGGAGATTGATGATGATGCTATCTTCAATGTAATTATTGATAAAAAAACAGGAGATAATCTTCAAGTTTCTGGTGATGCTGCTTTGAATTTTAGCGTGGCCTCTAATGGCACCATGAGTTTATCGGGTAGGTACGAATTAAAAGATGGTCATTACGAAACAAGCCTTTATAATTTAGTAAAACGAAAATTTGATATTAAGCCCGGTAGTACCATTACTTGGTTAGGGAGCCCTACTGATGCAAAACTAGATGTTACTGCCATATATAATGTAGAAGCGTCTGCAAGTCCTTTAATGTCTAGCGTAACCTCGAGTGAAGACGCTAGTGTTACCGCAAAATACCAACAAGTACTTCCATTTATGGTGTATTTAAATGTAGATGGGCAATTGCTAACACCAGAGATTTCTTTTAATTTAGACATGCCAGAAGATTCGCAAGGTTCGCTAAATGGTGCTGTATACAGCCAAGTACAACAGCTTAACGACCAAGAATCGGAATTAAACAAACAAGTATTCTCTTTACTAACCTTAAATAGATTTTTCCCTACCGCAGGAAGTGACGGTAGTAGCGGTGGTACAGCTACCATTGCACGTAACAATGTAAATAAGGTGCTTTCAGGACAACTAAACACCTTTTCTAATAAACTCCTAGGGAATACAGGGTTTGACCTAGATTTTGATTTGGATAGTTTCACTGATTATCAAGGAGATAGTCCCCAAGATAGAACCCAATTAAATATCAACGCTCAGAAAAAATTGTTCGATAATAGACTAATTGTAACCGCAGGAAGTGCCGTAGATGTAGAAGGTAGCGCTCAAGCAGGACAAAGTGAGACGCCAATTATTGGGAATGTAAGCTTAGAGTACTTACTGTCTGAAGACGGTAGGTACCGATTAAAGGGGTTTCGTAAAAATGAATATCAAAATGTAATTGACGGGCAGCTTATTATTACAGGAGTCGCTTTAATCTTTAATAGGGAGTTTAATAGTTTTAGTGAGCTATTCAATCCTCTAAAAAAAGATACGGAAGAAAAGAAAACTACAAAAGAAAATAAATAAAACGAATCATCCCATTGAAAGAAAACGCTAGATATCGCTCCCTATTCATACTAACACTCACCCTAGTAGTATACTCCTGTGGAGTTTCAAAATATATTCCGGAAGACGAAGTTTTGTATGCAGGGTCAGAGATACAGATAGAAACAGAAGAGGATACCTTAAAAATTAATCAAGTAGCTGAAGAATTAAATACATTAATTCCTCAAGAACCTAATTCCAAAATATTAGGAATGAGACTTGGTTTATACTATCACTTTAAGGCTGAGCAAGAAAAGCCAGGCTTCTTAAACAAATGGTTGAATAAAAAAATTGGAGAAGAACCTGTTTATCTTTCCGATGTAGATCCGCAACGCGTAGAAAAATTAATTCTTAACAGGCTAGATAATAGAGGTTTTTTCAATAGCAGGGTTGCTTCACAAATAGACAAAACTCCCAAAATAGCTACTATTACTTATACCACAAAACTACCACGCCCCTATCGTTTAGAAAAATTTGAACTTCAAAAAGACTCGCTCCCTATTTATTCTGAAATTCAAGATATTTTAGCCAATAGTCCTATAAAATCTGGAAATAGATTTGATCTGGAGTTAATGAAATTTGAACGCGAACGTATCGATAATCAGCTAAAGCAACGTGGTTATTATAATTTTAATGCCGATTTTCTAATTTTTGAAGCGGACACAAATAGTTATGATACCCCCAAATTTGACTTATTACTCCGCTTAAAAAAGAATACTCCTTCAAAATCTATTATACCATATACAATAGATTCAATGACTGTATTCCCAAAATATACGGTAGGCGATACTACGTCTGTAGCCTATAACACCATTGTGAACGGTATCAATTTTATTCAAGAAGAAGAATTTTTTAAGCCCAAGCAATTACAACCCTATATTCTCTTTGAAAAAGGGCAAAAATATAACGCAAATACGGCAAGGCTAACTAGCAATAGGTTGTCATCTATCGGTAGTTATAAATACGTAAATATTCAATTTAAGGAAAAGGATACCATAGCGGGAAGCGATGGTTCTGGAGCTTTAGATATGGATATTTTTCTTTCCCCGCTTACGAAAAGATCCGTGCGTGCAGAACTCCAAGGGGTTACCAAGTCTAACGGATTTGCCGGACCAGGAATATCTGTATCCTACAACAACAGAAACGTATTTGGCGCAGGAGAAACCTTGAGTATTACAGGTAGCTTTTCTTATGAGACACAGCTCTCTGGGGGAAGCAATACTGGCCTGAGTAGTATTTCTGGAGGATTAAAAACAGATTTAATAATACCGAGATTGGTACCTTTTTCTCCCAGCAGATTTAAGTACAACGTTCCAAAAACAAAAATTAGTTTAGGAGTAGATTTTCTTGATAGAAGTCAGCTATACACACTTACCTCTTTCAATACATCGTATGGATATACTTGGAATGCCAATAAATATGTATATCATGAACTAAACCCTATTAGTATTAATTACGTGAATTTAGCAAATACTACGGATGAATTTGATCAAATTCTAGATGACAATCCGTATTTGAAAAGTAGTTTTGAACAACAGTTCATTGCGGGTCTTAATTATAAATTTACGTATAATGAATTGGTAGATGAAAATAAGTCTCATCCCATCTATTTTGCCACGAGTTTAGATATTGCTGGGAACGCTTTAAATCTTTTAAATGGTGGCAAGGAGACCGCTTTTGGTCTAGATTATGCACAGTACGCTAAAATGGACGTGGATTTTCGCTATTATCTAAGGTGGAAAAATGAGCAAACTTTTATTACCAGATTGTATGCAGGTCTAGGCGTTCCTTATGGCAACTCCTCTACCTTGCCTTTCGTAAAGCAATTTTTCTCTGGAGGTCCCTATAGTGTAAGAGCTTTTCAGATACGCTCTTTAGGTCCCGGTACTTTCGTAGCGGAAGACGATGATGATTCTTCATATTTTGATCAATCAGGAAATATACAACTAGAGGGAAATTTAGAATACCGCTTTCCTATTTTTTCTTATCTAAAAGGGGCCTTATTTGCTGATGTTGGAAATGTATGGCTAACCTATGAGCCTGAAATTTCTGAGGATGAGACTGAAGAAGGGATTGCTTTAATTGAACGCTTAAAAACTCAGGGGAAATTTGACAAAGACTGGATCAAAGAACTAGGCGCTGGTGTAGGTTTTGGATTACGGGTAGACATACAAAGCTTTGTTATAAGGTTAGATCTAGCCTCTCCAATACGTGTACCCTACTTGCCAGAAGGAGAGCGCAGCAGAATCCCCTTTTTTGATGGAGGCGATGATAACTTAATGTTTAATTTTGCGATTGGATACCCTTTTTAAGAACTCTTACGAAACACGTGTTACCTATGAAACCTTTGCCTGTTTATACATTTGAAACCAACAAAAACACTTTACCATGGTCTGTGATAGATGATGCAGTGATGGGAGGAAAATCTTCTGGATCATTTTTCATCAATGAAAATGGTAAAGGAGTATTTGAGGGAACCGTATCTTTAGAAAACAAGGGTGGTTTTTCTTCCCTACGATATCAGTTTGCTACCATTGAAACAACATCCTACACTAAACTAAAAATAGTCTTAAAAGGAGATGGAAAAAGGTATAAATTTAGAGTAAAGGCAAAACAAACGGACAGACATTCCTATACCACCTATTTTAATACTTCTGGAGCATGGGAAACTATAGAAATAGCCTTAGAAAAACTAACTCCCGCTTTCAGAGGAACTTCCTTAACACTACCCAACTACGATCAACGAAGCATAGAAGAGTTGGCCTTTGTAATAGGTAATAAAAAAGAAGAGCACTTTACTTTAGAAATTGACCGTATAGAATTAATTTAAAAACAAACAAGCGCTATTAATTTAGAAACTTACCAAAAGTCACAAAAATTTTATTTTAAATGCTTTGTTATTTTTGAACTTAAAGGTTTTGTAATAGAATAATAGTAATCTATGAATTGCCCAGCGTCATCCACTAAGTACTTTTGAAAATTCCATTTTACACTAGAATTCTTTTTTCCATTTAATGATTTAGAAGTAAGCCAAGCATACAATGGATGCTGTTTAGCACCTTTTACTTCTATTTTTTCCGTAAGTAAAAACTTGACACCAAAATTTAAGCTACAGAATTCTTCAATTTCCGAAGCTTCTCCGGGCTCTTGACCTCCAAATTGGTTGCAAGGAGAGCCAATGACAACTAAGTTATCTTTATAGGTATCACTAAGACTTTGTAATTCTTTGTATTGTTTTGTAAATCCGCATTCAGATGCCACATTCACAAAAAGTAATTTCTTACGCTTAAAATCTTCCAAAGAAATTGGAGCTCCATTTAAATCATTAATGGTAATATCATAAATAGGATGATTTTTAAGAATATTCTCTTTCGCTGGGGTAATTTTAGCTTTAGTCGTTAACTTCATAATTCAGTATTAAAATGGCCACACTTGGTACAACTTTACAGCACCAAAAAATACGATGAGATAGAAAATCACAATATCCCTAAAAATTATAAAGCACAAAGTGATAAAATGATTCGTAAAGCCGTTTCAAAAATACTAATTTTGTTTATTATTACTTTTAAATAATTAAACAAAATTAAACATGAAACAACAGGAACCTAAAATACATATTATCGGTGCAGGTATAAGCGGTTTAATTGCGGCGCAGGTTCTTGAAGAAGCTGGCTTCTCCCCTGTTGTTTTAGAAGCTACAGACACTATTGGCGGAAGAGTAAAAACAGAACTATTCCAAGGACACCAGTTAGATCATGGTTTTCAGGTGTTATTAACAGCTTATCCTGCAGCACAGAAATATTTAGATTACAAAGCTTTAGAATTACAGAAATTTCTACCAGGAGCTACAATTTTTAAAAATGCTAAACAGGTAAATATTGGAGACCCCCTTCGTGAAATCTCGTTGCTTTTTTCTACACTATTTTCTGATATAGGGAGTTTATCAGATAAATTCTTAATTTTAAAATTAAATAGTTTCTTAAAGAAAAAATCACTCTCAGCAATATTTTCTAGCAAAGAACAAACAACCTTATCGTATTTGACCGATTTTGGTTTTTCCTCTAAAATGATTTCCAATTTTTTTAAACCATTTTTTAGTGGAATTTTCTTAGAAACAAATTTAGCTACCTCTAGCAGAATGTTTGAGTTTGTCTATAAAATGTTTGGAGAAGGTCATGCTGCCTTGCCTAAAGCTGGAATCGGAGCGATTCCGAAGCACCTCTCTGAAAAATTAAAAAGCACATCTTTTAAATTCAATACTAAAGTTAAGGCTGTAAATGATACTGAAATAGAACTTATCGATGGTACAAAATTAGCAACAGATTTCACCATTGTTACCACAGAACCCAGTAAATTAATCCCTAGACTAAAAAGTCAGGAAACCCAATGGAGGTCCTGTTATGCCTTGTACTTTGAATCGGAAAAACGACAAATTCAAAAACCATTGATTGGTCTCCTTCCTGACGATAATATGCTAATTAATAACATTTTTTACCCTTCTAGTTTAGCTACTGCTGCGACTACTACTAAAGAGCTATTGTCTGTTACCGTTATAGATGCCCAGAATTTGTCTGAGGAAACACTCATAGAAAATGTAAAATTAGAATTAAAAGAATACTGTGGTATGGAATCCCTAAGCTTCCTAAAATTATTCCATATCCCCAAAGCACTCCCTAAATTAGATGATTTACGCTATGATATGCCTGCATCTGAGACACGTTTAACTTCTGGAATTTTTCTAGCTGGAGACACCCAACTAAACGGCTCATTAAATGCTGCAATGTTATCGGGAGAAAGAGCTGCTTTAGGCGTTGTAGAAGCAATTTCAGGAACAATGTTGTCCTAAGTAACACAGTAACTTTTAAAATACTAAAATCTTAAAAGAGGAGCTATCATCGCACCATTAGTTAAGTAAAGAAAGTTACTAGAATTAAAAAAACCATCGATAGCATAAGCTACCGATGGTTTTTTAGTTTTAAAATTAATTTAATATTATATTCCTGAATCAGGCTTTCCTTTCAACCTAATCTCAATTTTTTTCTTTTTTACGGTTAATCTTTTCATTACCTCCATTAAACTTGCGTCCTTTGTTTCTTTATAACGCTCATTAATTGCTAAAATTAGTCGTTTTGCTTCTCTCGAAGCTACCACTCTATCACTCGTAGACATATGACTCATTTTGGCTTTTTCAAAGATTGTCGCTTCTTTTAAAATATCCATAGTTATTTTTGTTTATTCTTAAATAAATATAATTAAACAAAAGGCAATATACAACAAAGAAATAACGATTATGATTTTTTTAAGATATAAAAATATGCTGTCCCTTCTGAAAAAGAGGAATATTGATCAAAAAAATATTATTTTGAAAGCCTAAAACATTTCTTTTTACTATATGCAAAAATATAAAAGCTTCTCAAAAAAGACTGTCGTCCATTAAAGTTAAACAAGGAAAAACCCTACATTCATAAGGGTTCAAGGAATTGGGACTAATTTTAATTATTTAATTTCAATAGCGCTTTCTCCTCTTTATTTCCTCGTAAAGTTGTAATCACTTTTGTGTCTATACTGTTAGTCGTTCTAATTTTAAATTATTTAAAATATTTTCACTTTTTTTCAATTCTAAAAGTACTTTTAAGTAAGAATTTTCAAATTCAGGCATGTTTGACTGAAATAGATTTTTGTAATACCCTATCCCTTCCTTTAAATTTTTAGCAAAAAGAGAGAGATATTTATGTTGTTTCGTATCTAAAATATTTCCTGCCTCTTCTATCTTATTTTGTAAATATTCTACATAAATACCTAATTCTTTCACAAATATATTAGGACGATCCATACGTTCCATAACATTGCGTTCGCCATAAATATGCCCAATCATTTCTTTTAAATTAATTACTTTAGAAAAGTATGCTAAATTTGGTCCAGGGCAAATAGAAACTCCTTCTCCCTCTGTCTTAGTATCTAGATTATATTTAATCAATGCGGAAGTACCTAACCCAACACAAGTGCATGATTTTTCGATGATTTTATTGTATTCCTTTTGATATATTTCTAGTGTTAAATTTTCTTTTTTTAAGGCTGTAATTCTTAAATGTTGGTATTGTCTAGATGCGGTACAAACGCCTGCGTCTGTAAACTCTTTATTTAAAGCTACGTATTTCTTAGGACAAGAACTTCCGGGCCTATTTTTGGCAATTAAAGCCGCTTTTTCTAGATCTTTAGTATTTCCTTTGAGGTTATGAAAAGGAACTCCCAATGGGGATATATTACTTAAATACAGATCGCTTTCTTTTGCTTTACTAATCTTTTCCAAAGTCTCATCGTCTACTGTAGTAGCTTCTGGCACCAATAAAAATGGCGACCCCCAACCAATAGAATCAAGTTTATAATGCTTGCGTAAAAAATCATGCTCTGCTGCCGTCCCTACTCCACCTTGCGCTGTAAATTTTACAGGTAAAGATACTTCCGGAACCTGTCTATTTTTTAGCGTTAATGCTTTACTTAAAACTGCTGCAGTTTCAGCTATAAATTCTTCTCTTTGATCCCTAAACTGCGCCAATATGGGACCCAATAAATATCCGTCTGTAGCAAAGGCATGACCACCACAATTAAGACCAGACTCTATCCTATACTCCGATACCCATAGTCCCTTTTTAGCTAAAAATTTACCTTGTATTAATGCAGACCTATAGTCGCTTACTTTTAATACAATTTTCTTTTTTATCATTCCGTTTTCGTCAGGATAAAAATCTTCAAATTCTTCTAAATAGCTATACAGTCTTGGATTCATACCCGCAGAAAATATAACTGATGAAACTAACTCGCTATTTGCATAGCCTCTAAGAGCTGCATGAGCATCATTATATATCGTAGGTAATTTTTCCTTTTTATAAATGTTCTCCTTATCTACTTTGGTCATTATATTCACATCAATACTACCCATTTTCAAATTTTCATCTAGAAAATTTTTCAATTCACTACGATCATAGTGTTTGCTTATAAGGGCATTAAACTGTTGCTTAAGAGAGGAAGTTTCTGGATAAAAATCAAAATACTGTTTTAAACTTTCGCTAACACCATTACTGATATCTTTAAGTTCTTTAAATTTATGCTGCGCGATTTCTTGAACTAAATTTAAATAGGAGCTTATTCGTTTAGCCCTAAAATCTTCACTATTTTCTGTAATTTCTTGATATGATTGATTGAAGTTTGTGGCATACATTTTTCTTAGCTTTTCTATTAAAATATCGTCTACCAAAGAAATAACAGAATCAATGCCTAAATGTGCAACTTTAATTGGAGTATCTATTGTAAAGCCTATTCCCATTACAGGAATATGAAAATTATGTGTTTTCATCATTATAGTACTATTATATATTCGAAATAATTAAGTTCAAAACTGGCACTAATAATAACCACAGTATATGATATTTATCATTTTTTAAAAGATGAAGACGCCTTATTAGAACAAAGTCGTCTAACCAAGATCGCTTAGATGTTATTCATAGTGTATTACAATACAAATGCTTAGAACCTTATCCACAAAGTATATGACAACCTGGTTTTCAAACTAGTATATCATTTAAAGTACCACAACAGATTACCATGTGTGACCTTTAAACTAATTGAAATCTAGGCTCTTAATAATCTACCACCCCATTTCATAAGTATTAAATCCTATATTTATACCATAGCTGAATAAATGTTCGTTATAAGAAGGATTATTAGTCTCCCATTTTATAGAAAATCTAAAAAAATATGAATAAATATGCTACTTTCATTGTATTCTTAATGTATTCTTTCACTTTATGTGCTCAGGGAATTCCTATGATTAGCCCTGCAGAAAATGGAACTAATCCTATTGAATTAAGCAGTCTTCACATCAATGTTTTTGTGATTGATAATATGGCTACGACGACCTTGGAAATGCAATTTTATAATGACAACGACCGTGTGATGCAGGGAGAACTAAATTTCCCATTAGGAAATGGCGTAACCGTATCCCGGTTTGCTTTAGATGTAAATGGAGAAATGCGGGAAGGGGTTGTTGTTGATAAGGAAACTGCTACGCAAGCCTTTGAAGCGGTAACCCGCAGAAATGTTGACCCAGGTCTTGCTGAAGTTACTAAAGGGAATAATTTTAAGGCTAGAGTCTACCCTATTCCAGCACAAGGCTATAAGAAAGCCCTAGTTGCATTTGAACACGAGATTGATGGTGATGTAGATAATTTCATTTATCAGTTGCCGCTAAGCATCAAACACGTGCTAAAAAAGTTTTCGGTAAAGGTTGAAGTCGTCTTAAATAAACCTAAAATTATAAAAAGTAAAAGCCCAAAAATAAATTTAGATTTCACGGAAGCACGGAACTCCTATATCAGCGAATATCAAGAAGAAAATAAAACTTTAGAACGTCACCTTACTTTTGCTATTCCGAGGCCCAAAAAAGTCTCTAAAGTGGTTACTTATAAAGGAGCTGCTACATCAGATAACTATTTTTACAGCTATTTAAATATAAAACCGGAGCAGCGCGAAAAGAAGAAACCTAAGAACATTACGGTAGTTTGGGATGTTTCTTCTTCTGGTAAGGATAGAGCTATAGAGAATGAATTAGAAATTTTAGAAGGGTATCTAAATTGGATGCAACAGGGTCAAGTAAATTTGGTAATATTTTCAAACACCATACATACCACTACAAGGTACCAAATTGCTAATGGCATTTGCAGCCCACTTATTAGTGCCCTAAAAACAGTAAATTATGATGGGGGAACAGCGATTAACGCCATCGATTTTTCTAGCTTTAAATCAGAAGAAATACTTTTATTCTCAGATGGAATTTCAACTTTCGGGGCTAAAAATCACAAGAATTTTGAAGCTCCTATTACCGCTATAAATACAGCTACTAAAGCCAATCATTCATTATTAGACTATTTTGCCGCGTGTACTAACGGTATATACATCAATGCTTTCGAGGCGTCCGTGAATCAAACAATTGAAAAAATAACTCAAGAGCAAAAGCAATTTATAAAAGCAGAATTTGATACTACTAAAATTAAAGAAGTCTTCCCGAATAGTGCCCAAAAGCTAAGGGATAATTTTAGTCTTTCCGGAAAAATTGAAGGGGATCAAGCTGACGTAACCCTACATTTCGGGTTTGGAGATAACATCACAGAAACAAAGAAGATCATTATTGATAATAGTGAGGCATTAGATCATAATTTAGGGGAACGTATTTGGGCACAAAAAAAACTTAAGACTTTATTAGTACGTCAAGATGCAAGCACTATCCGGTCTCATGGAAAAAAGTTTAATCTCGTGACTCCTAATACCTCTTTAATTGTTTTAGATGACGTAGCAGATTATGTACACTATAAGATTGTACCTCCCTTATCATTACAAGAAGAATATTACCGCCGTATCTCGGCACAAAATGAACAAAAAAAGGATAGTAAAGCACAGCGTATTTCAAGCTTGTGTCAAACTTTTAATGCTGATTTTGATTGGTGGAAAAACCCTCCTATTAAAAAACCAGAACTCAAAAAATCTACGCCTTCAGAGTCCCGTTCAAGAGAAATTGTATCTGACAGAATAGCATCATCGCCTCAAGCCGATATGATAATGGAAGTAAATGAAATTGCTTCAGAAGAAGAGCTTAGTAGCAAAAAATCTGAAAAACAAAGTAAACCTACCATAACTATTGTAGCATGGGATAGTAATGAGCCATATATCAACACCTTAAAATCAGTAGCCAAAGAAAATATATATGCCACCTATTTAACGCTTAAGGAAAAAAATGGAGCTAATCCTTCCTTTTATTTTGATGTAGCAACCTATATGTTTCAAAAATCTCTGAGAGCAGAAGGTTTACGCGTTATTTCTAATTTGGCAGAATTAGAATTAGAAAACACCGAATTATTACGAACCCTAGGAAGAAAACTGTACGAGTATAATTTTTATAACGAAGCATTAGCCGTTTTTAAGGAAGTGCTTGAAACAAGATCTTTTGAGCCACATTCGTATATTGACTTAGGCTTAACCTATACAGAATTAGGAGAACATCAAAAAGCTGTAGATAACTTATACCAAGTGATTGCTAAAGAATGGGAACCAGAAAGCCTGGCTCGCTTCAATGGGATAGAGTTAATTACACTTCATGATATAAATAATATCATAGCAAAGCATAAGGAAAAATTAGACATTTCGTTTATAAATCCATGTTTTATAAAGCATATGCCGGTTGATATTAGAATTGTCATTGATTGGGACGCTAATGAAACAGACATTGATTTATGGATTACAGATCCTCATACCGAAAGATGTAGCTATAACAATACAAATACCCGACTAGGAGGAAGAATATCTTATGATGTAACTCAAGGTTACGGCCCTGAAGAGTTTAGACTTAAACATGCTATAGATGGTGCTTACGGAATAGATGTTAATTTTTACGGTTCTAGAAAACAAACTGTTTTAGATAAAGTTACTGTCCGTGCATTGGTCTATACCAATTTTGGAACAAAAGAAGAGCAAAAAGAAGTATTAACACTTCAGTTGGAGCCTGCTAAGAATGGAGACTTTAACGTAGGAACTATAAAATTTAAGAAATAATAAAACTCATAAAATAATTTTTAATAACTAATCATTAAATTCATAATATGAAAAATACAATATCCCTTTCAATCTTATTAGTTTCGATATTCATGACACTATCATGTTCTTCAGATGACAATTCAGAAACACCTGATGCAATAGTTATTGACCTGAAACAATTGGTTAAAACGGAAAAAAAGAATGAAACTTTCAAATCTGATTATTCTTATAACTCTGAAGATATATTAACTAAGTGGACAGGAATTCATCCCAATTTTAGCTACGTGGTTGACTTCGCCTACAATGCTGATGGTAATATCATTCTAGAAACATACGAGCTTACAACAGACGAAACAATTACTACAGAAACAATTTACGAGTATGATTCTAATGGTAATTTAACGCGTTACAATGATATGAATTTAACATATAATGGCGCTACGATAAATGCTACAGGAACAACGAGAGGTTTTGAAGATATAGATATTCAATTAGAGGTTAATGCAGATGGTTTAGTAACGAAATTGTCCGAACCAGATAACTATCAAGTCTTTGAGTATGATACTTCCGGTAATTTAATAGGATTTAACAACTATGACAATAACGATATACTATTAAATACCTTCAGTTTAAGCTACGATCAATCTAATAATCCATTTCTTGGTCAATTGAAGTCTTTATATATTCAACGTTTTATTGCTACTTTCTTTCCTGCTCCTACAAATGGTATTTATATCGGAGGAATTGATGGATATAGATTTCCCTATTTGAAAAATAATATTGTAACAATTTCTGAGAATGAAGAGATAATAGCAACAACAACTTATAACTACAATACAGAAAATAACCCGATGAACGTTAATGAAGAATATTTCGGTGAATCATTTTTATATGATATAGCGTACTATAATTAATCTATATAAGTATTTATAGAACACTCTAATTTACAGTCTTTGACTAACATTTTTTTAAAGCCTACAGCAAGATCATAATTTTCAAAAATTAATGCTTCTGTAATACTGGTACTTAATACCAATTGTCTCAAAAGATATTCTACAACATATTTGTTGTCTGCTGTAAAAAGAACATATTTGCAAGTGTCCACTACGGTACTTTTGATTAGGCGTTAATTTATAGAGGTATTAAAAGATTGTAAATATAGTCTAGTATCTATTAGTAGGTTTATATTCTTTAAGAAACTAGACAAAAAACACGCTTTTTACGAGTAAGTTGTAGAAATCTATGCGGACTAATCCCTAGTTAAAATCAGTACTAAAATGTAAATTGCAAGTATGGCTTCTACTTTTTTCATAAAAAACATGGTGTGTAACCGCTGTATTGCTTCTGTTTTAGACGTATTTACAACAGAAGGTTACGAAGTCTCTACTATTGAATTAGGAAAGGTAGTTGCACAACCCAGCGCACATACTGAACAAAAAAATCTTGACAACAAACTCAGCGCTTTAGGCTTTAAAATTATACAGAACGAAGAAGAGTCACTCCTAGAGCAATTAAAGGTGCGATTAATTCAAAAAATACACAAAGAAAACACAGCACATTTGGCTACAATGGTTGCGAGAGAACTAGGGAAAACAGAAAGTTATTTAAGTAAACTATTCAGTAAATTAGAAGGAATCACCTTAGAAAAATACACCATCAATTTAAAAATTGAAAAAGTAAAAGAATACATACAACTAGGGCAATTAAATTTTTCGGAAATAGCCTATACCTTGAATTATAAGTCAAGTAGTCATCTAGCACGTCAATTTAAAACGGTTACAGGGAT
This sequence comes from Cellulophaga baltica 18, assembly GCF_000468615.2. NCBI lineage: Bacteria > Pseudomonadati > Bacteroidota > Flavobacteriia > Flavobacteriales > Flavobacteriaceae > Paracellulophaga > Paracellulophaga baltica. The sequence goes on along the minus strand of NZ_CP009976.1, from coordinate 3,321,185 downwards.
GTCTATGAGTACGTATAAAAATCTTGAGCAATGGGATAGAAAAAAACTAGACCAAATTGTATAAATAAGAATCCGAATTATGTAAAGCTTTCTCCGTGCTTCTGTTTAATTTTACATCCTAAAATTGATGTAGATGGAACACACGTATCATATTCACGGAATGACCTGTAACGGTTGTAGAACTCATGTAGAGCAAACACTTTCTAAAGTTAGCGGTGTAACTAAAGCCTCTGTTGATTTAGACAAGGCAGAAGCCACCATTGTGATGGATGCTCATATTCCTATAGAAATTTTTCAAAAAGCCTTAGCGGCAGATGGCGGACATTATAGTATACATATTCCTGGGGAACACCAGCATCCTAAGGAAACAAACACAAAAAAAACAACACAACAAGGTACGGGTACATTTTATTGTCCGATGCATTGTGAAGGAGATAAAACCTATGATGAGCATGGCGACTGCCCTGTTTGTGGAATGGATCTCGTTGAAGAACAGAATTTGAATGTTTCTAATAGTGAACAATGGACATGCCCTATGCACCCAGAAGTTATTAGGGATGAACCAGGAAGTTGTCCTATTTGCGGAATGGATCTTGTTCCTATGCAGCCAGATCTTTCTGCAGAAGAAAAATCATATAAAAAACTCTTGAAAAAATTCTGGTTGGCTTTTGGCTTCACACTTCCCATCTTTATCATTGCGATGAGCGAAATGATTCCGAATAACCCACTGTATGACCTCATGGAGCAAAAATGGTGGAATTGGGTACAATTTATCCTTTCTATACCTGTTGTATTTTATGCAACATGGATGTTCTTTCAAAGAGCTTATAGAAGTATCAAAACATGGAATTTAAATATGTTTACCTTAATTGGTATCGGTGCAGGGGTTGCTTGGCTATTTAGTTTCTTTGGGATGTTATTTCCTGATTTTTTTCCTGAACAATTTAAAACAACATCCGGAGCGGTTCACGTTTACTTTGAAGCGGCGTCCGTGATACTTACCTTAGTTTTAATGGGCCAAGTTTTAGAAGCTAGAGCACACAGCCAGACTAATACCGCTGTAAAAGAACTTTTAAAATTAGCTCCTAACAAAGCAATCTTAGTCGTCAATGGGCAAGATCATGAGGTCTCGATAGATAAAATTACAAAAGGAGATGTTCTACGGGTTAAGCCAGGAGAAAAAATTCCGGTAGATGGCGCCATTACTGAAGGACAAACTACGGTAGATGAATCTATGATTTCGGGAGAGCCAGTTCCTGTAAGCAAAACGATAGCCGATAAAGTAAATAGTGGTACCATTAATGGGAACCAGTCTTTCTTGATGGTTGCAGAAAAAGTGGGGAATGAGACACTATTATCACAAATTGTGAAAATGGTTAATGATGCAAGCCGTAGCCGTGCTCCTATTCAAAATTTGGCCGATAAGGTTTCTGGTTATTTTGTTCCTGTTGTGGTACTCATTTCTATAATCACGTTTGTAGTTTGGGCTATTTGGGGGCCAGAGCCAGCATATGTTTTTGCGCTAGTAAATGCTATAGCGGTGTTAATTATTGCTTGTCCCTGCGCATTAGGCCTAGCAACTCCCATGTCTATCATGGTAGGTGTAGGTACCGGAGCTAAAAATGGTGTTCTAATTAAAAATGCTGAAGCTTTAGAAGTGATGAATACGGTAGATACCCTAATTATAGATAAAACAGGAACTATTACCGAAGGAAAACCAACTGTGGAAAATATTGGCGTTACAAGTGATTTTTCTGAAGATGAGCTATTAAAATATATTGTAAGCCTCAATAGTTTGAGCGAACACCCACTAGCTGCCGCAACTTTGAAATATGGTAAAGAACAGCATATTGAAGCTTTAAAAGTGGACAAATTTAATGCTGTCACGGGTAAAGGCGTAGAGGGCGTAATTGACAACCAAAAAGTAGCCCTAGGAAACGAAAAAATGATGACCTATGCGGGTGTCAACATGCAACAAGAGATTGTAGAAAAAGTGATTTCTTATCAAAAAAAAGGCAAAACAGTATCTTATGTATCTATTGGTACCGTGGTGGTTGGTTTTGTTGTTATAAGAGATAAAATAAAAGCTACAAGCGCCAAAGCCATTAAAGCTTTACAAGATAAAGGTATTGCTGTAATTATGCTTACAGGGGATAATCAGGAAACTGCAGCAGCTGTTGCCAAAGAGTTACATTTAGCAGATTTCAAAGCAGGAATGTTACCTGAAGATAAATTAAATGAGGTAAAAAAACTGCAAGATCAAGGACACATTGTTGCCATGGCTGGAGACGGAATTAACGATGCTCCCGCCCTAGCCCAAAGTAACGTAGGTATTGCGATGGGTACTGGTACTGACGTTGCTATTGAAAGTGCTATGATTACGCTCGTAAAAGGTGACCTTCATGGTATTGTGAAAGCAAGAAGCTTGAGTGAAGCTGTTATGAAAAATATTAAGCAAAATTTATTTTTCGCATTAATCTATAATACCGTAGGTATACCCATTGCTGCAGGCGTATTATTTCCGTTTTTTGGTATGTTATTATCTCCAATGATCGCGGCCTTAGCCATGAGTTTTAGTTCTGTATCGGTTATAGCCAATGCCTTACGATTAAAAAGCGTAAAAATAGACTCCTAATACATAAAAGAAAAATAGCCCAATATAGTGGTTTAGCATATCGTTATTTTGGGCTTTTTATTTGAACTAATTTGGATGAAATTTATGGAGACCATTCTTGCAATGAAGTTAATAGCCCCTTAGCTTTTAACAATTTAACACTTTAAGATGCTATCAGAATGAATTAAAAAACAATTCTTTAGAATTAAAAGAAACTCCTAAAGAACACTATTTTTGGTTAACACAATGAATACATGATATAGGCTAAAATTAAATTCATTGCTGTAGCTAAAAATATGTAGTCCACTTTAAATATGATCCTCATTGATCAGATTACCGAAGTTGATACTCCTAGTGCATAAAAAGGTTGCTCTTTTTTCCCCTTATGTTATAAAACGCATCACAGATTATGCTTTAGAAGAGAGGGAACTTATCAAACCATTCACCATAAGAATTGGTGTTCGTTCGGGTTCTTTGGATTGCACATACCTAGAATTAGTTAGAAGGCAATTTTTTCTATACTATAGTCTTAAAAGCCTTTGCTTCTTTACAATTAGTTGCAGTATTAAGCGGATGCCAACTTTGGCTTACAAACTTTAAAAGTATTCAGAAAATAACAACACACTAATTTAAATAATAACGCATGAATTCAACAGATAAGAAAAAAAGAAATGTGTATACTAAATTTGTTTTGATGCTGATAGCATCATTCATCGCAATGTATATAACAATGTACCTTAACACCTATTCTATAGATCACGTATATTTTAGTTTAACGCGTTTTTACATGAGCTGTTTAGGAATTTCTACAATGGCAATTATCATGTTTATAGCCATGCGATCAATGTACAAAAACAAGCAAAAAAATATAGCTATCATATTAACTAGTCTTTTATTATTTATATCTGCCTTAACTTTAGTGAGAAAACAACAACCTATAGTTGGAGATTTATTATGGTTAAAAGCCATGATACCACATCATTCCATCGCTATTTTAACCAGTGAAAGAGCTCATATAAAAGATCCAGAAGTAAAGAAACTTTCCAAAGAAATAATTGAAGCTCAGAAAAAAGAAATAATAGAAATGAAAGCTATGATAAAACGTTTAGAAGAGAATTAAGCTATTGTAAATCATGTTAACTTAAAATAATGAACAAAATTTCCGAAAAAGAATTAGCAGCTATTGCTGCTGTAAAATTAGTAAAGAATAATATGACCATTGGCTTAGGAACTGGTTCTACAGCAGCTTATATGATTCGTCATTTAGGAGATCGAATTAAGAAAGAAGGATTAACCTTATATGGAGTACCAACTTCTAAGGCCACAGAGAAAATGGCTCAAGAAAATGGCATTGCAATTTTATCTTTGGATGATGTTAAAAAAATAGATTTAACTATTGATGGTGCAGATGAGTTTGACCCCTATTTACAACTTATAAAAGGCGGCGGTGGCGCCCTATTACGAGAAAAAATAATAGCCTCAAATTCTGAATACAATATAATAATTACTGATGCTAGTAAACAAGTAAACCGTTTAGGTAAGTTTAAACTTCCCATAGAAACGATACCATTTGCTACCCAACAAATTGCAGCACAACTACAAAAAAGAGGTCTAGAGCCTGTACTCCGAAAACAAGGTACAGTTGCTTTCACTACAGATGAAAATAACTATATTTTAGATCTAAATATTGAATCTTATTACAATTTAGAACAATTAAATCAAGAATTAATGACTACCCCCGGAATAGTAGAAACTGGCTTTTTTTTAACGACAACTGACTTAGTATTAATGGGAAAGGGCTCTAAAGTATTTACATTCGAGAAAAATAAAATTAAATAACACTACTCCCTAACCTACTACATGCCAAGTATATAACTATTTGTTAATAAGTAACAATCTGCTACCCTAGTCTAAAAACGATGTTCGTCTTATTTTTGCAAACTTTAGATAAGACATGGATAAATTAAAGGTTGGGGATAAAGTTTACAATACAAAACAAGATGGTTTCGATGATTTCATTCGGTATTCATTTTCAGAAGTCGTTAAACTTACAAAGACTTTGGCCATACTAAAGAATGGTACTCGTTTGTACAACGAGCCAAAAATATCCTTTATCACAGAAGATATAGGCTACTCGGTTGCTAGGCAGCGAGGAACACATTGGCACTTGGTCTCTTTACAAGCTATACGCAATGCTCAAATAGAGAATGAAAAAATAGCTGCCTACGATTGGTTTGAACAAAAGAATTTCTCCCTTAGAGAGAAACAATGGATATATTCCAAATTCAAAGAAAATAATCAACAATAAACGATCGCCATCGAGAATCAATATCCATAAGAGGGTTTTTATCGATACATACGGGCTAATAAACTGTAGCTATCTGTATTTCAACATGTTTTAAAGATTTTAAGGGTTTACTTTAATTAATTTCAAGGTAATAATTAAAAACTTAAACCCATGAAAAATCTAAAAACCTACTATGTTATTTCTTTGGTAATTTTCTCCTTGGCTATGCTAGGAGCAGTGCTCAACAGCGCTATTAATTACGATGCTATTGTTCTAAAAATCATAAAATTAGGATACCCTGCTTATTTAGTTCAAGTAATTGGAACTGCCCAAGTAATAGGTATCAGTATTTTAATCTTAAACAGAACTAATTGGATCCGTGAGTGGGCTTATGCAGGCTTCTTTATGAATCTTGTATTTGGAATAATTGCACACTTACTGGCTAAAGATGGGAATGGTGCCACAGCCGTAGCTTGTAGCATATTGCTACTTATTAACTATGTCATGTATAAAAAAATTAAAGAAAAGAAAAAGAATAAAAAAAAACTAAAAAGTAATCAAACTGTATTAAAAAAAGTGAGTTAATAATGTGCTTCATAAATTTAAAAGCCGACAAGTTTATTGTCGGCTTTTATTTTTATAAAAATGTATCAAAACGCTCAAAATGGCAGGTATATCCATTAGGCCTTCTTAATAAATAATCTTGATGTTCTGGTTCTGCTAACCAAAAGGTGGTATATGGTTCTAATGTAGTTACGGCATCTCCTTCCCACCGTCCTGATGCATTTACAATAGCAATAACCTCTTCAGCGATAGCTTTCTCTTCTTCATTTTGAATAAATATCGTTGATCTATAACTAGCACCACGGTCATTTCCTTGCTGATTTACCGTTGTTGGATTATGTATTCTAAAAAAGTAATCTAATATTTCTTTAAATGATGTTTCTGTAGGGTCATAGGTAAGTTCTATTCCTTCTGCGTGGCTTGTATGATTATGGTAGGTAGGATTTTCATTTTCCCCTCCAATATAACCAACCTCCGTATCTTTTATGCCCGGGCGTACTCTAAACAAATCTTCCATTCCCCAAAAACATCCACCGGCGATATATGCTTTTTTTAATGCACTCATAAATTTTATCTTCTATGTTTTGTATAAATTATTTTTTAACTTCTCTATTTTGGGCGCTATGATCCTACGACAATAAGCAGCCTCCTTATTTTTATTAAAATAGTCTTGATGGTATTCTTCTGCTTTAAAAAAATCAGATAATTCAGATAATTCTGTCCGGACATTTTTAGCCAACTCAATATCTGTTTCTTGTATTACGTCTAACGCAATTTCTTGTTGTTCTTTAGAATGATACAGGACTATAGAACGATATTGTGAGCCATAATCGCCTTTCAAATAGGTATCTAAGGTAGGATTATGATTATTCATAAATAACCTAAGAACATCGCTATACGTTATACGTGTTGCATCAAAATTTACTTGAATTACTTCGGCGTGACCAGTTTTACCAGAGCACACTTCTCTATACGTAGGTATTCCGGGACAATTACCTCCAGCATATCCCGATACGACTTCCATAATATCAGGTATCGCTTTAAAAACGGCCTCTAAACACCAAAAGCAACCACCACCAAATGTAGCTGTTTCTATTTTTGACATGACGCTTTAGTCTTAATTGGCAACATTGGTATCTAATACCATAGATTCTGAATTTACGCAATAGCGTAAACCGCTTGGTTCAGGGCCATCAGGAAAAATGTGTCCCAAATGTGAATCGCATGTATTACATAATACTTCAACCCGAACCATTCCAAAAGTTGTATCTTTTATATACTTAATGGCATTCTCCTTAATAGGTTGTGTAAAACTAGGCCAACCAGTTCCAGATTCAAATTTAATGGTAGAATCAAAAAGAGGTGTATCACATCCAGCACAATTATATTGCCCCGCCTCATAGCTAGTACAAAGCGCTCCCGTATGTGGTGCTTCTGTTCCCTTTTTACGCATAACTCTATATTGTTCTGGAGTTAATTGTGCTTTCCATTCTTCTTCAGACTTTTCTACCCGCTTATCTGGCTCAGGGTTTCCCTTAGTAGCAAACGAGATAATATCTTTCCATGTTAACATAACAATTTTCCTTTTTTAACTAATTCAATTTTTTGCCTAAATATACTTTAAAAGCTTTAGGCACAAGAACTTTAAAACTAGAAAAATTAGTCGGAAAAGAAAGCCAAAACATACAAGTTTATAAACACTATAAAATTAAAAGAATTATTACTTCACTATTCTATGCAGTGTAACCAATGTTACTGACCAGCCCTAAGACAAAAAGTAAATTTGCAATAACAAATCATAGATTGATGAAAAAACATACCTATATAAGTTTCTTTTTATTCCTTACCGGTTTATTGGTTAGTGCTCAAGAAATTGTGCCCATTAAAAAATCTGTAGTATTGTCAAAAGTCGCAGCGCATAACACAAGTATTAAGATTTCTACAGAAGAATTTAATGCTGCTAGAGCAGATTACAGACAAACAAATGCAGTATTTCTGCCTAATATTACAGCAAGTCATACAGGAATAGCAACTACCAATCCGTTAATGGCTTTTGGTTCTAAATTAAATCAGGAAATTTTAACTCAGAATGATTTTGATCCTGTCTCCTTAAATGATCCTTCTCAAATAGAAAATTACGCTACAAAATTTGAGATTCAGCAACCTTTATTCAATTTAGACGGTCTATTTCAACGTAAAGCTGCCAAATCTAAAATGGATGCAATGTCTTTAAAAACACAGCGTACTCAAGAGTATTTAGTGTTTGAAGTAGACAAAGCATACATGCAATTACAATTAGCTTACAAAGCAGTTCTGGTTTTAGAGAAGGCCTCAGAGGCAGCAATTGCTAATAAAAAATTAGCTGACGATAGTTTTAAACAAGGCTACCTGCAACGTGCAGATGTTTTAAATGTAGAAGTACGTGTTACTGAAGTTCAAAATCAATTACAAAACGCAAAAAGTAACGTACAAAACGCATCAAATTATCTATCTTTTTTAATGAATGATGAACGCTATGTACTGTACACTCCAGCTGATGAGCTAAGCCTTATAACTGAAGCGGAGAAGAATGAAAAAATCTCTGATCAACGTGCTGATATCAAAGCAATGCAATTGGCAACCAATGCTTATGAAGCGATGAATAAAGCAGACAAAATGGCATTTTTACCCCGTTTAAATGCGTTTGCAAATTATCAAATGTATGATGATCAAATTTTTCAAGGCGATGCCAATGGATACCTATTTGGAGCAGAATTAAGTTGGGATATTTTTCAAGGATCCAAACGTTTTGGAAAAGCTCAAAAAAGTAAGGCCGAATTTGAAAAATCGAAGCTAGAATACAAACAATATATATCACAAAGCAATTTAGAATTAAGCAAAGCAAAACGTGCATTTATAGATGCTGACAATAAGTTAAAATTAACAACTTTGGCTTTACAACAATCTGAAGAGGCTTTGAGAATTAAAACCAACAGATTCAAGGAAGGCTTAGAAAAAACGTCCGATTTACTATTAGCCGAAACACAATATGCACAAAAACAATTAGAATATTACCAAACTATTTTTGAGTACAATTACACACAGGCCTACATACAATTTTTAACTAAAGAATAATTTTTAAGATGAAAAACATATATACAATTCTAACACTTTCTGTAATGCTATTAATAGTGAGTTGTGGTGGTGAAGACAAAAAAACAATTGTCGATAATTCACCTGCAATTAATGTAGAAGTGAGTCAAGTTGCAACAAATGCGAATAGTCCTTTTTTATCTGCAAGCGGAAAAATCCAAGCCACTAATAGTGCAGATTTAAGCACTAGAATGATGGGATACGTTAATAAAGTACATGTAAATGTTGGAGATAAAGTGCGTAAAGGGCAATTATTAATTTCTATTAGTAATAGCGATTTGCAAGCCAAAAGAGCACAAGTAAATGCAGGAATTACAGAAGCAAATGCTGCTTTTAATAATGCTCAAAAAGATTACAACCGTTTTAAAAATTTATTTGCAGAAAATAGTGCTTCACAAAAAGAGATGGATGATATGACTGCAAATTACGAAATGGCAAAGGCACGTTTAGAAGCTGCCAATCAAATGAAAAACGAAATCAACGCACAGTTTGCTTACAGCAATATTACGGCACCTTTTAGCGGAACAGTCACTAGTAAGAATGTAGAAGCCGGTAACATGGCAAATCCCGGAGTATCATTAATAAGTATAGAAACCCCTGGGAATTTTGAAGTGATGGCTATGGTTCCTGAATCTGAAATTTCTGATATTAAAAAAGGAGCGGCTGTTGCTGTTTTGGTTAAATCGATTAATAAAACCATAAAAGGAAAAGTTACAGAAGTAAGTACATCTGCCAAGAATACAGGCGGACAATACTTAGTAAAAATAGCTTTAGACAATACGGATGCTCACATTTTATCAGGAATGTTTACCACAGTACAATTTTCTGTGGAAAGAAAAGCAACATCATCCATGGTTTTACTACCAACTGATGCTATTGTAACAAACGGACAATTATCTGGAGTCTATACCGTAAGCCAAAGCAATACAGCATTATTACGTTGGTTGCGTTTAGGTAGAACTTTTGGAGATCAAGTGGAAGTATTATCTGGTTTAAATGCAGATGAAGCATACATTATTTCCGCTGAAGGCAAGTTGTTTAACGGAGCCAAAATTACAATTCAATAACTAATATGTTGCGTTAAGGATAGCAGTGGAAATCCTTTTTACGTCAGTTCGAGTGAATTTGCCTAAGCAAATTTGTAACGAGAACAAGTAAAAAGATTGCAACGAATAGCCTGTTAAAACGCCCAAAATATAAAACAAAATGAAAGAAGGAATCGCAGGTAAAATTGCCAAAGTCTTTATGCAATCAAAGCTTACAGTGCTTTTGATGATTGTATTTATGGTGGTTGGTGTATATAGTTCGTTTTTAATTCCGCGTGAAGAAGAACCGCAAATTGATGTGCCTATGGCAGATATTTTTGTAGGGTATCCCGGAGCCAGTCCTACGGAAGTGGAGTCGCGTGTGATCAAGCCTTTAGAGCAATTAATTTCGAATATTAAAGGGGTAGAATACGTGTATTCTACGTCGATGAAAGAGCAAGGAATGGTCATCGTACAGTTTTATGTTGGCGAAGATATTGAGCGTAGTTTCGTGAAATTATACAACGAAATTAACAAGCACATGGACCAAATGCCAGCTGGTGTAACGTTTCCGTTAGTAAAAACACGTGCAATTGACGATGTGCCCATGTTAGGATTAACGTTGTGGAGTGAAAATTATGACGATTACCAGTTAAACCAGATGGGGCAAGAATTGGAAGCTGAAATTAAGAAAGTAAATGATGTAGCCGTTACACATAAAATTGGCGGCAGAAACCGTCAATTACGAGTGGTTTTAGATAAAGAAAAATTAGCCGCAAGTGGTTTGGATTTCTTGTCGGTTTCGGAAATGATTAAAGCCAATAACAGCCAATTAAGTGCTGGGAGTTTTGATAAGAATGACACCGAGTTTTTAGTAAATACAGGTGCTTTTTTAGCTTCGGTTACTGATGTAGAAAATTTGGTAGTTGGTGTACAACAAAACCAACCTATTTATTTAAAGCAAGTCGCTAAAATTATTGATGGCCCAGAAGTACCACAAAACTATGTGAGTTTAGGTTACGGAAAAGGAAGTATAAAATCGGCTGATTATAAGTCGGAATATCCTGCAGTAACTATTTCGGTTGCAAAGCGAAAAGGTGCAGATGCTATGAAAATTGCTGATGTGATTATTGATAAAGTAGACCATTTACGGAGTACTTTAATTCCGGATGATGTACATGTAGAAATCACAAGAAATTATGGTGAAACAGCGTCGCATAAAGTATCAGAATTACTGTGGCACCTTATTGGGTCTATCTTTGCAGTAACACTTGTAGTAATGCTAGCCATGGGATGGCGTGGAGGATTGGTCGTGTTTTTATCGGTGCCAATTACGTTTGCCTTAACCTTGTTGAGCTATTATATGATGGATTACACGCTAAACCGAATTACCTTATTCGCTTTAGTATTTGTAACAGGAATTGTGGTGGATGACTCCATTATTATTGCCGAAAATATGCACCGACATTTTAAGATGAAGCGCTTACCATTTAAAGACGCAGCTTTATATGCGATTAATGAAGTTGGGAATCCAACTATTTTAGCAACATTTACAGTTATAGCCTCAGTTTTACCTATGGCTTTTGTGTCTGGATTAATGGGGCCTTATATGGCGCCCATGCCAATTGGAGCATCTATTGCTATGATCTTATCCTTATTTGTAGCCTTAACCATTACACCTTATTTAGGCTATATTTTCTTAAGAGAAAAAGATAAAAAAGGCGCAGAAGAGAAACCAGAAAAAGCAGTGGAAGACACACTTATTTATAAGGTTTACAACAAGTTTGAACGTCCTTTATTAGAAAGTAAGAGCAAACGTTGGTTGTTTCTAGGATTAACCTTTATGGTTTTAATGGCAACAATGGTCTTATTTTTTACAAAATCGGTTGCTGTAAAAATGTTACCATTTGATAACAAAAATGAGTTTCAGGTGGTTATTGATATGCCCGAAGGTACTACATTGGAACGCACAGGAGTTGTAGCACAAGAAGTGTCGCAATATTTATCGACACGACCAGAAGTAGTTAATTATCAAAATTACGTGGGTACCTCTGCACCCATTACGTTTAACGGTTTGGTACGTCATTACGATTTACGTGGTGGAAGTAATATGGCAGATATACAGGTGAATTTAATTGATAAAGGCGAACGTGCTATTCAAAGTCATGGTATTGCTACATTAATGCGTCCAGATATTCAGAAAATTGCAGCAAAGTATAACGCTAATATTAAATTGGTAGAAGTACCTCCAGGACCTCCAGTATTGTCAACTATTGTTGCAGAAGTGTATGGACCTGATTATAACGAGCAAATTAAAATTGCCAATGGCGTTCAAGAGATCTTAAAAAAGACCGATGATGTAGTAGATATTGATTGGATGGTGGAAGCCGATCAAACTGAATATAAATTTGATATTAACAAAGAAAAAGCCATGTTGTATGGCGTAGCACCACAACAAATTGCGTACACCATGAATATGGCATTGTCAAACAGAGCCATTACTAATTTATATGATGAAGATGCTGTTAACCAAGTTGGGTTGATATTGTCTTTAGATGAAAAAGAGAAATCTACTATTACTGATATTTCGCAATTAAAAATAAAATCCAAACAAGGAACTATGGTACCAATTGCAGATTTGGTAACTATTACGGAAACGATAGCAGCAAAAAGTATTTATCGTAAAAACCAAAAGCGTGTGGTTTACGTGATGGCCGATATGGCTGGGGAATTAGAAAGTCCGGCGTATGCTATTCTTGGAATGGAAGAAAAGTTAAAAGAGATTCCGTTACCCAAAGGCTACGAATTAAACGAAATGTATTTAGGTCAGCCAGATTTTGAAGATAATTATACGGTAAAATGGGATGGTGAATGGCAAATTACTTTAGAGGTATTTAGAGATTTAGGTATTGCCTTTTTAGGAGCTATTATCTTAATATACATTTTGATTGTAGGATGGTTCCAAAATTTTAAAGCACCAATTGTCATGATGGTTGCGATACCATTATCATTAATAGGAATTATACTAGGACACTGGATTATGGGAGCATTTTTTACGGCAACGTCGTTTATTGGTATGATTGCTTTAGCTGGAATTATGGTTAGGAACTCCGTATTATTGATTGACTTTATCAATCTAAGAACGGCAGAAGGTGTGCCGCTAAAACAAGCCTGTATTGAAGCGGGAGCAGTACGTACAACCCCAATTTTATTAACGGCAGGAACGGTGGTTATTGGAGCATTCGTAATCTTATTTGACCCAATTTTTCAAGGATTAGCTATCTCTTTAATGGGCGGAACTATTGTGTCTACAGTATTAACCTTGTTGGTTGTACCCTTGGTGTATTATATGATAGAAAAGAAGAATTATAAATAATTAAAAAGAATCAAAATGTTAAATACATATTTTAGAGTTATTGTAGGTGTTATGGTATTATTAAGTGTTGTACTTACTGTCTATGTGAGTCAAAATTGGATTTGGTTTACTGTATTTATTGGCGTAAACTTAATACAGTCTGCCTTCACCAAATGGTGTCTTTTAGAAACCATTTTAAAGAAGTTGGGGATAAAAAATAATGGAAGTTCTTGTGCTTCTTGCTAGGCGAACCTCCTGAAAAATTAAAACGCTCGATAGTACGCTGTACTATCGAGCGTTTCTAGTTAAGCTCCAATTAAACTGAAGGCCCCTTTTACCAAAAATTGAGCATCACTAGCAAACTGTTTGCTATTAATGATCGAAGTATTTTCACGATAACTATCCATCGTTTTTACTTCCTTTTGCAAAAAATAATAGACTCCGTTTTCTTTCTTATCCAAAACCAATACATACTTTAAGTCATCGGCGGAAACAATAGCTTCTGAAGGCAATGCCTGTTGCTTTTCTGAACTTGTACTTATTTTGGCATCTACGAACATTCCTGCAATAAAATTGTATTCCGTTTCATTTTCAATATGACCATGAATTTTAATTGTTCTATTTTCATCAATAGTATTTCCCATAAGATAAACTTCTCCGGAATACACTTGATCTGATGCTTCTGGAATTTTAAAGGCTATTTCCTGTCCTTTTTTAATAGCTAATATATCTTTTTCAAATACAGAGAGTTCTAAATGAATATGATCGTTATTGATGATTTCTAAAATAGGGCTGGCAGGTGAAACATACGTACCCATAGAGACAAAGGTTTTAGATATTGTTCCTGTGATTGGCGCATGAATACTAACCACGGAGGTGAATATTCCCTTAGCAGCCTTAGAGCTACTAATGTGAAGCATTTCTAATTGTTTCTTTACCCCATGCTGGCGCGCAAGGCTTGTTTTATAATCACTTTCGGCTTTTAGAAAGCTCTTTTGCGATGTAATTTTTTCTTCCATCATTGTTTGCTGCCGATCATATTCAGACTTCAAATAAACCAACTGTTCATTCAGTTCCATATATTCTTGTTGGAGCGTAACAAATGCTGGATTCTCAAGGGTTACCAATACTTGTCCTTTTTTTACGGTATCACCAATTAACAAAGGGGTCGATTTTATGTATCCCCCCATAATAGCACTTACACGTGCTTTATTCTCTGGAGGAACATCTATTAAACCCGTAGCATTTACCACCTTAGGAAAATCTTCTTCGTTAAAGCCTCTTAATGCATAGTTGTTCTTTTCAAATTGATCTGCCGTAATTTCTATATAGTTAGAAGTTAAATTTGTTATTGCCGTCTCCTTCTCTGCATCTTTACAGCTAAAGAATAAAACAACGACTAGAGTACTTATATAAGTGATATTTTTCATGATATTTAAAGTGTTAAATAATTAATAGCAACAACCGTGTGATTGTAATCTTGTAGTTTATCTAAGTAAGCTAACTGTATTTCATAGGCACTCTCAAGACTCTGTAGGTATTGATAAAAATTAATTTCTCCATTTTTATAATTACCCAGTCCTGTTTTTAATATTTCCTTAGAGAGTTGTTTTCCTTCTGTTTCGTAATAGTCAAGTGCTGCTGTATGCTGCTCTAACTCATTTAAGAGTACTTCTTTCCTTAGATTTAAATCAACCTTGTATTGATCCAATTCCTTTGCCGAAGCTGATTCTGCATATTTAGATGCTTTAATCCTGGCATTTTTTCCTCCAAAAAGAATAGGTATTTTAAGTCCCAATTGATAACCATATAAATTGGCATTTAAACTTTCATTAGTTCCTTGAAAATAATTAAGACTGATATCTGGAAGTAGCTGCTGTTTTTCCAAGCGTTTCTCTGCTCTGAAAAATGCCTCTCTATTTTGATATAAGCTAACTTCAGGACTTCCTAAGGGTTCTTTTAGGTTTAAATTTGCCTTAAAATGGAGTGCTGGTGCTATCCATAAAGAATCTTTAATTTGTACAATAGCTTTTATATGTAAATAAGTTTCTCTAACCTTTTTTTGAGCTGCAGCATATTCTAAACTAATTTGTCTTTCTTTAGATAAGGCTGTTATCTTTTCTAGATAATTTGTTTCCCCTAGCTCAAAACGCCTACTGGCCATGCCTGAAAAATTGGAATATAAACTATCTAGGCTATCATACAGCTTTTCTTTTTCTATTGCTATTTGGTAATTATAATAGGCAGAAGTTAAGTTTCGTATGATTGACTTTTTCTGAATTTCAAACGTATTTTCGGCGAGAGCATATCTTGCTTTATTTACTTTCTTTTGAGAAAAATACACCGTTGGAAAACGGAAGTCTTGCTGCACTCCAAATACTTTTAGTGGCTCATTATTACTTGCTAAATTGTTTTCATCAAACTCATAGTACACTTGGGTCTTATCAAAATCAAAAGCACTGTGAACCAGTTTTTCTGATTGTAAAAGTTGATTATTTTTAGCCTTCAAAGAAGCATTATTTTCAATGGCTATAGAAATTAGATCTTCTAAATGTAACGGCTTTTCTTGCGCCTTTCCTTGTCCGATTACCAATACACCTAAAGCAACAAGGGTAAGAATACTTTTATTTTTAATTTTCATCGGCTTAATTTTACTTAAAATTGCATAAAGCACGGGTAAGACCACAAGCGTTAAAAGTGTTGCCGTAAACAATCCTCCGATTACTACCGTGGCTAAGGGTCGTTGCACTTCTGCTCCTGCATTGGTAGAAATGGCCATGGGTAAAAACCCCAATGCAGCGGCAGAAGCGGTTAATAAAACAGCTCGTAATCTATCTTTAGCACCATATTTTATTAAATCTTCAATCGTTTCAAATCCTTCCTCTTTTAACTCTTTAAAATGTTCGATTAAGACGATTCCATTTAAAACGGCAATCCCGAAAAGGGCAATAAAACCTACTCCTGCAGAAATACTAAATGGCAAATCTCTAATCCATAAGAGTAAGATGCCACCAACAGCGGCTAAGGGGATTGCAGAATAAATCATTAGTGCCTCTTTTACAGATTTGAAGGCAAAAAATAATAATATAAAAATAAGCACCAACGCTATCGGTACTGCCAATAGCAAGCGAGATTTAGCACTCTGCAAATTTTCAAATTGACCTCCGTATGAAATGGTATAGCCTACCGGTAACGCTATATGTTCTGTTACCAATTGCTGAACATCATCAACCACAGATTGTAGGTCTCTATTTCGTACATTTACGCCTACAACAATGCGTCTTCGCGTATTATCTCGCGATATTTTAGCTGCACCTTTCTCATAGGTAATGGATGCTAATTCTCGCAGAGGAATCTTACCCCCATTAGGAAGATCTACAAATAAATTTTGAAGATTATCTATATCTTTTCGCTTAGAGGTATCCAAACGAACCACTAAATCAAATCGTTTTTCACCTTCAAAAATATTACCTGCAGTTTTCCCAGCAAAAGCCATTGCTACCAGGTCGTTTAATTCTTGAATGTTTAATCCGTAACGCGCCACTTTACTCCGATCATATTTAATACTCATTTCTGGCAAGCCTTCTACCTTTTCTATAGAAATATCCGATGCACCTTCAACATTGGCAATTAAATCACCAATTTCTTTTCCTTTTTTGGCCAATACCGCTAAATCATCACCGAAAATTTTAATAGCAATATCGGCACGTACGCCTGTAATTAATTCATTAAAACGCATTTCAATAGGTTGGGTAAATTCAACCTCCATTCCAGGAATCACCGCTAAAGCTTCTTTAAATTTATCTGCTAATTCATCTTTAGAAGTGGCCGAAGTCCATTCTCCTTTTGGTTTTAAAATGATAATTACATCACTCTCTTCCATGGACATAGGATCCGTAGGTACTTCTGCAGCACCAATTCTAGTCACCGCTTGCTGTACTTCTGGAAAGTTTGTCAGCAATATATCTTCTATTTGAGTCGTAATCTCAATGGTTTTACTCAGAGATGTTCCTGTTTTAAGTACTGGCTGAATGACAAAATCTCCTTCATCTAAAGTGGGAACAAACTCCCCTCCCATTTGTGTAAATAAATAAACCGAAAAGGCTAACAAGAAACCTGCAATAGCTAATACTATTTTTTTACTATGCAGTGCCCATCCTAAAATAGGGTCATATTTGGCCACCAACCAATCCATTAAACGTGTAGAGATAGTTTTTCTTGCAGTCTTTTTTTGAGGCTTTAAAAATAATGAGGCAGCCACCGGCACGTACGTGAAGCATAACAGCATAGCGCCAATAAGAGCAAAACTAAAAGTAAGCGCCATTGGAATAAACATTTTACCTTCTACCCCACTCAACGAGAGTATTGGAATAAATACAATTAATATAATAAGTTGGCCAAATACTGCAGAATTCATCATTTTTGATGCTCCATTTTGAGCAATTTGGTCTTTTAATTGTTGTTGCTCTTCTTCAGGTAAGGCCATTATTTCTGTACTAGTAGCGCTTATTTTAAAGGCAATGAACTCTACAATAATAACAGCTCCGTCTATAATAATCCCAAAATCTATAGCTCCCAAACTCATTAAATTTGCGTCTACTCCAAAAATATACATTAAGGACAGTGCAAAGAGCAAACAAAGCGGAATTACGGAAGCTACCACCAGTCCTGATCTAAAATTGCCGAGTAACAGGACCACAACAAATATTACAATAAGACAGCCTAATACTAGATTCTCTATTACGGTAAAGGTTGTTTTAGCAATAAGATCACTGCGGTCTAAAAAAGCATTGATGTACACCCCTTCTGGAAGCGACTTGCTAATTTCTTCTACCCGAGACTTCACAGCATCTATGACCTTTTTTGAGTTTGCATCTTTTAGCATCATCACTTGGCCTAGAACTTTTTCACCTTCGCCATTCGCTGTTATGGCACCAAACCTATTGGCACTACCAAAACCAACTTTAGCTACGTCCTTGATGTAAATTGGTAGTCCGTTTATATTCTTTACTACCACATTTTCAATATCATATAAAGATGTAATTAAACCTTCGCCACGAATAAAATAAGCCTGATTCTTCTTCTCAATATAACTACCACCGGAAACACTATTATTAGCCTCTAAGGCTGTAAAAACATCATGCGCACTGATATTCATAGCATAAAGTTTATCAGTATCTATCGCTACTTCATATTGCTTTAAAAAACCTCCCCAAGTATTTACTTCTACAACACCCGGAATTCCTGAGAGCTGTCTTTTTACAATCCAGTCTTGAATAGTCCTCAAATCTTGAGTGGTGTATTTATCTTTAAAGGCTGGCTTTACATCTAAAATATATTGATAAATTTCGCCTAAACCTGTGGTAATAGGTCCCATTTCTGGTGATCCAAAGCCCACTGGGATTTTTTCAGAAGCCGATTTAATTTTTTCAGCAATTAATTGCCTGGGCAAAAAAGTACCCATATCGTCCTTAAAAACAATGGTCACTACAGATAGTCCAAATTTAGAAACCGATCTAATTTCTTCTACACCAGGTAAATTTGCCATCTCTAGTTCTACTGGATAGGTTATAAACTGTTCCATGTCTTGCGTAGAAAGGTTTCTAGACGTGGTGATTACTTGTACTTGATTATTGGTAACATCTGGTACCGCTCCAATAGGTATTTGAGATAAGGAATACAATCCAAACCCAACGATAAAAACTGTGAATAAGAGAATTACAAACTTATTCTTAATACTAAAATGAATAATATGTGATAACATTCTTTCATATATAAATAATTAGAACTGTTCCAAATCAAAGCAATGAAATGGAATTTATTTTGATCTAAAACTATTTATGAAATACGGGGTGGCTGAAATAAGCCTAAAGAATGTAAGGCAGAACTAGGTTCTTGGTAATGGAAATTTGATATCGTGTGCTGAACGAATTCTATTTTATTGAAGTCTGCCTTATACACAGGACTTACCATAGCACTAACTGTAGAAATATGAGAATGATTTTGAAAAGGTAGTTTTTCATGATCTTCCTTTTCTTCTTGGTGTTCTTTTTGATGCTCCGCTTTAGATTCTCCGTAATGCTTAGCAACAAAAGTAAATACATCATCTCCATATTGCTCACTATGAAACGAAGCATGTTCTATCAGCTGATTTAATTTAACTAGATCAGTGAAACAAATTCCTAAACTCTGCATGAAAATTAGGAATGAAAATGATATGGAAACCAATTTCAACATTGATACAAATATACAATTTTGAAACCTAGAATCTCGTATGCTACTTTAATTCAGAAACAATCAAAATAATCTAATTTTATTGTTTTGTTTAATTTTTTTCTCAAATAGTTAAACATTTTGTAACTTTACATTTCAGAATTACTTATAATTCTATTAAATCATTCTACATGTTCGGACTTTTTAAAAAAAAATCAGAGAAAGATAAGCTTTATGAAACCTACCAAAAATTACTTCAAGAAGCGCATAAGCTCTCTACCACTAACAGAAAATTGAGTGATCAAAAGACGTATGAAGCGGAAGAGATCATGAAGAAAATAGAACAGCTAAGTACAAAAATGGAATAACATGAATTCAAAAAAGCCAGATAATGTGGTTTTCAATACCGATACTCAGAAGTATGATGCTGCCTTAAAGCCTTATAGTACCAATTTGGGGGCTCCTGCAATACAACCTATGGATACCATTGCATGGAAAAATAGATCTATCAACAAGGTTAATCATAAAATTCAAACTAGGTATCAAGAATTAAAAGAAGCCTATGATAAAATGATGGCAGAATTTGATCATAATAATTTGATATATAATGCCAAATTCTCCTTTGAGCCTATTATAGGAGAACAATACCATCTGTATTCCAAACAGGACGGTACTAACTTTTTATCCATAATAGCGCCAGACCAATGCAACTTTGAGTCTTTGGGTAGTTTTTATTTAAATGCGGATCAAATTTGGGAGAAACTTTAGTTATGAAAGACACTTTAGAATTTACAGAACGAGAATTAGACCGGATCATAGAGATGGCATGGGAAGACCGTACGCCATTTGAAGCCATTGAATTCCAATTTAAAATTCCTGAAAAAGATGTCATTAGGCTAATGCGTTCCAATCTCAAGGAAAGTAGTTTTAAAAGGTGGCGAAAAAGGGTAAACAGCGGCGTTAGTCAGAAGCATTTAAAAAAGAGAAATCCTGAAATTAATAGGTTCAAGTGCTCTAGACAACGTGCTATTTCTGGTAATAAAATTAGTAAACGATAAATGAGTACTTCCCCTAATTTTTTAAACCCTGAATTTCCGAAAGATATGGATGCTATTCAAAAACGAATAGCACTAATAGACCCGAGGAAATATGCCAGTTCTAGAAATTATATTGATGGTAGCGTATCTTATATATCGCCCTATATATCTAGAGGCGTAATTTCTACAAAACAAGTATACCAATCGCTTTTAGAACGAGGATTTACAACTTCTAATGCTGAAAAATTTATACAAGAATTAGCGTGGCGTGATTACTGGCAGCAAGTTTGGATTCATAAAGGCAATGCTATAGATTCCGATTTGAAACACTCACAACCGAACGTTGAGAATCATGAAATTCCTAGTATAATTACTGAGGGTACTACTGGAATAATAGCAATAGATAAAGCAATTAGCTTGCTTTACAAAACGGGTTATATGCACAATCATCTGCGAATGTATGTAGCCAGTATTGCATGCAATGTAGCTAACTGTCACTGGAAAATTCCTGCACAATGGTTGTACTATCACCTTTTAGATGCCGATTGGGCAAGTAATGCTTTGAGCTGGCAATGGGTAGCTGGAGCAAATAGCAATAAAAAATATTATGCAAATCAAGAGAATATCAACAGATACTGTCATACACACCAAACCAATACCTTCTTAGAAGTAGCCTATGATGAATTTGAAAATCTGCCTATTCCCGATGCCTTAAAAGACACCAAAAACCTCAACCTAAAAACAATACTTCCCGATGCTGAAGTTATAACTCTGGATGCTGATCTACCCATACATATCTATAATTTCTACAATTTAGATCCTAATTGGAGAAAAAATGAACCCGCAAATAAGGTATTAATCCTAGAACCATCCCATTTTGAGAAATACCCAGTGTCCGAAAAAAGCATACAATTTGCTTTGGAACTCGCCAAAAACATACCGAACATTCAGCTTTTTGTTGGAGAGTTTAAAGAGCTTAGCACTCTATACCCTAAAACCAAATGTTATTACAAAGAGCACCCTACCAATAGTCACTATGTAGGAATAGAAGATTCTAGAGATTGGATGTTTTCTGTAAACGGATATCACCCTTCCTTTTTTGCATTTTGGAAAAAATGCAAAAAAGAAATTAAAAACAACATGATACATGAAGCTTAATACTACTGACCTTAAAAACTTAGACCGTATCAACCGTATTAAAATAATCAATGCCGTTTCTGGTATAAAACCTGGTAACTTAATAGGTACTATTGATAACGAAGGGAGTACAAACCTCGCCATCTTTAGTTCTGTAGTACATCTGGGTAGTGATCCTGCTTTATTAGGCTTTATTTTAAGACCTACCGGTGAAGTACCACGAAACACGTTTGATAATATCCTAGCGAACAAATCGTATACCATTAATCATATTCATCCAGAATTCACAAAGAATGCGCATTATACCTCAGCAAAATTTGATGCGTCTATCTCTGAATTTGAGCGTTGCGGACTTACAGAGGAATATATAGATACGTGTAAGGCTCCTTTTGTAAAAGAGAGTCGTTTTAAAATGGGAATGCAATTTATTGAGGCTTTACCGATAAAGCAAAATAATACCCTACTCGTCATTGGTGAAATTACGAGTTTAATTCTACCCGACACTTCTTTTGAAAGTAGTGAGGACATTAATTTAGAAGAGATTAATAGTGTAGGAATCTCTGGGCTCAACAGCTATTATTATGTCACCAAAATGGCCGAATATCCCTATGTCCGCACTAATGAAGTACCTAAATTTTAAATGAAAAAACAACACCTACCTCAAAAACTATGTTTGATTTGTAATAAGCCATTTACATGGCGAAAAAAGTGGGAGAAAGAATGGAACAATGTAAAATACTGTTCGGAACGATGTAGAAGAAACAAAAACTAATGAAGAAAGATGCTACCCTAATATTTCCGCACCAATTATTTGAGAATTCTCCGGTACTGGAACATGAGGCTCCTATATATTTAATAGAAGAATATTTGTTCTTCAAACAATATAAATTTCATAAACAGAAAATTGCTTTTCATAGGGCTAGCATGAAATGCTATGAAGCTTACTTACAGTCAAAAAATTATGAAGTCATTTATATTGAAGCTACTGACGATTTATCCAACATCAGTACCCTAATTGAACAGCTGAGTAAAGAAGGTGTACATCACTTAAATTATATGGAAGTTTCTGATTACTGGTTACGCCAAAGAATTGAAGAATCCAGTAAAAAACAGCACATTACGTTAACAGTATTTGACTCTCCTCTATTTATAAACAATAAAGAAGATCTAAATCATTTTTTTAAGAAAGATAAAAAAAGCTTTCATCAAACAACGTTTTACAAGCAGGAGCGAAAAAGGTTAGGTATTCTTATGGATAAGAATGATGAGCCGATGGGGGGCAAATGGACTTATGATACTGAAAATAGGAAAAAATATCCCGCAAAAAAAACACCGCCTGCCATTCATTTTCCTGAGGTCACTACCTATCATAAAGAAGCAAAAGAATACGTAGATACTCATTTTTCTGATCATTATGGCGCACTAACCAAGGAAGTATATTATCCTATAGATTTTGAGGCCTCTAAGGTTTGGTTTGATCAATTTCTAGAACAACGTTTTTCAGAGTTCGGAATTTATGAAGATGCTATTGTTGGTGAGAATTCTATATTGAATCACAGTGTATTAACTCCCATGCTAAATGTTGGCTTATTAACACCTCATCTCATCATTGACACTACCCTAGCCTATGCTGAAAAACACGATATCCCAATCAATTCTTTAGAAGGCTTTGTGCGTCAGATTATTGGATGGAGAGAGTTTATGCGCGGTATGTATGAACTTAAAGGTGTACACCAACGTACCCGTAATTTCTGGGGCTTTACACGTAAGATTCCAAAATCATTTTATACCGGTACTACGGGTGTTGTACCTATAGATACTACCATTAAGAAAATATTAAAAACAGGATATTGCCATCACATAGAACGCCTAATGGTACTTGGTAATTTTATGCTATTGTGTGAGTTTGATCCCGAAGAAGTCTATAAATGGTTTATGGAATTGTTTATAGATTCTTATGATTGGGTGATGGTTCCTAATGTATATGGCATGAGCCAATTTGCAGATGGCGGATCTTTTGCTACCAAGCCTTATATCAGCGGTAGTAATTACGTGATGAAAATGAGTAATTATGGTAAAGGAGATTGGCAACAGTCCTGGGATGGACTTTTTTGGCGATTTATGCATGAACATCGCGATTTTTTCAAAGGAAATCCAAGGTTGAAGATGTTATTATCAACATTTGATCGGATGGACGATGCTAAGAAAGAATCACATTTAAAACATGCCGCTAAATTCTTAATAGGTTTAAAGTAAAATTTAATTTAGCACTATCGTCTAAAACAAAAAAACCGCCAATTTCTTGGCGGTTTTTATAGTTAAGTATCGTATTATTATTTCTTAATAATTTGCTCCGTACTTTTTAAATTTCCATTCACATAAGTTTTTAGAACGTAATATCCGCTGCATAAATACCATAATGGCAATACAGATTTATTAGTCCCTGGTCTTAACTTATCATATGATTTATAGACTACGCTACCATAGTAATCATAAACAATATAAGTTGCGTATCCTTTTTCGGTACTTTCCTGTTGAACGATAGCATAAGAAGTAAACGGATTTGGATAAATCTTTAAAGCCATATCTCCATCAGGATTATCGGTTGGAGGTGCACAAGAACCTAATGTATATCCTTTTCTCTTCAATATTTCTACAGCTCTTTCAGAAACACATATCGTTCTTCCATTTTTACACATACTAACTTTTGGTCTTCTGTAGTTATTACCACAAGAAACATCCTCTACTTCTACCGTAATCTCACCGCTTACCGAACATCCATTAATATCTGTAATAGTTACGGTATATAATGTAGTTTCTTTAGGACAAACAGTAATAGACTCCGTATCTTCTCCAGAGCTCCAAGAATACGTATATGGAGCTACACCACCCCATGTACTTGTTACACCAATAGTCGCACATGCTTCAGTCTCATAGCCATAAAATACTTTTGCAGTATCCGTTACTGTAAACTCAATAGGTTCAAATGTCTCTATATAAATGGAGTCTTGTACGGTAGTACCAGTAGCATCGGTAACTATAACAGAATAAGAACCACTGCTTAAATCTGTAGCAGTAGCTGTTGTTTGTCCGTCATTCCAAGCATAGGCATAAGGAGCTATACCGCCACTAACCTGCACTGTTGCAGTAGCCGCTTCTCCTGAACAAGTTATTTCTGAACTTACCACCTCTGTGATTTGTAATTCTTCTAATATAAAACGGGCTGAAACTGGAAAGTGATCAGAGACCGTTGTGGTATAGTCCGTATCATAAAACTCATATCCTACACTAACAGATCCATCAATATAGCTTGCTGATAATTCATCAGACACCGTAATATGATCTATCATGTTTTCTCTAAACACATACGAGCGATAATCTCCTTCACTCAAGACCTTCGTAAGAATCTTATAATTTACGGTATCTTGAACATAAGCATCAAAGGTACTTACGGTAGAACTAACCTCATCTGCTACGGTGAAATCTACATCATCATTGTAATCTCCTAAGACAATAAGGTTAGCGTCTGCAAATTGCGCATCTAAAGTATCTTTTAATACCTCCACATCATACTTACGCATATCATAACGCGATTGTGGTCCGGAACTACTGTTTGCTCTGGCGTGTAATGCTACCATATCAAATCGCTTCGTAACACCCGCTAAGGTTACATCTGCCGTCATTAAGAAAGGCAAACGTCCACTAGCATAGAAACGCGTTTTATCGGTATCTGGATAGTCAGATAAGGCAGTATCGTCTCCTCCATTGTAATAAGGGTGAATGCTTGCCAATAAAGGTTTTGTTGCAACTACAGAAACGGTGGCGGTATTGTAGATAAATCCTACTTTCTGCTGTGTGCCAGTGGCATCATTAGGATAGGATACTGCTTCAGAAAGCACATAATCATACCCGTTCATTTCACTAACCATTTGACCAAACAAAACATCATCAGATATTTCTTCTACCGTATACACATCTGCATCCATTTTTCTTAGAATGGTTAATACACTGTCTTTTTGAATCGCGTCTGAAAGAGGATTACCGACTGCTGGTGAATTTGTTTCATCACCAAACCATTCAATATTCCAAGCCACAACATCAAAAGTTTTGTCTTTACCTACAGCTACACCATTGTCTAATGGAACATAAGCCGTTGCGCAAGGCATGTCTGCTTTGGCACGCGGTAGTAATTGATATGATTCGAAAAAACGACCTACAACTCCTGTTATTTCTGAGCAAGAAGCCGGTTGTCCTAAACCTACTATAGCCTCTACATCATTATCTATTCGTAAATCTCCGAAACCACTAGCATCTGATAAGGTGTAATTAGAGTTTCCGAATAAAATATCTCCTGCTTTAGGAAAAGATGGATTTAAAATGGTTACTAATTCTGCTGGATGATTTCCTAATTCTGCTAAAGTGATTACTTTTGGTGTAATAGCAACATTTGGAGTTCCATTATGTTCTACTTGTGTTACGGTACTAATTTGAACTTGATCATTAAAAGCACTACGGGTACCGGTAACGGTGATAGAATCTCCAATCATAAAATTGCCTGCTCCATGTACGGAAGTATCAAAAATTGCAATGGCTGCTGTCGCATCTTGGATATAAGCAGAACCTGCCAATTGATCGGATACCGTTAAAACACCGCTCACCGTTACGACATCACCTTCTGCGGTATTGCGAGCAGCTAAAATTGATATGGTTGCAGGTGCCGGAATTACGGCTCCGTTCGCTGTTCCTGGAGAAGGTATTGCTGTAGTATAGGATGATGTGTTTCTTGCTCCACCAGCACCATTAGGCATTCTTTGCATAGACTGACTGTCTTTATCTCCCAATGCAGCTTCATTCACTTGAGCTTCTCCTGAATTTAAAAGCATTATTAAACCTTCATCATCACCATCATCTGTACCATATACCAGCGCATCTAACAAAACATCATTCACAAGAACTGGTGTACCGCTTGGAAAATCGGCTGCAGTTCCAGCGTATAAAGCTACTGCATCTGCGCCATTTTGAATACCGTTTGTGGTAAACGCTTCTAATGATACATTGGCAACAGCTGAGCTACCTATAACAAAATAACCATTTTCATTCGTAGTATAGCCTGTTAGGTCTATTGCATTATAGCTTAAATCATTACTTCCATTGTATAACACAAGGACTAAGCCGTCTAAGGATGAATTTCCGTTACCACCATCATAGAGCTCTATAAATTCTAAAGCGTCTGTTCCTATATTATCTACATCTACTTCATTGATTACTATTTGAGCCGGTCCAGAAACGGTATAACTAGCTACTGGAAAAGGAGTTCCTGCTGTTGCATTCGTCGTTTCAGTATCTAATGCATTTGGCCCACTAAAAGTCCAATTACTACTCACAAAAGTAGCACCATCTGGTCCTGTATTTTCATTTCTATACGCCCAACCATCTGTATACTCCCAAACTTGTCCAGAACCATCTACGTCAATAGCTCCAAAAACATCAATCACCATTCCATTTTGAAATAACTCTACCGCGTCATCACCATTAATGGCCATAGCATCATCCGTAAATGTTGGCATAAAACCAAAAAAAGCATTGAATTCTACTTCTTCTGTAGCTACATATATGAATTCTCCTTGAGCTACTGCTACTGCTGGAAATGTAAATTCTTCTCCATTAGTGCCACCTCCATTATTTGCAGAACCAAGGCTGTAGCTGCTTAAATCAGCAATATCTGCCGTGGCATAAAGTTCTACACCCTTAGGGATTCCGCCGGTAAGAGGACCATCATAAACACCTGTTATTAATAAAGCACCGGTTGGCGATGTTCCGCCTCCACTAGTGGTTACTGATAAAATTTCTGAAAGTGCTGAGCTATTACCTGCAGCGTCAATAGCTACCACAGTAAAAGAATATACAGTCGCTGCACTTAATCCCTCTACAGAAAAAGTAGTTGCCGCTGTAGTGCCAACCAAAGTTGTTCCCTCAAAAATTTGATACTCAGTAACACCAACATTATCTGTTGCTGCCACCCAAGACAACTCCACATTTGTAGCTTCAATAGTCGTAGTAGTTACTGGCGCAGGGATTGTTGGCGCTTCAGTATCTGTCGTAGCATCACCTCCTCCATTGGAAGTACCCGGAGTAGGTTCTTTCATTACAAATAAATTAGTATTCCTAGCGCCACCTTGCCCATTAGGACTACGTTGCATAGAATTTACTGTACCGTTACCACCTTCGTTTTCGTCTACTTGGGCTTGGCCTGAATTTAATAAAGCTAATAATTCTACATCATCACCATCACTCGTTCCATATACTACAGCATCCACTAACGTTGCATCTAGAACAAGTTCCGTTCCTGAAGAAAAATTAGCAGCATCCGCCAAATAAAGTGCTACTGCATCTGCTCCGTTTTGTATTCCATTGGTCGTAAAAGCCGCTAAATCTACATTAGCAACATTGGCACTTCCGATAACAAAATATCCATTCTCATCGGTAGCATACCCTGATAAATCTATCGTATTATAACTTAAGTTATTACTCCCATTATATAACACAACTAGATACCCATCTAAGCTTGTATTTCCAGAGCCACCGTCATACAACTCAATAAATTCAGAAGCATCGGTACTCTCTTGATCTGCATCAATTTCATTAATTAACAGTCCTTGATCAGATGATCCTGATCCAACGGCTGTTCCTTGTAATTGTACATCATCAAAACCGGCATAATCACTCCCTCCGTTTTGTTTTGCATACAATTGTAGGCTTACACTAGAAACAGTATCTGGTACTACTTGAGAAATCTGCTCCCAACCTGAAGTACTGTAAGGACTCCCTACGGTAATCGTAACCACCCCTTGCGAAACGGCATCATGAAAAATTTCATACGTAAGAACATCACCATTGGCAACATCAAAACCATCTACCTGTACTTCAAAAGAGAGTGTCACCCCCTTATAATTGCTAATATCTATAGCATTAAAAGTTAAGGTACCTCCATCAACGGTAGCGCAATTCCCTTCTAAATCTTGAATACCGAAGAAATTAGCTCCTGATTTAGGTCCAGTTATAAATCCTACATTAGAAACAATATCCCAAACATCTCCACCCGTATTACAAGGCACAGGAGATTGCACATACGTCCACGTATCATTTACAGAATTTTCATAGCCTTGAAATGCTATAAAGTCTCCTGTGGGTGTTGGTGGCGTTGCCGTATCTTCTAATGTGGTAAACGTTACTGTATTGCTTTCCGATGAGCTATTTCCTGCGGCATCTATTGCCTTTACAGAGAACGAATAGGTAGTATTTGCTACTAGGCCAGAAACAGTAAAAGATGTACTGCTAGTAGCAGTTACAATATTAGTCCCATTAAAAATCTGGTAAGCCAATACCGCTACATTATCTGTTGAACCGGACCAACTTAAGTCTACTCCTGTAATGGTTGCATTTGCTGCCACTAAATTAGCAGGTACTGTAGGTGCTTCTATATCAGTAGATGTGTTTTGGAATCTATCTTCTGCTTGTGGTCCTCCCCAAATAGTCGTTGCAAAGGCTGGGTTGTCTATAAATGGGTTTCTATTTCCTTGAATACCCTCTAAAAGAACATTTCTGTTAACTTCTACTTGAGACACAGGATCTTCTGCATTCCATTCTAAGAACAGGTCTCTCATTTCTGGACTATAGGTTGAGTTCCCTAATCCTACCGTATTTGGTAAACAACGATCGCCATATCTAATGTACATATACATCATCATACGAGCAACATCTCCTTTCCATTCATCACCAGGATAAAATCCGTTATTCAAAGCTTTGGCAGTACCTTCCGAATCAATATATGGACGGTTGCTTCTCGTCGCGTTAAATTGTACATCGGTAGCACGCAAATGATGTGCATCAGACCCGGGGCCTGTTGTTCCTAAATTAGGATTCCCTAATGATTTTGGATACGTATGCTCTCTGTTCCATTGTCCAGATCCACCACCGTTATTATCCTTAGAACGTGTTCTGTCATTAGTTACATCTGCATCACTATCATTATAGCCGTACAGTAAGAAAACGTTGTTGGGGTTGGCGGGGTCCAAATCTGTTTGCTTTAAAGCTTCCCATACTCCTGGAGTATAACTCAATACCGTATGTTGCGTATTGGTTACTAGTGTTCCCAAATTGTTTTTTAAACTTTCGCCGGTAGCACTAATATTCGTTCCTGAGTAGTAGGACGGAATTTGTGCCGTGACAAAGTTTACCATTAAAAATGCCAGAATCCATAGCAGTAGATTCTTTCTTAAGTAATTTTGTTTCATAGTGGTCTAATTATTTTAGTACCACCAAACTTAAGAAATTCTAATGCGTAAGAAGTTATTCTTTATTAACAGAACGTTAAGAAATAATCTTCTTTTTACCGTATAACCATAGCTTATCGGTATTATTCATCGTTGAAAAGTAAATGCTAGTAAAAAATTACAAGCCTAAAACGGAGAAAAATTCTGCTTTATAGCTTTCACCAATAGGAATTCTAGTGTCGTTGATTACAATCCTATTCCGTTGAACTGTCTTGATAAAGTTTACATTAACCACAAACGATTTGTGTACCCGTAGAAACTGATTGGAAGGAAGTTTGTCCAATATCTCTTTAAAATTCATAAGGGTCAATACTGTCTTATTGGTATTGGTGATATGAATTTTTAAGTAGTCTTTCAAACCTTGAACATATTCAATCTCATCTAAATTTATCTTGATACTTTCGTATTCTGCTTTTACAAAAATAAACTTCTTTGATTCGTTGGTTTCTCCATGAGATGAAAACACATTACCTTCCATAGGTTTTTCTTTTTTAGATAATAGTTCTTTAGCTCTTGAAATGGCTTTTATAAAGCGATGATAAGGAATTGGTTTTACTAAGTAGTCTACGGCATTAAGCTCAAAGCCTTCTACCGCATATTGAGAATAGGCTGTGGTAAAAATAAATAAGGGCTTATTATCTAAGGACGCTATAAAATCTATTCCACTAATTTGCGGCATTTGTATGTCACAAAAAAGTAGGTCTACATTTTTCTCTTTGATGATAGTTATAGCATCTAGCGGATTGGTAAAGGTACCTACGACCTCTATAAAATCTAGCTTACTGCAATAATCCGTTATGATATCTATTGCTAATGGCTCATCGTCTATAATAATACATTTCATAGTTATAATTTTAAGGTAAGCCTTACACAATAGTTTAGACCGTCATTCTCCACAAACAACTCATGAGAATCTGGATATAATAAGTTAAGTCTATTTTTAATATTCGTTAGTCCAACACCAGAATTTTTAGCTTCTTTTCTATAAGCGCCTATTTTATTGATCACACTAAAATGAATAGCATCATCAAAAATAGAGAGGCTTATTTTAACATTGGTTTTCCCTTTAAAATCTGTACCATATTTAAAGGCATTTTCTATAAATGATATGAATAATAAAGGAGCAATAGATTTCTGTTTGTCTTCTCCAGATATTTTTAATAATACATTCTCCGTGTCTGACAATCGCAAGCGTTGTAACTGCACATAGTTTTTGATATATTCTATCTCTTTGGATAAAGGGGCCAAATCTTTATCGGCTTCATACAACATATAACGCATGAGTTCTGATAAATTTATAATGGCCTCGGA
This sequence comes from Cellulophaga baltica 18, assembly GCF_000468615.2. Lineage (NCBI taxonomy): Bacteria > Pseudomonadati > Bacteroidota > Flavobacteriia > Flavobacteriales > Flavobacteriaceae > Paracellulophaga > Paracellulophaga baltica. The sequence continues at coordinate 3,290,177 of NZ_CP009976.1, read as the reverse complement.
AGTTTTTTCGGATTTCTTTACGGATAAGGAGTAAATAGCATTTAAAGAATTGAATAAAAAATGAGGATTTAACTGCGTTTTTAAAAATTGAAGCTCAGAATTTACCTTTTCATTCTCTGTAATTTTGCGCAAATCTTCATTGCGGTTCCATTCAATATAAATACGAAGCAATGAACTCACCACATAAGGAATACCAAAAGTAATGATAGACATGAAGAAAGATCGAAATTCAGGATTTTCTGAACGTAAATGCTTTTTTTGTAAGCCATTAAGCTCTGTAGGAATAGTTTTTAAAAAAGCTAAATTTCCAAAAATATTAACGATGAGTCCAAATATGATAATCAATACTATAGAGATTACAATATAATTGGCAACGTTCTTCTTTAATAAAAGCTTAGGAATTAGGTAATAGTAATTAATATAAAATAATAGAAATGAAAAAATAAACCGAATATGAAGATCTGGCGGAAACGGTCTTTCTTGAGAAATGAATGGATATAATAAAAGGCCATAAAAAAATAGCCATAGTATTACATGAATAAGAATTTGCCAAAAGTACCTTTTCTTTAGAACCATAAATTTACTGCCTATTCAACACTTCAATATTTAAATTTTCTAAATCGTTTAAGGTAATGACAGGACTCTCATTGTGTAATAGCTTATTGATAACTAAACTTGAGACCAACTGGGCATCTTTTTCAGAAGTAAAAGGAACTGCTCCTTGTACCGCTGGAATATACTCTTGTTTTATTATAATTCTATCTTTTGCTTGTATTTGATATCCAAACCCTCCTTTAACTGTAAAAACTTCTGAATCTAAAGCGGGAGTGGTGTTTAAATAATTCATGATCACCATACTAATTGCTATCAGTGATATCGTGAATGCTGCTAAAGTTATGGTTTTATCTAGATTGCTCTTTTTCATTTATCAAAATTTTAAGAATAATAGGGCTGATTTTCGACAAAACAACCCTATTCATTGTAAATAACTAAATCAAATTAATCTTCATCGTCATATTCTGCAAAAGGGAAGAATTCTTGTAAATCATCTAAGTACAAAGTTCCTGATCTTCCTAAACCAACAAAGGCTCTTGAAGAATTTGAGAAAGCTACAGGATCTTGTCTTGTAACCCCTTCATAGCTTGTTTTTACTTCCCAAGTATCTGTTGCAGGATCATACTCCCAAACAGAAGTACTAGCACCACTACGATCTCCACAAGCGATATAGCCATAACCATTCAGTGTAAAACCAACAGCGTTACTGCGGGTAATAGCATAATCATCTTCTTCATCTAATTCTAACTTCTCTGTCCAAACTTCTGTAGCAGGATCAAAAACCCAGAAATCTGTAAGGTAAACCCCATTAGAAACTCCAGTTGCCAAATAGGCCTTTTCGTCTATAATAAATGTAGTAGCAGCACGTCTCTTATCTCCACCAAAACCTACTAGCTCTGACCATGTATCTGTAGTTGGGTTGTATTTCCAAAAATCTTTACGATCATTATCCCCATCAAATCCAGTACCGAAATATCCTGTTCCATTTAAACCAAAGCCAATAGCGCTTCTTCGAGGTGTAGATGGGAAATCGGCAATCTGTGTCCATGCATTAGTTCCTGGGTCATACGAATAGAAATCGGCTAATTCATCCAAACCATCATACCCAGAACCAATATACCCTTTATCATTTACGGTAAATCCTGCTGCTGCATTTCGTGCAGAACCTGTAAAATCTGCTTTTTGCGACCAGTAATTACCTTCTATATCATAAGCCCAGAAAGAATTTAAATAGTCATCGCCATCATAACCTACGCCCATGTATCCTATATTACCTATAGTAAAACTAGTTGCTCCACTTCTAGGGCTTCCATCAAAAACAGACTTCTCTACCCAGTTTCCTGTATCATCATCATCGTCATCGCTGGAGCAGCTAGTTGCTACTAATAATAAGCTAATACCAAATAAGTAGGCTATCTTATATTTTAATGTCATTTCTTTCATAAACTAATTTTTTAAAATATGTTGATTTTTTAATTCGATTTCAAATCTATACTGCTTATGAAGTCAAATAAAACAGAATAGATAAAGTGGGCGTTTTAACATATGAAACCCTACTATTAATCTACGAACAGAACATCTTGCTTTATCGTAATATATTACGAGTTGGTCTTAAAAATAACCGCATTTATCTATTCTACTCTAGTGCTAATTATGTGTCCTATACATTTATCAAAAAAAATAAATTATGATAAACAAATTGTGGCTTTCTAGCACAATAGTACTACTAGGTTTGCTAGGTAGTTGTAGTGATGACCTTAATGATTCTGATTTTTTAGCGGGAGATTTGTTTACAGATAGTAATATTAGAGTAGTCCTTATTGACACCTTAACCGTCAATGCCGCTACCGTAAAGTTTGATAGTATCATTACCTCGACATCAGACCGTGCTTTAATTGGTCAGTATACCGATCCTGTTTTTGGAACGGTTCGCAGCGGTACCTATGCAGGTCTCTTACCTAACTCTTATACGATTGATACAGAAGCAGAATTTGATAGCATTGTCCTGTTTTTAAAATATGACAGCTACTATTATAATGATACCACTAATACGAATACAATTCATATAAAGCGTCTTACAGAAAACTTTGATCCGGATGAAAATAATGCGTTCTACAATACCAGCTCTGTTGCCTATGATGATACAGATTTAGGAACTTTGAGTTATACGCCAAGACCACAATCATCAGATTCCTTAGAGATAAAATTATCAGATGACTTAGGACTAGAATTTTTTGAGAACCTACAAAGTAAAATCATTACAAATACAGCAGAATTCACCAATGAATTTAAAGGTATTGCTTTACTTCCGGGTACTGATGATAACGGTTCTGTCATTGGTTTTTCAAAAGCAACTACCGATTTTTATTTGCGCCTTTATTACTCTACCGCAGGAGAAACAGATAGAGACCAAAGCTACACTGATATAATTCTTAATACTTCCGATACTCCCAACCCATTTTTTAATGCTATTTCGGCCACAGATCCTGTAGATTATTTACAAACACTTACGAATGGTGAGCTTAGTTTATCTAGTGATGATAGTGATGACAAAACATTTATTCAATCGGGAACAGGTATAGCCACTAAAATAGAATTACCATATCTTAAAACGGTAAATAATGTAGGCGGACAAGGTACTTTATTAAAAGCTGTTTTAAAAATTACGCCTGTCCTTGGTTCATATACTGATTTTCTTTCTTTAGAAGATTACATGTCTGTGTATCTCGTAGATAAGAATAATGATATAACGAGCCAGTTATACAATACCGATGCTTCTACAGTAACCGCTTTCTTAAATACAGATAACCAAGAGTACAATGATATTTATTACGAAATAGATTTGACCGCTTATATTGAAAGTATCCTGACTACCGATCTAAATTCTGATCAATCATTACTCTTAATTCCTGAAGATTTTTCCAATACTGTAGACCGGTTTATATTAAATGGTACACTAAACTCCAGTACAAAAACAAAACTAGAACTTACATATGCAGTTTACGATGAAGAAAATTAAATTATCCTATTTAACGAGTATAGTAACCCTAATCATTTCAATTCATTCAGGATATTCACAATCAGAAGCTTTAACTAGTTCTCCCTATTCCTTATATGGTTTAGGAGTAATTAACCAAACAAGTATTGGAAAGTCCAATGCCTTAGGATATACGGGAATTGGTTTAAAGACAGATTCTGAAATTAACAACTTAAACCCTGCTAACTATGCTTTAATTCCACAAAATTCCTTTTTCTATGATATTGGAGTTACTGGAGAATTAAATAACTATAGTAACAGAAGTTATAGCGAAAATAAGAAAAATGTAAATTTCTCTAACATTGCTTTTGCCTTTAGAATTACAGAAGGTCTTGGTGCCGGTATTACCATGGTTCCCTATAGTGATGTTGGTTATTCTTTAGTTGGCATTCAATCTAATATTGAAGGAAGTACGGAAACTTTTGAAAGCTCAGTAACAGGTCTAGGTTCGTTGAGCGATTTGAAGCTGAATTTAGGATATTCACTTTTAGAAAACCTACGATTTGGAATGAGTGCTTCATTCTTATTTGGAAATATTGAAGAAACAGAATCTTTTGCCATAAGTAACAGTGCTTTTAATTTAACCGAGACCACCAATTATAGTGGTGCTCGCCTAGGGTTCGGAATGCAGTTTGATCTCAGTGATAAGTTTACCTTAGGAAGTACCATGCAATTTCCTACTAGCTTAAAAGGAAGCCTTGATCGTTCGGTAAGCAAAGTAATAGAAGGATCTACAAGTGTAACCATTGAGACTGATGAACCTGATAATGCAGATAATTTTGACCTGCCCTTAGAAGTTGGGATTGGTTTTAGCGCAAAACTATATAAGTCTTTTATGCTTAGCGCAGATTACAAAAAGAATTATTGGGATGCTACCAATCAAACAGATCTTTCCGGAAGTTATGTAGATCAAGATATTCTAGGAGTAGGTTTAGAATATATCAAGAATAAGAGTAGCTTTAAATACAGTGATCGTATTAATTATAGACTTGGTTATAATTATGATACGGGATATTTAGAAGTTAATAACAAAAAAATAAATGGCTTTAATATTACTACAGGGATAGGATTACCTGTAAGTAAAAATTCTAACTCTATGATAAATTTATCATACAGTTATGGCTCAAAAGGGGTAATTGAAAATGTCCTAATTAAAGAAAACTATCACCTGTTCACCCTAAACATGAGTTTAGAAGACTTATGGTTTAGACAACGTAAAATAAACTAAGAGGTTCTAGATTTATACAGCGCATTAAGTATTAATCCGCCAATAATCATCACTATACCTAATATGCTCCACAAGGTATAAATTTCATTAAACCAAAGTAATCCTACGGTTACCGTAAAAAGCACCTCTATATATTTTAGGGGTGCTACTTGAGTGGTAGTCCCAGATTGAAATGCTTTGGTCATATACAATTGACCAAAATAACCAAATATCCCTAAACCTAATAAAAGAAGCCATTCTATACCTTTAGGGGTTACCCAATTAAAAATAGAAAGTATCCCCCCTGTTATTGTTGCGATCATCATAAAATAGTTGACAACGACTACCGGATGATCTTGCTTCCCTATTTTACTAATCGTCACATATACTAAGCCGCTAAAAAAAGCAGCTGCTATAATCAAGACCAACCCAAATGGGTCTAGCGTGCCATCAAAACCTTTTAATATCATTACCCCTCCAAAAGCAATTCCGAAGAATATCCATTGTAGAAACTTCACTTTTTCCTTTAATAGGAAAATGGCAAAAAATGCTGCGAATATTGGTGCGATATAGCGTAAAGAAACTGCCGTGCCCATCGTTAAATACTTTAAAGACATAAAATATAAGGTCATAGAGGTGACCCCTGCCAAACCTCTATATATTAGTAATTTTCTTTTATTTCCTAAAATTGGAATCTTGTGATATGTTAAAAAAGAAAGCGTTAGAACCAACGTTCCTAAAGATCTAAAGAATACTAATTCATAGGCGGGCAAATGAGCCAGATATTTTACGGTGGCATTCATAAAAGTGAAAGACAAAGTACTAATAACCATATACCCTAAGGCTTGTTTAAAATTCATGTATGACGCTATTTTCTACTTTATTTAAAGCGTTAGTAATCCTGTTTCTTTTAAGGTTTGCAGAGGTTTTGAAAACCAAAACAATTCAAAGTTTTCAAATTGCATTTCAAAATCTGCTTTTAGGGCTCCAAATGAGATCAATGCCCCTTCTTGTACTTGTAATTTTTCTAACTGTTGATACAACCACTCCCCTGTCTCTTTTTCTAAAGTAATGGTGGTAACATTTTTACGATCATGAAACATCATTCTTAATTGCTCCCAAGATTGTCCACGTTTTGTTTTGATACTAATTTCTAATTGTGGCATACCGCCTAACCAAAGAATTTTAGCTGTGGGCTTCGCACTAAGTGCAAATGGTGTTTCCAAACAATTCTCAATGAAGTTTTTTTCAATTTGTGATTTCGGAATTTTAAAATCAAACCATTGTTGTAAAGGTGTGTCAAAACCAATACCATGCATATAATTAAAAAGTGACTTTTTTAAGCCGAAACTAAATTGCTCATGATCGATACCTGTGGTATCCTTAAAATCAATATCGTTATTGGCAAAGGTGATTTCCTTAATATCTGGGATAATACCATATGCTGACGGATTAATCCCGACGGGACTATGGGCTGTTAGTGCAAACTGATGCCAAAAACCTGATTGTAACACCCCTACTTCAAAAAGTTGACGTACCATTTCAAGGCTATCTACGGTTTCCTGGACGGTCTGCGTTGGGTAGCCATACATTAAATAGGAATGCACCATAATGTTCGCCTCCGTAAAATTACGTGTCACCTGCGCCACCTGAGCAACCGTCACCCCTTTATCAATCAATTTTAATAAGCGGTCAGACGCCACTTCTAAGCCACCTGATACTGCTATACAGCCAGAAGCCTTTAATAGCTTACACAAATCAGAGGTGAAGTTTTTTTCAAACCGTATATTGGTCCACCAAGTAACTATTAAATTTCGTTTTAAAATTTCTATCGCTAGGGCCTTCATTAAAGAAGGTGGAGCTGCTTCATCTACAAAATGGAAGCCGTTTTCTCCTGTTTGTTCAATAAGTGTTTCCATCCTATCTACTAGAAGCTTAGCCGCAACAGGTTCGTATACTTTTATATAATCTAATGAAATATCGCAGAAGGTACATTTCCCCCAATAGCAACCATGTGCCATGGTCAATTTATTCCAACGGCCGTCGCTCCACAAGCTATGCATTGGATTTGCAATCTCAATTACAGAAATATAGTGGTCTAAAAGTAAATCGGTATAATCAGGAGTTCCTACCTCACTTTGCTTATAATCTGCTCTTTTCGCTGTATTTAGATAGGTTACCTTTTCATTTTGCATTAAAAAGGTTCTTTTAAACTCCCCTAGCGTATTTGGATTATTGGTAACCGCGTTCACTAATAATTCCACAGGTAATTCACCATCATCTAGGGTGATGTAATCAAAAAATTCAAAAACACGCGTATCGGTAACAGATCGCAATTCTGTGTTTGCAAAACCGCCACCCATTCCAATTTTTATGGTGGGAAAATGTTTTTTTATATACTGTGCACTTCTAAATCCGCTATACAAATTACCTGGAAAAGGAATTGAGAAACATACTAATTTAGGTTGTACAGTTCTTATATGATGATCTAGAATAGCTAAAGTTAATTCATCTATATAGGTAACCTCTTCTTGTAATTTACCATATAATTCATCAAAAGAATTTGCACTTCGCCCTAAACGCTCTGCATACCTGCTAAATCCAAAATTAGCATCAATACATTCTACGATAAAATCTGATAAGTCTTCTAGATATAAAGTCGCTAAATGCTTTGCTTTATCTTGTAATCCCATTTCACCAAAAGCCCAATCTAAATCGTCTAGCTGCTGAAAACGTGATGCTTCCGGTAAGAAACCATCTGTACAAATTTGTCGCGCAAATGTTGGGTTCTTATCTTGTAAAAATGCGATAACAGGATTTATCGTTTGTAAATAAACATCCTTTAAAGCATAAATCCGATGGCAATTTTCTGAAACAATCGTAGCATGCTCCTTGGCATAATCAAATATTTTTTGAAACTGATTTTTTGAAAATAATTCTAGAATTACTTCAATACCTAAATCGATTTGAAAAGAAGAAATATTTTTTGTATTCAAAAACCCTTTTAAATAAGCCGTTGCGGGATAAGGCGTGTTTAATTGCGTAAACGGAGGTGTTATAAGTAGAATATCTTTCAAAATGGACTAAAAAATAAGCTGCAAAGGTAAGGCTATAGTTTCCTACAAGCTCATTTCTTTCTTTAAAATTTCAGCTACAGCACTTTGGTAGGCCCTTGGGTTATTTGCTTTTTTTATCGCTTTAAATGTTTTCTGTGGATTTGAGAATGATTGTGAGAAAAACTCCCAGAACCCCTGCATTTTCATCTTTATTGGAGTTGGGCCCGATAAAAAAGCATCATAATCTTTATATATAGTCTCATGAAATTCACTAAAAATTGCCCATCTATCTTCTGGATATTCAAACGTATTTGCTTTAATCATACTTGGTAGAAAAGGATCCGCTATCAAACCACGGCCAATCATCCAATGTTCTATACTTGGAAAACGGTCCTGCATATTCTTAAAGGTTTGTACCGTTGTAATATCGCCATTGTAATATAATTTATGACGTGTACTATCTACACAACGTTGAAAAGCATCTAGGTCTACCCCTCCTTTATAGAGCTGCTTGCCTATACGTGCATGTATTGCTATATTTTTGATTGGATATTTATCTAAAACAGGAAACGTATCTAGTATCTCACTACTATCTTCATAACCCATGCGCATTTTCATAGAAACGGTCACATTAGTTTCTGCGTGTACGCGGTCTAAAATATGATCAATCTTATCTGCTTCTTTTACTAATCCTGAACCCATGCCACGTTTCGTCACCATAGGGTATGGGCAACCTAAATTCCAATTTAACTCCGTATATCCTAAATCTTGAATGTACTTCACTACAAATAGGAACTCATCTGCATCATTAGTCATTACTTGGGGGATAAGACTTAAATCAGTATTATTTTCAAGCTGTAAATCACGTTGATACGATGATTTGATGACCAATTTACCATCTAAACGAATGTAAGGCGCATAAAAAGTATCTATTCCACCAAAAAAATGATGGAATGCATTTCTAAAACGAAAATCGGTAAAGCCCTGTAATGGAGAAGATAGTAAGGTAAAACTCATTAAAAATAGATTGGCGGCAAAGATACATCCTTGTCAAATACTTTTATCTATCTAGCCTACTTTATTAAACAAAAAATCCTCAGGAAATTTCCCGAGGATTTTTTTATGCTTCTATAATCACTTCTTCTTTTTTCTTTTTAAATACATAGGTATAAAACCACATGATGGTAAAGGTTGGAATAAAATCTGATCCAGGAATTAACTCCTCTACGAAAGTTACCATTCCGGCAGCCTGCCCTATTTTACCTTTGTACAGCCTAGTCATTAACCAAGCAGAAATTGGTGCCCAGATAATATCTGAAAACTCTCCTATTCCTGGTATGACAAACGATACAAGTCCTAAAGCATCAAAAAGAAGGCTTAAAAACAGGTTGCGTACTTTATTATCTTTTAATTCTGACATATTTAAATTTACTATTTTAATTAATTATAATCAAAATAGATGCCAAAAAATATGCGACTAAAATTACGAAAGTTTAGAACTAATCAATTTTAAAAACTCATTTCTTGTTTCTTGCTTCTCAAACTGCCCTCTAAACCCAGAAGTAGTTGTCACAGAATTTTGCTTTTGTACACCACGCATCATCATACACATGTGTGAAGCTTCTATAACTACCGCTACACCTTTAGGCTTCAAGGTATTATTTAAACATTCAAGTATGTCATGAGTTAAACGCTCTTGAACTTGCAAACGTCTTGCAAAAACATCTACAACACGCGGTATTTTACTTAGGCCTACAATATGACCATTAGGGATATAAGCAATATGCGCTTTTCCAAAAAATGGTAGCATGTGGTGCTCACAAAGAGAATATAACTCAATGTCTTTAATGATTACCATATCATCATAAGATTCTTTGAACATTGCACCTTTTAAAATCTCAAAAGGATCTTGTTGATATCCTTGTGTTAAGTATAACATAGCTTTAGCAGCACGTTCTGGAGTTTTTACCAAACCTTCTCTTGTAACGTCTTCTCCTACGCCTTCAATAATTGTTTTATAGTTACTACGTACATCATCCGTAATTTCTATATCATACTCTTCAAACTTTTTATATGGATCCATCAAATTTCTTTTTCTTAGCTTTTTGTTTATGTTTTAAATAAAACACTTAAACAAAGTTAATCATTAAATTCATTGCATAAATGAAAATAAGGGAATTATTTAAGTCACAAATATAATATACTATCCATTACCCCTTAATTCTATTTCTTTATAGTGGCATAGACAAACAAGGTTACCCTCTTAAAATATAGTCAATCTACAGACATGAGTTTTGTCATGTCTAGGCTAATGCTTACTTTCATGCCATAATTTTATAAGAATGATAAAGGCAGAAAACATCCAGAAATATTATGGAGATCTTCAGGTTTTAAAAGGTGTAGATTTACACATTGCAAAAGGAGAGATTGTTTCTATTGTAGGCCCTTCTGGAGCTGGTAAAACTACCTTACTACAAATTCTAGGCACACTAGATATTCAAACAAATAAACAGGGAAGTAAGCTTCTAATAAAAGAAAGAGATATAACTGCTTTATCAGAAAAGGAATTGGCTAAATTTAGAAATGAAAATATTGGATTTATTTTTCAATTTCACCAATTACTTCCTGAGTTTACTGCTTTAGAAAATGTATGTATTCCTGCTTTCATTAAAAATACGGCAAAGAATGATGCTGAAAAAAGAGCCAAAGAATTGCTAGACTTTTTAGGCCTATCGCATCGGTATCATCACAAACCAAATGAATTATCTGGCGGAGAACAACAACGTGTTGCTGTAGCACGTGCTTTAGTAAATAACCCAAGTGTTATTTTTGCGGATGAACCTAGTGGAAATTTAGATACGGAAAGTGCCGATAATCTTCACAAATTATTTTTTAAACTAAGAGATGAATTTGGTCAAACCTTTGTTATTGTAACCCACAATGAAGAGTTGGCTGAAATGGCTGATAGAAAACTAACCATGGTTGATGGTAAAATGATGACAGCAGAATGATTTCTGAAGTATGGGAGTATTTTAAAGATCCAAAAAATGAACCCTACAAAATCCATGATTCTGAAAAATGGAGCATTCTTAAGAACCTACTGGTTCTAAATATTGTTACTAGTTTTGGTTTAGGAATTGTAATGGGAGTTATTACTACTGCCGTGGGTGCCAATCTAGGCGCGCATGGCGTTGCAGAAATGTTTAAAAAATATCCTATTTATGGTATTTTTTTTCTAGCGGTAATTTTGGCCCCTGTATTAGAAGAGCTAATTTTTAGAGGAATCTTAACTTTTTTTAAAAATCCCAAATCTTTTACATATGCTTATTATGGGTCTATTTTTCTATTTGGAGCAGTACACTTAAGTAATTTTGAAACATACGCAGATCACCTTTGGTTGGCTCCTATATTGGTATTACCACAAACAGCTGCAGGAATATTTCTTGGATTTGCTCGGGTAAAATTAGGATTAGTATGGTCTATGCTATTGCACGCATTACATAATGGAATTCTACTTGCTCCAATGTTATTCTTTAAATTTGCAGGAGAAACTATTCCTTAATGAAGAAAGCAGAACTCAAACTATTTCTGGACGAAAAAGTAATTCAATATAACAAGCCCACTTTTTTAGATACAGATCCTATTCAGATTCCACATACATTTTCACAGAAAGAAGATATTGAAATTAGTGCTTTTCTAACAGCCACCATTGCATGGGGAAATAGGAAAAGTATTATTACCAACGCAAAAAAAATGATGTCCTTATTGGATAATTCTCCTTATGATTTTATTTTAAATCATCAAGAAGATGATCTCGCTAGGTTTGATGCATTTGTGCACCGTACCTTTAATGGTGAAGATCTAAAATTTTTCATCAAAAGTCTTCATAATATTTACGTACATCATGGTGGATTAGAAGCTGTTTTTAAGGCAAATATTACTGATAAATCCCTGCAACCTGCCATATCTGGATTTAAAAAAGTATTTTTTGAAATCCCACACCCAAGCAGAACTACTAAACATGTTTCAGATCCCATGAAAGGTTCTGCCGCTAAGCGTATTAATATGTTTCTACGTTGGATGGTGCGCGATGCGACTACTGGTGTCGATTTTGGTATATGGGATACCATTCCAACTGCCTATTTATCGTGTCCGCTAGATGTTCACTCTGGGAATGTAGCGCGCAAATTAAAACTCCTCAAGCGAAAACAAAACGATGCTAAAGCTTTAGCGGAATTAGATACCAGTCTTCGTAAAATGGATGCAAATGATCCTGCTAAGTATGATTTTGCCTTATTTGGCTTAGGTGTATTTGAGAAATTTTAATCCCCTCAAAAGTTGAGAGGATTACACTATCTTATTCTGAATCGGTTAAGGTTTTCATAAATGCAACTAATTCAGCTTGCTCCTTTTTAGTTAAATTCAGATTGTCAAAAGGAAGCGTTTGATATGCCTCTTCAATTCCTATTCCTTGCCCTCCACCTCTGTTATAAAAATCAACCACTTGTTCTAAGGATGTATATACTCCATTATGCATATAAGGTGCTGTTTTTTCAACATTTCTAACCGTTGATGTCTTAAAAAAATGTTTCCGCTCTTCTGTTTTAAACTTATCATACCTACCTAAGTCTTGACTAATTACAGCATTAATAGTATCATTTTCTTGAGGCACACCTATTAACTCCATTTCCGTATCTTTATAGTCAGGAGGTACGGTTCCATTAAATAATGGCGCAAAGTGACATGTGGCACAAACAGCCTTTCCCATAAATAAATTAAATCCAGAAATTTCTTCTTCTGTCAATGTATCTTCAAGTCCATTTATGTTTTTATCAAATTTTGAATCAAAACTATTTAAAGTTCTGATATAGGAAGCTATGGCATGCCGAACATTATATTCCATTCGTTTTCCTTGATATAGCGTGTCAAATTGAATTTTATAGTGCTGTTCATTGCGTACACGATTTACAATAGAATCCATTGGCAAATTAAACTCGTCGTGATTATCGGCAACTCCTACTATTTGACCTTCCAAGCTACCGGAACGCCCATCCATAAAAAACGTTTGCTGATAGGCCGCATAGCGTAAGGTGGGTGTATTTCTTATTTGATTTTTATCGAATGCTTTTTTGCCATCTGTAAAAGCTTTATCCTTTATATGACACGTAGCGCAAGCCATTTCATAATTTTTAGAAAGCATTTTATCATGGAATAACTGCTTACCTAAAAGCTGCTTTTCTTTCAATTTTAACGTATCACTTTTATAATCTGAAAAATAAAATACATTCAGTGTATTGGAATCAAAAAGAGAAGTTGCCTCATTAGAAATAGCCATTTCAAACGGAAACTGAACCTTCCAATCTTTTTGAACTTTTACCAATAATTCTAGCTGTTTGTCGGTATTATTTTTAATAAAACCATAGCGATCAAAGCTATCAAAATCATGATTTAGTGCTGAAATTGAATTTTTGAATGATTCTATTAGTGCAACATATAACGTATTAGAATTAAATTTTTCTTTTAGAATCTCTGTTAAATCAATTAAAGTTTGGTAAGTTGTTTGGCATTCTAACAAAGATTGCCCTAATACAGGAGAATCAAAGCCAGTAATACCTGTTGTGGCTGTACGCACAATTTGATTTCTGAAAAGCCATATTAAATGATGATCTTTAAGGTTTATTTGGGTGTTTTTTTCAATTAGTTTGAGTCGGTTTTTTGTTAGATTTATAGTATTATAAAGTGCTACGCTGTCTGCCTCAGGATCAAAAAGTAATTCTTCTATCACCTGAAAACCAAAGGGGTTTCTGATCTTAATATCCGTAAGATCTTCTTCTTGCACTTGCAAAATATTCGGTGCATTGAGGGACTTGTAATTATTTTTATCAATTGCTGATAAGATAGGTTCAATAGCTTTAAACTTAAATCGCGCTTTTGTATATAAATCAACATTAATTTTTGTCTGATTTGTACCCTCCATAGCCTCTAAGTACTGAATACAATCATTTAATTCTGACTTATAAAATTTTGTTATTTCATCGTCTGTCGTTAGTATGGCAATTGGTTTTTTATCGTTTTTACAAGCAGTTGTGAGTAAAAGCAAAAGACATATACCAAAAGTATATGTCTTAGCTTTCATAAATAGTATTTTATTCATGATGTTCTTCAATATTATCTATCTAAACCTTTGATCATGTACATCATTGAACCTTCTTTAGTTGCCGATGATATATCTGAAACCGCTTTAGGATCTGTAAAAGATGTACCGTCTGCTGGTTCCCAACCGTGGTTTTGAGTCATTACTAAAAAGGTGTTTTCACCATTATTCACAACATCAGTAACATCAATCATACCTGTAATTTCCCAGGTACTTGCAACGGTACCATACCCCAAGCTTTCAGCTCTATTTTGATCACATTCTAAAACTGTTTTAATTTCTCCAGTTGCAAGATTATATTGGTATAATTTTGCATAACCATTTACCGCTGTATCTAGATATCCGTTAGGATCTTCTTGAATATAAGCGTAATTTTCAGTAACCAAGATGTTATCTGGAGAATGAAAACCGTCTGCCTTACCTCCTACTATATCACCATCTAAAACACACGTAATTTTTGCGGCTCCAGTTGGGTCATTTTCATTTAATACTACTTTATAAACACGACCTAAAATAGATCCTTTACCTACTAAATCAGCACTGTAACGACCTGTCACACAAAAATAAATTTCTCTTTGATTGGCAGCTGAACCTCTTCTCCAATCAATATCTTCCAATCTAGAAAAGCCCATGACACCTTTTGCTTTTGCTTCCGCATCCAATGCATCAATTTCTTTCTCTTCAAGCTCTACAAATTCAACATCATACTCAGTACCTTCTTCCATATCCATTTCAAAATCGACACCAGAAGTGGTAACTTTTAAACCGTATAATTTTCCACCACTTAAATCGCCTCTGTCACCAACATACATTCCTAATTGACCTGAAGGCACACTATTATCTGCGTGATCATCACCAATAAATACGACTGTTTTATCTGCATAAGCGTCTTTACCAATTGGCACCGCGTTTTCTGTAGACCATTGCCCTAAAGCAGGTAACATTTCTCCTGTACTAGCCGCATCTGCACTTTTTGCAGGATCTACCACAAATACTCCTTTTGAAGCACCACCCCATTCGCCGCCTGATAAATATAAAGGTCCAAATCCGTGTTCTCCATTGGTGATTAAAGTACCAGAACACATAGCTGTTGATGCAGTCGCTTCAGCATTTAAAATATATTCCCCATAAAAAGGTCTTAAGTTTTTATTCAACATGATACGCGCAATAGAATAATCACCTTCTATATTATTGATTAAAGTAAAGGTATCATCACCGTTATCTAATAATCCAGCACCATCTGCTAAAGAACCATACACGAAATCTGGTGAATTAGGAATAATATCTTCTGATGATAATACTAAAGACATTTTTAAGTTTACGAAATCACTGGTTACCTTAAATAAATTTGGTGACTTTGAACTTGCCAAATACACGGAAGCATCCATTCCGTCTACACCATCAATTCCGTCTGCTCCGTCTGCTCCATCAACACCGGCCACACCATCTGTGCCATCTACACCATCTTCTGGGTTACAGCTGTTAAAAGTTAATGCCAATGCAGAAAGCAATAAGGCACTTAAAAAAGTTGATTTAAAGGTTTTCATAAAATTTTTAGTTTATAGTTATTTATTCTCGCTGCCAAAACTATTTATAAACCTTAAGAGCTATGTTAATTCAGTATTTTGCTTTTATTACCTCATTCTTATAAAAAAGTTAAGAGGTTATTTAAAGGTTAGAAGAACATATAGTAAACTTTGCTGTATTGTAAATTTTAAAATTAAACTCCTGACAATCAATTATTTGCATTCAAATCCTTATTGATCTTACATTTATATTCTTACAATAAAAGATCATCTAGCCTCCTAAATCGCTGCTATTTCATTCCAATACTGTAACATTTTTTCTATTTATCACACCTATAAGTAGTTGTAAATAAACTTATTATGAGTGGAGCCGGAAATATGTTGCATGCCATTAAATCTTTAAATGCAAACAGGAAACTTTTAAAAAAACGTACTGTACGAAGTACTAACGATTATAAGCGGGTTATTGATAATGCTGAAAAACCCCAATTTAAAAAAACTACTCCTGAATTAATGAGGAACATAAAAATTAAAATTAAAAGGTATAAAGCTTTGGATAGATGGATTAACTTCTCTGCGGCATTAGCAACCTTTCTTGTGCTATTTTTAGTTTATTGGGTCCTTAGAAACTAAAAATATAGTAAATTGGTAGTCTTAACTACATCTCAAAATATGGCTATCAAAACATTAACCATTATTCACGCTTTTTTAGTACTTAGCCTCGCAGCTTTTGCTGCTTTTACTTTTTTCGGTGGCCCTGGTTTTGTTAATGAGTTTTCTATGGAAAATGATATTTTCATTTACATTGTGCCCATTGTAGCTATGGTAGGTTATTTTGCTAGTAAATATTTGTATTCAAGAGAACTTACTGCTATAAATGCTTCTGAAGACTTAAAAACGAAACTAGCGCTCTATCAAAAAGCAAATATTTTAAAATTTGCGCTATTGGAAGGTCCTGCTTTTTTAGCATTTCTACAGTTCATGTCTAACGGTTACACTTTATATTTTACTATTGGGACGACCCTATTACTCTATCTAGCCATGCAAAGTCCTACTAAAGCTAAAGCAATTTCAGAGCTTTCATTAAAAGATACGGAACAAAAAGAGCTATAATTTCACTCCGTTTTTGAGAAAAACTTGGCACAAAATATAAGTTTATCATTAGTTATGACAATAGCACAAGAAGATTGGCCAAATTTAAAACGTTTTGCGGTTGATAATGAATTATTACCTGCAGCTAGTCCACTTGAGGACCGGGTTGTATTTATGGGAGATTCTATCACACAAGGATGGTTAGATTATGGATATCCAGAATTATTTAAGAATTACCCTTACATAAATAGAGGGATAAGCGGGCAAACAACACCACAAATGTTATTACGCTTTAGAGCAGATGTACTTAATTTACAGCCAAAAATAGTCGTTATTCTAGCTGGCATCAATGATATTGCAGGCAACACGGGACCCTCTACGCTAAAAATGATTCAGGATAACATTATCTCTATGGTTCAATTAGCGCAGGCTAATTCTATTAAGGTTATTCTATCCTCTATTCTTCCTGCAGATAGGTTTACATGGCAACCTGGTATTAACCCTGCAGATGCAGTTATTCAAATGAATGCGTTTCTTAAAATTTATGCTAAAAATCACAAATGCTATTATTTAGATTATTACTCCTCATTAGTAAACGATACGAAAGGAATGATAGAACGCTACTCCGAAGATGGAGTGCACCCTACCATTGCTGGTTATGAGGTCATGACTCCATTAGTTTTAGGCGCTATAAACGAGGTCGTACAAAAACAAAATTAGCACCCCAACATGAAAAAGCCATTAGTAAGTATTGTTATACCTTTTAAAAATACAGAAGATTTTTTTTCAGTGTGTCTAGCTTCTATTCATGAGCAAACTTATTCAAATTTTGAAGTGATTGCCGTAGATGATAGCTCTACCGATGATAGTAAAGCAATTGGCATGAAAATGGCAGAAAAAGATGCGCGTTTTACTATTCTTACTAATAATGGTACTGGAATTATTCCAGCATTGCAATTGGCATACAGCAAAGCTACAGGAACATTCATCACACGAATGGATGCTGATGATATTATGACACCTAACCGGCTAGAAGTGATGGTACAATCACTCCTAGCACATGGCACCAATCATATCGCCGTGGGAAAAGTTTCCTACTTTTCTGAAACAGGTGTGAATGATGGTTATGCCGCGTATGAGAAATGGCTGAACGGCTTAACCTCAAGAGGAACAAATTTCAGTGAAATTTACAAGGAATGTGTTATTCCCTCTCCCTGTTGGATGGTCTATTCCTCAGATTTTGATGCTTGTGGCGGTTTTAATACAAATACGTACCCTGAAGATTATGATTTAGCTTTTCGTTTTTACAAACATAAACTCATCTGTATTCCATGTAATGACGTATTGCATTTATGGCGCGATTATTCTACCAGAACATCTAGAACCAGCGATCATTATGCAGAGAATACCTTTTTAAACCTAAAATTTGATTATTTTAAAGAAATTGAATTAGATCCTCAAAAGAATATTGTATTGTGGGGCGCTGGAAAAAAAGGAAAAACCATTGCCAAAAAGCTACTAGCAAGTAATATAGATTTTAAATGGATTTGTAATAATGAAAAGAAGATAGGGAAACATATTTATGATATAGAAATGCTGGAATCTAGTGTTTTAGCGCAACAAGAAAACCCTCAAGTAATTATTACCGTTGCCAATCATGAGGACCAAAAACATATTAAAAATCAATTAGAACATCTTAATTTAAGCACTTATAAAGATTATTATTTCTTCTGCTAAATACATCTAAAGCACTATGGCCAAAACCGAATATAGAATCTACGTCATCGAACTGCAAAAAAAGGTCTTTACCGAAAATTGGAGGTTTAGAGCTGCTAATCCGCAATTTAACGGAGTACTAGAATGCGTATATGTAGGCATGACGAGTAAGACCCCTAAAGAGCGTTTAGAACAACATAAAACAGGGTATAGAAACAAAAAAGGTCATAAATTATCTTCCGCAATTGTGCAAAAATATGGTAGCTATTTGCGTCCTAGCTTATACAACCACATTCCCATTTTAAAGACAAAGCAAGAAGGCCTAAAAATGGAAGAATTGGTAGCCTTAGAATTACGAAGAAAAGGCTACGCCGTTTGGTTTAATTAATGTCCGTTTTACAAACAATCCAATAATTATTTAATTATATTTGTCAAACAATTATTAGGAATGCATTTTAAACATCCAGAAATACTTTGGGGCTTATTTTTACTACTGATTCCTATATTAATTCACCTTTTACAACTACGTCGGTTTAAAAAAACAGTATTTACGAATGTAAAGATGCTGCAGCAAGTAGTTGCCGAATCTCAGAAAAGTAGATCTCTTAAAAAATGGTTGCTTTTATTCACAAGGATGCTGCTCTTTACAGCATTGATCATTGCATTTACCCAACCTTTTTTTGCAAAGAATACCGTTTTTAAAAATAAAGAAACCATTATATATTTAGACAATTCCTTTAGCATGCAAGCCAAAAAAGGAAATACCTCTCTATTAGAAGTAGCAGTTCAAGAAATTGTAAAAAACGCACCGAAAAACGCACCAATTACCCTATTTACAAATAACAATACCTTTTCAAATACTACTATTGCAGCCATACAAAATGATTTGCTCTCGCTAAATTTTTCACAAAATCAATTACCTCTTGAGGCTATTACCCTAAAAGCTACCTCTCTTTTTAGTACTACTTCAAATAGCATAAAAAACCTAATTGTAATCAGTGATTTTCAAAAAAATAAGGAAGCGTCTTTAAAACCATCCAAAGAATTAAATAATTACTACATACAATTAGCCCCTTCTAAGGTTGAAAACATTGCTATTGATAGTATTTTTTATAGTCCCGAATCTAACGAGACGACAACGATAAAAATAAAATTATCAGCCTCTCATGATTTAGAAAATCAGCCTATTTCTGTATACAATGGAGATCAATTAATTGCAAAAACAGCTGCAGAATTTAACAATACAAAAAGTGCAAGCGTCACCATTTCTCTTCCTGAGAATGACCTTATCCTTGGAAAAATACAATTAGAAGATACGGGACTAAATTATGACAACCAGTTTTTTTTCAGTAGAAATAAAAAGGAAAAAGTAAGAATTCTAGAAATCTACGGAGTTGAAACAGGTTACTTAGAAAGAATTTATACTGCAGAAGAATTTGAGTACCAGAAAAATAGCATTGCCCAATTAAATTATAGTCTCATTGAAAGTCAGCATACCATTATCTTAAATGAATTAGAAGCGCTACCAGAAGCATTGGTGCAGGCACTGCATTTATTCACGCAACAAGGAGGAACCTTAATAGTGATTCCAAATGACGATATTACCATTACAAATTACAATACTCTTCTAAGTAATTTTGGCGTAAGATTGAATCAAAAAATAACTACTTCTCAAGAGATTACCCATATTAATTTTGATCATCCAATTTATAGCAATGTGTTTGATCAAAAAGTTAACAATTTTCAATATCCAGAGGTAAAAACCTATTACTCTTTAGGTGCTAAACAAAGTCCATTACTCTCTTATGCTAGTAATGAACCTTTCTTGCTTGGCAAAAGAGGATTTTATTTTTTCACATCTCCTTTATCATCAGAATTATCAAACTTTAAAAATTCGCCTTTGATTGTTCCTACGTTATACAATATGGGCGTAGAAAGCTTAAAGCAACAAGAGCTATACTATACCATAGGAAAAAATAATTCTGTGACCATAGCCGTGGAAGGTATTAACGATGCTGTTTTGAAGATTTCAAATGCAATGAATGAATACATCCCGCAGCAACAATCTCTAAACAACAAAATAGTTCTAAACTTTAATGAAGCACCTTCTGAAGATGGACTATTTACAGTAAAAAATAAAGAAACAAATTTTAAACACCTTGGTTTTAATTATCCAAGAACAGAGAGTAATTTAACTTATTTGAATTTAGAAAATAGTAAAGACATTTATACACCAACATCAATATCAGATTTGTTTGACACTTTAGAAAAAGATGATAGTAAAAACGAGCTTTGGAAATGGTTTGTTATTTTAGCATTACTATTTGGTTTGATTGAAATTGGTATTCAAAAATATTTAAAATGAACGTACTTTTAAAAGCTGCAAAAATTGTAGATGCCACAAATAAAGAACACCATCTTGAGAAAAGAGATATTCTGATTAAAAATGGTATCATTTCTAAAATTGCTCCTAAAATTGAGGCCGAAAAGCAAACAAAAATTATTGCGCTAGAAAACCTACATGTCTCTATTGGTTGGTTTGATAGCAGCGTATCTTTTGGAGAACCTGGTCATGAAGAACGCGAAACCATTGAGAATGGTTTGTTTACCGCTGCAAAAAGTGGCTTTACCGATGTGATTCTAAATCCGACTACGAACCCACTACCCGATTCTAGTTCGGATATCGTATTTTTAAAAAACAAAGCCAACAACAAACCTACTAAATTACATCCATTAGGAACCTTAACCGTAAAATCTGAGGGTGAAGTTTTAGCAGAATTGTTTGATATGCAAAATGCTGGCGCCGTTGCTTTTTCTGATTATAAAAATCCCACTAAAAACTCTAACCTTCTTAAAATAGCCTTGCAATATGCGCAAGGTTTTGATGCATTAGTGTACTCTTTTCCATTAGATGTTCAGATCGCTGGAAAAGGAGTAGTCAATGAAGAAGTAGTCGCAACTCGTTTAGGACTCAAAGGAATTCCTTCTTTAGCAGAGGAATTGCAAATTTCTAGAGATTTATTTATTTTAGAATATACAGGAGGAAAATTACATATCCCTACGATATCTACGGCAAATGCCGTAAAGTTAATTGCTACGGCAAAAAAGAAAGGCCTAGATGTTACCTGTAGTGTAGCTATTCACAACCTTGTACTCACAGACGAAGAATTAGAAGGCTTTGACACTAATTTTAAAGTGATGCCCCCGCTTCGCACTAAAAAAGACGCTAGAATGCTTATAAAGGGCGTTCTTGATGGCGTTATTGATTTTGTAACTTCAGACCACACTCCGTTAGACGTGGAAGAAAAGATTATAGAATTTGACAATGCTGCCTATGGCACGATAGGCTTGGAATCTGCATTTGGAGCCCTAAACAAAATTTTTGAAGTAGCTACCGCTATACACATACTAACAAAAGGAAGAGAACGCTATAATATTGCTACTCCAAAACTAGCGGAAGGGGAAAAAGCAAACCTTACGCTCTTTAATCCAGACGCTGAAAAAGAATTCTCAAAAGATGACATTTACGCTTCATGTAAAAATAGTGCCTTTATTGGCCAACCGATTCTAGGGCATGTTTATGGAATAATTTCGGAAGAAAATATACTAATCTAAATAGTTTAGAGTTAGTAATACAAACAAACAATAAATACCAACAAAAAATTATGGATCAAACCACGAAAGAAGCAGGAAAAACAATGGCTATCATAAGCTATGTGACATTAATTGGAACATTAATTGCTTATTTTTCAAACCAAGGAGATAAAAAGAATGAATTTGTAAGTTTTCATATCGGTCAATCATTACGTGTATGGATTTTAGCTATTGTCCTTAATATATTACTAAGAGTAGTAGTAAGTATTACTGGAATTGGATTCTTAAGTTTAATTTCATTCTTGCCACTTGTTCTTGCTATTTTAGGGATAATGAACGCAATGAATCTAAAAGCAGAACCTGTTCCTGTGATTGGAACAATTGGAGGATAATTCTTTTCAAAAAATATATTTAAAAATAGGCTTCCTTTTGGAGCCTATTTTTTTTTGCCCAATACTTTTACTAGCTGTAAATTTGAAGCATGAAAGAAATACCAGGAAAAACTATAGCTATTGTATCTTACTTTACTATTGTAGGTGCTATTATAGCTGCTAGCATGAACAATGAACCGCAGCATGATTTTGCTAGATATCAAACAAGACAAGCCTTTGGTTTACACCTCACCTTTATAGCCTTTGCTATTTTAATTAATTTATGGGGCGGTGCCTATGCTTTTTATGGCTTATATATATTCTACGTGGTTTTATGGGGCTATGGCTTTACAGGAGCACTGACTGGTAAGAAACAAGAAATGCCAATTGTTGGTCCGCTTTACCAAAAGTGGTTTACATTCATTAAATAATTATAAGATATACCTTAGTACCTCTATGCAAACAAAATCCTTATCACTAGAACATATAATTCGCCCGTCTTCACTAGAAAAGAATGCTCCCGTTCTTTTTATGCTTCATGGTTATGGAAGTAACGAAGAAGACTTATTTTCTTTTGCTGCAGAATTACCAGAAGAATATTTTGTAATCTCTGTACGCGCCCCTTATACATTAGAACCTTATGGAAATGCTTGGTATGCCATCAATTTTGATGCAGAAAAAGGCAAATGGAGTGATGATGTACAAGCTATTGAATCTAGAGATAAAATTGCAAACTTCATAACAGAAGCTTGTGAGGCTTATTCCGTAGATCAAAATAATGTGACCCTTCTAGGCTTTAGTCAAGGTACTATATTAAGTTATGCTGTGGCCTTATCATATCCTGAAAAAGTAAACCGTGTAATTGCGTTAAGCGGTTATATCAATGAAAATATACTAAAAGAAGACTATACGAACAATGATTTTTCTGCCTTGAAGATTTACGCTTCTCATGGCTCAGTAGATCAAGTTATTCCTGTAGACTGGGCCGTTAAAGCTCCTAAATTCCTAAATCATTTAGGTATTTTAAATACCTACGAAGAATTTCCTGTGGGCCATGGAGTGGCACCTCAAAATTTCTATTCTTTCAAAAAATGGTTGTCAGAAAATTAAATAAAAAAAGCTTCTATATCCTATAGAAGCTTTTTTTATATCTATTCATTACTCCTAGCATAGAGCAGATGATCTAGCAGTGAAAAATCTACGCCCAAATCATCTTTCAATTCATATTTTATAATAAGATCTCCCCAGTAATGTCCATCAGAAAAATCTGCTACAATCCATTTATGGTTTAATACTTTTATTTTATTGATTTTAAAATTACCCTCCATACCTTCATAAGGTACTAATGGATTATCACCTTTACTTTCGTTAGTTTCTAATAGCTTATCCGTAATGTACCCAGTAGGATTTTTTAAATTCAAATGCTGGTAGTATGCAAAAGCATCATCATTATTATCCAAAGAAAAATACTCCATTTCAAGAAATTTCAAATGTAAATCTCTAATAGAATCATTTAATTTGTCGGTTTGCGCACTTAAGCTTTCTATCCTAGCGTCTTTATCCTTACTCATTGTACCACTGCTTACAAAAAGGTAAAGAGCTATTAATGATGCAAAAAGAAATAGGTATAGAAAAATTCTACTTTTCATTTGGTTGATTTTATAAAGTTATATGGTGATTTTTAAATTATCGTAAGCCAAATATACATTTTTGGGCAATGATTTTTGCACTTCATCATGAAAACCTAAAAGATGACTCACATGGGTGAGGTACGCTTTCTCTGGTTTCACTTTAGAAATAAACGCTAGAGCTTCCTCTAAATTAAAATGGGAATGATGAGATTCTATACGCAACGCACTTACGACTAAAACTTTGAGTCCGTTTAACTTCTTAACTTCCTGCTCCTCTATCGTTTTTATATCCGTTAAATAAGCAAAGTCTCGTAATCGATAACCAAAAACCTGTAATCTATTATGTTTAAGGTTTATAGGAACAGCATTTAAATTCCCAATTTTAAAAGTACTCCCATTTTTCACCTCTTTAATTTCTACGGCTGGAGCTCCTGGGTATCTATTTTCATTGGCAAAAATATAATCAAATCTTATTTTTAGTGATTTGATAACACGTTCATGTGCATAAATAGGTATATCACCCTGCCTAAAAAAGAAAGGTCTAATATCATCTATTCCTGCGGTATGGTCTGAGTGCTCATGGGTAAATAGGATACCATCTAATTGCGAAATAGGGTTTTTAAGCATCTGTTGCCTAAAATCTGGACCACAATCAATCACATAATTAAAATTATCCCAAGAGACTAAAACAGAAACTCGTAGTCTTTTATCCTTTTGGTTTTCACTCATACAAACCGGATGTGTGCTCCCAATTACAGGGATTCCTTGAGAAGTTCCAGTTCCTAAAAATGTAATTGTCACCTGATTGTCTATTTTATCCAAATTTATAACTTATTTATTTATTAGATTGCCCAATCTTGTTAACTTTGTTGCAAACAAATAAATTACATGACTTCTGTTTTAAGAAAGGATACTGGATTTGAAAATATCCCCTCGATAAAATCTAAAACGCTTCGTATAAATCTGAATCCAGATATTTACGGAACATTTTCAGAAATTGGTGCTGGCCAAGAAACCTCCGGGCATTTTTTTAGATCTGGTGGTGCCTCTGGTACTATTGCAAAAGCAATGAGTGCTTATGACAAAGATTTTAGTGATGCTATTTATGGCATAGAAGAAGACGGCCGTTACGTTACGCAATCGCGATTGAAAAAAATGTTGACTCACGAGATGATGAACATGGAAGATCGTATTAGTAGAAAAAAACACCCCGAGCGTTTATTTTTCTCTTATGCAAATACCGTAGCAACGATAGACTTCTCTAAAAGATATAAAGGTCATGGGTGGCTAGGGATTAGGTACCAATTAGACCCAACTCAAAAAGAATATGATGAAATCATCATACATGTACGGTTTAAGCAAAATGAAGCTCGTTTACAGCAAGAAACCTTAGGTATCTTAGGTGTAAACCTTATTTATGGTGCCTTTTACAAGCATGACCAGCCGCGTAAAATTCTTAAATACTTATACGATCATTTAGATAAGGATACCTTAGAAGTTGATATGATTAACTTTTCTGGACCTAACTTTAAAAATGTAGATAACCGTTTAATGAGTTTACAGCTTATTAAAAACAACATGACCGATGCTGTTATGTTCGGTCCTGATGGCAATAATTTATTGCCTGCTGCAGTTTTATATAAAAAGAATATTCTTGCGTTACGGGGTAGTTTTAGACCTGTAACAAAAGTAAATATGGATATGTTAGAAAAATCTCATGATATCTTTATCAGAGAGACTAGCGTAGAAGAGGAGAATACTATTGTAATTTTTGAAATTACCTTATCTAACCTAAAAGCATCTGGAGAAATAGATGAACAGGATTTTATGGACCGAGCTGAACTCTTATGTTCATTAGGCCATACGGTAATGATCTCTAAGTTTCAAGAGTACTTTAAGTTAGTAGAATACTTTAATAATTATACGAAGTCGAAAATTGGATTAACTATGGGGGTAAATAACCTAGTTGATATTTTTGATGAAAAATATTACCGTCATTTAAGTGGTGGCATTTTAGAAGCTTTTGGAAAATTGTTCTTTAAAGATTTAAAGGTGTATTTGTACCCTATGAAGAATGAAGAAACTGGGCAAATAATGACCAGTAACAATGTTAAAGTACACCCACGTATGAAAGAATTATACAAATTCTTTAAATACAATGGTAAAGTGATGGATATTATTGATTATGATCCTGATGTATTACATATATTTTCTAGAGATGTCTTAAAGAAAATTATTAATAACGATGAAGGATGGGAAGATGTTTTACCAGAAGGTATCGCTGAGATCATAAAGAATAGAAGTTTGTTTAAGCGAAAGCAAATTGATGCTGGTAGCACAGATGAAACAAAATAATAAAAAAGCCCTAAATCAAATGATTTAGGGCTTTTTTATTAAGCTAATAACTGCGCCGCATGATCTTTAGTTTTTACCTTTTCAATCACATTAGACACTACTCCTTTTTCATCAACGACAAATGTCATTCTATGAATACCATCATAGGTTTTACCCATAAACTTTTTTGGCCCCCAAACACCAAAAGCATTAATAACCGTATGGTCTTCATCTGCTAATAATGGAAAAGGGAATTCATATTTATTTTTAAAATTTGCTTGTCTTTTTTCTGAGTCTGCACTTACCCCTAATAGTTCATAACCCTGTGATTGTAATGCTGCATAATTATCGCGTAAATTACACGCTTCAGCAGTACATCCGGGAGTACTAGCCTTAGGGTAAAAAAATACAATTAATTTTTTTCCTAAGTAATCCGATAAATTAATAGTATTCCCATCTTGATCATTTACAGAAAATGAAGGAACCTTATCTCCTATTTTTAAAGTTTGCATAGCTTTTTTTTAATTAAATTCGTTCTTTGTAAAAATACAAATTACATTTTTTGGCACCACCTATTAGCGATTCCTTTTATATATTGATTTATAAAATTTTTTAATGACAAAAGCAGAAAAAATAGCGTTCACTATTCAAAAACTAAAAGAATTATACCCTACAATTCCTGTTCCATTAGATCATAAGGATCCGTACACCTTATTAATAGCAGTATTGATGTCTGCACAGAGCACCGATGTTAGAGTCAACCAGATTACTCCGTTACTCTTTGCTAAGGCAGATAATCCTTACGATATGATTAAGCTTACGGTTGAGGAGATTCGTGCTATTATTCGCCCTGTTGGTTTATCTCCTATGAAAGCTAAAGGCATTCACGGATTATCACAAATGCTGGTAGACAAATACGATGGTATCGTTCCCCAAGAATTAGAATTATTAGAAGAGTTCCCTGCCGTGGGTCATAAAACGGCTAGTGTTGTGGTATCACAAGCTTTTGGTATTCCTGCTTTCCCTGTAGATACACATATTCACAGGTTAATGTATCGATGGGGATTTACGAATGGAAAAAACGTGGTACAAACAGAAAAAGATGCCAAAAGATTATTTCCAAAAGAGATTTGGAACGATTTACATTTACAAATTATCTGGTATGGCCGTGAATATTCACCTGCGAGAGGATGGGATTTAGAAAAAGATATTATAACCAAAACTATAGGTAGAAAATCAGTTTTAGAGGCCTATTATAAAACTAAAAAGAGCCGCTAATTGCGGCTCTTTTAAATTTTAATTTAAGTTATTCTCGAACTTAATATTATCATATGTAATAATATCCAAAGACTTGGAATAACTCATCAGGAACTGAATAGTTTCTGGACAAGCCTTTGCAAGCTTGCACGTATTTTGATTCTCAGAGTAGATTTTTTCCATATGTTCAGTATTGTTATGTTAAGATAACGCTACCAAAAAGGAAATATTGTTTGTTTCGCTGTAAGGCTTATTAATTCGTTAAAACGATATTGTTTTGATCAATTACCTTTCTTAGGTTAATTAATGCATAACGCATTCTTCCTAAAGCCGTATTAATGCTTACTCCTGTATTCTCTGAAATTTCTTTGAAACTCATATCCTTATAGATACGCATCATTAAAACTTCTTTTTGATCTTCTGGCAATTCCTCAATCAAGATATTTAAGTCATTGTCTATTTGATCTTTAATCAATTGTTTTTCAATATTTAATTGATCATCACCAATAACAGAAAAGATATTAAAATCATCACTGCCTTCAAACATTGGCATTCTTTTGTTCTTTCTGAAATGATCAATAACTAGGTTGTGTGCAATTCGCATTACCCAAGGTAAAAACTTACCTTCTTCACTATACGATCCTTTTCTAAGTGTTTTTATTACTTTAATAAAAGTATCTTGGAAAATATCTTCTGTAACATCTCTATTCAATACTTTAGAATAAATGAAGCTAGAAATTCTTTGGTTGTGGCGATTAATTAAAATCTCTAAAGCTTTCTCTTCTCCGTTGATGTAATTTTTTACTAATACTGAGTCATCAATCTGTAGTTCCATACAAATTACTTTTTTATTGGTTAAAATTAGGGACCCACCTCCTTTTCAAGAAGTGAACTTTCGTTTTGTGTGCTAAAATGTTTAAAAAAGTAATTTTGCTTTATAGGCGGTTGATTTTTAATAACATATCAAATATAGAGATAAAGGTATCTTTTAAAAAAAGTTTGTTGTGATATGCAATATTTTCGATGTTAAAACGTGTATTGTGCGCATTGAACTGCTCATAGTGTTTATTTCTGCCATATAAGTACGAGCATACTTGGTGTTTTAGATGTATTTCTTAAAATAAATCTAAAATACAAGCGCATTCCTCCTCTTCTATTCTTACATAAATGACCCATTTAAACCTTGTAGTTCATCAATAACTCACTTATATACAAACGAATATATAAAAATAAATGAGACCGAAGGAAAAAATCATGTTTAAATAAAAAAGATGCAAATTTTTTTAAACGAATGGAAAAGCCATCAGTAATTACAAATGCCAGGCAGTTGCCTAAATGAAGTGGGAAGAAAATGAAGAAAAAAAATGCTGTAAATTAAAAAGAGCCGCTAATTGCGGCTCTTTTTAATTTAGATTATTTTCAAATTGAATATTATTATAGGTAATGATATCTAATGATTTTGAATAATTAATCAGGAACTGTACAGTTGCTGGACAAGCCTTTCTAGGCTTACTAACATTTTGATTTTCAGAATATATTTTTCCCATTTTCACAGTATTATTATGATAAGATAACGCTACTTAAATGGAATTATTGTTTAATTATGTTGAAGAGTACTTAATTGGTTAAGACAATATTATTCTTGTCTATTACTTTTCTAAGGTTGATTAATGCATAACGCATTCTCCCTAATGCGGTATTAATGCTAACTCCCGTGTTTTCTGAAATTTCTTTGAAGCTCATATCCTTATAGATACGCATCATTAAAACTTCTTTTTGATCATCTGGCAATTCCTCAATCAATATATTTAAGTCACTGTCTATCTGATCTTTAATTAATTGCTTTTCTGCATTTAATTGATCATCACCGATAACAGAAAAGATGTTGAAATCATCGCTACCTTCAAACTTAGGCATTCTTTTGTTCTTTCTAAAATGATCTATAACTAGGTTATGTGCAATACGCATTACCCATGGTAAAAATTTACCTTCTTCACTATACGATCCTTTTCTAAGTGTTTTTATTACTTTAATAAAAGTATCTTGAAAGATATCTTCTGTAATATCTCTATCTAATACTTTAGAATAAATAAAGCTAGAAATTCTTTGGTTGTGGCGGTTGATTAAAATCTCTAGAGCTTTTTCTTCTCCGTTGATATAATTTTTTACTAATACTGAATCTTCAATCTGTAGTTCCATACAAATTTATGTTTTATTGGTTAATATTAGAATTCTTCTCTTATTAAGGATCTGAACCTTTTTATGTGCAAAATGTGTGTAAATTAATTTAGCGTTCTAGGCTAGTGAATTTTAATTACATTTCAAATGTAGAGACAATGGGTACTTTTAAAAAAAGTTTGTTGTGATATGCAATATTTTCGATGTTAAAACGTGTATTCTCGGTATTAAAGTGCTCAAATTGTATCTTTGTGCTTTATAAATACATGTATGAAGAGCATTTTAGATGTAAATCCTAAAGAGAATATTATTATTAAAGGTGCCAAGTTGCACAATCTTAAGAATATAGATGTGGTTATCCCTAGAAACAAGCTTGTTGTTATAACTGGTTTGTCTGGTTCTGGTAAATCTAGTCTAGCTTTTGACACCTTATATGCAGAGGGACAACGTAGGTATGTAGAAAGTCTTTCTTCGTATGCCCGTCAGTTTTTAGGAAAATTAGACAAGCCTAAGGTTGACTATATAAAAGGTATAGCTCCTGCAATTGCTATTGAGCAAAAAGTAAACTCTACCAACCCACGTTCTACAGTGGGTACTACTACCGAAATTTATGACTACCTAAAATTGGTCTATGCAAGAATAGGAAAAACCATCTCCCCTATTTCTGGTCTAGAAGTAAAAAAGCATACCGTGACCGATGTTGTTAATTTTGTAAAAACATTTCCAGAAGGAACTAAATTACTTTTATTAGCTCCCATAAAAATACGCGAGGATAGAGATGCTCTTAAATCTTTACAGATTTTTTCACAACAAGGTTATGCACGTATTAAATATAAAGGAGAAGTAATTCGTATTGATGATACGATTACAGAAATAGATAAAGAGTTTAGCCTAGTCGTAGACCGTATTATAACGAAAGATGATGAAGATTTTTTAAATCGATTGGCAAATGCTGTTGATACTGCTTTTTTTGAAGGCAAAGGAGATTGTATTATTGAGAGCTTAGCAACTGGCGAACAAACCCCTTTTAGTAATAAGTTTGAATTAGATGGCATGAAGTTCTTAGAACCAAATGTACACCTATTCAGTTTTAATAACCCGTATGGAGCTTGCCCTACTTGTGAAGGCTACGGCGATGTTATTGGTATTGATGAAGATCTGGTAGTTCCGAATACCGCGCTATCGGTTTTTGAAAATGCCGTATTTCCTTGGAGAGGTGATAGTATGGGTTGGTACCGTGATCAATTAGTAAATAGCGCTTACAAATTCGATTTTCCGATACACAAGCCATGGTTTCAACTTACCGATGAGCAAAAACAATTGGTTTGGGACGGAAATAAACATTTTACAGGAATTAGTGATTTCTTTTTAGCATTAGAAGAAAAGAGTTATAAAATTCAGAACCGCGTGATGTTATCCCGGTACCGAGGTAAAACAAGATGTACTACCTGCAAAGGAAAACGATTACGTAAAGAAACAGATTATGTTAAGGTAGATGGCAAATCTATCTCAGATTTAGTAGAACAACCTATTGAAGATCTAATCACATTTTTTGATGCGATAACATTGAATGAGACAGATAAGAAAATTGCATCGCGTTTGTTAATTGAAATAAAAAGTAGATTAGGCTTCTTATATAAGGTAGGACTTACCTATTTAACCCTTAATAGAAAATCTAACACCTTATCTGGAGGAGAAAGTCAACGAATAAACCTAGCAACCTCTTTGGGGAGTAGTTTAGTGGGCTCTATGTATATTTTAGATGAACCTAGTATTGGACTACATCCTAAGGATACAGAAAATTTAATAGATGTACTAAAATCACTGCGAGATTTAGGCAATACCGTCATTGTAGTAGAACATGATGAAGATATTATGAATGCTGCCGATGAAATTATTGATATTGGTCCCGAGGCAGGAACTCAAGGTGGCCATGTTGTAGCACATGGTACTATGAAAGATATTTTAAACTCTTCTTCGCTTACTTCTGGTTACCTTAATGGTACTTTAGAAATAAAAGTTCCAGAGAAAAGAAGAACTTCAAAAAACTATATAGAGATTATTGGTGCCCGAGAAAATAACCTTAAAAATATAGATGTCACTTTTCCTTTAAACATGCTGACCGTAATTACCGGAGTATCTGGAAGTGGAAAAAGTACCTTGATTAAAAAAATATTGTATCCTATTATATTAAAGGAGATAGGTGGCTATGGTGAAAAAGCCGGACAGTTTACCGCTGTAAAAGGGAAATACAGCGAAATAAAGCATGTAGAGTTCGTAGATCAAAACCCTATTGGTAGATCTTCACGCTCTAACCCCGTCACCTATATAAAAGCTTATGATGATATCCGTGCATTATATGCAGCACAAAAACTAAGTAAACTTAGAAATTATCAAACAAAACATTTTTCATTTAATGTAGATGGTGGCCGCTGTGAGAAATGTAAAGGTGAGGGTGAAATTACGGTAGAGATGCAATTCATGGCGGATGTTCATTTAGAATGCGATACCTGTAAAGGAAAACGTTTTAAGAAAGAAGTACTTGAAGTAAAATTTGAAGATGCCAATATTGATGATGTCCTAAACATGACTATTGATGATGCTCTGGCATTTTTTGAAAAACATCAACAAACTAAAATATACAGAAAACTAAAACCTTTGCAAGATGTTGGTTTAGGGTATGTAACCTTAGGGCAATCTTCGTCTACCTTATCTGGAGGAGAAGCACAACGAATTAAACTAGCCTCTTTCTTAGTAAAAGGTACTACCAAAGAAAAAGCACTCTTTATTTTTGATGAACCTACCACAGGGCTTCATTTTCATGATATCAAGAAATTATTAAAATCGTTTAATGCATTAATTGATAAAGGACATTCTATTGTGGTTATTGAGCATAATATTGATTTAATCAAGTGTGCCGACTATATAATAGACCTAGGATTGGAAGGTGGTAGTAAAGGAGGAGCACTAATTGCTGCCGGTACCCCTGAAGAAATTGCAAAGAATAAAATCTCATATACTGCTCCATATTTAAAAGATAAATTATAAACTTCTTTTTAAATTAGTAAAAGATCAGCATTTTAAATAACGTAATGTTATGTTAATTTGCTGATTTTTTTTTACTATATTTCAAAATATAAGAATTTGTATAAAATATGGTCTACAAATAAGTGGCTAGAGAGAGTATTTGCTGGCAATAAAAAAATCCAACGCCAATAATATTTGTTGACCGTATTCGTTACTATTTTTTAAAACTTTTCAAAATAACCTAAAAAAACTTACCTCAAAATGAGTAAAAAAACTACATGCTTAGCTTCTTTAGCTTTTATGATTTTTTCATTTAATCTATTCGCACAAAGAGAAGCCGACAAAAAAATTACATTTGAAAATAAAATTGAAGATTTATTCTTTCATGAATTTTCTGCAGTACCAATTATCTTAACTGATAAAACTGTTGCAGGAATAGATCCGAGTACTGGAACCAAAATTTGGGAAATTGAAGGAGATAGATTTTCCGCCTTAGGAGGTGCTCTTCAAGAAGATAAAGAGAATTACCAAATGGTACCCTACTCGCCTTATATTATAGTGGATGAATTACTTGTAGATACAAGAGATGGAAAAATTATATTGAACAAAGAAAATAATTATAAAAGTATTACTTCTTTCAATTTAATACCAGAATTAAAATCTTATTTAATTCAATGTAAAACCGATGATAAAGAGGTGAATAAATTTTTCCTTGTAGATTTATCAGCCAATAAAACTAAATGGGAACAAGCGCTAAATCTAGATAAAAAAGGAACTATTGATAATATCAGCATCAGCAACTCCAATACTATTGCTTTTACGGTAGGTAGTAATTTGATTATTTTAAATAGTAACACGGGCGACATAGTTCTTAATGAAGAAGAAAAAATTGGAGCTATTTACCAAAATCCTCAAGGTAACACCTACTACGCCGTAGAAGCTGCAAGTGGAGGTTTAGGATCCATGATGGGTGCTGCAATAACAATGAATGCAAATAAATTAATGGCATTAGGAGACAAGATATATGCTTTTGATGCTGCTACTGGAGAACAGAAATGGAAAAAACCCTTAAAATTGGACGAAGGTTTTTTATTCAGTGAAGAAGTTGATGGTAAAATGTTTGTTCAGCATGAAAAAGGTGGGAATGTATATGATTATAGTTCTGGAGAACCTTTATGGAAGCGTGTCTTTGAAAAAAGAAAAATAAATGATATTGAAAAAAATGCCGAAGGGTATATGGTATACTACGGTTCAAGAAAAATGCAATTAGATAACAATGGAAAAGAACTTTGGAAAAAACCACAATACCAAGGAAATTCATTTTTAGAAAACTTAGCTGAAGATGATTCTTATGATGAGTTTGAATATAAAGATGGAAGTATCATTGCAACATCATATAGAATAGCATATTACCAAAAGGATGTAAAAAAGCCTATTTGGAAAATGGCAGCAGATGAAGACACTAAAATTACTTACGATGCCAATGAAAAAAACTTAATTGTATTAGACGGAAAGAACTTATATATCATTAACCCAGACAAAGGGCTTACTGATGATAACAAACAAAAATTGCAATTAAAGAAGCACAGAGATTTTAATCTAATGGAAGTGCGAGGAGATAATTACTTCTTAAGTAGCCCATGGGAATATGTAATCGTTGATAAAAAAGGAACGATTATTAAAACCAACTATTTTGAACAACCAGGAGAATCTGGAAGAAAATGGTTAAATACCCTATCTGCTGTGGGTTCCGTTGCTGGTGCCGCATATCAAGTATCTGGATTATATAATGCAGGTATGGGCGGTACTTCTGCCGCTGCAGAAACATTGACAGGGGTGGTTCCTCCAGGAACTGGAAGTTTTAATCAAGCCAATAAAGGTGTAAAACAGCATCAAGCAGGTTACTATGGTCAAATGGCCTCAGAAGCGCTCTACAATCCAAATAGATTAAATGCCTTTTCGGACTCTAAAGATTATGCCTTCTATTTTACTAAGGATGATGCAGGTACAAAGTATCTAGCTCAAGTAAGTAAAAACACCGGTGAAGAAGTAGATAAATTTATCTTTTTAGATAATAAACCTAATTATCATGTTGATCAAGTAGAGAAAAGAGTTTTTTATACCAATGGAAAAGAAGCTTATATTTTCGACTATAAATAAATACATTTTTTAAATTGATGAAGGCGATGCTATTAATTTAGCATCGCCTTTTTTATTTCATAGCTCATACAAAATAACTGAAGCATACATAAACAACTGATAATCAGTTGTGTTTTATTTTTGGCACGCTGTTTGTAATGTATTAACCGAACGCAAATAGTTGCTTTCATGAATTATTAAAACCTTATATCATGAGAAATTTAATACTCCTTTTATCAGCTTTAGTTTTAAGCACCTCAAGTGTCTTAGCTGTTAACACAGAAGATAAGGTTGCACCTCGCAATGCTTATACAAATACTAACTCTTTCATATTTGTTGAAAATGGCATTACGTTTTCAGTTTATCCTGATGGTGAATTCGATTTTTATATCGATGAAAGAGCCGGTGTAAATGCTAATGTAAATATTGGTCGTACCAACATTACTTTTAATTCTGGTTATGACTACAATCCATATGTGCAATATGATGATTACGGTGCTATTATTCAAGTAGAAAATGTTCCTGTATATTATGATTACTATGGACGCGTAACTGAAATTGGCGAAGTAGCAATCAATTATAACAACAACAGAGTTACTCGTGTAGGCGGAATGTATGTTTTTTATGATAACAGAGGATATTACAGTCACAATAGAGGATTTATCAATGTATACAATAGATCATATGTTTACCGTCCTTTTCACAGTTATTTCGCAAGACCTGCTATCGGATTCTGTTTAGTAAATACAAATCCTTACAGAAGATATTATAGCCCAGTAAGATATACGTATTACAATCCTTACCGTTACAACACTCGTAGAACTTACGCAGTAGTAGGTAGAGAGCATAGATATAATAAAGTTCGTAACGAAAGAGCTAGGGTCTACAAAAATGATAGAAGAGTAGCGCAAAGAACAACACATTCTAGAAGTTATAATTCACCTAGATCATCTAAGAGTACTGTTAGATCTAATTACAGAACTCCTGCGACAAGAAGTAATACACGAGGAGTAGCAAGTAGAACTAGTACAACTAATAGAAAATCAAATACAAGAGCTGATTATAGAACTCCTGCTAGAAGCAATAGTAAGAATGCAGCCACTAGATCTAATACAAGCTCTAGAAATGCTACTAATGTTAAAAGAGAAGTTAGTGTAACAAAAAATCCACGTTCTACAACGGTTACAAGAAGTACTACATATAGAAGTCCTTCTAATAATAAAAGTAGCACACAAAGAACAAGTACTTCTACCAGAAATAGCGGAGTATCTTCAAGAAGTTCATCTTCTTCAAGAGCCACAAAAAGTACTCCTACAAGACAGAAAAGTGTAAGTACAAAAAGTACTTCAACTAGAAAATCTAGTAGTACTCCGTCTAGAAGTACAAGGTCTACAAGTACTTCTACTAGAAGTAGTAGATCAAGAAGTTAAAATTAAAAATAGTTTTTTAGGTTGGTTAGTTGTTAACCCCGTAGTGAATACGTTCACTACGGGGTTTATTTGTTTTTTAAGTACTTATCAAGTATCCCCGATACATCTTCTGATAGTTTAAACCGATATAACATCCAGGTATAAATAATTACAATCGCTACACTTTTTATAAGGATACTAAGTATGGGATGAAAAGGAATGCTTATGGCATAAAAAACGATCCCTAAAACACCTAGTACGAGAAGAACTTTAAACATCGCTGTAGAAAAAGGAAGAATCCCAAAACGGATTTTTACGAATATAAGTTTTAGCGTATTGTATATAAAAATTGCAGAAAATGATGCAATAGC
Organism: Cellulophaga baltica 18; assembly: GCF_000468615.2. Classification (NCBI taxonomy): domain Bacteria; kingdom Pseudomonadati; phylum Bacteroidota; class Flavobacteriia; order Flavobacteriales; family Flavobacteriaceae; genus Paracellulophaga; species Paracellulophaga baltica. Next base: position 3,253,523 of record NZ_CP009976.1, on the reverse strand, counting down.
TGCTCCTATTAATTCATATTCAGGAATCAGCCACATATTAAATAAAATAGTAATAATCGCTAAGAAAACACCTAAAATTAAAAGCATCTTATAGTAGTCTGAGTTGTATAAAATTGCATTATTATTCCCTAGTACTGCATCATATACCTTTGCTAATCCTATCAAAAAAACCACAAGATACCCTTTACTATAATCATCGGATAATAAAGTATAAAGCTCTTCAAGGTTTAAAATGATCAACAAATAAATTAATCCTGAAATTATAAACAAGGTTAAGGCACTTCTCTGGTATAAATCTTTTAATGCTCCATGATCTTTTTTGGTAAGAATTTCGGCTGTCAAAGGGTAGACAATCTGATGCATAGCCCTTGATGGTACTGAAATTACTGTTGCTATAAAAATTGCCACACTGTAATAAGCTACATTTTCAATTTTAATAAATTGATTAATCATAACTTTATCTACTTCCAATAAAACTACAGCTGCAGAGCCCCCTAAAATAATCAAAGCACTATATTGAATAATTGTTTTGGTGTTAGTTGGAAGCTTAAAACTCAAAACTGGCATTCTTAGCTTGTAGGCATAAATTTTCATGAGCAGCATTCTCAAAACATATAGACCTACTAAACATAGTAGAAAAACATCCACCGAAATCCATTCAAAGTATACCAATACCAGTAATGCAGTTACGCCTAAACGCGTAAACACTTCCTTCAAAAAATTTCCAAAAATAGATTTCATTTGCACTTTTGCCCAAGCGTAAAAGATCTCAAAATAAGCCATAGACATTCCTATGATAAAAATATACCAGACATAGCCCTTTACGATAGGGTTTTCGTCCGACAAAAAATTACCAATCGCATCATAAGCAAAATAGGATACCAGTGCTAGCGGAAGCATCAAGAATAAAGGCAGAATAAGCATTAGAGTTAAAAACCCATTTTTATAGGTACTGTCTTTAAAGCCACTATAATATTTCACTAAAGTATTTGGGATACCAAAAGCCAACAACGGCATCAACACTGCAGAGGCTGATAAAATAACCCCCACTAACCCGTAATATTCATCGGTTAGAAAACGAGTGTATAAAAATAGCGTGTTTATGGCGCCAATAGCAAAACCGATGTAGGTTATGATGGTATTATTAAGAGATTGCTTTAGTACGATTCCCATAAAATAATTGCTGCTAATTTTCGAGTAAGTTCTCTCCTACTATATGTATCAATATTAGTTGAGTAAATTTCCAATCCTGAATTCTGATAGTTATTAAACCACTCTAAAAGTAATTCTTTTAAGCGCAAATCATCAGTATACTCAAATGTTTTGCCTGCATTGGTATCCTCCAAAATGGCAGAGACATCCCAATTTCTTGGGCCAATTGCCAATATAGGTCTCTTTGCGGCTAAATATTCAAAAAGTTTACCTGGGATAATACCCTGTGTTTCTTTAGCATTAATTTCTGTTAGCAACAAGATCTGAGACTGTTTCTGCAATTGTAGTGCTGCATCATGAGAAACATACCCTACTAAATCTACAAAAGGTCTTAACTTATAAGCGTATATCGTTTCTAAGACATCTTTACTCACAACGCCGACTAACCTAAGTTTAAAAATTTTTTTAAATGCAATGTTTTCTGATATAATTTCTGAAAGGACGCGCCATAAATTTTCAGGATTTCTACCGGTTAATAAAGAGCCTATATGCACCATAGTAAACTCTTTATCCAAGGGTTGTTCAGTAATATGATATTCATCAAAACCGTTAGTAATTACTGAAATTGGCTGCTGGGTAAGTGCCTGAAATTCGCTTTTAGTACTTGGACTAGTCACAATAACATGATCCGCAACATTCAAAACCCTCTTCTCTAAAAATTTATGTTTCCTTTTAGCCCCCTCAGTTAACTTAAGTTTTTTATGATAGCCTATCGTGGTCCATGGATCTCTAAAATCTGCAAGCCAAGTAACCCCTAGTTTTTCTTTCAATCCTAAACCAATAAGGTGCACACTGTGCGGTGGACCAGTAGTTATAACGGTATCAATGCTTTCTTGTTGTAGAATGTTCGCGATAGCCTTTACAGAAGGTTTTATCCAATATTTTCGAGCATCAGGAATAAATAAATTTCCTCGAATCCACAGTAAAATTTTTTCTAAAGTAGATTGATTTTTCGTTTGGATAATACCTGAACTGATTCTTTTTGTTTTCTTACTAGACAGGAAGCTAGCCAATTGGTATGGCTCAAAAATAGGTTGTTGTATAATTTTTATTCCTTCTGGCACTTCTTTTAAGAAGGCCGCATCAGTAATAGGGTAATTAGGATTTTCTGGGATAAAAACTATTGGCTCAATATTGAAATCTCTCAAATATTTCACAAATTTTAACCATCGCTGTACCCCAGGACCGCCCGCAGGTGGCCAGTAGTACGTGACAATTAAAACCTTATTCATTAGGCTTCTTCTTTTTTACGATTCTTTACTATAGTAAACGCAATAGCTGCCAAAATTAATAAAGCTAAAATTCCTGAGCTAACAGCAACAATAGTAGATCCTTTTTTAATCACTTCTGGCTCAAATTTAAATACAATCTTATGCTTTCCTGCCGGGATCACTAATCCTCTTAAAGCATAATCAACGCACATATGCGGAGTTAAGGCACCATCTATATAAGCATTCCAACCCTTCTCATAATACATTTCAGAAAATACAGCAAAACCTTTGTTCGCATTATCAGAAGTATATGTTAGTTTATTAGGTAAATAACTGTTTAACTTTATAGTCGCAAGAGAATCTTTCTTAAACTGAAATTCTGTTAAACTAGGAAATTTATTATTATTGATGACTGCTTTATTTTTTGTATCTAGCTCTTTAAGTGCTAAAATTTCTTCCGAACTTGAGTCCACTTTTTCTAAAGTAGAAATAAACCAAGCATTGCCATTTGCATCAGGATTCAATGCAGGAAAACTCCCTTTTTCATCTTGCTGAATAATGTACTTAACATTAAGCATATTAAACACATTTAAATTGCCTGCATAAATATGAAAATCAAATAAATCTTGCATTTTTGCAGGTTTCGCAGCGTGATACCCTCCTATAGATTGGTGGTAATAAGAAGTACTGGCTCCATTTAAACCTTCTGCCGGATTGTAAACTCTAAAAATTCCTTCATCTTGATTAATTTGCTTGTCTATGTCCGTTTCTGGAAACGGAGCAATCATAGCACGTTGACGTACAAAGTCATCATCATTAACATACCGTTTTGCAACACCCACCAAATCAAAAAGAATTAAAAGGCCTATTAGCACTACAAAGGCATTCTTGTTCAGTTTTTCTTTTATAAAAAACCATAGCACTGTTGCAGCAAGAAATACAAACAATAAGGAACGTAAGGTATCATTGGTATAGACCGCTTCTCTATCTAAGCGAATCATAGTCATTAATTCATTCCCATAATTTTTCTCTAAATACGGATCACTAGCCCCCTCAAAGTAAAACAAACTTTTGCTCAATAGCAGTACTATTCCTAAACCAATACTGATAATAAAACTAATTTTAAGTGCTGTGATTTTCTTCGCTTTATCTACCCTGCTATCTAAAAGTGCGTTTAACGCTAAAATGGATAAAATAGGAACACATAATTCTAGAATTACTTGAATGGAAGAAACCGCTCTAAACTTATCATATAATGGAAAGTAATCAATCATTAAATCTGTCAAGAAACTAAAATTCTTGCCCCATGAAAGTAGCAGTGACATAATAACGCCCCCAAGCAACCACCATTTTATATTGGATTTTACTAAAAATAACCCTAGAAAAAATAAAAAGAAGAGTACCGCTCCGATATAAGCTGGAGCAGAGGTACCAGGTTGATCTCCCCAATATAATGGCATTCCCTTACTAAATTCTAAAGCTTGTGAAGGCGATATGTTACGTTCTACAAGAAAATCATACGTGTTAGAGCTATCTCCTAAATCTTCCGAATTAGAACCTCCAAAAAGTCTAGGTACAAAAAGATTTAAGGACTCCGTAATTCCATAACTATATTGGGTAATATACTCTTTACTTAAACCACCTGTGCTTTCTTTTGGTGAGCCATCAGGGTTTATGGTTAAACTGCTTTTACCGCGAGTACTCCAATCAGCATATTCTTTCGTGGCCATCAAGCTGGTAGCATTGGTTGCTATCCCTAAAACAACGGCAATTAGCAGCATACCAACTGCCGTAAAAAAGTGCTTTAATTCTTTCTTTCGGATGGCATCTATTAAATAAACAACCCCTAGGATTAATACCAAGAGCATAAAATAATACGTCATTTGATAATGGTTGGCATTTATTTCTAATGCCATGGCTATAGCAGCTAAAATAAAACCCCAGACATATTTTTTTTGAAAAACTAAGACAATCCCTCCTAAAAGCATTGGGAGATAAGCAATAGCATGTGCTTTTGCGTTATGCCCTACTCCTAAAATTATAATTAAGTAGGTAGAAAAACCAAAAGCAAGAGCGCCCAAAACGGCGAGTCTATAATCTACTTTTAGACAACTTAATAATATGTAAAAACCCAAAAGATAGAGAAATAAATAATCTGCAGGTCTTGGTAAAAAGCGTAAAGCTAGATCTAATTGCTTCACAAAATTATGAGGGTAATGTGCTCCTAATTGGTACGTAGGCATCCCCCCAAAAGCACTATTGGTCCAATAAGGCTCCTCCCCTGTTTTTTGTTTGAAATCTGTTTGCTCTTTAGCCATACCCGTATACTGGGCAATATCTGACTGAAAAATGACCTTACCTTGTAACACTGGTGTAAAGTAGGCAATAGCAGCAAAAACAAAAATGGCAATAGCAAAAAAATGAATTAAAAAAGCTCTAAGATTACTTTTCATTTATAAGACTGTTTTCAAGGAAATATAGCGCCAAATTAAAGAATCAAAAATCTTTAGATGCACTACGGTATCTTGGTTGGTTGTTTAAAAAAGAGGGAAATTAATCAATTTCTTCAAAATCTATGTATTCTCCAACTTTTTTTTGAAGAATTAGATTTTCTTGTAGTGTTATTTTCAATAATCACATCACCTTCTTCTGTACTGTTTTGAGATGGTTGTTGCGTATTAAAACCCTGAAATTTTTCTCTAAAATGTTGTTCTGCTTTTTTGCCCGCATAATTCAATATTTTAGGCGCAAATAATTTTATTAATATTTTAAATAAATAATATACTAATAGTATGATTAATATCGTTTTTAAGAAAGCCATATTGTTCAAATAATTAATATCAAAAATACAATTATCAATCCGCATTATGGCGATGAAAATCTTAAAATATTAATAAAACCGTTGCATACGGTACGTCACAGAACTTTATATCATGAAAAAAATTCTTGCAGTTACTGTTTTTCTTTACACCCTAATAGCATCATCACAGTACACAGATGTGATAAATTCTAACCGTCCAGGACAATCTGTTAGTGCGTATGCTGTTGGTAAAAATGTAATTCAAGCAGAATTTGGTGTAGGATATGAGCAACAAGATCATATTCTTTTAAATTCTGATTCTAGTATATGGAGTGCAGAATTAGCATTGCGTTATGGTCTTTTATTTGAAAAGTTAGAATTAATTTACGAGGGCACATATCAAAAAGAAAACATTACGTATACGAACTCTTTACCAGATCAATCTATAACCGATTTTTCAAGAAATAGAGTTGGTTTAAAATATTTAATTTATGATCCTTTCAAAAATCCAGAACGCAATAAACCTAATTTACTAAGTTGGAGAGCCAATCACAAATTTAGATGGCGTAATTTACTTCCTGCCGTATCATTATACGCAGGAGCTACATTTAATTTAGGAGAAAACCCTTATTATATTGGTGATGGCACTGTTACACCCCGCGTGATGCTGGCTACTCAAAGTAAAATTTCGCCAAGAGTTGTATTTATATCTAACATTGCTTACGATAGAATCGGCTCTGAATTTCCAGAATGGAGCTACATCGTATCGCTTACGCACGCGTTTAGAAACCCTAAGTGGAGTATCTTTTTAGAACAACAAGGTATTAAAAGTGATCGTTATGCCGATGCATTATACCGTACAGGTATTGCCCATTTATTTAGTAAAAACATGCAAGCAGATATCACCTTTGGAGGAAGCTTTAAAGATACACCAACGCGAATGTTTGGCACCCTTGGCCTTTCCTACCGTATTGACAAACATCAAGATAAGATTATACCGATTGACGAGCAGAAAGGTGGTGAAAACGGTCAAATTGGTAAAAAGGATATGAAAAAGAAAGCCAAAAAATCTAAGAAAGATGATGGTTCAGGAGCAGAAGATGTAGATTTAGGTCCGACAAAAAAACAATTGAAGAAGCTAAAAAAAGCAGAAAAGAAAAAGAAAAAAGGAGATAATGGAGCTATTGACTTTTAACACCTTCGTTTTAAAAAATAATTTTAGACATTAACTTCTCAACGCGCTTTAAGATGTTGATTAATATTGCTAATATTGATACTTCAAAAGAGCACACATGATTACAGTTTCAGAAGTTAAGACAACAGCAGATATTAAAAAGTTTGTAAAATTCCCTTTTACCTTATATAAAGATTCTAAATATTGGGTTCCACCGATCATTGCTGATGAAATGGAAACCTTTAACAAAGACAAAAACCCTGCATTTAAAGATGCAGAAGCTACTTTATTCCTTGCCTATAAGAATAATGAAATTGTAGGACGCGTGGTAGCTATTGTCAATTGGATTGAAATTAAGCAACAAAAAGTTTCTAAAATGAGATTTGGTTGGTTTGATTTTATTGATGATTTGGAAGTTTCTAAAGCATTAATTACTAAAGTTCAAGAAATAGGAAGTAAAAATAATCTGGAGTATATGGAGGGCCCTGTTGGGTTTTCTAATTTAGACAAAGTTGGTGTACTTACAGAAGGCTTTGAAGAGATTGGAACCATGATTACTTGGTATAACCATTCTTATTACGTGAACCATTATGAAAATTTAGGTTTTTCCAAGGAGAAGGAATACATGGAAAACAGGTTTCCTTTCGCTAATGCTGATCCTAAGTTCTATGCTAAAGCAAATGAACTCATAAAAAAACGATATAATTTACGTCCTATAAATTTTACCAAGACTAAAGATGTGATGCCAATGGCAGACAAGATGTTTGATTTATTTAATGAATCTTACGCCTCTTTATCTTCCTTTGTACCGATTACAGAAATACAAAAAGCATATTTCAAGAAAAAATACATCAGCTTCATAAATCCTGAGTATATAAAATTTGTGGTAGATAAAGATGATAAACTAGTTGCTTTTGGTATTGTAATGCCTTCTTTTTCTCATGCGCTACAAAAAGCTAAAGGGAAACTTTTTCCAACAGGAATTTTTCACCTATTAAAGTCTAAGAAGCACAGTAAAGAAGTAATCTTTTATTTAATAGGGGTACACCCAGATTATCAAAATAAAGGCGTTACAGCGATTATATTTAACGAATACTACAAAACCTTTACGGAAAGAGGAATTCAAACTTGTGTAAGAACTCCTGAGTTAGAAGAAAATATTGCGATAAAACAACTGTGGAAAAATTTTGATCCCGAAATTTATAAACGCAGAAGAACGTATCGCAAAAATCTATAGCATACAAGATTACTTAAAATAAAAAAGTCCCGAGTGTAATTAAATTACAATCGGGACTTTTTTTATACTACATTATAAAACTTATTACTCACCCATAGCAGCAGCTACGGCAGCAGAAAGTCTTTTGTATGTTCCATTCTCTAAACGTTCTCTAATTGCAGAGAAAGCTTCTAAAGTAACAGCAACATCCTCTAAAGTATGCGTTGCTGTAGGAATCATACGAAGTAAAATTAATCCTTTTGGAATTACTGGATAAACAACGATAGAACAAAAAATACCGTGATTCTCACGTAAATCTTTTACTAAAGCCATTGCCTCAGGAATACTCCCGTTTAAATATACAGGAGTTACACAACTAGTTGTTGTTCCAATATCAAAACCACGTTCTTTAAGTCCGTTTTGCAATGCATTTACGTTTTCCCATAACTTATTCTTAAGTTGTGGCATGGTACGTAACATATCTAAACGTTTTAAAGCTCCTTTTACGTAAACCATTGGTAATGATTTAGCAAACATCTGAGAACGTAAGTTATATTTTAAATAATCAATAATGCCTTTATCTGCAGCTAAAAAAGCTCCGATACCTGCCATAGATTTTGCGAAAGTTGCAAAATAAACATCAATACCATCTTGAACGCCTTGCTCCTCACCTGCTCCTGCACCAGTTTTACCTAAAGTACCAAAACCATGTGCATCATCTACAAGAAGTCTAAAATTGTATTTCTCTTTTAAAGCTACAATTTCTTTTAATCTACCTTGCTCTCCACGCATACCAAAAACTCCCTCAGAAATCACTAGTATACCACCACCTGTCTGCTCTGCCATTTTCGTAGCACGATCAAGGTTTTTTTCAAGGCTCTCTATATCATTATGCTTAAAGGTAAAACGTTTACCCATATGCAAACGAACACCATCTATAATACATGCATGAGAATCTACATCATAAACAATAATATCATCTTTACCTACCAACGCGTCTATTGCAGACATGATACCTTGGTATCCGAAGTTTAGAAGATAAGCAGATTCTTTACTTACGAAAGTAGCTAGTTCTTGCTCTAATTGTTCATGAAAATCGGTATGACCACTCATCATACGTGCCCCCATAGGGTATGCAGCTCCGTATTCAGCTGCTGCTTCTCCGTCAACTTTTTTAATTTCCGGTAAATTAGCAAGACCTAAATAATCATTAATACTCCACGTTAGAACTTCCTTACCTTGGAACTTCATACGATTAGAAATAGGTCCTTCAAGTTTTGGGAATACAAAATAACCTTCAGCTTGTGATGCCCATTTCCCTAATGGTCCTTTATTCTCGATTATTCTTTCAAATAAATCTCTCATTCTAAATTAAATTGAATTTACCGCAAAAGTAAAGATTTTTAGTATGTTTTCATAAAATATACATACAAAAAAAAGCAATGATTCAAATGAACCATTGCTTTAAATAAATATTATTTTAATGTGCTATTTAATATACTGCACTTCTTGTACTTCTTCTGTAGATTTCGCATCAAAAAAACCTTGATCCGACATCCATTTATCACTGTACACTTTGCTCATATAACGAGACCCGTGATCAGGAAAAATAACGACTACGTTACTGTTCTCATCAAATTCACCTTCCGCATCTAATTGTCTAATAGCTTGTAAAGCTGCACCACTTGTATACCCGACGAACATACCTTCTTTTCTAGATATTTCTCTAGCAGAGTGTGCACTTTCTTCATCCGTGACCTTTACAAAAGTATCAATCACATCAAAATTAATAGAATCTGGAATCAAATTTTTCCCTAAACCTTCAATACGGTACGGATAAATTTCTTTACTATCAAACTCTCTAGTCTCGTGATATTTTTTTAAAACAGAACCGTAAGCATCTACTCCAATAACTTTAATATTGGGATTTTGCTCCTTTAAGTAGGCTGCTGTTCCTGAAATTGTTCCTCCCGTTCCACTACACGCTACTAAATGTGTAATATGACCGTTGGTTTGTTTCCAAATTTCTGGACCGGTAGATCTATAATGTGCCTCTGTATTTAATTTATTAAAATACTGATTGATATAGATACTATCCTTCGTTTCTTCATGAAGACGTTTCGCTACTTGATAATAGGATCTAGGATCTTCTGGAGCTACATGTGCAGGGCACACATACACCTCAGCTCCCATGGAGCGTAACATATCAATTTTATCTAGTGAAGATTTTGAACTAACCGCTAAAATACACTTGTAGCCTTTAATTATACTAACCATAGCAATACTAAAACCCGTATTACCTGAAGTTGTTTCTATGATTGTACTACCTGGCTTAAGTAAACCTTTGCGTTCTGCTTCTTCAATAATGAAATTAGCAATTCTATCTTTTGAAGAGTGTCCTGGATTAAAAGCTTCTACTTTAGCGTAAAAATTACCAGTGAATGATTCTGCTACTCTATTTAATTTAACTAATGGCGTATTTCCTATTAGTTCTAAAACGTTATTATGAGCGTTTATCTTATTTTCCATTTGTTGGATCTAAGTTATACAATTACTGCTACGTTGTTTTTTTGATATAAACACAACAATAAGCTGCAAATTTATTGAATTTTTTCCATTAATTGATTTTCTTTTCCAAATCAATTAAAAAAGCGTATTCTTTTGCCACTTCTTTTAGGGACTCAAAACGTCCAGATGCACCACCATGACCCGCATCCATATTAATATCAAACAATAATAAATTTGAATCTTTTTTCAAATCTCTTAGTTTGGCTACCCATTTTGCGGGTTCCCAATATTGTACCTGAGAATCATGTAACCCTGTTGTTATAAGCATGTTGGGATACTCTATAGATGTTACATTATCATAAGGGGAATACGCTTTCATATACTCATAATACGACTTATCATTAGGGTTTCCCCATTCATCATATTCTCCTGTCGTTAACGGAATAGTATCATCTAACATTGTGGTCACCACATCTACAAAAGGTACAGCTGCGATAACACCATGATATAAACTAGGCTCCATATTCACCACGGCGCCCATTAACAAGCCCCCTGCAGAACCGCCTTCTGCATATAAATGTTCTGGACTGGCATATTTATGCGCTATCAAGTATTTTGAGCAATCTATAAAATCTGTGAAGGAATTTTGTTTCTTTAGAAGTTTTCCATCTTCATACCATTGCCTTCCTAAATACTCACTGCCACGTACATGAGCTATCACGTAAATAAACCCACGATCTAATAAGCTTAATCTTACCGTAGAAAAATTTGGATCTAAGGTATAACCATAAGAACCATATCCGTATTGCAAAAGCGGACTTGAACCATCTAGCTTCGTATCTTTATGATAAACTACAGACATAGGAATTTTCACGCCGTCTCTTGCGGTAGCCCAAATGCGCTCTGAAGTATAATTTTCTTTAAGGAATTTACCTCCTAAAACCTCTTGTTCTTTTTTAATATCTTTCTCTTGGGTACGCATATTAAAATCGATAATAGAACTTGGGGTTGTCAGTGAATTATAACCGTAACGAACTATTTCCGTATCAAAATCTGGATTAGTACCCACATAAGCCGTATAAGTTTCGTCTTCAAATGGTAAAAAATAACTTTCTCCAGAATCCCAACGAACAATCTTAATTTTTGCCAATCCATTTTCTCTCTCAGAAATGACATAGAAATCCTTGAATATTTCAATATCCTCTAAAAGAACGTCCTTCCTATGCGGAATAAAGTCTTCCCAAGATGCTGAGCTCGTATTCGCTTCAGCCGTTTTCATTAATTTAAAATTGGTTGCATCGTCCTTATTAGTAAGGATATAAAAATCATCTTTATAATGTGCTATAGAATATTCTATACCGCGTGCTCTTTCTGCAAAAACCGTAAAATCACCATTAGGATCATCAGACTTTATAATTCTATACTCTGAGGTTAGTGTACTAGAAGAACCTATTACTATATACTTTTTAGATTTTGTCTTATAAACAAAGCAGTCAAAAGTTTCATCTTCTTCATGAAAAACTAAAACATCGTCTACTGTAGAAGTCCCCAAAACATGCTTATAAATTTTGTCTGATCTTAAGGTTACAGGATCTTTCTTAGAATAAAAAAAGGTCTTATTATCATTGGCCCAAACCGCACCTCCTGTGGTTTTTTCTATCGTATCTTCATACAGTTCTCCGGTACTTAAGTTTTTAACCTTTAAAGTGTATTCTCTTCTAGAAACGTCATCAACCCCATAAACTGCTAATTCATTATTAGGACTAACCGCAATACCGCCCAATTTAAAATAATCTAAACCTTGCGCCATAACATTGCAATCAAACAATTCTTGAACTTCTGCATTGTCTAGATCTGCCTTTCTAGAGTAAATGGGATATTCTTTTCCCAACTCATAACGCGTAGCGTACCAATATCCATTTTGCCTATAAGGTACAGAAGAGTCATCTTCTTTTATTCTAGATTTCATTTCTTCAAATAATGTGTTCTGAAATGAAACCGTGTGCTGCATCATTTTTTCGTAGTAGGTTTTTTCTTCATTTAAATAATCAAGAACCTCTTTATCTTCTCTATCATTGAGCCAATAATAATTATCAATTCGTGTTTCTCCGTGAATCGATAATGATTTCGGCATCTTTTTTGCAACAGGTACAGTATTTTGAGACATAATTTTTTTATCGCTTTTACAAGAAGCAGCAAAACTAATACTTAAAAGAAAAATAAACGCTTTTTTTAGGATACATCTCATTGCATAAAAAATTTAACAACACAATTTATTACTTTTGAAAATTAAATACTAATACAACAACTATGTTTGGAGATATGATGGGCATGATGGGTAAGCTAAAAGAAACCCAAGAAAAAATTAAAGTTGCCAAAGAAAGAATGCATACGATACTAGTAGATGAAAAATCTTCTGATGGAAAACTTAAGGTTACTCTAAATGCGAATAGGGTTATTAAAGAAATTTCTATTGATGACGAATTATTAGCCGATAAGGAACAATTAGAAGATTACCTCATACTAGTATTAAATAAAGCTATAGAAAAAGCTACCAATGTAAATGAAGCAGAACTTTCTGCCGTTGCGAAAGATGGTATGCCCAATATTCCTGGAATGGATTCGTTATTTAAATAATTAAATACAAACCAATGAAAAAATTATTAATTGCGCTCTTGTTTCCTGTGCTACTTTGTGCACAAGGAGAACTAATCGTAAAAAAGTCAGATTGGACTACAGACTATAAAACCGCAGTGAAAAAAGCAGAAAAAGAAGATAAAAATATTCTTGTTTTTTTTACGGGTAGTGATTGGTGTCCCCCTTGTATTGCTTTGAAAAAAGATTTTTTTGAAACAGCTAGTTTTGATACCTATGCTAAAGAGTATGTATTACTTTATATTGATATTCCTAGAAATAGAGATTTATTGAGTGCTGATCAATTAGCTCATAATAAAGAATTAGCCTCTAAATATAATAAAAGAGGTAGTGTTCCTATGTTAAAAATCTTAAATGATAATGGCAAAGAACTAGGTGCTTTATCTGGTTATAGCATGAATGGAGAGATTCAGTACCACACCAAGTTCTTAGATAAATATTACAAATAAAAGTGTTATAATTTACTACAAAAAACTTGTAAATAAAGCCGCATTTTAGAATTCTAAAATGCGGCTTTCTTGTTTACAATAGCCCAGACATAGGCCTTAACCAAGATACATACTGTATTAAATTGTAAGTACATCATCTCTATAAGAGCTTTAAAGAAGTAAATTAAACCCTGTGAATTGGCCAACTGCAGTTGTAACTTTGAGCTTACTGATGTTTTTAATTGCTTGTAGTTGTATCATGCGATAAGTGCCATTAGAAACTATAAACACTTATTATTCACAATGCAGCTACTTATCTACAAACAAATCTACCTAAACTTTAAATCTTGGGTACTAAAAAAGCCTTCTGATATCAGAAGGCTTTTATGACTAACTTACTACACTATGAATTTAGTTATTAATCAACCTAAACTCAGTTCTTCTATTTACTGCGTGCTCTCTTTCAGTACAAGTAACACCCTCTTTACATCTGTTTTTAATCTTAGTTTCACCGTAACCGTTTGCCACTAATAAACTAGAGTTAACTCCTTTAGATATTAAATAATCAGCAACCGCTTTAGCTCTTCTTTCAGACAAATCTTGATTAGATCCAGCATTACCTCTTACATCTGTATGAGAAGCTAATTCTACTTTAACACCAGGGTTTTGAGCTAATACAGGCATTAATCTATTATCAATGATGCTTTTAGCTTCTGTAGTTAAAGTTGCACTACCTAAGTTCCAGTTAATTGGTAAGGCTTGGTACTCTACTAATGAACATTCAACTTCTTTCCAGCTTGTTAAACCACCTTTTTCTTTTAAAACTTCTTTAGAAACAGTTTTTGTTACTGCAGGAATAGTTTCTTCAACGGTATAAGCATCTTTATCTAAAACTGTTTTAGTAATGTTTTTATACTCAGCAGGAATAATTTCTTCAATTACTTTAGCTGGCTCTAATAAAATTCTTCTTGTATATGAAGCATCTTTAGACCCTATTGGTGTTTTACTAACGCTAGCAGGAGAAGATAATAAGGTTGTAGAAACTGTAGTAAACTCTGCTGGGTATCCTTTGTAACACCAGTATCTACAATCATCTGGATTACCAGAAGAACAATCAGGAGCCGCTGCACCAAGTTCCCACTGTGCGTATGCTGGCTTAATTTCAATTGTTTCAGATCCTGTTGTAAAAGATGCAGGAGAAATACTTAAAGTATTACCACCTTGCTTAGATGTATAACTGATTGTTTCTGTACCCCATTTCTCAGGAACAACCGTTAATTTTTTTCCAGCTGCTTTAATTTCTACGCTTTCAGTTACTGTTTTGAAAGTTGCAGGAACAGTTTTTAAAACTGAATAAGCAGGCTTTAAGGTAATCGTTACTGTTTCATTTACGTATACATCTGGTGTTGTACAACGTACGTAACATTTACCTGGTTCAGGATTTGACGGCAAATCTTGCGCCATCGAAATAGATGCAGAAAAAACTGACAATAAAAATAAAATTTTTCTCATTTTAAAATGTGTTTTGTTATGTTAATATTTAGTATTGCAAATATATTGGCTTTTGAAGTCAATCCTATATGTTAAAGAAACCTAAAAGGAATTTATCGCCAAAACGCATATTTCATCGACAAAAAGCGCTTCAAAACATAAATTACTGTATTTTCTTACAAAATAAAGCTTAGTATTTTACTGTTTTTTTCGTATTTTGATAAAAAAAGAAGGGGCTATGATTAAATATTTCACCGATAAATCTGGAAATCACGCGTTTAAATTGGAAAGTACTAATGGGAATACCCTACTAGAAAGCATATCCTACCACAACAAGACTGATTTAGAGCAAGTTGCAGCAAACTTAACTATATTGGTTACGAAACCTTTGTTATTTGAACGAAAGACAAACTACAAAGGCGAGTTTTTATTTATGTTAAAGGATGACCAAGGGAAAGTTGTAGGAAATTCTAAATTGTATACCTCAGAGGCCGGAATGGAAAATGGTATTAAGAACCTACGAAACATCGTAGTACCCAATACCACTTCAACACCCTAAGCTATATTTTTTTTAAGATTGATAGAAATGCCTCATGCATTACTTCTGTATAATCCAAATGGGTAACAATGCGTAGTTTACCTTGCCCCATTCCTATAATATGCACATTATTTGCTTTTAGTTTTTCTAAGAAACGTTCTGCACTCAATAGGGATTCATCTATTTCAAAGATGATAATATTCGTTTCTATAGGTTCTACTTTTTGAATAAATGGTAATTGCGTTAAGAGCTCTCCTATTTCTTTAGCTCTCTTATGATCTTCCGCCAATCTATCTACATGGTGGTCTACAGCATAGGTTGCAGCTGCGGCTAAATACCCCGCTTGACGCATTCCTCCGCCTAATAGTTTACGGATTCTGATTGCCTTTTGCATTATATCCTTATTCCCTACCAAAACAGATCCAACAGGGCATCCTAAGCCTTTACTAAAACATACACTTATGGTATCAAAGAGCTCACCGTATTGTTGTGGTGTTTCATTTTTAGCCACCATTGCGTTCCACAAACGCGCGCCATCTAAATGATATCCTAGATGATGTGTTTTACAAATTGCTTGTATTTTTTTTAGCTCATCAAAATCCCAACAAGCACCTCCACCTTTATTTGTAGTATTTTCTATGCTCACCATTGTAGTAAGCGGACTATGATAAAAGTCGGGCGGATTTATAGCCTCTGCTACTTGTAGAGCGGTCATCATACCTCTATTACCATCTACTAATTTACAAGAGACACCGCTATTGAAACTAATACCTCCTCCTTCATAATTATAGACATGAGCATATTTATCACAAATTAATTGGTCTGCCGGTTGAGTGTGCAATTTTATAGCTGCCTGATTGGCCATTGTGCCACTAGGAAAAAACAAAGCAACCTCTTTATGAAAGATTTTAGCCACTTTCTCTTCTAAAGCATTTACAGAAGGGTCTTCTTTAAAAACATCATCTCCTACTTCTGCGGTAAACATAGCCTCCAACATTCCTGGTGTTGGCTTTGTAACCGTATCACTAATTAAATTTATTCTCATGAATCGTACGTATTATTATTTAAAGCAATAAACCTATTGCATATACATTAATTAATCAAATATAGAACGGTCTTTTTAGCTCCTTTAATAACAATCCATACCAATAGGAGATCCATCAGGGATTTTTTCAGCAGGTAGTAATTTAAACTGTTCTTGATGTTCTTGAAATTGTTTAATCCTATGAACTAATTCAAAAGAAAAAGCATCATTCTTCTGCTGGTACGTTTGCCTTAAGTTATTTAAGCTTAATCGCGCTATAGCATTCACCTGGTTGTGTACTTTTCCTGAATGAGCTAAATTCATCAAATAATACAGCACCCTATAATTAATTGCTCTTTGTACCTCAGATAAGTAAGCGTCCTTACTGCTATTTTCAAAGGTTGCCGCAATTACTTGATGTATCACCTCCTCCAAACCTAAGTTTTTGTCATCAATACTTTTTTGCGCCACTAATATCGATGCTCTTTCAGGATGCAATAAAAAGCCTAAGGTAACGTCTGCTGCTGTTTCTGCCGCCGAAATAGGATCAAAGGCAATTCCTGTTTTACTTTCAAAAGACTCTCTAGATCTAGAATTACCAAACGCCCTAGGTGGGAATAAGGCTAACTTTTCTTGAGGAATAGCAATTACCGCAGCATCTAGTGTTTTAAGAACACTTTTCAAGGCTTCCCTTTGCAATTTAGCATCCAGTGTTTCTACTACCATTTGCCCATCACCTTTAACCGCATAATTAAAATCTATTCCTCCAACTACTTTGGAAGCTGCTTCTACCTGATACCTATGAAAAAGGTACAAGGGCACAAAAACATCTTCTAGAGTACTATAGGTTTCCCCCGTCTTTATATTATCTACCGAAAAATTGTCAATACCTAAGGCTCTAACTTTTAAAACATGTTCTAACTCTTCGGAAGGACTGCTTCCATTGTCCCACAAATGACTCAAGGCGTTGGTAACTCCTTTAGGTCTGGCATCTTGATCCGTACTATATCTCAATCCTTTTTTTTGTGCCGCTTCTAGAATGGCATTTAATTCTTGGGATTCATTTTCTCCTTCGGTAAAATCTGAATAAGAATACGCTACGGTTACCTTATCCCAAGCTCCAATTCCGCTTGCATACGCTTCTGAAAAATCTATCTTACCTTTCTTAATATTAAACTTAGGGTGTGGATAATCCATCACTGAAGCATTCATATTGGTACTTGCTGCAAAATTATGCGCAAATCCTAGGGTGTGCCCAATTTCATGTGCTGATAGTTGGCGTATTCGAGCTAGCGCTAACGCTAACATTGGTTGATAGTTATCATCTCGCGTTTCAAAAGGTTTATCCATCAATGCTTGCGCAATCAAAAAATCTTGACGGATACGTAAACTCCCCAAACTTACATGCCCTTTTATAATCTCTCCCGTTCTAGGATCCGTAATACTACTCCCATAACTCCACCCTCTTGTAGACCGGTGCACCCATTGTATCACATTATATCTAGCATCTAAAGGATCTGCATCCGCTGGTAACATTTTTAATTGAAAAGCATTTTTATACCCAATAGCTTCAAAAGCTTGATTCCACCATTTTCCTCCTTCTAATAAAGCACTTCTTACGGGCTCAGGGGTACCATTATCTAAATAATAAACTATAGGTGCAACCGCCTCACTAATTTCTGCCTGAGGATTTTTCTTTTCCAAACGATGCCTTCTAATAAATTGTTTTAAAATGGGCTCTTGAACCGGAGTGGCATAGTCATAATAAGAAAAAGGGTAAGAACCACTTCTAGGATCATAAACTCTCTTTATAAAGTTATCATCCGGCAATGCTATAAAAGAGTGATGTTGCGCTACAGTAACTAAATTTGCATTAGGAACAACGCTTCTTAATTCTGACCCTTTAGCATCACCTTTGAAAGTTAATAACACATCTAACTCAACATTATTAGGAAAAGCTTTGGTCCGCTCTAAATTAAAAGCACTCTTACTTTTATCCAGACTATATGACCCTTGTTGTGCTCTCTTTAATCTACTAGACACACCATGGGTATCTTGCATTAGAAAATCCGTAATATCAATTACATAAACCCCATTTTTCTCTTCTTCAATTTTAAAGCCAAATAAGACAGAGGTGGCAAAAGCCTGTGTTACAGATTTTTTCTCTAAAACATTATCCGTTAAAGCTCTGTATTTTAAGTTAGGCTGAATTAATAATAATTTGTTCCCTGCTTTTTTAAAATAAACCACCTGCTCATTTCCAAGTTGTCCGCGATCTAAACCTATATCATTACTCCCTATTCCATTACTTAAAGCATAGATATATAAAAACTCTTTATTCAGTTGGTTTACCTCTAAGTACACTTTATCATTTTGACTGTCATAAGAGAAATTAAACAGCCCTTTAAATTTCTGAAAATTCTTTTGTTTCTCAGCGAGCTGGGCGGTAATAGTTAGTGTGGTTAATAATAGGACTAAGAGAAGTAATTTCTTCGATATCATTTCAGGTGGTTTTAGCTTTTAAAGCTATAAAAAAACAATGGAATGGGTAGCCTAATAGCCCTAAAATAAGAAATTAAGCAATTTGTTAATTTTTAGTATTTATTTTTATTTGAATACTAAAATACAGCGTGTTTATTATCAATTTACCACTATCGAATTTAATGAAAACCAGTACCTTAACTAAAACTCTAACCATATGACAAATATTGAAAATAAAATATTTTCTTCGTACCAACGAGATAGTCAATTGTATGATGAAATTTTTGACGAAGAAGGAGCCATTAAGCAGGTATATCAAAAATTATTTAATCTTTATGGAGAACATTCTATTGAAGATTATGTCAAGCTAAATTCAAAAGCAAAATCATCCTTTTTCAATCAAGGTATAACTTTTCAAGTATATGGAGATAAAGAAACTAAAGAGAAAATTTTTCCTTTTGATCTTTTCCCAAGAATTATTGACCCAGAAGAATGGGAAATAATCGAAAAAGGATCCATACAACGCAGTAAAGCTTTAAATCTGTTTCTATGGGATATTTACCACGATAAAAATATCATCCGAGATGGTATTGTTCCAATGGATTTAATTAGCTCCTCCGCTAATTATTTAGATCAAATGAATGGTGTAGATCCTCCGGGTGGTATTTACAACCATATTTCTGGTATTGACGTAATTAAACATAAGGACGGGAAATACTATGTTTTAGAAGATAATATCCGTTGCCCATCGGGTGTTAGTTATGTTATTTGCAATAGAACGGCATTAAAGCGTGCCCTTTTTGGTGTTTTCAACCATTATCAAACCTATTCCGTAACCAATTACGCAGAAAATTTATTAGATCTACTTGAAAGTGTAAAACCGCAAGGAGTTGATATCCCCAACTGTGTAGTCATTACTCCAGGAATGTACAACTCTGCTTTTTACGAGCATTCTTATTTAGCAAAAACAATGGGGGTTGAACTAGTAGAAGGACGGGATCTGTTTGTAGAGAACGATTTTGTCTATATGAAAACTATTAAAGGTCCTGTTAAAGTAGATATAATCTACAGGAGAATAGACGATCAATTCTTAGACCCATTAGAATTTAAGTCAGATTCTGCCATAGGCGTTCCTGGCTTATTTGCTGCTTATAAAAAGGGTAATGTAACTTTGGCGAATGCACCAGGAACAGGAGTTGCCGATGACAAGGCTGTTTATACCTATATGCCTCAAATTATAAAATACTATTTAGACGAAGAACCTATTTTAAATAATGTACATACCTATCATTGTTCTAGACCAGAAGAATTAAAGTATGTTTTAGAACATATACATGAACTAGTTATTAAACCTGTAGATGAAGCTGGAGGATACGGAATATCTATTGGTAATCGATTATCTACATCAGAAATTGAACTAGTCAAAGAGCAAATAATAGAGAGCCCTAGAAAATATGTAGCACAACCTATCATGTCGCTATCGGTTCACCCCACATATATTGATGAAACGGAAGAATTTGAACAACGCCATGTTGATTTAAGAACATTTACGGTTCTAGGTAAGGATAAAGAATTTGTACTCAAGGGTGGTCTAACGAGAGTTGCTCTTCAAAAAGGAAATCTAATTGTAAACTCATCCCAAGGGGGTGGATCCAAGGATACTTGGGTTCTAAAAAATATATAACATATGCTTGCAAGAGTCGCTAACAACCTATTCTGGATGGGTCGATATATAGAACGTTCAGAACATATTGCCCGCTACCTAAATGTAAATTATTTTTCTTCTCTTGATGCGCCAAACCAACTTTCGCAATCAAGACAGTTTGTTTTACGTTCCATGTTATTCATGGTAGGTGATCCAGAGCTAGATGATGATAAACATCTATTAGAAGAGCATGTATTATATAAAATAGGCGTTGATCACGATACACCTTACTCTATAATTAATAATGTAAAACTAGCTCGAGAAAATGCTAATAGCGCTAGAGACCTAATATCTACAGAGTTGTATGAAGCTATAAATAAGTTTTACCATTTTATTCTAAATTATGACCCAGCGATATTCGTAAAAAATGGCTTACATGATTTTACACTGCATATCACCGAAATGACCGATATTTTAAGAGGTAAAATACGAGGTACTTTATTACATGATCCGGTGTATGCAATTATTATGTTAGGAATAAATATGGAGCGGGCTACCCAAGTAATCAGAATAATAAATGCAAAATACAATGATGCTCTAAACTCTCAAGGCGGCTACGGAGACAAGTTTAGTAAAAGTTTTGAGTGGACAACCCTGTTGAAATGTGCGGAATCTTACGATATGATGAGAAGGCATTACAAAAAAACCCCTACGAGTGTTTCAACTTTAGAATTTTTAATTCTAAATCCAAACTGCCCACGTTCTATAATGAATAGTTTAAATCAGGTTTATAGGCATATTAAAGTTTTAGATACCACTACAAACTATAATAAAAACGCGACCGCTTTCTTAATTGGCAAGGTTCGTTCAGAGATACAATATAAGCACATCGAAGAAATTGAGTGTAATATTCAAGCATTTATTGAAAATATTTTGAATAATTTATCTGAAATAAGCTTAAAAATGGAAAAAGAATTTTTTAATTATTAAACTAATTATAAGGCTTTAACTCAGCCTCAATTTCTTAAAATTTATGCCACTAGAATACAGTATTAGATATAACACTACTAACACCTATGAAAATAAAGTACACAGTGCGTATTGGCAATTTTTAATTATTCCAGAGACTAATGAATCTCAAGATTTAATCACTACAGACTTCAACAATTCTTTGGCTGCAATGAATGAGTTTTCAATAAATGGTTATGGTTTTAGTACGATAAGAGTAAACCCAAAAAAAAAATTTCAAGAAATTACTTTCAACGCGGAGTTTAAGGTTTTAAAAAAAGATGCTAACCCCTTTGAATTTGAGCCTTCAAAAAATATAAAAGAGGACTATCTAAGGCTCAATTCATTAAATTTTAAAGTAGATTTTGATCAATTTTTAAAAAACACCCCTTTTACTACTTTACCTGATAGCAGTATGGGGTTATATCAATTAGATGATACGCTATCACTATTTGATAATTTACAAGCTTTAAACACTTGGACGTATCAGTCTATTTATTTTAAAGTAGGTGTAACCGATGTGAATACAACACTTGACAATATCATTACCAAAAGATACGGGGTTTGCCAAGATTTCACGCATTTATTTTGCGCCATTGCCCGTAATAATAAGATACCTACAAGGTATGTATCGGGTTACTTGCATCAAGGAAATGGATATTTTGGTGATTCTCAAATGCATGCGTGGGCTGAAGCCTATATTCCTACCATAGGCTGGGTAGGTTTTGACCCCACCAATAACGTACTAGTAGCTTCTAATCACATTAAAGTTTGTCATGGAAAAGACTACCAAGATTGCGCCCCTTTAAAAGGAATTGTATATAGCCAAGGGCAAAATGAAACCCAATATTCCGTTCAAGTAATTAGCCAACAACAGTAAGACATCTTTTTTATCTTTAGTAGAGTATACCTATAAAAAGAAGCTTATTTTTGCTTTAAATAAAATAGAAAATGATAATTACTACAGACCAATACAAAGGTCTTTTAGATCGCCTTGGTGCGTTAAGGAGGTATCTTTGACGTTGACACCAAACTTATAGAGATAGAGAATGAACAAGAAAAAACATTAGCACCGGACTTTTGGGATAATCCTCAAAAAGCTCAGGAGCATATGAAGTTCATTCAATCTAAGAAAAAATGGGTCGATGATTACAACACCGCAGAAGCCTTAGTGACCGATCTTGAAGTGCTGATAGAATTTCAAAAAGAAGGTGCTATTACAGAAGAAGAGGTAGAAAAACATTACACAAAGACCTTAGATACGATAGAGAATTTAGAGTTTAAGAACATGCTTTCTGAGGAAGGTGATGAGCTTCCTGCTATTCTTCAAATTACCGCCGGTGCCGGAGGCACAGAGAGTTGTGATTGGGCTGCCATGTTAATGCGGATGTATATGATGTGGAGTGAAAAAAATGGCTTTAAAATAAAAGAACTCAATTACCAAGAAGGTGATGTTGCTGGGATTAAAACAGTAACCCTAGAGATTGATGGAGAATTTGCTTTTGGGTGGTTAAAAGGTGAAAATGGCGTGCATAGATTGGTACGGATCTCTCCTTTTGATAGTAATGCGAAACGCCATACTTCTTTTGCCTCTGTCTATGTGTATCCTTTAGTAGATGATAGTATTGAGATTGATATTAATCCTGCCGATATAGAAATTACAACGGCAAGGTCTTCTGGTGCTGGAGGGCAAAATGTTAATAAGGTAGAGACAAAGGTTCAATTAACGCATAAACCAAGTGGCATTCAAATTTCGTGTTCAGACTCTCGTTCGCAACATGATAATAGAGCTACAGCATTAAAAATGCTTAAATCACAGCTTTATGAAATAGAATTACGCAAAAAGATGGAAGCGCGCCAAGAAATTGAATCTACTAAAATGAAGATTGAATGGGGTTCTCAAATTAGAAACTACGTCATGCATCCTTACAAGTTGGTTAAAGATGTACGTACAGGTGCTGAAACCGGAAACGTTGATGCGGTTATGGATGGTAACATTGATACGTTTTTAAAAGCTTTTCTAATGATGATGGGCCAGAAAGACGAAGAATAACCTTTTAATTAAAAAATATAATGATCAAAATATATCATAATCCAAGATGTTCAAAATCTAGAGAGGGCTTAGCTGTTCTGGAAAATGCTAATAAAGATTTTGAAGTGGTTAAGTACCTAGAAAAACCGATAACCGAAAAAGAGCTTACAGAAATTGTAAAGCTGCTAGGTATTCCTGCCATTGATTTAGTTCGGAAAAACGAGAAAATTTGGAAGGAAGAATTTAAAGGAAAAGTACTATCCGAAGAAGCTGTTATAAAGGCAATGGTCGCAAACCCAAAGCTAATAGAACGACCAATTATTGTAAATGGTAGTAAAGCCGTAATTGGACGCCCTTCTTCTTCTATTCTATCTATTATATAAATTGCTATTCTTTGGCATAAAACTTGGTTAAATCATTTTAACAAACTTTTAACCAAGTTCATTTAAACCTTATTTTAGTTTTATAATCTTATAATATTATTAACCATGAAAATATTTTTAAACTCTTTAATTGCAATTTTAGCTTTAATAGTGTCCTCTGTAGAGGTGAATGCACAATACGGTAATGGTTACGGAAACGGTAGCGGAAATGGTTATGGTAGACAACGAAATTCTATACCACAAGCACAAACGCCACAAGAAGAACCAAAAGCTTTAACTGCAGAAGAAATTGTAGATAATGAAATGCCTAACATCACGGAATCTGTAGGATTAAATCCTTTTGAAGAGGCTATTGTTAGAAGTATTTTAACCAAAAGTGTACAGAAACGAATTGAATTGCAAATTTTAAAATTGGCTCCTGAAAAATCAAGAGAGGCCATGGAGAAAATTGTGAAAGAGCAAGAAGAAGAATTAAGAGCAGGCTTACCGGAAGATAAGTATGAAGCTTTTGAAAAATTACAAAAAGACAGATTCAAAACAAAAAAGAAAAAAAAGAAAAAAAAGAAAAACAAAGATTAACTAAAAAACAGCATGAAACTACTACTACCAATTACCCTTCTACTATCATTATTTAGCTTAACTGCTCAAAGACCACAAGAGCAAAACCCCATTAAAATAACAGGAACTGTAGTAGAACAAGATACAGGACAACCTTTAGAATACGCAACACTTGTTCTGCAAAGTGTTGAAGATCCTAGTAAAATTTCTGGTGGCATTACCAATGAATCTGGAAAATACGAGGTAGAAGCACTACCTGGAAAATATAACGTAAGTATTGAATATATAGGATACAAGACCTATAGACTTCCCAATCAAACGCTTTCAAAATCTATAAATTTAGGAACTATTAAACTAAATCCTGATGTTTCTCAATTAGAAGGTGTTGAAGTCGTTGCCGAAAAAACAACTGTTGAGGTTCGGCTAGATAAAAAAGTGTACAATATTGGTAAAGATCTTACGACAAGCGGTGCTAATGTAAGTGATGCTCTTAATAACGTACCCTCTGTAACTGTAGATGTAGATGGCGCCATTAGCTTAAGAGGGAATGAAAATGTTAGAATCTTGATCAATGGAAAGCCTTCTGCTATGGCTGGTTTTGGCTCTACAGATGCCTTACGCCAACTTCCTGCAGATGCTATTGAAAAAGTAGAAGTAATTACGAGCCCGTCTGCTAGATATGATGCTGAAGGTACCGCAGGTATTTTAAACATCATTTTACGAAAAGAAAAAACTTTAGGATTTAATGGCTCTATAAACACTACTATAGGCCACCCTACTTCTAGTCAAATTAGTAGTAATTTAAACTTACGTACTGACAAGTTTAATATTTTTAACACTTTAGGCTATTCGTACCGTACTTCTCCGGGTAATGCCTATTTTGATAACACCTACACGACGGGCGATTATGATCGTATTTTTGAAGATAGAGATATCACTAGAAAAGATAAATCTTTCAATGCCAACATAGGACTTGAATATTTCTTGACCGAAAAATCATCTATAACGGCTAGCGTTTTTGGGCGTTTTTCTGATGAATCTGATATTACGGAAAACGAAAGTCAGCGTTATGAAGGCACTACCGTGACGAATGAAACCTTCCGTACCGAAGATGAAGGGCAAGATGATAAAAGTTATCAAGTGTCCTTAAACTACACTAATAATTTTAATGACAAAGGGCATAAGTTAACTTCAGATTTTCAATATTCTTATGATGTTGAGGATATCTTGACCACCATAGTAGAAAACAATACTATCCCTGATACAGCACTCTTAGCTAGGGAAAACATATACGAAGATGAAACTCAGAATGAATACTTATTTCAGGTAGATTATGTACTTCCAATGGGCGATGCTCAATTTGAAGCTGGATATCGTGGAAATTTTGAACAAAGCATTACAGATTATCAACTAGACACGTTAAATCAGGAGACCAATCAATTTGCTACCAATTTAGATTTGACAAATAAGTTTACGTATGACGAAAATATAAATGCCTTTTACTCTCAATATGGTAATAAATATGGCCAGTTCTCTTTTCTTTTAGGTTTACGATTAGAAAATACCCAATTAAAAGGTAAGGTAGATTCTGAATACGATGAAGAAGCGTTACAAGAAGTTCTAGGATCTGAGATAGATTTAAATTTTGACAAAAACTACTTAGGCCTCTTCCCTACTGTAAACTTAATCTTCGAATTAAGTGATATGGAAAGCATCTCTTTAGGGTACAATAGAAGAATTAACAGGCCTAGAGGTCGTTATATCAATCCTTTCCCATCAAGATCTAGTAGAACAAATGTATTTCAAGGAAATCCAGACTTAGATCCTGCTTATGCGAATGCATTTGATTTAGGATACCTAAAGCGATGGAAAAAATTAACCTTAACTTCTTCTATATATTATCAAAAGGAAACGAATTCCTTTGAAAGAATCCAAGAGGAGACCGGTGAGCTTACTTCTGATGGTATTAGTATCATAAGATCATTGCCTATTAATTTATCTTCTAACCAACGTATTGGTGCTGAGTTAGGGATCTTGTATAATCCTGCAAAGTGGCTGCGTTTAAACGGAAGCTTCAATTTCTTTCAATTTGAAACAGAAGGAATTTTTAATGAGGTAGATTATGGTGCTAAAAACACAAGTTGGTTTTCTAGATTCAGTTCTAAAGTATCTTTACCTGCTAGTATTGATTGGCAAACTAATGTATTTTACAGAGGCCCATCAGAGAATTCACAAACAGAAAGCAAGAGCATGACTTTTGTAAGTCTTGCCTTTAGTAAAGATGTATTTGGAGATAATGGAACACTATCATTTAACGTAAGTGACTTATTCAATTCTGCTAAAAGAAGATCTTTCACAGAAACAGAATTTTTTACTTCAGAGAGTGAGTTTCAATGGAGAAGAAGACAAATTACACTTGGTTTGGTTTATAGATTTAATCAACCTAAAGGAAAAACGAAACAGCGAGGACAACAAAGAAATGACGATGATGGTGGGGATGAATTTTAAAAACCACCTCACCTATAGAAACAAAAAAAGAAGCCAAATGGCTTCTTTTTTTTATGATAAAAACTAAGAATTTAGAAATGAATTGAAGTTTCTTATTCCTCGTTATTTAATTTTGCTTTTCTAGCATCACGCTTTTCTTTGAAAAATTCTATAAGATTTCCTCCTAACCAGTAAGGTATTACAAAAGTTAATAAGAAAATCATTAGCCAAAAACCGATTGTTAAGATGGTTAAAAACGCTAAAAAACCTAAATATTGGTCAAATTCAAACATGCTATTAATTTTTATTATTGCAAAGATACTTTGAAAATGATGAATAGTACAAATGAATTTAAAAAAAATCTATAAAAAATTTCTAGAGACTCCAAAAAAAAATCACAATACAATATCTTTGTACTATACATTAATAAATTTCTTATGAGTTATAGAATAGAAAAAGATACGATGGGCAACGTAGAAGTCCCTTCCGACAAATACTGGGGCGCACAAACACAACGCTCAAGAAACAACTTTAAGATAGGTCCTGTAGGCTCTATGCCATTAGATATTGTCTATGGTTTTGCTTATTTAAAAAAAGCTGCTGCCTACGCCAACCATAAATTAGGTGTTCTTACTGAAGAAAAAAGAGATCTAATCGCAAAAGTCTGTGATGAAATTCTATCTAAAAAACATGACGATCAATTTCCTTTAGTTATTTGGCAAACAGGTTCTGGTACCCAAAGTAATATGAACGTTAATGAAGTTATTGCCAATAGAGCGCAAGAACTTGCTGGTAAGGTTATTGGTGAAGGCGACAAGGTAATACAACCCAATGACGATGTTAACAAATCTCAATCTTCTAATGATACGTTTCCTACCGGGATGCATATTGCCGCTTATAAGAAAATAGTTGAGGTCACTATTCCTGGAATTACACAATTAAGAGATACGTTACATAAAAAAACTATCGAATTTAAAAACGTTGTAAAAATTGGACGTACCCATTTAATGGATGCCACTCCCCTAACCTTAGGACAAGAATTTTCTGGATATGTATCTCAATTAGATCACGGATTAAAAGCATTAAAAAATACATTACCACATTTAGCAGAACTTGCTCTTGGAGGAACTGCTGTAGGAACTGGTTTAAATACGCCGGAAGGATATGATGTGATGGTGGCAGATTTTATTGCAGAGTTTACAGGATTACCTTTTGTAACTGCTGAAAATAAATTTGAGGCTCTAGCTGCGCATGATGCTATTGTTGAAAGCCATGGTGCCTTAAAACAATTAGCTGTTTCTTTAAATAAAATTGCTAATGATATTAGAATGATGGCATCAGGACCACGCTCAGGTATTGGAGAAATCATTATCCCTGCTAATGAACCAGGAAGTTCTATTATGCCAGGAAAAGTAAACCCTACGCAATGTGAAGCACTAACTATGGTTTGTGCACAAGTTATGGGTAACGATGTTGCTATTAGTGTTGGTGGCACTCAAGGACATTATGAACTTAATGTTTTTAAACCTATGATGGCTGCAAACATTTTACAATCTGCCGAATTAATTGGAGATGCTTGTGTAAGTTTTGAAGAAAATTGTGCGGTAGGTATTGAGCCAAATCATGAAGTTATTAAGCAATTACTTAATAATTCATTAATGCTCGTTACGGCTTTGAATACTAAAATAGGATATTACAAAGCTGCTGAAATCGCGAACACAGCTCATAAAAACGGAACTACTTTAAAAGAAGAAGCCGTTAATTTAGGTTATGTATCTGCTGAAGACTATGATGATTGGGTAAAACCAGAAGAAATGGTTGGAACATTAAAATAGTAACTAAGAAATATAGTATAAAAAGAAAGGGGTACTCTTATGAAAGATTACCCCTTTTTTGTTAATGGTTAGTCTAAGACTATTTTAAAGTGAACTTGCTAGTTCCTAATAATTTAAGCTTGTTGTCATAAACATTAACCATATAGTTTCCTTTTTGGAAATCACCTGATGGCTTATTGATATAATCACAAACATCTAAAGCTTTGTTCTCATAGTAGAAAGAAGTTGCTTTACTATACGTTACAGAAGCTCCAGCATCACTAGTTTTAGTAAAACTCTCTCCTAATACATTTCCTTGAGGATCTAATACCTCAATATAAAAAGCTTTATCACCTGCTTGAGCAATGGTATTGTTTGTTAATGTAAAACAAACTTTAAATTTATCTGTTGCACCAGCTCTAGAAGTAGATACTAATTTACCACTATTACGCTCTTTTACTGCATCTACAGCTAATTTAGAAATGTTTAATGCTGAACCTCTTTCAACAACATTTGCTAATTGTGTATTTTGAACTACTAAAGAATCGTTGAAAACTGTTTGCTTTTCTAATTCTGTGAAAGTACTATCTCTTTCCATTACTAATCTTCCGTTAGAACGTGTAAGAGAATCTACTTTTCTGATTAATTGTTGTCTTTCTTTAGTTAAAATACTCACTTGTCTTCTGTATTTTCCTAAAGCAGAAATATCAAGTTTCATCGTTTTTACAGAATCTATGTATTTTGCAATATTATCTCTTGCACTAACTAATTCTTCATTAGTTGCATTGCTTTCTAAAATTGCTTTGTCATATTCAGAACGTAAGCTTGTTAAATCTTCAACAACTAATTCTTTTTCTTTGCTAAGCTTGTCTGTGTTGTCTTGCTTTTCTTTATAAAGACTCACGGTATAAATTACCAATCCAACCAACAATACTAGTAATAGACCAGCTATTACTTTTAATCCATTGTTACTTTTTGTTTCTGCCATAATTTAAAAAATTAAAGTTCTTTTTAGTTTTCCTCTTACGAGGGCGTTTGTTTGTATCAGAAATATATACGTTTTAAACTTATTTTTAGATTTTTTAGGCAAAAAATAGTTCACAAATGCCTTAATTTTAAGGTGTTTTAAAACAATAAAATATGGCAATCACTATAATACCCTATGAACCAATACATTCCAAAGCCTTTCACGATTTGAATGTAGAATGGTTAAAAAAATATTTTTATGTAGAAGAAAAGGATAAAGAACTTCTTAATGATTGTGAAAACACTATTCTGAAAAAAGATGGTCATATTTTCTTTGCAAAGTATGAAGGAAAAATCGTTGGCTGTTTTTCGTTTCTTAAAATTAATACTAGCACTTTTGAGTTAGGAAAGATGGCGGTTAGCGAAAAATACCAAGGACTTGGAATTGGACAAGAGCTTTTAAAATTTGCTATAGCTTTTGGAAAGGAAAGCAATTGGGATAAAATTATATTGTATTCAAGTACAAAATTACCACACGCCCTCTACCTTTATGAAAAATATAATTTCGAAATAGTTCCTATAGAAAAGGACTTACCGTATGAACGAAGTGATATTAAAATGGAATTACAATTAAAATAAAAACACTTATGAAAAAGTTAGTTACCCTAAGCCTTTTAGGACTTTTAGCAATAGCTTGTAAAGAGAATAAAAAGAAAGATCCTGTTTCAGAAACGCCACCTGAAGTAACAGAAACAATAGCAACCACTAAGGAGGTGGTAAACGTAACACCCATAGAACATGCTTCTGCTGTTTTGCAATGGGGAGAAACCACCATATACATTGATCCCGTTGGAGGAGCAGCCGCCTATAGTGATCAAAAGAATCCAACTATTTTACTGATTACAGATATACACGGAGATCATTTAAGTGTTGAAACTCTAGATTCTTTAGACCTCTCTACTACTAAAATAATAGTTCCACAGGCTGTAGCGGACAAACTACCAGAAAAATATGCTGCTCAGCTACATATTTTAGCAAATGGAGCTACACAAGAATTTGACGGTATTACGATAGAAGCTATACCAATGTACAACCTTAGAGAAGAAGCTTTACAATTCCATACCAAAGGGAGAGGAAACGGTTATGTATTAAGTAAAGGTGATGAGCGCATTTATTTCTCAGGAGATACCGAAGACATACCAGAAATGCGTGCGTTAAAAAATATTGATAAAGCTTTCATTTGTATGAACCTACCCTATACGATGACAGAAGAAAGTGCTGCCAGTGCTGTTTTAGCGTTTAAACCAAAACAAGTATACCCATATCATTATAGAGGGAAACCAGAGGTGAGTGATGTTGTTAAATTCAGAAAATTGGTCAATGAAGGTGACCCAACTATTGAAGTAATTCAATTGGATTGGTACCCGAAAATGGATTATTAAAAATCCTGCAGCATCAGAAAATATTCTAGGCACCGTAGTAATTACATTGATTATATGTCTCAGCTTATTAGTAGATAACCTTATGAAAATGTCAAAAGAATTGCATTTTTAATAGACCGCGTTAACAAATTATAACGATTTACAAAATATCAAAATAAAAAGGCCTTCCACATTTTGGAAGGCCTTTTTAAAGTCAAACAATTCGATACTTAACGAATCAGTTTTTTGTACTTGATACGTTTCGGCATTAAATCGCCACCCAAACGTTTCTTCTTGTTCTCTTCATAATCAGAGAATGATCCTTCAAAGAAATATACCTGAGAATCTCCTTCAAAAGCTAAAATGTGGGTACAAATACGATCTAAAAACCAACGGTCGTGAGAAATAACTACCGCACAACCTGCAAAATTCTCTAAACCTTCTTCCAAAGCTCTTAAGGTGTTTACATCAAGATCATTCGTAGGCTCATCCAAAAGAAGTACGTTGCCTTCTTCCTTCAATGTCATGGCTAAGTGTAAACGGTTACGTTCACCTCCAGACAACATGTTCACTTTTTTATTTTGTTCACTTCCTGAAAAGTTAAATCTACTTAGGTACGCACGAGAATTTACTTGACGGCCACCCATCATAATCATTTCTTGTTCGTCACTAAAGTTTTGCCAAATAGTTTTTTCTGGATCTATATTAGAGTGACTCTGATCTACATACGCAATTTTAGCAGTTTCTCCCACTACAAATTCACCCTTATCCGCATTCTCTTCTCCCATGACCATTCTAAAAATGGTTGTTTTACCGGCACCGTTTGGACCAATAACACCTACAATACCTGCTTGAGGAAGTTTAAAATTAAGATCTTCATATAACAGCTTATCTCCGTAAGCTTTACTTACACCAATAGCTTCAATTACATTTGTCCCTAAACGAGGTCCGTTAGGAATATAAATTTCTAGTTTTTCATCAAGTTGTTTTTGATCTTGACTCATTAACTTATCATAGTTATTCAAACGCGCTTTTTGCTTTGTTTGACGTCCTTTTGCTCCTTGACGTACCCATTCTAATTCCCGCTCTAAGGTCTTTTGGCGTTTAGAAGCTACTTTACTTTCATCTGCCATACGTTTAGATTTCTGATCTAACCAGCTAGAATAGTTCCCTTTCCAAGGAATACCTTCACCTCTATCCAATTCTAAAATCCAACCGGCAACATTATCCAAAAAGTACCTATCATGCGTTACGGCTATAACAGTACCCTTGTATTCTGCTAAATGATGTTCTAACCAATGTACAGATTCTGCATCCAAGTGGTTCGTAGGCTCATCTAATAATAAAATTTCAGGTTCTTGTAATAATAAGCGACATAAAGCAACACGTCTACGCTCTCCTCCAGATAATACTCCTATTTTTTTATCTGGCTCTGGCGTGCGTAAAGCATCCATAGCAATTTCTAGTTTCGTATCTAACTCCCAAGCATTAGAAGCATCTATCTGATCCTGTAATTCTGCTTGGCGCGCCATTAGCTTATCCATCTTATCTGCATCAGAATATACTTCTTCTAATCCAAACATATCATTTATCTTATTGTACTCATCAAGAATAGCGACCGTATCGGCTACACCTTCTTTTACAATTTCTAGAACCGTCTTTTCTTCATCTAATTGTGGTTCTTGCTCTAAATAGCCTACGCGGTATCCTGGAGAAAAAACAACATCGCCTTGGTAGTTTTTATCGGCACCCGCTATAATTTTTAGAAGTGTTGATTTACCTGATCCGTTGAGACCTAAAATTCCAATTTTAGCGCCGTAAAAAAAGCTAAGGTAAATATTTTTTAATACTGGAGTATTTGCCGTTTTAAAGGTTTTTGTAACCCCAGACATGGAGAAAATTACTTTCTTATCGTCAGACATATGTGTTTAACTATATTTAATTGTTTGTACTTTATTTTGTGGTAAAATTTAAACTCTTCCTTTTAAAGCATTAAAAACCCAAGCAATTGCTAAAAATCCGATTCCAACAGCTGCAAAACCATAGCCTGCAACCTCGTAGTACCTAAAAGCTCCTAAAGCTATTAAAGATAATCCTACAAAAATCATTATAAAAGTAGCCCATGCGAGTACCGTGTTTTTATTCATTCCCATAATATCTTGTAATTTTAGTTCGTTGGTGGGGTCAAATATCGTTATTTTAAGGAGTTTTCTATTTAGAAACTGCAACTTTTATTCTTCAAAAGGAAAAACAATTCCCGCTTTTGCTCTTATTGTATCTAATAGTCCTATTAAATTCATGCTATCTTCATGACTCCAATATGTGCTTTCTATAGCTTCGTTTGCTAAACAGTTTTGAACTTCTAAAATCTCATAATAATACCCCCTACCTTCCGTAGGTAAGTCAAATTTCGTAATTTCTTGATTAAGTTCCAACTCAAAACCTTGCGCTTCATGCCATTTCGGGTCTATAAAAATGGTTCCTTTAGTTCCTGAAATTTCAGCTTTCATTTCCGATTTAGAATTTAACCCACTATACAGAACAGCCTGAGCATCTGGATAGTCAAAAATCATAGCCGTTTGCATTTCTATTCCCGTTTTATAAAATTTAGAAGAAGCCATAATGGCCTCAGGATTCCCTAAAATTAAATAGGACAAAAAAACAGGATAAATCCCTATATCTAATAAAGAACCTCCTGCTAAATTGGGGTTTAATAACCTATTCTCATCATCTCTATGCAAGGCTGGGAATGCAAAATCTGCCTGTATATATTTAATAGCACCTAAAACACCCTCGGCAATTAATTCTGTTACTTTCTGGATGGTAGGATTAAAACGGCTCCATAAGGCTTCCATCAAAAAAACATTATTCTCCTTCGCTGCGGCAATCATTTTTGTAACCTCTTCCGTATTCACCCCTAAAGGTTTCTCACATAAAATATGCTTCCCGTAATACATTGCATCAATAGCCAATTTAGCATGAAAAGAATGTGGTGTTGCAATATAGATCACATCTACTTCTGGACATTTAAATAGCTCTTCATAACTACCAAATGCATATTTTGAGGCGTAATGTTTTGAGAATTCCTCCGCTTTTTCAATACTTCTGGAAGCTACAGCTACCAATTCAGAATCTTCAACTAAAGCTAAATCTTTCACAAAGTGATTTGCGATACTGCCCAATCCTACTATTCCCCAACGTAGTTTTTGTTTCATTTTCTCTTTATATATTATCAAAGTTAATCAATAATTACTCCTTATATTTATACCCATTAAAGAAATTTTAATACGTATGGATATCAACTTCAATAAAAACGAAGATCATAATAAATTACTTTTATCAGCATTAAAAAAAAGACTGACTGCCGTTAAATTAGGAGGCGGAAAAAGTAGAATTGAAAAACAACATGCTCAAGGGAAAATGACTGCCAGAGAGCGTATTGATTATTTATTAGATGATAAAGCAGATGCTATAGAAATTGGTGCATTTGTTGGCGACGGTATGTATAAAGAGCATGGCGGATGCCCTTCTGGAGGGGTTGTTGTTAAAATTGGATATGTAAAAGGTAAACAATGTATTGTGGTAGCCAATGACGCTACTGTTAAAGCAGGAGCTTGGTTTCCTATTACTGCCAAGAAGAATTTAAGAGCTCAAGAAATTGCCATAGAAAACAAATTACCAATTATTTACTTGGTTGATAGTGCTGGTGTTTATTTGCCCATGCAAGATGAAATTTTCCCAGACAAAGAGCATTTCGGGCGTATTTTTAGAAATAACGCCGTGATGAGCAGTATGGGGATCACACAAATATCTGCCGTTATGGGGAGTTGTGTTGCTGGTGGTGCTTATTTACCAATTATGAGTGACGAAGCACTAATTGTAGACAAAACTGCAAGTATTTTTTTAGCAGGAAGTTATTTGGTGAAAGCTGCTATTGGCGAAAGTATCGATAACGAAACATTGGGCGGTGCTACTACACATTGTGAAATAAGTGGCGTAACCGATTATAAATCTAAAGATGATGCTGATGCCTTAGATACCATTAAAAACATCATGAGTAAGATTGGTGATTTTGACAAAGCTGGCTATAACAGAATAAAGGCTGAAAAACCAAAAGAAAATCCGCAAGACATTTACGGGATCTTACCTAAATCAAGATCTGACCAGTATGATATGGTTGAAATTATTAAACGGTTAGTAGATGATTCTGATTTTGAACAATATAAAGAAGGGTACGGTAAAACCATATTAACAGGTTATGCACGTATTGATGGTTGGGCTGTAGGTATCGTAGCTAACCAACGTAAGGTGGTAAAAACCACCAATGGAGAAATGCAATTTGGAGGCGTTATTTATTCCGATTCTGCAGATAAGGCAACCCGTTTTATTGCCAATTGCAACCAAAAGAAAATTCCGTTAGTCTTTCTACAAGACGTTACCGGCTTTATGGTAGGCAGCAAAAGTGAACATGGCGGTATTATAAAAGATGGTGCTAAAATGGTGAATGCTGTGAGTAATTCTGTAGTCCCTAAATTTACGATTGTTATTGGAAATAGTTATGGCGCTGGTAATTACGCAATGTGCGGTAAAGCTTATGACCCACGATTAATTGTTGCATGGCCTAGTGCTGAACTAGCCGTAATGAGTGGTAATTCTGCCGCTAAGGTATTATTGCAAATAGAAAAAGCTTCTTTAAAGAAAAAAGGAGAAGAGATTACTCCTGAGAAAGAGGCCGAATTATTTAGCAAGATAAAGAACCGATATGATGATCAGGTTTCTCCATATTATGCGGCATCGCGTTTATGGACCGATGGCATTATTGACCCGTTAGATACTCGTAAATGGATTTCTATGGGAATTGATGCTGCGAATCATGCTCCCATAGAAAAACCTTTTAATTTAGGCGTTATTCAAGTTTAATTCCCTTGATGATTTTTTATACGCGGAATAAGAAGTAATTCCGTTTGTCTGCCATTTACATATCTAAATCCGTTTTCGCCATAGAAACCTGCTTCTTCAAGCATAATACGAATATCTCTGTTCCATTCTGGAACTGTAATCGTGGTATTCAATTCTATAGCGTAAACGGTATTTTTGTTTAAGGGGTATTTATCTCCATCGTCTTTCATTACTCCATCTTGAGCATCCCACATGCCTATCGTTGTTCCTGCCGAATGACCATACAAACCTAAAGGATGTGTATAAATTGAGGGCCTAAGACCGGCAACCTTAGCTTCCTGTAATGATTTCGCTAAAATTTCATTTCCTGTTCTCCCTTCAATCATATTATTTGTCAGAAAATCTTGAACGATATTCCCGTCTTTTAAGCCTTCCACCAAAAACTTGGGCGCTTGTTTTTCTTCTGGTTGTAACACATAAGCCAATTCTTGACAATCAGTATTTAACCTTAAATACGTAATGCCAAAATCGCAATGCAACAAGTCTCCGGGTACAATAGTCAGGCCATCAGGTCTTCCTGAAAAGGAATACAAATGATCTACTAATTTTTCACTACTGCGTTGCACATCTACCGTAGGATGAAACCAAGTTTCCAAGCCTAAATCTGTTACCTTTTGACGCATCCACCACTCCACTTCTGTTGTGGTCGTAACCCCTGGAGTAATTACTTTTTCTGAAAATGCTTCTGCGATAATATCATGTGTTATGTCTACCAATTGATTGTAAATAACCATTTCACGAGGCGTACGCGTTTCTATCCAACGCACTGCAAGTTGTTCTGCAGAGATTACTTTGGAATGCATTTTCTTAGGTAAATAGCTCATGAACTCATCATAATCTGTTTTATCTAAACCATCAGCGATATTATGATCTTTAGAGAAATTTAACCCAATCTTATTTGGGTTACGTTCTTTAATTAATTCTATAAGTCTTTTCCATTGGTCTGGTTGCTTTTCTTTATCCCAAGCAGAAACAATACTTTTACCCACATCATAACGTGCCACGGCTAGTTTTTCAATAGTATTTTTTGATTTGTTCCTGTAGAAAAGAAGTATTGTTCTTCTACGCGCATTTAACCAAGTAGCAGGGAGCATGGTTTTAAGAACAGGATCTTCATTGTATTCTCTAGAAATTACCACCCACATATCAATAGCTGCAGTATCCATCAATTCTGGAAGTAAAACATTAAAGCGCTCTTCTAAAATTTCGTCTACTACGGTAGCTCTTTCTACTTCTGGGAGAATTTGTTGCGCAAAACTACATACAACACAAAATAATGCAAAACTTAACATGGTTATTTTCATAGTGGTCGATTTAAAATCAAGCCTGAAAATACAAAATATTAAAAAAGAATAAAGTGTCTTTCGACACTTTATTAAAATCTACCAGGTAACACGTTCTAATTTAATGTATACCCCAAATAATTATTTGAAATACTACTTGTAGCCACACTAATGTGCTCTATATCTTGAGGGTTAAGCGTATGTAATATAGACGTATCATAACGAACACCATCAACAATTACTACCGTATTAGGATCACCACGCATAGTAATCACCGGTATTTGTCCCAGCTGCGTATTGGCGATACTTACTCCCGGCGCTGCACGCTGTATTGCGGTATAAAGATCTTGTTGACTATTTAAGTGTGCGCTATCAATCTCATACAGCTTAAACGGGTAAATGTCATCAGCTACTGCAACTCCATGGACCAAGCCGTTTGAAAATTGTACCGACGCATTACAAAATCCAGAAATACCAGCGAGGTTATTTTCTAAAACCGGATCTGAAATTACTTGAGCATTCAAGGATAACGTTAATAAAATAATTGGTGCAAATAAACTATTTTTCATCATTTTAGTTTTAAGTTCCTATAAACTTACGCCACTAAAAGACAATTAGAAACCTTAACTTAGGGATGTGTACGTTTGAATGAGCCAGACTATTTAGAAATTAAGGCTACTGTTTTTGCACGCTGAATTTTTCCATTAGCTGTTTTGATAAAAGATGTTACAGCGTAAATTTCTTTGGGCATCTCAAATTTGTCTAAAGTGTCCAAATTCTGAAGCGTGTTCCATAACTGTGCCTTATCCACATTCCCTTCGGTTATCAGCACTAGCTTTTGGCCTAATACTGTATCATAAATTCCTGCTACGAAAAAATCAACATTAATTACTTTAGAAATTTTGGCTTCAATTTTTTCTGGAAACAATTTAATACCCCCGGAGTTAATTATAGCATCATACCTACCTATCCACTCAAATTCTGTTGAAGAAACTAACGCCACCAAATCATTTGTCACCACTTCTTCATCAGAAATATTGGGCGCATTTATAACCAAACACCCTCTAGCATCTGTACTAAATTCTACTTTGGGTAATGCCGTAAAATTAGTATTGGTGGAATCTTCTAAATGGTTCACTGGTTTTAGTGCAACATGGGTAATAGTTTCCGTCATACCATACGTTTCATACACCTTACAAATATTGTTAGTCACTGCGACTTTTAATGAATCTGACATTTTAGCACCACCAACAATTAATAGTTTGAGTTGCTTTAGTTTTTGCAAGGAATTCTCTAGCTGCAGGGGTATCATCGCACTAAAATCATAAGATTTAGTAATACTTTCTAAAGGATTAGAATTTGGAGCCACATAATCCAATGCCAAGCCTATAGCCATAGCCCGCACCAACATCATTTTACCTGCTATAAAATCAACGGGCAAACAGAGTAAAGCGGTATTACCCCCTTCAAGACCAAAGAAATCACCGGTAGCCATCGCAGAATTTACCATGTGTTGTTTTCTTAGATTTATAATCTTGGGTACACCTGTGGAGCCGGAAGTAGCAACTTCCAAGTATTCATCCTCATTCACCCAATCTAAAAGAAAACTTCCAATAGGTTTTTCATGGGGTAGCCCTTCTTTAATTAAGCAATAGGCTACTTCTTTTAGTGCTTCATATGAAAACGAAATTCCGTTTAACCTAAAACTTGGATGAACAAACTTATGATTCAAATTCATTATTTTCTTGTGCTAAAAATGCCTCTTCCGTTAATACGCTCCCTGTTAATTTCTCTTTCCAATTGGTCCAATTATAGACTTTAGAAAAGATAAATAAAAGCGCAGGATAGATTACAATTACCGGTATAAAAACGTCCCAACCCAATGCTGGTTCTGACACATCTCTATACATAGAATCTGTTTGAAAAGCGGTCCAATCTGCTGTAACTAATAACGCCGTAACTAAATTATTTGCTGCATGAAAACCTAAAGAAAGCTCCAGACCTTCATCCATCAATGCTAAAATACCTAAAAAGAAACCTGTGCCAATATAATACACCATAATGCCATAGCCTAACTCCTGTACCTCTGGATTAAAAATATGCATCAAGCCAAAAATAGTTGAAGTAACGACTAAAGGTATCCATCTGTTCTTCGTTAAGATCCCAAGACTTTGCAGGAGGTAACCTCTAAATAAATATTCCTCAAAGCTTGTTTGTAAGGGCACTAAACAAATAGCTATTACAGCCAATATCAAAAATTTGTTTACATCAAAATTCCATACATAATTATCTGGCGACATATAGATGTCAACCCCAGTAATTAAAATAGTAATTACCGCCCAGAAAGTAAAAGCAAAAAAGATACGTTTCCAATCTATTTTAGCTCTGGATGTTGTGAATGCTGTGATAGATTGCCGGTGCAGAAAAAGCACTACTAAAAATAATACCAGTAAGCCTATCGCAAAAGAGATAAGCATAAGAAAAACAAACATATTATTTCCAAAAGCTTCTGCCATTTGTGGAATAGTAGCTACCATTCCGCCACCATTTACTGCATGAACGGCCATGGCTATTAGTAACGGGATCATCCCCAAAATTTGCCATCCTATTAGTACAATTATAAACCCTAATACATACCTCCAAGAATCCTTTAATCCTTTATACGCCTGCTCTATATACATAAATCACTTATCAAATTAGCTTTCCAATTTTTATTCTTTCTATAATACAAATTGCCATTCTCCACAGTCAAAGGGCTATCTAAATTATTGGTATACAAACTTCCTGTTCCCAAACCTTGTGGTAACGTACTCCGTAACGTAAATGTCCACTGTGCTATCGCGTTCAAACCTACGTTGCTTTCTAAAGCACTAGTAATCCACCATTTTATTCCCAAACCTTCTGCTATGGCAATCCACTCTTCACAGCCTTTTATACCACCTACCAAACTAGGCTTTAAAATAATATACTGTGGTTGTATTGTTTGTAGCAGTTCTTGCTTTTTTGTTACATCAAAAACACCAATTAATTCTTCATCTAACGCTATTGGCAAAGGTGTATCACTGCATAACATTCTCATATGATGCGGATTACCTTGCTTTATAGGTTGTTCTATGGAATGAAGATTAAAAGTTGCTAATTTTTTTAATTTCGTCAAAGCCTCCTCTTGTTTAAATGCACCATTGGCATCTACTCTAAGTTCTATTTCTTCAGGAGCGTATTTTTTTCGAATAGAAGCCAATAATTTTAGTTCTGTTTCAAAATCTATGGCGCCAATTTTCATTTTTATACATCGAAATCCACTAGCTAATTTTTGTTGAATCTGCTCTAGCATAAAAGCTTCATCTCCCATCCAAATTAAACCGTTAATAGGTATAGGAGCTTTTTTTTCAATAAAATCTGAAGGAAATAATTCAAAAGAATTGGATGAAGCTAGCGATAAAAAGGCTTGTTCTATGCCAAATTGAATGCTTGGAAATGCTATCAAAGCATCCCACAGCGCATCCTTTCCTAAATGAATATTGTCACATGTCCACTTTAACTTTGCTTCATATTCAGGAACATCATCAATACTTAAACCTCTTAAAATTCCACATTCCCCGATTCCTATTTCATCTTTAGATTTAAGGATAATAAACCAGGTTTCTTTTTGTTTTAACACCCCCCGAGAAGTTCCGCTCGGGCGTTTAAAATCTAAAATATATTTTTTATAGTTTGCTTCCATAATTTAGAATTCAAATTTAACTATATTTTGGGTCTAAATAGAATGGAAATGGGATTGGGTCAAGAAAAAGTGGTTTGGATTACAGGAGCGTCATCGGGTATTGGAGAAGCGTTGACGTATGCCTACGCCACTTCTGGAGCCAAAGTGGTAATTTCTGCTCGAAATATAGAAGGACTGCAGGCGGTAAAGCAAAAATGTCCTAGACCTAATGACATCTATATCTTACCCCTAGATCTCTTAAAACTTGAAGAATTTAATATAAAAACTAATGAAGCATGGAATGCTTTCGGAACTATAGATCTTCTGATAAATAATGCAGGCGTGAGCCAACGTTCTTTAATTATAGAAACGGACATGGAGGTTTACAAAAAACTGATGGATATTAACTATTTAGGAACTGTTGCCCTATCTAAGGCTATACTGCCCAAATTTCTATTACAAAACAAAGGTCAGTTTGCTGTAGTAAGCAGCTTAATGGGTAAATTTTCTTCTCCCTATCGTTCTGGATACTGTGGGGTTAAACACGCTTTACATGGCTTTTTTGACGCTTTACGGATGGAGCACGAAAAAGATGGGATTACCGTTACCATCATCTGCCCGGGATTTATACAAACCGATGTCGCAAAGAATGCGCTTGTTGGAGATGGCTCTAAAAATAACACCGAAGACAAAGCTACTGAGAATGGTTTAGCGGTGAATGTATTTGCTGCCCGAATGAAAAATGCTATCGAAAAGAAAAAGTTTGAGGCTTATATAGGAAAAAAAGAAGTTTTAGGAATTTATCTAAAGCGATTTTTCCCAAAACTCCTTCATAAAATTGTTTTAAAAAGCGAGGTACGCTAATTTTAAATTAAAATAGACTTCCCTATTTCTAATAAGTGTAATTTTTTATCTGCTTCTGAGAATTGTTTTTTAGCTGCTTCTTGATCTATTTTAATAAAACCAAAAGTATCATAGTGATATCCCAAAACTGTATCACAATCTACAAAATCTGAAGCAAAAATAGCATCTTCTATTCCCATGGTAAAATTATCTCCGATAGGTAAAATGGCAAGATCCAACTCACAAGTATATGGTATCAATTTCATATCCATATGCAAAGCAGTATCTCCTGCAATATAGATGTGTTTATCGTCTGCCGAAAGTATAAAGCCACCTGGTTGCCCACCGTACGTACCGTCTGCAAAAGACGAAGTATGAATAGCATTGACATACTTTAATTTTCCAAAATCAAAATTCCAACTTCCCCCATGGTTCATAGGGTGTGTTGTAAAACCTTTGTTTCCGTAATAAGTAGCAATTTCATAATTACTAACAATCGTGGCTCCAGAATTTTCAGCAATAACTTCTACATCTAAGACATGATCTTGATGCGCATGTGTAAGTAAAATATAATCGGGCTTTAAGTCGTTTATATCTATTTTGC
Organism: Cellulophaga baltica 18; assembly: GCF_000468615.2. Classification (NCBI taxonomy): domain Bacteria; kingdom Pseudomonadati; phylum Bacteroidota; class Flavobacteriia; order Flavobacteriales; family Flavobacteriaceae; genus Paracellulophaga; species Paracellulophaga baltica. The sequence continues at coordinate 3,211,079 of NZ_CP009976.1, read as the reverse complement.
CTATTGCTAAATCATTTCCTGAAATAAAAGGATCTACCAAAATAGTCGCTGTTGTGGTCTTTATCAATAAAGACGCATGACCCAGAAAAGTTATTTTCATATTTTTAAGCTATTTTTAATTTGACTTATTTAAAATTAAACCAAAATTTAACTCCCTCTTCAACTTTATCAATATTTAATGTTGACTGTAACTGATTTACCAAACGGTTCATTAATCTAATCCCCATAGATTCTCCTGCACGTTCTTCCATATCTGAAGGCATTCCTACTCCATTATCAGAATACTCAAAATAACCACCGCCTTCTTCTGTTGTTTTTCTCAAGTGAATATAGATTTTTCCATTCCCATCATCTTCCGGGAAACCATATTTAAAGGAATTGGAAACTAGTTCATTTAAGATCAAACCAAAAGGTATTGCTCTATCAATATCTAGTTCTACCGCTTCTGCATCAATATTTATATTAATCTTATGTCCGCCTTTCTTATAAACAGATTGTATACTGTTTACAAGGCTTTCAATATAGCCCTGCATTTCAATTACCGAAAGATCATCATTTTGATATAATTTCTGGTGAATTAATGCCATAGCCTTCACCCTACTTTTTCCTTCTTCTAAAGCTTCAATGGCCGCTTTACTCTTCGTGTTTTTAGTCTGCAAACTCAACAAACTAGATACCATTTGAAGGTTGTTTTTAACCCGGTGGTGTATTTCTTTAAGAAGTGAATCTTTTTCTACCAACGAAGCTTCAATAATATGCTTTTGCTGTACAATTATGCGCTGTACTTTAATACTTCTAAGGTAAGCGTATACCAAACCTGCAAAACCCAATAAAGTAAATACTAAAGAGATATACACATAGGATATTTCATTATCCAACGCATCTAACTCTCTACTCTTTAGCTCTAAACTTTCTTTAGACTCGCGATACATTGCCTTAGAATTCTCTAAATCTGATTGCACTAAGGCCTCTAATTGTTGACCAGTAATAAGTCGTTCATTAGACGCTATGGAATCTGAAAGTCTTATATTTTTTTTATAATAGAAAGACGCAGTAGAAAAGTCTGCCACTTTATCATAATATGCAGCTAACAATCTGTTTCTTTTTAACTGATGCTCTGCTTCAACATATTTAAAATCTTTATCTAATAGTTTTTTTGCATCTTTAAGCTCATTAGTTTGAAGCAAACAATCTGCTAAGTATAAGGTATTCTCTATAAGGTTAGAAGAGTAGGAACCCATCTTATATTTATAAATAGCCTCAATGCTATTCTCCAGATAAAAAACAGCGTCTTCAAAATTTTTCAAATCAGCATAACACTTCCCAATATTACCGGCAATGATACCTTTTAGCAAACTTCCCTTTATAATATCATTTTCTGTTTTTGCCAACATCACATCGCCTAAATACAGATTTACAAAAGATTCTGCACTCTTAAATTTAGTAATCGCTGTTGGCGGAGATTTATCTAACCATAAATAATGTCCTACATTATTGTTATAAACGGCATTGGCATAGTAATCTTTTGGATCTATTGTTTTACTTACTTCTTCAATATAATCTCTCATTGCCTTATTCGGCAAGCCCATATTAGAATAGATATCGTAAAAAATTATATCTTTTGAAATACCAAGTTCTTTTCGTTCTTTGCGTACTTCAGATTGTTTTACATAAAGTTTAAGCTTTTCATAACTTTTATCTAAAAGTTCTAATATGATTTTTTTCTCAGTCACAGACATATTTTCATTTGTCTGATATAAATCATTGGCTAAGGCTACGCATTTAGAATACTCTCCTAAATCAAACATCACCTGACTCTGCATGGTCTTGTACTGAAAGATAGCTGTGGTATCGCTTGAGTTTTCTGCATCTACCAGGTATTCTTCTAATGTCTTTTTCCAATCAAAAGGAGAAGTCTGATTGTACCGGTTTGTAGAATTAAAAAATAATTTAAATCTTGCTGAAGCGTTACTTGCACTCTGAAATACTTTGTATGTATTTACATCTTCATTTACATCCTCTTGACCGATCGCAGCGGCAAACAAGAAAAGAAATAAAAACTGTACAAGTGTTTTTCTAGAAAACAGTTTTATAAGGTTAGAGTGCATCCGCTTCTTAATATTATAGGTTTATGGTCTTATGTGTTATTCAAACATAGCGTAATTACTATTAATTACGGGCAATATTGTTGTCAATTGAAATCATGCTGTTGTATACCAATGTAAACAATTTACAAAAAAATCAAAATTAGCGCATATTCCCTTAAACTGGAAATAGATTTGCCCTAAATTAAAAAGACCGAACAACGCATTGCTCGGTCTTTGTATTTGATTATGAAAATGATAAGATTTGGGATCTTTATTTAATCATGCCTCAAAGGTATGTCTAAGATTCAAAGCTACCATCATTTTGTTGTGTACTCTTAAATTTATGTGGTGAACAAACCATTTAAGTTTACATCATGTATTTCATCCTCTTTATGGATATAAAAAAGGCTGGTTAATTTTCATTGACCAGCCCTACGTATTAATTTAATAAATTCTTGTATTTAAGAATTCATCGCCGAAATTATAAACTCCTTAAACTCTTTAGAGATCGGTATTAAATTATTATTTATCAAAATATCTTTTGAATTAATCGCTTCTATATGATCTACATTCACAATGTAAGACTTATGCGCTCTATAAAACTTATTAGAAGGTAACTTCTCTAAGTAATCTTTTAAAGGAGAACGTACTAAGAATTTTTTATCTACTGTATTTACTTCTAAATACACATTATCAGCTTTTATAAACTGAATATCACCAAACTGAATTCTATAATACAGATGCTGTTTTTTTACGAAAATTGAGTCTTTAAGTACGCTGTTTGAAACCAACTTATCATCCGTAACTTCTTCTGTAGGAGCGCTAGTCGTGCCCGCCGCCTTCTCATTATAATTAAAACTGGATAATGCAATTTCTATAGAAGTATATAAGTCTTGTTGCTCAAAAGGCTTTACAAGATACCCGTTTGGTTTTACGGTCTTTGCATTTTCTACGGTGGCTCTATCTGAGTTTGAGGTTACGAAAATGAAAGGGATATTGTACTTTTCTCTAATGTGTTTTCCTAAATCTATCCCTGTCTTATCGGAAGCAAGAATAATATCGATCAAAACAAGATCTACTTGCTTAGTTTTCAGTACTTCTATCGCTTGTTCATAAACGATGACATTATCAACAATCTCATAACCAATCTCTTCTAACATTGATTGCATATCATCAGCAATGATAACGTTATCCTCTACGATAAGAATTTTAATGGGCTGCTCCAAATTTGGTTTTAGTTTATTAAGTTATGTAAGCCAAAGCTACGAAAAAATATTAAAACTTAAATAAAAGATAACAGCAAGAAAAAATGTACTTAATGCTACCTTTTTTAACTCAGGATCTAATAAAAAGGGTTCTTTTGTTTTTGACACTCTCAGGGCGTGTACGCCAAGCGGAATAAATATTATTAAATGTATAAAATTACACCAAGAACTATAATTTAGCATCGTAAAAGCTACCATGCTTACGAAAGAAATAGCCAAAAGTACATAATGGTATATTTTTCCATTTTCAAAACCCATTTTTACGACTAGAGTGTTTTTACCTGCGTTTTTATCTGATATGGCATCTCTTAAATTATTTAAATTTAAAACTGCCGTACTCAATAAACCTATTGCTATTGCAGGTAATATGGCAGTGAGCGTTAAGAATTTAGTAAATAAAAATAGTGATCCTAACACCCCTAATAATCCAAAAAAGATAAAAACAAAAAGATCTCCTAAACCCTTATAGCCATAGGCTGAAGTTCCTACTGTGTATTTTATTGCAGCCCAAACACTTGCGAGTGCAAGAGCAAAAAACAATAAAATTAAAGGATAGTTTTCAGTGCCAAAAGAATAAACTAATAAGGTGATGGCAAGGATTAAATCGACAATTATGGAAATGATAATCCCATTTTTTAATTCTGCTCTAGTAAGTATACCACTTTGCAATGCCCTTTTAGGCCCTACTCTTTCCTCATTGTCTGTTCCTTTAACTCCGTCTCCATAATCATTAGCAAAGTTAGAGGTTACCTGAAAACCAATGGTGGTGCACAAAGCAAGGATAAAAATAATCCAATTTTGATGTCCATAAAAGTTTCCTAATGCAGCACCCACAATAATTCCGGAGATAGATAATGGTAAAGTACGCAATCTTGCTGCGTTAAGCCAGGCTTTAAATTTTGTCAATGCTAGTAGGGATCTTCTATTTGTATGCGTTTTCCATTTTGATACGAAGCCACAAAGGCATCTTCAAAGCCCATTTTCACTAATTGGTATCTAAATGATCTTGCTTCTTCTATAGTTTCAAAGTTACCCAAAGAATACGAATAGAACGGATTTGTTTTAACGAACAGGGTATTTGATAAGGATTCTGATGCTAAGGTTACATTATTATCTACGAACGATTTAATTTGAACCGAATATATTTTTTCTCTTTCTAGGAATTCTTTAGCCAAGTAAAATTCCTTTACATTACTGAGTTCCTCGTTCTTTAACTTTAAGTTATCCATTCTAGACTTAATCACTTGTAAGCTATCTAAGTCATACACCACCAAATTATTATTGGTTTCTGGCGCACTACTTCTTCTGCCTGCATTGAAGACATATAAGGCAAAAACTCCTAATAAAAATACACTGGTAACCCCTGCAAGAATATTTCGTTGAATCTTATTTCTTTTAAGCTCTTTATTTTTAAACTTAATCTGGTCTAAAAGTCGCTCATTAAGTATTTGAGCTTTATCGATATCTTTATGTAAATCAAGTAAATCGCTTTCTTCAATAAATGGCATATTAAACTTGGATTAGGGGACGTTATTTGTAGTTAAAGTATAAATTTCATTAGCTGTCTTGTAAATGTATATATTTCTTAAAAATAAATGAAACATTTCGCCCTATTATTTAATTGAATATCATGATATTGTGGTTCTAATACGACTTAAGTTTCGTTTTAAAGTAGATAAATGCCATCTGGCTTAATAGTGATCTTACGATCCTTGTATAAAGTACCGATACTCTTCTTAAAAACTTTCTTACTCATTTGCAGTTTAGCCGTAATTTCATCTGGAGAAGATTTATCGTGTAAATTTAAATACCCACCTTCCTTTTGTAATCTAGCATAGATCACATTAGCTGCTGGCTCTATACTTTCATACCCAATTGGTTTTAAGTTTACATCAATCTTATTATCCGGTCTTATGTGCTTTATATAGCCTTTAATAACATCTCCTACAGCTACCTTTTTAAATACTTGATCACTATAGACTAAACCTTTGTGCTTATTATTAATTATAACATCCCAACCAAGGTCATTTTGTCTTGTTACAATTAAATCTACTTCTTCATTAACTACTATGGTAAGCTCCTCATTATCTAAAAATTTATCTAACTTATTTGAGGCTACCAGTCTAAAAGATTTCTCATCGAGGTAACAATACACTACATACCACTGCCCTTCTTGCATACGCTCTCTTTGCTCTCTAAAAGGAACTAAAAGGTGCTTTTCCAAACCCCAATCTAAGAAGGCGCCAATATTATTTACTTCTACTACCTTTAATAGTTTAAAAGTATTTCTAAAAATATAAGGTGTCAATGATGTTACAACAGGGCGCTCATCAAAATCTAAATAACAGAAAACGGTAAGTTTATCACCAATTTCGTAGATTTCTGGTACATATTTATTGGGCAATAATACATCATTACCTTCTTCATCGCCTAAAAAGAGTCCTACACTTGTATCTCTTAAAATTTCTAATGTGTTGTAATTCCCTAATTCTATCATGCTGCAAAAGTACGTTTTATAACATAATTTTTATTAAAACATTCGTTGTTTCTTAGAAACAAAAAAGCCGTTTCATTTTCATGAAACGGCTTTTTATATTGTAGCTTACTTATTTGTTATAAACATCTTGTTTTTTAAAGTGTTTCGCTAGCATATAATAAACAACCGCTCTATGCTTGTTACGGTTAGAAGAACCGTACTTTTCTAAAACGCTTTCAATTGCTGGCATCATGTCATCACTCTCTGTCATTCCTAATTTTTTAATTAAGAAATTATTTTTAACAGTGTCTTTCTCTTTTTGATCCCCTCCAGATACTTTAGAAGCATCTGCATTGTATATTGCTGGACCTAATCCTATCGCAACTTTTGTTAATAAATCCATGTCAGCCGCTTCACCAAATTTATCTTTAATGTCTGCTGCGTACTTTACGATTAATTCGTCTCTTTTACTCATAATTGTTAGTGTTCTTTTATTTAAAATATTAATGTTTGCCTAAGATATAAAATCAAAATAACTAAGCAAAATTTTATCATTAATAAGTCTAGGTGTTTTTATCTCTAACAATTTAGGCTTTTTACTGCTTTTATAAAAATTAATTAAGGCTTTTTCTAAGATTTCCTCAGTATCAACTTTTTCATGAATAACATCAAAACTACTGCATAGTTTTGCAATATCTACGGTATGTGTAGTTTCAAAAAATGTTTCAAAGTTCACAGTATCTTCTTGCCCTGGTAAAATTCTAAAAATTCCACCACCATCATTATTAAATACAATAATTCTAAAGTCTGGTCGTATCTTTTTGTTCCACAAGCCATTACTATCGTATAAGAAACTGATATCACCCGTAATTAAAAGCGTTGGTTCCTTATTATAGATAGACGCCCCTACAGCTGTAGAGGTAGAACCATCTATACCACTAGTTCCCCGGTTGCAAAAAACTGTAATACTAGGATCTATTGAAAATAATTGCGCGTATCGCACTGTAGAGCTATTCGCTAAATGTAATTGATAGTTCTTAGGAATAGTCTTCGCAACGGTAGAAAAAGCCAACATGTCAGAAAAAGGAATTTGCTTCAAATATTGGTTTCTTTTCTCTTCATACTTGATTTTCACTGTTGACCAGTATGCGTAATAATCACTTTCAATAGGAGTAAGTAGCGGAATAAAGGCTTTAAAAAACGTATTTTCAGAAGTTTTAAAATGATGCGTAATCGAAAAAAAAGTATCGTAGGCTTTTTTAGCATCAATATGCCAGTGTGCTGTTGCTTTATATTTTCGTAAAAAACTTTTTATTTTTTTTGATACAATGAGTCCTCCAAAAGTCAGAATAACCTCTGGTTGTAATTTTTTAAACAGCTCATCACTGTTGGCTGATTTTTCTATAGGCGCAATAAGACTATCAATACTTGTAAAAAAATTAGGGTGATGTAAATTTGATGTTGTTTCTGTTAATACAATAACCGATGCATCATTCGCTAAAAAATTAAGATATTCTTGAGCTACCGCGTTAGGATACTCTACGCCCACCAAAACCAATTTGCGCTGTGACTTATTCCAGGTCGCTGCAAAGGATGTCAAATCTTCTACATCATCTATAACTGGTTTTTGATAGCTTAGTACAGGTTGCTGGTTAGGTGTTGTAGTCGTATTATACAAAGGCTCTTCAAAAGGAACATTTATATGAACAGGAGACATCTGTTCAATTGCCAGTTGAAAAGCATGCGCCAATTCTTTATCGTTATATAATTCTATTTTTCTCTGTTGCTCTGCAATGGTACTATTAGCCTCTAATAAGCCTTTTCCTTGCTTTCGTATGGTTTCTGTAGCGTGACTTACATCTAATTTTAAGTTTGCTGAATATCCAATATGACGATCAAAAACATGATCCTGACGAATGGTTTGCCCATCTCCAATATCTATCTTATAAGGTGGCCTATCTGCAGAAATTACCACCAATGGAATATCACTATAAAAAGCTTCTGAAATAGCAGGATAGTAGTTTAAAAGTGCACTACCTGAAGTACATAATACAGCTACAGGTTTTTGTTGCTGCTGTGCCATACCTAAAGCAAAGAATGCCGCACAACGCTCATCTACGACACTAAAACAATTAAAATAATTATCTTCTGTAAACGTTATGGTTAACGGTGCATTACGGGAACCCGGAGAAATAACAATATCTTTTATGCCATATGTTTTACAATAATGGGCAACGGTTTGAGCAGAGGGTATTGTAGCGTATTTCAAATTAATAATTTTATAGGTGCAAAATTACAATACTACTTTGAGCATTGTATTACTTTTTGCTACCGTTTCTTCCCATTCTTTTTCAGGATCTGATTCTTGCGTAATTCCCCCACCTACATACACCCATGCTTTATCATCTTTCAATTGCATACATCTAAGGTTTACATAGAGCGATGTGGTGTTTTTGACGGTTCTATAGGCTTGGTTTTCTCTATTTCGTCTATTGCTAGATCTAAAATTTTCTTCTTTAAAATTCAATTCCCCCAAAAATCCAGTATAAAATTCTCGAGTGTAATTTTCATTTTCTAAGATAAAAGCTTTCGCTTCTTTCTTGGGTAAGCCACATACTGCAGGTGTAGGGTGTAACGCTGCAATAATTTCCTTTAGATTATAGTTAGATAAGCCTCCCGAAACCGAGGTTCTTAAATGCCAGAGGTTTCCCGCTCTTACCGATTCTGTTTCTGAAATTGTTAACTTAGAAACCGTTTCTTTTAAAGACGAAGCAATATAATCTGTAACCATTTGCTGTTCTTCTAATTCTTTTGCTCCCCAAACTGGTGCTTGCGCTCCTTCTGCTTTATTTGTTCCTGCTAAAGACATGGTTTTAAGCTGCCTATTTTCGGTTCTTAGCAAAATTTCTGGAGTTGCTCCTAACCACAAACCTACTTTTGGATGGTACCATAGATAACAAAAGGCATTAGAATAGTTATCTAGCAATGTTTTAAACAAAGTGAATGCAGATTTAGATGTTTTTACCTCTATTTTTCTAGAGAGTACCACCTTTCTTAAGCCATACTGCGCTATGGCATCGATTCCTTTTTGAACTAAATTGATATGAAATTCTTGATCTTGATCTTCTGTAATAGACTTAAATATACCTGTCGCAGAGTTTACTTCTTTCGCTATATACTCTGTTACTGTTTTCTCATCAACCTGCAATAAAATTGTTTTTCCGTCCGAATCAAATGGAGCAAAAACAAAGCCTGTTTTAGAAAAATCAGTCACTACATGAAGCGCATCTGTTGATTGAAACAACCCAGTAATGGTTGTCTCTAACGGCTTACGGTACAAAACAAAAGGTTTTGAAGCATTAAGATGGTTCTTAGCTTTCTGAAAAAAATCGTGTTGCATATTACTTTTTAGGTAATGATATGGTCGTAAGTTTACAGATAGAGATTAGATTATCATTAGCATCTGTAAGTTTAATATCCCAAACTTGAGTAGTTCTCCCTTTATGAATGATAATCGCTTTAGCATACACATACCCTTCACGAATACTTTTTACGTGATTTGCAGATATTTCTAAGCCACGAACGGTTACCTCTTGTGCATTTAGAAATATATAAGAAGCAGCGCTCCCTACACTTTCTGCCAAAGCCACCATAGCACCACCATGCAAAACACCATCTGGCTGGAACACTTTTGATGTTACCGGCATTTTACCTACCAAAAAATTTTCTCCAACATCAACATAAGTAATATCTAAAGTTTCCATCAAAGTACCTTTGCAGGTTTCGTTGCAAATCTTTAATATTTTCTCTTTATAATCTTCCATGAAATCATTTTATGTAAAATTAACGATTCCTAGAAAAACAAAAGCCATGATTAGAAGCTCAATTTGAATATTCTTTTTAAATTTCATGACTGAATACCTATTCTAGAAAAAACTACCATGAACTCTACCGAAAAGCACGTTTCCTACACTACAAAAAACACGTATGAAACACTAAATACACTTACATCGAAGACAAAAAATATTTGGATTGTTTTTCACGGTATCGGTTATTTAAGTCGATATTTTCTTAGGTATTTCAACGAATTACCTCCTGAAGAAAATTACATCATTGCTCCACAAGCACCTTCTAAATATTATTTAAACGGAAAATATACCCATGTTGGCGCTAGTTGGCTTACCAAAGAAAACACCCTTGCAGAAATGGAAAATGTTTCTAGCTATTTAGATGCTGTTTTTGCTGCGGAACAATTACCAGAAAACACCAACCTTATTGTTTTCGGCTTCTCCCAAGGAGTTTCTATTGCTTCTAGGTGGACTGCCTTGAATCGCGTAAAATGTAATCAGCTCGTACTTTATGCAGGAGGAATACCGAAGGAGATGACTCCTGAAGAATTTAAATTTTTAGAAGGGCAACACACGCAAGTAAAAATTATTGTTGGTACAAAAGACGAATACTTAAATGAGGAGCGTATGAAATCTGAGTCCAAAAAAATAGCGACTTTATTTAATAATAAAGCAGAAATCACCACTTTTGAAGGCGGACATGAAGTGAGAAAAGAAATTATTAATAGTTTAGTCTAAATGAAAACAAAAGCCATTACACTAGAAAACGATGTTGTAAAACTCACACCACTGAGCTTGGAAAATTTTGAATACCTCTGCCCAATTGCCGAACAGCCTAAATTAGTACAGTACTCGCCTTCTGCCATTGAAACTCTGGTAGATTTAGAAAACTATGTGAAGATTGCTTTAAAGCAACAGGAGGCAGAAACTAGTATTCCGTTTATCATATATGATAAACGAATCAGCAGTTATGCTGGTAGCACCCGTTTTATGAACATCAATTGGAAAAATAAAATACTAGAGATTGGCGCTACTTGGATTGGCCGGGAATTTCATGGCTCAGGATTAAATACGCAAATGAAAGCCTTAATGCTCCAGTATGCATTCACAGAATTGCAGATGGAAAAAGTAGAATTTAGAATAGATGAGCGCAATACCGCTTCCCGTAAAGCTGTGGAAAAACTAGGCTGTGTCCTAGAAGGAGTTTTACGTAAGAATGTGTATTTATTAGATGGGTTTAAACGAAATACGTGCTGTTACGGACTCTTGAAAGAAGAATGGATTGATAGTAACTTCAAAAATTCGATTTAAAAAAAGAAAATCCAAATAATTAAGTCCTGAAATAAAGTATACTATCAGTTCGAGTGGTCTAGCAAACCTTATTGGAACGCTTATAATTTTAATTTTGAGACTTCATCAACCGATAGTCTTCTCCCTTCTTCAAACCCTAAATAATCATCATCACCAAATTTTTCTGACCAAAAGCCATCTAGAACATTGTCATTTATCATCTTGTACACCACAACACCCTTAAAAGTTTTAGGTCTGTTTTTTAATTCTCCACGATAAGAAAAGTTAATGACTAAAACGTCGTCCTTGAAGAACCCTTTTCCCGTTTGCGTTTGTTCACCTCCAATCGTCCAAATAGCATCCACACGATTTTTACTAGTCACAATTAATCGTAAATAACCAGTATAACCAGATTGGTCTCTGTCCTGATTAAAACCTATAATTTGATATACACCTTCTAATGTTTTGATGGCAATAAAATTAACAATTAATAAATTTCACAAATAAGGTCTCGCTATAATAAGTTTTTTTGCCTATAAAAACACCCTGTTTTTTATGTAGCCAAAAGAAAATAAAATAACAATATCATCTTTCAAACTTTGTTCTTTTGTCTATATCACGAACCTCCCAATCTTCTAGTCTTATCCACTTCGAAAAATTAAATTCCCTACTCTTGGTCAAATTACGAGGGGTAGGACCCGTATATCCAAATTTTGCAGGGTTATGATTATAGACTATTTCATTTCCAATTATTAATTCGTAAGCAGGAAAATCGTTATGCCACCCTGAAATATTTATTGTTATATTTCTTGAGGTCAAATTTTTTGTTAATTGAATTTCTAATTCAAAATCGATATTTGGTGATAATGGTTCTGCAAATGGATATCCCGCAGAGGCAGAAATCTTAAATACTGTACTATCCTTAGGAATTATTGCCCCTGACTGATGAAAATAAGTACCTAATAATTTATTTTCAAAATTCATTGTAAGAGGCTCTTCTTTAGATCGTTTTGCTGCTATTTTATCTTTACAAATCCCTGTATAAATATAATCTCCAGATTCCATAAAAGCTGTTCCCGTATCAATATAGCTGACAGGCTCTCTTTTAATATATGCCTTAACTTGGTGACTCTCACCTGAGTGCTGACTATTTACACCACCCCATCCATTACCATGTTTAGCATGCTCAAAAACATTATCCATATAACTAAAATCCCCTATTTTTTCAGCTTCAATCTGCATATGAAACCCCAAACGTGTGTCATGAAATAAACTTTCATCATGCAGGTCGATATTATCTGTTGCGAAATAATTATCAGTAATACTACCCCCTGGTTCCGGTAACCAAGTATAACCATTAGAATCGAGAGCCTTCAGTTTTTTAGTAAATTCAGCTCTATTTTTAATTTTATTAAAATGCTTTTGATTTTTGAAATAATCGAAAATAGGTTTCCCTAAAGAGTTTGGAATGAAACACTGAAATTTGATAGTTAATGGAGGCATAGCTTTTTATAAAATTTTATTATCTCTTAAAAACTCAATGCTTTTTGCATTTAATTTATGGGTTGGCTGTTCTATATAAGAATTAGGATACTTCTTCTTTTCTCCTGCTACCCAAATTTCTATTTCTTTCGCTGTCATAAAATAATCGAAATAATTCTCTGGTTGTACCACTACAAAAACCATCAAGGGATAGTAGCTATACCCTGTACTGTAGATCTTTTTTCCACCTCCTCCGGCGTAATCATTAATAAACCACGTACCATCAAATCCTTCTACTACTTCATCATCAAGATTATGTTCATAATAAATTTTTAATCCCCCTCGATTGTAATTCATCTGCCTAATTCCGAGAAGCGGAACTGAATTGTCATGAAACTTAAAAGAAGTTCTTGCAATACCAGAAGTATCAACTTTTATCAATCTAGAACCACATAAACCAAAAAATGAACTGGTCCAGATTTCATCTTGACCATTAGCTACATTGTATTTTACAGCAACAATACCTTCGTAATTATTAGGTAAAATAACAGTCTGCCTATAAGGCCTCCAAACATACCAAGAAATTAATGCGACATATATGAAGGGTAGCGCTATGAGTAAAACATCTAATAATTGTAGTGCTCTCTTATTCCAAGAGAAAGCGAAGGATGCTTCTTTAAAGAAATATTTTAACACTAAAAAAATTAACAAAAGCAATACACCCAAAATACTAATTGGCCATAAATTGCTAAAAACATAACTGACTGCCAATAAAATACCGAAGATCAAGTAGTAAATTCCAGTATTCCGTAATCGTTTCATCGCGTTAAATAAGATACTTATTATACTAGTTTTCTGTGTAATTAATTAATGATAAAGAAAAATACTAAAAAAAATCTACTCTTCAAGTACCGTGGCCTCATAATATTTTATCTTACGGCTGATAAATGTGTTATCAGGGGTTATAATCTGTTTGATCCAATTCCCCTTTTCTCCGTTATCATACTGATAAATATATTCTTTTGCACGTATTAACTTACCCTGCTGTGTTTTTACTCCCGTACGCATCCCTAAGGCATTATAGCTGTAGGTCTTCAATTCTTTAGAATAGAACGCATTTGTTTTGGTATCAAAATCAAAAAAGTTTTCAGAAACTAACTTATCGTTTTCATTAAAAATTTGCTCTAGCGCTTTTGACGGCTTCCCCTCCACAAATTCTTTGGTCAGCTCAATACGCTGTATTCCTTTTGTTTTTGTTTTACGTTCAGATGTACGCACCGTTTTCTGTACCTCTTCATTTATAGTATACGTCGTGGTAGTCTCTCCTTTATCCGTAGCATAGGTAACTAGCGTACTTTCAATACCGTTATCATTATTTCTTTTAATTTCAATAAGCTTATCTTCTGCATCATAGAAATACTCATATTGATCTAAGAATTCTTTGGTATATGAAATTATCTTTTCGGTTATTTTTTTTCCGGAAGGTATGGTATCCGTGCTATAGAAGTTGGCTATAGATGTCGTTTTATCAAAAACGCCATCGCGGTAGTTCTCAACACGTTTTTCACTGATGGCCTCATTTACAAATCTATAATATGTAATGTCATAATCAGCTTCATTATAGCGTGTGGTAAGTTTTGTAAGTACGCCCTTTTCATTAAAGTTAAATTCTTCCTTCCCATAATCGGTGATCACTAGGCATGTCTTAACTTTTCCTACTAAATCGAAATCTGCAAGTGTAAAAATTTTAGCTTTTTGTGCCTTCGCTGTAAAAGCGACACACATTAAAGTTGGTACTAGAAAAGTTCTTACAAGGGTTGAAGGGTAGTTTTTCATCATAGTACAAATTTAGTAGTTATTCTATGAAAACTATTTAGCGAATAGTAATTAATTGTGATAATTCTAAAACTAGCACTTATATAAACAAAAATTACCTTAGATATGGTGATTTCAATTCTAGTACAAAATAAAAAACTCCGACTGTACTAGTCGGAGTTTTTTGTTATTATGTATTCTTAAAAGATCCCTACTTGCGTTGGGAAAAGCTTTTGGGCTTATTTAACTTCTTCGAAATCTACGTCTTCAACGTTATCACCTTCAGCTGTATCTGCACCTGCAGCAGCATCTGGTCCTGGAGCAGCTCCACCTTGTGCTTCAGCTTGCGCTTTGTACATTTCTTCAGAGGCAACTTTCCAAGCTTCATTAATTTTATCTAAAGCTGGAGTAATTACAGCGATGTCTTTAGACTCGTATGCTGCTTTTAACTCTGTTAAAGCATCTTCGATTGGTTTTTTCTTATCATCAGATAATTTTTCACCAAATTCAGTTAATTGCTTTTCTGTTTGGAAGATCATTCCATCAGCTTCATTTAACTTATCTGCAGTTTCTTTCGCTTTTTTATCAGACTCCGCATTAGCTTCTGCTTCTGCTTTCATTTTCTTGATTTCTTCTTCTGTTAAACCTGAAGAAGCTTCAATTCTAATATCCTGAGTTTTATTAGTCGCTTTATCTGTTGCAGATACTTTAATAATTCCGTTTGCATCAATATCAAAAGTTACTTCAATTTGAGGAGTACCTCTTTGTGCTGGTGGAATACCATCTAAATGAAAACGTCCGATGTTTTTGTTATCTGCCGCCATTGGTCTTTCACCTTGTAAAACGTGAATTTCCACTGAAGGCTGATTATCTGCTGCTGTAGAGAATACTTGAGATTTCTTTGTAGGAATCGTAGTATTCGCTTCAATCAACTTAGTCATTACACCACCCATAGTTTCAATACCTAAAGATAATGGCGTAACATCTAATAATAATACATCTTTAACATCACCCGTTAATACACCACCTTGAATTGCAGCACCTACCGCTACAACTTCATCAGGGTTAACACCTTTTGATGGTTTTTTTCCGAAGAATTTCTCAACAGCCTCAACAACTGCAGGGATTCTTGTAGAACCACCTACTAAGATAATTTCATCAATATCACTCTTAGATAAACCTGCATTTTTCAATGCTGTAGCACAAGGCTCAATAGTTCTTTTTACTAAGTCATCAATCAATTGATTAAATTTAGCTAAAGTCAACGTACGTACTAAGTGCTTTGGTCCACTTGCAGTAGCCGTAACATATGGTAAGTTAATTTCTGTTGAAGCAGAAGATGATAATTCGATTTTGGCTTTTTCAGCAGCCTCACGTAAACGTTGTAATGCCATAGCATCATCACGTAAATCAATACTTTCTTCTCCTTTAAATTCATCAGCTAACCAATCGATAATTTTTTGATCAACATCATCACCACCTAAGTGTGTATCACCATCTGTAGCTAATACTTCAAAAACGCCATCTCCTAATTCAAGGATAGAAACATCATGTGTACCTCCACCAAAATCAAAAACAACAATTTTTTGATCGGTATCTTTCTTATCCATACCATATGCTAAAGAAGCAGCTGTTGGTTCGTTAATGATACGCTCTACAGTTAAACCAGCAATCTCACCAGCTTCTTTTGTTGCCTGTCTTTGTGCATCGTTAAAATAAGCAGGAACTGTAATTACCGCTCTTGATACAGACTGACCTAAATAGTCTTCTGCTGTTTTCTTCATTTTCTGAAGAATCATTGCAGATAATTCTTGTGGTGTGTATAAACGACCATCAATATCTACTCTTGGAGTATCATTATCTCCTTTTACTACCTTATAAGGTACTCTTTTAGCTTCTGCGCTAGATTCTGAGAATTTGTTCCCCATAAAACGCTTTATAGAATAAATCGTTTTTGTTGGGTTTGTAACTGCTTGTCTCTTTGCAGGATCTCCTACTTTAATCTCTCCACCTTCTACAAATGCGATAACTGATGGTGTAGTTCTTTTTCCTTCTGCATTCGGGATTACTACAGCTTCATTACCTTCCATTACAGAAACGCAAGAGTTTGTAGTTCCTAAATCAATTCCTATAATTTTACTCATCTCTTATTTAGTTTAATTATTAGTGCTTTTTATATTCTCTTACTATTTGGCAAACAATATGCCAAGAGAACAAAACTGACAGGATGTCATTTTTATAAACTAATCAAGATAAATAGTAGTCCTTATTTGCCATAGCTGACATAAAAAAGACTAGAATACAAAATTGTTACTGCAACTATTTCAGCCTTTTATCCGCAACATCTCATTCCACTGAGTGGTATACCTTGGGCTACGTTCTTCTTTTATCAATTCCCACTCTTTAATCCGAGTTCCGACTAAGGCAGAAGAAACCTTAGATTTCCCAAATTTGAGATTTAAACGGTCTACGACTTGTGCCAACTTGTTATTTGATGTAGAAGGAAGCTCAAACAAATTGCCTTGTACATAGTGTTCTGGAATAATCCCTAATAAATTAACCCCAACTTTTTTATAACGGTAGCCCGCCTTATATATAAGGTGTAAGGCCTTTTTAGCTTCTTTGATTAATACAAAGGTATCATTGGTAGGTAATGCTAGTTTTACCGTTATACTATTAGCATACTGCTGGTCCCTATCACTATGGTAATTGGTTGTAATAAATACCTGTAACGCACTTGCACAAGAGCCCTGTGCACGCAAAACTTCTGTTACCTCTCCTACATAATAAGAACAGGCCTCTTCTATAATATCTAGGTTCACCAATTTTTTACCAAAAGATTTTGCGGTACCAATGGCTTTTTTCTTTTTAAAATCCGTCGTAAAATCCATTGCTACTTCTCCATTTAATTCGCGCCATGTGCGTTCTCCTACTACCGTCATTTCTTTACGCACCCATGCCAAAGGCAGCTTAGAAAAATCATAAGCGCTAGCCACGCCAATATTCATAACACGCTCCCTATGTTTTTTTCCAATACCCCAAACATCTTTAACAGCACACCACTTTAATGCTTCTATCCGATCTGCTTCAGAACGAATAACACATACATAATTATTTTCTGGTCTTTTTTTAGCCATCTTATTTGCCAGTTTGGAGAGTACCTTTGTTGGCGCAATACCCACTCCAACAGGCAAACCTGTATATCTTAGAATAGTATCTTTAATTTGATGTGCATAGGCTTCTAAGGTCTCTTCTGGCATATCACTCAAATCTAAAAAAGACTCATCGATACTATACACCTCTACACGATCAGAAAAAGTCTTTAGAATATTAATCACCCGTTGCGACATTTCGCCATACAAAGTATAGTTAGAGGAAAAGAAAACAACCTTGTGTTCTAGCAATTGCTTCTTAATTTTAAAAACAGGCTCAAACATCGGGATATTCGTCAAAGCCTTAGCTTCTTTATTTGCAGCAATGATACAACCATCATTATTACTTAAAACAACCACTGGCCTCCCCACAAGATCTGGTCTAAAAACCAATTCACAAGAGGCATAAAAACTATTACAATCTACTAATGCAATCATTTACAAGAATGTATAATATAGGTTATGACACCCCATAAAGTAAATGTGGTAGATTTTTCTTTTGGTGGAATACGAATGACCTTAAACTCCCCTTCTACAACTACCATAGCCAAATTATTTTCTTTAGGATATAAAGAGCGGTCTATAATTAAAACATCATTCTTATAGATAAGAAAATCTGCCAGTTCATCACTATCTATCCGTACAAAAAAAGTAGCATCACGATTGGTGATTAGCTCCTGATCAAGATGAATAGAAGGTTCTAAATAATGCGTAGCGGGACTCGGAAACCCGGTCTGTTTTGAGACTTCTGGTGCATGCCGCTGTTCTACTTTTTTAATTTTTCCGTGAGAAAACAATTCCATGAAACAAAAATATGGATATATTCCTAATTAATGGATAATATCCTTAAATAAATAAATTTAGAAATTGTGAAATTAGTCAGTACATTTACCCTTGAAAGTTGTATTTATAACAAATTATTTATGGAGTCAATCAGTACTTTTGATATGCTTAAAATTGGGGTGGGACCCTCAAGTTCACATACCCTAGGACCTTGGCGTGCTGCTGAAAAATGGATTAAAGAATTACATGCCAATGAAAACTTCATAGATGTTGTTGAAATCAATGTATCTATTTACGGTTCGTTATCACTCACAGGTAAAGGGCATGCTACCGATTATGCCGTGATGTTAGGTCTGTCTGGTCAGGACCCTGAATATATTCCTATAGAACACATTTCTAGCATAGTAAAACGCATTAAAGAAGAACAAAAAATAGAATTTGACGGGAAACTAACCCTTAGCTTTAACCCTGATAAAAATATTATATTCAAAAAAGAATTCCTTCCTTTTCATGCCAATGGGATGACATTCGAGGCCCTCTTGAACACAGGAAAAAAAATTAAAAATACATATTACTCTATTGGCGGCGGATTTGTAGTAAAAGAAGAACGGAAAAGAGCAAAGAAGAATTTAGAAATTTTTAAAGCTTTTCCCTTTCCAGTAACCAATGGCGTAGAATTGTTAGCTTTCTGCGCTAAAGAGCAAAAAACAGTATCAGAAATAGTTTTAGAGAATGAACGCTCCTTGCGTACAGACGCTGAGATAGACCATGAATTACATCGCATCTGGGATACCATGCTTGAATGTATGTATACCGGTTGCCATACAGAAGGTTCTTTACCGGGCGGATTAAATGTCCGCAGACGTGCTTTTGACATGCATTTAAAATTAAAAGATAGCGAGCCCTATACTACCCCACAGGAATGGCTTTCTGCTATACGAAAAACCGAAGTTAAATTCAGACAAATTTTACAATGGGTAAGTTGTTTTGCTTTAGCCGTTAATGAAGTTAATGCTTCATTAGGACGAGTTGTTACAGCCCCCACCAATGGTAGCGCAGGAGTAATTCCTGCCGTTTTGATGTATTATTTGGTTATTGAAGATCATACCGCAGGTTTTGAAGATATCAAAAAATTCTTGTTGGTTTCTGGTGAAATAGGAAGCATCTTTAAAAAGGGCGCTACTATTTCTGCCGCTATGGGCGGGTGCCAAGCAGAAATTGGTGTATCTTCTGCCATGGCAGCAGGTGCATTAACAGAACTATTAGGCGGTACTCCAGAGCAAGTATTAATGGCCGCAGAAATTGCTATGGAACACCACTTAGGATTAACCTGTGATCCTATTGGTGGTTTGGTACAAATACCCTGCATTGAACGTAATTCTATGGGCGCTATTAAAGCCATTAATGCGGCAGAATTAGCCCTAGGTTCAGACCCTAAAGATGCTAAAGTACCGTTGGATAAAGTGGTACAAACGATGTGGGAAACAGCAAAAGATATGAACTCTAAATACAAAGAAACCTCTGAAGGAGGTTTGGCTGTAGGGGTGTTCTTGAGTGATTGTTAATTATATTAATTTCTAAAAAAAAGAACCATGGCAAAAAGTAAAGACGCAAAAAAGAATGTAAAAAAAGAACCTCTAAAAACAGCTAAAGAAAAGAAAGAGGAGAAAAGAGCCAAAAAAAAATAACCTTATGCTAATATCTCTGAGAGGATCATCTTCCAGAGATTTTTTCTTTTCTATTAAGTTTATTCCTATATAAATAGTTTTAATTTTATTTTCGACGATTTTCTTGTTTCTTCGTAAGAAAATTCCAGAATCATGAATAAATTAGACCATATAGAGAATGAGCTTGCCGACTTAAGGCTACAATTAAAATCTCATGCCCTCTATAAAAATCTTAATGATTTAGATGATGTTAAGGTTTTCATGGAACATCATGTTTTTGCTGTTTGGGACTTTATGTCGCTTTTAAAAGCATTACAGATTGACCTAACCACAACCACAACCCCTTGGATTCCTAGAAAAAACGCCACTTTAGCTCGTTTTATCAATGAAATTGTTCACGGCGAAGAAAGTGATGTGAACGAAGAAGAAATCCCAAGAAGCCATTTTGAAATGTACTTAGAGGCCATGGATCAAATTGGTGCTAGTACCGCAACTATAGCCTCATTTATTAAAGCGATTGAAAATGGTACTGCTGTGACAAGCGCATTAGAAGCAAGTGCAATTGACTCCTCTGTTATTAATTTTGTCAACTTTTCATTTGATGCTATTGCTACTAAAAAAACGCATGTAGTGGCTTCTGCCTTTACTTTTGGCCGCGAAGACTTAATTCCAGATATGTTTTTTGAAATCTTAAAGCAAGCTGACAAAGAGAATACACATTATAATAAATTGAGGTACTATTTAGAGCGCCATATAGAATTAGATGGCGATGAACACGGTCCGCTTTCTTTAAAAATGATTTCAGAATTATGTGGGGATGATGAGACAAAATGGAAGGAAACATTAGATAGCGCTAAGGAGGCCTTGCAAAAGCGGATTGAATTATGGGATGGAATAACTAAAATAATTCTAACGAAAAAAGACGCTTAGAAAAATGAACTACCGCATTGAAACACTTCCTGAAATAAAACTAGCAGGCAAACAATTGACCATGTCTTTTGCTCATGACAGAACTCCTGAACTCTGGAAGAGCTTTATGCCTTTTAAAAAATTGATTTCAAATAGTGCTGCTCCAGATTTATACAGTATGCAACGGTATACAAATACTTTCAGTTATCAAGATTTTGATCCTAACACCCCCTTTACCAAATGGGCGGCTATAGCCGTTACTAGCTTTGACAATATACCTGACATTTTTGAAACCTACACCCTTCAGGGTGGCTTGTATGCCGTGTTTAAACACGTAGGGTCTGCCATGGAGTTTAGAAAAACTTTTGATGCTATTTTCTTAGCATGGTTACCTACCTCAGATTACCTCATTGATGATCGGGAACATTTTGAATTATTAGGTGAAAAATATAGCAATACGGCTCTAGATTCAGAAGAAGAAATTTGGATTCCTATCCGATTTAAAAACTAAATTAATTTACCCCGTAAAGAATTAGAATCTATAACCAATCCTTAGATGTAAATTTACAGCAACCTCACCTTCGTTCTCTAGGTAGCCCGCCTGTTTAGCAAAAGTGTATTGATAACCAATACCTATCCCTGTCTCATACATAACATGTTTACCAATAGGTCTTCTAATACCCCAAGTAGGAATAATTGATATATCACTAATAACCCTAATATTTTCGTAATTAGAGATGACAAACCAATCTGGATGATAGGACGTTTTTAAGCCGATAAAATTTCCGCTGTTTCCATCAATTCTTCGTGATTTATGCATTCGTTTATTCAAATTATAATACAATCTTGGCTCTAAGGTCAACACCGGTGTTAATAAAAACCCTGTTTCATCATAAAAATCTCCTCCCCAAATTCCTGTATCAAAACCTATTTCGGAACGTAAGGCTATTATAGTTGATAATTTTGATTCGTTTTGCACCCAAATTCCAAGAAATCCTGTTTGAATGCCGTAGGTAGATTGCTCCACACTTGCACTTTGAGAATGCACTAGTAAACTAAAGCTACAGAAAGCTAATGTTGCTAAAAATATTTTCATTTTCTATGTTTTAAGAGGGTTATGATGAGTCTATCCTTAGGACACAAGAATTATGCCGAATTTAATCTATGAAAAAGTATACACCATTCTTAGCATTTACTTTTTACACCGTAATAAAAAATTAAAACTGAAATACATCAAGCTCATAAAACCGAATCAATTTCCTTACTTTTAACGCACCAAATAAAAGAACTAATGTCTGTTGCAAAAAAAGAATACAAAAGAGTGACTGTTAAATCTCTTGTAGAGATGAAAAAGAACGGTGAAAAAATTTCAATGTTAACAGCCTATGATTATTCTATGGCTAAAATTGTTGATGCCGCCAATGTAGATGTTATCCTTGTTGGAGACTCTGCTAGTAACGTAATGGCAGGACACGAAACTACCCTACCTATTACTTTAGATCAAATGATTTATCATGCATCATCTGTAATAAGAGCTGTAAATAGAGCTTTAGTTGTTGTAGATATTCCTTTTGGAAGCTACCAAAGTGATCCTAAAGAAGCTTTGCGTTCTGCTATTAGAATCATGAAAGAAAGTGGTGGTCATGCCGTTAAAGTTGAAGGTGGTTTAGAAATTAAAGAATCTGTAAAGAGAATATTAAACGCAGGGATTCCTGTCATGGGGCATTTAGGCCTAACCCCTCAATCTATTTATAAATTTGGAACCTATACCGTACGTGCTAAAGAAGAGGAAGAAGCTAAAAAGCTAAAAGAAGACGCCCTAATGCTTGAAAAAGCTGGGTGTTTTGCTATTGTTTTAGAAAAAATTCCCGCAACTTTAGCAAAAGAAGTAGCTGAGTTAGTAAATATTCCTGTTATAGGAATAGGCGCAGGTAATGGTGTAGATGGCCAAGTTTTAGTAGTTCATGATTTAGTTGGACTTACTCAAGAATTTAATCCAAGGTTCTTACGTAGGTATATGAATTTATTTGAAGAAATGGGGAAAGCTATTTCTGACTACGTTTCTGATGTAAAAAGCAGAGATTTTCCTAGTGATGATGAGCAGTACTAGATTTTAAACAATATAACAGTAGCCCCATACAAATAGTAAACTTTTTAATATTTTATTTAATTTTTTGAAAAAAATAGCCATTCTCATTCTCGTTCTTTTAAACATTGGTTGTGATCAAATCAGTAAAAAGATGGTCCGTAACACCGTAGACAAAAACGATTATATTCAATTAGTACAAGACAATTTTATTCTTACAAATGTAGAAAATACGGGAGCTATGCTTGGTTTTGGACAAAGCTTCCCTCCCCTATTAAAAATAATTTTGTTGCAAATTTTACCCGTGCTCGTTTTAGTGTTTATTCTTATCAATATCTTAAGAAAAACGCATTTAAATAAGTGGTTAATTGTTGCTTTTTCTTGCGTCATTGGTGGCGGAATTGGAAATTTAATGGATCGGATTGCTTTTGGTAGTGTCACCGATTTTTTCATCATAAAACTAGGCTTCTTCAAAACAGGGATCTTTAATATGGCCGATGTTTCGGTCACTGTTGGCGTTATTCTTATTTTTATTTTAAGCATGCGTCATAAAAACCTTCAATTTTAGTGGATAATAAAACACTTTCTACCGCCAAAAATCTTCTAGTCATCTACGAAGACAATCATTTAATTGCTATAAATAAGCGCCCTGGAGATATTGTTCAAGGAGATAAAACTGGCGACGTTCCTTTAAGCGATGTGGTCAAAGAATACATCAAAATAAAATATACTAAACCAGGTAATGTATATCTCGGTGTTGCCCACCGCTTAGACAGGCCCACTTCAGGCATTGTTGTATTTGCTAAAACATCGAAAGCATTACCTCGATTAAATAAGTTGTTTGCAGAAAAAGACGCAAAGAAGACCTATTGGGCTGTGGTAAAAAATCAGCCACCAAAACAAAAAGATTTGCTTACCCATTGGCTAAAACGTAATACCAAGCAGAATAAATCTTACGCAAATACTAAAGAAGTTCCGGAAAGCAAAAAAGCCATTCTAAGTTATACCGTTGCTAAAAAACTTGATAATTATTTTCTTTTAGAGATTGATCTACATACCGGAAGACATCATCAAATTCGTGCACAACTAACAGCAATTGGTTGCGTAATTAAGGGCGATTTAAAATACGGTGCAGATCGCAGCAATAAAGATGGAAGAATTCACCTACATGCAAGAAAACTATCGTTTATACATCCTGTAAAAAAAGAAGCCATCACCATTCTTGCCGAACCACCTAATGAGCCTATCTGGAATGCATGTTTGTAAATTTTCTTACTTTTAAAAAAATACGACACTATGATCTTCTTTAGAAAAATTACCCTAATCGTAATTATTACATGCTTTGCTTCTTGTGGCAGTCACAACAGTATGGAAAGTTTCTATGCTGCCCATAAGAATGACAATCAAGTTAGTGCCGTGAGAGTGCCACAATTTATGCTTAGCCTCTTGAGTGGTATTTCTCCTGAAACTGAAGCCCTAATCGGAGACACCAAGGATCTTCGCTATATTAAGTTTCCAAGCACCACTGCAGATAAAACTGATTTTCTCAATACCCAAATGAATATCATAGCGGGATCTAAATTTATTGAAATATACCGTAAAAATGATGACTTAAAACGTAGTGTGATTGCTGTGAGAGAACGCAAAAATGTGGTCAAAGAAATATTGATTTACAACAACAATGCACAGCAAGCTACTTTCCTTTATTTTAATGGGAACTTTGACCCTATAAAAGTGCGGGAAATGGCTCAGAATGCAATATTCGACGAGCTAACCAATGGTTTAATTCAACAATTCAATATCCAGAGCTCTGCAATTAGAAATGATTAAGCTACGCTTTTTTTGAGGAGCGGATACTTTCAATCACTACAGAACTTAGAATTAAGACACCCCCGATAAGGGTGTTTATTTTAGGAAATTCGCTTAGAAAAATTGCCCCTAAAAGAATTCCATAAATAGGCTGAACGCTACTCAAAATACTTACGGTGGTAATCGAGAAGTTTTTAAAACTATTCAAAAATAAGGTATGCCCTATAGCGGTAGTTAGTAATGCCAAAGCAGCCAATCCTTTCCATTCACTCAACACCACATCTAACTGCACCGTACTATAGAACGGAGATAGCAATACACTAATCACTAATAATTGATAACACATTAACATGGAGCCATTATATTTGGCTGCTTTCGCTTTTAGCAATAAATTCCGTAGCGAATAAAATAAGGCTGACAAGGTTCCTACACCAACCGCAAGGGTATAATCATTGCCCACATCAAAACTAGGCACTAGAAAATAAATTCCTGCTAAAACAAGTAGCGCCAAAACCAAATGTATTTTTTGAAATTTGGTTTTCAGTAATAAGGGTTCTAGAAAAGCGGTTAATATTGGATAGGTAAACAGAGAGATCATCCCTATAGCGACATTAGACAAGCGCAATGCATAGAAATAGGTAATCCAATGAAGTCCCAATAGAACACCACTAACGAAGACCGCTCCCAAATCTTTCTTTGGCACCCGAAGCGATATCTTCTTCCACTTACAAAAAAGGAATAATAACACCACCGCAATGACCGCTCTTACCCCAATAGTTACCGGTACTGGTAAATTCACATACCTTCCTAGAGCACCAGAAGTACTCACAAAAAGCATGGCTAAATTTAATTCTACTAAATGATTAAGATGATTGGGATTCTTCAAAAAATGTGATCTATCGCGTTAAAGTAGCAGCTTTCTCTTTTATGATTTGTGCCACTGGTTTATTCTCTAAATGACTTTCTAACCACGATAATATATCTAAATATAAAAAGGCCCTTTTCTCATAAGGATGATCCTCATATTTTTTAAGTGAATCATATAATTTCTGAAACTCATTTCGCAATTCGTTTGGATAGATATCACCTAAACCACGTAAAAATTTAATCATCTCCTTCTGAACAGCATGCAAATCGTTCATTTTTAATAAAAACTTATACGTACTTTTTAATTGCACCTCTAAATGATAATCCATTCCTGCTTCATAATGAGCCACCAGACTTAAAACACGTGCAAAGCACATTAAGTCCTCACGCATTTTAAGGTTTTTATTATTTATAATTTTCTTCAAATAAGAAATACAGGTCTTATTATCTCCCATTCCAAAATACAAACAAGCTATTTTGTAATAGAATAACATGATGTGGTGTTCATCGATACGGTCTTTGTGTTTTACAATTCCGTATTCAATAATTTTCACCAAATACACCCCTTTCTCAAAGGTACCTTCTAAGAAATGAAGGTTTAATTTATTGCTATTGATGTATAAAAAAGCTAAGGAGGTTACATTGTCATTTTGAGGGAAATCTTTCTCATTGATAGTAACTTCTAAATGCTCTAAAACTTCTTTAAATTGAGAACTGTAGCGTACATAAAAAAGCGACTCTAATAAATAATTATTCCCCTTTAAATAAAATACAGGGTTTAAATAGATCATTTCTTTATGTTCATAAAACAAATCTGACCATTTACTAGCATATTTATAACAAGATAAAAAATCCTGTATTAAAAAACTATACCATAAATGTGCCTTGTACAACCATAATTTTTCCCGAAAACCTAAATTTTCAATTTTATACTTAGGCAAATGACTCTCAAAATATTTTTTTACAAATTGATAATCTTCATCACTACGTACGTAGCCCATCTTTAGCATTTGACCATACAGTTGCAAAGACAAATTAGACAACTTACTCGTCATCACATTCTGAGCAGAAAGTTCTTTAGCTTGTACCGCTAGTTCATCTGCACGATCTGGAATACTACGTGTAATATATTGAGTTTCAATAATTTTCTCGAGCTCCACAATTTCATAAGCTATATTCTTTTCTTCATTCTCTATAGCTGTAGCTTTTGCTTTATCTAAAATTTTAAGACTCTGCTTATACAAGCCTTTTTGATAAAGAATAGTGGCAAAATCTAATTGTTCTCTAATTTGAACACGTATATTTTGGTTTACAGGGTTTAACCGAAGGCTTATTAAAATTTGTTTATATAGGTGTGCTTTTAAGTTGGAAAGCTGCGCTTTTTTAACAATTCCTGTTTCTAGAATAACTTTTTCATCATATTCCCTTACTTTATCTAACAAATTAAACAATGCTAGAAATTTAGCATCGGTATTCACCCCTAAACGACCTACATATAATTTAAACTGTCGTTTTTCTGACTTAGAAAGTGATTTTATAAGAACAAATAAAGAATCTTTATTGGCATTTGTCATCGTAAAATATATTATTTAACTACCTGTTTATCAAATACTTGAATATCCTCAAAACCATCTAAACGTTGTAAATGATTTTATACCTCTACTTTAATTAATAAGAGTACGTCTATATTCGTATTGACTAGTAAAACTACGCAAATATAATGAGCAAAGATATAGTACAAATATTTGATACCACACTAAGAGACGGAGAACAAGTTCCTGGATGTAAATTAGACACCACCCAAAAATTGGTGATTGCAGAACGTCTTGAGCTTCTTGGCGTAGATGTCATAGAAGCAGGCTTTCCTGTTTCTAGTCCTGGTGATTTTAAATCTGTTCAAGAAATCGCAAAACTTGTTAAAAATGCAACCGTATGCGGATTAACAAGAGCTGTAAAAAAAGATATAGAAGTTGCTGCAGAAGCTTTAAAGTTTGCTAAGCGACCAAGAATACATACGGGAATAGGAACTTCTGAATCTCATATAAAATTTAAGTTTAACTCTAACAAAGATGCTATTATAGAACGTGCTGTAGAGGCGGTTTCTTATGCAAAATCTTTTGTGGAAGATGTAGAATTTTATGCTGAAGATGCCGGTAGAACAGATAATGAGTTTTTAGCTCGAGTCTGTGAAGCGGTGATTAAAGCTGGAGCAACGGTACTTAACATTCCTGATACAACAGGATATTGCTTACCAGATGAATATGGTGCTAAAATTAAGTACCTATATGAAAATGTAAAAGGAATTGACAGAGCCATTCTTTCCTGTCACTGTCATAATGATTTAGGTTTAGCTACAGCAAACTCTATTGCTGGTGTTATTAATGGTGCAAGACAAATTGAATGTACCATAAACGGTATTGGCGAACGCGCTGGTAATACCGCTTTAGAAGAAGTTGTCATGATCTTAAGACAACACCCTACCCTAGGTTTAGACACCAATATCAATAGTAAATTATTGAACGATACAAGCCGTATGGTCTCTCAGAAAATGGGAATGATGGTACAGCCTAACAAAGCAATTGTAGGCGCAAATGCCTTTGCACATAGTTCTGGTATTCACCAGGATGGTGTGATTAAAAATAGGGAAACCTATGAAATCATTGATCCTTTAGATGTTGGCGTTGATGAATCTTCCATTGTACTAACAGCAAGAAGTGGTAGAGCTGCTTTGGCGTATAGAGCAAAAATTGTCGGTTATGAATTAACCAAAAAACAATTGGATATTGTTTATGAGGAGTTTTTGAAATATGCGGATAAAAAGAAAGAAATAGTTGATGAAGATATTCATGAAATTATTGAAACAAGTAATATTAATATTGAAAGCGTCGCCTAATGAATATTAACATTGCTCTTTTACCAGGAGATGGTATTGGCCCAGAAGTTATCGCACAAGCAGTAAAATGTTTAAAAGCGGTAGAGGAAACATTTGGCCATCAATTTTCATTTACTACAGAACTTATTGGCGGTGCGGCTATATTGGAAACCAAAAAAGCACTCCCAGAAAAAACTATAAAGCTTTGTTTAGAATCTGATGCCGTACTTTTTGGAGCTATTGGCTTACCAGAATATGACAACAATCCTGACGCCAAAATTAGACCAGAAAATGGTTTATTTGAATTGCGTAAGGCATTAGGCGTTTTTACAAATATTAGACCGGTAGCTGTGTTTCCTACCTTATTAAAAAAATCTCCTTTAAAAGAAGCCGTTTTAAAAGGAACAGACTTTGTAATTTACAGAGAACTTACTGGCGGAATTTACGGAGGTGAACATTCATTAAGTGATGATGGCACACAAGCTACAGACATAGCTTCCTATACCGAAAGTGAAATTAGTAGAATTACCCATTTAGCATTTAAAGCTGCTAAAAAAAGAGGAAAAAAAATTACGCTAATCGATAAGTCCAATGTATTAGAAACTTCTAGATTATGGCGTAGAGTGGTAAAGCGTATTAGTGAGAGTTATCCTGAAGTAGCCTTAGAGTGTATTTATTTACATAATGCTATTATGCAGATGATTTTAAACCCTAGTAGGTTTGATGTAATTTTAGCTCCTAATCTTTTTGGAGATATTATTTCTGACCAAGCCAGTGTCATTGGAGGCTCTATAGGCCTATTGCCTTCGGCATCTATAGGAGATGGTATTGCTATGTTTGAACCTATTCACGGATCATATCCGCAGGCTACAGGAAAAGATATTGCCAACCCAATAGCTGCTATACTTTCTGCCGCCATGTTATTACAACATTTTGGATTAGAAGAAGAATCTAGAGCAGTCGTATCTGCTGTAAATAAATCATTAAAGAAAAATATAGTTACCCCCGATATAAATTCAAAAAGCAAATATGGCACCAACGATGTGGGCGATTTTATTGCGAACAATATTGTTGATACCGATGACAGTCTTAATATGAATTATGAAAATATTGGATTGGGTAAATCCACTATTATTTAAAAATACCCAGAATTAGTCCGTTAAACGCCTTTCAAATTAAATTTTGAAAGGCTTTTTCGGTTTTTACTCCTGAGCTAAACCTTTTACGAGCTCCGTAAACTCTGCTTTAAATGCAGCATACTTTTCCCCCGTTGCAGGCCCATTGAACCCTGTTTTTATTTTACGAACTACACCCTGCTTATCTATAAATAAGGTCGTTGGATAGGACAAGACATGG
Source organism: Cellulophaga baltica 18 (assembly GCF_000468615.2). Taxonomy (NCBI): domain Bacteria; kingdom Pseudomonadati; phylum Bacteroidota; class Flavobacteriia; order Flavobacteriales; family Flavobacteriaceae; genus Paracellulophaga; species Paracellulophaga baltica. Next base: position 3,181,315 of record NZ_CP009976.1, on the reverse strand, counting down.
TTCAACATTGGCAATTTCTTTTGCGCTTCTTCTTTATCTGCAGTACCATATTGCGCCAACAATACTGGATAATCAATACCTACTCGTTCTTTTAAACGCTTTATAGCCTTAAAAGCATCTTCTTCTGTTTTGGCATATTCAAAGGATAGCGCTACTACTTCCAATTCTAAATCCTGATTGTTTTTTACAAAATCTACCAGAAATTTAGTTTCATCTAAACAATTAGGACACCAAGTACCCATGATCTGCACCAAAACTGCTTTATTTTTAAATTTAGCATCTGATAAAGACACGATGTTTCCTTCTGCATCCGGAAACGAAAAACTAAATTCATCATAACCCTCCTTTAAATAGGTAAGAGAATCTTCATCTGGCAGTTCAAATACCTCATTACGAACGGCAGTAAATGGTTCTTTAAAATGATTTCCAGAGTAAAATGTTCCATTTAATGTACTATCACTCACTTTAGCAGTAAACAAAAAAGCGTGCGCCCCATCAAAGGCAGATAGCTTCAGGGAATCGCCATCTAGAACACCATCTAAATACCGGTAATCTCCTGTTGTGGTTCTAAAAGTACCATGAACCTTATTATTTTTCTGTAGAAAGATACCTTTGCCAAGGTAAAAATCCTCAGTATCTGGACTAAATTTTGTTTCCCAAACACCAGACATAGACGCTTTACTATCTGTATTGACAACAAATCTATCGGTTTTACCAAAAGTAGCCATGAATGGCACTACCCGGTCTAAACTTTCCTTTATAAAATTACCCTTAATAGTATCTCCTTCAAATGTTCCTTGTAAATACCCTTCAAATACAGGAAATTTAATGGTAACCGAATTTCCCGAAATTGTAATTTCATCGGTATGAATTAATTCTTCCGCATTATAAATATCAGCGGTATAAGAATCATCCGGCTCTCTGTTAATACTTAAATTGAACGGTAATTTTTGATGATCCATAACTTGCAATTCCACGAGCCATTTTCCATCTTTCAGTATTTCATGATTTACTTTAGCCGCTTTATCCTCTTTACAAGAAAATAATAAGACAAAAACTCCAGCAATAAGCACCAACTTCTTCATAATTCCTTCTTTTTCAAAGCCGAAATAACAATTAATTTGTTACAATTAAAAATAAAAATCAATTCAATTAAATAGCTATTGAATGTCTTGACACATTGTTTTATATTTGTGCGCTGTTATCTGCAAATTATTAGAAGCTAATAATAGCAAGGTTTACTAAAACAAAAATCAAAAACCAACACTAACGATCCGATAAGGATACTTAAGTATTGCAGTATGGTTCTAAGAATTAGAACAGTACAACTTACTTAAACTCGGAATTGAAAATATTATTAAATGAAAATATCTTACAACTGGCTAAAACAATTTTTACAGATTAGCTGGGAAGCGGAACAAACTGCGGAATTATTAACCGATCTTGGTTTGGAAGTAGAAGGAATTGAAGCATTTGAATCTACTAAAGGCGGTTTAAAAGGGATTGTTGTAGGTCATGTTTTAACTTGTGAGAAACATTCAAACGCAGATAAATTAAAAGTTACCACTGTTGATATTGGATTAGAACAACCAATTCAAATAGTCTGTGGCGCAGCTAATGTTGCTCAAGGACAAAAAGTACCCGTAGCTACTATTGGCACTAAACTTTACACCAAAGAAGGGGAAGAATGGGTTATTAAGAAAGGTAAAATTCGTGGTGAAGAAAGTCACGGAATGATTTGCGCTGAAGACGAAATTGGCGTGGGAGAAAGTCACGATGGCATCATGGTATTAAGCGATGATCTAAAACCAGGAACTCCTTGTGCTGCAATTTTTGAAGTAGAAACTGACACTGTTTTTGAAATTGGCTTAACGCCGAACAGAGCAGATGCCATGAGTCATTTAGGTGTTGCTAGAGATTTAAAAGCGGGACTAAAGCAAAAAGATATTCAGCTAGAACTAATTACCCCTTCCGTTAGTAATTTTCACATTACCAACAGGTCTTTAAAAATTGATGTTAATGTTACAGATAATAAACTAGCTCCAAGATATGCCGGGGTAACCATTAACAATCTAACGGTACAAGAGTCTCCTAACTGGTTAAAAAATAGATTGAAAGCTATTGGTCTAAGCCCAATAAATAATATTGTAGATGTTACTAACTATGTACTTCATGAATTAGGACAGCCTTTACATGCTTTTGACGTTAACAAAATAAAGGACCATAAAATACAAGTAAAAACTCTTGCTACAGGCACTAAATTTAAAACTTTAGATGGCGTAGAGATTGAGTTGCATGAAGATGATTTAATGATCTGTGACTCAGAAAAACCACTTTGTATTGCTGGTGTTTACGGAGGTTTAAATTCTGGTGTTACAAAAGATACAACCTCTATATTTTTAGAAAGTGCCTATTTTGATCCAATTTCTGTACGAAAAACATCAAAAAGACACGGCTTTAATACAGATGCATCTTTTAGATTTGAAAGAGGTATAGATATTAATAGTGTAGAATACTGTTTAAAAAGGGCTGCTATTTTAATACAACAAATAGCCGGCGGTGATATCACTTCTGATATTATTGATCAGTACCCGAATAAACAGAACGATTATCAGGTGTTCTTGACCTATAAGAAAATCAACAGATTAATAGGACAAGAAATTCCTCAAGACATTATAAAATCTATACTCGCTTCTTTAGATATAAAACTTAATAACGTTACAGAAACAGGGTTAGGCTTAACTATTCCTTTCTATCGCGTTGATGTGCGTAGAGAAGTAGATGTTATTGAGGAAATCTTAAGAGTATACGGCTATAACAATATTAATTTTAAGCAAAAATTAAACGCCTCTATAGCTACTACGAGTCCGTTTGAAGATTATAAAATTCAGTCTATTATAGGTGATTTCCTATCTGCAAAAGGTTTTAATGAAATCATGACTAACAGTTTAACTGCTCCTACTTATAACGAGCAGCTAGACAAATTAAACGAAGACCACACGGTAAAAATCATTAATCCTTTGAGTAATGATCTTTCCGTAATGAGAAGAACTTTATTATTTTCTGGTTTAGAAGCCGTATTATATAATAGTAATAGAAAAAGACAGAATTTAAAATTCTTTGAGTTTGGAAAAAGTTACCACAACTACAATGGGCAGAAAGAAGAAAATAAACACTTAGTGCTTTTCTTAACAGGAAATAAGAATGAAGACTCTTGGATTGCTCCTGCAGCCAAAACAAGCTTCTTTACATTAAAATCTCATGTGGAAAGTATCTTAGAACGTTTAGGTGTGAAAAACATAGCCACCGTGATTTCTAAAAGCGATGAATTTTCTGAAGCCATAGCATTAAAATCTGGAAAATTAGAGCTAGTAAACTTTGGAACCGTTAAAAAATCAATCCTTAAAAGTTTTGATTTGAAAAATGAAGTGTTGTATGCCGACTTTAAATGGGATGAAATCTTAAAACTTATAAGCAATCATGAGATAGCTTACCAAGAAATTTCTAAATTCCCTGAAGTAAAAAGAGATTTTGCTTTGCTTATTAATGATGAGGTGTATTTTAAGGACATACATAACATTGCCTTTGAAACAGAAAAATCATTACTAAAAGAAGTGAGTCTTTTTGATGTATACACAGGATCAAAATTACCAAAAGGGAAAAAATCTTATGCGGTTAGCTTTACTCTTAAATCAGAGAAAGCAACATTGACAGACAAGCAGATTGAAAAGATCATGACAAAATTCAAGCAGAATTTTGAAACTAAGCTTGGAGCAGAATTAAGATAATAATATCATCGTATTGTAAACACAAGTAAAGCTTAAAACTAAGCTTTACTTGCAATATGACTTACACTATCAATCACATGAATAACACCGTTACATTGTGTAGCATCTGCTTTTGTGATGATAGATTGTTGACCGTATTTATCCGTCAATACAATATCTAAACCTTTCATCGTAGCCACAAGAGTATCTCCTGAAATGGTCGTGAAAGTAGCTCTACCTTTTCCACTACAAAGTGCTTTTAATATTCTTGAAGCAGTTAGTTTCCCAGCAATTATATGGTACCCTAATATAGATTGTATTTCCTTTTTATTTTTAGCAAGCACTAAATCTGTTATTCTTGCTTTCGTGGAAGAGTCAAAATTAGCATCACTAGGCGCAAAAACAGTAAATTGAGCTTCGCCATCTAATAATGTTTCCAATTCTGAAACATGTACTGCCGCCATAAGTAATTGATGATTTCCGGAGTCTTCAGTATTTTTTAAAATAGATTTTTCAGGATCCATTTTAGCAGTACTATTTTTTTTCTGCGCATTAACACTAAGCATAGCAAGGGTTAACAGCACTAAAAGAGGGGATTTTAGTAACTTCATAATTCAGTGTAGGTATTAAAATTTAATCAATTTAAAAAATCTGGGAAGGTAGTTCATCGTTGAAATACCAAATAATAACGACAAGATACATCTATTATCGGGTAGTTCGTAGGTAATAAGATGCATTTCATAGAAATTAACATTTATTTAACATACGTTTAGGAAAAATTCTCAATAAAACTAAAGCTACAATTTTGTAAATTTGAGATGATCTCAAAAATTATTCAAATGCTATTGAAAAAGATTAACCTTGAAGATCAACTCAAAAAACAAAAAAAGAGGTCCTCTTTCTCCTCTAATACTTTGATTGATCAATTCTACCACACATTAGAAGAAGACCACAAAACTTCCTCAAAAATCCGTAGGAATACTATTGAAAAGAATCAAGAAAATTACAATCACTTTAAGCCTGACCTATTAGATACTGACAAAATCTATCATGTAACAGAGATAAAAAAAATCTGTATTGATTATCGACTTCGGTTTTTAGACAGTTCTTATTTCAAAGGTAAAATCCCGAAAGAGGCTATTTTAAAAATTAAAAAGCTAGAACAGGAGCATCATACCGAAGTAAAGAATTTTAAAATTATAGCCCCGTCAAAGCTCTTTAAATTAGAAGATAAAGACGATCCGTTATTATTTGCGTGCTTAGGCAATGACTATTATTATCTCATACACAAATGGGGGAATGACATGAGCGCATTCCGAAAGTTAGTAATGTTGCCTTTTAAAAGCATCATCAACCTATTACTTCTCATTATTGTTTTGAGTTACGGCTTAACCTTATTAGTTCCGTCTGGCCTATTTTCTAAGTCTGAGTCTAGTGCTCAATTTTGGATTATGTGCTTCTTTATGTTTAAAACCATTGCCGCAATCACCATTTTTTATGGATTTGCCAAAGGAAAAAATTTTAACCCCGCTATTTGGAATAGCAAGTTTATATAAAATTTGTATTACAAAAAACAGCGGCAAAATGCCGCTGTTTTTTTAATTGTATGTAGAAAAATCTATTAAATAAGATCTCCTAATTGTCCTACTGCAGGAAGACGTTCTGTAGTAAAACCTTCTGCGTACTCTACTCCTATTAATCTACCTAAATCTCTAGCCCTATAATTAACACTATCTGTAAAATTCTTACTACTGATGGGCGTTTCTGGCTCAGAACTTTTTGGGTCATAAAATTGAGAACCGTATGCAAAAATAGCCTCCGTCTTTTTTTCTATATAACCTGATACATCCACTAAGAAATCTGGATTCAAATTTTTCCATTGTATGTAATGATACACTACTTTTGGACGCCAAGGGTCTTGCCAATGCTCATCACCATCAAACTTCGTATCAATCTTAATCAATCCACTTAAAAAACAAGCATCACTTACAAGCTTACTCCCTTTTCCGTGATCTATATGACGATCATCAATAGCATTACAAAGTACTATTTCTGGTCGGTATTTCCGTATCATCTTTATTACCGCCAATTGATGCTCCTTATCGTTGGTAAAAAACCCGTCTGCAAACTCCAAATTTTCACGAACAGCAACGCCTAAAATTTTTGCAGCAGCATTCGCCTCTTTATCCCTAATTTCGGCACTACCGCGGGTACCTAGTTCTCCCCTAGTTAAATCTACGATGCCAACTGTTTTACCGTTTGCAATTTCCTTAGCTATTGTTGCTCCTGCACCTAATTCTACATCATCAGGATGCGCTCCAAAAGCAAGTATATCTAATTTCATAATTCTATTTTATAATTCCTCAGTCGCACACCGCAACCAATTACTTACTTTACCGCAACAGCAATTGCTTGTTCTATATCTGCAATAATGTCTTCTACATCTTCAATCCCTAATGAAAAACGAATTAACCCATCTACAATGCCTTGGTTTGCCCGTTCTTCTGGACTCAATAAAGAGTGAGATGTTTTTGTTGGCGATAATACTGTACTTTCAACTCCAGCCAAACTCATCGATGATTTGATTAGCTTCAAAGCTTGTTGGAAGGTATAGGAATCTATCCCATCTTTTAATTCAAAAGAAAGCATTCCACCAAAACCACGCATTTGAGTTTTTGCCAATTCGTGGTCAGGATGACTTGGCAATCCCGGATAATACACTGCTTGAATAAACTCATTCTGATATAAGTATTCTGCCATTTTTTGCGCATTCTCATTCTGCGCTCTTACCCGCAAGCCCATTGTTTTTATACTACGTTCTAATAACCATACCGTATAATCACTTAAACTTCCGCCAAAATTCTTCGCCAATTGAAAAATACGCTCCATATGTTCTTTTGTAGAAGCTACAGCTCCTGCTAAGATATCTGAATGACCTCCCATATATTTAGTAGCACTATGTATAACCACATCAATTCCAAAATCTATAGGATTCTGATTTACGGGGCTCGCAAAAGTATTATCGATCATGGAAACCAATCCGTGCTTCTTTGCAATAGCGCTTACAGCTTTTAAATCTGTAATAGTCAATAAAGGATTCGAAGGAGTTTCTATATAAATTACTTTCGTATTCTCTTTTATTTTTGCCGTGAAATCTTCTGGCTTTAATCCGTCTGTAAAAGAGTAAGAAATTCCAAATTTCTCAAATTCTTCCGTTACTAAATTATATGTACCACCATACAAAGTTTTCTGAAGCACAACATGATCTCCCGCTCGCAAAAAAGCCATTAATGCCGTACTTACTGCCGCCATACCACTACCAAAAATCATCGCTGCTTCTGCATGTTCTAATGCAGCTACTTTTTCCGATAATGCTACTTGATTTGGTGTATTAAAATATCTTGGATACCGTTTTACTTCCACATCATCAAAAGCATAAGAAGTACTCATATAAAGAGGAGAAACTGCTCCTTTATATTTTTCATCTTTTAATTCTCCAAAATGTGTACAAATAGTATTGAATCCTGCTTTTTTGTTTTCCATGCTGCTTCCTGCGTATTTTTTATTTGATAACTAAATTAAGGAATCTATGCCTTATTTTTTAGAATAATACTTTCTATATTTCCAAAAACTTAATCCGCCTAACAGCAAAACTCCCGCAACGGTATAATATATAAAAGTAGGCGTAATTACTTGTGCACCGCTCGCATAACTATGCAAACCAGCTAGATAGAAGTTCACGCCAAAATAGGTCATCATAATACTTCCAAAAGCAACAACACTGGCAAAATTAAAGGTCCATCTACCTCTTAACCCTGGCACAATACGCATGTGCAAAACAAATGCATAAACCATGATAGAAATTAATGCCCAAGTTTCTTTAGGATCCCAACCCCAATATCTTCCCCAACTCTCATTAGCCCATTGCCCTCCTAAAAAGTTTCCAATGGTTAGCATTACTAATCCTGCAGTTAAAGCTATCTCATTAACTATGGTAATTTCTTTAAGACTGTATTCTATTCGCTTTTTATTTTTTTCATTAGTCATTAAAATCAGTACCAAACCAACTACTCCAAGAATCATCCCTACAGTAAGCGGACCGTAACTCCCAACAATTACTGCTACGTGAATCATTAACCAATAGCTATCTAAAACAGGCTGTAAATTTGCTACCGCAGGATCTATCCAATTCATATGTGCTATCCATAACAACATAGATGTTACAAATGCTGTAGATGCTATGGTTAAGTTACTTCGACTACTAAAGGCCAAGCCTATCCCTATTGTAGCCCAAGCCACATATAAAATACTTTCATACGCATCACTCCAAGGTGCATGACCAGAAATATACCAGCGTAAAATAAGACCTGCTGTATGTAAGATAAATAGCACCCAAATAATCCCCTTAAAAGTAGTAACTCCAATTCTAAGTCCTTTTCGATCTTTAAAAATTTGAAAGATTAGCATGAAGAACATTATGATCCCAGCAAGGGCATAATATTTATACAGGTTGTTGAAAATATCTATTTTGTTGTAAAAAACTTCTGCCTTTATTTTATTATCTGAAGGCAATACAGCCGCTCCATGATTTTTTTGGTTTTGTTTAAAGGCCTGGAGTAATTTATCTGCTTGACTATAATCTTTCGTTGCTATTGCTGTTTTGAGTGTCATTAAATAAAATGGCAATGCATTACTTACAAAATTGCCATACAAGGAATCCGTTACTTGATATTTTCCAGAACGGTATTCTACTGCTGAAATCCATTTATTATTCTCATCATCTAACAACGGAAAAACTTTGATAATATCTCCTCCTAAAGCTCTATTCAATAAACCTAATCGTAAATAAGTATCTTTTATATCGGTCTGAAATTTATTCGGATTTGTCGTATTAAAAGCATCATCTAAAAAAGGTTCAAACTTTGTTTGTCCGTTTGCATCAAAGAAATCTGTTGCCTTTACATAGCGCTGATCGCTAGGCACCTTAATTATTTTACGGATACTATCATTTATTCCCTTTTTATCTAAGGCTATAAATTCTGTATTGTACCAAATAGCAGGATTCAACATCATGGATAACAATACCTGATCTGAATTTAAATCCTTAAATTTATTCTTAAAACTTAGTTTTCGTAACAACTCAGAAGAATACGTATTTATAGGCTTCATACGCCCACCATCATCTTGAATGACTAGTTTTCCAAAGTTTTCTGCATGTTCTTTAGACACAATGGTTTCTTGCATCATAGAATCTATCTGCTGTACAGTAGGCGCTGCGGTATGACCATGGCCATCATCTTCAGAATGGCCTGTTTGTGCAGACATCCCTAAACTTAGGCCTAAAAATAAAACTATTGTAGCGGTTACTTTCTTTGCATTTAATTTTTTCAAGGATGCCGTTAAATCTTTAAAACGGGTATCACCAAAAAACATAATACCCATCAACCCAATATACAGAAGAAAGTAACCAATGTAGGTAATACGTGTTCCCCAGAAATCATGATTTACAGAAAGCCCAGTTCCTTTTTCATCCGGATCAAAATTTGCTTGAAAAAAACGATACCCTTTATGATCTAACACGTGATTCATATAAATATCATAATCAAATGGACGCTCATCTTCAATGGTTACTTTACTCATGAAAGATGAGAATCCTTTTTCAGTTCCTGGATATTTTTCAGCTATAAAATCGTTTAATTTAATTCCGAAAGGCAATTCATACACCTTAGACCCATAACGTAATGAAAAATCGAGTCCGCCTAGGGTTACCTTATCTGAATATTCAGCAGAACCTTTACCTCCCAATAAAGTCTGTTGAACTTTTTCGCCTTTAGTTTCTATTTCTACCACCATGGCATCTCTAGTCTTTTCATTTACTTCTGCTTCGGGAACTTCTACAACACCATAAGACCCCTTAAGAATAGGTTCTGGAATTACAAATTGCATACCCGCAGTGTTATATAAAGACCGCAATACTAAAGGCTGAATACTATCTTTTAAAAGTACGCCTTTAAACTGATCTGCCATACGCATATAATCGCCCTCAAAAGGAGAATCAATTAGATATTCGCCATCCTCAAACAGTATATTTATAGCACCATCGGTTGGTTTGTTTAATGCGAATAGTACATTATGAATGCTTGTTACCTTCCCACTTTCTAAATAATGATCATGACGTTCTCCATCACCAGCTTCAACAATTTTCAAATATTCATTACCATTTTCATCAGGAATTAAACCTTCTGCAGCACCTTTTATAAATTTCACAAATGAAATTTTAAAAGGCTGACCGTTAAAGTCCATCTTCCAAGGCAAACTAGATTTTATACCTTCCGGTGTTACGATAATATCATCTTCAAGAGGTTTACGTAAGCGTTCCCCATCAATATCTCCATCTACATTAGCGCTCAAAAAAGTTTTATCCGAATAAAACACTTTTTCTGTCTGCCCCTCACGGATGGGCATCATTCCTTCAAAGCTTATATATCTTGTTACAAAAGCACCTACGATGATTAGAATCCAAGACATATGCAGCAATAATACAGGCCATTTCTCTTTTCTAAGTAAACGATATCTAAAAATATTACCTGAAAAATTAATAACAAAAAACACCATAATGGCTTCAAACCAAGTGGTGTTATAAATATATATACGTGCCGTATCTGTACTATACCAACTTTCTACAAAGGTACCTATCCCCATAGAGACAGCAAATACAATAAATAAAACGGACATTAATCTTGTGGAGAAAAAAAACTTCTGAAGGAGTGCTTTCATGGATAATAAACCAATTGAATTTGGTCTACAAAAGTACGCCCTTTTACTACTAAATTAAAACCAATCTGGGCTAAAAACGGTTTTAAGATGTTAATTATTTCTTATAATTTATTTAACAATTACCTCCGAAAGGATTCAGCATCAATACGCTGTATTGTTTAAAATATAAAATAAGCGAAGTAGTTCTATATTACTATAGCTATTTTATGAAAATTAGTACTTTTGGGTATGATTTCAATTGTGCTCATTGGTACTGGAAATATTGCAACGCATCTATTTGATACTTTCTTGCAATATGACATGCTTAACGTATTGCAGGTAGTAGGACGACAAAAAGAGGCTCTAAACTATTTTAGTCAAAAAACAGACACCTGCCTTTTAACAGAAACCATTACCACTGCAGATGTGTATATTATTGCGGTAAGTGATGATGCTATTACGGAAGTTTCTTCTAAACTTAAGGATGTTAATGGTTTGGTGGTACATACCTCGGGTAGCGTACCAATGCTTGCCTTAGCAAACTGTAAAAACATAGGCGTATATTATCCGTTACAAACTTTTTCTAAGGGTAAAAAGGTGAATTTTAGAACTATTCCCATTTGCATCGAAGCAGAAAATGATGAGAATTTAAAATCACTTTCTTTTCTTGCGGAAACAATTTCCGATAAGGTATACCACATATCTACAGAACAACGCAGGCATTTACATTTGGCTGCCGTTTTTGTAAATAATTTTACCAATTATATGTACACCATAGGCAATGAAATTTGCGATGAACACCAAGTGCCATTTGATATTTTACGTCCATTAATTAAAGAAACTTCAGATAAAATAGCAACTTTAGCTCCAAAAGAAGCACAAACTGGGCCTGCAAGACGTAATGATGTTGCCACCATGCAACGTCAATTGGAACAAATAAATAGCAAAGACAAAAAACAGATTTATAAAATATTAAGCGAATCAATTCAAGAAAAATATGGAAAAAAGTTATAAAGAATACCTAGAAAATATTACCACATTTGTTTTTGATGTTGATGGTGTTTTCACCGATGGTAAATTGTTAATTACAACAGAAGGTGAAATGCTTAGAACTATGGATGTAAAAGATGGTTACGCCCTAAAAACAGCTCTAAACAAAGGGTATAACGTGTGTATAATTTCTGGCGGCACCAATGAAGGTGTACGTCAGCGTATGAAAACCCTAGGCGTTAAAGATATTCACTTAGGTGCACATCAAAAAATAAGCATCTTAGAAGCCTACTTAAAAGCAAATTCTATAGCCCCGGAACACGTTTTGTATATGGGTGATGATTTGCCTGATATTCCTCCTATGAAAATAGTAGGATTAGCCACATGCCCGCAAGATGCAACGCCAGAAGTAAAAACCATATGCAGCTATATTTCTCATAAAGCGGGTGGTAATGGCTGTGTAAGAGACGTGATAGAGCAAGTATTAAAAGTTCGTGGCGATTGGTATGAAAATTTTGACGCATATAACGCTTAGAATATGTGGAATAAAAGATTGAACGGTTTACATATTATTTTAGCCTCAGGATCTCCAAGAAGAAAAAAGTTCTTTGAAGAATTAGATCTAGAGGTCGCTATAGATGTTCGGCCGGTAGACGAAGTATACCCTGATCATTTAAAAGGACGTGAAATTCCTGATTATTTAGCGGTGCTTAAAGCTTCAAAATTTAAAGAAACACTGAATGAGAATGATGTGGTTATCACTTCTGACACTGTGGTTTGGTATAAGAATGAATCTTTAGCAAAGCCCGCAGATGGTAATGAAGCTTATGAAATGTTACGAAAAATGTCTAACGATTGGCATGAAGTTATTACCTCTGTTTGTTTTACCACTTCTGTAAAACAAACCGTGTTAAATAGTACTACCCATGTAAGATTTAAAGAATTAAGCGACGAAGAAATCTGGTATTATATAAACACCTACAAGCCTTTTGATAAAGCTGGTGCTTATGGTATTCAAGAATGGATAGGACTTATTGGAATAGAAGAAATTAAGGGTTCTCATGCCAATGTTGTTGGCTTGCCAACGCACTTAGTTTATAAAACGCTGATGGGTATGGTATCTTAAATAAATTCCTTTATTTTTAAGGATGAAAATTTAAATGTTATGAAAAAGTGGATGAAATTTGAGTTCTTAATCATTATTTTCTCGTTGGGCGCAGTGAGTTTAGAGTCTTGTGCTCAAAACGAGAAAAAGACAGCTCCTGAAAAAGGTACTACAACAGAAGAAACTACTCCAAAAGCCAAGAAAAACTTAGCCTATAATTTTAAAGAATATTGGTATTCTGGTACGGCAGAGCTTACTTCATATACCTTAGACCAAGCAAGATATGGCGAAATGCGTGGAGGTAATGCTGTTTTAATCTACGTTACAGAACCTTTTTTAGCAGACAAACAGGTAAAGGCAGATGGCTCCAATGCTGACAATATCCCCGTGCTGAAACTAAATAGCACCAAGAACTACATCACGGGCATTTATCCTTATTCATTAATGACGAGTAGTTTTTACCCTGTTCACGATGATGCGCATGCGGTAAAACTATCTTTTTCTGCTCAAGAATGGTGCGGACATATTTACGCTCAATTAAATAACAGAGAACAATTTGATGTGGTTTCGCACTCCTATTTTGAGCGTGAAGCAGATCAAAATTTCACTTTAGAAAAATCAATACTTGAAAATGAAATCTGGAATAAAATAAGAATAAATCCTAGTAACTTACCACTAGGAACATCAGAAGTTATTCCTTCTTTAGAACATATTAGGCAAACACACAAGCCTCTAAAAGCATATACCGCAACTATGCGTATTGATGCTAAAAATGATAGCATTAGCACCTATACCATGAGCTATCCTGAGTTAGAAAGAACTTTGAAAATTGATTTCACAAAAGCATTTCCTCATACCATAGAAGGATGGTCTGAAACCTATAGTAGTGGGTACGGCGACAAGGCAAAAATATTAACGACTACTGCCATTAAAAATAAGTTAATTATAACACCATATTGGCAACAAAATAAGAATAGTGACCTATTTTTGCGCGATAGTTTAGGTTTATAATATATGACGAAGTTTTTTATCAATCACCAAGAAGAGTTATTACGATCTTTCATTACCATCGCTGTAGTTTTAATTTTAAAATTTGTATTTACAAAAGCAGTAAAGAAAGTTGGAAAATTAGGTGATTTTAATAAGGTTAGAACCAACCTTATTATTAAGTATATTTCTATTGCACTAACCATAATCGCTATCGCTATTTTAACTTTGATTTGGAGTGTAAACTTCAAAGATTTAGGCGCATTATTAGCTTCTATCTTTGCCGTAATTGGTGTGGCTCTTTTTGCGCAGTGGTCTATTTTAAGTAACATCACTGCTGGCGTTATCATCTTCTTTTCGTATCCTTTTAAAATAGGAAATACCATCCGTATTTTTGATAAGGAAATTCATAAAACAGATAAGAATGGTGAGGAGACGTTTGTCATAGAGGATATACGAGCATTTCACTTACATTTAAGAAGAGGAAATGGTGAGATTTTAACGTACCCTAATAGTTTGGTGTTACAAAAAGGGGTATCCCTTGTCCAAACCTACAATGAAGACACCCAAGAATTGTAAGTAAGGCTGTTAAAGATATTTTAAAAATTGCACTCTAGCAGTTAATATTTCTATATTTGAGTGCCAACTAAATTCAAAAAATTATATATGCGCAAGATAACCAAGTTGTTTGCATTAGCTCTCCTATTATCAAATTTTACATTTGCACAAGCCCCCAAGAAAAGTTCTTCCTCAGATATTTATCATGCCATAGAAAAATTAAATTTTTTAGGTAAAGCACTATATATCGCAGCACATCCTGATGATGAAAACACACGGTTAATCTCTTATTTATCAAATAACGTAAAAGCAAAAACGGCGTATTTATCGTTAACAAGAGGTGATGGAGGTCAAAACTTAATTGGCACAGAATTATCAGAATTATTAGGCGTATTACGTACCCAAGAATTATTGGCTGCAAGAAATGTAGATGGTGGAAATCAATTTTTTAGCAGAGCTAAAGATTTTGGATATTCTAAACACCCTAATGAAACTCTTAAGATATGGGATAAAGATTTGGTCTTGAGTGATGTTGTTTGGGTTATTAGAAATTTTAAACCCGATGTTATTGTTAATCGTTTTGATCACAGATCTCCAGGCACAACACACGGACATCATACCTCTTCGGCAATGCTAAGTTTTGAAGCTTTTGATTTGGCAGGAAATAGCGCTAGCTATCCAGATCAGCTTTCAAAAACAAGTACATGGCAACCTAAACGTTTGTTTTTCAACACTTCTTGGTGGTTTTACGGAAGTCAAGAAAAATTTGATGAAGCAGATAAAACTAATTTATTAAATGTAGATACTGGTGTATACTATCCTAACCTAGGGCTTTCTAACAATGAGATTGCAGATATGGCTAGAAGTCAGCATTTATGTCAAGGTTTTGGAAGGCTCACTTCAAGAGGTTCTGAAACAGAATACATCGAACTTTTAAAAGGAGATTTACCTAAAGACAAGAGCGATATTTTTGACGGAATTAACACGACATGGACCCGTATTGATGGCGGAAAAGCAATTGGTGCTATTTTATACCAAGTAGAAGAAAACTTTAATTTTAAAAATCCTTCGATACACCTTCCTGAACTACTTAAAGCTTACAAATTACTGCAAAATAGCAAAGATTTAGATTGGAAAGTAGAAAAAGAAAAAGAGCTACTTGCCATTATAGAAGCGGTAACGGGTCTTTATTTAGAAGCTTCTGCAACATCATCATTTGCGGTACCAGGTGAGGTTATTGATATAGCAATTGAAGCCATCAATAGAAGTGATGCCAATATACAATTGCAGGCCTTAGAGCTTAATCCTGATGAAGTTGTTATTGAGGGTGCCGCTCTTAAAAATAATATTGAATACAAAAATACACTGGCGCTAAACATACCTGCATCAGCTAAATATACCAATCCATATTGGTTAAATGAAAAAGGAACCTTAGGCACGTATACCATTAAGGATCAGGAGTTAATAGGAAATCCGGAAACACCTAGACCATTTCATGTGAACTTCACTTTAAATATTGAAGGGGAAACAATTGTAATTACGAAACCTGTAGTCTATAGGTATTCAAAGCCAGATAAAGGAGAATTATACCAACCTTTTGAAATAGTTCCTTCAGCTACAGCAGCTATAAAAGATAAAGTACTAATTTTTGCAGACGGAACATCAAAGCAAATAGCGGTTACTGTTAAAGCTCATAAAGATAATGCCATCGGTGAAGTAATGCTTCAACATGCAAAAGGATGGAAGATTAACACCCCATCATTGCCCTTTACTATTGCTAAGAAAAATGATGAGAAGACCCTTATTTTCACCGTTACACCACCTGCTACACAAGATGAAAGTTACCTCTCTCCTATTGTAAAGATTGACGGATTTGAAATTTCTAAAGAATTGATTTCTATAAACTATGATCATATTCCTGAACAAACGGTATTAATGCCTGCGGAGACAAAAGTGGTACGCTTAGATATTAAAAAAGCAGGGCAGTATATTGGATATATTGTTGGTGCCGGAGATAAAGTTCCTGAAAGTTTAAAACAGATAGGATATACGGTACAAGAGATAGATCCTTTAAGTATTTCTGATGCATCACTTAAAAAATACGATGCCATCGTATTAGGTATACGAGCATACAATGTTGTTACGGAATTAAAGTTCAAGCAGAAAAATCTTTTAGATTATGTAAAAAATGGCGGCACCATGATTGTACAATACAATACAGCCGGCAGATGGAGTGATCAATTTGAAAACATTGCCCCTTTTGATCTTACCTTATCAAGAGATCGTGTAACCGATGAAAATGCAACTGTCCATATTTTAGATAAAAAGAATTCGCTATTGAATTTTCCGAATAAAATTTCAGATGATGATTTTAACGGTTGGATCCAAGAGCGAGGATTATACTTTCCAAGTGCTTGGAGCAAGGAGTTTACCGCTGTTTTAGGAATGCAAGATGAAGGGGAAACAGAAAAAAAAGGGAGCTTACTTATCGCTCCTTATGGAAAAGGAACCTATATTTATACAGGACTCAGTTTCTTCAGAGAATTACCTGCTGGAGTTACAGGTGCCTATAAGTTGTTTGCCAATATGCTGTCTGTTGGAAAAACAACCGTTAGTGCTGATAAAAAATTAAAAGATTAACTGCTATGGATGATAAGTTTAGTTGGAAAAATGAGTACTCTCTAGTACTTATATTGAATATTATTTACATCATAGTATTTTACTTCATTATGACAGGAAACAGGTAATATGGAAGCGATTGATTGGAGTATATTAATAGGCACCTTAGCTTTTATTGTAGGTTATGGAGTTTGGAAAACAAAAGGCAGTAAGAACGTAAAAGACTATGTTCTAGGTGGTAAAGAAGCCAATTGGACTACTGTCGGATTATCAGTGATGGCTACACAAGCCAGTGCTATCACCTTCTTATCTACTCCAGGACAAGCATTTCATGACGGGATGGGATTTGTTCAATTTTATTTTGGCCTACCTATTGCCATGGTCATCATTTGTATTGTGTTTGTTCCGCTGTATCACCGCTTAAAAGTGTACACTGCTTACGAGTTTTTAGAATCTAGATTTGATGTAAAAACCAGAACACTTGCCGCGCTACTATTTTTAATTCAAAGGGGTTTAGCCGCGGGAATTACGATCTACGCACCTTCTATTATATTATCTGCCGTTCTAGGGTGGGATTTACTCACTTTAAACATTATCATTGGTACCATTGTAACTATTTATACCGTTTCTGGAGGTACTAAGGCCGTAAACGTTACTCAAAAACAGCAAATGTTTATTATTATGCTGGGTATGTTTGTAGCCTTCTTTTATATCTTGGGGTATTTACCCGAAGATATAACTTTTAGCAAAGCTTTAAAAGTTGCAGGTGCTAGCGGAAAATTAGATATTTTAGATTTTAGTTTTGATACTTCCAAGCGCTACACTTTTTGGAATGGAATCACCGGAGGTCTTTTCCTTTTCCTAGCATATTTTGGTACAGATCAAAGCCAAGTACAACGTTATCTTTCTGGAAAATCTGTTAGAGAAAGTCAGCTTGGTCTTATTTTCAACGGTATTTTTAAAATCCCGATGCAGTTCTTTATTTTACTTCTAGGAGTTTTAGTTTTTGTTTTTTACCAATACAATCCTTCTCCCTTAAATTTTAATCCTGCTGCAACTTCGGCGGTATATGACTCTGAATATGCAGAAGATTACAAATTATTAGAGCAAGCACATGAAGAACTAGCTATAGAAAAAAAAATAGCGCAAGATGAGTTTTCTGCAGCATTAGACATCAAAGAGTATGATGCTACTGTAGAAGCAAAACAGCATATTATTTCTGTAAATAATAAAGACAAAAAAAATAGAGCTGCAGCCCGTGAGGTAATAAGTGAAGCAGATCCTAATATAGAAACCAATGATAAGGATTATGTCTTTATTCACTTTATACTAAATTACCTCCCAAAAGGACTTATAGGCTTGCTACTTGCTGTTATACTATCTGCAGCAATGTCTTCAACCGCATCAGAATTAAATGCCTTAGGAACTATTACGGCCCTTGACATTTATAAAAGACACACCGAAAAAAGAGGAGAAAAACCACAAGAATACTATGTAAATATGTCTAAATGGTTTACCCTCATTTGGGGCGTTATAGCCATAGGCATTGCGTGTGTTTCTAATTTATTTGACAACTTAATACAATTGGTAAATATTATAGGTTCTATATTTTACGGGAATGTTCTAGGGATATTTTTACTTGCCTTTTTTATCAAATTTGTAAAAGGAAATGCTGTTTTTATAGGGGCAATCATTACACAATTTTTAGTAATTGCCATCTATTATTTCTTTATTTACAGCATGCCAGAAGGAGAGGAAAAAGTGAGTTACTTACTTCTGAACTTAATAGGTTGTGGCCTGGTTATGGGGATTTCAATTTTCTTACAGTTGTTTGATAATATTCTTAAAACACCCTCAATAGAAGCATAAAAAAAAGCGCTTCATTTTACAAATGAAGCGCTTTTACTTTTTAGAGTGCCTTTATTATTTTGCGCCCCATTCTTTTAATGAATCTTTGTTCATTTTAACGTAATCCATATTCTTCGCTATTTCTGCCGCTGCTAAAGATTTTTTAGCTGCTTCAATAGCGCCTTTTTTATCACCTGCTTTTGCATAGATAAGCGATTGTTGTCTTAGTTGCCAAAATGCTGGTTTCTCAGTCATTGACATAGCCTTGTCTATCCATTCTTTGGCTTGCTTAATATCTTTACCAGAATTTAAGTAGTATACTGCAGATGCATAATAATCGCCAGCGCCAGGACCTGCCATCACTTTACTTATTCCTTCCATCACTGTAGCATCCGTAGGAACTTCAAAAGGAATAGCAACTTTAGTCGTATCCCAAGATATTTCTAAATGCGCACCATTATCTGAAATGTGATTGATTGCTAATGTGAAAGATTCTGCTTTATCTGCAGTTGTTGTTGGATTTATTTTTACTACTGCGGCCACTTTACTTGCATCCCAACTTTCTGGTGTTCCCCAGTTTTCTGTGTTCGTGTAAAAATTAACCTCCCAAACTGCTTCTCCTGGAACTGTAAAAATGGCATATGAACCTGCTTTAAGTTCTTTCCCTGCAACTTTTACATCATTGCTAAAAGTAACAATTGAGTTTTTATTAGCTCCTGTTCTCCACATTTTGTCAAAAGGTACCAAATCTCCAAATACCGTTCTACCACGCATTGCTGGTCTAGAGTATTCTAAGGTTACATCTGTTAAACCAACAACTTGTGTTACTTTAGCAGCAGGGCTTGCTTGTGGGGTTGTTATTTGAGCATTCACTGCAAAACCAGCGCAAAGTGCCAAAAATAAAAATAGTGTTCTTTTCATGATAATTAGTTATTTAATTTTAACAAAGCTACTAATAAAGGAATCCATCAATTGTTAACAAATCCTTAAATAAGAATATTGAAAAATTATTTAGCAATGTGATTTTTGTTTAAACATTAATTTGTAACTTTAAACAAAATTTACAGAATGCGACTTTACAGATTACATTCAAAGCAACAATTACCAATTTCTAAAGAGAAAGCTTGGAGCTTCCTATCTGACCCTGCTAATTTAAAAGTGATTACTCCAGATGCTATGGGGTTTGAGATTTTATCTGGTGCCGATAAGAAAATGTATGCCGGGCAAATTATACAATATAATGTTTCGCCGATTGCGGGTATTAAAACGCGTTGGGTAACAGAAATAACGCATGTTGAAAAGGGTACTTATTTCGTTGATGAACAGCGATATGGACCGTATGCACTTTGGCATCACAAACATTTTATTACAGCAACAGCACAGGGTGTAGAAATGGAAGACATCATAGATTATAAAATTCCATTTGGCTGGCTAGGCCAACTGGTGCATGGCCTATTTATAAAAAAACAATTAACTACCATATTCAAATATAGAGAAGATAAACTTACGTCTCTATTTGGCACCATAGAAGGAGCCAAAAATTATCTTGAACTAAAAAAAATATAACGATGAAAAAAAATATACTCCTTATAGGGGGCTCTCACGGTATTGGTTTATCAATAGCCAAAGCATTACATGAAAATCATAATGTATTTATAGCATCTAGAACCAAAGAAGCTTTGGAAGATCTGTCAATAACACATATTCCGTTTGATGCTTTAACTGATGAATTAGATACTTCACTCCTACCCGATACCTTAGACGGATTTGTATTTTGTCCAGGGAGTATCAATCTAAAACCTTTTAAGATGATGAGTTTAGATACCTTCCATGAAGATATGGAACTCAATTTTTTCAGCATGGTTAAAGTAGTTAAATCTATTATTTCAAAAATGGCAGAAAATTCTAGTATGGTCTTTTTCAGTACGGTTGCTGTAGGTACCGGTATGCCATTTCACACCAGTGTTGCTGCAGCAAAAGGAGCTATTGAAGGCTTTGCTAAATCTATGGCTGCCGAATACGCTCCAAAAATTAGAGTGAATGTCATTGCTCCGTCTTTAGTAAATACACCTCTTGCGAAACGTTTATTGAATAACGATAAGAAAATTGAAATGATGTCTGAAAGACATCCTTTAAAGCGCGTAGGTACCCCGGAAGATATTGCCGCAATTTCTGTATTTTTATTGAGTGATAATAGTACTTGGATGACCGGACAAGTTGTAGGCGTTGACGGAGGTATGTCTAGTCTTAATATAAATTAATCGTATTTCAAAACAGTTTAATGAGTAAGAAAATTTCAATATTTTGGTTTAGAAGAGACCTACGATTAGAAGACAATATTGGTTTATATCATTCCCTTCAAAGCGATTACCCTGTTCTTCCTATTTTTATTTTTGATAAAGACATTCTTGAAAATTTACCTAAGGATGATGCTCGTGTGAGTTTTATTTTTAATCAATTGGAAAGTATGAGAAATATACTCCAAGAAACGGTTGAAAGTTCTTTGGCTCTCTATCATGGAACGCCACAGGAAATTTTTAAAAGTCTGCTGGAAGATTATGAAGTACAAGCCGTCTATACCAATCGTGATTATGAGCCATATGCTACCGAAAGAGATACAAAAATTCAAGACTATTTAAAAGATAATGATGTTGAATTTCATTCCTATAAAGATCAAGTAATTTTTGAAAAGGGGGATGTTTTAAAAGATGATGGAGATCCTTATGTGGTCTATACGCCATACAAAAACAAATGGAAGTCTATTTTTGATTCGAAAAAAGATTTAAAAACCTATAACACTAAAAAATATTTTAAAAATTTCATTGCCCATAGCAGGCTCCCGAATTTGAGTTTATCGGATATGGGATTTGAAACCTCAAAAATAAAAGTCCCCAACTATACCGCTAGTGCTAAGGTGATTCAAAACTATGAGGACACCCGCAACTACCCTGCTATTGAAAATGGCACTTCACACTTAGGACCACATTTGCGCTTTGGTACCGTTTCTATTCGTGAGATAACCAAACGCGCTATCTCTGAGAAAAATGAAGTGTTTTGGAGTGAGCTTATTTGGCGCGAATTTTTCATGCAAATTCTTTGGCATTTTCCACATACTACAAAAAATGCTTTCAGGGCTAAGTATGATCGCATCGAATGGCGCAATAATGAGGCTGAATTCGAAAAATGGAAAAAAGGAGAAACGGGCTACGCGCTAGTAGATGCGGGTATGCGCGAGCTTAATACCACAGGGTATATGCATAACAGAGTGCGTATGTTGGTCGCTAGTTTTTTATGCAAACACTTATTAATAGATTGGCGTTGGGGAGAAGCTTATTTTGCAGAAAAACTTTTAGATTTTGATTTGAGTGCCAATGTTGGTAACTGGCAATGGGCGGCAGGTAGCGGTGTTGATGCTGCTCCGTACTTCCGGATTTTTAATCCCATGACACAGATCGATAAATTTGATAAACAAAAAGAATACATCAATAAATGGGTAACAGATTTACAGGAGCTTACTTATCCGGATAAAATGGTAGATCATAAAATGGCCAGAGAACGTTGTTTGAAAACGTATAAGGAAGCACTTTCTTAAATTTAATACACCGGTGTTAAAATTAAATGAGCAATTATAAATTGGTATATCTTTAATCTAGAATTCTTAATTAAAAAAGGTTCTAGAATTTTATGGATAAAATCCCATCATTTGGTAGCCGTTTACGAAGAAATATAGTAACCGTACCTGAAATTATTGAGCAGTGCTCAGGCATTAGTGTATTTGGCCAAGTTTTGAAATCGTTTTTATTTAGTACAGACGTGGCAATTATCAGGAATACCAATGCAAATGCTATCATAGCGGTATATCCTTTTACCCCACAACCAGTAATCTCTAATGCATTGATTTTAGCCGCAGATAAACCCATATTTTGTGGGGTTGGTGGCGGACTCACCACAGGTATGCGTTCATTGGAATTGGCGATACATGCAGAATTTCAGGGTGCAATGGGAGTAGTACTTAACAAGCCTACTCCTAATAGTTTAATTGCAGAGTTAAAAGAGAAAATAGATATTCCTGTGACCATAACTATTGTATCGGACAAAGATGATATCCGTGGAAGAATAAAAGCTGGAGTAGATATTTTTAACGTTTCTGGAGCCAGCAAGACTACAGATATCATTAAGAGAATAAAAGATATTAATCCAGATGTTGCTATTTTAGCTACTGGAGGAAAGTCAGAAGAGACCATATTAGAAGCTATAGAAGCAGGTGCGAATGCTATATCTTACACCCCACCTTCTACAGGAGAATTGTTTAAAGAAATTATGACCCGTTACAGAGACGAATAAAATGATTGAAATAAAAGAAATTACAGCAGAAGAAACATATCCACTGCGGCATGAGGTCATGTATCCTAATCATCCTTTTGAGTATATAAAACTTCCAAAAGACCAAGAAGGAAAACACTTTGCTGTAGTAAATAATGCGAAAAATGTGACCGTAGTTTCTTTATTTTTTGAAAATGATAACGCTCAATTTCGCAAGCTCGCTACCCTAGAATCTGAACAAGGTAAAGGGTATGCTTCTAAGCTTCTAGATTTTATAATCGCCTATGCCAAGACAAAAAATGCTAAAAAATTGTGGTGTAATGCAAGAGTTAATAAAACCAATTATTATAAAAAATTTGGGTTAAAAGAAACCCATAAAACCTATACCGAAGCAGGTATTGATTTTATTATCTTAGAAATGGACTTAATTTAAAAACTCCCATTTAAACAAATAATTAGGGATTTAAAAGCGATAACATTACCTCCATAATACGCTGCTCTCCCGTACATTTAATAACAAATTAGAATTCATTGCTCTTACCTGTATTAAATGAGCACCTTCCTTCATGTTTTCTGGAATAGCAATACGCCATAAATGTTTACTATTTTTAACTGCCTCTGGAAATGCACTAATAGGCTGACCTTTATAACGGCCTAAAACTTGGAGTTTGTACAATCGTTTTAATTCTGGTGCAACTCCTTCATGTTTATCCATTGGCAACCATTGGTTATCCCCAAAATTAATTTCTACTTGAGTATTTTCATCTGCCGCAAAAACATTGGCATAAACAAAAGGCTCGTTCAATTCATTTAATGATTTATCCCACTCATTAACTTCAGGAACCCATATATTAATTTGCTTGGTTGCGGGTGCTCCTGAAACTTTATATTGAAGTTCACGTTTATCTCCTTCCACATTCATAAACCAATACCCTTTAGGCGTACCATCATGCATAATAGAAAATGGGATACCTCTCAAATCATGTGATCCTTGCCACCACGAACCACAAACTGCTCCACAAACCAATTCATGTATTGCAGTTTTCTGTAATGCTCTGTTATAATAATTATGATATTGGGTATGTGTATGGCCCGCAGCAATAAAAACATCATCAAAAGGACGCAGTAGCTTTAGTAAAGCATCCTTATTACTAACTTCATCAAAAGGAATATGCATAGCAATATTGATTGCTTTGTACTTATCCTTCTTTAAAGCTATAAGGTTTTTTATAAATTCTAATTGATCACTATCGATTTGTGCTTTGTACTTCCCTTCAGGTAAAGGGCTGATATTATTTAAAACCAAAAATAAATTATCTCCATATTCAAAAGCATAATATGAGGGCCCAAATTTAGCTTCAAAACTAGCGTCTCTATCACTCAAAGTTGTGGCTTCAAAATTCAAATCATGGTTGCCAATTACATAAAAAACAGGACAACCGACTAAACCTAAGACAGCCGCTAATGGATCAAATATTTCAAGATTATCAAAAGATAAATCTCCTAAAGGCATTATAAAATCTGGTCTATTATAAACCAATTCTTCTGTTACCAATTTTCCAACATGGTGCACATCATCTATAACATCTACTTGTACATCTCCTAAAAGAGCTACTTTGGTTTTTTTATTTTCTGTATGCGCATATAATGCAAAGTCATAATCCTTAATGTTCTCTTTTAAAGGATGAAAATACGACTGTACAATATGTTGTTCATTGCGTTTTGAAATATAGCCTGACGGTTTTATAACAAACACCAAATTACCTGGAATAGCTTTAATAGTATACGCTCCATTAGGATCAGAAACAACAATATCTTTTCCGTTACTTATCAAAATATTGGGAAGTCCTTTTTCAGTTCTATTAAAAGTCCCATTCTTATTCTCGTCTAAAAAAACAGTTCCACTTATTTTCTGACCGAAAGAATACATCACTAGAAGAAAAAATAATGGTATTAATCGTTTTTCCATGACAATTCTTTTATTTATTTAAGGCATTAAGAATTTTTGAAAACAATGCGGTATTCTCATAGACTCCTTGGAATTTTCCTGAACCTGGACCATAAGCGAAAATGGGAACCATAACTCCGGTATGATCATGTGATGCAAAATCAGCTTCAATTTTATTGGTATTCATAGCTCCGTCAAGTAAACTCAAGCCAGATGTTTCATGGTCTGCTGTAATTACCACCAAGGTTTCTCCATCACGATCTGCAAACTTTATAGCTTCCGTAATAGCGGTATCAAAATCAATCGCTTCAGAAATAACTCCTTCAATATCATTATAATGACCAAAGCTATCTATTTGAGCTCCTTCTACAAGTAAGAAGAAAGGATTATTATCTTTGGATAAAAAAGTTATTGCCTCTTTAGTGGTTTTAGACAAAACATTTGATCTTCCGTCGATTATGGAAGGCACCCCGTTTTCCGAGAGAAAAAAGCCGACTTTTGCCACTTTCTGATTATTTAACTCATTCAATTGATTAATTAC
Organism: Cellulophaga baltica 18; assembly: GCF_000468615.2. Taxonomy (NCBI): domain Bacteria; kingdom Pseudomonadati; phylum Bacteroidota; class Flavobacteriia; order Flavobacteriales; family Flavobacteriaceae; genus Paracellulophaga; species Paracellulophaga baltica. The sequence continues at coordinate 3,155,873 of NZ_CP009976.1, read as the reverse complement.
AAAAAAATTTGAAGCTATTGGTAACGTATTGAAAGTAGATTTTCCACCACCAGCAAAAAAGTTTAATGGACTAGAAATTAGGTCTTTTGCAATAGCCAAGGTCTCTGACCTATCTATTTGGTGCGCATAAAAAGAAGACGGAGTAGCACCTGTAATTTCATCAGTAGTAATGATTCCTGTTTTATATCCTTTTTTAGAAAGAATTTCTATGATATTAGGGATTGGTTTACCCTTACTATCTGTACCTATTGCTCTATTGTTTGTTTTTTCTCCCGTGGCCATAGCAGTAGCACCTGCTGCAGAGTCCGTCGTAAAATCGTCGGCAGCTTGCGTTTTCACTAAACCTATACTTTTTAGTTGTGTTAAGGTAAGTGCTCCTTTATTTGCTAAAACAGCCGCGGAAATTTGTGACAAACCCGTGCCATCACCAATCATCAAAATAATATTTTTTACAGGCTTATCTCTATTGTCAGATTTGAAATTTGGACTATAAACCTCTGAAAAAATAGTAGCTTTATGAATCCGAGAATCTAGACTGCGAACATATTTAGAACACTCATAAATAGCATCGGTATTGATCACGTCTACCCCTAAATCTACAAAGGTGCGCCATGCTGTTTTTGAATCTGGTGTTGCCCAAAACCTAAAGGTCTTCCCTAAACTCTTTGCTTGCGCTAATACATTTGTTACCTTTTCTAAATCTTCATGGGTAAGCCTTCCTTTACCATTCCAGTGAGAATACTGCTTAAAACTTGTACTTACCATAGCAACCTTTTTCCAATTCTCTTCACTCAAATTATGCGAAATTTTTTGGTAATCAAAAAATATAAATTCCGGATAGTTTCTATAGTTTTCAGCCTCTGGTCTATTTCCAGAAATGACAATTTTAATTTCAGGATGTTCTATTATTTTGGGGTACTTTTTTAAACGCTTAATAATGGCATTCAAAGTGGTAATAGCTTCTGACTTTACATCTATCATTAAATGGAATTGATGTATAGATCCAATATTATTTTCAATCGCGGAATTTAGTGGTATCAAATATAAATTCTCAAGCGTACGTTCAGCATCTATTTCTGCATCTGTGTGTGCTACTTTTAGAGATTTATTCTTTAAAAATACATCAACCTCTATACTATTTAATCCATTTGAAAAGGCAGTCCAAAAAGGTACACTTTGTACATAGTCATTATGAGAATGAATTAAAACAGCATTTTTTTCTTGTCCGTAGGAAGCTATTGTTATAAAGAAAACAACGATCCAAACGATTCTTTTAAATAAAAACATAAAATTTAAAAATTAAGAAAAGGTGCAACCAGTGAGAATGCACCTTTTCAAATTAAAAACATAAAATAAGTGTAGAAATTACCAACCTTGATTAGGTGCAATTCCTGAAGATTGAATTACTGTAGCAGGAATTGGCCAAACATGCATATAGGAAGGGTCAAAATTTCTTGCTGGCCATACTACTTCCGATGTATATGGGGAATCTGGATTAGATCTATCTGAATAAATTCTTCCATAAATTGGTTTGCTGTAAGCTTCTTGTGCATCACCCCAGCGTACTAAATCAAAATGTCTATTTGCAAATTCACCAGCTAGCTCTACACGGCGTTCGTGTTTAAGATCTGCCATAGTAGCATTACTTTTCGGGGATAAGCCTGCTCTTTCTCGTACCAAATTTAATGGCTCATCGCCATTCTTACCGTCAGCAATAAGCGCTTCTGCTTTCATTAATAAAACCTCAGCGTAACGCATCAGTGGCACATTGTAAACGGTAGAAGGATTATCACCGTTTGTATTTAAATAAGTCCCAACAGGATTTTCATATTGAAACTCATACATGTATTTATTAAATTGAAAACCTGAATTTGAATTTTCTGATTGATACCTTCTTTCCTCACCGAAATAAGTGAAATTGTCACCAAAATTTAACATCGTAACCCCTCTTCTTATATCGTCTTCTTCAAATTCATTATATAAGCCTTCTGATGGCGTAAAATATCCCCAACCATTATATTTACCCCAACCTTTATTCTCTAACATCACTCCGGTCAAAATACTACCGCCGTCTATACCTGAATCTACAGACCAAATATATTCGCTCCCCCAATTGTTCAAATGACTATGCAATTCGCGATAATCTTTTTCAGGGTTATTGGTATCTATTAAAGCTCTACCTGAGCCAGAATTTGTAACCGCATCTGCATATCTAACAACTTCAGCATATCTACTTTGATCATACTGTGCCCAATATAAATTAGTCTTAGCTATATAAGCTAAAGCTGCATCTCTATGTGGACGACCATAATTTTCTGCACTATATGAAGTAAAAAGAGGTAAAAGATCTACAGCCATTTTCAAATCATCTTCTATCTGTTGGTAGTTTTCAATGACACTTGAAGGTCTTGTATAACTACCAGCTTCATCATTCATATTAAGCTCTGTAACAATTGGAACTCCGCCATTTGCTCCATTATCACCATAGGTATGTGCTACCCAGAAATAGCTAAACGCACGCATAAAATATGCTTCTCCTAGGTACTGATCCTTTAAAGCTTCGCTAATTTCCATATTTGGGACATTTAGAATTACATCATTAGCTCTTCTAATTACCTGATAACTCTTTGGGTAGCATGTAGAAGTATAACTCCCCTCGCCTCCAGAAATATTAAAATCTTTAATATTATCTGCAGCGGCTTTTATGCGCCCAGTAACCATATCGTCTGATGCATTGATATACCAAAAGAAACCTCTAGAAAACATTTCTTGATCAGTCATGTAAGCATACATACTATTTACAGCTTCTTGCGCATCTTGCTCTGTTTTCCAAAAATTTGCATACGAAGTGCTTCCTAAGGGAGAAACTTCCGTAAAATCTTCAGAACATGAATTAGCTAAACCAAGACCTGCAATAGCTATAGTGAATAGGAATAATTCTTTAAATCTATTTTTCATTTTAAGTGTTTTTTTAATTAAAGAGATAATGATAAACCAGCAGTGATTGTTCTAGAAAGTGGGTATTTGGCAACATCTAAACCCTTACCTCCTACTTCAGGATCTAACCCTGAATACTTTGTAATTGTAAAAATGTTTTCTGCGGATACGTAAATGCGTAAAGAAGCACCTTTTGCTATTGTATTCATTATACTAGCGTCTAAATTATACCCTAGCGTGACGTTTTTCATTCTCAAATAAGAAGCATCTTCTAAATAGTAGCTAGACGTTGTACCAAAATTCTTATTATCGTCTTTAGTTGAAATTCTCGGAATACTTGTATCAGTATTGGAAGGAGACCAAGCATCCATGACACGATTATCTAAATTATATCCAGTTAATGAGGCATTATAGGTGGTAAACTTGTATCCGTTAAATACATCTACCCCAGCAACACCTTGGAAAAGCATATTTATATCAAAATTTTTGTAATTTAAATTTAAACCAAAATTATACGTAACATCTGGTTGATAGCTATCATAAAAAATCTTGTCATTATCATCAATCTTACCGTCATTATTACTATCCGCAAATTTGAAATCTCCAGGCACAGCATTTGGCTGAATTAAAGAGCCCTCCTTTGAATGTGCATCAATTTCTGCTTGATTTTGAAATATACCAACTTGAGGAATTAAGTACATGGCGTATAGTGATCTTCCTACTTCAGAACGGAATGGTCTTAATACTTGACGAACATCATCATCATGCGCTATAAAGTTGATGCCACTTTTATTATACCCTTCTAAGTTTATTAACTCATTATCTAAGATACTTGCATTTGCATTTATAGTAAAGTTCACATCGCCGATGGCATTGGAAAAGTTAGCTGCAATTTCAAAGCCTGAATTTTGTACTTCCCCTCCATTTACATCTGCAGCACTAGTTCCTTGATTTAAATCTTCTAAACCAGGTAAAATCATTCCTTTTGTGGTTTTTTGAAAGTAATCAAAAGTTAAGTTTAAGCTGTTGTTGAATAAGGATGCATCCATTCCTAAATCTATTGACTCTGAAATCTCCCATTTCAAATTAGGGTTAGATTGTTTTCCCACAAATGCTCCTTTGTTGTCTTGCGAAGCATTTTCTCCTAAGATAACCGTTGTACTATTTAATGGAACATCAAAAGAATAATAGCCTACGGAATTAATATTCCCAATCTGTCCCCAAGAAGCTCTTAATTTTAAATCGCTAACTGCAGAAACATCAAAGAAAGACTCATCACTCAAACGCCAACCTAACGTTGCTGAAGGAAAGTTATCTACTTGGTTATTTACAGCTAAACGCGAAGTTCTGTCTCTACGGATAGCTCCTGAGACAAAGTATCTATTTTTAAAATTATACATAACTCTACCAATAGCTGAAGTCAAAGCATCTTCATAAATTCCTGTGCTAGGGTTACGAATTACAGAAGCATTTGATAGGTATTGATTGAAGGGTTCTTCATTGCTAAACCCTTCTCCTTGTACCGATAGAGACTCATAATTTGTATGTTGAGCAGAATAAATAGCCGTAATATCTAAATTATGATTTCCAAATGATTTTTTATACCCAATTTGATTGTCCCAAACCCAACGATTAGTTGTCGAGGAATTCTGATTTAAGTAGTTATTAGGATTAGATCTTCCTAGCTCTGGCACCCTAGGCTGAAATCTCTTAGAATTTGATTGTGTATAGCTATATGCATAACTGGTTTTATAAGATAAACCAGTTATTATTTCATATTTGGTATAAATATTTGCGTTTATGAAATTAGTTGGTGCTGTCACCGTAGGACGTAGCAATAAAGCTAACGGATTATAAACATCTCCATAAGCCCCTGCAAATTGTGAAAGATTCTCTGGAGCAACGCCCGCGAAACTACCATCTTCGTAGCGTGTAGGTGCCGATGAAGGCATGTAAATTGCATTAATTATAGTTCCTGAATATGGATTATCCGTATTTGTTCCTACAGCTTCTGTTCTTGAAAAATAAACATTTTCTCCAATCGTAATTTTATCAGATAACGCTACGTCCGATTTTACTCTAAAGTTAAAACGCTCTGCGCTAGTCCCTTCAAGTAGTCCTTCTCTCTTATTGTAACCAAAAGAAGTTAAATAATTAAATTTCTCAGTAGCACCACTTAGGTTGATGTTAGTGTTTATTATTTTTGCTGGTCTAAAAATAGCATCCATCCAATTGGTGCGGTTTACCTGTCCATAAGGATTTTGTAATGCATCGTGAGCAGATTGTCTTGGAGAACCACCATTATCTGCTGCTAGATTATAAGTTGCCGCTTGTTCTTGCGCTGTTAATGGTGTTGGTAAATTTGTAGCTTCTTGAATTCCGCTATAAAAGTCTGCAACGATTTGTGGCTTTCCAATTTTTCCTTTTTTAGTCTGAATTACAATAACACCTGATGCTGCCTGTGCTCCGTAAATTGCTGCTGCAGCGGCATCTTTAAGAATAGACACCGATGCAATATCATTAGGATTAATCGCCGGACCGTAATATGGAACACCATCTACTACTGTTAAAGGCTGCTCACTTGCAAAAGATCCCAATCCTCTAATAACTATACTTCCACTTTGTGATGGATCACCACCTTGTTGGAGAACGGTAACCCCTGCCACATTACCTTGTAAGAAATCTGTTAAACTAGCTACAGGTCTGGAAGCTATACTTTCAACATTACTTACTGTTGAAATTGCCGAGGTTAAATCGCCTTTTTTGGCAGAACCATACCCAATCAGTACCACTTCATCTAAGGCACTTGCTTCCTCGTTTAAAACGATACGAAGCATTTGATTGCCATTATATGAAACTTCTTTCTGAGCATAACCAATTGATGATACTATTAATATACCATGCTCGTTCATTAACTCTAGGGTAAAATTTCCGTCAAAATCGGCTGCTGTTCCTCCCCCTGCTTGCTGCTTCTCTAAAATTGAAGCTCCAGGAATTGGCACCCCTTCACTATCCATTACATTACCTGTTACAGTTACTTGTGCATAGGAATAAAACACGCTTCCTAAAACAAGAAATAAAATTAAGTACATTTTTTTCATTGAAATATCTATTTTGGTTTGGAGCAAATGTATTTTACGAGGAAAGCACAAAGGAGGAATTTTGTTTCTCAAAGGAGGACAAATCATTCAAATTGGAGGGTAAAAAACAATAAAAAAGCGCACTTTTGTTTCACTAACATTTAGCTAACATTGCCATAATCTTGACTATACAATAGGCTTTACCAATTGCGCTTTAAATTCTTTAGGGCTAACACCATAATACTTTTTAAAAGAGCGCCCAAAATACTTGGGGTCATTATACCCACATTCAAAGCTAATTTCGGAGATATTAAACTTGTTCGTCTTTAGTAAAGCCTCTGCTTTCTGTAATCGTAAAGAGGTAATAACATCTGATGGTGATTGCTCCAATATTTCTTTATAGATTCTATAGCATTTTACACGTGATATCCCTAGTTTCTCCACCAACATTTCTACATTGAAAGAAGGGTTAGATAGTTCTTGTTTAATTATAGTAAGACTACTTTTTAATAATTTATCATTTGGAGAATCTATATCATCATCATCTGTAAGTATTTGAAATATCTCTTGTTGTAATTTATGTTCAACACGATTTTCTCGCCTTTCTATAAGGCTTGAAATTTTCTTTAAAATAAACTGTTCACTCGCAGGTAATTGTATGACCACATCAATACCAAACTCTACAGACTGTTCCTGTAATTCGTAATTTATATCTTCCGATATATAGACCATAGGAATTTGTCTCTTATTAGAAGCATTAACCATTGAGCTTTTTAAATACTGAACTAATTCTTTAGAAAATGTAGCTTGGTAGAATACAATAACGTCAATAGTCATATGGTTAATAGCTGAAGTGAAATTATTGACATCATTTTCAAAAACTAATTGGTAATGTTCATTATCAAGGATTTGATTTGCGACACTAAAATTTACTTCCTCACTAAATATTAGAATTTGTTTTTTACCCAATTGTACATCTTTCTGTTGGTCTAAATACTTCCAGGTAATATTTTCAACTTGATGGTGATTGGCGTCAATAAATTCAACAGGTATTTTCAGTGCTATATGCAATCCCTCTACTAGCTCTTCCTTAAAAGTACCTTCTAAATCTTTCAGAATATTTTGAACAGCAATAAAGTACGGGCTATAGTGTAAAATACTATACCAATTAGAAATTAAAACACTACTATTTGAATGAATTTGGATATCTAAAAATTTATTTTGCCTTTCAATTCTAATACCAATAGTACTTGAAGTGTCTGAATACTTTGCCAAATCGTTAAATAAATATTGTAGTAACAACCTCAAGCGTAATACGTCTACAGCCACCCAACCTAGGGAATTTTCAAATTCTGCATTAAAATTGACTTTATTATTTTTTAATTTTACTTTGAGTTTATCAATACTGGCTTTTAAGAGAATAGGAAGGTTTATCGCAGCTATTTTTACGTCACCAATTTCTTTAACATGATCTAAATAATTCCATTCAGAGACTAAATTCACTAATTTACCAGCTTCCCAGAGCACTTCTTTTTGAACTTTTACATCCTCTTTCAACCCACTGGCTAATTTTATAACTCTTGATATAGGTTCTTGAAATTCTGAAAGTACAAATGTCTTAAACTTTTCAATTTCAAAATCTTCATTTTTAAGATTATTATGAATGGTGAGTAGCTTTTCTTTCTGTAATACAATCTCTTTATTTCTATTATCTAATAATGTATTGATGGTTAGTAAGTCTTTCTTCTGATTTTCTATAACTTGCGTTCTGGAAATAATCTGAGCTTCTAATTTTTTTTGTTGTGATGAAGCCGCCTTATTCTTGAATAACAGGATTAAAAAAGCACATACTATGACTAAACAAGTAAGTGTTATATAAAAATATAAAGTTTCATAGAACGCTTTTTTTATTTTTAATTGAAATGAAATTGGCTTTACTGTTGAAATATTACTCTCTTTCACAGAGAAAGTAAAATCACCCGAAGAAAGATCTGAATATATAATTTTTTTACTTTTTGGTAATCGCTGCCATCCCTCATCTTTACCTTCAAGTTGATAATAAATTTCTGCATTTATATTGTTTGGAAATTTAATTGGCACTATACTAATTTCTAAATCATTATTATTGTGATCTTTGATTATTTGGTTCTCATAATTCTCTTTTCCGTCTACTACTATTTTCAGTTTAGCAGGAGTCTCTTTATGCACTAGCTCATTAGGATTAAAATAATTTAATCCATTCACACCTCCAAAAAACATGACACCTTTATCATCTTGAAAAAAAGTACCTTCGGAAAATTCTGGTGCTTGCCAGCCCTCTTTTGGATCAAAGGCTTTAACCTCGTAGGTGCTTTTGTTAATTACGGCAATTCCCTTTGTAGTACTAACCCAAATCTCATTTTTATTAGTAAGAATTCCGTAAACCATATGACTGGGTAATCCTTCTGCTTCCGAAATATTTTTGACAACTTTGCTCTGTTTGTTATAAACGCTAATACCGCCTAAAGAAGCAATCCAGTAATTACTTGTCAATTCATCTTTATAAATAGAATAAATACTATTTCCTAGAATGCCGTTATCCTTTGTCAACTGTTCTACGATACCAGTTCTAGTGTCAAAGAATAATACCCCATTCTCTTCAGTTCCTATAGTAATTTCATCTCCATTTTTAGTAATACTTCTAATATTAAACGGATCAAACTGATTTTGTCCCTTAAAAATTTCGAACCGGTTTTCATTCAAATTGAACTTCGCAAGGCCACCCCAACAGGCAATCCATAGTTGTTTTTTAGCATCTTCAAACATGGAATAATTTCGGTTATTTGGTAGTTCAGAAATCAAATCAGCTTCATACGTTTTATATCCCTTATCTGTAATACGCAATATTCCGGCATAGGTACCCACCCAAATAGTACCATCACTAGCTGTAAATAAATTACGTACACGCTCCCAATCGCTATTTTGTGTGGTCTCTTTTACTTTATATTTAAGATAGCACTGTGTTCCCGTATCATAATAATAAATGCCATTAGTGTAATAACCCAACCATAAATTAGACTTACTATCCTTGGTTATCGCTCGTAATGTTTCATTTGGCAAATGTGGATAATTCACGGGGTGCGGAACTATACTCGTAATTTTATCTGAACCATTATAAGCCATACTTAAGCCTCCATCTTTCTGACCGAGCCAAACATTACCAAAAAGGTCTTGATGTAATTTTTCTATTTCATTACTATTAAAACTATATGGCGTATAAACATCATAATTGTAATGCTCAATTGTAGCGTTATTTATATTGCTCATATTATTTGGTAAAATAAAAAGACCGTCTCTCCGTGTTGCAAACCATATATTACCAGCAGCATCTCTTAAAACATCATTAATTATGAGACTGGGATACTTTTCTAAAAGTATTTTTTTGAAGTTTTCATGACGTTCTTTCTTAGGAGCAGTATAGGTGTCAATAATAAATTTGCCATTTATATACTTATAGGCGGAGTTCCCTGAAAAAACATACAGGGAACCATCTTTTGCTAATTTTATTTGATTGGGAGTGCTATCAAATTTAAAATTTTCAAAATTATGATTACCTGAATATTTTGATATATAACCTTCTTTTGTAATTAACCAAATAGAACCATCCTTGTCGCGCTCAAGATTAACAACGTAGTTACCAGGTAGCGTATGTTCATCATTTATTGTATGTTTATAATACTTAATGCTCTCACCATCAAAATAATTTAATCCGTCTAAAGTAGCTATCCAAAGACCTCCATTTAGATCATTCTCTATATCAATTACAGAATTATTAGATAACCCATCATCTGTAGTATAATTTTCAAATTTTATGTGTTGCCCGATTAGAGCAGAAAAAGTAAACGTAAAAAGAATGGAGAAGATAAAACGATTCATTTTGATTGTTTAAATCTACAATGATATGAATCTACCATTACTCCAATATAAACTATAGGTTAATTTAATAAAAAACCATCCAATGCGTTCAAGCATTATACAAAAAGTATTCCTAATCTTATCTATTTTTTGGGTAACTTAGAAGCTTAAATTTATAGAATGAAAAAACTACTGTTCTTTTTTGTATTCTTTATGGTTGCTATAAGCCATGCTCAGAAATTTGATTTCACTATTGACCATACTACACTTATTGTCAATGATTTAAAAACTACGGGCGATTTCTACCAAAAAGTTATCGGTTTAAAAGAAATAGACCATCCTACCAAAGATCCTGGTTTCAGGTGGTTTTCTATCCAAGGAAATACACAGCTCCATTTAATATACAAAGCAGATGTAGTAATGAAAAAGCATAAATCTAGTCATGTATGCTTATCAACATCGCAATTAAATGAATTCATACAAAATTTAGAGCAGAATAATATCTCATATGAAGATTGGCCCGGCACTAAAAGTGCTATTACTTTACGCGCCGATGGTGTAAAACAAATTTATATTACAGATCCTGAAGGTTATTGGATTGAGATAAACGACGCAAAACATTAAGCCATATGAGTACTATAAAATCTGTTTTTCCATTAGGGTTTCCATGGCAAACGCAAGATCCTTTTTTATTCTGCGTATACCACTTAGATCATTATCCGGAAGGTAATGAAGAGATGGGACCTAAAGCTTCCTTGGAAGGCAGAACATTAGGAAACAATTTTACTTTAAAAGATGGTTGGCGTATGTACCACGGGAAAACCGTTCCTGGTTTTCCTGCACATCCGCACCGTGGTTTTGAAACTATAACTATAGTAAATAAAGGTTATTGCGATCATTCGGATTCTCTTGGTGCTGCCGGACGTTTTGGTATGGGAGATGTTCAATGGATGACTGCAGGCCGTGGCGTACAACACTCAGAAATGTTTCCATTATTGAGTACTGACACCCCAAACCCGCTAGAAATGTTTCAAATCTGGCTTAATTTACCTCAGAAAAGTAAATTTGTCGCCCCCTATTTTGCCATGCTCTGGCACGAAGATATTCCAATTATAAAAACCGAATCTAGCTCCGTAAAAGTAATTGCAGGGACCTATAATGAACATGCAGCATTAGACCCTGCCCCGAATTCTTGGGCTGCAAATAGCGCAAATGAAGTGGCTATCTGGAATATACATGTAGAGGCAAGTAGTACCTATACCTTACCAAAAGCAAAAAGTGATGTCACTAGAACTTTGTATTTTTATGAAGGAGATCGTATTGTAATGGATGGACAAACGATTACTCCAAATCATGGTATTATCGTAGATGTTTCGGAAGCTATTGAAATAAAAGTATTAGGCAAAAATGCCCATTTTTTAATGCTACAAGGAAAACCTATTAAAGAACCTATTGCAAAATACGGCCCTTTTGTTATGAATAGTGATGAAGAGATTCAACAAGCCATGCAAGAGTATCAATTAACCCAATTTGGCGGATGGCCTTGGCCTCAGGCTGCGCATGTACACGATAAAAATAAAGGTAGGTTTGCAAAATACCCAGATGGAAATATTGTAGAAAAATAGATTAGTAATTTATGAGTTTTTTAAAATCGTTATTTAATACAAAAGACGCCGAAGCTCCGGCTCCCCTATCATATCAAGATTTTTGGACCTGGTTTCAAGAACATGAAAAAGCTTTTTATGAGGTCATTAAAAGTGGTAATGATATCGAACAAAAATTCTTTGATGTTTTAGGTCCAAAATTAAATGAACTAAAAGAGCGTACTTTTTGGTATTTATCTGGCATGTCTGATGATACCACGGCAGAACTTATTTTAACGGCAGATGGCAATTTAAAGCATATTCCTTTTGTGGAAGAACTTGCTGCTGCCGCGCCTGTTCTTAAGAATTGGAAAATTACTTCTTTAAAACAACCCAGTTCCTCTAGTACCTTCGGTATTAAAATGAATGATTATACGTTTAGTGAAGAAACTATGAGTTTCTACGCCCATGAAATTCCGGAAATGCCAGATCAAATAGAACTGACTATTCTACATACCGCATATACTCCCGAAAATGAATCTCATATTTCTCATGGTGCCTACATCTTACTAGATAATTTCTTAGGAGAATTAAATTGTGTTACTACTATAGATCATATTATCTTTAAGAATACCAAAGATGCAGAAAAAGAGCTTGTTCCCTTAGCCAAGCTAAAAGACTTCTTACTTTGGCGTGAAAAAGAATTTATTGAAAAGTATGAAGGTTTACGTCATAATACCGAAAAAGATAGTTATTCTAGTTTTAATGGTACCTTAAAAAACGGACTCCCTATTATTGCCATTGTCAATACAGATATTTTACAATGGAATGCTAAAGCGTCTCACCCTTGGATTGCCATTGCTATTTTTAAGTTTGAAGGAGATGACAACAACGGTATGCCTGACGATGAAACATACAATTTATTAAATACATTAGAAGACCGTATTATGTTAGAATTAAAAGATTCTGATGGCTACATTAATATTGGTAGAGAAACTGCAAATTCTACAAGAGAAATTTACTTTTCTTGCCATGATTTTAGAAAACCCGCTATAGTTTTCGACCAGATACAAAAAGAAAATAAAGAACTAATCAGTTTTGATTTTGAGATTTATAAAGATAAATATTGGCAGACGTTCAATAAATATCTTTAAAAAACAGCTTAGGAAAACAAAAAAAAAGAAAATGAAAAAAGAAATGGATCAAATGATGTGTTTAGATATTTACCTATCCTCATTAACAGAACAAGAAAATAAAGATATTACTGTTGCTGTTAAACCGGCAAAAAAAGGCGCTATGGCTCCACTATTAAGTTGGGATCTTCATATTGATAATTTTCACAATTTAGCCGTGCAATCTAAGCAAGAAACTGCTGTTCGGGCGTTTGAAAAAATTGCTAAAAAATTACAATGGGAAAATGACATTTCTTCTCTTTTTGAAAACCAAGAATTTGAAGCATTAGTAATTACTGATTTACACAAAAAAATTGTTTGGGTAAGTGACGGATTTTCAGAAATGACCGGATATACTAAAAAATTCGCATTAGATAAAACTCCAGCTTTTCTTCAAGGCGCAGAAACTACAGCGGAAGTAAAATCTCGTATCAACGCAAAGATTAAAAAAGACGAACCTTTTACAGACATCATTGTCAACTACAGAAAAGACAAAACCTCTTATAAGTGTGAGATTAAAATTATTCCTTTATACACCGAAAAAACAACACATTATCTAGCGTTAGAACGCCAAGTAGTATAAAAAAATAAATTGCCAGGTTTAGGTGTTTTTAAAATATGCCTGGTATTAATTTGGAATAATCATTCCAAATTATATATCTTTGCGGTGTGAGTAAGAAAGAACAGATCTTATCGGCAGCTTTAAAGCTTTTAATTGTGAAGGGCATTCATAACACCCCTGTCTCTGCTATCGCAAAAGAAGCAGGTACAGGGATGGGGACTATTTATAATTATTTCCCGGACAAAGATGCCTTAATCAATGAACTATATGTGACTATAAAACAGAAAGAAGAAGCCATTTTCCTTTCCCTAAGCTCCGAGCAACCTATAAAACAACAATTTGAAGTCTATTATTCAGCTATAATAAATTTCTTTATTGATAACTCTAGTTATTTTAGTTTTATGGAGCAATTACAGGCGTCTCCAATCATTACGGCCGAGAGTAAACTTGTAGGATATAAGGCTATTGAACCGGTCAGCCACTTATTAAATAAAGGAAAAGAAGCGCTCATTATTAAAAATATTGCGAGTGAAGAGCTACTTCAATTTATAGGTGGATCTATACTTTCCTACTTACGTTGGTATTTTAAAGAAAATCGAAAAGATATCAGCCAAGCCTATCAAAATCAGTTAACTATGGCATGGGACTCCATTAAGGCCTAAAAAAATTTATCACTAATTTGGAATGATTGTTCACTCCAAAGTAAAATTAAAATCACTACTTATGAAAAAAAATGTTTTAATCACAGGAACTTCAACAGGAGTTGGTCTACAAGCCGCTGTTTTATTTGCAAGAAATGGCTATAAAGTGTATGCTACTATGCGCAATGTATCAAAAGCAGCTGAACTTGAAACCTACCGTAAGAATGAGAACTTAGCTATTGAACTGCTCCCGCTAGATGTTACTAAAAGTGACACTATTGCAGCCGCTGTAGCTACTATTCTTTCTAAGGATGGAAAGATTGATGTGCTGATCAATAACGCGGGTGCTGGCTTTGCAAAAACTACCGAAGAAGCAACGGAAGATGAAATTAATTGGGTGACCAATGTTAATTATACCGGGGTGGTCCTATGTACCAAAGCCGTTTTACCACATATGCGTAAGCAAAAATCAGGACAAATCATAAACGTTACCTCCGTAGGTGGTTTAGTAGGGCAACCTTTTAATGAATTGTATTGTGGCGCTAAATTTGCCGTAGAAGGGTATATGGAAGCTTTAGCCTCTTATCTTTCCGATCCGTTTAATATAAGAATAACCTGTGTTGAACCTGGTGGAATTGCTACCGAATTTATGAAGTCGGCCATATCTAAAACAAGCATTGAAGGTCAACTTGCTACAGGAGAATATCTACCCATTTTTGAAAGATACATGGCTGGTATTCAAAAAAGAGGTAATGAAAGTGAGTTAAATCTATATCAAACTCCAGAAGAAGTGGCTAAAGTTCTCCTAGAAGTTGCAAGCAATGAGAACCCTCCATTACGTATTAGAACTTCTGAATGGGCAGAAGAATTTACAGCCTTAAAGACAGAACTAGATCCTGATGGCAGCAAGCTTATACAACAACTAAAAAGCACGTTTTTATAATATCATCCTTGACAAAAAAAAAGACACGCCCTTTACAGCCCGCACCTTTGTGAGGTTTTTAAAGGGCGTTTTAGTAGTTTAATTTGATTATCTTAGATGCTACCGATTCTAAAATAATCCTGATGAAATTATTTTCAAAGTTATCTTCCCTCCTTATAACGTGTATCCTTATTTATAGTTGCCAAGAAAACCAAAAGGAAGCCCCTACTCCCTCGAAAAACAGACAACGTATAGAACTGGTCACAAATAAAGGAACTATGGTGATAGCTCTTTATAATGATACGCCACTTCATCGTGATAACTTCATTAACCTAGTACAACATAAAGCCTATGACAGCCTTCTATTTCATAGAGTTATCTCCAATTTCATGATTCAGGCAGGAGATCCTGAAAGCAGAAACGCAAAAGCTATGGACACTTTGGGAGAAGGTGATGTTCCTTATCGTGTGAAGGCAGAATTTTTGCCTCATCTTTTTCATAAAAAAGGGGTTTTAGCTGCTGCCCGTGATGGTAACCCTGAACGCGCCTCTAGTGGAATGCAATTTTATATCGTTCAAGGAAAAATATATAATGATAGCCTGTTAACGATTGCAGAAAAGAGAATAAACGGATGGTTAGCAGAACATTATATTAGAAAAGACCGTGCACACAGCTATCTTTTAGATTCGCTACAGCATCATAGCGCTAGCGGAAATACCACAAAATACATGCTATATAAAGATAGCATTACCAACTGGGCAGCACATGCAGAGGAATTTAAACCCTATACTATTCCTGATGATCAGCGCAGAGTTTATAAAACACTAGGGGGTGTACCACATTTAGATCAGAATTATACTGTTTTTGGGGAAGTTATTGAAGGCCTAGCTACTATAGATTCTATTGCAACTACAGTAACTGGAGAATTTGACAGACCAATTGATGATGTACGTATTATAGCTATGCGTTTGGTAGAATAAACCTAAAATAGGCTTTAATTTACTTAAAACACATACTATAAAACATCCTATAATTTTACCTGCGGTTCATCGAAAAAAATAAAAATAAGTCTTTCTAGAAGTAAGCAAACCCATTTTCTATACGTTACTAATGATAGAATTCCCAAACCAACCCTATCATAACCAACGTCATGGATAAATTTCTACGAATTTTAAAACCTGTTAAAGTATATGCTAATCATGAAGCTAAATCTAGGATTATAAAAGAACTACAGCCCGATGAACTTATTTCTTTTAACCGTGAAAAAAGAAGAAATAAAGAGAATTGGATGGAAATTTATCTTGAAAAAGATACCGTTGGATACCTAAAAAAAGATAGTGATGCCTTTTTTCGTTGCAGTTTTGCTAGCTTAAATGACGAAATCTCTTCTGGCTTTAACTACGAATATAAAACAGAAGACGCATCTAAGGTAGATACTCTTTTTCATCAAATAGGCACCCTCAACAAAGAACAACATACCGTAGAAACTATTGAGGTAAAAACAATAGATGATTCTGACGAGAAAAAAATGGCACATCTACAACTAGAATATAATGCAGATATTATCCATGTTATTCCTGTAGTATTCACCAAAGAAAGCGAATTCTATGTAACCAATGACGCCATAGCAAACAAAAGTTTATTTATTGAAGTAGATAACCGCCAGGGCAAAAAAGGGTATTTATTAAAAACGACCAATTATACCAATACAGAAGATAAATGGGTGGCTCCTTTTGCCATAACGGTAGCGATACTTACCGTTATAGGAATTTTCATGGCTTTTCTAGCTTCTGGATGGATTGTGGTAAGCGGACTCATGTTTATTGTAGGGATTGGAGTTGCTTTTGTATTGATCTTTGTGATGCAAATACTGATCCTAATTCTCAGGGGAATCTTCAATCATATTAGAAAACGCTTGTAAAGACAAGACCTAAAAAAACCGCAAAACTGTTGCTTTGCGGTTTTTATATCGTACTAGTTAAGATCACTAAGACACACGTGTAATTTTTGCGCCAATAGCACGTAAACGTTCATCTATATTTTCATAACCTCTATCTATCTGTTCTATATTATGAATCGTAGAGGTTCCTTTTGCAGACAAGGCCGCAATTAATAAAGAAACTCCCGCTCTAATATCTGGAGAAACCATGGTTGTAGCTTTTAATGTAGACTCAAAATTATGCCCTATCACCGTAGCTCTATGCGGATCACAAAGAATTACTTTAGCCCCCATATCTAATAATTTATCTACGAAGAACAAGCGGCTTTCAAACATTTTTTGATGTACCAATACCTCTCCTTTAGCTTGCGTAGCTACTACTAGAATGATACTCAATAAATCTGGTGTTAAACCAGGCCATGGAGCATCTGCAATTGTTAATATAGAACCGTCTATATAGTTCTGTATTTCATATCCGCTTGTATGTGCCGGAATATAAATATCATCCCCTTTACGTTCAATCGTAATTCCTAATTTACGAAAAACGGTAGGTATTTGTCCTAAGTCATCCCAACTTACATTTTTAATCGTAAGCTCACTTCGTGTCATAGCAGCAAGACCAATCCAGCTACCAATTTCAATCATATCTGGCAACATTGTATGTGATGTTCCTCCTAAAGTATCTACCCCTTCAATAGTAAGTAGATTAGAACCTACTCCACTTATTTTAGCCCCCATTCGGTTCAGCATTTTACAAAGTTGCTGTAAGTAAGGTTCACAAGCGGCGTTATAAATTGTTGTTGTTCCTTCTGCAAGAACAGCTGCCATTACAATATTTGCGGTACCGGTAACAGATGCTTCATCTAAAAGCATGTACGTACCTTTTAGTTTTTTTGCTTCTACACCGTAAAAATGTTCTTCTTTGTTGTAACGAAACTTTGCGCCTAAATTTATAAAACCTTCAAAGTGCGTATCAAGTCTTCTTCTACCAATCTTGTCTCCTCCTGGCTTAGGAATATATCCTTTTCCAAAACGAGCCAATAATGGGCCTACTAACATGATAGATCCGCGTAATCCGCGTCCGTCTTCTTTAAACTGGTCTGATTGTAGGTACTCTAGATTTACGTCATCTGCCACAAAACTATAAGAGCCTTTTCCTTTTTTCTGGATTTTCACACCCAAATCTTCTAGTAAAGCAATTAGTTTATTAACATCAATAATATCTGGGATATTATGTATTGTTACAGGTTCTGCCGTTAAAAGTACAGCACATAATATTTGCAGTGCTTCGTTTTTTGCACCTTGTGGTGTAATATCACCATGAAGTTGATGACCGCCTTCAATTTTAAATGTTCCCATTTAATGTATCGGATTATTAATAACGCTTCTTACCGCGATTATTATTTCTATTATTTGTATTTTTTTTGTTGTTGGAGCGATTAGAATTTTGTTTCGCTGGTCTGTTTTTTAGGAACTGACCGCTATCTGTAAGGTGCTCTTCTGTGGCTGCCAAATCTATCTCACCATCACTCAATTCGTGCAAATGCTTAAAAATGATCTTATCTTCAACGGTATCTTTGTTCCAGTTTAAATAACATTTTTTCATGTGATTGGCAATAGCATATTCTAAACCATCACGCTTATCGCCTTTTTCCCAAGACATAGCCACATCAATCATTTGCTTAATATTATTTCCGTAGAAACGATATTTAGGAAAATTTTGCGGATATCCTAGCGGCTCAGGACGTTCTTGAAGCATTTCCTTCGTCGTCACTGGGTAAGGAGAATCTACCTTCAACTTAAAATCAGACATGATAAACAGCTGATCCCATAATTTGTGTTGAAAATCTGGAACATCTCTAAAATGAGGTTGCAAATTACCCATCACACTAATAATAGCTTGTGCTATTTTATTACGTTCTTCATCATCTTCTATGCTCATGGCATAGTCTACCATTTTCTGGAAATGACGCCCGTATTCCGGAATAATAAGCTGTGGACGCTCCGTGTTGTACTCTAGATTGAATACTTCGTTGTTAGCTAAATTCAAATTGAAAAGTTTTTCTTAATAATTATAAAGAGGAAAGTATGCTCTTAAAGCATGCAAAATAACAAAATTCTGTTAGATATGCTAAGATTACAAAGATATTAAACCTTCTACACCTGCAACCTTCTTATAATAAGCAATAATTGCCTCGGCAGAATCTAAACGTAAGCTTATAGAAACACTCGTAAATTTTCCGTTTTTAGATAATTTATTAATCACCACTGCATCTGTATCATCAAATGCACTTTCTATTTCTTTTACTCCCGTTCCTGCTGTAGGCACTATAAATTTATATAAATAAGTAGTAGGAAAGGTGCTCGTTTCTACAAGACGCTCTTTGAGCTTGTCGTAAAACTCTTTTTCTTTATCGGTATCCATGAAAGTCTTTTTACAAAGATAATCTGATTTTTTTTGATACCATAAATTGAGCCCTATTTTATAAAACTATCTTACACGGTACCCGTTTTTTTACCGCACAAATACCTCCTAAAACGAAACATTTGTAGCGCATGCGGCAATACTATATCATTTGATTACTTTTGTGCTTCTAAAAATAATGAATTGAGCACAAAGAAAGTTGTAATTGCAGGCGGACCAAGCACAGGAAAGACTTCTGTGGTACATGGTATAGAAAAAGCAGGTTTTAAATGTTTCCATGAAATTTCTAGAGAAATAACACTTCAAGCAAGAGAGGAAGGTATTGAACAGTTATTTTTAACAGATCCCCTACTATTTAGTCAGCGTATATTAGAAGGCAGAAAATCGCAATTTATAGCTTCCGAATCACTTACCGATCCCCTTGTATTTTTTGATCGTGGCCTACCAGATGTAGTTGCTTATTTAGATTGTTTTGGCACCGAATATCCAAAGACATTTTCAGAAATTTGTGATGCCCACCCATACGATACGATATTTTTATTACCCCCTTGGAAAGAAATACATACGTCTGATAATGAACGTTATGAAAATTACGAAGAGGCCTTACAGATTCATGATTGCTTAGAAAAAGCATACCAAAGTTTTGGATATGCCATTATTGAAGTACCCAAGGTTTCTGTTGACGAACGAGTAGCTTTTATCATAGAAGAACTAAAATTAAATTAGTGCAGCTAGAGCCTAAAGACATTTTAAAAAAATATTGGGGATTTTCTGATTTTAAAGAATCTCAAGAAGAAATTATAGCTGCTATTTTACAGCAGAAAGATGTCCTCGCTTTGTTACCTACAGGCGGAGGAAAATCGCTTTGCTTTCAAGTTCCTGCGCTGGCTACTGATGGAATTTGCATTGTCGTTTCCCCTTTAATCGCCTTAATTAAAGACCAAGTAGACAATCTAAAAAAGAAAGGTGTAAAGGCATTAGCGCTAACGGGTGGTATCTCTCAAAATGAAGTAGTAGATTTATTAGACAATTGCCTTTATGGGAATTATAAATTTCTATACCTATCTCCCGAAAGGTTGCAACAAGATCTTATAAAAGACCGCATTCAGGAAATGAATGTAAATCTAATTGCCATAGATGAAGCTCACTGTATTTCTCAATGGGGAAATGATTTTAGACCTTCTTATCTTAACTGTAGTGTACTAAGAGATCTAGCGCCTGATGCTCCTATCATTGCTTTAACAGCCACTGCAACCCCTGTAGTCGCTAAAGATATTGTCACTAATTTAAGGCTTGATGAACCCTTAATTAAGAAAACTTCCTTTGCTAGAGATAATATTGCTTTTAATGTACGTTGGGATGATGACAAGCACTACCAATTAAAGCAACTTTTGCAAGACAGTAAACACAGTGGTATTGTTTATGTACGTACCAGAAAACTAACCCAAGAATTAACGCATTACTTAAGTTCTCAAAACATAAGTGCTACCTTTTATCATGGCGGACTCTCTAAAGAGGTAAAAGGAGACCGTTTAAAGTTATGGCTAGACGATAAAGTGCGGGTCATGGTAGCTACCAACGCCTTTGGCATGGGAATAGACAAAGCAGATGTGAGTACTATTGTACATTATCAAATACCTGATAGTGTAGAAAACTATTTTCAAGAAGCGGGTAGAGCTGGTAGAAATGGTGCTCCTGCTACAGCTACTGTACTCACCAACAAATCTGATGAAATACAGGTAAAACGACAGTTTTTGAGTGGTTTACCCACGGTACCGTATTTAAAAACGCTCTACAATAAGCTCAATAATTACTTTCAAATTTCTTTTGGAGAAAGTAGTACAGAAACGTATCAATTAAATTTTAATGCCTTCTGCGCCACTTATTCTTTAAACCCTTTTCTAACGTATAACGCACTGCGTATTTTAGATCAGAATTCTGTGATTGCTTTATCAGAATCATTTTCAAAAAAAACCAGTATACGATTTATCGCTACAAAAAATCATATTTTTGATTACATTGATACCTATGGCAAAATAGCGCCGATACTACAGGTTATTTTAAGAACCTATGGCGGAATTTTTGAGTACGACACTAAAATAAATACTTTTGCCATTGCCAAAAAATCGAGCGTTAGCGAAAAAGAGGTTGTTAAGGTATTAGAACAGTTAAAGAAAGATGAAATTATTACCTATACCGCTCAGCACAATGATATAGAAGTGTTATTTCTTGTTCCTAGAGAAGATGAAAGAACCATTAATCTCTTTGCTAAAAAAGTAGAACTCCTTACCGCCCAGAAAACAAAAAATATAGAAGCCGTTCTTCAATATTTAAAGAATGATACGGTGTGTAGAAGTCAGCAATTACTGGCCTACTTTGGAGAGAAAAAAGAGGCTTGTGGACGTTGCGATGTGTGCTTAAAAACTCCGCCTATTGCTGTAGAAATTATAGCATTAGCCAAAGAGGCCATTTTAATGCAATTACAGCAGAAGCCACAAACTTCTAGAGAAATTATAAAGACCGTCCTTTATAAAGAAGAGGCTATTTTTAGTGCTATAAAGGCACTTTTAGAAGATGAAATAATAGATATTACCGAAAAAAACGAATACAAAATAGCAAAAGCATGAGCAAACTACGAATAGTCTTTATGGGAACCCCAGATTTTGCAGTTGGCATACTGGATACTTTAGTACAGCATTCTTTTGATGTTGTTGGTGTCATAACAGCTCCAGACAAACCTGCGGGTCGCGGTAGAAAACTAAATGAATCTGCTGTAAAAAAATATGCCGTAGCACATAACCTTAAGGTATTACAACCTACCAATTTAAAGAACGAAGAATTTCTAGAAGAATTAAAAGCGTTGAAACCTAATCTACAGATTATTGTTGCTTTTAGAATGCTCCCAAAAGTAGTCTGGGAAATTCCAGAGCACGGCACTTTTAATTTACACGCTTCCCTCCTGCCTGATTATAGAGGTGCTGCCCCTATAAACTGGGCCATAATTAATGGAGAGACAAAAACAGGCGTTACTACTTTCTTTATAGATGATAAGATTGATACTGGAGAAATACTTCTACAATCAGAAATAGCTATTGATCCAGAAGAGAACGCAGGAAGCCTACATGACAAGTTGATGATCTTGGGCGCTGATCTAGTGATAACTACTGTAAAAGCTATTGAATCTGGCCATGTAACTACGAAGAAGCAGCCAGATACGCCTATTGAAAAAGTAGCCTATAAAATTCATAAAGATACCTGTGAGATTAATTGGGATGCTTCAATGGATAAAATTTACAACCATATTCGTGGGTTGAGTCCGTATCCTGCATCATGGACTACCTTATATAATGGTGAAACAGAATTATTTCTGAAAATTTACGATGCCACCTTATTAAAAGAAGAACATTCTATAAAAGCTAAAACTGTCGTTTTTGATAAAAAAACCATCAAAATTGCTGTGACTGGCGGTTTCATTGAGCTTTTAGAGATTCAGCTTCCTGGAAAAAGAAAGATGAAAACCCATGAGGTTCTAAATGGCTTAAAATTGGATGAAAATGCATATGTTGGCTAAGGCCTTGCTATCACTAGTCTCGACGAAGTGTAAAAAATAGCCTACTTTATCAACAAACTGTTAGAGTTATTAACAAAAACAGCGATTTCCCCTTGTTTTACTTGCGTTAACCAGTTTTACTTATAAATTTGTTAGGGTATAGAAATTTTAACAACAATTAATTATTAAAATTATGAACAAAACAGAATTAATCGATGCAATGGCAGCAGATGCTGGTATCACGAAAGCAGCTGCAAAGAAAGCTTTAGAGTCTTTTTTAGGAAATGTTGAAGGTTCTCTTAAAAAAGGTGGTAGAGTTTCTTTAGTAGGTTTCGGATCTTGGTCTGTATCTAAAAGAGAAGCAAGAGATGGTAGAAATCCTCAAACAGGAGAAACTATCAAAATTGCTGCTAAAAACGTTGTTAAGTTTAAAGCTGGTGCTGAATTAGCGAAAGCAGTAAACTAAAAATACTTTAGTAATATAATTAAAGCACTTCTTTTTAAGAAGTGCTTTTTTTTTGGGTACATTTTGTAAGAAACTAAAAAAAATCTTACATTAGAACAACGAACCACGACTATATGATACATCTACAACCTGAAAAAGGGAAACTCTTAATTGCAGAACCAGCATTGGCTGGTGATGTTTCTTTTAGTAGATCTGTTGTATTACTCGCAGAACATGGCGAAGACGGATCTGTAGGATTTATTTTAAATAAGCCCTTAGACTATTCTATTAGTGATCTAGTGACAGAAATAGAAGTGCCTTTTAAAGTATTTAACGGCGGACCTGTAGAACAAGACAACCTTTACTTTATACACAAGGTACCAGAACTAATTGCCAATAGTATAGAAATATCTGACGGCATTTATTGGGGTGGAGATTTTGAATGTATCGTAGGCCTAATTAATACAAATGCCATCTCTGAAGAAGACATTAGATTCTTTTTAGGTTATACGGGCTGGTCTTCTTTACAATTAGACAAAGAATTAACGTCTAAATCATGGGCCATACTACCAAACAAATACGAGAGTAACATCATTCAGAAAGCTCCAGGAGCCTTCTGGAAAGAGAATATGCTTACTTTGGGTGGAGATTACCTTTTGTGGTCTAACACGCCAGAGAACCCTAGCCTGAACTAAGTATTTATTCTTACAGCTACTTCTAGTTTTATTTAGGCTTCATTCTAAAGCTATCTAAGTACCTATCTTTTAGGTTTTATCCTAAGCGAGCAGCTGCATTTAATTTACCAATAAGATCTTTGGCTACGGTATTTGCAAAATTCTTTTTACGATATTTTGTAATAGGCTGTATGCCTACTATTGCATTAGTGATAAACAATTCATCTGCTTTTTGTAATTCAAATGGAGAAATGGAAGCTTCCTGGAACGTATAGCCTTCTAATTTACCTAGAATATCTATCAATTTTTTACGTAAAATTCCGTTAAGGCACCCCTCACTTTTTGGAGGTGTCTTTATTGTTTTTCCGGATACTAAAAACAAATTACCATTTAATGCTTCTACAACCATCTTCTGGTTATTTAGAAGCAAGCAATTCTGATAGCCGTTTTCTTTTGCAAAAATACTTCCTACAACATTTAAAACTTTATTATTTGTTTTTAACGTAGAAAGCATATCAGGGTTTACATAAAAATCTTTGAAAAGCTCTACTTCATAAGCCTCTTCATTGATCATAAAAAAAGTATTCTCTAGTTGCTTGGCTTCAATAATGTAAGAGATATCATTGGTTTCTGGAGCATACAAACCCCCATCATTTCTAAAAACCGTAAAGCGTATTCTGGTAGCACTATCTTCTAAACTGTTACTCGCAATGGTTTCGAGGATTTGATTTTCAAGATATTCCATGGTAAAACTCATAGGAATTTCCATACGCAGAATTCTCATGGAAGCCATTAATCTTAAATAATGATCTTCCCAGAAGTAGATTTTACTATTTACAACTCTAATCGTTTCAAAAAGAGAATCACCATAACGTAGTCCCCTATTATCTTGATTGATGAAGTGTGATGTTGTCGGAATTAATTTTCCGTTATAATTAAGCATAAAAAAACCTTGAAAATTTTCAAGGTCAAAGATATCGTTTTATAGTAAAATAGCCTTAAGCAGAACCTAAAACTTGTTTTAAACTAGATACTTGGTTGGTCCAAAGCATTTTAGACTCATCAATTTCATCTTCTTCTGCAAAATCTGTAATGAATAAAGAAACATCCGAAGTAATTTCATCTACAATAATTTTCATTTCAAAGAAACTATCGTCCTCTTCTGCCGTCCATCTAAATTTAACAAACTCTTCACTTTTTCTTTTTAATAACTTAGCCTCTTCTTCTGACTCATCCCAGATAAAATAAAACTTTTCTCCTCTTGAGTTAACGTTGTCTGCGAACCACTCAGATAATCCTGATGGTGTTGAAATATAGGTATATAACAATTGAGGTGACGACTGTATCACGAACTCAATTTCAAATTTTACTTTATCACTCATTCTAAATAGTATTTTCGTTGGGCAATATATATATTTATATATGATAAAAAAATTAAATGTGTCAGAATATTTTTTTCAAAATTTATTTTGATAGGCAAGAAATTAAAGTATATATTTGCAGCCGTTAAAAAAAACATGGCGAGGTAGCTCAGTTGGTTAGAGCGTCGGATTCATAACCCGGAGGTCACGAGTTCAACTCTCGTTCTCGCTACCAGTAAACAAACGGTTTAGTTCATTCTAAACCGTTTTTTTTATGCTATATTTTTAGTATTTCTAAACTAGCAACATGTACCTGGAGGGCTAAATTTTAGGAAACAAAACTATACATCCACGATGATTTTAAACAACTTATGCGCTTTGCATAAAATAAATTAGGTTTCAAAACAAGGCAATTTTATGGTTTGTTTTAATTTTTGCTTCTTGTTCTGCACAATTTGTTCCATCATTTGGACATGTATTCTTGCCAGAGAACTAAAACATATTTGTCATTTCTGTTCTCTTTTATTTTTCGAAAACCATATTCATATACAAAAAGATACACTTCTCCCTTCTGGTTTTTCCAAAAATGTGTAAAGAAATTAGGGTCAAACCCCTCGGATAGCAACACAGCCTCCCTAACTGTTACCTTACCACCTTTATTGTAATCTTTTAGTATTTTCCTATTACGTCGTAATTGATTATCAACTTTATTGAAAAAGCGTTCTGGTTGCTGTTTTGTTTGCTGGTATTGATACGCACTCTTACATTGTGCGTCGCAGAACTTTTTATCTGATCTTCCTTTCAACTCTTCCTTGCAATAGACACATATTCTATCCAATATCATGCTTTTAAATTAAAGGTATAATATACGCATATTATTCGCATAACATTCTCTTAGCTAACCTGTTTCCATTAAATTGCTTAAAAATAAGAATGGAAAAAGGCAGAAATGTTACATTAAAACACCTCTTAATTAAAGAAAAACGTTTTATCGGTTTGCAGTTCAACACTGATAAAGTTATTCATTCACTTGTAAAACAATTACCAAATGTAAAATGGAGTAACACTTATAACATGGCTTACATTGTAAACAATAAAGAAAACTTAAACCTGATATTTGATCTATTTACCGGTGTCGTTTGGGTTAATTGCAACCATTTCTTTGACCAAAAAATATCAAAAGAAAATAATGAGCCCATTAATATTGCATGGTTCAGAAAAAGACAACTCCCCCAGACTTATAGGGTTTGTCCTAATAGTTATTTAGATAAACTAGAGCTCAAAAAATATGCAAACAATACTGTAAAAACATACATATCAAGCTTTGAGGCATTTATTAATTATTATAATAACGCGGAATTAGTTTCTCTTAATGAAAGTGATGTTAGAACATATCTGTTAAAATTAATTCAAGATAAAAAATCTAATTCTTACATAAACTCTGCTATCAACAGTATAAAATTTTATTACGAATCTGTTCTTGGTATACCTAACAGGTTTTACGAAATAGAAAGACCTAGAAAAGAAAAGAAGTTACCAAAAGTACTTGCTAAAGAAGATGTATTCGGTATTATAGCAAATACAAACAACCTGAAACACAAATGTATTGTTAGTCTTTTATACTCCTCTGGAATACGTAGAAATGAATTAATTAATTTAAAAATTACGGATATAGATAGTAAACGAATGTTAATCAGGGTTGAATCTGCAAAAGGGAATAAAGATCGTTATACCTTGCTCTCTTATTCGTTACTGAAGGATTTAAGAGCGTATTATAAACAATATAAACCTGAAAAGTATCTAATAGAAGGTATGTATGGAAAACAATATTCTGGTCAAAGTATTGGAAAGATAGTACGTAACGCAGCCCAAAAAGCAGGCATTAAAATTATAGTAACACCACATATGCTTAGACACAGTTTTGCAACTCATTTATTAGAAGCAGGTACAGATATAAGGCAAATTCAGGTTTTACTTGGCCATAGCTCTACAAAAACAACTGAAATATATACTCATGTTGCTACTACAACTTTTAAAAAAATAAAAAACCCTCTTGATTCTTAGAAAAATATAAAAGATATAATGAACATATGTTCAATATATCTTAAATTGGCAGTATAATGAACATATGTTCATTATACAATTGTTACCCATAATATCAAATCAGTGCTTAAATCAAAGTTGAGTTTAATAATAATAATAATAATTGGTTTTCTATTCTTGGTAAACTGTAAAACGGAAAGAAAAACTAAAAAATTCCAATCAGACTTAAATCTGAAAAAAAATCTAGCTGATTTCACAAAGCAAATGAATGAAAAGGACACTGTAAAAATCTTTGCGGAATTAAATATGGAATGGTGGATTAGAAGAGACGAGCTAGTTATAACAAAAAAGAATAATGAAATTCGACTTCAGGCAACTATTAAGGAAGACACGACATTTCAAATGAAATATCAGATGCGAATAAATAAATTACCAACAGTAATTTTAAAAGATACAAACAATGCGCTTGAAAAACATTTTGTAAATAAAATTGGGCGGACTAAAGACAAAACAATCCGACAATATATTTATAAAATAATGGGGCCAAATGATACATTAATATTTTATACAAACGGGCTTGGTGACAAAGGCGGTGAGGTTCGAGATTATTATGATTTAATGAATAAGTATTATCCCAATAACAGCGAATTTAAGCTCCCTGAAGTAGAAATTGAAAAGGTTGATGATTTTAGATTCTAATAAAATACTATGGGTAACAAAACCTAAACGTAATGCGGAGTTTAGGGCAAAACCGAAAGGTCTGTGTATATTTATAATGTCGCTAAATCTTATGGATTTAGCTTTGGACAATAAAAAATAAAACTAAACAATAAGCTTTAGCTTCGTGCGTAGACGGAAACGAAAAGTTTCCTTGACTCCGCACTACGCTTAGCTAAAACGTTAGCATTAATTTGAAAAAAGCAATCTACATATCGATTTTGGTCATTCTTATTTCTTGTAAAAATGAGAAAAATGAACAGAATCCTTTATTTATTGAATACCACGAAAAAGGTCTTGAATATCAAATGCAAAACAAAACTGACAGTGCAATTGTATTCTTTAAAAAAGCCCTTAAAGTTGACCCAACCGATATTTTAACATACGAAAGTTTAGTAAAAACATATTGGTGGAGTGAAAAACCTGAATTAGCATTAGGAATTTTAGAAACTGTTCCGACTGAACTACAAAACACAAATTCTATTCTGACTTTGAAAGGAATGACACTCGAAAAAATGGACAAGTTTGAAGAAGCTATGGATTTGTATAAAGTTGCATTCGAACAAAATCCAAAAATTCGTTATGAAAACGAAAATAATATAATGGAATACATTGGCTATCTGACTTTACAAACCATAGTTGGAGAAAAAGAAAAAGCCATAGCGGAATTAAACCGACTTAAATCAAAGAAATTGACCGAATCCGAAAAACATTATGTCAATTCGATTGAGCCTCTAATTAAAAATTATAAAGGTGGTGGATATAACTCAATATTTGGAAATGAATAATAAAAAACTAATGCTAACACCGTATAAAAATAATGCTTAGTTTAGTGCTTAATCAAGAGTCCGTGCGCTTTTGTTACGTCTGATTTTCCTGCGGAAAATCCTCGCACACAAAACCGCACTATTCTTATACAAAACCGTTGTAGCACATTTGAGAAAAACTGAATGAAAAGAATAATCTCGCTTCTAATTTTAATAGTATTTTCTTCTTGCGACCCAGGAGTTGTTAATAAATTCGTTGTTGAAAACAGAACTCAATCTGATATAAAAATTGAATCTATATTAGAATACGGAAGAAGAAATATATCTGATAAAGACTCAATTAAAACGATGGAATTAAAGCCTCAATCGGAATCGCTTATTGTGGAGTACGGCGAAATCGGAACTGCGATTGACAAAGGACTAAATTTTCTTGAAGGAATTGACACTATAATTGTGAAAAAAGAGAACGGAATTTTAAATAAGAATATATTTGACCGAAAAAACTGGAAGTTTAAAATACTAAAAAGTGGACTTTTTACAATGGACGAAGTTGAATATAAACTAATATTGACTGATAATAATTTCGAATAAAAAGCGTGCTACAACACTATATATAGCAAATTGCGCGATTAGTGCTTAATCCAAAAGTTGTTGTCCATTTACTAAGTCGCCAAATCTTTTGATTTGGTATTAAAAGAGAAAAATTAAAACAAAATAAAAAGATTTGGCTTGTGGTTAAACTGAAAGTAATCGATTATTTTCTGCCCAACTTGCCATATATTTAACGTTAGCAAACACTTCTAAAAGTGTTATAATCTGCAAGTAACAAGTGAGCTGTATAAAAGCTATAATGTTGAATTATTACGGCCTAGATCCCTGGCAGGATTGATATTTACACCGTAGAGAGCGTTAAGAATCAAATGCTGTTTGAGCCATAGCGAGTTCATTTGATTTAGCGAATAAGGATGTGAAATATATCCGAAGGGTCAAGCCTTGATTTTTTTGGTTCGGTTTTTTATCAAGAAAAAATGAACGTTTCCTTAATTAATTCAATAAACACTAATCCCCTATTATTAAGCGCATTACAGCGAAAATATTTTCATAAATCATTGGTAAGAACTAACTTGAGAAGTACGTGCAAGCGAGAAACGTTTGAACACGAAACGAACAAGTTATTTCTATCCTCTAAAATGAACGGCGTTTTGACTGAATTTGGCGTTTTATTTGTTTGCTAAAGTAAAAAGAAATTAGCCAGTTTGCCTAAACAGAATTTATACTTACTCAATCCCAGACTGAATTAAAACTCACTCAAGCGCAGTCGGATTTACTCATTACTGCAATAAAATGGAATTCAAAAGCTTTACGTTAATGCAGAAAGCTAAAAGTATTACGCAATAGAACGTAAAAAAAGCGATTTGCTAACAATACCTATAGGCAATGCAGAGGTTTGGTGCTAAATCAAAAGTTTTGTATATATTTATAATGACGCCAAATCAGTTTGATTTGACATTTAAGGCGTAAAAAAATAAACGTAAACCAACTGCTTTGGCTTAGTGCTTAACAAAAGTAATCGCTTACTTGATTCTGCACTGCCCATAGCTGCAACGTTAGCTGTAATGAAACAACAAATCTATTTCTTAAGAACAAGAGAAAATTTTTGAACACAACAAACAAAGATTTGCACACATAAATCACATTCTATTTGAACAATTTTGCATCGTAAGAATAATAAATAAAAGATGGAGAATTTAAAAAGAAAAGATTTGAGCAATTTATCAAAACGTTTAATCAGAGCAGGTGAGCTTTTAGTTTCTGGCGAAGACCAAAAAGAATTAGACTCTTATTTCGATACAGAAAATTTTCAATTTCACGGTCCAGGATTTGATGCAGATTACAGTGGTCTAATTAATTACTTTCAAGCTGTACAAGCTGCATTTGGTCCATTAGTAATTAAAAGAGGAATAATTATTGAACAGAACAATTATATTGCCTGTCAAACATTCATTGAAGGAAAATTTATAAATGATTTTACCCAATCGCCAATTGGAACCATATCGCCAAATGGAGAAAAAGTAGTTTTCGATTTAATGAATATCTTCAAATTTGATAATCAAGATAGATTAATTGATGAATGGGTAAGAATGGATAATAGAGGTTTTCTTAATCAGCTTGGTGTAGAGGACAGTAAATAGCATATAGCAGGTTTCACAAAGGATGGGAAATTCATTTAGAAAAGTACCATACCTTTGTTTAAAATTGAAATATAATTTTATAAGGATGGAACTAATTCGATTAAAATCAATTAAAGAATATCATAAAGCACTCGGAATAGGTAATCCTGAGAATCCTCTTTTAAGTGTTATTAATCTTTCTAAAGTTGAGCCCCATCCGGGAGAAGGCTTACTAAACTATGTTTTTGATTTTTATTCAATTTCGCTAAAGAGAACAGAAAGTGGTAATATAAAATATCGTTATGGACAACAAAAGTACGATTTTGACAATGGTATTTTGTTTTTCATTGCTCCCAATCAAGTTTTTTCTTTTGATGCAGATGAGAATTTTTCTTCCAGTGGTTATATCATACTTATCCATCCAGATTTTCTATGGAAAACTTCTCTAGTAAAAACAATAAAAAGATATGATTTTTTCAATTATAGGATAAATGAAGCCCTTTTTGTATCAGAAAAAGAAGAAACTATATTAACTACTTTTATTAAAAATATAGAACTGGAAAATAATTGGAATATCGATAAGTTTACTCAAAATATTATAGTTTCACAAATTGAGTCATTCTTAAGTTATTCAGAACGCTTTTATCAGCGTCAATTTCTATTTAGAAAAATTGATAACCATCAAATCCTTGAGCGATTAGAGGATTTAATAGATGC
Source organism: Cellulophaga baltica 18 (assembly GCF_000468615.2). Classification (NCBI taxonomy): domain Bacteria; kingdom Pseudomonadati; phylum Bacteroidota; class Flavobacteriia; order Flavobacteriales; family Flavobacteriaceae; genus Paracellulophaga; species Paracellulophaga baltica. The sequence continues at coordinate 3,124,273 of NZ_CP009976.1, read as the reverse complement.
TTATTTTAAAAATGAAAATTTAGAACAGAAGTCATTATTGTCAGTGAAATTTTTGGCGAAAAGTTTGAACATATCTTCAAATTACCTGAGTGGTATTTTAAAAACACACACAGGTCAAACCACACAGCAACATATTCACAATAAATTAATTGAAAAAGCGAAAGAAAAGTTATCTACTACTCAATTGACAATTACTGAAATAGCTTATGAATTAGGTTTTGAACAAAGTCAAAGTTTTAGTAAATTATTTAAAAGTAAAACAAAGTTAACTCCAAAAGAATTTAGAGAGACGTTCAACTAAATCTAAAACAAACGAACAAAATCACTACAGCTAACAGCGTATATAAAAAATAGCTGCGTCTTTTCTTAACTGAAAATTTTGGTATATTTAGCTTGTTTTATAGCCGAGAATTAATCGCAAATTTCTACGCTACTTTTCATATACAATCACGTTATATACAAGCTTGACCCGTCCTGAAATATGTATACAAAAAACCAATGTATATGTATAAAAATGATGGATATGTGAGACGCTATAGCGAAAGCTTTAAACTCAAAGTTCTGGCAGAACTTACCAAAGGAAACCACTCCAAAAGACAAATTGCCTTAACTTACGGAATACAATCCAGTACTATCAATGTATGGATAAAAAAATATGATCGTAAAGATTTAATGAATACCCGTGTAACCGTGCAAACAGACGATGAATTAAGCCGTATTAAAGCCCTTCAGAAAGAACTAAAACAACTCAAAGACCTTCTTATCAAAAAGGACCTGGACAAACTGGTGACCGACAGCTATCTTGAGGTAGCCGCCGAAAACCTGGGCTATAGAGATGTTGAAGAATTAAAAAAAAACTTAAACATAAAGCCTTGATGAAAGTAGCACCGATAAACCGTAATGAAAGGCTGTATTCGATTGGTACTATATGTAATGCCTTTGATCTGAAAAGAGATGCCTATTACAAATTCCAAAAAAGGTTTCTAATCAAAAAACAGATAGAACAAGATGTACTCGAACTTGTTCGAAAAAGCAGAAGAACGCTACCTCGAGAAGGTACTAGAAAACTCATGAGATCCTTAAAAGGTGAGTTTCATAAGTGCCACCTTAAAATAGGTAGAGACCAGCTGTTCCGTATCCTAAGAGAAAATCGATTGCTCGTTAGAAGAAAGAAGTACTCATCTAGAACCACCAATTCATATCACCGGTTTTACAAGTATGGTAATATTATAAAAGACTTGAAAATCGATAAACCCAACCAAGTTTGGGCATCTGACATTACATACATTAGAACCATAAATGGATTTTGTTATTTAGCCTTAATTACTGATATGTATTCTCGTAAAATTGTAGGATATGATCTTAGTGATAGTTTGGAACTTAAAGGTTGTGTTAGAGCACTCAATAAAGCAATATACAATGCCAAAAACATTAAAGAATTAACACACCATTCTGATAGAGGAATACAATATTGCAGCAATATATATACGCAAATTCTCAAAAGAAAAAAGATCCAAATTAGTATGACCGAAGAGAATCATTGCTATGAAAACGCATTAGCAGAACGTGTCAATGGAATATTGAAAGATGAGTTCTATCTCGATCAAACCTTTACCAGCGTGACTCACGCTAAAAGAGCAACAAAAAACGCAATCAAATTATATAACAATAAAAGATTACATTTATCTTTAGACTATAAAACACCTAATTACGTGCACCAAAGTGCCGCTTAAATTTTAATATTAATCTGTAGCCGTATTTTAGGACGTGACAGCTGAAATGAATATTCGTTTAACATCAACTTTACTTCTTTTTATCATTTTCGGTTGTAAAAATGACTACAACAAAAAAGTAATTGAGAGACATCCTGAACAAATTGTATTAATATCTAAATATGCTCCTCAACGCTATAAGTTTTTCATAAGCCAAGATAGTCTAGGGTCAATACCTATTGACACTACAGGTGCTTATACTTATATACAAAGGCCCACTTTTGAATATTATGATTCTCAAAATAGCATCAATAAATGGATACCAAAGACTAATAAACTAGATACACTTGTTATACCCTATTATCAAGAATATTTGGAATTGAGTTCCAGAAATGGTTTTGCTTCATTACCCCATACATTTCTTATAAAAAATGGAGACACAATAGTTTTTACTTACAAAGACAAAATACCACATCTAGAATTCGCGAACCGACCAACAAAAGATTTAGAGGCTAATTACAACTCCTACAGATTAAAAACATTATTCAATAACAAATACACTAGTCACTACAAAGTTTCTTTCGGTTTCATCTTAGATAAAAATGAAGACTTTGAAGCTACAACTACAAAATATTACCAAGAAGCTGTAAAGGATAATGAAAGGGAGTTAGAATTATTAGATTCACTTTACAAAACAAAAATAATATCAGATACTGACTATAAGTACCGCATTACAGCCTTGAATCAATTAATGGAAAGTTATAAATCAAATAAAGCTATTCAGAAATGGTTAAACATTAATAATGAGTTTAATAATGAAGAGTCAATGCCAACCGATTTTGGTTTTGACTTATCAAAAGCGGATTCTTTAATGAAATTTCATTCTTTTAGAAAGTACCTTTATAGAATATCTCAATATGACCTAAAATATATTACTGAAAATAACGGAAATTCAGGCGGTTCTTACATAGATTCTAGGATTCGATTTGATTCTATTATCGCAGATGGTAGATTTAATCAGTCAGTTAAAAATTTCCTTTTGTTCAATGCCTATGAAGGAATTGCAATGGACTTCAAGGTAAAGGATAAGGAAGAATATTTCAAAAAACTACAACAGAATACTACCAACCGAAATCAACTAGAGAAACTTAGAAAAAAACACAACCTAGATTTCAATTATGCCGATATTCTACAGTTATCGTCTATTGAAAATAAGAAAACTACCTATTCAGAATTATTAGAGAAAAACAAAGGGAAATGGCTTTATATTGATTTTTGGGCTAGTTGGTGCGCTCCATGTCGGCAAATAATGCCTGAATCACGAAAACTTAAAAAAGAACTGGAAAACAAAGGGGTCGAGTTTATTTATTTAAGCTTAAATGATAAAAAGAAGAATTGGAAAACAGCCATTATCAAGGACTCAATTGGAAATGCTCAGCACTATTTTATTGAAAATGGAAACGCTTCAAAAGTAATTGAGGACTTAGGCATCGAAACAATACCTCATTATTTGATTTATAATACCAAAGGTGAGTTAATTAATGGTTATGCAAATCGACCAGGAAAAGGCGCAAAGGAGCAGTTAGAACAATCAATCAACAACTAGAAAAAAGCCTGTATATAACAAAACCTAAACGTAATGCGAACTATAGGGCAAAACCGAAAGGCCTGTGTATATTTATAATGTCGCTAAATCTTATGGATTTAGCTTTGGATAAGAAAAAATAAAACTAAACAATAAGCTTTAGCTTCGTGCTCAGACGGAAACGAAAAATTTCCTTGCCTCCGCACTACGCTTAGCTAAACCGTTGTACATAATGCAAAAAAAACTGAATTACATATTAATAACAACTCTGATTTTAATGAGTATTTCGTGCAAAAACGAAAAGAAAAACAACTCTCTGAATTTAGAAACTGAAACTGAATTGAAAACTGATTCTGTCGAAGCTTATAATGAATTAGCAAATACAGAGAATAAAAAAACACTCACAATTTCGGAATATAATACTGATAATACAGAAATTAAAAATATTGAACGTCCAGAAAAAACAATCATTCGGAATTTAGCAATTGACACAACTAAAGCGTTCGGAATTTGGACTAAAGACCCAAATGGACCTCACGCAGATTTTTGGTTGACTAAAAAATCATTTTATATAGTGGATTATGATGGAGATGGAGCAATGCCATATATTTTGGACAAAAACAAAATCACGATATTTTATAATGACTTTATTCAAAAAGGAATAATAACTTCAACAGAAAATGATACTCTGAAAATAAAATGGTCAGATATTGAGAATGAGACTGAATACGTGAAATTTGAAAACTAATAAAGCACTATGTACAACACGGTTTATAAAACATAGCTAGTAAGTGATAAACCGAAAGGATTGTGCTTATTTACAAAGACCGCCACATTTTTAAATTTGGCTTTTAAAACAGAAAAGATAAAAACAAAATGTAAAAATGTGGCTAAGTGCTAAACTAGAAATTTAGTACTTTTAAATACGCTACGTTTCATACACAAACCGTTAGGCACAATTACCAAAAAAAATAATTTATGAGTTATCGTCCATTAAAAAAAGATTTAACTGATGGTACCGAAATATGTCATTTTTGCAATAGACCTTTGAGGTCATTAAAAGCATACATCCTAATAGATGAGAAAACAAAAGAAAATGTTTACTCTGGCCCAAAGTGCGCTGAAGATAATATAAACAATGAGTACAACCTCAAATTAATACCTGACTTAACTAAGTATACATTAGCAATTAATGACAAAGAAAGTATTCCTTCTAATAATTCTAAAGAGAGGAATACATCAAAATATTCTGAAAAAGAACTAAACCTTAGAAAGGCCATCGAATATTTAGAACTGCGAGAAAATAAATTATCTGAAGATTTTAATACATCATATAATGTTTTAAAAGAATACTACAATTCATATTTAGAAGAAGGAACTTTAAACTTAAATCAAATTAGTCATATTTTAAACATTGAAAAAAAATCTCCGGATAGTTTGAAATTAATAAACCTTCAAAAATGCTATAATTATATTTTTTGGATAAATACAGGAATACAAAAACTCGAAGTGAAAGCAGATGATTTTTTAATACCAATCAAAAACTATCTCTTAAAAAATTTAAAACTCTCCGACAAACAAAAAATAGGAGTTAACAAATGGCTTCAAAATTTAGATGGAATACCTCAGTTAAAATAACTAAAAAATTGAAAATGAATTATAAATGGAGTTTTATTATCAGAACAGGAGGTCGCGATTTTTTTATCGAAGACCTGATGTATAATTTAAGAACTGATGATATTTCAATCTATGAAGGTGGAGATGAAGAAACGGGTAGTTTAACATATTATTTTACTTCTATTCACCTTAACCACTTAACAGAACCTCTTGATATTTATGATAAAGCACTGCAATTAACATTTTTAGCTAATGCAATAGAATTACTGATACAAGAAAATAAGAATAATGCATATTTTATTGAACTTGAACGTTTAATAGATGTAGAAAACAATAGTCCAATATTTATAAATCAGACAAAAAGACCTACAGTTTTAGATATCGACTTCACAATTAATGAAACAAATAAAACAACGAAAAGACATATCGTTTCTAGAATTATAGAATTAGCAAAAACTGAAGAATTTATTAGAAATATTCTTTTTATAATTTCAGAGGGTATGACGTTTATTAGTATGTATCGAGCTTTGGATGAAATAAAATATTTTTTAAAATCAAATGGAGATAACTTAGATAATCTAGGATTTCCTAAAAAAGGCTTAATAAATGATTTTACACATACAGCAAATAACTATCAATCTCTAGGTCTAAAAGCAAGACACGGAAGTACTGGACATAGACCTCCAGAAGAACCAATGAATATATCTGATGCTCAAAAATTATTGACAGACATCATTAAAACTATATTTATTAAATATTACGGAATAGATATTCCTGAAAAAAAAGACAAAAAATTTAATGTATCCGATTTATTTGATAAATAAAAAAAGTGCCTAACAAGGTATAAAAAGCATAGGGCGATTTGTGTTAAATCGAAAGGACTGTGCATATTAATAAAGTCCGCTAAATATAAAATTTGGCGTTTAGAACAAAAAAGATAAAAGCAAAATATTTATATTTAGCTAAGTAATAAACTGAAACGATAGCGCTTATCACCTGCCCTACGTTTCTTATACTGAACGTTAGCAAACATTAAAAAATTAAAAATCTACTCAATAAAACATTTTATTTTTTCACCTTATGAAAAAAATATTATTAATTCTAGAAATACTTTTACTTGTTGCTTGCAAGGGAAAAATTACTAAACCTGAAAACAAAAGTATTATACAGAGTAAAAACGATAGTATTTTACTTAAAAAAAAGGTAAGTACTCAAGAAGAAATCTATTATGTAATAGCTAAAACTGGGTTAATTTATCGTGATAAACCAAAGGGTAAAAGGTTAGGGAATTTTGGTTTTGGCTCAAAACTAAAAATATTAGAAAAAACTGGAGTTTTTCAAGAAATTAAAAATGACAAAAAGCCTCTGAAAGGAGAATGGGTCAAAATTGCAAACTACAATACAGTAGCTTATGCTTTTGATGGTTTTTTATCTAATAAAGAGCCTGAATTTCAACAATTAAAATTTAAAAGCATTCAAAAATATCTTTATGATAAAGTTTGGGTGCCAACAGAATTTTCAAAAAAACTTAATAGAACAAAATCATACTCTGAGGCAACATCTACACTTGGTCCTAATAACATATTGTTTTATGATAACAATTTAGTAAATACCTTTGACGAAGGTCAAATGGAAGAAAATTACTTTAAATTGAATGAATATTGTGAAATAACCCCTTACAATTCTAATGAAACTATATTTAAAATACTTTCAATCGATGACCACCAAATGCTCATAAAAAACTCTGAAGGATATACAATCAATTATTTTAATGTTGAAAGAAAAATGGAAAATGACGGCTCTTATGAAGTTGTTAGAGATGGAATTGAAATAGTTACTCGAAAGTGGTTTGCTGGAACATATAAATTTACGAATACAAAAACTAATGAATCATATAATAGAATATTTACAGAAAATGATTCTAGCCTGAGAATATTTTATGATGAAAACGATTCTTTTGAATCAATAAAACTAGACTATAGAATAATTAAAATAGTTGATAATACATATTATCTAAAAGAAATTTATTTAGACGAAGAAAATGAAGAAGCTCCAGCTGAATTTAGTAAGGAAACATATACTTTAACTAAAATAGAATGACTAAGCCATATATCTCTACTAAATAAAAACGTTTGCTAACAATGTATAAAAAACATAGGGCATTTGTGCCAAACCGAAAGTTCTGTGCGTATTAACAAAATCCGCTAAATATAAAATTTGGCGTTTATAGAACAAAAAATAAAAGCAAAATATTTATAATTTAGCTAAGTAATAAATCGAAACGTAAGTGCTTATCACCTACCCTACGTTTCTTATACGAGACGTTAGCAAACATATGAGAAAAGCATTCGGATTGATATTATCATTTGTTTTATTTATTATGATTTCTTGTAATAATAAACCGATTGAACCATTTGAATTATCAATTGCGGACTACAATTATTCTATTGCATACTCTGTTCTTTACAAACTCTCGAGCGAAAAACTGACTATAACATTTCGAGGAGAATTGGAAAACGAAAAAGATAGTGTTCTCTACTCTACAACTGAATTACCAAAAAACAAAATCCGACAATTATCCAACATAAATATTGACAGTCTTAATGTTATGTACTCAAACAATTGTATTGAAGACGGAGATATAAAATCATTCCGATTTACTAAAAAAGGAAAATCTAAATCTGTAAGTCTACAAAACTATTATCATTCGGAATTAAGTCCTGCCATCGAAATAATAAACGGAATTGTTCCTGAAAAATTTAAAATGTATTATGACAAAGCGGAACTGATTAAAGAAATGGAAGATTGTGGAGAATTTCAGATAATTAAAAGTTGGGAAGAGTATAATACGGAAAAGTAAATACGTTTGCTAACATCGCATAAAAATAATGCGTAGTTTAGTGCTTAATCAAGAGTTCGTGCATTTTTGTTACTTCTGATTTTCCTGCGGAAAATCCTCGCACACAAAACCGCACTATTCTTATACGTAACCGTTAGTTTTAATGCTTAAGCAAGTTTGCGGAATTAAAAACGCAACATGAATATGCTATTTTCCAAAAAGATATAAAAATCAATTCTCACTCAATTTCTAAAAGGAATATTTTACAGATTATTTAGCTCGCTTGCGGAATCAAAAAAAATTAGATTACGCTAAAACTTACTCAATCGGAGTTTAGCTAGTTGCGGAATTATTTACTCAAACTCCAAAAAAGGAAAAAGGGAAATCACTCAAACGGAATTTTAGCAAGTTTGCGGAATTGAAAAATATAATGAATAAAAAAGAATTTAATTGGAATCTAAAAAGCACTAAAAACTAACAACGTGTATCAAAAATTGCTAGATTAGTGCTTAAATTAAAATCGTTGCTCTTTTGTTACGTCTGATTTTCCTTCGGAAAATCCTCGCTTACAAAAACGCAACTTTCCATACACGAACACGTTGGCAATAATTATGAAAAATATATTCTTTCTAATATTAATCTCATTTTCACTCACAAACTGCTCATCTCAAAATGAACAAAATATAGAGGGGAAATGGTATATGATTAATAAAAGTGGTTTTGTTGAATGGACCATTACAAAAGATAGCCTGTTGAACAAGAAGTTATATCCTAATTTTAATCAAAAAGGAAAAGGAGGATTTAATTATAGTATTTCAAAAAAAATAAAGTTAGAAGATAGAGTTTTGTTGATAGGGAAAAACCCTAAAAATCCAGCAGAATTTTATACTCTAATGACTTTGACATCTTCCGAAAAGGACAAGTCTATAAAATACGTGTGGAACGGAATTGATTCAATTTCTAATATAAAAACCATAACAAAACTCAATCAAAATGATAAACGGCAACTTTTGGGTTATGATTTATACTCAAAAGACTATTTGGAAACCTTCAAAGAAAAGAAATCACTTGACAAAATGAACTTGAGTGACTTCAAAAAATACTTGAAAATTTACAGTAAGAATTTAAAAGTTGCAACAGAGGAGTATAAGAAAAATATCAAAGGTTATTATGGAGAAGCTTCATCTTTTAATTATCAAATAACTGTTTCGTCATTATTGGAATTAGACTATAATCCCATACAAACATCTGATTCTATGAATTCCTTATTTAAAAAATTCATGGAAAATGAAGAGGTAAAGTTGTTACTAAAAGAGCTGCGGGAAAAATAACTATTGCCAACAATGCCTATAATTAATGTGGGGTTTAGGTTTTAACGCTAAGGTCTATGTATATTTATGAGGTCGCAAAATCTTATGGATTTTGCTTTACACAAGATAAATTAAAACAAAAAGATTTGGCTTCGAGCTTTGGCGCAACGGGAATTCCTTCCCTCATCCCCACACTAATCATAGCCGAGACGTTAGCAACAAGCTGAAAAATGAAAACAAGAACCTACATACTGACTGGACTAGCATTTTTGATAGGATTTGGATTATTTGCATGTAGCTGTCCTGTTTATAAAAACCTAGAAATTTTCCAGTTTGCGGAATTGGAACAGTCGGAGTGCATTTTTATTGGCGAAGTTCTGGAGTTTAATCCCGAAAAGAACAGTTATGGAATAAAAGTGATGGAATCATTTAAGGGAACTGAAAACGGACTTATTCTCGAAGGGACTTATGACCAACAATGCGGTCCAGTAATTAATGGACTTGGTAAGTGGATTTTTTACGGACATACGGATTCAAATGGAGTACTGAAAGTAAATGAATGCGGACTTACCAGAAGTTTTGAAAATCCAATCCACGGTTTAACAGACTTTGAAAAATCAGATTCTGAAATCAAAATGCAAGCGCAAGCCGATTTAAAGCTGGAAATCAAAAAATTGAGGGGAAAATAAAAGCCAGTTGCTAACAATACCTAAACGTAATGCGGACTTTAGAGCAAATCCGAAAGGTCTGTGTATATTTACTAAGTCGCTAAATCTTATGGATTTAGCTCTGGAACAAAAAAAGAAAAAGCAAAACAATAAGCTTTAGCTGCGGCGCCAGACGGAAACGAAAAGTTTCCTTACTTCCGCACTACGCTTAGCCTAAACGTTGGCAAGCATTTAAGAAAACCCAGAAATTAAATTGAAAATTGAGGCAAATAAAAACATTTAGTGATAGTAGATTAGACACTCAATGTGCCTATTGCGGAAAATCCCCTGATACAAGAGACCACGTTCCATCAAAAATCCTTCTCGAAAAACCATATCCTGAAAATATTCCTGTAGTACCTTGTTGCTTGGATTGTAATAATGGATTTTCTTTAGACGAGGAATACTTTGCGTGTCTGATTGAATGCCTAATTTCAGGGACAACGGATTTGGACAAACTCTCGAGAGAAAGTATTGTGAAAATCCTAAAGCGGAAAACAAAACTGAAAGCTCGATTGGACAATGCTTTTATTAATGAAAATGGAAAATCTCAATTCAAAATTGAACCTGAAAGAATCGAAAATGTCATCTTAAAATTAGCTTATGGACACGTAAAATTTGAAAATAGCGATAGAAAACACGAAAAACCTGAACATTTAGGCTTCGTACCTATCGACACATTGACCAAAAAAGAACTGAATTCATTTTTTGCGGTAACAGAATTACAAAAAGCACCTGAAATTGGAAGTCGAGCAATGCAAAATATGTATATTACTCAAGAGGGAATTCCAGTTGACAATTGGATAATTGTTCAAGACGGAATTTATCAATATTCAGTTACACCGACAATCGGAAATGTAAAGGTGCGAATATTGATTTGGAATTACCTTGCGTGTGAAGTTGTGTGGTAAAAAACGACTTGCCAACAGTGTATAAAAAACATAGGGCATTTGTGGCTTAAACGAAAGGTCTGTGTTTATTTACAAAGTACGCTAAATATAAAATTTAACATTTAAGAAGAAAAAGTAAAAGCAAAATATTTATATTTAGCTAAGTAATAAACCTAAACGATAGTACTTATCACCTGCCCTACGATTTCTTATACTTAACGTTATAAACCATTTGAAAACCATAATCAATGAACAGAATATTATTCCTTTTAGTAATTATTTCCATTACCACCTTTTCGTGTAATGAAAAAAAGAAATCAGAATCTGAATTTTCAGTCCAATTAAATCTAACTGGATTTAAGGATAGTACTGAATTCAAGCTCTTAGATTTAGACAAAGGAGAATTTATTGACTCAACAAAAATTTATGATAACAGACTAAATTTCAAAGGAAATGTGAAAGAACCATTTAGCGCACGAATACATACCATAGACAACAAATATTTAATACTATGGATTGAGAATGGGGAAATTGAAGTACAAGGAGATTTCAAAGATTTCGGTAATTCTGCAATAAAAGGAACTCCATTGAATACCGTTTATGTAAAATATCGTGAAAAGCAAAAAATCCTTTCCCAAAAAAGAGACAGTTTAACTCAACTTATGATAAAATCAATGTCTTCTCAATCAGAAAATGCAGAAAAAGAGTTCAAAAGATTAAATCTTCAAGTAAAGGAGATAGACAATAATATATTTAAAATTAGGACAAAAAGTATTGCGTCAGAAGAGCCTTCATTATACACAATTAAGGAATTATACTTTCTAAGAAACGACTTTAAAAAAGATTCTCTTAAACTACTTTTCAACAGATTCCCTGAGAAATATCAAACTAACAAATATGGACAAGTCATAAATACTTATATTCAAAATGAAACTATTGAAATTGGAGACAAGTATATGGACATTACCGGTATAAATAATAAAGGAGAAAACGTTAATCTATCTAAATTGAATGGCAAATATGTATTATTAGATTTTTGGGCATCTTGGTGCGGACCTTGTAGACAAGAAAATCCTAATCTTGTTAGACTTTACAAAAAGTACAATAAAAAAGGATTTGAAATCTTTAGTTTCTCAACTGACGACAATATTAAGTCTTGGGAAAAGGCAAGTGAAAAAGATTCGATAACTTGGACGAACGTAATTGACAAAAATGGTAGTTATAGTAAAATGTCTGCTTTATATAATGTCAGAGCTATTCCAACATCTTTTCTAATTAATCCCGAAGGAATCATAATCGCTAAAAACCTAAGAGGAAAATCATTAGAAAATAAATTAATTGAAGAAATCGAAAAAAACGGTTTATAACACCGTATAAAATTAATGGCTAGTTTTAGCCTACTTTGAAAATTCCTGCGGAATTTTCTCTGGTAACTATCTGTTTACTAAATCAGGTACTTAAACACGCCACTAATCTTATACAAACACGTTAGCACACATTTCAATCAACCCAATGAATTACAATAAAAAAAGGCATTTAATTTTAAAGGTGTTAACCAAAAAAATGCTCGAATACCCCAAAAAGAAGGGAGAAACTATTGATGGCTGGTTAGTAGGACTGACAATGGACGAAGTCGATTCTTTGCTGAATTCGGACAAAGTAGAACGACATATCATACTTTCGGAATTAATAAAATCGGAAGAGATTAAAATCTTCAATACTGAGAAACAAGGTGTTTTTATAGAACCTAGAATTGGAATTGCCGCTTATTCTGACGAAAAATATATTCGACTAAATAATGACAGAATAAAAAGGAATATCAAGGACCTTTTGCAAATCATTATTCCAGTTTTGTCATTAATAATTGCCGTATTGGCATTAAGTATTAAAGTAAACAGTTGGAATTCAGAAACAGAAAAAGAAATCGATTCTCTGGAGAAAAGAATCGAATTCCAAAAATCACGTTTGGACGTATTTGAAAAGAAAAATGAAAGAAGTGATAATCAAAACGCAAAGGACTCTTTAAACCAATAATGACGAAATAAAAACGTGTGCTAACAATGCCTAAACGTAATGCGAAGTTTAAGGCTAAATCGAAAGGTCTGTGTATATTTATGATGTCGCTAAATCTTTGGGATTTAGCTTTGGATAAGAAAAATAAAAACTAAACCAAAAGCTTTAGCTTCGTGCGCAGACGGAAACGAAAAGTTTCCTTGCCCCCGCACTACGCTTAGCCGAACCGTTAGCAGTAATATGAAAAAACTAATTCTATTTTCTAATTTATTCTTTCTTTTGGCAAGTTGTTCGCCGAAATCGCAGAGCACTATTTCGGAAATGGAATTACTAAATGATATATTTATTGAATTAGTTGATGAATATTATTACGAAAAACTTCCAATTCCACCAATGCCGTTAGAATATGCAGAAAACAAACAAGATTCTTTGAACTACCAAATTGAGAAAGAAAAATTTGACGAGGCGGTTGACAATCCTAAACTAGAAAAAGCGGACATGGTATTAGGAATTGAGCCATATCATATTAATCCGAAAAGAGAATTTAGGACTTGGTATTCCAATGACTCGTCATTCCCTCGAATGCATTACAAAGACTCTCTTCATTCTGAAGATTTCGACAATCTTCTAATTCAATTAATAGATAGTACGAAATTTAATAAGGGAAAATTAGAATTAGACAAACTAAATGAAAAAGGGCGGTATATTATTAAAGATTTAGGGAAGCTAGAAAAAGAAAATAAAGAATATTGGAATAGTTCTGAATACAGATACGTTGCATCAATTCGGTTTTCGGATTTTAAAGTAAACCAAACAAATGACAAGGCCATTTTCTACTTTGATTTTTTCTGCGGTAGTTTATGTGGTTCAGGAGAAATAATATTCTGTATTAAAGAAGGTGGAAAATGGAAAATTGCAGATAGGAATGCGCTCTGGGTGTCATAAATACTACTGCTAACAAAACCTAAACGTAATGCGGACTTTAGGGCTAAATCGAAAGGTCTATGTATATTAATCAAGTCGCTAAATCTTATGGATTTAGCTTTGGAATAGAAAAAATAAATCAAAACAATAAGCTTTAGCTTCGTGCGCAGACGAAAACGAAAAATTTCCTTACAACCGCACTACACTTAGCTCAGTCGTTGTGTTTAATTATAAAATAAATGAAAGGAATAGTCCAAATTTTAATCTTATTGAGCATTTTTTCTTGTGATTCAAATAAAAAAAGAACTACTATGAATATTAATTGGAATAATTCAGAAAATTATTATGATTTTGAACTACCTAAAGATACTGATAAAAAACAAGCAATTAAAGAGTTAATATTAAAAATATTAGACCTTTCAAAAGGAAAAAAAGATTGGAACGAAATCATATTAGATAAGTGGTTTTCAAATATGGGTCGTTTAATTGGAAATATTCAAAATGAGCAAGAACCTGTTGGATTAGACAGAGGTTATAGAGTCGGATTGGAATTCAAAGAGTATTCTGAAAATCTGAAGTTAGTGGAAGATAATGAATATAAGTACAACGACTATACTTTTACTTATAGTAATGAAATTGAAAAAATAATTATTGAAACCCTAAACGAAGAAGACTTTAAAAAACAAATTAAATTATTAAACGATAACAAACCTTTTGTTATTGAAATAAGTGACCAAGGACAACGAACTGGAAAAAAAATAAAAATAGAGTAAACTAAACACAACAATGTATAAAAAACATAGGTCATTTGTGCTAAACCGTAAGGTCTGTGAATTTTAATAAAGTCCGCTAAATATAAAATTTGACATTTATAGTAGAAAAGATAAAAGCAAAATATTTATATTTAGCTAAGTAATAAACCGAAACGAAAGTGCTTATCACCTGCCCTACATTTCTTATACTAAACGTTAGCCACAATATGAAAAAAGCAATCTACATACTGATATTTTTAGTGACTTTGGTTCACTCCTCATATGGTCAAAAATTGCCTATTCCTGACAATTACTCAGTTGTTGATTCTGTTTCAGGTGATTTAGACAAGGATTCAATTGCTGAACTTGTTGTTGCTTACAATACAGGACCTGAAAACGAAATAGATGGGATTCCTCGTGAATTAATAGTCTATAAGTTAAAAAACAACAAATGGACAGAATGGAAAAAGTCTGGCCAAGCGTTATACGGAAGCAAAGATGGAGGAATGATGGGAGACCCTTTTGGTGAAATAGAGATTAAAAATGGAATCTTGCTGATAAGCCAAAATGGTGGGAGTAGTTGGAAATGGGGATTTACTGATAAATATCGTTTTCAAAATGGAGAGTTTTATTTAATCGGATATTCAAGTATTGCGGGAAAGCTTTGTGAATATTGGAAAGATGTTGATTTTAATCTCTCAACGGGTAAAATGATTATCAAGAAAGAGTACGAAGAATGCGAAACAGAAGAACAAGAGATTTACAAAAGAGAAAATGAAACTTTGTTTGAGAATGGATTGAAAATAACGATACAAAATAGACAAGAGCGTGAAATAAAAATCACAACACCCAAATATGGATACGAGATTTATATTGCTGTAGGGAAAAAATAAAGTGGCTAACACGGTATATAGCAAATAGGGCATTTAGTGGTTTACCAAAGCTCAGTGCTATTTACAAACACCGCCAAATCGTTGATTTGGCTTTTAAGAATGAATAAATTAAAAACAAAATACAACGTTTTGGCTCAATGCAAACTTGAAAGTTTATTGCTTTCTACTGCCCTACTTGCCATATACTAATCGTTCTAAACCATTACCTAAATTTGGAAATTGAAAATAAAATATTACTAATATTGGATTTGGACGAAACTCTAATACACGCTACTCAAAGAAAACTAGACATTGATTTTGACTTTCAATATGCGGATTATTTTATTTATCGAAGACCTAACCTTGAATGGTTTCTTAAATCTATGAGTGTTGATTTTAAATTAGCTGTTTGGTCTTCTGCTGACGATAAATATGTTGAGGAAATAGTTGAAAGAATAAAACCTTCAAGTATTGATTTTGAATTCGTTTGGGGAAGAACTCGATGTACGACTAAAAGAGATTATGAACTTGATGAATATGTTCATGAAAAGCGACTTAAAAAAGTAAAGAAACAAGGGTTTTCAATTGAACGAATATTGATGGTAGACGATTCTCCTGAAAAGACAAAAGATAATTATGGAAACGCAATTTATGTGACTGCTTTTGAGGGGAAACAAAATGATACTGAATTAAAAAATCTTGCGGAATACTTGAACTCTATTAAAAGTAGTTCAAATGTGAGAAGTTTTGAGAAAAGAAAATGGAGAAATAATAAAAAGGTTTAGAACACTATATATAGCAAATTGGGCGATTAGTGTTTAGTCGAAAGGCTGTTGTCTATTTGTAAAGTCGCCAAATCTTTTGATTTGGTATTAAAAGAAAAAAATTAAAACAAAATAAAAAGATTTGGCTTGTGGCTAAACCGAAAGTAATCGCTTGTTTTCTGCCCAACTTGCCATATATTTAACGTTACCCACAAGCTAAAGAAAAATCGTGCTAAACCGAAAAGATAGTGCCTAAAATAAAAACATATAATTCTGAGGACTTCCGAAAAGAATACTTTAACGCAAGTCCTAAACTAAATAAACTTTTCAAAAAAAGTATCGAAGATTTTTTCTGTTTAAAAATCGAGGATTTAACTGAAAGAGTTCTAAAACCAATAAGCCCCTCAAGAGAAGAAAGTCATACGCTTATTTTCGTCACAGAAGGCTCTTATACAACTAAAATCGGATTTAAAGAATATACAATTACACCAAATAACATTGTAGTACTTCAAGCCGGAGCAGTATTTTCAACGGAACAAGTAAATAGAAATGTTAAAGGATATACTTGCCATTTTCATCCAAATATACTAATTGGAAAATTTGGTAATCGCTCTTTGATTTCGGACTTTGAATTTTTAAATACAGGAAATTATCCTATTATCAATATTTCAAATTCATTTGCAAAAAAATCAATTTTAAGTATATTCTCAAGATTAACTTTTGAGTTCAAAAATGATGGAACACCTAATCCAGATATTATTCATTCTTATCTGTATGCGCTACTTACTGAATTAAAGGTAGTGTTTGGAAAAGATAGAACTGAAAATCAAAGCGCATCTTATCAAATTACTTCTCAATTTAGAGAATTAGTCCACAAGAAAATAAAAGAAAATTTAAAAGTATCAGATTTTGCTGAATTAATGAATATCAGCCCAAATCATTTAAATAAGTCGGTCAAATCAGTCACATCAAAATCAGCATCAGAAATTATCGATAAAACAAAACTTATCGAAATTAAATATCTACTATATCAATCAACCTTATCAATTAGTGAAATTTCCTATGAAATGGGTTATTTAGACCCATCATATTTTACGAGATTTTTTAAAAGACGAGAAAAAATTTCGCCAACTGAGTTTAGGGAATTGATTGATAAGTCCTAATTATGGCATAATACTTTCTACTACATATTTAGTGAATTACAGAACTTTGCATTTCAATATTCGAAGTCTATGTATTCAACAGCTTTAACACTTCATTCAATTTTTAGATGGCTTGTGCTTTTATCTTTATGTTACTCTATATTTCAAGCATATAAAGGCTACAAGTCTAAAAACAAATTTTCATCTTGGGATAATCATGTAAGACATTGGACTGCAACTATTGCACATATTCAACTTACATTAGGAATTTTAGTTTACACTAAAAGCCCGATTATTAAATATTATTTCTCGGATTTTAAAAATTTAATTTCCGATTGGGATTTGACATTTTTTGGACTTTTTCATTTCATACTTATGATTACTGCCATAGTAATTATTACAATAGGTTCAGCTAAAGCAAAACGAAGAAATACAGATTTAGGAAAATATAGAACTATGCTTGTATATTTTTCTATTGCATTAATAATAATATTTATTGCAATTCCTTGGCCATTCTCACCATTAGCAAACAGACCATATTTCAGATAAAATGATACAATTATTTAAAACAAAAGTTGGCAGATTAAGATTTATTGGATTCCTTGAAGGTATTTCTTTGTTGGCTTTAATCTTCGTTGCTATGCCAATGAAATACTATTTTAAAAACCCAAGTTTATCCAAAACTTTAGGACCAATTCACGGAGCAATATTTCTACTATTTTTATTCAACACCTTAAGTGTAGCAATTGAATACGAATGGAAATTTAAAACTACCACGTGGAAGGTTATTTTAGCTTGTTTTGTGCCATTTGGAACTTTTTACATTGACAATAAAATTTTAAAGAAATTATGAGAAAGATAGCATTAATAACAATCGGTATTATAGCAACGATAGTTCTGATACTTTACATTCAGAACAGAATTTATCGACTTATGACAATAGACAAAGGGTTGGGGGAAAATGATAAAAAATGGTGCCATTATTTTAGATGTTAGAACAGAAAAAGAATTTGACAGAGGTAACATTGATGGCTCAATCAATATTTCTTCAAAACTCATCAAAGAACGTTATAACGAATTAGACACTTCAAAAACATATATTACCTATTGTTCCCACGGATTACGAAGTGTAGATGTTGAAAAAATCTTAAAAGAAAAGGGGTTTAAAAAAGTTTTTAATGGTGGTGCATTATCTGATTTAAAAAAAATTATAGAAATGACAAATCAGAAAAAATGATTTACGTATTTAAAACATCAGTAAAATTTAAAAAAGAAGTAAAGGAACTTAAACCATTTATCAACGATATTCTGCCTAATTCAAAATGGAATTTCGACCTTGAGGATTGTGATAATATTTTTAGAGTTGATAGCGCAGAAAACATAGTAAATTTGACTAAAATGTTATTTAATAATCACGATTTTAAATGTGAAGAATTAGAATAAAGCCAGTGGGTAACAATGTATAAAAAACATAGGGCTATTTGCTAAACCGAAAGGTCTGTGCATATTTATGAAGTCCGCTAAATATAAAATTTGGCATTTATAGTAGAAAAGATAAAAGCAAAATATTTATATTTAGCTAAGTAATAAACCCAAACGTAAGTGCTTATCACCTGCCCTACGATTTCTTATACTTAACGTTGCCAAACATTCCCAATATCAGAATCCGATTAATTCCTTGAGCTAACGTCAAATTTTAAGGTTTTTTTCAGAAAAACAAAGGGGTAAAATATGCGAATAGACTATCAATAAAGGGATAAGAACAAAAAATAACTAAATTTGACGTTAGTCGAGATTTGAAAAAAATAATATTCGTATCGTTAATTATTCTGTTCTTAAATTGTGAAAACGATTCAAGAGAAATCAGATATTATCCAACAGATAACGAGTTAATAAACCAAAATCATGAATTAATTGATTTAGATACAACCAAATTAAATTTTCGTCAAATAACGGATAGTATTGATGATGGATATTTTGATAATGATTACGGAAATATGATTGTAGAATTTGACGACGGAAAAATTAAAAAAAGGATAATAGCCTATTTTTACGGAAGTGGACTTATTAAGCGCAAAAATGTTCTTCAAATAAAATCAGATTCAATCCTTATTGACAATGGATATCCGATAAGCGAATTAAAAAGAATTTTAAAACAGCATTATTTAAATAAAGGGCAAAATGAAATTTATTCAGATTCTCCGAGTAAAGCACTTGTGGAAGTTACAATCGATACAAATAAAAACGGAAAGCAGCTTAAAGAGGTTTTGACTAGGATTACACGTTCTTTTGATGATATTAAAAGTGAAATAAGGGATTCTATCCAATTGAGAGTATTTTTCGATTATTCGCGACAAACAACACAAATCCCGCTTCCTCCGAAAATTTATGATTAATAAAAAACGTTGGGCAACAATACCTACAAGTAATGCGGGTTTAGTGTTTAATTCTAAGGTTTGCGTATATTTACTGTGTCCGCAAAATCTTTCCGATTTTGCTCTGGCGAAGAAAAAATAAACCAAAACAAAAAGCTTTTGCTACATGCGTAGACGGAAACAAAAAGGTTTCCTTGGCTCCGCACTACTCATAGCTTGAACGTTGTAAAACATTTTAAAAATGCACCGATTCATTACACTCATGTCTATTTTATTTTTGTCTACAACTATCTTTTCGCAGGAAGATTATGTGAAATTACCACAAGCGAAAACTCAAAATCCGAGCTATCTTTTTAATAAATATATTATCGGAAATGAATACTTGATTAAAAGTTTAGGTACTTCAAAAGAAGAGGTAAAAGAAAAAGTAGATAAAATATCTGTCCTTAAAGACAAGGGAAATAGAGAAAGTAATGGATTTTACAATCTTACGGAATATGGAATCGTATTCGTGGATTTAAAAGAAAGTCCTGCCAATAAAACTCAATCGGAATTGAAAGATTTTTTTGGAATGGACAAACGGACTGAAATCTTTATTGACGGCTATCTATTGGAAAATAAAAACTATCGAATAGCTTTAACTGGAATTACTGAAATTGAAGTAATTGAGCCAGATAACGCAAATGGACTTAAAAGTAAGGCTTTAAATATCTGGACTTTAGCAAAAAATGAAAGATACAGGGAAAAAACTCATTAGGCAGAAAAAACGTTTTACAACACAAGTAACCGTTGCACAACTCCATAATTTACAAAACAATGGCCTTTGTAACCGCCTTTTAAGGCAGTTTCATTTTTCAATTAGTTAAGTAATTGGTTATTTTTAAGGTGCTCAAACGTGAGTTTTTTAGAGCATATAATGTCTTTTTTAGAAGAATGAATAAAGACCCCATTCCTGCTCCACTTTTTACGTGTTTTTGAGTGAATTTCAGGTACTCCTGCCTGCCGGCAGGCAGGTTTTCAGATTATAGGCTATTGCTGATAGGTGCATCACCTTATTGGCTTGTTTTAAACCTAGCGTATTTATTTTCCGTAAGCCCATAAACTGCGTTAAAGTACCAAATACGGGTTCAACTGTACTTTGGCGTTTGCCTTTCATGTATCTGCCCTGTGGACTGTGTACCCTAGCATTATTACGTTCGTATTCTTCTCGGTAATACGTTACACTAAACTTCTTTTCTTGGGCACTTTCCCCTAGACAACTACTGCGCATTGGGCAAGCAACACAAACATGTTTTCGTGCCCTATATTCTTTCTTTTTTGTTCCTGTTCTATAATCATTAAACTCTTTGGTAAAGGGGATAATATTTCCTTGTGGACACTGATAATAATCTTCTTCCCTATTATAAATAAAACCATTCGGGCCGCCTTTATAGGTCCCATGTGGAGGAATAAAACTTCTAAGTCCTTTCTGCTCTAAATAAGCATAGTTCTCGCCACTACTGTAGCCAGTGTCAGCAACACAATTTTCCCAAAACAGACCCTGGTGCCACAAACGCTTATGTAAACGTTCTACTATATCTGGTAATTGTTGATTGTCCTTACCATCGGCATGATACGCCCGAATATCGGTGATGACATGACTAGCCGTATCCACACTTAACTGACTCAAGTAATTAAGCTTCCGAGCCTTGCCAGGCTTTACACTAATCCGAGCATCTGGATCAGTAGGACTGTAATGAGTTTTATTACTGGTATACTTCGAGCCTTTGTTTCCTGACCCTGGTCGCTGGTCTTGATCTGTACTCCATTTCTTATTTCTGCTTTGGATAGCACCCAGTTCTTTCTTGCTCGCTGTAACAATACGCTCACCTCTATCTGACTTATCGCCTTTGCTTTTACGATGCGGTGTTTCTTTGTCCATAGAACTAAACACGCGAACCTTTCGTAGTGTTCTTCCAATTCATCTTCAGGTACTTTTAACTCCAAAGTATCCATACTCGTATTCGCTTTTATTGGGGCGGAATCAATAGCTTGTGTATGACCACTTACCATTCCCTTTTCTATACACATACGAAGTACTTTAGTGAAAACTTCTTCAAATACTGACTCAGGAAACAACTGACGAGTCCTACTTATCGTACTATGCCAAGGAAGTTCATCATCTACCTGCCTGCCGGCAGGCAGGTATCATAACCAATAAAAAACAGTAGATCTAATCGCATAGAACAATGCTGTATTAATTTACGGTCACTGATAATATTCTCTAAATAACCAACCAAACACA
Source organism: Cellulophaga baltica 18 (assembly GCF_000468615.2). Lineage (NCBI taxonomy): Bacteria > Pseudomonadati > Bacteroidota > Flavobacteriia > Flavobacteriales > Flavobacteriaceae > Paracellulophaga > Paracellulophaga baltica. Next base: position 3,102,487 of record NZ_CP009976.1, on the reverse strand, counting down.
ACTTGAAAAACACTACCGGATCTATACTCTTCTGTCCACTGTCGCCATAGTAACTCTTGGTTTGAACATAGAGAAAATTTAAATCTAATACACCTTTTAATAAACGATAAAAATTGTCTTGAGGAACTCGTTCGCTTAAGCGAAAACTATTAAAAAGCTTTTCTTGATATGTTTTTTTGCCTTGCATTCTTAAAGTTAAGAAATCAATCAATAATTTACTTTAACGGTATGTCAATTAATTGCTAACTTGTGCAACAGGCACAACGCCTATAATTCATTGTGGCGGAATTTTCTACGGAAAATCCCTACCTTTAAATCTTCGCTTGGTATCGACGGAATGTTCACTGCGTGAAATTCCACAACAAAATCATACGAGCCGAAACATTAGCTATAATTATGAAAAATATATTGACAATATTAATTTTCTGGATAACCTCTATTGCGATAGCACAGGAATATTATCAGATTGCAGGAACTGAAAAAATACTATCAACAAAAGACAGTATTCAAAAATTTTTAAATAAAACAAAGGATAATTATAATAAGACCTCCGTTAAAAAATATGGATATATAGCTAATAGTGTAATCTATGAATTTGGAGAAACTATAAAACGGAATGACTCTACAATAACCTTTGTGAAATTAAGTCTTGACTTAAAAAAAGTTGATTATAAAAGAGATGAAATCTTTGAATTACAAGATGAGAAATTAACTGAATTGGAATTAATCACTTTAACTGGTTCCAAATTAAATAATCAAATTCTTAAGGGAAAAGTAACTTTTATTAATTTATGGTTTGTTAACTGCGCTCCTTGTTTAAAGGAAATACCGCAATTGAATACATTAAAAATCAAGTATGAAAATAAAGTCAATTTCATTGCTATTACCTTTGACCCAAAATCTAAAGTAATTGAATTTTTGAAAAGAAAGCCATTTAATTTTGACATTGTCACCGACCAAAAAGAACTCTTGGACAATTTTTTTAAACCTGGTGCCTATCCAAAAATTTTAATTGTAAATAAGGAAGGTGTTATTAGTTTCATATCAAATGGAATTAGGGAAGAAGAATCCGATTCTGATAATGTACAACACACTATAACCGAATTACAGGAGCAATTAAATCAACTAATATCCAAATAACTATTGCTAACAAACCTAAAATTAATACAAAATTGAGGGTAAAATCGAAAGTTTTATGTATATTTACTATGGCTGAAAAACCTTTCCGATTTTGCTTTATAAACTAAAATAAATCGAAACAAAAAGTTTTTGCCACGTACTAAGGCGGAAACGATACCGTTTCATTGCCTACGCACTAATCATAACTTAGCCTTATTTTAGGACGTGACAGCGAAAAAACCGATCACATATGAAAATTAAATACAAGAAAAAAAGAAATTATATAAATTTAACACTTGGATTATTCTGGATTTTATTAGGCGTAATCAGTCTAATTCAAGATGACGCAATACGTTGGACTGATTACGGATATTTATTGGCTGGAACTTTATATATTGGACAATTTTTATGGAATATTACGAATCAATACTTAACTGTAGAAAATGGAATTATTAAAAAAAACACACCATATGGAAAGAAAATAAAACTGAACGAAATAAACTGGATTAAAAAATTCGCTGGAGATTATACCTTAAAAACAGAAACAGAGGAACTGAAAATCAATACGGAATTGATTGAGAAAAATTCGCTTGCTGAATTGATTAGTATTTTTGAAAAACTTAATTTACCAGCGGATAAAACTCCATTTGCTAGCATCGTGCAAAAATAATTGTGGTTTAGTCTTAATCAAAGGTCGTTGCGTGTTTGTAACATCCGAATTTCCTTCACAAATTGCTCCCGCACAAATCCGCAACTATTCTTATCCATAAATATTCAGCACATTTGAAAAAAATGAAAAAATATTGGCTAATAGACAGGAACAAGCCTCATTTAGTTGCTTTATCTGAAAATGCCTTAATATCGAGCAATATTAAAAAATACGATAAAAACCAATTACTGAGTAATTTAGATAAAGGGATTTTCCCGGATGATATTTTCAGTATTCCGTTTTCATATATTAGTAGTGTTGAACACCCAAATGGGAAAGAATCAATTAAGGTGAATTATGGAAATGATTCTACCGAAGATATTGAAATTGGCGATGAAAAAATAAGTGAGGAGATATTCAATGTTATAAGAAACACATTAATAAAATTTAATTATTCGGAGAAGAAACCTTCTATATATAAACATGCAAAACCTCAAATTTTTGCGATTTTGATTGTTACCGGTCTTTTCTTTTGGTCTTTTTACTATGCTAATGAAATGTCGAAGGGATATGCATACTCAATAAAAGAAACTGGAGTTGGGATAAGTGGTATCGCATTAGGAATAGCTCAATTTGGAAAAACAAATGTGATTATAGGTTATTTATGCTTAATCTCTATTGCGATTTTTTCTCTGTATAAAAAGCTAAATAATCGTACTTTGATTAAATTTCTTACGCGAAATAAAAACTAATGCCAACACAACCTATAAACAATACGGGCTTCGGGCTTACCTGGCTTCCGGCAAGCAGGATCGAAAGGTTTGTGTATTTTTTATAAAGTCCGCCAAATTTTTAATTTGACTTTTAAGAATGAATAAATTAAAACCTGCCTCACCGGCAGACAGGAAAAAAATGGAAAAACCAGGTTGTACCTTAATTTTAGGAGTATTCCTTCTAATTGTAGTTGGAGTTCTATGTATCGCCACAATTATATAACGATTGAAATCTGACCATGAAAACAGTAAGACTTGAAAACAATTTTCAAAACGGATTTCAACACAAGAAATAATAAAACACCTAAGAAATGGGTATGAAGCGATTCCTATTAAAATAGAAATTGATATAATCTTTAGGCTATGGTATATTTTAAAAAAAATAGTACTGTTCCAATAATGAAACAACTATTCAAGAAAACCATCTGGCTCCTACTCTATTTAGCATTCAATAGTATGCTATTCTTTATTGAACTCTTTTTTTTATTTAAAAAGAATAATTCCGATTATAGTAATCCGAGTGGATCTAACTCCTTGGATGATTTCTTAGCATTTTCTAGCGCCACTTTTAATTTCCTAGGAGAATTGGCAATAGTAGGTTTTTCTTTTGTGGCTACAAGTATCGCACTCATCGCCTTTCTACTCTTTATACCGCTACAAATCTATTTTATCAAACCAAAATATAACGACAGCAACCATAAATTCTTGTATAGTTTATTAGCCTCTTTCGCTATGGTATTGCTACTGAAATTACTTATGTATGTTTGGATGATTATTGATCTAAACTATTCACAATAGCATTAATGAAATAACGTTACCACAGACTCAAATGCAAGTAAAACTACTATATTTGGGTACGTATCTATATAACGCATAAAATAAGTACCACAACCTTTAATAGAGCCGCTTTTTATGTTCTATATAAAAGACAGCTTAAGAGTACCTTATAAAAGTAATAGAGCTCTTGTTCATAATTTTGAAGCGTACTTAAATACACAGTTCACATGAATAAAAAAATAGACTTAAAAGCAGCTATTTCTATCGGAATTGGAGGAATGGTGGGAGGTGGAATTTTTGCCGTACTCGGCCTTGCAGTATCCCTCGCTAAAGGAGGCACACCAGTAGCCTTTTTACTTGCAGGTATATTAGCTTTACTGACATCGTACAGTTATGTTAAACTATCAAAAAAGTATCCTGACAGAGGTGGCACGGTTAAATTTATCAACCAAGGTTTCGGGAAAACAATCTTTAGCGGCGGTATTAATAACCTGTTATGGATCAGCTATATTATTATGCTTTCACTGTATGCTTCTGCATTTGGATCTTATGCGCCAAATTTATGGGAATTAACGCATAGCAAAATAATTGATTCCCATATTTATGCAAGTGCAATTATCATTGTAGCGACAGCCATTAATTACTATAGTATTGCGGTCGTAGGCAAAATAGAATCTTATGCGGTGATCATCAAATTAGTAATTCTAATTTCCTTTATTTTTATTGGTGCGTACGGTTTAATTGGCAACCCAAATGTTGCGCAATTAGCAATTACCCAATGGGAAGCCCCCATTAAATTATTTGCTGGCGGAATGGTAATCTTCGTAGCTTATGAAGGCTTTGAACTTATTGCAAATGCCGCTCCTGATATAATTAATCCTGAAGAAAATATACCCAAAGCCTATTACTATTCTGTAATCTTCGTGATTGTCTTATATATCATTATAGCTTTTGTAACCATAGGCTCGCTGCCATTTGCAAAAATTGCAACAGCGCAAGATTATGTTTTGGCAGAAGCTGCTAAACCCATGTTGGGGAACATTGGCTTTTCTATCATTACTGTAGCCGCATTAATTTCAACATTTTCCGCAATCAATGCATCACTTTATGGAGGAAGCAAGGTCAATTATGAAATAGCAGAGGATGACGAATTACCACATCACTTTTTAGCAAAGCTCTGGAACCAGCCCATTGGTTTAATGATTACAGCGATTACCACTTTAATTCTAGTAAATGTTCTTAAACTAGAAAGTATCTCTACTGCAGGTAGCGTTGGCTTTTTACTCATTTTTGGGATGGTTAATCTTGTCGGATATCGATTATCTAAAGAAACAGGCGGTACAAAGTTCATTCCCTTAGTAGGGTTTGTTTTATGTATGGTGGCAACCATCATTCTAATACACCAACAATATACCTCAAATACTATGGGAGTGATTATTTCCATAGCCCTAATTTTGTTCTGCTTTGTCATGGAATGGATTTATAAAAAGTCAGAAAAGAAATAAGTCAGTTACTATTTACCTAAAGAAATACGATTCTATATAACCAGAAAAATAGGAAACCATTACTGTAACAATTTATAGAAACACACTACTAATACATAAAATTACCATCAGATGAAAAAAACAGCTAAGAGAAAAGCATTAATTCTTATACCTATTGCCATGTTTATTGTTGCTGCTTCTCACATAGGCTCACAATTTTTAGTCTTAACTGATATCACGAAAGGTTTGAGTATAGGTATTGGTATAGGGCTATTATTAACTGCACTAACCTTTGGAAATTTTAAGTCGGCCTAACCCTATTGTTACGAAGAATTAGCTTTCAAAAAAAGTTTATTATAATCTATAAAACTACCTAGGTTTTTATAGCGTGACTTCCATTATATATTTCTAAATTGTTAGCATTACTGCAGCGCAGAAAATTATAGCGAACACAGAAAACCAAAGCTATCTATATTTTAGTACTCCCTCATAGTTGCTTAAACTAAAGAACGAATAGTCAATTCATTTTTTATTCACTAAATTAGATGATTAAGCACACTGAAAACCACAGACGAGTCCTGCTGTGCACCAATGATATTCATCAAAATAACAACTCAATGAACACTAAAAATCATACACCAACATTTACTTTTTTAGCCCTAAGTATATTTCTAGTCCTAACTAGTTGTTTAGATACGGATAAAAAAACAACTACTGTAACGGTAGACAGTACAAGCGTAAAAGAAGTTCAAAAAACCGTTTATGCAAGTGACGTTATTCCGTTTTTTGACCATTGGAAATTAATTTTAGGTGATGGTTCTAATGCAGGGTTTGCTACTAATTTTGAAAACAAAGATTTCTTTTATACTACCAACGATGGTGAGAGCAATTGGGTCGTTTACAAAGCACCAAATGCAGGCGATACACACGGAACTTCCAACAATACAAGAACCGAATTGGCTCAAGCAAAAAAATGGTATCCAAAAACTGCAAATGATAAACTGACAGCAACGCTTAAAGTCATGAACGTTTCTGCCACTGGTGACGCCAGAGTTGCAGCTTCTCATGCGGTAGTGGTGGGTCAAATTCATAGCGCTGATGGCCATGAGAATGAACCTCTAAAAATATTTTACAAAAAATTCCCTGGACACACCAAAGGTTCTGTTTTTTGGCATTATGAGATCAATACTGCTGGAGATGACAATTCTGGAAGATGGGATTACTCTACTGCTGTTTGGGGTAATGATTTTTCCGTAGTGGGTCCCGAAGAAAATAACTATCCTGAAGAACCAAAAGAAGGAATTGCTTTAGGGGAAGAATTTAGCTATGAGATAGAAGTTAAGGATGGTATTATGAACTTAAAATTTACAAGTGAAGGACATGAGGCTAAAACATTTACCAAAAACTTAATCGAATCAGAATACACAACAACAGCAGCCATTCCTGAGCAAACACAAAAATTGTTTGTGCCAATTGGTCAAGACGGGGTGGAGCGTAAAAATGGATATACCGGGGAAGGGTTATTTTTTAAACTAGGAACTTACAATCAAACGAATGGAAAATCTCCTGAGGTTAATAAAAATTGGTGTTCTGGTGCTGAAACCCATGGTGGTGATATTCAAAAACAATATGAAGATGGCAATTATGCGGAAGTTTGGTTTAAAACGGCAGAGATCTCTGTAAGTGATCAAGCTGTATCTAATGAAGGTTATTTTGCTAAAAATGATTAATTTACATGGGTAGAAAAGATCTAGGTTCCATAGAGTCTTAGAAATTAATGCTTTATTAAGGCTAGATTTAGAAACAACGTCTCCTCTACTTCTAGCAATAGCCTCTTTTTCTTTCTATAGAAATAGCATACCTTATTTTAGATAAAACAAACCTATGTAAATAGCAAAAGTTTTGATCACTCCAATATGGAAGCTCTACCCCAGGCTCTAAGCGCAAAAGAAAGAAAATAGCTCCGCGAGAAATTACAAACTAAAATATAAAAATCTCATGATCTGATTTGAAATAAGAACTATTTGGTTTTAAAAATAGAGCGCGTAATCCATAGCGCTACACACGTAACTAACAATATTTATTCCCGCTTTGTTTTTATTTTTAAAGCCTCGCGTTTCAATGCCAAGCTATTCGGATATTATTTTTTAAATTAGTACCACAATCACTAAGATGTTGTGCATAACACCTTTCTTTTATTCAGAATACTCTATGAAAACCATCTTTTATACGTTTCTCTTTGGTTTATTTCAATTAAATTGTGTTGCTCAGAAAAACAAAAACACCACACATAAAACTAAGACATTACAAGAGATTGAGTGTACTGATAATGATTGTAGCGGAACATACGCAGGGCCTGAATTTATAGACCAACAAGACATTGCGCATCAATTTTCTAATGCAATGAGTGCCGCCGTAGGAGATCAATTAAAGGAACTTTATTCCAAAAATAAATATAAAAAAGTATCCTTTTCCGCTATTCAAATGTCTACCAAAGGAATGGGCAGTGGTCAAGTAGTATACACACTTTTCATTCCTTTTATCAGTGTAAATTCTAAATGTGAAGCCTATACTTCTTTTGATCACGTTGGAGGTTGGAACCATAAGCCCTCCTTGAACACGAGAAAAAAAGAACTTGAACATGTTACAATGAAAGGGCATCATCTAGAAATAAGCTCTATTCAAAAAACACCTGAAGGGCTACAAGAATATTGGATTCAGTGGAAAAATAAAAATACCCAATCAGCTTGCAACTAAATATAAACTTTAATTAGAATTCCAATAAAAATTGAATACTAAGGCACAATAGATCTTAAAATTCAGAAGCTATCTACAACGAAGCTCGCAAACACACTTAGGTATTTTGAGAACACGAAAATTATAAGAAATGAGTATAAAAAAGGCCTACAATGATTGGGCAGAAGGTTATGACATAAACTCAAATAAAACAATAGACCTGGATAAAAAAGCAAGCATGGAAACCCTTCGTAATTTTAATTTTTCAAAGGTTATAGAACTAGGTTGCGGTACTGGAAAAAACACAGCATTTTTATTAGAAAAAGCCGATGAAATAATTGCCCTAGATTTTTCAGAAAATATGTTGGCGAAAGCCAAAGAAAAAATTAAAGACGAACGTGTTGTTTTTAAAAAAAGAGATATAACCACCTCATGGAATATTAAAAATGATTTTGCAGATTTGGTAACCTGTAGTTTAATTCTTGAACATATTAAAGATTTAAATCTTGTTTTCAAACAGGTAAGTGAAACGTTAAAAAATGATGGGATTTTCTTTGTGAGCGAATTACACCCTTTCAAACAGTATTCTGGTAGTAAAGCTAGATATGAAACTGAAGAAGGTACGCAAGAATTAGAAACACATGTGCACCATATTTCAGAATATATAGCGGTGGCAGAAAAAAACGGATTAAAACTCATGGAATTAAAAGAATGGTTTGATGAAGATAATAAGAGTGAAATTCCAAGATTAATCGGGCTTGTATTTCAAAATTAAACTTTAAAACATGCAAAATAAAACAATAAATGTTTAGACATCAAGGCAAAAGCAGAACATTAAAACACAATCTGCGAATTGCTACAGTGCTCTCTTTTGTAGCAGGAATTGTGAATATTACAGGCTTTTTATCCTTTAAGCAATTAACAACAAATGTCACTGGGCATTTTGCGCTATTTGTTAATGACGTTGCTAATTTTGAATTTTGGAAAGGCACAATTTATTTTATTTATATTTTCTCCTTTCTGATAGGTTCATTTTTATCTAGCTTTCTGATTGAAAAATATAGAAATAACAAAAAACTCAACGTGTTCTTAGTCCCAACGCTAATGGAAGCACTAGTGCTATTTGGTATTGGATTTTTCAGTACCTCCATTCAAATGGAATATCCGAATGTCATTGTGTGTTTGCTGCTATTTGCTATGGGAGTTCAAAACTCTTTTGTTACCAAAATATCAAATGCGGTAGTAAGAACGACGCATCTTACAGGGCTATTTACCGATTTAGGTATTGATCTATCTCAGTTATTTTTTCCAAAAGTATACCTCAAGCGCGAAAAACTAAAGTCGAATATTAAACTTCGAATTTATATTATATTATTCTTTTTTACGGGTGGTATTATTGGCGGACTTTTATATTCTACGTTTAATTTAGAACTGAAGACACTCGCATTTGCTGCTATTATTCTAATGATGAGTTTGTTTTACGATGATTTAAGGTATCACCTCATAAAAACTAAAAGAAAGTATTCTCAGAGAAAAATCAGAAAATAGAAATAATTTTAAATGAAAAACCCTTTGGACTTTGCAGGTTGTAATACTTGCTCCGATAATATCTGACAAAAATTTTCCATTACAACAAAGCCAATATCCAAAAATTAAAATGATATTTATAAGCACTTAACTAATTTGAGCTTTACGCTATGCTTAAATATTTTATGCTTCTATGTACCCTAAGCACTTGCATGACGTCTAAAAAGAGTTCCCTAAGCAAGGTACCCACAAACTCATCAGAAGTGATCACCATAGCTGTAGGAGGAGATTGGGATGACCAGTGGGGACCAAATGGTGCTACTACCCTAAGTCTTACAAAAGGGGCCTCTCATGACTTAATTCTTATGCTAGGGGATTTATCTTATGATGGTATTGATCACAATTACGAGTACAATAGGAACAATGCCAAAAAATGGGCTTCTAAGGCTAATAAAATAGCGGGTACTACGCCTATGTTATTTGTTGCTGGGGATCATGATAGCAAAAATCAGGATGGAGATATCATGACCTATGCAAAAACCCTTAATTTTCCTAACGGTAGAAAGTCTGTAGGTACCTACAGGAACAGTACCCAAACATGCATATAAAGGTAAATACCCTTATTTATGGTATACTGACATTATAAAAGGAACTGCAAAAGTTAGAATAGTTGCCACCTCGGTAGCATTTCAAGAGAGTACAACAGAAACGTTAGAAGATCAAAAATATTTAAAAGGTAAATATGCCGTAGGAAGTGAGAATTATGAATGGGTAAAGGCGGTATATGCTGATGCACAACAAAAAGGATTCTGGATTATCCATATCAATCATCTACCCTGGATAGATATGGAGAAAAATCAATCTTTTATAGATAGCCAAGGAATGATAGATTTAGCTTCGACCTATAATGTGAATGTTTTACTTACTGCCAGTTCTCATAATGTTTGGCGTACGAAACCCCTAAAAATAAATGACTCCAATTGTAGTTCTATAGCTTTGACAACATCTCCAAATGGAGCAAATCCTCATTGTGTAGGCAGTGAAGATAACCAGCATTACAAAAAAACAGATGGCTTAATTCAGGCACATGTGGGTGTTGCGGGAAAAACAATGGGCTTAGATCTTAAAAAATATCCAGATGCCTGTAACCCTAATGCGGATGGAGAAGTGCTACACTATTTGGCGGATGGCACCTGCACTACAGATGCCATTACAGGAATAGTCTCTTTGAAAATTAGTGCAAATTCTATGCAAGGCGATTTTCTAAAGATTGATGGCAGCCTCTTTGAACCTTATTCTTTTACAGTCGAAAAAAACTAACCATATCATTAATACCATACGTATTTGATGAAAATAAAAAAAGAAATGAATTTGAAAAAAAACAAAGCTCTATTGATTATTGACATGCAGAAAGGATCGTTTACGGAAGAGACCCCAAGGCATGATACTCCAGGGGTAATAAAACGTATTAATACGTTGGCATCAGTATTTAGAGAATTACACTATCCTGTTATATGTATACAACATGATGGCTCAGGAACTGGAGAATTCGAAAAAAATAGTACTCCATGGGAGAATCTTGATGAATTGGAAATAAATAAGGCTGACCTTAAAATTGATAAATATGCCAATGATGTTTTCTATGCTTCTACACTTCAAACCCAGCTAAAAGAATTAGAAGTGACGGAATTATTTATTACAGGTTGCGCTACAGATTTTTGTGTAGAAGCTACCGTACAATCTGCTTTAACCAAAGAGTATAATATTACCATTGTAGGTGATGCACACACAACAGGAGAACGTCCACATTTAAAAGCAGCGCAAATTATTGAACATTACAATTGGGTATGGCAACATATGATTCCTACAAAAGGACAAATTAAAGTAGAACCTACCCATCTTATCATGGCCACATTGGGTTATAAGTGAAATAACTTAGTCTCAACAAAATACGAACATAAACATTAGATATTTCAATTTATTTTAAGTGTATAGGAAATTATCCTATACTTTCGCCCATTTTAAATTTTCTTACAAAACATCAGCGTATTTACACTGTTACATACCCCTCACAGTTAGTATATTTTCTATTTTCTACAATTATAGAGACATAAATACTAAGTCATTCATATTCAACATCATTTAATCGATAAAAATAGCGCTTCATCGATTAAATAAGAAATATACAGAAAATACTCACGAGTATTGCAATTGTTTAATTTCTCACAAAATTTCGTTTACACTATAAAATCCGTAAGAAATTACTTAAAATATTGCCAAACCACTATTTCAATGACAAAAATTGCTAATTGTAATTGTTCTACTACCCTACAAGACCTATGTGTTTGTAGTATTAGAGCTAAGTACTCACTAAAAAGATAAGTAATATGGCACAAATTATTGCTTACCTCTTAAAGTTACTCATCCTTTTTTTTATTTAAAAAGTACACCTTGTAACACAATTAAGAATTACAACTAGCACCTTAAATTCGACTAATTACACTTTTAAATACTGATTAACCTAAAACTAACACATCTATTTATGTAAAAAAATTGAGTACCACATAAGACAAAAGATCAACCACCCTTCAACCCACCTCACTTAATGAATTTTTTTAAAAAAATGGATAAAGTTCTGGCCGCATTTGGTAATGTGCGTGCTTTAGAACGTAATCATGTAGATACTTTCACAGAAAATAAAATACAAAACATACCCGGTCATAAGATTGCAGAATCTACCGAAGGACAAGTATGGGCTAGCTTTCAAAATTTAGCGGGATACTATTTTTTGAATACCACCATAGTATCCCACTCTAATATCAAAACAGCAAAAGGATCTCAACTGGTATTTTGCGATGGTAAGACCTATTTTATTATCACCTCTGATACTGAAGAGATACGCTCCGACTTTTCTAACATTTCAAAATGTTGGATTACCAAAATAAATTATGTCTTGAATAAAGAGCAACTTAAAAATATCAAAAAAAATAATATCAAAAAGATTAAGTTAATCTACAAAAAGAAAACCCTAGTTTTCTTTGGAAACCTACACCATAAAGATTTATCGGTATTAACCCCACGTCTAATTCAATAAAACCTAACAATGACTAGAGAAGAGCAATTAGTATTTTGTAAAAAATGTACTAACCGTACCCTAGATATGCAACAAGGGATGCTTTGTAATCTTACGGGTTTAAAGGCCGATTTTGCTCCCACATGTTCAAATTACACCCTAGATACTAGTATTGAAGAGCGCTTAAATGACGACAAGCATTTACAGCGTGAAGACATGATAACATTAGTTTCTGATGAAAATTTAGCGAAAATAAAAGCCGAGCAAAATTTACCTGCAGCTATTTTTGGCGGAATTTGTGCGGGAATAATAGGTGCTTTAGTATGGGCTGTGATCACTACTGTTACTGGATATCAAATTGGATTTATGGCTATAGGTATTGGTGCTATGGTAGGGCTTGCCACAGGATATTTTGGTAAAGGAATTGACCTGAGATTTGGATTATTAGGTGGAGTAATAACTTTACTAAGTTGTGTCCTAGGGAATTTCTTTATTATCATAGGTGCCATAGCAACCTATGAAGAATTAGGGTATCTGGAAACGTTAGTACTCTTTGACTATGCGCAAGCTATTTCTATTATGTCTGAAACTTTTAGCCCTATGGATATATTATTTTATGCCATAGCTACTTTTGAGGGTTATAAGTACGCATTTAGAAAACTTACTGAAAAAGAACTTTCTCAGCTCAGCAAATAACCCAATCCCTAGAGAAATTAACGCAAAACCTATTGTGTTAACATCTCCAGTTTTTAAGCTAGTCTACTTTTTTATTAGGCTCTAAATTAGAGTATTAATAAAAAAAAAGCTTATGAAATTTAATATAGAAGGAAAAACAGCATTGATAACAGGTGCAGATTCAGGAATAGGAAAATCTACCGCTGGCTTTTTAGTCGATGAAGGAGTTACCATCATACTGTCTGATAGAGATCAAGAGGCGTTAGATGATACCATCAAGGAATTAAAAGAAACTCGAAAGGATGCTAAAATTTTCGGAATTACCGCAGACATCACTAAAAATGAAGAAGTTAGAGCCTTAGCCAAAAAAATTAAAGATGATTTTGGAGGAGCGCATATCGTAGTCAATGCCGCAGGGGCAAGAGGTGCTGCAGGAGATTTCTTAAGTCTCTCTGATGATGACTGGATGCAAACCATAGAGGTTGATTTAATGGGCGCTGTGCGTATTGCTAGAGCCTTCATTCCGCAAATGCAAGCGCTTAACTGGGGTAGAATGATTATGATATCATCAGAAAATGCATACCAACCCTATGAAGAAGAGAGTCCGTACAATGCATGTAAAGCAGGGATCATAAATTTATCTAAGTGCTTATCGCGTTCTTATTCAAAAGAAAATATTTTATTTAATTGTGTATCTCCCGCATATGTAAAAACGCCAATGACAGACGCTATGATGGAGGATTTGGCAGAAGAACGTAATTGTTCTATAGAAGAAGCGGTAGAATGGTTCGTAAAAAACAAAAGACCGCACATTGCTATGGAGCGCAGAGGAAAACCTGAAGAAGTAGGCTCTACTATTGCATTCTTGTGTTCTGACCATGCTACCTACATCAACGGAGCTAATATACGCGTGGATGGCGGAGCAGTAGAATCTGCTTTCTAAGCTAAAAGTTGTTTTAAAAGAAGTGCTAATTTCTTTGGAGCTTCTAGGGGAATCAAATGACCGATACCCTTCATAGAAATAGGTGTTGCTTTATGAAGATAAGGCAACACCTCTTTTTGTATTGCTTCTTCTGTAATCACAGGATCATCTTCAGAAAAGATAACGCTTACGGGGGTTGTTAATTGTTTGACTTGTGTAGCAATAGAATTATTCATTCCTGTCTTTAACCACCATTGCCAGGAAATTTCTACTATTCTCAATTGCGAATTTACCGCATACTCAAATCGTTCTTTATTCAAAGATTTGACAGTCCCATTTTTTACCGTTTGTATTGCTTCTTCCTTATCTGGATGCTTTAGCATGCGCTCTTTTTCATCGGCAGACATATCTTCTGTTGTTGGGGGCGAAGGTGCAATTAATACAATTTTACTAGGAGGATTAGCTACATTTTGCAAGGCCGCATTTAAAGCTAATTTACCGCCCATAGAATGTCCTACTAGAATGTAATCTTTGAGATCTAGTGCCGCAATTTCATCATTAATATATTTTGAAAAGCTTGAGATTGATGGAGTCTCAGAAACAGAAGTGCCCCCGAAACCTGGAAGATTCAAAGGGTAGCATTGGACTTCTTCCTCTAAGTGTTTACATACCCATTGCCAACTCCCGGCATCACCACCAAAATAATGAAGAAACACCATTGCTTTTTTAGACGTTGTAAAGGCTTTAGGGTTCTCCATAGTGTATGTTTTACTTTTTCTTTTTAAACAGTTTTTTGAAAATTTGAACGAATAGTACGGTTATGGCTCCAAACACAAGACCTACGATAAATTCTTTTACCATACCCGGAACCATATTAAAATGATCATGAAGCCAGTGTATGTTGTGAACAAAAATTCCGCCTGCTACTAACAAAAGTGCAATTGTACCTACTACCGCTAGTGTTTTAATCACCCATGGTAAAGCGTTTACTAAAAGGTGACCTACTTTATCTGAAAAACTATCCTCTTGCTCATTTAAGTTAATTAATTTTAATCCAAATTCATCCATTCTAACAATCAAAGCCACAATCCCATAAACCCCTACTGTTGCTAAGACAGCAATGAAGGTTACGACCATGATTTGGACAGAAATTTCCTTTTCGGTCACTGTTCCTAATGCAATGATTACAATTTCTACGGAAAGAATAAAATCGGTTACAATCGCCGCTTTTACACGATCTTTCTCCAAGGCAAGAATCTCTTCATTGGTCATGTCCATATCTAAATCTTTCTTTTCATGATGCTTTAATACCCCTAAAAATTCTAGTATTTTTTCTGCCCCTTCATAGGCCAGATAAATACCCCCCAGAACTAAAATTATGGTAATTGCTGCTGGTAGAAATGCACTTAGTAGAAACGCGAAAGGCAGGATAATCAATTTATTTAAAAATGAGCCTTTAGTAATTGCCCATAGTACAGGTATTTCTCTATCGGACATGAACCCAGATGCTTTTTCTGCATTCACGGCCAAATCATCTCCTAAAATACCAGCTGTTTTTTTTGTTGCGATTTTACTCATTACAGCAACATCGTCCATTAAGGCAGCGATGTCGTCTAAAAGTGCAAAAAATCCTGACGCCATAGTTCTTGTGTATAAAATTTAGGTTGCAAATTAACCTTTTTCCTTTATTCCACTAAACCAATTGTAAATAATTAGCCCTATTGCGATGATTAAAAGAATATGAATTATGCCTCCTAGAATTTTAAATACTAAAAATCCAAGTACCCAACCTATTAAAAGTAAACCTATCAATCCCCAAAGAATCTTATTCATAACCTTCTATTTATTTCAGAACAGAAAATTGAAGTCGCTCTTCTTCAGATTTTCCTACGTTTGTTTTAATGGTCTCTAAACATTGATAGAGTACCGTTTTTAACTGGTTAAAAGAACTAGGTTTTTGCAAATAGCTATTAGCTCCCATTTCTTGTAACTTCTCTACTTCCCAATCATTGAAGGACGTAGAATAAATTATAACATCAATGCCGTTAAATTTTTCTTCTGCTTTAATATCTGCAAGACATTCAAAACCATCCATCATTGGCATTTTTAAATCTAAAAAAATTGCTTTCGGTAAGGGTTCTTCAGAAAATAGGTCTGCCATTAAATCAACACCATTTTGAAATGTTGTCAAATCAATTTTAATTGGTAATTCCTTTAAAGCATCTGAAAAAAACAGGCGATCGTCTTGATCATCATCGGCTAAATAAACTCTCATAGATTGTTATAACGTTGCGGCTATTCCATAACAAAACAGCCTATTTTCAAAGTTTAAAAATAGGCTGTGCGTTGGTATTAAAGTAACTTAAAAAAACTAGAAATTAACTCATATGCATTTTCAGAAGAAATCAAATAAAGCCACTACCCCATTATACGAAATAACGCAGGCAAAGAATAAGGCCGCAAATAGTCCTACATTTAAGCCTAGCCCTGCTTTATACGCTTTCATTAAGCCCTTATTATTCACTAACAATATAATTCCAAGTATTACTAAAGGAAGTACAAAAACATTGAATACCTGCGACAAAATTTGCATTTGTATCGGATTTGCACCAAAAATGGGAACAATCAAGGCAAAACATGAAGCAATTCCTGTCACTATTTTAAATTGTTTTGAGCTAGTATCTAATTCCCCAGATTGATAATCCGCAAGTAATATTGGTGCAATCAATAAACATGGGAATATTGATGAAAGACCCGCACTTAAAGTTCCAAAAAAGAATAGCGTCAGTGCAAATTTACCGGCCACCGGTTCTAGGGTATTTACCATATCTAAAACTTCTGTTACAGGCTTCCCTTGATGAAACAAGGCTCCGCAAGCTACTGCCATAACCGATGCACTTATCACAAACACTAAAATAGCTGCAATAATAGCATCTTTCTTTTGTTGTGATCTATTGCTCATATTCCAACCTTTACCTTTAACAAATAAAGGTCTTGATAAGAATGTTGCAGCCGCCATAGTGGTTCCTACAAACGCAGCTACCATCATTTTACCACCTTCTACCTGAGGAATACTCGGAATTAATCCTTGTGCCACTTCTACGGGTAAAGGGTATACCATAAACAAGGAAATAATAAAAGATAGCCCCATGATGGTTACGAAAATAACTAAGATTTTTTCAAAAAATGTATATTTTCCGACCAAGAGAAGGCTATACATAATAGCAATTACTACCAATGCTACTATCAGTACTACTTCATACCTACTTCCTGATAAGTTAGGAAAATAGATGACAATAATTTCATAAATTATATTGGAAGAAATGCCTAAAATACCCATCAAAGAATTCCATTGTCCTAATGAAATTCCTACTATAATTAGTATTGCAATGAGTTTTCCATATTTTAAATGTTTCTTGAAAGCAAATAATGCGGTTTCGCCTGTTACTAAAGCAAAATTACCATAGGCATACATTAATATTCCTGAAAACACACAACTTAAAAGTAACACCCAAAGTAATTGCATACCATAGGTACTCCCTGCTACGATCATAGAGGTAACACTCCCGGTACCAATGGTATATCCAATGGCAAATATTCCTGGGCCAAAAGCCAAAACTAAGGCTAGAATCTTTTTTAAAAGTGATGGTTTGTTCGTCAATTGGTCCATA
The DNA here is from genome assembly GCF_000468615.2 of Cellulophaga baltica 18. Taxonomy (NCBI): domain Bacteria; kingdom Pseudomonadati; phylum Bacteroidota; class Flavobacteriia; order Flavobacteriales; family Flavobacteriaceae; genus Paracellulophaga; species Paracellulophaga baltica. Next base: position 3,085,081 of record NZ_CP009976.1, on the reverse strand, counting down.
GAGAATAGTTTTTAACGGAGATTTTATTAAATAAATACGGTTGAATTACTAAAAAAATACCTAAATTGGTTACCCAGATTGGTTCACCAAAAATAGAAATATTATTGACACTTTCAAGTTTTTGATCATGAATTACCATTATAATCTTAAAATTATACCTAAAATTATATGAATAATTTATCTCGTGAAGAATTTTTAAAACTATCTGTAATGGGACTTGCTGCAATACCCTTATTAGGAATGAAAGCATTAGAAGATGCAAATGTGGCCGCGCTTAATGAAGGGCCGAAGGTTCATTTGTTCTCTAAGCATTTGCAGTTTTTAGATTATGATAAGATGTCTAGAGCTGCTGCCGAATTAGGTTTTAATGGTCTTGATGTGACCGTACGAAAAGGTGGGCATGTAGCCCCTGAAAATGTGGATAGAGATCTTCCCAAAGTAGTCCAAGCGATGCAATCTTATGGACTTACGCCAGAATTGATAACCACAAATATCACGAATGCGTTAGCTCCAGAGACTGAAAATATTTTACAAACGGCTAGCCAACTAGGGTTTAAAAATTATAGAATGGGTTGGTTAGAATACTCAGAAGCCCATTCTATACCAGAAAGTATTGAAAAATTTAAAGTCCAATTCGCGGCTTTAGAACTTTTAAATAAAAAACTGAAGCTCACGGGATCCTATCAAAATCACGCAGGGCTACATGTAGGAGCGCCAATATGGGATATTTATCAAATTATAAAAGATAGGGATCCTAATTATATCGCTACACAATATGATATTAGACATGCCGTAGTAGAAGGAGGCACTAGCTGGGCTCTAGGTTTGCGACTTATACAATCTCACATAAAATGTATTGTCATTAAAGATTTTAAATGGGGACAAGAAGAGGGAGTTTGGAAACCTATAAATGTACCCCTAGGAGAAGGCATGGTGGACTTTAGTGCCTATTTTAAATTACTCAAAAAGTACCATCTTAATAACATCCCAATGTCATTACATTGTGAATATGATTTAGGGGGTGCAGAACATGGTGATAAAGAAATATCAATTTCTAAAGAAGCGGTATTTAAACGCATCAAAAAAGATCTTGAATTTCTTAAAAATGCTTGGCAACGCTCCTAAAAACTTTTATTATGGCAAAACTATCTGACGAAACAAGAGAAAAATTAATCACTGTAAGCACTGCAACTGTGGCCACAATATTATTTAAAAGAGGGTTAAAAAATCAATACATTCAGGGCGTGGTTCCTTTACAGAAAGGCAAACCCAATATGGTTGGAGCAGCCTATACTTTGCGCTACATTCCTGCTAGAGAAGACTTAAATCCGATTACCATATTTCAAGACCCAAAGCATCCACAACGTGTTGCTGTAGAAGAATGTCCTCCGGGAAGTATCTTGGTTATTGATAGCCGTAAAGATGCGCGTGCGGCCTCTGCAGGTTCTATTTTAGCGACACGCTTAATGGTTCGTGGGGTGGCAGGTATTGTTACCGATGGTGGATTTCGTGATTCTGCTGAAATTGCCGCTTTAGCAATGCCATCTTACCACCGTACGCCCTCTGCGCCTACTAATTTAACCTTACATCAAGCGATTGCCATTAATGATCCTATTGGCTGTGGAGATGTAGCTGTTTTTCCTGGTGATATTCTATTAGGAGATGATGATGGCGTCATGGTAATTCCCGAAGCTATAGTGGATGCTGTGGCCGAAGAAGCTATTCAAATGACACTATTTGAAAATTTCGTTTTAGTAAAAGTTCAAGCAGGCCAACAAATAATTGGATTATATCCGCTTACGAATGAAACCATTCGGGCGGAATTTGAAGCTTGGAAAAAAGCCTAACGTTTTGTACCGTACGCTAAATCTCCTGCATCACCTAAACCAGGAATAATATATCCCTTAGAATTTAGTTTTTCATCTACCGCTGCAATCCATAGTTGCGTACTTTCAGGAAAGACGGAATTTACATACGAGATACCTTCCTCTGATCCGATCACCGAAACAATATGAATTTCTTTAGGAGTACCATATCCTACTAAGCCTTTTAAAACATTTTCTAATGTTCTTCCGGTAGCTAACATTGGATCTACAAGCAATAATGTTTTACCTTCTAAATCTGGCGCAGCAAAATAATTTACAATAACTTCAAAATCATCAGAATTTCCTTCATGATGTCTATACGCCGAGATGAAGCCATTTTCAGCATCATCAAAATAGTTTAAAATTCCTTGATGAAAAGGTAAACCAGCTCTGAGAATAGAACAAATAACAATATCTGAAGCTGCCAAGGGTATTACTTTTTCTCCTAAGGGCGTTACAGTTGTTTGGGGAGTATAGTTTAATGTTTTACTTAATTCATAACTAAGCACCTCTCCTACGCGTTCAATGTTTTTACGAAAACGCATACTGTCTTTTTGTATGGTTACATCGCGCAGTTCAGCAATAAATTTATTTAAAATTGAATTTTTAGTTTCAAAATTATGAAGTATCATAAAGCGTAAATTTCTCTAAAATTACGCTATTTAGTAAGAGTTTAAAAACTCTAATTAGTTACTTTTTTCTTTTTCTGGATTCTTATCTATTTTATACACAACTAAAAACCCGAAAACAGCAATTAAGAGCCACATTAAATCTACAGCATAAGAGGAAGAATCTCCATTTTTAATACTCATAAACAACCAATTTCCTGTAACTACTCCATTACAAACTGGAACCAACAAGCCAAAAAAGCTTCCTAATAACAATGAAATTTTATTAGTAAACGCGTTGTCTTTTTTATATATAAACAGCAGTGTTAATAGCAACCATCCCACAAAGTAAAATGTATAGACAAAAGACTGACTCGTAGGAGCCAATACCTTAACCGCTATAAAACTCAGGGCTGTAATTGGAAACATACTTAAACAAATTGCCAGGTATATTTGAACGACCCGCTCATTAAAACGTCTCTTTTTTTCAGGTATATTTTTTTTATCACGTGCCACCAACCAGATCATTACTCCAGAAATGATGACAAAGCACGTTACAAAACCCAACAACAAACTCAATAGTTTTAATACTAAACCTCCGTAATCGCCATAATGAATTCTATACAAAATATTTTTAACGGCTTCTACATAACTTTGCTCCGAAATTGGGTTCTTCTCTGAAACTATTTTCCCCGTCTTGGCCTTATAAATTACTTCTCCAACTCCATTAAAGCTATCTGCATACGGCAAATGCCCACTGAGTAGCACATGCATATTGTCATCTCCATAATTAAAAATATGGCTTTCAAAAATTTCAAAATCGCTCCATTTATTTTGGGTTTCTTTCATATAAGCAACTACAGAAACATCGGACTGTAATTTTTTGTGCGCTGGTTCAAAACTAGGGTGTACATAGCCTAGATCTTCATAGAACTTTGCTTGATCACCATCATACATTATTAAAACATTAGGGGCTACTAATAGTAGTTTAATCATGAAAAAAGCCCCTGTAACCGCATAGACAAATTGAAATGGGAGTCCTAACATTCCCAAAGTAGTATGCGCATCTGTCCACATGGTTTTTAGTTTTTCTAAAGGTCTAAAAACATAAAAATTAGCGATGATTTTTTTCCAATGCACTAGCACTCCTGTGATAATGGCAAACAGAAAAAATAAGGCCACAAATCCTGATAAATAATATCCAATGGGATGGGGTATTTGTGCAAAAAAATGTAATCGATATAAAAACTCTCCAAGAGAATACGCATCTAAATAAGAATGCTCTTCGAAATTTTCAGTATTTATATAAAAGAACTGCGGCGCTTTTGCCTCCTCTGGTGCTAATGAATCTTTTGATGCAGCAATAGACACAGCTACCTGTTGTTCCCTGTAATATTTTTTTAACTCAATGTCTCTACCATACAAATAGTGTGTTTTAGCAATCGTATCTAAAACAGCATCAACATTAAATTGCATATGATCTGTAGTCTCCACGATATCATTTCGTTCCCAGTTCACTATTTCATCTCTAAAAAAAGAAAAAGAACCTGCAAAAAAAATCACATAAAGAGCAACACTAATAACAATACCGCTAACAGTATGTGTATGAAAAAGAATATTATAGGTGCGGTTTTTCATTAGGATATAATTGGATTATAAAGTTTACCTATGTAAATTAAAAAGGAAAATACTAAGGTGATGAAGAGATAAATTGCCCATATTCTCCAACCATTTTTAGCTAAAAAAGCAACAATCATAAGCACCACCCAGAGTATGAACCCCGTAAAAGTGGCCGTAATGAGTATTGCGGTATGGTCTACAAGGTAGGCAAGTGCTATATGAGAAGAAATGGTCACGAAGTACCCTCCGACTATTCCGGCTGTAATCTTAGCAAAACGTTGCCAATTAGAGGATAAGTATTTTTTATTTGCAGGCATAGTACTTATAATAGAAAGGTTTCAAAACAAAAACACGGAATGAAAATTAGAAGTGTAATTTTGTACGTGATTAAATGTAAAGGGGCTAATAAAACTATAAAGCTAGCAAGGAGCATTAATGTAATTAGAAAAACAAGAAGTCCACTGCCCAAGCCAAATAGATAACTATGTATACAAATAGAAGTAGTTATTAAAATACTAGCAATTATTTTACCGAAACTACGGTGAGTTTCTATCCAGTTTTCAAAACCGAAACCAACATGTTTTACGGCTCTATTTGAAGTATTATAAAACATATAGAAAGAAATGAAAACAAGGAATATTGCAATTGAAATCATAAATTAAACCATTAAAACAACCCTGGACGCATGAGCTCATCCAGAGTTGTTTGAGAAAAAAATAAACTAACTCACTCAAATAATGCTATTGAATACAATATGTTGCACAATGCCAAATAAACTCATAGGCATCTCCTTTATAGGTACCTGGCACGCGTTCTTCAAAAGTGGTTTCGATGATGTATTTGGTATCCCATGGTTTTTTAAATTGTACATATCCATTTTCATCGGTTTCTAAAGTTTTAGTCCACAAATCGGCCACATATACTTTAAATTCATTTTTTGCTAAAGGCTCATTTTTGAATAAGACTTGTAATTTTACTTCTTCTTTATTCTCTGAAACATCTTTAACTGTTATTCCTGAGTCATTTAAGATTGCTGTTTCTCCTTTCGCTTTTCCTATGGCTATTTTTGCGATAGAATTGTAATGTGTTTTAAAAATTCCGAAATCATACTCGGTATAATCAATTACATTAATAGCATCATTATTTAAAACTACAGTATACACTCCCTCTTGCTTTGGTGTAAAATAGCCTACATAATAGTCTTCTTTAGCGCGTACAGACAATTCTTTTTTTATTCCTTGACCGTCTACCACCCAAATTGTAAAATCTTTTACGCTAGGGAAAGCTTCTCCATTTACTTTTTCTACCACACCGTAGGTATATTCTCCGAAGTAGACTCTTACTTCTTGTTTTTTCCCTTTTTCACCTTGCGGATTTGCTTCGATCCACAAATAATGGGCGAAACTTTGTGCGGTAACAAAAAGTAGTATTGCAAAAGTTAAAATTGATTTTTTCATAATTGGTTGCATTTAAAATGAATAGGTTACTGTAAGTCTTCCGTTAATTCCTGGTTCTGATTGCCAGTATAAATAGGTTCCATAGTTAGAGCCTGAATACAAATATTCATTCAAGATGTTATTCACATTTGCTTGTATTCTTAGCTTGCTATTTTGCCATGAAAGTCCACCATCTAGTCTGAAGTAATCAGGTAAATCACTTTGGTTATCTGCACCCCAAGCCCAAGTAGAGCGGTCTATTTGATACTGGTATCCTAGTGATGCTCCAAAACCTTTTAATTTTGAAAATTCTGGAAAACTATAATTTAACCACCCGTTGGTCATATGTTTTGCATGCCCTGCTACTCTTGTTCCCACATTATCTGGATCTGTATCTTCTGTGATTTCAACATTGGTATTGGCATAATTTAAAATGATATTCAATTCTGGCGTAATTTCCCCTTGCAAATCAAACTCAACACCCTTTGATTGTATCTCCCCTAACTGAATAGAAAAATTCACATTATCAGGATCCGTTACCAATACATTCTCTTTCGTAATTTGATATACTCCTAAAGATGTTTTTAAACGCCCATCAAAGAAGGTTTTCTTTATACCTGCTTCAATATCATTAGCCTCTTCAGGATCAAAATAATCTCCTGCGGCGCTAATTCCCGTTTGTCCTTGAAAAGATTGATCATATAAAGCATAGGCTTTTAATGTTGGTAATACATCTACACTCAATCCTACTCTAGGGGTAAATTTTTCATCGCTCTCGTCTTTACCAATTGTCTTTAAATTAGTATATCTCCCTGCCAATGTAAGTCTAAGCTTATCCTGGAACAATCCTATTTCATCCTGAAAGTAGAATGCGCTAACGGTAGTACCATAATTGTAAACACCATCTCTAAATTTTAAATCTACTGATCTATCAAAATTTGGTAAGACAGAATTGCCATACCTCGGATTATAAATATTAAAGGGCTCGTCTATATCAATAACAGCGAACTGGCTAAAATCTGCCCAATATTCTTTCTGACTAAAATCATATCCTCCTAAAATTTTATGACTCACATTACCGGTATCAAATTTTCCGTTTACATAGGTTTGAAAATATTTCCCAACAGATAAAGCATCCCAAATACTCATGTAACGAGCAGCGTCTCCAGTATCGGAATCTAAACTCCAGAGCCATATAGAATTCCCTACCTGATCATAGCGCATATAAGCAAATTGTGATGCTATACTCCAGTTCTTAGAGAAGTCGTGGTTAAAATTTGTAAATAAAGAGGTTTCTTGAATATCGGTTGCGGGATAATTTGAATCTGTAAACTTAAAATCACGATCTAAACTACCATAACCACCATCTACAGGAGCAAAAACATAAGCAGAACCTAAATAACTTTCTGCGTCTTGTATACTTAACTGAGTTGTTAAGGATGTTTTATCTGAAACATTGTAGGTTATAGACGGGGAGATTCCGAAACGTTCTGCGTCTTCTCCTCCTCTATGAGAATCTGCTGTTTGGTACATTCCATTTAATCGGTAAAGCAACTTCCCGTTTTCTGTAAGTTTCCCTCCAAAATCTGCCGTAGCTCTATAACTATCAAAACTACCTGCTGCAACAGAAACTTCTGCAACGCGATTTATGGTAGGCATTTTAGTTACTACATTATAAAATCCGCCTGGTTCTCCTGCAGACATCATAAATCCTGCTGGCCCTTTCACAAATTCTATACGCTCTACACTACTCATATCTTCAGACAAAGGGCCCCAAGTATCTTGAATATTCACTCCGTTTCTAAAAGCTGGTAATCGAAATCCGCGCATATTCACTCGGGCAAAATTCCCCCAATGCTCTAACATTGTAACACCACTAACGTTACGTATAAGACCATCCATGATATTGGTTACTTGCTGATCTTTAAGCAAATCACTACTTACCACCTGTATGTTTTGCGGTAGATTTACAATTTCTGTTTGAAGACGTAAAGATGTAGAAGGAGTTTTTATACTATATTTATTTTGTCTCCCATTGACAATAACTTCTTTCAAAGCCTCCTCATGTTCTACTAGCGTTACGGAACCAACTGTTGTGGTTTTGTTGGCCATAACATTGATAGTTTTGATTACCGTTGAATATCCAATTGAAGAAACTTCTAAAATATATTCCCCAGTAGGAACTGTTTTTATGATAAACTGACCTTGATCATTTGTCATTACCCCGTGAGCGGTATTTTTCAAAAGAACCGTTGCATCTGCAATAGGATTATTTTGTGCATTTACTACATTACCCTTTATGGTACTCGTCTGCGCGCTGGAAAAAGATACTATTCCGAAAATTGCAACAAACACAAATAAATTTTTAAGCATTATTTCTTGTTATTTTTAATTAGTCTAAATAAGTTTGTGGCTGCAAACTTAAAAAAGGGACTGCAATTTCAAACGACTAGTTATGATAAAAAAAAGACGCGATTTTAATACCGAAGAATTATGTGATTTGAGGTCTTTTCCAAAATGCATTCTAGAAGAAATAGCCGTAAACACTAATTCGTTTACAAGCGATGCCGTTGCGGTAAACCAATACCATCTCTTACCTAAATATGGAAATGGTACGATAACTAATTATAATTCTGAAGATATTGAGATTACCATAAGTAGGTATCAACTCTGTAAAGACCTCGTCTACAAACCCATCATACATCACGAGATCTTACAAATTTGTTTTCTTATCACAGGTGAGAAAATTATATACCTCAATGATACCCAGCAAGTTTTTTATGAAAATAGAGAATCTTACATGGCCAACATTGACCATTTTAATGGCTATAGCAGAATTTTAGCCGAAAAACCTTTTAAAGAACTAAAAGTGGTTTTACCTAAAGCTTTTTTAATTAATCACGGGTTAATTAATGATTTTGATTTTAAGAATCTGACCGATGAAAAATTAATTCTCCCTATCACAGAAGAACTTCTGAATATTCTTTTGAGTCTAGAACAAAAAAACCCTCTAGAAAAAGCAAACAGATTGTATTTAAGAGCAAAAGTGTTTGAGCTTATTGCCTTACAAATAGAGTTGTATAAAAAGAATGAAGACCGCCCTTTAAAAACAGATCAAAATAAGATTTTAAACACCTTATATGAAGTAAAACAACGTATTAAAGCAACTATTCATAAAAATATAACCTTAACGGAACTAGGAGAAGATATGGGTATAACCGGACCTGCTTTAAACAAAGAATTCATTAGAGTTTTTGGATGTTCTATCCATGATTTTACGATTTCAGAAAAAATGCAACACGCCAAGCTTCTATTAGAAAATTCTGAAAAAATGGTATACCAAATTGCAGAAGAAGTTGGGTACAAAAATTCTACCCATTTTACGGCTGCATTTAAAAAGAAAGTAGGAGTTACCCCTAAACAATACAAAAAACAATTATAGACGAAAGCCCACAGAAACACAAGTTCGTTTAGTTCTGAAAAACAATAAATTCAGACCTACGGTTCAAGGCATGTTCTGCTTCGGAGCATGGCGCATCATTAACACACTTGTTTACTAATAACGTTTCCCCGTAGCCCGTTCCCGTAATTCGGTTTTCTGATATTCCCATAGAAACAATATAGGAGACTGTAGATTTAGCTCTGCGGTCTGATAGCCATAAATTGTAACGATCACTATCTCTACTATCGGAATGCGAACCAACCTCAACACGAGCGTTTGGAAATTCTTTCATATATGCAACCACTTTATCTAACTCTGGAAAAGCATCCGGATTTAAATAGGAACTATTGGTATTGAAAAATATAGTTTTGAGTTTTAAAATTTCTACTAAGTCAGCACCAATTACAGAAGATTTGTCTCCTTTTTCCATGGCGATGATAAAGTTTAAATCCTCTAAGGTTTCATCTACCGCACCTAACGGTGTTATTAAATATACCGTCTCATCATTATACCCATCTACCTCAGCAACAAAACGATATTTTTTACTAGGAAATTCTATTGGAGAAGAAAATTTACCTTGATCGTCAGCATTAATCTCAAACAGATTATTGTTGGCATAATCATACACCGAAACCTTTCCTAACGGTATCAGTTCTCCGGTAAGCTTATCAATGATAGAACCATTTATTTGTGAAACGAAGGTCTCTGGTTCTTCATCTATTTTTTCAAAAGTGAAGGCATAAATATCGTCATCACCCATTCCTCCTGTTCTATTTGAAGCAAAAAAGCCTTTTAATTTCTCTTCATCCAAAATGATAGAGAAATCATCTTCTTTACTGTTTATAGGCTCACCTACATTAGAAATAGCGCCTGTTTTAGCAGATACCGTATAGACATCTAAACCACCTAATCCTGGGTGACCATCTGAAGAGAAATATAGATCTCCGCTTTCTGCAATGAACGGAAACGTTTCTCGCGCCTCTGTATTGATGGTATTCCCTAAATTTTCAGGAGTACCAAAAGTGCCGTCTTCATGAATGGCAACTTTAAAAATATCTGAAGCTCCTAAACTTGGTGGCATGTCTGATGCAAAGTATAAGGTTTTCTCATCTGCACTTAAACTAGGATGCGCGGTAGAATATTCATTGGTATTAAAAGGTAATTCTATAACATTTCCCCAAACTCCATTTTCTAAACTAGCCCTGTATATTTTTAAGCGACTCAAGCCCGCTTCGTCCTCCACAAAATTACCATCTTTACTGTTATTCCTCGTAAAATAAACAGTAGTACCATCTTTAGTAAATGCTGTAGATGACTCGTGTGTTTTAGAATTTAACTGCTTGGAAAAAACTTCTGGTGTTCTAAAAACTCCGTCCTCACTTGTAGAATCTGCTTGGTATAAGTTTAAATACGCTTTATTAGTCCATTTATGAATATTATTCACCAACAAACCCGTATCTCTGGCACTCGCAAAAACCAAATTTCCTTGGTATAAGGAAGGTGCAAATTCTGAATTCTTTGAATTTACACTTACTTTTTTTAGGGTAAATCGTTTTGTTTTAGCCTTTATTAGTTCTAAATATTCCGTATTGGCTTCAAACTTCTGTGCTCTAGAATCTGTACCTTTTATTTTCTGAAATTTCTTCATGTACACATCAGATTTCTTATAATCTTCAGTAGATTTTAAAGACTGTGCATACCTAAAATAATACTCGGATCCAATAGCATCTGTTTTTAAAGCAAAAAGTTTTCCATACCATTCTGCCGCTTTACTATAGTCGCCATTATTAAAGTTAGCGTCTCCTAGATTCTTATAAATCACATCAGATTCATACCCTTTAGCCACTAATGCCTCATAAGTCGTAATTGCAAGCGCATAGGAATGGTTGTTAAAATTTTCTTCTGCTTTCTTTAACTTTGACTGCTGTGCATAACCAAAAGTTAGTATTCCAAAAAAGCAAAAAAGATAACTGCAGATATACTTTTTCATAGTTAGAAGAATCTTGGGGTTAGTGCATTTCTATTCTTAGCCGTGAATTCATATCGGAGAAACACCTCAAAAGAACCATCGTTAAATCGCGTATCTCCTAAAGCTGTAGTTTCTTTATCATACGCCAATCCTGCCATTAATCGTTCTGAAATCTGAAAACCTACTAGCGCACTTAACGCCGCATTTAGGCGGTATCCTGCTCCTATAGAAAATTTATCATTATAGAGAAACGTAGCAGAAATATCGGTCTGTAGCGGAGCACCATTTATTGCTTTTAAAAGTACGGCAGGCTTTAATTTTAGATTGTAACTCAAATCAAATACATAACCAGAAATTAGATACCAATTCATACGCTCTGTACCTACGGTAGAGGAAGCACCAGAAGCAGTATCAAAATGCTCTGTTTCTAAAAAGTTAGGGATAGAGAGTCCCGCATAGAAACGATCATTATGAAAATACACTCCTGCGCCGAAATTAGGAGAAAACTTTTTATCAATAGACTCCACTCCCGCAGGAGCTGTAGAGGGATTATAGTTTCTTAATTTGTTAAAATCGATGTTTAAAAAATGCCCTCCTGCTTTTAAACCGAAGCTAAGCTTATTGGTTTCTGAGGTTAGTATTGTATATGAAAAAGTAGCATCAAAATACGTGTCTTGATTGGTTCCATTTCCAATTTCATCATTTATAATAGATAGCCCCGCTCCTACTTTAGTAGAAATTGGGCTATGAATATTAAAGGTTTGTGTGGTAGGAGCACCATCTAGACCTACCCATTGCGATCTATGCAGTGCAGCTATACTCAATGCCCCACGAGAACCCGCATAAGCAGGGTTTACCGCTAAAGTATTGTACATGTATTGCGTGTACTGAGCATCTTGTTGTGCTTTAAGACTTCCAAAAAAAGGAAGCACCATAAGCACTATGAGCATTGTTATCTTTATGTAGTTACGAAGTTTCATGACGTTCGTTGTATTATCTATTTATATATAAGTAGCCCGATTTCTGTTTAGCCTCTCCTCTTTTTATGTATTTTATTACATAGAAATAAGTACCAGCTGGTAAATAATCGTTGGCTTTAATTACAGCTTGCCCGTTAGACAAGCCAGAAAATGAATTTGAACTATTGTTGTAAGCACTTGTCCCATATACTTTATTTCCCCAACGGTTAAATACCTCAACCGTATTTTCTGGGAATGCTTCTATATTAATGATTCGGAAAACACCGTCGTTGGAGTCGGGTGTAATTAAATCACTAGCAATGCTAATATCACATGCCACATCTATAGGAGGAGTACCACCAACAGAATCACACGCATCTAAAGGATCAGTGGTGTCTAGTACTTCTTGACCATCTGTAATACCATCGCTATCACTATCAGGATCAAAAGGATCCGTCCCTAAATTCTCTTCTTCCGCATTGGTCAATCCGTCAGAATCACAATCAGTCGTTGGTAGCGGTGTACCGTTTAATGAATCACAATCATCTAATGGATTGGTATCATCTATAACCTCTTCACCATCTTCAACTCCATCGCCGTCTGTATCCGGATTGTTAGGGTCCGTGCCCAAATTTGCTTCTTCGGTATTGGTTAATCCGTCATCATCAAAATCGTCCGTAATAATCGAATTTCCTATGGTGAAGTTTCCTGCATTATCCGTCACGGTTATAGTCAGAACTGTTGGATAGTTAAGAGCAGGTAACAGTCCGCTTGTTGGTGTCGCAGTTTCTGTATCTAAAGACCAGTTCCCTAAACTATCTGTAGTAACCGTATAGGTTACTTCAGGAACACCATCTTCATCTATATCTATTGCTACGCTAATAGTTTCATTCGGAGAACCTTGTCCTGTAATTATAGGAGTAAGATCATCCGTAATGTCTTCATTAAGCATGGGTGCTTGTGTATCAATCACTACAGTAAAATCTAAAGATGGATTACTAAAGTTTCCAAAAGCATCAGAAGTTATTGCCGTAACAGTATAACTACCATCTAAAAGTGTGGTCGTTTTATAATCAAAAATCCAATCTCCAGAGGCAGTCGTAGTTGCTGTTCCGATACCTACTCCATCTAAAAATAATTCTACTTGCGCATTAGGTATTGCTGTTCCTATAATATCTAAAGTATTATCAGAGGTAATACCGTCCGTAGGAATATTTGTATCCGTACTTATTCCTGTAATAGAGGGCGGAGTTATCGTTCCTACCTGAACATCATATACTTTAGTAGCGGAAAAACTATCTGTATTCCCGGCAAGGTCTGTCGTAGAAAAAGTAGCGACTACCGTAGTATCACTATCATTGGAAAGATCTGTTCCCTCTACAACAATGCTGAATATTCCTGAACTATTTATAGGCCCTGTACTTGTTATTCCGTTAACTTCTAAGCTAACTGTATCACCAGAAGTAAAATCTCCAGAAACAGTTCCGGTAATCGTTACGTTGCCCGCTGCTTCCAACGTATTTACCACATTATCTGCGGTAATATCATCTATGATTATTGTAGCCACCGGCAAAATAACATCTACGGTATAGCTTTTGGTGGTAGTTGCCATTCCCGTATTTCCAGCAGTATCTGTTGTACTTACACTTCCGTTTACTGTAGTATCTGCATCATTTGAAAGATCTGTTCCTACCACAACAATGCTGAATATACCTGAACTATTTATAGTTCCTGTGGTTGTTATTCCGTTAACCGCTAAGCTAACTGTATCGCCAGAATTAAAATCGCCAGAAACCGTTCCAGTAATTGTTATATTGCCCGCAGCTTCACTAGCATTCACAAGGTTATCTGCGGTAATATCATTGATGGTAAGTACAGGATTAGGCAAACTTGTAGCGATACTATATACTTTATCATGTAGGGCTGTTCCTTCATTACCAGCCGCATCTGAACTGGTTATACTACCTGCGACAGTGGTATCTGGATCTAAAGCTAAATCTGAACCCGACACTATAGTTGTAAATTCTCCTGCCGCGTTTAGCGTACTAGGATACGTATTTCCGTTTATGGTTAAACTAACAGTATCACCTGTATTGTAATCGCCTGTAACAGTTCCTGTAATGGTTATTGACCCTGAGGCCTCATTAGCATTTATAGTGTTATCTGCAGTAATATCATTTAGAACTAACGTTACTACCGGAATGTCGGTATCTATAGTGTAAATTTTATCTGCTGTGATGGTTCCTAGATTACCTGCTATATCTACACTAGATACGCTTCCTGAAACCGTAGTATCTGCATCTAGGGCTAAATCTGAACCCGCAACTATGCTCGTAAAGTTTCCTAAGTTATCTACTGTTCCTGTGCTTGTCACGCCATTAATTACAAGCGTTACAGTATCTCCAGTATTAAAATCTCCACCTACAGTACCTGTAATTGTAATAGGTCCTGAAGCTTCCATTGCATTAACAACATTATCTGCGGTAATATCATTGATCGCCAAGGTAACTATAGGCTGTGCAGTATCTATGGTCATAGCGAAATCTGTTGATAAAACACCTGTATTACCTGCCGTATCTGTTGCTTGCGCCGTAATGGTGTAATCTCCATCTGCCAAAGGTGTGGCAGTATAGTCAAAGGTCCAATTTCCTAAAGCATCTGTTGTCGTAGTCCCTATGCTTGTTCCATCAATAAAAACTTCAACGCTACTATCTACTTCTGAAGTTCCGCTAATTAGTAAGGTATTATCTGATGTGATACCGTCTGAAGTATTACTTCCCGTATCTGTACTTATCGTGGTAACGATTGTACTTACAGGAGCAGTAGTATCTACAGAATATATTTTATTTGATGATCCAGTCCCAACGTTCCCAGCTGTATCTGTTGTAGTAATCATACCTGCTACCGTTGTATCCGAATCTGACTGTAAATCTAAGCCTGATACCGAAATAGTAAAAGCGCCCGCTGAATTTATAGTACCGGTAGTGGTAATTCCGTTTATAAGAAGACTTACTGTATCACCATCAGAATAATCTCCTGTTACTGCTCCTGTAATACTAACAGCTCCCGAAGCTTCGGTTGTATTGACTATATTATCTGCAGTAATATCATTGATAATTAATGTTGGAATAGGTAAAACTGTATCTACACTATATATTTTATTTGCCGTTGCTACGCCTATATTGCCAGCAGCATCTGTAGCGCTTACACTTCCTGCTACCGTAGTATCAGTATCTAAGGCTAAATCATTTCCAGATACTGTAATAGAAAATATACCTGCTACATCTATGGTTCCTGTAATGGTAACTCCATTAATTACTAAACTTACGGTATCCCCTGTCGAAAATTCTCCAGAAACAGTTCCTGTAAGGGTTATCGTTCCAGAAGCTTCTGAAGCATTCACTATATTATCTGCTGTTATATCATCTATAACTAAGCTAGCTATAGGGGCTATCACATCTATGTTATACGTCTTATCTGCTACGGTAGTCCCTGAATTTCCGGCACTATCAGTGGTGGATATAGATCCGTCAACCGTAGTATCAGCATCATTTAGAAGATCATTCTCATCTACAGAAATACTAAAAACACCTGTTGCGTCTACAGGTCCTGAAGTAGTAACCCCATTGATGACTAAACTAACAAGATCACCCGTTGTAAAATCTCCTGTGACTGTCCCTGTAATGGTGATAGGAGCAGCTGCCTCTGCACTATTTATAATATTGTCTGCAGTAATATTATCTATGGTAAGTACTGGTACTGGTACCGTAGTATCTACGTTATACAACTTACTATTACTTGCTGTTCCTGTATTGCCTGATAGATCTGTTGAAGATACGCTACCTGCTACGGTGGTATCTGCATCGAGTGCCAAATTACTTCCAGAAACGGTAATATCAAAATCTCCTGAAGCATCTATCGCTCCACTTGTAGAGACGCCATTAATAACCAAAGTTACTAAATCACCTGTACTAAATTCTCCAGATACATTACCTGTAATGTTAATAGTTCCACCAGCTTCCGTAGCATTTATTGTATTATCTGAAGTAATATCAGCTATAAATAAAACTGTAGCAGGAGCCGTTGCATCTATAGTTATTGGGAATGTTGCCGATAATGGCCCAGAATTTCCAGCTAAATCAATTGTTTGGGCGGTTACTATATAATCGCCATCTGCTAATGTAGTACCCGAATAATCAAAATTCCAATCTCCTGATCCGTTGGCTAGCACTGTTCCGATACTAACACCATCTATAAACACTTCTACAGTATTATTCGCTTCTGCTGTCCCGGTTATTTGTAAAGTATTATCTGAGGTGATACCGTCTGCACTGTTACTTCCTGTATCATCACTAATAGCAGTAACTACGGGTGCCGTTGGAGCACTTGTATCTATCGTAAATGGAAAATCTGATGAAACAGGGCTACTATTTCCTGCTAAATCTGTTGCTTGAGCTGTTATGATATAAGGCCCATCTGCTAGTGCAGTTCCTGTATAATCATAACTCCAAACTCCTGTACCGTTGGTGACGATTGCTCCTAAACTTGTGCCGTCTAAAAATACTTCAACACTACTATTTGCTTCTGCTGTTCCTGAAAATACTAAAGTATTGTCAGACGTTATGGCATCTGAAGCACTACTTCCATTATCATCTGAAATTGTAGTTACCGCAGGGGCATTAGGGGCTACAGTATCTATCGTTATTCCAAAATCTGGAGAAATAAGACTCGTTAATCCCGAAACCGTAGCTGCTTGTGCTGTTAACACATAATCATTATCTAAAAGAATTGTACCTGTATAATCTAAGTTCCACTGACCAGCGCTATTCGCTGAAACGACACCAATACTAGTACCATCTAAAAATACTTCAATAATTTTATCTCCTTGAGAAGCACCAAAAATTACTAAGGTATTGTCTGAAGTAATTCCGTCTCCCGCACTACTACCTGTATCTGTGGTAATGTAATTTATGTTTGGTCTAATTGGTGTTGATCGATCTATTAGAATTGGAAAATCTGCTGACACTACACTTTCATTGCCACTAGCATCTGCAGTCTGCGCTGTTATGATATGGGCGCCGTTAGAAATAGCAGTCCCGGTATAATCTAAGGTCCAAACACCTAAAGCATTTGTAGTGGTAGTCCCTACACTAAATCCGTCTATAAAAACCGTAATCGTACTAGTAGCATCTCCGGTTCCGTTGATCAACAGGGTATTATCTGTGGTTATTCCGTCTGAATTACTCGTCCCTGTATCATCACTAATTGCGGTAACTACTGGTGCATTTGGCAAAGCAGTGTCAATCATAATCGGAAAATCTGCCGAAACTATACTTACATTACTTGCATTATCTGTAGCTTGTACGGTAAGGATATAAGAACCATCAGCAAGGGTTGTTCCAGTATAATCATAAGTCCATGTTCCTGTACCGTTAGTAGCCGTAGTTCCTATGGCGGTTCCGTCTATAAAAACTTCAACAGTACTGTTCCCTTCTGCCGTACCTGAGATTATCAAAGTATTATCTGAGGTGATGCCATCTGTAGTACTGCTTCCGGTATCATCAGTAATTGATGTTACTGCGGGTGTGGTTGGTACTGTAGTATCTATTGAAATCGGAAAATCTAAAGATAATACGCTTGTATTTCCCGAAATATCAGTAGCCTGTGCTGTTATGATATAATCGCCATCGGCAAGCGTAGTTCCTGTATAATCATAGCTCCAAGCTCCGCTAGTATTCGTCATGGTAGTTCCTATCGCTGTGCCATCTATAAAAACTTCAAGAGTACTGCTAGCTTCTGCTGTACCCGTAATTATTAAGGTATTATCTGAAGTTATAGCATCTGTAGTACTACTTCCATTATCATCACTAATTGCGGTAACTACAGGTAAATTTGGTACCGTAGTATCTATAGAAATTGAAAAACCGGAAGAGAGTACACTAATATTGCCCGAAGCGTCTGTTGCCTGGGCTGTAAGGATATAATCACCATCGGCAAGGCTTGTTCCTGAATAGTCATAACTCCAAGCTCCACTACTATTTGTTGTTGTAGTACCTATGGCCGTTCCATCTATAAATACTTCCACACTACTATTGGCTTCTGCCGTACCTGAAATTAATAAGGTATTGTCTGAAGTGATGCCATCTGTATTGCTACTTCCGTTGTCATCGCTAATTGCGGTAACCACAGGTGCATTTGGTAGCGTGGTATCTATGGTAATTGGGAAATCACTGGCTATTGTACTCGCATTCCCTGAACTATCAGTAGCCTGTGCTGTTATGATATAATTACCATCAGCAAGGCTTGTTCCTGTATAATCATAGCTCCAAACTCCTGAACCGTTTGTGGTGGTAGTTCCTATTGCGGTACCATCTATAAACACTTCAACACTACTATTAGCTTCTGCTGTACCCGTAATTATTAGCGTATTATCTGAGGTGATGCCATCTGTAGTACTGCTTCCATTATCCGCGCTAATGGCTGTGACTACTGGTAAGTTTGGCACCGTAGTGTCTATCGAAATTGAAAAACCTGAAGAGAGCACACTTGCATTACCCGAAGCATCTGTTGCTTGTGCTGTAGCTATATAATCGCCATCGGCAAGGGTTGTTCCAGTATGATCATAGCTCCAAACTCCTGAACTGTTAGTTATCGTAGTTCCTATGGCTGTTCCGTCTATAAACACGTTAACAGTACTATTGGCTTCCGCTGTACCTGAAATCAGCAAGGTATTATCTGAGGTGATACCATCCGTACTACTACCTCCCGTATCATCTGAAATTGAAGTTACTGCAGGTGCTGCAGGAATACTTGTATCTATGGTAAAAGGAAAATCTAAAGATAATGCACTTGTATTTGCTGCAACATCTGTTGCCTCAGCTGTAAGAATGTAATCATTATCGCCTAAGATAGTTCCTGTATAATCATAACTCCATACTCCCGTAGTAGAGGTTCCTATAGTTCCTATGCTCGTTCCATCTAAAAATAATTCAACAGAACTATTTGCTTCTGCTGTACCACTAAAGACTATTGTATTATCTGTCGTAATAGCATCTGTATTGCTAAGACCTGTATCATCTGTTATGGTGGTAATGATAGGTTGGTCTGGAGCTGTAGTATCAATGACTATAGGTAGATTATTAGAAAGCGAGCTTAAGTTCCCTGCAATATCTATGCTTCTTGAGCTAAGCACATAAGCAGCATCAGGCAATACGGTTCCTGTATAATCAAAAGTCCAGTTTCCTGATCCATTGGAAGTGGTAAACCCAATGCTTACTCCATCTAAAAGAACCTCTACCCTCGTATCTGCTTGAGACGCTCCGTTAACTTCTAAGGTATTATCTGAGGTAATCTGATCTGATGCAATCCCTGTATCTTGCGATATGCTAATGATGACAGGTGTATTTGGCAGTATGGTATCTATAGTAATTGGGTAATCTGTAGATACTACACTTGCATTACCTACACTATCTATGGCCTGAGCCGTAATACTATAATCTCCATTAGTTAAACTGGTGCTGGTATAATCTAAGGTCCATATTCCAGAACTATTACTTGTTGTTGTTCCTATTTTTGTACCGTTTAAAAAAACATCTACTATGGTATTAGCGTCTGATGTCCCTCTAATTATTAGGGTTTGATCTGAAGTAATACCATCTGTACTACTACTTCCTGTATCATCACTAATAGCCGTTACCAAGGGTACATTTGGGGCCGTAGTATCTATAATTACGGTGTCATCTGCGGGTACTCCCACATTGCCAATATCATCCGTCACAAAGGCTACTACTGTAAGTATATTACCTTCTCCTGGACTTGGAAAACTAGTAAGTACTTGCATTGTAGCAATGTCTGCAGCACTTAAAAGCTGAGCATTTCCATTAATAGTCAAGGTATCACCTTCTTCTGCATCAATGGGTAAATCTATAGTTACATCAATAGCTCCACTAAGCTCTGTACTATTTAAAACACCGTCGTTATTTACATCTTCTATGATAATTACTGTTGGCGCACTAGGTAGTCTATCATCAAAAGTTAAAACTGCTTCATCAGAATTAAGAAGTGCACATTTGAAAGAATCATCGGTGATAATCACTCGGTATTTAAAACCATCATTAGCGATCGTTACTCCTGTTAATGTCAGTGTTGCGGTATCACTATTGGTGTATATATCTGCTGTATTTGCTGGATCTATAGTTACAAAACCACTTCCAGACAAATCATCTACTTGCCATTCATAAGCTAATAAAGTTCCTGTAGCACTTACGCTAAAATTTATCGCTGTACTCCCATTTGTTGTCACATCTTTAGGCTGCCCTGCTGCATTAGGAATCAAAATGGCTTGCCCTTCTTGTTGAAAATCGAACTGAGTATTTCCAGAACCACTATCTGCATTTAATGGGGTAGTATAGCCATCTACTACCGTAGTACCTATCACTAAACCATTTGCATTTACGGTAGTTGGCAATTCTCCTAAAATTCCGTCTCCGTTTAAATCCGTATATCCCGCTTCTTGAGTATCATTACAAACATCACCATCGGCATCTAACTCCATAAAATCTGGAATACCATCTGGTGTAGCCTCAGAATCTGCTAAGGTGTAATTTACGGTCCCGCTGTTTTCACTACCGCTAGCTTGCGCTGCATTTGGAACTCCATCTGTACCAGTTGCACCAGCTAGCCTACCTTGAGAATGTGCTTGCTTATGCCCTGCTTCTACAGCATCATAGATACCATCATTATCACTATCTAAGTCTAAATAGTCGGGTACCAAATCTGCATCTGTATCTGCATCTAGGCACGCGGCTATAATAAGTTCTATTTCGTCTGCTGTGCCGCCAGAACCTGCCTGAATAAACTGTATAGAAAAAGAAGATACTTTTTCATTCAATTGCACCGTACCTGCTGCTGTTCCGTTATTATCATTTAAAGTACTCTCTGCACTATAACCCGAAGAGCCTAAGTTTGTACCGCCGTCCATTGCTGTTGTAGTGGTGGTCACAAAATCAAAGGTTCCTGCAACTTTAGACCAAGTATTTCCATTAAGTAGGGTTACTCGTGCTGAATTTTGTATTCCTCCCGAAACGCCTCCGATACGATCTAGGTGCAGTATGGGTTTATTCACTTCTATTGGGTTATCAAAATCATCTACAAAGCTTATGGTAACAGTACTGTTCCAATCATATGTTCCTTGTAAAGAAGTACTATTGGATAAGGCTTCTGACCAAAAACTGGTAGCGGTAGTTGTAAAATTCCCAGGTAAAAAACTGGTTGAATTTGTTGTGGTAACAATTGCCTTAACACCAGTGGTGTAATTAAAAGAAGCCGTAGTTCCCGAAATAGTCCAATTCCCAGAGGGTATTGGCGTGCATTTATTTTCTGCTGTATCTAATATTCCGTCATTATCATCATCTAAATCACAACTATTATTAATGCCGTCTCCGTCAGGATCTTCGGCCGTTGGAGTACCAACAATAGCTCCGTAGGTGCATGGGTTAATGACTAGGTTTGATAAAACTATTTCTATATTATCCTCACTGATTGCTAAAATATTCCCATCAATATCTGTTTCTAGAGAGAATGAATTAACCAAGCCATCTAATTGTAAACTTCCACCAGTTACAGCAGAACATTCATCGCCGGCACCTGTTATTAAAAATCCTAAATTAGCCTGTACCGTAGTTGCGGTTGATTCAAATGCGTTAGTATCAGAATTCAATTCTGTCCAAGATCCACTTAATAACTCAAAAGTAGCCGATGAATCTCCTAAAAGCGCCAATGCCCCTAGCTTATCTATATGAAGCATAGGTTCTAGTATTTCTACGGATAAACCTGTTGCAATTTCAGTAAAGCTAAAAGTTAAAGTACCTGTAGAATTATCAATATTTAAAGCCAAAGATGGATTCCCTAAAATAGTAGGATCACTAAAAGCTTCAGAATCACAACCCATGGTTGCATTCCCTGTAATTGTTGCTCCTCCTGTACGTTCTGCTCTAACTCGAACCAGGCCATCAGAACTTGTAGCTTCCCAAACTCCAGAACCCACATTAGTCCACGCACCCGTAGTTTGCGCTGTTACTACCTGTGTACATATCAAAACAAAACATAGAAAAACAAATTTTCTAACTATAGATTTTTGGGCCTTCAATCTTATACGTTTTAGAATTGCATTGTTTTCAGTAGTTATTGACAGCAGTAAACAATTGGCTATCAAGTCCTAAAATGCAATAAATCAAACGTAAAAAAAGAAGAATATCATCAATGGTGGAAACAAATGTTGTGAAGCTTGTTAAAAATGGGTGTGAAAGCAAGAATGAACAACATTTACAGAATCAAATAGGTAAATATCCTACAGTAAATTCCTAAAAAAAATATCGTGAATAGCCTTTAAAAGCACCTAATAACCGATGAAATGCAAAGCTGATAAATCTGTAAGTCACCTAACACTATAGAATAAATTAAGTGTGTTATTTACGTTTCCTTTCTACCCAATTTACCAGCAATAATACTGATGATCAAAATCTGGGTAGCATGAAAAATCATTAAAGGCAGCAAAATAATACCTAGAGTAGCCATGTTTCCAAATACAATTTTGGAAAAAACAGTACCATGTACCAATGATTTTTTAGTCCCACAAAAAGTGGCGGTTATCTGATCTTTTTCCGTAAATCCTAACCGCTTAGAAATAAATTTTATTCCATAAAAAACAAGCGCAAACAGCAGTAAAATTATAGCTAACAATACAAATAAATCTACTAGAGAAACACTATTAAAGATCTGTTCTTCGAACGATGAAACAAAGCTTTTATATATAATTAGTAAAATTATTGTTTTGTCAAATAGCGTGAGTTGTTTGCTATATTTCTGAGCATACCTGCCCAAAAATCGTTGTAACAGCAATCCTACTACCACTGGTAATACAATTTGTCCTATTAATTGTAAATAAATGGCTGTAAAGTCAAACCCAGCATCTGATGTTTGGACAAATAACCCCATCCAAAGCGGGGTCACTAAGATGCCTATAATTCCAGAGATACTAGCATTAAAGATTGCTGCAGGAATATTTCCTTTGGCTACAGAAACCATCACTACAGAAGAAGATACTGTAGAGGGCAATGCTGCTAAAAAAAAGATAGCCAACCACAGCAATTCTTGTTCTTCCGTTTGTAAAAAGGGACGAAACAAAAGCACTATCAATGGAAAAAACAAAAATGTGGCGGACTGAATTAACGCATGTAATTTCCAATTTTTGAGTCCCTCTTTAATTTTAGTAGGGCTCAATTTTAATCCGTAGAAAAAGAAAATTAATGATATTCCTATACTACTTATAGTATTGATAGGAACAGGGCTTGATGCTGTTCCCCATTGTGGAAAAACATAGGCTAATCCTATGGTACAAAGTATGGCTATAACAAATTTATCGAGCTTAATATTCACTGTTATTTAAGGCTTTATATAAAAATTAAAGATGAGGTAAAATTAGAATTTACTGCTATTTATTCCGATTTTATTTTGACCCAAATGTGAAATTAAATTTTTGCTTTTTAGAAAAAAGAGATGTTTTTTAAATTTTAATCCTAACACTTAGACTAAAATCTAAATTTGCTATTGCCCCGTAAAACAAATGGCTGACAACGGATCAAAAACTAAATTAACCATACACAACGATGAGAGTTCTTGATAAATGGACCTCTACTTCTTTAATTTATGGGTATATTGTAGGGATGAAATAGCAATTACCTTATTCCATTTTTAATTCTAACACTATAGTTTTAAGCGTACTAACAAATTTAGTGGGCACCATAACAAAATGAGCTAACGTATATTAATTGAATAAATAAGCGATACTTTAAAAATATTCTTATATTAATTGTCTAAAAAAATAACCATAAAAATATTTCCCGAAATAATTTTATATGCAGAACAACCAACCCATACTTGATGAACCTTTAGTAAAATCTGTTCTAAAGCCATTAAGTGAGAAGTTTGAGGCTTACAAAAATTCAGTATTAAATTGTACCGCTATAGAGGCATTAACCAATTTAATGTCTTTTAATTTTTCTAAGTTATGTCACCAGTATATCAGCTATGCACATACGGAAGAGCCCGATACGCTTATTTATTCTAACGATACCTATTTATTGCAATATGTCCTTTCTGAACCATTAAAGGATCTTATTATTTTGCACCGTGATGTTCTTGTACAAGTACATATAGGAAAGCATAAAAACTTAGAACAGCAGGCAAGTGACGGCGCTTTACAGCATCTTCTAGATGCCTCTAAAGAACAATTATCACAGGCCATATCTTACTTTGTGTCTAAAATAGAAAAAGAAGAGAAAAAGCTACTTAAGTTTCTAGCTTCTTCTAAAAAATTAGAAGATAAAACAAGACATCACCTCTCCCCTTGGGACGTATACGCTGAGCAGTATACAACGTTGCTCGGGCAATTTTCACACATCATTTCCACTGGTATCAAAACCCAAGAAACGATAACCGCGTTCTATGAAATAAATAAACATACGAATAGTGTTATTGATCAAATTATTAAGGAGTCTGAAGTTTTATTAGACATATCAAATGCTGCAGTTTCTAAAATTGAAGCAAAAGAAGATAGTAAAGAATTGCTTTCTTGGATTGAAAGTAGTTTAATGCTTATTGCTGCCACTAATTTAAATAGCAAAGAAGAATTTTCTAGTAGTGTAGAAACTAAAATAAATAACTTAGAAGCCTACACCATACCCACAGGTACCCATCAAGGATATCTATTAGAGAAAAAAATAAACTTTAATAAAAGTGTTAAGAAATGGATGGATTATAATTTGCTTCCCTTGTTAATGGACCTTTGGGATGGAAATAGTAATTTAAACAATTTTATTAAAATTTCTCTATTAAACCTAAAATCTAGCTTAAAACTAGGTAAAGAAAATGATAATTTGATTGTGTTTGATATTCAATTACAATCCTATCGGAAAATTAAAAAATCCTTATTAGAGAATATAGAAAATCAAAAAACTATTGTTTTTCAACTACGAGATATGTTAGCCAGAGAATTTTTAGTTAGTAACTGTTATGACAATCATGAATTTCTTGAAATCACCATTCAAAATTCTATAAACCAGTATACTTCTGAAACTACCAATGTGGTTGCCCGTCTTAAAAATGCGATTCAGACCTTAGTAGATAAATTTAATCAAAGTTATGATAAGGTAGTATCAGAAGACCCTCTATCCAAAATAGATAGAGCTTCCAACTGTATTTCCCAGAGAATGTATAAAGAAGTAAATGCGGATTATGATACGCTATTTTTGAATAAAAAATTCATTGGCGATCTATTTTTGGTGTCTAGAACTAATCAAGAGGCCAAACTCAAAGAAGCCATTGCGCAATGGAATGATGGATTTAATAAATCTGTTTTAGTCTTAGGCACTAGTCTTTCTGGGAAGACCACCTTTATAAATCATACAACCGAGGTATTAGTAGATCAAAAGACTATAAAGTTAACCCCTAATGATAGTGTTACTATTGAAGGTAGAAAATTTAAAACCACAAAAAACTTAAAAGAAGCACTTGATGAAGTAAAGAGAAGTTCTTTTTCTAAGAGAAGAATCTTATTAATAGACGATTTAGAACTCTGGCGCGATGAGAAAAACACCTTATTAAACAATACTAGAGCGCTTATAGATTTTATCGAATCTGAGTCTGATAATGTATTGGTTATTGTTACCACAAACCCTCCCATGAGTGTACATTTAGATACAAGATGTAATTTCTCTAATGTATTTAGTACGCATATTACAGTAAATAAATGTACTCAGGAAGAAATTTATAAAGCAATCGTTCTACGCCATAGTGCTACTCACAGAACTGTAATTAATAGTAGTAATGAACCTTTAACAGAGTCTCAAATTAATGCCAACGTTACCAAACTAAGTAAGAAACTAGATTATAATATTGGCGAAGTATTACAAGCGTGGACTTATGGTACCACCGTTACAGAAGAAGGTTCTATCTTATACAAAGATTCTTACTTAAGCTTTCCTGATTTTTTTACAAAAGAAGAGAACTTGATTATTAAGTACACCTTATTATATAAATATATCAGTGAAAAAATACTAAAGGAATTTACCGGAGATTTTTACGAAAGTAATTTAAAATCTAGCTTAAAACGACTTATTAATACCAAGGTTATTTTAAGAGATGAAACGGGCTTATTGAAGATAAACCCTGTTCTGAACCACGATATATATCAAATATTAAAATACAAAGACATTATCAACTAAATGGAAAACACCTTTATATTATATTCCTGGATAGGCTTAAGAAATCTAATTCTGTTCTTATTTTTTGGGTATTGGGCCTTAAAATTAATAGAATTCTTAATTCAAAGAATTACCCTTACGAAAAGGGTGAACAAAAAAGTATTAGCCGTTTTAAATAAAATTTTCTTACTGTATAATCCTATAAGCATCTTGCTTATTCTTTTAGGATTTATCGCGATAAACTATATAGTTCATGGGCTTTTCTTATTGCTTGTTAGCACTATAGGATACCCTTATATTCGCAATTACGTGGGCGGCGTCATTTATAAAATAAATTCTATTTTGGCAAAAGGCGTGTCCGTAACCATAAACGATACGACGGGTGAAATAAAAAAGTTCCTCCCCTTTGGAATAGTGGTGAATACTGAAAAAGGAGATTGTTTTATCAATTACACTACCATAGATACTTCTGGCTATACGGTAAATTCAAAAAATGATACCGTATTAAGACAAACCTTATTTGTAAAAACCCCCTTGTCTAAGTCCGAACTATTGGATTTACTTTTTGACAATCCCTTATTAAATTATAAAGAGGCCCCTGTTTTAAAAGAACTAGAAGAATCTGGGGCTTTAAAATTACAATATACCTTAGAAAAAGGAATACAAGCAGAGAGCTTGATTGCTTTTTTATCTGCCCACCAAATAGAAACAAGTTTAACTAACAACCTAATTGCCTAATGGAAATATTATCTTCTTATAATCTTATAATTGAAGTTTCTGTAATCATAATTTTATCTTTTTTATTTAATTCTATAGCTAAAAAAACTAATATTCCTGCAGTACTAATGCTTATCGTTTTAGGTGTTGGTCTACAATTTGGTTTACAATACGTAAATAGTGGCGCGATTGATTTTTTTCCAATTCTAGAAATCTTAGGAATTGTGGGACTTATAATGATTGTGTTAGAAGCTGCGCTTGAATTAGAGTTGAAGCGTGAAAAATTGATGCCTATTTTAAAGTCTTTCGTGGTGGCACTTTTAGGCTTATTTCTGTCTGCTTGGATTGCGGCATTAATTCTATATCAATTTATTCCTGATATGAACATGCACTCTGCTTGGTTATACGCTACACCACTCTCGATTCTATCTAGTGCTATTATTATTCCGAGCGTAAATGAGTTAAAATCACACAAAAAAGAGTTTCATATTTACGAGAGCACCTTTTCTGATATTATAGGTATTATGATGTTTTATTTTCTAGCAGGAAAACTTAATCCCGCAGAAGACACCGGCATTGTAGGTTTCACAAGCAACCTACTACTAACCATCGTTATATCATTAATAGCTAGTTATGCGATAATTCTTATTTTTCAGAATATAAAAAGTCAGGTTAAATTATTTTTATTAATTGCTGTACTGCTATTGCTATATGCCGTAGGTAAAAAGATGCACTTGTCGTCCCTAATCATCATTTTAATATTTGGCTTGGTTATCGCCAACATGAAGTTATTCTTTAAAGGAAAGCTGTCTAAACTCTTAGACTATAAAAAAGCGCATCATATTTATCATGAATTGCATACCATCACCGCAGAAACTGCTTTTGTGGTCAGAACCTTCTTCTTTGTTATTTTTGGACTGACCATAGCCATTACATCTATATTCAATATTAACGTAGCTATCATAAGCTCCTTGATTATTGTCTCTATCTATGCGATTAGAGCCGTCTTGATGCTCATTTTTGTTGGGAAGGATATGTTACCACAATTATTTATTGCACCAAGAGGACTTATTACAGTGCTTTTGTTTTATGCCATTCCTGAAGAAGCTAAAGTTGAAGGTTTTGATTCTGGAATTTTATTGTTCGTAATTATAGCTACGAGTTTAATAATGACCTTCGCTATGATTTATGATAAAAGACGCTCTAATGCTGCCATTAATAAAGCTAATTTAAATAAAGTAGGTAGCACAAAATGGGTTGCACCTACGATAAAAGAAGAATAGAAAGCTATTCAGCTTATAAAAAAAGGGTTTTGATCGCAATCAAAACCCTTTTTTTGTTTACCCTATTATAGGGAAGGTAGAATATTTAAAATTCAACTTAATGTTAGTTCACAACTTCAACTGACCGTATTCCTAAGGAAGTATTGTAATACTAAAAACGTAGTACAACTATCAAACTAGGCGTATGTTTCTCATTTCTAATATTCTGAGACCGTATAAAAGACAAAAAGCCTCTGTTTTCACAGAAGCTTTTTTGTCGGGGTGGCAGGATTCGAACCTGCGACCTCCGCGTCCCAAACGCGGCGCGATAACCGGGCTACGCTACACCCCGAAAATGATGTCTTAAACATCCTTATTTTCGGACTGCAAATATACAACAATACTTAACATAACAAGCTATAAAAACAAAAAAAAGACATCTATTTCTAGATGTCTTTTTTATTCCTATAATTTAAGGCTTATCTGTATAAGGTAAAATGACCTACATACTGTTGTTTATCAGCATCATTTGCATTGACTACATACCAGTAATCTCCCGTTGGTAACTCATTGCCTTCATACATTCCGTCCCAAGATTTAACTTGATCAAGAACGGCCACTACTCTACCATATCGATCATAAATTTTCACATCAATATATGGGAAGTATTCACGATTAGTAGGCGCCCATGTATCTCCTTCACCGTCACCATTTGGAGTAAAGAAATTAGGGATATCTACCATTGAATCAAAGTTGAATGGTATTTTCACTAAGGCAACACAACCTCTTTCATCTTCTACACGAACATCTACAGTAGCATCTACAATAAGATTAAATGTATTGTCTGCACCCTGAGATTGCCCTTGGAAAGAATACTCATAGTTTCCATATCCACCAGTGGCAACAGCTGTAATTTCATCTGGTCCTGTCTTCGTTACCGATAAGGTTAATGGCATGTACGCATCAATAGTGAAACTTACTTGATCCATACAACCATTACTATGATAAATGTATACCGTATGATCTCCTGCTGGTAAATCTCCAAAGGTTCTTGTACTTGTAGCTAGGGTCATATCATCTACATCTAAACTAAATAACAATTCTGATATAATAGAGGTATCTGTCATTTCTACAGTGACGGTACTGTTCGGGAAAATACCTTCACAACCGTATTGTGGGATAGCTTCTGATTCTAAATTAACACCCAGCCCAACATTTACGACTCTCTCTGTTGTACAGTTATTGAAATCACGAACATATATAGTGTATGATTCTCCCCCTTGTAAATTAGGGAATATCAAGTCGTCATTTCGCACAAATCCTTCTGTTGGATCTGCAGGGTCTGGTAAAGGAATATTTATACCTTCTATTCTTGTTTCATAATACTGAGCAAAAGTAAGTGCATCTGTAAAAGGCGTACCTCCTGTGATAGTTAATCTAGCTTCTCCATCATAGGCATTTAAACATATTTCTGGTTGTGTTACCACATCTGAAATAGCTAACTGCTCAGGTTCCGTAATTGGTGACACTAATACTAACTCACCACATCCTTGCGTATCTTGAATTAAGATTTCATAATCAGATCCTGCTGCTAAATTCTCAAAAGTATATACTCCAGGGTTTGCTGGATCACTAAAGAACTCATTAAAGTTAGGATTGATAGCAAATTGTAATAAGCCTTCACCACCACTAATTACCTCAACAGTTATGGTTCCGTTATCATCCCCATTACACAATACATTAGTCGTTGTAATATTATAGACGATAGCTTCCGGTCTTCTAATTACTAATGGTCCTTCAACATCATAACAGGTAAGTCCGCTTACCACAGCAATGTAGTACGTACCATCTGCTAAGCCTTCAAAAGTACCATCGGTTTGTGCCGCTCTAACTACGGTTGCCGCTGGATCAGGATTAAACCCTGTGTATGGTGATCCTAATGGCGTTGGGTCTCCTAAGTATAAAGTATACATTTCATTACCCACACCTCCAGAAGAGAATGATTCTATTCTACCATCATTTTCTGTTGCACAAGAAATATCATCTGGTAAGTTTGCTACTAAATCAATTGCCTGAGCATCTACCAAAGTAATTCCTTCAGATCGTAAACTTGTACAAGCTCCTGCTCCACCAACTTTACGCACATCATATTGATAGAAACCTTGACCGCCATCAATTAGAACAGACGTTCCTGACATTGGAATAAAAGGATCTGTTGCTAAGGCATCAATAGAACGATATTCATACGTAAATCCTGCTTGAGGGTTTTCTACACTTAACCTCATTTGACCATCGCCACCACAACCAGGTGCGGTCACTTGAACTAATTTAGGATCCAATGGTGGTGGTGCCACTACATAATAAGGTATAGAAACACCCACACATGCATAACTAGAAGAAACTTCTATAGCGTACCATCCTTCACTTATAAATCCGCCAGCAACACCGTCAAATGTTGGAGTATCTTGTAAACCACTTCTAGAACTTATATCTGTATTATCATCACTATTTAAGTACAACAATTGATATTTATAGCCTGCTCCAGGAACACCACCACTAGCACCAGCCGTAGCGGTTACACTATCTCCTGTAGTGGTATCATAAGCCTCTAAAACAGCATCATTACCATCAGGACAAACTAAACCTTGCGGCTCTCTGATTCCTACAACAATAGGATCAATTGGGTTTAAAGTGATATCAAAGAAATTAGAACATAACTCTACATCTTGTATTTCTACGCGATAATCGCCGCTAGATAAATTTTCAAATTCATTAGCCAAACCATAAGGGACAACTTCTGTATAATTAACGCCCCCAACAACTATAGTTCCCGCAGCATCTTCTCTCAATAATCTATAGTTATAAGGTGATGAATCCCATCCTCCTTGGCCTGTAGATACAATTTTACCCGTGTTATTCTCACAGCTTACATTGTCTATTTCTACAGATGGCACTTGTAAAGCTCCGTTTGGTGTACGAATATTAGTAACATTACTATCATCAATACATTTAGGAACACCTAATGCTCTAACCCTTACATAAAAATTTCCACCTGGTAAACCAGTAATACGCGCATCCTCGCCTGTTACAGCATCTGGGAAATTAGCCGTATCAAAAGTACCTGTTGTTATTGGAGTCGACTGTGTTAAATCGTCACTTCTATATACTGTATACTCATATACTCCTGTATAGTTTATGACACTTATGAATAGTTCTCCATTAGAATCTCCGAAACATTGTACTGGTTTTGCTTCAGAAATTGTTGCAAGTGGATTTATTGGATCCACCACATCATGTCTTGGCATTGGATATAAACATCCGGTAACATTATCACGTACTACAAATAAGTACTCACCAGCTGCAGGTAAATTAATATCTACAAATTGATTTCCTCCTGAGTTTGTAACATCTGCTACAGCTACTGCCGAAGTTGTTTCTATCGTAAAGTCCGTAGTACCTGTTATGGTAATTCTTACCGTTTCAGGATCCTCACAATTTAAAGGAGACTGTACAGTTAAAACACTTTGCACTTCAGACGGTGGTGCTATCGCTGGTAGCGTAAATTCATCTCTACACCCGTTACCGTCTATGGCATACACGGTAATTACTTGTGGAGATCCATTATCAATAATTTCAAAAGTATTTGAATCTTGGTAATTTTCATACCCCGAAATACTGTATTGATATCCACTCCCTACTGTACCTACACTTACAATATTTACTGTAATTACAGAAGAACTAAAACGGTTGGCACCAATTTCACAGGTAAAATCTGTGTTGGATGCTGTTATTTCAAATACATCTGGATTTGTTATCGTAAATACGCTAGAAAGTACACTACAGTTTCGCTCTGTCAATACCTCAACTTGGTACGTACCTTCGCTAAGACCATTGAATACTCCAGAATTATTTCTAGTAACTTCCGCAGCTGTAGCTGTATTTCTTAAAATATAATCAATAGGCCCGTCTACATCTGTTCCTGCTTGTAAAATAATGGTAATACTACCATCATTAGCGCCACTACAACTAATATCATCTGAAAACTGACTATCAATTACTGGAGGAACAGCGATATCTAAATTTACAGGCACTAAAGTGGTACACAAACGGGTACCATCTCCAACAATATCATCTGTAATTAACACTAGATATTCTCCTGGACTTTGATTTACAAAAATTCCTGTTGCGTTTACTGGAACGCCACCAATTGGGTTTCCTAGACTATCTTGTAATTCAAAAGTAAAATTACCACTACCTCCATTGGTTGTTATTTCAATCGTACCGTCGTTATTATTACATAATGGTATCGCAGTAAACTCACCTGTTCCTGATAAGAACTCATAAACATCTGCAGTACCTACACCCGTACATCCATTAGCATCTACAACACTAATAGGATAAGAACCTGGCGTATTTACCGTATAATGTGCTTCCCATACATTATCTGTAGCATTGAATACGCCAAACTGACTTTCTCCATTTAAGGTAAAGTTCGGTGCATCTGTAGCCGCCGGCATAGTCACTGTAATATCAAATGATGAAGCTGTTGCTGCACACTGATTATTTACAATTGCTATTGGTGCTGGTAATGGTGGTTGTAATAAGATGATATCTTCGGATACGTTAAACGTACATCCTCTAGAATCAATCACCCAAATATCATAAGCAATACCGGCTATACTACCTGGTAATACTGCCGTATTGGCGGTCGTAAAGTCATCTGAAGTATCACCTGGAGTTAATGTTCCATCTTTATCTGGAGTAGTTCCTGCAGGTACAAATGCGTAACTGTAAGGTCCGCCTGCACCGCCACTACCACGCACGGTCAATTGACCTAAGGCGTTACAGTTTGCTGGTATATTGGATACAATATCAAGATTAGGCATGTTTAATATAACATCTATAATCGTGGCATCTGTACACGTATCAGCATCGGTTACCCGTATGGTATATCTTCCTGGCGCAATATCAAAAGCTCCAGAATATGAAGATCCTACTCCACCAGTTAATCCTGTTTGAGCATCTGTTTGTAAAATAGTATCTGTCAATGGATCTATTAAATCTATCGTAATATTAGGTCCGGTAAATTCGGTTACTGTAAATTCTGTTCTACCATTCCCTGCATCATCACAAAATGCTGTAGGCGATGTTGCTACAATATCTAAAGGCGTTGGTCCTGCAATAGGCGGAATTTCTTCAAAATAAATACATCCCGTAGCTGTATCAGTAATTTCTACAATATAGGTAACTCCAAATTGCATTCCGTTAAATGTATGTCTCCTAGGAGGTATATTCGCAGGAATTGGTGCAGCGGTATCGCTAGCCAATCGGATTAAGAATGGTCCTGTTCCTCCAATAATTGTTACCGTATTAGAAAAACCTGCTACATTACATACAGGAGTAGGTACCGGATCGGGCACCACAGAAACATCCAATTGTTCTATGGTCACCGCATCTACATCACTACAGCCTAAAGCATCTACGGTTCTAACCGTGTAATCTCCGGCAACTAATAATGGATCTGAAATTGTTTCCACCGTACTTGTTGTTGGTCCTACTCTTAAAATTTCTACTCCAAAACTATTATAAACAATATAGGTAAACTCTGGAGTACCATTAGTTACACCGGTAATTTCAATAGTTCCTGAACTAACTCCCGCCGGGCTACAAGTAGTATTGGTTGCAGTTACCGTTGCTTCTGGAGCAGCACTAATTGCTGTTGGAATGGTTACTGAGTTTCCTAAAGTAACACAACCTCTTGCATCACGTACGGTATAATCATACGTACTTCCTGCAGTTAATCCTGTATATACAGTTTGAGATGTATATGTTCCTGTGTTTCCAAAATCAATTTCAAAAGGAGGTATTCCACTTGTGGCATCAGGAATAATTTGTACTCCTCCACTATTTGGATCCCCACAACTTGCTGGTATTACCGAATCAGTTGCTATAATATTTGCAGGATCTTCTACCTCTAAAGGCTCAGAAACCGCAATACAACCTTCATTATCTGATACTCTAAAGATATAATCTCCTCCTGCAGTTACAGGATATAAGAATGAATTTGAAGTAAATGGTTGGAAGGCTCCAAAAGTAGCTCCATTATCAGCACTCACTTGGTATTGCTTTGGCGATGCATTAGATAAATAGCCATTAGAAATATTTACGCGGATTTCTCCTGGCGCTCCTCCACAAGGAATCTCCGTTTCTACAGCAATGCTCACTCTTAATTGTGCATTGATGGTAAGCTGTACCGTATCTGTACAGTTATTGGCATCTCTTACTTCAAAAGTATGCGTACCTGGAGTTAAGTTTGTAAAACTTGGACTCGCTTGATATGTGCCATTATTAATTCTATATTCATAACTACCTCCTCCTCCAGTAGCTGCTACGGCAGCAGAAGCTCCGGCAACAGGCTCATAACATAAACTTGAAGATGCTATAGAAATAGTTGGAGAAGTAAGTGGTGTTAATTGAAATTCAAATGTAGTAGTACAACCTTCTGCATCTTCTACAGATAAAATATAAGGTGTAGTTGGCGTTGATGCCTGCGTTAAATTACCAAAGGTTCTATTAGACGTTGGTCCTGTTATTGCGCCATTCGGACTTTCTAAAGTATATCTATAGCTACCCCACCCCCCTGTAGTATTTGCTACTACACGGCCTATATTACCATTAGCACAACTCATGGCTGTTACTGTTGGTGTTAAGGTAATTGCTGCAGATTCTTCTACAGTTACTGAAGCGGTATCTGTACAACCTGTATCACCATCTGTAACGGTAATCGTATACGTACCTGCGCCTCTAGAAGAAATATCTACTTGCGCATCACTTTGTAGAGCACTAACAGGTTCTGCATTTATTTGGTAAGTATAATTAGTACTAAATCCATCAATAATAAATGCGCCACTACCATCACTAGCACCATTACACACTTTTAGATCTCCTCCTGCTTTTGCACGTGCTCTAATTGAGCTGATAACCACTGGAGTAAAACTTTCTGTATAAATACACCCGTTAGCATCTGTAATTCTAAACGTATACGTCGTAGACGTACTTAACCCTGTGAACGTATTACTACCTCCATTATTTACAGTACTAGGACTTATAATACTATAATTGGTTATAGCTACGCCACTCGTAGGTGTTAATTGAAGATCTGTTGTTCCCGAAGCACAATTAATATTACTTTGAAGAAAATCTAAATTTGTTGGTGGATCTACTTGATCTATTACAATTGGCGTCAGTTCTAATCTACAACCACTGTTATCTCTTATAATAGGTGTATACGTTCCTGCTGCTAAGTCTGAAAATAATTGTGTTGTGGTAAAGTTAACACCATCTACACTATATTCATATCCGCTACCAGAACCGCCACCTGCTGCTCCAAATTGAATGCTACCGCCGTCGGTGCCTCCTATTCCATCACACGTTTCATCTCCTAATTTTGTTGCTGTTCCCGTAATACTAGCATCACTTGTTACGGATACTGAGGGTAAAGTCATAGTACAAGAAAAGCTTCCCTGCTCATACCTAACTTCTAAGTTATTATAAGTACCATCTACTACTGAAATTTGAGTAGAAGCTACCCAAGGATCTGTTGTTTGCGTTCTAAAAGACAAATTATATCCTTTAGCATCGGTGACATTGAAATTTATTTTAGCCCCGCCATTGGTACAAGTACCATCTACACCTGAAGCCGAAACCACAGGTGGGGTTAATTCTTTTACGTTTGCTGAAGCCGTTATGGTACAGCCATTGCTATCTGTAATTAAAAAATTGTAATCACCCGAAGCCGTAACCGTATAGGTGGTCTGTCCTGTATATGACGGACTCACTGCTGCGCCACCATTTACAGTAAATGTGTAAGGTGATGCACCACCTGAAGTACGCACAATTACATCTACACTCGTAATATCTGCACAACCAAAGCTACTGTTTACTTCAGTAGAGGCTGACAAAGCAACCAAACCATCTCCAATAACAATAGGATTTCCGCTAGTGTCCAAATCTTGTCTAGGAGCAGAAATACCATTGGCGATATCTGCTTTACATTGTTGTGTTTCTACTTGCACACTATAAGTACCAAAACCTACCGCAGCGAAATTATAAGTATCACTCGCAATAAACGACGTAAATTCTTGTGGAATTCCACTACTATCTAATAAGGTATATTTATAAGGACCAGGAACATCATTTACCTGCACCGAAATACTACCATTTTCTCCAAAACATTGAGCATCACCAACCGTAACATCAATATCTATTTCTCTAGATTCTATTTCTATTGGCTCGTATGGATACTCACAGGTGTTTGGCGTATTTTTTAATCTAGCCTTAACGGTATAAATACCTGGTGTTAAATCATCAAAGATTGCCCCTTGCCAAGCGCCAAATCCACTACCATCATTAATGGCATACTCATAGGCACTAGATAAGTTAGTTACTTGTATTCTACCTGCAACGCCACAAATATAATCGCGCTTTACATATGTTTGACTAATGGTACTTTTCTTTACCTTAATATAGTATGGAGTACCTCCATTAACACTTACCCTAAATTCTGCTCCTGTACCTGCTGGAATTGAATTTGGATCTATAGTTAATGTAGCTCCCGATCCTGCTGGCGCCCATGATCCTGAACAGGTATAAGTAGGACATTGCACATCTGCATTAAAACTAGCACAAGACCCTACCGTTAAGCGTTCCCAAGAATATGAACCATACGGCTGATCTAATACAATTACACGCGTATCAAAATTACCGCATAAATTAAAACGTGCTAAAGTAGCTCCGTCATTTGAACAGGTAACGGTTTCATCTGCATTTGCTACGACGGTTGCAAAGAAAGGTGCTGCTGCGAGAGCATTTCCTGTTTGTTCAGAATTAAGTTGTGATTGATTCTGGTCTTGAGCTTCCTTTTTAGTAAAACTTTCTTCAATAGAAGAAACTATATCCGCAGAAAATTCACCGATATAGTTAAAAATTTTGGTCTCAGCCAATATTGAAGAGAAAACGAAAAAGAAAACAAGTAGTACTAAAAAGTACCAAGATTTTCTTGATTTTTTGGATAGCATAGTTACGTAGGTTATTTGTGAAAATTGTAAGACTTGGGATCAACAATAATCGTATGTGCAATAGTTTATACTTAATATTTCTGTTTTTCTTTAAAATGAACTTTAATTCCTTATATATAGCTTAAACGCCAAGGTATGAAAAATAGTATTATTCAACGCTATTTTATCGATGTATCGCTATGTATCAGTATGCTACAAAGCCAGTAAACAGGGCCTAAAATCGAAAAAAAACTATATTACAGCTATGGTCGTTTATCGATGAAACACTTATTTCATTGGGTAGACTAGCACTCGCTAGCGGTAGATAAACCGTTTAGTACGTTCAAAAGGTCTTTTTAAGAGCAAAATCTTAAAAAATGAAATTTTCTACACTATTTAGCTTGGTCCATTAGAATAACTAGATGTCCTGATTGTGTAAATGACTGTGTTAACAGACACGAAAGACAGCTACTAATAAGGAAAGAAGCTTTGAAGACATAATTAGGATATTGGAAGAAGAATTAAAAACAAAAAACGTTCATAAACTTGTTTTATCAAATATAGTAAAACAACTTTATGAACGTCTATGAAATAACTTAAGGATTTTAATCTCTGCACCTGAAATACAGCAATTCAAGTAAATTATTTTACTTTATAAGCTTCTGTAGCATCATGAACAGAGCCGTGTATTTTAAGCAGTTTTTCTGCCTCGTCATATGAAATAGCTAATGCTTCCACTAGGTACCTTGTACCTCTATCTACTAGCTTGTCATTACTTAGTTGCATGTTTACCATTTTATTTCCACGCACGCGACCAATTTTAATCATCAATGCTGTAGAAATCATATTTAGCACTAATTTCTGAGAGGTACCACTTTTCATTCGGGTACTTCCCGTTACAAACTCTGGCCCAACATTAACCGCTATAGGAATTTCTGCCGCTTCCACTAATGGAGAACCTGGATTGTTTGTTATACAAGCGGTCAAGATACCATTAGCTCTGGCTTCATAAATACCACCTATAACATAAGGTGTAGTTCCTGAGGCTGCAATACCTACTAAAACATCGTCTTTCGTAATTTCATGTTCTTTTAGATCTAACCATGCTTGCTCTGCATTATCTTCCGCATTTTCTACGGCCTTACGGATAGCAATATCACCACCCGCAATAATACCCACAACCCTTTCATGGGGCATACCAAATGTTGGGGGTATTTCTGAGGCATCTAATATCCCCAATCTTCCGCTAGTACCTGCTCCTATATAAAATAAACGCCCACCTTTTTCAAAACGCAAGGCAAGTTCATCTACTAATTTGGTTATTGCAGGAATAACTAAATGAACAGCAGCTGCTACTTTTTGATCTTCTCGGTTAATATTCTCTAATAATGATTGAGTATCCATTTGCTCCAAATTATCATAATTTGAAGCTGTTTCTGTAATTTTTTTATAATTCATAGGTTTATAACAAACGAATGTCCTGTTTTCTAAAATTGTCTAATAAAGTATGTTTGGGGTCAATCTCTGTAATCATTGTGTTAATCGCATTAATCTCACACGTTTTATACCGATGTTTAGAATTTAGTTTTTCTGATATCAGCAAAAGTACAGTTTTCTTTGAAGCTTTTATGATTGCTTTTTTTACTTGCACGCTTTCTAGGTCAAATTCTGTCAAACCATAATCTACAGCTACATAACCGGTACCAATAAAACTGTAATCTAAGGTAATTTCCGATAACTGATGAATAGCACTCGCTCCAATAGCTAATTGAGACTCTTTTGATAACCTTCCACCGATAAATAATACATCTACCCCCTTCTTAGTTAACAGTTCCATGGCTACAGCAAGGCTTGTAGTAAAACACGTAAGCTCTAATTTATTAGGGATAGCCTTAGCGAGTTCCAAACAAGTAGTTCCTCCATGAATAAGAATAGTACTTCCTGAACTTATCAAGGACAAGGCCTTTTTTGCTATTATTATTTTATCCTCTTGAGCATAAATATTTTTGTTCGTGGTGGCATAATTAGTAAACCCCAATGC
This sequence comes from Cellulophaga baltica 18, assembly GCF_000468615.2. Taxonomy (NCBI): domain Bacteria; kingdom Pseudomonadati; phylum Bacteroidota; class Flavobacteriia; order Flavobacteriales; family Flavobacteriaceae; genus Paracellulophaga; species Paracellulophaga baltica. Next base: position 3,045,845 of record NZ_CP009976.1, on the reverse strand, counting down.
GATAGCGCCCCCATGAACTTTTTTTAACTGCTCCTCTGCATCTAGTTCTTTTACATCTCTTCGAATGGTATCAATAGAGACTCCTAATTGTTCTGCAATATCTGTAAGCAGTACACGATTGTGCAGCTCTACTTCATTAAGAATAAACTTGTGACGTTCTTCTTTTAACATGTTCATTAATGGTTTTAATCTGTGAAAAGATACGACAAATATAAATACAATTTTGCTGTTTTATGCAATTAAAATTAATTTAAAATAAAAAACAGCAAAAAACAGCAAATTCCATTTTTTTGTTTAATTTTGGGTGACACGCTATTACAATATATTTTAACAAAGACAATTAAAGCCCGACAAATTATGCCTGCAACATCCGAAAAAGATACTGACGTTATCAAATTTGAAAAAATCAATACAATAATCCATGACAGCTCTGAAGATGCCTCTTTATATGTTTCCAAAGAGATTATCAATCTTATCAAAGAAAGGCAAAAAGAAGGTAAAACTGTTGTTCTAGGACTAGCTACTGGTTCTACGCCAACCAAAGTTTATGACTACTTAGTACAAGCCCACAAAGAAGACGGTCTGAGTTTTAGTAATGTAATTACGTTTAATTTAGATGAGTATTTCCCGATGCATGCAGATTCTATTCATAGCTATGTGCGTTTCATGAATGAGCATTTATTTGATCATATTGATATTAAAAAAGAAAATGTTCATATACCAGACGGAACCAAAACTTTAGAAAATGTAAAAGCGTTTTGTGAAGCTTATGAAGAAAAAATCGAAAAATCTGGCGGAATAGATATTCAAATATTAGGAATTGGGAGAACAGGACACATAGGATTTAATGAACCGGGCTCCTCTCTCTCTAGTAAAACACGTGTAGTTAGATTAGATAGAGTTACTCTATTAGATGCTGCAAGTGATTTTTTTGGGTTAGAAAATGTACCTTCTAAAGCCATAACTATGGGTGTGGGTACCATTATGGCCGCAAGAAGAATTATATTAATGGCCTGGGGAGAAGGAAAAGCACAGATTATAAAGCAAGCTGTGGAAGGAGAAATTAGAGAATCTATTCCTGCAACATTCTTACAGCAACACGGTAATTGTGATTTTATTTTAGACAGCGCTGCAGCATCTGCACTTACCAGAATGCACAATCCGTGGTTGGTAAGTGAGTGTACATGGACCGATGATTTAATTAAGAAAGCAACCATCTGGCTTTCTGAGAAATTAGACAAAGCTATCCTGAAACTCACCAACGAAGATTATAGTGAACACGGCATGGGAAGTTTGGTGGCTGATATAGGCTCCGCAGAAAATATTAATCTAAAAGTATTCAACACTTTACAAAGCACCATAACCGGTTGGCCTGGTGGCAAACCAAATGCTGACGATAGTAATAGACCAGAACGCAAAGGTCCCTACCCAAAAACTTCGTTAATCTTCAGTCCACACCCAGATGATGATGTTATCTCTATGGGAGGAACATTATTACGTTTGGTCGATCAAGGTCATCATGTACATGTAGCCTACCAAACGTCGGGAAACATAGCTGTTTTTGATGATGAAGTAATTCGTTTTCTTGATTTTGCCCTAGAAGTACAGCCAGAGAACAAAGAACTACAAGTACAGTTTGATAAAATAAGAGGCTTTCTAAAAAATAAAAAGCCAGGAGAAATTGACAGCCCAGAAATACAACGTATAAAAGGACTCATTAGAAAAGGTGAGGCACTATCTGCTTGCAGATACTGTGGTGTTCTTGAAGAAAATGCACATTTTCAAAATCTTCCCTTTTATGAAACAGGAACCGTAAAGAAAAAACCACATTCTCAAGAAGACATTAAACTCACTTACGATTTACTAAATAAAATAAAGCCTACTCAAGTTTTTGCCGCTGGAGATTTATCTGATCCCCATGGTACACATAGAGTATGCCTAAAGGTTGTTTTTGAAGCCCTTTCTCAACTAAAGAAAGATAAAGTAGAATGGATTAACGATTGTTACCTGTGGTTATATCGTGGAGCGTGGCAAGAATGGGATATTGCTGATATGGAAATGACTATTCCTATTGGTCCCAAAGACATGCAGCGTAAAAAGAATGCCATTTTCAAACATCAATCTCAAAAAGACGCAGCCATGTTCCCTGGAAATGATGAACGCGAATTCTGGCAACGTGCCGAACAAAGAAATAAAGAAACCGCAAGAAAATATAATGCCTTAGGCCTTGCAGAATATGAAGCCATGGAAAGCTTTGTTCGCTATAAATTTTAATATTAACTAACTAACTCACTTTTTATGATGAAAAAAATGCAACTCGTATTCTCATTTTTTCTGATGCTCTTATTTGCTCAAGGCCTGCTTGCGCAAACTACCGTAGTATCAGGTACAGTAAATTCCAGATAATCCTACTTCATAATAATAATTAGTGTTTTGTGAGTTGATTTTTAAAGATACCCAGTCACAACCTAGTTGTACTGGGTTTTTTAAAAAATTAGAATACCTTAGCTTAGCTTATAAATCATGGAATGAATAAAATAGCATTATTAATACTATTATTACTACTTACCTCCTGCGCCTCTCGCAAGTCTAAATTACCAGAGAAAGAATTTAGAGGTTTTTGGGTGGCTACGGTTGTCAATATCGATTGGCCAAAAAATGGAACTGATGCCATAGAACAGAAAAAAGAAGATTTTCTAAAAATATTAGACTTTTACGATGAGCTTAATTTTAATACGGCTATCGTTCAAATACGAACCGCTGGAGATGCTTTTTATCCTTCTGATTTTGCTCCTTGGTCTGCATACTTAACAGGAAAACAAGGTCTCGCACCAAATACCGACGAAAACATTTTAGCATGGATGATTGCTGAAACACATGAAAGAGGTATGGAATTTCACGCTTGGCTAAATCCATACAGAGCAACATTTGATTTGAAAACCAACCTTTTAGATGAACAGCATGACTTTTTTTTGCATCCGGATTGGATGTTAAAATATGGTAAGAAGTACTATTACAACCCAGGAATACCTGAGGTACAAGACCATATGACTGCCATCATCCAAGAAATTGTTGCAAACTATACTATAGATGCTATTCATTTTGATGATTATTTTTATCCTTATAAAATAGCCGACGAAACTTTTGATGATACAGAGACTTTCAACACTTATAAACTGCCTCAACAAACTTTAGAGGATTGGAGACGAAGCTCTATAGATTCTCTAATTCAAAAAGCTTATTTGGCTATAAAAAAAGAAAAACCTTGGGTACAATTTGGTGTTAGTCCATTTGGTGTATGGAAAAATAGCTCAACAGACCCCAGAGGATCTGAAACTCAAGCAGGACAAACCACATATGATGACCTTTACGCTGATCCATTACTATGGATGCAAAAAGGTTGGATAGATTATATTATTCCACAGGCTTATTGGAGCATAAGTCTACCTGTAGCATCACACAAAACAATAATGGAATGGTGGGCAGAAAACACTCCAAATACTAATCTTTATATGGGCAACGGTCCTTATAAAATAAGAAATAACAGTGATAAGGCATGGGATCATAAAAAAGAACTCCCAAATCAAATTAAACTAGGTAGAGCAACTCCAAACATACAAGGAAATGCCTTTTTCAGCGCAAAAAGCCTTATGAATGATCATGAGGATGTTGTGAAAATATTAAAAAAGAAATATTACCAACAGATCGCTTTAAACCCTAGTACAACTAATCAAATTACCCGTACCATTCATACTCCAAAAATAGAGCGTATAGTTCTTAAAAATGCTGTTGCAAACGTTCAATGCAGTAGCTTAGAGGACTATAGATATGCCTTGGTGTATGACGTTAAAAAAACCAAAGATCCAATAATCAAATTCACAAAGTTAGTCAGTGCTAAAATTCCGCTTTCCTTAAATTCTTTAGTGCTTCCTAAAAACCTGATAAAAAAGAAAACGGCTTTAGTTTTTATCGATAAATTCGGACAAGAATCACTACCTATTATTTTAAATTTAGACCAAACAATACAGCATGATTAAAAAAGACAAAGGAGCATGGGCTTGGGTACCTATTTTATATTTTACACAAGGGTTACCTTATGTTTTAGTGGTAACGGTTTCTGTCATCATGTACAAAAAGTTAGGCGTCAGTAATGAAGATATTGGTTTATATACCAGTTTATTATACCTTCCATGGGTTTTAAAACCATTCTGGAGTCCGTTAGTCGATTTAAAAAGCACTAAGCGAAATTGGTTTCTAGGCATGCAATTGCTTATTGCCTTGGCACTTTTCGGTGTAGGCCTAAGTATTCCTACCAATATGTTTTTCACCACTACCCTAGCCTGTTTTTGGATGGCTGCTTTTGCATCAGCAACTAATGATATAGCATCAGATGGGTACTATATGTTGGGGTTAACCGAAAAAAAACAATCCTTTTTTGTTGGTCTAAGAAGTACTTTTTACCGCCTTGCGATGGTTACCGGAGAAGGACTAATTGTTTTCGGAGCAGGATTTTTAGAAGAAAAATATGGCGATTCTGCCAAAGCTTGGAGTATAACCATGACCGCTACAGCGGTATTAATGCTTGCATTGACAGTTGCTAACTTTTTTGCAAGTCCCAAATACGAATCGACCACAGAAGAGCAGCTTGAAAAACCGGAAGGTTTCCTAGAGATTTTCAAAAGCTTTTTTAAAAAACCACAAATAGGTATTGCTTTGGCATTTATTCTTACCTATCGATTGGGGGAATCACAGTTGGTAAAAATGTCTTCTCCTTTTCTACTCGATACTGTTGAAAAAGGAGGCTTAGGCTTTACTACAAAAGAACTAGGAATTGTCTTAGGAACCATTGGAGTTGTAGCCCTTACGGTGGGCGGTATCTTAGGTGGAATACTTATTTCTAAAGATGGACTAAAAAAATGGATGCTTCCCATGGTATTATCCTTAAACGTGCCTAACTTTTTCTACGCTATTCTTGCGGTAACAAAAACCACTAATATTGTCGCCGTATCTGCTACCATTGTATTGGAAAAATTTGGATACGGATTTGGTTTCGCAGCCTTTCTTATGTACTTAATTTATATCGCTAGCGGAAAATCTAAAACCTCTCATTATGCTATTGCAACAGGATTTATGGCATTAGGAATGATGCTCCCTGGAATGATTAGCGGATTTATGCAAAGTTGGCTTGGCTACGGCGGATTCTTTATTTGGGTAGTCATAGCTGCGCTTCCCTCTTTATTTTTATTGAAATATTTAAAATATCCGGCAGATTTCGGAAAAAAAGATGCCTTAGAACATGAATAACATGATCAGTTATCACAACGCTACAACAGCACTTTCTATATCAGAAAAAGTAGGGCAGTTTTTTATGCCTGCTGCATTCATCAATGACACGGAAGAAGAAATTCAACGAATAGAAAAAAGCATTTTAGAGGATGGTATCGGAGGCTTATGCTTTTTTCATAGTCGCGCTAGTGCCGCAACAAATTTTGAGGGACAGAAAAAAATTGTCTACAATGAGAATAGCTTTCAAACCTTAAAAAAACTAATCCAACGCTATCAAAACATAGCAAAATATCCACTTTTAATTAGCATAGATGCAGAGTGGGGCTTAGCAATGCGTATTGAAAATACACCGCAGTATCCTTATGCCATTACCTTAGGTGCATTACAGCATAATGAAGATTTAATTTTTACACTAGGTAAACAAATAGCTAACGATTGCAAAGCCGCAGGAATCCATTGGAATTTAGCTCCCGTAGTAGATATTAATAACAATGCCAACAATCCTGTTATTGGTTACCGTTCTTTTGGTGAGAACAAATTTTTGGCAACCTTAAAAGCAGCAGCTTTTATCAAAGGCACAGAAATAGAGGGCGTACTTACCTGCATCAAACATTTTCCTGGCCATGGTGATACCGCAGTAGATTCACACTTAGGGTTGCCTTTAATAGATAAATCTAAGGAAGAACTCATAAAGAATGAACTGTTTCCTTTTCAACAATTGATTCATGAAGGGGTAGATAGTATTATGGCGGGGCACTTATCTATTCCCGCTTTAGCAGATGGAGATACGATCCCCTCTAGTTTATCTAAAAAAATGTTGAAAGATCTATTGCGAGATGAAATGAAATTTAAAGGGGTTGTTATTTCCGATGCCTTAAATATGCATGCTGTAGCTATGAATTATCCAACCAAAGGAGCATTAGAATGGGTAGCTTTTGATGCCGGTAATGATGTATTATGTTTTTCAGAGAATGTAACCGCAGGGGTACAAACCATTTTACAAAATGCTACCGCAGCACAAATTGAAGAAAGTTTCAAGCGGATTTGGGCATTAAAAGAAAAAGCAATCAAGAAGAACAGTGAAAAGATCGAGTTATCCGATGCTGCTCCTTTAAATGCGTTAATTGCAAAAGAAAGCCTAACGCTTTACAAAGGCGGATTGGCTGATTTCAAATCACAAAAATTCATCGGAATAGCATTGGGCGCAACAAAACATACTTTTTTTAATAGTATTGCTAAAGAACTAAATTTTGATACCATTGAAAGCATTCAAGATGCATCACAAGTATCTGCATATGATCATGTTTTGATTGCCTTATATCCGCCAAAGGCGAAACCTGCCAATTTATTTGATCTTACTGAAGAAGATATTGCACTCATACAGACACTTATGGCAACAAAAAATGTAGTACTCTATCTTTTTGGAAATCCATATGTATTAAATCATATATCTATAGAAAAGGCAAAAGCTGTAATAATTGCTTATCAAAATTTTGAGGTGTTTCAAGAAAATGCTGCGCAGCATTTTCTAGGAAAACATACCGCAGTAGGAAAAATACCTGTTGCCATTAAAAACAAACTTTAAGATGAAAATATTTAAAATTATAGGGGTAATGTCTGGCACTTCTTTAGACGGTTTAGACTTAGCCTATTGCCATATCTGGGAAGCAAATAATACCTGGCAGTTTGTTATACAGGCCACTAAAAATGTTCCGTATACTCCGGAAATGGAGTTAAAACTTAAAGATGCCATTTTCTTGCCTGCGACAGAACTATTAGAATTTCATAACACCTATGGTACTTGGCTAGGCCAACAAGCAAAAGCCTTTATTGAAGAACGTAATTTATCGGTAGATTATATTGCTAGCCATGGCCATACGACGCATCATCAACCACAAAGGGGACTTACCTATCAAATTGGATCTGGACAGCATATTGCCAATGAAAGTGGAATTGAAGTTATATGTGATTTTAGAACAAATGACGTCGCGCTAGGTGGTCAAGGAGCACCATTAGTACCTATTGGAGATCAATTACTATTTCATGCTTATGACTTTTGCTTAAACCTTGGCGGCATTAGTAATGTTTCTTTTAACCTTGATCAAAAAAGAGTAGCCTACGATATAGGCCTTGCCAACATGGGACTCAACTACAGCACTAGAAAGGCTGGTTTTGCATATGATGACGGGGGTAAATTAGCCAGAAAAGGCAAGGTTAACCAGCCAATGCTTAAAGCGCTTAATAGTTTAGAATTTTATGATTTACCTTTTCCAAAATCTATTGGGTATGAATGGTTTGTTGAAAAAGTAAAGCCTATTATAGATGCTACAGACGATACGATTGAAAATATTCTGCACACCTCGGTACTACACGTTTGCGAAAAAGTTGCAGCAGATATCCTTCAAAATACTACGAAACCAAAAAGTACTTTATTAGTTACTGGAGGGGGGGCTTTAAACACTTTTTTAATTGAAAAGCTACAAGAAAAGCTAGGTGATACCGTAGAAATCGTTATCCCTTCACAAACAATTATAGCCTATAAAGAGGCCTTAATTTTTGCCTTAATGGGCGTGCTTCGTATTCAAAAACAAACGAATGTATTGTGTTCTGTGACGGGAGCCAAAAAAGATTCTTGTAGTGGCGTAATGTACCTACCAAGTTAAAATTTTGCCTATTATCATGTATATAAACTAATATCTTAAGATATTTATAAATAATTAAAGCTCAATTTCATTAAAATACATTTATTAATTAAATTTATAACTTAAAAAACTCTCCAAGGTTATAGTGGTACTTTTTTGCTGAATAGCTGTTCATAAACTATCGGGCATTGTAACATATAGTTCAGACCTAACCATAAAACATACAAATACGCAAAGACTGAAAACCCCAAAAGTGTAATAAAAAATTAAAATAGGCAGTGCAATGAGTAATTATCACATCAAACATTTAGAAGAATATTTTCAAGTCTATAGAAAATCTGTCCGCAATCCTGAAGCTTTTTGGGAGGAAATAGCCGAAGAGCATTTTTTATGGCGTAAAAAATGGGACAAAGTATTAAGTTGGGATTTTTCTAAACCAGAAGTAACATGGTTTGAAGGGGCACAACTAAACATTACAGAGAATTGCATTGACCGACATTTGGCGACAAGAGGAGAAAAAACAGCCATTATTTTTGAACCCAATAACCCGGAGGAAGAAGCGCAGCATATTAGCTATTATCAATTACACGATAAGGTTTGCCGTATGGCCAATGTATTGAAAGAAAAGGGTATAAAAAAAGGAGATCGGGTATGTGTGTACTTGCCCATGATTCCAGAATTAGCGGTTACTATTCTTGCATGTGCAAGAATTGGCGCCATACATTCTGTCGTGTTTGCCGGCTTTTCTTCCAATGCTTTAGCTACCAGAATAAATGATTCTGATTGTAAAATAGTAATTACTTCAGACGGTTCTTATCGCGGGAATAAATCAATAGATTTAAAAGGAATCGTAGACAAAGCTTTAGAAGAATGTCCTGGTGTAGCCCATGTATTAGTAGCAAAACGCACCAAGAGTACTATTGAAATGAAGAATGGTCGTGATGAATGGCTACAACCTCTTTTAGATGCCGCTTATGGCGACTGTGTGCCCGAAATTATGGATGCTGAAGATCCATTATTTATATTATACACCTCTGGCTCTACTGGGAGACCTAAAGGGATGGTACATACTACGGGAGGCTACATGGTCTATACCGCTTACACTTTTAAAAATGTCTTTCAATACCGCGAAAATGATGTGTATTGGTGTACAGCAGATATCGGTTGGATTACGGGACACTCTTATATCGTGTACGGCCCATTAGCCAATGGCGCCACTACGGTCATGTTTGAAGGAGTACCCTCCTATCCAGATTTTGGTCGTTTTTGGGACGTCATAGAAAAACATAAAGTTAATCAGTTTTACACGGCTCCTACTGCAATTCGCGCTTTAGCAAAACAAAATTTAGAGTTTGTAGAAAATCATGATTTATCTAGTTTAAAAGTATTGGGCTCTGTAGGAGAACCTATAAATGAAGAAGCTTGGCATTGGTATAATAACAACGTAGGGAAAAAGAAAAGTCCCATTGTAGATACTTGGTGGCAAACAGAAACTGGGGGAATTATGATTACTCCTATTCCCTACGTAACCCCTACTACACCTACCTATGCTACCTTGCCTTTTATAGGTATACAACCGGCATTAATGGATGAAGAAGGCCATGAGATCATGGGCAACCAAGTAGAGGGCAGGTTGTGTATTAAATTCCCTTGGCCTTCAATGGCAAGAACTATTTGGGGAGATCACGACCGCTATAGAGATACTTATTTTACGGCTTATAAAAATAATTACTTTACCGGCGATGGTGCGCTACGCGATGCTGTAGGTTATTACCGAATTACAGGGCGTGTAGATGATGTTATTATTGTTTCTGGACACAATCTAGGAACAGCACCAATTGAAGATGCTATAAACGAGCATCCAGCGGTAGCAGAATCTGCTATTGTAGGTTTCCCACATGATGTAAAAGGGAATGCCCTTTACGGTTATGTTATTCTAAAAGAAACTGGGGAAACTAGAGATCGCGATAATTTAAGAAACGAGATTAACCAGCAAATCACAGAACATATTGGTCCTATTGCTAAGTTAGATAAGATTCAGTTTGTTTCCGGTTTACCAAAAACTCGAAGCGGAAAAATTATGCGTCGTATTCTACGTAAGATTGCAAGCAATGATGTTTCTAATTTAGGAGACACGAGTACCTTACTAAACCCAGAAGTGGTTCAAGAAATTATTGACAACGTGGTTTAAAGAACAATTTTTAAAAAACTATTAACAAGTAAATACCAGTATATTTTTGGCTATGTGTTACATAAAGCGCATAGCCAAAAATTTATGCCGTGCAGCTGAAGTTTTATCTTTTTTTTTCTGCAAAAACAAGATTTATCAATGTTAACATTTCTTTATTATAGCGGTGTCATATTTACCATTTTTAGTCAAGCTTTTACCTTTTAGAACTTTGCACCTATCGCGATCTTTGTTTAAAAAATAACTTATGAGCGATGTAGCAAAATGCCCCACTTGCGGTAGCATTTCTAAAATAAAGGAAAAAGACGGTCACATTACGTATTCTGCAGTTCAGGATGAAGAGGCTTTAAAAAAAATTGGTCAGCTTAAAAAAGCTATGGAAAAATTTAAACAGAAAGCTGAAGCCTTAGAAAAAGAAGTTCAAGAATTGAAGGCCTTAAATTAAAATGAGGTTTATAAAAAAGAACTATGCCTGGTTTATTGTAACTGTTTTAGCCATTCTCCCTTTATTTATTTTAGCAAATTTCTTAGAAGTTGAATACGCATCAGGTTTTGCTGTCAGCTTAAAAGAAAGCGCTGAAAACAGTGACCAAAGCACTATAGAACTATTGTATCACATTTCTGGAGAATTTGCTATACGATGGATGACGGCCGTACTTAGTTGCACCCCATTTTTTATTCTATTTGGAGTTACCAATCTTTATGTACGACAAGCCATGGGTATTGCAACGGCCATTTGGAGTATTATTCATTTTATAATTTTTTGTGCTGCGGAAGGGTTTCTTGAAACGTTTACACAAGTAAATTATATGGCGGGATTTCTAGCCGTGTTATTATTAGTACCTCTTTTAGTTACCTCAAATAGAAAAGCTATGAGACGGCTAAAAAGCAAATGGAAAAAGCTTCAGAGTTTGGCTTATATCATTATACTATTAAGCATTTTACACGTCGCTATTTTAGATAAAACATGGATTATCTACGCCATCATTGTAGGCTTAGGTTTTATACTCCGAATACCTCTTATCAAAGCATCAATTATAGCATTTAGAAAAAGAAGGTTAGAATAGCGTAACTTAAACATAAAATTACATCATATGAAAATAGCAGTTACCTCAGCAAGCGGACAATTAGGTGCTTCCATAGTAAAGCATCTCATTGCATTAGTAGGAAAAGATCAGGTTATTGGTATAGCAAGAACCCCAGAAAAAGCGAAGCATTTAGGGGTTGAAATTAGAAAAGGGGATTATAATAATAGAGAAGATTTTAATAATGCCCTTCAAGGCGTATCTACCGTACTACTAGTTTCTGGAATGGACGAGCCTCAGAAAAGAATAGCGCAACATCAAAATGTCATTGAAGCTGCAAAAACTCAAGGTGTTCAAAAAATTGTATATACGAGTATCATTGGTAGTGAAGACAAAAATGCTTTCAGTCCCGTCGTACAAAGTAATCGACAGACTGAAGAAGACGTTAAAAACTCTGGACTTCATTGGGTGATTGGAAGAAACGGAATATACATTGAACCCGACTTAGAGTATCTACCAACCTACCTAAAAGAAGGTGAAATAAGCAATTGCGCCGCAGACGGCAAGTGTGCTTATACGAGTAGAGAAGAATTAGGGTATGGATATGCCCAAATGTCAACGGAAGAAAAGCACAACGGCCAGATTTACAATCTTATTGGAGAAGCAGTAACACAAACACAACTTGCCGAAGCCATTAATACCATTTACCACACGCATCTAACCTACACGGCTGTATCTGTTGCTGCGTATGCACAAGAAAGAAAAAAAGCTTTAGGAGATTTTATGGGAACTGTCATTGCAGGTATTTATGAAGGCATAAGAAATGGCGCCAATGATGTTCCTTCAGATTATGTTAGAGCAGCTGGAAGACCCCATAAATCGCTCTTAAAAATGATAGAAAACTACTCGCAAAATCACCCTCAAAAATAAAATAGATCCTCGTGAGCATTTTAGAACGTATTTTAAAAACCGTAGTATTAGACGAAGCTATTATCACAGAAAAAGTTGCACTTTCTAAGACCGCTTTTAAAATTAGACTTCAAAGTGATAGCATTAAAAATATAAGTTTTATCCCTGGCGCTTTCCTGCGGTTAGGAATTGGCATTGGCAAAGAAGAATTGTCCATGAAAGATAAAATTAGAAGCTATAGCATATGGAATATTAACAGCTCCAGTGGCTATCTAGACCTAGCGATTGCTACCCATAGGGGGGGTATCGGAAGTAAATGGGCTCAAGAGTGCCAAGAAGGAGATACGGTGTATTACAAGTTAAAAAAAGGAAATTTTATAGCGGATGCTACTGCTGATAGTTACCTTATGATAGGAGACCTTTCTGCACTTTCTCACCTCTATGTGATCAATAGAGCTGTTGGAGCAGACAAACAGGTAGCTAGCATACTATATAACATCCCAAAAAATGAATTTTTTCCTGATATTGACGGAAATTATCCTTTTGAAGTACAAGAGTTATTGCAAAAATCAGGTGAAGAAATTATAGCCAAAATTAAGGAGATAGCACCTACACTAAAAGGCTATCAAATGGTATACATTGCTGGTGATAGTAGGGTTTGCATTGCGGCACATTCTTTCTTTAAAAATGAACTAGGATGGAATCCAAAACAGATAAAAACAAAACCTTTTTGGAATCCCGATAAAAAAGGATTGGAGTAATCTTTATACGCAGAATTAAAAGAAATCTTCTGCACTTTGATACCCGCATTTGTACTGAAAATCATCTCATAAAACTTCTTAGAATGGCCCCATAATACATCTAATTGACGTAAATTAGAGCCCCATCTGAAGGAATACATTATGAAGGACATGGAAGTAATTACATTTATAAAAGCGGTTTTAGAACAGATGCCAAAAGCATGGTTGACCACAACCACACACCGACTAGATATCTACGACGAAAAATTGGCTAAAACTGAATTTTTAACACAATTTGAAGCCTTATTTCAAGATAACACGGCAAGTCCTACTGCTCTAGATGTATTACCTACGGCCTATGATTATATCCGTTTAGGACACCCATTATCTTGTGTTTTAGAATGGACTATTGCCAAATTACACAATTTAAAATCAGAAAATGTCATCAGTTTTTCGTCGAAGACTATGCCAGTACTTGCCATTCTGAGAAAAAATCTACTAGCACATAAAAAAACTAGGATTGTATTCTTAGGAGCACTCCCCTCTTGTTTTAATGCGGAGCTTATAAAAATTGTATACGGATATACTTTTGAGTTCACCAACATTAAAACTGTAGCAGAAATAACTGCTTTTGAAGGCAGTACAATCTTGCTTGCAGAACAGGAATTAGGCACAACAAATAGCCATCCAAATATCGATTTTACTGTTAGTCTTCATGCAGAACTGGGGAGCATACTCGTAGTTCACGACAAAAAAAATGAAGCTTATATTTCAGACATACAGCATGTAAGAAGAAGAGAAACTATTGCGATGACGCCATCAAATTCTCTTAAAGCGTTAAAGGCGCTGGTCGCTAAAGCTACCTTAGAAAAAAGTACAAGTATCGTTGCTAAAAATAAAGCAGAAGTTCTCCAATTAATTGCGAGCGTTACAGGAACTACCTCAAAAGCCTTGGTTGCCTCTAGTGGGCTTTCCATTCAATATGCTATAATGATGGGGCTGGTTGATGATGCCCAAGACAAGCACCCGGGAAAACCGATCAAATTTATCGTGCCACCTAATTGTTATGGCGGAACAAATGACCAAGCTAGGCGTGTTGCTGCTTGTCTTGACAATGTTGAAATAGTAGATTTACCTGTAGATGGTGGTCATGATATGATACGTAGTATTGATGCTATTTTAGATGATCTTGCAAAAAAAGATGCGGTACCTTATATCATAGCAGAAATCCCTACAAACCCCAGAGTAGAAGTTCCTGATCTTCAACAATTAAAAGCTGTTTTAACAAAGGAGCGCAAAACCGCAACTGGAGGCATTGCTATAGATCCCGTTTTTATTTTAGATCAAACTTTTTGTCCGAATGTGCTCTTCTTAGGAGAAGGTAAAATTCTATCTTCGGTAAGAACCATTTCGTATGTTAGCGGCTCAAAATTTCCTAGTGGTGGTCAATGTACGGCGGGTTATTGCGTAGCTAACGTCAAATCTGATGCGCTGCTTGAAAAAATAGAAACACATCTCATGTTGTGTGATAATGAAGCCACGCCACTTCAATATAAACTATTGGCTACTCAGCTGCCTTCTATGAATCAAAGAATTAGTGCTGCCTATAAAAATACACGAGAATTTGTAAATTTTATACAAACGACTTTACCAGCCGCTAAAATAAATTTTGTCTCAGAAGCATTAGCTGCCCAAGGGTTTACGCCTTCTGTTTTTTCATTAGACTTACCTACCAAAGGAACTACGGATAAAGAAAAAGAAGATTATAAGAGAGCGTTAAATTTGAAATTAATCAATTTGTTGATTACCGAAATCCCTGACGAAAGTAAGTTTTGTGTCAGCTACGGACAATTAAAAGGTTGTTATTGGACTGTACCTGCTACTTCTACCCAAGGTACTACTAAAGAGGGGGACAAAGACTACATTGTTAGGGCGTCTCTTTCTCCTGATTTAGATTTACAACGTCACAAAGAAGTGTTTTTAAAATTCGTAAAAAGTATATAGCCTTACGAATACTTGCAATATAACTGAACCTAGTGCCTATTAACAAATCACTATTTAGAAACTACTAGCATATACAAAATTCCATGGATCGTATATTTCAAGTCGTCTATAAAACCTTAAAATGGATTTCTGAAATCTCGGGTCTTACCTATCATGAGGTAAACATAATTGTATATTACATGGTAATCCCTACGCTCTTCATCTTTCTTATTAGTAAGATCTTTAAAGCAAAATCATTGCTTATTGGGTTTATCATCTTTCTATTATTTGTTGTTTTCGTAATTTCTGATTTTGAGAAGTTTGCTACGGCGCTATTTGAAGGGTCTGTTAATTTTCTAAATTCTTTTTCTCAAGTGGGCCTCAATTATGTGCAGGCATCAGTCGTTATTTGTGTAATTATACCTACTGTAATACTAGCTGCGCTACTATATTGGCATAAGAAAAAACCCTGCAACTAAAAATCATTAAGATTGTTCACTTATAGTCTTCGCTAAATAGCTGGCATCTTTTGATACACCTCCTAAGGTTGCAGAACCACGCGTATACATCCATGGCAGACCAATAAAGTACAGTCCCTCTATATTACTTACACCCCTGTAATTCTTAGGATAATTATCCGCATCTAACTCTAAGCCTTCTATCCATTTAAAATTAGGCCTATACCCTGTAGACCAGATAATATTTTTAATGCTTGATATTTTCTTGGATTCAAAAATAATTTCTTCTTGTAATGCATCTTTTGTTCTTCCTACTGCGATTACATTTTCCCTTGAAAGAATTTCTTTTACATCTGTACCGATAACTGGTTGTTTAGATGCATTAATTTTTTTTCCAATCCAACTATACTTGGTATAACTCAAGAACCCTATCAAGGTAAACCACCACCATATTGTTTTTCCTAAAAATTGCTGCGGAATTGATTTTACGGTGGTATCTCCGGAAAAATAAACCGTTCTACTTTTATCTTTAGAGAGTTCGTTTAAAATTTGATATCCAGAATCGCCACCACCCACTACTAAAGCATCTCCTTCTTGTAACTGATTCACTTCTTTATAGTAATTACTGTGCATTTGCAGAATTCGCTCTGAAATCTTGGTATGGCATGGCGGTGTATAAGGAATATGAAAAGGCCCTGTGGCTATAATCACATTATTAGCCTGAATAATCCCATCTTTATGTGCTACAGAAAAACCTTTATCGGTCTTACGTACCGCTGTTATTAAAGTGTTTAATTGTACGGGAATATTAAATTTCTTTACGTAAGTTTTAAAATAATTGGCCACTTCAAATTTCGTAGGGTAATGGTCTTTGGGCGCATCAAATTTTAACCCAGGTAGGTGATTGTATTCTGTAGATGTAAATAGTTTTAAAGAATCCCATCTATTTAGCCAAGAAGCTCCAATTTCTTCTTCACCATCTACCACTAAAAAGTTTTTATTCATTAGCTGTAAATGGTACCCCATGGCCAAGCCTGCTTGTGCTCCTCCTATTACAACATAATCTAACTTAGTATTACCCATTAAAACTTATTACAAATTAAGCCGCAAAAGTAACCATACTAAGATGAAATCTATAGGTAAAATGTCCTTATAAAATAGAAAAGAGCACCAACAGCGCTACCTAGATACGAACATTTTAGATATCAAAATTCCAAAATTTATTATTTGGCAAAGAGGCTACAAAAGTATTAGTTTCCTTAGAGCCCTCTATTTGATAGGTTAATTTCCAAGCATGAAGTCCTACCGATAGCGGAAAATAGGCTTGATCTGATCCATATTTTTCATCGCCGATAATGGGTACTCCAAGATGGGCTAATTGTGCTCTAATTTGATGAAACCTTCCAGTTTTAGGCTTTACTTCTAACAGATAACCAAAGTCGTTTTTAGCCATAAGTTTATAACTAAGGTTACAATCTAGCGACTGTTTTGATTTTACAGCGACAATATCAGCCCTTTTTTCTAGGTTATTTTTTACTAAAAAATTGACTAAAACACCCGTATCTTTTGCAGGTTTATCTTTTACAATAGCTAAATATGTTTTCTGAACTTTTCGGCTACTAAACAATTCATTAAAGGCCACTAAGACCTTTTTCTTCTTTGCGAAGATCAATACCCCACTGGTAACTCTATCTAAGCGATGAATTACACCTATATACGGTTTGGATTTACGCTTCACTAAGTGCGCAAAAACCTGATCTTCCATCGTATTATTTTCATACGGGTTTTTTTCACTGATGTACCCTGCCGCTTTATTCACAACAATATAATCGTTGCTCTCTTCTATTACTTCTAAATTTGGTAATGACATGCTAATTATTACTTGATAATTTATGTATTTCTGTCTATCTTTCTGATGAACGGGTAATTTCAGTTTATATATGGGTTAACACCCACAATTCTACTTCCTCTAACGTGCGCCAATGTTGCGTTCTCTTTGTTTTATCTGAGGCTACTTTTACTGATTTTTTATAGCACTTCTCCAATTGAAACCTTCCACCATTTGCTAGTTCCATTTCTACAGGATGCTCTTTTGTTGCTGCTGTTATTTGTCCTAAGTTTGAAAATAAGACCACTAGTTTACCTTGGGGTAATAGCTGTTTTTTTGCTGCTGTAAAAAAGTCTGAGAACAGATTTTTAGTATAATAAATAGCTTCATCAATGCGGTCTAAATTATGTGCTTGCGGCAACCAAGGCGGATTAAAAACAATAAGTTCTGTCTGTTTTTCAAATTTCCCAAATAATGAACCCTGGTCTAACGTTATTTTTCTAGACAATTTTGTAGTGCCCATAAACTCTGTTAACCCAACAATTGCATTAGGATTGGTATCCGTTCCGAAAACATTTTGAAAACCATACTTTATCATTTGAAGCGATAGTATACCACTGCCTATTCCAATATCTATCGCAGATTTTTTAGCGCCATCATAGCGTTTTAACCACTGATCAAAAAGTAATAAATGATCAAAACGCGTTGGAAAATAAACGCCGTAATACGGATGCATTTTATTTCTCAATACGGGAACCGAAATTCCGTTTTCATACCATTGCCAAGCACTATTTAATCCTTGTACTTGAGGCAAAGGTAATAGAAAATCACTTATTTCTGGATACAACTTTTCTAACCAACCAATAGACGGTGCTTTTTTTACCGTCAATTTATGAGCGACAATTTCTACTAGAATTAGATTGGATAGTTTTTGGTATGCAGCACGAAATTCGCGTTGTTCTTGAAAAGAATCATTTGGAAACTTTTTTTGAAGATAATGTTTTAATTCTTTTAGAAGAACGAGTCCATTACTATAAAAAGCTGTTATAAGCACAGGATTACCTGATTCTAGCGTTTTAATTGTGCGCTTTATATCCGTTGCTCTATGAAATAATTCTAATGATGTTTGTATTACAATAGGCTCTGGCTTGCTAATCTTTATAGCTGTGATCATAGTTAAAATTTAAAGTGTGTTCGGACTAATGTTTACTCAATTATGCTTGTAATAAGAAAGAAATGCGTGAGGGATTGCAGTGTAAATCCCGCAGCCCGATTCCGATGTTTCGGGAGCGGTGCGAGGAATTGAAACGAAAAGCCCGACCTTGCTGCTGATCTTTTTTCAGCAGTAAGGTCACGCCCGAGCCAGAAAAGACAAAAACAGCAAAATGCCCTTTTGCTTTCTATTAGGATAGGGATATCTTTTCTTTTGATGATATCATCTAAGAATTAGGTCTTATGTAAGGACCGTCTTGTCTATAGTAAAAATGCTTTGATATAAACCATGCTTTTTTTTGAATTGAAACGAATTGCAGACTAATGACATTAGCAATGCGTAAGATTAAAAACTATTAAATAGTTACTTACTAGCAATCAGGCATTAAGTTGGCCACTAGCGTTTCATAAATCAAAATAAGGGCTCATAAAAAAAGCCACAGCAATTCGCTCAAGTGAAGCGAAAGGATAAATAATACACTGCAAATATACCCTATTGAATCTCTATTCAGGATAGAATAGCAAGGTATGTAGAAATAGCTGTGCAACTTTAAAAAAAACGATGCT
Organism: Cellulophaga baltica 18; assembly: GCF_000468615.2. Taxonomy (NCBI): domain Bacteria; kingdom Pseudomonadati; phylum Bacteroidota; class Flavobacteriia; order Flavobacteriales; family Flavobacteriaceae; genus Paracellulophaga; species Paracellulophaga baltica. The sequence continues at coordinate 3,027,007 of NZ_CP009976.1, read as the reverse complement.
CCTGAACTTAAAATATAAGCCTAGTCTCTATGCTGTTTCATGTAAAGTTGACTTCTGATCTATTCCTTTGATTTGATCAAAAAAAGAATCTCCACTAAATCATATTCACAATAATTAGAGCTAAAAAACTAGCTTCTTAAATCTACTTCTGATGTAGATACATTATTTTTACTGTACAATGCCAATGTATGAAAAATACCATATCACAACGAGTTGCGGATTTCTTAAAAAACTTTCCTCCTTTTAACGGACTTAAAGATGACGATTTACAGCACTTATCAGAGCAGATAACGATCATATACCAGGAGAAAGACAGTATCATATTTACGGAGAAAGAGCTAGGTCATGATCACTTCTATGTGGTACACAAAGGTGCTGTTTCATTATCTAGAAAAACAAACGACACTATTGTAGACATGTGTGACGAGGGCGATATTTTTGGTCTACGCCCCTTGATGGCCAATGAAAATTATGAATTAGAAGCTAAAGCGCATGAAGAAAGTATTCTTTATGCGATTCCCATCGCTATTTTTAAACCTTTGGCCTTGCACAACACCGCGGTAGGTAATTTTCTAATTGAAAGTTTTGCATCGAATACTAGAAATCCCTATTCTAAAAACCACCGTGGAAAACTATATAGTGATAGTACTGAATCTGATAAAAACACGTCTGAATTACCGCTTGTAGATTTACAACCGGTGCATTACTCTAAAAAAATTATTTCTTGCGGACCACGTACTACGGTAAAAAAGGCTGCCGAAATTATGACCACCAAGCGCGTTGGAGCTATTGTTATTGTTAAAGACCTTTTACCTATCGGAATTATTACCGATAAAGATTTACGGAATAAAATTGTTACGGGAGACTACCCTATTACAACGGCTGTGAGTAAAATTATGACTACTCCTGTGATTACATATCCTAAAAACCTAACTATTACCCAGGCTCAAATGGCCATGATGAAAAGTAACATTAGTCATTTATGCCTAACGAAAGATGGTACGGTAGACACGAAGTTAGTAGGTATCCTTTCTAAGCATGATATCATGGTGGCCTTAGGCAACAATCCAGCCGTATTAATTAAGGCTATTAAAAGAGCTAAAAAAGTAAAACATCTTAAACCGGTACGAAAAAGTATCATGGGGCTCTTGCAGGGCTATTTAGCTTCTAATATTCCCATGACTTTAATCACTAAAATTATATCTGAATTAAATGATGCTTGCCTCAAGCAAGTGATTAAAATATCTTTAGAAAAAATGGAAACCAAGCCTCCTGTTAAATTTGCTTGGTTAACCTTAGGCAGTCAAGGACGTAGTGAGCAGATGCTACATACAGATCAAGACAATGCTTTGATTTTTGAAGATGTCTCTGAAGAAATGCTACCAAAAACTACCACCTATTTTCTAGCTTTTTCTACTTTGGTTACCAAAGGATTAAATGAAATAGGCTATGAATACTGCCCCGCAGAAATGATGGCTTCAAATCCGCAATGGTGTTTAAGTTTTAGTGAATGGAAGAAAACAACCTCCCATTGGATTATAAATCCTGGTGTTGATGAAGTGCTACTTTCCTCTATCTTTTTTGATTATAACCTAGTGTATGGTGATGTTAGTTTGGTTGCCGGACTCTCTGAACATATCTTTTATACGGTTAAAAAGTATCCTATATTCTTTGTTCACTTAGCAAAAGGAGCACTACAAAACCCTTCTCCTACAGGATTCTTTAGAAAATTTCTTGTAGAACAAGATGGGGCGCATAAAGATTCTTTCGATGTTAAAAGTAGAGCTTTACGGCCATTAACAGATGCAGCACGTGTTCTGATACTATCTCATACTATAAAATCTATTAACAATACCGCAGAGCGGTTTGAAAAGCTCGCAGAATTAGAACCTAATAATAAAGAAATTTACATGGCCTGTTCTTATGCCTCTAAAGCTTTATTAAAATTTAGAACCAAGCAAGGATTGGCGAATAATGATTCTGGGCGTTATATCGCATTAAACAACTTGAGTAAAGAAGAAAAGATAAAACTGAAGCGTACTTTTAAAACTATCAAGGAAATTCAAGAACTTGTAACCTTAAGATTTCAATTAAAATCCATGTAATGTTTCAATTTTTTAAAAAAAATAAGGCTGAGCTTCCTCAATTCTGGAAAGACTACGAATTAAAGTTTAAGGATAAAATGTCTGATGACTTAGAGGATAAAACCTTTTGTGTCTTAGATACTGAAACCACCGGTTTTGATTATTCTAAAGATAGGATCTTATGTATTGGTGCCATCAATCTAAGACAACGCCGCATTGAGATCAAAGATGGATTTGAAGTATTTATAGTTCAGCAGGTATATGGCAAAGATGCAGCGCCTATTCACGGGATTCTCAAAAACAGCCTTATTCCTAGAGTATCAGAACTAGAAGCCTTAGAACAGTTTGTAAATTATGTTGGAAATAGCATCATTATTGCGCACCATGCTATTTTTGACTTAAACATGATAAACAATGCGCTACTAAGAAATGGATTGCCGGAACTTAAGAACACCTATCTAGATACTTCTCATCTGTATAAAAAAACGATTATAAAATCAAATCTCATTACGAAAAAGGAACACTATACGTTAGATGAATTAGCAGACAAATTCACCATTTCTAAAAAAGATAGGCATACTGCTATGGGAGATGCTTATATCACGGCTATCTTGTTCCTGAAAATTTTAAACAAACTTCAGGAAAGCGGAAAAAAAGTAACGCTTAAGGATCTTTTAAAATAGGTGGAGCTAAAATTCGGAATCCGCTAAAAGAAGATTAGAAATATCACAAAAATCGATAATGTGTAAAAAATATAGATTAAACACATAGTTTTAAGAAAATTTTACTATTTTCATCAAACAAACCTCCGACCAAATGAAAAATACACATAAAATTAAGAGTCTAATCTTCTTAGTCGCATTTATAGGTACTGCATTATATTACAATGCCTCTCAAAAAAATGAGTCAGACCCTACTATAAAAAACACCGAATATCAGAGCAATAAAAAAGAGCTTACCTTAAAAAAAGATAAGCTCATTACAGCTGTTTATTCTAAAAACTAAACAAGTACCTTACTTATTTGTCTAAATAGGCTAAAACATTGGCTTCAATTCGTTCTTGAATTGCGGTGATGTCTGCTTTATGAAATTGTTCTCCTACAATATTTTCGTAGAGCTCTATATAGCGGTCCGAAACTGTGGTGATATAATCATCACTCATTACAGGTACCTTTTGCCCTTCAAGACCTTGAAAGTCATTAGAGATTAACCACTGACGCACAAATTCTTTAGACAGTTGTTTCTGTGATTCCCCTTTCTGTTGGCGTTCTTTATAGCCTTCTGAATAAAAGTAGCGCGAAGAATCTGGTGTATGTATTTCATCTATCAATACAATTTTACCGTCTTTTGTTTTTCCAAACTCATATTTAGTATCTACTAAAATTAAGCCTCTTTTTTCGGCTATTTCTGTTCCACGTTGAAAAAGTGCTTTGGTATATTGCTCTAGGATGTTATAATCTTCTGCAGATACAATTCCTTTTTTCAAAATATCTTCTCTAGAGATATCTTCATCATGATCGCCCATTTCTGCTTTAGTGGCAGGAGTAATGATCGGTTCTGGAAATTTATCGTTCTCAATTAAGCCTTCTGGTAAAGCTACCCCGCAAAGCATTCTTTTCCCTGCTTTATATTCCCGCGCTGCATGTCCACTCATGTATCCACGAATCACCATTTCTACTTTAAAAGGCTCACAAGCGTGACCAATGGCCACATTAGGATCTGGCGTTGCTAATAACCAATTAGGAACAATATCAGCCGTGTCTGCCATCATTTTAGTAGCAATTTGGTTTAGAATTTGACCTTTGTAAGGAATTCCTTTAGGCATCACCACATCAAAAGCAGAAAGTCTATCGGTGGCAATCATCACCATAATATCATTCTCTAAGGTATATACCTCTCTTACTTTTCCTTTATAAATACTAAGCTGCCCTGGAAAGTTAAAATTTGTATCTGTAATTGTATTGTTCATGCTGTGATTAAATGCGTTGACTATTAGTATGTTTTTAGATTGAACTTAATTTTGGTGTTCTAATCCTTTATATGCTTCGATAACTTTTTTAACCAATTTATGGCGAATAACATCTTTATCATCTAAATGTATAATAGAAATTCCTTCGACATTTTGTAAGACTAACAATGCTTCTTTAAGCCCCGAAACGGTTCTTCTCGGCAAATCTATTTGACCGGGATCTCCTGTAATTAAAAACTGTGCATTTTTACCCATTCTTGTTAAGAACATTTTCATCTGGGCATGCGTTGTATTTTGGCCTTCGTCTAAAATAACAAAAGCATGATCTAAAGTTCTACCACGCATAAAAGCCAATGGAGCAATTTGTATGGTACCATTCTCTATATACAAAGCTAGTTTTTCTGGAGTAATCATATCTCGCAACGCATCATAGAGCGGTTGCATATACGGATCTAATTTTTCTTTTAAATCTCCTGGTAAGAAACCAAGATTTTCCCCTGCTTCTACCGCCGGACGTGTTAAAATAATCCGTTTCACCTTTTTATCTTTCAACGCTTTTACGGCGAGTGCTACTCCAGTATACGTTTTTCCGGTACCTGCAGGTCCTATAGCAAAAACCATATCTGTTTTACGAACTGCATCTACCAATTTACGTTGGTTGACGGTTTGTGCTTTTATCAGACGCCCACTTACACCATGAACAATTACTTCGCCACTACTTTCAGATGAGGATAGATCATCTTTAGGAGTACTCATTAGTAAACGTTCAATACTGTTCTCATCAAGTTTATTATACTTAACGTAGTGCTCTGTAAGCATCTTAAAACGCCTGTCGAACTCTTCTAATAGTTCATCATCGCCATAGACTCGTATTTTACTTCCTCGTGCTACAATTTTTAGCTTTGGAAAATACTTTTTTATCGCGTCTATATTTTCATTTTGCTGTCCAAAAAAATCTCTAGGACTAATTTCTGTGAGTTCAATTAGTAGTTCTTTCAAAGAATATCGGATTTAATTACTTGCCTATTGAATATTAATTTTAGTTGCCTTAAAATTTGCGTAATTTTGTTAAACAAACTTAAGTAAAAATCAGTTTCATAAAGTAAAAAACATATTAACAGTCTTACATGGCAATAATTACATTAACTACTGATTTCGGATATAAAGACCATTTTGTTGGCGTTATCAAAGGCGCTGTATATTCAGAATTAGCCGATGCTAAAATTGTTGACATCTCTAATGAAATAAGTCCGTTTAACATTCCCGAATGTGCTTATATATTAAAAAACTCTTACAAGAGTTTCCCTAAAGGAACCATACATATTGTGGGGGTAGATTCTGAGCCAACCCCTGAAAATCAACACATTGCCATATTAGTTGATGGCCATTATTTTATCACTGCTAACAATGGCGTTATAGGTTTAATAACTTCAGAAATAACTCCAGAAAAGGTCGTAGAGATTAACATTCCTAATCCAGAACACGGATCATTTCCTGTATTAGATGTCTTTGTAAAAGTGGCCTGCCATATTGCTCGTGGCGGCACCTTAGAAGTTGTTGGTAAATTATTTAATAAATTAAAAGATATTCGCGAATTTGCCCCTAGAATTACAGAAAACGGTAACGGTATTGTGGGTAGTGTAATTTATATTGACAATTTTGGCAATGTCATTACGAATATTGAAAAGCATACTTTTGAAGCCTATAGAAAAGGAAGAGATTTTGTCTTAAACGCTCGAAATAAAAAAATAACTAAGATTCATAATAAGTATAGTGATATAATAAATTTTGATTTAGAGAAAGATAGACGCAATGGTCCTGGTGACCTTCTAGCACTTTTTAATTCCTCTAATTATATAGAATTGGCAATTTATAAGAGTGATTTAAATACGGTTGGAGGAGCTTCTACCCTACTAGGTTTAGATTATAGAGACACTATCACCATAGATTTTAAGTAAATTGTGCTGCATTTTACGGTACTTATAAACATTGAAAAAAAATAGAAAATTAGAAACTGGAAAAATGCAAGTTTCATATTTAAAGATTTACATTGATTAACAGTAGGTTTAGACCCTTAAAGTAGATAATAATTGTGCTATATTTGTAGGGATTTGCAGGCCAATAACTGTTAATAAGTTTGTTTCATTAAAAACAACAATTAAAATATCTTTGTTTTTCTTGCGACAGTCTTAGTAATTAACAGAATTCAGTTTTTTAGTTATTAGTACAACGAGAGATATAAAGAGAAAATAAAACACATAAGGAATGAAATTTATAGTATCTAGCACGTATTTACTTAAACAATTACAAGTTTTAGGTGGCGTAATTAACAACAGCAATACCCTACCAATTCTAGATAATTTTCTATTTGATTTAAAACAAAACGAATTAATTGTTTCTGCTTCAGATTTAGAAACTACCATGAGTTCTGTATTAAACGTAGATTCTGACAATGAAGGTTTAATTGCAGTGCCTGCAAAATTATTATTAGATATATTAAAAACTTTTCCAGAGCAACCTTTAACTTTTGTTGTGGAAGACAACAATACGGTCGAGATCAGTTCTAATCATGGTAAATATGCTTTAGCCTATGCAGATGGTGCTGAGTTTCCTAAAGCGGTAGAATTGGCTAACCCTAGTTCTACGACAATCATAGGAGATATTTTAGCAACCGCTATTAACAAAACAATATTTGCTGCTGGAAATGATGATTTAAGACCTGTAATGAGTGGTATCTTTTTTCAGTTTTCTCCAGAAAGCTTAACGTTTGTAGCTACAGATGCCCATAAATTAGTAAAATACCAAAGAACAGATATTGTAGCATCTCAGGTTGCTGAATTTATCATGCCTAAAAAACCTTTAAATCTTTTAAAAGGAATTTTAGGAGGTAGTGAGTCTGACGTTACTATAGAGTACAATGAAAGCAATGCTAAATTTAGCTTTGAAAATACAGAACTTATCTGTCGTTTAATTGATGGTAAGTATCCAAATTACGAGGCGGTGATTCCTAAGGAAAACCCTAATGTATTGTCTATCTCTAGAAATCAATTATTGAGCTCTGTTCGTAGAGTTTCTATATTCTCAAATAAAACTACGCACCAAATCCGTTTAAAGATTGCTGGTGCAGAACTTAATATTTCTGCTGAAGACATTGATTACAGTAATAAAGCAGAAGAGCGTTTAACATGCTCCTACCAAGGTGATGATATGCAAATTGGTTTTAACTCAAGATTTTTAGTTGAAATGCTAGCGAACTTAACTTCTGATGATGTATCATTAGAAATGAGTTTACCTAATAGAGCTGGTATTTTAACTCCTGTAGATGGTTTGGATGAAGGAGAATTGGTAACAATGCTTGTTATGCCGGTAATGCTTAATAATTAATACCAACCAGATTTTTTTATAGAAAAACCCCAATTACAATTGTAATTGGGGTTTTTTACTTTTACGTTATTTTTGATTATAAAAATTTGATACTCATAGGGTAATAAGGCTGTTCATCATTACTAACTCTTACTGCATTTACAATAGGAAATACAAACGTTAGAATACCTAATACTAAAAACCCTAATAGCCCTAAGCCAAATAATAAAATCATAGGAATACAAATTATAAAATAGAGAAACATGCTTATTCTAAAATTCATAATTGCCTTTCCATTTTCATCCATATTAACTACTGTATCTTTTTGGGTTAACCATATAATTAAAGGTACTATAAAGCCTCCAAAACCTGTAACAACATCTAATAACTGACTCAAATGGGTAATGACTAATAACTGTTTGTTTTCTTTTTGCATGATATTTTGATTTTTGATTGATGTACTAATATGACGCTTCAAAAACCAAAATGTTACAAAAAAAAAGAATTATTGTTTACGCTCTAATTTTCTCAATTTTTCAGACTCCTTTAAAATATTGATCTGTTCTTTTGCAATTTTATCATTCAACTTATCAATAGCTACAGGAGAAAGTTTCCCTTTACGTTGACCTTCAGCTAACTTCATTTCATATTTAGCAATCTTGTCTTCGCATTTCTGAATATCTTGATTCTTACTAGCTATTGCACTTTTTAACTTTTCTTGCTTTTGAGCCTCTTTTGGTTTGGTTTTAGCTTCCTTTTCAATTTTCTTTTGCTCTTTCTCTGCTTTTTTCTGTTCTTTTGCTAATTGCTTCTGCTCCTTTGCAGCAGCTTTCTGCTCCGCTTTTGCCGCAGCAGCCTCTACTTTAGCTTGTTCTATCTGCTTTAGTTCTTCTTGTTCTTTTATCATATCTTTTACGACTACGATAGAATCTTTAACTTGTTCTGTTTCTTGTGCATAAGATTTTCCTAAAGAAAATAATGCAATCACTGCTACTACTACTAATTTATTCATATATAATTTAATTGTTAATGGACGGCGAATGTACAAAATAGTATGAATCACTATCATAAATATTTTTTAATTCGCATGTTGCCATACATCGCTTTTTTTAACGAGCTACTAATGGGTATAACAAAAAAAATGCCACTTTTATAAAGTGGCATTCAAAACTTGTAATTTTAGATTTCAATTTTATAAGTTTTCTAACTTGTAAGTACGCACCCAATCATAGAACGTCGTGCGCTCTCCCCAAGTACCTGTCATACCGCCATCTGAAGGAACAGGATTCCAATCATAGGTTTCTGTAACCAATTTTAAGTACAATGGCAAGTCAAAATCGGCTTTAGGAGTAATACTATACACTTCATTCCCGTCTAGATAAAACACAATTTCTGTTTTACTTTTCCACCAGGCTGCGTAAACATGATAAGACTCGTACACTTTATTATTTAATACTGTATTGCCTCCTACAGAACCTGTCGGTGTTGTTGCACAGGCTGTATTTCTACTATGCGTATTAGAATGTATGGTTCTATTGAAGTTTTGTGCAAAATTTGCGGTACCAACAATTTGACCGACACATTCCTGAATGTCTAATTCTATGGTTCTTTTATCACAACCATTAGTATCGTTTGCATTGTTAATTAACCAAAATGTAGACGACATAAACGTCTTATTTGCTTTCATTCTTGCTTCAAAATAATAGCCTACCTGCCCTGCTGTATTAGACGTTATGTTAGAACCTTCATGTGTAAACGTCTTTCCATTGACTACTCTAGGACTAGGCAACTTCTTGCAGGTTAATCTAAGGTTACCATTTTTTTCAGATACAGTACTTTCTGTAAAAAGTCCTGGAGGTCTACCTATCCATCGATTAGGATCGGTATTTTTCCATTTGTTGGCATTAAAAGAGCTGTCATTAAATTCATCAGACATAGCCTCTACCTTTACCCATTTCTTGCCATTAGGTAATGGGTTTTGATTTGCGTTGAAAAACGGACCACCTTTCCGTACATCTCCTTGAGTTTCTTCGGATTGCTGTCCTTCTGTAACAACAGCTTCAATCGCATCTTCTTTTTCTACATTTACATCGCTATCATTAGTGCTACAACTTGCCAGCGCTAAGAGGATTGCAAAAAAAGGAATTTGGGGACTCATTTTTTTCATAATATTATAATTTTAAGTTATTTTCTCAAAAATAGCGACAGGTATTTCAATTGGTAACCATAAATGACCTTTTGACTGCAACATATGAGTAATTAATCATATGTTGCAGTCATATCCCCCTATGGTAAATGTTTGTCTAGTTATTAGCGTCTAGTAGTAGATTACCAAATACTATTTTATATTTTTGCATTATGATACAACAGGATACTATAGTAGCACTTGCCACACCTTCTGGTGCGGGTGCCATTGCCATCATTCGCCTTTCTGGTATAGATGCTATTACCATTGCCTCAAACCATTTTGTGTCTAGAAAAGGTAAAAAATTAGTACACCAGAAAACGCATACCATCGTATTAGGACATATTGTAGATGGCAATCGTGTTTTAGATGAAGTATTGGTTTCTATATTTAAAGGTCCCAATTCATATACGGGAGAAAACATTGTAGAAATATCTTGTCATGGATCTACGTATATACAGCAGGAAATCATCCAATTATTTCTCAGAAATGGATGTAGAACGGCAGACGCGGGAGAGTTTACTTTACGTGCCTTTTTAAATGGGAAAATAGATTTAAGTCAGGCAGAAGCTGTAGCCGATGTTATCGCTTCCGATAATGCGGCTAGCCATCAAATTGCTATTCAGCAAATGCGTGGTGGCTTTAGTAATGAAATAAAAGAACTGCGAGCAGAATTAATGAATTTTGCTTCTTTAATAGAATTGGAATTAGATTTTTCGGAAGAAGATGTGGAATTCGCTAATAGAGATCAATTTCAGGATTTAATCAATAGAATTACCTTGGTTTTAAAACGGTTGATTGATTCTTTTGCCGTTGGGAACGTGATTAAAAATGGTATTCCAGTAGCTATCGTAGGAGAACCCAATGTAGGAAAATCTACGTTATTGAATGTTCTTTTAAATGAAGACAGGGCTATTGTTTCAGATATTGCGGGTACCACAAGAGATACTATTGAAGACGAGATTTCTATTGATGGTATTGGATTTCGATTTATTGATACGGCCGGAATTCGTGAAACTCAAGATGTCGTTGAAGGAATTGGAATTAAGAAAACTTTTGAAAAAATTAAGCAAGCGCAGGTGGTCTTATACCTAGTAGATGGCTCTCTGATGACAGGCACCAATGAAATTGCGCTCTTAAAGATAGAAATTGAAAAAATTAAGAATCAGTTTCCTCAAAAATCTATTCTGTTATTAATCAATAAAGCGGATAAAATAGCTCCTGACACCATCACGCTTATTTCTTCAGAAATGGAGACATTATCTGCACAGCTAAAAACTATATTTATTGCTGCAAAAACAGGTGAAGGCGTAGAAGATCTAAAAGGAGAACTATTAGGGCTTATCAATACAGGAGCGCTGAGAAACAACGAAACGATAGTGACCAACTCCAGACATTACAATTCCCTTTTAAAAGCTTTAGAAGAGATTCAAAAGGTACAATATGGAATGGATGCTGGTTTTTCTGGAGATTTATTAGCTATAGATATACGTCAAGCGCTATTTCATTTTGGTGAAATCACTGGCGAAATATCAAGTGATGATCTTTTAGGTAATATTTTTGCCAACTTTTGTATTGGAAAGTAATACAATAAAACATACTAAAGTAAAATAAATTAATACACACTAAATCAATACTTTAACTCAAAAGTAATTTTGAAAAATGTAATATACTTTCTTAAAATTTAGTATATTTTGTACCTTTTTTGTACCTCGTTATCTCACATATTATTATATTTGATTTTTTAGGAGAAATTATGGCACCTAAATTAGCTTAGATTATAATAATGATAACTATCGATACAATAATAAGGTAAGCATTTAAAGATTATGAGCTCAAATATAAGAGTAAAGAGAATTTGCGAAAACTGCAATACATCCTTCATTGCTAAAACTACTGTCACAAGATTTTGTGGTGATAATTGTGCTAAAAGAGCATATAAAAAAAGGATGCGTAGCAATAAGATTAAACAATCAAATACAGAGACTTTAAAAATTGAAACTCAGCCCATATCTATAATACAGATTAAGGACTATCTTACCGTAAAAGATACCGCTAAATTATTAAGCATCTCTAAGAGGTCTGTTTACAGATTAATTCAAACAGGAAAGCTAAAGGCCTCTAATCTTTCTGAAAGATTAACACGTGTTAAAAAGTCAGATATTAACGAATTACTTTCATAAATTTTTAAACGATGGCAAATGTCACAGTACGTAAAAAGAAATTAGCCAATAATAAATACAGCTTATATTTGGACTACTTCCCTCCTATTATAAATCCAAAAACAGGCCAAGAATCGAGAAGGGAATTTTTAAAATTACAAATACATGCAAGTCCTAAAGATCAAATAGAAAAAACCCATAATAAACAAACCATTGAATTTGCAGAAATTATTAGGGCTAAGCGCCTCGTTCAAATTAGAAATAAGGAATACGGCCTTAAAGACAACATAAACCTGAGTATTAATTTTGTAGCTTTCTATGAGACTGTAGTGGAAGAAAAACATAACACCGTTGGTCACTCAAATTACTTAGCTTGGAAATCGTCTTTAAAATATTTTTTAGAATTTTTCGGACCCAAAATTCAATCACACAATTTAAATCAAAAGCATGTAGACAACTACAGAGAATTTCTACTAAACACGAATAATCTTCGAGTGAAAGACACGAGGAAATTGGCAAGAAATACGGCTTCGACTTATTTTAAACATTTTATAACCGTTCTAAAAAAGGCTTATAAAAACAATTTATTAATTACAAACTTAGCAGAGGATGCTATTTATATAAAAGAAGAGCAAACCCATAGAGAATATCTAACAGAAGAAGAACTAGTCCTATTATGGAAAACTAATATCAAAATAGAAAAAATAAAACACATGGCCATTTTTGCTGCTTTAACTGGTTTACGTTTTAGCGACATCATTAATCTTAAATGGGAAACAGTATATCATGATAAGCATCAAGGACATTATATAAGGTTAAAAGAACAAAAAACTGGCAATTTGACTAATCATCCAATTTCCAAAAATGCTTATGAAATTTTAAAAAAGCAAGATACAACCAATGGACAAGTTTTTACTAATATTAAATACAGTCAGGTAACAAGACCTTTAAAAGAGTGGATAAAGCTTTCTGGAATAAATAAGAATATCAGTTTTCATAATTTTCGTCATAGCTATGCTAGTCTGCAACTAGCAAATGGCACAGATATCTATACCGTATCAAAATTATTGGGACATAAAAACCTATCAACAACTCAGATCTACACTAAGGTGATGGATAAAAACAAAATAAAAGCCGCTAACCGTATTAATTTAGATTTAGATGGATTACCTACAAACATATAATGACGCATATCATAAGAATTATGAGCTATTTAAAAAATTAGCTTTTGAAAGTTTAGAATCTTCTAAGGAAATGACTAGGATTTTTAAGGATGCATTTAAATTATCAATTTCTAAAGCTAGTCAAAAATGGCATGATGATTCTTCATGGGAATTTTTTGATTCTAATTCATCCTATGAGTTATTAGGAAAAGATAGAAGATATGAGCTAAATAATACCAAAAAGGTACTGGAAAATGATTTAAAAGAACGTTTTGAAAACTTGGAGATTAAGCGTAAAAAAATGTTTGTTGATTATTCAGATTACCTACAGAAAACAGCTAAAAAAGTCGCAATAGAGAATGTAATTGAATTGCTTGACACTTCTAAAAAAGTATTAAATACTCTGTATACTATAGACAGGCTTGATTCTTTTAATTTCAGTACCAAATTTGATTACGAAAACAAAATTGATGGCTACACATCTGCATATGAAAGTTTATTTCCGGATGAAAAGAAAGCTAACGAAAGTACAGATACTGATGTACTCAATGAAAATGAAAAATATTTATTACTTCATATACTCTTTTCATTTATTGAAGAAAGCAAAAAACCAACTATGGTTGAAATTGCTAAAATAATTACTCTCGCAAATGTTCATAATGAAAATTTTTTAACTGCTAAATATAAAAATCAAAATGGGTATAAAATTCTACTAAACGGTCACAACCATAAAGTAAAAAAGGAAGTACAGAGAGAATGGATTAAAAGTTTATTAGAAAAAATAAAACCTTATAAATTAGAAAGGACAAGTGATAAGTTAAGAATGGAATTAAAAAAATTAAATTAAAAAAACAGAAGTAATTTACACTAAAAAAAGCTGTTTTAGCGCCAGAAAAAAAAACCTAAACACTTATATGTAAAATATTTACAACAAAAATTAAAGTAATTCAGCTTTCCCCTGAGAAACCCTCTACATATTTAAAAAGATAGCATCTCTAGTTAATTTCGAATCATATTAATATCAAATAAAACAAAAAAATGATTTTAAATTATCGATTAACAGCTGAGGAAATAAAAGTACTAGCTGATGAGATTTCCAAGAATTTAAGAAGCAATTTTCAAACTCCGTTGAGTACCCAGGAAGATCCTTTTTTAACTATTGATGAAGTGGCAAAACTATTGAATATGACGAAAGGAAGTATTTACGGTCTTGTCCATAAAAACGCCATACCCTACCACAAAAAAGGAAAACTCTACTTCCTTAAATCCGAAATTAATGATTGGATAAAAAGTGGGAAACGTGAAACAAAATCTTCCCTTCACGAAAAAGCAGATGAGTATTTAGCAAAAAATCTATTTCAATAAGCGTTAGTCTAACGTTAAAATAACGAGAAATGGATAGATATACATACAATTGTGAATATTGTGGAAAAGCATACACTCCAAAAAGAAGATTTAAGCAAAAATACTGTTCCAGTAGTTGTCGTGTAAACTCTTTTACAAAAAGAAAAAAAGCAAAGGAGAACTTACCAGACTTTAAAAAACCAAAAGAAGTATCCGTAAACGGCAAAATGAGCTGGTCTGGAATCGGGAATGCTGCGGTAGGAAGCTTAGCTACTAATATTGCTACTAATCTACTAACTAAGGAAGAAAACAAACCTGCTACTAAAGGAGATATTCAAAAAATTTTAAAAATTGGTTTCAGCAAAATGATACTTATTAAAAATATACCACCAAGAACTGATGGAGTTAGGGCATATTTTGATATCACCAACCAAATAATAATTTATAAAAAAAATATACATGTCAAATAACAAAAAACTTATAGCATATAAAATAGAAACCCACCTGAGAGAATTATATCGGGATTTAATTAGCATTACTACGTATCAGCAGATTAATAGAAATATGATAAATGCTTTAATTACAAAAGTCAATATTATGATAGAAATAGTTGAATATATACCTCGACTACCACTTTATGATATAGAGCAAGAAATAATAAAAATGTGCAAGGAAGACCACTCTATGCACGGTGTCAATATAACCTTATTGTTTGAAAATAAAAATCCAATTATTGATTACGGCAAAATGGGCCACCTTAAAATAAACATTTAGTTATGAAACAAAAATATTTAAGAATAGGAACAACTTATTATAAGGATGTTACAATACCATTACATAGTGGAGACCATATTAAAACTTTAGTTGCTTGGTCTAAAAATGAAATAAGTACAGATCACGGTAAAGAATATGTAAAGGGTATCAACAAATATGATGGCTTTTGCTTAATTCCATCTCACACTAATTATAAATCCGAAATTGATGGGTTTTATAATAAATACGAAGAATTAAATCATAAAACCAATAGTGGAGATTTCAGAGAGACCGAAAAATTTCTAAAACATATTTTTGCAGAGCAATATAATTTAGCTATTGATTATTTAAGTATACTTTGGAGATACCCTTCACAGGTACTACCAATCTTATGTCTTGTTAGTAATGAACGAAACACTGGTAAAACAACATTTATCAATTGGTTAAAACTTATTTTTCAAAATAACATGACTATTAATAATAATGAAGATTTTAGATCTAGGTTTAACTCTGATTGGGCTTCCAAATTAATAATTGCTGTGGATGAAGTCTTACTCGATAAAAGAGAAGATAGTGAACGCCTGAAGAATCTAGCAACTGCTAAAACCTATAAAAGTGAAGCAAAAGGAAAAGACAAAGTAGAAGGCAGTTTTTTTGGGAAATTTGTATTATGTTCTAATAATGAAGAGAACTTTGTATATATAGATGCTGAAGAAACGAGGTACTGGGTCAGAAAAATTATTCCATTTAATTTGGAAGAGGATAACCCGAATTTATTGGATGACTTAAGTGCAGAAACACCTTGCTTTTTAGATTTCATAAATAATAGATCAATTATTTCTCCTAAAAAAACTAGAATGTGGTTTACGAAAGATCAAATTTACACAGATGCTTTGAGAGTTTTAAAGAATGGAAATAAGACTTACCTCCATAAAGAATTAGAGCAAATTATTAGTGACGAATTTTATATGTTTGAAAAAGAAGAACTAAAATATTCCGCAGGAGATTTAGTCGATAAATTACTTAAAAACAATATTAGAGTTTCCTCCTTTAAAATTTCTGATCTTCTAAAAAATAAGTATAATTTAGAAACTAAAAATAGCACTTATATTAAATTTCATATTTCTAACTCTACATTGAATAAACCAATAGTAGAAGAAACATCACATAAGGGAAGGCATTATACATTTAGTAAAGAGTATTTTAAAAGTGATTAAAGTTGTTGATCTGTTGATTACCTAAATAATAACTAGTATAACAAGGTAATCAACAAAAAACAATGTGTCAACTTTTAAGCAACAAGACTTTTTTTCAAAAGAAGTTGATCAACAGTTGCTAAGGAGTTTTATTAGTACCACCTATCACCATTAGTTTTAAAGTCAATTGTCAACTATCAACACTTCACAATCGTTTTTCTCTAAGCATTTTAAAATAGGCTAATTTAGAGCCTAGATTTTCTTTAGAATCTAAATCTTATCTATTAACAATTAAAAAATATTACCTTATTTAATTTAAGAAATATCCATAAAGAAATTAAGCTTATCTATAAGTCTATAGAGCTATTAAGTATTAATTAGTCAAGACTAGGGTTCGGTAAAAAATTACACTGAAGATAACTTTAAACTTTAATAAATGTTTGCTTCACATGTGAATTTTAACACACATCATAAGAAAAACTCACAAAAGCCTTAAAAGGTACCTCCTGGTATTGTAATGAAGTTGTTTTAATTATTGAAATAATATAAAAGATATAATGAACATATGTTCATTATATCTTAAATTGGCAGTATAATGAACATATGTTCATTATACACTTGTTAGCTGTAATCTGAGAAAAATTGAACGTAAAAGAACAAATCAAAAAAACACAAGAAGAATTTAGTCAGAGTTTATGGGAAATAGACGACTTCATTTTTGGAACAACTTTGTCTTATGCTTTTTTTCAAGATAAATACAAAGAGTTTTTAGAAACACATAAACCTGATGATGAAGGAATGACTTTGTTTACGAAGTTGAATTCAAAAATACCTAGTCATACAGCGGAAATTAATGTTTTAGCAATTATAAATGCTGTTGCACGTACAGAAGCGTATTTAAACGATATCCTTGAATGTCTATTTATATGGAATCGGAAATCTTTAATTTCGGATAAAACTATAACCTACAAAGAAGCAATTGAATTTGAAAATATTGATGAATTGGTAAAATCAATACGTCAAAAAGAAATTCTTGAATTTTCTCACTCATCTTTTAAAGACAAGCTAAAATTTCTGAATAAAAAATTCAACCTGACCTTTCCTGAAATTGATGAAATTCATAGCGAAATAATTGAGTTATTTACAACTCGAAATATAATTCTACACAATAATGGAATTATAAATCAAACTTACATACAACAAAATAAAGGGACAAAATTAAAATTTGGCTCAAAGAGAAAAGTTGACGAAAAATATACTCGCAAAGGAATTGGAAATTTAAGAATGGTTGGTTATTCAATTTCAAGTAACGCAATCAAAAAGATAAGTAAATGAAAAGACTACAGCTAACACCGTATAAAAATAATTGCTTATTTTAGGCTTAAACAAAGGTCGTTACGCTTTTGTTACGTCTGATTTTTCTGCGGAAAATCCTCGCACACAAAACCGCAACTATTCTTATACATAAACGTTGTAAAACATTAGAAAAAAATGAAAATTCGGATATTAACTTTATCTATTTTATCGGTTCTAACCGTTAGTTGTGATAAATCCAAAATATCATACGAAGTTGGAATTTCGGATGTTCTGCACAAGACTTTTTTTAAAACTGAAAATTGCAATTCTGATTTTTATTACAACGTATTAATTAGAAATGACACTTTATTTATTGACGGAAAACTTCGTAACGAATTCGGAAATTACAAAGGAATATTAAATGAAATAGAATCTAAGCGTTTATCTAAACTGATAGACAATCTAAACCCAAAAGACAGATTAGAAAAAGAAATAAATCCGACAACTGGAATGACAGCTTTAATTATTAAAAAAAATGGAAAAACTCTTGATTCATTAGTTAATTTCAAAATCAAATGGAATAAAAATGATTTAAAGTTCTTCAAATATATTGGGCATTTAATATGTAAAAAAGAACTTGCACGAATAACTGACTCTATTATTTATCCGACTTGGCAAATGGTAAAACCACCTGAATAAATAACGTTTTACAACACTATATATAGCAAATAGGGCAATTAGTGTTTAACCAAAAGGTTGTTGTCTATTTGTAAAGTCACCAAATCTTTTGATTTGGTATTAAAAGAGAAAAATTAAAACAAAATAAAAAGATTTGGCTTGTGGTTAATCCGAAAGTAATTGCTAATTTTCTACCCAACTTGCCATATATTTAACGTTGTAAAACATTTAACTAATAGAAATTTGAACAGAATTAAATATTATATTTTATCTTTTTTTCTTATCAATCTTACAGGATGTGATAGCGTAAATAGCTCAGATATTGTTAGAGATGATTTATATGAAAATATAAAAAAATTCATAAAATATTCTGAAGAAGAAGCAGAAGAGTTTAAGAATGGAAGTGCTGATACGAACATATATTGGGTGGAATTCTTCGAAAAGGATGATAACGATTTAGTTGTCCTGATGCAACAACCTTATTATGACTCTTTTGATACAGATGGTTACTTAAAAATAGATGAGAATTTTATCTTTTTTTATTATTCAGATTTAATGATGGTAACTGTGGATAAATTAGAAAATGAATTACCAACAGGACTTCCTAATCAAAATTCCATAGAATCTGGATTAGGTTATAGCGCACCCAATTGGGCATATATTATAACGGAAAACGGTTTAGTAAAAACCTTTATTGGAGAATAACTCAAACGGAATAAAACGTTTTACAACAAAACCTAAACGTAATGCGGACGTCAGGGTAAAACCAATGGGTCTGTGTATATTTATGAAGTCGCTAAATCTTATGGATTTAGCTTTGGACAAGAAAAAATAAAACTAAACAATAAGCTTTAGCTTCGTGCTCAGACGAAAACGAAAAATTTCCTTGCCTCCGCACTACGCATAGCCCAACCGTTGTGATTCATTAACCAAAAATGGAAAAAATAAACTCAAATATAAGCCGATTAAGCTTACACGACTCTCACTTAGAAAAGATAACCAAAGTTGGAAATAATCTGAAAATAGAATTTGACTGGGCTTTTCTATCTGATTATAAAGAGATGAATATTAAAGATGGAATTGTCGTCGGAAAATCAATTCTTGAAATTATTGGATATAATTCGGAGTTATTTAAATTAGAATTTAAAGGCTCTGTCGGATTTGAAAACAAAGCTTCTATTGAATTACCATTTGCTGATAATATTACTCAAAATTGGGATGTTATTCTCGATAATGAAATAAATGATGTTGAGAAAAAAGTAAAAATAAGCGGATTCTATAATTATGAAAATATTCCTTGTTGGATTAATTGGACTTTTGAATATCAAGGAGCGGAATTGAAATGGGATTCTTATGTTTTACACGAGGATTGGAAAAAAGGAGCCGTTCCTGAATAAAATAACGAAATCACAACACTATATATAGCAAATAGGGCTGGTTCATATTAGTTCGAAAAGTTTGTGTTTATTTGCTATGTCGCCAAATCTTTTGATTTGGCTTTATGAAAAAAAAGATAAATCAAAATTCAAAAGTTTGGCTTAGTGCTTAACCGAAAATAACTGTTTATTTTCCGCCCTAAATGCCATATATTTAACGTTAGGCACAATACAAATTGAATGAAAGCAATCCTACAACATAAATCAAGAAGACGGAATTTCCTCATCACTGTATCGCTAATACTATTGGTGATTTTTATGGTTAGAATCTACGTTATACCCTATCATTTTCCACCACCTGAGAGCGAAGGGCTCGTTTACTTTAAATCAATCTTAGATAAGATTTCGATTTCATTGATTGTATCAATATTTATTGCTTGGTTCCTATTTAAAATTGAAGTACCTGAAGAGGTTACTAAATTGGAAATAGTTGAACCTAATCGTTTAAAAGAACTTTTTTCAAGAGCTAGGCTTGATACAAATTTTTGGTTCTTCTCTGGAGGAACTGGTCGCTATACGAGAGCAGTAACTTTTCCGGAGATTTCTAAGATTTCCAAAGACCTTAACGAAAGCAGAAATTTTAAAATTCTTCTGTTAAATCCCAAAGACAAAAACCTTTGTAGCAATTACGCAAATTATAGGAATTCATTAAAATCTGCGGAAAAAAGTAGTTGGAAAAAAGAGTATGTGCAAAATGAAATTGTAGCAACAATATGTTCTGCGTACATCCACAAATCATTGAACCCTCTTTTAGAAATAAGCATTTTCCTTAAAAGCACTTTTTCAACTATGCGAATTGACCTTAGTCAGAGTAATTGTATAGTCACAAAAGAGGATAAGAAGGATTTAGCATTACTAACACCAAGTAACACCTATCTATATAAAACCTATAAGGAAGAAGTTTTTCATCAATCAAAACAATGTGAAGAGCTAGATATGAAAGGACATATTGAAAATGTAAATTTTGGCACTATCAAAGCTGAAAACATAGAAGAGATTTGTTTACATTTTCAATTTCAAGGTATTAGTCTTGACTATGATAAAATAGCTCAAATATTGAATGATAATAAGAATCCTTATGCATGAGAATTTTTACGATGAATTAAGGATTCATTATAAAAACAGGGACGTCAAAAGATTAAAGGAACAATCTTCTCAACTTCTAATTGAGTTTTCTAAAGGCTACTTAAGAGGTAAGCTCCGAATACATCCGTTAGGTTTCTTATTCTGTCGTTTGCACCACTTTCAAAATGATGAAACAATTAGGATTCATATATGGTCGGACAGAGAAAACGTTCAAAAACCATTAATGGATATACACAATCATTTCTATAATATAATAAGCTACGTTGTTGCTGGAGCGGTTTCAAATACTTTATACAAAGTACTAAAAGAAGAACCTGCAACACATGCAACGTATGTTGGCTCCTACCGAACCAATGAAAAAAGAATTTTATCTAAAAATGAGAAGTGTTATAAATTGGAAGAGATTGGAACGCATATTATCAATGAAGGAGAATTGTACACAATAGGTAAATCTGAGGTACATAAAGGTGATTCCATTGACAACCATCTTTCTATTTCTCTGGTTTACACTGAAGAACCAGGTAATCCGTCACCTCTGGTTTTTGGACCGATTGATGGCTTGAATGAATACCAATACTCAAGCAACCTTGTAGAAGAACAAAGAATAATAGAATTAGAGAACCAAATAAAGTGCCTAACAATGGCTAAAAAATCATAGCCACCCTTCGGGATGGCAACGCTTTTTAGCCGAAACGTTGTATGCAAGGCAAAAACCGAGATGCACATATAAAAGTCAGATTGATAAATTGAAATAATAAGCGAAGAGATAAAGAGCATTGATTGAAGTTCAGTGCAAGAAAAAAATAGTTTTTGCCACCGCACTTCTGCCCTTCGGGACAGTTTGGAGAAGCCCACGCACATTGCACACATTTGCAAATCACACAGGCTGGCACACAAACCGTAATTTGCAAAAGAGTGCAATTTTTGCCAACGCTTAAATAAATTGAGACATAAACATTATTGGGAATGATTTATATAACATTTGACACGAATATATGGGTTTATAGACTTTCTGATTCATGGAAAACTGAAAATGAACTCGACTATCTTGAGTATTGGCTTGAAAGTGGTCAGGTCAAAATTCTACTGCCTGAAATAATTCGAGAAGAATGGGATAAACATAAAAATATCCAAGCAAGTGAACGAAGAAAAGATTTAAAGAACTTTTTTAAAATGGCAAATGAAATATTGCCAACAGAATTTTTTAAAGAATATACAACCCCAGATTCGCAACAGAAGATTGTTGACCAACAATTAGAGCGGATAAACAGAATAATTGACACGGCTATTTGGATTCCCTTAAGTGTAAACATTAAGGAAATTGTTATTAATAATGGGATTGAGAAAAAAGCTCCAATGCACAAGAAAAGTAGTGTGGCAGATGCTGTAATTATTTATTCTCTTTTTGAGTTTGCTGAACAGAATCCTGAGAATGATTATTTTTTCGTTTCAGGAAATACTGAAGATTTTTACGAAAAACATAATGGTAAAAGTTCTATTCATAGTGATTTAAAAACGGATTTCGACAATTTAAAAATCAATGCCTACAAAGAATTAAATCGGTTAAAATTTGATTTGGAAAACAGATTCAATTTAACTATAAAATCAGATTTCGAAGCTAAAAGGACACAAGCGCTTAAGAATAAAATAAAGAAACAAATATACAATCCTCATTACGAGAGTTTAGCAAAAAATTCAAGCAACTTATTTTTTCAAAATAAAAAAATGCTTGATTTCATCTTGAAAGAAGATTCCCCTACCAAAGAGCAAGTTATTTTTGTTCTTTCTCTCATTGATTCTGACCAAGATTATGAAAAATACTTTTATGGGAATGTACATGGTAAAGTTTGGTTTAATATACTACTTCAAAAAGACATTTTTAATTCAAACAATAATCCGACTAATCACAATCACTGGCTACCGTTAGTCTTTTTACAAAATTTAGCGAAAGCAGAAAAAGAAAACGATACTTTATCTAAAATAATCGATATAATACAGAATGTGTCGGAAAAATCACACGAAAATCGTAATACTTGGTGGCAGTTCGTTAGAATATTATCGTTAATGCCAAGTCAAAATATTCCACTTGATATTTTTGAATACGTTCCAAAGTGGATTAATGGAAATGCACAACTCTCAACAACGGTTCATCAAATTTGTGATGGATTAATTCCTAAGCTAATTAAAGAGTCGCCTAAACGGAAAAATAAAAAAAAGATTGCAACTATAATAAAGCATTTTTTAGAAATTTCAAAAAAGGAGAAAACAGAAAAAGAAAGCTTTTCGTTTGAAAGCATATTTATATCCCCAATTGAAAGATTAACTGATACATTTGATGATAAATTAATATCAATTATTGTTTCCAGTTGTCCTAAAGAAGTAATATCACACCTAATAGAACAATTAAAACGCATTTACTATACTTTTCCAAATGGATTGATTTTTGAAGCTTTAAAAGATGAAGTAGAAGTAAAAATAAATCTATCTATTGATACAAATCAGAAGAGCATTGAAGTTCTTCCTGAAAATGGAGAGTCTTTTGAAATTTCTGATTTCGATAAGAAAAGTGAATCCAAATTAAAAAATGAACTCATTGATAAATTATCATTACAAGGGTTTGAACCGACATTAAAAGATGGAGTAAGCGGGCTTGATTATTCATTACAATTTATAACAGTAGGATTATCTTTTCTTTTTGGAAGCTATGGTGTTGAAGAATACAAAACTCAACATAATAATGAGAAAGTTGAGTTTGCTTTTGTGTCGATACTACTTGATTTAATTAATAAATATGTTCAAGAAAAACCAAAATTAGGTTTAGTTCTGTTATCTAATATACTTGAAAAAGAAGAATATCGTCTAGTTGTATTGAGACAAGTTTGTCTATTTATTATTGGTAATAATTGGGATATAACAAAAGGTTTGTTTTTAGAAAAACTTCAAAAGGGACAAATAAATGAGTTTTTCTATAAAAGTATTTTTCAAACGGATTTATATAGGTTCTTAAAGAAAAACCAATTAGAACTTAGTGTAGAAGCATTACAAAAGTTAGATGAAATTATAGAAAATCCTCCATCTAAAATAAAGGATGATAATTTGGATAACTGGCAACTACGTTGGTATTCAGCTTTAAAAGACACTGCTCTCTTCAAAGAGAAGTATAATAATCTAGCCAAAAAATTAAAGTATAGTAGTGAACATTTTGACACCATTGGTAGAATGCAATATTCATCTGGCGATATTAGTCCGCTAACTATTAGTGATTTAGAAGAAATTACCAACTCTGAAATAGTTGAATATATAAATAAATTCAAACCTACAAGAGACTTTGCTGCACCTTCAATTTCTGGATTAGGTAGAAGTTTACAAAATGCAGTTAAACAGAATCCGCAAAAGTTTTCGGATAATATAAATGATTTTATTTCATTACCATATGTTTATGTTTATTACATAATTTATGGTTTTTATTATGCTTGGCAGGAGAAGAATACTTTTTGTTGGCAGAAGGTTCTCGATTTTTGTATAGAATATATTAATAATGAAAAGTTTTATACTAATGAACTTAAAATAGAGGATGATTTAAGAGCTGATGCAGACTGGGTAGTTGGAGTAATTTCAAATCTATTGCAGGAAGGTATGAGGTCTGATGACCATTCTATGGGAATAAGCTTGCTACCCAAAGCTAAAATTATATTAATTACATTTTCAAAATGGTTAAAGCCAGAATCAAATAAAAAACCAAATAAAGACTATCCTAGTTATTCTTTAAATTCAACCGCAGGTAAAATATTAAGAGGTTTGTTAGATTATTCTTTGTGTAATGCTAGAAATAATTTGAAAACTTCATCGGTTAAGTGGGAGCGCGAAATTGTTGATATTTTTGAAAATTCATTAGAAAATAGAATAATTGATAGCTACATCCTAATTGGCATGTATTATAAACAATTTCTCTATTTAAGCCAATCTTGGACTCTAGAAAAATCCATTTCTTTTCAAGCATTAAATGATTATCGTTGGGAAGCATTTTGGAGTGGGTATTTGTTTAGTGGTTTTGTTCCAAATAAACAAGATTACCCCAAATATATCCCTCATTATGAGAAAGCACTATTGACACCCAATAATGATTCTGGTTTATATGGGAATGGTATTAAACATCATATAACAACGTTTTATTTTTGGGAATATGAAAACATATCTGACAATGGTTTGATTACAAAGTATTGCAAAAAAGCCAGTGCCGATAATATCAATGACTTTGTAAATTATGTAAGTCATCAAGATGAATATCTTAAATCATTAAAATCAGCTGAAGAAATAAAATTATTTGAAAACAGAATAATTGAGTTATGGACATTTCTAATCAAAAGGTTTATAAAAACTAAAGATAAAAAAGAACAAGAAATATTATCTCGGTTATGTAAAATGGCATCTCTAGTACAAGAATTAAATAAAGAGGTTACTAGTCTTATATTAGTTTCTTGTCCAAATATTGATAAATCTCACAGCACAAGTAATTTATTGAAAAATCTTGTGAGATTAAGTAAATCTGGAATTCCAAAGGAGACAGCAGAATATGTTGGAGAGATAATATCTTCCGTTCCCGTAGATAGTTTCTCTTTTTATAGAAATGAAGAGGTTAAAGATATTATAGTCTTCTTATTTGAGAATGAACAAAGAAAGGTTGCTCTCAAATTTTGTGATGATAGATTAAGGTTAGGCGACGAATCTTTTAATGATTTAATTGATAAATACAAGTAGCCAATGCTAACAGCCAAGCACATTTGCAATTCGCACAAACCGACGCACAGCCAAAAATCACAAAAGAGCTTGTCTGCCTGCCACCGCTTTTTGCCGACACTAAAAACTATTTTTTTCGGGAACAGCAGTGCTTTGATTGAACGGATTTTAGATTGTACTAAATTGATAAGTAATTGACAATGAATAAAGCCCAGCATACAACAATGTATAAAAAACATAAGTGACTCAGTGGGTTACGAAACATTTGTACATTTAATCAGCTCCGCCAAATCTGCGATTTGACGGTTTGTTTTAAAAGTTTAAATTTGTGTCTAATCGCAAATTTGGCTCAGTGTAAATTGACAGGTAGGTGCTTCGAAATTACTTACGTTTCTTATACTAACCGTTGTAACTAATTATGACCCGTCCTGAAATATGTATACAAAACACTTCAAGTATATGTATAAAAATGATGGATATGTAAAACGCTATAGTGAGAGCTTTAAGCTTAAAGTCTTGGCAGAACTTACCAAAGGAAACCATTCCAAAAGACAAATTGCATTAACTTACGGTATACAATCCAGTACTATAAATGTATGGATCAAAAAGTATGATCGTAAAGATTTAATGAACACCCGTGTAACCGTGCAAACAGACGACGAACTTTCCCGTATCAAAGCCCTTCAAAAAGAGCTGAAACAACTTAAGGACCTTCTTATTAAAAAGGACCTAGACAAACTGGTGACCGACAGCTATCTTGAGGTAGCCGCCGAAAACCTGGGCTATAGAGATGTTGAAGAATTAAAAAAAAACTTAAACATAAAGCCTTGATGAAAGTAGCACCGATAAACCGTAATGAAAGGCTGTATTCGATAGGACTATCTGTAATGCCTTTGATATGAAAAGAGATGCCTATTACAAATTCCAAAAACGTTTTGTTATCAAAAAACAGATAGAACAAGATGTACTCGAACTTGTTCGAAAAAGCAGAAGAACACTACCTCGAGAAGGTACTAGAAAACTCATGAGATCCTTAAAAGGTGAGTTTCATAAGTACCACCTTAAAGTAGGTAGAGACCAGCTGTTCCGTATCTTAAGAGAAAATCGATTGCTCGTTAGAAGAAAGAAGTACTCCTCTAGAACCACCAATTCATATCACCGGTTTTACAAGTATGGAAATAGTATAAAAGACTTGAAAATCAATAGACCTAATCAGGTTTGGGCATCTGATATTACCTATATTAGAACCATAAAAGGATTCTGTTACCTAGCATTGATTACAGACATGTACTCCCGTAAAATCGTTGGATGCGACCTAAGTGATAGCCTAGAGCTAAAAGGGTGTGTCAGAGCTTTAAATAAGGCTATTTACAATGCTAAGAACATTGAACACCTTATTCATCACTCGGACAGAGGTATTCAATATTACAGTAACGTCTATACCCAAATACTAAAAAGAAAGAAAATTAAAATCAGTATGACAGAACAAAATCATTGCTATAAAAACGCCCTAGCCGAAAGGGTAAACGGTATTCTAAAAGATGAATTCTATCTTGATCAAACATTTACCAGTGTGGTCCATGCTAAAAAAGCAGCCAAAAATGCAATCAAATTATACAACTCAAAAAGATTACATTTATCTTTAGATTATAAAACACCTAATTACGTGCATCAATATGCCGCTTAAAACTAATATTAATCTGTAGCCCTATTTTAGGACGTGACAGTTTTATAGAAACGTACTTTTAGGATACTTTGATGAGAAACATCTTAGAAATAAACAACAATCGACAAGGTTAGAAACTAATTTAGTGTAAACCCTAATCTTTAACTTGTGTAAACTATGTCCCTTTACGAACATTCGAAAAAGCTTGAAAAGTTGGCTAAAAGACTGATTCAAATCGATTCAAATGGCGAATGTGGAATACTGGGAAAATGGAATGCAAATGTATTCTATGTGGACAGAAAAAAGTGTTGGATAATTTCAAATGCAAAAACTCAGTATTTGGTCATTCTTACAGATATTAAATCAGCGGATTTAAAAAATATTGAGGAAATATTTAAAAATGCGTTTTATGGACAATTAGTTTATGATGGAATAATAACGGGCTTTGAAAATGTAAGCGTTAAAATTGGTGGACTTGACTTTTTGCCCACCTATAATGATAAAAAACTAACGGTTTTCAAAATCATCATCTCCGCCAATTAGATTGGTGGAAATATGAATTTGGTACTTTAGGAGATATGCCGATTAAGGACTTAACAAATAGATGAGTATGTAGGCTTCCTCTTTTTAGGGAAGCCTACACTTTAAGTGACTTATTGAAATTTTAAAATATTAAAGAATTGGAATCAATTGATTCTTATCAAATCATCATACTTTAAACCAATTTTCAAATTAAGTTTATTTGAACCTTGATTATTAACCTTGTCAAAACCATCAAGAATACCGATTAATAATTCTTCTAAATTTTCTGAATTAGATGTAGAATCTAATTCAATTTGAATAAAAATTTTATCGAAATTTTCGGGAAGCGCATAATCTTTACCGTTATTATCTGCATATCTCTGAAGGATAATATCAAAATCTTTAATAGGATAAGGTTTATCTCCATATACAGAGTCCATTCTAACTATGAGTTTATTTCGATGCTGTATCATACTGTGGTCATTCCGGAATATTATTACTTTAGAAATTTTTGAACCTCTTTTTAATTCAAAATATGGGCTTAAATTCTTTTGAAATAAAATATTCGCTAGTTCTTCTATTTTATTAAATTTAATTCGATTTTTTAGGTCTAATTTAAATTTTGTTGAAGAATCAAAATAAGTTGAATCAGGGTAATAAATATTTTCAACCGAATCAATATTAGTCAGACCGTTGCAGCTAGTTAAACCAAATGCTATAATTATTAATGTTTTTTTCATTTTAATTTTAATTTTAATTTTTTAATCACATGGATTTTTATTACTATCTGTACTTATAACTGCAGATAATCTATAATTTTTATCTCTTTGATCTTTTGTAAGAATATTAGCTCGAATTCCTGCTTCTTCCAATCCTCTCCAAGCATATGACATATAATTTTCTACCGGATGGGTATTATTATCAAATTTTCTGAGACCAGCTGCAATGTAGACAATATAGGATTCAGCCATCAGATAGTGCTGAGAAGCACTCGCTATAAGATTATTAGTCTCCTTATAACTATATAATTCCCATAAACGTAAATATCTGTCATATAGACTTGCACTTAATGGCTTGGGTCCAGCATTGTTTGAGATTTTTATTCTATGTAATTCAGCATGTATACCTTCGTGGATTAAAACTGTAGCTAAATCAATTGCTTGACTCCTACTTGTATTTGCTAAATTGAATTTGATAGTTATTACTGAATCTTTGTTTTCAGGGAATCCGGTCCTGGCATCCGCACTATCATTTGTTTTAAAATATGTTGTAAATTTTAATTTAAATTTACTATTATTATTTGTAAAAGCATTGATAGTATTTTGAAATGTTTTATTGCCCGAACTTAGCAAAGAACTAAGAACACAATCAGCCTTAGTTCCAATAAATGATTTGTCTTTAATAATTTCATTATCATAGTCAACCTTACCGCCTTCACCAAAAGTTCTCAAAGCTTCACGCGCAAAGTTTAAGGCATCAGGAGCATCGTTATATTTGGTCAAATAAGACTTTGTTTTATTTACCATATCTAAATTTGTTAAATTTAATTCATCTAACCACTTGATTGAATTTGTGTTTCGCCACTGCGAACCAAATAATTTATTTCCTAATGCTTCACCAAATTTGAGTAATGAATTTTGATGCTCAGAAATAATCCGATCTTTCATCTCAATCAAATACTGCCTTTGACCTGCGCAATTTGGCCCTGGACTAAATCCATTCATACAGGCTCCGAAAGTGTTTTCTATGTAATTGGGTGAAAACACCAATTCTTCGATCTTAAATCTAGGAGCAGAAACCGCTTTCCCTTTATCTAGTAATGACGTAGGACTATAAAATGATGGGATTTGAAATGAATTAGGGTAGATGACTGGACCATTATAAACATAAGTATTTAAATAAGCTGCCATTAAAATAACTTTATCAAATTGAGATTTACCATTATAGATGGAAATGTGATTCTGAACATAACCTGAAATAAAATTATTATCAAACTGGAGTCCATATACTCCATTAGCCCAGTGTATATTTTTTGCTGACTCATATTCTTTATTCGAAAATTTGGTTATAAGCTGTGAAGTAACTCTTTTTTCTTCCGAAAGTTGAAGCGGACGAGTGCGTGCATTAATTATATCTTTAACCGTCCTACCGTCTATTATAACATCACCTAATTTAGGATTTCTAGAAGCACTATAATTTTTTAAAGCATATAATCGTAATGTTTCTGCTTCTTGTTCTTCATTAAATTTAGCGCCCAAATCCTTATATGATTTTGAAATTTGGTTTACATTAACTGCTATTAATTTTGTTTCTCTACGTTTTAATAATTCTTTTTGCGCATCTTTAAAATTATTATAATTAGTTCCCAGTATTTTATTAATTTCATCCTTAAAAACATTCTCTTGTTTACCGAGCCATCTATTTAAAGCATCTCTTTGAGCCTTGCGCATTGCCCCATCTAAACTCAGTAACATGTTAATGTCATTGAATCTATATTCAAAATTAAATTCGTTGGTAGGTGTTTCTTTACCTACAGGAGTTAACGTTGGTTTATACCCATACAAATCCAAAGCTTCTATCCTTTGTAATTTATCATCAGAAGTATCTAATTTTCTTATTTGTGCAGTTACGGAATTTAGACCAACAATAATTAATAGCCCTAAAATCGTATTTCTTATGTGTGATTTTTGCATCTTTTTAAACTTGATTATTTTTTTATAACTATTCTAGAATGTTGATCATTACCTATAATCATTTGAACAATGTAAAGTCCTGGATTAAGATTATCCATATCGTTAAATGAGATAGTCCTTTCACCACTCATTTGATACTTTTTCTTTGTTTTTAAAATTTTATTGGTATTGTAATAGTCATAAAAATTAACTGTTACCTCAGAATCAATATCTAGAGTATAGTATAACAATAAATTTTCCTGAAATGGATTTGGATATACCTTTATAAATTGATCTTTTTGAACCGAAAGAGCATCTTTTATTTCTTGGCTTAATAAGGCGCCTTCTCGATGTAAAATGATTTTACTAGGAGATCCTGGTTCCAACCAGTTTTCAATGAAAGTTTCTAACTCCCCTGATAGGATTTCAGTTCCATTTTCATTCAAATAAGAATAATTTAAATTAGTGATTCTATAATTTAAGGATAATTCACTTGGATCATCTGTATACCTTTTTCTAAGATTAATTCTAAAATCCGGAAATACCAACTCACTTGGATTTACTAAAACATTCCCATCAAATTTTTGCTGATCAATTATCATATTTATGTCAGCTATTCCGGTTCCATTATTCGTTAGCTCTATATAAATAGGAATGGTGCGTTCTGTAATTTCTCCGGACCAGTCTTTGATTTGCCATTCTCCAACCCATGAACCATAAATACCATTATTTTTAGAATACTCTAGTTCTGGTAGGCTATCCTTCATTTTTAACGAATAATTAGCCTCACTTTCTTCAGTATTATTCATTTCATATTGCCATTGTTGAAGTAATAATTGGCTATTTGGAATCAAATTATTTTGTAAAAGTTCTAATGCTTTAGTTTTATTTATTGAAACGCCATAACCATGGTAGTAGCATTTTGCCAACCAATGCTTGCTCATAGAGTAATCACTTTCTTCAAAAAACCTCAAGGCTTTAGAATAATCTTGATTAACACCACCTATACCTTTCAAATACAGATAACCTAAACTAAAAGCAGCTTTAGAATTACCTAATTTTTCAGATTTTTCAAACCATTCTTTTGCTTTCTTAATATTTAAATTTACACCTAAACCCTCCTTATACATTAAGCCTATTAAATAAGAAGCTTCACTATCACCTGATTCAGCACAGATTTTTAGTAGTTTGTAATCATTTTTAAACTCTTTATCTTTAGAGTATATATTTTGCAAGTGTTTATTAAAACTTTCAATGGAATCGTCACATTCAGTTTTGTGATTCTGAGTTATTCCTTCCAAGGGAGTAAACAGCAGAGGAAAGAATAAAAAAAGTAGTAGTTTTTTCATAATTATAGTTCTATAAATTTTGTAGAAAATTATCACAATATTTTTAAATTTGATATGATATTTTCGCAATAATTAAGAATATTTTATGATGAAAACGCAAGAAAAACACCCTTTTTCGAATCCAAATTATTTATGTTTTTTTCGAGATTCCATATGAAATAAGGGGTTAATGCTATTTTCTATATTTTAACTCAAATATTTATTAATTTTATAGAATCACGGAAATAAGAAGATTTTTTAAAAAACATTACAACTGAATTTCTAAGTTTTATTATTTCTCAAATTATATCTATGAAACTTAAAAGAATAGTAATTCACGGCATTGTAAAACCAGAAGTAAGAAAATTAATTCATGATTATTTTTCCATGAATACAGAAAATGGAATCATACATTTTAAATATTCAGAAGAAGAGTTTAGTTCATTGGCAGAGCGGAGCCCTTTTTACAAAGAATTTCTAGCTGCAGAGTATGAAGCTATTTTTAAAGTGGATAGTTGTGATATTGATTTTAAGGCTTTTGAATGGTCTATATTTAATCGGGATCATTTTTATAAATACATTAACGCTACTTATAAGTTTTGTCCAGAATGCGTAAAAAACTATGCAAAAACAAAAGAGCTTTTAGGAATAAAGATTGATGGTACTGTTGGACATGAAGTTTTATTATCTAGTTAATGAAAAATTTAATCACTGTTTCAACTGTCACCGTACATTTGAATACATACTATAATATGTACTTCAAAGTAGTATTAAACTTAGTTTTCTCAAACGCACAAAATTATCACTAAGTCATTGCAATCCTTACTTCAAATCTTTGTTTGCTTCAATGCACTAAGATTTCCAAACACTTCATAGTATTAGTTTTGGTAAGAATTGGGTTTTGATGCTAACTCAAAACATAATTTTCTATAATTTAATATTTATATAAATCTATAATTATAGAAACGCTAGATTATTTAATAAATTTAATGAGTTTCTGTTCAAATTCCTCTATAGTACCGTCAATAAAAATTACTGTTCCAAAGGTTTTTTGTGGTGCTTTAATTAAGAAAAACTTTAAATATCCTTTACGCCCATTTACTTGAACTCGTCTATAACTATCATTTATTTCCATGTATTACAAGTATTTAAATAAATTGTTTTATTAAAAGTATATATTTTGTTGTTCTATTTTTCTTAAAACGAACTACCACTAGAGCTATAGTCAATTACAGAACTTGACTTCCCATAAACATTAGAACAATCACAAGAATTTTTTACTTTGATTTTTAAATATGTTTCGTACGATTCACTTTTAAAAGTTAGAACAAATGGCAGGTGCAATATTCTTTCTGACATTTATACGCTAGAAATATTTTTTTTATTGAATTAGTTTTTTTTTTAAAAATGATAAGTTCTAAACTATTATTAAATATAGATATTTTATCCATTTCACTAAAAAAATCATAGCTAATACTCTACAAAATTAAATGCACTTCATCGAAATACATTTTTATTTATTGTTCAGCTCATTGATTGTCTATACTTTAACGCTCTAAAACTTCTATCATGCCTAAAATGATTACCCCTACGCTTATTATCGAAGGTGAGCGTTTTCTTCCTAAATCTGGTTATAAGGTTACTATAGAGCAATCTATGGGTACCCATAGCTCTTTTAGTGTGGTATTTCAAACCAATGCTACCGAAGGTTACGGCGGTACACTAATGAATAATTCTATTAATTATTCAGGTAAAAAAATATCTATAGGTGTTAATGATGGCGAATTAGAATATGTGGGGATTATTACTTCGGTAGCCTTACAAAAAGGTATTGGTGCCTCTGGAGCTATCGTACTCTCTGGACAAGGAGCTAGTATTTTACTCTCACGCTCCGTACAATGTTTTAGCTATGAAGAAGGGTCTTCTTTTAGCCAAGTAGTGAGTGATACCTTTAACGGACATTCCACTGACCTTCTTAAAATGGAAATAGGAAGTGGAACTAACATCCGTTTGCCTTATACGGTACAATATAACGAATCAGATTTTTCTTTCTTGCAACGTATGTGTGCACGTTATGGCATTTGGATGTATGACAATGGGAGAACCTTTTGCGTAGGACGCACGGGAGACAAGCAATTTAGCGGGGTGTATGGTCAGGATATTCAAACCTTCGGACTCTCTACGACCCTACAATCCCAAAATAGCGGTTTTACTTCTAAAGATTGGGTAAATGATAGCGACTTAGAATCGGTTTCCACCTCTTATAACGCTCAAAGTGGTCATATGTATTCAGGACATGTAAAAAATGAATCTGAGGGTTTATTTGCTAAAAAAGAAAATTATTCTTGGAATCATAATCAAAATGAATATAGCGGACAGCAAGGTTTAGACCATGTAGCAAAAGTAGATACGTTGTCTAAAGCCGCAAATATGATTATTGCCAACGGATCCTCAGAAATTGTAGGTTTACGTGTAGGCGATAATTTAACCATTGAAGGCGTTAGTTTTTCTGATAAAACGCGTAGAGATGCTTTTGGGTCCTATATGATTACCAAAGTAGCCCATCGTTTTGATCATAGTGGTAATTATGAAAATCATTTTGAAGGCGTACCCGAAGGCACAGAACACCCACATTACAGTGCGGTATTTGCCACACCGTCTGCAGAAGAACAACGTGGTGTTGTACTAGACAATAATGATCCTAATGGCTTAGGCCGTATAAAAGTACAGTTTGGTTGGCAACGCAGAATGGGCACCTCTACTCCATGGATAAAAATGAATACCCCATATGGCGGTAACGGTAAAGGCTTTTATTTTATTCCTGAACTAGACGAAGAGGTACTCGTAGGTTTTGAAAACAATAATCCTGAAAAACCCTATGTACTGAGTGCTGGTTTTAATAGCAATGCAAAGAGTGGTTTTGCAGATCCAGAAAATAATTTAAAAGTAATACAGACCAGAAGTGGGCATATTATAAAACTAAATGATACTGAAGGAGAGGAATCTATAACCATTACTGATAAAAATAACAATAAAATATTTTTAAACACAAAAAGTAGCAGCATAAGTATTTCGGCTCCAGGTAACCTATCCTTATCTGCAGACACTATTGATATTAAGGCAAAAAATGGCATTACCATGAAATCTGACGAAGCCTCTATTGATATAGATGCTAAAATGAATATTTCTATTGACGCAGAGGAAGATATGGACATTCACAGCGCTAATACTACTGTTAAAATTAGTGGTAAAGAAAGTGTTGAAATTACAAGTAACGATTCGGAAGTAGCTATTACGGGAAGTACAGCCGTAAACATGAACAGTTCAGATGCCATATCTATTAAAGCAGGTAGTGAACTTAAAGCTCATGGAGGTGGTAAAACAAAAATATCTGGTGGCAAGGTTGAAATTAATCAAGGATAAGAATGCAAACAAAGACTCCTTTAACACCCACTGATTCATATATTTGGTATACTTATAAAATGGATGTACGACAGCGCTCCATAATGGGCGGAACTGCGAATGAAAATTTTATAACCGCTACTATTAAAAAAGCTCTTGTAAGTAAAAATGAAACTGGATATATTTATCAAATTGATACCATTGAGAGAAAGCAGACAAATCTTGAAGGTATTAGAGCAATGGAGGATGATATAGTTCAACTCCAAAATGAATTAATTGTCCAGACAGATTTCAGCGGCTTACCTATTCGAATTGTTAATTTGACACCCATAAGAGATAAGTGGTTAGCATATAGAGCTAAATTCAAAAAAAAACATAAAAACCAAGAAAACATTTCTAATATAATTTTAGAAATAGATTCACTTTTAAATAACAATAAATTATTTACCTTAAATTTTATAGAATCGGAAATAGGTACTCTTTTCTTCCCTCCTATTTATGGCTCCTTGACTAATCCTGACGAAACAATACAACAACATAAAAACTTCGATAATTTTTTCGCACAATCAGCTCTTCCTTTGAATATAACCACTCTACTAAAAGAACGTCAACCAAATGACAAGATGGTGTTAGTTAAGCGTTTTGGTGAACTTAATATAGAAAAATTTGATCATTATGCTGTTCGAAAGTTTTTTAGAAAAATGGCTGATAACATTAAATTAGCTATTCCGGTCAAAGTAAATTACATAGAAAGCTATGATTTAAACAAGTTTCATGCTATTACACATTCAGGACAAATATTAAATGTTCAAATAGAAGCACTATTTACTTTTGAACAAATTGCTCGTGTCACCCCTTTAAATACTGAACTATGAGTGGAAAAAAATATGTACCAGAAGGGGTATACTTAGTTTGTGATAAAGGAGCTAAACCATCCGAGCTTAAAATACTATACTATGAAGAAACTTTCATATATGGCGAAAAAATAGCTACAAGTGCCGATAAAATATTCATTGCTAACTTTGATCCTTTTGGTGCCTGTGCTTGCGCAAATGGCAGCCCTTGTACTGCACCGGTGACAGACTGGACTAACGTAACGGATGGAATAACTTTAAATGGTAATGATCTTTTATTAGAAGATAGCGAATTACCCTGTACTCTTGGCGGAAATATTAAAATTTTCTTCTCTTTAGCAGCAGCAACAGCTGCAGTTCCTAAACCAGAGAAAAACTTTTTTGAAAAAATGTTTGATGCCCTGCCAGAAGGTATTTTTAAAACATATGTTGATTTTGAAATTGGTGTTGCTCAAGGGCTATGGAAAGGACTTAAAGGAACAGTTACAGGTATCGTAGATCTTGTTGTATGGTCTGGAAAGCACACATTGCCCTACATAATATTAAACCCACAAGGTTTTAAAGAGCAGCTTGAAAAAGATAAGAAAACCTTGGAAGCTATTGGAAATGTAGCTGAAAAAGCCGGTACATGGGCTTATCGTAATTCCGCTGTAAATATGCTAAACGATCCAAGCGATTATATAGCCGCACAACAGGAAAATAGTGTAATGGCAGGTAAGCTAATGGAGAAAGCATCCAATATGAGCACGAGAGAATGGGGTGATGTTACTGGGCAGATATTTTTTGAAGTTGCTTTAGAAGTAGGGACGGCAGGTGTTGCATCTACATTGACAGCCGTAAAGGCAGCAGATAGAAGTTTAGATGTGATAAAAACTGTGAATGCATTAGATAATGCCACCGATGGCATCAAAGTATTGGAAAATGCTGAAGATCTTATTGACGCTGGTAGAGGTTTAGAAAATATGCACTCACCGATGCCCGAAGAATTAGGCGATGTGGTAAATTTGGAAAATGTTTTTGATAAATCTAATTATAAACTTGGGGATGGAGAGAAGCTCGGAGATTTTGGAGAAGTCATAGTTGAAGACATGTTAACTTTAGATGGGTATGACGAATTTTACAGGGTTCAAAATAATTCAGGGAATGGTGTTGACATAATAGCAAAAAATAAAAATGGAGATATTATTAAAGGAGAAGTTAAAACAACTCAACAAGATAAACTCTGGAATAATGGAGAGCCTAAAGAAATACCCATGAGTAAAGCCCAACGTGAGATGGGCGGTGAAAACTATACGAATGATAGAATAAACAAGGCGGCAAACGAAGAAGATGGTTACACTGATGGTAACAGTTCTGTAGAAGCTAGAAATGCTCAAGACGCGATTAGAGACGCAGAATTTGATGGAAAAAAAGTTGAAAATAAGAAATATGATGTTCACGTGGATAGCGAAGGTAACTTAAGAGATAAACCTATCACTCGAGATTGGGAACCTAAACCATCTAAGAAAAAAGATTAAAAATGAAAACACTAGAAGAATCTATAAAATACACCACTAATAAAAAAAAGAATCAGATTTTAAGATTAGAAAATTCCCATTTTCACCAATCTATTGAAGACTTAAAGCTTTTCCTAGAAACAGGAAAAGGGATTGGATCATCAAGCTTAAAAATAGAATACTTAGGAACGTGGTATCACTGGAATTTTATATATAAATATTTAGTAGATCAAGAAATTAAATATGATTTATTGTCGGCTAGTACTTACTATAATTTAGAATGTAATAATTGGTGTTATTTTTTGGGAGAATGGAAAGAAAATTTTAAATCAGCAACATCCTTTACTAAGAGTATAAAACACTTAGGGCAAATGCTTTATTTGGGTCAGAAAGAAGACGCAATTCAATATGGTAATTTTCTTTTAAAAATGCTCTATGGAAAGCAATATGATGGTTGGATTGTTTTTCCAACACATCCATGGTTCATGTTAGAATTATTTTGTAGATGGCAAAATATAAGTTTAGATTATGAAAAGTTAAACTACCCTAATAATCTAGGAGTATACCAGAGTGCTTTAGATAATTGGGAAACTATAGACACTCAGTTGTTATCTGATAATATCGACAGTCTTACTAAATTCCATATTGCACAATCCGATGAAGATGAACAAGGAAATGCAAATGACGAAAATGGTGATGGTTATGATTTAGAGTTCACTAGTGCAGATTATTTTATTTTTCCAATTGAAATTTTAATGTGGTTGGCAATCCGGAGAGATTTAGGCTTGCCAGAGTATAGTGCCTCCTCCCAGAATAAATTGATGCAGATGGAAATAAACCAACTACCAAGCGTAACGATTCCTATGTATGAAGATGTACTGATTCAAAAATGTAAAAACAAGTTAATGCAAGAAAACTCTGATATTACTTTTAAGCTGTAAGTCTTATTTTTCCTTATGATTGTTATATCCCATTTGCACCACTTCGTGATGAGTGTTATATACAGTAAAAAAATGAAAATGAAACTTGATTAGGTTAAAAAGTAGCTACAAACGTTTGTGAGTGACTGTATATGATTAAAAGTCCAAACTATTATCTATTCATACATTGCATTTACGGCTTATAACCAATATTTACATGTAATAAATAGAAAATTTAACGCCTTAATATTATCTTAGGCACATAGTACGGATATACTCAATACGTAAATCCAATTGTTGCCATTAATATAGACCAACCGAAATATAGAGTGAATCACTACTTAGGAATAGGACAAATATAAATTCTATGAAAAACTATATGGATAGATACGAACATTACAGCAAGCTTTTCTATGAAGAATTAAAAAACCGACGTGATTTAGATAGAGCGGTAAATATTCCTATTTTAGTAATAACTACTTTAATTGCATTTCTTACTTATATTATTGAAGCACTCGATTATAAAACTGGATTTTTCAATTTACAGATAAAAGAAAAAATTATTATGATTTTAGTCTTAATAATCTTTTTATTCTTAATACTATCAATAATTAATGTAATAAAGTCCTATAATAACCACTTGAAGGGATATAATTATGAAATATTAGGCTCAAACCAAGAATTTGAAAATTATAGAGAAGATTTGATTGAATATAAAAATAATTATGGTGATGAAGTTGAATTCAACCCTGAAAAAAAATTTAAATCCGAATTAATAAAAAAGATTGTCTTCGCTACTGACAATAATTCAGAGATAAATATCAAAAGAAATCACTATTTGTTTCTAGCGAAACGACATATAGTGATTGCACTAGTTTTATCCTTTGTAACATTCATAACTTTAGTAATCGAAAAAATATAATAAAAATGAG
Organism: Cellulophaga baltica 18; assembly: GCF_000468615.2. Lineage (NCBI taxonomy): Bacteria > Pseudomonadati > Bacteroidota > Flavobacteriia > Flavobacteriales > Flavobacteriaceae > Paracellulophaga > Paracellulophaga baltica. The sequence goes on along the minus strand of NZ_CP009976.1, from coordinate 2,987,763 downwards.
TAATAAAAAAGAGCAAAAACCGCCACCACCACCTAAACCACCAACTAATAGAGTTGTGAAAAATAGCGAACCAAAATCAAAACCAAAAACAACTATAAAAAAGAAATAATACTACTGGCAACAAGGTGTATAAAACATAGCTAATAAGTGCTTAACCGAAAGATTTATTTATATTTATAAAGTCCACCAAATTTTTAATTTGGCTTTTAAAAAGAGAAAAATTAAATACTAAATATAAAAATTCGGCTCTGTGTTTATCCGAAATGTTAGTGTCTTATTGCACGCTACGTTCCATACACAAGTCCGTTGGCAGCAATACCAGACAGAAACTAAATTATCGGAATGATTGTATTATTTATGGGTTATGAAATAGATTGGAATTTGGTTCCGACTTGGACTCAAATGAAGATACATCATTCATTCTTATAAGCACAAACACCCTACCTTCTGCTATTCAATTTGACAGCGCAAAAAGACTTTTTTACAATCACCAGATTAGGAAACAGAATCAAAACAATTATTCTACCGACCTTTTAGCACTATATGCAATAAGACTGTCACTAGAAAGCAGAGTGCGTGGACTTTTAGGAATTGATTACGCAACAACTAATGGAAAAAATATTGGACTCTCAACTTTTATGAAAATTGCGAAAGGACTTAAATATGTTGAATACTCAAGCAATACTGAATGGACTGAAATAGAATGGGTAAATAATTGGTTGAATCATCATATGCATAGACATTTACGACCATATCCCTGGATTATTCATCAAGCCCTTGAAGTATTGAGACTTTTAGTAGACCCAAAAGAACCGTTAATAAAATCGAACCGGACTATTTATTCCTTTTATAGTGCAACCTATGTAATTGACGAAAGTGCTTTACAGAAAGAGATTGAAGCAACCCTGAAAGAATTACATATTAAAGTGCAAATTAGATGGCTTGACAAGCGCGAAATAGTAAAAAAGAAATAAAAACTGTTGCCAACAATACCCATAGCAATTAGGGCAAAAAAGAGTTAAATTTAATGGCTTGAGTTAATTTATTAAGTCCGCAAAATCTTTTAATTGGGCTTTTAGAAAATAAAGATAAAAAAGTAATGTCAGTAGCATCTAGAAAAAGCCTTTGAACATATTGAAAAGCAAAGTCGTTTAGATTAAAATACTGCCTAAATAATTTTACCTATTATTTGGAAATAGCTAAATCAACTGACAAGCTTAAATAAAGACGTTTATGAAAAAAGAAATCTCAGTAATAATATTATTCATCGTTTTGGTATCTTGTTCTGAAGCTAAGAATAAAAAAGAGTACAATGCTACCATTCAAGAAGAGCAAAATCTCTCATTGGAAAAAATAGATAGAAAGGATTCCGTTTTTTTAAACCTAAGTCCCAATATGACTAATGCGGAATTCGAAAATGCAGTACAAAATCAAACTGTTTCAAATGTAAAAGACAAAAATTTTCAAATTCTTATAGAGCAAAAAGTGCTGAATTTTAAAATTCTGAAAAGTCAAAATGCTATATCATTAAAATATTATTCAGAAGGCGTTTCAAAAGATGAAAAAAGCACCACTCCTATTGAAAAATATTATGATGAATTAATATCAATCTTTAGAAAAAAATACGAAAGATATGAATTAGGTGATTTTACAAATAAGTCAAGTTTTCAATATTTTACTAAAGAATATCTAAAGAATAAAAAAAACGATAGCTTAATATTACAAAATCTTATCAAATATGATTTTGACAAAAATAATTACGTAATGTTCAAAGACTCCGTAAAAACAATTATGATTGGTCATTCATTTGAACATAATTTATTTAGTTCACTTGTTAAAAAAAGTAAAAGAAATAACTTAGAGATATATAATCATACAATAGAAATTGACTACTTCTTAACTAAAAATTTTGATAGTTTGAAAATAGACATTTTGACAAACTATCAAAAACATGTTTTGGGTGTTGAAAAAGACAAATTATTAAGAAAAAAAATAAAGGAAGACAACCAAAATCAATTAAATAAAAACATAGATAATTTGTAAGAAAGCAATATTAAAATAGAGAGAGAATTAAATAAATATTCCATTTCATCCTCTAAAAAAATTATAATAAACCCACTAAGTTATGGATCACGTAGACAAAAAAATAATACAACTACTGTCAAAGGGTTATATAACCCCAGAAATTTCAACTCATTTTATTGAAAAAAATATTACACCTAGTTCCGTATCATCTGTCGAGAAAAGAATAAAAGCCATAAAAAAAGCTCATGGAGCAAAAACGCTTTTCCATTTAGCTGCAATTCTATATAGTAAAAAATAAATGTAAAAGTAAAAGAGGTCACTATACAACTCTCAATGATAAAAGTAGCTGCCGGAATAATAGAATCCGAGAATAGAATACTAATTGCCCGAAGAAAAGAAGGTAAGTACCTCGCCGGTTTATGAGAATTTCCTGGTGGTAAAATTGAAATAGGAGAAACACCTGAAATTTGTCTCAAGAGAGAACTTTATGAAGAATTAGGTGTAGATATGATGACTGGTAAATTCTTTATGGAGAACATCTGTAAATATGCCGAAAAAACTGTACAATTAAAATCTTATAAATGTAAAATTGTATCAGGAGACATTGCTTTGAAAGATCATGATAAAATGGAATAGGTGGCAATCTCAAATATAAGTAATTTCAAATTTGCATCAGCTGATATACCATTTGAAACGCCTCTAGTGAACGAAGATGAATTTAATCGAAGGGTATGAAAAAATATCTAGCAAGACATAGAGCTAGGTTAAGTAATTATGATTTTAATAAGAGTATTATTTAAAAGTCAATTATTTCAATAATCAACAATACTTATTGTACCTCATCAGCTCTCAAGCACTGTAAAATATGAATATCAAAACTCTGTATTGGAAAGTAACCATTTACTCCCATTTATTGCTGTATAAACAGCATATAGAATCTTCTAAAGTTTCTGCTAATTAATGATGCATTACAAAAGCAATAGTGGTTAGCCGTAAGTCAACTTAATTCTAAATCGATAAAACCGATAGTACTGCAATACCTTTGATTACTTCGAACTCATTCCGTAATTTTAATTATGGAATAAGTCCGAAATTATCTTTACACCATCTTGATGTATAGATGGTTCTCTATTTAAACAGAACAGTCGTTAATTTATTTTAATATTCGTATTCATATTTCTAAGAATACTTACTACACTTTTAACGGCTAAAAAGCTTGTTTTTGGGTTAGCTGGACTTGGTTTATTCTCAGTACGGGTGTATATTTTTCCGAAATCGCCCTCACAAGTTATCTCATGCCTGTTGCTAGTCGCATTAGGATCAGCAACTATTTCTATTCTTAAATTTTCACATTTAGACGCAAAATAGATACTTGCTGCAACGTTTATATTTTTAGGAAATAAACTTACGGCCTCACTTACTTCACCTTCCCAAATAGTCTGACTAGTTTTAATAGAAGCCAAGTTAATCTCTGAATTGTCAAAAAACGGTGCTCCTTCTAAACTTTTAGGATGTTTTGTTGTCTTTAATTTAATGGACGTAATATCATCATTAACTGCTTTTATCGCATCCAATCCGGCAATTGCACCTATTGGTAGTATCACTTCACAGTTTTTCAGTTTTTTCAAAACCTCTTTATTCTGGTATAGCCCGCCCGTACTAATAAGAATTAGTTTCAGCCCCGTACGATCTATTTCACCAAATTTTAATAATTGCGATACCACTTCTTTCGTTGCACATTCAATAATAATATCAACATCATTTATCAATTCTGGCGTAACTTCTTTTCTGAATTTTACAGGTCCAATTTTAAAATCGATACGTTCTTTATCAATTTCTTTTCTAGCCACCACATATCTCAATTCAAAAGAAGGTTCATTACAAATCCATTCTGCTAGATATTTACCTATATTTCCAAAACCTATTATCGCTATTTTCACTTGGTTAATTTTATTGTTTGAGTAAAATAATTACTTAAATATATAACAAAGTTTTCAATTCAAAATCTAGCAACTTAACGCTTTGAAAATGAGATAATCATACGGGGTTCGTTTGGTAAGTCTACTCCATGAAGAAGGGAAGCTATATACTATCTTTATTATTCTCACTTGAATAATTAGTGTGCGATGCAGTATACTTGATGCTGAAAACTGGTCTTATTTTAAAAATTGAGTTTTAGATTCTTAATCTTAAAGTTTAAGCATTATAATGACGTTAAAGAACTATATACTGCTTAAGTTTGACTCTCTTTAAATTGATAGAATAATCAGAAAGAACAAGAGAGAGAATTAAGGTTACTATTTACGGCAAAGCTTAGAAGTACTTAAAAATAACTTAGACTACCTCCTATTCAACCTTTATATTCCTTATCATTTTATGAACAATACCACCACCTAAACTAAATTTCCTTTTTATCATTTGTTAAATAAATTCTCTAATATGTTTAAGACTTTTGTCCTGTACATTATTCTTTAGGATAGCTATTAAAATTATTTTCGGCACACCCTAAACTAGAATAATCTAAAATTTCATTTTTAATTTCAATACACTATGATAAAAATTAAAACACCTTTTTTCTTGCTGTTATTTACGGTTCTTCTTGTGGCCTGTAATTCTAAAAAAACTTCAGACCATACCGCTGTCAAAGCGGAAACTAAAGCATTAAAAAAAATCTTATTTGTAGTTACCAGCCATAGCCAAAAAGGCACTACTGGAGAAAAAACAGGGTATTATTTAGGTGAAGTTTCTCACCCTTGGGATGTATTACATACAGCGGGCTACGAAATAGATTTCGTAAGCCCTAAAGGTGGAAAAGCACCTGTAGACGCATTTGATATGAATGATTCTATCAATAAGAAATTTTGGGATAACAATACCTATCGCAACAAAATTGAAAATACTAAAAAACCAAGTGACGTACATCCAGAAGACTATGTCGCCATTCATTATGCCGGTGGTCATGGTGCCATGTGGGATTTTGCAGAAAATACGGAAATAGCAGAAATCGCAAAGCAGATTTATGAAAATAACGGTGTTGTAAGTGCCGTATGTCATGGTCCTGCAGGCCTAGTAAATATAAAACTTAGCAATGGGTCGTATCTTGTAGCTGGTAAAAAGGTAAATGCTTTCACCAATGAAGAAGAAGTAAAAGTGCATCTAGAAGATATAGTTCCTTTTCTACTAGAAGATCAATTAATAGCTCACGGCGCTATTTTTGAAAAGTCGGCTCCTTTTCAAACGCATGTGGTTACGGACCAACGATTAGTAACGGGTCAAAATCCGCAATCTGCACATAGTGTTGGAGAGGCTACCTTAAATGAATTACAGAGACTAACCAAAAGTGATCAATAAATGAGTGGAGAAAAAAACTTGGCAGCGCTATTAAAATCGATGAAACCTAAACATAATCTAGGCGAATTTGTTTTTTGTAAGACAACACATTTGGAGCAAATAAATTTGAGCCAAATCATAATGACTTTTAAAGAAGAAGAGAGCACTACTATTATAGCTAAAAAGGAAGTCGCAGACCAACTAAATTTAGACTATTCTTATATTGCGACTTGGATTACACTTACGGTTCATTCATCTTTAGAAGCCGTAGGTTTAACCGCCGCATTTTCAAATGCACTAGCTAAAAACGGAATAAGTTGTAATGTGGTTGCAGCGTATTACCATGATCATATTTTTGTGGATACAAAAGACACCGAAAAGGCTATGGAAATTCTGAATAAATTTTCAGAATAAAATTTGTACGATATGTAATTATACGAAGAGGTACAACAATTCATTTCATTTTTGGATTACCTCCATTAAATTCAAAGGCTACTTTTTAATTAAAAAGTAGCCTTATTTTGTACTCTTCACTTCTACTATTTTCCATAAAATCTAACGAAATACAAATTCCCTCAGTTTTTATGTAGTTCGTAATTTGATTCAAATTATAATTCAGCCCATTGTTTGTAAACTATTCTAAGTAAATTAGAATTCAAATAATTTCCCAAAGAGGAGACTAATGATGACTATAAATTAAATAAGTTAGGATTTATTGTCAAAACAACTAAGAATACGGGGCTTATAATATTGCTGTCTTTATAATGTCGAAAAAAAACTAAATTTTTTAAAAAATATATTACAGGTAAGTTCGATATGTCTTAAATTGGCTTTATAATGAACATATGTTCGTTCATGTGATTATAATCACCCAAAAAAGCTGAATATTTAAAATCGATAGCTAATTTTATTTGAAAACGTTAACCGAAAAGACAAAACTAAAAAAATCATGACTAAACACACACACATAATAGCAATAATAATTTTTAGCTTTTTCTTACTTAACTCTTGTAGTCAAGATGATACATGTACAGAACAAACTTGGTATCAAGATTCTGATGGAGATGGATTTGGAAACTTGAGTAATTCAAAACAATCTTGCACACAGCCAGAAGGATATGTTTCAGATAATACTGATTTTGACGACAATAATTCCACATCTAATCCTGATGCAATTGAGCTTTGTAATGGAATAGACGACAATGGAAATGGTATAATAGACGAAAACGCAACAATTTGTGGAGAATTAAATGTTTGTGAAAATGGGACTTGTGTAACAGCTGTAACATACTACAAAGATGCCGATGGCGATTTATTTGGGAACCCAAATGATTCAATTATAGCCGGAAATAATGCCCCCACCAATTACGTTATTGACAATACTGATTGTGACGATATGAATTCTTCCATAAACCCTGAAGCAAAAGAAAATCTATCAGACTCGGTTGATAATAATTGCAATGGCGAAGTTGATGAATTAATTATTACTGGTGAAACTTGGTTTTTTCAAAGAGATGACTCAACAAGTTGCTCTAATGGCGGATCTTTAGGAGGAGGAGAACCTTATGATTTCGTATTTTTAAATAATAATACGGTAAGTTTTACAGACCCTGGAAGCCTTAGCTCATCGTCTTTTAATTTAACAGGCGCCAATTTAACACTTGAAATGGTTTATCTCACCGAAGTTCGAGCTTATAAATTTATTGGAAATTATGTTTATTCGGAAAATACTCGTAAATTTTTAGGCAGCTTTATCTATACCGCTTACGAAGGCCTCAATACAAATGAAGATGTGAAATGGACGTGTGAAGGGTCTACAGAAATATTTAAATAGCAATTGCCATTTATCTTAGCAGAATTATTTCATAAAATATTAGGTAACACAGGAACCGTTACTTGCAAGCTAGTGCTAGCTGCAAAATTCATCACACACAAAAAGTGCTAAATAAATTTTCAATAAACGTCGCACTTTTTTTAAACATAAATTTAATTAAACCAGAGAAAATCAAAAATTACCTACCGCTAAAGTTTGAAAGAATATGTGGAAGAAGCAAAGCAGGAAATTCAGAGGCTGATTTTAATATTTAAAAACAAAAGGAGGAGATTCAAAAAAACAATTCGATAAAAAGCGTAGTATTTGTTCTTTCTAGTTATAGCAACAATTTACTGAGAATCAATCTTAAGACGCCCATAAATAGTTCTATGTTTTAGATTTTAAGCCAAGGTCTGTGTATATTTACTACAAGCATAAAAACTAATATATTTTACTTTAGACAGAACTTAAAATTAGAAAGAGTTGCGTAGTGCACAACTATAAATCAAAAGTATATTAGCTGTGTAGTGAGGTACTACCTAAATAAATATCCTTCCAACAATAGAATGAACAATTTAAAAGACTTAAATATAGAAAAAGAACTTTTGCCTTTGTTCGATTTTTCGCTGAACAAGTTTGCTAGGGAAAAAATTATTGAAATTTTAGAAAATCCGTTACCATCTACAATTGCTATTATCAACCGACAAAATATCCTGAAAGGTTTTTCAGCAAATAATATTGTATTAAAAGATTACTCCTATACCGTTCTATACTTAAATGAAGTCCATTTTTTTCTCAATGAAGAAAAAATAGAAGACCTATCTCAAAAGAAACTTAAGTACAAATTATTCGCCTCTAAACACGAAAAAACTAAATACATAGGTAAATTTAATCAGTTAGTCCTATTATTTCATCGCTTACAATCTAAGTATTTTTCAAGACTAGATTTAGAACACTTTCCAAAGGAATATAGTTCAAATATAAAATTGATTTCACAATTTTTATCCAATTTTGAACTTAACAAATATGAAGAAATCATTAGAGAAGACAGATTAAAAGATAAACACGTCATTGCGTTAACTGAAAAAATTAGTGTTCTAAAAAAACAGAAACTAGTAGTGCCTTTCTGGGAAAATTTATTTCTGTTCGAAGCTTACTTGTCCATAAATTCTGGCCTACTTAAAAATAATTTTACATTTCCAGATTTCAATATTGATCGTATCAAATTGCTCGATTTTTACCATCCCTTGGTCCATAAACCGGTAAAGAATGATTTTGAGACTACGAGTAATGTTATTGTATTAAATGGCCCCAACATGTCTGGGAAATCTACTTTTCTTAAATCCGTTGGTCTTTGCTTGTATTTTGGACATTTAGGAATTGGAATACCTGCCGCTTCTGGTGAAATTCCATTTTGCAATCACTTTTCTATTGAAATAAACAAAAGAGACGATATGTCAAATGGCTATAGCCATTTCATGACTGAGATTATGAATTTGAAAAATGTTCTTAAGAATGCTGCAGATGGACAGCAATGTTTTGCAATTTTCGATGAGCTTTTTAGCGGAACAAATGTTGAAGACGCACTCGAAATCTGCACGACAACCATTAACGGTTTGAGCAAGTATAAAAATTCTTTCTTTTTTATATCTACCCACCTTCAAAATCTTAAAAATATTTCAAATGCTCAAATATCTAATTACTACATAGATTGCAAACTAATAGAAGACAAACCTACTTTTACCTATAAATTGAAAAAAGGTTGGTCTGACATAAAAGTGGGACGTATCCTTTTTGATAAAGAAGGATTAAATGATATGTTAAACTAAATAAAAATTCAAAATACAACCAAAACTATACCCGTATGAATTTTAGATCGTAACTAGAAAGTTTGCAAATAGTTAACCCGTTAACAGTTAGATTTATTATGTCTGTAACATCTAAAAATTACTATTCCAACCATTTCCTACCTCATCTGCTTATGGTATAAGTCCGCCAAATAGTACTCTAAAAAATCTATGATTTCAGCATCGGTTTTTGCATTGCGGTACATGAGGTATACTTTATTAATATGCTTGTTTTTAAACCTATTTAAACGGATGCTATTAATTTCTTTCATAATATCCCAAGCGCGCATCCCCTTAAGCATTGTTCGATGATTTTCAAACCGGTCATTTACCACTTTTATATTCGCCTTAAATTCGGCCGTCTTTTTAATTTTAGTGTCATTATTTTCTGCATTTAAACGTAAAAATTCTTTCTCTAATTGGTAATCTATAGCTTCTGCATCTTTTATTAATTTAGTGTAGGCGCTGAGCACATACTCCGTATACTGTTTTTGGAATTTTTTAAAATCATCTACAGATTTTAAATAAGCAATAGCACTTTCTTTAAACACCACTTCTCTTTTATCAATAGCTTTTACCATTACCTCAGCCAAACCTTGTAGTTCCAGATTTTTATCGTCAGGGAGGGTTCCAAATTTACTACTTTTAGTTAGTTGCAATATGGTATCTGCAATAGTCTCCGCATAAGCTACATACTTGTACTTTTTATAATTCAAGGTAAGTATACTGTCTTTAGCCCTGCGCTTCCGGTCTTTTTTCTTCCAATTTATTTTAGGTTTTTTTACATCAAAAGAATAGTTATAAGCTAGGGTTGCCGTAAACTCTTTTAAGCCAGAAACAGAAGGTGTGCTTCTAAACAACTGAATGGCATTCAGACTCAAATTATGCTTTTCTAAATAAACGTACGAAACTCCTCCTCTTAGATTTGTGGTCTTTATAGCTCCACTTGTATTTTTTGCGGTATTATAGGAAGAGGATAGGACCGATTTTAATTCATTATTTAAAAAACCTTTTTTTACACTTATGGTGGGGCCCCAAGTAATGGCATCTTCTAATCCTATAGTATTATAAGTACCATGTACTGCCGGTGTAATGTTTAGATGTAATTCCTTGATCCCATAGGTATACGCGGTAGAAAAATTATGAAAAACAGAAGCATCTCCTACTCGAACCACACCTCCTTGTGCGTTTGATATATCACTCACATTATAGTTCAGGTTTAGATTTTCATTTTTTGTTTTGGTACTCGATAAAATATAGTTAATGTTAAGATTGGCGTTCTGCGATACCTGTTTATAGTTTAAGGTATCTACGACATTGTCTAAAAGATTGGCATCATTAATATCCTCAAACTGGTTGCTCCTTACATTGGTATAGGTACTAAAATTAGAATAGGAACCTGTCAAAGACAAGCGTTCAGAAGGCGTGTATGTAGCATTAATGGCGCCTACAAACCTACTCGTTGGGTTGGCCTTTTGGTCTTCCAAATCATCTCTTTGATACCCTACATTAAAACTCAAATTAACTTTATGATTAAAAAGAGGGCGAGAGAGATTAAGGGTGATGTTTTCAAAATCGTTATTAAAAAAATAGGCCCCTAGGGTTTCATATCCGGGAGCTACACGCTCATAATCTATTCCTAAAGTAGCCTCATACACACTATATTTTACTCCTAATTTATAAGCATTGTAATACTCCGTAGAGGCTCTGTTATTAAATAGTTTACGGAGTACGCCTTTGGTAGATTCTGAAGTTTCTTGTGCTCTTAGATCTTGTGTAAGGATGGTAGTGGCATAGGTTGCATTTAGTTCTAAATCTTTGCTTAATGCTACACGCCCTTCTACGTCTAGGACTAAATTTTCTTTGGGAAACACCCCTTCCTCATCTGGGTTTATCGCAATAGAATTTTGGTTGTCTATGGCATAAAAAGTTGAAACCCCAACGGTATAGGTCTTTTGCTCATAGACTGTTTTAAAACCATAACCCATTCTTTGGTAACTAGCTAAGGTACGGTCATCTTCCGTAGGAGTTATTGCTTTAACAAGGCGGCCATACATAGCTTTAAAGCTAATTGCTTTGGTGGGTTGCAATTCTACTCCTGCACCCGAAAACTGGTGTCCGCTTAAGGTGTACGGAGAAAAGCTCATATTCACATCTCCCACGTGTGCCGTTACCCATTTATATTTTGGGTGAAGACTTAATCTATTAAAATTAAATGGCAACTGATACCCTAATTGCGCTCCTTGATTGGAATAGTTATAGCTTATGGGAATAGAAAAATTGTAATAACTAATATTCAGGTTCCCTTGTGCAAAATAGGTAAATGGTGCTCTATTATTTCTTTGGTTGCTACTATAAAATACAGAACTTGCAGAAATACCACCTCCTATTTTAAAAGGGGAAGATTTTCCGAACGTTTCTAAATCTACACTTTGTGAACATACAAAGGCAGGAAGTAGTATAACAACTAAAAACAATAGGTTTTTCAACAAAAAGAGCTCTTTGGTTAAAGATGATGCTTAGGTTTCTTTGGGGGAATTTATGGTTTCACTATCGGCCATTTTTCAATAGCTTTCCTGTGCGCTACATAAGTGTTTACTTCTTTGAAAGAGATCCTACAAAAGTCTCTCTTCCCTTCTTTCCTATTCCGGAGTATATTCGGTTGCTACAAAACCATCGGTTAATTGCTTGTCTGTATTTATGTGTATGTCATCAAAACCCACACTTAGTTTTGTATTTCCTAAATAAGGAACTACAATAAAGCCCCTACCTGAAAAGCTACCATTGCCGCCAGATACTTCTTTAACCGTAACCTCAAAATCACCAGCAGTAAAAACATCATCTACCTTAAGCTCTTGTAAAGGTTCTTGGTTTGTGATGATAATTTCTGGAGGTATCCCACAATTATACTCACTTGCTGTTTCCTGAGAAGGTGTGGTAAATGTATGAATGGCGGAATAGCTGTATCCGCCATTTTGCATACATTGCCCACCAACTCTATACTCATACGTGGTTGCTTTCTCTAAAAAGAAAAGCTCTTTTGTTGTTTCTACCAGTTCTGACTCAAACCAAACGCCATTGTTAGCATTACCAGCTTCTGCTTTTCTAAATTGCACTTGGTAGCTTAGGTGATTAGGATTGGTTTGCCATGTAATTTTCTCGGACGTAGTACCTTCAGATTTTGCTAAAATATATTGAGGAGCTTCACACTGCCCCGTATAAGAGAAGTAAAATATTTCACTATACCCATCATTTTTGAAGACGGCAGCTTTGCTAATACCATCACTAACAATAGCACGCACACGCCAGCCATAATTTTTACCTTCCAACAAGCTTGTTTCTCCCGGACCATAGAGTAAAGTATTGGCAAAACTGGTAGTTTGGTATAATACCGGACTTGCTAAAAAGGCGGTCTGAGGATCTACCTGTGTGTCCCAAAGTTCTCGGAGTTCAAAAGCATACTCCACTCCCGTCGCATTTACATGTCTAGGCGTCCATTGAAAAATAATATTCTGTAATTCTTTGGCGGGTACTTGTGCTCCACGCTGCGGTAAGTTTAAAAAAGGAGGATCATTAAGAAACAGATATACCGGATAGCATTTTTTCACAGATAGTGGCCTGCCTGTTGCCCAATCAAAAACCTCAAAACAAAACTGGTATAAACCACTGGGTAATGGTTTGTTGTATTCATTAAGCGTAATACCTTCAAGATTCTGAAAATCAAAATAAGGTCGTAAATCTAAATTAGACAAACGTAAGGGTACCCCGCCAGTAATTTGTATGGGAGCAGCGTTTTGCACGTAATTTCTAGATTGTATCCGTACGCTATTTCCAGAGATTGAAAAACGCAACCTTACCTGCAAATCAGATTCATTTACATCGGTTAAAAGTAAGTTTACCAATAACTTTTCGCTCGTAGTGGTGCTATAATCGGATAGCTTTAAACTGTATGGGGGCACTAGTTGTGGTGCTACTTGTACCGGGAATAATTGTGCCGATAAAACGGAACCATGAAAGAGTATAAGTATCCATAGTACTGGTATTAAAAATTTAGGCATAAATGCGCTCCATCTGCTTGCCTGACAAGGTATTAATTTACGTATCGTCATCTTATTTTTTCTGAATTTTGATCTCGGTTAGGATGTAAGAGTTGAGACCATCTTTGACATATTCTTTTATTTTTATCGCTCCCTTTCTACCATCAGCTGTTTGAAATAACACCACTCTAGGTACTATAGCAGCTGTGAAATGCAGAGCACCTCCATTCGTTTCCGTTAGGTGTAAATTATGCAGCAGTACATCAGTGGTAATCGCATCAAATTCTACTGCCGATAATGTGCTTGCACACATACATTGCTCTTGAGAATTTATAATACGGGTATGCTGTGCATTTTCAAGTACCGGAAAGGTTGTACTACTCAGGTCATCTGGAGCAACAAATTTGTTAAAGGAAAAATCTTCTCCTAAACCAAAAAACACCAGATCTATTGCGTTTCCTTCTACCGTATTTCTGCTTTCTTTCGTGTATACTTCTCTGGTTGTGGCAGAGAAAAATGCCCCTATCGTATTGTTATGATGAGCGGTATTAATTCCGAATTTTACATTGGTAAACGTTCTAAGATTGGTATTGGCAATCAGGGCTATGGTTTTAGAAATAGCTTTTGATTCTTTTCCGTTAAACACTGTTAGCGTTATGGTCTGGGTACCCTCTTTCGTAAACGTAACACTGGGGTTTTCTTCTGTACTTGTAGATGGCGTGGCATTGGTGAAGCTCCACTGGTAGGCTAACACTCCCTTGCTAGAATTACGCATCACCAAGCTTACGGGAATTTGAAGATCGTCGTCTTGAAAAGCTACGTCCCAATCAAAAGCGACATCCAATCCTTCGGCAACCGTTATTATTTTTTCTAGTTCATGCGTTTCTCTGCCATTCCCTACGACCAAGTTAATACGATGCGCTCCTGGAGTTGTAAAAAGCACCACTCCCGGTTGTTCTTGGGTACTTGTTGCTGGCGAACCCCCTTCAAAAGTCCACGAATAGCTTGTAGCGCCTTGGGTTTTATTATATATAAAGACCGAAGCAGGGGCAAAATTATTGGTCTCAATTTCGGTATCAAAATCTACGACAACCGCAGCATCTAAGGTAAAGGTGATTTCTTTCTGTGCTATTTCCCCATCTTTATTAGACCCCTCTAACCAAATGGTATAGGTGCCTAATTTAGAATAGACTAAAGTTCCCGGATTTTTACTAGTACTAGTCTCTTGGTCTGCCCCACTAAACGTCCAAGAGTAGGCATCTGCACCAAATGTTTGGTTTAAAACTTTAACTTTTACAGGTACAGAGTAGTCATCATCTACAATGCTTATACTAAAATCTAAGCTTATAGGCACCGCCTGTTCCTTGGAACAGCTCGCACAAAAAAAGCAAACTATTAGTACGCAAAAACAATAAAAAGCGGTGTGTTTTAGGATGCTCATATTATTTTATAATAATTTTTCTTATTTCACTACCCTTTGCCGTTTCTAACAATAAAACATAGGTTCCTGAAGCCAGCGTAACCCCATAGGCTAATTCAAAACTAGCTGCTGCTTTTTCTTGACGTTCATGTACCAATCCTTGAGAAGCCATATTGAATATTTTTAATGAAATAGGACTGGCTTCTGTTAGGTTAATGCTTACGGAAAAATCTCCGTTAGAGGGATTGGGAAATATTTTAAAATCTTGAATAAAAGGGGTTTCTGCGTCTCCGATATCTGGGATATCTGCAGCCTCTCCAATACGTATGGTTTTCATATACTCTAAAAAGCAAGTACCTTGATTGGTACGGAGTATGATGTCATAGGCGCCGGGGGCATCAAAAAGAAGAATAACATTCTCTTTGGTTTCGGCAATAATTTGAGCCTCGGGCGGAAAAAACCATTCCACCGTATCTCCTAAAGGTTCACTAATATTCACTAGTGCCAATTCTTCACCAGCAAAAGCCTGAGTGCTCACAATAAAATGTGCATCTATTGGGGTGTCTGTTATTGAAATAGTGATACTATCTCCCCCATTGCAACCAAGCAGTGTGGTAAGAACCACCGTATAGGTTCCTGCTTCTGTAACTTCAATAGTGGAAGATGTACTGGTAAAGCCGGTATCTGAGGTCCATACATACGTAGTACCCTCACTATGATAGGTGGTATCTAATACTATACTTTGTCCACCGCACAGCAACCTATCTTCTCCTAAGTTTATTAAATCAAGACTAGGGTTTGCTAAATTGATCTCTACTGTTTTTGAACATAAGTTAGCATCCGTAACGGTAATGGTATAGTCTCCTGACGTTAAATTATTAGCATAAAAACCAGAATGATTTGTAATGGGTGTTCCCTCTTTAAGCCAGCTGTAGGTGTATTCTTCTAGTCCGCCACTAATTCCTAAAGATATTACCCCGTCCGCACCATTGTTACACACAGGAGCATTTTGTTCTAAAATAGCTATATCCAGAACATTTGGAGCCTCAATACGCACTTGGCTGGTAGCCTGACACCCTTTTTCATCGGTAACAAAAAGAAGGTAGCTGCCTTTTTCTAGATTTTTAATTTTAGGATCTGTAGCACCATTAGACCACTTTAGGGTATAGTTACCTGTACCACCAGTAATGTTAGCTTCTGCCCAACCTTCAGTACCATCAGAACATTTTAAATCTCCTTTGGTAAATGTAATTACTAAAGGTTCTGGGTCTAGTAAATCGTGAATCAAATCAGTTTCAGTATCCAAACTATTGTTTACATAGTTACCGATGAGAATACCGTTAGCATCTCTAATATTGACCGAATAACGAGCAGCCGTTGCATTGCTTAGAATACTATCTTTTTCTTCCAGAAGCTCTTGAAAAACGCCATTTTCATCCTCTTTTTTCCAAGTATAATAATAGGGTAAACCATTGTTTTCTAACATATTTAATTGTACCCCACCAGTACCGTGAGCCACCAATTCTCCATCGCCCACAGGATCATTAAATTCATTGAAACTATTACAAGAAACAGGATTTGTTTCTTCTAGCGTTAACAATAACTTATCTGGTTGCGTAATTGAAAAATCTCCTTCAGCAAAACAAGTTGCTTTTTGTGTTGCTTGGGTGTGATTGAAATCTGTAACTGTTAAGGTATACGTACCTTCTCCGATAGTGTTTAAAGTAAAAGTTTGACTTTCTTCAACGTCATCAAAAGGTGTACTAGAAACTGTTGTAACTACAACTCCAGTATTTTTATTCTTCCATTCTACCGTATAAGGGGCTGTACCCCCAGTAACAACAGCAGTAATACGACCGTCTGTAAAACCAAAAGCTTTAGCGTCATTACTCATCGCTGTTCTATCAGTAGTAACCGCTAAAAATTCTAAGGCAAGTACGCTTGTAGGTTCTTCAATTAATTGTTCTAAAATTAAATCTTCATCTTGGTCGGGAGTATCATTACCATCCGCATCAGGTACTAGTTCTTTAGCAACACACTCATTACCATCTCTAACTTTTATGCTGTAGGTATTTGCTCGTAAATCTGTAATCGTATGAGATTTGCCGTTGGTAAAAGGAATCCAAGTGCCATCTGAACCGTCATCGTTAACAATGGAAAATTGATACCCCGTTTCTGAACCACCATCTGCTTCAATTGTAATTGTGCCATCTGCACCATCTTTACAATATACCTCTGTAAATCTTGTTATTTTTGAGGTAACAAAATCTGGTTCATAAATTTTAAAATCGATAGTATGTTTCGCCCCGCCTGCAAAAAGACCAGAACCTCCAAGAAACTGAATCCTAAAATTCTCAGCATTGCTACCTCTAAGACCTGTAATTGTTAATTTATTATTTATGATATCCTTAGAAGTGATTGAAAAACCAGGAATTACAGCCTCATACAAAGGTTCACTGCTCTTAATATCATTAATTTGTTTTGATAAGTCTACTACCTCTATAGCTAAGGACTCTTTGTCCCCTAAATTTTTATTAAACTGTAAGGTTACGGTACCGTTATTGGCGCCATAACAAGTAACAGGAGTTGTAGTATAGTTGATTATTTTAGGAGCCGAAGGAAGTATGTCATAACCGACTATATTTCCCGGAATTTGATAATTACAAGGTTCTATTCTAAAATAAATATACTTGCCAATAGAAGAATTTGGTAGAATTGCATTTGCGGTAAATTCTAAACGCCAAGAAGTCATTGGTTGATGTAAATTTATCCAAGAATTTGGGTTTGGTAGATTGCCACGTTTAGATACCACTTGATACTGCCACTGATATAATAAAAAATCTAAAAAAGGTGTCGCGTTAATGGTAATAAGGTCATCGTAGCCTAACTGTGTTCTTATAGGATCATTAAGAACGTCAAAACTATTTGACATTTTGAAATTAAATTTTAACGTGTTTTTAGTTTCTAGAAATAACCCCCAAGGTTGTTCAGATGCCTTACCCACTTCATCATGCCTACGAGAATGACAATTATTATCCCTGTACATATAATAATTTTTCTCAACTTGTGATGCATATAAGAGTGGGTCATGATTACAGTTAACTGAAGTATTCTTTAAAAAAGAAAATTGTTTGACAGTTAAACTTTTAATGATTTTTCCAGGGAAATCATAGAAAGCTTTAGGAGCAGGACTAGTAAATAACCCTAGCTTTTCAAACTCTTGATCAAAAAAAACTTTTGAAGTACCATCTTCAAAAGAAACAGTAAGCCGTACGTAGTTCTCGCAAACCTCTCCCCAAACAAATTCGGGCGTTTCAAAACTAAAATCGGAAATCTCAATCCTAGAATTCTGGGCATTTAGAACAGAACTGCCTATAATAAACAATAAAAACAATAGCTTTTTCATAACTTAATAATTTACTTCTAAGGTCTCTAAGTGGCCATAACTACCATCTTCAAACACGGGACGTATTTGATAGATATACCTGTTACTCGGAGAGATATTTTTATCTATAATTTCTGTAAGAGCAGCGGGCAATTGTTTCCATGTAGTTGGTTTACCATCTTTTTTAGATTTAAAAATCACTAACTCTTTAATCCTATCAGGTAATTTTCGCCAGTATAACCTAATCGTATTATGGTCCCTATCTACTACCGCATGCAAGTTTTTTATAACCTCATCTTCCGTATTAGAAGCTGTTTTTATGGTGATGGTAGGAGAATCTTCAGAGCTAAGACCACTTTCATCTACCGCTTTTATGGCATAGGTATATTTGGTAGCTGCAGTAAGCTTAGTGTCTTTGAAATGAGTAATCGTATCTTTTGTTTCAAATACCAATTCCCAAATACCAGAAGCTTTTGTGCTTTTTCTAAAGAGTTGGTGTTTCGCTACATCGGTACTACTACTGCTGATCCAAGAAAGGGAAACGCCTGTATGTAACACCTTAAAATTTTTAAAGACAGGCGCTGATGGGGGAATGATATCTGGCTTCTTAAGTTCTAATACTTCTGAATATGCAGAGGTATTAAACCGGTGATCTACTGCTACTACTGTATAGTATACATCAGTATTTAAAGAATTTAACTGTACCGTATCTATAAATTGATTGGTCTGTAAAGGATCTATAGTAATCTGCGCATAGGTTTCATCTTTAAGGTTACCTCTAAAAATACGGTAGCCTAAAATATCTTTTTCCATATTCGGTTCCCATGAAATTATAGCGACCCCTAAGCTATCTACAACACCCCTTAAGCCTGTTGGCTTTGCTGGTGCTATAGAATCTATAAGCTGTACTAGCGCAGAGAATGAGGCGGTCTCTGTACTGTCTTTGCCTATGGCTATTACTTTGATGTAATTTACACTGAAGGGGGCCGCTATTTCTCCTGTTCTAGTTTGGGGGGAGATTCCATCTTTTAGAATTTTATAAGTACCATTGTCTTTACTTGCTGCTCTAATTTCAAATGTTGCTACTTCATTTTCTTTTTCTTTTGGAAAATCCCAATAGATTTTGGCTCCAGTGCCCACCAATAGTTCATGATTGATAATAAATGGAGTCGCTGATAATGCTTTTTGTCCTTGACCTACAATCGCCTTTGAGGGTTTTCCTTCTTCTCCAAAAGGAGAAATCCCTGATACCCTATAATGGTATTGCTTATTGTTTTGTGCTAGCGTATCTATATAATACATTCGTTTTGTTGGCGAATGCTCTGTATTGTTTAGGTTTACCAAAGGCAAATCTCCCAAACGTTTGTAATGTGTACCATCTTCTGAGCGTTCGATATAGTAGGTAGCATAAATACTTTTGAACAGTTCATATTCCCAGGTAAGGATGACCTCTTTATCTTTAAAAACACCAACCAAATCTATGGGTACGGGCAAGGCGTCTGTTTCAGAAGCATCTATATAAACTACGCCTTCTTTTACAACCGCCAAATCCGATGGAATCGCAGTATTTATTTGATATAAATATCCTTCATTACTTTTTACGGATGTATCTTCAAAACCTAAACCGGCTAATTTTGCAGCTTCAAAATTCATATCAGCGGCAAACAACGCAAAAGAGAAACGTTGTTCCAATTGTTTTACTTTATTCACAACCGCCAATAACTGCCCCTCTTCTGAACCAATTTCAAAATCGTCTCCATAAATGGCTTGTGCAAGAATGGCTGCATTATCATTTGCTAAGGCGAGGCCTTCCCAAGATGCTAAGGGAGCTGGTTTAAGTATGTGCGTTGCTACTTGCTTTTTTTCAGGCGTGTCTAATCGCTTTCCATTTCTATAGACTGTAAAGCGCTCTAACGTATAGCCATAGGTATTAGCTCTTTGCCAAACCACAGCATCTGTAGGCGCCCAACGCACCAAAATTTTATCTTGTTGCGCTCTTGCAATGACCTGAATAGTTGGCGTTGCAATACTATCTTGTTGCTGAGCAAAACAAAACATGACAGTGAAAAAGAAGCTTATAACTAGTAATACTCTCATTTAGTTTTTAAAATTTTGGGATTGGTGCAATTTGTAATTAAGCGTACTTACTTTTTTGTATAGGTTGCTCTAAAAATGAACATATCATTTTCAAAGCTGCCTGATGATTTTAGTTTACTATCTTTTTTAGACATTTGTTACTCTAGATTTAGTGGGTTTTTAAAGTTTACTGTGGCGGAACTTCCTAGTCTATTACCAGGTAGGATATATTGTATTTTAATACGATAAGATCCTTTTGGCATAAATTTATAGGCTGTATCTAAAATGGAAGCTTCCGGTGCGTGTCTAGAAATTTTTCCATTTACAAAAGCGTTTAATACTTTAGTTTTGGTAGTGACATAATCTAGTTTGTAGAGCTCTGGCAAATTGTAACGGTATGGAAAATGTGTCCTTGTCCAACCCTTATCTACACCATACGAAATACTGGTAACGTAATTTGAAAATAAAGGCAAAGCCTTTTTGGGAGGAAGGCCATAAGGCGTTTCAGGGCGTTCTATTTTATAAGCCCCAGAGCTGTATTTTTGATAGAGTATAGGATTAATATCTTTTGTAAAATAGCTGTCGCGCAAATCAGATTCTGCTACCACCATTGGTTGATGACCCGTATAAACCGTACCCACCAATTCTGCCGTTTCAAAAGCTTCATGATGATCTATGGTATTGTATAGGTAAACCACATCATTCGCAATTTTACCCCAAGCATAATTAGCAACCTTTATAGCTTGTATTTTTTTAGCAAATGTATTGTAAGCACTACTCTTAAAATTATATCCAATACGCTCAATTACTCCCTCTTTAGAAACAGATTGCGCTTGGTTTTCGGTTATGACTACCGTGTTCTGATTCCCTAGAGCTGTATCTTTCTGACTTGTTCCTGTCGATGTAGCCTCTTTGGTAGTCTTAGGCGTGCTAAAAATAGATAAGGTATATGCTGCCGAATTATCTAAAATGGGCAAGGTATAATTAAGTGTATTGCTTCCAGAATGATAAGAAAATGACGTCTTTACCGCTGTGCCTTGTTCATCTGTTAACACTAATTCACTTTTCCATTGTGTATCATCAAACAGGTAATCCTGGCCTTGTTTTAATTGTATATACCCTTTCGCATACTCTTTTGGATAGTAATATTGTTGGTCGATAACAGGATATGAGTATACAATGTTTTTTAAAGGAATATAGGCTGGTGCTTCTCCTGTGATAAAAGAACGTTCTTCGGTTTCAATCGCAGGAACACCATCAATCATTACCACCTGATACACACCATTAATTCGCTCTTTAAAGCCAACTGTTACGCTCACCTTTAATTTTGTTGCCGGAGGTAAAATATCTACGGGCACAAAAGTTAGTGTACTGTTATTTTCTCCCCATTCTAGGGCTCCAGAAATAAGGGTGTTATTTTCATCTGCAATTTTGAACCCTTCTAAGGTTATTTTGTAAATGTGGTCGCCATCTACTTCAGGAATGGTTAAGGCTTTTTCTACCTCCATATTAAATGCGACTTGTGGTGTAGCAAATACATCTGCTTTGGTCTCCCCATCTCTTGGCGTTAGATCGCTTATTATTTTCAAGCCTCCTAACGGCGCGCTATTCTCAAACTCACACTCTTCTCCTATGGTTACTTTAAAATTAAACTCTCCTTTTACCAATCCTCCTAACAAATCATAATGTCCGCCAACATAGCCACGCATCCATACCGGATTTGGTGCTTTTGTTTGCAAGAGTACTGCAGCTGCAGCATTGATTATCGGAATTCGTTTTTTAACAGAAAAGAGATTTACGTTTATTCCTAATTCTCCTAGTAGGTACGCATAGGCTTGTCCATTTGCATACCAGCCATTTATACCTACTTGGTCTCCTGTATTCACGCATTTGGCTTCACCAAAATCTTTTAGCATGATATCAAATCCTAAGCCTGCATTGAAACTTGCATAGAACATTAAGAATTCCATATCACCCGTGGAAACAGAAAAATCACTCCCAAAGGCAAAACCTTTACCACCTCGTAAGGCGTTTTCATCTCTTGTGTACTGTAAGGTCTCTGCATCTACACCTAAAATTTCGGCAACGATTGGTGGTGGTGGCGGACTTTCGGGAATGTTGTCTCCTAACATAAAGTAACTTCTAGCTTTTGCAGAGAGTTCCCCTACCCCAAGTTTTAAACCAAGTCTATCTGTTGGTGTTCCCATATGCACATACCACTCCTCTTCTGAAGAATGAAAAACACCCCAACCAGCTCTTCCACCAGAACTTTCTCCTTGCAAAATTTCTCCTTCTACATTCACATAAAGATCCATAGTGGCATGAAATGATTTATTTATAAAATCATACTCCATTCCCATTTTAGCAGTAATACCTGCTTCACCAACTATTTCAGTTTCATATTCGGTATCTGCTTTTTCTAAAAATGTTTTTCCGAGCCTACTATCCATCACCCCGTTAACTACTTTGGTGTCGGCCATTTTATTGAGCTTGTCTGATAATTTTGCGACGGGATTAGGGAAATTAAAAGCTTTCATCATTTGTGCTTCCCCATAAAATCCTAGTCTATTGACGCCCCCTTTTGTATTAAATTCTATTTCAAAACCAGCACCAATACTTATCGCATTTTCATCTGGAATGCCCCCAAAAACCATAGCTTTCATTCCTAAATCTGCTTCCTTATTAGGGATATAAGAAAGGCCGGAAGGAGAAAAATCTGGATCACCATTGGCTTCTCTGCTCATTTTATAAAAAGCGCCACCCGCAAAACCAGATAGCTGTACGGGGCCTGCCTGTAATTTAAGTCCGTGCACCGCAGCATCTACATACCAATAGTTGAATTCTTTTTTTCCAAAAATTGCTTTACACGTAATAGGGCCAAAAGTGCTAAATGTCCCTTCTATTTCCCCAGAAAAACCATTGCCATATATGGGATCATCAATCATAAGGGTTACCCCTCCTTGTATTTGAACAGCTCCTAAATTAGCATCAATAACTATTTCAGAAAGATCAAAACTGTCATAATTCCATTGCTGTACATACTCTTCTTCGCTATAATTTGCTATAATTGCCAACCTAGCATCTGCAGCAAATCCTTTAGCTTCTTTATCCATAAGATTTACTTTTAGATCAAAAGCTAAGCTTGCCTCAACTTCATCTGCGGAGAAAACAATAGCGGCTATAGAAACAGGGAAATTGGCCAGTTTTACTTCATCCGTATACCCAAAATAATCTACGGTTAGAACAGGAGCTTCCGTTTGAACCACAAGATTTTGGAAGTCAATACCCTTAAAATTTAATACACTAGAATCTTTAGCTACTTGCCCCTCGTTCTCTAAACTATTTTTCTGATTTGCAGAAATTGCCATGCGACCATTCAATACGGCTTTGGGCCTAAAACTATCATCAACAACCTTCATTTCTATAAAAGAATCTGGTAGTAATTGCGCTTTAGCCTGCCACACATCAAAATTCAACGTATCTGATGTAGCTACACGCACCAAGTATTCTTCTTCACTAATAAGGCCTTCATAAGCGATCCCTATTTTCTTACTAGCATCTTTCGGCCTTTTCTTGCTTTTATCTTTAGCTGTATTTTTTGATGTGGATATGGGTAATAACAGTTGTCCATCAAAAGCAGCACTGGTAATTCTATTGGTAGTAATTTCTAAAGCGATATGATCTACGGAATAGGCCCAAGCTTTTTTATCACTTGTTCTTCCGTTATCTATAGCAATAACATCAGTTGCAGAAAACAACCCAGATACTCCATTATTATCAATAATCATGTTGGTAGCACCAAAACTTACACGCTCTTGATTTTCAATACTTTCGGTAGTTTTAAATACTTTTGGCAAGGATACTTCTAATGATGTTACATATATACCGCGCCACGTATTTACATTAGGCAGTAACAGTCCTTGGTCATGATAATGTTCTGGAAAGGCAATATCGGGGGTTCTAAGATCGCTAAAATCTAGTTCGGCTTGGCTTAAGTTAAACACGAACTTGTTGGGATGTTTAGCCAAGACAAAAGGCTGAAGTTCTATAGATGTTATAATATCATTCCACCCAGAAGCAACAATAGAAAATTTACCTGTCACCCTATTAGGTACCTCCGCAGAAGTTTCATCTAAGCGCTCTATAGTTTTTGTTTCCGGTAATAATTCTCCTAATTCTGTAACCGGCAAAATTAAGTTTCTAGAAAACTGAATTTCTGCCGTAAGTCCCATTTCTTTAACGCCACTACAATCTATAGTTACATAACTTAGGTCTTCTATTGCTCCAGATTCCCTATCAAAACCTCCTTTAAGTTCTAACAGCCAATTTCCTGCATTGAACGGAATTTGAATATCTCCGAGTAGTACTAAATTACCATCACCAAAAATGCCGCCATTATGAGAGAGCTTTATATGGTTTGCACCAAAAAATAGTTCTACAGGCTCTCCGTTTTCATCTGTTTGCGGAAGTATAGCTCTTACAAAAACAGTTAGTTCCGTATACTCTTTCTGTATCGTAGCTTTGGCTATTCCTATAGCATATTCTACCTCATTTACGGTGCTTTTAATCCCTACTGGCAGTGACATAATTGTAGCACCAGAAATGATATTTACCCAAGCATCTTTTGCTTCAATTTCTTTTAATACCGCAGCTGCTGTCTTCCTATTATTTTTTACAAGGGTAGGTACAGGAAATTCTTTTTTAATATTCTGAAAAGAAAAAATAGCTTCTAAATTCAAATTAGCTTCTAAGGCTATTGTATTCTGCTTTGGTAGGGTATCTCCTAAAACAAAGGTTACCGGCACATGTAGCTTTCCAAAGCTAGCGAGCGGAAAAATGAATAAGATGACTAACAAAAAAATAGATTTGGATCTTTTTTTGTACTTCATAAGTTATGGATTAACTAATAATGATTAAAAAGGATTGGATGTAATTCACCTCCTAAAGGGTGACGAACATTTTTTCTAAGCAGTGCATACGATGACTACTATTTTATAAAGCACTATAGAGTAACAGGAACAAAAGCATGCAAAAAACAGCTTCTAACTTGTCTAAATTGGGTAGTTCCATTTATACTTGTTTTTACGATTATCTGATTAAAACTAGCGACAAACAAAACGCTTACCTAATATCGGTGGTAGACAAAGTATGGACATGATGTGGTCGTTTCCGCGTAGGTCCATAAAAATTTCCAAAAAAACAAAAAGAACACAATAAGACCTTAACACCAACAAAAACAAAGACTTACAAAGCGTAAGTTATTTTATTAAAAACTTTTTAGTCAGGACAAAGCATGGACAGGTGTGAAAAAAAAATAATTTCGAAATAGGAAAGAAAGAAGCCCCTATTTAGCGTTTTAAAATAAATTAAATTCTTGAAAATTTAATTTTGGAAGCAACTAAACAGGTTAAAATAGGGTACTAAATTGCTAAAATAGTGTACTATAGTATATATACATAATACTTACCTTTATTCTAAAATCCCCAAAGATTTATTTATCAACTTAATTACAATAAAATGAGAACACTACTACTTAAAACCTACTCTCGTGCAACAAGCGAGATTCCAACTTGTTATTCTTTAATTTTTTATCAGCTAAAAATCTTTTCACCTCAACGCATTTGCTAAAAGTTGTGTTTTACTAAGAAAATTTAAGCGTATCTAATACCGCTTACTGTGCTGTACATATTAAATTTCAAGATATGGACACCGTACACGTGGAGCGTATTGTTGCCTTAGCAATTCATGACTAAAAGTAATTTAAAGGTATACCCTACTCTAACATTTAGTAGGTGCACTCGTACTTTTTATCATTTTCACAACGCTACAAGCATACCCGCTATTTTTCAGTAAAACAAGCTTTTATTTCTGCATAAAAAGATAATGAGCCTTATCGCTATATACATCAATTTTTAATTGAATTGTATAGGCATTTGAACGTTTCTCTTACCCATTCATAAAGGAGGTAATTTGAGGAACAGGATAGGTATGTCTATCGGTCAAATATTAAAAATTCAAAGCCTCAAACTTTTTTTAATTGCTATAAGCCACTCATTACATTCAATTAATTAATAATTAAAACGTAACACCTATGAAATCAATTACACCTTACCTACTTATGGCATTTATGTTTTTAAGTCTCAATTTAAAAGCACAAACGCTAGATGGAGAACTCAAAAGATGGCACAAAGTATCTTTAACTTTTAATGGTCCAAATACCACCGAAACTGCCACTCCCAATCCGTTTTCTGATTATAGATTAGAAGTCGTCTTTACACATACTGCTAGTAACAAATCTTATACCATTCCAGGGTATTTTGCAGCTTGTGGCGATGCAGAAAATACAGGATGTGATTCTGGAAATAAATGGAGGGTACATTTTGCTCCAGACCATACAGGCGCATGGACTTGGAAAGCCACCTTTACCTCTGGAACTAATGTTGCCATTAATGGCGGCGGTTCTAGTGGTGGATTTATGGATGGAACTGCCGGAACCTTTACTATTGCAGAATCTAATAAATCTGGAAGAGATTTTAGAAGTAAAGATCTTGGAAGGTTAACCTATGTTGGAGCGCATTATTTAAAGCATATAGGAAGTGATCCTGAGAATCCAAACGGACCTTGGTTTTTGAAAGTTGGAGCAGATTCTCCTGAAAATCGCTTTCATTATGTAGACTTTGATGGTACTCCAGGAAATACGGCGGGAGGAAACAAAAGCAAAACTTGGGAAGCACATACACAAGACTATGTGGCTACCGATGCCAGTGCCTACACTTGGAATGGCGGAAAAGGAAAAGGAATGCTAGGGTCTATTAATTACCTTTCTGGTCAAGGTGCCAATGTAATGTCATTCTTAACTTGGGCCGCTGGTGGTGATGACGGCGCAGTGTTTCCGCATATTCTAAAAGGTACTTCTCAAGATTATTCCAATACGGCAAAAGCAGGCCAATGGGATAAATTACATAAAGACCGTTTTGATGTTTCTAAGCTAGCGCAGTGGGAAAAAGTAATGGAGTATGCCGATAAAAAAGGAATGTACTTGCATTTTAAAACCATGGAAACAGAGAATTGTGAAAAAATGGATGGGCATACTTTTGGGAGAGAAAGAAAATTGTACTACCGGGAATTAATTGCAAGATTCGGGCATCATTTAGCGTTAAACTGGAACTTATCAGAAGAATCTACGATTAAAGATGATGTGGTAAAATCTACCGTAAACTACATTCAAAATCTAGATCCTTACCAACATCATGTAGTACTACATACATACCCAGGACAACAAGACCAAAGATATAATCCGTTATTAGGGAGCAAATCTAATCTAACAGGCGCCTCCGTACAAACAAGTCAGAATAATGTACATAACGATGTACGTAGATGGGTAGAAAACTCTAAAAATGCCGGTAGAAAATGGGTGGTTGCAAATGATGAGCAAGGTAGCGCATCAGAAGGGATCATGGTTTCTGATAAACAAGTTAGAGAAAAAGTACTTTGGGCAACTTTACTGGCTGGTGGTGCTGGTGTAGAATATTACAGTGGTTATACTGCTGATGATGGAGATCTTAATGGGCAAGATCACAGAAAAAGAGGTGTAAAGTATAAAGAAGGTAGTTATGCGCTTGCATTTTTTGCTGCTAATTTACTTCCTACCCTTACCGATATGGTTTCATCAGATGGTGTTACTACGGACAGTAATGATTATGTGTTTGCCGCGGAAGGTAAAATTTATGCTATTTACAGACCTAATGGAGGTAGTACGGGTTTAAGCTTACCTGCAGGAAATGCTAAATATGATGTACAATGGTTTAACCCAAGAGCTGGAGGTAGCCTTACCGCTAAAAGTACATTAGGAACTAATTTGGTAGCGCCAGATAGCAATGACTGGGTGGCTTTAATTACAAGTAAAGATAGTGACGGTAATGAAGGTGGTTGTGATGCTACTCTTGCAACAAGCTTATCTCATGATGCCTATTTACAAAATACGACCAAATATAACACTAACGAATTAAGAGTAGAAAGCGGAAAAAGAATATCCTATCTGCAATTTACAGTACCGACAACCATTGAAAATGTGACGAGTGCTAAATTAGCGTTAACCGTTTCTAGTGATGGTGGTAATGGTTTAATCGAAATTTATAAAGGAAGTACAAATACTTGGACCGAAGGAAATTTATCTGCGACCAATAAACCAGGGGAACAAACTAAATTAGGTTCTCTAAATACCACCTATAGTGTAGGCAGCACTTACAACTGGGTATTATCTGGCATTACTCCTGGAGAAACCATTTCGCTTATCGTAAAACAAATAGATGGTAATGATGTCTCTTTTTCGTCTAAAGAAGGTTCTTCTGCTCCAAAACTGGTTTTGGAATTAGCATGTGCTGATACAGGTAATACCATTGATACGTCTATTGCTATTCCTGGAGTTTTAGAAGCGGAAGCTTTTGCAACGCAATCTGGTATTGAATTAGAAAATACAACCGATACAGATGGAGGTAAAAACATTGGCTACATCCAAAATGGAGATGCTACCACTTACCTACTCAATATAGCAGAAACAGGCGTGTATCAAGTAGAAGCTAGAGTGGCTACCAATACTTCTGGAGGAACAATTTCATTAGTATCTGAAAGCGCAGCTTTAGGACAACTAGTGGTTGCAAATACTGGAGGATGGCAGACCTGGAAAACAGTAACAACTACGGTAAACTTAACGGCAGGAGAACAAACCCTAACCCTAAATTTCACCGGAGGCACGGGATATCTATTCAATGTAAATAAATTAAATTTTGTAAAGCAAGATGTGGCAGCAAGTATGCTAGTAGCTACGGCTACAAGCGCTAAAACAACACTTGTGGCTTACCCTAATCCTGCACAAAACTATATTACTCTTTCTGGCATCCTCAGCGGTAACCAGCTTATAGTATATGATTTTTCAGGGAATATAGTACTGCAAAAAAAGGCACTGAGTACAGAAGAAACTTTAGATGTTTCTAGTCTAAGGAAAGGAACCTACATTATTTCTATTGAAGGAAAACAAAGTTTACAATTTATCAAGCAATAAAAATTAAGAGCGATTTAGGATAGCACATTCTAGATCGCTCTTTATCATTTAAAAAGGCTCTTTTCAAATAACAGCAGGAGCTAGAGCAGAACATTGTAATTATGAATACTGTTTAAACATGAGAAAAATGAAAAATTACGTATTTAAAAAATATGCCTATACGATGAGTAGTCTATGGTGCATCCTCTTTATGGGGTTTCAACTAAATGCCCAATTAAAAGTGGGTGATCCAGGGGTAACTTTCGACTCCGGAAAATATGATAGCCGCTATCCTCAAATGAAAAAATGGCAAACAGCGGGTGTTAGAGGTGGTATTCCTTTTGTCAAAGATATTAGAGTGGTAAAAACGCTGACCAGTGGTGCCAGTAGTGATGCTATTAATAAAGCTATCGTTGATGCGTCTAAAGAAAGCGGACTAGTAGCTGTCTTATTAAAAAAAGGAACCTACTCTATTGATAAGCGCATTGTAATGAAATCAAATGTCTCTTTAATTGGGGAAGATAGAAATAAAGTCAAGTGTATCATAAAAATGACGGATGGCGATGCTTTTAGCTTCTATAAAGTGAGTAAAAGTGGGATCTACACCCTAACTATAGAAGGCAGTTGGGGAACACCAAAATACGACTGGAATTATGGACTGGATGCCAATGATGAATTACCAAATAACGATAATATTTCTGTTAAAATTAGTGCTTCAGAAGATTGTTGGTTAGATAAAGTGACGATCCTAAATTGCGCTAAAGATCCGATCCGAGTACCTGCAAACCATGTAACATTAAGAGATTTAAAGGTAGAAGGAGCACACAAAAAAGCAGGAGGAGCACAAGGATACTTTTTTATTCAAGGAGCTTATAACTTAGTTACCGGTTGTGAAATTACGCATATAAGACATATTTCTCTTCAAGGGGGTAATGTGGAATATAATGTAGTGTATGACAATGATTTTAAACAAGAAGTAAGTTTTCATAGTGGAGACAAAGGCAATAATTTAATAGAAAACAACAGAATAATCTTGCCTTTTGACATGCCTAACTCAAAAGCAGACACGCCTAATGCCGCCTATAATAATAGTAAAGAGCCTAATTATTATGCCATTATGGGCCCATGGTCTATTCAACATGAAAATTCTAAATACCCTAATTTCATCTATAAAAATACCTGTTTAGAAAAAAACCATAACAATGCAACACCTTGGTCAGACCCTGCCTTATTATACAAAGGTCCTAAAGAGGTGAAACCAGCTAATCCTGCAACCAACTTTCCGGCATTGGCAGCAAGTTTAAGCCCAAAAGGAGGTACTTTGTATCCTATAAAATTAGGAGGAGCTACCGGAGGAAGTACACCATGTACGGAGGTGTTAAACGTATCCCCCACTGAAGATGCCTACCTTCAAGGAACTACACGTTATAATAGCAATCAGCTTCGAGTAGAAAACGGAAAACGATTGGTTTTCCTGAAATTTAAAATCCCTACTAATTTTAAAGCTAACGATGCTGCAATCCTAAACCTAACCGTGTCTTCTGATAACGGAAACGGTCGTATAGATATTTTTAAAGGAAAATCTACGAATTGGACAGAAGAGAACTTATCTAGCGGTAACAGACCCGTTCAAGGTGCTTTATTAGGAACTAAAACAGGCACCTATAATGTAGGGGCAAACTACCAATGGAACCTATCGGGTATTACTGCAGGAGAAACCATTACAATAATCGTTAGACAAGTTAGTGGTAATGATGTTTCTTTTTGGTCTAAAGAGGGTACCATGGCTCCTAAACTTACTTTATCCTGTAGTGCGCTAAATAGTGCTGCCGCAAAAAGTATCAGCGAAGTTTCAATTGAACCTTCCGTGTTATTATTTCCTAATCCTGCACAAAATTATATAACCGCTACAGGTATTGCTCATGGTGACATGATTATCGTATACGATTTTTCTGGAAATCGTGTGCTGCAAGAAGTAGCGCAACATACCGAAGAAACCATAGATATCTCTAGTTTAAAAAAAGGAAAATATATTATTTCTATCGCAGGAAAAAACAATCAACAATTTATAAAAGAATAATTTAAAATTAGGCCTAAGACAACAATGCTTAGGTCTCATTTTTATATAAAAACTACTATGAACTCAACAAAACAACGTATAAGCACCTATATACTAGGCCTATTTTTAGTACTCTGCAGCACTACCCTAGTCGCTCAAAAAAACTATTACGTAAGTGCCTCGGGCACTGATTCAAATAATGGGACATCAGCAGCATCCCCATGGAAAACCATAAACAAAGTAAACAGCATGAAGAATGCTCTAGCTCCAGGAGACATTATTCATTTTAATAGTGGAGATATCTTTTACGGAAGTCTAGATTTAAAAGGAAAAAAAGGTTCTTCTAGCAATGCCATCGTATTAAAATCTTATGGATCTGGAGCTAAACCCGTGCTAAGGGCGGCAAAAAAAATTACAGGATGGACACGTCATAGTGGTGCTATCTGGAAAGTAAGCCTACCTAAAATTGATAATGGGAGAATTCCATCTTTATTTTTAGAGAATGTAGCACAGCAAATAGGTAGAGAACCTAATAGTGATGCGCCTAATGGTGGCTATAGAACTATCAAGGATCATGCAGGAAACAATACCTCTATTTCTGAAGCTTCTAGTTTACCCTACGCTTCTAATAGTTTTAGAGGTGGTGAAATTACCATAAGAACTACAGATGATAACGTAAAAGTAGAAACTATAACGTCTCACTCCGGTACCACGGTAAACTTTAGTTTATCTGACCCTTCTGGTAATTTTGAAAATAATATAGAAAACAATTTTGGCTACTTTTTCCAAAACCATGTAAACACTTTAGACAAAAATGGAGAATGGGCTCATGACACTACTGCTGGTGTCTTATACTTGTATAGTACTAATGACCCTAATAGTTTGAGTGTAGAAATTCCTGAAGGAGAAGAGGCTTTGGCTTTGAACAATAGTAGCTATATTAAAATTCAAGATTTAAAAATAGAAGGCGGTTTAAAACAAACATTGGCGGTAAGCGGTGCCGCAAATTTAACGATGACCAACTGTGATTTTAAAAACGGAAACAACTATTTATCCTTAGGTTTTACACTTACCAATATAACAGCCACAAACAATACGTTTGAGCAAAGTAATAATAGCGCCATTCGTTGGGAAGCTATAAGCGGACTCACGTTTACCAACAATAAAATTGTAAACATCGGTATGCGCTCTGGTATGGGAGACCGCAGTTTTATAGGCTATACAGGCGTTAGGTTCATCAGTAAATCTGGATCTTCGGAGAACATCATAGAAAAAAACTCACTTAAGGATATAGGATACCATGCCTTAAATTTTTCGGGCGGTAATTTTAAAGTACGCTATAATGATATTAGTAATTATTGCTATACCAAAGATGATGGTGGCGGCATATACTCTGTTGGGAATAAAGAGGCTACAAATAGCGTATATAAAAATATGGTACATGATTCTCCAGGAGCTATCAGAGGTATCCCTACCGGTAGAGGCGTAAAAACTGCTGGTATATATATTGATAACGATTCACAAAATCAATCCATTTATGAAAATACAGTATACAACGTAGTTGGTTGGGGTATTATGGCTAATTTATCTAGTAAAAATAGCATTAAAGATAATACGGTGTATAACTGTGATTATGGTCTAGTATTATCTACCTATACAAATAGTTTTGGTGCTGGTGGTAGTGTTGCGAAGTCTACCAATAATACCGTGACCAATAATATTTTATTCTCTAAAAAACCTACGCAGTTTTCTGCTAGATATACCAATCAAATTACAGATGCAAATTTTAATACGTTTCTAGGCGATATCAATAGCAATTATTACTGTCAGCCTTATACCGATGGAAAAGAAGTGAGTGTAACGGTGGCCAGACAGACCAATGATTACACCTTAGATCAGTTTAAAACTAAGTACCCAAATTATGAAAAAAAAGGCAAAAGAGCGCCTGTTAGTTTTAGTACTTCTACTAATCCTGATTCATTTATTAAATTTGTTGTCAATAATACAGGAGCAAATAAGACCGTAAACTTAGGTACTATTGCGTATGTAGATGCTACACATAAGGCGTATTCTGGCAATATTACCATAGCGCCCTATTCTGCCATTATTTTATTAAAAGGAACAGCAGACACCAATACACCAATAAGCTCACAATTAATAGAAAACGGAGTATACACTTTAGAATCTATAAACTCTAATCAACGCTTGTTATCTAGAGCTTTAGAAAATTATGCCGCTAAAATGATTAACCCAGGTGATTATGACGATCAAAAATGGGTATTTAATCATTTAGGTGCTAATGTGTACACGATTAAAAACAAGAGCAACAATAGGTTCTTGGAAGTCCCTTATGCTAAATGTGAAAATAGCATACAAGTAGCGACCTACACAAGTGCAGGACAGGCGCATCAACAATGGAAAGTTGTTGAAAATGGAGAAGGTATTTATGGGATACAACCAAACCATTGTCATGCACAAGGTTTAGACCGCAATAACGGGGCCTTGAACACCAATGTTATTACGTATGCTTATGCTACAACAAATGGAAATCAAAAATGGAAGATTGTACCTGCGGCTGCCAACCTTACCGTAAGTGCAATGGCACTGAAAGTATTTCCGAATCCAGCGCAAGAATATATAAAGATTGTGGGCGTAAGTTCAGGAGATGAATTAAAAATTAGAGATATGAGTGGTATCGTTTTAAAAGCCATACCCGTGACTTCTGATGAAGAACTTATTTCTTTAGATGGCCTAAAATCCGGAATGTATATAATTTCTGTAGCCGGTAAAGAAAGTCTACAGTTTTTTAAACAATAAGCAGAATACCTTTATAAAGCCTCCCAGATATAACATCTGGGAGGCTTTTCTGTTTATAGCTAGTTCATACGAATGCTAAAAGTATAGTATCTTCCAACAAATCACATCTTTTTAATAATTGAATAACTGATCCGCACAAAATGAAAGTTTTAAAATACATAGGCTACACTATTTTAGGAATTGTTCTCTCATTTCTTAGTTTGATTTATTTCTTAAAAATACAAAGAGAGACGGTAAAGAGTAGGCTAGATATTCAGGCTACTAAAAATCTAGTAATCCCTATTAAAAAAACACATTCTCAAAGGGTCTATTATGGCGGTCATGGTTTAGGTTGGGGAGGTGGAGATGTGAAAAACTTGATTGAGTTTAATTATCTTGATAAAGCTTATTCTCACGAAACACCCTTTATTCTTGTGCTATTTAGACTTTATAAAGAAGATTTTTATGTAGTGTATTATGATAGAGAAACGGACTTTAATAACATCACGTACCGATTTTACAAATCAAATAAAAAAAGAGAATTTGAGGAAATTAAAGCAACTACTTTTCCAAAACATCTAGCCATACAAAATAGATTTTGGTGTATTGAATGTTCTGACGGCAGTAAACCAGAAGAGCTAATAGGTCTGGAGCCTACAAATATGCTAGGTACAACAACCGCGCAATTATGGTATTTAATAGAAGGAAAGCCGAAAATGTATAATGAAAACCCAAAGCAATTTTTAAAAGAATACAAACGGAAATACATCACGAGTAGCGAATAAGTCAGAAAACATAATTCTACGAATATCCATCTTTCTTAGAAAGCATCCCTTTTTTAAAAACAAGATGTAACCTTCAATGATAATCATCAGCTTTGAATACCTCGGTTCTAATTACCTTTGTATCTTGTAATCTAAATGGTTTTACGACTACATATTCTTTAAATACAAGCCTATGCTTTGGTGTCTGATACTTTTCAATTTTATAATGTTTCAAGGAGATTTAACACCTTCCCCAGATAAAACATTATGGTATGATATTATCTATAAAGAGAAAACTATTGGAAGTTTAAAAGCGACAAAAACTCACAAGGATGCCAAAACAACCTATCATACCTCAAGTACTATTGCGTTTAGACTCATAAAAGAATTTGCTGTAAACTATAATTATAGTGTAGATTTTGAGGCTAAACTTTTGAAAAAAGCAGTGGTAAATATTCATATAAATGATAAGTCGCACGCAAAAACACTTACGCAATGGCATGAGAACGAATATCTAATTACTAAAAATGGAAAGTCTGAAGTCCCTATAAAAACTACCATTGATTACACCACCATCTTATTGTATTTTTTAGAACCCACACATATAAACAATTGTTACTCTGAGCAAGACGGTAGTTTTAATACCATAGTCTCTTTGGGCAATCATGTGTACAAAAAAATTAATGCGAATGGCAAAGAGAATGTCTATTATTACAAGAACGGTGTCTTAGAAAAAGCGGTTATTGACGGTGGTCTCATCGCTTTTGAAATGCTATTGCGGAAATAGACTTTCATAAAAATAAGTAAGCCTTCCCTCCTACTTGTTGATGATTGATGATAATTTCAAAAATTAGGCTTTAAAACAGGCATCAAACGCTATAAAATTGCATCGAATCCCTCAGTGACAAAAATACTTCTAGATACTAATTTAAAGCCAAAAAAAGCTTGAAATTCACTCGAAGTGACAACCGTATTCAATTTAAAAACGCATTGTCAGTTCGAGTGATTTTTGTGTAGGGCAGCGAAACAAAAATAGTATCGAGAACCGATGACAAGCAAAAAAGTACAACAGCAATAATAAAATGTAAAATAAAATGTATCCTTTTTAAGGTTTATCAGTCTACTTACTGAACCTTAAAAATTAGAATACTATGAATACTTGTAAATGCACCAATTGTGAATGTGCCAAATGTAATTGTAAAAATTGCATGGAACGTAATTGCCCATGTACTATATGTGAATGTACTAAATGTACCTGTTGTTAATTTTATCAAAAGCTAGTTATTTAACTAGCTTTTATTTATTTTTCAAATATGGAAACTCAAAAAATATGGAACAAATTCAATGATGAGCTCTATTTTTTTATTTTAAAAAAAACAAAAAATAAAGATCGGACCAATGATATTTTCCAAAACACGTTCCTGAAAATTCATGAAAATGTATCCAAACTAAAGAAAGAAGAAAAAGCTAGGGCTTGGATTTTTCAAATAGCTAGAAACGAAATAGCCAATCACTATACGAAGGAAGCAATTTATGTGGAGAAAAATAGTGCGAATATAAGTGAGCCGTTGGAAGAATATCAATCGGTCTGTTGCTTTGATAACTTCATAAATGACCTTCCTGAGATTTACAAACAGGTAATAGAGTTAATTTATATCAAAGGACTAAAGCAAAAAGATATTGCCATACAATTAGATATAAGTCTTGAAAACGTAAAAGCAAGAATTAAAAGAGGCAAAGATATTTTAAAGAACAAATTCAACACATGTTGTAAATATGAGTTTGATAAAAATGGAAAGTTAAGTGGGGAGTCTAACTGTGCTGTTTGTAAAGCATCCTGAAATAGGCTTCCAAACAGGGTACTGAAGTAGAAAACAGCTAATTTCTTCTTTAGCTATCCGCTTTGAGTCGTTTAAAAACTTAGCTGTTGCTTATACTGTTAGTCATATCTTAGTACTAAAACGTAACAAAGTCAAATCTTCGATGTCTTTAAATAAAAAATATGAATAAGATTGCTAGTGTAATTGGTCTCCTTATGTTGTTAGGATGCCAGTCTGAACAAAAAAACACCATCGAGCCATTTGAACAGTTAACAAAATCTGTTGATCAATATGCTGAGAATATAGTAAGCCGTGGCAACATAAAATCCATGTCTGTAGGCATGTACAAAAACGGAAATACATATCATAATTATTACGGAGCAATTGATTCCGTTTCAAAAAACCCTCCAAATAATCAAACACTCTTTGAAATAGCTTCCATTTCAAAAGTCTTTACGGGTTCCTTAATGGCAAAAGCCATAGTAGATAAGAAAGTGTCATTAGATACAGATATTAGAGAATTCTTGCCAAGAGCCTATCCTAATTTAGCATATGAAGGCACTCCTGTGACTATTAAAAACTTAGTTACCCATACACTAGGATTTGAAACCCCTACGAAATTGAAAAATGTATATTCCAAAATATTTTCGGGGGAATATGCAAAGAACCCTATTGCCTATACGATAGAGGACTTATTTGATGAGTTAGAAACAACAACATTAAGCCATGCACCAGGAACATTTTATGAGTATAATAATGTAGGTCCAGAAATTGCTGCTTATATTTTAGAACAGGTATATAAGAAACCTTATCCTGAACTATTAAACGAATTTCTTAAAGAGATAGGTATGAAAAACACCTATCTACAGGACTATAACAACCACAAAGACCGTCTTATCCATGGCTACACAGAATCTGGTGCATTAGCCACAATAGACGAGAATCCGTTATTAGGAGGCGCATCGGGCATTATCACAACGCTACCAGATTTAATGAAATTCATGCAATTTCAATTAGAAGCTAAGCAGCCCTTTATAAAAGAAGCTACCCGTACTTTATTTGAAAATGAGGAAGAAAGTGTTGGCTATTTTTGGGATGTGGGGTATGCTGAAGAAGAAGGGTTTTATTATTTAAAATCAGGAACCTCCAATGGCGTACAAAGTATTCTATTGGTTTGTCCAGATACTAATTACGGACAAATATTGCTAATGAATACTACTTCTGAAGAAGCTGTAAACGATTGGATAAATCTATACAATAAGATAGAATATGACCTGATTAGATACCCGAAAATCAATTTATGGTCACAAGTAGCGCCTTTGTTTCTTAAAGATCCAAAAGAAGCATCAAAACAATACTTAGAATTAAAGAAGGATACGGTCCAATATTTTGCCACAGCAAACTATCTTAACAAAGTCGGCTATGATTTTCTGTACCAAGAGCAAACCGCCTTGGCTATAGACGTTTTTAAACTTGCAATTTCAACAGATCCTGAAAATGCAAATTTATACGATAGCCTAGGGGAAGCATATTACAAGGCTAAACAATATAAAAACGCAAAAGAGAGTTATGAAAATGTCCTAACATTAGATCCCGATAACACCCATGCTAAAAAAAATATTAAAGAGATAAATTTAGTCTTAGAACAATCTAATTAGCTTTCGTCAAAAAAGTAGCCTTATAGACAACCTTTCACTATCCAATATTCTTTGTCAGCAATTTCATTTTCTTGCAAAATGTATTGATGTTTACGTTTGATTGTAGTTTCAAAATGGCTCAAGATGAATTCAAACTCTTCGTCTGTCAGCTTAATAATTTCTTCTATATGTTGCTGTAATGGATGTTTCATTTAAGTATTGCCAATATTAAAATAAGAATTTTATAGGGAAAATAGTATCAAAAAATAAGACTAAAAGATAAGTAAGCATAACTATTGGAAATAAAAATTAGAGATGATTGAGGACTATTTGAACAAAATGAATCTGAAAAGAGAATAAAAACTAATTAATCCTTCAAATGGAGGATGGAAAGGTTGACATTGAGCATAGAAAATTAATGGCATTTAAAATTGTTATATTTTTTCAAAGCTTTTATTTTGGTTTCTTGTTCTTTATAAATCCCAAACCTATATTTTCCAGTTTCGTAATTAAAATGATAATCTGCATTACAAAACAGTGAATCTTTTATTGAGTACATGACTACTTCAAAATGAATTTCGGAAGATCGACTGTAATTATATCTAGTTGACATTAAATGAAAGTTATCAATATTTATGCGGTCTTTTTGTTGATTATCAGCCAAAGCAGCAATGTTTTTTTTATTGATTAAAATATTAATTACGGTATCATTGAGTTTTAAATTACCATTATTAGCCTTTTTCTTATCCCTTATTAATAATAATTCATACTCCATATTATGCTTAGGTTGAGATAAATTTGGAGTTATTTTTAGTTTATAAGCATAATTACCTAATCGTATGTCCTTAATAGAATCTTTGTCTAAACAGACTTTATAGCTTTCCTTCTTTTCTGTACTTTTTGGTTTTTCTGATATTTTTTTTTGTGGTTCCGGTTTTTCATTTTTACAACAGCATAAAGAAAAACTGATAATGAATAGTACGATGATTTGAAGAAAATTTCTCAAAATTTCAATTATTTAAATGCTAAATTAATGTGTTTTATTTTTATTATATTTCTAATATCAATAAGAAACATTTAATACCTATATCGTATTAAAAATTGTATTGATACTAAAATAGATATAAAAAACATAGGGCGTCTGTGCTAAATTTTATTTTCTATGAATATTAATAAAGTCCGCCAAACCTGAAAATTGGCATTTTCAACAAAAAAGATAAAAGTTAAATATTTATAAATAGCGGAGTAATAAACCAAAACCTTGATACTTGTCTCCCATCCTACTCATTTTACACACAACCTTATGTAACTGCAGTTCATGCTCCTAAAGCGATCAACACTATGCCAAAAAAAATATCTATGAAACCCTTCTTTTTCGGACTTGAAAAAAAACTTATAAGCAAAGAAGAGTTTTATTTTGACCATGAAAATTTCTATGCTATTCATCAAGACCTTCAAAAAAAAGTGTTTAAACTCAGTACCATTACGGAGCTTAAAAGAACCGCTACTCAAGTAAATAATAGACGTATTTGGCAGATTACCATTCAACAAGCTAATGCTACCACTGTGGTATTTAAGTTTGCACATAATTATACACTATGGAATAAAAATTTTGCGATATTTCATAAAAAAATAAAAAAAATAAATCCCGAAGCCATAAAATCAAAGTGGAGTTTATGGTCCATGTAAGCAACAAAGCACAAAAAAATTCTTAGAACTCATAGGCCATTTAGAATCTTAAATAAGAAAATTTAGACGTCCTGTACTTTTACAAGATGATCCTAGCGATCTAGAGTTAGATACATATTCAAGTAAATAGCTAACGATTTTGCTGATACAGTACTTACCATCCAACCCATAGTTTTATAGCTAAGCAAACGGAGCTTATGGTAATGTAAGTAGTATATCGATGTAGGTCTCAGTTCTTTAAAATTATATAGAAGATATAATGAACATATGTTTAATATATCTTAAATTGGCAGTATAATGAACATATGTTCATTATACAATTGGTTGGCTACCATTAAAAAATAACATATGAGCGAAATAAAACTCAAAAGCAAAGCTGAAGAAAAAGCTGAAAAAGCTGAAAATTTAAATGCTTTTAGCGGAATAAAACTATTACATATTAAAAAACAAGTTGCTTTAATCCTAGCTCAAATAGGGAGAGAAGGAATTTTTGATGAGTATACCAAACATGACATTAGCCATATAGATTACATGCTTGATTCGCTTGAGTGGATAATACCTAACGAAACTCAAGATATAATGACATCCTCTGATTGGTTAATGGTTACCCTAGCAATTTATTTTCATGATTTAGGTATGTTAGTGACTAAAGATGAATTTAAAGGTCGAAATAAGACCTCCTTTAAAAAGTACAAACAGTTAATAGAAGAAGGTAAATTTGGTCAAGATTTTAAAGAAAAAATTTTCAATCTTGAAGGTGTTGAAAAACAAGATAGGTTTATTTATCAGGAGCATGTCAGAAGAACCCATGCAGAAAGGATTAAGTATTGGATTTTAGAAGAGAATAACCCTATTTACCCTAATAATATTGCAATTATAGATGAAATCAAAAAGTTGATTTCAAATGCTGATAATATGTTTAGAAGAGACTTAGCTTTAATTTGCGAAAGTCACCATTTATCTGATTTAGAGGATTTTGAAAAATACAAACCTGATCAACAATATGGTCCTTCAAAAGACGAAAAAGTTAATTTGCACTATTGTGCATTAATATTGAGAACAGCAGATTTACTTCACATAACTTCTGACAGAACTCCCTCAATAGAGTATAATTTAATAAACCCTTCTGATCCAATTAGTCAAGAGGAATGGGCAAAACAAAAGTCTGTCAAAACTGTTAGGGTTAAAACCAAAAAAAATTCAGAAGGTCAATTTGATGAAACAATAATCCAAGACACTCTGGAAGTTATAGCTCTTTTTGAGAAGGATATGGGCTTTTTTGGATTGATTTCATATATTAACTATGCCAATTCACAACTCAAAGAAAATTTCAGACTAAACGAATTAGCCAATAAAACTTATGGATACAATTTCAACTATCCTTGGAAGAGGATTGATGATAGTTCAATAGAAACAAAAGATTTTGAAAAAAAACAATTTGAATTTGTTCTTGACCAAACAAAAATACTTGACTTATTAATTGGTCATACTCTTTACAATGATTCTTCCGTAGTATTAAGAGAACTTACTCAAAATGGAATTGATGCTTCAAAGCTTAAAAAATATGAATTAGATAAACAAGGGAGCAATTCTTATGCACCTGAAATAAAAATATCTTGGAGTAACAAGGATAGAGAATTATCTTTTATGGATAACGGTACAGGAATGACTCTTGAAATTATCCAAAATCATCTACTCAAAGTAGGATCTTCTAGATATCAAGATGAAAATTTTATAAAAAACAATCCTGATTTCTCTTCTATTAGTAGATTTGGTATTGGTTTATTAACTTGTTTTTTAATCGCCAATGATATTGATATCATTACCAAATCAAGTGAATCAGACAAAGCAATTCTACTTAGGATAAAAAAAATACATGGTAAATATTTATTGAAATATTTACCTGTTGACAAATTACCAGCCGAAATAAAAGAACATGGTACTATTATTAAATTGTATGTACGCACAGAAGTTGATTTAGACAATATTGAAAGTGATTTAAAAAAATGGATATTATTTCCTGATTGTAAAATGACGTTCAATGACAATGGAAATGAAATAAATATAGGTTATAAAAAGCCTAGTGAATTACTAAAAGAATATTTGGAAAATGCAGGATATGATTTCACCGATAAAAACTTAAAAATAAAAGAAGTTTATCATGATGGAGTAACCTTGGCATTTGCTCTCAGGTATGTTGAACACTGGAAAGAATGGAATTTTTTAGAATACCGTGAACATTCAAGAGAAAACATGCCTCCTATAGGGACATGCGTAGAAGGTATTAGGGTCGATTTTAATACCCCTGGTTTTCAAGGCAGAAATCTATTTGCAATTGTAAATTCAACTGGTAAAAACTCCCCCAAAACAAACGTTGCTCGTTCAAACATTGAAATCACACCAGAAAAGGAAGTGCTACTTACATCTATTTACAATTTGTATTTACAACATATTTCTGACGAAATGGAGAACCTAATTAAACAAGGGTTTTCTATTACTTGGGCAGCAACTGAAGGAAATTGGCTTCTAAAATCATTTTCTCAATCGAATCCATATAACAAAAGAGACATTAAATTTGAAGATTTGGAAATTTTTGAAAAAGAGCTGTCAAATACAAAATGTATCTTAATTGAAAACAATAATAAACGGGAATTAAAAAGCATAAATGAATTAAAAACAATCAACCATTTTTGGACAATTGATTGTGCTTCTTACTCCTCAGCTGATTCACTTATCAAAGAAGTTAAATCGTCCAATACTTCTGCATTATCATTGTTGCAAAGTATTTTTGGAGATAGTGATTCTAATATAGGACACATTGACAATCTTCTTTGCAACAATAATCAATCTGATAAATATATTGAAAAACTAATTGGGGAAAACTTTCAAGTTAACTCTATCAAAATAATTCCTTCACAAAGACGCCTAGACTTAAAATGGTCTTTAAGCGATAAGAAAATTTGGGAAGAGATTAACCTTATGGATGACGAACCGTATAGAGGGCATGTTTCTAAGTGTTTTATACAATTACATGATTTCGATATTGATGATTCAATTAATCAAACAGCAATAAATTCCTCTAATGCATTGTTTATTCTGAAAAACTCAGAATTAAACACTTATCTAGTCAAACTAATAGAACAATTATCTGATAAAACACAAGAAGACAAAATAGCTTTAGCTAAAATTGTTGCCTTATTAAACAGTTTCTTCTACTATAAAAATTTAGACAAGTCCAAGATTGAAGAATTAATAGAATCCAGATTCCAAAGAAATAATAATCGTGATCTTGACAAAATTGTTTGGAACAGAGTAGATAAAGATGAATTAATTACAACGATTTTGAAAACAGACTTTATTAAATATGATACTACAGTTTGGTTTAGAAGAGATATGTACTAAAACGGTAGCCAACAATATGTATAGTGCATAGCACCCTTCGGGATACTACGACACCATACACAAAACGCTAGGCGAAATTTCAGAAAATGATATATATTTTAGTTGGGCTTTTTATTTTTCTAGGTGTCTGTTTTTTTTTCTTTCGT
Source organism: Cellulophaga baltica 18 (assembly GCF_000468615.2). Taxonomy (NCBI): domain Bacteria; kingdom Pseudomonadati; phylum Bacteroidota; class Flavobacteriia; order Flavobacteriales; family Flavobacteriaceae; genus Paracellulophaga; species Paracellulophaga baltica. Next base: position 2,944,477 of record NZ_CP009976.1, on the reverse strand, counting down.
TCTCCAAGACCTAAAATCATGCCCTTGGAAATTAATAAAGATAACCCGACAATGATTGCCGCAATTAAAAATGCAAAAAATAGTTTAGACGAGTTTAAAAAATTATTGGACCTATACCCAAAAGAAGGACATGTTAAAGTTCCATTTTTGACAAACTCAGGAGAAACTGAATTTCTTTGGGGAGATGTCACCAAAATAATGAATAGTGATTTAGATGTTTTTTTAACTACTCCACCAATTACTCATGATGGAAAAATGGACAGAAATGTAAAGTACAGCCTAAATGATATTGTGGACTGGACCGTAACTGTCCCAGATGAAAAAATAAAAGGAGGGTTTACTATGAAAGCCATGTTTGAAATTTATATCGACAAATATGGCGAACTACCCGAAATACTACTTCAGGAAAAAAATATGTACGAGTAAAAAACTTTGCCTAACACAACCTATAAACAATACGGGCTTCAGGTTTAATCATGAGGTTTGTGTATTTTTATGAAGTCCGCAAAATCTTTTGGATTTAGCTTTGGACAAAAAAAGAAAAAGTAAAACAATAAGCTTTAGCTTCGTGCGTAGACGGAAACGAAAGGTTTCCTTGACTCCGCACTACGCTTAGCTGAGACCGTTAGCCATCATTTTAATGAACATTCAAAATATTAAATACATATTGATTTTAATTTTGACAATTTCATTTGGATGTCAAAATGAACCTAAAATGGATGGAAATTATTACGTATGTGAAACCGGTTATTATGAGATATATATTAGAAATGATTCGATACGTGCGGCATCAGACACTAATGGAGATGACCTAACTGAATGGCAAAAAATGGACATTGAAAATGATACTCTTTATTTTATCCAATTTGGACAACTGATTGATTCTGTTAAAGGTAAGATGAAGTATGTAGGAAATGATAAAATGGAATTTAACTATATAATAGGTTCAGGAAAATATAGTTTCGTGGGTGTAAGCACTCTAAACCGAATTGATGATAAATTAAACTTCAAATCGATTAAAGAATTCTGGGTAGAATTTAAAAAGAGACAGAATTTAGCAGACTGTGAAAGCATACCGAAAAAAAACGCTGGATAACACAAACTATAAACAATAAGAGCTTTGGACTTACCTGCCTTCCGGCAGGCAGGATCGAAAGGTTTGCGTATTTTTATAAAGTTCGCTAAATATAAAATTTGAGGTATATAGTAACATCTATTCAAGATATCTTAAATTGGCGGTATTATGCCCATTTGTTTAGTATCCAATTTTTGTAAACCATTATGATAGATTTATCTCATGCTGAGCATCAAATTCGCTGTGTCACGAATTTTGAAGACCTTATTTCCATGCCTTTTATTGGAAAAATTAACGCGGCTTGTTGGACTCGTGAATTAGTAGGCGATTTTGCTGAGATTATCCAGCAAATAGAACTTCACGAAAACATAGCGGAAATTAATCAAGAAGAGCTTCGTGAACTCGAATTAAGCGATCAGGGACAACTTGCTCGTGAAATACTTTTAAATGATTTGCAGGCCTTGAAAAATCTTGGTGCATCTCCGGTACTAAATCTAATCAAATGTTATGAAAGAGATGATGCGTACCCATTTTTCCCAACAGATGTGTATTCTTTTCATGTAGATCGTTCTCCTATCCCTACCGATACCTTTTTATGCACGTACCATGGCGATTCGAGCGATATAATCCCCAATTCACAAGCCATTCAAAAAGTATTGGTACCTGAAATTCGGGAGGAACTCAGAAAACTATATGGTGGAGCAGATGAAGGTTTTGAAGCATTTTTAAGTGAGTATTTCTTTGATCTCCATTATCAACCGAAACCTGAAGCGCCTATTATTAACTTAGGCATTGGCCATTTATGGAAATTAGCCGTGGATCATCCTGAAAGTAAATCCCTTCCGTGTATTCACAGAGCACCTAACGAAATAACAGGACAACATCGTTTGTTGCTGATCTGTTAAATACCAATTAAAAAAGTCATAGATTTTCAAGTGCGCTGTAATCCAATAAAAGGCTAATTATTTACTCGAGGAAAATTATTTACAGTACCCTTTGCATATAATTTATAAATGAAAAAATTAAGCGCTTCGTAATGTATTAGGTGATGCTACTAATATATAGTCACAAAAAACGTTTTAGTTTAATAATTAAATTTTCTCACTCTAATCAACTTATTTACCAACTGCACATGAAAACCTTATTTAAAAATTTAGAAAATAAACATATCACTTTAAAAAATACTAAGTTATTACCTATACTACTAATAACAGGTATTTTTCACTTGATCTATTTTATTTACGGTTTTCTGTTAACAGATGATCCAAAAGTATTTCAAGAATATGAGTTTCATAAGTACTATGAAAACAACTTACTCCTAATAGGAGCACTAACATCGCTACTACTATTGATATTTTGGATATTTTTAATGAGTAAACAAAAATCATTCAAATCTTTCTTTCAATTTTCCAATAGAAAAATTTTCTTTCAATTTTTATGTTATTTTTTTATCTCATTTTGCCTAACCTCATTTTACTATTCGTTTAGCATTGGATTAATGTGTGGTATTAAATCTAATTATTCCAATAAAGAGCTGGCTAAGGACATAGAGATAGTGAATAAGGCTGGTGTATTTTTAAATTTTGATAAAGCATATTATTCTTTAAGCAATCGTACCTATGACTTTCCTTTTGATAAGTTAACATCTACGGAAATATCAAGTGATGCTACTGAGGATTACTTCTATAATTATGAAGATAGAAAATATCGGTTCTGGTCCGTTAAAGAAACAGAAGAAACCTATAATGAAAAATACAGAAGTGATAACCGTACCGTAAGGACCAAAATAAATTCTGATAGCACTAAAATTACTATGATTTCTTTTGATTCCATTACCAATGTTATTAGAAATCCTTTTGATACTATTCCTGCTGATTATTTAATTTTTAAACCCTTACCACATCTAAAACTTGATACAACGCATACCAATGATTTCCAAATAGGAGAAATTATTTATAAAGAAAATGGTAAGATAAAAAAAGCCATTGTAGAAATCAAAAATTACACTAACTATCAGCTTTCAAAAGCTAAAAGTTATAAAGAATATCAATTAAATTATTACAATTACTCAAGTGTTCTAATACCTGTAAAAACTACTATTGCAGATACTAATTATAAATTTCAAGCAGAAGGATATCATAATGCCCACCTTAAAAAAAGGTATAACATGAACAAATTTGTTCACGAACTTTTAAATAGTGAGGACAGGGAAGAACAAATAAAAAAAATAATGGCTGACTTTATTTCACTTACAGATAAGTATGAAATAAAGAGAAATATAGATGCAGAAGAGTGGTTTGACCTAGTATATAATGAGCAATCTGTTGTTAGAAATATTATTTTCGGTACAGACCCTAATAGTACTGATGCTTTAATGACTTATGGAACAGCCGGCTATAGCAAAAAAGTAGAAGATAAAAATCCTTATATAGATGTTTTTTCCTTGACGAGTATATTCCACCCTATTAATAATAGCCTAAAAGGCAATCTATTAAAGAAAATACGATCCAATTGGAATTACTATTTATATTTAGCATTTATTTATTCTATAATAGTATTTGTATTCCGAATTTCGAATATTAAAATCTTTATTACCTCGTTAATTCTAACTGCTGTCGTTTTTATCATTTCCATTGGTCCAATAGATCACAGTAAAACTTATTTTGAAGAAGTATATGTTCAAATCATTTGCTTATTAGTTTTATATACGAGTTTTATTGTCCTGCCCTATATACTCTACAAAAAAAACAAATTTATTTTTGGTGTACTATTTAATCTAGGACTCATCTGTTTTCTTCCTCTAGTCTACACATTACTCTTTTGTGTTTCCTCTCTTCAGGTACTTTCAACAAAAACGGGTAGTGAATATTTTCCAAGATATGTATACAATGATATATTAACAAAACTTGGCGATAACCTGCATCCAATTCTCCTTATTTCTGGTTTTATATTTTTATATTATTCAATTCCATTAATCAAAAAAGCAATTACTAAATAAAAAAAATGTGGTCTTGACCACTCAGTAAACAGCTATGTAAAATCAATCCTTAACAAACCCTGTATTAATTCTAATAATAAAAGCATAGCAACTGCCTATAAATTTTACTAAAACATGAAAGAAAATAGCTTTAAAAAGTACTTAAGAGGCTTACTCATTATAATATCCTATCTTTTTATTTCTCAACATACGTATGCGCAATCCAAAATTTACTTTGATAAAGACTGGAAGACAACAACGAAAGAAAAAGCGGAATTTTACAGGCTTCTAACTAAAAAAAACGACTCCCTATTTCATATAAAAGATTTTTATATCAATGGGAAGCTACAAATGGAAGGGCATATTTCTGAGCTAGAAAATGAAACCCTAGAAGATAAGATAGTTTGGTATACTGCTGAGGGAAAAATAACAAATTCTGCAACCTATAAAAAGGGCATATTACACGGACCGTCTATAACCTATCTAGAAAATGGTAAAATAGATTATACGACCGAGTATAAACACGGAGAAATTTATGATGGTATCTATTCTAGCAGATATTCTGATGCCTATTTTAAGCAGTATTATGCGCATGGAAAACTACTTAAACAAGTAGAATTTAAAGCAAGAAATGACTTCCACAACCTTAAAACACGCGTATTTGGTATGGAAAAAGATACCGTATACTGGAGGAATACGAAAGGAGACAAACTAATAGGTATAGGCATTTACCCAAGTTCTAGTACTGAAATTATAGAAGGATTAAAAATTGAGAATAATTCTTCAATAGCTGTGCATACCCATTATAAAGACAGTAAAAGAGAAGGTATTCAACAAGTTTTTTATAAAGATACACTGCTAGCAGAACAAACCTTTGTAAATGATGTCGTGGTTTTAGAAAGATCTAAAAACCCATTAAATGGTAAAACCGTAGAGATTAATTTTAAAGAGGGTGAACCCTACACCGGTCACCTTTTTCAATTTGATCAGGTCTATGAATATTACTATGAGTTTATTTATGAAGAAGGTATCGTCCTCATCAAAAACCATTATGAATTGCTTGATGGCGTCTTAAAATTAAATCCAGACAAGTCCTATAAAAGATAATGCCTTGATTAAAACTATTGTTAAAAAGGACAATAAACATAAAGGGTTCGGCCTTAAGTGAAAGTCAATACTTCTCCCGTGCTCTATAATTTATTATCCTGAACATTAAAAAAAATAACGTTTCTAATAAAAATACAAACAACAAGCTTTTGCTATGTGCGTAAACGGAAGTAAAAAACTTTCGTATGCTCCACAATACACTTGGCTCCAGCTTAAGTAACAATTACCTAATGAATAAAATACTACCACTATTACTGGTTTTAGCAACAATTTTATCTTGTAAGACAGAAAAAACAACCGAAATAATTGTTATTGGAACACTTCATAAACCAGAACCTAATTTCAACCCTGAGATTCTCTTCCATATATTAGAAAATATTCAACCAGATTTTATATTAGAGGAACTAGACACTTCTTTTTTTACTTCAGATTTTAAACACAAAAGTGTTTCAAATAGTAATGAGCGTATGGCCTCTGAAAAATATATTGCAAAATACCCAAGCACTAAATTGAGACCCTATGAATTTGAAGGAAGAAATGAATATAGGATAAATACTGGCTCACGACCAACAGATGGGTTAACAACAAAACTAATAGATAGTTTAAATAACGTTGATTTATTATCCGAAACAGAAGCCAAAATTCATAATAAATATAAAGCGCTCATAGAACCATTAATCATAGTAGCATCTAAATCTCCTGAAAATTTCAATAACCCATCAACAGACAGCATTTGCGCAGAAAGACAATATTATCAGTATACAATGCTATCCAAAATAACGAATAAAAGAAATGAATTTGCAACACGCTTTCACACGAAACCAAATGGTGAAAAAATAAGTTATCGAGATGGATATCAGTTGGCCGGTGATTTCTGGGATTTGAGAAATCAAACAATGGCCAAAAATATAATGCAGATTTCTGAACAGCATCAAGGCAAAAAAATTGTTGTACTCTGTGGGTTTATGCACCGATATTATATTTTAAGTGAATTGAAAAAATTAACAGCTGACAAAAATATTATCATAAAAGAGTTTTACGAAGAATGAAAGCTTTTACCAATAAAGAGCTAAGCTAAAAACCTACTAATTCTTAAAGACCTTACTTTTCAAAATAGAAATTTTATAATACCGTGCTACCTATAAATTTTAAAACTTTTCAAATTCTGCGGATTTCCGCAAGGTTTCAAATACTATTATGTTTTATATTAGCAACGTAATACTCCCCCCACAAAAATTTACATAGTTTACGGTATGTTTTAATGTGTATTTAGAAACAAGACCAGGAAACATGACTAAGAGAATTAGACGTCCTGTAATTTTATAGGATGATGCTACAGATGCATCATTAGGTGAACGTCATAGTGACAGCTAAGCATTGGTTTGATAGAGCGATTAATTTAAGGCACCTGTTCTTGATATAAAAACTAATCTTAGTGTTGTAAATTTATAATAGCTATAATGAACATATGTTGAATATATAATAGTTGGCTTTAATTTAAAAAAACACACCAAAGTAAATAATGATATATTTTTTAAAGGCAAATAATAGAATAAAAATTGGATATGCAAATGATCCGACTCATAGAATTCCATCTATTCAGACATCCAGTCCATTTGAATTAGAAGTTTTATTAATAATTGACGGGAATTATGATAGAGAAAGAGAACTTCATCAAAAATTTGAAGCATTCAGGAAAAGTGGAGAATGGTTCGAATACTCTGAACCTATTAGGAATTTTATAAGCCAAAATAGTTCTGAAGACAGAAAATACGAGTTCGGATTTGTAAATGAAGCTTTTGCAGGAAACGAACAAATTTTAACAATAAGAAAAAGACATAAGATATCGCTGGAATCACTTGGGTCTAAACTTGATATGACAAGGCAAGGAGTTTACAAAATACAACAAAGTGAGAAATCAGGAGCAATATCAATTAATAGTTTAAAAAAAGTTGCGGAAGCTTTAGATTATACATTTGAATATCGTTTTGTAAAATCTAATGATGAGAATGAAAAAATATAGCCAATAATGTATAACCAAAACGGAGGTATCTACGAATCGCTAACTTTGATTTTAGCAAACTAACTTTAATAAGCATATTTATCCATGCACTTTTTATTTAAAAATAATATATATATGTATCTTTTATTTACATTTTTTATACATATTTGTATACTTTTGTAAATATTATTATATACATATGTATGTTTTCTAAAAAATTATGAGAAACAAAAAACAACTTCTAATTGAACAACTAGACAAAAAATTAGAGAAATTTAAAGATTCAGCAATGGTCCAGATTCCAACAAAAGGATGGATAAACACTATCCGGACCACACTTAATATGACTAGGGACCAGTTAGGGACCAAACTTGAAATGACTAAAGGAGCTATACAAAAGATAGAAGAACGAGAGGCTTTAGGTCAAATAACCATTAACAAATTAAGAGATGTAGGTCAAGCACTGGATATGAAATTTGTATATGGATTTGTCCCAAATAATGGGACCATCGACGACTTAATCCAAATCGAAGCAGAAAAACTGGCCCAAAAAATAGTGTTGCGGACCAATCAAAATATGAAACTAGAGGACCAAGGAATTGGAGATGAAAAAATAGCCAGAACTATAAAGGAACTTGCTAGTGAAATCAAACGAGAGATGAGAAAGTCATTATGGGATTAGAATTCGATTATGAGGATGGACAAACAGCACTAGACGAGGAAGAAAAGGAAGGTCTTAAAATAAAGTCAATTACAACTCAAGGAGAGTTGGATGAATTTGAGCAATTAAACATTGAAAAAGTAGTCGAGTGGACTATTCACACAAAATTTAAACCTGAAAATATATTGACAGAAAAGTTTATTAAAAACTTACACAAAAGAATGTATGGTGATGTATGGAAATGGGCAGGTGAATTTAGAAGAAGTGAAAAAAACATCGGAATATCTTGGACACAAATTGGAATTGAATTAAAGAATTTATTGGACGACACAAAGTATTGGATTGAGAACAAAACCTATTTACCAGAAGAAGTTGCAATTAGATTTAAACATCGAATAGTATCTATTCATTGTTTTCCTAATGGAAATGGAAGACATTCTAGAATGATGGCGGACATCATAATAGAATCAATATTTCATAAAGAAATATTCTCGTGGCATCAATCAAATATGGTTAAATCTGACGAAATAAGAAAAGAATATATTAACGCTTTAAAAAAAGCTGACGATGGAAACGTTGCACCATTAATTAAATTTGCAAAAAACTAAAGCCAACACTAGCAACCATTGTACAACTCCATATTTTATAATACAAAGACATTTATAACCACCTTTTAAGGCAGTTTCATATTTCAATTAGTTAAGTAATTGGTTATTTTTGAGGTGCATAAACATATTAGTATTAACTATGAACATTATTATTTTCGGACCACCCCTTGCTGGAAAAGGAACACAAAGTAAAAAGATTATTAATGATTTTGGGGTAACCCACCTCTCTACGGGAGATGTGTTAAGACAAGAAAAAGCTCAAAAATCAGAATTAGGAATTAAGGCATCTGAATATAGCAGCAAAGGATTATTGGCACCTGATGATTTAGTAGCTCAAATAGTCGAAAAATTCTATCTCAATAACAAGTCTGAAAAAGGAATTTTATTTGATGGATATCCTCGTAATATTGAACAGGCAAAGCATTTGATAAATGTAATTAAGAACGATGGTAGCCATATTGACCGGGTTATATTTTTAAAAGTCCCTAAGGAAGAACTCTTAAAGCGGGCTATAAAAAGAGCTGAAGAAGAAAATAGAACTGATGATAAGGATCGTGAAATTGTAATGACAAGAATTAATGAGTTTAGCAACGCTACAATTCCTGCAATAAATTTCCTTAAAGAATCTGGAGTTGAAACTATTGAGATTAATGGAAACCAATCTATAGAGAATATTTTTGAAACTATAAAAGAGGGTTTACAATAAAACGAAACATCGATAAGTTATACATGAATAGTTAAGTTCGGACCAAAAAGAAAAATTTCTTAAAACTATTCTATGCCCAGCTTTTGTGTGAAAAAAAAATTCTCTTTATAGTAATTTTAAACAATTGATAAGCAATAAATTGTTATTAAAAACCGCTACTACACATGTATAAAAAGCTTAGCAAACATATAAAACATTTACCATGATTATAGATGACTTATTAAAATTTTATAAGAATGAGCTGACTATGAGTTCACAAATATATAAACACAACTTTGCACTAAAAAATCTTTGTATTGTATTAGGTTTTTCTTCATATATATATTTTTGGCATCTATTTATATCTCGTGAAAATATTGGATATATGTTTGCTGCTTTTGGATGTTTTATGAGTTTTCTTTTTCTTAATTTAATATTGAATTCGTTAACTGTTAAAAAAAGACATAGTGATAAATATATTTCCCTTATAACATGGGATATTGCCATGTTTAAAATAGAGTTTGAAAAAAAACTATCTGAAAATATTAACAATTATAGTGATGAAAAACTTATTTTAATACAGGGCGAATTAGAAAAAAAATCGAGTGAATTGAAAACACCATATTTAATAACTTTATCATTTATAACAATATTATTTACTCCTTTATGGGCTTTTTATATTGATAAAACATTAAGCCTTTTTGATGAGAGTTTTATCAAGTTAAGTCTGACTAGTTTAGGATTTTTTATTTTTATCATTTTTATAGCATTTATCCGTTTTACTATGTTTGACTTTAAGGATGTAATTATTAAAAATGATTACTACAACTGTAAAAGACTAAATAATATGATATCCGACTACAGAATTAAAAATAACGTCGGCTAACAAAGAACTGGGTTAAAAAACAAGTAAATTCTTCTTTAACCTGAGACACTAGTATTCCAGGCTCATAGATTCAAAAAACTGATTCTTTGAGCTTTTTTTTGTTTTTAATATGCACCAAAAAATATCCACAAAGACTACTTAGAACGTATTATGAAAAAAATACTTAGCTTTAAAAGCTAATAACCCGTTAACATACCTCTTCTTACATCAAGCAAATTTTTGATCACTTTAATAATGAAAAAGAGTATCCTATTCATTTTAGTTCTAGTTGGTGCCCTACACGCATTAATAGCCCAGCAACACAAAACACATACCACGGTTATAGATTTTAATAAGGATACCGTATTAGATACTCTTATCCACTTTAATGAATATGGAAGTTATTGTGGTGGTAGCGACCTTACCATCATTAATGGTAAAACCAAAGAAAAATTCTTCTTAACAGATCAAGGCTGTTACTCTAGCTTTACGAGATTCATAAGAGTACCCACTGCTCTAAACTCAAAAGCAAATGCTGCTTTTTTAAAAGTAGTAAAAGACACCTTACTGCCTAAAGAAAGAGATAGCTTAGATAGTTCCCTAAAATGGATATGGAGTGGTTCCTTATCCTTACAACAACCCAAAGAACATCCTTTTTTTGACCGCATAGCCACTCCTAAGACTCTTTGGATACCCAACCCACTTACCGTACCAGAACCGTATTACATCACGATTACTGGTGATAGTTTGCAAAAAATAGCGCCAATATTCGGGCCTTCTTATGATGAGAAATTCAATACTGCCTTTTTGGTCTACTACCCATCAATGCTATCTAAAGAGAAATTAGCACATAACACACCTATCCTAAAAAATAATACCTATGAAATTTACAACACACCCCATTCCGTTTACGTAAAAAAAGGAACTAGCTATAAATGGTTGTTTATCTCTGATAATGGTGTTATGGGGGCACCGGGCAAACTTAGATGGGAAGCTATTGAACAAATTCAATTAATAGATAACTACCTCATCATTCATCAAAATTTACCCCCAGATCCTATTTATAATATTTTAATTGTAAATATCGAGACACAGCATGTGGCGCGTTTAAAATTTGAACCTTGCCACGAAACTATGACCAATAAAAGAGGTATGGACACTTTTGAAATTAGAAATAAAAAGCTAATATTCACAGCGTATGGCGATCCTAAGGTGAGAAAAATACCCCTAAAAAAACTCTTCAAAGCTTTAGACCAATTTTAACGAAGGGCCTAAGTGTAGTAATTTATCAAAGGCTTGAGCTTTACCATGCACCTACCCTCTATCTATAGCATACAGCTCGATAGCTTATTGTAGTGCTAATCATTTTATTTAATACAGCTTCATAATATACACTACAACAGCGGCAACTATTCTTCTGAAAAAATTTCTTTTTTGCGTATTCCCAATTTCTTGATTTTTGAATTTAAAGTGGATGTGGGTAAATTTAATAGTTCTGCCGCTCCCCCTTTACCTGAAATTTTTCCATGGCTGCTTTTCAATGTTTTTAAAATAAATTCTCTTTCCATTTCTTCTAAAGAAAGTGTTTGCGCACCCTCAATTACATTGAAATTAGCTGTTTTTTTAGTTAAAGGCGCATATAGATCATCGATAATTTCATGCGGAGACATTAGTATACTGCGTTCAATGTAGTTTTCTAATTCACGAATATTTCCTGGCCATTGGTAATTCATCATTTTCTTCAAAACTCGAGAGGAGAATCTCATTTGTTTTGAGGTAAACTTAGAAATAAAAAAATCTACCAATAGTGGGATGTCTTCTGGGCGCTCTTTTAAAGATGGAATATTAATAGGAAAAACATGTAATCTATAATATAAATCTAACCTAAAACGGCCCGCCTCTACCTCTTCCTCTAAATTTCTATTTGTAGCTGCTATTATCCGGACGTCTAAAGGAATTGTTACATTACTTCCTATTTTTTCAATTTCTTTCTCTTGAAGTACTCGCAATAGTTTTACTTGCGATGCCAGTGACATTTCTCCTATTTCATCTAAAAAAAGAGTTCCGCCATTTGCTTGTTCAAACTTTCCAATTCTTTTTTCCGTAGCCCCCGTGAATGAGCCTTTTTCATGACCGAAAAGAATAGATTCTATTAAATCACTAGGAATAGCTGCACAGTTGACCGTTACAAGCGGATGATGATCTCTGCCTGAATGTTTATGGATGCTTTTGGCGATTAATTCTTTTCCTGTACCACTTTCACCCATCACCAATACAGATGTTCTCATAGGCGCAACATTTTTAATAGCTTCAAAAACGTTTAATAGCGCTGAACTTTTACCTATAATTTCGTTAAACTCTTCTGATTGTTTTTTCTTTAAGATAGGCTTACACTTCTCTGGTACAACTGCCTGGAAATTCTCTTCTATAAGTTTGGACTCCGTTAAATGCAAGACTATAGTTCTTAATCTATTAGATAAATTAGTCAACACCCATAACAATTCGCTTGCGAAAACTTTTTCTTTTTTATTATAGAAGGAGAGTGTCAAGAGATGATCAGTATCTACAACTATAGGAATTTCCAACAAAGATTGAACATGAAAAGAATCAACTATCAATTTTACTAAGCTATTTTTTACTATTAAATCTTCTAACAATTCTTTCTCATAAATAGCAGTTGTGTGTGAACTCTCATGTTCTTTAAAGACTTTCTCTAAATCATTTTTTGTTAGATTAGAAATATTTTTTAATTCATTGATTCCTATAATCTGAAATTCCTTATGACCAATTCTATAAAAACCTAGTATTTTATTTTCTTTGGTTTTTAATGATCTTAGAGCTATTTGCAAATAATCAAAAGGAATAGTCACTTGAAATGCTTTGGCAACATCAAGAAAAACGTCCTCCCATCGGGTACCGTTCAATGTAATTAGAGAAAGTTCTTTCTCAATTTTAGATTGTAACTGATGTTGATAATCAAAACTATGCTTATGGTGGTAGGCTGCTATTTCTAAAGCTACAAGCACATCTTTAGCCCTAAAAGGCTTTACTAAAAAACCATATGGCTTTGTCTTTTTAGCTTCATCAAGTATTGTTTTATTAGAATTTGCAGAAAGGTAAATAAACGGAATTCCTATTTTCTGAAGTTTTTTAGCTAAATCAATTCCAGATAACTTACCTCTTAATCTAATATCAAGTAATACAATGTTAGGTCTTTTTTTTTCAATAGATATCATAGCCATCTCTACAGAAGGCGCGGTTCCTGTAACCAAATACCCTTTTTTCTGTAAAGTTTTAGAAAGATCATTGGCAACTATAAATTCATCCTCTACAATTAATATTTCCAAGTTCATAATCCTAACTTTTCAGTATTGTTTCTCAAATTTACAAGTTTTTAATTTCTGTAGTAAAATTAATCTCAATAGCTACACCATCACAATTTTTAATAATGCAAGTGCCTCCCAATTGTTCTGATAATCCCTTAATTAAAGACATACCTAAGGAAGTAGTATTTCTAAAATCAAAATCTTTGGGCAAACCAATACCAGAATCTTTAATTAAAATAAAACAAGTATTCTCTATTGTTTTCAATCCAATTTCTATAATTCCTTCTCCTTTATGAGGAAAGGCGTATTTAATGGCGTTAGTTATCGCTTCATTCAAAATTAGCCCTACAGGCACAGATTGTTGTTCATCCAATAAAGTATCATCCATATTAAATATAAATTCTACGGAATCTAAAAGGTCAAAACTATCTACCAAATATGCTATAAGATCTTCAATATATGAACTCATTAAAATTTGAGTTATATTTTCATTCTTGTACAATTTTTGATGAATTAAAGATATGGCATATAACCTATTTTGACTATTCCGTATGGCAATTAAAGCTTCTTCACTATTAATATAATCAGATTGCGTGTTCAGCAAGCTCATTACTATTTGAAGATTATTTTTCACACGGTGATGTACTTCTTTAAGCAACCATTCTTTTTCATTTAAAAGCTTTTGTAAAGATGCATTTTGTTGGGCAATTTCTCCCTTTTGACTCGTTAATTTTCGGTTACTTTTTTGTTTATGACTATAACTTTTATATAATAAAATGCTGACTATTACAAACAATATAAGACCTCCAAAAATATAGTTTTTAGTTATCGTTGTTTTCCTCAACTTACTAGATTGTAACAAACCTTCATTAGTCAGTTGCTTAATTTCATTTTCTTTTTTTTCTGTTTCATATTGAATTTGTATTTCTTCAATTTGCCTACTTTTTGTTTCATTAAAAATGAGATCATTTAGTTGTTTATAATTTTGATAACGCTTAATTGCCTCTAAAAAACTGCCCTGTGCAGAATCTATTTTGAATAATAATAAATTTGCCTCTTTAATTTTAGATTTTGCGGCTATTCCACTAGGAACATTTAAAGATTCTAGTAGGTATGTTTTGGCTTTTTCATATTGGCGTCTATCTAAATAAAATGCTCCTACTTCTAGATTAGCTTCTGAGACAAGCACCAAGTACACATCGTCTTTGATTTTTTTAAAAAAATCCATCATGGTCAAATACTCAATCTCCGCATTTTCATAATCGTTTATGGCGCAGAAATACTTTGCATTTACACTGGCATAAATAGCCCTATCATAAAATGTTTTTGGAGGTCTATTTTTATAGACCTCATGCATTAAAAGCCTAGCTTCTTCATTTTTATGAACTGTTATAAGCTCAGAGCACAAATAATTAAGATACCTATACAAATCATTAGTTCCTAAATAGGTATTAGTATCATAATTTTTTAACGCCTTACGATACCACAAAATACTTTTTTCATGCACTCCTAATTCTCTATAATTATCTGCTACAATGCTATAAAAATAGGATTCAAACCTAATATCATTAGTTTCAATCATCCCATCAACACCTTTTAATGCATAGAATAGAGCCTTGTTAAAATCGCCCTGTAATCTATTAATTACAGTTAATAAATTATACGTATGATGCACTCCTATAAACCCAATTTTTTCATATTCATCTACAACATGAATTAATTCATTTTCTGCTTCATCTAATTTCCCCTCATTTAAATGTACATCTGCAATATTTTTAATTGTAGTAATTTCCTTTTCCTTTAATCCTAGAATTTTGTAAAGTTTCAATGCTCTAGTAAAATAATCGACGTTCCGTTCTTTTAGGGGGTTTTTTAAATTTAATATACTATGTATCCTAATCCCTAATTCACTCAAAGTTTCTGCTTCTTTCTTAAGTTGTTTGGTCCTATGATAATATGCTATGGCTTTATGATAATATAACTCGGCTTTTTGAAAATCTTTTTCCTCAAAACCAATTTCTCCATAAAAAAAATAAGTTTCATGAATATATTTGTCATTGCCTATTTTATTACTCAGCTTTAACGCTTTTTCAAAGTAATAATTAGCACTATCTAAATCTACTTTATAGCTGAAAGGTTTATATAAATAGTTACGTCCACTAGCTAATAAATCTTCAATACTATCAATATCTGCCTTTACCCTAGGATGTTGAAAATCTAGAGCTTCTTCTTGTCTTTGCGTTTTTTTTTGACATGCAAGAATCAAAAAAAGTAACAGCGGTAATAGGAATCTGTAGTTTTTTCCCATAAAAGTAAAATGAAGTATATGCCCTCTGTAAAGTTAATTAAAAAATACTCTTAGCATACCTTCAAAAACACTGCCATTATCTAAATAGCTCAAAAACAAAATAGTACAGTCTCTTCTCAAAATCACATAATTGATATGCAACAAAATTCGTCGCTAATTATTGAAATTTCGCTAATTAAAATGAATCAAAAAAATACAATCTATTGTATTACAATTAACTAACCAAAAGGCACGCCATTTGATTTACAATCCGAAAGTTCTAAACTAAAACTTTCTTGTCTTAGTTCAATGCATAGCAGCACCATATAAACCACTTTTGAAAAAAAAATATTTTAATCGTAATCAAAAAAAAGGAACATTATGAAATCAATTTTAAAAACTATAGTACTCACGGGTATTATAAGTGCCCAGAGCATTCAATTGCATGCTCAAGTAACAGATTATAAAACCGACACACATTTAGCTACGGGTGTCAAAGAATTTTTAGAAGTATTGAATGCTCCTGGTGGCACACCTCTTGAGTTATGTTCTAAAGAAGATGCCAGGCAAGTATTATTAGGCGCACAAGCTGGAGTAAAGGTTGATCTTTCTGGTATTGAAGAATCTATAAAAACAATTTCACAAGATGGCTATACCCTTAAATTAAATCTAGTACGCCCTAAAGGGGTTAAAGAAAAACTTCCCGTATTCATTTTCATTCATGGCGGCGGATGGATACTAGGCGATTACCCAACACACCAAAGATTTGTACGAGATTTGGTGGTTGAAACAGGTATTGAAGCGGTTTTTGTTAATTATACCCCTTCCCCAGAAGCCAAATATCCTACAGCAATAAATGAAATTTACGCTGCCACAAAATGGGTAGCTGCTCATGGAAATGAAATTAATGTTGATGGAAATAACCTGGCCGTTGTAGGCAATAGTGTTGGCGGTAATATGACTGCAGTAACGGCATTAAAAGCCCTTGAAAATAAGGGCCCTAAAATAAAGGCTTTAGTCATGTTTTGGCCCATAGTAGCTGCAAATTTTGATACAGAATCTTACAGGTTATATGGTAAAGATAGATTTTTAACTACCTCGGTTATGAAATGGATGTATGACCAATATACGACTGATTTAAAACAAAGACAAGAAGTATATGCATCTCCATTAAATGCTTCTATAGCGCAATTAAAAGATTTTCCTCCAACCCTAATTCAAGTAGCAGAAAATGATATTTTGAGAGATGAAGGAGAAGCCTTTGGCCGTAAGCTAAATGAAGCCGGAGTAAAGGTATCTACTATAAGGTATAATGGTATGATTCACGATTTTGGTTTATTAAATGCTTTAGCAGATTTACCTAGCACTAAAACAATGATATCACAAGCTGCGACGGAATTAAAAAAACATCTTAAAAATTAAGTTTATTAATATTAAAACGATAAAAATGGGAACACTTAAATTAAAAGACGGAACAGAAATCTACTATAAAGATTGGGGAACAGGGCAACCCCTTGTTTTTCATCATGGCTGGCCCTTATCTAGCGATGACTGGGATGCACAAATGCTATTTTTCGTCAATAAAGGATATAGAGTTATTGCCCATGACCGAAGAGGACATGGTAGATCTAGTCAAACTGCTTTTGGCAATAATATGGATACGTATGCCTCGGATGTGGATGAATTGGTTACTGCTTTAAATTTAAAAAATGCTGTCCATATTGGTCATTCTACAGGGGGTGGTGAAGTAATTAGATATGCCGCTAAATATGGAAAAGGAAGAATTGCCAAAGCGGTACTTATAAGTGCCGTAACGCCTATTATGGTAAAGACGAAAGACTATCCAAACAATGTTCCTATGGAAGTTTTTGATGAAATTAGGTTCAACACTGCAACCAATAGAAATCAATATTTTCAAGACTTTACTCTTCCTTTTTTTGGTTTTAACCGAGAAGGAGCAAAAGTATCTCAGGGGGTTAGAGACAATTGGTGGCGCCAAGGTATGATGGGAGGAATAAAAGCACACTATGATTGTATCGCAGCATTTTCGGAAACAGACTTTACCGAAGATTTAAAAAGCGTTGAAATCCCCGTACTTGTAATGCATGGGGAAGATGATCAAATAGTTCCGATAGACTTGACAGCTAAATTGGCTATTGGTCTTTTAAAAAATGGTTCTCTAATCACTTATCCCGGATTTCCACATGGTATGCCTACCACTGAAGCTGCTACGATTAATAAAGACCTCTTAGCTTTCATTTCTGCTTAATAAAAATAAAAAAGTAGTAGTCTTAGCCGTAATTATTATGTACGGCTAAGACTTTTTATTTATAATAAATTTTAACTTTAACACATGTATTCAGAAATAGACCATAATATATCAAAACATGTTTCATTCACTTCCGAAGAATTAAAAATCTTCCATGCTCTTCTAGAGGAAAAATCCGTTTCTAAAAAAGAATTTTTACTAAAAGAAGGTGATTTTTGCGATTTTGAAGGCTTTGTTCTCAAAGGCTGCCTAAGAAAATATTATATTAATGAAAATGGCATGGAAGTTATTGTCCAATTTGCTATTGAAGACAGTTGGATAAGCGATATCGCCAGTTTTTCAGAACACAAACCTAGCCACTTTTTTATTGAGGCACTAGAGGAGTGTAAACTCTTGATACTAAATCCTAGCAAAAAAGAAGAATTACTTTCTAAAATACCAAAATTTGAACGTGTTTTTCGCATACTTGTACAACGTAACCTTTCCGTTACCCAAGACCGTTTGGTTAATACCATTGCTAAAACGGCGCCAGAAAAGTATTTAGAATTTTTAGAGCACTACCCTTCTATTCCCCAAAGAGTCGCACAACATTATATTGCTTCCTATTTAGGCATCTCCGCAGAATTTTTAAGCAAAGTTAGGACAAGACTTTCAAAATCTTAGTGCAAATAAGCCCCAAAAGTTTTTAAAATTTCAAAAGAAATTATTCATATACCGCCATTCATTACTTCGATTAGCGAAATAAAACCACACACCAAACTTAAACAAAATACAAAGTATTAATTACCAGATAATTAGCTATTTGGCATTTATTTTGACCTATAAAAATGAGTTTTTATCTCTAAAATATTGGTTGATTTATGCGTTCAAAAGGCAAGGTTTTTTTCATCACTGGTGCATTTGTAAATACCTCGTGCTGGGATAATTGGAAACTATTTTTTCATAAACATGGCTATACGATTCAGATTCCTATTTGGCCCCACAAAGATGAAAGTAATCAAGTGCTTTTAAAGCGACATCCAGATTTGGTATTAGGACAATTATCCTTAGAGGAACTGTTTCAGTATTTCGTAGCGATAATTGAAAAAGAACAAGAAAAGCCCATCGTTATTGGTCATTCATTAGGTGGGCTTATCGTACAATATTTGCTGCAAGAGAATCTAGCTTCTTTAGGTGTGGCTATTCATTCTATTCCTCCAAAAGGCATATATACACTTCATTTTTCTTTATATAAATCACTATGGAACCCTTTAGGTTTTTTTAAATATAAAAACACAACACACTTAATGTCATTTAAAGATTGGCAATATGCCTATACCAACGGAATGACGCTGAAGGAACAAAAGGATAGTTATGAAAAGTATATTATTCCAGAATCAAGAAGAGTGCTTAGAGATTTATTAACTGTAACCGCTAAGATAGCGTACAAAAAAAAGTTAGCACCATTACTTTTCATTGCCGGAGAAAAAGATCATATGATGCCCGCATCCTTGAATTATTTAAATTATAAAAAATACCGCAAAAATACATCTATAACCAATTATAAAGAGTTTGAAGAAATTAATCATTTCGTATTAGGCCAACAAAAATGGCAAGAAATAGCAGCCTATTGTCTTAACTGGATAGAACAAAATAATACACTTTAAATGCTATGAAATATTTCTTTCTTGTCCTAGTTCAATGCACACGATTTGGATAAGCTGCAATTTTGTAATGTAATATTAAGGCATTCGATAGCGATGCTAAAATGAAAATCATTCAAATAATAAAACTTTAAAAATTAAAATTATGACAACTACAAAATGGTCAATTGACCCAACTCATTCAGAAATCGGATTTAAAGTAAAACATATGATGTTTACCAATGTATCTGGAAAATTTGAAAAATTTGAGGCAACCGCAGAAACAGAAGATGGTTTTTTTACAAATACAAACTTTGAATTTACTGCAGAAACAAATTCTATAACCACTGGTAATGTAGACAGAGACAAACATTTATTAAGTGCTGACTTCTTTGATGTTGAAAATTACCCAGAAATTAGGTTCAAATCTACTTCATACTCAAAAATTTCTGAAGGTAATTATACCCTAAAAGGAGATTTAACACTCAGAGGAATCACAAAGCCTGTACGCTTAGACGCTGAATTTCATGGAACTGCAAACGATCCTTGGGGAAATAAAAAAGCTGGCTTTGGACTTACTGGAAAGATCAATAGAAAAGACTGGGGATTAAACTGGAATTCTGCTCTTGAAGCTGGA
The DNA here is from genome assembly GCF_000468615.2 of Cellulophaga baltica 18. Classification (NCBI taxonomy): domain Bacteria; kingdom Pseudomonadati; phylum Bacteroidota; class Flavobacteriia; order Flavobacteriales; family Flavobacteriaceae; genus Paracellulophaga; species Paracellulophaga baltica. The sequence goes on along the minus strand of NZ_CP009976.1, from coordinate 2,924,356 downwards.
GGAGTTCTGGTTGGTGAAGAAATTAAATTAAACATTGAATTACAATTTATTAAAGCATAACCCACAATTAAATAATAATAATAATAATAATACCTAAAACTAAAAATTATGAGAACATTTAAATTAACATTCTTAACTATTGTTGCATTAACAGTAAATGCTTTTGGACAGCAACCTAGTCCTGAATTACTAAGTCCAACAAACCATGCCTTGGTTTTAATAGATCATGAAGGTCAAATGGCCTTTGCTACTTCTAGTATTTCTATTACTGAATTGAGAAATAACACCGCAATTGTAGCTGGAGCATCAAAAATATTTAAGGTACCAACTGTTGTAACAACCGTTGCTGAAGAGTCTTTTAGTGGTCCTGTATTTCCAGAAATTGAAGTGTTTTATCCTCAAGCTACTTCAAATTATATTGATAGAACTACTATGAATACTTGGGAAGATGTAAATGCTCACAAAGCCATTACAGGAAAAGGGAAGAAAAAATTGGTTTTAGCTGGCTTATGGACCAGTGTATGTATTGTTGGTCCTGCATTATCTGCTATTGCTGAAGGTTATGACGTGTATGTAATTACAGATGCTAGTGGAGATGTTTCTAAAGAAGCACATGAGCAAGCAATTACTCGTATGGTACAGGCAGGGGTTAAACCAATGACCTCTATTCAATACTTATTAGAGTTACAAAGAGATTGGTCACGTGGAGAAACATATGGTCCTGTTACAGATTTGGTTAAGAAATATGGTGGTGCTTACGGTTTTGGAATTGTATATGCTCAAAAAATGGTGAAACATTAATATTAATTTAAACAGCCTTGAAAACTCAAGGCTGTTTAACTCTATATACCTATGAAAACAAGCTATAACTTAATAGTTGTCTTTGCTCTTGTATTTATTACAGCCTGCAAAAACAAAACAGAACGACCCGTAGATACTAAAGTAGATTTAATCGTATATAATGCCAAGGTCACTACAGATAAAGAAGGGATATTCTCTGAAGCATTTGCTATAAAAGACGGAAACTTTTATAGAATTGGAACTTCTGATGAAATTTTGAAACTTAAAGGAGATAGTACTCACATACTAGATGCCAAAGGGAAAACGATTATTCCTGGTCTAAATGATTCGCACACCCATCTTATTAGAGAAGGTATTAATTACAACAATGAACTACGTTGGGATGGTGTTACTTCTATTGACGTTGCACTACAAATGTTAAAGGAGCAAGCTGCTAGAACACCCGAAGGCCAATGGATTCGAGTAATTGGCGGTTGGGGAGCTTATCAATTTGAAGAAAAACGTTTACCCACACTTGAAGAAATAAATGAGGCCGTTCCTGACAAACCTGTGTACATTATGTATTTGTATTCCCTAGGATATCTTAATCAAAAAGGCATTGAAACCTTGGGTTATAATGCTTCTACCCAATATCCGGGTGGTGAAATAGAATTAAAAAATGGCCAACCTACAGGGCTTTTAGCAGCAAAACCTAGTGCTTTAATCTTATATAAAACACTCACAAAATTACCAAAATTATCTCCTGAAGAACAAGAAAATGCCACACAACACTATTATAGAGAATTAAATAGATTAGGTGTAACTAGTGCCATTGATGCAGGTGGTGGTGGACAGTATTATCCTAATAATTATAGTATTTCTAAAAAATTAGCTGCTGAAGGAAAATTAAATGTAAGAACAGCCTACTATCTATTTGCTGTTGACAAAGGGACCGAGTTAGATTTTTTTAAAACGTGGACAAGCCAGCTCACTCCAGGAACTAACGACGATATGTTTAAACCAAATGGCTATACTTACCACGGTGCTGGTGAAAACTTAACTTGGGAAGCTGCAGATTTTGAAAATTTTTTAGAGCCCAGACCAGAATTACATGAAAATATGGAAGAAGAGCTTGATTCTATAGTGACCGTAATTGCAAAAAATCAAACCTCTTTTAGAATACATGCTACTTACAATGAATCTATTGAGCGTTTTTTAAATGTGTTTGAAAAAGTAGATAAAATACATCCCTTTTTACATAAGGTTAGATGGACTATTGATCATGCAGAAACAATAAATGAAGCCAATTTAAAAAGAATAAAAGAAATGGGTGGCGGTATTGCTATTCAGGATAGAATGCTTTTTCAAGGGGAATACTTTGTAGAACGTTATGGAGCGGAAGCTGCTAAACACACCCCTCCTATTTCAAAAATAATAGCGATGGGGATTCCTATAGGCTTTGGTACTGATGGTACTCGGGTATCTAGTTATAATCCTATGCTGACTTTGTATTGGGCGGTTTCCGGAAAAACATGGGGTGGTTTGCAATTATATGATGAAAGCAATAAGATTTCAAGATATAAAGCCTTGGAAATTTTAACAAACGGCAGTGCATGGTTTTCTAACGAAGAAACCTTAAAAGGGTTTATTAAAGAGGGCATGTATGCCGATTTTGTAATTCTTGCTGATGATTATTTTACAATTCCTGAGGAAAACATTAAAAATCTAACCTCAGACCTTACAGTTGTTAACGGAAAAGTGGTTTTTGCGAAAAATGATTTTAAGGGATTAGATCCCGAAGTACCAGTTATCATTCCAGAATGGTCTCCTGTAAAATACTATGGTGGATATCAAAATAAAAAATAATGGATACGTACGACACTTTATCTGAAGCAATAAAAGAAAAGCAAGAAGAAGGCTATACGTATGATTTTAATCTTAAAAATTCCTACTTAGAATGCCTTTTGCTACAAGAAAAATATAATGTGACAGATTTTAACGTGGATGCTTTTTATAGGTTTGAAGGTGATTCTAATCCAGACGATTCTTCCATACTATATGCGATTCAAACCAATTCAGGTATCAAAGGCTTATTGGTAGATGCCTATAGTATGTATAGTGAAGCACTATCTTCTGAAATGATTCAAAAACTGACAATACGGTAATTTTATATAATTATGAAGAAGTTAATTAAAATATGCGTTACAACAAATTTAGAGGGGAAACCTGCACATGTTGCCCTGCTATTCTTTAGGGTTTTTATAGCGCTAGAATTAATGATTGTTCATGGTTTTAAAAAAATAGGTATCGGAGTGAATAGCCCTGAAGTGGTGCCAAACCTTTTAGGGCTTCCCGAAAATAGTAATGAATTGATCGCAATACTTGCCAATCTTGGGTTTCCCATATTTATTATTTTTGGCTTCTGTACTAGGGTAGCAACCCTACCCATCTTGTCCGTTACTTTAATAGGCTTTTTTGTAGTACATGTACATGATTCTTTGCTCATTAAAGATGTGCCATTTATGTATTCCGTAGTATTTCTTTTTCTTCTTGTCGTAGGCCCTGGTAATTACTCAATTGATGCTATTATTTACAAAAAATATTCGAAATGAAAACACAATTAATTCCCATTCTCTTGGCTATTATTGCAGGAGCCGTTTTACCTTTTCAAGCAGTTTTAAATATTCAATTAGGCAAAACGGTTCAACAACCTGTATTCGCTGCTTTCGCTTCTTTTGTTCTAGGAGCCATAGGATTGTTTATTTATTTAATCATTATAAAATTTGATTTTTCAACAATAATTCTAACCAGAAATGCTTCTCCTGTGGTTTGGCTTGCTGGTATTTTGGGTGCGTTTTATGTAGCTGCAGTAATTATTTTAGCACCAAAATTAGGAACCGCACTTACCTTTGGATTAGTGGTTGCGGGCCAAATGACCATTTCATTAATTCTTGACCATCATGGTTTGTTAGGACTGCCTGTAAAGCAAATAAACTGGCAACGTATTTTGGGAATTATCATGCTTCTATTAGGGGTTATCATCATTAGAAAATACTAATTTTATGAATCTCTCTTGGTCACTTTTCATCTCATTTCTTTTATTTTCTTGTCTAATTTATTCTCAAGAAAATAAACAAATCCAATTTAAACTGCTAGGGCAGGATGATGAGGTGTCATTTTTAAGTGAAAAGGAAAGCAAATCAGTGTATGAAAAATTAAAATGGATTGATTTAAAAAACAATAATTCACTCTCCTTTGGTGGTAGTTATCGGTTTCAGGCAGAAAGCTTTATCAACGAAAATTTTAATCATCAAGGCGCTCAAGATAATATTTGGTATTTAAATAGAATACTTCTCCATGCGCTTTTTAAAATAAATCAAAAATTTGATGCCTACATAGAATTAAGTTCAAGCACTGCAATTGGCAAAACGAATGTTTCACCCGTAGATAAAGATCTTTTGGCCGTAAACCAGGCATTTGCTGCCTATCATTTTAATAGTAATTGGAGTTTACTACTAGGAAGAGAAAACCTAGGGTTTGGTAGTAGAAGACTTGTAGATGTTCGTGAAGGACCTAATGTTAGACGCTCTTTTGATTTGGCACGCATAGACTATAAAAATGAAACAACAAAACTCACCACATTTTTTGCTATACCTGTAAAAAATAAAGAAGGCGCTTTTGATAATGATTATGTAAAGTCTTCTGAAACTTTTTCTGGAGTTTATCTAAGCAAAAATTTCCATAAGTATATAAATTTTGATATATATGGCTTCTATCAAAAAGATGATGATGTCACCTATGCCATTGGTACTGCAGATGAACGGCGTTATACTTTTGGCGGCCGATATTTTGGATCCTACAAAAACGTCACTTTCAATAACGAAGCTGCCTATCAATTAGGGCTCTTTGGTAATAATAAGATTAATGCTTACACGCTATCTTTAAACGCCGAATATGCCACCAAATTTATCGGTGACAAAACTACAATCGGACTTAAAACAGAGTTGATTAGCGGAGATAAGAATAGGAATGATAATCGTCTAAATACTTTTGACGCGTTGTACCCTAGAGGTGCTTATTTTGGTAGAGTTGCACGTTTTGGTCCGTCTAATTTAATAGATATACATCCGTATATCAATACAATTTACTCCAAATATTATGTAGAGATAGATTATGATGTGTTTTGGAGGTATTCTAAAAACGATGGAGTTTATGATGCTGCATTGTTTTTACAATATCCTTCAACAAATACTAGTGCATTTATTGGGCACCAAATTGGTACCGTGACTGGCTGTAATTTCACGAATCGTTTAAATATTGAGCTAGAAACTAATATAATTATTCCTGGTAATTTTTTAAAACAAAATGGGGCAACAGCCTCACTCTTTCACTCCGTATTAACGGCAGAATATAAATTTTAAAACTAATGCTTACTTGTCCTAGTTCAATGCACACGGTTTAGAATTCTAGTAATTTTGAATAACAAATTAAAATAAAGAAATCATGGATAATAAAATACAGGGATTACACCACATTACTGCCATAGCAGGTGATGCCAAAAAAAATTTTAAATTTTATACAGAAATATTAGGTCTTAGATTTATTAAAAAGACCGTAAATTTTGATGACCCTAAAACCTACCATTTCTATTTTGGAGATGAAATAGGGAGTGCAGGTACCATACTTACATTTTTCCCTTGGGGTACTGGCATTCCTCAAGGAAGAAGAGGATCTGGTATGGCTACTGAAATTGGTTATTCTATACCTAAAGGAAGTATTAATTTTTGGGTAGATCGCTTTGAAAAACACAATGTTATCTATAACAAACCTGCCGTTAAATTTGGAGAAAAATACCTGACCTTTTTAGATCCAGATGGCTTAAAATTTGAGCTTATAGAAACTGATGATTCTAGAAAACCATGGACAACAAATGAAGTTACTTTTGAAAACGCAACCCGAGGTTTTCATAACATTACACTTACTCTAAATGATATTAAGGGAACAGCTAAGGTACTCACTTCTATCTTTGGATATACGCTAGTTTCTCAAGAATCTAACCGATATAGATATGCTATCGATAGTGTTGATAATGCTGCTATTGTTGATTTAGTACAGATCCCAACAGAAAAAAGAGGACATGTAGCAAACGGGACTGTGCACCACGTAGCTTTTAGAGTAAAAGATGACGAAACTTTAATGATGTTTCGTGAGAAAGTAGAAGCCGCTGGTTTAAATATTACCCCACAAATTGATAGAAATTATTTCCATTCGCTTTATTTCAGAGAACCAGGAGGTGTTTTATTTGAAATAGCTACAGATAATCCTGGATTTATGGTAGATGAACCTGTTGAAGAATTAGGTAAAAATTTAAAACTCCCTGCTCAGTATGAATATCGTAGAGATGAAATAGAAAATCATTTAGTAAAATTAAACTAAGATATTATGAAATATCAACCGTTAAAATATATTTATAAAGCTACCGAAAACCCTGAAGCAAGTACATTGTTACTGCTTCATGGTACTGGTGGAGATGAAAATGATTTACTTCCATTAGCAAAGAATTTTGGTTCTCACTTTAATATTTTGAGTGTTAGAGGTAATGTTTTAGAGCATGGAATGCCTCGTTTTTTTAGACGCTTAGGAATGGGGGTTTTTGATGAGAAAGATGTAGAATTTAGAACCCATGAATTAGTATCCTTTTTAAAAGATACTGCAAAAAATGAAGGTTTTGATACCACTAAAATAATTGCTCTAGGATATTCTAATGGTGCAAATATCGCAGGCGCTATTTTAGTACACTATCCCAATTTTTTACATGGAGCCATACTTTTTAGACCTATGCTTCCATACCAACAAATGCCATTTTTTAAAACAGATAAAAATGTAAATGTATTTATTAGTTCTGGAAAGTTAGACACAATGGTAAGCAATTCTGAAATTGATATGTATACCTCCCTTTTAAAAAAAGGAAACTTTATTGTTGAACATCACAGACTAAATACAGGCCACAATTTAAAGGAAGAAGATATATCCTTAGCTGTAAAATGGACACAAAAATTATTCTAAATGAATTTTGTTATTACACCAGTATATGAGAGCAAAAAAGAGGCATCTCATTTTGAAAACCTTAAAATTCTTTTAAAAACGCAAGGTAAAATAGGTTTCTTATTTGGAGCAATAAAAAGTGAATTTGTAGGCTTTATGCCTATTCAAAATAATAAAATTGCCAATTATTTACTAAAATATAATCCTGTGATATCTTATAATTAAGAAGATATCATAATCTCATTTTTAAAACTAATGTTATGCTAGAGCCACAAAATAATGTTCCAAAACTAAGCGAAAAGCAACTACTTGTATTAGCAAATTACGGAACCAAAATAAAAGTAAAAGCAAACGCTGTTTTAATAAATGAAGGGGTTAAAAATTTTGACTTTTATGTAATCCTCAAAGGAAAAGTGGCTATATATGACTCTTTTAATCCAAAGGAGCCCGTGGCAATACATAAAAAAAATGGATTTACGGGAGATAGTGACATGCTCTCTGATAGGGCTTCAATATTTAGAGCAGTTGCACTAACCGATATAGAAGTACTCAAAATAACACAGACAGCACTAAAAAAAATTCTTCTCGAAGACGCTAGTCTAAACACCTTGCTAATATCTGCCTTTTTATTACGAAGAGAAAATATTTCTAAAAACGAAGGAGGAGTCATATTGATAGGTTCAAAATTCTCTTCAAAAAGTTTTGAAGCACGAGATTTTTTAACTAAAAATCATATTAGGCATATCTGGGTAGAGCTCGAAAAAGACGATAATACCAAAAAAATTACTAAAAATTTCAACCTCAAAATAGAAGATATCCCAATACTTATCAGTACAAATTTAGAGGTCCTTAAAAACGTAACTATAGAAGATATTGCTTTTAAAATGGGCTTAAGTTCTCCTATTCAAAATAGAATATATCAAGTAATGGTTGTTGGAGCAGGTCCTGCTGGCTTAGCAGCTAGTGTATACGGAGCATCAGAAGGTTTAGATACTATTGCTTTAGATAAATTAGGCCCTGGAGGCCAAGCAGGTACAACCTCTAAAATTGAAAATTACTTAGGTTTTCCAACCGGAATTTCTGGGAGTGAATTAGCAAATAAGGCCTATTTACAAGCTCAAAAATTTGGTTGCACCATATCCATACCCTGCGAGGCAAAAAAGCTTAGCATCTACCCTACTTATTTTGAACTCACTTTGAGTGATAACTCTACTATTAGATCCAAATCGGTTATTGCAGCTACCGGTGCAAAATACAGAGATCTTGCAATTGAAAATATTTCTTATTTCAAAGGAAGAGGCGTTTACCATAGCGCTACGGCTATGGAAGCAAGTAATTGCAAAAAAGAAGACATTATCGTAATTGTAGGAGGAGGCAACTCTGCAGGACAAGCTGCTATTTATATGGCCGATTATGCCACAGAAATTCATATCCTGATCCGTGGAAAAAACCTATCTAAAAGCATGTCTTCATACCTGATTAATAGGATTGATAGTAATCCTAAAATAAAAATTCACCCACACACAGAAATTTTCAAATTAGAAGGTGATAATTATTTGGAACGCATTCACTTAAAAAATAATTTATCGAAGGAAGTTAAATCCATGGATGTAAACCATTTATTTCTATTTCTTGGAGCAATCCCAACGAATAATTGGTTGCCTTCTGCTGTTTGTAAAGATTCTAAAGGGTTTATTATTACAGGAAATGATTTAACAAAAGAACAATTGGAAGATTCTAAATGGCTTTCAGAAAGAAGTCCTTTTCCTTTAGAAACTTGTATTCCAGGACTCTTTGCTACAGGAGATTTAAGAAGCGGATCTACTAAAAGAGTGGCATCTTCTGTTGGAGAAGGTGCTATGGCCATAAGTTATATTCACAGTTATCTTAAAAATAATTAAAATGACAACAACTAGATTAGAAGCTTTTAGTGATGGGGTTTTAGCCATAATCATTACTATAATGGTATTAGAATTAAAGATTCCTGAAGGACACGATTTCAGCAGTCTAAAACCCTTATTCCCCACTATAATAACCTATGTACTTAGTTTTATTTATATTGGGATTTATTGGAATAACCACCACCACTTATTACATCTAACCAAAGAAGTTAATGGGAAAATATTATGGGCCAATTTACACCTCTTATTTTGGCTTTCGCTATTGCCATTTGCTACTGGGTATATGGGCGAAAATCATTTTGAAAAAATACCCACGGCTATTTATGGTTTTATATTATTGATGGCTAGTTTAGCATGGACTATATTGCTCCTAACCATCAAATATTCCGATAAGAAAAAATCCAACCCCTTTACCCTTTTAAATTTTAAAAAAATTATTATTTCAAATATTTTTTATGCCATCGCAACCCTTATCAGTTTCTTTTTTCCTCTAATTGCAGGTATTATTTATATTGGGATTGCTGTTTTATGGTTTATTCCAAATAAAAAAATAGAAGAGAGCAGCTAAATATATTCGAAAACTTACGCCAATTCTAGAAACTTGGGTATTTCTTTGGCCAAAATATCCTCCATAAAAATACTATTAGCTGTAGCAACAAAGCTTACCTGTTTTACGCTCCCTTTGTGTAAGTTCCAATACATAAGCGTATAGCCCGTAACTGGAGAAACCCAAACGCCTAGTTGTTGTTGTTGTTGTTGTTGTTGTTGTTGTTCTGCTTCCTTCTTTGTTTTCTTAGCTTCTGTAAATTCAATATACAGTAGTTTAGAAAAATCATGAGGGTTCACATACGTGTCAAAATGATCATACAGTTGCTGCGTAGGATAACTCTTTTCTAAATAGGTCTGTAGCTCTTTGGTGAGTCCCTCTCTTACCGTTTCAAAGTCTGTAGCTCTCTTATATAGCTTTAGGGTTTTAAAGCGCCAATTCCCGTCTTCTTGTACTAACTCTCGCACTAAGGGAATCGCATTTTTATGTGGATATCTTATAACCAGTGGTAGTTCATGATAATAGCCTAAGAATTCAGAATCTTCGGCTTTAAACAAGCTTAAAAAATAATCCGATTTCTCTAAAACCTCAGCTTCCGTAAATGGCGCTTCAAGCTTAAAAAACACCTCATTATAATCCCACAAGAGCGCTACGCCTAGAGGTTTCATTTTGGCTGAAATAACATCGTGAATTTCTACCAGCTTAATGCGGGCTACGTACCGTTCCTGAAAAGTGAATCCATCTGGATAATCCGGAGGAAGATCTGTTTGTGTTGCCACAGTCTTCGCATCAAACTTAATAAAAAGTTCTACCCTAGGCTCTTTTTTCTGATATACGCTTACGCTAAAACAATTAGGGTTCATGTTGCCCGTATTAAAAAATCGCCTTAAATCAGTATACGCTAAAAGGTCTCCATAATTGGCTGCTAAAAAGGTTTCGAAGTTTTTAGCAGCAACCTTTTCCGATACCATATATTTTGCTTTCAAGCGATAAAAAACCACGACCAATAAAATAACGATGCCTAATAACACCTCTTTAAATCCTATCTCCATAAAGTCAAATGTACTCTATCATTTTCTAATGGCAATCACGGAATTCCGTGAGGAGATACTACCTAAAAATCGGCCACTGTATCTTATAGACAATCATTCTTTAGTATTTACAAACCCAACTATAGTAAAGTTTATACATCATGAATGTTCATACGGAACATAATTTTGAAACGAAACCATAACCTTTCCAATTAAAATAAAACACGGTAAAATTTAGCCATCATGAGGTAATTCCGTGATCATAGTATGCATGTATAGCTTTTACATTTGATACATTATTAACCCTTCAAATTTTACTAGTATGAATTTTAAAAATTTCACCAAAAGAACCAGCGTACGTACCGCTTTGGTTTTACTTATTACAACATTTAATGTAGCTTTAGTGGCTGCACAAAGTAATCAACCTAATAAATTACCCTCGCAAAGAGCTGAGAGCGATTTTTTTACAGACAATTCTAGGAGCGTTCCGGATGCTCGTAAAAAAACACTGACGAATAGTTCTGGAGACGACTCTGCTACCTTGCAGAATTTAATAAACACCCTCTCTCAACAAGGTAGTGGGCAAATTACCATTCCTGCGGGAACTTGGCAATTGGGAGAAATTGAAATGAAGTCTAACATTCATTTATTCATTCATCCGGATGCTATCATTAAACCAACGCTTACCGCTGGTTTACCTAATTACTCTATTTTTAGAATAGGATACACCAATACAAAATCTACAAATGTTAGTATTAGAGCTATTAGTGGAGTATTCACCATAGATTTAACAGGACTTGCTCCTGAAACCAGGATTACACCTTTTAATGTTAAGGAAGCCGAAAATTTTATGGTAGCAGGCTGTAAAGTAAAAGACAGACAAACCATACATGCTACTTTAAATTGTTCTGCTAGTCAACGTGCGGGTATTTGGAGGGGACCAAAAAATGGTCTTATCAAGAATATTACCGTGCAAAATGCCCATGGAGGTTATGGTGCTATACAAGTTAGAACGGGAGAAAACTTGTTCTTTAAAAATATTAATTCACTATCTGGTGGGGCAACGTTACGTATAGAAACCGATGATGTATCTGCCTCTGGAGGAAGAATTCCTCAAACGACAGCTATAGTAAACGACATATCTGGATATAATATTAGATGTAAAGATGGTAATGCGGCCGTTATGATACAACCTTGGGGAGCAAAAAACGGATGGTTTGATGTAGAGAAAATTGAGGCGATTGGCTGCATGGCTGCTGTACGAATAGATAAAGCTTATGTGGAACTTAATGCGCCTAGTATAGGTACTTTTAGTAACAAATCTCGTATCACAGATATTTCTAAAGTTACCTATGGCATTAAAGCACAAGTAAAACAAGGTGTTTTTCCTTGGGTTCCCTGTACCCTTAGAACCAATAGTTCTATCTTAAAGCCTAATCCTATTCCTAATATGGAAACCTATCATCAGGGACCTAGTATTGCTCCCATCTTATATAGAGCCTCTAGTGCCACAGCAAACGATCCTAGATTTTACAGTGTAAACATACCAACGGAAAACGCAATAAGATCGGTAACTACTGGGTTTCCTAATAATTCTTTAATTATATCAAGAGAAAACAATCAAGTTGGGTCTTGCCCTAGTTCCAACCAAGCAAATACTACGGTTGAGGAAGATGTAAATGTATACCCAAATCCTGTTTCAGGAAATACGGTTACCATTAGTGTCAAATTAAAAAATAAGGGTCGGTTAAATTTACGCGTGTTTGATTTTAGTGGTACGGTTGTTTATACAAACCAACTAGGAGAATTTAATGCCGGAGCACATGAATTTACATACACAAAACAAGCTTTAAACATCAAAGAAAAAGGAATGTATATTGTTGAAATAAGTAACAACAGTAACATTTTAAAAAAGCATAAAGTTTTAGTTCAAGACTAATACTTTAGGTCTGTAAAAATTTAAAAGTATCATGAGGCGTACTTACTCGCTTCAGGTATTTTAAATACCTACAAATAAAAAGCAGTTTATCCTATTTAGCGGGATAAGCTGTTTTTCTTTTTTTCATTATCATGAAAAATAAAGCAGTCAGCAAGCAAGTAAGTATCAGCCCTATCCAATTAGAGGTCGTAGGACTCATATTAAAACCAATGGTTGGATCATAAAATATATATGAAAATATTACTGAAGTAATAAAGAATGCAGGTACTAAGGCAATGATGTACTGCTTCTTGTTTTCGTATAGATAAACGGTTCCTATCCATAAGGCGATAGCGGCAGTCACTTGGTTAGACCAAGAGAAATAACGCCATAACAGTTGAAAATCCATATTGGTAAGGATAAAAGAAATAGCAAATAGAGGGATGGCTACAGCAAACCTATTGCGCAACACTTTTTGATCTATGTTTAAGTAATCTGCAATGATCATACGGGCGGCTCTAAAAGAAGTATCTCCTGACGTAATAGGCAATACAATTACCCCAATAATAGCCACCGTACCTCCAACGGTCCCTAATAATATAATGGCAATTTTATTAACAACCGCAGCAGGGCCACCTTCTGCCAATAAAGCACTAAGCTCTTCTGTATCTAATAAACTCATAGAAGCCGCTGCCCATATCATAGCAATAAAAGCTTCCAGAATCATCATCCCATAAAACACTTTTCTACCGTCCTTTTCATTGTCTATCGTACGTGAAATTATAGGCGACTGTGTGGCATGAAAACCAGATAAGGCGCCACAAGAGATGGTTAGAAAGATAACTGGATAATACGGTATTTTTTTAGGATGTAAATTTTCCAGCGTTAATTCTGGCAATGGATTCCCATACATAAACATCCCAATACAAATCCCGATGGCACTAAGAATTAATAACACGCCTAACACAGGATATATTTTTCCTATTATTTTATCTATAGGCAAAACCGTAGCAACAATATAGTAGACGAAAATTCCTAAAATGATCACTTTTAAATAATCAGAATCACCTAGTAAGGCATTAATCATTTCGGCAGGTGCCGTAACAAAAACGGTCCCTACCAACACTAAAAGTAATAGCGTAAATAAGTTTACCACATGGCTAAAGGCTTTACCTAAGAACCGTGATGCCATAGCTGGCAAATGTGCTCCTCCATAGCGTATGGAAATCATTCCTGTAAGGTAATCATGAACTCCCCCTGCAAAGATAGACCCAAATACAATCCATAAAAAAGCAGAAGGTCCGTACAATGCCCCCAAGATTGGACCAAATATGGGTCCGACTCCCGCAATATTCAAAATTTGAATAAAAGAGTTTTTGTTGCTATTCATAGGAACAAAATCTACCCCATCTTGTAAAGTATGTGCTGGTGTAGTTTTGTTGGCATCAGATTTAAAAGTTTTGTCTACGAATTTACCATAGGTGAAATAGCCTAGTATCAATAGAATAAAAGCCGTTATAAATGTGATCATATTTTGTGTTATTGGTCTCCAAAAAACAGACCGCAAGGAACGTTCTAGTCTTTTATGGTATTCATCAAAAAATTTATACAGGGGACTAAAATAGCCCATGCCCTAAATTAGGCGCGCTAACTTACAAAAGTTTCCGTTTTTAATACGATAAGTGTTAAAGTGTTGTGACAAGTATTTTTAGATAATAGAATCAATAGATCATAGTTGCTATGCAGCGCCACAATTCTAGTTTTTTTTACGATAGGTTTAGAAAGTACTTACTACAGGTAGATCATCTTTAGAGAATTTCTTGAATACTCTATTAAATCTAGGTCTCGTATTTTCATTAAAAAAACAAAATATCCCTTTTTTCAGGGATGTAGAAACAAGGCATTCCTTCTAAATTGCAAAAGAATTTAGGCGGGTATAAAATAAGATAAAACAGAATCTGTTTATAACATATGCACACACCACACCACATAAGAATTAAAAACATTAACTACCTACTCCTCCTCCTACTCGTTGGTATTACTCCTCTTTGTGCGCAACTAAAAAACACACCACAAGACTCCCTCCTATTTGAACAAAACAATTTTAAAATAACCACCACAAAAGCAAGCTATAAGGATGTTGTTATCTATGATACCAAAATAGATAGTCGCAACTTTTTTACGAATAACATAACCGAGCCTACGGGATGTGAAGTGTTTTATGCTTCTTACTACCACCCGCTTTCTTTAGTGGGACCTTATTATAGTTACGAATATGGTGAGGCTACGCAAGAAGCTTGTGGCCCTATGGGCAATATCCTAGGCATTACAACGGTAGACGTACGTACCCAACAAAAAGTACCACTACAGGACCTTTTTACAGAAAAATCGGTTTTAAAAGCCCTAAAAAATGATTCTTGGATCAAAGAACTAGCGCAACTAAATAACATTCAGATTTCAAAAATTAAAACCTATAAAGCATTCCTCTATTTCTTAAGCGAAACGGCTTCTATGCAATTTCTAACACCCAGTTTTACGGTCTTAGATTATAATAGCGCTACCAATACAGCACAAGTACGTTTTGTGGCACAAGAATACATGGGATATGACCACCACAAACATTTTCAATTAGGCCTTACACTACGCCCTAAAAAACACCTAAAAGCTATTTTTAAAAATCAACTAGCTTTTACACTAGGGGCCTATAAAAACGGACTAATAAAATAAAAAACACATCAAAAGAATAGCACCACTATGATTCCATTTGAAAAAGCACAAGCATACATTAAGAAACACAAAAAAGAGAAACTAACAGACACCGATTTTAAAAAATTTTCTCGCCCTTATGAAATATTAGGATTAATTATTGCCGATTTATTGAAACCTAGGCAGCAGCATGAAACCATAGCTATTTTCTCTAATGTTTTTGATGATGCTACGACGGTAAACCCGTGGACAACCGAAGAAGGGATGCGTTTAGGCTTAGTGTTATACGGAGAAGTGCAAACCCCCTATTTAGCAGCTATGTGGAGTGTGTTTGATTATCTTCCTTATCAAACGGGTTACAATAGAAGGGCTTTTAGAGCCAAAGTAAATACCCAGCACCTGTATAACAAATTAAATTATTTCAGAAGCTTTTTAGCTTTTAGCCGTAAAGGTTTTGGGGCCTTATCGCTAGTAGAGCAGTTTCAGTACAGCACCTACTATGATCATAAGAACAGTTACTTTTTTGGAACGGTATTACAACATAAACCAGAATTAGTCCTAGAGGTGGTTAAAGATATTTTACAAGCCGAAGATGAAATTGGCGGGGTAAGCAGGGATATCATCAAAGGTTTATTGCTCACCCAGAAAGAAGAGCATTGGGAATTGGTTTCTAAATTACTATTGGCTGCACAGCGCCAAGAAGGCCTAAGACAAACCATACTAGAATCTTTAGATGAAACGAGTCATGGTGCCTTAAAGCATATTATCGGGGTTATTTTAGAGCATGATTTAACGCGTTTTAGTAGTGTGGTAAGAGCTGTAGATACCTGGTTTGGTTTTGGTTGGGAAGCTCCTAAAAAGGCCACCATAAAAAGAATTCTAGAACTAAGTCAGCAGTATATTTTAAACCTAAAAGACATTGACACCCTTTTAAAAAGCGATGACAATATAGAAATCTATGTGGGTCTATGGGCGATAGCCTTAATTGATGTAGATGTGGCCAATCAAAAGGCATTAGAATTAGTCTATACTACAGATACGTTAGAGAAAAAATTACTAGGTCTTTACTTTGTGAGTCAGACGCAACGTACCAATAAATCTATTGTAGATTATTACAAAAAAGAGCTAGGGAAAAACCCTGCTTTAGATTATTGGCTTACCGTAAATTTACCAGCCTTAGAAATAGACGAAGAACTGTTTACCCGCATACAAAAGGTAGCAGAAGGGCTCCCCAAAGAAGGCAAAGTGTATGATGGCAAAGTATTCTCTTGGCTGAGCTTTACGGTACAACCTAATTTCTTCTTCAATTTTATGATCAGAAATGCCAAAGAGGACCAATTATCTTTACTCGCCGCGAACATAAGCAACTTACCTTCAGAGGTACGTGAAAGCTACATCAGAAAAATATTCCCTGATCATTACACCTATTCATTTGGATACAATTATGGGAATACCACACCCAAACAATTAGCCTTATCTCCGGATGCTTGGCAACGAAATTTAGCACACCAAGCCATTAGAGATAGGAATGAATCGGTCATGGCTACCGGCATACAGGTATTTCATTACATGCCCTTATACCAAGAAGATTTAGCCATTGTAGAAGACCTATTAGGTCGGAAAAACAAAAGCCTCCGTGCTGGTTTAATCAAATTACTCATTAAACAACCTGAAAAAACCTTTAAAGAAAGTACACAACATTTAATCACTGCCAAGAGCGTAGACCAACGTTTGGCAGCACTAGAAATGCTAACCCTTGTAGCAGAAGAAGAAAAATATCCAATATTTGTACAAGAACAGATAGCCTTATTCAAAGAGCGTCCAAAACATAGTAAAAATGAAAGTGTTCTTTTAGGGAAGTTCTCTAAGACAAAAAATGGATACGGGTATAGCAATGGTTTTGGCGCTGTAGATTATCACAATCTCTCTCCTCTATATACGCCACAACGTAAGTTTGATGATAAAAAAAGCTTTTTTAATAAGCTTGGGATTACTACAGCTAATTTTAAGTTTAGAGCTTTTATAGACGAGCCTAAAATAGTTACAGCCGTTAATAATTTAATCGCCTTAGTACAGGAGCATAGAAATCACGAATATCAATTTGAAGCGTATGACGGCGAAACCAGCACCACTTTAATCGGCAATAGTATTCAAGAAATTAAAAGAATTAAAGACGAGGTTGGCCCTGAAGTACATTTACAAAACATTCCCTTAGCAGCGGTTTGGATAAAATGGTATGAGGAAAGCAATCTTAATGATTTTGAGATGTTTTCCGCCATTCGATACATCAATAGAATTAATGCGCCCTATGGTAATTATAAAGCTTTAGAAGAATACACCAAACAATATGTACCAGACTTAACGCAAATTAATTTAACGATTCCTGAACGTAGCTATTACAGTACAAATTCTAGGTATACAAAAATATTAAAGCGCTTATTTAATGCCTATGCAGATAGGGCCGCTGTACTAAGTTTTAAATTAGATTTATGGGAAGATACGATTGCCAATTTCCCTGAAGACCTAAAAACAAGTAAGTTCTCCTATGGCAATAGGTACGGACATGACAACTACCATTGGATTGATGTTATTGACGGATTGGTATGTGTTATAAATGAAGAAGAATTAAAAAAGTTTGCCGATGAGGCGCAGTTAAAACGATTCTGGGATATAAAAATGTTTTTGGTAGCGCAATACATTGGATATCCAAAACCCATTACAAATATAATTGACGCCACAGAAAAAAGAAATACCAGTAGAGGTCTTGTATTACCATTTACAACAATCTCTTTACTACTTTTTCAAAAGAATTTAATTACTGAAGACGATTTACTTTTTCAAGCACTAAACTCCGCTGAGCTAATGGCTATGCTAGATGGTGCTCAGAATTACAGAATCCGGAACGGTAATTTAGATATAAGCTTAATTCCAAAAGGCATTTTTAAGGATTTAAAAACAAATATACTTTCGGTAGAATTAGAACGTGGAGATCTAGCTACAGAAGCATCAGAATACATTTCTAGCCTTAGCAAAGTAGAAGGTGTGGCGTATGTGTTTAAAATACTACAGCGTATGGGCAAGGATACTTTTGAGCGTGGCTATAGTTATTATGGCGATACGAAAAAATCTAAGTTCAGTGCTATCTTAAAAAAGAGTGTACTTAAAGAAACAGAAAGCTATGCCGATTTTGCTAC
Organism: Cellulophaga baltica 18; assembly: GCF_000468615.2. Classification (NCBI taxonomy): domain Bacteria; kingdom Pseudomonadati; phylum Bacteroidota; class Flavobacteriia; order Flavobacteriales; family Flavobacteriaceae; genus Paracellulophaga; species Paracellulophaga baltica. The sequence goes on along the minus strand of NZ_CP009976.1, from coordinate 2,906,234 downwards.
GCTTGCAGACGAAGCCAACATTCCTAAAAAACGTTTGGTAGAACTTGCCTGTTATGCTACGCAATGGGCCGGTTTTGTGGGCGAATATCTAGGGTTAGAAAAATTAGAAGACGCCGTTTGGTGGTTCCAAGCGCACGCATCTGATTATATGAGTAGCGAAAAAGAAACCATTATTTCTAGGTACTCTAACATTCCAAAATCGGACTTCTCTATTGGTGCCATAGATATAGATTGGTTCAATAAAGTGTACAAAAGCATAGGAAAAGCCAATTGGAAAATACTCCATGATGCCGCAAAATATATTACAGATGGTAATGGTCATAGACAAGTAAAACTGTACTCTAGCGTAATGCTAGGGGAGGTAAAAATTACCGAAACCTTAAAGAAAATTACAGAAAAAAGAGATAAAGACTATGTGCGTGCTTTGGGCTTAATCCCCTTGAGTAAAACCATACCAGAAAAAGATTTATTAAAACGCTACAACTTATTGCAACAGTTTTTAAAAGAGAGCAAACAGTTTGGAGCGCAGCGTCAAGAAAGCGAGAAAAATGCGGTAGAAATTGCCTTAGATAACTTGTCCAGAAATGCCGGTTTTCAAGATCGCGTACGTTTTAGTTGGGCTATGGAAAGTAAAGCAACCATCGCAATCATGGAAAATGCAGTGCTCACCTTTGATGATGCCGTTATAGAATTGGTCATCACAGATCAAGGAAAAACTGATATTGTAGTTACTAAAGGCGATAAAAAACAAAAGTCTATTCCCGCTAAGTATAAAAAAGATAAACAAGTATTGGCTTTAAAAGAAGGGAAATCTTATTTATCAAAACAATACAGCAGAACCCGTTTGTCCCTAGAAAATGCTATGGTAAACGAAGATAAGTTTACCGCAGCAGAGATTCATAAAATAATGCAGCACCCTATTGTAAAAGTAATGCTAAGCAAATTGGTGCTATTTTCTCCTGAAAAAGAAATTTCTGGTTTTTATGCTAACGGCGTACTAACAGATACTGAAGGCAAAAAGCATAGTTTAAAAGAAGATGCTGTTTTGGTCATCGCCCATCCATCGCATTTATACAAAGCCGTACAATGGGATCTGTACCAGAAATACCTCTTTGCAGAGCGTTTAGTACAACCCTTTAAGCAAGTTTTTAGAGAATTGTATTTGGTGACTAAAGATGAGCTAGAGCTTGGTGCAAAGTCAGAGCGTTACCAAGGGCATCAAATTCAGCCGCAAAAAACGGTTGCTTTATTACGCGGTCGTGGTTGGACGGTGAGCCATGAAGATGGCTTGCAAAAAGTATATCATAAACTTGGGCTTATGGCAACAATGTATGCCATGGCTGATTGGTTCTCCCCTGCAGATACCGAGGCGCCAACCTTAGAACATATTGTTTTCTACTCCCTAGAAAATTACAAACCAATTCCGCTAAAAGATGTGCCTACGGTAGTTTTTAGTGAAATTATGAGAGACATAGATCTTGTGGTAAGTGTTGCCCATGTGGGTGGCGTAGATCCAGAAGCCAGCCATAGTACATTACAAATGCGTGCTGCTTTGGCCACCGAATCGGCACAGCTATTTAAACTTAAAAACATTACGGTTAAAGAGCGTCATATCTTAGTGGCAGGTACTTTGGGCGAGTATAGCATACATTTAGGAAGCGGCCAAGTGAGCAAAAATGGCTTATCATTAGCCATCCTTCCGGTGCATAGTCAGCATAGAGGGCGTATGTTTTTACCTTTTGTAGATGACGATCCAAAATCGGCAGAGATTATTTCAAAAATAAAACTCTTATCCGAAGATAATAAAATCCAAGATCCAACAATTTTGGCACAAATAAATAGCTGATTTTTAAATAATAAGGGCGTTCCCCACTTTGGTGGGGCGGGCTTTTGTTGCAAGTCCTCATGCTATCGCATTCCGGGCTTTTCACGACAATCCCTAACGCAATAAAAAATAGAAGTATACATGGAAGCGCTAACAATACAACTCAAAAGATTAGATAAAAAAAAACAGAAGAAGTTAATGTTCTTGGATTTTTAAGTCCCACAGAAATAAAAGATCCAACAATTTTGGCACAAATAAATAGCTAATTTTTAAATAATAAGGGCGTTCCCCACTTTGGTGGGGCGGGCTTTTGTTGCAAGTCCTCATGCTATCGCATTCCGGACTTTTCACGACAATCCCTAAGGCAATAAAAAAATAGAAGTATACATGGCAACACTAACAATACAGCTCAAAAGATTAGGTAAAAAAAAGGGAAGAAGTAAATGTTCTTGGATTTTTAAGTCCCACAGAAATCCAAGATCCAACAATTTTGGCACAAATAAATAGCTGATTTTTAAATAATAAGGGCGTTCCCCACTTTGGTGGGGCGGGCTTTTGTTGCAAGTCCTCTTGCTATCGCATTCCGGGCTTTTCACGACAATCCCTAACGCAATAAAAAATAGAAGTATACATGGAAGCGCTAACAATACAGCTCAAAAGATTAGGTAAAAAAAAGGTGAAGCAGTTCCCCTTAACCTTTGAAAGTACGCCAAAAACATTAAAAGAATTATTGGAGGCTTGCGTAAAAAACCAAGTAGAAGCATTTAATAAAAAAAGACTAGAAGTAAATGTCGTCGGTTTTTTAAGTCCAACAGACATTCAAGAGCAAGCCGAAAGTGGCAAGGTCGATTTTGGGGAACTAACTAATAAAGATCTTGCTGTAGTACAAGAAGCTATAGACAATGTAATGGTCGCTTTTAAAGACGGCTTATTTGTGGTTTTTGTAGATGGTGATGAAATTACCACGATAGAAGCACCATTAACCTTAACCGATGAAAGTGTTATCGCCTTTATCCGCATGACCTTTTTAGTAGGGTCTTATTGGTAGAAACAATCGCTTAATTATAATAGAACCTTGATTAAAAATTACACCATATGAAACAATACACAAGTGCCCTTATTTTTGGAATAGCCATCGTAGTAGCTTCAATCTTTCTAGGAAAAGCATATACGGACAGAGCTAAAGTAGCTGGGGAAATTCAAGTAACCGGATTAGGAAAAACAGATTTCTCTTCAGACCTTATTGTTTGGGAAGGTAGTTTTAATGCAGAAGATGAAGATCTGAAACAAGCATATTTAAACTTAGAAAAAAATAAAGCGACAATAAATGACTATTTAACTAAAATGGGAATTAAAACCGAAGAGCTCGTCTATAGCGCCGTAAAAACAAATCAAAAAACCAAACAATTATACAATACCAATGGAGAGTATGCTGGTGAAGAATTTGTAGGCTATAGCCTTACGCAATCCGTACAAATAGAATCTAAAGACGTAGATAAAATTGAAAAAGTATCTAGAGAAATTACAGAATTGCTGAATCAAGGTGTGCAGTTCTATTCAGAATCTCCTAGGTATTACTATACCAAACTGGCCGATTTAAAAATTGAAATGATTTCTAAAGCTACAGAAGACGCGAGATTACGCGCAGAAAATATAGCCAAATTTTCGGGAGGGGATTTAAGCCACCTAGAATCTGCTAAAATGGGAATCTTTCAAATTACAGGTCAAAATTCTGGTGAAGATTATTCTTGGGGTGGAACTTTTAATACTAGCTCTAGAGAAAAAACAGCCTCTATTACCATGAAGTTGGTGTACAAAGTAGACTAATAACTCCCCTAGCCTTTAAGGAGATCATCGGAGCGGCATAGGCCATATTCGGTTTTCTATTATTTTTTAAAATAGCTGAATACCGTGATAAAAAACTTTATAGGCACCCTTAAATTTGTTATAAACAAAAAAATAAATACAGCATGAGTACTACAATTTCAGGAAAAGAAAAAACCAACGAAGAAATTGAAAAAATTGTGGAGCAAACGGAAAGTGGACTTCATAAAATTTACCCAATTCTAAAACCTGGAGATTGGATTGGTCTAAAAGCAGGCGCAATTAAATCTACATTAATAGGTGATGAAGAAAATCCTAAAGTAGTAATAGGCTTTGGGTATGACACTCCTGATAATTTTGTATTCTTAACGCACAAGCATTTAGAAACTATGGATGCCAATAAAGTATTACAAGAGGCATTTCAGAATTTGGAAAACTACAATACTGAATTTGAATATTCAGAAACTTTAGAAAATAAGGTACTCACCTCTAGCGGACTAGACTTTTCCAGTGAAAGAATTTTATCTCCCAACCACATGTTAAAAGCACATCAAATGCTCAATTCAGAAGAATTGCTGGTTACTATTCCTAGAAGAACATGCATGATGGTTATCTCTAGAGATGCCGGTGAGGAATTATTAAGCTCATTCGTGCACTTACATCAACAAGCCTGGGAAGATGATAGTTACGGGAATGCGCCAATTGCCAATATGTTATTTGTAATAAAAGAAGGGAATATTGCTGGTACCATACCTTTGGATAACTAACAAGCATACTATAGTTAAAGTAATTTACCGCTAGTCTATATAGTCATAACTAGCGGTAAATTCACTAATACTGAGCACCAAAAGAGGCTATTGCGGGAAATGTAAAAATAGTTAAAATACTAACAGATGTCAGAGAATATAGATAACAGCCCAGAACAGAACAATTTTAAAACCCTCAGCAAAGCTGAATGGAATAGCTTCGAAAGCCTTTTTGAATCACACGCAGGTTTATCTTTTGAAAAACAGCTTATTTTTGGCGACTTTATTGGTTCCCATGGTTGGCAACTAGATTTAGGAAAAGGAAGTATTCTCTTTGGAGACTTGGAACTTCCTATTCAAGTAATAGGTTCTTTATCTTTTAATAACAACTCTTGGATGTGGGGCTGGGCAAATACGCAAAGTGGTATTCCTGAAAACTTATTAGTGCAATCTAGAAAGCTCAAAGCGTTAGGAGAAGAAAAAAATATTAAAGAATTTACGGACAGTCATTTTAATGTGGAGGAAGGTTTCGAGCACAAAATAGGAATGCTGGCCTGTGGCCATTTTTCTTCCAGAAGTTATTACTGTGCTAATTACGGGCAAGGAACGCTCGTAGTTACGATAGATGATGATCGGATTCCTGAGATTGAAATGGATAAAATAGAGAAAGTATTGACTTGTTTTCCTCAATTAATCGCAGGAATAACGGTACAACATAAAAATGCGCTCCTTAATTATTTAATAGATCGTGGTTTTAACATACACCGAACGGAACATAAAATAGAAGGTCTTAAAAATGCAAAGGTTTTAAGTGCTGAATTTGATGCTTTAAACCGATTAACTTCCTTAACTGGGAAGATATAAAGCCGCTTGTTTTTCACAGAAACCAACTGTAAAAAAGCATCATAATTATGATGCTTTTTTATAGTTGGTTTGAAGATATTTTTTATTTTGATACAATAATAAAATCAGATCTTCTATTGACTAAATGTTGTTGCTCTGAACAAGAAACTCCATTACTACATTCATTCTTTAAATGATTTTCGCCATACCCATAGGCACTTTCAACTCTGCTCGCAGCTATCCCTTTTAAAATTAAATAATCACGAGTAGCTTTTGCTCTATTATCGGACAACTTTAAATTATAAGCATCTTTTCCTCTAGCGTCTGTATGTGATTCAATTTTTATCTTAATGGCCGGAAATTCTCTTAGAACAAACAATACCTTCTCTAATTGTATTTCTGCTCTTGGCGTAATGTTATACTTATCGTAATCAAAATAAATAGGCTCTACAATAATCTTTTCAACACCATTATCATTAACTACTAAACTTTCAAAAGGAGTTAGATACACTTTATTATTTGTTGATTGAGCTTTAGGGTTTTCATCCGTAGTTACTGTAACCGACTTTTTTGAGTATTTTTTCTTAGAAAACACCAATTTATTCGTGGTGTTACACGGGAGAATAAAGTTATAATAGCCTTCCATATCTGTTTTGGTTGCTAAAACCAAACCTTCTTCCGAATCGTATATTTCTACAGTAGCTTCATACAACGGTTCTCCAGTTTTTTCATCAAACACAGTTCCTGAATATTCCAAGCAATCTGTAGGCTGTATACCTTCATAATAATAAATATCATCATCTCCTATGCCTCCACTACGGTTAGAAGCCATATATCCATTATTTGAGGCTACTTCGCGTATATAGGAAAAATCATCCATATTACTATTGATAGGTTCTCCCCTATTTAATGGTAATGAAAATTCTGCTTCTGAAAGTATGGCCGATGCAAAAATATCCAAACCACCTAATCCATAATGTCCATCAGAAGAAAAATATAACACATCATTCACAACATAAGGAAACATTTCACGTCCTCTAGTATTAATGGTTGGCCCTAGATTAACAGGCTCTTTTCCTGCATCTCCCGAGCTATTGAGCTCTACTCTATAAATATCAGATGCTCCATAGCCGCCAGGCATATTAGACGTAAAATACATGTAATTTCCATCTGCCGTAATTGTGGGATGTCCACAAGAATATTCCTTGCTATTAAAACTCATAGAAGTAATATTCACCAATTCATTTGCTACAATACTTCCTTTTAATATTTGCATATTAGAGAGTCCGTCTGCATTTGCACTTAGCTTATTTTTCTCTATAAAATTTCGCGTAAAATAGACGGTCTTAGCATCCCATGATAATGCAATAGTAGCATCATGAAAATCTGATTCCATATTTTCTAAAAACTTTACAGGCGTATAGTCCGTTTGCTTGGGGTTCGTTATGTACAAATCTAAATACGGCTGCTGGTTCCAAGGATAAAGCTTGCTAGATTTTAAGGTATCCCTAGCAGAGGCAAATACCAAACCATTGATATATAAATAAGGTGCAAAATCTGATTTTTTACTGTTAAATGATGCATTTTCAATGCTAAATCTGGGTTTTTCTTTAGATATACTATCCAAATATGCTTTTTGTGCCAATATCATTTTTAGCTTAGCAGGCTTCGTGTAATATGCTTTGAGTACATTATCGGCCTCTTCTATTTCTAAATCTGCTTTGAGACATTGTACCAATTTAATAAGATTACCCTCCTCTATTTTTTTACCCTGAATAGCATACAATCTGTTGTACCATTCTTTAGCGTTATGATAATCATTTACATTAAAATAACAATCTGCTAATTGCTGTATTATGTGTAAGGAAGGTTTCTTCTTATCTGAGGCAAGTTCTTCATATAATTTTATAGCCGCATCAAATTTAAACTCCTTAAAATGATCATCTGCTCGTTCTTCTTTACTTTGTGCTAAAACAACCGTAGAAGAAAATATAATAAATAATAAAATTACGTTTTTCATAGTATTGTTTTTTAAAAGAATCTTGGGGATAATGCTCTTTTATTACGATCAAAAATGCTGTATTTTAAAATAATTTCATGAGAACCATCATTGTAATTATTTAAATCTGTAAGCGTATAATCATAAGCATATCCTATAAAAAATTTTTCTGATACGTTAAATCCGGCTAAAGCACTTACGGCATCATCATACCTATAAGCAAGTCCTAAGCTCAATTTTTCATTGATTAGAAAGTTACCAGAAACGTCTACCGTTATAGGAGCTCCTGCAACATGCTTGGTTAATACTGTTGGTTTAAATCTTAAGCGTTCTGACAAATCAAAAACATAGCCTCCCATGAAATAAAACTGACTTTTTCTATTGGTAATTAACTCCTTATCATCAAATATTTGAGAATTCAAAATATTCTGAGTAGACAAACCTGCATACCAATTTGTACTGTAAAAAAAGGCTCCTAGCCCAAGAATAGGCCGTGTGGAATTTAGGTTTTCTTGAAACAATGGGTCTTGGTCATTCTCGTAAATGCCTTTTGAATAATCTATATTTAAAAGGTTTACACCTGCATTTACCCCCAGAGATAACTTGGTATAATACCCTGTTTGTATTTCGTAAGCAAAATTCCCATTAATTTCTATGGCATTAGAAGCTCCTAAATTATCATTGGTAGCACTGAGGCCTAATCCTATATTTTCTTTTAATTTTCCATGAATAGAAAATGCTTGGTTCTCAGGAGACCCGTCTATGCCCACCCATTGCGAGCGGTGTAATAATAATGCTTCAATTTTAGAACTTGTTCCTGTGTAACCAGAGTTTAAAACCATGGTATTATACATGTACTGCGTATATTGAGGTGGCTGTTGCGCAAACACCAGATATACAGGTACCAGAAAACAAAAGAGCAACAGTTTTGTAGGTATTTGAAATGCGTTCATAAGTATTGATTTTGGTATAACTTAAATTTTGAAATTGACAAAAAAACACAGTTTATTATCGGACTAATTGTAACCAACCCATCAGGTCTTTTTCTAATTCAGGAATATTGATCACATAGTAGTACGTTCCTGAAGGCAAATCATCTCCTGAATTAAGAACGCCCGAAACTGTAGCAATACCATTCCAATTATTTTGATAGTTTTCGGTTTCGAAAACGAGGTTTCCATTACGGTTATAAATTTGTACACTAGAAGAATAGTTCAGAATTCCTTTCACTACAAAATAGTCATTAAAGCCATCATTATTCGGTGTAAACTCATTATAAACCAATATCCCAAATTCTTCACCCAATACCTCGCCACACGTAATTGTAGCCACGGTCTCACTGACACTTGCTCCACATCCTGTTGTGTTTTCATAAGAAACACTAAGTGACGTATCTTGTAAATCATCCCACAGTATTGTAACGAAATTATCCGTACTTGTCCCGCCTTCAGCGATTGTACCTCCTTCCACCTCCCAGATATAATTTTGGCGATTATCTTCTGTCGTGTAGCTATATTCCCGATCTATACAAACCTCCTCGCGTTCTCCTGTGATTGTTGCCATGTCTGATGCTACAATACTCACATTGATGATTAATCGTTCTGTACTTTCACAACCATCCACAACAGAAGAAATATAATAAGTACCTGCCACCAACGGACTAGAAGGATCTAAAACAGTTCCTTGCGTTTCACTATCATAAAAAACTACATCTGTCTCATTTACTTGAATATCACCAATTGTAGCCTCACTACTTTCACAAAATTCTTGATTAATTTCAGAAGTTGTAGGAGCAGGAACACTACTGATGCCTACAGTAATCTGCACTCTTGGTAAAATGGAATTAGGAATATTTAAAATTCCAGCAAAATAAACACTTCCGTCTATCAAAGGCGTATTTAGGTCTGCTGCTACATTGATATCTAAGGCATCGAAAAGGGCTAGATTAGGGTCGATAATTAAATCTGCTAAGGTTGGATTATCTGATGCACAAAACTCTTGTAAAGTAGCATTTACTGTGATATCTGGTAAATCTATCAATGCATTCCCTGAATTGGTACAGACACCACCTTCTACAAAAACATCAAGAATATTATCTAAATCGGTTACCAAATCAATTCCATCAACCGTAATATTAAAATTTAAATCGGCGTCTAAAATGCCGGTATATAGCGTGTTATTCACCAAAAGATTGATGACATCTCCTGCAACAACATCACCAGTTACTGCACCAGAAATAGTGGTAGCACTATCAGCGCCAAAGAAACCAATAATTTCATCCAATAAGATGATCCCAGAATCTACATCTAAATTTACTAAAGCACTGGTACTAGAATCAACAACAGTAACTTGAACTTCTTTTAAGTCTCCTACAATATTCTCACAACCTGCACTTGCTTCTTCTAAACTTACATAATACGTGTATGGACTATTTGTTTCATCTAAGCCTGTAACGGTTAAACTCCCATCTATAGCACTAATGGTATAGCTTACCCCGCCATCTACCATACCATCCATAATTTCCACCGCTTTATTTTGATCTAAATACCATAAATATTCTCCTTCAATAGCGCTGGAAGGATGAAGAATAACAGCACTAGAAGAACAAAACGGAAACTCATTACCTGAAACACTAATGTCATTTGCTGTAGGAGTAGCTACCACAGTTACAGGTACTTCCAACCTAGGAGATGCTATTAAACATCCCGGTGTTGCCGCCGCTACATAATAGGTTTGATCTTCCATTAAAACGGGTGTAGTATATGAGTCTCCTGAATTTAAAGTGGCTAATAAATTACCCCCAACTGCAGCATCATACCAACGTAATTCAGAAGTACTATCTTGCGTAGTGGCCACTAAATTAGCCGATGATCCTTCACAAATTGCTATTGAGGTTGATGACGCATCTAAAACCGGTACTGCTGGCGCTAGAAATACTTCAAAAATATTCATATTCTGCGGTAGAGCGACATTTAATAAAGAAGATAAACCAAGTGTAACTTTATCTATGCTCGTGCCAGGATTAAAACTAAAGGTAGTAGCATCTCCGCTTTGTAGAAGTGTTAAAACATCTAAACTTAATAAGGAAGTTAGTGTAGCTGAGAACTCTTCGTTCGCACCATTCATACCGTTTACAGTAATGTTATCCAGAATACCAAGTTGCAGTAAAGAAGGGTTTATAGCCATGGTCATATAAATTTGATCTGTAGGATTAGACACCGAATCAAAATAAAATGTCTGTTCTATGGTAGCGGCTACTGCTATAATTCCTAAACTCATCTCTGAAGCAGTACTAGGATTGCCATCCATAGCAAATTCAGGATTTGTTACTCCTGCCCCTCCAAGGTTTAATAAATCTAAACTAAGACCGCTTCCATTAAAAGAGGTAAAAGAAGGTGTTCCACAATCTATAGTACCTTCCCCATGGAACGCGCCAAAAACAGCCAAGTTTTTTGTATTATTAATCCCTATTAAAGAACCCAAATTATTTGTGAACCGAAGTCTATCATAAGGAAGATTAGGGGTCATTGCTACAAAATAATCTCCAGCTTGGTCCACAACAATCCGCGAAGATGCTGCTGCAAAATTAGTGGCATTATTTGTGTTCGCTTGTAGAACGGTAGTAGCACCATTCTTAGCTTCTACCAAAAACTCTTGATTTCCTAATAGCACTGTACCACCTATATTGGCTAGTAAATTTCCTAAGTTTCCTCCTAATAAAAATGGAAGCAACTCGTCTTCAGAACTTACCTTTATATAGCTGGTAGTATTTGCTAAAAGCGGAGTAGGATAACGTAATTCTAAATACCCAGCGTATGCACCTAGTCCTAAAGCCAAACCAGAACTAGCTCTTATGGAAGCACTCGTATTTAAGTCCTGATCCGTACTATTTGCTGCATTATCTACATTACTTTCACTAGCTACAATAGTAGCATAGGATCTGTTCTGCGAGAAAACGGATTGAAGTGATAAAAAAAAGATAATTAAAAGCCCATTAGAAAGCTTTTTTCCGAAGTGTAAAGATGTAGCCATATCAAAAGTTTTAAGTTAAACTTTGTAAGTTTTGGACTACAATAATATTAATTTGTAAGAATTTTATTTCGAACAACTATTTAATTTCGATGAAATGCATGGCAATTTGTTGTATAATATTGCTTATTTGTGGTGAAAGTAAATTTACAAGGAGTATAAAACCATAAAAATATCCAATAAAAGCTCCTATAAGCTAAAGTATGAATTAGTAATTAACACTTAATACCTCGGAGTGTTAAGTGATTAAGTTAAATAAAGTAACAAGAACTAGAGATAATTCCGTCTGAAAAATATCTGAATATTTTCAATCCGTTTATATTCAATGTTATTTATAAAATAATTGTGTAAAATAAAGAACTCCATCCGCATCTTCTTCTACACTAATTGCTGTATAGGTAAAATCTCCTTCCATAACTTTTTTATGAGCAGGACTATTGATCCAAGCATTTACAACACCTCTAGCCGTTGTAAAATCTTTGCCTACATTTTCAGAAACAAAATCGGCATGCGCTTTAATCGTTAAATCCGTAGATCTACTATTAAAATTGTCATGACTTATTTCCCCTTGCGCAATCATATATTCATTATGGGATACTGCAAAATCATATGCTACTGCGCCAAAAAGAACTACCTCTAAACCTTCAGAAACTCTATATTCATTTACTAACTCTAAAACTTCTTCTTCAATAGTTGATATGGAAACATTTTCATATATAGCTACTTCCTGTTCTTGGGTAGCTGTTGAACACGATGTTAATGTGAATAAAGAAGCAAGGAAAGCGATTGATAAAAATTTAATTCTAAACATAAGATACTTATTTCTGTAGGTTAATTCCACCACAAAGAAACGTCCTATTTCAATATTTGTAAGCGTAAAACACACGAATGGACCGTTATAGTCGACGAGTAGTAATAAACTGTATTTCAGTGAATTACACAAGTTTCAAAAGGTCATTCATCGTCATTAAAACGACTTTTAACCATAAAAAAACCACTCATCGAAGGCAAGCTGTTATTCATCGTTAGTAGCACAAAAGACATCATCGATGAGGCTACCAAATTTTCCGTTTAAAAGAAGGATAATGAAAAAAGGTTACCTGTAGCATTCTTAAAATACAGGTAACCTTTGTAAGACAACTAGAGAAATACTACCCCTAAAAATTCACATTTAAGTAAATAGACAACCTATTTTTTAGTTCCACTTTATCATTATTTAAATTTTGACTAATAGGCAACATCGAAACAACTCCTAACGCGTATCTACTGTAAGCTGCTTCTAGACTAACTTTACCTAGAAAAATATCGCCTTTCGTATTTGCTACCAGTGCACCATATTCTTTATTAGACTCATAGATTTCTCCTGCTACTCCTAGAATAGGCGTTAATGAGAAGTTATTATCTACATAATAGGTTTTAAAAGCATTTAGCGCGTAGTTAAACTGATTCCCAAACTGATACTCTTTTGGGTTTTCTGTTTTTATGGTATAATTTAAGAGCGTACTTACCCCCCAATTCCTATAATTAAATCCATAATTAGCGGCTAATACATAATCCCAACTTCCATTCCCCAACTGAAAACTAGGGTTAACACTACCTGTATTATTTGCTTTATCAAATGTTCCTGTAGGTATTTTCACCCCACCTCCTACTTGTACATAATGTTCTGGAGCTATGGCTACAATACTATCTGGTCTTACTTTTAATACATTATACATTGCCAAAACACTTACATCTCCTAAACCATTAATATGCTGCGTGGTATTGTCAGAAAATTTTCTGCTATGAAACTGGTAAGGCACAATCACATTTACCACCGTTCTTTTTAATACTGGAAAGTTACCCCACAACTGCATGGTATTAAAATTTTCATCGATCCATGGAGAGTCATTAAAAATTCCGTCTCTAGAGCGGTACTGTTGCCCTATGTACCTTACGCCTATAAAATTGTTGTTTAATCCGGTACCGTACCCCATACTGCCGCCACTGCTCCCGCAACCACAAGTATCACAAAAATCATATACATTATCCAGGACGTGAAAATGTCCTAAACATATGATTGGGTCCGGATCCACACTAGGAAATTTGTCATTAGCCGAGGCCTGTGAGAAACCAAGTATGCTAATTACAAATGCTATGTATAGGTACTGTAATCTAAAATTCTGCAAATCGTTCATCATCAATATATTCTTCATCGGTTAATGTATTTAAAAACGCAACTAACGCTATCTTATCCGTATCAGTTAATGGTATTCCTATAGCATCGTTATGCTGAAGTTCTGGATCTAAGGTTGCAGATGCTACTACCCCATCTGTATAGAAGTCCAATACGGCTTCCAAACTCCCAAATCTCCCATCATGCATATAAGGTGCCGTTAATGCCACATTACGCAAGCTAGGCACCTTAAACTTGTATTTATCAGCTTCTAAACTGGTGGCTAAATAGCGTCCAGTATCATCTAGTTTTGCATTTGGTGCCAAACCATTATTCCTGAAACTATTATCCGTAAACAAATCTGAAGCGTGGCAAGAAGCACAATTACTTTCAAAAACAGCCAAACCTTCTTGTTCGGTTATTGATAGTGTAATACCATCTTCATTTCTAACATATTTATCATATTTAGAATTGGAAGAAACCATCATCACCATAAACTGAGATAAGGCTTTTAAAAAATATTCCATAGTAACTTCACCATCTACAAAAGCTTCCGAAAATAACTGTTGATACTCAGTGTCTGCAGCTAATTTAGCAAGGACATTTGTTATCGTCTCATCCATTTCTACTGCATTGGTAATTGGAGCTATAGGAAAGAGGTCTAAATGATCTATGGCACCGTCCCACATAAAATGCGACATGTATGCCATATTTTGTATAGAAGGTGTATTCCTTGTCCCCTCAAGATCATCTACTCCATGACTAAATTGGTGTCCATGATGCGTAAAAGCCGAATTCTGTTCATGACAAAATCCACAAGAAATATAGCCTACCCGTGACAGGTTTCCATCATAGAACAATTTCTTACCTAGTTCAAATCCCATTTCCGTAGGTGGATTCGCTTCTAAGTCATACACTAATGCTGGAAAATTACTAGGCTGCTCAAAAACTAAAGCCTCGTTAACGGCAACATATTCGGCATCATTTGAACAAGAAAAAATCAGGAGCAAACTAAAAAAAATAAGTGTTTTTTTCATTGATATGCTATTAATACCTGCAATACAAGAACCGTATTGCAGGTAATTTATATGATTTCTTAATGTCCGTTTCCGTTATGTACATGATCCACAGCAAACATTTCTGAAGTATTTACAGCTACTAATGGTGCTTTTTCTGCATCCGTCATTAAAATTGCTTTATCGGATAACTTAAGATTATTGGTAGCTACTAAGATTTTAGAGGCATCTATTTTCAAATGAATGTTAGCATCCATTTCATCACTTACCATAACAGTAGTTGGTAAGGCTAGACTAACTTCCTCATAATTCACCAAATCTCCAATTCTACCTAAATGAACTTTAAAATCGGTTTCTTCTGTAACCGATTCAGAAGTAAAAGTACCTTCATAATTGATATACTTGTATCCTGCAGTCCATGACCATGTTAAATTATGCGCTTCTGCACGGGTCCATAAATCTCCTTGGCCTTCACCGCCTTGTTGGAATTTCTCATCATCTATACCCACACCGAATTTTAAGGTCGTATATTCTCCTGCAGGAATATTAGGCAAAGCGATATCTTCTAAATCTGCCTCTTGACTGATAATAAAATAACTATCATCTTTAGGAAAAATATATTCATTTCCATCAACGTCTATTAAGCTAAAATTACTCACAATGTAGCTTAGGCGAGTTACCGTAAGTACTTCTCCATTAGTGTTTGCTGCATTCGTGGTTCCTAAAATTAAATCGTTCCCTGCATATCCATTGTCAAAAGTTACCGAAACCTCTCCAGTTCCCGTTAATCCCATGGCATCATCATCGTCATTATCACAAGAAATAGCAAGTATAGAAATCAGTGCCAATAAGGCTATTTTAAAATTTTTCATTTAATTATTTATTAAGAATATTGTGTAAGTGCGTATAGCGCTTATAGCGCTAATACCTTGTTTTTTTTAAGTATTCAAAATGTAAGTTTTGAATAAAACCTAGAAATAGAAAAGATTACAGCATATAAAAATTCGTACAGCAAGAAAGGCCAAAATGTGGATTCTCCTGTTGTTTGAATAAAAATGCTATGGTTTACTTCTATTAAAAAATACTACGCAATAGGTGGCTTAATAAGGTTGTTGTAGAAATTAAATGAATATAAGGTTTCGCTATATGT
Source organism: Cellulophaga baltica 18 (assembly GCF_000468615.2). Classification (NCBI taxonomy): domain Bacteria; kingdom Pseudomonadati; phylum Bacteroidota; class Flavobacteriia; order Flavobacteriales; family Flavobacteriaceae; genus Paracellulophaga; species Paracellulophaga baltica. The sequence continues at coordinate 2,890,647 of NZ_CP009976.1, read as the reverse complement.
CATAGGCAAAACTACATATTCCGTTGTATTAGAAGGGGCATTAAAATCTGCAGAATACGCTGAGAAATAGACTAAAGAAAAAGCATTTTCAATAGGCGTTTTTTTATTTGCATCATTCGCTTTAGATTCCTCCGCTAATTTTGTCATTAAATAACATTTACCATTACAGTTTAGTTCTGGTTTATCTTTATTAATACAAAGGACTTCTGAGATATAATCATAATTAAAAACATACTCCATTAACGGGAAAGTAGGTTTTAAGCAAATAAGAATTGCTATTATGATTAAACTATGTTTCATACTACAAATATATGTTTGAAATAATTCTTCTCTAAATAATAAGGCTTAATTTTTAGTATATTTTTAAGAAAATAAGTGAAACCCTTAAACTTCTATGCGACCCCACATCAAGAACGAGTGAAAACCAAATAGTCACCTAGCTATTATCTTTTATTTTTGCACAAAACCCATTAGAAATATCTCTGGTTTCATAAAGTATATTAAGAAATCCCTTTCATGGTTAAATATGTAGTGACCCAAACAATTAGCGAAGAAAAAAAGATTCCAATAGTGTTGGCTAAAAAAGCTTTTTTCTTTTCTATTTTAAAGAGGTATGTAGCTATACTTCCAGCATAAACACCTGTTCCTGGCACGGGTAACATTACAAAAAATATAAGCCCCCAAAAGCCGTATTTAATAATCTTATCACCAGAGCCCACTTTTGCCTTTCTAGCAACATAGATAGCTGATTTTTTATAAAATTTCCAACGAAGAAAGTAATGATTGATTTTATCTAAAAAAAACATCATTAATGGAAATACAAGAACATTGGCCGAAAAACAAAGTAAAAAAACCAAATAAATATTTAACCCTCTTAGCATGCCAAAAGGAATTCCCACTTTAGCTTCTCCGAAAGGAGAAATACTCCATAGCATGGCGATAATATAATCTATGATCACTTTTTTTCCGCAAAAATAAGGTTAGATAATGTACTAAGTTGTAATAAAATCATAAAATAATTTTAAAAGTAGTTCGTGCGTGGATTTTTCTTAATATATAAGGTATTTTTGTACTCTAATTTGCATGCATGTTTCATATTTTTCAAAAGAAAAAATTTTTAGTTGATCTCCTTAATGGTTTTGTTGATATTCATAATCATATACTTCCTGGAATTGATGATGGTGCAAAAACCGTAGAAGACTCCATGAATTTAATTCATGAATTCAAGCAACTGGGTGTTCATAAATTTGTGGCTACGCCCCATATAATGGACAATTATTATCCGAATAATTCTAAAACTATTTCTCAAGCATTGGCGCTTTTAAAAAATGAGTTAATGAAAAAAGGAATGACTCAAATTTCAATTGATGCTGCTGCGGAACATATGATTGATGCTAATTTTGATCACTTGTTAGAGCGTTCTGAGGTCATGCCTATCCGTAATGAATATTTATTAGTTGAGATGTCTTATTTACAGGCTTCAATTAACTTTGAAGATGCTATTCAAAAAATAGCTACTTCACAGTATTTCCCAATACTAGCACATCCAGAACGTTACAATTACCTACATAAAACTAAAAAATATGCGCAGTATAAGGAAATGGGTATCCTATTTCAATTAAATATGTTGTCTTTAGGAGGCTATTATGGGGATTCTGTAAAGAAATGTGCTTACCAACTATTGGAAAATAATCAAATTGATTTTATCGCTTCAGACGTCCATAGACTTCAGCACATCAGTGAACTTAAGAAAATTCAACTCAATCAAAAAACAATTGATTATTTACTTCCAATATTAGATAGAACAGTGAATCATTTTAGTTAAGCCCAAAATTTCCACCATTTCTTTTCTTCAGCAGCATACCCATATCCGTATTTACCACCATAGCCTAGGTCAGAATTTTTAACATCATTCACGACAAATGACAAGTTCTTCAGTTTTCCTTCAGCTTGTAATTTTAATGGAAATTGAATGACGCTATTTTCAGTCACTCCTGCTCTCGTTACGTATAAAATATGATTAGCGTACTCACTGATGATTAAAGTATCAGAAACAACCATTAAAGGTGCTGTATCTACAATTACGTAATCATATAAACTACTCATTTCTTGCAACAAGCCTTCAATTCTATCACTCATTAAAAGTTCTGCCGGATTTGCTGGTATTTTTCCAGAATAAATGATGTCTATAGTATTTGTATTCACTAAAAGCGAATTGATAATCTCTTTAGAGGAGATGTTATCATCTTTTAGATATTCTGTTAAGCCTATATTGTTTTTCTCGTTAGAAGCGTATTTTAGCTTATCTATATTTTTTTGATTGTCATTAAAGAAGTTTCCAATTTTAGGGTTTCTAATATCAGCTCCTATTAATAACACCTTCTTATTGGTATTTGCCAGAATCATAGACAAATTAGACGATAAGAACGTTTTACCTTCCCCTGAAACACTGGAAGTAATATAGATAACATTCCCTTTTTCGTCTCCTACCTTGTTATTTTTGATTAAATAATCTAAGTTGGTCCTTAAGATTCGTAGTGATTCTGCCAATACAGATCTGTCATCATTTAATACCATCTTAGAATCACTTCTAGATATTTTAGGTAACTCAGCTAATACGGCATTATTAACGGCAATCTTCTCCAACTGTATTTTATTAGAGATCTTATTATCCATTAAATCTTTGAGATATATAATAGAAAAAGGAACTAAAAGGCCTAAGATAAAAGAAGCTAAGAATATAATTGGTTTTTTGGGAGATACCGGTGCCTTACTGGTATTATATGCCCACTCAATAATTTTAGATTTAGCACTTGCGGAAGCAAAAGTAATTTGTGACTCTTCCCGCTTTTGTAACAAATACAAGTACAAAGATTCTGTTGTTTGCTGCTTTCTTGTAATATCTCTTAAGGCTCTTTCATTACGAGGAGCAGAATAAATCTTTGAGTTAATAACAGACCGTTGGCTACTTAAACTGTTTACTTGTAAACCCAGATTATTAGTCATACCACTTAAACTAGATTGCATGGTACGCTTAAGCCCTGCTAACTCCTGATCTAAATTTACAATAATTGGATTTTTCTCATTAGAACTTTTCAATAAGCGTTTTCGCTCTAAAACAAGTTCATTGTACTTATTGGTCGTATTGGCAATAGAAGGATCTGACAATCCAATATTGGTTGGTAAAATATCATAACCACTCTGCGTATCAACAATCTCTTTCATGGAGGAAGCCATTTGCAACTGGGTAGTCATATTTTGTAATTGTTGCTCGTTTGCAGCACCAACATTTAAATTTATATTAGCTTCTGATGCTATATCTGTTAAGCCTTTATCTGTTTTAAAGTCTTGTGCATTTTGATCTACAGATGCTAGATTATCATAAATACTCGTAATTCTATCGTTGATGAAGTCAGAAGTCCTATCTGCAATTTCTTTTTTATCTGCTACCGCATTTTCATTATAAATAATAACTAGATTATTTAGAATATCTCTAGCCTTCTCCTGAACAGGATCTGTTAACGATAAATTGATAATATTAGACTTATCATCTGCAGGCGAGATTAAAATCTTTTTCTGATATGCTATAACAACATTTTCTAGGGGAGAAACTTCAACTCTTAGCGTTTTACCAATATATTTCTTAAAAAATGGCGGGTTCGGAGTTATAATTAAATCCCCTAATTTAGAAGGAATGTTTTTCCCAAAAGCATAGGTTTTACTTCCCTTACTCTCTCCTTCTATCAGCGAAAATTCATGGTCATTTTTAATAGTAATCAATAAATCCAATTTTGCATTATACAAAAGCGAATCTGCACCAATAAAATTTAACTTCAGGGGTTCGTTTTTATAGATCTCAGAATCTTTTATGGTTCCTTTTACCATAAATGACGTATTCAATCCTAATTTTAAAACAACATCCGTAATATTAGATCTAGATTTTATAATCTCTATTTCATCCTCAATATTATTTTTACTTCCTGAGAAAAGATCAAGATCTTGAAACACATCCATGGAAGATCCGGACTGATCATCTTCTAATATCTGAATTTTACTCTGTGCGGCATACTGCGGTACAGAATACCTGATAAAAAAGAAGGCACATACTAATGAAATTATAACGCACAATAAAAACCAGTACCAGTTTTTACTGTACTTCTTTATGATTTCATTTAAATCGGAATTCTCCATTGAGATTAAATAATAATTAGAATTTATATAACTAAAATAATACTACAAAAAATTAATTACGCGTAAGTAATAATACTGTAGAAGTTATTAAAACAGAAGCAATTGAGATGGCAATAGTGGCTCTGTTATCTAAAGCAGAAGAAGTAATAGCAGACTTATTAGGCTCCACATAAACTACATCATTTTGCGTTAAATAAAACACAGGAGATTTCATAGCCTCTTTGCTTGTTAAATCTATTCTATGGTGAACAAAGGTACCATTGAACTCGCGAATTACTAAAATGTTCTCGCGCATACCCTTTATATTTAAGTCACCCGCTAAACCAATAGCCTCTAATATGGTAATTTGCTCTCCATTTACAGGGTAGGTGCCTGGTCTATTTACCTGTCCTAAGATGGAGATAGAAAAGTTCTGTAATCTAATATTGATAATTGGATCTTTCAGGTAATCTGATAATTTCCCTTTTAATAGTTCTCTTAATTCATCAGAAGATAATCCTGATATTTTTATTTGGCCAATTACAGGAAAATCTATATTACCATTTTGATCTACCAAATAGTCTACTTGTTGCGGTACTCCACTACCTATTCCTCCAGTAGATCCACCTCTAAATAAGTTAAAAGGAGCACTCGCTTCAGGGTTTAATGTAGAAATAAAAATACTCACAACATCATCTACCTTAAACTTAGGTACAAATTGTGTTTCGTCAATAAGCGTTTCGTAATCACTGATGTCTTGAAAATAGACAACATCTTTTTTAGAACCGCAAGAAGATAACAGTAAAGTGGCTGCACACAATACTAAGGCAAATTTCATTTTTAATGTAGTGTTTAACATGTTCTCGATTATTAGTATATAATTGTTTTAATATAAGTATCTCTAAGACTGTAATACGTTTTTCTCTAAACTAGACGCATCAGTATCGTTTTTTGTTTTTTCTTCTATTTCATCATCAACTTTACAAAGATCTGAATTTTTAGAAATATATTCTGGTACTATTTCTTTCATTAAACGAACAACATCTGCATCAAAAAACATGTTAGATACGCAAAGCTGATTAATATTTGAACGTACCGTAGTATAATCTAATTCCCTTACTTTACCAATCATAATTTTTTTATGGTAGGTAGGCAGGGTGTTCTCTCCATTTGCTAAAAGCTCTTCGTATAATTTCTCTCCTGGACGTAATCCCGTAACTTTTATATCAATATCCTCTGGATATTTTAGTCCCGAAAGCTTGATCATATTCTTCGCCAAATCAAATATTTTAACGGATTCTCCCATGTCAAAGATGAAAATTTCTCCTCCAGATCCCATGGAACCCGCCTCTAACACTAATTGTGAGGCCTCAGGAATGGTCATAAAAAATCGAGTAACATCCTGATGTGTAACGGTTAACGGCCCTCCGTTTTCAATTTGTTTTTTAAATAACGGAATCACAGATCCGTTTGATCCCAAAACATTACCAAAACGTGTCGTAATAAATTTAGTCTTGTTTAATTGCTGCATACAGCTAATGTACATTTCTGCAATTCGCTTGGTAGCCCCCATGACATTTGTTGGGTTCACCGCCTTGTCTGTTGATACAAATACAAATTTATCTGCATTATAGTGCGCAGATAAATCACATAAAACTTTGGTTCCTGCTACATTAATTTTAATGGCTTCATAAGCATTGTATTCCATAAGCGGAACATGCTTGTACGCGGCCGCATGAAAAACAATATTAGGGGTGTGTTCCTGAAAAATAGTGTTCATTCTATTTTTATCTCTCACATCACCAACAATTGGAATAAAGTTATGAAATCCATTTTGCTTTAATTCTTGTTGTAAATCATACAGGGCAGATTCGGCCTGATCAATAACAATCAAGGTTTTGTAGTTATAAGTACATATTTGTCTTACAATTTCACTCCCAATAGAACCGGCGCCACCGGTAACCAAAACCGTTTTATTTTTTAACTCTTCGGCTATATTAGAATTCTTTATATCAATAGTCGCCCTATCTAAAAGATCTTCAATTTGTACTTGTTTAATTTGCGATAACTTTAGCTCCCCATTGATCCAATCTTCTACTGGTGGGACAATTTTAACCAATACAGGATAATCTACCAAGCTCTCTACTAAAACGCGTAATTTTTTGTGATCTATATTTTGAATAGAAAAAATAACTTCTGAAATATCTTTCTTTAAGATAAAACTTTCCGTTAAGGCACTAGGATTATACACTTGAACCCCATTGATATGCTTTCCTACCTTTTGCTCATCCTTATCTATATATCCAACAACCTTTACTTTACTTTTAGAAGTATTGGTCAATGCGTTATACGTTAAGATTCCCGACTGTCCGGCACCATATATCAAAACATTTTTTGAAGTACTATTGTAATTATTCATCACAATATTAAAATACAAAGCTTTAAATACATATCGTGAAGCCGTTAATGCTATAAAACTTATCAAACTATGAATAATAATGATGGTTAAGGGAACCGTAAAACCATTAAGAAAATCATATTCTCTGTTCGTAACTACCAATACTATGGTAATAATACTCATCAAACAAATAGCATTAAAAATGTTATACACATCTCTAACCCCCGTATGCCGTACTACTCCTTTATAGGATCCAATAATAAAAAAGGAAACTAGAGAAATTAAGGCAACGAAAGGCAACTGAACAAATAACTTATTAATATCAAAATTCATCGTTAGATTGAATAAAATAAAATAAGCTAATACAAAGGAAAATGATACTAGAATAACGTCAACGATAAGTACTAGCCATTTAGAGGCGTACTTACTTGCTGTTGAATTCAAATAATTTTGAATCATGAGAATACTGTTTTAATTAACTGTATGATAGATAAAACTTCTTCTTTTGTTAGATTCGAACCACTTGGCAAACAAAGCCCTCTATTAAATAAATCTTCAGAGGTTCCGTTAGAATAGTTTGGTGCATTTTCAAAAATAGGTTGCAAATGCATTGGTTTCCATAAGGGTCTTGACTCTATATTATGGTCTAACAATAATAACCGTACTTTTTCTCTAATCTCAAATGATGGAGTCAAAATACAACTCAACCATCTATTAGAAAAATAACCGGCTGGCTCAGGTAAAAATTCTAATTCGGTACTATATGATAATTCTTTTACGTATAATTCATAATTCGCCCTTCTTGCAGCCACTCTATCGTCTAACACTTCCATTTGACCTCTACCAATACCTGCTAGAATATTACTCATTCTATAGTTGTATCCTACATTAGAGTGTTGGTAATGCGGAGCGTCATCTCTGGCTTGAGTTGCAAGAAAAATTGCCTTTTTTCTATAGGCACTATTTTTAGAGACTAGCGCACCTCCGCCAGAAGTGGTAATAATTTTATTGCCATTGAAAGATAATATTCCTATGTCACCAAAACTACTACATTTAACGCCATTATAGGTACTTCCTAGTGCTTCCGCGCTATCTTCCACTACAGGAATATTATATTTCTCTGAAATTGCTTTAATCTCATTAATCTTATAAGGCATCCCATATAAATGAACAGCCACTATCGCTTTAGGCTTTTTCCCTTTTTGAATGCGATCATTAATTGCTTCTTCCAATAATACAGGACATAAATTCCAAGTATCTCTTTCACTATCTACAAAAATAGGATTGGCCCCTAAGTATTTGATAGGATTAGCTGAAGCAGAAAAAGTAAAACTTTGACATAGCACTTCATCTCCTGAAGACACCCCTAATATTTCTAAGGCCAAGTGTATGGCGCCTGTACCTGAACTTAAAGCAGCTACAGAAACCTCATTCCCAACATAGTCCTGAATAGCTTCCTCAAAAGCATCAACATTGGGTCCTAGAGGGGCTACCCAATTGGTATCAAATGCTTGTTTAACATATTTTTCTTCATTAGTTCCCATATGTGGAGAAGAAAGCCATATTTTTGAGTGTGCCATGTAATAATCTATTAGTGTATAAAATTCGAGGTAAAAATAGACATAGTTTTTTGTTTCCTCTTCTATTACAACCAGAATTCGTTTAAGCTATTAAATTATCGATTAAATACGAGTCCATTTATCGTAATGGTAAATAAACTACACTTTATCCTTTTAAATTCTCAATTATTCCAGAACATAAGGCTCGTTAAAAAATAAAGTTTAATATTTGTATTTTAATTATCAAGATTGTATTCCAATGAAAGAAATCACAAAAATATGTTGTATCGGAGCAGGTTATGTTGGTGGTCCAACCATGTCCGTAATCGCTAAAAAATGTCCACATATTCAAGTAACAGTTGTTGATATCAATGCAGATAGAATTGCACAATGGAACGAGACTGACTTAGACAAGCTTCCTATTTACGAACCCGGTTTAAAAGAAATTGTTGCTGCAACTAGAAATAAAAATCTTTTCTTCTCTACGGAAGTAGATAAGGCTATAGATGAAGCTGATGTAATTTTTATCTCTGTAAACACCCCTACTAAAACCTACGGAAAAGGAAAAGGACAGGCGGCAGATTTAAAATTTATTGAACTTTGCGCTAGAAATATTGCCAAAGTTGCTACCACAGATAAAATAGTAGTAGAAAAATCTACCTTACCAGTAAGAACTGCGGGCGCTATAAAAAATATTCTAGACAACACGGGCAACGGTGTTAATTTTGAAATTCTTTCTAATCCAGAATTTTTAGCAGAAGGTACTGCCATTCAAGATTTACTGCATGCAGATCGTGTTTTAATTGGTGGCGACGAAACCCCTACGGGGCAAAAAGCTAAAGACTTATTAAGTCAAGTATATGAAAACTGGCTACCTAAAGACCGTATTTTACAAACTAACGTTTGGTCTTCAGAACTTTCAAAATTGGTAGCAAATGCATTTTTAGCACAGCGTGTATCCTCTATCAACTCTATTTCTGCACTTTGTGAAAAGACAGACGCCAATGTGGAAGAAGTAGCCAGAGCTATTGGCTATGATTCTAGGATAGGCTCTAAATTCTTAAGTTCTTCTGTAGGCTTTGGTGGTTCTTGTTTTCAAAAAGATATACTAAATTTAGTGTATATCTCTCAAAGTTTGGGTTTACAAGAAGTAGCTGATTACTGGGAACAAGTAATCATTATGAATGATTACCAAAAAAGAAGATTTGCAGATAATATTATCAGCACCCTATACAATACTGTATCAGGAAAGAAAATAGTTTTCTTCGGATGGGCGTTTAAAAAAGACACCAACGATACTAGAGAATCTGCCGCTATTTATGTAGCTGATGCCTTATTGGAAGAAAGAGCTGAATTAAGTATTTTTGATCCTCAGGTAAAAGAACAAACAATATTTAGAGATTTAGATTATTTAAATACTCGTACTCCAGAAGAGAATAAAAATCTTGTGACTGTGGTAGAAAATCCCATGGATCAAGTAGAAAATGCTCATGCGATTGCGGTATTAACAGAGTGGGATGAATTTAAAACCTACGACTGGCAAGAAATCTATGACAAAATGCTAAAACCTGCCTTTATTTTCGATGGCAGACGTCTTTTAGATAAAGCTCAGATGGAAGAAATTGGCTTTAATTATTACAGAATAGGTCAGGTTTAAGTTCCTCTGCAATAAAGACTTAATGGTAAAACCGTAATTAAATTTGATTTTCAAATTTAATTACGGTTTTTTTTATTGCACCAATGTCAGTTCGAGTGATTTTTACGCAGTGCAACGAATTGAAAATTATATCAAACACTCCTAGAAACATGAATACTTCTCGATACTAATTTAAAGCAAAAAAAATGCTTTAAATTCACTCAAAGTGACAATAGTATTCGAGATAAAAATTAAAACACCACAATGTCAGTTCGAGTGATTTTTACGAAGTGTAACGAAGTGAAAATTGTATCGAGAACTTTTGGAAATACAAGTACCTCTCGATACTAATTTAAAACAAGATGAACGCTTTAAATTCAGTCGAAGTGACAACCGTATTCAAAATAAAAATCAAATGACTACAAAATAAACCCATGTTCGCAAGTAGTATCTAATGTGCTATTTCAGTACAAATTACTACTACAAAAAATAGAATCTATGAAACTTAATAATAGATTGTTTACTTTTATATTTTAAAATAAAAAGCATAATTAGCCCACAACAACAAGATTATTATGAAAGTACTCGTAACAGGAGCTGCCGGTTTTATAGGATTCCATACTGCACAAAAATTATTAGCAAACGGACACGATGTTGTTGGTTTAGATAACATCAATGATTATTATGATGTTAATCTAAAATTCGCACGTCTAAATGAGCTTGGCGTTCCTAAAGAAAGTGCTACTTCATTTAACAAAATTACAGAGAGCACTACGTTTAAAGCACGTTATAAGTTTATCCGCCTAAATATTGAAGATCGCGAAAACTTACCTACACTCTTCGCTGAAGAAAAATTTGATATTGTTTGTAATTTAGCAGCGCAGGCCGGTGTACGTTATAGTATTGAAAATCCAGAAACCTATATTGACAGTAATATTGTTGGTTATTTGAATATCCTAGAATGTTGCAGACACCATAAAGTAAAACATTTAGTCTACGCGAGTAGCTCTAGTGTTTATGGTCTGAATAAAGAAATTCCGTTTAAGACTTCTGATACCGTTGATCATCCTATAAGTTTATATGCCGCCAGTAAAAAAGCAAATGAGCTTATGGCACATACGTACAGCCACCTATATGGATTTGCAACCACTGGCTTACGTTTTTTCACCGTTTATGGCCCCTGGGGAAGACCAGACATGGCTCTTTTCTTATTTACAGAAGCGATCAGTAAAAACCAACCTATAAAAGTTTTTAATCATGGAAACATGGAGCGAGATTTTACGTATGTAGATGATATAGTTGAAGGAGTTTTTAGAATCATTGAAAAAGATACCAAAGAAAGAATCGCTACTAATGAAGGGTATAAAATTTACAATATCGGAAATAATGATAGTGTAAAGTTAACCGACTTTATTGCCGAAATTGAAAATAATTTATCAAAAAAAGCAGAGAAACAATTACTTCCAATGCAAGCAGGAGACGTAGCTAAAACTTGGGCAAACGTAGATGATCTTATTAAAGATTATAACTACTCCCCTAAAACTACCGTTGCCGAGGGTATAAAGAAATTCATTGATTGGTATAAAGAATTTTACAAGGCTTAATTGCACTAAAAATAACCAAGACCAAACTTTTTTAATCGCTTCACGTTAAAAAAAATAGTGATAAAGAACATACCAACAAGTCTAAAGATTGGTTTCATCCGTAATTTATGATAGTAGAAATTTTTTCTTTAGATATTAAATTATGAATTCGATAAAAATAGGGGTAATTGGTCTTGGTTATGTTGGCTTACCTTTGGCACGATTATTTGCAACCAAATACGCAGTAGTAGGTTTTGATATCAATCAAAATAGAATTGGTGAATTAAATTCAGGTCATGATACTACATTAGAAGTTGACTCCGAGACGCTAAAGTCGGTACTTAAGTCAAGCTCCAATGATGAAAAAGGTCTATTCTGTTCTGATAACATAGCCGATTTAAAAGATTGCAGCTATTATATCATTACGGTTCCGACCCCTGTAGATAAAAATAATAGACCAGATTTAACACCACTATACAAATCAAGCAAAACTGTAGGTAGCGTACTAAAAAAGGGAGATATTGTTATCTATGAATCTACTGTTTTCCCTGGAGCAACAGAAGAAGAGTGTATTCCCGTATTAGAAAAGGTAAGTGGCTTAGTATTTAACACTGATTTTTTTGCAGGCTATTCTCCAGAAAGAATAAATCCAGGGGACAAAGAACATACGGTTGAAAAAATTTTAAAGGTAACTTCAGGATCTACTCCGGAAATCGGCATTGAAGTAGATAACTTATACAAATCCGTAATTACAGCAGGTACACACCTAGCCCCTACTATCAAGGTAGCCGAAGCAGCTAAAGTAATTGAAAACTCACAACGTGATATAAATATTGCTTTCGTTAATGAATTGGCAAAGATTTTTAATTTAATGAATATTGATACGCATGCTGTCTTAGAGGCTGCGGGTACCAAATGGAATTTTCTCCCATTTAAACCAGGCTTGGTAGGCGGCCATTGCATAGGTGTTGACCCATATTATTTAGCCCAAAAAGCGCAGGAATATGGCTATCATCCAGAGATCATATTAGCAGGAAGAAGACTTAATGACAGTATGGGGAATTATGTCGCTTCAGAAGTTATTAAGTTAATGCTTAAGAATGATTTGAAGATAAAAAATGCAAAAATTTTAGTTTTAGGAATTACGTTTAAAGAAAACTGCCCAGATGTACGTAATACAAAGGCCGTAGATGTGATTACCAATCTAAAAGAATACGGAATAAGTACTACAGTTTATGATCCATGGGCGTCTCCTGAAGAAGTACTACATGAATACAAATTAGAAACTACAAAAAATACGCCTATCGAAAAATTTAGCGCCATTGTATTGACAGTCGCTCATGAAAAATATGAGGATTTAGATTTAAATGAGTTACTGGAAGAAAATGGAGTCATCTACGACGTAAAAGGTGTTTTGAAAGACAGAAGCACCGCACGACTCTAAATACATCACCATAAAAATTAATGAAACCTTATATAAGAAATTCTTATGTAAGGTTTTTTTTATGCCAAAAATTAAAACCAATTATAAATACTTCAACTAGTGATCACTACGTTATAATGTTACCTACTTTACGATACTAAATGACATCCTAATACCATAAAAACTATTTTTTTTACCCCAAATCAAAAAAAATAGTGTATTTCATCGAAAAAACAAGATTTTGAACATCCAAAAAATGAATTCATCCGTAAAAAGATAAGTCGCTTACGGTAGTTCATCGAAAAAAGCAATCTTTTTATCGATAAAGTCAATTTTTTAGAATAGTATTGTAGAACCCAAAGCTTAAATATAGTAATAAAATTGTTTAATTCATGAAAATACCCCATTTCACCAAATGCCTAGGTTCCCTACTAACCTTTGCATTACTAACATTTTCTTGTTCGCAAGATACGGAGACAACCTTTGCCGAGCTTATTGTTGAAGAAACAATAGCTACCGAAACTATCACGCCAGAAGAAGAAGTTACGGAGGAAGCCGCGGAACCTATTATAGATTATCAAAAAGGCACATTAGTACTTTCTGAAGATACAAAGGTAGCTTTAGATATTACTAAAGGAGCTGAAGAAAATTCTACAAGTAAAAAAACCTACTCCCTAAAGAGCATTACGCAACCTAAAAATGGGAAAACGGAAATGAACAATAACAATGAAATTGTATATTCTCCCGCTGCAGATTATAATGGTGATGATAGTTTCAGTTATACCTTAAACATACAAGACTCTACAGAAACGACCGTAGAGCAAGTCAATACTTTCAATATAACTATTACGCCTACCAAAGATGTTGTAGATGATGTGGTTACCACTACGTATGAAACCGCTAAAACCATCGCGCCGTTAGCTAATGACACCTTTGCAGCAAGCTCTAGCGTTAGCATTACAGAAATAAGCCTAGCAAACAAGGGTATTGCGGTATTAAACTCAGACAATACTATTACCTATACTCCAAACAAAGCTACGTCTGGAGAAGATCAAATACAATACAAAACAAGCATCACTAATTCAGATGCCTCAATCTCTACAGAAAATGGAACTCTTAAAGTTACCATATTAAACAATGTACAACCTACGGGGGCTAACATCAAATATGTTACCACTACAGGAAAAAGCACTAACACTGGAGCCACTGAAGCTTCGGCATGGAGTATATCGCATGCTTTTAATACCGCAAAGGCTGGTGATATCGTGTATATTAAAGCAGGTAACTATGGCGCTGTAAATCTAGTTGTGAAAAATTCTGGTAATGCAAGTAATCCAATCCAATTTATAGGATATAAAACCAACCCGGGAGATATAGAAAGTTCAGGTTCACCTACAATTAGCTATGACTCTTATAAGGCTAATGGAAACAAGTTAAACAGCAATGCAATGCCCCTTCTAAGTGGAAATAATAGTGGAATTGCAATTTATTTAGATCGCGATTACGTCAGTGTTAATAACATACAAATTTCGACTTACTCTACCGGTCTATATTCCAAAGGAAAATATATTAAGTTAAAAAATATAATAGGTAATAATTTCGGAAACCAATCGAGTTACAATGCATACGATGGATGGGGTATTATGGTATTTGGTGATTATAGCAGAATTGAAAGTTGTCAGATAATAAATGCTACAGCCGAAGCAATTAAATTATCTGATTCGGATTACTCTCTTGTCGATTATTGCAAAGTTTATGCTGACAATCCAGTTAATCCCACAGATTATTACATACTACTTACAGGAGGAACAAATAATTCAATTGTGCGAAATAGCTATGCCGAAAGAGATATTAATTTAAATCATGGTGGCCATGGAATAGCTTTGAAGGATATAGCAGAAAATAACACAATTGATAATTGTACCGTTAAAAGAACCAGTTTTGAGTTTAATTTCTCTGGAGTTAAATATAACACATTACAAAATTCGTACGTTTATGGAGTTAGCACATCTGCACTAGAATGGCATGCCAGAATTGGCATTTTTAATGGTGCTAATAATAATAACATAAAAAACGTAACGATCCAAGATACTTGGACCGCAATCAATTGGTCTGATTATGATGATGGCTATGTAGGGCCAGATGGTGACAGAGATGAAATTAGCTGTGGATACGATAATACATTTGAATCCCTGAAAATAAAAAATACCAACCGAATCATTAATATAGGTGAAGGCTCTATATTCTCTGCAAAAGCTAAAAGAAATACGATAAGAAATAGCTATTTTGAAAACTTTAACGCAGTTGTTATTTCCAATCTAGGTAGTGAAGATATAATATTTGAAAGCTGTAGTTTCAAAACTGGAAATTACTTAGTTGTTGAAACAAAAGGAATTTATCAATCATACAGTAAAGCCGATATAACGTTTAATAATTGTGATTGGATTGATGTAAATTTCACAATACCTAATTAAATAGATTTACTTATCTTTAAAATATTAATAAAATAAATTTTAGCGTTTAATCGGCACCATTTAAAGTTTTTATTAGTTTACTCTCTATATATTGAAGATATTTGGCCTCAATATATATTTCAACTAATAATTTTTTTATGAGTCTTGGCAAGAAAATGTTTCATGGAATTGCATGGAATGGTATAGAGAGACTATCTACACAATTAATTCAATTTATTATTGGAATAATTCTAGCAAGACTTTTAACTCCTAAAGAGTACGGAATATTAGGGATACTTTTAGTTTTTATTCTTATTTCGAATGTTTTTATTGATAGCGGCTTTACTAAGGCATTAATTCAAAAACAGGATAGAAATGATAACGATATTTCCACAGTCTTTATATTTAATTTTCTAATAAGTCTATTATTTTATTGTATTCTATGGTTTACATCACCGTACATTGCTATATTTTATGATATAGAATCCCTATCATTACTTTTAAAAATATTAGCTATATCACTAATAACGAATGCATTATTTGCAGTTCCCTCTACTTTAATAACTATCGATTTAAATTTTAAGTTACTAGCTAAAATTAATTTTACTTCAAGTGTATTTTCTGGTATCATTGCTATAATTCTTGCCTATATGGGATATGGTATCTGGTCATTAGTCTATCAAACTTTAATAAGATCGACCACCACTCTAATATTGATGTGGTTTTCCCTAAAATGGAAACCTAACTGGAGGTTTTCATCAAAATCATTAAAGTCTTTATTTTCATTTGGGTCAAAATTATTAGTAGCTTCTCTATTAAATGTAGCTGTGAACAATTTATATGCATTGTTTATAGCTAAAGTAATTAGCACAAAAGATTTGGGGTATTATACTAGAGGTACTCAATTTTCAGATGTTGCTTATAACAGCATAACTTCTGTTCTGGATAATGTATTATTATCTGGATTATCGACAATACAAGACAATAAAGAATTGCTAATAAAATATATGCGAAGTATTCTAAAAACTACTACGATGCTGGTAATGCCAATATTTTTATTTTTAGCGATTATGGCAGAACCAATAATTAAGATATTACTAACTGAAAAATGGCTAAGTGCAGTACCAATAATGCAGTTTTTCTGTTTAGCTAGACTTGTAACTATTATTTCTGGAATTAATGTCAATCTATTATACGTTATTGGACGAACAGATTTAGCTTTAAAACAACAATATATTAAAATTACTGTTAGAATAATTTTCTTTATAATTTCATTGAAATATGGTATTATATATATTGCAATGGCCGAACTTTTATCGACCATTATACATTTCTTTATTAACACTTACTATCCCGGTAAATTTATGCAATATGGAGCATTTGCACAATTGAAAGATATGAAATATATAATTTTATCAGGAATAGTAATGTCTTTATTTACTTTAACAACCCTGTATATTACAAATAACATTTTGGTTCAGATTGCTATTGCGCCAATAATTGCCATCGTGGCATACTTTATATCATTGAAAATTTTTAAAATTGACGAACTAAATATTTTAGTATTAAAAGTCAAAGAGATTTTCAAAAAATAAAATATGACTACTTATATTAATTGGTAGAATAATAAAATTTCTTAATCCTAACAGAATGATTAATAAACTAAAAATCGCCTTACTAAGCTCAGAAATAACAAAGAGAATAATTCAATTTATTTTGCAGAAAAAGGTGTCTTATAAAAAAAATATCATCTTTAAAAAAAATGTTTTAATAACTCTTTCAAATGAATATGAAGGGTTTAATTATTTTAATAGAAATACTGTTTTCACAGGTTCTAAAATAGGATATGGGTCGTATTTAGGTGAAAATTGTTTTATAAAGAATACAAAAATAGGAAGATTCACATCCATAGGAGAAAACGTAAAATGTATAATAGGAAAGCATCCTTCTAGTAAATTTGTTAGTACACATCCTGCCTTTTTTTCATTAAGAAAGCAGGCAGGATTTACATTTGTTGATCAACAACTTTTTGAAGAATTTTCAAGACCCTTGATGGAAACGGAAAAATTTACAATATCTATCGGGAATGATGTTTGGATTGGTTACGGTGTTTCTATAATGGACGGTATTACAATTGGTGATGGAGCAATCATCGCTGCCCACTCCCTAGTCACAAAAGATGTACCGCCATATACAATAGTTGGAGGACTGCCTGCTAAGGAAATAAAAAAACGCTTTGAAAACAAGCACGTCGAATTTCTTCTTCAATATAAATGGTGGCTAAAAGATTTAAATTGGATTAAGGCAAATGTCAATAACTTTTCAGATATAGATACATTTTATAAAAAAAATACAAATGAGTAAAGAAATTACACCTATCGTTATCATTGCTTACAACAGGCCAAAATCATTATCTCGTATTTTAAAATCAATATCTCAAGCAAAATACAATACGGAAGATATACCATTAATTATTAGTATAGATTATTCGGATAAAAACAAGGATGTTTTGCAAATTGCTAATGATTTTAACTGGAGTTATGGAGAAAAAATAATTAATTATAATCCGAAAAATTTAGGTCTCAGAAAGCATGTATTACAATGTGGCGATATAGCTTTAGAATATGGGAGTGTAATACTATTAGAGGATGATTTATATGTATCTCCTAATTTCTATCAATTTACAGAACAATCTCTCGCATTTTGTACTGACAAGGCCAATATAGGTGGTATTTCTTTATATAATCATAAATATAATGTACACAAAGGTGTCAATTTCAGCCCTATAGAGGATGGTTATGACAATTGGTATTTTCAATTTGCTTCTTCATGGGGGCAAGCTTGGACTAAAGACCAATGGCTTAATTTCAGAGAATGGTATGAAACTAAAGGAATATTAAAAGCTAAAGATAGTATTCCTGACAATGTTACTTCATGGTCCGAAAAATCATGGCTGAAATATTTTATTGTATTCTTAATAGAAAAAAATAAATATTTTTTATACCCCAAAATTGCTCTTTCAACTAATTTTAGTGATACAGGAACGCATGCGGAATACGATAGCACTTCATATCAAGTTCCTTTGTTAGTGGCCAAAGATAAAAAATACAATTTCAGTACAATCAAAGAATCAAAAGGTGTTTACAATTCTTTTTATGAAAATATCAATATAAGTAAATACCTAAATATAGCAGAAACAGATTTGACTGTAAATTTAAACGATTATAAAATAAACACTAAAACAAAGTTTCTTTTAACAACTAGACAATTAGATTTTAAAATAATTAGTTCGTTCGGTAGATCTCTCAAACCTATTGAAATGAATATTATAAATAAAATTGAGGGGAATGAGATATTTTTATATAATTTGGACGAAACTGCAATAAACAAATTCACAGATAATAAAGTAAAAGAAATATACTACAACTTAAAAATCATCTCATTTGAAAATGTAAAAACATTATTTTTTGCTCAAATAAAAACAAAGATTTTTAAATACTTTAGTAAGTAATATTATTTAGAAATAATGAAAAATCTTATAAAATATATTAAGAGTATTGGCATTGCTCCTCTACTCTTAATAATAATTTATTTATTAAATCCTTTTAATTATGGCTTTTTAATTGGTTATATTTTGGTGCCTGTAATATTATTTGACAGTGATTTTATAAAAAAAAACCTAGATACAGATTTTTATATTCTTTTGCTCTTTTCCGTAATATATGGTTTATTCTATTCATTTGGAGCAGAAAACTCTTTAGGTACCCAGTATATATTTATATATATGATAACCCCTCCCGTTTTTTATCTGTTTGGGAAATATTTAATCAAAGACAAGATCCTAAACCAAAATAATATATTTTACATAATATTATGTGTTGTAACAGTATTTTCTCTATCGGCCGTAATCTCTGTCTTCTTAAATTTTCATGAAGGAGGTTTTGCTCAATTAGACAGGACAATTCCAATGTTTTGGAATGGCGCACCAGTATCTGCAACTATCATGGGTGGTTTCCTAACTTTCAATATGTGTATACCTGCTCTACTTATATCAAATCAAGGTAAAAAAGGAATCATTTTTAATATACTTTTAAGTACTTTATTTGCAATCACATTAGTATGTGTTTTGAGATTGGGTAGTAGAACTCAATTGGGAATATTTTTAATAACTACTATAATTTCTTTAATCTATGTAATCCCAAAACAGTCTTTTAAAAGAAACCTTCTTTTGTTTGTATTTATTGGGGCAATCATTTTTTTTATCACTAAAAACATTTCTTTTGATCTTAATCAAGACTGGTTAACCACATTTGCAGATAGAATGGACAAGGGAGGCAGTGATATAGCTAGCGGTGGAGGCAGAACCGAAAGATGGGAAAAATCTTTTAGAAATTTGTTTGAAAAACCACTTGGTTGGGATGTTAGGGAATTCGGATATTCACATAACCTATGGCTGGATGTCTTAAGAGTTTCCGGCTTTATACCATTTTTTCTACTAGTAATTTTCTCCATAAAATCACTCATTCAAATTAGAAAAATAGTTTTACTTAAGCCCAATAATATACTACTAAATTCTCAGATAATTATTTACTCTATTGCCTTCTTTCTGCTTTTCATGGTTGAACCTATATTTGAAGGTTTATTTACATTCTTTGTGCTTTTTTGTTTGTTTAAAGGCTCAATAAATAAATACTATTTAAACAATTTAAATTAATGAAAAAGAAAATACTATACGTTAGCTCTTTGTGTTCCGAAAAAGTACTGAATTACCTATTTGAATCTTCTAAAAGCAAACCAGAACAAGCCGTCCAAAAATTTCACCGACTCTTAACAACAGGTTTTGCTTTACATAAAGATAAATGTAGTGTAGAGGTATTAAGTTCGTTACCTATTGTCCCGTCTAACCATGACAAAAAAATATGGAATCTAAGGAAAGAGGAATTGGATAATATTACTTTCAATTATATCCCAATGATTAATATTAAATTCTTTAAAAATATTGGAATATTTTTTTATACGTTTTTCAAAATTATATTTTGGTCCTTAACGAATAGAAATGAAGACAAAGTTATAATTTGTGATGTTTTAAATGTATCGATCGCATCAGCTTCACTATTCGCATCAAAAATTTCTTCTTTAAAAATTATTACAATCGTAACAGATTTACCAGGATTAATGGTTACTAATGTCAAAAAGAAAAACTCCATACTAAAAAATATATACACAAAAATCGCGATTTATGTGCTACATAAATTTGATGGTTATATTTTATTGACAATTCAAATGAATGAAATTGTCAACCCATACAATAAGCCCTATATGATCATGGAAGGTTTAGTAGACTTAAATATGAAAGGGGCCCTAAATAATCTTGAGAACAAAAATGAAATAAAGACAGTAATTTATGCAGGTGGTTTATACGAAAAGTATGGTGTTGGAAATTTGATTAATGCATTTCGGAAAATTTCTAATCCAAATATTAAGCTTTATCTCTATGGGTCGGGTGAAATGGTTCCTGAAATGCAGAGCATTACAAAATCTGATTTTAGAATAGTTTATAAAGGGATGGTTCCCAACAAGGAAGTTGTGAACGAACAACTAAAAGCAACCTTATTAATAAATCCAAGACCATCTACGGAAGAATTCACAAAATATTCCTTTCCTTCTAAGAACATGGAGTATATGGTTTCAGGAACTCCCATGATAACCACCAAATTAAAAGGAATGCCTGATGAGTACTTAGAATATGTTTATGTTTTTGAAGATGAATCTGAAGAAGGAATGCACAGAACACTTGTACAAATTTTATCAAAGGATAAAGATGAATTACATAATTACGGATTAAAAGCAAAACACTTTGTTTTGAGCAAAAAAAATAATCTTATCCAAGCAGAACGCATTTTAAACTTCACAGAAAAAATATAAAAACTAAATCAATTCTCACCTTTTGTACCACATAACTAGTAATTTATATACTTCGTAGAAATACAAAGGCTATAAAATAAAATAAATAGTAATTTTGTAACCAATTCATATTGATTTCAATGAAAATTGCTTTACTTTTTCCAAATAATAAATATACTGCTCCATACCTTAAGTACTATACAGATATTCTTAAAAAACAAGAAGTTGAATTCGATTTATATACATGGAACAGATTTAATACGGAAGAAGAAGAATGTATTGCTTTCAACAGTAATTCATCAAAAAGAAATCCTATTAGCTTGATAGTTGATTATATAAATTTCAAAAAATTTATAATAAAAAATTTAAAAAATAACAATTACGATTCTATCATTGTATTCTCTTGCCAATTAGGAATATTTTTACAACCCTTTCTGAAAAAAAAATTTAAAGATAAATATATTTTAGACATAAGAGATTACTCAAAAACAATAGATTATTTCAAAATTAGGTTTAAGAAGTTAATTTCAAATGCTAGTAAAGTTTTTATATCATCTGAGGGATTTAAGGAATGGTTACCAAAAGAAAAAGAATATGTAATGTCTCATAATATTGATTCTCAAATTCTTTCAAACAATGATATAGCAACCAGCAAGAAGGAATATTTCACAAGAAAATCATTAAATATTGATACTATAGGAGCTATTAGAGATTTTGAATCTAACATGAATATAATCAATACTTTAAAAAATAATGAAAATTTTTATTTGAATTTTTATGGAGAGGGTAATGCAACGAGTTTACTAAGGCGTAATAGCGAAAATATAAACAATGTATATTTTCATGGATATTATAAAAAGAAAGATGAACTACCTTTGTTGAAAGACACTGATTTTATAAATATAATTCTAAATGATAATATTCAAAGTAAATTTCTAACTTCAAATAGATTATACTTATCAGCTTTACTTAAAATACCTTGTATTATAATTGAAAAAAATATTGAACAATTTAAAATAGTTCAAAAATATAATTTAGGTGTTATTGTAACAAGTAGTAATGAAATACCTTTAAAAATAAAAGAATTCATAGCAAGCTTTAATCAAACTGAATACATTAAAAATTGCATTCTATTTCTAGATAAGGTAAAAAAAGATCAAGAAATATTTAATCAAAATATATTAAACTTTATAAATAAATAACACTAACATGTTTAAAGATAAAACCTTATTAATTACAGGCGGAACAGGATCATTTGGTAACGCCGTATTAAATCGCTTTCTAGAAACCAATATAAAAGAAATACGTATTTTTTCTCGCGATGAGAAAAAACAGGATGACATGCGTAATTCTTTGAAAAATGAAAAGATTAAATTTTATATTGGTGATGTAAGAGATTATGATAGTATTAATAGAGCCATGAAAGGGGTTGATTATGTCTTTCATGCCGCAGCATTAAAACAGGTACCTTCTTGTGAATTTTTTCCATTAGAAGCGACTAAAACTAATGTTTTTGGGACACAAAATACGATTGATGCTGCTGTTGCCAATAACGTAAAGCGTATTATTTGCCTAAGTACAGATAAAGCAGCGTACCCTATTAACGCTATGGGCATTAGTAAAGCACTAATGGAAAAAGTAGCGGTTGCTGCATCTAGAAATATTCCAAACGATGACACTATAGTTTGCCTTACCAGATACGGTAATGTCATGGCCTCTAGAGGTTCTGTGATTCCTTTATTTGTAAAACAAATTAAAGAAAATTCTCCGCTTACGATTACGGACCCTAACATGACCCGTTTTTTAATGTCGTTAGAAGATGCCGTAGATCTTGTTATTTTTGCCTTTACCAATGGAAATCAAGGAGATTTATTTGTAAATAAAGCTCCTGCTAGTACTATTGGTGAATTAGCAGAAGCCTTAAAAGAAATTTATAAGTCGGATACTGAAATAAAAGTTATTGGTACTAGACATGGTGAAAAATTGTATGAGACCCTTTGTACTCGTGAAGAAATGCAGAAAGCAGAGGACATGGGCGAATTTTACAGAATCCCTGCCGATAATAGAGATTTAAATTATAGCAGGTATTTCTCGGAAGGTGAAACTGATATTAGTAAGATAGAGGATTATCATTCTCATAATACCACACAATTAACTAATGAGGAATTGAAAAGTACGCTATTGGGCTTAGAGTACATCAAAGAGAATAGCTAAGTATGGGGATTACTAAAACCCAGGGAGCTGCACATACCGATGAAAGAGGCAAATTGGTTTTCTTTAATAACTTTTCATTAAAACCCGTTGTACGGTTTTATGAAATAAACCCAAGCAACACTGATGTTGTAAGGGCATGGCAAGGACATTTGAAGGAAACAAAATGGTTTTATTGTTGCGAAGGTGCTTTTTTATTCTATTTAATTGCCATTGACAATAAGGGTAATTTACGACCGGATCTTAAAATAGAACAGTATATCCTGGACAGTGATGACCCTGTAATATTACAGGTACCTGGAGGTTTTGCCTCTGGTTTTAAAGCCTTGAAGGAGCATGCCAAATTAATGGTCTATTCTAATGTCAGTGTAACAGCATCCATCGCTGATGATTTTAGATTTCCTGAAACAGCGCATATAGTAGATTGGACTATTTAATAATTGGCAAGATTTGAAAAAAGATGCCTTTAAAGTCAAAAAAAAATAGCGTATTAGTTTGTGAGACTGCAAACTTAAGATACCAATAGTTGGTATAGCATGATGACGGCGTGCATAGCATTTAATAAATAAAAATATTGATTTAGCTCATTAAGCAAAATCACCATATAAAACACAAAACCATGAAAAAAGTAGGCATCACCGGTCAAGCAGGTTTTGTAGGGAATCACCTCTACACCACGCTATCTTTAGATGATACCATAGAATTAATTCCATTTGAACGTTCTTTTTTTGAAGATTCAAAAGCATTAGAAGACTTTGTTAGCACTTGTGATACCATTGTTCATTTAGCCGCTATGAACCGTCATGAAGATGCCAATGTAATTTACGCGACAAATATTGCTCTAGTAGATCAACTAATTGCAGCTTGTGAAGCTAAAAATGTAACGCCACATATTTTATTTTCTTCATCATCCCAAGAAATAAATGATAACTTGTATGGAAAATCTAAAAAAGAAGGGAAAGAAAAATTAGTAGCTTGGGCAAACACTCAGAAAGCTAGGTTTACGTCTTTGACCATTCCTAATGTTTTTGGTCCTTTTGGAAAACCAAATTACAATTCAGTAGTGGCTACTTTTTGTCATAAAATTACACATGGAGAAGAGCCTACCGTGATCAATGATTCTGAAGTAGGACTAATTTATATTAATGAACTCGTAGCATTATTTATTAATGTTATTAAAGGAACCGAAAAAGGAACCGCTCTTTCTGACTTTAGCACAGAACTAGTTATTGCACCGAAACATTTTAAAAAAGTTTCTGAAATATTAACTTTGCTAAAAAGTTATAAAAAGGATTATATGGAGAATGGTATTTTTCCAACTTTAGAACTTCCTTTTGAAAAAGCATTATTTAATACGTTCAGATGCTATGTACCACAAGATCATTATCCAGTAAAGTTTACAAAACATACCGATCCTAGGGGAAGCTTTGTCGAAATTGCGAGAACACAAACCAGTGGTCAATTCTCATTTTCTACCACCGTACCTGGTATAACTAGAGGAAACCATTTTCATACTAGAAAAGCAGAACGTTTTGCTGTGATTAGTGGCAAAGCTTTAATTCAATTGCGCAAGATAGGTACAAACGACGTGATTGATTACTATTTAGATGGTAAGGAACCCGCTTATGTAGATATGCCTATTTGGTATACGCATAATATAAAGAATATAGGAGACGAAGAACTCATAACACTTTTTTGGATTAATGAGCCTTACAATCCAGAAGATGCTGATACGTACTTTGAAAACGTTTAAAATTTAAGATTTAAAATAGCTAAAAAATACATACATCAAGAAGATGAAAAAATTAAAAGTAGTTACTGTTGTTGGTACAAGACCCGAAATAATCCGTTTAGCCTGTGTATTAACGGCTTTAGAAAATAATGAAGCTATAGAGCATACTTTAGTGCATACTGGGCAAAATTATGATTATGAACTTAATGAAATATTTTTTGAGGATTTAGGAATAAAGAAACCCGATCATTTTCTTAATGCGGCTGGTACGAACGCCACAGAAACCATTGGGAATATCATTATTAAAATAGATCCTATTCTAGAAAAAATAAATCCTGATGCTTTTTTAGTTTTGGGAGATACCAATTCTTGTTTGTGTGCAATTCCTGCTAAAAAAAGGAAAATTCCAATATTTCACATGGAAGCGGGTAACCGTTGCTTTGATCAGCGTGTACCTGAAGAAACCAATAGAAAAATTGTTGATCATGTCTCTGATGTTAATTTAACCTACAGTGATATTGCTAGAGAATATTTATTAAAAGAAGGTTTACCAGCAGATAGAGTCATTAAAACGGGTAGCCCTATGTTTGAGGTACTAATGAAATACAAACCAAAAATTGAAGCTTCTACGGTATTAGATCAATTGAACTTAAAAAAGGGGGAATATTTTGTCGTGAGCTCACACCGAGAAGAAAATATTAGTAATCCCAAAAACTTTGAGGGCTTAATTACTTCCTTAAATTTGATTGCTGAAAAATACGATTATCCTATCATTGTATCTACCCATCCAAGAACACGGAACATGCTAGATGCAAAGAAATTAGAGGTTCATCAGAACATACAATTCTTAAAACCATTAGGCTTTTCAGACTACAATGCCTTGCAATTGCATTCCTATGCGGTATTATCAGATAGTGGTACCATCTCTGAAGAATCATCTATCCTGAACTTTAGAGCACTTAATATTAGAGATGCTCATGAGAGACCTGAAGCTATGGAAGAGGCTTCTGCTATGATGGTAGGACTAAATCCAGAGCGAATACTACAAGGCTTAGTAGCGTTAAAAGCACAAAAGACTAATCCTGAGCGTAATTTTAGACCTGTTGCAGATTATTCTATGCCAAATGTAAGTGAAAAAGTAGTGCGTATTATCTTGTCTTACGTAGACTATGTAAATCGTGTTGTCTGGTCTAAATAGCACCTAAATATTTAGAGGATTTAATAACTAATGATCCATACCATAATTTATGTCTGCACCAGTAATACCATGAGTTGTGTAATTTTATTAAGATGAAAAAAATAATTTTTCTTGCCTTAGGATTTCCTGATGTTGCCAAGTATACTAACTTGTATACAGATCTAATTCATGAATTTCACCAAAACGGACACGATGTTTTGGTGGTAGCTCCAGCAGAGAATTCTAAAGATACAGGGTTAAGGTTAGAGGGCGGAGTGAGCGTATTACGTGTTGCCACCCTACCCTTATTTAATGTAGGAACATTAAAGAAAGGACTTGCAAACTTATTACTTTCTTGGCAATACAAAAAGGCCCTTAAAAAAAATAAAATCACCTTAGATTTTGATCTCATTTTAATGCCCACTCCTCCCATAACATTGACTCCTACGGCTAAATGGGTTAAAAATAAATCTGGTGCAAAACTGTATTTAATTTTACGCGATATTTTTCCGCAAAATGCCGTAGATTTAAAAATGATGGATGGTAATGGCGCTATTCATACTTTTTTTAGAAAAAAAGAAAAAGAATTATATAACGTAGCAGATTATATGGGATGTATGTCTCCTGCCAACATAAATTATATAAAAAAACATAATGCTGATGTAGCGCCATCAAAATTACACCTCCTTCCTAACTGGGAGAATCTTCCCAATTATAAAGAAGGTAAAAGTTCTGAAGCGCTCTTAAATAAATATAAGTTAAAGGATAAATTCATTGTCATCTTTGGTGGAAATATTGGCAAGCCGCAAAAAATGGAAAACATTATTCTATTAGCCAAAGAATGTCAAGACTTTTCTGAAATTGTATTCTTCATTATTGGTACGGGCACGGAAAAACAAAAGTTAACAAATCTTGTGCAAGAAGAGAAATTAGCGAATGTAATTTTGGAAGATAAAATACCAAAAACGGATTATAATGACTTATTAAGGCTTTCTGATGTTGGTTTAATCTCCCTGAGTGAAGATTTTACAATTCCTAATTTCCCATCAAAAGTACTATCCTATTTTGGAAATAAAAAACCTGTATTAGCTTCGGTAGATTTAAATACTGATTTTGGAACTATATTAGAAGAAGTAAAAGCAGGATATTGGGCAGCAGCAGGAGATACTAAAGATCTAAAAAAGAAGTTGCTCCTCATTTACCACGATGCGAGCTTAAGAGCTCAAATGGGAGAAAATGGATATGCTTATATGAAAGAAAACCTACTGCCAGATAAAGCCTACAAAACTATTATCGAAGTTACTACTTAGCAAAAACCATTAAGCATTTTACGCCTTAGTACATAAAGCAATACGAAACAGTCTTATGTTGACGAAAGAAATCAATACCATTGGTTTAGGGTCTTTTTTCCCTAAAACAGATAAAACTACCTTAAAGGAATTTGATGCGCTGCAATCTATTCCAAATTATGAGTTGTTTTATACTGGAAGACATGCTATTAAACATTTGCTTACCTTATTACAAACTCGCAGCACTATTCGAAAAATTTGGCTTCCAAAATATTACTGCCAACATGTTACCAGCTGGTTAAAAGCTAATTTTGATACTATCGACACCTACGACATTGATCCTTTTTTCGAGAATACCACAGTTAATTTTGAGGACTTTTCAACAGAAGAAGACGTCGTTATACTCAATAATTTTTGGGGAATCTATGAGTATAAAATCCCAAATAACACCAAAAGAGCTATCTTTATAGAAGACCATTCACATGGCTGGCAAAGTAAGGCATGTGTAAAAAGTAAGGCCGATTATTGCTTTGCTTCTTTGCGTAAAACCCTTCCTATACCTTTAGGAGGTATTCTTTGGCAACCCAATGGGAATGACCACTTATCAATTAGCAAAAAATCTTCTACTGATGATTTCTCTAGAATTTGGAATTTGATAGATAAAGCCATGATTTTAAAGCAAAATTATAAGGTGAATGGCATCGGCAAAGTAGCGGACTACTTGAACATAATAGGGGAAACTGAAACTTTTTTACACCATCAGTATGATGTTGTACCCGTGAAGAAAGAACACCGTGCCCATTTATTGACGTACCTAAATAAAGATTATTTCGCTGTTAAAAGCACAAATTTTAAGCACATCTTTGAAAAAATAGTACCAAATTCAGCATTTAAAGTTCTTTATAAAGAAAAACATACTTCCTTTGGACTGGAACTGATTTTAAAAGATCGAGATACATTTAATAGCTTAAAACACTATTTGATAGTTCATAAAATTTATCCTTCAGAACTGTGGCCAGACAATACTTTAGAGACCCTATATAAACATGCCCTAAACATACATATTGACTTTAGGTACACTAGAGAGACCATGGATTACATCGCAGATAAACTAAATTCTTGGAATTCTAAATAACAGAAAACACTACCATGTATACACATTTTTTTAAACGATTATTAGATTTGATAATTGCTTTTACGGCTTTCTTACTGCTATCTCCTTTCTTTTTGGGAGTAGCCTTAATTCTGTTATTTACCAACAATGGGAAGCCCTTTTTCTTTCATCCTAGACCCGGTAAAAACGGTGAAATATTCAAAGTAATAAAATTCAAATCTATGAATGATAAAAAAGATGAAAACGGAGAGTTTTTACCTTTTCATTTAAGAGTTACCAAGTTTGGTAACTTCATTCGTAAATATTCATTAGATGAAATTCCTCAATTACTAAATGTTTTAAAGGGTGATATGAGTTTAATAGGGCCTAGACCACTTCTTGTACAGTATTTACCCTTATATAATGCTAAACAAGCAAAAAGACATGATCTAAAACCAGGCATAACAGGTTGGGCACAAGTAAATGGAAGAAATGCCATTTCTTGGGAGAAAAAATTTGAATTAGATGTTTGGTATGTGGAGAACATCTCATTTTTTTTAGATGTTAAAATTTTATTTCTAACGCTAAAAAAAGTACTAATTAGAGAAGGTGTAAATGCTAGCGAAAATGTAAACATGACTACTTTTACAGGTAGTTAAAAAGGCCAAGGTATTTAATTATAACAACCAATAAAAAGCTAAAACATAAAAGCATGAAAAATGCCGTAATATTAGGAGGAGGTACTTATGGTGAAGTATTTTTAACCTATTTGACAGAGCAAGGTTTTAATATTATCGGTTTTATAGATGATAACAAAGAAAGTCTTGGAAAATTAATTCATGGAGTCCCTGTCTTGGGTAATTTTCAAGATTTAGTTAAAAATAATTTTTCTAAAAAAATACACCAGGTATTTTGCCCTATTGGTGATAATATTATTAGGACCAAATACCTAGGAATCTTAAATAGAGAAGGTTTTGAAACCCCAAATTTTATTCATGATACTGCTTTAATTAATAAAGATGTTCAAATTGGGAATGGTGTTTATTTATTACCTGGAGTAATGATTATGCCACATACCAAAATAGAAGATTATGTAATCATTAGTATGGGGAGTCACGTAGCTCATCATACTTTAATTAAGAGAGGATCTTTTATATCTACAGGCGTTAACATTGGAGCCGGAATATTAATAAAAAGAAAAGCATTTTTAGGCATCAGTTCTACCGTGATGACCGGTGTTAAAATAGTTGGAGAAAATACCATTATTGGATCAGGCGCTGTGGTAATCAGAGATGTTGAAGATAACCATGTAGTTGCGGGAGTACCTGCTAAAACCTTAAAAGTTAGAGCTCCTATTAATGATGAAGAACTAATACTAGAGAAACCTAAAAATAAAAACCTTAAATTACTTGGGTATAGCCTGCAGTGTTATAATTTAAAAAGTGAAGATGATATTGCCACCTATAACGTTCATCTGAAAAACTTTGAAGGCTGCGATGTATTCTATAAGACCGCGTTATTTAACATTGAAAATTCTGAAACTGAACATTTAAAATACTTTATTTTAAAGAAAAGAAATACCGTGATCGCTATGATGCCTTTTTCTCTTCGCAAAATTATTTTGCAAGAAAAAAACACAACCTATTATGACGTGAGCTCCTTTTATGGCTATAGCGGACCACTTTTTAACAAAGAAATAAGCCCAACTGACACGGATACCTTCTGGCATTTAGTAGATGATTGGTACATAAACAATAAAGTTATCACAGAGTTTATCCGCTTTAATTTAGAAGGAAATTATAAGCGATATTCAGGAAATTTAATTCCTACCCTAAACAATGTAAAAGGAACTATTTTTTCCGATGAAACTCTGCAATGGGAAGAATTTACACCTAAGGTAAGAAATAATTACCGCAAAGCCGTTTCAAATGGCTTAACTTCTAAAATCTATCATGGTACTATAGATGAAAATTTAATAGAAGTTTTTCATGAAATCTACATTAGCACAATGAAACGTAATAATGCAGATCAGACTTATTATTTTAGTTTAGGCTATTTTAAAAAATTAATACACGCCAACCCCCAAAACACAGTTTTGGCATTAATTTTTAAAGATAAAATTGCCATCTCATCAGAGCTTTTATTACTAAACAGTACTACCATGTATTCTTTTCTTGGTGGCACTTTAGAAAATTACTTTGATTTTAGACCCAATGATTTTTTAAAAATGGAAGCTATTAAATGGGGGCGTGCAAATGGTTACGCTAATTACATTTTAGGAGGAGGAAGATCTAATGACGACAGTTTATATAAGTATAAGAAAAGTTTTTTTCCAAAAAATGATGATGTCATCTATTACACTGGAAGAAAAATAATTAATGAAGTGGTTTATGAAAAATTGACTACGCTAGCTAGAAAATACACATACAAATTAAATAAGAAAGATATCGTCCAAGATTTTTTCCCACTATATCGAAAAGCTGAGAGAGAACAATAGAATAACTTATTTAAAATAAGGTATAAATGGCTATTTTACCTGCTTTAAGACAGCCCTCTTTCCTTTTCGTTCTAAATTAGAAAATAGGTAACGTTCATTTTCCGTACGTGCTCTAATAATTTTAGCAGGACTGCCATAGGCCACAATGCAATTAGGAAAATTTTTAGTAACCACTGCTCCTGCTCCTATAATGGTATTATCCCCTATCGTAATGTTCTCAATAACTGTAGCCCCAATTGAGATTGCACTACAAAAACCTAAATTAAAATTCCCGCCAATTTTTACTCCTGGAGAGATGCTAGAGAAATCTTTCAAAATAGCTTCATGACCTACACTAGCATTGGTATTTACAATGCATGAGTCACCGATCACAGCATCACTATTAATAATTGCCCCTGGCATTACGACAATACCATTTCCCAGAGCTACATTCTTTCCAAGAACCGCAGTAGGATGTATAGCATTAATAAATTGAAGTGTTGGACAAATTTCCTGTACTTTATGCACAATAGTTTTTCGAGTACAATTATCTCCTATAGCCACTATAATACCGTAAATATTGTGTTCTTTTACAAGAGCCGGAAGATCATCTTCATTCCCTAATATTGCATACTCAAATAGGAGCGATTTTTTTGGCTTAAAGGAATCAACAAGTCCAAAAATCTCATATTGGTTTTGCTGCTCGATAATATCAATAACTACCTTAGCATGACCTGAAGCCCCAAAAACGATGACTTTTTTCATTCCTTATTATTTATCAGTTAATAACTTTAATTAAGCATCATATTGATTACTAGTTTCTTTTTTCCAGAATTTAAGGCTGGAATAATATCTACATATTCAATATTCACTTTAGATGCTTCTCCAAAATAAGTCTCATATTCTTCAATAACCTTACGCTCATCTTTAAAAGAATCTTGGTGTAACAATTTTATTTTTATAGTATACGTAGTCTTAGATTCTTGAATAAATTGAAATTGATCTATATTGTCATATTGCAAAATTTTATGGACGATATGCGAAGACAATAATTCTCCGTTTGTTGCTATAAACATATCCATTTTACGTCCATCAATTTTAGAAAAAACAAGATCTCCTTCTATACATTGCATGACACCTACATCTCCAGTATCATAACGAATCATTGGCATCGCATAATTATACAGATCTGTAATTACTATTCGTCCTAATTCTCCTAAAGGAACGGCATCGTCAGAATCAAAAGCTAAAACTTCAACATGATAGCTAGCCCAATTAATTTTATAGTATTTATGAGTTGTATTAAGCTCTTGTTGCCCTAAAATACCATTCTCACTATTCGAGTATCGTGAAATTGCTTGAACTCCAAAATAATGAAATAACTTATCACTGACATATTCATTTAAAGATTCTGCAATACAGATAATAGAACTACATTTATTTAAAATAGGCTTGCTGTTCGTTTTATCTAAGTAATTACACAAATTTTGAAAAGCAGAAGAGTACCCTAGTAACCCAATGGAAGCATGTGTGTCCCTTAATTCTTCTACAGCCTTCTTATTTCCGGAATCATCCATTTCATCTACAGAATACATAGCAATGTTCTGAGTCCATGCCAACCATTTATTCTTTTTATATTGTTTGTCCCACAATCTGAAATAAAAAAGACGATCTCCGATATTATATCCTGCTTTTTCTCCAAAATAAATAGTATCTGCCGTATTTCTATGCCGTTTGTTGTGATCTTGCTCCACAATAAAAGGCTGTCCCGTAGAACCACTAGTAGCCACTCTATGCAACTTTGCTGTTGCGAATTTATCACTCTTAAAATGATTGCCTCCATTTCTAAGTGCCAACTTATTAAGCACAGGAAAAGATGCTAAAGAAAGTGTTTCTCCTGCATAAGATTTGTAAAAAGAAACCGTACTTGTAGCGTGCTGTAGTAGATCTGCTATTTTTGTTGCATTCCTATTTACAAGCGCTTCTCTAGAAGTCTTTTCATGTAATGCCTTTATTTCTTTATAATGAAATGCAACTTGCCCTCCTTTGGCAAAGTCTAACAACCAAAATAACTTTCTACGTAAGTTTCCTAACATATCTTAGATCAAGTATTCTATAAAATTTAACGGGGGAACTATGCTACTTAGTACTAATATAAATAATTTTATTCGCTAAACTATCAATACTAAATGTCACTCTTTCATTATTTGTTTTTGGCAACACCAAATACCGTGCATAATTAACTTCATTATAAATACCGTAAAATAACGGATCTTGCTTTAATGAGTCATAATTTATGGCGGAATAGCTTATCGTATCATAAGCCTTTAATGTGCCAATATTCTTAGAAAAAATAGAAACATTTGTAAAGTGAAGTGCTGTATTATTAACAATTCTATACTTTATTTTCAAAATATCAGAGGAGGGCTTTGAAAAAACACATGACCCTAAAAACAAACAGAAAGACAATACAATGTATTTCATCTTTTTCTAATTATTTTTAAAAATAGACCAAAATGAATTTTAATTTATAACAAAAGGACAAAATACCCAAAAACTCTATGAAGTACCCTCTTCCTAAAATAAAACCAGCGGTGTGATCTCATAGAAAAAAAATAAATTAAATTTACCTCACGTATTACTTTCTCTTACAGCCTTTTTATGTGGTTTAGGAGTTTTAAAATGTTTCAATGAAACCTATCCCCTTTTTCATATTACTTCTACTAACTCAATGCGTATTTTCACAATTGAAAATAACGGGAACCGTATTAGAGCGCACTGAAAAAGGAGATCCGAATACTTTAGCTGATGTGCATATTTCTTGGCTAAATTCATCTGCCGGCACCGTCACCAATAGTAATGGTAATTTTTCGTTAGCCTACAGCACAGTCCATAAAAAAATTGTATTGAGTTATGTAGGGTATGTTTCAGATACCATTACTGTAAACAGACCTAACTTGGGAAAAATATACCTGCAACCTAATATTGCTCTAGAGGAGGTTGTAGTAAGAAAAAAAGTTAACTCCATTCAGAAATCTTTATTCAATCCGCAAAATACCGTAAATGTAGATAGTAGAGAAATGTTAAAAGCAGCTTGCTGCAACCTCTCTGAGAGTTTTGAAACCAACCCTTCTGTAGATGTAAGCATTTCTGATGGTATAAGTGGCGCTAAGCAAATTCAAATGTTAGGGATGAACAGTCCGTATTTACTATTTACCCAAGAAAATATGCCTTTTATAAGAGGTGCCTCTCAGATCTATGGTTTGTCTTTCATTCCTGGATCTTGGATTGAAAGTATCCAAATCACCAAAGGCGCAGGAGCTGTTTTAAATGGTTTTGAAAGTATTTCTGGACAGATAAACACAGAGCTAGTAAAACCGCTCACTGACCAAAAGTTTTTCTTAAATACCTACGCCAATAACAATGAACGCTTTGAACTCAACACACGCTATAATACGGTTCTTAATGACAAATTAGCCACAGGCCTTTATCTTCATGCAAATTCGCGCTCTGGAAAAATAGATAGAAATGATGATAATTTTTTAGATACCCCTATCGCCAAACAGCTTAATCTAATGAACAGGTGGCAATATGTAGATTTAGAAAAAGGATGGGTGAGTTATCTTAATCTACAATACTTAACCGATAATAAACAAACTGGAGAGACCAGTTACGATCCAGATGTTCATGCCTTCTCTAACCAATTTTGGGGTAGTGAAATTGAAACCCATAGGTTTGATGCTTCTGCTAAGATTGGGTATGTCTTCCCGGAGTTACAGTACCAAAGTTTTGGTTATCAAACTGCTTATAGTAATCATAAACAAAACTCGTATTATGGCAACAAGAGATACGACATTAACCATACCTCTTTTTACAGCAATCTTTTATTCAACAGTATTATAGGA
Source organism: Cellulophaga baltica 18 (assembly GCF_000468615.2). Classification (NCBI taxonomy): domain Bacteria; kingdom Pseudomonadati; phylum Bacteroidota; class Flavobacteriia; order Flavobacteriales; family Flavobacteriaceae; genus Paracellulophaga; species Paracellulophaga baltica. The sequence goes on along the minus strand of NZ_CP009976.1, from coordinate 2,855,638 downwards.
AGCACCCAACATAAATTTAAAACAGGGTTTAGTTTTAATTACGACCAATATGATGAACTCGTAAATTCTGATGTTATTTCTAGAATTGACAATGGCGTAGGCTCCTTCTTTGAATACACGTATGATAGTCTAGAAAGATTAAGTTTTGTTGCTGGTTTGCGAGCAGATCATTCTAATAGGCTAGGTAATTTTATCACCCCTAGACTCCATGTACGCTATTCCCTATGGGACAAAGCTAGCCTTAGATTTAATCTAGGCCGTGGTAAAAGAGCTGCGAATATCTACGCTGAAAATCAACAGCTCTTTGCTTCCAACAGAAACATTACTACCATAAATTCCTTAGGAAAAATCTATGGTTTAGATCCTGAAATAGCTTGGAATTCAGGCGTAAATTTCAGTCAAAAGGGCTATTTATTTAACCGCCTTTTTGATATCTCTATAGATTATTACCATGTAAATTTTAAAAACCAAGTAGTGGTAGACTGGGAAACGCCACAAGAAATTTCATTTTATAATCTTAATGGAAAAAGTACTTCTAATAGCCTTCAATTTGATTTAAATTATGAAATAATACAAAATTTAGACCTAAGAGCCACCTATAAGCATTACGATGTGGAGGTTACCTATAACAAAGGGCTTTTAGAAAAACCTTTACAGCCTAGAAATAGAGTTTTCATAAATTTAAATTATGAAACTCAAAAAAAATATGAAGGGAGACAATGGGTGTTCGATTTCACCTCTAATTGGCTAGGAAAACAACGTTTACCAGATACAAGTACAAATCCTACAATATATCAATTAGACGCCTACGCCGTACCATATACCGTTTTAAACACGCAGATTACAAGAATTTTCAACACTAGCTTAGAAATGTATATAGGTGGGGAAAACATCGGGAATACTATTCAAAAACGACCTATTATTGCAGCAACTGACCCTTTTGGTCCCTATTTTGATAGCACTATTACTTATGCTCCTACATTAGGAGGTATTTACTATATAGGATTACGTTATAAAATAAAATAGCATCATGATAAAATTAAAAGTACTCACAATTTTTAGTACAATCTTAGTTACATTTTCCATGTTTTCTCAGGATAAAAACAAAAATGCATCCTTTAAAGTTCAAGGAAATTGTAGTATGTGCGAATCACGAATAGAGAAAGCCGCTATAAAAACGAAAGGCGTAAAATTTGCCAGCTGGAGTTCCAAGACGAAAACTTTTGAAATGATTTTCAATGAAAATATGTGTTCTATAGCAGATGTAAAGAAAGCCATTGTAAAAGCAGGTCATGATGTAGATAGTCTGAGTGCTGACATAAAAGTATATGAAAAGCTACCGCCTTGCTGTCAATACAGAGATCCTAAATCTATGGAAATGGATCATCATTAATCTATAATTTCACAACTCTTTTAGCGATTACAATGTTCCCTTCGTTATCAACTATACGAATTACATAAAAACCAGATGCTAAGCCATATAAATCTTTAATAATGACTTTATCCGTGTTTTGAAAAGACTCATCACGGATTAACATTCCCATCATATTAAAGACTTCTACCTTGCAATCTATCTTTTTATTTAGATTGATATTAATAGTTTCTGTAAATGGATTAGGGTAGGTAGAAATTATAATAGGAGTATCATCTTTATCATCTTCTTCCCAAACGATCACTTGTAAATTGGATACCACGTCATAAGGCTTATACGTTCTATTGGTACTTTTCTTACCTGTATTAGCATTTTGCACATCAATTGCAGCAGTAAAATTAGCACCACTATGTGCTTCAAAGCCTGGCTTTAATACAATTTCATTTACCGATTCTATTACACAATTGGTGCCTGTAGGCACTATAAAGTTATCTCCTGCCTCTACCGTAAATTGATAATAAAAAGATTCTAAAGGTCTGTATGTATTACTTACAATGTAATTGTCTAAGGAAGCTAAGCCATTAGTTGCATAAAAAACGCCCAATGCTCTTGTATCAATAATATCATTAGGGTTTACCACGGGCAGTGTTTCTCCATTAAAACTGTAGGTACCATCAAAACGAATCATATCTGTTCTAATAAACGCAGAATTATGATGTAGTTCTTCCCAAGTATTCCACACATAATCTACATAAGTATGGTGTAGAAAAAACACAGGATCTCTTGGGGATAATGGAGTTGGCATCGCCCCGCCTGTCCAAACATGCGAACCTCTATGTACTGGCCTTCTTTCTAATTCATTTGTAAATTCAAAGAAATCTGACATTCCGTACAAGGTGGCCAAATTTGCAGGTGTAGGCATAGGACCATTACCTCCTAAATTTCTATTCAAACTCCAATTGGTATTAAAACTTCCCATAAACTCATCATCCCATAAGACGGAAGTCGTTTCTTGATCTGTTGGAGATTCCCAATAAGGAATACTTAATTTTGGATTGTAATCTTGCACATAGCGTTCCAATTCAAAAACTGCTCTTCTATGCCACGCTAAAAAAATCTCTTTTTCAGATTCATCAGGTAAGTTAAAGTGCAAATCTAACCTTGATGTATCCGTTGTATTATCAAAATTAAAAAAGTTCATGTGAAAGGTAGCAATATCATCAAAGAAATTGTTTCCCGATCGTATATCATAAAAAGAATCAATTAATTCTGATTTTTCATAATCGGTCATTTCTAAATAATTTTTTCTAATACTTTGAGCGTTACTAACGTTCAGTATCAAAAGAAATATACAAATGGACAAGAGTACTTTTTTCATGCTGGTTATGCTATAATATTAAGCTCAATAATTCTTACTTGTTAGATAATGCTTTTTGAATAGCCGCTACTTGTTGTTCTAACAATTTAATTTTCTTTTCTTGGGTTATGGTATACAAAGTTAACTCTTCTATTTTTCTTAAAAGCTTCGCATTCATTTCACCTAATTGAATTCCGTTTTCTTCTACCTCAGCCGCACTTGGCATGTGAATTAGATACCCATTTTCATTAATATGGTTTTCAACTTGCTCTAAAGAAGGCAAGTTATAGGCTTTATCGAAAACATAATCTGGCCAGTTTACCTGTAAGGCTACTTTTACTTCCTCTGCCACTACGTTACCAGCCACAGCTAATCTATATCCTTGCGTATTTGTAGTACCGATCCCTACATTCTGTTCTGCATACAGATCTCTAGCGGTCCAATCTACCGTTGTTAAATTTGAATTTAAGGAGGTATAATTTATTTCTGGTTGAACACCGGCCAAGGTTACAACCGTTAGTTCTGAGCTCTGCAAAGATGCATTATTAGCTACATCTAAGGCTGCAACAGTAAATATATAGGTAGTTTCAGAAGCAAGTCCGCTTACGACAAAATTGGTGGCTCCCCCTGTTAAACCAATAGTGCTACCATCCTGAAAAATTTCGTAGTCTACAACCCCTACATTATCTGTAGCGGTATCCCAAGAAAGTTCCGTACTTGTTTCTGTAGTATTAGTTGCTAATAGCCCTTCAGGAACCGTTGGTACTTCTGTATCTGATACGGCCAGTGTAAGTACTGTAATACTTTCACTAACTGCGGAACTATTTGCTGCCGCATCTAGGGCCGTAATAGTAAAATCATAAGTTGTTTCAGGAGTTAATCCATTTACTGCAAATACGACACTACCACTAGAAAGGCCAATTGCCACTCCATCTTGAAAAATTTCATAATCAACAACGTCTATATTATCTGTAGCTGCAGTCCAACTTAAATTAACACTCGTTGTAGTAATATTATCTACCACTAAATTGGTTGGGATTGTCGGAGCTTCTGTATCAGGAATAGCTAAGGTGTTTACAGATATACTATTACTTTGTCCTGAGGTATTCGCCGATGCATCTAAAGCGGCAACCGTGAAGTTATAAGCAGTTTCAGGTGTAAGTCCATCCACAAGGAATGTTGTTGTACCACCAGATAATCCTAGAGAGACCCCTTCTTGAAAAACTTCATAATCTGTAACGGCCACATTATCTGTGGCTGCTGTCCAATTTAAAGAAACACTAGTTGTCGTTATATTATTGGCAATTAATGCCGTAGGAACCGTAGGTGCTTCGGTATCTGGTAATGCCAAAGTCGAAATGGAAAGGTTATTGCTCTGTGCAGAGACATTCGTCGCTGCATCTAATGCAACTACTGTAAAGTTATAATCTGTTTCAGGCGCTAATGCACTTACTTCAAAAGTCGCAGTTCCTCCTGTAAGTCCTATAGACACCCCATCTTGAAAGACTTCATAATCTATAACTGCCACATTATCTGTAGCCGCTGTCCAATTTAAAGAAACACTAGTTGTCGTTATATTATTGGCAATTAATGCCGTAGGAACCGTAGGTGCTTCGGTATCTGGTAGTGCTAAAGTAGTTACGGAAACGCTATTGCTCTGTACAGAAGAATTTGCCGCAGCATCGATCGCCGCTATCGTGAAATTATAGGTGGTTTCAGGCGCTAATCCACTTACTTCAAAAGTTGTATTTCCTCCCGTAAAACCTAAAGATACACCTTCTTGAAAAACTTCATAATCTGTAACTGTTACATTATCTGTGGCGGCAGTCCAAGAAAGATTGGTTGTTGTTTCTGTCGTTGCGGTTGCGACTAGATTAGAAGGACTTGTGGGTGCTTGATTATCCAATGCTGTAATGGATACGTTATCTATATAAATAGTGTTTCCTGCCACAAGTCTAAACGGATAATTACTGGTATAAATTCGAATCCTAGGATTGGTACTTGTAGCGGTAACATTAAACACATACTCTGTCCATGTGGTACTGGTAATTGGCGTTACATTAAAGCCAGACATGCCCGACCAAACTGCAAAGGCTGGCGAAACAGTTGGACTAGTAAGTGTGCCTATTTTTGCCCAAATTCGGATCACATATTCTTGTCCCACTACGGCATTAAAATTATAATCTAAAGTTCTACCATCTGTTGCTGTAGACACAGCACGAATAGAAAAAGCTCCATTCTGAACGTCTGTAGCTTCGGAAAACCGCTCTGCTAAACCACTCCATCCCGTAGTTCCATTACTCTCATTTAATGGAGAAACGGCATTACTATCATCGTGTAAATTTTGTGAAATTAAAGTGCTGCTGGCAAAGATAAAAATTAGTAGCGTGTAGAAATACTTCATGGCGGTTGGTTATAAAGGCTAGTGTAAAAACAAAAAATACATACAAAACAAACCAAAAAAGCGATCACCCTAAAGTATTCTCTTCTAAAAGCTAAAAACATCTGTGAAATACACAAATAGTCTTAATAATTTACTATAAAAATTATCTCCTGTTCCTTGCAGGAAAGGCTTTAAACTAATAATTAGTAGCAGATATGTCTAAATAATCTAAAACTAATTTAGCAACTAGACTTCGCCCACTTTTACTCCAATGTTGATCATAAATCAATGTAGTAGGTGTTTTGGCTTTAGAAAATGTGGTATTAATATCTAAAAAATTATATCCGTTGTGGTTAAGATACTCCAAAAACTGAACAGTACATAAACTACTATCTAATAGAAAAGTAAATTTCTCTTTATCAATAGGGTACTCAGCCATTAATGTTTTGAAATTATTTAAGCTAAGTTCATTCTTTAATTTTTCCTGCTTCCTTAAATCCTCTTCAGATAACGAAATTTCTTTCTTTCCGGATATGAAGTTCTTTATTCTACCAGGTAACTGTAGCACAGGATCCAATGCTCCAATATCCTTTAGATAAACTAACAACTTTATTTGTTTCGCAATTCTGCTAAAAGGAGTATCTAAACGTAGCCTGGATGATTCTTGATAAGCATCTCTATCCAAGTCATCTGTAAATCGTATGTAAATAAAAGTATGATCTATCTTCTCAAAAAGATCTTTATACGCATGTATTAAATGTAATTCATCTGCCAAATCATAACCCGCATATCCAAACTCTAAAACCTTAGTATTGGAAAGGTTTTTTTCTATTTGCTGCCCTAATGAATTTGTATAATCTTCATGGAAACCTTCTATAAAAGAATCTCCTACTAATGCAATTTCAAAAGCATCTTCTTTAGGTTCATAATTGTCATGCACAGAATTAAATCCAAAATCGTTAATTCTATACTGGCCTACGTTTTGCTTTCTATTTCCTGTTATGGAATACTCTGATTGATTCGGTACCCATTTCTCGACCCCTTTTGCATCTGCAAACCGATTAGGCATTTCATTATGCAAATGAAAAAGACGCACAAGACCTTCTAAAACTAAAAGAAAAAGAGCTGTGTAAATTATTAGTTTTTTTATGATGCTTCCCATACTTAAAATTGAAAATAAATGAATGATCTATCGACACCATCGTCATAAAACAAAATAATTGCAAATATCATCAGGACATACAAACAGAAACGCAATGCTTTACTCTTGAAATAAAACGGATTCCTTTCATTGTTCCTTATAATATATTCAAATACGACAAAACAAATTAGCATTATAAAATAATCCATCATTCGATAGCCACTCGGATGCACATAAACATCTGCTGTAAAATCAAATAACATTTTCTTCAAGTACAACAGCGCCTGATTAATGCTTTCACTTCTAAAAAATACCCATCCAATGGTAACTAAAACAAAAGTTTGTAAAAACCTTAAAATATCAAGAATAAAAGTCTTTGGTGATTGAAGCACATTAATAGTTCCTGTAAACTTTCTATTGGTACGCGTAATAAAAGATGGTAAAAATAATAAGGCATGAAAAAGCCCCCAAATAACAAAAGTCCAATTAGCTCCGTGCCAAAACCCACTAACTATAAAAATGATGAATATATTTCTAATGTTACTAACTTGTGAGCCCTTTGACCCACCTAACGGAATGTATAGATAATCTCTAAACCATGTAGATAAAGAGATATGCCACTTACGCCAAAACTCTCCTATATTTCTAGAAAAGTATGGGAATTTAAAGTTACTCATTAACTCCACCCCAAACAGTTTTGATGTACCTATCGCTATATCTGAATATCCACTAAAATCTCCGTAAATCTGAAAAGCAAAGAACACGGCACCAATAATCAATGTGGTACTAGAATAGTCTGAAGAATTATTGAAAATATCATTTACAATAGGGGACAAACTATCTGCTATAACTAGCTTCTTAAAGAAACCCCATAACATTAATTTTAACCCATCGGTAATTTGAGTTTTATCAAAGTTTCGCTTTGTACTTATCTGCGGTAATAAATTTACAGCTCTTTCTATAGGTCCTGCAACCAATTGCGGGAAGAAACATACGAATGCAGAAAAGGCTATAATATCTTTAGTAGGCTCTAACTCTTTTTTATAAACATCAATAGTATAGCTTAAAGTTTGAAAGGTGTAAAAGCTAATCCCTACAGGTAAGATAATATTTAACGAGCCCGCATCTATAGTGCTACCAAAAAAGGTGAAGGCATTAACAAAACTGTCTACAAAGAAATTATAATATTTAAAAAAGCCTAAAAAGCCTAAATTGACAACAACACTTACCCATAACAGGGCTTTTCTTCTTGAAATACGCTCTTCATTTCTTAAAAAATTTCCTATGCTATAATCTAGAAGGGTACTAAATATGATTAAACCTAAAAAACGCCAATCCCACCAACCATAAAATAAATAGCTCGCAAAAACAATAAATATATTTTGAACCTTTAAATTTCGATTGCATACAAACCAGTATAAAAAGAAAACAATAGGTAGAAATATGGCAAAATCAATGGAGTTAAATAGCACTTTCTTGGTTAAATTTAATAGGTTATTGGCTTTAAGCTTTAATTTTGGTGTGACCCATCATTCAGATTTATATCAATTTCTCTCTCGTGGCAAAAATTACGTAAACACAGGTATATTTTTACATGAGAAGCGTTTACTTTCACTAATCCAAAATCAAAAAAGTAAAGATATTTTTAGGCAAAGACGTACACAATTAAGTCCTACAATCCGTAAGAATATTCGATATAGCGTAGCTTTAATCAGCCTAACACTAATCTGCTTTTACGAACTGTAGCTGTTTGGCTGTTTTTTTAATCCTATACATGGCAAATGGCGATGCCATTACTTCTGTGGAAGCTAAGGGTTCCTGCGAAGAACATTCAATAAAAACAACGCTGCTATCTTCGTCAACAATACGCAATTGAGGAATAGCTGTACTATAGTTTTCGCCACGGGCATAAATAATAATTTGCTCTTTAGAAAAATCTACTTTAGGAAATGCCAAGCCTGGTTTCCTTGTTTTATTTACCGTAGCAAAAAAAGTTCTAAGACTGGAAACTTCTTCAATCACCAATATCTGCGGTGCAGCTATATTACTATGAAGATCGCTCAGAATAAGAGTTAGATTCTCTTTATTTCCAGAAGCTTTCGTCGATGTTTTTTGCGCGCTACAAGACACAATAAAGAAAAAAAGAATGATATATTTCATAATTAGTGGGCATTTTTAAAGCGTGCATGTAAAGCTCGTTCATAGGCCGCTTCGTACAATGGCAATATTTTTTTGATATCAAATTTATGGGCATTAGCCACTGCATTATCTTTAAACTGCGCTAGAACTTTTGTGTCTCTTAAAATCTTAAGTGCATTTTCTGCCATTTCAGCAACATCTCCTACATCACTTAAGTATCCTGTAACTCCTTGAATGTTTACTTCCGGAATTCCGCCCGCATTACTAGAAACCACAGGCGTTTTATTAATCATAGCTTCTAACGCTGCTAGACCAAAACTTTCTGTTTCCGAAGGCAGTAGAAATAAATCTGAGAAACAAAGAATTTTATCAATCTGATTACTATTTCCTAAAAAAATCACTTTATCTGATATCCCTAATTCTTCACAAAGTAATTCTGCTTTCTCCTTTTCTGGCCCCTCTCCTACCATCAATAATTTTGCAGGAATTTCTTTCTGAACCTTATTGAAGATTTTAATCACATCGGGTATCCGCTTTACTTTTCTAAAATTACTGATATGTGTAATAATAGACTCATCTTCCTTAGCCATCATAGAGCGTTGACAATCCGTGAAGTTGTTATCATGATTATCTACATCAATAAAATTAGGAATTACTTCAATAGTGTTTTCTATATCGAAAAGCTCTAAAGTAGCATCTTTTAAATTTTGAGAGACAGAGGTTACTATGTCTGATTTATTAATGCTAAACGTTACGGCTGGTTTATAAAAAGGATGTTTTCCTACCAAGGTAATATCTGTACCATGCAGGGTAGTAATCATGGGAATAAAAATACCTTCCTCTTGTAGCATTTTCTTAGCCATATATCCGGCGTACGCATGTGGTATTGCATAGTGAACATGCAATAAATCTATACCATATAAACGTACTGTATCTACCAATTTACTAGACAAAGCCAATTCATAAGGTTGGTAATGGAAAAGTGCATATTCTGGAACATGTACTTCATGAAAAAAGATATTGTTATTTAATAATTCTAACCTTACAGGTTGTTTATATGTCACAAAATGAACTTCATGACCTCTATTGGCAAGTGCGATGCCTAATTCTGTAGCAACAACACCACTCCCTCCAAACGTCGGGTAACAAACAATAGCAATTTTCATCTTTATTAAAAATTTTAATCTCAATAGTACGGACCGACTTTCGGGCTGTAACCTGAAGATAATTTATCACTCACAAGTTTCCTTGATGGAGCTATGAATTTGGAATAGGTCGCAAAATCTTACCCCAAATTACACTCAAATCTAGTATTTAATTTTCTATTGCATCGTAAATTGCTCTTTGAATTCTGGTTCTTAACCCAGATTTAACTAAAAGCGTATTGGTAGCTGAAGGAAATGTTCTATTGGACAAGAATACATAGACAATCTCTTCCTCTGGATCTGCCCAAGTATACGTACCTGTAAATCCGCTATGACCAAAACTTTTCTGAGATACACACCCACAAGTAGGCGATCCTGTTCTAGCATCTGGCTTATCAAACCCTACTCCTCTTCTTACATTCTCTTTGCAAAAATAACAGGTATTAAATTTCTTTATGGTTCTTGAACTAATAAAACGGTCTCCCCCATAAAAACCTCCCTGTAAATACATTTGCATAATTTTAGCAATATCACCCGCATTGCTAAACAAGCCCGCATGACCACCTACACCACCTTGCATAGCTGCTCCCATATCATGCACATAGCCTTGCACTCTTTCATAGCGGTAGTAGTTATCTTCTTCACTAGGCACAATACGATCTTTTGCAAATTTATCTAAAGGATTATAGGTAGTTGTCGTTGCCCCGAGTGGCGCATAAAAATATTTATTCGCTAAAACATCTTGCTTATCGTTGTATGTATCCTCTATATATTTATGAAACACATAATAACCTACATCACTATACCTATACCGGTTAGACTTCAAATCTTGCCTTCCAATACGGTTATAAATAGAATCTTTGTAGGCATCTGCTAGAAAAAGCTTATCCGTAACTCTTGTTGAAAATCCTGGTAATGGCTTATCTCTATAAAATTCGCCAGAAGGTTTTCTATTCTTATCTAAAGTACTGGTATAAAAAGCAATCCAAGCAGGCAAACGGCCATAATGAGACAGTGCTTTTAAAACACTTACATTTTTAAGTTCTGTATCTGCGTACGCAGGTATTAACTCTTGAAAAGTCTGATTTAAAGATAACCTACCATCTTCTTCCATTTTCATTAAAAGTGGTAAGGTTCCCAAAATTTTTGTCAAAGATGCCAAATCATAAATATGGTCTAAGGTTAGTGCTTCTTTAGCGTCATACGTAGGTTTTCCAAAGGCTTTTTCATAGACAATCTTTCCTTTCCTGGCTACCAGTATTTGAGCTCCTGGAAACATTAAAGAATCTATCCCTGCTTTTACAAGTCGGTCTATCTCTGTTAATTTAGAAGAATTCAAACCCACACGCTCTGGCAAACTATAGCCTAACCTTAAAATAGAATCAAATTGTATACTCCTATTTACTGGAAGCTCTGGGTGGGCCGTAACAGGCAATTTACCTTTAGCACCTATAGCTCCAAAAATAACTTCGGCTACTTTTTCTTGGGCAATTGTACTATTTTGATAGCCAATAACAACACTATTTATTTTTTCTAAATTTACGGTAGTTAACGCATAGGGCTTTGCAAATTCAGCCAAGATTAAATTAGAGGTTCTTAAGGCTCCGATACTACTTAAGACCTTCAGATCACTGCTAGAATAGCTATACGATTTCCAAGGACTTTCATTACTCTTATGATGTCCTACAATGATCAAATTATATGCTGATAAGCTACTCGGTGATGACAAAACAGTACTCTTATCTACATTTGTTACCGTAGTGTACTTATTTAAAGCATTTAAAAAATCTGCTCCTGAAACATCTCCTAATTCCACATAGGCTATCTTTTTATTCTCTAAGGTTTTCACAGGCAAAAGAGAAAAATCGTTTTTAGCTACTGTAATTGCATTTTCAATAGCTCTTTCATACACCAGATCATTTTCCAAACTATTTAAATCTTCATATAAGTTTTTTAAGGCAATAGGTTTATATTTATCTAAACCAACTTTATATTTTGCCATTAAAATTTTCTTCACAGAAGTTTCTAACCTTTTTTCTGAAATCCTTCCTTTCTCATAGGCTTTAAGTAGCCTGCTTTTGGCTGCCAGAACATCTTTAGGCATTAATAAAATATCATTACCTGCATTAAATGCGGCTAGCTCCACATCACCCGGCGTTTTGGAAACCCCTACGCCATTCATATTTAAAGCATCTGTAAATACCAAGCCTTTAAATCCTAATTGATCTTTTAGGATCCCTGATATGATTTGTTCGGATAATGAAGATGGAATGTCTTTTTGGAATTCTAAACTTGGTACACTTAAATGGGCTACCATTATAGAACTGATCCCAGCATTAATAAGTTTCTTAAAAGGATACATTTCAATACTATCCAATCTTTTTCTAGAAAAAGGTATCTCGGGTAGAGTCTTATGAGAATCTGATGAAGTATCTCCATGACCCGGAAAATGCTTACCACTAGACAATACTTGCTCACTTTCCATTCCTTTCATGAAAGCAATTCCATTTCGTGTTACATTATCTCTATTTTCTCCAAAAGAACGATTTCCTATAATTGGATTTTTTGGATTGGTATTGATATCAATATCTGGCGCAAAATTGATATGTACTCCTAAGCGTTTAGCATGTTTTCCTATTTGTTTTCCTACCCGTTCTACAATTGCACTATCTTTTATGGCTCCCAATGTCATATTCCAAGGGAAAGCGTAGGTAGAATCTAGGCGCATTGCCAATCCCCATTCTGCATCCATCCCTATCATTAATGGTATTTTAGAAGCAGATTGATATTTATTGGTAAGTTTTGCCTGTTGCACAGGTCCGCCATTAGAAAATATAACCCCACCTATATGATGTTCTGATATTAGTTGTTTTACTTTATCTGTTGCTGCTTTATTTTGGTTTGAAGCGACACTTACCATAAATAACTGGCCTACACGCTCTTCGAGAGACATTGCATTGTAGGTTGAATTCACCCAATTTTTTTGAGAAACACTATCTTTTACAATTAAAGGATTTCTTTGCGCTTGTACAAAGAATGATATACCAAATAGGAAAATTACAAGGGAGTTTTTAAACATAAAAAAGAGAATCTAACTGTAGACAACCAAAAATAATGCCTTTTATTGCATTTTGTCGATTGATTATAGTAAAATTAGGGTTTTTGATTGAAACAAAATTAATTAAAACACTAAATTCTATATAAATTTTAGCCTATTATTTATAAAAAAAGCATCTAATTAGAAGGTTCTAATTAGATGCTTTTTCTTTTATTTTCTTAACTCATTTTTACATGAATCTAGCATGCCAACTTTCTTCGGCAGGAACTTCCCAATGGTTTAAATATTCTTCTTTGTTCGTTACCAAATTATTAAATACAATCGTATTTTTAGAAACTGATTTATTTTTTGCCATTTTCTTAAAATCTAGTAATGTTTTATAGGCAACAAATTCTCCCTGCTTGTAAGACACATTCATTTTATCTAACAAATCTACCGAATATTTCTGCTCTAAGGCTTGAATAAAACGAACAGAAGCATCTATGGAACATCCTGTAGCTCCGGCTACATTCTGATCTAAGGCGATAACAATAAATCTATTGTAAGGCATTTCATAACCCGCATTCAAATCGCTTCCATGTGCCGTCCAATCTTTTAAAAAGGCATCTAATTCTGAACGTATCTCTGTAAGTTCTTTCTCAGAAAAACTTCTACTAGCCTGATATATCCAAATTCTAGACGAATCTGGTAAGTCTTTAAAATCTATTAACATCTATCTTTTTTATTAAAGATCATCTGCAGAAGCAATAAGCTCCGCAATATCCATTACAGCAATACTTGCCTCTTTTTCTTTATTCTTAACCCCGTCCGTCATCATCGTATTACAGAAAGGACACCCAGCTGCAATAATATCTGGCTGTGTTTCTAAGGCTTGCTCTGTACGCTCAATATTAATGTCTTTAGCACCTTTTTCTGGTTCTTTAAACATTTGAGCTCCACCAGCACCACAACAAAGACCTCTAGTTTTACAGCTCTTCATTTCTACAAGCTCTGCATCTAATTTTCTAATAAGCTCTCTTGGAGCCTCATAAACATCATTGGCACGTCCTAAATAACAAGGATCATGAAAGGTAATACGCTTCCCTTTAAACTTACCACCTTCCATAGTAATACGCCCCTCTTCTAACAATTGTTTTAAAAATTGCGTGTGGTGTACCACTTCATAAGAACCACCTAAGCTAGGGTATTCATTCTTAAGGGTATTAAAACAATGCGGGCAAGCGGTAACTACCTTTTTTACATCATAAGCATTCAAAACCTCTATATTGGTTACAGCCTGCATCTGAAATAAAAACTCATTTCCAGATCTCTTTGCAGGGTCTCCAGTACAACTTTCCTCTGTACCTAGAACCGCAAAATTTACGTTTGCTTTATTTAATATTTTTACAAATGCTTTGGTTATTTTTTTTGCTCGATCATCAAAACTACCCGCACAACCTACCCAAAAAAGGACTTCTGGTTGCTTACCTTCTGCAAAAATAGATGCCATTGTAGGCACATTTATTTCATTACTCATACCTAATAATTCTTATGATTCGTTAGCCCAGTTTAATCTATCTTGCTGATTAAAAGGCCAAGGTGCTCCATTGTTTTCTATATTTCCCATCATATTATTTAAATCTGATGGTGCAGCAGATTGCTCCATAACTAAATATTGACGCATATCCATAATAATAGATAACGGATCTATACTTACAGGACAAGCTTCTACACAGGCATTACACGACGTACAAGCCCATAATTCTTCATTTGAGATATAATCACCCAACAACTGCTTCCCGTCTGGAACAAATGTTCCTTTGTTAGCATCTATATTCTTACCTACTTCTACCAAACGATCACGTGTATCCATCATGATTTTACGTGGAGAAAGTTTTTTACCCGTAATATTTGCGGGACATTCACTAGTACAACGACCACATTCTGTACAGGTATAGGCATTTAATAATTGTACCCAGCTTAAATCTGTAACATCAGACGCACCAAATTTCTCAGGAACAGGAGCATCTTCTGCTGGCGCTGCAAATGGATCTGCTGAAGGATCCATCATTAATTTTACTTCTTTTGTTACCGCTTCATTATTTAGAAACTGTCCTTTAGGTCTTAGCTTACCATAGTACGTATTTGGAAACGCTAAAAGGATATGTAAATGCTTAGAAAAATACAAATAATTCAAAAACACCAATATTCCAATAATATGAATCCACCATGCGGTGCGCTCAATCATATGCAAGCTTCCTTCAGACATACCATCAAACAAAGGAGCAATAAACTGACTGATAACATTTCCTGAACCTAAATTCTGAAACGTAGTATCTGTCGCATTCATAACTAAGAACAAGCACATTAATACAACTTCAAAATACAAAATAATATTCCCATCACTTTTTGGCCAACCTGTCATTTCAGCACTTAAAAATCGCTTAATTTTTATCACGTTTCTTCGAATCCAAAAAGCAATCACAGCAACTAAAACTAGCAGCGCTAACACTTCAAAAGAACCAATTAAAAAACCATAAACAGAAGCATTCAACACCTGTAAACCTATACGGTGTGTACCAAATACCCCATCAATAACAATTTCTAAAACTTCTATATTGATAATGATAAAACCTACATAAACAATAATATGCAGAAAACCCGCAATAGGTCTTACGACCATTTTGGATTGACCAAGTGCAATTTTAGCCATGTTCTTCCAACGCTGCGGTTTGTTATCACTAACGTCAAGGTCTTTTCCTAAACTTATATTTCGGAAGAGCTTTTTTACATTGGAAGCAAAATAGCCAATACCGGCAATAAGAATAAGGGTAAATAGTATTTGTGAAATGTACTGCATAATTTAGTCTTGAATAGTTTGGGCTGGATCATTCTCAGGCACTTCGTAATCTATCTGTTTTTTTCCAAATACAGAAACATTTACGTAACGCTTAGGATTTAAACGAAAATCTTGAAGTAATAAATCTAATTCTTTAGATGAGTTTGCTAAATTGGTATATAGTTCCTCATCCGTCATCAATTTACCAATCGTACCATCTCCATTTTCCATCTTAGCCAACATAACATCCAAACTTGCAACAGTAGATTCCAAGCTTTTCATAGTTTCTACCAAACCTGCTTTAGAAATAGAGTCTGAAAGGTTTTTAAAATTATCAGTCATGGCAGCCATGTTCTTAATAGAAGTATCTAAATTCCCCTTATTATCTGCTAGAAGACCATTTAAGGCATTAGCACTTCCTTGAAAACTTTTCACTAAAGTATTTAAACCGCTAATGCTTTCCCTTAAATCTTTCTTTGTCTTGGTATCTAAAACCTGATTGAAGTTTATAAGTAACGAATCTGCATTGGTCACTGCTCCTTCTATTTTACTTTGTAAAGGCGCTAAATTCTTCTGGACTAAATCCGTCAGCCCTGGTTTTATGGAAGAGATTAAAGTATCTCCAGATTTTGCTGAGGGCGAACCATCAAACATTGGGATAATTTGAATTCCTTTTCCTCCTATGATACCTGTATCGTAAAGCTCTGCTTTACTATTATTAGAAAAATCAAACTCATTACTCACAGAAAATGTAACCAACAACTTACCAGAATCGTCTTTAAACTTAATTCCGTTTACTTTTCCAACATTATATCCGTTTATAGATACTGGCGTTCCGGTCTGTAAACCACCAACATTATTATACACAGCATAAAATGTTTTGCTATTATCAAACAAGGATGATGATTTCAAATAACTGAATCCCATTAAAAATAATAGGATACCGCCAACAACTATAATTCCCGTTTTAATCTCTCTTGATATTTTCAAATGAATGAATTTAGGATTTGTAACAAAATTAGAAATAATTTATTTAAGACTTGTTATTTATCTTAAACCTATTTGATTGCTTCTTTAATATTGATTCTAACATCATTTTTATAGGCTACAACATAAGCTCCTTTAAACCCCTTATCTTCCGCATCTTTCCTTAAGGTATTCGCATAATCATAGGATGTAGTACTGCCATACATATACCTATAAATATTCTTAAACGCTTCTTTTGATATTGTATTTAATCCTTTAAAATTTGCAGGAGTTAAACCCAAATCTTTAGAACTAGCCATTATTTGAACTTTAAATACTACTTCTGACTTCGGTGCTTCTTTTGCTACTACAGGCACTTCCTTAGGCTTCACCACTTTTGGGGCAACCACTACAGGCTCTTTAACCACTTTAGGCACTTCTTTTACAACCGTTTCTTCTTTTACCACTACTGGCGCCACTGGTTTTACATCCGTTATTTGATCACTTACATTAGAACTAATAGCTTTCTTATATTGAAGAATAGCATTAGCAATAGCATCTCCCATATCATTTTGACCCTTTACAGAATTTAAATATTCTCCTTCTGGCTTATGGGTTAGAAAACCTGTTTCTACCAAAACGCTAGGCATAAATGTTTGATGCAATACAATAAACCCCGCTTGTTTTACTTTACGGTCTACACGCTGTAATTTACCTGTAAAATTATCCTGCATTGTTTTTGCCAACATAATACTTTGGTCCAGAAACTCTTCTTGCATAATAGTTAACCCGATAACGGATTCTGGAGAGTTAATGTTGTATGCCGCATAGCGCGATTCATAATTATCTTCTAAATAAATAGAAGAGTTCTCTTTTTTAGCAATTTCAAAATTTTGCTTGTTCGCATGTAATCCTAATACAAAGGTACCTGCGCCATGTGCTTCTGATGTATGAGAATCACAATGAACAGACACAAAAAGATTAGCATTTGCTTTATTGGCAATTTCTCCTCGCTTGTATAAATCTACAAAAGTATCATCATCTCTAGTATAGATTACTTTGACATCTTTCTCCTTACCTAAAATTGCCCCTACGCGTAAAACAATCTTCAGCGCTATGTTTTTTTCTAAAAAGCCATTCCCTAAATTTCCTGGATCATGACCTCCATGACCTGCATCCAAAACAACAATAAAAGGATCTTGTACTGTTTCAATTTTGTCATTTCCACCAAACGAAGTAAGCGTAAAACCTATTAATAAAAGTAATAGTGGATAAAAACAATTCTTAAGCATATGTTATTATATTTGTAATAATGGTTAAATTAATTGTAATGTATCCTATACAGAACAAAAAATATATGTAAGTTTGACTCCGATTCTTTAGTTAACAATGACAAGACAAACTATTACAAAAATAGGATTTATAGCCTTGCAATCAAACAAACAACATCTACTTTTAATTTTACTGCTATTCAGCGGTATTTCTGGTCTGTTTGGCCAAGAAGGAAAAGTAATTACCTTGCCAACTCAGCGCATTTCTGATTCTGTTAAGATTACCGCAACTACAGATTTTTCGGCAATTGCCATTAAAGATAGCACTCAAACAGATTCAATTCCTGCAGATTCTATATCGAAAAAAGAAACCTTACTTTTAGATAAGATCAAATATAAAGCCAAAGATTACGTAAAACTTAGTCAGAAGGATCAAAAAATCTATTTGTACAATGAAGCTGAGATTCTTTATCAAGATACAGAACTTAAAGCCGGCATCATTATCATGGATTATATTAAGAATGAAGTTTATGCGGGAAGAATTAAAGATTCTTTAGGTAACTACTCGCAGACACCCTATTTTAAACAAGGTGATAATGTGGTGATCCCTGATTCTATCCGTTTTAATTTTGATACCCAAAAGGCATTAATTTGGAATTCGAGAACAGAACAACAAGCAGGCTTGGGCTCACTTGGTAGTGACTCCATGAAAGTTTACGCAGAGATTACAAAAAAAGAAAACGATTCGGTTTACTTTCTAAGCAAAGGAAAATTAACCACCTCAAAAGATACGATAAATCCGGATTACTACATCTTAATAAATAAAGCGAAATTTGTCCCTAAAAAGAAAGTTATCGCTGGCTTCAGTAACATGTATATTGCAGATGTCCCTACTCCCATTGCTTTACCTTTTGCTTATTTCCCTATGAGTACCGGTAGAACTGGAGGATTAATTTTCCCTACTTTTGGTAGCGTTGATGATCGTGGCTATTTTATACAAGGTGGTGGGTATTATTTGCCTTTAAGCGATTATGCCGATTTAGAAGTTACCGGAGATTTATATACCAATGGTAGTTACGGTCTTAATTCCAGGTCGGTATATGTAAAACGTTACAAGTATAGAGGCGGATTTAATTTACAATACCAAAACATCATTAATAGTCAAAAAGGTTTTGATGACTATAGCAGATCTACGAGTTACAATATTCAATGGAACCATTCTCAAGATCAGAAATCTAATCCTAATTCTACCTTTTCAGCTTCTGTAAACTTAGGTAGTAGCCAATACTACCAAAACTCATTACGTCTGCAAGATATTGCTAATACACAAAATAACACTTTAAACTCATCTATATCTTACTCAAAAACTTTTCCAGAATACCCATCTGTAAACATGAGTTTAACAGCCTCTCATAGTCAGTTAACAAGCACCACTATAGAAGGAGATAATATAGACATTACCTTACCTACCCTTCAAGCAAGTATGGAACGTATCTACCCTTTTGCCAAAAGAGACGGGATTAAAAAAGGAGCCTTTCAAAATATAAATTTTCAATACGATGTAAATGCTCAAAACAGGATTTCTACCAATGATGATGATTTCCTAACAGGAAAAATGTTTGATGATGCACGAATTGGAGCAAAACACAACCTACCGATTAGTACTAACTTTAAAATAGCGAAATACTTAAGTGTTACTATGGGAGGTACTTATGAAGATGTGTGGTCTTTACAAACCTACAATCAAACTTATGATAATGATGAGAATGCTATTGTAAGAGATACGATACAAGGTTTTGATAGATTTAATAGCTACAATTTATCTACAAGTATAGGAACTACCGTATATGGTACTTTTAATTTTGGAGAAGACAAAAAAATACAAGCCATACGCCATGTCATGCGTCCTAGTATAAGTTATGGTTACACGCCCGCTTTTGATCAATACTATGACGACCTGTATGATTCTGATGGCGCACCAAGAACAGATACCAATGGTGATATCACTCAATATACTCGTTTTAACGGAACCTTATACGGAGTACCTAGCCTAAGTAAATCTAACTCGGTTAGTTTCTCGCTTGCCAATACCTTAGAAGCCAAAGTACGTTCTAAAGATTCTACCGATTTAGAACCAAAAAAAGTTGATATCCTTAAGAATTTAAATTTCTCAACAAGCTACAATTTTAATGCAGATTCGTTAAAATTGAGTCCAATTAGTGTTAGTGGAGGTACGGCTATCTTGAATAGCAAAATGTCTATAAATTTCGCAGGTACATTAGACCCCTACGCTATAGACAACAACGGAACAAGAATCAACACCTTTAATAAAGCAAATGGCGGTAGCCTATTTAGACTAACAACCGCTAGAGCAAACATGAGCTACAGTCTTTCTAGTAAAGATTTTCAGAAAGACGATAAAGACAAAGGCAAAGAGGACGAGAACAAATATGATTATGCTGCAGCTAGTGGAGGTAGAACAGATGATTTATTTGGAGATGCAGATTTTAGCAACACCAGAAGACCTGGAGACGAAGAGGAAGAAGAGCGCGAAACTAAATTTTATTCCAACGCAATTCCTTGGGATCTTCGTTTAGCCTATACCGTTGGATATACAAATCCTAATAGACAAAATAGCATTAACAGCCACAGTTTAATGTTTT
Organism: Cellulophaga baltica 18; assembly: GCF_000468615.2. NCBI lineage: Bacteria > Pseudomonadati > Bacteroidota > Flavobacteriia > Flavobacteriales > Flavobacteriaceae > Paracellulophaga > Paracellulophaga baltica. Next base: position 2,835,325 of record NZ_CP009976.1, on the reverse strand, counting down.
CAGGAAATATTGAGTTAACTCCTAAGTGGAAAGTTGGAGCTTCTTCTGGTTACGATTTTGTAAACAAAGGATTCTCTATTACACAACTACGTTTTCAAAGAGAGTTAGGTAGTTTTAATCTTAGATTTAACTGGACTCCGTTTGGAACGTATGAGCGCTGGGATTTCTTTATCGGGATCTCTAGTTCTATCTTACAAGATCTTAAATGGGATAAACAAAGTAGAAGAAGTAACTAATAGCATACACAATGAAAAAAATAATAAATACTCCTAATGCTCCTGCCCCAATTGGGCCTTACAACCAAGCTGTTTTAGCCGGAAACATGTTATATATTTCCGGACAAATTCCTATAGATCCTAAGACTGGAAATTTGATAGAAGGAGATATTAAAGAAGAAACAAAGCAATCTATGGAGAATCTTAAAGCGATTCTTGAAGAGGCTGGGATGACATTTGAAAACGTCATTAAATCATCTATCTTTATTAAAGACATGAATCAGTTTGCTCAAATAAATGAAGTATATGCTACCTATTTTGATGCTGAGACTGCTCCTGCTAGAGAAACTGTAGAAGTAGCTAACCTTCCAAAGTTTGTAAATGTAGAAATTTCAATGATTGCTATGCTATAATCATCAGCAACTACTATAAAAAAAAGCATCTAAGAACTAAGTTCTTAGATGCTTTTTTTATACTAATAACTAAAGAAGTTTATTAGATACTTTTTTGGTGAAACTTTACTAAACCATCAATAGGTTTTTGCAAAATCTGACCTACAATTAAATCATTACGTTCTAATGCTTTTCTAAGCTCATCACGTAAATAATACGCAATACTCCCCACAAACGATACAGGCACTTTAGTTGCCAGATCAAACTGCATGATGTAATTATTTATAAATTGTTGAAATCCTTTTTCAATAACTCCTTTGCAGTAAGGGTGCTCTTTATTCTCTACAATAAAACGCGCAAAAGTAGCCAGGTACGTATTTGGATTAGGCTGCTTATAAAGATTTTCTTTAATCACATCTGCCTCCAAATTATACTCACTTGCAAATTTCTCTGCCAACTCTTTTGGTATTTTGTTGAAATAATAATCTCGGATTAGTTTTCTACCGAAAAAATTACCACTACCATCATCCATAGGAATATATCCTAACGAAGTTACTTTTTGGTATAATTTCTCACCATCATAATAACTACAATTAGAACCTGTTCCCAAAATACACACAATACTTTGATCTCCTATTGCTGTAGTAGCATACACTGCTGCATAAGTGTCTTCACGCACTTCAGCTATAGCGTTAGGAAAGAATACTTTGAAAATTTCTTTTAAGAAATCTTGCATTCTATCCGTTCCACAACCAGCTCCGTAAAAATATAAAGCAGAAACATCTTCTCTATTTTTAGAAAGTTCAAAATTATTAGCCAACCTATCTTCTATAACAGGTCTTGTTAATACTTCTGGACTTAAGCCTAAGGTCTGCGTCAAAAAAAGTCTTTCCCCTTTTTCCGTTAAAGCAATCCAATCAGATTTTGTTGCGCCACTATCTACAATTAATATCATATGTGTTGGGTATGAGTAGTAAAAAAAATCCTGAAAGTAATCTTAGACTACCATCAGGATTTATTAAGATTAAAAATTATAATTTTGAAACGTGCTGAACTAAATCTAACATTTTGTTAGAAAAACCTGCTTCGTTATCATACCATGATACCAATTTGAAGAATTTAGAGTTTAACTCAATTCCTGCACCTGCATCAAAAATACTTGTTCTAGCATCTCCAATAAAATCTTGAGAAACTACTGCTTCTTCTGTATATCCTAAAATACCTTTTAGGTCACCTTCTGAAGCTGCTTTGAAAACTTTTTTAATTTCTTCGTAAGAAGTTTCTTTTTCTAAACGAACCGTTAAATCTACAACAGAAACATCTGCAGTTGGCACTCTAAAAGCCATACCTGTAAGTTTTCCTTTTAAAGAAGGAATTACTTTAGTTACTGCAACAGCAGCACCAGTAGAAGCTGGAATAATGTTTAACATTGCGCTACGACCACCTCTCCAGTCTTTTCTAGAAGGGCCATCAACTGTCATTTGCGTTGCAGTAGTTGCATGTACTGTAGTCATTAAAGCTTCTTCAATACCGAAGTTGTCATTTAAAACTTTCGCTAAAGGTGCTAAACAGTTTGTAGTACAAGATGCATTAGAAACAATAGTATCAGATGCCTTAGCATCTTTATGATTAACGCCCATTACGAACATTGGAGCATCTTTAGAAGGAGCAGATATAACTACTTTCTTAGCACCACCATCAATATGGTATTGAGCAGTTTCTAAGGTAGTAAAAATACCTGTACACTCTGCTACAATTTCTGCACCAACAGCATCCCACTTAATATTTTTAGGCTCTCTTTCTGCAGTAATACGAACAGTTTTTCCGTTTACTACTAAGTGACCATCTTTAACTTCAACAGTACCATCAAACTTACCGTGAACAGAATCGTACTTTAATAAGTATGCTAAGTGCTCTACATCTAACAAATCATTAATTGCAACAACATCCACACCCTCTTTGGCAACACTAGTTCTAAATACTAATCTACCTATTCTACCGAATCCGTTAATTCCTATTTTTAAATTTGACATTTTAAATTTATTTGTTATTATTATTTGTTTCTAAATTATACGGTCATGATATCTGAAACTCGCATAAGTTCCTTATCTATTTTTGTATGACCTTTTATTGCTTTACTAATTGGCGTAAGCGTTATCTTGTTATCTTGAATACCTACCATTAAGCTAGATTTCCCTTCAAGAAGCGCCTCTACAGCTCTAACACCCATTCTACTTGCCAATACTCTATCAAAACAAGAAGGTGAGCCTCCTCTTTGCATATGCCCTAATACAGAAACACGACAATCATAAATTGGCAAATGCTCCTCTACATATTCTTTTAGTTCAAAAACATTCTTCCCTGTTTTATCCCCTTCAGCAACAACAACAATACTTGAAGATTTCCCTGAAGCTTTACTTCGCTTTAAAGATTCTAACAAGCGCTCTAATCCTAAATTTTCTTCTGGTATAAGAATTTCCTCTGCTCCGGCACCTACTCCTGCATTTAAAGCAATATGCCCCACATCGCGGCCCATTACTTCAACGAAAAATAAACGGTTGTGAGAACTAGCAGTATCTCTAATTTTATCAATTACTTCTACCACTGTATTTAAGGCGGTATCAAAACCTAATGTATAGGTCGTGCCAAAAATATCATTATCAATAGTCCCAGGAATACCAATAATTGGCACATTATATTCTTTATGAAATATTAATGCTCCTGTAAAACTACCATCACCTCCGATAACCACTAAACCATCAATCCCTGCGGCTTGCAATTGGTCGTAAGCTTTTTTCCTACCTTCTTTAGTCTGAAACTCCATAGAACGAGCAGACTTTAAAATGGTACCGCCTTTATTTATAATGTTATTTACACTTCGCGCATCCATAGGCTTGAAGTCGCCTTCAATCATACCTTGGTAGCCACGGTAAATTCCCATGCAATCTATTTTCATATATGCACAAGTACGCACAACAGACCTTATTGCTGCGTTCATTCCGGGTGAATCTCCCCCAGATGTAAATACACCTATTTTTTTTATCTCCACTGTCATTTACTTCTATAAGTAACAAATTTAGGAAACTTTTCGGATTTAAATAAGCTATAAAACCCTTTATTTATAATAGTTACAAGCTATAACGTTTTCGTAACAAAGAGTTACATAAAAAAAGGAAATCGAACATTAGGCGCATCAAATTCTTAAGAATAATCTTACGATTTTGCCTTAGGCTTAAAGCGCATGAGGCTGTCCTTTGCCATTTCTGTACGGATAGAATCTGAAGCTATTGTCTTTTGCTTTTTAGGTTTTCGAACAAATAATTTACTTTTTAGCTCCTTAAAAGAATTAAAATCTACTTGATAAGATAATCCCACTCCCTGGGTATATCCTTGCGTGTCTCCTATTAATTGCTCATCGGCGGTCTCTCTATTAAAGACTTTCCCTTTTAAAGAACCATCTTCATTAAATAAGTACTGCAACTCAAAATCGCCCCCAACATTAGAGTTCGTTAGTCCGTCACCACCACCTACAGGAATCCCCACACTACCACTTAACAACCACTTTTCACTTAAGGTAGTCGCAAAATTAAAAATTGCTTTATTCTCGGTTTGATAACTAGAACTACCACTACTTCCCTGCTCATAAGAGAACCCAATATCTAGATTGTCATCATTATTATCAATCACAGAATTTAAAATCCCAGAAGCAGATTGCAATAAATTCCCCGTCAATGCTTGTTGATTAAAACTACCATTAGCTTCATTAACAAATGTACCTTGTGCTAACAGGAAGAAGGCATTATTAGCCGTTACCGTTGGATCTTGCAACTTATAAGCTAACTCTGATTTTATCACAGAACTCGCTGATGGAAAATCTATTTCATAATCAATAGTTGGGTGTTCTAAAGACTCTGATAAACTAATGATTACATTGGTGGCTATTCTTTTGGTGTAATCAGAATTATCCAATAGCGGCGCAGGATTTGCGTTTAAAGAATAAACCGCCTGCATTTTTAGTTGCGCATCCAAGGGGTCTCCTTCCCAATTTATAGTACCCCCAGGCACTACTTTAAATGTTTTATCTATAACCCCACCTAGTTTAAACCTATATTCTCCTGTAACCACAACGAAATCTCCGTTCATGATAAACTTATCTCTAGTATTCAGTTCTATCTGGACTAAACCTGCCCCAGTACCTTTTAAACTACTTCCTGTTTTCTGATCAACAATAATTTCTACTTCTGCATCTGGTGTAATATCTAAATCAAAGGTCAGTTCTAATCCCTCGTATTTCTTTTCATTACGTCCCGTTTCTTTTTCTTCAACTTTATTTTTGCTGATAAAGTTTATAAAGGAATAATCTCCGACACTAGCTACATCACTAATTGGAATTTTTAAAGATGTGCCTTTTGCCGTTTCTCCTTCTACATTTATAGTCAACGCAGTGGTTGGTCCGTAGATACGTCCTTTCCCATTTAAATATCCTGTACCGTAATACAATTGCTCTTCATCAAAACTAGTATTTAAGATTAAGAACCTTTTGTTATTTGTATCCACATTAAGATCTAAATCCCAATCTCTAAAAAAGCTATGGTTAATGACTCCATTTAAAGAAGCCTTTGTTTTATGCAACACATCGGTAAGTTGAATATTCTGAAAATCGAATGTTTGGTCTGATAATACCACTTGCGAATTAAACCCAAAATCATAATCTACATTCAAATATGGAATACCTAATCCGGCATTAGAAAGGTTTAATACTCCTGAAATATCAGGATTATCTACCCTACCTTCTATTCTAGCATTCCCAGATACATACCCACGTATATTAGAAAGAATAGGCTCTCCCAAAGGAGCAAACGGTTCTAGATTAAAATCATTAAACGTAGCCATCAAATCTGCTATCGTATTTTTACCACTAATATCTAAACTACCATTTACATCTAAACGATCTACCCCTTTATCTGTAAGACGCGTGTTTAGCGTTATCTTGGTTAAATTTTTATTTCCAATAGCATCTATCATAAGATTTCCTAAGTGAATATCATTCACAGAAAAATCTGTAATATCTAAACTAGAAGTTGGTCTGTAGACCTTATTTTTTTGGCGTATGTGTAAGGTACCATCTACCTTCCCATCTAATCGTAAGCTATCTATTCTAGGTGTAATCTTATCTAGAGATACTATCTTGAACTCTAGCTGTAAGTCTTTATATGTAGAATCCGCAATCTGACCTCTTAACCGTATTTGCTCATCATTATCATTATTCATCACAATTTCTTCAATTGTAATGCTATCCAATGTACTGTTTAAAATAACCTTGTTATGAGAATCGCCCTCTTTATTCAGCATCCATTTATTCCCTTTAAAACTTACATCGGATGTTTTTAAACCAATAACAGACTTACGTTGATCATTAAAAGTATGGTAGAAGTTTAAATTAAATTTATCGCTAAAATCTTTACCTCCCTTAAATTCGGTTCTAAAGAACAAAGTATCTTTTAAGGTAGTATTAATCAGGTTAAAATCTTTTACATCATAATAACCGGTAGACAAATCTGCTACAGAAACGAAGGTATTAAAAAGCGGATTTTTATTATCAATCTTTATATCTAAGCTATCTAACGTATTCCCAAAAGCTTTAATACTAGGCGACTTAAAATTCAATTTAAAGTCGCCCTTATCCGCAATAATATCCCCTTTTATAAACGTATTGGTACCAAAAGCGACTTCTGGCAGAAATACTTCTACAATCTTATTATAAATCTTGAAATTAAAGGCTAATTCTTGGCCTTCTGAAATTTCAAAAGGTTTATAGTTAGTATAAATACTTCCTACAGAATTGGCTGCCAATTTACCTAGCTCTGCCACCTTAAACTTACCCTTCATGTATCCTGTGATGATATCTGGAGAGTTTATATCAATATACCGCACCTGATTTTCTTCAAAACGAGAAGACACTTTAAAATCATCAAAATAATAGGTGTCATTTTTATTTTGATAACTGGTTCTAGAGAATTTTATATCTCCAACAATGTTATCTAGGGTATTACCCACGATATCCATATTTACATTACCCTTAAATATAGAAACGCTATCTTTTATAAAGTTTAGCTTTCGGAAATCGGCATATTCCACATCCGCTATAAAGTTGAAGTTATTTTGCGCATCAGAAAAATCTGCCAACCCTTTAAAGGTAAACTTCATATTTTCATCCTTAGAAACCAATAGACCATCAAAAAGCTGTTCCTTTAAAATTCCGGATACTTTTAAATTTTGATAATTGTAATTATTAAAATTGATGGAATACACATCCCCAATGACTTCTGTATTCAAGGTTTCTTTGATAAACCCTTCCCCTTCCACATTTAAATCAAAGGTTGCGTTCCCCAAATCTTCACTGCCCACAAAATACCCTAAATCAAAATCTATCAATGAGAAGAAACCTTTATAGGAAGCATTGTCTATATCCTGAATACCGATCATCTCTAAATCTGAATAACTACTCCCAATAGCGGTATTTAGGTTAACTTTTGAATTTATAGTATTCTCTGTTACTGTTGCTTGCCCACGAATAGTAAATTCTCCTAGACGTTCAAATGATGGGGGTATATTCTCTCCTAAAAGTCTAGGCATTAAACTTCTCAGTTGAAAATAACTACTAGATATATTCTTTATCTGAGCTTCCATTACAAATGGATTATCACGCTTAAATAAATTTTTGAAATTAAAATCGCCACGCACCCCCGTGTTGTCTGAAGTTAGAAATAAATCATCTAAAGTCAAGTCATTTAAAACACCACTAAAATGCGAAGAGAAATAGGCTTCTTTATTTCTTCCAAATTCATTATACAAATGGTTTATTTCGTTAAACGAGAGTTTAGAGTCTACAAAGTCTGCCGTAAATTTCACTTTATTAACGAAGTCCAAGAAATCTCCTGGACCATAATCCATTATCAAGTTTCCTTTCACATCTGATTCTTTAGATTTTATCACGAGTGAATCAAACGTCATTTGCTCTTTAGTATACTTAAATGAAGTAGCCATATGCGTTACTTCCAAATCTCGTTTACTCTTAAATGATAAATCTTTAATATTCGTAGTGACCTCTGGCCCTAAAATTTGCAATTTTTCGGCATCAATTTCTAAATCTGTAAACTTCAATACTTCGCAAGTTTCTAGATTTTCATCGGTAAAGGTAAACTTGCTATTTTCTATAAAAACTTCTGTTGCCGTAAATAAGAATGGTGGTGTTCCTGGATCTCTAGGCTTACCATCATCTAGCTTTGCTATAAAAACATTTATATTAGAAGTGGTTTCTCCCTTATATGTCTTTAATTTAAAATTAAGCTCATCTACTGTAATGGCTCCAAATTCTAAATCGCCATTAATAAGGTTTCTGATACTTACTATTGATGTGTTTAACTTCTTGATGTAAAAAAGTGTGTCTTTCTGATAATCTTTAATATACACACCTTTCAAATCGGTATCCCAAGTAATAAAAGAAACTTTGAGTTTATCTAAAGAAATGTTTGTCTTATAAGTATCATTAATAGACTTTGTAACCTTTGCCGCTAAAGAAGTCTGCACTATGGGGAGCGAAAAAACAAGCGTCGTCAAAACACAGATAATTAATATTACCAGCAGGAAGCGAACTATTATTTTACCCAGTTTTTTGATAGGACTTTTATGTTTTATCTTTGCACTCCAATTATTATTCCAATTTGCATGGAAAACGAAACAATTTATATACTTGCTATAGAGTCTTCTTGTGATGACACATCTGCAGCCGTTTTACACAACAACAAAAGACTCAGTAACGTCGTAGCAACCCAAAAAATTCATGAAGAATATGGCGGTGTTGTCCCCGAACTTGCGTCAAGAGCACACCAACAAAACATAGTTCCCGTAGTTCATCAAGCGTTAGCTAAGGCAAATATCGATAAAAAACAGTTATCCGCCATAGCTTTTACGCGCGGACCTGGACTTATGGGTTCATTATTAGTAGGAACCTCTTTTGCTAAGTCATTATCCTTAGGTTTAAACATACCTTTAATAGAGGTAAATCATATGCAAGCGCATATTTTAGCTCATTTTATTGAAGAAGAAAATAGTAAAAAGCCTGCGTTTCCTTTTTTAGCCATGACCATCAGTGGTGGGCATACACAAATTGTACTTGTCCGCGATTATTTTGATATGGAAATACTAGGGCAAACCCTGGACGATGCCGTTGGCGAAGCCTTTGATAAATCCGCCAAAATACTAGGCCTGCCTTACCCTGGAGGGCCGTTAATTGACAAATATGCGCAATTAGGAAACCCTAAAGCTTTTCCGTTTCCAAAACCGAAAGTAGGTGATCTCAATTTTAGTTTTAGCGGACTAAAAACAAGCATCCTCTATTTCTGTCAAAAAATGGTTAAAGAGAACCCTAATTTCTTAGTAGAAAATAGAGATGATATTTGCGCCTCTATCCAATATACTATCATAGACATACTAATGTCTAAGCTTAAAAAAGCGGTTAAACAAACTGGCGTAAAAAGAATAGCAATTGGCGGTGGCGTTTCTGCAAATTCAGGCATTAGAAAAGCCTTAGTTGATGCAGAGCAGCGGTACGGATGGGAAACGTTTATTCCTAAATTTGAATACTGTACCGATAATGCCGCAATGATTGGAATTGTGGGGTACCTAAAATATAAAGAAAGTAAGTTTTCTAATCAGAATATTAGCGCCAAGGCACGCTATGTAATTACGGAGTCTGCTAATTAATGGCCTATAACGAGCAACTTTCCAAGCGTATTGAAGCATCTTTGCATTATTTTCCCAAAGATATTTCTGAAGCCATCACTCAAAAAAGAATGTTTGGCGGAATAGTTTTTTTATACAAAGGAAAAATGGCGATTGGCGTAATCAAACAAGACCTCATGGTACGTGTTATTTCAGCAAAAATGGATGAGACCATGAAAAAAGAAGCCGTACGCCCCATGGACTTTACAAAAAAGCCTATCAAAGAATATATCTATGTAGGCGCAAAAGGCATAAAAACTGAAGAAGAATTACAATTTTACATCGAACTTGGGTTAGAGCACGCGCTAACTAAAGTATAATACCACAAAAAAATGCAACTTTTTTACAACCCTGATATTGATCAAAATTCTCCTGAGTTTGTCTTCCCTACCGAAGAAAGCAAGCACATTGTAAAAGTTCTTCGAAAAGCAGAAGGTGACATCCTCCACATTACCAACGGAAAAGGGTTTCTATTTGAAGCTCAAATCTTACGTGCAGATATGCGAAAATGTGCTGCTAGCATCACTAAAGCAACTTTTCATGAAAAGACAACACCAGCATTACATCTCGTGGTTGCACCTACAAAAATGAATGATCGGTATGAGTGGTTTTTAGAAAAAGCCACAGAAATAGGTATTGCAGAGATCACTCCCATTATATGTGACAATTCTGAACGAAAAGTTCTGAAATTAGAACGTATGGAAAAAGTACTACAATCTGCCATGAAACAATCGTTGCAATATCACCTACCAAAATTAAACGAACCTATTAGCGCCAAAACATTTATAGCACAAAACAACCCTGATAACAACAAAGAGCAGGAATTCTATATAGCTCATTGTGAAGAAACTGAAAAAACGGATTTAAAAGAACGCTTAACTCCAGGTAATAATGCATTGATACTTATTGGCCCTGAAGGAGATTTTAGCGTCTCTGAAATAGCATTAGCGCTGAAACTAGGCTACAAACCTGTTTCTTTAGGAGAAAACCGACTTAGAACAGAAACAGCCGCCATTTTTGCTTGTGCTACCATGAAATTAGTCAATTAAGAACAAGTATTTAAGTTTCCATTAGCTCTAAATACTAACTTTAGTCGCGCCAGTTATATCAAAGTCATTGTTTTCCGCAATAAGTATGAGTGATAGTTTATCGTTTGCTTTTACAATATCTGGGACCTGAAGAACACCTCTGTGAGTCATTTTTAAGTTTACATACTTTTCAGCAACTACGATATTGCTATTCACTAGGGTTCTATTTCTATTTTCACCACGTTTAACCTCCGTACTTCTCTGATCTAAAACCAAGACCGCCCGTAATTTTTTATCAGACAAATTACCCGTTATTTTATACTCAAAATTTACCGTAGCTGCATCCAATTTCACCATAGATAAAGTTATCTCATTACTCGCTTTTACTTTTCTAAACGTATTGATATTAGCATACATTTCTGATGAATTAGAGCCTACAAAATGAGTCTTTCCATTTACCACCACTTGCGGGGTATAATTGCTCTTGTTTTTGAATTTATGATTATATGCCGTTTGTTTTTCTGTAAACAACGCCTTACTAAATGGGTCTTTCCAACCTATATAATTCCAATAATCTACATGATAAGATAACGCTATCACCTCTTCACTGTAGGCCTTCTTCACTTTATCCAATAAAACATCTGCTGGAGGACAACTAGAACATCCTTGTGAAGTATACAATTCTAACACCACTATACTTTCATTTATTGATGATTTTACAGTAGACTCTTTAGTATTGAACGCAGATTTAAAAGAAGTTATCGCGAAACTTATTAAAAGTAATCCTAAAAATATCCCTTTATTCTTCATAATATTTTAAATTTGAAACTATACAGAATGTCGATTTTACATGAAAGTACTTACCTTTTTAGCGGTCTTTATTAGTTTTTTAACAATGAACGCACAAGAAATTGCCATTTTGAAATACAATGGCGGCGGAGACTGGTATGCAAACCCTACCGCATTGCCCAACCTAATCAAATTCTGTAACACCCATATAGGAACCGCATTAACAGAAAAGCCCGAAATAGTATCAGCCAATAGCCCTGAGGTATTCCAATACCCTTTTTTACATATGACAGGACATGGGAATGTATTTTTCTCACAAGAAGATGCCGATAATTTGAGAACCTATTTATTAGGCGGAGGCTTTTTACATATTGACGACAACTACGGTATGGAACCGTATTTGAAAAAAGAACTATCCAAAGTTTTTCCTGATAAAGAATTAATAGAATTAAGTGCTGAGAATCCCATCTTTAAACAAACTTTTAGTTTCCCTAAAGGATTACCAAAAATTCACGAACACGACGGAAAAAGACCTCAAGCTTTTGGTATCTTTCACGAAAACAAGCTTATACTTCTATTTACATTTGAAAGTGATTTAGGTGATGGATGGGAAGACCCTCAGGTACACAATGATCCGCCAGAAGTACGTTTAAAAGCATTACAAATGGGCGCCAATATTATTCAATATGTTTTTAAAAATTAATTAATGACGTCAAAAATTATCTCTAAGGGCATTTTAAGAGCCATCGGTATCATTACCGCTATATTACTTACCCTATACTTCATTTACCAAATACAGTCTGTCATTGCCTATTTGTGTATTGCAGCAGTCATAGCATTAATAGGCAGACCTGTTGTAATTTTTTTACGTGATAAATTAAAAACGCCCAATACCTTAGCCGTTATAATTACCATGCTATTAATGGTGGGGTTACTATCGGGAATCATTGCTTTATTTATCCCCTTATTAACAGAGCAAGGGAAAAACTTATCCCTTTTAGATATTGATCAATTACAGGAAAATATCAATGATTTATACAATCAAGTTACGCAATACTTTAGCTCTTCTCCTGAAAAGGTGACTAAGATATTGGAAGAATCTCACTTAGAAAAAAACATATTAGAAGGCTTAGATGTAGGATTTATTCCGAATTTCCTAAACACATTTTTAGATGTTTTAAGCACCGCTAGTATTGGTTTATTTTCTGTTTTATTTATATCCTTCTTCTTTCTTAAAGACAGCAATCTTTTACAAAATGGACTTTTAATGTTTATGCCAAAAGGCAAGGAAGGAAAGATGAAAAACTCTATTCTTAAGATTAATGATTTACTTTCTAGATACTTTGTCGGACTTCTTTTACAGTTGTTTATTCTCTTTGTAATTTACACCATAACACTGCTACTAGTAGGCATAGAAAATGCTATTGTCATTGCATTTTTATGTGCCCTATTTAACATCATCCCATACATTGGTCCCATCATCGGAGGAGTGCTCATGATCATACTCACCATGACTACCAATCTAGGTGCCGATTTCAGCACCATTATACTTCCAAAAACAGGTTATGTTATTATTGGTTTGATCGTAGGTCAACTCATTGATAATTTCTTTTCTCAGCCTTTTATTTTCTCTAATAGCGTAAAATCTCATCCCTTAGAAATCTTCTTAATTATCATCATTGCAGGATTATTATTCGGCATTGTAGGAATGATCGTTGCCGTACCAGGATACACGGTAATTAAAGTGATACTAAAAGAGTTTTTATCAGAAAATAAGCTTGTAAAATCATTGACCAATAATCTATAGTATTACTTTGAATAAAAATATATTAAACACTGGTGTACAAGATTTTATATCTAAAAATTGGAATACTGACATCATGTCAGTATTACTCAAAAAACAGCAATTTACCGCAGTAACTCAAAAAGAGCTTACAGAACAGCTAGAAGCTAAAAAAAAGTGTAAAGAAAAGCTCCCTACTTGGTTTAATACTCCTGAAATTTACTATCCTAACAAATTGAATATTGAGCAAACCTCCTCGGAAACTACTGCCCAATATAAGACAAATTTAGTAAATGGAAATTCATTGATAGACCTCACAGGAGGCTTTGGAATAGATAGCTATTTCTTTAGTAAAAAAATAGCCAAAATTCACCATTGTGAACTCAACGAAAATCTATCTAAAATTGCAGCACATAATTTTGAAATTTTAGGCAGAAAAAACATTACGTGCATTCCTGAAAACGGACTTGAATATCTCTCCAAAACAGAGCAATTATTTGATTGGATTTTTATTGACCCATCACGAAGAAATGATGCTAAAGAAAAAGTGTTTTTCCTTGCTGATTGCCTACCCAATGTCCCTGAAAATTTACCACTGCTTTTTTCTAAATCTAAACATATTTTAGTCAAGACTTCTCCCCTTTTAGACTTTACTATTGGAATAGGTGAATTGAAGTTTGTAAAAGAAATTCAAGTAGTTGCACTTCAAAATGATGTAAAAGAATTACTATGGATTTTAGAGCATAATTACTCAAGTGCTATTACCATCAAAACCGTCAATCTTTCAAAGACCGCCACTGAAAAATTTGAGTTTAACCTCCATACAGAAAAAGAAACTATCTCTAGCTTCTCTGAGCCACAAGCCTATCTTTACGAACCCAATAGTGCTATTTTAAAATCTGGTGCTTTTAAGAGTGTAGGAGCGCATTTTAAACTCAACAAATTACATGAACATAGTCACCTTTATACTTCCGATCGTTTAGTAGACTTTCCCGGAAGAATATTTAAGATTACGGCTGTGCTTCCCTACCAAAAAAAAGAACTCCAGAAGCAAAAATTTACCAAAGCAAATATCACGACACGCAACTTCCCAGAGCCTGTGGCGTCTATTCGTAAAAAATTTAAAATTAAGGATGGTGGTGACCAGTATTTATTCTTTACCACAGCTATAAATGATAAGCTCATTGTTCTTAACTGCACTAAAGCATAGAAACTATTGCTTTGTTTCCAAGGAACCAATCCACGTCAGCAATTGATTAGGCCATTCTTTTAAAAACTCATTATGAAGTCCTAGTCCAAATCCATGTCCGCCATCAGGGTAAATAAAAAGAGACGCCAGTACCTTATTTTCTCTTAAGGCATTATAAAACAATAGACTATTCTCAACCGGCACAGCTGTATCATCTGTAGCATGTATTAAAAATGTAGGAGGTGTATTGGCGCTCACCTTCATTTCGTTAGAAAAATATTCCACCCGTTCTTGCGATGGGTTTTTTCCTAAAAGGGAATTTTTAGACCCTTGATGTGTTTTCTCTTTCATGGTAATAACCGGATATACTAAGGCCATAAAATCTGGTCTAGCACTAACATCATCTATACGGTCTTGCTTAGCGTACACCTCTTCATTAAAATGAGTTCCTAATGTAGCTGCTAAATGCCCTCCTGCAGAAAAACCAATAATTCCAATTTCATTAGGATTAATGTTCCATGTTGTAGCGTTTGCTCTCGTCATGCGCATTGCCCGCTGCGCATCTTGTAAAGGCACATTATGTGCTTCTATTAAAGATTTGGAATTAGGTAATCTAGATTTTACAACAATAGCTGTTATACCCTGGGCATTTAAAAATTTTGCCACATCTGTACCCTCCCAATCATACGCTAGAAACTGGTAACCGCCTCCAGGGAATATAAGCATCGCCTTACCATTAGCACTTCTTTTTGCTGGTAAAAATACTTGTATTGTAGGCTCTTGAACTAACCTATACCGCAAAATTTCGCTATATTCTTTTACCTCTCTTTCATCGGTATCAATTCTATTCGGAATTTCCTTAGGCCAAATGGGAAGAATCGTATCTTGAGCCGTTAGCAATCCTACTTCAAGAAAAAGTAAAAAACAACCGATCACAATCTTTGTCATAATTTATAATTGATTAAGACTCACAGTCCCATTTAAAATTAGCAATCTTGGCATTACTCCCTGCACTCAAATTATAATGCCACCACTCTGTTCTAATAGACCAAAAGCCAAAAGACTCCATAGTTTCTTTCAACACTTTTCGATGGGTTAATATTTCTTCTGGCAAATTGTAGTTATCATGATACGCTTTCTTTCCGAAAAAGTCAAAATCTGTTCCCATATCTACTGCTGCTCCTTCCATGGTAACAAGGGTAATATCTACCGCTCCGCCTTTGTTATGAATGGAGCCTTTTACAGGATTTGCAACATATTGCGGGTTTGGCACAATCTCCCACATCTTGTATTGGACAGAATTAGGCCTGTAACAGTCATAAAACTTAATCTTATAGCCTTTCTCCATAAAGGCAGCGTTTGCCTTGAGTAATGCTTTAGCGGTCCTTACACGCGTGTAACATTCCGCACAATCGTAAACTTTAGCTTTTAAAAAATTATTGGTTGTTGCATAACGTAAGTCATATACAAAATCCGCACTATAATCTGCTAAACGAATGAAGGTGGTGTCCGCTAAGCCTGCTAGACTTTTTAACTTAGGTAATACTGGAATTTTAGACGGTACCGTTTTTATTGTGTCTAGTTCTTTTTCCACTACTTTAACGGTATCCTGAACCACTTCTTTGGGTTCGTCTTTACACGATATAAAGAACGAAAAAACGACCATAACACAACTAATTCTAACCCACTGCATACTTAAAGATAATTCAAAAATTGGAGTGTAAATTACTAGAAAGTTTTTAAACATTCCCTTTTTGAAGTCTGAAATATAGTTATTTCATAAATTTCCGAATCCTATGGTACTGTAAAACGCTCTAGCAGGAAGCAAGTCATACACGCAAAATATTAGGTTAATAAATTCCCTTTTTCATCCCATGCTGCTTTTGTATTTCGCTTGCTTTGATCTACACATTTTGCTAGCCATTCTTCCTCATAGGCCATTCCATGTTGCTTCAAAACATCCTCAGGCACCCCATCCCACACATTAGGAGAATTCCCGACATACCCTAAATCTTCAATTCCCATTTTTGAGGTGTAATAACCCGTCAAGGTTAAATTTCTTATTAGTGAGAAAAATTGAACCTCTAAAGGTCTTTCATTTTCAGGAACCTCAACATCTGGATAGGCAATAGCATCTAATAATGTTTTTTGCTGTTCAGGCGTAGCTGCAATAAATTCAACACTAAAATCTGTATTACTCTTATGATCTAACCACATTAAACCACCACGTATAGGGGTTTGAAATTTAGGATAATCTTTAGTCATAAACTCAATAAAATCTGGCACTCCAGCATCTAAAGCACTACCGTAACTTTCATTAGCTGGCAGAATTAACGCTACCAAAACATTTAATGTTGCCATTTCATGAGGGTGTAAAAACTGCTCTGCATTGAGTTTTTCTATCAATTCTTTTTCCTCAGGAGTTCTCCCAAAATGCTTTTCTGCAGCTAAGGCTATATTTTCTCCTGTTGGTTCAACATTTTCGGGCTTACAACCATTGAGCGCTAAACCACCTGCTACTCCACCTAAAATAATCGATTTTATACTTTTTCTTCTATCCATTTCTTTAGATGTTTTGCATTTTAAGCTGTTCTACAATATAGTCTGATGTTCTCCAGGATAGGGCTAGAATAGTCCAAGTAGGATTTTTATCTGCCTGAGATACAAAAGGACCTGCATCTACAATAAAAACATTATCAACCTCATGCAGTTGTTGATGTTGGTTCACGACAGACGTTTTAGGATCATCACCCATTCGGGTAGTACCTACTTCGTGTATAATTTCTCCAGGAGCATAAATACCATTTTTCTGGGCCAATGTTGGTTTATCACCTAAAACAGTACCACCCATATTATGAATTATCTCCTCAAAACTATCATGCATATGCCCTACTTGTTTTATTTCATGGTCTGTCCATTGGTACTTAAACTTCAGCACCGGAATCCCGAATTCATCTACTTTAGTAGGATCTATAGCACACTTATTCTCTTTTTGAGGTATAGACTCTCCACGGCCACCGAAACCAACGGTAGAACCATAGTATTTTTTTACTTCCTCTCTTAATGGGTTTCCGTAGCCCCCCACTTTTATACCGAAATATTTATTAAAATCGTTGTGATTAAATCCAAACCCATAGCTAGGCATTCCCATTCCTCCCCATACTTCAATATGGTAGCCTCTCGCAAAATCTAGTTTTTTATTATCCAACCACCATGGTGTATAGACATGCATTCCTCCTACACCATCTTCGTTATACATTTTACGATTCATTAAATCAGGGATAAAAGCAGACCTACTCCCTCCTGTTGAATCATGTAAATATTTTCCAACAATATCACTACTATTCCCTAAACCATTAGGGTGTTGTTTGCTCTTTGAGTTCAAAAGAATACGGGCAGAGCTGCAGGCTGACGCTGCAAGAACAACGATTTTTCCTTTTAATTTATATTCTTTCCTATCTTCTTTATTAATATAAGAGACTCCTGTGGCTTTCCCTTCTTCATTGGTTGTAATTTCGCGTACCATAGCATTGACAAAAAGATCTATTTGTCCGCCATTTTTTTGAGCAGGGAAAATTAAACAAGTCCCTGATGAAAAATCTGCATGCACAGAACATGCGCGCGAGCATTGGCCGCAATAAAAGCAAATTCCTCGTTCATCATTTATTCTTTTAGTAAGCATGGACATTCGCGATGGAAACACCGGAATATTAGACTTTCTAGCTCCTTTGATATAAAACAACTCATGCAGTCTTGGTTTTGGCGGGGGAAGAAAAAACCCGTCTGGATCATTAGGCAAGCCTTCATTGGTACCAAATACCCCTATTAACTTATCTACTTTATCATAATAAGGCTTTATATCTTCATAGCCAATTGGCCAGTTATCTCCTAAGCCATCAATACTTTTACGTTTAAAATCATTAGGACCAAAACGTAATGAAATTCTACCCCAGTGATTGGTTCTACCTCCTAACATTCTAGATCTAAACCATCTAAAATTTGTCCCTTCTTCATTTGTATAGGGCTCTCCATCAATATCCCATCCGCCATAGGCACTATCAAAATCTCCAAAAGGTCTAACTGTATTCGCCCCTCTTCTAGGAGACTCATACGGCCATTTAAGTTGTGTTTGCTGTTCTGGAGCTCCAGGATCAAAATAAGGACCTGCTTCTACAACAGCTACTTTTAAACCTGCTTCTGCCAGAATTTTGGTCGCCATGCCTCCTCCAGCTCCCGAACCTACGATTATGACATCGTACATGGTAGAATTTTCTATAATCTGCATAAATTGATACGTTTGGTTGCTAATTTATCGGAGTTAAGTTACATCTTTTTTTGATTCTTAAACCATTTATACAATTTTGTATCTTTATAAACTACATCCCAAATGGCATGACCGTAATGTTCATAACTCGTTAAAGAAACATTATATCCTAAAGATTTTAGCCTATGCACCATTTCTTCAGATTCCGCATACGGAATAATAGTATCTTTCTTTCCGTGAAAGACTTTTATGGGTAAATTTTTGTCCATCCAATGCGCATAAGGTGTTGGTGCCATTCCGCAAACAACCGCCAATGCTGCAAATTTTTCAGGATATGCTATAGCTAAGTCCCAAGCCGCAGCTCCACCACGACTCAGCCCTGTTAGATATATTTTTTTTTCATCTATTCGGTTTTTCGAAACCACGGTATCCAACAATTGCATTACAGCTTCTGTATTCCACATTTTTGTAGGCTCTTGTAATTGTGGCACAAGAATTAAAAATGGATATTCAGTACCGTCTATCAAGGCATCTGGTGGAGGCATTTTTTCTTGTCCTTTCTTGGGGATGCTTCCTGAGCCATGTAAGAACAAAAGAATTCCGTATTTTTTTGTTGTCTGTACCTCATAGTCTTCTGGGTAATACAGATAATAATCCATTGGTTTTGTTACTACAGTTTCAAGATGCCCTTCTATAACGGTAGATTGACTAGCACAGGATAGCATTTGAAAAGTAAAAAATAATAGGGCTGTAATTTTCATTATTTTAATCATGTAGCATTTTAAAAAGGAAAAGTTACAAAAAAGACACGTGGCTGCATAAAAAAAGCCCTGATCAACAAAATTGAGCAGGGCTTAGTGGTTGTAGTTGTTTCTATGTAAAACTTACGCTCTTAATCTTTTGATTAAAGCTAATGTTTCTCTAACTGTTTTTTCCAAACCAGCATAATCTTTGTTTGCTAAGACTTCTTTGCTAATAAGTTTAGATCCCATACCTACACAAGTAACACCAGCATCAAACCAACCTTTTAGGTTAGCCTCATCTGTACTTACACCACCTGTAGGCATAATGCTTGTCCATGGTTGTGGGCCTTTAATTCCCTTTACAAATCCAGGACCATATAAATCTCCAGGGAAAAGTTTTACAACTTCACATCCTAATTCTTCAGCAGCATTTATTTCTGTTAAAGAACCACAACCAGGAGACCATAATACTTTTCTACGGTTACATACTTTTGCAATATCAACACGTAATGAAGGAGTAACGATAAAGTTAGCACCCATTTGCATAAACATAGAAGCTGCAGCTGCATCTGTAATAGAACCTACTCCTAAGATCATTCCAGGAAGTTCTTTGATTGCATACTTGTTTAATTCAGAAAAAACCTCAAAAGCGAAATCTCCTCTAGCCGTAAACTCCATTAAACGAGCCCCACCATCATAAACTGCTTTTAATACTTTTTTTCCTAACTCAACATCAGGATGATAAAATAAAGGAACCATTCCGTTTTCCTTCATCACATTCGCTACTTCAATTCGAGTGTACTGTGCCATTTTTTAAATATAGTTTTAGTTTTAAAACTAGGCTGAAATCAAATTAAAATCAACCTACTTATAATTTTATTTGTTGTTAAATTGAATTCAAATGTACAATTTATAATTTTTATTTAAACGATTAACCACCAATAAAAACGCAATAATTTTAAAAATTCACATTTTGATTATCTATCGTATAAAAAATGAAATAGCAAGATACCCTTCTGGAATCTTAGAAAATTACAACTGCTCTAAAAACTGATGAAGGGCGGCATTTTCATTCGCCTTCTTCCATACCGCAAAAAGGGATGTGGTATGACTGACATTAGTTAATTCTATAAATTTTATTTTATAATTAAAGTCGTCTCGCAAAGAATTTGGCACAATTGCAATGCCCATTTTATTTTCTACCAATTTAAAAATAGTAGGCCCGTGAATAGATTTATGAGAAATTTTAGGACTGAAGCCATATTCTGCACATAAATTCAAGATCTGCTGGTAATACAACGGACTATTCTCATTAGGAAACAGAATAAAAGATTCTTCAGAAAGCGCTCCAATATTCTTGAAATTACTGGTATCAATAGCATGATCTTCCGGTAATACTAAAGAAAAATTTTCCCGATACACCAATTTCAACTGCATATTAGAAGTCACCGAATTAGAGCGCATAAAACCAACATCAAGCGTGTCATTTTCCAGCGCTCTTAATTGCTCTTTATTAATAAGCTCTTCTAATTTCAAATTAATCTTAGGGTGCAATGCACTGTATTTTTTAATTATTGGCGGCAAATAGCGGTACATTGCAGAACCCACAAAACCAATAGTAAGCTGGCCTTCTTCTCCTGCTAACTGAGAATGCCAATGTGCAAGAGCATCATCTACTTGTTTTAGTATCTGTTTTGCTTGCGTTACAAACAAGGTGCCTGCCGTAGTGAGTTCTACCTTTCTATTGGTTCTCTTAAATAATTGACGGCCAAGAATTGCTTCCAGCTGTTTTATTTGCTGACTTAATGCAGATTGTGATATAAAGAGAAGCTCCGCACTCTGCGTGTAGTGCAAATTTTCTGCCAACACCAGAAAGTAACGAAGCAATCTAAATTCTAATTGATTTGTTTTACTTATCATTTAACACTTAATAAGAATTGTTTCAAATTAAAAGTACACTTATTTTTGATTAAAAATAAACTTAGCTATGGTTACATCTAAAATAAAAGCCTTAGAGGCTATACTAGAAGCCTTATTTATTCCCTATAGAAATAGCGTCCCTGATGTTTTAAAAGTTACTAATGGAATGATTGCCGAGGGTATAATTACTGAAGAGCGCGAAATTATTAATGATCATATTGCTTTTAGAACATTAGGAGTACCACACTTGGGGATCACTTCTTTTGAAAAGATATTTTTGCACTATGGTTATGAAAAAAAAGACTATTACTTTTTCGAAGGAAAAAAGTTAGACGGCTACTGGTATGCCCCTCCAGCAGATCACCTACCAAGGATTTTCATGAGTGAATTGCGCGTTCAAGACTTATCTGAACAAACGCAACAAATCATCTATAAATACACAAAACACATCACTAGTGACCCTGTAGACGCATTAGACTTAGATGCTACTGAAGCTGTAGGATCTTTTTTTCACAAAGCACTTTGGGAACTCCCTACCCTACCAGATTATTTAGCACTTGCAGCTGAAAGCGAGTATGCGGCTTGGGTTATTTACAACCGCTACTATTTAAATCATTACACCATTAGTGTACACGACTTACCTGACAATTACAACACAGTAGAAAAATTTAATGCCTTTCTTGAAGGCTTAGACATTAAACTAAATACCGCCGGAGGTAAAATTAAAGTAAGTCCAGACGGACTCTTAAAACAAAGTAGTACGGTGGCCAAAACATTTGACGCAACATTCACCAACGGAGAAGTCTATAATATATCTGGAAGCTATGTAGAGTTTGCCGAGCGTTTACCACTGCCTGAATTTGCCGCTAAAGGACTTACTAGTTTTACACGCCAGCAAAGGCGTGATGGCTTTGAATCTGCCAATGCCGATAAAATATTTGAAAGCACGTATAACGAGCAGACAAAAAAATAAAAGATTAAGACTACTTGAACCCACAAAAATCCCTTGATGTAACTCAAGGGATTTTTTTTGTAGCATCCTAGTCATACATATGGCAAAAATGTACTTTTTACGATACGCCAAATATACACACAACTAGAAATTTTGTCAGCTTTGCACCTGTGGCATTATTACTGCAATTAGATGTAAAAGGAAGTTCCTATTTTATAGAAAAATTAAGATCGATGCGTCAAGAAGTTCCCTTAAAAAACAGCAGCTATATACCTGATATTCTGGGTGATGGATTTGAACGATTGACGCTAGAATTCCCCCCTGATTATGAAGGAGAAGTTATCGCTACTTTAATTCGCAGTACTACGCACAAAACATCTGAAAAAGCGGTTTTATATGTTCACGGTTTTAATGATTATTTCTTCCAGAGAGAAATGGCATTAAACTTTAATGATCATGGGTATAATTTCTACGCACTAGACTTGCGGAAATATGGAAGGTCTTACCTGAAGCATCAAAAATTTAATAATGTCCGCGCTCTATCAGAATATGATGAAGAAATACACCAGGCATTACAGCTCATCAAATTAGAAAACAATCATCAGGTACTTTTAATGGGGCATTCTGCTGGCGGACTCATTACCACCAATTATGCGGCAAACCATTTGCACAGTACTTTATTTCATGGCTTGATAGGCAACAGTCCGTTTTATGAGTTTAATTTAGGGTATTTTACTAGAACACTGGTAGTTCCTGTTGTTGCCTTCCTAGGTCACTATTTTCCTAATATTCGTATTTCAGGAATACCTTCTGGAAATTATGGAAAAAGTATCCATGCAGAGAGTCATGGCGAATGGGACTATTCTTTGACGTGGAAACCTCATGAAGTGCCCAAAATAAATTTAGGTTTTATCACTGCCATCTATACTGCTCAAAAAAACATCCGAAGAAAACAAGTTATAGGTATTCCTACTCTTATACTGCATAGCAGCACTACTGTTCATGAAAAAAATTGGTCTGAAAAATTCCAAGAAGGAGACGCCGTCTTGCGTGTAGATCACATTAAAAAATACGCCAACAAATTAAAAGGCAGTATTACCGTAGTGGAGATAAAAAAAGGCTTACACGACTTAATTTTATCAAAAAAACCAGTACGAGAAGCCGTTTATAAGGTATTATTCGATTGGATTAATACTAATTTTAATAGGACGCACTAAATACTATATACCGCCGTACCTATGCAAAAGATATGCAAACAACATCTTTACAACATATATTCAGAGTACTATTAGCACTCTTTATGATATACGCTGGCTATAGCCATTTAACTTTTAATCGGATAGATTTTCAAGCCCAAGTACCTGACTTTATTCCTATAAGTAAGGACTTTATTGTGGTAGCGTCAGGCTTTGTAGAAATAGCATTAGGTCTTGCCTTATTGCTATGGACCCAGCATAAAACAACTATAGGGTGGATTCTTGCCTTATTCTTTATCTTAGTATTCCCAGGAAATATTGCGCAATACTTAAATCAGAAAGATGCCTTTGGTGCTCTAAACTCAGATAAAGCCCGATTAATAAGACTCTTTTTTCAACCTGTGCTCATTGCATGGGTACTTTGGTCTACTGGTGCATGGCAATCTTGGAGAACCGCTAAAAAATAACACATTATGAAAGCATTACAAATAATACAATACGGAACCTTAAAAGACAGTCTATCTATACAAGAAGTAGAAAAACCAGCAATTAAGGCCAATGATATTTTAGTAGAAGTTAAAGCAGCCTCGCTAAACCCTATAGATTACAAACTAGCCGAAGGACACTTAAAAGATATGGTTCCTCTAAACTTACCTACCACCATTGGATATGACGTAAGTGGTATTGTGATGGCACTAGGCGATGACGTTCAAAATTTTGATCTTGGTGATGAAATATACGCTAGGGTTCCTCAGGAGCAAATGGGCACCGTAGCCGATTATGTAGCTATTAACGTTAATTACGCGGCCAAAAAACCACAAAATAGCTCTTTTGAAGAAGCTGCCGCACTGCCTTTAGCCGGCCTTACTGCAATGCAAGCTCTAGAACGTGTAGGTATTAAAAAGGACGATAGAATTTTGATCCATGCGGGGTCTGGCGGTGTCGGGAGTTTTGCTATCCAATATGCAAAAATTAAAGGAGCTATTGTGTATACCACCACCAGTACTAAAAATGTAGATTGGGTAAAAGCCCTAGGTGCAGACCGTGTTATAGATTATAAGACTGAAGATTACCAAGCGGTTGCTGAAAATTTAGATATTGTTTTTGACACCTTAGGAAATGACTATACACTTGATGCCTTTAACATTATTAAAGACGGCGGGAGCGTAACGAGTATTGTTGGGCCGCCAGATGAAGAAACAGCAAAGCAAATGGGAATGACAGATTACACGCTTCCAGAAAAGTTAGCGCAGTTAATAGAAAAAAAATCTGCCACTTACAAGCTTACTTGGATGCAACCAAACGCAGCCCAATTACAAACCGTTGCAACAATGGTAGATGCCGGAGCTATAAAACCTATTATAGATTTAATTTACCCATTTGAAGATGGTGTTTCTGCCTATGAATATTTAGCGGAGGGTAGCGCAAAAGGAAAAGTAATTATTAGCCTTACGTAATCTAAGAATACTACCTTCTAGAAATTATAAAAGCAACTACTACTAGCATGTATACAAACAAATCAAGTCTCTTTAAGTTTCCCGCACTGCTCCTAATCATTACGTGTATCTTTTCAAATAGTGTAAAGGGGCAAACCCTAACTCGTGAGGCATTTAAAGATACCATGCAACAAATTCCCTATTTCACCATTCATAAAGATAATTACTTTATAACGGGTGTACCCACTAATAAGGAGATAAATAGTACTACCGCCAATGCCAAATATCAAGTTAGTTTTAAACAAATGATTACGCGCGATGTTCTGCCTTGGGAAACATATTTGTTCTTGACCTATAGCCAGAAAGCATTTTGGGATATCTACAAGGACTCTTACCCATTCAAGGAAATAAATTTTAACCCTACTCTTGGTGTGGGTAAAGCTTTTTTTGATAAAAACGATAGGATACGAGGTATCGGTAATTTATATTTTGAGCATGAATCTAACGGAAGAGATAGTATTTATTCCAGAAGTTGGAATCGGCTTAGCGCAGAATACCACCGTGCAGTCGGACCTAAAACGATACTGACTATAAAAGGATGGATCCCATTTGGCTATAAAAGTGGAAACCCAGAGTTATTAGACTATGTAGGTTTGGGGGAATTGACGGTAGCTCATGATTTTAGGGAAGATAAATTTAGTCTTGAAGTAAAATTAAGAAAAGGGTTACAATGGGATGCCAAAGGGATGCTCCGAACTCGTTTTTACTACAGACCTTCTAAGCACAAATCTAATCAATATATTATGCTAGAATGGTTTGCTGGGCAAGCAGAAAACCTAATTAATTATGAGCGCTTTACTTCTATGGTTCGGGTGGGGTATGTAATTAAAACTGATGAGCTTAATTTTTTAAAAGGGCGAAAGTGATACTACCCATTTAATGAATAGCACTCGTACAAGTGTTTTGGATAAGGTTAGATCGTATATAGGTCAAAAGCCTAAAATTAAGTCAGTGACAAGAAATTTATTACTTCTGAATTTACAGCTATTTCAAAATTAAATTCATTTATAAAGCAGCAAAAGCAATGTAGATTCTAAATCTAGAGACTTTGAAGAGCGGGAGTAAGCTATTTAGCTGAAAATCTCCATTTTCAATTACTTTTCAACTTTTATCGTATGTCCCAGACCTAATTCATTTTCATAATTATAAAAACTAAAGGAGAGATACCCTCTTATGTCATCAGTAATCTTCTGTTCAAAAAAACAAGCTGCTATTTCACTTTTACTAAGGTCATAGACTTTTCTCCCACCATTTTCCTCTAAATATACGGCATTTTCAAAGAGGCTATTTTTTTCTTTACTTTTAATAAACATCCTATATCCAATGTAAATATCGAAAACCTTAGTATCGTGACCCGAAAACTTAACGCCTGTTGGAGGAGGAGCTAATTTATGCTTATCTGTATAAATCAAATACTTACTGGGATTATGATATCCAGAACCACCTCCGGAATTCATACTAAGCCTGGTTGTTTCTATAGTGCTTGAATAATTACTTTTCACCTTAATTCTATAAGGTTTTAATAAAGTTACATATACACTATCAGCCATGACAATAGACTCCATAATATTCAGGGGCGCATCGGTTTTCTCAAAACTTAATTCTACGTTATCTTCCTGAGATCTGCAAGAAATGACTATTGACACAACTAAAGCAAAAAGGATGTAGGCATGTTTCCCCATTATAGATTTTAGTGTATTAATTAAAAGTCTTAATGTAAGTCCACCGAAATGTCTTGAATTTCTTTAATATCCAAAGCACCTATAGCAATATCAAATTTTAAATAATTCTTGTTCATTTTCAATAGGTTGGAAAACTCACAGGCTTTATTTTCATGCTGAAAATCTTTAAAAGAAGCTTTAACACTAGATCTAAATTTCAACGGTACTCCATTAATAGCAATATTATAATAACTAAGGGTATCTATATTTTTTGCTTTTACCGTTAGTGATATCTTATCAATAATACCGTCCTTGACCTCTTGAACTTCATGGTGGACATTTGTATTTAAAAAAGCTTTGTGATCTAAATAGGTCTGTTCCATTTTAGCCAAGGCCAATGAATTTTCATAGGGGTATAAGTTTGAAACTATAGTTTGTTCTTTTTCAACTCCTATAGTACTTACTTGTATATAATTAATAGTACTTAAAGTAACACCGGTAATTGGAAATGTAGCGGTAACAAAACCACTTTGAGAATTTAAATAGAAATTTGATGCGCTTTTTTGTCCGATAAGATAACTGGAATCTTTTTCCATGTAGCCCATACTTGCCAATACATTCTCTAAACTGTAGTCGTTTTTATTTTCAAAAGATCGCTCGTCTAATTTAAAACTTACTTGAATAGAATCTATTGTACAATTTTTGCTAAAATAACTCTTTAATTCTACTTCATTGGTACTCGAAATTTTATGACTGGTAACTAAATCACATTTTGAACTACTTTGTTGTTGCTCTTCCTTTTTTTTAGGCATGCATGACGAAAGCAGGAGAATGATACCTAGTACTTTTATAAAAATAAATTTCATGGCGATTTAATCAAGGGACTAAAATAATAGTTTGGAAGTTCTCAAACCACCTTCCTCAGAATTAATTCTAAAAAATAAATTATCTACTAGGGAAAATGGACCCAATCCACAACGTCTTCAAACATAGTAAAACAAACAAAGTCGAATATTAAACATAGATCAAAAAATGAAAGAAATGTAGGCACGAGCGTGACGCTCGCGCTAGCGGGGGAATTTAACAATAGTCTTTCTTATTGAATAAATACAACAACTTACATTACTCTTAAAAGCTATCTGTCTTATTTTTACACCAAATGCGTATGGTATTACCTTAATAGAACAATTTTACTTTTTCTATTTATTGCGATAATCGTAAGTATCCCAATTCTCAATTCTTAACCAATCCTGTATTGTTTTATTGGTTAAGTCTACTTTTTTGTAATCAAGTGTATCTCCAAAAAACAATAAATAATCAGCAGATATGTATTTTTCCTTACCATTTCCAAAACCAATAACATTATTAGTTCCTGTTACATTAATTTGATTTTCATCTAAAAATGCCTCATAATTCGCTCCAAAATAAGGTACATAATTTATTTTTTTAACTGGTTTATAGTTATCATCTACGTACAAGAACTGTGCATATTCTCGATACCTACTTACTTCATGAGAAATCCCACCATTTTCTTTAAATAAAAGGTAGCCTGTATTTTCTTTAAATTGAGTTTTCAAAACACCTGAAATAGGTATTTCATAAAGTCTTTTTCCATCTTTCCATTTTTTAGGTTTACCATCTTTACAATTAAATAATATTGATATGTTTCCTTTTATTCCATTAGGAATATAGAATAACTCTTTATCAATATGGCTTCCTGACAAACAAGAATTAAAGATTACACTTAAAACAATTAATAATATTACTCTCGTAAATCTAAATCGTCTGCTGCTGGCCGTGATAAATGCATTGTATTCCATTCATTTATTGTTAAATTTCTAAATGTTTTATTTTGGTAAGTTGGCTTAATCATTTACGAGGTCACGTTTTATCATTTCTCCGTCTTTGTACATTTCCGTATACAATAGAGCGCCTTTGGTGGCTATTGATAAATCTGCTTGCCCTTCCGAATTTCTTTTATACTTGAGTACAAAATAACTCCATTCACCTACAGGCTTCCCATCCTCAAAATGAGCTTCTAAATAAGTAAAATCATTCACATAAGTATTCATTTTTTTCTCTACCCATGGTCCTTCTCTAGTATTATTTTCAACCAGCCCTTCTTCTATTTCATTTTTATAATTTCCATTTTTATCATAATACCTAATAAATTTACCATCATAGGCTATTTTGTGCCTTTCTTTTTTTTCACAACTATATTCACCTTCAATTGCAAAAAAATTCTTAGAAGAAACTATCATTTGATTATCCATAAATGAGTAGGTAGAATATGAGGAAACATAGTCAAATTCTTGTTTGTAAAGTATTAAATCATCAATTATTACACCATCTACTGATACAGTTACGATATTAATAAAATTGTAGGAATTTAAAGCATTATCACTCGTGTGTTTACCTAATAATATAATGAAATCCTTATTTTTAATCTTCCCTATAAATTCATAATTTTCTCTTACAACTTGCTTACCAAAGTTTGAGTACATAGAATACTTTAAAGAATCTTCTATTGTAAGTGTATAGTTAAAGCCATCGGTATTTGATATCTTTTTCCAAGTATCTGTAATCGATTGTATTTTTTTTGTAAAAACATCAGACTTCAAATTTAAATATGCTCCATCTTCATCAGTTTCCAAAGGAAGTCCAAACTTACTAGGGAAAATAGTTTTTAATAAATAAATATTCCCTAATGGTAATTCAAAATCTGGTATTTTAGAGATAAATTCTAGAGGTATGCTTTCTACTTTTACCTGAACCAATGAATCATTACCTTGGATAGTTTGAGGTGGATTCAAATTCTTATTTCCACCTTTACAAGCAATAAATAAAAGAAATAGGATTAAAAAATTCTTTTTCATAGTATATCCTGAATAAAATCATGAGTATTTTGACGGTTAAAATTTGAACTATGTAAATGAGAATTATGAATTCCTACTACATTTACTGCATTAAGTTGTATAGGGTTACAATATCTAGTCCCATGCGTATAATTTCGATTACAAGCAATGTAAGGTAGGTTGAATACATAATGTATTCCCACTCCACAAATTCTCCCGACTTAGCAAAACGAAAAATCGAATCTTAAATTCAGCTCGAAAAGTAATAAATTAAGGACAACTTTAAAATAACACGGGCACGAGCGTGACGCTCGCGCCTGCGGAGGAACATTTACGCAGAAAGAAATAAAATTTTCAAACTATCGCATTTAAGTTTACGAAAAACAGGTCTTTAGTCTCAACAAACATAATCCATTGCTATTTATAAAACGTTTTTCGAACTGCGTCCAAGGTTTTCTTAGGCAATGGTAAATTATTAAAACGTTCCAGATTCATAGGCTCAGCAAAAAAATAAATTTGCTTATTATCATGTACAATGGTAAACGGTTTGCCTTCTTTATCTGCTACTATTTTAGTAGTGAAAGAGTTGGCATCAGCATTTTCAATTTCAAGACCCTTCCAATACACTTTATTTAAATCTTTAATGTAGTCGGTATCAAAAATACGCGCATACTTTTTATTAATTTCTATTTGATAAAAAGGAGGGTAACAAACAGGGTAGTCTCGATAAACATACATGTAATTTTTATCGTAAAAATATACATCACTATGCTCCAACTTACTAAAAGAACCTATATCAACCACATCTTTCAAAAAAGCAATAGAATCATTTAAGGTACCCACAGATTTGTTAAAAGAAAATGGAAATTTTTGACACTTTGATAACTCTCCGCCAAATGGGCTTTTTATTATTTCACGTTGGCGTTTTAGAAAAATATCCGAATTATTATCTTTATATAATAAACCTGCAACCACTTCAGTATATACCGCTGGATCATTTTTACATTTAACTGTATCTTGCTTATTACATATAGAAGTATGTTGATTTAATAATTCATCACTATCCTTAGTTTTATTTCGATTTATTATTAAGTAATCATTATGACCTGTTGAAAAAGTCTCTGGTTTATAAAAATTACTACCATATAATAAATGAAAAATAAAAGCGGAAAGTAATATTGAAAATAATATTATTTTCTTTGAATTCTCCATAATAATATATTTTTAGCGTGCTTATTCTTACTTTCCCAAAATGCCTCTGCGATTATTAAAAAAACACTATCCATCTTAGCAAATTCAATAAATCTAGAATTACTTCCAGAATCTACATACCCCTGATCTAGAATTCGAAAGGTAGGTTCTTTAGGGTCAGTATAATTTATCAACAACAACATCACATGATAATCACCATGCATTGAAAAATAATATAAATGATACCCTTTTCTTTCATTTATTTCTTCTAATATCTTCTTAGATAAGCTAGAATTTAATTTTGTTGGCTTATCAAATGTATTATAATTATTAGTTCTTATTTCTATATAACTTTTAATATAACCCAATTTTGCAATTATCGCAGCTCTAATAGAACCACTTTCAAGCCTAACACCGTTACCTCCCAACTTAATATAATTAGGTTCTTTATAAAAATTGTCAGTATCTTTTAAAATAGCCCCTAAACCTCTATCAGCTGTATTAATACAATAACCATTTCCTGCAAAATCTCCCTTTTTATTAAACTCTTTTGCACTCTTATTTTCCTTGAAAAGTAAGTCTACTTCTTCTAAAGTAAAAACGTCTTTATAATAAGCTATAAAAATTACTTTAAAACACCCACAAAACAAATTTTCATAATCCCCTTCAAACCTATCTTTATCGTCGTTTGCTAAAAACCGGATATAAAATTCAATACTTTTTTTAGTGGTTATATCTATCTCAACATCTATATTATCTTCCCATTTAACCAACACTTTGTCAGAATAATTAGTATCATCCTTTAATTTAATACTAGCAGTTGCGCCTTCTACCTCTACATATTTATCTTTCTCTAGAGATAATTCTAAACTGATATAACCATCATCATCCCCTTTTCCAAAAGTAAAATCTGGACCCCCCTTTTTTACCGTAAAAGGAATAATTGGCTTTTCAAGTTTTGTTATTATTGCTTGTATAGCTTCATTAACTTGACTATCAACAGTTTCAGATAATAAATCGACGAAAATAGGGTTCCCATTTTCATCCATATCCATTAAAAGTTCATCATTTTTGGTGTTATACTTTTGCGGATCTCTTAATGATACTAAAGGAATAAATTCATCCATTTCAGTAGTAACACCTTCATAAGAAACATTACTATCACTTACACTATTTATAGTTAATTTACCCATACTATTCTTTTTTTACAAATGATATAAGATCTACTCTCATAAGGTTAGAAGTAATGTCACAAGATTCTATTATATTATTCTCCAATTCTTGACCATTATACATAAAATTTAGTCGTTCGATACCTAAGTCAATATTCACCTGTTCACCAATCATATTTTGAGTTTTAACAACTAATACTATGTCTTGACCTTTACGTATTTTAGTAATCTTATCTCCTTCTGTATTTTCAAAATAGGAATTTAGTATTTTAAGATTTGTGTCTTCTTGCTCCACAACCACCGGAGCCTCCGCAAAAGGATTACTAGGGTTCCAAACTTTCTCAAAAATTACATCGCGTACACGTTGTATCCCTGGAGTAATTGTCAGTTCCATTTTAAGCGGATCATGACCCGTAGCGCTAAATTGCTCTCGCAATCCTACACAATAGCAATTGGCGAATTCAAAATCGAACAATTTACTCAACCCATCTCTTTTAAAGAAACGGATATACCCATCATACATTTGGTAATCATCTAACATCCATAAATGAAACAAAGAATCATCTCCTGTAGACTCTACCACAAAGTTTAATTGTCCGCCTTCTACGTTTGCTTTAGGCTTTCCCCTAGCATCAAGAAGTTGATGGTATACGTAATTGCCATTGAGAACATTACGTTGTTCTCCGTTGATAAAAAGTTTTGCTAGAAAAGCCATAGGTTACTGGTGCTTGTACTGTTTAACTATAGAAGGATAACGCAATTGTATTAACTATGTATATAAAAAGATGACAGAAATGCTACTTTTTTAGATACCAATACCAAACGCTCACCACTACTGAACAGCTAAAAATAAGATAAATCGGTAAACTGATTGTATAATTTTCCTAATTTACGACGAAATACACGTAAATTTTCTATAGCTACGGAGTACGTATTCATAAACAAGGGACATACGAATGTATAGGAACAAAAAAAGTCTCTGAAAATTCAGAGACTTTTGATGTGATGGCAGAAGGATTCGAACCTTCGACCGCCTGCTTAGAAGGCAGGTGCTCTATCCAGCTGAGCTATGCCACCTACACTGAAAGAATTAAATTTAATTCTTAGAGGATGCAAATATACTGTTTTCAATAAATAATTTGCAATTAAATTTTAAGTAATTTTAAGAATGTTAATTTTAAGTTTGCAAAAACTTAATTTTGAATGCATTAGGGTTTAAAAAAAATTCTGTTCTACCCTCATTTAATTTCAAATTCTATATACACCGGTAAATGATCTGAAGGGTACTTTAAGTCTTTAGAATCGCTCAACACCGCATATTTGTTGACTTTGATTGTAGTTGGAGCTATAAATATGTAGTCTATCCTTCTTTTTACAGCGGTGGTGAACTTAAACGCATTAAAGGTACCTTCCGGTCCAAAAGTCAAGTGCGCCACTTCCTTAGCATCGCTCAAAACGTTTTTCACTGTCGCTATAACTTCATCAGTGGGTTCTAGATTAAAATCTCCTGTTAAGACTACAGGATAGTCTTTTGTGTTTACCTCCTTTATTTTATTCAAAATTAACTGCACCCCTTTGGCTCTAGCTATAGCCCCTTTATGGTCTAAATGTGTATTAAATACCCAAAACTTTTCTTTTGTATCCTTATTGGTAAACAATCCATAAGTACACACTCTATTACAGGCTGCATCCCAACCCATAGAAACTTCTGTGGGGGTTTCTGAGAGCCAAAAGGTATTTTCTTCTGCTACCGAAAATTCTGATGAATTGTAGAAAATAGCAGCATACTCGCCTTTATCTCCCCCATCTCTTCCTACGCCTATAAAGGTGTAATTATCTAATTGTGCCGCTAAATAAGCAGTCTGTTGTGGTGTGCCTTCTTGAATACCAAAAATATCAGGACTATAAAATTTTAACTGATTTACAACAAAATCTTTTCGAAAGGGCCATGCATTTTCTCCGTCTGAGGCTACATCTAAACGGATATTGTAACTCATCACAGAGGTTGTCTGCCCCGCTACAGAAGTAATGTTGAGACCGAACAATGTGCACGTAAAAAACAGCATTAATTTCATCATAAAGTATATTTTATAAGTTGACAATAGTAGGGAATACCACTAAAATAAAGCTGTTCATCAGATTAAGAAAATGATATCTTTTATGTTTATTTCTTACGTAAGAGCAACAAACCTAAAATGGTTAAACCTGCATTTACGGCGATATTCACAAAACCAAAATCGAACTTAAATTTTGCAATTAACACTTCACTCAACGCGTAGGTTACAAAAGGTGCTAAAAGACAAACTACCGGAACCCATTTATCTATGAGCTGCACTTTGGTAAACATTCCCAATAGAAATAAACCTAATAAAGGTCCGTAGGTATACCCTGCAACTTTAAATATCAAAGAGATTACATCGCCTTTGCTATTCGCAAAAAGCATAATAATAGTAAAAACAATTACAGAGAAACCAAGTAGTACTTTGTTTTTTAAACTTTTACGCTGTGCGCTAGATTTTTCCGAAATATCTAAAAAATCATACGTAAATGATGTTGTTAATGCGGTTAGAGAAGAATCTACACTAGAAAAAGAGGCGGCTATAATTCCTAAAAGAAAGAATATAGCGGCAAAAACACCTAAATGATTTAAAGCTAAATTAGGAAATAAGGTATCTGTATGAATTAATTTTCCTTTATCATTTACCGGCAGTGAAATTCCGTTTTTCTCTGCATAGATGTATAATAAAACACCAAGACCCAAAAATAAAAATTGCGTTGCCGCTAATATTAGACTGTAGGTTAATGTATTTTTCTGAGCATCCCACTGATTTTTGCAGGTCAGGGTTTTTTGCATCATATTCTGGTCTAAACCTATCATGGCTATGGCTACTAAAATTCCCGCTATGAACTGCTTGTAAAAATTATTTCCAGAAGCACCGTCCCAATTAAAAATATCAAAATAGCTATGGTCTGCCACTGCAGTAATTGCCGTAGTAAAATTTAAATCTAATGAAGTAGTAATGGCATAAATAGAAATAACAGCTCCTAAAATTAAAAAGGTAGTTTGTAAAGTATCGGTCCAAACAATAGTTTTTATCCCTGACTTATTGGTGTACAACCACACTAGTAAAAGAATAATTATAACGGTAATAAAAAACGGCACATTCAGGGCATCAAAAAGTCCAAATTGTAAAATCTTAGAAGCCAATAACAAGCGGAGGGCTGCGCCAAAAGACTGTGAAATTAGAAAGAATAAAGACCCGGTCTTATAGGAATTTATTCCAAAGCGCTCTTTTAAATACCCATAAATAGAAACCAATTTGAGTTTAAAATAAAGCGGAATTAATACAAAAGTGATAAATAGATAGCCTACCACATTCCCTAATATAAATTGATAAAAATAGAAATTATTATTCCCCACCATACCAGGAAGTGACACGAAGGTGACACCAGAGAGCCCTGCTCCTACCATACCAAAGGCAACCAAAAACCAAGGCGATTGGCGGTCTCCCGTAAAGTAAGATTCATCACTCCCATTTTTAGAGGTAAAATGAGAGATCACCATTAAAATAATAAAGTAAATAGCAATTATGCCTAGGACGTAGTACGGATTCAATTTGATGCGGTTTTAAGAGGTTTAAATTAGCATTTTTTTAAAGAACTTTTACTATCTATTAGCAGATAATCAAAGAATAGGGAGTTCTGTGAAAGTATCCGCATATCTATCAACAAGTTAAAGGAACCTCAACTATGTTTGTCTATATAGATTTACCATTCACCGACACTTAAAAGTTATTCACCTACGTAACGAATTTTAATTCTATTTAAAATGGAATATTTGCAGTCTAATTTATTAAGCTATGGACGTATTATTTATTGAAGACGACACAATTGAGACCATGAAACTACAAAGAACAGTTTCTAAACTACAATTAAAACATAATATCATTGAGGCAAAAAATGGTGAGCAAGCCTTAGAAATTCTTAAATCTAGCACCAAATTACCAGATATTATTCTGTTAGATTTGAACATGCCTAGAATGAGTGGTATTGAATTTCTAGAAATTATAAAAGCAGATGCCAATTACAAATACTTACCTACAATTGTTTTAACAACTTCTGAAAACAGAGCAGATTTACTAGAATGTTATAGAATAGGTATTGCAGGATACGTGATTAAGCCTTTAAAATATGAGGATTACGAAACAAAATTAAAAACTGTTTTTGAATACTGGCAAACGAATGAACTGGTAAAGGCATAAGCTTTTAGCCTTTTCACAACATTTTTTTCATATTAGGTGCTAATTTTCCTACTTTTAAAGTTGAAATTAATATGTACATATGAAAGGTGTTGTCTTTACAGAGTTTTTAGAAATGGTAGAATTAAAGTTCGGCTTAGAAGTCGTTGATACTATAATCGAAAATTCTAATTTACCCTCAGAAGGTATCTATACGTCTGTAGGTACCTATAGCTTTAATGAAATGGTGAGCCTTATTACCAGTCTTAGTGACGAAGTAAAGGCCCCCATGGGCGATCTTATTTATGCCTTTGGTCTCTACCTCTTTAAGGGCTTAGGAAGCTCACACCCCGAAGTAATAGAAAACTACTCCAACCCTATAAGTCTTCTTTACGCTATTGAAGATCATATTCATGTACATGTCAAGAAATTGTACCCTGATGCAGAACTTCCTACATTCAAAATTTTAGATAAATCAGATAACTCCATATCTATGGTATACTCTTCTTCTAGAGGTTTATACCGCTTAGCCCATGGGTTAATTGAGAAAACTTTTGAACACTTTAATGGTACTGCCACAATCACTTACGAACTTTTAAAAGAGGATGGTACTGAAGTAAAATTTGATATTGTCCAGAATGGATAACAAAGAAATCACTTTATTAAAACGTGCACTTGACCGACAAGTAAAAGCTCGTAAACAAGCAGAAAGCATTTTAGAAGCCAAATCTAAAGAGCTCTATGATACGACGCGCCATTTACAGGAAGTTAACAGCCGTTTAGAGAATCTACTCTCTGAAAAATCATCAGAATTAAACGAAATTTTTGTAAATATTGTAGATCCTTATGTAGTTATGGATCTTATGGGCAACATTATAAAAATGAATGATGCCGCAAGAGAATTTCTTGGCTGTGGCCCTGATGAAGAAATAGATTTGAGTTCTTACGTACACAAAGATTATATAGAATACACCTACAACTCTTTTAAATCATTAGTAGAAGTGGGTACCATAAAAAACTACAGACCAAAGTTAGTACTTAAAGATGGTACCATTAGAACCGTTGAAGTTAACGGAAGTATTATCTATGACGAAAATAGAGTGCCTGTTGGTGCGCAAGGCATCATACGCGATATTAGTCAGGAATCTGAAATTAAAGAGCTTTTAGGCAACCAAAGAAAACAATTAGACATTATCGTAGAAAATTCTCCCTTAGGAATTATATTAACGGATAATGAACATATTATAAAAGCAAACAACGCTATAGTAAACTTATTAGGCTACTCTATTGAAGAACTAAAAAAGCAATCGTTAGATGCTATTTCTAGCTCTGAACACACCACAGAGTCTCAAAAATTAATGCAAAAAATGGACGACGGGGAATTGGAAAATTTCTCTGTTGTTAGAACATTTATTAAGAAAAACGGGAAACAGCTTTTTACCAAAACAGCCGTAAGTGCTGTTAAAAATCAACAAGGAGAAATTGATTATAAAGTAATTATCCTTGAGGATATTACTAAAGAACTTGAGGCCGAAGAGCAACTAAAAGCCTCAGAAAATAGACTCTCGTCTTTAATTGCTAATCTACATACTGGAATTTTAGTAGAAGATGAAGATAGAAATGTAGTCCTTGCCAATAAAATGTTTTGTGCGCTATTTGAAATAGAAGCACCTCCCCACAGATTGGTAGGTATTAATTGTGAAAATGCCATGAGTGGTAATGAGCATTTATTTAAAAATCCTGATTTTGAAGTAAGCCGAATTAATAAAATTATACAAAAGAAAGACTTGGTGCTTTCTGATGAAGTTGAAATGGCAGACGGTAAAACGCTGCAACGAGATTTTATTCCTATTTTTAATAAAGGTGTTTACAATGGGCATTTATGGACTTATACGGATGTCACAATTTCTAAAAACTACAAGAGAAACTTAGAGGTACAAAAGGAAAAATACAGTAGTATTATTGCAAATATGAACCTTGGCTTACTGGAAGTAAACCTTGATGAAATTATACAAACTGTAAATCAGAGTTTTTGCAGCATGAGTGGTTACACGGAAAAAGAATTACTGGGTAACAAGGCTACTGATCTTATAAAAATAACCGATACAAATACATTAAACAGTAAATCTGAGAAGAGACTAAAAGGTGAGTCTGATTCTTATGAAGTAGAGGTCCTACAAAAAGATGGCACTACAAGACATTGGCTAATAAGTGGTGCCCCTAGGTATAATGATTCTGGTAAAGTAATTGGTTCATTAGGCATCCATTTAGATATTACCGCACAAAAGCAATTAGAATTACAAAAAGAAGCGCTTGTAAAAGAGTTAGAGAAGAGCAACGTAGGATTACAAGAATACGCGCATATTGTTTCGCATGATTTAAAATCGCCTTTACGAAGTATTAGTGCCTTATGTACATGGTTAAATGAAGATTACCAAGATAAACTAGACGATAACGGAAAGTACAACTTATCAATGATGCAAGAAAAAGTAGAAGCTATGGATAGCCTTATTGACGGTATCTTAAAGTACTCTACTATTAACAGTGATAATATAGAAAACTCTTCTGTAGATGTAAATGAAGTAATTAAAGAAATTACAGATATTATATATATCCCTGAACATGTAAAAGTAGTGGTAACAAGTACGCTACCTACTATTCATGCAGATAGGACTAAAGTACATCAACTTATACAAAACTTCCTAAGCAATGCTGTGGTGCATATTGAGCGAGAAAAAGGCTTAGTAGAAATTGGTTGCATTGAGACAAAGACGCATTGGCAATTTAGTGTAAAAGATAATGGTGTTGGAATTCCTAAGGAATACCATGAAAAAATATTTAAAATATTTCAATCTGTTGGAAACAAAGAAAGGTCTACAGGAATTGGTCTTTCTATTGTAAAGAAAATTATAGACTTGTACGAAGGTCAAGTGTGGCTTGAAAGTGAAATTGGGGAAGGAACAACATTTTTCTTCACCCTAAAAAAATAAAAAAATGAAAATAATTCAAGCTATAAAACATAAAGACCAAGCATGGAAATTTATGTCGGAAAAAACGACATTTAACAATCCACTTGTACTCGTTTTCGGAAATAGATTTTTATTGGAATCTCCCACCCTATATGAAGAAATAAAAACAATGTTCCCCGATGGAAATATTGTGTTTGGTTCTACATCTGGAGAAATATTAGGCGAAAATGTGTTTGATGATAGTATGGTCATTACCGCCATAGATTTTGAAAATAGCACCTATGTCATTCATTCAGAAAACATTATTAATTTTAATTCTGATTCGGAGCAATTAGGCGCTAAACTAGCGAGCAAATTTACAAAAGAAGGTTTAAAACATCTTTTTATAGTGTCTGAAGGCAGTCTGATAAATGGATCCGCGCTAATAAAAGGACTTGAACAACATATGCAAACCACCACAATTACTGGCGGACTCTGTGGCGATGGGGCTTTATTTGAAAAAACGCTGGCCTCACACAATGAAAATCCTAAAAAAGGCGAAGTTATTGCCATAGGTTTATATGGCGAACAATTAGAGATTACCTGTGCCAATTACGGCGGTTGGTCTGCTTTTGGCCCTGAACGAATTATTTCCAAATCTAAAGACAATGTTCTTTATGAGTTGGATGGGCAACCAGCATTAGATTTGTATAAAAAATACCTTGGAGATAAGGCCAATGAGTTACCACAAGCGGCCTTATTATACCCTTTAAGTTTACGCGTAAAAGATAGTACTGAAGTAGTGGTACGAACCATTATAAATATTGATGAGAAGGCTAATACTATGATTTTGGCAGGCGATGTTCCTGAAGGATCTACTGTACAGCTCATGATGTCTACGGTAGATGATATTGCAGAGGGTGCAGCCAAAGCAGGCATGTATGCCATGCGCTCTAGAACAAAAAAACCAGACCTTGCCTTATTGGTAAGTTGTATTGGAAGAAGATTGGTAATGAACCAAAGAACTGAAGAAGAAATAGAAGAAGTTATAGAAGCTATTGGCAAACAAGCTGCAGTAGCGGGCTTTTACTCTTATGGCGAGTTATCTCCGTTTTCTAATCAATTAGGGTGTAAATTGCATAATCAAACAATGACCTTAACTCTGATTAGCGAATAATGCACTCACTCTTAAAAAGACAAATCCGAAAGCACTTACCTGAGAATTTGAAAGATTCTGAAGATCTTGCTGCTTTTTTAGATGCCATTAATAATTCGTATAAGGATTATGATGATAAGGCAGAAATGGTGCAAAGGGCTATGAGTATTAGTTCTATAGAATTAACACAAGCAAATAAAGACTTACGGGCAGAATCTGAAAGTCAGCGTAAAATTTTAAATATATTAGAAAAAGCAATTCGTGTTTTAAATGATTCTGGAAACACAGAACCTGAAGAAAATTCTCCTATGGAATTTTTAGAGGTAGATGCTTTAGAATTAGCTGCTAAGATTGAAAAGCAAGCGAAGGATATTGTGAAAATGACCGCAGAGAAAAATACTATGATGAAGAATTTAGAGCGGCAGAACGCCTCTTTAAATGACTATGCACACATGGTATCGCATGATCTAAAGTCGCCCATAAGAAATATCAACGCATTAATGTGCTGGATTATAGAAGATGAGAAAGAAAAATTCACATCAAATAGTATAAATAACTGTAACCTCGTCTCTCAAAATTTGCAAAAAATGGATGCCTTAGTTGATGGCATATTAAGACATGCTGTTATTGACTCTTTAGAAGAGGAACAAATACACTTAAACTTAAACCATTTAATAGACGAAATAACAAAAACAGTCTTTATTCCTGAACATATAAAAGTTAGAATCGTAGGGCAATTACCCACATTCCTGACCGAAAAATATAAGATAGAACAGCTATTTAAAAATTTAATCACCAATAGTATTACTGCTACGGAACAGGTAGAACATGGCGAAATTATTATTAAACATCTAGAAGATACTAATTTCTGGAAGTTTTCCGTTTCTGATAATGGAAAAGGGATTGCAAAGAAACATCAAGAAAGTATTTTTAATATGTTTAAAAAACTTGAGAATGATTCTAATGCCTCTGGAATTGGATTAGCATTAGTGAAAAAAGTAGTGAATATATATGAAGGAGATATCTGGTTAGAGTCTGAAGAAGGCAAAGGAACTACAATTTATTTCACCCTAAAAAAATAGTATGGAACAACAACCAAATCTTAACTATATAAAAGACTTATCAGGAGATGATAGTGCATTTGAAGAGAAATTTATAGCGGTCTTAAAAGAAGAAATTCCTTTGGAAAAAGAGGAATATATACGCTGTATCACTGCAGAAAATTATAAAGACACTGCTTCTATTGTACATAAGTTAAAACATAAGCTAAATATTCTTAGCTTAACGGAAGATTATAAGCTTGCGGTTATTTACGAAGAAGATTTAAAAAAAGGAGATTCCTCCCTCAACGATAAATTTTTAATTATCTTGAACAAAATTGATGTTTACATTAAAAACCTATAATTTATGAATTGTATTATAGTTGATGATGAAGGTGCAGCACGAATGATTGTAGAACAATTGTGTTCTAAAATTCCAGAATTGGATGTTATAGACTCTTTCTCTAACGCTATGGATGCTATGAAATTTTTAAATCAGCAAACTGTTGATGTTGTTTTCTTAGACATTCATATGCCAGGTTTCACCGGAATAGATTTTGTACAAACATTAAAAAATCCACCTAGAATTGTTTTAACCACTTCTGACACGAATTTTGCTATTGAAGCTTATGAGTATGAAGCTATCGTAGATTATTTGGTAAAACCAATTACGGAAGATCGTTTTGAGAAATCTATCGTAAAGATAAAAACAGCCTTGGAAAAAAGCAAAGCTCCAGCTCCTGTAACTACTAAAGCTGCTTCTAATGCAGAAGATGATATTTACATTAATATAGATAGACGCTTAATAAAACTTAAGTTAAACGAAATCTTAGTCGTTGAAGCAAAAGGTGATTATATAGAAGTAAAGACCACCACAAAAAATTACCGCGTACATAACACGCTAAAAAGTATTAAAGACAAGTTGCCTGAAAACATGTTCTTGCAAATTCACCGGTCATACATTATTAATTTTACGAAGATTATTGATATTGAAGATAATAGTGTGTTAATTGAAAAAAGTGTGATCCCAATAAGCAGATCTAACCGTCCAGAATTAATGAGAAGATTAAACCTTCTTTAATTCTCTCCAACTCGTTTATAACAAGTTTACATAAAAGCTTGATTAACTATAAAACCGTAAAAGAACCAACCCTATAGTGCTATCAGATAGTATAGCAATAATTACCTCAACTACCAAAACTCCGCTAGAATAAATCAGCGGAGTTTTTTTATACGTTAAATTTAAGAGGGTCTTATTTATTCGTTGTTTTTCTTCAGCTTCTTAAAGTAGAAAGGCTCTTTTAAAAACAACCACTTTACTTTTAGTCCGATTTCTGTAAACTCAAAACCAGCAGCAGTAGCAGAGGCAATATTGCTATATTTTCCGTACACTTCGGCACTCCATCGGGTATTAAATTGATGCTTCACTCCCACTTCTGCTCTAAAAATAACCGTCTGTGCATCATCTTCTACTTTTTGTAGTCCTGAAGCCGCACTTATCATATAGGTTGTTTTCTCGGAGAAATTACCTCTCAAATCACCAAACAGTTCAAAGGCTTGATAGGTTTCTGGACTAAAATAAATGGTAGGTAATTGATCTTGAAATGTAATATACTGAAAATTCACACCTACTTTAAAAGCGGGTTTTTTAAATACGTTATAATATAACGAGGTGAAAAGTAAATTTCTGATATTATCATCTGTTTGTCTCGTATGCATTAACTGCGTATACCAACCCAATTTAAAATTAGTGCCCATATTATAATTTAAACCATAATGGTTCATTACAATTTCACGCTCAATTAATTCTGCATTAAAACTCTGCACTTCTCTCTTGTATCCAACATCTAAACTCTGAAGTCTAAATGGTTGGGTTTGCAATTTAATATCAAAAACAGGTTGCGTATAGGAATCCTCTGTGAAATTAGAGGAATTGATTCCTAGTGAGGCTTTCAAATTTGTTTTAGGCATAAGTTTGTACTCAATTCCGGCCATTAAAACATGAGAGCTAGCTTCATGCATGGTTACAGAATTATCTGTCGTTCTGTATTGATAATTTAGCGTAGTAATTAACTTGGTATTTATAGGCACATGAAAATTAGTTGTACTAGAGAAAGCCTCATTGTTTCCATTATCAAAAGTGTAAGCGATAT
Source organism: Cellulophaga baltica 18 (assembly GCF_000468615.2). NCBI lineage: Bacteria > Pseudomonadati > Bacteroidota > Flavobacteriia > Flavobacteriales > Flavobacteriaceae > Paracellulophaga > Paracellulophaga baltica. Next base: position 2,792,160 of record NZ_CP009976.1, on the reverse strand, counting down.
GCTCTTCTACACTTGGCGTAAATTTTAAATTAAGTTTTTCTATAAAACCAAGTGCATCTTTCTGTTTATCAAATATTTTTAAAGTTTGAAATGCCGCATTGTACGCAGGTATAATCCTATCTGATGCAAATAGCGCATTGGCTTTTCCTAGATTACCATCAAAAGAAGTACTATCTCTAGATAATATCATATCATAGTTAGATAAACTCGTTTTAAAATCTGCCGTATACATGCCGCGGGTTGCTTTTAATGCCGCAATCCAATTCCTGTCAGGATACTGCTGTTCCAAAAGTGCTATCTCTTCTTTAGCATCTTTGTATTTATTATTCCATATAAGTGCTTGTACATACCTATCATAGGTAGTTTCTTTTAAAGCTTCATCATCAATGCTAGCCACTTTCTCTTTTGCTTGACCTGCAATACGTAACGCTTCCTTATCATTTTCGCCAATATGTTCCGCCAATGCAATCCCGTTAAGGGCGGTAATAGAATCTTTCTCATTTGTTGCTAAGCGCGCATATATTGCTTTAGCATTAGCTGTTTCCTTTATGATAAGGTATATGTTGGCTAGGTTTAATAAGGCATCTTTATCTTCAGGAAAATCAGTAAAAATCTCATTTAAGTAAGCAATTCCTTTTTTATATTCTTGGTTATTTACAAAAGTATTGGCATAGCCTAGTTTAATAAATTTTCGTGACACTTTTGCACTTCCGTTTTCTGGTTGAATGGCAATAGCTCTGTTTACCATCTCTAAAGCTTGAGGATATTCTTTAAGATTAGATAAGGTATTGGCATACCCAAGTACAGCTCCAAAATTATCTGGATTTTCTGCCACCAGCTTTTTGTACAGCGGTTTAGCCGCAACAAACTCGCGATCCCAAAGAAAAGACTCGTTATAATTGATTTGAATTTCAAAATCGCCAGGATATTCGTCTAATAATCCTTTAAAAATAGTGTTGGCCAGTTTAGGCTCACCACTAAGCCCCACTGCTCTACCATAACAAAGCTTGGCCGTTTTATTATCCGGGTTGCTTTCTAGATAAGATTTGAAGAACGTTTCCGCTTCTTCAAACTTTCCGGTCTCTAATAATTGAAACCCTTGAGTAATAGTGTCTTCTTGCGCCCAAATTAGGTGCGCTGAAAATAGGTATATAAATAGGATGAACTTTCGCATGAATTAGTTTGTACGTTTTTTACTACATTTTAAATAACGGTATTTTATCGAAAATATTAGCATTCATTAGTATTATTTCTAGCTATGGTAAAGCTATGGTCTCCATACTTGTTTTGGAAGTATGCATTTGTCTACTCATCTATTACAATAGGTCATTGACCGAAGCCTAGATAAAAAAGAATGCCAATTGCAAGACATTTGGTAAAATAATTGAAGGATAATGATTTTACATTTTTTAAACAAAATACAAATTATAAGAATTATCTTACAATAATATAGAGTTTTAACGTTATAGATATGTACTATTAAAAGAAGTACCGTAACCAAACCAATTAACCAATCAGCATGTTAACTATTAAACTTTTGCTTAAAAAAATTACGCCCGAACAATTGTTCATGGGTAGTGTTTTGTTAGTGAATGGCGGTAATTATATATACAACTTACTATTAGGACGCTTATTGGGTCCTGCTGCGTTTGCAGAAGCTGCTTTATTAATTACCTTATTATTAGTACTCTCTTTTGTTGGAATGACATTTCAGTTGGCAACAGCCAAATTTGCAGTCCTTTTTTCGGGAGACCAATGGTCTAGTTTTAAAAACAGGAGTTACAAACATGCGACCATTTTTGGTATCATAGCCGGAATTCTAATTATCCTATTCTCTAAAAATTTACAAGAATTGTTTCATACTAAAAGCCATTGGATGTTTATTCTCTTTGGTATTGGCGTGCCTTTGTATTTTTTTATGAGTGTCAATAGAGGAAATTATCAAGGAAATCAAGATTTTAAAAATCTATCTATCACCTACCAAACAGAAATGTGGAGTAGGCTCTTAATTACGCTGGCCTTACTACTATTTGTGCCTTTAGAGTCTTCTTTTTTAGTGGCATTAGGAATTGGTATTTCTTTTATCTTCGGATTAATTCCTTCTGATTTAAAAGGTTTGAGTTTTAGTTCTAAGACAAAATTATTACCTGAGAATGCCAAGCGCGTGACCAAATTTATGGTGCTTACTGCTTGTTATGAATTCACTCAGATTATCATAAACAATAGTGATATCCTTCTTGTGAAGCATTATTTTGATGCGCTTGATGCTGGCCTTTATGCCTCATTGGCATTAATAGGCCGTGTAGTCTATTTTGTAGCTTGGATGTTTGTTATGTTATTGCTGCCTACCGTGGTACAAAAACAAAAAGATGGTGAGCCTACTGCTCCTATTTTATTTAAATATGTAGGTTATATAGGATTACTATCCGCAGTAATCGTAACGGCTTGTTATCTCATGCCAGAGTTTATTATAACCATAATGTTTGGTGATGCTTATATTTCTATGGCCGGTCTATTATGGCAGTACGCTTTAGCCACATCATTATTTGCCATAGGGAACATATTTGCTTACTACTTCTTGTCATTAGATCATTATGTGCCAGTTATTTTATCGGGTTTACTGGGCATGTCTCAGATAGCATTAGTCGTGTTTTATCATGACACCTTAGAAGTCGTAGTGCACGTACAAATTATAGCTATGGCCCTATTGTTAGCAGTACAAATAATTTATTTTTTACTTAAAAAATCAAAACTATAATTATAAAACTATTTATCGACAGAGCCTTTTAATTCATCGATAGAAAAACGAAACTAGACGGAGTTTAAAAAGAATAGAGCCGATAAGAAACCATATTTGTAAAACACAAACCGAATAAAAAGTACAACCATGAAACTAGCCATCGTAACCGCTTATCCTCCAAGTAAAGTAACCTTAACAGAATATGGTTATCATTTAGTAAAACATTTTAGATTACAAGATCAAGTCACAGAGCTTGTTCTAATCTGCGATAAAACAGAAGGAAAAAAAGATTTAGCTTTTACAGAAAACGGTTGTAAAATAACGGTAAAAGAATGCTGGAGTTTTAATAGTTACGGAAACATTTTCAGTGTCAACAAGGCCTTAAACCAAACAAAACCAGATGCCGTACTATTTAACCTTCAATTTTTAAAATTTGGAGATAAAAAAATACCCGCAGCATTAGGTCTTCTTCTACCTGCTATATGCAAACTTAAAGGTATACCTACCATTTCTTTATTGCATAATATTTTAGAGCAAGTAGATTTAGAAAGTGCAGGTTTTACTGAAAATAAAGTATTACAAAAAATATATAATTTTATTGGTACTACGCTAACAAGATTTGTGTTAGTATCAGATGTAGTTGCCGTAACCATTAGCAAATACGTGACCATATTAGAGGAAAAATATAAGGCTAAGAATATAGCGCTAATTCCACACGGAGCCTTTGAGACTCCTCCTACTCCTACCTATGATTTACCTGCTGGCCCTAAACAAGTAATGGCATTTGGCAAATTTGGTACGTATAAAAAAGTAGAGGTTTTAATAGAAGCGGTAGAGCTTATAAGAAAAAGAACCCAAGAAGATATAGAAATAGTTATTGCCGGTACAGACAGTCCAAATACCCCTGGTTATTTAGACTCCATGAAGGAAAAATATAAAACCGTACCACAAATAAGGTTTACAGGATATGTTGCCGAAGAAGATGTAGAAAAAATATTTAAAGATAGTGCGGTGGTTGTATTCCCATATACGTCTACAACAGGAAGCTCAGGAGTTTTACACCAAGCCGGTAGTTACGGTAATGCAGTTGCCTTACCTGATTTAGGAGATTTAAGTATTCTCGTAAAAGAAGAAGGATATAGAGGAGAATTTTTTGATGCGGACAACACGGGATCATTGGCAGACGCCATTCAGAATATTATTACGAATGACACATATAGAAGAAGCTTAGGGCATACGAATTACACCGCTGCTTGTTCTTTACCAATGTCTACTATTGCGGCCATGTATTTAGATCATTTTAATACCATTATAGAAAAAAAATCGCCAGTCCCTAAATTACAAGAGGAACAGGCTTAAAAATATATTCAATTGGTTATTGGTTATGTGTGAAAAGGAGAGGCAATTCAAATTAAATCTCCTTTTTTTTAAAAAAAACAATACACCTTTTAAGAATTTGGTTAGTGGTTATGTGTGTAAGGGAGAGAGATGTTGTGGTCTCCTCTCCCTTCTTTTTAAAACGCATGAGATTCACAACATTAAGAATTCACAACTTTGGTTAGTGGTTATGTGTGTAAGGGAGAGAGATGTTGTGGTCTACTCTCCCTTCTTTTTTAAAAAATATAATAAATCCTAATAAAATATGGACTAGACCTAAGGTATTGCTCCTAGGTATTAAAAGAGAGTGCTCTTAAGCATCACCGCTCTTTTATTTTTGTAACGCAAAATGCTCGTAAGCCGCTTTCTTTTTACCTCTTTTAGTTAAGAAACCAAAATGGTATTGCTTACTTTTTCTCCAAGGTAATTTACCCACTACAGCTGTGGGCACTTCTGAAAAGTCATATAAGGTCCAAGCTACAAATGGAATATTTTTCTCAAGTAATAGAGGCTGAATTTCTGCATAATACTCCGCCTGTCTTTTATCAGAACCTCTATAAAAATTCCATATACCGCCATAAGATGATAGACCATATTCTTGTAACATTATTGGTTTATCTAAAGCTTTCTTCTTTAGAATATCATAAGTCTTGTTAAAATCGGATAGTTCTCTATAGTAATGGTAAGACACAAAATCTACCTGATCTACCAATTCTACGGCAGCTTCCGGAGAAGACCAACCAATAGTAACAGGATGGTTTCTATCCCAAAGCTTAATATTCTCTATCATTTGCTCTAGCCAGCCAATAACGCGTTCACGACCTCTCGAGGCTAAATCTAAATCAGGTTCATTTTTTAAATCCCATGCTAACAACGCTGGGTGGTCTTTTACCGCATGTACAATGGCTTCTGCATGTCTATTGGTCAAGGTCCAATTAGAGACATCGTAATCCCCATAAAAGTCAAATAATGTAAGTATAACATCTAGCTTGTTTTCTTCCGCTAGATCTAACACTTTTATCAAGAGTGCTAATTTATCTTTTTTAACCGTACTCTTTCCAAAATCTTCATATTGTACAAAAATCCGAATCCCGTTCAGTCCCATGTCATGAATAATCTTGAAATCTTCATTAATAACTGTAGCATCAAATCGTTTTCCAAAAGTGTCCCACGGGGTATCTTTAGGATAATAGTTTATCCCTTTTAGATTCTCTATTTTTTTAAGTTCAGCATCAATATCGCGTGCTGCTAAGGTTGTAGTGTCTCTACTATTTTCGATTTCTTTTAAATGGCGAATTCTCCAAAATCCATCCTCCAAGAGCATCATCACATGATAGCTTGTAGTATCTTTTTCCTTATAAAGTAATTCTTCTCCAGTATAAATTTCTTGGTATTCAACAACATTGTGGTCCTTAAAAACAACCATAGTACCGTCTACACTGTAAAAATCTATAGCGCCATTATGCTTTAGTGTGGTACGCTTGTACCAATTATTATTTTTTAAATTGAGGTCTATATTATCATACAAACGTACACGAGCACTGTCCGTATAAAAATCTTTAATCCCGTAGTAGTCATTCTTTTTAAAAGCGATATTGCGTACGTGCCATGCATTTAAATAATCGTTCGTAATCTCCCCTAAGGTTTGTTCCTCTATGGGCCTTCCTGGATTATCTACATTAGACCAAGCAATTTCTGGCCGGTAAACCTCATCCATAGGAACTTCTAAATGTAACATGGAAGTACGGTCTGCCCCTGTATTAAGAAAAACCCATGCCGATCCAATACCAGAAATGATAAGTGCATTTACCGCAATAAATGATGCAATAATGACTGTTCTATACAGTGTTTTATTAAGTTTAAATGCCATTCATTTCTTTTTTAAATTCTTTGGTAATGCCTGCCGCCCTAATCACTAATTTGTAGGTGCCATTTTCTAAGTATTCTGGACTTAAATAAAAATTGCACACCCCTTTTTTGGTGGTGGTCTTTTTTGTTTCTATAAAATCTCCATGTTCCGAAAACACATCCATTTGTACCAAAATACCATCAGGCACTAATTGTCTCATGAAACTTTCCAATGGTCCTATATCTATGTTTCTATTGCCTTTAGAAAAGTACACTTTATAATCTTCAATTGCGGTTCTAAATGTAACATCTATAGTATTGCTTTCAGATGCTCCCGTAATAAATGCTTGAATATTCCAATGCGCTGCTTGAGAAGGGTGCAAAGTTCTGCCTTCTACAATACCATTTATCGTAGTACCTACAGTATATAAATAGGCATCTTTATCGTTCTTAATAATAAATGTCACCAAGGTACCGTCACTTACCGTATTTCCAAATTCATCTTTTATAATATCAGACCTTAACTTTAAAATTTGATTGCCATCTGCATAATCATGATCTTGAAAAGCTGTTATTTTAAAGCTCGTAGAATTTGATGGAAAAACAATCGTGGTAAGCTCTTTGGAAGGGGTGCCATTACATGCTGCTGTAACTAATATTCTACCCGACTTATGCGTAGATCTCACATTATACCATGCCATTAACTCTGTAGTGGCTACCTTATATTCATTTATAGATGCTAAGAATTGGGATTTAACCGTAACCTCAGTGCCTCTGGCTACAGGGTTATCAAAAACATCTGTAGGAGCAATAACTAACATGGAATAATCACTATCGCCTGCTGTAATACTTCTCGGTCCAAAATAAGTGGCCATATTGGTCCCTTTTTGCTCATTAGGATGAATCTCAATTTCTCCTTTTAGAAGGGTTTGACCCTCAGTGATTAATTTCCAACGACACAAACCAGATTTTCGTGAAAAATTGGTAGGAAAAGAAAAAACCATTTCATCGTGTACCATTTCGGGTGCTACTAATAATGTTCCATAAGCATTTTTAATATGCAACTTAAAATTTTCTATTGGAGTCTCAGTTTTAAATGCTATTGTAATTGCATCCCCTGCAGTATATCTGTCCTTTTTTGTCAGTGCTATCGCATTTATTTGCGCACTTTTTTTAGGTTCTTCTTTTTTTGAAGAACATCCAAGCATAATAAAACAGAGTATGATATAAATTGTTTTATGCATATTACTTCGGGTTTCCGATATAACTATTTATCTCAAACTTTATAAATTCAAAGCCAACGCCAGAAAATGGTTGCGTCTGACTAGCTCCATGGGAATAATTTCTATTTGGAAAAACCTTTTCTGCTATGGAGGCATTAGGCATTCCGTTTACAAAGCAATTTTTCAAATCACTACGTATGACTTCTAAACTATCTAACTCTAATGGTTTATAATTAAAAAATTGCTTTCGTTGTATGCGTACCCCCTCAGGCACAAAAGAATGATCTACCCAAAGTAGTTCATTTTCTTTATTGTAGTACGAAATTATTAATTGAGGTATGGTAACTTCCTGAACTCCAGCATTGAAAAGTACCCCATTGAATCCTTGCTCTGTATACTCCATATCCTGCAAAGCAACTCCTTTATACAAATCTGTATTCGCCACATTTCCCGCAGATTGTAAGTTAAAATTTGTGGGTTGATCTTCAAAATTCATTGGTGTAAATTGGTCTGGATCAAAAGTAGGCGGCAAGGTATCTTTAGTAGAGGACCATGCAATTCCTTCAAAATTTATTTTAAAGACCGTAGTTTCTTTAGGCATTAATTTATGCTTCATATGATATTTAGCATTATAATTGGCCAACTCTTTGTTAGCATCATTATACAACGTAGCCTTTATCACCACATCTGCGGGTACATTATCTACATTTTGTATTTCCCCGATGATACTAAACTGCCCCCTATTCTTCACCAATTTGGCACTTAATATTTCTAACACAGGCTGCTTTAACACATCTTCATGATAGGTTTCTTGCGTTGTTATCTTCCTTCTACCATGGTTATAAAAAGTAGTCCCATTTGCTGTAAATAATTGATCTGGAGGAATATCATTATCAAATTTAGAAGGTTTTATATACCATTTGCTTTTCCTCTTTACAAGTTCATGATAATCACTACTGTATAAATTTTCTAATGGAGTAATCCACCGGGTGTGTACTTTGGCTTTAGCGCTAGTAGCTGTTTCATCATAGATTTCTACATGCAAAGAATCCATTTTCGCATAGGAACTTAATATTCCGTCCGTTACAGATACCTCTAGCATGTATTGTGCGATATCTATATTACTGTCTGGATCTAGATAAGAATGCGCTCTATTAAATTCTTTAAAATCTAAAGCATCATAGTAAGCCTCTACCACATTATTTGCAGAGAGTTGCGCTACATTCTTAACATAGAACAAATAAATACCGTACCCTAAACAAATTAAGACAATGAAAGCCCAAAAATGCGAAAAGATTAAAAGTTTATAGGAGAATTTATTATAAGGCAATTCTAACTTCATAAAAGAGGGTGGCTCCAACTTTTTAGACTTTAAAAGCCGTACCCAAATAAGCTGTATATTAATAATAAACGCTAGTAGTACGGTAGTTAACGGAATGATTCCCCACATTATTTTCATAATGGTAGGTACGTCTTCCTTGGGAATTATCTGAGGTATGGGAGGTACATTTAATTTTTCCCACACCATAATTCCGTTTTCTAATTGCTGCAAACGTTGCCATCCGCAATAGTATAATATAGGATCATAAAATTTATCATTAGAAAAGATATACTTTAAATTGTATTTCTCCGGAACCGTTAAAAACTGCTGTAAAGAACCAATACCTTCTACTCCTCTAAATTTAGAATTTTCTATACGTTCAATAGCCCTTGTCGTTAATTCTGGTAAACGTCTCGCAGAATGGTAATTACCATCTACGGTCATCGCCGTTGTTTGGGCTGATAGCCAAGCCATTTGATCTCCAAACCCTAATGGCAAATACCGCCAAGAATCGTGTGAATCTGCCCCTAAAAAATTTACAATAGGCAGCATATTTATTTTAGCAGGTTGCGACGGCCTAAAATATCCTAAGGTCATGGTAAAAAGTACCATAAACAACATACCACCAGCAATTAATCCGCCAATGACTCGATGATAGACTTCGCCGAACTTTTCTTGCACCAACACTTTTAAATCGCCCTCCACCATTCTATAAGCAAACTCTGCAAAAATGGGTAAAGCCATAATAGTCGCCCATAAGGTAAACCTATCTAAAGTAAGAATATTAAAAGCTGTTTCTCCCAACATCATTAAAGGTATCGGCGTCGTACCACCTGTACCCAATATGGTTAATAAAGCAAAAGATAATCCGAAGAAAATATACCGTTTACTAAAATATCTATAGAAGAAATAAGGCAACACGAATAGAAATATCCCCCATGGAATTACAAAAAACACCAAACCTGATGACGTAATTTCTAAAAAATTATCACGAGAGCCATGCGGAATTGCTACTTGCGTTATCGGGTTTCTTTTAGAATTATACCAATAGGGAAAAATACAAAAAACGATTAAAAAAAGACTGGTACCACCAAACTTGGCTATGCGCCAAAAATGCTTTAATGTGGTATTCCAAAATATTTTAAAGGTGAGTTCTTTATAGGAATTTACACGTTCTCGAGAGGCATCCATAACTGCCATTCCTATTAAGGGCGCTATAAAAAACACCATCCCAAAAATTGGCGTTACATGATGAGAGGTTACTGTCACGGCAAGCATGGTAACACTGGTCAAAAAATACCTGATTTTTCCTGTCTTGATCCATAAGTATATTTCTGTCATGGAATGCAAAAGAATAGAAAGCGCTGTAATACTTGGTAATTGCCCAAAAATATGAAGCGTTTCTACAAATGTGGAAGAAAATACGGCTAAGACGGCACCGTAACCGGCTATTCTCCGACTCCCTGTCATTAATAAGGTATACCGGTAAACACCGGTTATAAACAGCACAATAGCCAATAATGCTACCGTATACATTCCAAATTTTAAACCACCAATATAAGAGAGTATGCCTATAACCTGATGTACTAAAGGAGGGTATGATTGTACGGTAAAACCTGTGTACCATCTATATTCCCAAGGATCAAACCAAGAGTCTGCATAATGATCTGCAAAAAATAAATGTATTAAGGCATCATAAGTAGATTCTAAGGTGAAGAAAATTGCGGACCCATGAAATGCGAGTCCAACTATCAAAGCTAAAATTAAAAGAGTATTGGTTTTTTTCTTCATTTAGAAATTGCTGGTAAGAAAATACAACAATATCAAAGATATAAAATTATAAATTTAATAAGGAGATACAACAAGAAACAAAATTTGACGTTATTACATAGTTAATTACTTTTAAAATTGTAAGAATTTACATATGATTTTTCAAATACATACCGATACTAATCCTGTATTCAACGTAAGATTATGCATATTCAACTATAGAAAAAAGTCACTAATCCTCAATGATTACATAAACTTTGGGTTTAATAATATCATTGCATCATACAAAAACCAATACTAAAACCCCATACTCAACCCACAGCTCATGAAAATCTTAGCCATTGACGACCAACTGTTAATATTAATGTCTTTAGAAAAGAGATTAATTGAATTAGGATATGAAGTTAAAACTGCCGATTCTGGAGAAAAAGGAATTGATATTTTCAAAACGTTTCAGCCCGATTTAGTTATTGTAGACATTAATATGCCAGGCTTATCAGGATTAGATGTTGTAAAACACATCCGTTTAGAAGAAAAATCTAAAACGCCAATAGTGGTAATGTCTGGTAACACCGATGAAAAAATTATTGTAGATGGTTTTGATTTGGGAATTGATGATTACATGAAGAAGCCTGTAAGCTTAAGTGAAGTAGCCGCTCGCGTAAAACGCATTATAGGAACCCCTGCCGAGAGCAATACAGGTGCTAAGAGTGAAGGGCAAATGTTACAACAATATTGTGTAGGTGTTGTAATACCTTGTTACAATGAGGAAGAACGCCTATCTGGTGAAGCTTTTAAGAATTTTGTTTACAACAACCTTGGTTATCATTTATGTTTTGTGAACGATGGCAGTACGGATAGTACCTTAGAAGTATTAGAAGAATTACGAAAAGGAAATGAGAATAAAATAAGTGTCTATAATTGCGAAAAGAATGGCGGTAAAGCAGAAGCAGTACGTCAAGGAATGTTGCATTTAGCCAAAGACCCGCAATTGGATTATATTGGGTATTTAGATGCCGATTTATCTACAGATTTCAGAGACTTTGATGATTTGGTGAAAACCATGGAAACCTCCGACTTTAAAATTGTTAGTGGCTCTCGTATGAGTAGAATGGGTGCTAATATCACCAAAGAATCTGCGAGAAAGATAATTAGTATGACCATTAACCTTATCATTAGATCTATTTTAAAAATGCCTTTTAATGATACCCAATGTGGTGCCAAAATAATGGATAAGGAACTCGTGGAACTCGTCTTTCAAAAAAAATTTATTACCCGTTGGTTATTCGATGTAGAAATTTTTATGCGCATGCGTAAACATTATGGTAAGGAAAAAGTACAAAGTATGATTTGCGAACAACCGTTGAAAAGATGGATTCATGCAGATGGTTCTAAACTATCTATGAAAGATTCCATTCAGATTGTGGGCCAACTGGCAAAAATAGCCATTCACTATAAATAGTACATCTTTAACGATTTAAAAATCCAACTCTTTGTAGTTGGATTTTTTTTTGCTTAAATCTTCCTAGTTGTAACTCAAATGATATATATCATTTCATAAGACGATTGCGCTTCGTAAATTTATAGTTACATTATTTATACCTACGGGAACATTAATACGGGATACTAGCGCATATGGAATTCATTGATTATTATAAAGTTTTGGGCATTTCTAAAAATGCTACAGAAGGCGATATTAAAAAAGCATATCGCAAATTGGCACGAAAACACCATCCAGACTTGAATCCGGATAATGAAGAAGCTGAGAAAAATTTCAAGAAAATTAATGAAGCTAATGAAGTTCTTAGCAATAAAGAGAAGCGTAAAAAATATGACCAATACGGAAAGGATTGGCAGCATGCAGACGAATTTGAAAAACAAAAACAACAGCAGCGTCAGCATAGCAGACAAAACCGTGGAGGTGCTGGTGGTTTCAATGGCGGGCAGTCTAATGAAGATTTCTCAGACTTTTTTGAAAGCATGTTTGGCGGTCAACAAGGAAATTTTAACTCTTCTAGACAGAATGCCCGATTTAGAGGTCAAGACTATAATGCGTCTTTAACCTTAAACCTTACCGATACCTTAACTACCGAAAAACAAACTTTAACGGTAAATAATAAAAAAATTAGGATTACAATCCCTGCCGGTATTGAAGATGAGCAGACCATAAAAATTGCAGGCTATGGGGGCCCAGGAGTTAATAACGGACCTGCAGGAAATTTATTTATAAAATTTACGGTACAGAACAATACAGATTTTACACGGGAAGGAGCAAATCTTTACAAAACAATAGAGGTACCGCTTACCAAGGCAATCTTAGGAGGCGATATTACAATAGATACTCTGACCGGTAAAGTAAAATTAAAAGTTAAGCCTGAAACTCAAAATGGTACTAAAGTAAAATTATCCGGAAAAGGCTTGCCTAAATACAAAAAGGAAAATCAGTTTGGAGACTTATATATTACGTACCAAGTAAAAATTCCGACCCATTTAACTAAGGAACAAAAAGAATTATTTGAAGCACTAGCAGCTACCAATTTATAAAGAGAAGCTTATGGATACACAATTGATACATCTTAATGATTTCTGTACTAGTTACGAGATAGAAATAACCTTCATTACCGAGTTATACAATTATGATATTATCGAATTAAAAAGAGTTGATGACCATCAATTCATTCCTTTAGAGGAATTACCTAAAGTAGAAAAGATGGTACGTTTACACCAAGACCTCAACATAAACATTGAAGGTTTAGAAGCCGTACATCAATTGCTAGAACGCAATAGCGCCATGCAAGAAGAACTACGTTTACTCAAACAAAAGCTTAACAGATTAGATGCTATCTGATGGTCATTATTTAGCCTTGGAATGATTTTCAATATGATGTTTTAATAAACTATTCAAATCTGCTAAATAACCCTCAAGCGTATCCTTGTCTAAATCGGGATGCTTTTCTGAGGGTATGGTCACAGGGTTTTCATCTAGAAATTGATACAATTCCGGATAATCTGTTTCAATTGTTTTAATGAGCTGAGAAATAGCTGTAAGAACTTGGTGTACTTTTTTCATTTTTGTTTGTTTAAATTATGAAGTAATAATTCTTCCGTCTTCCATCTGAATGATTCGGTCTGTTTTATGAGCAAAATCTTCATCATGGGTTACGATCAATAAGGATAGGTCTTCTTCTTCTTTCAATTGTTTAAAAATATTAAACACATTATCTGCATTGCGGCTATCTAAATTTCCTGTTGGTTCATCACCCATTAAAAGTACGGGATTATTAATTAAAGCACGCGCAATAGCCACTCGTTGTTTTTCTCCTCCAGAGATTCTTGAAGCGCGCTGCAAGGCTAACTTCTCTATGTCTAGCATTTTTAATTTTTCCATTGCTATATACTCTATTTCTTGATGTGATTTTTCCGCTAGTTTTTTTGCAGGTAACATCACGTTTTCTAATACCGTAAACTCCGAAAGCAAATAATGAAACTGAAACACGAAGCCAACATATTTATTTCTAATTTGAGAAAGTTCTTTTTGGTTTTTCCCTGTGATCAATTCATTATTCAAATACAATTCGCCCGTATACTCGGTATCCATAGTAGACAAGATATATAGTAACGTAGATTTCCCCGAACCAGATTTCCCCATGATAGACGTAAATTCTCCTTTTTCTATTCCAAAGGAGATATCTTTTAAAACATGAAAATCTTTAGGTTTTAAAAAGTGCTTATTTATTTTTTTTGTTTCAAGAACTAAATCCATACGCTTTATTATGTACCTCTAATTATTTTTACTGGATCTATCTTCCTGGCTTTATTTGCAGGTAAATACCCCGCTATAAAAGTAGAAAGCAATGCAAATACAATTCCTATAACATAGTAACTAAGACTAAAATCTACCGGATAAGTATCAATAGTTGGTAATGCTTCTGTTTTGAAAGAAGTTTGATCTATGAGAACAGAAAATCCAAAACCTACCAAAAGCCCCAATAGGCCGCCTACCAAACCTATAATCATTGCCTGACTCATGAAAATAAGCTGAACATCAGTACCTGAAAACCCAAGTGCTTTTAAGATGGCAATATCTTTCATCTTCTCATATATGAGCATATTTAAGATATTGTAGATCCCAAATCCAGCCACAATCAATAGCGTTATAGATACGGCATAAGTAATAAGGTTTCTAATGTTAGTGCCTGTTTCAAACTGTGCATTAGCTTCATTTATACTGGTCGCCGTAATTGAAAACAGAGAGGCTAATTGTTTTGAATATGCTGAAGCATCTTCAATATCATTTAATTTGATATTAATGTCAGTGATATAGTTCTGGGTTTCTCCTAGAATGCGTTGTACCGTTTTTAGGTTTACAAAACTCTGGCTATTATCTACCTCTGCCACCCCACTCTGGTATAATCCTACTATTTTGAGAGGAAAAAGGTCTCCTTTAACCGTACTAACCTGTACCCTATCGCCTACTTTTAAGGACATTTTTTTTGCTAAGCCCGAACCTAGTAAAATACCTGTATCATTATTTTCCAAATCTTCTGGTAGGCCTTGAATAATATTATCTCGAATATTAGACAACCTTATTTCATCCATGATAGACACTCCTATTAAACTGCCTCCTATTTCTATGGAGCCCGAAATGTAGAAGATCTGAGCTCTAGCTTGAGGGGTTACTCCTTTTATTTTTCTATCCTTTTTTAGATAGCTTAAAATAGGCAAAGCATTGTGAATTTTTTTCTGATGCTGTTTTGGCTTAATTGAATGTACAAATTGAAAGGACTGTTGAAATTCATCATACAAGGCTGCAGGTTGTTTTTCTGTAGGCTTTATTTCATTATACAAATGTATATGAGGCGTTTGGTTTAATATTAAATCGTCTAACATTGCATTTAGCCCTGTCATAAAACTAACCAACGTAATATAAGCACCTATACCAAAAGTAACTCCCAAAGCCGCCGTTAATGTTGATTTTAACTTGGTCAGTAAATGCGTCTTTGCAATATTGAGTATTACAGGCCAATTTGTCATTATTCTGGTTTTAATAGTTCCGTAGTGGTTGTAATACCTTTTGTAATTTCTACTTCATTTAAATTCTGCAAACCTATTTCTACAGTTTTTAAACCATCATCCGTTACCACCGAGTTCCCATTCACTATATATTCTTTAGGAACTATTAATGCATCACTCTTTTCATAAATAACAATATTACCTTCTCCAGAAAGTCCTGGATATAATTTTTCAGGCGTCTTTATAAATAAGGCTTCTACTTTAAATGTTTGTGAACGCGAATCTTTCTGAGGGTATATCTTCGTGACTACAGCTTCAAATACCCTATCAGCATAGGCATCTAAACTTACTAATGCTTTTTGCCCTTTCTCTATTTTTACAATATCTACCTCATCTACCAACAGTTCAATGACAAAATTTGACGTGCTCCCTACTAAAGCAAGGGCTTCCATGGTAGTTACAATTTCACCTCTATTTTTATAAAGCGCATATACTTTGCCGTTAATTTTACTAGTAATCGTATATTCTCCTGTAGTTATTTGAGAATTTTTGTAGGTATTTTGTGCCTGTTTTACTTGTGTTTGTAATTCTTTTCTGGTCCGGTTAAATTTATTGTCCAAGACATTCAATTGATTCTTGGACCGTTGATATGCTAATTTTCTAGTTTCATATTCTATTTTGGAACCAATATGCTGACGCCATAAATTTTCTTGCCTTTTATAATTTATAGAATCGTTTGTAAAAGTTAAACGTGCTGTTTCTATATCTTCTTGCAGCTCTTTTAACACCGTAGAATTCCCTTGATAGTTACTTGCGGTTAGTTGCAAAGACAGTCTTGCATTTTCTGCATTCAATGCACTAGAAGAATTGGTGATATGTGCTAAAGGTGTATTTTTATGAACTAAGGCTCCTTCTTCTACCAAATTACGTTCAAGAATACCATTTACGATGGCATATGCTTCATACAAACTATCGGGCTGTATGGTTACTGAGGCATAAACAGATTCTGTTAATTTCTTGACTATGGGAAGTGTTCGTTCTTGTTTACTTCCACAGGAAATACATAATAAGGTAGAAAGGAGGAATACTATTTTCATTGGAAGAATATATTCTTTGTGAACTGCGAAATAAGGCATGAATTTCATCAAAAACAATGAGATAAATCATATCCTATGATTAAATTTAGTTGCAAATTCTGAGCTATTTCTTAACCATAAGAACTCTTAAAATTAAGGACTGACTATTGTCATATTTTAATACCCTGATACAGCTTATTTTTGTCAAATCAATTAGAACAAACAGCTCTTATACCTCACAAAATGATAGATTTAAGCAAAAGTCAAAGCATCAGTATTCTTATTAATAATTACTTTGGAAACCTGGGGGTTATTTCTCAAAACATGCCCTATGTAATTCCCATTACCTATTATTTTGATAAGGAAGATGGTACTATCATAAGTTATACTGCAGATGGTCTTAAACTAAGTGCCATGCGTAAAAACAAGCAGGTATCATTAGCGGTACAAGAAATTACCTCGGTAAACAATTGGCAATCAGTATTAGTTCACGGTACTTTTGAAGAACTAACAGGTATCGATGCAAAACAAAAATTACATGTATTTAGCGAAGGTGTAAAGAAACTAATTTTCGAAAAGGAACAGAAAGAAACTGAATTTATTAGTGAATTTTCTAACAAATCATACCAGAAAGGTATCCCTACCGTTTTTAAAATAAACATTACCGAAATTACGGGAAAAAGAAAAGAAATGTAAACGCTATATATTTAATAGTGAAGCTATAATTAATTCTGAGTTTATGTGCTTTGCCTTGTGCTTAGGTAAAGAATCTCTTAACTTTGAGAAGATCATAATATACCCATTACATGAGTAAAGCCATTTATATTGCCACCACTGAACCCAATAGTGGGAAGTCTATAGTATCCTTAGGCCTAATGCAAATTTTATTAGGAAAAACAGCTAAAGTAGGATACTTCCGCCCTATTGTGGACGACTTAAAAGAAGGGCAGATAGACAATCACATACAAACCGTACTATCGCATTTTGAAGTTGATATGAAACCCGAAGATGCCTATGCTTTTACACGTAGTAAAGTACTTCAGTTAAAAAATCAAGATAAAGACGATGAGATCATCAGCCATATCATCCATAAATTTAAAGCTATTGAAGATCGGTTTGATTTTGTGCTTGTAGAAGGTACAGATTTCTCTGGTGAAGGGGCTATTATTGAATGGGATATAAATGTACTTGTTGCCAAAAACTTAGGAATACCTGCCGTTATAATTACTAGTGGCGCTGGTAAAACGCTAGAAGAATTAGTGGGCAATCTGTATATGGGTTTTGATTCTTTTAGAGAAAAAGGTGTGGAAGTATTACTCACCGTAGCTAATAAAGTGCAACCTGAGAATTTAGAAGTAGTAGTTGCTGCTTTAAAGAAAAAATTACCCGAAAAAGTACTTATCGGTGCTATTCCTGCAAACCCTACTTTAGGGAACCCTACTGTAAAAGAAATAGCGAGCCAATTAGATGCTAAAGTATTATTTGGAGAAGGCTATTTAAACAACCAAGCCAATGGCTTTAGTGTGGGAGCAATGCAACTCCGTAATTATTTAACACATTTAAAGAAAGACAGCCTTGTTATTACACCAGGAGATCGTGCAGATATTATTCTGGGTGCCTTACAAGCAAATATTTCTACCAATTATCCAAACTTATCAGGTATTGTACTTACAGGAGGATTAATTCCTGAAGATTCTATCATAAAACTAATTGAAGGTCTTTCTGATATTATACCTATAATTTCTGTAAATCAAGGAACTTTTGCCGTGACCAATAAAATTGGGGCCATAAAGCCAAAGATATATGCGGATAATACTGAAAAGATAACCACTTCAATTCAGGAATTTGAAAAACATATCCCCGTGAATGATTTAGCAGAGCGCCTAATAACTTTTAAAGCTGAAGGGATTACGCCTAGAATGTTTCAATACAATTTATTGAAAAGAGCTAAGTCTGCCAAAAAACATATTGTCTTGCCAGAAGGTACTGATGAAAGAATTTTAATAGCGGCTAAAAAATTATTGGAAGTAGAGGCCGTAACCCTTACGCTACTGGGTGATAAAGATCAAATTACTGCTAAAATGGAAGAATTAGCATTGGTCTTTAATCCTGGAGAAATAGACATTATTGATCCTAAAAATTCAGCCAACTTTTTAGATTACGCGACCACGCTATATGAATTGCGTAAGCATAAAAATGTAAACTTAGCCATGGCAAAAGATCTTATGGAAGATGTATCTTACTTTGGTACTATGATGGTACATAAAGGTCATGCAGATGGGATGGTTTCTGGAGCAGTACACACTACGCAACATACAATATTACCTGCATTGCAATTTATAAAAACTAAGCCAGGCGTTTCTTTAGTTTCTTCTGTATTTTTTATGTGCTTGCCTAACCGTGTTACCATTTTTGGCGATTGTGCCATTAATCCTAACCCTACTGCAGAGCAGCTTTCTGAAATTGCTATTTCATCTGCTGCAACTAGTGCTGCTTTTGGGATAGAGCCTAAAGTAGCTATGCTATCTTATTCTTCAGGTGCCTCTGGTATTGGAGAAGACGTAGACCGCGTTAGAACAGCTACAAAACTGATAAAAGAAAAACGACCTGATTTAAAAGTTGAAGGTCCTATTCAATATGATGCCGCAGTAGATAGTAAAGTAGGAAAAAGCAAACTTCCTGATTCTGAAGTTGCCGGACAAGCAAGTGTCTTCATTTTTCCTGATTTAAATACAGGGAATAACACCTATAAAGCTGTACAACGAGAAACGGGTGCATTGGCTATTGGTCCAATGTTGCAAGGGTTAAATAAGCCTGTAAATGATTTAAGTCGTGGTTGTACCGTAGAAGACATCTTTAATACGGTGATCATTACCGCTATTCAAGCAGAAGGATTATAATTAACTCAACATCAAAAAAAAATCAATTTACGTGAATATCCTTATTTTAAACTCCGGCAGTTCTTCTATAAAATATCAATTAATAAGTATGCCTACTGAGCTGGTGATTTGCGAGGGTTTGGCAGAGCGCATAGGTAGTGATAATGCCTTATTAAAATATAGCACGAACGCAACAAAACTAGAAGAAGAGCTAGCAATTCCTAGCCATAAAGCAGGCTTATTAAAAATAGCAGATCTTTTATTGGATCCTTCGCTAGGCGTGATAAAAAATACCGAAGAAATTTCTGTAGTAGGCCATAGGGTAGTTCATGGAGGAAAAGCATTCTCTGACACTTCTTTAATTGATGCCTCTGTCAAAGAGAAAATAAAAAATCTTTATTCTTTAGCACCACTACACAATCCCCATAATTTAGAGGGTATAGAATTGGCAGAAGAAATTTTCCCGAATGCCAAACAAGTTGCCGTTTTTGATACAGCTTTTCATCATTCAATTCCAGCTGTAGCTAAGAAATATGCTATTCCTGAAGAATTCTATGAAAATAAAGTGCAAGTTTACGGTTTTCATGGTACGAGTCATAAATATGTATCAGAAAAAGCAATAGAACACCTCAATCAAAAAACGTCTAAAATAATTTCCATTCATTTAGGAAACGGCTGTAGTATAACGGCAATTAAGGATGGTAAAAGTATTGATCACAGTATGGGTTTTGCTCCTTCTAATGGCTTAATAATGGGCTCTAGAAGTGGAGACATTGATCATGCTATAATTTACTATTTAGTAGAAACTTTAGGATACTCCTTAGAGGAAGTGAATGAACTGCTAATTAAAAAAAGTGGTATGCTGGGGCTTACTGGTTTTAGTGATTTAAGAGACATACAAGCAGCCGCTGAAAAAGGGGACAAATCATGTATTTTAGCCTTACAGATGAATACCTACCGCATCAAAAAATATATCGGTGCCTATGCGGCTATTTTAAATGGAATAGATGCTATTATTTTTACTGCGGGAATTGGAGAAAATTCTGCTTTAATAAGAGAAATGGTCTGTACTGATTTAGAGTATTTAGGAATTACACTAGATGCTGATAAAAATAATACCCGATCAAAATCGCTTTTAGAAATAAATAAGACAGATGCTAAGGTAAAGGTATTGATGATCCCTACCAATGAAGAGCTAGAAATTGCAAAGCAAGCATACCGTTTGGTACACGCATAATATAAAAGAATACTTCCTGGTATTTGTAGTGATATTTATCATTTGAAACCAGCTTGTATTCTTTTATTTTTGTTTTACGCTGCAACAAAATGTACCGTAATACCGTATGCCATCATTAAAATTACCAAAAAAACAAGATTTAAAAAGATACGGTACGCTGTTTAGTGTGCTCTCTAAATATGGTTTTGAGGATGTATTGGCGTCAAATCCTATAAAAAAACTTATCCCTGACACCTATTTAAAAAAACACCCAGACACTCATAAGCTTCTCTCCTATTCTACATACGAGCGTATTAGAATGGTCCTTGAAGAGTTAGGCCCTAGCTATGTAAAAATGGGACAGGTGATTAGCAATAGAGAAGACATGCTTCCTCCGGAGTTGCTAAAAGAACTTGTGAAACTTCAGGATAATGTAAAACCTCTGGAAAATTTTGATGTAGCAAAAAAAATAAAAGAAGAATTAGCGCTAGATAGCAATGAATGTTTTTCGTATATCTCCCCCACTCCACTTGCGGCAGCTTCATTAGCACAAGTACATAAAGCACAATTATTAACTGGGGAATGGGTTATTTTCAAAATTCAAAGACCCGATATAAAAGAAACCATTGCTTCAGATATATCTATCATGAAGGATGTTGCTAGTGCCTTAGAGAAATACAGTTCTCAAGCGCAGCAATTACAACCCATGCAATTAATCGCCTCTTTTGAGAAGAGTATTACTGAAGAGCTCAGTTATACCCAAGAACTAAATAATATGCTGCGGTTTTCTAAAAATTTTGAAAACAATGACATAATTTATGTTCCTAAGGCTTATAAAGCCTTTAGCAATGATCATATTATTTGCATGGAGTATATTGATGGTATCAAAGTCTCCGAAATAAAAAAATTACAAGCGCTTAACATTGATACAAAAGCAGTAGCCACATTAGGTGTTGATCTTTACTTAGAGCAGATTCTAGATTTTGGTTTTTTTCATGCAGACCCACATCCAGGCAATATATTTGTGCTACCAGAACAGGAACGCATTTGCTTTATAGATTATGGAATGATGGGCAGTATTATGCCTAAAGACAAAGAAGCCTTAGAAGATTTATTACTTGCATTCTTTAAGAAAGATGTTAAAAAAATTATTGTAGTACTTAAAAAAATTGCGATAAGAACCGATATTCCTGATGAGAAAACCCTTGAATATGATCTCAATGAACTTCTAGAAGGCATCAGTAATATTGCTATTCAGCATATAAAATTAGGAGCAACCCTCAGTCAATTCAAAAACATATTATTTAACAATAAAATTGCTATCCCGCATTATTTGTACATGCTTATACGTGCTTTAGTGATCATTGAAGGTGTTGGATTAAAACTAAATCCTGATTTTAATATTACGGAGAATTTAGAACCCTACATGACTACAATTATTCGCAAACGATTAAGTTTTAAAAGGTTCGTAAAAAAGAGTATCGCTAGAGCACAAGATTACACGAATTTAATAGATACCCTGCCTGAAGATATCAATGATATTATAAGTAAAATAAAAAACGGTAAATTAGTTATTGTCCATGAACACAAAGGCCTAAATGAGTTTAAAGACACGTTGAAAACCGCTATCAATAGAATGGTATTTGCTATAATTATCGCAGCACTATCTATTGGGTCGTCTATTTTAGTAATTGCAGATATGCCTCCCAAAGTAAACGGGATCCCTATTCTGGGTGCTCTAGGGTTTCTCATTTCTGCACTATTAGGTTTTGCCATTTTAATTTCAATTTTTAAAAATCGCAATTTGTAGCACTTCATATCATGGACACGATACACTATTTAAGCGAACTCATGGGAAGTTATATGCTTGGTATACTTATCAGTATTGGCATAGGACTCATTATTGGATTAGAACGCGAATATGATAAATTAAAAAAAGAGGCTGGTTTTGCGGGTATCCGTACTTTTCCCATCGTTACAATTTTAGGCTTTATTATTGGAAATTTAAGCGAATCGTTTACGGTTTGGTTGCCTATTGTAACATTAGTTGCTTTTATCTTATTTCTAGGATTCAGCCAGTTCTCCAAAGCAAACAGTAGCTACTCTAATGATTTAACCACAGATTTAGCGCTGATGACCACTTTCGTCCTAGGACTTATGGCCTCTAAAGGATTGTATCGAGAAGCGGTAGCCACCGCTGTTATTATAACAACGCTTTTATCACTTAAAACAAGATTTAAAATTGTAATCAGTAATATTACGGCAGATGAATTATCTGCCTTCATAAAATTCTCAATTATTGCTCTTTTAATCCTTCCTTTTTTACCAAATAAAGATCTGGGAATCAATAATTTAATAAACCCTTTTGAAATAGGTTCCGTTATTGTAATTGTTTCCTTTTTGAATTTCATAGGATACTTTTTGGTCAAATTTGTAGGCTCAAAAAAAGGAATTTTATTAACCGCATTATTAGGCGGACTCATATCTAGCACCGCAGTGACTTGGAGTTATGCTTCAAAAAGTAAAGAATTTCCAGAGTTATCAAAAAAATATAGCGCAGGGATTTTACTAGCATCGGCCATAATGTTTCCAAGGTTAGCGCTCCTTATAGGTATTTTCAACAGTGCTTTAGTTCCTTCAATACTCATCCCTTTTACGGTGCTTACCTTAATTTGTCTAGGTGCAGCACTACTATTAGTTCATAAACAAACGAGTAAGCCAGACTCAGACATTAAATTAGGAAACCCTCTAAATCTAGTAAATGCCATAGGTTTTGGTGTTATTTATATGATTATACGCTTTGCCGTGTTCTATGGGAAATTATTTTTTGGCGATGAAGGTCTATATTACACAGCCTTAATCGCTGGCTTAGCCGATACCGATGCCATAACCATCAGTATGGCTAAATTTTCAGAGACAACAGGGAATTATGTTACCGCAACAGCAATAATTATTACAGCTATTTTAAGTAACATGGTCGTTAAATTAGGAATAAGCCTTATCAATGGATCAAAAGAAACTCGTAAAATTATCGGCCTCACCTTTAGTAGCATTGTTATCCTCGGCATACTCTATGTCCTATTTGCGTAATTTATTAGGTTGATATTCTACTTTAAGGCTTTAATTTTTAGACTGATTTTAGTACCTTCATCTTCCGAAAATTCTAACGGGATTTATTCACTATAAAATACATCTATGCATATTGTTTCTTGGAATGTTAATGGTATTCGCGCCGTTGTAAAGAAAGATTTTTTTGAAGCTGTGAAAACAATGGCTCCTGATATTTTATGCCTACAAGAAACTAAAGCACAGGACAGTGAAGTTACTAAAGCCTTAGAACCTTTATCAGATTTATCTATAGCTATTAATTCTGCTGATAAGAAAGGATATTCTGGTACGGCCATATTAAGCAAACCTACTCCCTTGAAGACTGTACCTGATATGGGTATTGAGCAACATGATACGGAAGGGCGGATTTTATGTACAGAGTACGATGCTTTTTATTTAGTAAATGTCTACGTACCCAATTCTGGACAAAAATTGGATCGTTTAGAATACCGTCAACAATGGGATAAAGACTTTCTTGCTTACCTAAAAAATTTAGAGAAGAAAAAGCCTGTGATCGCTTGCGGAGATTTCAATGTTGCCCACCGCGCCATCGATTTAAAAAATGACAAAGCTAATTACAATAAAACCGCTGGCTATACCCAAATAGAAATAGATGGGATGGATAATTTCATCGCTAATGATCTTGTAGACTCTTTTAGACTGCTGCATCCAGATGAAGTAGCTTATACCTACTGGAGTTACCGTTTTAAATCTAGGGAGCGCAATACAGGGTGGCGTATTGATTACTTTTTAGTAAGTAAGGCGATTGCTGATAAAATTGAAAGCTTTACTATTTATGCCGATATTTTGGGTTCTGACCATTGCCCCATAGGCATTACCTTATCCATCTAATAATGTACGCTGCTTAACAAAATCGAAAATTGTCATTTTTAATTCCTTAAAATCTTGAGTGAGTAAAGACATACTTTCGCTTAACTTTTTGTGCTCATCGCGATAGTCTGTATCACTAAAACCTATCGTTAACTCTTGAAGTTGGGCTAGGTTTTTTTCATGCGCGACAATATCTTTTTTCAGAAATTTAAAGAGCTGATTGTAAATGGTATCTAAGGTCTGTAACATTTGTTGATACCTTGTTTCGTTTGTTTTTACTTGTTTTAATAAGTTTTTAAAAAACTGGGCTTCATAACTCCAAAAAGAAATAGTTTCTAACCATTCTTTACTTTCTTGATGTAATACTTCTAGACTTGCGCCCAGAAGTAATACGTTTTTATGGTTTATTGGTCGCTCTTTCATCATCTTGATTTTATTAGTCTATATATCTGCTTAAAAAACTAGATTTCATTTTGCCTTTTGCCTCTTTTAGCAAATGCGCTACTTCATGCACACTTTTATTGATGATCTTCGAAATTTCATGCGTATTAAACTTATAAGTATTGAACAACTCAAAAGCACTACTCATTGTTTTCGGCAAGCCTAACAATACTAGATTTGCATGCTTTTTAACACGCTCTGCATCTAACTTTTTATCAAGCGTAGCTACTATATCTTTGTCTTTATCTTCTACAAAAACAGCATTTAATAGGTAGTCATTCTTAGGATAATCATTCGTATCAAAATCTTCTAACATAACAAAATCACCATCTCCATCGGTACTATATTTTTCTTCCATCTCATCCCATTCTGGTTTAGAAAAGTTATCTATATTTTCAAAGAAATAAGTATCAAACTCTTCATCAATAAGCAAATCTTCTACTAATTCATCTGCCTTTTTAAACAACCAAACATGAAAATCATCCGCTGCTTCTAAGGCATCTATATGATCATATACTTCAACAAATAATTGATCTATAATATCATCTCCTTTAAATCTGTTTTTATCTAGTAAACTATTTGCTGTAGCCACATTTAATTTATGTTGTACATATTGTTTTACCTGCGGCAAAACTTTTAAAAGCAACGAATTAAACGCTTGTGTATCTCCTGTTTGTTTTAAACTAACTAAGTCTACATATGTCTTAGAAACAAATACATTAAATTCAGTGGTGCTCGTTGTATTTTTCATAATAGATTCCATAATATCAGGGTGTTAAAATATGTTGATACCCAAATATGGAACTTATTCTAAAAATTTACTATGACATTTGTCAGGTATAAAAAATTAAAACTTTATTACTTTCGATTTTAAATCATCTGATAGTTAGTAGTATGAATACAGGTTTGGTTCTTTCTGGAGGTGGCGTAAGAGGCATTGCACATGTGGGCGTAATAAAGGCGCTAGAAGAACATCAAATGCAGCCCTCTTATATAGCGGGCACAAGCGCAGGTGCCATCGTTGGTGCATTATATGCAGGAGGGTGTTCATGGCAACAAATGCTAGATTTTTTTAAAACTACACAACTTTTCTCTTTCACAAACTACGCCATGGGTAAACCGGGTTTATTAGATACCGAAAAGTTCTATGAACAGTTTAGCGCTTACTTTCCGATAGATGATTTTAAGGCTCTTCAAATACCACTTATCGTTACAGCAACCAATTTATTAGACGGTACCTTAAAAACATTTGAATCTGGAAATTTAATAAAGACCATACTAGCTTCTGCTGCGGTTCCAGGGGTTTTTGCTCCGGTAGCTATAGAGAGCGGATATTATGCAGATGGCGGTATTCTTAACAATTTTCCTGTAGATGTAATAAAGCACAAATGTGATACCATTATTGGAGTCTATGTAAACCCTTTTCAAAACGTAGAAAAAGACAGCTTAAAACATGTGTACAATATCATGGAACGGTCTTATCATATTATGTTGGCACGTGAAACAAGTTTAAAATTTAAAGATTGCGACCTACTTATTAGACCCAGTAGAATGAAAGAGTTTAGTACTTTTTCTCTTAAAAATATTGATACCATTTTTAATTTAGGCTATGAATCTGCCATCGCCGCTATAGAAAAAAATAAACTTAAAAAAGACAAAGCTTTGAAGGCTATTAATTTAGAGTTAATCAATGGCTTTTCTATTCCTAAATAAAAATAACACATAAAACCACATGATAAATCCAAAGGATTTTGGCATACAAGGATTGTCTGAACAAGAAGTTTTAGCCGCTCGTGAAACGCACGGCAAAAATACTTTAGACTATAAAAAACAACATAAATTCATAGATGCCCTCAAGGATATTTTACAAGAACCAATGGTCTTGTTGTTAAGTGTGGCGTCGGGAATTTATTTTCTTACAGGCAATATAGGAGATGGTATTTTCTTAGCATCCGCTATTGTATTAGTAGCCTCTATTTCATTTTATCAAGAATCTAAAAGTAAAAATACTTTAGAAAAACTAAAAAACATTACGCAACCAAAAGCTAAAGTCATCAGGGATGGCGAAATTAAAGAAGTTCAGACGCATGACCTTGTTCTAGGAGATTGTATCATGGTAGAGGAAGGAACTATAATTCCTGCTGATGGCGTCATTATACATTCAAACGACTTTTCTGTTAATGAATCGTTGCTTACTGGAGAATCTATGGCCGTTTTTAAAGATGTACAATCTAAAAAAAATCAATGTTATACAGGAACTACAGTAGCAAGTGGTTTAGCCATTGCCACCGTTACCGCAATTGGAAATGCAACTGCCTTGGGCAAAATAGGAAAAAGCCTTGAAAATATACAGAACGAGAAAACGCCATTAGAAATACAAATAGCAAGCTTTGTAAAAAAAATGTCTATCGCAGGCGGAATAACGTTTCTGTTGGTATGGGGAATTAATTATTACAATACCCAAAATATTTTAGATAGTTTACTAAAAGCTCTCACCTTAGCAATGAGTATATTACCTGAAGAAATTCCCGTAGCATTCACAACCTTTATGGCCCTTGGATCATGGCGTTTAATGAAATTAGGAATTGTAGTAAAACAAATAAAAACAGTAGAAAGTTTAGGGAGTGCAACGGTTATTTGCGTAGATAAAACAGGTACTATCACTCAGAATAAA
The DNA here is from genome assembly GCF_000468615.2 of Cellulophaga baltica 18. Lineage (NCBI taxonomy): Bacteria > Pseudomonadati > Bacteroidota > Flavobacteriia > Flavobacteriales > Flavobacteriaceae > Paracellulophaga > Paracellulophaga baltica. The sequence goes on along the minus strand of NZ_CP009976.1, from coordinate 2,764,643 downwards.
ATGAGTTTAGTAAAATTGTATCTTTTTAAAACAGATGAAACTGTAGCGGTTCCAGATAAACCAAATGCATTAGAGCAAGAATTACTTGATGCGGCGATGTGGTCTAGTGAGCCCATCCCTTTTGACCCTATGGAAGTATCGCTTCACGAAGCATATGCCCGAACTACTAATTCCGATGAACGCAAAGGCTATAGCCTAACACATGAGTATCCTTTAGGAGGTAAACCTCCCATGATGACGCATATTTTTGAAAACCAAGAAGGAGAACGAATTATTGCTGCTAAAGGAGCTCCAGAAGCTTTTCTCCCCATAAGTAACTTAAAAGAGGTCGAGAAAGCTAAAATTCGAAAAGCGATAACGGTATTGGGAGATCAAGGCTATAGATTGTTAGGTGTGGGTATTGCTAAATTTAAAGGAACAGATTATCCCGAAACACAACAAGAATTCTTATTTGACTTTTTAGGCCTTGTAGCCTTTTATGACCCTCCTAAAAAAAATATTAGTACGGTTTTAAAAGAATTTGATCGCGCAGGAATTACGGTAAAACTTATTACGGGAGATACGGCTACTACCGCTAGTGCTATTGCCAAAGAAGTTCATTTTATTGGCTATGAAAAAGGTATGACGGGTGCAGAATTAATGCAATTAGACGATAAACAACTACAAGAGAAAGTAAAACACATACAAGTATTTTCTAGAATGTTTCCAGATGCAAAATTAAGAATTATTAATGCTCTAAAGGCAAACAACGAAGTAGTTGCAATGATTGGAGATGGTGTTAATGATGGGCCTGCCTTGAAAGCTGCACATTTTGGCATTGCAATGGGTACCAAGGGAACTGAAATAGCCAAAGAAGCAGCCTCTTTAATTCTCGTAGACGATGATTTATCTAAAATGATCGATAGCATTGCCATGGGTAGAAAAATTTATAGCAATCTAAAAAAAGCCATTCAATATATTATTTCCATACATATACCAATTATCTTGACGGTGTTTATTCCGTTGGCATTGGGTTGGGCTTTTCCTAATATATTTTCTCCAACTCACGTGATTCTTCTAGAGCTTATCATGGGCCCTACCTGTTCTATCATCTATGAAAATGAACCACTGGAAAAAAATACCATGCTTCAAAAGCCAAGATTGTTAACAGATACTTTTTTCAAATTAAAAGAACTCCTAACAAGTATCATTCAAGGTCTAGCCATTACGGTAGGTACGCTATCTATATATCAATATGGCATTCATGCGGACTATTCTGAAGACACCACTAGAACCATGGTTTTTTTGGTTTTAATCATTGCAAACATAGGCTTAACTTTAGTAAATAGATCTTTTTACTATTCTATTTTGACCACGTTAAAATATAAAAACAACCTGGTCCCTTTAATTATAGGAATTACGGTTCTCATTACAGCTGCGCTACTATTCATCCCTCCATTCACACGATTTTTTCAGTTCAGCACCTTAACAATATTACAAGTATTAGGTGCCATCCTAACAGGACTAATTTCGGTCTTATGGTATGAACTTGTCAAATGGAACCAACGCAATAAAAAGAATCCGATGCTATGAAACCTAAAATAATCACGCTCACTGTAAATCCTGCAATAGATAAAAGTACTACGGTACGAGGAATAAAACCCAATAGCAAATTACGATGCGAAACCCCCATTTTTGAAGCTGGTGGTGGCGGAATAAATGTATCTAAAGTATTACAAAAGTTAGGACAAGATTCTATCTGCATGTATCTAGAAGGAGGACACACGGGAGCCTATTTTAAAACATTACTTAACAAAAGCGGAATTTCTCAAGAACCTATTTCTATACAGGGAGTTACAAGAGAAAATTTAGCGGTAACAGACCTAAGTTGTCACCAGCAGTTTAGGTTTGGCATGCCAGGACCGGAAGTAACGACAGAAGAGTGCAATAAAACGCTACAGCATTTCGACCCATTACTCACAGAAGGTACATTTCTAGTGGCAAGCGGGAGTCTCTCACCAGGAATGCCTTTAGACTTTTATGCCCGCGTTGCTAAATTAGCTCAGGCAAAAAAAGCCAAGCTTATACTAGACACCTCAGGAGAACCTTTATTTATTGGAGCTCAAGCAGGTGCTTTTCTTTTAAAACCCAACCTAGGAGAACTAAGTAGATTGTGTGGTGTAACGGAAATTTCATTTACCGATTTAATACCCCTCGCTCAGAAATTTATGGCGAATAACCCATGTGAACTAATGGTGGTTTCTTTAGGCCCGCAAGGCGCATTCGTCATTACACAGGATTACCACGAGCATATCAATGCCCCTGTTGTGTACCAGAATAGCACCATAGGTGCCGGTGATAGTATGGTTGCGGGGATGGTTTTTGCGTTAGCCAACCATAAGTCAATAAGTGATACTGCTAAATTTGGTGTTGCTTGTGGTACAGCTGCAACCATGACACCAGGTTCACAATTATGCACCATTGAAGATGCCAACAAGCTTTATGAGTATATTCAGCAACATCCTGCAACCAAAAATTTATAAATTTTAGCGTTCTAGTATCTTTCAATGAATAAAAGTTAAAAGCATTCCCTTTTCTTTTCTATGAGCATAATCAGTTTTAAAGTTTTAACTTTGAAATTATGCAAGCTTTTGAAAAGAATAGTACCATTTTTAATCTTCTCTCTGAAGGTGTTTCTGAGGGAATCATAGTTGTCAACAAAAAACAAAATGTAGTTGCATCTAACTCTGCTGCTGAAAAAATGTTCGGCTATGATAAAGATGAACTAATTGGGCAACCTCTAGAAATTCTAATTCCTAAAAGATACCATCCAAATCACGATAAACACGTAGATAATTTTATTTCTAAGAGTGAAAAACGGCAAATGGGTCACGGTCGTGAATTGTTTGGTGTACGTAAAAACGGAGAAGAATTTCCTTTAGAAGCAGGCTTAAACCCTTTCGAGCTGTACGATACCACGTATGTTATGGCACTGGTTATAGACATTACCAATAGAAAGGCCGTAGAGAAAGATTTAAGAATGAAGAGTGAAGCACTACAATCTGCTTCCAATGGAATTGTAATCTCTGATGCTTTAAAACCAGATAATCCTATTATCTATTGCAATGCTTCTTTTCAAACGCTAACGGGGTATTCTGAAGAAGAGACAATCGGCAAAAATTGTAGATTCTTACAAGGCGATGACAAGGACCAAGACTGCATCGTTAACATGCGAAATGCCATAAAAAAAGGAGAAAGCTCACAAGCTATTTTACGAAACTATAGAAAAGATGGAAGTCTTTTTTATAACGATTTATACATTACACCAATTAAAGACAGGTTTGGAACTATTACCAATTATATTGGAATACAGAATGATGTTACAGAGCGTGTAAAAAGTCAGCAAGAAAAAGAACATTGGGCAAAAATTTTCAATGAATCTTTAAATGAAATCTTCTTATTTGACAAAGATTCATTACGGTTTATAAATGCTAATAAAGGAGCTCAAAATAATATTGGCTACACGGTTAAAGAACTCAAGAAGTTTACCCCTGTCGACATTAAACCAAATTTTACAGAAAAACAGTTTAGAAAGGTTTTGGTTCCTTTAATTACAAATGAAGAAGAAAAAATAAAATTTGAGACGGTACATCAAAGAAAAGATGGCACACAATACCCAGCAGAAGTACATCTACAATTATCAAGATTCGGGGATCAAGATGTTTTTTTAGCCATCATATTAGACATCACAGATAGAAAAAACTACACCCTAAAATTAGAGAAAACGGTTCAAGAACGTACCAAGCAATTAACTGAGGCATTAGCTAAAGAAAAAGAACTCAACGAGTTAAAAACTAGATTTTTATCACTGGTTTCTCATGAATTTAAAACACCGCTTAGTAGTATTTTAACGTCTATTACCCTACTTGCCAAATACACACAAACGGAGCAACAGGAAAAGAGAGATAAACATGTCAATACTATAAAAAGCAAAGTACGTTATCTAGATACTATTCTAACAGATTTCTTATCGGTAGAACGTTTAGATTCCGGAAAAATAAATTACAGTTTAGAAGAGTTTCCGTTGAGCAAATTATTGGATGATGTAATCTACAATGCAAACATGCTTTTAAAAACAGGACAGCGCATTAGCTATCCTAGAAATATAGATGACCTTTTCATCTATTTTGATGAAAAAACCTTGGCATTGGCCTTGTCTAATTTAGTACATAATGCTATTAAGTACTCTCCTGAAGATACTGCAATAGATATCATCGTAGCGCATAATACAGATACCATAGAAATAAAAGTGGTAGATCATGGTATAGGAATCCCTGAAGAAGAGCAGAAACACATTTTTAATCGCTATTTTAGAGCTGAAAATGCACTCTTAACACAAGGAACAGGAATAGGACTAAACATCGCTAAACAGCATTTGGAAAATTTAGGCACTAGTTTAGACTTTACAAGTTCGGAAAATGAAGGGTCTATTTTTACGATTACCATACCTAAAGATTTAAAGCAATAAGCACATGAAAACTATTTTATTAATTGAGGATGATAGAGCACTTCGTGAGAACACAGAAGAACTTTTAGATCTTGCTGGTTATGCAGTAACGACTGCTCCTAATGGAAAAATAGGAATTACAGCTGCTAAAGAATTATTGCCAGATATTATACTTTGTGATATTATGATGCCAGAGGTAGATGGATATGGTGTTTTAAAAGCACTTAATGAAGATGAAATTACAAAGCAAATTCCTTTTATTTTTCTTTCAGCAAAAACAGAGCATAAGGAAATTAGAAAAGGGATGGATTTAGGTGCCGATGATTATTTGACCAAACCTTTTGAAGAAGAAGATTTAATTAGTGCTATTGAAAGTAGACTGGCCAAACACGAAATTTTAAAACAAAATGCTGTTTCAGATCATAAACAGGAAACTACTGAAGATGCTATTCTAGACCTCAATGAATTAAAGAATTTTTTTGATGATAATGGAGATGAATTGACCTTCTCCCAAGGTGATATTATCTATAAAGAAGGCCAAGCTTCTAACACTATTTTTTTGGTTCTAAAAGGAGTTGTTAAATGCCATTCTATGGATGAAGATGGAAAACAATTAATTACGTCTTTATACCGAGGAGATGATTTCTTAGGCTTTACTTCTTTCCTAAAAAACGTACCTTATCAAGAATCTGCTACAGCCATGGAAGAAGTGGTTTTGGCGGGTATTTCTAAAGAAAACCTAAAAGAAATTTTAGAAAAAAACCATGCTATTTCTTTAGAGCTGGTTGAATTACTATCGGGAAACATAAAAGAAATTAAACAGCAATTACTGCAAATGGCCTATAGTTCTGTACGAAAAAAGACAGCTCAAACCTTATTACAGTTTGCCGATATTATGACAACACAAGCAGATGAGCCTATCAAAATTTCTAGAAGTGATTTGGCGAGTGTTGCGGGTATTGCCACAGAAAGTTTAATACGCACATTATCTGGGTTCAAAAAAGAGGGATTAATTGAAATAGAAGGCCGAAATATTAAGATTAAAGAGCTCAAAGCACTCCAATACATCACCTAAGTTCCACTACTCTTACCTTTCAGGATATGACCGTTGTCATTTTTTGAGTTCTTAAGGCTTTATACCTTCGCTGTAAAGTAGTGGATCCCAATAATGAAACAAATTTTAGTACCTACAGATTTCTCAGAAAATTCTTTTAATGCTTTAGCATACGCCGTTGCATTTTACAAAAATACAGCCTGTACATTCTATATCATGAATATTGGTGCATTGAGCGAGTCTGGGATTGCAACATATGGCTTTGCCTTAAATTATAATGCAATAGACCTGCCATCAAAAATGGCGCTACTGGAAGAAAAAATTCAGGAGATTTCTAAAAATAACACGTCTAAGCTTCATCTGTTCTATGGTTTTCAAGAATTTGGAAATTTTATTGATATTATTCGTAAGACTATCGTAGAAAAGAAAATAGATCTTATTGTTATGGGGACTAAGGGCACTTCTACATTAAAAAATACATTTATAGGCAGTAACACTGAAGATGTCATTACAAAAGTAGCCGCCAACTTATTAATTGTACCAAAAAAATGTAAATTTCAACCCCTACATAAAATTGTATTTCCTACCAATTTCAACAACTTTTATTCTTTTGACATTCTACAGTCGTTAACAGAAATTTTACGAATCTCTAATGGTGTATTAGAAGTGATGAGTGTAATGGTGACTGAAAAATTAAATAGCTCTCAAGAGAAAAATAAAAACTATCTGCACGAATATTTAGATGAAGTATTTGAAGATCGCTACCATTTTTATAGTGAAAAAAACAAAAACGTGAAAGACGCTATAGAAGATTTCACCATCACCCATGCCATTGATATGACCATCATGGCAGCAAAAAACTTAAATTACTTACAACAACTGTTATTCAATTCTACCATTAAAAGAATAAGTAAGCACACAAAAATTCCTGTTTTTGTACTTCATGAATAAGCAAACTATCTTAGGTGTATGACAATTGTCATAGGGATTTAATACGCCAAAAGATATTTTTGAAGTGACCTCAAAAATATTAGGCTATGAAAACTATCTTAATCCCTACCGATTTTTCAGAAAATGCAATGCATGCTATAGATTACGCCCTGCAGTTGTACAAATGCGAGCAAACCGTTTTTTATTTTGTGCACGCCTATGCTGATGAAGTTTATGGTTTTTTAAAAAATAGTGCAGATACGTCTATTTCTGAACGTACCACTAACATTGAAATTCGAGTAAAAGAGTTACTCAACGAATTAATTAGCATTAAAGAAGAAAAGGTACATAACCCTAAACACACTTACAAAGCAATAGCCTCTTTTGAGTCTTTGGTTGATGCTGTAAATGACACCGTTAATCTATTTAACATCGACCTCATCATTATGGGAACCAAAGGTAAAACAGCAAATAAAAGCATCACCTTTGGCAGCCATACTGTACAAGTATTTAAATATGTAAAATGCCCTGTTCTTGCTATCCCTGAAACGTATACCTACCAACACCCTAAAAAAATTCTATTCCCAACAGATTATAATTTGCCTTATAAACGCAGGGAACTAAAGCTCTTAGATACCTTATGTCAGGAATTCAAATCTGAAGTTCATTGCCTTCATATATCCGATTTTGAAGATTTAAGCATGCGCCAAATAGATAACAAAAAATTTCTTGAAGACGCTTTACCCAATGCTTATTTAAGTTTTGAACAGACTGCTGTACAAAATAGAGTTACTGCTATCATGAATACCATTGATGAAAAAGCTATAGACCTATTAGTAATGACAAATTCTCGTCATTCCTTTTTAGAAGACATGTTATATAGATCTACCATAGATGAAATAGGTCTTAAAATCCATTTACCCTTTTTAGTACTTCAAAATTTATCACGTTAATACGCTCATACGCATGAAAAATATACTTATACCAACAGATTTTTCAGAAAATTCATGGAATGCTATTGCCTACGGATTATCGTTATTTAAAAAAACAAAATGCACTTTTCACCTCACTCACGTAAGTCCGGTTCTAGCAGCTAGCGCAGGAGAAATGGCGATGGTTTTACCTCCTGAAATTATGGAAGAGAACTTGCTGAAAGAATGTTTAGAAAAATTAGATGCTCTTTTAGAACGTATAGAAAAATTGCCTTTTAACACTAAACACGAATTTCACACCTCGGCCAATTATGGTTTCTTTATTGATCATATAAAAAATGATGTAGCTACTAAGAAAATAGATCTTATTATCATGGGTACCAAAGGTGCTTCTGGTATAAAAAAAGTAGCTTTAGGTAGTAATACGGGGCACGTAATTACAAAGGTTAAATGTGCCGTATTAGCCGTGCCTGAAGAAACAAGCTATCACAAACCACAGCGCATTGGTTTTCCAACAGATTACATTATTGATTACGATTTAAATATCTTAGCGCTTTTAAAAGATGTATCGCTATTGACCAATGCGGAACTCAATTTTTTACATATTGAGAGTAAACATGAAACTATGAGCGCTCTACAATTAAAAAACAAAGAATTTCTAGCACATTATTTTAAAGAAATAACGCATAATTTTAGCAACCTAGAAAGCCACAATTTAGATACAGCTATTGATAGGTTTATCCGTACCGAAAAGGTAGATATGTTAGTAATGGTCGCTAAAAACTTAAATTTTTTAGAGCGCATCCTATTCAGACCTACCGTAGAAGAAATAAGCTACCATATTAGCATCCCTTTTTTGGTTTTACACGAATAAATTAAAAGAAATCTATTGTTAATTAGATTTGATGATATTTACGATATCATTTTTTTGGAGCACTCCAGATTGTCGCCAAAGTTGTTTTCCATTTTTAAATAACATCATAGTAGGTACCCCTCTAACTTGATATTTTGAAGCCAAGGTTTGGTTTTTATCTACATCAATCTTTACAATCTTAACGGCATCTCCCATCTCTTCTTTTACCTGCTTTAAAATGGGCGCCAAAGTTTTACAAGGTCCGCACCAATCGGCAAAAAAATCAATTAATACTGGTGTATCTGAGTCTATTATTTTATCAAAACTACTTTTCATCTTTCTATTCTTTTTTGAATTATAAATTTATAAAATACAGCAGAGTTCTGAACTGATTTATATCATAATTTTATCGGATTATGTTGGGTACTTTTAATCCACCATAAAAATACAACATCATGAAAAAAATATTGCTCCCAACTGATTTTTCTGATAACTCATTTAAAGCGATAACCTATGCTTTAAAGGTCTACAAAGACATCAAATGCACCTTTTATCTATTGCATACGTATAATCCATCTGTGTATCAAACAGAATACTTAATTGGCAGCCCTGGATTAATAGGTCTCGGAGATGTTATGAAAGAAACAGCGCTGACAAATAGTAAAGAATTAAAAGAAAAAATTGAATTAGAATACCCCAATCCTAAACACACGTTTAAAACACGTGTTATATTTAATACGCTTCTGAATGAAGTTCTTGAAATGACCACCAGTGAAGGTATAGATCTTATTGTTATGGGTACCAAAGGTGCCTCCGGCGCTGAAGAAATATTGTTTGGAAGTAATGCGGTACATATCATTAAAAAAACAAAATGTCCTCTGATTGTCGTTCCAGATTCTTTTGCCTATGAAGCACCAAAAGAAATTTTATTTCCTACAGATTTTGAAATTACCTATCCTGAAAAAGAAATTGAAAGCCTTTTACAAGTGGTTAAACACCATAAATCTCAAGTTAATATATTGTATATTAGAAAAGCCATTGCGCTTAACATGGTACAAAAAGAGCATAAGAAACAATTGGATAGACTTATGGTTAATCATGCTATTTTTCATGAAGTTCCAGACAATGAAATTATTACAGCCATAAACGATTTTCAATTAAAAAGAAAAATTAATCTCTTGGTAATGATTCAAAATAAGCATACCTTTTTTGAAAGACTATTCATAGAACCTGTCTTAAAAAAGGTCGGTTTTCATGTTACTATACCCTTTATGGTCATTCCTCAACTTTAAAAAATTAAAATGAAATCTATATTAGTAGCAACAGACTTTTCAAATGATGCCTACTGTGCATTGTTTTACGGAACAAAATTATTTAAAGAAACCTCTTGTACCTTTTATATTCTCAATGTGTATGATGAGCTTACGCCTCTAAAGAATAAAAGGGCACCTTTCTTATCCAATAAAAACCCACTAGAAGAAATAGAAGCGCAATCTAATATTGCTTTAGAAAAATTAATTCATAAAATAACCTTAGATACAGAAAATCCTAATCACAAGTTTATTCCACTTTCTAAAGAAGGCAATCTCGTTAAGAACATAAAAAACACCACTAAGGCATATGATATAGATCTTGTTTTAATAGGTAGTAAAGGAGAAACTGGCGCTAAAGAATTGTTCTTTGGCAGCAACACTATTCAAATTACAAACACCATATCCAACTGTCCCATATTAGCTATCCCTAAACAAATAGAATATACTGCACCTAAAGAAATTGCATTTGTAACAGATTATAAGCAAGGGTGTTCCTTAACTAATATTGCGCCCCTTTTATTTATTGCTAAACAAACCAATGCTGCCATACGAGTTATGCATATTATTGAAGAAGCTAGCTTAGATGCAGAGCAAGAACTCAAATATAAATTATTAAAAAATTGCCTAAAAGAGTATCAGCATTCTTTTACAACAATGAAAGAATTTAGTGATAAAGCAAAGGTTATTCACGAATTTATTGCTGCTCGCGAAATAGATTTGTTTTGTATGGTACATCAAAAAAGAAATTTTTTAGAAAAGTTACTACGAGAACCTGTGATAAAAGATGTTAGTATGTATGCCAATATTCCGTTTCTAATACTTCCGAGTATGGAGTGACAATTGTCATAGAAAAGTTCCTTGAGTACAATTAAATTTATCACACCAATCTCTAAAATGGAACATCATGAATAAACGCATCTTAATTCCTACTGATTTTTCAAAAAATGCTTTAAATGCAGCACGTTATGCCCTAGATTTATATGAAAAGCAAAATTGTGAATTTTACTTTTTAAATGTATTTCACGTAGATGGCTATACCACAGACTACCTGGCACTCCCAGAACCGGGTAGTCCCGATTATGATGCAGCCCTAGAAGTATCTGAGAAAGCCTTTGAAAAATTATTAGAGGTACTCGCATTGCATAATGACAACCCAAAGCATCAATATCATACTATTTCTAGTTTAAATTTTCTATCTGAAGCAATGAAACATATCATTGCTAAAGAAGCCATTGATTTAGTCGTTATGGGCACCCAAGGTGCCACCGGGCGCAAAGGAATTATTTTCGGAAGCAATACCGTAAAGGCTATGGAAAAAATTACAGCTTGCCCTGTTCTCGCTATTCCAGAAATGGTACGCTTTACGCCTATTAAGGAAATAGTATTCCCTACCGATTTAAAAACAAATTATAAAGCCAAAGAACTAGATTATCTAGTAGATATAGCTAGAATGCATGGATCAGCGATACGCATACTTCATATCAACAATACAGAAGAATTATCTACTACGCAACACGAAAGCAAGGAATATTTAGAATCCATTTTTAGTACTATAGAGTGTACATTTCATACGCTTACAGGATTGAGCCTAGCGAAAGGCATCACCACATTTGTAGCGAGTAGAGACAGTAGTATGATTGCATTTATAAACCGTTCTCATTTTTTCTTTGGAACCGTATTTTCAAAGCCTTTAATTAAGGAGATAGGTTACGAAGCCACTACACCTATTCTTGCGCTTCATTAATATTATGTATAACCACATTCCTACATAACTTCATGGAAACTTTAAATACCTTCTTAGAACATCCTACATTTTTAAAAATAGCCAAGTTAGTGCTATGGATCGTGGTTATTGTTGCTAGTATTAGTTTTTTAAGGAAAGTATTAAAGAAAAGAATTGCAGATTTAGCGATACGCTATAAGGCACAAAAAGGCGTAGAAATCATTGGCTATGTTCTAATTGCTTTATTAATCCTAATATCTTTCACCGTAAAAAACTTAGAAGATTACACCATTATAATAGGCTTATTCACGGCCGGTATAACGTTTACACTTCAAGAGTTAATTTTGAGTATAGCAGGATCATTTTATATTTTCTTTGTCCGTGTTTATAAGCCAGGCGATCGGATAGAAATAAACGGAATAAAGGGAGATGTTATAGATATTGATAGTATCTATACCACTTTAATGGAAATGGGAGAATGGGTAAGCAGCGATAACTATTCCGGTAGAATTGTAAAAATCAGTAATGCCTTTGTTTTTAAGGGTCCTATTAAAAACTATTCTATGGATTTCCCTTTTGTTTGGGACGAATTAAATATTCTTATCACCTACGAATCTGATTTAGAACTTGCAAAAAAAATAGTCCAAGAACAAGCTGAATTACTTTTAGCGGATTACACAGAAAAATCTACTGCAAAGTGGGAAGAAATGGTAGAACGCTACTATATTGAAGATTCTAAGCTAGCCCCTTCTATCGCCATCAATTTAACAGACAATTGGGTGGCTATAAATTTACGTTATATCACAGATTATAAAAGAAGAAGAGCTACAAAGCACGAATTACTTGAATTAATTCAGAGAGAAATTAAAGCTACCCAAGGTACAGTAAGCTTTGCCTCTACTACTCTGCAATTACTTAAAATACCCGAAGTAGACGTACAACTAAAAAAATGATATGGAACCTACTATGACCATTGAAGTAACGAAATCTTCAGGAGAAAAAGCACTTTTTTCTTTAGATAAATTACGTAATTCCCTAAAGTATAGTGGTGCCAATCATAACTTAATAGAAGCAATTGTTTCTAAAGTAAAAGAGGAGCTTTATGAAGGTATTTCTACACAAGAGATTTACAACAGAGCTTTTGCGCTTTTAAAAAGAAACAAATCGGTTTTTGCCTCTAAATACAAGCTAAAAAAAGCCATCTATGAATTAGGCCCAACAGGCTTTCCTTTTGAACGTTTTGTGGCTGCGATTTTAACTTATTCTGGATACACAACTACCGTGGGTGAAATTCTAAACGGAATTTGTGTTACCCATGAGATAGATGTGATTGCGGAAAAAAATAATAAAGCGGCTATTATTGAATGTAAATTTCATTCAGAAGAAGGCCGCAACTGTAATGTTAAGATTCCGCTATACATTCATTCTCGCTATAGAGATGTTAAAACATTTTGGGAAACAAAATCAACAGAAAAACGGATTATAGATAAAGGTTGGGTGGTAACTAATACAAGATTCACGAGCGATGCTATTGCCTATGGCCATTGTGCTGGTCTCTACTTATTAAGTTGGGATTTCCCTAAAAAGGAAGGATTAAAAGATAGAATAGATCGTTTGAGTCTATACCCCATCACCGTTTCTACGCTACTAACAAATAAAGAGAAGCATTATCTCTTAAATAGAGACGTGGTACTCTGCAGACAACTCTGGAAAGAACAATTTTTATTAGATCATTTAGGTATTTCCAAATCTAGAAAAACAAGTATTATCAATGAGCTTAAACAACTTTGTAATCCTTAATTTATGAAAAATGTAAAAATTCACTTTTTAGGCGCCTCTGGTACCGTAACAGGGTCTAAATTTTATATAGAAACTCCAGACATAAACATCATGGTAGATTGTGGCATGTTTCAAGGATTAAAAGAATTCCGTGAAATAAACTGGACTCCTTTACCTATCAATGTTTCTAAAATAGATGTTGTTCTACTTACGCACGGACATTTAGACCACACCGGTTATTTACCGCGTCTCGTAAAAGAAGGATTTAAAGGGAAAATTATAGGTACGGCTCCTACTTTGGCTATTGCAGAAATTATACTTTTAGATAGCGGTAAAATTCAAGAAGAAGAGGCACAGAGAGCTAATGAAGAAGGGTATAGCAAGCATCATCCCGCAATTCCATTTTATACCATAGATGAAGCTAAAAACACCATTTCAAAGTTTGAAGCTGTAGATAGAGGAAAGTGGCTTCAACTCTCTGACGCTGTAAAATTTAGATTCCGATACAACGGACATATTATTGGTGCTACATTTATCGAGCTTGATATGTATGGTAAAATAGTAGTTTTTTCCGGTGATATTGGAAGAGTTGAAGACGTATTACTCTCAAAACCAGAAAAACCAGAATGGGCAGATTATTTATTTTTAGAAAGTACTTACGGCAATAAACTACATCCTAAAGAGGATGTAGAGGGCATGCTTGTTGCTTTAGTACATAAGACAATTACGAATGGCGGAAACTTAATTATCCCTTCGTTTGCCGTAGAACGTTTACAATCGTTAATGTACACCCTATGGCAATTATACAAAAAAAACAAAATTCCGAACATCCCTATATTTATTGATAGTCCAATGGGTAACAATGTACTATCTGTATTTGAAGAATTTCCTGAGTGGCATAAATTATCTTCCGAGGAATATGAGTCTATGTGCAACCATTTTAATATAATAACTTCCTATGCCGATACATGGAAAACTATTGATAATCCACGACCTAAAATAATTATTGCGGGAAGCGGTATGGTTACTGGCGGTCGTGTTTTAACGTATTTAAAACAAATGATAGACAAAACCTCGACAACTGTATTGCTTGCAGGTTATCAGGCAGAAGGCACACGCGGCAGACAGTTATTAGAAGGCGCTCATGAATTGAAAATTTTCGGAAAATACTACCCTATAAAAGCTTCCATTCAGCATTTAGAAAGTTTATCTGCCCATGCAGATCAAAACGAATTACTTGATTGGTTAAGTGCGATAAAAAATATACCAGAAAACGTATTTTTAATTCACGGAGAGCCCAATGCTTTAGATATATTTAAAGTAAAAATTAGAGATGAATACCATTGGAATGTTACTATTCCAAAATTAAATGATACAGCAACATTAATAGTATAAGTACAACCACACATGAAAATATTATTTTACAGCAGTAAAGATTTTGAAATTCCGTTTTTAAAAAACGCCAATACCAAAAATCAAGAACTAGATTTTATTCCGGAAGCACTAACAAGTGAAAGTGCTTTAAAAGCAACGGGGTACAGTGCTATTTCTATATTTTCAGGAGATGATGCCTCCTCGCTAGTCTTAGAAAAACTTTGGGCACTAGGTGTGCGCTACATCACTTTGCGTTCCGCTGGTTATAACAATGTGAACCTGGGTGCTGCCAAAAATTATGGTTTCAAGGTCGCAAATGCACCAGACTATTCTCCTTACGCTATTGCAGAACATGCTACAGCCTTATTATTAGCTTTAAACCGTAAAATAGTTACGGCCAATGCGCAAGTAAAAGCCTATAATTTTATACAGGATAATTTAATGGGTTTTAATGTACGAGGTAAAACTGTAGGGTTAATTGGCACAGGTAGTATTGGTGCTGCTATGGCAAGTATCATGCATGGTTTTGGTTGTACAATTTTAGCCTATGATATTGCACCCAATTATGAATTAGAAACTGCCTATAATTTAAAGTACAAAAGTTTAGATCAGCTGTGTAGCGCATCAGATATTATAAGTTTACACATACCACTCACGGAAGATAATCACTATCTCATTAACAAAGAACGAATGGCTTTAATGAAAAAGAATGTGATTATCGTAAATACCGCTAGAGGTGCACATGTAAATACTATAGCTATTATTGAGGCCCTTGAAAATAAACAAATTGCTGGCTATTGCACCGATGTATATGAAAAAGAAGCGGGAACTTTTTTTAAAGACTTTTCAAGCGAAGAATTAAAAGATGAGGCCTTAAAAAAGCTTTTAAGTTTACCTAATGTGCTATTAACTCCACATCAGGGATACATGACCCATGAAGCCTTACAGCATATTGCCGAGTTGACATTTGAGAACTTGAATGCTTGGAAGGAACATGAAATAAGTAAAAACGAACTATAATAGTGCACTAAACAATTTACCAAAACCTTCTTTAAGCTTATCACTCCACGGCCTGTTTATAAATTCTGTGTAGGATAAGCTTTTACTTATATTAGCATCATTTAGAAAATCTGTTTTGAGCAATTTTGCAAATACTTCATCATAAATTAAAGCATTTACTTCATAATTCTGCTCAAAACTACGATCATCTAGGTTGGCTGTACCTATGGTGGTAATAGCATCATCACTTACAATAATCTTACTATGTAAGAATCCATCAGGAAATAAGTATATTTTCACTCCCGCTTTTAAGAGCGCTTCAAAATAAGAACGTACACTCCACCCTACTATTTTACTATCTGCTTGTTCTGAAATTAGCAGCCTAACATCTATGCCGCTAAGGGCTGCCGTCTGTAATGCTTGCAAAATAGCTTGTCCTGGAATAATATAAGGGTTGGTGATATAAATGTATTTTTCAGCTTTGTTAATCATGGAAAAATACGTCTGTTCAAGCGATGCAAAGTCATCATCTGGACCTCCTGCAACTATTTGTACTAAACTAGTATTAAGAACCTTTTTTTCTTTATTTGCAGATGGTATCAAATTAATTTCCTGCTCACTCACAAGGTACCAATCTAATGCAAAAACATAATCTAAATGTTCTGCGGCAGCTCCTGTAATTTGTAAATGCATATCATGCCATTTACCTAAAGTTGCATCCCCTTTTAAATATTTATCCGAGATATTTATGCCACCAGTAAAACCTATTTGCCCATCTATAACTATAATTTTGCGATGGTTTCTGTAATTCAACGATCTAAAAAATCGCCCGAATTTAAACGGCAAAAAAGGGTACACTAATACGCCCATACTTTCTAGCTTGTCAATGTATTTTTTACTTAAAGAAAAACTACCTACTCCATCATAAATCATCCGTACGGAAACTCCTTCTCTTACTTTCTTCTCAAAAAGTTTTAAAAAAGCATCCGCCAATTCGCCTTCTTCAAAAATATAATATTGAAGATGTATCGTAAATTTTGCTGCTTCTAGTGCTTTAAAAATGGTTTCAAAAGTAGTTTTACCATCTTTTAACAATACCAATTCATTACCTCCCGTTGGAGGAAAATGAGAGTTTTTGTAGACTAAAGTCATGATCTTTTTAAACTGGCCACGCATTACAGCGGTTTGTTCTATAGAAGGTTTTGGAAATTTAAAAAAACGTTCTTTTTTTAAACGTATTAGTTTATTTTTTCTTCTATTTCTCCCCAATAATAAATAGAGTAAAATGCCACCTACTGGTACTGTAAATATTGCCAGTAGCCACCCTAAAGTTTTAGACGGTTTTGCGCCATGCAATAAGATACTCACCACTAAGGTTAGCGCTACTAAAACATAAAGTATAATTAAAATTTGCAGTCCCAAGATAATCTTTTAACGGTAAGGCTAAGGTAGCCTAAGTAACTACATATTAGCTATGATATATATCAGAGTTTAAGGTATTGTTTTCTAAAGCTCAAAGGAGAGCAATTCATATACCTATCAAACTGTCTATAAAAAAAAGGGAGACTCTCATACCCACATTCATAAGCAATCTGGCTTACTTGTTTTTTAGATTCGATAAGTAATTTACAGGCTATATTGATGCGGTATTCATTTAAATAGGTAAAGAAAGATTTACTGTGTGATTTTTTAAAGAACCTGCAAAAAGCTTCGTTTCCCATAGCTAGTGTTCCTGCAATGTCTTCTAGCTTTATTTTTTTTGTATAATTATTGGCGACAAAATCTTGAATGACATCTATCCTATGATTTGTTTTACTATTTAAGATAGGTGTAAAACCAGGTGTTACCAAGAGATTATAACTGGTTATTTCACTAATTTCTTTTAATACTTTTAAAAATGAAAGAAGTTTCTCTAAGGGGTCTTTGGTAAGTACTTCTTCTAATTTTGAAGTCATTTTAGCCGCAACAATGGCATTAAAATGGATGCCTTCTGAAGCACGTTCTAATAGTTTTTTGATACTATAAAACTCTCTTTTCTCTAACCAACCAACACCTAAAAGATTAGCGTCCCATTGAATAACTATCGATTTAACGTAGGTTGCATCTTCAGAAGTATTCTTCCAACAGTGCGGCAAGTTGCTCCCTAAAAGCACAAAATCACCAGCTTCAAATTGTTGCACACTATTACCTACATAGCGCACCCCTTCTCCCTTAATAATATACGTTAGTTCAAATTCTGGATGAAAATGCCAAGGTGCATCAAACTCATCACTTTCATACACAAAGGCACTAAAGGAGCTGTTATTGGTGACTCTAATTTTTTCAAATTCTGCTTTCAATCTAAAATATATTTACTCGAAAATAATCAATTATAACATCAATCAGAAGTAAAATAACAATAAAAAGTCAATTTAAGCACTTATGAGGTCAATAAAGTGAATTTTTGGTTTCTTAAAAAAATAGATTTTTGAAGCAATCAAAACTACTATCTAAAATCATAAATATAAACCACTCATGAAGGAAAGTATTTTCACAGATCCTTTTAAAAAGGCAAGGCAGGAAACAGGCATAGGAGAAATGGATGATCAAAATGATCCTGTTGCCATGATTCTAGGGCATAAGGAAGTACGTAGGGCTGCACATAATTGGAAAAGCTATAGTTCAGGAGCTATTCCGGGACGCATCGTTATTCCTTCGGAGGTAAATATTAGAAGTATTCGGCAAATTCCGTTTGAAGTAGATCCTCCGCAACATGGTGCTTATCGGGAGGTGGTTGAAAAATGGTTTAAGCGACCATTAGAAAAAAAATACGAAGAAGAATTAACCTTACAGATTGAGGCTTTGGTTACAAAGGTATTGGAGCAAGATTCTTTTGAAGTGATTCATGATTTTGCATTGGTATTACAATCTCAAGCGCTCACCTTATTGTTTAATGTACCCTTTGAAGAAGCACAGACTTGGATATCTTGGGGTACCCATGTTTTTAGAAGTAAAGATTCTGCTTTAGATGTTGCAAAAGCAAATGTTCTTTACGATTATATAGACCAAAAATTAGCTGAAAGTAACTCAAATCCAGGTAAGGATTTTTATGCTGTTTTATTAGCAGCGGAAGTAGATGGCAAAAAGCTAACTGCAGAAGAAGCTAAGGGGGTGCTTATTTTAACCTTTGCCGGAGGCAGAGACACGGTTATTAATGCGGTGACCAATAGTATTGCTTATTTCGCAGAACATCCGAAAGCTTTAGAATGGCTCAGAAAAGAGCCGGAATTATTACCTACCGCGATAGAAGAACTTATTCGTTACTTTTCGCCCCTAACGCAAATGGGACGTGTGGCTACGCAGGATACTATGGTTTGCCAACATGCTGTAAAGGCAGATAGTAGAATTTCTCTGTGTTGGGCTTCAGCAAACCGGGATGAAACTGTATTTGAAAATGCTGATGAAGTTGTTTTAAACCGAAAAGCAAATCCGCATGTAGCCTTTGGTTTTGGTACGCATAACTGTCTTGGAGCAACTCATGCAAGGCAAGTAATGAAAGTGCTATTACGCACTTTAATAGCTAAAGTAAAAAGCATAGACATTCATGACGCTAAGGATAATATAGAAGATCTTGGTGATTTTAAACGTAAAGTAGGTTTTGATTCTTTAACCGTAAAATTCAATAAAATATAAATAATGGCTCAAATAACATTTATTTCAAGCGATAATAAAAGTACTGTGGTATCCGGTAACTCTGGTAATTTGATGGAGTTAGCGCTGCAAAACAAGATTGAAGGAATTGAAGGAAATTGCGGAGGGGTATGCTCTTGTGCTACCTGTCATATTTACGTACAACCAGAAGATTGGACAAAAATAGGTCCACCAAATGAAATGGAAAGTGATATGCTGGAGTTTGATGATAAAACCACAAATTACAGCAGATTGTCCTGCCAAATTCAAGTCACTGATGCTATTGATGGCATAGTTGTTAATGTTGCAAAATAGATTAGATGACAGGAAAAAGTTCACAAACGTGTATCATTATTGGCGCTAGTCATGCTGGCGTAAATTTTGCTTTCGCCCTTAGAAAAGAAGGTTGGCAGGGTTCTATATTACTTTTTGATAAGGAGGCCACGCTCCCCTATCACAAACCACCCCTTTCTAAGTCATACTTAAATACAGAAGACCATCAAAAAATTGATGCTTTATATCCATTAGAAAGCTATACAACAGATGATATCACTTTAAAACTTGGGATAAGTATTGCTTCTGCCAATGCAAAAGATCAAACCGTTACTTGCCAAGACGGAAGAGAATATCACTATGACTTTTTAGTCTTAGCTACAGGTGCACGACCTATAATTCCGAATATTAAAGGAATAGATACTGTCAAAAATATATTCCCCATGCGCTCTATTGTAGATGCCGTGGCCATTAGAACCGCTTTAAAAAAATCAATCTCTAAAAAAGTAGTGATCATTGGTGGTGGCTATATTGGATTAGAAACTGCCGCATCTTTAAAAAAACTAGGTGCAAATGTCACTGTTTTAGAACGAGAACCTCGAGTGTTAGCACGAGTGACAGCCCCTGAAATGTCCCACTTTTTCGAAAAATTACATCATGATAATGCTGTTGCCATACACTGCAACAAAAACGTAACCCAATTAGCACATCACAATAAAACAAACATCATTAGCTGTAATGATGGTAGTATATATGAAGCTGATATCATTGTAGTAGGCGTTGGTATTTTGGTGAATACAGAATTAGCGGAACAGTTAGGGTTAGAACTAGCGAATGGAATTAAAGTAGATAGTACCTGCAAGACCAGTAATAAGGCTATTTATGCTATTGGAGATTGCACCAATCACTACAGCCCTCATTACAACAAAAATATCCGATTAGAATCTGTACAAAATGCGGTAGATCAAGCTAAAGTAGCAGCCGCCAGTATTTGTGGCCATGAGAAACACTATAGTACAATCCCCTGGTTTTGGTCAGATCAGTATGATGTAAAGTTACAAATTGTGGGACTTACTACAGGCTATAACCAATTGGTGAAACGTGTTGAAACCGCCAAAGAAAAAAGCGTCTCTTTTTGGTATTTTAAGGATGATGAATTGCTGGCTGTAGATGCTGTAAACAATGCAAAAGCATATATTCTAGGCGGAAGATTTATCCAATCGAAGCAACAACTAAATAAAGAAAAAATTAAAGATTCAAGTATTGCTATAACCCCAACTAGCTTTTTATAACTATTATTATGTCTATACAATCAAAAAGTGCTATTGCAAAAGGTGACGGATCATTTTCTATTGACTATGTTACCGTAGAAAACCCACAAGAAGATGAAGTATTGGTGGCCATAAAAGCTGCTGGACTTTGCCATACAGATCATGATTCGCTCTCTTGGGGAAAACCTATTGTTATGGGGCATGAAGGCGCCGGAATTGTAAAGGCAATTGGTGCTAAGGTAACCACTGTTAAGGTTGGTGATGCTGTAATTTTAAACTGGGCCACCCCTTGTGGTACATGTTTTCAATGCAAAGAAAAAAACCAACATATTTGCGAAAATAATTCGCCCGTAGTTGCTGGAGGAAATGGGTACACGCCAGGACATGCGCATTTAGAAGGCACCAAATGGAATAACACCCCTATTATACGCTCCTTTAATATTGGAACATTGTCAGAATATACTTTAGTAAAAGAATCTGCCGTTGTAAAAAATTCTTACGATAAAATGCCTTTTCCAGCTGCAAGTATTATTAGTTGTGGAGTAATGACAGGATACGGATCTGCTGTAAATTCTGCTAAAGTAACCAAAAATAGCTCCGTAGTTGTTTTAGGTACAGGAGGGGTAGGATTAAATGTTATTCAAGGAGCAAAAGTTTCTAAAGCTTCTAAAATTATAGCAATTGATATAAATGAGAATCGCTTAGAAATGGCGAAACAGTTTGGAGCCACACATACTATTCTTGCTAGTAAAAATGATAAGGGACTTTTAGAAGCTGCGAAAGAAGTAAGAAAAATGACCGATGGTCGTGGTGCAGATTATGCCTTTGAATGTACAGCAATACCAGCGCTGGGTGCTGCTCCTTTAGCTATGGTTAGAAATGCAGGAACAGCAGTGCAAGTAAGCGGTATAGAAGAAGAAGTTTTAATCGACATGTCGCTCTTTGAATGGGATAAAATTTACATCAATCCGTTATATGGAAAATGCAATCCGCAAACAGATTTCCCTAAGATTATAGCACATTACAAAAATGGCGATTTATTGCTAGATGAAATGATTACCCGTACGTATGCTCTTGATAATTTACAACTTGCTTTTGATGATATGCTCTCGGGTAAAAATGCAAAGGGCGTTATTGTTTTTGATTAATTTCAACTAAAAAAATATGACCACATTTAAAACCACAGAACTATCGAACCCTGAATTTGAAAGTAACCATCTGCGATTTATGACCATTAAAACGCCAAATTTAAAAGGGCGTGGTGATATTTGTATTTTTGTACCTCCTTTTAAAGATCTAAAAGATGTGCCCATTATTACGCTCCTACATGGTGTATATGGCAGCGCTTGGATATGGGCACATAAAGCAGGCGTACATTTCACTGCATTGCAAATGATGCAAGAAAGAAAAATAAAACCTATGGTACTTGCCATGCCCTCTGATGGACTATGGGGAGACGGCTCTGCTTATTTACCACATTCTGGTAAGGACTTTGAAGCGTGGATTACCACAGATGTCAACCAAGCCGTGATAGAAAATATAGCGTGTACCAGTAAAACATCACCATTATGTATCGCAGGATTATCAATGGGTGGATATGGTGCGTTGCGCTTGGGAGCTAAATATCCTGAAATTTATAAAGGACTATCTGGCCATTCTTCTATTACGAATAAAAACCAAATGCATTTATTTGTAGAGGAGGATGAAAACAATTACAATCAGGAAAATCTGACCGATGAAGATGTATTTTTATTATTGCAAAAAAATAAATTGCGCTTACCTCCGTTCCGGTTTGATTGTGGTATGAATGATCTTTTAATAGAACAAAACAGAACACTGCATCAACGATTAAAAAAGGAGCATATACAGCATATCTACCAAGAGTTTGAAGGAAAACATGAATGGAGCTACTGGCAAGAACACATTAAAGATACCTTGCTTTTTTTCGATAGCTTACTGGATTAAGGTATGGTTCCTATCTCATTGAGTTTCCATCCATCAGCACATTTTTCAAATCTAAAATGATGTTGCCCTCCTTCATGAAAAAAGGTTGGTTCTGTGGTGGTGACTAAAATTTCCCAATAGGAGACCCCCTCCAAATCTTGTTTGTAAAAAGTAGTTTCTCTTTCTTTTAAAAGGGTTACAAACCCTGGATTGAAAAACAGATCAAAATCTTGAGAAATAAAAGTATCAACAGGCACATAAATTAAATCTTCATAAATGGTATCATACCATAATGTATCTGTTTCATGTAATTGAGCAATATACGCTTGTTCTTCTGGCGTATTCTCTAAACAAGGGTAGCATCTAATTATAGATTTAGACAGGTCTTTAAAAGACCTTCTCTCTTTTTTTTCAATAGCCTTTAAAAAAGAATTCCAAGTTTTCTTTATTTCAATATCCTGAAGAGTATAAGCGCTACGCTCATTACCCGCCGCCATACATAAAAGAACTATAAATGGCGCTATTAAAAGGTAAGCAAGCTTTTTTATTTTCATTTTCATAAAATTTATGGCTGCTGCACAGCTATTGTCTATGCGCCTTGATAAATTTAGTAGGATCTAGGTATCCTTCTGTTTCGGTAGCATAACCTGCTCCTACAGGCAATAATACATCATCTCTAATTTCGAAATGTAAATGAGCTAAATAAATACCACCTGCGTTTCCTATGGTTCCAATAGTATCGCCTTTAAACACATATTGGCCCTGTTCCACAAGTATTGTATCGCAATGTGCATACAAAGACTCTACTACTATTCCATCTACTGTGGTATGCCATATACGGATGATCTTTCCCCAGCCACTACCAATATCAGTAGCAAAATTAACAAAACCATTTGCCGTGGCATAAATAGGATCTCCTAAATCTGAATCTCCGCCGGTGACAGCATTCCAATCTTCTCCAAGATGATTGTTAGTTCCGAAAGGTTGTGCATTATAATAGCCCTTAGCATTAGGCTTTGCGATAGGAAAATCAAAACCTCTAGCCTTATAAATCGGTTTCTCCTCAAAAATTGCTAAAATAGTATCCAATCTAGTTTTCTGTGGTTCCGTTTTTATTATAGATTTCTCCTCAGTGGAAGACGGACTAGCGCTCTCCTTCTTTACCTCTTGACAAGAAACCTGAAACACTATGACTATAAAAAAAAGAATCCTTAAAAAAATCATTTATCCCAGTTATTGAATAATTCATGGTATACCT
This sequence comes from Cellulophaga baltica 18, assembly GCF_000468615.2. Lineage (NCBI taxonomy): Bacteria > Pseudomonadati > Bacteroidota > Flavobacteriia > Flavobacteriales > Flavobacteriaceae > Paracellulophaga > Paracellulophaga baltica. The sequence continues at coordinate 2,740,785 of NZ_CP009976.1, read as the reverse complement.
GCACTAAAATAAGGTATAAAAAACTATTAAAGATTAAAACTAAGTTTAATACCTTCTACAATCATACCTGTTCCAATAATAGCCAGAATAAGCCCCATTAATTTTCCTATAACGGAAATTAGATTCTGCCCTACCTTCTTTACAATGACATCACTTAAAACAAAAGCTACATACGTTAAGAAAATCATTAACCCAAAAATACCAATGACCACACCTATATGTATATAACTGGCATCGGTCACAAAATTCATTCCTGTAACGATAGTCCCCGGCCCTGCAAGGATGGGAATAGCTAAAGGTGATATCCCGACACTGCTATCATCTTCTTTATCTTCCGTACTATGAATCTTAGATTTTTTAGACATCAACATTTCGAACCCCACATAGAATATTAATATCCCACCGGTAATCTTAAATGCCGGAATCGTAATTCCGAAAAGTTCAAAAATATATTTCCCTGCAAGAATAAAAGACACCACAATTATAAAAGCCGTGATGGTTCCCGTTTTTGCAATCTTTTTTTTCTGTTCTTTATCTTTACCTTCTACAAGACCTAAAAAAATAGGGGTATTTGCTATAGGATTCATGATGGCAAAAAAGCCCATAAATACGGTTAAGCTAAAGGTTAGTATATTATCCATTATTGCTATTTTTCTTTGAACCTCTAAAGTAGTGGTATTTATTAGAGTCCGCTAACGGAAAGAAACTTTTAAGTAACGCGTATGTCACGCATAGATTTCTATTATGTCCCTTAAATTTTAGCTACATAAAAAACTTTTTAACTTTTCATTTCTATCCAGAATAGATTTGGCGCTTGTATAACAACTGATAGTCTTAGAGCTTGGTGGTACATTTATCATCGGTTACAAAAAGCGATTGTAGCGGCAAGTCCATTTCCTGATCTTCTCCGTGGCCTTGTGCTACACCAAATTTCCCCGTAACATTATGTGTTATTTTTGTTCCTCCTCCATGTATTAGTATACATGGTAGAGAAATAATAGTGATTATTAATCTATTGTGTTAACACCATTGGGCCTTGCATGATACCTTCTAGTGCTTCATCACAAGTATCTAACCCAATCATAAGAATGTAAAAAACTACGAGCATCCAGGTGTAGATGCTTCGTTAAATTTCGTGGAACAATCACAAAACTTGCATTTTTTGCTAAGATTACTGTTACTCCATAATTGAGCTACAACTTATAGGTTTTAAATGCTATAAAAAACAGAACTACCTCAAACAGCATATTTACTACTCTCATAACACAGATTTCGAAGTTCATTAGCTAATATTCGGTAGGTTTATAATATAGTATGCCTTATTTGTAATTATGACATTACAAAACGTACTAATTAAAAAAGACAGAACATGGAAAATACTAAAAAAATAAGACCATTAGAAAAAGAAATTAACGAAAAGAAAGCCGCTTTTAAGAGTTCGGCTTCTGAAGATAAAAAACAAAAATATGCTGAAGGTATTGCTGCCGTCGTAGAAACTAACATCGTTGGTAATGCGTTGCAAGTAGGCGAAACCGCAATAAATTTCACTTTACCGAATGCATTAGGTAAAAAAATTACACTGTATGATGAACTAGAAAACGGTCCTGTAATTTTGATGTGGTACAGAGGAGGTTGGTGCCCATATTGCAACATGCAATTGCATTACATGCAAGAGATGCTCCCTGAGTTTAAAAAATTAGGAGCTAGTCTCATAGCGATTACACCAGAAACGCCTGATAATTCAATTTCTACTAAAGAAAAAAATGATTTAGAATTTGAAGTATTAAGTGATCTTGACAATAAAGTTGGATACGAATATAAGGTTGTATTTAAACTGACCGAAGATGTAAAAGAAATCTATGAAAATGGTTTTGAATTAAGCAAATTTAATGGAAACGACAAAGGGGAATTACCCTTAGCGGCCACCTATATTATTGGACAAAACAAAGTAATTCAATACGCATTTTTAGATGCTGATTATAGAAATAGAGCAGAGCCTCAAGACTTACTAGAACATTTAAAGTAAGCCCTTATTATCTCCAATTTATTTTAATAAAGCGCTCGTTTTTCACAAATTCTTCGGGCGTTTTATTTAAAATCTCTAAACGCAAGGCATCTAACAAAACATCCTTACTAAAAGAATGATGCGTTACCAAACTCACTTCCCGTACTGGCTTAGGTTCTGTAAAATGAATAATAGTACCCTTGTCTCCAGTATCAATGGCCATTTCCGGCACTAAAGTGAATCCGCCATAATTATCTACCATCTTCTTTAAAGCTTCAATAGAACCACTTTGAAACTGAATAGTTTTAGTGCTTTCCACATTTCCACAGATATTTAAGACTTGATTTCTAAAACAATGTCCTTTTTCTAAAAGCCATATATTATCTAGCGTTTCAATTTCAGTGACAGCAATACTTTTTTTATGTGCTGGAAAATAATTTTGCTGACCATAAAAAATAAAGGGTTCATTATACAGTTTAACTTCTCTGATATAAGGCTCATTTAATGGGGTTACTAATATCCCCATATCAATTTCTTTTTTTTGAAGTGCCATGATAATCTGGTCACTTTCCATTTCTTGTATTTTGAGAATTGTATTTGGATATTTTTCCGAAAAAGCACCAGAAATTAAAGGAATTAGATACGGAGAAATTGTTGGGAGTACCGCTAAGCGATATTCCCCTTCTAGATTATCTAATTCTACACTAACCATATTTTTCAGCTCTCCCACCTCACGTAGAATTACTTTGGATTTCTGAATGAACATTTCGCCTAAATCTGTGGGTTTTAAGGGGAATTTACTTTTATCAAAAATTAAAAAACCAATTTCTTCCTCTAGTTTCTTTACCTGAATGGTAATTGTTGGTTGCGTCACAAAACACTTTTCTGCTGCCGTAACAAAGTGTCTATAAGTATCTAAGGCAATTACATACTCTAGTTGCTGTAGTGTCATGCTGTATCAATATAAATTTTAACAATACAAATATATAAAGTATTAATTTGATTAATACCTAGAAGTACATGAATTTTACCGCGTCTTAATAAATTAAATAGATATGAAAATGAAGAAAAATTTAGTACTACTTTTTATGGTATCTGTCTCCATGGTGTGCGTATCCCAATCTGGTAACACCATAACCACGAATGGCGGGGTTCCTGTTGGTGACAATCAAAACTCAAAAACTGTTGGTGAATACGGCCCTGTATTATTAGAAGATATCTTTCTAATTGAAAAATTAGCTGCTTTTGATAGAGAGCGAATTCCTGAACGGGTAGTTCACCCAAGAGGTGCTGGTGCATCTGGTTATTTTGAAGCTAGCAAAGATATGTCTGAGTATACCAAAGCAGTAATTTTTAGTACAGCTGGAAAAAGAACCGACGTAGCTGCTCGTTTTTCTACCGTAATACACGGTAAAGGCTCTCCAGAAACAGCAAGAGACCCAAGAGGTTTTGCTGTGAAATTCTATTCTACAGAAGGTAATTATGATATTGTAGGGAATAATTTACCTATTTTCTTTATCAGAGATGCGATTAAATTCCCTGATATGGTGCATTCTCTTAAGCCATCACCGGAGACCAATAAGCAAGATCCTAACCGGTTTTTTGATTTCTTTTCCCACGTACCTGAAGCTACACATATGCTAACGCGGTTATACACCGACTTAGGAATTCCTAAAGGATATCAATACATGAATGGTAGTAGTGTTCATGGTTATAAATGGATTAATAAAGAAGGTAAGGTTACCTATATAAAATATTCATGGGTTTCTAAACAAGGAGAAAAAAATCTTACCGTAGAAGAAGCTTCAAAACAACAAGGTTTAGATTGGCAACATGCCACCGTAAGTTTACGGAAAGATATCGCAGAGAAAAAATACCCACAGTGGGATTTATATGTACAAATGATTAAGCCAGAAGACTTGCATTCTTTTGATTTTTGGCCTTTAGATGCTACCAAAGATTGGCCTGCAGATACAATTGAAAAAATTAAGATTGGTACGATGACATTAAATCAAAATCCAATTAATTATTTTGAACAAGTAGAAAGTCTTGCCTTTTCTCCAGGTTCATTAATTCCCGGCATTGAGCCCTCTGAGGATAAGCTTTTACAAGGACGATTGTTTTCTTATTTTGATACGCAAAGACATAGACTTGGTCCTAATTTTCAGCAATTAAAAATAAATCAACCACTAGAAACTCCAAAAAATTATAACTCTGATAGCTGGAGTAGCTATGGTAATAAGAAATTTGAAAATCCAGACGTCAACTACCAACCGAGCAGCAAGGCACCCCTGGCAGAAGACAAACAGTACAAACAATCAGAAACAACACTTACTAATGTAACTATTGTTCAAAAGAAAATTACAAAGACGAATGATTTTGCTCAAGCAGGTGATTTCTATAGGACATTGACAACTCAAGAACAAGATAATTTGATAAAAAACTTAACGGGAGATTTAAGTCAAGTAACGGACAAGAACATTCAAAAAACAATGATTACCTACTTCTACAAAGCGGATAGCAATTTTGGAATGAGAGTAGCGCAAGCGCTTGGTTATTCACATAAAGATTTTATGAAGTAGCAGCACAATTTATACTAGAGGGAGTGTCCCTAACTCCCTCTAATTAACTTATTCCCTATGAAAAAATATACAATAGCCCTTTTAATTTTAATATACAACACAACTATGAATGCACAATCTATTTTTGAAGCCTCAAGAAATGGCGATTTAAACGAAATCACCACCCTGTTTAATGCCAATAATGAAATTATCAATGCCGTTGATGACAAAGGTTTTACACCACTTATTTTAGCGGCATATAGCAATCAATTAGAGGTTGTAAACTTTTTAATACAACATGGTTGTGCCGTAAATGCCAAAGATTTTTCTGGCAATACCGCACTAATGGGTGTTTGTTTTAAAGGCTATCTAGATATCGCTAAAACATTAATTGACAATGGTACGTCTGTGAATGAGCAGAACGCCAATGATGCTACCGCATTAATTTACGCCAGTACTTTTGGCCATATTGAAATCGTAAATTACTTACTTCAGAATAACGCCGACAAAACAATTAAAGATAATAGAGGTAATACAGCTTTGGCACATGCCGAAATGCAAGGAAATAAGGAAATTATGGAGTTGTTGGTGATTGAATAACAATGCAAATTTTCTATAAAAATTATAGCTAAAAAGTACTTTCATCTAGAATTTCATGAATTTGGAAGAAATCTATTTAATATATTCTTATAATTCCCTATATTTTCATGTTGCAACCTTAGTTTATTAAAGATATATAGTACTATTCATTTCAACGAATAGTTTTACGTTAATTGGCACCTACATAAACTTAATACAACTATGTTCTATAAATACCTTAATTTTGCATTCGTATTTTTTCATTTCCTTAGAGTTTTAAGGTGAAAAAAATAGGATCAATTATAATATAATTTCTAAAATCCATGAAAAAAATAAATATATTTTATTTAATCATATCATTTGTATTTATAGCCTGTGAAGGTGATCAAGGATCTACGGGTGCTACCGGTGCCCAAGGATCTAATGGTGCTACAAGCTTGATAAACATTTCTGATGAAGCTCCAGGGAGCAATTGTGAAAATGGCGGGCAAAAAATTGAAACAGGACTAGATGCCAATGGAAACGGTATTTTAGAAACTAATGAAATTCAGAATACTAGATATGTATGTAATGGCATAAATGGTAGTACTAGTTTAACTACAGTAATAACAGAACCTGCAGGAGCGAATTGTGCTAATGGGGGTATTAAAATAAATTCAGGTTTAGACATTGATGGAAACGGTAATTTGGAAGAAAGCGAAATAACTTCTTCTGCATTTATCTGTAATGGTGTTGATGGTGACAATAATGGATTAACTAGAATTACGAATGAAAATTCAGGGGTTAACTGTGCAAACGGAGGCCTAAAAGTTGATTATGGTATAGATATCAATAATGATGGCGTACTAAATGATACTGAAGTAGAATATACAACCTATACCTGTTTTGAAGAAAACAGTGGCCTGAGTTTAATTAATATTACCGATGAACCAAACGGAACGTTCTGTGAAAACGGAGGAATTAAAATAGATACAGGGATAGACTTAAATGGAAATCAAATCCTAGACGAAGCAGAAATTCTAATCACCAAATATGTTTGTAATGGCTTAGATGGTATTATAAATGAAGAGATTAGAATTAAAATTGTAGAAGGTATTGGTACCGCTGCAACTACAACAAGTAGCACACCAATTATTGTATCTGGTATTAGTTTCAATAAAAGTAATTTTGAAAATGTAGGTGCTATCTTTTTTGAATCAGATCCTTATGTAAATAATCCGCTTAACTTTGCATTAGTGGAGCTTTATAATGTAACGAGTAGTGTAGGGATCAACAATACACTGATTAGAACCAATGCCATCTTTGATAACAAGCAAACTGAGCGTTCTAATGATATTATTAATGAGCTTCCGGATACAGAAATAACATTAGGTATACGATTTAGTTCTGAGCTAAATGGCGAATTTTCAGCTAGTGGAATTCCTTATTTGGTAATAAAAAGAAGCAATTAATAGGAGTGCTAAATCTTTTAAAACAACACAATCTTGAAAGGTTAAATCGCTACAGTTAGCAATTAATAAAAAAGAATAAAATTATAGTACTATGAAAAAGGTAATCTTTTCAATCCTATTGGTGGGTACAAGTTTAGGAGTTAATGCACAAAACATATTTCCCGCAAACGGAAGTGTAGGTATTGGAACCTCTAGTCCCACTACCAAACTTCAAGTAAATGAAGGTGATGTCACAATTTACGGATTAAATACTTCTAGATATTTACGTTTTACACAAGATAACCTTCAAGGTGGTTTTATCAATTATGATGGCACAAACAATATTTTAAATATTGGTGTTAACAATGTAAATAGTACCGATATTACAAATGACATGAATGCTATTAGTATTGCTCGTGCAAATGGCAATATAGGTATTGGAACAACAACTCCCGATATGAAATTAACTGTTAAAGGTAATATTCATGCAGAGGAAGTTAAAATAGACCTTAGTGTTCCTGCTCCTGATTATGTATTTAAAAAAGAATATAACCTAAGAACCATAGAAGACTTAGAACAATACATAAAAGAAAATAGCCACCTACCAGAAATACCTTCGGCAAAAGAGTTTGAAGAAAACGGAGTATTGCAAGGAGAAATGGACATGAATCTACTTAAAAAAATAGAAGAGTTAACCTTGTACATTATTCAACAAGAAAAGAAGCTCCAAAAGTTAGAAGCACTAGATGCTAAATATATTGAGCTACAAAAGCGATTAGATAAATTAGAAGCTCAAAACTAGTCAAGAATACGCAAACTAATTTATCGTATTTATATAATAAACCACCTACATCAAGGTGGTTTTTTGGTTAGCAGTAGTATCGAATAAAACTCCTTTGAACTCCTAAATTTCTACCAATCGAAATAGACCTTAGTTTGATGATAGCATTGTGATAGTTTCTAAAGATTAATGTTCTATTTAAAAACCCAAATAACAATACAACACTCGCTATTAATTTCAGGATATCCGCAAGGAAAGAAGAATTTGTAATTTCAAATCCGAAATTATTCTAATAGCACATAAAGCATTCTTAATTACTTTATTTACTTAGCTGCAAACAGCAAACAGAAGATCAATTCTAAGCCCTGTTACAGCCATAGATACCTTAGAAATGTAATTGTTTCTTTCTGCTAACATATCAATGATGTAAACTAATAAATCAGACAAGTTAAAGAGGAGGAAGAAGTACTTAGCAGGAGAAATTTTTGAACATAAAAAAAGCCTTCTGATTTCTCAGAAGGCTTTGGTCGGGGTGGCAGGATTCGAACCTGCGACCTCCGCGTCCCAAACGCGGCGCGATAACCGGGCTACGCTACACCCCGAGAAGTGTTGTAACACTATCTCTATCAATAATAAAAAAAGCGGAGAGACAGGGATTCGAACCCTGGGTACACTTTTGATGTACGACGATTTAGCAAACCGTTCCTTTCGGCCACTCAGGCACCTCTCCAGTAATTTCAATTATCTTGCATTTAAAATGCGGTTGCAAATGTACTTTTTAGAATACGATATCGCAACTTTTTTTTTACTTTTTTTTCATCTATTTTCTACTACTCTGGATACTCGACTCTTAGATGATAAATATTTGTTAGTTTTTGCTTCATCACCTTCTTTATGGCTTCAATTTCCTTAAAAGTGATGTTCGCATTTAAAAACTGATTGGCGTTCATCTGACCGCTTATTATCTTATTTACAAATTCATCAATAATCAAGAACGTAGGATTTTTTAAACTTTTTGAAGCTGCCTCTATGGAGTCTGCCATCATTAAGATAGCTGTCTCCTTAGAAAAAGGAGTCGGTCCTGGATATCTAAAATCTTTTTCGTTCACCTCACCATCAATTTCTAATTGCTTTTTATAAAAATAATAGACCAAAGTAGTGCCGTGATGCACCCGAATGAAATCTATAATCCGGTCGGGAAGATTATTTTTTCTAGCCAATTCAATACCTCCGATAACATGATCTATAATTATCTTCGCACTATCTATTGGCGCTAATTCATCATGCGGATTAACATTAGTAATTTGGTTTTCCGTAAAATACGTTGGATTATTCATTTTACCAATATCATGATACAAAGCCCCTACCCTAACCAGCATAGCATTTGCTCCTATCTCATTGGCTGCCGCCTCTGCCAAATTAGCCACTTGTAAAGAATGATGAAATGTCCCTGGAGCCTTGTTGGATAATTCTTTTAAAAGTCTAGAATTTGTATCAGACAGCTCTAATAAAGAAACATCAGAGACCAAACCAAATACCTTCTCGTAAATATAAATTAATGGTTGCACAAAAAGAGTGATCATCCCATTCAATAAAAACAAGCCGAAAACTAGCCATTGAACATTATCAAGATTTCCTTCGTGAATTATATGAAACGCAAAATACGCGACAATATAAATAAGGATAATCTGCCCCACAGAGATAAAGAGATTCGCACGCTTGTACAATTCTGAAACCGTTAGAATAGTTACAATACCAGTAATAATTTGCAGAAAAACGTACTCAAAACTATTAGGCACTACAAAGCCTAAGATAAGCACTGCCAAAACATGTACAAACAGCCCTAAACGCGCATCAAAAAATGTTTTTAATATAAGCGGTAAAATACAAAGCGGAACTACAAATACATATGCTTCATTATACTTAACCACCAAGGTGGTCACAAATACCATGATCAGTATATTGAAGAAGATAAAAGTAACTTTCGTATTATTTTTATAAATGTCTTTCCTATATTTCTTTAAGAAAAGCAAAAGCATCATGAGCACTAACGCCACCAATACGGAGTAGCCAAATAAAATAAAATAGTAATTATTTGAGGTCCACAATTCTGACTCATACTCACTTTTAAGCGATGATAGAATTTTATAATTTTCAGATTCGACCACCTCTCCCTTAGCAATAATTAACTTGCCTTGATCTACAGTGCCGCGCGTATAAGACAGCTTAGAATATGCATCTTCTAATACTTTCTTAGACAATTCTCTATCCTGAAACACATTAGGTTCCACTATTTCAAAAAGCAGCCTTTGGTACTCCTTTTCTAAATTAGAAACATTGTTTCGTTTAAGAACAACATTAATAACACTATCCAAATCTTCTTTTGTAAAAAGCTGATTACTATTAATTCTTATCTCCTCATTATTCCGAATAAGATTTATACTATTGGAAGTAGATTTAATTGCGGCATCATTTGACACCCCTTTTTCATAGAGAACATTCAATATATTTTCACCAACATCATAAAGTTTATTCTTATTTGCCGGCACCTCAGATAACCCGTCTATCAATCTTTTAAACTCAGAAGAATAAGCAGCGTACACTCCATTTACAATCTCCTTATCATAAGAGTAATACGGTATTTGTCGGTTTTTAATGGCAGCTTTCTCTTTCTCTATGTCATCATCAGATTTTTTTATAGAGAAATCTACCGGAGCATAGTAATTATCATACTGCCAAGGTTTTCCTTTTTGGAATTCATACTTAAATTTCCCCCCTTTGGGAAAGAAAAAAACAATAAGCACAGTAGAAAGTATATAGATAAAATATTTATATACGGTAGATTGATTTTTATAGATATTATCTAAAAATGTACTCATTAGGATTTGTTAATGTATTTCAAAAATAGAAAATATAAGCTTAACAATTGATTTTAGGAGAATTCATAAATGCTATAGGAGCAAATAAAGTAAAAACGCTGAGGAATAAGTAAAGATTAACAATATTAGCCTCCTTTTTTTAAAATCATCCCAGTTCATTGCGCTTAAATTTATTAATTTCGCACAACTAATTATTCGACAAAATGAAAAAAGTAGTAATCGTATCTGCAGTGAGAACTCCTATAGGAAGTTTTATGGGTAGTTTATCCACTGTATCGGCACCAAAATTAGGCGCAACAGCAATTAAAGGTGCTTTAGACAAAATAAATTTAAACGCTTCTTTAGTAGAAGAAGTAATCATGGGTAATGTTGTTTCTGCAGGAACAGGTCAAGCTCCTGCAAGACAAGCAGCTATTTACGCTGGAATACCAAATACTGTTCCTTGTACTACTATTAATAAAGTATGTGCCTCTGGCATGAAAGCCGTAATGCAAGCTGCTCAAGCAATTGCATTAGGAGATGCCTCTATTGTAGTAGCTGGTGGTATGGAAAACATGAGTTTAATTCCGCATTACGTGCATATGCGTAATGGCCAAAAATTTGGACCTACTACCCTTATAGATGGGATGCAAAAAGATGGTTTAGTAGATGCTTACGATGAAAATGCTATGGGTGTTTGTGCAGATGCCTGTGCAACAAAATATGAATTCTCTAGAGAGGATCAAGACAATTATGCCATACAATCTTACAATAGATCTTCTGAGGCATGGGAAAAAGGCAAATTCAACAATGAAATTGTTCCTGTAGAAGTACCTCAACGTCGTGGTGAACCTACAATAGTAAATCAAGACGAAGAGTATAAGAACGTAAGAATGGATAAAATTCCATCACTTAGACCTGCTTTTACAAAAGACGGTACGGTAACCGCTGCAAATGCTTCTACTATCAATGATGGCGCTGCTGCTTTAATACTAATGAGTGAAGAAAAAGCAAAGGAATTAAACTTAAGACCTTTAGCGACTATCATAGGATATGCTGATGCTGCTCACGAACCAGAATGGTTCACTACAGCACCTGCCAAAGCACTTCCTAAAGCTTTAGATAAAGCCAATATTACTATTAAAGATGTTGATTACTTTGAATTTAACGAAGCATTTTCTGTTGTTGGCTTAGCTAATATGAAATTATTAGGTCTTACGGATAAAAACGTCAACGTAAATGGCGGTGCTGTCTCTTTAGGACATCCTTTAGGCTGCTCTGGCGCAAGAATCCTGGTTACCCTAATAAATGTCTTAGAACAACAAAATGGAACCACAGGAGCTGCTGCTATTTGCAACGGTGGTGGTGGTGCTTCAGCCATTGTAATCAAAAGAAATTAATTATCAGTAGACCAAACTATGCAATACGGCATATGCCCTCTTAGTGTTGTTCCTGTACGATTAAATCCTGAAGATACCAGCGAATTAATAAGTCAGTTACTTTATGGCGATTACTATAAAGTAATTGACACTCGTAAATTTTGGAGTAAGATCAGGATCGCTTATGATGGTTGTGAGGGATGGATTAGCAACTTACAATTAAGATTTATCACCGAAGAAGAATACACAGCTATTGCTGCTAAAAAAGACCATGTATACGCCAATGATTTGGTTTCTTTTGTAGCGACACCAGAAAATGCGCTGATACCTGTGCTCTTAGGAGCCACCATAAGCAATGCTGCATTATTACAACATACCTTTGAAGGAAGTGCTACGGTAAAATCTTCTAATAAAAATAATCTAATCGAAGTTGCATTGCTTTACCTAAATGCACCATATGTATGGGGAGGAACTACTCCCTTTGGCATAGACAGTTCTGGCTTTACACAAATGGTCTATAAAATTAATGGCCATAATTTACTCAGAACCGCTGGCCAGCAAGCTACGCAAGGTGAAGCATTAAGTTTTATTGAGGAAAGTGAAGCTGGCGATTTAGCTTTTTTTGACACCAATGAGGGGATTATTAACCATGTGGGTATCATCATGCAAAATAATTATATCATTCACGTAAGTGGCACGGTAAGGATTGATCGTATAGACCATACCGGTATTTTTAATACTGATACAAAAACCTACACGCACAAACTAAGAGTAATCAAAAAAATATTTTAAACATATATCTTCTGATTACTTAAGAGCAATAAAAAAGCCTTTACATAATTTGTAAAGGCTTTTTATATTATTAGTAGTACATTAAATTACTCTCCAATTAACTTCTTTAATCTCATGAAGTTTTCATTATCACCTAAAGCTCCATAAATGTTCTTTAATTGCTCTAAGATTCCTTGATTATCTGGATTTAATTTTAAAGCTTGCTCCAAAATATCAGCACCCTTTTGAAACAATCCATCTTTTTTCTTTTTAAGCTCATCGTATTTTGCGATATCGGCTCTAGAATTCCCTAATGAATTCATAGAATCTATCATTCCGTTTCCTTCGTTTACATACGTTGTAGATAAGTTTAATTGTGCATTTACATAACCAGGGTTTATTTCTAAAGCTCTATTATATGCAGCTCTTGCATCTTCAATATTACCTTGCTCCATATTAACAACACCGATATTGTAAAACAAATCTGCGTTATCTGGCTGCAATGCTGTAGCTTCTGCCATTAAAGACTTAAACTTATCTTTATCTCCTAATTTGAAATAAAGATTAGCTTCATTTAAAATTAAGTTAACATCTTCAGGGTCATTTGCACGTGCATCTTTATAAGCACCTAATGCTTTATCATCCTGACCTAATTGCGTATAAATTAACGCGATGTTTTTAATAATTTCTGAACTCTTAGAAGGACTTTTCTCTTCTTTAGGATCTTTGTAGGTCTTAGACTTTACCATAAGATCTCTTTGAGTCTTATCCATTTCTTCAGTTTCACCAGTAGCTACATTAACCGCCGTGTACTTAACTTCAGAACCATCATATCCCAAGTCTTTAAGTTCATTATAGTACGTTAAAGCCTGCTCATATTCTCCTCCATTCACAGCACTACTTGCAGCATAGTACAAGTAAACAGTATCTTTTGGACTCAATTGGTAGCCCATGTACAGTTTTTCTGCTGCTGGTTTGTATTGCTTATTGTTGTTATCTTCAACGGCAGCATTGATTAAATCTGCTGTCATTCCTGATAATTTTTGCTTTGATTCAACCGTATATTTAGCTTTTCCTGACGCTTCTTCCGTAGCAATAGCTTCTTTATAAGACTCAATGGCCGTATTAAAGGCACTTGCATCTCCTTTTTTTGCAAGCATAGCAAAAGTTTCTCCTTTTAAGAAGTGATATTGTGCTTTCATTTTATCATCTGCACCACCTATTAAAGAGGAAGCACTTTCTAAAGCAGTTTTAGCTTCAGCGGCACTACCTGACTTTAATGCCTTTTCTGCAGTTTTTAACTCGTTCTTCTGCGAGAATGCTACCATTGTGCAAGACATTGCAGCTGCTATAAATAATCTAGTTTTCATTTTTAATATAATTTTAATTTAGTGTTTATTCTTCAGTTTCAGTATCCTCAGTATCAATTGCCGTGCCATTCTCCGGATCTACATCCAAATCGTTCACATCTAGCTCATCTACAGCATCTTCGTCTTTCATGACTTTTGCCACAGCTGCGATAGAATCTTTACCTTTTATATTGATTAATCTAACTCCTTGCGTTGCTCTACCCATAACACGTAGATCTTCAACACTCATTCTAATAGCAATACCCGATTTATTGATAATCATTAAATCATCAGAATCAGATACATTTTTAATAGCTACTAAACCTCCTGTTTTTTCAGTAATAGAAATTGTTTTAACTCCCTTACCGCCTCTATTCGTCACTCTATAGTCTTCAATACTTGAACGCTTACCATACCCTTTTTCCGAAACTACAAGAATCTCTTCTTCAAAGTTATGCACAGATACCATTCCTATTACCTCATCATCATCGCTAGCTAAAGTAACCCCTCTAACCCCTGAAGCATTTCTACCCATTGGTCTTGTTTTACTTTCTTCAAAACGAATAGCTTTACCTGATTTAAGTCCTAAGAATATTTCACTAGTACCTGTAGTAAGTTTAGCTTCTAATAACTCATCATCTTCTCTAATACCAATAGCATTAATACCGTTTTGACGTGGTCTAGAATATTGCTCTAAAGAAGTTTTCTTCACAATACCTTTCTTAGTCGCCATAATCACAAAGTGACTATTTACATATTCTTCATCTTTTAAATCTTGCGTACAGATGAATGCTTTTACTTTATCATCACTTTCAATACTAATTAAGTTTTGAATAGCTCTACCTTTTGATGATTTACTTCCTTCAGGAATCTCATAAACACGCATCCAGAAACATTTTCCTTTCTGGGTAAAGAATAACATATACTGGTGGTTGGTACCCACAAATAAATGCTCTAAGAAATCTTCATTTCTAGTAGAAGATGCTTTTTGACCAACTCCTCCTCTATTTTGTGTTTTGTACTCAGAAAGCGCTGTTCTTTTAATATAACCTGCATGAGAAATAGTAATTACTACTTGCTCATCCGGAATCATATCTTCCATACTAAGATCACCACCTGCAAAGTTTATTTCAGAACGTCTCTCATCACCGTATTTAGCTTTTACTTCCGCTAATTCTTCTTTGATAATTTCCATTCTACGCTCTTTACGCGCAAGAATATCTTTTAAATCTTCTATAGTCTTTTTAATCTCATCGTATTCCGCACGTAACTTGTCTTGTTCCAGACCTGTCAATTGGCGTAAACGCATCTCAACGATTGCTTTTGCCTGAATTTCTGTCAGTTTAAAGCGTTCCATTAAGTTTGTTCTCGCTTCGTCTGCATTAGAAGA
This sequence comes from Cellulophaga baltica 18, assembly GCF_000468615.2. NCBI lineage: Bacteria > Pseudomonadati > Bacteroidota > Flavobacteriia > Flavobacteriales > Flavobacteriaceae > Paracellulophaga > Paracellulophaga baltica. The sequence continues at coordinate 2,725,682 of NZ_CP009976.1, read as the reverse complement.
GGCTCTAATAATAGCGATAACCTCATCTATATTATCAGAAGCTATAATAAGTCCTTCTAAGATATGTGCTCTATCTTCTGCTTTTTTAAGTTCAAATTCTGTTCTACGAACAACTACTTCATGTCTATGCTCTACGAAATAATGAATCATTTCTTTCACATTCAACATCTGTGGTCTTCCATTAACTAGTGCAATGTTATTAACACTAAAAGAAGACTGAAGCGCTGTATACTTATATAAGGTATTTAAAACAATATTAGGAATAGCGTCTCTTTTTAAGATGTAAACGATACGCATACCGTTTCTATCAGACTCATCTCTAATGGTAGAAATTCCTTCTATTTTCTTATCATTAACAAGATCGGCAGTCTTTTTAATCATATCTGCCTTGTTTACCTGATAAGGAATCTCGGTAACAATGATACATTCACGTCCTTGAACCTCTTCAAAAGATGCTTTCGCACGCATTACTACACGCCCTCTACCAGTATGAAAAGCTTCTTTAACACCATCATAGCCATAAATAATTCCTCCCGTAGGAAAATCTGGCGCTTTTATATGGGTGATTAACTCATCAATGGTAATATCATTATTTTCAATATAAGCTATGGTACCATCTACAACTTCTGTTAGGTTGTGAGGAGGCATATTTGTTGCCATACCTACTGCAATACCAGAAGCACCATTTACCAATAAGTTTGGTATTCTGGTAGGTAATACTTTAGGTTCCTGTAAAGAATCATCAAAGTTTAATTGATGATCTACAGTATCTTTATCTATATCTGCCAACATGTCGTCAGCAATTTTACGCATACGCGCCTCTGTATAACGCATTGCTGCCGGGCTATCTCCATCAATAGACCCAAAGTTACCCTGACCATCTACAAGCATGTAACGCAAACTCCATTCCTGAGCCATACGTACCATAGAGTCATAAACAGAAGTATCACCATGTGGGTGGTACTTACCTAAAACCTCACCCACGATACGTGCAGATTTCTTATGAGCACTTGTTGAACGAACACCTAATTCGTACATTCCAAATAAAACTCTTCTATGTACTGGTTTTAAACCATCCCTAACATCAGGTAACGCACGTGACACAATGACCGACATTGAATAATCAATGTAAGCGGATTTCATTTCATCATCTATGTTGATAGGAATTAATTTTTCTCCTTCTGCCATTTTAAAATCTTATATTATTTACTAGGTTAAAAAACATGCCAATATACAGAAAATCGAAGCTATCAATACAATTCTTTCATAGTTTATTTAAGAATTTATCAACAGTTTACACTATAGTGTTATTAATAAAATGAATTGCCTTTAGTTGTGAATGTATGTTTTTTTCCGTCTATTAGATATAATTTATCGAATATAGGAACAGTATTTGTTATTGTTTCAGATAGATTTAGTATTTTTAATGTTGAAAGGAATATATATGGATGATAATTTTTCACCTAGAGTAAAAGATGTAATTGCTTACAGTAAAGAAGAAGCTTTACGACTTGGTCATGATTTTATAGGTACCGAGCACTTAATGCTTGGGCTATTGCGTGATGGAAGTGGAAAAGCAATTAGCATTCTTGACGCTTTAGATGTAGACTTAAATCACCTTCGTAGAAAGGTAGAGATTTTAAGTCCGGCAAATCCCAATGCTACTCCTATGCAAAAAGATAAAAAGAATTTGCATTTGACAAGGCAGGCGGAACGCGCACTAAAAACAACTTTTTTAGAAGCAAAGCTTTTTCAGAGCTCTTCTATCAATACAGCACATTTATTGTTATGCATTCTTAGAAATGAGAATGACCCAACTACAAAATTGCTACATAAATTGAAAGTAGACTATGATGGAGTTAAAGAACAATTCAAATCTATGATTACAAGTGATGATGACTATGTAGATTCACCTACATCAGAATCTTTCCCTAATGATGCCGATGATGCAGCAGAAGGTAAAGAAGGAAACTTTGGAGGAACAACGAATCAGAAAGGAAATAAAAAATCTAAAACTCCAGTTTTAGACAATTTTGGTCGCGATTTAACACAAATGGCGGAAGAAAATAAATTAGATCCTGTTGTTGGTAGAGAGAAAGAAATAGAACGTGTTTCTCAAATCCTAAGTAGAAGAAAGAAAAACAACCCCCTTCTTATAGGAGAACCTGGTGTTGGTAAAAGTGCAATCGCAGAAGGTTTAGCACTACGTATTATTGATAAAAAGGTATCACGTATACTTTATAATAAACGTGTAGTTACCTTAGATTTAGCTTCTTTAGTTGCTGGTACAAAATACCGTGGCCAGTTTGAAGAACGTATGAAAGCGGTTATGAATGAGCTTGAAAAGAATGATGATATTATTCTTTTTATTGATGAAATTCATACTATAGTTGGTGCAGGTGGTGCTACAGGAAGCTTAGATGCTTCTAACATGTTTAAACCAGCATTAGCAAGAGGAGAAATTCAATGTATTGGTGCAACTACCTTAGATGAATACAGACAGTATATAGAGAAAGATGGTGCTCTAGAGCGTCGTTTTCAAAAAGTAATTGTGGAGCCTACTACCGTAGATGAAACTATTGAAATACTTAAAAACATCAAAGGAAAATACGAAGATCACCATAATGTTATTTATACAGATGAATCTATTATTGCTTGTGTAAAGCTTACCAATAGATACATGACTGATCGTTTTCTTCCAGACAAAGCTATTGATGCCTTAGATGAAGCGGGTTCTCGTGTTCATATAGTAAATATGGATGTACCTAAGCAAATTCTAGAGCTTGAAAAGCAACTAGAAGATGTGCGTGAGCTTAAGAATACTGTTGTAAAAAAACAACGCTATGAAGAAGCTGCGAAACTTAGAGATGACGAAAAGAAAATTGAAAAAGATTTAGCGGTAGCCCAAGAAAAATGGGAAGAAGAAAGCAAATTACATAGAGAAACTGTAACTGAAGAAAATGTTGCAGACGTAGTATCTATGATGAGTGGTATTCCTGTAAATAGAATTGCTCAAACAGAGATAACTAAGTTATTTGAGTTACCAGACCTTATTAAGTCCAATGTAATTGGTCAAGATGAAGCGGTTGCTAAAGTAGCCAAAGCTATTCAAAGAAACAGAGCTGGATTAAAAGACCCTAATAAACCTATTGGATCTTTTATTTTCTTAGGTCAAACTGGTGTGGGTAAAACTCAATTGGCTAAAGTTTTAGCAAAAGAATTATTTGACTCTGAAGATGCATTGATTCGTATTGATATGAGTGAATACATGGAGAAATTTGCTATCTCTCGTTTGGTAGGAGCACCTCCAGGATATGTTGGTTACGAAGAAGGTGGCCAATTAACCGAAAAAGTTCGTCGTAAACCTTATGCTGTAGTTCTTTTAGATGAAGTAGAAAAAGCGCATCCAGATGTGTTTAACATGATGCTTCAAGTATTAGATGATGGCTTCTTAACAGATAGTTTAGGCCGTAAGATCGATTTTAGAAATACAATCATTATTATGACCTCTAATATTGGTGCGCGACAATTGAAGGACTTCGGACAAGGTGTTGGTTTTGGTACTTCAGCAATGAAATCTCAAACTGATTCTCACCAGAAAAGTGTTATAGAAAATGCATTAAAAAAGGCTTTTGCACCAGAATTCTTAAATAGAATTGATGATGTAGTGGTATTTAATCCTTTAGAGAAAGAAGATATTCATAAAATTATTGATATTGAGCTTCGTAAATTGTTATTACGAATTAAAGATATTGGCTATGAATTAACCTTATCTGATAAAGCCAAAGATTACATTGCCGAAAAAGGTTTTGATAAACAATACGGAGCGAGACCATTAAAACGTGCTATTCAAAAGTACATTGAAGATGCTTTAGCAGAAGAAATTGTTAGTTCTAAACTACAAGAAGGTGATACTATATTTATGGATCTTGATGAAGAAAAAGATGAATTAACCATAAAGATTGAAAAATCTAAAAAAGAATCTGAAGCCTAATACCTTCTAAATTCAATTAAAAAGAGAGCCAATTGGCTCTCTTTTTTTGTTTTCACTACTGCTATACACGTATGAAAGCCATATATAGCAATTAGGCTATAATCAGATACTTAAAAAGTACTACAACAATATAATTAGCAACAAAATAAATGTAATCATTTTCAATCAATCACATTTCAGTATTCGCAAACTTTAGTTACTTAAGCGATATATAAGCGCTTTATCTATTATTTTTTAACAGTTTTAAGCTTAGTAGTATTTTCGTCCGCGAGACACACTATTTAAAATACGAAGAATGAGTATTGAACAATCGAAAAAAAGAGTCATCGTTCAAGAGTATCATCTTGAAACTGGTATGGTTCAAGTATACGATGATTACATGGTTGCTATTTTTGCCGAAGGCGCGACCATCACTCTAGAAAGAGCTTATCAAATCATAGGAATTGCAGAAATACACTTTAGGGAAAAAAACTTTGGATACATCAGTTTACGAAAAAATTCGTACGCTTTAGATCCTACCGTTTACAACTACATTCGTGAAATTGAGAATTTAAAAGCATTTGCTGTTGTTTCTGTGAAAGAAATTGATATGCATAATTTCAAAATAGAAAAATTATTCTATAAAAATTCTATGAAATTCTTTATAGAATTTGATAATGCTTTAGCATGGATCAAAAGACGTGTAAAAGCTAAATAAAACAGAAAAGCCATTCATTTAACTGAATGGCTTTTTTTTATCGAATCTGTTAATATACCAGAAAGAGCTGAACTGATTAATAGTTATGTACATCAGTCTTTTTTTTCATGGCATCAATCTTTCCACTTCTGTTTGAAGTATTGCCCTAGCATACTCCCCACTACCCCTAAAAGAATAACTATTACCAGCTCTACCCAGTTAAAACCGCTATTCGGAACGTTAGTGACTCTTGAGTAGATAATATACCCAACCACAGGACCGTATGCCACTAAATTAATTACCACCGTTTCATAGTAATTCCTTATAAAAATTACTTTAATTAATCTCGAAACTGATTGCGTTTTTCTTTCTTCTCCTGAACCTTAATTACAAAACCCGCTTTTTTAATACGTACGGTATCATAAACTGGTTTGCTTAAAAGTAGGTTATTAATCTCTGGATCTTTGCTAGAGTATTGCACTTTAAAATGCTTGCCCACCCAACCTGGATAGACTATACTTCCTAATTGAATTGAGCCATTAATTCTTTTACCATCAACATAAAACTTATAAGCAGCATAAGTATTTGTATTTTGGATATCAATTTCAGTACACTCCGCTATTCCATATACAGTATAAAGATTGAAATGATAATATTCTTTGCCATTAGTATAAATAGCATAGATAATAGCAAATAACAATATATACTTTAAAGGAGTTTTAGAGTTAAGAAAACTTTCAAAGTTATTCATTCTCTATTGCTGTTCTTGTTCTTCCATTTGCGGGGGCTGTTCCGGCTGCTTAAATAAATCGACATAGGCATTACCCAAACTATCTATGAGTGCACTAGCGGTGAGTGATTGGTAGCCTGTACTCTCCACCGCAATATCTCCAGAGGTTCCATGCAGGTACACCCCGAAAATTGACGCCGTCAAGGGTTCATAGCCTTGAGCAATTAATCCTGTGATGACTCCAGTTAATACATCACCACTTCCAGCAGTAGCCATACCAGGATTTCCTGTAGTATTTATATAGCCTTGACCATCATATACCGTTATGGTATGCGCCCCTTTAATCACTACAATACAATCATACTTTTTTGAAAATGCTTTTGCTTTTTTTAATTTATCAAAATCGTCTTTCCACTTACCTAACAAACGCTCCAATTCTTTAGGATGTGGTGTTAATACCGTTTGCGCCGGCAAATTCTTTAAAAAGGCTTCATTTAAAGCCAAGATATTAATAGCATCAGCATCTAAGACCAATGGCGTTTTATTGCTTTTGAGAAAAGCACCTAATGCTTCCTGTGTCTCTTTAGCAGTACCTAAACCCACTCCTATTCCAATAACATCGGGCGTGATATCAAAATTAACAGCACTTATACATTCATCCTGATCATCTGTTAGCACCATAACTTCTGGCAAAGCAGTCTGCAAAGGCACGTAACCACATTTAGGTAGGTATGCCGTCACTAAACCAGCACCAGAGCGTAAACAAGATTTTGAGGCTAATTGCACAGCTCCTATTTTACCATAACTCCCACCAATAATTAAAGCGTGACCGTAAGTACCTTTATGTGCAAATTTCTCCCGCGGAATATAAGACGGTAATACCTCTAATTTGCTTATCAATTCATAGTCGACTTCTGTATTCGCTATAAATTCAGCATCAATCCCAATATCTATAATCTCCCATTGATTGGCATAAACACCTGTTTCCGGAAGGAAAAACACCAATTTAGGGGTTTGAAAACTCAAAATATGATTTGCTTTTACAACAGCATCTTCATTCTTTACCGGTTTATCCGTATAAAGCCCCGAAGGTAAATCTACCGCCAGAACAAAAGCATCTGATGCATTAATTTTTTGCATCAACTTAACCACCCAAGCATCTGGATTTCTATTTAATCCAATACCAAAAATAGCATCTATAACAATATCTTCTTTACTAATTTCTGGAAAATCAGAATCGCTATTAATAAAATTTGGCCAAATTTTACGATCTTTTAATCGCTTTAAATTCAATAAAAAATCATCAGAACGTTTCTCACTATAGTTTACGATATGTACTTCTATACTATAACCATGTTCTTGTAAATGTCTTGCGACAGCTACACCATCGCCACCATTATTACCAATACCACAAAATAGCTGAATTTTTACCGGAGCACCCTGAAGTCTAAGGTGTAACCAATTAAAAATTTGAATAGCGACGCGCTCCATGAGTTCATCACTTTTTATTTGCTGTTTTTCTATTGTATATTTATCAGCTTGGTAGATTTGTTTTGCGCTAAAAATCTTCATTCAATAATAATATTTAACATTAATTGCTGATTCCGTAAAAATTTCGGAAATCATTTGATAAGGAACTCAAAAATACTACATTTGACTATATCTTTAAAAGATATAAAGACCTAATAATGGATAGTCAATTTAACCTTTCTACATTTTATATTGCGTGTGATACTACTATCACTTTCAGCACCACTACCCCATTGGGGTAATCTGCTATATACTCGTCCGTTTTCGCATATTCATGCATTTTTATTTTTATTACCACAAAACTATTTCTCATAATGAAAGTTCTAAAATTTGGAGGCACTTCTGTTGCTAACGCTAAAAACATAGCCCTTGTTAAAAACATTGTGGCTAATTCTCAAGTCAATAAAAATATCGTCGTAGTTTCTGCCTTAGGCGGAGTTACAGATTTACTATTAAGTACAGCAACACTAGCTTCTGCTCAAGATAACACCTATAAAAATAGCCTTAAAGAAATTGAGGAAAGACACTTAATTACCATTAAAGAATTGATCCCTGTTTTACAACAAAGCAAGGTATTAAGTAAGGTAAAAAGTGAACTTAACACGTTAGAAACCTTATTAGAAGGTGCTTATTTAATAGGAGAAATTACACCAAAACTATCTGATAAAATTGTTAGTTATGGCGAACTATTATCGTCTTACATCATCAGTGAATATTTTATTGCAGAACAACTCAACTGTAGCTACAAAGATAGTAGAGAACTTATAAAAACAAATTCTAACTTTGGTAAAGCCATAGTAGACTTTGCCACAACAAATTCTAATTGTAAAGAGTTTTTTACGGCCGTTCCTGAACAAGTTATTGTCATGGGTGGCTTCATAGCCTCTTCTACTTCTGGAGATTCTACTACCTTAGGCAGAGGGGGATCTGATTATACAGCTGCCATTATTGCTAGTGCTATTGATGCAGAACTTTTAGAAATTTGGACGGATGTTAGTGGAATGTATACGGCTAACCCAAGAATAGTAAAGCAAGCGATGCCTATTCCGCATATTTCTTATGAGGAAGCTATGGAGCTTTCGCATTTTGGAGCTAAAGTATTATACCCTCCAACAATACAACCTGTACTTTCTAAGGGTATTTCTATTGTCATCAAAAATACTTTTGATGCGGAAAACGAAGGTACCTTAATTACAAAAAATAAAAATGAACTAGGAAAAACTGTTCGCGGCATAAGTCATGTAGAGCATATTGCATTACTCTCGTTAGAAGGGCCTGGTATGGTTGGAATTCCTGGAATCTCTAAACGCTTTTTTGAAGTATTATCACAAGCAAATATTAGCGTTGTATTGATTACACAAGCATCTTCTGAACACTCTATCTGTGTGGGTGTTTCGGATAATGACGCTATAAAAGCGGTACAAATTGTAAATGAAGCTTTTGAATATGAAATATCCTTAGGCAAAATTAAACCTGTTATTGCAGAAGAAGATTTAGCCATTATTGCCCTTGTGGGCGACAATATGAAGCGTCATCAAGGATTAAGCGGTAAAATGTTTAGTACTTTAGGAAAAAATAATGTTAACATAAGAGCAATTGCGCAAGGTGCTTCTGAACGTAATATTTCTGCGGTCATTGTAAAAGATGACGTCAAGAAAGCCTTAAATACATTACATGAGGAGTTTTTTGAAGACAATACCAAACAGTTAAACCTTTTTGTAATGGGTGTTGGTAATGTGGGTACAAAATTCTTAAATCAAATACAGCAACAACGTAAATTTTTAAAAGAGAACCTAAAATTAAATATCCGTGTTATTGGAATTTCTAATTCTAGAACAATGGTTTTTGATGAAGACGGTATCAATCTTAAAAGTTGGGATGAAAAACTAAAAGCTGGAGAAAAAACAGACAAACAAAAGTTCTTTGAAAACATTCAAAAACTAAATTACAGAAATAGCATTTTTGTAGATAATACAGCCAGTGCAGAAGTTTCTGAAACCTATGCATCTTATTTAAAGAACAGTATTTCTGTGGTGACCTGTAATAAGATTGCTTGCTCTTCGGAATACAACAATTACAAAAACCTGAAAGATTTAGCACGCAAATACAATGCGCCATTTTTATTTGAAACCAATGTAGGTGCAGGTTTACCTATTATTGATACGCTTAAAAATTTGATTGCATCAGGAGATAAAATACTAAAAATTCAAGCAGTACTTTCAGGTAGCTTAAATTTCTTGTTTAATAATTTTAATGACCAATCTACTTTCCATGATATTGTTAAACAAGCACAAGAGCAAGGTTATACAGAGCCAGATCCTAAAATAGATTTGAGTGGTATTGATGTAATGCGTAAGATTTTAATTTTAGCACGGGAGAGTGGTAACAAAATAGATATTGAAGAAATAACCAATACACCTTTCTTACCTGAAGAAAGCCTTGCTACCACAAACAATGAGGACTTTTTTGCTTCGCTAATTAAATATGAAGTTGATTTTCAAAAAATGTTTAAAGAGGCTAATGATACCGGCAGTAAATTAAAGTATGTTGCTCAATATGAAGATGGCAAAGCAAGCGTTGGCTTACAGCATATTCCTAAAGGGCACGACTTCTATAATTTAGAAGGTAGTGACAATATTGTATTATTCTATACAGAAAGATACCCTAACCAACCTATGATTATCAAAGGTGCTGGTGCTGGTGCTGAAGTAACTGCATCTGGTATTTTTGCTGATATTATAAGAATAGGTAACTTTTAATCTGTAGGCTATGAATGCAAATGAAATTAGAGTTTTCTGTCCAGCAACTATTGCTAATGTCTCTTGCGGATTTGATGTTTTAGGACTCGCTTTAGATGCTGTAGGTGATGAAATGGTGGTAAGAAAAACAACTCAAAAAGGCATCAGAATTACTAAGCTTACAGGGCAAGATTTACCTATGGAAACCCTACAAAATGTAGCGGGTGTTGCCGGTTTAGCACTGTTAGCACAAAGTGATTACGAAGGTGGTTTTGATATTGAAATTTATAAAAAAATAAAAGCAGGAAGTGGAATTGGCAGCAGTGCTGCCAGTTCTACTGGTGCTGTTTGGGCCATGAATGCCCTTTTAGGCAAACCTTTTTCTCCATTAGAATTGGTGAAATTTGCCATGGAAGGAGAACGTTTAGCAAGTGGCGTAGCCCATGCAGATAATGTTGCTCCTGCCCTCTTTGGCGGTTTTACGCTCGTACGCAGCTACCAACCATTAGATGTTATTAAAATAAATACACCGAAAGAATTATATGCTACCGTTATACACCCTCAGATTGAAGTAAAAACATCTGATTCTAGACGTATCTTAAAGACTACTATTTCTTTAGAAGACGGAATTAAACAATGGGGAAATGTGGGCGGATTAATTGCAGGCTTATTTACAGAAGATTATGAGCTAATTGGAAGATCATTAGAGGACCATATTGTAGAACCCATCCGTTCTATTCTAATACCTGGCTTTGACACGGTAAAACAAAAAGCATTAGAATCTGGCGCATTAGGTTGTGGCATATCAGGTTCTGGTCCTTCAGTGTTTGCATTAAGTAAAGGTATAGAAACTGCAAAAAAAGTAGCACAGGCCATGACTGATGTATACGATAAAATTGGGATAGATTACGACATTCATGTATCTAAAGTAAATACAGAAGGAATTAAAGTTTTATAAATAAGTTTGATGTATCGTTAAATTAAGGATTTTGAGATTAGATCAATTAACATTTTCTAGATTCATAGCTGCCATAGCAGTTGTAATATACCATTACGGCCTAGAAGTGTATCCTTTTAATTTAACACCTTTAAGAACATTATTTGAGCAAGGAAACATAGCGGTAAGTTACTTTTTTATACTCTCGGGATTCATTATGATCATTGCGTACCATCAGCATAAAAAATTAGAATTCTTAGCGTATATTAAAAAAAGATTTGCTCGGATTTATCCTGTGTACTTCTTGGCATTAGTGCTTGTTTTAGCTTTTAAATTATATTACCACAAAGACAGTGAACTCGGCAATCTACTTTTGAATTTACTAATGCTCCAAAGTTGGATTCCCGGTAAAGCCTTAACGTTTAATTACCCAGCTTGGTCATTGGCTGTAGAATTCTTTTTTTACGCGTTATTTCCATTCTTATTCAATACGTTTTATAGCAAGCTGCCCCTTAAAAAATTACTATTTCCGGTACTGACTATTTTTGCTTTAAGCCAAGTAGTGTTTCATTGGGGAATATTCTCAACATCCTACACAGGGTATCCTTCAAAATTTCATGAGTTCCTATTTTATTTTCCACCGATGCATTTAGCAGAGTTTTTAATTGGGAATTTAGCAGGCATATTTTTTGTAAAAAAACTACAGTACCATATTAAAAATTATGATTTAGGTATTTTAATACTTCTTTTCATGATACCTATTATATTATGGTACAATACGCAATTAAATTTTCACAATGGATTATTAGCCTTGCTATTCATCCCTCTCATTTTACTTATGAGTGCAAACTCAGGATATATTACTAAGATTACGAAATATGATCCCTTAATTTTCTTAGGAGAAATAAGTTACGGCATCTACATTTTACAGAGTCCTGTATTTGCTTGGACTAAAGCTATATTAAAAGATTACAGCATCACTAACGAAACCACAAAATTCTATATGGCAACCGCTATGCTAATTGCGTGTTCAGCACTTTGTTTTACCTATATTGAAACACCATTACGCAATTTTTTTAAAAAATTTTAAGCCTATGAAAAGTATCCGACTATTATTTGTCTTAATTTTATTTTCGACTGTAGCCCTTGGGCAAGAAATACGAAAGGAAAGTTTGTTTGAAGGGACTTACAACAATGAGCCCATTCAAATTTACATTCAATCTTTTATGCAGGAATGCACGGGAGATATTTATTATAAAAGTATTGTACGTTTTCTTGATGCGGATAGAAATGAGAAAACTTGGCGAAAATTTGTAGTTTATGCAAATGACAATAATGGTTTTTTATTGGTAGATGACTACTGGAATTCTGGCAGGTACACTAACTACCTTTTTATTGAACAAAATGGATCTGAATTTAAAGGATATATTAAGAATGAAAAAATACCAAAAAAAGAAGTTTCCTTATATAGAAATACAATACGATCTGATTTTTCTGAACTAAGAGAAGAAGTTCAAAGCTTTGAAGATACGGATGATTGCTAGCCAACACTACAAGACATCATAAAACAACTCAAAAACTCCAAATTAAAAGAAAATGAATTTTTACAGCCTCAACAAAAAAGCCCCAAACGTAAGTTTTAAAGAAGCAGTAATTAAAGGTATTGCTCCCGACCGCGGTTTATATTTTCCCGAGAAAATCACACCACTGACTAGTGATTTTTTTGAAAATATAGAAGATATGTCTACGATAGAAATTGCCCATAAAGCAATTAGACAATTTGTCTCTGATGACATTGATGATGATAAACTCAAAACTATATTAGAAGACGTTTTAAACTTTGACTTTCCTGTTGTGGAAATTAATAAAAATGTAGGAACCCTAGAACTGTTTCACGGACCTACACTAGCATTTAAAGATGTAGGTGCTGGTTTTATGGCTAGGTGTTTAGGCCATTTTTCTGAAGGTAGCAAAAACGAGGTGACGGTATTAGTGGCTACCTCTGGAGATACTGGAGGTGCTGTTGCTAATGGTTTTTTAGGCGTAGAAGGTGTAAAAGTTGTAATCTTATACCCTACAGGTAAAGTAAGTGATATTCAAGAAAAGCAACTTACCACACTGGGCAAAAATATTACCGCCTTAGAAGTAGATGGTACCTTTGATGATTGCCAAACCATGGTAAAAACCGCCTTTCTAGATCAAGATATTACGAGCCTAAAACAATTAACCTCTGCCAATTCTATAAATGTAGCACGCTGGTTACCTCAATTATTCTATTTCTTATTTGCTTACAAACAAGCAAAATCTCAAGGAAAAGAGATTGTGTTTTCTATTCCGAGTGGAAATTTTGGTAATATCTGCGCAGGTATTGTTGCGCAACAACTTGGGATGCCTGTAAAACACTTTATCGCTGCTACAAATGTAAATGATGTAGTCCCTAGATTTATGAATACGAAGAGTTATGATCCTAAACCTTCAATAGCGACTATATCGAATGCTATGGATGTAGGAGATCCTAGTAATTTTATAAGAATTAGACATATCTATAAAGATGACTTTAGCACCATAGAGAAAAATATATCTTCTTATGCGTTTACAGATGAGGAGACCAAAGAAGCCATGTTAGAGCTGTATAATGACTATAATTATATTGCAGATCCTCATGGAGCGGTTGGCTATTTAGGCCTTAAAAAATACCAAGAAACAAATCCTGACACTTATGGTATTTTCCTAGAAACAGCACACCCTGTTAAGTTTTTAGATATTGTAGAAGATACGATCAAAGAGAATATAGATATTCCTAAAAAGATTATCAAACAGATGAACAAAAAGAAAAAATCTATTAAAATCTCTACCTATGATGAATTAAAGGACTATTTGATAGGTTAATTTTTTTGTTTAAAAATTATTAAAAAAGGGTATTCACATTAAATGAATACCCTTTATTGCTATCAACTAAATAACAAAAAATTATCGTTTTTCTAAAAATGTTTTGCGAAGAAGTCATAAACAACAACCTCACCATAATTTAGAGGATCATCGGTATCACTACCCTCTTTTTCAGAATTACTTTGCGTATAGTTCCCTATTTTGAAATAAGACTGGTCATAATCTAAATCCATTAGCACAGCATTGCCTTCATCTAAAACAAGGTATTGTGTGGCAGTACCATTTTCATAGTTTGCCTTTAAATCACCATCTTCACTATAGTAACAGTAATGCTTACCATCTATGACCTCAAAAATTACTTCGTGGTTAGTTCCTAAATTATAATCTGTTTTTATGGTAACATCGGTTCTAAGTTTATTACCATTAAAGCTTAAAAATAGATGAGCATCTTCCAACCTTAATACCATAGCATCATCAATCCCAGCCTCTTTATCACCATGAATTTGAGTTCCTACAACATGACTTTTATTTATAGGTAGCTGCGTAAATGCTTGTTTTACGTAAACTACATGTGTACCTGCGGTTGTCCAGTAAATGTCAGCGGTACCATCTTCTGTTCTCTCTCTAAGTTCAGAGCGTATATAGGTAGAGTTTGTTGTGGTATTGTTAGTACTTCTAATTGGTGCTTTAAATACAATTCCGTTTTTAGCTTCATTCACATAGAAATATTCGTTGTTATCCTCATCACAAAGGGTCTTATCTTCTGCTCCATCAGGATACGTAATTTTCCATTGTGCACAATTAGCCATCAAATCTGCCGGAATTTTAGCGGTGCCACTCGTTTCCTCAGGAGTAGTGTCATCTTCTGGTACTGTTGGATCTTCAGGTTCCTCTACTTCTTCTACCGGGGTCTCCATTTCTTCAGCCGCACTAGTATCTTCTTCTAATGTACTTCCTTTATCTGAGCAATTCATATTTGCGCCTAAGATCGCAATAGCTATAAAAAATTTAAAAAAAGTAGTACCTAAGCTTTTCAACATAATTGGAATTTAAAAATTACTTTTTGGTAAACCAAATTGGTTCACCAATTACAAATATCGTAAATAAATAGCAGCTATAGCGCTGTACATACAATATTTCGTTGAATGGCTTCATCTTTATCAAAAAATAAGCCTAAAAAAAAGGGTATTCACATTTCTGCGAATACCCTTTACTATTGACTAACTAACTCAAAAAAATTAAAACTATTCCTTAATCATGATCTACGAAAAAATCATAAACCACTACTTCACCATAATTATTAGAGTTTCCGGTAGAACTACCTTCTTCTTCAGCATTACTTTGTGTGTAATTTCCAATCTTGAAATAGGATTGATCATAATCAATATCCATTAAAACACTATTACTACCATCCTTTACTAAATAAGAGGAAGCTGTACCATTAAGATATTTACTTCTTAGATCACCATCTTCACTATAGTAACAATAATGCTTACCATTTTTAACTTCGAAGATTACTTCATGAACAGTTCCTAAGCTATAGTTAGATTTTACCGTTACATCACTTCTAAGTTTATTACCATTAAAACTTAAAAATAAATTAGAACCTTCTAAACGTAAAACCATTGCATCATCAATACCAGCAGCTTTATCACCATGTATTTGAGTGGCTACCAAATGATTTTTTTCAATAGGTAAATGTGTAATTGCTTGTTTTACATAAACTACATGGGTACCATCTGTAGTCCAGTAAATATCAGATTTACCATCTTCCGTTCTTTCTCTAAGTTCAGATCTTACATAATCAGAATTAGGAGTAGTTCCGTTATTACTGCGAATAGGAGCTCTAAATACCATCCCATTCTTTGCACTATTTACAAAGAAATATTCATTGTTAGCCTCACCACAAAGTGTTTTATCTTCTTCTCCGTCAGGATAGGTGATTTTCCATTGGTTACAGTTACTCATTAAATCTGAAGGAATAGAAGCATTCCCTGTTGGCGGGTTGGTTGTACCTCCACCATCGCTCTCGCCACTAAATACTTGAACCTCTGCTAATGATAATGCATTTGTTCCTTTTAGTTTAATACGAACTCTTGATCCTGTTACGCCACCTGTACTAATGGTTACTGAAGGATTAGGTGTGCTTGTAATCGTTGTTTTATAAACTTGTGTCCCTGCATCATTGTATACAAAAACATCAAAATTATTTAAGCGTGAAGAACAACAGCTATCAGTTCTGTTCCATATAACAATATCTCCAATGGTATAATCATCACCCAAACGCACTTGCCACCATGGGGAAGAACTATTAGAAGTATGCGTTACACTACCTTGACTCCAAGCTCCTGAAGTATTCCCATCTACAGCAAGACCAGGAAGACCTGCACTAGAAGAATAGTTAGAAGATTGTTCTGCTGTTTTACCTAAAGCAAGATTATCACTTACCGTAGTTTGACTAACACTTACTGGAGTAATTTTAATCCAGTTAATGTTCCATCCACCACCTGTTGCAAGTAATTTTAATGTACTGGTCCCAGCAGATAAATTAACGGTTTTAGAGGTGGTTACCCAACTTTGGTATCCTCCTGTAGCCGCTTTATTTACATTTGATAATTTTGTATTCCCTTGGTAAAAATCAAACTTAGATGCGTTGGACTTAGAAGCTACTCTAAATTCAAATTTGTAGCTTCCTGAAGCTGGCACCGTCAGTGAATATTCTAGATAATCTCCTGAGTCTATCCATCCAACATTACTACCTCCTCCACTATCCGAAGTTGATTCTGTTTGGATACCCTTCATACCATCAAAGTTTTCTGCTTGAATGGTCTGCGCATTAGTCGATGAAATAGTCACATTAGGCGACACCAATAAATTTTCATCTGAAAGATCGTTTTCGGCACAATTAAAAGCTAAAGCTAAAATTGGCACTGTTAAAAGTCTTAAAACTGTTTTTGACTTCATCAATTTTTGTGTGTTTTTCATAATACTTAAGTTGAGTGTTTCAATTGGTACTCCAATTTGGATTACCAATTTGGTTGACCAATTATAGACCCGAAATATTTAAATTCCAAATTAAATGTCATTTAATCGATGAAATCCATCTTTTTGACCGATTTTTTTAAAGAATTGATAATCTTGAAGAAAATAATGTAAGACTGTTCAATGAATATTCTCTGGCATTAAAGTGACATATCTAACATATTTTCAATAATTTTGAACGACTAAATAAATTAGAAATGAAAAACACCGCATTAACAGAAATACACGAAAAATTAGGCGCCAAACTTGTTCCTTTTGCAGGATTTAATATGCCTGTATCTTATGAAGGCGTAACTATTGAACATGAAACCGTAAGGGCTGGCGTTGGTGTATTTGATGTTTCTCATATGGGAGAGTTTTTAATTAGTGGACCAAATGCTCTTTCATTAATTCAAAAAGTAAGCTCTAATGATGCCTCCAAGCTATCTATTGGTAAAGCTCAATATAGCTGTATGCCAAATGAAACCGGCGGTATTGTTGATGATTTAATTATTTATCAAATAAAAGAGGAGCAATACTTATTAGTAGTAAATGCTTCTAATATTGAAAAAGATTGGAACCATATTTCAAAATACAATACGAATATTAGTGCAGATATGCGCAACATATCTGAAGACTATTCCCTATTGGCTATTCAAGGACCGAAAGCTGTAGAAGCAATGCAGTCTCTTACCAATGTAGATTTAGCTACTATTAAATTTTACACTTTTGAGGTCGCACCGTTTGCAGGTATTGACAATGTTATAATTTCTGCCACTGGTTATACTGGTTCTGGAGGTTTTGAAATTTATTGCAAAAACACAGAAGTAGCACAAATTTGGACTAAAGTATTTGAGGCTGGAGAAGATTTTGGAATTAAACCAATTGGCTTAGCCGCTAGAGATACCTTACGTTTAGAAATGGGGTATTGTTTATATGGCAACGATATTAATGACACCACGTCTCCTATTGAAGCAGGTTTAGGATGGGTTACAAAATTTACTAAGGATTTTGTAAATAGCGAAAATTTAGCCAAAGAAAAAGCAGAAGGTTCTAGCAGAAAACTTATTGCATTTGAACTTGATGAAAGAGGTATTCCGCGTCATGATTATGAGATCGTAAATGCCGCAGGTGAAAAAATAGGTATAGTTACTTCTGGCACCATGTCTCCATCAATAGGAAAAGGAATTGGTTTAGGATATGTACCTAAAACAGCGAGCGCATTAGGCGAAAAAATTTATATTCAAATTAGAAAAAAAGCAATCCCTGCAACCATAGTGAAATTACCATTTTATAAAAATTAATGATTAAATACCCCGATATACTTCACAACATACAACTGGAAATTAATAAGGTTTCTGATCGAGGGAACGTGGCGAGTTATATTCCCGAGCTCTCAAAAATAGATCCTCATAAATTTGGTATGCATATTATTGATGCCAACCAAAATGAATTTTCCGTGGGCGATTCTGAAGAAGCTTTTTCTATTCAAAGTATCTCTAAAGTTCTCTCACTGAGTCAGGCAATTGGCCTTATCGGGGAAGAGCTTTGGAGTCGTGTTGATGTAGAACCATCGGGAGACCCTTTTAATCATTTATCGCTATTAGAACAAGAAAACGGTATTCCAAGAAACCCCTTAATAAATGCAGGGGCCATTGTTGTTGCAGATATACTCGTGTCTAAACTGAAAAATCCTAAAGAAGATTTTTTAACATATATACAAGAGATATCAGGAGATAAAAGCATTAATTTTGATGCTGATGTTGCTACCTCTGAAAAAGAAACAGGTTTCAGAAATTATGCAGCCGCCAACCTATTAAAATCATATGGGAATTTACACAATGATGTAGATACCGTTCTTGATTTTTATTTTCACCAATGTTCTTTAGCTCTAAACTGCAAGCAGCTTACCAAGCTCTTTTTCGTATTTATGAACCGCGGAAAATGTTTGCAAAACAAGACTTATTTAACCACCAGTCAAGTAAAACGAATTAATGCATTAATGCTAACATGCGGTTTTTATGATGAAGCCGGAGAATTTGCTTTTGAAGTGGGGCTGCCTGGTAAAAGTGGTGTAGGCGGAGGAATTGTGGCACTTTTACCCGACAACTACTGTGTAGCTACATGGTCTCCGGGACTTAATAAAAAAGGAAACTCTAAATTAGGCATGTTAGCGTTAGAGATGCTAACTACTGCAACAAAGCAGTCAATTTTTTAAAAGGTGGATAAAAAGAAAATTCTTATTCTTGGAGCCAGTGGCTTTATAGGCAATGCTATATATAAAGAGTTATGCAACTACTTTAATACCTATGGCACCTATTTTACTGCGCGCAAAGGTTTTGATAAAAACAAACAGTTCTACAGCTATAATTTAGAAGAAGACGATATTCACGAAATTTTAGAACTCGTACAACCAGATATTATAATATCTGCTTTGCGAGGCAGCTTTCCGGCGCAAATTATTGCACATGAACACCTGGTAGAATATGTAATGCAAAGTCATTGTAAGCTGTATTTTATATCATCTGCCAATGTATTTGATTCTTACAGCAAATACCCTTCTTATGAATATGACAAGACCTTATCGGAGAGTATCTACGGGCGCTTAAAGATAAAAATTGAAAATATGTTGCTTCGTATTCCTAAAGAAAAAATGGCCATCCTAAGAGTACCTATGGTTTTTGGAAACGGTTCACCTAGAATAAAGGAAATGAAAGCAAGTATTTTAAATAATGATCCCGTAGAAGTATTTCCTAATCTAGTTTTAAATGTGACCCATGATTTGAAACTTACACAACAAATACATTATTTAGTAAGTAAAAACAAAAGCGGTATTTATCATTTAGGAAGTAATGACTTGGTGCATCATGATGAATTTGTAAAGGAAATTTTAAAACGTGTAGGAAATTTTTCTCCGCTATTTAAAAGTGTTTACACCACCAATGAGGAGCGCTATTTGGCCGTTTTACCAAAAGATAACAAACTACCTAAAAACTATCAAACCACCTATGAAGAGATTATTAACGATCACGTTATAGGTTAACATTATATGTATTAAAAAAAGAACTATGGAAGCATTAAATTTATTAGAAATAGAACGTATTTTAGAACAATTAGACGGTTGGGAATATGTAGACGGCGCCATTGAAACTTCTTTTCAATTTGAAAATTTCAAAGAAGCTTTTACCATCATGACTCGTATTGCATTTGAATGTGAAGCACAAGGCCATCACCCAGATTGGAGCAATGTTTACAATTCTTTACATATTCGATTAAACACACATGATGTAGAAGGTGTAACCGAAAAAGACTTTAGATTAGCTAGAGCTATAGAAAGTATTGTTGATAGTGAATAACCTATCTTTGACTTTCACTTGTTAAAAATGCAAATTATATTAAATTTGTATCTACTAATATTATAATCAGATTTAGAAATGGGAAGAGCTTTTGAGTTTAGAAAGGCACGTAAAATGAAAAGATGGTCCGCAATGTCTAAGGCGTTTACGCGTATTGGAAAAGATATTGTAATGGCAGTAAAAGATGGCGGCCCAGACCCAGATACTAATTCAAGATTAAGAGCTGTTATACAGAATGCAAAGGCTATTAACATGCCCAAGGATAATGTAGAGCGCGCAATAAAAAGAGCAAGCGACAAAAGTCTTGGCGATTTTAAGGAGGTTCTTTTTGAAGGCTACGCACCACATGGTATTGCTATCTTAGTAGAAACAGCTACAGATAACAATACTAGAACCGTTGCGAATGTCCGTAGTTATTTTAATAAATGTAATGGGAACATGGGAACTTCTGGTTCCGTAGAATTTATGTTTGACCATACATGTAATTTTAGAATTCCCGCAGAAGGTATTGATCCTGAAGAACTAGAATTAGAAATGATAGATTTTGGTGCGGAAGAAGTTTTTGCAGATGAAGATGGTATTTTAATCTATGCTCCTTTTGAAAGTTTTGGTGCCATTCAAAAAGAATTAGAAACCAGAGAATTGGAAATTTTATCTTCTGGTTTTGAAAGAATTCCGCAAGTAACTAAAGAATTAAATGAAGAAGAAGCTGCTGATGTAGAAAAGCTTCTAGAAAAATTAGAAGAAGATGATGATGTACAAAACGTATATCACTCCATGCAAGAATAGCATATAGCTAATTTTAATACCCATAAAAAAAGCTTGTTGATTGTAAATCAATAAGCTTTTTTTTATTTGGAAACATCCCAAAAGCAGGCTACTATAGCGTTATTGGACTATAAAAATGCCTTTAGCATGGTACTTATTCAACGCTAAAACTCTTTTTAGGAATTCTACCTAATACGCCCCTGAAAAAGGATTTGTATAATTTAAAATCTGCCGCTTGGTCTTCTGTGGGCTTGTAAGCTCCAGAAATTCTTATTTGTTTTTTCCCATAATCAAAAGCGACCATCACCACGGGTACTTTAGCTGCTTTCGCTATAAAATAAAATCCTGTTTTCCATTCCGTAACTTTATTTCTGGTTCCTTCTGGGGATAAAGCCAATCTAAACTTTTCTTTACGGTTGAAGATATCTGCAATAGCAGAAACGGTATCACTATTTTTATTTCTAATGATGGGTGCACCGCCAACTTTCTTTAAATACCACCCAATAGGCCCTACAAAAAGGCTCTTCTTTCCTATAAAATTAATTTCTTCCTTCCATATTCTTCGCACTAAAAGGCCTAAGAAAAAATCGGAATAACTGGTATGAGAAACCACAATCATAACACACTTTTTAACATCAGGAAAATCCCCAATAAGTGTCCACCCCATTAGTTTAAAATAAATAAATTTCGCGATAGCATGCATCATAGGATGAATTTATTTTACGTTATATCTTTTTAAATAGTTGCAGTAAACGATCATAGGTCATTATTTCTTTCCAATTATCTCCTAGTGCATTTTCCCACAACGGCACTAAACCAAAAGATACTTGAATCATAATATCAAATTGTTCCTCTGATAAACCGGCACAAATACCGGTAGGCAATTTAATTTGATGTTTTTCTTGCATCTGCTTAAATACTTTCACACCTTCTGGATAAAATTCTTCTAGGTATTGAAAAACCAAACAATTACCAATACCATGTTTTACGCCCAACAAATAAGACAATCCGTAACTCATAGCATGAGCAATACCCACTTGAGAATAAGCAATACTCATACCCCCATGCCAAGAGGCCATCATTAACTTATCCCGAGATTCTTCTTTTGAAATATCACCTAGATATACCTCGTGACACAAGTCTAGCGCTTTCTCACCATAACTTTGACTAAATGCATTTAAATAAGTACCGTTCAAAGACTCTATACAATGAATATAGCAATCCATACCCGTATAAAACCATTGTTCTTTCGGAACACCATGTGTTAATTTCGGATCTAGAAGTACTTGATCAAAAGGCGTATGATCAGAATTAATACCCAGTTTTTTCTCTGGCCCCATGAGTACAGTAGTTCTTGAAACTTCTGCTCCAGTACCACTAATGGTTGGTATCCCTACATGATAAATAGCTGGTTTTTTAACAAGGTCCCAACCTTGGTATTCCGCTGCACTTCCTGGATTGGTAAGCATTATAGCTACAGCTTTAGCTACATCTAATAAGGTACCGCCACCAATACCTACGATCCCAGAAGGCATTTCTGTGAAACTCTCCTTTATTTTAGCTACGAGAACATCTACTTGCGCTGTTTTAGGCTCCTCCTCTGATGAAATAAATATAATTTGATCATTAAAAAGCAAGGGAACTTCTGTAATTAAAGGTTGCCCTTCAAACACATCGTCTATAAAAAATATAAAAGGTGCTTCTGAGCTCTTACGCTTTGGCATTAAAATTTCTCCTAATTGAAGAAAACTCCCATGACCAAAAACTACTCTGGGTACCATTGGAAAATTCCTGTATTTCATTCCCTATTATTTATATGAATTTAAAAATTCTTGAAATTTATCAAAGAAAAGACTTAAATGATATCCATCTATTAAAGCATGATTAACACTTGCGGCTATCGTCATTTCAAACTTACTATTTGATGCTTCTGCTTTTCCGAAAGCAAATTTAGGAACAGATTCCTTTACCCCTTTAAGTGGCTCCTTATGACCCTGAATAGGAATCCAAGGCATTGAAGAGCAGTAAATACAATCTAAAGTATTCACTGGCGGAAACAATGAATCACTATTAAAGATCCGTTCTTTTTCTCTGTTTAAATTATTGATAAACGTCAAGAGCTCCTCACTAAACGGAACAAAAGAAAAGCCAAATGTTTTATTAGGTCTGAGAATTGTAGCTGAAGCATGAATGGTATCATAGACAGCTACCTTATCATCTTCAATTCTATATTTAAAATTCTCCACAGAATTTATCGCACGCATGCAAGCATGTAAATACACCGCAAAAAAAGACAAACTATATTCTTTAGCGTAAGCCTTTGCTATCGTTACATCTACTTTTGTTGTTACAGAGAAATATGGGTCTAAAAAAGAATTAAAAAAATGAAAATGCTCTTTTCTATCCCAAGTATCTAAATCTAAAAACTTCATAGTTACACAAGTTTCAGTAGCTCTTTAAGTCCGCTAATTGTTTGGTATTCTTTTCCATTTGTTTCATGATCTTCTACTTGTTCATGCTGCCAAGTTGTATGAAACGGAACGTGTATTGCTTTTGCTCCAATATTAATAAGCGGTAACACATCAGACTTAAGTGAGTTTCCTATCATTAAAAACTCCTTTACATCTATTTCTAAATGATCTAAAAGATTCTGGTAGTTAGATTCTTTTTTATCACTTAAAACTTCTACATGATGAAAGTAATCAGACAAATTAGAACGTTCTAATTTACGTTCTTGATCCAACAAATCTCCTTTAGTCAAGACAATTAAACGATACTTTTTTGATAACTGTTTTAGTACTTCCTCTACATCTGGCAACAATTCTACAGGTTGAGAAATCATCTCTTTTCCTATATCTAAAATTTTATGTAGGGTTTGATGCTGCACTTTATTATTTGATAATTCTAAGGCAGATTCTATCATAGAAAGTACAAAACCTTTGATACCATACCCATACAATTCGAGGTTTTTAATCTCCATTTTAAAAAGATCCTGATCTATAGTATTCTTAGTTTCGTACCCTTCCAAAAGACTAGCAAATTTCTCTTCTGCTTCTCTAAAGTAGGTCTCATTCACCCAAAGGGTATCATCTGCATCAAAACCAATAACTTTTATTTCATCGTACTTTACTTCCATGCTTTTATTGCTCTTTCCAAATCTTCTGGAGTGTCTATTTCTATTCCTGAAACAGTAGTTTCTACCATTTTTAATTTTTTACCATACTCTAAATACCGGATAGCTTCAATTTTCTCAGTAGCTTCTAGAGCTAACATTGGCAAGCGTTGAAAATCCATTAAAGCTCTTTTTCTAAAGGCATATATTCCTTTATGCTTATAGTATACGCTCCCCACCTCTTTTGCTCTAGGATAAGGTATTGGAGAACGCGAAAAATACAAGGCAAAGTTCTTATTATCTACAATAACCTTTACCGTATTTGGATTACTAATTTCTTCCCAATCCGTAATTTTCACCATCAAGGAAGCCAAATCTATCTCTTTAGCAGGATCATTATCAAAAACGTCTAGCACACTTGCAAGACTTTCTTTTTCAGTAAAAGGCTCATCACCTTGTACATTTACAATAATATCAACATCCATAGCTTCTACAGCCTCTGCGATACGATCACTACCACATTCGTGCTCTTTGACACTCATTATAGCTTTTCCACCAGCTTCTACAATAACATTAAAAATTACGTCGCTATCCGTAACTACAAAAACATCATCAAACAAATTGGTATTAACAGCAGCTTCGTAAGTTCTTAATATTACAGGCTTACCCTGTAAATCCTGCATTAATTTAGCAGGAAAACGAGATGCCGCGTAACGCGCAGGTATCATTGCAATTCTTTTCATGTATTCAATATAAGATTTGTAATTAAGCTCTTCTAGGTCTAATTTTTCTATAAATCCAGAAAATAACAGCTAAGATAATCACAACTAATACACCTGCAATTATTGGAGCAAATATTGATGCTGTGGTGACCACCATTGCTGTACCCGTTTCTACCGTAGATACAATAGGATTGGCTAGTCCGCCTGTCGTTGAAGTAGAAGCCAGTCTTGTTGTTGCTGATGCTCCCTTTATAGCAGTTGCAGTACCTCCACCAGCTATAATAGCTAATGACCACGTAACAACAGGATCTAAATTTGCAACCGTAGATACCATTACCGCAGTACCTGCTATTGCCGCTAAAGGTACCGCTGCACTATCTAAAAGGTTATCTACCCAAGGAATGAAGTAGGCAAATATTTCTACTAATGTAGCAACACCCAGCGCCACAACCGCCGCCAAACTCCCTATCCATTGCCAACTATCATTTAGTTCCCAAAGGTTAAAATAAGAAGCTAAGCTTAGTGCAAATAAAGGTAAGAAAACTCTAAACCCTACAGAAGCTGCAAGCCCTATCCCTAAAAAAATACTCAGTATTGTTTCGGTTGTCATGATGCGAAATTAGGAATCTAAATTAATCTATTCTGAATCAAGAAAAAAATCCTTCTTAAATCCTATTAAATACAACTTGTTTTTTGCCCGTGTTACTGCGGTATACAGCCAGCGCATATTCTCCTTATCCATACCGTTTGGCATGTACGGTTGTTCTACAAATACCGTATCCCACTGCCCTCCTTGAGATTTATGACAAGTAATGGCATAAGAGAATTTTACTTGTAAGGCATTAAAAAATGGATTATTCTTTACCGCTAAAAACTTTTTATATTTTGAAGTTTCGTTTTCATAATCTAAAAGTACTTCTTGGTATAGCCTGTTCCCATCTTCATAAGGCAATGAAGGTGCTTCTGCAGTAATAGTATCTAAAAGTAGTACGGTATCAAAAGGTTTCTGATTAGGATAATCAACCATTTTTACACTCACTTCTGCAAATTTAAACGAATATAGCTCCTTAATAGAGTAAATTTCTAAAACTTCAATAATATCACCATTCGCAATAAAACCAGCCTCAGACTCTGGTTTCAACCAAAAATAATTGTTCTTGACCACCATCATATAATCACCCACTGATATTTCATTCTCTAGGTACAAAATGCGCTGCCTAATATTTTCATTATAAAGGTTGGCTCGTTTATTAGAACGAACAATAAAAGCTGTTTCCTCTTTACCATTCTGAGAGTAAGAATCTTCTATAGCCTCTAAAATTTCGTTGCCTTCAATAAGCCGAACGATATCTTTAAAAGGAGCTACATCAAATTTAAAATCATCATAGAATTCACTTTGCAATTGTTCCCGCAAATTAGTGGCATTATAGAGAATACCAGAATCTCCTGCTTGCCTTACTACTTGGTCTAATTCTAAAACAGAAACTTCCTTATTGTAATTTAAACCTAATTTTCCAGCGTCTAAAGCCGGACTAATATCTAAGCGCACCGGAGGCAACTGTGCCGTATCTCCTATTAAAATAAGTTTACAGCCATGACCAGAATACACAAATTGCATAAGATCATCTAATAAAGAACCATTCTCAAACAACTTAGAATCTGCTGGTGCATCCGGAATCATTGAAGCTTCATCTACAATAAAAATGGTATTTCTATGCTTATTTGGTGCTAAAACAAACTTGACACCTCCTCCTCGTTCTTTTTTGGGGAAATATATTTTTCGGTGAATTGTTAATGCTGATGTCTTTGAATAATTAGACATTACCTTGGCAGCCCTACCTGTTGGCGCCATCATAACCGTTTTCATATTGGTATTCCACAGGTTGGTAACTATGGTACCTATTATTGTAGTTTTACCAGTTCCCGCAAAGCCTTTTAATAAGTAAACCGTGTCTTTCTCTTTCGATAAGACAAAGTCTGCTAAATCTTTTAGAGCATGACTTTGAGCATGTGTAGGATCGTGAGGAAATTTTTCTTTTAAAATTTTATAAAAAGAAGCGGAATCTATAGCTTTCATATATGCTCAAAGATAATGATGATTTTTAAGCACAAATACTTTTGTGATTAAAAAAAAATTGTAGATTTGTCATAACCACTTAAATTAATTAACACGAAAAAAAAATGAAGATCGTTTTACAAATTATACTTTGGATTGCATGTATTGGGTTTGGGTATTTGATTTATAGTTCAGTTAATGCTCCAATTGAGTTTGCTAATGTGAAAGAAGAGCGTTTCCAAAAAGTAATTAATACTTTAAAAGATATTAGAAACTCTCAGGAAGCGTACAAAAGCTCTAAAGGGGAATACGCAAAGGATTTCAATTCATTAATTAATTTTGTTGAAAATGGAAAATATACCATTACACAACAAAGAGATACTTCATTTTTAGAATTTAATGAGCAATTTGGTATTGACATGCTTGTTGAAAAGAAAATTATTGACACTTTAGGTTTTGTATCTGTAAAAGATTCTTTATTCAAAAAAGATACTCGTTACAAAACAATGATGAATGTTCCTGAAGCTCCAAATGGTGAAAAATTTACTATGGATGCTAAGAAGATTGACAAAAGTGGATTTAGTGCGGCAGTATTTGAAGCTAAAGTTGCTAAAGAAGTTGTTCTATACGATCAGCCAAAAGATTTAGTTGCTAGAGAAAAAACATACGTGAACGTTGAAGAAGTTAACGGTCCTGATATTAGAGTAGGATCACTTGAAGAGGTAAGTACCAACGGTAACTGGCCACCGATATATGACAAAAAAGAAAGAAATTAATACTACCAACTCTGAATTGAGTTATAAAAAATTGTCCATTCAGATTAGTTTGAATGGACTTTCTTTTTGTGTCTTAGATTCAGTTGAGAATAGCATTATAAAGCAGGAACATATTTCCTTTAAAGAAGAGGTAATTCCTTTTCAACTTTTAAAGAATTTAAAAGAAACTCTTGAAAAGTTTGAAATTACTAAAATGTCTTTTTCGAACATTACGGTAATTCACAGAAACCCTCTTTTTACCTTAGTACCAAAGGCGCTTTTTGATCCAGAAGAGTTACCAAATTACCTTAAGTTTAACGCTAAAATCTTAGCGAACGACCAAATCGCTTACGATGAAATTAAGAATTATGACATTGTAAACATCTATGTACCTTTTACAAACGTCAACAATTACATCTATGAACTCTTTGGTGAGTTTGAATATAAACATAGTGGAACCATCCTAATTGAAAGTTTACTTAACAATTTCACAGCAGGGAAAGAACCAATTTGCTACGCACACATTACAGAACAACAAGTAGATATCACTGTAATTGCAAATAAAAATTTAGTATTCTATAATAGTTTTATATTTGAAACTAAAGACGATTTCATATACTATATTTTATTTACTATTGAACAACTAAAACTTGATACTGAAACCATCAAACTGAGGTTATTTGGCAGTATTGAAGAAGGAGACGAACTCTACAACCTTATCTTTACGTATGTTAGAAATGTTGATGTATTTATACCATCAAGTCTTTCGCAACACCTCAATGATAAGGATAAAAAAACAATTGATTTCACTACACTAAGCGCTTTTTAATGCGAATAATATCAGGAAAACACCGAGGAAGAAGATTAACAGCACCATCAAAACTACCCGTTAGACCAACAACGGATATGGCTAAAGAAGGTTTGTTCAATATCTTAAATAACGATTATTATTTACCAGATATTTCTGTTTTAGATTTATTTTCAGGAACAGGAAATATTGCTTTTGAGTTTGGCTCTAGAGGATGTACAACAATTACAGCCGTAGACGCTGATCAAGGTTGTGTGAAATTTATAACCGAAACTACAGAAAAGCTAGAATTACCGATTTCTACGATCAAAAGCGATGTGTTTAATTACCTAGAAAAAACAACATCGAAGCATCATATCATTTTTGCAGACCCTCCTTACGATCTAGCCATTGAAGATTTTGAAAAAATTCCTGAATTGGTATTTTCGAGAGAACTTCTTTTAGAAGACGGGTTGTTGATTGTAGAACACTCCAAACATACCGATTTATCTAAGCTAGCCCACTTTAGCAAGCAAAGAAAATATGGCGGTAGTGTATTTAGCTTTTTTGAGTAAATTTCAGCGCACGCATACCATTTATAGGATAGTGCCGTTTGCTACTCATATATAATCGACAAAAATCAACCGATGAAAAACCTAAGTTTTCCAATTAAATTCGTTTTTAATGTTTCCTCTTTTGCAAATGATTTTACTGCTACCGATGCCTCAGGACAGACCGTAGCTTATGTAAAACAAAAAATGTTTAAGCTTAAGGAAGATATTTCCATCTTTGAAAATGAAAGTAAAACCAAATTAAATTTCAAAATTAAAGCTGATAAATGGATTGATTTCTCTACAGCGTATAGCTTTACAGATGCGGAAGGTCAAGAATTAGGAAAAATCGCGAGAAAAGGTTGGGCTTCTATCTGGAAGGCTAAATATGAATTAATAGACCAAAATAAAAACTTACAATACCATATTCGTGAAGAAAATGCTTGGGTCAAAGTATTTGACAGCATGCTTGGTGAAATACCAGTTCTTGGAATGTTCACAGGCTACTTATTTAACCCTTCCTATATTGTAACAGACTTAGAAGGTAAGAACGTCGCCCGTTTAAAAAAAGAAGCCTCTTTTTTTGGTAGAAAATTTGAAGTTTCAAAATTAACGGATATTGATGTGGATGACGAACAACGTATCACATTAGGATTAATGATGATGATTCTTCTTGAAAGAAGAAGAGGATAAAAAAATAAGTTTAAATACCCAGGATAGGTAGTATTGGATTGTTAGTCTCAAAACTATAAGACCTCCAAAAACTACCTTCCTCCTTATATTTCCAAACTATTTCACCCTCTACTGTTATCTCCCAAAGACCATAATCACCCTCACAAATCAAAGTATTACCATTCAACAAACGAACGGCTCCAGAAATTCTTTCGCTGAATAAATCTGCATCCGTAAAACTCCAAACTATTTTAGGCTCATTATCAGTATTCGCCTGAAGATTAAAAACTTCCGGCATTTCCAACTCATAAACGGTAGATTGACCTGATGTTCTTCCATTATTATAAATCATTAAGTTTCCTTCTCCAGGTAAGCCTTCATCTATTATATTAGGAAAATGATTACGATCAAGAATCGTATTTCCATTTAAATTATCGTAGGCCTCTGGATTTCCAAAACGATATATTAGATCACCACCTAAACCGTAACTTCCACCCAGTGCACCAGAAGCCTCTAAAGTCGTAGTACTGTGATCTAAAACCCATACCTCATTATAATAATTAACACTTAAATAAATTATATCTCTAGATGAATCATACTCAATGGCATTCGCATGCATTATATCTCCACTAGGTTCATCATAATAGTTAATATCTATTTTATTTGGGTGTTCCGAAATAGCTGCAAATGATTCAAAACCCGTATTTACATCCTGAATCATATGATCCCAAGCACGCCATTGCCAAACAATATCTTTCGTTTCATAATCAACTTCAATTAATTTTTCAGTATATAAATCATGCTCTACAAAAACTCCGAATGAAGCTGCAGTTTCCATCGAAATTCTTTCCCATGCCAATATTAATATATTTCCATTAGGTAAAATCTCAATATCATGATGCGCTATATAATCTTCTGAAGAATAAATAAACTCCCACTCAATAGAAGAGTCTGCATTGATCATCTGAATAACCCCCCCATAACCACCAAAAGTAAATGAAGGTTCTTCAGATTTAAAGATTCCCAAAATTTGCCCTGTGGGTAAAAGTTGTAAATCGTTACCTAAATTAAGTTCAAAATCCCATGTATATAATTTAAAACCTTCTTTATTCAATAAATAAGCACTTTTACCACCATTTTCAATCACTAGTACAATATTATCAGAGACTAATTTCGCATTATAAACCTCAATATTTTCAGATAAATCTACCGAAATAATGTCCATATCTCTTATTTCCTCATCGATAACATTGGATGCTATCTCCGTATCCTTCTTACAACCAACTATCAACAAAAAAATAAGCATTGATAAAGTAAAGATATACCTCATAGTAACTAAAAATTAAAAGTGAAATTAAAAAAGCAGGCCGTAAGCCGGATTCTGTGACCCTTGATTTACATCAAGGGTTTCTTATCATTTATCTAGACCTTTAGTTACCCAAAGGCTCTAACCGCCTACCCTTCAGCACGAGCGTGCCGCCCTTAAAGCTGATATACATGACGTTTCACCGTATAGAGTTTACCTGGTTTCACTACAGCATTACCTGTACATACTTTCTGTTGCACTTGTCCTCCTCTAGTAAACTAGAGTGACGGGCATTACCCGCTATACTGCACTATGGTGTCCGGACTTTCCTCGTTTTGCACAAAGCAACCCGCGATAAGATGACCTGCTGCCGGCAAAGGTAATTTAATTGTTGATAAATTAACTGCTAATAAACTATAAATAGCACTTATTCTGCTAAGCTATTTTTATATTTGTAATTACTGTGCTAAACAGTATCATAATTTTTAAAAAGCAATACGTATTGGAACCTTTTGTAGTATCGGCACGAAAATATAGACCCCAAACATTTAAAGATGTCGTGGGGCAACAAGCGATTACCAATACGCTTTTAAATGCCATTGAAAATAATCATTTAGCGCAAGCTTTATTATTTTGCGGTCCCAGAGGAGTAGGGAAAACTACCTGCGCCCGTATTTTAGCTAAAAAAATTAACGAAGATGGTGAGCAACATCCCGATGAAGACTATGCATTCAACATTTTTGAGTTAGATGCCGCATCTAACAACTCGGTAGATGACATTCGTAGTTTAACAGATCAGGTTCGTATACCACCACAAGTAGGAAAATATAAAGTCTATATTATAGATGAGGTTCACATGCTTTCACAATCTGCATTTAATGCTTTTTTGAAAACATTAGAAGAGCCACCAAAGCACGCAATTTTCATATTAGCAACTACTGAAAAGCATAAAATAATTCCTACTATTTTATCGCGTTGTCAAATTTTTGATTTCAAAAGAATAACGGTTAAAGATGCTGCAGAATACCTAAAGTATATCGCAGAGAATCAAGGAATTGAAGCTGAAGATGATGCTTTACACATTATTGCCCAAAAAGCAGATGGCGCTATGCGAGATGCTTTATCCATTTTTGATAGAGTCGTTAGTTTTGCCGGCAAAAAATTAACCCGTAAGGCCGTTACAGAAAATTTAAATGTGCTAGATTACGATACGTATTTTGGAGCTACAGATTTAATATTAGAACACGATATACCCGGCTTATTAGTACAGTTTAATGATACCCTTGCAAAAGGATTTGATGGTCATCATTTTATCACAGGACTAGCATCACACTTTAGAGATCTTATGGTATGCCAACATCCATCTACGATAGCGTTGTTAGAAGTTGGTGACGAAGCCAAGAGATTATACCTAGAACAATCCAAAAAGACTTCTAGCAGCTTTCTAATGAAAGCCATAGATATAGCTAATGATTGTGACATTAAATATAAGTCCAGTAAAAATCAGCGGCTCCTAGTAGAACTATCCCTCATGAAATTATCCTCTATCGATTACGATGGAGAAAAAAAAAATCCTAATTCCGTAACAAGCGAAGACTATATTATTCCAGCTTCTTTTTTTAAAAGTGAACACTTTAAAAAAGGAACAACAAATTCTACTAAAGCAAATCATGACACCTTAGTCACCACCAACGAATTACCAAAAATAGTTGATGAAAAGATTGATGCTACCGCACCTATTTCAAATACCCCCGAAGGAACGACAGCAGTAGACCATGCCGAAACATATATTTCTCAAGAAAACTTATCTGAGCAAAAAGTAGAAGAAGCTACACCTGATAGTTTCGAAGAAGAAAAAAAGCCTGTAGCAAAATTATCTATCAACACGCCAAAAAACAGAGTTTCCGGACTATCCTTATCTAGCTTGCGTGTAAAGAAAGAACATCAGCTGAATCGGAAAGAAACGGTTATTGACGAAAGCAAACTCCCGAGATCTCCTTTCTCTGAGGAAGATATGCAAAAACATTGGGCAGATTTTGTTCATAAAATTGACATTGACGGCCGTAAAATATTAGCATCTAACCTTAATAGCGATACTCCCAAACTAAGAGATAATTTCACTATTTGGATTGAACTCCCAAATAGCACTATGAAAAAAGAAATTGAACGGGAGCAGTTTGATTTGATGGAATATTTACGCTTAAAACTAAACAACCACTTTGTTAAATTACAAATAACCGTAAACGAAACTACCTCTACCAAATTTGCCTTTACTCCCGAAGAGAAATATGAAAAACTGAGAGCCAAAAACCCTGCAATAGATCTATTAAGACGTGAGTTTGATTTGGATTTATAATGATTGATACCATAAAAAAGATATTTTAATTGGTAGGTCACCCTACTATTAGTGCTTAATATTAAAAAAAATGCTAGGATTAAAATTACCAACAGATCCAAGATGGGTTAATATTGTTGAAAAGAATATAGATGAGATATTAACAGATCATGCGTATTGCGAGCAGAAAGCAGCCGCTACCGCCATATCTTTAATTGTATCTTTTCCTGAATACACGGAACTTGTACAAGAAATGATAGCTTTAGTTCGTGAAGAAATGGGGCATTTTAAAATGGTTCATGATCGCATTATCGCAAGAGGTCAAATTCTTGGACGTGATCGAAAGGATGAATACGTAGTGCAATTGTTGAAATTTTTCCCAAAAGGTGGCAGTAGAACTACACAGTTAGTACATAGACTTCTCTATGCAGGACTTATTGAAGCTAGAAGCTGTGAAAGATTCCGTTTACTATCTGAAGAATTAGAAGATAAGGAGTTAGCTGATTTCTACCACAAGTTAATGATTAGCGAAGCAGGCCATTATACCATGTTTTTAAAATTCGCTAGGCAATACGGTGACCGCAATGAGGTAAGTCAAAAATGGGAAGACCTTTTAGCATACGAAGCCAACATTATGAAAGACTTAAGTAAAAGCGGCAGTATTCACGGCTAAGGTTTCTTTGCATTAGTATCGTAATAAAGCGTTTTTATAATACCGTCAGATAATCCTATTTTAGGAACATGAATTTTCTTCGCACCGCTCCACTTTGCAGCAGATAAAAAGATCTTAGTTGCCGGTATAATAACATCTGCCCTATCCGGGTTTAAACCAAGTTCAGAAATACGCTCGTCATAAGTAAGACTCTCTAAAAAGCTGTACTGCGCTTTTAACCAAATTGATGATAAAGGCTCCCCCTCTTTACGTCCAGAAATTTTATGCAATTTATTGATATTACCTCCTGAACCAATAATAGAAACATCTGGAATATTCCGAACATGTTCTTTGATCCAATCTTCTAATTTTTTCCAAGTTGCTTCGCCTACCATATTATTTAGCAAACGCACTGTTCCTAACTTAAAAGATTTAGAAACCAATATCTTTCCCTGTGTAAACACTGTAAACTCGGTACTCCCTCCTCCTACATCAATATACAAATAAGACTTATCCTTTTGCATTAGTTGCTTAAGATCTGTAGAAGCAATGATCGCAGCCTCACGTTTCCCGTCTATTAACTCAATTGTAATATCTGCTTCGTCTTTAACACGTTTAATAATCTCTAAACCGTTATTTGCTTCGCGCATCGCAGAAGTAGCACAAGCCATATATTGCTCTACCCCAGCAACATCCATTAACAACTTAAAAGCCTTCATCGTATTGACAATACGGTCTGCATTACGATCTGTAATTTCTCCTACCGTAAAAGAATCTTCTCCTAAACGCACCGGAACCCGCACTAAAGCACTCTTGCGAAAAAGAGTGGTCTTATTTTTCTCCTCTATAATGTTATGTGTCAACAATCGGATAGCGTTTGAACCAATATCTATTGCTGCAAATTTCCTTACTTTCAATATTTCTAGTATTTTAAGATTCTAATTTTGCTTTGTAATAATCATATAGCGCAAATTGAGAACGGACTTCTGGACCTTTTATTTTTTTGTATGCATTATCTTGTTTCTGAGAAAAAACACGTGCTTTTAAATTATCACTCCATGAAATCTCAAAGGTATCTATCAGCTCCTGCTTAATATCTTTATCATAAATAGGACAACCCACCTCTACTCTATAGTCTAAGTTTCTAGTCATCCAATCTGCTGAAGTAATAAATATTTTAGGATCCCCGTTATTCCCAAAAATAAACGATCTAGGGTGCTCCAAAAATTTATCTACCACACTAATGGCTTCAATATTTTCACTCATTCCTTTTACGCCAGGAATTAAGCAACAAATACCACGGACAATTAATTGAATTTTAACCCCTGCATTACTAGCTTCATATAATTTATCTACCATCTTATACGAAGTAAAGCTATTCATCTTTATTTTGATGTACGCCTCCTTTCCTGCTTTTGCATTTGCAATTTCAGTATCAATCAGTTTTTTGAAAACATTTTTCGTATAATGTGGAGAAACAATTAAATGCTTGTATTTATTAATCTTGTAGGTGGTCTCAAAGAAATCAAACACCTTATTCAGCTCTTTTAAAATATCCTCATTAGCAGTAAACAAAGTATAATCTGTATAGATACGCGCAGTAGCTTCGTTAAAATTACCAGTACTTATAAAACCATATCGTTTTATAACATCATTCTCCTCGCGCTCTATTAAACAAATTTTACTGTGCACCTTTAATCCCGGTACTCCAAATATTAATTTAACGCCTTCAGCTTGTAACTGCTCTGCATACTCAATATTGGCCTGTTCATCAAAACGTGCTTGAAGTTCTATTTGAACCGTAACTTGTTTTCCATTTTTAACTGCATTTATTAAGGATGCCGCTACCTGAGAATTATTTGCAAGGCGGTATACTGTAATCTTAATAGTTTTTACTTTCGGATCTAAAGCAGCCTCTCGCAAAAACTTAATGATATATGAGAATGTGTGATAAGGAGTGTATTGCAAAAAATCTTTCGTTGCAATAGGTTCAAACAAACTGCCTTCCATATTCAAACCCTTAACAGGCAATGGTGTAATTTTATCATACAGGAGATCTTGTCTTCCTAAACTAGGGAAACCCATATAATCTCTACGGTTGTGATACCTTCCACCAGGAATAACACTATCTGTATCCTCAATATTCATTTTCTCTTTTAGAAAATTAAGGGTGTCTTTTGCGATACTTTTATCGTACACAAAACGAACAGGGTCACTCGTTTTCCGATGCTCTACACTGCTCGATATTTTTTCGATAAAACTCTTACTCAAGTCGTTATCCATATCTAACTCTGCATCACGAGTAATTTTTATCATGTGAGCAGAAATAGACTTGTATTCAAACATGTTGAAGATACTTCCTAAGCAATAGCGAATCAGGTCATCTAAGATTATAATATAATCTTTACCATCTTCTTTTGGCAAAACAACAAAACGATCTATTCCCTTAGGAATCTCAATTAAAGCATACCTATTTTCAGAGTTTTTAAGATCTGTTTCTGGTTTTAAGACCATTTTTATGGCCAAATAGGCTGCAGTATCCTTCAATACAGGAAATTCCCTTAAATCATTTAAAATGATCGTCATCAAAACAGGACTCACCTGATTGGCAAAGTATGTTTTAATAAAAGCAGCTTGCTTTGGGTTTATTTCCTTTTCATTTATAATATAAATGTCTTCTGCTTCTAATTCTTTTTCAATTTCACCCAGAATCTTTAAACTTTCCGTTTGCTGTTTGATAACGATGTTTGTTATCTGCTCTAATAAATCTTTCGCTATCTCACCACCCAAAACACTTTTACCTGTTTTACCAGCCTCGACAATACGTTTAACAGTCGCATATCGCACCTTAAAAAATTCATCTAAGTTATTAGAAAAAATACCTAAAAAGCGTAACCTTTCAATTAAAGGCACCTTCTTATCAGCGGTTTCTTGCAATACACGTTTATTAAACTGCAACCAACTAATTTCGCGATTAATATATTGATTCTTACTCTTTATCATTTTTTAAGATATTTTGGCACTAAAGTTTTTTCCGTTTTTCCTGTTGTAATAGCTTTCCAGTGTTCTACCTCAAAACTAAGTTGAACAAAGCCAGCGGTGGGCACATTATCAATAAACTGATTTCCTAATGAATTTGCAATTTCGGTAAAGGCGTGATTATGACCAAAAATAAAAACACTATTCAGGTCATTATTTAATTCTTTTATAAATTGAAGTACAGATTCTCCTGAAAAATCATATAAATCATTCGAAATCTGAAATTTGTGCAAAGGGAAATCTAATTCTTTTAAAGCAATCATAGCCGTATGCAAAGCCCTATTCGCCGGACTAGAAAACGCAGCATCTATAGGCAACTGTAATTTACTAAGCGTTTCCCCAACAATATGGGCATCTTGGATTCCACGTTCTTTTAGAGGTCTGTCTCTATCTGAAACAGCATACTCCCAAGTAGATTTACCGTGACGCATTAAATAAATAGTCTTCAATAGTTTTATTTTAGTTGAATTAGGTGTACTAATTATGGTGCTAATCTATCTATTTTCCAATCAATATTCTCCAAAGAAAATCTGATGCGATCATGCAATCTATTAGGTCTCCCCTGCCAGAACTCCATAGAAATAGGCTTTACGATATATCCACCCCAATTCTTAGGACGCAAAATTTCTTTAGTTTCGTATTCTTTTTCTAATTCTTTAAGCTTTACTTCCAACACCTCTCTAGAAGCGATCACGGTGCTCTGTTCTGAAACTATAGCCCCAAGCTTACTACCATCTGGACGCGATTCAAAATACCCATCTGATAAATTTTCAGGAATTTTCTCTGCCACACCTTTTATAATAATTTGACGCTCCATAAAAGGCCAGAAAAAAGAAACACAAACTTTTGAATTATTTGCTATAGCTCTACCTTTTTCACTATCATAATTGGTATAAAAAATAAACCCTTCATGAGTGTATTTTTTTAGTAGTACAACCCTACTCTTAGGAAAACCATCTAAACCAATAGTAGAAACTGTCATCGCATTTGGTTCTTCTACCCCTTCTGATGCTTCTGTCTCATAGAACCATTTTTGAAAAAGTTCCATCGGGTTATCCGAAATACGTTCTTCCGTGAGTTCGCTTTTTTCGTATGTTTTTCTGTAGCCTCCTAAATCTTTTTGCATCTGATTTTCCCTAATATGTACACTTACAAAGTTCTGAAAAAGATACTAAAAGATGAAGATTACTGAGTTTAATTATTTAAAAATATTCTATGCTTTAAAAGTTAAAAACCTTGCCATCATCTGCGAGAGAAACGGCATCGAAAATTTCAGAAGCTTCTTCTTTAAATAAGTCTATTGATTTGTAGCGCGTAGAATAATGCCCTAGTATCAATTGCCCTACATTTGCTTGTTTAGCAATAGAAGCAGCCTCTTTTGCCGTTGAATGCTTTGTTTTGGGCGCAAGTTCTGCCTGTGTTTCCAAAAAAGTAGCTTCATGATACAACACATCTACGTTTTTAATCAAAGGAACAATATCTGGTTTGTAGGCCGTATCACTACAAAAAGCATAACTTTTTGGTTTTGGCGGATCAAAAGTTAACTCATCATTAGGTATCACCCTACCATCATCTAAAGTGATGTCACGGCCATTTTTAATATTTTGAAAATAACAGGTTTCAATTTGGTACCGTTGTGCTGCTTCAACATCTAAAGTTCTAGAGGCTAATTTTTCCTCAAATAAAAATCCGTTAGTATATACCCGATGACTTAGCGGAATAGTCTTAACCGTTACTTTATCATCCTCATAGATTAATTCAGATTCTTTTGAAGTTAATTCATGAAAAATAAGCTTATAATTAGTCCATGAATTTCCCAATCTCAGCAATAAATTTATAGCTTCTTCAATTCCTTTAGGTCCATAAATATGCATTTCCGAATCCCTTCCCAGTAATCTAAACGTAGAAACTAAACCCGGCAGACCAAAAAAATGATCTCCATGAAGGTGCGAGATGAAAATATGATTAATTTTTGAGAATCTAATTTTATGTTTTCTTAGCTGCACTTGCGTGCCCTCTCCACAATCTATTAGAAACATGTGGTTTTTTATTTCAAGAACCTGAGACGTAGGGTTCGTCATTGTTCTAGGAGTAGCTGCATAACAACCAAGTATTGTTAATTTCATAAAAAAATTATCTTGTTTTACGTCATAAAGTTTTCTGCGTCTTCTGCCGTAAATTTACTTTTAAATGTAAAAGCATAGGGAGTTTCTCCATGCTTTTGAAGATAAGCCAAGCGCTTCTTAGCCTCTTCTACTGTTGGTCGATGATTTTCTTGTACATACCAAAATGCCATATGCATGGCTGTCATCTTATGGAACCATTCTTTTTTCCTTTTGAATATTTCAACATGCTCTGATGCATAGGTAAATTGATAAAGGGCCTCCATATGTTTCCAAACAGACATGTTAACTAGAATAAACGTATCCTCAAAAACCTGAATAGACGTTGCATTATCTTCATTCGCTACTAAACGCCAAATAAAACCAGAACTAGCTTCTGCCAAAGTATTTATCCGATCTAAGTTGTTTGCGAAATCTTCCATAATAGGACTATAGATTTCCGCAACCATCTTAGCTATATTTACCTGAGCAAGGTAGCTCATATACCCAAATCTCTTTCTATCTCTTCCATTTCAATAATATCTTTCGCCTCTTGAATACTAGGCGCGACCGAAATATGATCAGGAACATCCTCATAAGAAACCGCATCTGTAACCAATACAAATGATTTATTTGCTTTCTTATGCGTATTAGAAATATCTAAAAATTCTAAAATATCATTCTTAGTAATTTTAGAGAACGAGAAAAGATTAATGATAATATGATCATTTTTTATATTCTCATAGCCTTTAGAAAGGTTCTCTAAAAATATGTTTAAGGTTGCATTTTCTTGATAAACAATCGTTGTATTTTCATCTTTGTCAAAAATCATAACTAACTATTTTATTTTTGAAGCTAATAAATAAATCACTGCCATGCGAATGGCCACCCCATTTTCTACTTGATTTAAAATAATAGATTGCTTAGAATCTGCCACATCACTAGTAATTTCCACTCCGCGATTTATGGGACCTGGGTGCATAATTACAATTTCCTTATCTAAACTTTGAAGTAGTTTCTTATTTACACCGTACTGTTGTGTGTATTCTCTTGTGGTAGGAAAATAGCTAATATCTAAACGCTCATTCTGTATTCGCAGCATGTTTGCAACGTCACACCATTCTAAAGCTTTCTTTAAGTTTGTTTCCACACCTACCCCTAAAGATTCTATATACTTAGGCAGCAATGTTTTAGGGCCACAGACTTTTACATTTGCACCTTGTAATTTTAAAGCAAAAATGTTAGACAATGCTACTCTTGAATGCAAAATATCTCCAACAATCACCACGTTCTTACCAGCTACATCTCCTAACTTTTCTCGGATAGAATAAGAATCTAATAATGCCTGGGTAGGATGCTCATGCGCCCCATCTCCCGCATTTACGATAGATGCTTTTACGTGCTTGGATAAGAATATACCGGCTCCAGGATTAGGGTGACGCATCACCACCATATCTACTTTCATTGCCAAAATATTGTTTACGGTATCTATTAAGGTCTCCCCTTTTTTAACAGAAGATTGCCCTGCCGAAAAATTAATCACATCTGCAGACAAACGTTTTTCTGCTAGCTCAAAAGAAAGTTTTGTTCGGGTACTATTTTCAAAAAAGACATTGGCTATGGTAATATCACGTAAAGATGGTACTTTTTTAATAGACCTATTAATTACCTCTTTAAAATGATCTGCAGTTTCAAAAATAAGCTGAATATCTTGCTCTTTAAGATATTTAATTCCTAATAAGTGATTTACACTCAACTCGCTCATATGCTTATTTTTGCTATTCTATATTAAATTTTATGCCGTAGTATTAATTAAATAGACTGCATCTTCGCCTTCATTCTCTTTCCACTTAACCTTTACTTTCTCATTATTTATAGCATCTACTTGTCTGCCTCTATAATTTGGTTGTATGGGCAAATGACGGCTAAACCTTCTATCAATTAGTGCTAATAGCTCTACATCTAAAGGTCTCCCAAAAGACTGCAAGGCTGTTAAAGCGGCATTTATACTTCTTCCTGTATATAACACATCATCAATAAGCACTACATTTTTATCTTCTATAAGAAAATTAATTTTAGTTTTATTGGCCTCTAAGGTTTTGTCTCCTCTGCGGAAATCATCCCGATAAAAAGTAATATCTAAAAATCCTAAATTTATATTTTTAACGCCGTAATCATTTTGAAGAATATCGGTAAGTCGCTGTGCTAGGAATATGCCTCGAGGTTGAATACCTATAAGTACTGTATTTTCAAAATCTAAATGATTCTCTAAAAGCTGACAAGCCAAGCGATGCAGGATAATATTTATCTCTTTTGAAGAAAGCAATACTTTTTGACTCATGCTAAAAATTCTGTGAATACAAAAGTATCAAATTATCTTTTAAAATAGGAATCAAACTAGATAATCATTTTACGCAAATTTGAGAATTCATCATAAAAAAAGCCCGAACAAATGTCCGGGCTCTTTTAAACCTACTTGAGCAGGTTAAGATTATGATAGAAAAGACTATTTAGTCTTACCTTCCATTTTATCTTTTAACGCTTGTAACGCTTCATTAGCATCTCCTAAAGTAGGTTTTGCTTCATCAGCTTGAGCAGCAGCTTTCTTAACAGCAGCTTTTACATTACGTTGTTCTTCAGCTTTGAATATAGCAGTATGACTTGCTACAACTCTCTTGAATTCTTTGTTGAACTCAATGATTTTGAATTCAGCAGTATCACCTTTACCTAATTTAGAACCATCTTCTTTTTCTAAATGACGTGTTGGTACAAATGCTTGAATATCTTCATTGAAATCAATAGTTGCTCCTTTATCAACAACCTCACCGATAGTACCGGTATGCGTTGTATCTAAAGCAAATTCAGTTTCATATTTATCCCAAGGATTCTCAGTAGTTTGTTTATGACCTAAAGATAATTTACGTCCTTCAACATCTAACTCTAATACTTCAACTTCTAATTTGTCACCTACAGTTACAAATTCTGATGGGTGCTTAATTTTCTTAGTCCAAGATAAATCAGAGATATAGATTAAACCATCAATACCTTCTTCTAGCTCTACGAATACACCAAAGTTTGTAAAGTTTCTTACAATTCCAGTATGTTTAGAAGCTACAGGATATTTAGTTGTAATATCAGTCCATGGGTCTGGCGTCATTTGCTTGATACCAAGAGACATCTTACGATCATCACGATCCATAGTTAAAACTACCGCTTCAACCTCATCACCAACTTTTACGAAATCTTGAGCAGAACGTAAGTGCGTTGACCATGACATTTCAGAAACGTGAATTAACCCTTCAACACCTTCAGCAACTTCGATAAATGCGCCGTAATCAGCAATAACGACTACTTTACCTTTAACTTTGTCACCAATCTTAATTTCATCAGATAAAGCTTCCCAAGGATGCTTCTCTAATTGCTTAAGACCTAATTGGATTCTTGATTTGTTATCATCAAAATCAAGAATTACAACATTTAATTTCTGATCTAACTCAACAACCTCATTCGGGTGGTTAATTCTAGACCAAGAAAGGTCAGTAATGTGAACTAAACCATCAACACCACCTAAATCAATAAACACACCATAAGAAGTAATGTTTTTAACAACACCTTCTAATACTTGTCCTTTTTCTAGTTGACCAATGATTTCTTTTTTCTGTTCTTCGATATCAGCTTCAATAAGTGCTTTATGAGAAACAACAACGTTTTTAAACTCGTGGTTGATTTTCACTACTTTGAATTCCATAGTTTTACCTACGTACTGATCGTAATCTCTAATTGGCTTCACATCAATTTGAGAACCTGGTAAGAATGCTTCGATTCCGAAAACATCTACAATCATACCACCTTTAGTTCTACACTTAACAAAACCATTAACGATTTCTTCTTTATCGTGAGCAGCATTAACTCTATCCCAAGCCATGATAGTTCTGGCTTTTCTATGAGATAATACTAATTGACCACTTTTGTCTTCACGAATGTCAATAAGAACCTCAACTTTATCACCAACTTTTAAATCTGGATTGTAACGAAATTCGTTCAGTGAAATAACACCTTCTGATTTTGCGTTAATGTCGATAATAGCTTCACGATCTGTAAGATAAACTACAGTACCTTGAACTACTTCTTCATCCATTGTATCTACAAAGTTTTCAGCAACTAGTTGCTCAAACTCTTGAAGTTTGGCATCATCAACTTGCTCAATACCTTGCTCGTACTTTGTCCAGTTAAAATTTTCTAAAAATTCTTGAGGGTCTTGTACAGGTGCCTGTACTTTTGCTTCAACAGCTTCTGCTGCTTCAGCTTGTTTTTTGTCTTCAGCCATTTGCTGATTAATAATTTGTATTCTGCAGTACTTAATAAGAGTTAAAACTTATACTACAAAAGTATTATACATTGTTTTGTTTAAACGTCCCTTTCTTCTCTTAATATTACTAGTTTAAAAAAGGTGTGCAAAACTAAGCATTTTTTTAAAAATACACAAGCTAATCTGCTGACATAAAATTCAATACTACAAGGCCTTATTTTTAGGACACTTTTTTTAATCGTATTTATACTATTTTTTGTATATTTAAGTTATTAAATTAACTATTAAAATAAATAAACATGAGCGTAAAAGCTAAATACCAAGGCGTTTTAAATCTTGGAGAAGAATTAGGAATTAAAAATGGTGACGTATCTGAAGAAGGTGGCGTTTTAAAAATAAAAGGTGAAGCAAACACACCTTATGAGAAAAACCTTATTTGGGATAAAATAAAGGAAGTAGGTGGCGAAAATGCTTCTGACGTAAAAGCTAACATTACTGTTGCTGACGAATCTGTATACCACAGACACACTGTAAAAGGTGGAGAATCTTTAAGCAAGATTGCGAAGCAATATTATGGTGATCCTATGAAGTACACTAAAATATTTGAAGCAAACACTGGCGTTTTAAAAAGTCCAGATGTTATTCATCCAGACCAAGTATTAGTTATTCCTAACCCATAATACAGGAACATATTTTAAATTTAAAAGGCGCTATGAGCGCCTTTTTTTGTGCCTTTAAAAATATTCAATTACCCATTATTTTTTAATGTTTCTTCATATCAAGTAATCATGATGGAACACTCACTTAACCCATTTGTTATAAAATGTAAACCATACCATTTATGGTCTTTTCTTAAAAAAGGTTTTCTTTGAGGAAAAACCACCTATGAATATTAAAAGACTACCTCTACTCTTATTCCTTTTATTCAGCCATTCATTAATTGTCGCCCAAACATTATATGTTGCTACAGATGGCAATGACACTAATGATGGATCAATAGCGAATCCGTATAAAACGTTTAGCAAAGCTATAACTGAAATGTCTGCCGGCGATGTCTGCATTATCCGAGGAGGTATTTATGAAGAAGAACTTACTATTGACAAGAGTGGTACAGCTGGCAGCTATTTAACTTTCAAGGCTGCCGAGGGCGAAAATGTACAGATAAAAGCTACCTCCTATATTAATGGATGGCAACCACATAGTGGATCTATATTTAAAACGATTGTTGACATTCCTATTGAAAGTAGATTTCGGGCAATATACCATAACGACGAATATATGGATTTAGCGCGCTGGCCGAACAATACCGATAACAATCGATGGACCATAAATAGCACCCCTGTAATAGATGGTGATGGGACGCATTTTATGGTAGACAACCTACCTAATATTGATTGGACAGGCGGCTTAGTTTACTACTTAGGAGCACACTCCGGAACTAGCTGGACAAGGTCAATTACTTCAAATACGGCAGCAAGAATAAATTATACCGGTGTAGATATCACAAAATGGCCTTTTACCCCCCATAATCCAACGGTTTGGCGCGACAACCCAGGAAACAATCGCGGTCAATTATATGTATTTAACAAGCTTGAAGCTCTAGATTATGCGCGAGAGTGGTACTATGAAGAAACAACAAAAACATTATATTTTCAAACTGCCGATGGATCTATTCCAGAAGATAACACGGTAGCGTATGCGAGAAATAAATATACCGCTCAACTCTATGG
This sequence comes from Cellulophaga baltica 18, assembly GCF_000468615.2. Lineage (NCBI taxonomy): Bacteria > Pseudomonadati > Bacteroidota > Flavobacteriia > Flavobacteriales > Flavobacteriaceae > Paracellulophaga > Paracellulophaga baltica. The sequence goes on along the minus strand of NZ_CP009976.1, from coordinate 2,680,915 downwards.
AAATTATATTAAGCTCGAAGGATTAAACTTTTTTGGAGGAAGTGTAAAAATACACAACAATGCAGACAATAACCAAGTCATCAATTGTCAAATTATTCATGGGAGTGAAGGTCATGACTCTTTAACAAATACCTCTGCACAAGCCGGTGAAGCTGCCATAGAGGTGCTTGGAGACAATACAGTTATTTCAGGCTGCATAATAGATCATAGCGCTGTAAGCGGAATACTGATAGCAGGATGGGCTGCTTCTAATGGAATTATCGAGAAAAATAAAATAAGTAATATCGATTATATAGGTATTCATGCCTCACCAATTAGAACAAGTGCATCGAATATGAAAATACTAAAAAATACTATTTTCAATACCGGAAGAGATGGCATGTACGTTAATGGTCTTAATTCTGAGGTTGCCTATAACGATGTTTCTGCTTCACAAAAAATAAATAGTGATTCTGGTATTTTTTACACCGTGGGGAATGCAGATTTAAAAAACATTGAAATTCACCATAACTGGTTTCATGATGCTACAGCACCCACCTACTCTCACGCTATAGGAAGTCCCGGTAAAGCTGCAGGTATTTATTTAGACAATAATAGTAAAGGATATACTGTTCATCATAATGTAATATGGAATATTTCATGGAGCGGTTATCAAGTTAATTGGAACAATACTAATTTAGATTTTTACCATAATACCATTTGGAACGCTGAACGCGCGATGGATTCTTGGGTTAATGGGTATACTCAAGAAAATAATAAAATTTACAATAACTATTCTAATATAGGAGATTGGTTTAGTGCAACCGCATCTGATTTTGATATTCAAGACAATCTAATAAATTCCATTTCCCCTTTTGAAGATGCTGATGCATCGAATTTTATGCCAATAACTGGAAGCCCGGTAGTAGATAAGGCTCAAATTATAGCAGAATTCCCAAAACCATATAAGGGTATAGCACCCGATATTGGCGCTTATGAGTTAGGTGGCACTCGATGGACTGCCGGAATCAATGCTGTTGAAGACACTGGAGAAGGTATTTCCTGGTCTGTTTTAAAAACACAATTCCTAATTACTACTTCATCAGAAACTTGTCCAAATCAACACAATGGGAAATTACATATAGAGGCCGATTTTCCTGAAAATTACACCCTAAATTTCAATGGAAGCGATACTACGTTCACAAAAGACACCCTTTTTGAAAATCTTGATCCCGGCACTTATGATTTTTGTATTTCTATCATCGGGAATACAGAAAGTCAATGCTTTAGTATAGAAATAAAAGAAGCTAATGAAATAACCGGAAAATCGGTAGTTTCTCTAAATAAATTATCGGTAAAAATAGAAAAAGGAACTGCTCCCTTCCATATCATAGTAAACGAGAAGTTACTTTTTCAAACCAATGAAAATTCATTTGATGTAGCGGTTAGCCATGGTGATATTGTAAAAGTAACATCAAGCGCTCAATGTGAAGGAACATTAAGCAAATCAATTGAGATACTAGAAGATATAGTTGCCTACCCGAATCCAACAAGTGGAATTTTTCAAATTTCAGTTCCGAAAAACGAACACCAGATTACTATTGATTTATACCATATAAATTCTCAGTTAGTATCCTCTAAACCATATCTAGTAACGAATGGAAAAGTAAATTTAAACTTAGTAGGTGAGCCTTCTGGAGTATACATAGTTAAAATTAATGGTAAAAACCCTAGCGCTATTCAAATACTAAAAAACTAAAATCATGAAAACTATTAAATCTATTGTAATCATAGCGCTCATTTCTGTTTCATGTTCAAAAAGTGGCAGTAGTTCTGATGAAGCGCCTGAACAAAATTTAGCCCCGACTAAAGTTAATTCTTTAATCTACCCATCAAACAATTTATTATGCATCACTAATCTTTTAGATTTTGAATGGAATAAAGCTACTGACCCAAATGGGGATACCTTATCCTACATTCTTGAAATATCTAAAACAAATAATTTCTCAAGCAACAATCAAACCTTTGAGGTTGATAACACTACAAAATCTGTAACACTGGAGGAAGGAACTGCTTATTACTGGCGTGTTAAAGCAGTTGACAGCAAAAATCTAAGCGGTGAATATTCCTCAACATTTCAATTTTATACTGAAGGTCTTGCCGAAACAAATCATATTCCTTTTTCTCCTCAATTGCTTGCTCCAGAACGTAATACTGCAATAACTAGCAATACTACAAAACTAGAATGGCTCTGTACAGATGTAGATAATGATCAACTTCTTTATGAAGTTTATTTAGACACCAATAACCCACCAATGATTAAAATTGGCGATAATATAAATGTTCAACATTTAGAAATTTCATTAAACCCGATGAACACTTATTATTGGAAGATTATTGCCAAGGACAGTAACGGAGGACAATCTATAGGTCAAGTATGGAGTTTTAGCAGTAATTAAATACTAAAATAAAAAGCGAGATTATCTTTTTATTGAGATCACCTCGCTTTTTATTAATCGACAGTTAAAGGCCAAAAACAATATCACTAATTACAGTTTATTAATCACCCTTTGAGCATAGCCTAAAATACGTTCAAATTGCTCTTCAAGCCCCATATCGCTATTATCAAACTCAATAGCATCATCTGCTAATTTTAACGGCGAAAATTCTCTATGAGAATCTATATAATCTCTTTGTTCTACATTTTTAAGTACTTCTTCAAAAGTAACATCATCTCCTTTATCTAGTAATTCTTTATACCGTCTAGTTGCTCTCTTCTCCGCAGATGCCGTCATAAACAATTTTAATTCTGCTTCAGGAAAAACCACGGTTCCTATATCACGACCATCCATGACAATACCTTTCTCCTGCCCCATTTTCTTTTGCATCTCTACTAATTTGTAGCGTACTTCTTCAATGGTAGCAATTTGACTTACATTTCTAGATACTTCTAGCGTCCTAATTTCTTTTTCTACATTTTCATTATTCAAATACATCTCTGCAAAGCCTACTGTTTCATTGTAAACAAATTTTAGATTTATTTTAGGCAACAGTTTTACCAACGCCTCAATATTACTACTCTCCGTACCAATAAACTCATTGCGCATAGCAAATAAGGTCACTGCTCTATACATAGCCCCAGTATCTACATAGATATATCCTAGAGCCTTGGCCAGTTGCTTGGCTATCGTACTTTTTCCTGTAGATGAAAATCCATCTATTGCTATCGTAATTTTTCGCATGGAATAAAATTAAAAAGAAATGTTTAGTTCTCTCTTTTAGTTAGGAAATATTTTAGAAAAAAAGGATGGTTATTAAATCAACAACCATCCTTTTAAAAAATCAGTTATAAAAAAATGCTTTTACAGCTTTTTAGCGTTTTTTACTTTTTGGTTTGTAATTGCTAATGCAACCACTTCATGCATTTCTGTTACATAATGAAATGTCAAGCCTTTTAAATATTCTTCTTTAATCTCAAGAATATCTTTTCTGTTCTCTTCACACAAAATGAGCTCTTTGATACGTGCACGTTTTGCTGCTAAGATTTTTTCTTTAATACCACCTACAGGCAACACTTTACCTCTTAATGTAATTTCACCGGTCATCGCCAAACTTTTCTTCACTTTACGTTGCGTAAACAAAGAAACTAGAGACGTTAGCATTGTAATACCCGCGCTCGGACCATCTTTAGGCGTTGCTCCTTCTGGCACGTGAATATGCACATTGTATTTTTCAAAAACATCTGCATCAATACCAAATAAATCACAATTAGATTTAATATACTCCATGGCAATAGTAGCCGATTCTTTCATCACCTTACCAAGGTTACCGGTGATGGTTAAATTACCTTTTCCTTTTGTTAAGATAGATTCTATAAATAGAATATCTCCCCCAACACTGGTCCAAGCTAATCCTGTAACTACACCCGCAACATCATTGTTTTCATACTTATCACGCTCCATACGTGCTGGACCTAGAATTGTCACTATATCGTCATTCGTAAGTTTAAGATTGTGCTCTAATTCCATCGCTATATTCTTAGCCGTATTACGTACTACCTTAGCCACTTGCTTTTCTAAACCACGCACACCAGATTCTCTCGTATAGCCTTCCACAATTTTTTCTAATTGTGGTTTCCCTACTTTAAGATTTTTATCGGAAAGACCATGTTCTTTAAGCTGCTTAGGTAATAAATGTCTTTTTGCAATCTCTACTTTTTCTTCAATAGTATAACCACTTACAGGAATCATTTCCATACGGTCACGCAATGCTGGCTGAATATTTCCAATATTATTAGCGGTAGCTACGAACATAACTTTAGAAAGGTCATAGCCCATCTCCAAGAAATTATCATGAAACTCGCTATTTTGTTCTGGATCTAAAACTTCTAACATGGCCGAAGAAGGATCTCCTTGATGGCTATTAGATAATTTATCTATTTCATCTAAAATAAAAACAGGATTAGATTTCCCTGCTTTTTTCAAGCTTTGGATTATACGACCTGGCATGGCCCCTATGTATGTTTTTCTATGTCCGCGAATTTCAGCTTCATCTCTCAAGCCTCCTAAAGATACCCGCACATACTCTCTTCCTAAAGCTTCTGCTATAGATTTTCCTAAAGAAGTTTTACCAACTCCCGGAGGCCCATAAAAACATAAAATTGGAGATTTCATATCATTACGCAGCTTAAGCACAGCCAAATATTCTATGATTCTTCTTTTTACATCTTCTAAACCGTAATGATCTCTATCTAGAATTTTCTGAGCTCTAGCTAAGTCAAACTTATCTTTAGAAAATTCATTCCAAGGTAAGTCTATAAACAGCTCTAAATAATTGCGCTGAATGCTGTATTCTGCCACTTGCGGATTCATACGTTGCATTTTAGCAAGCTCTTTCATGAAATGGTCATTAATTTTCTTGCCCCATTTCTTCTTTTTAGCTTTTTTACGCATTTCCTCAATCTCTTCTTCATAAGACCCGCCACCCAATTCTTCTTGAATGGTTTTCATCTGTTGATGTAAGAAATACTCTCGTTGTTGCTGATCTAGATCCGTACGAACTTTAGACTGAATATCATTCTTAAGCTCTAATTTCTGAAGCTCAACATTCATATACTTTAGCATTGCTAAAGCACGTTCTTGCAAACTAGGAATCTCTAAAAGTTCTTGTTTAATATCTACATCTACGCTAAGATTAGAAGATACAAAGTTGATTAGAAAAGAATTGCTTTGAATATTTTTTATCGCAAAAGAAGCATCGCTAGGAATATTAGGATTATCCTTGATGATTTTTAAAGCTAATTCTTTCACAGATTCTATAATTGCTAAGAATTCTGGATTAACAGGATCAGGACGCTCTTCTTTAGCTTCTCGAACTGTAGCCGTCATGTATGGCTTTTCAGTAAGTACTTCGGCTACTTCAAAACGTTTTTTACCCTGAATAATTACCGTAGTATTCCCATCAGGCATTTGTAAAACTCGCAAAATTCTGGCGACAGTACCTAGCGTATTAATATCTTTTACTCCTGGGTTTTCTACATTCTCATCTTTCTGAGAAACAACCCCAATGACTTTACTACCATTATTAGCATCTTTTATTAAGGCGATAGAGGAATCTCTCCCTGCCGTAATAGGGATAACTACCCCCGGAAATAAAACCGTATTACGCAAGGGTAATATTGGTAATGTTTCTGGCAGCTTTTCACTGTTCATCTCCTCTTCATCTTCTGGAGTTAGAAGAGGTATTAACTCAGAATCTTCATCGATACCTTGTAACGACATATTGTCAAAATTTGAAAATTTAGAATTTCCCATAGTTATATTTCGGTCATTCTGTCACCGTAGTGCAGAAATCTGTTTAGTATTTATTTTTTAACATAGGCTGAAAACCCTAATAACTACAGGAGTTAGTAAGGATAGCAACTTTTTTTCAATTATAAAAAGCAATTCTTATGCCAACACATAAAAAATATTTTAAAAAAAGTGTAACATTACAGAAACAGAATCATCATTACTACAAAACAACCATTTTTTGAGCCACAAAAAAGAACATATTGATACATTGTTGCAAATGTGTTTAAACGGAAAACAAAGTGCGCAACTAGAAGTTTACAATAGGTATTACAAAGCAATGTTTAACACTGCGGTAAGGATTGTAAAAGATAGTGCCATTGCAGAAGACGTCATGCAAGAGTCGTTTTTAAGCGCATTTACCAAACTAAATTCCTTTAAAGGAGAGGTAGCGTTTGGAGCCTGGTTAAAGCGCATTGTGATAAACAACAGTATCTACCAGTACAGAAAGCAACTAAAGAAAAATGAAGTTGCACTGGACGAAGTAATGTATAAGGTCGAGGATACTGACGGAATTGCCTCTGATTATGTGTTTACGGAACAAAAGGCTCAAAAAGTGATGGAAACCATGAAACAGTTAAAAGACAATTACAGAATTTCTTTGACCTTACATTTAATTGAAGGGTTTGATTATGAAGAAATAAGTGAGATTATGAATTTAAGTTATGCAAATTGTAGGACAACCATTTCTAGGGCGAAAGACAGTTTGCGAAAAAAATTAATGGCAATATAAGATGGAGAAGGATAGGATAGACGAATTATTTGACCAGCACGAAGGTCGTTGGGACACAGAAGAGCCAAGCAAAGGGCACGAGCTTCGGTTCTTAGAAAAACTGAATACGGCTAACGGCGTAAAGAGCATCCCTAAGAAAAAGAAAACACCTTATAAATTTCTTTTTATCGCAGCTAGTTTATTGCTCGTTTTTGGACTAGGCTTTTTGCTTCTGAATGATAGTAATTCTATTAATGATCAAGTGGTAGAAATATCACCAGAGATATCAAACACAGAATTTTATTTTGCGAATGTTATTGCTCAAGAAGTGAAGAAATTACAAAGTGAAAATTCTCCAGAAACAAAAAAAATAGTAGATGACACTATGATTCAACTATCTAAGTTAGAAAAGAATTACAAAGGATTAGAAACAGATTTAATCAATGGTGGTAACAGTAAATTAATACTAAGCGCTATGATTACCAATTTTCAAACAAGAATAGACTTGCTAGAAGATGTTTTACAACAAATTGAAGAAATAAAAAATATCAAAAAATCAGAACATGAGAATACAATTATATAAATACGCGTTGCTTTTAGCCGCCATTCTACCCTTAAAGTTGATGGCAACAGATGGCCTAAAAGGAAAACATACCAAAGAAAAAACAATTAAAAAAGAGTTTACTGTAAATTCTGATGCTCTTTTAAAAGTATCTAACAGTTATGGAAACCTAAACATTACGTCATGGAATGAAAACAAAGTAGTTATTGAAGTTCATATTACTGTAAATGGAAATAACGAAGAAAAAGTTTCCGATAAGCTAAATGGAATAACCATAGCTATTGATGGAACGAGTAGCATTGTTTCTGCCAAAACTTTATTTAACGAGAATAAGAGTAGTTGGAACTGGGGCTGGGGAAATAACAGCAATGTAAATATGCAAATAGATTACAACATTAAAGTCCCTGTTAAAAACAGTGTTCATTTAAACAATGACTACGGAAGTATTACCCTAGATAGAATAGATGGTCATGCAAAAATTTCTTGCGACTATGGCCGTCTAGAAATTGGTGAGCTACATGGCCGAAATAATGAATTGAATTTTGATTACACTTCAAAATCTACCATTGGTTATATTAAAAGCGGAAAAATAAAGGCAGACTATTCTGGATTTACAATTGATAAGGCCGAAGATTTAGACATCAATTCTGATTACACCAATGGTACAATTTCTAAAATGCAAAATTTAATCTACCATAATAATTATGGTAAGATTGAAGTGCAGGAGGTAAATAATGTAGATGGGAATGGTGATTATATTAATGTGAAATTAGGAACGGTACATGGTAATGTAGACATCACTTCTGATTACGGCGGTATTCAAATAGGAAATATGGCTGCAGATGCTAATAATCTAACCATTCGTTCTGATTATACCGGAGTAAAAATTGGATACCATCCTGACTACCATTTTAATTTTGAAATTAGTACAGAATATGCCGGAGTTAGTGGTAAGGACAATTTTGAAATTATTGTGAGTAAGGAAGAGTCTAGTGAGAAATTCTATCAAGGATATTATGGAAAGTCATCCAGCGCTAACAGAGTATCTATAACGAGTGATTACGGTGGAGTATCCTTCAGCAAAAACTAAAAAAACAATCAATCAAAAAAAAGAACAAAAATCATGAAAAATTTATTTATCGCAGCCTTAGTCTTAGCTACAATTACTTCCTGTTCTGCGCAATGGGGTAAAAAAATTAAAGGAAATGGCGTCATTAAAACTATAGAAAGAACCACAGGAGATTATGATGCTATTACCATTAGTGGCTTTTTTGATATTGAATTAGTAGATGGCAACGAAGGGGAAATACGTATTACTGGAGAGGAAAATCTTTTGGAATATATTATTACCGAAACTAAAGATGATCAGCTCGTTATAAAAATAGAAAATAACAAAAACATACAACCTTCTAAATGGAAGAATAGCATTAAAATAACAATCCCTGTTGAAGAAATTGAAGCACTTTCACTCTCAGGTTCTGGTGATGTTGTTAGTAAAAAAACACTTAAAACTTCTAAGTTTAAAACAAGCATGTCTGGCTCAGGAGATATTACGCTACACCTTGAAGCCAACGCTATTTCTGCAACTATGTCTGGGTCTGGAGATATGAATTTGAGTGGTAGTACTACTGAATTTAAAGCGACTATTTCTGGTTCTGGAAATATAGAAGCCTATGAACTAGCTACTGATCATGTAGAGGCAACGGTTTCTGGCTCTGCAGATATACAAGTTGTCGCAAATAAGAGCATTAAAGCTAGGGTCTCTGGTTCTGGAGATATTAGCTATCGTGGTAATCCTAGCAAAATAAACACGAAGATATCGGGGTCTGGTAGTGTTTCTAAAAAGTAAAGATCAATCAAAAATCGAAAAGTCAAAAACCTCTTTTAATTAAGGGGTTTTTTATTTGGTACCCGATTGTAAATCTGTTTTCCATTTATTCCAATCATCTAAAAAGTAATTTAGAATAATAGGACTGTCTAAAGTATTTATTTTTGTTTCTGCTATTTGAATGTCTTTAGGAAACTCAAAGGCCATCTGAAATTGGTTTTCCGTTAAAAACTTTAGATTATCTGGCAAGTCTCTTTTTACATCTTGCTCATCAATAGGAATATCACTAGCAATGATAAAACCCCAATCTCCAAATGAAGGTATGTATGTATGGTAGGGTTTTACATGCTTATAAACCTCCGTTAAAGTGTTATTAATGCAACTAAAAACAGAATTTGAAAAGTAAATTTCTCCGGACTGCGTAACAAACAACCCATTCTTATTTAGCTTTTGTTTTGCTAATAAAAAAAACTGCTTGCTATACAACCTTGCAATAGCTTCATTTGTAGGATCCGGTAAATCTGCAATGATTATATCATATTTCTTATCAATTCGATGCAAAAAAGTAAAAGCATCTTCTGCAATAAGATGCACTCGTTTATTCTTTGCCGCTCCGTCATTTACTTTTACAAAATTAGGATCGGTCTTGGCCAAATGAAACATCGTACTATCTATATCTACCACATCTATAGCCGCAACAAGTTCATGTTTTAACACTTCTCTACTTGCTAAGTTCTCTCCTCCTCCCAAAATCAAGACTGTTTTGGGTTGTGCATGCAAACTTATAGGAACATGCACCAAAGGCTCATGATATCTATATTCATCTGCCGAAGAGAACTGGATAACTCTATTTAAATACAATCGCAAGTCTTCTTGCTTTTTAGTCACCACAATTTTTTGATAGGGCGTCTGCTCATTTAAAACTATCGGGTTTTTATAGATCGCATGATCCCATGCTTTTAATAGCTGTCCGCCAAAAATAACCAAGACCAATAATACTGTAATAGAGAGTAGTCCTAAGAATAGTGTTTTTTTTGATTTTTCTAAAAAAACATGATTTAGCGCCAAGCCTAATAAAATATTGAAAATACCAAATATCAAAGAGGAGTAATACAAGCCAACGAAAGGCAACAATAAAAAGGGAAAAAGCAAGGTGGCCAACAGTCCGCCGATATAATCTAAAGACAATACGTTTGATAGGTTATTCTTAAAATCAGATTCGTCAGAAACAAAAGTAAGCAGCGGCACTTCCATCCCCGTTAAAAGACCTATTAGAAAAATTATTGCCAAGCATATAATCTGAAGCGTTAAAGCGTCTACACTTACAAAGGAGTAGAAAAGCAACGGCACTGAAATACCTCCTATTAACCCCAATAGAAATTCTATATGTACAAAAAACTTTAAAGGCATTTCTCTAAAGAATTTTGATAAAAAGGCTCCGATACCCATTGAAAACAGATAAACACCGATAATTATAGAAAATTGTCTTACGCCATCTCCCAAAAAATAAGTTGCTGTTGTACTTACTAAAAGCTCATATATAATTGAACAAAGCCCTGCTATAAAGACAGCAAACGAAATAAGTATTCTTTTTCTCATAAAAATTAGTTATGTTTGAATATCGTTACATAATAGAAAACAATTTCAAAGATGAATAAAAAAATGATGACTGGATTAGCATTTTTAAGAAAAATGATGCTAGCCGCTGTTTTAAGTAGTTCAATATTGGTAATTAGCTGCGGAGACAGCGACGGAAGTCCTAAATTAAAGGATTCTGAAGAAAAAACCATCTACGAAACTACCAAAGGCACAGTCACAGAAGTTGAAGAAATTGAACCTGGTGATGATTACAAGATTATTGACGAACGAATTATTGACAAAAAAGAAAATTCTATAGCCATTGTTCATGGATTAAACGGACAGATAGACACCTTGTCTTTGGCTAAAATAGATAATGGTTCTGAAGAAAGCGGATATCGTAATAGATCTGGTTTGCGCTCTATATTATATTATTCTTTAGCGTCTTCTTATTTCAATAGAAACTTATCTAATGTATCTCCAAATTCTGGTTACTATAAAGATGCCAGCGCCTATAATAAATCTACAGGATTAAAGAATGATTTAACCAATTCTGCAACCTCAAGAAAAGTTAGAGTACCAGGAACATCATCAAAAGGATACGGAAGTGGAAAATCGTTTAGATCGTTTGGAGGATAGTCGTTTTAAAGAAATAAAACGACTTAAAAAAAAAGATGTATCACACCATTTACTGTGGTATTTAAAACAAGATTATTTTTCTGAAGAATTATTAGGACTCCATAATTTTGAAATAGAAAATTTCAAAAAACTTAGTGCTGGTGCGTATGCTTTGTATGAAAAAGCAACGGAAAAGATCCTACGAGAGAATCAGCTGAGACTTTTAGACATTCCTGATTTTTTTCATGATTGCATAAATCACAGTTGGAAAAACAGAACAAAACATCCTTTTCTATACGGTAGATTTGATATCAATGGAGGTATCAAACAGCGAGATTCTAGTATTATAGAATTTAACGCAGATACTTGCAGCACCTTACCTGAAACTATACATTGGCAATCCTTACAAAATAAAGAATTGAAAGGCAATAACACCATGCAATTCAATAATTTAGCTACAGATATTGCGCAAACTTTAAGACATTTAAAAACTACAATAGACCATCCTAATCCTTTTATTTTAGGTTCTTCTTTTGGATACGAAGAAGATGTTCTTAATGTAAATTCTATTTTAGACATTGCACATGAAGAAGGATATAAAACATTCTACACCAATTTAGAAGAGGTAACTTTTTCTCAAGAAAATGGCATACTTTATGAAATTAATGGCGAATATCAAATTGTAGATGTTTGGTTTAAAATGATTCCTTGGGATTGGATGTTCAATGAAGAACCTCAACTAGCAAAAGATCTATCTGGTATTATCCTTAAAGATTTATGTACTGTTTTGAATCCGCCTTATACCGCCATATGGCAGAATAAGAAATTCATGGCTTATATTACCACGCATTTCCCAAATCATTACATCGCCCAGACACTTACAGAAACACCCTACTATAATGACTATGTAACAAAACCTGTTTACGGAAGGTTAGGTGAGAATATAGATATAAAAGGAACGCTAAATACGAAGTCTAAAGGCGATTATGCAAATCAGGATGTCGTATATCAAAAATATTATCCTCTAGAAAGAGATTTAGAAAACTATTATTACCAAGCAGGAATATTTTTCACAAACCAACCTTCTGCCTTGAATTTACGTTCAGAAGAAAATGCGATAATTTCTGATGATTGTGAATTTATGTCGCACTATATTATTTAGCTGGAAAATTAATCTTCTGAGCTAGTTTTAGTTCTCCCCTATTTAATTGATTTAATGTGATCTGATCTGATTCAAAAAGTTCTTTTAGCAAACTTGTGACTACAGCTGCATCAAAAGCTTTACAAGAGAAGACATCTACAGCAGCATAGTTATGTTCTGGCCACGTATGTATACTTATATGACTTTCTGCTAATAAGATGAAGCCGGTAACTCCTACAGGTTCAAATTGTTTAAAAGCCTCGTTAAGCTCTTCTAAATCTAAGGTAGCGGTTATTTTATGAAGAGATTTTTTAATATAAGGAACAAAAGAAAGTTTTTCCGTGTTACAATTATATACATCCCAAGTAGCGTGAATCCCTATGAACAAAATTTAAAGGTTTAAGATTAAATTATTCCGACTCACGTGCATTATTGATTTCTGCTATAAATTCTTGCGGCGAAAATAATTTTTGTAGTACTTCATAACTATCTCCTTCCTCCATCTGAATCATTTCCGGTAAGGCTTCTCTTGGCCCATAATCCCATGTTACAGGATTAATTAAGCCTGTAATTAAAGCATAGTTCCCTTCCAATTCAAGACCTAAAAACTCCACCGTTTTTTGCGCATTAGTTAACTCATACATGCTATAGGTGCTGTTATCTCCATAATACTCACCTGACATTAAGTACTCCGTTAATGTAGGGTTCACCATATAAACATCTGCTGTAAAATTGAAATCTACGATACTATCATTCTCTAAAGTAATCGTATGTTGGCCTTTTCCCATTTCTACCCAAACCACTTGTTCAGCAGGAATTTCTACTTCCAAAGAATCTACTTTTAATAATACTGGACTTGAAGTTGGATTGTCTATCGCTAAATCTACACTATTACTGCTACAAGAAACAAGCACTATGGCTAAACTTAGAATAGTAAAAATAATTTTCATAATTGGCGGGTATTGGTTCAAGGAAAAATTAACAAAATATACTGATATTGCTAATATACTTAATTGTATATAAAATATTCACTAAAAGACAATTTTATATCATTTTTTCTCCACTCTAAACAGTAAAACAATACCTGCTAGAAAAAATACGAACAAGAATAGTATGGCATATCGCATGCTACTCACCTGATCTACAACAGCAAAAATTATCATTCCGATAACGATACCTATTTTTTCCGCAACATCGTAAAAACTAAAATACGAGGTTGTATCCTCTGTATCTGGCAAAAACTTAGAATATGTAGAGCGGCCAAGAGACTGCACACCTCCCATAACTAGACCTACCAAACCTGCCGCAATATAAAACTGCATAGGTGTCATCATAAAAAAGGCATAAAAACACAAACACAACCATATAAAATTAACCGCAATTAAAGTGTTGATATTTCCAAATTTCGCAGATGCCTTAGACGTTACAAAAGCCCCCAGCACCGCGACTAATTGGATGACCAAAATACTTATAATAAGTCCCGTTGTTTTTTCAGAATCTGTAGCCCAACTTATTTCTTTTTCTCCAAAATAAACAGCCATTAACATAATGGTTTGCACTGCCATACTAAATACAAAAAATGCACCCAAATAGCGTTTTAACCTTCTATTTAGCTTTAAGTTCTCCCACACTAGTTTCAGTTCTCTTAGACCGTTGAAGACAACCGACTTTGTAATTTTATGTCCTGTAGACACCCCTTTAGGTAAGACGTAGAAAGTATACTGACTAAATAACGCCCACCAAATACCCACTGTAATAAAGGAGATTTTCATAGCCTCAAACTTGGCAAGGTTTAAAGATTCTTCTGTATCTCCAACCTCAAAGCCAAACAGTTCAGGCATCATGACCATGGCTAAGTTTAGAATTAGTAATAAGACACTACCAACGTATCCCAAAGAAAATCCTTTAGCACTAATACTATCTTGCTGGTGTTCAAAAGCGATGTCTGGCAGGTAGGAGTTATAAAAAACCAAACTCCCCCAATACCCAATTAGCCCCATAAAATAGAAAAACATACTTAAGTGAATATAATCCAAGCTAAACCAATACAACCCCATGCAACCAATGCTTCCTACATAGCAGAAAAACTTCATGAACATTTTCTTATTTCCTACATAATCTGCTACTCCCGATAATATTGGCGACAATATTGCTACCGTTAGAAAAGTAAAAGCCGTGACTATTGAAATTAGCACAGTCGGCTTCATTTCATATCCAAATGCGGTAACCAATTGATCTGAAGACGCAAAAAGCGCTGAATAAAAAATAGGAAAGATAGAAGAGGCAATTGTTAAGGTATAAACAGAGTTTGCCCAATCATAAAAAGCCCAGGCGTTTAATAATTTCTTACTCCCTTTTTCTGCTTGAATTTTTGCCATGTTTGTGGTTGTTGGTTGATTTTTTTAAATAAAAAAAGCTGTCCTTTTAAAAGAACAGCTTAATATATTACTTAATAATTAAATTTCACTACTATTATTTAAAACTAGTAACACCAAATTTAGCCGCTTCAGCTTTTGCTTCTGGCGCCCAAACGGTTAGATTATTAATTCGCGTGTCATTAGAAGGGTGTGTACTCATAAATTCTGGTGTAGATGATGCACCACTATTTGCTTTCATTCTTTTCCAAAGCTCCGCAGCTTCATCTGGGTTGTAGCCCGCAATTGCCATAATTTGCAAGCCTATTTTATCTGCTTCTGTTTCGTGGCTTCTGCTAAAAGGTAACATTCCTAAAACATTTGATCCTACCCCATAGTATTGATTAAACAAACCTAAAGCTTTCTCATCCTTTAGGGCCACATTACCCACTACAGCACCAATTTGCTGACCATAACTGGCGGTCATACGTTGCGCTCCATGATCTGCCAATGCGTGAGCAACTTCGTGCCCCATAACAACCGCTACTCCTGTTTCTCCTTGACAAATAGGCAATATTCCTGTATAAAATACGATTTTCCCTCCAGGCATACACCATGCATTTACGGTCTCATCTTGCACTAAGTTATACTCCCATTTATAATCATTTAAATATCCTGGATAACCGTTTGCAGTTAACCAACGTTCTGCAGCGGATGCAATTCTTTGACCTACCGTTGTAATCATTCTTGAATCTGCCGTATTCTCAACCGTTTTATTTTCGGTTAAAAATTGATCATACTGCGCAAAGGCTGTTGGAAAAATTTGACTGTTCGGAAATGCGTTAAGCATTTTCTTTCCCGTAAACGGATTTGTTTTACAAGCAGATACGCCTATAAATATGGCAAGAATTAAAATAATTTTTTTCATAATAATATTTTTAATCGCTTAAAGAATACAACCTTAATAAGTTACACATAAAGCATATTCTTTAATATAGTTAATGTTTAGTGGTTAAAATTACAAAAAATTAGCTCCCTAATAATTGTAATGTTGTAAATTCTTTATTCACTTCAATACAGTTGTTTTCTAGAAGTTTCACATCATCCAGACTTACCTTTTCACTATCAATTAAAACAGATTCTATTGTAAAGGGCAATCCATGTAATTGCATTTTTATAGTTTCATAAGATGTAGTATATGTACCATCTTTAAATTGTTGAATAATAAGTTCATTCTCTTTACCATTTAATTTAAAGTTACGGAGACTGTACCTTCCTTTTTTATAGTCAAAACCATCTTGCGCATCTTCATAAACCGTAGAGTTTTCTACCCCCAGCTTGAAGTACACGTCTATCAGTAATTCTAAAACTTTAAGTTCTCCTACATACTGCTGTACTGGGTACTTAGGAATCATAGCGCCTTCTTTTATAAACATTGGTATCTTGTCTATATCTGCTACAACCCACTTCTCCATACCACCAGCAATTACTTCTCCGGTCCAGTAATTATACCAGTTTCCTCTAGGCACATACATTCTTCTACCTTTAGAGTTAGGTTCTTGAATAGGGCACACTAAAATTTGCTGTCCGAAGATAAATTCATCGGTTCTAAAGTGCGTTTGAGGATCTTCTTGATCATATAAAACCAAGGCCCGAAGCATAGGCAATCCTTCTTTAGAATATTTATAAAACATGGTGTATAAATACGGTAATAACTGATACCTTAATTCAATGTATTTCCGAACAATATCTGTAATTTCTTCCCCGAAAGACCAAGGCTCTTGATCTCCATGGTCCCCACTAGAGTGCACTCTACAGAAAGGGTGAAAAATTCCTAACTGCACCCATCTGGCAAACAATTCACCATCTGGCTGTTCTGCAAATCCACCTATATCAGAACCTACAAAAGAATAGCCGCTAATGCACATTCGCTGCATTTGCACGTTTGCCAACCATAAATGTTCCCAGGTAGCTACATTATCTCCAGTCCAAGTACACGCATAACGTTGTGTACCGGCATAGGCCGCTCTTGTAATCACAAAAGGACGCTTTGGGTACACGTGCTTCTTGACTCCGTTATACGTAGCCCTCACCATTTGCATACCATAGATATTATGTGCTTTTCTATGCGTACTTGGGTGACCATCATAATCATGACGTGTATCTAATGGGGCTGTTTTAGAAGGTACTTCCATCACCGCAGGCTCATTCATATCATTCCAAACCGCATGCACTCCCATATCTGCCATAAACTCTTTATAGAGTTCGGCCCACCATTTTCTTACCTTAGGATTGGTGAAATCTGGAAAATTACATTCCCCTGGCCACACTTTACCATGCATATAAGGCCCATCTCCCCTTTTACAGAAGTAGTCATGCTCCATGGCTTCTTGGTAAATCCAATAATCTCTATCAATCTTAATTCCTGGATCAATCATGACTACGGTTTTAAAACCATCTTCTGCCAATTCGGCAATCATTCTTTTTGGATCAGGAAACAATTTTTTATCCCATGTAAAACATCTAAACCCATCCATGTAATCAATATCAAGGTATAGACCATCACAGGGAATTTTCAGATCTCTGAAGTTTTTTGCTATTTCTTTAACCCTACTTTCTGGGAAATAACTCCATTTAGACTGCTGAAAACCTAAAGCCCATAGGGGCGGTAATTCTGGAGTTCCTGTTAAATCTGTATACAAGCGCACTACTTTCTCCATTTCTGGCCCATAGATGAAATAATAATTCATCTCACCACCATCTGCCCAAAAGCTTGTTACATGTTTCTTCTCTTGTGCAAAATCAAAATGCGTTTTAAATGTATTATCAAAGAAAATACCGTAGGCTTTATTATCTGTTAGCCCTACATAGAAAGGAATGGCTTTATATAAAGGATCTTGATCCTTACCATACGCATATTGATCTGTGACCCAATTTTCTACACGCTTGCCTTTTAAGTTAGAATGCGTGGCTTTATCTCCCATACCATAGAAGCTTTCTCCAGTACGGGTAATTTTACTCATTTTAATAATATTGCCACCGTATTCGTAATTCTCTTCCCAATGAAACCCTAGTTCATCTTCACAAATAATGTTGCCCTCAGGATCAGAAATTTGAGTACGTAGTGTTTTTTTATCTACAAGAATTCTCATTCTTACTGTAGCAATAATATATTCTGTAGGAGTTTCATGAACATTAAGTTCATTATACCCTCTTAGTGCGTTTTTGTTTAAAGCATAAGAAAAATCTGGTTCAAAATTATGATCGGTTGCATATCTGAAACGGACCATACTATTTCTTAATACTGTAATTTGAAGTATTACTCCATTTGCCGTAGTGAAATATAGTTTATCCGTATCCTGTTTGAAATCTACAATTTCATTTGGATACAAATTACCTTTATATTCAAGCTCTGTATTCGTAATCATAGCGAATCAAATTATTTAACTAACAAAAAAAAGATATTATGCGCGAATAATAAAACTATATTTTACGCAATTATAAACTATTACGTTATAGTTACATTTTACTATTGTAAAATAACAATTCCTAGCGGTGGTAAAGTAATTTCTATGGAATTCTTATAGGCGTGCGATGGTATTTTATCTGTTTTAATTTTCGAGTTTAAAACTCCAGAGCCTCCATATTTTTTAGCATCACTATTAAATATTTCTTTCAATTTCGTTGCTTTCGGAACTCCTATTCTGTAATTTTCTCTTTGTACTGGTGTAAAATTACAGATGACAATCACATCATTTTCCGCATCATGCCCCTTACGGATATACGCAAGGACTGAATTTTCTCCATCCCCGTAATCTATCCATTCAAAACCATCTGCACTAAATTGTTTTTCATACAATGCAGGATAGTTTTTATAAAGTGTATTTAAATCTTTCACAGTAGATTGTATGCCCGAATGAAAATCATATTGTGTTAAATGCCAATCTAGACTTTTTTCAAAATTCCATTCTGATGATTGACCAAATTCTCCTCCCATAAAAATTAAATTTGCCCCTGGATGTGTAAACATGTACCCAAATAACAAACGTAAATTAGCAAAGCGCTGCCATTCATCTCCCGGCATTCTGTCTAAAAGAGATTTTTTACCATATACAACCTCATCATGTGAAAAAGGAAGCATAAAATTCTCAGAGAATGCATAGGTTAAACTAAAAGTAATATCATTCTGATGGTGTTTTCTGTAGATTGATTCCTTTTTGAAATATTCTAAAGTATCATGCATCCAACCCATCATCCACTTCATTCCAAAACCTAAGCCCCCTAAATCTACTGGTCTAGAAACGCCCGAGAAAGCGGTAGATTCTTCCGCTATGGTTTGTATACCTTCAAAACTCGCATACAATTGTTGGTTCATTTCTTTTAAGAAAGAGATGGCATCTAGGTTTTCATTATTCCCATAAATATTTGGCTCCCACTCCCCTTCTTCTCTGGAGTAATCCAGATAGATCATGGAAGCAACGGCATCTACCCGTAAGGCATCTACATGAAACTGATCCATCCAGAACATAGCATTGCTAATTAAATAGGCCCGTACCTCATTTCTGCCGTAATTAAAAATTAGACTTTTCCAATCCGGATGGTAGCCTTTGCGTCTATCCGGATGCTCATACAAATGAGAGCCATCGAAAAAACCTAGCCCATGTGCATCTTCAGGAAAATGTGAGGGCACCCAATCTAAAATTACTCCAATATCATTCTGGTGTAATTTATCTATTAAAACTTTAAATTCTTCTGGATTTCCGAATCTAGAGGTAGGTGCAAAATATCCGGTTAATTGGTATCCCCAAGAAGGGTCATACGGGTATTCCATAATCGGCATAAATTCTACATGTGTAAAATTCATTTCTTTTACATATTGCACCAATTCTTCCGCTAAATCTAAATAACTTAAAAATTGATTGTCTGCTTTACGTCTCCAAGAGCCTAAATGAACTTCATAAACAGAATAAGGTTTATCTAAACCATTTTTATCCTTACGGTAGCCCATCCATGCCTTGTCTTGCCAAGAGTAATCACCGTCCCAAACTACAGAACCTGTTTTTGGTGGCTTCTCGCAAAAACGTGCAAAAGGATCTGCCTTCTCCGTACTAATCCCGAAATTATTAGACCTAATATTATATTTATACAGTGCTCCTTTTTGAATTCCCGGAATAAAACCTTCCCAAATACCACTATCATCCCAACGCACATTAAGCTCATGACTGCCTACTTGCCAAGAATTAAAATCGCCTATAACACTCACCGAATTGGCTGTTGGTGCCCATACTGCAAAATACGTACCGTCTACACCCGCTACCGTAATAGGGTGTGATCCTAGCTTCTCGTACAATTTAAAGTGCTTACCTGCTTTAAATAGATTTATATCAAATTCTGTGAATAGACTATGTACTGCTACGTTTGGCATGAGAATATTTTATTTACTGCAATATAATCAAGTTTGAATAATAGTTCATTTAATAAAACGTTACTTTTGAAACAGTTTCCATTTAAATGCTGAGAAATTAATAATGGAATGCTTTTTGATTCTATCATTAAAAGTGAAAAACTATATATAATTTAAAATACAAAAAATGAAAAAAGCGATACAATTATTAGGAATGTTTTCAATAGTATTATTTGTTTCTTGCTCAGGGAGTGATGGAGTAAACGGAGCGAATGGTTTAGATGGTTTAGACGGTGAAGATGGTATTAATGCTCAAGTTTTTGAAGTAGATGGTGTGAATTTTGATTATGAAGCGAACAATAATTGGTTTGCTACACGATTAACATTTAATGATTTTACAAATTTTGAAATTCTTGAATCTGATGCTATTCTTGTTTATAGATTTGATGGTGAAGTAGACTTGTCTGACGGCCCCGCAAACAATTGGAGTTTAATTCCTCAAAATTTCTTCGTGAATCAAGGTACTATACAATATACTTTTGCACACAATTTTGTAGATATGGATTTATTTATTGATGGAAATTTTGATATGACTACATTAAGTGATGATTTTACACAAAATCAATTTTTTAGAATAGTTATACTACCTGGTGATTTTCTAAGTTCTAAACTAGATAAGTCCAACATGGCTGCCGTATTAAATGCAATCAATGTTGAGGAAGAAAGTATTGCGCGTATTTCTATGAAATAATTACTTCTTAAAATATTTAAAAGCTCCATTGGATAATTATCTAATGGAGCTTTTTATTTACAGCTACCTGTACATTTATCAAAATTTTAACGACCAATTGATTCTGAGCTACGTAAATTAGAGTGAAAAGAAAATTTAATTAAAAAAAAGCTATGATTAAGAATATCCTATTAGGTGTATTATTTATTGTCACTGGATGCAACGGTGTATCTCAAGAGAAGAAAGTTGCAATGGACGATAACACCCCACAAGAAGAAAATTTTGAAGTGAGTCTTTCAAACGATGAATGGCGTAAAAAACTAACGGCTACAGAATATTATATTCTCAGAGAAGAAGGTACAGAACGTGCATTTTCTAGCAATCTTTTAAAGATAAAAGAAGCAGGTGTGTACTCTTGTGCTGGTTGTGGCACCCCTGTTTTTAAAAGTGAAAACAAATTTGACTCAGGCACGGGATGGCCCAGTTTTGATCAAGAAATTAAAGGCAACGTTGCTTTTGATGTAGATTACAAGATTGGTTATGAGCGTACGGAAGAGCACTGTGCTGTTTGTGGCGGACATTTAGGACATGTCTTTAATGATGGTCCTAGAAATACTACAGGTAAAAGACATTGTATCAATGGTGCTGCACTACACTTTACTCCTGCTAAATAACCTATTTAATACCTTAGGAATAACGGCAACAAATTAGAATTTTATAAGGCTATTTAAAAAAATAAATAGCCTTTTTCTATTTGTAACAAATCTCTCTTGTAATTTTCAAAAACTAGTTACCCCTTTGCGTTCGATTTTGTAACTTTGCAACTTCAAATTAAAACATCAAAAAAAATATATACATGAGCAATTTTGATATTATTGTTTTAGGAAGTGGCCCAGGAGGCTATGTAACTGCGATTAGAGCGTCTCAATTAGGATTTAAAGTAGCTATCGTTGAGAAGGAATCTCTTGGTGGGGTTTGTTTAAATTGGGGGTGTATACCAACTAAAGCATTGATCAAGTCTGCTCAAGTTTTTAATTATTTACAACATGCGGAAGACTACGGTTTAAAAGTTAATGGCGTAGATAAAGATTTTAATGCTGTAGTAAAAAGAAGTCGTGGTGTTGCCGAAGGTATGAGCAAAGGTGTTCAATTTCTTATGAAAAAGAACAAAATTGAAGTTATCAACGGGTACGGTACACTAAAAGCTGGAAAAAAAGTTTCTGTTAAAGATGCGGAAGGGAAAGTAACAGAATACAGTGCTACCAATATTATTATCGCAACAGGTGCTCGTAGTAGAGAATTACCAAATTTACCTCAGGATGGTAAAAAAATAATTGGTTACAGACAAGCAATGACTTTAGAAAGTCAGCCTAAGAAAATGATTGTTGTAGGTAGTGGAGCTATTGGAATTGAATTTGCATATTTCTATAATGCAATGGGTACCGATGTTACCGTTGTAGAATACTTACCAAATGTAGTTCCTGTAGAAGATGAGGATATCTCTAAACAATTGGAGCGTAGCTTCAAGAAAGCAGGTGTTAAAATCATGACCTCTTCAGAAGTTACTAAAGTAGATACTTCCGGTGAAGGTGTAAAGGTTACTGTAAAAACAGCAAAAGGTGAAGAGCATTTAGAAGCAGACATTGTATTATCTGCTGTAGGTATTAAAACAAATATTGAAAACATAGGTTTAGAAGACGTTGGTATTATTACCGATCGTGATAAAATTTTAGTGAATGATTTCTACCAAACAAACATCCCTGGCTATTACGCTATTGGTGATGTTACTCCAGGACCAGCTTTGGCACACGTTGCTTCTGCTGAAGGAATTCTTTGTGTAGAAAAATTAGCGAACCTACATGTTGAACCATTAGATTATGGTAATATTCCTGGCTGTACGTACAGTACTCCAGAAATTGCATCTGTTGGTTTAACAGAAAAACAAGCAAAAGAAAAAGGATTAGATATTAAAGTTGGTAAATTTCCTTTCTCTGCTAGTGGTAAAGCTAAAGCTTCTGGAACTCCAGATGGTTTTGTAAAAGTTATTTTCGATGCTAAATATGGTGAGTGGTTAGGTTGTCATATGATTGGCGCTGGTGTTACAGATATGATTGCAGAAGCAGTTGTAGCTCGTAAATTAGAAACTACAGGTCATGAAATATTAAAAGCAATTCACCCACACCCAACAATGAGTGAGGCTGTAATGGAAGCTGTTGCTGCTGCTTACGATGAAGTAATTCACCTATAAAGGCACTAGCACATAAGATAAATAAAACAAAAAATGCTGTGCCAAAACACAGCATTTTTTATACCCTAAAACATACAATTATGCTTAAAATTTTTAGTCTTACCGCAATTTTAGAAGGAATTTCTTATTTACTTTTATTTGGCGTAGGCATGCCCTTAAAATACTTAGCAGGCATTCCGGAACCTAATATTTATATAGGTTACGCACATGGGTTTTTATTTATTGCCTACTGCGCATTAGCCGTACTATTTTCTTACGAAAGAAAATGGGGACTAAAGAGGTTATGTATTTTACTAGTTGCCGCACTACTACCATTTGCTACATTTTATATTGACAGAAAATATTTAAAGCCATTGGAAGCATAAAAAACAACTATCACCTAAAACCATATTTTAAAACCCCTGTTAACAGGGGTTTTCTCTTTTAATAAATACAACATCTTTGTTACAACCAATTAATAACGCATGTATGTATTATAATGTAACAGATTATTATGATCCGGTTGGAGCGAAACAAATACCTAGTAAATGTCCCGGTTGCGGGACTTCTAATTGCTTAGAACTTCTCTTTTATCAGAAAAGAATAGAAACCTCATTTTCAAAAAAAGTAACCACCAAAGTTAGTGGCATACTTTTCTGTGACAATACACAGTCAGAAATTGCTCCCGTACTATGGAACGATGAAATTGAACAGTATTATGTCCTCGAAAAAAGCAAATTAAATCTACAGCCTAAAAAACTGAGCTTCAATAAGTGGTTTTATTGTTTGATAATTCTACCTCTTATACTCATCGCTACTACCATAGGTTATAACATATATGAAGAAGAGAGCTATATTGACGAAACAAAAGCTATTGAACAAGTACATGTCGGAGAAAAAGTAATGGTCTTATACACCACTACAGATAGCAACAATGTGACCGATAACGGTACAACTTGGTTTTTAGTTAAGAAAATTGAAGCTGATTCAATTTGGGTACAACGTCATGAAGTATTTGATACAGAAGGCGATGTTCATTTTGATTTAGCAGCATCTAAGTTTACCCGAGAAACGTTAAAAGCATCCCTTACACAATTTAAAACAAGAGGATTATTTGGACACGATTACCCTTCACAGAAATTTTCAGGCTACATCACCACATTACAAAAATAGGTATGAAAAACATGTACCTAAACCAATCTTCTAGAAACCCTAACAAGCCGTTATTTATAGGCCTACTTTTAGGGATAGGCTGTATTGCTTTTGGCTGCTATTTATATTCAGACTTAGCCGCTTGGGAAAATTCTAATGAAGAAATGCACCTACCTGCATTCTTATGGGGCGTATATGACCATACCGGCAAAATAGGTATTACTGGATTGTTTTCTGGTATTGGCCTTATGAGTATTATTTCTGGCTATAAAAAAACTAGTGCCTACAAAAGGCTCATTAAAGCTACGAAAAAACAAAGGTGATCTATAAAAAACTCTGTATGGCTAAATCGTAACTCTGCAATCCAAAACCTAAAATAACACCTTTAGCTACCGGTGATATATAAGAAACATGTCTAAATTCCTCGCGCTTATGCGTATTAGAGATGTGTACTTCAATAACCGGTGTTGTCACCGCCTTTATGGCATCGCCAATTCCTATAGACGTATGAGTGTAAGCAGCAGCATTTAGCACAATGCCATCGTATGAAAAACCTACGTCTTGGATTTTTCCGATAAGTTCGCCCTCAATATTAGATTGAAAATATTCTAATTCAAGGTCTTTAAACTTAAACTGAAGCTTAGCAAAGTAATCTTCAAAAGTATCCGAACCATATATTTCTGGTTCACGTTTGCCTAAGAGGTTTAAATTTGGACCGTTAAGTATTAGTATTTTCATCAAGTAGTTCTTAGTTGTTTTTTTATTGGTCTGATGCAATTCGCCAATCAACAATAAAGCTGCTAGTGCTTTTTGCCTAGGTTCATTTCATTCTGCTAAATTAATAATTAAAAAGGCATAAAAAAAGCAGAAGAGTATCTTCTGCTTTATACCAAGTATTTTGAACCGTATTCTATCTAATGCACTATGAATACCGAAGTATAGTCACTTGACTAAATACACCACCTATTTTAGTCTAAAACGTATCTAAATCCTAGACCAAATCTAGCGGCTTCAAAATCACTACCATCTCCATTAAAGCCTAAAGCAGGCCTCCAATCAAACGTAAGCGCCAAAGGAACAGTGTTAAATTTAAGATCCATCCCCACCATCGGGCGTACTAAAAAATTAGAACCACCATCATATAAAGTAACCCCTGGTCCTACTCCCGCATACCATTTTAGACCATCGGTGCCTTCTATAGCTCCATGATATTCATAGAATGCCTGGATTAATGTAGAGCCACTCGCAAATAAAACATCAGCTTCAATAGCCGTATCCGGAGCTAAGAAAAATTTAGCACTTGGACCTACAAATGTTTGTCCTGAACCAAAGTCTATCCCTAAGCCTACCGCTGTTTTATAATCTGATTGTGCGTGTAGTTGCGACAAGCCTAACCCACATAAGATAAGCACAAATATTGCTATTCTTTTCATAATCTATTGTTTTACATTAAGAAATCAAAGCTATTTTTTTTAGCTAACACTGCAAAATTTATCCTTCAGTTTTATGCAAAAAAAGGATATAAACATTTAAGCTTATATCCTTTTTTATCTTATATTAAATTTAATTAAAGAGAAAAAAGTACTCCTAAATTAATTGTAGAATAAGTAAAATCGTTTACACTTATGCCTACATAAGACAAGTTTAATTGAGTACCTTCACTCAACATATAACCTACTGTTGGCTTATAATAGAAACCACCATCATTACCATCATTTATTCCAATAGCATAACCTAAATCTGCACCTACAGAAAATTCTTCTGTCGCATTGTAACGAGCGGCAGCTGCTAAAGGTATGTATTGGAAATCATCGATTTCAATTTCGAATTCACCTGCATCTATAGTCTTTCCAAAAACATTTGAAAAACCTGTAGCTACTCCTAGATCAAATTGATCAGAAACTTCAAACATATACGCCGCATCCAATCCTAAACCAAATGAAGAAACATCAGAAGCATCACCCACTGGTAATTGAACATTTAAGCCTAATTTAAAACCACTTTGATCTTGATCTTGATCTTGTGCCTGAACACCAAATCCAAATAACGCCATAGCAGCAATTAAAAACACTTTTTTCATAATTTTAAGTTTTTTGATTATGTTATACTTAGAAATGAAAACGATGACAATTTCATTTTATTTTAAAGTATTTTCTACGGAATACTCAAAATATCTAAATTATTTTATCAAAATACACAAAATCAAGTCATTAGATACTAAAAAAAAGTTTGTTTTTAATCCAATTTTTCAGGTACATTTAACCTATGAAATGGAACAATGCATTGAGAGATTATCAAAACTATTTAAAAATAGAGCGTGGTTTATCTGAAAATTCTATCAGCAGCTATTCTCTAGACCTACAAAAACTACTTTTATTTTTAGAAGCAAATAAGATAGTCACCTCTCCTATTCAAATAGATAAGCATATTGTTCAACAATTTATTTACGAAATTTCTAAAGATGTAAATCCACGTTCTCAAGCTCGCATAATTTCGGGCTTAAAAAGTTTTTTCAACTACTTAGTTTTTGAAGACTATAGAACAGACAATCCTTTAGAATTAATAGAGTCTCCTAAAACAGGTAGAAAATTACCAGACACCCTTTCTGAAGATGAAATCAATGATTTAATCGCGGCTATAAATCTGTCTACCCCTGAAGGAGAAAGAAACAGAGCTATTTTAGAAACTTTATATGGTTGTGGACTAAGAGTATCAGAACTCGTCAACCTTAAAATTTCTGATTTATTTTTTGACGAAGACTTCATTAAAGTTACGGGTAAGGGAGATAAGCAGCGCTTTGTTCCTATTAGCGAAATCAATAAAAAATACATCACTTTATATAAGAATGAAATAAGAGTACATCTAAACATTCAAAAGGGCTTTGAAGACATCCTATTTCTTAACAGAAGAGGCAAACAACTGACTAGGGCTATGATTTTCACCATTATAAAGCAATTAGCTGTAAAAATCGATTTAAAGAAAACCATTAGTCCACACACCTTTAGACATTCATTTGCTACACATTTATTAGAAAACGGAGCAGATTTGAGAGCAATTCAGCAGATGTTAGGACACGAAAGTATTACTACTACAGAAGTATACATGCATGTAGACCGGTCTCATTTAGCTCAAGTACTAAATGAGTTTCATCCAAGGAAGTAACTTTAGAATTTTAAGGTTGTTCCTAGCTTTATTAAACTGCTATTATAATTATTATTAAAATTCTGCTTTCCTATTATAGTTTCGCTCATGAGTTCTATCAATAAATTTTCCTGTACCTCATAACTTAGTCCATTCATAGCACTAAAATTCATGGTGCTGCTTGCGCCTCCCACAATATTACGTTCCATAATCATTTC
The DNA here is from genome assembly GCF_000468615.2 of Cellulophaga baltica 18. NCBI lineage: Bacteria > Pseudomonadati > Bacteroidota > Flavobacteriia > Flavobacteriales > Flavobacteriaceae > Paracellulophaga > Paracellulophaga baltica. Next base: position 2,653,422 of record NZ_CP009976.1, on the reverse strand, counting down.
CGCGCCTGTTATTATACTAAGCTTTCCTATAATAGGTTTACGAAATAGCAATTGAGGTTTAAAAACATCTCCCATCGCATTGGTATCATAATACCCTCTTAACATCAATGCATTTTTTTCATTGATCTTCCAGTCCATTATAAAACTAGAGTGCTGTTCATCATTAGCGAAATTAGCATACCCGATAGAGGAAATAGAAAAACTTCCTAAACTTTTAGGTTTCTTTTCTTCTTGGGCGTGTAGGTTTATAAGCCCCAACGCAAAAGTAAACGGCAGTAATAATTTGATCATTGTAGTAGTTTTAGGAAACATAATGCAAGAAAAATAACTAAAAACAACTACTAATCATATAGTAGCAGAGAATATTACCCTAATATTAACATACTGCATCGAAAACACCCCATCAGGATTACTCTTTAAACATGGTGTAATCTCTCTTATAAGGCCTAATAATTAAACGTGCTTCGCGATCAAAACGAACATAATTATATACCCAATTTACAAATACCACCATACGGTTTCTAAATCCTATTAAAAAGAATAGATGTACAAACATCCAAACAAACCAAGCAAAAATTCCTTGAAATTTATACGCATCTAAATCTACTACCGCTTTATTTCTGCCAATAGTAGCCATACTTCCTTTGTCCTTATATACAAAGGGCTTTAAAGGTTTATTCTCTAACAGATATGTTAAGTTTTTACCTAAATTTTTACCTTGTTGCATTGCAGGTTGTGCCATCATAGGATGCCCACAAGGGTAGTCTGGAAGTTCCATTCCCGCAACATCCCCTACTGCAAAGATATTTTCATGTCCAATTACTTGGCTAAACTCATTTACTTTAATCCGGTTGCCTCGTATTAATAATGCTTCCGCATCGAGACCTTTTATGGCTGCTCCTTTTACGCCAGCTGCCCAAACAAGGGTTGCAGCTTCAAAAGATAATTCGGTTTGCGTTGTTGCGAGCTTACCATCATAACTTTTTACGCGTGTATTTTTCCAAACTTGCACCCCTAACTCTTCTAAAAAATCTTCCGCTTTTTGAGAGGCCTTTTCACTCATCTCCTTTAAAATGCGGTCACCAGATTGCACTAAATTTATCTGCACCCTTCGCGTATCTAAATCCGGATAGTCTTTTGGTAAAATACCTTTCTTTATTTCTGCTAATGCTCCTGCCAATTCTACTCCCGTTGGACCGCCACCTACAATCACAAAATTCATTAAGGCATCGCGCATATGAAGATCATCCGTAAGTAGTGCTTGCTCAAAATTTTCTAAAATTAAGCTTCTAAGATTCAAGGATTCTGGAATAGATTTCATCACCATTCCATTTTTTTCTATCTCTTTGTTCCCGAAAAAATTAGTTTCAGATCCTGTGGCCATCACCAAATAGTCATAATTAATGGCTCCAATATTGGTGATCAACTCATTCTTCTCTGGAACCACCTCTTCTACATTTGCCAAACGAAAGAAAAAATTTGGATAATCTTTTAAAACTTTACGAATAGGATATGCGATGGAGTCTGGTTCTAAACCACCTGTAGATACTTGATATAATAAAGGTTGAAAAGTATGATAGTTATTTTTATCTAAAAGCAAAACTTGCACTTCTTTCTTACTTAGCTCTTTAGCTAAAGAAATACCTGCAAAACCACCTCCTATAATTATGATACGGGGGAAATTACTTTTGGGAATGTTCATTGCGCTCATAAAAGTAAAAATAAACAATCGGTCTTAGCTAGCATAAAAGAAAATGCTATTTTTATAATGAGCTTAAATAGCAAAACCCCATTATCATGAAAAAAACCATAATATTTAGCATAGTTAGTCTTTTTTGTATGTCTTTACTTTTAGCGCAAAAAACCAAAGAAGAAGTCTTAAAAAAATTAGACACAAAGAATGAAATCTATACAGGTATTGCACAAAGCATCTGGAATTATGCCGAAATGGGGTACCAAGAAGAACAGAGCAGTGCTTTACTACAAAAGACTTTGAAGCAAGAAGGGTTCGCTATAAAAAAAGGCGTTGCGGAAATCCCTACAGCCTTTATAGCCGAATATGGTAGTGGTATGCCTGTAATTGCTATTCTTGGTGAGTATGATGCATTACCAGGACTTTCCCAAAAAGCAACTCCTAAAAAGGAATCTCTCGGTAAAGATGCGGGGCATGCTTGCGGCCACCACTTGTTTGGCACAGCATCTACCGCTGCTGCAATAGCTATAAAAGATTGGATGAAGTCTAACGCGCAAAAAGGAACGATCCGTTTTTATGGATGCCCTGCGGAAGAAGGTGGATCTGGAAAAGTATACATGGTTAGAGAAGGCCTATTTGATGATGTAGATGTGGCCTTACATTGGCACCCTGGAAACCATAATGCCGCTAGTGCCGGTGCGGCTTTAGCCAATAAATCGGCCAAATTCAGATTTTATGGTGTTTCTGCACACGCTGCTGCATCTCCTGAAAAAGGCCGTTCGGCATTGGATGGCGTAGAAAGTATGAATGCTATGGTAAATATGATGCGCGAACATATTCCCCAAGAAGCAAGGATACACTATGTGATAACAGATGGCGGAAAAGCACCTAATGTAGTTCCAGATTTTGCTGAAGTTTATTATTACGTGAGGCATAATAAAAGAGATGTGGTGATTGATCTATTTGAACGTTTAACGAAAGCTGCCGAAGGGGCTGCTTTAGGTACGGGTACTACTATGGATTTTGAAATGATTGGAGGTACGCATGAATTATTGCCCAACCTAAGCTTACAGAAAGTTATGCACGCTAATTTAACTACGGTAGGTGGGTTTACCTATACTCCTAAAGAACAATTATTTGCCGATGAAATTACACGTACATTAGGCTTACAAAAAACAGACATGCAAAAAGTGACTGCAGTAGCACCCTATGCTACGGAGGCAAAAGCTTTTGGATCTACAGATGTGGGCGATGTAAGTTTCGCTGTCCCAACGGCGGGACTAAGTACAGCAACATGGGTACCAGGAACAGCAGCACATAGCTGGCAAGCGGTGGCTGCCGGAGGTACTTCTATAGGCTATAAAGGAATGATGACTGCCGCAAAAACCTTAACATTAACCGCTATTGATGTATTTGAAAATCCTGCTTTAATTATAGAGGCTAAAGCAGAACTAGAAGAAAAAAGAGGAAAAGATTTTAAATACATTCCCCTTTTAGGCGATAGGAAACCAGCCTTAGATTACAGAAATTAATGATTTTCAGTCTGTTACTTAGAATTTATACCACAACCGATACGATTTTATCGGTTTTTTTAATTAATACTGTAACAAAACCATAGTTTGTACTACTAATAAGCATCAACCAACCACAACGTGAGTAAAGAATTAGAGCATTCATTTGTAACTGAACTTGAGAACAATCAAAATATTGTTCACAAGGTTTGTACACTGTATACAAATGATAAGGATGCTCATAATGATTTATTTCAGGAGATTACCATTCAACTCTGGAAAGCATATCCAAAGTTTAGAGGTGATGCAAAGTTTAGTACTTGGATGTATCGTGTAGCGTTAAATACAGCAATAACCCTATACAGAAAATCAAAGAAGAGTATACGTACCATTGATTACGATTCGGTAATATTTAAAATAAAAGCCGACGAATATGACGCAACAGAAGAACAACAGTTAAAATTAATGTATAAAGCTGTAAAGCAATTGAATGATATTGATAAGGCCTTAGTCTTTCTTTATTTAGAAGATAAAAATTATACAGAAATTTCTGAAACACTGGGTATCTCTGAAGTAAATGCAAGAGTGAAGATGAATAGGATCAAGACAAAATTAAGAACCATACTTAATCCATAAGATTATAGCATGATGGATGAACTAGAATTATTAAAAAGAGATTGGCAAAAGAAGGAAGTAGAACACCCAAAATTGACCTACAATGAAATCTATAAAATGCTATGGAAGAAATCTTCTTCTATCGTAAAGTGGATATTTGTGATTAGTATTTTAGAGTTTGTATTACCACACCTACTCTACTTACTGCCCTCTACAAAAAACAAAATAGACCTTTTTGGCACTACTGGTTTTGATAACTATTTCATAGGATTTTCAGTATTTTACTATGCGGTAGTTTTCTATTTCATCTACCAATTTTACAGTCGCTATAAAGAAATTTCAGTGCTAGATAACGCCAAGCATTTAATGGCTAAAATCTTAAAAACACGAAAAACTGTAAAGCACTACATTATCTTTTCATTATCAATGGTTTTTGTAATGATTGTAATGTTTATGTTGGGTATTTACTTGAACAATGACTTTTCCTCACTCCTTACAGATATGAGTGCTAATGCAGAAAACATCAACCCTGTTGAATTAAAAACAACCTTAATTATTACCATTGGAGTCTTTGGCCTAATTATGATTGCAGTGATGGGAGTTGTGTATTTTTTACTTTACGGATTGCTTCTAAGAAAGCTAAATAGCAATTATGCAGAACTTAAAAAGTTAGAAATTTAAACACGCCATTTACGTTGTTTATTTTCTTCTTCTAAGGCCGCTAAATCTTTGGCTGAGATTACTTTTAAGAAAGAAGGATGTTGCTCAATGGCGTATTCTAATTTCTCAATTATAGCTTCAAAAGATTCGTTTTCGTAGTCTATTTCTAAGGGTGCTTTTACCACCATAGATTGTAGAATACCTTTCTTTTTAACCCGCAATCCTTTTTTATCAAAAGAACGTCTAAAACCATCAATTACCACAGGCACAACAATAGGCTTGTATTTTTTTATAATATGCGCCGTACCTTTTCGTAAAGGTTTCCAAGGCGTGGTGGTCCCTTGTGGAAACGTAATTACCCAACCATCATCAAGTGCTTTTCCTATATTAGAAATATCACTCATTTTAACTTGTCTGTTTACATCTTTCCCTTCTGCTCTCCAGGTACGTTCTACGCTTATAGATCCTGCGTAAGCCAAAATTTTTGTTAACAAACTTTTTTTCATAGTCTCCGCTGCTGCAACATAATACATGTTAAGTTTCGGTTTCCAGATATACCCTATATTTCTAATATTATTATCCCGACCACTTAAACTAGCATTGAACACATGAAACATAGCCACAACATCGGCAAAGTAGGTCTGATGATTACTTACAAATAATACATTAGTATCTGGAAGACTACGCAAAATGTCTGCACCTTCTATTTCTAAAGTATTAAAACCTTTATATCGTCTATGCGAGAGCAAGGCTAAAATACGTATCAACCATTTCTTAATAAATAAATTATGTCCAAAAGGATTTTTCTTAAATAGGGGCATCGAAGTTAATTTTGTACCTGCAAAATTACAAAATAAGCTTTATAGTACTTGCTTTAATAACTCTTTTACTTCGCTCAACATCATTGCAGTAGCTCCCCAAACCGTGTAACCATTTAATTTAAAGGCAGGTACGTCTATATTTTCCGCATAGGATGTTGTTAAATTTTGACTAAAAATTGCGGTATCATCCATGAAATCTTGCAAAGAAACTTCAACTAAGGCCGCAACTTCTCTTTCTTGAATAATAAACGGACTAGGATTTTTATACAAGCCTATATAGGGCTGCACTTCAAAATTACTTGGAGGAATAAAGAGTTCTGTCAACGATTTTATCACCTCTACTTTTTCTGGCAGCACGCCTACTTCTTCATGAGTTTCTCGTAATGCGGTATGCAGTAAGTCCGGATCAAACTTCTCTGCTTTACCACCAGGAAAACCAATTTGATTGGAATGCACCCCTTTATACGTTTTTCTTAAAATTAATAACAAGGTAGTTTCTTCTGCCTTTGGATAGAAAAGTGACATTACTGCAGCTTTCCTAGCTTTTTTTGATGCCTTATCTAGTTTTTGTAATTCTTCAATACGGATATCTGGCGCCATTTTATAGTGCGAATCTGCTCCCGGAAGCGGTAGATTTTTTATTTTTGAAATCCGTTTAGAAAAATCATTAAAATTCATGGTACAAAAAAAGTTCTATTTTTTAGCCTTTAGCATTCTTCTTTTGGCTTCTTCTTGCAAAGATACGCCAACAGAAACAACTCCGAATACTTCGGTTTCAGAGATTAAGAAAGCTACGATTATTGAAGCCCCCAAAGAAATAGAGCCAGAGAAATTTGTGCTAGATGAAGAAAATGCTATACCCTTTTTCTTCGAATATGAAAAAACTTTAAAAGAGGATAAGGTTAAAATTACTACTAATCTGGGTAGTTTCACCATTGAACTTTATGATAACGTACCGTATCATAAAGCTAATTTTATCTATTTAGCCAAAAAAGGGTATTTTGATTCCACCCTTTTTCATCGGGTGGTGAAAAATTTTATTATTCAGGGAGGAAATTCAGACAATCCAGAAACGGGTAAGAAACGTGCCGAAATTGGTCGCTATTTATTACCTCCAGACACAAAAAAGGGATACAAACATCATAGAGGTACTATCTCTATGCCTAGCAGTGAGCTAGATAATCCTCATAAATTAGCCTCTCCTTTTGAATTTTTTATTGTGGTAACAAAACCAGGCTCTTATCATTTAGATAGTACCTACACTGCATTTGGTAAAGTCATTGAAGGTATGGATGTGGTAGACCTCATTAACAGTCAACCTGTTGAACAAGGCGATTGGCCAATACAAAACATACACATTCTAAAAGCAGAAGCTTTTTAACTTCTAGGAGTCAAGAATTGCGCTAAACTTCCTCAATGGGTTTGTAAATATTTGGTAGGGTAATTTTAAAATGCACCGCCAGTAAACGAACGGTGATTACAATTATAATACCCCCTACATAAGGATAGGCGTCTTTTAAAGGAAGTTTTTCTAATAAGAAATACCCTATTCCGCCCAAAATACATGCCGTGGCATAAACTTCCTTTCTGAAAATTACAGGAATTTCATTACATAAGATATCTCTAATCACCCCTCCAAAACTAGCGGTAATAGTCCCTAATCCTACACACATAACAGGATGAAGACCAATGGCAATCCCTTTTTGAATTCCTACCATAGTATATAAGCCTATACCAATAGTATCAAATAAAAATAAAGACCTACGAAGGTATTTCAATTGATTTCTAAAAACAACGGCGGCAGTTACGCTCCCTAATATGGTAGCTAAGTAAACCATATCTTGCAACCACACTACAGGAGTACTTCCTATTAAAATATCACGCAGCGTACCTCCACCAACTGCAGTAACGAAGGCAATAATAAACACTCCGAAAATGTCTAACCTTTTATCCATCGCCATCATCACTCCCGAAATGGAGAACGCAATAATCCCTAGAATATCAATTGCAAAATAAAACATATCTAATCTTGTGTGTAATAACTATAATCTTTAATAACAATATCTACAAATTCTATAGCCATAATATCAGTCGTAATTACAGCAACATCTTTAATTTTTTTACTCAACTCTACAATCACGTTATGATCTCCTTTTCTACGGGCATCATCAAACATTTGCTTAATGGTCTGCATTTCGCGATCACTAAATACCGTTACTTGAGGAAACTTAGGCACATAACCCTCTGGTAATTCTCTTAAAACAGTATCTCTAATACTTATTCTTTTCTTCTCACTAATAACGGTGGTCCCTGCGGCCATATCTCCTACGCGTTGGCCATTACCACGTAACAAAATAGTTAATACCGCAACTCCACCAGAGCTTAAGGATATATCCAAAATTCGCAAGATCCATCGCACAAAATAATTTGCAAATGTAGGGTTAGATCCGTCAAGTTTCACCACTCTAATTTTTAAGGCACTTTTCCCTACCGTTTTACCATTATTAAAGGTTTCTAATAGTAAGTAGTATAAAAACGGAGGTAATGAAAATAGCATATACATCGTCCAAGAGTCTCCAGAATCTAAATCTAAAGAAACCATCAGAATTATGACAAGAATATAATAGGCGACGATAATGAGCGTATCGATTAAAAACGCCAGCATTCTATCTCCTAAATGAGCCGTATTTTGACTAATACTAATATTTTGAGCGGTTTCTATTTGAAATTGTTCCATATTTTACTTTCTTTGAGTAAATACCCAAGGTTAATGCGCGAGGCTGCTTTCGTCAAACAAAATAAAGACAAATGGACAACTTTTGAAAATGTCCTAGCAAAGAAAACAGAAATAAATCCTGATGAACTTTCTGACCTTTATATTGAAATTACGGATCACTTGAGTTATGCTAAGACCTTCTATCCGCAAAGTAATACTGAATTTTTTCTAAACGCGCTAGCAGGCCAAGCCCATAGGCAAATCTATAAAACAAAACGAGAATCTAAGAACCGTATTGTACGCTTTTGGAAAACAGAATTCCCTACCATGTTTTACCACCACCAGCGAGAACTATTAATTGCTTTTCTAGTCTTTGGATTTTTTGTTGCTGTAGGTGTTTTCTCTTCGGCCAGCCAAGGAGACTTTGTCCGTTCTATTTTAGGAGATGGCTATGTAAATATGACCCTAGATAACATTGAGAACAATGACCCTATGAAGGTTTATAAAGAACAAGGGGAATTTAATATGTTTCTAGGAATAACGATTAACAATATTAGAGTAGCCCTCATGGCTTTTGTTTACGGCATATTGCTGGGTGTAGGTACTATCTATGTCCTCCTTAGAAATGGTTTAATGCTAGGCTCTTTTCAATATTTCTTTTTTGAAAAAGGCTTGGGGTGGGAATCTGTACGAACCATTTGGATACATGGTACTATAGAAATATCTGTGATCATTATTGCAGGTTGCGCAGGCTTAGTTCTAGCCAACGGATTACTCTTTCCTGGCACCTACCCAAGAATGGAATCTTTTAAAATGGGCGTAGTGAACGGACTAAAAATTGTAGTGAGTACCATTCCCTTTTTTGTCATCGCTGGCTTTTTAGAAGGTTTCATTACAAGACACACAGAAATGCCAGATTGGTTAGCTATCTTCATCATCTTAGCTTCCTTATCTTTGATTATATTTTACTATATAATTTACCCAATACAACTCCATAAAAAAAACCAACCACATGAATAACCAATTTATAGACTTTAAGCAAAAGCGTGAGCTAGGTGATATTTTGTCAGATACTTTTGCCTTTTTACGCACACAATTTAAGCCCTTTTTTACCACTTTCTTTAAAATTGTAGGTCCTTATTTGGCCGTGTTTTTAGTTAGTTACGGATTCTATTTTTCTAGCTTCTCTTCTATTATCGATTTTAATGCGAGTACGGAGTATGGCGTTAACCCTTTTGATGTATTTTCAAGCGTTGCTTTTGTTATTGCTGCAATTGTTTTACTATTTTCTGGTATTGCCACCTATGTACTTTCACAAGCTACCACACTTTATTACATACAATCCTATACAGAGAATAATGGAGCTATTAACGATTCAGAAATTAGAAAGAATGTCTACAAGAATTTCTGGAGTTTCATAGGGCTAGGTATTTTAGTGATTTTATCAGTAGGGGTCGCCTTTCTATTTTGCTGCATTCCTGGAATATTTTTATATGTACCGCTATCCTTAAGTTTTGCTATTATGGTCTACAGTAAACGAAGTGCTACAGACTCTTTTGGCTACAGTTTTGATTTAGTCAAAGATTATTGGTGGATGACTTTTGCAACTATTTTTGTGGTAGGTCTTATTGTTACTTTTGCCTCTTACGCTTTTAGTATTCCTGCTATTATTTACCAATACTTCAAGATGGGTATCTTTTCTGGAGAACTTGATTCAGAAACTATGGACGTAAATTTTATAGACCCCATCTATATCGTACTTAATTTAGTTTCTACACTCGCACAATTCTTACTTAATATCATATCGCTCGTTGCTATTACCTTTATTTATTTTAACCTTAATGAAATAAAGAATAATGAAGGAACTATGGAACGTATTCAAAAATTAGGAGGAGACTTAGATTCATAAATTCTATGAGCAGACTGCTATTTCTCTTTCTAATTTTCTGTGCTTTTCTAGTACCAGTACAGGCGCAGCAAGATTCTCTTGTACGCTATGACGATACGCGTTTAACAGTAAAAGAAATTACAAAAGATGACCTCAGCACCTATCAAGGTGATCCTGATTTTAATTATGAAGAAAAAGTAAAAGAAGCTTCGTGGCTAGATGATGTTTGGGCTTGGTTTCAAAATATCCTTAAACGCATATTTGAATGGGTCTTTGGTATAGATGCTGCAGTTGGTCCTTTAGCTTTTTTCTTAAAACTGCTTCCGTACCTTTTGTTATCATTCTTGATATTTCTTTTAATTCGTTTCTTTGTAAATGCGAATTTGCGCAACCAAAACAACAGTGCAACTAATGCCAATAGTGTAGGCTTATCTGAAGAAGAAAATATTATTAAAAATGAAAATATTGATGATCTTATTGCTAATGCCGTTGCTAATAAAGAGTACCGCTTAGCCATTCGATATTCATATTTGATGATTTTAAAACTCCTTACGGATAAGAATATGATTCAATGGGAATTGCAAAAGACCAATTCAGATTATCTAAATGAACTAACCCAAAACCAATTAAAAACACCCTTTAAAGCAAGTACCCGCCTCTATGAATATATTTGGTATGGCGATTTTACGATAGATGAACCCAAGTATCAAAAAGCTGCCTTAGCTTTTGCTACTTTAAAAAAGAGCATCAATGAAAATTCGTAAGACAAACATCGTTTATATCATCATAGGGATACTCACCTTTGCGCTCATATTATATCTAGAGTATAATAAGAAAGAAGAACTCAATTGGTTCCCATCTTATGTGGCTCAACATAAAATTCCTTATGGGACTAAGGTATTTAATGATATTTTAGAACAAAAATTTACAAAAACTACGCCTATAACGGTACCTCCTTTTCAGTTTCTTGAATCAAAAGATACCGAAGAAGAAAGCACGTATCTCTTTATCAATAATTCGGTTTCATTTCAAAAAGCAGAATTGGAAGCTCTTCTTGATTGGACTGCTAAAGGAAATACGTTATTTATTGCCTCTTCTAATTTTGAAAAAGAATTATTAGACACTCTGCATTTAGAAACAAAAAGTCTTTTTGGCGATGAAGGTTTGGCGCATGAATTTCAACACCGTTTGGTAAATCCGCAATTAAATTCTAAAATAAAATATCAATTTAAAAAAAGTTATAGCACCATGTATTTTAGCCAATTGGATACGCTAAATACCGTGGTTATCGGAGAAGTATCTAATGGTTCTGGGAGCAATTCAGTTTTTGAGACATACCCCAATAGTGTTCAACAACAATTTGGAGCAGGAAAAATTATTCTAACAGCCTTCCCTATAGCCTTTACTAATTACTTTATTTTAAAAGATAATAACAGAAATTACACGGCTGGAATGTTATCGTATATAGATGAAGAAAAACCAATCTATATAGACGCTTATTATAAAAGCGGCAAAAAATTCTATACGTCTCCCATGTATATCTTTTTAAATACAAAAGAGTTAAAATGGGCGTATTACATGATTATTATTGGAGCATTGGTCTACGTACTTTTTGAAGGGAAACGCAAACAAAGGGCGGTACCCATTGTTAAGCCATTACAGAACCAAACCTTAGCATTCACTAGGACTATTGCAGAAATGTATTATGAAAAGGGAGATCGTAAAGCTATTGCACAACACAAGATAAGTTACTTCTTAGAATACATTCGGTCTCATTTTTATTTAAACACCTCTGAAATTAACGAAGACTTTTTTGAAAATCTCGCGGCAAGAACGCATCATGAACCACATGAAATTAAAGACTTGTTTTTAATCTTCAGCTCAATAAAACACAAAGAATTTATAACAGATGCAGCATTGATACAACTCAATACTGCCATAGAAAATTTTAAAGCAAAAGCTCATGGAAAATAACGATACCAACACAAACGATCTAAGTTTTGATAACAGAATACCCTTAGAAGATTTAAAGAATGCCGTAGAAGCTATAAAAGCAGAATTGGCCAAAGTAATTATTGGGCAAGAAAATTTTATAGAATTATTGATTGTTTCTCTCTTAGTAGAGGGTCATGTGCTTATAGAAGGTGTACCTGGAATAGCAAAAACAGTTACGGCAAAACTGTTTGCAAAAACGTTACAAACAGATTTTAGTCGTATTCAATTTACACCAGATTTGATGCCTAGTGATATTCTAGGAACTTCTATTTTTAATGTAAAAACCTCTGAATTTGAATTTAAAAAAGGGCCTATTTTTTCTAATATTATTTTAATAGATGAAATAAACCGCGCCCCTGCTAAAACACAAGCTGCCATGTTTGAAATCATGGAAGAGGTACAAGTAACTATGGATGGTACTACTTATAAAATAGCCGAACCGTTTATGGTCTTAGCCACACAAAATCCTATTGAACAAGAAGGCACATATGCTTTACCAGAGGCACAATTAGACCGTTTCTTGTTCAAAATTAAGGTAGAGTACCCTACATTAGAAGAGGAAATAAAAATTATACAAACGCATCATGATCGTAAAGGCAGTAAACCTCAAGGATTAATAAACGCGGTGATTTCTCCTGAAAAATTAATGGACTACAAGCAAAAAATTCAAGAGATTGTAGTAGAAGAAAAAATTATAAAATACATCGCAGAAGTAATTTCTAAAACGCGTAACCATCCTCATTTATATTTAGGAGGTTCTCCAAGAGCTAGTATTGCTACATTAAATGCTGCCAAAGCCTTTGCAGCTATTGATGGGCGCGATTTTGTAATCCCTAATGATATCAAAAGAGCTTTAGTTCCTGTCTTGAATCACAGGGTTATCTTAACACCAGAACGTGAAATGGAAGGCATGAGTACCGATAGCGTAATTAAAATGATTATGGAATCTGTTGAGATACCGAGGTAGTTGAAATAGCCACCAAAAACGGCAATACACACCACCTTTTTACACTTAAACCTGTAGTTAATTAAGAGCAAATGAATTTTTTAAAATCGTTTTACATACATAATTCCTTTTTTAGGTATATCGCTATTTTATCAGCGTTATTTATTGTGTCGTACTGGGTAAAATGGCTTTATCCTATTGCTTGGATAACTACATTTTTTCTAATGAGCCTTTTTGTTTTAGATATCTTTTTATTGTACCGCTCAAAAAAAGGCATCGATGCCAGCCGAATAGCCCCTCAGAAACTATCAAATAGCGATCATAATACCATCACTTTAAATTTTAGAAGTTTTTACCCTTTCAAAGTACTTATCACGATTATTGATGAGCTACCCGTACAATTTCAAAAAAGAGATTTTGAATACCATACAACGCTTACAAGAGGTGATAAGAAACAATTTGATTACACGGTACGCCCCGTAGATCGTGGTGAATATGTTTTTGGAAATTTAAATATTTTTGTTTCTTCAACCTTAAAAATGGTAAAACGCAGGTATATATTTCAGAAAGATGAAATGGTTCCTGTATACCCTAGTATTATTCAAATGCAACAGTATGATTTTCTTGCAATGAGTAATAATTTAACCGAATTTGGGCTTAAAAAAATTCGTAGAATTGGTCACACCCAAGAGTTTGAACAAATTAAAGAATATATTGCTGGTGATGATTTTAGAACCATCAATTGGAAAGCCACTGCTAAAAGAAGTCAGCTGATGGTAAATCAATACCAGGATGAAAAATCACAACCTATCTATTCTATTATAGATACTGGAAGAGTCATGAAAATGCCTTTTAACGAGCTCAAATTAGTAGATTATGCCATTAATTCTACCTTAGCTTTTTCTAACGTCGCTTTAAAAAAGAATGATAAAACGGGGATGATTTCTTTTTCTAAAAAGATTGAAACTTTTCTACCTGCAGTCCAAAAAGTTACCTATTTAAATACTATTTTAGAAAAACTATATAACATCACTACGGCCTTTACAGATTCTGATTTTGGTTTGCTCTACGCACATATTAAAAGAAAGGTAAACCACAGAAGTCTGCTTTTATTATATACCAATTTTGAACATATTTCTGCCATGCGCAGACAGCTTCCCTTTTTAACCGCTATCGCAAAAAAACATGTGTTAGTCGTTATCTTCTTTGAAAATACAGAGTTAAAAGAACTTATAGAAACCAATGCAGAAGACATTCAAAGCATTTATCACAAAACAATTGCTGAGAAATTTTCTTTAGAAAAGCGATTAATGCAGAAAGAACTGCAACAATATGGCATACAAACCATACTTACAAAACCAGAACATCTTACCGTAAACACCATAAATAAATATTTAGAGATAAAGGCGAGAGGCCTATTATAATAAACATTCTAATTGCTTCTAGAGATGATCACCTATTCATTAGAAGCGTTTAAAATCTACTTTAGTAATAGAAAATAGTATTAAAATTGAGGATATTAATTATTTAGCTTTATTTTTAGAACTTAATAATGAATACCTACCATCATGAAAAACACCCTAGTAATATTATTACTTTTAATTGCATCTACTCTACAAGCACAAGAAACGTATTTGATGTGGAACGATGTAGACACTCAAAGATTCGGAAAAGAAACTATTTTTAAAACAGATAACAAACCGCTAGAAGGAGCTTATAAAATAGCAGAAAATAGTGGTGCCTATACCCAAGCCACTTTTAAAAATGGTAAAATGGTAGGTACTAAGAAAGATTTTGATTTTACTGGTAAATTAGAACAAGAAATTACCTTTAATGAAAATGGGCAAGCAGATGGCAAAAGCACATCTTACTATTCTAATGGTAAAGTATATGAAGATTTCATGTATAAAAATGGTCTGAAAGAAGGCGAATGGAAAACATACACCAATAAAGGAGTTCTTCAAAAAATAGAATCTTACAGTAGTGATTTAAAGAATGGTAAATGGGTAGCACATCTTAAAGATTCTAGTACCGGAACAAAACTTATAGAAACATCTTACTATAAAGATAATGAAGCTACGGGCAAATGGAATCAAAAAACAGAAGACGGCCGTTTAATCTGGGAAAAAAATTACTCCGATGCTAAAGATTATTCTAAAAAGGAATACTTTTCTAATGGGAAATTAAAATCAGAAGAACTTTACAAAGACAATAAGTTAGACGGTATTTGTACATATTATAGCTCTGCAGGAATCATCCTTAGCGAAAAAAAATATGAGGCTAGTTACTTAAAAAATCTAGTTAATTTTTATGCTAATGGCACAAAAAAAGAAGTGGCAGATTCTAAAGACGGACACCGTCATGGTCCTTACCAATTATATTCTGAAGATGGTACCCTTATTCTTGAAGGACAGTTTACCATGGGCTACAAATCTGGTGAATGGAAAAGCTATACAGATGATAAGATGCTAAAAGACATGTACACTTTTGAGGATAGTAGAAAAAAAGGTCCAGCTAAGACGTATAATGCTGCTGGTAAAGTAGAAAGTGAAGGTGAGTATCTAAACCATGTAAAAACTGGGCTATGGAAGTACTACAAGCTTAACGGAAAGGTTTCTAAAGAAACGGAATACAAAAATGGAAATGTTGTTTCTGAGAAAAAATACAATTAATTTATAAAGAACAACCACTAAGTACAACAACGGGAATACTTAGTGGTTATTTTTTGCTTTAAAAATACTAAAGCACGCTAATTGTAAGTTATCAGAAATCAACTATGGAATATTTAGAAAAAATAGATTGGCCTTTTATTTGGAGTATGGTAAGAGATACCGTAATTCCACATTCAGGCACCTTAATTTTTAACACCCTCTTATTTCTATTTTTAGGTTTCGCTATTTCACTTACCTACTCCATAGTCATTGCAAAGAAAAAATTACTCAAAAGAAAACCAAAATACTATAACTGGGCTGTGAAATTATACATCCCTATTGTCATACTATCTTTCTTATATGTTTTTGGGCAGATAGGTCTTATCCGTGGCATTTATAAATGCTTAGAAAAAGAGAAAACAAACATTGTCACTGGAATCTACACCAACACTCTAGGTTTTGCTTTTGAAACCGAAGAATCTAAAAATGATTTCATTGGCAAAATACAAGCCACTGCTATAGATACCAAAAACCGGTCTGATGAGTTTATCTTTCAATTGAGAAAAGAATCAAAAAATCACAATTCTGGCTATTCGCTCGTAGATTCAGGGAAAAATAAAATAGCTGATTATTTAATTACAAAATACGGTACAGACATTTACAAAGCAGGAGTGTATGCCATGCTTAATCTTGCCGTTGCAAAAGCTGCACACACCAATTTAGATGATGTAATGGCTTACGATGATTTTAGTGCAGGAATGGATTTTCTAATTTCTGTGGGTCATAGAGATATTGAAATAGCCGTTTTAGAAAAATTAGACACTTGGTTTACTTCTTTACTAAGTAATCAATACTGGGCCATGGTAAAGTCTTTACTTCTACTAGCTTTTATTATAGTACTCATCCCTATTGCCGAGTTCTTTATCTATAAAAAATGGATTGAACCAAAACTCCTTGAGAAAGAGCTTTTAACGGCGCAAGAGCATAAACCAAATCCCCTAGGAACTCCTCTAGAATAACCTGTTTGTCTCTGCGGCCAAGCTATTTTAAGGAAGGTATTAAAGATTTACTGGCCCCCATCATATGATATAGTAGATAGTAAAAATCTAAAAAAATAGAATAGTAACAGCATCTAGGAATAGCTTATGAATTTAAAATATACTTTAGGAGCCATCTTGACTATTCCATTATTACCTCTTCTATATTTTCAAGGCAAAAAAATTAAAAAAAGTGTTCCAAGGTTACCCGAGGCAAAAAATCCCAAAGGAATTTCAACAACTACTTCAGAAAAAACGTTTCATTTACTCACTATCGGAGAAAGCACCATTGCAGGTGTGGGTGTAGCTACCCATCAGGAAGGTTTTACCGGTAGTTTAGCTAATGAGCTAGCTAGCAAATTACATAAGAATATAAATTGGACTGTATTTGCTAAAAGTGGCTATACTGCAAAAAAGGTAGCCAAGAAAATAATTGATAAAATTCCTGAACAACCTATAGATTTAATTGTTATTGGACTCGGTGGTAATGATGCTTTTGAACTTAATGGTCCAAAAAAATGGAATCATGATGTACGTAATCTTATTAATAGTCTTCAAGTAAGATTCAAAGGCGTTCCAATTGTATTTACTAACATGCCTCCCATTAAAGAATTTCCTGCCTTTACAGGCTTAATAAAATTTACTATCGGCAATCTTGTAACAATATTAGGAGATGAATTAGAAAAAGTGGTTAAAGATTTTGATAACGTATATTATTATACCCGACCAGTAAGTTCTATAGATCTTATAAAACGTTATGACCTCAAAATAAGTAAAGCAGATTTTTTCAGTGATGGCGTACACCCGTCTAAAATTACCTATCAAATTTGGGCTAAAGATATTTCCAATTTCATTCTACAATCTCCAGAAATAAAAAAAGCAATAGGCTTTTAATTTTTTAAACGCTTACACCGTTGGTTCCTCTAGCATAATTTTTAATTTTACAGAAAGTCAGCGCTTTATGGAGAAAATAACTAGTATTTTTAGTTTTCAGGATTGCAAACTACCCTAACAATTTGTAGCACCAAAAAAAAATGAACATACAAGAAGAATTAAACGGCGTTCAAGACTATTTTTCACCGAGAATCCTTACCGCAGTGAATGATCAATATGTGAAAGTAGCTAAAATTAAAGGCGAAGATATTCCTTGGCACCATCATGAAAATGAAGACGAACTGTTTTTTATCATCCCTGGAGAACTTTTAATGGAAGTTGAAAATGAACCCAACAAAATTATGAAAACCGGAGATTTATATGTGGTCCCTAAAGGAATTAACCACAGAGTTTCGTCTAAAGAAGAATGTGCCAGCATGCTAATAGAAACAAAAACCACCAAACATACTGGTGCTATAGAAACGAACATTACTAAATCAATCCAAGAACAATCCTATTAAAGCAGCCTTTAGAGATAGGTACTACTTAAAAATTAAATAAATCAACCACCAACACCATTTACATTGAAAAAGAAAGTTCACCATTTCATCAACAACAATCCAATATTCTTAAAATTTATTTACGGACTTATCATCCTTAATATTTTAGCCATAATATTAGCCTCTTATAAAGAAATCCGATTCAATTACAGTCAGGTTCTAGAGAATTTCGAATTGTTTTCTGTCGTAATTTTTTCTTTAGAATATGTTTTAAGACTTTGGACTGCAGACGTGGAATATAAAAAAGGAGGCGCTTTTTCAAAAAGAATAAAATTTGCAACATCTGCCTATGGTATCATTGATATCCTAGCGATACTTCCCTTCTACTTGCCTTTATTTTTCCCTTTTGATTTAAAAGTCTTAAGAATACTCCGACTCTTTAGATTACTTAGAATTTTTAAATTAGGTAGGCTTTCAAAATCTATGAAAACAATTACCAATGTTCTAAAAGAAACAAAATCTGAATTATCTATCACTGTATTTGTAGCATTTGTACTGCTTATTCTATCCTCTACCCTCATGTATTATTTTGAGAACGAAGCGCAACCAGAGAAATTTGAAAATATAGGACAAGCATTATGGTGGTCTGTGGCCACACTTACTACCGTTGGTTATGGTGATGTGTATCCAGTAACTGGCGTTGGGAAAATATTAAGTGCTATTATTGCGTTAATAGGAATAGGCTTCATTGCTTTACCCACAGGTATCATAAGTTCTGCTTTTATAGATAAGGTACAAACGGATAAACAAAAAAAAATAGACAATATGCATATTTGCGAATGCCCAAAGTGTGGAGCCAAACACGAAAAAAATGTTATTTAAAAGAAAGCTACAACAACTAATATGGACGTCGTAACCTTAAATATAAAAATATATGGATCAAATTGAATTTCCTGTTATCAGAATCAACAGTAAAAACTGGTCTGACACAGAAGAAGGTATTCCGCTTGAGACCCACTATATTTACACTCCAAAAACTACCATTTTTAATCAGTATTATCTAAATAAAGAAGTTGCCGATTGTAAAGGTACCATCTATAAAATCATAGACAGAAAGCAACCTGATAATTTTTGGCGCGTTATTTTTAGTTTTATTCCGGGAGTTTATAAAGCTGAATTAGTCTTTCAAAATACTTCTAAAACAATAACACTACCCGCCTTGAAGGAGGATTTAATTATGGGTATAAAACGCTTTGAAACTGAAGATACCAAAAATATCACCAAAGATTGGATTGCAGAAACAGAAAGCGCAAACAGCATCAGAGAAATGCTTGCAGGAGCATAAAAGAAAACTAAACAGGCTTTCAACATAAAATCAATAAAGGGTTTATATAACTGACGTTGAAAACCTCAACTATCAATTTCTAATGTAATACGAGTATATTTTGATTGAAGAAAAAGATGTTATCTTACGAGAAGTACAGCAATTAACCGAGCTTCTAAAAGTACTTATCCGTAAGGTTAATGATTTTGAATCTAACAATGAGGCTTCCTCAATAGAAGAAATTAATGTTAAGCTGAAAAACCATTTCAAATTTTCAATTCAGGAACTATCAGAAATGCCCACCGAGAATTTTATTCTTGTCATAAAAAATTGGAATGAAGTTCATCATGAAAAAATGATTATGCTTCTATACCTTTTGATCACCAAAAGTACGGAAACTATTATACCAATAGACAAAGAAGCTCTCATTGAAAAAACGCTATTGTTGATTACCTTATTAGATGAAAAGTCTAAAACCTATTCTATAGAAAGAGTACAACTAAAAAATACTCTGCAACAGTGGAGCTAATCTTTAAAATAAATTCTATTGAACGAAATTGAAAAACCAAAAGATCGCGGACACTTAAGACAAGTTTTAGGGAAGGAATACTTTATTCTCAAACGAAGGTACCATTGGTTATTTACAGATCGCACCTATGCAAAAACGACTACCAATGAAGGTCATGAACATTCTGTTTTTTACCACAAATCTCTCGTATTAAGACCTTTAAAAGATGTAGATATGTATCTGCAAGAGAATAAAAGAACGAATCTTAGCATAGCCATTAAACATTTGCATGAAATAGAAATAAAACCGAATGAACATTTCTCATTATGGAAACTTGTGGGGCGTCCTACAAAAAGGAAAGGCTATTTAGAAGGGCTGGTATTAAAAAGTGGCGCTATCGATAGAGATATTGGAGGCGGACTTTGCCAATTGGGCAATCTTCTCTTTTGGATTTTTGCTCATAGTCCTTTAACCATTACGGAACGATACCGCCATGGATTTGATGTTTTCCCTGATGTAAATAGGAAGGTTCCTTTTGGTGCAGGAGCTACACTATCCTATAATTATATAGATTTACAAGTTAAAAATGAAACCAAACATAGTTTTGTAATTAAACTATGGTTAGATAAAACACACTTAAACGGTGAGCTATTTTCTAATACTAAAATTAAAGAATCTTATAAAGTTGTAGAGCGTAACCATCAAATAAAACAACAATCTTGGGGTGGTTATTCTAGACACAATCAAATAGTGAAGATAACCAATACAGGAGAAACTGAGACAGCCTCCATAATTGTAGAGAATCATGCTATAATGATGTACAATCCGTTTCTACAGAACAAAGAAGAGTAACCCAGACATACAATTAAAACCCGTACCACCCTGCATACTTACACTACGCTAAGAGAAATTGAAATCAGCAACACCTTATTCTAAATCGCTCTTAGCCTGCGTCACGTTTTGAAAAGAAGGAAAAGTTTCTGTAATACTCCCTACCCCCTTTTTGTTAACTTTAAAAATAACGTCTTTAGATGTGGTAAATAATAATACCGATAAAAAAGGATTTTTAATATGTGGTTTTATAACCTCTAAGGCTTCTTCTAAGCTGAGCTCTTGCTCTTGATCTTCTGTGTCTCTAGACCGGTATCTAAACTTAAGCAATACTTTAAAACCCTTATCAGAATAGACTGGTCTTAAAAATATATTTTTTAATTCGGGCTTACCAATGGTCTTTGCCATAGTTAACTTAGCAAAGCGGCCTTCCTGAATACTTTCTTTTACTTGTTCCCAGAAAAGAACAAACACTTCTTGATATGGCATAAACTAAGGGTATTATTGAAAAATTTATTTAGGCTTCAAAAATACTACTATTAATTCAAATCAAAAATTTGAATTGACATCAAATACTCGTTCACTAGAAATAACAGGTCGAAACCTACATATGTAGCCCGCGCCTAAGTACACCTATAATTGTCTTTATTTTATTCCAAGAATTTTATTGAAAGTTTTTACTTCACATTGATAAAAACGAACTAACTTTTGTTTAAGAGTTTTTAAAAAATCATGCATGCTATTGAAGTTTAACTATTTACTATTGGACGCCAAATAAAAAAAATGTTACACTTTCTATATAAAAAACGCGCATTATATACATCAGAACAAAGCAACCTAATAAATTTCTTAGTATTTTTAAAAAGCGTTAAAAACAGCATCTAATGAAAAAAATACTACTTGTTTTGATTACGGTCTTATGTTTTACAGGCATAAAAGCCCAAAGTATTAAAGGTGCTTGGGAACGCTATTACACCAATGATAAAGGAGACCAGATTAAGAGTGTGGTTATTTTTTCTGATGGCTACCAAGTATTAACCAATTATAATGCTACAACTGGAGCTTTTATTGATTGTAATGGTGGTACCTGGCGTTTAGATAAGGAAACCATTACTGAGAAAGTTGAGTTTGATTCACAAAGACCAAAAAGAATAGGTACTGAAGTCAGTTTTAAAGTGGCAATAACCGATTCTACACTGACAAAACTAGAAGGTGCTATCCAATTTCATAAAATAGATGATGGCCGACCTGGAGCTTTACAAGGAGCTTGGTTAATGTCTGGACGTATTAAAGATGGAGAGCAACAAACAAGAGACACTACACTTCCTAGAAAAACCATGAAAATATTATCCGGAACACGCTTTCAATGGATCGCCTATAATACCGAGACCAAGCAGTTTATGGGAACAGGTGGTGGCACCTATACAACACAGAATGGCGTTTATACAGAATCCATCGAATTCTTCTCTAAAGATAATTCCAGAGTTGGTGCTAGCCTAGATTTTGACTATCAGATCAAGGATGGCAATTGGCATCATTCTGGAAAATCTAGCAAAGGAAACCCCATTTACGAGATTTGGAGTTTACGTAAGTAATTGGACCAATCCCTAATTAGTATGGCTTTGGAGTAAAATGTACAGCCCATTTATAACCAATCAGAATCTTCTAAAGTAAATAGCTGGCTTATTTCAACTTTAAAAACTTCAGCTAATCTAAGCGCTAAGACTGTTGAGGGAATATATTTACCTAGTTCCATCGCATTGATGGTCTGCCTACTGACTTTTGCCAATTTTGCTAAATCAGCTTGTGTAATATTTTTCTTGGCCCTTTCAACTTTTATATTATTCTTCATAGAGAGCTGCTTTTTTTAGTTTGGAAATCTGCCAAGTAAACCTGATGATAAAAAAAAGCAAGATGGTAAACATATTAAATATCATAACCCATAAAAAGGAAAAGTTGTAAATAAACACAAAAGAAAACAAAAGTATTCCATAGTTTGCATAAACAGACCAAACTAGAGATTCTAATCTGATTTTTGAAATATACTCATCTTCTAATTTTTCTCTGGAGAAAGCAACAAACAAAGAGCTCACAATAATCAAAATTCCAAAAATTTCATTTAAAATATTATTTTCCACCATTCCAAACACTAGCTTATTTTCAAATATATCGTCTAAAAAAATAGCTGGAACATTGAAATCTAAATAATAAGGTTCATATTCAAATACGAGTACGAAAAAACCTAGAATAGCAGATGGAATGAGCATAATAAGGCCCATTTTTTTAAACTTATGAGGAAGGAGGTAATTATTATTCATATAAAATTCATTTAAATATAATCAAATGTAAAACAAACTTTACTTTTAGACAAGCGTAATTTACATTACATGAATTTATTATCTATAAAATTTAATTAATAAGTGAGAATATTTAACGCTTCGGTTCGTCGAAGACCATAATATTAACAGGCAGCGCAAATAAAAACAATCACATTACTCTTCTACTTTTGTATAGTTTTAAGACAAACTCAAGTCGTACATATTTTCTACACAAAAAGTGTATTCTAAAACCAAAATAATTTATACCCTAAAAAATACTGATTACAAGAACCACATACTATCCAATTAGCTCCTACGTTGAATATATAAACCACACTAAAAATTATAACATGGATATTTTCAATTCAAACAGAAAATTAGAAGAATTAGTGATGTTCGGAATTGATTGGGGTATATTTCTTCGTCATGATATGGAGGGCCAAATTGCTCCTTTCATGTATTTAAAAAATGGAGATGAAGAGTATGTAAGGATGCTGATGACTGATGGTGATCCTTTAGAATATGCAAAAAAAGTTTTAGCCCAAGAAGAAAAACCTTTTCAACAATTTATTGTTGGGTACGAAGGATATCTGAGTGATGACCAAAAGGAAAGAGTAGATACAATTATCGTACATGGTTTTGATGTAACTCAAGAAAAAGGAGTTTCACTTGGTCAGATGTTTTCACCTAAAGAAAATGGTGCTTTTAAGAAAATTGATAAAGTTACCTTCCTTGGAAATCCGGATATAATTATACCCTTACAACCAAATTTAAATCCTGATTATTCCGTTGAGGAAATAGGATTTAATGCAATAGCCTTAAGTGATAATGAAACAGGCCTAACTAAGTATGTTGCTATACTTACACATGACAGTCCTACCATAATTGCTAATACCTGCAAACAATTTTTAAGAGGCAAATTTTCTTCCGAAAAGGCGCATGAATTAAGTGGTGATTTTGAAGTTAAAATTACGGATAATTGCATAAAAAACACAGAACTGCTAAGCTTCTTAATTACAAACGCTATTAATGAAATACTTACTACGGATACTATTACAAATTGGGGTGACAAGTATAAGAGAAAAGCATCTATTTCAGCTACATATAACAATGAAATTATATATGAATCAGCAATTGATGTTAAGCCTTTAGTTGCTGCAAGCAAAAAGCAAGAAATTGATATGTCTAAATTGACGACAACAGAACTGGATCAAAAATTTATTGAGATCATAAACATACCTAATGCTAGGACAAATATAGAAGCGTTAACTAAAATGTCTGAACTTTTAAAGGAATATGAAAAAAGAGGTATTTCTACTCCTGATAAACGAAATCCTGTAAAATCGGGGAACACGGTAGAAAAAAAATGGTGGCAATTTTGGAAATAAATTTTACGTATTACAAACCTTAAAACATTTGAAATTTAAAGCTCATAAAACCTATCTTTTATATGGAAAACTGTACTCTTTACAGCCACAAACTAGAATTTGAAAAAATTGTACAATTACTAAAAAAGCACGTACCAAAGGCGCATATTGATGTGCAGGATCAGGAAGAAAATAAATCAATTACCGCAACTCTTAAAGGTGGTTTTTTCAGCAAGGCGAAATCCTTAAAATTAAATTATCGTCAAAGAAAAAACCCTTCGTACACGCTTGATAAAGTAGCGTGTGGCCTGACCCAAAACTTAGAAGGTATGGTCAATTATATTCAAGCATTTCCAGCCAAAAATGAAGCTATAAAAAACAAATTTTTACACAAAGTTAAGGCGGCTAATTGTGAAATTGCTTTTATAGCAACACCAGAAATAACCCAGGAATTTGAAACTTTTTTACGAGAATTAGCACTAGAGTTAGACGCATACATCTTTGCACAACCCAACAAATTATTCGCTAAATCTCAAGGGCAATATTTTGCAGATAAGCACTTAAACCTAATAATAGATAACACTGGTGCTTGCGAAATTCAAGAATTGGAAGTAAATGTTGATGCAAAATATCATGATCAACCCGCAGAAAGCTATACTAAGGAACAAATAGAACGCAAAGAAAAATCAGAATCTTTTTTAGAACAGCATGGGATAAAAACGAACAAGAATTTGCCCTGCACTATTGATGCTGTAGCTGTAGAAGTAAGAACTGAAAAAGAACTAATTGATAGAGCCTATGCCTTACTCGTTATTGCCGCTAAAGGTGAGGATGTGGAACAAGAACATTTAATAAAAACTGTTGAAGCCAAGCAAATTAATAGTTTTTCGCCCTATGAAACATTTATATATGACGCAGCAACCTTAAGCGATCAAGAAAGAGCATATGCCACTTGGCGTTATGAAAGTTTGTATGTAGTCTTATGGGCCTTAGGAATAACAGAAGAATTAAAATATCCAGACGAAATTTGTGACGTAAGCGCTATCGTAAGTGCCATTTTCCAGCCTTCACGAGAAAATTTTGAAAAAATGGTTAAATTAAAAAGTCCGTTTGAAATTTTAGATGAACTAGATAAGACATACCGCATGAATTGGGCTTGCGTAGATGCCAGAATCAACGGGAACGAAGTTGCAGGAGGAATAAATTCTAGTGTAGTTTATGAACGGCATTATGCCTTAAATTGGCTTACAAATCACCAAAATCAAGATTGGGATGCTGTTCAAACAAACACGTAATTATTCATATTAAACTACAAACTTATACTTTTAGCTCCGTAAACAATTGCACAATGAAAAAAATCCTACCCCTTCTCCTATGTATAGTTACGACTATTATATCGGCACAATCAGAAGCTCATTTAGAAAAATTTAGCAATTTAGAACCCGATTTGTGGTTGGGTATTTGGGATAGCGCACATTCTAATACCAAACTTAAAATAGATACCTTAAGCTATGATGATATTCCTAAAGCCTTAGATTTTAGAGGTACCGTTGTAGAAGCCTTGCAATGGGAAGATGGTATAGGAGATAATCTTTTAATACAAACCGTAACAGGCCATTTTAATTGGAAAGATTATGAGGAAAACGGAATAGACTATATGGTACAAGATAAAGCAGAGCTCTACGCCTATTTATTTACCAAAAACAAGGAAGAATCTAGCTATCAAAGAAAATGGAAAATTTACGACTATACAGAATGTTTTGGGGTAGATTGGTATATAGGGTTTTTAGCAAAAGCTACCACTATTACCGATGTCGATGAGGACGGAATTTCTGAAATCAGCATTCCATATATAAGTGTTTGTCGTGGGGGAATGGATCCTAGTTCCTTAAAAATAATCATGTATGAGGACACTGAAAAATATGCCCTGAGAGGTGCAACTATGATCATGTGTGGGTCAGAAAACGCTTATGGCGGAGATTTTACGATGAGTACTACAGTACAACATAATGCCATCTTCAAAACTTTCTTAGCAGAGCGTTGGGATAGTATTAAATGCGAAGACAGCATGCAGTTCTAATAGCCCTTCCCTATTAAGAACATTTAAATTACCCCTCAACCACAATTTCCGAAGGTCCCTGTCTAAACAACAAGAAAATAACTATTGCTGTTATTCCACACAAACTCAAACCAACAAACAAGGGTAAAACAGTTATCGTAATATAACTACCAATGTAGGTAGCAATAGGAATGGAAACGAGGGTAGATATAAAACCAGTAATCGCCGCCCCTATTCCAGCAATGTGCCCAATAGGCTCCATAGCAATAGAACGCATATTTCCCCAAATAAATCCTAAACAGAAAAATATTAGCGATAAGAAGATCATTAATACCAGAACACTAGGATTAGCACTATTCCAAAATAAGGCCACATACATCAAAGAAAGTGATGTAAAGGTAATCAAAGCGATAAAGGCTAATTTTCGCATCCCAAAACGCAACACTAAGGTTCCGTTTAAAAAAGTAGAAGTCCCAATAGAAACGGCTAAAGCCGCAAATAAATAAGGAAAGGTTTCTTTTAAATTATATTGATCTTCAAAAACATGCTGTGCGGAACTCAAATACACTAAAAAGGCCCCGGTAATAAGACCTGAAATTGTAGTACAAGCCAAAGTCTCTTTATGCTTTACCAATTCTTTTACGCCGCTAATAAAAACACGAGAAGTAAACTTCACTTTATATTCTGGATGTAAGGTTTCTTTTTGTCTTCTCCAAAACCATGTACCTACAATTAGCGCAAAAAATACTTGCATATAAAATATTGCTTGCCATCCCATATGCTCAAGAATAATTTTACCGAAAGCAGGAGCAATCACAGGAACAAGTATAAAAAATGCAGTAACAAAAGACATTACTTTTGCCATATAGTTCCCCTCATATGTGTCTCTAATTATTGATATAGATATAGTTCTTGCTGCAGACAAACCTATACCCTGCAAGATTCTACCAATGATCATAACTTCTAAAGAATTCGCAAAAACACAGATGAAACTAGAAACGATAAAAATAAAGAAACCAATGTAGATAATTGGCTTTCTACCAAAACTATCTGATAATGGTCCAAAAAATAATTGTCCTACACCCAAGCCCAAGAAAATCATAGTAATTAACAACTGATGATCTGTAGAATCTAAGGTATTAATCGCTATTCCTATGTCTGATAATGCCGGCAATAATGCATCTATAGACAAGGCTACAATAGACATCAAAGACGCCATTAATGCAATGAACTCAAAATTAGGTTTGGCACTCTCTTTTTTCATCCTGCAAAAATAACAATAAGCGAGTTCTAAGAAGGTTCTTTTACGTAATCATTTCTGTTAAATAAATGTAGTATTAATAGAAATTTAAGATGCTTAGATTTTTATATGCTTAAAGCATTGATCCGTTAATCCTATTTATCATTTCGTACTTTATATTCTATTTCAAATACCTATTTTTGTCACAAAATTCATTGAAATGCTTATAATTGGAATTGCGGGAGGAACGGGCTGTGGAAAGACTACAGTTGTAAATCAGATAATTAACGAACTTCCAATAGGTGAAGTTGGTGTTATTTCGCAAGACTCATACTATAATGATTTATCTCATCTCACGCTTCAAGACCGTCGTAAAACAAATTTTGATCATCCAAATTCCATTGATTTTGAACTCTTAACGCAACATTTAAAAGATTTGCGGGAGGGTAAATCAATACAACAGCCTGTATATTCTTTTTTAGAATGCAATAGAACAGACGAAACCGTGCCTACGCATCCTAGAAAAGTAATGATTGTAGAAGGTATTTTAATACTTACCAATCCTGAAATTAGAAAAATGTTTGATATTAAAATATTCGTACATGCAGATTCTGATGAGCGTTTGATCAGACGTTTAAAAAGAGATGTAAATGAGCGCGGCTGGGATCTTGATGAAACCATCAGTAAGTATCAGTCTATAATTAAACCTATGCATGAAGAGTTTATTGAGCCTTCTAAAGAGTACTCTGATATTATTATTCCTAATAATAAATATAATACTGTTGCCGTAGAAATTGTAAAGAGTATTATAAACGAAAAATTGGTGTAATTTAGTAACCTTACGACACGTGCTCAATGAAAATTAAGGAGTTAAAAGAAAAAAAGTGGTTTTCAATCGCTACCAATATGTATGTATTGGTGCTCACCGTATTTGTCATTTGGATGCTTTTTTTTGATACCAATTCTCTTTTAATACATCTTGAACTTAAAAAAGAAATTAATAAGCTCGAGAAAACGAAAGAGTACTTGCAGAATGAAATTGTAAAGGACAAAATTATAATTGAAAAACTATCTGATCAGGACGAGCTTAAAAAATTTGCGAGAGAACAATACTATCTAAAAAGAAAGAACGAAGAAATCTACTTAATAGAATATGCAGATAGCCTAAAAACTGAGGACGATGAATAACACGAAGCTTTTTAAGGAGTTTACCGATGTTTCTACCCAACAGTGGAAGCAAAAAATTCAGTTTGATCTAAAAGGTAAAGATTATAATGAAAGTTTAGTTTGGGAATCTTTAGAAGGTATTAAAGTAAAGCCGTTTTATAATTCAGAAGATAGTGTTTTAGAAAATGCTATCCCGAAGCCTTTAAAACCTTGGAAAATTACGCAAGGTATATACGCAGGTAATGAAGAGATTGCAAATAAAAAAGCCCTTAAAGCCATAGAAAAAGGGGCTGAAAGCATCCTGTTTACACTTCCCGATGAACGTGTTTCGGTTAAAGGACTGCTAGCTTCTATTGATGTACAAAAAATAAGTTTATATTTTGACTTTCAGTTTTTATCCTCTGGATACATTCTTAATGCTCATGCCTACTTAAAAGGCTTAGAAGCCGAATTCTATTTCAATTTTGATCTAATTCATCACCTAACAAAATCGGGTAATTGGTATGCAAGTGCTGAAGAAGATTTTAGGCAGTTTGATGGTATTGCAGCTACCACAAATGCTTTAACACTGGATGTTACCAACTACCAAAATGCAGGAGCAAACCACGTGCAGCAATTAGCTTATAGTTTAGCCCATGCAAATGAATATTTAAACAGAATACCTACTACACAAATTCAAAATTTCCACATCAATTTTAAAATAGCAATAGGTAGTAATTACTTCTTTGAAATTGCTAAAATCAGAGCCCTTCGCCTACTCTATAAGACATTAGCGGCAGCGTACGGAGCTCCGGAAGATTGCAACATATTGGCGGTTACTTCTAAAAGAAATAAAACGATATACGACTATAATACTAATATGCTTCGTAGCACCACAGAATGCATGTCGGCCATATTAGGCGGTGCAAATGCCGTATACAATATTCCTTATGATGCACTATATCATAAAACTAATGAATTTGCGGAGCGTATTGCTCGCAACCAATTAATTGTACTTAAGGAAGAAAGCTACTTTGATAAAACCACTAATCCTGCAGACGGTTCTTATTATATTGAGAGTATTACAAAACAACTGGCAGAAAAAGCATTGGCGCTTTTTAAAGAATTAGAAAAAGCAGGCGGATTCTTAAGTCAGTTGAAAACAAATACCATTCAAAAGAAAATTAAAGAAAGTGCTCAAAAAGAGCAAGAGTTATTTGATGCAAAAAAAGAAATACTAGTAGGCACCAATAAATATGAATCTAGCTTAGATAAAATGAAGGGTGATTTAGAATTATTCCCTTTTGCAAAAAATAAGCCTAGAAAAAGCAGTATAGAACCTATTTTAGAACGAAGGTTATCGGAAGAATTAGAACAAAAAAGGTTGGAAAATGAATAGAAAAGACCTTCAACATATCACGCTAGATACTTCTTCTCTGCAGGAAACGGGTACTCCAACAAGTGCATTTGAAACTGCGGAAGGTATTGATATTAAATCATCCTACTTAAAAGACAATCTCAAAAATGTAGAACATTTAAATTTTGCAGCTGGTATTCCACCTTATTTAAGAGGTCCGTACTCTACCATGTACGTCCTTAGACCGTGGACTATTCGGCAATATGCAGGGTTTTCTACTGCAGAAGAAAGTAATGCCTTTTACAGACGTAATTTAGAAGCAGGCCAGAAAGGGCTTTCAGTAGCTTTTGATTTACCTACCCACAGAGGTTATGACAGTGATCATGAGCGCGTAGTGGGTGATGTTGGAAAAGCAGGGGTTGCCATTGATTCTGTAGAAGACATGAAAATTTTATTTGATGGAATTCCATTAGATAAAATGTCGGTTTCCATGACCATGAATGGTGCTGTTTTACCTATTCTTGCTTTCTATATCGTAGCAGCACAAGAACAAGGCGTTTCATTAGAACAATTATCAGGAACTATTCAAAATGATATTTTAAAGGAGTTTATGGTACGTAATACGTACATCTACCCTCCTACACCCTCCATGCAAATTATTGCAGATATTTTCGAATACACGAGTCAGAAAATGCCAAAATTTAATAGCATTAGTATTTCTGGCTATCACATGCAAGAAGCTGGTGCAACTGCAGATATCGAATTAGCCTATACTTTGGCAGACGGATTAGAATATATTAGAACCGGATTAAAATCTGGCCTTAAAATTGATGAATTTGCCCCACGCCTTTCGTTCTTTTGGGGAATTGGCATGAATCATTTTATGGAGATCGCGAAACTTAGAGCAGGAAGAATGCTCTGGGCAAAATTGGTAAAACAATTTGATCCTAAAACCGATAAATCTTTAGCCTTACGCACGCATTGCCAAACCAGTGGTTGGAGTTTAACAGAGCAAGATCCTTTTAATAATGTAGCTAGAACTACTATTGAAGCTATGGCAGCAGTTTTAGGGGGCACCCAAAGCTTGCACACCAATGCCTTGGATGAAGCCATAGCATTACCAACAGATTTCTCTGCCAGAATAGCAAGAAATACACAACTTTACATTCAAGAAGAAACCAAAGTAACAAAAACGGTAGACCCGTGGGCTGGTAGTTATTATGTAGAAAGCTTAACCCATGAAATTGCAGAAAAAGCATGGGCCCTTTTAGAGGAAGTTGAAGAATTAGGCGGAATGACTAAAGCTATTGAAGCCGGAATTCCGAAAATGCGTATTGAAGAAGCCGCAGCAAAAAAACAAGCAAGAATAGATAGCAATAGAGATAAAATAGTTGGTGTAAATAGTTACCGATTAGAAAAAGAAGATCCACTGCATATTTTAGAAGTTGACAATCAAGAAGTACGTAGACAGCAACTAGAACGCTTGGCACAAATTAGAGAAAACCGCAATGAAGCTGCTGTAAAATCTGCGCTATTAAAGTTAACTAATGCTGCAATAGCAAAGGCAGATGGTACCGAACAAACTTCAGAACCTGATAAAAATTTATTAGCTTTAGCAGTAGAAGCCGCTAGTGTACGTGCCACATTGGGAGAAATCAGTGATGCATTAGAGGCCGTTTACAATAGACACAAAGCAGTTATTAAAACATTTACAGGCGTGTATTCTAAAGAAATTCAAAACAATGAAAGCTTTAAAAAAGCTAGGGAGCTTGCTGATGTTTTTGCACAACAGGACGGTAGAAGACCGCGAATTATGGTTGCAAAAATGGGACAAGATGGTCATGACCGTGGAGCAAAAGTAGTTGCAACCAGTTATGCAGACCTTGGTTTTGATGTAGATATAGGCCCCTTGTTTCAAACACCTGCCGAAGCCGCAAAACAAGCGGTAGAGAATGATGTACATATTTTAGGCGTATCTTCTTTAGCTGCCGGACACAAAACGCTTGTTCCTCAAGTACTAGAAGAATTAAAAAAATACGGCCGTGAAGATATCATGGTGGTGGTTGGTGGTGTCATACCAAAGCAAGATTACCAATTTTTATATGACGCTGGTGCCGTTGCTATTTATGGACCTGGAACTAAAATAAGTGATGCCGCTATAGAAATTTTAGAAATTTTAATTGATTAGGACGTTTACCCGAATATTTAAGCTTTTGGAGCTAAAAAAATATTGTAGTGAATGAAAAATTTGAGAATGTAGAAGATACATAAAGTACAAAATAGTAATTTTTAGTCCTTGTATAAATAATGGTATAAGGTGTTGCACTTTTAGTACTTTATCTACTTAAATAGCTATTGAAAATCAATAATTTAGCGCAAAAAAAATTTCAAAATCTGGCATATTGTATCTTTATAGGTAAAAATATTAACCATTTTTAACGCTCTAAGCCACGTTTATTCACGAACTGTTAACAAAATACATTTTTTAGCATTGTAAATAATCGTATTTTTAGCCCCTAACTTACTTTATATTATGGGCAAGATAATAGCCATAGCAAATCAAAAAGGTGGTGTCGGCAAAACCACTTCAACCGTAAATTTAGCCGCAGCCCTAGGCGTGCTAGAGAAAAAGGTCCTTTTAATTGATGCTGATCCCCAAGCAAATGCAACATCTGGTTTAGGTATAGATGTTGACAGTATCGAAATAGGTACCTACCAATTATTAGAACATACTAAGACAGCAGAAGAAATTATCATTGAAACCACGTCTCCTAATGTAGATTTAATTCCGGCGCATATCGATTTAGTTGCGATTGAGATTGAATTAGTCGATAAGGAAGAGCGTGAATATATGATGAAAAAAAGCATATTGTCACTTAAAGAAAAGTACGATTATATCTTAATAGATTGTGCTCCTTCATTAGGTCTACTAACGTTGAATGCGTTAACCGCTGCAGATTCTGTCATTATTCCTATACAATGTGAATATTTTGCCTTAGAAGGTTTAGGCAAATTATTAAATACCATAAAAAGTATACAACGTATTCATAATCCTGAATTGGATATTGAAGGGATGTTATTAACAATGTATGATTCTCGTCTGCGATTATCTAATCAAGTAGTAGAGGAAGTGCGTAAGCATTTTAGCGAAATGGTTTTTGATACCATTATCCAACGTAATGTGAGATTGAGTGAAGCTCCAAGTTATGGAGAAAGTATTATAAAATATGATGCTTCTAGTAAAGGTGCCGTTAATTATTTAAGTTTAGCACAAGAAGTATTAAACAAAAACAAGGAGAAAGTATAATGGCGAAAGCAACCCAAAAACAAGTATTAGGTAGAGGTCTATCTGCTTTATTGAAAGACCCTGAAAATGATATTAAAACTGCATCCGATAAAAATGCAGATAAAGTTGTTGGTAATATTGTAGAGTTAGATTTAGATGCTATTGAGGTAAACCCTTTTCAGCCGCGTTCTAATTTTAATGATGAAGCTCTGCATGAGCTAGCTTCATCTATTCGAGAATTGGGGGTTATTCAGCCAATTACAGTTCGTAAATTAGAATTTAACAAATACCAGTTAGTTTCTGGGGAAAGAAGATTTAGAGCTTCTAAATTGGTAGGATTAGAAACGGTCCCTGCCTATATCCGTATTGCTAATGATCAAGAATCGTTAGAAATGGCTTTGGTAGAGAATATTCAAAGACAAGATTTAGATCCTATTGAAATTGCATTATCCTACCAACGTTTAATTGATGAAATTCAATTAACGCAAGAAAAAATGAGTGAACGTGTCGGTAAAAAACGTTCTACGATAACTAATTATTTACGTTTACTTAGATTAGATCCTATCATCCAAACAGGTATTAGAGATGGCTTTTTAAGTATGGGTCATGGTAGAGCGCTTGTAAATATTGATAAGAAAGACGACCAGCTTGCTTTATACGAACAAATAATTAGTCAAAATTTATCTGTTCGTGATACAGAAAAAGCCGTAAAAGAATACCAAAACCCAAGTACCAGCCAAAAAGAAACCGTATCTAAAGTAACTAAAACCCCAGGTTTTATTGAAAATAGTTTGAATGATTTTAATTCTTACTTATCTGTAAAAGTTGAGGCAAAAGCTACGGATAAAGGAAAAGGAAAATTAACAATCCCTTTTAATTCTAAGGAGGATTTTGAGCGTATTAAAAAATTAATTCTTGGTGAATAAATTCTTATTTTTTCTACTATTTTTTGTAGGGTTTACTTTTGCGACACAAGCACAAGACGAGAAACCTACACCAAAAGAAGATACTGAATTAGACAGCATTCAAACTGATTTAAAAAGTCAGGGTATTGTTGTTAAAGATTCGGTATTCAAAAAACGTGTTGAAATAAACCCTTTAGCACCCGCCAAAGCTGCATTTTATTCAGCTATAATTCCTGGTTTGGGGCAAGTCTATAATAAAAGGTACTGGAAAGTGCCTATTGTTTACGCTGCCTTAGGAGCCAGTATTTATGCTTACGACTACAACAACACCCAGTACAAACGTTTTAGAACGGCCTTTAAAAGCAGACAAGCAGGTTTTACAGATGACGAGTTTTATGACTTGGCACCTTTTAGCGATACAGAACTTACAGAACCGGAGTTTTCTACAGATGCACTACAGGATGCACAAGAAAACTTTCAAAGAGATCGCGATTTAATGGTCTTGGTTACTATTGGCTTATATGTATTGAATATCATTGATGCTAATGTTGACTCTCACCTAAAACAATTTAATGTAGATGATAATTTAAGTGTAGATTTTCAGCCTTACTTAGATTACAACGAGATTACGGCTCAGCCAAATTATGGTATGGCTTTAACTATAAAATTTTAAAGAACATGAGAATTGCACTCTTCGGATATGGAAAGATGGGGAAAATGATAGAAGCTTTAGCGCTAAAAAAGAACCATACTATCGTCGCAAAAATTGATAATGACACCACTGAAATAGATTTTTCTTCTTTTGATGTTGCTATAGATTTTAGTCAGCCTTCTTCAGCTTTCAATAATATTAAAATGTGTTTAGAAAACAACACTCCAATTATAAGTGGCACTACAGGATGGTTAGACCGTTATGAAGAGGCTGTTATTTTATGTAATGAAAATAATGGAGCCTTTATATATGCTTCTAATTTTAGCCTAGGAGTAAATTTATTTTTTGAGCTTAATGAATATTTAGCTAAAATGATGGCGAATCTAAGAGACTACAATGTATCTCTAGAAGAAATACACCATACGCAAAAACTAGACGCTCCTAGCGGAACTGCTATAACTTTAGCAGAAAGTATTATCAAAAACACTTCATATACAGGTTGGGAATTAGATGCCACCAAAGATCACATACTACCCATAAAAGCAATTAGAGAAGCTAGTGTTCCTGGAACACATAGCGTTACTTACGGCAGTAATGTAGATAGTATTGAAATTAAGCATACAGCACATAATAGAGAAGGGTTTGCTTTAGGCGCCTTAACTGCTGCAGAATGGATTATTGGTAAACATGGCGTTTTTTCTATGAAAGACGTATTACATATTGATTAAGAAACAACAACATACAGCACTAAATACATACGTAT
This sequence comes from Cellulophaga baltica 18, assembly GCF_000468615.2. Classification (NCBI taxonomy): domain Bacteria; kingdom Pseudomonadati; phylum Bacteroidota; class Flavobacteriia; order Flavobacteriales; family Flavobacteriaceae; genus Paracellulophaga; species Paracellulophaga baltica. The sequence continues at coordinate 2,617,760 of NZ_CP009976.1, read as the reverse complement.
AATGAACGGAACGCAGTGGTTAATATTTATAGTAGTTATTCAAGTAATTCACTTTTTAGGTACTTGGAAATTATATATTAAAGCCGGTAGAAAAGGTTGGGAAGCAGCAATACCTGTATATAATGCTATCGTATTGATGAAAATTATCAACCGCCCAAAATGGTGGGTAATTTTGCTATTTATTCCTATCATTAACCTATTAATGTTCCCTGTAATTTGGGTAGAGACCATTCGTAGTTTTGGTAAGAACTCTTTATTAGACACTTGGTTAGTATTATTAAGCTTTGGTTTTTACACGTATTATGTAAATTACGCTCTTGATGTAACCTACATTGAAAATAGAAGTTTACAACCAAAAACAGTTGCAGGAGAATGGGTAAGCTCTATCGTATTTGCTATTGTAGCCGCGAGTATTGTACATACGTATTTTGTACAACCTTATGTAATACCTACATCTTCCTTAGAAAAAACATTATTGGTGGGTGATTTCTTATTTGTAAGTAAATTTCATTACGGCGCAAGAACACCAATGACTACCATAGCCGCTCCAATGGTACATGATACGCTTCCTGTATTGGGTGTAAAATCATATTTAACAAAACCTCAATTACCTTATTTTAGACTACCTGGTTTTAAGAAAGTAAAAAAGAATGATATTGTTGTTTTTAGTTGGCCCGCAGATACGGTGTATCAATTTTTCAAAAAAGATAAAGGGGTTATAAAACCCGTAGATAAAAAATCTAATTACGTAAAACGTTGTGTAGGTACTCCTGGAGATTCGCTTTCTGTAATTAATGGTGATGTATTTATTAACGGAAAAAAATTAGCACTCTCTTACCGCGCTAAACCACAGTTTTACCATACAGTCATTGCAGATAAGGACATAGACAATACTATAATTGATTTAGCCGGCGGGATGCAAAATTACGCTGGTGGTATTATAAAAATCCCAAAAGAGGCCTTATTACAAGATAAAGCAGAAGAAATCTTAAAGACTAGAACTTCTCTTGAACTTATAAAGTCTGATGCTACCTACAATTACTATACAGGTAATTTTTCAGCCAACAATGTCGCTTCATTCTTGAAAGCAGAGAATGTAAAGAATATGGCATTGTTTAATATGACCGATGCTGAAGCAGCTGCTTTAGTGGGTAAATCTGGTATTACCGAAGTTCTTCGTTTTAGTGAACATAATGCAAGTACTGCCGTTTTCCCTCAGAATAAAAATTTAGAAGGTACGGTAGACAATTTTGGACCCGTGTATCTTCCTGAAAAAGGGCAAACGGTAAAGCTTACGCTTGAAAATTTACCATACTATAAAAAAATCATCCGTGATTACGAACATCACACGCTTAGCGTTTCTGGTAACCAGATTATAATTGATGGCACAACTACAGATCAATATACATTTAGCCAAGGGTATTATTGGATGATGGGTGATAATAGACACCGATCTGAAGATAGTAGAATTTGGGGATATGTTCCTGAAGACCATATTGTAGGTACGCCCATATTTATTTGGATGAGTATTGACCATTTCACAGAAGGGTTTAAAAATTGGAATATTCGTTGGGAACGAGTGTTTACTACCGTTAGCGGCGATGGTGAACCTACTTCCTATTTCAAATATTTCTTGATCCTTTTAGTTGCTTATTTCGGATTTGATTATTTTAGAAAAAAGAAGAAGGCTAAAAAAGAATAATACACACTTATGAAAGTTTTAATGCATCCAGGTTATTTCCTTAACCTGACCAATTTTGCAGTAATCGCCCAAAAAGATATTATTTGGGAAGTATCTGGAAATTATCAAAAGCAAAGCTTCAGAAACCGTTGTAATATTGCGAATGACCGTGGCTTTCATACTCTAAGTATTCCGATTAAACACAATGGGAAGAATAAAGGTAGAAATGCGTATGCAGCTGTTTTAATTGACAATAAATATGCTTGGCAACGTCAGCACTGGCGAACCCTACAAACCGCTTACAGAACGTCTCCGTTCTTTGAGTTCTATGAGGATGAAATATCCGAACTATACACAAAGACCTTTGACTCACTACTAGAATTTAATCTTAGAACGATAGAGATTGCTTGTGAGTGTCTACAATTAGAAATGCCTGAAGTTAAGACAAGCATCTTTCACAAGACTCCAGAAGATGACAGTCTTGATGGTCGCAACCTCATAGATGCCAAAAAACAAATAAGCGTTCCACAAGAACCTTATGTTCAAGTTTTTGGAGACCGAAATGGCTTTATTGATAATTTAAGCATTTTAGACTTGCTCTTTAATGAAGGTACCAATGCCCTAAGCTATCTGGAGCAAATGCCACTTGATTTTTTAGATGCTTAGGTTTATAGCACATTACGGAATTCATTTTATAGTCCCCATTCTTATCGGTGTTCTTTTTTTTAAAAGAGAAACTAGAGCTAGGGCTATTATCATACTGTTAGCCGCAATTTTAATTGATGTAGATCATCTTTTTGCTGCACGTATATTTGATCCCAATAGATGTAGCATCAATTTTCATTTCTTTCATCAATACTGGGCTATTGCTATTTACTTTGGATTACTCTTTTTTAAGAAAACTAGAATTTTTGGCATTGCATTATTGCTACATATGGTCGCAGATGCTACCGACTGTTATTTAATGCAGTTAGAAATTAAATGAGGTCATTACCGGAAAGTGATCTGATAGCTTTACGTTATAATTTTTATGTGACAATACTTCAAAGCTATTATCTAAAAGAATAAAATCAATCCGAACAGGATAATATTTAAAGTTATATGTTCTCCCATATCCAGAGCCCTTTTCTTGAAAAGTGTCTAACATTTCTCCTCGAATTGTTTTATAGACATTAGAATACTGCGTGCCATTAAAATCACCACACACAATTACTTTATAGGGCGATTGCTCTTTGTGTTCCTTTATGATTTGCGCTTGTTGCTGTTGCTTCTTAAATGAATTAGTGAGCCTCCGGTAAAGCTTCTTAGACTCCTCCTGAGCTATGATATCTTTATCTGGCACTACACGTAAAGATTCTAAATGAAGGTTGTATACACGAAGCGTGTCTTTTGCCACCACTATATCCACGAAAGCAGCATTATTAGGACTTTCTGGGAAATTAATTAAGCCTTGGTTAATGATAGGATACTTAGAGTAAAAGCCCAATTTAACTTTACCCTGATTGGTTTTATACTCTAGATATTTATATTTATAGTTCACAAAATCATTTTGTTTTCGAAAATTAAATTCTTGAAAACAAATTACATCTGGATTTTCCGTAGTAATTAAATCTAAGGTCTCCTCAAAAACGGCATCATTTTTAATATTCATATTCTTATTAAAACTGCGCACATTAAAAGTCATCAGCGTTACATCTGCCGAAGTATCAGTAGCATTAGAAAAACGTAATTTAAAAAAGGAACTTAGAGAGAGGTAACTAATCAACAAAATAAAGAATGAAAAGAAGGCACGTTTGTTTCTCCCAAATACATAATATAACAGAAACAATAAATTGGATAAGACCAAAATAGGAATGGTAAGGCTAAAAAAAGCTATAAAAGGAACCGTTTCTACAGAAACATAGGGCACCAAACAAGACAGCAGTAACAGTACTCCAAGCAGCACATTAAGACCAAAAATTACTTTACTAAAAAAAGAGCCTATACCCACCTAATTATTCTTTACCTGCTTTAAATAAGAAGTCTTTTTCTGCTTTAGACAGACTTTCATACCCAGATTTACTTATTTTGTCTAAGATAATATCAATTTGTCTTTGGTGTTTTTCTTTATCGGACGCTGCTACGGTTTTTAAATTAGAAGATGGCTTGCGATACACCGTCTTTAAAGGAGCCTTTTTCTCTTTAGTAAATAGGTTTTGAATACTGTCTAACATTCTAGAAAATCCTGCACCTATATCACGCCCCTTTGTTAATTGGCTTGCGTATAAATACCCTATAAAGGCACCCCCTAAATGAGACAACCGGCCGCCAATATTAGAGTTTCCTCCAATAAAGACTAAATCTATCACTATAAAAGTAACCCCTAAATGCCAAAGTTTAATATTAAAAAATATCACCCGCACTTCTTGATTAGGTGTATAGGTGCATACAAAAATCAGCACCGCCATTACTGCCGCAGAAGCACCAATTAATGAATTATTCAAACCTGTTAAGGCCGGAAATATATTATAACTCAGCATAAATAATAATCCGCCGAAAATAGCGCCCAAAAAATATACATTGATAAATTTACGTTCGCCAAACAGGTTCATAAATATCCTACCCGTAAAATAGAGCATGATCATATTAAAAAAGATGTGCCCTAAATTTCCATGAAAAAAAGCATAAGTAACAATAGACCATGGTTGCGTGATAAATGTTCCAAAATCTTTAGGAAGCTCAAACCAATGCACTAAGGCATCAACGCTGGTGCCAAAAAGCACAGCCACTAGTCTTGTTATAATAAACAAGGCTACATTGACCACAATAAGCTTTTCAGCTATATTTAATCGGGTAAATTGATATCTTAGATTTACAGCCATATTAGTCCCAACGGTTCTTATTAAATGAATTTTTCTTCCAATACCACATCATTATAAATCCAAATATTGCACCACCTACGTGGGCCATAAAAGCCGTATTACTCGGACTGAAATAAGATTTTCCTGAAAGTGCAGAAAAAAGATCTAATAATATAATCCCAGGTATAAAGTATTTCGCCTTTATTGGAATGGGTATAAATATCATCATTAGTTCTGCATTAGGCTTCATCACTCCAAAAGCCGCCAATATTCCCATGATACAACCAGAAGCCCCTACCATCGATGCATTGTAAATAGGAAACATTTCTTGCAACTTAAGACGTTGTGCATCATTCACAGACTCTAAAAGCTGATTAGAGCTTAACATTTGTACAATTTGATCTCCTGACAAACCAGAGCTTATTAAGTCGGTATAAGCAGGCAAGTAAGAGAAATAATAAAAGCCAAATTGAAAAATCACGGCTCCTAATCCCGCAGAAAAATACAAGAATAAAAACTGTTTCTTCCCTAAGTAATCTTCTACCGCAGACCCAAACATCCAAAGACCAAACATATTAAACAAAATATGTGAAGGCCCTCCATGCATAAACATATGGGTAATTAATTGCCAAACTTGAAAATTTTCATTTTTAGGAAACCACAAAGCAAACCATTGATACATTTGATCTCCGACCATCAACGTGGCCACGAAGAACAATACATTAATGATAATTAGATGCTTTACCGCTTCAGTAATTCTAATCATTTAAAAGAATTTTTTATCTATATCTTCCCCAGTAAGGGTAATATATATAGGTTTGTTAAACGGACTAATCTTAAATTCCTTACACGCAAATAAATTATTAACTAAGGCCAATTGTGATTCACTATCCAATTGTTCACCCGTTTTTACTGCTAAGGTTTTACTTAATGTTTTAGCCACAATATCTGATTGTGAAAAACTATCTTCCGGAGTATCCATTTGATAGTCAGAAATAAGCTGATCTAAAACCATTCCTACCTCACTTTCAGGCACCAACAAAGGTACACCAGAAATTGAAACATATTCTTCTTCTATCGCATCAAAGGCAAAACCTAAATTTATTAAGCTATCAATAATTTCTTTGATGATATGTACTTCGGTACTTGAAAAATTTAATTGCAATGGAAAAAGTAATTGCTGACTCACCCCTTCCTTAATAGTAATATTCTTCAAGAAATTTTCATACAACACACGTTGGTGTGCTCTGCTCTGGTCTATAATAATCATTCCAGACTTAATTGTAGTTACGATGTACTTACGTTTTAACTGAAATGTAGTAGAAACGGTGTCAATTGCTTCTGCCTGATTATCAAAAATAGAGCCCGTAATGGTTTCTGATTCAAAACTAACACTACTAAAATCTGATTCTTTACCCACTTTAGATTCTAAACCAACATACATATTCTCCCAACCCTTAGTACTAGGCTTTTCATAAGCAGAAGACCTATGACTGGCTTTAGGGGTATCCTCTGCAAAAGGATTGAAGCTAGCATCTACGGATACTCTAGGCACTTCTGCTAATTTTGCCTTATAATCATAAGGCGTTTCTAAGTTTTGATCTGCCTCAAAATCTAAGGCAGGCACTACATTAAACTGCCCTAAAGCATGTTTTATAGCAGAACGCAATAATGCATAAACGGTATGCTCATCATCAAACTTAATCTCTGTTTTTGTTGGGTGTATGTTTATATCAATAGAAGCAGGGTCTACATCTAAGTATAAAAAATAACCCGGATGGTTTTCAGACTTTATTAAACCTTCAAAAGCACTCACTACTGCATGATGCAAATACGGGCTTTTAATAAATCTATTATTAACAAAGAAAAACTGCTCTCCTCTACTCTTCTTAGAAAATTCTGGCTTACTGATAAAACCAGAAATTTTAACCACTTGCGTTTCTTCCTCTACCGGAACGAGCTTTTCATTAGTTTTAGATCCAAATACATTAACAATACGTTGCCTGTAATTAGATTTTGGAAGGTGAAAAATTTCACTTCCATTATTATAAAAATGAAATTGAATATCTGGATGCGCTAAGGCTACACGATGAAATTCATCGGTAATATGCCTGAACTCTACTTGATTAGATTTTAAAAAATTTCGTCTTGCTGGAATATTAAAAAATAGATTCTTAATGCAAAAAGAAGTTCCTTTTGGCGTTACAATAGGTTCTTGAGAACTAATTTTGCTTCCTTCTATTTTTAACTGCACTCCCAGCTCCTCTTCTTCTGTTCGTGTAAGCAGTTCTACATGTGCAATTGCCGCTATAGAAGCAAGTGCTTCTCCTCTAAACCCTTTGGTATGCAAACAAAACAAATCATCTGCGCTTTTTATTTTTGAAGTAGCATGCCGTTCAAAACTTAAACGTGCATCTGTAGCACTCATCCCCACGCCATTATCTACAACCTGGATCAAGGCCTTTCCACCATCTTTAATGATCAATTTTATAGCATCAGCACCAGCATCAATTGCATTTTCTAAAAGCTCTTTTACAACAGAAGCAGGTCGTTGCACTACCTCGCCAGCAGCAATTTGATTCGCAACATGGTCGGGTAAAAGTTGAATTATGTCAGCCATTAAAATCTAGTAAAAAGGGATAAGTCAAAATCAAAAAACCACCAAACAATAAGAACCAGGACTGCAATAATAACTACAAGCCTAAAATTAATATCTCTATTTCCTTTAGTTCTTCCTGCCTTTCTTGCTTCTCCCCAACTGCCACGCATATCACCGGGAACGGTAGCATCTTTATATTTGGAAAATTTAGAATCAATTTTATAAGCATTCTCCACACCCTCGTTCTCCATGTAACGTGGTACGTACTTAAAACTAGTGTTTTTTCTAAGTTTAAACCCTTTTAATCTCAAGATAAGAATGTTATGATTCAGCATCAAAAATACTGAAAATACAGCACTCCACCTGACATCCAATGCTAAAAATTGTTAACATTCCAATCAAGAACTAACAAGTTATAGCATCTGTGGTTGTATACTATGTAGCCTTTAAAATAGATAAACTAAAAATAAGAAGAGAAATTACTGGTCTAATGAGCCTCATATTCATTAAAAAATAAGACTAAGGAAAGGGTTAAAAACAAGTTTAGCTTTAAAAACAAGACCCATGGGTTTATTTTTAAAGCTAAAACTCAATAATTTAGATCCTATTACGAACCTAATGCCGCCATTTTAATAGCTGCAATAGCAGCCTCTGTACCTTTGTTTCCGTGAATACCACCACTACGGTCTATTGCTTGTTGTAGATTGTTATCTGTTAAGACACAAAAAATCACAGGAATATCAGTTAGCACATTTAAGTCTTTTATTCCTTGAGCGGTAGCATCGCAAACAAAATCAAAATGCTTCGTTTCTCCTTGAATAACACTTCCTATGGCAATAACAGCATCAACATTTTGTGTTGCTATCATTTTTTTACTTCCAAAGGTTAATTCAAAACTACCAGGAACATTCCAACGAATAATATTTTCGGCTAAAGCACCACAATCTAATAAGGCTTCTTTAGCTCCGTTGAACAATCCTTCTGTAATATTCGTGTTCCATTCAGAAACAACAATCCCAAATCGAAAATCTTTCGCATTTGGGATTGTAGCTTTATCGTAAACAGATAAATTTTTATTGGCTGTAGCCATACTTATTTATTTTTAGCCATTGCAATGTAAGCATCTACCAAACTAGCTTCTGGAGATTTTGCAAATTCTTCTTTTATTCTTTCAAAATATTTCAAAGCAGCATCATTCTTATTTAGCTCTAAAGCAGCAACACCAGCTTTTTGTAAAAACATTGGTGTACTATACTCATTTGTATTAGCACTTAATGCCTTTTCATAATATCCTAAAGCATCTTCTGGCTGATTCAATTGCATAAATGCATCACCCATACCACCTTTTGCAATAGCATCTGTAATAGCATCTTTAGCGGTATAATCACTTAAATAATCAATTGCTTCTTGATATTTTTGTGTGTTTAAGTAAGACATCCCTGCGGCATAAGAAGCAAGATTTGCACTTTCTGTACCACCGTAGTTATCAATAACATCAATTAAACCATATTTACCATTACCACCTTTCAATGCTAAATTGTATAATGAATCTTGCGCTACTGGGTTTTGCAAAGCTTCATTAAAATATTGCATTGCATAAAACATTTCGTTTCCTGCATCTGCTTCTTGTGGTTTCTTCACAAATTGATCATAGGCTAAATACCCTAAAACCCCTACTGCAATAGCACCAATAACACCTAGAATATAATTTTGGTTTTTAGAAACCCATTCTTCAGTTTTATTTGCACTATCATCTAAGGTACTAAACACCTCAGCCGTTGTACTGTCTTGTTCATTGAACTCAACTTCGTCTGTAGAATCAATATTTACTTCTTTTGCTTTATATCCGCGCTTCTTGTATGTAGCCATTATTTAATTTTAATAATCGGGCAAAAATAAAGTTTTTATTCAAAATCGGAAGCTTCTTATTCGTTATTTTTCGATAATTTGCACGTTCGTCTACTAATCAATCTAAAAATCACGGTTACAGAGCATGTTTCTGAAGAAATTATCCCTTATAAATTACAAAAATTTTAGTACCGAAAATTTCGATTTTGACAGCAAAATCAACTGTTTCGTAGGTCAGAACGGTATTGGAAAAACAAATATCCTAGATGCCATTTACCATTTATCATTTGGTAAAAGTTATTTTAACCCTATAGCCACTCAGAATATAAAACATGGCGAAGATTTTTTTGTCATCGAAGGGAATTTTGAAAAATTAGACCGAGAAGAAAAAATAGTATGCAGTCTTAAAAAAGGACTGAAAAAAATTATTAAGAAAAATGGCAAAGCCTATGATAAGCTTTCAGACCATATAGGATTCTTGCCACTAGTCATTATATCGCCTTCTGATAGAGATTTGATTACCGAGGGTAGTGATACACGCCGAAAATTTATAGATGGTGTTATTTCACAATCCGATAAAGAATACCTGCAGACCTTGCTTAAATATAATAAGATTGTGAGTCAGCGTAATTCACTTTTAAAATATTTTGCTGCCAACCATACTTTTGATGCCACTAATCTAAGTGTCTACAATGAGCAACTAGACACCTATGGCACTCAAATATTTAACAAACGTGTGGCCTTTTTAGAAACCTTTATCCCTATCTTTAAAGAACAATACCAGATTATCTCTGGCGGAAATGAGGAAGTATCCATAGTCTACGATAGTAAACTACTAGACACAAAGCTTTTGGACCTGTTATGCAAAAATATTGAAAAAGATAGAGCACTACAATATACCAGTGTTGGGGTTCATAAAGACGATTTAAATTTTGATTTGGGCGAACACCCTATTAAAAAATTTGGAAGTCAGGGGCAACAAAAATCATTTCTTATTGCATTGAAACTAGCACAATTTCATTTTATTAAAGAGCAATCTAAAACTACACCTATCTTATTGTTAGATGATATTTTTGATAAGCTAGACGAAAACAGAGTAAGTCATATTATTAGTTTGGTGAACGATGAAAATTTTGGGCAGCTATTTATAAGCGATACTCATGCGGACAGAACAGAAAATGTAATTAAAACCACTCACCAGTCCTATAAGATGTTCAAATTAGGGAGTTAGTTGATGGCAACTAAAAAGTTCAAGTGCAAAGTTCAAAATAATAGAGAATGTCAGTTCGAGTGATTTTTGTGCAGGGCAACGAAACAAAAATAGTATCGAGAACAGATTAGAACCTAAAAAAAATAGTACTAGAAAAAGCAACTCAATGATAAAAAAAATAAGCATCGTATTATTCCTATTCCTAATAACTTCTTGTTCTCAAAAGATTACAGATGAGCAATTGAGTCATTTAAACGGATATTGGGAAATTGAGAAAGTGACGCTCTCTGACGGACAAAAGAAAGAATACAAAGTAAATGAAACTATAGATTATATAGAACTAGACGGATTAAAAGGTTTTAGAAAAAAAGTAAAACCCACATTTAGCGGCACCTACATTACTAGTAATGATGCTGAACTATTTAGCATTTACAAAAAAGAAGACCAATTCTTATTCACCTATAAAACGGAAATAAGTGAGTGGACAGAAACCTTAAAATCTATATCAAAAGATAAGTTTTCAGTCACCAGTGAGGATAATATCACGTATTTTTACAAACGCTACGAACCTATAAATATTTCTAAATAATGGCGAAAAGACGCAGAGAAAACATTCCCTTAAGTGAAGCTCTAAAAGAGTTTATTGACGTGAACAAACTCCAAAAAGGTATGGATAAAGTTGATGTTAGAGAAGCTTGGACCAATCTTATGGGTAATGGCGTTAATAACTATACTACTGCCATAGAATTACGGGGAGATACGTTATTTATATCACTGTCTTCTTCCGTATTGCGATCAGAACTAAGCCTGGGGAAATCTAAAATTATCACCATGCTTAACGATGAGTTAAAAAAAGAAGTGGTGAAGAAGTTGGTGTTGCGGTAAACTGCCATTTTAATTAGAATATTGATTATATATTTGTATTAATTCAATTCAATAATAAGACTTTTCCTATAATGGAGGATAAAAAAACATATATAGATTTATTTGCAGGTTGTGGCGGGCTTTCACTAGGATTATATAATTCTGGTTTATGGAAAGGCCACTTTGCAGTTGAAAAAAGCCCAGATGCTTTTAAAACCTTTAATCATAATCTGATTGATAATAATAATCATTTTGAATGGCCAAATTGGTTACCAAAAACAAATCATGATATAAATGAGATTATTCAGAACTACCCTTCGGAACTTAAAAATTTAAGAGGAAAGATAGACATGGTTGCCGGCGGACCACCCTGCCAAGGATTTTCTACTGCTGGAAAAAGAAATGAAAATGATTTAAGAAATAAGCTAATAAAATCTTACATTAGATTCATTAGGTTAGTACAACCCAAAGTCATTTTTTTTGAAAACGTTAAAGGCTTTACACAGAAGTTTGACAAGAACAAACTTAAAGGAATAGTTTATTCAGAATACGTAAAACGAGCACTACGCTATACTCCAAAAGATAAAAATTATTTTGGCTATCAAGTAGAAGGAAGACTTATAGATTTCTCTGAATATGGTGTACCACAAAAAAGAACGCGATTCATTCTAGTAGGAATAAGAAAAGATATTGCAAAAAAAACTAGTCCAATAGAATTCTTTGATTCAATAAAAAAAGAAAGAAAACAATTTTTAATTAACAAAGGAATTGGCTTAACGAATACACTTGAAGATGCTATTTCTGATTTACTTAGAAAACAAGAAACTATTTCTCCAGATACAGCTTCTTTTAAAACTAGTCTTTATAATGAAGTAACTTCTAATTATCAGAAATTACTAAAAGGAGATATCAACACTAAAATCCCGGATAGCCATAGGTTTGCAAAACATACGGAACGTACAGTAGAAAAGTTACTATACATTTTAAAATATGCAGATAAGAACAAAACTTTATCTGACGAAATAAAAGAAAAATTCAATCTTAAAAAGCGAACGATAATCCCTCTATCTGGAAACACCCCTACTCCAACGATTACAACTTTACCTGACGATTACGTACATTATTCGCAACCTAGAATTTTTACCGTACGTGAATATGCTAGAATACAATCATTTAACGATTGGTACGAGTTTAAAGGTAAATACACTACCGGAGGGAAAAGAAGAACACAAGAGGTTCCTAGGTATTCACAAATTGGAAATGCAATTCCACCATTATTTGGTGAACAAGCAGGTTTAGTTTTAAGATCAATACTAAATAATGGATAAAGGCACTTTAAAATTTGATGTTAAAACCGGTATGAAAAATATCATTGGTAGAGATTTAATTACCGATGATTTTATTGCAATTTATGAATTGGTTAAAAACTCATATGATGCCTATGCTAACTACGTCAAAATCTCTTTTAGTAAAGATGAAATTATTATTGCAGATAATGGCAAAGGAATGTCTAAAGTTGATTTAGAAAAAAAATGGTTTGCAGTAGCATATTCTGCTAAAAAAGAGGGCTTAGAAGATAGTGATTTACAGAGAGATTCTCATTTAAACAATTTGAAATCTAGAAGGTTTTATGCTGGTGCTAAAGGTGTTGGCAGGTTTTCATGTGATAGGTTAGGTTCTGAATTAGAACTTATAACCTCAAAAGCAAGCTCTGACCAAACCTTTAAATTGGATGTTGATTGGGGCGAATTCGAAAAAGATGCGGAACAAAGTTTCAATTCAGTTAAAATACCTTTTGAAGAAATTGAAAACAACCAAATATTTCCTAATAAAAGTATTAATGGTACTATTTTAAAAATTCAAAATTTAAATTCATCTTGGGACCGTAAAAAAGTTTTTGAACTACGAAGATCACTTGAAAAACTAATTAATCCATTTACAAAAGAAGATTCTTTTAAAATCGACATAACAGCTTCTGATGATATTCTAATTTTAAAAAAATCAGATAAAGATTTAAAAATAAATGGAGTTATTGGCAATAGTATTTTAAAAATTTTTGACTTAAAAACCACCCAAATTGATGTAAGCCTAAAAGGAGATTTAATAACAACAAAAGTTATTGACAGAGGTTCTTTAATATATCATATTGAAGAACCCAACAGTTATAAATCTATTATAGACGATTTAGATATAAACTTATATTTTCTTAATAGGAGTGCCAAAATTAACTTTGGAAAGTTAATGGACATCGAGCCTGTTAATTATGGAAATATCTTTCTGTTTAAGAACGGTTTCAGAGTTCAACCTTATGGTAATGTTGGAGACGATAGTTGGGAATTAGACAATAGGAAACAACAAGGATATAACAGATTTTTAGGAACTAGAGATTTATTTGGAAAAGTAGATTTAATAACCGAAAATTTTGACGAATTTAAAGAAGTGTCAAGTAGAGATGGTGGATTAGTTCAAACCGTAGGTAAAAAATTATTATTTGATATATTTTTTGAAAAAGCACTTAAAAGACTCGAACGTTATGTAGTTGGTGTACTTTGGGGTGAAGCATTCAAGAAAAAGAAATACTTTCTAAACAATCAATTAGCTGAATTACATCGAGAAAGCTTAAAAGAAGACAAAGACAAAGATTCGTATGAAGATGCACTTAAAAATATTGGAAGTAAAATAGATTTTGTCAATTTAATAAAGACACTTAGTGATGACAATGATATCCAAATCATTAAATACAATAAAGAATTAGTAAATCTCGTAAATGAAAGATTAGAAGACGTTCAACCAAAATTTATCGCAGAATTAGAAAAAATTGCAGTAAAAACAAGCGATAAAGAATTGTTAAGTCAGGTTAAACTTACAGAGAATAATTTTAATAAAATAATCCATGAAAAGGAAGCTGCTCTAGTAAGAGAGGAAGAAGAAAGGCGAAAACGAATTGAAGCTGAGAAGAAAGCTGAAATAGAGAAGCTAAAAAGAGAAGAAGAAGAAAAGAAAAGAAAAGAAGCTGAAGAGAAAAGACGAAAAGCTGAATTACTTGCTGAAAGAAAAGAAAAAGAAAGAGCTTTAGCTGAGTTAGCCAAATTAAAAGCTGAAAAAAAAGCACGTGAAGAAGAAGAGAAAAATAAAAATTTATCTGATAAACTTACAATTGAGACAAAGAAAACTCAATATTTAACTGCAACTAGGAAGACTCTAAGCGATGATGCAGAACAACTTGTTCACTCTATCGACTTATATGTTGGAAACGCTTCGACTTATGTTAATGATTTACTCACCTCAAATCTTGATGAACAGACAAAGTCAAAAATATATTCAATCAAGAATAACATTGACAAAGCGATTAAGGTCTCTCAAATAATTATTAAATCCAACTTCGATTATAAGTTTACCAACCAAAGAATTAACCTTCCAAAATATATCACAGAATATTTGAATGACGTTAGTGTTTCAAGAGAAGAAATCGACATTAAAACTGAAAATTTATTTGAGAAATACTCATTAATCAATCCAATAGAAGTAGATATTATAATTGACAATCTTGTCTCTAATTCAATTAAAGCCAAAGCCAATAATATTTTAGTTGAGTTTTCAAAAGTTGACAAAAAATTAGAAATTCTTTATCACGATGACGGCATTGGTGTCTCTGAATTACTCGCTAAAAACCCAAAATCTATTTTTGAATTAGGTGTAAGAGACTCAAAAGAAAGAGGTTCAGGGATTGGTATGTTTGATGCAAAAAAAAGAATAACAAACTTAAAAGGGTCTATTGATTTTATTGGGAATAATATAAAATTAAAAGGGGCTTCATTTAAAATCACACTAAAATGAGTCAAATAGAATTAAATTATTTAGTGTTTGACGATGACCCCGAGGCAATTAATCAGTACCATAATAAGATTAAAATAAGCGGATGTCTTATAACACCCATAGTCATAAATCCTATTGATTTTTATGATGCTGATACAAATGAATTCGTTGTTGATGATTTCAAAACAGAAATCATTCAAAAAACTAAAGGTAGGAATATAAATCTGATTATAACAGATTGGAATATATTAGATAAGGACAATGAATTTCCTGGTATAAAAGGTTGGGATATAATTGAATGGGTAATTGAGACTAAAGAAAAATGGAAAAGTCGTACTTTCCTTATCTACTCGTCTGATATTAAAAAAGCTTCAGATTATGTTCTACAAAAAATAAAAAAAGAAATAGAAGAACAACCAGATGATATAATTCCTTCTTTAGAGTTTATAAGAGAGATTATTGAGTTAAAAATAAAGTTTTGTAAGAGAGATGAACAAAGGTTTGAGGAAATAAAAACTCTTTTAAAACAATCTAATACTATTTCCAATGTAGTTCTTGATTCATTAATATCATTTGATGAAAACACAATAGTAAATACAGGAAATTCCGATTACGATGGAAAGAGAATAGCAGATATTTTAGACCTTAATCATCAAGATATTGGTGGCTTAAAATTTATTCGCGAATTTATAGAATTATCAATCGCTCATTATTCTAATTTAAATGAATAAGTATAAAAGTGTTTTAATTATTCATGCGTCCGATAATTCTACTTTATTTTTAAATAAATTCAAAGAAGAGTTTGAACCAATTTATTATTCATTTAAATCTGATGAAAAATCAATTCTAAAAGCAAAATCTTTAATTGGTGATTTAGAGCCTAAATCATTAATAGTTTATTTAGGACATGGGAGTTCAAGTGGTTTATATGAGCCAGACGATACTTTTGAATACATAAAATATTTTCTTGATGCGACTTGGGCAAACCACTATTTTGATGAGCACGATATATTTCTTTTAAGTTGTAAATCGAGTGATTTTATTAAAAAAATTTATAAATCAAATTTTTCACTTGGATTTGGAAATATAATCAGTTCAGAGGAAGAGTTAAAGCATTATAATAAGTATTCTGATTTTCAGAAAGTATTGAATAAAGATGAAATTAATATTTTCAACGATATTTATGTAGAGTGTTCTATTAAAATCATAAAACTTTTAATAAATGAAAAGATTAGATTCATAGATGTTCCAAAGTATTTCCGTTTTTACTTAAACAAAAAAATAAACAGAATTTTATTAAATAAAGAAAACAAAAATAGAATTGAACTATCAAGGTTAGTATTTGAATTAAGAAATCAAATTCAGTTAAAATATAATTACAGATAATTTAAGTTAACAACTCTTCAAATTTATATTGAATTGTTACAGTTTTATAGCTATTTGAATATATTAATACGCTTAAATATGAATAATGTAAAATTTTACAATCAAAAAAGGCCACTCATCACTGAGTAGCCTTTTTTAGTATATTCTATGTTGTTTTACTTAGAAGATCTCTCTTCCAGCAAAATGAAAAGCTCCTTCAATAGCAGCATTCTCATCACTATCAGAACCATGTACTGCATTCTCACCAAGAGACGTAGCAAACATTTTACGGATAGTACCATCTGCAGCCTCAGCTGGGTTAGTTGCACCAATTAAAGCTCTAAAGTCTTCAACAGCGTTATCTTTTTCTAAAATAGCAGCAACAATTGGTCCTCTAGACATAAAGTCTACCAATTCTCCGTAAAAAGGACGCTCACTATGAACAGCGTAAAACGCTTGAGCATCTCTTTTGCTTAATTGCGTATATTTCATAGCTACAATCTTAAAACCAGCAGCATTAATTTTGTCTAGAATAGCACCAATATGTCCGTTTTCAACAGCATCTGGCTTAAGCATTGTAAATGTTCTATTTGTCATTTTCTTTAAATTTTGTGCAAAAGTACTATTTTAAATACATTCTACAATAGATTAATAAAAAACTGAAGGTAAGTTAACGATTATTTAAACCCTTGTTCCAAGATACCCAAGACTTTACCTTTATCGCCTATTATTTTGAAAACCACATGACTGGTTTCAAAATTAAAAGTCAAGGTGCCAAAACTTACCTCCGCTACCACCTCTCCTACCCGATACGGATTTTCTTCTCCTGAGTACGAAGAATATACATGGGTAAGTCCGCTACTCGTAAAATCTATCAATGGATACCCAACACCTGCTATAGTTGTCTTTGAAAATTCTGAAATATGCCGGTCTCCAGAAAGCACCACAACACCTTTCGCTTTAGAATCGGCAATCAACTGTTCTAATTTATCTACTTCATGCGGAAAATTACCCCATGTTTCAAAACCATGTTTATTAGACAACACTTGTATGCTACTTACTAAAATATTAAAATCTGCCGTACTAGAATTCAGTTCCTTCGCTAACCACTCCCATTGTGTTGCTCCTAAAACGGTACCTTCTCCATAAGTATTTGGTTTCGTTCTTTTTTTTGTTTCGGTATCTTTAGTTAATGCGGTTCTAAAGTAACGAGTATCTAAAACTATTACTTTAATACTCCCTTCTGGCGTATCATAGGTATGAGAAGCATACACCCCTTCTTGTTTTCTACGTGGGCTATCTTTTGCTATTTTAAAGAAATCTAGAAATACCTGCTGACTTTCTTTTTTGAAGGCATACTCTACTCCCCCATCATTTAAACCATAATCATGATCATCCCAAGTACCAATCACAGGAACTTCGGCTCTTAATTTTTGATAGCCTAGTATGCTATCTTGGCTTTTATAAAACTGTTGAAGCTTTTGCATGTCATTAGTATCTGCATAGACATTATCACCTCCCCATATCCAGACATCAGGATGGGTATTTAAAATATCATCCCACAATACATTGGGGATAGTACTCTTATTACAGGACCCAAAAGCGATGGTAAAATCGGCCTTTTCCACACGCGCATCAGGAACACTTTTGTCTTGCGCGTGCCCTAGTACCACCCCTAATAAAATAAATACACTATTAAATACTATTGGTAACTTCTTCATTTTCAAATATTGTTTCCTTACAAAAATAGCAATTCTTACTGTAGCACTATAGTATAAAATAGTATCTTTGCCGCCATGAATTCAGAGGATATTAGCAAAGTAAAGGAGCTACTTAGTGTTCCACAAAAAATAGTTATCATACCACATAAAAATCCTGACGGAGATGCTATTGGCTCTACATTAGGGCTATGGCACTATCTAAAAAACAACGGACAAGACGCTACAATTATTAGTCCTAATGATTCGCCTAAGTTTTTAAAATGGATGCCAGGTAGTGAAGATATTCTAAATTTTGAGGTAGAAAATTCACAAGCTAAAAGAGCTATTGATGAAGCTACACTAATTTTTACGTTAGATTTTAATCATTTAGGACGTGTTGGGCAGATGCAATCGTTCTTAGAAGAAGCTTCTGCTACTTTTATTATGATAGATCATCACCAAGAGCCGTCTGACTATGCATTGGTGACCTATTCTGATGTTACTATGAGTTCTACCTGTGAGATGGTTTATAATTTTATCGATTATTTAGGTGATACCGATAAGATTACCTCCGAAATTGCCAACTGCCTTTATACGGGGATCATGACAGATACAGGCTCATTTAAATTCTCCTCAACCACTAGTAAAACGCACAAAATTGTTGCAGAACTAATAGATAAAGGGGCAGAAAATACCCGTATACACAACGTTGTGTATGACACCAATTCTCCTAGCAGATTGCATTTATTAGGCTGTGCGCTTAAAAACATGGTGATTTTAGAAGAATTTAATACGGCATACATCACCCTTAGTCAAGATGAGTTAGATACCTATAAATATCAAAAAGGAGATACGGAAGGCTTTGTAAACTACGGATTAACTTTAGACGGTATTCGCTTCGCGGTAATCTTCATTGAGAATAAAGAAGAAGGTATTATAAAAATATCGTTCAGGTCTGAAGGAGATTTTTCTGTTAATGAATTTGCACGTGCTTATTTTCATGGTGGCGGACATAATAATGCTGCCGGAGGAAAAAGTGACCTTCCATTAGAAGAAACTGCAGCGTATTTTGTAAACTTGTTACCGAAACATTTAAAAGAATTAACCCGATAATGAAGTATCTGTTATATTTGAGTGCATTATGTTTACTTTTTATAAGTTGTGAAGAGCCTATTGCGCGTAAACCAGTTCGTGTATCTACACCTAAGCTGGTAAAATCTACCGTAGAACGCAACAAAGATCTTTTAGAAATAGAAGTAAAGATTATAAATAGATTGGTAAAAAAAGATACACTTCATGAATACTTACCTACAGCTACTGGATCATGGTTTTATTATGAAATAAAAAATGATTCATTACCATATGTACCTCAAGAAGAAGATGTTGTAACGTTAACCTACAACATCATGACGCTTACCAACGACACCATATATACCGCAAAAGAAATTGGCATACAACGTATAAAAGTAAATAAGCCTAGTTTATTTAAAGGCTTACGACATACCTTTACCCTTTTAAAGGAAGGCGAAAAAGCTACTTTTTTATTCCCATCTTCCCTAGCTTTTGGCTACCATGGAGATGATAATAAAATTACCCCCAATACCCCAATAAAATCATCCGTAGAAATTTTAAACATAGAAAAACACCCAACAAATAAATAGATTTAAAAAAATGAAAAACATTCTTAGTTTACTTCTTATTGCAACTGTTTTAGTAAGCAGCTGTAAATCTAGCAAAACAGCAGATTTAGGCGATGGCATTTTTGCTGATATTCAAACAACACAAGGAGATATCATTGTAAAATTAGAATATGATAAGACACCTGTTACTGTTGCCAATTTCGTATCTCTTGCCGAAGGAAAAAATCCTTTTGTAACCGATAGCTTAAAAGGAAAAAATTATTATGACGGACTTACTTTTCACCGGGTAATGAAAGATTTCATGATTCAAGGTGGTGATCCAACAGGAACTGGAATGGGAAATCCTGGATACCGCTTTATTGATGAGTTTGTAGATTCTTTAAGTCATAGCAAAAAAGGAATCCTTTCAATGGCCAATTCCGGGCCTAAAACTAACGGAAGTCAGTTTTTTATCACCCATAAAGAAACGCCTTGGTTAGACAACAAGCATACAGTTTTTGGTGAAGTTGTAAACGGAATGGATACTTTAGATAGCATTGCTACTGTAGCCGTTGGGGAAAACAATAAGCCTGTAGAAGCTGTGATTATGAACAAGGTAAAAATTATCAGAAACGGTAAAGAGGCAAAGAAATTTGATGCCGTTGCTGTTATGAAAAAATATTTTGCGGATGAAGAGCTTAGAGAAAAAGAGGCTGCTCGTTTAGAAGCTGAGCGTGAGCAAAAATTAGCGGAAGCAAAAGCTGCGTTTGTAGCTAACTTAGAAAGTCAGAAAAAAGCGGCACAAACTTTAGCTTCTGGTTTAAAAATATTTACTTTAGAAGAAGGTACTGGCGAAAAGCCTAAAGTGGGTCAAACGGCAAACCTATATTACGCAGGTTATTTTGAAGATGGCCGTTTGTTTGATAGTAATGTAGAAGAAACATCTACCTTATACGGACAATTTAATTGGAACAGAAGAGATCAAGGTGGCTATGAGCCAATGCCTATGGTTGTAAGTATGGATGCACCAATGATTGCTGGTTTTAAAGAAGCCGTAATGAAAATGAAAGTAGGACAAAAAGCACGTGTGTTCATTCCTTCTCATTTAGCCTATGGCGAATCTGGTAGAGGACCAATTCCTGCAAATACCGATTTAATTTTTGATTTAGAAATGGTTGATATTGCGCAATAAGCAAAAAATCACAATTTGATTAAAAAATATAAAACACCTGCTTTTTGCAGGTGTTTTTATTTACTATACCTTTAGCCCTTAACCTATATATTTAAATGATTATGAGAATTCCCCTTTTCAAAACAGTATTTTTTTTGAGCCTCTTTTTTCTAATTTCCTGCAGCAGCGATGCAGAGCCCGAAATTATTGACCCGGTAGATACCGAAGAAACTGCCGATGCTACGGATGATGAACCCGCAGCTCCCGAGCCAGAGAGTACCCCTGAACCAGACACTAATACAGAAACAGCCACCAATGTTGTGGAAGCTTACGGACAGTTGAGTGTCTCTGGAAGCAAAATTGTAGATGAGAACAATAACCCAATTCAACTTCGGGGTATGTCTTTATTTTGGAGCCAATGGATGGGACAATACTACACAACAGGAACGGTAAATTGGTTGCATGCAGATTGGAATGCCACCGTAGTGAGAGCCGCTATGGGTATTGAAGATGCAGATGGCTACATTAGCAACCCTGCTACAGAAAAAGCCAAAGTATTCGCCGTGATTGATGCCGCTATAGACGCTGGAATTTATGTGATTGTAGATTGGCATAGCCACCATGCAGAAGATCATATCCCTGAAGCTAAAGCTTTCTTTGCGGAAGTAGCCCAGAAATACGGAGATCAACCAAATATCATCTATGAGACATATAATGAGCCATTGGATGTTTCATGGACTGGAGTTTTAAAACCATACCACGAAACTATTATCGCAGAAATACGAAAGTATGACCCAGATAATCTAATTATCTGTGGGACCAGAACGTGGTCTCAGCGTGTAGATGAAGTAGTTGGTCATGAAATTAATGATGCTAATGTTGCGTACACCTTGCATTACTATGCCGCTACACATAAACAAGAACTAAGAGATATAGCGCAAATAGCACTAAACAACAATCTCGCCATTTTCGTTACAGAGTATGGTGTTACAGAAGCCTCTGGAAATGGTTATATTGATGAAGCATCTACCAAAACTTGGTGGAACTATTTAGACGATCATAAAATTTCTTGGTGTAATTGGTCTATTGCAGATAAAGATGAGAATGCTGCGGCACTAACATCAGGTGCTAGTGGCTCAGGAAATTGGGCCGAAAGTGAGCTTACTGTTTCAGGAAAATTAGTCCGTTCAGAATTATTAGCTAAGAATCCTACCTACTAAATAGAGGTAGAAATACCCTATAAAAAAAGCTCCTTACAACCAATTTGTAAGGAGCTTTTCTGTTCAATAGTATTATAATTAATTCTTTGCATCTTGTTTTTCAGCCCATTCTTTAGCTCTTTCAGAACGTTTTGCAGAACCTGGGTGAGAAGACGTTAACGATCCTTTACCACCATTATCACTTAAGTCTGCTAATTTTTGAAAAGCACCTTCCATAGCATGGTAATTTAAATCATGACGTACTAAAAATTCAAATCCGTATTTATCAGATTCAGATTCATTGGTTTGAGAAAATTGAGCATTTAAAACATTCTCAACGAAACCACCAATTTCGCCATCTGCTAATACTTTACCAGAATTTGTATTAGCAACAGCTAAATCTTTAGCAGCCGAAATTTTATAAGCCGACTTGTAACGCTCTTTAGAGTGTCCTAATTTAACATGCCCTATTTCATGACCAATAACACTAAGAATCTCATCATCGGTCATTAAGTCCATTAGACCTGCCATAACACGCACACTACCATCTGGAGTTGCAAATGCATTAATATCGGTTACTAAATATACTTTATAGTTTAAATCTAAACCATCTTCATTTTCGAAACCTTTCACCAAATTAGCCAAACGATCCGCATAAGGATCACCCGCTTCTCCAACAGGATTGTTTTCATCCATCCATACTACAGATTCCAATGACAATTTAGCCATATCTTCATCTGTTAAAGATGCTGCAGCGACCATTTTCTTCCCTGCATCAACATTTCCTTTTTTTAACATTTTGCCAAATTGCGCCTGCAAACTAATCGTTCCTAAGGCAAAAACGGCCATTAAAATACTTGTTTTCATTATTTATGGTTTAATTATTTAAGTTTCAAATTTAATTTTAAAAGTACACATATGGTTTATTTACTCCGGAATATTTTTAAGAATATCTAACGTAAACTTCCAAAACTTCTGTACAGATGAGATACTAACACGTTCATCAGGAGAATGCGCTCCTTTAATAGTTGGACCATAACTAATCATATCTAGGTCTGGGTAATTCTGTCCTAAAATACCACATTCTAAGCCAGCATGACAAGCAACCACTTTTGGTTCTTCTTTAAACACCTTCTTATACTGTGCTTTTAACACCTCTAAAATTGCTGAATTAGGGTTGGGGTTCCATCCTGGATAATCACCACTCAAGGTAACTTTACAGTCCGCTAGTTCAAAAGCAGACTGCAATGCGTTTGCTAAATCTAATTTAGAGGAATTAACAGAAGAACGCGTTAAACAACCAATATGTATTTTTCCACTTTCTACTAGTACACGAGCCACATTATTAGACGTTTCTACCAAATCATCAATAGCGGCACTCATAGTATATACTCCATTATGGGCGGTATACAAAGCTTTTAAAAGCTTAGATTGCGTTTTAAAATTCATAACCGATTTCGGTTTTTTAGCTTCCGATAAACTAATTACCATATCAGGCTCCGTTACGCATAGTTCTTCTTTAATTGTGTTTGACCATCGTTCAAAATCTTTCTCAAAATCTTTAATACGTGTTTTCTTCACACTTACAACAGCCACACTCTCTCTTGGAATAGCATTACGTAAACTACCTCCATTAATACTAGAGATTCTAAGTTTATACTTGTCTGCTCCTAAGAATAAGATGCGATTCATGATTTTATTAGCGTTTCCTAGACCTTTATGGATATCCATTCCGCTATGACCTCCTGTTAACCCTTTAACGTTCAGTTCAAAAGATACTGTAGCCATTGGCGTAGAACGTTCTTTATACTTGCGTTTAGCCGTTATATCAATACCTCCCGCACAACCAATGTCTATTTCATCATCTTCCTCGGTATCTAAATTAAGTAAAATAGCTCCTTTTAGAACTCCGCCTTTTAGCCCCATAGCACCCGTCATACCTGTTTCTTCGTCAATAGTAAAAAGAGCCTCTAACGCAGGGTGATCTATAGTAGTACTTTCTAATAGCGCCATAATAGTAGCTACTCCCATACCATTATCGGCGCCTAAGGTGGTACCTTTAGCTTTCACCCAATCATCGGCTATAACCATTTCTATACCTTGGGTATCAAAATCAAAAACAGTATCGTTATTTTTTTGATGCACCATATCTAAATGAGACTGAAGCGTCACCATTTTACGTTTTTCAAAACCTTTGGTTGCTGGCTTTCTGATAATAACGTTCCCTACTTCATCTTTAAAAGTTTCAAAACCTAGACTCTTTCCGAAATCTAACATAAACGCAATAACCCGGTCTTCTTTTTTAGAAGGTCTTGGTACGGCATTTAAATCTGCAAATTTATTCCAAACAGCTTTTGGCTCTAATTGTCTTATCTCTTTACTCATATTTATTTTATCTTCTTCAAAAATACGGATACTTAAAGAATACCTTATTTTTGAATGTATAAATTTTTAACAACCTGAATGAATAATAGACTTAAAAACGTAATTGCCTTATCCTTACCTCTGCAAATTTTCTTAGTGCAATGGCTTAGCAACTACCCTGAGTATATTGAAACTTACTTTAGCACAGGAATCTACCCCTATACTTCTACGTTTTTCAGATTGATTTTAGGATGGGTTCCGTTCTCCGTTGGCGATATCATATATGCCTTTTTAATTATTTATGCCATTAGATACCTTGTTGTTAAAAGAAAATACATTTGGTCTCATAAATTAGTATTTTTAAGAAATATAGCTATGGTACTCGCTGTAGCCTATTTTACATTTAATCTCTCTTGGGGTTTAAACTACCACAGAGAACCTATTTCAAAAAAACTAGCCCTTACCGAAAAATGCACCAAAGAAGAATTGGTGTCTTTTGTTGATGCTTTGATTCTAAAAACAAATCAAACTCAAATGCGTATTATGGGCGACTCTTCTAAAATGGTTATCAATACCTATACTAATAAGGAGTTGTTTACCAAAACTATTCAGGGCTATACCCAACTAGAAAAAACACATCCTTTCTTATCCTATACCCAACACAGCATCAAAGAATCTTTATTTAGCTATCCATTAAGCTATATGGGCTATGGTGGCTATTTAAATCCGTTTACCAATGAAGCACAAGTAAACGGACTCATTCCATCCTTCCGATTTCCAGTCGTAAGTGGTCATGAGATTGGCCATCAATTAGGATATTCGGCAGAAAACGAAACAAATCTAATAGGCTACATTGTCACCTTAAACAACGAAGATATTCAATTCAAATATTCGGCATACGCTTACGCCCTTAGTTATTGCTTAAGTAATATTAAAGAAAATGATCCTGAGCTTTTCACCACCTTAATTGCTAAAGTTAATGGTGGCGTAATACAAAATTATGAAGCCATGAATGCCTTTTGGTTGGGGTATGAAAACATCACCGAACCTGTTTTCAAAGCCATTTTTAATTCTTTTCTTAAAGCAAACAAACAAAATGATGGAATTAAAAGTTACAGCAAAGTGGTCTATTTAATGGTAAGTTATCATCAAAAATACCCCCTTTAAAATACCTATCTCAAAAATTAGTTCGCATTTTTTAGCAAGTACTTATAACGTTCCCAATAATCTGTTAAAAATAATCCAAACACCTGTGTAGGTTATCAATTTAACTTATTTTTAAGAAGACTAATTAACTAAAACTACATATATGAAAATGCGATTACTCGTGCTCACCTTCCTATGGTGCAGCAGTTATTTATTTGCGCAAGATTATTTTCCGAAAAATGATGGCGTAAAATCTAAAAACAACAACTACACAGCTTTTACCAATGCTAAAATTTATGTGACCCCATCGCAAATTATTGAGAATGGGACCCTTTTAATTCAGAATGGCAAGGTAGTACAAGCCGGAAAAACGGTATCCATCCCAAAAAACGCAGTGACTATTGATGTAAGTGGTAAATCTATCTACCCCTCTTTTATTGATGTATATTCAGATTTTGGTATCGAAAAACCTAAAAGACCAAGCAGACGTGGACGTACGGCAGAATACGAACCTTCAAGAGAAGGCTTTTATTGGAATGATCATATTATGCCAGAAACTAACAGCATCTCTGCTTTTAAGTACGATAGCAAAAAAGCAAAAGGCCTATTAGAGGCTGGTTTTGGCGTTGTCAACTCACACCTTCAAGATGGTATTGCTAGAGGTACTGGAGTATTAATTGCCCTTAACACGGAAGGTACCGATGCTAACCGCGTACTAGATGATAGATCTGCTCAGTATTTTTCTTTTGAGCGTAGTGTGATAAAAAATCAATCATACCCAACTTCCTTAATGGGAACTACGGCTTTATTACGCCAAATGTATAGTGATATGAATTGGTATGCTCAAGGAAAATCTGATACCAAAGATCGTTCTTTAGAGGCCTTGATTGCTAATAAAAATCTAGTACAAATTTTTGAAGCGAAAGACAGGGGTAATGATTTACTAGCCGATCAAATTGGCGATGCAAATGGCATACAATATGCTATAGTTGCCGGTGGTGATGAATACGAAAACATGGCCGAAATAAAAGCTACAGGTGCAAAATATATTCTGCCTTTAAATTTTCCAGACGCTTATGATGTTTCTAATCCTTACCAAGCTGGTTATGTTTCTTTAGAAGACATGCGTAATTGGAACCAAGCTCCTTTGAATCCTAAAATGATGGCGGATAACGGGATTTCTTTTTCTTTTACAATGCACGATTCAAAATCTGCCGCAAAGTTCAAAGAAAATTTAATGAAAGCTATCAACTACGGCCTTTCAAAAACAAAAGCCTTAGAAGCCCTAACTACCGTACCCGCGGCCATCTTAGGTAAAAGCTCAAAAATAGGAACCTTACAAGCGGGTAGCTATGCTAATTTTTTAATTACTTCTGGCGATGTGTTTGAAAAAAGCACCACCTTATATGAAAACTGGGTACAAGGAAATAAGACCATTGTTAATGACATCAATGTTAAAGATATTAGAGGTGATTATTCTTTATATACGAATGGAGCTACATTTAAAATTTCTATAAGTGGAGAAATTAGCAAACCTAAAGTTGAGATTAAGCAAGACACCTTAAAACTTACCTCTAAAATTAATTATGCTAATGACTGGTTAGATCTATCCTTTTCTACCGATGAAGGTGATAAAGTATATCGTATGAATGGTTTGGTAACAGAATCAGATGAATTATCAGGTAGATTAATTTTACCAAACGGAAAAGAATCTTTTTTTAAGGCTGATAAATTAAAAGGCTTTGAGGAAAAAGAGAAAGATGAAAA
This sequence comes from Cellulophaga baltica 18, assembly GCF_000468615.2. Taxonomy (NCBI): domain Bacteria; kingdom Pseudomonadati; phylum Bacteroidota; class Flavobacteriia; order Flavobacteriales; family Flavobacteriaceae; genus Paracellulophaga; species Paracellulophaga baltica. Next base: position 2,590,571 of record NZ_CP009976.1, on the reverse strand, counting down.
AGACAAAAAGGCTCCTAAAATAATGCCAGTCACTTATCCTAATATTGGATATGGTTACACATCAATTCCTCAGCAAGAAACTACCTTATTTAAAAATGCGACGGTGTGGACAGGTGAAGAAGCTGGTGTTCTGAAAAATACGGATGTCTTAGTGAAAAATGGAAAGATCACTAAAATAGGGACCAACCTAAATGCTGGTAGCGCTAAAGTTGTAGATGCAACAGGAAAGCATTTAACGGCAGGGATTATAGATGAGCATACCCATATTGCACTTTTAGATGTAAATGAAGCAGGACAAAATTCTTCTGCAGAAGTGACAATGGAAGATGTTGTAAATATAGAAGACATGAACATTTACCGCAATTTGGCTGGTGGGGTAACCTCTGGTCAGTTGTTACATGGTTCTGCAAACCCTATTGGAGGAAGATCTGCTATTATTAAATTAAAATGGGGAGAATCTGCTAAAAATATGATTTATGACAACAGTCCTAAATTTATAAAATTTGCTTTGGGTGAAAATGTAAAACAATCTAATTGGGGTAGTTTTAGTCGTTTTCCACAAACAAGAATGGGTGTTGAACAAGTGTACATGAATTATTTCCAAAGAGGTAAGGAATATGATGCTTTAAAGAAAAGCGGCAAACCCTATCGCTATGATCAAGAGATGGAAGTAATTGCAGAGATTTTAAACGGAGAACGTTTTATTAGCTGCCACTCGTATGTACAAAGTGAGATAAATATGCTGATGAAAGTTGCTGATAAATTCAACTTTAAAATAAACACCTTCACCCATATTTTAGAAGGTTATAAAGTAGCAGACAAAATGAAAGAACATGGCGTTGGCGCTTCTACTTTTAGTGATTGGTGGGCGTACAAATATGAAGTAAATGATGCTATACCTTACAATGCGGCTATTATGCATAGTCAAGGAATTACAGTGGCTATTAATAGTGATGACCGGGAAATGTCTCGTAGATTAAACCAAGAAGCTGGTAAAATTGTAAAATATGGTGGTGTTTCTGAAGAGGAAGCTTGGAAGATGGTCACCATCAACCCAGCAAAACTTTTACACCTAGATGATAGAACCGGAAGTATTAAAGTAGGTAAAGATGCGGATTTGGTCTTATGGTCTGATCACCCTTTATCTATGTATGCTAAATCTGAAAAGACAATGGTAGATGGTGCTGTATATTTTGATTTAGAGAAAGATAAATTACAGAGAGAAGCTATTGCTAGAGAACGCAATGAGTTAATAAATATGATGCTTCAAGAAAAAGAAAGTGGCAAACCAACACGGAAGCCTATGAAAAAAGACAAAGAAGAATTTCATTGTGATAGTTTATAATAGGTTTATATTTTGATGTGTACTTGTTACTCAGTAAAAGGGGAACAAGACAACATCTAAACGTACTACCTATAAAAGCATAAATTTTAAAAATACAGAAATGAAAAAAATAATATATATACTCGCATTAGTATGTGCCACTTCGCTCACATATGCACAACAGACGCCTGCTCCTGCGCAGACGGAAGCGATTACCATTGAAGGTGCTACTGCACATTTAGGAAATGGAAAAGTAATAGAAAACTCCCTTTTAATGTTTGAAGGTGGTAAAATCACCTTTGTTGGTGATGCCAAAATGAGAATTGCCAGAAAAGGAACCATCATTAATGCTACAGGAAAACATGTGTACCCAGGGATCATTGCTCCTGCTAAATCTTTAGGTTTGGTAGAAGTAGATGCCGTACGCGCAAGTGATGACCAAGATGAATTGGGTGATATGATTCCACATATCCGTAGTTTAATAGCGTACAATGCAGAATCTAAAGTGGTAGAAAGTATGCGCCCGAACGGTGTACTTATTGGACAAATAGCACCACAAGGAGGTCGTATTTCCGGAACCTCATCTATTGTACAATTTGATGCCTGGAACTGGGAAGACGCTGCTGTGAAAGTAGATGATGGCATTCATATGAATTGGCCAAATTCTTTTAAACAAGGTCGCTGGTGGATGGGCGAAGAACGCGGATATAAGCCAAATGATAAGTATGCAGAAGAATTAGATGAAATCACTAGCTTCTTTAAAAACTCTATGGCTTATGGTAAGGCAGCCGCTCCAGAAATGAACTTAGCCTTTAAGGCTATGGCTGGTTTATTTGATGGCAGCCAGAAGTTATACATCTATACCGATGGTGAGAAAGAAATTATTGATGCCGTTACTCTAGCAAAAGCGAACGGTGTTAAAGAAATAGTTATTGTAGGTGGATACCAAGCATATAAAATTACAGATTTCTTAAAAGAAAATAATATTGCTGTTCTTATCAACTTCACGCATAACAATCCTAATTTTGAAGATGATGATTATGATTTACCCTATAAGAATCCTAAATTACTATTTGATGCTGGTATTTTAGTAGGCATTCAAAATGCTTCAGCCGCCAATTTTCAAACCAGAAACCTCCCTTTTTATGCTGGGCAAACTGTAGGTCAAGGTTTAGATAAAGAAGCTGCACTACAACTAATTACCGGAAACAATGCTAAAATATTGGGTATTGATGCGGATTATGGAACTTTAGAAGTAGGTAAAAGTGCAACACTCTTCATTTCTGAAGGAGATGCTCTTGATACCAGAAGCAACCAATTAAGCCATGCTTATATTGATGGTCGTAATCTATCATTAGAGACGCACCAAACAGAGCTTTGGAAAAGATACATGGGAAAATACGAAGGCCAGAAATAATCTTCGCTATCCCATAATTTACAAAAGCGTCTAGATAGTTCTAGACGCTTTTTCTATTTCATTTGGAAGGTATGAAATGAACTTGTGCCCCTTTTTCATAGTTAGCCTCTCCTGGAGGTAAACAAACAAAACCATCTATTTCTGCTAAGGAAGTTAAATCTCCTGATCCATTATTTGCAACAGTTTTAGCCAATAACGTTGCACCATCCCATTCTAAAACTGCAGGAATATATAGGGTAAGTATCGGATGTTTCTCTACATCGTTCTTCAAAACAACAAAACGATCTCTAACACCCAATCCCATAGAGTTTTTTAACCATGGAGCGAAATACACACAGTAATTAGAAAACGTAGAAACAGGGTTACCTGGAAAAGAAAAGACCATAGCGTTATATTCTTCATGAACACCAAACCAAAAAGGTTTCCCTGGGCGTTGTAGTACTTTATGAAAAACTTTCTCTACCCCCAATTCATCCATTACTTCAGGAATAAAATCAAATTTCCCCTTAGAGACACCACCACTTAAAAGTAAGACATCATATTCTGTGAGTGCTTTTAAAACAGCCGCCTGTATTACTTCTTTGTTATCGTTTAAATGCAAATGTGTAGCCGTAATATTTTCTTTCTGCAAAGCTGCCTTTAAAGACAACACATTAGAAGTACGGATTTGATGTGGTTTGGGAATTTCTGAAACAGGAACCAACTCATCTCCCGTAGAAATAACACAAACTGTAGGTGTTTTTTGTACGACTACAGATGCTTTACCTACTGAGGCCAAAATACCAATCTCAGCAGGAGAAATTCTTATCCCTTTTTCTAGTAAAACAGTCCCTTCTTTTTTATCACTTCCTTGAAGATGTATGTTTTGACCTTTTACCGGCTCCGTATGCACTGTAGCATAACCATCCTTAATCTCTATATCTTCATACATGACTATCGTATCTGCATACGCTGGAACCACAGCCCCTGTCATAATTTCTAAACAAGACTTTGGGTTTTCTAATTTCTGTTGCGCTAAACCGGCACCAATAATGCCCTCAATTTTAAATACTTGCTCATTAGTTTCAAAGGCACTATGCTGTAGTGCTATACCATCTTTCGTAGACCTATTAAAAGGTGGGAAATCTCTATCGGCATAAATTGTTTCTGCTAACACACAATTTACACTTTCCATAAGCGGTACAGATACCGTCCCAAAATCTTTTGTGTATAACATTACGCGTCTAAATGCCTCTTCATATGTAATCATAGTACGTTCAATCCATTTTTAAGTAAAACTCGTATTCCAACAACAAAAACTAATAATGCTGTTAAGCGCTTTATATTGTTGGGAGTTAATTTTTTTAAACTTAATCGTATTCCTAATTGCCCTCCAAGAAAAACTGCGATTATTAAGAGAATCGTTTCTTTCCAAGGTAAGGCTATCGTTCCGCTATTTAATACTCCAAGCAATCCTGAAATAGAATTTACTAAAATAAAAAAACTAGCCAGTGCTGCTATTTTTAATGCTGTATTCCATTTGAAATGATTTAATACGGGCGCCAAAAATATACCACCACCAATACCCACCAATCCTGAAAGAAAACCAATAGCTCCTCCCATAATATAATTGAAATAGGTAGGATACTTTTTTACATCTTGAGCCGCTCTCTTTTTCATAAAAGTTTGGCCCGCCAAAGCTAAAGCAGAAAGCACTAAGGATATCCCTAAGATTATAAAAAAAACGTGCTCATTCAACTTAAATGATGCTCCAATAAATGCTAGTGGAATACTCGTAATTACAAAAGGAATAAAATCTTTGATTTTTGCATGACCATGCTTAAAGTACAAATAACTACTACCACTTACCACTACCAAATTACAAATGAGTGCAATAGATCTTATCGCGAAAAAACTAGGCAAAAATAAGGTCAATAGCGCTAAGTAGCTAGATCCGCCACCAAAACCAACTGAAGAATACAACGTGGCAACAATAAAAAACCCTAAACAAAGCAGTAAAAGTTCTGTATTATCTAAGAGCATATCTATTTAATTTATTCATACCGCCGTCTACATTTATAAGTATAGCATTTGGCTTAAAGGCGCCAATTAATTGTATAGCTTTCTGACTCCTAATCCCTGATTGGCAGATAACATAAATATCTTTTGAATAATTAATAGCTTCTAGCTTACGTTCTAAAGTTGATAAAGGAATATGAATGGCTTCTTCTAAATGAAATTGTTGGTATTCCGCATCAGTACGGACATCTATTAATTGAAGGTCTTCTTTTTTTAAAAGTTCAGTTAATTCTTGGATAGTAATTGCACTCCCGCCTATTTCACAACTAAACTCATAAGAATCTTTCAATCGTGTAATAGCGTCGTTTCCTACTACTTTCTTGAAATTTATTTTCTGATAGTTCTGAGACAACCCATCAAATAGTAAAAATTTACCTGAGAGCGCTTCACCAATTCCGGTGATAACTTTTACAACCTCTAAAGCTTGTAAGTTTCCTATAATTCCAGGTACTACTCCTAGAACCCCGTTTTCATTACAATTAGGAATCTCTGCCGGATTTGGCATTGTTGGAAAAATACATCTGTATGTTGGTCCGTCTTCAAAATTAAATACACTTACCTGTCCTTCAAAGCTATGTAAAGCACCATATACAAATGGTTTTTTAAGAATAACGCATGCATCATTTACTAAATAACGGGTAGGAAAATTATCTGACGCATCTAAAACAACATCATAAGCAGCAATTATAGCCAACGCATTTTCTGTTGTAAGAAAAGTATGATGTGGTATTAAATTGGTTGCTGAGTTTTGGGCTTGTAATTTTTTGATGAGGGTACTTACTTTCGATTCCCCTACTTCATTTTCATAATAACTCACTTGCCGATGTAAATTAGACAAGCTTACCACATCACTATCTACAATCCCTAAAGTACCCACACCCATAGCATTTAGATATGTTAATGCGGGAACACCTAAACCACCAGCTCCAATTACTAAAACCTTAGCTTCCGAAAGCTTCTTTTGTGCTTCTAAACCAAATTCTTTTAATTGTGTTTGTCGGGTATAGCGTTCTAAATTCATCACTTTGCTACAATTTTTAATGCTTCCTCATATTCTGAGACTGAATTGGCGTTAAGGAGTACCTTTTCATCCGAAGGAAAAACAAGCGCAACATCATTGCGAATCAAAAACTTTCGGGGACAACTTCCTTGTCCAGAATTCATATAGTCTACCGCAGCCTTTAAACCTTCTGCTTCCCACAATGCACACAAAGGTTCTGGAAGTGGGTTTTCTTTTAAGGCAAAAGAAGTGGCTAATTTTGTGACATCCCTAGCTTGTATGAGTTCTTTTAATGCCTTTACGTCTATTAAGGGTAAATCACAAGCTAAGACCAACCAAGCTACTTTGGGGTATTTTCTGTGTGCTGATAAGATGCCGTTAAACGGACCTTTAAATTCATTCTCGTCTGTAATTATTTGAAAATTTTCTGGAATCGCAGCTGCCTGGTCTTCTCGTATGCTTAAGAAGGTTGCATCACAAACCTCTTCCAACAGCTTATAAATATAATCACGTTGTGGAATTCCGTGATAAGCAATTAACCCTTTATCTGTTCCCATTCGGGTACTTTTACCACCAGAAAGAACCAATCCGTAAAGCTTATCTATTGAAGTCATTCTTCCCTCCCGTTTTTTTAGCAAGTTGCACATCAGTAATGGTGATATCTTGAGATAATGCTTTGCACATATCATAAATAGTTAAGGCACTTACAGAAACTCCTGTTAGTGCTTCCATCTCTACTCCTGTGCGCTCATTACATTTTACCGTGCACGATATATGTAAACTTGTACCTATTGGCTGAATATCAATAGCTATTTTAGATAAGGCTATTTGATGGCAAAGCGGTATTAGATCAGAAGTTCTTTTTACGGCTTGTATCCCGGCAATAACTGCGGTTTGAATAATACTCCCCTTTTTACCTAAAAAATCTTGAGCAGAAAGTGTGTGGAATACTTCCTGCGGAAAAACGACTTTTCCGGTCGCTATCGCTATTCGTGCTGTAATTTCTTTTTGAGAAACATCAACCATAGTTGCGTTTCCTGAATCATCTATATGTGATAATTTGTTTTCCATTATCCTCCTATTGAAGTCATAGAGTTTGAAAAAACTCCTTTATATTGTTCTTGTGCTTCAAAACCAGTTTTGGCTCTACTGCCCACTGCCTTTAAAATAGCCTCTTTTACATTTTCTTCTGAATTTTCTGCCCGAAGCGCCGTAATTAAATTAGCACTTGCTTTAGCATACAAACACGTAATGACATCTCCCGTTGCCGAAATTCTTAAACGATTACAAGACCCACAAAAGGTTCTTGTAAAAGAAGGGATAACCCCAAAGGTTCCCGCAAAACCAGGAATCTTATAATTCATAGATGTAGAAGTTTTTGGTGATTCCAAGAGGTAATAATCTGGATACGCTTCTGCGATATGAGCCAAAATCTTTTTGTAATCCCAAGTGATGGCGCTAAACTCTTTTGAACCTCCGTTAAACGGCATTTCTTCTAAGTAACGAACACAAACATTGTAATGTTTTGCTAGATCTAACATCGGAATAATATCATCAATATTTTGCCCTTCTAAGGCAATACAATTAATCCGTACATTAAACCCTTCAGTGATTAAACGGATGATATTTTCATAGACAATGTCATATTGTTTGCGTCGGGTAATTTTTTCAAAAACATCTTTAGTAATAGCGTCCATGCTTACATTGATATTTTTAATTCCCAAGGTTTTTAATTCTGAAATATACGGTGCTATTACGGTGGCATTTGTTGTTATAGAAATATCCTCCAAAGCATCCATTTTAGAAAGTTCTCGAAGCAAAACCATTAAATCTTTACGAACAAAAGGTTCCCCTCCAGTAATTCTAATTTTGGTGATGCCTTGAGACACTAGAATTCTGCTCAGTGTAATTAATTCCTCTATAGTAAAAAGTTTATCGTTCTCCGCAAAATTTATTCCTTCAGACGGCATACAGTAATTACAGCGTAAATTGCAACGGTCCGTAACCGCTAAACGCAGGTAATTAATAGTTCTATTGTGATTGTCTACCAACATAGGCCAAGGGTGCTAAAAAACACCAACTAATTTAAACGTTAAAAAATAAAATAACCTTACTAACACCGCTAAAAAACTAGCCCCCACTTACTGGTGGTATTATGGCAATTTCATCGGTTGAATGTAACAAAGCATTCTCTTCTGCGTACTCGCTATTTATAGCAATAGCAAGAGAAGATAGGGTACCAAATTCTGGAAACAAAACAACCAAAACATCCTTTAACTCTTTTACGGTTGAGGGGTGTTTTGGTTGTGCAGGAACTTCAAACTCAGAAGCTCCAATAATGTCTTTTGCTATCCCGAATAATAAAACTTTCATTCTAATACTTTTGAAGCAGAAAGTTACGGATAATCACTCGCAATAAAAATCCTAAGCTGTTATATTTTTGAGATTACTTACGGGTAACGTAGGTAGCAGATTCTGGCTTAGCATAATAGCCATTTTCCATTCCTTTTTCAGAAAGGGTCGCATTTTCAAAAACTACCGTTTTAGCAACATCCATAATCTTATTTCCTTCGGCTTTATGCCAAGAGATAGATTTTGGTAATTTTAGTTCTGAAACCTCGGTCCAATCATTATAATTAATCCAACTAATTTTATCAGATTTCTCTCCTGTCCTATAGGTAACGGTATACCCTAACCAAGCCATTTGATTTGTTGTTGGGTCATAATGCAAATAGTAATTATCTTTTGGAGAGGTTCCTACGCCTTGATCAAAGCTTACTTTTATCCCAGGATAAGAAACACCGTCTACTTCCAATGCTTCTGTTTCAGAATAATTAACTCCTTTATCTGCTAATACAAATGGCATCGCATAGAAATAAAAATATAAGTTTTTATAAAAAACAGCGTCACCTTTAAAATTATTTTCAGGATCTAAGACCCACGTTTTATCACCTTCATTACCCCTTTCTACTTCCTCTGAAACTACCTTTTCATTTCTAGTATGTAAATCAATGGTATAGTGTTCAAATCCTTTATCATTTGGTTTAACAAAAGTTAAGGTCTTTTGAGCTCTCCATGTAGCAATACCGCCATGTGCATCTAGAACTTTCATAAAATCCTCTGGATACTCCTCCTTACTTTCTGTTGAAGAAACTTCTTCTACAGTTTCTTTTACGGGTTCAGAAATTTGCTCTTTCTTTTTTGTGTCTTTACACGAAAAAAGGAGCGTTACAACTAACGAAATAAGTACTAAGCGCATATTATGTATTTTATGGGTTGAACTGCTGAGTCGGTAAAAACATATGTTCATTACAAGTGTTGCCGAAAATAATAGCTTTAATTTATCGCAAATTAACTTAATACATTTTAAGGTCGATATATTAAGATTAGTTTATTTTTGCAGTAATGAATTCAACCAAACATATTAGCAGTCTTCAAAATGCGCTCATTAAAAATGTTTTAGTCTTAAAAGACAAATCAAGAGAGCGTAAAAAAACAGGGAGCTTTTTATTAGAAGGCATACGCGAATTTGAATTAGCACTTAAAGGTAATTATAGCATTGAAACTATATTTTATGCCGAAGATTTATTTTCGGAAACTAAAATTGAAGCTTTAATAGCATCTTTGAGACCACAATCAGAGCTCATTAGTGTTTCTAAAGAAGTATATCAAAAAATTGCCTACCGCGAAACCACAGAAGGAATTATTGCCATCGCTAAAGCTAAAGTTCATCAATTAAGTGAATTAAAATTTAAAAATAAAAATCCCTTAATTCTAATTGCAGAGGCACCAGAAAAACCTGGTAATATTGGCGCTCTATTAAGGACTGCAGACGCTGCAAACCTTGATGCTGTAATTATTGCAAATCCAAAAACCGACTTATACAATCCTAATATTATACGGTCAAGTGTAGGCTGTGTTTTTACAAATGCTATTGCCATGGGCAACACCACGGAAATTATTGCGTTTTTAAAACAGAATAACATTAATATTTTCTGTGCTGCATTAACTGCATCAAAAGTATATACCCATGTTAGTTACAAAACTTCTGCTGCCATCGTGGTTGGTACGGAAGCAACAGGGCTTTCTAATGAATGGCTAGAAAATGCTACGCAGAACATCATTATTCCTATGGAAGGAGAAATAGACTCTATGAATGTTTCTGTTTCTGCGGCTATCGTAATTTTTGAAGCCAAAAGGCAACGAAGTTTGTAAAAACCAACGCTAACAACCAACATACAAAATGACATCCGACGTATTATTTTACCTCATCATTGCCATTGTAAGTCTTCAATTTATACTTGAAACCTCATTAGATTTTTTAAATGCTAAGCGTTACAAAGATCCTATTCCTGAAGAATTACATGATGTTTTTGATACCGAAGAATACCAAAAATCTCAAGACTACAAAGAAACTAATTATAAATTTGGACTTATAACTTCTAGTTTTTCGTTAGTACTGACCTTATCGTTTTTAATTTTTGGCGGTTTTAAGTATTTAGACACCATAGCAAGATCTTTCTCTGACAATACAATTGTTATTGCTTTAATCTTTTTTGGAATTATAATGATAGGGAGTGATCTTATCACCACGCCATTTAGTTATTATTCCACGTTTGTTATTGAGGAGAAGTTTGGATTTAATAAATCTACCCTTAAATTATTTATTCTTGACAAATTAAAAGGATGGGGAATGACCATAGTTATAGGTGGAATAGTTATCTCTCTGTTTATTTTATTTTACAACTGGGCAGGTACAAATTTCTGGATCTATGCTTGGGGGTTTATGGCTTTATTTGCGCTAGTCATGAATCTTTTTTACAGTAAATTAATTGTTCCTTTATTTAACAAACAAACGCCTTTAGAAGAAGGCTCCCTAAAAACTAAGATTGAAACCTATGCGCAGAAAGTAGGCTTTGAACTCAAAAATATCTTTGTGATTGATGGCTCCAAAAGATCTACAAAAGCGAATGCTTACTTCTCTGGTTTTGGCAGGGAAAAAAGAGTGACTTTATATGACACCTTAATTAACGATTTAAATGAAGACGAGATTGTGGCTGTTTTAGCCCATGAAGTAGGCCATTACAAACGCAAACATATTATCTTTAACTTAATTAGCAGTATCTTATTAACAGGATTTACGCTATTTGTACTATCCTTTTTTGTGAACACACCCGAAGTTTCTTTAGCTATTGGCGTGAGTGTTCCTAGTTTTCATGCTGCATTAATTGGTTTCGGAATTTTATACAGTCCTATTTCAGAAATTACTGGTTTGGTGATGAATATTCTATCTAGGAAATTTGAATACCAAGCAGATGATTTTGCGAAAAATACATTTTCGGCTACTCCATTAATCACCTCTTTAAAAAAATTATCAAAAAATAGTTTAAGTAATCTCACCCCCCACCCTGCTTATGTTTTTATGCATTATTCACATCCACCATTAATAGCCCGAATTAAAAACCTAAAGGCATAATTTTTGTAGGATAGTTAAACGGATTGTATTAAATTTAAGAGATGATGACAGAAGCTGATATAGAAAAAGAAAATAAACAGATTGCGAAGCAGTACAAAGAATTGCTCCGCATCAGTTATCAAACGCTTACCGATGAAGATAAAAAACTTATCAGGACGGCATTTGACACTGCTGTTGACGCCCATAAAGATCAGCGTAGAAAATCTGGCGAAGCTTATATCTTTCATCCTATTGCTGTGGCTAAAATTGTAGCTTCTGAAATTGGTTTAGACGCTGTTTCAATTGCTTCTGCGCTACTACATGATGTGGTAGAAGATACAGAATACACTTTGGATGATATTGAACGTATGTTTGGAGAAAGTGTTGCTCGTATTGTAGACGGACTTACTAAAATTGCTCACCTGAAAAAAGATATGAACATATCTCAGCAGGCAGAAAATTTTAGAAAGATGTTATTAACGCTTAATGATGACATCCGTGTAATCATTATTAAAATTGCAGACCGGTACCACAATATGCTTACGATGGATTCGATGCCAGAGTATAAGCAAGTAAAAATAGCTTCAGAAACACTCTATATTTATGCCCCACTAGCACATAGAATTGGGCTGTATAATATTAAAACAGAGCTCGAAGACTTAAGTTTAAAATATACGGAGCCTGAAGTTTACAATGATATTCTTGGAAAAATTGAAGAAACCAAAGAAGAGCAAAAACAATATATTGAAGATTTCTCTGGCGTTATTAGTGATTCTTTAGATAAAGAAGGCCTTAACTACACCATTAAAGGAAGAATGAAGTCTATCTATTCTATCCGCAAGAAGATGGTAGCGCAAAGCGTGACCTTCGATGAAATCTATGATAAATTTGCGATTCGGATTATCTATAAATCAGACAAACCCAATGAAAAGTTTTTAGCATGGAAAATTTATTCTATTGTTACAGATCACTTTACACCAAACCCTGTACGCTTAAGAGATTGGATTTCATCTCCTAAATCTACGGGATATGAAGCCTTGCATATCACGGTAATGGGACCTATGGGTAAATGGGTAGAAGTACAAATTAGAAGTGAACGCATGCATGAAATTGCAGAAAAAGGGTATGCTGCACACTATAAATACAAGCATGGCAATCAAAAAGAAATAGGCATTGAAGATTGGCTTAATAAACTACAAGAAGCATTAGAAAATGCAAATACGAATGCTGTAGATTTTGTAGAAGAATTTAAGTTAAATTTATATTCAAAAGAAATTTTTGTATTTACCCCTAAGGGAGAGTTAAAATCACTCCCTAAAAACTCAACACCTCTAGATTTTGCATTTAATATTCATACAGAGGTAGGTATGCACACCCGTGGTGCAAAGGTTAATGGCAAATTGGTACCTTTAAACACCACATTAAACAGTGGTGATCAAGTAGAAATAATTACTTCAGAAAATGCACATCCAAATCAAAGTTGGCTAGATTACGCTACAACAGCACGTGCTAGAGCTAAAATAAAATCTACGCTACGCGAGGAAAAAAAGAGTGTAGCCTTAGAGGGTAAAGAAATTTTACGAAGAAAATTAAAATCGCAAAAAATTAATTTCTCTGAAGACACCATAAATAAAATGGTCTTATACTTTAAGCTTAAAACAAGCTTAGATTTATTTTACAGAGTAGGTATTGGCGCCATAGACAATCAGAAGATAAAAGAATATAGCGCCTCTGATAGTAATGCATTTATTAACTTTTTTAAGAATAGAATTCGTAGGCCACAGACTTTAGAAGATGTAGATAAAGACGAGATTACATCTAAATATGATTTACTTGTTTTTGGCAAAGAAGAAGAGAAATTGCCGTACAAAATGTCTCCTTGCTGTAATCCTATTCCAGGAGATGATGTGTTTGGATTTCTAAGTATTAATGAAGGTATTAAGGTACATGCAAAAACATGTCCTAATGCCATATCACTTCAGTCTAACTATGCATACCGAATCATAAGTGCAAAATGGATAGATTCTAGTCAACAAGAATTTACCGCAGAAATTAACCTTACAGGTATTGATAATTTAGGCTTAGTGAGCAGCATTACAGAGGTTATTTCTGGGAATATGCACGTGAACATGCGCAACATAAATTTCAGCACAGATGGCGGCACGTTTAAAGGAAAAATAACGGTAGTGGTTAAGAATAATGAAATATTAAAAAAACTTATCAACAATTTAAAGGGCATTAACGGTATAGACAAAGTAACTAGAATTTAAATTTTAGCTGTACATTTGCAACCTGAATGATGCAAAAGTTCTTATGAGCAATAACAAGAACCAAGACATCGTAAAAAATGTCTTTACAAAATTTTTAGAAGAAAACGGGCACCGGAAGACACCTGAACGATACGCTATACTCCAAGAAATTTACGATAGCGAAGAACATTTTGATATTGAGAGTTTGTACATCAATATGAAAAATAAAAACTATCGGGTAAGTCGTGCTACACTATACAACACCATAGAACTTTTATTGGACTGTAAACTGGTACGTAAGCACCAGTTTGGAAAGAATCAAGCACAATATGAGAAATCATATTTTGATCGCCAACATGATCATGTAATTCTTACAGATACCGGCGAAGTTATGGAGTTTTGCGATCCTCGTATTCAATCTATCAAAAAGACTATAGAAGAAGTATTTGATATCTCAATAACAAATCATTCGCTTTATTTCTATGGTACAAAAAACAAAGCAGAAAACAACGACGATAATAAAAACAACTAACCAAATACACTAATGGCTGTAGATTTACTACTTGGGCTTCAATGGGGAGACGAAGGAAAAGGAAAAATTGTTGATGTACTTACTCAAGATTACGACATAATAGCGCGTTTTCAAGGGGGTCCAAACGCAGGACACACTTTAGAATTTGATGGTATCAAACATGTTTTGCATACGATACCTTCAGGAATATTTCATAAAGGTGCAATGAATATAGTTGGAAATGGAGTGGTAATAGACCCTGTCATTTTTCAAAAAGAATTAGATAACTTAAAGCAATTTAATCTTGATATTAAATCGATCTTATTAATATCAAGAAAAGCACATTTAATTTTACCTACACACCGTTTGCTTGATGCAGCTTCTGAAACAGCTAAAGGAAAAGCAAAAATTGGTTCTACACTAAAAGGTATTGGTCCAACATATATGGATAAAACCGGTAGAAACGGAATGCGTGTTGGTGATTTAGAATTTTCTGATTGGAAAGAAAAATATAGAATTCTTGCTGATAAGCATGAAGCTATGATTGGTTTTTACAATGTAGACATACAATATGATTTACCTGAATTAGAAGCAGAATTTTTTAAGGCTGTAGAAGCTTTAAAAGAACTTACTTTTATTGATAGTGAAGAATATTTATTTAAAGCACAAAAAGAAGGTAAAAAAATATTAGCAGAAGGGGCACAAGGATCGCTGTTGGATATTGATTTTGGAACCTATCCGTTTGTAACTTCTTCTAACACAACAGCAGCCGGCGCGTGTACTGGTTTAGGAGTTGCTCCTAATCAAATTGGCGATGTTAAAGGTATTTTTAAAGCATACACTACCCGTGTAGGTAGCGGACCATTCCCTACGGAATTGTTTGATGCCGATGGAGAAACTATGGGTAGAGTTGGTAATGAGTTTGGTGCTACCACTGGTAGAGCAAGACGTTGCGGATGGCTAGATTTAGTGGCTTTAAAATATGCTGTTCAAATTAATGGCGTTACAGAATTAATGATGATGAAAGGCGATGTGCTTAGTGGTTTTAAAAAACTAAAAGTATGTACTTCTTATAATTACAAAGGAGAGACTATCACTCATTTACCGTATAATATTGAAGCAGAAAACTTAACTCCTATCTACAAAGAGATGGAGGGTTGGAATGAAGATTTGACAAAAATGACTTCTGAAGATCAATTCCCTAAAGCTTTAAATGAATACATTTTATTTTTAGAGAAGGAATTAGAAGTGCCTATAAAAATAGTTTCAGTTGGTCCAGATAGGACACAAACAATACACAGATAAATTTAAAAGCCACTTTCGAGTGGCTTTTTTTATACCTAGTCCTCTACAAACGTATATAGTTCTAATTAAAATCTCTATATTAGATTAAATAGAACTAGAGATAGCCTATCACTAAAAATTCAATAAAATGAAGCTTTCAATTAAATTCATATGCATCATACTTTTCTTATCGTATGGTCACTGTAAGGGGCAAGAAAAGACAAATGTTGAAAATGAAGTTATAGTATCTTTTATTAATGATATCCTAAATAGTGACTCGTTAGATCTTCCACAGTTCTATGCCTATACTGACGTTCATAAATCCTCGAAAGGAAATCCCAAATTTGAGTTCTTAATAAAATTTGTTGTAGATCAATTAAGAACAAGTAGTTCCACAAAAGAGATAACCAAGAGCCAAGTAGTATCGTATAAAGAGGCTCTTCTTTTATTTAAAGGAACGAGTTCAGAAGAACGATTAAACAATATTCACTACTCAAATACTGATTTTATCTATTTCTGGGTATTCTCAGATGACATACAAAAAGGGGAGTTTTTAATGTTTATTATCAAAAATGACAAAATAATCTCTTTTTTCCCATATTCACACATAACCGATAGACAAAAAATTGTTCCGTTTTTATTGAATAAAAAACATAAAGAAGAAGATTTTATATCAATAAAAGCTTAATTATTGAATATTCAATTAGCCTTTCATACTAAAACAACCTCTAGATAGTTTTATTTATTTCGCAGCCATTAGACTATAATAGTGGGGGAAATACTAAATTTATGCTAATCGGCTTTTGCCTGTATTAAAAATCCCTATTTTTGAGCAAAATTTTAAACCTAGTGCAAAAACTCTTTGTTTTATTTTTAGTCCTATTTAGTTCAGCCTTAAGTTTTGCACAGCAAGACACACTTGCTGAAAACAAGCAAATAAATATTGTTTACGGTGGTACCTTTACTAAGGATGAAGCTAAATATCCTGGCGCTTCCATATTTAGTATGGATGACAGACAGGTGCAATTTGAGCACCAAGGAGCCGATTTATGGTGCGATTATGCTATATTTCATCAGAAGGAAAACCGATTGAAAGCAGTAGGTAATATACGCCTTCAACAAGGAGATTCTGTTCAAATGACCAGTGGCAAAGTAGATTATGATGGAAATACAAAGCTTGCCAAAGCATGGCAAAATGTAATTTTGGAACAAAACCCTGGAATGCGATTAGAAACGGATACCCTACGTTTTGATCGTGAGAAGCAAGAAGCATACTATAAAGATTTTGGTACGGTCATAGATTCTACCAATACCCTTACCAGCCAGATTGGTCGCTATTACATGGAAACAAAAAAATATCAGTTTCTAGATAGCGTACATATAGACAACCCTGAATACAAAGTAGATTCTAAACAGCTTGATTATTATACCTCTTCTAAGAACGCCTATATGTACGGACCTTCTACCGTAACAGGTAAAACCTACAAAATTTATTGCGAGCGTGGCTTTTATGATACCAAGGTAGAGAGCGGTTACGGAATTAAGAACACACGAATAGATTACAATAACAGAATAATTGTTGGAGATAGCGTTTATTTCAACAAAGCCAGGGAATATGCTTCTGCGACTAATAACATTACCATTACAGACACGATAAATAATGGCATTATTCGCGCACATTATGCCGAGGTATTTAAAGCTAAAGATTCTGTTTTTGCAACAAAAAGAGCAGTAGCCATTAGTTTGGTAGAAAAAGATTCGCTTTACATACATGGAGACACTTTAATGATCACCGGGAAACCGGAAAAGAGAATCATGCGCGCTTTTAAAAATGCTAACTTTTACAAAACTGATTTAAGCGGAAAAGCAGATTCTATTCATGTAGAAGAAATTACAGGCTTAACACAACTTATTGGAAAAAAAATCCCGAAGGATACCAAAGAAATAAATTGGCCAAAATATTACCCCGTGATATGGAATGGCGAAAATCAAATGACCGGAGATAGTATTCATTTGATATCAGACCTTGAAACCGAAAAATTAGATTCTCTAAAAGTGATAAAAAATGCTTTTATAGTTTCTTTTGACACCATAGGAAAAACAGGATACAACCAAGCAAAAGGAATAGATCTTTACGGGAAATTTCTTGAGAACACTTTAGATGAAGTAGACTTAATAGGAAATACCGAAGTTGTTTACTGGATGTATAATGACGACCAAGAACTAATTGGAATCAATAAAACCATCTGTAGTAAAATCAACATCACTTTTGTAAATAATGATGTTGAAGACCTTACCTTCTATGTAGATCCTGATGGTGATATTTTTCCTGAGAAAGATTTAGAAGAAGAGCTAAGAATTTTAAAAGGAATGGTTTGGCGCGGCGATGAACGTATTTTAACTAAAGATGATATCTTTGATGAAGATGATAACAACATCAAGCTCGTGGTTATTCAAGGAATAGAAAACCCTATTGACATTGATGCAGAGGAAGAGCAACGCAGTAAAAATGCATCAGATCCTGTAAATAATTTACCCACGAATGTTGCTAGCCCATCGCCTAGCAGCAAAGCTGTGGTCACCAAAAGTACGTCTAGCAAAATTAAAGCTGCTGATAAAAAGTCTAATTAAAGGTATGAAAGAAGACTTTTACAAACATCAAACTCAAACAACGCCACACCCTCTAGCCTTAGAAGTTTCTCATGCTAAAGGAAGTTACATCTATGATACGGACGGCAACGCACATTTAGATTTTGTAGCTGGAGTATCGGCTTGTAGTTTGGGACACTGTCATCCAAGAGTATCACAGGCTATAAAAGATCAGGTAGACCTTTATGCACATGTAATGGTTTACGGGGAATACATTCAAAAACCTGCTGTAGCATATACCACCCTCCTAGCCTCATTACTTCCTGAAAGTCTTGAAACCACCTATTTAGTTAATTCAGGTACCGAGGCTATTGAAGGAGCTTTAAAATTAGCGCGAAGAGCAACAGGCAGAACAGAGATTTTTGCAGCTACACATGCCTATCATGGCAATACCATGGGAAGTTTAAGTGTAATGGGCTATGAAGAAAGAAAAAGTGCATTCAGACCTTTATTACCAGATGTTCGGTTTTTACAGTTTAATGATGAATCCGCTATTGCAGCCATCACCGAAAAAACCGCTGGTGTTATTTTAGAAACGATTCAAGGAGGAGCGGGATTTATTGTTCCTGAAAATAATTTCTTAACAAAAATTAGAAAACGCTGCTCGGAAGTAGGCGCACTACTCATATTAGACGAAATACAACCTGGTTTTGGTAGAACTGGAAAATTGTTTGCTTTTGAACATTATAATTGCATTCCAGATATCTTAGTGATAGGAAAAGGGATGGCAGGCGGTTTACCTGTAGGTGCATTTGTAGCATCACGCAGCTTGATGCAAACACTACAGGACGCTCCAAAATTAGGCCACATTACTACTTTTGGAGGTAATCCAGTTATTGCAGCAGCATGTTTAGCGACTTTACGTGAGATTACTGAAACAAATTTAATTGCAGATACTTTAGAAAAAGAAAGGCTTTTTAGAACCTTATTACAGCACAAATTAATTAAAGAAATTAGAGGAAAGGGATTAATGCTCGCCCTAATTGTTGAAGATTTAGACGTCGCAAACCATTTAATACTGACTGCTGCCAAAGAAAAATTAATTCTTTTTTGGCTATTGTTTGAGCCTAAAGCAGTACGTATTTCTCCACCGCTAACCATTTCCAATCAGGAGATTACAGCAGGTTGCCAACAAATTATATCCATTTTAAATCAGTATTAAACTTATTTTGTTAACTATTTTGTTAATAATACGGAAGGTTTATCTCCGTAAAAATAAGCTGTATGTACTATATTTAAATTATTAGAAAAAAGAAAGGCCTATGGCATTAGATGCAGAAGAAAGACCAAGCCAACCTATTACCAAGTTTGAATCCATGTTAAAGACAGATGATGTCTATTTTTTTGACTCGGAAGATTTTGAGGATATTATTCATCATTATCTAAACAATGGAAAAATTGCGTTGGCAAAGAAGGCTATAAAGATTGGCTTACAGCAACATCCAGGTGCAATTGAGCTAAAACTTCTGCAAATAGAAGTTTTTGTTTTTGAAAACAAACTTGAAGAAGCTGAAAATATGCTGGATGATTTACAGCAACTAGATCATCGAAATGAAGAAATATACATTCAACGTGCTAATATTTTTTCTAAAAAAGATGATCATTTAGGAGCTATAAATTTACTTCAGAAAGCGCTAGACTTAACCGATGATGGTTTTGACATTTATTCCTTATTAGGAATGGAGTATCTTTTCATGGACGATTTTGAAATGGCCAAAAAGAGCTTCATGAAATGCGTTGAGTTTGATGATGAAGATTATTCTTCCTTATACAACGTAATTTACTGCTTTGAGTTTTTAGAAGATTTTGATGGCGCCATTGTGTATCTTAATGATTATCTAGAGGAAAATCCCTATTCCGAAGTTGCATGGCATCAATTGGGGAAACAGTACTTCTCAAAAAAAATGTACAAGGAAGCTTTAAGTGCCTTTGATTTTGCTATTATTTCAGATGATAGATTTATAGGTGCTTATTTTGAAAAAGGAAAAGTATTAGAAAAACTGGGCCTATACAATGAAGCTATTGATAATTACGAAACTACCATTACTATAGAAGACCCTACTTCTCATGCCTATTTACGTATTGGCAAATGCCATGAAAAATTAGGAAATGAAGAAATGGCGAAATATTATTTCTACCATACGGTTCATGAAGATCCACTTCTTGACAAAGGCTGGTTAGCCATTACCGATTTTTATTACCGTCTAAAAAACTATGATCGAGCGGCTTATTACATCAGTAAAGCCATAAATATTGATAGTGAAAATCCGGTATACTGGAAAAAAAGCGGTAAAATAAATGCTGCACTTCAACGCTATGACGAGGCAGACTTTGCCTTTAAACAAGCGGTAGACTTTGGTAATTACGAATTAGATACTTGGCTATTATGGGCTTTCGTTAACGAGAAAAATGAAAATTACGAATCTGCTATTGCCATACTCACACAAGGAAAAGAATTTCATCCTGAGGAAGCAGATATTTTATTTGCACTTTCCGGCAATCATAGTTTGTTGGGAGATATTAAAATGGCACGAGATTACGTTACGGAAGCATTAATTTTAAATTCCAAAGGCTTAGAAATTTTTCAAATTAATTACCCAAAATTCTGTGCTACAGATTGGATGCAAAACATATTAGAACAATATAAAAACGCTTCCAAATAAAAAAACTATTTTTGTTTTTTTAGCTTATGGAAAATCGCAATTTATTACACTATTTTTTTATCACCTTAAAAGGAATGGCAATGGGTGCTGCAGATGTAGTACCAGGTGTTTCTGGTGGTACCATCGCATTTATTTCTGGAATTTACGAAGAGCTTATAGATTCTATTAACAACATAAATCTATCACTTTTTAAAACCTTAAAAACAGAGGGTATAAAAAGCTTTTGGAAGCAACTTAACGGAAATTTCTTAGTAGCTCTATTTTTAGGAATTGGGATTAGCGTACTTTCTCTTGCGAAAGGAATTAGTTGGTTACTTTTAAACCAACCTGTACTGTTATGGTCTTTCTTTTTTGGCCTTGTAGTTGCTAGTATCTTATTTGTAGGTAAATCTGTTGAAAAATGGAATTTAGCTACTATCGTTATGCTTGTCATTGGTACGGGTATGGCTTATTATATTACTACCCTACCCCCTGCTGAAAACACAGATAGCTTGCCTTTTTTATTTTTATCTGGAGCCTTAGCCATATGTGCCATGATACTACCAGGCATCTCAGGTGCTTTTATCCTCGTACTTTTAGGGTCTTATAAAGTTATTTTAGATGCTGTTCATGAGTATGATTTAAAAATTGTCGCTACCGTTGGTTTAGGTGCAATATTTGGACTATTAAGCTTTGCCAGACTTTTAAAATGGATGTTTAAGCATTATAAGGATATAACCTTAGCCGTACTTACTGGATTTATTTTAGGATCCCTAAATAAAATATGGCCTTGGAAAAAAATACTAGAGACCAAAGTTTTCGGCGACAAAATTATCACGGTATCTGAAGAAAGTGTTTCTCCCTTTTCTTATGAGGGTGATCACCAATTGATGTTTGCTATTATTTTAGCCTTGGTTGGTTTTTCTTTAATATTACTCTTAGAAAAATTAGCCTCTAAAAAGTAAACCGTGTAGTTATGCAAGCACCTAGAACATTTTCAGATAAGTTTTGGCTTGTCATAAAAGGCTTGTGCATGGGTGCCGCAAATAAAGTTCCTGGAGTTTCTGGAGGTATTGTAGCCTTTGTAGGCGGATTTTATGAAGAGTTTATTTATTCACTCCAAAAAGTAAACCTAAAGGCTTTTAAGCTTCTTTTCAACAGTAGATTTAAAAGCTTTTATAGATATATTAATGGTCAGTTCTTAGCCTTATTAATTTTTGGGATGCTGGTGAGTTACTTCAGCATCTCTAAACTTTTAGATTACTTTTTGGAGCGTAAAGAACTTTATGTTTGGTCGGCCTTCTTCGGTATGATCATTGGCTCAATCTATTATATTTCCAAAGATTTTAACCATTGGAATAGGAAGACTATTCCAGCAGGAATATTCGGTTTAATATTAGGAATTGCCATTAGCTTTCTTAATCCAGCAACGCAAAATGATAATCTAGTTTTTATATTCTTCTGCGGAATCATAAGTGTTTCAGGTATGACACTTCCTGGATTATCAGGATCATTCATCTTAATTTTATTAGGAAACTATGTCTTACTATTGGTCGATTCTGTAAATTCTCTTTTCGATACGTTTTCAGAATTTCTACAGGGCGATTTTAGTTTTTATCAAAATGAAAAAAGAGTAAAAACCTTAAAAATACTAGCCGTGTTTACCGCAGGTTCTACAGTAGGTTTAGTAACACTATCACACTTACTCACCTACTTGCTTAAACATTTTAAACACATTACAACTGCCGTCATCATAGGTTTTATTACAGGATCATTAGGTGTAGTTTGGCCTTGGAAAAAAACAATCCTAAAAACAACAGTAGACGGAAGCCTACAGTTAGATTCCAATGGCAATGAAATTATAGTTAATTACAAAAGATATTTACCAGAGATCACGAGTTCAGAAACATGGTGGGCATTTTTATTTGTAGCAGTAGGTATCTTTATATTTTTAGGTTTAGATTGGTATGGAAAACAAAGAAAATAAAATTCGTTTTGGCTTAATAGGAAAAGATATCGATTACTCTTTTTCAAGGGCCTATTTTACTCAGAAATTCAAAGACTTAGAGCTACCTAATTACTCCTACGAAAACTTTGATTTTCAAGACATAAATGAACTTAGCGAAGTTTTAAAAGAGAATACGAATATTAATGGCTTCAACATCACCATACCCTATAAAGAGGAAGTGTTCCCTTTCTTAGCTCTTATTGATGAAAAAGCAAAAGCTATTGGGGCAGTAAACACTATTAAATTTACCAAAGACGGGCTAAAAGGTTACAATACTGACTATTACGGATTTCAAAAGTCTATAGAACCTTTTATACAACCACATCATAAAAAAGCATTAATCCTAGGAACAGGTGGCGCTTCTAAAGCCATTGCATTTGTGTTTAAAGAGTTGGGAATTGAGTATACTTTTGTTTCTAGAAGAAAAAAAGAAGGGCAATTTACCTACGAGGAACTGAACCAACAACTAATGGAAGACTATACTGTTCTTGTAAATTGTACGCCCGTTGGAACATTTCCAGCTATTCACGAAAAGCCCGCTTTACCCTATGAATTTATTACTGCGAAGCATTTGCTTTTTGATTTAATTTATAACCCCGAAAAGACAGCTTTTTTAGTAGCTGGAGAAGCACAAGGGGCACAGATTAAGAATGGCGATAAAATGCTGGAACTACAAGCAGAGAAAGCTTGGGAAATATGGAATAGCTAGCCGCGTGGCTTTTAAAGTTATAATCCATAAATAATTAGATTTTCTACACAACTTTTTTACATTTTTTTTGGTATTCAAGTGGTTGTTACTATCTTACCAATGAATTAGGCAAAAAAGCCAAATACGTACATAATGTTGGACGAGAAAGACGAGAAACTATCAAATGATAGTAGTAAGGAAAATTCAGTAGAAACAAATGAAGTGGTGAATACTCCTTCAGAAAACCAAGCTACTGATGATGTAGAAGCAACTTCTAAAAGCACCGCTGAAGAAAGCAAAGAGCTCAATGAGGAGAACATTGTTAGTGAAGATGTTCTTGAGGAAATTGATGATTCTAATGCAGAAGATGCAGAAGACACTGATAATCACCAAAGGCATGTTATTCCTCTTTTGGATTACCACGCAATGTCTATGGAGAATTTAGTGGGAGAATTACAACGACTTGTTAAGAATGAGAAAGTACAAGCCATCAGAAAACATATAGATGGTATTAAGTATGAGTTTGATTTAAAATTTCAAGAATTTTTAGAGCATAAAAAAGAAGAATTTGTCAGCAATGGCGGAAACGAAATAGACTTTAAATACAACTCTGTCACTAAAAGACAATTCAACGAGGTTTATTCAGAATATCGCGAAAAGAAAAATCAATACCATAAGAGTCTTGAAAATAGTTTAAAAGATAATCTTGAAAAAAGACTTCAAATTATTGAAGATTTAAAGGGATTGGTTAATGTAGAAGAAGACATAAACACTACCTACAAAAATTTTAAAGATTTACAGGAAAGCTGGCGTACTGCCGGACCTATTCCAAGAAATAATTATAATGATGTATGGCGAACATACCACCATCATATTGAAATATTTTATGATTTCTTACATCTAAATCGTGAATTAAGAGATTTAGATTTCAAACGAAATCTGGAAGAAAAACAAAAACTTGTAGAAAGAGCAGAAGCATTAGAAACAGTAGCTGACTTAAATACGGCATTTCAAGAATTACAGACCCTACATAAAATCTGGAAAGAAGATATTGGCCCAGTAGACAAAGAACACCGTGAGGCTATCTGGGAACGTTTTAGCAATGCTACAAAAGCACTACATAGCAGACGACAAGGACATTTTGCCGAACTTGAAAAAACCTATGAAGTAAATCTCGTAAAAAAACATGAGATTATAGAAGGCATTAAGGCTATCACCACGAATGTTTCTAAAAACCATAAAGGTTTACAACAGCAAATTAAAGAAATAGAGGCGCTTAGAGAAAGCTTCTTCAGTGCTGGGAAAGTTCCACAAAAAGTAAATGAAAAAACTTGGGCTTCTTTTAAAGATAGTGTTCGTGATTTTAATAGACAAAAGAATGCTTTCTATAAAGATCAAAAGAAAGAGCAACAAGATAATTTAGATAAGAAGAGAGCCTTATTAGAGCTAGCACTATCTTTAAAAGATAGTGAAGACACAGAAATGGCTACTTCTGAAATGAAGCGCATACAAAACGAGTGGAAAAAAATTGGCCATGTTCCTCGCAAGTTTTCTGATAAAATCTGGAAGCAATTTAAAGATGCATGTAACCATTATTTTGATCGTTTAAATGCAAGTAAAAATGAAGCACAAAAAGACGAGTTAGAGAATTTTGAGCTTAAAGCAGCTTGTCTAGAACGTTTGCAAGGTTTTCATTTATCAGGTAATAGAAATGAAGATTTAGACGCTATTAAAGGTTTTATAGCAGAATGGAAAGCAATTGGTCGCGTGCCTTTCAATAAGAAAAGCATCAATGCTAAATTCAATAAAATATTAGATGCCTTATTCAAAAAGCTAGACATAGAACGTCAAGAAGCTGAAATGATGAAGTATGGTAATAAAATTCAGCAAATCACCAATGGTGAAAATACAGAACATGCTTTACAAAGAGAACGTACTTTTATCCGCCGTAAAATTGATGAAAGCAAAAGTGAAGTTCGCCAGCTAGAAAACAATTTACAATTCTTTTCAAATGCTTCTGAAGATAGTCCTGTTGTAAAAGACGTAATTAAAAAGATTAACGCACATAAAGAAGATTTAGCTACTTGGAAAGCAAAATTAAAGAAGCTTAATATTCTTAAAAACAATTTAAACAAAGAAGAAGTTGAAGAAGAAAATGATAGCGTAGACGCTGAAAATGACACTGAAGCTTAACTAATACCCTAAGCCAATGATATACTTAATTGTAGGTAATACTGGCGCTGGTAAAACAACCTATTCCCACCAACTTAAAGAAAAAGTTGGTGGGTTTTTGTTTTCTATAGACGTCTGGAATTCTATTCTTTTTCTTCCAGATAAAAAAGATGAGGATGGTTTAGCTTGGTTTCTGGAACGAATTGATCGCGCAGAGGACCTGATGCAAGAACAGCTGCTACAATTACAAAGAATTGGAGTAGATGCTATTCTAGACTTAGGATTTTCAAAACATGAGCATCGGCAAAAGTTTAGAGATTTTGCTCAAGCAAATAGCATTGAAGTTGAACTTCACTTTCTAGATATCCCTAAAAAAGAACGACAAAAACGGGTTATGCAACGAAATATCAAAAAAGGAGCTACTTTTTCTTTCGAAGTTACGAATGAAAATTTTCAGTTTATGGAAGATTGGTTTGAAACACCCACTTCCAAAGAATTACAAAATGCCATAATACGTACCCTATAAAGTAAGCTGTTCTATTCCAAAAACTGAATATTGCTTTTTTATAGTAGTTATCTTACTAAAAATTAGTACCTTATAAGGAAGACTCAACGATTCACCTTAAAACTAATACTATGAAAAGCAAACCTAATTATTCCCATTTTAAATCATGGAAAGCATTATTGGTGGCCTTACTAATCTTCGGAGCTACACCACAAAGCAATGCTGCTAATATTTTACAAGAAGAGCAACAAGAAGAATTTAATCAGTACAAAGGTAAAATTATAGATGCTAATAGTAAAAAAGAACTTGTATTTGCAACAATTACCATACAAAATTCTAATATAAGTACAGTCACAAACACAGAGGGAGATTTTGCTTTAAAAGTTCCTAAAGCTTTGGCAGACGCCACAGTTTCCATAAGCTTTTTAGGATATAAGACAAAAGAGTTAAGCCTAAAAGAACTTAAAGAAAGTAATAAGATTGCCTTAGAAACAGCAGTTACCGCTTTATCTGAGGTTAATATCGTTGTCCCTAAGAATGCAGAACTTCTTGTTCGAGAAACATTAAATAAAAAAGGTGCAGATTATTTTGAATTCCCAACCCTGATGACTGCTTTTTACCGCGAGACTATAAAAAAGAGAAAGAAAAATGTTTCTTTGTCAGAGGCGGTAGTCAATATTCATAAAGCGCCATATACTACCAAACAAAATGATGCGGTAGAATTATATAAAGCTAGAAAAAGTACTGATTACAGTAAATTAGATACCTTAACTTTAAAATTACAAGGAGGCCCATTCAACACCCTGTTTATCGACTTAATGAAATATCCGGAATATGTCTTTACACAAGAAACTATTCCGCTTTACAACTATACCTTTGAACGTTCCGCTAGAATTAATGATCAATTAATCTATGTTATAAATTTTTCTCAGAAAGAAAACTTAACAGACCAACTCTATAAAGGACAGCTGTTTATAGATGCCGAACATAAAATTTTAACCAGCGCTATCTATGAATTAAATATTACGGATAGAGAAAACGCCGCACGTATGTTTGTAAAACGCAAACCTGCTAAAGCCAATGTATACCCTACTGCTGTAGCTTATCGTGTAGACTATAGAGAGAAAGATAATAAGTGGTATTATGGCTACAGTAATGTCATGTTGGAGTTCAAAATTAATTGGGATGATCGATGGTTTAATTCTGTGTATAGCATGACCTGTGAAATGGCCGTAACCGATTGGGAAAAAAATGTAGGTAAAAACTTAAGAGGGAAAGAAAAATTACGCAGGAATATTATTCTTAGTGATGAAGCCCTAGGTTTTTCTGATCCTGACTTCTGGGGAGAATACAATATTATTGAACCCGAAAAATCTATCGAATCTGCGATTAAGAAAATTCAGCGACAAATTAAAAAAGATAAAATAGGCGGTACAGCCGCAATCCCGAAGCCTTAAAACAAATTTTCACAATACCTAAAAAAGGCCGATTCTTCGGTCTTTTTTATTTTTATAAACCTATATAATAAAATATGTTAAATTAAGGCTTCAATACAATTATACTATTAGTTTTTCGTTCTTCTATTTGTAATATATTTCTCACTTCATAAATCAACAGCATGCTTGCTCCAAAAGCGCACAAAGAAGAAGAAAAAAGATTAGCTGAGCTTCAATCTTATAATATTTTAGACTCTTTACCCGAAGAAGACTACGATAATTTATCCAAGATAGCCTCCGAAATATGTGGCACTCCTATTTCAATGATTACCCTTGTAGATGAAAATCGGCAATGGTTTAAGTCTTCCTATGGCGTAGATATAAAAGAAACTCCTAGAGAGATATCTTTTTGTGGTCATACCATAAATCACTCTGGCGATGTATTTATAGTTCCTGACACTAGAAAAGACGAGCGCTTTTTTGACAACCCTCTGGTTACAGGAGAATCTAATGTGGTTTTTTATGCTGGGGTTCCTTTAATGACGGCAAACAACTTACCTATTGGCTCTTTATGCGTTATAGATCACGAACCAAAGAGCTTAAACAAAAGTCAGATAGAATCGCTTCAAGCGCTATCCAATCAAGTTATGAAGTTAATAGAGCTTCGTAGAAATGAACTCTTACTACAGCAGGCCTTAGTCAATCAAAAAGAGAAAAACACAGAACTAGAACGCTTTGCCTATATTGCGGCCCATGATTTGAAGTCTCCATTAAATAATATTACCACCTTAACAGATATTTTCATCGATCAATATGGAATCAATATAGATTCACAAGGATCAGATATTTTAAATATGATTGTGAGTTCTTCTAACCGATTAAAAGGGCTTATTGAAGGCTTATTAGACTATAGTAAGAGTGACAACCTATTAAAAGAAAAAACTAAAGAGGTTAGCATAGAAAATGTAAAGAATAGCATCAATAGCATATTTAGCAGCAACCCTCATATTCATTTAACAGTTATATCAGAATTAAAAAAGGTTACTATTAATGAAACCGCATTAGATCAAATACTCATCAATTTGGTAACCAATGCCATAAAATACAATGACAAAGGAGAGGTTCAAATTACAATTGGAATTGACGCTTCTAAAACACACTACCTGTTTTATGTTGCTGATAATGGCCCAGGTATTCCTGAAGATAAGTATGACAGTATTTTTGATATTTTCACCATCAATAGTCCCCAAGATAAATTTGGAGTAAGGGGTAACGGAATAGGTTTAGCCACCGTAAAAAAAATAATTGAAAAATTAGGGGGTGAGATTACGGTGAAATCTACTCTAGGAGAAGGTTCTAAATTTAGCTTTACAATAAAAAAACACTCTTTATAATTACATATATTCTACTCGTTTTAAATGATTAATAGTTACTTTTAAACTTAAAAGCTAACTATAATGTTTACTCCAAAATATTACGAGCAAAAGGATTTAAAAGAAATCAAACAATTTTTAATTGAAAATAGTTTTGGCATCCTTGTAAACCAAGTAGACAATAAACCTTGGGCTACACATATTCCTTTAGAATTAGATACTGACCATGATGGCTCCGATATTTTAGTAGGCCATATTGCAAGAGCAAATCCACAGGGAAAACATTTTACAGAAAATGGTACCGTACTTTGTATTTTTAATGGACCACACTCCTACATATCATCATCTTGGTACAAAAAAGAAGAGGTTCCTACCTGGAATTATATTGCGGTTCATGTATATGGGAAGTTAAGTATACTTAGTGAGGACGAAGTTATGGCATCTATGCACAAACTGGTAAATAAGTACGAAAAAGCATCTAAGAATCCTATAACCTTAAAAGACATGTCTAGCAAAACACTGAGGCAAGTTAAAGGGGTTATTGGTTTTAAAATTAAAATAGATGATATCCAAGCTACTTATAAGTTATCCCAAAATAGAACGGAAGATCATGAAACTATAATTTCAGAACTAGAAACTATTGATGATGCCAATGCCTGTGCTATAGCGCAAGCAATGAAAAAGAATACCCTATAAATTTAAAATATGTTCCTTAAAATTTTTCCATTAATTATAGGTATGTTTCTAGCAACAGCTTCATATTCTCAAGCTAAGCCTATGAGTAGAGATACAATTTCTGGTTTGTATTTGACTAAAAATTATGATGGATTTACTGGTGATAATTATGAAACTCTTATCCTGCAAGATACACCTTCCATTTATTTATCTGATATAAAAGAAGTTTCTCAAAGTTTTAATTATTTAGGAAAGCCTTCTGTCCATTTGGTTTTAAACACTTTAGGAAGTGCAAAACTAAAAGAAATAACTACAGAATTCACAGGTGAACCCCTGGTCATTTATTTTGGAAAAAAAATAGTTTTAGCTCCTACAATGATGAGCCCGATTACAGGTGGGCAATTAGAAATTTCTAGTAATCTTACCTTACAAGAAACAGATGGAATGGTCCATTGGTTAAAATCGAGAATTGGTAATTGATTCTACGCAGCTCTTTAAAACATAGTTTTTTAATTTTTTGCACAAATACTACAATTCGGAAATCAATTTCTACAGTTGAGTTTTTAAAATTTACCCACCTCCTTCTTATTTTTCAACTTTGAACTATTAATAACTACTACCGCATACCAACGGTATTAAAAACCAGATTCAAATGAAAAATTTACTTGTTACCGCTATTCTAATTCTATGTTCTATTTTCGCCAAAGCTCAAGAAACACAAAGCTACACCCTAGCGGTGTCTATTGATAATATCTCTAGCAACAATGGTAAAGTGTTACTTTCATTACATACTGCAGATACGTTTATGAAAGGGCCCGGCATACAAAATATAGCTAGTGAAATAGTAGACGGGAAAATAAATATAAGCTTTGAAAATGTAGTCCCTGGAAGTTATGCTATTATGGCGGTGCATGATGAAAACGATAATAAGCGCATGGATTTCGAAACTAATGGAATGCCAAAAGAAAACTACGGTATGTCTGGAAATGATATGTCTTATGGCCCACCACGTTTTGATGATGCAAAATTTTCGCTAACAAATGAAGATTTAGCATTTACCATTCGGTTTTAAACCTAAAAAAGCCTCTTAGCATAATGCTAGGAGGCTTTTTTTATTACTAATATCAAATTTATACTTCTTCTGTTAACCAAGCTTTCATCATCCAAACAGTTTTTTCTTGTTCTGCAATAAAATCGCTCATCATAGAATTTGTACCCTCATCATCGGCATCTCCTGATGTGTTTAATATTTTACGCTCAATTACAAGTAGTTTGCTCAAAGAATCAACAATTAAATGTATTGCCGCTTCATCTTTGTGAATATTTTTACCTACTTCAATCGTAGAATTTGCAATATAATCTTCAAAGGTGTGTAATGGTAGTCCACCTAAGGTTAATATCCTTTCCGCAATCATATCTACTTTCTCATTGGCATCAGTATATAACTCCTCAAACTTTATATGCAAGTCAAAAAAGCGTTTTCCTTTAATATTCCAGTGAATACCTCTTAAATTTTGATAATATCTTTGAAAGTTGGCTAATAAGGTATTTAAATCATCACTTAATTGGGCTGATTTTGCGGCGTCTAATCCTATGCTATTTAGTTTCATAATATATGCTTTTGATTTCATAACAAATTTACGAAACATATACCCCCTAAGACCATAAGATTCATTGATAGTTTTTATATTTTTATAGCCTAAAACAATACAAATGACGATAACGCAATTGCAATATGTTTTGGCTGTTGCCGAATACCAAAATTTTACTCTTGCTGCTGAAAAAAGTTTCGTAACTCAGCCAACTCTAAGCATGCAAGTTCAAAAATTAGAGGATGAACTGGATGTGTTAATTTTTGATCGTGGTAAGAAACCAATTGCTGTTACTGAAGTAGGAAAAAAAATTGTAGCACAAGCAAAAAATATTGTCAACGAAGCCAATAGAATAAAAGATATTGTTGATCAAGAAAAAGGATTTATAGGAGGTGAATTTACATTGGGAATTATCCCTACGGTAATGCCTACATTACTACCTATGTTCTTAAATACCTTTATCAAAAAATATCCTAAAGTAAATCTTATCATTAAAGAGCAGAATACTGAGGATATGATCCGAAATATTCAAGACGGCCATTTAGATGCCGGTATTGCTGTTACGCCTTTAGAAATAGAATATATCAAAGAACGCCCCCTGTATTATGAGCCTTTTGTTGGTTATGTGCCTAAAAACCATAAATTAAGTGGAATAGACAAGCTTAAGACTGAAGATTTAGATATAAATGATGTGCTACTCTTACGAGACGGACATTGTTTTAGAGATGGGGTTATTAACCTTTGTAAAGCATCTAAAGATGCCCAGGGTGAAGCTTTTCAATTACAAAGTGGAAGTTTTGAAACCTTAGTGAATTTGGTAAATGAAGGAATGGGAATGACATTACTTCCTTTTTTAAATACGCTAACGCTAGATGAGCGTAAAAAAGAAAACTTAAAGTATTTTGAAAGTCCATCTCCTGCCAGAGAAGTTAGTTTAATCTATCATAAAAGCGAATTAAAAATACAAATAACAGAAGCGCTTAGAGAAGTAATTTCTAGTATTGTAAGAGGTGCTATTGCTTTTCAAGACGTAAAAATTATTAGTCCGCTTAATAAAAAGTAACACTAAAAATTAGCGCAATAAAAAAGCCACTTATTAAAGTGGCTTTTGTTTTATGTTAAGTATATTAAGCTTTGTTTTAGTTCTGGTTTATCATATATAAATTTTTCTAACCAGAGTTTTAGTTCTTCTACTTCTTCAGGCATGAGTGTTGAAAAAGCTTTCTTTACTTCTTTACAAAATAACTTTGTATCAAAACTAACTTTATTAAGTACCATTTTAGTGTACTCAAGCAT
The DNA here is from genome assembly GCF_000468615.2 of Cellulophaga baltica 18. Classification (NCBI taxonomy): domain Bacteria; kingdom Pseudomonadati; phylum Bacteroidota; class Flavobacteriia; order Flavobacteriales; family Flavobacteriaceae; genus Paracellulophaga; species Paracellulophaga baltica. The sequence continues at coordinate 2,558,237 of NZ_CP009976.1, read as the reverse complement.
TGATTTAGTCATATTAAAATATGTATTAGTTGATTTTACTAAGTTAAACATAAAAAGGTAATATCTATTGCTCTATATTAGTTAAAAAATAGATAAATTGTTGTTAATATAGACAAAAAGCATAAATTGTTCCCCTAAGAACTAGCCTTTAAGAATGCGAAAAATATTATTTTCATTATTGATTATCAACTTATTACACAGTTGCAGCGTTTCGAAAATTAAAAAAATACGTAAAGAAACACAACAAGCATTTATGAAGCCTTTTTACGATAATCAGTTTTTAGGCGTGTTCATTTATGACCCTATAAATAATGATACCCTTGTAAAATATAATAGTGAAAAATATTTTACTCCTGCGAGTACTACAAAAATAGCCACCTTATATACTGCCTTAAATGTGTTGCCTAAAAATATACCTACCCTTAAATATCATACTACTGGAGATACTATTTATATAGAAGGCACAGGAGATCCTAGTTTATTACATTCGTATTTTAAAGACAGTACGGCTCTTCATTTTTTAAAAGGATACAATCACATCAAATTGAATCTAAATAATTTTAAAACGACGGCTTATGGGCCCGGATGGGCTTGGGAGGATTATGATGCCTATTATCAGCCAGAACGTTCCTCTTTTCCTATGTATGGCAACGTTTTATCTGTTTATAAAAACGATTCCATAACAATTATTCCATCATTCTTCAAAAATAATATTTTAGCGATGGTTGCACCAAAGGCTCGTGATCAACACCGCAATATTTTTTATAATGATCTCAATAAAAAAGACACTACAGTAACTCCATTTATAGTAGATGATACATTAATTAAAAGTTTGCTTGATTCTGCTTTAAACAAGAATGTAGAACTACTAACCAAATTTCCTGAAGTAAAGAAACAAACAGTCTATAGTATCCCCACAGATTCTATATTAAAAAGAATGATGGCGGTTAGTGATAATTTCCTAGCGGAACAATTACTTATTTTATCTAGCGCTACACTATCTGATACCTTAAGTTTTAAAAAAGCACAGCGCTATATTTTAGAACATCATCTTGCCGATTTAAAGCAGCCACCTAGATGGGTAGATGGCTCAGGACTATCTAGGTATAATTTATTTACCCCTGAATCTTTAGTTCATATTTTAAAAAAAATATACATGGAACAATCACAGGAACGAATCTTTGATTTATTTCCTGCAGGAGGAGTTTCCGGTACGTTGACGAATTGGTATGGAGGAATAAACGAACCATATCTATATGCTAAATCTGGTTCTTTAGGTAATGTGTATTGTTTAAGTGGCTATTTACGAACCAAATCGGGTAAGACTCTGATTTTTAGCATCATGAACAATCACTACAAACAACCTACTGAGGAAATAAAAAAACGAATGCAATTGGTCTTCGAGAATTTAAGAGACCACTATTAGAGACTCTTTAAGAAAGCTGCTGTATTTTTACATGTTGTAATAACATAATTGATTTACCATCAATTATACCTCCAGAAGCAATCATATCATAAGCTTCGGATAGCGGAATTTCTAACACCTCAATATTTTCAGTTTCATCCTCTGCACCACCACCTGCATTAATTTTCATGGTATCATCCACATAACCTATAAAAAAGTGGACTTTTTGCTTAACGGTGCCCGGCACCATAAAACTCTCAAAAACTTTACTGACTTCAGGAATTTCATAGCCAGTCTCTTCAAGAACCTCTTTCTTGATACAAACCTCAGGAGTATCTCCTTCTAAAAGTCCGGCACAAACCTCAACCAGCATTCCTGTAGCCACACCATTTTGATAAGCAGGCATCCGAAACTGTTTGGTTAAAATAACAGATCCTCTTTCTTTATGCATTAAAAGAATAGCTGCAGCATCACCACAATCATAAACTTCTCGCTCTTGTTTTTCCCAAGCACCATCTTCTCTATGATAATCAAAGAAATATTTATCTAACCTATACCAGTTATCTGATAACAGTTTTTTCGTTATATTTTTTACCGTTCCGTTTTTCAAACTTTTTATGTCTACAATTAATTATCACCATCTAATAAATTTCCAATACCTCCAAGAATACTTCCTTCTCCTTTGGTATTGCCCCCGCTTGGTATTGCAGCAAGAACACGACCAGCCAGTCTGCTAAAAGGCAACGATTGTACATATACGGTTCCTGGACCACGCAGTGTAGCATAAAATAATCCTTCCCCACCAAATACAGTATTCTTAATACCGCCTACAAATTCAATATCATAATCCACATATTGTGTAAAACCCACAACACATCCAGTATCTACCCTGAGCACTTCTCCTGACTTTAATTCTTTTTTTGCTAAAGTACCTCCTGCATGAACAAATGCCAAACCATCACCTTCTAATTTTTGCATGATAAATCCTTCCCCACCAAACAAACCTCTGCCTAAACGTTTTGAGAATTCAATACCAATAGAAACACCTTTTGCGGCACAAAGAAAAGCATCTTTCTGGCATATAAATTTACCCTGGGTTTCTGATAAATCTATTGGAAGTATTTTTCCGGGATAAGGAGATGCAAAACTAACCTTACGTTTTACTTGACCTATATTTAAAAAAGCCGTCATAAATAAGCTTTCACCTGTAAGCATACGCTTTCCTGCAGAAAATATTTTACCTAAAACACCTTTATCCTGATTAGAACCGTCTCCAAAAATGGTATCCATTTTAATATCTGAGTCCATCATCATAAAACTCCCTGCCTCTGCGACAACAGCTTCTTGAGGATCTAGCTCTATTTCTACAAACTGCATTTCTTCCCCTAATATCTGAAAATCTATTTCATGTGCATTCATGTCCTATCTATTTTTTGATTGATGATTATTAGTACGGTCTTGGATACAAATGTTACAATTTCACTATTTATTTTTGATGACATTCGCTAACTCTTCCGGTTTTTGAGTGCCCACCATCAGCTTTTTTCCATTTTTTAAATGAATAGCTAATCCGTGATTTCCTTTTATATTATAGACCGTTCCATACTTTAAACTCAACCTAATTCCATACCCTACAAAGCCATAGGTAACAATGTCTGTAGTGTTTATTTCTGACCAATTCCATTTTTTTGTAAAAAAAGGAAAAAATGAAATTTGAATATAATCTTGTGATAGGGTAGTTTTTAATTTTAAAATTAGAAACAGAAGAATAACCAGACATACTAATATAAGAGGAATTAAGTTTTCCGTATTAAAAATAATCGTACCTACAGTAAATATTTCATCACTTGAGTAAGAAAAACTTATCAAATCAAATAATAAATACCCAATTATCAGCAATAACAGCAACCACAACCACCATTGTGTAAATTTTTGTTCTTCGTAAAATAAATAATTTTCTTTCATATATTATTAAGATAACTAATACATTCGTTAAAAGTAAAAAACAGAAATTACAGAATTGTAATTTCTGTTTTTTACTTTTAAGCCTCTTTATTTTTTTACATTAATTATAATAAGGACTTTTTACCTTAGACTTCACTTTTAATTTATAGGTTACACCAAAATTATAATAGGCACCATTCTCCATTGAAAAATTATAAATTTCATTGGTGTCATAATCCTGAACTTCCATATTATTAAAAGCGGAATACCCTGCTTTAGCATTGAATTCAAAATCTTTAAGAAAACTAATGGTATATCCTACCCCCCCTAACATATAGGTGCTCTTTAAATTTCCCCTATAATCTGTTTTATAAATCTCCACATCATCATTCATATTGCCTGCAAAACCACCTAAGGTGGTGAACGCTTCTATCCGGTGATTTTTATGAAAAGACCACTTTAATCTTGCATCAGGAAATCCAATTTTATAAGCCCACTTCTCATCCAATCGTTTTGTGTAGGCTATAACGGGGATTGGAAAATCTAACCCATTTTGAACATCATATGAAACTCCAAAACTCCACATAGATTGATTCTCTGTATTCAATTTATCAAATAGTAAGGATCCATTGATAAATATATCTCGACTATCAAAAGCGTTGATATCAAAATTGGAAGATATTTGTGGCGCTAATTTCAAAGAAAAACCCCATCCGTTTTCTAAAACTCGATCATATAGAAGCCCTAAACTAACGGTTTGAAAATTATCTATTTGGTGGGTCTCAAATGGCACATCTTTATCAACATAACCAATATTTAAATTTTGATACTCCCCAAACAAACTAATAGTCTCCTTTCCAAATACTGTTTTTAGAGGAATATCAAAACCTACTTTATTTTTTTTAATAGTACCTACTTCTGAATTTGGTAAAAATTCTGAAGTAATATACACACTTCCTGTTTCCTGTGAGAACCCTACACCAACGGTACTAAGAATTAAGATCACTACCAATTTTCGCATTTTCATTTTCATTTTCATTTAAAAAGTTAGGAATTAGATCTTAGCAGCTACATAATAGCTACTGCTCTAATTTCAAACGAAATTGATGAAAATGTAAAAAAACAGCAAAGCAAATAGATATGTAAGGGGTTTGGCTATACCAACCCACCATATTCATCTATAGAATACGGAAAAGAAGGTAATTTTATTTCTTCCTTAACTTAATGGTCCATTCAAAATTAAAGGTAGATACCACTACTCCATCGGTATTAACTCCTACAGATTTCATCCAAATAGTTTGGCCTTCTCCTGTCGCTACCGTTTTATCAATACCTTCTTTAATTAAATGACCGTCTTCACAAGTAAATGTAATTTTACCTGTAGCCTTTTTAGTGAAACTAGCGTTATTATTTGCTACTAACATAGATATTTTCTGTCCGCTTTCTTTAATTTGATCAATCATCATAGCTCCAGTAGATAATTCTGCGGCCATACCTTGAACTGCCCAGAACATAGAATTAAAAGGATTTTGATTTATCCATCTATGGGTTACTGTTACTACAGCTTTCTTTGTATCTATATGACGCAAACGCACACCACACCACCAAGCAGAAGGCAATTTAAAAAATGTAAACGAATTAAACTTACTTGCGGAAACTCCCATAACTACTCTAAATTTTGTATAAAAGTATTGAAAAATAACGAGCTTACAAATGTTAATAAAAAGTTAATTTACAGTACTATGTGTTGCATAGTACCTTTTTTTAGACATATATTTGCATAAGAAATTACTAAGCCATGACAGATACTATATCAAAACACGAAAAAAACCTCTCTGCAATTTTGCATGCATCGACGTTCTCTAAGTTTTTTATTCCTTTCGGAAACTTCATAGTTCCTTTGGTTCTTTGGACCGCAAATAAGAATGAATATAAGTATGTAGATTATAATGGAAAACAAGCTTTAAATTTTCAATTAAGCTTATTGCTTTATTCTATACTTATTGGCATTATAAGCATTCCATTATTTTTAGGGTTAGTTCCAAACCTATTTGATTTCGGAAATTTCTCATTTGGAAATTTAAATCATTTCAATACTATGAATTTTCATTTTGACAGCAATGACTTCAGGTTTGGTTCTTGGCTAATTCCTTTTGGAGTAAGCGGTTTATTACACGGAGCTCTATTTGCACTAAATATTGTTTATACCATTTTAGCCGTCATAAAAACAAATGAAGGTCAAGAATTTTCATATCCATTAACTATTAATTTTATAAAGTAAAAAAAGGTCTTAATCACACCTTTTCAGTACAGGAGTTTATTCATTAATCACAATCAAAAAAATCAATCTGGATGTTTATTCATCAATCAAAAAACGAACCGTTAATCTATGCAAGAAGTTAGTTCTAAGAAAACAGAAAGAATTTCGAGGCTAAAAAAGCTGCATACAAAGCAAGACGAAATTATGAATGTAGAAAATACAAAGGCGCAAATGCGTAAAGGTGTACTGGAATATTGCATCCTCTCTATTTTAAATGGAGAAGACAAATATGCATCAGAAATCCTTGAAACATTAAAGAATGCCAAAATGCTTGTGGTAGAGGGTACCATCTATCCTTTATTAACACGATTAAAAAATGCAGGCTTATTAAATTATCGTTGGGAAGAGTCTACCTCTGGACCACCAAGAAAATACTACACATTGACTGAAACAGGGAAGCTATTTCTCAAAGAATTAGATACTACTTGGGATGAATTACGAAGTGCTACTAACCTAGTGACCAACAACAAAAACAACTAACGATGAACAAAACTGTAAATATAAATCTCGCTAATATACTTTTTCATATTGATGAAAATGCGTACAATAAAATGCGACGTTATCTAGAATCTGTAAAAAGATCATTTGCAAATACCTCAGGTAGTGATGAAATTTTAGCAGATATTGAAGCAAGAATCGCAGAATTATTTCATGAGAAACTAGCCAATGAACGTCAGGTAATTACCACCAAAGAAGTAGACGAAGTGATCGCTATCATGGGGCAACCAGAAGATTATATGGTTGATGAAGATATTTTTGATGATGAACCTGTAACCACTTCAAAAGAGCCCAAAAGAGTTAAAAAATTATACCGAGATATTGATGCTAAATATGTAGCAGGTGTTTCCGCTGGTTTAGGCCATTATATTGGAGTAGATCCTATTTGGGTGCGTATTCTTTGGATTGTCTTAACCGTTGGTTCGGGAGGTAGTTTTGCGTTAATCTATGGCTTATTATGGATTTTGATTCCTGAAGCCAAAACAACCGCACAGAAACTAGACATGCGTGGTGAAGATGTGAACATCAGTAACATTGAACGTAAAGTAAAAGAGGGTTTTGATGAAGTTGCAGACCGTGTAAAAAATGTTGATTACGAAAAAGTAGGTAATAAAGTTAAAAGTAGTGGGAAAACTTTTTTTGACACCCTTGGCGAAATCATCATGTTCTTCTTTAAAATTATAGGAAAATTTGTTGGAATCATATTGATTATTACAGGCGGTGCCGGATTAATAGCTATGCTAATTGGTCTCTTTACAGTGGGTGTTTTTGATACTGTTCACTTAGGGCCCTTAAACTTATATGAATTGGTAGATGCTACAAATACTCCTTTTTGGATTGTAGCCATAGTGGCTTTTCTCTTAGTAGCTATACCCCTATTCTTTTTATTATATCTAGGATTAAAAATTCTAATTACCAATTTAAAATCTATAGGGTCTGTCGCTAAATTTTCACTCTTAGGCCTATGGTTAATATCATTTATTGCTATTATCATACTTGGTGCTAAACAAGCTTCTTCTAGAGCTTTCTGGGATAGCGCAATTACAGATACAGAGTATTACATTAACAGCCCTAATGACACTTTAAATATTGCTTTTACCTCTAATGATCTACATTGGAATAGACGTACTTTAAATATTGGTGATATGATTGTGAGTTACGATGACAACGGACAAGAAATATTATCCTCTCAAGATGTAGAGTTTAATTTTAAAACTTCAAAAGATTCTCTTATTCACATAGAAGTTCAGAAAAACTCTAATGGAAAATCGTTCTTAAATGCCCGAGAGACTGCTGAAAAAATTGATTATGAATTTAGATTAGAAGGTAACACGCTAGAATTAGATGAATTCTTGACAACTCGAAGAGAAAACAAATTTAAAAATCAAGAGGTTCGTGTATTTATTTACTTGCCAAAAGGTATGAAATTAAAGTTTTTGAATACTGTAGATAATTGCTGGCGCGTAAACACTAAAAATGACAGCAAAATTAACGACTGTGATGTCTATGATTTTAAATGGATGATGGGAAACAATGGAACCTTACAATGCCTAGACTGCCCTGTAAAAGAATTAGAATTCTCTGAGGATGAAAATCGGGTAAAAATAAATGGTAACGGTATAGATATCAACATCAACGAAAATGGAGAAAAAGGCAAAATTAAAATAAATGAAGATGGCATTGATATTGATGTTCAAGACAATGGCGAATCATTTATTTTAAAAATAGACGAAAACGGCATTCGTGTTGATGCCGATGAAAACTAGTATTTAATATAAAGCTCTACACTAAACCACTAGTGAACTGCAATTAAAATGTAATCATAACAATTCATCAATCAAAAACAACAGTTGGGTTAGTATAATTATACAACAACCTAAAAAAGCATCAAATTTACACCAATCATAAAAACAACAATCATGACAACTTTAGTAAGAATTGCAATCACACTAGCACTAAGCGTTTTTTTAAGTTCCTGCGGAATGGATATAAAAATAGGCGAATTTGGATCTGGCGTTAAAGGAAACGGAATAGTAACCCAAGACATCAGGCCCGTAAATGAAGATTTCACAGAAATTTCGGCCTCAGAAGGTTTAGAAGTCATTGTAACCCAAGCAGCAGTATTCGAAATTAAAGTTGAGGCAGATGAGAATATTATTGATTTAATAGGAACAGATGTTAATAACAATGTCCTTAAGATTCATGCTATCGAAAACATAGGTAATGCTACAAAGAAAGTATACGTTTCTTTACCTAATATATCAGAGTTGAAAAGCTCTAGCGGTGCAAACGTAACAGCAACAAACACCATTAAATCAGACAAACTAACAATAGATTCTAGTAGTGGTTCTCTAGTTAATGTAAATATTGTAACAGATGAACTAACTGTTGATGCTAGCAGTGGCGCTAATCTTAAAATTCTAGGAGAAGCTACTAATGCTACTATTGATGCTAGTAGTGGCTCAAATGTAAGAGGTAAAGAATTGACCTCAAAAACTTGTAACGCAGAAGCAAGTAGCGGTGCTAATGTTGCAATTTATGTATCAGAAACATTACATGCAGATGCTAGTAGCGGAGGGAATATATCTTATTCCGGTAAAGCAAAAGTAAATTCTAATAAAAGTGTTTCGGGTAGTGTTACCTTCAACGATTAAAAACTAACTTAAATAGATGAAAAGCCATTGAAATTTCAATGGCTTTTCGTTTTTTTATATTTTCTCTTTGCCTATTTTCGTAGGAAAGATTTATACGATGGAGCTTCAATTAAAAAAATACATTTTACCCTTAAAACACACCTTTAGTATTTCTAGAGAATCTCATGATTTTCAAAATACATTAATTGTAAGCCTTAGTTTAAATGGATATACTGGTTATGGAGAAGCAACTTCAAACCCATACTATAAAATTTCTGTAGAGAGTATGATGGCAGAAATAAATGCCGTCCGATCGGCTATAGAAGAATTTACATTTACAACGCCCGAAATATTTCATGCTTTTATAACAAAAAAGGGACTTTCTAATTTTGCGATATGCGCTTTAGATTTAGCTGCTCATGATTTATACGGTAAACTAAAAGGAAAACCGCTTTATGAAATATGGAATACAAGCTTAGATCATTACCCAACAACCAACTATACAATTGGTATTGCTAGTATTGAAAAAATGGTGGCTAAGATGCAAGAAACACCATGGCCGATCTACAAAATAAAGCTAGGAACAGATGATGATGTTAATATCGTAAAAGAGTTGCGCAAACATACCGATGCAATTTTTAGGATTGATGCGAATTGTGCTTGGACCGCAGAAGAAACAATTTTTAATGCCCCATTATTAAAAGATTTAGGTGTAGAATTTTTAGAGCAACCCTTAAAAGCTGATGATTGGGATGGGATGGAAAAAGTAATGCACCACAGTGTTTTACCTATTATTGCCGATGAAAGTTGTATTGTAGAAAGTGATGTAGCAAAATGTGGGTTGCATTTTAGTGGTATAAATATTAAATTAACAAAGTGTGGCGGACTCACCCCTGCTTTACGGATGATTAAAGAAGGTAAAGACTTAGGCTTAAAAGTCATGGTGGGTTGTATGACGGAGTCTTCTGTAGGTATCTCGGCAATCGCCCAAATATTACCGCAATTAGATTATGTTGATATGGATGGTGCTCTTCTATTAAAAGAAGACATCGCAGATGGTATCATCATTCACAAAGATGCTAGTCTAAGCTATCCTAAGCTTGGAGGTAGTGGCATAACACTAAGATCATGACAAAATATATTAATTCTTTTCCAAGCAAAAACATACAAGTAAAAGGCACTAATTATCTTTATTTTGGTGGCACTGCGTATTTAGGCTTACAAACGGATTTAGAATTTCAAAATATATACATTGATAATCTTAGAAAATATGGCACAAATTATGGCGCGTCAAGAAAATCTAATATTCGGATTTCTATTTTTGATCAAACCGAAAGTTATTTAGCAAAATTAGTAGGTAGCGAAGCTTGCGTAACCTTATCTTCTGGATACTTAGCGGGTCAATTCATAAGTCAATTTCTAAACAGAAAAGAGTTTCGCTTTTTCTATTCACCCAATACTCATTCTGCTCTTTACCTCTGTAACAATCAAGAAAATAAGCTTAAATCATATATTACATTTGCAGCGCTAAATATTGCATTGCGTGATCATTTAGAAAAAAATAAAGACAGTACGCCTGTTGTATTTCTTGATTCTATCGATTTTTCTGGCGCTAATTTTCCTGACTTTAATGGGTTAAAAGCACTACCATTAAACGATGTAATTTTGGTGGTAGATGATTCTCACGGAATAGGTATTCTTGGAAAAAATGGAGGTGGTGTATTTTCTTCTTTGAAAAAATTACATCCAAAAGAACTTATAGTATGTTGCTCCTTAGGAAAAGGTTTTGGCGTGCAAGGAGGTGCTATATTTGCAGACACTAAAAGAATTAATGAGTTTATTGAAACTGATTTTTTTGGTGGCTCTAGTCCCGCTGCTCCTGCCAACTTAGCTACTATCTATTTTGGAGAAGAATTATTGAATAAAAAGCGTTCTTTATTAGAACAAAATATTGAATTTTTCAGAACACAAATCAATCTTATCACTAAATTTAAATCTATGATTGGTCATCCAGCTTTTACTTTTGCAGATGAGAATTTAACCCAACACTTGGAAGAGCACCAAATCTTGGTTACCAGCTTTCGTTATCCAAATGAGAATGCCAGTTTAATGAGTAGAATTGTACTTAGTGCCGCACATACTAAAGAAGAGATTAACACCCTTTGTGGTGTTATTAATTCATACTTAAAATAATATTTAGGATTTTTAAAAAATTTGCACCCCTGCCTTTAAATAATCAGTTACATCTACATTGTTATTTTCTAAGTCTGTTATGATTACGTTTATCTCATTAATAGGACAAACTGAATAATTATGTCTTACATTTAATTTGTTTGATGTGATTAATGAAACTACTTTATCAGAAGAATGTGTCATCTGTTGCTTAATTTGGGCAATTTCATAATCTTCATCTGTAATTCCTTGATTTAGGGTAATACCACTGGCTCCAACAAAGCAAATATCCGCATGTATATTTGCCAAAACCTTATACACATCTATGCCTAAAGTTACCATTGATTTTTTTTGAATTCGTCCTCCTATTAATATAATTTCAATATTAGGGTGCTCTGTAAGTTGCATGGCTATTTGAATACTATAGGTATAAATTGTAGCCTTTAAATGTTTAGGAATAACCCTAGCGAACATTAGATTAGTTGTTCCTCCACTCATAATAATTACCATACCATCTTCTAAAAGAGGAACGGCCTTAAGAGCTATACTCTTCTTTTTATCCTTATTAAATACGGCGTCTTCATTATAATGATAAAGTCTTTGTATGGTTGAAACAGCTCCACCATGCACTTTCGTCAACATACCCTTTGTATCCAATTCGTTTAGATCTCTTCTAATAGTATCCTCAGATACATCTAGGTCTTCTGAAAGTCCTAAAGAAGTAACCTTTCTGTGAAGCATTACTTTATGTACTATTTGCTTTTGTCTTTCTTTTTTTTTCATTTAATAAAATTAAAATTGATAATATAATACATAACAATCCGCATATTGTAAGTATTTTAACATAATAATGCAGTTTTATGCATTTAAAAAAACAAATTTTGCAGTTTTATTGCGTGTTTTAGTAATTAGTTTAAATTTGAATTAACTAACTCAAAAATATACTAATTATGAGAAACAAACACTTTTCAATGCTTCTATTGTTTCTGTTCTTACTCCAAATATCTATAGGACAAGAACTTACAATTAAAGGAGTTGTAAATTCAAGCACAGAACAAATGCCCCTACCGGGCGCAAGTATCATTCTAAAAGGAACTACAATAGGTACTACCTCAGATTTCGATGGAAAATTTCAAATCAATGCATCCTTAAATGCTACTTTAGTTATTTCCTATATTGGTTATGGTACTAAAGAAATTCAAATTAAATCTAATGCTCCTTTATCAATTTCGTTAGAGGAAGGGGAGCTATTAGATGAAGTTGTCATCACTGCTTTAGGAATTAAAAGAGAGAAAAAAGCTTTAGGTTATGCCGTGCAAGCAGTAAAAGCAGACGAATTATTAGAAGGTAATCAAACCAATATGGTAAATGGCCTCCAAGGTAAAGTATCTGGTGTGACCGTTGTAAATTCTGGTGGAGCTCCAGGATCATCAGCGGTAATCTTAATACGCGGCGGTACTTCTATCACTGGTAATAATCAACCACTATTTGTGGTAGATGGTATTCCTATAGATAACTCTACCAGCTCTAGTTTAGAAGTTGCGAGTATCAACAGAGCTTCTGATATTAACCCTGAAGATATTGAGACGGTCTCGGTTTTAAAAGGTCCTGCTGCCGCTGCATTATATGGTATACAAGCTGCAGGAGGTGCCGTAATTATAACCACTAAAAAAGGTAAAGCAGGCGTTAGCACTGTGACCTATACTGGGTCTATCACTTCTAATCAAGTAATAGGTACGCCTGATATTCAAACAACTTATGGACAAGGTGCTCAAATCAGTACTGCAGATGGTATAACTTACGACCCAGAATCGCCATTTTCATTTGGTGAAACTCTAAATAGTGCTTCTCCCGTCTATAAAAATATTGAAGATTTTTATAAAAATGCGATTACTAAAAATCATAATGTAAGTTACTCTAGTGGTTCTGAAAAAAGTAATGTCTATTTTTCAATAGGAGATCTTTCTCAAGATGGAATTATAAAGAACACTAGTTATGACAAAACTTCTTTCAAAATAAATACGAACACTGAGATTAAGAAAAATTTTACTGTTGGAGTTTCTGCAAATTATGTTACAACAGATGTAGCCAGTAACAAACAAGGTAATGTTTCTGGAAGTAGTTTTACAAGCTTATTAGCATATCCTGCTAATGTTAATACTCAAGACTACCTAAATAGTGATGGCTCTCAAAAAACATATTTTACCGACCAACAGTTTGACAACCCTTACTGGAGTATTGACAATAGCCCTAACACAGATAAAGTAAAGAGACTATTTGGTGTTATTTCCTTAAATTATAATTTCTTAAATGACTTTAATATAACTTATAGACTGGGTACAGATACGTATAGTGATTACAACAAAAAAATTACTGGTGACGGTTCGTTAATTGAAAATAGAGAGGATGGTTATATAAGTCAATATGAAAAAGACTTCACCAGCTTAACTTCTAATTTCTTTTTAAATTACACAAAAAACATCACAGATGATTTTTCAATTGATGCTATGATTGGTAATTCTGTTGAAGAAACAGATACTAGAACCACATATACTAGTGGTATTAATTTTCAAGCTCCAGGAATTTACAGTATTGGGAACATTGTAAAAGAAGATCAAACTATTTCTGAAATTATATCAAGAAAGCGCATAGTGGGTTTCTTTGGAGAATTAAAATTTGGATATAAGAATGCTTTATTTTTAAATGCTACTGGCCGTAATGACTGGTCTTCAACATTGCCAGAAAACAAAAGATCATTTTTCTACCCTTCAGTAGGAATGTCTGCGGTCGTGACAGATTTATTTAAAGCTTATGGTTCAGACATTACTTCATCAAAAGGTTTAAAGTACTTAAAGTTAAGAGCAACTTGGGCGCAAGTAGGAAAAGATGCTCCTATTGGTGCCTTAGAAAGTTCACTAGGCAAAGACATAAATGGATTAGCAAGTTCTGCGTATACATGGAATGGTGTGAATGTTGGAAATCCTGACTTAGAACCAGAGTTCACTAATAGTTTTGAGATTGGTACAGATATGCGCTTTTTCGAGAATAGAGTTGGCCTAGATTTCACGTACTACACGAGTACTTCTGACAATCAAATTTTAAGAGATATTAGAGTACCACCAACTACAGGTACTTTTTACGCTACACTTAATGGAGGCTCTATTACCAATAAAGGTGTAGAGGCTATGCTTCGTTTACAACTGATGCCAAAAACATCGGCAGTACAATGGAATTTAGATTTTAATTTCGGTAAAAACGATAGTAAGGTTAATGATCTTCCCGGATTTTTAAATGAAGTATATTTATCTGATTCTTGGACGTATCGAAATTCTGCTGCCGGAGCTGCCATACTAGATGGTTCTTTATTTGGATTAAGAGGGAAAAGACCTTTAAAAAATGATGAAGGTGAAGTTATTATAAATGCAAATGGCTTACCTACCCTTACTGATGAAACTTACGACGACGTAAATAGAATACCGGAATGGACCTTAGGCATTTCTAATACCTTAAACTATAAAAACTTAGGATTATCCTTCCTTTTCGATATTGTACAAGGTGTTGACGTATATAATGCTACAGAATCTGCATTAGTATATTACGGTGTAAGTAAAAACACCTTAGATAGAAATGAAACTATAGTATTACCTGGTGTTGATGTAGATGGAAATACAAACACGGTAGCCGTTACAAAAGACCAAAACTACTATCAAAATTATTATTCTTTGAATTCTGAGAATTTTATTGAAGATGGATCATTTGCTCGTTTAAGATATGTAACCTTATCGTATAAATTTCCAAAAGAAATTTTAAATAAATTATCTATATCTGGATTAGAACTATATGCTACTGGACGCAATTTGTTGACGATTACAGATTATAGTGGTGTAGATCCTGAAGTAAACACATTTGGCGCAGGAATATCAGGAGCAGGGTCAGTATCTATTGACAATTTAGGAACCCCTAATGTCAAAGGATTTGATTTAGGTTTAAAATTTAGATTCTAAAAAAAATATTATGAAAAAATTAAAATATATAATTTTCGCATTTACATTAGTTTTAGCTTCATGTAGTGATGACTATTTTGATGTAAACAGTTCAGAAACAGCACCTACAACAACGTCATTAGCACCACAGTTACGAATTAAAGGTGCCATAGAAAACACAACAGGCACAGCGCAATATCGTGGCACTAGAGAGGTTCTAGGAATTATGCAATATGGCTCCCAAAACGTAGCCAATTACTATTCCGAAACTTGGAGTTCTTTTATGACTACGGGCAGCTATTTCCTATGGCAAAACTCCTATGTTTATGCCTTGCCTAATACAGCAGATTTAATTGTATTAGGAGAAACATATGATGCTCCAAACTATAGCGCCGTAGGTAAAATATTGCGCGCCTATATTTTTGGAATGACTACAGATCAATATGGTGCTATTGTTATGGGAGATACTTACGACGGAATATCTTCAATGAACATAACTCCTGGTTTTGTATCTCAAGAAGAAGCGTATACTGCTATTTTCACCTTACTAGATGAAGCAATAGCAGAGCTTGGACAAGAAAGCAGCATTGGGCTTAATGAAGAAGAAGGCGATGTATTATATGGCGGCGATCAAGATAAATGGATTCGATTCGCCTATTCTATAAAAGCTAGATATTTAAATCATTTAAGCAAAAAATCATCCGGAGACTTAGCATATGATGCTGATGCTATTATTGCTGCTTGCCAATCAGGAATAAATTCTAATGAACTTAATGCACAGCAAAATTTTGGAGGAGGAACACCAGAAAATGATAATCAACCATTTAGCGCAAATGGGTACGGATCATCTCGAATGGATTATTTTTCAGATTTTTTTGTAAATCTATTAAAAAACCCTCTTAATCTCTCTAGCGAAATTGAAGACCCTAGATTGCCTATCATTGTTCCCGAAGCTATAAATGGCGGCTACAAAGGGGTTATTATTGGCAATGGGTTAAATGATGAATCCGGAGATGATTTTTCTCTAGGAAATGGAGGTTTTTATACAAGTGCTACATCACCGACCTATATGATAACATATAGTGAGGTTAAATTCATAGAAGCTGAAGCAAGATTTAGAAAGAACGATTTGGTAGGCGCATATGCAGCTTTTAAAGAAGGAGTGCTTGCCGATTTACAAAAATTAAATGTACCGCAAGATCAGATAACAAGTTATATGGACTTAATTGACACAGAAATAAGCGCTGATAATATAGCACTGTCCCATATTATGATCCAGAAGTATATTGCGAATATGCTTAATCCAGAGACATGGGTAGATATGAGAAGAATGGATTATAGTGACACTATATACCATGGTTTAAAGAGACCTGTAAATGTTAATTTATCCATTTTTCCTAATGATGATGATTGGATACAAGCCATGATGTATGAATATAATGAGGAAGATAGAAACTATGTGAACATGCCAAATAATGACCCCTTAATAAGACTAACAACTCCTTTATGGTGGAATACCGAAGAATAATATAACTAACCTTCTCACCAAATTAAACCCCCAAAGGTCAATGCGCAAGTATTGGCCTTTTTGCTATGTTACATCTAATCAAAAATGATGGACACTTTTTTTTAAAATGTTTTTAGTAATTTTCTTACATTTTAATAAAAAAATATTGTAACTTATTGGTATCTAACAATTTAAAAATACAAGATCATGAAAAAATTAATCGGATTGATTTTCTTGATGTTATTTTTAGTTTCTTCAACTAATGTTACACCTCTTAAATCTTTGAAAAACCCTTCCTTAGAAGGTACATGGGAGCTCGTTAACCGTTTTAACTACGACGGTATGAATGTAACTGACACTCTTTCCAATATTAATGGATATCGTCAGGTAAAAATTTATAGTAAAGGTAAAGTGATGTGGACACGTTATTCTCCAGATGATCCATCAGAATGGTTTGGTTATGGTTCTTATTCAAATTCAGAAAATAACTTGGAGGAACAATTAGAATTTGGCTCCGAAATGATGATGAAAATTCAAGATACTGTTCAAGTATTTAAATTTGAGTTACAATTGGACAAAGATTCCTTTAAACAAATTACAGTAGATGACGAAGGCAGCAAAATTTCTTCAGAAAACTATAAACGAATAGATTAATACTATTTTTCAAACTTAACCTTAAAAGACGTTGGGAGTATTAAAAAAAAGAGCCGCTAAAAAGCGGCTCTTTTTTAATTTAAGCCATTGAGGCCGGTGTTTCTATCGCTGCCAGGTAACGCTCGGCATCTAAAGCTGACATGCAGCCTGTACCCGCCGCAGTAATCGCTTGTCTGTATTCTTTATCTTGAGAATCTCCACAAGCAAATACTCCTGGAAGATTTGTCTTAGTAGATTTTCCTTTTGTAATTAAGTAACCAGTTTCATCCATATCTAACTGACCTTTAAAAATATCCGTATTTGGCTTATGCCCAATAGCGATGAATAGGCCTGTAATATCTATTTCTGATTTTTCACCAGTCACATTGTTTACCATACGTAAACCTTCTACTACTTGTCCTCCTAATACTTCATCTACTTCTGTGTTATATAGGACTTTAATATTTTTTATATTATGAACTCTGTGTTGCATTGCTTTCGAGGCTCTCATCTCGTCTTTACGAACTAACATGGTAACACTTTTGCAAATATTTGCTAAGTAAGATGCTTCTTCCGCTGCAGTATCTCCTGCTCCTACAATAGCTACATCTTGGTTCTTATAGAAAAAACCATCGCAAACAGCACAGGCAGAAACGCCTCCACCTCTTAATTTTTGTTCACTAGGAATATTTAAATATTTAGCGGTTGCTCCTGTTGAAATAATTACTGTTTCTGCTTCAATTTGAATAGAATCATCTACTGTAGCTTTGTGAATACCGCCCACTTCTGTGCTGAATTCTACTGCCGTAATCATTCCTATTCTAACTTCCGTACCAAAACGTTCTGCTTGAGATTGCAATTGCATCATCATTGTCGGTCCGTCAATTCCTTCTGGATATCCCGGAAAGTTATCAACTTCTGTTGTTGTCGTTAATTGTCCGCCTGGCTCCATTCCCGTATAAACAACAGGCTTCAAATCTGCCCTTGCTGCATAAATAGCTGCAGTATACCCTGCAGGTCCCGAACCAATAATTAAAGTTTTAATTCTTTCAATTTTATCTGACATAATCTAGTACTTCATATTTGTTACTTCAAAAGTAGGTTTTTTGTCAAAAAACTTACATTAAAAGTTATCAAAAGTTGTTATAGTTTAATAGTAGATTTCTCTTTGACGCATTTTTCTAAGAAAAATCTTAATTTTTAGTGAGCATCTTTGGAGTAGCCACAGTTCTAAAACCAACATGTTCTGCCCCGGAATCTGGACTTGAACCCATTCGTGAAGAAATTCTATAACTCGCACAATACGAAGCACTGCATAAAAAAGAACCTCCTTTTATTACTTTTTCTATAGCATACGGGTTATTGGGATTATAGGTTTTAGCGGGCCCTTGAGGATTTCTTGCCAGTGCCACATTATTGGCTACGTCTTTGAAATAATTAGAACTGTACCAATCTGAAGTCCATTCCCACACATTACCTGCCATATCATATAACCCAAAATCATTGGCAGGATAGGACATTACTGCTGCTCTGCGTTCAAAACCATCTAATTTAGAATTGGTAACAGGAAACTCCCCTTCCCAAGTGTTTGCCATAGTGGCTAATTTGCTAAGGTCATCACCCCAGAAATATATGGTTTTCTCTTGATATCCACGGGAAGCACGCTCCCACTCCGCTTCTGTTGGCAACCTTCTTCCGGCCCATGTACAATAAGCCATAGCATCCTCATAAGAAATTTGAACTACAGGCTCTTTATCTTTACCCTGTATGGTACTTTTTGGTCCGTTTGGATGTTTCCAATCTGCTCCAATCTTCCATTCCCACCATTGAGAAAAATCGTATAAATTAGGAACAGAACTTTTTGTTTTTTTGAAAATTAAAGCTCCTGGCTGTAAAATAGAATCATGAGGTTTTGGAGTACCTTCAGGTAGTTGTGTTTTCATTTCCTCCCAATCAATTGCTCGTTCAGCCACGGTAATATAGCCTGTCTCTTTTACAAATTTTGCAAATTGGGCATTGGTAACTTCGGTAATATCCATAAAAAAACCATCTACTTGCACTTCATGCATAGGTTTCTCATGATCCATAGCCATTTTATCTTGAGGTACTGCTCCCTGATTAAAGGTTCCTCCTGGGATCCAAACCATGCCTTTTGGCACTTCAATATCTGCAGGTTGCTCCACTAAAATTTCTTTTAACACTTCTTTTTCGGGAGTTACAAGCACTACCTTATCCTCTTCTTTAACCAATTCTTCTTTCTTTTGTTCTTTACACTGGGTATTCAACAAGAGTAGCGCAAAAAGGGAGGGTATTAAGAACTTCATTAGAAAGGGTTTATCGGTTAAGTGTCAAAAATACAATTATAGTCTAATCGAATAAAACATTTAACTTTAAATTAATCCATAAAAAATCAGTAAATTATTAAACAAATGCATTTACAAAAAGTATACTTTTACTATGATTTAAATTTGATCACCCCATGAAAACCAAATCACTTTCTACTTTTATTCTGGTTTTATTCACCGCTACATTATTTTCTCAAAAACTTAGCAATGAAAAGATTACAGAACAAATAAATGCCTATAAAAATGATATAAGAGGACCTTACAAAGATATTCGTTGGTTTTGCACCGATGGTAGTATTCGACAACCAAAAGACCCTTGTCCTGAAAATATTGGACCTGGTGTACAACATGCTCGTTATAAAGATGCTGTAGTTGCTTTAGGAGAACAGAACCATATTTATTTTGGTCAGATTTTAGCATATACCGATATTCAAGAATTTTGGGATACGGAGCATAACCATTCTCGATTAAAACAATATCAATTAGATAAGTATCTAAGAACAATTGATGACGGTTGGATTTTGCAAAAAGGGCAATACTATAGAGGTTCTATTCAATCTGAAGATGAACAAGCGTGGGGCATTCAATTTTATAAATGGTTATTAGCAGATCAAGAGCGTGTGGCTCAAAATTATTTTTTAATCCGACAATCGTTAAAAGATATTCCGCATGAGGGTGATGATAACACCTCTCAATTAATGCGTAGCCAGTCTAAAGTAATTTCTGATGGATATGACTCTTTTATGGATCTTAGGGTGAAAATTCATAGTCAGCCAGAATTTGTAGACATTCAAAAAGTAAAAGAGTTTAAACAGAAACATACGGCAAAATTAACAACGAGTCTTAGCAAACAAATTGATGCGTTGATTGGTACCATGCAAACCTTTTATAAACCTATAGATCCAGCTACATTTTTAGCGAATGCTCCTCTTGTAAAAAAAACAGCCATAGGTAAGAAAATTGAAGCGTATGCAATTACTTCCGCAACAGATACTCCAAAAAGTATTATCATTAATTCTTCTGACTTACTTTTGGAGTTGAGAGCTGCCATTTTAGAAGAAACAAATCCTGAAATTAAACTACAATTGCTGGATATCTCTTTAAAAGTAGAAGATATCCTATTCAAATATGCTCCTAAATGGGAACCGGAATCTGTAAATGTTTTATTAGAAAAAATCTGTTATTTAGGAATGGCGACTGCAGGTGCTGGCTATGCTGAAACTTGGGAATGGGAACAGTTGATGGGGGCGTTAAGCAAATATGAAGCTAAAAAAATGACCTTAGGTGAACTTACAGCTGTTTTAGAAAATGCCCGTAGAGAGGTAGAATGGAGCGCCGCGATGGTAAAGGCTACCTATCAAGACATTGTTAGTGAATACACGGGTTTTGAGCCTAAAGCTTATGGTTTTATTGATGATAAGATTAGAGGATCTATTGCCTTGTATTTAGGTAAAGCTGTAGGTGAGCTTGGCGATTTTATTGCAAAAGAATCTTCTTTGAGTAATAAAGTTTTAGACATACAAAACCAAAGCACATTTAGAGGCTTAAATCCCGGCTACGCCTATGGAGAATTGGTGGTGGTTGATGGCTCTCCTGATGAGATAGAAGTAGCCTCTGATAAGATTTATATTTTCCAACGTCCTCCGGCAGATTTAAAACCTGTTGCAGGAATAGGTACTGTAGCGGAAGGAAACATGGTTTCTCACGTGCAATTACTAGCCCGAAATCTAGGCATCCCGAATGCAGCATTATCCGATGAAAATTTAAAAGATTTACTAACCTATAATGGTCAGAAAGTATTTTATGCGGTCTCTAACAAAGGAAACGTAATTCTAAAATTGGAGAAAGACATGACAGCAGATGAACTTGCTTTATTTGCAAAAAAAGAACGGAAAGAAGAAAAAATTGCGGTGCCGGTAGCTAATATTCGTTTAGACGAAACTGAGATTCTAAATATGCGTAGTGTTGATGCGGATGATTCAGGAAAGCTTTGTGGACCAAAAGCGGCCAATTTAGGTCAATTAAAAAAGATGTTCCCGGACAATGTTGTAGAGGGATTAGTGATTCCTTTTGGAATTTTTAGAGATCACATGGATCAGCCCATGCCAGGACAAACGGTTACGTATTGGAAGTTCCTTAACACTATGTTTGCAGAAGCAGATAAAATGCGCGCAAATAATGTTATTGAGAAAGAGGTAGAAAACTATCAGCTTATTCAATTAGAAATCTTGAGAGCTGCTATAAAAATAATGCCGCTAAAAGATAGCTTTACCTCTTCCTTAGAAAAAGAATTCTCAACAGTTTTTGGTAAAGATTTAGGCGCAATTCCTGTTTTCCTGCGCAGTGACACCAATATGGAAGATTTAAAGGATTTTACGGGAGCGGGACTTAATCTAACTATTTTTAATGCGGTAGCTAAAGAAAAAATTATCGCGGGTATCAAAGAGGTATGGGCTTCGCCTTACACCGAACGTAGTTTTAAATGGAGGCAGAAATATCTATTAAACCCAGAAAATGTTTTCCCTTCTATTTTAGTCATTCCTAGTGTAGATGTAGATTATTCTGGTGTTTTGATCACTAAAGGATTAAATTCTGGTTTTGAAGAAGATTTAACCATAGCCTTTAGTCGTGGCGCTGGTGGTGCCGTTGATGGTCAGTCTGCAGAAACCTATGAAATTAAAAATTCTGGTGGCTATGACTTATTAGCCCCTGCACGTGAACCTTACCATAATACGCTACCAGATACGGGCGGTACTGGAAAAAAATTGGCAACTTTTGAAAAAGCGGTTTTAAATGAGCAGAATATAGAAGATATACGGGCCCTTGCAGAAACAATCCGAAAAAGAATGCCTGCAGAAACCACTACAGATTATAAAGGTGCATATGATGTAGAATTAGGATTTAAAGACAATAAATTATGGCTGTTTCAAATTAGACCTTTTGTAGAAAACAAAAAAGCATTGAGTTCTGCCTATTTAGAATCCATCACCCCAAAAAATAATACGAATAAAGAAATAGCCTTATCTACTAAATTATAACCATGAAAAAATTACTTATCCTAGGAGTACTAATTAGTTCTTGTTTTGCATTTACGACCCTTTTATATTACCCTATTGATGGGTATGAGCAAACAGGAATCAAAAGATTACTCCGCTTAGAATTAATTAAGAATGGTGAGCTAAAAGAAGCTACTCCTTTACCAGAAGGGGCTAAAAAATCATGGAGTGATATAAAACTGAATTTAACTTCTAAAGCATCGGATAGTGTGGGGAGTTTTTTACAAGTCGATGAAGATTTCCAGAAGGAAATTAGTGGTTTATTCAGAGGTTTAGACAAAAGCTACTCGCTTACTGTTTTAGATATTTCAGATTTGGATAGCATTCGGTATGCCAAAAGAAATGAAACTGCCGGGTACCAACCAGGTAGTGTAGGTAAACTGGCGGTATTAAATGCCTTGTTTACGCAATTGGCTAAAATATATCCAGATTCTTGGGAAAGCAGAACAAGTTTACTAAAAAATAAAACTGTTAAAGCGGGTGTTTGGAGCCTAACCGATGAGCATACCATCCCCATCTATAATGTAGAAAAGAAAACCTTGGTGAAACGCCAAGTTGTGGCTAGTGATGTATTTTCATTGTATGAATGGGCAGATCATATGTTGTCTGTAAGTAACAATGGGGCTGCAAGTATTGTTTGGAGAGAAGCTTTACTAATGGCAGCTTTTGGCAAAGAGTATCCTGAATTGACAGAAGAAAAGGCATCAGCTTATTTTAAAACAACACCTAAAAAAGAACTGACGGACTTAGCAAATGATGTGGTTAATTTACCTCTTCGTGATTTAGGCATCACCCATGAAGAATGGCGTCTAGGGAGCTTTTTTACAGGCGGTGCTAATACGTATGTCGGTGACAAAGGAGGTAGTACTGGAACTCCTATCGGATTGATGAAATTTTTAGTACAACTGGAGCAAGGAAAAGTGGTAGATGAAAATAGTAGCCTAGAAATGAAGCGTCTTATGTACATGACAGATCGTAGAATTAGATATGCACAATCTCCTGCGCTAAAAGATGCTGCGGTATATTTCAAATCTGGAAGCTTGTACAAATGCGACCGCTCTAATGGTCAAGTTTGTGGAAAGTATATGGGGAATGTTTCAAATTTCATGAACTCTGTTATCATCGTTGAACACCCAGATAATTGTACGTACATGGTGGTATTAATGACCAATGTATTGCGTAAAAATTCGGCTTCAGATCATATGTATCTAGCTTCTGCCATAGACAAAGTCATAAAGAAATAATAATTAAATTCTTCTTAGCTGGTTTACTACTTATGGACACATAACGTCATAATTCCATGTTAATAAAGTAAAATAAAAAACATACTACCTAGTATTTTATTACTTTTACTACATGGAGCAAAAGCAGAAATCGGAATTCACTAAACAATTAATCCTCGAGGAATCATTTAGATTATTTTATTCTAACGGTTTTAAAAGTACTAGTGTAGATAAAGTTATGCTCGCTACCAAGCTTACTAAGGGTGCCTTCTATCACCATTACAAAAACAAACAAGAATTAGGTCTCGCTGTAATTACCACAAAAGTAAAAGAGCGCGTTTATGATGGTATGGTTGCTCCATTATATCAACCGGGTAACGCTTTAGATATTTTAAAAGCTACTTTTATCGATCGTCTAAAATCATTTTCTATTCATGAAAAGAAACATGGTTGCCCCATGAATAATTTAATTAATGAAATTGGAGATGAAGAAATTGCATATCAAATCGCATTAAAAAAAATTATAGAAGAATGGCAAGCAGCGCTAATTTTCTTAATTGATAGAGGTAAATTAGAAAAAAGTATCCAACAAAATATAGAAAGTAAAGCGGTTGCTATTTATTTAATAAGTGCTTTTGAAGGCATTCGAGGCATAAGAAAGTTATACCAAGACGATGCTATTTTAGAAGCCTACATCTCTGGACTTTCTTTCTACCTGCAAAAATTAGAAGTTTAATTTTTTTTACATAAAAACATACTACATAGTATGTTTTATAAAATCCCCATCATTATGAGTCAACAAAATGAACAAAGAAGAAATTTCGTAAAAAAATCTGCCTTATTAGGCTTAGCGGGTATTGCTGCCCCACACTTAGGTTTTTCTGCGAATGATACCAAAAAAAACATAGAACCTACCCTTTTGACAGACCGTCCTAAAGTAATTTTCTTTGATGTAAACGAAACCTTATTAGACCTAAACGCAATGAGAGAAAGCGTAGGGAATGCCTTAGGCAAGAGAAATGATTTACTATCCTTATGGTTTACCACCATGCTACAATATTCATTAGTAGACACAGTAGCAAGGCAGTATCATGATTTTGGAATCGTAGGCGTTGCTGCACTACAAATGGTAGCCTCAAACAACGGAATCACAATATCTAAAGACGAAGCTACAGAAGCCATTCTCACACCCTTGCGATCACTACCTGCACATCCAGAAGTTAGATCTTCTTTAGAAAATTTAAAAAAGGCTGGTTACACTTTGGTCTCTTTCACTAACTCATCAAACATAGGTGTAAAAACACAGTTTGAAAATTCTGGATTAATAGATTTATTTGAAGAGCGCTTGAGTGTAGAAGATATCGGAAAATTTAAGCCTCATGCAGATGCGTATGATTGGGCTGCACGAAAAATGGGTGTAAAACCCCAAGAGTGTTTACTTGTAGCTGCACATGGCTGGGATATTGCGGGTGCACTCTGGGCAAATTGGAGAGCTGCTTTTATCAGCAGACCCGGCGCACAATTATATCCTTTGGCACCAAGTCCAGAACTCAATGAATCTAATTTAAAATTAATTTCCGATAAATTGATTGCCTTAAAATAAGTGCAATATGAACGTCATTAAGGAAAATATTTTAAATGCTATCACCATCATCATCATGGTATTTTTTGCATTTCCTAAATTAACAGGAATGCCTCGAAGCATAGAAGGCTTTAAGCAAATTGAAATTGCGCTAGGTATACCTGCAACTTTTTTTAGAATATTCACTGGCATTTCTGAAGTAGCTTTAGCAGTTCTTTTAATATTCGCATTTGTCTATAAAAAACAAACGTTAGAAAAAATAGCGTTTGCCTTTTTATTGATTACCATGTTGAGCGCTATTGTACTTGAACTCCTGGCTAGACCAGAACCTAAACTTATTCTTGTAGCCATAGCCGTATTTCTAGCTATTGGCGCTACTTATAAATTAAATAAAACCTATAACAACAAAACATGGTATACAATAAAGTAATTATCGTAACAGGATCCTCTAAAGGTATTGGTAAAGAAACAGCCTTACTATTGGCTAAAAACGGTGCAAAAGTGGTCATAAATCACTCTAACAGTGAAAAGGAAGCTAAAGAAACCGTTGCTCAAATAGTTGCTAACGGCGGAAGTGCATTTTCATTTAAAGCGGATGTGAGCAAAAAAAAGGAAGTAACCGCCTTATTTGATGCTACTCTTGAAGCTTATGGTAAAATTGATGTTCTAGTAAACAACGCCGGAACCATGGTTTCTAAACTATTGAAAAATAGTAGCGAAGACGATTTTAGTACCCTATTTAATGTCAATGTTAAAGGGGTATTCAATACGCTACAAGAAGCCAGTTCTAAATTAGCGGATAACGGTATAATCATCAACTTTTCTTCTAGTACCGCTAAATTGATGTTGCCAACCTATTCTCTTTATTCGGCTACAAAAGCTGCGGTAGAACAAATGACACGTGTATTCTCTAAAGAAATTGGAAGAGGAATATCTGTAAATGCAATTGCTCCAGGAGCCACAGAAACAGATATGTTTTTAGATGGAAAATCTGAAGAAACACTCACAAAACTTCGAGGCATGAATGCCTTTAATAGATTGGCAAAACCTATAGATATTGCTAAGGTAGTATTGTTTTTATCAAGCGATGATTCTAAATGGATTTCTGGTCAGGTGATTGGAGCCAATGGCGCTTTAGTATAAAAACGCTCTAAGTATAGCTCTCTTTTTGTGTATAAAGAGGGCTATACTATTTTATGCAATTCTTCCAAGGCTTCTTTTGCAAAAGATTGTATTTTGAAATTATCATCTTCCAAATACTTTTCTAGCAAGGGAATAAATTTTTTATCTTGTTGCTTACCGATCAAAAAGAAAACAGCAAGCTTTAGCTTTTGATCATTAGCTTCTAATAGCAATTGGAAGCATTCTAATTCCGTTAATATCTTTTGTTTAAATTGATGTATTATTTCTTCAGAAGTTACATCTACCACGCTGCTCTCTATAATAGGAAGTAATTTTCGTTTTAATTCTCCTGAAAGTAAATTATCTAAAAATTCTATAGCATTAGTTCTTGCCTCCTGTTTTTCACTTACCAAGCCCGCATAGGCAATGGTAATATCGTTCTGCTTATATTTTAATCCTAATAATTTAAAAATACGTTCTAAACCTGCATCCAATCTTCGCTCTAATAATTCTAATAAACTTGCACGTGCATCGCGTTCTGCTTCAGAAACTATTTCTTTTGTTTTTTTTCTATTTCGATAAGAAACTATAATCTGCGTATGCATCGCAGATAAGGTATTATGATACAATTTGCACTCCTCATAAATACTAGAAACAATTTTAGCATTATTAAAGTGAAGGCTAGGAAAGTCGGCTTTTAAGTCGCTCAAGGCTCTAATTGCTGATAGCCGCACCGCTAAATCTTTATCCTCTAGTAAGCGAAATAGGTTACGGACAGAATCTTGCGAATGAAATGCTTTAAATACTAGCGGAATAAACCTAGCAACTTCTATAGAAACCTCATGAGTTTTAACCATATCTAACAAGGTAGGCTGTATTTGCTGCCCATAGTTCTGTAGTGCTAACAGGGCTGTATTTCTCAAACTTTTATTAGGTAAAAAGCCAACAAGTAATGGAATAAACTCCGGACTTAAGGTTTGTCCTGCGGCATAAATGGCGGTTTTCTGTACCGCTTCCGAAGAGTGCAATAGGTATTCTTTTAGGATGTCATGAAAGCTTGCAATATTAGCAGCCCCTATTGTTTTCAATAGAATCTGCAATCGGTCTACATCTGCTTCATTTTCTTTAACCGCTGCAATCTCCCTAGCTATTCGTTCGGTTAGTTTATAATTTTTACGCAATGAATAATTATCTCTAGACTCCCGTGCCAAACAGAGCAATGCTGTTGTGGCTACTAATAAATTTTCGTCATCCAAATAAGCATCAAATACAATAGCTTCATTCTTTTGAGCGTGTAATAATAAGTAAGCCAATGTAGCCGCTACCAAATCCTCATCCTCACTTTTTAGCAATTCTGGTATTTGAGAAATCATACTTTTACTATTCAAAAAATAAAGACTTTGAATCGCTGCAGTTTTTATTTTAACCGAAGGGTGCTCTACCAGTAATTCTACCTCTTTTATAAATCGTTTGTCATTGATTTCCTGTAGTTTTTGCAGCATAAATAAGATTTGAGATTCTGATCCTGATTTAAATACTGTCTTCATACCTTCTACCACTGAAACGTTCTTTACAACGGAAGTATCTTTTATTTTAATATTGGCTAACTCGGCAAGGTTTTCTCTAAAGGTTTGAAAGTATTCTTTTCTAACTTTATAAATAAAAAACATCCAAATCCCCACAAGAAATATGATAATTGAAGTAATATAGTATATGGGTAAATCTAACCCCTTAATAGCAAAAATTAAGATAAAACCTGCGATACCAGTAGCTACACTATCTACAACAACATCTATAAAAGACTTTGTTTTGTTTTTAAGGTCAAAAGGTAAGGGTAAGGATAACAGTTCCGTAGCACTCTTATGAATAGATTGCTTTAAGGTGCCATCTACCGCTTTAATAAAAATGATTACCGATAATTCTGGAACAACAAAAAATAATGCTGCTCCCAAGAATATTCCTAAAGGCAATAACATTAAAGAAAAACCAACGCCCCAAATACCTACAACTCTTTGCGTAAAAAATAATTGAATTAATAGCGATAATAAATTGAAGGTGGAAAACCAAAAAGCAAAGAAAGAAGTCAGCTCATCTGGGTCTGGAATACGTGCAGAAGCAAAATCACTGTACAGATAGTCTACCAGTTTCGCAACAATAACACTGACCCCCACAATACCCGCTAGATAGGTTAGGTGCTTAGAGTTTTTAATTAATGTAATTGGTTTTACCTCTGGCACTCCGGTGCGCTTCTTCTGCTTAAATGTATTTAGTTTGATAATTCTGGCTTTCCATATTTTATTTAGCAAGGCGATACAAATCCCTAAAAACAAGGCGGCAATGAATATTACATTTTCATTGCCAATAAGCGGCGCTAATAATGATGTTAAGTACCCTCCTAAAATTCCGCCTAGAATAGCCCCAGAACCAATAAACCCGAACAGACGCTTGGCTTCTCTGGCGTTGTACACCAAATTTGCCATGACCCAAAACTGTGATGCGGAGAGAACAGCGTGAATGGCTACCCACACGTAAAAAAAATAGAGTGCCCACTTATTTAAGTAATGAAACCTCAGCAATAAGGCAAGAGCAATACTAAGGATTATAGAAACCGATAAGGTAAATCTAATTATTTTTTTTAGTGAAAAACGCGCTAATGCCCTAGAATAGGCATAAGAGCTTACTATTGCGGTTGCGGCAACTAAAAGAAAAGCCAAGGGAAGGTTTTCTACTCCTAATTCCGATAAAAATAAGGCGTTTACTGTTGGCTTGATAATTAGCAAAGAGGCTATTACCAAAAATATATACGCCAACATGTAGAAAGAAATTTTAAACTCTCCTTCTCTTATATCAAATGTTTTCTTAATTAAGTTTAGGAGCATGAAAGGTTTAAAATAATGCTAGTTACTAGCCAAAGATATTCGCTTTTTTAAAACTTTTTCTACTGGTTTTACTAAATCTCTAATAATTTGCTCTCCATTCGCATCATCTATTAAAGCTACTAGAATATAACGGCGGTCTGGATCATCTCCCCAAACCAATATAGAATCTGAATGGAAAGTACGCCAAGAACCAGATTTTCTAAACAAACGGGCATCTGGAGCAATTTGATCTAAGGTATTTACAAATTTGTGATGCAAGTCTGGATTTTCCATAATGGCCAACATTTGCTTAGAACGCTTTTCGTTCACTAATTTCCCATTAGCTAGTAAATAATAATACCTACAAACTTGCGTAACCGTAGCTGCATGACTTAAGTTTTTTAAAGGTTCTCTGTTAGTATCACCTCCGCTACCGTAGCGTTTGCCTACCCAAAGACCTCCTCCTTTATGCTCATCATAAAAAGCATATTTAGGATCTGTCATGACATCTTCTATTTTCTTGTACCCTACACGGTCTATCATTCTAGTAGAGGCTTGGTTGTTAGATTTACTAATCATTAAACGCATATCTGCCTTAACTTCCTTAGTTTCTTTTAACTGGCCTTTTTCAATAGCATCCATAGCCGCTAAAAGAATAGCAATTTTAGGTAAGCTAGCAGCATACATCATATGATTACCATTGATTCTTGCAAATCTTGTTTGCTCTGGATTGCTTAAATCTACCACACCAACAGCCATTTTCTTTTCTGAGATTAATTTCCTCCACTGTGGATTTGATTTTAATTCTTTCTCAAGGCTATTTTGTAATGATTTATTGAAGACACTAGGAAGACTTTTAATTTCTGTATCAGGAATACGAATTGGCAGCTCATCTTGTGCAAAAAGTGACGTACTGATAAGTACTAATAAAACTACAAGTAGTGAGTTCTTTTTCATAATTAAAACACAGATTTATGCTGTGTCAAAAGTATTTTTTTTATTGGTTCCTTGTGTGTTAAATTTTCATTACAATGTAAAAAAATAAAATCCATATAACACAATAGCTTACAGCAAATTACAGCGCTAGATATGTTAAAAAATTAATATTCTACTAGGTAAAAAAATAAAGTTACGTATTTTCTAGCATCTTAAAAAATAAGGCCGATTCGCAGTAAAATGTGTAAAATATACGGCATTAAAAATTCAGCACTTCTTTTTCATCAGTACCTATTATCGTTATTTCAAATTTATAGGAAGAGAGATCAGCTTTTAACCGGACGCTATTACTGCCTTCAACCCATGAAAAATCGAGCTCATGCTCCGTAGTTGCTGCAATAGTCAGTTTTCCTGTAAAAGCCGCATTAGTATTTCTTAAACGCAATAGTTTTAATTGTTTTAGCACTACTGGTGTTGCTAGGCTTTTTTTAATTTCTTCAAGAGATAGGGTGGTCCTATTTATTTCTTTGTGCCCTCCACTACCACCATGATCAGCAGCTTCATAATTGTTTTTACCTGCAAATAAATCTAAATACCATATCTGAGGTGTACCGGGCATAAATAATTGAATAGCTCTTGCCAATAATAATTTCTGATCACTTTCTCCCAAAGCACTATAAAAAGTAGCATTGACTTGGTAATAAGAAATTTTCTTCCCTGACGGATCATAAAGATTTTTAACCCTTCCACCACGCGCAATAATGGTGTCCATAATTTCTTCTATTTCTTTATCGGCTAATAAACCCTCCTGGTACACACCCTGTACTTCTTTTCCTTTAAGGTCTAGCACAGGAATACCATCATGGCATCCTAACATATTTACGGTAGTATAATTTTTAGCAACAATCTCATTCGCCCATTTCAGAAGCGCTTTATTGGTACCTTTTTCTAAAGCATGAATGGTTAAACCTGGTAAGAAAAAATCATATATAACATATCCTTTAGCCGCTACCTCATCATGAAGATGTAATCCGTATTCCGCATGGATTTCTGGTAAGAGTTGTAACTCATTTTCTTGTGCAATTTTATTAATGCGCTCTAAATAATCCCAAGTACCCGGTGTATTAAAAAAATTAGTTTGTCCCACTTCTTTATGCAAGTAGGCAAAAGCATCTAACCTAAGCACATTACACCCATAACTTCGCACTTTTTGTAAGGTCTCTTTGTAGAACTCCCATACTAAGGGCGACTTTGCATTTACATCCATCTGCCCTAAATACGACCGCTTCTTTTCTATAATTGCTAGGATCTGATCTTTATATATTTCGTGAGCTCCTAGATTAAGAGTTCTAAAATCTTGTTGCGTCGCTATCGCTGCATTCATGGTTTCACAAATAGCTACTGCTATTTTCTCTGATACATTTAAATTAGATACATCACCTATTGCTATTGGCTGATACTTAATTTCTTGGTAAAAGGTATTCCAATAGGGCTTTTCTGTTCCATCTGGGAAGATAACTTTAAGTATCGGTAGTCCAGATTTACGCATGAATAACTTATTCAAATGTTTAGCATCAGGTATAATCACTCCATTATCTGCTAGTTCTCCATGGCCCTCCCAAAACTGATTCCAATCAATAAAAAAATCTTTATATTTTGATGCTTTCCCATATTGCAACATATCTTTAAATTGCGGGGAAGCAACAGAAAGGTGATTTAAAACAATATCAAACTTAAGCATAATGCGCAATGCGGCTAAAGCTTTAAGGTCTTCTTTCGAAACAAGTTCTTGGTTAAAGTCATAATCAATAATAGAAAAACCACGATCTAAATCACTATTAAAGAAAGTAGGTAGTATATAGAATAATGAAAAAACATCTTCAAATTCGGGCATTTGTAATACCTCAATAGTATCGCTCAATTTGCTTCCAATACTATCTGGGTAAGCGTTTAGCATTACACCATTTCTAATCTCTGTCATATCTGAGGTTTATAATAACTTATTGTCTATTGCTATAATGAATTGCTTATAATAATTCTGAAATAATATTAATATTATCTGGGAGTCGCCCTACATTTTGAAGCTTTAACGCCGCTAATTTAAGAGCCACTTCTAAGCACTTTTCAATGGGTTTTTCATTGATATAAGCAAATAAAAATCCTGACCAAAAAGCATCTCCTGCACCGGTGGCATCCATAATTTTGTCTACCTTAATTGCTGGTAAAGTGATGACACCATAGCCTTGTTTTGAAAGCTTAACACCTTTACTCCCCAATGTCAAACATACTGTAGTCACCCCCTCAGAATGAAAGAAGTTAAAAATTTCATCATGCGGTACTTCTTTCTTAAACAAGCGAAGCATATCATCCTCGCTAATTTTAACGAGTGGATTAAATTTACAATAGGCTTTGATAACTCTTAATGCTTCTGCCCTACTCTTCCAAAGTTTTCTCGCATAATTCACATCAATACTTAATTGACAGCCCAATTCAAAAGCTTCTTGCGCTTTTTTAAGAATCGTAGCCTGCGCAGGGTTTTTACTTAGGGCAAAGCAGGTGGTATGAAATATTTTACTATCTAATAGTAAGGCTTTACTTAATTGTTTTTCCGTGATTGCTTTATCGGCTTGTCTAAACGGAATAAAATCTGGCGTACCCGCTGTTCTTGAAACGAAGATAACACTGGTGGGTTTGTTCTTTTTCTTAGTGATGTATTTTGTAGAAATCCCCACCTCATCTAATCGTTTAAAAATATAAGACCCAAAACCATCATCACCAACGGAAGCCACAAGCGCGGGATTTAACCCCAATCGTGCTGCATTCATCGCTACATTGGTAGGAGAACCTCCTAAATAGCGGTGATAATCTCTCGTATTATCAATTCCCATTCCGGATTGATGACCTATAAAATCTATTAAAATTTCACCTACACAGAGAATGTCTATCGTTCTTGGTTTTGTTTTCAAGTTTTTGGTTTTAGAATACTATGTTATTTAGTTTAGTTTTAAGACGCTGACTTATAGTAAAGTATAGCCACTTTTGCTAAATTAATTACCAAGATAAATCATAATTAATTTGTTTTGCAATTTTAGCTTACGAAAATGATTTCGTAATTAACTAAAACGATTTCGATTTTTATTTCTAACTTACTTTTGAAAGCAAAACCTATATTTAGACTATGAAGCCGGCAACCTTAAAAGAAATAGCTCAAAAATTAAATATATCTGTATCTACAGCTTCCAAAGCATTGAAGGATTATCCTGATGTTAGTAAAAAAACGAAAGCATTAGTTCATGAATTGGCTAAAACTTTAAATTACAAGCCTAATAGTTTAGCGGTTAACTTACGCAATAAAGAGACGAAAACTATTGGTTTAATAGTTCCCGAGGTAGTACATCACTTTTTTTCTAGTGTAATTAAAGGAATTATCTCTCAGGCAGAAAAGAAAGGCTATTTGGTAATTATTTTACAGTCTAATGAATCGTATAAATTAGAAAAAAAACAGCTTAATTTATTAATGCAGCAACGTGTAGATGGTATTCTTATTTCCTTAGCAAATGGTACGGCCGATTTTATGCACCTCAATGAAATTGTTGCTCAGGATAAGCCACTCGTTATGTTTGATAAAATTGCAAAATTAGTACGCTGTTCTAAAGTTATTATTGATGACCGCAAAGCAGCATATGATGCTACGCAACACTTAATTGATATAGGTTGTAAGAAAATAGCGCATTTTAGAGGTGCCTTATTGCCGCAGAATTCAATAGATCGTTTTTTAGGCTACAAGAAGGCTTTGTTAGATAATCAAATGGACTATGACCCTTCACTAGTTTACATCTGTGAATGTGGAGATAAAAGTTTTGAGGAAGGTAAAACCAATGCATTACAACTATTAGAAGATCATACAGATGTTGATGGCATCTTTATAAATACCGATTTAGTTGCCATTGGCGCCTTGACAGCGTTTCAAGAAAAAGGTATAGCTGTACCTAATGACATTGCGGTGGTAGGGTTTAGCAATTGGTTTATGTCTTCTGTAATATCTCCTAGTCTTACCACAATAAATCAGCCCGGTTTCTTAATGGGCAAAACAGCCTTTAAGCAACTTTACAAAGAAATTAAAAATCATAAAAAAAATAAACCAATAGAACTGAAAGAAATTATTTTACAAACAGATCTGATACTAAGAGAGTCTACCCAAGTATTTAAAAAAGAACATATCTAAGCCTTTTAAAAGTAGTATATTTGAGAAAATACAAGGTTTGATTTAGCAGTAAACAACCCAAGTACAAAATAATATGAAAAAATACATATCGCTTGCTTTAGGAATTTTTGCATTGGCAACTGTAGTGTACAGCTTTTTTGAAAATGCTATAGACCGATCAGAGATTTTAGGTTTTGAAGTAGGTATATGGAGCTATAGACTATTTTGGAGCGTATTGACTGCTGCATTATTTTTTAGTTTCTTAAAAGAGTCAAAAAATAAAATTAGCGATTTAAAATAAGTCCCTTTATTTCTTCTTATGGTTATAATTAAACTAAATCTGATCAGTCCCAAAAGTAACCGCTATAATTCTTAGTTTTTAATGGCAGCATTATTTATTCTAGGCATATTTTTAGTATTCATAGTATTTCTAGTTTGGCTTGTATTAAAACGTTCTAAAATAACCGCTAAACCTATAGAACTTATCATTGGTTCTGTATATATATTTACACTCTTCTTATTTCTCATTGGCTTACTATTTCATAGCAATCCATATTATAAAGCTATAGATCCTGTAGATGGAGAATGCTACAACCCTTTCTCGCAGCAACACATACTCACCCTACTATTTTACTTTGTTGCCTTTAATGTTTCGCTTTTTTTGGTGTGGACAAGAAGTAAAAAATTACCTCCTTTGAGTTTGGTACTTTCTATGGTATTTATAGTACTAGGAATTATTTTGAATCTCGTCATTATATACCAAACCTCAACCCACGATACCACCAGCTTAGATATGTACATAAGTGATACGGAACACATCTTACTACTATTTGCCCCTGTTGCAGCCTTGTGTGTGGGTATACTTCTAATGTACAAAGTAGTTACGGAACAGCTTACAGAAACCGCAGATAGAACTTATGCTAATCCTTATCTACACAAAATTCAGTGTTTTCTATTATATAAAAGCAGAAACCCGCTTTGGATACTTGTATTCCTATTTCCTGTATTTTTTATATGTACGCTAGTCCTTATTTTATTTGGCCAAGCTCCTGATGCTCTTATTAAGGTATTTACAGAAACTACCACCTGGAAACTATCGCAACAAATGCATCCACCAGTCTTAGATCATAAAGGACATTATTTATGTACCGTAGCCGCTTCTGGCCATCCTACTATTGTAAAACCGATTAGATTAGGCCAGCGCAATGGCAGGCCCATTATTGTAAATAGGCAATTACTCATTGCGAATGCTTTTGAGGAAATGATTCAAGATTTCTCCCCAAAACTACACCACGTGATTCGTAAAAATTATGACCGATATGGGTATAACCTTTCTACGAAAATAAATACTCCAAGCTTATCAAGTATCACCTATGTGGCTATGAAACCTTTAGAATGGTTTTTTCTAATAAGCTTATATCTCTTTTGTCACAAACCGGAATTAAAAATTAAACAGCAGTATACCTTGAAATTATAAAAGTCTTAGTACACAAACTTGAAAGAGCAACCCTCTGTATTTTAGGGAATATTACAAACTAAGCGTATATTTACTCTGATCTGATGTGCCTTAGAAAACCCCAATCTTTATTGCCTTAAATATAAAACCATGAAATACCTATTATCCTTTCTTTTTGCTGCTGCCATTATTCTTCTATTCTCCTTTAATGAATTTTCTGATGCCGGTGAGATCAGCTGGAATAAAATTGATGAAGGTTTATACTATGCCGAATACGAT
Source organism: Cellulophaga baltica 18 (assembly GCF_000468615.2). Lineage (NCBI taxonomy): Bacteria > Pseudomonadati > Bacteroidota > Flavobacteriia > Flavobacteriales > Flavobacteriaceae > Paracellulophaga > Paracellulophaga baltica. Next base: position 2,522,081 of record NZ_CP009976.1, on the reverse strand, counting down.
GCTCCAAAAAAATCTAGCCTTGGAGACAGTAAGATCAATATCTTAAAGATTTCTACAAAATTATATAACCTTAATTTATTGAGCGCCAAAGAAAATGGGGAACGCATTAAAACGGCTAAAAAGTGGGCACAAGATAAAAATCAAATTGCAGTTATTAACGCGGGTATGTACATGCAAGACTTTGCCACCAACGTGGGTTTTATGAAAAATTTTAATTTCACCAACAATGGTCGCTTAAGCAAAGACAATACAATTGCCGCTTTCAACCGAAAAAATGATAGCGTTCCTGAGTTTCAAATTATTGATAGAACCTGTCAAAACTGGGATGAACTAAAACATCAATACAACTCTTATACACAATCTATCCGCATGGTAGATTGCAATCAGAAAAATAAATGGGGACAGCAATCTAAAAAATGGAGCATGGTGGTTATCGGAAAAGATAAGGAAGGTAATGCCCTTTTTATATTTACACGCTCTCCATATTCCGTTCATGATTTTATTAATATCCTCTTGAATTCTTCTTTGGAAGTATACAATTTAATGTATTTAGAAGGCGGCCCCGAAGCATCATTCTACATGCACTATAATGAAACTAAAGTAGAAAAAATGGGAAGCTATGAAACTGGCTTTAATGAAAATGATGATAACAACGTATTCTGGTCTATTCCAAATGCTATTGGAATTAGCAAAAGGTAAACCATACACAGCAAGACCACCATTTACTTTACGTGTATAACTATTTAATGAACCACACCTACAAACTACCCTATGAAATTTAAAATAACTGCATTTTGCTTCGTTAGTTTTCTTGTTTATGGTTGTACCACCGAAAATAAAACCTTCCATGCTTCTGAGATAGGATGGACTATTAATTTAATTGATGGTTGGGACATTGAAAGTGCTAGAAAAGTAGATCAAGATATTCATGAAGGTTTAGCTCTTATTGAAAATTCGGGAGAAAGTGTCTATGTTAGTGGAAAAGAAATAGGACTCTTTGTGCTTCGATCTGATGAAATAACAAAATTTCAAGCAACCATCATTCCTTTTGAAGAAACCTATGAAAACGAATGGAATGATAAATACCCACAGATAAAAGATGTTATTTATTCTATTTTTGCCTCTCAAGGCGTACAAGTAGATTCTACTTCAAGTAAAGAAACCATAGATAATATAGCGTTTGAAGTGTTCAACATCAAATTGTCACAAAACGGTAGTACGCTAATGGAACAAAACATGTATAGAACGTACATCGAGGGTTATGATTTTATCATCAATATGAGTCACAATAGTATTAACGATAAAAATGCTATGTTAGCAACACTAAGAGCCTCAAAATTTGATAAGAAGTAGATCTTACTAAAACTTAACGAAAAGTTAAAGAATTACAATATAAGCTATAAAGTTTTTCTGTGTTGATTTGTTTTTTAGATTTGCGGCTAGCTATCGCTAAAAATGAAAAAGACAAATTACATTTCTAAAGCACTAACAGCAGTATTCCTACTGTTGTTTATGATGTTGCCTTTAGCAATTCAATTTGTGCATTCTTTTGAAAATCATGAGCATACAACCTGTAAAGATCAGGATAACCAAAAAACTCATATTCATCAGAAATCTCTTGATTGTCACATTTGCGACTTTCACTTCTTTTCCTTCACCTATGATATTTCATCCTATCCAGAGTTTGTAAAAACTGCTTTTTCTTTAAAAGCAACTACTAGTTTTGCAACTCAATTTATCAATACTTTCCTTAACAACAACACCTCATTAAGGGGTCCTCCTAGTTTTCTTGCTTAATTTAAAAAACATATTTTTTAAAATTTAATCAAGAATCTTTATGCGCATTTATGCACTGATGGTACTGCTAATATGCAGCTTACCTTCATTTTCGCAAATCTGCAATAATACACTATCTGGTAAAGTAATAGACTTACATGACGGTACCGCTCTAGTTGGGGCGATGATTATTATTGCAGGATCAGAACAAACGGTAGTCACTGATATCAATGGAAATTTTAGCATCCAAAATCTATGTGACCAAACCTATGCTATTCAAATTTCACATCCCTATTGTTTAACAAGTGGTCATAACATAACGGTGGATGGAAATACGATTAAGACCTTTCAACTAGAGCACCATTTGGAAGCCTTAAATGAAATAGTACTGAAAGGGCATGCCCAAAATAAAAAATCTAATACCCTAGCTCAAAATACTTTAAGTGGGGAAAAGATTGAACAATTTAGCAATGGTTCCTTAGGTGATGCTTTAAATAGTTTATCTGGAGTAAGCTCTTTAAATACAGGAAGCACTGTTGTTAAACCTATAATCAATGGTTTACATAGCAGCCGCGTGATCCTAATAAATAATGGAGTACGTATGGAAGATCAAGAATGGGGGGTAGAACATGCTCCAAATATTGATATAAATACTGCCGAAAATATAACCGTACTAAAAGGAGCCAGTGCCATACAATACGGTGGTGATGCTATTGCAGGTGTTATAATAACAGCACCAGAAAAGATATTTATTAAAGATAGCCTTTATGGTAAAACATTGCTTTCCGCTAGCTCTAATGGAAGTGGCTCTACACTAACTTCTAAGCTCACAAAAAGCGATGATAACGGGTGGTTCGGCACATTACAAGGAACCATTAAACGCTATGGCGATTTTGAAGCTCCAGAGTATGTTTTGAGTAACACGGGAACTTTTGAACGCAATGCATCTGTACGCGTAGGCTTTAACAAGTTCAATTACGGTATTGAAGGCTATTATTCTTTTTACAAAAATGAAATAGGAATATTAACCGCATCACATATTGGTGGCGCTGAAGATCAAGTTAGAGCTATAAACAGCACTATTCCTTTGGTACTTAATGATTTTACCTATGCTATTACGTACCCGAAACAAGACATTACACATCATTTGGCGCGTATAAAAGCTTTTAAAAAGTTTAACGGTTTTGGAAAAGTAAATCTTCAATATGATTTTCAGCAAAATCAGAGATTGGAATATGACATTCGTGTTGGTGATGATTCGGATACCCCGTCCTTAGACTTAGTACTGAAAACACATACCCTATTAGTAGATATTGATAGTAACTTATCTGAAAACATCTCTCTAAAATCAGGTTTCATGGCTAGGTATCAGGATAATTTTGCAGATCCGTCTACTGGTGTTCGAAGGTTAATTCCTGATTATGAGAAATATGACTTAGGAGTTTATGGCATTAGCACTGCTCAATTACAAGATAATTGGTTATTAGAAGCGGGGGCAAGATTTGATTTTACCTATATGGATGTTTTCAAATTTTACAGGACCTCCTTTTGGGAATCAAGAAATTATGCTGCCCTATTTCCTGAAATAGTCGTGGAAGAATATGACAATCAGTTGCTAACAAATCCTCAATATAATTTTTTCAATGCATCAGGAACAATAGGCTCCACCTACTCTTTCAACGATAAGCTTAAATTATTTTTTAATTACTCTTTGGCCTCACGGGTGCCCAACCCTTCTGAATTGTTCAGCGAAGGTTTGCACCATTCCGCTTCAAGAATTGAGTTAGGAGATTTGAGCTTCAAAAGCGAAATTGCGAACAAAGTTGCACTAACCTTACAAAAAGAAGGAACTGTTTTCGGGTTTTCAATTCAACCTTTTATAAATAACATCCATGACTTTATTGTAATAGAACCCACTAAAGTAGAGCAAACGATAAGAGGAAATTTTCAAGTGTGGGAATACCGGCAAACCAATGCGCAATTACTAGGTGTAGACATTGACGCTACTTATGCACTTAGTTCTCATGTTAATTTCAACCATCAATTTTCTTTAGTAAAAGGTTATGATCGCCAGGGTGGCGGTGCTTTAATTAGTATGCCTTCGGTGAATACTACCAATGAAATTACGTATGAGAATCCTAAGGCAAATAATTTAAAGCTAGCCCTGCAAAGCACGTATGCTTTTCGTCAAAATGAATATCCAAATACCAATTTTGAAGTATACATTGCTCAATCAGAATCTTTTGAATTGGTAGATGTTAGCACTCCGCCTGAAGCGTATCACCTATTAAATTTTAGGTCTAGCATAGCTGTTCCGGTCACTGAAAAATCTAACCTAAGTGTAGGCTTCAATGTTACAAACCTTTTAAATACCCGATACAGAAATTACCTCAATAGCCTGCGGTATTACGCCGATGATTTGGGGAGAAACTTTTTATTCAATCTTAAATTTAATTATTAATCTATTCAAAAAAAAAGTACAATGAAAACAATCAAAACATTAAGTTTAGCAGTAGTAGCAGCAATATCATTTGCATCATGCTCAGATAATGATGATGATACTCCAGAAATTGTTAATGAGGAAGAAGTAATTACTACCATGACCGTAACATTAACGCCAACTGATGATAGTGAAACCATTACCTTACAATCTAGAGATTTAGATGGTGACGGATCAGATGCTCCCGTAATTACCGTATCCGGAAATTTAGTTGCCGGAACAACCTATAATGGTGCTATCGTTTTATTAAATGAAACAGAGAGTCCTGCCGAAGATATTACGGAAGAAGTAGCAGAAGAAAGTGACGAGCACCAATTTTTCTATACGATAAGTTCTGGACTTGATGCCACAACCGAGTATACTAGTTTTGATGAAGATGGAAATCCATTGGGAACAACCTTTACCTTAACTACTGGTGCCGCAAGCTCAGGAGCTATAACCTTCACACTACGTCATGAACCTACAAAACCAAACGATGGTATTGAAAGTGCAGGAGGAGAAACTGATATTTTAGTATCTTTCGACGTATCTGTAGAATAAGTATCCTTGAAGATTTTAAAAATGCACTTTATAGCTGGTCTATAAAGTGCATTTTTTTTGGTAACCATCGAGAAGAAATAAAACTAGCTTTTAAGCTTAAAAATCCTTGAGCTTCAGTTGCAAATTCCCTATTTTTAGAGGAGCCAAAAATTATAACCTACTTATTATTTGAGTAGGTTACTTAGCGTCTTAATTCAAACACACCACAATGAAAATTAAAGGATTAGTATTTTTTTTCTTGATCACCTTATCTATTTCCCATGCTCAATCTGTGAGCATATCTAACAGCTATAATAGAGATTATACATCCTTGAATGGCCAATGGAATTATATAGTAGACCCTTATGAAAACGGATTTTATAATTACCGCTATGAACCGTTTGAAAATCAAGAAATTCCAGAAAGATCTGCCTTTTTTACCAATTCTAAACCTACGTCCAAATCTGATTTAATCGAATATGATTTTGATAAGATGGATACGATTACCGTACCTAGTGATTGGAATACACAGAAAGAAAAATTGTACTATTATGAAGGTTCTGTTTGGTACAAAAAATCATTTGATTATACGAAAAAAGAACATTCAAATAGAGTCTTTATATATTTTGAAGCATCAAACTACAAAACAGATGTTTACCTTAATGGTAAAAAAATAGGGCAACATTTAGGAGGGTTTACTCCATTTAATTTTGAAGTGACGCATCTATTAAAAGAAAAAGAGAATTTTCTAATTACCAAAGTAGATAATAAAAGAGAAAAAGACGCGGTACCAACACTTAATACAGATTGGTGGAATTATGGAGGAATTACCCGAGATGTAAAAATAATTGAAACAAGCGAAACCTTTATTTCTGACTATTTTATACATTTAGATAATGAGAATTCTAAAAAAATTACTGGATACCTAAGCTTAAATGGCACCCATATTATTGGCCAAGAGGTAACCATAGAAATTCCAGCGTTAAAAATAAAAAAGAGGTTTAAAACCGATGCTAATGGAAAAATAAACATTGACATTAGCGCATCTAATATAAAACTTTGGTCTACAAAAAATCCACAGGTATACAAGGTTATTTTCACGACAGCTACCGATACTACAACCGATGAAATTGGCTTTAGAACCATTGCTACCCAAGGCGCTGATATTCTATTAAATGGAAAGAAAATATTTTTAAAGGGGATTTCTATTCATGAAGAGAGCCCGATAACAGGCGGTAGAGGAAATTCTTTAGCGGACTCAAAACAACTACTAGAATGGGCTCAAGAATTGGGCTGTAACTATGTGCGTTTAGCACATTATCCGCATAACGAACATATGCTGCGCTTAGCTGATAAAATGGGCATTTTAGTCTGGGAAGAAAATCCGGTTTATTGGACCATTTCTTGGGATAATGAATCTACGTATGACAATGCTAAAAACCAACTTTCTGAAGTAATCCAAAGAGACAAAAACAGGGCTAGTGTAATCATCTGGTCTATGGCTAATGAAACCCCCACCACAGACGCACGAAATACTTTTTTAACACGGTTGGCAAAATATACTAAAGAACAAGATCCTACGCGTTTAATAAGTGCGGCCTTAGAGCAAAGTAATTACGAAGGAAATCCGCTTGTGCGGACCATTCATGATCCGTTTGCTGAAGTGGTAGATATTTTAAGCTTTAACCAATATATTGGCTGGTATGACGGCACTATTGAAAAATGTCAAACCATTAGTTGGAATATTCAATACAATAAACCTGTTCTTATTTCTGAGTTCGGTGCCGGTGCTAAATTTGGATTACATGGTCCTAAAGAAGAACGTTGGAATGAAGAATACCAAGAATATCTTTATGAAGAAACCTTAAAAATGATTGATAAAATTGATCAATTAAGTGGCTTTTCTCCTTGGATATTAGTGGACTTTAGATCCCCAAGAAGGCTCTTACCAGAAATACAAGATGAATACAATAGAAAAGGGTTAATTTCTGAAAAAGGCGAAAAGAAAAAAGCGTTTTATACCCTTCAGAAATACTATAATAATAAAAATTAATAGTTTTACACTAGCTTCAAAATTTGGTAGCACCCCAGAAGTTAATTATAAAGAGAGACTACATGAAAGAGATGGTTTTAAATGACGGAAACAAATTACCTATTGTAGGTTTTGGAACGTATAAAGCAGCAGAACAAGAAGGCATTGAAGCAGTAAAATTTGCCTTAGAAAACGGATATCGCTTATTAGATACTGCCGCAAAATACAACAATGAAGAAGCAGTGGGTAAAGGCATCAAACTAAGTGGTGTTCCTAGAGAAGAAATAAAAGTTACTACAAAATTATGGAGAGAAAATCTTTCCTATAAAGAGGCTAAATCTGAATTTGAAACCTCTCTACAAAAATTAGAATTAGAATACATAGACCTATACTTAATTCATTGGCCTGCAAATGCAAAGAATTATGATAATTGGCAGCATGCAAATGCGGAAGCATGGCGCGCCATGGAAGATCTACAAACCGAAGGGAAGATAAAGTCGATTGGAGTTAGTAATTTTTGGCCAGAACATTTAGAAGCGCTTTTTAAAACAGCACGCGTCTTACCCGCTATTAATCAGATAGAGTTTCATCCTGGATATTGGCAACCAGATGTTACGGCCTATTGTAAAGCTAAAAATATTACGGTACAATCTTGGTCTCCCTTGGGCAGAGGTGAGATTCTAAACAATAACATACTGAAATCTATTGCTAAAAAGTATCAGACTACGGTTGCCAAGGTTTGTTTACGATGGGTAACACAGCATGATGTTATCGTTATTCCAAAATCTACCACTAAAGAACGAATTAAAGAAAATATTGATATTTTTAGTTTCGAATTAACGCAAAAAGAAATTCAAGAGATTAATGCCATCCCTAAATTAGGGTATAGTGGGGAGCATCCTAATTTATGGCCCGACAGAGAGTCATAAATTCGTGTTTTCATGATCTAAGTCAATCAACTTTAATAAACCAAAATGAAATCTCGCAGAACTTTTTTCAGTAGTTTTATAGGTGTATCCGCAGTGTCGCTCCTCCCCTTTTCTATTTTCGCCAACGTAAAACAGAATGAAAAAACTACAGAAACTATCAAACCTAAACGTCTTAAAAAAGGCGACACTATAGGTTTAATTGCCCCAGGTTATGCGGTAAAACCTGAAGTATTAGAGAAAGCTAAAGAAACTTTAGTTGCCATGGGATTTGTTCCATATCATACGGAGCGCCTACTTTGGAACCACGGTTATTTTAGCAATACCGATACGGAGCGCGCTGCGGACATTAATGAAATGTTTGCCAATCCTAATATAGACGGGATCTTATGCGCTAGAGGTGGCTACGGTTGTACAAGAATCATGCATCTTTTGAATTATGAGTTAATTAAAAACAACCCAAAAGTGCTTGTTGGATTTAGTGATATTACAGCCCTAGCCAATGGCATATACTCAGAGACCGGACTTGTAACTTTTCATGGTCCGGTTGGGAGCACTCTAGATGATAAATATTCTATACAACAACTGGAAAATGTTATCATTCATCCTGAACATCAGCTGCTAATAAAAAATGCTATTCTTGAAGATGAAACGCTATTAAACAATCCAGAATTTGATAGGTATACAATTACTCCTGGAAAAGCTACGGGTACATTGGTGGGTGGAAGTTTAACCCTCATCAATGCGTTAATTGGTACTCCACATGAAATAGATTTTACCGATGCCATTGTTTTTATAGAGGATGTAGAAGAAGCTCCTTACCGCATAGATCGGATGCTTACCCAATTAATACAAAGTGCCACTTTTAAACATGCTGCAGGTATTATGGTGGGTGTTTGTAATGGCTGTGATAAACCGGCGGCTTCAGGAAGCTTTACCCTCAGAGAGGTGATTTTAGACCGACTCAAACCCTTAAATATTCCTGCAGCCTACGGTATGAGTTTTGGGCATGTAAAAAACAACATGACACTTCCTATTGGTATTAAGGCCACTTTTGATGCGGATAAAATGACACTGAAACTACAAGAAAAAGCCGTTCTATAAGTTTAAGAATAGGCTTTATCCCAATCTTTGAATACAACCTCATAACCTTGAGATTGAATCATCGCTTTTATTTCGGCTGTAGAACGCTCGTCAGAAATTTCAAACTGCTCTAAGGATTGCGGTTCTACACTATACCCTCCAGGGTTGGTTTTAGATTCCGCACTGATAGACGTAATACCTAAATGAATGATATGATCCCTGAATTTTTCACTTTCTCGGGTAGACATAGATAATTCCACATCTTCATCGAGCAAGCGATACGCACAAATTAATTGCACCAAATCTGAATCTGTCATTTCTACTTTAGGAGCAACATCACCTTCAAAAGGGCGCAATCTTGGGAAAGAAATAGAATACTTCGTTTTCCAATAGGTCTTTTGCAAATACCGTAAATGCAAAGCCGTATAAAAACTATCTACGCGCCAATCTTCTAAGCCAAATAAAGCACCGATACCTATTTTGTGGATTCCCGCTTTCCCCAATCTATCCGGAGTATCTAAACGGTATTGAAAGTTTGATTTTTTCCCTTTCGGGTGATGTACTTTATAGGTAGCTTCGTGATACGTTTCTTGATACACCAAAACAGCATATAAGCCTGCAGTAACTAAGGTTTCGTATTCCTCTTGGTCTAGTGGTTGTACCTCCATGCTTATATTGGAGAAATTGTTTTTTATTAATTCGATAGCATGCTTTATATACGACACTCCTACCGTTTTATTAGCCTCACCAGTAACTAATAAAATATGATCATATCCTAAGCTTTTTATTTTAGATACTTCTTTTAAAATCTCCGCATCGGTTAAGGTTTTCCTAGGAATTTTGTTGGTCATACTAAAACCGCAATAAGTGCAAATATTCTGACATTCATTAGACAGATACATAGGAATATACATCTGCATAGTATTCCCAAATCTTTTTTTCGTTAGCTGATTGCTGCGCTGTGCCATTTGCTCCAAAAAAGGTTTTGCGGCTGGAGAAATTAAGGCTTTAAAATCTTCCAATCCTATTTTTTCTTTTTGAAGTATTTGAGCAACCTCAGCAGTGGTTACGGCATAGATTTCCTTTTCCAAGGTATCCCAATCATACTGCTCAAATGTGGTTTTAAATGACATAGTGTACTTTTAAATTTCGTTTAAAAAAGAAGTTAAAGGGCTGCTGGCTTCTGCGCGCTCTTTAATAGGTGCTAATTTTGCCAAATAGGCCATTCTTCCTGCTTCTACGGCCATTTTAAAGGCATGGCCCATAGCTATTGGGTTCTGAGAAACGGCTATTGCTGTATTTACTAAGACAGCATCTGCCCCGAGCTCCATAGCATAAGCGGCATGAGATGGGGCACCAATACCCGCATCTACAATTACAGGCACATTGCTTTGTTCTATAATGATTTTTAAAAAATCTTCTGTTTTTATTCCTTTATTACTACCAATAGGAGCGCCTAGTGGCATCACACATTGAACCCCTACATCTTCTAAGCGTTTGCACAATACTGGATCTGCATGTATGTATGGCATAACTACGAAGCCTAGCTTCACTAATTCTTCGGCAGCTATTAAGGTTTCTATAGGGTCAGGCAATAAATACCGAGGGTCTGGATGAATTTCTAATTTTATCCAATTAGTGTTCAGCGCTTCTCTGGATAATTGCGCTGCAAAGACAGCTTCTTTTGCAGTACGAACCCCAGAGGTATTCGGTAATAAATTTATCCTACCACTCGTTAAATGGCTTAAAATATCATCGGCTTCATCTTCTAAATCTACCCGTTTCAAAGCTACAGTAACCAACTCACTCTCTGAAGCAAGAATAGCTTCTTCCATTACTTGCGCACTAGAAAATTTACCAGTCCCCGTAAATAAACGTGATTTAAATGTTTTATCTGCTATGTTCAATATATCTGCCATATTTATTGATTTAGATTAGGTCTCCACACCTGTTCTTCAATGCCTGTTTTTTCTAACGCTTTCTTAAATAGATTAATGCTATTAAAATTTTTAGTGATTTCTGAGGCTACTGCTACCCCGTAAATTCCCGTTTCTAGAATTTTAGCAACATCATTTATTGCAATACCGCCTACCGCGATAACAGGAATAGTTGTTTGTAGCTCCTTCATGATCGTTGCATAACCTTCTATTCCCAAAATAGGGCTTAGACGCTCTTTTGTTTTTGTAAAATGATAAGGCCCTAAACCTATATAATCTACTTTCTTAGTAAGTAATAGATTACAATCACCAATAGTATTTGCAGTACCGCCAATAATCTGCCAGCTTTCTAAATGTTTTCTAGCAATAGACGGGCAAGTATCTGTTCTTCCTAAATGAACACCATCTGCTTTTACCTCTTTGGCTATTCTATAGTGATCATTTATTATCAATCTAGTTTGATAGTGATCTGTAATTTCTCTGGCTTCTGTAGCAAATTTCAAAACCTTTTTAGGACTTAAATTTTTTAAGCGTAGCTGTACCAATGCTGCACCTGCCGTACAGGCACTTTTGATATTATTTAAATGCTCTTGAGGTGTTTCTCCTTGCGATATGTAGTGTAAATTTGGTAATTGCATGGGTATTCTATTTAAAATATATTAGTCCGTAGTTTTATTATTTATTGTAGTAGTGTTGCATGGCTGTAAACGCTGCTAGAGGGGAACCGCTATTCCATACGCCCCCTAAAACGCCTATGCCTTGATACCCTAATTCATGTAGTTCTTCTATATTGTTTTCTGTGACACCGCCCATACCAATAATCCGTTTTTGAATATGGCTTACCTTAAAACCTTTGCCTTCATATCCTTTTTTAGAAATTGAAGAAAAAACGGGACTAAGCAAATGATAATCAAACTCAAACTCACAAGCCTTTAAAACGTCTGGATCATGAAATGAAGAACTGATGGTTTTACCATACATATTGAGCGGTTTAAAATACTGCCCTGGATTATCTATATGATCTATTCTTTTTTGCTCCTGAAAATGAATGCCTTTTAAATTATAGGCATTCACTAATTCATGAAAATAATGCACAACGATACGGTTATGGTACTTCTCATCTATCAAATCTAAATAATCACAATGCTCTTGATAATTTTTAGAAGGCTTTCTTAAATGAAAATAGACCAAACCGGCTTCAAAAAGCTGGTGTAAAATTTCAATTTCATTGGTAATATCTTCTTCTGGCGCTATAAGAACTATCATATTTTTTTGGGTTAGGGATTGCAGTGGCATCCTTTTGCTGTTGGTGTAAATTTATGGCGTAAAACGACATAAACTTATACGAATAGGCAAAAGATATAACGGAAAGCCCGACTACGCCTTCTTTCAAGGCGTAGGAACCTCCAGTGTATACTACAAATATACTTCTGACCCTTTATCTTTAAATTCTTTAGACTTTTCCTCCATTCCTTTTTGAATGACTTCATTATCTACAATATCATGCTCCGCGGCAAAATCTCTTACTTCTTGAGATATCTTCATGGAACAAAATTTAGGTCCACACATGGAACAGAAATGTGCCACTTTTGCCCCATCGGCAGGCAAGGTTTCATCATGGTACTCTCGAGCTAATTCTGGATCTAGTCCCAAATTAAACTGATCTTCCCATCTAAATTCAAATCGCGCTTTTGATAAAGCATTATCTCTATGTTGCGCCCCCGGGTGCCCCTTTGCTAAATCGGCTGCATGGGCCGCTAGTTTGTACGTAATTACTCCTGTTCTCACATCTTGTTTGTTAGGCAACCCTAAGTGTTCTTTTGGTGTTACATAACATAGCATAGCGCAGCCAAACCAACCAATCATAGCGGCTCCAATACCGGAGGTAATATGGTCATATCCTGGCGCGATATCTGTTGTTAAAGGTCCTAACGTATAAAAAGGAGCTTCATCACAAAGTTCTATTTGTTTCTCCATATTTTCTTTGATCATATGCATTGGTACGTGACCAGGGCCCTCTATAAAACATTGTACCTCATGCTTACGTGCTATTTTTGTGAGTTCCCCCAATGTTTCTAACTCTGCAAATTGTGCCTCATCATTAGCATCTGCAACAGATCCAGGACGTAAACCATCTCCTAAAGAAAACGCTACATCGTATTGTTTTAAAATCTCACAAATATCTTCAAAATGCGTATACAAGAAACTCTCTTTATGATGTGCTAAACACCATTTAGCCATAATAGAACCTCCACGAGAAACAATACCTGTAACGCGTTTAGCCGTCATAGGCACATAACGCAATAAAACACCTGCATGAATTGTGAAGTAATCTACTCCTTGCTCTGCTTGCTCAATAAGTGTATCTCTAAAAATTTCCCAAGTAAGATCTTCTGCAACGCCATTTACTTTTTCTAAAGCTTGGTAAATAGGCACAGTCCCTACAGGAACTGGAGAGTTACGAATAATCCATTCTCTCGTTTCATGGATGTTTTGCCCTGTGGACAAATCCATAATATTATCGGCACCCCAACGGCATGCCCAAACCGCTTTTTCTACTTCTTCTTCTATGGAAGAGGTAACGGCAGAGTTACCAATATTGGCGTTTATCTTCACCAAAAAGTTACGACCCAAAATCATGGGTTCTGCTTCTGGGTGATTTATATTACTAGGAATTACAGCTCTACCTCTAGCCACTTCTTCCCGTACAAATTCTGCCGTAATTTTATTAGGAATGGCCGCGCCAAAATGTTCTCCTTTGTGCTGTTTTGCAATTTCGGTCATTTCTTCCATACGCTGATTCTCACGAATAGCAATGTATTCCATTTCTGGAGTGATTATTCCCTTTTTAGCATAATGCAGCTGCGTTACATTTTTACCCTCTTTAGCACGCATTGGCTTTTTTAAAAGTGAAAAACGCATATGATCTAAACTCTTATCATTGAGACGTTCATTACAATATTCTGAGGTAAACCCCTCTAATTGCTCCACATCTCCACGCTCTAAAATCCACTGTTCACGGATTCTATCTATTCCTTTGTGAACGTTTATTTCTATGTTAGGGTCTGTATAAGGACCTGAAGTATCATAAACTGTAACTGGCTCGTTGGGAGTAAGCTTTCCTGTCAAAGAATCTTTAGTATCACTCAACGCAATTTCTCGCATAGCCACTTTTAATTGTGGATGTAGTTTTCCTGCTACATAAATCTTTTTAGAATTAGGAAAAGGTTGCGTACTAAGCTTTTCGTTTTTTGGTGCGGTGTCTTTACTTTTCATATATTGTGAGATTTGATCTTTAAGAAATAAATACTGTACTAGGGGGTTTCAAAGAGGCTATTAACCGCCTTGAGTGGCTTGAATAATTAGAAGAGAATCATTCTCATCTAAAATTTCATATTTCCAGAAATCTTTGGTGATAATAGTATTGTTTAAAGCGACTGCAATTCCGTTTTGAGGTGTTTGCAATTTTTCGAGAAGTTGCAATACGTTTGTATTTTTTTCAATACGTATTGGTTTTTCATTTACGGTAATAGAAATCATATACAGTATATTTTAAATATGCTGTAAATTTTAAAAGCAGAGAATATTCTTTGAAAAAGGAGGTGCTTCAAGAACAAAGCACACACATATGAAAAGGTTGCAAACACCCATTGCAAGGTGCTTTTCAACTTTTCCCTTCGGCGGTACTAACCGCATCAGGTTCAAAGGGTATTTCTCAGTTCCGTAAAAGGAACACCCCTAAAGTTTACACTGTAAAACTATAAAAATTCTATGGAACTAAATGCTTTATACACATATTTAAAAGATAATTTCAAAGAATTAACAATTTAGCAACATGCCTATAAAAAAATAACACCCCTAAAATTTAGGAGTGTTATGCTATAGTATAAACTAAAAGATGCTCTTAATTAGCTACTTCGCTAATAAATTTAATACGATACAATCGAAGTTCTTCGTCTTCATAGTCGCCATCAAACTCTTTTAAAGCTAGATCTATATTATCTGATTCTGCTTCCAAATAATAGTCATGAATTTCTTCTTGTTGGTCTTCATCTAAGACATCATCAATCCAATAGGAAATATTTAGCTTCGTACCGCTATATACAATCTGCTCCATTTCTTTTAATAGCTCTGGCAGACTTAAGCCCTTTGCTGATGCAATATCATCTAAAGGTAATTTACGATCTACATTCTGGATGATGTATAATTTTAAAGCTGAATTAGCACCGGTACTTTTTACGATTAAATCATCTGGACGAATAACATCATTATCCTCGACGTACTTTTTAATAAATTCTACGAATGGCTTACCATATTTTTTAGCTTTACCTTCTCCTACCCCATGAATATTTACAAGCTCTTCTAAAGTCACAGGATACTTTAGGGCCATATCTTGTAAAGAAGGATCTTGAAAGATTACAAAGGGAGGAACGCCTAATTTCTGACCTTGTTTTTTTCTAAGATCTTTTAACACTTTTAATAAGGCTTCATCTGTAACGCCAGCACTCGTCTTAGCGGCACTTACAATAGCATCATCTGCTGCCTTATTGTACACATGATCTTTGGTCATCATAAAAGAAACTGGGTTCTTCACATATTCCGCTCCTTTCGGAGTTACATGCAAAATTCCATATTGTTCTATCTCCTTTCGTAGGTAACCGGCAACTAAACCTTGGCGCACTAATGCCATCCAATGTTCTTTATCTCTATCTTTTCCGATACCAAAAAATGGCTTTTCATCGGTTTTATGCGATGCAATAATAGCATTGACTTTACCTGTAAGTACTTTGACTATTTCTTTAGATTTGAACTTCTCCATGGTACCTTGTACCACCTGAATCACTTTTACCAAATCATCTTTTGCTTCTTCTTTGTCCTTTGGATTTTTGGTATTATCATCCATAAGGGCTCCATCGCCATTTACATCATCAAACTCCTCACCAAAATAATGAAGGATGAATTTCCTACGTGACATAGATGTTTCTGCATATGCTACCATTTCTTGCAGCAAGGCATTTCCAATTTCCTGTTCTGCCACAGGCTTACCAGACATAAATTTTTCTAATTTTTCTATATCCTTATACGAGTAAAAAGCCAAACAATGCCCTTCGCCCCCATCTCTACCTGCTCTACCCGTTTCTTGGTAATAACTTTCTATACTTTTAGGAATATCATGGTGAATCACAAACCTAACATCTGGCTTATCTATCCCCATACCAAAGGCAATGGTTGCTACCACCACATCTACATCCTCCATCAAGAACATATCTTGATATTTAGATCGTGTCTTAGTATCAAAACCGGCATGGTATGGCACAGCACTCACTCCATTTACTTGGAGTACTTGCGCTAATTCTTCTACCTTTTTTCTACTCAAACAGTAAATTACTCCAGATTTCCCTGAATTTTGTTTTACAAAGCGAATAATATCTGCTTCTATATTCTGAGTTTTAGGACGTACCTCATAAAACAAATTAGGTCTATTGAAGGATGCTTTAAACAAATCTGCATCTGTGATCCCTAAGTTTTTTATAATATCTTCCTGTACTTTTGGAGTTGCTGTAGCGGTTAATCCAATAATCGGAATGGTATCATCTAAGCGACTAATTATACTTTTTAAATTTCGATATTCAGGTCTAAAATCATGACCCCATTCTGAAATACAGTGTGCTTCATCTACCGCAACGAATGATATTTTTACAGATTGTAAAAACTCAACATATTCATCTTTCGTTAATGATTCTGGTGCCACATAAAGTAGTTTGGTAACACCACTAGTGATATCACTTTTTACTTGTTTTATTTCTGTTTTTGTCAATGATGAGTTCAAAACATGAGCAATACCGTGCTCTGAGGAGACACCACGAATCGCATCTACTTGATTTTTCATTAACGCAATAAGCGGGGAAACTACAATTGCAGTACCTTCTTGCATCAAAGCAGGGAGTTGATAACAAAGCGATTTTCCACCGCCTGTCGGCATTACTACAAAACAATTTTTACCTTCAAGAATACTTGTAATAACACTTTCCTGAAGTCCTTTAAATTGTGAAAATCCAAAGTATTTTTTTAGTGAGGAATGCAAATCAATTTCACTCAAGCTCATAATATATTTTACTATTAATACTGATGCTAAGTTCGCATTTTCAATGCGATATAGTTAGTTTCTTAACAAATTTAAAATTAACACAAAAAACAAAAATTTACTTTAAAGAATTTAAAATATCTTTTAACACTAAGTTTATGTAATTTTGTAACTAAATATAAGACATTCTTTTAGGAATACAATCAGATAATTGAATTAATTGATTTGAAAAATAATACTGCGATACTTGACATAGCAAGAAGAACCATAGAAAATGAAGCTAATGCCATTCAAAATTTATCTTCATTATTAGATGCTAATTTTTCGAACACCGTCAATCATATATTGGATTCCACAGGCCGAATTATTATTTCTGGAATAGGAAAAAGTGCCTTAATTGCATCGAAGATAGTGGCTACATTAAACTCCACCGGATCACCTGCAATTTTCATGCATGCGGCAGATGCAATTCATGGAGATTTAGGGACCATTCAGCAGAATGACGTGGTCATCTGCATTTCTAAAAGTGGCAATACTCCCGAGATAAAAATGCTGGTTCCCTTGATAAAAAAAACAGGAAATACACTTATTGCCATGACCGGTAATTTAGACTCTGTTCTTGCTAAACAATCAGATTTTATCTTAAATACTTTTGTAGAAAAAGAAGCCTGTCCAAATAATTTAGCACCCACCACAAGCACTACTGCTCAATTAGTTATGGGTGATGCTTTAGCTATATGCCTTTTAGAATTACGAGGATTTAGCAGTAAAGATTTTGCAAAATACCACCCCGGAGGTTCTTTAGGAAAAAGGCTCTACCTACGTGTTTCAGATATTGTAGAAAATAACATGAAGCCGGAAGTAGAAATCCACTCTGATGTAAAACAAGTAATTGTAGAAATATCAGCAAAAATGCTTGGAGTAACAGCCGTACTAGACCAAGGTAAAATTGTAGGCGTTGTTACCGATGGTGACATCCGTAGAATGCTAAATAAGCATGATGATATCAAAGGACTTACCGCTAAAGATATTATGAGTGCTAATCCTAAAACTATTGAGAATGATTCTTTAGCCGTAAAAGCTTTAGAATTAATGCAAGCAAAAAACATATCACAACTAATTGCCATTGAAAATGGCACCTATAAAGGTATTGTTCATATACATAATTTAATCAACGAAGGAATTTTATAATGGCAAATAAGAAAGACACCGTAGATATGTCATTTCTAGATCATCTAGAAGAATTACGCTGGCACCTAATCCGTTCAACTTTAGCAGTACTAATCGTAGGTTCTGTAGCATTTGCTTTTAGCCGTTACATTTTCGACTGGGTGATTTTTGCCCCTAGTAAAATGAATTTCGCAACCTATGAGTTCTTTTGCAACATTGCAAAGTTTTTTAATTTCACGTCTGATTTCTGTGCTGAAGAATTGCCATTTACCATACAAAGTAGAACCATGGCAGGGCAGTTTTCTGCGGATATTTGGACCGCTATCTGGGCCGGAATAATTATCGCATTTCCGTATATTTTATTCGAAATGTGGAAATTTATTAGCCCAGGACTTTATGAAAAAGAACGCAAGAATTCTAGAGGTTTTATTTTTATAGCTTCTTTCTTATTTTTCTTAGGCGTATTATTTGGGTATTATATTGTAGCCCCTTTATCTATTAACTTTTTAGGAACCTATTCTGTCAGTGATGTTGTTAAAAACGAATTTGATCTTAGCTCCTATATATCAACCTTAAGATCATCTGTAATTGCATGTGGAATTATATTTGAACTCCCAATCATCATCTATTTCTTAACAAAAATAGGATTGGTGACGCCAGAAATTTTAAAGAAATACAGAAAGATAGCTTTAGTAGTTGTATTAATTTTATCTGCAGTTATTACCCCTCCAGATGTTGCAAGTCAAATTGTAGTTTCTATTCCTATTATCATCCTATACCAAGTTAGTATTTACATCTCTGGATATGTAATCCGAAAAGAATTAAAAAAAGAAGCAAAAAGAAAGAAAAATGCCTAATCAAATAGAAGAATTTAATGCTTACCGTTCTAAAATGAATGATAAGCTGCTTGCCGATAATAATAAAATCATCAAAAGAATATTTAATTTAGACACCAATGCTTTTGCTCCCGGTGCCTTAGATGTTAAAACAAAAGAACTTCTTGGACTTGTAGCTTCTGCTGTACTTCGTTGTGATGATTGTGTGAAATACCACTTAGAAAGTTCTCATAGTGTGGGCGCCAGCAAAGAAGAAGTTATGGAAACCTTAAGTATTGCCACACTTGTTGGAGGTACCATCGTAGTTCCGCACTTACGTAGAGCTTATGAATATTGGGAAGCTTTAGAAGAGCAAGAAAACGAATAAGGGTTAAATTTTCTCTAATTAGTTGAGAGAGACCACATTTTCCATTAGTTTTGAAACAATATAAAAGGTAAAAACCAACAACGAACTAGCATTTATGAAGTTACGTGCAGACAATATAATGAAGTCCTATAGAGGGCGACCAGTAGTTAAAGGAATTTCATTAGAAGTTAATCAGGGCGAAATTGTGGGTCTTCTTGGTCCAAATGGCGCCGGAAAAACTACATCGTTCTACATGATTGTTGGTCTGGTTAAACCTAACGGCGGGAATATCTATTTAAACGATATGAATATTACTAAGTTTCCGATGTACAAAAGAGCACAAAACGGGATAGGTTACCTTGCACAGGAAGCTTCTGTATTTAGAAAACTTAGTATTGAAGAAAACATATTAAGTGTTTTACAGCTTACCAAGCTCAGCAAGAAAGAGCAAGAAATGAAAATGGAATCGCTTATCGAAGAATTTAGCTTAGGCCATATTCGAAAAAACCGTGGTGATTTACTTTCTGGTGGCGAACGTAGAAGAACAGAAATTGCGCGTGCTTTAGCTACAGATCCTAAATTTATTCTACTAGACGAACCTTTTGCAGGTGTAGATCCTGTGGCAGTAGAAGACATTCAGCGTATTGTAGCACAGTTAAAAGACAAAAATATAGGTATTCTTATTACCGATCATAACGTACAGGAGACCTTAGCGATTACCGAGCGTTCCTACCTGATGTTTGAAGGGGGAATTTTAAAGTCTGGTATTCCCGAAGATCTAGCCGCTGATGAAATGGTACGTAAAGTATATCTAGGTCAGAATTTTGAATTACGTAAAAAGAAACTGTTTTAGACAACTAAAACAATTAGAACTATAATTAAAGCCAACACTAAAAAACATCTTTTTAGTATTGGTTATTTTTTTTGTGTAAAACTCAAATAGGCATTCAAAAACTAATTAACGGAAGTTTAAATAGTATCCGCATCAGTAAGAATTGTGTTTATCTTGAACATGCACACTCTAATATTCTACAAACACTACCCCTTTACCTTAATTAAATTAAGGACAGATGTTAATACATAAAAGAGGATGATAGCAGGTACCGCCATAAACTTAAGGGTTACCAAGAGTATAATACTTACCACTAAAAACAAGTAGCGAATGGCATTATCTTTAAAGCTCCAATTTGAAAATTTTAAGGCGAATAAGGGTATGTTTGCATTCAGCAAATATGCACTTAGAAATGTCAATCCTATTAAAAACCATTGATTAAGTATCATGTTGTTTAACACTTCATTAGTATGGTACAGCAAAATCAAAGGCAAAGAAATAATCAATAAAGTGTTTGCGGGTGTGGGTAAACCTATAAAGGAGTTGGTCTGATTTTCGTCTATATTGAACTTTGCCAAGCGATAGGCAGAAGCCAGAGTAACAATTAACCCTAAAAGAGGAATTAATTCTTGAGGATTTAGTTTAAAAGATTGCCATGTAGCCAAGCCTGAACTTTCAGAAAACAAACCACCACTCCAACCTCCTGTTGAAGACATTTCTAAAAGCTTAAACATCACAATACCCGGCACCACACCACTCGTAACCATATCGGCTAAAGAATCTAACTGTAAGCCCAAACCACTTTTAACATTTAGTAATCGCGCAGCAAATCCGTCAAAATAATCAAAAAATATGCCTAGAAAAACAAACAATGCTACCATTTCAAAAACTCCGTGAACTGCAAAAAATACAGCAATACACCCACAGAATAAATTGAGTAAAGTAATAAGGTTTGGTATGTGTTTTTTCATGTGTTAAGCTTTTGGTAAAAATAGGATATTTTTATCGGAACTAATTATCTCAAATAAATTCTTCGCATATTTGTTTGTAGAAAAGTTTTACCCCATACTATGCTATTTAAAAAATACATTTTAAGTTTCTTTCTTACTTTTTCTTTATTTGGATTCTCGCAACCAACACTATCTCCTAAATCAAAAATTAGTGTCTTAACGGTAGGAACAGCAGATGAACTTTATGCTAAATTTGGCCATAGCGCTATACGGGTTCAAGATCCTGCTTTAGGAATTGATGTTGTATATAATTACGGTCATTTTGATTTCAATACGCCCAACTTTTACACAAAATTCACCCGAGGTAAACTTTTATATAGTTTAGCACGTGAGTCTTTTGAAGGTTTCATTTACGGCTACCAACTAGAAAACAGATGGGTAAAAGAACAAGATTTACAACTCACTGTTCAAGAACGTAATGATTTTTTGAAATTTCTAGAAAACAATCATCTTCCAGAAAACAGGTTTTACAAATATGATTTCTTATTTGATAATTGCTCCACAAGATTACCCGATGCCTTACAAACTGTTTTAGGAGCTAAACTAACTTTTGACTATACACATCTAGAAAATCAGTTTACATTTAGAGAATTAATACATCAAAACTTAGACGTTAATTCCTGGTCTAATTTTGGTATAGATCTGGCCCTAGGATCTGTAATTGACCGAAAAGCCACTCCATGGGAACATCAATTTTTACCAATCTATGTATTTAAACAACTTCCGCACGCTACGGTAGATGGAAAAAAATTAGTTTCAAAAGAAAGAACCTTATTAAAAGAAGTACCTGAAGAAAAAAATTCCAACTTTCTTCTATCCCCACTACTATGGCTTTCTATACTTAGTATACTAGTATGCCTAATCACGTTAAAAGATTACAAAGCAAAAAAAAGATCTAGATATCTGGACTTTGTTTTGTTTTTAACCACAGGACTAGCTGGAGTCTTGATTGTGTTTCTTTGGTTTGGAACAGACCACCAAGCCACCGCTAAGAACTTTAATTTCTTATGGACCTTTCCTATAAATAGCTTTATCGCATTCTTTTTACTAAAAAAAGGAGCGCTTGCTAAATGGATTTCTATCTATATGCTATTACTCCTTACTTGTATTGGTATCGCACTAACACTTTGGATTCTTAAAGTACAAATATTCAGTATTTTAATCCTTCCAATCGTATTTGCTTTAGTCCTTAGATATTCCTTTTTAATTTATTATCAAAGGTCTGCTAGAGTTCACTAACTTTGCCAGTTCTAATACAAAAATTACATGAATCTATTATCAGTAGAAAATATTGCAAAAGCCTATGGCGAACATGTTTTATTTTCTGATATCTCTTTTGGAATAAACAAAGATCAAAAAATAGCGTTAATCGCTAAAAACGGAAGTGGAAAAACATCCATATTAAATATATTATCCGGATTAGACACTCCAGATTCTGGCCAAGTAAATTACAGAAAGGGAATTAGAGTTTCATTCTTAGATCAAGAACCTAATTTAGATCCAAATTTAACCATCGAGGAGACCATCTTTGCCTCTGATAATGAAATATTAAAGGTCATTAGAGCTTACGAACATGCTTTAGAAAACCCAGAAGAAGCAGACGCATACCAAACCGCTTTTGAAGGGATGGAGCGCTTTCAGGCTTGGGATTTTGAAACACAATACAAGCAAATTTTATCTAAGCTTAATCTTAACGATATTCACCTTAAAGTAGAAATACTTTCTGGAGGGCAAAAAAAGCGTTTAGCCTTAGCAAATGCACTAATCAATAAACCAGACTTACTGGTACTTGATGAGCCTACCAACCATTTAGATTTAGAAATGATTGAATGGTTAGAGCAGTATTTTGCCAAAGAAAATATGACCTTGTTTATGGTAACGCATGATCGTTACTTTTTAGAACGTGTTTGTAATGAAATCATAGAGCTAGATGAAGGTGTTATGTATCCATACAAAGGAAACTACTCTTACTATCTAGAAAAGAAAGAGAACAGATTAGAGCAAGAGGCCACAGAGCAACATAAATCTAAACTTTTATTTAAAAAAGAATTAGATTGGATGCGCAGACAGCCTAAAGCTAGAACTACAAAGTCGAAATCTAGACAAGATGATTTTTACGAGATAAAAGAAAAGGCGAGCAAACGCAGAAACGAAAATGAGGTAGAGCTTGAAATCAATATGGAACGTATGGGAAGTAAAATTCTTGAGTTGCATAAAATTTCTAAATCATACCCAGGAAAGCCTATCTTAGATAAGTTTGAATACAACTTTCTTCGTGGCGAACGTCTTGGTATTATTGGTAAAAATGGTGCCGGAAAATCTACCTTCTTAAATATTCTAAGTGGTAATGATGAGCCCGATAGCGGAAAAGTTATTGTTGGTGAAACTATAAAGTTTGGATATTACACGCAAAAAGGTATAAATATTAAAGAAGGCCAAAAGGTTATTGATGTTATTCGTGAATTTGGCGATTACATTCCATTAGCCAAAGGAAGACAAATATCTGCACAACAATTATTAGAACGCTTTTTGTTTGACCGCAAAAAACAATATGATTTTGTTGATAAATTAAGTGGTGGTGAGCGCAAACGTTTGTATTTGTGTACCATTTTAATTCAGAATCCTAACTTCTTAATTCTTGACGAACCTACAAACGATTTAGATATTGTAACCCTGAATGTTCTAGAGAGCTTTCTAATGGATTTCCCTGGATGCTTACTAGTTGTTTCACACGACAGGTATTTTATGGATAAAATTGTAGATCACCTGTTTGTTTTTAGAGGCGATGCTGTTGTTGAAGATTTTCCAGGTAATTATTCAGATTTCAGATCTTACGAAGACAGTGCTGTATTAGAAAGCAGAGCTGCTAAAAAAGAAAACACACCTGCAGAAGCAGACAAAGGCACTAAGAAGAAAGAAGAAAAAAAGAAACTTACGTTCAACGAACAGAAAGAGTTCACAAATATTGAACGTGAAATAAAAAAATTGGAAGCAAAAAAAGAAGCTACACAACAAAAGTTTGCAGACCCTGCTTTAACTGGAGATGAAATAGATAAGTTATCTATAGCGCTTAAAGAAATTGAAGCTGCCATAGAGGTAAAAACAGAACGTTGGTTTGAACTTTCTGCACTTATAGAATAAAGCACATGTATTGGCTTAGGTATTTATTTTTTTTATTCTCATCTACAAATCAGCATGGTGTACACTCCCCTTTCGTGTATACTTTGGTGACCAAAGGTTTGTATAAAAAAGATAAGTACACCTCTATAAAATCTTTAAACACCGCTTTAAAACTAATAGATTATTTTAAAATTTCTGAGATAAATCTTAAGGATCAGAACGAAACTTTTAAAGCGCTGATAACAGAAAAATTTCCGAATATAGGTCTGGATAATAATTCTGAATCCTTTATATATTTAGACAACCTATCAGACAAAAATGTACTGTTTCTTAAAGAATTGGAGAGATTCAACAACGATACCCTGATTTACATCAATAATATCAACAAAAATTACGCTCATTGGCAAGCACTAATTACGCTTGAAAAAATAAAAGTGAGTATTGATACTTTTCATGGCGGAATTCTATTTTTTAGGAGAGAGCAAGTAAAAGAACATTTTAAGATTAGGATATAATCCAGTAATTTTAGACTAAATACGATTACAAATGAAATACACCCTTTACATACTATTTGTCGTCTTTGCCGTAATTTTTGTAATGAATCTTCTCAAGAATAAGAAAAGAACCAAAGAGCGAAAAAATCGCAGGTTTATGGACCGTAACAAGCGCTAAGCGCAGTACTAATTATTTTAAAAATAGCTCATGAAAATTTATACAAAAACTGGCGACAAAGGAACTACAGCACTTTTTGGAGGAACTCGAGTAGCTAAACACCATATTAGAATTGAAAGTTACGGTACCGTCGATGAGCTAAATGCATGGATTGGTATGATAAGAGACCAAGAAATAGATCAACATTCTAAAGACATCCTTACCCATATTCAGCATAAATTATTTATTGTAGGCGCTGTTTTAGCAACAGACCCAGAAAAGGCGATTTTAAAAAATGGTAAAGAACGTTTAAATATTGATAAAATCAGTGATGATGATCTTTCACTTCTAGAGCATGAAATGGATACCATCGAAGCGAAGCTACCGCAAATGACACATTTTATATTACCCGGTGGCCACACAACTGTGTCATACTGTCATATTGCCAGAACTGTATGCCGTAGAGCAGAACGTATCGCGTCACATTTAAATGATACTGAACCGTTTGAACCAAATGTCTTGCGGTATCTAAATAGGCTATCAGATTATCTTTTTATGTTGGGTCGCGGTTTATCTGCACATTTAAACGTTGAAGAAATAAAATGGATTCCAGAAAAAAAATAAAAGTAACAAATTGTTAATCAGCAGAATAACAATATATTCAAAAAATAATTTATTAATAACTATCAAAAAACTTGGATATATCATTTTAAAATTTATTTTTGCAAAAAATTAAAATTAATACCACTAACATGTATTGGACTTTAGAATTAGCATCTTACTTAAGTGATGCACCTTGGCCAGCTACCAAAGACGAATTGATCGATTACGCAATTAGAACCGGAGCTCCACTAGAGGTTGTAGAAAATCTACAGTCTATGGAAGAAGAAGGCGGTGAGATTTACGAATCTATCGAAGAAATTTGGCCAGACTACCCAACGGAAGAAGATTACCTCTGGAACGAGGACGAATATTAAAATATTAACGTAATAACATTAAAAAAGTCTCATTTGAGGCTTTTTTTTTACTTAATTTTGAACTTGAGTGACAGCATTACTGATTATGTTGTTGATTATAGTTCATTCTGTCATGTTATTCCGCTAAAATACCTTTGGTATGGTTATAGCATAGATTAAAAAAAATAATTTACCGTATGAGTTTTTTAAATTCTGTTTTAAAAGTTTTTGTAGGCGATAAGGCTAAGAAAGATGTCAAAGAGCTACAACCTATCATAGATAAGATTCATTCTTTCGAAAAAGAACTTGCTAATCTGAGCAATGATGAAATTCGAAATAAAACCCTTTCTTTCAAAGCACAGCTTAAAAATGACACACAAGTCATTAATGATAAGATACAAGCCCTTGAAGTTGAAGTAAAAAACTCAAAGGATATTGATAAGAACGAAGATATCTACGCAGAAATTGACGGACTGAAAAAAGAAGCTTACGAAATTTCTGAAAAAACCTTAAAATCAATTTTACCAGAAGCTTTTGCTGTGGTAAAAGAAACTTCTAAGCGTTTTGCGAATAATACAACCATAGAAGTTACTGCTTCTGAATATGACCGGCAACTTTCTGGAACTAAGGATTATGTTTCTTTAGAAGGAGATAAAGCCATCTGGAAGAATTCTTGGAATGCTGCAGGTAAAGAAGTTACTTGGGACATGGTACATTATGATGTGCAACTTATTGGAGGTATTGCTTTGCATGAAGGTAAGATTGCAGAAATGCATACGGGAGAAGGTAAAACCTTAGTGGCTACTTTACCATTATATTTAAATGCCTTAACCGGTAACGGAGTACATCTAGTAACTGTAAATGATTACTTAGCCAAGCGTGATAGCGCGTGGATGGCTCCTATCTTTCAATTTCATGGTATTACCATAGAATGCATTGATAACCACCAGCCAAATTCTGACGGAAGACGTGCTGCTTATAATGCCGATATTACCTATGGTACCAACAATGAATTTGGATTTGACTACCTAAGAGATAACATGGCGCACACGCCAAGTGATTTGGTGCAACGTCCTCATAATTTTGCTATTGTTGATGAGGTGGATTCTGTTTTAGTGGATGATGCACGTACACCATTAATTATATCTGGTCCTGTGCCCAAAGGAGATATTCAAGAATTTGATCAATTAAAACCTAAAGTAAATGATATTGTTTCTTTACAAAAACAGTATTTAACTGGCGTTTTAGCAGAAGCAAAAAAACTAATAGCCTCGGGTGATACAAAAGAAGGTGGTTTCCAATTATTAAGAGTACACCGTGGACTACCAAAAAATAAAGCATTAATTAAATTCTTAAGTGAAGAAGGCGTAAAGCAATTACTTCAAAAAACTGAGAACTATTACATGCAAGATAACAACCGTGAAATGCCTAAGGTAGATGAAGAGCTATGGTTTGTTATTGATGAAAAAAATAATCAGATAGAGCTTACTGAAAAAGGGGTAGAACACATTTCTGGTGAACAAGATCCTACCTTCTTTTTAATGCCAGATATAGGCGGAGAAATTGCTAAAATTGAAAATCAGCATCTTGATGTTGAAAAAGAAGCGGAGCTTAAGGAAGAACTTTTCAAAGAATTTGGTGTTAAAAGTGAACGTATACATACCTTAAATCAACTATTAAAGGCCTATACTCTTTTTGAAAAAGATGTAGAATATGTAGTAATGGAGAATAAGGTAATGATTGTTGATGAACAAACAGGTCGTATCATGGACGGTCGTCGTTACTCAGACGGTTTACACCAAGCAATTGAAGCTAAAGAAAATGTAAAAATTGAAGCCGCTACACAAACCTTTGCTACGGTGACTTTACAAAACTACTTTAGAATGTATAATAAGCTTGCCGGTATGACAGGTACAGCTATTACAGAAGCAGGAGAATTTTGGGAAATCTACAAACTAGATGTTATGGAGATCCCTACCAACAGACCTATTGCTAGAGATGATAGAAACGATTTGATTTATAAAACAAAACGTGAAAAATACAATGCAATTATAGACCAAGTAACAGAGCTTTCTGCTGCAGGTAGACCGGTCTTAATTGGTACAACTTCTGTAGAAATTTCAGAACTTTTATCACGTATGCTTAGTATTCGTAAAG
The DNA here is from genome assembly GCF_000468615.2 of Cellulophaga baltica 18. NCBI lineage: Bacteria > Pseudomonadati > Bacteroidota > Flavobacteriia > Flavobacteriales > Flavobacteriaceae > Paracellulophaga > Paracellulophaga baltica. The sequence goes on along the minus strand of NZ_CP009976.1, from coordinate 2,494,145 downwards.
TACCACATAATGTACTGAATGCTAAAATGCATAAAAAAGAAGCAGATATCGTTGAAGAAGCTGGTAAGGCTGGTATTGTTACGATCGCAACAAACATGGCTGGTCGTGGTACTGATATTAAATTATCAGATGCTGTTAAAAAATCTGGTGGTTTAGCCATTATCGGTACAGAACGTCATGATTCACGTCGTGTAGACCGTCAATTAAGAGGTCGTTCTGGTCGTCAAGGAGATCCAGGAAGTTCTCAATTCTATGTCTCTCTTGAAGATAACTTAATGCGTTTGTTTGGCTCTGATAGAGTTGCTAAAATGATGGACAGAATGGGCTTAGAGGATGGCGAAGTTATCCAACATTCCATGATGACAAAATCTATTGAGCGAGCGCAGAAAAAAGTGGAAGAGAATAACTTTGGCGTACGTAAAAGATTATTGGAGTATGATGATGTAATGAATGCACAACGTGAGGTTGTTTACAAACGTCGTCGTCATGCCTTACAAGGAGAACGTCTAAAGGTAGATATTGCCAATATGATCTATGATACTTGTGAGGTTATTGCAGAAACCAACAAAAACGCAAGTGACTATAAGAACTTTGAATTTGAATTAATTAAATATTTCGCTATTACCTCTCCTTTAACAGAAGAAGAGTTTTCTAAGAAGAGCGTACAAGAAATAGCTTCTTTATTATATAAGAACGCCTACCAACATTACCAAGATAAAATGGAGCGCAGTGCTACCGTTGCTAACAGGGTAATTAAGAATGTGTATGAAGATGAGGCTAATAAATTTGAACGTATTGTAGTTCCTTTCTCTGATGGAATTAAAACGTTTAATATTGTTACCAATTTAAAAGAAGCATATGAAAGCGAAGGGAAGCAATTAATTACAGATTTTGAAAAGAACATCACCTTAGCAATTGTTGATGATGCTTGGAAAGTTCATTTACGTAAAATGGATGAATTAAAACAATCTGTACAACTTGCTGTTCATGAACAAAAAGACCCTTTATTAATCTATAAGTTTGAAGCTTTTGAATTATTTAAAGGGATGATTGAGAAGGTAAATAAAGAAGTTGTAGCATTTTTATACAAAGGAGAAATCCCTAATGGAAATGACACAAACATTCAAGAAGCCAAAACAATTAGTGAGCCTAAAGAAAACTTAAACGTTAGTAAAGAGGAAGTTTTAAATAGCGATGAGCTTGCTGCACAGAACCGTGCTGTAGGTCAAAATCAAGGAAGCAGACCCGCCATTACGGAAACAATTACGCGTGAAGCACCAAAGATTGGGCGTAATGACCGTGTAACTATTAAAAATGTAATGTCTGGAGAAAGCAGAACTGTAAAATTTAAACAAGCAGAGCCACTTCTTTCAAAAGGAGAATGGGTAATTACAGAGCATTAATTTTTATATAAATCATATTCTAAAACGACAGCTTATTAAGCTGTCGTTTTCGTTTTTAAACAAATTTCATTTAGAGTTTTACATAAGATTCTTTGTATTTTGATGGTATTATAGAGAAAATACTTATCTTAATGCTTGGAAATTCCACCTGTTAAGGAAAATTATTAGCAGTAAAACTAAATAAATGGCTCACCAACAACGCCTTAAAACCAAAAAAAACCTCATTTTAAGAGTAAATTACATTTCCTCTGCCCTATCATTAGTGTTTGGTTTCATGTGTATTTACTTCCTAAACATTACAGAAGTAATTCCGTACGTGTTTTTTTTATTTTCATTATTAAACTTAGCAAACACCTTTGCCTTTAAAAAACACCAGAACTTATCCTTGATGTATAACGTTACATCACTCGTAACGCTGTTTAGCTGTATTGTTATTACCTTATTTAGTGGAGGTATAAACAGCGCATTTATTTTTGTCTTAGGTTTAGTTGTTTTTGCCGGCTATGTAACCACAAAACGCTATGGAGAGGTTTACCTTTATAGTGCTTTCATTATTGTTACCTTAATCTATTTTCAATCTATCTTAAGTCTTCCTTTTGTTAGGAATGTAGTTCCCGAAGCTTCGCAAGATCTTTTTAATTTTATTAGCATTCTATTCTCCTTATATATACTAGGTGGTGTATTTGGTAAGATATTAGTAAAAACACATTACAACTTATACCGATCTAAACTCGAAGTTGAGCAAAAAGTACGTGAGAAAGAAACACTTATTAAAGAGGTGCATCATCGGGTAAAAAACAACTTACAAACCGTATCCAGTCTTCTAAGCTTACAAGCTAGAAACATGAAAGACGAGGAGATGAAGAAAATGATTAAGAGTAGCCAGAATAGAGTAAACTCCATGGCTATGGTTCATGAAATGTTATACATGCGTGAAGATTTATCAAAAATTGAATACAAATCTTATGTAGAAGAATTAAGTGATTATCTCGTACGCTCTATAAAAGGCACCGATAATAGAATAAAAGTAGCTATTGACATTATTGATATAAACCTTGGAATAGATACAGCAATACCCTTAGGGCTGCTTATTAATGAAGCCATTACAAACTCTTTAAAATATGGTATTAAAGATAATGGTGAAGGAGAGATCAGTATCGCTCTTAAGAAAAGTCAAGATGAAAAAGATTATGTTTTAAATATTGGTGATAATGGTGATGGCTACGAAGAGAGTATTACACCACAAACTACTACATCACTTGGATTAAAACTTATTTACAATCTTACAAGACAACTGCAAGGTTCTATATTAAAAGATTGTACTAAAAAAGGAACCAACTATATTATAACCTTCAAGGAAATTGGTCAAAACTTCCAACCAATTGGATAAGCCATTTACTTTCTAACGCTTATTTACCTTCACTTTTAAAGGCTTTAACATTTTAGCCGTATTTTTCGTAGCTGCCATTACAGCAACAACAATAGATAAAGAAAATACTAGTACTACTATAGATACCATCATAATTACGCTAATTTAGATTTGTTTGCTTTGGTATAAAAAGATAATTCTTTTTTTACTTTATAATTTCTATCCATATATAAACGCGCAATTTTCGTTTCATTACTATTTAAGGTAGTTTCTACAGTTGGCGCCACTAAAACAACGTTTGCTGTTTGTGTAGCTACTTTTGCTTCTTGTGCTTGAGCAAATAGACCGATAAAAAGAACAAATAAAATAGTTAAAATAGATTTCATGACTTGGGTATTACACTGTAAAGGTACTACCAACTTCAAATGCATTTCGTCGATTTTCGCCCAATACCATGTATCTATCGGTGACTGTAAATTATCTAGATGTAAAGAACTTTTTGTCCGTTAACGGTAATTCAACTAAAAATAACTCATCGTAATAATAGGTACTTTATCGGAATACTACCCTCTCCTGCAGCACTAATCAAATTTATAAAAGAACAATAAATAGTTTTTTCATTTACCCCCTTTTAATGAGAACCTCAACTAAGAGTCTCAAATTTTCAACATCCAGAAATTATATCTGTTAGATTAAAATCCATGTAGCAGTGCTGTAAGAAGTAAATCAGATTAATTATCGAATAACGAATACAAACACGATCTTAAACAAAAAAAGATTCCTTATCAGGAATCCTCAGAACAAAAGTTCCTTTAAAATTTAATTTTCAAATATATGAGCAGTACTATTTTTTACTCCCAAGAAGCATTTGCTTCATTCTTGAAGCCGTCGCTATATTCATTCTAATAATATTAAGAAACGTAAATGCTATTACTACTATTAATGATACTTCCATAATTATGCTAATTTAGATTTGTGTGCTTTTGTATAAAAAGACAATGCCTTTTTTACTTTATAATTTCTATCCATGTATAAACGAGCAATTTTCGTTTCATTACTATTTAAGGTAGTTTCTACAGTTGGCGTCACTAAAACTACATTTTCCGTTTGTGCAGCAACCTTCACTTCTACTTTAGCATCTTGTGCTTGAGCAAATAGACCGATAAAAAGAACAAATAAAATAGTTAAGATAGTTTTCATGACGTATGTTTTACACTGTAAAGATACTACCAAGCCAAAGCGTATTTCGTCGGTTATCGCTCGATATCGTTTATCTATCGACGAATGGATCATATTGTTATGTGAACAAAATCGGAAGAGATATACGGTATAAAACTAGACTTCTATCATCGTATTTATTGGTATTTAAACGATGCTTTAAAACTCAAATAATGGCCGACTAGTACCAAAAAATCAGGTTTACCAGCTATTTTATTGCATTGAAATACGATATACGCTTAGTAGCGTTAAAATAACTACATAAGAGTTACATCTCATGGAGTATCACTTTAAAATAAAGTAGAAAGATAAAATTGTGTAAAGTTGAAGCGCTTATAAAAAAGTTGGTAAACGCATGAAGAATAGTTGTAAAAAAAGTCGGTATGAATAAAGAACTTATAATTATGCTAATTTAGTTTTGTTGGCTTTTGTATAGAATGACAATGCTTTTTTTACTTTATAATTTCTATCCATGTATAAACGAGCAATTTTTGTTTCATTACTATTTAAGGTAGTTTCTACAGTTGGCGTCACTAAAACTACATTTTCCGTTTGTACAGCAACCTTCACTTCTACTTTAGCTTCTTGTGCTTGAGCAAATAGACCGATAAAAAGAACAAATAAAATAGTTAAGATAGTTTTCATGACGTATGTTTTACACTGTAAAAATACTACCAAGCCAAAGCGTATTTCGTCGGTTATCGCTCGATATCGTTTATCTATCGACGAATGGATCATATGGTTATGTGAACAAAACCGGAAGAGATATACAGTATAAAACTAGACTTCTATCATCGTATTTATTGGTATTTAAACGATGCCTTAAAACTCAAATAATGGCCGACTAGTACCAGAAAATCAGGTTTACGCTATTTTATTGCATTGAAATACGATATACGTTGAATAACGTTAAAATAACTACATAAGAGTTACATCTCATGGAGTAATACTTAAAATAAAGTAGAAAGATAAAATTGTGTAAAGTTGAAGCGCTTATAAAAAAGTTGGTAAACGAATGAAGAATAGTTGTAAAGAAAGTCGGTATGAATAAAGAACCTATAATTATGCTAATTTAGATTTGTGTGCTTTTGTATAAAAAGACAATTCCTTTTTTACTTTATAATTTCTATCCATGTATAAACGAGCAATTTTTGTTTCATTACTATTTAAGGTAGTTTCTACAGTTGGCGTCACTACAACTACATTTTCTGTTTGTGCAGCAACCTTCACTTCTACTTTAGCTTCTTGTGCTTGAGCAAATAGACCGATAAAAAGAACAAATAAAATAGTTAAGATAGTTTTCATGACATATGTTTTACACTGTAAAGATACTACCAAGCCAAAGCGTATTTCGTCGGTTATCGCTCGATATCGTTTATCTATCGACGAATGGATCATATGGTTATGTGAACAAAACCGGAAGAGATATGCAGTATAAAACTAGACTTCTATCATCGTATTTATTGGTATTTAAACGATGCCTTAAAACTCAAATAATGGCCGACTAGTACCAGAAAATCAGGTTTACGCTATTTTATTGCATTGAAATACGATATACGCTGAATAACGTTAAAATAACTACATAAGAGTTACATCTCATGGAGTAATACTTAAAATAAAGTAGAAAGATAAAATTGTGTAAAGTTGAAGCGCTTATAAAAAAGTTGGTAAACGAATGAAGAATAGTTGTAAAGAAAGTCGGTATGAATAAAGAACCTATAATTATGCTAATTTAGATTTGTGTGCTTTTGTATAAAAAGACAATTCCTTTTTTACTTTATAATTTCTATCCATGTATAAACGAGCAATTTTCGTTTCATTACTATTTAAGGTAGTTTCTATAGTTGGCGTCACTAAAACTACATTTTCTGTTTGTGCTGCAACCTTCACTTCTACTTTAGCATCTTGCGCTTGAGCAAATAGACCGATAAAAAGAACAAATAAAATAGTTAAGATAGTTTTCATGACTTGGGTTTTACACTGTAAAGGTACTACCAAGCTAAAGTGTATTTCATCGATTCTCGCCCAATACCGTTTATCTATCGGTGAATGTAAATTATCTAGATGTAAAGAACTTTTTGTCCGCTAACGGTATTTGAACGATTATTCTATCACCGTAATTATTGGCATTTAAACGGTATTCCTATGACCCTATTTTTAATAGAAGATTAGGATCAGGACAGTTATTGCTATAAAACTCCAAATCATTACCATTACATACCCCTGGATAGTCTCCGAAATAAGCTCCAATAGAATTTATAATTTGAAAATGTAGGTGTGGTGCATAATTAACATTGATATCTGGAGTCCCTAAATAACCTATACAAGCTCCTGCTTTAAAACGGGCTCCAACTTCTAGATGCCTAATAGTCTCTAAAGACAAATGCCCATATAAGGTATAGAAGGTTACTTTATTAAGGTTATGCTTCAAAATAATCGTAGGACCATAATCTCCCACAGTATCATTATTCTTAAAACTATGAACTATACCGTCTATAGGAGCTAGTACTTTAGTACCTGCAACACACCAATAATCTATTCCTAAATGAATATTTCTGGCGGTATGTTGTTCTTTAGAAAAGCTGGACTTATCAGCATACAGATTTCTTTTTTCTAAATACCCGCCATGAGCAACTTTGGCATTGTTTGCAGAAAGGATCGTATTTATATACTGTTGACACTCATTTGGATCTGTAATAGCGATATTATCTAGTAATTGATTGGTCGTAGATAAATCTAAGGCACAATATTTAGCCAAAGGGATACTTTCATCCAGAATAGGAATACTTGTTTTGGAATATTCTATTAATACGTTCTCTAATTCACTCATATCGTTAGCAGCAAAAAACCTATCTTAACCTCGGAAGTATGAATTTAATAATTAATTAACAACTTGCACAAGAGGTTATACGTAAGTAAATTTAAAGGTATCCCACTAATAATAAAAAAACAATATGAACTATTTGAAAATTACTTTTATTGGTCTCTTAGCCTTAGCCACCACGAGCTGTCAATCTAAGACAAGAGAAACTAAAAATACTCCTATAACTACTGAAGCTTCCGCTCAAGATTTGTCTTCTTATGAAAGTGCCTATTTTGCTAGTGGTTGTTTCTGGTGTGTAGAAGCTATTTTTGAAAGTGTAAAAGGTGTTAAAGAGGTTATCTCTGGTTATTCTGGCGGAAAAGAAAAAAATCCTACCTATGAGGCTGTTGGTTATGGCAGAACAACACATGCAGAAGCCGTTAAAGTATATTACAACCCTAAAGAGGTAAGTTTTGAAACCTTAGTAAAGGTATACTTTGGCTCTCATGACCCAACAACTGTAGACGGCCAACGTCCTGATATGGGAAAACAATATAGATCTATTGCCTTTTATAAAGATGATCGTGAGAAAAAAATTATTGAAGCTTATATGGCTAAATTAAAAAATGATAAGGTCTATAACAAGCCATTAGCTACAGAGGTTACCAAATTTGAAATCTTTTATGATGCAGAAGATTATCACCAAGATTATGAAAAAAAACACCCTGACAATTCTTACATTAAAGGCGTATCTGTGCCAAGATTAAAGAAATTTCAAAGTAAATTTCCAGAGTTAATAAAGAAAAATTCTCATTAAACTATTCTAAAACTACGGTACTATACTTAGCATTAATGGTTAAGTTTTTAGCCGTATTTTTTGAAATATGATAGCCTCTACTCAAGGTTCTCCTATCGTTTTTGGTTTTCACTAAATGTAATATAGTAGGTGCTATTAATTTAGAATTCTCCCCATTTACAGTAATTGTAAATGGGGATATTGGTAGCTCACAACGAAGCGTTCCGTTTTGCACAGAAACATCTATAGCTGAGAAATCTTTATTTACTTCATGAATAGCTAAAGACCCAAAATTATTTTCCGCAAAAATATTCTGCAACAAATGCCCTATAGAAACTTCTGATGATGTTGCACTTAGGGTAATATTCTTAGCGGTATGTATAGACACCTTATCAGAATAGCTTACTTTTAACTTACCATAATTCCAATTTTGAATATTGATCGGTGAATATGAGGCATCAATTTGTGTTTGAGCACCATCAATACTATTTCCGTACAATCCGGCATAGGCAAAAGTTCCGTGAATATTTTTTGTGTTTTCTGCAAGCTTAACTTCGCCATGACGTACATTTAATTTAAGAGTTACGGACTTCGGCATTTTTATCTTAATATACTTTTTTACTTTTATTTTAGAATTACTACCCTGTGCATTAGACGATTGGTAATATACATTAGGCATCGTAAAGTAACTAAATGATATCGAATCATTAAGAATCGTATCTATTCTTCTACCTGTAAATTGGTGCATTTTATGTTGCGATTTGGCTTTCAACGCTTCAAGCAGCGCTCCTCTCCTTTCTTTATGCTCTGCTCTACGCTCCTCTAAGAGTTCTTTTCTTTCTTCTAATTCACCCAAACGTTCCGCACGGGCAGCGGTCAATTTTGCCCGGCGCTCTTCATAAGCACTTTCTCTAGCGCTCATCATTTCTTGCCTTATTTTTTCTGCCTTATGCTGTTCGGATTCTACCTTTTTTTCCAATTCTTTAAATGCTTTCCTATCTTTTTCAGAAAAGCCCTCATCAAGCTCTTTTTGCCACTTTTTCATATAAGCATCTCCCTCTTTTTTAAAGGCTTCGAAATCAAATTCTGGAACATTTATTCTAGGAATTTCAGGAAACTCAAGAGAATCTAGCATAAATGTCAGTTCCGCTATTTCTGGCAATTCTTCTATCTCTGGCAATTCAAACTCATTAAAATCCCATGAACTTTTAAATCCGCCTGGAGCATGAAGCGTCGTCCAAGAATTCTGCGCTCCAGAAGTAATAGATATTTGACGACTATTCCCGGTAATATTTAATTCATTTTGTTTGAAATACTTTTCCATATCTTTTGGAGAAGCTCCTTCTATGGCGATTACCACTTCAATTTCTACTTGGTCCTTATTCCATGTTTCAAACTCAATATCTGTATGCGATGTATTGAGGTTTATAATGGCATCCTTATTCACGTTATAATTTTCAATATACGTTTTAGTTTGTTTTTGTGCCGCTACAGAAGCAACGGCAAACAGAAACGCTATTAGTAATTTATATGCTGATTGCTGTTTCATTTTTTGATGATTTTAATTCGTTTAATGTATCTTTTAGTTTTTGCAACAACCGTAAACGCAACTGTAGATTTTGAATTAATGCAGAAATAGTTTGATCATTTGGCCCTATGGTATTTAATTCTTTATTCAAACGCTGATATTCAATATTTAAATCTGCCAACCGTTCCATGAATCCATCTACAAGATCTTTATTCTCCTGAGACACCTCTAGTTTTGCCAACTCTAAATTAATGGTAGCCAAGTAGTAATTCTCTACTTTTTTAAGGTCCGGAGATAAATCTCCCAAAGATATTTCTTGAAGATCAGTTTTTGAAGCTGATTTTACTAAGGTGGTACCTTCCTTAGATAGCCCTATTTCTTTGTTTACAAAGAAATATACCCCAATACTGATCATGATAAAGAGTACTGCTGCAATTTTCACAAAAAAGAGTATAGGTCTAGGTTTGCGTTCTGGAAATTCTTGATGCAAGCGTTCAGAAAAGCGCGCTCTATGTCCAGAATTTAACCTAGGCTTCTCTTGCTCTTCAGCATCCTTACAAAGCGTTCTAAGATCTTGATTCATATTCTTTCTTCTTTAATTTATCTTTTAAATAAGCTTTTCCTCTCATTAATTGCGTTCTGCACGTTGTTTCATGAATACCTAAAATTTGAGCAATTTCAGCATGATCATATCCTTCTAGTAAGTAGAGCAGTAACACATACCTATATTTCTCAGAAATAGTATGTATAGCCGTCCGTACTTCTTCTATCGTAATTGACGCTTCTATGTTCCAATCCTCATCTTGAACCACAAGTATCTTATTTTCTTCTAACGGAACATGCTCCGTACGCTTTGCCTTTAGAAAATCTATACTCTTATGAACCACAATTTTTTTTAACCATGCACCAAATGTTACCTCTCCTTTAAACTGATGAATTTTTTGAAAAGCTTTAATAAATGATTCCTGCAAAACGTCTTCTGCATCATCACTATTTCTCACAAATCTCATCACTACGCAAAACATACCATCACAGTACTTATCATAGAGTTTCATTTGCGCTCTACGATCGTTAGCCTTGCATTGCTCAATTAAATCTGTTTGGAATTTTAACAATTTTTCCAAGTTGGTTTATAGTTGTTGTTATCTTAAAGACGATGACTTTATTGCAGTGTTGCAAAAAAGTTTAGATTTGTTTTATAAAATTTTCTGTTTTGATTCAAAATACAATTAAAAATGACAAAATTGAGCTGACGGTTCTTGATTTTGGTGCTATTATTCAAAAGATAATCGTAAAAGATAAAAATGGGACTCCAACAAATATGGTTGTGGGTTTTGATGAACCAGAAGATTACTTAAACAACCCAATGTTTTTAGGTGCTTGCATAGGGCGCTATGCTGGAAGAATCTCTCAAGGGGGATTTTCACTAGATGGTAAAACATACCCTATTCATGAAGAAGACGGCGTTCATTTACATGGCGGAATTGCGGGTTTTAACACAAAAACATTTGAGGTAACTCATGTAAATCACGGCACGAAACCTTTCATACAACTTTCTTATGTAAGTGAACATTTAGAAGAAGGCTATCCCGGAAATTTAAACGTAACGGTTACTTACACCTTAGATGATGATGCATTAATCATAACGCATGAAGCTAGCACTGACCAAAAAACAGTAGTTAATTTAACCAATCACTCCTATTTTAAATTAGATACTACAGAAGAGGTAAATCATTATACCTTACAATTAGATTGCTCAAAGGTTTTAGCTACTCATGACAATCTTATCCCTACTGGAGAATTAATAGAGGTATCTAAAACAAACTATGATTTTTTAGAACGTACACCACTAGCAAATACTAGACTAGATACTCCATTTGTAATTGATAAGCGTCATGAAATTTGCGCATCGGCCTATTCAGAAATTTCAGGTATTACGCTGGAAGTAACCACCAACCAACCGGCAGTTGTAATTTACACTCCGGAAACAACAGGTTCTATCTGTTTTGAAACTCAAAATTATCCTGACGCTCCCAATCATCCTAATTTTCCATCAAGCGTGCTAACACCTGAAGACACCTATTATAACCAATCTACTTTTAGATTTAAAGTATAAAAAAAAGCCCGTATTAACGGGCTTTCCTATTATAATCTGATTTATCAACCTGCGTTATTCATCTAAAAGCAAATTAAGATTTACGGTGATATTATCTCTTGTAGCTTTACTGTAAGGACAAATTTCATGAGCGGCATTGATTAACTCCTCTCCTTTTTCCTTATCTACTGTTGGTAAATATGCGTCTAAGGTAGCCTCAATATTAAAACCGTCCTCATCTTTACCAAAACCAATAATCGCAGTAACACTAAAATCTCCTAAATCATCTACTCCATTGTCCTTAGCTACTGCTTGAAGGGCACCAGCAAAGCAAGTTGAATATGCGGCCGCAAATAATTGTTCTGGATTTGTATATTTCTCTTCAATAGGATCTTTTCCATTTGGCATCTTCACATCTAAATCAATCAATCCGCCTTCGGTTGTTACATGACCAGATCTACCACCTGTATTTGTTGCACTTGACTCAAATATTGTTTTCATTTCAATTTATTTTAACGTTTAAGACCATAATATACTAATAGAAGAAACGCTTACGAAAAATGAATTATTAAATTTGTGTGAATGTTTCACAAAAAACCTTATTTTCCTAAAAATCACGTATCATCTCTTTGAAAAAAAACAATAAAATATCTGCATTAGAAGAAAAAGAAGGAATACATCTTACCGATGTTTCTAATGAAGCCTCTATTGCTAAAATAAAAAACTTTAGAAAAAGACAACCTTCAGTAGCTTCTCTAATTCAAGGAATACGCGATGGAGATAAAACAGCCTTAAGCAGAGCCATCACCTTAGTAGAAAGTAAAAATAAAACGCATTTAGTGCAAGCAAATCAAATTATTGAAGCTTGTATTGCAGATAAAAAAAACACCTTACGTATTGGCATCACAGGAGTTCCCGGTGTTGGAAAAAGTACTTTTATTGAAGCCTTGGGTAAATATCTTACGAATCAAGGAAAAAAAGTAGCTGTTTTAGCCGTAGACCCTACAAGCTCTTTGAGTAAAGGAAGTATTTTAGGTGACAAAACTAGAATGGAAGTTTTGGTAAGAGATGAAAATGCTTTTATAAGACCCTCTCCCTCTGGAGATTCTTTAGGAGGTGTCGCTAGAAAAACAAGAGAATCTATTATTCTATGTGAAGCTGCTCATTTTGATGTTATTCTAATTGAAACTGTAGGAGTTGGCCAAAGTGAAACAGCAGTTCACGGTATGGTAGACTTTTTTTTACTCTTAAAGCTTGCCGGAGCAGGAGATGAATTACAAGGTATAAAAAGAGGTATCATGGAAATGACCGATACCATTGTGATTAATAAAGCGGATGGCAAGAATAAACAAGCTGCGAATCTAGCAAAAATAGAATTTACTCGGGCGCTACATTTTTATCCTCCAAAAGAAAATGGTTGGGTGCCTAAAGTGCTACAATGTTCTGCTTTAGAAAATGAAGGTATTTCTGAAGTATGGCAGACCATTCTAAACTTTAAAGATGCTACTGCTGACGCTATCTATGACAAAAGAAAATACCAGAATAAGTTTTGGCTTCTACAAACCATAGAAGATAATTTAAAAATGCAGTTTTATGAAGATACTGCAATACAACAGCAGCTAGAGCAACTTACTACACTGGTAATGAACGCCAAAGTGTCTCCGTTTGTTGCTGCTGAGCAATTGCTGGCCTTACATCAAAAAAAACTTAAATAAAAAGCATAAATTTGCAGCTTCAATTTAATTACTATGACTGTTTTAACTGATGCGCTTCTTTCTATTGTTGTTCCTTTATATAACGAAGAAGACAATGTTGTTTTGCTTACGGAGAAAATCCATGAAAGTTTGGTTGGTTACAACTATCAAATTATCTACATCGATGATTTTTCTAAGGATGCCACACGCATGGTTGTTAAAAAAATGAATGATCAAAAAGTTCACTTAATAGAATTGAAGAAAAATTATGGCCAAAGCTTGGCATTGGCTGCAGGTATAGATTATGCCGAAGGAGATTATATTATCACTATGGATGGTGATTTACAAAATGATCCAAGCGATATTCCCGAGATGTTGTCTTATGCTATTGAAGGCGAGTATGATTTAATTACTGGTATTCGTCAAAAAAGAAAAGATTCTCTAGTTAAGAAAATCCCTTCTAAGATTGCCAACTTTTTAGTAAGACGTGTCACCAAGTTAGACATTAAAGATAATGGTTGCGCTTTAAAAGTTTTCACAAAAGATATTGCGAAGGACTTAAATTTGTACGGTGAAATGCATCGTTTTATTACGCTATTAGCACATTTAGAAGGCGCACAGATAAAGCAAGTTCCTGTAAAACACCATGCTAGGCATGCAGGAGTTTCTAAATATGGTTTAGAAAGAGTATTTAAAGTTATTGCCGACATGATGTTGTTATTATTCATTCGTAAATACTTTCAAAGACCCATTCACTTATTTGGAATATTCGGTGTTTTACTAATGCTTTTAGGGGGCTTAATTAATATCTACTTGTTAGTTATAAAATTAATGGGCGAAGATATTGGAAATCGTCCTCTTTTAATTTTTGGTTTGATGTTTATTCTTGCTGGGATACAACTATTCACTATAGGAATTGTTATGGAGTTATTAATTAGAACCTACTATGAATCTCAACAGAAGCGACCATACCGAATTAAAAAAATTCTTGTAGGTGATAAAGCCCAATAAAAAAATAGTTACAGCACTTAAAATTAGTATAAGTGCCGTATTACTCTATTTTGTTTTTACAAAAATTAATTATACAGATGTTTTTAGTACGTTAAAAAAAACGAACCCATACTACTTAGGCTTGGCTGCGCTTTTTTTTATTATTTCTAAAGTAGTTTCTGCTTATAGAGTCAACCTCTATTTTCACTTATTACATGTATTCTTGACTCCTTTAAGTAATTTAAAACTGTACGCTTTAGGTATGTTTTACAATTTGTTTCTACCAGGAGGTATTGGTGGCGATGCCTACAAAGGATACATAATTAAAAAAGAGTTCCCAGTAGACACTAAAAGAATTGTAGCTGTATTGGTATTAGATCGTTTAAGCGGTTTGTTATTACTTTTTATATACGCATGCCTACTTATTACTTTTCTAGATGTAAGCTTCTTAAACGCTATTGAAATCTATGCTGTAGCTGCAATAGTTTTAAGTATCGTCGTGTTTTATGTTCTTACTAAAAAGTTTTTCAACTATGTGCTTCCCATTTTTTGGAAAACATTTGGGTATTCTGCTTTGGTGCAATTAGCACAATTAATAAGCGTCTTATTTATATTAAAAGCATTGAATTTTGAAAGTAATACGGTAGCCTATCTCTTTATCTTTCTTATATCGTCTATTGTATCTGTAATTCCGTTAACCATTGGCGGAATAGGAAGTAGAGAATTAACTTTCTTCTATGGAGCAACACTCTTAAATTTAGATGAGAACACTTCTATAAGTATCAGTATGGTATTTTTCTTAATTACAGCAGCCGTATCTTTTATAGGAATATATTACCACTTTAAAAGACCTAAGCTACAAACCAAGTCTTAATTCACAATATGAATCAAATATTTGTGCTTAATTACTTTCTTGCGTGTCGCAGGATTTAAAAACCTACCCTGAAGTCTAGTTATTCTAAAATCATCCACTTCATATTGTTGATCCCAGTCAAAACCAATATCTCGGAGTTGCAGTAATTCTTCTTCCGAAATATACACCCATGAATCTTCACTATCTTCCAAAGCATCTACTTTAGTAATTTGAACAGGTTTCTGATTGTAAAAATCTAAAGACCATGTGTGTTCTTCCGTTAGTTTAAAAATTTTATCTACTGGAATATCATTCTTAGAAATTACTTTTGCCATAGCAGAACCAGCTTGATATTCTAATAAATTAGGGTAAAAGTGAAAATTTAAAACTGAATTAATCAATACAGAAGCTAGCGCAGCGATAGTAACAATCCTAATGGCATAAGCTTCTCTTTTTAGTGTGAAATAGACGCCAATTACACCCGCTACAGCAAACAAAATATAGGATATAACAGACTCAAATTCGAACACGTAAAAGCAAAATAAGGAAACTACGACGAAGATAAGGCCGAATATAAAATACTGAACCCCTAAAATAATTTTTATCGTTTTATCCTGAGAGTGTACATTTAAACTATGCAAGTATGAGGCAGTAAGTATCGCAAATAAAGGAATTATAATGTTCAAATAATGCGGCAATTTAAATTGTGCAAAACTAATTAGTATAAAAATTAAGGTAATACCTCCTAAGGTTAGAAATTCATATTTAGGCTTATAGGCAAACTTGAGTTTTATAAATGTCTTTACTCGACAATAATAAGCGACCAAACCTATTACCGTCCATGGTAAAAATACCCACAAAAAGGTATGAAAAAAGAAAAAATAATCGCTACTGTTTTTTCCAATTCCTTCACCACTCATGCGTTCAAAACTTTGTTCCCAAAGAATAAAAAATATACCGCTCCTATTGCTACGGCCACGAATAATTTTTTCTGGATGTAGATCAAACTGAAGGTAATATGCATATAATATTGGTCCAATAGTTACTGCAAAAACTACAATAGCCACAAGAACACGCCAGTTTATAAATTGCATCCATTTGCGGGTATATGCCAAATGGCATAAAATAGGTAGTCCTAAAACAACCAAAGCTATTTGGCCCTTTGTAGAAAAAGCTATCCCAGCCCCAAAAGCTCCTAAGACAATATTTAAAAGAGAATTTTTATTGATATAACTAGTTAATTGCCAGAGTGCAAAAATTGTAAACCCCGTTAAAACAGCATCTGTTCTAACATCTATTACAGATAAAACAATAGTTTGAGAGGTAAGAAAAATTAGTGCGGCAGTTTTACCTACATACTCATTATACAACAATTTACCAAGACCGAAGCAACTATAAGCCCCTAAGAAAATGGCTAGCATTCCTGGAATTCTGTACGCCCAATCATGAAGCCCAAAAATTTTAAAAGATAATGCCGCAAGCCAATAGTGCATGTGTGGCTTATCTAAGTACTCATTAGTTCCTTTTATTAAATTTATAAAATCGTTTTCTTGAACCATTCTCATGGCCATTACTGCAAATTGCGCTGAATCATTTTCAAACAATGTAGAAAATAGTCCCGCTATATATACGACACTTATAAGAAACAATAAAAGCCAATACCTTGTATTAGATATCATAAACTAATCTTCTGAGTTGCAAATATATACAACTTTATAAATAACCAACTAAAAATGAAACCAATTACACCACCTGTTAGTACATCTAATGGAAAATGGACTCCAATATAGATGCGACTGTATGCCACTAAAAACGCCCAAAAAAGTAGTAAATAACCTATGAATTTAAATTTTTCTTTTAATAACGATCCTAAAAATAGGGCAATCGCAAAAGAATTAGAAGCATGAGCAGAAAAATAACCATATTGACCTCCACAAGATTTTTTAACCAAACGCACCAAATGCCCAATCTCTTCATCGTGGCAAGGCCTTAAACGTTTAAAACCATACTTAAATAGATTTGCAACTTGATCTGTAACCGTTATCATTAAGGCAACTACAACGAGTAAAATAAGTGTTTTCTTTAAACCGTAAGATTTATAAAAAAGAAAAGCTAATACTAAATAAAGCGGAATAGAACTCAATTTATTGGTTATAAACAGCCAAAAGGCATCCCAATTTGTAATTCCTAAATGATTTAAAAAGAGGAAAAGATTTTTATCGTATTGTAAAAGCTCTTCTAGCATCTGAATTATTCTTCGTAACGAGCTACCTCTCTATCATAAAAAGCTGTTGCCTGTTCTATAAGGTTCTCAGCTTCAGATTCTAATTCGTTCTCATCGTCTGCTGTAAAATCTTCTAACCACTCTACTTCATCATTCTCCAGATTAATGATAAACCTTGGATACTCTGTATGTATTACGAATATTGCGGTTGGGTAATCTGTATTATCGCCTAATAAGAATTTAGGAAACTCCATAGTTATTTTTTTAAGGGTGTTAAAAATACAATTATTTGATTGAAATTGATCAACTTATAGCCTTTAAAAGAAAATTATACTGCGGCTATTTTCTTTTTTGTTTGGGTATTAAATCTAATATATAACAAGATTGCAGAGGCTGTTAAGCCTGCTAATAAACCTATCCAAATACCTATACTTTTTAATTCTGTATACAAGCTCAAATAATAGCTTGTTGGAAACCCAATCATCCAATAGGCAACAAAGGTTATAAACGTAGGCACTTTTACATCCTGCAAGCCTCTTAAAGCTCCTAATATGACAACTTGTAATCCGTCTGATATCTGAAAAATAGCGGCAACAACTAAGAGCTGCGCTGCTATAGAAATCACTTCCATATTATCTACCTGATTGGCAACATCATCTACATTTAAGTATATAGTGGGTAGCCACTGATTAAAAATAAAGAAGATTGCTGCAAATACAATCTCTAACAAAAATGTTAAGAAAAATATCGAAATTGCTATACGCCTCAATGATTTAAAATCAGACAATCCTTTTTGGTTCCCTACCCGTATCATAGCGGCAACACCTAATCCCATTCCTACCATGAATGTCATACTAGAAAGGTTTAATGCTATTTGATTTGCGGCCTGATGATTTTTTCCAAGTACGCCACTCAACCAGACGGCAGAAGTAAAAATTCCAACTTCAAAAAACATTTGTAAAGCCGAAGGAAAACCAAGGTTTATAATTTTACTCATGACTTTATCCTCCAACTTGGCAAAATTAAAGCCTGTAACGTAGTCATGAAATTTCTTTTTACTACGTAATAGAAGCCAAATAAATAAAACCATAATCACCCGAGAAGCCAGCGTACCTATTGCTGCACCTACAATACCCATTTTAGGAAATCCTAGATTACCAAAAATTAAAAGATAGTTTAGTGTTATGTTCACCACGTTTGCTATAATCGTAGCATACATAGGATATTTAGTCTGAGACAGACCTTCGGAGAATTGCTTAAATGCTTGAAATATAATTAAAGGCACTAATGACAAGGCCACTAGATCTAGATACGGTAAGGCTAATTCTACGACCTCTGGAGGTTGCTTCATTAAATACATAACCGGTTTGGCTAACATAATGACCCCAAATAAAAGCAAGCCTAAAATAGTACATAGTAGTAACCCATGTTTCAAGGCGCTTTTTCCGTCTTCTTTTTTTCCTGCAGCATCTGCTTCTGCCACTAAAGGGGTAATTGCCGTAGAAAATCCAATTCCTAAAGACATGGCTACGAAAACAAAACTATTTCCAAGAGATACCGCTGCCAATTCTGCCGTACCCAACTGCCCTACCATGATATTATCTGCTAGTTGCACAAAAGTATGCCCCAGCATTCCCATAATAACAGGAACCGCAAGAGTCAGATTGTATTTAAATTCTTTAGTATATTGCTGTAACAAAGGGCTATTTATTTATTGGGCGGTAAAGATACGTGCTTCCTTTTTCTAATTCTTTGAATTAAAATTCTTTATTTAAATTTTAATGTTTTTTAGCTTCTTCCCAGAAAACATCCATCTCTGCCAGGGTCATATCCTGTAATTCCTTACCCAAGGTTTTTGCTTTACTTTCCAAATATTGAAATCTTCCTATAAATTTTTTATTTGTACGTTCCAAGGCATTTTCTGGATTTATTTTTAAGAAACGTGCGTAGTTGACCATCGAGAAAAATACATCTCCGAATTCTGCCTCCATCGCATCCGCATCTTTCTTTTCTACCTCTACTTGCAGTTCTTGTAATTCTTCTTGCACTTTTTCCCAAACCTGCTCTGGTTTTTCCCAATCAAAACCAACACCGGCAACCTTATCCTGTATTCTACTTGCTTTGACCAAAGCAGGCAATCCTTTGGGAACACCTTCTAAAACGCTAGTTTTCCCTTCATTAAGCTTTAATTTTTCCCAATTCTGTTTAACTTCCTCTTCATTCGCTACTTGTACATCGCCATAGATATGTGGGTGTCTATGAATTAATTTATCACAGATTTCATTTGCCACATCGGCAATATCAAAATCATTGGTCTCACTACCAATTTTTGCATAAAAAATGATGTGTAGCAACACATCTCCTAGTTCTTTTTTTACTTCTTGTAAATCATTCTCCAGGATAGCATCTCCTAATTCGTAGGTTTCCTCGATAGTTAAATGTCGCAAGGTTTCCATGGTCTGCTTTTTATCCCACGGACATTGCGCCCTTAATTCATCCATTATAGTTAGTAAGCGATCAAATGCTTCCAATTGTTTTTTACGCGAATTCATTATGCTATGTTCTTTATAAGGTACTTACTCTGGCTTTTGCTGTATTGTATTCTTGAACCATGTCTTCAATAATATTTTTTGCGGGTTTAATATCATGAATTATAGCAGATACCTGACCTATCTCTAATTCGCCCTCCTCCATATCGCCTTCAAACATGCCGCGTTTTGCACGCGCTCTTCCTAACAAAGTTATCAAGTCTTCTTTGGTTGTACCTGCTACATACTTGGCTTGTATATCTTCATAGAATTTATTTTTAAGCAGACGTACAGGAGCCAGTTCTTTTAATGTTAAATGTGTATCTCCTTCCTTAGCTGCAACTACGCTATCTTTAAAAGATTGGTGAGACGATGCTTCTGTACTCGCTACAAAACGACTCCCTACTTGTACCCCATCTGCTCCCAAAATCATTACCGCTAACATAGCATTTCCAGTAGCAATACCACCAGCAGCGATCAAGGGTATTTTAATTTTTTCTTTTACGGAAGGAATAAGTGTTAGTGTCGTGGTTTCATCTCTACCATTATGACCACCAGCTTCAAAACCTTCGGCTACAATAGCATCTACACCCGCTTCTTGTGCTTTTAAAGCAAACTTTACGCTACTTACTACATGTACTACGATAATTCCTCTTTCTTTAAAAAAAGAAGTCCATGTCTTAGGATTACCGGCAGAAGTGAAGACAATTTTCACCCCTAGTTCTGTAATGATATTCATTAGTTGATCTAAATCTGGATACAACATAGGTATATTCACCGCAAAAGGTTTATCTGTTGCTTTTTGGCATTTAATAATATGCTCTCGCAAGACTTCTGGATACATAGACCCCGCACCAATAACTCCTAGACCACCAGCATTAGAGACTGCAGAAGCCAAACGCCAACCGCTAGCCCAGATCATCCCTCCTTGTATAATAGGATATTGAATATCAAATAATTCTGTTATTCTATTTTGCATCATTTATGAGATTACACCTGAACCTATTAGATCATCCTCTAGATACCAAGCTACAAATTGACCTTCGGTTATTGCTGATTGTTTTTCTTCAAAATCTACATACATCCCTCCTTCAACCTTATACAAGGTTGCTTTCTGCAACTCTTGGCGGTAACGTATACGTGCCAGCACTTGCATAGAATCATCAGTTTTAAGGGCTAAATCTGTTCGTACCCAATGTAATTCTTCATTTGAAACAAACAAAGTTCTCCTGTATAAGCCTGGATGAGTTTTACCTTGCCCTGTGTAAATGACATTTTCATCAACATCTGTTTCTATTACGAACAAAGGTTCTTTAGTACCACCAACATCTAATCCTTTACGCTGCCCTTTGGTAAAATAATGCGCCCCTTGATGGTTTCCTACAACTTTTCCGTCTGTTACTTGATAGCTTGGCTTTTTAGAAAAATAAGCCAATTCTTCCTGCTTAGAAGAAAACTCAGAAGGCGCTGCATCAAATTGCGAAATCGTAGAAGGTACTTCTACTATCACCCCTTTTTGGGGTTTCAACTTTTGTTGTAAAAAATCTGGCAACCGCACTTTACCTATAAAGCAAAGCCCTTGCGAATCTTTTTTATCTGCCGTAATCAATTCATTTTCCGCAGCTATTTTACGCACCTCTGGCTTTAACAACTCGCCTATAGGGAAAAGTGTTTTTGCCAACTGCTCTTGTGATAACTGACACAAAAAGTATGATTGATCTTTATTAGGATCTTTCCCAGCCAACAATTGATACGTTTCTGAACCATCCTTATTCTCAATGGTTCCTTTTCTACAATAATGGCCTGTTGCCACAAAATCTGCACCCAATTGCAGCGCAATTTTCATGAAAACATCAAATTTTATTTCTCGATTACAAAGAACATCAGGGTTTGGTGTACGCCCTTTAGCATATTCATCAAACATATAATCAACGATACGCTCTTTGTATTCTACACTCAAATCTACCGTCTGAAAAGGTATTCCTAATTTTTCAGCAACAATCATCGCATCATTACTGTCTTCTAACCAAGGACATTCATCTGATATGGTTACCGTATCATCATGCCAATTTTTCATAAAAAGACCAATCACCTCGTACCCTTGCGCTTTTAATAAATACGCAGCAACACTAGAATCAACACCACCCGAAAGGCCTACAACAACTTTTTTCATTTTTTAAATAAATAGGAGCACAAAAATACAAAATTAGATGCTCAAAAACACGTACTCGCAGGCTCAGTTCCTAATTTCATTTCTGTTCCTTTAATTTAAAAGAGACAAGAATTCGATTAAACAATTCATGTTATTTTGTTAAACTTTTATTAAAATTAGTTAAACAAACGCAACCTTTTCAAAAACTTCTATCTTTATATTGTTTAACATTTAACTCATAACATTAAACAATTATTTAAAATTAAACATTTATGAAAACAAATTTCAAATTCAAATCCGTATTTTTCGCCCTATTCTTATTGACTTTTATTGTAGCTTGCGATGATGATGATTCCGATGATCCTGTAGTACAAGAATCTACTACTATAACAGCACTAGCTATTGCAGATCCAAACTTATCTAGTTTAGTAGCTGCACTTACTGCTGCAGATGGCGGATTACCGTCTGTATTACAGGGCGATGGACCATTTACCGTATTAGCACCAACAAATGAAGCGTTTGATGCCTTTTTGGGTGACAATTCTTTAGAGGACATCCCAACCGATGTATTGACACAAGTATTATTAAATCATGTAATTAGCGGTAAGATTGAAGCTGCAGACTTAGCTGCGCTTACTGCTGAAGGAAGCTACTATGCTTCTACGCTAGCAGATGGAGCCAAAGCAGATACTAACATGAGTATTTATTTTGAAACAGAAGGCGCAGTTACCTTTAATGGAATTTCTGAAGTTATCGATGCTGATATTCAAGCAAGTAATGGTGTAATTCACAAAGTGGATGCTGTTATTACACTACCTTCAGTTGTTGATTTTGCATTAGCAGATGATCGTTTTTCTTCTTTAGTTGCTGCTTTAACCGCCGATTCATCATTTGAATATGTAGGCGCTTTAAGCACAGCAAATGGTACTGCACCAGCACCGTTCACGGTATTTGCACCAACAAATGATGCCTTCACTGCGCTCTTAACAGATTTGGAATTAACACAATTGAGTGAAGTTCCTGTGGCAACACTACAAACAGTTCTAGAATTACATGTAGTTCCTAGTGCCAATGTAGTTTCTTCAGAATTAGCAAGCTTAGACGGTCAGGCAGTAGCCACACTAGGAGGTAGTGACATTACTATCAGTGCATCACCAGCTGGGATTGTAGGACCAGGGGAAGATACTACTCTAAATCCTATCGTCATTGCAGATGTACAAGCATCTAATGGAGTAATACATGCTATTAGCAGGGTTATTAGATAATACTTTAGATACCTTATTGGTATTATATAACAATATAGCAAAGAGGCTTACTAATATAATTAGTAAGCCTCTTATTTTATACCCTATATTTTTATGTTACAACACCATAGGTTTATTTAATATACAGAAATGGGCATTTGGCAACTATTATTTTAAAAAACTTAGTCTTTGTCGCATCTTTGAAGTCCCAAATCTTACCAAACAAACCGCAATAAAAAAGCTCCTAAGCAAGTATAAACTTGACTAAGGAGCTTTTTTTATTTGTAACAAATCTAGCTTACTTTTTTCCTGTATTTTTCTGAGCTTCTGCCTGTTCCATCATCTCACGCATTTTACGTTGGAATTTATTTTCTTTCTTAGGCTTCTTCTTATTCTCTTGAATTTGTGCATGTATTTTTGCATCATCAATGATGAAATTCTTGATCGCTAACATAATAAATATAGTAATTAAGTTAGAGATAAAGTAATACAAACTCAATCCGCTAGCATACCCGTTGAAGAATACTAACATCATTAATGGAGAAAGGTACATGATAAACTTCATGTTCGGCATTCCCGGTTGTTGTGTCATATTCTGTCCTGTAGTCATCATCATATAAAAGAAAATTGCAATAGATGCTAGAATTGGAAACAAACTAACATGATCACCATACACAGGTATTGTAAATGGCAACTGAGCTATTACATCATAAGATGATAAATCATCTGCCCATAAAAATGGCTTTTGACGTAAGGCAAAAGAAGTTGGAAAGAAACTAAACAGTGCGTAAAAAATAGGCATCTGAATTAATGCTGGAATACATCCACTTAATGGACTTACCCCTGCTTTGCTATTCAGTTTCATGGTCTCTTGCTGCTTTTTCATAGCATTGTCTTTGTATTTCTCATTGATCTCTGCAATTTCAGGTTTTAACACCTTCATTTTAGCTTGAGATAAATAGGATTTATACGTTACTGGAGACATGGCCAAACGTACCATTATAGTCATAATGATAATCGCTATCCCTGCAGGCAACATTCCACTTAAAAAAGTAAATAACGGAGTAAACACATACCTGTTAATCAACCCAAAGATTCCCCAACCAAAAGGAATAGAATCTTCTAAATTTAATTCTTTGTATTGCGCCAATACCTTTACATCCGTAGGACCATAATACCAGTTCATTGCATAGCTTAATTCACCTCCTACTAATTTCAGTGGTGCCTCAGAAGCATAATCTTTCATATATTTTTGCGTATGCGACTCATCTTCTACTAAATTCTTAGAAGACAAATTTGCGGTTGCAAAAGGAGTATCTGTGACCAAAATAGAACTAAAGAAATGCTGACGGTATGATAACCATTCTACATTCTCTTCCGTTTCATCATCCTCATCGCTACTATCCGACAATTTACTAATCTTACCATCCTCATGACTGTAGGTAAGTCTTGTATATCTGTTAGAGTATTTTATACTTTTAGAATGACGGATTGCTTTTAGTTTCCAATCTAAATTAATTGGCTTTTGAGCATTAATAATACTATTTAATCCTTGAGATTTTATAGAGAAATCTACCAAATAATCATCTGGTTTCATTTCATAACGGTACTCTAAAAACTGATTTTGAGAAACCTTAGCTTTCATAGAAAGCACTTGGTTAGCACCACTTGTAGTTAAAGAGGGCTCAAAAAATAAATCAGCAGTATTTAAATTGCGATTATCACTAGTAGAAAAATTTAAAGCGAATGAAGCATTACCATCTTTTACTAAGTAAACGGGAATAGAATCATAAGTATTGAAATTTTTCATCTTAGCCTCTATAATCTGGCCTCCTTTATTACTTATAACTAAATAAACAAGACTATTTTCTAGAACTGTAGTTCCTTCTGAAGGCTTTGTAAAACCAAAGGCTCCAATGGTACTCTTATAATTTGCTACAGCCGTAGAATCCTGTAAGTTTAGTACTGGTGCTTTTTCTATTTCGGTATTTGTTTCAACTTTTTGCTCCTGAGCTTTAGCATCAATTAGCTCTTGTTCTGCTTTTTTTGCGGCTACCTCTTCATCTGATGGCTGGTTTTGCCAAAACATAAAAAGTAATATTCCAAAAATTAATACAAAACCAATTATCGACTTAACGTCTAATTTCTTTTCTTCCATTTATCACTATTAAATAAATCTAATGCTATTGTTGCGCATTTCTATTTTGAACCGATGCAAATATAGCCCCAATTCTATTGTTTGTGCCATAGTGGCAGGTAATCTTATATTTTATGATCTAATGCTGCTTTCACAAAGCCAACGAATAAGGGATGCGGATTTAATACCGTACTCTTATATTCTGGGTGGTATTGTACACCAACAAACCATGGATGGGTAGGAATTTCTACAATCTCTACAAGTCCCGTTTCTTTATTTATCCCAGAGGCTATCATTCCTGCCTTCTCTATTTCTTCCTTATAATCGTTATTAAATTCATAACGATGGCGGTGACGTTCAGATATTTCTGTAGCCCCGTGGTAAATTTTACTAGCAAGACTTCCTTTTTTCAATTCGCAATCCCAACTCCCTAAACGCATCGTACCTCCTTTATTGGTAATATTTTTTTGCGCTTCCATTAAGTTAATAACAGGATGCTCTGTACTCTCTAACATTTCTGTAGAAGTAGCATCTGTGTACCCTAATACGTTTCGAGAAAATTCAATCACAGCCATTTGCATTCCTAAACAAATACCTAAAAACGGAATTTTATTTTCTCTTGCATATTGTACTGCTTTGATCTTACCCTCTATTCCTCTCTCTCCAAAACCAGGCGCAACTAAAATTCCGTTTAACCCTTTTAATTTAGCTTCGAAATTTTTATCGTTAATGTGTTCTGAATGAATAGAACGTACATTAACCTTTACTTCATTCACAGCTCCGGCGTGAATAAAAGATTCTAAAATAGATTTGTATGAATCTTGTAATTCTACATATTTACCAACCAAACCAATGGTAACTTCATGTTTGGGATTTTTATGCTTATTCAAAAATTGATTCCATTGATCAAGGTTCGGTCTTGTAGTATCTGGCAAACCTAAACGTTGTAAGGTTACCGTATCTAAACCTTCCTCTTGCATCAAAATAGGCACATCATAAATAGTAGATGCATCTATAGATTGAATAACAGCTTCTCGTTTTACATTACAAAACAAAGCTAATTTATGCTTAATCTCATCAGAAATCTCATGCTCTGTTCTACACACAAGGATATCTGCTTTAATACCGCTTTCCATCAATGTTTTAACGGAGTGTTGTGTAGGCTTTGTTTTAAGCTCGCCTGCAGCAGATAAGTAAGGAACTAATGTTAAGTGAATTACGATACCATTAGTATCTCCTAATTCCCAAAGTAATTGGCGTACCGCTTCAATGTATGGTAAGGACTCAATATCACCAACAGTACCTCCTATTTCGGTAATCACGATATCATAATCGCCACTTTTACCTAAAATCTGGATTCGCTCTTTAATTTCATTAGTAATATGAGGAACAACCTGTACTGTTTTACCCAAAAACTCTCCTCTACGCTCTTTTTCAATAACACTCTGGTATATTCTACCTGTCGTAACATTGTTGGCTTGAGAAGTTGTAGAGTTTAAAAAACGCTCATAGTGGCCAAGATCTAAATCGGTCTCTGCACCATCATCAGTCACATAACATTCCCCATGTTCATAAGGGTTTAATGTACCTGGATCAACATTTATATATGGATCTAATTTTTGGATGGTGGTTCTATAGCCTCTGGCCTGTAATAGTTTGGCTAAAGAAGCTGCAATAATACCTTTACCGAGCGAAGAGGTAACCCCACCGGTTACGAAAATATATTTTGTCTGTGACATGAAGCGTTAGGTTGTTTTCTTAACGCAAGCAAAAATACAAATTGCTACCACATATATTGCTTATTGTTTAGGAAAATCTTTCTGAATTTTATAGATAAGACCTTCTAAGCCATTTATTTTAATCTCCGTCATGGCTTTTAATAAGTCTCCTAGCTTACCTTCAGGAAACCCTTTTTGCTGAAACCATATTAAATACGGCTCTGGAAGCGCTACCAAATAGCGGCCTTTATACTTCCCAAACGGCATACGATAATGCGCTAACTCTATAAGTTTATCTGTATTTGGTTGTATTTCCATGAAAATGACGGATTTAAAAACTTTTCAAAAGTGAGGTGTAAACTTATTGTTTTAAAAATAGAAAACTTTAAATTACAGCATCAATTTCACGAATACTTTCTTATCATTTATGCAAAAGAATTTCAAAATGATAAAAAGATGTTCGCTAAGTTTATTAAATGTCTAACTTACATTTATTGATCAAAATACTATATATTTGATTCTTATCACTTAAACTATCGGAAAATGGAAAGACGTAAATTCATTGGAACTGCTGCTGTTGGATCATTAGGTATTGTTTCTTGCCAAGCTGCAAACACCGCTGTGACTTCCAAAAAGAAAGACTTTGTTTTGAAAAATAATATTAATCATAGCGTTTGCCATTGGTGTTTTGGCAAAATTCCATTAGAAGATTTTTTAATTACATTAAATGAACTGGGTGTTAAAGCTGTAGATTTAATGGGACCAAAAGAGTGGCCTCTATTAAAAAAATACAACATTCACTCCACCATGTGTAATGGTGCCGAAATAAGCCTTACTGAGGGCTGGAATGACCCGCAGTACCACGAGGTATTAATCAAAAATTATTCTGAAATGATTCCGAAAGTAGCTGAGGCCGGGTACACCAACCTCATCTGTTTTAGCGGCAACCGAAGAGGAATGGACGATAAAATAGGGTTACAAAATTGTATTGACGGACTATCTAAAATAATGCCCTTGGCAGAGAAGCATGGCGTAGTTATACAAATGGAGTTATTTAATCAAGTGAATCATCCTGATTATATGTGTGACACCTCAGCTTGGGGAATTGAACTTTGTAAAGGTTTAGGGTCTGAAAGTTTTAAATTACTGTATGATATTTATCACATGCAAATTCAAGAGGGAGACATTATCAGAAGCATTCAAAATAACCATCAGTACTTTGGTCACTACCACACTGCTGGAGTTCCGGGAAGACATGAAATTGATGAATCTCAAGAGTTATATTACCCAGCAATTATGAGAGCTATTCTCGCTACTGGCTATACGGGGTATGTTGCTCAGGAATTTATACCTGAAAGAGAAGATAAAATTGACTCTTTGAAACAAGGCTTTCTAATTTGCGATGTTTAAAACATTGCAAATTAGTTGCTCAATAATTTCTGAAGTTTAATCTGCCAAGCTTCTTGCTGGTCTCGGTTACGAGAAAAATTAGTTTCAGAATCATACAGATTCTGATACTCATTGAGCTCTTTATTGATTTGATTATAAATGGCTTTTACTTCCGCTTTTGCCTTATCAGTAAATCTTGCCTTATTCAAGCGTTCTAAAAATTTCCTGGCATATAACTCTGTAATGTCAAAATGCAACTGCTCATGCTTCAAAATTACATCATTACACACCTCTGGCCGGTACCAAGATTCCTTAGGATAGAAATGTGATTTTACTTCAAAATTTACTTCCACAGCAGCATCATTTTTACGAAGTGTAGAAAAACTATACGTTAATCCGCTTGCCGTTACCGCTGCAGCCCTAGTATTTGTAGGCTCCCCTTTAAAATCTGCCCAACTTAATTTGACATCGGCATTCCATAAAATGATGTCTTCATCTTGCGCTGAAAGCGGCAAAACAAAAAAGAATAAAAACGCGGATAAAATTTTTATAAATCCCAATGATATGTTATTACTTTTTCAATATCTGGATGCAAACTAAAATGAACAGGACAGGTATTTGCTGTATGCTCTAATATTTTTCTGTTTTTATCAGAAATAGCATTTGGCAAATGTAGCTCTACTTCTATTTTAGAAATTCTTCTAGGATCTATTGCCATATGTTTTGTCACTGCCGCTGTAGCACCCTTTAAATCTACCTCTAGGCCATTTGCTTTAATACCCATCATAGTCATCATACAACTTGCTAAGCCTGTTGCAACTGTATCTGTGGGCGAGAATGCTTGCCCTAATCCATTATTATCAACAGGAGCATCTGTTGTAAATTTATTTCCGGAAGCCATATGCTCACAGCTATTACTTAATGCTCCTAAATAGGTAACTTTTGATGTCATCTTTTAATCTAATTGTTTAATCCACATTTCGTCATACGCCATAATATAACTGGAATGATTGCGGTATCCTGCAGCGCCTTCTCTTGTGTAATTGAATTTATTTGCACTATACTTTGTTTCCCCAACAAATTTTGAAGCTTCAAAAAGATTTTGTTTGTACGCTAATTTTAATAAAACATCAAACGTAATATCAAAACCTCTACGTGCAAATTTATCTGGAGATTTCCCTTTGTTCATTCTCTTATAAGCAGCCTCAAAAGAATCTGCCTTATCTTCCCCATCAACAGATGGGTACGTAAATGATAAATAAGAAAGGTGTGTGTGATTTATTTTATCACTATCAAAAGCTTTTCCTTTATTGGTAGTAAATACACGAATTTTTCTTTTATCAGTAATAGAAGCATTCAATACAGAAATTACACTATTAATAGTATTTAACTGATCTGTTTCTAAGAAAACCCAATTCTCTTGACTGGAAGATAGTAAAGCTACAATTTTATTTTTCATTGCATATTTCTCTACCAACTGTAAAGACTTTGCATTTGGAAATTCTTTGAGAATCAATTCCTTTGTTGCCTTATGCTCATCATCAGCAATAACCACTATATTTTCTGTTCCTACATTTTCTTTTACATAAGAAAACATATGTTTCATCAAATCATTATCAGAAGGCACTGTATAAAATACATTGGAAAGACTAATATCGCTTTTAGCTGGCAACGGCGCTATCACTGGAATTTGGTTTTGCCCTACACGAACCGCAACCTCTTGTAATGACTGAGAATCTAAAGGACCTATTATAGCATCCGCATTTTTAAGTTCTGGCTTAGCCAATAATGCTCTAGTTTTTTCAACACTTTTCTCGGTATCAAAAACAGATACATTCACATTTAATCCTAATTTTTTAATAGAATCTAATGCCACCAATGCTCCACTATAGAGCCCTAGGCTATAATTAGCATCTTTTCTTTTGACAATAGCATCACTAGCAGCTGTCTTATTACTCACATCTATCATATCCAACCTAAACGGTAATAATAACACCAAGTTGGGTTTTGTTGCTAAATTCATTTTACTAACAAGATCTACATTCTCGATAATTAATGAGTTTTTTACTTCAAAATCTCCATCACTATCTTTCGGAATTTTTAAAACCATTCCTGCTTTCAAACCATTTTGCAGCTCCGGATTTAAAGCCAATAATTCTTTGTACGAAAGTCCTAATTTTCTATTTAAAGAATACTCCCCTTCACCTTGTTTTACTTCATAGAAATTAAAATTCTCCGTATTAACCGACTTTTTATCCGTTTTTTTCTGAGGTATTCTAATCACCATACCTTCTTGCAAGCCTCTATCTTTGACTTCAGGATTTAAGACTTTAATTTCTGCTTCGGTAGCTCCAAATTCTTTTTCAATACTATAGAATCCTTTTTTTGCCGGAACGGTGTACGAAATAAATAACTGAGAAGTTTGATCTGCAATAGTACTACCTGCTTTTTTAGGCAAACGCAATTCCTGACCCGATGCCAAATAGGTATCTTCTTTTGATAGGTCTGGATTAAGTACCAATAAACTATCAATAGTAATACCGTATTTGTTTACGATAGACCATCTGGTTTCTTTTGGTTTTACTGTATACATTTCAAAAAGATCACTATTAAAAGGATTCTCCTCAGGCTTCATCTTTTTGAATTTAGGAATTTTTAACGTCATTCCTTTTTTCAATTGCACAGAATACAATTCTTTATTGTATTTCTTGATAGCATCCTGGCTCACATCAAATTTTTCTGCTAGTCTAAATAGATTATCTTTTCTTTTAACCTTATAAGAAATAAAACTTGTAGGCTCTTCTTGCACAAGTATAACCTCTCCTGCTGTAGCACCACCCGCTGTCTTGACGGCAACTCCAGAAGATTCTGCTGCTTTAGCATCTAAAGGAATAATTAAAATGGTACTGGGTTTTAATTCCGCTACATTTTTTATTTCTTTATTTAAGCTTAGAATACGCTCTGGTGTTGTTTTATACTGTGTAGAAATACTATGAATAGTTTCTCCTTTTTTTACAGCATGTGTTGTAAATTTCTGAGCTACTGCCGAAAAGCTTACCAACATAAACAATAGTGTTGGTAAAAAGTATTTCGCGAATGGTCTCTGCATCTTTCTTTATTTTCTTTAGTATTGATCCTCTATAATTGAAGCTCCAAAAATTACACTTGTATAATCCTGTTGCTTCAATAAATGTTTACTTCAAATTATTAGTACTCTAATTTTCTATTCTTATTCCCACTCAATAGTTGCTGGTGGTTTTGAACTAATATCATACACCACTCTATTGACACCTCTAACTTTATTTATAATATCATTAGATGTCTTTTGCAAAAACTCATAAGGTAAATTTACCCAGTCAGCAGTCATACCATCCGTACTTTCTACAGCACGTAAAGCTACACATTTTTCATAAGTTCTTTCATCGCCCATTACTCCTACACTATTTACAGGTAAAAGCATGGCTCCAGCTTGCCAAACTTTATCATAAAGTCCCGCTGTTTTTAAGCCGTTAATAAAAATAGCATCTACCTCTTGTAAAATAGCCACTTTTTCTCGTGTAATATCTCCTAAGATTCTGATGGCTAAACCAGGACCAGGAAAAGGATGTCTACCTAACAATAAAGGGTCTAAGCCCATACTAGCTCCTACTCTTCGTACTTCGTCTTTAAACAACATACGTAACGGTTCTACCACACTTAATTTCATAAAATCTGGTAACCCCCCTACATTATGGTGACTTTTAATAGTTGCCGATGGTCCACCCGTTGCTGATACAGACTCAATAACATCTGGGTATATTGTACCTTGGGCTAACCATTTTGCATCCTCTACCAAATGAGATTCATCGTCAAATACTTCAATAAAAACACGTCCAATTATCTTACGCTTCTTTTCTGGATCACTCTCTCCTGCCAACTCATCCAAAAAGCGTGCCGAAGCATCTACGCCTTTAACGTTAAGCCCCATTCCTTCATATTGCTCCAATACACTAGGGAATTCATCTTTACGCAATAATCCGTTATTTACGAATATACAGTGTAAATTTTTACCAATTGCCTTATGCAATAGCATTGCAGCTACAGAAGAATCTACCCCTCCTGAAAGCCCTAAGATGACTTTATCCGTACCTATTTTTTCTTGTAATTGTGCAACGGTAGTTTCTACAAATGAATCTGGCGTCCATGTTTGGGCCACCCCTGCAATATGTACTAAAAAGTTTTCTAATAGTTGCTTTCCATCTTTAGAATGATAAACTTCTGGATGAAACTGAATTGCATAAGTCTCTTCTCCTTCTAATTTATATGCGGCATTCTCTACATCATTAGTACTCGCCAAACGTGTAGCGTTTGCCGGCAATTCTTTAATTGTATCTGAGTGACTCATCCATACTTGACTACCAACATTGATAGCATCAAAGAACGGTTCGTCTGTTTTAATAAATGATAAATTAGCTCTACCATATTCTCTGGTATTTGAAGGCGCTACATTACCACCTTGAAAATGTGCTAGATATTGCGCTCCGTAGCATACTGCCAACATCGGTTTTTTACCTTGTATTTGTGATAAATCAGGATGTGGTGCATCTTCTGCTCTCACAGAAAAAGGAGAACCAGAAAGTATCACTGCTTTATAGGTTGATAAATCTTCAGGAAGTTTATTGTAAGGCTTAATCTCACAAAAAATATTAAGCTCTCTAACTCTTCTAGCTATGAGTTGTGTGTACTGAGAACCAAAATCTAAAATCAGGACGTTATTTTGCATCCGCAAAAATAGTAAAATGTAAATTTTAGAAAAGGTTCTTTTCGTTATATTTATATAAAAATTTCCAACACCCTTTTTTTAAGCCTTTTATCTGCCTTTTTTATCAGACAAAAAACATCTTTAAACTAAAAATTCTTCATATGACAACAGCAGTATTTTCCGAATTAAAAGAGGAGTTACAAAAAGGTGTAACGGAGTATGGACACCCTTTTAGATTGGGCACCCTAGGTACTGTGGGCCTAGACAAAATGGCCCGTTTACGAACTGTAGTACTACGCGATTTTTCTGAAGACTTAGAACTGAGTTTCTTTACAGACAAACGATCTAAGAAAGTAACTCATATTATTGAAAACCCAAAAGTTTGCATTTTACTCTATCATCCTGAAAAAAGAATTCAATTAAAGATTGAAGGCAATGCATTCATAATTAAGAACGATAAAAAAATAGCTAAGTATTGGGATCAAGTTAATGACAATGCTAAGAAAGACTATACCACAACAATAGCTCCTGGTAGTGCTATTGAAAATTTGAAGGACATAGATTATTTAAATGACGAAAACCATTTCTGCATCATTACTATTGAAGCGCATAAAATTGAATACTTAAAACTAGACCAACCCAATCATATAAAAATTAGATATTCTAGAGAAGACAACTATTGGAAAGGCGAATTTCTAGTACCTTAATGCATCGTAGCCAATATATCTAAAATATCTTTTTCCGTAGTATCTGGATTGATGAAGCAAAAACGAGCAACCGTTTCAAATTCATCTCCATTTTTCCATTTTGTAGGAGTTACTAATGCAAATCCTTTTCTGTGATTCTCATAGGTCCAGTTTCTATAGTCATCAGGAGTCCACCCTTTTCTTCTAAAAAGCACACAAGACAAGCTAGGTTCCCGAACCAATTCTACATGCTCATCTTTTGTAATAAACGCTCCTGCGGTATTCGCTAATGTAATTCCACATTCTACAGCCCACTTATATTTTTCTACACCATGCATTGCTAATGAAAACCACAAAGGCAGCCCCCGTAATCTTCTTGTTAGCTGTATTTGATAATCGGACGGATTAAAACCGTGTGCACCTTCATCTTTGAAAATTTCAAGATATGATCCTTCTTGCGAATGTGCAGCCTTTGCAATTTCTGGGTTTTTATATAAAATAGCACCACAATCATACGGAGAGAAAAGCCATTTGTGAGGATCTATCGTAATACTATCTGCTTTTTCTATCCCCTTAAACAAATGACGCACTGAATCTGCTAACAACGCACCACCACCATATGCACCGTCTACATGAAACCATAAATTTTGATTCTCACAAAAATCTGCTATACCGTCTAAATCGTCTATAATTCCTGCATTTGTGGTCCCAGCAGTCGCTACCACCGCAAATACACGCTCTTGCTTCTCCTTAGTTAATTGTTGAAATAAACCATTTAAATCTCCCGCATCCATTCTTTCTTCAGAAGGGACTAAGAGTATTTCTGCATCCATAACTTTAGCCATGGCTTTTACAGAAGAATGCGCCCCTACCGAGGCTATAATTATTCCTTTTCTATCATTATTTATGGGATCTTGCCTCCAGTTTTCACGCGCAGCTACCATTGCGGATAAATTTGCGGCTGTTCCTCCACTCGTAAAAACTCCGAAAGATCCTTCCGGCATGCCGGTTAAAGAAACCAACCAATGCATGGCTTCATTCTCACAAAAAATACCTCCTGCTCCTTCCATCCAATAAGCACCATGAATACTGGAGGCAGAAGTCACCAAATCAAACATTATAGCTGCTCTGGTGGGTGATGCCGGTACAAAGGCCAAATGTCTAGGATGATCTATAGGCACTGTTGCTTTCACTAAGACATCACGGAATAATTGAAAAGCTTTTTCACCACCAATACCCTCAGAAGTAATAGTTTCTCCCACCAAAGCTTTTAGCTCTTCTTCTTTTTTTGGTTGCCCAAGCTCGGGAGATGTTTTTGTAATTCTATTAATTACATACTTCATGACATCCAGAGTCATTTCAACTAATTCTATATCAATGTTGTGCATTTTGAAATTTTTAATTGTTGCTGGTTATTTACTCCGAGCGTTTTAAAAAATAGATTGCCTGTTTACGTCTTCCAAAAGCCAAAATACTATCTTGAGGATTTTGATTCTTTAATTGCTCTTTACCAAGCTCTACCTCTACCGTTGTTTTTCCTTGCAATTTAAATTCTGGTAAAGAAAAATCATCCATGGCATATATTTCTCTACCCGTATTTAATAATCTGATGTTTCCTGCATAGGTAACATTAGGAAGAACCCAAATATCTTTAGGGTATTTTGAATTTAAAATTTCTGATATTGGTTGAAATCCAAAATGTACATCGGAAGGAATATTAAATATTTTTTCAACGGGTGTTCTTATCGTCTGGATCCCTACAACTACCAAAAACAAAATAAAAGTTATACGCTCTATTTTTTTAACATTCT
The DNA here is from genome assembly GCF_000468615.2 of Cellulophaga baltica 18. Lineage (NCBI taxonomy): Bacteria > Pseudomonadati > Bacteroidota > Flavobacteriia > Flavobacteriales > Flavobacteriaceae > Paracellulophaga > Paracellulophaga baltica. The sequence continues at coordinate 2,458,766 of NZ_CP009976.1, read as the reverse complement.
TAAAATCAATCACCTTCATCAGTAAAGGTAAAAAAGGCAATAACAACGGCAGAAACCAACGTTCTTCGGTTTTATTAACACCCATCATCACAAAAAATAAAAATATAATGATGATCTGTGCAATCATCATTTTAAACAACCAATCTTGTTGAGCAAATTTTAAATCTATTTTTTTTCGCCATTTTAAAAGAGAAATCAACACAAATAATGGCGCAATAATTATTATGATGTTTTTAACCATTGCAATAATAGGCGATAAAACTGGAATACTATTCTTGCCTTCCATAGACGTTTTTAAATCTACACTAGACTGAAGTTCTTGTAGGTAATTTTGATCTCCTAAAAGCCAATTAAAATGGGGTGCCGCAATTAATAGCGCTAGAAAAATCGCCATCAAAATCCGCGGATTGAGCAGCACTTGCCTTACCTCTTTATCAATTAACATAGTTACTCCTAAAGCTCCTAATACAAAAACATAATTATACTTACTTAAAACACCCAAACCAATTACTATACCTAATAAAAGATAATTAATTAACGATTTTTTCTGAATTAATTTTTGGATAAGAATATAGGTAATAATGATAAGTAAGCACAGAAGGGACGTATGCGATAGTCTTCTAAACGTAAAATCTATAAACACCGGAACTAGCGCTAATGAAAACACCACCAAATTTGATTTAGACTCAGATTTTAAATAGGATAAACTAAACCTAAATAAGCATACTAAAATGAAGGCAAAAATAATAGCTCTCACTATAGAAAAAGAAAGTATTTGAACTCCTAAAATAGCATTAACTCCATATTGCAACCAAGTATATAGTGGTGGCTGATCATCATAACCCCATCGCAACCACTGCGAAAAATAAGCCTGTTCTGCATCTTCCAACTCCATGGCGCTCTTCATAAGAGATATCGCTATTATAGCAATAAAACTTACCATAGCAATAATACGGTTTCTACTGAATAACGTATTTGTGGTCATAGGTTAATTAAATTCAAGAATCGTAAACTCTTGGCTTAATGGCTTCAAATTTTCTACCAAGGCAGGAATTAATTGATCCCCATATTCTAAATAGAATTGCGAAAAATTCTGTTGCCGTTCTTGTAGTGATTTGTTCGGGAATAAATCATTCTGTATTTCCGTTATTCGAATCACATGATCTTTTAGTTTACGTTTCTGTGCTTTCAGCAAGCGTTTCTCAAGATTCTCTAATCCTTTTACTTGCTTTACCTCTTGTGCCTTTACGGCTCCTAAAAAACTTTGATCTGTTTGTGTAGCTAAATCATATAGCGCTTCAAACTGAACTTTCAGCAATTCTTTCTGAGGCGAAAAATCAACATCAATATTAGATATCGCTCTAATCTTTTTATTAATAAAGGTATTCTGTTTCAAAAACAAATCTGAAATATTCAAATCTAACTTGGCTATCTTTTCGCTTTGCTTTCCCGTAACCAATAAAGCTGAGTTTCGCAGAAGTAACATAGGAAAAGTAACGCCAACGGTATCGAAATAAGCTTTAAGCTCCAACCAATAGGCAAGCTCTCCCCCTCCTCCAATATAACACAAGTTTGGAAGTATTACTTCTTGGTATAAAGGTCTACAAACTACATTAGGTGAAAAACGTTCTGGATGATTTTCCAATTCTTTTAATACCTCATCTTTTGTAAACGCAATGTTAGTATCATTTACGAAGTAGACACCTTCCTTTTCTATGATTCGCTCACGAACACCATCAATAAGATAAAAATAATTAATTTCTCTAGGATTCACTTGAATGCCATAATTCTCTGGCAAAGCATTTAAGGCCTCTATAGTAGTACTTACCGCTTTAAATGATTTCTCTTCTACTAAATCTGATTGAACGTAAGGTTTTAATAAGCGTTTTAAGGCTGCGTCATCTCCATCAACAATAACCAATCCGTAGTCTTTGAACAATTCATTTGCTAAAAAACGTGTGGCCTCCGTTAAATTTGCATGATTTAAATAGGCATTTGCAAAAAGAGTCTTGAGGTACTCTGCATTTTTACCACCTCCTAGTTCCGCAGCTAATGTTTCACTCAATAATTCTAGTCCTTTAGTATCTAAACGGCCTACACCACCAGATGCATCTTTATTCCACTGAATTTTCTTCCCGTTTAGGTTAAAGTAATTAATTTCATCAAAATCATGATCTTCCGTTGCCATCCAATAGACAGGAACAAAATTATACTGGGAATGCTTTTTTTGTAATGCCTTGGTAAGGTTTATAGTTGCAATAATTTTGTATAAAAAATACAAGGGTCCCGTAAACAAATTTAATTGATGCCCAGTAACTATAGTAAATGTATTTTCTTCTTTTAAACTAGCTATGTTCGCTTTAGTACCCGCACTAGTTTCAATCTGAGCATATTGGTTTGTTAATGCTTGTGAAAGAATTTCTCTATGGCTACTCGGAAAGTTTTTCTGCTTTTCAATGATTTGCGCTTCAAAGTTTTCAAAAGCTGGAAATCTATTATAAAACGGTTTTAAGGAGTCTACTTCTTCTAAATAATCACACATTATTTTTGAAAAATACCCAGTTTGTTTGAATGGAATACCATCAATCTTCATAATTCTATTTAAAAATGGTTGTAAAGGTAAAATTCTTAAAGCATACCAGAATCTAAAAATACGTTAAGAAGTTAAATTTTCTAGCATAAAATAATTTTTATATCCCTTATATTTCTTCTTTAGAATAATGTTAAATTTGAGTAAAATCAAACGAACACCACATGAAAAAAATTTTAGTCGTACTTTTTTTAACTGCTTACATTGCAACCAACGCTCAAAATATTAAATCTCCCTCAGAATTTTTAGGCTACGAACTAGGCACCGAATTTTCTAGACATCATGAAGTTATAGCATATTACAATTATTTGGCACAAACTGTTTCTGATAGGGTTTCACTAAAACCTTATGGCAAGACCAATGAAAGAAGACCTTTAATGCTAGCCTATGTGTCTTCTGCTGAGAATATGAAAAATATTGAAACCATACGCGCTAATCACCTAAAAAACACAAGAGGGGAAGGCAATACCGAAGTAGCCATTGTATGGTTAAGTTACAATGTACATGGTAATGAAAGTGTAAGTACTGAGGCATCAATGCAAACCATTTATGAGCTTTTAACAAAAAAAGCATCTTACTTAAAAAATACCGTGGTTATCATAGACCCATGTATTAATCCGGATGGACGTGATCGTTATGTGAATTGGTATAATGAAAACAGAAATACCCCAAACAATGTTGATCCAAAAAGCAAAGAACATCATGAGGGTTGGTTAAATGGTAGAGCTAACCATTATATGTTCGATTTAAATAGAGATTGGGCCTGGTTAACGCAGGTTGAAAGTCAACAACGTTTAAAAGTATACAACCAATGGCTACCACATGTACATGTAGATTTTCATGAACAGGGTGTAGATTCTCCTTATTATTTTGCCCCTGCGGCAGAACCTTATCACGAGGTGATTACTAATTTCCAAAGAGACTTTCAAGTGACTATTGGTAAAAACCATGCTAAATATTTTGATGAAAATGGATGGTTTTATTTTACTAAAGAAGTCTTTGATCTTTTCTACCCTAGCTACGGTGATACCTACCCATTGTATAATGGAGCAATAGGAATGACTTACGAACAAGGTGGTAGCGGCCGTGCCGGATTAGGTATTTTAACTCGCAGCGGGGATACCTTAACGTTAAAAGATAGGATTGCACACCATTTTACCACAGGCATATCTACTGTAGAAGTTGCTTCTGGTAACGCAAAAAAACTAAATGAAGAGTTCAAAAAATTCTACACCAACAAAAATTTCAAATATAAAAGTTACGTATTAAACGGTGATAATGATAAGATAAAAGCTTTAACCCAATTACTAGAACAACACGAAATTGAATACGGATCGTCTAACGCTACCACAGTCAAAGGTTTTGATTACACTAGCGGAAAAACTAAATCTCGTAAAATAAAAAACGAATCTTTAGTAGTTTCTACAGACCAACCAAAAGGTACGTTAGTCAAAGTTTTATTTGAGCCTAATGCTAAATTGAGTGACTCGTTAACTTATGACATCACCGCATGGTCTTTACCTTATGCATACGGATTAGATGCTATAGCTTCCGAAGCTAGCGTGAATTCTATTTCGGATAATACTTGGAACATATACCCACCAAAAGGCGCAAATATTTCAGAGGATACTTATGCATATATTTCTGAGTGGAAAGGAATGGAAGATGCTCGTTTTTTAGCCGATCTTTTGAAAGAAAATTTCAAAGTAAAATTTTCCAAAAAGCCATTTACCCTTGAAGGAAAAAAATTCGATAGGGGGAGTTTAATTATTACGAAGTCTGACAATCGGAATAAAAAAGATTTCACGGCAAAACTTTCTGAGATTTCTTTTAACCATACGAAGTACCTAACACCCACTTCTACTGGTTTTGTAGATCGTGGTGACGATTTTGGGTCTAGTTCTGTACACCTAATAAAGAAAAATAATATAGCAGTCCTTACCGGAAAACCAACAAGCACCTTACAATTTGGCGAAGTATGGCACTTTTTTGAGCAACAATTAAAATACCCGGTTACGGTATTAGAAAGTGATTATTTAAATGCCGAAGATTTAGAAGAATATGATGTATTAATCCTCCCAGATGGTTGGTATGGAAGTTTTATGAATACTAACATCCAGAAAGAATTGAAGGAATGGGTAAAAAATGGCGGTAAACTAATTGCTATGGGTGGCGCTATTGAAGGCCTCGAAGGCAAAAGTGGATTTAGTATAAAAAGTAAAAAAGCAGAAAAAGACAGTACTTTAATTAAACACCTAATTACGTATGAAAACTCTGAACGAGAAGGGATTAAGGATTTAATTACGGGTGCTATCTTTAAAACAAAAGTAGACCATACAAACCCTTTAGCCTTTGGCTATGGTGATAGTTATTTTACGTTAAAATTAGGAGATGATTCTTTTGAATATTTAAAAGAAGGCACCGCAGTGTATTTAGAAGAAGAAACAACTCCTGCTGCAGGATTCGCAGGTAGTGAAGCTAGAAAAAGAATAGCGAATACCCTTGTATTTGGCACTGAAAATTATGGCCGTGGTCACGTAGTTTATATGGTAGACAACCCTTTGTTTCGAGGATTTTGGGAAAACGGAAAATTGTTTTTCGCAAATGCCTTATTTATGGTCGACTAACCAAACCCTATTACAATAAAAAAGAGCGTTGCAATACAACGCTCTTTTTAAAGTATAAAATAGAATAATTTTTAATACCTAGCGGAATCTAGATTAGATTCTTCGCCGTCTTTAGTGATTAGTTTCACTTCATCAAAGCCCATCAGTTTAAATTGTTCAAACTGCGTCGCGGCGTCTCCCACTACGATATAAGCCATTTTATCTTGATTAAGTAACTTATTAGCTAAGGCTTTATGATCTTCTAAAGTCATAGTACGAATAACATCTTCTTCTTTTTCTATATAGTCTGACGCTAAACCATATTCACTCATCTCTTGTAACATTCCCAATAATGATCTTTGAGTTTCAAAACGACGTGCATTTGATTTAATTAGAGCATTTTTAGTAAAGTCTAGGTCTTCTTTTGAAATACCTTCTTTATACTTTGCGATCTCATCTTTAAAGATCTTAACAGATTCTCCTGTAGTATTTGTACGTACGCTAGATGATGCTGTAAATGTTCCTGGAACCTTACTTCCACTAAACCCAGAACGCGCACCATACGTATATCCTTTTTCTTCCCTTAGAATTAAGTTTACATTCCCTGAAAATGATCCTCCTAATTTATAATTCATTACTTCTGCAGGGAAGAAATCTTTATCTGTTCGTGATAGTCCAATATTACCAATACTAATAACAGACTGTTTTGCATCTGGTATATCAACAAAATATAAAGAAGCCTTATCTCTAGTATTTACGATAGGATATTCTGGAATAGTCACCTCTTTTGCTGCCCAACTGGTTTCTAATTCTTTTAAGGTTTCTAAAACAGTAGCCTCATCAATTTTTCCAACAACATGCATACTACTAATAGATGGTGAAAAATTATTCGTATAAAAAGTTTTTAAATCAGCTATAGTAATCGCTTCTACAGAAGCCGCTGTACCACTGGTTGGGTAGCTAAATATATGATCTTCTCCATAAAGTATTTTCTTATACACTCTATCTGCTACGGTATTAGGATCTGCATCTGAACGTTTAATCCCATTAATCGTACTCGTTTTAATACGCGAAAATTCTGCCTCATCCCATCTAGGTTCCAAAAGAATTTCTTTTACCAATGCCATAGTTTTATCAAAATTACGAACCAAGGTGTTCCCTCTCATAATAATTGCTTCATTGGTCGTATACATGTTTATGCTAGCTCCAAGCATTTCAATTTCTTCCTCTAATTGTTCTGGAGTCTTATTTTTAGTTCCTTCCATTAGAATATCCGTCATTAGATTTGCGACTCCATTCTTCTCCATGTCATCCAAAAGATGGCCACCATCTATTCTCAAACTAAAATTAACGGTTGGTATTTCGTTCTGCTCAATACCGTACACTTTAAGTCCGTTTCCTAGAGTAGATGTCCAACTTGCAGGCACGTTTAGCGTCGGAGTTTCACCTTGATTGGGTGCTATAGAACGATCTATTTTAGAAGGCGTTTTTACAATTTCTTCAGAAGTTTCTTCAATAACTTTGGTAACATTCTCTTTAATTTCCTCTTCAACAACAGCTGCTTTTGTAGAATTTTCTGCAATTAATTCCATCTGTCCCTTAGGAACAAAACTAGTAATAACAAAAGGCTTATCTTTTATATACGTTTCATATACTCGCATGACATCTTCTTTGGTCACCTTTTTAATGTTTTCAATATCCTTCTCTATAAATCCAGGATCACCAGCAAATGTATTGTATTGCGCTAATTGAAATGATTTTCCTAAAACACTACTGATACCATTATAGAAATCTGTTTCTAATCCTGCTTTAATACGTTCTACATCCCGATCTGTAATACCATCTTTCTCAAAACGAGCAAAGGCTTCGAACATTCCTTTTTCAATATCATTTAAACTCTTACCACTATTAGCTGTTACGGTTACATGAAATTCTCCAGCAAGTACTTGAGAGTTATTATAAGCATAAAAACGTGAAGAAAGTTCTTTCTCTTTTTCTAACACCTTATACATAGGTGCTTTTTTTCCATTAGAAATCAATTCTGATAAAAAGTCTAAAGCATATGCGTCTTCTGTATATTGGTAGGTAGTGGGCCAAACCATATTTAACTGGGCCGTATTAGCGAAATTATCTTCATGATATAATCTCACCGTTTCTGCAATAGTGACAGGTTGAGGCTCTAGAGGCGCTACTTCTTGCCTTCTTTTAATCTCCCCAAAATATTTCTCTACCAAAGCCTTTGCATCTTCTTTTTCAAAATCTCCTGCTAAAACCAAGGTAGCATTATTAGGCCCATAGAATTTATCATAAAATTCTTTTACATCTTCTACCGTGGCATTTTGTAAATCTTCCAATTCTCCAATTACCTGCCAGTTATAAGGGTGGCCTTCTGGATATATATTCTTATCTAACACCCAACCTTCATGCCCGTAAGGATTGTTATCTACCCGTTGTCTTTTTTCATTCTGTACTACTTCTTGCTGATTATTAAAAGCCGATTCGGTCACTGTATTAATCAAATACCCCATACGATCACTCTCTAACCAAAGCACCGTTTCCATAGCATTCTTAGGTACCACTTCGTAGTACACCGTACCATCTTTCCAAGTACCTCCATTTAGGGTTCCACCAGCATCCTGAATTTTTTTAAAAAATTGATCTTGAGGAACATTTTCCGATTCTTGAAAAAGCATATGCTCAAAAAGGTGTGCAAATCCAGTTCTTCCTGTTTTTTCTCGGTTAGACCCTACATTGTATTGAATAGCTACAGAAACAATAGGGTCACTTTTATCTTGATGTAGAATTACATCAAGTCCGTTTTCCAATTCATACTTTTCAAATTCCACAGATAACATTGCTGCATCTTCTTTTGGAACTTCTTGTTTTTCCTTACATGAAGTAAATGTTAATGCTGCTGCAAATACAGTTAACATAGAATAATTAAAGAGTTTTTTTGTTGTCATTATAATAGTTTTTAGTCTCTCTAAAGATACAATTACAAGACCTCTAAATTCAAAATATTCTGTTAAAACACGCAATAAGCATCTGAAAACAGGCGAGTTATGAAACAAAAAAAAGCGAACCCTTTTGAGGTTCGCTTTTTTACTATTATATAATTTATAGACTATTTAGCCACATTCACCGCTCTAGTTTCGCGGATTACGGTTACTTTAACCTGACCAGGATACGTCATATCTGTCTGTATTTTTTGAGAAATTTCAAAAGATAATTCTGCCGCTTTATCATCAGTTACCTTTTCTGATTCTACAATAACACGTAGTTCTCGACCTGCTTGTATTGCGTATGCTTTTTGCACACCACCAAAACCAAAGGCTATTTCTTCTAAATCTTTAAGACGCTGTATATAGGAATCTAATACTTGTCTTCTTGCACCAGGTCGTGCGCCACTAATAGCATCACACACCTGAACAATTGGAGCAATTAAGTTTTTCATCTCAATTTCATCATGGTGAGCTCCAATAGCATTGCATACATCTGGCTTTTCTCCAAACTTCTCTGCCCATTGCATTCCTAAAATAGCATGCGGAGTTTCCATCTCTGCCTCTGTGTTAGGAACTTTACCTATATCATGTAATAAACCAGCTCTTTTAGCCATCTTGGTATTTAAACCAAGCTCTGCTGCCATTACACCACAAAGTTTTGCAACTTCTCTTGAGTGTTGTAGTAAGTTTTGCCCATAAGAAGAACGATATTTCATTCTACCTACCGCTCTAATTAATTCAGGATGCAATCCATGAATTCCTAAATCGATAACCGTGCGCTTTCCTATTTCTACAATTTCTTGTTCTATTTGCTTTTCAGTCTTTTTAACGATCTCTTCAATACGTGCTGGGTGAATACGCCCATCTGTCACCAATTTATGAAGGGACAATCTAGCTACTTCTCTACGTACAGAATCAAAACAAGAAAGAATAATTGCCTCTGGCGTATCATCTACTACAATCTCTACTCCTGTAGCTGCCTCTAAAGCTCTAATGTTACGTCCTTCACGACCAATAATTCTACCTTTTACATCGTCTGACTCAAGGTTAAATACAGACACACAATTTTCAACAGCCTCTTCTGTTCCTATACGTTGAATTGTGTTTATAATGATTTTCTTAGCCTCTTGTTGGGCTGTTAATTTAGCCTCCTCCATGGTAGACTGCATGTAGGACATGGCATCAGATTTTGCAGTTTCACGAAGTGATTCTAAAAGCTGCCCTTTAGCCTCTTCTGCAGATAAACCGGAAATTACCTCAAGCTGTTGTACTTGATTTTTATGCAATTTATCTAATTCTGACTGTTTCTTATCAAAAAATTCATTCTTATAAGAAACCTCTTTAATCTGTGCTTCTAATTGATCGCTAAGTTTTTTGTTTTTTGCTAATTCACTACTAATTTGAGACTCTTTATCTCTTGTTCTTTTCTCCGCTTCACCAATCTTTTTATCCTTGGTGTTAATTACTTTTTCATGCTCTGCCTTTAATTCTAAAAACTTTTCTTTAGCCTGAAATATTTTATCTTTCTTAATATTCTCTCCTTCTACATTGGCATCTCTTAATACCCTTTCAGCCTCTTTTTTCGCACTCTGTATGGTTTTAGAGGCCTTCCCTTTTTCCATAAATTTTGCAACAGCAAAGCCAATCGCTACACCAACCAACACTGCTATTATCCCTATTGTTATACCATCCATAATTTTAACTATTTATATAAAAAAACCCACATTGGGTCGAAGTTTTGTACAAACTCCAAAAAAACAAGTTTAGGGCTAACAAATTGCTCAAGGGTCCTGGACTAGCAGGCATGCTTTTACAACTTAAACTCACCCTTTTTAAACAATTTAACGTTGAGTTTGTCAAAAATAATCACCAATGTGGGTAGTAACTTTATTTATTTTAAAGAACGTATTTACTCTATTTTACACCTAGCTTTTCAGAAACCAATTCATCTAAGGCTTTTAATTTTGCCGTGACTTCCGTGGTATCTTCCATTTGTTCAATACTTCGTTGTTCTATCTTCGAAGCAAATTGCAAGGCACACATTGCCAAGACATCTTGCTTATCTCTTACTGCATAATTACTCTCAAAATTCTTCGCAAGCTGCTCTATATTTTTAGCCGCTTTACGCAAACCTTCTTCCTGACTAGGATCTATCGTTAAAGGATAAACTCTATCAGCAATAGAAAGTTTTATTTTGAGCTTTTCCGCCATGATATTGTTACGTATTATTCAGACAATTGTGCGATACAATGATCTAATTCTCTGATTAATGTATTTATTTTAAGCTTAGCTTCCGTTTTATTCGTATTACTACCCAGCATCGAATTTGCTAGCTTAAGAGAATTATATTTTTCCTCCCAAACAACAAGCGTATTATTAGCGTCGATTTTTTCATTTTCTACGTTAGCAACCTCTTCTTGTAATTTAATGTTCTCTTGCTGCAAAAGTTCTAACTTGTGCAGTAACTTACTAATTTTGTTTTCTAAAGAGTCTACTATATCTACTAATTCACTCATGTGCAAATAGCAATGCATTTTACACAAAGTTAACACACATCTTAAGACTTCCCAATTCTTTTTTTAAATATTATTTTTTTTGCGTCTTTTTTACAAAAAAGTACGATCCTTCATTTTTTAACACAACATTGTTTTCACGTTTTAAAATGTATTAATTACTTTCGTACCACAAGTTATCTTAATTATGAAAGCAACCATATTTGGTTTAATATTCCTATTTATTAGTACTGCATTTGCTCAAGAAAATTTTCCTCAAGATGCATTTAGATCTCCATTAGATATTCCGCTAGTATTAGCAGGAACTTTCGGCGAATTAAGAAGCAATCACTTTCATAGTGGTATTGACATAAAAACACAACAACGAGAAGGTCTAAAAGCTTATGCTATTGCTGATGGAACCGTTACGAGAATAAAAGTATCTTTATGGGGCTACGGTAAAGTAATCTATATTGCGCATCCTAATGGATATACTTCGGTCTATGGACACTTGCAAAAATTTTCTCCTAAAATAGAAGAATACATCAATAAAACACAATACAAAAAACAAGCATTTGAAGTAGAAGTATTTCCTGATTTTGGCGAGCTTAAAGTAGACCAAGGAGAACTTATTGCCTATACCGGGAACACAGGAGGCTCTTCAGGACCACATTTGCATTTTGAGATTAGAAGTAGTGTTTCTGAAAAACCAACGAATCCGTTATTATACGGTTATGATATTAAAGACAATACTGTACCGGTATTATCAGGACTTTATGTTTACCCATTAAGCAAAGACAGCCAAGTAAACCAAAGTGCTAATAAATTAGAATTAAAATTTTCTAAGCAAAGCGACGGGAGTTTTCTTGCTGAAAAAGTATATGCTACAGGAACCATTGGTTTTGGCATCAATTCTTTTGACAGGCAAGACTTAGCTGCCAACCAAAATGGCTTGTACCAAGTGCAGCAACTAGTCAACGGAAAGATCTACACCGATTACGATTTAGAGTCTTTTTCTTTCGGCGAAACAAGGTATATTAATACCTTAATAGATTATCAACACTTTGGAAGGTACCGTCAGCGCATTCAAAAATTGTTCAAAACGCCACGCAATACCATGAGTATCTATAACGAAGTCTATAATAATGGTGAAATAGATGTGGCAGAGGGTCTTAGTTACAATGTTGAAATTCTTATGAAAGACATTGAAAACAATACCACCAAAGTGGTTATCCCAGTTGAAGGAAAAAAGGAAGTCTTAAAAATCTCAAAAAAAGAAGATAAGACAGCACATTATTTGGTAGCCAAAAAACCGAATACTTATGATTTAGGAGGAGCACAAGTTTATTTCCCATCCAATACTTTTTATGAGGATTTTTATATCGATTTAAAGAAAGGAGCAGATACGGTTACCATTCATAATAGCACCGTTCCTGCACATCAGAATTTCACCATTACTTTTGATGCTGCTAAATTTTCCCCAGAAGAAAGAAAACAATTATTTATTGCTCGTTTAGATAGCAAACTGCGCCCTAGTCATATGACCACATACAAAAGAGGCAATACCTTTTCTACACGTACCAGAAATTTAGGAACTTATACTATTGCAAAAGATAGCGTTGCCCCTAAGGTCCGTGCTACCAATTTTAAGGAAAAACAATGGTTAAGTAATTACAAATACCTGAGTTTACAAATTACGGATGATTTAAGCGGAATAGACACCTACTCTGCTACCTTAAATGGAAAGTGGATTCTTATGGAATATGAACCAAAAAAGAATACCATTACCTATAACTTTGATGCTAATATCGTAGATCAAAAAGAGTGTAACTTAGAAGTTGTAGTGACAGATAATGTAGGAAATAGCACTACCTTTAAGAGTTCATTCTACAGAAAATAGATTTTGAAATGTATTAAATTATTTTGTTTTCTTTTATTTCCAGTTGTTCTACTCGCCCAAAAAGCAGTGATTACTGGAGTTATTTTAGATGCTACTAATGTACCTCTTTCAAACACTAACGTCCGTACTGCTGCAAAAGGAACCATCTCTGACGAAAATGGCTTTTACTTTTTAGAGGTTGATGCAGATCAGCAAATCAACATTAGCTTTTCTCATGTTGGTTATAAAAATGTGGTTTTAAACAACGTACTTCTAAGTACAAATGAAACTTTTGAATTCAATCCGGTTTTAAACACTGCTATTACTCAAATAGGTGAAATAACCATTACAGCTTCCGGAAGAAAAACTGTGGACGCTATCACCACAATTGAGCCCGAAATTATCCGACTGTTACCAGGGGCAACTGCAGGAGTAGAAAATGTATTAAAACTATTACCAGGAGTATCCTCTAACAATGAGTTAAGCACACAGTACAATGTACGCGGGGGTAATTTTGACGAAAACTTAGTCTATGTAAATGAAATTGAAGTATACAGACCATTTTTAATACGATCTGGTCAGCAAGAAAGCTTGAGTTTTATCAATAGTGCTATGATTCAGAATGTAAGCTTTTCAGCTGGAGGTTTTCAAGCAAAATACGGAGATAAACTCTCATCTGTTTTAGACATCACCTATAAAAACCCAGTTTCTTACGGTGTGCAGGTAGATGCAAGTTTATTAGGTGCTAATGCCACTATAGAAACTAGTGGAAGAAATAAAAAATTAGGCACTATAACCGGTGTGCGATACAGAGATAATAGTTTACTGATAAACTCACAAGAAACAGTAACGAATATTAATCCGGTAGCTTTTGACTTTCAAACCTATGAGAGTTATACAATTTCAAAAAAAATAAATATTGGCTTTTTAGGGACGTTTTCTGTAAATGATTATCAAAATAAGCCTAGCGCAAGAACTACCAATTTTGGAACCTTAAATGACCCTAAATCTTTGACGATTTTTTATGCAGGCCAAGAACACAATCAATATAATACGGCGTCCGGTGCTTTAAAAATTACTTACCATCTCACTGAAAATACAACACTTAAATTTATCCCATCACTATACCATACTATAGAAGAAGAATCTTCTAGTATTATTGCACAATACCAGTTGGGCGACTTGAATTCTGAATTAGGCACAGTTTCTAATACCAAAAGTTTAGGAACACAACTTAATAGCGCTAGAAACACCTTAGACGCCTTAATCTTTAACCTAGAACACAAAGGTATTTATCATAAAAATACAAGTAAATTAGAATGGGGCACAAAATACAGTCACGAGGACATTAGAGACCAATTAAGAGAATCAGAATTCTTAGATTCTTTAGGATTCTTAGTAAGACCAAGTACGAGCGAGTTTACCAATAATGAGCCCGCCACGCCTTTTAATACTCCTATAACTGCTTTAGAGAGTGTAAATGCCACCAATTACGTTCAGACAAATAGATTGTCTGCGTATCTACAGTACAGCAAACAGATTGATTGGCAATCTAATGCACTATACTTAAATATCGGAGCAAGGACACAACATTGGTCTGTTTCTGGAAAAAATATAGCGCGCAATGCTCAAACAGTTTTCAGCCCTAGGGCGCAAATAGCATTTAAACCCAACTGGGAAAAAGACATGTTTTTTAAAATTGCAGCTGGAGTATATCACCAACCACCATTTTACCGTGAGTTTAGAGATTTGAATGGCAGAGTAAATCCAAATGTAAAAGCACAGAAATCTATCCACACCGTCCTTACCAATGAATATAGCTTTATGCTTTGGAATAGCCCTTTTAAACTTGTAAGCGAAGCCTACTACAAAGATTTAAGTAACGTAAATACATATACTGTTGAAGATGTACGGATACGCTATGCCGCAAACAATAATGCCAAAGCCTATGTGTATGGTACAGAGTTTAGATTAAATGGTGCCTTTGTACCTGGAACAGAATCTTGGGTAAGTCTTGGTTATATGAAAACAGAAGAAAACAGCGACAATCGCGGATATATCGCCAGACCCACAGATCAACGCATAAAAGTCGGCGTTTTATTTCAAGATTACATTCCTTCTATACCCAATGTAAAAATGTATTTAAACTTGGTATACAACACAGGTCTCCCTGGCGGTTCTCCAAATAATGCAGACCCGTATTTATTTAATAGTAGATTAAGAGATTATAAACGGGCAGATTTAGGAATTTCCTATACTTTTGTAGACGAAAACAAACAAGCATCCAAAAATAGTTGGCTTAGTGGTTTTAAAGAACTGTCTGGCGGATTTGAATTATTTAATTTATTCAACAACCAGAATTCGATAACGAACACATGGGTTCGTGACATAGACACAAAACAACAATTTGCAGTGCCTAATTATTTAACAAGTCGGATTTTAAATTTAAAAGTTCGCATGCGATTTTAGAACCAGTACAATGAAAAAATTAAGTATCATACTCGTATTATTTATCACACAGTTTTCTTTTTCTCAAAAGGATATTTATGAAAGTCCTAAATTTAATGAGCTTTCTAAAGATCATAAGGAATTAGCAATTTTACCTTTCTTTACAAATTTAGATTTAGAAGAAACTTTATCGAAAGAAGAAAAAAAGGCCTTGGAACAGAAAGAAGGTTACGCAGTACAAGATGCTCTTGAGATTTACTTTTCGCAACCTAAAAAGAAAAAGAAATTTACGGTAGAGTTTCAGAATACTAAAAACACCAATGCTATTCTTGCTCAGAATAACATTAACTATGATAACATTGATATCTATAGCATCAAAGATTTATGTAAGATTTTAAATGTAGATGGCATTATAAGCGGAAATACGCATTTAAATATTTTACTATCGGATGGTATTCCTACGGAATTTAGTTTTATGGACTATATTTTAGGTGAAGCCGATTATGGCCGAATCGGCATTAAGATAAGTGATGGCGAAAGCGGAAAACTGTTATGGCGTTACGAAAAGAAAATCAATAAAAAATCTGGTAAGAATACCCGAGATTTAATTGATCTAATGATGAAACAGGCCACAAAAAAATTCCCTTACGATACCGAAAGAGTTAAAAACAAGAAGCAGAATTAATTTTCGGCAAAAGCTTTTAGTTCTCCAATAACATAATCTAAGTCGTCTTTGGTCGTATATTTTGAAAATGAAAAGCGAATTGACGGCTTTTTCATTTCTTCAGGACTCAAAATCTCCGTAAGTACGTGTGATCCTAAATCACTACCAGACTGGCAAGCACTTCCTTTAGAACAAGCTATACCTTTAATATCCAATTGAAATAAAAGCATTAAAGATTTTTGCGCATCAAAAGGTAATCTAGCATTAACCAAAGTGTAGGTACTCTTTTCTAAATCTCCTGAATGTCCATTAAATTGAACTTCGGGTAGCGCCATTTTGAGCTGCTCTATAAAGTAAGTTTTCAAATCTGTAACATAGGCTTTTTCTTCTGCTAGATTATCATACGCACATACAAACGCTTCTTCTAAACCAACAATATTATGAAAAGCTTCGGTGCCTGCTCTAAAACCACGCTCTTGTGACCCTCCAAAAATCATAGGTTTTAGACCAGAATTTCGTCTAACAAAAGCAAAACCTATACCTTTTGGTCCATGAAATTTATGTGCTGCTGCTGTTAAAAAATCTGCAGAGACCTGCTGAACATCAAAAGGTAAATGCCCTAAAGATTGCACTGTATCTGAATGAAACAGCGCATTATTAGTCTTACAAAGTGTTGCGATTTCTGCTAATGGAATAATATTCCCTATTTCATTATTTACATGCATTAAACTCACCAATTTCTTGGCATCATCTTTTTGCAACAAAGCTTCTAAATGTGATAATTTAGGATTACCATAGGCATCTAAATCTACATAAGCTACGGTAATCCCGTATTCCTTTTCAAGCTCTTCTACGGTATGAAGTACCGCATGATGCTCAATTTTAGTAGTTATAATTGTGGTTACTTTTGCATCGCGCACAGCGCAACGCAAAATCATATTATCAGCCTCGGTACCTCCAGAAGTAAATATGATTTCAGAAGGATGTGCATTAATGTATTTAGCAATAGTTTTTCTGGTTCTCTCTATAGCTGTCTTTGCCGTACGACCAAAACTATGGGTAGAAGAAGGATTACCATAGCATTCTGCCAAAGCATCTTGCATTTTTTTGATAACAGATTCTCTAACCTGTGTTGTAGCCGCATTATCTAAATAAACTTTTCGCATTCTCTAACATCTAATAAGGAGTGCTAAATTAAAAGAATTAAATTTTATTACACCCCAATTAGGAAATAATTAGCGCGATAAAAAAATGAATTAATTCGTTTGAAAAAAAATTACCCCTGTAAATTTATAGCTTTTCATAAAATGAACATAAACCACTAGGTAATTAGCAATTAAAACTTGTAAATTTGAAGCAGGATAATAAATTAAAACTTGGTAATGAAGAAGCTATATATTGTTTTTATATTCATATTCATCTCTTCTTGTGATGATGGTGATTTACAAATTGAATCTCTTGATTTTGATGATGTAAGTATACAAACTTGTACTGCTATTGATATTGCACAAGCAAATACACTATTCAAGATTAATGATGATGAGTCTTTAATTTTAATTTTAGCGGCTAATGTCTTAACGCAAGAAGAAGGTAGTATTACTGTTGAATTAACAAGCTCAACAGCCTCTACCATTGTTTACAGGCTATTCTCAGATACTGTTACTAGTGATTATTTTTGTGATGACATTCCTCCAAGTACCCCAACAGTACTTGATGAAATTACAGCTACACAAGCAACACTTACCATTACCACTACTTCTACAGGAACCGTGGATGCTCCAGAATATGAGCATAACATACAACTGAATACCATTAGTTTAATTACGAGTAGCAATCAACGAATTACAGATTTAGCAGTTGAGGAATTTGGAACTGTTACTTCCAATTAACTGTTTTGATAAATATAAATTTCAGTAGCACCTAATCCGTACTTCTGATAATCTGCATCGTAGTATTTTACAGCATCATATCTACCAAACAAGTAATGTAGTTCTTCTTTAAGAACTCCTTGTCCTACCCCGTGGATAAATACTACTTTTTGTATTTTTTTCCGAATAGCAAATTCTAATTGTCTTTTAGCGGTATCCAATTGTATGTTTAACATATCATAGTTAGACATGCCTCGTTGCGATGGGACTAGATTATGAATATGCAAATCTACTTCCATCTTGGGAGCGCTTCGTTCTTTTGGCTTAACAAGCTGAGAATTTCTTTTTTTAGGGATTGCTTTTTCAGATTTAATTTTTGCAATTTCAAAATTAGAAACGGTAAGATTACGATCGTCTATAATTTTAATTAACTCTGATGGTTGGTATATCAGCAGAAATCCATCATCACTTAAAACCGTAATTTTATCACCCTTCATTTCTTTAATGATACCTGTGATCGTATCATCCATAGCTTCTACCCTATCATCAATTTTAAAAGACATATTATAATTCTTTTGATTTTTCCTCAGGTTCTTTCCAAGAAGTACTGGTCTTATAGGCACCAAACATTATGAAAACAACACCAATAGCTAAGGCATATTCTTTCACGATAAACCTAGGGCCATACCCCATAATGAGAGCCCCCATTATAATTAAGATAAAATAAATGATTTGTTTTATTTTCATTGGTTAAAAATAATAGTAATTTTCGGCAAAAGAATTCAATTTAAAGTAAAAAATGCAGCTGGCAACTTATATTTTAAAATTAGACGAGTACATGCTCCCGTGTTTTAGTAAAAAAATATTGGGTGTTGACTGTCCTGGCTGCGGTATTCAACGCTCAGTTGCGTTAATTCTTCACGGAGAATTTGGAGCTGCTTTTAAAATGTATCCTGCTATTTATACTCTGCTATTACTTTTTGGTTTTCTTATTGTCAATAATTTTTTCACCATTAAAGGGTCTAACAAAATAATCATTTCACTTACAAGTATTACCGTTTTATTAATACTAATCAATTATATATTAAAATTTTTATAACCAAAACCCGAAACTATGGAACAACAAAAACTTCCCAATGCAACAATGATTATTGTATTAGGAATATTGGGATATTTGTGCTGCTGTTTTGCTGCACTTGGAATAATACCTTCTGCAATTGCCTTTTTCATGGCAACTAAATCACAAAAACTTTATGAAGAAAAACCAGAAGTATATGATAATTATAATATAATTAAAACAGGTAAAATTGTTGCTTTAATTGCATTAATCTTAAATATATTAATTATTATTATTATTATTATTTATACCTTATCTACGGTAGGATGGGAAGCTTGGACTACAGAATTTTCCAGACAGTGGACTGAAGGACTTGAATCTGGAGGTAATTATTAAAATTAATTAATAACTAAATTTTAAAACAACTAAACAATGGAACAACAAAAATTACCAAAAGCAACTGCTGCATTAGTACTATCGATTATTTCCTTTATTGGCTGCTGTTGCAGTAATGGATTTGGTGGTTTAATACTGGCAGGTATTTCTCTATTTCTTGTGAAAAAGGATACTGAATTATACAATGAGAATCCAGAAGAATACTCAAATTATGGCATTGTAAAAACTACAAAAATTATTGCGATTATCAGTTTGGTGCTAAGTTTAATAATGGTAGTGTTTTATATTTATCTTAAAGCAACAGGTAAAGATGCCGAAATGCAAGAAAGATTAATGGAATGGGCAGAAGAAATGCAACAACAACAATAACAAACTAATTTATTCATCAACAATCATTACCCGGATCTAGTGAAGCCCTAACTTACGGGATTCTATCAATTGCATTGACCCTTTTTTGTTGTGGTCCCTTTGGTGCTATATTTAGTTTCCTTGGACTTTCAAGTGCTAAAAAAGCGCATCGGATTTATGCGGAAAGCACTGGTGAATACACAGGGTATGAAAATTCTAAAACAGGCAAGATATTATCTTATATCGGTTTGGCAATAGCGGCCATTTACCTCCTGTTTTTCCTTTTATACTTTGGCGTTATTATTGCTTTTATCGTTGCTGCAGCAGCAGACGGAAATTTTTAATAAAAGACAACACTTTAAATCAAAAAATCCCGAGGCAAAAGCTTCGGGATTTTTTTTATTAAACAGTGAAAATATTATTTTTCAAACTTCTGAAGTGTATTGGTAATAATGGCAACACAATCTAACAACTGTTCTTTAGTCATAACTAAAGGCGGTGCAAAACGAATGATGTTTCCATGCGTAGGCTTAGCTAAAAGTCCGTTTTCTTTCAAAGCCATACAAATATCCCAAGCCGTTGAGCTCTCTTCTGTATCATTAATTAAAATAGCATTTAACAACCCCTTACCACGTACCGCATTAACGATAGAACTAGTAGGAATAAACTTGTTTAGTTCTGCTCTAAATAATTCTCCTAAATCAAAAGCATTCTGCGCAAGGTTTTCATTTTTAATAACCTCTAACGCTGCAACGCCAACCGCCGCTGCTATAGGATTACCACCAAATGTAGAACCGTGATTTCCTGGCTGTATTACCCCCATAATAGCATCATTAGCTAAAACGGCAGATACTGGATACGCACCACCAGATAATGCCTTTCCTAATATTAAAATATCAGCTTTTACTTCTGGAGTACCACTACAATGCTTGTCTGCACAATCGCAATTACCACAAGTAGCCAAAAGCCTCCCTGTTCTTGCTATACCAGTCTGTACTTCATCTGCTATAAACAATACATTATGCTTTGCACAAAGTGCTTTAGCGTCTTTCAAATAATTCTCGGAAGGCACATAAACCCCTGCTTCTCCTTGAATTGGTTCTACTAGAAAGCCTGCAATATTTTTATTGTTCTCTAAAACTTCTTCTAAAGCCTTTAAATTATCGTATTCTATTTTTAAGAATCCGTCTGTGTAAGGTCCAAAATTCTTACGAGCAACAGGGTCATTAGAAAATGAAATAATTGTAGTAGTTCTTCCATGAAAGTTATTCTCACAAACCACAATCTGTGCTTGATTTTCTGGAATTCCTTTTTTCTCATAAGCCCATTTTCTACAAATCTTCAAAGCGGTCTCTACTGCTTCCGCCCCTGTGTTCATAGGTAACAACTTATCAAAACCAAAGGTTTCTGTTGCATACTTCTCATACTTCCCTAACACATCATTGTAAAATGCTCTAGAAGTTAATGTAAGTGTTTGCGCTTGTTTGGTCATTGCCCCAACAATTTCTGGATGACAATGTCCTTGGTTTACTGCAGAATAAGCAGATAAAAAATCATAATACTTTTTACCTTCTACATCCCAAACAAAAACGCCTTCTCCCTTACTTAATACTACAGGTAATGGATGATAATTGTGTGCTCCATGCTTGTCTTCTAAAGCAATTACGTCCTTAGAAGTCATAGTTTCTAAAATAGCCATTCTAATAAAATTTAAATATGAATAAAATAACCATTCCTCCTCTACCTTTATCCTTTCGAAGTTTCGAAAATTCAGCGTGGGAGAGAAATCACCCCTAGAGACCGCAAATTAATAAATATAAAAATACTACTAAAGTTTTTTATCAAATTCGTGATTATATCGATGAATTTCGCTTTTAAAAGTTTATAAAATTATAAACTTTTATGTACTTAAATAAAAACAATCTATTTTTGCGGCATGCGTAGAAAAAGTAATAAAACAAAAACTATTTTTGAAAATGTAACGGTAGTAGATGCAGGTGCAAAAGGCAAAACTATAGGTAAGGCTCCAGACGGCCGTGTTATATTTTTAAACAATACAGTCCCAGGAGATGTTGTTGATGTCCAAACTACAAAAAAAAGAAAAGCTTATTTTGAAGGTACTGCTACAAAATTCCATACACTTTCCGATAAAAGAGTAACTCCAGTATGCCAACATTTTGGTACGTGCGGTGGGTGTAAGTGGCAAGATATGGGTTATGACCATCAACTTTTCTACAAACAAAAAGAGGTAGAGAATAATTTGATACGTATTGGTCATCTAGAACTTCCTGAAATAACACCTATTTTAGGATCTAAAAAACAGTATTTCTACCGGAACAAAATGGAGTTTTCATTTTCTGATAGCCGTTGGTTATCCCTAGAAGAAATAAATTCTGACGCAGAAATAAAAGATAGAAATGCCTTAGGTTTTCATATTCCAGGTATGTGGGATAAAATATTGGATATTGAAAAATGCCATTTGCAAGAAGATCCTTCTAACGCCATACGTTTAGAAACAAAAGATTTTGCCTTAAAAAATGATATGTCTTTTTTCAATCCAAGAAATCAGCATGGTTTATTAAGAACAATGATGATCCGTACCACCTCTACTGGAGAGATCATGGTGTTGGTTCAATTTTTTGAAAACGATAAAACAAAAAGAGAACTACTTTTAAATCATTTACAACTAAAGTTCCCTGAAATCACTGCTTTATTGTATGTTGTTAATGCGAAGCAGAATGACACTATTTACGATCAAGAAATAATTTGCTTTGCTGGTCGCGATCATATTTTTGAAGAAATGGAAGGCTTAAAATTTAAAATTAATGCCAAATCATTTTATCAGACAAATTCTGATCAAGCTTTTGAATTATATAAGATAACGAGAGATTTTGCGGGGCTAACAGGAAATGAACTGGTGTATGACTTATATACCGGTACAGGAACTATTGCACAGTTCGTGGCTAAAAAAGCTAAGAAAGTTGTGGGTATAGAAGCCGTTCCAGAAGCTATAGAAGATGCCAAAGCAAATGCTGTTTATAATGAAATTGAAAATACCTCTTTCTTCGCGGGAGATATGAAGAACATCTTTAATGAAGAATTTATACGTGAGAATGGTACTCCCGATATCATCATAACAGATCCTCCAAGAGACGGGATGCATAAAGATGTTGTTGCTCAAATTCTAGCTATTTCCCCTCAAAAAGTAGTCTATGTTAGCTGTAATAGCGCCACACAAGCACGTGATTTAGAATTGATGAAAGACGATTATAAAATTACAAAAACTCAGGCCGTAGATATGTTTCCACAAACACATCATGTTGAAAATGTTGTACTTTTGGAAAAGCGATAATAATCTAGTGATGATCTATTAATTTATGAGTACACTAAAATATATACTAGCCTTAGCTGTTATGGTATTTGCCTTTAATTCTTGTGAAAAAGATGATATCTGTGTAGATGGTGATACACCACTTCTAGTGATTAGGTTTTACGATGCCACTATAACTACAGATTTAAAAGCACCAAGCAACTTACAAGTTAAAGGCCTTTTAGATACGGGTGAGTATGGCGATATCATTACAAATACGTCTACTGATTCTATTCAAATTCCGTTGCGTATAGATGGTTTATCTACGACTTATAATTTATCTATAAACGCCACGACGGATGCCGAAAATGCAAATGAAGATGTTTTGGTTTTTGATTACACTACTAAAGAAGTTTTTATATCAAGAGCCTGTGGTTATGTAGTTAATTATGAAGAGTTATCCGATGAACTAACTACGGATACTGATAATTGGATTAAAAATATAGAAATAACAAATACTACTGTTGAAGATCAAACCACTGCGCATGTTAAAATATTTCATTAGTCTTAGTTTTATTTTTGTTTCTTTATTGGGATGGTCACAATCTAAGCCTATAGATTTACAACCGAAAGATACGGTACAAAAAACAGATCGATATGGTTTACGCGTAGGTGTAGATTTAAGCAAGATTTTAATGTCTACGTTAGATGATGATTATACGGGAATAGAGTTGGTAGGAGATTTTAGATTAAAACCCAATTTATATTTAGCGGCAGAGTTAGGGAATGAAAAGAAAACAAAGCAAGAAGATTTGTATAATTTCACTACCTCTGGGAGCTACATAAAACTAGGAGTAGACTTTAATTCTTACGAGAATTGGTTTGGGATGAATAATTTAATTCACCTTGGTGGCCGTTATGCTTTTAGTAGTTTTAGCCAAACCATAAATGACTATCAAATTTTTAGTACTAGTCGTTATTTTAATGAAGACAGCTTTGCTTTAGGATCAGAAAATATTGGTGAATACTCATCACTCAATGCCTCTTGGCTAGAAGCTGTACTAGGATTGAAAGTTGAACTATTTTCTAATATTTATTTAGGTGCTAGTGTACGCTTAGGTCTTTTAATAACTGATAAAGCACCTGATAAAGATGCTTCTGATGCTTTCCAAAATTTGTGGATTCCCGGTTTTAATAAGGTTACAGATAATAGTAGATTTGGCAGCAGCTTTAACTATTCTATTACCTATTTTATCCCGTTGTATAAAAAGAAAAAACAAACACGTAAAAAGTATGTAGACGAAAGTGGAAGTCAACCACCTCCACCACCGCCAAGAAATTAGACTATAATTTTTTGATGCTTTTAGAAAAAAGCCACTTCATCACTATTCTAGTGCCTTCCTTATTTTTAAGGACTGCAAACTTAGGCGCAAATATCATGGTTACCAGTGCAGAAACGATAGACTTCACCACGGTACTCTCATACAGGTAATCCAATATAAAAAAGCGAAGTACTATAAATAATATAGCAAAGCTTAAAAAATTATAGAGTAAAGCCTTATTCTTTAATGACATCATTTAGGATTCTTTATTTTGAAATTTCGCTTTCTTACTTCCTTCGTACATCACATATTTAACGAGTCTAGATTCTAAGTGACTATTAAATACTTTGATCTTACGAGAAGGTCTCAGACCAACAAACTTCAATGCTTCTAGATTAGACGTTATAAGCCAAGCATCTGTGCCTGCATAATGATTTTTAAGGGTATCACCTATATTCTTATAGAAGTCTTCCATATCTATATCTAAACGCTCTCCATAAGGCGGATTAAATAAAATATGCAAGTGGCTATCTACCGCCTTTTCAGTTTCAAAGAAATTAAATTGTCCAACCTTTATGTATTCTGATAAATTTGCATTTTCAATGTTGTCTTGAGCTTTACGTATGGCGGAAGGCGCTTTATCGTATCCTGCAATTTTAAAATGAAATTCTCTTGTCTTATTCAAACAGCTCTCTACTATTTTATCAAACAACTCTTGATCATAATCTGGCCATTTTTCAAAAGCGAACTCTTTCCTGTTAATATTTACAGGAATATTACACGCAATCATTGCTGCTTCCACTAAGATAGTTCCACTACCACACATAGGGTCTAGAAAATCACTCTGACCATCCCAACCGCTTAATAATAGAAGACCAGCTGCCAAAACTTCATTAATAGGCGCAATATTGGTAGCTGTTTTATACCCACGCTGGTGTAAAGACCTACCTGAGGTATCTAAAGAAACATTACAATGCTCTTTCTGAATATGTATATTTATTCTAAGATCTGGAAACTTGATATCAACGTCTGGACGAATACCATCTAAATCTCTAAATTTATCTACAATAGCATCTTTAACTTTTTGAGATACATAAAGTGAATGCGTAAAATTTTCTGAGTTCACGGTAGTATCAATAGCGAAAGTGGTATGCGGTGTTAAATACTCGGTCCAATCAAACGCATATATTTTCTTATAGAGCTCTTCTTCATTCCTAACTGTAAATGAATGTATTGGCTTAATTATTTTAATAGCCGTTCTTAGGCATAAATTGGCTTTATACATAAAACCCATATCCCCTTCAAAACTAACGCTTCTAACGCCTTCTTCTATATTTAAAGCCCCAAGCTTTCGTAGCTCTTTAGCCAAAACTCCTTCAAAACCAAACATTGTTTTGGCAACCATTTTGTAATTCTCCATACCTATCTAAAACATTACGACAAAAATACATTAATTTTGCGGCCTCAGGTTACATTTTAAAAAAACCTAATTCTGGCATGACCTATTTATTACCCATTTTAGCTGTATTAGTAAGCTTCCTATTTGTTTATTTAATAAAACCTAAAAAAAAAGAAGGCATAAAACTACTACTAGCCTTTAGTGGTGCTTTCCTTTTAGCATTAACTGTTTTTGAGCTTCTACCTGAAATATATGAAGTAACAGATCAAAAAAAAGTGGGAGTATTTGTAATGCTTGGAATATTATTACAAATATTTTTAGAATTCTTTTCTAAAGGAGCAGAACACGGCCATATGCATATGGATAGCAACAAGACAGAATTTCCTTGGCTGCTATTCATAAGTTTATCTGTTCACTCTCTTCTAGAAGGTGTACCTATAGGCGATCACCACTCAATGTTATATGCCATATTGGTACATAAAATTCCGATTGCCATCATTTTAAGCATTTTCTTAATTGGCTCTAAAATGAGTAAACCATCTGCTTATTTCTTTATATGTTTATTTTCAATAATGACCCCTTTAGGAACCTATTTAGCAGCAAATATTGAGTTACTTTCCACGATAAAATCAGAATTAAATGCGGTAGCCATTGGCGTATTTTTACATATATCTACCGTAATTTTATTTGAAAGTTCTGAGGGGCATAAATTTAACCTAAGTAAATTACTCGTAATTATCATCGGTATCATAATCGCATATTTCTTATAGATGTTTAGTAAAAGTGAATCAAAAAAATTAAGAGAGGATTTTTGGATATCTTTTGGCAAATCATATCCTAAAAAATGGATACTTTACAATACGAAAATTAAAGATTTTTCATTTAAATTTTATTTTGACACGTCAAAAGCCATGGTAGCTTTAGATATAGAAAGCAAAGATCTAGAGAAGCGTATTAATTTATGGGAAAAAGTAATCTCTTTGAAATCCGTACTTATAGCAGATTATCTACCAGAAGCACACTTCGAAGAATATACCTTTTTAGAAAACCAGACAGAAATTTCCAGAATCTATGTACGTTTAGATCAGGTAAGTATTCACAATAAAAATACCTGGCAACAAACCATGATATTTATGAATGAGCATATGATAAAATTTGAAGCCTTTTTTGAGGATTTTGAGGCTGTTTTTATAGATTGATATTACACAACATCTAGGTAGATAAACAACCAGTGACTAATACTACCACCTAAAACAAATAAGTGCCATATAAAATGATTGTACGGTATTTTTCTAATAGCGTAGAAAAGTATCCCTACGGTATAAAATCCACCGCCCAACATTAATAGATTTATCCCTAAAGGGCTAGTAGCCGCTATTAAGTTCTGAAAGTCGAACACAATTAACCACTCCATTACCAAGTACAATAGTAAGGATACAATTTCCAACCTTCCTGTAAAAAATAACTTCAGTATAGTTCCAAACAATGCTATACTCCATACTACTGTAAATAAAGTCCAACCGTTTCCATATACTAAACTTATAAGCGCCACAGGAGAATACGTTCCCGCTATGAGAAAGTAAATACTGATATGATCAACAATCCTAAACTTTTTTTTCAAACTAGGATTTGCAATCGCATGATATAATGTAGAAGCCGAATAAAGTAATAGTATGGAAAAAGAATAGATACAAATACCCAAAACAGCATACTCACTTTTAGCAGAATTTTTATCTAATAAAAAATAGAAGCCAAATAACCCCAACAGAATTCCAATTCCGTGGGATAACGTATTAAGAAGTTCTTCTTTTTTGTAGGGAGAAATCTCTTGCATGAGGTAAAGTACGTTTGTATGCTTAAAAATAAGTTTTATGTGCAATATGAACCCTATATAAACAAAAAAAGTCCTCAATATTTCTATTGAGGACTTGATTAAAAAAAGGCGACGACCTACTCTCCCACTTGGTATAGCAGTACCATCGGCGCTGATAGGCTTAACTTCCCTGTTCGGAATGGTAAGGGGTGGACCCTATCGCCATGGTCACCTTAAATCGTTGTACTACACAAATGCATAGTAACTAATATTGTTAACATATTAAAGGGACAAAATGGTGTATAAAACACGCACTATAAACACAGTTTTAGATTAAATCTAAAGTAAGCTACGATTTTTGGTTATTATATCTTTAAAAAAAGGAAGTCCGCCCCCTAATCAAAGGGGGCAAGTTGTGCAAGCCTATGGGCTATTAGTATCACTTGGCTACAGACATTACTGCCCTTCTACCTATGACCTATCAACGTAGTCATCTCCTACGGCCCTTTAAAGAAATCTCATCTTGTGGCTGGTTTCGCGCTTATATGCTTTCAGCGCTTATCCAATCCCGACATAGCTACCCAGCAATGCTCCTGGCGGAACAACTGGTGCACCAGAGGTCAGTCCAACTCGGTCCTCTCGTACTAGAGTCAGATCCACGCAAATTTCTAACGCCCGCAGTAGATAGAGACCGAACTGTCTCACGACGTTCTGAACCCAGCTCGCGTGCCACTTTAATGGGCGAACAGCCCAACCCTTGGGACCTTCTCCAGCCCCAGGATGTGACGAGCCGACATCGAGGTGCCAAACCCCCCCGTCGATATGAGCTCTTGGGGGAGATCAGCCTGTTATCCCCGGCGTACCTTTTATCCTTTGAGCGATGGCCCTTCCATACGGAACCACCGGATCACTATGCTCTTGTTTCCAACCTGTTCGGCCTGTATGCCTCTCAGTCAAGCACCCTTGTGCCATTGCACTCTACGTACGATTACCAACCGTACTGAGGGTACCTTTAGAAGCCTCCGTTACTCTTTTGGAGGCGACCACCCCAGTCAAACTACCCACCACGCACTGTTCCCTAGTGTTAGGGTTAGGCCCTAGATAAGCAAAGGCTGGTATTTCAACAATGACTCCACAACGCCTGGCGACGCCGCTTCAAAGTCTCCCAGCTATCCTACACATTACTTACCCAGAACCAATACGAAGCTATAGTAAAGGTGCACGGGGTCTTTTCGTCCCACTGCGGGTAACCGGCATCTTCACCGATACTACAATTTCACCGAGCTCATGGCCGAGACAGTGTCCAGATCGTTGCACCATTCGTGCAGGTCGGAACTTACCCGACAAGGAATTTCGCTACCTTAGGACCGTTATAGTTACGGCCGCCGTTTACTGGGGCTTCAATTCAATGCTTCGCCGAAACTAACATCTCCTCTTAACCTTCCAGCACCGGGCAGGTGTCAGGCCCTATACTTCATCTTTCGATTTTGCAGAGCCCTGTGTTTTTGATAAACAGTCGCCTGGACCTCTTCACTGCGGCCCTCCTAAAAGGAGGGCGACCCTTCTCCCGAAGTTACGGGTCTATTTTGCCTAGTTCCTTAGCCATGAATCTCTCGAGCGCCTTAGAATACTCATCCCAACCACCTGTGTCGGTTTACGGTACGGGCTGCTTCACTTGTTTTTCTCGGAGGATGTTACGCTGGATTATCGACGCAGCCGAAGCTTTGTCGTACTATCGGGGTGTTACCACTCCCTTCAACGTGCTATTCCGTCAGCACGCACCAACACCACATCCCCGTCACTTTTAGCGTGAGCAGGTAGCAGAATATTAACTGCTTGTCCATCCACTACCCCTTTCGGGTTCGCGTTAGGTCCCGACTGACCCCCAGCTGATTAGCATAGCTGGGGAAACCTTGGTCTTTCGGCGTGCGGGTTTCTCGCCCGCATTATCGTTACTTATGCCTACATTTTCGTTTCTATGCGTTCCAGCAACCCTTACAGATCACCTTCAACACACATAGAATGCTCCCCTACCCCTCTGTACCGAGTACAGAAGCCATAGCTTCGGTGGTATACTTATGCCCGATTATTATCCATGCGGAATCGCTCGACCAGTGAGCTGTTACGCACTCTTTAAATGAATGGCTGCTTCCAAGCCAACATCCTGGCTGTCAATGCAATTCCACCGCGTTATATCAACTTAGTATACACTTGGGGACCTTAGCTGATGGTCCGGGTTCTTTCCCTCTCGGACATGGACCTTAGCACCCATGCCCTCACTGCTGCAAAACATTTTATAGCATTCGGAGTTTGTCAGGAATTGGTAGGCGGTGAAGCCCCCGCATCCAATCAGTAGCTCTACCTCTATAAAACTATTGCAACGCTGCACCTAAATGCATTTCGGGGAGTACGAGCTATTTCCGAGTTTGATTGGCCTTTCACCCCTACCCACAGGTCATCCCAAGACTTTTCAACGTCAACGGGTTCGGTCCTCCACTTTGGGTTAACAAAGCTTCAACCTGCCCATGGGTAGATCACACGGTTTCGCGTCTACTACTACTAACTATGGCGCCCTATTCAGACTCGCTTTCGCTACGGCTCCGATTCTTAAAATCTTAACCTTGCTAGTAAAAGTAACTCGTAGGCTCATTATGCAAAAGGCACGCCGTCACCCCAAAGGGCTCCGACCGCTTGTAAGCGTATGGTTTCAGGATCTTTTTCACTCCGTTATTCACGGTTCTTTTCACCTTTCCCTCACGGTACTGGTTCACTATCGGTCTCTCAGGAGTATTTAGCCTTACCGGATGGTCCCGGCAAATTCATACAAGGTTTCACGTGCCCCGCACTACTCAGGATACCACTATCAATAACGTTCTTTACTTATACCGGGCTATCACCGTCTTCGGCCTATCTTTCCAAATAGTTCTAATTCATCGCGCATCAAATATCGTGGTCCTACAACCCCAGCATTGCCGAAACAATACTGGTTTGGGCTAATCCGCGTTCGCTCGCCACTACTAACGGAATCACTTTTGTTTTCTCCTCCTCCGGCTACTTAGATGTTTCAGTTCACCGGGTTTGCTTGATCTTACGATCACGACTGGCCTTCAACCAGACAGGTTGCCCCATTCGGATATCCGCGGATCACAAGTTGTGTGCACCTCCCCGCAGCTTTTCGCAGCTTATCACGTCCTTCATCGCCTCTGAGAGCCTAGGCATCCCCCATACGCCCTTTTCTAGCTTGTCACTAGTCCTTTTTATTCTATTATATATAATTACTACTGTATAAATACAGCAGTACCTCTATCGTACTTTACTCTATTTTTAAATTTGTGTTTACTGTGATTACAATATCCCTGAAGATAATTGTAATTCACTTTGTCCCAATATGTCAATGAACTTTTTCCCCCTCCTACTCCCCCAAAGAGGGAGAGCACTTACTCGTGCTTACTCCTTCCCTTAGGGAAGGCTAGGATGGGATAGTGGAGAATATCGGAGTCGAACCGATGACCTCCTGCGTGCAAGGCAGGCGCTCTAGCCAGCTGAGCTAATCCCCCGTCTTTTAGTGATCAGTTAACAGTTATTAGTTAACAGTACTTATAACGGCTATACTCAACCTCTAAAATTTCCTTTCAAGTGATACTAATTTAATTAGCATCCTTATTTTAATGAACGTTTTTCTAAACCAAACTCTTAATCAATTCCTTAACTAAAAATCTACTCTAGGCAGTAGTCTCAGGCAGACTCGAACTGCCGACCTCTACATTATCAGTGTAGCGCTCTAACCAGCTGAGCTATGAGACTCTCACTTTGCGAATCTTGCGACCCAATCAATATTATAATAACATAATTATAAGACAGCAATTTAAACTACATAACATAACTAAAAAAATATAAGGACTAGAACTCTTTCGTTTTTATTAATTGAGATGTCTTTCTCTAGAAAGGAGGTGTTCCAGCCGCACCTTCCGGTACGGCTACCTTGTTACGACTTAGCCCTAGTTACCGATCTTGCCCTAGGCCGCTCCTTACGGTGACGGACTTCAGGCACTCCCGGCTTCCATGGCTTGACGGGCGGTGTGTACAAGGCCCGGGAACGTATTCACCGGATCATGGCTGATATCCGATTACTAGCGATTCCAGCTTCACGGAGTCGAGTTGCAGACTCCGATCCGAACTGTGATCGGTTTTATAGATTCGCTCCTTATCGCTAAGTGGCTGCTCTCTGTACCGACCATTGTAGCACGTGTGTGGCCCAGGACGTAAGGGCCGTGATGATTTGACGTCATCCCCACCTTCCTCACGGTTTGCACCGGCAGTCTCGTTAGAGTCCCCATCATGACATGCTGGCAACTAACGACAGGGGTTGCGCTCGTTATAGGACTTAACCTGACACCTCACGGCACGAGCTGACGACAACCATGCAGCACCTTGTAAATTGTCCGAAGAAAAGTCTATCTCTAAACCTGTCAATCTACATTTAAGCCCTGGTAAGGTTCCTCGCGTATCATCGAATTAAACCACATGCTCCACCGCTTGTGCGGGCCCCCGTCAATTCCTTTGAGTTTCATTCTTGCGAACGTACTCCCCAGGTGGGATACTTATCACTTTCGCTTGGCCGCTCAGTCCGAAAACCGAACAGCTAGTATCCATCGTTTACGGCGTGGACTACCAGGGTATCTAATCCTGTTCGCTACCCACGCTTTCGTCCATCAGCGTCAGTGTATAGTTAGTGACCTGCCTTCGCAATCGGTATTCTAAGTAATATCTATGCATTTCACCGCTACACTACTTATTCTAGCCACTTCACTATAACTCAAGACCGCCAGTATCAAAGGCAGTGCATACGGTTGAGCCGCAGCATTTCACCTCTGACTTAACAGCCCGCCTACGGACCCTTTAAACCCAATAATTCCGGATAACGCTCGGACCCTCCGTATTACCGCGGCTGCTGGCACGGAGTTAGCCGGTCCTTATTCTTACAGTACCGTCATCAATCTACACGTAGATCTTATTCTTCCTGTATAAAAGTAGTTTACAACCCATAGGGCAGTCTTCCTACACGCGGCATGGCTGGATCAGACTTCCGTCCATTGTCCAATATTCCTCACTGCTGCCTCCCGTAGGAGTCTGGTCCGTGTCTCAGTACCAGTGTGGGGGATCTCCCTCTCAGGACCCCTACTCATCGAAGTCTTGGTAAGCCGTTACCTTACCAACTAACTAATGAGACGCATGCTCATCTCTTACCGTAACCTTTAATATTAAACCGATGCCAGTCTAATATCACATAAGATATTAATCCAAATTTCTCTGGGCTATCCCTTAGTAAGAGGTAGATTGCATACGCGTTGCGCACCCGTGCGCCGGTCGTCAGCGGAGCAAGCTCCCTGTTACCCCTCGACTTGCATGTGTTAGGCCTGCCGCTAGCGTTCATCCTGAGCCAGGATCAAACTCTTCATCGTTGTTTTGTAAATATTATATAACATCTATTAACCAACTAATAAATCATCCGAATCCTAGCCCTCTATATTCTTTAAGCTATTATGTTAATTCAATTTATTTAATTACCGTTTCCAGTAATTAAACGCTGTCTTACAATATGTCAATGAACTTTTTATCTCTTTTACTCTCCGCCTAATTAAGTATCGTTGTTTCCCTAAGCGGCTGCAAATATACACCCTCTTTTAAAACCCACAAGCGTTTTTGGAAAAAAAATTCAATCTTTTTTTTGACGTTTTTATAACACCCTAGAAACAAAGACTTAACAACAAATTAATTTCTGAAATTATAGCAAAGAAATTTAAAATTACCTCTAAAAGAATAACAACCTATCTACACAGCGACAAGTTTACTATTAAAAGAACCAACCACAAAAGTCGCTATACACTTATTATATAATCTTTCTCTTTTACCGTATTATACACGTCTTTACTAAACACGTATAATTTAGAGGGTTTTTTAGAAACCCCTTTCCTTTTTTCATTCAAGGGTACTATATAAGGTTTACCTAAAGACTTCTTTCTAAAATTGCGGTTATCAATCTTTATATCTAATATAGACTCATAAGCAAATTGTAAATCATTTAATGTAAACTTCACTGGAAGGAAATTAAAGATGATAGGCTCCGTCATTATCTTTTTCTTCAAATCCTCATAAGCATCAGCCACAATTTTCTGATGATCAAAACCTAACTCTGGCAATGATTGATATTTGAACCACTTAAAGCCATCATGTTTAAGACTTACCACATCTAATGGCAACGCATAGTAATACCCTATTGCCATAGTCTGTGCTTGCACACCCCTACTTCGTATCCAAAGCAAATCTTTCTCTGATTTAATCCTACTAGGATTCCCATACGTTCTAAACTGAATCTTGTCTGCATTTGACACCCCTGTGATTTCTTTAAAAATAAGATCTGCCGATTCTTCAAGTGTTTTACTTTTAAAAACATAGTAGCCGGTAATCACCCAATCATTAATCTCCAAAAACTCATCATCATACAAGTTTAAAGTTCTATTACGCAACAACACATGAAGTCCGTTTGCATCCAAAGCAAAAACAACACAATCTACCGTAACATTATCTCTTTTTCTAAAATCCATATTAAACCAAGCTGTGATAAACAAATATAAGAATTAAAACAGCCAATACCTGTATAAGATTAGACGAAGAAGGCTTCCAATGATTAGCGCTTTAAATTCATTGATTTGAGTTCCTTTTTTAGTAAATTTATCCTCTGATCTAAACTCTAGCAAAACAACATACCGCCATAAGAGTCTCTAGATTCACATTATAAATCATTAATAGTTTTTATGCCAAATTTGCTCTATTTAAATACTGAAAACACCAATTCCTTACCCAACAGTATTTTAAAATCTAACGTAGACCGTGACAAAATAAAAACAGGGATAGCACATATTGGACTCTCCAATTTTCATCGTGCCCACCAAGCCTATTACATGCACGAACTTATAGAACAACATCAGGAATTAAACTTTGGAATTTGCGGTATAGACCTATTAGAATCGGATAGAAAAATATACAACATCCTTAAGGACCAAGACGGACTCTATACCTTAATTACTAAAAAGGCAAATGGCACTATAGACTACAAAATAATAAGCTCTATTATAGAATACTTTTATGGCCCTGAAAACCCACTAGCTGCCATAGAACGTTTAGCACGACCTGATATCAAAATAATTTCTCTCACCATTGCTGAAGACGGTTATCATTTAAATGAAACAACTGGGGAATTTAATTTAACACATCCACAGGTTAAAGAAGACTCCTTAAGCAAGTTTAACCCCAAAACAGTTTTTGGGTATTTAACACAGGTATTTAACCTACGTAAAGAAAGAGGCTTACCAGGCTGCACTATTTTGAGCTGTGACAACATACAAGCAAATGGAGATACGGTAAAAAAATCTTTCTTTAATTATGTAGAAAAGACCACTCCTTCTTTATTACCATGGCTCCAAGAAAATACCAGCTTTCCGAATTCTATGGTAGACCGGATAACCACCGTTACTTCTGCAAAAGACATAGAGCTATTTAAAGAAACCTATAATATTTATGATCAATGGCCGGTAGTCTCAGAACCGTTTAGCAAATGGATTATAGAGGACAACTTTATTTCCGGAAAACCGGATTGGGAAAAGGTAGACATTCAATTTGTAAAAGATATTGAACCTTTTGAAAATGCTAAACTTCGAATTCTAAATGCTGGTCACTCTATTCTAGGAATTTTAGGTACTTTAAACGGATACAAATATGTACATGAAGTAGCTAACGACGAAGATTTTATTTCCTTTCTAGAAAATTACATTAAAACTGAAGTAACTCCTAGTTTGCAAAACACAGAACAGCAAAATCTAAAAGCCTATAAGAAAGAAGTCATTGATCGTTTTAAAAACCCACATATTAATGATAGCCTTTCTAGGATTTGCAAAGAGAGCTCTTCTAAAATTCCAATTTTTGTATTCCCTACATTACTAAAACAGCTCAGCAATCAGGAATCCATAGCCCACGCTACATTTGTTATGGCTGCTTGGTGTAAATATTATGATGGCGTTGATGATTACGGCAAAACTTTTGACATTACAGACAACTTAAGCAATCAACTTATTAGAACCGCTGCACTTTCACAACAAAACCCACAACTGTTTTTAGAAAACAACAGCCTATTTAAAGACCTAGTGCATCATGACCTATTTAAAGAACGATTTGAATACTACCTTTCTAAACTAAGATCATTACCCATTAAAGAATGTCTAGTCTTAATGAATACCAAAAAACTATAATAACTAAAAAAACGCACTTTAACCATGCCATGATTAAAGTGCGCCACTCAACAAAAAAACAACTCTAAAAATTTACGAGGTCATCATAACCTCTACTTCTTCTTGACTTATCTCAGGATTAGCTCCTGCTTTACTCGCCACAAGGGCGCCGATAGCACAGGCAAAATCTATAGCATCTTGAGGATTCTTTTTCTTTAATAATTTATCTATTAACCCTGCCAAAAAAGAGTCTCCTGCCCCAACCGTATCTACCACCTCTATATGATAGCCACTATTATGGTAAAACACCCCTTTAATATAAAGGACAGCTCCATGCTTACCTTTAGTAACACATATAGTATCTGTGTTTGTGCTTTCTGCTATAAACTGAATGGTATGCTCCAAACTTATAGACTTAGAACCCAACATTTCACTTATTTCATAAATTTCGTCATCATTGAATTTGACAAAATCTGCCTGATGCATTAAATACTCAAGAATCTCTTTCGTATAATAGGGCTCTCTTAAATTGACATCAAATATTTTATATGAAGCAATCTTAAGCAACTCATAAAGTGTGTCTTTAGACTTTTCATTCCTAGCCACTAAACTACCATAGATAAAAGCATCTGAATCTTTCACTGTTTTCTGAGCTGTAGAAGACAATTCTATTTGATCCCAAGCTCTAGGAAACATTATATCATAAGATGCCGATCCTTTAGAATTCAATATCACTTTAACGGTTCCTGTCTTTAACGTATCATCTACCTGCAAGCCATTTCCATTAATTCCGTTTTCTTTGATATACTCATAAATTCCTCTCCCATCTGCATCCGCACCAATTCTACTAATTACAGATACATTATTTCCTAAAGAATTTAAACGAATTCCCACATTTAATGGTGCTCCTCCAATTTTCTTATGTTCCGGAAATTCATCCCACAACACTTCACCAAAACAAGTTATATCACTCATTATATTTTATTTAAGATCTCATTATTTAAATCTAGCACGCATTTCTCAACACCATGTTTCAAAATATCATCATACGATTCTCGGTACGCATCAACAAAGACTTCTGATTTTTTCAAATCTCCAAAAACCGATTCAATACTCAAAAATTCTTTTGGCTCATTTTTAGCCTCTATTGCTTTCTGATGCAACAACTCTGCCAATGCATCTTTAATCACTAACGTATTACCGTTCTCATCAAATCCTAAGGAATAAATAGCCCAAGCTGCAATAACAAACGCAGCTAATTTAACAGATCCACTCTCCTTTAATTGCGCATTTATTGTAGGCAATATAAATATAGGAAGCTTCGCAGAAGTTTCTGAGCAAATTCTATCAATTTGATCCTTAATATATATATTCCCGAAACGCTGAATTAAAGAATGCTTATAGCTTTTTAAATCGACACCTTCTAAATTACCCAGAACTGGCGTCACTTCAATATCCATATACAATTTTAGAAACTGACTGATTGCTGGATCATGTACCGCTTCATCAATTGTAGCATATCCTTTTAATGCTCCTAATATTCCTAAAACAGAATGACCGGCATTAAGCAAACTCAACTTCATTTTTTCATAAGGAACTACATCTGCTACAAATTGAGCCCCAACATTTTCCCATGCAGGTCTTCCTGCAGCAAAATCATCCTCAATAACCCATTGCTTAAATGGTTCACAAACTACTGGCCAAGCATCATCAATACCTGAATTTTCTTTTAATGCTGATATATCTACTAAACTTGTAGCTGGCGTAATCCTATCTACCATACTATTTGGGAATGTAACATTTGCATGAATCCATTCTACCAATGAAGGCGCTGCTTTTTCCACATAACTTAATAACATATTCTGAATCATATGCCCATTACCCTGAACATTATCACATGACTGAATAGCCACCCCTTTTAAATGCTGTTCTTTACGCGCTTTTAAAGCTTGCGTCAAATAACCGAATATTGTCTTTGGTGCCGTAGGATTTTCTAAATCATGCTGAATTAAAGGATTTGCAAAATCGAATTTTTTGGTTGCTTCATTATAATTATACCCCCCTTCTGTAATGGTGAGTGTTATAATCTTAATATCTTGATGCGCCATTTTATCAATAACTGCAGCAGGATTTTCTGGCGCAAATAGATACTCTACTATAGAGCCTACAATTGTTTTTGTTAACGTACCATCTAATTCTTTCACAATTAACGTGTAAAGACCATCTTGGTCTTTAAGCGTTTGATATATTTTTTGATCAAAATCTAATAACGCCACGCCACAGATTCCCCAATCTTTAATTCCTTCTTTGTGTAATAATTGATCTGTATAATATGCTTCGTGCGCCCTATGAAAGCCACCAATACCCACATGAACAATACCCACCTTTACATCTGACCTATCATATGCTGGAATAGCTGCGCTTCCCGAAAATTTTGATAGATTCTCACTATTTAATTTATAACTTGCCATCAATCTTATTATTATTTATTTTCAAAACGTTGCAGTAATACCGCAAATATGATAATCCCACCTTTTACTACTTGTTGTGGATAGGACGGCACATTTAATAGGTTTAATATATTCCCTATCAAGCCTAAAATTAAAACTCCCATCAACGTATTTATAGCCGAACCTCTACCGCCATTTAAACTAGCACCACCAATTACAACTGCTGCAATAGCATCTAATTCCCAAGCCATACCCATATTCGGAGAGCCAAGATTTGTTCTTGAAGCAACAATGATTGCCGCTATTGCCGCTAATGAGCCAGAAATTGCGTAGACTAAAAATTTGTATTTATTTACTTTAATCCCTGATAAGCGAGAAGCCTCTTCATTACTACCTATAGCAATGATTAATCTACCAAACACATTATAACGCAGCATAACAAATGCAGCAGCTACGATGATAAAAAATACGATAGCTATATTAGGCACACCGATAGTAGAATTATTTGCGAAATTTGACATAAATTCTCCTCCTGGAGTTTTAAATGTAATAGGAGATCCTTTAGAATAAATAAAACCTAGTCCTCTAGCTACAGTCATCAAAGCCAGTGTTGCTATAAATGGCGCCATCTTTTGATAAGCCACCAAATACCCGGAGACACTACCTAGACCAAAACCAATAACCACTGTTATTAAAATCGCCACGGGCAACACCACAACATTTACTAAGAGGGCAAATGTAACCGCTAGCAGTGCCACTAAGGACCCTACTGACAAATCTATACCCCCTGTTAAAATAACGATAAGCATACCGATACTAATAATTCCTATACCAGAAACCTGTTTTAATAAGTTTGAAAGGTTTACGGATGTAAAGAATACATCAGATATTACCGCCGAAAAAATTAACAATACTATAAAAATGAAAATAGTATTGTACTTTATTAAAAACTTTAGTAAACCTCCTGGACTACTAAGTTGTTGTTTTAAATTTAAAGCCATTGTTTGTTTTTTTGTTTGTTGAGTTGAGTTACTTTAATTGTTCCCCGATGGAATAGCGAAGTATGTTTTCTTCTGAAAAATTTTCTTTTGGCAATTCTCCGTATATACTACCTTCATGCATGACCAAAATTCTATCTGAAATTCCCATAATTTCTGGCATATCAGAAGAAATGACAATGACTGCCACACCTTTTTTCGCTACTTCATTAATAAGATTATAAATTTCTACTTTAGCACCCACATCTACCCCACGAGTAGGTTCATCTATAATAATAACCTTACTATTTACACTCAGCCATTTTGCTAAAGCAACTTTTTGCTGATTACCTCCACTCAAGTTTTTTACTTGAACTTCAGAGCTCACTGTTTTTATATTTAGTTTTTCAATAAGGTCTTGAGCATTCTTAGTTTCCTTATCTACACTAATAAAGCCTAACTTGCTAGAGATCGGTCCAAAATTGGTTACACTAATATTTCTTCTAATAGATAAAGGAAGAAAAACTCCTTCCTCTTTTCTGTTTTCTGATACAAGACCAATCTCATATCCAACAGCATCTACAGGAGATTTTGTTTTAATCTCTTCTCCATGCAAGAAAATACTGCCTGATTTCTTTTTATCTGCCCCAAAAATCAATTTAGCCGTTTCTGTTCTTCCACTACCTCCAAGACCTGCGATACCCAAAACCTCTCCAGCTCTAACCGAAAAAGAGACGTCATGCACTAAAGTATCTTTTGCAGTAAGGTTTTTTACTTCAAATATTGGAACCTCACCTACTTTTACATCACGTACTGGATACAAATCTTTCAACTCTCTACCAATCATCAAACGTATCACCCCATCCGTATCTGTTTCTGAAACAGGCATACTTCCAGTATCTACACCATCTTTTAAAACCGTAACCGTGTCAGCTATTTTAAAAATTTCATCTAGGTGATGCGAGATATAGATAATGGATATCCCTGTTTTTTTTAATCGCAATAAATTATCAAACAATTTCTGAGCATCTGTAGGGTCAAAAACCGTGGTAGGCTCATCCAATACTAAAACCTTAGTATCTTCCGAAATAGCTTTCGCTATTTCTACTACTTGTTTTTGGACTATACTCAAATCTCTAACCGTAGCTGTGGCATCAATATTAAATCCTAAAGAATTTATGAGTTCTTGAGCATCGTGTGTAATTTTCTTCCAATTCATCCAAAACTTACTTGCACCTAATTTGTGCAAGTAAATATTTTCTGCCACAGAAAGATCGTTCACTAATGAAAGCTCTTGATACACCACATTAATACCCAGAACTTGACCGTCATGTGTATTTTTAGGATTTATCTCTTCTCCATTTAACAAAACTGTTCCTGCATCTTTTTGATGTACACCACTAAGAATCTTCATTAACGTAGATTTCCCCGCGCCATTCTCCCCAAGTAAAGCATGGATTTCTCCATGCTTTACTTTTAAATTTACATTACCTAAAACCGAAACTTGTCCGAAACTTTTAGATATCCCAGTCATTTCTAACCGGTATTCACTTTCTGAGTTTTGCATATCAACTAATCTTACCGATTAAAATAAAGCTTTAGGATCGTAATATTTTGCAGCGTTTTCTTTGGTTATTAATAAAGGTGCTGTAAATGAAGTCTTCTTAAAATCTCTCTTACCGTTTATATATTGAATCGCATACTCAACCGCATTTTTACCAATTTGCACTGGACTATTCATTGCTGTACACCCGTAAAAATCTGTATCCATAATATATTTGATAGCCTCTTTCTGACCATCTGCACCAGCAACGATTAAAATATCATCTGTTTTACCTGCTTGCGCAATTGCTTTAATAGCACCAAGAACACAAACATCAGACTCTGTAATCACTACATTAATATCTGGATGCGCGACCAAAATATCTTCCATTGCCTTTAAACCTCCTGCATATGACCAATCTGTATACATTTGAGTTTTAATATCTAAATCTATATATCCTAATGTTCTTAACTGCTCCTCTGTGATACCCTGCAACAAACCTTGCTTACGAGTTCTTCCCACAGGATTACCCGCATTACCACTTAATAAAGCAATATTCATTTTTTCTTTTCCAAACTTTTTAGCTAACCATTCTCCTGCCAATTCGCCATTTGCTAAATTGTTAGACTGAATTGTAGTTACAAAATCTGCAGAAGGATCAATAGAACTATCAATTATAAATACTGGAATACCAGCAGCCTTAGCCAACTTAGTTACCCCTACCAATGCATCAGGATCTTTCGGGTTTAATAGCAATGCATCTACACCTTTGGTAATCAAATCTTCTACTGCTGCAATTTGCTTATTAATATCATCCTGTCCATCCGCAGATAAAAACACCATTCCGTTTTTTTCTGTACTGGCTTGAATACTTTGTAATAAAGCTTGATAATATGGTGCATTTAATGAAGGAGTACAATACCCTATTTTCATACCGGTAAGATCAATAGCGCTCTCTATTTTTTCACTTGTATCTGTAGCAGCATCGGTACCTGATTTAGATTTATCTACTTGCTCCACACAACTGGCGAGATTAAAAAATAAGGTCACCACCATTAAAGGCTTTAGAAGCCACTGAATAACATTTTTTTGTTTCTTAGTTTTCATAATAAATTGTTTTAAAATTTAGTTGAGATTAATTATATTCTATTTATTAAAATAAGGTAATATCTAATTGAAGCACTGTTTTTTCTTTTTCAGGATTCCACATGGCCGTAACTTCTACAGGCATTTTATAGGTTCCGAAATTAATATTCTTTCCTAGAGTCGCCCCTACATTAATAACATTACCTGCTCCTTCGGTATAAAACGTTTTATCTGTAAAAAACGACCAAGCACCGCCAGCAAATAAGGATAAGCTATAATCATCTTTTTCCCACACTTTACTTTTAACTTCAAAATAATGGGTCCAAGAATTTTTCAGAGAAGCATCTTCTTGCACTTCATAATCACCAGAGCCACCGCCTAATATTGTAGCAAAATATAATAAGGTATTATCAGAAATATTATACCCGAAGTTTAAATCTACAAAATTATATCCTTGTGTTTTATCATAACTCCAATACTCCAACTTATCTCCTCTTTCCTCAACACCTGTATAATTATTATGCGTAACCGCTTCTATAAAGAATTTATCTGAAAAACGATATGAGGTATAAATTGAAAATTCTTTATAATTAGCACCTACATAATCTCCTGTATCTTTATTAACAACATCTACACTTGTTAAGCTAGCCCCACCCCAAACACCAAAAGTAAATTTCTGATCTCTAGTCTTATACTCCAAGCTCGTTGCAAAAACTGCACCTGGGTGCACCACAAAACCATGCCATGTATGCATATTTTTAATATGAGCATTTGCATTAAAAGCATTATAAGTATCTATTTCCGTTTCATCTTCCTGAGCAGAAGAAATATGCACTCCTATAAGTAGTAAAATACTAAATAAAGCTATAGGTAACATTCTCAAGCTATTAGCTTTTACCAAAGAATGTTCTGGAACCAATACCTCGTGTACTCGTGTTTTCCTTGTGTTTTTCATTATTCAGGGTGTTATTTGGGTTAAATTATTTATTAAACGTACTATTAACGTTTTTTCAAATGTAAAATAAAAATTGACATAACAATAAATTTTAACATATTAAAATAGATATATCACAATAATACCCCTGTTTAATTCGATGATTGACACAATAAAAGAGAAACAAGAATACATCTAACGTATATAAAACGTTTTAAAATACCGAACATCTCTCACTCTTTCATAATCGAAGAATTAACTCTTATTAAGGTTGATTCTCTTAATTTTAAACCCTTAGACTAAAAAAGTCTTTGAAATATAATTGAAAGTATTTTTGATGCCCTTATCTTTGTAGCTTATAACTATGTATCAGTATGATTAAGATTACATTACCAGACGGTAGTATTAGAGAGTGCGAAAAAGGAAGCACACCAATGGATGTTGCTAAAAGTATTAGTGAAGGATTTGCGAGAAATGTTATTTCTGCAAAATTCAATGACACCGTACTTGAAGTTACCACCCCGCTTTTAGAAGATGGTTCCCTAATATTATATACTTGGAATGATGCAGCAGGAAAAAAAGCCTTTTGGCATTCTTCTTCTCACGTTGTTGCGCAAGCTATTGAAGAGTTATACCCTGGGGTAAAATTAACGATAGGGCCTGCTATTGATAACGGATTTTATTACGATGTAGATTTAGGAGAAAACAAATCTATCTCAGATAAAGACTTCCCTGCGATAGAGAAAAAGGCAATAGAAATTGCTAGAGGTAAGCATAATTTTGAGATGCATGCCGTATCTAAAGCAGATGCGTTAAAGAAATACAAGGAACAAGGCAACGAATACAAAGTTGAACTTATAGAAAATCTGGAAGATGGCACAATCACTTTCTGTGATCATGATACGTTTACAGATTTATGTAGAGGGGGTCATATCCCTAATACAGGAATAATAAAAGCGATCAAAATTTTAAGTGTTGCAGGAGCTTATTGGAGAGGTGATGAAAACAAACCACAACTTACTAGAGTTTATGGTATTTCATTCCCAAAACAAAAAGAGCTTACAGAATATTTAGAATTATTAGAGCAAGCGAAACAAAGAGACCATAGAAAATTAGGAAGAGAATTAGAGCTATTTACCTTCTCTGCTAAAGTAGGACAAGGTTTACCTTTATGGTTACCTAAAGGAGCTGCTTTGCGCGAAAGATTAGAAAACTTCCTAAAGAAGGCACAGAAAAAAGCTGGTTATGAAATGGTAGTCACACCTCATATCGGCCAAAAAGAATTATACGTTACCTCTGGTCATTATGCCAAATACGGAGAAGATAGCTTTCAGCCTATCAAAACTCCTAAAATGGATGAAGAATTCTTGTTAAAACCAATGAATTGCCCACACCACTGTGAGGTTTACAACTTTAAACCTCATTCTTATAAAGATTTACCGAAGCGTTTTGCTGAATTTGGTACTGTATATAGATATGAGCAGAGTGGAGAGCTACATGGCTTAACACGTGTTAGAGGTTTCACTCAAGATGATGCTCACATTTTCTGTACTCCAGATCAATTGGATCAAGAATTTAAAAACGTTATCGATTTATCCTTATATGTTCTAGGTTCTTTAGGCTTTGATAATTTTACGGCACAGGTTTCCGTACGTGATTTAACCAAACCAGAAAAATATATTGGTTCTGTTGAAAATTGGGAAAAAGCGGAAAATGCAATTATAAATGCTGCAAAAGAAAAAGGTCTCAATTTTGTAATTGAAAGTGGTGAAGCTGCTTTCTATGGTCCAAAATTAGATTTTATGGTTAAAGACGCCCTTGGTAGACAATGGCAATTAGGAACTATTCAAGTAGACTACAATCTTCCTGAACGTTTTGATCTTACCTATAAAGGTAGTGACAATGAGCTTCATAGACCCGTAATGATTCACCGTGCTCCTTTTGGTAGTATGGAACGTTTTATCGCCCTATTATTAGAGCATACAGGAGGTAATTTCCCACTTTGGTTAATCCC
Organism: Cellulophaga baltica 18; assembly: GCF_000468615.2. Classification (NCBI taxonomy): domain Bacteria; kingdom Pseudomonadati; phylum Bacteroidota; class Flavobacteriia; order Flavobacteriales; family Flavobacteriaceae; genus Paracellulophaga; species Paracellulophaga baltica. The sequence goes on along the minus strand of NZ_CP009976.1, from coordinate 2,414,283 downwards.
AGAACAAGCTATAATTTTACCGGTCAGCGAGAAACATGAAAAATATGCGGAAAAAGTTTTAAATTCGCTAGAAAAACACGAAATTCGCGCACTTGTTGACAAGCGTAATGAGACTGTTGGCAAGAAAATACGAGAAGCAGAGATGAATAAATTACCATTTATGCTTATCGTAGGAGAAGATGAAGAAGCTAAAGAAACCATCTCTGTACGTAGACATGGAGGCGAAGATTTAGGTTCAATTACAATTTCTGACTTTAATGAGTTGGTAACTAAAGAAATAAATAGTACCTTAAAGTCGTTTTAAAAAAATAAGTTTAATTAAAAAGATTTAGTCATAGCAATAAGAAAAAGATTTAAACCCCAACCACGGAGGGAAAATAAAAACCCTCACAAAATCAACGCACAAATACTTTCTCCTAACGTAAGGTTGGTAGGTGATAATGTAGAAGTTGGTGTTTACCCTATTAGGGAAGCACTTAACAAATCTGAGGAATTAGAATTAGATTTGGTAGAGATATCTCCAAATGCTGATCCGCCTGTTTGTAAGATAACAGATTATAAAAAATTCTTATACGAGCAAAAGAAGCGCGAAAAAGTCATGAAGGCTAAAGCGACTAAAGTTGTTGTAAAAGAAATTCGTTTTGGACCACAAACTGATGATCATGATTATGAGTTCAAAAAGAAGCATGCTGAGAAATTTTTAAAAGACGGAGCTAAGTTAAAAGCATATGTGTTTTTTAAAGGACGTTCAATTGTTTACAAAGATCAAGGTGAAATACTTTTATTGAAACTAGCTTCTGAATTAGAAGATTTAGGTAAAGTAGAACAAATGCCAAGATTAGAAGGAAAAAGAATGACTATGTTCATTGCTCCTAAAACAAACAAGAAGTAATACATAACTCTGTTCTAAAATTGTTTAGAACTTACGAGATAAGATAAAGAAATTGCCAGCTGAAAAGCCGGCATTTTCCATAATAATAAGCGAGATAAATTAATAAACTAGGAACAAGATGCCTAAACAGAAAACTAAATCCAGTGCTAAAAAGCGTTTTAAGCTTACAGGTTCTGGTAAAATCAAAAGAAAGCACGCTTTTAAGAGTCACATTTTGACGAAAAAATCTAAAAAGCGTAAGCTAGCGTTAACACATTCAGGGTTAGTTCACCAGGCTGATGTTAACAGTATTAAAGAGCAATTACGTTTAAAGTAATTTTCTCTTTACCGGTAAATTAATTATAAACCATGGAGTTAGGCTTTAAAAGTGTCGATCATCGACCGCCTACTACAAAAAACAATTTAAAAGTATGCCAAGATCAGTAAATTCAGTTGCTTCTAGAGCCAGAAGAAAAAAGGTAATGAAGCAAGCCAAAGGTTACTTTGGAAGACGTAAAAACGTTTGGACAGTAGCTAAAAATGCGGTTGAAAAAGCAATGTTATATGCTTACAGAGACCGTAGAAACAAGAAAAGAAATTTCCGTTCATTATGGATCACTCGTATTAATGCAGGTGCTCGTTTACACGGAATGTCTTATTCTCAGTTTATGGGGAAAGTAAAAGCTAACAACATCGAATTAAACCGTAAGGTTTTAGCCGATTTAGCAATGAATCACCCAGAAGCTTTTAAAGCTGTCGTTCAAAAAATAAAGTAACATTAACAATATATCTCGCTTATAAAAAATCCGATTCTAACGAATCGGATTTTTTTTTATCCTATTGTATACCTATCTTCTATTTAAATACGTTACCTATTTTCAATAAGAATTATAAAAATGAATGAAAACAATTTAATTGAAAACCCTATAATTAAAAATACGTTAAAAGAAGACCACAGTACATTAGCACTTTTACATTATAGCCAACTCTTAAATTTCTTTGGATTCTTCGGTATCATCATACCGGTAGTCTTATGGTCTACGAAAAAGAATGAAATTAAAGGAATGGATGAACATGGCAAACACGTGATCAATTACCAATTGAGTATGTTATTGTACGGGGTAATTTACGCTATGCTGTTTGTCATCTCCATACTATTAACGTTTGTATTTATAGGATTTGTTTTTATTATCATCCTTAGTATTCTTGGAATACCACTAGCACTTCTCTTAATTGTATATCCCATTATAGGAGGTATAGCAGCATCAAAAGGAGAATTTTACAACTACCCTTTAACTATAAAATTTATACGTTAGTTTCCAAAGGCTGTAATAACAATAGTTCTTCCAGAAGCACTATCTCGATGTTCACATATATATATTCCTTGCCAGATTCCTAAATTCAACTGGCCATTGGTAATGGGGATTTGAACTGAAGCCCCCATTAAAGAAGATTTGATATGTGCAGGCATGTCATCAGAACCTTCATAATCATGTTTATAATAGGGTTGATTTTCAGGCACCATAACATTCATGTGACTTTCAAAATCTAAGCGTACGGTTGGATCGGCATTTTCATTAATTGTTAAACTGGCCGAGGTATGCTTTATAAATACCTGAAGCATACCCACTTTAATATTTTTTAGTTCTGGAAGTTCTCGCAAGACTTGTTCTGTTATTAGATGAAAGCCCCTAGAAAAACTTTTTAACCTGAATTCCGATTGATAAAACTTCATAGCCTTTAACATTTATATACTAATATTAATACAAACTTATCTATTTAAACACAAATGTTCGTTGCTTATAGAATAACTTTGCAGCTTTTAAATTTTGAAACTATGGATCTATCAAAAATAAAAATGGTTGTTACAGATATGGACGGGACTTTATTAAACTCCGATCATCAAGTAAGCGCCAAATTCTTTTCATTATTTGAATCATTAAAGAAAAAGGATATTAAATTTGTTGCCGCAAGCGGAAGACAATGCCATAGCATCGTTGACAAATTAGCAGCTATTAAAAATGATATTATAGTCATTGCCGAAAATGGTGGTGTTGCTAAACAATATGGAAAGGAGCTGCTAGTCACCCCCCTACCCAATGCTACAAAAAATGAAGTTATTGCTATTTTAGATGGCGTAGAAAATGTACACCCTGTACTCTGTGGGAAAGACAACGCATACATAACGAACAAGTCTACGATGTTCGAGCAAAAATTAAAAGAATACTACACCAACTATAAGGTCTTAGATAATTTAAATGACTTTGATGGCGAAATAGTTAAGATTGCTATTTATCACTTTGAAAACTCTGAAAAATACATCTACCCAAAAGTATTTCACCTAGAAAATGAATTACAAGTAAAAATATCAGGAGCTAATTGGGTAGATATCTCCAGTAAAAATGCTAACAAAGGGTATGCATTGGAAAAAGTGATGCAGGAAAATAACATCTTACCCCATGAGTTACTGGTCTTTGGTGATTACAATAATGATTTAGAAATGCTAGCCTTAGCAGACTACAGTTTTGCGATGAAGAACGCTCACCCTAAGGTTTTAAAACTAGCCAATTACCACACCGAAAGTAACGATAACTTTGGAGTAGAAAGAATTTTAGAACAACTAATAAACTTAAAATAAGGTATTTACATATTTAAAATACAATTAAAAGTTAAAATAGTTTTTTATTTCAAAGCAAGTGCTTAGCTTTGTGGTGTAGTTTAGAAGTAATGGCTCGTAAAAAACAATATAACGAAGAAGAAGTAATCAATAAAGCAATGCGGCTTTTTTGGAAAAATGGTTACGAAGCTACTTCTGTACGTATGTTAGAGAAAGAAATGGGCATCAACCAATTCTCTATCTACGCAAGTTTTAAAAACAAACAAGGTGTTTTTTTAGAAAGCATTAAGAATTATAAGAAGGAAATTAATGGAATTAAGGAAATACTGAGACAGTCTAACAACGGTGTCACCGGTATTAAACAATACTTCTATAATTTTTTAGAATTTTCAAAAGAAGGAACACTAAGAAAAGGTTGTTTGGTAACCAATTCTGTGAACGAAATTAAAGACGATGCAGATCCTGAGGTTATGGTAGAACTTAAAAAGTTCGCAAATGAAATTAGAACTTTATTTGTAAGTAATCTAAAACAAGACGACCAAAGAAAAGAAATAGAATGCAAGGCAGATTTTTTAATGAATAGTCTTTTGGGTTTATCCATAGCATCAAAAGTATTTGATAAAGATCAGCTAGAAAATATAATAGAAGTTACGTTTAAAAACCTGTAACTTTTTTTTACCATATAACTAAGCGTATGCTTAGTTTGAATTTAAACATAGAATTAATAATACATAAAATTTAAAATTATGACAACTTTAAAAGTTCAAACTATTGAATCTGCTCCAGAAGCTAGTAAACCATTATTAGAGAATTCTCAAAAAGCTTACGGAATGATCCCTGGACTACATGGTGTTTTGGCAACTGCTCCTAACCTTTTGAAAGCATACCAAACATTACATGAATTGTTTGTAGATACCTCTTTCAATAATGAAGAGCTTACCGTAGTGTGGCAAACCATTAACGTAGAACACGCTTGTCATTATTGTGTGCCAGCACATACAGGTATTGCAAAAATGATGAAAGTAGATGATGCTATTACCGAAGCATTACGTAATGAAACTCCTTTAGCAGATGCTAAGTTAGAAGCACTACGTACCATGACCTTAGCCATTACTCGTAACCGCGGAAACGTTTCTCAAGAAGATTTAAATGCTTTTTATGCGGCTGGTTACGGTGAGCAACAAGTATTAGAAATTATTTTAGGCCTTTCTCAAAAAGTAATTAGTAATTATACAAATCATATAGCAAATACTCCAGTAGATGATGCTTTTAAGAGTTTTGCATGGTCTAAAAAATAGTAAGCACAATGCCACATGTAGATAAATGATGCAGGAGAGTGGCATATTTAAACCTTCCGTTTTAAAATCGGGAGGTTTAATTTTTTAAATAATAGCTTAGGTAAAGTTCTATTTACCACAAGGCATCTATTATAGAAGATTTAGTTATTCGGATTTATAGGTAGATAAGTCATAAATTGGGTTAGAACTACTTTTTACCAAAAGGATACTCCTTAAGTTCATACCTTTAAATGGGATAGTTTCCCTTTATCAAACAGCTGTTTTTTCAGATGAAAAGAAGAATGGAGACATATAGCTTAAAATATTAGTTTTAAATAAAAAACAACTAAAATCAGTATGGAAATACAAAGCATCAACATAAAAAAGTTAGCAAAGTATTCTGTAGAAGAAGTATTTAGAACAAATACAGATGCTCCTGGTTTCGTTTTGTTAGATTTCGGTAAAAGCCTATCCTCTTATAAATTAAGAGAAATTATGGTGAGTTTAAAAAAAGAATTATCTAGTTTCACCATAAGTGAATATAATAAAAAATTAAGTTACCACTGGCTTGTGCGCTTTGACCAACAGGAAGACACTCCTTTCCATTTAGACAATGCAGCAGAGGAATCTTTTTTAATGCTAGGGTATGAACCCAGTGAAATAAGAAGTGAATTATATATAGCCGACTATCATAAATTTGCTACTAATAATGAATTTGCTCCTACAGATTATTTAAGAAATTTTACGCCTGTATACAAAGAAGACGAATCCTTACTACGGCCATTTAGTACTAAAATAGCATCATTCCATAAAGATTCTTACAAAATTGTTTTAATAAACAATAGTAAACCAAAACCTGTAGCTAACACTTTGGGCGTATTTCACAAAGCAAAAATTGTTAGTAAAGATTTAAAAAAGAGTCGAATAGTAAATTCTATGATTATCAATATGCTTCCAGCGAATAAAATTATAGATAATGAGCCCGATGAAGAAGAATTTTTAAAGACAGCCTTAATTAGTAAATAAAAACTATTTAGTATGGAAACTAAAACAAGACCTAAAGTATTATTTTTTGATGTAAATGAATCTCTTTTAGACTTAAACGTTATGAAAAAAAGCGTTGGTAAGGCACTAGGAGACAGAGAAGATTTATTACCCTTGTGGTTTTCTACCATGTTACATTATTCTCTTGTAACCACCCTTAGCGAGCAATTTACAGATTTTAGTGCCATTGGAGCGGCAGCATTACAAATGGTAGCTGCTAATAATGCTATTACTATTTCAGAAGAAGATGCAAAAGAAGTAATGACTGCTTTTAGCGCATTACCGCCACACCCTGAAGTAAAAGAAGCTTTAACCATATTAAAAGATGCAGGATATACACTCGTATCTTTAACTAACTCCTCTACTAAAGGGGTAGAAACTCAATTCAAAAATGCAGGATTAACACATTTTTTTGATGAACGTTTAAGCGTTGAAGCGTTTGGAAAATACAAGCCTGCCAAAGATGTTTATACTTGGGCCGCAAATAAAATGGGCGTAGCACCAGAAGATTGCATAATGATTGCCGCACATGGATGGGATATTGCAGGTGCAATTTGGGCCGGTTGGAGAGGTGCATTTATAGCCAGACCAGGCAAACAATTGTATCCTTTAGCACCACTTCCAGAAATAAATGAACCTAATTTATTATTAATTGCAGAAAAACTTATTGCGCTTAAAGCATAATTGGCAAGTACTATATCGGTACTTAAATAAATAACACATAGAAACTAAGCTGATGCTTAGTTTAAATTAAAACAAATAAACTATGAGTATTTCTATAGAAAATAAAATTGCCTTAGTCACAGGAGCAAACAGAGGAATAGGTAAAGCCATTGTAGAATCCTTAATAAATCATGGCGCTAAAAAAGTGTACTTGGCAGTACGTGACCTATCTTCCACTAAAGAACTGGAAGATAAATTTGGAGCAAAGGTTGTAACCATTAAAGCCGATGTTTCTAGTACGACCTCTATAAACGATTTAGCTAAACAAACTACAGATGTTGACATTGTAGTAAATAATGCTGGCATAGGAGCACCGCAAGCAACACTTGGAGAAAACGTAGAAAAAGATTTCGCGCATCAATTAGAGGTAAATGCTTTTGGATTGTTACGTATAGCAAATTCTTTTGCCGATACATTAATTAAAAATAAAGGAGCATTAGTTCAATTAAACTCCATCGCCTCTATTAAAAACTTTGCACATTTATCTACTTATTCTGCTTCCAAAGCAGCTTCCTATTCTTTAACACAAGGACTGAGAACCGAACTAGGAGCAAAAGGAGTGTCTGTATTAAGTGTGCATCCTGGTCCTATTGCCACAGACATGGGTAGCGCAGCTGGCTTTAATGATGGTGCAGCCACAACGGTGGTATCAGAAGGTATTATCAGCGCACTAAAAGCAGGAGACTTTCACTTATTTCCAGATGAAATGGCAAAACAAGTAGAAAGTGCCTACCAAAGCTTTTCTGATAATGTGGTATTAGCAGATTTTTCAGCATAAAACAAAACACTAAAAAATATAAAAAAATACGATGATAAAACTAACAGTACTATATCCAAATACTCCAGAACTAAAATTTGATAAGGCATATTATATTAAGGAGCACGGGCAATTATTAAAAGATTTATTAGGAGATGCTATAATTTCTTCTGATGTAAATATGGGCTTATCTGGTGCCCAACCAAATACTCCTGCTCCTTATGTTGTAATTTCTAATATTATTTTTGAATCTTTGAAATCATTTCAAGAGTCTTTTGGTGCTAATGCTGAAAAGATATTAGGTGATTTACCTAATTTTTCGAACGTAAAACCAGAAGTTCAGATCAGTGAAATTGTGTAACTCTTAGGGAGTTTTATATTCAAGAGAAGAATCCTATACACAAGGTTTCTTCTCTTTTATCTTTAAAAAAATAATAAGATGACAGAAAAAATTAAAATAGATGTAGTTTCAGATGTTGTTTGTCCATGGTGTGCCATTGGATACAAACGTCTTGAGCAAGCCATTACAGAAATGGGCATCCAAGATAAGATTAGCCTAGAATGGCAACCCTTTGAATTAAACCCTAATATGCCTGCAGAAGGTCAAGATTTAGAAGAACATATTACAGAAAAATATGGTTCTACTCTGGAACAGCAAAAAGAATCGCAAGAGCGTATGACCGATTTTGGTGCTGAGCTCGGTTTTAAATTTGATTATTTTGAAGGTATGCGTATGGCCAATACTTTTGATGCGCATGTACTTCTAGAACATGCCAAAGAGCAAGGACTGCAAACAGAGCTAAAAATGCGATTAATGAATGACTTTTTTGGAGCACATCAAGATGTATCTAAGAGAGAGGTTTTAAAAGTAGCCTTAGAAGACGTTGGTTTAAATGCTGAAGAAGCATTTGCTGCATTGGATAATCAAGAGCTGCGTAAAAATGTAAAATCTACAGAACGCTACTGGCAAGAATTGGGTGTCAACTCTGTTCCTACCATAGTCTTTAATAGAAAAAGTGCGCTTACAGGTGCACAGCCTGTAGCGGTGTATAAACAAGTGCTAACAGAGCTTCTAGAAGCTAATTAACACGTAGGTAGCAAATTTAAAAACTAATAAATTATTATGAAAAGAGTCGTCATTACCGGTTTAGGAGCATTGACTCCAATAGGAAACTCCGTAGACACATTTTGGGAAAATGCTATCAACGGACAAAGTGGTGCATCAAAAATTACCAAATTTGATACCTCCTTATTTAAAACAAAATTTGCTGCTGAACTTAAAGATTTTGATGCTAAAAAATATTTAGATCGCAATCAAATAAAAAGAAGCGACCTTTTTACGCAGTACGCCCTATATAGTGTTGCGGAAGCTATGGAAGATAGTGGTCTAGATACTAGTATAATGTCTCCTTTTGATATTGGCGTAATTTGGGGTACTGGCCAAGGGGGTATGCAAACTTTCGAGGATGAAGTTAAAAATTATGTAGAAGGCAATAAAAACCCACGCTTTAGTCCGTTTTTTATTCCGAAACTATTATCTAATATGGCTTCTGGGTTAATTGCTATGAAATACGGTTTGATGGGTATTAATTATACGGCTGTTTCTGCCTGTGCATCTTCTAGTTCTGCTATTATGGACGCTTTTAATTATATCCGTTTAAACAAAGCGAAAGTGATGGTTACCGGCGGTTCTGAATCTCCTATTACCGAAGCTTCTATTGGAGGCTTCAACGCCATGAAAGCTTTATCAACAGCTAATGACCATGCAGAAGAAGCTTCTAGACCATTTGATGTAGACCGAAGCGGTTTTGTCATGGGAGAAGGTGCTGGAGCTCTAATCTTAGAAGAATACGAGCACGCAAAAAAACGTGGAGCTACCATCTACGCAGAAATTGTTGGTGCCGCAATGACGGATGATGCTTATCATATATCTGCAACTCACCCAGAAGGCTTAGGGGCTATTAAAGCCATGCAATTAGCCATGGAGGAAGCCAACATAAACCCAGAAGCTGTAAATTACTTAAATACTCATGCAACCTCCACTCCTGTTGGAGATATTAGCGAGGTTAAAGCTGTAGCGACTACCTTTAACAACCGTTTTGATCATCTTAAAATAAGTGCTACAAAATCTATGACGGGTCATTTACTGGGTGCTGCTGGCGCAATAGAGGCCATATTAGCTATTAAAACGATACAACACAATACCATACCGCCTACTATTAATACCACAACATTAGATCCTGAAATCCCTGCAGGTATGCCAATTGTAACAAAAGAAGCTATACCCCATAATGTTACCATAGCCATGAGTAATACGTTTGGATTTGGTGGTCATAATGCGACTACAATTTTTAAGAAAATATAATTAATTACAAATTAAAATCAAGACAATGAAACCTATTCTTTATCTATTTTTAGTCGCTCTACTCTTTGTTTCTTGTAAGCAAAGCACAAAGGAACCAAAGGAAACCTCCGTTACAACAAAAGTCCCTGAGGTTACAACAGTAGCGTCTTTTACTGGACAACAAGTTACGGGCGTAACGGTAACTACTACCGGCCGCATTTTCGTGAATTTTCCTAGATGGAGAAAAGGAGTTACTACTTCTGTTCTAGAACTAGGAGAAAACATAAAAGAACCGTTTCCTAATAAAGAATGGAACTCCTGGGAGATTGGGGATAAAGTAGCAATGCATAAATTTATTGGCGTGCAATCTGTTGTTGCCTCTGAAGATAAATTATATGTTTTGGACACTAGAAGTCCGCTTTTTCAAGAAGTATTAGATGCTCCTAGAGTTTTTGTCTTTAATCTAATTACAAAGGCTTTAGAACATACCTATATTTTAACTGAAAATGCATATCACGCTAATTCTTATATCAACGATTTACGCGTAGATAAAAAGAATAACAAAATCTATTTTACAGATTCCGGAAATTCTGGACTAGTTATCTTGGATTTAAAAACAGAAACCTTTCATAGAGTTTTAGACGAACATAGTTCTACAGAGGCAGAACAAGATTATTTAACTTTTACCGATGGAAAATGGATGAATACCGTACATTCTGATGGTATTGCTTTAGATACAAAGAATGATAAATTATATTACCACGCACTTACTGGGTACAGCTTATACAGCATACCAACAAAAGCATTAGGTGTTGAGGATGAACTTGATCTTGAAAAAGCGGTTACCTTAGAAGCTAAAACATCGGCTCCTGACGGGATGATTTTTGATAAAAATGGCAATCTTTATTATGCCGATTTAGAAAATAATAAAATCATGTATCGCGAACCAAATGGAAGTGTACATATTTTGTTGGAGGGTGATAAAGTACGATGGGCTGATACCTTTAGTATTTACGACAACCATTTATACTACACGAATTCTAGAATAAATGAAGTAACAGCAGACATCTCTGAAATGGAATTTACACTTCATAAAATAGCACTACCAATCAATTAAATTTAACGGACCATTTGATAGGGAATTCTACATTCACAAAAAATCAAATGGTTCTGAATACATTAGGAAAACTGGCTAAAGAATTATCAATTCTTTAGCACTAAACCATAAAAAATTTCTAGTCCTTTACACCATTAATTCAATTGAAATATGATTCATAAAACAATAGGCATTGTTGGTGGTGTTGGAAGTTATGCTGGTATAGATTTAATTAAAAAAGTATACGACCTTACCGAGGCAAAATCAGACCAAGAACATTTACCCGTTTCCATGTTGTCTGTTCCGCATAAAATTATAGATCGAACCAAATACCTATTAGGTGAAACCGATATAAATCCAGGTATTGCCATATCAGAAATTATAGCCTCATTAATTGCTAGCGGCTCTAGTATTATTGGTATCCCTTGTAATACCGCACATGCAAGACCTATTTTAAGTTTAATTGAAAAGAGTATACCAGAATCATGCGTACTCGTTAATCTTATTGAAGAGGTAGGCTTGCATATTTCAACAAAATACCCAGAAATTACAAAAGTGGGTGTTTTAGGAACTACCGGTACTATTTTGGCAAAAGTATATCCAGACGTACTCGCAAAATATAATATTGAGGTCATTCAACCTTCGGAAGACATACAAGATTTGTTTGTACACCCTTCCATTTATGACACGAGTTACGGAATCAAGGCTTTTTCAAATCCTGTAAATGAAAAGGCTAAAGAAAACCTGAGTATGGCCGCCACCTATTTATCAAGAAAAGGAGCACAAGCTGTTATATTAGGCTGTACCGAAATACCGCTAGCCATACAATATGAAAAGATTGAAGATAGCTTAATAATTGATGCTACTACCGTCCTTGCTAGCGCCCTTATTAGGGAGTCTAGAAAAATGGAAGAAGAGAACGTAAATGAGTAGAACTATTTACTAGAAACCATTTTTTAATTTATCAGACCAAAAGCTATAACATTCAATTAGATGTAATTATAATTTCCCAGCATACATACTGTAGCCATTACGCACTCAAATACTAATTAGCAGATACTTTCCAAGTTCCGTTTTTTGCTCCACTAAAAACACTATTATCATCTTCTTCCCTTTTGACAAAGAAAAATAAGAGCTAACTCTTTTCCTTTAAAAAAAAACACCTACTACTTCCTTATAAACGCAAGGTTTAAAGCATTTTAAAATTTAGAAATTAATTGATCGCATATAATTCTTAAAATATGTTAAGTTTTATTTGGAATTAATCTAAATAAATAGATACTTTTGCATTCTTATTTTTAATAAGTCTAAATAAATGCGTTTACTACTTTTAGTCACTACATTCTTTATAAGTTGTTTAGGATTTTCCCAAACGGGGGAACTATCTGGTGTTATTATATTAGAGGATAACACACCAGTAATCAATGCGCATATCAAAGTTATAGGTACAACCCACAGTGCCGTAACAGATTTTGATGGTAGCTATTTTATTGAAAACCTAAAGTATGGCACGTATAACCTCCTTATATCTACTATAGAAGCACATAAAAAAACAATTTCTATTACCATAGCACAAGAAAAAACTTCAATTACCACCACTGTCTCAAGAAAAACTAATGAACTAAATGAAGTGGTTGTAAATGGCCAAAGCAAAGAGACAAAGTTAGAAACGGCAGGGTATGCCGTGAACGTTGTCAAAACGGAAGAAGCCAGTATTCGAAACATTCAGACCAATGAATTATTAAACACAACTGTCGGGGTGAAAATTCGTCAAAATGGAGGTTTAGGCTCTGATGTAACTTACAGTCTAAATGGATTATCAGGTAGCTCTATAAGAATTTTCATAAATGGTATTCCTAGCTCCACTTACGGTTCTTCTTTTAATTTAAATAGCATCCCGCCTTCTATGATTAAAAACATTGAGGTCTATAAAGGTGTAGTGCCTGGGCATTTAGCCGATGACGCCTTAGGTGGCGCCATCAATATAGTATTGCATGATAAAATTAAAAACCACCTTAATGCATCAGTCTCCTACGGTTCTTTCAACACATTACAGACAAGCGTCAATGGAGTCTATCGTTTTGATAAAACAGGATTTACCGTAAAAGGCTCCTTATTTCATAATTATTCTGATAATGACTATAAAGTATCTGGAAGAAGTGTTTTAGTTACAGGTCTTGGAGGTGAACAAACACCTATAACCGCTAGAAGGTTTAATGATGCCTATAGATCTACAGGTGGAATGGTGCACTTTGGCTATTCTAACGTATCCTGGGCCGATCAGTTTTTCATTGGATTAACAGCTTCTGATGATTATAAGGAGGTGCAACACGGTGCTTTTATGACCATCACTCCCTATAAAGATAGATTTCTAGAATCGGATGCCCTTCTGGTAAACCTAAGCTATCAAAAGAAAAACATTTTTACAAAAGGATTGGATGTAACTATAAATGGATTGTACGGAAAAAGAAACCGTGCGGTAAATGATACCGTAGCTTGGGCATATAGTTGGTACGGAGAACGAGCTATAGATTTTAGAGGGAACGAATATCAATATACTTGGGGTTCACAACAAGAGGGCGGCCCTACCCTATCGAAAATAAAAAGAAAAGTAGCGGCTATCAGAACTGGTTTATCTTATACTATTGCAGAGAACCACAAAGTTTTATTAAACCATGTGTACAATAGCATTGATAGAGAAGACAGTGATGCCTTACAATCCGTTTTAGAAAATACGTTTATAGGAACAAGAGATTTACATAAAAATATCTTCTCTTTAACCTATGAATTAAATGCCCTTGATGACCAGTTAAAAGCAAGTGTATTTGGTAAACACTACCAGCAAAAAACAATTAGTATTGATCCCGAAATTGAAGCCGATGAAGATGGTAATGACAGGGTAGTTGATGAAATTGTAACTAGCACTAACGCCTACCAAGGTTATGGTTTCGCATCGTCTTATGCAATTACTCCTAACATAACCCTATTAGCTTCTGCAGAAAAAGCCATTCGGTTACCAGATGAAACAGAAGTATTCGGAAATGACGGTGACAATGTAGTTGCCAACCCAAATATACGACCGGAAATAAGTAACAATTATAATCTAGGTTTCCGTCTTGGAAGCTTTAAGGTAAAAAAACACGAGTTTACCATTTCAACAAATCTTTTTACAAGAAATATTAAAGATAGAATTGGTTTGCCTATTGAAACTTCTCTTAATGTTGATGACGAATTAATCGTATATGTAAACCAAGGTAATGCAAAATCTAAAGGAATAGATGCTCAATTGAATTATAGCTATAATAGCAATCTAGGTTTCAATTTTAATGTTTCTAGGTTTGATTTAACTACCGAAACAGCGGCAGGAACCGAATTTGATATTCCTAACACTCCGTTTTTAACTATGAATGGGAGTTTACGCTATTCATTTAAAAATTTCATTCAACAAAAATCAAATCTAAACCTCTTTTACACCCTATACTATACAGATGAGTTTTCATATTTGGTCTCACAAGGATCAAATACGGTGGGAGATGATTTTTTTAAAGTGCCACAACAAGTGACCCAAGACTTTGGTCTTAGCTATGCTTTTCCTAACAGCAAATTTGTAGTGAGTTTTGATGTCAAAAATATATTTGACAAACCTGTATATGACAACCTATCCGTTCAAAAACCAGGAAGAGCCTTTTATTTAAAAATGAATTACACAATAGATAAATTATAATCATAAAAACAGACCTGAAAATGAAACATAATCTTTTAAATTTTAAAACTTTAGCTACGATTTTTTTAACCATTGGCTTCATGAGTTCTTGTAGTAATGATGACAACGCTATAGATCCAGAAACAGAAATAACCCCAGAAACTGGAGCTGAATCTAGATGGATTACAATTGCTGGAGCACGAATGGGTGATAATCCTGGCGACGGAAATGGAGGTACATTAATTTACTCCGTACGTAGTGAAGATGCTAAAGACCCAAATACATCAATTAATGTTTTTGATAACGGTTTTTTAGCTCCTTCCAACAGAACTGCTCGTTTACAATCATCTGAAGATGGCACCACTATATTTAACATAAGCTATGCTGGTGATACCGGTGGTAACTATACAAAATATAACGTAGAAGGTGGGCAGGTGTTTACCGAAATAGGATCTCAGATAAGTATTGCTCCCTATGTTGGAACAGCTCCAAGATGGATTAAGTTATATGATGGCGATAAAACAGGAGCTGCTGTTTATGTTTCTACAGAAAATGAATTTGATGAAAATGAAAAATACATACGTACAAATGCAACTATTGGTGTAGTAACCCTAGATCTGGAAAATTCATTAATTAATGAATTTCAAGAACATAGTGTTGCTTTGAGTCCGGAAGAAGAAGCCTTAGGATACTATATTTCAAGAATAGATATGCCCGTATTAAATGAGGCTGGAGATAAATTGTATATAGGGGCTCGCTTAAGTAAGTTAGACCCAGCTACTACTGAGAGTGATAGTGATTATGAAATTTTAGGTTCTAAAACTATTGTATTAGATTATCCTTCTTTATTAAACCCATCTGTAATTACATCTACTGTAGGATACGGAAACACCAATGGTTACCGAAGCATAAATGCCTTTCTTTATAATGGAAGTGTATACCAAGCAAACCAAAGTGATCCTCAAGGTTCTCACATTTTAAAAATTGATGCGGATAACCAATATGACGATTCTTATGTATTTAATTTAGATGATGCCTTAGGTATAGAAGGTGCTTACATTCTTGCTTGGAAACCTGCTGCCAATGGTAAAGCCGTAATTGCTTATCGTCATGATGCCTCTCAAGAAGGTGTTGCTGGTGCCCAAGGATTTTTTGCCCTAGCGGATTTAAATACCAAAACTGCCACAAAAATTGACGCTATTCCTTATGATGCTGATTTTTACTTATTTCAATACCAAGGTTTTGTAGTTGATGGTACCGATATTTATATAACACAAGCTCCTGTAGGTCAAAATGGAAACATTTACGTTGTAGATACCACAACTGGTGAAGTAACTAAAGGTGCCGAACTAGTCAATGCAGAAGGAAGTCACTTTATTGGTACTTTCTAATTCAAGCCTAACGGCATAAAGATTAACCTTAGTTGATCTAAAACAGATACCAACAACAAGAACCCGCTATAAAAATTACTGTTTTTATAGCGGATTCTTTGTGGTAAATGGTCTCAAATAGAAAAGAGTGTCTACGGCTAAAAAGGCGTTTACTTGCGCAACCAGCCCATTATACGGCTATGATCAATTAGCCATTTATCTTCTTCCCGAATAAGATCATAGGTTTCTCTAGATTCACCGAAAGGTCCAGGATTCTGCTGAATAATTTCAACCTCGCGTTCTGTAACTTTTGAAATAATAGCTACATGTCCGTATTTATTAAATAAGGTTCCGGAGTACACTACCAAATCATTTACTTTAGGTTTAGAACTACTTGGATTTGTAAATTGATTTAGGTTACGCTTAATATTTAAGCCACCATCATCTAATGTTTTACTGAAAAAATCTTTTGCATTGCCATAACTATCGGGCATTTTATGATTCAATGCCTGGTAATAGTATCTTTTTACAAATTCTACACATTGATATTTTAATCCTAAATTATATCCATCTTCGGTTACTTCACGGCCAGCTACATTTCCTACACCTCCATTATAATAAACCACTACGCCATTTAAATCGTCAATTTTTTGTCCAACTTCAAAGTTAGAGTTCAGGTTAATTTTCTTTGATACAAAAAATCCTACTGTAAATAAAATTAATATTCCCAGTATCAGTACACTTCGCTTTTTCAATGTCTTATGTGGTGTTTTTAAGTTTTTTGTTTTTTCTTCTTTGCTGCAGGAAATAATACATTATTTAATATAAGGCGATACCCTGGCGAGGACGGATGTAGTTCCAATTCCGTTTTTGGGTCTCCAACTCTATGCTGATAATCTTCAGGATCATGCCCACCATAGAAGGTAAAAAAACCTTTCCCTTTGATACCATGAATGTACCGCGCTTCTCCATTTACTTTATTTTCCCCCAAAACCAACACGGTAGGTTTTATTTCTGAACGCTGAAAAGAAGTGGTTTGCCCCATGAATCCTTTTACCAAACTGGTATGGTTCTGACAAAGCATTGTGGGTATTGGATCCCATTTGGCAGAAAAATCCATCAAAGAAAAATAATCACTCTCCCTTGTAATGGCTCTTTTAGTGGTCATATCTATAGATGAAAACTCATAGACTAACGGATTTCTTTCTAACGTAAAATTGTCAAAGGCAAATGTTTTTTCAAAATCTAATTTAGCTTGGTAGTTAGCATCTGAAGGATCACCATCAAACATAGCCTCACATATATCTACATCATCTGAAGCAGACAAAGCAATATCAAAACTATCGGTAGCAGAACACATGGCAAACATGAATCCGCCTCCAATCACATAATTTCTAATCTTTAGGGCCACAGCTCTTTTTTCTTCAGAAACTTTACGATATCCAAGTTTTGAAGCTAATGCTTCTGCATCTTTTTTGCTCTGTAGATACCAAGGTGCGGCTTTATAAGCTGCATAAAATTTCCCGTATTGCCCTGTAAAATCTTCATGGTGCAAATGCAACCAATCAAATAAAGCTAAGCCATCTTCTAATACCTCTTCATCGTAAACCGTTTCATAGGGAATTTCAGCGTAGGTAAGTACCATAGTTACGGCATCATCCCATGGTAATGTTCCACTAGGAGTATATACCGCTATTTTTGGTGCTTTCTCTAATATAACTGCTTCTTGGTTTTTAGACGGACTGGATATATCTTCTAAAATTGCATTTGCTTCACTATCCGATATGACCTCAAAAGAAACACCACGAATTTGGCATTCTTTGCGGATAGCCTCACCATCGGGTAATAAAAAAGAACCTCCTCTATAATTTAATAGCCATTGTACCTTTTGCTGCTTCGCCAGAATCCAATAGGTAATTCCGTACGCTTTCAAATGATCTTTCTGTGATTCTGCATCCATAGGAATTAGAATTGCAGAGGCAAAAATCTTGAAGGAGCATGTAAAAAAAAGAAGCGTCCAAAAGTATTTAGACATTATTTTTTGTTTTAAAATAGTGGTATAAAGATAAAGGAAAAAATTACGAAAATTGCTATTAAGCATATCGACCTAATAGCACAAAGTAGGAATAAATAATAGCATTACCTATTTTTTCATGTATGCCAATTTACCACCAACATAGGTTTGTAAAACTTCAATATTTTTAATAGTTCCTGGATTAACCTTGAGTAGATTATCACTTAACACCACAAAATCAGCTAGTTTACCCACTTCTAATGTTCCTTTCTCCTGCTCATCAAAAGAGGCAAAAGCGGCGTTCTTTGTATAGGCATTCAAGGCTTGTAGTACTGTAATTTTCTCTTCAGGAATCCAACCTTCAGGATTTGCATGATCTAAAGTTCTTCTGGTGGTAGCGGCATAAATACCTAAAATAGGAGATGCAGGCGCAACAGGCCAATCACTACCAAAAGCTAAAGTTACCTTCTCCTCTAATAAAGATTTAAAAGCATAGGTTGTTTTAATCCTTTCAGCACCAATTAATTCTTCTGCCCACCTACCATCATCTATAGCATGGTAAGGCTGTACGCTAACAACAATATCTAAAGATCCAAACTTAGAAATATCTTCCTTTAATAAATGCTGCGCGTGTTCTACTCTAAAACGTCTGTCTCTAGGACCATTCTCATTTATTACTGCTTCAAAAATTTCTAATAAAACATGATTGGCATCGTCTCCTATAGCATGGACCAAAACTTGTAATCCTTTTTTATCTGCTTTAGAAATCCATTTTTTCATGTCGTTCTTATCATTTATAAAAAAGCCTCTATCACCAGCTTTGTCTGAATAATCTGCAACAAAAACTGCGGTATGAGAACCCAAAGAGCCATCCATAAAACCTTTTAATGCTCCCATCTTTAACCACTTATTTGTATTCTTAAACGTATCATTACGTTTATCCCAATGGTTTAAAGGGTTAATTGCATAGATTCTCACGGATAACTCATTAGCCTCTTTTAATTTTTTAGCAATAGGATAAGTACCAATACTATCTACATCGTGAACTGAGGTTACACCATTAGATAACAAATAAGTCATCGCTGCTTTAAGTGCCTTTTCTTTTTGAGGAACCGTCATTGAGGGAATCTTAGCCAAAAGATAATTCATGGCATTATCTTTCAAAATACCGGTAGGAATTCCATGCGCATCTTTAACAATTTCGCCACCTTCTATAGCTGGAGTATGCTCATCTATGCCGGCAATTTTTAAGGCTAAAGAATTTGCCAAAACCATATGACCATCTAGCCTATATAGAACTACCGGGTTCTCAGAAGTAAATGCATCAATCCATTCTTTTTTAGGCAATTCTCCTCCCCAAAGGGTATGATCCCAGTTACCTTCTAAGACCCAAGCACCAGGCGCTAAAGTTTTGGTATAATCTGCGATACGTTTTACAAATTCTTGTTGGGTAGTTGCATCTCTGAGTTCTACACTCAATAAGGCGTTACCGCCCATCATTAAATGTACATGGGCATCAATAAAACCAGGCGTAATAAATTTACCTGCCATATCTTTTACTACTGTATGCTCTCCTTTATATTTTTGAAGGTCTGCTGTAGTGCCTAAGGCTAGAATTGTGTCGGCTAGAATTGCCATTGCCTGCGCAGAAGATTGTGCGCTATTACCCGTCCAAATAACAGCATTCTCTACTATTAGATCTGCTTTAGGTAGAGTACTCGTACAAGAGACACATGCCAAAAACAATCCTAATAGTGTACTAAATATCTTGAATTGTTTTGGCATATACTCTTCACTTTAAAATTTAAAATGGAACATCACTATCATCAAAATCTGGCGGTGTTTCATTCATAGAGCTACCAAAGGCTTGATCTGCATTTGGAAGGCTTTTTGTGGCAAATGGATTTTCTTCTCCATCATTCATTTTGGATTGAAACTCAAAAGGAGAATCAAAATCATCTAGGTTATCAAATTTACCTTGATTACCGATAAACTTCAAACGTATATTCTCTAAACCACCATTCCTGTGTTTTGCAACAATAAACTCCCCTTGACCTGCAGTCGGTGAGCGTTCATCATCATCCCATTCATCAATCTTATAGTACTCTGGTCTATAGATAAAAGATACAATATCGGCATCTTGCTCAATTGCTCCAGATTCCCTAAGGTCAGAAAGTAACGGTCGTTTAGTACCCCCTCTTGTTTCTACCGCACGCGAAAGCTGCGATAGTGCAATTACAGGTACACTTAATTCTTTTGCTAATGCTTTTAGGTTACGCGAAATAGTAGAGATCTCCTGTTCACGGTTACCACCACCCTTTTGGCTTCCCCCAGCAGTCATTAGTTGCAAGTAATCTATCATGATCATTCGGATACCATGTTGGGATGCCAAACGTCTTGCCTTTGCTCTTAAATCGAAGATAGAAAGCGACGGTGTATCATCTATAAACAAAGGTGCTTTTTCAAGCGTCTTTACTTTTACATTTAATTGCTCCCATTCATGCTTCTCTAATTTACCAGTACGTAATTTTTCTGATGATAAACCTGTCTCAGAAGAAATTAGACGAGTAATTAACTGTACAGAAGACATCTCCAGAGAGAAGAACGCTACAGGAATATTAGAATTAACAGCCATATTTCTTGCCATAGATAAGGTCAAAGCCGTTTTACCCATACCCGGACGAGCTGCGATAATAATTAAATCACTCGGCTGCCAACCAGACGTTAGTTTATCTACCTTATCAAAGCCAGAAGGCACACCACTTAATCCTTCTTTATTGGCTATTTCTTCAATTCTTTTTTTCGCCTGAATAACAAGGTTCTGAGCTGTTTCTGCAGAACGTTTTAAATTCCCTTGGGTAACATCATATAATCTAGATTCTGCGGAATCTAATAAATCAAATACATCGGTACTCTCATCATATGCCTCTTTAATAATCTCATTAGAGATTTTAATAAGACTACGTTGAATATATTTTTGTAGAATAATACGGGCATGAAACTCAATATGCGCCGAAGAAGCTACTTTCTGAGTCAATTTTATCAAGTAAAAATCACCTCCAACAGATTCTAATTTACCATCTTTCTTCAATTGGGAAGAAACGGTTAATAAATCGACCGGTTCTGAGGTTTCAAACAACTTAAAGATAGCCTCATAAATAGATTTATGAGCTTCTTTGTAAAAAACATCTGGGTGAAGAATATCGATAACCTCATCAATACCCTTCTTATCTATCATCATTGCCCCAATCACAACCTCCTCTAAATCAACTGCTTGAGGTGGAATTTTCCCACGCTCTAAGCTAATTAAATTAGACTTATCTACTTTGTGACCTACTATCGGACTCGGTTTCTCCATAATTACGAAAGTATGTAATTAACCTTAGGTTAACTTTAAAATTGAATTTAGGATGTCAACAGTTCATTAACAATTTGCATGTTAATAAGTTACGTTTTTGTGTTGACAACAAAAAAAATCTGAAGAATTATTTCTTCAGATTTTATTATCCTAGGATAAAACAGGAATTAACCATTAAATACACCCATGTTGGCGTACTTGTCCATCCTTTTATTTATTAAATCTTTTGGTGATAACTTTTTCAGATCTTCAAAATGTGTTAAAATTTTGTTTTTTACGATTTCAAAAGTTTTGTCTCTATAACTGTGCGCGCCACCTACTGGTTCTCTTACGATTTCGTCGATTATTTTCAACTTCTTCATATCTGTAGCCGTTAGTTTTAACGCTTCTGCTGCAATTTCTTTGTATTCCCAGCTTCTCCATAGAATAGAGGAACAAGATTCTGGAGAGATTACAGAATACCATGTATTCTCTAACATCAATACTTTATCTCCTACACCTATACCTAAAGCACCACCTGAGGCACCTTCACCAATGATTACCACAATTATTGGCACTTTTAAACGTGTCATCTCAAGAATGTTACGAGCAATTGCTTCTCCTTGTCCACGTTCTTCTGCTTCAATACCAGGATAAGCACCTGGTGTATCTATAAAACATACTACAGGAACATTAAATTTCTCTGCAGATTTCATTAGACGTAACGCTTTACGGTAACCTTCTGGATTAGCCATACCAAAATTACGGTATTGACGTGTTTTGGTATTATATCCTTTTTGTTGCCCAACAAACATAAAACTTTGATCGCCAATTTTACCAAGGCCACCAATCATTGCTTTATCATCTTTTACATTACGGTCTCCATGAAGTTCCAAAAAAGTCTCTCCGCAGATAGCGTTAATATAATCAAGTGTATACGGTCTGTTTGGGTGTCTTGACAATTGTACACGTTGCCAAGCTGTTAGATTTTTATATATATCCTTACGGGTTTCAAGAAGTTTTTTCTCTATTTGCTTACAAGTCTCTGTAACATCTACATCACTCTCTTCACCAATAATCATGCACTTATCTAATTGTTCTTCTAGTTCTTTTATGGGAAGTTCAAAATCTAAATATTCCATGAGTATTTCCTGTTTAAATTATAATAGTTGACAAATATAAAACATTAAATAGGTATGCCTAACTCCTATTTCGTTTTTTTAATTTTCCTTTATTCTTTATTAAGCCGTTTGCTACTACTGTGCTTAAAATCAGCAATGCTCCAAAATAAAATAGCGGATTCATTTTCTCACTCTCTCCTAAAAACACAAAGGCTAGTAGAATTCCATATACAGGCTCTAAGTTTACGGTAAGCATTACGGTATAAGGCGTTAGCACTTTCATAACACGTACAGATGCTATAAATGCGTATGCGGTACATATAGAAGCTAAAATGAAAAGGTAGATCCAATCATTTTTAGAAACCTGAAAAAAGCCGGCGTCAAAATCGCCACGAACCGCTAAATAAACTGTAATAAATAAGACTCCTGCGCCAAGTTCATAAAAAGAGATAATACTGGGTCTGTGCGACTGGATGAGTTTACCATTTGCAATAGAAAAGATAGCGGCTAATAAGGCAGAGATTAAGGCTAAAATAATTCCTTCTACATATTGTGTTTCTACATTAAAAATGATATACAAGCCAATCACGACCACAATACCAAATACAATCTCATACCAGATCATCTTCCGTTTGTAAATAAAAGGCTCTATGATTGCCGTGAATAATGCCCCTGTTGATAAGGTGGCTAAGGCAATAGATACATTAGAGACTTTTATCGCCTTAAAAAATGTAAGCCAATGCAATGCTATCACTATCCCAACGACAGCCATTTTAGCCATTTGTTTTGGTGCAATTTTTAAAGAAAACTTATTTATAGCAATAAATACCGCTATAAGCACTACTGCGATTCCCATTCGATACCACACCAGCGGTAGAGCGTCTATCGTAATTAGCTTCCCGAGCACTGCGGTGAACCCCCAAATAAAAATAATAAAATGTAAATGAAGGTAATTTTTAAGCCTATCTGTCATTAGAGTACCAGCGTAATAGAAAGGTGATTATTTTACGAAACTATCTTTTGGCTTTTTGCAATAAATAGAATGCTAAAAATCCAAATAAAACATTTGGCACAATTACGGCTAACAATGGAGAAAAGCCCGATTGTTCTGCTAAGGTACCAAATACACGATCAAAAAATATATAAACAAAGGCCACCAAAATACCAAAAGCCAAGTTTACCCCCATACCTCCTCTACGTTTCTGAGAAGATACTGCTACTGCAATAAGAGTAAGGATAAAAGCGGTTACTGGTAGTGCCCAACGTTTATATTTTACTAAAATATACGTATTAATATTAGATGCCCCTTTACTTTTTTGCACCTCTATAAATTCATTTAATTCAAATAAATTTTTAGTCTCTGCCACATATGACACGGGCGTCAGATCATTTATTTTAAATGGAAATATGGTATCCAGTCTTCTTTTAGTTTCTAATATTTCTGTATCTCCCTTTAGGGTTCTTTTTACATAAGATGTTAACCTATAGGTAGAATCTGCCGGGATCCATCTAATATTAGCTGCAGATAATTTGTATCCTAATACATTATCATCACTAAAGTGCTCCATAGAAAAATTATAGCCTATATCTCTAGCAGGATCAAACCTACTTACATAGATAAAATCATTAGCATTTAATTGATTAAAAATATTCTCTGTGACCCGGTCTTGTTTTCCTTTCTTTAAGTATTTAAACTTAAACTCATTAAAGCCTTTACTAGCATTTGGCACAATGAACATCCCCATTAACAACATGAAAATAGCCACAATTACCGCGCCTATGATATAAGGCCTCAGAAAACGCCCGTAGGATATACCAGAACTTAGCATTGCCACAATCTCTGTATTACTTGCTAATTTTGAGGTAAAGAAAATTACCGAAAGGAAGAGAAAAATAGGCAATAACATACTCCCTATATAAATAGAAAAATTACCCAAATACATTAGTATTTCGTCTACTGGCGCATCATTATCTTGCATTTTATTAAACTGCTCAGATAAGTGCACCATTATTCCAATAGGAATAAATAAAAGTAACATTACTGAAAATGTCACTAAATAACGTTTTAATATGTATCTATCTAAAATGGTCAAGGTTACAATCTTTTATCCATTTGTTTTACCATCTTGTTTTTCCACTCTGTAAAATCTCCAGCTAAGATATGCTTTCTTGCCTCACGAGTTAACCATAAATAAAATCCTAAATTATGAATGGTTGCAATTTGCTTTCCTAAATATTCGTTGGCCGCAAATAGATGACGTAGATATGCTTTAGAATATTCTGTATCTACAAAGGTTATGGCCATATCATCAATCGGAGAAAAATCATCCTCCCATTTTTTATTTTTGATATTTATAGTTCCATGCGCTGTAAAAAGCATTCCGTTTCTTGCATTACGCGTTGGCATTACACAATCAAACATATCAATACCTAAAGCAATGTTCTCCAATATATTGATAGGAGTACCTACTCCCATTAAATATCTTGGCTTGTCTTCTGGCAAAATTTCACAAACCACCTCTGTCATTGCATACATTTCATCTGCCGGTTCCCCTACAGATAAACCTCCAATAGCATTTCCTTCTGCCCCTACTCCTGCAATATATTCTGCAGATTGACGTCTTAAATCTTTATAGGTAGATCCTTGAACGATTGGAAAGAATGATTGGCTATAATCATACTTATAAGGAAGCGTTTCTAAATGTTTAATACAACGCTCTAACCAACGGTGCGTCATATGCATTGAACGCTGTGCATACTTATAATCACAAGGGTAAGGTGTACACTCATCAAAAGCCATGATAATATCTGCTCCAATGATACGCTGAATTTCCATTACACTCTCCGGAGTAAAAGTATGATACGAACCGTCTATATGCGATTTAAACTTAACGCCTTCTTCCTTAATTTTTCTATTTTCAGATAATGAATAGACTTGGTACCCACCACTATCGGTTAGAATATTTCTATCCCAACCCATAAATTTATGAAGTCCACCAGCCTTTTCTAAAATTTGAGTTTTAGGACGTAAATATAAATGATAGGTATTCCCTAATATGATATCAGGATTAATTTCTTCTTTAAGCTCTTTCTGGTGCACTCCTTTTACAGAGGCAACCGTACCTACAGGCATAAAAATTGGCGTTTCAATTTTCCCATGATCAGTGATCATTTCTCCTGCTCTAGCTTTACTATGTGGGTCTGTATGCTTTAGTGTAAATTTCAAATCGTCTATTAAATTAGCGCAAATATAGTTAACTCATCAAGTAAATTACTTAAGAAAAAAATAAAGTTGAGATTATTGAACACAAAATCAGAATCTACTGAAATTAAGTATTTAAAAATTTAACAAGGTCTTATAATTTCAAAAACAATAAAGCCCCTTGCTTCTCGTTGAAAGTGATGAGAACAAACTTGAATTGGTATTATTATTGATACTATTCTTGTTTTTAAACTATAGAAAACATGAGGAAAACAATTTTAACAGCAGTATTGGCCTTAATAGGCGGTATTGCAATGGCACAAACAGAGCCTGGTTTTGGAATTAAAGCAGGGCTAAACTATGGCGCAAATGGCGATTATTTTGATTCTGCAGAAGATGCATACAAGAGTCCAGACGGCAATGTTGGATACCATGTGGGTATTTTTGGAAAATTTGGAGAGCAAATTTACTTTAGACCAGAATTAGTCTATACCAAAACAAAGTCTGATTATGAGAATAATAGTTTGGACATGTCTAAATTAGATGCACCACTATTAATAGGTTTCAATGTTATTGGCCCCTTGACCGTATTTGCAGGTCCATCATTACAGTACATACTAGATACAGATTATGACGGCATTACCTTTGGTGATGTTAAGAATGATTTCACTGTAGGTCTTAACATAGGAGCTGGAGTTAATCTTGGTAAGTTAGGTATTGATTTACGCTACGAACGAGGTTTTTCTGAAAATGAAATAACTGCTATTAACAATAATAACCTATTAAGTGTAGATAGAATAGATACGAGACCAGATCAATTAATTCTGAGTTTATCTTTAAAGATCTAAGATTCCGAACGAATTAAAAACGCATAAAAAAACCTGAAAGCTACACGTAGTTTTCAGGTTTTTTGATTTAAGCTATTTATGCTTATTTGGTATCTGGATCTAAGTGATCTGGAATACCGTCATTATCTGTATCTCTGAAAACAACTTCTCCATTCACAATATCTATCTCTTCACTGGTTGGTGTATTATCACCATCATCATCTGCATCTAGATAATTAGGAACAAACGTAAACACTTTTGCTTCATCTTCCTCATCGGTGTTGTCATTATTTAATCTACCATTTCCATCTACATCTTCTAAATAAGAAGGAATACCATCATTATCGTGATCGGCTTGATTGACTGTAAATAAATCAATTTTAAATACTATAGGAGAGTATGCTGGTATATTGGTTTGAGATGCTGCATAGTATCCTAGTGCTGAAGGCATAAAAATAGCTCCAATACCATAATCTTCAATTTTCACGGTACCATCTTCATTAACGCTTCCAGGTCCTCCACCTTTAAATTGTGTGATCCCTTGAGCAAAGCCTGTTACTAAAGAAGGCAAGCTAAACCATATTGGAGCTGCTGAAGAATCAAAAATAGTACCATCCAATAATTCTCCTTGATATCGTACAAAGGTAGAATCTGCAAATGTTGTTGCTGCACCAATTCCTTCTCTCGCTACTAAATAATATAATTTATGATCAATTTCTTCATCACTATCTGTAATTCCAACATTTTCAGACGTTACTTTAACCGTTTTAAATCCGAAACCTTCACTGTTTAATAGTGAAATCTTATCACTATTAACTCCTGATATCGTATCAAATACAATTTGATAATCAAAATCTTCTGCAGGATTTTCAAAATCTTCATAGTTGTAAAAGTGTGTCGAAAAATAGGCCTGAAGCGCAGACTCATCATCTACAATTGTTTCACTAAGGTCTGTTGGAGGAACAATTACAACATCATCATCTTTCTTACAAGAAATAAAAACTAAGGTAATTGCTAAAAAATAAAATATACTTTTGATATTCATCCATCTAATATTAAGTGTCGCAAGATACAATTTTCCCCTATTTTTGTAGAAAAGATTAAGAAAGAATTATAACTGATTATGCGTATAGATAAATACCTATGGTGTATTAGATATTTTAAAACCAGAAATATTGGTACAGAAGCCTGTAAAAAGGGTCATGTAAAACTAAATGGCGCTGCCGCAAAACCTTCTAAAGAGGTGCTGCCGATGGATAAAATAATTGTGCGCAAAAATCAGATCAACTATGAATTGACGGTTTTAGATGTTCCACCAAATAGAGTGGGCGCAAAACTGGTAGATCTGTACCGTAAAGATACCACCCCAGCTTCTGCTTTTGAAAACAATGAGCTTTTACAATATTCTAAGGATTATTATAGAAAGAAAGGAATGGGGAGACCAACCAAAAAAGACAGAAGAGATATTGAGGACTATATAGATGATTCTTCTGAAACTAAAAATAATGAAGAATAAAGAAGCGTTTCTTTATCTTTGATATGAAAATTTAAACCGCATGCAACACCAGATTTTATCCCATAAAGAGATACAGTACAAAATTAATAGAATTGCTTATCAAATCTATGAAGCTAATGTAGATGAAAAAGAAATCATCATTGCAGGAATAGAAGGCGGTGGTTTAAATTTCGCCAAAAAAATTGTAAAAGTTTTAAAAGAGATTACTACTGCAGAAATAAAGGTATGTAAAGTAAGCATGGATAAAAAAAATCCTTTACAGTCGGGAGTTACTACCGCTATAAAGGAAGAAGATTATGCTAATAAGTCTGTTGTATTAGTAGATGACGTTTTAAATTCTGGTACCACCCTAATATATGGTGTCCATCATTTTTTGCGGGTACCTTTAAAACAATTAAAAACTGCGGTGCTGGTAAACAGAAACCATAAAAAGTACCCTGTTAAGGCAGATTATAAAGGAATATCTTTATCTACCTCTTTACATGAGCAAATACAAGTAGAATTTAAAACAAATAACGACCGCGTCTACCTACTTTAGGTTTTCTAAAATTTCATTTACGATATCTTCCGGTATTTTAGTATCGCAAACAATAGTGGTATTCGCTTGTAGGTAAAAGTTATTTCTTTCAAACAAATGCTTCCCTATAAATTCTGGTAAATCGTTTTCTGCGATGTTTTGAACCAAAGGTCTGCTTTCTTTTTCATTTATTAGCCGTTTTACGAGACTAGGAATTGATAATTTCAGGTAAAAATTATGTTTTGTATGCTTTTGAATTAATGCTAAATTATTCGCGTAACAAGGAGTTCCTCCACCTGTAGATAAAATAAATGATTTTTTTTCTTCCATTAATTCTTGGACATATTTATGCTCCATTTTCCTAAAAAAGATCTCTCCTCGGTCTTTAAAAATATCAGAAACACTTAGATTTAATTTAGATTCTATATACGCATCCAAGTCTATGAAATTGATATTCAATTTTTTAGAAAGTAATTTTCCTATGGTAGTTTTTCCACTTCCCATGTAACCTATAAGGACTATTTTCATTTTCTTATTTTGTGTAAAATTGAACCAAAATAAAGTGATTTCAAAAAAAAATAATTTTTTTTCAAAATAGGCTTGGATATGTGACTAAAGGTTGTATATTTGCACCCGCAAACAGGGAATATTTCTCTATAGCAAATTACTGAAATAATGACCTGGTAGCTCAGTTGGTAGAGCATCTCCCTTTTAAGGAGAGGGTCCTGGGTTCGAGCCCCAGCCCGGTCACAGAAAAGCCTTTTGAATCATAGATTCAAAAGGCTTTTTGCATATATAGCATCTTCCGTAATAGTTTAATATTTTTCTAAATATATTAGGCCATTTCTTGCTAGGATATGTAACTAAAGGTTGTATATTTGCACCCGCAAACAGAGAATATTTCTCTATAGCGAATCATTGAAATAATGACCTGGTAGCTCAGTTGGTAGAGCATCTCCCTTTTAAGGAGAGGGTCCTGGGTTCGAGCCCCAGCCCGGTCACAGAAAAGCCTTTTGAATCATAGATTCAAAAGGCTTTTTGCTTTTAAGATATTGAGCACTTTACTTCTTTTAAAAAAATAGGCAGTTTAATTAATGAGTGCATGCCTACAAAATAAGACTTAGCTGTTTACGTATTTCAAGAAGGTTTAATAGCTGCTAGCACATTTAAACTATTCTACTTCTATAATCATCGCATTTCTTGCCTTTACAGACAACTTAGAAGCTGCATTAATTCTAACATTGTTTAGGACCTCTCTACCTGATAAGGACTCTCCAAGTATTTCTCTATACGTTGTCAAATCTAATAGTACATCTTCGGTGTTTTTATTTAAAATCACCATAATTTTTTTCTGGTTGTTATATCTAAAAAACACATACACCTCTTCCTTATTTTTTGGAGCAAAATGCTTTAAAGATCCGCTATGAATAACTGTAGTGCTTTTACGCCAATTTAGAAGCTTCTTTACAAACTCTTGAGCATCTTTCTGCTTTAACGACATACCGTGCCCTGTAAAGGCATTTACTTTATCTTTTTGCCACCCCCCTGGAAAATCAGAACGTATAATTCCGTGATCATCTGAACCTGGATTGGTCTTTAAGATTTCGGTTCCATAATAGATTTGGGGAATACCGCGCGTAGTAGCAAGATACACCAACGCTAACTTATAAAGGTCGTAGTTTTCATTGAGCTGTGTATACATCCTACTCATGTCATGATTATCTGAAAAAATCATTAAATTATTCGGATTGGCATATACGTAGTCTTGTGCCAATGTTTCGTAAAGCTCTATCCAAGATGAAGCCCATGACTTTTCATTATTTAAGGAATTTACTAAAGCATTCTGTAAAGGAAAGTCCATAACACTTTTTAAGTGTGATTTATAACCATTGTAATTTTCCTTCCCTTCCTGCCAATAGGCCACTTGGTTGGGATTTGTAGACCATTCTTCTCCTACAATAGTAAACAAAGGATATTCTTTAGAAATTGCAGCGGACCAATCATTCATAAATTCCATATCCGGATAAGGATAAGTATCCATTCTTATACCCGATATTCCTGAGTATTCTATCCACCAAATTGCATTCTGAATTAAATAAGTTGCGAGTTCTGGATTTTTTTGATTTAAATCGGGCATAGTACGAACAAACCAACCATCGAAAAATATTTTCCTATCCTCCTCTGCTGCATACGGATCTAATATAATAGATTTCCGATGATTGGTTTCTGTATATTCTGACCATTGGTTAATCCAATCTTGTGATGGCAAATCATTCATCCACCAATGATTTAAACCAATATGGTTGGCCACCATATCCATTATGACAGTTAAGCCTTTTTCATTGGCTTTTTTCACCATACTCCGGTAAAGGTCTTTAGAACCAAATCTAGGATCTACCTTATAAAAATCAGTAATAGCATACCCATGATAACTATTTTTTGGCATCGCATTCTCTAGCATCGGAGTAATCCATAGCGAGGTAAATCCCATATCAGATATATAATCAAGGTGATTAATTATTCCTTGTATATCTCCTCCATGCCTGCCCCCTTTATCTTTTCTATTTACTTTATCTTCAAATCCATTTACATTATCATTGGAGGTATCTCCATTCACAAATCTATCCGGCGTTATTAAATAGACCATATCTGCCGAAGAGAAACCGACAGTATTTTTATTAGTTCCCTCTCTGGGCAATAAGGGATAGGATAAATGTTTTGGCGCTTCTTTTTTACTATTCAACGTAATTGTTAAATTTCCGGGTGAAGTTTGAGGTGCAAGTGTCAAATTTAGAAACACATAATTATTATTCTGTACCCTCTTAACTTCCTTTAAAACTACCCCCTCATATTTTTCTAATCTAACTTCATAAGCGCCAATATTTTTACCGTAAAGCATAATTTCAAGATCTTCAGAAGCCATGCCTACCCACCAGTTTGGGGGCTCCATACGCTCAACGAGCTGTTGCGAAAATAATGTTGGGGAAGTAGCCAGAAAAAATGCGGCTATAAAAAATAAAAAACGACACATAATAATTTTTTAAATAAATTAATAAAAGTGCCTCCAAATTATGCTATTATCAAAGTGTTTTCGCCCCAGTTTATAAACTGACCTCTATTAATCTAAGTAAAAGAATAAGAAACTATGCATTGAAATACTCCCGTGGCGTTTTTCCTGTAATTTTTTTAAACGACCTATTAAAGGATGATTTTGAATTAAAGCCTACATCTAAAGCTATACCTAAGAATGTATGATTTTTGTATCCTTCTTTATTTACTTTTTCAATAAACGTATTTACCCTATATTGATTTACAAAATCTCTAAAATTTTTATCGAATCCATCATTAATCGTTCTTGAAAGTAAGTGCACATTGGTCTGTAATTTCTGTGCGAGATCGGGAAGGCTAAGTGCAGGGTCTAAAAATGCTTTATCTACTTCCATAATATGGATAAGCTTCTCTTTTAGCTGAAGAAATTCATTATCATTACTAGTTGTTTTGGCAGCCTCTACCTTGACTTCATGAATTTTGAAAATAGCCGGCTGTTTAATTGCATAATACCCTAATAAAAAAACAGTTAATGAAAATAAAATCCAAATACTATCTACTAGAAATAAGGTTAAAGTACTTAAACTATTGGTCATAATATAGCTATAGCCACCTACTATAAAAATTACAGTCCATAACACTAAACAACCTCCTTTTAGCAGCATAATGGTATGTAAGTAATTTACATCTTGATCATAAGAATAAGTGTCTTCTATATTTTTTAAATAGTTCTTTATGACATTTTTTATTTTGAACCAGAACCAAATATTAAATAGTAATGCAATACCACCTATGGTAATGTAGATTTCTGATGGATAAAAACGAGAAACAGCTCTATCTATAAACAGGTGCAATGGCTCAATAAAAAATAGTAGATATACTATTACTTGGATAACAAATGGCACAAAGTACCACCACTGACTAAGCTCCCTAGGTTTTGAAGGTATTTTTAATAATTTTTTGATATAAATAAAAAATATCGGTGCATACAAGAAATACACCAAATCTTGAAATAATGAGAGCCGAGGATAGCTATTGTATATATCTCTATCGTACAGGGACACTCGCGTAAGAAGTATAATCGCTATTAAAAATATCAAGCCACTTAAAACGCGATTAGCTTTCCGGTTATTATTTTCGTAAGAATTGATAATGAAAATTAGAAATATTCCTTGAATACCTGCAAGGATAAGTATGAGAGTATACGGATTAAACAATCCAGAAGATTGATCCTCCCAATACATAATCTTCTCTTCTAAAGGTTTATCAAAAGTTTCATTAGTAATTAATTGAAAACGATCATTTCTTGGTCTTCCATACGTCTTTCCTTCCACCGTATACCAATTACCACGTGTAAACTTATAGGTTAATCTTGGCCAATACACTGGAACATCAATTTCGTAAGAGCCATCTTCGACTTTGATTAATTTATAGCGTTTATCTCCTGGAACCCATCCATTAAAATTACCCGCAATGTAGATAGGAGCATCTGGGGGTGTAGATTTTGGTATTTCAGTTACTTTTACAGTAATCTTTTTTGCGCTAATAGCACGCCCTTCTTTATCTGCCCAACCCGTGATCTTTAAATGCAATGTATCTATAGGTTGAGAAAATGATATCTTTCTAGTTAGCACTGGCAACCCATCACTTTCTACCTCAGCAGTTTCCCAACTTCCACGAGTTACCAAAAACATGATAGTAGCATCCTCGAAAACTAGCGGTTTCGTATAATATTTTCCGTCTGAATTTTTCTCAAATTTATACCTGCTATTTCCTGGCTCCCATTCATTAAAGCTCCCCGTGAGATAAAGTGTTGCATTAGTTGGAGTACTTGAGGCTACATGGTCTAGTACAAAGGTAGTTTGAGCATTCAAAAACAAGGAACAATTAAAGAATGATACTACTAAAAATAAAGTGAAAAAACTTATCCTTCTAAACATGTATAAATTCTAATTCAATGACAACTTATGCGCAATCAACTTTGCATGCTACCTAATTTACAGAATGTATCATATGATTTAGTAGGTTTAAAAATTAGAAGCTCTTCACCATAGTACATTCATTTGCGAATATAAGAAAACCCCAACCAAAATAATGTTATTTGATTAGGGTTTAGAACTAACTCAACTATTAGTATTCTTTTAAAATTTTATTTAAGAAATTTCAAATTTCTTAGTCTACTTTAAACTCAAAAATTGGAGATTTAGACGTATTACCCTGACTATCAAAAGCGATAACTTGCCAATAATAAATACTATCTGTTAGTGCTGTGGTATTCAAAGTCATAGAATTTGTTTCACCAATTAGGGTATTTGGAACATTGCTTTCATCCAACAATATGCGAAAAGAAACTATATCATCATCAATATCCTCTGCCAACCAACTTAATTGTATTGGTCCTGGAGTAATCGTTGAACCCATTTTTGGAAAAATAGCATTTGCAGGAAATGGAGGATAACTTTCTGCAGCCAATCCGGCATTGTAAAATCTCCAAGTGTCACTTTCTGAATTTTCATTGCTGCCGTTTGCTTTAGATATTACTGTCCACTCGTAGGGGGTACCTCTGAATATCGTGATTGGCAATTCATTCTGAGTTTCATTATAATTAACTATTTCTCCACTACTTAGATTCTTCAAATTAACGGTATAGCTATCCGTGTCTTCAGAATCGTTCCATTTGAAAACAACTCGACTCTCCGTTTCTGACAAGATTTCTCCTTCATTGCATTCTGCATTATTTTCAGGAAAAATAAGTGTTGCAGATGCTGGCACAGGAATTAAAGGCGCTTCCGAAGAGCTTCCTCCTCCACAGGAAGAACAAAAACTCGTCACAAACATGAGTAGTATATATTGAAAAGGATATTTCATTATTTGATAATTTTATAGTTTAAAACTTCATTATTTAAATTAACCTGCATAAAAAATATTCCTTTTGATAGCCTAGATACATTTAATTCAACAGCACTATTGATCACCGGATAGCTAGTATTTAATACTTGAATTCCATTAGATGAATACACGGTTATTGTTACCTCTTTAGCGTTTTTATTATTTAAATGGACATGCAAAACATCGTCGACTACAGGATTTGGATATATAGTTAAAGAAGTATGCAGCAGTATTGTTTCTTCATATACTCCTTGACAATCTTTATCTGTTCTCACGTGTATCACATTTTCAGAAGCCTCTAAATTAATTGCTACTTCGTTGCTATTGGTTGTGAACGTCTTCTTATTTACTGTAATATAAAAGGTATCTGCGCCTTTTAAACTCAAAGTAGCAGTAGTACCTTTAGCATTCATTTTAGACGAAACGGTCAAAGCATCTGGCTCGCCAATTACAACATCATAACATTGAGAATAATTTTCACCTTCAATACTTAAGCAAATTGTATAATTCCCTGCCGATAAATCCGTAAATAAGGTTGATGTACGAAATGCTTGACTACTTGTTGCGCCTCCTGATAGGGTCGCCGTATATTCATAATCTTCTAGCGCAGTTATAGCTATACTTCCATTGTTACTACTGCTACAGGTTTCATCACTTAATTTTATTTGAAAATTATTTGATGGCACTGTAAAAACCAGACAACCATTTACATTTACGGTTGATCCAAGTGGTGTATCAGGACAATTATCATCTGCATCTTGCACCCCATCATGATCTTGATCTGGTAAATTGTTATTGGGAAAAAGTGCCGTTGGCTTATCGCCAAATATTCTATATTCACCGGGAGCCAATGTAATTGTTGCCTGGGTGTCTGTTACCACATATTTTAAATTTTCTTTCAAAAATTCATACCATATACCAGTTTCCTGAAATTCAGGAATAATAGATTGTGTCGTAACTCCGAAGTTGCCTATAATGGTTACATATTTAATTTCTTCAGCCGTTGCGCCTACTATTGATAGGTGAAGTTTTTTTAATCCCGACGGATTAGCAAAATCCAATTCAAAATCTGTCGTTTCAAAAATTGGTTCATTAATTTTTAAGTCGATTAGTTTAGCCCATGTTTCATATACTGCCTTTCTATTCTCATCAGCAAAATATTCCCAACGAATGGGCTTATTTCCTACCCTACCGTTATCATCTATTGAAACATCATAACCAAGCTCCCCAAATTGCCAAATCATTTTAGGTCCTGGAACTGTAAAAAAGAAAGCGCCTGCAGTTTGCATTCTGTTTAAGGCTGTTGGAATATCTTTCACATTGTAGGTACCATCAGAATTACCAAATTCTAAATTTTTGAACATCAAACGTTCCTCATCATGACTTTCCATAAAAGATAGTGCTGATGGCTGCTTAAATCCTTTTTCGTTATAAGAAACTCCTGAGAAATTAGAGGTACTATTAAAGCCTAATGTAGCCTCGTTATACGCTTCGGTCTGTTTATTCCAAAGTAGTATTCCTTTACCCTCATCCATACGGTAATCTGCCCATTGCTCTTCTTCTTCTATGGCTCCTAAATGCTCAAAAATGATATAAAAATCATCATCAGAAGCCCACTGGGTATCGGCATATTCTTGTAAAACCGATACTCTATCTTGCTGAGTCATATTGGTGCAATTCTCGTCTGATGGTGTACAGTTTTGTGTAAAACCTTTAGTAAGGTCCCAGCGCATTCCATCAATTTTAAATTCCTCAATCCAATACGTAGCAGTTCTATTTACATAATCTTTAGTAGCTTGACTTTGATGGTTAAAATCGTTAAAAACACTATACGAATGTTTTGCTTCTTGATTAAAAAATGGGTTATCCGCAGCTGCTTGTCCGCCACTACCACCATTATCTGTATTCCACATTCTATAGTACGGGTGTTGCCCCGAAGCATGGTTATACACCACATCTATAATAACTGCTATTCCTCTAGCATGGCATTCATCTATTAACGCTTTTAAGGCGTCTTTGGTGCCATAATATTTGTCTAAAGCCATATGAAAAGCTGGGTTATACCCCCAACTTTCATTGCCATCATATTCATTAATAGGCATCAACTCAATAGCATTTACACCTAAATCTTGTAGATAATCTAATCTATTCTTAACGGCATCAAAACTGTGCAATTCATCAAAATCTCTAACTAATAATTCATAAATTACAAGATCGTCTTTCTTAGGCTTTACAAAGTTGGTATTCTGCCAATTATACTCTGGATCTCCAGTGCGTAAAACTGTAATTGCATCTGATTGTCCTACTGGATAATCTGGAATGTTTGGATACGTAACCTCATCAATAAACGCATCGTTTCCGTAGCCATCTAAAACTAAAGTAGAATAAGGATCTGCAATATTCAAATTAAACTCAACAAGGTATTGGTAAAGGTGATTGGCTTGAGGTGTTAAATTATTTAATTCAATCCAAAACCGATCTTTGGAGCTGTCTTTTTTTAATAAGTATTCATTTGAAATTTGCCAATCATTAAAATCACCAATAAGGTGTACAAACTCTTTTCCGGGTGCATATAACACTAAGGTAGCCTTTGTAGGGTCGTTTGGGTTTAAATTAATCCCATCTACTAAATTGGCAGGCATTGGCAGCTCTTCTACCGTCGGGGATACTATGGCGCTGAATGATGCCGATTTAGTCTCCGTATCACTCGTAACCTCTAAAATAAAGTTAGTATTTGCAGAGACCATATAGCTATAGCTGTAATCTGTAATTTCGGCCTTTGTATCTACAATGACTCCGTTTGCCTTTAAAACAAAGGTTGCCATTAAAGAAGATGTAGCTTCAACCGATACATTGTCTCCAGAATTTACAATTGTTGTAGTTTCTGTTGGTGTAGAAAGCGTAAATTGAAATGTACCTACGTCAAAAATAAAGTCTTGCGTTTTTTTATCGCCATCCCCATTTTTTGCTTTTACAAGTATCCCTATTTTACCAATATTTGTTCTATTAAAAAAAGTAGTCGGTGTTAACACAAAGCTATAGGTACCATTGCCATTGTCTATAAGTTTTTGGCTTTCATCAGAATTTACCCAACTGCCATTGGTAGGAGAATCTATAGTGCTGCCTCCATCAGTATCTAAGGACCATGCCCATATATAAGCATCTGTTTCACCCCAAGTAGTTAGATTTAAATTGGAGACTGTTATTCTAATTTCTTCATCTTCCACAAAGGCTGTTGGAGAAATAGTATAAGTTACATTCTGTACTTGTGAAAAAATCAGTACAGAAAAAAATAAAAAAAAGAGTAGTAAAAGTTTTTTCATAGTGGGGTATTAAAAAAGGGTTACACCATGTGCAACCCTTTTAATTTTGTCTTATTCAATTACAATTGTAGGAGAAGCTTCATCTGAAAAATCTATAACAATTTTATACGTCCCTGTGGTTACATTTATATTGTTTTCATTTTCGGTATCTAATATTCCATCTAGCTCCAAATCACCGTAACTAAGATCCCATGTATCATTTGCTCTTACTTTAATTTGTCCGTCTACAAGGTCAATACTATCAATTGTCCATATACCAGGATTAGCAAAATCTGGCATAAACTTAGTATCTGGACCATCCCAACCATTTGGTGTAGCAGAACCAACTAAACCCCAAATTGTGGTTTCTTCTAAAGTATACGCTAGTGTATTAAAATTTACCGTTAATAAGTAAAAACCAGCTGTAACGGCAATATTATTATCGGCATCTGTGTCCAAAATTCCATCTAAATTACCATCACCATAACTGGTATCCCATGTATCATTCATCCTTAATTTTACCTCACCATCTATTAATTCTACGACCGCTTTAAAAGTGTCTGTTGTATAATCATACTCAAGCTTGGTATTAGGGCCGTCCCATCCGTTTGGTGCGGCACTACCAACTATACCCCAAAAATATTCTTCCATGGTGTAGGACTTATCACTTAAGTTAATAGTAACTTTAAATGTACCAGCTTCCGCTATTACAATGTTATTGTTTTCATCAGCATCTAAAATTCCATCTAAAGTAGCATCTCCTAGATCTCCACCCCAAGTATTGTTTTCTCTAAACTTAATTTCTCCAGCAATTAAATTAGCATATGAAATGATAATATTAGGATCCTCAGTACTATAAAAAGGGATATCTGGAGTAGCTCCCCAATCATTAGCTGCAGACCCCACAATACCCCACGAAGATAGTTCAACACCACTAGCAACCTCTACGTCTTCAGGTAAAAGCACATTTAGCGCTGTTACCGTTGAAAAACTTTCTGGAGCATTCTCCCCGCCATCACCAATATAAGCTCTAACTCTAAAATACAAACTGCCTGCATTTGGTACATCTGTAGTATTTGGGTCATTATCTAAACCTGCCGTAGTGGCCAGTTCTAGCATTTCCGCTACTGTAATCCCCAAATTGTTTTCTGCTGTAGTTCCTAGAACCACTACCTCTGCGAAATCTTCTGTTATAGCGCCTTCTAAGTCGTAACTATTTGGGGTGGCTATCCCAAAGTCTGGAGAATTCCAAACAAAGCGTTCTGCTATATTGTTCTTGGCATCTTCCGTTAATATATATTCACTTAAAAAAGTACTTGTGAAGGCTACATTTTCTGAAGGAACTTGTGCCGTATACACTAAATTATCGTCTTCTTCGCAAGAAGTGAATGCAAAGCTTGCTAAGATGAATAATCCTATAATTTTAATATTTTTCATAGTTATGGTTTTTGGTTATTTAATATCCAGGGTTTTGTTTTAAATTGAGATTAGCTTCAAGAGCCTGTAAGGGTATTGGAAACAATTTATAGTGCTCTGGAATTGAAGTGCCATTTAACACTCCACCCTTCCACGGCCATACGTAAGCGCTTCCTGTAAATTTCCCAAAACGAATTAAATCCGTTCTTCTATGACCTTCAAGATTTAATTCTCTAGCACGCTCATCCAGCATAAAATCTAGGGTTAAATCTGATGCTGCTATTGGTGCTGCATTAGCTCTTGTTCTTACCTGATTTACAAATCCTAAAGCTTCGCCTAAATTTTGAGAGGTTCTAACAGCACACTCCGCATACATTAAATAAGCGTCTGCTAACCTAAATAATGGAAAATCTGTACTAGAAAATGTGGTTGGTGCTGTAGCGGCTGACAAAGCGTTCGTATTTCTAAATTTAATTGGCGGATACCCATCTGTCCAAGTTTTATAATCGGTCATTTCATAAGAATGCCCTTCTTTAAAAAACAAACTAGCTCGCTCATCTGTAGTGGTATCTAAATCACCATACAAACCATACCAACCTTTAGATGCTCTATGACCACCCCAACCATCTGTTAATCCATAATCTTCTAAAGTCATAGTTTCTGAGCTACTACAACCATTGACTATATAGGTTGTATTACCATAACTCTGACTTGTAATTGCATCTGCAATTAAAGGAAATATTATTTCGGTTGACGTATTATTATCCCCAGAAAATACGCTAACAAAACTGTCTGCCAAGGTGTAACCTCCATTGGTAATCACACTACTAATTGCTGTAAGAGCATCTCCATATCTAGGAGTTCCTGTATATACTTCTGCATTGATATAAAGCTTAGCCAATAACATTTGCCCAACAGCTTTATTTGCTCTACCATAATCATTTGTATCTGGTAATGTTTCAACTATTTCTACCAACTCTGATTCTACATAAGCAAATAACTCCGCTCTCGTTGCCTCTGGTAACGGTGCTGAAGAACCAAAGTTTTCTTCTGTTGCCAGCACACCTTTTCCAAAGGTATCTATAAGATAATAATACGCTAGGGCTCTTAGAAAACGAACCTCTGAAATTACCTGTTCTTTATCTTCCGCATCTTCGTTATTTAAAACCGACAATAAATTATTACACTGTGGTATGGTATAATATATTCTATTGTACAAATACCTAAAAAACTTATTGTTTTCATCCCAATTAGTTGTTGTCGTGAGCTGATCTAAACCATCATCTCCCCATCTGTTCTTTATTCCATCTGCCGTAAAATCTTGAAGGTTTACAATACCTCTCAAAAATGGAGATTCGCCTGCATCATCACTAATATCTGAACTTTCTGGACCGTCTGGACCAGACAAAGCAAAAGAACCGTACAACCTAGACACAATACCTTGTACTGCATTAGGGTCTCTATTTATAAGTTCTTCCAATGTCAGT
The DNA here is from genome assembly GCF_000468615.2 of Cellulophaga baltica 18. Taxonomy (NCBI): domain Bacteria; kingdom Pseudomonadati; phylum Bacteroidota; class Flavobacteriia; order Flavobacteriales; family Flavobacteriaceae; genus Paracellulophaga; species Paracellulophaga baltica. The sequence continues at coordinate 2,373,805 of NZ_CP009976.1, read as the reverse complement.
TCTACTATTGGCTCTGTATCTAATTCATTTGTACACCCCATATTATTTAATAGGGTTAATCCTAGAAAAGCTATTATTATATTTTTTTTCATGTCCTAAAAATCTAAATTTAATCCTAAGGTGAATACTCTAGGTCTTGGGTAAAAATTATTATCTATTGCATTAAAATTCTCAGGGTCCTGTCCGCTATAATCACTTATAACAAAAAGATTATTTGCCGCACCGTAGATTCTTAATGAGGCATCTTTTAAGAAATTAGGGACCCTAAACCCGATTACAATATTCTCCATTCTTAAAAAAGAAGCATCTTCTAAGAAATAATCAGAGAAAGGAATATTTCCTTGAACATTAACAAATGATGTAGTTGCTGTATCAGAATTAAAATCTAATACATTACTCAAGCTATTACTGTTGTTTGGTATTGCTCTGTCTATCCAGCCAGAAGTTAACCTTCTTGCATTGTAAACTTGCCCGCCAATTTGCCCTCTAAAACTAGAACTAAGATCCCAGTTTTTATAGTTTAGATTAAGTCCAAAACCAAAAGTCCAATTTGGTCTTAAAGTCTCGTAATATCTATCATCATTATTTATAATATTGTCCCCATTAATATCAACAAACGCATTAGATATAGGATCTCCATTAAGGTCATACACTTGTTTAAATACCCATGCAGAATATGGTTGATAACCTACTGTGTGATAAGCTAAGCTAACGCCTGTTCCTGTTGGCAAACCAGATTCGCTTGCTGTTATTCTAGTAACATCTTTTAAACTAGTAACCTCAGACCTGTTATAGCCTACATTAGAATTAATTTCTAATCTAAAATTTTCTGTGGTAATAGGGTTAATATTTAAATTAACTTCAAAACCTTTGCTTTCCGTTTCACCCACGTTTTGAACAAAAGCATCAGATAATGCTTGTCCTGGTGGCACAGCAGTTTTTGCTAATAAGTCTTTTGTTTCTTTTTGGTAAAAATCTACAGAACCAGACATAATACCTTTAGCAAACAAATCAAAATCTAAACCAACATTATACGTCGTTGTTTTTTCCCAAGTTAAATCTGGATTAAAGGCTTTTGCTGAATATAAATTAACTCCCGCTAGATATTGACTCGTTGTAGAACCTATTTCAAAAAGAGGTGAAGATGGGTAGTAACCAACAGCTCCGGTAATATCTTGCTGCCCTGTTTTACCAGCACCCAATCTTAATTTAAGATCATTAATTGTATTGGAATTCGCTACAAAACCTGCTTTTCCAATTTTCCAAGCTACCGCTGCAGCCGGGAAATACCCCCATCTGTTCTCTTTCGTAAATAATGAAGAACCATCTGCTCTAAAAGATAATGTTACTAAAAATTGATTTGCTAAATCTATGTTCGTTCTTCCAAAGAAAGATTGTAGGTTTAAAACATTAAAATACCTATTTGTAAGATTATTAGGGTCAATCAATTCTTCTCTTATCCCTGTTTCGTCATCATACCTAAATATTTTTTTAGTACCATCGTTTTCAAAGTTTTGATAAGAATAGCCACCTTGCACTTCAAATCTTTTTACAAAACTTTCAAATTCTTTGGTATAGACTAAATATGCGTCTAATGTAGTATTGGTAATATCCTGATCTTCTGTATAATTTACACCTGGATTAAATACATAATTAGTATTTATATCTGTATCTGCATTATTAAATCTATATGTTGCTATTGAATTGTCTAAATATGTTTCCTCTATATTAGCTTTAGACGCTTCTAACCCTAAATTAAGTACTGCTCTTAATTCTGGTAGGGCATGTAACTTATAATCTAATTCTAAACTCGCCAAAATACGAGCAACTTGTTCTGGCCGCTGTCTTTGTTTTAATAAGGCTAGAGGATTGCTTTGCCCATCTAATAATAATCTATTACCATCTACAATCGTATTTTGGTAATAACCTCCAAAACGATTGTCTGCACTTGTATCTAGAACCGGTTTTGTGGGGTCCATGTTTATAGCACCTCCCAAAGCACCACCTTCATCTATAGCGTTTTTATCAGAAAAAAGTCCTTTTGCATTTAGACTTACTTTTAGATGATCATCTAAGAAAGCCGGAGTTAACTTAAGCGATAAAGTTACTCTTTCATAATCATTAGTTTTCACCACTCCTCCCGTATTTGTATAACCTATAGAACCCCTAAAAGGTATCTTACCTCCTAAATTAGCTCTTGCACTAAAGTTTGTATTGGTAGAAATGGCTGTTCTAAAAATTTCATCTTGCCAATTGGTGTCCCCAATAATTCTTCCTTCTATAGCCGTAGTTAAGGGATTATCCGTTACCGTTGTATTGGGATCATCTACTCCTAATAAATTTGTAAATGAAGGATGGTATGTACTAATGAAATTTACGTATTGATCACTATTCATTACATCTATAGTACTAGCTACATTGCTTACAGATACATCTGATGTAAAATTAAATTTAACTTCACCTGATGTTCCTTTTTTAGTAGCTATAATAATTACACCATTCGATGCTCTAGAACCGTAAATAGCTGTTGCAGAAGCGTCTTTTAAAACACTAAAACTTTCTATATCATTTGGATTGATCAATGATAAAGGATTACCAACTCCGGCTGGATTTGTGTTATCTACAGGGATACCATCTATAACAATTAATGGACTGTTATTTGCAGATAAAGATGAACCTCCTCTAATTCTGATATTAGGTGCTGCATCCGGCTGCCCACCGTTAGAGGTAATTCTAACCCCGGCCATTTTCCCTGTCAATAACTGATCTGCAGAAACTACGGAACCTTGATTAAAGTCTTTTGAAGACAATACGTCTACGGAACCTGTTAAATCTTCTTTTTTTGCACTACCGTAACCAATTAACACAACCTCTTCTAATAATTGTGTATCAGTTTCTAAAGAAACATTTAAGGTAGTACCGGCAATTTTTTCTTCAATACTCTTATAACCGATATAGGAAAATTGCAATATATCATTTTGGTTTGCCGAGATAGTATAATTACCATCAAAATCTGTAGAAACACCTTTTGTAGTTCCCTTCAAAATTATACTAACACCTGGCAACGGATCACCTGTTGTTTGATCTGTTACTAATCCAGAAATTTGTTCTTGAGATATAGCCCATAACGGTACGAATAGCATAATCAAAAAGAACTTGTAAAATCTTTTATTCATAATTTAGTTGAGTTTAATTTATACGCTAAAACTAAGCCTCCAAAAGCCTGATATCGCTTCATTCTATAAAATGACCCCACTTTTTTTTGACATTTGATAAAAAAAGCGATGCTGAATTACGGTTCTGCTAACAATTAACCTTTTAATTATCAGCAACGTTATAAATCTATCTATTGGATAGTGTGAATCTGAAAGTGTAAAACACTGTTATAAAAGAAAATTTACACCATTATATCACCATAAATTGCATCCGTAGTGCCCTAAAAAATGCGCATAAAAAAAGCATCAAACTTTTCAGTTTGATGCTTTACCTAAATTGTAATGATGTTTACTATTGCACTCGTGTCCAATATTGTGTTCTTCCTAATAAAGAAAAACCGATAAAGCCACGCACTTTTAATTTATTTGTTTCTTCTAACGTGATATAACATTTATAGACTTTTCCAGATTCTGGATCCAAAATTGTTCCGTCTTCCCATTCGTCATCATCTTTCTCTAGGTCTTTAATAATGACCATACCCAAAATAGGTTTGTCCTTATTGGCACCCGTACAAGCTTCACAAAGACGGTCTTGCCTTGACTTGTCTGTTATTTCTATAATTTTACCAAATACTTTTCCATTATCTGAGTAAATTTCTACCACAGATCTCACCTTGCCAGTTTCATCATCAATAGTTTGCCATTTACCAGTAACACTTTGTGCATGCAAAGTGACATTAAGCATTAAAAAAATTGAGGCTATTAAAAATTTCATATGATTGTTTTTTTATTTAAAAATACAGAAAGGATATGAAATCGCATAATAAATATCCAGATTAAAAATTTGACTTCATTAAAATTAAAGATTATGGGAATATACTTTTTTATGACCCCTTGGACTAGCTTCAACTAATCACATAATTAAGATGCTGTTTATAGCACTTTATTATTTACTATTTAATAAAACATTTTATAGTATATGATAAAAGCCTATTAAGAAACAATAACTACATTTTTTTAACAGTATTAAACATCTTCTAACAAATATTTAATTTTAACAAATTTAATTCAACAATAAATATCTATAGATAAATTAATTATAATATTTAACTTAATATATTATTAATATTGTAATTAATTCATTGATAATTATCAAGTGCTTAAAAATCCACAAACTACCATATACTTTATTGTTTTCTTAACATTTTATTTACATTTTTAGCTTCTAACTAACTCAAAATAGATAAGTATGAAGACAAAGTTTCGTGGAATTTTGACGCTACTACTAGCGTTTGTCGTGCAACAAACATTTGCACAAGAAAAGATTATCTCAGGTACTGTATCAGACAATTCTGGTATCCCCCTCCCTGCTGCCTCAGTAGTAATTAAAGGCAGTTCCTCCGGCACATCTACAGATTTTGATGGAAAGTACTCCTTACAAGTGAATATTGGAGACATTGTTCTATTCAGTTATGTGGGATGCACTTCTTCTGAAGTAGCCGTTGGAGCAGCGAACACAATAGATGTTACTTTAGCGGAAGATGCTTCTTTACTTGATGAAGTTGTAGTAACCGGATTAGGCATTAAAAGAGATAAAAAATCTATAGGTTACTCACAACAATCTGTATCAGGAGAAGAACTACAAAAAGGAAGACAAACAGACATTAACAACGCACTAGCTGGAAGAGTTTCAGGGGTACAAGTTGTTGGTAATTCATCTTCTACATTTGGTAATTCCGAAATCAAACTGAGAGGTGAAACAGGTGCTTTGTATGTAGTTGACGGTGTTCAAGTTTATTCAATTAGCGATATAAATATGGAAAGTGTTTCAGATATGTCTGTATTAAAAGGAGCTTCGGCAACAGCTATATATGGTCCAGATGGTCGAAATGGGGTTATTATTATCACTACCAAAAAAGGGAAATCCGGAAAAGCTACATTTACAATTGACCAGACGACAATGGTGAATAGAGTAACTACATTACCTGACTATCAAAATGAATATGGAGGTGGATATAGTCAAACATTCAATACTTTTTCATATGATCCAAGCGTTGATCCTGCCTCATGGGCCGGATTTGATGGAGATTTATATCCAGATTATTATGCTGATGAATCTTGGGGTCCTAAATTAGAAGGTCAATTGGTACGCCATTGGGATTCTTGGTTAGAGGGAACAGATTATTTTGGCGAATCACGAGAATGGTCACCAACTACCAGTGATGTTGATGATTTTTATAATACTGGCGTAACTTCAAATACTGCTTTTACATTTGCTAAAGGAGGAGATGATTATGATATTAGAACTTCATTATCTGTCATTGATCAAAGTGGAATTATTCCTAATTCTAGCCAAAAAACAGTTAATGCTTCTATTAATGTTGGGTACAACATTAGTGATAAACTGTCTATACAAGGTGTATTTAATTATCAAGACAGAACGACATCGAACAATCCTGATGAAACCTATGGCAATTTAGGTTCTAATATGAACCAATGGTGGCAAAGACAATTAGACTTAGATAGACTAAAAAACTATGAACAAAATGGTACAGTATTATCATGGAATATAGGAGGTCCTAGAGATTTCGGACCTTTATATTGGGATTCTCCATACTTTCAAACCAACGAAAACTTAAGAAATGATGATAAAAATAGTGCTTTTGGAAAAATAGGTATTACGTACAAATTTAATGAAAAATTCACCGTATTAGGTGAGGTCAGAAGTACTTTCAACTCTTACATTGGTAATGATAGAGGTACTACAAAAAGCACCGTAGAGACCCCTTTTTATGAGGAATACCAATATAGAAATAATAAAGAACAATATTTTGGCATGGCAACCTATACGGATGAATATGCAGATGGTAATCTAGATTTAAATGTGAGTTTAGGTGGTGACATTGTATCTAACGATTACAATTACATATTTGCAACAACAAATGGCGGCCTATCAATACCAGGCTTTTATAACTTATCAGGATCCGTTGATGCCGCTACTACTTCTACAGAAATTGAGCAAAGTAAAACTAGAGGTGCATTTTTAAAAACATCCCTTGGATACAGAAGTATGCTTTATTTGGATGCTTCATATAGATATGATTGGTCTTCTACAGCATCTGCAGACAACAATAGAGTAGAAACATTTGGTGTGTCAACAAGTATATTAGCACATAAGCTTTTACCCGTAAATGATATTCTAACATTTGCAAAATTTAGAGCTGGTTATGCTAGCGCACCTTATTTTCCAGACCCATACTTAATTGCAAGTGTTTACGAACCTGGAGATTTATACCAAGGTTACGGAACTTTATCTGTACCCGATACTCAAAGTAATTTTAATTTAGTTGGAGGTACAAGAACTGAATTTGAAGTTGGTGCCGAATTCAGATTTGTTAAAAATAGAATTGGACTAGATGTAACTTATTTTAATAGGATTGATGAAGATATCCCCACAGAAGTCTCATTAGATGGTTCAACTGGATATACAGATATTACAGTAAATTCAGGGAAAACAACTTCAAATGGTTTAGAACTGGCACTAAGCGGAACCATAATTAAAGGAGATAATTTCTCATGGGATTTAAGTGTAAATATTGGAACACTTAAGAAAGTGGTAAATGAAATATTTCCAGGTGTAGAATCCTATGATATTAGTACATACGGAAACGTAAGTCTACAAGCTCGTGTTGGTGAAGAATATGGATTATTTTACGGCGATGGATTTGCAAGGCATACTGATGGCAGCATTATTTTCACTGGTACTGACTCTGATAGTTTTGCCCTTGAGAATAACAAAAACCTTGGAAGTTTATTACCTGATTTCACAGGTGGTTTATCTACAACGTTTAAATACAAAAACCTTGATTTATACTTAGGTCTTGATGGTCAAAAAGGTGGTTTATACTATTCTAGAACAGAAAGATATTTTGCTGGTTCTGGTCTTGCAAGCTACACAGCAGGCGAGAATGATTTAGGAAATCCCTTGAGAGATGAAGTAGATTCAGGTGGAGGGGTTCATATTGTTGGTGTTTTACAAACAGGAACAGATGGTGATGGAAATCCAATTTCTGATGGTACTATAGTTGATAAGTATGTAGATGCAAAAGATTATTTTGCCTCAGGAAATCTTGGTAACGTATACGAAAACAACGTTCATGATGCCGATTACCTTAAACTTAGAACTGTTAAATTAACCTATACTTTTAAGAAGCCTTTGGTTAATAAACTTGGATTAGATGATGTACAAATTTCTTTATTAGGTAACAATGTTTGGCTAATTTATTCTGATCTACCATGGATTGATCCTTCAGAATTAGAAAAAAGAAATGGTGTTAACTGGGCCGAAAGCGGTACGCTCCCTATGACAAGCTCATATGGGGTTAACTTAAAATTAACATTTTAAAACACAACAAAAATGAAGAAAATATATAAAAACATACTACTATTGGTTAGCATTACAGCCATATTTAATTCATGTGAAACTGTCGATTTTGGCGATATTAATGAGGATCCTAACGGACCAACGTCAGCTGTAACTTCACAATTGCTTACTGAAGCTCAAAAAGATATCTCTACAATAACAACTAGTGATACGGGCATACTTTATATGCAACATCTGACAGAAGGCCAATACCCTGGAGATTCAAGATATGGAACCCTAACTTTTAGTTATGATAATTATTATACCGGAGCAATTCAAAACTTGAATCAAATAATTTCTTTAAATGAAGATGAATCCACAATGGAAGAAGCTTCTGCTTATGGTGATAATAACAACCAAATTGCAACTGCAAAACTTGTCAGAGCATTTATTTTACATTTTATGACAGACAGTTGGGGAGGTTTACCATGGGAAGGAGCATTTCAAGGTATTGATAATGCACAACCAACATTTCAAACTCAAGAAGAATTGTATACTATTCTTTTTGACGAAATAGAGGAATCCTTGGCTTTAATAGATGAAACAGCTTCAGGACCACATGGAGATCTTATGTTCAGCGGAGATATGAGTAGATGGATTATTTTTGCTAATTCATTAAAAATGACTGCGGCATTAAGACTTTCTGATGTAAATGCAACCCTAGCTCAAACTAAATTTGAAGAAGTAATTGTTTCAGGTAATTACATAAAAAGCAATGAAGATAATATTGAATTTAATTATGCCTCAGATGATGCTAGTGATAGTCCATGGCAAGACAGATTTGAAACAAGAGAAGATTATATTTTATCGGATGAAATGGCTGAATCTCTAAGAACTAATTTAGATCCGAGACTTTTTAAATATGCAGAACCTTCTACAGATTCTATTGTTAGTTCACCTGCATGGCCTGATGAATCTGATGCAGCTTACGTTGGCGCTCCTGACGGTGCAGTGAATGGAAATACCGTAGATTATTCATTTCCTACCGCTACAATTATTTACGACCCAGTGTATCCTACTCCCGTTTATACTGCAGCACAAACTAAATTTTCTATGGCAGAAGCAGCTTTAAGAGGTTGGTCTGTTGGTACTAACGCTGAAAGTTTATTTGAAGAAGCTATTACGCTATCCATGGAATATTGGAAAGTTGAAAGCGCTGATATAACAGCATATTTAAGTACTCACACAAGCGCAACAATGAAAGATATAGCGTATGAAAAATGGGTTGCTTTATATTTAAATGGGCCTGAAGCTTGGGCTGAATGGAGAAGACTTGACGCCCCTACCTTAACCCCTTCAGAATATGCAAATGATGCTAGAATTCCTGTTAGGTACGCTTATGATTCTTCGGTAGAAGATAATAACAAAACTAATTATGATGCAATAATAGCAATACAGGGTTTAGACAATTTACACACAAAACTTTGGTGGGATGTCAATTAAATAAAATCCCATCCTAAATAATCGATAAAAATTATTAAAGGATTAAATTTAAAGCTTAATGATCTAGTATCATTAAGCTTTTTTTGATTTGAAGTAATTCTAGAATTGGACAAGGGTGGTCTAATTTGGTGGTAAATTCCAGCAACTTCATTTACTTCTTTTTGTATGATTTCCAGACTGTTTTTATATGTGTCACTATTAGAAAGAGGTGTCAAATGCTCCTTTATAAACTTTCTAAAAGAAAAGTATAGTAGAAAACTTTTAATAATTTAAAACCCTGATAAAAAAAAGGTTTGGAAGCTGTTCTGCTAAAATAAAAAAAGGTGCTTAGAAAATTCTAAACACCTTTTTCACTACTCAACTAACTAATTATTATGGTCTAATTTCAACTTCTGCAACGCTGATATTATCCATGTAAAATTTTAAAGTTTGACCATTGCCAACATTATAACCGCGAATAACAAAATTTACATCTTCGTCTGCTCCTGGCGTAATAAAGGCCGAAGTGTACACCCATTCATTCACAGGAAAATCTTCTGTAAAAAATGTAGTTGCTGCTTCAAAACCAAAGCTTCTAGGGTAAAATCTTAAATCTGACACAAAGTTACCACTGGTTGGGTAAGGAGCTGTAAAGAAAGGGCCATCAATATAAATCCACACCCCTACTTCATATGTGGTACCTGCTACCAAAGAAACTATTGCATTTTCACCAAGCATATCTGTATGGCTTATTACCATACCACCTTCAGGTCTAAATTCTACATAGGCACTTTTACTCCCATCTTGACTTACAACAGAGGATAAACTAAAGTCATATTCACCCCAGTTTCCACCCCAAAATTGATAAGGCCAATTGGTATTGGTTGTATTCTCAAAACTATAATCATAATTGCTATTCTCTAGCATATTTACGGTGTTGAATACAAGTGCCTCATCTGTAAAAGATGTGGCCGCTACAGCATCTAGAGTGCTTAATTCGCCCGCCGTATAAGAAACCATGACCTTATCATTATTATACACTCTTTCTCCTTCTAATTCCAATAAAAGAATATTTTCATCTACAGGATCTGTTGTGATTGATGCAATTTGTGGAGAAATTATAGCTCCACCTGCTGTTTCAATTGAAATAGAAAAATCTGTTTTAGCTGCAGTTGCTGCATCCATATCTCTACTAAATTCCAAAGCCACTTTACCCTCTTTATCGGAGACCGCGTCTAAAATAACAGGATCGGTAGACGGGATTACTTTTATAAAGTTTTTAATTGAAATGGTATCTCCGCCAAAAGGTCTACTTCTTGAAGCAATAAATTCTAAATCATGAACACCTACTTTACTATACCTTACATCTGCATCTCCCTCTGGATTTTGCAATGTGTTTGGCTTAGCATTAGGTAAGTTCCAAATAAAATTGATTGGATCACCTTCTGCGGTATAGCTCAATCTAATATAGTTACTTGCTGTAATTACATTTTCTGCATTATCAACTAATGATAATTCTGCTCCTAGAGAGCCATCAGCATTGACATAATTTGCCTGAATCTGTGCCGTTACATCTCCTAAAACCGTCACTACAATAGTCGTGTCTAATTCCGTAGAGCCACTAGGTGTTGTACGCTCATCTGCATAGGCTTCGTTTTCAAATGTTTGTTTCAGCGTCACATTATGTACCCCTACTTTACTAAATGTAGCTTTCACTACAGCTTCAGAAGAAGTAGATACATCTGCAACACCTTCAGGAAACGTCCAAGTACGAGATACAACACCCGATGAAATATCACCGAAATCTATATGCCCACCTACATTAATCTTATTTTCGAAATTCATTTCTGAAGTTACAATAGCCCTATGGCTCGCTTCAGTAAGCTTTACCTCATCTTCTTCTGTACAGGCATAAAATGCTAGCAATGAAACAATGGCAAAGCCAAATAATTTTATTTTTTTCATAATAGTATATTATAAATTATCATTAGTCTGTACTTCCTGAGTTGGTATCGGGAAATAATTATGCTTTGCTGGGTTATAATTTGCCGCAGCTAAAACAAAGTCGGGACGTATTCTTTCAATTATATATAAAGGAGCTACTCCGCCATCACTTACTTTAAGTACTGATTCTTTATTTGCTTCTCTCCAAATTTCATCTGCTCTTAAATCATCAAAAACTTCTTGAACAATACCCCAACGCACTAAATCTTTCCATCTATGACCTTCAAAACATAATTCTATAGGACGCTCCACACGTTGTAAATGTTTCATTACTGTTTCTGAGGAAGCCGCTACCATTGGAAAGTCTCCATGTACTTGCTTACTGACATGTAATTGCGGAAACATACCTGCATTATCGGCCATATACTGGCGAAGTGTAACCACACCCGCTCTACTTCTTACCATATCGATATAATCAATGGCAGTTTCATAATCATTATTAGCTTCTATAACTGCTTCTGCATACATCAATAAAACATCAGCATATCTAATATGTCTGAAATTAATACCTGATCTACTCTGCGCAGGTTCTGATTCTAAATGATACCAATTTGAATGTTTTTTCACGTAAGCACTCTGTCCGAAGGCAAAACCACGAATAGCAGAATATTCTTGCTGATAGTATAAGCCTTCTCCATTTCTGGTAGCGATGGTAGCGGTCATTCTTTTAGATTCGCTATTACCATCATTTATGGCATTGCTTGGATCTACTTGATCATTAACCAACATTTCATGTAAATTGTAACTAGGTAATATGGTATTGAACCCTCCATAATTTAATTGACCAACGGCAGTAGCCATCGTAGTAGACTCTGCTCCTGTTTCATTAGAGTTATCATCTACAACAGCTCCAGGAACTCCAGGGCTTAAATCAAACGAATAGTTTACTTCAAAAATAGATTCTGAGTTAAACTCATTTTCATGTTGAAAATTATCAGAAATATTTGCAGTTAAACTATACACGTTTGATTGGATCACATCATTAAATTCTGATGCCGCCTTAGAAAAATCTTTATCAAATAAATATGCTTTTCCTAAAAGGCTTTTTGCCGCTCCCCATGTTGCTCTACCTATATTCTTAGCATCCCAAGTTTGCGGTAAATTATCTTTTGCAAAAATTAGGTCTGGAAAAATTACAGCGCTATTAACTTCTGCTATAGAAGAAAATGGTTTAGATAACTCTTCTTTTGTTTCTGCTACACTCGTATGAATTACAGCACCTCCATAATTATGAGCTAATTGAAAATAAAAGAAAGCTCTTAAAAACTTTGCCTGTGCTTCTATTTGCAGTTTAGCATCCTCACTAAAAATAGCACTGTCTGCAGTTTGGATGTTTTGAATTACTTGATTGGCTCTAAAAATACCGACATACAATTGGTCCCATTTATCGGTTACGTGGTACGTACCATCATTATAGGTTAAATTTCTAAAAGCTGCAGGTCTATACCAAGATTCCGTTCCTGCTATATCTCCTAAAATCATTTCATACTGCAACTCTCCACCACTTATATCTTGAAACTGCAATGCTCCATATACTGAAGAAAGTGCACTAGTATATTGCTGTTCCGATTCCCAAAAAGTATCTGGTGTTATTGCATTAGGATTTATTTCTTCTAAAAAAGAATCCTCGTTACATCCAAAAAGCAATAGCGTGCCTATAAGGATGATATATATTTTATATTTAATTATTTTCATATTTCTAGCTTTAAAAACTTAATTGAACACCTAACATAAATTGTCTTGTAACAGGGTAGTTACCTCTATCTACACCTCTTGTGAAAATACCATCTCCTCCAACTTCAGGATCGTATCCAGTATAATTTGTAAATGTAAATGGGTTTACGGAAGTTAAATACAACCTTACTTTTTCAATTCCTGAGGTCTCTGTAATGCCAGGAATAGTATAGCCCAGTGTTAGTGTTCTAATTCTAAAATAAGTACCATCTTCCAAGAAATAATCAGATCTAGCTCTTACATTATTATGAAAGGCATTTTGTCTATCTGTTGGGATATCTGAATCTGGATTTTGAGGGGTCCACATAGAATACAAATCTTTGTGTCTACCACCACCATAAGCGTATAATTTTGCTCCGTTATAGATTTCTGCGCCATAAGAGAAATAAGTTTGTGCATAAAAATCAAAGCCTTTATATTCTAAATTCAGGTTTAATCCTGCTTCGAAATCTGCTTGCCCAGAACCTGAATAAACTCGGTCATTATCATCAATTTGACCATCTGCTTGATCTGCAATACCATCATTATCAGAATCTATTGTCAATTGATCAATCATCATTAAATCTCCTAATTGAGCACCACCATCAATAAGCTTGTAGGCATCTAATTGTTCTTGAGTTTTAATCACTCCATCATTTTGCACTAAGAAAAAAGCACCTGCTTCATACCCTTCTGCCAAAAATGTGGTATAATCAACATTAGTTCCCTGAGATACAATTGGCCTACCATTGGCATACCCACGTTCCACTCCGTTTAAATCTAATACCTCATTCTTATTTTTAGTAAATGTTCCTGAAATCGTATATTTAAAATCATCTCCGATTCTGTCTTTATAGCTTGCTGCTATTTCAAGACCTTTATTCACCATATTCCCCGCGTTTACGGTTCTAACACTATAAATATCTGCAGCTCTTGGTTGGTAAGTACCAGAAGAGGCTGGTAACCTTTCTTGCAATAACATATCTTCTTTATTGTTCTCATAAACATCTGCAGTTATGCTTAGCTTATTTTGGAACATACTTAAATCAATACCAATATTTTTAGAGATTGTAGTTTCCCATTTTAAATCGCTATTAGCATATCTACGTTGAATGTTTCCAAAACCAAGTTCTTCATTAGGACCAAATGGATAATTAACACCAGATTCTATAATAGGAATGGCTGAGTATGCCGCTCCTGTATTTTGATTTCCTAGTTCTGCCCAACTAGCTCTAATTTTTAAAGAATTAACGCTAGTGATATTTTTGAAAAAATTCTCTTCGCTTATATTCCAACCAATAGAAACACTAGGGAAAGATCCGTATCTGTTATCTTTTGTAAAATTCGAAGAGCCATCATGTCTGATACTGGCAGAAAGCAAATACTTTTCGTCAAAGTTATATTGCAATCTAGCTAGTTTCCCGGCAAGAGTACTATTTACATTAATACTACTTGGTTTAATGCCTTCTGCACCAGAACCCAAAGTTTGTAAATCGTTACTTGCATCTTCACTATAAATTACACCAACTCCTAATGCTCTTGAATTAAACTCTTCATAAGAGATTACTCCTGTAAAGTTGAAATTGTGCTTGTTAAAGCTCTTATCATAGGTTACAATATTTTCTATTGTTTCTCTTTTAGAAAACGTATAATCTTCATTCAAAGAAGCTTGTACATTAGAGGCAGTAGCATTAAGTACTCCTTGATTTGTAAATGCTAAATATTGTGGTTTGAAAAATTTTCTGAAGTAGTTATAACTATTTCTCCCTAAATTAATTTTATACTTTAACCCATCAATAATTTCATATTCCAAGCTTAAGGCTATGTTGTCAGACTTTACTTCACGTTCATCTACATTATCTAATTGGCGTGATAAAAAGCTAAAAAGTATATCATTATCAACATCCAACTCTACAGAATTTTGTCCTACAGAAGGAATATCCTTTAAAGGTTTGTTCCACGGTGCTTGTGCTATGGCATATTCATAAAGTGCAAAAGGCTCTTGATCTCTATTTTCAACAGAATATCCCATTGAAGCAAAAGCTTTAAATTTTCCTTTTGTGAACTGGCCTGTAAATCTATTTGTTAAACGATTGAAACCAGAATTAATTAAAACCCCTTCTTGCTTAAAGTAGTTGGTATTAAAATTTAAGGTTAAATTTTCAACACCTCCAGATATATTTACATCTAAATTTTGAATAACAGCATTATCATTCTGTACTTCTTCAACAAAATTAGAATCGTAGTCTAGAACATTTGCATTTAAGAAAAATGTTAATGGTTCTGTACCTAGTAATTCTGTTTTTTGCTCTAGCTCGTATAGCTGTTCTGTAGTATTCATTAAAGGAGTACCCGAAGTAATATTCTGAATCCCTGTATAGGTAGAGATATCTATTTTCATTTTACCCGCTTTTCCTTTTTTGGTGGTAATTAAAATAACACCATTAGATGCTCTCACCCCATAAACTGCTGCCGATGCACCATCTTTTAAAATGTCAATAGATTCAATTTGCTCAGGTGCTATATTAGGGTTACCATCAAAAGGAATACCATCTACAACATATAATGGACCTAAACCACCAGAACTAATAGACCCTAAACCTCTAATTTGTACGTTGGCTGATTCTCCTGGTCTACCACTTCCTGCCTGGATATTTACCCCTGCTACTTTTCCTTGAAGCGCCGTACCTAAATCTGAAGTTGCCGTTTTTACAATAGTCTCAGAACTAACATTGGCTACAGAACCCGTAATCTCTTTCTTTTTCTGTGTTCCATACCCTACGACTACTACTTCATTTAAGAGCTCTGTGTCTTCAATTAACACTATTCTTACATTTGAGGAAGCTCCAACCGTCACTTTTTGTGTCTTAAAACCGATGGAAGAAAACACTAAAACCTCACCTTTAGTTGCATTAATTGCAAAATTTCCGTCAAAATCTGCCACAGAACCTTCTTTAGTTCCCTGTTTAAGAATAGATACTCCTGGCACTGGAGTTCCTTGCTCATCTATTACCGTTCCCGTAATAGCACCTTGGGCGTAACCTTGCTGTACCACCAAGATCATTAATAGAGAGAATACTGAAAGTATTCGCCTCCATAGTTTGTCTTTTTTCTTCATAAATTTGTTTGAGTTAATTAGTATTAAACAAGTTTTGGTGAGTTATTTTTAATAAATTCTTATTTACAAATAGATATATTCATTAAACAATAAATTTATTGGCACTAAATTATTAATTTAATATTGTCACCCACCCTAAATAGACTCGACAAAAACTGAACAAAAGACAAAAAGATTAGCCATTTACCAGTGTTTTCCATGAAAACAAACACAACTAGACAATTTTATCTTACCTATTGAAAAGAAAAACACTGAAATTTTATTGTACCCTTTAAAAACGAAAATTGTATTTAAAAACCTGCTTTCCAATAGCATATGAGGCAGTTTTATAAGACTCAAAAATTAGCTATGAACTCCGTAAGATTATCGTTCCGTTCTAGGTTTAACTTTTTTCTTAAACGATAACGCGAAGTATGAACACTTTCTATAGATATCCCTAATAAAGAAGACATTTCTTTACTGGAAAAATTGAGTTTGACCAGTGCGCATAATTTCAGATCTGTCTGACTTAAAGAAGGATAAGTATCTTTTAGATTTTTATAAAAACTTTGGTTAATTGCTGTAAACCTAGCTTCAAATTCTTTCCAATTACTATTAGGACTCCCCTGTGCAGAGCTAATGATTCTATTGATTGCCGGTACATCTAGGTTTTCTTTACTCTTACCTATAGTATCCTTCATTTTCTTAATAAACTCTTCTTTCTCAATTAGCTGCAATGCAGAAGAGGTTAGCTCATTATTTTTAAGTTCTAAAATTTCATTCGCTTTTTGCAGTTCCACCGCTCTTTTTTCTTCAAGAGATTTTTTCTCCAAGCTATGCTTACGCCGAATATTTCTAATCAGAAGAAAACTTAAAATTAAAATTGAAAATATCACTACAACCAAAAGCCATGACTTTAGTGTCCAAAGTTTTTCTTCATTTTCTAAGTTGGCTATATGCTGCTCTTTTATAAGCTCTTTTTCTTTTTCTTTTTGAATTCTATAGCGGTCATTAATTTCAAAAAGATGCTGATTGTTTTTACTCTGCCTACCGAAAATAGATTTATCCAATTGGCTTGCTGCCTCTAAATGAAGAAATGCACTTTTATAATCTTTTGAATTTTTACTGATTAATGCCAAAGCTTCTTGGTCCATTAATTTGTAGTTGGAATGATTGGTATGCTCTTCGGTCAGTGTCAATGAGGTTTTAAAATACTTTTTACTAGCGGTCATATCGCCCATCATATAATAAACCTTACCCAATAAATAATTTATTATAATAAGGTACGATGGGTTTTCTTTTTCAAAAACAACTTTGGCGTTGTTCAATCGGTTAATAGCCAAATCATACTCCATATCAATAGCATCTTGGTATCCAATTTCAGCATCCAAATAACTAGATTTTGTTTGAAATTTTTTCTGGATAATGACACTACTATCAATGTATTTTCGCGCCATTACATTATTACCATTGGTTCTAAACAAATTAATTAACGAGAAATAATCAGAAAGTAGGTAATATTCTTTTAATTCATTTTTTTCAATAAGCCCTCTTTTAAGCTGTATGGAATGATTAAAATATTTTATAGCTTCGTTATCTCTTCGATAAAATAAATACAACCAACCTAGCGCTTGGTAAATTTCTGCGCGTGCAAAATTATCGTTAATTTTTTCTGACAGCAATAGAGCATCCCAGTACCCATCATAAGCATTTCCATAGTCCAAACTATGCGCATACAAATTAGATAATTCACATAAACTTTTTATTAAATGGGTCGTGTCTTTAGCACTTCTATTATAGGAAATACTTTTCTTATACAAAACAATAGCGCTATCTGTATCTATATCCTTTAATAGTTCTGCTTTTTCAAAATACGAATCGGACTTCACAGCTTTTTGAGCGTTAAGCACAAAACCGAAACCATTTAAAACACTAACAACTATTAGTATTATAAAATAGCTTTTCTTCATTTTGAGGAGATAATTCATCATAATATACCTGCTGTTCGAAATTTTAGATTCAAAAATTGATTGAATATATGCAATGTCTAGTTCAAATGTTTTTAAAACTAGCACAAATTAATGTCTGTTGAGTTTTTGTCTAGTTAGATGATATCTTTAAATCCTTTAATAGCTTGATATTTGCGTGATTATCAATGAGACATCGTTTGTAGTGCTTTTTTGTGATATTATAAATTTTAAACCCTCAAAATTATCAAATAGCACTATCCAACAGAAATATAGCACAAAACATAACCTGTTAATTAAAGAGATATTACAAATGCAAAAATCAGATTTAAAACTATAAAAGTACCAATAGTCTAGTACAGGTTAAAAGTTCATGTTTAGTTGGATAACCCATTATAAAAATAAAGAAACGTTAAAAAATAGCTAGTAATAAAGCACATCACCCTTATGAAATATATCATCACTATTCTTGCCTTTATCTCAATTTTAGTCACAAGCTGTCAAACCAAAGTTGCTCAAAATCCTATGGTAGATTTTAATTTTGATTGGGAGTTTAAATTAGAAGATACAGTATCCAATACCTATGATACAGATTGGAGAAAAATTAATTTACCCCATGATTGGAGCATTGAAACTCCCTTAGACTCCATAAAAGGAGAAGGTGCTACAGGGTATTTTTTAGGAGGTATTGGGCATTACAAAAAAGATTTTAGTCTGAATCTAAATGACAACCAAGTGGCCTATCTTATTTTTGACGGGGTATACAATAATGCCACCGTACATTTAAACAATCAGGAACTAGGAAAGCATCCTTATGGCTATGCTCCTTTTTATTACGACATCACCAACAAATTAAATAATGAAACAAATACGGTAAAAGTTACCGTAGATCGCACAAGATATGCTGATAGTAGATGGTATACAGGGTCTGGAATTTACAGGAATGTAAATTTAATTACCAAAAACAAATTACATATTCCGGTCTGGGGAACCTTTATTACGACCCCTAATGCTACAAAAGAATCTGCCACCATACGGATTGAAACTAGTATTAAAAATAACTACGAGGAAGCAAAAAATATAACCGTTACTACTGAAATAATAGATGCCAATCTAACTGAAGTTGGCAGCATAACGTCCACTCTGGATGTCAAAAAATCAAGCATTGAAAAAAATACTGCTGTGCTAACTATAGAACAACCCATGTTATGGGATGTAGACCAACCTCATCTATATACAGCCATTACTAAAGTGATAGAAAATGGTGAAATTATAGATACAGAAGAAACTGTATTTGGCATACGAAGTATAAAATTTGATGCAAGTACCGGGTTTTATTTAAACGGTAAAAACAGAAAAATAAAAGGAGTTTGTTTGCACCATGATGCCGGTTTGGTAGGTGCTGCAGTACCAAAAGACGTATGGAGAAGACGCTTAGAAAAATTAAAAGAAGCAGGTTGCAATGCCATAAGAATTTCTCATAACCCTGCCTCTAATGAATTCTTAGATCTATGTGATGAAATGGGCTTTTTAGTTCAAGATGAATTCTTTGACGAATGGGACAATCCAAAGGATAAACGAAAAAATATGAATGAGCGTAGTGTGGATTACATTACGCGAGGTAATGCTGAGCATTTTCAGGAATGGGCCGAAACAGATTTGAAAAATACAATCCTTTCGCACCGAAATCATCCCTCTATCTTTCAATGGAGTATAGGAAATGAAATAGAATGGACCTACCCTAGAAATGCAGAAGCTACGGGTTTCTTTAATAATATGGATTGGAGTGGAAACTATTTTTGGTCTGTACCTCCAAACAACATTGATGAAATAAAAGAAAAAATAAAAACTCTTCCTAAAGAAAAATATGATATTGGCGCTACTGCACAAAAATTAGCAAAATGGACCAAAGAATTAGATACTACGCGCTATGTTATTGCTAATTGTATTTTACCTTCTTCTAGCTATGAATCTGGTTATGCTGATGCGTTAGATATTATTGGTTTTAGCTATCGTAGGGTTATTTATGATTACGGCCATGAGAATTATCCTAACAAGCCTATCATGGGAACTGAAAATTTAGGACAATGGCATGAATGGAAAGCCGTATTAGACCGGCCGTTTATTTCAGGTACCTTTTTATGGACTGGCATTGACTATTTAGGAGAATCTAATGGTGGATGGCCTAAAAAAGGAACACCAAGCGGACTCTTAGATGTTGCAGGCTTTGAGAAACCCTCTTACTATATGTTCAAGTCTTTATGGAATGATGCTCCATCTCTATACATTGCGACACAAACAGAAGAAAAATCGAACTACAAATCTTCCCATAACGCAAATCCAATAGAAAAGAAAGAAGGTGCATGGAAAAATGCACTTTGGGTATGGCAAGATGTAAATGAGCACTGGAACTATGAAGATGGTCAAGCCACCATTGTGGAAATCTATTCTAATTGTGAGGAGGTAGAACTCTTTTTAAATGAGCAATCTTTAGGGATAAAAAAGTTAACTGAATTTGAAGATCACATCTATAAATGGGCAGTACCTTTTCAAAAAGGATCATTAAAAGCTGTTGGCCTAAAAGATGGGCAAAAAGTTGAAACGTTTTTAAAAACAACAAGCAATCCTGAAGCACTAACATTGTCTTCTGATAAGAAACAATTAAAAGCCGATGGATATGATACTGCCCATATCATCCTACAAATTACAGATAAAAACGGAAACGCTATTAAAACTGAAAATCAAAAAATAAACTTTAGTGTTAGTGGTGGCGCTAAAGTATTAGGAGTAGATAATGGCGCTATCACGAACACTCAAGATTTTAAAAGCGAAGAAATCACTACAGATAAAGGTCGCGCTTTATTAATTATTCAATCTATAAAAAATAGCACAGTTCCCATTCTAATTAAAGCAAGTTCATCCACACTTAAGAGTACCGAAATAGAAATTACAGTTCAACCAAATAACTAATAGTAAAATGAAAAAAAATAATATAAAATTAGTAGCACTAGCGTGTATCTTAGCATTCACAGCATGTGATGAATCTAAAAACTCTGAAAAAGAAACAGGCATGGAAGAACAAAAAATAACCATTACTGATGCCCAAATGGATGAATTAGGTATCACCAATAAAGATTCGCTAAGTGCTGCGTCTAAACGAGCTTTGCAATGGCCCGAAGGTTTGGGTAACGAATGGTTTGTAGAATTCTCCAACCTTCAACCTTTAAAAGGAGATTTAGCCTATGAAGAAGGTGTGGTTAGAAGAGATCCTAGTGCCGTAATTAAAGAAAATGGAAAATTTTATGTTTGGTATAGCAAGAGTACAGGACCCTCTCAGGGCTTTGCTGGAGATATAGAGAACGATAAGGTTTTTCCTTGGGATCGTTGTGATATCTGGTATGCCACTTCTGAAGACGGAGAGACTTGGAAAGAAGAAGGGTTAGCAGTTCCTAGAGGAGAAAAAGGTGCTTATGATGACCGTTCTGTATTTACTGTAGAAATCATGAAGTATGAGAACAAATATTACTTATGCTATCAAACCGTAAAATCACCTTACAATGTACGAGTTAAAAATCAAGTTGGCTTAGCTTGGTCAGATTCGCCAAATGGTCCTTGGATAAAAAGCGAGGAGCCTATTTTAAGTCCGGCAGATAATGGCATTTGGAAAGGGGAAGAACAAAATAGATTCTTAGTAGAGAAAAAAGGAGATTTTGATAGTCATAAAGTACATGACCCTTGTATTATTCCTTACAAAGGAAAATTCTATTTATACTATAAAGGAGAGCAAATGGGAGAAAAAATTACTTTCGGAGGAAGACAAATACGCCATGGTGTCGCTATTGCTGATAACCCTTTAGGTCCTTATGTGAAATCTCCATATAATCCAATTAGCAACAGTGGTCATGAAATTTGTGTATGGCCGTATAATGATGGGATTGCAGCCTTAATTACAACAGACGGTCCTGAAAAAAACACTATTCAATGGGCACCAGATGGTATTAATTTTGAAATCATGTCAGTCATTCCTGGTGTTTCTGCACATGCCATAGGCTTAAATAGAACGGCAGATAATGAAAAAGAACCTACAGAAATCTTACGATGGGGATTATCGCATGTTTATAACAATAGTGATTACCAAAGCATCATGAGTTTTACCTCTGCTAGAAAAACTACGCATGCAGCAAAAGGAGAGAAATCTAAATAACTTCAAGTATTAGTAAATCAAGAGGAACAAATTTAACAGTGTTCCTCTTTTTTTTTGACGCCTTGTAATTAGCTAAATAATAGTAGTTTTGTATTTCAAATGTTTCTCGATGAATAAGCCTAAGACCGATTTAAAATCTGAATACAATGTTCCTAATTTAGAACGAGGGTTACTCGTCATCGAATTATTAGCCACTAAAAAAAACGGATTAACCTTAGCGGAGATTACGGAAACTTTAGCGCTTACCAAAACATCTGCATTTAGAGTGGTAAGCACGCTTATCTTTAAAAATTACCTTCAGAAAAACGAGACCACAAAAAAAATTACCCTTTCTCGGAAAATGCTCACCTTGGGTATTTCTGCAATGACAGAACAAAGCATTGTTGAAATGTCTATTGATGTAATGCGCGCCCTGAGAGATGAATTAAAAGAGTCCGTTATGCTAGGTATACTTTTAGGCGATAAAGGCACAATTCTAGAACAAGTCTCTTCCTCTTATCCCGTAAAATTATTTGTAGAACAAGGCACCCAATTTAGCCTACATAGTTCTGTTGGTGGAAAATCTATACTAGCCAACATGCCTCAAGAAGATTGTAATGATATTCTCAAGAAAATAACACTTACAAAATTTACCAAAAACACGATTACCTCAAAAAAAGAGTTTAAAAAAACCTTACTGGATGTAAGACAAAAAGGCTACGCGATTGATAATGGCGAGGACATTCAAGGTATT
Organism: Cellulophaga baltica 18; assembly: GCF_000468615.2. Classification (NCBI taxonomy): domain Bacteria; kingdom Pseudomonadati; phylum Bacteroidota; class Flavobacteriia; order Flavobacteriales; family Flavobacteriaceae; genus Paracellulophaga; species Paracellulophaga baltica. The sequence goes on along the minus strand of NZ_CP009976.1, from coordinate 2,351,087 downwards.
CATTGTATTGGAGCCCCGATTTATAATGAATCTGGTTACCCCGTTGCTGCACTTTGGATAACCGCACCTCATGGTAGATTACCCCATGAAGAATTTGATTCGAAAGGAAAAATCATAGCGCAATATGCTTTAGATATCTCTACCAAATTGGGCTATATCTCTCAATAAACAAACTTCTTAAGCCAAACCTATTGGCTCTTATTTTCAAAATGTATTCTTTTTAAATCAGTTTTATCTTAAAGCTATTTTTAAAGGCCTGACAACATCATCCTAAATTTTAACAATTTAGCTACAATCTATGCATTTTTATACGCTTGTTGTTTTATAAATAATTGTATATTTGTTTCAAATGTGAAACTAGTTTATTATTTGAAACAATAAATTTAATGAAAGCAACCATATACGAAGGCAATAAAACCTTTACAGTTATAGACAAAGAAATTGAACAACCTAGCAATAGAGAAGTTCGAATTAAAGTAGCGTATTCAGGTGTTTGTGGCACTGATGTGCACATTTACCACGGTATGATGGATAAGCGCGTTGCTATGCCACAAACTATAGGACATGAGATGTCTGGTATTATTGATGCAGTAGGCACAGGTGTTACTGGCTTTTCCGTTGGGGAAAAAGTAGTGGTACGCCCCTTAGATGATAGAAAAGTAAAAGCTTCTGATAAAGGTTTTAATCACATCTGTGAAGAATTAAAATTTATTGGTATAGATAGCCCAGGATCAATGCAGCAATATTGGAACGTTCCTGCCTTTGTACTTCATAAATTAAAAGCGGAGACCGATTTGAAATTAGCAGCCTTAATAGAACCCCTATCTGTTGCCACACATGATGTGCGCAGAAGTGGTTTAGTAAAAGGAGAAACTGCCGTAGTTTTAGGCGGCGGTCCTATTGGCTTATTAGTGGCCATGGTCGCTAAAGAAGTAGGTGCACAAGTAATAATATCTGAAGTAAATCCTAAACGTATTGCAAAAGCAAAAGAATTAGGATTTGATGCCGTGAGTCCGCTTGAATTAGATTTAGTTGAATATGTAAAAAGCAAGACAGAAAACAGACGTGCAGATGTGGTTTTTGAAGTAGCTGGTGTGCAGCCTGCTTTAGATGTGATGTGTGAAGTAGCAGGTATTCGAGGAAGAATTTTAATGGTAGCCATCCATGGAGAGAAAAAACCAGTAGATCTATTTAAATTTTTCTGGAAAGAGCTAAGCTTAATAGGGGCTCGTGTATACGAAAAAGAAGATTATGAAAAAGCCATTGAACTGATCACTGCAAATGAATTGCCATTTGAACAAATGATTACAGATGTGCAGCCTTTAACGAACATTCAACAAGTTTTTGAAAACATAGATAACAATCCTGACGGCTTAAAAGTATTAATGGATTGCCAATTATAACACACAAACAATGAGCATATTAGATAGTTTTAGCCTAAAAGGCAAAGTGGCCCTAGTAACGGGTTGTAAAAGAGGAATTGGAAAAGGAATGGCTTTAGCGCTTGCAGAAGCAGGTGCAGATATAATCGGGGTCTCGGCATCATTAGAAGCTAGTGGTAGTGCCGTAGAGAAAGAAGTTAGTGCACTTGGACGAAAGTTTAGCGCCTACCAATGCGATTTTTCAGATAGAAAAGCCCTTTATAATTTTATAGCGAAGGTAAAAGAAAACCATCCTACTATAGATATTTTGGTTAACAATGCAGGTACTATCTTAAGAACTCCTGCTGCTGAACACCCAGATGATATGTGGGATAAAGTTATTGAAGTAAACCAAAATGCGCAATTTATTCTAACCCGTGAAATTGGGAAAGATATGATAGCCCGTGGCTCTGGAAAAATAGTATTTACGGCCTCATTATTAACATATCAAGGAGGAATTACCGTACCTGGCTACGCAGCAAGTAAAGGTGCAATTGGTCAAATGATTATGGCATTCGCTAATGAATGGGCTAGCAAAGGTGTCAATGTAAACGGGATTGCCCCAGGCTATATTTCTACGGACAACACTGAAGCATTACGTAATGATCCTGAACGTGCTAAATCTATTTTATCTCGTATACCAGCAGGTAGATGGGGAGAACCTAAAGATTTTGCAGGACCCATAGTTTTCTTGTGCTCTAAGGCATCAGACTACATGCATGGATCAATTACCCTTGTAGACGGGGGTTGGATGGGAAGATAAATTTAAATTTTAAAAAAAAGGTATACAATGCATCATCGGTACATAAAAATAATAATAATTCTGCTAGGCTTTTTTAAGGTGAGTTTTTTAACTGCTCAGCAGCAACCAAATATTGTGTTTATTTTATCCGATGATGCGGGCTATGCTGATTTCGGCTTTCAAGGAAGCAAAGAATTTAAAACACCTGAATTAGACAAGCTTGCTAAAAAGAGTATTAAATTTTCTCAAGCGTATGTAAGCGCTGCTGTTTGCGGCCCTTCCAGAGCCGGAATATTAACCGGAAAATACCAACAAAAATTTGGTTTTGAAGAAAACAATGTTCCTGGTTATATGAGTACTTCTGGTATCATAGGCGATGAAATGGGTTTGCCTTTAGACCAAATTACGATTGCCGATTATCTACAAGATCTAGGCTATAAAACCGCACTTTTCGGAAAATGGCATCAAGGGAATGCAGATCGTTTTCATCCTACAAAACGTGGCTTTGATGAATTCTATGGATTTAGAGGTGGTGCTCGCAGTTATATGCCTTATGATGATTCTAATCTTTTAAGCAGAAACGAAGACCGACTAGAAAGAGGGTTTGGTAACTTCTTAGAACATGAAGGGTATCTTACAGATGAACTGGCTCATGAAGCTATTTCATTCATCAACAGAAATAAAGAAAATCCATTTTTTATCTATTTATCCTTTAATGCAGTGCATACCCCTATGGAAGCTACTGCTGAAGATTTAAAGCAGTTTCCTCATTTAAAAGGAAAAAGGAAGACATTGGCAGCAATGACGTTGGCCATGGATCGTGCTATTGGTACAGTCCTAAAAGAACTGGACAAACTAGGCCTTTCAAAAAACACATTAATTGTTTTTACCAATGACAATGGTGGTCCATCAGACGCTAATGATTCTGACAATAGTCCGTTAAGTGGTACCAAAGCAAATCATTTAGAAGGCGGAATTAGAGTGCCTTTTTTAATGTCTTGGCCTAAACAATTACAAAAAAATAAAAATTACAACTACCCTATTAGCACCTTAGATCTTTTCCCTACTTTTTTATCCGCTGCAAGCGGAAATAATAGTGAAATTGAAGGATTAGACGGCGTAGATCTCTTACCATATTTAAAAGGAGAAAACACAGAAAGTCCACACGAGTTTCTATACTGGAAAAAAGAAAACAGAGGAGCCATTAGAAATCAGGATTGGAAATTACTACGCTTTCCAGACAGGCCTGCAGAATTGTACAACTTAAAAGAAGACGAATCAGAAATCAATGATTTGGCAGACCAATATCCTGAAAAAGTAAAAGAACTTTACAAACAACTATTCACTTGGGAATTGACATTGGAACGTCCTCTTTGGCAATTACGGAGAGAATTTGAAGGAAAAGCTGCGGACCGAATGGATGCCTATAGAAAAACGAATACAAAACAATAATACCATATACTATGTCATCAATACAAGAATACAAGCTTTTTATAAACGGAGAATGGAGAACCTCAACATCAGGAGAAACTATAGATATCATTAGCCCTTCCAATGGAGAGATTGTAGCACGTGTGCAAAACGGTACTGCCGAAGAAGCTATAGAAACACTTCAATTTGCAGATAAAGCTCAAAAAGAATGGAAAAAATTACCTGCTAGAACCAGAGCAGATTTGTTATATAAGTTAGCCGATGAAATTGATGCAAATACAGAATATCTAGCAGAATTGTTAACTAAAGAACAAGGAAAACTTTTAAAAGTAGCTCGGTTTGAAGTAGCTGTTACAGCTTCATTTATCAGATATGCTTGCGAAGGTGCACGTAGAATTGAAGGAGATATTATTCCTTCTGACAATCCGAACGAACAAATATGGATTCAAAAAGTTCCTCGTGGAGTCGTAGTTGCTATTACGGCTTGGAATTTCCCACTGGCGTTAGCAGGTCGTAAATTGGGACCAGCTTTAGTTGCCGGAAATGCGATCGTAATTAAACCAACTTCTGAAACGCCTTTGGCAACTTTGGAGTTAGGAAATTTAGCAAATAAGGTAGGTATCCCTGCAGGAGTTATCAATATTCTTACAGGACCAGGTAGAGCTATGGGGAATGCCTTAGTAGAAAGTCCTATTTGCAAAATGGTCACCATGACTGGCTCTACACCGGTTGGCCAACAAATAGCACGTAATGCTGCTCAAAACTTAACACATGTTCAATTAGAGTTAGGAGGCAAGGCACCTTTTATCGTTTTTGAAGATGCCGATATTGATGCTGCTGTAGATGCCGCTTTACATTCTCGTTTTGACAATTGCGGACAAGTGTGCACCTGTAACGAAAGAATGTATTTACATGAAGGTATTTATGATGCGTTTATGGAAAAATTCATAGCAAAAACAAAAGCTATAAAAGTTGGCGATCCTATGTTAGAAGATACAGATATGGGGCCTAAAGTAAATGCTGCAGAATTAAAGCACATGGAGCACTTAGTAGCGGTAAGTATTCAAGAAGGTGCAACCGTTGCCACAGGAGGTAAAAGACCGGAAGGTGCCGAGTTTGAAAAAGGATTTTGGTTTGAGCCTACCGTTTTAACGAATGTGACTCAAGATATGACTATTGTTCACGAAGAATCATTTGGCCCTATTCTACCGGTTTTAAAATTCAAAACTTTTGACGAAGTCATTGAGTATGCAAATGACTGTGAATATGGTTTGGCGGCAATGGTTTTTACCAATGATATGAATACCATCATGAAATGTAATGATGAATTAGAATATGGTGAAATCTACGTAAACCGTGGCCATGGAGAGCAGCACCAAGGGTTCCATAATGGATATAAATTATCGGGTTCTGGTGGTGAAGATGGCAAGTATGGTTTTGAACAATACATGGAAAAGAAAACTTTTTACATTAGACATAAAGCATAATTAGTTTGTATGAATTGGGTTTGTACTATAGAACTACAAGCCCAATTATTTTATTTAGAAAAATGAACAAAAAGTCCTTAATTTTTTTAATTCTTTTTAGCGTAATCTCTCAAGGTTATGCTCAAAATAATTTTGAATGGTTTGATGAAACTATTGCTTTTGAAGAGCGAGTAGATGCATTAATTAAGGAAATGACCATTGCTGAAAAATGTGGTCAATTTTTATCAGCGTCTCCTAAAATTGAGCGCTTAGGAATACCCGAATACAATTGGTGGAATGAAGCACTTCACGGTGTTGCCCGTAATGGAAAAGCTACCATTTTCCCTCAAGGTATTGCCATGGGTGCAACTTTTAATCCTTCTTTAATAAAACAAGTAGCAAGCGCCATATCTGACGAAGGAAGAGCTAAATTTCAAGTTTCAAAATCTATTGGTAACCGAGGTATGTATGCTGGTTTAACCTATTGGTCTCCTAACATAAATATTTTCAGAGATCCACGATGGGGTCGCGGTCAGGAAACCTATGGTGAAGATCCTTTTTTAACTTCAAAAATTGGTGTAGCTTTTGTTGAAGGCTTGCAGGGTGATAATCCTAAATATTTCAAATCTACAGCATGTGCTAAGCATTTTGCTGTGCACTCTGGCCCCGAAGCTTTGCGCCATTCATTTAATGCCAGCCCATCTAAATTAGATTTAAATGAAACCTACCTTCCTGCTTTTGAAGCCTTAGTCAAAGAAGGTAATGTACAAGGTATCATGGGGGCTTATAATGCCGTTTATGGGGAGCCTGTAAACAGCAGTAAATTTCTACTGGATGATATTCTAAAAAAAGAATGGGGTTTTAACGGGTATATTGTTTCCGATTGTGGTGCATTGGGTGATATTTATCAAGGGCATAAAAGAGCTAAAACTGCCGAAGAAGCTGCTGCTTTAGCACTACTTGCAGGAGTAAATTTAAATTGTGGATGGATTTATAATAATCTAACAAAAGCATTAGACCAAGGTTTAATTACCGAAGAATTAATTGATGAACGCTTAAAAAAACTATTCCTAATTCGGTTTAAACTAGGCTTCTTTGATAAGGAAGAAAGCAACCCATACAACCTCATCGGCACGGAAGTCATCAATTCTAAAAAAAACAAAGAACTTGCTAGAACGGTAGCACAACAGTCCATCGTATTACTTAAAAATGATAATAATACGTTACCCTTAGATAAAAATATAAAATCTCTTTATGTAACAGGACCATTTGCGGCGTCAACAGATATTTTATTAGCCAACTACTATGGCATGTCTCCCAATATGGTCACCGTCTTAGAAGGTGTTTCCGAAAAAATTTCTCTAGGTACTTCCTTAGAGTACAGACTCGGTGTTTTGCCTTTTCAGAAAAATTTAAACCCATTAAATTGGGCACCAAAAGTTGCTAAAACTACAGATGCTACTATTCTTGTGGTTGGCATATCTAATGAGATTGAAGGAGAAGAAGTAGATGCCATTGCTTCAGAAAACAAAGGTGATCGAAAAGACCTAAGACTTCCACAAAGTCAAATAGAGTATATCAAGGAAATTAGCGAAAATAAAGTAGGACCGTTAATTTTAGTTTTGGGTACTGGGAGTCCGGTTTCTTTAGAAGAAATAGAACCTTTAGTAGATGCTATCGTTTTAATGTGGTATCCGGGTGAGCAAGGTGGTAATGCCGTTGCCGATGTTCTTTTTGGAGATGTTGCGCCATCTGGTCACTTACCTATTACATTCCCGAAAAACGTAGCACAACTACCTCCTTTTGATTCTTATAGCATGACAGGTAGAACCTATAAATATATGACCAAAGAACCCATGTATCCGTTTGGCTTTGGTCTTTCTTACGCTAAAACAAAATTTAACAATGCCTCTGCAAGTACCGCTGCCTTAAAAAGAAAACAATCAGTACACATCACTTTTGATGTCAAAAACACCGGTGCTATGAAGCTTCAAGAAGTTGTTCAGGCCTACCTCGTACCTTTAGACATTGCAGATTACTTACCCATGTATTCTTTAAAAGCATTTAAAAGAATTGAATTAAATGGCGGAGAAACAAAAAAAATCCAATTCAATCTTTCTGCGGATGATTTTATGCAAATAAACCAAGAGGGCGTAAAGTCATGGATGAAAGGAAATTATAAAATTATCTTCAGTAACGCCTTACCAAGTAAGAGAAGTCAAGAACTTGGTGCTGCTATTCCTGTTGAAATTTCAATTAAATTAAAGTAGCAAATAATTACGATAAAATGAGCACAGCAATAAAGAGTATCATTTCAAAACTATTTAAAGTACCCCTACCGGAAGTATTGAATGATGCCAAACATGGTGACCATACCCATTTTGAATTAATTACCACCACCATTACTTTAGAAGATGGTAGTGAAGGAACCGGCTATACGTATACCGGAGGAAAAGGTGGTCATGCCATTAAAGCAATGATAGATCATGATTTCGCCGGGGTTCTTCTAGGTAAAGATGGTACAGATATAGACGGTATCTATGATTTTATGGAGTGGCATATTCACTACGTTGGTCGTGGAGGGATAGCTTCTTTTGCTATATCTACTATTGATATTGCGCTTTGGGATATTAAATGTAAAAAAGCAGCACTTCCGCTATGGAAAATGGCCGGTGGTGCAGATAATACATGTAAAGCATATTGTGGAGGAATAGATTTACAATTCCCGATACCTAAGCTTTTAAATAATATGAAAACCTATTTAGCAAATGGCTTTAACGCTGTTAAAATAAAAATAGGAAGAGAAAATTTAGAAGAGGATTTAGAACGCATAAAAGCGGTACGAGAATTTATTGGTCCAGAAGTAACATTCATGGTAGATGCTAATTATTCTATGTCTATTGAAAAAGCAATTAGGGCCATTGAAGGTTTTAAAAAATATAATATCACTTGGTTCGAAGAACCTATTATTCCCGATGACTATAAAGGGTTTGCGGAAATTGCAGAGAAAACGGGATTCCCATTAGCTATGGGAGAAAACCTGCATACTATTCATGAATTTGAATATGCTTTTGATCAAGCAAAATTATCCTTTATTCAGCCAGATGCTTCTAATTGTGGTGGAGTTACGGGTTGGCTTAAAGCCGCACGTTTAGCAGACAAGCACGGAATACCGGCATGCTCTCATGGTATGCAAGAACTACATGTAAGTTTAGTTTCTGCACAACCAAATGCGGGATGGTTGGAAGTTCATAGTTTCCCTATTGATACATATACCACCAGACCACTCGTAGTAGAAAATTACCGTGCAGTAGCCTCTGACGAGCCTGGAACAGGGGTGGTTTTTAATTGGGAAAAACTAGCACCATATCAACAATAAAATAATCGTATGAAAGTGATAAAAAGTGATTTCGGAGTTATAGAAGATAAGAAAGTAGCATTATTTACTTTAAAAAATGCTAAAGGTATGGTAGTGAAAATTACCAACTACGGAGCTACTATCACCTCCATACAACTACCCGATGCTCAAGGGGAACTGAAAGAAATTGTATGTGGTTTTGATTCCTTAGAAGGCTATTTCTCTGAAGCATATAAAAATAACTCCCCTTATTTTGGAGCTACGGTGGGCCGGTATTGCTCTCAAATAAAAGATGCGAAGTTTAGCCTAAATGGCAAAACCTACGATTTAGCAGATAACTGTGGCCCTAACAATTTACATGGTGGCGTTATTGGTTTTGATAAGAGAATTTGGAGTGTCACCACCAAGGATGCCGATGCAGCTTCTATTACGATGTCTTTACAAAGTAAAGCTATGGAAGAAGGCTTTCCTGGGAACGTAAAATTAAGTGTTTCCTTTACGTTGACCGATCATAATGAGCTAAAAATTCAATACTTAGCCACCCCAGATGAAGATACTCCTTTATCACTCACTAACCACACCTATTTTAATTTATCAGGCTTCTCTGAGAGCATAGAAAACCATACCGCTCAAGTGCATACCAACAAGCGTTTAGCATTAGATGAAACTGGTGCCGCTACGGGAAAAATAATCAATGTAGAAGGGCAACCTGATGATTTACGAGAAGAAAAACGTATTGGAGCTGTTCACGAAGCCATAAATGATGGCTTTGAACATTTTTATGTTTTTGATGAAGAAGAAGCCCTAAAGAACGTAGCTTCAATTGTTGATAGTCAGAAACTAGTACGTTTAGATGTTTATTCTACAGAGCCCTGTATGCTTTTGTATACGGGAAAATATACTTCAGATGATTTGAAAAGAGAAAACGGAATTCAATATGGTAAATATAGAGGATTCTGTTGCGAAACACATCGATATCCTAATGGGCCTAATATTGAAGGTTCTCCTAAATCGATTACCAAAGCTGGCGAAAATTTCACGAGCACGACGGTATTCAAATTTTCATTTTACGATAATTAATTAACTCAAAAAATAACCAATTATGACAGAAGGAGTTTTACTGGCAATTTTTGCCGGACTAATGCTTGGACTTTATGCCTTACCTGAAAAGTTCACTAAGGGCTTTAAGTATGAAAACACTTGGAGTTTATTCTTTTTACTCACCATGTTTGTGGTACCCATCATTGCATCGGTTACTTTAATTGATGGGTTTGTTTCCATATTTGGCAATATGCCTACAGATATTTGGATAAAAATGGGTCTTACTAGTTTTCTATGGGGCGTTGGGGTTATGATGTGGAGTAAAGCCATTAATCATATTGGTCTTTCTTTAGGTTTCTCCCTTTTTATCGGTACCATAATATTAGTAGGTTCCGTCTTACCATTTATTGAAGATGGCTTACCTCCTACCAACAAACTAACAACCATTCTACTAGGACTCTTTGTTGTTTTAATAGGAATATTTGCCAATGGAAAAGCAGGCTTTATTCGTGAAAAAGTTGAAAAGGCCAATCATGAAAATAAGGAACAAAAAGGTTCTATGGCTACAGGTATTTTAATTGCGGTTATCGGTGGTTTACTCGCCACAGGATTCAGTTATGCCAATGCGGCGGGTAGACCCTATTTACATGAAGCTAGTCAGGCTGCAGGAAATGCGGAATGGATAACAGCCGTTGCGGTAATGTTTCCTATTTTTATTAGTGGTGGTCTAGTAATGACAGCCTATTTTCTTTGGCAACTGACTACAAAAAAGGCATGGGGAGATTTTAAAACACCTGCTTTTGGTAAAAACTTTGTACTTATACTCGTCATGGCTTTCTTTCATTATGCCGCATCTGCCCTATTCGCATTTGCAGCCTATAAATTAGGTGCTTCAGGAAATACCGTTGGGTACGCCATATTTAATACCTCTTGTGTGGTAACAGCTATTATCAGTGGTATTATCACCAAGGAATGGGTTAAAGCTTCGCCCAAGGCACGGAAATTCTTATATGTTGGTTTAAGCTGTATGGTAATAGGTATCGTCATTGTTGCTTACAGCAATAGTTTAGCATAAGCCTACCTTAAAAAACATTATTTAAAAAAAGCCAAATCATTTTTGATTTGGCTTTCTTATTGCTTATTATTCCGGTTTGTAAACCCGAATCCAATCTACTTTCATGACTGTTTTTTCTTCATTAGTTACCGTAGGGTCTGTTAAAAAATTAATTCCTTGAGTTTCCCTCCAGGACTGTGCTGCGGCGCTAATAATCATATGCATTGGTTTAGTTAAACCCATACCATCGGTATACCTCTCAGGGTCTATTTCTGCAATGGGTGTTTTACGAACTAGAACGCCATCAACATAATAAGATAAATTCCAAGGGTCCTCCCATAATACTCCATACTTATGATAATCTTCTGACCAAATGGTATTATTACCATCCGCATACCAAGTTTCAGTACCTGTTGGTTGATAATCTTGAAACGGTTCTCGAATAAATACATGATGACTCAAATGCAATCGTTTTGAGAAATAATCATTGCTTTTAGCTCCAAAGGCTTCTAAGTTATCTATCTCCTCCGTAGAATCATCACTAAGCATCCATACCGCAGAAGAAAGAACAGATTCGCTTAGCTTAACACGTACTTCCATATATAAAGGATAAGTCGCCTTTGCTTTAGACGTAATACAACCGGTTTTGATAATTCCGTTATCAATAGTTGCCTTAAATAGTAATTCCCCATCTTCTATTGACGATTGTGCTGCGGTATACTTTGTTATACCTGGACCTGTCCAACCATTAAAAAATCCGTCATGCCAATCTTCAGAAAACTTTTCGGACTGTTTCCCTTCTGTATCATTAAACTCGTTAGATACATTAGCTTGTATAGTCCATGTTTTTCCTGCTCCTGCATTTGGTAAAAATGCAACATCAGTACTTTCAGGAGCACTTAAATCATCCAAGACTGTTTTTTCTTCACCTAAAGGCTCATTAGATACACTTTGATGTTGGGTAGAGCAACTCCCCAGAAATATACTTATCATCAAAACTCTAAAAGCATTGCCCATCGCGATTATTTTATTTTTCATCTCTTAAATTTTATACTAACTGAAGATCTCAAAAAATAAATCATACCGCGAACGGTACCACTAGACAAAAACTGAACTAAAAAAAAAGAGTTTAGGAGTTTTATATAAAACTCCTAAACTCTAAACTATCTAACACTAAAACTAACGATATCTTACAACTGGAAAATCTTATCTAATGCAATCCATTTTTCGCCTTTTTCTGCCCATGGCAATTCTTGTTGATAATCCCACATGAGATTTTCCCATTCCTGCACTTTTGGATTTTGAGCATCCATTGCTGCTTTTTTATCAGGATTAAAAGTATCATTTACTTCCATGATCATAAACATTCTATTTCCTGTTAAATAAATTTGCATGTCTACAATACCAGCATCTTTAATGCTTTTTGTTATTTCTGGCCAAGCTTTTCCTTCCGCATGATAGGCTTTATATTCCGCTATTAATTTAGAATCATCTTTTAGATCGCAAGAATAACAATATCTCTTTATACTCATTAGTTCTATTTTTTTGATGTATTAAAAGTTACATAACCGTAGATTGTCACAACAACCAAACAGATGAGTGGTAAAATAAAGGAAAAATTAACTTCAGGAATAAATCCTAAAACCTGTACATCTGAAAAACCAGGGCCACCCCAATCTAATATTCCTCCTTGTAAAACGGGCATTAAAGCACCTCCTACAATGGCCATTACTAAACCTGCAGAACCAATCTTTGCTTCATCGCCCATATCTTTTAAGGCGATGCCATAAATTGTTGGAAACATAATGGACATAAATAATGAGATTCCTACTAGTGAATACAAGCCTATTTCTCCTGGCAATAAAATGGCTCCTGCAGAAAAAATAACTCCTCCAAGTCCAAATAACATTAGAACCTTAGACGGATTCATGGTTTTCATTAAAGCTGTACCTATCCATCTTCCTGATAAAAATATAATCATAGCTGCTACATTATACCACGTTGCCGTTAATGCCTGATCTTCTGGTAAACTTTCATTGATATTATCTACATATTGAAAAATATAAGTCCAACACATAATTTGAGCTCCTACATAAAATGCTTGTGCCACTACCCCAAAAAGGTAATTTTTATTGGCGAACAATTTTTGAAACGACGCTGAGAGCGACATCTTATCAGCAGCTACCGTTTTAGGTATTTTAGTAAATAAGATGACTCCCATAATAACCAACACCACTAGACCTAAAATAATATAAGGAACACTAATTACACTTAAGTCATTTTCTCTCACCACAGCTTTTGCACTGGTAGATAGGGTATCATACACCAATTCTCCTGCTTCATTTTTATCATCGGAACGCAATGCAGAGATAACAAACTGTTGCGCAACAATCATCCCTATTAAAGAGCCTATGGGATTAAAAGCCTGGGCTAAATTTAAACGTTGCGTTGCCGTTTCTCTATCTCCTAAGGATAAAATTAAGGGATTAGAAGTTGTTTCTAAAAATGCCAACCCGCAGGTAATTACCCAAAGTGATATTAAAAAATAATTAAATTCTTGAAAAGCTGCAGCTGGATAAAACAAGAAAGCGCCAATAGCATATAATGTTAAGCCTAAAATTATTCCAGCTTTATAACTGTATTTTCTGATAAATAACGCTGCTGGTAAGGCCATAAAAAAGTATCCAAAATAAAATGCAAATTGCACTAAAGAAGCTTGCATATTAGATAGTTCCGGCATCACTTTTTTAAATGCAGAAACCATAGGATTCGTTAAATCATTGGCAATACCCCATAAGGCAAATAAAGAAGTAATGATAATAAAAGGAAATAATAACTCTCGTTTTACAACTGGCGTATTTTTAGATTGACTCATATGTAGATTGATTAATTTTAAAATCAAAAATAGAAATGACAAGGGTGCTTCAAGGCGATAAGCGTCTTAAATAATAACACAAATGTCTTTTAATCTTATTCTGTGAGTAGTGATCTATCCAAATGAACGTATCCGCCATCTACAGTTATAAATTGTCCTGTAGTATGTGATGATTTCTCTGAGATGGTAAACAAACATTGATCTGCAATTTCCGCAGGCATGGTCATTCTATTTTCTAAAGGAATTTTCTTTACAATAGCATTCAATTTTTCTTCGCCGTTTTCTAAGGTTTTTATCCAAGCATCATAGGCGGGAGTCCAACTTTCTGCAATAACTATGGCATTGGAACGAATTCCGAATTTTATTAAATCTACAGCCCATTCACGAGTTAGACCAAAAACACCTCCTTTAGAAGCTGCATAGCCAGACGTTCCTCCTTGCCCCGTAAGCGCAACTTTAGAACCTATATTTAGAATATTTCCTTTTGTTTTTTTCAACATTGGAAGGCAGTATTTCGTCATTGCAAAATAACTTACCATATTTAGCTTTAAAGAGTACATAAAATCATCAATAGAAGCATCTAAACCTGCACCATCATTTACACCTACATTATTAATGAGCGCATCGATTTTACCGTATTTATTTTCTATTTTTCTTACTGCTGCTTCAATCTGAACGGCATCCGATAAATCTGTTTTCACAAACAACGCATCAATCCCTTTGTCCTGTAATTCTTTCTCGTAGCCAAACCCTCTATCATTACGGCAAACAATAACTGGAATTGCACCTTCTGCAGCTAAATGTTGAACAATAGTTTCTCCAATGCTACCTTTTATACCTGCAGCACCAGTGACTACAATGATCTTATCTTTTAACTTTAAATCCATCTGCTATATTTTATAAATTGTAAAACTTTATGGCATTCAAGCCCATAATTTTGGCCTGATCATCCTCTGGTAAGTGCGCAATAAAATTGGTCACTATTTCTTTTACCCTTTGATAATTTCCTGCTACTAAACATACCGGCCAATCAGAGCCAAAAAGCAACTTATCGGCTCCAAAAGCATCTAACACCCATTGCATATAGGGTTGTAATTGTTCTGGCTTCCATGTATTATAATCTGCTTCCGTAATCATCCCTGAGAGTTTACAAAACACATTAGGCTCTTTTCCGATAGCCTCCATAAGCACTGCCCAACCTTCAAAAAAACCATCTTTGATATACGGCTTTGCAATATGATCTATAACAAAATTGATTTTCGGAAACTTTTTCACAAACTCTAAAACAGCTCCTAATTGATGAGGAAATACAAGAATATCATACGTAAAATTATACGGCTCTAATTTTGAAATTCCGTTTAAAAAATCGGGTCTCAATAAAAAATTGTGATCTGCCTCTCCTTGAACTACATGGCGAAACCCTTTAACAATAGGAAACTGATGGTAATGTTCTAACACCTCTTCAATATCATCGGCTCTAAAGTCTACCCAACCCACAATTCCTTTTATAAAATCGTTCTTAGAAGCCAAATCCATTAGAAAATCGGTTTCCATTGTACTTTGGTTTGCTTCAACGGCTACACAACCCGCTATACCGTTTTCAAAATAGGTTTTCTTAAGACTTGCTGGCATAAAATCTTTTCTGATTACGGCCATGTCATCGTCTATCCAACTATGTTTTTTTGGTTCGTATTTCCAAAAATGTTGATGTGAATCTATAATCATATCTCTAACTTACAAGGTGCTTAAACACACTTTTACTCCTTTTTTATCTATTGCTAATAAGACTTCTGAAATATACTTTACCAAACCAGGATACTGGCTCAGATCTGTTCCCACAATAGCACTATTGGAAAGTACATTCTGCACTAAATCATCTATAGTTTGCTCCTCTTTGGTCACCTTTCCCCATTCTTGACTAAAGAAGTCTAGAACATTTTCATCATCATTCACTGCTATTTTATCGCCTTTAAAATCTCCTTTATAAAAGCGTATCATACAAGCTAAAGAAAAGGCTATTCTTTTTGGGAAAACACCCTTCAGCTGTGTATACTCTATAAAAGCAGGTAGCAAACGCGCTTGAAATTTAGAGGTACTATTCAGCGAAATTGCAATTAGGAAATGTTTTAATGTTGGGTTCTTAAATCGATCTATAACGGCATTTATAAATGCATCTATTTCTGCTGTAGAAAAATTATTAAGTGTAGGTTTTATTTCGGTAGAAAGTACTTGCATCACATGATTACAAACTGCAGTATCATCCATGCTCTCTTTTACCGTACGTAAGCCTGCTAAATAACCTACAGGCACCAAAGAAGTATGTGCTCCGTTTAAAATACGCACTTTCATTTCTCTATATGCCGATAAATCATCTACAAACTGCACATTTAAATTTGTTTGTGCAAAAGGTAGCTCTGCCTTTACTAGAGATGGTGCTTTGATGACCCAACTATGGTAATCTTCACCAGCTACCAATAACTCATCTTTAAAACCTATTTGTTTTTCAATTGCTTCTTTACGATCTTCAGGAAAACCAGAAACTATCCGATCTACTAAAGTGCTACAGAAGTAGTTATATTTTTCTATCCAAGTCGCAAACTCTTTTTCTAACTTCCAATGTTCTGCATATTGAAGAATCGTGCTTTTTAATGCCTCCCCATTATTTTCAATCAGTTCACAGGGTAATAAAATACAGCCTTTATCTACGGCACCGTTAAAAAAATTAAATCGGTGGTACAACCATAGTGTTAATTTTGCTGGGAATTCATGCGGAGGAAAATCAGTTTGTTTATCATTCTCCGAAAATTTTATTCCGGCCTCTGTTGTATTAGAAACAATAAACCGCAGTTCTGGTTGCTCTGCTAATTGCAGGTATTTATCCCATTCTGTATAAGGCTGAATAACATCACTCACAGATTCTACTAGGGTTACTTCCGAAACTAATGCACCATTACGGACCCCATCTAACGCTACATGAAACAAACCATCTTGTGCTCTTAGCGCTGTGTAGTCACCACGTTCTGTTGGCTTGACCACAGCAACACTCCCATTAAAATCAGTGGTTTTATTTAAAACATCAAACATCCAATCACAAAAGGCTCTTAAAAAATTTCCTCCTCCAAATTGCAGTACTTTCACTGGGTGAGTAATTGGTTTATTTGCTGTAGTTCTATCTAATATTTTCATTTTCACTGCCTTTTTTTCTACTATCATCGTGCGTTTACTTTTCTTTAAACTGAAAAATAATTTATAAAGAGACTCCTCTTTTCCAAGGAATAAAGTCGTTATTCCCATGTAGTACGGCTTTTGATGCAAGCTCACCGCTTGCTACTTTTATAATATGTTCTAATATTTTTTCACCCATAGTCGCTATGGTATCTTCTCCGCTAATTACAGTACCTGCGTTGATATCAATAATATCATTCATACGTTCGTACAAATTTGTATTACTAGACATTTTTAATACAGGTGCTACAGGGTTTCCCGTTGGCGTCCCTAAACCTGTAGTAAATACTACAATATTGCACCCAGACCCTACTAAACCTGTAGTAGACTCCACATCATTGCCCGGAGTACACAGTAAATTTAACCCTGGTTTGGTCACCTGTTCCGTATAATCTAAAACCGCTACAACAGGAGAAGTTCCTCCTTTTTTAGCTGCTCCAGCAGATTTCATGGCATCCGTTATCAAACCATCTTTTATATTTCCTGGTGATGGATTATTTTCAAAACCAGAACCAACCGCTACTGCAGCAGCAGAATAGGCACGCATTAAGTTATAGAACTTTTTCGCGTCTTTTTCTGTGGCACAACGGTTAATCATTTCTTGTTCTACCCCATTCAGTTCTGGGAACTCCGCCAATACAGGACTACCGCCTAAGGCTACCAATAAATCTGAAGCATACCCCAATGCTGGATTAGCAGATATTCCTGAAAAACCATCAGAACCACCACACTCTAATCCTAACACCAACTTACTTAACGGTGCTGGTTTTCTTTCTATCTCATTGGCTTCTATCAACCCTAAAAACGTAACTTTTACTGCTTCTTCTATAAAATGTCTTTCACTTAAACTTCCTTGTTGCTCTAAATAATGTACAGGCTTATCACCATCTATATTTAACGTTTTTAACGCATTATGCAACATGGATATTTGTGCATTTTGGCATCCAAGACTTAAAATTGTAGCCCCCGCAACATTCGGATTCGCAATATATCCGGCTAATAACTTGCAAAGCGTTTCAGAGTCTTGTCTAATGCCGCCACAACCACCGTCATGCTTCAAAAATTTTATACCATCTATATTTGGAAACACTCTATTCTTAGCCATTTCCTCATGGGTAGCTATTATTGGCGTATTCAAAAGGTTTTCTTTAGAAGCACCTGCTTTATACTTACGGATTAAGGCATCGGTATCTACTGCAAAATCTTTTTTAGTTTGATATCCTAATTTTTCAGAAAGCGCCGCCTCGAGAACATCTATGTTTCTATTTTCACAAAAAGTTAATGGAATTACTAACCAGTAATTGGCGGTACCTACTTTAGTATCTTTTCTATGGTACCCATTAAAAGTGCTATTCTTAAATTTAGTAATGTCTGGAGCTTCCCAAACAAACTGCTCTTTAGTATCACTAAATGTTGCCGATGCATGTTTAACATTATCAACGGTAATAGCGGTACCCGAAAGAATTTCTTTGGTTGCTTTACCTATTAAAACGCCATACATAAATAGCTCATCGCCTACGCTAAAATCATAAAGCGCAAATTTATGTTTCTGCTTAATAGGTTCTTTTAAAATAACTTCCGTTCCTGCAACGGAAGCTACTAAGCCCTCTTTTAGGTTTGTAATCGCAACAATAATGTTGTCTTTTGAATCTATTTGAACATAGCTTTTTTGCATCTATTTAACTAAAATTTACAGTGGCTTTAATTACGCCTGTTTCTGGTTTTAACCAACTATCAAAATTTTCAATCATTTCTGTAAAGGGAACGGAATGTGTTATAAATGATGCCGTTGGAAATTGATCTAAAACATTGATAACATGTTCAAAATCTTCGGTTGTTGCATTTCTACTGCACATTAGGGTCATTTCTTTTGCATGTATTGCCGGGTGTGTATAGGTAAGTTCACCTTTAGATAAACCTACTAAAATAAACCTACCTCCATGAGACATGTACGACGGACACATTTCTAAAGCCCCTTTGTGACCCGAAGCATCAAAAACTGCAGTACATAAATCTCCATTTGTAATTTCAGTGATTTTTGCCACAGGATCATTTGCTACATTTACCACGTAATCTACGCCAATTTTATCTTTAGCATATTGTAAACGTTGTTCATTCATATCTAGCGCAATTACTTTTGCTCCTGCAATTTGCGCTAATTTCATTATTCCAATTCCGATAGGACCACAACCAACTACTGCTACGGTTTCTCCTGGAGTTATCTGAGCTCTTCGTATAGCGTGCGCTCCAATAGCCAGAGGCTCTACTATAGCCATCTGATCATCAGATAAATTATTGGCTAGTAATAAAATATTGGTAGGAACTGTAATCATCTCTTGCATTCCTCCATCACTATGCACCCCTAACACACGTATATTTGTACAGCAATTTGTTTTACCGTTACGGCAGGCTATACATTTCCCACAACTGATATAAGGCATTACTACCACCTTATCTCCTGCTTTAATTCCACGGTCATTTGCTCCAATCTCCACTACTTCTGAAGCCAACTCATGGCCTAAAATTCGCGGGTATGTAAAAAAAGCTTGATTGCCTCCATAAGCATGTAAATCTGTACCACAAATTCCTACTTTTTTTATTTTAAGCAAGGCTTCATTCTCTTTTCTAACAGGTGCTTCTTTTTCTTTTAAAAGAAATTCTCCTGGTTTTTCACAAACGATATATTTCATTAATTCGGAATTATGGGTGATTGAAATTACTCTAAAGCTTGTTAATTCCACGTTCAGATTTAACAAGTGTAAAGTTCGATAATATCCGATTTTCTAAAGATAGCAAATGATTTAAAAGCTAGAACATATGTATAGATTTTTAATCCTATACAAAATCTTTAAATTTTAACATACTAAGAAACAAGCATTTAAAGTTAAAACTATTAATACACTCAAAAAATGATAGCAAGCCTTTACGTGCATTTTATTTTAAAGCAACTTTCAAGATATAATCATCGGCGGTTAAGAATAATTGAGATTCATCTGTAGACAGAGCACAATTTGCCGTCAATAATCCTGTATGGATTCTAGCAATTACAACTCCATCAGGATTAAAAATCCAAACACCATCTGGACCAGTAGCAAACAGATACCCTTCTTTATTTGTTTTCATCCCATCTGGCAACCCTTTATGTTTTTTATCACGATCTAGAGCAGTAACATCATAAAACATTTTTTTATCAGTTACTATTCCTGGTTGCACAATAGCATAAGAATACCAAGCTGCTTTTTCAGGATCAGAAGCCGCCACATAAAGTGTTTTCTCGTCAGGCGCTAGGGTAATCCCATTAGGGTACTTTAGCTCTTTGTCAAGCACTATTAGTTTTCCAGAAGCCAACAAACAATAAACACCCTGAAAATCTAGCTCTTTTGTAATATCGTTTATTCCATCAGGCAAACCATAAGGAGGATCTGTAAAATAAAGGTTCCCTTGCGCATCAAATACGCCGTCATTTGGACTATTTAATCTTTTGCCCTCATACCTATCAATAATCATTTCATAATGTTCTTTTGGAGCATTCATAGGTGCCTTCATTCTAGCAATTCGTCTTTCCCCTTGTTGCATCAAAATCAGTTCATCCTTATAATACATCAACGCATTAGAACCAGCTTCTTTTCCTGTATAATTCTTTACATCACTTCCTGACGGATGCAAATAAACACGCGCTTTTCCTTGAGCATCAATCTTAAAAACTTTACTATTTGGAATATCCGAAAATAAAAGATAATCTCCTTTTTCTATGTACAACGGCCCCTCTGTCCACGTAAAACCACTGGCCAGAATTTCTATACTACTGTGCTTATCTATGACCAAATTACCTTCCTCGGTTAAGATTTCTATAGAGAAATTAGCGGCTAACTCACTATTGGAACCAGCTACAGCTTCTTTTTTAATCTTACAACTAGAAAGGATGATAAAGACAATAAAAATACTTATACTTTTAGAAAACACTGGATCTATTTTTAGTTATACTTCTTATTTTACCAATTGGTGAAAGAACCATCACTACGGTGTAGTCTAGGAATTTCTACCGGAACAAATTCTGATTGTGCCGCCAAATCTTCATTGAATTCTACACCTAAACCGGGCGTATCTAGAACTTTATACCGAGGCCCTTCTAATGTGTGTTGCACTGGGTAATACTCCGGAGCATTAGTTCCCATGTATTGTGCTGGCGTATTTACCTCTTCTAACCAACTAAAATTAGAGCATGCTGCCCCCAAATGAATGGATGCTGCCGTACAAATAGGCCCTAATGGGTTATGTGGCATTAGATCTATATAATGAGATTCTGCCATTGCCGCTACTTTCATTGCTTCCGTAATTCCGCCAACGTTGCAAACATCAAGACGAACATATTGCGTAATATTCTTCTCTATAAAAGGTACAAATTGCCATTTGCTTGAAAATTCTTCACCGATAGTAAAAGGTACCGTTATAAGCTTACGAAGACTTTCATAAGCCTCTGGGCTCTCATCTCGAATAGGTTCTTCTATAAAATCTATTGTTCCCGCTGGCATCTTGCTGATAAATGAATACGTCTCTGCAGCATTTAAACGTGTATGATAATCAATACCTAATGTGACTTGAGAACCAATCTCTTTTCTTAAATCGATAAGCCAATCTGATAATAAGGCTATTGATTTTCTAGATTCAAAGAGACCTTTATCTTCTTGCGATTCAAATTCTGCAGGTGCCAACCGAAGCATTGTCCACCCTTCTTTAACCAATAGCAGTGAATAATCAAATAACTCTTCCCTCGTGGTAAAACGTACGGATGCAAAACAGTCTACATAGTCTCGTTGTTTTCCTCCTAATAATTCATAAACAGGAACCCCTAGCGCTTTACCTTTAATATCATATAAAGCAATGTCTATTGCCGATATAGCAGCAGCCAATACGCGTCCGCCTTCAAAATACTGGCCCCTATACATCTCTTGCCAAAGTGCTCCAATTTGCCTTGCATCCTTACCAATTAAAAATGGTTTAAAATGCTGAATAGCTCCCACAACAGCAAGTTCACGCCCAGATAATCCCGAAGCACCCCAGCCATATATACCTGACTCTGTTTCCACCTTTACTACCAATTGACTACCAGACCCTACATTAATGGGGTAGGTTTTAATATCTTTTATTTTCATAACTGTAATTCTTAATTCTTTGGTCTAGAAACAATACGCTCTACCTTCCCTACAATAAAAGTGTAACTTATAAAACCTAGTAAAGCTATAGCTCCGATAAAAAACAAAGCAGGCTTAAAATCTCCATCCTTAACCAAGTATCCTATAATAACAGGCACAACAATACCCGCCAAACCACCTATAAAATTAAATGCACCACCCGTAAGACCTATAAGTTTTTTGGGCGCCATTAAGGAGATAAATACCCAAGCAATACTGGCCAAACCATTTCCAAAAAATGCAATGGATAAAAATAAGATCACTAGAAACGTATCATCGGTATAGTTTGCCCCTATAATTGCTGTAGAAAGCAACATACCACATATGATAGGCAGCTTACGCGCTATCTCAACGGTATAGCCTCTTTTTATTAAAAAATCTGAAGTAAACCCAGATAACAACACGCCAAAAAATGCTGCTAAAAATGGAATAGATGCTAAAAATCCTGACTCAAGAAAATCTAACCCTCTATATTTCACCAAATACGTTGGAAACCATGTTAAAAAAAATATGATAATAGTTCCCAAGCAAAATTGTCCAATATATAAGCCCCAGAGTTTCCGATAGGAAAACACTTCCCTAAGGTCTGACCAACTAAACTTTTCTACTTTCTCTTTTTTATCAGTGTCAGACACCCCGTCTATCAACCCACCGCCTTCAGCGATATAATCTATTTCTTCTTGATTCATGGTTGCATGTTCTTTAGGGTCTCTATATAGAACATACCACAGCACAGCCCACACCAAACCAATAGCTCCTGATACATAAAACAAGCCTCGCCAACCCAGATAACTCTGAATAGCCGTCAAAACTGGTGTTAAAAATGCAAGCCCCAAAAATTGACCTGAAGTATAAATTGCAATGGCAGATGCGCGCTCTTTTTCAGGAAACCAACGCGTAACAATAACATTATTCGTAGGATAAGAAGGTGCTTCAAAAACACCTATTGTAGCTCTTAATCCTAATAAGCTTACAAAAGAATTAGCCATTCCCTGAACCAAAGTGGCTATAGACCACAATGCCATAATCACCGAATACAAAACTCTAGTCTTTATTTTATCTGCCATAAATCCTCCAGGAATTTGTAGAATAGCATAGGTCCATGCAAAAGCAGAAAAGATAAATCCCATTTGAACAGATGATAAATCTAAATCTTCACTTAAGGCAAAAGCTGCTACAGAAATATTACTCCTATCCAAATAATTTATAACCACTGTTAAAAAGACCATCGCTAAAATGCCGTACCTTTTATTGGTTTTCTTGGTGTTTTGTTCTTTTTGCATCTGTTCTTTTGTATTGCTGCGCAGACCACTAAAACTCTAAAAAGTAATGAATTAGCTATCCGAAAAAATGATTTTTAATAAGTTGAAGTACAGAGGTAAGAAAAAAAATATCTAGTTTGTAGTAATCCATTTTTTAGGGACGCAACATATGTTCAAAAGACTACAACATATGGAACAAAGAAATAGAACCACCTTATTAAATCTATTTTAAAATACTGAAATACAGTAATTTAAGTTGAAAATCAAAAATAGTTCATGAACCCTAAAAACGATATAGACACATATATATCTGCAATTTGATATATTTGTTAGTATGAGCTACCCCCTTAATCATATAAACACAAAACAAAGTATTGTCTATTTAATATGGAGTCTTCTCGTATTAATATCTCCTGCTTGTTTTGCGCAAAATTCATTAAAATTTGAGCATCTAAATACCGAGAATGGATTATCACAAAGTGATGTAAATACCATTTTTCAAGATGATAATGGTTTTATGTGGTTTGGTACACATGACGGATTAAATAGGTATGACGGTTATAATTTTACCGTTTTTAAACCTAATCCGGAAAATCCTCATAGTATAAGTAGCAATTTAATTTGGAAGATTATTGATGATGACCAAGGTAATTTATGGATTGGAACTACTGGAGGTGGCCTAAATTATTTTGATAAAAAGACAGAAAAGTTCAAGAGTTTTAAGAACGATCCAAAAAATGAATTTAGCATCAAGAGCGATTATATTACCTTACTTTTTAAAGATAGTAATAATAGATTATGGGTGGGTACGACAAAGGGCATTGATATGGCCGATTTATCTAAGTCTGCTGATTCCTTAAAATTTGAGCATTTTAACTTATATCAAAATAGTAACTCCCCAACAAGAAATAGTAACAACGTTAGTACTTTTTACGAAGATAGTATGCATCAAGTATGGATTGGTGGCATCAACGGACTTTCAAAATTATCTAGAGATAGTAATGGCGATATGTACTTTCAAGAAGTAAACAAACAAATAAATTTACCTAACACTCAAGTAAAGTCGATTATTGAAGATAGCTATGGCCATTTAATATTAGCCACAAGTAATGGCCTATATCGCTACGCACCCAATAAAAAAGAAAATCAACTTCAATATATATACAAAGGTTCCTACAATACAGTTTCGATCAATAATTTTCATATATGGGCGGGTACAGATGACGGACTATTAGAATTCTCCAATCTAGCAGAAAACAAAATGCCCGAGTTAGTCGGTTTATATAAATATGATCCAGAAAACCCTACCAATAGCTTAAGCAAGAACGCTGTAAAATCGCTTCACATAGATCATACCGGTATTGTTTGGGTGGGTGTTAATGGTGGCGGGATTAATAAATTGGACCCGCAACGAAAGCAGTTTTCACATATTAAAAAAAATCTAGAGCTAGGCAGTTTAAGCAACGATAAAATTAGAGCTATACATGAAGATAGTAATGAAAACTTATGGATTGGAACTGAAGGTGGCGGACTTAATTTACTAGGTAAAACCAATACAACGAGTAATTTTAATGAATTTCAGCATTTTACAAAAATTAATAAAGTATTTGCTATTGAAGAGATAAAGCTCAAGAGTTCTACCAAATTATTTGTGGGTGGCGAAAATGCACCCGGATTGTTTGAAATACAGTTAGACACACATAAAAAAATCACCGATAAAGATCTTAAAGAATTCTCAGATGTTCCTAGTAGCGTCTTTTCAATTTTACAGGATAAAGACCGTAATGTTTGGTTAGGATCCTACAATGGTGGTATACAACGTTGGCTAATTAATGAAGATGGGGACACTTTCACCAAAGATGGCTTAAAACATAATGCAACTATTGAAACAAGTATACCCAACAATATTATCAGAGATATCTACCAGGATAAAAAGGGTAACATTTGGTTTGCAACAGGTAATGGCTTAGCTAAATTACCTCCTGATCAAATTACCTCGAAAAATCCAAAATTTATTATATACAAGAATATACCCAATGACGATAGTTCCATAAGTCATAACTACATTTTAACCGTTTTTGAAAGTAAGTCTGGAGTTATTTGGGCAGGGACATTTGGTGGTGGATTAAATAAATTAATTCCCGCCACTAAAGATACGCCTGAACATTTTAAAACCTATGCCGAAAAGGATGGCCTCCCCAACAATGTGATCAAAGGTATTCTAGACGATGATCATGGAAACCTGTGGCTATCTACCAACAAAGGGCTATCAAAATTTGATACTCAAGCAGAGAATTTTCAAAATTATGATGTAAACGATGGGTTACAAAGTAATGAATTTAGCGAGTTAACCGCTTTTAAAACTAAAGATGGTTTAATGCTTTTTGGTGGCATTAATGGCTTTACTGCTTTCTATCCAGAGGAGATTATTAGCAATAAAGTTATGGCAGAAACTGTTCTAACTAATTTTTCAATCTTTAATAAACCCGTTGCCATAGGAGCAAAAATTAATGGCCGTATTATTCTAGATCAATCAATAAATTCTATTGACGAAATTGAATTGAAATACAGTGAGAATAGTTTCTCGTTTGAATTTGCTGCCTTGCATTATGCAGCCTCTAGTAAAAATAAATATGCTTACAAACTAGATGGTTTTGATAAAGATTGGATTTATACTACTGCAGATAACAGGTTTGCGACCTATACCAACCTTGAACCAGGCTCCTACATTTTACGCGTAAAAGCGTCAAATAATGATAATATTTGGGATGAAACACCCATTGAACTAAAAATAAATGTTACTCCTCCTTGGTGGCGTACTACTTTTGCTAAAATTCTTTATGTATTAATGGCCATTGGATTACTACATGCTTTTAGACGATTTACAATTATTAGATCTGCAGAGAAACATCAGCTGGAATTAGAGCATTTAGAAAACGATAAAAATGAAGAAATTCATCGCTTAAAGTTGGAGTTTTTCACCAATATATCTCATGAGTTTAGAACCCCATTGACGCTTATTAAAGGGCCTTTAGATTACTTAATTAAAAAAGGATCAGAAATGAGTCCCAAAGAAGCAAGAGATCAATATGGTTTAATGCGAAAAAATACAGATTATCTCTTACGCCTTGTAGATCAGCTATTAGACTTTAGAAAAATGGATCATGGAAAAATGAACCTTAATCTAAGTAAGAGTGATATTGTTGGTTTTTTGAAGGAAGTAGGCGAACCTTTTCAGTTTTTAAGCAGAAAAAAAGAAATCAATTTTAAAATTGAAACTTCCAAGGATGCTATTGTTTCTTGGTTTGATCCTGATGCGGTTGAAAAAATTATCAATAATTTATTATCAAACGCCTTTAAATTCACCCCTGAAAATGGAACTATTCTTTTAAATATATTTGACGGTACAGACTTCAAAAAGCCAAGTGACATTGCGGTAGATATCGATCAATCTAAATACATTGTTATACAAGTAAAAGACTCTGGACCTGGAATTCCTGCGCATAGATTACAGCATATTTTTGAGCGCTTTTATACGGAGATTGGACTAACCACGCATGTTAATACAAAAGGAACAGGGATTGGACTATCTTTTACTAAAAACTTAGTAGAGCTACATCAAGGAATTATAAAAGTAAAAAGTGATTCTGAGAATGGATCTACCTTCTTTGTATGGCTCCCTAAAGAAAAAGAAACTTTTGAAGCTACTAAAGAAATAAACTTCCATGAAGTTTTTGAGCCCAATACCTTTATCAGCAAAATTGACGCCGATTCTCATGCTATTAGCTTTATGGATGATATTATAGACCAAAACATGACAAGATCTAGGTCCAAGCTTCCATTGCTATTAATTGTAGATGACAATCCAGACATTAGATCTTTTATTAAGAGAGGATTAGGAGAAAGCTACTATATCTATGAGGCTGAGAATGGTGAAAAGGGCTTAGAATTGGCAAACAAATTTATGCCTAATATCATAATCACAGATCTTATGATGCCGGTCATGGACGGAATAGAACTTTGCAACAAACTAAAAAGTGCCAAAGAAACAAGTCATATTCCTGTAGTAATGTTAACAGCAAAGACATCACAAGAAAAGGAAATTGAAGGACTAAAAACAGGTGCAGATGCCTACATTAGAAAGCCATTTGATCTGGAGTTATTGGAACTAAAACTTTCCAATATTTTAAAAGATCGCGAAGAGTTGCGGAAAAAATTTAACCGAGAGATTACATTACAACCAAATGAAGTAACCGTAACCTCATCTGATGAGAGCTTCTTGCAAAATGCCATTGAGATTGTAGAAAAGCATATGATGAATTCAGAGTTTAGTGTTGAAATGTTAGTCAAAGAAATGAGTATGAGTAGAAGTAACTTGTACTTAAAAATAAAAGAATTAACCGGACTCTCTTCTAGTGAATTTATACGAAATATCAGATTAAAAAGAGCCGTACAGCTTTTTGAAAAAAGCGATTTATCTGTAAAAGAAATTATGTACATGACTGGTTTTAATACCGCATCATACTTTTCTAAATGTTTTAAAAAACAATTTGGTGTCATCCCTAGCAAGTACATAAGACTTACCAACAATGAGGAGGGCACTACTGAGGAATCGTAAACTTAAAACATTTGTTTTATTATAAAAACCATCTGTGATTCTTAACTAAGAATAGAAATCTCAATTTTGCTTTATAGTGATTTTTAGTACATAAGTAATTTATTGAGTTAATTATTTAATGCTCACTTTAACCGGTGGGCATTATTTTTTAAGAATGCCTACACATGAAAACAAAAGTTTACTTATTTGTAGCTACAAGCTTTTTTCTTGCTTGCAATAGCAAACCAAAACAAAACCCGGAACCTAAGAAACCCAACATCGTTTTTATTTTCACAGACGATCAAACCTATTCTTCCATACATGCTTTAGGAAACTCGGAAATCATTACTCCTAATATGGATGCCATGGTTCACGAAGGCACCACCTTTACGAATGCTTACAATATGGGTTCATGGAGTGGCGCTGTTTGTGCTGCCTCTAGAGCTATGTTAATTTCCGGAAGATCCGTATGGAGAGCTAATAATTTTAGGCAACATTGGATTCAAAACGACTCTATTGATAAAACTTGGGGTAAATTACTTCAAAATAATGGCTACGAGACTTACATGACAGGGAAATGGCATGTAGATGCTCCGGCCCATAAAGTTTTTGAACACACCACACATATTAGACCAGGCATGCCAAAAGATGCTTGGGATCATGCTACTATGGTCGCTAAATTTGATTCGCTCTCAAAAATTCCAAATGCTAAATCGCAAGATATTATGCCTAATGGCTATAACCGGCCGCTTTCCTTGAATGATACTACATGGGATCCAACAGATACTTCTAAAGGCGGATTCTGGAAAGGTGGACAGCACTGGAGTGAAGTGCTAAAAGACGATGCTATTGGATTTATAAATACGGCTAAAACTAGTGAAAAGCCTTTTTTCATGTACCTAGCTTTTAACGCTCCGCATGACCCTAGGCAAGCGCCGCGAGAATACCAAGACTTGTATGCTGTAGAAAATATGACGGTTCCTAAAAGTTATATGCCCGAATATACCTATAGACATGCTATTGCCAACGGTGATAATTTGAGAGATGAAGCGCTAGCGCCATTTCCAAGAACAGAATTGGCTGTAAAAACCCATAAAAAAGAATATTATGCAAGCATCTCTCATGTAGATGCTCAAATTGGCAAAATCATTGAGGCACTAAAAAACTCTGGCAAGATGGACAATACCTACATCATCTTTACGGCAGACCATGGCTTAGCAATGGGCAGACACGGCTTACTAGGAAAGCAGAGTTTATTTGATCACAGCATTAGACCCCCAATGATTATTTTAGGTCCTGATATCCCTAAAAACAAAAAAACAAATGTAGATGTATACTTGCAAGATGCTATGGCTACCTCATTAGATCTTGCGGGTATAGACAAACCAAAATACATTGAATACAACAGCTTCTTAAACATTGCAAAAGGAAAAGAATCCAAAAGCAGCTATGCTGCTATTTACGGAGCATATTTAGATGTACAACGAATGATTCGTAAAGATGGATACAAATTAATGGTCTTTCCGAAAATTAAAAAAATACTGCTCTTTGATTTAAAGAATGACCCTGAGGAAATGAATGATATTTCAAAACTTCCAGAGGAACAAAAAAGAATAAAAACACTGTTTCTAGACTTACAAAAACTACAAAAGGAAATGGACGATCCTCTTGATATTAGTGACTGTATTGTCGCCATACACTAAAACAACTCGACTAAAACTAAACAAAACGCATGAAAGCTTTAAAACTTACCCCATTGATCATTTTGTTCATTTCCATTTTTATATCTTCCTGCCAAGAGAACGGCGTAGAAGTTATAGCCGATCAAGAATTTAATAAAGATTGGCTTTTTTTAAAAGATACCGTACCAAATGGTGAAGCCATAAATTTAGATGATAGTACCTGGCGAAAACTAGACGTACCTCATGACTGGGCTATAGAAGGTCCTTTTGATAATAAAAATAATGCCAGAAATGGTGGGTTACCTATTGATGGTATTGCGTGGTACAGAAAACACTTTACCCTTGAAGATAAAAATAAAAACAAGCAAGTAGCCATTGAATTTGATGGGGTCATGGATAATTCTAAAATATATGTAAATGGAAATTTTGTGGGTGAACGTCACTATGGGTATAGTGGTTTTGAGTTTGACATCACTCCATATATAAAATTTGGTGAAGACAATATTATTGCTGTACAGCTTGCTCCTGAAGTTTTATCAGAAAGATGGTATCCTGGAGCCGGTATTTATCGCAACGTACGCTTAAAATTAAATGAGAAAGTACATATCCCACAATGGGGAACATTTATTTCTACTCCAGAAGTTACTTCAGAAAAAGCAACTGTAACGATTAAAACAAAGTTGAAAAATGCTACCGATAAACCTCAAGAGATCTTTCTAGAAACTACGATTGTTGATGCTTCCAATAAAACTATGGGCATATCAACCGAAACCATAGAAGTAGCAAATGATTCTGAAAAGCAATTAACACAACACATGACGGTTGTAAACCCAAGCCTTTGGGATATTGGCAAGCCTAATTTATATAAAGCAATAAGCCGCGTAAAAATAAAAGATCAAATTGTGGATGAATTTGAAACGGAATTTGGAATTAGAACTATCGAATTTAAAAAAGAAGGTTTCTTTTTAAATGGAAAAGCGGTAGAACTTAATGGCGTTTGTATGCATCACGATTTAGGGCCCTTAGGAGCTGCTGTAAATTACAGAGCAACAGAGCGCCAGATGCAAATTATGCAAGAGATGGGAGCCAATGCATTACGTACCAGTCACAATCCTCCATCACCAGAAATGCTACAAGTATGTGATAGATTAGGTATTGTGGTTATCGACGAAGCTTTTGATGAGTGGAAAGAACCAAAAGTTCCTAATGGTTATAGCAAATATTTTGATCAATGGGCAGAAAAAGATTTACGTGATATGATTAAGAGAGATCGTAACCACCCTTCTGTAATTATGTGGAGTATTGGTAATGAAATCCTAGAACAAGGTAAAAAAGACGGTTGGAAAATTGCCAAAATGCTGAATGATATTTGCCATGATGAAGATGATTCTAGACCCACAACTGCTGGTTTCAATTATTACCCAGCTTCTTTCGTAAATCAATTAGCCGCTCAGATAGATGTTGTTGGGGTTAATTATAAACCTGCATATTACGGAGAAATCAGGGAACAGAATCCAGATATGATTTTTTACGGATCAGAAACTTCATCACAAACGAGTACAAGAGGCTTTTATGAAATTCCTCAAGAGTATCATGTCAATAAAGAAACCAACCAAGTTTCTAGTTATGATGTTACTGTTGGTCCGCCTTGGGCCTACGCTCCAGATATTGAGTTTGATGCTCAAGAAAAAAACCCACATTCTTTAGGAGAATTTATATGGACAGGCTTTGATTATTTAGGAGAACCAACGCCTTATGGTGGTAGAGACAATTCTACGAATGGTTATTGGAATGATGATTGGCCTTCTCATGCCTCTTACTTTGCTCCTGTTGATTTAGTTGGTTTTCCTAAAGACCGTTTTTATTTATACCAAAGTCAATGGACATCGGCTCCTATGGTTCATGTCTTACCACATTGGAATTGGGAAGGCAAAGAAGGGCAAACAATACCTGTTTACGCTTATACAAATGCAGAAGAAGTGGAGTTATACGTAAACGGAATATCTTTTGGAAAAAAAGTAAAAGGCAAAGATCTAACAGACGTTTTTACAGAATATAATGGCTTTAAGAAAGGCATCTACAAATCAAAATACCGACTATCATGGCAGGTGCCTTATCAACCTGGCAGCTTAAAAGTGGTTGCGTACACCAAGGGAAAACAGGTAGCTTCTAAAGAACTAAAAACGGCAGGGAAACCTGCTAAAATTTCATTAGTAGCCGATAGAAATACAATTAAGGCAGATGGTAAAGACCTATCATTTATCACGGTACGCGTTGAAGACGAAGAGGGTAATTTATGCCCTAAATCGGATAATTTGATTAAGTTTAAAGTAGAAGGATCTGGTAATTTAGCAGCGGTTGGAAATGGAAATTCTGCATCACTAGAATCTTTTCAGGAAAACTACATCAAATCATTTTTCGGTAAAAGTTTAGCCATTATAAAAGGTACTGAAAACAAAGGGGAGATTACTATTACGGCAACCGGAGAAAATTTAACTACAGCAACCTTAACCATTAAAACAGAGTAGAATGATATCCTACAAAAAATTTATATTGCTTTGTGCTGTACTCAGTTTTGTCCTGAAGACCAA
The DNA here is from genome assembly GCF_000468615.2 of Cellulophaga baltica 18. Classification (NCBI taxonomy): domain Bacteria; kingdom Pseudomonadati; phylum Bacteroidota; class Flavobacteriia; order Flavobacteriales; family Flavobacteriaceae; genus Paracellulophaga; species Paracellulophaga baltica. Next base: position 2,319,150 of record NZ_CP009976.1, on the reverse strand, counting down.
TGGGCAAGAACAACCTAATATTATTGTGATTCTCACAGATGATCAAGGATGGGCAGATGTTGGCTTTAACGGAGCAACAGATATACCTACACCAAATTTAGACAGACTAGCTTCTGAAGGTGTTATTTTTTCTAATGGATATGTATCACATCCTTATTGTAGTCCTTCGAGAGCAGGGTTATTAACTGGCCGCTACCAAGCACGTTTTGGCCATGATTGTAATATGCCTTATGATGGAAAAAATGATGCTACTGTAGGCACACCTTTATCAGAAAAAATGATTTCCGAAGCCTTGAAAGAACAAGGATACAGAACCAGTGCAATTGGAAAATGGCACTTGGGAGACCATCCAGATTTGTATCCACCTGCACAAGGTTTTGATCACTGGTTTGGTTTTCCTGGAGGCGGTATGAATTATTGGGGTGAGTCTAAAAATGAAATTCAGACAATCTATAGAAATAGAAAGGTGGTACCCGAAGAGGAGTTAACCTATCTGACTGATGATTTTACAACTGAAGCCATTAGTTTTATCACCAAAAAAGATAAGAAACCTTTTTTCATGTACCTTGCCTATAATGCGCCCCATGCCCCAGATCAAGCAACAAAAGAATACCTTGAGAAAACCAAACATATAGAATATGCTGGTAGAAGTGTATATGCTGCTATGGTTAATGCTGTAGATGCTAATGTTGGTAAAATTGATTCTACACTAATTGCTAACGGTTTAAAAGAAAATACCATTCTGGTATTTTTAAGTGATAATGGAGGGAGAATAGAACATGCCGATAATAGACCTTATAGAGGCCATAAAGGCATGTTATTTGAAGGCGGAATTAAAGTGCCATTCTTTATCACGTGGCCTAAAAAAATCAAAGAAAAATACACCTATAATAAACCAATATCTTCCTTAGATTTATTCCCTACATTATTAAATGCAGCTGGCGGTAAAGCAAAAAAAGAAAGCCAGTTAGACGGAGTAGACTTACTTCCTTTCATTCTACAGAAAACACAAGAAACTCCTCATGAAACCTTGTTCTGGAGATCATCAGGAAACTTTGAATATGCCGTTAGAAAAGGCAATTACAAGCTCTACAAGAGTGCTTATAAGAACAAAACCTTACTTTTTGATCTTGAAAAAGACCATCTGGAACGCTATGATATTTCAAATGAAAACCCTGAAATTATAGTCGCCTTAGAAAAAGCCTACAAAAAATGGGATGCCAAAAACATGGCTCCAGGTTGGTTGGATCCACATGCAGAAAATGTCCTTAAAGAGGACAAAAAATGGCAAGGAGACAGAAACAAATCACTAAACAAAAAAATAAAATAACAGGCCAATGACTCCACATTCAATCTCTAAAAACAATTTTTTTAAACTTGGTTTATTGCTTTTAATCGTCTTTGCTTTTAGCTGCAAACAAGAGAATAAAAAAAAGGAAACAGCTCCTACGGAAGTAAAAGAAGCTTCTTCAAAACCTAATATTGTGGTAATTTACTTAGATGACTTAGGTTATGGTGATATCAGTGCTAATGGCGCAACAGAAATTAGTACTCCTAATATAGATAAACTTGCACATGGCGGAGTGCGTTTTACCAATGGTTATGCTACCTCAGCAACCTGTACTCCTAGCCGATACGGCATTTTAACAGGAGTGTATCCTTGGAGAAACAAAGATGCCCAAATATTACCTGGTACGGCCCCATTAATTATAAGTACGGAACAAACTACCGTTCCTAAAATGTTAAAACAACAAGGCTATACTACCGGCATTGTAGGTAAATGGCATCTTGGTCTAGGAACAGGTCATGTTAATTGGAATGAAAGGGTATCTCCTGGTCCTAATGAGGTTGGTTTTGACTATTCTTATATCATGGCAGCAACACAAGATCGAGTTCCTACCGTGTACATTAAAGATGGTCATGTAGATGGTTTAGATCCTAATGATCCTATCGAAGTAGATTATGCGCAGAATTACGAAGGACAACCCACAGGAAAAGATAATCCTGAGTTATTAAAAATGAAGTGGCATCATGGTCATAACAATAGTATTGTAAATGGTATCCCTAGAATTGGGTTTATGAAAGGTGGTGAAGCTGCAAAATGGAAAGATGTTGATATGGCCGATCACTTTTTAGAAAAAGCAAAAGACTATGTCAAAAATCATAAAAAAGAACCTTTCTTTTTATACTATGCCTTACAACAACCACATGTACCGCGTACTCCTCACCCACGCTTTGTAGGCGCATCTGGTATGGGACCACGTGGCGATGTAATTCTTGAAGCTGACTGGGTTATCGGAGAATTTATAAAAACATTAGAAGACGAAAAAATATTGAAAAACACTTTAATTGTTTTTACGAGTGATAATGGCCCTGTTTTAAATGATGGTTATTTTGATGATGCGGAAGAAAAGGTAGGCAACCATACTCCTACTGGCGGCTTGAGAGGAGGAAAATATAGCTTGTTTGATGCAGGAACGCATGTACCCTTTATTACGTATTGGAAAGGAACCATTACACCGAGTGTTTCTGACGCTCTTGTTTGTCAAGTAGATTTATTGAACTCCTTAGCAAAACTTGCGGGCAGTGACATCACTACAAGCGATAGCGAAGAGTTAATCGATGTATTATTAGGAAAATCTAAAATAGGAAGAACTAATCTAATCTTAGAAGCTGGTCAAAAAACAGCCCTGAGAAGTGGCGACTGGATATTAATTCCGCCGTATAAAGGCAATCCAATAAACACCCAAGTAAATATAGAATTAGGGATAGCAGATACGTACCAGCTCTACAATCTTAAAACAGATAGAAAGCAGGAAACTAATTTAGCCGCTTCGAATCCAGAAAAACTTAAAGAGATGATTGCTACCTATGAAGAATTAAGAGGAGAAACATCTGTAGAAATAAAAGAATTAGAACTAAAATAACTAGCACTAGTTTAAATAACAGAAAAAGACTTTGGAGGTATTCCAAAGTCTTTTTTGTTTTAGCGCAGTATTCTGCATTTTTTTCATCTAAAAAAAACTTCAATTTTCAAGATTATAAGCAATCTGGCTACAATAAACCATATGTGGTATGTTTACAAACATTTCTACTGACGTACCATTTTAAGAATAAATAATTTTATTACCACAAAACTCACTCACTTAAAATGAAACTAAACTATTTATTATTCAGCCTATTCATTAGCACATTAACATTTGGTCAAAACACAAAATTACCACAAGGTTTTGAAGCAGGTGACCGAACAAAAACAAACTTAAACATTGGATGGAAATTTCATTTGGGAGATCTAGAGCAGACTCCTACGGCTACAGATTTTGATGATCGTTCTTGGAAAGAGGTTTCTGTTCCGCACACTTCTCAACTAGTATCCTATGAAATGGATAGTATTAAAGAAACCTGGGTGCAAGAAAAATTCTTACGGGATATTAGCTGGTATCGTAAAAAAATAAAAATTGATGCAAAACCATCTAACAAGATTTATTTAGAATTTGAAGCAATTCATAATGCCACAGAATTATGGATTAATGGAAAAAAAGTAGGGAAATACGCGGTGAATGGATATGTACCATTTCATTTTGATATAACCGACTTTGTTACCTTAGGGAAAGAAAATACGATAGCGATAAAAGCAGATAATAGCTATAGCCAGACTATTGCTCCTGATCCGCATAGAACAGATTATGTAAAATTTGGAGGATTGTATAGAGATGTGTATTTGGTCACTACAAACCCAGTACATGTAACTTTCAATTGGGAAGATTATGATGCAGGTGTTCATATTACGACGCCTACGGTAAATAAGCATAATGGTACTGTAACTATTAAAACTACGGTAAAGAATGATCATGCAGCAGATAAGAAAACAAAGATTGTCACGAATATTATTACGAAAGAAGGTTTAGTCCTTAGAAAAGTGATTTCTGAATCTACTATAAAAGCACACAGTACCCACACATTTAGACAATCGGTAACTGTTGAAGATAATTACCATTTATGGTCTCCGGACAGTCCTTATTTGTACCGTGTAAATTCTGTCCTCTATACTGACAACGAAGCCATAGATTACACAGAAAACACTTTTGGATTTAGAAAATTTGCCTTAGAAAAAGGAAAAGGCTTTGTGTTAAACGGAGAACCTTTATTCTTGGTGGGCGCCAACCGTCATCAAAACTATCCTAATATCGGAGATGCCATTCCTAATTCCTTCCATTATAACGAAGCGCTTCAATACAAAGAAGCTGGAATGAATATTTTAAGATTATCTCATTATACGCAGGATGATGCTTTTTTACAAGCTTGTGATGAATTGGGTATTTTAGTTTATGAGGAACCTTCTACTTGGATTGAGTGGGGAGATGATGCTTGGTTTTCTAACTTAGAAACTGCCACAAGAACCATGATCAGGAATCATAGAAACCATCCTTCTATTATTATATGGGGCGCAGGTATCAATCACCGAGGACCGGTTCCTAGAATGCAAACGGTAGCAAAAGAAGAGGATCCTTTTAGATTAACTGCTTCGGCTTCTAGCCCATGGAACGGTGTAAAAAATGAGGGTGTTACAGATGTGCACGCAACTATGGATTATCGTAGAACAGAATTTCCCGAAAGTGCATTCACCATGGTCATGGAACACGGTAGTACGCCCGATGCTGAAGTAAATCAGTTTCATATTTCTAGATACAAAGGAAATAAGAACAATTTTGCTGCCATCACATGGTTAGGAGCAGATTACAACCATTTACAACCCGATGTTGATGATGACCAATGGAAACGAGATTTTATGACTACCTATGGTGTACTTTCTGCATACCGCATCCCTAAGCCTGTATACTACTGGTATCAATCAGAGTTAGTCGCAACTCCAATGGTACATATCGCCGATGAAACCGCTTCTAATAATGGGAAGGTCCGCATATTCAGTAATTGCCAAGAAGTTGCTTTATATCACAACGGAACATTGGTAGCCAAACAATTACCAGATAACGACCTTACAAAGGTTAATTTAAATCATCCTTCTTTTACTTTCAAATACCAATGGAAAGAAGGCACTTTAAAAGCTGTTGGCTATAAAAATGGAAAAGAAGTTACCGAATTCATAAGACATAAAGAAGCGCGTCCGCAGCACCTTGAGATTGATTTTAATATTACAGACCAACCATTTTATGCCGGTGGTTCTGATATACGATTAGTGCATGCTTCCATACGAGACAAAAATGGTGAAGTAGTCACTACGGCTACAAACAAAGTAGAATTTTCTATTTCTGGAGCTGGAGAATTTATAGATAACGGTAAGATCAATGCAAATCCAGCACGGATTTTTAATGGGGTAGCTTCTATCTATATCAGAGGAAACAAAACTCCAGGAACGATAACAATTACGGCTAAAGCTACAGGCCTAAAATCTGCTAAAACGAGCATTCAAACAATTCCTTTTAATACCGATGAAATTGCAACGAAGGCAAAAGCAATTTATGACTTTCCAATTGCTAAAGTAGACATTGGCGGCGCTAAGCAGTTAGTACAATTTGAATGGAAAGAATGGACTGGAACCGGTAACACTAATTTGAGTTACCAACTAAAAGATTTTAATGCCCAAGTGGAAATAAGTGCAAAAGAAAATATTAATTGGCTAGGAGACACGGCTATGCTAGGTGATTTAAGTTTTGTAGGCACCGATGGTTTATATGTAGAAAAAGGAATATTGACTTTAAAAATAAATAAACTAGAAAGAGGTACTTATGAACTAGAAACTTTTCATCACTCGAGAAGGGCTAATGTAAAAATGACTAATGAAATTGAGATAGAAATAATTGATACCAATGGAAGTTTCAGTAGAAAATCGGATGACCATGTGGTAGATTATTATCAAAATGACAACACTGGTGAACGTAAACCCTTAGCTATAAAATCTAATTTTACAACTAATGGAAATACCGACATCATCATCAATCTTAAAAACTTACAAGATAAAGGAGATTTATGGTTGAACGGATTTGTTCTAAGACAAATTAAATAATTGATTTTAAAATCATGAAATACATTTTTCTACTTGTATCAATATTTAGTTTAGCGCTGTCAGCACAGAATCACGAGCATGAAAAGCCTAATGTTTTATGGATTTTAACAGATGACCAACGTGTAGACTCTAATGGTTTTTATAATGAAATAGTAACTGGCACCAAAAATAGTCCCTTAGGCTTTGTGTCATCCCCTAACCTAGACAGCCTAGCGCAAGAAGGCATTGTTTTTACTAATATGTATTGTAATTCCCCAGCATGTGCTCCGTCAAGATCTTCAATGATTTCTGGAAAATATCCGCATCATAACGGAGTTTATGGCTTTGAATATTTCAATGCGGATACCGATTTTTCTACTAAAACACTACCACAAGTCATGGAAGAAAATGGCTATGAGACTAGTTTATTTGGTAAAGCAGGGTATAGAAATAAAAGCATCGATTTAAAAAACAGAAAAAAGTTAACAGGCTTTTACCAGCAATTTGTCCTCGATACCGAATTAAGTAGAGCGGGCATCACTGATTGGAATAATAACATCGTATTTGGAAAAGTGAATGGTAAATATGCTAAACTTGATAGCAGGGTAGAATTCTTCTACCCTAATGGTGATAAAAAATCATGGAGTCGGGAAAAGAATATTTCACAAGAAGAAAAAGTTTTAAAAACAACAATTGAAAAAGAGCTAGATATTCTATACGCCTATACAAAACCTTCTAAAGATCTAATCATTGGCGGTGTGAGCCCTATGCCTACAAACAAAACTTTAGACGGAAATATTTTAAAAGAATACTCTAACTATTTAAACCATCATGGCAAAGAATACGAATCTTTACTAGGATATAAAATGAAGAGTGCAAGCGGCACAAAACCAATTTTCACGAGCTTGAGTTTTCACTTCCCTCATACCCCTGTAATGCCTTCAAAAGAGTTTAGAGATCAATTTAAAGACAAAGTATATGCCATACCTGTATTTAACAAAGAAGAAGAATTAAGCAAGTTGCCCAAGCAATTGGTAGAACTATATCAAAAATTAAAAATTGACGGTTTAACCTTTAAAGAAAAGCAGCAGGCCATAAGGGACTACTATGCATTTTGTGCTTTTGGCGACTACCTTATTGGTGAAGCAATAAAAACCTTTAAAGCTTACTGTAAAAAAAATAATCAAGAGTACGTTATTCTATACACAAGCGGTGACCATGGTTGGCAACTAGGAGAACAAGGTATAGAATCAAAATTTTCTCCTTGGCAATTGGCTACACATACCACAGGAATTTTAGTAGCCTCAGATAAAAATAAAATTCCGGCTCAAAAAGTCTATACAGGTTTTGCCGAATATGTAGATATTATGCCTACTATTTTAGCGGCAGCCCAAATAGACCTTACCGCTAAAGATTTAGATTTCCTTGATGGTTTTAACTTGACCGCGTTATATGCCAACACTAAGAAACGTGACTATATTATTGGCGAAATTAATAGCGTTGCTGGTCCTCGGGCTTATTTACGCAGTACAGAATTTTCATTTTCTATGCGTACAAGACCTTTAAACGGTGGTCCAGGAGGAAAATATCTTCCGAATAAAAATATTCGTTGGGGATTAGATGCTCCAAGAAAAGAAGTGCAAATGGCATTGTATGATTTACGAAACGATCCTCTGGAACAGAATAATGTTGCCAATGATAAAGCCTATAGTTCATTAGCCGATTGGCATAGAAATAAACTAGGCAATATTGTTCTTGGAGATGGAAGAATAGAAAGCAATTGGAATAATACCAACGATTATAAGGAAAGTAATTTTGCTCTCGGCACTGATGATAAGCGACTTGCTATTCCCGAAAAATTGATTCCAAAAACTAAATAAGATCATACGATAACCAACAAAAAACCATACCCAATGATCAAAAAAACAGCTTCAATACTTGTTGTACTGCTCTTTATGGTGCCGTTACAAGCACAAGAGAAAATTGAAAAAGTACTTTTTGCAAAACCTCAACCCGTAAAAATTCAGATAAGCGATTCTTATGATTTCACCATAGGTTATATTGCTTTAGCAGATGGAGATTTAGCTATAGACATTAGTGGAGGGCCTTCAAAATATTACGCCACTACAAAAATTAAGGTAAAAAAAGGGCAAGGCATTCAAAAATTAACGATTACCTCAGCACAAAAACCGGCACCTGGAAAAGGATATAAATTAGTACTTAGTCTTAGAGCCGTAAACGGAAATTGGGAAACGACTCGCGTTGGTCAGATTATTAATAATATTGAATTTGTTAAAAAACCAGTTCCCTTTTCTGAAAATGCTTCCTTCTCACCTTTATTAAATACCCTTGTTGAAAATGCTGCCCAATACCAATTTGATGTGGACTATTCTTTTAGCAAGCCCATGCAAGTTCAAGTGGCATTATGGCAAAAAAATAATTGGTTGGCATCCTCCAAAAGAATAGCTATTGGCGCTGGTAATGGCTCTAAAAAGATAGCCATAAACTATGAGGAACCTCTGGAAGGAAAAGATTTTCGGTTAGTGTTATCTTTTGGGCTGCCAGAAGATTTCACTACCAAAAACACGATCACCAAAGAACTTTCTGGTGTACAATTCCTAAAGCCCGTTGAACAGATTACGATGTCTGAAATTAATTCAAAGAGTATTCAAATTTCTGTAAACAAATCATCTGATATTTTAACGCTTCCCGGTTCTAGCTCTTTTGATTTTATTAAAATCATCGACAGAAATGGAAAAATTATTCTTGAAGAAGTAAATCGTAAGAACATAACCATCAATACGCTACCAAAAGGAGCCTATTTTGCGATAACAAGCACTAACGACTATTATAAATTTGTAAAATTTTAATCCTATGAAACAGTTAATAATACAACTTGTAATTGGTCTTATTTGTGGTGTGAGTTTTGCTCAAAATAATGAAGTATTCATTGACTTTACCACACAAAAATATATAGGATCGGAAAGCAAATTGCAAAGAGAAAAATACTTTGCGATGCATGCTTCTTATAATGATCATGAATTTGCAGCCGATGCAACATATCTATTTGATAATTTAGGCATTGAATTTGGTCGGACTTTTGGTGGTCCCGGCCCTTATGCTACTTATAAAAAAGGAGACTTATCTATAGAAAACGCAGAGAGATTAGCAAAAAGCAATGCACAGCGGTTTTTAAATTCTCCTCTATATGAGAATTATAGAACTACCGATCTTATTATTACGAACCATCCCAGAGATGCCTTTCAACTAAAAAAAGATTATGAGAAGGCCGCGGCGTTTAATGTCGCTTATTTAAAAAATGCTTATCCAGAAATGCCTAAGTACTATGAGGTTATGAATGAGCCTTTTGTGCATGCTAAAGATTATGTAAAAACCTATGATGAAACAGACGAAGTAATTCTTGAAATGTCCAAATTTCATAAATTAGTAGCTGATAAAGTTCATGCCGAAATACCTAATATTATGGTTGGTGGCTACAGCGCTGCTTGGCCTGAATATGACAAAAATAATTTTGCTATTTGGAATACCCGCATGAAAGTATTCATGGATACTGCCGGTGAAAGCATGAAATTTTTTGCTACACATATATACGATGGACGAAATGTTGAAGGAGATTTTAATTACAGATCTGGGAGCAATTCTGAAGCAATTTTAGACCTTATAGAATCCTATAGCTATCAGAAATGGAGTCTTGTAAAACCTCATTTAATTTCAGAATATGGGTATACGGCTAAAGGTCTGCAAGGAGAACCCTACTCTCCTACTTTAAACGGAGTATGCTTAATGTCTTATAATAAAATACTAATGTCGCTTTTAGACAAACCAGACCGCCTTCTAAAGGCAGTACCATTTATCACGGGTAAAGCTACTTGGTTTTATAAAGATGACAGAAACCCAAATAAACACCCATATCCTTGGGTCTTACTTAGAAAAACAGACGATGGTTCTTATGAGTACACCCATTTAAAAAAGTTCTGGGAACTATGGAAAGATGTTCAAGGAAGCCGAATTCATGTACAATCTATAAACCCTGATATTCAAGCACATGCATTTCTAAATAAGAATAAAGCGTATGTTGCCTTGAATAATTTAGCCGATGAACCGCAAAGTGTTCCTCTAAATTTTTTAAATAAAAGTCAAAACTTAATTGAAAACATTACTATAAGAAGATCGTATACTACCGCAACAGGATTTCCAAAATTGGTCTATTTCACTGATATTAAAGAGAAGACTGATATAACGCTAAAGGTGGGAGAAACGGTAATTATAGCCTACGACCTTAAAGAAAATACATTTTTAAATAGTATAACGGAGCGTAACTATTATTCAAAAACATGTCTTGAAAAAATTGAAGCTAATAAAACCTTGACTTTCAAAATTGATGATGTTATTTCTGGAGAAAAAGGAATAGCAACTCTAAAAATGGGGCTTGGGAGAACACATGACTTAAGTAAGAAACCAATCCTAAAAATCAATGGTACTATCGTAACTATCCCAGAGAATTGGGCAGGATATGATCAAGCAGGTAGGGAACAATTTTTTGGTGTTATTCCCGTACCTACACCTCTTAAAAATATTAAAACAGGAGAAAATATTATTGAACTTACTTTTCCTGATTCTGGAGGATACGTTAGTTCTATTATAGTAAACACTGAGGTATATTCAAATTGAAATTCATCTTATGAAAATAAAACATTTAGCACTATTTAGCATCATAATTCTAATAGGCTGCCAATCTAAAAAGAAAGAACTGGTGGTCACGGACAAAAGTTCTAAACCTAATGTAATTATTGTTATTACAGATGATCAAGGATATGGAGATCTAGGTGTTCATGGCAACAACATCATTAAAACGCCAAACATAGATTCTTTTTATACAGAGAGCTCACATTTAACTAATTTTCATGTAGGACCTACGTGTGCACCGACACGTGCTGGGTTAATGACGGGTAGATATGCCAATAGTACTGGCGTTTGGCACACCGTCGGCGGATGGTCTCTATTACGTGAAAATGAAAAAACATTAGCCAATATGTTTGCCGAGGCGGGTTATAAAACGGGCGGGTTTGGCAAATGGCATTTAGGAGATAATTATCCGTTTAGACCCGAAGATCGTGGCTTCCAAGAAACGGTAATGCATGGTGGTGGTGGCGTACAACAAACTCCTGATTATTGGAATAACACCTACTTTAATGACACCTATTTTCATAATGGAAAACCTGAAAAATACCAAGGATATTGTACCGATGTGTTTTTTGACGAAGCTATTAAATTTATTGAAACGAATAAGGATACACCATTTTTCTGTTATCTAGCGCCCAACGCTCCACACGGTCCTTATAATGTACCAACAGAATATTATGACTTGTATAAAGATCTAGATGAGGCTGTTTTAGCAGATACTCAAAAGCGTTTTTATGGGATGATTACCAATATTGATGATAATTTTGGAACACTGCGAACCAAATTAAAAGAACTCAATATTGCTGATAATACCATCTTAATTTTTATGACGGATAATGGTACCGCCGCAGGATATTACAATAAAAAAGGAAAGGTTACCGGTTATAATGCAGGCATGCGTGGTCAAAAAGGAAGTGAATATGAAGGAGGTCATAGAGTTCCTTTCTTTATTCACTGGAAAGACGGCAAAATTAATACGCCGAAAGATATTAATGCGCTTACAGCTCAAATTGATATACTACCTACACTTGCAGACCTCTGTGGTATCTCATTACCTAAAGATCATTTAGCACTGGACGGCCAAAGTATTGCCCCTTTGTTAAAAGGAAAAGATACCCTAAACAATAGAATGCTAATTACGGATTCTCAACGGGTACAAAATCCTAGAAAATGGAAGAATTCTGCAGTAATGCAAGCTAATTGGCGCTTAATTAATGGAAAAGAACTGTATAATGTTTCCGAAGATATAGGTCAGGTTACCAATATTGCTGCTGAAAACCCCGAGAAGGTTAATGAAATGAAAGCGTTTTATGAGCAATGGTGGACTCAAGTTTCGAAAGATTTTAATGAAGAGATTTACTTTAAAATAGGGTCAGAAAATGAAAATCCTATTACCCTTACCGCTCATGACACTCATGGTAAAGAAACGATGCAACCTTGGAATCAAATTCAAATAAGAGAAGGTAAGATCGGTAGTGGGTATTGGAGTGTTGATATTCTGGAAGAAGGCACTTACGAAGTAGCACTTAGAAGATACCCGATAGAAGCTGACCTAAGCATCAATGCGACCACCCCAAAAATAACAACCACTGAACTTCCTGGATTAGAAAAAAACATACCTGAAGGAAAAAATATGCAGTATACCAAAGCTTTTATAGAATTTGAACATCAATTAAAAGTAGAAACTGAAATTCAAAAAGATGCTAGTTCAGCAGATTTTATGGTGGACTTAAAAGCGGGAAAAACTAAATTTTTTGGAAATTTTATTGACACTGAAAATCGCCCAAATATTGCCTATTACGTTTACATTAAAAAAATATAAGCCATGAAATATCTATTTGTAATTCTTTTTCTCGCTGTTACGCTACTAAAAGCACAAGAACGTCCCAATATAGTTTTTATTCTAACGGATGATCAATCCTATGATTTGTTAGGCTGCACAGGAAATCCTGTAGTTCAAACGCCTAATATTGATAAAATAGCCCAAGAGGGTATATTATTTACCAATGCGCATGTCACTAGTGCTATTTGTACACCTAGTAGAATATCTATATTATTAAGTCAATACGAAAGGAAACACGGCGTAAATTTTAATTCTGGCACAAGTGTTTCCGATACTGCATGGGAAAATTCATATCCTGTAATACTCCGAAATAGTGGTTATTATACGGGCTGGGTAGGTAAGAACCATGCTCCCATTGGCAAAGGAGGATACGATAGCGGACTCATGGAAAAGAGTTTTGATTATTGGTATGCTGGCCACGGACATTTAGGGTTTTACCCAAAGGACAATCACCGTATTTTTAACGATGCTATTGCCTTTACGCAGCCAGAAATTATCAATGAAGGAGTAGATGAATTCTTAGATCCTAATGCTAGAAAACTAAAAGGAGCACTACATTTTTTAGAAAACAGACCTACAGACAAGCCTTTTATGCTATCTATCAATTTTAATTTACCACATGCTGCGGGTACCCGTTCTATGAAATTAAAAGAAGATGACGATGCTATTTATAAAACCATGTATCGAGACTTAGAGTTGCCCCTACCTGATAATTATATCGCAAAAAAAGATATTAGAAGTCCTAAACTTCCTACAGATTTACTCAAAGCAGAAGATAGGCAAGAAGGCTATAACTATGTAGACACACCTGCTGGGATAAAAGAACGCTACATCCGAGAATTAGAGGCAATGACAGGTATTGACCGATTGGTGGGAAATTTAAGAAAAAAGCTGAAAGATTTAAAATTAGATAAAAATACCATTATTATTTTCACCTCTGATCACGGCTTGTTTAGTGGACAACAAGGTTTAGGAGGTAAAGCACTTTGTTATGAACAAACAACACATGTGCCTATAATTGTATTTAACCCTAAAGCACCTAAAAAGCAAAAAGGATTAATGAGTGATGCCTTAGTGCAAACTATTGATATAGCCCCAACTATGCTTGCTATGGCTGGAGTTACGCCTCCTAACACATTTCAAGGTAAAGATATCTCAGCGTTGATAACAGGCGCAAAAACTGAAGTTAGAGACTATGTATACACCGAAAATTTATGGTCCACGCATTTTGGAAATCCAAGATGTGAGGCTATTCAAAATAAAGACTGGAAGTATATTAGGTATTACAAAAACAATAATTTCTCTGCTACTAAAGAAATTAAATATGCTAAAGAGCTAGGCATTCCTGTAAATGAAATGTTATACAACATGCATGATCCTGAGATAGCTATATATCGTGATTATATTGATGCTCCGAAGCATGGGGAACAGCCCGTATATGAAGAATTATATGACCTAAAAAACGACCCGAATGAGCTTGCTAATTTAGCCAACAATCCACAACAATCAGAAGTGTTAGCTAACTTAAGACAACAATGGAAAGTAGAAATTACAAATGCTAGAGGCACTGGAAAGGCAGAGGTTTACAGGTATACAAATGATCTTTACCCAGAGGGTAAGCATTAATATATTTCAATAGATAATATCAAATTTTATGATCTACAAGCAAATGAGTTTCGTCATTTAAGTAAAATTACACTAATTATACACCCATAAATTTAGTCAAATTTATGGGTGTTTTTTTGCCGTTTATCTAAATATCTAATGGCATTTACATCTTGCTGTCTTCCGTATTATTTCTTCAAAAAACACCACCCTTATCAAACCCTTAAATTTTTAGATACATTCTTATCAATTTACCAGTTATTTAAGTAAATAATAGAAAATATAACAATGACACATGTTAATGTTATGTGAAAATGTATATATTTGTTTCAAATAAGAAACTAGTTTATTATTTGAAACTCAAAAAAGAACAAACTACTCCGTGCACATTTAATCATGGTTTCAACACCGTTCATACTTTTAATCTATTAAAATCACACATATACTCAACTAAACACACGTAAAACAAATGATTATGAAAAACAGTTTTTTCAAGTATTCGAAGAAATGTCTTCTATTGGGGATTTTTCTCTCCTTAACGGGCTTTTATCAAGGAGCAGCCCAAAAAACAGTCACCGGTACTGTAAGTGACGAAACCGGGGTTCCTATTCCTGGAGCCAATGTTGTTGTAAAAGGAACTACTAAAGGAGCCGTTACCGATTTTGATGGCAATTTTAGTATTACAGCATTGGCAGAGGAGGTTCTGGTAATATCCTATATTGGCCATGTTTCTAAAACAATAGCTATCGGAAATCAGACCTCTATAAGCGTAACCCTACAATCAGATGTGCAACAATTAGATGACGTTGTGGTTATTGGATATGGTACTGTCAAAAAAAGTGACGTTACAGGCTCCGTATCTAGAATAGATTCTAAGTCCTTTGAAGATCAGCCAGTAACTCGAGTTGAAGAAGCGCTACAAGGTCGTGCGGCAGGGGTTACCGTGGCAAAAGCTAATGGCCAACCAGGTGGCGCCATAAAGGTTAGAATTAGAGGTGTTAATTCTATCACAGGAAACAACCAACCACTTGTCGTAGTTGATGGTGTTCTCGGTGGTGATTTAAGCACCATAAATCCCGATGATATTGCCGCTATGGATATTCTTAAAGATGCATCAGCTACAGCAATCTATGGTGTAAGAGGATCTAATGGTGTTATTATTATTACCACAAAAAAAGGGTCTGGAAAAGGAAAAATAAACGTCAATTATTTTACTTCTTTTTCTTCAAGTCCTAATTCTGTTCCCCGATTAGGTGCTGAAGATTTTGCCATCATAGAAAATCTAAGAAGAACAAATTCTGGTGGAGCAGCTATTTATACTGAAAGCCAAATAGCGGCATTTGCTGCTAATGGTGGTACAGATTATGAGCAAGAAATTCTACGCACAGGAATCAGTAAAAATTTGGCTATTTCAGCCAATGGTTCTGAAGGTACTATTAGATATTATTTTTCGGGGAATTATAGAGATGAAGAAGGAATTGTCATAAATACTGGTTACAATCAATTGTCTATTAGATCTAATGTGGAAGCACAAGTAAAAGATAACTTCAAAATTGGCCTTAACGTCTATGGTAGTAGAAGTGAAAATAAAAATAATACAGATCGTTTTGGTAATGGCCAAGGAAGTTTTATTTATAAAGCCTTAACATGGGACCCCACTACTCCCGTGTATAATGCAGCAGGAGAATACAATATCAGATCTTCTGTGGCATCTTTGAATGACAACCCTGTGAGAACTTTGAATGAAACTAGAATCAGAGATATCGAAGAAAGATTAAATGCCACGATTAACACTACCTACAACATCACAGACGATTTCACGTATTCTTTAGTTTTAGGTACCCAAATATCTAGCCTAAATGTGGAAAGATATGCTGTAGAAATAGGCGATGATCAACTACCTCATACTTCTTTTAACAACAATAAAAACACCAGTTACCAAATGAGTAATATATTCACTTGGCAAAAAGAGTTTGGTGGTATTCATGATATTAAATTAACAGGAGTCCAAGAATATTCAAACTCTAAATTTCAAGGCAATGGATGGAATGCCAATGATCTTTCGCTACAAGGACGTGGATTTTATTTTGCAGAATTAGCTCCTAATTCAGGTCAAACTGTAAACAATGAGTTCAATGAAAGAGAATTATCTTCTTTTATGCTGAGAGCAGAATATATTTTAGATAACAATCTTTTTCTTACCGCTACAGGACGTTATGATGCCAGTTCTGTTTTTAGAGAAAAAGAACGATGGGGATTCTTTCCTTCTGTTGCCTTAGCGTATAGCCTAAATGATTTGATTGAAAACTCTAATAGTCTAAGTAGTTTAAAACTAAGAGCAGGCTGGGGACAAGTAGGAAATCAAAATATAGGCCCCTACTCTACATTTACAACTTTAGGATTTAACAGCTATGCAGCTAATGGTACTGCCGCTACTACGGGTACGTTTATTAATAGTATTGGTAACCCTTTTGCTACCTGGGAGACCACTTCACAATTAAATGTTGGAATTGACCTAGGCTTTGCAAATGGAAAAGGAAATATTAGTATTGATGGATATAAAAAAGTTACCGAAGATTTATTATTAAATGCTACTATCCCAGATTATGATGGCGGTGAATTAGGTGCTAATACAATTTTAAAAAATGTAGGTGAAGTAGAAAATAAGGGTATTGATCTTACTGTAGGATATGATTTTATTACTACAGAAAATACGAATTGGAGTTCTAACTTTTCGTTATCCTATGTAGAAAACAAGGTTACGCAATTAAACGATGGTTTAACCACCATAATTGGACAATTTCAGGCTCCAGGGGGGCAAGGAAACATACTTAACTTCATAGAACTTAATCAGCCCTTAGGACAATTTAACGGAGCTACGTTTTTAGGTACGTGGAAATCTACAGATGATATACCCTTAAATTCAGAAGGTATTCCGATTGCAAAACCTGGAGAAGCTAAATATGTATTGGACGAAAATAATGAAGTACAATTTGGTGCAATTGGTAACGGTACACCAAAATTAACTTGGGGCTTTAACAACACTATTTCTATTAAGAACTGGGATTTCAATATTTTCCTTCAAGGAGTGCATGGTTTTGATATTTATAATATTCAACAAGCTGCCATCACTGGTGGTGCCGGAGATTCCAGAAGCTTCTTATCTCCAGACCAAGTAAACCAATGGACCCCAACAAATGAAACAGATATTCCCGCATTTGCCCACCTGTATGAATCTAGTCGCTATGTAGAAAAAGGTGATTTTATTAGATTAAGTAACTTAACTATAGGCTATACTTTAAAAGATATAAAAACCTTAAATGATGTTTCCATTAAGCTATATGCAGGTGGCCAAAATTTATTCTTAATTACTGATTATTCTGGTTATGACCCTGAATCTAGTTCAAGACGAAGTGCGGAAGGAAATGAAGATGTAGCGCCAGGTATTAATGTTGGGGCTTATCCTAATCCAAGAACCTACACTTTAGGAGCAAAAATTAGATTTTAATTCGAAGTAAGATTTAGACAAAAAATAAAAAATATGAGAACAATTAACACATACCGTTCATTTCAGGTAAAACCATTTCTCTTGGTAATGATTGCCTTTGCTATGCTTCTTCATAGCTGTGAACAATTTGAATTAGACGAAACGCCAGGTAAATCTAGTTTAGCCGTAGAACCCTACAATAGTATTGAGGAACTAGATTTAGCCGTAACCGGTATTTTTGGAAAACTAAACAAAGCCGCTTGGATGACCACTTTTTATGTCAATGGTTGGTCTGGTGATGATATGACCACGCACCGAGAAAGTAATAAAGGCGATTTTAGAGAATATGATCAAAGAGACATCTCTGCTTCAAACGGAAGAACAGCCACAAATTGGGCCGGTATTTATGCTATGGTAAAAGCCGCTAACACTGTTTTAATTAATATGGAAGGTGTAACGTTTCCTGCTGATGCTGCTCGTCAAGAAGAGTTAGTGGGGCAGACTTATTTCTTAAGAGGTTTAATGTTTTATCATTTAGCACGTATACACGGAAGAATAGTATTACCCTTAGACTTAGAAATAAACTTTGAAAGACCATTGGCAACCCAAGCAGAGGTGTACCAGCAGATAGAGAGCGATTTATTAAACGCTGAATCTATGTTACCTGTACAAACAAATATTGGAGCTTCCAATCCCAACTCAGGTACAGCCAGAGCTATACTTGCTAGACTTTATTTAGATTGGGCAGGATTTCCTGAGAAAGATGCTTCAAAATATGCCTTAGCTGCTTCTAGTGCTAAACAAGTCATTGATAATGCTGGTGATCATGGTTTTGGTCTTGTAGATGATATCTCAACCTTATATACCGTAGCTGGTAGAGAAAATATAGAATCTATATTTACCATTGCCTATTGTTCATCTTGTGGTCTTCCTAACCGGAAAACTGGTAAACTTGGACTTCCAAGTGATCCTCAAACACAAGGTTGGCAAGAAACATTTGCAGAAATTAGATTTTTCGAAGATATGCCAGAAGGCGCTAGAAAAGATGCAACGTACCATACGCAAGTACCTTTAGACGAGAATGACAAAGCTACCGCAGGCGACCCAGTTGGAGGCTTTTTAGAGTGGACTAGCTTTGTAGATCAACAACAACCCCTATTCAAAAAAATTGTTGGTCCGTTTGAAGAAGGAACTTTTGGAGGTTTTGAAAGCGACCGAAATGACTACTATATGAGATATGCAGAGGTTTTACTTATTTATGCTGAAGCCTCAGGAGAGTCTGGTACTGCAGGCGCAGCAGCATGGAAAGCATTAAATGATGTAAGAAATAGAGCTGGATTGCCAGATGTAGGTCCGTCAGATGGAACAATTCAAGATTTAGCTTTTACAGAGCGAAAATGGGAATTAGCAGGTGAATATTTACGTTGGAATGATCTGGTAAGAAAAGAGCAGGTTGAGGCCGCACTCGGTGGTTCTGCCAGAAACCCAAGAGTTTCTATAAACGCACTTACCAATGAACCTATAACATCAGAAACAAATGCTATAATTGGTTCTCTAGCGCCATCAAATTATTTTGTGCCTCTACCACAAACTGAAGTAGATAGAAATCCGAACCTAGCAAATTAGATATTGAGTTAGTTTTTTTTAGAGTTAAGCGGTAAGATTTTAAAAAATCTTACCGCTTTTTGCTCCTACTATGTTTGCTTTAGTTTAGAAACCAATGTAAATTACAAGAGCCCTACACCATCCATTATATGACGCCTTATGACCACATTTAAATCCTATTTCAGTATTAAAAAATTGTATCCTATTGCTATCTGTATTCTTTTAAACTTAGGAATATATTCCTGCAAAGAGCAAAGAGCAGATGCGCCAATACCTGAAGAGCAAAAATTATTTACAGCTGTTTCCTCCAAACATTCTGGATTAGATTTTGTTAACCAGTTAAAAGAAACCTTAGATTCTAATTATTATCAATATATGTACACCTATATAGGTGGTGGTGTTGCAGCAGGTGATATTAATGACGATGGTTATATAGATCTTTATTTTACTTCTAACTCTTCCGCCGACAAATTATACTTAAATCTTGGGAATTTCACCTTCAAAGAAATAACTACAGAAGCAGGAATACTGAATACTTCTGGATTTAATACAGGTGTAACCATGGCCGATGTGAATAATGACGGACTTCTAGATATCTATATTTCTCGAGGAGGTTGGAAAGATGATGATGGCAAATTTCAAAATCTTCTATACATTAATAATGGCGATCTTACCTTCACGGAAAAAGCAGCAGCGTTAGGTATTGCCGATGATAACCGAACCATACAAACCACCTTTTTTGATTATGACAATGATAATGATCTTGATGCCTATGTAGCTAACACTCCTGATATAACCAGTAGAACTCAAATTCTAGATTTAGATAAAATTCAAAAAGATCCAAAAACTTTAGAACTAAAAGGGTCCGATAGACTCTATAATAATGATGGCACCGGCCATTTCACAGATGTTTCAGAACAAGCAGGCTTACAGTTTGATATTGGTTTTGGTCTAAACCCTCAGGTAGGCGATTTAAATAATGATGGCTGGTTAGATGTCTATGTCTGTAATGATTTCAATATTCCTGATTTGGCCTACCTAAATAATAAAGATGGCACTTTTACAGAATCCAGAGATTTATTATTTAAACACATCTCCTTTAATAGTATGGGGAGTGATATTGCCGATATAAATAATGATGGTTTATTAGACGTATTAACTTTAGATATGAATCCGGAAGATTATATCCGCTCAAAAACAACCATGGCCATGACTTCTATTTCCAGTTTCGAAGAAATGGTAGACAAGGGCTATCATTACCAATACATGCATAATATGCTGCAGTTAAACAATGGCGAAGGCGCATTTAGTGAGATTAGCAAAATGTCTGGCATTGCCAATACAGATTGGAGTTGGTCTATTCTTTCTGCCGATTTTGATCTTGATGGTTTTAATGATATTTATGTAACCAACGGGGTTTATCGTGATGTAATTGATCGGGACAAAAACAATGAAATCTTACAAATTTTAAAGGCTAATAATAGAAAGCCAACCAAGGAAGATTTCCTCAGGTTTGCTAAAATGTTACCACAACAAAAATTGAATAATTATTTTTTTAAAAATAATGGAGACTACACTTTTGAAGATACTTCAAAAGAATGGACAGATGAAAAGCTAACCTTTTCTAATGGAGCCATTTATGCCGATTTAGATAATGATGGGGACCTAGATATTGTCGTCAACAACATTAATGAAGAAGCTACGGTTCTTAGAAATAATACTTTAGATCAACTACGACGCTATTATCTTAAAATAGATTTAGTGGGTCCTGGTAAAAATACGTTTGGAATTGGAACTACGGTACACTTAAATTTTGCAGATGGTTCTACCCAAACGAGGCAGCTCATTCCTACTAAAGGCTTTTTATCTTCGGTTGCTACCACACTTCACTTCGGATTAAATAAACATATGAATATTGCAACTGTGGAAGTCGTTTGGCCAGATGGTAAAACTCAAATTCTACGCGATGTAAAAGCCAATCAGAGTTTACTTCTTAACTACAGATATGCAGATGGCATGAAAGAATATACCAAAAAGACCGAAACTCTTTTCAATAAGCAAGAAGTAGATTACACGCATATAGACCCCTACTTCAATGATTACGAACTTCAAATACTTTTGCCACATAAATTGTCACAAACAGGCCCTTTTGTTACCAAAATTGATCTAAATAATGACGGTTATGAAGATGTCTATATTGGTGGTGGTAAAGGTCAACCCGGAGAACTCCTTTATGGGACTCCAAATAATTCATTCCAAAAAAAGCATATAACATCGTTTAATGATGATAAAGCATTTGAAGACCAAGGGGCGTTATTTTTTGATGCCGATAATGATGGGGACTATGATTTATATGTCGTGAGTGGTAGTTATGAATTTAACCAAAGTCCAGAATTACTTTACGATCGATTATATTTAAATAATGGAGAAGGAGATTTTACTCGTACGAAAAACAACCTTCCAGAAATAGCTTCATCGGGCTCTGTAGTAACTTCTTCTGACTATGATAATGATGGCGATTTAGATCTTTTTGTAGGCGGACGCGTTGTTCCAGGAAAATATCCTTACGCGCCTACCAGTTATCTTTTAATAAATACTGGAGGTAACTTTACGATCAAAACACCAGAATTAGCTCCTGACTTAGAAAAAATAGGAATGGTCACAGATGCCATTTGGTCTGACATTAATAACGATAACAAAATAGATCTTGTGGTAACAGGCGAATGGATGGGAATTGAAATTTTTATAAACAAAAACAACCAACTAATCAGAAGTCTTGACTACCCTACACTTGCAAATGCAAAAGGTTGGTGGAATAAATTACTTGTTGAAGATATTGATAATGATGGTGATAAAGATATTATTGCAGGTAATTTAGGGTTAAATTATAAGTTCCATGCCTCAAAGGAAGATCCTTTTGAAATCTACACGAATGACTTTGATTTTAATGGTATTGAAGATATTATCCTAGCCAAAGATTATCAAGGCAAACAAGTACCTGTTCGTGGTAAAAGCTGTATGACCCAACAATTACCACATCTATCAAAAAAAATACCTTCGTATATAGAATATGCCAATAAGAATGTCGAAGAAATTGTTGGAGCTCGTATAAATACAGCTTTGCATTATACCGCTAACGAATTTAGATCTGGAATTTTCAGGAATAACGGAAGTAAAGGATACCATTTTACTCCACTTACTAATGCGCTACAGAAGTCACCTATCAATAGTATGCTCTATGAAGACTTTAATGGTGATGGGACTAAAGATTTGTTACTGGCAGGTAACAATTATCAATCTGAGGTAGAAACGACTAGAGCCGATGCTGGTATTGGAAGTTTTATAAGTGGTGATGGAAATGGTCATTTTAGTCCTGTTTCAAATGAAGTCTCCGGATTTTTTGCAAATAAGGATGTAAGGAGTATGATAAGTGTTACCTCAAAAGATAAAAAATTGGTGCTAGTTGTCAATAATAATGATAAAGCAGCCATATTTAACATCCGGAAATAGAAAAGGAATTAAAGAAACCAACAATAGTTTATAGCAGTAACTTACTGTTGGTTTTCTTATCCCTATTCCACCTATGTAGGGAATGTGTATTCCTGATTATTTATTGTCTTCTATTAATTGCAAGGGCGTAGGTTTCTCTAGGCCATTTTTTGGTGCATCATGTGCTGTAGCATGCAGATTAAATCTAGGAAGTACTTTATTTAATTCATCCCTTTCTTTTCTATGTGCTTCAGAAACCGCTCTCCAGTCTTTTATCTTTTTAAAACTGATTAAATCATCGGGATTCTCACTAACATCCCACCAATCATTTTTACCATCTTTTAAAACAAAATCACCTCGAATAATCTGCATGTCTTTATGATAGCCATAGATCCACTCCCGATGTTTTGGTTTATCCGTAGTTAAAAAAGGCAGTAAACTCTCTCCATTGACCTCATAACTATCTGGTATTTTTACGGATGCAATTTCTGCTATCGTTGGTAACATATCAGACATATTTACTAATATATCTTGCAAGCCTTTTTTGGTCATGTTCATTCCTGGAGCGTAAATAATTAAAGGAACATGAGTTCCTTTTTGAGAAACGGGGCTGCCCTTTCCGTAGCCACTTGTACCATTATCTGCACAAAAAATAAAGATGGTATTATTTGCTATGCCCATTTCCTTTAATTTATTCATGTAACGCCACACCTGATAATCTAAATAATTAATATGATGATGAATACCACTTTCGGTAATGGTACCGTGGGTATCATAAACTCCATTATCACCCGTTACGTTTGGCTGTATTCTTGTATATGTTTTTCCATCCCAACTAATTTTTGGTGTGCCAGGCCATTTGCTTTTACTTTCTGGGTTTAGAAAATCCATAGCATCATGTCCTAAGTGACTTGTATGATACACAAAAAATGGCTTTTTCTCTTGTTGCTTTCGCTCCATGAAATCAAAAATGAACTCTAATTCTACATCGGGTCCAAAAGTGTTCAATCCAAAAGTATCTTTAGCGGCTTTGTTATTAGGCCACCATTCTAGAGGCCCTGTTGCTTTTGGATGATTTAGCAATTGTACATGAGGTTTCCAATACCAACCAGATTGGACATAAGAAGTAGCCTCTTGGTTTGTATCTGCATTAAATATTTTTTTCTGACCATTAATTTTTCTTGTTTCCAGTCTAAAATCAGTGGTGGCTATAGGCGTATTATAAGAGCCTTCGCCAGGCGTAAAACAAGCTTCATCAAAATTAAAACCAGAAATTTTCATTTGTGTTTTCCCTGCCCAATAGGTGGCATACCCCCCTTTATGAGCAATATCTTCTAGCGTATAAGGAGCGCTATCGTATAAATTCCAACTTCCTTTTTTATTAGGAGCTTTTCCTTTATCACTATTGTGCCACCATTTATGTTGGTGCGCATACCTACCCGTCATCATCATAGCTCTACTCGGAGAACATATGGTAGCGGCCCAAGCTGTTTTTACATAGATTCCTTCTTCTGCCAAATGATCTAAAACAGGCGTTTGGGCACGGTATTGCCTATCTGAAGTGTCGCCACCTTTTGGTAAACTCCATACCGTTGAACCGTAAATAGGTAGTTCTCTAGCACTAATATCATCGGCATAAAGTAAAATAATATTAGGCTTTTCTTGAGCCAGACTATATTGTACAATCACTAACAAAAATCCAAAAATGCAACTTCTAACAATTTCTAGTTTCATAGGTTTAAAATGATGATGCGTTAATCTACTTCAAAGTTTATCAGGCATTACTTCTTCAACCAAGGTTCTTTACTTTCATTTAAATAGGTAATGAACCAACCACTACCCCAGCCTGCTGCCCATAGCACATTTTCATTATATGGATCTGGTTTTACATCCACCATTTTATCGGGCTGCCCTAAACCCTTATTTATTTTTTTCCAATTTTCACCAGCATTGGTAGAAAGATAAATCCCTGGATTTTTAAAATTATCTGCCATAGTTATTGGCTGACTAGCGACGCTAATTACTAACAAATCTGGATTCACGGGAGACGATTCTACTTGCCATACAAAAGGAGCTTTAAAAAGCTGCTGCCATTTCTTTCCTTTATTTTTACTCCGCCATACACCGCCTTCTTCATAACTACCCGTACGACGCCCCGTTGCGATATAGAAATACCCGTTATTACGGTCAATAAAAATAGCATTGACTGCTTTTATTTCTGCAGGGAGTTTCATTTTCTTCCAAGTACTGCCTTTATCGGCAGTACTGTAGAGTCCGCCATTAGCATCGTTCACAGCAGCATATAGCTTATTCGGATTTTTTGGATCCATTGTTATTCTACGCACACTAGCATTTTTATGAAAACCTGTGTTATTTAATTCCCAAGTATATCCTCCATCAAAAGAACGATAAAAACCATAGCCTCCTTTGGTTAATTTAGGTGCTTTACTACCTACTTCTGAAATAGGGTTTTTAACCGCGCAGAAATACATGTTCTCAGGATTTTCAGGATCTATAGTTAACGAGTATTGGGTAGCTATACTTTCCCAAGAGTTATTCGCGGCATCAAAAATAGTAGCTATATTTTCCCATGTCTTACCGGCATCTTTACTTCTTCGTAATTTACCTCTGTGTTCTTGGCGCCACGCTAAGGAATAAATAATATTAGGATCATTTGGATGCACTGCAACGGTAGCGGTGGAATGTTGCCCATGATTGCCACCATAATCCTGTACTTGACCATCTAACTGCGTAACCGCCACTGCTTGTTTATCTGGCCAATCTTCTACATCTGTAGTCTGCCACAGTCCGTGTTCACCGCTTGCCAATAATCGTCTTTCTTTAATTCCGGTTTCCAATAACATGAATCTACCAGGTAAATTACTATTGCCACGACCTATCCATTTATTACTTCCTACAGAAGTTTCGTAATCATCTATCTGCTGCCATGTTTTACCATGATCTGATGATCTAAGGGTCTGTTGGTCTATACCGATAAATACTTCTCCTAATGAATTAATATTCATCATACGATTCCCTGAACGTTCCACTTCATGGTCCATGTAGGTTTGCAAATGTGCAAATTCAACATTGGCACCTATAGGATTGTTTCTCCCTTGCCAATAGGCCTTATCTTTTTCACTAAGCCAATAAGATCCCTGTCTAGCGCAAGCAAACCAGGACGCACCTCCATTTTCTGTTTTCCAAACATCGCCAGCTCCAAAAGTAAAATCATGTTTTTTATTGAAGGACACATAAATTTCGTCAGGATTTAAAGGGTTCACCACCAAACGATTAAACACCGGCAGGATTTCTGATGGTAAGTTAGTATATGTCTCCTTGACTTTATTCTTAGAAAGATTAAACCAAAAACCAATAGTTTTATAATACCGATCTATCTCCGCCGAAAAATTAATTTTAGTTAAATCGATGGTAAGGTTACTGGTAATATTCTCCCAAGATTTTCCGTAGTCTGTACTCTTATACACCCCTCCTTTTGACCCTACTGTATCTCCGATGGCACGATACGTTGTTTGCTCAACCAAATACAATATAAATGTGCCTGTTTTTTCATTATAATAAGACGTAAGGTCTCTAGGTAAATTGTTGGGCAAGCCTTCACGGCTCGCATGCCAATCTACACCGCTATTAGTACTCGTGTAAAACCCGTAATTTGTCGCTATAAAAATGGTACTTGGATTTGTTGGGTGATAAATAATTCTCCCTACATCTAAATCTTCTGAAATATCTGAGGCTATTTTAGACCAGGTTTTCCCAGCATCAACTGTTTTTAAGATGTAGCCATAACTAGCGCGGTCATTAAGTGCTCCGTGAGGGTTCGCTAAACTTCTATGGTTATCTTTAATATTCCAAAAATCTCCAGCACCAATTAACCATTCATCATCATTTTCAGGATGGATAGCTATTTTGGTATGCGCATTACTAGGATGTTTGCCTTCTATTCTTGGAATCTGATAAATTGAATGCCAATTTCTTCCTCGATCCTTAGATGTATATACCACGCCACGACGTTCTATAGCTACCCCAAAATCCGGGTTTTGCTTAGAAAAAACAATATCCAACACGCGTTCCATATCAAAACCACTCCCGTCAGAATCTTTTAAGGTATGCCAAGACTTTGCTCCGTCCCAGGTGCCATAACTTACGTGCATATCTGGTCCCATAAACATGGTTTTAGGATCTGAAGGATGTGTCCAAAACTCTTCGTTGTAACCAGACATTCCTGGTCCAAAATTTTTCCAAACTATGGTTGAATCCGATATAACCTTTTCTGTTTTTATCTGTTCAAAAAAAGATTTATTAGTAGCAGATTTGCTCTGTTGTGAGTTTGTAAAATTACTTACTAAAAGTGCAATAGTGATGCTAGAAAATACGACAAATTTTTTCATTTACTTTGAGACTATTTAATAGCTCAAAACTACTCAAGTTATTACCTATAGCCCTACTCATATGTTTTTTCCAATAGAACGTATGCTTTATTTCTACAGGATTTTTTTTTACAGCAAGCCATAGAAGAATCGCTCTCCCTAATTTAAAACAAGATATAAGAAGATTCTGGCATAATTATTCATCTTTTTTAATGTTTCTACCTTCGGGGTGTTGATTTATAGTACCCATACCTTGTGAAAAATAAACCTCGGGCTTATGCCAAACACCGGTATTTTTAAAAGCTGGCTCATCATAATCTAAACTCAAATCGCAATCAAATCGTCCTATAATAGAATATCCCTTACCTGGAGTACCTGCGTTTACGAAATGAGATAAGCCCCAAGTAAAACCTCTACCATTTTTAGTGTCTGTGAAGGCATCAGAAGTAAATGGTGCGGCCGCTGTTGGAGTTAAAGAAACGCTCGATGCTATTTTAAAATTTACACCATCTTCTGCATACTGTATGGTTTCTCTTTCGTTACCATCCTTAATAGCCAAGGTGGCTATACCACCTTTATAAGGCCAGTAGGTAGTCTCATGACCTGATTGCATCACTGGATTTAAAGGATGTTTTTTATAAGGTCCTAATGGATCTTCTGCTATTGCCAAACCATGACCTACAGCATAGTTAGTCCTATTATCTGGCCATTTGTTATACGCTGCTTTGTAGTACACATAAATTTTTCCGTCATGTACCAGAGGCTGCGGATCATGTGTAGCTTTGTGATCCCATTCTCCTTCTTTCCCAAACGGAATTACCTTATCGGCTCCATGAACCCAAGGACCATCAGGCGAATCAGCATAGGAAATAGATACAGGGCATAAATCTCCTTTTAAGCCACTCGGTTCATCAAAAGCTTGGTAATACAAGTAATACTTATTCTTCCAAACAAGAATATCGGGCGTAGCCACAGAACGCCATCCAGATTTTGGTTTGTCTGGACGTGAAATAGCCACCCCTTGTTCTTCCCACGCAATTCCGTCTTTACTGGTAGCATACCAGATATCACACAGATCCCAATCGGTAGAAGGTATTTCATCTGTAGCTTCTGCAGCTCTGTTCCATCCAATAGGAGGCACTACCGTATGCCTTTTAGTATACCATACATAATATTTACCGTCAACTAAAATAGGTCTCGAAGGATCTCTTCTAGAGATGGTCCCATCACCATCATTATAATCAAAACCATTTAAACGAGTATATTTAAATTGCGAGAAAAGTTCATTGTCTTGCACCCGGGGTGTGGGGTAATCAAACATTCTTTTTGAAGAAGCACTAAGCGGAATATTTGGTTTTTCCGTAGGCATTTTAAATGGAAATATTTTTGAAGATTCAATTTCAATACTGTCTTTTACCGCTGCCTCTTTCTGCTCACACGAAATGGCGGATAGCATCAAATACAGAATTGCAATTTTTTTAAAATTATATAGAATCTTCATAGTATATATTTTGTTTATTTTGAACTTATCTTTTTAATATCTAATCCAAATTTATTTCCACTCTTTGTAAATCTCCTTTAATTGATAATAGGCTTTCTTTTTATTTCGATGTTCATCAACTATTCCCCATTCTCGAAAGCCAGAAGCAGGAGTACCTTTATAATTACTTTTGTAATCATTATAACTCCAAAGAGAAACCCCTGTTACCCAAGGGTACTTTTTCAATTCTCGTAAATACTCCACCAATTCATCGCTCAGCGCACCTTTTGGGGCAGGTCCTATTTGACCTATTCCTATTTCAGAAATAAAAATGGGCTTTCCTGGGAATTTCTCATGTGTTTTTTCTGCCAATACTGGTGCATTCCCGTAGCTATTCATCGATATAAAATCTACCTTCTCATAGGGCTCCGTTCCTATTTCCCCTTTTCTATACGTGGTTATACTCACATACGTTTTTAGACGTGTACTGTCTACTATTGCCACATAATCTAACATAGCATCTACGTAACCATATTGCCCTTTGGTTAAGGCCTTATCATCCCAATCATCCCCAGGATTTCTCAATTCATTCCCTACACTCCAGGCTACTACAGAAGGATGGTTAAAATCTCTTTCAATCATTGTTTTCATCCATTGTTTGGTTAAAGGATTATCTGGAAATGAATTGGGATCTTCATCTCCCCAAACGGGAATTTCTTCTACTAATAAGAATCCGTTTTTATCACAAAAATCTAATAGATTTTCAGATAAAGACGCATGCATTAGTCTTGAAAAATTACAGCCCAAAGATTTTATATCTAGGATATCTTGTGCTATTAACTGATCTGGTTCTGTATTGCCATAGTCCGGATGATCGTGTACACGATTGACACCGTTCATTCGTACAGCACTATTATTTAAGAAAAATTGTTCTCCCCTAACTTCAAATTTTCTAATCCCGAAATTATCCACAGTTTGATCCTGCAACTTGCCATCTACTTCTACATCTGTAGCCAATTGATATAAATTTGGCGTATCAAAATGCCACAAATCAAAATCCGATAACTTTCTTTTAAATGTTACGATGACTTCTTCTACCTTTCCTGCATCTATAGTTAATGGAGTTTCAGGCAACTTTTCTTTGCCTTTAATTGTTGATTTTATAGCAACATTCATTGGAGATTTTCCATTGTTTTCTATTTTATACGTGATGCTGAAATTCACAACTTCATTATCAAAATCGGGTACCGAACTAATATGCTGGTATACCAAACGCACAGGTTCATGAGCCTCTAAAACCACGGCTCTACTTATACCGCCCCAAGCCCACCAAGCACCGCGTTTAAAGGTATTATCTGCCATTACCACCACATTGTTTGTTCCTGTTTTATATATATAAGGGGTTATATCAAAATCAAAAGGCAAATAGCCTCCAACGTTTGTTCCTAAAAATTTACCATTCAACCAAACCTTTGCCGTTTGATATACGGCTCCAAATTTTAATCTAATGTGCTTGTCTCCCCAATTTTCAGGTAGTGTAAAGCTTTTTTTATAATATCCTTTACCAACATATGTGGCATATTTTTCTTTAGTATCCCAATTGCCAGGCACGGTAATGGAATCCCATTGCTGGTCTGATTTCGACAACACTGCTGTTTCTGCTATAGTATTTGATGCTAAAAATTGCCAAGTACCATTTAGAGATATATTCTGCTCATAGGAATTATAAGTATTTAGGGGGCTTACTTTTTTACAAGAAGTGCCCCATAAAATAGGAATAGATAACAGTAGAAAGAACTTCTTATACATACTTTATTTTTCTTTGGTAATCTGTAATGGAATTTGAATATTGAAGGAATGCCTCACATTATTTACATCTATAGTATCTGCTGCACATAACAGAGCAACAGGAGCTCCATTTTCCATAAACACTTGCGGACGCTCTAAATGATCAAACTTGGTACGGGTACCATCTTCCCAAGTGACGGTTCTATCTGAAACTTCGAAATATTTTGCTTTGTCCCATTTAATTCCATCCCCAGATTCATAATGCACTAATGAGAATAAACGCTTATTTCCTTCATGCTTCATTCGTTTTACAATTGCACGGTATTTACCATCTTGATACCATATGTATGGATCTTCGGCAGGAAATGTTTCTCCTTCAAAAACAAATATGGGATCTGGATATTTTTTAAAGGGCCCGGTTGGCGAGTCTGCAATGGCCACCATATGCACTACAGGGCCACCTGCTGGTAATTTAAATTCTTTTCCTACCGCTTTGTATACCATTAATATCTTACCGTCTGCCATTTCACAAACTGACGGATTGGAGGTCATCAAGGCATCATGTGCCTTATCATCGCCATGTGTAATATCTAAAACAGGCGTGTCAAATCTTTTCCACGGTCCGCTTGGACTATCAGCAACGGCGACTCCTATTCTTTGATTGTTTCTATGTTCCCAATTTAATTTAGGATTTCCGGGGGTACTTACAATTTCTTTATTTCCAGTGTTACCCATATAATACAAGTAGTATTTGCCTTTAATGTTAAGGATGGTAGGGTTGTGCGTAGTAGCTCCGTCCCAATATTCTTTTCCTCTATCACCCAAAGCCACCTCTTGAAAAGTGAATGGTCCAAATGGACTAGTAGCCGTAGCATGCGCAATTTCTGAATAATTAACCCACTCCCAACCAATTTCTTTTGGCCATCTGGAGTAAAACATGTGGTATAAACCATCTTCGCCTTTGGTTAAGGTACCACCCCAAACACTTTTTCCTGCTTCTTTAAAGACCGAAGATTTAGCCACTTTCCCTAATGCTATCTTATAATGCGCTACCTTTTCCGATGCCGCCTGTTTTGGTTTTTGAGCACATGCTCCTAACAATACTACTATAAACACTATGTAAACTATATTTTTCATTGCTTGACTAGTTTATGATTTGAATAGGAGACCAATGGCTAAATCCGTCAGTATCCTTTTTTTGTATTTGCAGGTAGTAAGTTCCGTTTTCTTGAATAGGTATCGTCATCATACCTCTCGTATAAGTTGTTATTTGTTGATCTAAATTTAATGGCGAAGTTCCGTAACGTACGGTATACGCTTCATCATTTAATTCTCCAGAATAGCCAACCACAATACGATCATCTCTAATAAAAGCATCCCAAATAATAGGTGGTAATTCTTGCGCACTACTTGTTAAGTTGATTATGGTAGGCTCAGCTCCCTTATTATTTACAGCTATTAGTTCTGCTTTTACAGAAGAGTTAGGTAGACTATCAACGGTAATATAATTGGCTATCGTTTTAGCTGTTTGAACCGTTAATCCTTTTAAGTTTTTGTATTGTATAAAATATTCCTTGGCCCCTGCTACTTCCTCAAAATATACTCTGGCAGAATTTCTCCCCGCAACTATTGCTGTAACTTTAGGAGCTGCAGGTTTTTTTAGAGCAATATTTTTTTCAAACCGCGTGTACCCATTCGGACTTAATAAAGCAATATGCATGGCTACCGCTTTTTTGTTTTTTACAGTTAAAGGAATTTCTCCTGTCCACACACCATTCTCAGGGTGTAATACTGGTAAATCTTGCGTTTTTCTAACACTTATTTCTCCTTCATCATTTATAAATTCCCAAACCAATTGATAGTCTTTCATGGTAAAACTAGGAAAGTCGTTTCTAGCTTTTATGGGAATCGTTATTGTCGCTTTCCTTTTATGAAAGACAACATCAATATCTTTTACAGGACTGGTTTCTTTTTGTAATCGAGAATAAAACTTTCGTTTTTGCCTCCATGCATTTACAATTCCCCACGTTCTATTTTCTTCCACATTGGTTCCTATATATGCACTTCTGTAATCATTAAACGTCCATAATGAAGTTCCGATAACAAAATCATTCTGTCCCCTAAAGTTATCGTTCCAAGTAGAATTTTCTTCTCTGTCCTCATCTAATGTAATCCCATTTAACTTTACGCCATATTCTGAAATAAAAACAGGTTTGTTAGGCCATTTGTTTCTAATACTAGAAATTACTTCTTGTGGTGTTCCTTGAAACGGATACAAATTATGCATTATGATATCTACATTAGAATTTGGATCTGTAGTTCTCGTAGCATCTTCTCTTCCGCCGGTGTTACTTACACAAGTCACTAACCTATGAGGATCTAGGACTCTCACATAATCCATCATCATTGTAGCATAGTCATAATGTTCAGACAATTCATTACCAACGCTCCATCCAATAATACTAGGGCTATTGCTATCTCTTTCTACCATTCCTTTAATCCATGATTTTATCAAAGGATATTCTGGAGCTGTAAATTCTGCATTATCCAAATCGCGAACATTGACTTCTTCAAACAGTAAAATTCCCTTTTCGTCGCAACGCTCAATCAATTTTTTATTCTGAGTTCCATGCATGATACGCATAAAATTAGCTCCTGCATTTTTCATTAAATCTACATCTTGATCAATAAGTTCTTGTGGCTCTGAAGACCCCCAATAGCGGTGATCACTAACTCTATTATAGCCTGACAACCGAACGGCTTCACCGTTTAATATCAAATTATCTTTGGTCAATGTAACTTTCCTAATTCCGAATCTATCCTTTAACTCATGTACTACTTTCTCGTTTTCTGAAATAGTACTTACTATCTGATACAAATGCGGATTATCAAAATGCCAAAGCTCAACATCAGTTGCAGACAACTCACCCGTGAAAATAACTTCACTCACAGAATATGCTGGTACTGTTACTTTTTGAGTAAACTGTTTTACCTTAATTTCATTTAAAATTTGACTATTCACCGTTAATGTTCTAGCCGTAGTACCACTATTCTCTATCTTAATTTTTAAATGTAACTCAGCTTTACCCGTTTTTAGATCTGGATCTGCATGTATGTATTGATGCTTTATGCGCACCTCATCATTTCTAACCAAAGTAACATCTCTGATAATACCACCCCAATTCCACGTAGCACCTACTAAGGCATTATTATCGGTTTCAACAGCCAATAGGTTATGGTTGTCTAAACTTATGTTTTCCGTAACATCTATTTCGAAAGGCGTAAACCCGCCTTGATGCGTTCCTACCAACACACCGTTTAAGTACACTCTAGCTATATGGTAAACGCCATCAAATTTTAATCGAATTCTTTTTTGAGGAGAAGTTTGCCAAGCTACCGGAGTTTCAAATGTTCTTCTATACCATGCTTTACCGGTGTAATTAGAAAATTCATTAATCATACCGTAATGCCCAGGAACTTTCAAACTATCCCAATGGGAATCATCAAAATCACTTAAAAAAATAGTCTTTTTCTCCAAATTAGCTTGCGCTATCTTTTCGTTGGACACGGGTCTAAATAATACTGCATCCGCAGATACACCCACACCCGCTATATCTGAAGTAATTTCTATTGTAGAGCGTTTATCTTTTTCAAAGGTGAAAATCCCTAAACTCAACCATTCGTCGCAACGTGTACGCTGATTAAAAAACTGTACATCTGTTCCTTTAGCGTGATGTATATTTATTTTTGTATTTAAATTTATAGCAAAAGGAAACCGCACAAAAGCCTCATAATATCCGGATGCAGGCAATTTGGGTACATATGATACACTGGCATCATCTTGCAGGCTACCAAAGTGATGTTTTAAATACGATGCGCCATAAAAACGAGATTCCCTTTCTCCTTCTGTCGCAACTATCCAATCTCCTTTAATTTCAATTTGATGTTCATCTGTATTATCAATAACTAAGTCTTCTTCCTGAGCCTTGATATTATTGTAGTTTGATCCTTCGCCATAGATGGCATTAAACTTCCACTTTCCATTCAAGTCAAGCTGTTCCTCTCCATCATTTAAGTCAGACAACTGCTGACCATAACTCAAAAAACCAAAGAATAAAAACAAAAGAAAATATCCGTTTTTCATAATTACATACATAAGATTTCAAATATGGAAGCAGGTACATTTTCAGATGGATGTTCCATTTCTATTACCAATCCGGATATTTTTATAGAAGATTCAAAAGTGACAGTATTTATAGTTTGATAGTTCCCTTCCTTTTTAAATAACACATTTCCTATATTATCTTTTATAGTATAATTGCGTACACAAAACGGAGTAACATCTTCTGGATGCCCCATTAATGTAGATTCCATAGGATGATCATAATCCGTATCAAAGAAAATTTTAATTTCTTGCAGTGCTACTTCCTCTTTCCAAGATATGGTAAGCTTCGGGTTTTCATCTTCCAAATCGGCAACCCAGGCATTTGTTGTTCCCCAAGGTCGTACATACCCGTTTCCAATATTGGAGACATCAAAAGCAGCTATGGCCGGAGAAATCTCCATGGCAATATTATGTCCTTCTGGTCTACGCTGGGGTATCCAAAACTCAAAAGTGTCTACTCCTAAACCCTCAGGTGGAGTTTGCTTTCCATTATTAGAAACGGCCTTATTCACCCCATTAAAAACGGATAGCACTCCAGAATAGCGCTTGGTAGAGTTCTTTAAATTTATCTTTTCATTTTTTAAAAAGGTTACGAAAGCATATTGCGTTTCCTTGATACTTTTATGGAATGAAAAAGAAACATGTTGTGCTCCTTTTTTAAGTTCAATCGTAACAGTTTCTACAAGTACATCTGGTGTATAACTTTTAGCATTTGCTGAGCTACGTAGCTGCACCTCTAAAGTGGTATCTTCTTCGGCATTGACACATACGGTAAATTCATATTTTGTATGAGCGCTTAACGGAAGTAATTGAGCTGCGGCAGTGCCTAAATTTGTCCACGCACCATCAAAAGGAATGGATTTTAATTCTAGCGATGAAGATGCAGAAACCGTACCGGAAGTAATCAAATTTGATGACGATTTAATAGGAATATTGGGTATACTCTGTCCGTTAATATTCAATTTATCTTGTAATAATTTAAGGAAATCTGATTCTAAAATATTCTTTGGCAGAATGTTATTATGAGTACAAATAGCGGCGGCCATACCTACTGCCTGCGCACAAAACCCGGTAGTGGCCATCACCCGTGTGGAACCAAATGCCACATGTGTGGCACTTATTATTCTACCCGCATAAAAAAGATTATCTATATCCTTACTTACAAAAGAGCGGTATGGAATTTGGTAAATGCCTTTAGAGTGCCATTGTGTACACCCAGAAAGCTTGCTATAAACACCATCTGCAGGGTGTAAATCTATTGCCCAGCCGCCAAAAGCAATGGCATCATAAAACGTTTTTTGTTCTATAACATCTTGTTGCTTTATCATATACAAACCATCAAAACGCCTACTTTCACGTTTGCCTGGAACCGTACCCACCCATTCAAGTGTATGGTTTTCTACATCATCAAATTCACCCGAATTTTTAATATAATCCCAAACACCATAGATAACTTTCCAAAGTTCATATTTTATCTCTTCAGTATCATAAATCGTGTTTTTTCTACCACCAAACTCAAACCACCAAAACCTACATCCTTTATCGTCTTTCCCTATAGCTTTATACCTAGGAATTTCGGTAATATCTTTTAAAGCAAAATCTGGAGGTCTATAAGTAACAGGATGATCTTCGCGTTTACTATAAAAATACATAGAGTGGCCCAGCAGTTCTCCATATGATTTTTCTGGAGCAAATAATTCTCCAAATTCTTCCTTTTTTTCTGCTCCCATTCTAAACGAAGCACCCGCTTTAAAAGCGACAATACCATCGCCAGAAGCATCACAAAACAAGGGAGCATTAACAACGTAGGTTGTTGAATTTTGAGAATTAAATGCTGTTACTGATTTGATGCTGCTATCATTAGATTTCTCCACATCATAGACGCTAGTGTTAAGTAATAAGGTGATGTTGGTTTCGTTCAAAACCTTTTCCAATAAAACTGTATCAAAAATAACCGCATTTCCTTCCTTGTTACGGTACATATTTTCCACTAGTATTTCATCAATAACGCCTCCTTCACGAGCCCAACGATTATTGTTGCCCATGTGCGAAGTGGCTCCTAAAATCCATAATCGAACTTCCGAGGAAGCATTACCCCCCAATACAGGTCTATCTTGGATGAGCACGGTTTTTATTCCTTGTCTCGCCGCCGTTATTGCAGCACAAACTCCCGCTACTCCTCCTCCAACGATGACAAAATCAGAAACTAGATTAATAGTGCTATTTCCTCTTTCTTGCTTGCTGTACTTTTCTAGTAACATAACTGCTGTGCTTATTTAAAACTTTTATACGTAATTATACTTCCAAGGCTTGCAACTACAGCCCCCATGATACCTACCATCATTGCTCCTGTAGCTGCAATGAAGGACAGTATCAAAATAATTAGACCTGTAACCGCTATACCGATTCCTATGACACGAGTGCCCCTTTTATTATCTGTACTTGAAGTATCATCTACAATCACCAACTTACCGGCAACTTGAGCCATATAAGCTTCGTAATCTTTATTTTCTGAAAAATTAACTGTAAAATAAAACTCATAACATAGGAGTAAAATAATAGGAACCCCCACTCCTAAGCCCATTTCTGAGGCTCTATCTAGTTTAAGATCTAATAGCGTCGGACCCAAGAATTTAAAAAAAGCATTGATGGTAAGAGAAATTAAGGTAACCGATAAGATACTTGTGCCTGTTTGCTTTTTTGAGAACAATGCCCAAAGCGGTGGTAAAAACATAGCACCACCAGTAAGTGCCGCTAGTGTCATTACGACTTCTACAATACCTCCAAAATAAGGAACAAAGAGTGCAATGAGTATGGTGATGATCCCCAAAATTATGGTAGCTAATTTTCCTATGTTCACCAAACCTTCGTCCGTAGTATTAGGTCTAAAGTGTTTATACACATCATTCGCCAACACTCCTGCCGAGATATTCAAGGTGGTATTTACAGAACTCGAGGTAGCGAAAATCATCCCCCCAAGCATTAAACCTAACATCCCCACAGGAAGTACTTCTTTACACATTAGTAAATAAGCACCTTCATTAGCTAATCCACCTAATTCTGGATTCAGTACTCTATAAATCATAGGCGGAAGCATCCATATTAATGGACTAACGGCATATAACCCCGCAAAGAGCCATCCTACTTTTTTTGCATCCTTTGGTGTTGCCACACTCGTATATCGTTGTACGTATGCCCAATTTCCTGCAATAAAAAACAGGTTATACAAACCAAAAGCTACTAGAAATAAAGGAGAATATTCTTCATTTACGAATTGAAAAAACGCGTCTGGAGCTTTAGAAATAAAAGCATCTACACCGCCTATTTTATCAAATGATAAGGGTACTACGATTAGTACTACCGCTGTAAGTACTACAAACTGAAGCACATCGGTAACGATAACTGCCCATAAGCCTCCAACAGAAGTATATAGAAGAATGAGTATTCCTATGCTTATAATACTTACATTAATGGGTATTCCTGTAGAAACCTCTACAATTTTAGCCACGGGATATAAGAAAGCTCCCATCGTGAAAATAGATATTAATAAAAATAAATACGTGTATATTTTTTGAGTTCTATACCCTAGTCTATCCGTAATAAACTCAGCGGCAGTCATGGCCTTAGTTTTTTGCCACTTTGGGGCAATAAAAAGACCTATTATTATTCCGGCAATACACATGGTCCATTGGATAGATATGGCTACCCATCCGCTTTCATAAGCGATAGCTCCCCAAACAACAAAAGTACCTGCAGAAAAGAAACTCATGAATAAAGAAAGCCCACTCATCCACCAAGGCAATGCGCCTCCTGCAGAAAAATAAGATTTCATATTCTTACCCGCTTTTGAGAAACTCATCCCGCAGATAAAAATTAATAAAGTAAAAACTACTATAACCGAAATATCGATGCTTCCCATAATTGAATAAAGAGATTGACTGGTAAATTAGAATAAAAGCATCAGTTTTTCTGATTAGCTCAGAAAAAGTGTCTTCGGAAACGTTTCCGAAACCTAACTTTTTAACGGAAACGTTTCCGAAATTTGCCGAAAATAATATTATTAAGTAATATTACGTCATGAAACATGTTACAATTAAAGATGTTGCAAAGAAATTAAATGTTTCTATTTCAACTGTATCCAGAGCTTTTAATGATAAATATGATATAAAGGAAGAAACTAAAAATTTAATCCTGAAAACGGCTAAGGAATTAGGTTATAAACCAAATCCTATAGCGAGAAAATTAAGTCAGCAACGCTCTTTTAATATTGGCATTGTGGTACCTGAATTCAATACCAATTTTTTTCCGGAAGTCATGTTAGGCGCACAGAAAGTATTGCTCGATGAAGGGTATCAAGTATTGGTAATGCAATCTAATTCTTCTTGGGAAATAGAACGAAAAAATGTCGAAACCTTAGTAGACAATATGGTAGATGGCTTAATAATATCATTAACTTCTGAAATTAAGAATAACGAATATTATAAGAGTCTCATTGACTCAAAGATTCCCATTGTTTTTTTTAATCGGACAGTGGAAGAAATAGCGGCTTCTAAAGTTTTATTTGATGACTACAAATGGGCGCTATTTGCCACAGAACATTTAATTGTACAAGGATACACTGACATTGTTCATCTAACAGGAACTGTAAATCTAACACTAACAAAAAATAGGTTAAGAGGTTTTGAAGATGCTTTCAAGAAGCATAAAATGCCTGTAGGAAAAATAATTTCATGTGGATTTACTATGGAAGATGGTGAAAGAATTGCTCAAGAAATGATTGATAAGAATCAAATTCCTCGAGCCATTTTTGCTGCAAATGATTCTTGTGCTATTGGAGCCATGACCATCTTTAAAAAAAATGGATTAACAATTCCTAATGATATTGCCATAGTTGGCTTTACAGAATCTTCTTTAGCAAAACACACCCACCCCACCCTAACTTCGGTTGAGCAACCCACAAATGACATAGGTCAAACTACTGCCAAATTACTACTTGATCAGATTAATAATAAAGGCTTGTTTGTTCCCCAGACGATCATATTAAACGGAAGATTAAATATCAGAGATTCTTCCGTAAAAATTAAATAGCGGTTACTACAAAAGCAGATTCTTTTAATTTCGCTCTCTTAAAGGGAATTCTCTTCCTATTTACTATACAAATAAATCATTTATGGTAGTATAATAGCTATCTCTTACCCTTCTCCTATAGATCTATTTCTACTTTTATTTTTCATAAAACGGTTATTCTTTATTTAGATTTTTGAACACTAAACTATAAGTTCCAATAGCCTTAATACACTGAAAAATGAAATTAAGACGCTTTATGTTCTTTCTAAGTTTTGGGTATACCCTAACTAGCTTTGCCCAATTAAATATTTTATTTATAGAATCTGATGATCAAAGTAATCAAACAGTTGGTGCCTATGGAAATAAGACTATAAGTACCCCAAATATTGATGCTTTAGCAAAAGAAGGCACTTCATTTACGGCTGCCTACAATATGGGTTGTTGGTCTCCCGCCGTGTGTATTCCAAGTAGAACCATGCTTATTTATGGAAAATACTTATGGAAATCTCAAGAAATAAATAAACAAAATGCCCCAAAATCTTTACCAGAGAAATTACAAGACCATGGGTATTATACCTATATGACAGGGAAATGGCACGCCATGGGAAAAAATGTAAAAGCTATTTTTAATGAAACGGGAAGCATACAACCTGGACAATTGAAAACCTATAATTCGGAAGGAGGCCATATTACAGATATTACGGCCAACGAGGCTATTGACTTCCTCAAAGGGTATAAAAACGACAAGCCCTTTTTTGCCTACGTAGCTTTTAATGCTCCCCATGTTCCCAGACAAACTGAGCAAAAATATTATGACATGTATCCTGCGGATGAAGTCTTGCTACCACCGAGTGTTGTGGATAGCACTCCACTAAATACAAACGTAAAATATCAGTATACCAATAATCCGCTACGATCTAAAACCATGCAACAACGCGTGCAGCAAAACAATGCTATGGTTACTCATATGGATGATCGTATAGGAGCTATTATTAATACTTTAAAAGAACAAAAGCTCTATGACCGTACATTGATTGTCTTTACTTCTGATCACGGAATTAATTTTGGTGAAAATGGTGTAGCGGGTAAGGTTTGCCTCTATGAACCAAGTGTTACCGCTCCTCTAATTATAAAAGCTCCAAGTATTACTCCAAACAGTAAAATTTCATCTCGCGTTTATCTGCAAGATGTGGTTCCTACCCTATTTGATTTGTTAGACCTTGAAGTAAACGAACCAACAGATTTTGAAAGTTTAGTACCGCTCTTAACCCAAACAGGAAAAGCCAGAACCTCTATTTATTTAGCCATGTTTGATGATCAACGAGGAATCATTTCTGAAGACAACAAACTAATAGTTTACCCTAAAACAGGAATCTTAGAATTGTATGATTTAAAAAAAGACCCTTGGGAAACGGTTAATCTAATTACCAGAAAAAAATCAAAAAGTACCGTGC
The DNA here is from genome assembly GCF_000468615.2 of Cellulophaga baltica 18. Taxonomy (NCBI): domain Bacteria; kingdom Pseudomonadati; phylum Bacteroidota; class Flavobacteriia; order Flavobacteriales; family Flavobacteriaceae; genus Paracellulophaga; species Paracellulophaga baltica. The sequence goes on along the minus strand of NZ_CP009976.1, from coordinate 2,278,071 downwards.
TAAATTTATTAGAACAACTCAAAACATGGCAACATAAAACATCAGATAAGACTGATTTATCTGCTATTTACACTAAATACCAACGCTAATATGAAAAAAATAATCTTACTATTCTTTATCGGATTTCAACTGCAGGTATTTGCTACAGATTTTAGTGTATTACATTATGGTGCAAAAGCAGACGGAATTACTAAAGACACCAAAGCGGTGCAGGCCGCTATTGATGCTTGTACTAAGAATGGAGGGGGAAACGTAATTATCCCTGCCGGTAAAACCGTTGTCATAGGCACCATTTACCTAAAAAACTTTGTAACCCTCTATATAGAAAATGGAGCTGTCTTATTAGGTAGTCCGGACATAGAAGATTATACCACAGACACGCATAAAAACACGTATAAGAACGAGCCGCATATGGATCGTTGCTTGATTTTTGCGCGGGATGCAAAATCCTTTGCGATTAAAGGTTTAGGGACCATAGATGCTAATGGGCATCCAAAATATTTCACAAAAGAAAAAGGTGGCCGCCCTATGATGATGCGCTTTCTTAATTGCTCCAATATCCAATTAAAAGAAGTAACCCTTTTAAATCCTGCCGCATGGACCTCAGCATGGTTGTATTGTGATCAAATTGTGGTAGATGGTATAAAAATTATCAGCCGAGTTAATAATAATGGAGACGGACTAGATTTTGACGGATGTACAAATGTACGTGTGGCCAATTCTTCTTTTGATACCAGTGATGATGCTATCTGCTTACAAACCTCAAGACCAGACAAACCCTGTAAAGACATTGTAATTACCAACTGTGTATTCACTAGTAAATGGGCTGCTATGCGCATTGGATTAGCCTCTAGAGGAGATTTCGAGTCGGTAACGGTAAGTAATTGCACCTTTCATGACATTCAAGATTCTGGATTAAAAATTCAAATGAATGAAGGAGGCGAAATGAAAAATATGGTGTTCTCTAACATCATTATGAAAAATGTTCCTAGACCTATTTTTATGACATTTTGCCAACAACGTGCTGGTGTAGATGCTCCTGAAACCATGCTGCCAATGAAGGCCATGCATAGCTTTTCATTCAACAATATGATTATTGACAATAGAGAATTAGATAAAAATACGGCCCTATTCTTAACAGGTATGCATGATAAATATATCACAGACATTCAGTTAAACAACATTCAAATGACCGTTTCTGGTGGCGGTACGCAAGAAGATTCCGATAAAAAAGGCATCAAGGAATACACTCTAGAGACACTTGATGGTTGGTGGCCAGAATTCAGTAAAGTAGGTACATTACCCGCTTCAGGAATATATGCCAGACATATTGATGGTTTATACATAAACAACTTTCAACTAATCACCATTACTGATGATAAACGAAAACCCGTAGTTTTTGATGATGTCCTAAATGGAAACGTCAAGAATGTATATCTAAACCGAAAAGAGCTAACGAATCCTGAATTAAAATTAAATTAAAAAGATGAACTATAGTTTTTTCTTCTCCACACTCCTATTTTGTTATTTTGCGAACCTTAAAGCCCAACAGCCCAATGTTGTTTGGATTGTTTCGGAAGACAATTCCAAACATTACATGAAACTTTTTGATGCACATGGTGTGCATACCCCTACTATTGAAAAACTAGCCCAAAACGGAATCCAATTTAACCGCGCTTTTTCAAATGCAGCAGTCTGCAGTGCGGCCAGGTCTAGCATTATTACTGGAGTTTATGGCCCTAAATTGGCAACACATTACCATAGATCTGAACAAAAAGTCACGCTCCCTGAAAACATTAAAATGTTTCCAGAATATCTACGTGAGGCCGGTTACTACACCACAAATAATGCAAAAGAAGATTATAACATTCACAAAAATAATAATGTCTGGGATGACTCTTCTAACAAAGCTAGTTGGAGAAACAGAAAAAAAGGACAACCCTTTTTTCATGTGTATAACATAGGTACCACTCATGAAGGTAGTCTACATTTTTCAGAAAAAGAGATGAATACTACCCCTACAAATACAGCTTTAGAACAAGTCTTTGTACAACCTAACCATCCACAAACAAAAATATTTTCCTACACAAATGCATTTTATCTAGATAGGATTAGTAAAATGGATGCAGAAGTGGGTGAAGTGATTTGTGAATTAAAGCGCGACAATCTATTAGAAAGCACCATCATTTTTTACTATGGAGATCATGGGGGAGTTTTACCAAATAGCAAAGGCTATTTAAAAGAAACTGGTTTGCATGTACCTTTAATAGTCTCTATTCCTGAGCAATATAAACACCTAGCTCCTTTTTCAAGTGGCACCTCTACCAATACGTTTGTAAGCTTTGTAGATTTCAGTGCTACCGTTTTAAATGTAGCAGGAGTAAAAGTACCTAAAACTATAGACGGCGTTCCTTTTCTAGGCAGAAACGTTTCTAAACATACACTTCAAAATAAAGAAACTTTTGGCTATGCCGATCGGTTTGATGAAAAGTATGATATGGTTAGAAGTGTGCGTATAGGCAACTTAAAGTACATCCGGAATTTTCAGCCTTTTAATGTAGATGGTTTAATGAATAATTACCGGTATAAACAATTAGCCTATAGTGAATGGAAACTATTGTTTGATAAGGGGCAACTAAACGAAATACAAGCTAGCTTTTTTAAACCGAAAGCTCCTGAAGAAGTTTATGATGTTGAAAAAGATCCTTTTGAAACTAATAATTTAGCTTATGATGCTGCGTACCATAAAGAGTTACTGAAATTAAGGAAAAGCTTAAATTCTTGGATAAAATCAATGCCAGACCTTTCATTTTATCCAGAGCATCTTATCATGGAAAAAGCCTTTATTAACCCCATTGCCTTTGGTGCAGCTCACAAAAAAAACATTTCTAGCTATTTAAAAATCGCCAATTTACAGCTTCTCCCTTTTGACGAGGCGAAACCAAAATTATTAAAATATTTAGATTCTCCTGATGAACTAGAACGCTACTGGGCATTGATAAGCTGTTCTAGTTTTGGACTAAAGGCTAGCGAATTATCTGATAAAATTGAAGCACTTATGACTTCTGATACTTTATTAATTAACCGTATGCGAGCAGCAGAATTTTTAGGTATTACCGGTTTAAAAGATAGTTCTAATGCCTTAACGAACCTTTTGTATCAATCTAACAATGAAAAAGAAGCGCTATTGCTCCTCAATACTATTGTACTGCAACAAGATTATTATAAAAACGATCAATTTTCTATTAATAGTGAATTGATAAACAAGGCTGTCCTTAAAAACAAACTAATTCAAGAAAGGCTCAAATATCTTAATCATGAATTACCGTATTAAAACCATAAAATCAATACCTATGAAATCAATTCTAAACAAACTAAAAATTACGCTACTTACTAGTTGCCTATTCGCAGCCGGTACGGTCTTCGCACAAAAAGCACCACATTTTAACAAAGGTGAAGATCCAAAACCTTCTTCAAAGCAGTGGAAACTAATAAAAAACATGTCAGACGAATTTGATGGGAAGAAAGTGGATGAAAATAAATGGCAGATTTCTGGACAAGGTTGGATTGGTCGAGCTCCAGGGCTATTCCAAGCAGAAAATATAAAAGTAGATAAGGGTAGCTTACAAATCACCACCAAACTGCTCCCACAACCCATAATGAAACAGGGTAAAGAATTTACACATGGTGGTGGTTATGTCGGTTCAAAAAACGCCATGACCTATGGTTATTATGAATGTAAAATGAAAGCTAATAAAACCTTTATGTCTTCTACATTCTGGATGATTAATGAATCTAGAGAATTAGAAGATTGTGATAAAAGAACGGTAGAATTAGACATACAAGAGTGTGTGGGCCAAATTACCAATGATGCAGCGTGGATGAAATATTTTGATCAATCTATGAATTCAAATACCCACAGTAGAAATATTCCTGAAGGTTGTGATTATGAAAAAGGCTCAAATAAAAGTAAAGGAGATACTGGAGGAAAAGTATACGATGATTTTCACGTGTATGGTGTTTGGTGGAAATCTAAAGATGAAGTTCTATTCTTTTTAGATGGCAAATTTCAATCAAAGGTTACACCACCTGCAGATTATGACATAGAAATGTATTTAAGAATGGTTGTAGAAACATATGACTGGAACCCTGTACCCGAAAATGGAGGCATGAACCTCTCTGAAGAAGATAGAACTACCTCTTACAATTGGGTACGATCTTGGGAATTAGTTGATCGTAAAAATTAGTATGAAAAATATAATTGTTTATAGTATAACCTCATTGGTTATAGCGCTGTTTTTTTTAGGAGCAATGGTTTCTTTTAGTCCGAAGCCAAAGATTTACGATATAAAAAATTTTGGCGCCAAAGGCGATGGTATAACCATCAATACAAAAGCTATTCAGAAAGCTATTGATAAATGCTCAAAAAATGGTGGTGGAATTGTGCTCCTCAGAGAGGGCATTTTTAGCAGTGGTACGATTCTTTTAAAAGATAATGTCACCCTTCAAATTGATGAAAATGCTAAACTTATGGGCAGTGCTAACCCACAAGATTATCAAAGTATAGATACTTTTATAGATGCTACGGGCCAAGAACGTGGCACCTGCCTAATTGGTGCAATAGGTGCCAAAAATATAGGTATTTCTGGTACCGGAAGTATTGACGGAAATGGCGCAGCCTTTCTTGCAAAAAATCTTGCTATAAAAAAGAAAGCTTTAGGTATCTCGGGAGAAGACACATTTGGAGGTAATCGTCCTTTTTTATTACGTTTTGTAAAAACCACTCAGATTACCCTAAAAAATATTCATATACGAGAAGCCGCAGCGTGGGCCTGTCATTTTTTTCAATCCAGTAAAATTCTTATAGATAATGTATCCATCTATAATCATGCAAATAAAAATAATGATGGTATAGATTTAGATTCTAGTCATGATATTGTAATTAAAAATTGTACTATCAATTCTGGCGATGATGCTATTTGTATAAAATCTACGAGTCCACTACCTACCTACAATGTAAAAGTTTCTAATTGCACCTTAAGGAGTGATTGGGGAGCTATTAAGTTTGGAACGGAATCTATGGGCGATTTCTATAATATTGATATCCGCGATTGTACAATTGAAGATACCAAAGGAGGGGGCATAAAAATATTAAGTGTAGATGGCGCTAATATTCATGACGTACTCATAGAAAATATAGAAATGAATCAGGTAGACATGCCCATTTTTGTGCGTTTAGGAGAGCGTTTAAGAACCTATAGGACCACCAACAAACAAGCAGTAGGATCTATTAAAGATGTTGTTATCAGAAATATAAAAGCAACTACTAGAGGTTTAGATAGCTCCAGGATTTCACCTCCCTCTGGAATTTTGATTACAGGAACTCCCAAATACAAAATAGGGTCGTTAACACTAGATCATATTTCTATTGATTTACCTGGTGGAGGAAAAGCTACCGATATTATTGAAGTTCCCGAAGACGAAACGCGGTATCCGGAATTCAGCTTTTTTAAGGTGTTACCAGCCTATGGTTTATATGCAAGGCATATAAAAGAATTAAAAATTAACGACCTAAAGTTCAAAACCACTACTGCAGACCAACGATCTGAAATAGTAATTAAAGAATAATATAAATTATGAAAAAACAACAGCTTATTTTGCCTCTTGTAGGGCTACTCCTTTTAGTATCCCATACAGCTACTTCTCAGAGTTTTCCTTTTAAATTACCTAAAGAAAAACCCAACCAACCCCTTAGTGCCGCAATGAATCGCAACTACGAGAATTACACAGCACCACGACCAGAAGACAATGAGTTATACACACAATTTAAGTATACTGAAATCAAAGGCTTAGATTACAGCAATCATGATGGTACCATTACGCGTAGAGACCCGTCTAAAGTAATCTTTGAAAACGGAAAATATTATGTATGGTATACCTATAGAGAAACTCCTACACCACCAAAAGGTGCCAAATCGGCTACTGAAACTATCCCCTCTGCTGATTGGGATTTAGCCGAAATATGGTATGCCACGAGCACTGATGGTTTTACATGGAAAGAGCAAGGTGTCGCCATTCCAAGACCACCAAAACCAAATTTAGGACATCGGTCTGTAGCTACTGCAGATATTCTTAAATGGAAAGACAAGTATTATATGTATTACCAAGGCTTTAGTGAAGCCAGTGGCTTACGAGGAGATGATTGCCCAGTATTGATGTCTTATGCTAATTCTCCTGATGGACCTTGGACAGCAACCAATAAAATTGTTATTCCCAATGGTCCTAAAGATACTTGGGATCAATATTCTATTCATGATCCTTACCCTTTGGTGTATAATGATAAAATATACTTGTATTATAAATCTGATTTTGATGGAAAGCCAAACTTGGTAAGAATGCAAGGTTTGGCAACAGCCGATAACCCTTATGGGCCCTTTACAAAAAATCCTTTGAATCCTGTCTTAACCTCTGGCCATGAGACTACCTTATTTCCATTCAAAGAAGGAATAGCCGCACTTACCATACGAGATGGCAACGAACATAATACCATACAGTTTGCTAAAGATGGGGTAAACTTTGAAATAGCAGCACTGGTAGAATTAATGCCAACAGCCGCTGGACCTTTTATTCCAGATGCTTTTACCAATACAAAAGATGGAAGAGGTATTACTTGGGGCTTGTCTCATTTTACCAATGCCACTACGTGGGATAAAAATCATGCTATTTTAGTGCGGTTCGACTGTGATTTGAGTCAAGACTTAGAGGATCCTCAGATGAAAAAGCACCATGTATATCATAGGCCTGAAATATATTTTAAGCAAGGATTAAGCGATACCCAAAGAGAACGTATCCGTAAAGAAAATGAAACATTACAACAGAAACACTAATGAAAATATCACATGTATTTTTTAAATTCATAGGGTTATTTTTTATCCTCAATGTATTCACCTCTTGTTTTGGACAGAGAAAAAAAAGCACCCCCAATGTCTTAGTTATTTATACGGATGACCACAGATATTCAGGGATCCATGCACTAGGAGGCATGGAGGTTCAAACTCCAAATATAGATGCATTAATTGAAGATGGGGTAGCTTTTGAAAACGCCTACTTGATGGGGGCTTTTACGGGCGCTACTTGTGTGGCTAGTAGAGCTATGCTCCTCACCGGAACCAACGTATTTGAACTTCAAGGCGCTGGCCACACGATACCACAAGAAAATAAAACCATAGGCGAAACTTTTCAAAAGGAAGGCTACAAAACGCATATTATTGGAAAATGGCATCAAGATGGAGCTTCTTTAAAACGTAGTTTTACCTCTGGCGATAAAATAATGGGTAGGGGAGTTTACCTCGTAGATCATTTTAGAATGCCTTTCTACGATTGGGAAACGGCAGGAGAATTTAAAAAAGAAGATGCCTATTTATTAGTGTATGATGAGCAAGGAAAAATAGTCAAAGCACCAATTCCTAATGATGCACAAAGAGGACCTACAGGAACAGAAAAAAATGGGCCACATACTTCAGAAGTATTTGCGCACGAAGCAGCTTCGTATTTTAAATCCTATAAGAGTAAAAAACCATTCTTAATGTATTTGGCTTTTCATGCCCCACATGACCCGCGTCAAGCACCACAAGAATATAAGGACCTCTATACCGCAGAAAACATACAATTACCACCTTCTTATATGTCGCAACACCCGTTTGATAATGGTCATATGTTTCTAAGAGATGAAGAATTGGCTCCTTGGCCAAGAACTCCACTAGTAGCGAAGCAACAATTGGCAGATTATTATGCCATTATTACCCACTTAGATGCTCAGATAGGAAAAGTAATTAGCGCCTTAAAAGAGAGCGGCCACTATGAAAACACATTGATTGTTTTGTCTGGAGACAGTGGCTTAGCTGTTGGTAACCATGGGTTGATGGGCAAACAAAACATTTATGATGAAGATGGTGTTCATGTGCCTTTAATTTTTTCTGGCAATCTTATCAAGAATAAGGGAGCACGTTATGATGGCTTTGCCTATATCCATGATATTTTCCCAACTATTTGTGATTTCACCAACGTGGAAGCTCCAAATACAGTTTCGGGTAAAAGTCTATTGCCAATTATAAATAATGAAGTTACAGACGTTCGCGATTATACCTATCATGCCTACCGACAATTTCAAAGAGCTTATCGTAAAGGTGATTATAAATTGATAGAGTATGTACGTGCTAAAGATTTTTCTAAAAAGGATGGCGAAACAGAAGCAGGTTCAAAAGTTACACAGTTATTCAATATTAAAACAGATCCTTGGGAAACACAAGACTTATCCTTCTTCCCTGAAAATAGCGCCTTAATAACTCAAATGCGTAACGAGATGAAAGCCAAGGCTACGGAGTTAGGTGATAAAAAAGAAAATATTGAAGGCGAAAAATATGATTTTTGGGATTTTTATTAACTACAAACCAACCTATTAAATTAAAAAATGAGAAACTCTAAACGAGTAATAAAAAGTGATAGTAGCTTATTTCTAGTCCTATTTATTGGTTTGGCATTTGCGTTACAAGGACAAAAAAACATTACGCTTCACGCAAAAGATAAAATTAGTTTTATTGGCAATAGTATTACACAAGACGGCAGATATCATATGATCCTGCAATCTTATTTAACCACCCGATATCCAGATTTAGCCTTAGAAGTTTATAATAATGGTATTTCAGGTGATGTTGCTGATGGGGTTCTTTACAGGTTTGAAAAAGATATTCTTGCATTAAAGCCAGATTACGCCTTCTTGATGTTAGGTATGAATGATATACAAAGACAGCTGTATGCTGAAGGGATTGACGTTACCCAAGAGATACTAAATAAAAGAGAAGAAGCATTAGCACACTACTATCAACAGACAACACATATCGTAGCTTTATTAAAAGAGCATGATATAAAACCCATTTTTCTCACACCTACCATTTATGATCAAACGGCAAAAATAGATCAAGTTAATGATGTTGGTTGTAATGAAGCTTTGGCCAAATGTGCTGCCCATATTAGAATGTTAGCCCTTGAAAACAAGGCCCCACTAGTTAATTTCTATGATTATTTAAACGAAATAAATCATACAGCACAACAAAAGGATAGCACTTTTACTATTGTTGGTCCTGATAGAATTCATCCTGGAGATTTAGGGCATTTTGCTATGGCCACTAAAATAATTACTTCGGTATTAGATTCCGGAAAATTGTCTGCTATACAAATTAATGCTGCGTCAAATAAAATAGAATTAGCAACAAATTGTAGCATAAGCAAACTCGTAAGTAAAAGAAAGAACATTAAATTTGATGTTATACAAGAGGCACTCCCCTTCCCTATTGCTGATAGGTTTAAAGAGCAAGAAACTATTTTAGCTCCATTAGCTATTAATGAAGAAACTTTGACGGTGAAAGGCTTAAAACAAGGCAACTATCAATTGCAAATAGACTCTTTCATGATAGGCGAATTCTCTGCGACCTCTCTAGCATCAGGAATAGATTTATCGGTATATAAAAATACTCCTCAATACCTACAAGCACTAGAGGTCTTTAAACTGTGTGAAGCCTATCATAAGATATATGGCAGATTACGAATCATTGCACTTATTGAATACAAAAACTTAAAAGATTATACCGGTCCTGATACTACTGAAGGTAAGCGAATATACTTAGATCAAGAGCTAGAGAAACAACGCGAAAAAAGCTGGCATTCCTATTTAGTGAAAATGTGTAATGCCTATTTTGAAGAAAAGCCTAACGAGAAAGTACTTTGGAAACAATTGACGACCATAAGAAATCATATTCAAGATAAAAGTCAGCCAAAAACACATACGTATCTATTACATAAGACCAAATAGTTCACTAATTACTGCGCATTTCAGTGTTTTTAACGAGCAAAGGCTTTCAGTTTGAAAGCCTTTGCTCGTTATTTTCTATAAAAACAATGACTACTCAAATTCAATTTTTAGTCCGATTACATGGAAGTCAGGTAGCTTTTTTGGCTTCTTAATAATCAAAGCTTCTTTCTTTACCTTCCATTCTAAGACTTCATCACTTCCTAGCAGTGTAATAGAACGTATCTTTTGTGTATTCAGGTTAGCCGATTTTCCAAGCGATCTTATAGCGATATCTTTCGTGGGCTGTTCTAAGCAAAATGCATACATTAAATGATCTCCCTTTTTGGTAAATCGGATATCATCTTCACCATAGGTAATGTTCTTTTCGTTAAATTTAGCTGTCTTTACCGTTACTGATCGCGCTGGTCGTTCTCCAAAAACTTTCCAAGGGCGTGTACCGTAAATACCTTCACCATTAATGGCAATCCAATTCCCTATTTCTTCTAAAGTCTTTAATAAATCTGGCTCTACATCGCCTTCTGGAGTTTGAACTATATTAATTAGTAAGTTTCCATTTTTACTTACAATATCACATAACATTTGAATGGTATAAGTCGCTGTTTTATATTCCTGACCTGTACGGTAATACCAATCGCCAATAGAAGTATCTGTTTGCCATGGATGCGGATTAATCTCATCCATAACGCCACGTTCCATGTCTTGCACCCACTTACCACCTGAAGGCTCTTTACAGTTGTAAATCGCCTCTAAAACACCATTATTAGCTCTTACATTTGTATTATAAAAATTAGCAATCATGGTACGACCAATGTCCCCAAAAGGCATTTTACTATCCGAATACAATAGATCTGGTTGATACTTATTTACTACTTCATTAATGCTCGCCAACCATTCTTCTTGCATTTTTTTATTTGTAGTCATCCATTCCGTATCTCCTTCAGCAGTTTTTTGGTGGTATAGCTCTTGATAATCAGGATTTGCGCCATCATAAGAGATTCCTTTATACGCTCCATTTTTATCTGCTCCGTGACTAGGCTGAAACCAAGTATAGCTCGCCCCTAAATGCTCGGAAATGCCAAATTTTAAACCTTCCTTTTTTGCTGCATCTTGCCAAAGGCCAACAATATCTTTCTTAGGCCCCATTTTTACAGAATTCCAATCGTGAATTTTAGAATCCCACAAGAAAAAATTATCGTGATGCGTTCCCATACTCACAAAGTACTTGGCCCCTGCTTTCTTATATAATGCCATTAAAGCCTCTGGATTAAACCTTTCTGCTTTCCATAAAGGAATAATATCTTTATACCCAAATTCTGATGGGTGCCCGTAGTGCTCTAAGTGATATTTATAAACATCACTACCTTCTTGGTACATTTTCTTCGCATACCAATCTCCTTGCCTTGGCACCGCTTGAGGCCCCCAATGTGACCATATGCCAAATTTTGCATCCCGAAACCATTCTGGATATTGATACGTTTCTAAGGAAGCATCGGTTGCTTTAAAGGGTCCTGGTGCTATAGCCGAATTTTCTTGAGCTTGGCTAATATTCGTTGTTCCTAATATACCGATAAGAACTAGTACTAAAATGGAATATTTTTTCATGATTCAGTTTTTAGTTTCATTTATTCTACATGAGCATCTACATCACCTCCAATGTTGTTCTCAACATACCCTTCTAATTGAATTTTATAAGCGTGCGCATATTTCGTAGGTACCTTTTTAGGCACTTGTAGCACTAAACCACGCTCATCTCTTGTCCACTTTATTTTCTCGTCACTTCCTAAAAGAGAAATATGTTCTATTTTGGAATTTAGAACTCCTATTTGTGTAGATAATGATGTTACGATGAGTTCCTCTTTTGGGGTATCCAATACAATTACATAAAACTCTTTGTCAGATTTTTTAGTAAATCTGATATCGGTATTCTTATACTCAATCTTAAATTTCTCTACTTTATGTCCTCCTTCAGGTAACCTTGTTGGTCCTTCTCCAAATATTGTCCAAGGTCTTGTTCCATAGATAGCCTCTCCGTTAATAGCTAACCATCCGCCCATTTCAATTAATAGATCTTTCATTTCCTGTGGAATAGAACCATCTGGATTAGGTGGTACATTTAAAAGCATTAATCCGTTTTTTGAAACGATGTCTACTAGAATATCTACAAGTTCATTTGGAGTTTTAAATTTTGCATTTGGTCTGTAAAACCAAGCACCTGGAGAAGTGTCTGTTAGCCATGTTGGTGATTTTGGTTGGTTGGGCCTGCCGCGTTCGTAATCTTTGATCGCTACACTTTCAGGAAACGTAGACTCTTTATAAGAAACTACAACTTCCTTGTTCCATTCTATCCCCTTATTATAATAATAGGCTAAAAATTGTAGTCTAGACTCTTCCGTCATATTTTCTAGCCACCAATCAAACCAAATTAAATCTGGTTGATACACATCCATATACTCTTTAATCTTTGCCCACCAATCTGCATAGAATTGCTCATCTGGAGTTTTAGAATCTAAATCATGAGGATTGGTATACAAATCATAATCTTTAGGATCTACACCTCCATATTGATGTGCTGGAGCAAAATACTGCCAGGTAAAAGCGTGGTGAAAAGAGGCCATAAATTTTAAACCTGTAGCTTCAATCTCTTTCTTTAATGCTGCCGAAGGATCAATACCGCCGTAATTTTTTGAATTCCATCTAGTGCTCTTACTATCCCACATGGCAAAGTTATCATGATGCATAGCAACCGGTCCTGCAAATTTAGCACCCGATTTAAAAAATAAATCTGCCCATTCCTTTGCATCAAATGCCGTAGGATTGAATTGTTCTATGATCTGTTTGTAGCCATGATTTGCAGGGTCACCATATTTCTTAGAGTGATGTAGAAAGTTCGTTGTAGGTTTCCCATTCTTGGTAGGGACTTTTTTACCATCTTCATACATTTTCATTCCATGCCAACCTGCATAAAATTTCTCAGGATCTGATCCTTCAAAAGCAGAAGATACAGGACCCCAGTGTGCATAAATTCCGAATTTAGCATCTTGGAACCAGGTAGGTGATGCATTTACCTTTTCGAGAGATTCCCAGGTTTCTTCAAAATGCTTAACGTCTTTAGTAGCTGAAGCGTTTTCTTTTTGACCATAACTAAGCGAAAGGGCCAGTGATAGGCAAAGTGTTAAATTAAATTTTATCATTTTCAATAATTGGTTTATTTGCAGTATGGCTATTGTTGCATTCTAAAAAACTAGCGTTATTCACTAGAAGAATGTTGCTATATTTTTGTCTTTGTTCCCGCTGCTCTGGTTTCATTATATGTAGAAAACAAGTGCTTAACTTTTGATTTGTATTTAGGATTATGAATCAAATTTTGACTCTCGTTCTCCTCACGATTCTCTTTCAAATTGAATAGTGCTATTGGTTTTCTAGTAGTATCTGTTTTATCATTTTTATCAAAAGCTATAATTAATTTATAACCATCTTCTACAATCATAACCTCTCTACCTGTACCAGATTGATTCATTAAATATGGGTGTACTTCCTTTGAATTTTCACCTAGTAGAATAGGTAATAAATTAGCGGAATCATACGCTTGGTTTTCTGCAATTTCTTGGTTTGTAATTGCCGCAAGCGTTCCTAAAACATCTAATCCTAGTACGGGTACTTTAGACATAGTTCCTGCTTTAATTTTCCCAGGCCATGATGCAATAAAGGGTACTCTTTGTCCGCCTTCATAAGCTTGATTTTTTCCTCCTCTATAAATATCATTAGATTGGTGCCCTGAACTAATGGTTTCTTTACGGAGAAGGCCGCCATTATCAGAAGTAAATAGAATAATCGTATTCTCATAAATTCCTTTTTTCTTAAGCGTTTCAATTAACATAGCCATTTGCACATCCAATTCTTTTACAAGATCTAGGTGATGAGAAGGCGTTGTTTCGGCTATTTTAACGGCATTAAGTTCACGCGAAGGCGTATGCGGTAAATGCACTGCAAGAGAGCAGTAGTACATAAAGAAGGGGTGATCTTCTGTACTGTTCTCGATAAAATCTAAAGCTTTATTCACTAGTAAAGGTCCCATATCGTGCGGATCCCAAGCGGTGTCTCCCAAACCTTCATCCTTATCTAATTTAACCCCAAGCTTGGTCATATTTTCTTGAGAGATATATCCTATTTCTGAGTTTGGTGTTAAAGGCATCCATTTTTCATTCTCATATACGGCATACGGTACATTCTGAATCCCGGCAGGAAATGTTAGGCTGTAATCAAATCCGTTTTGAATAGGTCCTTTTCCTGCAATCTGACGAATGTCTACATCAAGTTCTATATGTTTTCTAGGAGCTACATAAATTTTCGTGGGATCATCTTTTCTAAAAAAATCCATTCCGAATCCCCATTTTCCAAAAAACGCTGTGCGGTATCCGGCACTCTTCATGAGCTTTCCAAGGGTTAATTGATCTGGGCCAATTGGCGATGGTTGGTACGCTCCCCAAACCCCCCATGGGGCATAACTACGGTAGCAATTATTGCCCGTCATGATTGCATATCTTGAAGGAGCGCAAAGCGCTGCAGGTGAATGAGCATCCGTAAAAACCATACCTTCTTTTGCCAATTGGTCTAAAGCGGGTGTTTCTACTATTATGGCATCAGAATGCATCTTTCGGTAATAAGAAACATCTCCTATACCTATATCATCTGCCAAAACCACAATCACATTTGGTTTTTGTTGCGCATCTAATACTGCTGAAATACCTATAAAGCAAGCGGTAACTAAAAGCTTTTTCATCGTCTGTTATTAAAATTCATAATCTGTTCTTATCTATTTTAACTCCCATGTTCTAACCCATTCATATTGGGTCGTACGTTCTTCCAAAGTACCATGCGTTACTAAACCTCCATCATCAGGAATAGGGTTCCAATCATATGTTTCTATAGCCATATGAATATATGCAGGCATATTCCATGCTACCGTAGGGTTTAAAGTGTAGGTATATGTACCATCTAGATAAAACAAAATTTCTGTATCAGATTTCCACCAAGCACCATAGACATAGAAGCGTTCATGGTTTTTTGTTTCTGGTGTAAATTGCTGCTGTACCCTTTTAGCTTCAGGGTTGCAAGTAGTTTTACGGTGTATGGCATTTGCATGAAAAATTTGATCCCATTTTTGTGCCCAAACTTCTGTTTTATCAGTAGTTCTGCCCACACATTCTTGAATGTCTAATTCTAATTTTTGCTCACAATCATACTTACTCATCAGCCAAAAAGTAGAAGACATAACTGTTTTATTAGCTTTCATCTTAGCCTCATAATAATACCCAACTTTTCCAGGGTTCAAAGATCTAACGATACCTCCTTGATGGGTGAATACTTTACCTTTAGTAGTGACTGGTTGATCTAATTTGCCTACCGTAACATTTAACTTCCCATCTTTTACAGCAACATTACTAGCTTTAAATAGTGCGGGTGGCCTACCATCCCATACCCAATCATTGCCAATAGGCTCTTTTTGCCATTTGGTTGTATCTAGAATATCTTGATCAAATTCATCCGATAATTCTGGCACTAATACCCATTTTTTATCTTTCGAGACCTCGGGAGTCTGGCCATAAAAAACACTACTCACCAAAAGAAAAGCGATACCTGTGAAAATTCTCATTGTCCTAAATTTGAGTTTTATGATTACCGGAGTACTACTCTCAAAATTAATTTAAGAGACTAGGATTGCAGACTACGTATGTTCTAGAATATAGAACGGATGATTAATTACACCTGAAAGGCTTATAAACCTTTAAATTTCTCTGGAAACGCAGTAATACGTGTTAGTGTTAAATCTTTGTAGTATACTTCTGCTGCCTCTGATTGTAATTGAATCTTACCTTTAATAACAGGGTATGTTTTCCCATCCAAATCATACCGAATATTCTTTACGTTGTTCACTACAAAACCATTTACGACATGAAGACTTTCACTTCCTAAGCAATAAATCTCTAAAGTGTTCCATTCTCCATGTGGCTTTTCATGTAAAGTAGCTTTACTAGCTTGTCCCGATTCAAAATCTGCTCCCCATTTTAAAGGCGTTAAAGACCCTTTAGGATTATAAATAAAATAAGGTTTACCGTCGCTTCTCATTTTTTTATCCGAAGGGACATCCCCGTAGACATCACCTAAAGCAATGAAATCTCCACAATCTCCTTCTTGAACTTGAAACTCAGCACTAGCCATCCACACATTCCAGAAAGCACCATGGGGGCCTTTAGCATGATAGAGTATGCCACTATCTCTTTTTGTAGTTAATCTTGGTTCCCATTTCTTATCTCCCCATTTAAATTGAACTGATAGATGATAGTTACCATATTCTTTTTTCGTCGTTAACCCTCCGTAAATTTCTCCTGTTATTTTTACTATAGCTTCTCCGTTTTCCTCTTGTACCGAAAAGACATTTTTTAAATCATTATGCAATCCTAAAGGCTTGCCTGTTTGAACATTATCAAACTTATCTACGTCTAAATCTACAGAAGTATGAACCGCCCCTATCCAGACTTCCCAGTTAGATAGATTTTTCTCAAACATATTTGTTGTTAGGGTATTCTTATCTCTTACGGTTGTGACCTCTGCAGAACTTTTACACCCTACCATAAAAAGTAATAGAGCGCTTAGCGTGTAAACGGGTATGTTGGAATAGTGTGAATTTCTAAATTTCATCATGTATAGATTAGGATTAAAAAAAAATGCCAAGACTCGTCAGAAAACAAAGCCTTGGCACATACTAAAAATTAAACTACAGTACTACTAAAAATCGAATTGAATAACATAAGCAAAGTCTCCTGGTTTCTCTGTTGGCATTGTTACTTTTAAACCATCAGCCTCTTGACTCCATTTTATTTTGTCCGGACTACCTAAAACTTTCGCATTGGTAATCTTTAAATCTTTTACATATTCTGAATTTTTGGCAAGCGACTCAATTGTTACAATCCCATCTTCTGGCCAATCAAGAACGATAGCAAATAACTTATTATCTTTTGTTGTAAATCTGATGTCTTTGGAAGACAAACCTTCATTATCTCCTTCTGAGTGGTGTCCTTTTTTTACTTCTGTAGGACCTTCACCAAAAGTTTTCCAGTAGGTAGTATCATATATTGCATCGCCATTAATTTTTAACCAATCGCCAATTTGAAATAATATAGCTTGCTGATCTTCCGGGATAGTACCATCAGCTTTTGGACCTACATTCAGTAATAGATTTCCATTCTTACTAACAATATCAATTAAATCATCTACAATTTCATTGGCGGTCTTAGATTCCCAATTGGTTACATGACTCCAAGAGTTTTTACCTATTGAGGTATCCGTTTGCCATGGCAATTTTCTAATTCCAGGTAGTTTACCTCGTTCTAAATCATAGATAACTGTTCCTTCTGGAAATGCTTCGTGAGAGAAATTTTTATCCTGCAACACTACTTCTTTTCCCCATTCAATACCTTTATTGTAATAATAGGCGGCTAATTTAGGGCGTTGATCTGCAAAATCAGGGATGTCTAAATAAAAATCGAACCATAAAATATCTGGTTGATAGTTATCTATAATATCTTTAGTTCTTGCCCACCATAGCTCCTTAAATTCTTCCGATACAGGTTGCGTTAAATCTTTACCCTTGGTAGAATACAAATCTGAATATTCTGGGTCTGTTGTATCAAATTTATCTTTTTTATTATAGAAAGACCAGTTGAAGGCAAAGTGAGAAGAAGCTCCCATGATCATACCTTTATCTCTACCAGCTTTAAATAATTCGCCCAAAATATCTTTTTTAGGCCCCATATCTACCGAGTTCCAACGGGTCACATTTGATTTATACATGGCAAAACCATCGTGGTGTTCTGCTACAGGAATGACATATTTTGCACCTGCTTTTTCAAAGATGTTGATCCACTCATTGGCGTCAAATTTTTCACCTTTAAACATTGGAATAAAATCTTTGTATCCAAACGTTTTTGGATCTCCCCAATTTTCTTTGTGATGTAAAAAAACATCAGATGGACCTTTTTCTCCTAATTTTAATTGCGCAGAAAATGTGGCCGTATCCATATACATTTTACGAGGATACCATTCTGAACTATAAGCAGGAACACTGTATGCTCCCCAATGGATAAAAATTCCAAACTTTTTTTCATTAAACCATGTTGGGTCTTTATAATTCGCTTTTATAGATTCCCAGTTTGCTTCATATACAGGCTTCTCTTGTTCTACGGTTTCTTTTTTCTCCTTTTTATCTGCACAGGAAGAAATTGCCAACGAACAAACCAGAATGGCAAACAACATATATCTTTTTAAATTCATGGTAAATAATTCTTAAATGGTTTCCTTTAATTTCTGTAGCGAAATTCGAATTATCCTGCGAAAAGCATTAAAACGTATGTCTTTAATAATAGAGCAAATGATTAAAACACCTGTTTTTAGGGCTGTCTGAGCTTAGAAATCAAAATAGCGTCTGCTTTTCCTGACCAAGGAGAAATAAATTTACCGGAATCTTGCATAGCTGTTACAGTAGTAAATTCTCCCGTTAATGTATTGAACCATTGCACAGTTCTTTTACTACTTTCCTTTTTCAAAAATGCAGCGTCTATACCGTAATTTTCTTTATGTATGTAGAGTAAAACAGTCTTCTCATCATTCGTTAGATTATAAGCGCTACCATTTTGCCAAGGTGTAGGTTTCATTTTGCTAAAATCAAATGCAGTGAATAGTTTCATCATGTGTTGAAAATATTCAAATTTTGGTTTAATAAAATCTTCTGATTGTTCAAAAGGATTGTAAATAATAGCATTCCAGGAAGCTCCTTGCCAGTAATATGTAGTGTATACTCCTGCAAACAAACACATATAATTTCTTCTTAGGCACGTTTCTGCATTGGTATAATCTCCTGTAAAAACGGTATACGGGGCCTCTTCATAACCACCATGTTCTATATTAAAAACAGGCTTATCCTTAAATTTTGTCTGAGCAGCTAACATCTTGTCATACAGATTGTGCGACCAGTTTTGGCTAGATATAAAGTCTACCTTTTCAGGGAAATTAGAACAGTATTTAAAATCATGTACAGAGACCAATCTATTAAATTGATCTGCTTTACGCAGTCTTTCAATTCTTCCATGAATATACTCTTCATCTGCTCTACCGTAATACAAAGCTTCTTTAGATATATCCCAAACCATATTTGGGAAGGCCTGATAACGTTTAACCACATAATCGAAATACATATTATCTGCCTCACTATTCATATCGGGCCAGGCGACTAATTTGTTCCAGACATAAATCATCAAATGTGATGCTATGCGCTTATCGTGCATTGAGCTGATGGTACGGTCTAGCTTTTGAAAAAATTCTGGATTCAAAGCACTATAATCAGGAGTATCATTTGTTCCTAGAAAAGGAAATATATCCTTTGGCCCTCCAAATTCGTGCTCTGGATGCTGTGCTAGTTTCGCATCTTTCTGCCAACTCACATCATAGGAAAATACGTTCATCACAATTTGATTAAATCCGTTTTCCTTTATTAAATCCAGTAAATGATCTGTCTTAGGCAAGCTTTTTTCAGTATGATAATCTAAGGCATACAGCCAATCACATTCAAAAGCTAATAAAAAATAAGGCGTACCATCTTCATAATAAAAGTGTTGAGGATCTTCTTCTTTAATTACAATACCTCCATGATTCGTATTACTCGAAGCCACTACCTTAACTTTACCTTTCCTCTGATTCAATGCTTTTAGAACGGATGCGGTTTCATAGGTATATTGCCCTTCCTCATTACTAGAAAAACGAATGATCCACTCATTTTTGCCGTTATAAAAACCAGGTACTTTTTGTTGCTTACCCTTTTCATTCGTAAAAATTGCTGAAAAATCTGTAGTGTAGGGCGCTACTGCTTCTTCATTACTTTTAAAACTAATATCCACAACTTCCCATTTTGGAATGGAAATAGCTCTAGAAGTATACCGCTCTTTTTTCATTTGGCTGTTTCCTGCAACAGAAACTAGCAACACCATAACTACCAATATTTGAATACTGATTTTCATAAAAAGTTGGTTCTACAAGGTTATATTTAATCGTTCCAATGGGCGTCAATCACCTTCTGAATATGTGGATATTTTTCCCCGTCTTCTTCATTTAAGCTTTTACGTTTTGCTATTAACTGATTTTTTAAATCGGCAATAACAGCCTTGTATTCTGGATTGTTATAAGCATTATTCATCTCTTTAGGATCTTTACTAAGATCATAAAATTCCCAAGCCACGGGAGTATCCATTTCAAACCGGTTACCCCAACTCTTTTTATTCCATGTAGCTTCTGGATCTTTGGTGTCTACCCAATACTTACCATAGAAAAAGATAAGTTTGTATTGTTTTGTTCGAATACCGAAATGCGCTGGATTGGCATGTGCATGAGCCATATGCATCCAATACCTATAATAGGTAGACTGTTGCCAATCTTCTGGCTCTTCGCCTGTTTCTAAAATAGTTTTGAAGCTATGCCCCTGCATATGCTCTGGTGCTGTGCCCCCTGCTAAATCAATTAAGGTAGGAGCAAAATCGGTATTATTAATAATTGCATTTGTTCTGGTATTGGGCTTAATTTTTTCTGGATAATGCACAATAAATGGCATACGCATAGATTCTTCATACATCCAACGTTTGTCTATATAATCATGCTCCCCAAGCATAAAGCCCTGATCTCCCGTATATACAATGATGGTATTGCTATCATACAACCCTTCTTCTTTTAGATATTTAATTAAGCGTGCCACATTATCATCTACCCCTTTTACGCAACGCAGGTATCTTTTTAGATATTCTTGATAAGTAGCATGCGTATAAGCCTTATCACTTAAATCTAAATTTGTCCCTACTGAGGCATCAAAATCTGGGTTTGATATTTTAGTAAAAGCATCACTCCACAAACGCATTCCCATACTTCTTATGGTATTTCTTTTAGAAACTGATGAGCCAATTACACTAAGTAAGGAGTCATTTTTTCCGCGTGTTGCTATAGAACCATTATTCCCATTTTCGTACAAACTTGCAGGCTCAGGAATATAGGTATCTGCTAAATAATCATTATAGCGTGGCGCATATTCAAAATCATCATGGGGCGCTTTAAATTGAACCATCAACATAAATGGTTTGTTTTTGTCTCTTTTATTTTTAAGCCAATCTATAGAGATGTCTGCCACAATATCTGAACTGTGACCTGTATATTTTTTTCCCTCATATTCTGGTGTTCCGTATTCCGCGAAATTCATTCCACTTTCCGTCAAATTAGGATCAAAATAAGATCCTTGCCCTCCATGCTCTGTAAAAATGTTGTAATAATCAAAATTCGGCTTTTCACCCAAATGCCATTTTCCAATTAGAGAAGTTTGATAGCCTAATTTCCTAAGTTCTTCTGGTAAATATTGATTCGCTGTCTCTAAATGTCCCTCTAAATCTAATACTCCATTTGCTTGACTATACTGTCCTGTAAGGATGGTTGCTCTACTTGGCGTACAAATAGCATTGGTTACGAAGCAATTGTCAAAGACCATTCCTTCATGCGCCAGTTGATCTAAGGTTGGAGTAGGATTTAAACTTGCCAACCTACTGCCATAGATACCAAATGCTTGTGTGGTATGATCATCTGCCATGATGTAAATAATATTTGGCTTTTTAGTGGGGATTACTTCTTCTTGAGCAGCTTCCTTGCAAGAAAAAAAGGAGATGGATAGAACGGAAAGTACAAAGATTTTTTTAAGCATTTTTCAATATTTTTTTGTCTTTATATAAAAAGGAAAAAGCGCTAGAAGCGCTTTACAAAAGTTAGCTATTTTTTAAGAAGATAAGATAACATATGATTTTATGAATAAAACGTATGAGTTAGAATCCTACTCATACGTTTTATAGCACTTGTTATTTTAATTCCTTTAATTAGCTGGAACCGGTTTAAAAATACGGATCCAGTCTACTTCAAAAGTGTTATTTTCTTTATTTTCTAACTCCTTGTCAGAAGGTGTAATATTTTTATCAGAGCGCCAGGTTTGATCTTCTGCATTGATAATAATATCCATAGGCTTGTATAAGCCCTTACCTTCTGCAAAATTATTAGGATCAATCATTTCTGAACCAGAAGTTGTTCGTACCAATTTACCATCTATATAGTATTCTAAATGAAACGGATCTTTCCAATACACTCCAACAATATGATAGTCTTCTCTCCATAAGGTACCATCACGATACCAACTACCAGGGTCTGTTGGTTGGTAGTCTTGAAAAGGATCTCTAATAAACATATGATGACTTATATGAATACGTTCTGCATACCAGGTTTGATCACTATCGGCTAATTCTGAATAACTAGCACCATAAGCTTCTACAATATCTATTTCTTGTGTATCATCAGAACTCAACAACCAAACATCTGAAGCTAGAGTTGTATTGGCTATTTTAACATTTGCCTCAATATAAACAGGGTATACTACCTGTTCTTTAGAAGTGATGCAGCCTAAATTTATTTTATTAGAACCTTCTGCTCTATTTGCAATCATTTGCAAATTACCATCGGCCACTAAAGAATTTTCTCTTCTCCACTCCGTTAATCCTGGCCCTTTCCATTGGTTGTGGTAAAAATCTGTCCATTTCTTATCAAATTCAGTTCCCTTAGCATCGGCAGGAGCATCATAATCAAAATCATCTGAAAGCTCTTGAAATTCCCATACATTACCGGTACCCGCATCTGCTGGCACGGGAATAGTTTTCCAATCTGCGGTAGTCTCCTCTTCTACTTCCGCTTCTACTTCTTCTTCAGGAGTAACCGTTTCTTCTTGACTTTCTTCCTCTACCGTCTGCTTTTCTTCCCCATTACTTTTACTACAAGAAAGTACTTGAAAGATTAAAACAAAGGCTACCAATTTAAGTTTTATCATAATTCTATATCTGTTTATTGTGTTCTCAAATTTCATTATTGAATTTAAAGAATCCTTAAAATGAAACTAGATAAAATATAGACAATGCTATTTTTTATCGCAAAAAAGGGCTTCATAGAAAATATGAAGCCCTTTGTCTAAAAATTTACTAACCCATCTTATGGTCTATCATCTACTATTATAATTCGGATATCATCAAAATAAAGTGTTCCCGAACCACTATGTCTTAAATACAAATTAAAATCATCTGCCGTTGTTCCTGTAGCCCATTGCTTACCTGGTCTTATAGTTACCCAAGTATTCTCTGGAGCCGTTGCAATATCATTATGCCAGAACTGCGTAACTGTTCCTCCTGTATTATTAATCCAAGGAGCCATAAAATTTAAATTAGCACCAGTAGCTTTATAAACTTTATATTCATATTGAACCAATACTCCTGCATCTAAATGAAATAGATCTACAAGATTCTCAAAAGAAGACCAATTACCAGATGCACCTGCATCCACCTTTAAACTACTAACACCACTAGCTGCTTGTTCTGTTGAAATATCAATGGTAGTGGTTGGCAAATTTTCTACATTTGCCGTCCAATTACCGCCATTAGATTCAAAATCAAACTTTACAATTTCATGCTGAAACATGGCTACGGGAACGTCTGTAAAAGCACCCGGAATTCGTGTGTCCGTAGATTCAAAATCTCCGCTTCCATCATAAGAAACCGTGATTACATCTGAGCGATAAATTTGTTCTTGTAATTTAATTTCTAAAAGTGTTGCATTTGAAGCATTAAGCCCTATGGATGCTATTGCAAAAGGAGTACCATTTACGGTAACCGTAAAATGAGAACTTTGATCTGAAAAAGGAGCAAATTCTCCATTATACGGTATTTGAATTGTTTGATTCTCTAACTCTACAACTTCGCCAGCTACTTCAAAAGGCAAGGAAGAAGGTATAACGGTTATTGTTGCAGGTATCTTATAGTTATCAAAATCTCCAGGAATACTCTCCCCTTGTCTACTTATATTTAAGTTTCCTTTATAACTTCCTAATTTATTGAATTGAATTACGGAAAGAGAATCTGTTTTTGTTACTCCTGCTATAGACCATGATCTTGTATTAGGGCGCCCTATAGTAGATACATCTACAAATTCTAGAGTAGAACCTGCCTCTACAATAATTTCATCCGTTTCAGACTCGTGAGGAACCACAATACCATTTTGACGAATTAGAATTTTTGGCACGATAGTATCGTATACATCTACAATAAACGTAGTATCAATAACCCATTTACCAGCAACTTCTTTTGAAGGAAATATAAATCCGTCTGCCCCCTTAAATTCAACATACTCGCTAAATTCATTGTATAAATTTACTTTTTTTAGTCCACCTTGTGTAAACAACACATGAATGGTCTCATCTTCACTTTCTAAGGATTCTGGTTGAATCTTAAAATCATCAAATATGGTATCACTTCTAGTGATTGGCCCTTTTAAATAAAAGCTCCCTTCCTCTATGGTCCATTTATGAGACAGCGCTCCTTGAGACAAATCTGAAAAAGAAGCAAAATTATTTACATTTACTTGTATAATGGTATCTCTAAAACCACTTGTATACCATGAAACATCTGATAAAGAATTTGGAGCATCATACTCATCCCGATTACAGGCAGTAAAGAGGCCAATAACCAATGCTATTATTATGAATTTATTTTTCATTTTATTTTTTTTAGTTGTTCAAATTAGGATTAGCCGTAACCTCACTATTTGGTATAGGATAATACCCATGTAAATTCTCGCTATAGTTTACTGCTGCTTGAGCATAATCTACAAAAGTAAAACCGCCTGCTACAGGATTTTCGCCTTCTGTCAACAAAGCTCCCCATCTGGTTACTGCTTTACCATCTGTATCTGTAGTTACATAGTTATCACCCCAATATTTTTTGGTGCTTAAATCTTGAAAACGTTGTTTTAAAACACCCCATCTTCTTAAATCAAGAAAACGAATGGCGTGGCCTTCTTCTGCCAATTCTAATGGTCTTTCGATATACATTAAATGCTCCATTAGATCTTGCGCAGAATACGCTACATTATCATGATCTGCACCTGGATAAGATCCTGTACCATTTAAACCAATTAATTGCAACGCAGAACGGTGTCTCACTTCATTAACCAATGCCAAAGCATCATTTAAACCGCCTTCATCTGTGCCGCCTTTTATAAGACATTCTGCAAGCATTAAATACACATCTGCTAAACGTACGAGACGAATATTAATTCCTGAACGAGTATTAGGAACAATGTCATTTTCTGAGTTTACCGTAGCCCAATTAGAATATTTTCTGAAATAAGCACATTCTTTATTATTAAACGGAGTTACCTGTCCCGGTAAAAAGCCTCCATAAAAAGGGGTATCTACATCATCTACAAGTGCTAACGAATAAGAGGTACGAAGAGAGTATGATCTAGGTCTAGTTAAGGTTACCGGATCACAACCTTCAGAACCATCTTCACAGGGTACAAAATTACGAGGATCGCTTAAATCCATCGCTTCATTTTTATACGCCATTTGCAGCCAACAACTAGGAACACCACTTCTGTAACCTCCTAAATTTCCAGGAGAAAAAGATCTACCTAAAGTATTTGATACATTCTGACTATCAAAAGGATTTAATTCTGCCTTGAAATTTACAGAGTAACTAACCTCCAAAATAGATTCTGAATTAAACTCTCCCGCTTCAGAAAAATTATCATCGATGTTATCTACTAAACTTCTACCATATTCTGAGTTCGTGATGATATCATTAAAATATACTGCCGCTTGCGTATACTCTTCTTCATACAAATAACTTCTTCCTAACTCTGCCGCTGCCGCTGCAGATGTTACTCTTCCTAAGTTTACATTCCCATCCCAAGCTGGTGGTAAATTTTCATAAGCAAACTCAAGGTCGGCAATATAAAAAGCTTTTACATCACTTGCTGAGCTTACAGGTTGGTAAAATTCATCTTCAGATTCTGGAACAAAATCAAAAATAGGTACACTACCTTGGTTAAACATATTGTACAAGTAAGTATATGAAATACCTCTGAAAAATCTTGCTTGCGCTATTATTTCTGTAGCAAAATCTATTTTATCTTGATCTGTATACGTCTCTTTAAGTCTATTCCCATTTTCAATTACCTGATTAGCTCTGAAAATTACTACATACAATGCAGCCCATTTATTTCTGATGTCATTTTCAGCATCATTAAACGTTTGAAGATAAAACGCATTTTGTGTATTTGGTCTACCAAATCCCGGCCAAGTCATATCTGCCCGATGGTTTTCTGAGACTACATTAAAAATACTGGTATTCTTAAACCCATTATAAACAGAGGTTAAACCCGTATTAAGATCTACATTATTTTTCCAGAAACTACCCGTTGAAAGCTCATTAGGATTTGTTTCTGCTAAGAAATCATCAGAGCACGCCGTACCGCATATTATACACAGTAAAGCAACTACTATTTTATTAAAAATTATTTTTCTCATTGCTATATTTTTTTAAAATTTAAATTCAATACCAGCTCTATATTGTGTGCTAATTGGGTACACCCCTGCATCTATTCCACGGGTATTTAAACCATCATTACCAATCTCTGGATCAAAACCATCATAGTTTGTTATAGTAATAAGATTATCTGCTGCCAGGTAAAATCTAAGCTTACTAATTTTAAGTTTATCATTCCATTTTTTAGGTAAAGAATACCCTAATGTTAAGTTTCTTAATCTTGCAAAACTTCCATCTTGAAGCCAGTAGTCTGTATAACCACGATAGTTAAAATTATCACGCCCTCTATCTGCTGGAATGTCTGATGTAGGATTTGTTGGCGTCCATTGATATACTAAATCTTGATGGGTACCTTGCTTATAGGCATAAGCTTTACTTCCATTAATAATTTCGCCTCCAATTGCTGCGTACCAATTCATAGAGAAATCTACCCCTTTGTAATCCGCATTTAAGTTTAGTCCTAATTCAAATTCAGGAGCTCCACTACCTTTGTATACCCTATCATCTAGATCTATTAAACCATCGCCTTCATCAGGAATACCATCATTATTAGTATCTACCGTTAATTGATCTACATAACGCAGTGAACCCAAACTAGCTGTTTCATCTATTTTCTGGTATTCTACCAATTCTTCTGGCGTTCTAACAAGTCCGTCTGTTTCGATAAGGAAAAAAGCCCCCGCTTCATACCCTTCTCTTAATGCCGTTACTAAATCTTCTCCCGGTAATCCTGGAGCAACACTACTACCACTTAAAAAAGAAAACTTATTAGAATCACTCATTCTAGTAATCATGTTTTCATTCTTAGAATAATTTGCAGATACATTCCAGCTAAATTTTCCTCGGTGTTTATAATTAGCGCTCAACTCTGTTCCGTAGTTACGCATATCACCCACATTAAGTATTACACTAGAGTTATTACCTCCACCAACGGTAGGTGGTAAAACAACGGGGAATAGCATATTTGTTCTAGAACCATCATACACTTCACTTGTAATTGTTAGTTTATTATTAAAAAAACCAAGTTCTACACCAAAATTCTTTTCTATTTTTTTCTCCCATTTGGCATCTGGATTTTTATAAGCTTCTTGGACCGCTCCTAAAACTAAAGACTCATTAGCGCCAGTTCCAAAAACATAATCGTGACCCAATCCTATGGTAGGTTCTGTACTATAATCTAAAATACTTTGGTTCCCTGTAGTACCAGAACTCATTCTAATTTTGAAGAAGTTAAACGTGTTCCCAAACACTTTATCCCAACCCTTTTCATCAGAAACAATCCAAGCAGCAGATACTGAAGGTGCATAGATCCATCTATTCTCTTCTGAAAAACGACTTGTACCATCACGACGAAGACTGGCACTTAATAAATACTTCCCCTTATAGTCATATTGCGCTCTTCCCAACATACCAATTAAGGTATTTATTCTATCTTGACCATATCCATTACCTGTCCCCACATTAGCATCTAGTGTTGCGCCAGTTAGGGTTACAATTTCATTATTAAAAAGATCAAATTTTTGAGCGAAAAACGAATTGTAGGTGTATTTCTCTGTAGTATAGGCACCAACAAGAGTAACATGATGATTCCCAAAATTCTTATCATAAGAGACAATCCCATCTAAAGTAGCACTGGTAGCTCTATCACTTTGATTGTATACACCAGATCTTACTTGTTGCGGTATTAAATCCCCATCTACACTATAGGCGGTAAATAATGGATTAATTCTAACTCTAGTATTATTTGTGCGACTCAAAGAACCACGCGTGGTAAATTTCAAGTTTTTAAGTACTTGATAATCTACTTGCATTCTCACATCAAAATTATCGCCATTTCTAACATCAGTTTGCTTTAACTTACTGGTCAAATAACTTAAGTTAACGGCATCATTACTGGTATTAGATCCTGCACTATCATCCTGAGTTGGAGAATTTGGATCTATCGCTTTTTGATAAGGTTTGTATCTATACCCATCTAACAAAATCTGCCAAGGTGTATAGTTTTGTTCATCTGTTCTTAAACCAACACCCGTTGTAAAGGTCCATTTATCTTTTTTATACGTTGTATTTGCTCTTACATTCAAGCGGTCTAATCCAGAATTTATTAATGATCCTTCTTGATCAAAATAGTTCATAGAAACATTATAGGTAAGTCCTTCTTTACCTCCAGAGATATTTACATTATGATTTTGTATTAATGCCATATCGTTCTGTAAAAGATCCATCAGATAGGTATTGTTTGTAAAATCATTAGGATTTTGCTCCAGTGTCGTAAAAGAATTATTAGGGAACGTCCCATTCAAATTATTTAGTCTCAAAAACTGAGAGTACATAGAATCTTCAAAATTCATCAAAGGCACGCTAGATGTAATATCTTGCACTCCCATGTAACTGGTTACTCCAATATTCATTTTTCCAACCTTACCGGTTTTTGTTGTGATCAAGATAACCCCTGCAGATCCTCTTGTACCATAGATTGCCGCAGAAGCAGCATCTTTAAGAACATCTATAGTTTCAATTTCTGCAACACTCAATTGCGGATTTCCGTCTTGAGGTATTCCATCTACCACGTACAGGGGACTATTACTTCCAAAAACAGAATTAATACCACGAATTAAAACAACTGCATCAGCTCCTGGTTGACCACTACTCGATGTCACATTCACACCAGCAATTTGTCCTTGAAGCGCGCTACCAATATCTGATGTTGATATTTTTTCAATATCTTCTGCTTGCACTTGCGCTACAGCACCAGTAACTTCTCTTCTTTTTTGAGAACCGTAACCAATGACAACCACCTCTTCTAATGCAGCAACATCTTCTGTCAAGACCACATTAATAGTACTCTTTGAATTAACAGGTATCTCCTGAAGTTGATAACCTATATAACTAAAGATTAATGTACTATTTGGCGGAGCTTGTATTTCATAATTTCCATCAAAATCTGATACCGCTCCGACTGCGGTACCTTTTACCACGATACTAACGCCCGGAAGAGGCTCACCTTCTCCAGTGATAATCCCCTTTACGCTTTTTGATTGCGCCTGTACCAAACCAAAGCCAACAATACATAATATTGCTGTCAGAAAAACCTTGAGTCTAGACTTGACAAATAAATTAAATTTCATATTCTGTTCTTTTTAAGTTTAGTTAGACAAATTTTGATTTTATTTAGATCAAGGGGCGTAACAAATGTTTTTTAAAACGGAACATATGTATAAAATCTTAAATAAATGTTAACCAAACCCTTATAAAAGCTTAAAAAACACAAGCTAAGTAAGGAATTTTCATTTAGCCTATATCAATTCTGCGAAATAAGAAAAAAAATGTTAAAATATTTAGAATTTGAAAAGTAATTTAAATCTTAGGCAATCGCTTTTGAAACAAAAAGACATTTGTTCTAGCGGAGCAATTCAGAAAAAGAAAGGATGTATTTTTTATTTAAAAAATTCAATTTTATATACAAAAGCGAAGTCGCCAATCTTGCTCTTACTAGGTTGAATAATCAAAGCGGTTTCACTTTGTTTCCAATTGATTACTTCTTGACTGCCTAATAAGTGAATGCTTTTAATTTTTTGCTCTTGGCTCCCCAACGATTTTATAAACACTTCTTTTTCTGGCCAATCTAAAACCGTTGCGTAGAGAATGTCATCATTGGTAGTAAACCGAATATCTTCTGCTGTATTATCTGGATTTTTATGCTCACTTAAATGCCCTTCTACAACCTCTGCTGGTCCTTCACCATAAATTTTCCAGGGCCTGGTTCCGTAAATAGCTTCGCCATTTACAGCTAACCATTCTCCCATTTGCAGTAGGCGCTCTTGTACCTGAGAAGGTATTTCTCCCGCCGCCGTAGGTGTAATATTTAATAGTACTGCACCATTTTTACTAACCACATCCACCAAAAAATCTATAAGTCTGTTAGTAGATTTGTATTCAGGGTTCTGAATATTGCTCCACGCTTTCCAATCAATAGAATCATCTGTAAGCCACGTAAACTCTTTTTTTTCACTCATTCTAGAGCGCTCAAGATCTAAAACTGCAGAACCTACCGCTAAATCTTCAAACTTGTAAGTAACCACAACCTCTTTCCCTTTCTTAAGACCGCGATTGTAAAAATCAGCCAAAAACTGCTTTCTATATTTTTCTCCTATGATATCCATTTTATTGTCAAACCATACAATATCTGGATCATATTTAGTCGTCAATTCGGTAAGCCTATCTAACCATTCTTGATTAAACGCAGCACTTGGCAAAGGACGTGTAGGTTTATTTGCCATCACAAAAGTACCCTCTGGAACTTTTGGGCCATAGAGGCCTTCATACAATGGGTTTGAAGCATCTGTATTTTCATCCCATGTTGGATACCATGCATATAACCAATGCCGATGATAGGTAGTAATAAATTTAAGTCCCCGAGATTTTATAGCCTTTTCCATGGCTCCTACCACATCTATTTTTGGTCCCATGTCTTTAGCATCCCATTTGGTAAGTTGGCTATCCCACATGGCAAAACCATCTGCATGTTCTGCGATAGGGCCTGCAAATTGAGCTCCTGCCTTTACAAATAAATCTGCCCAGACCTCAGCATCAAATTTTTCTGCTTTAAACATGGGAATAAAATCTTTATACCCAAAAGTATCTAAAGCCCCATACGTTGCTTTATGATGTTTGTTGATAAGATGCCCATCCACATACATCCAACGAGAATACCACTCATTTTCATACGCAGGAACGGCATACGGGCCCCAGTGAAAATAAATCCCAAATTTTAAATCTTTGTACCATTCTGGAACTTCATACTGCTGTAAAGATTCCCAATCAGCGGTATATTTCTGCGTACCAATTTCTGCATCAGCCAACGTCTTTTGCGAGGTACAACTGATTGTAATTAATGCGATAATACTACTGAATACAATACCTTTCTTCATGGGCTTTAATGCTATCTATATGAATTTACTCAATTATAATCTTAGGAAAATCCTCTATTGATTGTTTCTCTACGTCCTCTTTTTTAATATTTGTTTTCCAAACATAGGCATATTTAAGGCGCTTCATTTCCGAAAAAGCAGGGATACTTTTTGAAGTTATTTTAGTCCCTAATAAATTGACACTTGTTAAATTCTCTAATTTTATTAGCGGGGTTACCGCAGCATCAGACAATGGATTATCATTCAATTTTAGTTTTTGAATATTTGGAAATTGAGCAATCAATGCTATATGTTCATCCGCTATCTGATTATTCTCTAAAGATAGCCAAAGGATATTTTCTTTTATCGAAAGTAATTTTTCTAATTTTTCAGACATACTTTTTGGCGTGCCATTTACATTAGAATTTGGCGCTAAAACCACTTCATACAAACCCGATTCAAATGCGAGCTCTCTAAGCCTAAACCCTTCTGCTTG
The DNA here is from genome assembly GCF_000468615.2 of Cellulophaga baltica 18. Taxonomy (NCBI): domain Bacteria; kingdom Pseudomonadati; phylum Bacteroidota; class Flavobacteriia; order Flavobacteriales; family Flavobacteriaceae; genus Paracellulophaga; species Paracellulophaga baltica. The sequence continues at coordinate 2,246,301 of NZ_CP009976.1, read as the reverse complement.
TAACGCAATTATGGCGTCATCAGGAACCAATGCTACTTTAGGTATTTCTATTTCAGCACCTTGAGAAGTAGAAGTGCCAGATAGTCCTAACATTGTACTAGCTATTCCTGTAATAGCTTCATTGGTTTCTACTGCGGCGACTTTTGTGCTAAAACCCGCTTTAGCATTTTCTATCCAATACGTTAAAATGGCTATTTCTTCTTCGGTCAAAGGAGTTTTACCTTCGGGAGGCATAAAATTATCATCATGCGGATCTAATAATACTCTTTTAAGTATTTCAGAATTGTTGGCATCCCCAGGAATTAGTATCTCCCCATTTTTACCACCCACTAAAATAGACACACTGTCTGCAATAGAGAGTCCTCCTTTTTTCTTACTAGAATTATGACAGCTAGCACACTTATTTTGCAAAATAGGCTCCACAAGATGACCAAATACCTCAGCATCCTCAACCCTAGTAACCGCAACAAGCTCCTTTTTGTCTACACCACCAAAAGGCAAGTATTTTACCAAATAGTCACTACCGTGTGTAAGATTACCGCCATAATGCCCCGTTACACTTAGTAAAATAACTAGTAATGTAAGTGCCGCTATATTGGGCTGAAGCTTGTTTAAGCTTGCTATATTAATTTTTTCAATTCTGATAAGCCACGCTAAAAATGCAATAGCTGTAGTGGCAATACCAAACCAAAAGTGGGTATCTAGAGCACTCTCTTCATAATCTCCACTTAAGGACAACATGTATCCTAAAATACAGGCCACGGTACCACTAAGTGCTCCTAAGAACAAGGCTAACGGAATTCCTGAAGTAAGTACAGGGTTCTTTTTCCACCGACTAAATACTTCCAAAACAAAGGCAAAAAACAAAAAGCCAATAGGCAAATGCACGACAAGCGGGTGAAACCTCCCTAAAAACAATACAATATCTGGAACACTATTCTCCATAACAATAACTTCTTAATCCTTTTTAAACGCGTTCTAATTTGATTGGTGCTGTTTTATTGGCATTCCACTGGCAGATATATAAATTTTTATCTTCATCTACGCATACATCATGACCATGTAAAATAGGTTTATTTTCTAGTTGATATGATTTCTGCAGTGTACCTTTTTTATAGTCTGGCGCGGTTCCTCCTGGATTGGAAACAACAGTATCCCCTTCTAAAATAGTCACAAAACCAGTATGATCTTTCCAGTTTGTTTTTCCTTCTTTTGGTTGCGACCAACAGACACCTGCATATAAATTAATATCATCAAAAACAGGTCTACACACTTGCATATTTGGCAAGAATAAGGTCTTGACATACGTACCATCTAAAGTAAACCATTTAAAAGATTGTTGGTTTCTTGAAGTACAAACAACCATTGGATTATTTTTATCTCTATGATCTATAGCTACACCATGCGCATTCTGCAAATTATAATTAGCATCTTCATTATCATGACCGCCCCATTTACGTATAAACTCGCCTTTATAAGAATATTGTAAAATAAAATCTTGACCATAGCCATCTGCCACATAAATATCTCCATTAGGGCCAATAGCGACTTCTGTAGGACAAAAATTTAATCCTGATTCATAAACTCCAATGGTCTGCGGGTGTCCAATATCAAACAGAACTTTCCCATCTGTAGTTGTCTTGCTTACTCTACCATTATGCTTAACCCATTGTCCTGTTTTATTTAAATACCATCCTGAATCTGCAAGAAATAAAAAGTCTTCCCCACCTTCATTAGAAATAGTTAATCCGTGACCTCCTGGATAAGCGGTACCCCAATAATCTAGGAGCTTTCCCGATTTATCAAAAATTAGAACATTATTTTTAGGATGATCTCCTATCATAATCAACCTTCCTTTACTATCCATTTGCATTTCATGGCAATTTAATAAAGGGGTTCTTATCGAACTTATTTGTGCCCAGTCATTATGAACTTTGTATTGGTAATCACCATGACCTAAAATGGTTTCTTCTGGCTTATTATTTTTTAATATGGTAAAGCCGAATGACGGTACAGCCGCTAATGCTGCCGTCGCTGCAGTGGTCTTTTTTATAAAATTTCTTCTGGTTGGCATTGTGTTGATTTTATATTAGGTAAGTAAACTTTTAACCACATTTCCATGAACATCGGTTAATCGATAACGTCTCCCTTGATGTTTAAATGTTAATCTTTCATGATCTACCCCAAAGAGGTGTAATAGTGTTGCATGAAAATCATGGACATGCACAGGATCTTTCACCACATTATAACTAAAATCATCTGTCTCGCCGTAGCTAAACCCAGGCTTAACACCTGCTCCTGCCATCCACATAGTAAATGCTTTTGGATGATGATCTCTTCCGTAATTTTCTTTAGTAAGTTGCCCTTGTGAGTATACTGTTCTACCAAACTCACCACCCCAAACAACCAAAGTATCATCTAACATACCTCGTTGTTTCAGGTCTTTTATCAAAGCCGCTGTAGGTTGATCTGTTTTTTGCGATTGGCTCTTAACTCCTCCAGGACAATAGTTATGTTGATCCCATCCTTGGTGGTATAATTGCACAAATTTCACTCCCTTTTCCAATAGCTTTCGTGCCATTAAACAATTAGCTGCATAAGTTCCTGGATCCCTACTATCTTTACCGTACATCTCAAAAGTACTGTCTGACTCATCTGATAAATCTGAAACTTCAGGCACCGAAGTTTGCATTTTAAAGGCCATTTCATATTGCGACATTCTAGCCTGAATTTCTGGATCTCCGTAAGCATCTTTTTGTAAATCATTTAAATCACCCAAATAATCTAACATATGTCTACGGTCCTGACCATCATAATTTTCAGGATCACTTAGATACAATACTGGATCTTTTCCTGATCTAAATTGCACCCCTTGATGCTCTGTAGGCAAAAATCCATTACCCCATAAACTAGCTTTTAAAGGTTGCCCTTTTCCATTTTTAGAAACCAGCGTAATAAATGTAGGTAAGTTTTCATTGTCTGAACCCAATCCATAACTCAACCAAGAACCAATAGAAGGTCTTCCTGGCAACTGATTACCCGTTTGCATAAAGGTAATAGCAGGAGTATGGTTTATTTGATCTGTTTGCATACCTTTTATAAAACACAAATCATCTACCACTTCCGATAAATAAGGCATAGCATCACTCACCCAAGCCCTAGATTCTCCATATTGCTTAAAATTAAATGTAGATGGCGCTATGGGCAAGGTACTTTGGTTCCCACTCATCCCTGTTAATCTTTGGCCACTCATCACCGAATCTGGTAATTCTTTTCCAAACATGTCCGTCAATTTTGGCTTGTAATCAAACAAATCCATCTGTGAAGGGCCACCACTTTGAAATAGGTAGATAATTCTTTTTGCTTTCGGTAAATGGTGCGGTAGGCCTAATCTATTCTTATTATAAGATTTTAAGATATCTTCAGGCGAGCTATCTTTTCCGATACCCGCGAACATTTTATCTGCCCCTAAAAGACTCCCTAATGCCAAAGCACCAAGCCCTAAAGATGTTTTCTTTAAAAACTGTCGTCGGTCTGCTTGTCTTTCTACGTCTTGTAAATCTTTATTATTAGACCTTAATTTATGTTGATGATCGTTACACATAGTTTTATACTTATAAGGTTTACCAATTTATCTTTTTGTAATTGTAGCATCTGCATTCATGATGGTACTTGCTACTACAGCATTTGCAGCTATTAATGCCTTATTATCACTTTCACTTAATTCATACGCTCCTGTATTTAACCAGCCTAAGGCCTTATTCAGGTTGCTATTAAATTTATCGTATTCAGATTTTTGCAACTTTCTTAATACGCTTAATTCTTTTTCCGTGGCCTTTCTACCGGTTAATTTTATGAAGGCCAACTTAATTCCTGCATCAATAGTCTTCTCTTCAGCCATACGTTTTCCTAAAACTCTTGATGCTTCTATATACGTAGGATCATTAAGAATTACTAAGGCTTGTAATGGTGTGTTGGTTTTCTGTCTTCTAGAAGAACACAAATCTCTTGTTGGCGCATCAAAAGTGGCTATAGTAGGATTCGGAATTGTTCGTTTCCAAATGGTATACATACTCCTTCTATACAAGCCTTCTACACCATCTTGCTCATAAGTATCACCATTCACTTCCCATAAGCCTTCTGGCTGGTATGGTTTAACACTTTCTCCTCCTATTTTTTCATTTAATAATCCAGAAGCATATAAAGCATTATCCCGAAGCATTTCTCCAGATAGTCTTGTTGATGGACCACGAGACAACCATCTATTTTCTCCGTCTACTGCTAAAAGCTCTTTACTAATAACAGAACTTTGCTGATACGTGTTAGACATCATCATAGTTTTTAATAAATCCTTAATATCCCAACCTGAAGACACAAAACGAATCGCCAACCAGTCTAATAATTTAGGATGTGTTGGTAAATCGCCTTGATTTCCAAAATCTTCTGAACTTAATACCAATCCTCTTCCAAAGAGATTCTGCCAATACCTATTTACAGTAACTCTCGCCGTTAATGGATTATCTTTATCTGTAATCCATTTAGCCAAACCAAGTCTGTTTTTAGGCCATGCCTCTTTCCAAGGGAAAATATCTTGAGGCACATTTGGAAAAACAGAATCGGTAGGAGAATCATAATTACCCCTATCTAAAATATAAGCTTGTCTTGGAGACTTGCTTTCTTTCATGACCATAATTTGTTTTACCCTTTCCGTACTATCTACTAAAACCTCTCTTTTATGCTCTACGTCTTTTAAGACTGATACGTATTCCTGAGATTTTGTACTTAAAAAATACTGGGTTAATTGTTGCTTTTCTAGCGCACTTAAATTAGCGTATGGTTTTTTCTGAAGATTCTTTAATTTATCTGAGGTGCTAATTTGTAAGACCTCAATTGGAGAAATTTCTTTATCAAAAACCAATAAATTATCTACTACAGCACCGCCGATACCCTTATCTCTCCAGATAGCCCCAACTCGTAAGCCTGGCTCAAGTTTTGGACTCTCTTTTCCATAAAGTTGCAATCCATTAAAGATGATGTCTTTATAAAGATTATCAAACTTCATTTTTGTTTTTAATTGCTCTCCGTCTTGATAAATATGTATTCCATTCGCTTTACTAGAACCATCATACGTCATGGTTAACTGCACCCACTTTTCTTTAGGCACATCATTTAAAGACTCAATAACAATAGCATTATCTGGATATACATGCGCCAATAAAGCTTCAATCTTGTTTTCTTTTATTTTTAGATGATACCCTCTAAAACTATGCAGCTCAGAACTATTCATCTTATGAAAAATTACCCCATCCGTAATTTCTTCCGGAATAAAAACTTGTATAGAAATACTAAAAGGTTGGTTTCTTTTAAAAATTCCAATTTTATCTAAGTCCAGCCAAGTATCGCCATCCATAGCCAGTCCTTTTCCTGAGACACCTTGTTTGTAAACAGCCTTTTCATTTTCTACAAACTCTTGACGCATTTGAACCTTGTTCTTGCCATTACCACCAATAGCATTTACTAGTCTTTGGTCATCAAAATTAAATGCTGCTACTAAACCATCTGGCTTCACATTTTTAGCAATATTTTTGTAAGATTCATTTGCCAGCCATTGCGCTGCTTTTTGGCTTTCTGTTGTAATTGTTTTTGTTAGTTTTTTCTCACTCGTTTTTACAATTTCATCTAAATACGCGAGGACGCCTTCTTGCTCCTTAGTAGGTAACATCATAGCTGGTACCGGAGTAGCCAAATCCCAAGGTATTAACCCTGTTTCATCTACGTTATTAAAGAAACTATACATCTCATAATAATTTTTCTGAGATATAGGATCATACTTATGGTCATGACATTTTGCACAAGCATAGGACAAGCCTAGCATACCTTGACTCACCGTAGCCGTTCTATCGGCTACATATTCAGATCTGAATTCCTCATCGATAATACCTCCTTCTAAATTTTGAGGATGCAGACGATTGAACGTAGTGGCCAATTTTTGCTCTCGAGTGGCATTTTCAAACAAATCTCCTGCCAATTGCCAAGTAAGAAAATCATCATAAGGCATATTCTCATTAAAAGAATTAATCACCCAATCTCTCCAAGGAGAGGTATCTCTATATTTATCATTACTATATCCATGCGTATCTGCATACCTTGAAACATCCATCCAATCTAAGGTCATTTGCTCTCCAAAATGTTTTGAAGCTAAAAGCCTGTCTAGTTGTTTTTCAAAAGCATTAGAGGAGGTATCGTTTAAAAAATTGTTTATTTCCTCGGTAGTAGGTGGCAATCCTGTTAAATCAAATGAAGCTCTACGCAATAAAACTTCTTTGTCTGCTTTTTTGGAAGGCACCAAGTTTACTTCCTTTAATTTAGCCAAAACAAAATTATCTATCTCATTACCTACTAATTCTTTATTATCAACTTTAGGAATTTCATATTTCTCTGGCTTTAAGAAAGCCCAATGCTCTTTATATTCAGCTCCACTCTCTATCCATTTTATCAATACTGCTTTCTCATAATCTGTAAGTGTTAAATGAGAACTAGGCGCTGGCATAATTAAATCTGGATCATTAGACATGATCCGATGAAAAAATTCACTTTTCTTTAAATTGCCAGGTGTTATTGCAAATTTACCTGGGCTTTCACTTAATTCTCCATAAGCGAACTCCGCCTCATGCAACTGCAAACCTCCTTTTATGTTTCCTTTGTCCGGTCCGTGACACAAATAGCACTTATCCGACAATATAGGCTTCACATGTTGGTTAAAATCTACTTTCTCAGGCAGCTTTTCATATTCTAACGAGACCATCTCAGGAAGCTCAGGACCACCACATGATACCAAGAAAGCTATAAAGATTCCAAAAATTATATAATTGCTAATTTTCATCATAAAAATTTATAAAATAAGTAACTCACCAAAAATAGAATTTAAAAGAAACATACTATTGGACAAATCAGTTCATAAAATGCACATTTCCGATATGTTCATTTTTTGTCTAGTGCTTTTCAGCTCATATTTCCTTAATTTAGCATGGCTAACGCGGTTGCATGTAATTAGAAAAGATGACATATTCAGTTCTAATAGCGCAAAAAACAGATTTAAAATGATCGAAATTCTACAATCCCTACGTTTAACCTTATTAAATATTGGCTATGCTAAACTTGATAGCTCCTGGAATTTTGACAACGTCATTAGTCCTTTTACACGCATGTATTATATCACTAAAGGGAGCGCTAAAGTGTATCACAATAATCAAACTTTTATCTTAAAACCGGGCTTTATGTACATTGTTCCTAGCTATGCTTATGCTAGATATTCTTGCGAAGAGTACCATGAACAATATTATATTAGCTTTCTAGAAGAAGTAAACAATGGCGTATCTATCTATAGTCTAAAAGATTTTATTTATGAAATAGAAGCAACACCTCATATGCTAACTTACTTTGAACGGCTCACGGAGTTAAATAATAAGCGTGAAATAAAAAATAGTGATCCAAAAACGTATGACAACAAACCCACACTATTAGATTTTATAAAGCAAAATGAAAGTTTGAATACCAAAGATTTTCTAGAAACGCAAGGGCTACTTACCGTGCTATTTTCAAAATTTATTACTAATTACAAGTTGCAAAATGAACAAAAGGTGAATAATTTTGGAATGCAAAAAACACTAAATTACATCAACCATAATTTACATTTACCTATAACTGTAGAAGAACTTGCTACCTTCTGTAATTATAGTCCCGATTATTTTTCTAAACAGTTCAAACAGATCTATAACATTGGTCCTAATAAATTTATTCAGGAGAAAAGGATAGAGCGCTCACAACTCCTATTATTGACTACCAATGACTCTTTGAAAGAGATTGCTGAAAAAGTGGGACTAGATAACATCTCCTACTTTTCTAGGCTATTTAAAAAACATACAGGTAAAACACCTGCTTTTTTCAGAAAAGAGCAGGTGCATATCTAATGCTTTTAATTTACTAAAACTTACGGTCTTTTCTACCACGCATTTTATTAGCCTCTGAGTCTCCCATAAATTTCTCTTTCTTAGGATCCCATTCCAAAGGTCTTCCTAAATTGTAGGCTATATTGGCAATATTACATACGGTTGCAGAACGGTGCCCCGTTTCTACATCGCAAATAGGCTGTGTTCTAGTTTTTGTGGCATCTACCCAATCTTGCAAATGGTTTCCATTGCTATTGTACAACTTTACTTTAGCATTTGATAAATCTGTTGTAAGTAAATTTTCTGGAGTAGTTTCCAAATAACTACGGCTAACATCCATAGTGCCTTTAGAACCAATAAAGCGAACGCCCCAACCTCTACCAAAATCTTCATGAATCATTTCTATGCCGTTTTCATAATACATTTTTAATCCACGGACTGCATTTCTATCTGTAGGCGGTATATATTTAACGGGGCCAGAGCTATCCATATCTAATGCCCACTGTACAATATCAAACATATGAGCACCCCAATCACAAAGAATACCACCCCCCACTTCTTCATAAAGTCTCCAATCCGGCCAGAAATCTACATCATTACGAGATGGTGCTAATCGGTGATTGTACGAAAGCATTGGTGCAGGGCCACACCAATTATTCCAATTAATCTCAGATGGCATTGCTTCTGCCTTTAAATTATAAGGAACGGCAGGATCACCCACATTGACTAAAACTTTTTGAATATCACCAAGATGTCCGTTTCTTATTAACTCACAGGCTTTTCTGAAAGAATCCCAAGAGCGTTGCATACTTCCTGTTTGCAAAATCTGACCTGTTTTTTTTGTGGTCTTTACTAAAGCAATACCTTCTTCAATATTATGCGTTAAAGGCTTCTCACAATAAACGTCTTTACCAGATTTCATGGCATCAATAGCCTGAATAGCATGCCAATGATCTGGCGTGGCAATCACTACGCCATCAATATCATTTCGCTCTAAAAGTTCTTTGTAATTCAGATACGTGCTGATAGCATTATAATTAGACACATTTCTTTTTTCAGCATATATTTTTTCTACATGCCCTTTGAACCATTTATTTTTGGTACTCCAAACATCACTAGCTGCTACTATTTGTGCGCTAGTATTCCCAATAAAATTTTTAGCAAGACCTTGACTTTGTTTTCCCAAGCCAATAAATCCTAAGTTCATTTTATCACTTGGAGCTATAAAACCTCTTCCAAATACATGCCTTGGCAAAATACTAATGGCACCTGCTGCTAATGCTGTTTTGGTAATAAACCCTCTTCGCGATATATTTTGATCTACTATCTTTTTATTTTTTATTTTTTGGTCTTTCATTTTTTGCTGCTTCTTTTTTATAGGTTGATATTATATATACTCATTTGGTTGTCACTCTGATAAAACTATAACTTCACAAAAGGATGATGGATCATATATGAGTAAAAAGATACTATATATGATTTTTATCCGTCGCTATAAACACAAAAAAAATCCTTGAACAATAGCAACTGTCAAGGATTTCATAATTTATAGGGTATGTACAACTAAAAAAATATTTTAACTTTTTTCCCAAACGTCATCCATTTCCTCCAAGGTTTTACCCTTAGTTTCAGGTACGAATTTCCACACCACAAACATGGCTATTAATCCCATTATACCATAAATCCAATACGCAAAACCATGATTAAATTTTTCTAAGAGGTAACTGTTTTTATCCATCATTGGAAAAGTCCAAGACACTACATAGTTACTAATCCACTGCGCAGCTACCGCCACTGCTAGAGCTTTATCTCTAATTTTATTTGGAAACATTTCAGATAACAAAACCCAAGTTACGGGTCCCCAGCTCATAGCAAAACCTGCAACATATACCAACATACAGATTAGAGCTAGAATACCTACGGTTTGCGAGTAGAAGGTTGCGCCTAACGCAAACATAGCAACAGCCATCCCTAAAGCTCCAATGATCATTAACGGTTTTCTACCATATTTATCTACGGTAAGAATTGCTAAAACCGTAAATACTAAATTTACACCCCCCACAATAATAGTCTGTAGTAAAGCTGTATCTGTACCAGATCCCATATTTTTAAAAATCTCAGGAGCGTAATACAAGACTACATTAATACCTACAAATTGCTGAAATACAGATATTAAAACGCCAATTACCACTACTGCTATTCCAAAAGAAAATAGCTTGCCCGACTTATGAGACACGGTATTCTGAATATCATGTAGAATTTTTTGAGCTTCCAATTTTCCGTTTACCTTTTCAAGAACTTCTAATGCCTTATCTGGTTTATTCTTGAGCACCAAAGAACGTGGAGTATCTGGCACAAACAATAAAAAACCTAGAAATAATGATGCTGGAATTACTTCTGAAGCAAACATCCAACGCCAACCAACGGTATTTAGCCAAGTATCATCTCCTTGACCTGCGATATAATAGTTTACGAAATAGACAATTAACATCCCAAAAATAATGGCAAACTGATTCAGCGAAACTAGTTTACCTCTAATTTTTGCAGGTGCTATTTCTGCGATATATAATGGCGATAACATCGATGCTAACCCTACGCCGATACCTCCAATTACTCTATAAACAATGAAGAAATAGATAAAGGTATGATCTCCTTCACCAATAGGTTTCATAAATAGCTCTGGCATTGCAGAACCCAATGCAGAACAAAGAAAAAGGATTGCTGCGAGCAACAATCCTTTTTTTCTTCCTATTTTTTTACTGATATATCCTCCAGAAATACCTCCGATAATACAACCGATTAATGCGCTAGACACTAAAAAGCCTAATCGCGAATTAGCAGACATTTCATCTAAACCAAAAGGCAATACAAAAAAACTATCTAATGCACTTACAGTTCCTGAAATTACCGCTGTATCATAGCCAAAAAGTAATCCGCCTAATGTAGCAACCAGCGTTAGTTGCATTAAGTATTTAGAATTTCTAGGAGTTTCCATAGATCAGGTTTATATGTATTGGTTGATGATGTTTTCAAATAACTCTTGCTTACCGCTTTTTAATTCTAGTTCGCCATTTTCTTGAGCTACTTTATACAAGTCTTCCAACGTTAACTTTCCTGCTTCAAAATCTTTACCTTTTCCGGCATCAAATGAACTGTATCGTTTTGTTCTCAAATCATCGTAAGCTGAAGAAGTAATAATCTTATCTGCTGTTAACAATGCTCTTGCAAACGTATCTGCGCCACCAATGTGCGCTAAGAATACATCTTCCATATCCGTAGAGTTTCTTCTAATCTTAGCATCGAAATTAACACCACCACCTTGTAAACCGCCTGCTTTCAAGAAGACCAACATAGCTTCTGTCGTTTCTTGAATGTTGTTAGGAAATTGATCTGTATCCCATCCGTTTTGATAATCTCCACGGTTAGCATCTAAACTACCTAACATACCTGCTTTAGCCGCTGTAGCAATTTCATGCTGAAAAGTGTGTTGTGCTAAAGTAGCATGATTTACTTCTATATTAATTTTAAAATCCTTCTCTAAACCGTACTCTTTTAAAAAGCCAATTGCTGTAGCAGAATCAAAATCATATTGGTGCTTCATAGGCTCCATAGGTTTTGGCTCAATAAAGAAATTACCTTTAAACCCTTGAGCCCTAGCGTAATCTCTAGCCATTACAAGAAACTGTCCCATATGGTCTAACTCACGGCCCATATCAGTATTCAACAAAGACATGTATCCTTCTCTACCACCCCAAAAAACATAGTTTTCACCATCTAATGCCATGGTAGCATCTAAAGCCAATTTCACTTGACCACCAGCTCTAGAAAGCACGTCAAAATCGGGATTTGTAGCAGCACCATTCATGTAGCGCGGGTTAGAAAAACAATTAGCAGTACCCCAAAGTAATTTTACTCCTGAAGCTGCTTTCTTTTCTTTAATATATTCTGTAATTGTTACCAATCTTTTCTCTGACTCGGCAAAAGTGGATGCCTCTTGAATTAAATCATAATCATGAAAACAGAAATAATCAAAGCCCATTTTACCAATAAATTCAAACGCAGCATCTGCTTTATCTTTTGCCGCTTGAATAGGATCTGAGGCTTTGTCCCATTCAAAACTTTGAGTTCCAGGACCAAAAGGATCTCCTCCTTGACCACAGAACGTATGCCAATAAGCTATAGAAAATTTAAAATGCTCGCGCATTGTTTTTCCTGCAACTACTTGCTCTGGATTATAATATTTAAATGCTAATGGATTATCAGAATCCTTACCTTCAAATTTAATTTCCCCAATACCTTTAAAATATTCTTTATCTCCTAAGATTGCCATGTTATATAATTTTAAGTTGTTATTCTATTTATTATTTAAAACGAGTTCTAATTCTTTTTTCCAATTCTGATACGCTTCTTGATACGGCTTTTTATCCTTAAAGGGCATAAAAGTCATCACATGATCATTATCCATGATTAATTTACCATACGTATCAAAATCACCCTCATGCAAACCTGCAGCTCGTGCCGCTCCAATAGCGCCAGTAGTATTGTATATTTCTATTTCATACCCTATCAAGGTGGCCACTGTATTTGCGAAAATGTCTGATCGAAATAAATTGTCATTTCCTGCCCGAATTACATTCACATTTATGCCATCAGATTTTAAAATTTCCATTCCGTATACAAAAGAAAAGGCGATACCTTCTAAGGCAGCTCTGCATAAATGACCTTTATGGTGGTTGTTAAGATTTACATTAACTAACCTTGTGCCTATATCTTTATTATTAAGCATACGCTCAGCACCATTTCCAAAAGGAAGCATGCAAACACCATCTGCTCCTATACCTATTTCTGAAGCAAGCGTATTCATCTCTTCATACGAGTTAACTGCTAGGTTATTTAATAACCAACGGTATTGTATTCCTGCGCCATTGATATTTAATAACTTACCAATACGCGGGTCTGATTTTTTATAATTCACGTGTGCAAAATTATTTACGCGTGTGCTTTCTTTACCCGACAAACTATCTGTTACCGCGTAAACCACGCCAGAAGTTCCGCCCGTTGCAGCTACTTCTCCTGGATTAAACACATTTAAAGACAATGCATTGTTAGGCTGGTCTCCTGCTCTATAGAAGATGGGAGTTCCGATAGCCAAGCCACTCTCTTCTGCGCCTTTTTCATCTACCTTAGATTGCAAACCAAAAGTGTCTACAATCGTAGGCACCAGAGTCTCCTCTATTCCGTAGTAGTCTAAAAGAAATTGAGCAATACCATCAGTTTTAAAATCCCAAAAAATACCCTCAGACAAACCAGAGATAGTGGTATTTATTTTATTAGAAAATTTATAAGCGATATAATCTCCAGGCAGCATAAACTTGTAAATATTAGCATATACCTCTGGTTCATTTTCCTTTACCCATCTTAATTTAGAGGCGGTAAAATTAGCGGGAGAGTTTAATAAATGTGCAGCACACTTTTCTTCTCCTAAAGCTTCAAAAGCGGTATTACCTATTTCTACAGCTCTACTATCACACCAAATAATACTTTTTCTCAAAGGTTTGCCATCTTTGTCTACAATGACAAGTCCATGCATTTGATAAGAAATACCAATCCCTTTAATATCGGTTTTAGAAACAGCATATTTTCTTTTTAAGCGCTCAATAGCTTTACAAATGTGTTTCCACCACTCCTCAGGGTTTTGTTCTGCCCAACCATTTTTCAAGGCAAGCATGCTCATTTCGGTCTCAGGTTCTTGAACAACCCCTAGACTTTTTCCTGTTTTAATCTCTACTAAAGCCGCTTTTATAGACGAGCTTCCTAAATCGAATCCTATGTAATACATATTGTTATAATGAATCTCTTACAATAATTTTTGTGGGTACATACACTTGAAGTGGTTTATCTGAATTAATAAACTTTGCAGCACTAATGCCCAGCTGCTCAAAATCAGTAGTCACTACCGTTATCCCTTTATAAATAAACTTTTTCATAGGTGTATCGTTATAAGATAAGAAACCTACATCTACACCTGGTTCCAAATTTTGTTTACGACACTGTTCTAAAAAAACACCTAAGACGCGGTCACTCACACTGAGGTAAGCTATCCCTTTTTCTATTTTATATTCCTGTGGATTTGTTTTAATCTGGTAATCGAAGTTGTTATCTTGACAATACTTTTCAAAATAAGCTACCGTCTCTTTGGCATGATTAGTATACGTAGGATATAGAAAATGAAGCGCCTTATATTTCTTAAAGTTTTCGGTAATAGACTCCAATCCTTTGTAAAAAGCAACTCCAAAATCTTGAAAAACATAATTGTTTTCTGGATTAGAATTTATATTCCAATCTATTAAAAGCAAATCATTATTCGGGATTTTAGCTAAGGTTTTTGAAACCTGCTTATGATCAAACCCCATGACCACATATTTGTAATATTTACCTAAACTATTGTTAAGTATCGTTTTAAAATTGTCAATATTATAATGATGAAATTGAACATCAGTAATAATATCATCTTCCATTTCGTTAATAAAAGAATGATACAACACTTCTTTATAGGCCTTAAAAGTATCCAAGACCAATAAAACTTTTCTGTTTTTACTAGCAATATAATAGCCTTTGTTGGGAACGGATTTGACAACTCCATTCTCCTTTAGTATAGTATACGCCTTAAAAACGGTATCTCTTGACAGATGATGTTCTTGACAAAAAGCATTCACAGAAGGCAATGAATCACCAATAGCTAAAACATCTTTAGCGATAGATTGGTTAATTACATCAACAATTTGCTGATATTTTGGTACATCACTCTCGTGATCAATAATAAAACTAAAACTATTTTGCATAATCATCAACCGTACTGGTCTGTTCTGGTATGGATCAAATATATAATTTTATTTTGAATTTGCAAAAAATATTCATTTTCGCAGATGTAGAGTTTTACTTCATAAATAAATGTGGTTAGAAAAAGTTTACTAAATTTGCAGACTTAAAATGCCCACGTGGTGAAATTGGTAGACATGCCACCTTGAGGGGGTGGTGTTCGTAAGGACGTGCTAGTTCGAATCTAGTCGTGGGCACATAAGTCATTTAAGAAATTATTTCTTAAATGACTTTTTTTTTGTTTTACACTACTATTCTACTCCTCATTCTTCAACAGAACATTTATTTCCGTAAAAAAATCACAGAAATAATAAATGCAATCATTAAAAAGATTAAATTTGTTTAATCTTTTTTCAAAATAAATGAACAACGTAAAAAAATACTTCAGTATAAGAGATTTGGAAAATTTATCTGGAATAAAAGCCCATACCATTCGTATTTGGGAAAAGAGATATAATTTACTAGAACCAGAACGCACCACAACCAATATCAGAAACTATAGTTTAAAGAGCTTGCAAAAGCTTTTAAACATTACACTGCTCTATAATAATGGACATAAGATTTCTAAAATTGCACAAATACCAGAAGCAGACATCCCAACTGTTGTCCAAGAAGTTATTGAGAAAAAAACAGTAAAAAACCATGCTATAAATTCATTTAAAATAGCCATGGTAAATTTTGACTCCAATTTATTTTACAACACTTATAACAGTCTATTGAAAGAGAATAGCTTTAAAGATGTTTTCTATGAGGCTTTTATTCCGCTTTTAAATGAACTAGGATTACTATGGCAGAATAATGCCGTGAGTCCGTCTCATGAGCATTTCATAACCAACTTAATTAAGCAAAAAATTATTTTAAATACTGAAAAGCTTCTTGTAGATAAACCCACTAAAACAGATAAAACTTTTGTGCTTTTTCTACCAGACAATGAAATACACGATATTGGCTTGCTGTATTTAAACTATGAAATAACTTTGAGAGGCTATAAAACAATCTACCTAGGCCAGACGGTACCTATTGAATGTTTAAAAGATTTATTGAGCTACTGTGACAATATTTATTTCCTCTCATATTTTACTGTTGAACCTAATAAAGGGAAACTCCGTAAGTATTTAGAAAATTTTAATCAAGAACTAGGGATAGAGAATAATTACAAGTTTTGGATTTTAGGACATCAAGTACAACACATACAAGCCGATATGCTTCCTGAAAATATGAACAAATTTAAATCGATTGAAAAACTAGTTAGCGCGTTGTAATACTTTAAAAACTGCATGAAAAAAAAGGTAATAATTATTGGCTCTGGGTTTTCTTCTTTATCTGCTGCTGCCTATTTAGCAAAAGAGGGTTTTGACGTAACTATTTATGAAAAAAATAATACCGTTGGAGGCCGCGCACGTCAATTAAAGAAGGAAGGTTTTACCTTTGATATGGGACCTAGCTGGTACTGGATGCCAGACATCTTTGATAAATTCTTTAACGATTTCGGCAAAAAAACTTCTGACTACTACCAATTAGATAAATTAAGCCCTGCCTATAAAATATTTTTCTCTGATGATGTGATTACCATTGGAGATTGCATGGATAAAATAGGTGAAGAGTTTGAGCGTATTGAGCCTGGTAGCGCTATTCACTTGAGAAAATTTATAAAGGTTGCGCAAGAAAACTATGATATCGCTATCAACAAAGTAGTTTTGCGACCAGGACTTTCGCCTTTAGAGTTGGTTACTCCTGAAACCATAACCAGAGTAGATCAATTTTTTAAAACGATTAGTTCCGAGGTCCGCAAAAGATTTAAGAACAAAAAACTTATCTCTACTTTAGAATTCCCTGTATTGTTCTTAGGAGCGAAGCCAAGCAAGACCCCTTCATTCTATAGTTTTATGAATTTTGCCGATTTTGGCTTAGGAACGTGGCATCCAAAGGGAGGCATGTATGAAATTATTTTGGCCATGGAAAGCTTGATCAAAGAATTAGGCGTCAAGATTGAAACTAATAGTCCCGCTACTAAAATCCTGGTAGAAAATAAAAAAACTACGGGTATCATTGTAAACGGAGAGACACATTTAGCAGATTTTGTTTTGAGCGGTGCAGATTATCATCATTCTGAAACTTTATTAGCGGAAGAGCACAGACAATATACAGAAGCCTACTGGAGCAAAAAAACATTTGCCCCATCATCATTATTATTTTATGTTGGCTTTGATAAACGTATTAAAAATATAGAACACCATAATTTATTTTTTGATACTGATTTTGAATTGCATGCTGAAGAAATTTATGATGAACCTAAATGGCCTAAAAACCCATTATTCTATGCAAATTTCCCTTCCGTAACAGATAAAAGCATGGCGCCAGAAGGAAATGAAACTGGTTTTTTCTTGGTCCCTATTGCACCAAATTTAAAAGATACTGAAGAAATTAGGGAAGAGTATTTTAATCTAATTCTTAACAGATTTGAGGAAAAAACAAATCAAAAGATAAAAAACAATATTATATTTAAAGAGTCCTTTTGTGTGAATGATTTTATTGAAGAATACAACTCTTACAAGGGGAATGCGTACGGTTTAGCAAATACATTAACTCAAACCGCATTTTTAAGACCCAATCTTAAAAGCAAAAAAGTGAAAAATTTATTTTTTACTGGACAGCTTACCGTTCCAGGACCAGGAGTTCCGCCAGCATTAATCTCAGGGAAATTAGTGGCTGAATTGATTACCAAATCAAAAAACTAAAACTATGAAAAGTATTTTCGACCAAGTTTCTTATAGCTGCAGCAAAACGGTTACAGAATCATACAGTACATCCTTCTCTTTAGCAACAAAAATGCTACACTCTTCTATTCGCGGAGATATCTATAACATTTATGGTTTTGTTCGTTTTGCAGATGAAATTGTAGATACGTTTCACGACTATGATAAAGAGCTGCTTTTTGATAAGTTTGAGAATGATCTAAAAGACGCCCTAGAGCACAAAATAAGCCTCAACCCCATTTTAAATTCTTTTCAGCACACCTACCATGCGTATAAAATTCCCTATCACTTGGTAGACTCTTTCATGAAAAGCATGCGTATGGATCTTTATAAAACAGTTTATAAAACAGATGCGGAATACAAGGAATATATCTATGGCTCTGCAGATGTAGTAGGTCTAATGTGTTTAAAGGTTTTTGTTCAAGGAGATCAAGAAAGTTATGATTCCTTAAAAACGTCTGCAATGGCATTGGGTTCTGCTTTTCAAAAAGTAAATTTTTTGCGTGATTTAAAGGATGACTTTGAAGATTTAAACAGAACGTATTTCCCTAATACAAATCTAAAACAACT
This sequence comes from Cellulophaga baltica 18, assembly GCF_000468615.2. Classification (NCBI taxonomy): domain Bacteria; kingdom Pseudomonadati; phylum Bacteroidota; class Flavobacteriia; order Flavobacteriales; family Flavobacteriaceae; genus Paracellulophaga; species Paracellulophaga baltica. The sequence goes on along the minus strand of NZ_CP009976.1, from coordinate 2,228,147 downwards.
AGATGAAGTTTCTAAAAAAAGAATTGTAGATGAAATAAAGGCCGATTTTCAATTAGGATATGAAGGAATAGAACGATTACCACATACGGCTAAATTTGGTGTGTATACTGCTTACAAATATTACTCTAGATTACTTAGTAAACTACAAAAAACGCCCCCATTAGAAATACAAAATGCAAGAATTAGGGTTCCTAATTATGAAAAATTTGGACTTCTTGCAAAATCATATGTAAATTACAAACTTAATTTAGTTTAACAATGAATACGCTTATCTGGATACTTATATTTATCAGCACATTTGCATTTATGGAATTCATGGCTTGGTTTAGCCATAAGTACATCATGCATGGTTTCTTATGGGTATTACATAGTGACCATCACCATAAAGACCATGATTCTTGGTTTGAACGCAACGATGCATTTTTCATCATTTATGCGGTCGTAAGCATGTCTTTTATTTTAGCCGGAGTAAAAACTTGGTTTTGGTATGGCCTACCTATTGGCTTTGGAATTATGGCATATGGGGCAGCATATTTCTTGGTTCACGACATCTTCATCCACCAACGTTTTAAGTTGTTTAGGAACGCTAATAATAGGTATGCAAAAGGCGTACGCAGAGCGCATAAAATGCACCATAAACATACTGGAAAAGAAGACGGGGAATGTTTCGGAATGTTATTTGTTCCGTTTAAATATTTTAAAAAGTAAGCTTTATACTTTGTTTAATAACAAACGGTCTAGTAGTGCTCTTGTGCTTTCACTATTCCAATCTGCAGCACCCGTTTTATCAATGACAATCTCTCCTGATTTACCGATTACAAATGTTGCAGGTATGGCCGAAGATTGCAATAAAGACGGAGGCGCATTTTGAGAATAATAAACAGGCAAAGTATAGCCTTTCTTATGCATAAAAGTATTTACTACAGTTGCATCTTCATTGGTAACAAAGAGAAATACTACCTCAGTTCCGTAATCATCATATAAAGCTTGAAAATCGGGCATTTCGGCAACACACGGCGGACACCAAGTAGCCCAGAAGTTCACCACCACAACTTGATTCTGAAACTCTTGGAAATTTACAGATTTATTTTCCGGAGCAATTAAGTTCCAGTGGTAATCTTTTAAGATGAACCGTTTTTCCTCAGCTACCTCAGAAGGAGCAAAAGAAATAAGTTTATTTACAAAAACTTTCACGGGGAAACCCAAAGGAGTAAACAATACAATCCCTGCTGCAATAAGCAAAACAAGGTTGACAATTTTCTCCCTATTAAATTTCATTATTTGGTTAGAAGTCGATCTATTAAATCATAAATCTTAGAATTATCCCAATCGGCAATTCCTTCTTTATGAATTACAATATTACCTTCCTTATCAATTAAATAAGATGTTGGAGCTTTAATATCTTTTAAAGGCATTTTCTCTCCTATAAATAAATAAGTCACAGGAAAAGTAAGATTATGTTCTGCCATAAAGGTTTCTACAGGTTCTCTTTCTTCATCAGAAATAATATAGAAATCTACTTTGTCCTGGTATTTATCGTATAAAGCTTGAATACTTTGTAGTTCCGCTTCACAAGGAAGCACCCATGATGCAAAGAAATTTACAAATACGACTTTACCTTTTGATCGCTTAAAATTGAAAAAATTCCAGTTTTCATCCTTAAGTCTCCAATCGTAATCTGTAATCTTATTTCTATCGGATTCCTCGGTAACAGAAGGGCTAAACGAGAAAACTTTATTTAATAATACTTTACTATAATCTCCTAGTGGAGTCACAAAAAATGAAAGAATAAAAGCAAATAATAAAATATTTAATACAGTTTTCTTAGTAATTTTCATTCGAATTTACGTTTCCTCAAAACTAAAAAACTCCTGATAAATATCAGGAGTTTTGTTCAATTAATATTAATTAATTTTTAACTTAAATTTAATAGGTTCTTTTGACTAAGCAGCGTTCTCTTTTTTGATCACATTTAAAGCAGAACCTTCTCTATACCAGTCTATTTGAGGCTGATTATAAGTATGATTAGCTTTAATTACATCCTTACTTCCATCTGCGTGAACCACTTCAATTGTTAATTGTTTGTCTGGAGCAAACTCCGCAATATCAATAAAATTGAATGTATCGTCTTCTTGTATTAAGTCATAATCACTTTCGGTTGCGAAAGTAAGACCTAACATCCCTTGCTTTTTAAGGTTTGTTTCATGAATACGCGCAAAAGATTTTACTAAGACAGCAGCTACACCTAAATGTCTAGGCTCCATGGCAGCATGCTCACGAGAAGAACCTTCTCCATAGTTATGATCACCTACCACAATACTTCTAACGCCAGCAGCTTTATAAGCACGTGCTGTATCTGGAACACCACCAAACTCACCCGTTAATTGGTTCTTAACAAAATTAGTTTTGTGACCAAACGCATTGACCGCACCTATTAAACAGTTGTTTGAAATATTATCTAAATGCCCACGAAAGCGTAACCAAGGACCAGCCATAGAAATATGATCCGTAGTACATTTACCAAAAGCTTTGATTAATAATTTAACACCCATTAAGTTTTCATCTTTGATAGGAGTAAAAGGCTCTAATAATTGTAGTCTTTCAGAATCTGTTGCTACTTTTACAACAACACCAGAACCGTCTTCATCTGGAGCTAAATACCCAGCATCTTCTACTTCAAAACCTTTAGGAGGTAATTCCCATCCTGTTGGCTCATCAAACATTACTTCTTCGCCATTCTCGTTGATTAATTTATCCGTCATTGGATTAAAATCTAATCTACCCGCAATAGCAATTGCAGCTGTTATTTCTGGAGAAGCTACAAAAGCATGTGTATTAGGGTTTCCATCTGCACGTTTTGCAAAGTTTCTATTGAAAGAGTGCACAATACTATTTTTTGGAGCGTTTTTAGGATCACTATATCTAGCCCATTGCCCTATACAAGGACCACAAGCATTGGTAAATATTTTTGCATTTAAGTTCTCAAATACTTGTAAAATGCCATCCCTTGCTGCAGTAAAACGAACTTGTTCAGAACCTGGATTAATCCCTAATTCTGATTTCATTTTTAATCCTTTATCAATGGCTTGTTGCGCAATAGAAGAAGCTCTAGATAAATCTTCATAAGAAGAGTTGGTACAAGAACCAATTAATCCCCACTCTACAGCTAAAGGCCATTCATTTTCTGTAGCTTTCTCAGTCATGTCACTACCTACTTTAGTAGATAAATCTGGCGTAAAAGGTCCGTTTAATAATGGCGTTAATTCTGTTAGGTTAATTTCTATAACCTCATCAAAGTATTGTTCTGGGTTTGCATATACCTCAGCATCTGCTGTTAAATGTTCTCTAACTTCATTTGCAGCATCTGCAATATCTGCTCTATCTGTAGCTCTTAAATAGCGCTCCATAGAATCATCATAACCAAATGTAGAGGTAGTTGCTCCTATCTCTGCACCCATGTTACAAATAGTTCCTTTACCTGTACATGATAATGAAGTGGCGCCAGAACCAAAATATTCTACAATTGCTCCTGTTCCCCCTTTTACAGTAAGAATTTCAGCAACTTTAAGGATTACATCTTTAGGTGCTGTCCATCCTGAAATTGTTCCGGTTAACTTAACTCCTATTAATTTTGGGAATTTAAGCTCCCATGCCATTCCTGCCATAACATCTACAGCATCAGCACCACCTACTCCAATAGCTACCATACCTAAGCCACCCGCATTTACGGTGTGAGAATCGGTACCAATCATCATACCTCCTGGAAAAGCATAATTTTCTAAAACTACTTGGTGAATAATACCAGCTCCTGGTTTCCAGAAACCAATACCATATTTATTAGAAACAGATTCTAAGAAATTAAAAACTTCAGCACTTGTATTATTGGCCGATTTTAAATCTGCCGCTGCTCCACTTTTTGCTTGAATTAAGTGATCACAATGTACTGTAGTGGGTACTGCAACTTTCGGCTTACCCGCTTGCATGAATTGCAATAGCGCCATTTGTGCTGTTGCATCTTGACAAGCTATACGATCAGGTGCAAAATCAACATAATCTTTTCCTCTAACAAAAGCCTTAGAAGGAGTACCATCCCAAAGGTGGGAGTATAAAATTTTCTCAGAAAGTGTCAATGGTTTTCCAACAACTTCACGTGCTTTATTCACACGATCAGACATATTAGAATACACATCTTTTATCATATCTATATCAAATGCCATAAGATTTATATATATTTTTTTAGTACTAATTTTAGTCTTACTAAGATACAAAATATAGAAAGACTACAGAAAAGTAATTTAAATATAGAATGATTATAAAAAAGGATTCACTTCCTTATAAAACAAGTCCAATACTAAAGAAACAATACTTTTTAAAAGGACTCAATAGCATAAATGAATGGCACACAAAAAAGCCTAAGTCTACGACTCAGGCTTTTCTATAATTTATAGTTATGTAACTACTATTTAACCAATTGTTTTGTTGAAGGTTTAAACTTCGTCAATACAATACCATCTACAGCTGCTTCATATTCTGCCATAGTTGGCGTTCTACCTAAAATTGTAGATAAAACAACTACTGGTGTAGAAGACAATAAAGACTCCCCTTTCTTCTCGCCAGTATCTTTTACAACTCTACCTTGGAATAAACGTGTTGATGTTGCCATAACCGTATCTCCGGGCTCTGCCTTCTCCTGATTCCCCATACATAGGTTACATCCAGGACGCTCTAAATACAACATGTTTTCATATTTAGTACGTGCCAATCCTTTTGGTGCGTTATCGTCAAACTCGAAACCTGAATATTTTACTAGAACATCCCAATCTCCTTCTGCTTTTAACTCATCAACAATATTATAAGTTGGTGGAGCTACTACTAACGGAGCTTTAAATTCAACCTTACCTTTTTGAGCTTCAACATTTTTCAACATTTGAGCTAATATTTTCATATCACCTTTGTGAACCATACAAGAACCTACGAAACCTAAATCAACTTTCTTAACACCTCCATAGTAAGATAATGGTCTAATGTTATCATGTGTATAACGTTTAGAAACATCATCGTTATTTACGTCTGGATCTGCAATCATTGGTTCTGCTATCTCATCTAAATCAATAACAACTTCTGCATGATATTTAGCATTTGCATCTGGCCTTAAAGAAGGCTTTATACCTGTTTTAAGTTCTGTAATTCTAGTTTCTGCCTTATCAACTAAACCTTTAAGTACTCCCTTAGCATTGTCCATTCCTTTATCAATCATGATTTGGATACGACCTTTTGCAATCTCTAAAGACTCAATTAATGTTTCGTCTTCTGAAATACAGATAGAAGCTTTTGCTTTCATCTCTGCTGTCCAATCTGTAAATGTAAAAGCTTCATCTGCAGTAAGTGTTCCAATGTGTACTTCGATAACACGACCTTGGAATACATTTTCACCACCAAATTGCTTTAACATTTGAGACTGTGTTGCGTGTACCACATCACGGAAATCCATATAAGATTTCATTTGCCCTTTAAAAGTTACTTTTACTGACTCAGGTATTGGCATTGAAGCCTCACCTGTAGCAAGTGCTAATGCAACAGTTCCTGAATCCGCTCCAAAAGCAACACCTTTAGACATACGAGTATGCGAATCTCCACCAATAATGATGTCCCAGTCTCCAACAGTAATATCGTTTAATACTTTATGAATAACATCCGTCATAGGAAAGTACTTTCCTTTCGGATCACGACCAGTAATTAAACCAAAGTCATTCATAAAGCTCATTAATCTTGGAATGTTAGCCTTAGACTTATCATCCCAAACCGATGCTGTATGACAGCCAGATTGATACGCTCCATCAACAATTGGAGAAATAACCGTTGCGGCCATCATCTCTAATTCTTGAGAAGTCATTAAACCTGTAGTATCTTGAGAACCTACTATATTTACTTCTGCACGTACATAAGAACCAGCGTGCAACGTTGCACCTGATGTACCTACTGCATTTCTATTAAATATTTTTTCTACTGCTGTTAAACCCTGACCTTCAATAGTGATTTCTTTTGATGGTGCATATACAGGCACAACATCTACACCGAGTACTTTAGAAGCAAAAGTTTGTAATTTTTTACCGAAAACAACTGCGTAAGATCCACCTGCCTTCATGAACTCCATTTTTTGTGGAGTAAATGCTGCTGAGATATCTTTCAATTCTACTTTATCGTGGTATAATTTTTTCTCTTTAGTATTAATCGTAAGCACCGTACCAGTTGCAACAGAATACATTTGCTTTAAAATTGGTTCACCATCTGCATCAACAATTGTATTGCCATCAGCATCTTTTTGCTTTACCCAGTTTTTAAGATCTAAACCAATACCGCCAGTTACACCAACTGTCGTCAAGAAAATTGGAGCAATACCATTAGTACCTGCAATTACTGGCGCAAAATTGATAAATGGCACATATTTACTAAAAGGGACACCTGTCCATAGCGCTACGTTATTCACACCAGACATTCTAGAAGAACCAACTCCCATTGTTCCTTTTTCTGCAATTAGCATTACACGCTTATCTGGATGTTGTTCCTTTAAAGCCAATAATTCATTTTGCATGTCTTTATTATGCTCAAACATACATTGACCATGCAACTCACGATCTGATCTTGAGTGTGCATCACCCCCTGGAGATAATAAATCTGTTGAAATATCACCAACACCAGCTATATAAGTAACTACTTGTATTTCTTCTTCAATTTCAGGAAGCTTTGTAAAAAACTCTGCTTTGGCATAGCTTTCTATAATATCTTTCGCAATTGCACTACCGTTATTTAAAGCTTCTTCTAAGCGAGCAGTATCAGCCTCATAAAGGAAAACCTGTGTTTTTAACACCTCAGCGGCTTGTTTTGCCAATACCACATCAGAACCTAAAGCTACATCTAATAACACGGCTACCGAAGGCCCACCCTTCATGTGAGATAATTGTTCAAGAGCAAAAGCAGGTGTGATTTCTTTCACTACTGATTCACCAAGAATAATTTCCTTTAAAAATTTTGCTTTAACACCAGCAGCACTTGTAGTACCAGGTAAAACGTTATAGATAAAAAAGTTAAGAGAATCTTCTCTGTACTCATTATCTAAGTCTTTAATTTGCTCAATGATTTTACTTAGCAATTCAGCACCATCAATTGGCTGCGGATGAAGTCCTTTTTCTTTTCGTTCTTCTATCTGCTTCAGGTAATCTTTATAAATGCTCATATATTTAGAAAATCTACTTTTAGGTTATTGCAATCTTGCAAAATTACTAAAATATTGAGCCTAAATAAAAGATTTACGAATTGATTGAATGTAATTTGAGAAAAAATTTAAAAAGTGTATTCAAAAAAACGAATACCACATTTAATTGTACTTTTTTATAAAATATCTCTTACGAAAACGTTTGATACAGATGATATTTCTACAATAATTGGCGAATTATATCATCCTCTGATATGCCTTCTGCTTCCGCTTTGTAGTTTTTTATTATTCGATGTCTCAAGATCCCTAAAGCAACGGCTTTAACATCTTCAATATCTGGAGAGAATTTACCTTTGATAGCTGCGTGTGCTTTTGCTCCTAAAATTAGATTTTGCGAGGCTCTAGGACCTGCACCCCAATCAATATACTGTTTTACATACTCCGAAGCTGTATCTAAATTAGCACGTGTACTATTTACCAGTCTCACCGCATAATCTACCACATTATCTGGAACTGGAATTCTTCGTACTAATTGTTGTACTGCTATAATTTCTTCTGCATTGAAAAGGGCATTTATTTGGTTTCTAAGATCTGAAGTAGTTGCCTTAACAATGGCTACTTCTTCACTAATAGAAGGGTACTTGAGTTCAATAGCAAACATAAAACGGTCTAATTGCGCTTCTGGCAAAAGGTAAGTACCTTCTTGCTCAATAGGGTTTTGAGTTGCCAGTACAAAATACGGCGCAGGTAACTTATAATTTTCACCGGCTATAGTTACAGAGCGCTCTTGCATTGCTTCTAATAAAGCTGCTTGCGTTTTAGGTGGTGTTCTATTTATCTCATCAGCCAAAATAATATTAGAAAATATTGGACCTTTGATAAATTTAAACGTTCTATTTTGATCTAGAATTTCACTCCCTAGAATATCACTAGGCATTAAATCTGGTGTAAACTGAATTCTTTTAAAATCTAAACCTAATGTTTGTGCAATCGTATTTACCATTAATGTTTTTGCCAAACCAGGTACTCCTATCAAAAGAGAGTGCCCACCAGTATATACAGATAATAAAATCTGTTCTACTACTTCTGTTTGGCCAACAATAACTTTGGCGATTTCTCCTTTTAAAGCAAGGTGTTTTTCAACAAGATTATGTATGGCAGTAACATCAGACATGAACTTATTCTTTTATCCAGTTATTTGCAAATTCACAACCTTTATTGGTTTCATTTACACTAATGTAAGTTTCTTCAATATGTTCAGCCATCCATTTTGCAATAGCATCTGCTTGCTTTTGTGTTTTTGCTAATTCCTGAATCTTAATATAATCCTTAGAAAAATCTGCTACATGCTCATCATGACGATTGGTAATCTTCATAATCTTAAAACTTGCACCTTCACGAGGATCTTCTTCTAAAATAGGCTGAGAAATCTCGTTGTCCTTTAAGTTACGAATCTGGTTGTAAAAAGTAGGATCCATATTGGTAAGCTCAAAACGCGCACTATAATCTGCAGGGTTACGCAATTGCCCTCCATCAAATTTTGTCTCTTTCTGATCTGAGAAATTTAACGCTGCCTGTGCAAACGTATATTTCCCTGATATAATCTGATTACGAATAGTATCTAATTCCTGCTTAGCTTCATCTAAAGCGCTTTGTGGCACCTTAGGAATCATAAGAATATGACGAATTTCGCGCTCTTGCCCCAAGATCTTTTCTACCGTAATAATATGATATCCGAAAGTGGTTTCAAAAGGCTCAGAAACTTCACCTACGTTTAAACTAAAGGCAACATCTTTAAATTCTTTTACAAATCCTGTTTGCTTATCTATTTTATAAAACCCACCGTTTTGCTTCGAACCAGGATCCTCACTATTTAATATCGCTTTAATAGAGAAACTAGATCCTTTTTCTAAAATATCTTCACGAATTCTGTTCAAACGATCTATTACCTTTTGCTTCTCTTCTTCTGGTGCAACAGGCTTTTTAACAATTTGAGCTATTTCTAATTCTGATCCAAAAACCGGACGTTGATCTTCTGGTATTTTATTATAGAATTGACGTACTTCTTCTGGTGTAATTTCTATCTCTTCAACAATACTACGTTGCATACGCTCCGAAAGCATACGAAGTTTATTAATCTTATATAATTCTTCTCTAAAGCTTTCCTCATCTGTTTTTTTATAAAAAGACAATACTTTTTCCATAGAACCTACTCTAGATACCAATTGCTGTATTTGAGCATCACTCGTAGCGTTCACCTCATCATCTGCCACCAAAATACTATCTTGAACTGCTTGATGCGCATACAACCGATCTTCCATTAACTTCCCTAATAATCCGCAACGAGAAACATCATCTGCCGAAACACCTTGGTTACGCAAATCAATTAATGTCTTATCAATATCCGATTCTAAAATTAAATAATCACCCACTACTGCAGCAACACCATCTAATTTTATTTTTTTGAAAGGTTTTAGAGAATCTGCAGCCACCGCTACAACAGCAACATCACTTACTTCTTCTACAGGAGTTTCAATAACTTCTTCTTGTGCATTTAGTATTCCAACAAAAAGTACTACTAAAAGGGTAATCGTGTTCTTAATCTTTAACATAAACTTCAAATTCTTTATCCTTAATTGCATCATCAATAATTTCGGTTTCCAATTTTCTAATTAATTCTAACCGTCTCCTGTTTAATAAAATTTGTTTTATTGAGGGTTTAACAAACGACAATGGAGCCGTATCGTTCGTATTCAACACATCAGTAACCTTCGCCAAATATACCCCTATTGAATCCTGTAATTCAAAAAATTGTGATTTTTTTAAGTATCTATCCTCATTTTCAAAGGTTAAGGGCGGAATTTCATTCACAATTCTAGAGGCTTTCACCCAAATAGAATCATTGAAATTTAGATTTTTAAATTGTATTCCAATAGAATCTAAGAACTTCTGATCTTTCGCATTAAAACGATCTAAACGCGACGCCACTTGATCCTTATCTAAAAACTGCGCAGAGAGCTCAATAAACCTAAGTTTCACCAACTTTTCTTTCAGCATGAAGTTTTCTTTTTCTCTCTCGTAAAAACTACTAAGCTGTGCATCAGTAACAATAGTATCCTCTGTTTGACTCACCAATGCTTCTTTATAGGCGCGGGTATACAAATCTGTCTTATAATTTTCTATAAGTTGATTGAATTCTTTTAGCTGCTCTTCGGGTAAATTGATTTTAGATTTGGAAAGTAGTAATTGTTTCGTTGCCCAATTATTGATATAATTAGTTACAAAAGAAGCACTATCTTCTTTAGACACATTATCCTTTAGCAAGGCTTCAACATCATCCTTATATAGATAAGATTTCCCGACACGTGCTAGCGGCTCTCTATCTTCTTCTTTCTTAAAAATTGAACCACATGAAATACCTGTAGCCAAAAGCACAAACACAGATACAACGCGTACCTTTTTAAATAAACTAATGTTTTGTAACTGCATCTTGCAAAAATAACAAATAACGGATGTTGTGCAAGTTCCTAATTTCTAACAAATTTCAAGTACTTTTAACTTTCCCTTTAGAATTATCCCTGTATTAAGGGATAAAAAGAATACAACACTTGATTAATTTTACACTATGAGTATTAAAAAAATTAAATTGATATGGGATTTTCGAGGTCCTGCAGCTGCTAAGACCGCAGAACACCACGTCATTCATTTAAAAGAATTTATTGCTGCAGAAAAATTACAACTAAATATTACGGATGTACAACATGTAAATGACATGTATAGCTTAGCGTTTTTGGTGGTAGAAGAATCAGAAATGCTTAAGGTTAGAGATGCTTTAAAACCGCACCGAGGAGAATTATACAACCCATAAACCCAACACCAATGCTTTCTAAACCAATTAGCATTATTTTCTTTCTACTGCTTATCACAAGTTGCAAAGAGAAATCTAAAATAGAATTCTCACACCCTATTGAATCCGCTTTAAAAGCCACATCCCCTAAAATTAAAAATGTTGTAGACAGCATCAATAAATATGAAGTACAAATAAAATTCACCCAAATACAACGAAAAAACGGGGAGGTTTCATTTACAGATCATGACTTTCAAACCGATGCCACCCATTATTTCTACCCTGCAAGCAGCGTAAAATTACCCATTGCTATTCTTGCTTTAGAAGAGATTAATAAAATTCCTGATGTAAATCTAACTACTAAATTTTATATAGAAGGCGACACTATTGAAACCACCATAGCAAAAGAAATAACTAAAATTTTTGCCGTTAGTGATAACAACGCTTATAATAGATTATTTGAGTTTTTAGGTCAAGACACCATTAACCAAACATTACGCAGTAAAGGAATAAAAAATGTTCGCATAGCACACCGCTTAGGAGTAGATAATGCAGACGATATTACCACAAAGCCAATTATCATTTACATGAATGATAGCACCACCAGAATACGAAACAAGCGTATTAATAGTGTGATTAAACCCCTCAAAATACTTAGCACTAAAAAAGGAGTAGGTTACCTTGACGAGGATGATTTACTCGTTAAAGAGCCTTTTAATTTTGAACAAAAAAACTATTATCCCATTGAAGCACAGCACCAAGTATTAAAGCGAATAATTTTTCCTGAAAAATTTAAACAGGAAGAGCAATTTAAGATCAGTGCAGCACAAAGAGATTTTCTACTTCGAACAATGCGTTCCCTACCACGAGAAAATGGATACGACGCTACAATGTATTATGATAGTTATGTAAAGTTCTTTATGTTTGGCGACAACCCAGACCCAATACCCAATACTATTGAGATTTACAATAAGGTAGGCTATGCGTATGGCACACTTACAGACTGCGCTTATGTCAAAGACAGCATCAATAAAATAGAATTTTTATTAACTGCTACTATTTTAGTAAACGGTAATAAGATATATAATGATGATACTTATGAGTATGACACCATTGGTATTCCTTTTTTAGCAGAACTAGGCAGACAACTCTATCAGCAAGAACTACAACTAAAAAAGCAATAATTACTAGCAAAGGTGAGTTATCCTAAAGATATACTCTCGCTTTACATACAACCATATGAACAACCAACAAGACCAAATAAAGTTACTTGAACAAAAGCTTGAAGAACTTTTAAGTAAACAAGAGAGTTTTGCTAAAAACTTAATGGCTGCTTATAAGGAGATTGAAGACCTTAAAAAAGGGCAATTTATAAAAGTTACCCCTTTAGAAACTTCCGAAACTCCTGTGGTTGACAAAGTAATTGACGCTCCAAAAATTGACGAAAAGGAATTTACAGTAGAAAAAGTAACGCCAGAAATAAAAACAGGAGCCAACGAAAAAGAAAAAAGTCTAGAACCTATTTTAGAAGCAAGTGCTCCAGTAGCTACAGAGTCTTATGTAAAAACAGAAGCACCATTACAGACTTCAAACAACAAAAACACCAACCAACTCCCTCCAAAAAAATCGAGCTTAGAAAAATTCATCGGAGAGAACTTAATAAACAAAGTTGGTATTCTAATCACTATCATTGGCGTTATCATTGGCGTAAAATATAGTATTGAAAATAATCTTATCAGCCCATTAACTCGTATTATTCTAGGCTATTTATTTTCATTTGGATTACTGGCCGCTGGACTAAAACTAAAAGTCAAATACTTAAATTTTAGTGCTGTGTTGGTTAGTGGAGCGATCACCATGATGTATTTCATCACGTTCATGGGGTATGATTTTTACGGACTATTCCCGCAGCTGGTTGCTTTTGGAGTAATGACACTCCTCACTGTTTTTACAGTCGTCGCTGCCATAAATTACGACAAGCAAATCATTGCCCATTTAGGATTAGTAGGCGCCTATTCTATCCCTTTTTTACTAAGTAATAATTCTGGTAATGTAACTGCACTTTTTAGCTACATGACTATTATCAATATTGGCATTCTAATCATTTCATTTAAGAAATACTGGAAATCACTGTATTATGTTTCGTTTGGGTTTACCTGGTTAATTTACTTAGGATGGATTGTAAAAGACTATTATTACGTTGAAGATTTCAGATTTGCATTTACATTCTTGAGCATCTTTTTCATCCTTTTCTATTGCATGTTTTTAGCCTATAAGACCTTGAAAAATGAAAAATTCCAAGCTACAGATGTCATTTTACTTTTCCTTAATTCATTTTTCTTCTACGGTATTGGCTACTACCTACTAGACTCGCATGCAACGTTTGGAAAAGAATTATTAGGACTATTTACCCTAGGCAATGCCATGATACATTTTATACCAACGGTGATTGTTTACAAAAAGAAATTGGTAGACAAAAAACTATTCTATTTAATAGCAGCCTTAGTGTTAACTTTTATTACTATAACCATTCCAGTACAACTAGACGGAAGCTGGGTTACCATTCTATGGGCTATTGAAGCTGCCACCCTGTACTGGTTTGCTACCACCAAAAAAATCACCATATATAAAAATCTCTCCTACATCTTAATAGTCATAGCATTTATAAGCCTTCTAGAAGATTGGTCTCACCTGTATGATTTAAACCCTTCTAAGGAAAGAATAAGCCCTATTTTCAATAGCAATTTCTTAAGCTCCCTACTGGTTATTATTGCGTTTGGCTTTATTACTTGGCTGAATAAAGCTGAGAAATTCCAAGATTTAGAAGCACCAAAAAAAGCAATGGATAAAATCATGGGATTCTTAATTCCAATAGGATTGCTTATTATTTGCTATTTAGCCTTCTCCCTTGAAATAGATAATTACTGGGAGCAACAATTCCTAGATTCATTTATAAACTACACCAATGAAGATGGTAATTTAGGCAGCACACGCAATTACAATTTAATAGATTTTAAAAGTATTTGGCTTATAAATTACTCCTTGCTGTTCTTTTCTATTTTGGCCGTAGCCAACATCAAGCTTATAAAAAATAGCACATTAGCCATCGTAAACTTTGTCATCAATAACATCCTTACATTTACATTCCTAATTGGAGGATTATTAATTATTAGCACGCTCAGAGAAAATTATATTGCGCAATATCTGGGCGAGCATTACAGCATAGGTAGTTACTACCTCTATATAAGATATATTTCATTAGCCGTTTTGGCATTTCTAGTATACACGATATACTGGTACACCAAGCAAGACTATTTGAATTTAAAAATTAAGAATGTATTTCAAATATTCTTACACCTTATTATCCTATGGATCCTAAGTAGTGAACTATTGCATTGGATGGATCTTGCTGGTTCTTCTGGATCATACAAAATGAATTTAAGTATCCTCTGGGGTGCCTATTCCTTATTCATGGTCGTGATTGGTATTTGGAAAAGAAAAAAACATATCCGTGTGAGCGGAATTGCACTTTTTGGTGCTACACTGGTAAAACTATTCTTTTATGATATTGCCGATTTAGATACCATCTCTAAAACTATTGTATTTGTATCCTTAGGATTACTTTTACTCCTTATTTCATTTTTATATAACAAGTACACCAAACAAATTGAGAATGATCCAAAAGACCTTTAAACTTTTAATTCTTTTGTTTTTAGTGAGCACAGGTATGTTTGCTCAAATGAAAACCTATCAATACAAACGAGAAATAAAAGATATCTCTGAGCAATGGCACAGCATTGAATTACCTGAATCGCTTTACGAAAAAACTAAGATAAACCTAGCTGATATTCGCATATATGGTATTTTAAAAAACGATACTATAGAAGCACCGTATGCCTTAAAAGCAAAAAGGAGTATTGAAAAAATTAACGACGTTACTTTTGAAGTTTTAAATGAAAGCTTTACGAACGACAGTTATTTTTATACGTTTAAAGTCGAGAATGCTTCGAAGATTAACGAAATCTATTTAAATTTTGACAAACTAAATTTTGATTTCAATATAAAAATTGAAGGAGGACATAATGAGAAGGAATGGTTTACCATTGCCGATGACTACCGAATACTGTCTATTGAAAATAAAGCTACTAGTTTTAAATTCACTACCGCTAAAATCCCCACTTCTACCTACAGCTATTATAGAATTACCGCTAAGACTTCGGAAGATCCCGTGTTTAAAAGCGCTATGATTTTTGAAAATAATACGATCCCAGCAACTTACAACACCTATTCCCCAATTAAAGAGGAAGTAACAAACAATCAAAAAACAAAAGAAACTATAATTGCCCTAGAACTAAACCACGCAGTGCCTTTAAGCCATATTAAAGTCGCTGTTCTAGACGGCCTTAATTATTTAAGACCTATTCAAATAAGCTACCTTACAGATAGTACTAAAACAACCACTGGATGGCATTATCAATACAGAAATTTATCTTCAAGTATTCTGAGCTCTATTAATAAAAACGAATTTGATTTTATAAGCACTAGGGTTAAAAAATTAAAAATCACTATTAGTAATCAAGACAACCAACCTTTAAAAATTGGCGCTATCGAATTACAGGGATACCAACATGAGTTGATTGGACGCTTTACAGAACCCGGGCAATACTTTCTAAGTTACGGAAACCCAGAAGTATCAGAACCTATCTATGACATTAACCTAATGGATAATGTAGTTCCTGCTACCGCAAAAGCAGTAGTACTAGGAAAAGAATTAGGTAGCGAAATAATTATAGCAGCACCAGAAGTTCAAGCTTTATTCGAAAATAAAAAATGGCTTTGGGCAATTATGCTTTTAATAATTGCACTTCTAGGATACTACACCATTAAAATGATAAAAAAGTCTTAAACTGGCTCTCCGTACAAATCAAAATCGGCCGCTTCTGTTATTTTTAAAGTAACAAAATCACCTACTTTCAAATAGTATTTTGAAGCGTCAATAAGCACTTCATTGTCTACATCTGGAGAATCAAACTCTGTTCTACCAATAAAATGAGGGCCTTCTTTTCTATCAATGATACAACGAAGAGATTGTCCTATTTTTTCTTGGTTTAACTCCCATGAAATTTGAGATTGTATTTCCATTATTTGAGATGCACGCTCTTGTTTTACTTCTTCCGGAACATTATCTTCCAAAGTATACGCATGCGTATTTTCCTCATGACTATACGTAAAACAACCTAAACGTTCAAAACGCATTTCTTCAACCCAACTTTTTAAGGTTTGGAAATCCTCCTCAGTTTCTCCAGGATATCCAACAATTAAAGTAGTTCTAATCGTCATTTCTGGCACCAAGGCTCTAAAGTCTTGTAATAACTTGGTTGTTTTTTCTTTTGTAGTACCTCTACGCATACTTTTCAGTATGTTATCTGAAATATGCTGTAAAGGGATATCTAAATAATTACAAATTTTTGGTTCCTTCTTCATTAATTCCAATACATCCATTGGAAAACCTGTAGGGAATGCATAATGTAAACGAATCCACTCAATACCATCAACCTTTACCAAAGCTTCAAGAAGCTCTGCAAGGTTTCGTTTTTTATAAATATCTAAGCCGTAGTACGTTAAATCTTGGGCTATTAAAATTAATTCCTTTACTCCTTTTGCCGCTAATTTCTCTGCTTCAACTACCAAATTTTCTATAGGCGTGCTTTTATGCTTACCACGCATAATAGGAATAGCACAGAAAGAACAAGGTCTATCACAACCTTCTGCAATTTTTAAGTAGGCATAATTTTTAGGAGTAGTCGTTAAACGCTCTCCTATTAACTCATGCTTATAATCTGCTCCTAATGCTTTTAATAAGCCTGGCAATTCTGTAGTACCAAAATACTCGTCAACATTTGGAATTTCCTTCTGTAAATCTGGCTTATAACGCTCACTTAAACACCCCGTAACAAATACCTTATCTACAACACCCGCTTCTTTCTTTTGCACAAATTCCAAGATAGTGTTTACACTTTCTTCCTTGGCATTATTTATAAATCCACAAGTATTAATAACTACAATATTCCCTTCTCCCTCATGTACAACTTCCTTTTTATTGGCTTTAAGTTGTCCCATTAAAATTTCAGAATCGTAAACATTTTTAGAGCAACCTAATGTTACGACATTAATTTTATTCTTCTTAAGTGTCTTTGTGCGCATAGCTTTAAATAAAGTGCAAAAATACAACAAGCAAAAAGATCAGACTTATTTATATTGATTTTTATTAATACTCCGTTATACTAAAGTTAAACCCTTTAGCCTTTAAAGCGTCTTACTTAAAAATAACATCATGAAACAGCTATCGCTTTTTGTTTTTACACTTCTAATTCTAGGTAATTTTTCCTGCTCTACAGATTCAATTTCTAAAGAAGAAGAACAAATAACAGATGAAGATGTATACTTTCCTCCTCTCCAATCTACGATTTGGGAAACAAAAAGTCCCGAAGAATTACATTGGAACACGGATAAATTACCCCAATTATTATCCTATCTTGAGGAAACAAACACCAAAGGATTTATCATTTTACATCAAGGAAAGATAGTTGTTGAGCAGTATATGAATGCACATGATTCATCAAAAGTATGGTATTGGGCAAGCGCCGGTAAAACACTGACCACCGCAACTACAGGAATTGCTCAAAAGGAAGGATTACTAGCTATAAGCGATAAAGTTTCCGACTATTTAGGCACAGGCTGGACCAGCAGCCCCTTAGCGAAAGAAAACCTTATTACTATTGAAAATTTATTACAAATGGATTCTGGCTTAAGCGACACGAATGGCGATAACGTTAGTCCCGATAATTTAGAATATATGGCAGATGCAGGTACCAGATGGGCCTATCACAATGTATACGTAAAATTGCAAGATGTCATTGCCACAACAAGCAACACGACCTATAAAGAATATTTCAATACGAAATTGAGAGACAAAATTGGAATGAGCGGCACTTGGATAGATGTAAGCGACCTTAACGTATATTGGAGTGACACCCGAAGCATGGCACGCTTTGGTTTACTTATCTCTGAAAATGGGAGATGGGAAAACACACAAATTATTCCAAGTACCTTTTTAAATGCCGCTACAAATACTTCACAAAATATTAATGAAGCTTATGGATACTTATGGTGGCTAAATGGTAAATCTAGCTATCATTTACCGCAATCTCAAGGTACCTTTGACGGTTCACTTATACCTAATGCACCAACAGACATGTATGCTGCCTTAGGCAAAAACGATCAAAAATTATATATCATTCCAAGCAAAGATCTCGTAATTATCAGAATGGGTGATTCTGCTGAAGAGGAAAACTTTGCGTTATCTTCTTATGACACCAACCTTTGGGCTAAAATTAATGACTTACTGCCTTAATTATAGCCCTTAGGCATCTTTCTAATATTTGTTACTTTCTCAAACGCAGCCCCAAGTTCTAATAACTTATCTTCCTCAAACTGTTTTGCGATAAAGGTTAAACTAATAGGCTCTCCCGTGGATTTATACCCCATAGGAACCGTTAATGCAGGATATTTTGCAGCCGCAGCATAACCGGCATGGTAATTATTAATACTCAAAACAGCATCCAAATGATCTTGCTCCAAAATTTCATCAAAATAAGCCCTACTTTTTTGCTCCAAATCTGCGATAATTAATGTCAGTTCTGCCGATGAAGTTGTATCCGCCACAATACCCTCAAACAAAGCTTGCCCATAAGGAATTCTTACTAAGGAATCTTGCTGATTAAAACGAATAACATCTTCAATAGAAGTTACATTTACCTCATTTTTATTTTTGACATTCTGCTGAATGTAGCTCGGCAAATCGTTCTTCATATCAATATTCAAAATACTTAAAAAACCAGGCAACCCAAGTTCTTTAGGTGTAAAAACAACCACCATAGCACCAGAAGCTTTCAACTGCTCAACGGTAGCCGCATAAATTGTGTCTGTAGCAATTAAATCTGAAAAGGCACCAAAGCGCTTGCCTTCCAATGAACTAGCGGAAGTCACTGCTTCTGTATAATTTTTAAAGGTATCAACAGATTTTATATCCGATAGGTCTTTGCCTGTCATCGCTGATAGCAAAATAGCATTATCCACCACATTTCTAGTCATAGGACCAGGTGTATCTAAGGTACTTGAAATTGGAACAATACCAGTTCTACTTAGCAAACCTACCGTAGGTTTTAGCCCCACAATAGAGTTCTGACTAGAAGGTGATAATATAGATCCAGAAGTTTCTGTACCTACAGCAGCTACCGCATAATTAGCGGCAACAGAAGTACCACTACCTGCGCTAGAACCCCCGGTTTCAAAAATCTTCCGACCATAAGGATTTAAGGTTTGCCCACCGACAGCACTATACCCAACTGGACATCCAGAACACAGAAAATAAGCCCATTCGCTTAAATTCACTTTCCCCAGGATTAAAGCACCACGTTCCTGCAGGCGCCCTACGATAAAGGCATCATCGGTTTCATTTTCCATCAAAGCAATAGCCCCCGCAGTGGTATTCATCCCACGGGTGTCTATATTATCTTTTAACAAAATAGGCATTCCAAAAATAGGGTGTCTAGCTTTATCCGGGCTACTAACCAATTCCTTATCACATGCCCTAGCTTGACGTAGCACCTCTTTATTTAGAGCTAAAATTGTATTCAACGTCGTCTCATTATTCAATTCATACTTATAAATACGATATAAATAAAACAACACTAGTGCTTCATAACTTATCTTTCCTGCTTTTATATTAGCTTGTATTGTAGGGATATTTTGTTCCAAGATATAAGGCTTCCATTTCTCATAATCTGAAACGGAAATTTCAGCAACCACATCCTGAAAGGGAAGAAATACATCATTCTTATCCAACACCTTAGACTGAACTAATTTGTATTGCATTCTGGGATTTTCATGCGTCTTATTAGCGGCAACTTCTAATGAATCATTATAGCCCACCCATAATGGTTTAGTGTTCTTACTGATGTTCATATCCTTGCAAGAAAACACCAACAATAAGACGACTAATGGTAATATATATTTCATAATTTTCTGATTACAGTCTCAAAAATAAGAATAAACTATTACAAAATTATCACAACCTGCCTAAACAAAAAAAGTCTCTAAACATCAAAGAAATTGATTATTTAGAGACTTTTTAAAAGGTACTTTTATTTACTTATTACTGAAGAATGAATCTACAAACTCATATTTATTAAAAACTTGAAGATCTTCTATCCCTTCTCCTACTCCGATATATTTAACTGGAATTTTAAATTGATCTGAAATTCCTATCACAACACCACCTTTAGCTGTACCATCTAATTTAGTAACTGCCAATGAAGTTACATTCGTTGCTTTCGTAAATTGCTTTGCCTGTTCAAAGGCATTCTGCCCTGTAGAACCATCTAAAACCAAAAGTACATCATTAGGTGTATCTGGAACTACTTTCTGCATCACTCTACTTACTTTAGAAAGCTCGTTCATTAAATTTATCTTATTATGAAGTCTTCCTGCCGTATCAATAATCACGACATCAGCATCACTTTTCACTGCAGAACTCAAAGTATCAAAAGCTACGGATGCAGGATCACTACCCATTTGCTGCTTAATAATAGGAATACCTACTCTATCTGCCCAAATTTGTAATTGATCTATTGCTGCCGCTCTAAACGTATCTCCAGCACCTAAAACCACCTTATACCCTTGCTTCTTAAATTGATATGCTAATTTTCCTATGGTGGTTGTTTTACCTACCCCATTGACACCTACCACCATAATCACATAAGGCTTTTTGTCTTTAGGAATCGTAAACTCTACATCTTCTCCAGAATTTGTTTCTGAAAGTAAACGCGCTATCTCTTCGCGAAGGATTTCATTTAACTCTTCTGTTCCAACATATTTATCTTTTGCTACGCGCGCTTCAATGCCCTTAATGATTTTCAAGGTGGTATCTACTCCAACATCAGAAGCTACTAAAACCTCCTCTAAATTATCAAGAACGTCATCATCTACTTTAGACTTACCGGCTACAGCTTTGTTTAATTTTCCAAAAAATGAAGTTTTGGTTTTCTCCAGACCCTTATCAAGTGTTTCTTTCTTTTTAGAAGAAAACAGCTTTTTGAATAAACTCATAGTGTTAAAAAAATTCGTTGTATCAAATATATGAAACATACTTGATTAATACTTAAACAATATAACTGAATGATTGTTAGAATCTTCAACTCTAATTACCACCTATCTTTCAGAAGAAATCGTTCAGTTATAAAAACAAAAAAGCCACTCTCTTTACGAAAGTAGCTTTATCAATATAAAATTGAAATGTCTTATTTCTTAGTCAACCAACCGCTAACCTCTTCAGGAGCCATAACTGCTTCTGTAAATGTATAAGCACCAGATTTTGGTGACTTAACCATTTTTATAGCTTTAGTCAATCTTTTAGAACTGGTTTGTAAACTTGCTACCGTCTTCTTTGCCATGTTTAATAATTTTTATCATTTCCGTAGGAACGGAAAATTACTTAATTTCTTTATGAACAGTCATTTTCTTTAGAATTGGGTTGAATTTCTTAAGCTCAATTCTATCAGGAGTGTTCTTCTTATTTTTTGTTGTAATGTATCTTGAAGTACCAGGTTGTCCTGATTCTTTATGCTCTGTACATTCCAAAATCACTTGGATTCTATTACCTTTCTTAGCCATTTTACTAGATTATTTTTTCGGATTACTTAGTTAATCCATTTGCTTTAGCTTCTTTCAATACTGCACTAATACCTTTCTTATTGATAGATTTTAATGCACGCGCAGATACTTTCAAAGTAACCCAACGGTTTTCTTCTTCAATATAGAAACGCTTTTTGGAAAGATTTACATTGAATCTTCTTCTTGTCTTATTGATGGAAAACGATACGTTGTTTCCAAACATAGCTCTCTTTCCGGTAATTTCGCAAACTTTTGACATATCGCTAGGGTTTGTGTTATTTTTAAACAGGATGCAAATTTATATCTTTTTTATCGGACGTACAAAATTCTTTTTTAAAATTTTGAAATTTCTTTTTGAAGCATCTCAAGTGCCTTATTTACAGACTTTTGCACAACCCTTTCGCGCTGACTCCCCATCATAAACTTCTCAGAATACACTCCTTTAGGTGTTGCAACGGCAATAAAAACACTTCCAACCTCCTCATTAGAGTCACCTTTTGTCGGACCAGCGTTCCCTGTAGTGGCAATTGAAAAATCTGATTTTAAGAGTTTTCGAACATTAATCGCCATAGCTTCTGCTACTTGCGCACTCACTACAGAATGCATTTTGACCACCTCATTTGGAACATTCAGAACGTTTATCTTTACTTCAGTAGCATAACTCACAAGACACCCCTTAAAATAGGCAGATGCCCCTGGGATCGCCGTCAAATGCTCCGAAATTGTTCCTCCCGTAAAACTCTCTGCCATAGACAAGGTCATCTTTTTCGATGTTAACAATTTAGCGATAACCGCTTCAATGGTTTCATCATCTTCCTCGCCATAAATAACATCATCAATAAGTAGGTACAACTTTTTAGTTTCCGAAACCATAACCGCTTCTACCCCCTCCTGTACAGCTCCCTTAGCACTTAAACGCAATCTAACCATTCCTAAGCTAGGCAAATATGCCAACTTTACGGAGGAAGGCAAACCCTCTTCCCATTCTGAAATACGATCTGCTAACGCACTTTCTCCTATACCGTAAGTGATGATTGTTTTATGTAGAATAAATGGCCTATTAAATTCTTTTTGAATTTTAGGAACCACTTCATTTGTTATTAGGTATTTCATCTCAAAAGGCACCCCCGGAAGCGAAACAAAGACGGTATTATTCTTTGTCATCCACATGCCTGGAGCGGTTCCATTTGCATTATGCAAAATAGTAGCTTTTGACGGCACTAAGGCCTGATCTATATTTACTTGTAAGAGCGGAGAGGTTGAAATATATTTTTTAAACAATTCTTTGACATGATCCAAAACCATCTCATTTTGCACCAAACTATCATCAAAATACTCGCATAAAGTATGCTTGGTAATATCATCTTTAGTAGGCCCGAGCCCACCTGTAATAATAACGATATCTACCCGTGATTCTGCATCTTTTAAAGCCTGAAGAATATGACTTTTTTCATCTTGAATAGAAGTAATCTGATACACAGAAACTCCTATTTTATTAAGTTCTTTACCAATAAAAGCAGAATTTGTATCTACAATTTGACCAATAAGAATTTCATCACCAATAGTAATTATCTCTGCATTCATCTAAAGACCAAAATCTTTTTTAAGTTCAGAAATCACTTGATGAATATCTTTTTTAAGAATAGGAAATATCTGGTCTAGACTAGGGTTCTCATCCCCAACTTTACCAATATTCTCTATATCTAAAGCTGCTGCACGCGTTTGCTCCATACCTAATAAATCTACATTAGGTTTAATTTTGTGTGCTAATTGGTATATATTGGAATAGTTTTTTTGACCTATAGCAACTTCTAGTTGTTCCAAATCCTCTGGAACCTCATCGAGGAAAGCAGAAACTACGGACTGAATAAAATCTTCATCCCCGTCTGCCAACTCATTAATTTTATCCAAACTGTAAATCATCTTGTTATTTAATAGTTACATTAAACATCTCTATGCCTTCTAACCTACCTGAAAGGTAGTCATTAGTTTTAACACTACCAACACCTGCTGGGGTGCCTGTAAATATTACATCTCCCTTTTTCAAGGTAAAGAAAGTACTTACATACGCAATCAATTCATCTATCTTCCAGAGCATCAAGTTGGTATTCCCGTCTTGTACCACTTCATCATTCTTTAGCAACTGAAAACCTAAATTATCAATAGATTCAAATTTTTCTTTAGGCACCCAATTTCCAATAACCGTTGCCCCGTCAAAACCTTTGGCTTTCTCCCACGGCAATCCTTTTTCTTTTAAAGCTTGCTGCACATCTCTGGCCGTAAAATCTATTCCCAAACCTACTTCATCATAATAGTTGGGTGCAAATTTTTCAGAAATGTGCTTTCCAACTTTTTTAATTTTAACCAGAACCTCAACTTCGTAATGAATATCATTAGAGAATTCCGGAATATAAAAATCTTGTTCCTTAGGCAAAACAGAAGAATCTGGTTTTATAAAGACCACAGGATCTTTAGGCTTTTCATTTTGCAACTCAGCAATATGTGCCGTATAATTTCTTCCAATACAAATAATTTTCATACGAGATTTTTATTATAATTTATTTCTTTGACAACTTCAAACTCACTGCAGGGATTAGGTTTCCAGTGCTATTTTTAGACTTTACTACAAAATCTGTCCACTCCCCCATACCATACACCATAACTTTAAAGTTCTGATTTTTATTGTAAACACCTCCAAAAGTTGGCGCAAATCTATCCTCGATCAATAAGGCGTTGGTAATATTATGTTTCCCCGTATTCTTATACCAATTACTAGGCACAAACAACCACTCTAAACCTATGTAAACTCCTGCTCTAGGCATCTGTATCCGAAGTGCTGACAAGTCTAAGGATACATAATCTTTACCAGACTCTGCTTCTAGTACAAAACTTTTTCGCAGCAAATCTTTTGTCGGCTTTTTGGTTACCTTATCCACATCATATACACGAACTCTAAATTTTGAAGCCTCTCCTTTAAATGCGGCATTGTCTTGAAAGAAAATAGTAACCTTATCTACATATTTTTTCTGCTGTCCGATATTAGGATAATACAAGGCCAAAACCCAAGGTGTTGATGAGGACGAAAATCCACTCTTTACACTATAGCTACTAATTGGATTTAACACATCTGAATTTCCTAAAGTTTCTGAAACCACCACTTCATTAAGTTCAAAAGATTCTGGCACCAAATTAAATTGCTTTGCTTTAAAAACTTGAGAAGCAGCCACAATTGTATCTTTATAACCTAAAGATGAGATATGCAGTTGTTTCTCTAAAAAGGACGATGGCAAATCCATAAAAAAGTGTCCTTCCTCATCAGAAGAAGTTCCTTTTAATGTATTTAAAAAACTAAGGTTAACAAAAGGGATGGTCTCCTTAGTCTTACTGTCATATACAACACCTTCAAAATATATTTCTTGTGCTGCTACCAAATGAAATCCGAAAATAAAAACTAAAAAAAAACGCAACATTATCCTAGTTTGTTATTCAATTTACTCAACTTAATTTGTGTCAATATTTTCTTAGTATACAAAGGAAAGTCGGCATTTAAGATCCAACTGAAATATCCTGGTTCTTTTGCAAGTACATCATGAACCTTTTTACCTTTATGCTTTCCAAAAGAGAAAACCTCTTCCTCTTCATCATCCAATATTATAAAGCCAGCAAAATCTACGGTTCTTTTATGCGATGAAAATTCTGCTAACATTTTCATGTTATTTTCCAACTCCGGGTACCGGTCTAATTGCGCCAATAACACTTCATATGTTGCATTGGTATCTGCTGCTGCACTATGCGCATCTATCAAATCTTTATCACAATAAAACTTATAAGCAGCGCCAAGAGTTCTCTTTTCCATTTTATGAAAGATAGTTTGCACATCTACTGCAACTCTATTTTTCATGTCAAAATCTATTTCTGCCCGCAGCATTTCTTCTGCCAACAATGGAATATCAAAACGATCAGAATTAAAACCTCCTAAATCACTGTCTTTAATCATGTTGTAAATTTCTTTCGAAAGCTCTTTGAACGTAGGTTCATTAGCCACCTTTTCATTAGAAATACCATGTACAGCAATTACTTCATCAGGAATGACCATTTCCGGATTTACCAACCAAGTTTTACTCTCTTTATTCCCGTTAGGATGTATTTTAAGAATTGCTATTTCTACAACTCGATCTTTTGCTACATTGACACCCGTTGTTTCTAAATCGAAAAAACAAATAGGACGTGTTAATTTTAATTGCATTTTTAAAGAATTTATTCAAAGATAGTTTATTCAAAATTTAAGAAAAAACTAGCGCTATTTAAATGTTACAAAAACAAAAAAGCTTCCAAAAAGGAAGCTTTTTTTATATTAATTTATTCAAATTAGATTTCTCTATTTACATCCCAAGCTTCTAAGAAATCTGCTACTGCTTTCACAAACATACCTCCTAACGCCCCGTTTACCACTCTATGGTCATAACTATGAGACAAGAACATCTTACTTCTAATCCCTATGAAATCTCCTTCTGGAGTTTCTATTACAGAAGGCACTTTACGTATGGCCCCTAATGCAAGAATACCCACTTGTGGTTGGTTGATGATTGGCGTACCAAAAACACTTCCAAAAGTTCCCACATTGGTTACTGTATAGGTGCCATCTTTTATTTCGTCTGGCTTCAATTTATTATTTCGACTTCTAGTTGCCAAATCATTAACCGCCTTAGCCATACCTACCAAATTTAATTGGTCTGCATTTTTAATTACGGGAACAATTAAATTACCATCCGGTAAAGCTGCCGCCATACCTATATTGATGTTTTTCTTTTTAACCACGGTATCACCATTCAAAGAAATATTCATCATAGGATATTTCTTTAACGCTACCGCAACGGCCTCCATAAAGATAGGAGTAAACGTAAGTTTTTCTCCTTCTCTTTTCTCAAAGCTAATTTTATTTTTATTTCTCCAATTAACTACATTGGTTACATCAACTTCTATAAAACTTTGAACATGTGCAGAAGTTGAAATACTTTCACGCATATATTGCGCAATAAGTTTCCCCATTCTACTCATCGGGATTACCTCATCTCCACTACCAACTTTCACATCTGAAGAAGCCTGGCTTACTGCCGCTGGAGCACTAGGCGCTTGCGCAGACACATTAGCGGTTGCGGATGGTGCAGCTGCGCTAGAAGCCACCACATTCCCTGTTTTACGATTCTCTACATACGCCAGAATATCGTTTTTAGTAACTCGCCCTTCTTTTCCTGTACCCACAATAGCCTCTAAATCTGCGATAGAAATTCCTTCTTCTTTAGCTATATTCTTCACTAAAGGAGAATAGAAACGATCTGTACTACTATAATCTGCAGTTGGAGTATCTACTATTTCTTGTACACTTTCTATTTCTTGTTCAATAGAACTTGCCGCAGCAACATCCTCTTGTGCTGGCTGACTCACTGGAGCAGTAGCAGGTTCTGATGCACCACCTTGAATTTCGATTATTGCAACTGTTTGCCCTACCGATATAATATCATCAACATTGAAAAGCTTTTCAACTAAAACACCTTCTACTTCACTAGGTACCTCAGAATCTACCTTATCTGTAGCAATTTCAAAAACCGCCTCATCCATCTCAATAGTATCACCTACTTCTTTTAACCAAGTAGTTAGTGTTGCCTCTGCAACACTCTCACCCATCTGTGGTAATTTTAATTCAAACTTTGACATATCATCAATTAATATACTTATTCAGAATAATTTTTTGCGAAAATAATAAAAATATCGTCTTTTACTTAAATTTTTTATAACTATTTTACTTATGCCTTCATAGAGTTTTCGAATGGAATACGGTTTAAAATACTTCGTCCCAAGGTAATTTCATCTGCATATTCCAATTCATCCCCCACCGCAATTCCTCTGGCAATAGTAGATGTTTTTACAGCTGTACCCTCTAACTGTTTAAAGATATAAAAATTGGTAGTATCGCCTTCCATGGTAGAACTCAGTGCGAAAATTAATTCGGTGACTCCACCTTGTTTCACTTTACCCACTAAAGATCCTATAGTTAGATCTTGCGGTCCTACACATTCCATAGGGGAAATTTTACCTCCTAAAACATGGTACATACCTCTAAACTGCCCCGTATTCTCTATAGCCATTACATCTCTAATATCTTCAACAACACATATAATTGCGGCATCTCTTTTAGGATTTGCACAAATTTCACAAAGCGCGACATCTGATATATTATGGCAATTAGAACAAAATTTTATTTGACTCCTTAATTTCTCTAAGGCACTCGTTAAATGAGATGTTTGCTCTTCTGGTTGTTTTAGCAAATGCAATGCTAGCCGCAATGCCGTACGTTTTCCGATACCAGGCAATTGCGAAATTTCATAAACCGCATTTTCCAATAATTTTGAAGAGAATTCCATAGCTACAAAATTACGACATTATCAGTTTTATTTCTCTATTAAAGAAGAGAATTTAATATTGATCTGTTGCTAATAAAACAAGGGTGCAAGCCACTTCAACCTCTATACCATTTTCCCGAAGTAAGCTATAGAAGTTAGGGTTTTCTGTACCTGGATTAAAAATTACCCGCTTTGGTTCTAAATCTATAATTTTTTGATAATACGCTTCTTGATTTTTTGGATTTAAATATAAAGTAACCGTGTGTATATTTTGAAAGTCGACAAAATTAGTCTTAATTTGCACTCCGTAAAGAAGGCCCTCCTTTAAACCAAAAGCTTCTGTTTCAATAGATTTTTCTGTTAACTTTTTTATAGCTATATTACTATATCTGCTAGGTTTTAACGAAGCGCCAATTACGAGTGTTTTTTGCATTTTACCGAAAATGATGTTAAAAATTGTTAATTAATGTAACTTTTATATGATTTTTACGTCTATTAGTACTCTAAAGATATTATGAATTTGTCGTTAATGCTGTATTTTTATAGTTAATGGTTAGTGTTTAGTGCACATTATCGATAATAGAAACCCTCATGGAAATGAGGGTTTTGTTTTTTATATACCTCAAAGTGCTTATCTAACCAATTCTTAGCCCAAATTCACAGCACAAGATTACCACTATTATAATTTAGATTTTAACCTCAAAATAGAGAACTATTCTTCTATCGAATTCTGATATGTTAAAAAGTGTTAAAACAAAAATGCTTTGTAACAAATGCAGCATAGTGTCGTCCTGTATATAGAAATTCATCAATCAATCAAATTACAAAACGAACATTCATGAAAAAAGCAATCCTATGTATTGCACTGCTCATCAACAGTGCATTATTCGCAAACACGGAACCCTCTACTACCGATGCAGTATTAGGCACAATTACGGGAACAATCTTAGACCAAGCCTTACAAGAGCCTATAGCATTTGCTGCTATTGTTATAAAGTCTGAAGACAGTTCTACTATTATTACTGGGGGCATTACCGAGGAAAACGGAACTTTTGAAATCAAAAATATTCCCGAAGGTACACTTACTTTTTTAGTTCAATTTATAGGGTATAAAACCTACTCGAAGCTCGTAACCATTGACAAAAACCACAGAAAAATAGCTTTAGGAACCATTTACCTTGAAGATCAAACTCAAGAATTATCCGGTGTAGAAGTAGTCGCTGAACGCACTACCATTGAACAGAAAATAGATCGAAAAGTAATTAATGTTGGAAAAGATCTTACCACCACAGGGGCATCTGCATCAGACATCATGAACAATATTCCTTCTGTAAATATAGACCAACAGACCGGTGAACTCTCTATGCGCGGAAATTCTAATGTAAGAGTGATGGTAGATGGTAAATTATCTAATGTTCCCGTAGCACAATTACTAAAACAGATTCCGTCTAGCGCTATAAAATCTATTGAACTAATTACCAATCCTTCTGCTAAATATAATCCTGAAGGCATGAGTGGTATCATCAACATCATACTTCATAAAAATGCAAATAACGGATTTAATGGAACCATTAGCACCGGACTAACCGTTGGTGAAGAAGCTAAATTTAATAGTGCTATTGATCTAAATTATCGTTCAGGGAAATTTAATGTTTATGGCAACTACGGTAATAATATCGGTAAATACGTTAACAACGGAAATCTTTACAGACTGGATGATAATTCTGACCAGCAGTTTAGTTTCCTTAACAACAACAAATCGCACTTATATAAAATAGGGGTCGATTTTTATTTAAATGATTACCATACTATTTCATTTTTCACCAACCAGAATTCATTTGACGGAAAAGGAAAAGGAGACACGGATATTTTGTACTATGACGATGCCAGCAGAAATTCAAATCAAATCTTTGATAATTTTCAAGACAACCTGAGCGAGCAATACAATTTTGATTATAAAGTAAAATTTAAAAAAGAAGGTCATTCTATAGAATTGGAGGTTGATTACAATGAATTTAATCAAAATGAAGATGCCTTTTTTGAGTCATCTGGTGCAACCGTTTTTCCTAACTACGTAGACATGGTAGATACCAAACGCAAGCAGAGCATCGCTAATTTAGATTATGTAAACCCTATAGACTCTATATCGAAACTAGAATTAGGCCTTGAATCTAGAAATTTTGAAACCAATGTAGATTATACCTCTACGGGATTATCTTTTAATGAAACGGGGAACTTAATACCTACGCCAGATACCGATTTTGTATACGGAATGGATATCTATTCTGCTTATGCCACTTTTGGTCAGAATTATAAAAAATGGTCCTATCAAGCAGGCTTACGTGTAGAAAATGTGGAAGTAAAAGCCGACACTAATAACATACGCTCTTTCTCGGATAAATACACGCAGGTATACCCTTCAGCCTATGTTACGTATGCCCCTAATGAGAAAAACCAACTTCAATTTAGTTTAAGTCGTCGCGTAGATAGACCTGGATTACAACAAGTAAATCCTATTAGAGATTGGTCTACCCCCTTAATATCTTCTTTTGGAAACCAACGTTTAGTACCACAGTTTACCAATTCTTATGAAGTTAACTACACCAAACGTTTAGAAAAAGGAAGTATTACCACAGGTGTTTTCTACCGTCAAATTAAAGATGAAATTAATAGAGCTGTGTATGTAGACCGCTTAGATCTAAACAAACTTATCTTAACCTATGATAATTTTGATAACACCACCGCCTACGGAATGGAAGTATCTTTGAACTACAAACCCTTAACCTGGTGGAGTATTAATGGGAGTTTTGATCTATTCTCTCAAACACAGCGAGGAATTACAGAGACCTTACCAACAGAAAACCCTAATGCAACTGTTGATGATATTGTAATAGAAGAAGTTCAGGTAGAGAATACAGCATGGAATTTTAGAATGAATAACAGTCTAAAAGCTACTAAAAACTTAAGTTTTCAAATCTTTGGTTTCTATCGTGGTGCTAACAAAAATATACAGTTTGACGTAAAGTCTATGTATTTTGTAAATACAGGAGCTCGCTACAGTTTCGCAGAAGGAAAAGGAACGTTTAGCCTAAACTTCAATGATGTGTTTAACACCATGCGCTTTGCTTTTGATAGCACGAGGCCGTATGCCTCTACGGGAGAATTTAATTGGGAAAGTAGAACGGTATACGCTGGCTTATCTTATATGTTTGGAAGTGGGAAAAATAAGGCTAGCAAACGTAAAAATAGAGACAACAACACCAAAGATAGTGGTGGCGGAATTTTATAAAATAAACCCCTTAATTCTTTAGGTCCTACAATTTTCTAAGAATAGCGTATCAAAACAAAACCCCCAACATTGCTGTTGGGGGTTTATTTATATATATAGTTTCAGAATTATTTTACCAACGGATAATAACACTACCCCACGTAAAGCCACTACCAAATGCAGCTAGCACTACCAAGTCTCCTTCTTTTACTTTTCCTTGTTCCCAAGCTTCCGTTAAAGCTATTGGAATAGATGCCGCGGTTGTATTCCCGTAGTTCATAATATTATTAAAAACCTGATCATCTGACAATTGGAATTTCTTCTGAATGAATTGAGAAATTCTTAAGTTTGCTTGATGCGGTACTAACATATCAATATCTGTTGGCGCTAGTTTATTAGCTCCTAGACCTTCCATGATTACTTCACTAAAACGAACTACAGCATTTTTAAATACAAACTGCCCGTTCATATATGGAAAATACGATTCATCATTAGGGTCATTGTCTTCTATAATATCGGTCACCCATCTTTTCCCCATTCCCGGAGCTATTAGAGATAACTCCTCCGCATGCTGTCCTTCAGAATGTAAATGTGTAGATAAGATACCTTTTGTATTATCTTCTTCTCTTGATAATATGGCAGCTCCTGCCCCATCACCAAAAATTACAGAAACACCTCTACCACGCGTAGACATATCTAAACCATGAGAATGTAATTCTGAACCAATAACTAGAACATTCTTATACATCCCTGTTTTAATGTACTGATCTGCAACAGAAATAGCGTAAACAAAACCAGAACATTGATTTCTTACGTCTAATGCTCCTACAGTTTTAATACCTAAATCTCGTTGCACCAAAACACCTGGCCCAGGAAAGTAGTAATCCGGACTTAGCGTAGCAAATACAATAAAATCAATATCATCTTTATCAATACCGGCTCTCTCAATAGCAATTTTAGCAGCTTTAACCCCCATAGTGGTGGTGGTATCGCCATCGCCTTTTATAACATGACGTCTTTCTTTAATGCCTGTTCTTTCTTGAATCCACGCGTCGTTAGTATCCATGACCTTTGATAAATCATCATTAGTCACAACGTTTTCAGGAACGTAATGTCCTAAGCCTATAATTTTCGAATTATACATACAGTTTAGTTATCTGATCTGTTTATTATACATTTATTTAAGTTACGAATTAAATAAACAAGAACGCAATTTAAGGATTATTCTACAATGTTGTAAAATCATTACAGAATTATACATTTAGTTGGTATCGTAACAAATTAAAAGTCAGAAATATGTTGCACATACTACTGACTTTCTATTCAAATTTTTAAGCTATGTTTTAATCCAAATACTGTCTAAAATTATTAACCTCAACTTTAGCTTTTAAATCGTGCAGTAAATTAAAGAGTCCGAAAAACGTTCTATTCATATATAAGAAATGCTTAGAACCTCTATTACCATTCATTTTTCTAATCTGATCATCTTTAGAATACCGCTGACTTAAATCGGCAATTTGATGCCAAAAATCATCAGAACCAAAATCAAAAGTATCTCCATTAAAAGGCGATGTGAATAGCAATAACATCTCTTTAAACAAGGCTTTGAAAAATATAATTTCTTGTTCTGAATCTGTAGGAGTAAGAATTTCTAACTCGTACAATTTTTCCATAAAGTGCGAATCGTTTTCAATAACCTCTTTCTTTGCAAGTTCAAAATACGGAATGTAGAATTCATCTGGCACTTCTTTAATGCAACCAAAATCTATCGCAATAAGTGTATTGTCTTTGCTCACCAAGAAATTTCCTGGATGCGGGTCTGCGTGTACTTTTCTTAGGCCGTGAATTTGGAACATATAGAAATCCCATAAAGCCTGCCCCAATGTATTTCCTTCCGCTGCGCTGAAATCTGTTTTAGCAAACTCACTTAAGTGCATTCCATACATCCAGTCCATAGTAATAATCCGTTCACTAGACAATTTTGGATAATATACTGGGAATTCCATATTCGGAATTACCGCACATGCTTTTGTTATTTCTTGACTCTGCTTCATTTCAAGAATATAGTTGGTTTCTTCAACCAGTTTATTCTCTACTTCTTTAAAATATTTATCTGAATCTTTACCTTTTAAGTTAAACATACGTATGGCTATAGGTTTAACAATAGCCAAATCACTAGATATACTTTCTGACACCCCTGGGTACTGAATTTTTACTGCCAAGGTTTTTCCATCTTTAGTAGCCTTATGCACCTGACCTATACTCGCTGCATTTATAGAGTCTTTATCAAAAGTATCATATACCTCTTCAGGGTATTTCCCTAAATACTTTTTGAATGTTTTGCGCACCAACGGGGCAGATAGCGGAGGAACTGAAAACTGGGATAATGAGAATTTTTCTACATAAGCAGAAGGCAGAATGTTTTTCTCCATGCTTAGCATTTGTGCTACTTTAAGCGCACTACCTTTTAAACTTTTAAGTCCGTCATAAATATCACCCGCATTATCTTCATTGAGCTCATCTTTTGATAACTCCGGGTTTACCAACTTCTTACTGTAATATTTTACGTAATTACCACCTATTTTAACCCCTGTTTTCACGAGCTTTCCTGCTCTTTCTATTTTACCAGTAGGAATTTTGTCTAATGTTTTCATAAGATACTTTTTATTAAAAGTGGTTAAAACAATATGTAGTGGTTCTTGGTCGTCGCTAAGTATTATGCGAATTTCTCTTTGTATAGAAATTTACCAAAGTCAATAATACTTTCTAAAGGTGTATTTTCAAAAACGTCAAAAATGGTTTTAACAGATTTCTCTATTGCCATATCTGTTTTTTCAAATCCCGCACTGGTATCTTCCATCCAAAATTTAAGCAAGAACAAAAATTGCACCCAAGTACCTTCACTGTAAAGCTGTGGGCTTTTCTTTGTAATTTTAAATGATTTATCTGCGTTAGCATCTGCGACTAAAGAAGAAGCAAACGTTTTTATGTGAGATCTCAGTCCTTTCAACTGGTTTAAATTCTTCAACATATTTTCATGCTCTTTCAAGGCAAAAAGCACATAACTCCTATTCATCGTAAGCAACTCAAACATAGAGAAAAAGAAGGTGAGCATTTTATCTTGATTTGAAAACGATTCATAATCTTCGTTTTTAGTCATTACCGCCATAGTATTGGTATAAAACTTTTCCCATATGGCAGCTTGTAATCCTTCTACTGAACCAAAAAAGTTGTAAAACTCTTCTTCTGGTATCGTGTGCGCTTTACAAAACTTGTAAATAGATTTTGGTACAATCTCATGTTCTAAAACATAATCCATGTACATTCCTATAATCTGATCTTCCGTGATTTTTTTTGTTCCTGATTTTTTAGCCATGACTTTTATAGTTTAAGAGTGACAAAGCAATTTACTATTGGTATAAAAAAACGTATTTCCTAGAAGACGGAAATACGTTTTTAAACAACCTAACCAATAAATAATAATAGTGTAATCGTTTAAAAAACTAAATTCTTCTTCATAGCAATTAATCTTCCGCGATTACAATTCAAAGATACTAAAATGTTTAACTATTTTAAAAATAAATTAAACAAAATTTTTGTTAATCTTTTTTTGATGTTCTTTTAGAAATACATCAATCTTACTTTTAATTAGACGTATTAGGTCTTAAAAGCTAACAATAGTCTTGAAAAAAATAAAAAGAATGTCAGTTTGTCACTTTATGTCAGATTGGTATTTTTTTTGACTGTGGTAGTATCATATTAATAATTATAAATTTTAAATTACATATGGCGACAGGTAAGATTAATGTGTCCGTTGATAATATATTTCCTTTAATAAAGAAATTTCTTTACAGCGATCACGAAATATTTTTAAGAGAGTTGATTTCTAATGCGACAGATGCAACTTTAAAATTGAAGCATTTAACTTCTATTGGTGAAGCTTCTGTAGAGTATGGCAATCCTATTATCGAGATAAAAGTTGATAAAGAAGGAAAGAAAATCCATATTATTGATCAAGGTCTAGGTATGACCGAAGATGAAGTAAAGAAGTATATCAATGAAGTAGCTTTTTCTGGTGCTGAAGAATTTTTAGATAAATATAAAGACAGCGCAAAAGATTCTGGAATTATAGGTCACTTTGGTTTAGGTTTCTACTCTGCTTTTATGGTAGCTAGTAAAGTTGAAATTATTACTAAAAGTTTTAAAGACGAACCTGCAGTACATTGGTCTTGTGATGGTTCTCCTAATTTTGACTTAGAGCCTTCTGACAAAACAGAAAGAGGAACAGAGATTGTACTTCATGTTGCTGATGATTCTACAGAATTTTTAGAAGACCATAGAATTAATGAACTTTTATCTAAGTATAATAAGTTTATGCCAGTTCCTATTAAATTTGGAACAAGAACTGAAACCTTACCAAAACCAGAGGGTGCTAAAGAAGAAGACGCAGCCCCTACAGAAGAGGTAGATAATATTATTAATAACCCTACTCCTGCTTGGACAAAACAACCTGCAGATTTAGAGACTAAAGATTATCAAGAGTTCTACAGAGAATTGTATCCTATGCAATTTGAAGAGCCTTTATTTCATATTCATTTAAATGTTGATTATCCGTTTCATTTAACTGGTATTTTATATTTCCCTAGGTTATCTAATGATTTAAACACTCAGAAAGATAAAATTCAATTATACCAAAACCAAGTTTATGTAACAGACAACGTTGAAGGTATTGTTCCTGAGTTTTTAATGATGCTTCGCGGGGTTGTAGATTCTCCAGACATACCATTAAACGTATCTCGTTCTTATTTACAAGCAGACGGTGCTGTTAAGAAAATATCATCTTACATAACTAGAAAAGTAGCCGATAAGCTTTCTTCTTTATTCAAAAACAATAGAGAAGATTTTGAAGCTAAATGGAATGATATTAAAATAGTTATTGAATACGGAATGCTTTCTGAAGATAAATTCTTTGAAAAAGCAGACAAATTTGCACTTTACCCAACAGTAGATGGTAAGTTCTATACGTTTGAAGAATTACAAGAAAACCTAAAGGCTAACCAAACAGATAAAGATGGTAAGCTAGTTATTCTTTATGCATCAGACAAAGAAGCGCAACACAGTTATATAGAAGCTGCAAAAGCAAAAGACTACCAAGTATTACTTTTAGATTCTCCTATTATTTCGCATTTGATGCAGAAATTAGAAACATCTAAAGAGAATATTTCTTTTACACGTGTTGATGCAGATCATATTGAAAACTTAATCAAGAAAGATGAGGAGCAGATTTCTAAACTTTCTGATGAAGAAAAAGAAACTCTTAAAAAAGAATTAGAGGAAACAATCGCTAACAAATCATACACGATTCAGTTAGAAGCTATGGATAGCGCTGCGTCTCCTTTCATCATTACGGAGCCTGAGTTTATGCGTCGTATGAAAGAGATGCAACAAACCGGTGGTGGCGGAATGTTTGGAATGGGTAATATGCCGGAAATGTATAACCTTATTGTAAACACCAATAGCCCATTGGTTTCTGAAATTTTAACTACTAAAACAGCTAAGAAGAAAGAACGATTAATAAATCAATCTTTAGATTTAGCACGTTTATCTAAAGGACTATTAAAAGGTGAAGAGCTTACCAACTTCATCAAACGTAGTTACGAGATGGTAAAATAAACGTACGATTAGGGCAGATTTTTGACCCTTATTCGTTTTAATTAAAAAAAGCCGCTTCATGTATTTGAAGCGGCTTTTTATTTTTAGAAAAGTTAGTATCTTTCAGCAAACAACCACACCAATGAATAACGATTACCGCAGCCCCTCCTTTAAAAGATGGTTAGACAAATTGCAGCAAGAAAGTTGGCAACTAGAATTAATTATTTCAGGTTTTGCCATTTATGCTTTGATTTTGGCCTACGAACCAATATCAATTAACATTTCTGAGGCTATGAACTCTCAACAGACAATAAAAATGATACTGTGGTTTATTGTTTTCATTTCTTGGGCAATATTCATATTCAACCTCACGCTTCATATTGTCTTAAGAGGACTTTGGATTGGTGCTCTAGGCTTACGCTATGTGTCTGGCGATATTGATTATCATAAATTAAATTACTCAAAAAAATTTACTAAACATCTCAAAAAAAGAGTTGGTACTTTTGATCGCTACATTGCTAGGCTTGAAAAATATTGTAGCATTTTATTTGCCATAAGTTTTTTAGTTTTCTTTTATATTTTAGGCTTTTTTACAATTCTCCTTACCTTAACAGGTTTGAGTTATTTTGTCACAGAAGTATTGAATTTAAAGGGAATATTGAAAAAGGCGATAGGCATTTGTATGGTCATTTTATTTGGCATGGGTATCCTACTCACTTTTATAGATTTCATTACCATGGGCTACCTAAAGAAAAATAAGTACATTTCTTTAGTATACTATCCTTTTTACAGACTATTCACCTACTTGACTTTATCTTTTTTATATAGACCATTGGTGTACAATTTTCTAGATAATAAGTTTGGAAGAAGGCTAAGTCTTATGCTATTACCATCATATTTGGCAATTATATTTTTCTCAACATTATACTATCAAAACTCAAACTACATTTTAAAAACAGATATTTCTTCTGAGGTTTACAGCTATCAAAACCATTATGAAGATTTACTGATAGAAAAGACTGATTTCGGTAATATAATCACAATTCCTTCCAAAGTAATCAGAACACCGTATCTTCAAATATTTTTATACTATACAGAACAAATAGAAGATCATGTTTTTGAAAGCAATAAAAACCTAAAACCGAAAGAAGATTTAAGGAGTTTTAAATCTGATTTTGTAAATATTAATATAGAAACTAATAACAAAAAAGATTTAAGACTAGATTATCTAAAAACTTTAAACGAAATTTATTCAATAAGGATTGATTCCAGTAAATATAAAGCAGACTTTATTATAAGCACCAATAGCAAAGAACGTTTAGGTTTTGAAACCTACTTCAACATAAGAGATTTAAAGGAAGGCAAACATATCCTCCGTATCTTAGCACCGCCAGCAGATAGTACTCAAGTAGCAAATGACACCTTAGTCACTATTCCGTTTTGGCATTTTAAAGACTAATTATGAATTACCCTTTTCACTTATACCTCTTAGCCGCAATTTATGTATTTGCAGGTGTTATGCATTTTATTAAACCAAAAACCTATTTGCGCATTATGCCCAGATACCTTCCCAACCCTAAGCTTCTAGTATCTCTAAGTGGCATAGCAGAAATAGCATTGGGTATTGGACTCTGTTTCCCGTCCACAAAAAATCTATCTATTTACGGCATTATAGCCATGCTCGCTGTTTTTTTATTGGTTCACTTCTATATGCTTTCGGGCAAAAAAGAAGGTGCAGGTATCCCTAGATGGATTCTTATCTTAAGAATCCCGTTACAATTCGGATTAATGTATTGGGCATACTGTTACCTGCCATACTAAGGTAAAATTTTTTATCACAAAATACCTAGATAGTTTCTACCTTTATAACATGAAGGTAATTTCAACCAACTTAGGAAAATCAACCACCATACTGTGGAATGGTAAAGAAGAACAAACGGGGATCTACAAATACCCTACTTCCGAGGCTATACAGCTCTTAAATGAGGATGTTGCCAATGATACGGTAATTGACAGGAAACATCATGGCGGCGTTCATAAGGCATGCTACCTTTATTCTGCAGATCAATATCCGTATTGGAAAAACCACTATCCAGATTTAGAATGGGATTGGGGCATGTTCGGCGAAAACTTAACCATAGAAGGCCTGGACGAATCTAAATTACGCATAGGAAGCACCTACAAATTAGGGTCTGCCTTAGTACAAATTACACAACCTAGAGAGCCTTGCTATAAATTAGGCATACGCTTTAATGATTCTAAAATCATCAAAAAATTTGTAGCCCATAACTATCCCGGAACCTACATTAAAGTTTTAGAAACAGGAACAGTTACCACCGGTGATGAGATGATACTTATCTCCCAATCAGAAAATAGTTTAACTATAAATCAATACTATCAATTTTTATTTGCTAAAACTAAAGACCCTGAAGTGGTTCATTTAATTTTGAGCAATGACGCCTTACCCGAATACAAAAAAGAACGATTACGAAACTCACTAAAAACTCAATAATTTTATGAAAAAAATTCTACTAATCAGCTTGTGCCTAATCGGCCTATACTCTTGTAAAGAAGAGGCTAAAAAAGAACCAGCTATTGCTATGCACAATACAGAGTTTGACAGCTTACTCGAAAACTATTTTGAGGAGAGCCTAAAACTATATCCTTTAAATGCAACCTCACAAGGAGATGTGCGTTACAATGATATTTTACCTAATTTTTTAAGTGACGAATTCATTGCCTCTGAAAATAAATTTTATTCGGACTATAAACAAAAACTAGCGGAAGTTAATGAGGAATCGCTTACGTCTAGCCAACAAATGAGTAAAGACATTTTACTTTGGGAATGCGATCGTAATTTAGAACGTTTAGGTTTTAGAGAAGAATTACTTCCTATCAATCAAATGTGGACCATGCAATTAATGATGGGACAATTAGCTAGTGGCGCAAGCTCGCAGCCCTTTAAAACAGTTGCAGATTATGACAATTGGTTAAAAAGGTTAGAAGCCTATACCACGTGGTTAGCCAGTGCTAAAGTAAGAATGGAAGAAGGTATCAAAACAGGTTATGTTCTGCCAAAATCATTAGTACTGAAAGTTACACCGCAACTAAAAGACATGACAGAGCACGATTTGGACAAACATTTGTTCTTCTCTCCAATAAAAAATATTCCAGAAAGCTTTTCTGATGTTGACACAGACCGCCTGACAGAAGCCTATTCTGCTATGATTTCAGAAAAGATTATTCCTGCATACCAAAATCTATATGATTTTATGAATACGGAATATATGGCCGCAGCTAGAACAACTAGTGGCATAGAAGGTATTCCTAATGGAAAGGAATACTACGACTATTCTATAAAACTATATACGACCACAGACATGACCGCTGATGAAATTCACCAATTAGGTCTAAGTGAAGTAGCACGTATTTCTTCTGAAATGGAGAAAATTAAAAAAGAGGTTGGTTTTGAAGGAGACTTAAAGGCCTTCTTTGATTTTGTTAGATCAAAAAAAGAACTGATGCCTTTTACTTCTCCTGAACAAGTTATTGAAAACTTTAAGGTTATACATGAGAAAATGAAACCTCAAGTAGACAAGCTTTTTGGCAAACAGCCCAAAACACCTTTTGAGGTTAGAAGAACGGAAGCATTTAGAGAGGCGTCTGCCAGTGCAGAATATAACCCTGGATCTATTGACGGTACTAGACCCGGTATTTTTTATACTCCTATACCAGACGTTACCAAATACAACATGTATTCTGATGAAGATTTATTTTTACACGAAGCTATTCCTGGACATCATTTTCAAATTTCTTTGACACAGGAAAATAAGGAACTTCCTAAGTTTAGAAAAACGTTATGGTATAGCGCTTACGGAGAAGGTTGGGCATTATATACCGAGTCTTTAGGTAAAGAACTTGGGTTATACACAGATCCTTACCAATATTTTGGAATGTTAGGAGCAGAAATGCACAGAGCAATACGTTTGGTGGTAGATACAGGTTTGCATTCTAAAGGATGGACCAGAGAGGAAGCTATTGAATACTCTCTAGCTAACGAAGCAGAATCTGAGGCAGGTATTACTTCTGAAATTGAGCGTTATATGGCTAATCCTGGGCAAGCCTTATCCTACAAAATAGGGCAACTTAAAATTATAGAATTACGCGCTAAAGCAGAAAAAGAGTTAGGAGACAAATTTGATATTAAAGAATTTCACAATCAAGTATTAGAAACAGGTTGTGTGCCTTTAGCTTTATTGGAAAACAAAATTAATAGCTGGATTTTAAATTCTAAATAAAGAAATTAGAATAAATTACAAAAGAAAAAGGGGAGCTTACGCTCCCCTTTTAGGTTTAAAAAAATTAACTCAACTTAACTTAAAACCAAATTTTCAATATTATATACTTACGTTTTCTGTGTAAACTCCTTTTGAATTTTTTACAGCGATAGTGTAATCACCTTTGTGAGCTGTCTTGAAGTTTACTGCTTTTTCAACAATCAAAGTATCAGATATTTTTTGAGTGTATAAAACTCTATCACTAGAATCATAAACTTTTATCTCAACATCTTTCTTCTCTACGTTTAAAAAGTTGATGTAAACCATGTTATCTTTCATTCTAAATACTGGCTTAATCACTTCATCCTTATTAAGGATACTGATAGACTCAC
This sequence comes from Cellulophaga baltica 18, assembly GCF_000468615.2. Taxonomy (NCBI): domain Bacteria; kingdom Pseudomonadati; phylum Bacteroidota; class Flavobacteriia; order Flavobacteriales; family Flavobacteriaceae; genus Paracellulophaga; species Paracellulophaga baltica. The sequence goes on along the minus strand of NZ_CP009976.1, from coordinate 2,186,363 downwards.
CGTCAATCATTATAGAATACGTAGTAACTTGTGTAGTATCGTCTACTTTAAAAGTATATACTCCTGATTCTAATTTGCTAAGATCAAATTTCTTACGAAGAGAACTGCTTTGAACATTACTATTAGAATAAATTACGTTATTGTTACTATCTAGGAATTGTATTTTTGTGTCTTTAGATACGATGTCTAATTCAAAAATTAAACTTTTTGCATCCTTATCGGCTGCAACATTTAATTTTAGTTCATTGGCCGAAGCTGTAAAAGTGCCGAACACTAAAGCTGCCATTGCGGTAAATTTTAGAACTTTTTTCATAACTGTTTGTTTTAGGAGGATTACTAATTATTTACATGGCAAAGATATGTCGCATATTCAGTTAAAAGTGATGCACGTTTTTCCAATTTCTATGCTATATTAACATCATTACAATCCTTACATGACCTTAACGTTAATATAACACATATTTTAGGTAACTTTGCACCAGCGAAGCTAAATGAAGCGTATTTCTAATTGTATATAAACTTAAAAGCATGATACTACAAAAACCTACGTTTGAAGTTATTGCTCCAGATTTTGGACATTCTTTCACGTATCAGAAATTTGATGAGGATAAACCCAATATGAATACGGTGTGGCATTACCACCCTGAACTAGAACTGGTATACATTAATGGTGGTTCTGGAAAAAGACAAATTGGGAGTCACGTATCCTATTATAATGATGGTGACCTTATATTAATAGGATCTAACCTACCGCATTGCGGTTTTACCGATGGCACTACAGGAAACAAATCTGAAACTGTGGTACAAATGAAGCAAGATTTTCTTGGTTTTGATTTTTTCAACATTCCTGAGATGAAAAAAATTCAAACCATTTTTGAAGCGTGTAAAGGCGGAATAGCTTTTTACGGTAAGACAAAAAAGAAGATTGGTGAGAAAATAGAAATTTTAGAATATCAAACAGATTTTCAAAAACTACTTTCTATCCTTAATATATTAAATGAACTAGGAAACTCTGAAGAGTTTAAATTATTAAACGCAGAAGGGTTCTCTATGGAGTCTTCCATGAAAGACAATGACCGTATTAATATGGTGTTCAATTTTGTAAAGAATAACTTCAAAGAGGAAATTTCTTTAGAAACCATTGCAGATTTAACAAGTATGACGGTACCTTCATTTTGCAGGTACTTTAAAAAGATTACTAAAAAAACATTTGTACAGTTTGTAAATGAGTATCGTTTGGTACATGCTTCAAAGCTTTTAGCAGAAAAGCCTATGAGCATTGCAGATGTAGCTTTTGAAAGCGGATTCAATAATTTTTCGCACTTTAATAAATCATTCAAACAGTTTACAGGACAAAATCCTTCTGAGTACAGAAACCAATTAAAGTCGATTATACAATAATGGCAAACCTTTTTTCTGAAGCGCTTCATTTAAATCTACCAGATAGTGACCTTATATACTATCCTAATTTCTTTGATACCCGTTCAGCAGATAGCTATTTTGCCAAACTTAGAGAACAAACACCTTGGCAACAAGATGATATTACCGTGTTTGGAAAGAAATATGCTCAGCCAAGGCTAACCGCATTATATGCTAACAATGATAAGGCTTACTCTTATTCTAGCATTTCAATGCGCCCACATGTATTTACGAAAGAACTGTTACAGATTAAAAATGAAGCAGATACACTTGCGCAGACAACCTTTACTACCTGTTTGTTAAACTTATACAGAGACGGTAAAGACAGTAATGGCTGGCATGCAGACAATGAAAAAGAATTAGGTCAAAACCCTATAATTGCTTCCATTACCCTTGGAGAAGAACGTTTTTTCCATTTAAAACACAGAACCAACAAAAATTTAAAACATAAACTTTTGTTGGAACATGGTAGTCTCTTACTTATGAAAGGAGCAACACAACACCATTGGTTGCACCAAATACCTAAAACTGCTAAACCTATTCAAGAGCGAATAAACCTAACCTTTAGGGTGGTGTATTAAATGTTACTCAAAAACTTCATTTAGAACTTTTGCTAAACGCAATCCGCCTTTTTGCAATTGTGTTTCTACAAGTCCCCAATATTTATAGCTATAGGCATACCCTAGTTTCTCTCCAACCTCAACAGAAGCATATAACTCTGTTGCTAATCCTTTAGATTCTTCTACCCAGTCAAAAACAGTACCTTCTTGAATTTGCTTCTCCTCATCTTTGGTTAGCTCTGGTAAATTATCTGCAATCTCAGTAAAACTCATCCCGTAGTCATCAATCATGTTACTATCCCAAAGTCGGTGTAGATTAGATCCTTTTCCAAACCACTGTATTTGAATATCATTACCGCCTTTATCCTCTTGTCTTCCCACATGCATGGGTTGATGCAAGTCTCCTAATAAATGTACTAGAAATTTGAGGTAGAATACTTTATCTTCTTGTGAACTATTTTTATCTTTTACGATCGCAGCACATTTTTGAATTCCCATAACGATATCACCGTATGGGCTAGGTGCTACTTCCGTATATTTTTTATCTGCAGGGTAATTTACATAATGCCAAGCACTAAACTCTTTATACTTTTTATCAGATTTTATATCATCCGCAAAGGTAGAAACTAAAGCTAAACTTTGCCCATCTAACAATTTTGCAATTGCCTTCTTTGCTTTTCTACTTAGATGGCGTTGTGCAACTTCACCTGTTGTTCTATGTCCTGTTTTAGACCACTCTCCATCCGTAGAAAATACAAATTGAATGGATAGGGTTAATAATAAAATGGTAATTTTCTTCATCAATTTAAAATTTACTCAATCTTTACATTTTTAAAGCTCAAAAATAAACAATACAACCTTAATGCATGATTAAGTCGTATATAGTTTTTAATATTTTAACTAAAAGTGCACACGCGTGATTTTCAAAAAAATTAAGTCTCCAATTCTACGGTATTTACTTCTTGCAGTAATAGGATTACTCCTCTTATTTATCCTATTCATTCTTAGTATTCGTATAGGTTTATGGGGAGAAATACCTAGTAAAAAAGAGTTGGGTAATTTAGAGTATCAAAAAGCAAGCGAAGTCTATGCAGCAGATAGTACGCTTATTGGTAAATATTATTTTTTTGATAGGCAACCCATTGCGTTTGAAGAGTTCCCTGAAAATCTTTTAGAAGCACTAATTTCTATCGAAGATGAACGTTTCTATTCTCATTCCGGTGTAGACTATCCTAGTTTAATGCGGGTAGCTTTCAAATCTATTTTAATGCAAGATAAAAGTTCTGGTGGAGGTAGTACTATCACCCAGCAACTCGCAAAAAACCTATATCCCAGAGAAGAACGCAAAAATACCAATATTGCCGTTGATAAAATTAAAGAGATGTTTATAGCCGCTCGTCTAGAAGACATTTACAGTAAAGAAGAGTTGCTTTATCATTATTTAAATACGGTGAGCTTTGGCGATAATACATTTGGTATTGAGAGTGCCTCTTTAAAGTTTTTCAATAAAAAAGCTAGGAATTTAAACACGGAAGAAGCAGCCGTTTTAGTGGGGATGTTAAAGGCTACTTATGGATATAATCCTAGAGTATTCCCTGAAAACAGCTTAAAAAGAAGAAACTTGGTCTTGCAGGCTATGCAAAAAAACAATTTTATTTCAGCTATAGAAAAAGATAGCCTTAGTGCTTTACCATTAAAACTAGATTATAAAGAATTTAATTACAATGATGGACTTGCACCTTATTTCAGAGAGGAAGTCCGCAAGCAATTGTTAGCTTGGAGTACTACTCAAAAAGAGCATGGGAATGAATACAATATTTATACCTCTGGCTTAAAAATTTATACCACCCTTGATTATAAAATGCAACAATTAGCCGAAGAAGCTATGGTTACACATTTGTCTAATTTGCAAAAAGATTTTGAAAAAAGTTATGGTAAAAACGCCCCTTGGCTTACCAATAAAAAACTCTTGGATAAGCTACTTAAGCGAACCAATGCTTATAAAAAACTTAAAAAAGAAGGTCTTTCAGAAAATCAAATACTAGACTCTTTAAGTATTAAAAGAAAAATGACGCTCGCAGGTTGGGAAGGCGAAAAGACAGTTGAAGCTAATACAATAGACAGCCTACAGCATTATTTAAAATATTTAAATACAGGATCTTTAGGAATAGACCCAACTACGGGAGCTGTAAAAACTTGGATTGGCGGCGTAAATTTCAAATACTTCAAATACGACCATATTTCCCAGAGTAAACGCCAGGTAGGTTCTACATTCAAACCCATTGTGTATACAGCCGCATTAGAAAATGGAATAGCTCCCTGTACGTATTTTTCTGCACAGGAGGTAGCTTATGAAAATTTAAAGGGATGGTCTCCTAGTAATTCTGGCAGTAAAGACGAAGCCTACTTAAACTATTCTATGGAGCAAGCATTGAGTAATAGTGTTAACACCGTAGCCGTAAAAGTATTAGAAGAAGTTGGTGTCTTAAAAGTTATACGACAAGCTAATAAAATGGGCATTTTAGAAAAATTACCTAGTGAACCTTCTTTAGCCTTAGGAACCGGAGAAATAAAAATTACAGAATTGGCAGGAGCATATGCTTCTTTTGTAAATAACAGCAAACCGGTGACTCCATTTTTAATTCAGACCATTAGTAACAGTAAAGATTCTATTTTAGAAACTTTTAAACCTAAAATTGCCGATACCGAAGCATTTTCTTCTGAGACCAGACAAACCATGATAGAAATGATGAAAGAAACTATTAATTCTGGTACCGCTTCTAGATTAAGAGACGCTTATAATTTACCGAATGCTATTGCTGGTAAAACCGGAACTACACAAAATAATAAAGATGCATGGTTTGTAGGGATCACGCCAAAGCTTGTACATATTACTTGGGTAGGATTAGACAATCATGAATTAGGTTTTAAAAGTACTAGTTTAGGGCAAGGAGCAAATGCCGCCCTACCTATGTTTGCCTTATTACTGCAAAAGCTAAATAAGGATAAAGAATTTAATGCAATTACTAAAGCACAGTTTGAAATAACTTCTGACGAAGTATTGCAAAACCTTAACTGCGATCCTGTAAAAAAAGACGGTTTCTTAAAGCGTTTATTTAAAAATCCTGACAAGAAAAAGACCAAAAAATTTAAGTCTAATTAAATATAAAAAACTACAGATTCCTATACTCATCCTTAATGGTGATAAAGATATTCAGGTCGCTATTACTAACGCTCAAAACTTAAAAGTGGCTCAGCCAGAAGCAACCTTAATGATTATCTCTAACATGAATCATATCATGAAAGAAGAAGATGCTGAGGTTCAAGGGTATGAAGGATACCTTAATCCTAAATATCCTATTTCACCTAAAATGATAGCAACAGTGCTTCAATTTATTTCACAATAAGCAATAGCTAAGGGTTAATTTACAACTATAGGATACTTCTTTCATGTTTTATCACAAAATAAACCCTTAAATTTGAGAACCAACGAAACCAAGCCTAATGTTCAAGTTCTCTATATGTTACCTCTTTTTCCTTGCTTCACTATCTGTTTTAGCTCAAAATGAGGACAAACACATTACTATTAAATACATTCCTGAAATTCCTCAGATAGACGGTATTTTAGACGAAGGTGTATGGGAAAAAGCAGAAAGTGCCACAAAATTTCAACAATATTTCCCATCAGATACCATACTTGCTCAGAAAGATACAGACATCAGAATGTTTTATGATGGTACTCATTTATATATTGGTATTCGTTTAGAAACTTCAGGAAGCAACTACGTAACTCCATCTTTAAAAAGAGATTTTAGAGCTGGCGGAAATGATAATATAAGCTTGTTGTTTGATACCTTTAATGATGGCACCAATGCTTTTCTGTTTGGTATAAATCCGTTTGGAGTCATTCGGGAAGCCTTAATTTCTAATGGAGGTGGTAGCGATGGTGGTTTTAACACCTCTTGGGATGTAAAATGGAAGGGAGAAGCTAGAAGCTTTGACAACTATTATACTGCTGAGCTTGCCATACCATTAACCTCCTTCAAATTTAAAGAAGGAGAAACAAAATGGCGATTTAACAGCTACAGATTTGATACCCAAAATAATGAAACCAGTACTTGGGCTAAAATTCCACAAAACCAATCTATTTATAGCTTGGCTTTTATGGGAGAAATGACGTTTGAAAAGCCTTTAGGAAAATACAGAACACCAATTGCCATTATACCTTATGTAAATACGCTTGCACAGAAAGATTTTGAAACCAATGCCAGTAAAACCAATCTCAAATTTGGTGGAGATGCTAAAGTAGCTATTGGTAATGGGATGAATTTAGACATCACCTTAAATCCAGACTTTTCTAATGTAGAAGTAGATAATGTATTTACTAACCTTACCCGCTTTGAAGTATCCTTACCTGAAAAACGGCAATTTTTTGTAGATAATAGCGATCTCTTTTCTAGTTTTGGTGGTAGCCAAGATGCGAATCCGTTCTTTTCCAGACGTATAGGTATTGCTAGGGATAAGGATAACAACTCTATAGAAAACAAAATTATTGGTGGTTTTCGTTTAAGCGGTAAGCTTAGTAATGATTGGCGCTTAGGCTTTTTAAACCTACAAACGGCCGAGGATTTAGAAAATGAAATTCCCTCTAATAATAACTCCATGTTTGCCCTACAACGCAAAATATTCTCTAGATCTAATATTGGCTTGTTTTTTATCAACAGAGAAGCGTTTAAATCGTATGATTTTGTAGCCCCAGAAGATCGGTACAATAGAGTTTTGGGAGTTGATTATAATCTAGCTTCTGCTGACAATACTTGGAACGGTAAGTTCTATATGCATAAATCTTTTCAGCATGATTCCGATAGTAAGGATATCTCTACAGGTGCCTATATATCTTACAATAGTAGAAAGTTTAATGTATTTTCCGATTGGGTATATATAGGAGATGACTTTAGATCTGACCTCGGTTTTATACGGAGAACAAATATTTTTAAGTTTGTAACGGGGTTTGAACGTGTATTCTGGCCTACCGCAAGTAAAATTAACAGCCATAGTTTTGAAGTATTTCCTATTTTCACCTTAAATCCGGAGCTAGATTTTAAAACAACAGATTACACGGTACGTGCCTCTTGGGGAGCTGAGTTTGTAAACCAAACCGAATTTAATTTCAGTGTAGATAGCAACTACACCTATCTTGTTAATGGGTTTGACCCTAGCCGAACTGCAGAAGCTGTTGCATTACCCGCAAATTCTGAATACACCTATTCTACTGCCGCAATGAATTTTAGTTCTGATTCTCGGAAAGCTTTTTCCTATTCTTTAGAACAATCTTATGGGGCATTTTTTAATGGAACAAGAGCTTCTTCTGCCGCAGAAATGACTTTACGCTTACAACCAAAAGCGGCAATCTCCTTGTTAGTGAGTTATGATAAGATAACACTGCCAGCACCCTACTCTAGCGCAGATTTCTGGTTAGTAAGTCCTAGTTTTGAATTTACATTTAGTAAATCAATCTTTTGGTCTACCTTAGTGCAATATAGTAATCAGCGGAATAATCTAGGTTTCAATTCGCGCTTACAATGGCGTTTTGCTCCCTTATCAGATTTATTCATTGTGTATAATGATAATTATATTGTAAACGATTTTGAACCTAGAAATAGGTCGATAAATCTGAAATTCACCTATTGGCTAAACATTTAAAAAAATAATATTGAGGTATAAAATACTTTGTTCCGATTTAGATGGAACCCTGCTTTCTACAAAGAGTGATGTTTCTGAACTCACCATATCAGAAATTAAAAGAATCAACAATTCCGTAAAGGTCTATTTAGCATCAGCTAGAATGCCTAAGGCTATGACCTATTTACAAAAAGACCTAGGGATAGAAAATGAACCTATTGTTTGCTACAATGGTGCATTGATCCTTCATGGAAATGCAATTTTAGATTCTGTTGCTATCCCCCTTCGAGTTTTAAAATCTATTTATAGCCTTACCGAAGATCACGGAATTAAATTAGGACTGTATTATGCCGATGAGTGGTATGTTGAGGGAACGTCTGAGCGTGTTGAAAAAGAGATTAAGTACACCAAGGCAACACCAGATTTTAGGCCAACACCAGCTACATTTCAAGATTGGCGCTCTAGAAAAATAGAAGGAGCGCATAAAGTGATGCTTATGGGAACAAAGGCATCATGCGATGCTATTTTCCCAGAGTTACAAAAAAACCATGATGATGCTATTGCTATTTACCGTTCCAACGATACATTAATTGAAATAGCACCAAAAAGTGTCACTAAGCTTTCGGCCATACAGAAATTATTACAAACAGAAGAAGCGCTAGCAGATGTCATAGCTTTTGGTGACAACTACAATGATATAGAAATGTTAGAACATGTTGGGTGTGGTGTTGCGGTAGGCAATGCTAGAACAGAAGTAAAAGCAATTGCTAATTATATTGCCGAAGAAAATACAGCACATGGCGTGGCCAAATTTATCCAAGAACATCTTAGAGATTAATTATATTTGAAAAAAATCATCCTTGATATTTTATATGTATGAATGAAGTTTTAATTACAAATGATGCGGTTGTTTTTGGATTATTAGCACTTTGTCTAGGGTTTATTTTTTACACCTCCTCCATCACTACAGGTTTTTGGCGTAAATTTTATAGTATTGTCCCTGCTGTACTCATGTGTTACTTACTACCTGCTGTTTTAGCAAGTTGTCGTATTATTTCAGATGACCTATCTCAGCTTTATTTTATGGCTAGCAGGTATCTCCTGCCAGCTGCTTTAGTATTAATGACTTTAAGCATAGACCTTAAAGCAATTTCTAATTTAGGATCAAAAGCATTGATTATGTTTTTAACAGGGTCAGTAGGGATTATTATAGGCGGACCTATAGCCATATTGTTGGTTTCTATTTTTTCTCCAGAAACAGTAGGCGGCAATGATTTTGATGCTATTTGGAGAGGCCTTTCTACCATTGCTGGTAGTTGGATAGGTGGCGGTGCAAACCAAGCAGCCATGTTAGAAATTTTCAAATACAATCCTGATGAATATGGCAAAATGGTATTGGTAGATATTGTTGTGGCTAACGTTTGGATGGCTGTTATACTATTTGGAGTAGGAAAAACAAAAGCCATAGATAAATGGTTACAAGCAGATACCTCTGCGATAGAAACTTTAAAACTAAAAGTAAGTGCATTTTCTGCAAAAATAACACGAGTGCCAACATTGCAAGATTATATGCTGATGCTATGCTTCGCCTTTACAGCCGTAGGAATATCACATTTTTTTGGAGATACCATCAGTGAATACCTTACTAAGAATAGTAGTGCTGTAGCAGACCCTAGTAATTTCTTATCATTCTTAGGCTCTAATTTCTTTTGGATGGTGGTGATTGCCACTGCATGTGGTATCGTTTTATCTTTTACGAAAGCAAAAAATTATGAAGGGGCAGGCGCTAGTAAAATAGGCAGTATTTTTATTTATATTCTAGTGGCAACTATTGGTATGAAAATGGATCTTACTAAAATATTAGAGAATCCAGGATTGTTAGTTGTTGGTTTTATATGGATTTCTATACATGCCTTGTTACTTATTTTAGTAGCCAAACTCATCAAAGCCCCTTACTTTTTCTTGGCGGTAGGAAGCCAAGCAAATGTGGGTGGCGCAGCATCTGCCCCTGTTGTTGCTGCAGAATTTCATTCCTCATTGACCTCCGTAGGTGTTTTGTTGGCCGTATTTGGCTATGTAGTAGGTACAGGAGGAGCGTTACTTTGTGCTTATCTTATGGAAATAGCTTCCAAAATGTAATATTGTGTATAAATAATTCACGTACACGTGTATTTATATCGAATTGAAATAAAAAAATAGTGATATTTGCCCACCAAAATTAATACCATGAAGAACATTTTCTTACTGTCCTTAGTTGGACTTTTCTTGATTTCCTGTTCAGGAGATTCTAAAAATTCAATGACCGTAAACGGATCTATTAAAGGTTTAAAAAAAGGAACACTTTACCTTCAACAATTACAGGATACGGTTTTAGTAAACCTTGATTCCTTAGAAATAAAAGGAAACGGAGATTTCAGCTTTGAATCGCCTATTGAAAATCCAGATATTTATTATCTGTATTTAGTAAAAAATGATCATAATGATATAAATGATAGAATTACCTTCTTTGGAGAACCAGGTATCATTACCGTAGATACTGCTTGGGATACTTTTGATACCTCTGCAAAAATTACAGGTTCTAAGACTAATGAGAAATTAGAAGAGTATAAAAAAGGAATGTCAAGATATAACGCTAAGAATCTAGAAATTTTACAGATGCGTTTTGATCCCAAAGTAAATAAAGATTCTTTAGCTTTAGATTCTCTGATTAAGTTATCTGATAAAAACATTTACCGCAGCTATGCCTACGCGTTGAATTTTGCACTGAATAACAAAGATTCTTACATTGCCCCTTACATTGCAATTAATGAGGTGGCAGACGCTAATATGAAGTATTTAGATTCTATTCATAAAATGCTTACCCCTGAGGTTGCTGCTTCTAAATACGGAAAACAACTTAAAAAATATTTAGAGGATAAGAAGAAAGAAGAATAAATTCTTATCCCGCTATAAAACAAAAAACCATCCAATTACTTGGATGGTTTTTTTTATTGAAGCTAAGTAATTCTTAACCTAATTTATTAAGTTTTTCAACTAAAACAGTAGCTTTTTCTTCTAATTCAGATTTAACACCATTCAAGTGCTTGCTTCTGCTTTCTACGTTTTTATTATTTACTTTAGCGATTAATTCATCAAAAACATTAATTGCTTCATCAATAAGTTCAGAACCTTCTTTAGAACTTTTTTTGCCGTTTGAAGCTTCCCAGAAATATACTGCTTCTATAATATCTCCTAGAACGTAATTAATATCTTTCTTTAAATCTTGTATACTTGCCATTTTACTAAATTTTATTTTTTGCAAAAGTAATCTTTTTACAAGTATATCAGCACATTAAAGCACTTTTATATCGTAACCTCTAAAAGAGTAGCCCCATTAGATTTTAATTCGATTGATTTGGAATTAGCAGAAACCAAAACAGTTTCTCCTTTTTTAATGCTAGCTTCTCCAAATTCATTCACTACCGTTGCGGCACCAGACACACACATAAAAATCGTAAAAGAATCTCTTTTAGAAATATCTTGTGTTAAATCTTTAGTAAGTTTAATGTAATTTGTCTTGAAATACGGACAGTCTACCATCTCATTTACAGTATCTGTAGTAGTATCATACGCTACTTTAAAATCGTCTTTCTTTGTATAATCCATAGCATCGAGTGCCATTTCTGTATGTAACTCACGTAAATTACCCTCTTTATCTTTTCTATTAAAGTCAAATACACGGTAGGTAACATCAGAAGTTTGCTGAATTTCAGCAAGCACTACTCCTGCGCCTATTGCATGTATTTTTCCCGTATTGATAAAAAATGTATCGCCTTCTTTTACTTTCTCGTAGTTTAATAAATCTAGAAGTTTATCATCTTCTATGCTTTTCTGATATTCTTCTTTAGTCACATCTTTATTGAAGCCAACAATTAAATCTGCTCCTTCATCAGCATCCATGATATACCACATTTCTGTCTTTCCGAAAGAATTATGACGCTTTTTAGCAAGCTCATCATTAGGGTGCAATTGAATAGACAAATCTTGTTTAGCGTCAATGAACTTAATTAATATCGGAAATTCTTTTCCAAAGCGCGACACTACACTCGCGCCTAAAACTTCCTCTGCGTTAGTATCTATTAAATCTTGGAGTGACGTTCCTGACAAATCTCCATTTGCAACCACAGATATATCTCCTTTAACAGTAGATAATTCCCAGCTTTCACCGGTAATATCATTTTCAATAGGTTTACCAAAAATGTCACCTAATTTGGTTCCGCCCCACAGACGTTCTTTTAAGATTGGATTAAATTTTAAAGGATATAAATTCATGATTTCAAATTTAACTTGTTCTGTTTTAGTTATTCATTATTACCAGTGTAAGTAACAAAATTTCTTGGAGTCTCATACAAAATTACCTCCAAATCTTTGTCACTTTCAAAGTGCGGTCTTAATTTATCATAAATTACCACCGCTATATTTTCTGCGGTAGGGTTTAAATTTTTAAATTCAGGAACCTCTACATTAAGGTTTTTATGATCAAAAGCATTCTCGATTTCGCTTTTAATCAAATCTTTTAAAATCTTCACATCAATAACAAACCCCGTTTCAGGATCTATTTTACCCGTAATACTCACAATAAGCTCATAATTATGACCGTGAAAATTGGGGTTATTACAAAGTCCAAAGATGGCATCATTTTTTTCAAAACTCCAATCAGGATTGTACAAACGGTGAGCAGCGTTAAAATGTGCCTTTCTACTTACTTTTACTTTCATGATTCAAATTTATGTTGCGTGATGTAACTGTAGAATTTTTCAAATATAATCTTAAACCAAGCGGTGTAGTGGTCCGGATTTGCAGCAATATCATTCTTGACATCTTCCGGCAGCATCCATTTCCAGTCTGCTACTTCTTCTGGATTAATTTCTGGGGGATGATCAGAATACCCCACCATTACATGATCAAGTTCATGTTCTGTTAACCCATTATCAAAGGGAGCTTTGTATATGAATGAGAATAGTTCTTTTAGTTCTGCTTGAAAACCCATTTCTTCTTGCAGTCTTCTTTTTCCTGCTTGAATATTAGTTTCTCCAACGCGCTGATGACTACAACAGGTATTTGTCCAGAGTAGCGGTGAATGGTACTTATGTGCTGCGCGTTGCTGCAACATAGTTTCGCCCTTCTTATTCATGATAAACACAGAAAAGGCACGGTGTAACACCGCTTTTTCATGTGCCTCCATTTTGGGCATGGTTCCTATTTGTTCATCAGATTGATTTACAAGGATTACGTGTTCTTCTTTCAATTTTCTTTTTTTTTAATCTTAGCAATAATGACATACGCCATCCTTACAAAAATAACATCTTTATAGGATATAAAAAGTTTAAGAAAAAATAAATAAGAAGATTGTAACTAAAAGAATGACATTAATGCGCCTTAAAAAATTTTAGAAGAAACGAGGTGATTTTAAATTCCCCTTAGTTTTAATGAAGTCGTATCGCAATACAATTTCAAAAGAACCATCATTGAAACTTGTGTTTCCTAAATCTGTAGTCTCACGATCATAAGCAATCCCAATTAAGAACCCTTCTGAAACGTTAAAACCAACCATACCACTTACGGCAGCACTCCAACGGTAAGCAGCTCCTAAAATTAATTTATCATTAATCATAAAGTTTGCAGAAGCATCTACTTGAAGTGGCGCACCTTGTACTAATTTGGTTAATAAAGCTGGTTTAAATTTTAAACTAGGATTTAATTCCCAAACGTAACCGGTAATAAAATAAAAGTTCATTTGTTCCTTAGCAGTAGATAGCGAAGATTCGTCAAAATGCGAAGTTTCTAAAAAACGAGGCACAGACAATCCTGCATAAAACTTTTCCGTATGATAATAAACCCCTGCGCCAATGTTAGGAGACAATCGGTTACTAATATCCTGTTGTAATGTTTGATCAGCTGCATACTGGTTGAGTTCAGAATATCTAATATCTAATAAATTGACACTTCCTTTTAATCCAAAACTTATTTTTGCCTCGGTAGAAACAGGAATGGTATACGAGAAATCTACATCAAAATTAGTTTCAGAAGTTGGCCCAATTTTATCATTGACAATAGACAGCCCTAAACCTACTCCTCTATACCCTATTGGAGAATGCACATTAAATGTTTGCGTTGTGGGCGCCCCATCTAACCCTAACCATTGAGACCTGTGCAATAAACCAACGGTCATGTGCCCTCTTGAGCCCGCATAACCAGGGTTTACGCTCACCGTATTATACATGTATTGCGTGTACTGTGCATCTTGTTGAGCAGTAACACTTGTGGTATGTAAGAAGCCTACTAAGCATAGTATGCCAAAAACCCATTTGTAATAAGAGGTATTAAGATTTAAGGTTTTCATACTATCTGTTTATATAAATATATCCTGATTTTGATTTCATAGTGCCCGATGCATCTCCATAATCTAAAATATAGAAATACGTACCTACAGGCAACATATTGTCTTTTTGTACTGTAACACGGCCATTAGAACTTCCTGTAAAAATGTTCCCTTGGGTGTTATACGCTTTTGTAACAAACACTAACACACCCCATCTGTTGTAAATTTTGATGGTATTGTTTGGGAAATTTTCTAAGCCAGAGATGGTCAAGTAATCATGTACTCCATCTCCGTTTGGCGTCACCACATTGAATACTTCTACTTCTTCATCTGTTGAGAATTCTTCTAAATCTAGATCTAAGTAATTAGGTATTCCGTTACCATCCGTATCATCATTTGCATAATCTCCATCAAGATTTAAATCTTCATCTGCTGTAAAAATACCATCATCGTCATCATCGGTATCTCTATAATCAGACTCATCATCTTCATCCGTATTCGGTAAATCTGTAAATGGATCATCTACTTCATCATTAACGTCAATATCTATGGTTGTATTGCCTTCAAAACCATCATCTAGACCATCATTATCTTTATCAGAACCGATAAATACCACATCTGGAATACCATCATGATCATGATCGTGTGCTTCTATATAATCTGGCACATTGTCATTATCACTATCATCATCTAAATAATCTGGTAAATCTTCAAAATCCGTGTTTACTGGAATTATTCCTAAGTTACCATCTTGCTCATAGGCATCATCTAAGCCATTGTTATTAGTATCTTCTCCACTAGGAGCTATATAATCTGATGTAGTTTGTGCTTCTACATTATCTGGGATACCATCATCATCACTATCAATATCTAAATAATCTGCAATGCCATCACCATCAGAATCTGTTGGGTTTGTTGCCGGATCATTATCATTGTCGGTGTTCAAGTCTTCCCAAGCATCTAAAATTCCGTCATCATCACTATCTAAATCTACCTGATCTGTTGTAATTACAGTAATCGTAGCAGTACTACAATTCCCTAATGTATCACAAACGGTATACTCAAAAGTATCTGTTCCTGAGAAATCGGTATTTGGCGTATAAGTGATCACATCATCCGATGGATCATTTGGCGTACCATTATCGTCTACAACCAAAGAACCATTGGTAGGTGTAGTTACGGTAAGTGTGCCCACTGTTGGTAGGTCATTATCGTTCGCATTCCAATTATCTATGGTAATAGGCATATTCTCTTCTGTGGTCACCACGTCATCAAAGGCATCTACAATAGGCAATACCTCTACTGCAACCGTAGCGGTACTACAATCACCAAACGTATTACAAATGGTATACGTAAAAGTATCCTGACCATTAAAATCTGGCGTAGGAATATAAGTTAGTATATCATCTGAAGGATTATTGGGCGTACCATTATCATCTATAACAATAGTTCCATTTGCAGGATCGGATGTCGTTAAAGTTCCTGCAACTGGCAATTCTGTATCATTATCAAGGATAGGAATTACCACCGAGTCATCTTCATCTACTGTGGCTACATCATCTACTAAATTAGCTGCCTGACTCATACAAACTACCGTAAAAGAAGGAAGGTTTTTAGCATTTCCTGCTTTTACTAAGGTCGCTAAATATCGGATAACATCCTTAGTGGCGGTAATTTGAGGGGCTATTTGATCTCCTGTTAATGCGGGAGACCAGCTTATATTTGCACCCACTGGGACATTTGCTGTGATATCTAATGTTACCTCGTTATTAGGCGATTCGCAATCTGTTAGGATAAAATAACTTGTAGCATTCTTACCGCAAGTAGTTCCATCATAGGTGGCAAAATATACACCTGGCTGATTTACTTCATAGAAGAAATCTGTACCTAGAACCGTATTGGTATCTGAGGCATTGTACCATTTGTAATTATTTTCATCTGTACTATTCGGTGCTTGTAGTAAAAATTGGGCACTTGCCCAATTAGAACATAGCAATCCGAAAAGGATAGCGAATACAAGCTTATATGTGTTGATTGATCTCAAACTATGGTCTTCTGTTTATTCGCTTTAATTATTTTACTACAAAAACTACATTAATTAATGAATTGTAATCTGTTGGTTGGTTTTGAACCTGATATGTTAAGTTTCCATTAGCATCTATAGACATTCCTGATACTGCTGTACCATTACCAAAAACTGCTGGATCTGCATATGTAACATAGTAATACAATTCTGTTCTCGTATAGGTTGGCAATGCACCTGGTGCACCTGCACTACCTACTGTGGGAGAACCATATTGTTGGATATACTCATCATACAAATCAATCGTAAATGTTCCATTTGTTGAAACATCAACGGCAATTGAAGGTGGATAGAAAATTCTAGCCGCCTTAGAGGTAATTGGCGCGATAGCCTGAATCACTTCTTGCACTGTAGTTTCATTTGTTGGGGAAGCTTCACCTCCTTGATCTACATCAATTGGAGTTCTTAATAAAACTTCGTCATCATATTGATCATCTGTTCCTAATGCTGATAACGCAACGTTTCTTGCTCCACCACCATCGGTAATTCTTAAATTAGTACCTACGACAGCAAAAGCTGTGTTGTATTCGTTTGAAGGATCTGAATCGGCATCATTTACATTAATAGTAGTGCTATTACCTCCTGAGATACTTATAGTTCCTGGGTTTGTACCAGCAGTTAAAGTTTGATCATCAGAGGCAGGGTCTCCTGCATCTCCTTTATCTCCTTTTTGACCATCTTGGCCATTCTGACCTGCTGGGCCTTGTTGTCCTTGAATTCCTTGTGGACCTGTAGCTCCTCTTTCACCTTGATCTCCTTTGTCTCCTTTTTGACCATCTTGGCCATTTTGACCATCTTGACCTGGCTGACCTGCTGGCCCTTGTTGTCCTTGAGCTCCAGCTGGACCTGTTGAACCAGTATCCCCTTTAGGACCTGTTGCTCCTGTTAAACCTTGAATTCCTTGATCTCCAGTATCTCCTTTTTCTCCTTGAATTCCTTGAATACCCTGAATTCCTTGATCTCCTTGGTCACCTTTTACTCCTTGGTCACCCTGAATACCTTGGATTCCCTGATCTCCAGTATCTCCTTTTTCTCCTTGAATTCCCTGAATTCCTTGATCTCCTTGGTCACCTTTTAGTCCTTGGTCACCTTGAATACCTTGGTCTCCAGTATCTCCTTTTTCTCCTTGAATACCTTGGATTCCTTGATCTCCTTGATCACCTTTTACTCCTTGGTCACCTTGAATACCCTGAATTCCTTGATCTCCTTGGTCACCTTTTACTCCTTGGTCACCCTGAATACCTTGGATTCCCTGATCTCCAGTATCTCCTTTTTCTCCTTGAATACCTTGGATTCCCTGATCTCCTTGGTCACCCTGAATACCTTGGATTCCCTGATCTCCTTGGTCACCCTTTACTCCTTGAATTCCTTGGTCTCCAGTATCTCCTTTTTCTCCTTGAATACCTTGGATTCCTTGATCTCCTTGATCACCTTTTACTCCTTGGTCACCTTGAATACCCTGAATTCCTTGATCTCCTTGGTCTCCAGTATCTCCTTTTTCTCCTTGAATACCTTGGATTCCCTGATCTCCAGTATCTCCTTTTTCTCCTTGAACACCCTGAATTCCTTGATCTCCTTGGTCACCTTTTACTCCTTGGTCACCTTGAATACCTTGGATTCCCTGATCTCCAGTATCTCCTTTTTCTCCTTGAATACCCTGAATTCCTTGATCTCCTTGGTCACCTTTTACTCCTTGGTCACCCTGAATACCTTGGATTCCCTGATCTCCAGTATCTCCTTTTTCTCCTTGAATACCCTGAATTCCTTGATCTCCTTGGTCACCCTTTACTCCTTGGTCACCTTGAATACCTTGATCTCCTTGGTCACCTTTTACTCCTTGGTCACCTTGAATACCTTGATCTCCTTGGTCACCTTTTACTCCTTGGTCACCTTGAATACCTTGGATTCCCTGATCTCCAGTATCTCCTTTTTCTCCTTGAATACCCTGAATTCCTTGATCTCCTTGGTCACCTTTTACTCCTTGGTCACCTTGAATACCTTGAATTCCTTGGTCTCCAGTATCTCCTTTTTCTCCTTGAATACCTTGGATTCCCTGATCTCCAGTATCTCCTTTTTCTCCTTGAATACCTTGGATTCCTTGATCTCCTTGATCACCCTTTACTCCTTGGTCACCCTGAATACCTTGGATTCCCTGATCTCCAGTATCTCCTTTTTCTCCTTGAATACCTTGGATTCCCTGATCTCCTTGGTCACCTTTTACTCCTTGGTCACCCTGAATACCTTGGATTCCCTGATCTCCAGTATCTCCTTTTTCTCCTTGAATACCTTGAATTCCTTGATCTCCTTGGTCACCTTTTACTCCTTGGTCACCTTGAATACCTTGGATTCCCTGATCTCCAGTATCTCCTTTTTCTCCTTGAATACCCTGAATTCCTTGATCTCCTTGGTCACCTTTTACTCCTTGGTCACCTTGAATACCTTGAATTCCTTGGTCTCCAGTATCTCCTTTTTCTCCTTGAATACCTTGAATTCCTTGATCACCTTGATCACCTTTTACTCCTTGGTCACCTTGAATACCTTGGGTTCCCTGATCTCCTTGGTCACCCTTTACTCCTTGAATTCCCTGATCTCCAGTATCTCCTTTTTCTCCTTGAATACCTTGGATTCCTTGATCACCTTGAATACCTTGGATTCCCTGATCTCCTTGGTCACCCTTTACTCCTTGAATTCCCTGATCTCCAGTATCTCCTTTTTCTCCTTGATCACCCTTTTCACCCTGAATACCTTGTGGTCCTGAATCTGCATCAACCCAAGTGTATACTCCTGAACCATCTGTAGCCAAGACTTGACCATTAGTACCTCCGGTAGGTAATTCTATTTCGTTTTGATCGTCTTTATCACCATCTACATAATTAACGGTGTAATTACCAGCACTATCATCGGTTACAGAAATATCTCCTGTTCCAATTACAGTTTCTCTGTAATTAGATAAGTCAATTGCTGCTGCCGTTGGATCATTACTCAAAGTAAGGTTATCACCAGATAAACTTAAATCTTGAATTTCATTAGTTATACTTGAATCTGCATCGCGAATGTCAATAGTGGTATCACTTCCTCTTTCTAAAGCAATATTTACTGTTTCATTCGTAGTAACAACTGTACTACTGATACCTTGATTATCACTACTATTTGTTGCTAAAGCTTCTATCGCTTCTTGTACATTGGCAGCTCCTAAAGAAGATGCAGCATCATTATAAGTAACTTCTGATGCATTTTGATCATCTGTACCATCAAAACTTGTGGTAGTATTATCTTCGGATACATAATCAAATATACCATCTGAATTTGCATCACTTAATGTGGTTACTGTTTCATTAATATTTACATCCGTAATACCTGGCTCTGAAATCGTTGCTATAATATGTCCTGTTACCGTATTAGTCACACTAATATCATCATCCGATAAACTAGAAGCATCAATTAATTCCCAGGATCCTGAAGTAGCATTCCACTGCATTAATTGACCATCAGTAGTACCATCGGCTAATTTTGAAAGAGTAACTGCATTATCTGCTAATTGAGTAGCAGTAATTCCTCCATCAGAAACGCCTAATGTATAAGGTACTGCTTGAGAACCATCTCCAGAACGAGTTAAAGTTGTGTTTGTAGCCCCAACAACCTCGTTACCTACGATACCATCATTCTCTGTTACAGTAACTGATCCAAGATCAACTAATGTCCAAGTGGATGTTGCCCCATCCCATTGCATTACTTGCCCATCTAATGTACCATCGGCTAATTTTTCTAAAGTAACTGCTGTATTTGCAATATCTGCACTTGCAATAGTACCATCTACAATCTCTGTAGTGGTAATAGCATTATCTGCCATCTTTGCATTCGTAATAGCATTATCTGCTATCTCTAAAGTAACATCATTTAATGTTGAATTGGCTCCACCAGAAACTACAATATCCGTAGAAGAAATTGTACCATCACCTATTATATCTGTAGGATCTACTGTTACGGTATATTCCGTATTGTTACCTGTTGTAGTATTCGTAATATTTACACCTGTTCCTTCTACAACTGAAGTCGTTTTTTGATTTGCGACTATTGTTGGTTCTAAATCTAACGCTGTAGAAGCTTCACCATTTATGGTACTTACTAATTCGTTATTACTATCTAAGGACAATTCATTACTATTTATAATAGCAACGCCTGCACCAGTAACTCCATCTACAGTCGTAGATAATGTATTTACTGTACTGGTATTGGAAACCGTTGTGGCCGGAACTAAAGTAGCTTTATCTATCCACTCTACAGCTCCTGCAGCATTTGTAACCAATACGCGGTCATTTCCTCCTGAAGAGATATCTTCCGTTAAAATTGTACCGTTTACTATGTTTTCTGTTTGAACAGCATTATCTGCTAACTTTTCGTTAGTCACTGCATCCGCAGCTAATTCTGTAGTACCAACTGCTCCTGCAGTAATCTCTAAGGTGACATCTTTAAAAACTGAATCATCCCCTCCTGTTACGGTTAAGTCATTAGATGAAATTGTACCATCTGCTATGGCTGCTTCATCTACTTCTAAGGCTCCCGTTAAAGTATTTTGTGATAAACCTGCTCCGGCTACATCTGAATTAATTGTTGCTGCATTTACTGCATCTGCTGCGATGTCTGAAGACGCTACTGCACCTGCCGCTATTTTTTCTGTAGTGATGGCATCATCTGCAACGTCTAAAGTAACATCCTTAAATAAAGAATCATCTCCACCAGTTATATCAATTGTATTATCCGTAGATGAAATTGTACCATCTGCTATGGCTGCTTCATTTACTTCTAAGGCTCCCGTTAAAGTATTTTGTGATAAACCTGCTCCGGCTACATCTGCATTAATTGTTGCTGCATTTACGGCATCTGCTGCAATATCAGCACTTGCAATAGTACCATCTACAATCTCTGTAGTTGTAATAGCGTTATCTGCCATTTTTGCATTCGTAATAGCATTATCTGCTATCTCTAAAGTAACATCATTTAATGTTGAATTGGCTCCACCAGAAACTACAATATCCGTAGAAGAAATTGTTCCATCACCTATTATATCTGTAGGGTCTACTGTTACGGTATATTCCGTATTGTTACCTGTTATAGTATTCGTAATATTTACACCTGTTCCTTCTACAACTGAAGTTGTTTTTTGATTTGCGACTATTGTCGGTTCTAAATCTAACGCTGTAGAAGCTTCACCATTTATGGTACTTACTAATTCGTTATTACTATCTAAGGACAATTCATTACTATTTATAATAGCAACGCCCACACCAGTAACCCCATCTACAGTCGTAGATAATGTATTTACTGTACTTGTATTGGAAACCGTCGTTGCCGGAACTAAAGTAGTTTTGTCTATCCACTCTACCGCTCCT
The DNA here is from genome assembly GCF_000468615.2 of Cellulophaga baltica 18. NCBI lineage: Bacteria > Pseudomonadati > Bacteroidota > Flavobacteriia > Flavobacteriales > Flavobacteriaceae > Paracellulophaga > Paracellulophaga baltica. The sequence continues at coordinate 2,164,868 of NZ_CP009976.1, read as the reverse complement.
GCAGCATTTGTAACCAATACGCGGTCATTTCCTCCTGAAGAGATATCTTCCGTTAAAATTGTACCATCTAAAATTTCAAGGGTTGTAATTCCGCCCGTAGCTACACCTAAGGTATAAGGACTAATTTCTGATCCTGCACCTGATCGTATTAAAGTACCGTCAGTAGCATTGGTTACTTCATTACCTACAATTCCATCATTCTCTGTAACAGTAACTGATCCTAAATCTACTAATTCCCATGTTGAACTAGTGTTATTCCACCTCATTACTTGACCATCCGAATTACCATCAGCTAATTTTTCTAAAGTAACTGCTGTATCTGCAATATCTGCACTTGCAATAGTCCCGTCTACAATCTCTGTAGTGGTAATAGCGTTATCTGCCATTTTTGCATTCGTAATAGCATTATCTGCTATCTCTAAAGTAACATCATTTAATGTTGAATTGGCTCCACCAGAAACTACAATATCCGTAGAAGAAATTGTTCCATCACCTATTATATCTGTAGGATCTACTGTTACGGTATATTCCGTATTGTTGCCTGTTGTTGTATTCGTAATATTTACACCAGTTCCTTCTACAACTGAAGTTGTTTTTTGATTTGCGACTATTGTCGGTTCTAAATCTAGCGCTGTAGAAGCTTCACCATTTATGGTACTTACTAATTCGTTATTACTATCTAAGGACAATTCATTACTATTTATAATAGCAACGCCTGCACCAGTAACTCCATCTACAGTCGTAGATAACGTATTTACTGTACTTGAATTGGAAACCGTTGTGGCAGGAACTAAAGTAGCTTTATCTATCCACTCTACATCTCCTGCTGCATTTGTAACCAATACACGGTCATTTCCTCCAGAAGAAATATCTTCCGTTAAAATTGTACCGTTTACTATGTTTTCTGTTTGAACAGCATTATCTGCTAACTTATCATTAGTCACTGCATCTGCAGCTAATTTATCTGTTACAATAGCTAAGTCTTCTACCTTAAAAGGATCCGCTACAGTTCCTAAACCTGTAATAGTTACTTGATCGGCGATAGCGTCAAAATCCGACTTATCAATCCACTCTACTGCACCAGTTGCATCAGTAACCAATACTTGGTCATTTCCTCCTGAAGCAATATCTTCCGTTAAAATTGTACCGTTTACTATGTTTTCTGTTTGAACAGCATTATCTGCTAACTTTTCGTTAGTCACTGCATCTGCAGCTAATTTATCTGTGACAATGGCTAAGTCTTCTACCTTAAAAGGATCTGCTACAGTTCCTAAACCCGTGATAGTTACTTGATCGGCGATAGCGTCAAAATCTGACTTATCAATCCACTCTACTGCACCAGTTGCATCGGTAACCAATACTTGGTCATTTCCTCCTGAAGAGATATCTTCTGTTAAAATTGTACCGTTTACTATGTTTTCTGTTTGAACAGCATTATCTGCTAACTTATCATTAGTCACTGCATCTGCAGCTAATTTATCTGTTACAATAGCTAAGTCTTCCACTTTAAAAGGATCCGCTACAGTTCCTAAACCTGTAATAGTTACTTGATCGGCAATAGCGTCAAAATCCGACTTATCAATCCACTCTACTGCACCAGTTGCATCGGTAACCAATACTTGGTCATTTCCTCCTGAAGAGATATCTTCCGTTAAAATTGTACCGTTTACTATGTTTTCTGTTTGAACAGCATTATCGGCTAACTTATCATTAGTCACTGCATCTGCTGCTAATTTATCTGTTACAATAGCTAAGTCTTCTACCTTAAAAGGATCCGCTACAGTTCCTAAACCTGTAATAGTTACTTGATCGGCGATAGCGTCAAAATCCGACTTATCAATCCACTCTACTGCACCAGTTGCATCAGTAACCAATACTTGGTCATTTCCTCCTGAAGCAATATCTTCCGTTAAAATTGTACCGTTTACTATGTTTTCTGTTTGAACAGCATTATCTGCTAACTTTTCGTTAGTCACTGCATCTGCAGCTAATTTATCTGTGACAATGGCTAAGTCTTCTACCTTAAAAGGATCTGCTACAGTTCCTAAACCCGTGATAGTTACTTGATCGGCGATAGCGTCAAAATCTGACTTATCAATCCACTCTACTGCACCAGTTGCATCGGTAACCAATACTTGGTCATTTCCTCCTGAAGAGATATCTTCTGTTAAAATTGTACCGTTTACTATGTTTTCTGTTTGAACAGCATTATCTGCTAACTTATCATTAGTCACTGCATCTGCAGCTAATTTATCTGTTACAATAGCTAAGTCTTCTACCTTAAAAGGATCCGCTACAGTTCCTAAACCTGTAATAGTTACTTGATCGGCGATAGCGTCAAAATCCGACTTATCAATCCACTCTACTGCACCAGTTGCATCAGTAACCAATACTTGGTCATTTCCTCCTGAAGCAATATCTTCCGTTAAAATTGTACCGTTTACTATGTTTTCTGTTTGAACAGCATTATCTGCTAACTTTTCGTTAGTCACTGCATCTGCAGCTAATTTATCTGTGACAATGGCTAAGTCTTCTACCTTAAAAGGATCTGCTACAGTTCCTAAACCCGTGATAGTTACTTGATCGGCGATAGCGTCAAAATCTGACTTATCAATCCACTCTACTGCACCAGTTGCATCGGTAACCAATACTTGGTCATTTCCTCCTGAAGAGATATCTTCTGTTAAAATTGTACCGTTTACTATGTTTTCTGTTTGAACAGCATTATCTGCTAACTTCTCATTAGTCACTGCATCTGCAGCTAATTTATCTGTTACAATAGCTAAGTCTTCCACTTTAAAAGGATCCGCTACAGTTCCTAAACCTGTAATAGTTACTTGATCGGCAATAGCGTCAAAATCCGACTTATCAATCCACTCTACTGCACCAGTTGCATCGGTAACCAATACTTGGTCATTTCCTCCTGAAGAGATATCTTCCGTTAAAATTGTACCGTTTACTATGTTTTCTGTTTGAACAGCATTATCGGCTAACTTATCATTAGTCACTGCATCTGCTGCTAATTTATCTGTTACAATAGCTAAGTCTTCTACCTTAAAAGGATCCGCTACAGTTCCTAAACCTGTAATAGTTACTTGATCGGCGATAGCATCAAAATCCGACTTATCAATCCACTCTACTGCACCAGTTGCATCGGTAACCAATACTTGATCTACCCCACCTGAAATAATATCTACTTCAACATCTCCTAATAAGGCATTAGCATCTCCTGAAATAGTAATTGTACCATTTGGTGAAGTTATATTACCGTCGCCTTGAAGTGCAGAAACATCAACACTTACAGTACCCCCATTTTCTAACTGTAGTGTTAATTGATTTGTAAGCTCATCAAAACTAAAGTCCTGAAGTTGTTGATCATCAGAAGAAGTTAACTCCCAAGAATCTCCATCCCAGAAATAAATTGTTCCGGTATTTGTGTTTACATAAACATCGCCAATATCTGCTCCTGTTGGAGTTGTCATTCCTGGACTAGTGACATCTGTTCCGCTTAATACTTCACAATTACACTGATCTTCTAAAGTCACTGTAGTTTGCGAAATGGCTACACTAGTCATTAATAGGAATACTAGTAAAAAGAAATTTTTAATCATGGGTGTGGGTTAACTTAAACTTTAATTGGGTACTTGTAAATAAGTAGGAGGACTACCAATAACTGATAGACACTTTTACTCTTTACAAAATTAACATTTGCTTATGCTAGGGGAAATAAATGTTGTGTATGTGTAAATTAGTAAGGTATAGCAAGTAATAATTGAGGTCTTGATTTTGAAAAAGTGCATTTTATCGAACTCCTTAATGAAAACAGTGTTTGAGAAAGATTGAAATTTGCAGTAAACCAACTGATTAGTTTGTTTTTACGCGATAGGTTATTCTTCTATTCGTAATTACCGTGTAGTTTTTTATAATACTAAAAGGTGAGAATTCTGAAGTGGAATTTGAGATTGTAGCTGTTGACGTAATAAAATTACCCGCTGCAATGCTAAGCGGTCCAGCGATCACAAATTTAAATTTATTTGTAGTATCTGTATTACCATCTACATCTGTATAAGGACTTACTGCTGTAGATACATCTGCCGCAGAACCTTCAACTACAGTTGCTAAATAAATTTGCCCTTCTCCATAATCTGTAGTATATCCTAATTGATTATCTCCTGTAACGGCACTACCTTCATTAATATCTGTTAAAAATACTTCAATAGTAGCTCCTGGTCTTGACCAACCTTCTATTACTAAATTAGGTCCTGAAACAAATGCATTTGCAATTATTGGAAAATTCAGCAATCCGTTTGGTCCCGAATCTGCATCTGCAGCATCATTTATAGTGACTCCATCTCCTAATGCATTGGAAGCATCTAAATCAATACCTAAAGCATTCGCAGCCGTTCCATTAGCAAAAATGGAATTTTGTGAAATTAAATTTCCAGACGTAGCTCCTCCAGAAATAACAATTCCGGAGCCTGCATTTGTAGCAATAATGTTATTCGAAATAGACGAATCATTACCGTGCAATCTTACACCAGCATTCTCTATCTTACCACCACAGTTACCACCATTCTGTCCCGCATTCGTAATCGTATTTTCTGTAATAATGACATTACCAGAAATTGCTTCTCCATCAATACCTATGGCAGCCGAATTATCAATTAAATTTTGACGTATGATAATTCCCGTGCCATCTGCCAATAATATATTGTCATCACAACCGGTCGCTCCATTTGCATCAAAATGATTATTCTGTATGGTTGTACTTGTGCCACCATCAACAAAAATACCTGCATCCGTATTTGACGAAATATAATTTGAGTCTATGATTGCTACTCCATTTTTAATTTCAACTCCATAATCTATATTTCCTGCAGCATTTCCTATTGCATTTACTCCTAATAAGGAATTAGAAATGGTAACAGCACCACCGTCTATTATTATTCCTGCATTATTATTTCCGTACACCGCTACATTTCTGATAACCACATCTGTTCCTGATGCACTCAACACATCCCCATTATTCTTATGAATCTGAATTTCTGGACGTATATAATCTGGCAATGTAACACCAGAAGTTCCAACTGCTGTACCTCCTGCACCAATAGTACCTGAATTAGAATCTCCTGAATATGCTGTTTGGGTTCTTCCATCTAACACCGTATTTGTTCCTGTAATTTCAGAAAACGGATTTCCATTTGAAATCAACACATCAAAAATTCCTGCTGCATAATTAGCATCTGCTGCTCTACCTAAAGCATCGCCCGTTGGCGGAATCATAAAAATAGAGGTGTCTTCTTCTGGAGCAGGATCAAAAATACTATTTGCCTCAATATCTAAACCTACTTCTGATAAGGTATTAGAATTGAGAATAAATTGTTCAATGGAACCTTGACCACTCTCATTGGTATTTACAATCGTATTAAAATTAAATCCGAAATCTATATTTGCTACACCACTGCTTGCAATACTAACCTGTGATAAACTTTGTGAGCCTGTAAAAACACCTAATGCAGTATCTGTATTGGCAGCCGGATTAGCCCCTCCTATTTCATCAAGTACTTCTATATTATTAGAAACATCACCATAACTCCTAAACGTTTGGATAGGAAGACATGTAGAGCAATTTAAACCATTACCTCTTGTAGATTTTACGGTTGTGTTAACTGCTTTTACAAAATAATCTCCATCCGCCATTCCTCCAAAGCTATAATCCCCATTGACATTGGTATTTACTCTTCTTACGAAATCTCCATTATCATCATATAACTCTAGAATAACACCTGAAATTCCTGTGCCATTAGCATTTGACATATTTCTTCCTAGTCCGCCTCCATACTGAATGTCTTCAAAAACAGAACCAGCAATTAAATTTGAAGGTACTTTTAATACTACCGCAGCGGATATCAAGAAATCCTGTCCTACATCTACATTAGCAGTAACCTGGGAGTCTCCTGGCGATATGTAAGTAGAGATATCATATGTATCTAAATCTACGCCGTACGAAGCTGTAAAATTATAATCTGGTGAAATAGTGTTATCATAAATGGTCGAATTATAAGCATTATTTCCTGGCTGACCGCCGTCTCCTGATAACACATTGGTCGTATTTGATTGATTTGTAATTGATAGTTCTTCTGGATTCACAGAACCGGAGCTTGAACCATCTAATGTGGAATCTCCTTCCCAAGAAAGAAATGAAGCTTTTGCACCTGCTCCCGCTATCGCATAAAAACTATCTAGAGTAAAAGAAGTACCCTCATTACTTAATCCATCAAAACCTTGGTATAAATTAATATTTACAGCCGGTAAGTTAGGATCTTCATAAAATACAAAGAGTGTCCACCCACCAAGAACGGTAGCTGTTGAGCAATAGGTTCCGGTGTTATCTACGAATAAGTCTGAGAAATCAAATACATTCGTAGATGGGTTGGCAATTCCTTGTACTATAGTAGTAACATCACTCACATATCCATAAAAGTTCCGATTCGTAAGTGTGGTTTGGTATTGATAATTTGCATTTACTGTCTGCCCTTCAAATGTAACCGTACCGTCTACGACCGTGCTGGAATGGGCCCAATATAAATAGGCCTTTGAAACTGTTCCTGTACTTGGTATAGGTGAAATTAAAGTATTAGAAGATGATGCTTTGATACTACAAGGATCTGTATTATTATCATTTGTCCTGAGAGAACCACCCGTGGTACTATAATCATAGTACCCATCAAATTCTTGAAAAAGAGTTAAAGGGTCATTCGCTAAGATTTGAGAATTGATATAACCATTGGCGGTATCACTATAATCTACTGTTGCATACTGTGCACTGGCACCGGAAAAACCTACGGTAAAATATTCTACTAATTCTGGGATACCATCATTAACAATAGGCACTGAAAATGTTTGAACATATCCTACTCTACCGTCAAAGGTTAGGGTACCATTAACAGAAATATAATCACTTCCAACATTTGCCGTACCATCACTCACCGTATAGTTAACTGTAAAAGGCGTATAGAAATATCCAAATAAGGTACTTCTACCGTGACGATCTCTTACGTGTGTTACTGTGAATATAGCATTACCAGAATCTTCATCTATATAAACATCATCTACTACAATTTTAGGCCCTGGTGGTGCACAAGTAACATCTGCTTGCCACCCATTACCTGTTGTATTGTTATTAGACGTAAATCTAAATGTTAAACAACCATCTGTATTGGTAGCAAATATTTGAGTTGGAATATTATCATTATCATATTGCCCAATAAGTGTTGCGCCAGTAGAAGTACCATCATAAATATATAAAATATCACCTGGAATTACATCAAATTGCTGAAAGTCTACAGTTAGATAATTACTTGCAATGTCTGGACAAATAGTATATACAATATCTTCATTATCTGAATAATTATTAATCCCTCCTGAATCTAAAAATATATCATCACAAGAACTATCAGATTGACCATCTGTAATAATTAAGGCATCATTAGCCAAAATTGTGCCCGTACCGGTAGCTGTGATGTCCACATTTGAATTTGTAGTTGAAGTAAATGACACTCTAAATGTTTCATCACCTTCAAATATTGTATCATCTAGAATAGGTACCGTTATAGTTTCTGTGTCTCCAGAATTTCCATTGAAGTTTATAGTTCCTGTTGTTGTCGTATAATCTTGACCTGCAATAGCAGAAATATTTGAAGTTGTATAATTAACACTATAAGCACCACTAGTATTCCCTCCCGTATGGGTTACTGTAAAAGTAGCTGTACCAGCATCTTCATTAACCGTTACATTATTTATGGCAAGATCAGCACCGTATACGGCACTAAATTGAACGTTATCTATATAAATAGTATCATTATTCTCCCAGTTTGTGTCTACAGGGAAAAAGATGATAGCCGGGTTTGACGCAATTTCTGCTGCTGTTAAGTTATAGGTAATAGAGCCCGTACCGCTATTTATTCTTTGAACAAAACCCCAATTGTTATTATCTGCATTATAGATAAAAACATCAATACCTTCTCCCCCAGCGGAAATGGCGTTATAATCTAAGGTCATAGTTGCCGCAACCGCACCCGCCAATGGTACAAATCGATAGATCCATGCATCATCACTACCACGAAACCTAAGTTGATTACTATTTATTCTAATAGATCCATTAAACGGAGAACCATTGTCATTACGTTCAATCCAATTTGAACTAAAGTTCTGCGAACCATTATTATTAGAATATGAGGTACTACTAAATGTATCCCTAAACGTTTCTTGTGCAGAAATGAGGACTGAAGATAACAATAGTATGTAAAAAAATAGGTGTTTAAATAGGGTCATGCATTTTACTAAAGGAGTACCCACCTAATTAAGGCAATTATTGGTACCACTATATTCGAAGTAAAAATACTTCACGAGGCAGCGGCTATCTAAATTTTGTTGTGTAGCTAGGCAAATTTGAAGTATATCCCTACAAAAATATTGTTAACGTAATTTACTACTTTGTTAAATGAACTCAAATTAAGCTGAAAATAAAGGTAATTCGGCATAAAGCAAAAAGGGCAGCTACCTTTAGAGTAGCTGCCCTTTTTGCTAATATTTGGAGTGTTATTATTCTCTAATAATGAATTCTGATCTTCGGTTTAAATCGTGCTCTTTAGAAGTACAATTAGAATTATTACCACAATTATTTACCAGCTTGGTTTCCCCAAAACCTTCTCCTTCTAATCTATCTTCTGAGATTCCTTTAGAAATCATATAACCGACAGTAGATTCAGCTCTTTTTTGAGACAACCATAAGTTATAAGCATCCTTTCCACGACTATCCGTATGAGAATTAACTTTGATCTTCAAACTTGGATATTTCTCCATGGCTGCAATAACTTTCTGAATTTCAATTTCTGCATCTGGTCTAATATTATATTTATTTAGATCAAAATAGATGGTACTTAACTGCAGTAACTTAGCTAAATCATCACCAAAACCACCAGATACATTATCGCGTTCTAAGTAAAAATCGATCACTTTAGGTTCCCCATCAGACTCGCCCATATATTCTTCTGAAGGAATATAACCGTCTGTCATAGCACGAACAAAATTTCCTTGATCACAATCTATTACAATTTCATAGTATCCGTTAGCATCCGTAAGCGTCTGTAAAATTTCAATATTATCTTCATTGATTACTTTTACTGTAGCCCCCACCAAAACTTGATTTGAGATTTTATCTCTTACAATACCTGAAATTTCTTGTCTACATTCTAACTGTAACGGGATGTTTTCCACAAAGCTATAGATGTCATCATTCCCTAATCCCGTAGCTCTATTTGATGCAAAATAACCTGTTCTATCTTCTTCATTAAAGATAAACGTAAAGTCATCTAACTGCCCGTTAATAGGCTCACCAACGTTTTTTACAGCTCCCGTATAATCGTTATCTCTTATTTTAGTTGCAAAAACGTCTAAACCTCCTAAACCTGGGTGTCCTTCCGAAGAAAAGTATAACACATCTTCACTAGTTACAAAAGGAAAAGTTTCTCTTGCCTCCGTATTTATAGTACTTCCTAAATTCTCTGGAGTACTAAATGTCCTATCATCGTTGATGGTTACTTTAAAAATGTCTGATTCCCCTAAAGTACCAGGCATGTCTGATGCAAAATATAATGTTTTTTCATCAGGACTCAACGCCGGATGCGCAACAGAATAGCTATCACTATTAAAAGGGAGCTCTTCTAAATACGCTACTATACTATCCTGGATAATAGCCCTAAAAATCTTTAAACGAATTACTCCGTCTTCATCTTTTGTTGACTTACCTTCTTTAAAGTTATTTCTCGTAAAGTATATAACACTACCATCTCTAGTTGCTGCCACTGTAGATTCATGTAATCTACTGTTAATGTTTTTATTCATTTTAACAACTCTACCCATAGATAAACTATCGGCATTAACTTTATAGATATCTAAAAAGTCTTTAGAATTCCACGTATGTCTATATCTCGCTAAGTTCCCTGTATCTCTATCTGATGAAAACAACAAACCTTCTTTGTAATATGCAGGTGCAAACTCTGAATAGACTGTATTAAATTCAAAAGAACCAATAGTATATCTTCCTGAATTTTCTTTAATCTCTTTTCTATAATCTCTGTCTGCTGTAAAATTATTAGCTCTATAATCGCCAGACGAAGTAATCTCCGAGAATTTTTGCATTAACTCATCTGCAGCTTCATATTCCCCTAAACTTCTTAAGGTTTGAGCATATCTAAAATAATAATCTGGAGTAACGTCAGGTTCAAACTCTGTCACCAATCTCTTATAAATTTCAGATGCATTTTTGTAATCAGCATTGAAATAATAAGAGTTTCCCAAATTCTTTAAAAGGTCTGCAGATACAAAACCTTTATCCAAAACTTTTTTATAAATATCTATCGCTGGACTAAATGAGAATTCATCGTATTTAGCATTAGCGCGTTCAAGACTTTTTTCTTGTGCGGATAAACTTCCAATTGAAATAAGTAGTAGAACTACTGTAAAAAGTATTTTTCTAACCATAATTGTAATTTAGAAGAAACGTGGTGATACTAATTTTTGGAATGATTTCATTAGCTCATATCTCAAGAAGATTTCAAAAGAACCATCATTAAATCTTGTAGAACCTAACTCTGTTGTTTCTTTATCATAAGCCAATCCAATCATGAATTGATCAGATATTTGAAAACCTGCCATAGCACTTACAGCTGCATCCCATCTATATGCCGCACCGAATGTAAATTTTTCGTTGTACATAAAGTTCGCCGATAAATCTACTTGCAATGGTGCACCACCAACTACTTTTGTTAAAAGCGCAGGCTTAAATTTAAATTCACTCGATAAATCAAAAACATAACCAGTTATAGCGTAAAAATTAATACGTTCTTGCGCTAAAAAAGTAATAGAGTTTGATTCTCTTGCTGAATTATCAAAGTGATCTGTTTCCAATAAATTTGGAGCCGATAAGCCTAAATAAAATTTATCGGTATGATAATAGGCTCCTATTCCAAAATTTGGAGAAAACTTGTTTTCTATGTTATCTCCTGAAACAGCTTCACTATCAAAATTTCTAAGCTTATTGAAGTCTAAATTCAATAGGTTACCCCCGGCCTTTAAACCAAATGATAATTTTGCAGTTTGTGACACATCAATAGTGTACGATATAACTCCATCAAAATAGGTTTCTTGAACGGTACCATTACCAATCTCATCATTCACTATAGATACACCATACCCTAATCTACTATTTCTAATAGGGGAATGTAAATTTAGTGTTTGAGAGGTTGGCGAACCATCTAAACCTACCCATTGTGATCTATATAAAGCCGTAACACTCAATTGGCCACGAGATCCTGCGTACGCAGGGTTTACACTCATGGTATTGAACATATACTGGGTATATTGAGCATCTTGCTGCGCATTTGCGCTATTAAAGAATAGGGATGCTAATACTATCGGTACTAAAAAAATTAATTTATTCATAATATATAGTGTTCTCAATACTATTATTTACTTACATAGATATAACCACTATCGGTTACTCCTTTATTGTTAATATCTTCATAGGTGAATATATAGAAATATACTCCTGATGGTAAATATTCTTCTTTAGAAATAGTTGATCTACCATTTGAGCGTCCGTCAAATACGTTGTTCTGGTTATTATACCCTTCCCCTTCGTACACGGCTATTCCCCAACGATTGAATATTTTAAGCGAATTATTAAATGCGGTGTCCACATTTCTAATGAATAAGAAATCATTCTTGCCATCACCATTAGGAGTTACCATTTGGTTCACTTCAATTTTAGCATCTTCTTCAATGTCATCAATTGGATCTAAATAATCTGGAGTACCATCACCATCGGTATCATCATTGGTTGGGTCACCATCACCATTTGCATCTTCATCTGGCGTGTTGATTCCGTCACCGTCGTCATCTAAATCTCTATAGTTAACATCTTCTGTACCGTCTGTATCTGGTAAGTCGTTCGCAGGATCATTGATCTCATCGTTTACATCAAAACCGTCATTTACATCTGATCCTTCATAGCCATCATCTAAACCATCACCGTCTGTATCAACCCCTGTGTATTCTTGATCTGGAATACCATCAAAGTTAAAATCGTTTCCTTCATTATTATCTGGAACTGAATCGTTATCAGAATCTAAATCAATATAATCAGGAGTATCCTCACCATCATGATTGTTTGGTGTTAATCCATCAGGATAAGCACTATTCAATCCATCATTTACAACATACGTAGCTTCGTCATCTTCATTAGGTGCAATGTACCCTTCTGTTGTTTGCGCTTCTACGTTATCTGGAATACCGTCATTATCAGCATCAATATCTAAATGATTTGGAATACCATCGCCATCTGTATCGGTTGGATCTGTTAATGGGTCATTATCACCATCTACATTCGCATCTTCTACAGTATCTAAGATACCATCGTTATCATCATCTACATCTGTTGCATCTGGAACACCATCACCGTCGGTATCTGTACCATTATCATCTGTAGGATCTAAATAATCTGGAGTACCATCACCATCGGTATCATCATTGGTTGGGTCACCATCACCATTTGCATCTTCATCTGGCGTGTTGATTCCGTCACCATCGTCATCTAAATCTCTATAGTTAACATCTTCTGTACCATCGGTATCTGGTAAGTCGTTCGCAGGATCATTGATCTCATCGTTTACATCAAAACCGTCATTTACATCTGATCCTTCATAACCATCATCTAAACCATCACCATCAGTATCAACCCCTGTGTATTCTTGATCTGGAATACCATCAAAGTTAAAATCGTTTCCTTCGTTGTTATCTGGAACTGAATCGTTATCAGAATCCAAATCGATATAATCAGGAGTATCCTCACCATCATGATTGTTTGGTGTTAATCCATCAGGATAAGCACTATTCAATCCGTTATTGGCAGTATACGTAGCTTCGTCATCTTCATTAGGTGCAATGTACCCTTCTGTTGTTTGCGCTTCTACGTTATCTGGAATACCGTCATTATCAGCATCAATATCTAAATGATTTGGAATACCATCGCCATCTGTATCGGTTGGATCTGTTAATGGGTCATTATCACCATCTACATTCGCATCTTCTACAGTATCTAAGATACCATCGTTATCATCATCTACATCTGTTGAATCTGGAACACCATCACCGTCGGTATCTGTACCATTATCATCTGTAGGATCTAAATAATCTGGAGTACCATCACCATCGGTATCATCATTGGTTGGGTCACCATCACCATTTGCATCTTCATCTGGCGTGTTGATTCCGTCACCATCGTCATCTAAATCTCTATAGTTAACATCTTCTGTACCGTCTGTATCTGGTAAGTCGTTCGCAGGATCATTGATCTCATCGTTTACATCAAAACCGTCGTTTACATCTGATCCTTCATAACCATCATCTAAACCATCACCGTCAGTATCAACCCCTGTGTATTCTTGATCTGGAATACCGTCAAAGTTAAAATCGTTTCCTTCGTTGTTATCTGGAACTGAATCGTTATCAGAATCCAAATCGATATAATCAGGAGTATCCTCACCATCATGATTGTTTGGTGTTAATCCATCAGGATAAGCACTATTCAATCCGTTATTGGCAGTATACGTAGCTTCGTCATCTTCATTAGGTGCAATGTACCCTTCTGTTGTTTGCGCTTCTACGTTATCTGGAATACCGTCATTATCAGCATCAATATCTAAATGATTTGGAATACCATCGCCGTCTGTATCGGTTGGATCTGTTAATGGGTCATTATCACCATCTACATTCGCATCTTCTACAGTATCTAAGATACCATCGTTATCATCATCTACATCTGTTGAATCTGGAACACCATCACCGTCGGTATCTGTACCATTATCATCTGTAGGATCTAAATAATCTGGAGTACCATCACTATCGGTATCATCATTGGTTGGGTCACCATCACCATCTGCATCTTCATCTGGAGTATTGATACCATCACCGTCGTCATCTAAATCTCTATAGTTAACATCCTCTGTACCGTCTGTATCTGGTAAGTCGTTCGCAGGATCATTGATCTCATCGTTTACATCAAAACCGTCATTTACATCTGATCCTTCATAACCATCATCTAAACCATCACCGTCTGTATCAACCCCTGTGTAGGTTTGATCTGGAATACCGTCAAAGTTAAAATCGTTTCCTTCGTTATTATCTGGAACTGAATCGTTATCAGAATCCAAATCGATATAATCAGGAGTATCCTCACCGTCTGTATTAACTGGAGTTAAACCTTGATTGCCAGAACCTTCGTAAGCATCATCCAATCCATCCATATCAGAATCGTTTCCGCTTGGTGCTATATAACCATCCGTTGTTTGCGCTTCTACGTTATCTGGAATACCGTCATTATCAGCATCAATATCTAAATGATTTGGAATACCATCGCCATCTGTATCTGTTGGGTTAGTTAGTGGATCATTATCACCATCCGTATTTGGATCTTCTACAATATCTAAAATACCATCGTTATCATCATCTACATCTGTAGCATCTGGAACACCATCACCATCAGTATCTATTCCATCTGTAGGATCTAAATAATCTGGAGTACCATCACCATCGGTATCATCATTGGTTGGGTCACCATCACCATCTGCATCTTCATCTGGAGTATTGATACCATCACCGTCGTCATCTAAATCTCTATAGTTAACATCTTCTGTACCGTCTGTATCTGGTAAGTCGTTCGCAGGATCATTGATCTCATCGTTTACATCAAAACCGTCATTTACATCTGATCCTTCATAACCATCATCTAAACCATCACCATCTGTATCTACACCTGTGTAGGTTTGATCTGGAATACCGTCAAAGTTAAAATCGTTTCCTTCGTTATTATCTGGAACTGAATCGTTATCAGAATCCAAATCCGTATAATCTGGAGTATCTGTTCCGTCTGTATTTACTGGAGTTAAACCTTGGTTACCAGAACCTTCGTAAGCATCATCCAATCCGTCCATATCAGAATCGTTTCCGCTTGGTGCTATATAACCATCCGTTGTTTGCGCTTCTACGTTATCTGGAATACCGTCATTATCAGCATCAATATCTAAATGATTTGGAATACCATCGCCGTCTGTATCGGTTGGGTTAGTTAATGGATCATTATCACCATCCGTATTTGGATCTTCTACAACATCTAAAATACCATCGTTATCATCATCTAAATCTGTTGCATCTGGAACACCATCACCATCAGTATCTATTCCATCTGTAGGATCTAAATAATCAGGAGTACCATCACCATCTGTATCATCATTGGTTGGGTCACCATCACCATTTGCATCTTCATCTGGAGTATTGATACCATCACCATCGTCATCTAAATCTCTATAGTTAACATCTTCTGTACCGTCTGTATCCGGTAAGTCGTTCGCAGGATCATTGATCTCATCGTTTACATCAAAACCGTCATTTACATCTGATCCTTCATAACCATCATCTAAACCATCACCATCTGTATCTACACCTGTGTAGGTTTGATCTGGAATACCGTCAAAGTTAAAATCGTTTCCTTCGTTATTATCTGGAACTGAATCGTTATCAGAATCCAAATCCGTATAATCTGGAGTATCTGTTCCGTCTGTATTTACTGGAGTTAAACCTTGATTGCCAGAACCTTCGTAGGCATCATCCAATCCATCCATATCAGAATCGTTTCCGCTTGGTGCTATATAACCATCCGTTGTTTGCGCTTCTACGTTATCTGGAATACCGTCATTATCAGCATCAATATCTAAATGATTTGGAATACCATCGCCGTCTGTATCGGTTGGGTTAGTTAATGGATCATTATCACCATCCGTATTTGGATCTTCTACAACATCTAAAATACCATCGTTATCATCATCTAAATCTGTAGCATCTGGAACACCATCACCATCAGTATCTATTCCATCTGTAGGATCTAAATAATCAGGAGTACCATCACCATCGGTATCATCATTGGTTGGGTCACCATCACCATCTGCATCTTCATCTGGCGTATTGATACCATCACCGTCGTCATCTAAATCTCTATAGTTAACATCTTCTGTACCGTCTGTATCTGGTAAGTCGTTCGCAGGATCATTGATCTCATCGTTTACATCAAAACCGTCATTTACATCTGATCCTTCATAACCATCATCTAAACCATCACCGTCTGTATCTACACCTGTGTAGGTTTGATCTGGAATACCGTCAAAGTTAAAATCGTTTCCTTCGTTATTATCTGGAACTGAATCGTTATCAGAATCCAAATCCGTATAATCTGGAGTATCCTCACCGTCTGTATTTACTGGAGTTAAACCTTGATTGCCAGAACCTTCGTAAGCATCATCCAATCCGTCCATATCAGAATCGTTTCCGCTTGGTGCTATATAACCATCCGTTGTTTGCGCTTCTACGTTATCTGGAATACCGTCATTATCAGCATCGATATCTCTAAAATCAGGATTTGTATCTGTATCTGTGTTTTTTGGTGTTAAGCCTTCTCCTGACCCAGGAGTATTTTCATAATGATCATCCAATCCGTTGCCATCACTATCAATACCACATACTGGCGTATAACTTGATGGTGTTTGAGCTTCTACATTGTCAAGAATACCATCGTTATCAGAATCTATATCTCTATAGTCTGGAACTTTATCGCCGTCTGTATCTACTGGAGTTAAACCTGAACCTGAATAATTTTCATAATGATCATCTAAACCATTCCCATTTGCATCTAAAAGACATGGTTTGATATAATTTGAAGAATTCTGCGCTTCTACATTATCTAAGATGCCATCATTATCAGAATCAATATCTAAATAATCTGGTACACCGTCACCATCTGTATCAATTGGAGTTAAACCTTGTTTAGGACAATGCTCATAAGCATCATCTAAACCGTTCATGTCTTTATCTACTCCTATTGCAGGAATAAAACCAGTAGTAGTTTGTGCTTCTACGTTATCTAAAATTCCGTCGTTATCAGAATCAACATCTAAATAATCTGGGACACCGTCACCATCAGTATCTCTAGAGCCGTAAGGGCTATAACCCTCTACCGTATCAAGGATACCATCATTATCATCATCAATGTCTTTTGAATCAGGAATCTTATCTCCATCAGAATCCACAAAATAAACTGCGAAATCTAAGCCTCTACTATAACCACTAAATGAAGTTAAAGCAGTAAACGCTAAAAGTATAAGAAAAAATTTATAGGAAAATTTCTGTACTGTCCTAAAAATATTCGTTAAAGTAAAAATATCCATATGAGTTAGTTTATAGTTGAACTAATCACCATGGCATTTAGGTTAGCAAATTTTAGTAAGAAGATGGGGTCTTCTGGTCTTTAGAATTATGACGCAAGATATAGCTTATAAATATAATTGATAAACCACAACTTCCGCTAAGTCCTTTAAATCTTTAAAAGGCAAATATACTCGATGTAATGCATAAACCTAAATAAATTGAACTGATTTAGATACGGATTAACGATAAATATAGACGTCGGGTAATTTCTTACAATTGTAGGAATTATACCGTTTATCGATGATTTTAACAATTTTAAATACTGATAATCAGTATTTTACAAAAATAAATAATCTTAAAAAAAAGCAAAAGTTTTTTAATTATTTATAAAAAGAACCGTCAATGAATTTTATCCTATTTTTGCAAAAACATTGAATATGAGTTTTGAAAAGGAAATTCAAAGAAGAAGAACATTTGGTATCATTTCGCATCCAGATGCAGGAAAAACCACATTAACAGAGAAATTACTTTTATTTGGTGGAGCCATTCAAGAAGCTGGCGCTGTAAAAAACAATAAAATAAAGAAAGGAGCTACGAGTGATTTCATGGAAATTGAAAGACAACGTGGTATATCTGTTGCTACTTCTGTTTTAGCCTTTATATATAAGGACAAAAAAATAAATATTCTGGATACTCCTGGGCACAAAGATTTTGCAGAAGACACATTTAGAACCCTAACCGCTGTAGATAGCGTTATTGTTGTTATCGATGTTGCAAAAGGTGTGGAGGAGCAAACAGAAAAACTTGTAGAAGTATGTAGAATGCGTAACATTCCCATGATTGTGTTCATTAACAAAATGGACCGAGAGGGTAAAGATGCGTTTGATTTATTGGATGAAGTAGAGCAAAAATTAGGTTTAAAGGTTACTCCTCTAAGCTTCCCTATTGGTATGGGATATGATTTCAAAGGAATCTATAATATATACGAAAAGAACATCAATTTATTTAGCGGTGATAGTAAGAAAAATATTGAAGATGTTATTGCTTTTGACAATATAGATAATCCAGAGTTAGAGAATACTATTGGAACAAAAGCAGCAACAGATTTAAGAGAGAATTTAGAATTAGTTCATGGTGTTTATCCTGAATTTGACCGCGAGGCTTATCTAGAAGGGAATTTACAACCTGTGTTTTTCGGATCTGCTTTGAATAATTTTGGCGTTAGAGAGCTTTTAGATTGCTTTGTAGACATTGCTCCTACTCCAAGACCGAAAATGGCAGAAGAACGCTTAGTAAAAGCCAATGAAAAAGGATTTACTGGTTTTGTCTTTAAAATTCACGCCAACATGGACCCTAAGCACAGAGACCGATTGGCTTTTATTAAAATTGTCTCAGGTACGTTTGAACGAAACACCCCTTACCTTCATGTACGCCATAACAAGAAATTAAAATTTTCTAGTCCCAATGCATTCTTTGCTGAAAAAAAAGAGATTGTAGATATCTCCTACCCAGGTGATATTGTAGGTCTTCATGATACCGGAAACTTTAAGATTGGCGATACACTTACCGAAGGAGAAGAGTTACACTACAAAGGAATCCCGAGTTTCTCACCGGAACATTTTAGATATATCAACAATGCTGATCCTTTAAAATCAAAACAATTATTTAAAGGAATAGATCAATTAATGGACGAAGGTGTTGCACAGTTATTTACGCTTGAATTAAATGGGCGTAAAATAATTGGTACTGTTGGAGCTCTTCAATATGAAGTTATCCAATACCGTCTAGAACATGAATACGGTGCCAAATGTACCTATGAGAACTTCCCCGTATATAAGGCTTGTTGGTTAGCACCTAAGGATCCTAAGAATGATGAATTCAAAGAATTTAAGCGTGTAAAGCAGAAATTTCTAGCAAAAGATAAAAGAGGACAATTAGTATTTCTTGCCGATTCTCAATTCTCATTGCAGATGACACAACAAAAATACCCAAGTGTGGTTCTGAAATTTACTTCTGAATTTGAATAAAAAAACTATTAAATAAAAAAATCCCGTGATTTACATCACGGGATTTTTTGTTTTTATGCTTCTCCAGTTGGTCCAAAATTAATTGGAATTGAAGGCTGCTCGTAATCTTTAATAGTTCCATGAGCGCTTTCAAACCTTTTAACATTATCATTCAATGCTTTAAGGAACTTTTTAGCATGCTGAGGAGTAAGAACAATTCTACTCTTCACTTTTGCTTTAGGTGCTCCCGGCATCATACTAATAAAATCAACTACAAATTCTGAGACAGAGTGGTTAATGATTGCTAAATTGGAATAAATTCCTTCAGCTGTTTTTTCATCTAACTCTATATTAATTTGCTTTTGGTTTTGATCACTCATAAATAGACTATTACTTTTAGAATTTAAATTCTTCTTTACGAGCCATTATCTCATCATACTCTTCTTTAGATCCTACGATAATACTATCATAATCTCTCATACCTGTTCCTGCAGGAATCTTATGACCTACAATAACATTCTCTTTCAATCCTTCTAAATCATCAACCTTACCAGCTACTGCTGCTTCATTTAATACTTTAGTCGTCTCTTGGAAAGAAGCTGCTGATATAAATGATTTCGTCTGAAGTGAAGCACGAGTAATACCTTGAAGTATTGGCGTTGCTGTTGCAGCAATTGCATCTCTAGCTTCAACTAAAGCTTTATCATTTCTTCTCAATACAGAGTTTTCATCTCTTAATTGGCGTGCTGTAATAATTTGACCCGCTTTTAAGTTTTCAGAATCTCCTGTCTCAACTACCACTTTTTTACCAAACATTCCATCATTTTCTGTAATGAAATCATCTTTATGAGCTAATTGGTTTTCTAAGAAGATAGTATCTCCTGGATCCTGAATTCTAACTTTACGCATCATTTGACGTACAACTACCTCAAAATGCTTATCATTAATCTTCACCCCTTGTAAACGATATACTTCTTGCACCTCGTTTACTAAGTACTGCTGCACAGCAGATGGGCCTTTAATTTTTAATATATCTTCTGGAGTTATAGAACCATCAGAAAGCGGCATACCAGCACGAACATAATCGTTCTCTTGTACTAATATCTGATTAGAAAGTTTTACTAAGTACTTTTTAACCTCACCTAATTTAGACTCTATAATAATCTCACGGTTACCTCTTTTAATTTTACCAAAAGAAACAACACCATCAATTTCCGAAACAACAGCTGGATTAGAAGGGTTACGAGCTTCAAACAACTCAGTAACTCTTGGAAGACCACCCGTAATATCCCCAGATTTTGCAGATTTACGTGGTATTTTAACTAAGATCTTACCTTCCGTAACATCTTCGCCGTTATCTACCATAATGTGTGAACCAACCGGTAGGTTGTATGAACGTAACACTTCATCCTTATTGTTTTTAATAAGTAATGTTGGTATTAATTTCTTGTTTCTAGATTCAGAAATTACTTTCTCTTGGAAACCAGTTTGCTCATCAATTTCTACTTGGTACGTTACCCCTTGGTCAATATTCTCGTAAGCAATCTTACCAGGGAATTCTGTAACAATAACACCGTTATATGGATCCCATTGACAAATTACATCGTCTTTAGCAACCTTAGCGCCGTTTTTGATAAACAATTGGGAACCATAAGGAATGTTATTTGTACTTAAAGTAATACCTGTTTTAGCATCTACTACTTTAATTTCAGAAGTTCTTGATATTACGATCTCTGCATCTTTACCTTCACCATCTTTAGCCGTTACAGTTCTTAAATCTTCAATTTCAGCAATACCACCAAATTTAGCAGAAAGCTTATTATCTTCAGAAATGTTACCCGCAATACCACCCACGTGGAAGGTACGTAATGTTAACTGTGTACCTGGCTCACCAATAGATTGTGCAGCAACTACACCTACAGCCTCACCTCTTTGTACCATTTTATTGGTAGAAAGGTTTCTTCCGTAACATTTACCACAAATACCTTTTGATGCCTCACATGTTAATGCTGAACGTACTTCAATTTTATCAACTGGAGACGCTTCAACCAATCTTACATCAACTTCTAATATTTCTTGACCAGCTCTAAGAATTAACTCTTCCGTTAAAGGATTGTATACATCATGTAAAGAAACTCTACCTAAAATACGCTCTCCTAAAGATTCTACAATCTCTTCGTTTTTCTTTAAAGCTTCTACTTCAATACCTCTTAATGTACCACAGTCTTCTGTGTTGATAATTACATCTTGTGAAACATCAACCAAACGACGTGTTAAGTACCCTGCATCTGCAGTTTTTAATGCCGTATCCGCAAGTCCTTTACGCGCACCGTGAGTAGAGATAAAGTATTCAAGAATTGAAAGACCTTCCTTAAAGTTAGAAAGAATCGGGTTTTCAATAATTTCACCACCACCTGCTGTAGATTTCTTAGGTTTCGCCATCAATCCACGCATACCAGTTAACTGACGGATTTGTTCTTTAGAACCCCTCGCACCAGAATCAAGCATCATATACACCGAGTTGAAACCTTGTTGATCTTCACGAATACGTTTCATAGCCAACTCAGTTAACTGAGCATTTGTTGATGTCCAAACATCAATAACTTGGTTATAACGTTCGTTGTTAGTAATAAGACCCATGTTATAGTTGGCCATAATACCATCAACTTGTCCGTTAGCATCAGCAATCATTTCATGCTTTTCAGGTGGGATAATAATATCTCCTAAACTGAATGAAAGACCACCTTTGAAAGCGAACTCATACCCCATTGTTTTAATCTTATCCAAGAAATCTGCAGTAGTAGGTACATCTGTAGCCTCTAAAATACCACCAATAATATCTCTTAAAGATTTTTTATTTAATACATCATTGATATATCCCGCTTTTTCTGGCACCATTCTATTAAATAGCACTCTACCTACGGTAGTTGGGATAATTTGATATACTAACTCTCCTGCTTCGTTAAAGTGTTTTGCTCTAACTTTAACACCTGCATTTAAGTCTACCATTCCTTCGTTATGAGCAATAACTACCTCTTCCGCAGAATAGAAAGTTAATCCTTCACCTTTAACAGGTACTTCCGGAGTAGATTTACGCTCTTTGGTCATATAATACAGACCCAAGACCATATCCTGAGATGGTACCGTAATTGGAGAACCATTTGCAGGGTTTAATATGTTATGCGAAGCCAACATTAATAATTGACATTCCAAAATTGCTTCTGGACCTAATGGTAAGTGAACTGCCATTTGATCCCCATCAAAATCCGCATTAAATGCAGTACATACTAATGGGTGTAAACGGATAGCTTTACCTTCAATTAATTTAGGTTGAAACGCTTGGATACCTAAACGGTGTAATGTAGGAGCCCTGTTTAATAATACTGGGTGACCTTTCAATACATTTTCCAAGATGTCCCAAACTACAGGCTCTTTTTTATCTATAATTTTCTTAGCAGACTTAACTGTTTTCACAATACCTCTTTCAATCAACTTACGGATTACAAAAGGTTTGTAAAGTTCTGCAGCCATATCTTTTGGAAGACCACATTCAAAAAGTCTTAATTCTGGTCCTACAACAATTACTGAACGCGCTGAATAATCTACACGCTTACCCAATAAGTTTTGACGGAAACGACCTTGCTTACCTTTTAATGAATCTGAAAGCGACTTTAAAGGTCTGTTAGATTCTGTTTTAACGGCAGAAGCTTTTCTTGTGTTATCGAATAAAGAATCTACAGATTCTTGAAGCATACGCTTCTCATTTCTAAGAATAACTTCTGGAGCTTTAATCTCTACCAATCTTTTTAAACGATTGTTACGGATAATAACTCTTCTGTAAAGGTCATTTAAATCTGACGTTGCAAAACGACCACCATCTAAAGGAACAAGAGGACGTAATTCTGGTGGAATAACTGGGATTACTTTCATAATCATCCACTCCGGTCTGTTCTCTCTATTCTCTTGAGACTCTCTTAAAGACTCAACAACCTGAAGTCTTTTTAAAGCCTCCGTTTTACGTTGTTTAGAGGTTTCTGTATTTGCTTTATGTCTTAACTCATAAGAAAGCACATCTAAATCGATACGTGCTAAAATATCTATTAAACACTCAGCACCCATCTTAGCGATAAACTTGTTAGGGTCAGAATCTTCTAAATATTGATTTTCTACTGGAACTGATTCCAATATATTTAAATACTCTTCTTCGGTTAAGAAATCCATTTTATTGATTTCTTCCCCTTCAGGACCTTTTGCAATACCTGCTTGAATTACAACATAACGCTCATAATAGATGATCATGTCTAATTTCTTAGAAGGCAATCCTAATAAGTATCCAATTTTATTTGGTAAAGAACGGAAGTACCAAATATGAGCCACAGGAACCACTAAGTTAATGTGACCTACACGATCTCTACGTACTTTCTTTTCGGTAACTTCTACCCCACAACGATCACAAACGATACCACGGTAACGAATTCTCTTATACTTACCACAAGCACATTCATAATCTTTAACTGGGCCAAATATACGCTCACAAAAAAGACCGTCACGCTCAGGTTTGTGCGTTCTATAGTTTATTGTTTCAGGCTTTAAAACTTCTCCTCTTGACTCTGCCAGAATAGATTCTGGTGATGCCAATCCTATTGAAATTTTATCGAACCTTTTTATTGTGTTATTATCTCTTTGTCTAGCCATAACAATATGGTGATGATAAATTAAAATTGTTTTACTAAATAGTGTCTCTCAAAAACCTATTCTTACTACTCTTCCAGTCTAATATCTAAACCTAATCCCTTAAGTTCATGCATTAATACGTTGAAAGATTCTGGTAAACCAGGTTCTGGCATTGTCTCTCCTTTTACGATAGCTTCATACGTCTTAGCTCTACCAACAACATCATCAGATTTCACTGTTAATATTTCTCGTAAAGTTGCAGATGCACCATATGCTTCAAGTGCCCATACTTCCATCTCTCCAAAACGCTGACCACCAAATTGTGCTTTACCACCTAATGGTTGTTGTGTAATTAATGAGTATGGTCCTATAGAACGTGCATGCATCTTATCATCTACCATGTGACCTAATTTCAGCATGTAAATAACACCTACCGTAGCTGGTTGATCAAAACGTTGACCAGTACCACCATCATAAAGGTACGTATGTCCAAATCTTGGAATACCAGCTTCATCTGTATATTCATTGATTTGATCAAGGCTAGCTCCATCAAAAATTGGTGTTGCATATTTCTTCCCTAACTTAAGACCTGCCCATCCAAGAACAGTTTCATAAATCTGACCAATGTTCATACGAGAAGGTACCCCTAATGGGTTCAACACGATATCTACTGGTGTACCATCCGCTAAGAAAGGCATATCTTCATGACGTACAATTCTAGAAACAATACCCTTGTTTCCGTGACGACCCGCCATTTTATCACCAACTTTTAATTTACGTTTTTTAGCAACATAAACTTTAGCTAATTTCATAATACCTGCTGGTAATTCATCACCTACAGAAATCGTAAACTTATCTCTTCTTAGGTTACCTTGAAGGTCATTAAGTTTAATCTTATAGTTATGTAATAAATCCGTAACTAGGTTATTATTATCTTTATCTGTCGTCCAACTTCCACCCACTAAGTGAGCAAAATCATCAACAGCATTAAGCATTTTCATGGTATATTTCTTTCCTTTTGGAAGTACTTCTTCACCAAGGTCATTTAATACCCCTTGAGAAGTTTTACCATTTACTAGGTTAAATAATTTCTCAACTAAAATATCTTTTAATTGTTGGAATTTAACTTCGTATTCTAATTCTAATTTAGAAATAGCTTCTTTGTCTTCAGAACGTTTTCTCTTATCTTTTATAGAACGAGAGAATAATTTCTTATCAATTACAACACCTCTTAATGATGGAGAAGCTTTTAAAGATGCATCTTTTACATCACCAGCTTTATCACCAAAAATAGCCCGAAGTAATTTTTCTTCTGGAGTAGGATCAGATTCCCCTTTTGGAGTAATTTTACCAATTAGAATATCGCCAGGTTTTACTTCAGCACCAATTCTAATCATACCATTTTCATCTAAGTCTTTAGTAGCCTCTTCAGAAACGTTAGGTATGTCATTAGTTAATTCTTCTGCACCTAATTTAGTATCTCTAACTTCTAAAGAATACTCATCTACGTGAATAGATGTAAAGATATCTTCACGAACTACTTTTTCAGAAATTACAATAGCATCCTCAAAGTTATACCCTTTCCAAGGCATAAAGGCTACCTTTAGGTTTCTACCTAAAGCTAACTCACCATTTTCAGTTGCATACCCCTCACAAAGTACTTGACCTTTTTTAACTTTATCACCTTTTCTTACGATAGGTTTTAAGTTAATACTAGTACCTTGGTTTGTTTTTCTAAACTTAACAAGCTCATATGTCTTAGAATCATCTTCAAAACTTACTAAACGCTCTTCTTCAGTCCTATCATACTTAATAGTAATGATTTGAGAATCTACGTATTGAATAAGTCCGTCTCCCTCAGCATTTATTAATACTCTAGAATCAGAAGCTACTTGACGCTCTAATCCGGTACCAACAATTGGCGCTTGAGGTTTTAATAAAGGAACTGCTTGACGCATCATGTTTGATCCCATCAATGCTCTGTTCGCATCATCATGTTCCAAGAAAGGAATAAGGGATGCAGAAATAGAGGCAATTTGATTAGGAGCAACATCTGTATATTGAATTTCTGAAGGATCTACCACTGGGAAATCACCTTCTTCTCTTGCAATAACTTTTTCTGCTGTAATATTACCTTCAGCATCCATTGGAATGTTTGCCTGAGCAATCTTCATTCCTTCTTCTTCCTCTGCACTTAAGTACCCAAAGTTTTCAATATCAACTTTACCATTCTCAACTTTTCTATATGGCGTCTCCAAGAAGCCCATAGAGTTAACTTTAGAGAATACAGATAAAGAAGAAATCAAACCAATGTTTGGTCCTTCTGGTGTTTCAATAGGACAAAGTCTACCATAGTGTGTATAATGAACATCACGTACTTCGAAACCTGCTCTTTCTCTTGATAAACCACCTGGTCCAAGAGCAGATAATCTTCTCTTGTGCGTAATCTCAGCTAATGGATTCGTTTGATCCATAAATTGAGACAACTGGTTGGTACCAAAGAAAGAATTAATTACTGAAGACAAGGTCTTAGCGTTAATTAAATCGATAGGAGTAAACACTTCGTTATCACGTACATTCATACGCTCACGAATTGTTCTAGCCATACGCGCTAAACCAACACCAAATTGTTGTGATAATTGTTCTCCTACAGTTCTAACACGACGGTTAGATAAGTGATCAATATCATCAATTTCAGCTTTAGAGTTAATCAACTCAATTAAATACTTAATAATAGTTATGATATCTTCTTTAGTCAAGACTTGCTTGTCCATTCCAATATCTAAACCTAATTTTTTGTTCATTCTGTAACGACCAACTTCACCTAAATTGTAACGTTGATCAGAAAAGAATAATTTATCAATAATACCTCTTGCTGTTTCCTCATCTGGCGGCTCAGCATTACGTAATTGACGGTATATGTGTTCTACTGCCTCTTTTTCAGAATTCGTAGGATCTTTTTGTAATGTGTTATGTATAATACCATAATCAGATTGTGCGGCACTTTCTTTGTGTAAAAGAACAGTTTTAACATCAGCATCTACAATTTGCTCAATATGTTCTTTTTCTAAGATAGTATCACGATCTAATACAATTTCATTTCTTTCAATAGACACTACTTCGCCAGTATCTTCATCTACGAAATCTTCATGCCAAGTATTTAATACTCTAGCCGCTAATTTACGACCTAGCACTTTTTTAAGTCCTGCTACAGAAACTTTTACTTCCTCAGAAAGGTCAAAAATCTCTAAGATATCCTTATCACTTTCAAAACCAATAGCTCTAAATAGTGTAGTAACAGGTAATTTTTTCTTTCTATCAATGTAAGCGTACATAACGCCATTGATATCAGTTGCAAATTCTATCCAAGAACCTTTAAAAGGTATAACTCTTGCAGAATATAGTTTTGTTCCATTTGCGTGGAATGATTGTCCAAAGAATACACCTGGCGATCTATGTAATTGAGATACAACAACACGCTCAGCACCATTTATAACGAAGGTACCACTTGGTGTCATGTAAGGGATAGTCCCTAAATATACATCCTGAACAATAGTTTCGAAATCCTCATGTTCCGGATCAGTACAATATAATTTTAATCTTGCTTTTAGCGGAACGCTATGGGTAAGACCACGCTCTATACATTCTTGTATAGAATAACGAGGAGGATCAATAAAATAATCAAGAAACTCTAATACGAACTGATTTCTAGTATCTGTAATAGGAAAATTCTCTTGAAATGTATTATATAGTCCTTCATCTCCCCTTTCGTCAGATTTAGTTTCTAGTTGAAAAAAATCTTGAAACGACTTAACCTGAATGTCCAAGAAATCCGGATAGCTCGGAATGTTCTTAGCGGATGCGAAATTTATTCTTTCAGTCTGATTTGTAATCATCAATGGACAAAATTTTGATTATGAATACTTACTCTATAATTGCATGTAGCTCAAGGCTACATACATAAATAGGTTTAGGTCTAGACACGAAAGTGAATAGACCTAAACCAAAAATATTATGGTTGCTTCTACTATTTAAGCTCAACTTCTGCTCCAGCTTCTTCTAATGACTTTTGAATTCCTTCAGCTTCATCTTTAGAGATACCTTCTTTAATAGCTTTCGGTGCGCTATCAACGATATCTTTAGCTTCTTTTAAACCTAAACCAGTTAATTCTTTAACCAATTTAACAACTGCTAACTTAGAAGCACCAGCTGCTTTTAAGATAACATCAAATTCAGTTTTTTCTTCAGCAGCAGCAGCATCTCCACCACCTCCAGCAGCAACTGCAACAGCAGCAGCAGCAGGCTCGATACCGTACTCATCTTTTAATATATTAGCTAATTCATTAACTTCTTTTACTGTTAAGTTAACTAATTGTTCTGCGAAATCTTTTAAATCTGCCATTTTTCTATCGTTTAATAAATTTTTAAAATATAATTGTTTTTAGTGCGTACGTGTTATTTCTCTGATAAAGTTTTAAGGATACCAGCAATTTTACCACCACCAGACTTAAGACCAGAAATAACATTCTTAGCCGGAGACTGAAGTAATGATATAATATCACCAATAACTTCTTCTTTAGATTTGATATTAACTAAAGCTTCTAATTGATCATCACCAATATAAACTGCTTCTTCTACAAAAGCACCTTTTAATAATGGCTTATCTTTAGTTTTAGCTCTAAAAGCTTTTATCAACTTTGCAGGACCGTTACCCGTTTCCGCAAACATTAAAGAAGTACTACCTTTAAGAACATCGGTAAGATCTCCGAAGTCTTTATCAGAAGCGTTCATTGCTTTCTCAAGCAATGTATTTTTAACAACAGCTAATTTAATATTTGCTTTAAAACAAGCTCTTCTTAAATCTGAAGTTGTTACTGCGTCTAAACCAGATATATCTGCTAAGTATACTGTACTTGCATTACCTAATTGTGCAGTTAAATCTTCTATTACGTTTAATTTTTCTTCTCTTGTCATCTTAATACGAATTAAACTGATTTAGTATCTAATTGCAAACTAGGACTCATAGTACTAGACATGAAAATACTCTTAATATAAACACCCTTAGAGGCAGTTGGTTTCAACTTATTTAAAGTATCAATAAGTTCTTTTGCATTCTCGTGGATTTTATCCGCAGAAAATGAAACTTTTCCAATTGCAGCATGAACGATACCAGTTTTATCAACTTTAAAGTCAATTTTACCAGCTTTAACTTCAGCTACAGCCTTAGCTACATCCATAGTTACCGTTCCTGTTTTAGGGTTAGGCATTAAACCTCTAGGACCTAATACTCTACCTAAAGGACCTAATTTACCCATAACGCTTGGCATAGTGATGATAACATCAACATCTGTCCAACCGCCTTTGATTTTATCTAGATACTCATCTAAACCTACAAAGTCAGCACCAGCTTCTTTAGCTTCCGCTTCTTTATCTGGAGTTACTAAAGCAAGAACTTTTACATCCTTACCAGTACCGTGAGGTAAAGTAACAACACCACGTACCATTTGATTCGCTTTTCTAGGATCAACTCCTAAACGAACAGCGATTTCAACAGACGCATCAAATTTTGCCTTTGTGATTTCTTTTACTAAAGCTGATCCTTCAGATAGTGAATAAATTTTATTCTTATCAATCTTAGAAAGCGCTTCTTTTTGATTTTTTGTTAATTTTGCCATTATTTTGCTTTTAAGATATTAAAAAGGTCTTGTTCCTGAAACCTTTAAACCCATAGATCTTGCAGTTCCAGCAACCATACTCATCGCTGATTCAACTGTAAATGCATTAAGATCTACCATCTTATCTTCAGCGATAGTCTTAATTTGATCCCAAGATACGTTTCCGTTTTTAACTCGGTTAGGTTCACCTGATCCTTTTTTAATCTTAGCCGCTTCCATAAGCTGAACTGCCGCCGGCGGTGTCTTTACAACGAAGTCAAACGACTTATCCTTGTATACGGTGATAGCAACAGGTAAAACTTTACCTTGTTTGTCCTGCGTACGTGCATTAAATTGCTTACAGAACTCCATGATGTTAACACCGGCAGCACCTAAAGCGGGTCCAACCGGTGGCGACGGATTCGCTGCACCTCCCCTAACTTGTAGTTTAACTACTTTACTAATTTCTTTTGCCATTGTCTTAAATTAAATTAAATTGTGTCAATTGGAAGCAACACAATTTTTATGTAACAGTTCTAAATTTATACTTTTTCAACTTGCATATAACTTAGCTCTAATGGAGTTTTTCTTCCGAAAATCTTCACCATAACTTCTAGCTTACGCTTCTCTTCGTTAACCTTCTCAACAGTTCCGTTAAACCCATTAAAAGGACCATCAATAACTTTAACCGTTTCTCCCATTACATATGGAATAGCAACATTATCTGTTGTAACCGTTAACTCATCAACTTTACCTAACATTCTATTTACTTCAGTTTTTCTCAATGGAACAGGATCCCCTCCTTTAGTTTCCCCTAAAAAACCGATTACATTAGTTATAGAACGTATAATATGCGCAACTTCACCTCCTAGGTTAGCTTTTACCATAATGTATCCAGGAAAGTAAACTCTTTCTTTATTTACTTTCTTCCCATTACGGATTTGAATTACCTTTTCAGTAGGTACTAAAACCTCATCTAAGTAATCACCAAAACCCAAACGAGCTACCTCTGATTCGATGTAACCCTTAATCTTGTTTTCCTGACCACTTACAGCCCTAACTACATACCACTTCTTATCCAATACTTCTGACATAGGTGTTTTCTTAATTTATTAATTTATCAAAATAAATTTGAATCAATTCACTAAAAAGACTATCTACACCCCAAGTTGCCAAAGCAAACAAAATAGAAAAAACAGCAACAATTACCATCAAATTTGAAGCCTCAGCTTTTGAAGGTAATGTTATATTGGTTCTAAGTTC
The DNA here is from genome assembly GCF_000468615.2 of Cellulophaga baltica 18. NCBI lineage: Bacteria > Pseudomonadati > Bacteroidota > Flavobacteriia > Flavobacteriales > Flavobacteriaceae > Paracellulophaga > Paracellulophaga baltica. Next base: position 2,133,955 of record NZ_CP009976.1, on the reverse strand, counting down.
TTCTACGGATTCCTTGATATATGTTAACATGCTGCGAAAGATTTACTTTTATAATTCTATAGGTCCTAACCAATTTCTCGCTTAATAACCTTTCTTTAATCGCACGGGAGGAGAGACTCGAACTCCCGACACCTGGTTTTGGAGACCAGTGCTCTACCAACTGAGCTACACCCGTATATATTTACATCGAAAGGTATCCGTTAGTAACGGACACCCTTGATGAAAATACTTTTCTATATACTATACTGTAATGAATTAATCAGTAATCTCAGTTACCTGACCTGCACCTACAGTTCTACCACCTTCACGGATAGCGAAACGTAAACCAACACTCAAGGCAATTGGAGATAATAATTCAACATTAATAGTAAGGTTATCACCTGGCATAACCATTTCAACACCTTCAGGAAGATTAATTGTTCCTGTAACATCAGTTGTTCTTACGTAGAACTGAGGACGGTAGTTATTATGGAATGGTGTGTGACGACCACCTTCTTCTTTTTTAAGAACGTAAACCTCAGCCTTAAATTTAGCGTGTGGCTTAACAGAACCTGGCTTACAGATTACCATACCTCTTTTGATTTGAGATTTTTCAATACCTCTCAACAAAAGACCTACGTTATCTCCAGCTTCACCTCTATCTAATATCTTACGGAACATCTCTACTCCAGTTACTGTAGAATTTAACTTCTCAGCACCCATACCAATAATCTCAACAGGATCACCAGTGTTAGCTACTCCAGTTTCAATACGACCAGTAGCAACAGTACCACGACCAGTAATTGTAAACACATCTTCAACTGGCATTAAGAAATCTTTCTCAACATCTCTCTTTGGTAATTCAATCCAAGAATCAACAGCTTCCATTAAAGACATAACTGTATCAACCCATTTTTGCTCACCATTTAAAGCTCCTAAAGCAGAACCTGCTATAACAGGACCATTATCACCATCATACTCATAGAAAGAAAGTAATTCTCTAACTTCCATTTCAACAAGCTCTAATAATTCCTCATCATCAACCATATCCACTTTGTTCATGAATACAACCATTCTAGGAATACCAACCTGGCGACCTAAAAGGATATGCTCACGTGTTTGTGGCATTGGACCATCTGTAGCAGCAACAACAAGAATAGCACCATCCATCTGAGCAGCACCAGTTACCATGTTCTTTACGTAATCCGCGTGACCTGGACAGTCAACGTGAGCATAGTGACGGTTAGCTGTAGAATATTCTACGTGAGATGTATTAATAGTGATTCCTCTTTCTTTTTCTTCTGGTGCATTATCAATTGAGTCAAAACTTCTCAATTCAGACAATCCTGCGTTTGCTAAAACTGTTGTAATAGCGGCAGTCAATGTAGTTTTACCGTGATCTACGTGTCCAATAGTACCGATATTTAAGTGCGGTTTAGAACGATCAAATGTTGCCTTAGCCATGTTTATTGAATTTTAATCTTAGTTTATATTAGTGTACAATTTATGTCTTATTTGAGCCAATGATGAGATTTGAACTCATGACCTCTTCCTTACCAAGGAAACGCTCTACCCCTGAGCTACACCGGCCTATCCGAGTTCACAATCCAAATACTAAAAAAGAAGATCAAAACCCAAAAAAAACAACCTTTTAAACTCAAGGTTTTATTAGAGCGAGAGACCGGGTTCGAACCGGCGACATTCAGCTTGGAAGGCTGACGCTCTACCAACTGAGCTACTCTCGCAATTATTTTGCTAATCTCACAGATTAACAATATTTCAACATTTCAAATTTAAGAACAATTTTTGCAAATTACCCTTAATACCTTTAAAAAAATTCTTTAAAGTGGGGAGAGCAGGATTCGAACCTGCGAAGACGTAGTCAGCAGATTTACAGTCTGCCCTCGTTGGCCGCTTGAGTATCTCCCCAAACCATTATTTTAAAGAACTTAAGAGCCGATAGAGGGACTCGAACCCACGACCTGCTGATTACAAATCAGCTGCTCTAGCCAGCTGAGCTACATCGGCTTTTTATTACTTTTTTTGGCTTAAAAAAAGCCCGCTTTTCTAACGGACTGCAAATGTAGATATATTTTTAGTTATTCAAAATATTTTTCAAGAAAATTTTCATTTTTTTTTCATTTTTTTTCACTCCCCCTTATTAAGAGCCCTCACAACAACACACAAGCCACATTAAACACCTCCTCCAAAGACCCACACTTCCCAATTACAATAAATTCATTTTTAGGCAGATACAATTTAATCCATATAATTTAATTCTATCTAAAGCTCACTTTTAATACTTTCAACTAGCTATTTGAATAAATTAAAAAATTATTACACTAATTAAATTTATTTCATCCACATTGAGAAAGAATTAATACAATTATACACGTGTTAAACTTTTCCGTTTGCAAAAAATTGGTTTTGCCTCCTAAAAAAATAAGCAACCAAAAATTAAAAAAAAGTGATACCGAAATTAATTCTTATTCCTTGGGTGGGATCTTAAATGTACTTTTTTCAACTCCGCAATACTATTATGAGTATACACCTGGGTAGAAGCCAAACTAGCATGTCCTAACAATTCTTTGACAGAATTTAAATCCGCCCCCTTATTTAGCAAATGTGTTGCAAAGGTATGACGCAGTATATGCGGACTCTTCTTTACCTTACTTGACACTAAACTGAAATAATGATTTATAATCCTATAAACTAATGTTTCATAAATCTTACTTCCAGATTTTAATAGAAATACAAAATCATCAGATTCATTTATTACTACCGCCTTTCTGCTATTAAAATACTCTTGAAACAACACTACCAAAGAATCTATCAAAGGAATGATGCGTTCTTTATTTCTTTTCCCTAAAACTTTAATAGTCTTCTGCTGCAAATCAACATTGGAAAGCCGCATCATAACCAACTCTATACGCCTTATCCCCGTAGCATACAAAAGCTCAATAATTAATTTATCCCTTAGTCCTTCAAAATCATCCGAAAATGACAACGCATTTAACACCTGCTGCATTTCCGCTTCTGAAAACGGGATCTCGATTTTTTTAGCTGTTTTCAAGGCTTTATGTTTAGCCAAAGGATTAACAGCAATAGTTTCGGTCTTTAACAAAAACTTGTAATACGCCTTTAGGGAAGAAATTTTTCTATTAATGGTACGGTTTGCAATTTTAGCATCAACCAAAGCTACAATCCAATTTCTAATAATTGCATAAGAGACATGATCAATAACCTCTTTAGGGCATTCTGCCTTACAAAACAAAGAAAATTCCGCAAGATCATTTTCATAAGCCTTTAAAGTATTCAAAGAATACTTTTTCTCAAGAGCTAGGTACGCAATAAATGCTGCTTCAGACATATCTCAAAATTACAAAAAGTTTAAGACACCTATGTTCTTAAAATAGGCAATAAAAAAAGCCTTGCAATAAAAAAAGCCTTGCAATAAATTGCAAGGCTTTACTATATTATAAACATAGAGCTATTAAATCTCTTCTTGATCTCTCAAGCCTTGAATATAATGCGCTTTCTGAATCTGCGCTCTACGTGCCACTGATGGCTTCGTAAACTGCTGACGCTTTCTTAATTGACGCATTGTTCCAGTTCTATCGAACTTACGCTTGAAACGCTTCAATGCTCTATCTATGTTTTCTCCTTCTTTTATCGGTATAATTAACATGGGCTACAACCTCCTCTCTTTAGTGATTAAGGCTGCAAATATATAAACTATTCTCTAACTAGCAACCCATCCTCAGAGAAATCCACAAAATTAAAACTATAGTACTGAAAATCAACACTATAAAAACAATACTATTCTACCTTCGTAGTCTTATATTCCTTTTTATCTATAATAATCTTGGCTAAGATTTCTTTTAAGATCTCAGAAGTTCCTCCGCCAATTGGCCCTAATCGGCTATCACGAAGCAACCTCGCCAACGGATAATCTTCCATATAACCATAGCCTCCTAAAAATTGTAAACAGTCATAGATGACCACATCTGCCATTTTAGTGGACTTTAATTTAGAAATGGTAGCCTCTTTAACCACGTACTCTCCTTTATTTAACCTGTAAGCTACCAAATAATTATACTCACGGCACATTTCCATATCTGCCTGCAACTCTACAAAACGATGACGTAAGGCCTGATATTTATTAATAGATTTACCGAAGGCTTGTCTTTCTGACATGTATTGTAACGTGTAATCTAATGCATATTCTGCCCTAGCATGAGCATTAATCCCCATAACCAAACGCTCTAAAGCAAAGTGCTCCATAATATATGAAAAACCCTTTCCTTCTTCTCCCATTAAATTTGCTGCAGGAATAGTTACATTATCAAAAGCAATCTCTCCGGTGTCTGATGCACGCCAGCCTAATTTATTTAATTTTGTCGCCGTGATCCCTGGTACTTTTTTATCCACTAAAAAAATACTTATTCCTTTGTTTCCTAACTCAGGACTAGTTTTTGCCGCAACAATCATATAATCACAGTAGACCCCATTGGTTATAAATGTTTTTGACCCGTTGATAACATAGGTATCGCCTTTCTTTTCTGCCGTAGTTCGCATCCCCGCAACATCACTACCACCAAAGGGTTCTGAAATACACAAGCAACCTATTTTTTCCCCTAACACACTAGGCGTCAAATATTCTTTTTTTAATTGATCATCTGCTTCTTTATTTAAATGTGTCATGGCAAGATAAGCGTGTGCCCACATTGCAGCAGCGAAGCCTCCTGAATTAATTTTTTGAAGTTCTTCAAGAAGAATAACGGTATAAAATAAATCCAATTCTAAACCACCATCTTTTTCTGGTGTAGCTAGACCGAAATAGCCCATTTCACCAAACTTAGCCCAAATAAAACGTTCTATAGTACCCGTACTCTCCCATTTCTCAATATGAGGAACAACTTCTTTCTTTAAAAAATTTTTGAGACTTTCCCTAAACAACTGATGCTCTTCTGTGAAGTACATACTTTTCATCTATATATTTTTTTTGAAAATTAATTTTTAAGATGAAAATACCATTCATCTGACGGGCAAATAATGGCACTTTCCATAGCTTTTTTTTACAATAACAAATATAAAGATATTCTACTGATTTTTTCGGAAGGAAAACCCTCTATATTTTTTAATTCCTCAAAAGAATGAATACCCTTATTTTCTTCACGATATAAAACAATAGCCTTAGAAACTGCATAACTTAAATAAACTAATTGCGCCATTTCTGAGGCCGAAGCAGTATTAATATTGATCTTACTTATTTCTGGTGGAGCTAACACTTTAAACTTCTTTGTTATTCTTTGCACTACAGCAGGCTCTAAACCATAGACTTCTGACACTTGTACATCATCTACAAAACCTCCCAATCTATCTCTAAATTTTACAATGCGAGCAGAAAGCTTTTCACCCACTCCATTCACCTCTTGTAACTCGATCGCCGTAACTGTGTTGATATCTTTTACCGTTATAGCCCCTGATGTAAGATTTCCTTCAAGATCACCCACCATTACCTTGATTTGATCCTTAGCTTTTTTAACCCAATCCGGAAATTTAAAATAAGGTGAAATTTTATTCAATAAAGAATCTGACACCATGGTTACATGTTGAAAATCTTGAACAGAATTGATAAATTTATTTGCAGCCCTAAACTGATGTAACCGATCAATTTCTAAGACGGACATCCCTAAAGTGTATCCTTTATAATCTGTAATGTAATTAGGGTTAAAGGGATAAATAATAAGACGATCCTTTTGGTTTGCAGTTTCCTTAAGTGCATCTATTTGAGCTTGCGTGGCGTCATCAACCTTTAAAAGCTTTGCTGAATTACGACTTGCTACCTTAGAATATATCACATACCCCACTTGAAGTATGACAATAATGAGAAGTAAAAAGAAAATCCCACTTCGTTCTTGTTTTGAGAACTTGAAGTGGGATTTAAATGAATTCATAAGAATACTATTTAGTTATCTATAGCATCATACTTTAACTTAATAGCATCAAGATATCTTTTAAGTTGCTTTTTAACTACTGGGAAAAGGAAAAATAATCCTACCATATTAGGGAAAACCATTGCAAAAATCATTGCATCTGAGAATGCCCAAATAGACCCCATACTTGCAGCAGCACCAATTACTACAAATGTTAAGAATAAAAATTTATAGGTTAAATCTGCCGCTTTACCTCTACCGAATAAAAACTTCCAAGATTGTAGTCCGTAATAAGACCAAGAAATCATAGTAGAAACTGCAAACAATACTACTGCTATTGTTAAGAAAACATTAGAGTAAGGAATGTAAGCCGCAAAAGCTTTAGCGGTAATACCAGCTCCTTGAACAACATCTGCCCCTATCTGAACCGCACCACTACCATCTGTACTTACATCTAAACCATATTCAAAATATCCGCCAAAATTGAAGATAACAATTACTAAAGCCGTCATGGTACAAATTAACACGGTATCTATAAAAGGTTCTAGTAAAGCTACTAAACCTTCACTTGCTGAATATTTTGTTCTTACTGCAGAGTGAGCAATAGACGCAGAACCTGCACCTGCTTCATTAGAGAATGCTGCTCTTTTAAACCCGACTAACAAAACACCAATTACCCCACCAACACCAATGGCTTTTGGATTAAATGCTTCTGTAACGATTAAAGCAACCGCATCATCAATTAAATTGAAATTAGCAAAAATGATATACAAACAGGCAACTACATACATAATAGCCATAAAAGGAACTACTTTTTCCGTTACCTGCGCAATTCTCTTAATACCTCCGATAATGATAATACCTACTAATATTGCAAGCCCTAAACCAACAATAGCACCGGCCGCTGTACTCTGCCAGTTAAATAATTCTTTTAATACAATAGTTGCTTGGTTAGATTGCGCAGCGTTACCGCCACCAAAAGAACCTCCAATACAGAAGATAGCAAAAATTACCGCAGCAACTTTACCTAATTTTTGGAATCCTCTTTCCTTTAATCCTTTGCTCAAATAATACATAGGACCTCCGTAAACCGTTCCATCTTCTCCGACATCACGATACTGAACTCCCAATGTACATTCTACAAATTTTGTAGACATCCCTAAAAGACCGCAGACAATCATCCAAAATGTAGCCCCAGGACCACCTAACGCAATTGCTAATGCCACCCCGGCAATGTTACCATTACCAACAGTACCAGATACTGCTGTTGCAAGTGCCTGAAAGTGACTTACTTCTCCGTCTGAACTTTCATCTCTAATCGTATCTATAATATCACCGTTTACAGCTAAATCATCTTCTAAGCCTACTAAATGCTCTTCTATATCTACATTAGATAAATCTTGACCTTGTGCAATACCATCTTCACCATATAATTCTTTGGCACCATGCTTTTCAATATCTTCATATTTACCTCTTACGGTATTAATTGCTTTTCCAAAAAACCTAACATTAGGAAATCCAAAATAGATTGTAAAAAACAAAGCACTTGCTACTAATAAAACTAAAACAAAGGGAATATCTGGGTCTTGCCAAACATTGAAGAAAATTACTGCGGAAAAGAAATCGGAAATAGGCTTAAATGCTTCATCAATTTTTTCATCTAATCCTTTTTCCACTACCTCTTGAGAAAAGGTAAAAATAGGCGCCATTAATGCAAACAGCGTAAGAAGTCTATACTTCATAATATGTAAATTTGTTTTATAATTAGTCTAGTCGTCAGCAATATCTTAAAAAAAAACAACGCAATCAAGGAATATTATTTAAATCTCTTTAAACGATATGAAACATTTCGTTCAGTTTTCTGATTTGCTCCGGCCTTCCTAATACAATTACCTTACTTTTTGGCTGCAGTTGCAAATCTGCTTCAGGATTAATTATATAGTCGCCTTCTGGCGATATATACCCTATAATTGTACAGCCTGTTTTTCTTCTTAGATCAAGATCACGAAGCGAATTACATTCCATTTGATCTGTAAAATCTTCTATAGAAACCTCTTCTAAGTTAGTGGTATGCCCACCTTCCACAGAAAGCTTGTCCATAAAAGTGATTAAATCTGGCATCACCACCAAAGAGGCCATATGATCCCCACCAATTTTATCTGGCATAATCACTTTATTAGCCCCAGCCAACATTAATTTCTTTTGAGAATTTAATAAAGAGGCTCTACTGATGATAAAAAGATCTTTATTTAATTGTCTTGAAGATAGCACTACAAATAAATTGGTAGCATCATCCGGCAAAGCAGTAATTAAAAACTTTGCGCGGTCTATTCCCGCTTCCATCAATATTTCATCGTCATTGGCATCGCCTTCAATAAAAAGTATATTTTCTTCAAAACGTTCAATAATTTCTTTATCCTTTTCTATAATTACAAACGGGCGCTTATAAGCTTTTAAACGTTCTGCTGCTTGCGTACCATTTCTGCCGTAACCACAAACAATAACATGATCTGTAAGACTATTAATTTTAGATTTCACTTTTTTCTTTTTTAATATTTGAAGCGAATTTCTACCTAAAACATATTCGGTTATTACCGAAATCGCAAAGGCAAATATAAAAACGCTCGAAACAATTAATGATATGGTAAAAAATTTAGATTGCGCATCCAATGGTCGTACTTCAGAAAACCCTACGGTGGTTACCGTAATTATGGTCATGTAAATAGCATCTACCCAATCATAATTTGAAATATAACGATATCCTAGTATTCCAAACAGCAACACAGCTGTCATTAAAAATATTGCTAAATATATTTTAGATCTAAAAAGTCTAAGCATAGGTTACAGATCAAAGACTGACGTTCTCTTGGTGTATATTAAATCTTTAATTTTTAACCAAAAGGCTACAAATAAATATAAGGCGAAACCAAAACCAAGGGTTACAAAGGTTAAATAAATAAAAGATGTTCTCACTACACGAATACGAATCCCTAAACGTTCCGCAATACGCCTACATACTTCAAAACCATGTTTTTGAAAAAAGTATAATAATTGATATAAGAAATTCATCTGTTAAAATTAGTCATTTCCTTTTAATAAACTATTACCTACTTCACATTGCAAGCATTTATTTTTCACACAATAATTAGTATATAATTGCAGTAGAGACTGACTTTCCATAGCATTATGAGCCGAGATTTTAAGATTATTAAAAGTTTCTATAATCGAATTGTCTTCTTTTTTGATACCTAATATAATAGGTATTAAATTACTTTCAATCTCTTTTCCATGGTATTGCGCATGACAGAACTTAAGTGGCAATATCGTATTTATAATTAAAAGATCTATAAATTTCTTAGTAAGTTTCTTTTTACTTTTTTTAGATTCTTTTGCAAATGTATAATGGGTATCCCAATACTCACTGGCCGATACGTTGAATATACCGTAAAGTTCTTCTATGGAAGCGGCATCTATAAGCCGACTAAATAAATTATTTTGCCCTGCATACAAATTTGAAAATTGTGATAATCTAATTGTTGGAAAATTGGGTGGTCTCAATTTAAAAAATGCAGGCCTTACTGCATTTGACTCCTCACATTTAAATTTATGCTTCACATACTGATATTCATCTTTTAATTCCTTAAAATAAAGATCTGTATTGTTTTCGTCTAATAGGCCTGCATGACCAAATAGCAAACTTTCCAATTGCAAGGTATCTGCTCCTATTTTACGTACAGAAGTGAAATCTACACTTTGAGCCAGACTCAAAAAGGCATCTCCATTTATTTTTAATCCGAAATTTTTTAACAACAGCACAAACAGTACTTCTTCCCAATTATTCTTAGACTTTTTTAAAAGACTTAGAATTAAGGCCGATTTTTCTTCTAATCGCTCAAAATACATCCTGTCTAACCAGTTTTTTAAAACAAAACTATCTAAACCCGTAATTTGCTTTTCACAGTTAATAAAACGTTTTCCACTTTTTGAAAATAGCGCCTCATAAGCTTTAATCAATTTTGGAGATAAATAAGTTTTAAGTGCTAAAGTTGGTATTGGAATATTATCTTTTCTATGAACTGTAGCATCATCTTCCCATACTACATGCAAAATAACCGTATCATAGTTCTCATCTTGTTCGTGGTTATGTGCATACCAATCAGACGATTTTATATGTATCTCGACATTGCCGGCCCATAATTGACTTCCTATTCTAATTTGGGCATTAAAAAAATCTGGACCTGCAAGATGATTATGAGTTCCTACTTGAACTATTTCAATAGCCTCCCCACTCGTACTTACCAAGTTGGTTATTGGAAGTTTCTTATGTTTCCATATAAAATGCAAAAAATCTTCGCGCATGTAATCATATCATTAACAAGGCATAAGATAGTAAATAAAAGCAAAAAAGACCGTACTACTCATATAATCAGCAGTACGATCTTTCCTTTATATAAAATAAGATTCTAGGTAATTCTATAAGATTTACTCAGCAACCTCGCCTTCCCAATTCATGAAACCACCTAATAAATTATAAGCATTTTCAAATCCTACACTATTCATGATAGCACATGCTTGTCCGCTTCTTGCTCCAGAACGACAATACACATAATAACTTTTATTTTTGTCTAGTTTTTCAATCTCATCCAAAAAACCTTGCCCTAAATGAATATCTATATTTGTAGCTTCTGGAATGTAACCGCCTTCTACTTCTTCAGGTGTACGCACATCTAAAATAAAAGCATTGTCATCATTATTTAGTTGCTCTACCCATTCTTCTTGTGATAAATCTGCCATTTCTTTATGTTTTTTAAGTTCTCCAAAAATAGTGCATTATTTAAATAAAACCTTACACTTGGTTTATAGATTAGCATTTACGAGTTTGACAATTATGCTTATTAGAAATCTTAGCTTCTAAAATAAAATAGTATACCTTTTCATTATCAAGGCATCTATCCTTTAACTATCACTAGCTGATGTATCCATAATTTTAAAAAATCCCTCAAATTAAATTAACAAATAATTAATAACTACATCAGAAAATAAACATACATTTGTATATACAATTATTGTACAGACATGAATGTAGAAGCCATCATAAAAACAGAAAAAGAAATTCCTTTACGCCAAAGGACTCTTATTCATTTAAATCTAGTAAGTAATAAGGTAACAGAGATTACCACCAATAAGCTAAAACCTTTTGATGTTTCGCTTCAGCAATTTAATGTTTTAAGGATTTTAAGAGGTCAAAAAGGTAAAGCTGCCAATTTGAGCACACTTAATGATCGTATGGTTACTAAAATGAGTAATACCACTAGACTTGTTGATAAGCTAATAACTAAAGGGTATGTATTACGCACTGCTTGTGAAAGCAACCGCAGAAAAGTAGAGATCTACATTACGGAATCAGGTTTAGACGCTTTATTGCAAATGGATAAAGCAATGCAAAGTGCAGACGAGACTATTCTTGAAAAATTTACAAACGAAGACTTAATAGTATTGAACAAATTATTTGATAAATTTTAAAATAACACATGAACAATTATATTGACAACTTAAACTGGCGTTACGCCACCAAAAAATTTGATGCTACAAAAAAGGTTTCAAAAGAAGATTTTGAAACTATATTAGAAGCCGCATCCTTAACAGCATCTTCTTATGGGCTACAACCGTATAAAATACTTGTAATAGAAGATCCTGCTATACGGGAACAATTAAAACCATTTGCTTGGGGACAATCTCAAATTACGGATGCTACCTATTTAATAGCATTTGTACACCACACCACCTTTAATGAAGAATTAATAGACACTCATTTACAAGATATAAGTGACATAAGAGGTATCCCTTCTGAAGCATTAGCAGGGTATTCAGATTTCATGAAATCTAAACTAATGCCTTTATCTGATGAAACTAAAGCTGTCTGGGCAGCTAAACAAACTTATATTGCACTAGGAAATGTATTATCTGCTGCGGCTGATCTAAAAATTGACACTTGCCCTATGGAGGGTTTTGAGCCTGCTGAGTTCAATAAAATTTTAGGCTTAGACGCTCAAAATTTAAACACTTCTTTACTGGTAACCATTGGATACCGAGCAGAAGATGATGACACACAGCATTATAAAAAAGTTAGAAAATCTAAAGAAAAATTAATTCAATACATATAAACAACAATTACTAATTACTAAATTTTTAAAACATGAAAAAAAATATTTTAAGTGCCGTATTTGCAATCGTAATAGCAACAGCTGCAACAGCAGGAGTAAACCCAATAGATGGTGAAAAGAAAACCGTTAAAACAACAGAAAGTACTGTAACTTGGAAAGGGTACAAATTTGCAGGATCTCATGAAGGTAAGATTGCTTTGCAGTCCGGAGAACTTCTATTTGACGGTGATAAATTAACAGGAGGTGAGTTTGTTGTAGATATGGCAAGTATTACGGTTGGCGATTTAGCTGCTGGTCAAGGAAAAGAAAAATTAGAAGGCCACCTAAAAGCTGATGACTTTTTTGGGACTGAAAATTACGCAACATCAAAATTAGTTTTTACGAGCGTAAAAGCAACAGGCAAAAATTCTTATGATGTTACTGGAGATTTAACGATTAAAGGCATTACAAAAGCAGTTAGTTTTGACATCTCTGTATACGGTAGCAAAGCAACAGCTACTTTAAAAGTAGATAGAACTAACTATGATATACATTATGGTTCTACAAATTTCACAGATACTTTAAAGGATAAAGCTATTTATGATGAATTTGACTTAGTGGTTGATTTACAGTTCTAATTCACTAAAAAAAATAACAAAACCCCGTTGTACTGTTAATTCGTATAATGGGGTTTATTTTTTTACACAATGCTGTTTGAAATCTTAAAAATGATTTCTATCTTTGGAGTCAATGAAAAATTTAACTGTAAATACTTGGTGGTGGAATAACTTACGAAAAAACGCGTGAGCATAGCACCATTGTATTCAATTTATATAAGGCTTGTCATCACGACAAGCCTTACTTATTTTATAGCATTAAGATGACGTACAAACTACATACCCATTACAAAAAAATACTTGCTGATACCATTACACCAGTAAGCGTATACCTAAAAATTCGCGATCGCTTTCCTAACAGTATACTACTAGAAGGAAGTGATTACCATGCTAATGACAACAGTTTCTCTTATATCTGCTGCAATCCTATTGCGTCTATTAAAGTAGAAAACGAAATTATCACCCAGCAGTTCCCAGATGGTAACGTTGAAGAAATAGCTATTGATGCTTCTACGGATGTAGTAAGTATCATTGAAAATTACAGCAAGCGATTTATTGCCGATGAGAACGATTTTAAATTTATTGACAACGGCCTCTTTGGTTATATGGCATATGATGCTGTTCGGTACTTTGAGGATGTAAAGGTTTCTAAAAAAGAAAACTCTGTTGCTATCCCAGATATCTACTATGCGGTATACAAAAATATCATCGCTATTAATCATTTTAAAAATGAAGCGTATATTTTTTCTAACTGTTATGAGTCTGAAAATAACGTATCTGAAATAGAGCAGATATTAAATGTAAAGAATTTTGCTTCTTATAACTTTACCTTAGATGGTGCAGTTGCTTCAAATTTAGAAGACGATGATTTTAAAGAACATGTAAAACTTGCTAAAAAGCACTGCCAAAGAGGAGATGTTTTTCAACTAGTATTATCACGTCGTTTTTCCCAAGGGTTTAAAGGCGATGAATTTAATGTATATAGAGCGCTACGCTCTGTTAATCCATCACCGTACTTATTCTATTTTGATTATGGCGATTTTAAAATATTCGGAAGTTCTCCCGAAGCACAATTAGTCGTTAAAGATGGTGCTGCAGAAATTCATCCTATTGCAGGTACATTTAAACGTACCGGAGATGATGAAAAAGATGCGATTATCGCAAAAGAATTGACGGAGGATGACAAAGAAAATAGCGAGCATGTAATGCTTGTAGATTTAGCACGTAATGATTTGAGTCGTAATGGAAATATGGTGAGAGTAACCAACTACCGCGAAGTACAATTCTTTTCGCATGTTATTCATCTAGTATCTAAAGTCGTGGGACAAAAGAAAAAAGACATCCCTACAATGAAAGTAGTTGCAGATACTTTTCCCGCAGGTACCCTGAGTGGTGCGCCAAAACATATGGCCATGCAATTAATAGAAAAATACGAAAAAACAAGCAGAGGCTATTATGGCGGTGCAATAGGTTTTATGGATTTTAACGGAAATTTTAATCATGCCATTATGATTAGGACATTCCTTAGTAAAAACCATCACTTACATTACCAAGCTGGAGCAGGTATTGTTGCTGCCTCTAACCCTGAAGACGAATTACAAGAGACCTATAATAAACTTGGTGCTTTAACAAAAGCACTTGAAATTGCTGAGACCATATAATCATGAAGAAAATTTTAGTTATAGATAATTACGATAGCTTCACCTATAATCTAGTTCATTACTTAGAAGACCTAGATTGCGAAGTGATTGTAAAAAGAAACGATCAACTTTCTTTAGAAGAGGTTGATGCTTTTGAATACATTGTTCTTTCTCCAGGGCCAGGAATCCCTGAAGAGGCAGGTTTATTAAAAGAGATTATTAGAACCTACGCTCCTACAAAGAAAATTTTTGGCGTGTGCTTAGGACAACAAGCGATAGCCGAAGTCTTCGGTGGATCATTAATTAACCTTGAGCAGGTATACCACGGTATTGCTACGCCTATTTCTATCACACAAGAAGATGCTCTTTTTAAAGATTTACCGACCGAAATAAAAGTGGGTCGCTACCATTCTTGGGTCGTAAACCCTAAAGATTTACCCAACTCTTTGATTGCTACATCTTTTGATGTAAACGGACAAATTATGTCATTGCGCCATTCTACATATGATGTATCCGCAGTACAATTTCATCCAGAGTCTGTATTAACTCCTGACGGGAAAAAGATATTACAGAACTGGTTATTATCTTAAGCTAGAAAAGAAACACATAATTTTAGGAGGACCAAAAAATAAAGTAATAACACACTAAAAACCGTTCTAGTTCGGAACGGTAAAGAGGCGATTATGAAAGATATATTAAACAGACTAATTAACCACGATGTACTGTCTAAAGCAGATGCAAAGCAGGTATTGGTTAACATTGCAAAAGGAGATTACAACACCAGCCAGATTGCTGCTTTTTTAACGGTATATATGATGCGAAGTGTCACTATAGAAGAACTAGAAGGCTTTCGTGATGCCTTGCTAGAGCTTTGTTTAGCGGTAGATTTATCTGCCTATAATCCAGTAGACTTATGCGGTACTGGTGGTGATGGTAAAGATACTTTTAACATCTCTACACTAGCTTCTTTCGTTACTGCAGGTGCTGGTATTAAAGTGACCAAACATGGTAATTATGGTGTGTCTTCAAAATGCGGAAGCAGTAATGTCATGGAATTTTTAGGCATCAAATTTAGTAGTGATGCTGGTTTTTTAGAAAAAAGTATTGAAGAGGCCGGAATTTGCGTTTTACACGCTCCCCTATTTCACCCAGCCATGAAAAATGTAGCTCCCATCCGAAAAGAACTAGCGGTTAAAACATTTTTCAATATGTTAGGGCCTATGGTAAATCCTGCCTTCCCAAAGAACCAAATGGTAGGTGTTTTTAATCTAGAACTCGCTAGAATGTATGGATACCTTTATCAGAATACCGATAAAAACTTCACTGTACTTCATGCCTTAGATGGGTATGATGAAATTTCATTAACCGGAAATACAAAAACTATATCTAACACTACAGAAAGCATGCTTAAGCCTTCAGATTTTGGCGTGCGTGCTGTTACCATGCAAGAAATTGCAGGGGGAGAAAGTATTGAAGCATCTGCTCAAATATTTTTAAATATTTTGCAAGGAAAAGGCACAGAAGCTCAAATTAATGTGGTGTGTGCTAATGCCGGAATGGCCATTGCTACGGTTGACCGTTTAACGCCTATGCAAGGTTTTGAAAGAGCAAAAGAATCATTAGTAAGCGGAAAAGGATTAGCCGCTTTAAAAAAACTACAAGCATTGAGCGCCTTATAAAGAATAAGATGAACATATTAGATAAAATAGTAATAGACAAACGCAAAGAGGTAATCCTTAGAAAGTCTTTAATTCCAATAAAGCAATTAGAGCAATCGGTTTTATTTGACAGACCTGAAAATTCTCTAGCAATTGTCTTACGCAATAGTGCCTCTGGCATTATTGCAGAACACAAAAGAAGATCGCCTTCTAAATCAGAAATTAATCAAAGTTTAAATGTGCAAGACGTTGCTACGGGGTATGAAGACGCAGGAGTGTGTGGCATGTCTGTTTTAACCGATGCCAAATATTTTGGTGGTTCGCTAGATGATCTTCTCATTGCAAGAGCAGCTACTAAGTTTCCATTACTGCGTAAAGAATTTATCATTGATGAATACCAACTTTTAGAAGCAAAAGCATACGGGGCAGATGTAATTTTATTGATTGCTGCTATATTATCCAAAGAAGAAATTAAAAATCTTTCTGAGTTTGCAAAAAGCTTAAAACTAAACGTGCTATTAGAGGTACATAACGAAGAAGAGTTACAGAAATCTATCATGCCAAGTTTAGATATGTTAGGTGTAAACAATAGAAACTTGAAAACATTTGACGTAAGTCTTGAAACCAGTAAAGCACTTTCTACCTTAATTCCTGATGATTTTGTAAAAGTTTCTGAAAGCGGAATTAGTTCTATTGCTGCTATTCAAGATTTGAAAAACTATGGATACCAAGGTTTTTTAATTGGTGAAAATTTTATGAAAACTGATGCTCCTGGAACTCATGCCAAAAAATTTATTGAACAATTAGAAGCGAAATAATATAGAAATGACGGCAGATAAATACACCATATCAGACAACACACCGACAACTTTAGAGCATCATCATCTAAAGTTAAAAATTTGCGGCATGAAATTTAATACCGCTAATGTTGCTGCGTTGCAACCTGATTATTTAGGATTTATCTTTTGGGAACCTTCTAAAAGAAATTTTAAAGGCCCATTGGAAGCAATTCCACATCACATTAAAAAAGTGGGGGTATTTGTTGATGCTACTATCGAAGAAATTTCTCGCAAAGTTGAAGACTATAAGTTATTAGCTGTGCAGCTTCATGGTCATGAATCTCCTGAATTTTGCAAAGCATTAAAAGCAAAAATTAACACCATCCAAATTATAAAAGTTTTCTCTATCAAAGACGAATTTAATTTTGAAACTTTAGAAGCCTATGAAGAGGTCGCAGATTTCTTTTTATTTGATACCAAAGGAAAACTTCCTGGAGGAAACGGGTATACTTTTAATTGGGATGTCTTAAATAACTACCCTTCTAAAAAACCCTATTTTCTAAGTGGCGGTATTGGTCTTGAAGAAATAAGTAAACTAGAAGCCTTTTTAAAGATACCCGCTTCAAAATATTGCCATGCTATAGATGTTAATAGCAAATTTGAGACATCACCTGGCCTTAAGGACATAGACCGCTTAGAACAATTGATAAAAAATTTGAAAAAGAACTAAAATACAATGGAATCTTAAGGCTTCTTTTTCGACAAAAAAGAGAATACTTTTTATTTTTTACTAAATACTAATTCCTATGAATTATAACGCAACTGAAAAAGGATACTACGGAGAATTTGGCGGAGCATACATCCCAGAAATGCTATACCCAAACGTGGAAGAGTTACGCCAAAACTATCTGAAAGTAATGGCTGAACCAGACTTTAAAAAAGAATTTGATCAGCTATTAAAAGATTACGTCGGCAGACCATCGCCTTTGTATTTTGCTAAACGCCTTTCTGAAAAATACAATACGAAAGTATATTTAAAGCGTGAAGACCTGAACCATACTGGAGCTCACAAAGTAAATAATACAATAGGCCAAATATTAATGGCTAAGCGTCTTAAAAAAACTAGGATTATTGCTGAAACTGGCGCAGGGCAACACGGAGTAGCAACTGCTACCGTTTGTGCATTAATGGGCATGAAATGCGTGGTATATATGGGGGAAATAGATATTGCACGCCAAGCACCCAACGTTGCACGTATGAAAATGTTAGGTGCAGAAGTTAGGCCCGCTTTATCTGGCAGTAGGACCCTAAAAGACGCTACCAACGAAGCAATTCGTGATTGGATTAATAATCCCGTAGACACCCATTATATTATTGGTTCTGCTATAGGTCCGCACCCATACCCTGATATGGTCACGCGTTTTCAATCTATTATTTCTGAAGAAATAAAATGGCAATTAAAAGAAAAAGAAGGGCGCGAAAATCCTGATTATGTTGTAGCTTGTATAGGTGGCGGCAGTAATGCTGCAGGTACATATTATCATTTTTTACATGAACCAGAAGTTGGTATTATTGCGGTAGAAGCTGCGGGTAAAGGTGTAAATTCTGGCGAAAGCGCTGCAACTTCAGCTTTAGGAAAAGAAGGTGTCATCCATGGTTGTAAAACTTTATTAATGCAAACTAATGACGGACAAATTACAGAACCGTATTCTATATCTGCGGGATTGGATTACCCTGGAGTAGGCCCCTTACATGCTCACCTCTACACATCTGGTCGCGGAGAATTTTATTCTGCCACAGATGATGAAGCTATGAATTCTGGCTTAGAATTAACGCAATTAGAAGGTATTATTCCTGCTATAGAAACGAGTCATGCTTTAGCCATCTTTAAACACAAAACCTTTAAACCAGACGATGTGGTGGTTATTAGTTTATCTGGTCGTGGAGATAAAGATTTAGATAATTATATAAAATATTTCAATTTGTAAAAAAATAGTATCAATGAATAGAATAAATCAAAAAATGCAAGAGGATAAAAAACTCTTGTCTATATATTTTACTGCAGGATACCCTTCTTTAAATGATACCGTAAAAGTGATTCAAGATTTAGAGGCCAGTGGTATTGATATGATTGAAATAGGACTGCCTTTTAGCGATCCTCTGGCCGATGGACCCACTATTCAAAACAGTTCTACAGCTGCATTGAAAAATGGGATGACCACAAATATTCTTTTTGAGCAATTGAAAGACATCCGGAAGTCGGTTTCCATTCCCTTAATCTTAATGGGCTATTTTAACCCGATGTTGCAATACGGTGTAGAAGCCTTTTGTAAGAAATGTGCAGAAATAGGAATTGATGGATTAATAATGCCCGATCTCCCCTTAGATGTATATCAAGACGAGTATGAAGCTATTTTCAAGAAATATGATTTGAAAAATATCTTCTTAATTACGCCGCAAACAAGTGATACCCGCATTCTACAAATTGATGCCGCTTCTGATGCCTTTATTTATATGGTGAGTACCGCAAGTGTTACAGGATCAAAGTCTGGCTTTGGCGAAGAACAAACTACCTATTTTAATCGTATTGCTGCTATGAACCTTAAAAATCCTCAGATAGTAGGTTTCGGGATTAATAACTCAAGTACTTTTAAGCAAGCTACAACACACGCTAAAGGTGCTATTATTGGCTCTGCCTTTATAAAGCATCTTACAGAACATGGCGTAGCTACTATTCCTGAGTTTGTGAAGGAAATTAGATAGCTAATAGCATGAAAGAATTTTTAAACAGCTGGAAGCTAATCTTATTAGCATGTTTTACATTAGGTTTAGCTCCGTTTTTTCCAGAACCACATCTCTGGGGTAAATTAAAATGGATTGCTGGCGGAGCTACAGGAATGAATTTTCAGGACTGGTTTGATGTACTCTTACACGGTTTTCCTTTTTTACTTTTACTACGATTAATGGTGGTGAAGCTATGGAAGAAACAGGACGTTAAATAAAGCTGTTTTCTGATATAAAATCGATACATTTAATCTTACTTTTCAATAGAAATCAAAATTAGAGAATGAAGAAGATTATAATTTGCCTTTTAGCTATGGCAAGTGTAGCAATCAACGCGCAAGAAAAAGCCCAATTAGAATCACAAATTAGACATAGCATTGATGAAATCAGAGATTTTGTTTCCATCCCTAATAATGCTAGTGATCACGCAGACATCAATAGAAACTTAACTTGGCTAACGAAAAAATTTACCGAAAGAGGGTTCAATACATCTGTACTACCCACTTCAGGAGAATCTTTATTTTTTGCGACGCTTCCCATCATAGATGGCAAGCCAACAATTCTTTTCTACATGCATTTTGACGGGCAGCCTGTAGATGCCTCTAAATGGGATCAAAAAAACCCCTATCAAGTGGTCTTAAAATCTCCAGAGGGCGATACGTTTAAAAATGAATTATTTGAAGATTTAAATACTGATTTAAATGAGGAGTGGCGTTTATTTGGTAGATCTACTTCAGATGACAAAGGTCCGATTGTTCTGTTACTAAACGCTTTTGATTTGTTAAAAAAGAACAATGCGACCCTTCCTTTTAATGTCAAAATTATTTTAGATAGCGAAGAAGAAAACGGCAGTAAGCCACTTCCTAATGCCGTCAAAGAATATAGAGAATTATTAGAGGCCGACTTTTTGGTTATTAATGATGGTCCCGTTCACAGTTCTGGAAAACCTACAATTGTTTATGGTTGTAGAGGAATAACAACAATGAGCCTTACTACATACGGTCCTATAAAACCTCAACATAGCGGGCATTATGGCAACTACGCTCCTAACCCAGGTTTTCAGCTTTCAGAATTATTAGCAAGTATGAAAGACAAAGATGGTAAGGTTACTATAGATGGGTATTATGATGGCATTACCATTAATGAAGAAACCATGGCTATTCTAAAAAATGTTCCTGATGATGCTGCAAACATCAATAAAAATTTACAAATAAAAGCTCCTGAAAAAGTAGGCTCTTTTTATCAAGAGGCATTACAATATCCATCCTTAAACATTAGAGGCTTGTCTTCTGGATGGGTGGGTGAAGAAGCCAGAACAATTATACCTGAGAGTGCTACGGCAGAATTAGATTTGCGTCTTGTTCCGGAGTCTGACGGAACTCGATTAAAATCTCTCGTAAAAAAACATATTGAAGCACAAGGGTATTTTGTAACCACGAAGGAACCTACAACAGAAGAACGCCTTAAACATGACCGTGTTATTAAAATTACAGAAAGTGGTGTTACCGATGCATTTAGAACAGACCTCAACAATACCTATGGTAACTTCATTCTAAATACATTACAAAAACAATTTCAAGAAGACGTGGTTCAAATACGTATTATGGGTGGTACCGTACCTATAGCCCCTTTTATTAATGAATTAAAAATTCCTGCATTTATTGTTCCTATGGTCAACCCAGACAACAATCAGCATAGCCCTAATGAAAATTTAAAAATAAGTCAGATAGGTTACGGTATTTGTACTTTTTACAGCTTGTTATCAACTCCGTTAGAATAGTTATACACTAGTTTAACAAGGCACTAACAAAGCTTTACAATAGTCTTAACGGAGAGTTACTATCCCTTTTTATAACTTGTAGTTGAACATAAAAAAGAAAAAACTATGGGAATTATAGATGATAAGAGACTTAAAAGAAAAGTAGAACAAACCAATCCGACAAACCCTACTGGGAACACAAATCAAACTACTAACACGTTTGATATTGAAAAGGACACTATAAAAGATCAGCAAAACAAAAAATAATAGTTGTTTAGTTTGTTTTCAAAAGCCCCAAATTCAATTTTGAATTTGGGGCTTTTTTTATGCGAGCCTTACAAAGGCTATTACAAATATCCCGAAAGTATCACAGTAAGTTTAACTCGGTGTGATTTTATTACCGAATAGGTTCACTTCATTTGTATAAACCTAAAAAGTTCAGAAAAATGAAAAAAATCTATTTAATTACAAGTATGATTCTCGCCTTAGCATTTACTAGTTGCGATGACGATGATGACAATCAAGAAGTACAAATAATCCCAGCAGCTGGAACTATTGCTGGTGGCCCTTTTACCTTTTGCGTAGATGGTGTTGCAGATATGGTAAGCGGTATTACTATAGACGATTCCAATGCTATAGGTGCAAATAGCACATGGGTTATTACAGATGACCAAGGAAACATCTTAGGATTGCCACCTACATTGACTGATGTAGAAGGTGTGAATTTTGACGATGCTGGAGCCGGAGTATGTTTTATCTGGTATCTACGTTTCGAAGATGGTTTAGTAGGCGCAGAAGTAGGAATGAACACGGCTAATTTAGATGGAACATTTGACCTTTCTAATTCTATACAAGTGACTAGAAATAAAACAAATGCAGGAGTATTAACTGGTGGACCTTATGAATTTACTGTAGACGGTACACCGGATATGGTTACCGGATTAAGTTTAGATAGCAGTGATGCTAGTGGTAGTAATAGCACCTATGTAATTACAGATGCAGATGGAAATATCTTAGGAATGCCTCCTACCTTAGAAGCTGTAGAAGGTGTTGATTTTGATGGCGCTGGCGCTGGTGTATGCTTAATTTGGTATTTACGTTACGAAGATGGTTTAGTAGGTGCAGAAGTAGGCATGAACGCAAATGATCTAGATGGCTGTTTTAGTCTTTCAAATTCAGTTACAGTAACTAGATTACAAGGAGCTAATGCAGGGACAATTGCAGGAGGTCCTTATGATTTTTGTATTGATGGAACTGCTGATATGGTTTCAGGAATTTCTTTAGATAGTGCAAATACTTCTGGTGACAATAGTACTTGGGTAATTACGGATGATCAAGGAAATATCTTGGGATTACCACCAACATTAGATGCTGTTGAAGGTGTAGATTTTGACGGAGCTGGTGCTGGCGTTTGCTTAATATGGTACTTACGTTACAATGGTACTATTACCGGAGCTGAAGTAGGGATGAATGCAAATGATTTAGCAGGAGATTATGACCTTTCTAACGCGTTAACTGTAACAAGGAGCAAAACTGAAGCAGGAGTACTTTCTGGCGGTCCTTATAACTTTACTATTGACGGGACATCAGATTTTGTATCTGGGATTACTCTAGATAATACGAATGTTAGCGGATCATTAAGTACTTATGTGATTACAGATGCAGATGGAAATATCTTAGGAATGCCTCCTACTTTAGAAGCTGTGGAAGGTGTAGATTTTGATGGCGCAGGAGTTGGCGTATGTTTAATCTGGTATTTACGTTATGAAGACGGATTAACAGGTGCCGAAGTAGGGATGAATGCAAATGACCTAGCAGGTTGTTTTGATTTGTCAAATGCTATTACCGTAAACAGAACAATGCCTTAAATATCGTTTTTTAAAAATTGTCTATACTGTAAAACCCGGAAATCAATAGTATTGAATTCCGGGTTTTTACTTTTCATCATTTTATAAGCATCCAAACCACCCACAGCTCTATTGGCTGCTCCAGAAGGCGCTGTCAAGGATACTGTTTTTATATACCTATCCCCTAATTGAAATTGATGGATGCGAGGTACAATATCAGATAAAACTTCAAACTGAATGTTTTGCTCTTTTAAATGCTTTCTAAAAAAATATTCTGGTCCATTTTTACTATTACCTCCTGTAAATAATAAAGTATTTATAGTAGGGTATTGTTTTAGATACCCAATAACATTTCGCAATTGTATGTTTTGCATTCCTAAATCAGAAGCATCAACCTTAACACGTTCTGCACTTGCAACAATATCACAAATACCAATTTTTTCACGTTTTAAAAACTCCTTTCGTTGTATTACTGCAGCATCAGAGGTTTCAAATAACAAATCCAAATCAAAAATTCGATTTATAATAGGCCATAATTGTCCGTCTCTACTTCCGTAACAAAAATTTACATCTCCTTCTTTTAAATCTCCCGTGGTAAATCTTGGCGGCGGTAAAGTGCCTACAATTAATTTTGTGGCTTCTGGAAATAGAAAAGGTGTGTAGGGATGCGTATGAAGGAATATCATGTAATACTATTTAATAGTTCTTTCGCTGTTTTAAACACAGACTTGTGCTGTTTATAATTTGGCCTTGACATACCTTCTGATTCCATCAAAATTTCGCTTAACAGCAATTTAGCTTCTGATTTTTTCATATTTCGCATATAAAACCTAGACAATTCTAAGCGTTCAAAATAATTAGAATAAGGTGCATCGAACTGAGCAAACAACATTTCGGCTTCGTTGATGTTCCCTAGTTTTTCGATGGATAGACTATAATAGTATAAACCTTCTGACTTTCTAAATTTACTATCCTCCTTAATTCTTTGGGCGTAGGATTTGGCTTGCTCATAATCCCCTAACAAGTAATTTGTTTTTATTAATTTTAAAATTACATAATAATCGTTGACAAAAACATCCTTTAATGACCCCTCATAATTCTCTGCTGCTTTCTCATACATTTCATGATCTAAATACGCATCAGCAAGGGCTACTTGATTTTTAAATGTATTTGAAAATTTAAACTTCTTTTCTAAATCCGTAATCCTCTTTGTTGGATTAATAACCGAAGTCAATCCTTCCTGAACTACATCTAAATCTCTCTTTGTAAACACATTCAAAATTAGATACGACAAAGCCCCAAAGATTGGAAGAAAAATTATTGCCATAATCCAGTAATACGAATTGCGGTTTGTATAACAATGGTAAACACAGAAGATCTGCAAAGCGATACCTAAAAAATAGAACATTCTTTAACCCAATTAAGTTATTGACTATTGCCTAAATTATATAATTTTTGACAAAAAAACCTGTATCCCTTTAAAGAATACAGGTTTTTATATGAAACTATAATTTGTGATTTTTATGCTGAATTACGACTCGCATTAATATTACCATAAAGCGAACGCGTTACTATCTTTTCATACAATTCTTTCATTGGAGAATCTTCTCCAATTTTCTGTAAAGCATACTGCTGAATAACCAATAATGGTAATACGATATTCTCACGTATTTTAATAGACTCTCTTGAAAGTGCTTCTTGCTCCATAAGAATTTCCATTCCCGAAATTTCTAAAAGCATTTCTTTGGATAAGTCATACTCATTTTTCAAAATTATCCAGAAATCGCCATACTCTTCATCATCTCTCATGTAGGCTGTTAATTCAAAATAACATTTGGATAAAGCCATCATACTATTAGACATTAAAGCTCTAAAAACAGGTACTTTTTCATACAAGTTTTTCACCTCCTCCATTTTGCCTTTGTCTTTCATGGTTTTAATAGCAGTACCTAAACCAAAATATCCTGGAACGTTTTGCTTTAACTGACTCCATGAACCTACAAAAGAAATGGCTCTAAGATCCGAAAGCTCTAATTTTGCTTTATTACCACGTTTCCCTGGTCTACTACCAATATTAGCTTTAGTATAATATTTAAGCGTACTCATATTCTCTAAGTACGGCATAAATTTATCATGATGTTTAAGCGCATCATACTTCTCAAAACTCAATTCAGAGAGTTGCTCTATTAACGTTCTTTGATTTTCAGTAATGACGTTTTCATCACCATAAAAACTATTAGACAAACCTGCTGTTAAAAGCTGCTCGCAATTATAAACAAACTGCTCTTTAGTACCATAGGTACTGGTAATAGTTTGTCCTTGAATAGTTAATTGTATTTCATTATTCGCAATGTCTTTCGTCTGCGCTGCGTAAAAACGATGTGTTTTTCCTCCTCCACGCGCTGGGGGGCCACCACGACCGTCAAAGAAAATTGCTTTGATATTATTCTTAGCACAAACACCAGACAAACTTTCTTTAGTCTTTAAGATAGACCAGTTGGCTTTTAAATAGCCCCCATCTTTAGTACCATCAGAAAAACCTAACATCATCGTTTGTTTTTCTGAACGTTGTCTTACGTGTGCCATATAGTCCGGCATATCAAATAACTGTTGCATGATAGCTTCAGAATCTTCCATACCTTTCATGGTTTCAAAAAGTGGAACAATATCAAAAGATATTTCTTTCGCATTCCAACCACACCATCTAAACAATGCAAATACAAATAACACAGAAAATATATCTTCAGAATTACTTATAATATATCGGTTACACCCTTCTTCTCCATTCTTTTCTTGAATAGATTTTAGTTGTAAAATATTCTTAATTGTTTCTTGAGTAATTTCCTCATTGTAATCGAAGACCTTTAAACTAAGCTTTTCATTCAATAGAATATCAATTAATTCTTTTTCTGAAAGCTCATCTAAACTCTCTTTAATTAAACCATTTCTAGTTAAGATTTCTGTAATTACTTTAACATGCATGCTATGATCTTGACGAATATCAAGCGTAGCAAAATGCGTTTTAAAGATTTTTACTTTATCAATGAAATAATCTAATTCTTCTAAATATAAAGAATGATATCTTTCTACTAACACCGCTCTTATCTGCGTTAATGGCCCTATAATATCCTGATATCCAACCTGCTTTTCTGGGTTAAACATTGCCGTATACAAATTAGCTCTAAGCTTGTTTATATCTTCCTGGAGTCCGCTAAACGTAAGTTTCTGCTGTAGTTTCTTCAGATCATTATAATAACATTTCATCAAGGTTATGCGCAATTCATCTGCCACATCATTAGTAATATCTGCTGTAACAAATGGATTACCATCACGATCGCCCCCAGGCCAGAACCCTAGTTTCATGATATTGTAATTTTCAAACTCAGCGTTATTAATATTACTTTTTAAATAAGCGTAAAGCTCCCCTACAGCATCATAATATACATTACGTAAAATGTAAATAATATTTTTGGCTTCATCTAAAGGTGTTGGCTTCTTAGAGTTAATTAAAGACGTAAGCCCTAACTGCTGTAAGGTAACATCTATATCATCTATTTTATCTCCTAAAATAAGAGTTCTTAATTCTGCAATAATATCTAAAACCGCAGGAGTATAGAACTGTGTTGGGTGTGCGGTTAATACTAAACGTGCACTAAAATTAGACAGATGGTCTGATATTTTATCCCAGCTTTTATTCTTGTCTACAAGTTCAAAATAATCTTTAATCGCTAAATTATTGCTATGCTTATATATTTTTGGAAATGCAGCATCTTCTACACTATCATATAAAACTACTTGGCGTTCTACATACTGAATAATGCGAAACATAAAATCAATACGCTCTTTCTCTGAATCTATGGCCATAAAATTCTCAAAGAAAGCTTCTAAAATTTCTTTAGGATTTTGTCCCGATTTTAATCCCTTTTGACATTGGTCTAACATCAACGGAATAACCATACCCACATTTTCTATATTTCGGTATGGTAAGTTTAAAAACAAACTGTTGTAAACATTAAACTTATTGTTTACCGACTTCTTAAATTCTTCTAACCGCTGTACTTGTTTCATATTTTATAGCTAACTAAACGTAAAATTCTTTTTATTCTATAGTTGAAATCTGATGGTATACCTAAGCGTCAGACTCAAAAATTCCCCTTAGCTAAAGTAGCTAAAGGGAAGTATACTTTTTACTTAATTTTTTATTTTAACGTTACTACCAAATCATCAGAATTAACCAATGAACCTCCTGATAAATGAACGCTTTCTACCACGCCTTCCTCTGTTGCAGTAACGGTCGTTTCCATTTTCATGGCTTCGATGACAAACAAAGGTTGGTTTCGCTTTATTTCTTGTCCTTTCTTTACCAAAACAGTAGATAATAAACCTTGCAAAGGTGCACCAATTTGCTTGTCATTAGCCCCATCTGCCTTAGTATTTTCTATTTTAGTAACTTTTACAGCGGTATCTTTAATGACTACATTACGCAACTGCCCATTTACTTTAAAATAGATACTTACATTCCCAGATTCGTCTGGCTCTCCTTTTAACATTAATGAGATAAGGACATTCTTACCACGATCTAACTCTACCATAATCTCTTCTCCTATTTCCATACCGTAGAAGAAATTTTTGGTAGGTATATTCATTACATTACCATATTTTACATGGTTATTGTAGGCATCTGTAAATACCTTTGGATACAATTTATAAGATAAGAAATCTGTGATCTCAAGATCTCTACCCATTCCTTTTTTAAACTTTCGTTTAAAAGATTTAAACTCTTTATCAAAATCTATAGGTTCTAAATGCGCATTAGGTCTTTCGGTATATGGAATTTCATCTTTTAGGATAATTTTCTGTAATGCTTCTGGGAAGCCTCCAACAGGTTGCCCTAAGTCTCCTCTAAAGAAACTTTTTACAGATTCTGGAAATGAAATATCCTCTCCTTTCGTCAATACATCATCAACCGTTAGACTATTACTAATCATATATTGCGCCATATCGCCCACCACTTTAGAGCTCGGCGTCACTTTTATAACATCGCCAAAAAGTTGATTAACTTCTCCGTACATTTTAGTAATCTCTGGGAATTTATCTTCCAAACCTAAAGCAATAGCTTGCCCTTTTAAGTTAGAGTATTGCCCCCCAGGAATTTCATGGTTATACACCTCTCCTGTTCCAGATTTTAATCCAGATTCAAACGTATAATAATAATTACGAACCGTTTCCCAGTAATTAGAATACGCTGCTAATTTTGCCGTATTCATATTATTCGCTCTTTCTGTAAAACGAAGCATCTCTACTACCGAATTAAAATTGGGCTGTGAAGTTAATCCAGACAAACCTCCTAGAGCTACATCGACCACATCTACACCTGCTTCTATTGCTTTTAAATACATAGCAGCTTGCGTAGAAGACGTATCGTGTGTATGTAAATGAATTGGTATATTAATTTCTGATTTTAATGCGGAAATTAATTCATAAGCGGCATACGGTTTTAACAAACCGGCCATATCTTTCACTCCCAATATATGAGCACCAGCATTTTCAATATCTTTAGCTAACTGAACATAATACTTCAGATCATATTTGGTTTTAGAGGCATCTAAAATATCGCCCGTATAACAAATAGACCCTTCTGCTAAACCACCCGTTTTTGTTCGCACATGCTCTATACAAGGCGCAATAGATTTCATCCAGTTTAGAGAATCAAATATTCTAAAAACATCTACACCTGTTTCCCATGATTGTTCAACAAATTTTTCTATTAAATTGTCTGGATATGCGGTATACCCAACACCGTTTGATCCTCTTATTAGCATTTGCAATAATATATTTGGCATTGCTTTACGCAAGCTAGCCAAACGCTCCCATGGGTTTTCTTGCAAAAAGCGTAAGCACACATCAAAAGTAGCACCACCCCAAACTTCCATACTGAAAATCTCAGGGTTATTTTTAGCATACCCTTCTGCAACTTTCATCATATCTATCGTACGCATACGGGTTGCCAACAAACTTTGGTGGGCATCACGCATGGTGGTATCGGTAAAATGAACTTTCTTTTCATTCTTTAACCACTCAGAGAATTTCTCAGGTCCCAGCTCCGTAAGTAGATCTTTAGTTCCTTTTGGATACGGATCAAATTTAGGAAAGGCAGGAACTATAGGTTTTGAAAATACATGCTTAGGATCTTTCTTTTTTACATCAGGATTTCCATTAACGATAACATCACCCAAAAAGTGCACTAATTTATTTGCCCGATCACGAGGTTCCACAAATTCAAAAAGCTTAGGTTCATTTTTTATAAAATTTACCGTAACATCACCATCTCTAAAAGTTTGATGTTTTAAAATATTGTCCAAGAAAGCCATATTGGTTTTCACACCACGAATACGGAATTCTGCCAAGGCTCTACGCATTTTTCTACAAGAACCATCAAGTGTTCTACTAATGGCCGATACTTTAACCAACATAGAATCAAAAAATGGAGAAATAACCACCCCTTGATATACACTACCTGCATCTAACCGAATTCCCAAACCAGAAGCACTACGGTAGGTAGTTACGACCCCGTAATCTGGTTTAAAATCGTTCGCAGGATCTTCTGTCGTGATTCTACATTGCAACGCATATCCCGTTACTTTTACAGATTCCTGACTTTCTATTTTTATTTGTTGATCTGATAATTTATAACCGCCAGCAATAAAGATTTGTGTTTTAATCAAATCAATATTAGTAATCATTTCTGTTACCGTATGCTCTACTTGAACTCTTGGGTTTACTTCAATAAAATAAATGCTTCCATCATCGTCTACCAAAAACTCAACGGTACCAATGTTATTATAGTTTACCGCCTTACAAATATTAATAGCGTGGATGTACAAGCTATTTAGCGTTTCTTGAGGCAACCCAAAAGAAGGTGCAAACTCAATTACTTTTTGGTAGCGACGTTGTACAGAGCAATCACGTTCATATAAATGCACTATATTCCCATGTAAATCGGCAACAATTTGTATTTCTATATGCTTTGGATTTTCTACAAACTTCTCTAAGAAAACGGTATCATCACCAAAAGCATTTAAAGATTCTCTTCGAGCCTCAGGGAAACCTTTTCTTAGTTCTTCTTCTGTCCGGATAACTCGCATTCCGCGGCCACCACCACCAGAAGCAGCTTTTAGCATCACTGGATACCCAATACGCTCTGCCTCAGACAAAGCAACAGACACTTCAACTAAATCTTCAGTACTACTTTGTATGACCGGAATATGATTAGCTACAGCTACTTCCTTCGCTGTAATTTTATCTCCTAGCGCTTTTAAAACAGACACTTTAGGACCTATGAAAATAATTCCATTATCCTCACAAGCTTGCGCAAATTTTGCATTTTCAGATAAGAATCCATACCCAGGGTGTATGGCATCAATATCATTATCTTTTGCCACTTTTATTATGGCTTCTATATCTAAGTAAGGTTTTAAAGGTTCGTTCTCTTCTCCAATTTGATAGCATTCATCTGCCTTATATCTGTGTAAAGAGTACCGATCTTCATAGGTGTAAATCCCAACTGTTTTTATGCCTATCTCTACACAAGCTCTAAAAATACGAATTGCTATTTCTCCCCTATTTGCTACTAAAACCTTTTTGATTTCCATGTAATTCTCTGTGGTTAGTTTTTTTTTATAAAAATGTTGTTAATCTTTACGATGTACAAACATCGTAAAGTTACATTTTTTGAATACGCATCACAATTAATCTAATGCATTTAATTAACCCTTTTTATTGCAATTTGTCAGCAATTTAAGCAAGGAAAACGAAATCTATTAGGTAAATTAACTTTTGAAACAAATTTTAAATAATTACTTACAAAACTCTACCAAAGAGAAGCGTACCTTGCATTTTTATAGTACTATTGAAAGTTGTAATTTTAAGAAAAAGAAAAACATGGGAAAAGGAGATAAAAAATCTAGAAAAGGAAAGATCGCTAACAATTCTTTTGGCGCCAGAAGACCTAAAAAAATTAAAAGAAGACCAACCGTTGAAGAAAAAATTGCCATAAAAAAGAAAAAGTAACTACAGCCGTAGTTACTTTTTCTTTATTTTAAACTCAGACCTTGATAATTAGCGAATAAATACAGGCTGATTTTCTTTTAAAGTATGCTCTTTACTAAACAGATATCCATCTAAATTAAAGCCTCTTAAGTCTTCAAGAGAATTAACTTTCTCATCTACGATATACCGCACCATAACACCTCTTGCTTTTTTAGCATAGAAGCTTATTATTTTTAATTTATCGTTTTTCCAGTCTTTAAATATTGGTGCAATTACAGGCACCTTTAAATTCTTCTCATCTACGGCACTGAAATATTCGTTGCTCGCTAAGTTTACAAACAACTCCCCTTCTTCCAATTCGGAATTTAAAGATGCTGTGATGTCTTTCTTCCAAAACTCATACAAGTTTTTGGCACTCCCAACTTTCATGCTGGTTCCCATTTCTAATCGGTATGCTTGCATTAAATCTAGGGGTTTTAAAACACCATACAAACCAGATAAAATACGAAGCTGGTTTTGCAACTCGGCTATTTTAGTTTCTTTTAAACTATACGCATCCAATCCTTGGTATACATCACCACTAAAAGCAAATACTGCAGGGCGTGCATTTTCTGGAGTAAAAGGCAATGAAAAATTCTGATTTCGGTCCCAATTCAATTGTGCCAATTTATCTGAAATATGCATTAAGTCTGATAAATCTTTGGGTTTCTTCTTTTTTAAAACTGAATTTAGTTTTTTTGATTGCTCTAGAAATACAGGGCTAGTATATGCTGCCGTAGGTAATTCTGTTTCAAAATCTAAAGATTTTGCAGGAGAGATTACTATTTTCATCTGATGCTTTTTAGTAGTTCACTAGTTATACGATATCTTCTTCGCAAAATTAAAGAAGATATCTAGTATAAATTTCATCTTTCGAGATAGGTTTTCAATAGCTGTATTACAAAAATCTATCCTTGAGGATTCTCTGCGCTATGCTTGGCATAAGCTCTCCATTTCTCTATGCAATTAGCCATATCGGCTGGTATTTCAGAATCAAATCGCATAAATTCTTTGGTAACAGGGTGTACAAAACCTAAGGTTTTTGCATGCAAAGCCTGCCGTGGTAATATTTTAAAGGCATTATCTACAAACTGCTTATATTTTGTAAATGTTGTTCCTTTTAATATTTTCTCACCGCCGTAACGTGCATCATTGAATAAAGTATGACCTATATGCTTTAAGTGTACCCGTATTTGGTGTGTTCTACCTGTCTCTAATTTGCAAGAAATTAAGGTTAAATATCCTAGGCGTTCTATGACCTTAAAATGAGTAACTGCGTCTTTACCTTGTTCTCCGTCAGGAAAAACAGCCATTTGTAAGCGGTTCTGCGGATGCCTTCCTACATGCCCTTCTATAGTTCCTTCATCTTCTTCAATATTACCCCAAACTAACGCCACATACTCACGCTCACTTGTTTTATCAAAAAACTGTTTTGATAAGAAAGTCATCGCTTCATCTGTCTTAGCAATCACTAAAAGTCCGGAAGTATCTTTATCTATTCTATGCACTAATCCTGGACGTTCATTACTATTTACGGCAAGATCTTTTGTATGATGCAATAACGCATTAATAAGGGTCCCAGAGTAATTACCGTGACCAGGATGCACTACCATTCCAGGTTCTTTATTTACCACCATCAATACATCATCCTCATAAACAATATTTATAGGAATATCTTCTGGCACTAATAAAAATTCATGCGGAGGATGCTCAAAAAGAACTCTAACTTCATCCCCTGCTTTTACACGATAATTTTGTTTTACTTGAATATCATTAACCCAAATATGTCCATTTCTTGCTGCTTGCTGAATTTTATTTCGAACCGCATTTTCTATGAAGTTCATTAAAAATTTATCTACACGCAGCGGCTCTTGCCCCTTGGATGCAATTACCTTATGGTGCTCAAAAAGTTCATCTTTTTCTAACTCCGAGCGCTCTTCTGGTTCCATCATATATTATTCTGAATCTGATTTTATTTGATTGCTTTGGCTTTCATTACCATTACCACAAACCAGTTCTATTTTTGAAGTTTTAGGAAGTTTGTATCCTTCCTCTATATATTTTCCTTTGTACTTGATACGGTACACCATATCTTTTCCAAACTCATCAATGTAAGTTACCCTTTGCACATCTAACCCTACAGCTCTAAGTTTTGCCGTAGCATTACGCAAGGTAACCTGGATGATACTTGGCACACTAACCTTCTTGTATCCAGAAGGATTTACCGTTACATAAATTTTTCTACTCTGCTTTACTTTATTTCCCGCAGGAGGATTTTGCTCAATAACAGAAAATCTAGGATAATCTGGATTGTAATTCGCAGAATCTAATACCTCAAAACGTAAATCTGCATCTTCTACCACTTTACGCATTTGCGTTACAGACAATTTTGCCAAATCTGGTACCTCTACAAATTCTCCGTGATTGGTAGAACTTTTTAACCATTGTAGCATTCCAAATATAAAAAGGACTATAACTAAAAGTGCCAATCCTAATTGTATTAAAAAAACTTTACTTTTCAGAAAGTTTAAAAAATTTCTCATCTTATTATGTATTGTGGCAGCAAATATAAGAAATGGACCCTAAGAAACGAACAGCCGTTTCGTAAAATCACGTTATATTTATAGTTCACCAGAAAAAAAATATACGTAATGAACTAAAACATGGTGTTTTTTCTTTTCTTTGACTTACAATTGCAGTTTGTTTATTTCTAATATTAAGATTGAGTAATGAAGAAAAATATTGCCATTATCATGGGCGGCTACTCTAGCGAATATCAAATTTCGTTAAAAAGCGGAAGCGTTGTTTATAAGTATACTGACAAGGAAAAATTTAACCTGTTTAGCATTCATATTTTTAAAGAAAAATGGGTTTACGTAAACGAAAACAACGAAGAATTTCCTGTAAATAAACACGATTTTTCAATCGAAATAAACCATCAAAAAATAACTTTTGACTGCGTATTTAATGCCATTCATGGTTCTCCTGGTGAAGATGGCTTAATGCAATCTTATTTTGAGTTATTAAACATTCCACAAACCTCTTGTGATGCTTACCAATCTGCCTTAACTTTTAATAAACGAGACTTATTGAGTGTACTAAAACCATACGGTATTAAGTCTGCCCCATCTTACTATCTTAACCTTGGCGACCTTATTGACGAAGAAGCCATAGTTACTAAGGTAGGCTTACCCTGTTTTGTAAAAGCAAATAAAGCAGGAAGTAGTTTTGGAATAATGAAAGTGTATAAAATAGAAGAGCTACAAGCCGCTATTGCTAATGCCTACAAAGAAGACGATGAGATCATCATTGAAGGATTTTTAGATGGCACTGAAGTTTCTGTGGGTGTACTAAAATACCATGGGGAAACAAAAGTATTTCCTATAACCGAAATTGTTTCTGAGAATGATTTTTTTGATTACGAAGCTAAATACGCTGGAAAATCTCAAGAAATAACGCCTGCAAGAATTACGGAAAAACAAATGCAAACAGTAAGTGATATTGCAAAGAAGGCATATGATGTTTTAAAAATGAAGGGCTTCTCTAGAAGTGAATTTATTTTTATTGGCGATGAGCCTTTTATGCTAGAAATGAATACGACTCCCGGATTAACCGAAGAAAGTATTTTACCACAACAAGCCAAAGTTGCAGGCATATCATTACCTGAGCTTTTTGAAAATGCAATAACCGAAGCCTTAAAAGCAAATTAAGTACCTTTAGAAGCTTAAAATATAACTATGAGACGTGCAATATTCCCTGGTTCATTTGATCCACTAACTTTAGGTCACTATGATATTATTCAGAGAGGCATTACCCTTTTTGACGAACTTGTTATTGCCATTGGTGTAAATTCTGATAAGAAATACATGTTCTCATTAGAAGACCGCAAGCAATTTATTAAAGATGCTTTTGCTCATGAGCCAAAAATAAAAGTGCTTACCTATGAGGGTCTTACGGTAGATTTTTGCAAAAAAATAAACGCTAATTTTATTTTAAGAGGATTGCGCAACCCTGGAGATTTCGAGTTTGAAAAAGCTATAGCACACACCAATCGAAAATTATCTGAAATTGAAACCGTTTTTCTTCTAACCTCTTCGGGAAAATCATACATCAGCTCCTCTATTGTTAGAGATGTTATCAAAAACGGAGGCGACTATACGGGCTTAGTGCCGGATTCTGTTCGTGTGAAATAAAATCCTACAAAATAGAATTTGATACGCCGTTGAAACTTGAAACAAACACAGTCTATATCTTATTTCCGACACCTTTGAAGAAGCCACAGTAACAAATATCCTATTTATCACCACGGTTTTTCAAGAATTCACAACAAATGCACCGTCAGTTATAAAATTACTCATTACTTTAGTAGGAAATTTATTACTAGTCTTGAGGCAAAAAATTAAAAATAACGACAATTATCTTATAAAACAGTTACCAAAAGCAACCGCTTATGTTAATCTGAATCTATCTGTTGCCCACATTTCTGACAGTTGGTTACGCGATTTTAATTTATCCTTACAAGCTATAGAAAAGAATAGCATACTTGGTATTTTCCCCTCCCTAACCACAAAATGGAAACAAGATATAGATTATGCTTTCTTAGGGTATAAAAACACTCCTAAGACAGATAAATATTTTGATAGTAGCACCTGTAAATACTGGCTAGAATGGACTATTTTACCTTGGTATGACGAAGCGGAAAATATTGTTGGTGCCATCATTCAAATAGAAGATGTTACGAAGCATTTTCTACTCAAACAAAAGCTAGAAAAATTAGAAATCTTAATTACCGTTAAATCCCAAATCGCAAAAATTGGCAGCTGGGAATACGATGCTATTAATGATGAATTAAAATGGTCTGATATGACTAAGATTATTCATGAGGTTCCTAGCGACTATCAACCTAATATAGACAGTGCTCTAAGCTTTTACAAACCAGGAAAAAACCAAGAACAGATCTCCAAATATTTAGACCAAAGCTTAAAAGATGGGCTACATTGGAGCGATAAGTTTCAAATAATCACCGGAAAAGGTAAGGAAATCTGGGTTATCGCTACCGGGAAACCGCTCTT
The DNA here is from genome assembly GCF_000468615.2 of Cellulophaga baltica 18. Lineage (NCBI taxonomy): Bacteria > Pseudomonadati > Bacteroidota > Flavobacteriia > Flavobacteriales > Flavobacteriaceae > Paracellulophaga > Paracellulophaga baltica. Next base: position 2,097,650 of record NZ_CP009976.1, on the reverse strand, counting down.
CGAAGACGAAAAATTTGTAGGAATAATAGGAACGTTTCAAGATATCACAGAAGACGTAAAAGCACAACAAAAAACCAAAGAAAGTGAAAACCTATTAAGAACATTAATAGACCACTTACCCCTGAATGTTTTTGTAAAAGATTTAGAGTCTAAAAAAATATTAGTCAACCAATCTGAGTGCGATTACCTGAACTTAACAAGTGAAGAATTGATTGGGAAAAGTGATTTTGATTTATACGATCATGACGTTGCGCAAGTGTCAAGAGATGAAGATCTAAAAATTTTGAGCACCTTAGAGCCAATGTTAGGAGTTGAAACCATCAACATAAGAAAAGACGGAAAGCAAACAAATTTCCTAACGTCTAAGATTCCATTATTCAACGAAGATAATGATGTGGTAGGCCTTATAGGGTTTAGCCTAGATATTACTCAAATAAAACAAAAAGAAGAACAATTAACGCGACTTATCAATGTATCTGCACTTCAGAATAAAAAATTACTGAATTTTGCTCATATTGTCTCGCATAATTTACGCTCTCATACCGCAAATTTCTCCATGCTCTTAGGCTTTTTGATTAAAGAGAAAGAGGAGCAAGAAAGAGAAAAACTCCTTTCCATGCTTATTGGCGCATCAGATAACTTATTAGAAACCATAGACAACTTAAATGAGGTTTTAGAAATTAATTCTAACCCATTACAAGAAAAGAAAAACATACATGCCAACACAAAAATAGATTTCGTAAAAAAGAATCTCCATTCCTTAATCAAAAATAAAGGAGCCCATATTATCAACAATATCTCAAATGATGTTTACATAAAAGGGGTGCCTACTTATGTAAACAACATTCTTATCAGCATCCTTTCTAACGCTATTAAATTTGGTCAAAACAAAAATGGAAACAAGATAGAGCTAAGTGCAGACAAAATAAAAGGCTATACTATTTTAGTAATTAAAGATAATGGCATAGGAATTGATTTAGAAAAGAACAAAGACAAGATTTTTGGTATGTACAAAACCTTCCATCAACTAGAAAAATCTAGAGGGGTTAGCCTTTACATCGCTCGAAATCAAATTGAAGCTATGAATGGAAAATTTGTGATAGCAAGCAAAGTAGGACAAGGCACTACATTTAAAATATATTTTAATGAAAATGATTGATCATATTTGTATAATAGACGATGATGCTATCACTGTTTTTGGCATAAAAAAGTTGCTTACAAGCACTATTGAATGCAATAACATTGATGCTTTTTCAAACGGAAAACTAGCCATAGAATATCTTTCAGAAATTGTTGCTAACAAAACAAAACTTCCTGATTTGATATTTCTAGATTTAAACATGCCCATAATGGACGGGTGGGAATTTCTAGAAGAGTTTTTAAAATTACCTATTGCAGATGCTATTACCGTAAATATTGTTACATCATCCATAAATAAAGAAGACCGTGATAAGTCCAATTTTTACAAGTGCAGAACCCATCATAATATCACGTATAATACAAAACCGTTAAATAAAGTTGAAATTGAGAAAATCACGGATATAGCCTAACAAAGACACTTTATTTTCATTATTTTTGAAGCGTAAAATAGCAAAAGAATTACTGACACACTGTTAAGTACTATCCTGTTAAACAAATACATAGATAGCTCTTAATTTTTTGCGGTACTCTAGAGCAACAACCCTTTAATAGCTAATGAAATTTCTACTTCCCCTACTTCTTTTAACCGTCTTTATTTCTTGCGAATCAGAGAAAGAAGACAAAACATCAGATTACAAAACACATTTTGAACTTTCTAATGGAACAGAAACAGCTACCTATCAAGAAACTGTTGACTTTTATATAAAATTAGCCAAAGAATTTCCTGAAGTTAATATCCAGACCATTGGAGAAACAGATAGCGGCTTACCATTACATTTAGTAACCTATAACTTAGATGCCGATTTTAATTTTAAAAAAATAAAAGAATCTAAAACTATTTTATTAATAAATAACGGCATTCATCCGGGTGAAAGCGATGGAATAGATGCTACGATGCTTTTATTTAGAGATTTAGCAACAGAAAATATTACGCCGCCAGAAAACACCGTGATTGCCACAATACCTGTGTATAATATCGGCGGAGCCTTACATAGAAACTCATCTACTAGAGCAAACCAAAACGGCCCTAAGCAATATGGCTTTAGAGGTAATGCACGAAATTATGACCTAAATAGAGATTTTATAAAGTCTGACACTAAAAATGCAGAAACCTTTGCCACTATCTACCACTTAGTGAAGCCTGATATTTTTATAGATAATCACGTAAGTAACGGTGCAGATTACCAGTACACCCTTACCCATTTATTCACGCAACACAACAAATTAGGTTTGGAGTTGGGCGACTATCTAAACCAAAATCTTATGCCTAAATTAGAAGCTAGTTTGGCAAAAGATAACTGGGACATTACTCCATATGTAAATGTACATAATGCTGTTCCTGAAAATGGATTTTCTCAATTTATAGACCACCCAAGATATTCTACAGGATATACTTCTCTCTGGAACACTTTAGGGCTAATGGTAGAAACTCATATGCTTAAGCCCTATAAAAAAAGAGTAGAAGGCACTTACGAGCTTATGAAGAAGATGATCGAGATCTCTGAAAATGACGGCCAAAAAATAAAAGAATTACGTAAAAATTACAATGAAGCGGTTTTAAATTTAGAGTACTACCCATTAAAATGGGAAATAGACTCTACCCAAACAACCACACTAAACTTTCAAGGATATGAAGCGGATACCATTATTAGCGAAGTAACCGGTTTTCCTAGGCTAAAATACAATAGCAGCAAGCCCTTTACAAAGCCTACTACCTATTATAATTATTACAAAGGCACTGAAAGTATCAAAATACCCAATGCTTACATACTTAAGAAAAGTAATTTTAAGATCATAAGCCTTTTAACAAAGAATGAAATTGCGTTTACTCGAATTAAGAAAGATACCTTAGTAGAAGTAGAATCTTACAAGATAGACACGTACAAAACGTATACGAATAGCTACGAAGGTCACTACCCACACTATGATACAAAAATAGTAAAGAGTAAACAAAAGGTTCAGTTTCAACAAGGAGACGTATTTATCCCGATAAAACAAAAAGGTATACGCTATATCTTAGAAACATTGGAGCCTAGCGCAACAGACTCATTCTTTAATTGGAACTTTTTTGATCCGATTTTACAACAGAAAGAAGGTTTCTCTCCTTATGTTTTTGAAGATGTAGCTGCAGAATTACTTCAAACAAACAGCTTATTAGATGAAGCTTTTCGACTAAAAAAAGCTACCGATGAAGCGTTTGCAAAAGATTGGTACGCACAATTAGAATATATTTATCAGCGATCAGAATATTATGAAAAAGCACACAATCAATATCCGGTGTATCGCGTATTAAATGATTTTGAAGTAGTTTCTGAATAAGATTTAATCCTCAAAAAGTATTTTAATATTGGTATATGAATTTTCAAGGGCCTTAGCTATTTTCTTTGGCCCTTTCCATTTTACCTTTTCAATACCTTCATCTAATTGCCCAACAAGCTCGCCTTTATATGAAGTTTTCATTGCAAACCAATGCACTTCTTTAAGCTTGTATTTCCCATTTCTTTTAAAAACATGATAGGTGGTCTTTAAAATATTTTCAATTTTTAAGCCCTGTACTCCGGTCTCTTCCTCTACCTCTCTTAACGCACACTCTTCTAATGTTTCTCCTTTATCTAGTTTCCCTTTCGGTAAATCCCACTTGTCATTCCTATAAATAAATAACACTTTTCCTTCTTTGTTTGTAACTACGCCTCCAGCAGCCACCACCAATGGAATTTTCTTGGTGAATTTATTTAAAATTTCCTCCACATTAGGGTGATAGATATACGCAATGCTTCGTTTATCTTTAGATAGTAATTCTATTGCTTCATTTATTGACTTCTGATTCAATAAAAAATATTTATTATTAGCAATATCAGACAGTTTATTTGTTAAAATCAACTGAGACTCATTAACAAAAACTTTATACATTTGCATTATGGTTTTAAATAAAGATACAGCAAAAAAGACAGCAGAGCTTTTGTTGCAAATTAATGCAATTAAGTTGAATCCTGAAAATCCTTTTTCATGGGCTTCAGGATGGAAATCTCCAATCTATTGTGACAATAGAATAATCTTGTCCTATCCACAAATACGTAACTACGTGCGGGAAGAAATTGCCAAACAAGTAGAACACTTATACGGCAAGCCAGATGTAATTGCTGGTGTAGCTACTGGAGCAATAGGAATAGGCATGCTTGTTGCAGACTATTTAGGGCTTCCGTTTATCTATGTGCGTCCTGAGGCAAAATCTCACGGAAGACAAAACCAGATAGAAGGTGCTTTAGAAGAAAACCAAACGGTTGTAGTTATTGAAGATTTAATTAGCACCGGTAAAAGTAGTTTAAATGCCGTAAAAGCATTGGAAGATTCTGGTGCCAAAATAAAAGGTATGCTAGCTATATTCACATATGGCTTTGACGTAGCCACTTCTAATTTTGAAAAACACAACTTAGAGCTTCATACTTTAAGTGACTATGATCACTTAATAGAACAAGCTACAGAAACCAATTACATAAAAGAAGATCAATATAACACATTAATAGAATGGAAGAAAAATCCATCTGAATGGCAACAATAATATTATGCATATAGAAACTCCTAAGAAGACAATACAAAAAAGCAGTCAAGAAGTTTATGATTTCTTAATCGATATCAAAAACTTTGAACAATTAATGCCCGACAACATTAGTAAATTTGAGCTCATAAACGAAGAGCGATTCTTATTTGCATTGAAAGGAATGCCAGAAATTGTTCTTCAACGTAAAGAAACAGTACCCACTAGCAAGGTAGTTTTAGGTGCCGCTAGTGAAAAACTACCGTTTACGTTAACTGCTAATATTATAGAATTAGGTGCAAAAGAAACAGAAGTGGTACTAAGTTTTGAAGGAGAATTCAACGCCATGATGGCCATGATGATAAAAAATCCTATTACTAATTTCATAGGCACTTTATCAGATAATTTACAGAAGATTTAATACCGTAATTTTAGTTCTTTTAGAGCGTACTCATTAAAGATTTCATCTTCCTCTTCTACTACTAATTTACCTTCACTGGTGACATTTCTAATGATTCCTGTAAACATGGTACCATTAGCATCCTTTGAAAATGTAGAAGCTTTATCTTTTCTAAATAGTTGCTCTAAATATTCAATTTTTAAATCTTGCTTATGTATCGTAAAATAATAGTCAAAAACTTCTTCAAGGTTTTTGGCTATTTTCTTTAGTAGCTCCTCCAAATCATATTGAATACCCGTTATTAATTTTAAGGAAGATACATTTGGCAAGTTATTAAATGATAATTGGTTCACATTTAAGCCTATTCCAATTATAGACGCCTGAATTTTTGCTCCTGAAAGTATATTTTCAATTAAAACACCACAGATTTTATGATTTCCTGACAAAATGTCGTTTGGCCACTTAATCTTTAAGTCAGGTATTTTTAAGTCATTTAAGCTGCGATAAATAGCTACAGAAACACAAATATTTAAATCAAATTGCTTTTGAACACTTAAATCCGTGCATTTTTTCAAGATACTGAAGGTTAGGTTCTTACCTTCATCAGCAAGCCATGTAGTCCCCATTTGTCCTCTTCCCCTCGTCTGTTTCTCTGCTACTACAATAGTATAATCTGATGCCTGAGTATTAAAGACCAAATCCTTCAGGTATACATTTGTAGAGTCTATGGCATCAAGTTTGATTATTTGCATTTGTTAACTATTATATAAAAGTTAAATCTTATTACTAAAAACAATAGCTAAGAAAACAAAAAAATAATAACTTTGCGAAAATTAAATTTTTTTAATGCAGAAAAAGCAAACAAGCGTAGATGAGCTCATCAGTTTTATTCTTGAGGGAATAGAAGAAGTTAAAGGAAATAACATAAGTTTACTTGACCTAAGAGAAATTGAAAATACGGTTTGCGACTATTTCATAATCTGTAACGGTACTTCAAACACGCATGTAAATGCAATAGTAGGCTCTATCCAGAAAACAGTTAGCAAAAAATTAAAAGACAAACCTTGGCACGTAGAAGGTTCAGATAACTCTGAATGGATTTTAATGGACTATGTTAATGTAGTTGTACACGTTTTTCAAAAACAAGTACGAGAGTATTATGATATTGAAGGACTTTGGGGAGACGCAAAAGTAACCATGATTGAAAATAGTTTTAAATAAGAAAAAACAAAAATGGCAAAAGACAACAATACAAGTCCGAAAAAACCAAAGTTTAGTTCGTGGTGGATTTACGGAATAATAGCAGTATTATTAATAGGATTCCAGTTTTTTAACAGCGCTAGTTTATCTAGTCAGAAAAAAACAACAACTTCTGAATTACAAGAATATTTAAGAAATGGCGATGTTGCCAAAATATTAATTGTAACCAACACAAGACAAGCTAAAGTATTCTTAACACAAGAAGCTTTAGAAAAAGATGTGCATAAGGAAGTTGCAAAGAAACCTTTCGGATTATCTGGCGGAGAATCTCCTCAGTATGTATTGGATTATGGAGATCCTCAAAACTTTGAGAACGACATAAAAAACACTAAAGTTGAATACAACCTAGACACTGTAATAGATTATACTACAGAAAACAACGTTGTTCTTGATATTCTTTTAAGCGTATTACCATTTATACTTATCATTGGTATTTGGATTTATCTTATGCGTAGAATGTCTGGCGGCGGTGGCGGTGGCGCTGGTGGTCAAATTTTCAATATTGGAAAATCTAAGGCTAAATTATTCGACGAAAAAACAGACACAAGAACTTCTTTTAAAGATGTTGCCGGATTAGAAGGCGCTAAGGAAGAAGTAGAAGAAATTGTAGACTTCTTAAGAAATCCTGACAAGTATACTTCATTAGGTGGTAAGATACCTAAAGGAGCCTTATTAGTAGGCCCTCCAGGTACTGGTAAAACATTATTAGCAAAAGCAGTTGCTGGGGAAGCTAAAGTACCGTTCTTCTCTCTTTCTGGATCAGATTTCGTTGAGATGTTCGTAGGTGTTGGAGCCTCAAGAGTACGTGACTTGTTCAAGCAAGCTAAAGATAAATCTCCTGCAATCATTTTCATTGATGAAATTGATGCTATTGGTAGAGCAAGAGGTAAAAATAACATGACAGGTTCTAATGATGAACGTGAAAATACGTTAAACCAATTACTAACTGAAATGGATGGTTTTGGCACCAATACAAACGTGATTGTATTGGCGGCAACCAACAGAGCAGATGTTCTAGACAAAGCCTTAATGAGAGCGGGTCGTTTTGATAGACAAATTTATGTTGATCTACCAGACATTAGAGAACGTAAAGAGATTTTTGAAGTTCACCTGAAGCCTATCAAGACTGCAGAAGCTTTAGATTTAGAATTTTTAGCAAAACAAACACCTGGTTTCTCTGGGGCAGATATTGCTAATGTTTGTAATGAAGCGGCACTTATAGCAGCGCGTAAAGAGAAGAAAGCAGTAACTAAACAAGATTTCTTAGATGCTGTTGATCGTATCATTGGTGGTTTAGAAAAGAAAAATAAAATTATTACTCCTGGTGAAAAAGAAACTATTGCTTACCATGAAGCGGGTCATGCAACAGTTAGTTGGATGTTAGAGCATGCTGCGCCATTAGTGAAGGTAACCATAGTTCCAAGAGGTCAATCATTAGGTGCCGCTTGGTATTTACCAGAAGAACGTCTTATTGTTCGTCCAGATCAAATGAAAGACGAAATGTGTGCTACCTTAGGAGGTAGAGCTGCAGAAAAAGTAATTTTTGATAAGATATCTACGGGTGCATTAAGTGATTTAGAAAAAGTAACTAAACAAGCAAGAGCTATGGTTACTATTTATGGTCTTAATGACAAAATTGGTAACTTAACTTATTATGATTCTTCAGGACAAGATTCTTATGGCTTCTCAAAACCATATAGTGAAGAAACTGCACAAACTATTGATAGAGAAATCTCTATTTTAATAGAAGAGCAATACCAAAGAGCTGTTGAGCTTTTAGATAAGAATAAAGATAAACTTACCGAATTAGCGCAACGTTTGCTAGAGAAGGAAGTTATCTTCAAAGACGATCTAGAAAAAATATTTGGTAAAAGACCTTTCGAAAAAGATGTTGCTGAAGAAGCAGCTGCAAGAGAGGAAGAAGCTTCAAAAGAAGGAGACACCAACATATAATAGTATTATCTCAACCAGAAGTTTATCTTTGTAAACTTCTGGTTATTTATATTCAATAAGTAGTAGAAGTTTTAAAGATAAGAATGGGTTTATTTGAGAAACTATTTGGAGGTGGCAAAAAGAAGGTTTCTACTGAAAAAGAAGAAACTAGAGGCATGCATATGCCTGACCTTGATATTCCTATCGATGAAAAATTCACTATTTACTTCAAAAAAAATGGTGGAAAATTTATTTATTGTGACGGCCATCAAGATGTAAGTGATGCATTAAAAAATATCCGTTTAGAAAATAGCTGGAATGATACCGCCTTTTTTTCAATGGATCAAAGACTTGAGGATAAGTTTAAACACGAAGCTATTACCTTTACCGACAATCCTAATAAAAGTAAAATATTCTTCACCACTTGTGAGCACTTGGTAGCACAGAATGGCTCTATTCTTATTTGTTCTAATCAATTAAGGGATAGAAAACTCAATGAATTACCAGAAAACTTTATTGTATTTGCTACCACTAGTCAATTGGTGAATTCTATAGGAGAAGGATTAAAAAAAATTAAGAAACGCCACTTAAATAGTATACCTACAAACATTACTACTATTAAACACTTTCAAGCCATATCAGAGGACAAAAAAGATTTTCTTACCTACGGGAGTAGCTCTAAAAATTTGTATCTTATCCTTCTGGAAGACTTATAATATGGGAGAAATTTTCAGAAGATTACTTACGGGAATCGTATACGTGGTAATATTGCTCTCTGCAATATTCTTAAGCTCAGATGCTTTTGACTTTTTGTTCATGGCTTTTGGCTTAGCATGTTTGTATGAATTTAAAAGAATGACCAAACTGCCGGGCTATCATATTTTTGCGGCCTATTTAACACTTTGGTGGGCATTTATCTACCTCATCAATGATTACGCCTATGGAACATCAATCATAAATGTTTTAATGTTTCTGACAATTACTATCAACATCGCACTTCTATTTTATCTATTTTCACCCAAAGAAAAAAAGTTCAAAAGCTTACATAAGTTTTTAATTGGATTATTCTATATCGGTGGAGGTTGTATATTTCTAACCATGATTCCTTACCAGCAAAATAACTTTGCTGAATTTTTAATCATGGGTATTTTTATACTAATATGGGTAAATGATTCGTTTGCATACTTAGTTGGAAAGACGATTGGTAAGCATAAACTTTTCCCTAGTGTATCCCCTAAAAAAACTTGGGAAGGTACTATCGGTGGTTTAGTCTTTGCATTGGTCGCCGCTTATTTCATGTCTAAATACGAAACCAACATAAGCCTTATGCAGTGGTTTATTTTAGCCATTGTAATTGTTGTTACCGGAAGTTTAGGAGATTTAATAGAATCAAAATTTAAAAGAGCTGCTGGCGTAAAAGACAGCGGTGCTATTTTACCAGGCCACGGAGGTATGCTAGACCGTTTAGACAGTTTAATTTTTGCAGCACCTTTTGCATATTTAACCATAAATATTTTCAACCATGTTTCATAAAGAAGGGCAAAAAATAATTTTAATCTCGTTTTTTTTAGTAGCTATTACTGTATTAGCTGCTCATTATTATATTGATTTAAATTGGTTGAAATTGCTTATTCAATGTACTGCAGTAGTCTTTTTAATTATCATTCTACAGTTTTTTAGAAACCCAAAAAGAAACGTTACTAAAAGTTTTGATGAAATACTTGCTCCTGTAGACGGCAAGGTTGTAGTTATTGAAGAGGTAGAAGAAAAAGAATACTTTAAAGAAAAACGTCTTCAAGTTTCTATCTTCATGTCGCCTATAAATGTACACGTTACAAGATATCCTGCAAGTGGTGCTATTACTTTTTCTAAATACCACCCAGGTAAGTTTTTAGTAGCTTGGCACCCGAAGGCAAGCGAAGAGAATGAAAGAACCACAATCGTAATTAAAACGCCGAAATTCGGCGAAATCTTATACCGTCAAATCGCTGGAGCATTAGCAAAACGTATTGTTAACTATGCCAATGTTGGTGATAGTGCACATCAAGGAGAAGATGCTGGATTTATTAAATTTGGTTCTAGAGTAGATTTATTCTTACCTTTAGATGCAACCATTAATGTAAAACTTAATCAGAAAGTTATTGGTGCAAAAACCTGTATAGCTAGCTTACCAATAAAAGATGAAGACAGATAAACTTCACTCAGAGTTCATAATCGCTGTAAAGTTTGTAAATGATTATACAGACCCTTTACCCGCAGATTTTCTATTAAAGCTATACGCTTATTATAAGATTGCCAATGAAAATTTTGACAATCCAGGAAGTAGCACCCCTTTAATTAATGCCTTTAAAGCAAATGCGCTATTTCAAGCAAAAAACCTTTCTAAAAAGGAGGCTATGAAAAACTACATTGCATTGGTACGATCAGAACTAGGCAATTTTAACAACTCTTAATCAACCATAACAACAACGAAACCAATCACAGATTACTACTCTTTTACTACAAGTATAAATCCTTTTCTGTGAATATTATCTAACTTTATAGCGCTATCGTGACTTAGATATTTGCGAAGGTGCGATACAAATACATTTAAGCTCTTACGATTAAAATAATCATTTTTACCCCAAAGCCTCACAAGGATATCTTTATGGGAACATAATTGATTTTTGTTTTCTACTAATAATTGCAACAACTCCGCTTCCCTACTGGTTAATTTTATTAAGGTTTCTTGGTATTTCAATTGCTGATTGATAACATCAAATTTATAGCCACCGATGCTTAATAACATATTAGACTCTTGTACCAAGTTTTCTTTTGGCACTAAACGATCTAGTAGCACATTGATACGAACCACTAATTCTTCTTCGTCAATTGGTTTTTTTAAATAATCTACGGCACCTAATGAAAAGCCTTTGAGAACATCAATTTTTAAGGACCTTGCCGTTAAAAACAAAAAAGGCAATTCAGGGAATTGGCTCTTCATTTTTGAAGCTAAAGTATACCCGTCCATTTCAGGCATCATTACATCTAGAATAGCTAACTGAAATACATCTGTTTCAATTATCGCAATTGCTTCCAATCCAGACTTGACCCAGGTAACTAGAAAATTTTTCATTTTAAGGTACTCTGAAAGAAGGTATCCTAAAGATTCATCATCTTCAACTAATAGAATAGCATATTTATCTGGTTGCATCATGAGCCACTGGTAATTCAATTACTACTATTGTTCCTTTTCCTAATTCGCTTTGTAATGTTATTTTACCTCCATGGTTCTTAATAACGTTTTTAACGTAACTCAAACCAAGACCATACCCCTTCACCTTATGCAGATTTTCATCAAAGACGCGATAGTATTTTTGAAAAATATACCGCTGCTCTTTTACCGAGATTCCTTCACCATTATCTTCAATACGAATAAAAAGTTTTTTATTTTTAATAAAAGCTTTTAGATAAATTTCTGAATCCTTAGAATATTTCTTCGCATTATCTAAGATATTATTAACGGCATTCTCTAGATGCGAAGATTCTGCCCTAAGTACATAAGACCCTTCTTCTAAGTTGTACTTAAACTGAACATTCTCTAAAAGGGCTATTGCCTCAAATTCATCGCAAACCTGTTTTAGGTTTGAAAAAAAATCTATCGAGACCATCGTATAAACTTGCTTACGCTCCTCTAGCTTTGCCAAATCTAATACTTTATCTATATGACTCTTTAATCTATCTACTTGCGCCCTAACAAGCTTTAAAACTGGTTTTTGCTCTGCTACACCTTGTTCTTCTAAAAGTTTAGTCGCTAAGCCTATTGAAAATACGGGCGTCTTTAACTCATGTGTTAAATTATTAATGAATTCGTTGGTAGTGGTAATAATTTTACGCTGCCAATAGAAAGATTTTAAAACCCAAACGACTACAAAAATAATAGCCAACATAAAAACTAGACTAGGAATCGTTAGTCCGTTTAGCTGATATAAAAAAAAGGTGTTCATATCTTTAAATTGCAATTCTAAAAAAAGCTTTTCTCCTATTAGTTTCGGTAAATATCCTTCCAATTCTAATGGGTAATTTAAAAGAGTATCGTCTTTCTCAAATCGTTTTGGAGAATATAAATAATAGGCAGAATCTCTAGACACTAACTGATATGTAAAATCTGAGGTGATACCTTGGGCTGCTAGTCTATCTATCAAAAAATCATTTAAAAAATGACTTGAGGCATCTTGTACACTATCTATACTTAAGCTAAAATAAGAACCATCTTTCGTAATAGACTTCCCTAAGAGAAAGGTTAATTCATTTTCTGTTGCTAGTTCCTTTTTTATATGATTACTTGAAGCCAATATATTTTTGTCAAATTGAACCTTTGCTAGGTTTAATCCAATTTTTAAATATTGATATTGTACTATGAATAGCCCAAGTACAGAAATAACAAATACAATAATATATATTTTTCTTCTAAATAACACAGCAACAATGTAAGGTAAAAATCAAAAATAAACCGCCTCGCTACTACTTTATTAATCGTATTAACCTTTCATTAATCTTTTTGACTTATCATTAATCTATTACTACAACTATAAACGGTACTTTAGTGACTGAGTTAATTGAATTTCAAAAAAAAAATTATTAGTGCCCTATTAAAAGCCAACCTACCCCTATTGGTTGGTTTTTAATTTTAAACCAACCAAACCTTATAAAGTATGAAAGCTATTTTCACTACTGTATCTGCAAAGATAAAAGCATTAAATTTTCTAGCTATTTCAATAGGATTGGTCTACCTTTTTTTTGGTGCCCTTAAATTTTTTTCATCTCTAAGTCCGGCTGAAGATCTTGCTATTCAAACCATTAATAGCATCACCTTGCATTTAATCCCTGAAAAAACAGCCCTACTTCTTCTTGCCCTATGGGAAACTTTTGTAGGCATCTGCTTGCTTCTAAATTTTCATAAAAAAGCAATATTAGTATTGGCCTTAGTACATATGTTTTTCACATTTACACCTTTATTTATTGCCCCTGAAATCATTTTTTCAAATACGAGCTTTGCCCCTACCTTATTAGGACAGTACATATTCAAAAATATAGTCATCATTGCCGCCTTAGCCACATTACTAAAAGATGTACACACTAAAAAGCAACTGCGTTTGGCTACCAATCAATAGGCCTATAGTCTTTTAGGAATTTACCACACCAGTGCTTTCCAGTATTAATACCATCTATTAAAGGGTCTAATACACGAGCAGCACCATCTACAATATCTAATGGCGGTTGAAAATCATGAACTTCTTGTTTCTTTTTAGACAATTCTGCAGGATCCTCATCGGTTACCCAACCAGTATCTACAGCATTCATAAAAACGCCATCGGTTGCAAAATCTAATGCAGAAGTATGGGTCATCATGTTTAAAGCTGCTTTTGCCATATTGGTATGTGGATGCCTATCTTCTTTATAAAAACGATGAAACTTACCTTCCATCGCAGAAACATTGATAATATGCTTTTTACCGGTATTCTCTTGACGCATAAGCCTAGAAAGGCGGTTACACAATACAAAAGGAGCCACAGCATTTACCAACTGTACTTCTATCATCTCAGGAGTTTCTATCTCTCCTAATTTTAAACGCCAACTGTTTGTTTTACGTAAATCTACTTGCTGTAAATCTGCATCCAATTCGCCCTCTGGAAACACCTCTTTTGTTGCTAAAGAATTATCAAAACTATACGGTATTTGAGATAATTTAGCAGATGCGCGAATACCTATTCCTGGTTCTGGAGCATGCCATGTTACGGGTAAGGTATCATTTTGTTGACTAGATGTATTTTTACCCAATGCATTTAACTCATCTAAACAATACAGATGATCTGCTAAAACTTCTTTGGCTGCTTTTGGCAAAGCATCTACAGGCATTTCCTCATTTTTCATTAAATGCTGATAAAAACCTGCTGGCCTGCGTACAGTTTGAGCGGCATTGTTTATCAAGATGTCTAAACGACTATATTGTTGTTCTATGAAATTACAGAAGATCTCCACACTCGGAATATGACGTAAATCTAAACCGTGTATTTTAAGGCGATGGCCCCATTTAGAAAAATCATCTTCTTTAGAAAAACGTAAGGCAGAATCTACAGGAAAACGTGTAGTAGCAACAACCGTTGCACCCGCACGCAGTAAAATTAGCGTAATGTGATATCCTATTTTTAAACGCGATCCCGTAACAATAGCTACTTGATCTGTAAGGTCTGCCGTTTGATAACGTTTGGCATAATTAAAATCACCACAATCTTGACACATGGTATCATAAAAATGATGCAGTTTAGTATATACCGTTTTACACACATAACAATTGCGTGGAGATTCTAACTCTCTTTCTTCTAAGTCTCCTAATTTTGCTGCTTCTAGCAAAATTGGAGCTTTAAAAACTACAGACTCTCTAGCGCTACGAATTCCTGTTTCTTTACGAGCATGCTTATCGCGTTCGATCATTTTACGCTTAGCTGCTTTCGCCGCATCTTTTTTGCGCTGCTTAAACTCATGACGATTTGGCCGTGATAAAAGCCCCGCAGCTTTAAGCAGTGCAACACGTTTCTCCTCTGGAAGTGCTAATACTTGGAACGCGTTTTCACCAAGTTTATCTAAAATAGAAATACACACATCTATTTCTTCCATACTTACATGAGTATCATTGCTACCCGTTATTTCCTTTTCATTTTCAGAATCCATACTACTACTACTATTGTTCAATGATTTTGATGCTGCAAATGTACAGTTAAAAACAAACACCCTTAAAAAAAAGATACCTCTGAATACTAAAGCACTAACGTTAAAAGATCAAACAATATAGCTAATGAAAGAAAAGAGTACACGCTATAAATAAAGTATCCAGCTATGCCATAAAAAAACTCCATTTATACCTGTATCGATACAAATGGAGTATTACTCTATTTTTTAATAACGAATTAATTTCTTCCGAAGTAGAAAAGTAATTTAATCACAATTAAAATAACTCCTATAATTCCCCAAATGGGATTGGAGCTTGATTCTTCTTGAGGCACAGATTGAGCGGCATATGATTTCGCTGCAATTTTTGAGGCCTCTTTTGGATCAATGATAAAATCTGTACAATTTGAAATAAAATCTGGCTTTCTTTGACTTAGAGAACAAACGATCCCCTTATTGGGGTCAAAAGTTCTTTTTTCGCACTTCTTACAAAATGCGAGACGCTGTGTTAAATCCATATGATAAAATTTGGTTGGTAAGAAACTAACGTCATATTTGACTATGTAGTATATCGCTTACAAAAAAACCAAATGCTACCTCAAACATTTACACTGCAAAAAAAACTATTTAACTTTTGTCTCTAAAACCTTTTTTCCTTCTAAGTAACCAATCATCACATCTCCAGAATTAACTTTGCCAACACCTTTTGGAGGCGTACCTGTTAATAATATATCCCCTGGATTTAGTGTCATTATGGAAGAAACATACACCACAAAGTCTACCAAATTAGTAATCATATGCGAACTATTTCCTCTCTGCACTTCAACACCATTTACCTCATAAGAAAAATTAATAGCCGTCACATCTGGAAAATCAGCTATTGGGTAAAAAGGAGCGATAGGTGTAGCACCATCAAAACCTTTCGCTAATGCCCAAGGACCTTTAGTTTCTCTACTGCTTGCCAAAACATCTTTTGCCGTTAAATCATTAGACAAAGTTACCGCATCTATAAAATCTAAAGCATTTTCTGCAGTTGCAGCTTTACACTTTTTACCTATTCTAAAAGCTAACTCTGCCTCAAACCACACATCATCTGAAAAACTAGGAAGAACTAAATCTTCATTATTTTCTAGAAGGGTGGTATCTGGTTTCGTAAAAACAATTGGTAGTACCTTCTCTGAAGGCATTTCACTCAACTCATTTACATAATTTTTCCCTACGGCTACTATTTTCATTATTTATTTTATTGATTAATTATTTTAAACTTGCTAAACTTTTCTCAAGGGTTTCTATTTTTGCTTCTGCATCAGCCTTTTTCTTATGCTCTACTTCAATAACTTGCTCAGGTGCATTGCTCACAAAGCGCTCATTAGACAATTTCTTTTCAACAGATTTTAAAAAGCCTTTTGTATACTTTAACTCTTCTTCTATTTTTTTAATTTCTGCGTCAACATCAATAGCGCCACTAATGGGAATAAAATACTCATTACTTTTCACACGAAAAGACAATGCGCCGTCTACAGCCTCAGCAACATACGAAATTTCAGAAACATTAGTTAATTTAGTAATCACTGCATCCCAATCTTTGGCAATTGCACCTTCATTCAATACAGAAAGCTCTAAATACTCCTTCATCGGAATATTCTTTTGTTTTCTAATAGTTCTCACTCCTGCAATAACCTCAGCAGCAAAATCAAATCCTGATATTAAAGCTTCATCAATAGCTGTTGCCTCAGGCCATTTTGCAATTACCAAAGCTTCTTCTGGTGTTCTCTCTGCAATATGCTGCCATATTTCTTCTGTTAAGAATGGCATGAATGGATGTAATAGTTTTAAATTATTTTCAAAAATTACAATTACCGCATCAAACGTAGTTTTATCTATTGGTTGTTGGTATGCTGGCTTAACTATTTCTAACAACCAAGAACTATAATCATCCCAAACTAATTTATAAATCGCCATTAGCGCATCTGAAATACGATACTTGCTAAAATGATCTTCTATTTCTAAAAGTGTTTGATTAAACTTAGCATTATACCATTCTAATCCTAGTTTGGAAGCTTCTGGCTGCGGCAAATCGGCCACTTCCCAACCTTGTACCAATCGGAAACCGTTCCAAATTTTGTTAGCAAAGTTTTTACCTTGTTGGCAAAGTGCTTCGTCAAACATCAAATCATTACCTGCGGCTGCACTTAGTAACAATCCAACACGAACACCATCTGCACCATATTCATTAATCAGCCCTAAAGCATCAGGAGAATTCCCTAATGATTTAGACATTTTTCTTCGTTGCTTATCACGAACTAAGCCTGTTAAATAAACATTCTGAAATGGTTTTTCATCTCTATATTCATATCCAGAAACAATCATACGAGCCACCCAGAAAAATAAAATATCTGGCCCCGTTACTAAATCATTTGTTGGATAATAATATTCTATTTCTTTATTCTCTGGTTCTAGAATACCGTTAAAAACACTAATTGGCCATAACCAAGAAGAAAACCAGGTATCTAAAGCATCCTCATCTTGCTTAAGATCTGCTGCAGATAGCGCTTTGTTTCCGGTCTTTGCAATCGCTTTTTCAAGCGCCTCCTCCTTACGCTCTGCAACTACAAAATCGTCTGCGCCTTCTCCATAATAGTAAGCAGGAATCTGCTGTCCCCACCAAAGTTGTCTAGAAATATTCCAATCACGAACATTTTCCATCCAATGACGGTACGTATTTTCAAATTTCTTAGGGAACAATTTTACATCTCCTGTTTCTAAAACAGCTTTAATTGCTGGTTCCGCAAGCTTTTCCATTTTCAAGAACCATTGATCCGATAATCGTGGTTCTATAACGGCTTTAGTTCTTTCTGAGGTCCCTACTTTATTTAAATGCGTTTCTGTCTTAACTAAAAAGCCTTTTTCTTCTAACTCTTTAGAAATTTCTTTACGCACTACAAAACGATCTTTACCTTCATAGTGTAAACCGTGATGATTTAAAGTAGCATTCGCATTAAAAATATCTATTACTTCTAAATTATGTTTTTCTCCTAAGGTTTTATCATTAACATCATGAGCAGGAGTAACTTTTAAACATCCCGTTCCAAATTCTATATCCACATACTCATCTTCAATAATAGGAATAGCTCTACCACTTAGTGGCACGATGGCTTTTTTCCCTTTTAAATGCATGTAGCGTTCATCAGTAGGATTAATACAGATAGCGGTATCTCCTAAAATGGTCTCTGGTCTTGTTGTGGCAATAGTAACTTTTTCATCAGAGCCTTCTATTTGATATTCTAAATAATATAGTAACCCTTGCTTTTCTTCATGGATTACCTCTTCATCTGAAAGAGTAGTTTGCGCTTCTGGATCCCAGTTTACCATTCTAAACCCACGGTAAATCAATCCTTTTTCAAATAAATCGACAAAAACTTTTATCACTGATGCAGACATGTTGTCATCCAATGTAAACTTTGTACGATCCCAATCACAAGAGCATCCTAATTTTTTAAGTTGTTCTAAAATAACTCCACCATATTCATCCGTCCAATCCCAAGCATGTTTCAAAAATTCTTCACGCGTTAAATCAGCTTTATCAATCCCTTGTTCCTTTAATTTAGCAACTACTTTTGCTTCTGTAGCAATCGAAGCATGGTCTGTTCCTGGCACCCAACAGGCATTTTTACCCATTAATCTAGCTCTTCTTATTAATACATCTTGAATTGTATTGTTAAGCATATGTCCCATATGTAGCACTCCCGTTACGTTTGGCGGAGGTATTACTATGGTATATGGCTCTCTTTCATCTGGTGTAGAATGAAAATAACCATTGCTCATCCAGTAATCATACCAATGTTTTTCTACTTTCTGAGATTCGTATTTTGACGCTATTTCCATATTTTGGTATAATTTTTGTTTTAAGTGATATGTATCTTCTAGAAGAACCCGGCAAATGTTAAAAAATAAGATTTAGACTTCTTGAAATACGAAACAAAAATAAGTAACGTTATCAGATAACAAAAGAATTTTGAGGTTCATATCAAAATAGTTACATTTGAATCTCACCCAAAACTAAAAATGATGAAAAAAATTGTACTAATTTTATTTATTGGTCTATTAGGAATTAGCCTAAACGCACAAGACAAAGCAGCTAAAATCGACTTTAAATCAGATACTGTAGATTACGGTACTATTGAAAAAGGTTCTGATGGAAATCGTGTGTTTTTATTCACAAATACTGGAGATGCTCCATTAATTATTAGCAAAGTTAGCTCTAGTTGTGGATGTACTATCCCAAAAAGTCCAAAAGATCCTATTTTACCAGGTAAAACAGGTGAAATTCAAGTAAAATATGACACCAATAGAGTTGGCGCTATTAGAAAAGCAATTACTGTTATTTCTAACGCAGCTACACCAACTGTTGTGTTAAAGATAAAAGGAGAGGTTAAAGAAACTGTTGTTCAATAGTTTTTCACTTCAACTTAAAAAATTTAAGCCTAACACTCTGTGTTAGGCTTTTTTATTTGAATAGCTTTTTAAGTACAAAAGATAACTGCACATCTCGATTAGCACGCTCTATCACTAATTTAATTTTTTTACCTTCTCGTTCATTTAAAAACTCAAGCACTTCTTGCAATTTATATCTATGAACGCTTTTTCCGTTTACCGATAACAACAAATCTCCTTCCTGTAAGCCCGCTTCATGAGCAGGGCTTCCTATACGTATAGCAGAGACTACAATTTCCGGCACCAAACTGAGCCTCGTTGTTCCTTCGAATAATATCTGAACATCGCCAAATGAATTTTCTTTCTCTTCACTTTTCAAAACTCCTTTTCCATCGGTAATCTGATCTGCTACATAGCGCATACCTGCATGTATTAGTTCTATGCCACTCATATTATATTTAAAAGGCTTTTTAAAATAGCTATTTTCCTTTAAGATAATTTCCCCTTTAGGATAATTAAACACCATATTAAATCTCTTAAGCACCTCTCCCCCTATACTACCATTCCTATCTCCCAAATCATTAATTGAGTTAAAAGTTTCCATTTTTGGAAAAGCAACTTTAGCACCATGCAATTCACTACTACCCAACCTAAAACCTTCTACCATGGTTCTTTTTCCAAATATTTCACCATTTAATCCTTTTCCTAAAAAAGCTTCATAATTTAGAAGGGGAACACCTATTCCTTTCTCTTGATCCTCAAAAAGCCATATGGCATCAGAACTTCCTGTGTCTACTAATAATCTAACTGCTGTCTGAATCGTATCATTAAAAAATACATGTGCGGCTATGTACGCCCTTTTTTTATGTATATCCAAAGGTAGCACCTGATGGTGTTTACTTAACTTGGGGACATATTTTTCTGGATCATAAAATTTTATAATTTGCTTTCCATAATTAATATCAACCACAAAATCTCTAAACAAATCATAACCGATAATACCATGTATAGGAATACCAAAAGTAGTAGAGAAATTAATATCCTTGTCTAGTACCACAAAGAGATCTTGTTGGGTATTTTGTATATCCCTTAAACGAAAAGCGTTTCCTTTAGAACTCAAAGCTAAGATGGAGTGCGCAGCTCCTAGCCCCTTAATTTTAACCTCCGTAACATCATTAATCTGGATAGAATCTTGACCCGTTAAATTAAAAAGAATAGGCGTACTAACTCCTGAATCTAAAATAAATGATAGCGAACTACCATTTACTTCAACGGGAATAATAATAACATTATTAATTAACTGAAACTTCATTTTCTGAACCCGCTTCCCTTCTTCCATTTGAAATTTCTGCGAAAAGCAAAAAAACGGAAGAACCAAAACAAGAATTAAAAAATGATTAACAAATTGCCTCAATTTTAGTTATTTGATAATTATTACGCTATAATTTACACTTTTAATCAATTAGAACATAATATATTAACAATAATCTGATGCTTTGTAAATTAAATTTATTCTATTGCTTTGTACCTATTGATTTCCCATTTTTGCAAAAAAAATACACCGATGCCTAATATCTCCACCAAGGGCCTATCAATGCCAGAGTCTCCTATCCGCAAATTGGTTCCATTTGCAGAAGCTGCCAAGAAAAGAGGTATTAATGTGATTCACCTGAACATAGGTCAACCAGATATTAAGACTCCACAAGTTGCCTTAGATGCTGTGAAAAAAAATGCTATTACCACTCTTAGCTACAGTAAGACAGAAGGTAATGACAGTTATAGAACTAAACTTGCCACTTATTATTTAAAGCACGGCATTGAGATCACTGCAGAAGATATCTTAGTAACTACAGGAGCATCTGAAGGATTATCTTTTGTCATAGGTAGTATTGCAGATACGGATGATGAAATTATTGTTCCAGAACCTTTTTATGCCAACTACAACAGTTTTTCTATTGCATTTGGTGTAAACGTGGTACCTATTGTTTCTAAAATAGAAACCGGATTTGCACTTCCTAGTATAGCCGATTTTGAGAACGCAATTACCGCCAAGACCAAAGCCATTTTAATTTGCAACCCCAATAACCCTACGGGATACTTATATAGTGAAGAGGAAATAAAACAATTAGCGCATCTTGTAAAAAAGCATGATCTATTTTTTATTGTAGATGAAGTGTATCGTGAATTTGTGTATGATGGAAAGGAGCATTATTCTGCGTTGAAAGAGAAAAATATTGATGACCATTGTATTGTAATAGATTCTGTATCTAAAAGATACAGCATGTGCGGAGCCCGTATAGGTTGTGTTATTACAAAAAATAAAACTTTAAAAAATACCATACTAAAGTTCATGCAAGCCAGACTCTCACCGCCTTCTTATGCACAAATTGCGAGTGAAGCGGCTTTGGATACTCCTCAAGAATATTTTGATGAAGTAATCGCCGAATATGTTTTACGTAGAGACACCCTTATACAAGGGCTAAATAAAATTTCAGGAGTTAAAGTCATTTCTCCTCAAGGAGCTTTTTATTGCATTGTTGAGCTTCCTATTAAAGATTCTGATACTTTTGCACAGTGGATGTTGGAACATTTTAATATCGCTAACGAAACAGTAATGGTTGCCCCTGCCGCGGGCTTTTATGCCACAGAAGGTTTAGGAAAAAACCAAATTAGAATTGCATACGTTCTAGACAAAGAAACGCTGAAAAGGGCCATTTGTATTTTAGAACAAGCATTAAAAGAATATCGTCTAAATGAAGATTAAAAACAATGTATCGCTAAAACCTTATAACACGTTTGGCATTGACGCTAAGGCTCGTTTTTTTTATGAAATTACGACTCTAACAGCATTAGAATCTGTACTAAAATTAGAAGAATACCCTAATAAATTTGTAATTAGCGGAGGTAGCAATATGCTATTAACCAAAGATATAGATGCTTTAGTACTACATTTAAATCTCAAGGGAATTAAAATAGTTTCAGAAACAGATCATGATGTCATAATCAATGTGATGGCTGGAGAAAATTGGCATGAGTTAGTATTGTGGACTTTAGACCAAAATTATGGTGGTTTAGAAAACATGTCTCTTATTCCCGGAAACACAGGGACCTCTCCGATTCAAAATATTGGAGCCTATGGTGTTGAATTAAAAGACACGTTTGAATCTTGTGAAGCGATGGAAATAGCTACTCAGAAACTTAAAATCTTTAATAAAGAAACCTGTAATTTTGGATATCGAGAATCTTTTTTCAAGAATGAAGGAAAAGGAAAATACATTATAACATCGGTAAATTTAAAATTATCCAAGAAAGATCATGTTCTAAACACATCTTATGGATCTATCGATCAAGAGTTACAACATATGGGTATTACAACACCCACCATTAAAGATATTTCTAATGCCGTAATTGCAATTAGAAAAAGTAAACTACCTGACCCTGCTGAATTAGGAAATAGCGGAAGTTTTTTCAAAAATCCAATTATAAATAAAATTGATTTTCTTCACTTTATTGAGAAGCACCCAGAAGCCCCATTCTACAAGCTGTCAGAAGAAAACTACAAAATACCCGCAGGTTGGCTTATAGAGCAAAGTGGATTTAAAGGAAAAAGGTACGGTGATGCTGGTGTTCACAAGAATCAAGCATTAGTTTTAGTAAATTACGGTACAGCAACTGGAAAAGAAATAGTAGATTTAGCCCACAAAATTATAGATACTGTTTATGCAAAATTCAATATTCGTATCTTGCCAGAAGTTAATATCGTTTAAAAAAAATAACCCTGATAATAAATATCAGGGTTATACCAAACCAAACTAACCAAAAATTAAGCTTACGATAACCAGTCGTAAACTTATTCTATTATTCAAAATTTATTGTGTAACAATCAATTGTAAAATTTTTCGTTACATATTAATTACGTAGTAAAACTGGATTTAGATTTTTTGAAACTATATTTTTTTTAACCTTAACTTTTTCATGAGCGCACTACTCGAAAACCATATTGTTGAATTATTGCATGAACGCAATGAAAAAGCTATTTCTCTTCTCTATGAGAATTATAGTGACACCCTATATGGTGTAGCCTATAAAGTTGTAAAAGATGAAATGCTTGCGCAAGATGTTTTACAAGAAAGTTTTGTAAAAATCTGGAAAAAGGCAGATAGCTATGATCCTTCTAAGGCAAAACTATTTACTTGGTTATTTAGGATCACGAGAAATACAGCCATAGATAAATTAAGAAGTTCTAAAACTAAAACCGACAAAGAAATCCAATTAGATGTTTCTGACGTATATAAGGTAGGTATTGAAGGTTTAAATCCTGATTTCATAGACATGCGCGAGAATCTTTTAAAAATAGATTCGAAATATAAAATTGTTCTTGAAGCTTTATTTTTTGACGGAATGACGCAACAAGAAGCCAGTGAGGAATTAGACATTCCGCTAGGAACAATTAAATCTCGATTAAAGATTGGGCTACGTGAATTACGAAAGATCTATATTGAGCCTGTAGTACTGCTATTTTTATTAACCTTAATAGCATAAGATTATGAAAGAAAAAATTAAATTATTTTTAGATACAGATCTTCTTGAAAAGTATTTATTAGGAGCTACAACAGATTTAGAAACGCTGCAAGTAGAGCGCTATATTGCCATGTACCCAGAGGTTAGAAAAACATACAACGAGCTGCAAGAAAATTTAGAAGAATTTGCTAAATCGTATGCCGTAAAAGCTCCTGAAGGCTTAAAAGAACAAATATTAAGTAGAGTTAAAGCTCAAAACTCTACGAGAAGAAAGTTCATGAGTTATGCAGTTGCCGCAAGTGTTGTTGCGCTATTATTTGCATCCGCATCTTATTTCTTCTACAATCAGAATTTAAACTTACAGGAAGAAAATTCAATGGTTACCAATCAAATTAAGCTTTTAGAAGCTGATATGAAGGAACGTTTAGAAGATGTAAGAAATCAATTTATTGTATTAAATAACCCGGATACAAAACAATACAAACTTAAAGGGAACAAAAAAGCAAAAGATTTAAAGGCTGTTGCTTATGTAAACCCTGTAAAAAAATTATCATACATTAATGTACAAAACTTGCCTCATCTAGAGGAAGGCCAGTACTTACAAATGTGGGCAGAGGTTAATGGAAAGATGTTAAACTTAGGCATTCTTAAAGATGCAGGTTCTAAAGATAACTTATTAGCTATTCCATATTCTGAAGACGCGGTAGGATACATTACTATAGAAAACGAAGGTAGCAACGAAACGCCTACTGTTGAAAATATAGTAGCTAATATCACCTTTTAACAACTCTTGATTTTTTTGCATTAAAACATTCAAAAGATAAAATATTTGTACCTTTGTACAAATATTTTATCATGAAGTTAGTTTTATTAACCATAGGATTATTAGCGCTTGCTTTTGCAGGGATTGCTATTAAAATATGGTCAAAAAAAGATGGAGAATTTGCCGGAACTTGCGCTAGTCAAAGTCCGTTTTTAAACAAAGAAGGAGAAGCATGTGGTTTCTGTGGCAAGCTGCCAAGTGAACAAGATTGCAAAAAAGATACTTCTCCAGAACTTCAGTAAAAACTCACTGATGTTCCTTAATAAGCCAATTTGGACAAAACCAAGGACACCTTACAAGAATCCATAGCAAAAGCTAAAGCAGGAAATCAGATTGCTTTTAGTTTATTGTTAGATTCTTTCTGGAATGATGTCTATAGTTTTCAATTGCAACGTACCAAAAATGAAAATGATGCGGAAGATATTACCATTCAAACATTTTCCAAAGCCTTTGACAAGATAAATACCTACGATGAAAGCTATCAGTTTAAAACTTGGCTAATTACTATTTCTAAAAATATACACGTAGATCTTATTCGAAAAAGCAAACGTAATATTCTAGAAAAAACAGACAGTAGCGCTGATGCCATAAAGAAAGTATTAGACGATAGTCCTTCCGCTGAAGACCAACTTATAAATCAGCAAAATCTAGCCACGCTTCTAGAACATATTAAAAGCTTAAAACCACATTATCAAAAAGTAATCAATCTTAGATACTTCAATGAGTTAAGTTATGCTGATATTGCAGTACTACTCAACGAGCCAATTAACAATGTAAAAGTCAAACTTTTAAGAGCTAAAAAACTATTAGCCTCTGCCATAAAAGGAGCAAAATCTTAACTGATCAGCATTTAGATACATTCAAAATAAGCGATACAACCTCCCTTTCAAAAAACAATAGAACCTAAAATTCTTTGTATATTTGCATAAAAATTGACGATGAGCGATAGCGCAGTAAAAAGTGTTTTACCACCACAAGGAAAACCGAAATGGTTACGCGTAAAACTTCCTACAGGAAAAAAATATACACAGCTTCGAGGTTTAGTAGATAAATACAATCTACACACCATTTGTACTTCTGGTAGTTGCCCTAATATGGGTGAATGCTGGGGAGAAGGAACTGCTACTTTCATGATTTTAGGAAATGTTTGTACTCGCTCATGTGGTTTCTGCGGTGTTAAAACTGGTAGACCAGAAGATGTAGATTGGGAAGAGCCAGAAAAAGTGGCACGTTCTATTAAAATAATGAGCATTAAGCATGCGGTGATTACTTCTGTAGATAGGGACGATATTAAAGATATGGGATCTATTATTTGGGCAGAAACTGTCAAAGCTATTCGCAGAATGAATCCAGAAACAACCCTTGAAACGTTGATTCCTGATTTCCAAGGCATTGAAACACACCTAGATCGTATCATAGCTGTTAATCCTGAAGTGGTTTCCCATAATATGGAAACGGTTAAAAGATTAACCAGAGAAGTAAGAATACAAGCTAAATACGAACGTAGTTTAGAGGTGCTCCGCTATTTACGCGCAAACGGCATTAACAGAACAAAATCTGGAATTATGCTAGGTCTTGGAGAACTTGAAGAAGAAGTTATTCAAACCATGCGAGATTTAAGAGATGTAAATGTAGACGTCATTACTATTGGTCAATATTTGCAGCCGAGTAAAAAACATCTTCCAGTAAAAGAGTTTATCACTCCGGAGCAATTTAAAAAATATGAAGAAATAGGATTAGAAATGGGCTTTAGACACGTAGAAAGTGGCGCCCTTGTCAGGTCTTCGTACAAAGCACATAAACACATCCACTAAATTTAGATCCAAATCTAGCCTCATTTTAGGTTCTTTTATATACTACAAAATGAACTAGATTGCGTATTGTAGTTATGAAACAAATTAATATAGGAATTAATGGTTTTGGAAGAATTGGCCGCACATTTTTTAGACTGCTTCAAGCACATCCTAATTTAAATGTTGTTGCTATTAATGATTTGGCAAATACAGAAACCTTAGCGCACTTACTAAAATACGATAGTATACATGGGGTATTTCCTTATTCTGTAACCCATACAGCAAATACGATTACTGTTGACCACAACAAGAAGGTTCACATTTCAAATCAGCCTTTGCCAGAAAACATAAACTGGGAAAAACACCAGGTAGATATTGTTATTGAAGCTACAGGAAAGTTTAAAACCAAAGAGCATTTAAATGCTCATTTGAATAATGGTGCTAAAAAAGTTATTTTATCAGTACCGCCAGAAGATGAAAATATTAAAATGATTGTCTTGGGGGTAAACGAACATTTACTTACCGCTGAGGACCAAATTATTTCCAATGCATCGTGTACGACAAATAATGCCGCGCCGATGATAAAAATAATTAATGATTTGTGTGGGGTAGAACAGGCTTATATTACTACCATACATTCTTATACGACTGATCAAAGTTTACATGATCAACCGCATAGAGATTTAAGAAGAGCCCGAGCAGCAGGACAATCTATTGTACCTACCACCACAGGAGCAGCAAAGGCCCTTACTAAAATATTCCCTGAATTAGATGGCCTTATTGGCGGTTGTGGAATACGTGTACCTGTGGCTAATGGATCATTAACAGACATTACCTTTAATGTAAAAAAGGAAACGAGCATCGAAGAAATAAATAAGGCTTTTAAAGAGGTTTCTGAAAATTCTTTAAAAAATATTCTTTATTATACAGAAGACCCTATAGTTTCTATCGATGTTAACAATAGTTGTTACTCTTGTACGTTTGATTCATTGATGACTTCTGTTCTTGGTAAGATGGTAAAAATTATCGGTTGGTATGATAATGAAACAGGATACAGTAGTAGATTAATAGATTTAATTAGATTGATGCAAGATAAATCGTACATTTGAAAATAAAAGACCTACATATCAACTTCAATTTTAAAATGCTATTTGTGTTTGCCATGCTTTTTTGGCAAGCCACATATTCCCAAGATTCTATCGCCACATACCAAGAAGTGGAGGATTACTTTGCATTGGCAAGAACGTATAAAAACCAAGATAAATTAGATCTCTCTTTAGAGTCTGTTTACAAAGCCTTGAAAAAGGCCGAAAAATTAGAGGACTTAAAAACAATTATCGACTGCTATCATGAGTTGTCTCTACTCTATTTAAAACTTAATAAAATAGATCAATCCATACAGCTTTGGCAAAGAGCAGATGTATTGTTGAAAGACTCTGAATACCCTTACGGAAGTGCCACGCATAGGTATATTGATGCTTTACATTTAATGAAAGAGCAAAAATATTATCTAGCAAATCATGAGTTAGATAAGGCCGATAAAATGACTAACGTTAGAAACCTAACATTACACATTTTGTTAGCCAAAGGATTTATATATTTAGAACTCCCCAAGTATACGGAAGCCGAGAAAAATTTTAACTCGCTCATTGTCAATAATGATACCAACGAGAAAGATTATATTGCTTCAAGGGCGTTTCTAGGATTAGCTTTATTAAAATCTAAAACCAATGAACTCGAAAAAGGTATTGAATATGCACTTCAAGGGTTAGACATCGCTAAGAAAAATAACTTTTTCAATGAAATTTTAGAACTTAATAGTTACTTAGCTGCTACAA
Organism: Cellulophaga baltica 18; assembly: GCF_000468615.2. Classification (NCBI taxonomy): domain Bacteria; kingdom Pseudomonadati; phylum Bacteroidota; class Flavobacteriia; order Flavobacteriales; family Flavobacteriaceae; genus Paracellulophaga; species Paracellulophaga baltica. Next base: position 2,069,266 of record NZ_CP009976.1, on the reverse strand, counting down.
ATGAACAACTATTTAAATTTGAACAAGCCTTGGCGTTCAATAAAAATCTTGTTCAGATTAAAGATTCTATATACAACGAAACCAAAGTAAAGACAGAAGCTAAGAAAGCAGATAATATTTATTTTGAAACTCAAAAGAATACCATTACCAACCTTACCAAAGAAAATGAACAATTAAAAGCCTCCAGTAGTAGAACTGAAATAACAGCGATACTAACCTCGGCCTTTTTAACCATCATTTCTTTATTAGCCGTATCCTTATACCGCAACAATCAAATTAAAGTAAAAACAAACGATCTATTACAGACAAAAAATAACGAATTAGAAGCCTCACGTGATGCCGCTGTAAAAGCCATGGAAGCTAAAACTAATTTCTTATCTACAGTAAGTCACGAACTTAGAACACCTCTATACGCTGTTACAGGGCTCACTCACCTCTTACTAGAGGAAAATCCTAGCGAAAGCCAGCAGGAGCATTTAAAAGCGCTTAAATTTTCTGGAGATTACTTACTGAGCTTTATCAATGACATCTTACAATTAAATAAGATTGACGCTGATAAATTAGAACCTGTCAATACAGAATTTAGTCTTAAGAAAGTGCTTTCAGAAGTCATCAGCTCCTTACAACAAAGCGCAAAAGAAAACGAAACCAAAATTTCGCTTGATTACGACGAAAATATTCCAAAAAGTTTATTGAGTGATTCTATGAAAATTTCTCAAATTCTAATAAACCTAGTAGGAAATGGATTAAAATTCACCAAAAAAGGAGACGTTACTGTTATTACCCGATTGCTTAGAAAGAGTGATGACGATGTCACCATATACTTTGAAGTAAGAGATACTGGAATAGGTATTTCTGATGATCAAATCACCAATATTTTTGAGAGCTTTGAACAAGGTTCTATTCAAATAAATAGAGAATATGGTGGCACAGGTCTTGGCCTAACTATTGTAAAAAGTCTGTTAGGGTTATTTAATAGTAAAATTGATTTAAAGAGTGAATTAGGAAAAGGGAGTTCTTTTTTCTTTGAGTTGGATATGAAAAGTAAGAGTTACACTACTGAGGAAGAAGCCACAGCGGTAATAGCTCCCCAAGATTTTGACTTTAAAGGTTTGCACATACTTATTGTAGAAGACAATAAAATTAATCAAGTCATCACGAAGAAAATGCTGATCAAGAAAGAAATGACTTGTGAAATTGCTAGTAACGGTACTGATGCCGTAGAAATGGTTTCTCAGACTAAGTATGATGCCATATTAATGGATATTCATATGCCTGGAATTAGCGGAGAAGAAGCTACCATACTCATTCGAAAATTTAATAAGCATACGCCAATAATTGCATTAACCGCAATTTCTTTAGATGACAGTTTAGAAAGCTTTTATGCCGCAGGCTGTAATGATGTTGTTACAAAACCTTTTAAGCCAGAAGTGTTTTATCAGAAAATTGGAGAACATGTTTTTAATCCAAAACCACTTAGTTAAGTAGCGCACTAATTGTTTCTTTAATGCGCAAAGCTCCATCATTCAAAAATTGATGCTCAATACCAATATAGTGTAAGTTGGAAACTTTTCCCTTTAGCCTTACATAATCTTTTTCCGTTGTTAGAATAAATTCTTTCGAATTGAAGTTTTCAATCTCAGACTCAGAGAAAAAGTGATGGTCTCTAAAATTTAAATGTTCTACAACAATTCCTTTAGATTCTAAAAAAGACAACAATGGTTGCGGATTTGCAATACCTGTAACAAGCGTCACTTTTTTATCTATTAAATCTGTTACCACTATATTCTCGCTGCCGCCCTTTAGCTCATTTTTATAATGCAAGAAACTAAAGAAGACTTTTTGCCCTGTCTCAGGCCCTATTTCTGCAACTATATTTTCCTGTGTGGCTTTTGACAGATCCTTGGGACATTTAGTAACAACTATTAAATTAGCCCTCTTGGCTTCTTTTTTACTATCACGGAGACTTCCTGTGGGCAGATACCAATCTTTCTGGTACCTATTGTCATAAGCCGTAAGCAACATAGAAAACGAAGGTGTTACTTTTCTGTGCTGAAAAGCATCATCTAACAAAATTACATCTGGTGCAATGCTCCTTTCAAGTTCTACTATTCCATGTTGACGATCTGCATCTACAACCACTGGCACTTCTGGAAATTTCTGTGCAATTTGATAGGGTTCATCTCCTAAAATCTCTACCGTAGCCATTTCAGTAGAAACTTGATACCCTTTAGATTTTCGACCATATCCCCTACTTAAAACAGCCACTTTATGTTCCGTTTTTAAAGTTGACAAAAGAAACTCTATCATAGGTGTTTTCCCAGTTCCGCCAACACTTAAGTTCCCCACACAAATAGTTGGGGTCTTATACTTCTTAGATTTAAAAAAATCAATATCAAATAAGAAGTTGCGAACATATACCACTACAGCATAGATCAGTGAAATTGGAAAAGCTAATATTCTTAAGACGCGCATCAAGAACGAAAATATAATATTTTATCTTTGAAAAATAGATAAACTTAGAAAATGATTGTAAAAGAAGTAATTGGAATTTTAGAAGAATTAGCGCCATTAGCTTATGCCGAAGATTTTGATAATGTGGGTCTTTTAGTTGGAGACCAACAAAATGAAGTTTCTGGTATATTGGTTACTTTAGACACCTTAGAGAATGTGGTAGATGAAGCCATAGCGACTAACTGCAATTTAATTGTAAGCTTTCATCCTATAATTTTTGGCGGACTCAAGAAAATTACGGGTGCAAATTATGTGCAACGTATTGTCATTAAAGCCATTCAGCACAATATTTCTATTTACAGCATGCATACTGCATTGGATAATTCTAATCAAGGAGTTAATGCAAAAATATGTGAAGTTTTAGGCTTAGCAAATACCAAAATACTAATTCCACAGAAAGGGACTATAAAAAAACTGAGTACGTATGTTCCTAAAAACGATGCCAACCAACTAAAATCGCATTTATATGAAGCTGGCGCTGGCAATATTGGCAATTACAGCAATTGCAGTTTCACGGTAGAAGGTACTGGAAGTTATAAAGCCAATGAAAAAGCAAATCCCGTAAAAGGAGAAATTGGCACCACACATTTTGAAGAAGAAACTAAAATTTCAATCACATTTGAGAAAGCGGCAGAAAAAAATGTTATCAAAGCTTTATTAGAAAATCATCCATATGAGGAAGTGGCTTATGAAGTAATCACTTTGGAGAATACAAATCAAAATATAGGCATGGGAATGTACGGAATTTTAGCAAATCCGATGACTGAGCATGAATTTATGGAGTTCTTAAAAGAAAAAATGGATGTAAAATGCGTCAGACATTCTAATTTATTAGGAAAACCTATAAAAACAGTTGCTGTTCTTGGAGGTAGCGGCTCATTTGCAATAGGTGCCGCAAAGGCTGTAAACGCTGATGTTTTCATCACGGCCGACTTAAAATATCATCAATTTTATGAAGCAGAAGGCAAAATACTCTTGACGGATATCGGACACTATGAAACTGAGCAGTTTACAAAAAATTTATTAGTTGACTATCTTACGAAAAAAATTCCTAATTTTGCAGTCCGTTTATCGGAAAGCAAAACAAATCCCATCAAGTATTTTTAAAATATGGCAACAAAAACAGAAACAACAGTAGAGCAAAAATTAAGAGCGTTATATGATTTGCAATTAATTGATTCTAGAGTTGACGAAATACGCAATGTAAGAGGTGAATTACCTTTAGAAGTTGAAGATTTAGAAGATGAAGTATTAGGTCTTAAAACTAGAATGGAAAAGCTTAAGACTGATGTTGAGACTATCAATTATGAGATCACTGCAAAGAAGAACTTAATTGATGATGCTAAAACATTGATGAAAAAATATACTGAGCAACAAAAGAATGTTCGTAACAGTAGAGAGTTTAACTCTATTTCTAAAGAGATTGAATTTCAAGAATTAGAAATTCAATTGGCAGAGAAAAACATCAAAGAATTTAAAGCTCAAATAGATCAAAAGAAAACCGTTGTTTCTTCTACGAAAGAGCGTTACTCTGAAAGAGAATCTCACTTAAAGCATAAAAAAGGTGAGTTGAATGCTATTTTAGCGGAAACTGAAAAAGAAGAAAAAGCACTTTTAGCAAAATCTGAAGATTATCAAAATGATATTGAAGAGCGTTTAGTTATTGCTTACAAGCGTATCCGTGCTAATGTAAAAAATGGTTTAGCAGTTGTGCCAATCGAAAGAGGTGCTTCAGGAGGATCTTTCTTTACTATTCCACCACAGGTACAAGTAGAAATTGCTTCTCGTAAAAAAATTATTACAGATGAACACAGTGGTCGTATTTTAGTAGATCCTGTTTTAGCTGAAGAAGAGCAAGAAAAAATGCAAGCACTTTTTGCTAAGTTATAAGCTTAGAAAAATAAAGTCATAAAAAAACCATCTGCTTTGCAGATGGTTTTTGTGTTTTATAGTATCTCATTAAATAAATTCGTAATTTAAAGCACAAAACAATGAAGTATATAACTACATATGTACTGATTCTTGGCTGCTTTATCTTTTACTCACCAATTGCAATGGCTCAAGATATATCAGATTTTAAATGGAAAAATAGGGTTTTACTGCTCATAGACACAGCATCAAATAGCAAAAACATCAAGCAACAAATTCAAGCCTTTGAAGGGCAGCATACAGCTTTTCAAGAAAGAGACATCATCTATTTCATTAGTACTCCAAAAGGCAGCTACGGTAGCGATAAACAGCTACTAAATCTTAGTGGACTTGAAAAATATCGAAAAAAAGATTTTAGCGGATTGATTTTACTAGGCAAAGATGGTGGTATTAAATTAAAAGAAGCCTTTATTGTTCCCGCAAAGACTATCATCTCATTAATAGATACAATGCCTATGCGGCAAAGTGAAAAAAATTCGCCTCAATAAAAAAAATTACAACAGGCTAAGTATTAAATTTTCTACTTCCGCACTATTCCATTTTTCTTCAATATTTGGCAAGCTCATCACCTCTTTCATAATAGCCTCTTGAGCATCTCCCTCTGCTAATGCTTCTGCATACGGCCTGTCTGAAAAAGTAACCCTTGAATATACTGGAATCCATTTATCAGGATGTTGTGAAGCAAAATACTTCTCGATTTTCTTTTGTAGTAAAAACTTAGGATCTGCCGTTTTACTACTCATTTCTACAAAATTACGGTAGCTTAATTCTGCTATAGCATCCGCATTAGGCTTACGTACTTTTTCATAGGCTTCAAAAATAGTATGCCAATCGTCTTGGTGCTCCTTAATTAAAGCATCTAACACAAAGATGTCTTCAAAGCCAGCATTCATCCCTTGGCCATAGAAAGGCACTATAGCATGCGCAGAATCACCCACAAGTGCTACTTTATCCCAATAGGTCCATGGAAAACATTTCATCGTTACCATAGCGCTAGTTGGGTTTTTAAAGAAGTCTAACAAGAGGTTATCCAAATCCTGCATCACATTAGGAAAATACGTTTTAAAGAAGTCCTTAGCGTCGTCATTAGTTTTAATGTTCTCAAAAGAAACTTCGCCTTCAAAAGGCATAAACAAGGTACAAGTAAAACTACCATCAAGGTTTGGCATAGCAATAAGCATAAACTTACCTCTTGGCCAAATATGAAATGAATGTCTATCTAACTTGTGCGTACCATCTTCATTTGCCGCAATAGTTAACTCTTTGTATCCTACATCAATAAAATCTTGAGAATAATCAAACCTACTGCGTCTTTGCATTTTATGGCGTACTCGTGAAAAAGCACCGTCACAACCAAAAATTAAATCATATTGGTATTCTTGCCATGCTCCTTTTTCGGTCTCTCCTGTAAATAACTTTCCTTCCGGAAGGTCTACATCCCAAACTTTTTCTTCAAATTTAAAAACCACCCCCGCTTCTTCAGCAAGATCAATCATTTTACGGTTTAGGACACCACGTGAAATAGACCAAATAGCTTCTCCTTCTTTACCATATTTTTGATAATATTCTGGTTGGCCCACAACGTGCATGGCACGTTTATCTAATGGGATTGCAATTTTTTTAATCTCCTCTTCAATACCCACTTCATGAAGTGCATTCCACCCTCTATTACTCATAGCTAGGTTTATTGATCTCCCTGAAAATTCTACATTGCGAATATCTGGTCTACGATCAAATACAGTAATATCATGTCCATATTTTTTTAAATATATGGCTAATAAAGAACCAACTAAACCTGAGCCAATAATGGCTACTTTTTTTTGAGTTTGTATCATGTATTCCTAATTCTGGAAAAGTGTCTGCACACTAAGGTAACATTAACCAAAAAATCCTCCACTTTTACTCGCGAAGGATTTTTAGTTTTTATAGGTGTAAAAATATTATTTATTCTAAAATACCATCAACTATTCCGTAAGCAATAGACTCTTCTGCTCCCATCCAATAGTCACGATCAAAATCTTTCATCACTCGGTCATAATCTTGGCCACAATTGTCTGCCAAAATACGTGCACTAAGTTCTTTTGTTTTGATTATTTCTTTAGCTTGAATTTCAATATTAGAAGCCTGACCTCTTGCACCACCACTAGGCTGATGAATCATTACCTGAGCATGTGGCTGAATAAAACGCCTTCCTTTTTTACCAACAGATAATAAAATAGATCCCATAGATGCTGCCAACCCAGTACAAATAGTTGAAACTGGACTTTTTAGCGATTTTATAGTATCATACATTGCGAAACCAGAAGTTACATACCCTCCTGGACTGTTGATGTATAATTGAATTTCTTTATCGTTTTGCATATCGAGATACAATAAACGATCAATTACATGCTTTGCAGAATCGTCATCGACCATTCCCCAAAGGAAGACTTTACGCTCTTCTAACATTTTCTCGTCTATAGCCTCTTGTATTTTTCCTTTTTTTGAACTCATTTTTTTATTTCTTATTGAATATCAAAATTAATCAAAATATCGCTAATTGTTACACTCAAAAACCTAAGGATTTAATTTAAGTAGCTGCAAAAGCCATTATCTTTGTTAAAAAAATGAAAAAATGAAAAAAACAATAGGTTTTACTGCCATACTACTCCTTCTTTTAGCAAGTTGCAAAACAGATAAAAAAGAAACAAAAACATCTATCACCACTCCTGAACTTACTATTCTTGAACAAGTGGCACAGGCCAATGGGTATGAAAATTGGAAAAACGTTAATGAATTAAAATTTACGTTTAATGTAGATCGCGATACGACACATTTTGAACGCTCTTGGGTTTGGAAACCCAAAACAAATGAGGTATCTAGTATTACAAAAGAAGACACCATCACCTATCTTAGAAAAAACAGAGACAGCACGGTAACAAAAACGGATGCTAGCTTTATCAATGATAAGTACTGGCTTCTAGCTCCTTTTCAATTAGTTTGGGATGCCAAGAGTTTTGAGTTTACGCATACCGCAGAAAGCGAAGCACCTATCAGCAAAAAACCAATGCAAAAATTAAGCATCGTTTACGATAATGAAGGTGGTTACACTCCTGGTGATGCTTATGATTTTTATTTTGGGGAAGACTACGTCATTCAAGAATGGGTATTTAGAAAGGAAAACCAAGAAGAACCTTCTATGATAACTACTTGGGAAGACTACACCACGATTAATGGCATAAAAATTGCAAAATCTCATAAAATGGACGGTCAAAAATTTGATCTAAATTTTACGGAGATACACATCAATTAAACATCGTTTCAATGAGGCTTGTATATCTAGTGATATATAAAAAAGAACCTGATGATTTAAATTACGACCTAAGTAATAGTATTAGAATACAAAAAACCGCTCTTTCGAGCGGTTTCTTTTTATCTATTTAAAACACAGATGTGTTCCAAAAAACTTTAACCCCGTTTTAAATTAGTTACAGGTTTTAATAAAGATCCATCTGGTAAAATCTCTTTCATATAAACCTCCAGCATACGTCACACGGTCTCCAACAGCGTAACGCTTAGAACTAGACCAAGCCGAAACACCATCGCAAGAATCTAATGCAGGCACATCAGTACCGCCACCATCAACAGCTGGGTAAATAGAATTGGTTCCAGAAATATCAAGGTCAGAAACTTTTGCTTGACGTTGAGGCAATACATTACCGCTAAGATCTGTAATTGTAGGCTGTCCATTTTTAGAAAAAGTATAGCTACCATACATCATAGTAGAGTTAATATCAAACTGACTTGTAACTAAAGTTGCAGAATTACTTTTGTAAAATTGATCAATAGCATCGTTCTGGATATTTTCCTCGTTAATAATGATATAATTATCTCTGTCACTTCTATTCTGCTCGTGAATATACCCTAGTGTATGACCAATCTCATGGATAATCACTACAGCAGTAGCACGTGTTCCTAAACGAATAAATCCATTAGAACCATTCATTCCTAATGTTGCTACACCAGAGTTACTATTAGATCCCGAAGAAGAAATAGTCACATAATTAGATTCATTGGTACGTTCTTTAAAACGAATATTTGTTTTACTCGTCCATTCATCAAAAGATTTCTGTAATTCAGATTGTACTGATGCACTCAATCCTTGGATAGTATATACAATGGTACTATTCGTCCATTTTCTAACACCACCACCTAAACCTAAACGAGTAAGGCCTTCTTCTGGGTTTGGATTTTCATTAAAATCATCAGCACTATCTGTTAGCTGATCTTCGAACAAGCGAACATCACTCCCTGCTAAGCTATACGTACCATCATCTTCTAATCGTACTTTTACTTCAGTACCTAAAAAATACTTGGTTGTAAAATCTGCATCCTGAGTGATTACTGCTTCTTGATCTTCTCCTGTCGTTTCTGTTTCTTTTTGACAAGAAGTCAAGCATAATGCAAATACCAAACTTGCCATAGCAGCTTGGTACATTCTTTTTGTTTGTTTCATTTTTTCACTTTTAGTTTTCATGTTCATAATAAGTTTTGGGGCTAAAACTCTAGACTATGTACGAACAGAACTAGAAAAATGACGACGAACAGCTTATATTTTCGATGAACTACATGATTTAAAAAATAATAGCAAGACTAAAAATCACTCGAATAAAGCTAAAACGCTTTGTAAATAATTGATAATAGGAACATTACAAATTCTTATACAACGATTATTATAGACTATTTACAATTAGATAATTTTCACAAAAATTAAATCTATAGAGGAAGTTTTCTTCTGAATTTTGAAATTACGGATGCCTTACAGAAAAAAATAGTAGTATTCGTTTCTTATACGCCTCTTTTCCTTTTTAAGATAAAAGATGCTGCTAAAACAATTACAGAACAGACCAGCAAGAGCATGAAGCTTATCCGCAAGGAAAAAGACTCTGCCAAAAAACCCAACACCACAGGACCTAGTAAGAACCCTGATACACCTGTTCCTGCAATAAATGCAATTCCTTGAGAAGACGCTACACCTTCTACCTTACCTCCTATCCTAAAGAGTTCTGGTATTATAGCCGAGAAACCTAGGCCTATTAAAGCAAAACCAAGAATGGTTACCCATAGAATTCCTGAAAGCACTAAAAAATACCCACCTATAGCTAGAAGCGTACCTAAAATTATAATCTTAACAGGGCCAATTTTTGCACTAATACCATCTGCCAGAAACCTACCTAAGGTCATCATGATAGAAAAAGCTAAAAACCCTAATCCGATAAATTTTTCTGGCGCTAAATTAATTTCTTGTAAATAAATTCCACTCCAATCAATTATAGCTCCTTCGCTTCCCATAATTACAAAAGAAATAATCCCCAAGAGAAACAGCGGTTTAAAATTCTTTATCTTAAAAGCTTCTTTTTCTATGGGCGGCGATATGATATGCATATAATTTTTTCGTAAGAGCGCACTTGCAATTAACAATAGTGCTACAGTACCACATATATGAAGTACCCTGTTATCTAGAAGTACTATTAAAAAACTACCAATCCCAGCAATAACGCCCCCTAAACTAAAAAAACCATGGGCGGCAGACATAAAGTTTTGACGGTCTTCTTTTTCAATTTCAGTCACCAAAGTATTCATAGAAATATCTAAAAAACCATTGGCAGCACCATAACAATAAAGCGCCGCAATTAAAGTAAAATAATTAACGGCAATAAATGGCAAAACGGAAGACAGACAAATTAAAATTAGCCCATACCATACAGATTTGCCTACTCCTATCTTATTAATTAATCTTGACGCTACCGGAAAAATTGTAAAATTACCTAAGGACAGAAAAAAAATCGCAAAACCTAAGCTAGCTTTATCCAAACCAATATCTTCTTTGATCAACGGAATATAGGTTGCCCAGGTTCCAAACAAAATATTTAACGTAGCAAAAGACCAAGCCGGTGCAAAGTATCGCGGATTAGATAGAATAAGTTGCAGTGACTTCATTTGGTTATTGCCCTAGCCTTAATGCTAAGAATTTTCTTTTTCTAAAGCTAAGATTCCTTTTTTAAGTAATTGCCCAAATCTATACATGTCTTCATAAGAACAGTAAAAAGGTGCTGGTGCTAAACGGATTACATTAGGCTCTCTCCAATCTGTGATCACTCCATTTTTCATCAAATAATCAAACAAAGATTTACCTTGCCCATGTAAGAAAACAGATAATTGACAACCGCGGTCTTCGGGTGTAATTATTTCAAAACTACTAGAAACCTCAGCATCTATTTCCTGAAGTATGTACTCAAGATAAGCAACAATAGTATCTCTCTTTTTAATTAATGCCGGCATCCCTACTTCTTCAAACATTGTTAGGGAAGCTAAGTACGGGGCTACAGATAATATTGGAGCATTACTTAATTGCCATGCGTCTGCATTTTCCATAGGCTCGAACTCCGGCTTCATTAAAAAGCGTGTTTCTTTTTTGGTTCCCCACCACCCTTCAAATCTTGGAATATCTGGATTATTTAAGTGCTTTTCATTAATATATACTCCGGAGGCATTCCCTGGACCGCTATTCATATATTTATAGCTACACCATGCGGCAAAATCGGCATTCCACTCGTTAAGCTTTAGTTCAATATTACCAGCGCCATGGGCCAGATCCCAACCTACAAAAGCACCAACGGCCTGGCCTGCTTTTATAATTGTTCCCATATCAAAAACTTGTCCGTTATAATAGTTAACGCCGCCTATAAGCACTAAGGCTAACTCATCTCCTACTTCGTTAATCTTGGCGACAACATCCTCTGTACGCCAATGGTGTTCTCCGTCTCTTTTCTTTACCTCGACAATAGCATCTTTAGGATCAAATCCATGAAATTTCACCTGACTAGTAAGCATATATTGATCTGAAGGAAAAGCCTTCTCTTCACAAATAATTTTAAAACGTTTTGGCGTAGGCCTATAGAAAGATACCATTAGCAAATGCAAGTTTACCGTAAGGGTGTTCATCACGGAAACTTCCGCCGTCTTTGCACCAACAACTTTTGCCAAAGGGGCTGCTAAGCGCTCATGGTAATCCCACCAAGGCTTTTCCGCATAAAAATGCCCTTCTACCGCTAACTTTGCCCAATCTGTCATTACTTCGGCTACTATAGCTTCTGTTCTCTTTGGCTGTAAGCCTAAAGAATTTCCTGTAAAGTAGATCACGGGCTTTCCATTAACTTCTGGAAAATGAAATTCTTCTCTATAGTTTCTTAAAGGATCTTGTTGGTCTAATTGTTGCGCGTAGGCTAGCGAATTTTCAAATGGCATAAAAAGCTTTTTTTTTATAAAATTACGATTTACAATTGTATTTAGTACGCACAATAAAGATTGACTTCCCTAAGGCAATCGCATTTCTATAATGTGCTTGGTAAAACCGACTTTTTCATAGGCTTTAATTGCGGGTATATTATCTTGATAAACCGTAAGCCTCACCTCTGATAATCCGTTTTCATTTGCCCAAGTTTTTAAAGCTGCTATTATTTTAGCATTGATACCCTTGCCTCTATACTCTGGTTCCGTATACAAAAAACGAATAATTGCATATTGTTGATGTTTTAAGTAAGGTCTTGCCTGCGCCGTTAGCACCATGCCACAAGCAACGACGCTCGCATCATACTCTGCAACTAATACCTGCGCTGTAGTATCTTTTAAAAGTCCCTCCAAATCATAATAGTGCACAGGATTATCTTTTATGGTTTCATCACACGGGCGTTCTGCTTCAATAAGGCCTTGCTCAAATAATCGTAATGTGGGGATATCTGTAACAAGAGCTTCCCGAAGTCTAATTGTATTCATCTTTAAAAAGTTTACTTGAAGATACTATTAATATCTATTTTTGTAAAAATTTTTTTACATGCATTTCTTATCTCCATTACTTGAAAATTACATTACAGACCATTCTCAGTCTGAACCTAAAGTGCTACAAGAGCTTACAAAAGAGACGCATTTAAAAGTAATACAGCCTAGAATGATTACGGGTCATTTTCAAGGAAGAGCTCTAAGTTTATTATCTAAAATCATCAACCCTAAAACCATTTTAGAAATTGGCACCTATACTGGGTACTCCGCTATTTGTTTGGCCGAAGGTTTACAGAAGAACGGAACTTTACATACGATTGATGTTAATGAGGAACTGGTAGAAATGCAGCGTACGTATTTTGATAAAAGCGGATTTGGCTCTCAAATCATCCAGCATACTGGTGACGCGCTTAAACTTATTCCTGACATGGATGAAACCTTTGATTTGATTTTTATTGATGCAGAAAAAGCAAGTTATGATCACTATTTTGAAACCGTATTGAAAAAAACAAGACCGGGCAGTGTTATTCTTTCTGATAATGTACTGTGGTCTGGAAAAGTGGTAGAACCACTCCAGCCTAAAGATAAAGTGACAAAAATACTATTGGACTACAATAAAAAGCTAAAAGAAGACCTACGAGTGGAAACGGTTTTATTACCTATTCGTGATGGCCTGACACTGAGTAGGGTACTATAAATTTTAGATGAATTTTATAAAATAAATTTGCGGATACTATTCCAACTACAGCACCTGTTATTAAATCTACGGGATAGTGTACTCCTACATATATGCGACTAAATGCTAAAAATATAGGCCAGCAATAAAATGCCCAACTCCATTTAAAACGCTCTTTTATAAAGAGGACAACAATAGTCGTTAGTGAAAAAGAAAATGCAGAATGCCCTGAAAAGAAACTAAAGCCATCAGATCCCTTAATAATACGTATTAAGGTATTTAGTTCTGCGTCTGCACTAGGGCGTATTCTTCCTACTAATTCTTTGGTTAATCCTGTTAACAATAGAACAAAAATCAACATTAGAACAGCCGTACTAATTTTTTGAAATTTTTCTTTGGTACTATTCTTATAGATGACCAAAAAAAGGAATGTGATATAGAGTGGAATCCAGGTAGAAATATTAGTAGCAATACCCCAAAACTGATCGTATTTTTCTATTCCTAGGCTATTCAAATAAATAAAAGTTTCCCTATCCCAGGTTAACAATTTATCGAGCATAGTTACTTTCTCTTGATGGTACCCGTAACCTCGTTAATGTTTTCTTTTACTTTATTTATTTCGCTTTTAATATCTCTAGTGAAATCGGTATTGATGCCTTGTTTATCTGCGCTTTTCTGAATTTCTTGTTTAATATCTTCAGTAGCATCTTTTAATTGACGCATCCCTTTACCCAAGCCACGGGCGATATCTGGAATTTTATCTGCTCCAAATACCATCACCACTATAAAAAGTATGAAGAATATCTCTCCACCACTTATAAATAAAAAATGTGTCGTTAACATGATACAAATATAATCAGAAGTTTGTGAGTCCCATAAAAAAATGACTAAAACATAATTCTCCTTTTTAAACATTTAACATATTACAAACCACAAGACTAAAAAACGTATTCCATAAAAAAAGCCTAGAATAAAAACGGCTGTTTTCATTCCAGGCTTTTAACACCTTAAACTTTATTATTAAAAGCTTAGTCTTCTTGATCGTTTTTAAACTTATCAAAATCTGACTGCTCCTCTTTCTTAGGCCAAGAGTTGTTAGTCGTATCAATATCTGCTGTTTCAGCTTTTGGATCTACGACAACACTTGTCAATTCTTTTTGTAAAGAAAGCATACGTGTAACCTCTTTTGGGTTCTTTCTCCATATTTGTGGAGGGTATGTAATGTTCTCTTTAGAACCATCTGCATAAGTATACTCTACAATTAACGGCATTGGAATACCTCCTGGTTTCGTAAACGTAACTTCATAGAAAAACTTAGGCTCTTTAACCGCCGTTCTCTCTGCAGGAGTCATGTTATCCATCATAAATTCTTTCAATGGCTTTGAAACTTCTGATGCCATCTTACCTCTTAAAGCATCATCATAATCTTCTGATCCTTCTTCCGCTAAGTATACTAATGGTGGTAAATCTTTTATATCTTGATTTCTAGCCGCAGCATATTCTTTCATTTTTGCCGTTGGCTTATCTGTAACTACATACTTCTTAACATTACCAACCCCTATATCAACAAAGTTAGTGGTATAAAACCAACCTCTCCAGTACCAATCTAAATCTACTGCAGATGCATCTTCCATCGTACGGAAAAAATCTTCAGGAGTAGGGTGCTTAAACATCCATCTTTGAGAATATGTTTTGAAGGCATGATCAAACAATTCTCTTCCCATTACTGTTTCTCTAAGAATATTTAATGCTGTAGCAGGCTTACCGTAGGCATTGTTCCCTAATTGAAATACATTTTCTGGGTTAGACATAATTGGCGATATGTAATCTTGATCTCCACTCATGTAAGGTACAATCTTAGAAGGCTCTCCTCTTCTAGAAGGGTATTTATCATTTGGCGCAATTGCTGCAGGATAAGCTTCTCCAAATTCTTGTTCTGCCATGTATTGCATAAAAGTATCTAAACCTTCATCCATCCATCCCCACTGACGTTCATCAGAGTTTACAATCATCGGGAAAAAGTTATGTCCTACTTCATGTATAATTACACTAATCATTCCGTATTTAACGCGGTCAGAATAGGTACCATCTTTTTCTGGTCTACCATAATTCCAGCATATCATAGGATATTCCATCCCTTGATTTTTTGCATGTACCGAAATTGCCTTTGGATAAGGATAATCAAACGTGTGTGAAGAATATGATCTTAAGGTATGTGCTACTGCTTTTGTAGAATATTCTTCCCATAATGGATTTCCTTCTTTTGGATACATAGAAATAGCCATTACATCTTTGCTACCTACTTTTACCGCTTGCATGTCCCAGATAAACTTTCTTGACGTTGCGAAACCAAAATCACGAACATTTTCAGCTTTCAGCTTCCATGTTTTTGTTTTTTCAGAAAAACCTTTTTCTGCTGCTTCCGCCTCTGCTTGTGTAACGATGATTACTGGCTTATCATAAGATTTTTTAGCCAACTCATAACGCTTCATCATTTCTTTAGAGAAAACCTCTTTTGTATTCTGAAGTTCTCCAGTACCATCTAAAATATGATCTGCAGGAACAGTAATATTTACTTCATAATCTCCAAAAGGAAGTGCAAATTCGCCATTCCCCCAGAATTGATGGTTCTGCCATCCTTCTACATCACTATAAACTGCCATTCTCGGAAAAAACTGTGCTATTACATAAGCACGGTTCCCATCTTCAGGAAAATACTCATAACCAGAACGTGCTCTGCTTACGGTATGATCTGGAATATTATAGTTCCATTTTACTTTTATAGAAACTTGAGCTTTACTTTTTAATGGTGATGGTAAATCTACACGCATCATGGTTTGGTTGATGGTGAAAGGTAATGCTTTACCATTTGCATCCTTCACGTACTCAATATTAAAACCACCATCAAAAGGTGCCGTCATAAAAGTTCCAGTAAAACGTTCTACAGTACTTGCAAAAGGTGCTGCTGACCCATTTCTTAAATCAGACTTCGTATCTTTTGTACGTACGTTTTGATCTAATTGCAACCACAAAAACTCTAGATCATCTGGAGAATTGTTGGTATAGGTGATGGTTTCTTCACCAAAGATTTTTGCATTTTTATCATCTAGCGTAATATCCATCTTATAATCAGCTTGCTGCTGGTAGTAATTAGGACCTGGAGCTCCAGATGCAGATCTGTACGTATTCGGAGTTGCAAACTCTTCGTACATCTGTTTGAATTCATTAACATTGCCATGTGGCGCTGATTTTTCTTTAACTTCTGTGTCTTGTGCGCTTAGAACACCTGCAAACACAAACAAAAGTGCTGTGAAGTAGTACTTAATTTTGCTCATTTCTCGAATTAATTAATTTAGTCGCTAGAAAATTAAAGCTTTTTTAAGAAATTGTTAACGTATTATTCTAAGTTTAACATTCCTTTATTATTTTCACGGGTAAGTACAAAACTCTTCTTCTTGCCAGGAAATTTAAAATGGACCACATTTTGTTGCTCGTCAAACAGATCTACAAGAACCTCATTTGTGGCTGCTATAGATTTTATTTTAGCGTAATTAACCTTAGGTACTTCTAAGTAGACTACAACAACATCATTATCATACTTTTTACCAATGAATTTGTATTCTTGTTGCTCCTGATTTATCGTGAGGATGAATTTTGATCTTATGTATTTTTCAATATACACCTCCATATCTTTTAGTTCATTTTCAGTAGCCATCCTTCCTTTAATTCCGTAGCGCTCATTCAGCGTTTTCTCTAAATCATCAATAAAAATACGCGAGGTAATTTGTAGCGCCTTATCTTTTTCTGAGTACGCAATATTGGTCACGGTTACATAAAATTTATGCACTGCAGTAAATGCTAATAAAGGGAATAGTAAAATTAAAATAAGTTTCTTCAGTGGTTTCATAATATATAGTATGCTTCTTTTATGAGTCAATTTAGCAAAGCTTGTGCCAAAGATAAAGCTAATCTAGTTTATTCTGTTTTTAGAAATACTATGCTTTTACGCTCTAAAAACTCCCAAACAAGTAATTGATCTTCTGATTTTAATAGTGCGTCAAAATTCTCATCTGTTTCGCAAAAATATACAAACTCATGTAGTTGTAGGTCTGGAATTTTAAGGTTCTTAGTAATAATAGAATCTGGGTAATAAGCCATTAGTTGCGCAACCATGTTATTCTTTTCCTCTCTGACAATACGTTCTTTCAACATTTTCGTACGACCCGAAATTCTATTTAAGATTTTATGTGTATTTATAGCAAAACCTAGCGGGAGAACTTTAATCATGGTACCCCGATCTGCCTCCAATAATTTCCGCTCATTATAGGTCATTTTCACCACATGAGTATTAGGCAGACCTAAAGTGGAAGAAGACACCGTAGACAGCTTTAAACCGCGCGCATCTTTAGATAAATCTCCTGATAAATTATAGGGCATAACCACCACTTCTTCCAATTTATTTTCAGCCTCCTCTAAAGAAACTATAAACTGCTTGCTTTCTAAAATAGCTTGGGTGATTATGATTTCTTTGTTTTTCAATTGTACGGACGAAAATACGACCGTATCCGATAAACGTACCGCAAGCGCAAAGAAGCCATAGCCATCTGTAATTGTTGCTTTCTTGGTAGAAATATTTTGCACATGAATGCCTGCTAATTCTGAATTTACCACCTGCACATTCCCTTCTAAAGTCACTTGATGATCTTGTGCTTGCATCCCCATTGCTTGGAACAGTATCAGTATAACAAGATATTCTTTAGCGCTTTTTCTCACGGTTGTAGGCTATTAAATTAGGGAGTATCTATGTTGTTATTTTCCCGATACACTTTACTTTTCTTCTTGAGAAATTCCCATATCCTAATTTTATCGTGCGTATCAACAACACTCGAAAACGAATCATCTACTTCACAGAAGTATAAAAAGTCATCAATCTTTAAAGCGGGAATTTTTAATTCTGTTACATAAAGGGTATCCGCATAAAAAGCTCTCACTCGTTCTGTTCGCGCATATTTTTCATCGCGCTTTACACGGTCTTTAAGCATTTTGGTTCTACCCGATATGGCATTAATTATAGGATTTACAGGTATTAAACCACCACCTGTGGTAGCTTCATTGAGTTTACGCTCACCCTGTGTTTTTTTCTTCACGTATGCATTGGGCAATCCTAAGGTAGCAGCAACGACTACCGGTTCACTACGCATATCTTGAGCTAGATTACCTGTTAAATTATAAGGCATGACTACTACCTCCTTCAATTCATTTAATGCAGGATCTAGGGTAATATAAATAGTTTTACTGGTGAGAATCTCTGCGGTGACAATAATTTCTTTTCGTTGAAATTGAATGGCTGAAAAAACTAGGGTATCTTTTAAGCTTGCTGAAATCTTAAAAAATCCGTCAATATCAGTAATCGCAGCTTTCTTGGTAGAAACATTGAGTACATGCGTTGCTGCAACATCGCCATCGGCACTAGAAACCTTCCCTTCTATATCTTTTGAAAAAACACCCTGTGCTTGCCCGTAAAAACTAGCTGCAAAGCATATAAAAACAAGCGTATGTTTTAATTTTCTAATCAAAAGCTTAGGGATAAAAGTTTGTTTAAATTTATAATGAAATAAGGATTAATCTAATTCATAGTTCTTTCGGTAAGCCATGCTTTTCTGTAGCATAAACTCCCAAATACTTAAGTTATCTTTCTTATCAATTGCTGCAAAAGAGGAATCTATCTCGCAGAAATACATAAAGTCATTAATCTTATCTGCAGGTATTTTCAATTGCTTTACATAGAGAGAATCATGGTAGGCTTTTCGAATAAACTCTGTTCGCGAATATTTTGCTTCGCGGTCACTAATTAGACGCAGCCTCTTAGTTTCACCCGTCAAAGCATTAAGTGCAGTTAGTAAAGGTCCTCCTGATCTTGCAGAAAAAGCTTTGCGCTCCGCTTGGCTCATTTTCTTTACAAAAGCATTAGGCAATCCTAAACTTGCTGCCGTCAAGGGCGGGTCAATTTCAATCCTATTCATATCTCTACCCAACTGGCCACTTAGATTAAAGGGCATAACCACTACCTCATCTAAGGCATTTAAAGAGGGTTCTAAGTTGATATTTAACGATTTACTGGCTAGTAATTCTTTAGTCATTACAAGCTCTTTACGCTGAAACTGTACTGCTGAAAAAACTAAAGTATCATTTAAACGTGCCGTAATGGTAAAAAAGCCATCAATATCTGTAATCGCTGCTTTTTGTAAACTAATATTTAATACATGTGTAGCGGCTACATCACCATCCGCACTAGATACCCTACCTGCAATTTCTTTAGAAGCAGTGTCTTGTGCGTGCAAACTTGCAGCACAAATAAAAAAAAAGGCGCTATAGAGACTAGTTTTTATCATCTAGTTGTGCGCGAAAATCTTTACTTGCATTCACTAGAAAATCAATCAGTTCAAACTCATTGGTTTTTTTAAGTAGCGATTGTTCTGGCAAACGCGTATCACAATAGTATAAGAACTGCGTAATTTTATCTTGCGGCAATTGCAAATCAGACACAAAGAATTGATCATCATACACTTGACGCAATACATCACTCACTTTTAATCTAGGCGCAGCTTCTGTAGTGGTACCATCTTCATTTTTAATTCCTTTTTTTATGGCTTTAAAAATATTTACAAAATTGATTCCGTTTTGCATACCCCGCTCTTGATCAGACATGGCTATATTTTCTACTCTTGAAGTTTCATCTATACCATACTCGTATTTTTTAAACTCTTCATTCTTTACAATAAGAAATGCTTCTTGATTTTCAGGACCTACTACTACTTCATCAAGTTCGGTTACTTTTTCATTCACTTCAACCACAAGCCTATTATTGGCTATAATTTCAGGAGTAATAATAACGCGTTTCATCTGGTAATTCAGTGCCGTAAATACAAGCTCATCCCCTACTTTAACATTAATACCAAATTCGCCATCCGTATTCGTAATTACTCCTAATTCGGTATTTACATTTATAACATTTTCATTTTGCACATTACTATTGCGGTACATTACTTTACCTCGCAAAAAGGTACGGTCTTGGTCTTGCGCAAAACTTTGCGCTATTGAGAAAGTAAGTAAGCATATAAAAAGTATAATTTTTTTCATAAGGTTCTTTTATCTAAGAAATACGTAGTGTTAAAAACCTTACTCGTTTTCCAATATTGAACAAGGGTCGTATCATTACAAGTTAAAGTTAAGTATAAAGGAAATATAAGTTGTCCTCAAAAAAAAATAATGCACCATTAAACTTTTGTTAATTTAGCAGATCAAAAAATACTACAAATTGAAAAATTTACTACTTGCTAGCACATCTACGCTTCACGGAGAACCATATTTGGCTTATCTTTTAGAAACCTTAGAAGACTTTTTTAAAACAGTAACCACGGTTACCTTTATTCCATACGCTAGACCAGGAGGCATTACACATGACGCATACACCGCTTTAGTTGCAAAAGCATTTGCTACGATAAACAAAAAAGTAGTGGGCTTGCACACCTATAAAGATCCTGCAAAGGGCATCCAAGAGGCAGAGGCCTTCTTTACCGGAGGCGGCAACACCTTTCTACTGGTACAACAATTACATGAACTAGGACTAATGAAGCCGTTAAAAAACAAAATTTTGACAGGTGCACCGTATTTTGGCACTAGTGCAGGAAGCAATATTGCAGGTGTAAATATGCAAACCACCAATGATATGCCTATTGTATATCCTCCAAGTTTTGAAACATTAGGACTTGTACCATTCAATATCAACGCACATTATTTAGATCCGGACCCTACCAGCACTCATAATGGCGAAACTAGAGCCACTAGAATTAAGGAGTTTCATTGCTTTAATAGCACTCCTGTAGTAGGGCTACGCGAAGGAAGTTTCATTCATATTCAAGACAAAAATACTACACTAAAAGGAGCCTTCAAAGCAAGAATTTTCGAACAAAATAAAGCTCCGTATGAGGGAATAAACCTACACTTTTAATCAAAATACCACAATAAAAACTCTGGTCATTTACAGAGCTATTCCTTAACTTTCAACCAGTTAAACTAGAGCAATTGCATTTCATCCTAAAAAAGTGGTGAAATCTTTATATAATTGTAGTTTTATCAAAATAACCCCTATTAAGTTCTTACACTTATGCGCAATTTTTATTTCAAAACAGTTGTAATTATAGCCTTTCTATTTCTTGGATCAGGACAGCTACAGGCCCAAGTTAAAATAGGAAACAACCCTCAAACCATAAACCCATCCTCCTTATTGGAACTAGAAAGTATTGACAAAGCTTTTGTTGTTTCAAGAGTAACCAATGCTCAAATGAATGCCATTACCCCTCTTGAAGGTGCCATGGTGTACAATACCGAGGAACAATGTATCCATTATTATGATGGCTTACAGTGGATTAATATTTGCGAAGCATTTGGTGAAACCTTGACGTTTACTAGTGAGGCATTAGAAAATCCTGGTAATTTTGAATCCATTAGCATCACTAAAACGACAGATACAAATTATAATTTTGAAGTAGGTTTATTAAATGCTTCTAACATTCAAGATGGCACCATCAGCACTACAAAATTAGTAGACGGCGCAGTTACATTGAATAAAGTAGCTGATAATGCTGTAAACAACAGTAAAATTCAGAATGGAACTATCCAACCTGGAAAGATGGCAGCAGGCCTACCTAATACTATCTTACAAACTAACGCAAGTTCGTTCGTTGAATGGGCTCCTTTAAATGTAGATAATGTTACCGGAAAAGATCTTACGGCCGGTGACACTTCAATTGTGGTAACTAACGGTCTTGGCGCCACACTCGTAGAATCCAATGTGCGCGTAGCAGATGCGGGAATCACCAATATTAAACTTGGTCCCGATGCTGTAACTACCGATAAGATTTTAAATGAAACCATACTTTCTGAAGATATTCTAGACGGCACTATAGTAGAAGTAGATGTGGCAGACGATGCCATTACGAATGCAAAACTTGCAGACAATGCGGTAAATACTTTAGAACTTGCAGATGATGCCGTAACTACAGATAAGATAGGAACTGCAGGTGTTGCTTTTGCCAATAGAGTTTTAGGAACAGATCTTAATGGAGACCCTGAATGGCAAGATGCCGCAGCCATAGCTACTAGCTTAGGTGAAGATGTTATCTCTACAAACGGTTCTATTACCGGTACGGCTCTCGATGCTGCTTTAGTCGCTATGGATCTAGAGATAAAAGCAGATGACCTTACTATAGAAGTAAATCCTGATAATGTTACTGGAATTCAAGTAAAAGATGACGGAATTACAAGTGCCAAAATTTTAAATGAAACTATCGTATCTGAAGATATTTTAGACGGCAGCATTGCAGACGCAGATCTTTTAGATAGAACGATTACGCCTTCTAAGTTAGCCGACGGTACAACAGCTGGTGAAATATTAAGATACGACGGTACGGACTGGGTACTTGCCGACCAATCTACATTGGCAATTACAGAAGTAGATGGTATTATAGGTAATGAAGTTGTAGGACCAACTTTAGGAAATACCACTTTAACACGAAACGGAATTGGCGACACTACTGATCCTTATACTTTAGCGGTAAGCGCAAATGGAATTACCACAAATGAACTTGCGGATAATGCTGTAACTGAAGCTAAAATAAACCCTAGTACAACAGACGGGCAAATTTTAACCACAGTAGCAGGCGCAACGGTTTGGGCAACCCAAGCCTCTGAATTACCTACATTAGCAGATACACAAATTATTATATCTGATGGTACAGATGCAAATGCAAGAACTATTAGTGGTGATGCTACTTTAGCAAATGATGGGACACTTACAATTGCTGATGACGCCATTACTACAGTTAAAATTTTAGACGCTAATGTAACAGATGATAAATTGGATAAAGGAAATATATCTTTAACTGGGTTTGCTGTTCCAACGGCAGACCTTTCTATCGGAAATGTAAAAATAACAGATGTACTTGACCCGACTTTAGACCAAGATGCGGCAACTAAAATTTATGTAGACACTCAAATTACAGGTTCTAATGCGTTAGCAGATACTAATATTTTTATTGGTGACGCAACAGGTACTGCCCAAGCAAATACCCTTGGAGGTGATGCAACTTTAGCGAATGATGGGACCCTTACGATTGCTAATGACGCCATTACTACAGTTAAAATTCTTGACGCTAATGTAACAGATGATAAACTAGATAAAGCAAATATATCTTTAACTGGTTTTGCTGTTCCAACGGCTGACCTTTCTGTTGGAAGCCTTAAAATAGTAGATGTTGCTGACCCAACTTTAGACCAAGATGCGGCAACTAAAATATATGTAGATACTCAAATTACGGGGTCTAATGCTTTAGCTGATGCCAATATATTTATTGGTGATGCTGCTAACACAGCCCAAGCAAATACCCTTGGAGGTGATGCAACTTTAGCGAATGATGGGACACTTACGATTGCTGACGACGCCATTACTACAGTTAAAATTCTTGACGCTAATGTAACAGATGATAAACTAGATAAAGCAAATATATCTTTAACTGGTTTTGCTGTTCCAACGGCTGAC
This sequence comes from Cellulophaga baltica 18, assembly GCF_000468615.2. Classification (NCBI taxonomy): domain Bacteria; kingdom Pseudomonadati; phylum Bacteroidota; class Flavobacteriia; order Flavobacteriales; family Flavobacteriaceae; genus Paracellulophaga; species Paracellulophaga baltica. The sequence continues at coordinate 2,045,729 of NZ_CP009976.1, read as the reverse complement.
CTTTCTGTTGGAAGCCTTAAAATAGTAGATGTTGCTGACCCGACTTTAGACCAAGATGCGGCAACTAAAATATATGTAGATACTCAAATTACGGGGTCTAATGCCTTAGCTGATGCCAATATATTTATTGGTGATGCTGCTAACACAGCCCAAGCAAATACCCTTGGAGGTGATGCAACCCTAGCAAATAACGGGACACTTACAATTGCTGATAATGCCATTACTACAGTTAAAATTGCTAACAATGCAGTCACTTCTGCTAAAATAATTGATGCTGCTGTTTCTTCTAATAAAATTTTAGACGGTACTATTATTAATGCTGATGTAAACCCATTAGCAGCAATAGACGGATCAAAAATTAACCCAATATTTACAGATGACATCTCTACTACAGGAACATTAACCACAGCAGGAACGGCAACTATTGGTGCAAACACTATTACCAATGTAGACGGTACCGCTGGACAAATATTAACAACAGATGGCGCAGGTGTTGCTACTTGGGAAGATACAGCTGTAAATAACTTAAGCTCCAGTAATTTAGTTCAAACTGCTAGTGAAGACAGAACCTACGATTTAAATGGCTCTGATTTATTCTTTATAGGCACAGGTAGTGTGGCAATAGGGCCAGATGCTCCTGGAACAAACAAACTGAGAGTTGATGGAACCACTAGAACTTCAGGCTTAAACAATTCACCGGGAACTACAGGCCAACCTTCATACAGATTCACAGATGATTCGGATACAGGTATGTACCGTGACGCCGCTGACCAATTAGCATTCACAACAGGTGGTACCGAAGCTCTTAGAATAATAGCGAATCAGAATGTAGGTATTGGTACGGCTACTCCTAATGAAAGTTTACACGTTGCAAACAACATGCAGTTAGACGGCAGCTTTAAAGATAAAGATGGCGATACCGGAACTAACGGACAGGTATTAACCTCTACCGCAACAGGAACAGATTGGAAAGCTCCTGCTGTTGTTGCTATGGGAATGGTAAATAGAAATGCTGTATCTATACCATCTTCTCCAACAAAAGAAAATGGAGCGGTAACCTCAAAACTTGGAACAGGTTTATACAGAGTTACTTTTATTGCTGGTAATATTAGAGCTGATGATTTATATACGATACAATTAACATTACTAGGAACAAATACAGCAAGATTAATTAGGGTATTTGCTTCAAGTTTGGCAACTGCTCCGAAGACAACACATTTTGATGTAGAAATTCTTGATGGAGCGGGAGCTCCTGTTGATGCATCATGGTACTACACCGTAACAGACTTTTAATATGAAGTACTTACACTACATCCTTTTCTTATTTGTTGGTCTGTCAAGTCACGCACAAACGGCATTAAATCATACCGGTGGCATGCAAATACATGATAGTGCCGAGGTGGGTTTTCATACCAACTTTATCAATAATGCGCCCTTTGATCAAAACTTAGGTTTGGTAGGCTTTTACGGTTCCCGTTTTTTAAATATCCAAGGAACAGTATCTCCCATCTTTTATGATTTTGAAATATTTGCAAGCAGTGGTGTTACCTTAAACATTGCGGCCAATGCTACCAACAACGTAAATTTTGTTGCTGGTGATATCATGACTCAAAAATCATTAGAAGCTATCTATTTTGGACTTTTAGATAATGCCATGCACAATGGTGAGAGCAATATGTCTAAAATAAACGGATATGCTTTAATTACCAATCAACAAACCTATCAGTTCCCTATTGGAGACGAGTTTCAATTGCGTCCATTAATTCTAAATAGCAATAGCATAAACTTAACCGCAAAATGCGCCTACTTTTTTGAGAACCCGAATGCACCCTTATCATTCACACAAACGTTTGATACAGGTGATAAAGACCGACAATTAAGCTTAATCAATACACAAGAATTTTGGCGTTTGGAAAGTAGCGTCCCTTCTACCGTTACCATTTCTTGGAATAGTAGAAGTGCCATAAACACCTTAACAGAAGTTATTGAAAACCTATTGGTTGTAGGCTGGAACAAAACAGAACAAAAATGGGATATTCTAGGCAATACCGTAGTAAGTGGGGATAGTGAAAATGGAATTATTACTTCTGAAGAATTTTTACCGGACGACTATGAGATTATTACTATTGGTAGTTTATTGGTACCTCAAGATCGTTTAACTATTGATAATTTCTATTTATCTCCTAATGGCGATGGTATTAATGATGTACTAGTTATTGAAGAGTTAGAATTATCTAGTCAGAATGAATTAAAGTTATATGATCGTAACGGTCTTCTAGTGTTTAGACAAGAAAATTACACCAATGAATTTGCTGGAATTTCTAATGTAGATAATAATGTGATTCAAAGAGACGCAGGCTTACCTTCAGGCATCTACTTTTACATTGTAAATATGTATGATCTAGGCTATGAGTTTCAAGGCTTCTTATACTTAGCACAGCCTACTTATTAAACATTCAGAGTACACTAGTATTTAAAATAGCATCCCATTTTCTTAAGAAAGATAATGGGATTTTTTTAGCGACTATTTTAGCTAAAAATAAATATATTACAGATAAAACCTACAAAGTTATACGTTAAAACTACTTATTTGACAGACGAAATACTACATTTCACAACAAATATCCTTTCATTGGTATAAATGTTTGGTAGTTTTACGAGAAAACACAACCCACTATGAAAGTTTTATCCCCCTTAGTTCTATTTCTAAGTCTGGTCCTCTCCTCCTATGGACAGGTAAAAATTGGTGACCATATTAATAATATTGATTCAAATTCAATTTTAGAATTAGAAAGCAATTCAAAAGTTTTAGTAGTTACCCGTATCACAAACGCGGAGATGAATGCTATTACCCCTATTAATGGCGCATTAGCCTACAATACCGACGAAGACTGTTTATACCAATACCGAAACAATATATGGACCAGTCTATGTATTGATATTACCGGTGGTCAAACAATTACAAGCTTAACCGATAATAATGATGGTAGTTTTACTTATTCCGATGAAAATGGTATCGATGCACGCATAGAAAAAGCAAACCTAATAGATAATAGTGACGGCACCTATACCTTTAGCAACAGTACTACAACACTTTTGATAAATACTGCTGCAAACAGTAACAGTTATAATAATAATATTTCAGGGATCACCGCATCCAATGTACAGGAAGCAATTGACTTCATAAAAAAAGAAACTGACAGTGCAATTGTTGCTCTACAAAATGACATCAATACAAATACCACCAATTTTACTACTTTATTAGATGGCAAAGAAAACACCGCTAACAAATCTACCGATGGTACGTTAGCTGATAATTCCGATGTAGACTTCCCAACAGAACAAGCAGTTAAAACCTATGTTGATGCACAAGTAGGTGCTGTAAGTCAAGATGATGATATCACCGATGCTACTTTAAATGCCTCTAGTGTTTTAGCCATCAAAGAAGGAACTACAGAAGTAACGGTTAACTTATCAGCATTAGAAGAGTCCGATGATATTACTGCAAATACTACGGCAATTGCTAATGAAGTGACCAGAGCGACAGCGGCTGAGACGGCAAACGCAACTGCCATTTCCAACGAAGTGACCAGAGCTACCAATGCAGAAACAGCAAATGCAAATAATATTTCTAGCAACGATACGGAGATTGCGGCGAACACAACGGCAATTGCATCACTGGGAACGGACAAAGAAAACACCGCTAACAAATCTACCGATGGTACTTTGGCGGATAATTCTGATGTAGACTTCCCAACAGAACAAGCGGTTAAAACCTATGTTGATGCACAAGTAGGTGCTGTAAGTCAAGATGATGATATCACCGATGCTACTTTAAATGCCTCTAGCATTTTAGCCATCCAGGAAGGAACTACAGAAGTAACGGTAGACTTATCAGCTTTAGAAGAGTCCGATGATATTACTGCAAATACTACGGCAATTGCTAATGAAGTGACCAGAGCGACAGCGGCTGAGACGGCAAACGCAACTGCCATTTCCAACGAAGTGACCAGAGCTACCAATGCAGAAACAGCAAATGCAAATAATATTTCTAGCAACGATACGGAGATTGCGGCGAACACAACGGCAATTGCATCACTGGGAACGGACAAAGAAAACACCGCTAACAAATCTACCGATGGTACTTTGGCGGATAATTCTGATGTAGACTTCCCAACAGAACAGGCCGTTAAAACCTATGTTGATGCACAAGTAGGTGCTGTAAGTCAAGATGATGATATCACCGATGCTACTTTAAACGCCTCTAGTGTTTTAGCCATCAAAGAAGGATCTACAGAAGTAACGGTAGACTTATCAGCTTTAGAAGAGTCCGATGATATTACTGCAAATACTACGGCTATTGCTAACGAAGTGACTAGAGCTACCGATGCAGAAACAGCAAATGCAAATAATATTTCTAGCAACGATACGGAGATTGCTACGAACACAACGGCAATTGCATCACTGGGAACCGACAAAGAAAACACCGCTAACAAATCTACCGATGGTACATTAGCTGATAATTCTGATGTAGACTTCCCAACAGAACAGGCTGTAAAAACCTATGTTGATGCACAAGTAGGTGCTGTAAGTCAAGATGATGATATCACCGATGCTACTTTAAATGCCTCTAGCATTTTAGCCATCCAGGAAGGAACTACAGAAGTAACGGTGGATTTATCAGCTTTAGAAGAGTCCGATGATATTACTGCAAATACTACCGCTATTGCTAACGAAGTGACTAGAGCTACCGATGCAGAAACAGCAAATACAAACAATATTTCTAGCAACGATACGGAGATTGCGGCGAACATAACTGCAATTGCAGCACTAGGAACGGACAAAGAAAACACCGCTAACAAATCTACCGATGGAACTTTAGTAGATAATTCTGATGTAGACTTCCCAACAGAACAGGCTGTAAAAACCTATGTTGATGCACAAGTAGGTGCTGTAAGTCAAGATGATGATATTACCGATGCTACTTTAAACGCCTCTAGTGTTTTAGCCATCAAAGAAGGAACTACAGAAGTAACGGTGGATTTATCAGCTTTAGAAGAGTCCGATGATATTACCGCAAATACTACCGCTATTGCTAATGAAGTGACTAGAGCGACAACGGCTGAAACAGCAAACGCAACTGCCATTTCTAATGAAGTGACTAGGGCTACCAATGCAGAAACAGCAAATACTACCGCTATTGCTAATGAAGTGACCAGAGCTACCAATGCAGAAACAGCAAATGCAAATAATATTTCTAGCAACGATACGGAGATTGCGGCGAACATAACTGCAATTGCCTCACTAGGAACGGACAAAGAAAACACTGCTAACAAATCGACCGATGGTACATTAGTAGATAATTCTGATGTAGACTTCCCAACAGAACAAGCGGTTAAAACCTATGTTGATGCACAAGTAGGTGCCGTAAGTCAAGATGATGATATCACCGATGCTACTTTAAACGCCTCTAGTGTTCTAGCCATCAAAGAAGGAACCACAGAAGTAACGGTGGATTTATCAGCTTTAGAAGAGTCCGATGATATTACCGCAAATACTACCGCTATTGCTAACGAAGTGACTAGAGCTACCAATGCAGAAACAGCAAATACAAACAATATTTCTAACGAAGTGATTAGAGCTACCGATGCCGAAACAACAAACGCTACGGCAATTGCCTCACTAGGAACCGACAAAGAAAACACCGCTAACAAATCTACCGATGGTACGTTAGCTGATAATTCTGATGTAGACTTCCCAACAGAACAAGCGGTTAAAACCTATGTTGATGCACAAGTAGGTGCTGTAAGTCAAGATGACGACATCACCGATGCTACTTTAAACGCCTCTAGTGTTTTAGCCATCAAAGAAGGAACTACAGAAGTAACGGTAGACTTATCAGCTTTAGAAGAGTCCGATGATATTACAGCAAATACTACGGCAATTTCCAACGAAGTGACCAGAGCTACCGATGCAGAAACAGCAAATGCAAATAATATTTCTAGCAACGATACGGAGATTGCGGCGAACATAACTGCAATTACAGCACTAGGAACGGACAAAGAAAACACCGCTAACAAATCGACCGATGGTACGTTAGCTGATAATTCTGATGTAGACTTCCCAACAGAACAGGCCGTTAAAACCTATGTTGATGCACAAGTAGGTGCTGTAAGTCAAGATGACGACATCACCGATGCTACTTTAAACGCCTCTAGCATTTTAGCCATCCAGGAAGGAACTACAGAAGTAACGGTAGACTTATCAGCACTAGAAGAGTCCAATGATATTACCGCAAATACTACCGCTATTGCTAACGAAGTGACTAGAGCGACAGCTGCTGAAACAGCAAATACAACTGCCATTTCTAACGAAGTGACCAGAGCTACCAATGCAGAAACAGCAAATACAAACAATATTTCTAGCAACGATACGGAGATTGCGGCGAACATAACTGCAATTGCCTCACTAGGAACAGACAAAGAAAACACCGCTAACAAATCTACCGATGGAACTTTAGTAGATAATTCTGATGTGGACTTCCCAACAGAACAAGCAGTTAAAACCTATGTTGATGCACAAGTAGGTGCCGTAAGTCAAGATGATGATATCACCGATGCTACTTTAAATGCTTCTAGTGTTTTAGCCATCAAAGAAGGAACTACAGAAGTAACGGTAGACTTATCAGCTTTAGAAGAGTCCAATGATATTACTGCAAATACTACCGCTATTGCTAATGAAGTGACTAGAGCGACAGCGGCTGAGACGGCCAACGCAACTGCCATTTCTAATGAAGTAACAAGAGCGACTACTGCTGAAACAGTAAACGCTACGGCAATTACAGCACTAGGAACCGACAAAGAAAACACCGCTAACAAATCTACCGATGGTACGTTAGCTGATAATTCCGATGTAGACTTCCCAACAGAACAAGCAGTTAAAACCTATGTTGATGCACAAGTAGGTGCCGTAAGTCAGGATGATGATATCACCGATGCTACTTTAAATGCCTCTAGTGTTTTAGCCATCAAAGAAGGAACCACAGAAGTAACGGTAGACTTATCAGCTTTAGAAGAGTCCGATGATATTACCGAAAATACTACCGCTATTGCTAATGAAGTAACCAGAGCGACTGCTGCTGAAACAACAAACGCAAACAATATTTCTAGCAACGATACGGAGATTGCGGCGAACATAACTGCCATTGCTAATGAAGTAACTAGAGCTACCAATGCTGAAACAACAAACGCTACGGCAATTACAGCACTAGGAACCGACAAAGAAAACACCGCTAACAAATCTACCGATGGTACCTTAGCTGATAATTCTGATGTAGACTTCCCAACAGAACAGGCCGTTAAAACCTATGTTGATGCACAAGTAGGTGGTATTTCTGGAAACGGTGATATTTCCTCAACTGATTTAGTCGTAGGTGGCGATACGAATGCCTTGTTAGGTGATGTTACTTTAGAAATAAAAGCAAATGCGGTAACCACCGCCAAAATAAATCCTGGAAGCAATAATCAAACACTTATTACAAATGGTACAGGTGCTGTGGTCTGGGTTGACTCAAGCACCTTACAACACACTGGAACGGAAGGGTCATTATTTTTTGCAGGTTCCGATGGAAGCCCAACGGAGAATAATGGACAAGTTTTTTTCGATGCCAGCAATAATAGATTTGGAATAGGAACTAATACGCCTGATAATAAATTGCAAGTTACAGGAGCTATCCGTTCTCAAGGATTTTTAAATTCGGACGGTAATGCCAACGAACCTGCCTTCAGATTTTCTGGTGACACCAATACAGGAATGTACCGAAGAGCAGCAGATGAAATAGGATTCTCTGTTGGCGGTAATGATGCCATAATTATTGACGAACCATCAACAGGAAATACACATGTTATAATTACCCAATCTCTAGAACTTGAAGGTACTTTAACCGATACGAGTAATTCTGCTGGAACTGCTGGTCAAGTTTTAACCTCCACCGCAACAGGAACCGCATGGATAGATCCCGCTTTAGTTAACGCAGGAGCTAACAGCAGCCCCATCAAAGCTATCGGGAAAATTGCAGCAGATGGAAGCATTCTTAAAGCGACTACTGGTGTGATTATAACAAAAAATTTAAATACTGGTCATTATACCGTTACGCTACCCGTTGGAGCCACAACTGATGCCAATTATATTATTCAATTATCACAGCCAGGAAGAGCGGGAGAAGGTAATGATGACCCCGGTATTTCTTACAGTAACCAAACAACAACAAGCTTTGATGTCATTATAGGGGATAATGATAATGGAGGCGGAGAAAGAATCAGATTTGATTCGGAATTCATGTTTACAATTTTAGACTTTTAAAACCAACCAAATGAAAAAACTAACCCTTTTCTTAATTTTTATCACATACTCACTTACCACGAGTGCCCAGATAGATGGTAGATACCTACTTGGACTAACCAAAGCCACTTCTGCAGAAATGGCAGCAGTAATAAATCCAACTGAAGGTGCTATACTCTACAATTCTGATGACAAACATATTTACTTGAATATTTCAGGTAGTTTTTCTAAAGTGCTGAGGTTCCAAACCGGAGCTTTAGATTATTGGTCCACCTCAGGAAATTCTGATATGGGCGCGTCAAATTTTATTGGAACCGTAGATCTTAATGACTTGGTATTTAAAACCAATGATATTGAACATTTTAGAATATCGTCGTCAGGCAGCATTGGCATTAACACTAATACACCTAAAGCCCAACTAGATATTGAAAGTACTGGAGTTCCTTTACGTATTAAACCGAGTGCTAGCACACCAACGGGTACTGATGCCGGTCAACTATTCATGGGTGATGATGGTATTTTATACACCTACGACGCTACTAGAGCAAAATGGTTGAGTGTAGACAGAACCTTGCTTAATTGGGAATCTACCGTTTCCGCATTGAGTACAGCATACATTGGCGCCAGTGGTATTCGCTTAGTCAGAGATGCAACAATCACAGCAATTACCGCTCAAAGTGGTTCTATTTTAGCAGCCGGTTGGTCTATTGAAGTGAGAAAAAATGGACTTACAGGCGACATTCTAACATTAAACATTTCTGGACAAGAAGGTAATCATAACAATTCCACAGATATAGATGTAAATGAAGGTGATTACTTAAGAGTATACTGTAATGGTCTATTGGTGGTATTTCCACAAGCATTAATTGAAATCGCATGGAGAAAGTAAGAATATTTTATTTCCTATTAGCCCTAAATACTGCAGTTGTTGTTAGCCAAGAACAAGTGCAGAATTTTGGTGCATTAAAAATTCACGAAGGTGGAAGCATAGGCTTTCATGATAATTTAATAAATAATGGTTCTTTTGATGAAAATGTAGGACTTGCCGGATTTTACAGTACTGACGACCTTACAATCTCTGGAGCTTTTAGACCAATTTTTAAGGATGCCGAAATAGTGGTTACTAACCATTTAAATTTGGAAGTAGGCGTTGGTATTACTAGTAATAGCAATTTTATAATTGGGAACGTGATAACACCTAGAAATCAATTAGACATTACTTTAGAGTATTTTAATAACGCCTTCTACACGGGTGAAACCTCTCAAACAAAAGTGGATGGTTATGCCGCATTATCCAATAAACAAAATTTTATATTTCCAACAGGAATCGCAAATAAGTTGCGTTCTATTGAATTAAATTCAAACAGTACAAATAGTATAGCAAAAGCTGCTTATTTCTATGAGAACCCTAATACGCCCTCTATAATTAATAAAGGTTTTAACACGAATGTAAAAAGTGATATTTTGTTACGCATAAGTACGTATGAATTTTGGGACTTAGATAGTAGTGTACCTTCTACTGTAACCCTAACTTGGGATTCGGACAGTGCAATTTCCAGTGTTGTTGATCGTATAGAAGATCTAAGAGTGGTTGGCTGGGATACTTCAGAAGAAATATGGGTAGACCTAGGGAACATAAACTTTACAGGAAACACAAACTCAGGAAGTATAACTTCTACAACATTTTTACCAAGTAATTACGAGATAATTACATTTGGGGAAAGTTTAAGCAGAGAAAGTATACAACTAGACAATTATATGGTTTCCCCTAATAATGATGGGATAAATGACTTTTTTGTACTCGAAGCAGTCGCTCTTTCTCCAAACAATACACTTGAAATTTACAACCGATGGGGTCGCGTGGTATACCGAGAAGATAACTACAAAAATTTATTTAGCGGTAAAGCTAACACTAGTTTTACTGTCAACAAAAATATAGGGCTCCCTGATGGCATCTATTTTTATGTGGTGGATTTAAAAGATCTTAAAATGACTCATCAAGGATATCTTTACTTAAATAATTAATTTTAGGGTATTGAAATAAGAACTTGTATCTTTATTTTAGCATTCCTAAAAGACAATAATGGGCAAAAATACCGTTACTACTTTAGTATCTAAATTGATAACAGCAGAAGAAACTTATCCGGTACGCCATCCCGTTTTAAGAAAAGGGAGACCTATTGCCACTTGTATGTTAGCTGGTGATGAGTTGTCAGATACTTTTCATGTAGGCGGATTTTTAGAAGATAAGCTGGTAGCTGTTGCATCGTTTTACAACACAAACCACGCAGATCACAAATTCACTGAGGCCGCACAATTAAGAGGAATGGCGGTTTTAGACGAATACCACGGTCATGGTTTTGGCAAGCAGTTATTACTATTTGGAGAAGAACTATTAAAGAAAAAAGAAAAAACTACTGTTTGGATGAATGCAAGAGTTTCGGCTGTTGGCTTTTACACCAATCTAGGATATCATAAAGTTGGTCCGATATTTGAAATACCCTTAGTTGGGGAACATTATGTAATGTTTAAAAAAATATAGAAATGCAGAGAAGATCATTTATAAAAAAAACAACAGCATCAGGCCTTGCGTTAGCATTAGCGCCTTCCATAACGTTTGCTCAAGATAAAGATGTAGAATATTCTATTTTAGAGTTGATGGGCAAAAGTGATGTAAAATTGTACGGTAAAGGCATTAACTTAAGAAAAGAAGCTCATGACGCCTTTATAGAAATGAAAAGGGCTGCTTATACGGGCGGTATCGATTTAAAAATTGTTTCTAGCTACCGTAGTTTTGATCGCCAACAAGTAATTTTCGAAAACAAGTTTATCAAGTATACGGATGCCGGTATGGCGCCGCTTGACGCAATATCTAAAATTATAGAATATTCTACAATTCCAGGAACTAGCAGACATCATTGGGGTACCGACATTGATGTAATTGATGGCTACCAAAAAGTAAGCGGAGATGTTTTGGTCCCTTCAAAGTATGGCGAAGGACAGCCTTTTGCAGATTTCAAAAAGTGGATGGATGAAAATTCAGAGAAATTTGGTTTTTATTTGGTCTATACGGATGATAAAAAAAGAAGAGGATTTAAATATGAGCCTTGGCATTATAGCTACGCCCCTATTTCGATACCTATGTTAGAAACTTTCCGTAGTAAAAATTTACTCCAAATTTATAAAGATGAGGATTTTCTTGGAAGTGAACATTTCACTTCTGGATTTTTAAGAACGTACATAACAGATAATGTCTTAGACATAAATTCTAAACTTCTTTAGCATTTACATAACTTATAATAATTACTAAAACACTAACCATGAAAAGAGGTAATTGGAAAATTAGAATATTCATAGGCGTAGCTATTGTAGCCTTTGCATTTATAAAAAAATGCAGCAATACAGAAGAGAATCCATATACAGGGAGAGAGCAACACATCACGATGACTTCCGATCAAGAAATTGCCATTGGACTACAAAGCGCACCGGGAATGGCGCAACAACATGGCGGTTTATATCCTGATGAAAAATTACAAACCTTTGTGAAAAAAGTAGGAAACCGCTTGGTGAATAATAGTATTGCTAAAGACACCCCTTATCAGTATGACTTTCACTTGCTTTCTGATGATCAAACCATAAATGCTTTTGCGTTACCTGGAGGACAATGTTTTATTACCTACGCCTTATTTTCACAATTAAATGAAGCACAGCTTGCTGGTGTTATGGGGCATGAGATTGGCCATGTAATTGGCCGTCATTCTGCAGAACGTATTGCAGATTCTCAGACCTGGCAAACTGCAACAATGGGTGCAACAGTAGGTGCAGGAGATATGGGTAGCATTGTGGGAAGTATTGGACAAAACACGTTACTAAAAAACGGAAGAAATGACGAACTAGAAAGTGATGAATTAGGAGTGCTTTTCATGATCAAAGCAGGTTATGACCCTTACGAAATGATAAAAGTAATGGAAATTCTAAAAGCTGCTGGCGGTCCAAACCGTGTTCCTGAATTTCAAAGTACACACCCTGATCCGGCCAATAGAATTGAAAAGATAAAAGCAGCAATCGAAAAATACCAAGAATAGGAATAGTGCATTTCATCTAATATATTTAAAGAACAACGCATTTGTGCAATATTTTATTAGCTTTGTAAAACCCAAACTTTTACACTACGCTTAATCCTTATAGCTTTGATTTATAAACATTTAAATGAAACTATATGGGTACACTATTACATTTCAGAAATGTTTACTTAGAAGCTTTTGAAAATTGTAGACCTATATTTATTGTAGTTTTACTGAAGATCTATTCATTATTCTCTGTATTAATGATCTCTATGGCCCTTTATGCATTTGCATATCGTGCAATAAACGGATTCAGATTTTAAAAAGCAGCTCTTTTACTTGAACACTAGAAGAAGTAAACTTAAAAAAAGCCCTCTAAAATTAAATTTTAGAGGGCTTTTTAATTTTCTTGAAATTAAGCTGTATGCTATTTCTTTTTAGAATGCGCTTCAATTACTTCTAAAGCATCAATAGCTCCAGATTGTTCTGCGTGTTTTTTAATACTTCTACCTCTGTCACATTTCACCGTGATATCTGCTCCGTTTTCAATAAGAACTTCCAAAATCTCAGCACGATTGTAACGTGCTGCAAAAATAGCAGGGGTCATTCCTAATGATTTTTCGTTTACATCTTCCCCTAAAGAAATCATGCTTTTAACGGTTTGAATATCTCCCTTTAAAATAGCATTACAAAAAGAACTTAATCCTGTAATTTTTTTAATGTTAATAGTTGTCTCAGGAGAAGAATTTAAAATAGTTTCTGCTTTAGCGCTTGTACTAATTAATGTAAGACCTAGCACTGCAATTACGATTGATTTTTTCATGATGTTGATTTTTTGATATTGATGAATGTATATTTTGATTATACTGAATAGACGACGTTGCATGGAGATTGTTTCACCTCAAAAGCCTAAATAACAATTATTTAACATTTACCCATTTTTAAAGCACTTCCTTTTAGACAATTTTAACATTGTAAAAAGAAGCTTTATTTTCTAGCATATACTGGCATTTCATCTTATTTTTGAGGCAACAAATAATTAGTCCGATGAATAAGAAAGTAATATTGATGATTTTGGATGGATGGGGTAAATCTCCTAATCCAAAAGTTTCAGCTGTAGATAATGCAAACACTCCTTTTATAGACCGTATTCAAAAAGAATATTCCAATGCCAACTTACTTACTGATGGTATGAACGTTGGTCTTCCTGAAGGACAAATGGGCAACAGTGAAGTTGGTCATATGAACTTGGGTGCGGGTAGAATTGTATACCAAGATTTAGCCAAAATAAATAAAGCGGTTAAAGAAGATACGCTTAAGGATGAAAAAGTATTAAAAGAGGCTTTTTTATACGCAAAAGAAAACAACAAGCCTGTACACTTCGTAGGTCTTCTAAGTGACGGTGGTGTTCATAGCCACACCTCACATTTAAAAGGATTGATAAAAGCGAGTGAAGCCTACGAGCTTGACAAGGTATTTATTCATGCTTTTACAGATGGTAGGGATGTAGATCCAAAAAGTGGAAAAGGATACGTTACTGCTATCAATGAATTTTGCGCAGACAAAAAAGCAAAAATAGCGACGGTTATAGGGCGCTATTATGCTATGGATAGAGATAAGCGTTGGGAACGTATTAAGTTAGCTTATGACCTTTTAGTTAACAATACTGGTACTAAAACCAATGATATCGCAGCAGAATTGCAAAAAAATTACGATGCTGATGTTACGGATGAGTTTATCAAACCAATTGTAGCTACCAACGCGGATCATACGCCAATTGCTAAAATTGAAAATGGCGATGTTTTAATCTTTTTTAACTTTAGAACAGACCGTGGTCGCGAACTTACAGAAGTACTTAGTCAAGTAGATATGCATGAACAAAACATGCACAAGCTAGATTTATACTATGTAACTATGACAAACTACAATGATGCTTATAAAAACATTCATGTAGTGTATGATAAAGATAATATTGAAAAGACTTTAGGTGAAGTTTTATCTGAAGCTGGTAAAAAGCAAATTAGAATTGCTGAAACAGAAAAATACCCACATGTAACATTTTTCTTTAATGGAGGTCGTGAAACACCTTTTGAAGGAGAAGAAAGATTACTGTGCCCATCTCCTAAAGTTGCCACTTATGATCTTCAACCAGAAATGAGTGCCTATGAAATTAGAGATGCTATTATTCCAGAGTTAGAAAAAGGTGATGCTGATTTTGTATGTTTGAATTTTGCTAATCCTGATATGGTTGGCCATACGGGAGTTATGGAAGCCGCTATTAAAGCTTGTGAGGTAGTAGATAGTTGTGCAGAAGCTGTTGTTACCGCTGGTTTAAAAAACGGATATTCTAGCATTGTTATAGCAGACCATGGAAACTGCGAAACTATGATTAATCCTGATGGCAGTCCTAACACCGCACACACCACCAATCCTGTTCCATTAATATTGGTAGATAAAGATCATATTAAAATTAGTGATGGTGTTTTAGGAGATATTGCTCCTACAATTTTAAAACTAATGGGTGTTGCGCAACCTGCCGCAATGACCCAGAAACCATTGGTATAAAATGTACCAAAAAATGTATATTTGCAATCTATGATTATAGTAAAAACTACAGAAGAAATAGAATTAATGCGCGAAAGCGCATTAATCGTTTCAAAGACTTTAGGAATGCTTGCCAGTGAAGTAAAACCTGGTGTTACAACCTTACAGTTAGATGCTTTAGCAGAAACTTTTATTCGCGACCATGGTGCTGTTCCAGGATTCTTGGGCTTATATGATTTTCCAAATTCTCTTTGCATGAGCCCTAATGCTCAAGTTGTTCATGGTATACCAAACAATACGCCATTAGAAGAAGGTGATATTATATCTATTGACTGTGGTGCCTTTAAAAACGATTTTCATGGAGACCATGCCTATACTTTTGAAGTAGGTGAAGTAGCTCCTGAAACAAAAAAATTATTGGACGTTACCAAAGCATCGCTGTATGTAGGTATCCGAGAATTTAAAGCAGGTAACCGCGTTGGCGATGTTGGCTATGCTATTCAAAAATTTACGGAAGATCACGGGTATGGTGTGGTACGAGAATTAGTAGGGCACGGTTTAGGTCGTAAAATGCACGAAGATCCAGAAATGCCAAACTATGGCAAAAGAGGACGTGGTAAAAAGTTTGTAGAAGGAATGGTTGTCGCTATTGAACCGATGACAAATTTAGGTACACATAGAATAAAACAACTGAAAGATGGTTGGACTATTTTAACGGCCGATGGAAAGCCAAGTGCACATTTTGAACACGATATTGCATTAGTAAACGGAAAGCCTGAGCTTTTATCTACCTTCAAATATATTTACGAGGCTTTAGGTATTGAAAGCAACGAAGAAGATGAGTTTAGACAAGTAAAAATCTAAACGCATTAAAAAATAGCAGCGTCACCTACATTTTCACTAGCGAAAACCCCATAAATTAGTGTCAAAAATTTTCAAGTATATTTTAAATACCATACCAAGACCAATACTTATTAAATTAAGTTATTTGGCGCGACCTGTTTTGGCTTTTTCCATGAAAGGTGATACATATATAGATCCTATTGATGGAAAAAGTTTTAAGCGTTTCTTACCTTATGGTTACGAAAGTCCTAGAGAAAATGTATTATCACCCTCTACGTTATCACTAGAACGTCACAGACTCTTATGGCTGTATTTAAAAGATGAAACAGATTTCTTTACTAAGAAGTATAAGGTTTTACATTTTGCTCCAGAACAAGCCTTTTACAAGCGTTTTAGAGCCTTAGAAAATTTAAACTATACAACCACAGATTTAGACTCACCTCTTGCGGATATAAAAGCAGATATCTGTGATCTTCCATTTGCCGATAATAGTTTTGATATTATTTTTTGCAACCATGTTTTAGAACATATCCCTGATGATACCAAGGCCATGGAAGAAATCTACAGGATATTAAAACCTAACGGATGGGCTGTTTTACAAATACCGCAAGATTTAAAAAGAGCTACCACTTTTGAAGATGACACCATAACCGACCGAAAAGAGCGTGCAAAAATATTTGGTCAATATGACCATGTTAGAATATACGGCCGTGATTATTTCACCAAATTAAGGGAAATAGGATTTCATGTAGATGAGGTAGATTATACGTCGAAACTAAAACCTGAAACCATCGACAAGTACCGCTTAGCAAAAGGAGAAATTTTACCTGTAGTTAGAAAACTTATTTAACATAGAGTTTTTCAAAACCTTTAGTTACAAATTGTTTTACATCACCTTTACCATCAATATATAAGATTAGCGCTTCAAAACCTTCTCTATCTATAATTAAACTAGTAGACTTCTCTAAATCCATCGCCATAAAAGCAGTGGCATACGCATCTGCTTCCGCACAGGTTGGCCCCAAAATAGTCACCCCTAAAACATTAGAATTCTTAGTATATCCGGTAATAGGATCAACAGTATGCACATACTTTACACCAGTTAAAGGATCCTCTCTAAAGTGCCTGTAATTACCCGATGAAGCAAGGCCTTTATTCGTTAATTTTATTTTAGCAATGGGGGTAGTACGATCATTTGCCTGAGGATCATCAATCCCCACTACAAAGTCTTTATTCTTAATCTTATTCACACCTTTAGCCACTAACTCCCCTCCTACTTCTACCAAGTAATTATCAATTCCTTTTGCATCAAGCAAAGCGCCTAAGCGATCTACAGCATAGCCTTTAGCAATCGCATTAAAATCAAAAATAATACTTGGGTTCATTTTAGAAATGGTATTATCCTCATTCAGCCTTACTTTACCAAATCCAACAAAATTCAATAAGCTATCTACCCTAGCGCTATCAAGTTCAATTTGCTGTCCAGGACCAAATCCCCAAGAGTTCACTAAAACCCCTACGGTAGGGTCAAAATAGCCCTCTGTACGCGCATTAATCTCTTTAGATAGTTGAAATACGTCTTGAAACATCTCATCGACTACTACTGTACTATCTCCTCGGTTAATTTTAGAAATATCAGAATCTGGAATATAGGTAGACATTGAATGATTCATGGCAGCGAAAACTGAATCAATTTCTTTTTCTAGATTAAGTTCCTCAGTATCATAAAATAAAATGGAATAGGTAGTACCTAACGCCGCGCCGGTATGCCTATTCTCTACAAAAACATCCCCACAAGAATTTAAAAAAAGGGTTAGTACCACTATCCCACTAATCGCAGGCACTCTAAATTTTAACAAGTCCATCATAATCAACAACGTAATCTTCATTTAAATAAACTGGTAAGTTATGATCTTTTGCATT
This sequence comes from Cellulophaga baltica 18, assembly GCF_000468615.2. Classification (NCBI taxonomy): domain Bacteria; kingdom Pseudomonadati; phylum Bacteroidota; class Flavobacteriia; order Flavobacteriales; family Flavobacteriaceae; genus Paracellulophaga; species Paracellulophaga baltica. The sequence goes on along the minus strand of NZ_CP009976.1, from coordinate 2,028,015 downwards.
GACCAAACCAACACCAGCGTAATAGGTTAACGCCTCAAACTTCTCTGCATGATCTTTCATTTTCGTCAGATTATCCATATCTAAATCTTTAGGATCATTAGGAAATACAATAGCTTTCACAACAACAAAATGAAGCACTTTTTCTTTAAGACATACAAACTGCGGATTTTTTTTAAGCGTACTGTTTACTGATAAAAACTCAAAGCCTTCTGCTTCTAATTGTTTACCTACAATATTCATAGCTAAGTTATGTAATTCTTGTTCAGAAAGCGCTGTCATAGGAAAGTTTAGGAATAAAAAAACCGATATAAAAATATCGGTTTTTAGTAAAAATAAAAATATTATTAGCTATATATTATGGTTTATCCGCCAAAATCATCGAATCTAATGTGCTCATCTGGAATACCAAAATCTTCACCCATTTTCTGAACAGCTTTGTTCATTAATGGAGGACCACAGAAATAAAGCTCAATATCTTCTGGAGATTCATGCTTAGATAAATAATTATCAATTACACAGTTGTGAATAAATCCAACAAAACCATCTCCTGGCGCATCAACATCTTCTTTAACTTTCCAGTTATCTTCTGGTGCTGGCTCAGAAAGTGCTAAATAGAATTTAAAGTTTGGAAAATCTTTTTCTAATTTATAGAAATGATCTAAATAGAACAATTCTCTCTTAGAACGACCACCGTACCAATATGTTACTTTTCTACCAGTCTTTAAGGTTCTGAACAGATGGTATAAATGAGATCTCATTGGAGCCATACCTGCACCACCACCAACGTAAAGCATTTCAGCATCGGACTCATTAATGAAGAATTCTCCATAAGGTCCTGAAATTACTACATCATCTCCTGGCTTTAAATTAAAAATGTAAGAAGAAGCTACACCTGGATTTACATCCATCCATCCGTTTTTAGCTCTATCCCATGGCGGGGTGGCAATACGAACGTTAAGCATAATTTCTCTTCCTTCTGCAGGATAAGAAGCCATAGAATATGCTCTTTCTACAGTCTCTGGATTTTTCATTACCAAAGGCCATAAATTAAACTTATCCCATTCTGCTTGAAACTTATCTGGCGTTTCATGCTCTTCTGGGTGTGCTGTAATATCTATGTCAGCATATTTTACTTCACATTCAGGAATTTCAATTTGAATATACCCCCCTGCTTTGTAATTCATATCTTCAGGAATCTCTACTACAAATTCCTTAATAAAAGAAGCAACGTTATAATTACGCACTACTTTTGCTGGCCACTTCTTAATTCCGAATACTTCTTCCGGAATAGTAATATCCATATTCTGCTTAACCTTTACCTGACACGCTAAACGAGCACCATGTAAAAGTTCTTTTTTTGAGAAGTGAGGTGTTTCTGTTGGCAAAGCTTCACCACCACCAGAAAGAACGTGACATTCACATTGAATACAAGTTCCACCACCACCACATGCAGATGGTAAAAATATTTTTTGATTTCCTAATGTAGACAATAACGATCCACCTGAACCAACTTCAATCTTCTTCTCACCGTTGATAGTAATTGTTACGGGACCTGAAGGAGACAATTTTTCTTTTGTAAATAAAAGTAATGCAACCAATACTAATAAAAGAATCATAAAAGCAATCACCGTAATTGCTATTGTTCCACCTGTACTTGTAGCTAAAATCATTCTTATTTATTTAAAACTTCGTTATAAGAAACTTCTTTTTCTGAAATTTCCTTATTTAATTTCTTATCGTCTTTTACAGCTGTTTGTGTTGGCTCTTCTGCAGCGGCTTCATCTCCACCACCAGTAAGCATACCACCAAAACTCATAAAGCCAATGGCCATTAAACCTGTAATAATAAATGTAATTCCTAAACCTCTTAATGGTGCAGGCACATTTGAATACCTAATTTTCTCTCTAATCGCTGCAATCGCTAAAATGGCTAAAAACCATCCAATACCGGAAGCTAAACCATAATTAAAAGCCAATCCTAAGGTTTGAATATCTCTAGATTGCATAAATAAAGACCCTCCTAAAATTGCACAGTTTACAGCAATTAATGGTAAAAATATACCCAATGAGTTATATAAAGAGGGCGAAAATTTTTCTACTACTATTTCTACTAATTGTACCATTGTTGCAATGGTAGCAATGAATAAAATAAAAGATAAAAAACTTAGATTGTAATCTGCGTATTCCGGACCTAACCAAACTAAAGCACCATCTCTTAATAGATACTGATCTAACAACCAGTTTAAAGGTACTGTCACCGCTAATACAAAAATTACAGCAGCACCCAGTCCTACCGCGGTAGCAACCTTTTTAGATACCGCTAGATAAGAACACATCCCCAAGAATGTGGCAAATACCATATTGTCAATAAATATGGATTTAAAGAATAATTCTACATGTTCTAACATAATACTATTTTCTTGGAATGACTACTTAATTTTCTTCTACTAAAGCTGGGTTTCTTGAACGTTGTACCCAAATGATAATACCAACAACAATTAAAGCCATTGGCGAAAGCAACATAAAACCGTTGTTCTCATATCCTAGTGCATACAAACCAGTCTTAGCAATTGGATCTCCTAAAACTTTAAAACCTAATAACGTACCAGATCCTAAAAGCTCTCTAAAGAAGCCTATTATAATTAATATTAAACCATATCCTAAAGAGTTTCCTATACCATCTAAGAATGATCTCCAAGGCCCGTTTGCCAAAGCAAAAGCTTCAAAACGCCCCATAATGATACAGTTTGTAATAATAAGTCCCACGAATACAGAAAGTGTTTTACTCAATTCATAAGCAAAAGCTTTCAACACTTGATCTACTATAATTACTAAAGCGGCTACCACTACAAGCTGCACAATAATTCTAATTTTAGAAGGAATGATATTTCTCATTAAAGAAATAACTACGTTACCCATACCTAAAACAAACATTACTGAAACTGCCATTACTATGGAAGCTTTTAATTCTGCCGTAATTGCCAATGCAGAACAGATACCTAGTACCTGTATTGTAATTGGGTTATTATCTGCTAGAGGATCTAAAATCAGTCCACTATCTTTTTTTGAAAGTAATCCCATAATTAATTAGCTCTAATAGTTTTTAAATAATCTTCGTAAAGCTTCATCGTTTCTGAAATCATTGCAGAAACGCCGTTACCTGTAATTGTTGCCCCCGCAAGTGCATCAACTTCGTTATCATCTTTAGTTAAGTTCGTAGGATCATTATTCCCTTTTGCTACATTTATACCACTGTAACGCGTACCAGCCATAATGGTTTCTCCTGTGAAATCATCCATAAAATAACGCTGTTTAATGTTCGCACCTAATCCCGGAGTTTCTCCTTTATGATCAAAGTATACTCCCTGAACTACCATATTAGCATCTAAGGCTATAAAACCCCAAATAGCATCCCAAAGCCCTTTTCCATACATAGGTATGATATAGAACTTCTTGCCATCTTTTTCCCCAATAAACAATGGAAGTTTAGCTTTTTCACCTTTTTTTGCTAAAGCGATTTGCTTCTTAACATCAATTAAATATGCATTATCATCTTTGGACACTTCCCCATCAACAATAACTAATTGCTCTTTAATATATTTTGTAAATTCTTCTTCTACCTTATCTGCAGGAATAAAATTTACACTTCCTTCATCAACATTTTCATTTACACCCATAGCGTAAAGAATATTCTGTTGTTTTTCGAATCGTTCGTTTTCCTTAATCTTATCACTTAAGCCAGAAGCTGTAAGTGCTAAAACAGAACCAACTACTACTACCATTATAGCCGCAAAAACAACGGTATAAAGATTTTTGTCTGTGTTAACTGCCATAATTAAACTGTTTCGGCTTTTAATTTTTCTGATTTACTAGCGCTATCGTTTGGTAAGATGGTTGCGTTTTTTAATCTTTTTAAACGCTTCTTAACATTACCACGAATCACGTAATGATCTATTGTAGGTGCAAATACATTCATTAACAATATTGCTAAGAAAACACCTTCTGGATACGCTGGGTTGAATACACGAATCATTACCGAAATAAAACCGATAAAGAAACCGTAAAACCATTTCCCTTTATTTGTTTGAGACCCTGTAACAGGATCAGTAGCCATATAAACAATACCAAATGCAAGACCACCAACGATTAGATGCTTCCAAAAAGTAAAACTCATAAGACCGTAAAATTTACTAGTCTCACCAATCCAACCAGAACTTACCACTCCATTGAACATTAAGCCCATTACCAAAGCACCAAGAACGGCACTCAACATAATTCTCCAGCTTGCTATTTTACTGAAAATCAAAAATAAGCCTCCTAAAAGAATTAAGAATGTAGAAGTTTCTCCTACAGATCCTGGTATAAAACCAAAGAACATGTCCGAGATTGAATAGGTCATTTCCGCAGCCTTATTTTGTGCTAAGTAACCAAGAATTGTTTCTCCTGATATAGCATCTGGCGTACCCGCTAAATTAACAGCATCATATACCCAAACTTTATCACCACTCATCCACGTTGGATATGCAAAGAATAAAAAGGCTCTAATAGTTAATGCTGGGTTAAGAATATTCATCCCTGTACCTCCAAAAACTTCTTTACCGATTACCACACCAAATATTACGGCGATAGACAACATCCAAAGTGGCGTATCAATTGGTACGATAAGTGGCACTAACATCCCTGTCACCAAGTATCCTTCCTCTACTTCATGTCCTTTAATAACAGCAAATATGAATTCAACTATAAGTCCAACACCATAAGAAACCACTACTAACGGAAGTACTTTTATTATTCCAATCCAGAAATTTTCCCATGTTAAAAAGTTTCCAAATACAGAAACTTCACGAACTACACCATTGGCAGCATCTATGGCTGCAAAATGCTGATAACCCGCATTAAACATAGAGAATAATAAAACTGGTATAAGCGCCATGATTACTGTATTCATGGTACGCTTTAAATCATCTGCACCTCTAACATGACTACCTGAATGTGTAGTCTCATTAGGAGCATATAGAAAAGTATGTATTGCATTAAAGGCTGGTGCCATTTTTTTGCCCTTATACTCTTCTTTTAAATTGTGTAATTTATTTTTAAGGCTCATAGTTATCCTATTTCTTTTTGTAATAAATCTAATCCTTCACGAATAATTTGCTGATGAGGCTGCTTAGAAATACAGATAAACTCTGTCAATGAAAAATCTTCCGGGGCAACTTCATACAATCCTAGTTGTTCCATTTCATCTAAATCTTTGACCATGCACGCTTTAAGTAATTGCATTGGAAAAATATCTAATGGAAACACCTCTTCATATTGACCAGTAACTACGAATGCTCTATGCTCGCCATTCGTATTTGTTGTTAGATCATATTTTTTCTTAGGACTTAACCATGAGAACGTTAATGCTCTAGTCGTAGAAATCTTATTGAAAATTGGTTTATTCCAACCGAAAAATTCATAATCATCTCCTTCTGGAATAGCAGTAACCGTGTTGTTATAAAAACCTAAATAACCATCTTGACTAGACTTAGACCCTGTTAAAACATCACCATTTATTACTCTAAATTTTTCTCCATTAACACCACTCGCATAAAGAAAAGTAGCAATCTCAGATCCAATTTTAGTAGTATAATATTGTGGTTTTTTAACAGATGAACCTCCTAATGCAACAATACGCTCTGCATTAAATTTCCCCGTCAATAATAACTCTCCGATAATTACTAAATCTTGAGGGGTTATTACCCAAACCAATTCTCCTTTATTAATAGGATCTAATTTATTGATTTGTGTACCCACAAGACCTGCAGGATGCGGACCAGAAACTTGATGCATTTCTGCATCTTTAAGTCCCGCCAATGGAGAACTAGAATCACCATAAGAAACGTGTACTTTACCTGGTGTAAGTTTAGAGACTGCAGAAATAGCTGCTTGCAATTCTTTTTCTTTACCTTTTAAAGTATAGTTCAGTTCTGCTGCCAAGGGAGCGGTTACATATCCTGACACAAAAATTGCTTTTGGTGTCGTTTCAGGATCTGCAATCACATCATAAGGTCGTTGTTTGATAAACGGCCAACTACCAGACTTAAGCAATAATGCTTTAATATCTGCAGCTGATGCACTACCTAGATTTGGAACTTGATGTTCTATAGATTCTTGAGTTTTACCAGCTGTAATTTTAAGTGAAAGGATTTTTCTTCTTTCCCCTCGCTTAATTTCAGCCAATTGACCACTCACAGGAGAAACAAAAAGCATAGACTCATGATTTTTGTTGTAGAAGAGCGCTTCACCTGCTTTTACTTCTGCGCCTTCTTTTACAAGCATTTTAGGGGCAATCCCATGAAAATCCTGTAAATTTATAACATAAACATTACTATCTGGCGCTTTAACCGTAACGGTTTCAGCCTTACCAACTAAATTAATGTTTAAGCCTTTCTTAATTCTGATGTCTTTAGACATATTAATGTAGACCTTAGGTTAACAAAATTTGATGCAAATTTAAAATTTTAAGAGTACATTTCGCTACTAAAATCGGCAAGAATATACTATTTATATTTATTCTAAATAATACCGAAGTCAAAACCACTACTCGTTTTTTAGGCACAACTTTTGCTTATCTTTGCCAAACAACCGCTTACAATGAAAAAATACTTTTTATTATCACTCCTACTTATTAGTTTTTTAAGCGCTACTGCTCAGATTCAAGAAGAAATAAACGCTCCCGAAAACATTAAAACTATTGTTTTTAAAGGCGAAACCGAAGATCAATTCCCCATTGCGTTATTAGGAGACCCTATTTATTTAGAATTTGATGATATCACTGCAGGTGAATATGACTACTATTACAAAATTACACACTGCAACTACGATTGGACTCCTTCAGACTTACTAAAATCTCAATACCTCAACGGAATTGATGATCAAAGAATTACAGACTACAACAATAGCTATAATACCTTACAGCCCTATTCTAATTACAAACTCACCATTCCCAATGACAATGTAAAGCTAAAAATTAGCGGTAATTATATGTTAGAAGTTTATGACAGTAATTACGAAATTGTATTTTCAAGAAGGTTTGTGGTCTATCAAGATTTAGTTTCGGTTGGAGTTACCCCGAAAAGAACTCGTGATTTTGAATTTATCACTGAGAAGCAAATCACTCAAATAAACATCAACTACAGCAACTTCTCCTTAGTAAATCCTAAAAAGGAAGTTAAACTCGCAATTATTCAAAATTATTATTGGCCCACTTCTTTACAGAACATTAAACCCCAATTTACACTAGGCACAGAACTCGTCTACAAATATGATAGCGAAACGAGTTTTTATGCTGGAAATGAATTTTTAAATTTTGACACTAAGGATTTAAGATCCGCGACAGCCGCCATCTCCTCTATAGAACTCACCGATCTTTACAACCATTACCTTTTCACGGATATCTTTAGAAATGACAGACCCTATACCTATTTCCCCGATATTAATGGAGATTTTGTCGTAAGAACATTACAAGGTGATGATTCTTCAAGAGAAGCAGAATACACCAAAATTCATTTTAGCCTTCCTTATAAAGCACAGATTGATATGGACGATGTTTATGTGTTTGGAAAATTTAACAACTACGCATTGACAGATGAAAATAAAATGATTTTCAATGCTGAAAATGGACTTTTAGAAGCTACTATTTTAATGAAGCAAGGATTTTATAACTACAAGTATGTTACCAAACAAGGAGATACGATAGATTTAAACAAAATATCAGGAAACTTTCACAACACAGAAAATCATTATTTGGTCTTAGTCTACTATAGAAATTTCGGAGACTTATATGATAGTATTATCGGTATTGGATCAGCTAGCGCTACAAACATTAGCAATTAAAAAAGTCCTTCATATCCTTCGAAAGCATAATTACATCGAAGTTCCTTGCTAAGACTATAAAAAAAATAAAAACTTTCATACCTTGCTTATTATTAAGACGTAAAACATAGTTTTGAGCTAATTTTGACATTTTTTGAAATGTCAAAATTTTATTAAAGTTTCGTTTCTATGTTAGTTATTTCTTAATTTTAAGACTAAAGTAATCTGTAACCCTAATAGCAAATTTAGCATTTGAAAGCAATGACAACTCAGATAACAAAAGGGATAAAAATTTCTGTAAGCACAAGTTTTGAAGGTACGTTTTTTAAAAATTATAAAACGCACTACGCCTTTGGATACACTATTACCATAGAAAACCAAAGCAAGGATTCTGTACAGCTAACTTCTCGTCATTGGAAAATATATGATTCTCTAAATGAGTTAGAAGTTCTTGACGGCGAAGGAGTGATTGGAAAAAAACCAGTTATTTTACCTGGAGAATCTCACACCTACAGTTCTGGCTGTTTACTAACCTCTACAATAGGTGCCATGAAAGGTCATTACAATATGGTTAATTTTAACACTAATGAAAAATTTAGAGTATACATACCTACTTTTAAATTTAGTACTCCTTTTACCTTGAACTAATACCATTATCTTTTTTTTATAGCTCTCAACTTTTAGTACCTTTACCATCACTATTTTAATTTAAAAATAAAGACAAATGGGTAAAGGATTTTTCAAAGTTCCGACAGCTATCAACGAACCTATAAAAGGATACGTACCAGGATCTCCTGAGCGCGAAGAAGTTTTAAAACAATACAAATCATATTTCAACGGCAGTGTTGATGTTCCTTTATATATTGGAAGTGAAGAAATAAAAACAGGAAACACAAGAACAATGTCTCCTCCTCACGACCATAAACATATTGTAGGAACATACCATGTTGCAGAAAAAAAACATGTTACCCAAGCTATAGATAATGCTTTAGCCTCTAGAACCGCCTGGGCTAATCTTCCTTGGGAACAAAGAGCTGCTATATTTTTAAAGGCTGCAGAATTACTTGCAGGACCTTATAGAGCAAAAATTAATGCCGCTACAATGATAGCGCAATCTAAGACTATACATCAAGCAGAGATTGATGCTGCTTGTGAGTTTATTGACTTTTTACGTTTTAACGTACAGTACATGACTGAAATTTACCAAGAGCAGCCAGCATCTGCGCCTGGTATTTGGAACCGTGTTGAATTTAGACCTTTAGAAGGTTTCATTTATGCTATTACACCATTTAACTTTACAGCTATTGCAGGTAATTTACCAGCAAGTGCAGCAATGATGGGTAATGTTGTTGTTTGGAAACCAAGTGACAGCCAAATCTTCTCAGCTAAAGTTATTGTTGATGTTTTCAAAGAGGCAGGTTTACCAGACGGTGTAATCAATGTTGTTTACGGAGATCCAGTAATGATCACTGAAACTGTTTTAGATAGTCCTGATTTTGCAGGAATTCACTTCACAGGATCTACACATGTTTTCAAAGAATTATGGAAACAAATTGGAAACAACATCCATACTTACAAAACATATCCAAAAATTGTTGGAGAAACAGGAGGTAAAGATTTTATTGTAGCTCACAAAACTGCAAACCCTAGTCAAGTTTCTACTGCAATTGTAAGAGGCTCTTTTGAATTCCAAGGCCAAAAATGTAGCGCAGCTTCTAGAGTATACCTTCCTAAATCTATCGCTAACGAAGTACTAGAAAACGTTAAGGCTGATTTAAAATCGATTAACAAACCTGGTTCTCCTGAAGACATGTCTAATTTTGTGACCGCTGTTATTCACGAAGGTTCATTTGATAAATTAGCGAAGTATATTGACCAAGCTAAGAAAGATGACAACGCAGAAGTTATTGCTGGTGGTAATTACGACAAGTCTAAAGGGTACTTCATTGAGCCTACTGTTATCGTAACTACAGATCCTAAATACACTACTATGGAAACGGAATTATTCGGACCTGTAGTAACCATATATGTATATGAGGATGAAAACTGGGCTGAAACATTAAAATTAGTAGACAGCACCTCTGAATATGCACTTACCGGAGCTGTATTAGCTACAGATCGTTATGTTATAGAAGAAGCAACCAAAGCATTACAAAATTGCGCAGGTAACTTTTATATTAATGACAAACCAACTGGTGCTGTTGTAGGACAACAACCATTTGGTGGTGCAAGAGCTTCTGGTACCAATGATAAAGCGGGATCTGCTCAAAATTTATTACGCTGGGTATCTCCTAGACTAATTAAAGAAACATTTGTTACTCCTGTAGATTACAGATATCCGTTTTTAGGATAATAATATAGTAAACAGTATTAAATCCCGAAGAAAGCATTCTTCGGGATTTTTTTTACACCAAACCTAACAGAACAAACAAACGCTGGGAGCGTCCAATAAGATTTTCAAAATAGTGGCTGTAAAAAACCTTATTTTTACAAATAATAAACTCGAAACCAACCCTTTAAACAAAAAACAGATGACACTTAAATTAGCAACACTACTCGGAGTATTTTTTATGACAACATTTTCTCACGCGCAGAAAGCATCCAAAATACAGAACCTTGAAAGTCCAATAGAAAATTTAACACAAACTACCATCCATGATGTGTTAATTGGAAATCAAAAACAAGTGATTCAATTGGCAGAAGCATTTTCAGAAGCACAATATGCTTGGAGACCTATGGATGGAGTGAATTCTGTTAGCGAAGCACTTTTACACGTCGCTGGCGGAAATTACTTTTTAGCCTCAAAAATGGGCTTTGCTCCACCAGAAGATGTAGATGTAATGGGCTTAACTAAAATTACAGGAAAAGAAAATATTATAGCTGCACTAAAAAAATCTAATGAATTTGTTCTTGCCTCTATTTTGATGGTTAAAAATGACAATCTAAAGGATGAAGTAGATTTTGGATTCGCAAAAATGAGCACCTTAGCAGGCCTTCTTGCCATCATGGAACACAATGGGGAACATAAAGGACAGTTGATTGCTTACGCTAGATCTAACAATGTTACACCACCTTGGAGCTTAAACTAAAACACTATACATTCAAAATACCTAGCCGCTAACACCAAATGTTAGCGGCTATTTTTATATAAATACATAGACTCAATTTGACAATGAACTATTAAAAAAGTGGTAAAAACCTGAAAATCAGCTAAAATAATTGACATTCCACATACTAACTATGTAAATTTAACGTTAATTAATTGTAAACAAACAGTGTAAATAGTACCTTTACACTTCTTAAAACGGCGGATTATGAAAGATAGAAGTTCAAAAAATCAAAAAAAATCAAAAACATTTACGTTTGAAAGTATTGCAGAATACGTGAAAAATTATGCTAAAACTTGCAGACAATCATATCTAAGTCTATTAAGTATTTAGCACTACTACACCAATGCTAAATAAAAAAGCTCGATTTATATGTATATAAATCGAGCTTTTTTTATCCTCTGTATTTTAAAGGAAGATAGACCACCTTTTTTGTTTCAAAGAATTCATAATCATAGAAATCAGACAAATCAAAGAGCTCTACTGTTTTATATCCCTGCAATTCTTCAGAAAGATCTCCTCCTTTTAAATATAAGATTCCGTTTTTGCGTTCATGCAAAGATTCTTTCTTTATTTTTCCTTTTGTCCAGTGCACAAAGGTAGGCATAGCGGCTACTGCCCTACTCACTATAAAGTCAAACTTTCCTTTAACGTTCTCTACACGGTCATTTATAGTAGTTACATTCTTGATACCTAATCCAGCAACAACCTCGTCTACTACTTTAATTTTTTTTCCTATAGCATCTACAAGCGTAAAATGCGTTTCTGGAAATAAAATAGCTAAAGGTACTCCAGGAAAACCGCCACCAGTACCCACATCAATTACTGATGATCCCGGTAGAAACTGATGTACTTTAGCAATACCCAAAGAATGTAAAACGTGTCTTAAATACAATTCATCAATATCTTTCCTAGAAACCACATTAATCTTCATATTCCAATCCTTATACAGGTCTGCTAGCAAAACAAACTGTCTTTTCTGATCCTCAGTTAAATCTGGAAAGTGATTAACTAATATATTAACATCCATAAAAAAGTAATTTTAATGCAAAAATAACACTTTAAAAATCATAATTATTTCATTTTTAAGAAGGTATTTTGAATTACCAAAAATGAATTAACTTATCTTTGTTAAAAACAATATCATGACTAAAGAAACCGTTCGATTTTCCAGAAAGGATTCTACCCAATTCTTTAAAACATTAAACAAGAGGGTAAACGACTACTTCAAAGAGAATAAAATAAAAAAAACAGGAGATTGGAGACTACACTTAAAAACAGCTGTAATGTTCGCTTTATTTTTAGCACCCTATTTTCTAATACTTACTTTAAACCTACCTAACTGGGCTAACTTATTACTTACCATTCTTATCGGAATAGGTATGGCAGGTGTTGGTATGAATGTAATGCATGATGGAAATCATGGTTCTTACTCTAACAAAAAATGGGTAAATAAATTAATGGGAGGTAGCATTTACATTCTTGCAGGTAACGTATTTAACTGGCAAGTACAACACAATGTATTGCACCATACGTATACCAATATTCATGAACACGATGAAGATTTAGAAGCCGGAAGAATTCTTAGATTCTCAAAGCATGCGGAATGGAGAAAACACCATAAATTTCAGCATTTCTATTCTGTATTTTTATACGGATTATTAACGTTTAACTGGGCCATTACTACAGATTTTCAACAAATGTACCGCTACACGAAACGTAAGCTGTCTTACGGTGAACTACCAAACCCTTTTGTAAATTGGAGCAAACTGGTTATCACAAAAATTATATACCTAACAATATGGATTGTTCTTCCGATGCTTATTTTAAGCATTGCTTGGTGGAAAATACTAATAGGCTTTTTTATCATGCACTATGTGGCTGGTGTAATCTTAAGTGTAACCTTTCAATTAGCGCATGTTGTTGAAGATGCTGACACTCCATTACCAGATGAAAATGGCAATATGAAAAACACGTGGGCGATTCACCAACTGTTCACTACTGTTAACTTTGGAACTAAAAACAGAATTGTGAACTGGTTCACAGGAGGACTAAACCACCAAGTTGAACATCATATTTTTCCTAATATTAGTCATGTTCATTACACAAAAATTGCTAAAATTGTTAAAGAGACTGCAAATGAGTTTAATTTGCCTTACAACGAATACAAGACGACGAGAAAAGCTATAATTTCGCACTTTAGTCATTTAAAAGAACTAGGCAAAAAGCCTTCGATTCAGTATTAGAAAATTATATAAAATGAGTAACCATTTATCTGAAAGAGTTAACAACTTAGCAATATCAGCCACTTTAGAAATGGCTGCAAAAGCAAGAGAACTTAAAGCCGCGGGAAAAGACATTATTGGTCTTAGTTTGGGAGAACCAGATTTTAACACCCCTGATTACATTAAGGATGCAGCTATACAAGCTGTAAACGATAATTACAATTCTTACTCTCCAGTAGATGGATATGTAGATTTGAAAGAGGCTGTTATTACGAAGTTTAAAAGAGATAACAACCTTACCTATACACTACCACAAATTGTAGTTTCTACAGGTGCTAAGCAATCTTTATATAATGTTGCTCAAGCTTGTTTAAACAAAGGTGATGAAGTAATATTACCTTGCCCTTACTGGGTGAGCTATAGTGATATCGTAAAATTAGCAGACGGTGTACCAGTAGAAGTTTCTACGTCTATAGACACAGACTTTAAAATGACGCCAGAGCAATTGGAAGCGGCAATTACACCAAAAACAAAAATGTTATGGTATAGTTCTCCTTGTAACCCAACAGGTTCTATATACAGTAAAGAAGAATTAAGAGCCTTGGCAGATGTGTTACAAAAACACCCTCAAATTGTTGTGGTAAGTGATGAAATTTACGAACACATCAACTACGGAGTTACTGCTCATGCTTCAATGGCCGAGTTTCCTGATATGTTTGACCGTACCGTGACTGTTAATGGTGTAGCTAAAGCTTTTGCCATGACAGGATGGAGAATTGGTTATATTGGCGCTCCTGCATATATCGCAAGAGCTTGTAACAAACTTCAAGGACAAGTTACTAGCGGCGCTAACTGTATTGCACAAAGAGCAGTCATTACCGCATTGCTTGAGCCTGTTAGCCGTATTCAATATATGGTAGACAAGTTTAAAGAACGTAGAAAATTAATCTTAAGCTTATTACAAGATATTCCTGGATTTAAATGCAACGAACCAGAAGGGGCATTTTATGTTTTCCCTGATGTAACTGCATATTTCGGAAAAACTTTGAACGGAGTAAAAATCAATAATTCATCTGACTTCTCTATGTACTTATTAGAAGCTGCAAATGTTGCTACGGTAGCAGGTGATGCTTTCGGAAACAATAATTGCATTCGTATCTCTTACGCCGCAAGTGAAGCACAAATTACAGAAGCACTAGCTAGAATTAAAAAAGCCGTGTCTTAATAAAACCCTTTATTTATTGTTAAAGCGCCTCAATGAAAATTGAGGCGCTTTTTTTATGATCTTTTATACCAAATTAATATAGACCGCAATAAGCAGTGGCATTACAGCTTGGTTCGCAAGTTAAACATCGAATGTATTGAAGTAGCCTTACTAGTAGCGCTTTATATTTTTTTCCAGAAATATGGCGTAAAGAGAATTAAAACAGTGAAGAGTTCTAGACGCCCTAATAGCATTAAAAATCCACACCACCATTTTCCTAAGTTAGGCAAATCATTAAAGTTACTTAACGGATTTAAGCTCCCTAAACCAGGACCTACATTTCCTAATGATGACGCAGCACCACCAACGGCAGATTCAAAATCTAAGCCTAGCGCTCCCAATACTAAAGAGCCAATGATAAACATTAGCATATACAGCACAAAGAATGCAATGATATTATATACAATATGCTCGCGTACCGTTTTATTATTATAACGCACAGGAATCACAGCATTACTATGTAGCGTACGTTTAAATTCTAAAAGTCCGTTTTTAATAATTAACAAATGGCGCATCACTTTTATACCTCCAGAGGTAGAACCTGCACATCCTCCAAGAAAGAATAAACCAAAATAAAAGATGGTTAAGAAGTGTGTCCAATTTGTAAAATCTGCTGTGACAAAACCAGTAGTAGTTATTACCGATAATACCTGAAATAAAGAATGCCTAAAAGCACTTTCTGCCTCCCCCCATATCATTGGATGATATTCTGAAAGAGAAACATTCGCTTTAAAGTACACCACTAAAGCAGAGATAATGGTAAAACCTACTACGAATATGGTATAAAATTTAAATTCTTCATCAAACAAAATCTTCTGTACTTTTCCTTTAAAAGCATAGTAACTTAATACAAAGTTACTCCCCGCAAGGAACATAAATAAAATAATGATATACTGAATCAAAGGCTGATCGTTCCAATACGCTGTACTCAAGTTCTTTGTAGAAAAACCACCTGTAGATAAGGTTGCTAAAGAATGATTAATCGCATCAAAAAATGACATCCCTGCTAGTTTCAATAAGATTGTTTCTGCCACGGTATACCCAAAATAGATTAACCATAACCTTTTTGCTGTATCTGTAATACGCGGATGCAATTTATCACTACTTGGCCCTGGAGCTTCCGCTGCAAACAATTGCATTCCACCAATTCCTAAAAGGGGTAAAATTGCAATAGCTAAAACGATAATCCCCATTCCCCCAATCCAATGAGTAAGACTCCTCCAAAAAAGAATACCTTCTGGCAAAGCTTCTATATCATCAAGAATGGAAGCTCCAGTAGTCGTATACCCTGAGATAGTTTCAAAAAAAGCATTCGTAAAATCAGGAATAGCACCAGAAAACAAATACGGCAATACTCCTGAGAGCGACATGACTAACCAACCACCCGTGACAATTATATACCCCTCTTTTTTCTTTACTTCTTTTTTATGACCACGGGTTAGAAACATAGACAACGTTCCAATGATCATGGTAACGATTGCCGCTAGAGTGATATCTAACGTAGCCCCATCATCATAAATACCGCTAAAAACTGCAGCAATAATCATAAACCCTCCATTACAAAGTAATAGAAGCCCCATTAGATGAAAAATAATCCTGTAGTTAAGTCCCATTAAAGAAACATTTTTTCAATTTTAGGAATAGAACTTGGCAAACAACATACCACTACCCTATCTCCTTGTTGAATTTTAAAATCTCCTAAAGCAATAATTCCTTCTCCATTTTTTATCACACCACCAATAGTAGCTTCTCTAGGGAAGTCTAATTCTTTAATAATTCTACCATTTACAAGAGATTCTGGTTTAACTATAAATTCTAAAATTTCTGCGTTTAGATTATTCAGACGGGTAAGCGCTACTACTTCTCCTTTTCTAATATGTCTAAATATATTATTAGCAGCAAGTAATTTTTTATTAATCAAAGTATCAATACCGATAGAATGAGATAATTGAAAATAATCCATATTTTCAACTAAAGCAATCGTCTTTTTTATGTTTTTTGATTTCGCCACCAAACAAGACATAATATTCGTTTCAGAGTTGCCCGTTACAGCAATAAAAGCATCCATAGACTCCAAACTTTCTTCTTCCAAAAGTTCCACATTACGTCCGTCTCCATTAATTATCAATGCATCTGGTAATTCATCTGCGAGATCAAAAGCTTTATCTTTATTTTTCTCGATAAGCTTTACATTAAACTTTTTACTACAAAGATCCCTTGCTGTTTTATAACCCACTTTACTACCACCAAGAATCATTACATTCTTTATGTCACGCTTAACCATTCCCGTAAGCTTATAAAGCTCATCTACACCATCTTTACAGGTAATAAAATAGACTTGATCGCCTTCTTTAAACACCGTATCACCACGAGGTATTAATGTGTACTGAGTACCTGTACGCTGTAAGGCGATCGGCATAAAATGGAGTTCTGGAAATATTTGAGCAGCCTCTTTTACAGACTTGCCTACAAATGGAGCTGCTTTTGGCAGCGAAACGCCTACCATAATTAAAGCGCCATTCTCAAACTCATAGGTGTCGTTGAATGCTGACTTATTTAATAATAACTGAATCTCTTGTGCTGCAAGTTCTTCAGGAGAGATTAATTCGTCTATTCCTAACTTCTTAAAATCGACAACATCTCTAAATTTTTTAAATTCTGTATTAGATATTCTAGCAATGGTTCTTTTACACCCCATTTGCTTGGCCATTAAACACAAGGTAATATTTGTGGTTTCCGAGGAAGTAACACCAATCACCAAATCCGATCTTCCTACTTGCGCATCTTGCAATACAGAAATAGAAGTAGCATCCCCTTTTAGCACACGGATATCTAGATGCGTATCTGCATAAGACAAACTTTCTTTTACAGAATCTATTAGAGTTATATCTTGAGATTCGTAGGATAATAATTTTGCTAAATGAAATCCTACTTCACCAGCCCCTGCAATAATAATTTTCATGAATTAAAAAAGTTATTTTCCATTAATTTGGCCCAAGTCCTGGCTACGGTTGGATTTATCTGTCTTGGAATATACTACAAAAGCAATATTACTCTTATAGCCCATGTTTTGAAAAGTTCGCAAAATTCGAAGTACAAAATTACATAATTTTATTTTGTTGGAATTAAAAATATCTAAGTAAAAAACTGAATAACACCTAGTTTATTGTACAATTTAGCTATGATAAAGCAAATTCGAAATTGTATCTTTGCAAGAAAATTGCAGCCATGAGTAAAAAAGTTACTCCTTATAAAGATTCTGATTTAGGTAAAAAAGAACAAGTCACCCAAATGTTCGATACGATCTCTACCAATTATGATGGTTTAAATAGAGTAATATCTTTTGGAATAGATATAAAATGGCGAAAAAGGGTTGTTGCCATTCTTAAAAAAAAGAATCCTTATTCTATCTTAGATATCGCTACAGGCACAGGAGATTTAGCCATTAACCTTGTAGAGACTGGCGCTACCAAAATAGTAGGTTTAGATATTTCCCCTGGCATGTTAGCAGTGGGAAAAAAGAAAGTCACACAAAAACATTTAGACAAAACAATTGAAATGATTGTTGGTGATAGTGAGAACTTACCTTTTGAAGCAAATACATTTGATGCCATCACTGTTGCTTTTGGTGTACGAAATTTTGAAAATTTAGAGGTGGGCCTTGCAGAAATATATCGTGTACTTAAAAAAGGGGGCACTTTGGCCATTTTAGAAACATCTGTACCAACAAAAACTCCGTTCAAACAAGGCTATAATTTCTATACAAAACAAATCATGCCTAAGATTGGAAAACTATTCTCAAAAGATAATTCTGCCTACGAATATTTATCGGAATCTGCCGCAGTTTTCCCTTATGGCAAAAAGTTCAACAATATTTTGCAGAAAATTGGGTTTATAGATATAGAGGACAAACCCCAAACACTTGGGGTAGCATCTATATATGTAGCTACAAAGTAAGGTATGAAAAATATTTTTTTTCTGTTTTTAGGTTTATTTATATGCCTAACAACGCAAGCTCAGTTTAATGAAAGACCTGTACTAAATCTTCAAAATGAGGATAAAGCACTCTTGAATTGGGGCTATTTTTTAGGATTCAACTCATTAGATTTTAAATTTGATTACATTGACGTTCCTGAAGATGGCGACAATCTAGTTTCTACAAGTACAGGATTTAACGTTGGTCTTATTAGTGAATTACGTTTAAATCAATTTTTTGACCTTAGATTTGAACCCGGATTATTTTATACCCAAAGAACTATTGGTTTTAGGGGTTTTACTACAGAAAATGAAGCCTTAAGAGATGTAAAATCTACCTATATAAGTTTTCCTATTTTACTTAAAGCAAGTACAAAACGAATAGGAAACTGGAAACCTTTTGTCATTGGCGGTGTTTCTTACTCTTTAAATTTAGGAAGTAATGAAGATAGCTTAGATGATAATAGTACCGGTACTTTTAGAATGACCAAAAACAATTACAATTGGGAAGTAGGTTTTGGAATAGATTTCTACACCGAATATTTTAAATTCTCTCCGTCTATTCGTGGTGTTTTTGCTATGAATAATGAATTAATTCCTGATAACGACCCAGATAGCCCATGGACTGGAAATCTTTCCGGGTTAAGAACAAGAGGAATTTTCGTGAATTTTACGTTTGAATAAAAAAAGCGTTACGCTCTCCTTATTTCATTTAATAAAATAGCAGTCGCCGTTGCTACATTTAAACTCTCTGCGGTTTGATCGCCAAATTGTGGTATGCTAATTTTTTTTGTAATAAAGGCTGCTATCTCAGATGAAATTCCATTTGCTTCATTCCCCATCACAAGTATCCCTTTTGAAGAAATAGCTGAATTGTATACCTTTTCACCCTCCATAAAGGCTCCATAAATAGGCAATTCTGAAGCTTGTAAAAACTCACTTAAATTCAAATACGTAATATTCACTCGCGTTATAGAACCCATAGTTGCCTGAATGACTTTTGGATTATAACAATCTACAGTGGTAGTAGTACATACTAAATTTTTAATTCCAAACCAATCACACAACCTTATGATGGTCCCTAAATTACCAGGGTCCTGAACCGTATCTACCGCAACTATCCAATCATTGAGATGAATAGTACCTACTTTTGCCATTTTAAAAACCCCTAGATATCCATTGGGGGTATTCAAGGAACTTATTTTCTTTAGGTCTGCCGACGAGATTAATTCTGAAACCTCCTCATGATCAGTAACAAAATCCTCATCTGTACTCAACACTTTATAGACTTCAAAAGAAGATTTCAAAAGCTCCTGAATCGTTTTTAAACCTTCTACGACAAACAATTGGTGCTGAATTCTATTTTTTTTAAGCTGAAGACTTTTTATAAGTTTTATTTGGCTTTTACCAACCATACAAATAACGTATTTTTGATTTTCTTAGAATCTGAATTAAGTTTGAAAAATAACAGTACAAAAATAGTCTTATTATTTTTAGGTTTAATCATCGTGTCTTGTAATGCGTTAAAAAGAGTAGAAGACGATGAGCTTTTACTGATAGATAACACGATTTTGGCAGATGGTGATAAAATTAAAGACGAGAATGTTAAAAGCCTTGTTATTCAAAAACCTAACAGTTCTTTGGCAGGTTATCCTTTGCGCTTAAACTTGTACAACTTAGCCAAACAAAATCCGGATTCTTCTTACCAAGCTTGGCTTCATAAAAAAGACAAGCGAGAAGAAAGATTGCGCAAACTTATTTCACAAAAACAATTAGATAGCCTTGGCGAATCTTTCATCGTTAAAGGATACAGCGAGTGGTTTAAAAAAATAGGAGAAGCTCCTGTTATTATAGACACTGCAAAGACTTCTAAATCTCTAAAAAGAATAAAAGCTTATTACGGGAATAGAGGTTATTTCAATGCCACTGGAAATTTCACTATAGACAGTACCAAAAGAAAGAAAAAAGCAGGCATAACTTATGATTTACAACTAGGTAAGCCCTTTATGATCGACTCTACATATAGCGTCATTGCATCACCAGCCATTGATTCTATCTACCAACTTAACACAACAACTACTGCTGTAAAAGACAAAGAACAATTTGACCTTTCTAACTTTACGGAAGAAAGAGAACGATTAACAGAATTGTTTAGAAACCAAGGTGTATACAATTTTCAAGAAAGTTCTATTAGCTATGACATCATTACAGATACCATAGCAGCTAAAGATGATCAAGAAATGATTGTTGCTTTGAATATTGATAATTTAAAGACAAGAGGAGATTCTACTAAAACAGCCTATAAGGTTTTTAAATTTAGCAAAGTGAACATTTTTGCCGACCACCTTTTTGCTAACAATCCGGAAGAATTAGACTCTGTAAATTTCAAAGGTTTCACCATCTACTATAAGGATAAGCTTAATTACAAACCAAAAGCCCTTACGGATGCTATTTTCATGGAAAAAGATAGCGTTTACAGAGATATAAATAGGTTACGTACCTACCGGCAAATTAACAACCTGAACAATTTTAAGTACCCTAATATTGAAATAATAGCCGATAGCGCCAACGCATCCTTAACTTCAAACATTTATTTAACAGCGCGTGATAAATATTCCTTGAGTTTTGACACGGATGTAAGTAGATCTAACATTCAGTTCTTTGGTCTATCATTTACTCCTGCTTTAAATATTAGAAACATATTTAAAGGTACTGAGAATCTAAGTATTTCCGCGACCGCAAATATTGGTGCATCTAGCGATCCAAATGTCTTAGACAAGTCCTTTTTTAACGTACAAGACTTTGGGGGTGATATTGCTTTAGATTTTCCACGAATCTGGTTCCCATTTATCGATACTAAAAAAATCATACCTTATTATATGCTCCCCAAAACCAGAATCTCTATAGGAACTAGTTTTCAGCAGAATATTGGTTTAGATAAGCAAACATTAAATAGCGTTTTAGGATATAGCTGGTCACCAAACACCCAACTTAAGCACAACATTGAACTCCTTAATATTCAATATGTAAAAAACGTAAATATTGACCGGTATTTTTATGTATACCAAAGCTCTTTTTCTAGATTAAATACTATTGCAGATCAAGACATCTACGAAACAGATGCAAATTTATCGCAGAACTATGAGCCTGTTGGAGAAGATGGAGATTTTAGACTGACAATCCCGCAAGGAACTACAGGTTTTACTAAAGCTATTTTAGACGGTGAAGTGAGCTCATCTAGTGATGATTTTGAAGAAGTACGTAGTATTGAAGAAAGACGCGAACGTTTAACACAAAACAACTTAATCTTTGCTACTAATTATACCTTTTCTAAAAATAATCAAACGAGTTTAACAGACAATAGCTTTCATCAATTTAAATTTAAAATAGAAGGCGCTGGTAATTTATTATCACTTGCCGCTACTGGTATTCCTTTTAACGAAGATGAAGATGGTAATAAACTTGTATTTAGCGTTCCTTACTCACAATATTTAAAAACAGAATTTGACTATATCAAGCACTGGGATTTATCCGAATCTAAAGTATTGGCTTTTAGAAGTTTTATGGGGATTGCTATTCCTTACGGCAACTCTAATAGCATTCCGTTTTCTCGTAGTTATTTTGCTGGAGGATCTTACGACAACAGAGCGTGGAGTCCATACTCTTTAGGTCCGGGAAGAACCGATAATTTAAATGATTTTAATGAAGCAAACCTTAAACTCGCTTTTAATCTAGAATATCGTTTCCCGATAGCTGGAAATATTAAAGGAGGACTTTTTGCCGATGCAGGAAATATCTGGAATGTTTTTGACAATGTAGAAAATACCGATGCTACCTTTAACGGCATTAGCTCTTTGCAAGACATCGCATTAGGAACCGGTTTTGGAATAAGATATGATTTCACCTACTTTGTTTTTAGAGTAGATTTAGGATTTAAAACCTATAGTCCTGCTGAAGAAATGTCTAAAAGATGGTTTAGAGACTATAATTTTGCCAACTCCGTGTTACAAATCGGTATTAATTATCCTTTTTAAAATACGTGTATAACAACTAAAACGTTATCGCTAACGAATAAGCGTATCGGTAAGTTGTTTGAAATTAAAAACACTACACTCTCTTAAATAATTTATTACTTTTGTTATTCAATATTTCAATTACTAATTCAAGAAAATAATAATTATGGCTCATAATATTAAACCAGGAGTTGCAACTGGAGACCAAGTACAAGAAATTTTCAACTACGCAAAAGAAAAAGGATTTGCTTTACCAGCAGTAAATGTTATTGGTTCGGATACTATTAATGCGGTTCTTGAAACAGCAGCAAGTTTAAACGCACCCGTAATCATTCAATTTTCAAATGGAGGTGCACAGTTTAATGCAGGAAAAGGTCTATCTAACGATGGTCAAAAGGCAGCTATACAAGGTGCAATTGCAGGAGCTAAACACATTCACCAATTAGCAGAAGCTTATGGTGCAAGTGTTATTTTACATACAGACCACTGTGCTAAGAAATTATTACCTTGGATTGATGGCCTTTTAGATGCTAGTGAGCAACATTATAAAGAAACAGGAAAATCTCTTTTTAGCTCTCATATGATCGATTTATCTGAAGAACCTCTTGAAGAGAATATTGCAATCTGTAAAGAATACCTTGCTAGAATGGCAAAAATGGATATGACTTTAGAGATTGAATTAGGGATTACAGGTGGTGAAGAAGATGGTGTAGATAACTCTGATGTAGATGATTCTAAATTATACACACAACCAGAAGAAGTTGCTTATGCTTATGAGGAACTATCTAAGGTAAGTCCAAGATTTACTATTGCAGCAGCCTTTGGTAATGTTCATGGTGTTTATAAGCCAGGAAACGTAAAGTTAACTCCGAAAATTTTGAAAAACTCTCAGGAGTTCATCACCAAAAAATACAATGTAGAAGAAAATCATATTGATTTTGTTTTCCATGGTGGATCTGGATCTACCGTAGAAGAAATTAGAGAAGGTATTAGTTACGGAGTTATCAAAATGAATATTGATACTGATTTACAATATGCTTTCCTAGAAGGTATTCGTGATTACATCCAAGACAAAAAAGAGTTCTTACAAGCACAAATAGGAAATCCTAATGGAGCTGACGAGCCTAACAAGAAATTTTACGATCCAAGAGTATGGTTACGTGAAGGCGAAAAAACATTTGTTGAGCGTTTGAAAAAAGCATTTGCTGATTTAAACAACGTAAATACACTGTAATTTCACAGCCTAACTAACTCAAAAAATATCCGTTTAACTAAATATTCAATGTATGTCGTCTTGGTTTAAAAGAAAAGAAAAAGGAATACAAACCGCAACGGAGCAAAAAAAAGACACCCCAAAAGGGTTGTGGTACAAATCACCTACAGGTAAAATAGTGGAAGCTGATGAATTAGCTAAAAACTTTTACGTAAGTCCTGAAGATGATTACCATGTAAGGATAGGAAGTAAAGAATATTTTGAAATTCTATTTGATGACAATAAATTCAAAGAATTAGATATTAAGCTAACTTCTAAAGATCCTTTAAAGTTTGAAGACACTAAAAAATATGCGGACCGTTTAAAAGCTGCTCAAGCTAAAACAGGTTTACATGATGCTGTACGAACTGCAATAGGTAAGTCTTACGGAAAAGACATGGTCGTTTCTTGTATGGATTTTGCTTTTATCGGAGGTTCTATGGGTAGTGTTGTTGGTGAAAAAATTGCTCGTGGTATTGATTATGCTATCAAAAAGAAAGTACCATTCGTAATGATTTCAAAATCTGGTGGTGCACGTATGATGGAAGCAGCCCTTTCTTTAATGCAATTGGCAAAAACATCTGCAAAATTAGCACAGTTAGCAGAAGCTGGTTTACCTTACATTTCGTTATGTACAGACCCAACTACTGGAGGAACTACTGCTTCTTATGCTATGCTTGGTGATATTAATATTTCTGAGCCAGGGGCTTTAATTGGTTTTGCAGGTCCTAGAGTTGTTAAAGAAGCTACAGGAAAAGAATTACCTGAAGGGTTCCAAACGGCAGAATTTGTAATGGAACATGGCTTTTTAGATTTTATCGTGCATAGAAAAAACTTAAAAAAGAAGATTAATTTATACATTGATTTAATAGAAAACAATCCTGTACGTGTAGAAGCAGCTAAATCTGCTTAAAAATTGTTTTTACATGATCTATATCTAGCAATAAATAGAAGCTTTAAATTTTCTGTTTTCTAGAATATGATTATCATAAAATAGTTATATATTTGCACGCTGATTGAAAATCAATCATATACATAAAAATCATTAAATAATATTGGAATGTATTTAACAAAAGAAGTAAAGGCTGACATTTTTAAAAAACACGGTGGTGAAGAAAAAAACACTGGTTCTGCTGAAGGGCAAATCGCATTGTTTACACACCGTATCAATCACTTAACTGAGCATTTGAAGAAAAATCGTAAAGATTTCAACACAGAGCGTTCATTAGTAAAATTGGTAGGTAAAAGAAGAAGCTTACTTGATTACTTAATTAAGAAAGATATTGTAAGATATCGTGAAATAATTAAAGAATTAGGTATTAGAAAATAATTTTCGAAAGGGGAAAGCTTAGCTCTCCCCTTTTTTTATACACTACATTACTTTTTAGTGTATTTTTACAAAAAGTCCTTAGATTTACGTTTGAGGCAGCAGACAAAAAGCTTGCATATAGTTTTTCATTGGTCCTATTAACTACAACAGCACAACAACTGTCCGTCTTGAATAAAGACAAAAAGATCAAAGTTTAACTAACTTGCATAGACAAGTTGCAAATCAATTTTATGATTCCAAAAGTATTTAGAGAGGTTATAGACCTTGGGGACGGTAGAGAAATTTCTATCGAAACCGGAAAATTAGCAAAACAGGCACATGGTTCTGTTGTTGTTCAATCAGGAAACTGTATGTTATTATGTACAGTAGTTTCCAATTACAAACAAAGCGATGTGGACTTTCTTCCACTTACTGTAGATTACAGAGAAAAATTTGCTGCTGCAGGTCGTTACCCAGGTGGTTTCTTTAAAAGAGAAGCAAGACCTAGTGATGGTGAGGTATTAACCATGCGTTTAGTAGACCGTGTTTTACGCCCATTATTCCCAAAAGATTATCATGCAGAAACTCAAGTTATGATTCAGTTAATGTCTCATGATGATGAAGTTATGCCTGAAGCTATGGCTGGTTTAGCTGCTTCTGCTGCTATCCAATTATCAGATTTCCCATTTGAATGCGCTATCTCTGAAGCAAGAGTTGGTCGTATTAATGGCGAATTCGTTATCAACCCTACAAGAGCACAATTAGAAGAATCTGACTTAGAGATGATGATTGGTGCTTCTGCAGATTCTGTAATGATGGTTGAAGGTGAGATGGATGAAATTTCTGAAGAAGAAATGGCTGACGCTATCAAATTTGCTCACGAAGCTATTAAAGTACAAATTGCTGCACAGTTGCGTTTAGCTGAAGCTTTTGGTAAAAAAGAAGTTCGTGAATACACAACTGCCGAAGTAAATGAAGATTTACAAAAAAGAATACACGATTTAGCTTACGACAAATGTTACGCTATTGCTAAAAAAGGAACTTCCAAAGCAGAACGTACTGCTGCATTTGCAGAAGTAAAAGAAGAGGTAAAAGCTTCTTTTACAGAAGAAGAGATGGAAGAATTTGGCCATCTTGTTAGCGGATACTACAGCAAAGCTGAAAAAGAAGCCGTTCGAGAATTAACATTAAGCGAAGGCTTACGTTTAGATGGTCGTAAGACTGATGAAATTAGACCAATCTGGTGTGAGGTAGATTACTTACCATCTACACACGGTTCTTCTATTTTTACGCGTGGAGAAACACAAGCATTAGCAACTGTAACTTTAGGTACTTCTAGAGATGCTAACAAAATAGATATGCCCTCTTATGAAGGCGAAGAAAATTTCTATTTACATTATAACTTCCCTCCTTTTTGTACAGGTGAAGCTAGACCACTAAGAGGAACTTCTAGAAGAGAAGTTGGTCATGGTAACTTAGCGCAACGTGGTTTAAAAGGAATGATTCCTGCAGATTGTCCTTATACAGTACGTGTAGTTTCTGAAGTATTAGAATCTAACGGTTCTTCTTCTATGGCAACTGTTTGTGCTGGTACAATGGCTTTAATGGATGCTGGTGTTAAAATGAAGCGTCCTGTTTCTGGTATTGCCATGGGATTAATTTCTGACGGTGACCGTTATGCTGTATTGTCTGATATATTAGGTGATGAAGATCACTTAGGAGATATGGACTTTAAAGTAACTGGTACTTCTGAAGGAATTACTGCTTGCCAAATGGATATTAAAATAAAAGGATTATCATACGAGATTTTAGTGAATGCACTAAAACAAGCACGTGAAGGTCGTTTACATATTTTAGGTAAAATTACAGATACTATTTCTGCTCCAGCTGAAGATGTTAAATCTCACGCTCCAAAAATGGTAACTAGACGTATTCCTAACGAATTCATTGGTGCTTTAATTGGTCCTGGTGGAAAAGTTATTCAAGAAATGCAAAAGGAAACTGGAACAACTATAGTTATCAACGAAGATCCTGTTACAGAAGAAGGTATTGTTGAGATCTTAGGTGTAGGACAAGAAGGTATTGATGCTGTTTTAGCTAAAATAGATGCTATCTTATTTAAGCCTGAACTTGGTAAATCTTACGAAGTAAAAGTAATTAAAATGTTAGATTTTGGCGCTGTTGTAGAATATGCTGCTGCTCCAGGAAATGAAGTTTTATTACATGTATCTGAACTAGCTTGGGAACGTACAGAAAATGTTTCTGATGTTGTTAATATGGGTGATGTTTTTGAAGTGAAGTACTTTGGTATAGATCCTAAAACTCGTAAAGAGAAAGTATCTCGTAAGGCTTTATTACCAAAACCTGAAGGTTATGTTGCTAGACCACCAAGAGATGACAAACGTTCTGGTGGACGTGATAACAGAGGTAGAGACAATCGTGGACGCGATGATAGAAAACCAAGAGAAGATAAAAAAGAAGATTAATTCTTTTTAACCTTTATAATTACAAAACCTCATAGCCTTAAAAGCTATGAGGTTTTTTTATAATCGCTATTTATTAAAGTTATTGAATAGACGACGCATTAATCCCATTACTAAAGTGTGCTCTTTCGCCTGTAGCCGTCCAAAAGTTATACGTACTTTCTGAGCTAGGACCTTGCTTAAAAAAGTCTTCTAGAGAGGTTACAATCGCCTCTTTTTTAGTATCCTCTATAGCATTTTCTGGACTGATAATTACCGTTAGTGCAGTAAATTCTTTTTGAGCAACTTCATAGGAAGGTATCCTCTTACCATTTGCCGCTATTAATTCTTGTGCTGTATATGTTTTAATCTCATCTGCTGTAAATTCTCCCGCACCATTTCCTGCAACCGGATTAATAGCTACTTGAATAGCCGCTAACTCACTTTCAGGAATTAATCCCATCACATATAATTCTACATTACTATAAGGAATACTATTACCACCATTAGCAAAAGTTCCAAAAGATGTTCTTCCTGCAACAGTTCCTTTATACGTATTGCTTCCTAAATCTTCAAGCGTATCAAAACCGCCTAACTGACCACCAGTACTCGCATAACCCCAATGACCACCAACCGTAGTCCCTATAAAACCTTTGTTGGCCCATAAATGAGCAATTTCATGCAAGAAAGGTCCAGATTGAACAAATTCTGTTCTAGGCATAAAAACAACCCCGTTTAACCTGCCATCAGACCCAAAACTAGACGTAGCATCAAATACACTGCCTCCTAGTCCTTGAATACTATTTTTAGCAGGAGTAGTAATACCATACGCGGTACCTTCTGGCTTTAGAGTTTCTACCGCTAGAATAACAATTAAATCATAATCATCATTAAAATGATTATAAATCTCTTTAGTAATATCCCGAACATCGCCTTCTTCATTAATATATTTCTGATAGTCTACCGCCGGAAGCGTATAATTTACAAATGCTTTGCTAGCATCAACAATAAGATTATCTGTTAAAAAAATAGCCTCAGTATCATCTACATCATCATCCTCAGTAGTGGTGTCACCACCATCTGCCTCTACTTCCTCTTGCACTATCGGTTCCTCCATTGTAGTGTTTTCATCACTACTGCATGAATAATTAAAAAACGTAACAAACAAAATAGCAAATAGCGATTTAAACGAAAAATTTAAGGATTTCATACGATATAAAATTTATGATTATTATAGGGCTAAATTTTAACAATCCTAGCACCATACCACAACGAAAAGTAAAGACCTTTATTTCTTTATAATAGAATTACCTTAGAAATAGTAGCATCTCCTAATTTGATTTCATAGGCTTTTTCTATATTGCACTAATTTCATAACCATACCAATGCACCACCACTCGTTTAAAATACTAATAAACAGTATACTGCGCCATCTATTTTTGTTCTTTATAGTAGGGCTCAACCTCCTTAAAGCACAGGCTCAAAAAGAAAGAGCTGAACACAAACAGGTAGAAATTTTATTAGAAAAATCTAAAAAATTAGCTCAAACAGCCTTAGACAGTTCTTTCTTTTATGCTGAAAAAGCAATTCAAACGTCTAAATTAATTAACAATGATACTTTACTAGCAAAAGCTAACATACAGAAAAGTAGCCTCCATATTTTCAAAAAAGAGTTCGATAAATCAGATGCTCTTTTACAAGAAAACTTAGAGAAAGAACTACCTAGACACCTAAAAGGCTTAACACTTCACAACCTTGGCACTATACAGTATTACAAACAAGATTTTAAAAAAGCGTTAACCCTTTATTTACAAGCTGCAAAAATTTTGGAGCAAACAGAAAACAACCAACAATTAGTAAGTACCTACTCTAATATTGGAGCGATAAATGCTTCTTTAAAAAATTACAAAAATGCCCAGCTCTATTTAGAAAGAGCATTAGCACTTAGCGATTTTAACGAGGTAATAAAGCTTCAAATCCTGGTGAACCTGTCCAACATTTATTTCAGTCAAAAACTTTTTGAAAAATATACCTCATCTATTTTTCTAGCAGAGGAAATTGCATTGAAGCAAGATTCTAAGAACACTCTTTCTACCATCTATACTAATTTAGCAATGTACTATACCGATGAAGGTTCTGATTTTGACCTTGCGGCTACGTATGGCAAAAAAGCTATCGCCTTAAGAAAAGAACTTAGTACTACGAATACACTTAACATTACTTATAATAATGTTGGACATGCATATCTTAAAAAAAAGGAATATCACAAAGCCATTAGCTATCTAGATAGCGCAAGCATTGGAGCACAAGGAATTGTAAAATCGTACATCTATAACAACCTTAAAGAATCTTACGTAGGTTTAGCGGATTATAAAACAGCATTGTATTATGCCGATTTAAAAGATGCCATCAAAGATTCTATCACCAACGAACAACAGAAGGAAAGCGTTGCTGAACTGACGGAAAAATATGAATCTGAAAAAAAAGAACAACGAATTAGTATACTAAACACTGAAAACAAATTACAAGCCCTTACTATTCAACAGCAGAATTATCTGCTTCTAGGTATAGCTATTTTTGCTTTACTTATTATTGTTTTAGGGTATTTTGGATTTAAGAATTATAAAATACAGCAACAATTAGATAAAGTATTACTACAGCAACGCTTAAGGAAAACACAATTAAATCCGCATTTCTTATTTAATGCGCTACAAAGCATACAAAACTTTATACATCAAAATAACAAAGAAAAATCTAGCGCATACCTTACAAGTTATGCTAAATTGATCCGATTCGTTTTAGAAAAATCTGATGAGGACTTTAGTTCGGTTGAAGATGACGCCACAGCTTTAGAATTTTACTTAAATTTACAGCTCTTAAACTATGATAACAAATTTGCATACACGATAAGCATTGATGATTCTGTCACCGAAGATTTTGATGTACTTCCTACATTAATTACCCAACCCTTTGTAGAGAACGCTATCCTACACGGATTGAAAGACAGTGTAAACGGGCGCATCAATGTAACCTATTTTAAAAAGAATGACACCTTATCGGTAACCATTACCGACAATGGAAAAGGTTTTGAAATAAAAAAGGAAGATGCCAAACGATTGCATAAATCTATGAGTATGGAAATTATTCAAGAGCAAATAAGAAGCCTAAATAAAACTTCTAAAAATTTTAAAGGAGTTGTAGCTATTGATAGTTCTTCTAAAGGAACAAAAGTTACTTTAAGCTTTACTACCACTTAAATACAGTATATTTGAACTCCTATGAGCGCTATCTCTTGTTTTATTGTAGAAGATGACCCACAAGCATTTGCCTATGCGTCATCTATTATGAAAAGCTACAAAAATATAGCGCTAATTGGCCATTCTGATAGTATCCAAGAAGCTTCTATTTTAATAAAAAAATTGAAACCTGATTTTATACTATTAGATGTATTTCTTACCGATGGTAATGCTTTTGAATTTCTTAGATTGTTTGATGCTATAAATTTCAAAATTATATTTACCACCTCCTTTGCTAAATATGCCATAGAAGCATTTAAATTTAGTGCTATAGACTACCTCTTAAAACCTTATGAAGAAAAAGATTTAATTTTAGCGGTAGATAAAGTAATTACAGACATCCGTAAAACTAATTACCAATCGCAACTAACTACCCTACTCCACAATTTTTCTCATAATGACCAATCAAAAAAATTAGTATTAAAAAATACAGATGCTATCCATGTTATCACCATAGAAGATATCTTGTTTGCTAAATCTGATAATAATTACACCTCCTTCCTTCTTAGAAACGGAAAAAGTATTCTAGTTTCTAGGCCTCTTAAATCATTTGACGAAAAACTTAGCCATTACAATTTTTTTCGAGTACATCAGAGCTTTTTAATTAACCTAACGTGCATAACCTCTTTTGACAAACGCAATGAAGAAGTTATTCTAGAGGAAAATCATGCTATTCCTGTAGCTCAAAGTAAAAAGAAGAGCTTGCTTAGTTATATTGATAAACTTTTTTAAAAGGTGTTTTCAGCAATACAATCTACCGCATCAAAACAAATTCTCACTGATTAAGGGGTATTACTAAATAACCGCCCTCAAATTCTCATTGTCTAAAATAGTTTTCGCTATTAGGTCTAATTTTAAATTTTAGAAATAGTGATTCCATTTTACACTTCAACGTACATCAGTATAAAAAATAAACAT
Source organism: Cellulophaga baltica 18 (assembly GCF_000468615.2). NCBI lineage: Bacteria > Pseudomonadati > Bacteroidota > Flavobacteriia > Flavobacteriales > Flavobacteriaceae > Paracellulophaga > Paracellulophaga baltica. The sequence continues at coordinate 1,996,338 of NZ_CP009976.1, read as the reverse complement.
AACTAACGTAAACCTATTGAGAACTAGAGCTGTTAGTTATAAAAAAACACGAACATTAAACGCTAATCACAAACAAAATGAAAAAATCATTAAGAAGCTTAACGCTATTACTTTTTTGCGCACTCCTTAACTCTTGTTATGTAGTTAAAAAATCTGACGACTTTTTCGGCATTGAAACATCTACGCGCAACACCTTATACCTTATTGATGTTTCTGGTAGTATGGAAGGAATAGATGAAGGCTCTGTAAAAGATCAGGTTATGAGAGAAGTTGGTGACACGGCAGGCAGTCAAGTCTCTAGAGCTATTGGCGGAAAAATAGGAAGTATTTTAGGGTCTCAAGTTTCTAAAGAAGCTACCAAATTAGGCGCTGTGAAACGCAAATTGATACCTGCTATAAAGGGACTTCCTGATGGCAAAAAATTTGTCGTTTTTTCTTTTAACAATGGGGTAACCAAGCAAGCTACATCTTTTAGAATAGCAGACAACGCCACTAGAACCTCATCTAATATATTTGTAAAGAATTTAAAAGCCAATGGAGGTACAAATACGCTTGAAGGGCTTTTAGAAGCCTTATCAACTTACGAGGTAGAAGAAATTGTATTAATGAGTGATGGTTTGCCTAATAGTGGTCCAGAAGCCGTACTTGATGAAATACGTAAAGTAAATACTAATAACATTATCATTCACACCATTGCGTTTGGAGATGATGCCGATTTAGATTTTATGAGAACCTTAGCTCAAGAAAACAACGGAACATTCATTACCTCTAAAATATAATGTAGCCAACACTAGCACTGCATGAAATTGTAGAACCCTGATTCAAAAGCAACAGTCCATTACACCATGTATTGGACTGTTGCTTTTTAGAAGACTTCGCATGTTTAACCTTTAAACTGCCAATTAAGTATTGGTAAAGATCTTTTAGAATTTTTATTCCAAAGGCCTAATTGCAATCCTCTAAAATTAGTAGCAGAATTAAAAATACCAATCTGCAAGCCACTACCCTTCTCGGAAATAAAATTAGCCGCACTAATTTGTAATCCGTTAAATGTATTGGTTGAATTTCCAAAAAGTGTCCCTACCAAAATTCCATTACCATGGTAGACTTCATTACCCCCATACGCAATCATTAATCCATTTCCTCTTTCAATAGTATTCGTAATTCCAGCAAGTGCTATTCCATTATGCTTTCTACTGTAATGCATAAAAATGGTGGTAGAAATTCCGTTTACATCTATAGCTTCAAATGAACCCGTAGCTATATTAAGACCATTAATAAGCTGTGAAGCATTACCTTTTAAATTATCAAAATATGCCGCATTGGAGCTAGACAGAGGGCTTTTAGGAGACATAAAATAGATAAAGGATAATGGAAAAGCTTCTATCCTTACCCCATAGGTTCTAATCAATGAGGTATCAGATGTAAAATCTCTTGGAATAAACCCAATTGATGCTCCTACAATATCCACATTAGCATCATGCGTGGTCCACAAGGGAGCTCTAAACTTTCTGGGTTGCGCCAAACCCAAAAAAGAAACAAAAACTGCACAAATAAGCAATAGTACTTTCATACGTTCACTCCTTTTTTATAAACGCACTAATATATACCAATATTTGTCAACTTTGAGGTAAGGAATTACAATCCTTTACTACTAACTAAATGTATAATTTTAAAGAATTCAACCTAAAAAAACAGTGTTTTAACCAAAAAACGTAAAATAAGAGCTATTGTTTGTAACATTTTTTATTTTTCAACGTATAATCTAATGCAGCTAATGCATAACAATATAATATTAGAAAGGAATATTTAGATGAGACAGCTAAAGATTACAAAACAGGTAACCAACAGGGAGACCGCTTCGTTAGACAAATATTTACAAGAAATTGGTAAGGTAGATTTAATTACCGCCGATGAGGAAGTAGAATTGGCACAACGAATTAAAAAAGGTGATCAAGTAGCTTTGGAAAAATTAACCAAAGCAAACTTAAGGTTCGTGGTATCTGTTGCAAAACAATATCAAAACCAAGGGCTTACGCTTCCAGATTTAATTAACGAAGGAAATCTTGGTCTAATTAAAGCTGCACAACGTTTTGATGAAACACGTGGTTTCAAATTTATCTCTTACGCTGTATGGTGGATTCGTCAATCTATCTTACAAGCATTAGCAGAACAGTCTCGTATTGTTCGTTTACCTTTAAACAAGATTGGATCTATAAACAAGATTAATAAGACCTTTGCATTTTTAGAGCAAGCGCATGAGCGCCAACCTTCACCAGAAGAAATTGCAAAAGAATTAGATATGACTGTTGAGGATGTAAAGCAATCATTGAAAAACTCTGGTCGTCACGTCTCTATGGACGCCCCTTTAATTGATGGAGAAGATTCTAACCTTTACGATGTATTGCGTAGTGGGGAGTCTCCTAATCCTGATAGAGAATTATTGCATGAATCTTTACGTACGGAAATAGAAAGAGCCTTAGAAACCTTAACGCCAAGAGAAGCAGATGTTATTCGTTTGTATTTTGGACTTGCAGGTCAGCATTCTATGACACTTGAAGAAATTGGTGAAACTTTTGATCTTACCAGAGAACGTGTGCGTCAAATTAAAGAAAAAGCGATTCGTAGATTAAAGCATACGTCTAGAAGTAAAATATTAAAAACATATCTTGGATAATACTCCGAGCACAAATTGCCGTAAAACTTTTCCTAAATTGGAAATTTGGTACAAAAATTGTAATTTGTGAACTATAACAACAGTTATCATGACTGTTCGTTTTTTGATTGATGAATAAACTCCGGCTGATTACCGGAGTTTTTAATTTTAATACGTTTTCACTTAACTGATATTCAATTTTTTAATGCAACCAGAAAACAAGCAAGAACAACCCAACAATCCACTTCATGGTGTAAAGCTTAAAGATATACTTGAGTTTTTAGTAGAAAAATATGGCTGGAAAGAAATGTCTTTACAAATAAATATTAATTGTTTTAAAAGCAATCAAACCATAAAATCTAGTTTAAACTTCTTACGAAAAACACCTTGGGCTAGAGAAAAAGTAGAACACCTATATTTAAAATCAATTAAAAAATAATGCCATTACATATTGTTTTATTTGAACCAGAAATTCCTAATAACACAGGAAATATCGGCCGCCTTAGTTTAGCCTCTGGGAGTCATTTACACCTCGTAAAACCTTTTGGTTTTGAACTTAGTGATAAACGCGTAAAAAGAGCAGGATTAGATTATTGGCAGCACATTTCTTTGACTATTTACGAGAGCATTGAAGACTTTTATTCAAAGAATTCTGACAAAGAATTTGCCTATTTCTCCAGTCACGGAACCAAAACCCATTGGGACATCAACTTTAAAGACAATTTATTTCTAATTTTCGGAAAAGAATCTAAGGGCTTACCAGAACAAGTAACCGCACAGAATACCAATAGTTTATACAAAATACCTTTACACAGTGATCATATTAGAAGTCTTAATTTAGCAAATGCCGTAAGCATTGTTGTCTATGAAGGTCTTAGGCAACTTAGCCTGTAGATTGTTACAATTGCAAAACCTATTAACTCATATCGTTTATAAACAGGATTGACTTTATAGTTCCCCACCAAATTCACTATTTTTGTAGAAACAGAAAAGGACAGATTTCAAATGGGAAATATAATGATTGCACCCTCACTTTTGGCGGCAGATTTTGGAAACTTACAGCGCGATGTAGAAATGATAAACAATAGCAACGCAGATTGGCATCATATAGATGTTATGGATGGTGTTTTTGTTCCTAATATCTCTTACGGAATGCCTGTGGTAAAAGCTATTGCAAAATACGCAACAAAACCACTTGATGTGCATTTGATGATTGTAGACCCTGACCGTTATATTAAAACATTTGCAGCGCTAGGCGCCACCAACCTCTCTGTACACTATGAAGCTTGTACGCATTTGCACCGCACATTACAAGCTATTAAAGCAGAAGGCATGAAAGCCGGAGTAGCTTTAAACCCACACACCAATATTATGCTCCTTGAAGATACCATCAAAGATATTGATGTTGTCTGTATGATGAGCGTAAACCCTGGCTTTGGAGGACAATCTTTCATTGAGAACACCTATGACAAAATTAGAGCTTTGAAGGCTTTAATTGAGCGTAAAGGTGCCAGTACACTTATAGAAATTGATGGCGGTGTTACGGCAACAAATGCAAAAGCGTTGAAAGATGCCGGAGCAGATGTACTCGTTGCAGGGAGCTTTGTTTTTAATAGCGAAAACCCTGTTGAAACTATTCAAGAACTTAAAGATATTGCTGGATAATGAAAAAATTTGATGTTGTTATTGTTGGTGGAGGCCCTATAGGAATAGCCTGTGGATTAGAAGCTAAAAAAAGAGGTCTTAGCTATTTAATTATTGAGAAAGGCCCAATTGTAAACTCGCTCTTTCACTACCCTAGCAATATGCAATTTTTCTCTTCGTCAGAAAAATTAGAAATAGACGAAATTCCATTTATCAGTAAAGAACCAAAACCAAAAAGAGATGAAGCCTTAGAATATTACCGTAGAATTGTAACGAGCAATCACCTTAATATTCATCTTTTTGAAAAAGTCCAAAGTGTGATCAAATCTGATTCTACTTTTGAAATCACCACGAATAAAAAAAGCTACACTGCTACAAACGTTGTTATTGCCACAGGATTTTATGATTTACCGAATACCCTAAATATTCCTGGGGAAGATTTGGAAAAAGTAAAACACTATTATGACAATCCCCATTACTATGCACAACAAAAAGTTGCCGTAATTGGCGCTAGTAACTCCGCCATAGATGCAGCTTTAGAATGCTACCGAAAAGGGGCTGAAGTAACGTTAGTCATTAGAGGTTCTGAAGTTGGTCAGCGTGTAAAGTACTGGGTGCGTCCTGATATCATAAATAGAATTGAAGAAGGCAGTATAAAAGTATTCTACAACGCTACGCTAAAAGAAATAAAACATACGGAGTTAGTCATTGACACCCCTGAGGGAGCTACTACTATTGAAAACGATTTTGTTCTAGCACTTACCGGTTACAAGCCTAATTTTGAATTTCTTGAACAGCTTGGTGTTTCATTATCCAATGATGAAAAAAGGTTGCCAAATTATGATCAAGAAACTATGGAAACCAATGTTCCTAATTTATTCTTAGCTGGCGTAATTTGCGGTGGTATGGAAACCCATAAATGGTTCATAGAAAACTCTAGAATTCATGCAAAAATGATTATGGATACTATCTTAAAAAAACAAGAGCCCACTAACTAGTTGCGAATCACGGAATTCAGGGAGCAGCGTCTTAAAGAAAGGTAGTAATTTTATAGTCTATAAAAGTCGAAAATTTCATTTCGGTTTTTAATAGTAATTTTTAAATATGCATTTACAGAATTTCAGTTATACCCAAAAGACTTATCTATTATTTATCTATGTATACTTTTTATTTTCTGCGATAGGTTTATCTCAAGGAAAAGAGAAAGACAGCTCTAATATAGCTCCGATGGTATACTTCGGATGGTCACAAAGAACAACTCCTAAATCTCTTGAGCCTTACTACAAGGAATTAAAAACAGCCGAATATGGTGTACAACGGTTTTCTATTATAGACCAATTATTAGAATATCATATCCGAAAAACAAATACCGATTCTGTTGTACATTACGCTAACCTATATTTGAAGGAAGTAAACAACTGGAGCCAAACAGAAAAAATTAAAAAAAGATACTCTTCAAAAGCCAACTATTATTTAGGGAAAGGAAACCTAATGAATGGGCTATATGACAACGCAATAAAATGGTTTTTAGAAGGTCTTAAGGAGGCTGAAGAAACTAATTTTACAGAATTCAAATACAAACATAAACTTGGACTCTCTAAAAGTTACATCTCTCAAGGCAATACAGATAAAGCAATTGACATTTTAGAAAAATCGCTTTCAGAATTTGCTCCTGAACACCCTTCTCTAAAAACACAAAATTATATTTTACTAGGAAAAGCCTATCGTTTTAATGAAAATTATGAGCAAGCTAACATGTATTATAATGAAGCGGTAAAATTATCTAAATCCTTAGATGACGAAGAAGTATTACTTACGATTCGTTTAGAAATCGCAAAACTAAAAGAAGCTCAAGGCGATTTTGATGGGGCTTTTCCGGAATATGAGAAAACAAGAAATGAAGCCAAAGAAAAAGGTTTTGATGCTATTTACTTTGAAGGTTCTCTATTAGTAGCAAGACTGTATTACAAACAAGGCTTTTATGACATAGCAGTATTGGGTTTATCTACAGCATATATTAACGCTATAGATAGTGACAATCTACAATTTCAAAGAGAGTCTTTAATTCTACAATCACGCAGCTTTCAACAACAAGGAGATTTTGAAAATGCCTATGCTTCGATGACACAACTTTTTAGGGTGATCAACGAAATCAATACAAAACAACAACAAGCTATCATCAAGGAACTTGAGGTCCAATATGAAACCTTAGAAAAAGAAAAGGAAATAAATAGTCTAGAGGAAGACAAGCTTTTAAAAGAGGCGCAATTAAGCAGACAGAAAACTATTAAGAATGCTTTTCTAATTGGTTTCTTAATTATTTTAATTCCTATTATAGCCTTACTATTTGTATACTACCAGAAATTACAAACCCAAAGTGAGCTTTCCAAAAAACAAGAAGAAATAAATACTCAGAAGGTAAAATCCTTGATCCAGGAACAAGAATTAAATCTAATAAAAGCGTCTATTGAAGGGCAAGATGAAGAGCGCAAACGTATTGCGCAAGAACTACATGACAGTATCGGCGGCAACCTTGCTGGAATAAAGCTACAGCTCTCTAGTCTAGCTAAAGGTTCTGAAGCTTTAAAAACGATTAATAATCAAATAGATGAAACGTATCAATTAGTGCGAGACATATCTCACACACTAATTCCTAAAAAATTTCAACAAAACGCGTTTACAGATTTGGTCCAACAATTTGCAAATTCAATTTCTAAGACCAATGCTGTTCAAGTAGCTTTTTATCCTCATCCCAAAGAAACTATTAATAACATTGATGAAAAAATACAGGTAGAGTTATTTAAAATTCTTCAAGAATTAATGACCAACACCCTAAAGCATGCGAAAGCAAAAAATGTAGATATTCATTTAAATCTTATAGGAGACGAACTATCTTTACTCTTTGAGGATAATGGAATAGGATTTAATACGTTAGAAAAAGAAACTGGTATTGGTTTAAAGAACATTACAAGTAGAATTCAAAAACTAAAAGGAACCTTGCATATTGATTCTTCTGAAAATAGAGGAACTGTTATCGCCATAGAAATTCCTGATTTAAAAAAAACAGTACATGAACTATAATCTTATAATTGCCGACGATCATAAAATGTTCATTGATGGCCTTATCAGTATTCTTAATGATGCTCCAGAATTTTCTGTGATTCTTACTGCAAAAAACGGTGCACAAGTTGAAAAATATTTGAGTATAAACGGTGCTGATAATATTCATCTATTAATTACAGATTTAACGATGCCAGAAATGGATGGAATTGAGTTAAACAAGATCGTTAAAAGCAAATACCCTTCTTTAAAAACGCTTGTAGTAAGTATGCATATTGATGGGATGATGATAGACAAACTCATCAAAAATAATGTAGATGGCTATGTTCCTAAAAATGCAGAAAAAGAGGAATTACTAACTGCAATACGCAGTATTATTAAAGGCGATAAATATTTCTCTCCAGAAATAAAGAAAGCCTATACCGATGCGATGTTCGAAAATAAAAAAATGGAAGAAATTTCATTGACGGATCGTGAGAAAGAAGTACTGAAACTTATTGCCGAAGAAAATACTACTCAAGAAATTGCCGATAAATTATTTCTAAGCAAGCATACGATAGAAAGTTATCGAAAGAACTTAATCTCCAAATTAAACGTAAAAAACCTAGCTGGTTTAACCAAGCATGCTTTAAAAATGGGACTTTTAGATGCATAACATCTAATTAAATAACAGCAGCTCTTAAGCCAATAATCTAGCCATCCCTGAAAACAGGGGGTGCCAATTTCACTTTTTTAAGTGTAAAAAAGATTGTGCAATCGCTTGACCTTTGTATTGAACAAACAACAATACAATTATGAAGCATTCTATTATTTTAATCGCACTTACTACTTTATTTATCTCTTGCTCTAACGATAAGAAAACTACAGAAACGTCAAAGCAAGCGTCTATTATCAAATCAGATTTACTGTTAACTAACAGCGCCGTAAAACCATTCTCAGGTCAGAATAATACAGATACCCTTACCATTTTAATAAACGGAAAATCCCTTTTACAAAGTACCGCTACTATAAAAGTAACCAATGACAAAGGTGAAGAATTACTTTGCGATACACTTGCTACTACACGCTTATTAAATCCAGAATACAGAACAGCAAACTCCGCTTTAAAAGATGCTCAAATTAGAGAAACGGTTTCTAATCTATTTACCACAGATGAGTATCTAAAATATTTTAAGCAGAAAGAAATAGCTAGCAATCAAATTAAGTAAATAACTTCTTATTTATTCATCATGATAATTTACGGTACCCGCTCTGCCCATTTACATTCCGTTCAAAAGACAACGCCTATTTGTCCTAATTGCGAAGAAAAAGGATCTTTACTCATCAGTGTATATAGAAAGCACGCACACATTTTTTGGATTCCGATTTTCCCATTAGGAAAGTCTGGAGCTTCGCATTGCAAAAATTGCAAGCAGGCCTTACGTTCTAGTGAGATGCCAGAGCATTTAAAACACGAATATCAAAAAATAAAAAAGGAAGTAAAAGGTCCCATTTGGCAATTCTCTGGAATGTTTATAGCACTTTTCGTTCTAGTTTTTGCTGGCTTTGCTAGTCAGAATACTAAGAAATTAGAACAAGAATATCTAAACCAACCCATGGCAGGAGACATTTACGAATATAGAGTTGCTAACAAGCAATTTTCTACCATGAAGGTCATAGAAGTAGATACAGATAGCGTCTTTATTGCTTTAAACGATTTTGAAATCAGCAAAGCTTCACGCATTTATAAAATAGATAAACCTGAGAATTACCCAGATGTAGTCTATGGCTTTTCTAAACAAGAAATTACCGCCATGTATTCTAGCGGTAAAATCTTTGATATAAATAGAGAGTAACCACTTCTACTTTAAGATGTCTAATAATGTGGCTGGTATGCTGTCTAAAGCCGTTGAGTCTGTTTTTATGGCAGCCGGAACAATACCTTGTAAAGAATCTATAGGCACCGGAAGCTGTGATAATATTTTTAAGGAATCTTGAATTCTAAGATTCTGTAAGTACAAAGTATCTGCTTTTGCAAATTCAAAAGCCTCTTTAGCATTCATTTCTAAATATGGCGGACAAGGAAAATGATCAAAATCATACTTAAAATTAGTAAGTATAGGCCTTTTCCAAGTACTCAAATCTCTAAAGACAGAAGCTACCATTGGCAAAGCAGTATTGGAACCAGACCCCATTCTGGTTGTTGAAAATTGCACTCGCTTATCATAAGTACCAACCCAAGCACCTATAACAAGTTCTGGCGATGCACCTATAAACCAGCCATCACCATTATTTTGTGTAGTTCCCGTTTTTCCAATTAAGTTATACGGAATACCGTAGCCCGTTAAGCGCAAACCTGTACCGTGTTGCACTACCCCTTCCATCATTTTTTGAAGTTGTTTTACATGTGTATAGCCTGCTACGCGCTCTTGATACATTGGTTTAGCTTCATATATAACAACACCTTCTTCATTAATTATTCGTTCTATAGCATACGGTTTAATTCTGTTACCTCCGTTAGAAATACTTGCATAAGCAGTAACCATTTCTAAAAGACTAATGTCTGCGGTACCCAATACAATAGAAGGCACTTCTGGAAGTATCGTTTCAATACCCATCTTTTTAGCCTGCTCAATAACACGGTTAACCCCTGCTTTTAGCTGTATGTTTACAGAAACGGTATTTACAGAATTTGCCAATGCTCCATGCATACTATAACTACCTCCATAGCCTCCAGAAGCGTTTCTAGGCTGCCAATCTTCATATTCAGCGTAGGTTACCAAATTATTGTTATAGTAGCTACAAACATCCTGGCCTGACTCTAGAGCTGCTAAATAAGTAATAGGTTTAAACGTAGAACCAACTTGGCGCGGAGTACGGATATTATCCGTCTGACTAAAACCATAGTCAATACCACCAACATAGCCCATAATTCTACCTGAAGTACTACTCATAACGAATAAACTCGCATGCAATCTGTTGATACTTTTCGCTATAGAATCTTCTAGAGACATCATCTTCCCTTCGTAGCCTTTACCTACTTCCCAATAGTTTCGTTTTTTCTTTTTAGTGATAAAAGATGAGATTTCTTCTTCGCTCTTCCCTTCTGCTTTTAATCTTTTTACTTCTTTAGTTTCAGCTGTAATTTGTTGAAGTAAGGCTTCCTTACCTCCTTCTATAGTGGCAGCGTCCCAATATTGATCCATCAATTTTTGCAAGCTTTCAATTTGACGGTTCAATGCTTTTTCTGCATATTCCTGAATGCTTGTATTTAGAGTCGTATAAACACTTAAACCATCTGCCTCCAGATCATAAATATGGCCATCTTCTGCAGGATTTTCTGCGGCCCACGCAGCAAATTCTTCCGCTACGACATCTTTAAAATAAGAAGAGAAAGAAGATGTTTTTTTAGGCAATTGATAATCTAAAACCAAGGGCTTTTTAGCAGCTTCTTTTTCTGCCTCAGTGATATAGCCATATTTTGCCATTTGGCTTAACACAACATTTCTACGATTGGTTGCTCTTTCAGGGTTTATTCTAGGATTGTAGTAAGATGGTGCTTTTAATACCCCCACTAAAGTAGCACATTCCTCTAAACTAAGTTTCTCCGGAGGTTTATTAAAAAAACGATACGCCGCTTTTTCAATTCCATATATATTCTCTCCAAAAGAAACGGTATTAAAATACAGTAATAATATTTCATCTTTACTGTAAATGCTTTCCAAGCGTCTAGCAATAAATAGCTCTCTAATTTTATTAATAGGGGTAGAAAGAAAAAACTGCTTTTGTCTCCCGAATATATTTTTAGCTACCTGCTGCGTAACCGTACTCCCACCACCTGCATTCTGCCCAAGTACTATTGACTTTACAAACACACGACCATAACTTTTATAATCTATCCCGCCATGCGTGTAAAAACGACTATCTTCTGTTGCAACCAAAGCTTCTTTTAAATGCTTAGAAATTTGAGTGCTATCTGCGTTAGATCTATTTTGAAGAAAGTAGTATCCTATGGGTTCATTATTGGAAGCATAAATTGTAGACGTCACTGGATTTTCTAATTGCCTCAGATACTCCTTCGTTGGTAATTTGCCGAAGGCTCCAAAATATACTAAAAGCAAGAATACCAATCCGAATAGAAAGCCTAGTCCTATTAGATAAAAAAAACTTTTAAAAGGATGTTTACGCGCAAACTTGAATACTGTTTTAGCTTTAGTAACTATTGTGTTTTTCAAGGTTGTAATTTTTTCCATAAGCCTTATTAGCTGCCACACTAAAAAAATTGAGCGCGCAAAATTAACTATTTTTAGATACCAACAAACAAATAGTATAAAATACTATTATTCATATGCTTAGGGCATTTAAAATAATGATGGAATTTACAAAAATTGTCTTAACAAAAGTTCTTTACCTAAAAAAAACCATTGTTTAAGCAACAATGGTTTTAGTGAATAACAAATTAAAAAACGTACGCTGATTATAAGTAGAATTTACTCCACTTAAAACTACCATCAAGATAGAATACCTATCTAAGCTAATTCTTCAAACTTCCGCTGAAGAGTATTAAGGTTTTTATTAAAAAAATTATAGGCGTACTAAGAAGTTAGAAACAATAAACAGGTTAAGCAACTTGCTTCGCCTTTTCGTCTACTGTAAGGAACTCATTGATCAGTGATTTCCATTTCTCAATTCTTTTAACCTCAAAATCTTCTGAATAGTTAAGCGTTTCATCATAAAAATTAAGTTCAAAAGGCTGACCCGATTTCAACGTTATTTTCAAATCCAGTTTTTCTAAATGCGAATCTTTTTTATTTTTTACTTTAAAAAATTTTCTTTGCTCTAAGATCATACAATCTTTTATAGAAGAAATGGCTACAACACGCTCATAAATTTCATTTTCTGAGAATTTTAAGAACACTATTTTTTGTTCTTTTTCATCAATTCCAATATAGGAATTTCCCCAAAGTTCACTTTGAGAGATTGTTAATTTATTTTTTGTGCTTAATGCTTTTGCTGCTTCTTTAACTTTTTTAGAGGCAGACTTTCCTGACATGTTAAATAAAAAGAAGGGTATAAAAATTATGCCTACTAAAACGAGACATATGGTCATAAATGAAGTATCCATACTATTTTTTGTTTTTAAAATGATGATAGAAAAGAGCTCTTAAACCATTGTATATGTTCTTCAATACAGTTTAATTTAATGCCCTCATAAAATACCAGCAACAACTCTCGTGGTGCTAGTCCGTAAAAATCATTTAAAAACTAAGGAAAGGAATGAAAATGATAAGCAATCTGATGCGTATCAAAATTAAGATCTATAAAACCGCCAGAAGAAATATATAATAAAGCGATTTGATTTTTGCAAATACATAAATTCTCTAATGGATTTAAAGAAGAGCCAATATGTAAATTTACCGTGCTATCTGGATTGGAAGAAGTCGTATTTTCCCAAAGAACATTTAGTGCATCTACATTGATCGTAAACCTATCTTGCACGGCAGTTTGATCAAGAATAACAGCCACATCTAAATTGTCATGCTTCGCCTCGTTTTCAACAGCCGCATAAGACCCTTGAAAACTGCTACATAACAGTAGAAATAATAAACTTCTAAACCACAACATCTTGCTCATCTAAAAAGATAAATTTAATGTATTTACAAGAGTACAAAGGTACATTAATATTTCATCCACAATATTTTTTATAATTCCTTTAACGCAACAATTATTCATCTAATTTTACGCGATTTTTTAAAAAAGATATTATTTTAATTCCTATATTAAATGAATGAACTTATAGTGTGTTTAGGTTTTTTTATTGCAGCCTATTCTGTTATTGCTAATGATGTTATACAAACATTAGGCACTTTTATTTCATCAAATAGCAAAACCAAATGGTGGTACCTATGGGCTTTTGCCGGTACCATTTTAACACTAACCTTATTTTTTGGTTGGTATTTTAATAATGGTGATGTTTCCTATGGTCGTCTATCACAAATACCACTGCCTAATCCGCTACCATGGTGGTATCTTCTAGCTCCTTTAAGTTTATTAATTATTACACGCTTTGGAATTCCGGTAAGTACTACTTTCATGATTTTAAGTGTATTTTCCTCTGGACAACTCATAGAAAAAATGATTCTCAAATCTATTTTCGGATATGTCTTAGCTTTTGTAGCGGCATTGGTACTCTACCTAATTATTGCTAAGAAATTTGAATCTAAAGCTGCTATCCGGTTGATGGATAAAAAGAAGCAGAAACCTTATTGGCTAGTTGCGCAATGGTTTTCTACCGGTTTCTTATGGTCACAATGGTTAATTCAAGACTTTGCAAATATTTTTGTCTTCTTACCTCGCCAATTGACTATTTCCGAATTAGGGATAGCCCTTATTGTTATTTTAAGCATCATGGCCTACATCTTTAATGTAAAAGGAGGAAACATACAAAAGATTGTAAATCAGAAATCAAACACGCAGCACATCCGTTCTGCAACAATTATTGATGCTTGCTACGGTGTATTACTTTACCTATTTACTATTTTAAATGATGTTCCTATGAGTACCACTTGGACTTTCGTAGGTATTTTGGCAGGTAGAGAAATTGCGATAAAATATCTTTTAGAGAAAAAACAACTTAAAACAACGTATACCCTTATTATTAAAGATTTAGCAAAAGTAAATATAGGGCTTATGATAAGTATTTTAATTGCGTATTTAATTCAGTTTTTAAAAGCATAATTTAGGTCTTTTCAAGAATTCTAATCGAGTGTGTTTCCGTGAAATGGACAATAGCTCCAGTTCCCTTTCATTGCAGCATTATCAACAGGACAGTTTTTTGGAGGCAGTAAAGTAGTTAGCGGTAGCGCATACTCAAATTCTTTATTAGAGTGATAAATCATAAACTCACCTTCTTTGTATTCATCTACCAACAGCTTACCGTTTTCATCTTTATTTTCAAAAAAGTAAAAACGCATACCCGCTCCAAATTGTCCCATCATGTTTTCAAACATTGGCTTCATAGTTTCTGAAATTGAGCGCACCGAGATATCCAATTGATTTTCTGGGATTGGTTGTTGTGGTTCACCTTCGTTTATTTTTACAGTTATTGAATTTCTTATCGTTTCTTCTGAAGCAAAGGTTAGAGAGCCATCAAGATGTATATCTACATCTAATGCACAAACAAAAATATAATCATCGAGTGTCTCTAAAATAAGATGTACCATATCCTCAGGTATTGCTGGATTATCTGCCAAAGCAATTCTCCAATAACTTCTAGGAAGCCAAAAAGATAAGGTCATGTTTTCACCATCCTTTTTCCAAATTTGAATTTCCCGAATGTATTCCGTAAGCGGCACTTTATGCTCTTCTTGTCCTATTGCAGGCGCTGAGAACACTAAAATTAAGAGTAAGATTGCATATTGAATTTTCATCATTATTAACTATTATTTTATTGGTATTTACCGTTTTTAAACTTCAATACTTGATCCTGATTTGTAATCTTTTCGTCTTCTACGCAATCACCGTTTGAAGCTTCTTTTCTAGTTGTTGTTTTCACAATGCTTTTAACTAATATATCAAAATAGCCATTTGTTTTTGTCTCCTTAAGGATTAACACTTTTTCAACGCCACTTAGGTCTGCTTCGCATTCTGAATCCACTTCCCCACCATAGTACATCATTTCAAAATTTTTCAAAACCTGTTTTAGGGTATTATTTTCATCAAAATATAACGAAATTGTTTCATGACTATACGGATTTGGGTGTGAGTTATTGTAATAATAAACGCGAATACCGAATGCCCTAGTGTTTTCTGAAAGAAGATAAGGAGCCGTATCAATCTTTAATTCCGCCAATTTTACCGCGTCAGAATACCACTCGTTCGTTAATGAGCTTTCAAAAAACCTAGATTTTATTTTCCCTGTATCTGTTTCTATAATTAAAATGTGACTATTGAGCTCAAAATAATCTTCCTTTTCTTGGACAATTTCTGGAATAACAACAATAGTTTCCTCCGGATTATCAGGCTTTACCTTAGCTACAATTAGAGCTGTTTTACATTCAGACAAGCCTAAATCTAGCTGACTTAATATCGTCTTTAAATGTGGTATTTCTTGAGAAGTAAGCATTACAGAATAAGATAAAGTGATCAGTATAATTAGCCGTTTTAAAAAACTTTTAAAAAAATACACCCCTTTATTCATATACTATTTTGTGTTTTCATTTTAAAAAAATTCAAGATACAGATATTTATCTTATCATAAAAAAATGGACTAGGGATGAACTGCGTTGATCCCTTAAAGCTCCGCTTTGAAAATAAAAAGTCTCACAAAATATACGCAAGCAAGCATTAAAACCATATTCAACATTTTCACGAATAAGAGATGAACTGCGTTGATCCCTTAAAGCTCCGCTTTGAAAATAAAAAGTCTCACAAAATATACGGAAGCAAGCGTTAAAACCATATTCAACGTTTTCACGAATACCGGATGAACTGCATTGACCCCTCAAAGCTCCGCTTTATAAATAAAAAGTCTCACAAAATATACACAAGTAAGCATTAAAACCATATTCAACATTTTCACGAATACCGGATGAACTGCGTTGATCCCTTAAAGCTCCGCTTTGAAAATAAAAAGTCTCACAAAATATACGCAAGTAAGCATTAAAACCATATTCAACATTTTCACGAACTGCGTTGATCCCTCAAAGCTCCGCTTTGAAAATAAAAAGTCTCACAAAATATACGCAAGCAAGCATTAAAACCATATTCAACATTTTCACGAATACCGGATGAACTGCGTTGATCCCTCAAAGCTCCGCTTTGAAAATAAAAAGTCTCACAAAATATACGCAAGCAAGCATTAAAACCATATTCAACATTTTCACGAATAAGGGATGAACTGCGTTGATCCCTTAAAGCTCCGCTTTGAAAATAAAAAGTCTCACAAAATATACGCAAGCAAGCATTAAAACTATATTCAACATTTTCACGAATAAGGGATGAACTGCGTTGATCCCTCAAAGCTCCGCTTTGAAAATAAAAAGTCTCACAAAATATACGCAAGCAAGCTTGTATATTTTGTGAGACTTTTTATTTATTCGTGACCGCGAAGGGATTCGAACCCCCAACCCTCAGAGCCGAAATCTGATATTCTATCCAGTTGAACTACGCAGCCATTATTATTTTCTTTAAAAATTCTCTACCACTTCCGGTTTTGAAATACCTTTCTCTTTGTATAGCCTCTTCCCTTGTTTCAACTACCTCAAAATAAACTAGTCTCCAAGGAATAAATCCTTTGGTTGATTTAGTTTTTCCTGAATTATGTTCTTTAATTCGCTTATCTAAATCTACAGTATGCCCCTTATACCATCTTTGATCTTTCTCACTTTCTAAAACATAAACATAGTACTTCACACCTATACTTGATATTCCCTGCCTACCGGCAGGCAGGTATCCAGTTGAACTACGCAGCCATTATTTTCTTAGGCTAATTTCTTTTTTACAATCATAGAAATAGTTTTGCCGTCTGCTTGACCTGCAAGCTCTTTAGAAACCATTCCCATAACTTTACCCATATCTTTCATACCTGCTGCTCCAGTAGCTTCAATAGTCTGTACAACAACTTTCTCTATCTCTTCTTCTGATAACTGCTCTGGCAAAAATTTTTCTATTATAGCTACTTGCTCTAATTCTGGAGCTGCCAAGTCTTCTCTACCTTGCTCTATAAAAATAGCGGCGCTATCTTTACGTTGCTTTACAAGCTTCTGAACTAGCTGAATTTCTGCATCTTCTGAAATAGCTTCTCCTGAACCATTTTCTGTTTGCATTAGTAACAACGCCGATTTTATTGCTCTTAACGATTCCAAAGCTACTTTATCTTTAGCTTTCATCGCTGTTTTCATCTCGGTCATTACCTGGTCTTGTAAGCTCATAATATTCTATTTTAGCGGGACGAAGATAAAAAAATAAACCCAAAAATAGCTCGTATTTTTGGGTTTATAATCAGGTTAAAACATTCTTTAATCTACATTGTCATGTAAGAAAGAATTGTTTGTTCTTATTTGAATATCATCATTGCTATCCTCACTTAATGATGTTCTAGAAATCTTGTTCTCTCTATTTACTTCATTTAAATGAACGCCTTGACGTTTGTATGCGGGATGCTTTTCTATTTCATCAATATGCTTCGCATTGTTGTTCTGAAACTTGTAGTTAAAATCTTTTAGCTTACGTTTTCTTTCTTCAGATCTGCTTCTTAAAAGCTCCTCTAAAGGCATATCCATAGGATCTACGTCTGCGACTTCTTCTACTTGCTTTGTTTCTTTCTCCACCGTCTTTTGCTCAAAACGCAATTCTTCTTCCAGAACCTTTGGAGCTACTTTTTCTGCTTTAGACTTAGCGTCATTAAGCTTCCCTTCTAACTCCATATAATCATCAAGACTATAGCGTTTTTCACCTTGCTTATTGTACTCTACTACAGGAATAACTTCGATAGGATCTTTTACTTCCATATCTTTTACTTCGTCATCCAAAGAAAATAATACTACATTTTCTTTTTTGTCTTCTTTAATTTTTTCTGCCTCAGGGCCATCAAAACTAAAAATAAACTGATCATCTTCTATTTTTGCTGAAGAAACAGTAATAGGATCAATAACTTCAAAATTATCAATCTTAGCCTTAGAATCTACGATAATAAAATCATCACCTACATTATCAGCAATCACTTCATCATAAAAGACATTAAAGTTTTTAATATAGCTAGATGTCGGAATCAAATCCATCTCTGGCTTATCTTCTTCTAAAACATGCTTTACAATTTTAGGCTCTTCTTTTACTACCTTTTTTTCTTCCTCTTCTTCGACCAACTGAAAGACTACATTCTCTGAACCCATTAATACTTGCTCTGCCTTTTGGCTATCCTCAAGGGTATGGATTATTTTTTTAGATTCTGTATTTACAATAGTATCCTGCTGGTCAATATTAAAACCCGTAGCGATCACGGTTACAGCAATTGCTTCCCCCAGTGTTTCGTCTTCACCAACACCCATAATGATGTTTGCACTATGACCCGCTTCTGTTTGGATATGATCGTTGATCTCTCCTATTTCATCAATTGTAATTTCTTTAGTTCCAGAAACAATTAACAACAATACATTCTTTGCTCCAGATATTTTATTATCATTCAACAATGGAGAATCTAAAGCACTCATAATTGCTTCATTAGCTCTATTGGAACCTGATGAAGTTGAAGACCCCATGATTGCCGTACCACTATTTGAAAGTACTGTTTTAGCATCACGTAAATCAATATTCTGTGTGTAGTGGTGTGTTATAACCTCTGCAATACCTCTTGCTGCTGTAGCTAACACTTCATCGGCCTTAGAGAAACCAGCTTTGAAACCTAAATTTCCATAAACTTCTCTTAGTTTATTATTATTAATAACGATTAGAGAATCTACATTGTTACGTAACTTTTCAATCCCTGCTTGCGCTTGTTTGGTTCTCATCTGACCTTCAAACTGAAAAGGAATTGTAACAATACCAACCGTAAGGATATCCAGTTCCTTAGCTTGTTTTGCTATCATTGGTGCCGCACCTGTTCCAGTACCACCGCCCATTCCTGCAGTAATGAAAACCATTTTAGTGTTGGTACCCAACATATTCTTTATTTCTTCCATACTCTCAATAGCAGATTGCTCTCCCACTTCTGGGTTTGCACCAGCACCAAGACCTTCAGTTAAGGAAACCCCTAATTGAATTTTGTTGGGTACTGTACTATTATCAAGTGCTTGGGAATCTGTATTACAGATAATGAAATCAACACCATTAATTCCCGCCATATACATGTGGTTAATTGCGTTGCTCCCACCGCCACCTACCCCGATGACTTTTATTACATTACTCTGATTTTTGGGCAAATCAAAGGAAATACTTCCAAATTCGTTACTGTTACTCATACGTTCTGTATTACTGGTTATACTGTGTTCTTCGTGCTTTTTTATTCTGCGTTGTCCAAAAAGTCTTTTAACTTATCTGACCATTTGTCAAATATAGATTTCCGATCTCTTTGAATTTCCGGTTTTACTACTGCAGTTTCTGCTTCAGTAGTATCATCATTCATTTCATTTTCTGGCAATTGATTTTGCAGTTCTTCCTCCTCAGCCTCAATTGCTTCATTCTTAGCTTTTGTTTTCAATGCATTCATTAAAAGCCCTACTGCTGTTGCATATAACGGACTCGCAATTTCCTCATCAGAATCGCCAGCTAAGTGTTCGTTTGGATAACCAATTCTGGTATCCATACCTGTAATATATTCTACCAATTGCTTTAAGTGCTTTAACTGGCTGCCACCACCCGTTAATACAATACCTGCAATTAATTTTTTCTTTTGTTCGTCATGACCATAATTCTTGATCTCAACATACACTTGCTCTACAATTTCCACCACTCTTGCATGGATAATTTTAGACAAATTCTTAAGTGTTATTTCTTTAGGCTCTCTTCCTCGTAATCCTGGAATAGAGACAATTTCATTTTCTTTATTTTCCCCTGGCCATGCAGATCCAAACTTAATCTTAAGTAATTCTGCTTGCTTTTCAATGATGGAGCACCCTTCTTTGATATCTTCCGTGATAACATTACCACCAAATGGGATTACCGCTGTATGGCGGATAATACCATCTTTGAAAATAGCCAAATCTGTAGTACCACCTCCTATATCAATTAAAGCTACACCTGCTTCTTTTTCTTCTTGACTCAGTACGGCATTAGCAGACGCCAATGGCTCTAATGTGATGCTACCCAAATCTAAACCTGCACTCTTAATACAGCGCCCCACATTTTTAATAGAAGACACTTGCCCTACCACCACATGAAAATTAGCTTCTAAACGAGCACCATACATTCCCATAGGTTCTTTAATCTCTGCCTGGCCATCAATTTTATATTCTTGTGGTAAAACATGAATAATCTCCTCACCAGGAAGCATGATTAATTTATATACTTGATTACATAACTTATCTACATCATCCTCATTAATAACCTGTTCAGAATCATCTCTTGTAATGTAATCACTGTGTTGCAAACTACGAATGTGTTGCCCTGCGATACCTACTACTACAGAACCAATCTTTAATCCTGAATTAGATTCCGCTTGTTCTACAGCTTGTTGAATAGATTGTATGGTTTGTGTGATGTTATTTACAACACCTCTGTGTACTCCAAGACTTTTAGATTTTCCAATGCCTAAAATTTCAATCTTCCCATACTCATTTTCCTTACCGATTATGGCAACTATTTTGGTAGTCCCAATATCTAAACCAACTGAATATTTACCTTGTTCCATATCTTAAATTTTGGTACACACTACCTGATTATTATACTCTAAGCTTACCAAACTATAATTGGTAAGCGAATTATCTTTTTTACCCTTTTTATAAAAAGCTCTAAACTTGTTAAATTTTTGATCTAACGCCTCTGCTTTTCCAAGGTTTACTACAAAACTTTCTGTTCTAAATTTCAACTGATATTTTTGGTTTCTTAACACCTGAATACCAATTACATTTTTGCGCAAAAAATCATCTCCATTCACATAGTTCAGTATAAAATGTACTTCTGCTAAACTATCTTCAGTGATATTTCCTGTTATGACAGGAACCCTTGCGGAATGATTTCTAGACAGCGGCATACGCTTTCCTTCATCATCTAGATAATATATTGTACTACTTTCCACACGACCAATGGGGTTACGTTGAGCGATTTTCGTCGTCAACTTACCATTTACCGTGAGGTATACTTGTGCATTTTTAACCATTTCATTGGCCTCAATGGCCTTTTCCATGTTATTCAAAACTAAATTTTCTTTGGGTACCATATCAAACCCTTGGAAACTTTGTATTAACAATTTATTAACCATGCCCGTAGTCACGTATAAATTATTCTCATCAGTGAACATAACATCCAGTTCTGAAATAGGTTTTTTGTTATGTCTACTATTAGAAAACGCAAAGAGCCCCATCACTGTAAGTAACAATACCAACACTTTTACAATGTTCCAATTAACCTTCATTTACTATAGCTTTTTGAATTTTCACAACTTCCAAACCTATATCACCTGCACCCATCACTATTAAAACTTCTGGCGCTTGTTTTTGTATTTCCGAAATCAACTCTGATTTCTGAACTAATTTCTTATGTTGACTAGTTATTTTACGCAACAACCATTCCGATGTAATGCCCTCAATTGGCTTTTCTCTGGCCGGATAAATATCCAACAATAAAACGTTAGCAAATTTCGATAAACTTTCTGCAAAATCCTCAGCAAAATCCTTTGTTCTTGAAAATAAATGCGGTTGAAAAACAGCCAATACTTTTTTACCTGGATGCATTTCCGAAACCGCCTCAAAAACAGCGTTTATCTCTGTAGGATGATGCGCATAATCATCAATAAATACAAAGTCATCATTCTTAATTCGATATGAAAAACGACGTTGCACTCCCTTAAAACTTTCCAATGCAGGAAATAAATTCTCTGGCTTCACATTGGCTTCTAAAGCCATCCCTAATGCCACTACTGCATTTAATAAATTATGCCTTCCTGGTTTTTTAAAACGTATGCCTTTGTATAAAACTGTAGGCGTTTGTAACTCAAAAACATAAGCTCCATTAACTATTTCGACATTTTTCGCACAATAATCAGCAGCATCCTCTATGCCATAAGTAATACCTTCCATAGGTAAGCCGTTTCTAACGAACAATTTACCACCTACTTTAATTCGTGCAGCAAACTCTCTAAAAGACTTCTGTAATTCTTCACCTGTGCCATAGATATCTAAATGATCTGCATCCATTGATGTTATACAAGCAATGTTTGGTGATAAACGCAAAAAAGACCTATCAAACTCATCTGCCTCTACTACGGAATATTCTGAACCTTGAAAATAAAAATTACTTCCAAAATCTTCCGATATCCCTCCTAAAAAAGCCGTCATAGGAACATGAGCTTCTTTTAGTATGTGTGCCAATATGCTGGAAGTCGTTGTCTTGCCATGCGTACCTGCTACTGCAAAACAAAAAGTTTCATTTGTCACTAAACCCAAAACTTCTGAACGCTTCTTTACTGTAAATTTTTGATCAAAAAAATAATTCAACTCTGAATGCTCTTTAGGAACCGCCGGGGTATACACAATTAGACAAGTTTCCTTATCTAAAAAGTTAGGAGCAATCAACGCCACATCATCGTCATAATGAATAGCCATACCCGTCTCTTCTAACTCTAGCGTAAGCGGTGAAGGCGTTTTATCATACCCGCCCACATTCTTACCTAAATACACAAAATACCTAGCTAAGGCCGACATTCCTATGCCGCCAATACCTAAAAAATATACGCTATGTATCTGATTCATGTTCATAATCACTACCTAAGTCTCCCTAAGCCTTTATTTTTTTAATAATTTTTCTATTTCATCTACAATATCACTTGTAGCATTTGGCATTGCCATTTTCTTGCTATTAACACTCAATTCTTGTTGTTTCTCTTCGTCTTTAAAAAGCACTGAAAAAACACTTTCAAAATGTGATGCTAAATCGCTTTCTTTCACCATTAATGCCGCATCTTTTTGCACTAATGCCATGGCATTTTTGGTTTGATGATCTTCCGCAACGTTTGGCGAAGGAATGTAGATTACTGGTTTTCCAACAATACATAATTCTGACACCGAACCTGCCCCTGCTCTACTAATTACAAAATTAGCTGCCGCATACGCAAAATCCATTCTATTTAAAAAATCAAATACTTTAACACTATCTGATTGGTATTTTTTATACTCTTCGTAATATAGCTTCCCACATTGCCACACCACTTGAATGCCTAAAGTTTTGAAAAAGTCTAATTCTTTTTCAATAAGTTGGTTTATTCTACTTGCCCCTAAACTACCTCCTAAAACTACTAAGGTTGGTTTTGACGCATCTAACTCAAAAAATGCTAAGGCTTCTTGCTGCGTTGCCGCCATAGTCACCAAATCTTCACGTACAGGGTTTCCTGTTTTTACAATTTTATCTGCTGGAAAAAATTTCTCCATGCCATCATACGCTACACAAATTTTCTTAGATTTCTCTGCTAATAATTTATTCGTAATTCCTGCAAAAGAATTCTGTTCTTGTAGCACACATGGCACCCCTTTTCCTGAGGCTCTTTTTAAAAGCGGACCACTAGCAAAGCCACCGGTACCAATTACCACATCTGGATTAAACCTGTTTACAATTCCGCCAGCTTTCACCAAACTACTGATGAGCTTAAAAGGAAACATCAAATTTTTGAAAGTCAGTTTTCTCTGCAATCCTGAAATCCACAGTCCTTCTATCTTATACCCTGCATTGGGTACCTTCTCCATCTCCATTCTATCTTTTGCACCCACAAACAAAAACTCAGCAGTAGGATACCTACGCTTTAGTTCATTTGCGATTGCCACTGCCGGATAAATATGTCCGCCAGTACCACCTCCAGATAATATAAATTTATAATTGTCCACTTAACACTTCTAAAGGGTTTGTATCATCTATTTCTGCTCCACTAGACTCTTCACTTGTTTCTTTATTACTGGCACTCAATATAATACCAATTGCCAAGCAAGTCATCCAGGTAGAGGTTCCTCCACTACTAATAAGCGGCAATGTTTGTCCTGTTACAGGAAATAATTCTACAGCAACCGCCATATTTATAAATGCCTGAAAAACAATAGGTAAACCAACACCAACGACTAATAATTTCCCGAAAATGGTATTATTACCATTTGCAACCACAACAATTCTAAATAGTAACAACAGATAGAAGAAAACTAAAATTAGTCCACCTACTAAACCGTACTCCTCAACAATGATGGCGAAAATAAAATCTGAAGAACTTTGGGGCAGAAAATTCTTCTGAATACTTTTGCCTGCACCTTTCCCTATTACCCCGCCTGTAGCGATGGCAATTTTCGCTTTTTCAATTTGATAATCCGCATCACTATCTTCGTCATTGGCAAAATTTTCAATCCTATTTTGCCATGTATTTACACGATTAGGAAATAAATCTGGAGCTGCCTTTGCCACCAAGATAAAAAGGGTCAACACTAAAATACCACTACCTATAATTCCTAATAAATATTTAACAGGATATCCTCCCAGAAAGCAAAGTACCATAACCATGAAAAAGATAATGGCTGCTGTTGAGAAATTCGCGGGTAAAATTAGAATCAAGACCAAAAAAACAGGTATCCACAACGGCAAAATACTCTCCTTAAAAGTGATGGCTTTATCCTTTATTTTCGTTAAATAACGTGCTACATAAGCCATTAAAACTACGGCTGCTAAGTTTGAAGTTTGAAATGTAAACCCAACCAAAGGCAAGCGAATCCATCTACTTGCATTAGCCCCACCAATTGTGGTGCCCTGCGCCAACGTATATGCTAATAATAATAACACAATAGGCATTGCTATTAAAGATAGTCCCTTGAAAAAATGCGTCGGAATTTTATGTACGCCATAAATAATACCGAAACCTAAAGCCAACAACAACCCATGTTTAAACAAAAAGCTCAGCGTAGTTCCTGTCCCATTTCCAACAACGTATACCAGATTACTGCTTGCGCTGTAAACTGGTAAAAAAGAAAACAAGGCAAGTAAGGCCACTATAGCCCAAATTGCTTTATCTCCGCTTATTTTGTTGAAAAATTCCATTTTTATTATAAGTTTTTTACTGCTGCTTTAAATTGATTTCCGCGATCTTCATAATTATCAAAAAGATCAAAACTAGCACATGCTGGCGATAATAAAACAGTATCACCACGTTCTGCCATTTTATAAGCCACCTTTACAGTTTCTGCCATATCATATGTTTCTACCACAAGATCTACAACATTGCCAAAAGCCTCTATTATTTTTGTATTGTCTTTACCCAAACAGATAATTGCTTTTACTTTCTCACGCACCAAAGGCATTAACGATTTGTAATCATTTCCTTTATCTACACCACCAACAATCCAAACTGTTGGAGTCCTCATACTATCTAATGCATAATAGGTAGCATTTACATTAGTAGCTTTAGAATCATTCACGTATTCTACATGATGAATTTTTAACACCTTTTCTAAACGGTGTTCTGCACCTTGAAAATTGGCTACACTGTTACGAATAGTTTCTTTTCTAATACCAATAAGTTTTGACGCTGTAGAAGCTGCCATTGTGTTTTTAAGATTGTGTTTTCCTTCTAAGGATAAAGAATCTGCTTTCATTTTCAGTGTGTCGTTGTTAGTTGTAATCGTTATATCGTTCTTTGTACTAAATGCGCCTTCTTCTATCATGTTCTCTATTGAATAGGGCATTAATTTTGCTTTAACAGGGTGCTTTTCCAACCAATCTGTCAAGTCTTTATCATCTGCATCATAAATGAAATAATCATCTGCTGTCTGGTTTTCTGCAATTCTAAATTTTGATGCGATATAGTTTTCGTACTTATACTCATACCGATCTAAATGATCTGGCGAAATATTGGTTAGAATAGCTATATGCGGTTTAAAATCTACAATACCATCTAATTGAAAACTACTGATCTCTAATACATAATATTCAAAATCATTCTCTGCTACCATTTTAGCATAGCTATCTCCAATGTTCCCTGCCATACCTACATGAAAACCTTCATTCTTTAAAATATGATTGGTTAACATGGTCGTGGTGGTCTTTCCGTTACTACCTGTAATCCCTATAATTTTTGCATCGGTATACTTTGACGCAAATTCTATTTCTGAGATTACTGGAATTTCCTTTTCCTTCAATTTCTGAATCAAGGCTATTTTATCTGGAATACCAGGACTTTTCATGACCACATCTGCATTCAGAATTTTTTCTTCTGTATGCATTTGGTCTTCCCATTCAATATCAAAATGCTCAAGAACTTTTCTATACTTATCTTTAATTGCTCCTTTATCAGAAACAAAAACTTCATATCCTTTCTTCTTCCCCAAAATGGCGGTTCCCACACCACTTTCTCCTCCACCAAGAATTACCAATCGCTGCATCTTATCGCACTTTTAAAGTTACCACGGTGATTACAGCTAGTAAAATTCCAACAATCCAGAAGCGCGTCACAATTTTACTCTCGTGATAGCCTTTCTTTTGATAATGGTGGTGCAATGGAGCCATTAGAAAAACACGCTTTCCCTCTCCAAATTTCTTCTTGGTATATTTAAAATATCCCACTTGTAACATTACAGAAATAGATTCTGCAAAGAAAATCCCACATAAAACAGGAATCAATAATTCTTTACGGATGATGATCGCAATAACTGCAATTACTCCACCTATAGTTAAACTACCCGTATCTCCCATAAAAACCTGAGCAGGGAAAGCATTATACCATAAAAAACCTACTAAGGCTCCTACAAATGCCGCTACGAAAACCACAAGTTCTCCCGCCCTAGGGATAAACATAATATCCAGATAATTGGAGAATATAATATTCCCAGAAATCCAGGTAAAAATACCGAGGGTGAGGACAATTATTGCCGAGGATCCAGCCGCTAGACCATCGATGCCATCTGTTAGATTTGCTCCGTTAGATACGGCAGTAACAATAATGATAACCACCGGAATAAAGATCAACCACGCATACTCTTTTGCTCCGTCACCCATCCAACCAATGAATGAAGTGTAGTCTAATTCATTGTTTTTAAAGAAAGGCACTGTAGTTCTTACTGATTTTACTTCCGCACCAGCAACTTTCTCTAACGTATAAGAGGTGGTAATCACACTCTGACTGCGTTCTTTCATCGTTACTTCAGGATGAAAGTATAGCGTAGTCCCTACAATTAAGCCTAACACAACTTGTCCTAATATTTTAAACCTTCCTTTTAAACCTTCTTTATCCTTTTTAAATATTTTGATATAATCATCTACAAAACCAATGATTCCCATCCAAATGGTGGTCACAATCAAAAGTATTACGTAGATATTATCAAGCTTAGCAAATAACAATACAGGAATTAAAGTAGCTAAAATGATAATTAGACCACCCATTGTTGGTGTACCTGCTTTCTGTTTCTGTCCGTCAAGACCTAAATCACGAACAGTTTCTCCTATTTGCTTTTTCTGAAGAAAAAGAATTATTTTCTTACCATATACCGTAGCAATCAAAAGCGATGTTAATACCGCTAATGCTGCCCTAAAAGTGATAAACTGAAACAGTCCAGCACCTGGGATTTGATAATTATCTTCTAAAAATTCAAACAAATAGTATAACATACTTTACTTCGTGTCTTAATGGTTTTCAATTACTGTGATCGTAATTGTAGTTGTTTTATTTATTTAAGTCCTTTAATAAACTTTGAACGGTTTCGTAGTCATCAAAATGAGCTCTTACCCCATTAATCTCTTGATACGTTTCATGGCCTTTTCCTGCGATTAAAATAATATCGTTGGAATTCGCCAATTGACAAGCTGTTTTTATTGCCTGCGCTCTATTTTCAATAGTTAGTGTTTTTCTAACATTTTGAGCTTCAACTCCCGCTTCAATTTCTTTAAGTATTTCTTCCGGATTCTCTGTTCTAGGATTATCAGAAGTAAATATGACGGTGGTACTCATATCTGATGCGATATGCCCCATAACCGGACGCTTGGTTTTATCTCTATCGCCACCACATCCTACAACAGTGATGACATTTTCATTTCCTGTTCTCAATGAATTAATGGTATCCAGTACATTCTTAAGTGCATCTGGCGTATGTGCATAATCTACAATTGCCGTAATTCTTTCTTTAGAGATAAAATATTGAAATCTGCCATCCACATTTTCCAACTCACTTAAAAGTCTTAATATCTCTAATTTCTCCAAACCTAATAATTGTGCCGTACCATAGATTGCCAACATATTATAGGCATTAAAATCACCTATTAATTTTGACCACACCTCATTACCATCAATCTTTAAAAGTTGTCCATTAAATTGATTTTCTAGAATTTGAGCTTTATAATCTGCATACGTTTTTAAAGCATATGTATACTTTCTTGCCTTTGTGTTTTGCAACATTACTAAGCCATTCTTATCATCAATATTAGTCAGCACAAAAGCTTTCTTAGACAGCTTATCAAAAAGTGATTTCTTGGTATCCCTGTATTCTGCAAAGGTTTTATGATAATCTAAATGATCATGAGAGAGGTTTGTAAAAATCGCTCCTTCAAAAACTAAACCTTCTGTTCTTTTTTGATGTATACCATGAGAACTTACCTCCATAAAACAAAACTCCACTCCTACATCATTCATCAGTTTTAAATGATGATTTATCGTTAAAGCATCAGGTGTTGTATGACTAGTTTTATACATAGTATCATCTACCATGATTTTAATCGTAGAAATAAGTCCCACTTTAAAACCTGCTTTCTTAAATAATTGATACAGCAAACTACTAATGGTTGTTTTTCCATTTGTTCCCGTAACTCCTACAAGCTTTAAATTTTTAGATGGATTATCATAAAAATTAGAAGCCATGATAGCCAAAGCCTTATTGCCATTATCTACTGCCACGTAAGTAACACCTTCTTCAAGAACTTCAGGCATAAGCTCACAAACGATGGTTTTAGCTCCTAATGAAATAGCCTTATCAATATACTTATGACCATCTGTGATTGTACCTTTTATCGCGATAAAAACATCATCAGCGGATACTATGCGCGAATCAAAGCAAATAGAATTTACCATAACCGAGGTAGAACCGCTAACCGCAGTAATACTCACCCCAAATAATATGTCTTTAAGTGATTTCATGATAATTCTAATACAATTACTCCTGCAGCGCTAATATTCACACCTTTTGCAGATTGTTTTTTTACTTTACCGTATCCTGTAACCTTAACTTGTAAACCTAAATTTTCTAAAATTGCAATAGCATCCATACCACTCATCCCTTCTACATTAGGAACCTTACTATGTTTCTTCGATGCTTCTGCATAATATTGTTCGTATTTTTTCTCCAAACCAGGATCATTAATCTCCAAACCATCAAGCTCATCTACTAAAGGCGAGGTTGCATATATTTTTTGTGCGATAGATTTAAATACAGGCCCTGAAACGTCTGCCCCATAATATCCTACACTTTTGTCTGGTTCATGAATCACCACGATACACGAATACTTTGGTTCATCTGCTGGGAAATACCCAGAAAATGTTGAAATGTATTTTAACTTATTTGGATCTTTAGATACATAATCTTTCTGCGCTGTACCTGTCTTACCCGCCATAGAAAAGTTTGGCGAATACAAACTATGCCCTGTACCATACTTCTTTTCTACCACGTTTTTCAACATCTCCTTAACCTTATCTATCGTTTCTTGCGAACAGATAGATGGATTTATCACTTCTTTATCAAACTTAAAAATGGTTTTATCCCATTCTTTCACTTCTTTTAAAAGGCGTGGCTTAACCATTTCCCCATTATTAGCTATAGCATTATAAAAGGTAAGTGTCTGCAAAGGCGTAAGCGAAACTTCATACCCATGAGACATCCATGCTAAAGAAATACCAGACCAACCTTTATCACCTGGATACCGAATTACAGGAGCGCCTTCTCCTTTAATAGGAAGATCAAGTTTCCTATTCAATCCCATATTCATTAAACGGTTTACATACTTCTCTGGGTTATCTTTATAGTTGTTGTAAATAATTTTAGCAAATGCTGTATTTGACGAAATTTCAAAAGCTCTAGCAGCCGATATTTTTCCGTAGCCTCCCCATTTAGAATCTCTAACCGTTTTATTATATACTTTAAATAATCCTTTTTCAGTATCTATAATTGTGCTCGTATCTATCACCTTATCTTCTAAAGCTACCACCATTGACATTAACTTAAAAGTAGAACCTGGTTCATGAGATTCTCCAATGGCATAATTCAATCGCTCGTAATACTTATCACCTTCTGTTTTTCCAAGGTTTGAAATTGCTTTAATTTCACCAGTCTTGGTTTCCATTACAATAACACAGCCATGGTCTGCCTTGTACTTTTCTAATTGCGCCAACAGTGCATGATGTGCAATATCTTGTATATTAACATCTATAGTAGAATACACATCATAGCCGTCTTTAGGCTCCACGATGTTATCCATACCTATAGGTTTCCATTGGTTTTTTGCAATTTTTTGCTTTAAACGACTCCCTTTTATTCCGCTTAAGTATTCCGTAAAAGCACCTTCTAAACCTACACGAGTAGCATAACCATTTTCATCAAAACGTTCATACCCCACACTACGCTCCGCTATTTTTCCTAATGGATGTTCCCGAACCGTATTTTGCTCTACCACGATACCACCACGATTAGGACCTTTCTCAAATAATGGAAACTTCTTTACCTGAACGTAGTCTGAGTAGTCTAAATTTCTAACTACCAAGGCATACCTATTCTTATTTGCTTTGGCATTACGAAAAATCTGCTCATAATGCGATGCAGGTTTCCCTAACAATTTTGATAAGGATTGACATAAAGGTTTAAGATTTTCTTTAAAATCTTTATCTTTTACGGTCACCGCATCAAATCGAATATTAAAACGAGAAACAGAAGTAGCTAATAAACTACCATCTGCAGAATATAGATTACCACGGTTTGGGGTGATTGTAAAAACCTTTTCTGTACGATCTTCGGCTAATTGACGGTACTTATCCCCATCAACCAACTGAATACTAAAAAGCTTTACAACTACCGCAACAGCGAATAGCACCAGAAATACTGCTACTATATATAGTCTCGTTAATATTTTTTTTTCTGTAACCGCCATTATTCAGCCGATTTAACTCTTATTTTATGTGGTGGCGTTTCTGAAGGAAACAAACCATCATTACTTACTGTTTTTAATATTTCCGATTCGAGCTTTAATTTCTGAACATCGGTCTGCCCATCTATAAACTCACTTCGCAATTCTTTCACCTCTTCGTTCAACGCTGCAATCTGATGCACTTTACTATCCGCACCATGGGAACTTGCAATCATTACTGCCGCTAAAAAAGAAGTGAAAATGATAAAAATCCAATTTTTTGGAGCGTCGCCACTCACTAAAAATTTTCCTTTTAAGATATCTAACAAGCCTTTTCGCATGATTACTTTTTGCTTTTTGCTTTTTCGGCAATTCTTAATTTTGCACTACGCGCTCTATTATTACTTGCAATTTCTTTTTTAGAAGGAACCACCAATCCACCTACTTTTTTAAGCGGAAGAGTCATATTCCCATAAAAATCTTTATCTGGCTCTCCTTCAAATTTTCCTGATCTAAAAAAGTTCTTTACCAACCTATCTTCCAACGAGTGATAACTAATAACACTTAAGCGACCTTCCTCATTTAATAACTCTGGCACTTGCATTAAAAATTCTTTAATCACCTCAATCTCTTGATTCACTTCAATACGTATAGCTTGATAAATCTGAGCTAAAATTTTATGTTCTACCCGTGCAGGCAAAAATTGCTTTAAACCAGATTTTAATTGATCTGTGGTTTTAATTGGCTCCGCTTCTCTATTGGCAATAATTGCCGTAGCTATAGCATTAGCATTTCTTAAATCACCATATTGAAATAACACCCTACGCAATTCATCATAATCATAAGCATTCACTACATCATAAGCAGAAACTGTATTTCGCTTACTCATGCGCATATCTAAATCGGCATCAAAACGAGTAGAAAATCCGCGCTCCGCAACATCAAACTGATGAGATGAAACACCAAAATCACCCAAAATCCCATCCACCTTACGCACTCCGTAAAACTTTAAAAACTGACCAATGAATCTAAAATTCTCATGAATCAAAACAAAACGCTCATCATCAATAGCATTTTTAAGCGCATCTTCATCTTGATCAAAGGCGTATAATTTTCCTTTCGCCCCTAAGCGACTCAAAATTTCTTTTGAATGACCACCGCCACCAAAAGTAACATCCACATAAATGCCGTCACTTTTAATATTTAGTCCATCTATAGACTCCGTTAATAATACTGGATTATGATAATTCATCTTCGTCTCCTCCCATTACTTCTTCTGCCAATGCCGCAAAGTCTAGAGTAGTATCCTCCAACACTTTTTCGTAGCTATCTTTATCCCAAATTTCAATAATATTAATAGCCGAACTTAAGACTACTTCTTTAGCAATATTTGCAACATCAATTAAATTCTTAGGAATTAATAATCTTCCTGTTGCATCAATCTCTATTACCTTTACACCTGCAGAAAAACGACGGATAAAATCATTGTTCTTTTTGACAAAACGATTTTTCTTATTCATTTTCTCCATTAAGAGATTCCACTCTTTCATTGGATATAATTCTAAACAAGGTTGAAAGACTGATCGCTTGATAACAAAACCATCTGTTAACACTGGAGACATCTGATTTTTAAGCGCAACAGGCAGCATTACCCGACCTTTCGCGTCCGCTTTACAATCATATGTACCAATGAAATTGATCACTTTTTTATCCTTGTTTCAAATTATAACTCAAATATATTGATTTTATTACCACAATTTACCACTATTTACCACATTGTTAATAAATTCTGATATATTAGAGGTCTGAAAACTTCCAAAAAAGGCCAAAAACGGACTTTAGAATTTTCAAAAACAACAATTACAAGGCTCAAAATTGTCTTGACAAATGACATTAAAACAAGTATAGACGTATTATTAGGAAATGTCTATATTTGCCGTTACAGAATACAACCTACATTAATGAAAGAAGAGTTAATCACGGAAGGCAAATACAAGTACGTTGAAGTAGGCGAAGGCACTCCAATAATCGTTTTACATGGATTAATGGGGGGATTAAGTAATTTTGAGGGAGTCATGAATTATTTCCCCAATAAAGGATATAAGATTCTTGTTCCTGAATTACCTATTTATGACAAACCCCTTTTAAAAACTACCGTAAAAAGTTTTGCAAAATTTGTTGATGATTTTATAAAGCACAAAGACTTAAAAGACGTTATCCTTCTAGGTAATTCTTTAGGCGGTCATATAGGATTATTACATACTAAATTATTCCCTAAAAACGTAAAAGCACTAATAATTACCGGGAGCTCTGGATTGTACGAAAGTGCCATGGGAGACGGATATCCACGTAGAGGCGATTACGAATTTATAAAGAAAAAAGCGCAAGATGTTTTTTACGATCCTGCGGTTGCAACCCCTGAAATTGTCGATGAAGTTTTTGCTACAGTTAATGACCGTATAAAATTGGTTAAAACTTTGGCTATTGCAAAAAGTGCCATACGTCATAACATGGCTAAAGATTTACCTAAAATGAGTACACCAACATGTATTATTTGGGGTAAAAACGACAACGTTACTCCACCAGATGTTGCTGTAGATTTTCATAAATTATTACCAGATTCAGATTTATTTTGGATAGATAAATGTGGCCATGCAGCAATGATGGAACACCCTGATGAATTTAATACGATATTAGAAGCCTGGCTTAAAGCCCGTAAGCTCTAATACAAAAAAACAATCCATGAAAGTAAAGTCAGCCGAGTTTGTAATGAGCAATTCTAATGTAACGAATTGTCCTAAAGAGCCTATTCCAGAATATGCTTTTATAGGGAGATCTAACGTAGGAAAGTCCTCATTAATTAATATGCTAACCGATAAAAAGAGTTTAGCAAAAACCTCAGGAAGACCAGGAAAAACACAATTAATTAATCATTTCAAGATTAATGACAGTTGGTATTTGGTAGATTTACCCGGTTACGGCTACGCTAGAGTTTCTAAAAGAGACAAAAAAACCTTTCAAAGATATATCACTGATTACTTCTTAGAGAGAAAGCAATTGGTTTCTGCTTTTGTCCTTGTAGATATACGTCACGAACCACAAAAAGTAGATTTAGAATTTCTAGAGTGGATGGGCGAAAACCAAATTCCGTTTTCTATCATTTTCACCAAGGCCGATAAATTGAAGCCAAACGTAATTGAAAAAAATGTTCAAACGTACATTGATCATTTATTAGAAAGTTTGTGGGTAGAAGCACCTAAATACTTTATTACTTCTGCCTCAAAAAATATTGGGCAAGACGAAGTCCTAGACTACATTGATCTTATGAATGAAAATTTCGAAAAAGATAATTGGGCAGATTTTATCTAATTCGTATTAATTTAAAGTAGCTAAAACTTCACTCATTAAACTTTCAACGTTTTCTAGAGAATTCATTTTATCCGTTGTTATTACCACCTCAAAATCTTCATGGGTTTCTGCAAGTACAATTGGAAACGTATACTTAGCATCGAATTTAGAACTGTACATTTTCAAAAATTCATCCTTATGAAGAAATTCCATTGGAGTAGTTGATTGCGCTCTAAATTTCCTCCAAATCTTATTCTCTGTGAAAATACCAAAAGTGATATCACACAAACTACATTCATAGGTACTTGGACTAAAAATTTTATGCGCCGTATCTAATACAGCATTGTGTGTTCCTGAATTTGCATTATAAATAAAAATCAACTTTTCTACATTTACCTTTTCCATACCGCTACATCATCTTATCTTTAGCCTAGCTTAAACACTTTATCATGAAAAACACTAGACTAGTTATTCTATCGCTACTTCTACTCTTTATTACAGGCTGTAAGTCTCCAAAAAATACTGTTGCTTACAGCTCCGACACATTAAAATTAATTCCGCTATCCAATAATGCCTTTCAACATATTACCTACCTCAATACTAATGATTACGGAAAAGTTGCCTGCAACGGACTTGTTGTCATACACAATAATGAAGCCATAATTTTTGACACCCCAACTTCTAATGCTGTAAGTACCGAATTAATACGTTGGATTACTGAAATTAAAAAAAGTAGTATCAAGGCCGTAGTGGTAAATCATTTTCATGAAGATTGCCTAGGTGGCCTAACTGCCTTTCACGACATAGACATTCCTTCTTATGGGAACACGCAAACATTAGCCTTATCAAAAGAGAAAAACCTTGTAACTCCGAACTATGGTTTTGATTCCGAAATAACATTAAAAGTTGGGGAATTAGAAGTAATGAACCGCCATTTTGGCGAGGCACACACCGCTGATAATATCGTGAGCTACATACCTAGTGAAGCATTACTTTTTGGCGGTTGCATGGTTAAAAGTTTGAATGCAACTAAAGGATATACTGGCGATGCCAACCTGGAGGAATGGAGCAATACAATCCAAAAGATTAAAGAGGAGTATCCGGATTTAAAACTAGTAATTCCTGGTCACGGCGATGCCGGTGGCCAGGAATTATTAGATTATACTATTGAACTGTTTAAATAAACTTATTTTTTCAGCTCTAATTTTTCTGCAAAATAATCGCAAAAATCTTTCATGGTAGCCGTCATTTTTTCGTCTTGAGTAGCTTTCATAAAAGTATCGGATAAAGACACTAAAGTTTGATGAAAAAATGTTTTCATTTCATCTACAGGCATATCCTTGGTCCATAAATCTATTTTTAACGATTCTTGGTTTTTACTATCCCAAACAGATAACAACATTGCTTTTGCTTCTTCATTATCTATGCCGCCATCTTCAGCAGACCAATTAAGTTCTTCCGGCACTCTGTTTTCGTCTAAACCTACACGTAATGTTATTTCTGAGGTATGTAATTTTGCCATTATTTTCTAGGTTTGTAATTTGATTTATTAAAAATTTCTTCTGTAGGGATTGTCAACAACTGCTGCACAGTGACATCATTATTTTTCATGAAAGCCCGTACAATTTGCCAACCTACATATTGCCCAATTCTTCCAGGAGATTCATTATCTAGCTCTAATTGAAATTTAGAAAATGGAGCAGGATCTATAAATCTTGGCTGCAATTGCTTTTCGGTACTATACAAAAGTTCTCGCTCCACAAAATAGCGCCAGATCTGTTCTTCATTAGCTTCTGCCCATTCTAACTGTTCTTGCGTATACCCTATACGTTGCGCCTCTGATTTAAAAGGTATTAATTTATCTTTTAAATAAAGTTCTTTACCATAATAAACGAGCTGATCTAAAAAAGTTCTTCCTTTTTGACGAGGCATTACTGCAGCACTAAATTCTGAAGCTACATCACTTACAATGTATTGCTTATCTAATCCTGCAGAAATATAATTCTGAAATCCTTTATAAAATTTATGATCCTTGCCTAAATAATTATCCAACCCAATTAGCAATAAGGTATCTGCCAAAATAACGCGACTCCCATAACTAACATCGGATGTTAAAGTAACCACTCTTGGAGTTGGAAACTTTGGAAAGTAATATTTTATATGCTGAAACAAACGCGTTAACTCCTCTGTTTCCGTATCAAATTTAGGAAATACCTTCTCTACCTCTGTATTCAATTCTATTTGAATAGTATCCTGCAATTTTAACAACCAAACGCTGTCTGTGTATTGCTGTGGAAATAAATATGGGTACTTAGCCTTGGTTACATTTAAGTTTTCAATGGTTGTTTTTGCAAACTCCTGATCAAAGCGGTCTACTTGAACATCAACCTTTATTTTATCAATCTCTTGAGCTACCTTATCTTCTTCCTCACAATTGTAAAAAAAGAAAGACGAAAATAGTAAAAGAGCAAAAATTAACTTCTTCATATAAAGTAATTTCTATTAAGTTTTATTTATTAGTACTTAGGTTTTATTTTTACGAAGCAAAGTTAATTGTTTTCAACTTAAAAAAATAGCCCAATGCAAACGGAAAAAGTAATAAATCACATCGTAGACTGGTTAAAAGATTATGCAACAAAAGCTAATATGAAAGGATTTGTCATTGGCATATCTGGCGGAATAGATTCTGCTATCACTTCTACATTATGTGCAAGAACAGGATTAGATTTACTTTGCTTAGAAATGCCTATTCACCAAGCAGAAAACCAAGTAGGCCGAGCAGAAAGACATATCGCATGGCTACAAGAGAATTTTAGTAATGTAAAAAGACAAGAAGTAAACCTCACTCCTGTATTTGATAGTTTAGTAGCTGCAATGCCAAGAGTAGAAAACGAAGAAGAACGTTTTATGTCTTTAGCAAACACGCGCGCTAGATTGCGAATGACCAGCTTATATTATTTTGCAGCCCTTGAATCTTATTTGGTAGCTGGCACCGGAAATAAGGTGGAAGACTTCGGTGTAGGATTTTACACCAAGTATGGAGATGGCGGGGTAGACTTAAGTCCGATTGCCGATTTATTAAAAACTGAAGTTTGGGAAATTGCTAAAGCTTTAGGTGTTAATGAAGAAATTATCAATGCCGCTCCTACTGACGGACTCTGGGGAGATGACCGTACCGATGAAGACCAAATTGGAGCTTCATATCCTGAATTAGAATGGGCCATGGAAATGGTGGATAAGGGCAAAACAGTGGATGATTTTTCAGGACGACAAAAAGAGGTGTTTAGCATTTACAAAAGGTTTAATACTGCTAATAGACATAAAATGGTTCCTATCCCCGTTTGTGAGATTCCTAAGACACTAAAATAACCACTCACCTTAAAATCAAGTGAATAAAACGAAAAAATAAGGTGGTTTCATAAAAAAAAATGAAATTTACACTAGAAATCAGATAAATAAACTTTACATTGCATGTCAGAAATTATTGGCTTTTAGGTGTAATAAGTTGAAAATCAATAAAAAAAAAGGAACATGATTAAAGTATTAATTGCTGATAACCATCCAGTTGTAAGAGCAGGTATCAAGTTTGTTTTAGATACAGCATCAGATTTTGAGGTTATTGCAGATGTCGCAACGACAACCGAATTGTTTGAAAAATTAGAGACAATAAGCCCAGATGTAGTGATGCTAGAGATGGACATACCTGAGATTAACGGTATTGCTACTTTAAGAAAAGTTAAGGCTGAGTATCCTGATGTTAAAGTTCTTATCTACAGTGGCCAATCTGAAGATGTGTACGCATTAAGTACTATCAGAGCTGGTGCTTATGGTTATTTATCTAAGACCGCTGATTTAGACTATATTATTTCTGCTGTAAGAAAAGTAAGTAAAGGTGATATGTTCATTACTAATGAACTTGCACAAAGACTTGCCTTTGATGAAGGCACAAAAAAGCCAAGAAGATTTTTCAGAAAACTATCTACTAGAGAAGTTGAAGTTTTAAAAATGTTGGCTAGTGGTAAACGTAACAAAGACGTTGCTATTGGTTTAAACTTAAATGAAAAAACAGTAAGTACTTACAAAGCACGTTTAATGCGTAAGCTTAACGTTGATAACTTAGTAGACTTATTACAACAAGCAAAAGCCTTAGAATTATATTAATTCTAAGCCATTATATAGTAAAAAAGCCTAGCAATGCTAGGCTTTTTTATTTTAACCATTTTTCTTTTAAGACAACACTCTATTTAATTTCTTATTCAAGAGCGTATTCAAATGAATGTAATTCATAATCTCTTCAAGAATTTCTCTATGATCATTTTCAGCCTTTGTGGTTTCACTCTGCAAGGCATTAATTCTACGCTTAATTAAAAAGCAGCGCAAGGTTAGTATCGTTTCATTCGTTAATTGCGCTATAGATACTTCTTTTTCCTTTGGATAAATCTCTTTACGTGCCCAATCATGCAAGACATACTTTTCTTCTTCCATTAGAATAGAAGATATCTCAGACACCATTTCCTGATCTAGTGGTGCTATAAATGTATTGATACTAAATTTCTCATTCTCATTGAGCTCCTGAATTAACTTCCCGTAGATATTTTTGAACTTCTCATTACTCAACTCTATCTCATCATCCTGTAGGTCTAGAAATATTTTCTCGTAAACTTTTGCTTCAATTTTTTCTGGCTCAAGTTCTAAATCTCCTTTTTCATTTTCTTTTAAAATAAGATCTTCAAACTCTTGTGGAGAGTTTCCATACAACAACAATATTTCAATGATTTTTCGCTCTAATTCAAATTGGACATCCACCTTTTGCCCAACTTCTTCGTTTTTAACTACATTAAAAACTTGCTCTTTCTGCTCAACTTTCGCCTTCTTTTGCGTGTCAGAAACATCTTTTTTATCAATTTGAGCTAACGTATTAAAAAGTACCGCTTCAGAGATGTTCATAATCTGAGCACACTCTTGAATATATATTTCTTTTTGAATACGATCCGGAATTTTTGAGATGCTATGCACAATGTCACGTACTGTATCTGCTCTCTTCACAGGATCACTCTCTGCATCTTTCACTAACAAAGAAGCCTTGAATTGTATAAAGTCTTTGGAATTAGTATTTAGATACTCAAGAACCTCCTCTAGACTATTATTTTTCGCAAAACTGTCGGGATCCTCACCTTCTGGAAAAGAACAAACCTTTACATTCATTCCCTGCTCTAGAATTAAATCAATTCCTCGTAAGGAGGCTCGTAGCCCAGCTGCATCACCATCAAATAAAACAGTAATATTTTTAGTTAACCTATTAATTAATCGAATTTGCTCTGGAGTTAATGCGGTTCCACTAGACGCTACCACATTTTCTATTCCGCGTTGGTGAAACTGAATAACATCTGTATAGCCTTCTACCAAATAACAATTATCTTCTTTTGCGATAGCTTGTTTTGCGTGGTAAATACCATACAACACCTTGCTCTTATGGTAAATATCACTCTCTGGAGAGTTTAAGTATTTTGCTGCTTTCTTATCATTTGTTAAAATACGTCCGCCAAAACCTAATACACGACCACTTAAGGATTGAATAGGAAACATGACACGCGCTTTAAAACGGTCAAATTTTCGAGAATTAGCAGGATTAGCCGCATCTTCTTTTACTATGGTTAGCCCGGTGTCTGATAAATACTTTATTTGATACCCTTTTTCTAATGCTGCATTGGTAAAGGAGTCCCAATTATCTAAACAATACCCTAAGGCAAATTTCTTAATGGTCTCATCTGTAAAACCACGCTCTTTAAAATAAGAAAGACCTATCGCCTTTCCTAATTCTGTATTCCAAAGTATATCCGTAAAGTACTTCTGCGCGTATTCTGAAACCAGGTACATGCTCTCTCTTTCATTAGCCTGCTCCTTCTGCTCATTACTTTGCTCTGTTTCTTCTATCTCTATATTATACTTTTTAGCTAAGTGTTTAATCGCCTCCGGATAGGTAAAATGTTCATGCTCCATTAAAAAGGCAACGACATTACCTCCTTTACCGCTACTAAAATCTTTCCATATTTGTTTTACAGGACTTACCATAAAACTAGGAGACCTCTCATCTGTAAACGGACTCAACCCTTTAAAGTTAGACCCAGATTTTTTGAGCTGCACATAATCGCCAATAACCTCCTCTAAACGAGCAGTTTCATACACTTTATCGATCGTAGATTTTGATATCAAACTCTTCTATTTTGTTTAAATTAAGATTCCTTTAGAACCCTCAAATATAACTATAAATATGATCCTATCACGGTTTACAGGGGTGTCAATTTTACTACAAAAAGGGTTTTACACACTTCATAATTACCGCAATTTTGTATCAGAAATAATAACAAATAAATAATTAATCTTTTTAAAACTAAACATTATGATCTGGGGAATTACACTCGTATTATTAAGCATCATTGCAGTACCATCTTTAATCTTATCAAAAAAACCAAACGCCAAAGAGTTATTAGAAAAAATTGAACCTTACCAAGCATGGATCGGAATGGTATTTTGTTTCTGGGGAATTTGGGGAATTATAAGTGCTGTATTAAACATTGGATGGCTGACAGTAGCACCAATATGGTGGATTACGTTCTTGGCTGGAAATATAGTTTCTGCTGCACTAGGATTTATGTTAGGATTTGGATTGATCAACAAGTACGTCCTTTCTAAAAACGAAAATGCAAAAGAGAAAGCAGATGCTATACGTGCGAAAATTGCACCGAAACAAGGAAAATTAGGCGTACTAGGTCTTATCGTAGGTGCTTGGATGATTGTTGCCTCTTTTCTTTTCGCTGTCTAAAAACACCATAAATTGCTGTAAATAAAAGCACTATGAAAAAATATATTATTCAAACCTTTATTTTACTATTCACTATGACTGCAATGGCTCAAACTGCTCCACCAAGTATAAGTGTTAACGGAACCACGACACATACCATTAAGCCAACATTTAATGCTAAAATGATTCTTAGCTTAAATAACGTGTATTACGATGCCCCTGGGATGACTTTTCCAGAATTAAAAGAAAGCTACTTCGCTGCTTTAAAAAAGCAAGGTATTGACCTTAAAGCATTGAAAGAAGATAAGTTTGCTTATGAACTCTTACGCTACGAAAAAGAAGGTACATACTTTGAATTTGAAACCAATTCTATAGAAACGCTTGAAAAATTTATTTCTATAAAAGCATTTGGGGTATCACAATCTGATTCTAGCTTTGAGTACACCTTAACAGATGATGAAATTGCAACTTATGCAAAGGCAGCTTATGACAATGCGAAAGCAAAGGCAGAGGCTATTGCAAAGAAAATAGATCGTAAAGTGGGTAAAGCAATATATATCCACGATAGTTCTTCCAATAAAATGTCAGAATCACTTTATTATGGCTCTGATTTCTCAAAAAGAGACTACCAAATATCGGTTTCTTTTGAATTGCTATAAACCTTTAGTTGGTTGTTTGTAGAGAAGACCTTGCGTACTATTACCGGTATTGTTTTTAGGAAACTTGCGCAAGGTTCTTCTTATTTTAAATAAATAGAATGCTATTTTTTACCTTTGAGTTAAAACTAAAGCATGATTCTATTTTTTGGAACAAGAACAGGAAAAACAATTCAAAGAGAATTAAAAACAAGCTCTTGTACCTTCTGCCAACAGAGAAACACACTATACTTTTCTGAAAGCAGCACTTATTTTCATCTATTTTGGATAAAACTTTTTAAGATAGCAACCACAAAAACAATAGCTTGCTCGCACTGCAAAAAAGTGTATTACGAAAATGAATTCTCATCAGAAATGCAGCAAGAAATTAATTCAAATTAAAAAGCCAAGACTTAGTCTTGGCTTTTTTGTTTTAATCCAAATCAAACCGAAGTCCTAAAGAAATATTATGCTGATCTACCAGTGCATCTTTAAAAATAGGGTTTAAATCATACTTTACATATAACTGCGTATTTCCAAAACCTGCATACGCACTTAGTCCATAAATTAAATTACTGGTATTATAATCTCTTTTTAATTTATCTTTTACATTCTCCCCATCAACTTCATATTTCAATTTTTGGCGTGTCCCCAAATTAAAACCTCCATATCCTCCAATACCAAAACGGAATTTCTTGTACACATCATATCTAATCGTTTTATCCGTTTTTGTCAATTTAGACGGACCAAATTCAAAATGAATAGGGAATACCAAATTATCCATACGTAGTTTTGCCTTATCTAATTCGTATTGAAAATCTTCCAGTGTTGTTTGCCCATCATTAACCACAAAATATTGATTATTCTTAGCTTTTAACCCATTAAATTGGAAAGAAAATCCATAATTAAATCGCATAAAATTGCTATTCTTAAACACACGCGTTCTCCACTGCCAACCCATCTCAAAAAAACGACTACCGCCTATTTTATAAGGAGAATCTTCTAAAGATTGATCCTCAATAATAGCATTATTTAGACCTACAGCGATAACAAAATCTGAATAGGTACGTCT
Organism: Cellulophaga baltica 18; assembly: GCF_000468615.2. Lineage (NCBI taxonomy): Bacteria > Pseudomonadati > Bacteroidota > Flavobacteriia > Flavobacteriales > Flavobacteriaceae > Paracellulophaga > Paracellulophaga baltica. The sequence goes on along the minus strand of NZ_CP009976.1, from coordinate 1,953,367 downwards.
ATCATATTTTAAATCTAACTTTTTCTTATCCGTATCTATGTTGATGCCGAACAACCGGTCTTCACCTTCATCTTTTGAACCCCAATTAATTTCCACCATAGAACCACTGGTTCCCAAGGAGTCTAAAGCTAATACTTGACCGCCATTACGTTCTAGTAATGCAATTTCATGGTCTATAATACTTAGTCTATTTTCAATATTTAAAGCACGTTTCTTTGCTGCTGCTTCTTTTAAGACTTGCGCCTCAACTTCTGTAATCTCTTTAGCATCTAGCTGCTTCATAATCGAAGCAATTTCTACCTTAAGAGCATGTTTTTCTTGTATTGGTATTTCAGATTTTAACTGATTTAAAGTAACAACTTTACTCTTGTAATCTTCTTGCCCCAATACGCTTTGTGCCAAAAGACCAAAGTATAATATTGCGATATATAGTATAGTGATTTTCATGTGATGATTATTTTTTGATTAGTAATTAATGAACAAACTCCGCCCTGCTCCTTTTCTAAATACAGCTGATATCAGAAAAGAAAAAATGGTATTCTAAATTAGTATTGATTTTAGTTATTCCGATCTGCGACTGCAGTTCTCACTTTAAAAAAGCCCTCTTTTAAGGTATCAAACAAATGATCTCTAAAGGATGTATCCAATTCATTTTCAGCCTCATCCAATAATACCATAGCATCTACCTTATTTGATGTTGACTTGAAAATTTTGTCTGCTAATATTTCACGTTCCGCTTTTCGCAACAGTGCCTCTATCTCTGCATCAGAAACCACTGTATTATTAGACTCTAGCGCATCTACCTGAGCTACTAGATCTTTTATTTTTGAATTGATGATTTCGTCTTTATTAAAAACATTTTGATGAACCGTAGCTATAACTTTATCTTCTCTCTGTACCATTTCTGTAATTTCAGGATTAGACGTAGCCACAGTGTTTTTTGAATTATACACTTCATTTTCCAATACCTTTGCTTCCTTTTTATCTTCTAAAACAATTGTATTTAATGAATTGTCTTTGCTTTTATTCGCTACAGGCGGTAAAACAAATTGCTCTATTGGAGCTTCCAATTCTTTACTTTTCTCATTATTTTCATTTGCAATAGTTGTTTCAGGAAGAACTATAGTATTTTCTGCTCCTATATAAAAGACAAAAGACGCAATTAACAACCCAATAAGGCACGCTGCAATAGCATACCATGCAAAACCTTTTGATTTTTTTACTGGAGAAGATACTATCTGTCCAGAAATTTTATCCCAAGCGTTTGCAGATGGCATAATCGTACGCTCATCTAGTTTTTCTTTTATATGTTCTTCAAATTTAATTGGTGCCATAACTTACTATTTTTTGTTCCTTCATTTGCTCTTGGAGCGTTCTTCTTGCTTTAAATAATTGCGATTTTGAGGTGCTTTCAGAAATATTCAGCATATCGGCAATTTCGCTGTGCTTATAACCTTCTACTGCATAAAGCATAAAAACCATTTTATATCCTTCAGGAAGCTTATCTATCAACAATTGTATTTGTTCTGCATCTACTTCTGAGGAGAAAGAAATTTGAGATGCTGAATTCCGTTCAAAAACATCATCATCAAACACTACAAATTGTTTTTTGCGTAAATAGGTTATTGATTCTCTAATCATGATTCTACGAATCCACCCCTCAAAACTACCTTCAAATTTAAAGGTGTCTAAATACTTAAACACTTTTACAAAACCTGTTACCATAACGTCTTCAGCAAAGGCCGTATCTTTTATATATTGCCGACAAACACTAAGCATTTTAGGCGCATTCTTTTCATAAATATGCTTCTGAGCTTGTGCATTACCTGCTACCGCTTTTTTGATCAGAAGTTTTTCGTTTGTATAAAAAGAAATAATCTTCAACGTATTATAGTTTTAGTTTCTATAAAGATAGACGAGACCACTTTTAAAAAGGTTGTCTACGATCTAAAAAAAAATGAAAAAAAATTACAACCTACTGATTTTTAGATAAATAAAAATATTATATTTTTCTATCTACTACATAATTCACCATGAGCTGCAGTGAATTTTTATAATCAGAATCTGGATAAGTCTCTAGTATTGCTAATGCTTGATCTTTAAACTCCAGCATTTTTGTTATCGCATAATCAAGTCCTCCGTTATCTTTTACAAAATTGATAACCTCTTTTACGCGTTTTTTATCTTTGTTGTGGTTTTTTATGGAATTGATAACCCACCTCTTCTCCTTTTTAGAGCAGTTATTGAGCACATATATTAAAGGAAGTGTCATCTTCTGCTCTTTAATATCAATACCCGTAGGTTTACCAATAGCGGCATCACCATAATCAAACAAATCATCTTTTATTTGAAACGCCATTCCGCAGTACTCCCCAAACTTTCTAAAAACTTCTACCTCTTCAGAATCGGGTTTTACAGAACAGGCCCCCAAACTACAACATGCTGCAATTAAGGTCGCAGTTTTTTGGCGGATAATTTCATAATACACTGCTTCGGTAATATCTAAACGCCTTGCTTTCTCTATTTGAAGTAATTCCCCTTCGCTCATTTCTCGAACCGCTACGGAGATAATTTTAAGCAAATCAAAATCGCCGTTATCTATAGACAGCAATAAGCCTTTTGACAAAAGATAATCACCAACCAAAACGGCTATCTTATTCTTCCAAAGTGCATTGATCGAGAAAAAGCCGCGACGTTTATTACTTTCATCTACTACATCATCATGCACTAAAGTAGCGGTATGGATTAGCTCAATAACTGAAGCTCCCCGATACGTCCGTTCATTTACTTCACCATTGTTAATTAGTTTAGAAGTAAGAAAAACGAACATGGGTCGCATTTGTTTTCCTTTTCTATTTACAATGTAGTGGGTAATTCTATTTAGAAGAGCAACCTTAGAGGTCATAGATTCATAGAACTTCTTTTCAAAAAGTTCCATTTCCGTAATGATGGGTTCTTTTATTTGGTCAACAACTTTCACAAATAGTACTCCTGTAGTTATGCTTACATTTAGTTCTTTGTAAAATTAGCTAAAAAATACAAGTAGGCTAATCCAGACAGGGTTAATTTAAATAGAAATTGGCAGAAAATAAAATTTACAGCAATACCCCTGATTTCAGGGGTGAGACTTTCACCATCACTAGGGGTCACCAAACTGCTACTATACGCTATATTTGCCCAAGGAAATAATAATTAAACATTTTAAAATGAAGAAAAAATTTATTGTATCGTTAGCTATTTTATTAGTTGGAGGTTTAAGTGCTACACAAGCTCAGAAATTAAAAAAATTCGGTAGCTCTGTTGAGAAAAAAGTGGGGCCAAAAACGATTAAAGTTCCTTATACCGATGTCATTTCGTATTTAGGATATGCTGAATCTGGCAATGAAGATGAAGTTAAAGACAACAAGAAGTTTTATTACATCTACGTATGGGTTCCTTTAGCAGCTCCAGAATTGGGAGTACGTATGGTTTCACCTACAGATGGAAAAACTAAAGGTGCTACAGCATCTAAAGAGTATACTGAGAATGCTAGCTCTAAAGATTTTTTTGATACCTATATCACCTTAGAGCGTTCTGATATTGTTTCAAGTGACGGACTTACGGATAGCAGTGCAAAAGCAGCTAACTGGGTTACTTTAGCTAGTAATGATGATAGTTCTGAGATGCCTAAGCAACCAAGCGGAAGCAGCTACAACTCTCTTTTAAGATATAAGAGTGAAATAAGCAACCCTACAAAGGCAATTACTGCTGGATTGTACAGAGTTGGATTTACAACCTACAAAACAGGTGAAGTAAAAGGTACGTTTATGGCTGAAGTTGCTGCTCCAATTAAATTACCAGGAGTAGTTATGGCTAAAACAATTGAAGAATTAAATGCTAAGATTGCAGCAGAATAATTTAAATAGTTTAGTGTTAAATAGTAAAAAGGGGTTGTTTTTAAACAACCCCTTTTTTTTTATGCTTTATTTGCTAATTGACCGCAAGCGGCATCAATATCTTTTCCGCGAGACCTACGCACCGTAACAGCTATATTATGCTGCTCTAAGGTATTCACATACATATCTATAGCGGCATTTGAGGCTTGCTGAAACTCCCCATCATCTATGGGATTATATTCTATTAAATTTACTTTAGACGGAGCGAACTTGCAAAAGTCTACTAAGGCATCGACATCTTTCTGACTGTCATTAATTCCTTTCCAAATTACATACTCATAAGTAATTCTACTTTTTGTTTTTGCATACCAATATTGCAAGGACTGTCTTAAATCTGTTAATGTAAAATTAGCATTAAAAGGCATAATAGAAGTTCTAATCTCATCTATAGCCGAATGCAAAGAGACTGCTAGTTTAAATTTAACCTCATCATCTGCCATTTTACGAATCATCTTAGGCACACCCGACGTAGAAACTACAATACGTTTTGGAGACATCCCCAATCCTTCCGGAGACGTAATCTTGTCTATGGCCTTTAAAACGTTGTTATAGTTCATTAGAGGCTCTCCCATACCCATAAAAACAATATTACTCAGTGGGCGGTTAAAGTACAACCTACTTTCATTGTCTATCGCTACAACCTGATCATAAATTTCATCAGGGTTCAGGTTTCGCATGCGTTTTAAGCGTGCCGTAGCACAGAACTTGCAATCTAAACTACAACCAACCTGGCTAGATACACAAGCGGTACTTCTAGTTTTTGTAGGAATTAATACAGATTCTACAATTAAATCATCATGCAAACGTACCGCATTTTTTATGGTACCGTCATTACTTCGCTGCATGACATCTACCTTAATGTGGTTGATTACAAAATTATTTTCTAGCATGTCTCTAGTTTCCTTAGAAACATTAGTCATTGCTTCAAAAGAGTGTGCCCCTTTTTGCCAAAGCCATTCATACACTTGATTTCCTCTAAAGGCTTTATCACCATTTGCAACAAAGAATTCTCGTAATTGTTCTTTGGTTAAGGCACGTATGTCTTTCTTTTTGATTGTATCCACGTATTAAAGATAGGTATTTTTAAAAATTGTATTTAAAAATAAATCCCGCCAAGACTAATAAGCTCAAGCGGGATTCATTTAACAAATAAAGGATCGTTATATGATTAACATTGCATCGCCATAAGAATAGAATTTGTATCCTTCTAAAATAGCTTCTTTATATGCTTTTTTCATTAAATCATGGCCCATGAAAGCAGATACCATCATCAATAAGGTAGATTTTGGTAAATGAAAATTAGTTACCATACAGTTTGCTATACTAAAATCATAAGGAGGGAAAATAAATTTATTGGTCCAACCTTCAAAAGTATTTAGCGTATGTTGCGAAGAAACTCCACTTTCCAAACCTCTCATTACCGTAGTACCTATGGCACAAATACGTTTTTTATTCTTCTTAGCGCTATTCACTATTTCCGTAGTTTTCTCGTCAATAATCAATTCTTCGCTATCCATTTTGTGCTTAGATAAATCTTCAACCTCCACTGGGTTAAAAGTACCTAAACCAACATGTAATGTTAATTCTGCAAAATCTACACCTTTAATCTCTAAACGCTTTAATAAATGTTTAGAAAAGTGTAAGCCCGCTGTTGGTGCTGCTACCGCTCCTTCATGCTTTGCATAAATAGTTTGGTAACGCTCCGCATCTTCTGCTTCTGTTTCTCTCTTTATATATTTTGGTAAAGGCGTATCTCCAAGCTCTTTAAGTTTTCTTCTAAAATCTGTGTAAGAACCGTCATATAAAAAACGAAGGGTTCTTCCTCTAGAGGTTGTATTATCAATAACTTCTGCTACTAACGTATCATCATCCCCAAAATACAATTTATTACCAATACGAATTTTACGTGCAGGATCTACTAAAACATCCCAAAGACGTTGTTCCTCGTTTAATTCTCTTAATAAAAACACTTCAATACGCGCACCCGTCTTTTCTTTGTTTCCGTATAGTCTCGCAGGAAAAACTTTGGTGTTATTTAATACCATGACATCACCTTCATCGAAGTAATCTATCATATCCTTGAACATTTTATGTTCAATTTTACCTGTTTCTCTATGAATTACCATCAACTTGGATTCGTCTCTATTTTCTGCAGGGTATTCTGCTAATAGCTCCTCTGGTAATTCAAAATTAAATCCGGATAATTTCATGTATCAATTTTTTGTTATTGTTAATGCGGCTGCAAAGATACAATCCTGAATAGGGCGTTGTCAAGTAAAACACCGTTTATATTTTGAAATATTGATTATTAAAGTCTATCTACTAGTGATTTAGTAGTAAATACATTAAAAACCTACGAACTAAGAACTCCAAAAAAGAATTATTGCTCCTGCACACCTATTCCCAAAGTGGCCATATCTCTCCAGAAATCAGGAAAAGATTTAGACACAACTTCTGCGTTATTAATAAAAATAGTTGTCTTTAACGCTAAAGGCGCGAAGGCCATAGCCATTCTATGATCATTATAGGTATCAATAGCAACATCTGCATGTATCGCTGTTGTTGCTTTTAACGTTAAGGTTTTATCGGTCACCGTTATAGCCGCTCCTAATTTAGAAAGCTCTACATCTAAGGCTTCTAACCTATCAGTTTCCTTAATCTTTAAGGTATGTAAGCCTGTTAAGTAACAAGACATCTGTAATCCAAAACACGTCACCGCTATCGTTTGTGCAATATCTGGCGCATTTGCCAAATCCCACTCTAAATTTTCAACGGTAGGTTTTGCTATTTTTTTAAGTATAATACTATTCTCTTGATAAACTGTCTCTACTCCAAAAGAGGTGTAGATTTCAGAAAGAACACTATCTCCTTGAAGGCTGTTTTCTTTATATGAAGACAAGGATATTTGTGACCCTATTTCTGAAAGTGCCACAATACTATAAAAGTATGATGCAGAGCTCCAATCCGATTCTACAACTAAGGTTTGCGTCTTTACCTCTTTCTTAGGAAACACTTTAATACTATTTCCTTCAAAAGAATTTTCTATCTTCAATTGTGTTAATAAAGCAAGTGTCATTTTTATATAAGGCACTGAAGTAATCTTACCAACCAACGCTAACTCCAAACCATTTTCTAATTTGGCTGCATTGAGCAACAAAGCTGAAATATACTGACTACTTATATCTGCGGGAAGCGATACTTTCTGATCAGAAAGTTTTTTTCCTTTTATCTTAAGTGGTGGATAGCCCACATTTTTTTCATATGTAATCTCGGCCCCTAAAGCATTCAATGCATCTACCAAAACGCCAATTGGACGTTCAGTCATTCGTTGCGAACCGGTCAAAACAACCTCTTTACCTTCTTGAGAAGCAAAATAAGCTGTTAAAAAACGCATTGCTGTTCCTGCATGATGAATATCTACTACTCCTGAAGCAATTTTTAAACCTTTTGCCATAACCTGTGCATCATCAGAGTTTGAGATATTGTCAATCTCTAAATTAGGATATAGTGCTTGCAATAGCAACATACGGTTAGACTCACTCTTTGAGCCTGTAACCTTTATGGCTTCTTTTATTAAATTACTTTGCGGAAGGGTAAGATGTAGTTTCAATATACAGTAGTATTTTTAGGATTTTCTACTCAAAAAATTAAGCCGTAAAGATACTACTATTCGAGCTTTTTATTGTTATGATGTCTGTCGTGATCACGTTTTGTTTTCAAATCTAACTTTTTATCAAAAGCTTGTTGCAAATCTATCCCAGTTTGGTTTGCTAAACATAACACAACGAAGACTACATCTGCTAATTCTTCTCCAAGATCTTTATTTTTATCAGATTCTTTTTCACTCTGTTCTCCATATCTACGAGCAATAATACGAGCAACCTCACCAACTTCTTCCGTTAATTGCGCCATATTGGTAAGTTCATTAAAATAACGAACTCCGTGTTCTTTAATCCAAGTATCTACCGCTTTTTGCGCATCTGAAATATTCATGATCTATTGTTTTATTCTTTATTTTTTGTATCTATAGAAATAGTAACCGGACCATCATTTACAAGTGCCACTTTCATGTCTGCCCCAAAAACACCTGTTCCTACTTTTTTCCCTAAATCTTCTTCTAATTTTTCAATAAATTGCTCGTAAAGCGGGATAGCAACTTCTGGTCTTGCTGCTTTTATATACGATGGCCGATTCCCCTTTTTAGTTGCAGCATGCAGTGTAAACTGACTCACAACAATAACATCACCTTTAGTGTCTAAAAGTGATTTATTCATAACCTCATCTTCATCATTAAAAATACGCAGATTGGTGATTTTTCTGGAAAGCCACTCTATATCTTCTAAACTATCTGCATCTTCTATCCCTAGCAGGATAAGCAAACCTGCATTAATCTCAGCAATTATTGCTCCCTCAACGGCAACACTCGCATTGGCTACTCTTTGCAAAACTACTCTCACTTTTTCTCTCCGTAAATATCTGTTCTATAATTCTCTTCTTCCCCATTTACCATCTGCACATAACTGCGATACCTACTCCATGCCACTTCATCATTATCTAACGCTTCTTTTATAGCACACTTAGGCTCTTCAATATGCAAACAATTATTAAATTTACAATGTTGTTTTAAAGCAAAAAACTCGGGGAAATAATTTCCTATTTCTTCCTTTTCCATATCTACAATTCCGAAACCTTTTATTCCCGGCGTATCTATAATTCTAGCATCAAAATCTAAATCATACATTTCTGCAAACGTAGTGGTATGTTGCCCTTGTGCATGTTGTACCGATATCTTTTTTGTTTTCAAGTCTAGTTTAGGTTCTAACGCATTTACCAATGTAGATTTCCCCACTCCAGAATGTCCTGAAAACATACTGGTTTTACCCACCATTAACTCTTTTACTTTGTCTATATTCTTTCCTGTAGTAGAAGAAATACCAATACACGTGTACCCTATACTTCTGTACAATGCCGCTAAGTATTTTATTTCATCGGTTTCCTCCTCATTATACGTATCTATTTTATTAAATAATAAGATAGTTGGAATATGATAGGCTTCTGCCGTTACCAAAAAACGATCCATAAAACTTGTAGATGTTGGCGGATTATTTAAGGTGATCATTAAGAATACTTGATCTAAATTGGCCGCAATAATATGGGTCTGTTTTGATAGATTTACAGACTTACGAATAATATAATTCCTACGATCTGCAATAGCATTTATAATACCGATGGTTTCATCACCAATAGTTTCTACCTCAAAAGTTACATGATCTCCAACAGAAACTGGATTGGTACTTTTAATGCCTTTAATTCTAAATTTTCCTTTAATTCTGCATTCGTAAAAGCTACCCTCTGCGGTTTTTACAGTGTACCAACTACCAGTAGATTTATATACGACTCCTTGCATTTACTTCTTTTTCGATTGCGATATACAAAATAACAACTTTTATGCGTAACTAAGTACAAGAAACGAAGTTGGTTTTCCTATTACACAAGAGTATCGATAAAATCACAAAAAATAACTTATTCAATAATTCTTACTCTACCACCTGCAAATGTATTTTTATTTACATATTCTGGGTTACCATAAACAGTTACATCTCCACCAGCTTTAATTTTAATATCTACTTTTTTTGAAGCATAAACATCTGCTTCTCCTGCTGCGGTAATTTTCACTGTTGCCGTCTCTGCCCTTAGCTCTTTACCTTCAAATATTCCTCCAGTATTCAAAACTATTTGCTGATTTTTTGCCATTCCAGATGCATCCACAATACCCCCCGTAACTGCCCGCACTATAAGGACATCTACATCTAAACCAACTTTTATTAATGCTCCTTCTTGCGTTTTAAGCTCAATGGTATTCTGTTCTATGGTAGCATTTGATGTAATTCTAGCACCTTCATTCCCATCTATCAAACTTAAATCTGTATAATATACCTCAACAAAAGTATCTTCCCCATGAAATTTTTTATCCAACTCCATTCTAATTTTAAGTACCCCATTATTGTTTACCAATTTTATATCATCAACATTTTTTCCTTTGATAAGCACTTTATTTTCTTCAGATTTAATCAAGTTTACCTCAATAAGATCAAAAACCTTAACCTCATGAAAATCGCCCATATCTCTATCTAAAGTTCGTTGTGATAAGGCACTAAGGGTTACTAAGAAGAATGCTGCAAGTATTAAATTTTTCATATCGTGATTATTTTAATTTTTATAAAGACACCTCGATTTTAAGAATGTTACACTTTTAAAAATAAAAAACCCGCTTTAAAAAAGCGGGTTTACTTATGAATATTATTTTACTCCTTAAGAGTTTATAACTTTCTCTTGGTGATTTATTGATTCTTGGTGAATTGCTTTAAACATTTTTAAAACAAACTCCTCACTTAATCCTTTAGATTCTCCTTCTAAGATCATTGCTCCCAAAATTTGATTCCATCTGTTTGATTGAAGAACTGCAACATTTTTTTGCTTTTTTAAGGCTCCAATACCATCAGAAATTTTCATTCTCTTTCCTAACATTTCAATAAGCTGTGTATCTACCACATCTATCTGAGCTCTTAAGTTACTCAAATCGCTATTGTATTCTGCTTCAGGATCAGACTCTTTTCTAATTTTCAAATCACGCATGATTTGCACTAGTTTCTCTGGCGTTACTTGTTGCGCAGCATCACTCCAAGCATTTTCAGGATCAAAATGCGTTTCAATCATTAGACCATCAAAGTTCAGATCTAATGCTGTTTGACATACATCAAAAATCATTTCTCTATTTCCAGTAATATGCGATGGATCGTTTATTAAAGGTAAATCTGGAAATCTATTTTGAAACTCAATAGCTAATTGCCATTCTGGAATGTTTCTGTATTTTGTTTTTTCGTAAGTAGAGAATCCTCTATGAATAGCGCCTAAGTTTTTAACACCAGCAGTCTTTAATCTTTCAATACCACCTAACCAAAGTGCTAAATCTGGGTTTACTGGGTTTTTAACCAATACAATCTTATCCGTTTCCCCTAAAGCATCGGCAATTTCTTGCATGATAAACGGGCTTACGGTAGAACGTGCACCAATCCATAATAAATCTACATCATGTTCTAAAGCTAATTTTACATGCGCTGCATTTGCAACTTCTGTACAGGTTTTCATTCCTGTTTCTGCTTTAACTTTTTGCAACCACTTTAAACCTAAAGCTCCTACACCCTCAAACATTCCTGGGCGAGTTCTAGGTTTCCAAATACCAGCGCGGTAGTAATTTACATCAGTATCTTTTAATTGATGTGCAATTTTAAGTACTTGCTCTTCCGTTTCCGCACTACATGGCCCTGCTATTACTAGAGGATGATCTAGTTTCATATCATCCAACCATGTTCTCATTTGTTTTGAATTCTCCATCTCTTTGTTATTCTATTTTTTATTAAGTGGTATTCCGTTTAAAATCTCTTTTATTCTATTGGTACTATTCATTTCATTATAGATACCTTCAAAATCATCATCTAAAAGCATTTGCTTAAACTCTTTTAGATTTTCTATATACTCTTCTAATGTCTCTACAACATTAGCTTTGTTATGCTTAAAAATTGGTGTCCACATGGCTGGTGAACTTTTTGCTAATCGCACCGTACTTTCAAATCCACTCCCTGCCATATCAAAAATATCGCGCTCATTCTTTTCTTTTGCTATGACAGTTTTACCCAACATAAAAGAACTGATGTGCGACAAATGCGACACATAGGCAATATGCTTATCATGTGCTTCCGGATTCATATACCGAATACGCATGCCCAATTGCTGAAAAATTGCCAATGCTTTTTCTTGCAATTTGAAAGCTGTTTTTTCTACCTCACAAATAATATTTGTTTTACCACGGTACAAATTATTAATTGCTGCTGCTGGACCTGAAAACTCTGTTCCGGCAATAGGATGACATGCTAAAAAATTTCTTCTTTTAGGATGTGAAACCACGGCATTACAAATTAACGATTTTGTAGAGCCTGCATCCAACACAACTGCATCATCATTTACGACATCCAACACTTTAGGAAGCTCCAAAACCATAACATCTACAGGTACTGAGACGATTACGATATCCGCTATTGACAAATCATTATAAGTGGCTTTTTTATCAATAAGTTCAATTGCTAAAGCTTCTTCTATATGTTTTTCATTGATATCAATACCATAAATCACCGCATCAGGATTAGTAGCTTTTATATCCTTAGCCATTGACCCTCCAATTAATCCGATACCTACAACAAATACGTTCATTTTATTTTGATCACTTTTTACGTTGTTCTCTTCTAAAAGCGACTAATCGCTTCTTTAATTTTATCTTCTTTTACACAAAGCGAAAACCGAATATATCCCGCTCCATTGCTTCCGAAAATAGTTCCTGGAGTAATAAATATATTTTTCTTATAAAGTATATCATCAATAAACTCTTCTGCGGAAACTGCACCTTCAGGCAATTTTGCCCAAATAAACATTCCCACAGCATTTTTATCATAGGTACAACCCAGCTTATCCGCTAATTGCAACATAAGCTCCTTACGTTTTTCGTAGACTTTATTTAAGCCATCAAACCACTCTTGGCTGCTTTTTAGGGCCGCGATAGCTCCTTTTTGTATGCCGTAAAACATGCCAGAATCCATATTGCTCTTTACTTTTAAAACCGCACTAATATGCGCCTCATTTCCTGAAACCATTCCTACGCGCCACCCGGCCATATTAAATGTTTTACTTAACGAGTTCAATTCTAAAGCCACCTCTTTTGCTCCTTCAATACTTAAAATACTATCAGGCGTATCATTTAGTACAAAACTGTAGGGATTATCATTCACTAAAAGAATATCGTTACGTTTTGCAAAAGCAACCAAGGCTTTAAACTGCTCCTTATTTGCCGATGCTCCTGTTGGCATATGAGGATAGGACACCCACATGAGCTTCACTTTAGATAAATCTTGCTGCTCTAGCGCTGCTATATTTGGAAACCAATTAGATGCTGCCGTTAAATCATAATATTTAGGCGCTGCACCTACCAATTTGGTAACTGAAGTATAGGTCGGATATCCAGGATTAGGAATTAAAGCCTCATCTCCAGGATTTAAAAAAGCCAAACTAATATGCATAATCCCTTCCTTAGAGCCCATTAAGGGCAATACCTCTGTTGATGGATTTAGGGCTACACTATAATATTTTTTATAAAAATTAACAATAGCGTCCCGAAACTCTGGAAGCCCTTGATAACTTTGATATTGATGTGCACCATCTTCTGTAACGGCAGCTTGAACTGCTTTTATTACTTCTTCTGAAGGTGCCAAATCTGGACTACCAATACCCATGTTGATAATTGGTTTTCCTTCGGCCATTAATCCACGAACTTCTCTAAGTTTTTTCGAGAAGTAGTATTCTTCTACGGTATTCAGCCGATCTGCGGTTGTGATCATACTCTAGCGTTTTTGTATTCTCCTAATATTTTAAATTCTTCCGTCATAATCTCTAAAAGCGATTTTGCTTTTGAGAAGTCTTGATAGGCATCAAAAGTAATATCCACAAAAAATGCATATTTCCAAGGTCGTTCTATTACGGGCAACGATTGAATTTTAGTTAAATTTAAATTGCAATCACTCATTACATTCAATAATGCGGCTAAACTACCACGTTTATGATCTGCAATAAAGCGTATAGAGGCTTTGTTAATTTCCTCTGGTGGCAATTCTTTATTTTCCTTATTGATAATTAAAAAACGAGTTGAATTATTGGTGATGGTCTGAATCTCATTTGCAATAATTTCTAAACCATACAATTCAGCCGCTGCTTTAGGAGCAATTGCCGCAATATTAATTAGTTGTTTCTCTTGAATCTGCTGTGCGGTCTCTGCGGTATCAACAGCTTCTACAAGCTTAATGTGCGGATATGATTTTAAAAAATCTTTACACTGCAACAAAGCCATTGGATGTGAATGCACTTCATTAATATCTTCAATTTTCTGACCTGGTAAGACCATTAAATTATGGTGAATATTTAAAAAATGCTCTCCAATAACATGTAAGTTATTATGATGAATTAATGCGTAATTTGGAATGATAGATCCTGCTATAGAATTTTCTATAGCCATTACCGCCTTATCTGCTCTTCCTGATAGTGTTTGACAAACCAGTTCATCAAAAGACATACATTCTACCAATTCAATATGCTCCCCAAAATAATCTTTAGCCACTTGATGGTGGTTAGATCCTTTTACTCCTTGTATGGCTATTTTTAACTTCATACCTAAACTCCTAATTATTTATACCTTACAATACGCATTGCCTGCTCAAAAAAAATCAAAAAAAAAGCCCCGTTATATACGGGACTTTTTTGAAAATATATTTTGAAATATACTACAACAGTCCCGCACCTCTCTTAAAAAAGAAGTAAAAAAAGAAACCGTTCCAGAAATATTGCTTTGTCATAATTGTAATAAACTTTGGCTAAAGTAATACTTATATTCAAAAATCAAAATATAGTCCGATCTTTTTTTTAATCTTTTATTTTTTAAAACAATAAGTACCGATACTGTGAGATTATGAACCTTTTGTTGTGAATAATTGATTCTTAGAAAAATATTAGAACAAAAAAAAGACTTCAATGAAGAAGTCTTTTTTGAAATATAAATGATCCGTTGTTTATTTTTTATTGAAGTGATATTCGTACTCCTCTATTCCATTTTCATCCTCAAACACCTCATTAATCACCAATTGACTTGAAGTTAGCTCTATGAAACCATTAAATATTAATTCACCATCTTCACTTTCATAAGTCTCTGTTTCGCCATCTTCATAAGTTGAAGTATAAACAAATTCTACTAAAGTAAGTTCGCTTTTTTCTTCATTGTAAGCCCAATTACCTTTTGATACATCAAAAGAAGAAAAATTCTCTTCAACATTACTACAAGAAGCTCTTGATGCTTCCCAATCTAAACCGCTTTCGATAGTATTCTGTCTTAAAACAAAAGTACCGTCATTTTTTAAGTTCATCGTAATATCATTAACTGTCCAACAATATGACAATTCTATTTCTGTATTTTCTCCATTATCACATGCTAGAGTTGTTGTACCCTCATCATAACACTTTGCTTCACCTGTTAAATACGTTTCTCCATTCTCAACCTGTTTCGTATAATCCCAGTCAGCAACAAGGTTTACATTACCTCCCCATGCTTCTACAGTAACACAAACATCTTCCGGCAAACTAATATTTCCTTGAGCATCATACAGACAAATTACGTAACAAAAAGTACCTGCAGCAACTGACGATTCAAAATCCACGTTTATCGTATTACCCTCCTCTTTACGAGTAGGTGTCATTTCTTTAGTAAAAATAGTTTTCCTTTTGTTCTGTGTAAGCTTATTATCATAGTTATTCATTGCACTTAATGGCACATCTAAATAAGTATCTGCCATTCCGTTTTCATCCTTTAGCTGAATATATGCTCCTGCAAACTCTGCAGACGCATCAAAAACAATATCAAAACCATTTTTTTGAAATGCCGTTTGCGTCGAAAAATCTAAACTAAACGCTAAATCGCCTGTTGGAGTAATACTCCCGGTTTTAGATGTTGCTCCTTCTACGATAAGTCCGCCTGAAGCTTCATTGATATCTATTTGAACTTCTTCTGTCGCATTTACTCCATCAGGATCTATTTCTGCTGATAGCTTTGCATCATCGTCTTTAGAACACGAAAATATTCCTGCGGCTAAAAAGCACATAACTAGTAAATTTGATTTTCTCATAATTTAAAATTGGTTAATTATTTGGTAGGTTTAGCGATTATTAATCACCTTATCAATTTTAAACGACCTGAATTTTAAATTATTGTAGAAAATATACTTACAGATTTCTGAACAACAATATCTTAACCTATTGGTGGTGGTGAAGATTCTAGAACTTCATGGATTACCTGATCTAAGGTTTCTTGCACATTAGGATTCGTGCAATTAATGAGCATTGCAATAACAACATTCTGCTCTGGATACACGAAAAAGTTAGAATATCCTCCAACGCCATTACCTATGTGACCATAATAAGATCTGCCCTTAGCATCCTGACTTACTTGCCACCCTAAACCATAATACGTTGGCGCATCATCAAGCAACTCACTGGTTATAAATTGCATCAGAGTAGTTTCATCCAACACCTTTTTATCTAAATAAGCTTGACCCAACTTGGCAATATCTGTCGCCGTTGCTAAATACCCACCGCCTGCTAACTTATAATAATTATTAACGGCTACTGCAGGTCTAAAACCTATAGCGCGCTTGGAATAAAAAGTGGTGAGCGCTAATTTATTAGCTTTTATATGATCTACTCCTGAACGATCTGCAGGAAAAACACTATTAAGCCCAAGAGGCTGCACTACCTTTTTAGACACATAATCTTCAAAAGGTATTCCACTAGCTTCTTGCATAGCCAATGAAATTAATACCCAGTCATAACTATTGTAGTGATATCCTGTTCCTGGCCTAAAAAGCAAATCTGCATCTTTAAACACCGCAATACTTTCTTTTATGCTATACGGCTTATTTAAGGCATATTCCTTACCTAAATACCCTCTAATACCCGCCGTATGGCTAGCGAGCTGGCGGATGGTAAAATCCCACTTCTTTTTGGGAAAATAAGGTACATACGTATAAAACGAAGTATCTAAATCTATAAGACCTTCTGCCACCATATGCGCAAGAGCTGTTGCCGCAATAGGTTTAGAAACACTGGCTATTCTAAAAACGGATGTTTCTGGATGTATTGGAGTCTGATTTTCAAGATCTGCGAATCCGTATCCTTTTTGAAAGTAAGGAGCTCCATTCTTTAAAACCGAAATGGCAATCCCCGGAATTTTATGAGCAGTAACTAAATGAGACAGCAGCGCATCTGCTTTAACCAAGCCTTGTAATTGAACATCATCGCCAATAACACGCTTAAAAGCGAAAAAATCTTTAAAATAAGATAAGAACGGCTTTTTCAATTTTAATCTTTATAAATGAGTTTTCCTTTATACGGCTGTTCAACCGCTACCGTTGATGGCTGACCATAACTGATAAGATCTCCTGTACCTAGCAAACTGCCTGTTAGTGATTCTTGCGGATTGACCAACATATCATTAGAACCTCTATGCGATACATTCACTTTATTAGCCATAAGATTTTCTGCATGCAATCTAGAATCTCCTGCTGCAAAAACTACATTTAGATTGGCGGTAAGCCCAGAAACTTTAAAAAATGCAATACCATTAGAAATAATATTAACGCTAGTATTATTTACTTCAATATCAAATTCACCATCTGTAGTATCTGCTTCAGGGTTTCCAAAACTTTCAGATAATAAGGATAGGGAAGGGTACTCCAACACGCCATCACTCTTAATTAAAAATCCTGTACTACTTCTTATCTCCTTGATGTTAGGCGAAAACACATAAACC
This sequence comes from Cellulophaga baltica 18, assembly GCF_000468615.2. NCBI lineage: Bacteria > Pseudomonadati > Bacteroidota > Flavobacteriia > Flavobacteriales > Flavobacteriaceae > Paracellulophaga > Paracellulophaga baltica. The sequence goes on along the minus strand of NZ_CP009976.1, from coordinate 1,935,976 downwards.
GTGGTCAATCCAAAGTCACGTACCAGATTGCAGCCATTATCATTATAGGCTACCAATCTATCTTCAATGACCTCAACACGAATATCATTACGTAAATTTTCACCAGTCTCTAAAACAACCTTTTGTTCATCGGCCTGTTTGATTACTAATTTTACGCCTTCAAAAATGGTTATTTGAGAAAAGTCTTCTAAAAGCAATTCTTCTTGAATAAGATCACCAGATTTCTGAAAACAATCTGATGCATTTTCACTATTGCACCCTAATAAGAATGAGAATATCAAAAATAGTATACTGTACTTTTTCATTATTTTATTTTCTATAATCTAATACCTATACCAAATTCTACCGCTTCTGCCTTTGCTCCGTGAGATTTTAAACTTAACACGCCATATATATTATCTCCAAAATAGCGTTTTAATCCCATTCTATTATACATCCTGCCCTCAAAATCGAAAGGGTAATATACATAATAGCCTAACTGACTGATGACCGACATTTTATTGATAAACAGCTCGTGACCAATGAAAACACCTACACGCTTGTAATCATCATCAGCATTGACATTATTTTCAGGAAATGCAATAGACTGGTATTTAATAAGTTCTTTTAAAAATTTAGAAAAATAAACATCTCCCCCTACTTGAATAGCACTTAAATCTGAAACGCGCTTATCTGCATACCCTGAGAAAATATAAAATGGATATTGACCAGAATTAATAACATCACTCTCATTAATTCCCGTTCTAAAGGCTAAATTAAGTTTTACAGGCTCTACGATTCTTTGCTTTTCATGTGTTAAATAGTCGTTTTCTAACCCACCATCTAAATCATACGTTACACCGGCATTTAACGCAAATGTATTGGTAGACGTATTTGGTGCTTTTACATTTGCATTAGAATAATGCATTACAGAAATCCCTGCCTTAAAACCTACCCCTTTTACAATATTCTCTTTGTGAAAATTCAGCATCAGGTAAGTAGAACTCAATATTTGAGAGCCAAAGGCATTATTTCTAAAGTTAGTTTCTTTATCATAAGGATTGGTCATATAGGCTAAACCTTGCCCTATTCTCAATTGTAGATATCGATTCAGAAAATAGAAATTGTAGTGGGCATATGCCGCATAACTCTTTCCTAAAGTTTCATTATTATAATCTTGATAAATGAAAGAATACCCCAAATCTGGATAATTATAACGCTGTTGCCAGTATTCTTCCCCATAGGTTTTACGATTTAAACTTAAAATCACTCCACCGGGATGCGAGTCTATAAGATGCGTAATATCTGGATTATGGCGTAAAATTGTACCATAAAACTGACTAGCATCTAGCGTATATCTTTTATTCTCCTGAGCATCTTGAGCGTAACACGTTAAGGCTAAAAAAATAAAGTAAACAGAAAATTTTAATTTCATTGGTTGGTATAATGGGCTCAAATGTAAGAATTCACTTTAAACCCGTAGCTAACATACAGCGTATAATTAAAAAACTTCTTTTGCTATCGCTTTTATATTATTAGATTTCCCCATAGAATAATAATGCAAAACAGGAATTCCTGCTGCTTTTAATTCTTTAGATTGTTGAATAGCCCACTCTACTCCTACTTGCCTTACTGCGGCATTATTCTTACATGCTTCTACTGCTTCTACTAAATCATGAGGCAGGTCTAAACTAAATATTTGGGGCAATAATTGCAAATGACGTTTTACTGCTATAGGCTTGATCCCTGGAATAATAGGTACATTAATTCCAATTTCTCTAGCCGCTTCAACAAATTGAAAATATTTCTGATTATCAAAAAACATTTGTGTCACTACATAATCTGCACCAGCATCTACTTTTTGTTTTAATCTAATTAAATCAGATTTAAAGGATGGAGCCTCTAAATGTTTCTCTGGATATCCTGCCACACCAATACAAAAATCAGACTTATCTTCTCCTTGAACATCATCGTGAAGGTATCTTCCTTGATTTAAGTTCTGGATCTGAGTCACCAATTCTGAAGCAAAGCAATTTCCGTCTTCAGTAGGCTTAAAATACTTCTCTTCTTTCATCGCATCTCCACGTAAGGCCATCACATTATCAATCCCTAAGTAATGACAATCAATCAGCATATACTCCGTTTCTGCTTTTGTAAAACCACCACAAATTACATGAGGAATAGTATCTACATCAAACTTATGTTTTATAGACGCACAGATCCCAACAGTACCTGGTCGCATACGTGTAATTTTCTTATCGTAAAGTCCCGCTTTATCTACATAAACGTATTCTTCTCTTGAAGTGGTAACATCAATAAACGGAGGATTAAACTCCATCAATGGCTCAATATTAGCATACAACTCTTGAATACTGTTCCCTTTTACTGGTGGAACAATCTCGAACGAAAATAAGGTATTTCCGTTGGCATTTTTTATGTGGTCTGTTACTTTCATTTCCGTATTCTAATTACAATCCTATTCTTATTTTGGGCGTTTTAACAGGCTATCTGCTTTATCTTTTCTTGCATTTTCAAGCAAAAAAAGGATACCGCTTCTATCCTTAACGCAGCTTATCACAAGCTTAACAACTTTTCTTTTACTGCAGCATACTCTTCTTCATATTCCCAATAGATCCAACGGCCATCTACATAATCTGTCAAGATATATTTCTCGCTCAACGATTTTATTCTTTCTACAGCAACTAACTTTTTAGTAAAACCTTGAACTGAACAATGCTCTTCAATTTCTTTGTTATTTTCATCATATCCATGACTAATCATAAAACTACCCAAGCTAAGTTCTATAATTTTTTTCATACTAATCATCTGCAATATTTGTTGCCAACCAGCGTGTAGCTTCTTCTAAAGAAATTCCTTTTCTATTTGCAAAATCTGCTACCTGATCTTCTTTTATTTTCCCTAGTCCAAAATAGCGCGCCTCAGGGTTTGCAAAATAATATCCGCTAACGCTTGATGCTGGCCACATCGCCAAACTCTCCGTTAAGATCACTCCTATTTTCTCCTCTACACCTAACAATTCCCAAATGGTTAATTTCTCCAAATGATCAGGACAAGCAGGATACCCAGGTGCAGGACGTATTCCTTTATAGGTTTCGTTAATCAAATCTTCATTACTTAAATGCTCATCTGCCGAATACCCCCAGTGCTTTATTCGCACTTCTTTATGCAGGTATTCTGCATAAGCCTCTGCCAAACGATCTGCAAGTGCTTTTACTAAAATAGAATTATAATCATCTAAATTATCTTTATAAGCATCTGCCATTTCATCAGCACCAAAACCAGTACTGACACAAAAGCAACCTATATAATCTTGTTTCCCTGAAGTTTTAGGAGCTATAAAATCTGCTAAAGCATAGTCAGCCACTCCTTCACGCCTTTTTAATTGCTGACGAAGGGTTCTAAAAGTATACTTTTTACCTCCTGCTTCAAGCTCAATATCATCATCACTGATGGCATTTGCAGGAAATAAACCAAAAATACCTTTTGCAGTAAGCCTCTTTTCCGAGAATATCTTTTTCAACATCTTCTGAGCATCAGCATAAAGCTCTACGGCTTGCTCACCTACCACATCATCCGTTAAAATATCAGGAAATTTACCATGCAACTCCCACCCTCTAAAAAAGGGAGACCAATCTATAAATTCTTCTAACTTCTCTAGATCAACGTCCTCAAAAACCTGAATACCTAATTGATTTGGTTTTACTATTTTAGACTCTTCCCAGGCTATTTGAAATTTATTTTCACGTGCTTCCGCAATGGTTTTATATTCTTTCTTTTTTGTTCTACTTAAAAACTTGTCTCTAAAAGATTCATAATCAAGTTTAATATTTTTCTTATAATTTAAGGCAGTATCCTTTTGCAACAAATCGCCCACAACTGTTACCGCCCTAGAGGCATCATTTACGTGAACCACTGCTTGACTATACTGGGTATCTATTTTTACAGCAGTATGCGCTTTACTTGTTGTAGCCCCACCAATTAATAATGGCACTTTAAAGTTCTGGCGCTCCATCTCTTTTGCTAAAAACACCATCTCATCTAATGACGGTGTTATCAACCCACTTAAACCAATAATGTCTACATCATGTTCTATCGCGGCATTAATAATTTTTTCTGGCGGAACCATTACTCCAAGATCTACAATCTCATAATTATTACACGCTAGCACCACACTCACAATATTTTTTCCAATATCATGAACATCTCCTTTTACGGTTGCCATTAATATTTTCCCCGCCCCTTTATCGTCTCCTTCTTGCGGATTTAGCAACTTCTCTTCTTCAATATACGGCAACAAATACGCTACTGCTTTTTTCATTACTCGGGCAGATTTTACCACTTGTGGTAAAAACATTTTTCCGCTACCAAATAAATCTCCAACAACATTCATACCCGTCATTAGGTTACCCTCAATAACTTCAATAGGTTTATGCGCTGCTACACGAGCTTCTTCAATATCTTCAAGAATGTATTGATCAATACCTTTTACTAAGGCACGGGTGATTCTATTTTGCAAAGGCTCTTCTCTCCAAGATAAATCTATCTTACTTTCTTTAGCCGTACCTACTACTGTTTCTGCAAAATCTAAAAGCCGTTCTGTAGCATCCTCTCTTTTATTAAGAATAACATCTTCTACACGTTCTAATAAATCTTTAGGAATATCATCATAAACACCCAATAAACTAGGGTTTACAATTCCCATATTCATCCCAGCCTGAATGGCGTGGTATAAGAACACAGAGTGCATGGCTTCACGAACTGGGTCATTACCTCTAAAACTAAAAGACACATTACTCACCCCACCGCTTACGCTACAATGAGGCAGATTTTCTCGCACCCATTTTGTAGCCTTTATAAAATCAATAGCATTAAGCTTATGCTCATCCATTCCTGTAGCTACAGGAAATATATTTAAATCAAAAATGATATCTTCAGGCGCGAAATTTACTTCATTCACCAGAATATCATAAGAGCGTTTTGAAATTTCTAATCTTCGTTCATAATTATCTGCTTGGCCCGTTTCATCAAAAGCCATAACGATAACTGCAGCACCGTACCGCTTAATTAATTTTGCATGATGTTTAAACTGCTCTTCACCTTCCTTAAGGCTAATAGAGTTCACCACGCATTTACCTTGCACTACTTGCAAACCAGCCTCAATAATCTCCCATTTAGAACTATCAATCATGATAGGTACTCTAGAAATATCTGGTTCTGCAATCACTAAATTCAAAAACTTAACCATGGCCTCTTTACCATCGATAAGTCCATCATCCATATTAATATCAATGATCTGCGCCCCACCATCTACCTGATCACGAGCTACGCTTAAAGCCTCCTCAAATTTTTCTTCCTTTATTAAGCGAAGGAATTTTTTTGATCCTGCTACGTTTGTACGCTCACCAACATTTACAAAGTTTGTATTTTCCGAAAGCACTAAAGGCTCCAGACCTGAAAGTTTCAGATACCGCTTTGGTTGTCGGTTGTTAGTTGATGGTTGTTTGCTCTCTTCTATCATAATTACAACCCTTTGTACTATTTTATAAACCTGATTAGAAGCTTTTTACAGCTAAGAATCTGATTCATTATTATTTTAAAATTATCTTCTTCTATATATTCTTGATCCAGCGCTAAAACACCATAACCAATTATTGCCCAGCAACGATTCTAGGTTTTATATCTTTCACTACATTGGCTATAGCAGAAATATGTTCTGGCGTGGTACCACAACAACCACCTACTATATTTACTAAGTTCTTTTCTACGTACTCTTTTATTTGCGCAGCCATTTCGGCTGGTGTTTCATCATATTCTCCAAAAGCATTAGGCAAACCTGCATTGGGATGTGCAGATACTGCAAAACCTGTTTTAGCAGATAATACTTCTAAATGAGGTACAAGCTGACTTGCTCCTAAAGCACAGTTAAACCCTACGGATAAAATTGGAATATGCGATATGGAGATCAAAAAAGCCTCTGCTGTTTGTCCTGACAAAGTTCTTCCAGATGCATCTGTAATAGTGCCACTCACCATGATTGGAATATCAATACCGCGCTCATCTTTTACTTCTTCAATAGCAAACAATGCTGCTTTTGCATTTAGCGTATCAAAAATGGTTTCTACCATTAATAAATCAGAACCACCATCAATTAAGGCTTCTACCTGCTGTTTGTACGCAATTCTTAATTCATCAAATGACACCGCTCTATATCCGGGATCATTTACATCTGGAGACATGCTTGCCGTTTTATTCGTAGGTCCAATACTACCTACTACAAAGCGGGGTTTATGCGGCTCTTTTGCCGTAAATTCATCGGCTACCTGCTTTGCAATCTTGGCCGATTCATAATTTAGCTCATAGACCAAGTCTTCCATAAAATAATCTGCCATGGCTATTGTTGTACTGGAAAAGGTATTTGTTTCAACAATATCTGCTCCGGCAGCAAAATATTTACGGTGCACATCTGCGATTGCTTTTGGCTGTGTTAAGGACAACAAATCATTGTTACCCTGTAAGGGATGCTCCCAGTCCTTAAAACGTTCTCCTCTAAAATCTTCTTCGGTAAACTTATGGCGTTGAAGCATCGTTCCCATAGCACCATCCAGCACCAAAATACGCTCCTTAAGTATGTCTTTTATATTCTTCATTTTTCAAATCTCTATACTATAAAAAAATGCGTTCAAGCGATATAACTATACTGCACACACCAGCACCACTTTTTATTACCTGCTAAGGCTAAAAATAGGATATCGCCAAATCACTTGCTTTTTCTGCAAATGAAACGCTCTAATCATAAATTATCAAGTAAAGTAAAAACTAAGACGAAATGTTTCGCTTTTGTTATCTATTTCAAAACGAGTAGGGTCTTGAATAGAACTTAGCACCTTCTTTTTAGGTAAAACTACTTAAAAGGGTTGCCAAGGCTTCATCGGGTCTAGTCCCTCCACCTTTCTTGATAACTATTTTCAATGTTGCAATGAACTTCAAACAATGACTGCAAAGAAACGTTACCGCCAAATTAAAACCAAATTATATGGTAAAATAAAAGCCTTCTAACTAGAACAGTAAGAAGGCTTTTGTATTTTTAAATCGCTTAAATTTTTACGATATACTCTGTACGACTTCTTTCTTTGCAACTTTCTTAGATCCATCAAAACCTTCTACACCACCTACGGTAGTATATTTCATTACATAACGTTTTCCAGGGTTGATAATCTGGTATGCAAACTGACACATAACAGCGGCCTCATGAAAACCAGAAAGTATCAATTTCAATTTCCCCTCGTAGGTATTAACATCGCCAATAGCAAAAACTCCTGGTATATTGGTTTGGTAATCTTTTGCGTTATTTACTTTAATCGCATTTTTTTCTATCTCTAGACCCCAATCTCCGATTGGTCCTAATTTTGGAGACAAACCAAATAATGGAATAAAGTTATCTACAGGTAAAATTGTTTCTCCTTTTTCAGCATCATTATGCTTAATAGTTACCGCTTCTACGTTACCATCACCGGCAATACCAATAACCTCAGCCTCTGTAAATAATTTAATTTTACCAAGCTTGGCTAATTCAGATGCTTTCTCTACAGAATCTAAAGCTCCTCTAAATTCATTTCTTCTATGCACTAAAGAAACTTCTGATGCAACATCTGCTAAGAAAATTGCCCAATCTAAAGCAGAATCTCCACCTCCAGCAATAACTACTTTTTTGTCACGATACACTTCAGGATCTTTAATAAAGTAATTTACCCCTTTATCTTCAAAGTCGATAATATTTGGAATTAAAGGCTTTCTTGGCTCAAAAGAACCCAAACCACCTGCAATAACAACTACCGGTGCCTGGTGCTGTGTACCTTTATTTGTCGTAACAATAAAAGAACCATCTTCTTGCTTATCTAATGTTTCAGCACGTTCTCCTAACGTATAACCCGCTTCAAAAGGCTTAATTTGTTCCATCAAATTATCTACCAGGGTTCCTGCTAAAATTTCTGGAAAAGCAGGAATATCGTAAATAGGTTTCTTTGGGTATATTTCTGAACACTGACCACCTGTTTGTGGTAATGCATCAATTAAATGGCATTTTAACTTTAATAATCCTGCTTCAAAAACGGTAAACAATCCTGTAGGTCCTGCTCCAATAATTAAAATATCTGTTTTTATCATCTCTCTACTAATTCAAAAAATTCTTGTGTTGAAATACGCTTAAAATACTACTGCAAATTTACGACAGTAAAATAAATTAATGGTGCACTTCGCTTACTTGTTTATACGACTCTATTGCACTTGAAAGTGCTTTTCTATGATTAACAACCTCACCAATTATTATAATTGCTGGATTTGCTAATTGTTGCTTATCTACTTCTGATTGAATAGTCGAAATAGTTCCTATTCCTATCTTTTCATCTTCTCTTGTACCATTCTGGATGATAGCGATTGGCGTATCTGCTTTCCCTTCTTCCTCAAACAAAGCTACTATTGCTGGCAATTTTGACATTCCCATTAATATAACCACAGTAGCGTTTGATTTTGCTGCTAAAGCTACATCTGAAGAGAGCTTATGTTCTTTGGTAGTACCTGTAATGACCCAAAAACTTTCTGCAGCTCCTCTTTTAGTCACAGGTATATTTTGAGATGCAGGTACCGCTACAGATGAAGATATCCCCGGAACCATAGCCACATTTAACCCATGGGTTGCTGCATATTCCATTTCTTCTGCACCACGACCAAAAATAAAAGGATCACCACCTTTTAAGCGAACTACATGTTGCGATTGTCCACGCTGTACAATAAGTTCATTAATTTGTTCTTGCTGATAGGCATAACACCCCTTACGCTTACCTACAAAAATGAGCTCTGCATGTTCCGCATACCCTAATAATTCAGGATTTACCAAAGCATCATACAAAACAACATCTGCTGCCTGCAGTGCTTTTATAGCTTTTAGCGTAATTAAGTCTGGATCACCAGGACCCGCACCAATTACCGTAAGCAAACCTAAGTTGCTAGCATTCGTATGTTTTGTATTCTCACTCATGATTAGTTTGCTTTTGCTAATTCAGCATTTCTAAAGTCTTGAACTTTTCCTAAAAATACTTTCGTATCATTTAAGTAGTTCTTAGCAAATACTTCTGTAGGTTCGTTTTTATTAATTTGAAGAATAAATTCTTCAAAACCTTTATCTAAAGCAATTCTACCATTCGCAACGAATTTTTCATCAAAATCTTTAATGATGCCCGCATGTGTATTTGTTTTCTGATTTTCTGAGGTAAGAATAGCTTTTGCTGTATTTACCATAGAAGAATAGGAGTGATAAATACTAGCTGCCCACTTACCTTCATTAAAAGTAGTTTCTGCAGTTTGTATTTTCTCTTCACTCTCAAACAATAATGTAGCGATCAAATCAATCACAACACCAGCACACTCACCTACTCCAATAGCTTGAATATATTCTTCAGAGTTACCCCAATCTATAAAATCATCAGGTGTTAAATTCTCAACATCTGTTAAGTCTTTCAAAAAATCATAGAAGTACATTTGCTCTTTTTCTGCATAATACTCCGGAAATGATAATCCATTACCATTAGCATCAAAATCATTTAAGATTAAACGCAACGCTTCTGGACCTCTTTTACTTGGTATTTTCACTACCTTATCTGCAAATCTACCTTCCCCATTACCCATATTACCACCTCCTAAAAGCACTTGTAATGCTGGAGCTACTAATTTTGATTTGGTACGCACAGACATTCCTTGAAAACCAATATTTGCCATATTGTGTTGCCCACATGCATTCATACACCCACTAATTTTAATCACCACATCTGGGTTATTAATATAATCTGGGTATTCTTCTTTCATAATACGCTCTAACTCTTCTGCAATACCTGTACTACTTGCAATCCCTAAATTACAGGTATCTGTTCCAGGACAAGCGGTAATATCTATAGCTCTGTTATAACCCGCTTCTGTAAAGCCTAATTTTTTTAATTCGGAATAAAAGAAAGGTACTAGCTCTTCTTTTACGTAAGGAATTACAATATTTTGACGCAAGCTTAGACGAATTTCGTCTGCTGCATATTTTTCTACTAAATCTGCCAAGGCACGAGCTTCTTTAAGGTAAAAATCTCCTAATAAAACTTTTACACCTATAGCTACATAACCTTCTTGTTTTTGAGGAATTATGTTGGTTGATTTCCAAGCATCAAAAGTAGCCTGATCTTCTATAACCACATTAGGAACAGCAACTTGTGCTATTTGCGGCTTTGGATATGCCTCTGCATCAATAGGAAAAGATTTCATTGGAACTGCAATTTGCTCTTCCTCCAATAAGGCTTTAAAACCATCTAAGCCTAAATCTTTTAATAAGAATTTTAACCGTGCTTTTGCTCTACTCTTACGCTCTCCGTATCTATCAAAAACACGAACAACACCTTCCATTAAAGGAATAATTTTATCAGACGGTAAAAAATCATATAACAACTCTGCATGACGTGGTTGCGATCCTAAACCACCACCTAACATCACTTTAAACCCTTTTACACCAGCTTCAATTTTAGCAATAAAACCTAAATCGTGCATGTATGAAAGACCCGTATCTGCATCACTAGAAGAAAAAGACACTTTAAACTTACGTCCTAATTCCTGACTTATAGGATTTCTTAAAAAATACTGAAACAACGCATGTGCATAAGGAGAAACATCAAAAGGCTCTTCTACATCTATACCTGCTGTTTCACTTGCCGTTACATTACGTACAGTGTTACCACAAGCTTCACGCAATGTAATGTCTGATTTTTCAAGTTCTGCCCATAACTCTGGAGTTCTATTCAAATCTACATAGTGAATTTGAATATCTTGACGTGTAGTAATGTGCAAACGACCTCTAGAATACTCTTCAGAAACATCAGAAATTGTTCTTAGTTGCTCCGAAGAAACTTTACCGTAAGGCAATTTTATACGAATCATTTGTACGCCTTCTTGACGCTGACCGTAAACACCACGTGCTAAACGAAGACTACGAAATTTTTCTTCGTCTAGTTTACCATTGTGGAACATATCAATTTTGTTAGCCAAATCGATAATATCTTTTTCTACAACTGGATTTTCTATTTCTGTTCTAAAACTTTGCATATATCTTCCCCTCCTAACCTCCCCAAGGGGAAGGAATTCTTACTCGGTTAAAATAAGAATATTGTTATTAATTTGTTCTACCTACTTGCTTGCACCTAGTGGCTAATAAGATTTATTGAATAAACCCAGCCCCTACCGTACTATTTGTTTTTGTATCAATAATAATAAATGAACCATTTGTTCTATGATCTTTAAAAGCATCAAAGAAAATAGGCTTATTTAATTTAAACGTCACCTTAGCAATATCATTCATTCCTAAACCTTCTACATTCTCCTCTATTCCAGAGTAATCCGGGTTTATTTTATGGTGAATTTGATCAACCTTAGCCAATACTTTATTGACACCATGTTGAATCACATATTTACTACCTGTTTTTAATGGGTCTGAATCCATCCAAGAAATATTAGCGGTAAACTGTTTGTCAATTTGCGGTAAATCGCCCACCTTAACAATCATATCTCCACGACTTACATTTATCTCATCTTCTAAAGTGATGGTTACCGATGAACGTCTTGAAGCTGTCTGATACTTCTTATCGTAGAAATAAATTTCTTTTATTTTTGATGTTGTTTGAGATGGTAAAGCCACAACCTCATCACCTACACTCAATTCACCTCCGTATACTTTACCCGCAAATCCTCTAAAATCATGAAAATCTTCCGTTTTAGGGCGGATTACGTATTGTACTGGAAAACGCGGTGTTCCCGCATTGAAAATATCTTTTCTATCTAATTCTTCTAAGTGCTCTAATAATGTCTGACCTGTGTACCAAGGTGTATGTTCAGACTTATTTACTACGTTATCCCCTTTTAAAGCACTCACAGGAATAAAGGTAATTTTCTGGTCTTGGTAATCTCTCTTCGCCATTAATTCAGAAAAATCTGCCTTAATCTCATTGTATCTGTCCTCAGAGAAATCAACCAAATCCATCTTATTCACCGCTACAATAACATCTTTTACACGAAGTAAGTTATTGATGAAAAAATGGCGATTTGTTTGTTCAATAACTCCTTTACGCGCATCTATTAAAATAATAGCTGCTTGTGATGTAGAAGCTCCTGTAACCATGTTTCTAGTATACTCAACATGACCCGGAGTATCTGCTATAATGTAACTTTTCTTTGCTGTTGAAAAATAGATATGCGCAACATCAATGGTAATTCCTTGCTCACGCTCTGCTACCAATCCGTCTGTTGCTAAAGAAAAATCTAAATAATCATATCCTTTTTGCTTACTTGTTTTTTCGATAGCCTCTAACTTATCACTAGTAAGAGATTTTGTATCGTATAGTATTCTACCAATTAAGGTACTCTTACCATCATCTACACTACCTGCTGTTGCTATTTTTAGTACTTCCATCCTATTCTGACCTCCCCACTGAGAAGGACTTTTTTTAAAAAAATTTGTATATTCTATGATCTCTAACATTTCCCCTTAGGGGATTAAGGGGACTCTAGAAGTATCCTTGCTGTTTTCTTTTCTCCATTGCTGCTTCAGAACGCTTATCATCAATACGCGCTCCTCGCTCGGATATCGTAGAATCTCTAATCTCACTTACCACCTTATCAATGGTAACAGCATCTGAAAGAACTGCCGCTGTACAAGACATATCTCCAACCGTACGGAAACGCACTAAGCGCTCTTCTACGATTTCATCTTGATCACGGAAAACAATATCATCTTCTGCAGACCATATCATACCGTCTCTAACAAAAGTTTTACGTTTATGCGCAAAATATATAGACGGAATTTCTATTTCTTCTTTTTGGATGTAAGACCATACATCTAATTCTGTCCAATTAGAAATAGGAAAACAACGTACGTTTTGACCTAATTCAATTTGTCCATTTAACATATCAAACAATTCAGGGCGTTGGCTTTTTTCATCCCACTGACCAAAATCATCACGAACAGAAAAAATACGCTCTTTAGCTCTAGCTTTCTCTTCATCTCTACGTGCACCACCGATACAAGCATCAAATTTAAATTCTTCGATAGCATCTAATAAGGTGGTTGTTTGTAAAGAGTTTCTACTAGCATACCTACCCGATTCTTCCTTTACTTTACCTTCATCAATAGAATCTTGAACATTACGTACAATTAACTCTACCCCAAGCTCTTTAGCTAACCTATCTCTAAATTCTATGGTTTCCGGAAAGTTATGCCCCGTATCAATATGCATTAGTGGAAAAGGTATTTTTGCTGGCCAGAATGCTTTCTGCGCCAAACGAACTAAGGTTATAGAATCTTTACCTCCAGAGAATAATAATACTGGCTTTTCAAATTGAGCAGCCACCTCTCTAATGATGTAAATTGCTTCGTTTTCTAATGGATTTATATCTGATGTATCTTTCATGTTACTTTTTAAGTGTCAAGGTTATTTCTGAAATGCCAAACAACCCTATTTACTACTAATTTTATGATGCTTACTTAGGCCTTCTTTTAAGTATGCAAGCCACACTCACGGTTTTCTAACACCTTGGTTGGATCAAAATATTTATGCTCGTTTGGTAATTTATATTCTTCTAAATATGCGTCTAACTGCTCATCTGACCAATGGTAAAAAGGACTCACCTTTAAAACACCGTCTTTACTCACACTAAAAATATCTAAAGAATTACGCAAAGCTGTTTGTCCTTTTCTAAGGTTTGTAAACCAAACCTCTGGTTTGTGTTCTGCCATTGCTCTACCAAATGGCTCCAATTTAACCTGCTCTGTAAAGACTGCATGGTTCGGATCTTCAATACCTGGTATTCCCATAACTGCATCTCTATGTGATGATGTTTGTTTAGGAACATATAATTTTACATTTAGCTGTAATGATTTTATTAAATCTTCTGCATGCTTGTAGGTATTTGGAGTATTGTACCCCGTATCACACCAAATAACTTTAATAGTGTTATCTACAGCAGTGACTGCATGTAAAATATTAACCTCATAAGGTCTAAAATTGGTAGTCACTACGGCATTAGAATTCTGTTCCAATGCAAATGCTATAATTTCTGCTGGACTTGCCGATGCAAAATCGGTATTCCATTTTTGTATATCGTTTTCTGTAAAAGCCATTGTCTTTCTTTTTTATCTACCCCAATTAATGCTGTTCCAAATTCTCTCGTGAAAGAAATACAACAACATTTTAGTAAACAATTCAACTACACCTATAGATAAAGCTAATTTTAATTCCCCGGTTACTAACCAAGAAATAATCATAGTATCTATAGTACCAATTATTCTCCAGCTTATAGACTTAATAATACTGCGTAATGGTTTCTCAGATTTTTTATCTGTTGTGAAATCCTCTTTACTTGTTTTCTTATCTAAAATCAATTGATCTGCAATCATGTGATTAATGTTTCTATTACCCTATCGATTTAATAGAGTAAGCAAAAATAAAAATATTTTGCAAAGTAAGTCGCCAAAAGATTACTAAAATTACTATTACCCTATAGTTTTAGTGGATTTATAAAAAAAGAAGAAGTTTATTATCAATTTGACAACAAAAAAGCGGAAGCGTTAAAATTAAGCTATCAAATCTGCTAGACTGGTATTTCTATATATTTCGAGATTACTATCTCTCACCTGAAGCATTAATTTATGCACACCGCATGCAGCTTCATCAGGACAATCATCACATTTTTCATAGAAATTAAGACTTACACAAGGCACCATAGAGATTGGACCTTCCAATACCCGCATCACAGAAGCCATCTGAATTTCTGCAGGGTCTTTTATTAAATAATACCCACCACCTTTACCTTTTTTACTTCCTAAAAAGCCTGTTTTTCGTAAGGATAATAAAATGGTTTCTAAAAACTTTTGAGAGATGTTTTCAGCGTTTGCTATTTCAGAAATTTGCACTGGTTTCTTATCTTCCTGTTGTGCCAAGAAGGTAAGTGCTTTTAATCCGTATTTCGTCTTTTTTGATAGCATGGCTGCTAAGATAATTAAAATTTAGATATCGAAATATCTAGGTACATGCTTTACAAGTAAACCAATAGACAAATAGGCATATCTTAAATTTTATGGTTTCACTGAATTAAAACCGCCTTTCACTGATTGGCCTACTAAAAACCTAATTTAAGTCCTTACTTAGTAGTAAGAACCCAATGAAAACAAACACAATGAAACAGCAACAAAATTTTACACCGCTTTTAAAAGTAAGCTTATTAGCTCTATTGTTAGCTTTTACCGCTTGTAGTTCTGATGACATTAACACCTCTGAAGATACAAGTGAGGAAGAAACAACAGATGAAAGCACTATTGACACCAATTCTTATATCCTAGTGGCAGACACCAATAGTCAAGGTGCCTATATCATAAACCATGATGGAGATCAATTATTTAGCTGGAAATTTGACAGAGATCTAGGTAATGATGTGAACTTATTAGACGACGGTAGCTTAGTTGTTTGCCTTAAAGCAGACAATGCAGGTATAACGCTAGGTGGTTATGGTGGCATTATGAGAAAAATAAACGTTGATCAATCTATTGACTGGGAAGTTTCCTATAGTTCTGGTGATGATTACATGGCGCATCACGATGTGGAATACTTATCAAATGGAAATATTATTTTTCCAGTCTGGGAAAAAGTAACGGCTGATGAAGCTGCGGAACTAGGTTTTTCTGAGAATTATGATATTTTTCCCGAAGCCATTATAGAAATGAACCCACTAACCGAAGAGATTGTTTGGGAATGGCATGTTACAGATCATGTGATTCAAAACCACGATGCTTCAAAAGAAAATTTTGGCGTTGTAGTAGAACATCCAAATAAAGTAGATATCAATTACAACAGTTCTCAAACCAATGGAGACTTGATGCATTTTAATGGGTTAACTTTAGATGAAACGAATGATGTTCTTTACATAACCGTAAATAATTATAGTGAAGTGTGGGTGCTAGACCACAGCACAACTACGGAAGAAGCGAGTACAAGTACGGGTGGAAATTATAATCTAGGCGGAGATTTGGTATACCGGTACGGAAATCCGCTTGCCTATGACAATGTTGGCGAGGTTACCTTGAACAATGTACATTACCCAAATTTACTGATTACTGGAAATATGATTGTCTTTGCCAATGATATTTACGACAATCAGTCTGAAGTTGTTGAATACAAATTAAACCCACCATACGAACTTAATGCAGGAGAAGACAATGAACCAGAAGTAGTATGGAGTTTTACGGATCCTGAATTATACACTGCAGGCTTGGGTAGTGGAGTCCGGATGAGCAATGGAAACACCCTAATCGCCGAAGGCAGAGATGGTACCCTATGGGAAGTAAGTGCTAGTGGCGAGGTTCTATGGCAAAATACAGATTACAATACCACCTGGAGAGCATATGCTTTTACAGTCGATGCTCCGGCGATACTAGCCTTAGGTTTATAAGAAATACAGACTCTTATTTAACAAAAAAGCCTCCATAGTTTCTACTATTGAGGCTTTTTTACTTAGAACGTTCTGCTACGATTCTAAGGCTTGTTTTATATCGGAAATAATATCATCTATATGTTCCAAACCAACAGATACCCGAACGGTTCCATCCGTAATATTTACGGCTTCACGCTCTGTCGTTGTTAGCTTGCTGTGGGTTGTAGATGCAGGATGGGTCACAATACTTCTAGAATCTCCCAAGTTTGCAGAGAGCGATAATAATTTTATCGCATCAAAAAACTTTCGCCCAGCTTCTATTCCTCCATTCACTTCAAAAGCAACAATAGTACCCCCAGCTTTCATCTGCTTTTTAGCCACCTCATACATAGGGTGCGATTTTAAAAAGGGATATTTCACCCAATTTACTTTCGGGTGATCTTCGAGAAACGTTGCTAACTTTAAAGCATTCTCACAATGACGATCTACCCGAACCGCTAAAGTTTCTAAACTTTTAGAAATTACCCAAGCGTTAAAAGGAGAAAGCGCAGGACCCGTAATGCGCGAAAATCGATAGACCTTATCAATTAATTCTGCACTTCCTACGGTAATTCCTGCCAGAACACGTCCTTGACCATCCATTAATTTTGTCCCCGAATGAATTACCAAATCCGCACCAAATTTAATAGGCTGTTGTAAGTAAGGCGTTGCAAAGCAGTTATCGATAATTAATAGTACCTTATGTTTTTTTGCAATTTTGCCCAACTTTTCTAAGTCCAATACATCTACTCCCGGGTTGGTGGGAGATTCTGCATAGATAAATTTTGTTGTTGGTTTTATTAATTTATCAATACCCTCTAAATCATCAATTTCAAAATAATCTGAGCTAATATTCCATTTGGGTAAAAAGTTCATAAATAAACTATGCGTAGAACCAAAAATATTCCGTGCAGAAACCACATGATCTCCACTATCTAAAAGAGAGGCAAAAGTAGAAAACACTGCAGCCATACCAGATGCAAAAGCGAAGCCAGCTTCGGCTCCTTCCATTTTACAAACCTTTTCTATAAATTCATTAGTATTTGGGTTAGAATACCTAGAATAGATATTACGTTCTTTCTCTTCACTAAAAGAAGCGCGCATATCTTCAGCATCTTCAAATACAAAGCTTGAGGTTACATACATGGGCGTAGAATGTTCCAGAAATTGTGAGCGTTCTGTTTGCGTTCTTATCGCCTCTGTTTCGAATTTGTTTTTCATTTTTTATTTTTAAAAATCTTGTCAAAAAATTGCTTAAAAGTTAAATCATCTTCATCCATTTTATTCAGATCTATAAATCTAAAGTAAGAAGTATCCGAACTTTGAATAATAATTAGTGTATCGTTATTTCTTTTTTTTATAATTTGATATCCTTGTGTAATATCTCCAAGACAAAATGCTTTATCAAATTTAATTTTAGACGCATTTGAACTATCATTAAAAGGTTTAATATTCCCGGATACTATGATACTGTCATTTAATCTTACCATTCCCTTGTGAAGGGTAATTTTCTGAACAGTAATATTAAATTCATCTGAACTATTAACAAGATTTCCTCTTTCAGGTCTTGATACTTCAAAAAAAATAGCGCTAAAAAAAAGTGCAAATGTTAAAATTATAATAGTAACAACCCCCTTTTTTTTCACAATCTGGAATAATTATTTGATAACTAAATTATATTCATGTCAATTCTTTTCTATAATCCTTAATATATCACCAAAAACGCCACGAGCAGTAACTGCTGCTCCCGCTCCTGCTCCCTGAATCACTAACGGATTTTCACCATAAGACTCCGTATATATTTCTATAATAGAATCTGAGCCTTTTACTTGTCCTAATGCACTTTCTTTAGGTACCGAAACTAATTTTACTTCTAAATTCCCTTTCTCTTTTTGCAAATCTCCAGACAAATCACCTACATAGCGCAATACATGATTTGGCTTTTGTTCTTTTTTAATCTTTTCAAAAATAGCATCAAGCGTACTTAACTGATTTTTAAATTCGGCTACCGTTACAGTATGCAAAGAATCTGGAATTAAATTCTGAATACTAATATCTGCAAATTCATTACTCAGATCCAATTCTCTAGCTAGTATTAAAAGTTTTCTTCCCACATCATTCCCAGAAAGATCTTCACGAGCATCTGGCTCCGTAAATCCTTTTTCCATCGCTTCTTTTAAAATCGATGAAAATGGCCTATCTACCTCTGAAAAAGTATTGAAGATATAACTCAACGACCCTGAAAATACTCCTTTAATACGCGTAATATTCTCCCCCGACAAATGCAATAACTTAATAGTATCTATTAATGGAAGTCCCGCTCCCACATTAGTCTCATACAAATACTGCTTCTGACTTTTTACGAGTTCTGTTCTTAAATTTTGATAAAAATCAAAACTCAAGGTGTTGGCGATCTTATTAGAAGACACTAAATCAAACCCATTTTCTATCAATTCTAAGTATGATGTTACAAAGGTTTTACTTGCCGTATTATCTACCGCTATTAAATTCTCTAAATGATGTGCTTTTGCAAAATCGAAAATTGTAGTTAGATCAAATGGCTCACCATTTTTATCTAAATCAGCATTCCAGTTTTCCGAAATTCCGCTTTTATTTAACAACACTTTTTTAGAGTTCGCCACTGCAAAAACATTTAATTGAATCCCTTTACGTTCTTCTATGCTTTGAGCCGATTTTAAAATTTGATCTATCAGTGTTCCTCCAACATTTCCATGACCAAATATAGCAAGATTCACTTTTTTACTAATTCCGAAAACTTGACCGTGCATTACGTTCAACGCTTTGTAAAGGTCTTTACGCCGTACAACTAAACTGACATTTTTACCCGTTACTGTATTATTAAATAACAAGGGAACAATCTGGTTTTTTATCAGCTCATTAAAAGGCTTATGAAAAGAACTCAAATCCTGACCTACAATAGAAATCACAGAAACATCGGTAGTTACGGTAATCATGTTCACATCTTTGGTTTGAAAATCTGAGCTAAATTCATCAATTAAAACCTCTTTCGCTTTTTCTGCTTTATCAGCATCTACCACAAAACCAAGACCACGTTCTGATGACCCCTGCGATATGATATTCACACTAATATTATTTGCTCCTAATGTTTTAAAAACTCGTGCATCTACTCCGACTTTACCTAATAAACCACGCCCCTCAAAATTTACCAAGGCCACATTTTCAATTACTGAAAGCGATTTTATCCCCTCTTTACTTGTCTTTGCACTAATTAGCGTTCCTTCATTATCTCCATTAAATGTATTTAATATCCGCAATGGAATATTTTTTTCTATTAAAGGGATAATCGTTTTTGCATGTAAGATGGTCGCCCCAAAATTTGCCAATTCATTTGCTTCCCCGTAAGACAACTCCGCAATACGTTTTGCATCTGCTACATAATCAGGGTTAGCCGTATAAATCCCATCTACATGCGTATAATTCTGCAATTCTGCCGCATCTAAGAAATTAGCAATTAGCGCTGCCGAATAATTACTTCCGTTTCGTCCTAAGGTTGTGGTCTCCCCTGCTTTGTTTGATGCTATAAAACCAGTCATTACTGGAACCACACTAGTATCTAATTTAGAGATAACCTCTAAAACATGCTCTTTAGACAATGCCTCATATACCTGAGCATCACCAAAATTGCTATCTGTTTTTATTAGTTCTCGGGAATCTATGAATTTAGCTTTTACGCCATTCGCATTTAATAATTGCGTAGTCACTTTCCCAGAAATCAATTCTCCAAAAGACAATACTTGATCTTTGATTTTTGCACTATAATCGCCTAATAAAGAAACCCCTTCAAAAAGCTTTTCTAAATCTGTAAATTCTGAAGACAAATTAACGTTAAAATCTGATTGTTGATACGCTTTAAAAGCATCAAAATCTTTAGCATACTCTTTGCCTTTACTTGCCTTTTTAAGAATAGTTTCTAGCTGATCTGTGGCTTTACCGCGTGCAGACAATACTACTCCAATATTTTCTCCCTGTTTTACTTTCGTAGTTACAATTTCTAAAACCCGATGTAAACCATCACCATTAGCCAACGATTTCCCTCCGAATTTTAATATTTTGATACGCTTACTCTTTCCATTCTGATCAAAAATGCCTTTTAATAACTGTTCCATTTGCTGAAATTCAATTAAAAAAGCATCGTGGCCATGCAGCGACCTTATCTCCCCGTAGGTAACATTGCTATTAACTTGCGCCAATTGCTTAAAGGTATCTTTATTCTCTTGGGCCGTAAAAAACAGATCAGAATCAACCCCTATAATATGAATATGGGTTGCGCTTTTTTCTATAGTTGAAAAAGCATCTTTAGCATCTCTTGTAATATCAATTGTTTTTAATAACTGATTCATCAGCTTATAGGCTGACAATTGGAAACGCTCTTGCAATTTTGCGCCATGATGTGTTAACCAACTCTCTACATTAAAGACATGTAATTCTTCATTTGTGCTACGTTTAAAACGCTCTTTAAATGATTCTGGAGTTCTATAGCACAACATCGCATGCATACGCGCATCATGTACAGGTTGACTAGAATTCAACAAAAACTGCTCTTGAATCTGACAATTCGCAATTAACCAGTCTGTAGATTTCCAATCGGACGCTACAGGGATTAAATTTTCGGTCAAATTAGGTTCCAAAGCAACCATTTCCCAAGCAATACCACCTCCCATTGAGCCACCTATAAGTGCAAAAAGCTTGTTTACTTGCAGTTCTTTTAATCCTATTAAAAATATTTTTGCGATGTCTTGCGCCACAAAATCTTTGTAATTCTCTACCACAAAACCGTCATGCCCATTACCGGGTACATTAAAAGCTAAAATGGTATATTTTTGAGTATCAATACATTTTCCATCTCCAATCAATGCAGACCACCAACCCTGCTCTCCAGCAACATCTGAACTGCCTGTTAAGGCATGATTTACCACTATAATTGGTGCTGTGTGCAACGCAGGCCCAAAAACTTGATAAGACAATTTAATATCCTGAGTTGATCCGCCGTGATTAGTATACTTGGGTATTGTTAAATGCTGTAGCATAATTTATTTTTATTTCAATCTTTTTGCTTTACCAAAGGTTAAGCTTACTTACAATGAGGCAAAAGCCTGAATTAAATCTGCCTTTAAATCCTCTATATCTTCCAATCCCACAGACAGGCGTATCAAATCTTGTGGCACCCCAGCAGCTTCTTGTTGTTCTGCTGTTAATTGTTGATGGGTAGTACTCGCTGGATGAATAATTAATGATTTTGTATCACCAATATTTGCTAATAGCGAGAAGATTTTAGTAGCATCGGTTACTTTTTGAGCCGCTTCAAATCCACCTTTTATACCGAAGGTCACTAAACCGCTTTGCCCTTTTGGCAAATACTCTTTAGCCAAATCATAATAGGCACTACTCTTTAATCCAGGATAGTTTACCCAAGCAACCTCATCTCTACCCTCCAACCATGTTGCTAGCTCTAATGCATTTGCACTGTGTTGCTTGATCCGCACAGGTAAGGTCTCTAATCCTTGAATAATCTGAAATGCATTAAACGGACTCAAAGCACTACCAAAATCACGTAAACCTTCTAAAATTAGCTTAAACGTAAATGCTGCTGCTCCCAAAGCTTCGCTATACACCAATCCATGATACCCCGCAGAAGGCTCCGTGAATTCAGGAAATTTCCCATTGGTCCAATCAAAAGTACCGGCATCTATAATAGCACCTCCTAATGATGTTCCTTGACCGCCAATGTACTTTGTTAGCGAATGAATAACAAGGTTTGCTCCATGTTCAATTGGGTTTAACAATACAGGTGAAGCCACGGTATTATCTACAATAAATGGCACTTGTGCTGCATTTGCATAGGTCGCAATTGCTTTTAAATCCAAAACATCTAATTTAGGATTCCCTAAAGATTCTACGAAAATAGCTCTGGTATTATCTTGAACAGCCTTCTCAAAGTTTTCTGGATGAGCAGCATCAACAAAAGTGGTGGTAATGCCTAATCTAGGTAAGGTTACATTCAATAAATTAAACGTACCTCCATATAAACTACTAGAAGCAACAATATGATCTCCTGCTTTTAATAAAGTTAACAAACCTGTAGCAATTGCTGCAGTACCAGAAGCGAAAACAACAGCACCTACACCACCTTCAACAGCCGCCAAACGATCTTGTAAAATTTGATTTGTTGGGTTATTTAAACGGGTGTAAATAAACCCTAATTCTCCTAATGAGAATAATTTTGCAGCATGGTCCGTATCTCTAAAAACATATGATGATGTTTGATAGATGGGCACTGCTCTTGTTCCTCCTGTTTGCGTAGTGTCATGCCCTGCATGTAAAGCGTTTGTTGCTAATTTTTGAGTACTCATGATTTTTTTGTTTTTTAAATTAATACTAAAATAAAAAGCCAAACTCTAACATCAGACCTATAGGGTCGCGTTAGATAAAAATCAAAAAGTTATTAAGAAGAAATATTCAATTGCTAGAGATAGCAATTAATTTTTTCGTTATCTGCCGCCAATGCATGATGCAATTTTTGGTAGAATTTAGCACCTTCATTGCTCTTAAAAAGAACAAAGGGTTGCTAAGGTTTCAAAGGGTCTATTCCCTCCACCTTTCTTGATAACTATTCAATACGTGTTTGAACTTGTGCGGTGCAAATATAACATCGGAAGTTTTTAAAATCCTAATTATTCACCAATAATTATAAAAAGATACTTTTTTGTTAAGATTTTGGCGGTCTACTCTAATTATTTAAACCAGACCGCTAAAACCATTAAATATTTATATACCGAATGCAGTTTTCACTTGCTCTTGAGCATCTAACTTCTCCCAAGTAAACAATTCTACTTCTTTCTCTACTTTACCATTGTAAGGAGATTCAAAAGTTTTTGTTACTGTTATTGGTTCTTTACCCATATGACCGTAAGCTGCTGTTTCCAAATAAATAGGATTACGCAATTTTAAACGCTCTTCTATGGCAAACGGACGCATATCAAATAACTCAGCTACTTTTCTTGCAATCTGCCCATCGTTTAAATTTACCTTAGCAGTACCATACGTATCTACATAGATAGAGGTTGGCTCTACTACTCCAATAGCATAACTCACTTGTACTAAAATCTCGTCTGCAACTCCTGCTGCCACCAAATTTTTAGCGGCATGTCGCGCAGCATAGGCTGCACTTCTATCTACTTTACTAGGATCTTTACCACTAAATGCACCCCCACCGTGAGCACCTTTACCCCCGTACGTATCTACAATAATCTTACGACCTGTTAACCCCGTATCTCCATGAGGACCACCGATAACAAATTTCCCTGTTGGGTTAATATGGTAGGTAATAGCATCATCAAATAATGTCTGAATATGAATTGGTAATTGCTCCTTTACCTTCGGAATTAAGATAGAAATGATATCCGATTTAATTTTCGCCAACATTTTCTCATCATCAGCATCAAAAGCATCATGCTGAGTAGAAACTACAATAGTATCTATACGTTGAGGTACATTTTCATCACTATACTCTATAGTTACTTGCGCCTTAGCATCTGGTCTTAAATAAGAAATTTCTTTACCTTCTCTTCTTAAATCTGCTAAGATCTGTAATATTTTATGCGAAATATCTAAAGCCAAAGGCATGTAGTTTTCCGTTTCTTTAGTAGCGTAGCCAAACATCATTCCTTGATCTCCTGCACCTTGCTCTTCTTTAGAACCGCGATCTACCCCTTGACTAATATCTTTAGACTGCTCATGTATTAAAGAAATAACACCACACGAATCTCCGCTAAACTGATATTCTCCTTTAGTATATCCAATTTTATTAATAACATCTCTTGCTATTTGTTGAACATCTAAATAGGTATCACTCTTAACTTCACCTGCCAATACTACTTGACCTGTAGTTACTAATGTCTCACAAGCTACTTTGCTTTCTGGATCAAAAGCCAAAAAATTATCTAAAAGCGCATCACTTATTTGGTCTGCTACTTTATCTGGGTGTCCTTCACTAACAGATTCTGATGTGAATAAATAAGCCATAAATGGTTTTATTTTCTAGAATAGACTTGACAGAAAGGTTAAAAGAAGTTTATGAACCGAAAAAGGAATTTCGGTCATAACTGCTTTAGCATTTTTCTTGTGCTAAATATAATTTAGCAGCTGAGGTTGCAATCAGTCAAATCCGTCCTCAATTAATAATGGCACAAAAGTAAAATAAAAGATGGAGTCTGAAAAATGGTTTAACAACAATTTGCAGATTTATAAATCATATTTAATTTTAAACATTACATATCGTGGTTGCACCACATACGATGAGGTTCTATAAAAAAGCTCATTAAAACTATCTTGATTGAGTTCTGTATTGTTCAACAAATTAGTCACTTCTACACTATACTCCCACTTACTATCTTCTTTTTGATAAGATAAACTGGTATCTAAATTACCATACTCATTATCAATAGTATTTGCTTTATCTCTATAATGGTAGTAATCTAAATCTGCTAGAAAAATAAAACTTTTTAGAAAAGCCGCATCAACTTTAAGAAATGGAGTGTCTGTATAATACGTAGAAGAATTTCCTCCATTATCGTAATTATTAAGGGCATAGTTATAACCCACCTCTACATTTGGGGCATCTCTAAAGCTTGTGGCTAAGGATGCTCTATAGCTTTGTGTTAAAGACTCTGACGTACTAGGGCTACCGTTAACAATATTATTTAAATTAGAATAAGAAAGCGATCCTCTGGAACTCACTTTTATCTTACCAAATGTTCTTTGAAAATTAGCAGATCCGGACAACACTTCATCTTCTAAATTAGAATTGATGGTTGAACTTACTTGATTAATGCCAACGATAGCACTATTATTTTTAAAAGCATCTACACGTTTACTATAATTAACAGTAGCGAAAATGTTTTGCATGTTAAACATGCTAAAGCTGAAAAAATTAAGTGATAAATTATGAAACAAAGCACTTTCTAAATCACGATTTCCTTGATACATGGAATTGTAATTACTAAAAATATAGGCTCTAGAAAATTTATCAATATCTGAAAACTGTCTGTTAACCGTATAATTAAACCGAATACTCTCTGACTGCTTTAATTGAAGGTTTACAAAAAGATCTGGAACAACGTTGAATAAATCATCTGTAACCGATGTAGCTAATTGTGTGTTTTTCGCCGTATAATCATGAACTTTAAATCCTGGATTAAATGTAAATTTCCCGACGATTAATTTATAATGAAATCCTACAAAAATATCAGAAAACTTATATTCCACATCATTAACCAAATCGTCCTCTGTAAACGCTAAGGTTGACTCGTTATCCAAAATTTGAAAAATATTTGAATTGAATTTCTGACTACTTTGCGTGGTTCCTAACGTAAAGTTAATATTACTTTTTGCCCCTGTAATAAAATAGTAATCGGTTTTAAAATCAAACTTATTCGTTTTTATTTTTCGATCTTGATTGATGTTATAATTCGCTTGGTCTTCGTTCAAAGGAAGAATACTTTCAAAAGGTTGTATTTCTCTGATTGCATTATAAAACGGATCCTCATTTTGGATTAAATACTGAGCTTCAACAGCCAATATATTTTTTTCATCTATCGTGTAATACACATTAGCGTTTTGATTAAGGCTAGAAGGAGTTTGCTGTTTGTTTTCAAAAATTTGATCTGTAACATCTGCTACAGACAATATTCCTACATCTTCATTCTCATCAGAAAATTTTGCAAGAACATCATATTCCACCTGTACATTTGTATTTGGCTTGTAAGCGGCACTTAGCTTTAATAACCCTAAATTAGATGTTTGTTCTGTACCTGTTGTAGTTACTTCTTGCTGATTGCTACTAATATATGTTCGCGTAGCCACCGTCTGTAAGTCTGTATTCGCATAAGAATAAATGGCGAATCCGCTTAAATCTAGTTTTTCTGTTGGAGCATAACTAAAATTAACCGCTCCAAATCTTGTTTCTATTTCTTTAGCACGGTTGTTTTGAAGCTGAGACAATCCCAAACCACCATCACCAACGTTAAAACTAGTGCCTGTATTTCCTGTTCTACTTCTAAAACCACCTGTGAAATTTCTGTAGTCTCTAGAGGTAAATGGCAATTGCCCAATATTATTAAGATCTGTTAAGATATTGATACTGTATTTAGGACTGTAAAAAAATAGTTTAGGATGCGCCAGATACCTACTATCTAACCCTAAACCAGCCGTAATTTCTCCAAACCAAAACTTTTCTTTTCCTGATTTCAATTTAATATTTAAAGCTACATTGTCCTGATTATTTGTTACGCCTTTTAATTGCGACACCTCACTATAATTTCTAAGCACTTCTATTTTATCCAAAGCATTTGCAGGAATGTTTTTTGCTGCTAGTTTAGAATCTCCATCAAAGAAATCTTTTCCATCGACCATCACTTTAGTAACGGTCTTTCCTTCTACTTCTATTTCGCCATCGTCATTTATTTCTACTCCCGGCAGCTTACTTAGTACATCTTCTAATTTCTTTTCCGTTCCCGTTACAAAAGAGTCTGTATTATACACAATGGTATCTCCTTTCACTACCACAGGCATCTCATAAACTACTTCAACCTCATCTAAGCTCTGTGCCTGTTCTGCCAATATTATATCGCGTTGTAGGTCTTCTTCTAGGGTTTTAATCAATAGTTCTTTAGGTTGAAAACCGATATAGCTGAATTTTAAGCTATAAGTACTGTTTTGGTTCACGCTAACCTTATATTTTCCATTAGGATCTGTAATTCCGAAACCATCTAAACTTTTTGTCTCTTGATTTACAGCCACTACATTTGCCATATCTAAGGGGCTTCCTAGTGAATCTTTTAAGACTCCCGTAATGGTGATTTTCTGAGCACTAGCAACATTCACCAAAGCAATTAAGCCAATAAGCACCAGTACCTGCTTTTTTATAAATAGATTTCTCATTAGTTTCTTCCTCGATTTGAGTTACCACCTGGACCTCTATTACCACCCCTAAAGCGTTCTGACATTTCTTCCATCTTAGCCAAAAGTGTTTCATTATATTCTTGTTGCGATATAACCTTTCCTTTTGTAGGTGCTTTTATCTCTACCTTTTCATCTGCATTTAAAACAATCTTAGTACAAAGCAATACGGTATTCCCTGCATTAACTTCTAATATTAAACCCGGTAAGCCCCAGTATTCTCCTGGTCCTTGACTTACAGGAATTTCAGGAGTAAACCAAGCTGTAATTTCAATTTCTTTTACCGCTTCTGTCTCTTTAAAAATACGCGTCTTATTTTGTGTAGTATCCTTTTTGGTGGCATTCTCTTTTCTTCTTTCCTGATCTCTTTTTCTTCTTAAAGTTTCGAAATCTGTAGAATCAATCGCTTGTATAGCCGTTGCCTTATAGCACATATAATTGCCAATTTTTTTTGTTTCAGAACCCATCGTCCAATTTAATTGCTTCAGGTCATCTTTGATTAAGAATACTTTACCAAACATTTCTGATTCTTTAGCATAATCTTGGTCTTTAATATTCTTATATAATTTACCTCCAGAAAAATCTCCAAATCTAAATCTACCTCTTCCTCCATTATCTCTTCCTGGAGTTTCTAGCTTTTCTTCTTCCTCATAAATTGCAGCAGTTTTATCAAACGTCAGTATAAATGTTTTTTCAGACTGTTCTTTCATGCGCGCCATGAATCTTTTCTTTTGTTCTTCAGAAATTTCACGCCCCCCAAAATTAAAGTCGGCCACAGATGTTTTAGAATGATAGATTGCCTTTCCTTGAAAGTCTTGAGCCTGTGTACTAGAAAAATGAAGAAGACAGGTAACGATAAATAGTAGAATTTTTTTCATGATCGTATTAGGTTATTGTCCTTCTGTGACTAAAAAAAATAGAAAAGGTTTAAAACTAAGGTGATAAATAAATTTTATTGTATTATTTCTAATAGATCATAGCCTCAAAAAACATTCATGCATTTCAGCAACTATTTTTTCTACTACCCAAGAATCGTTGTATATTGTGTGCCCCTTTGGGAAAGTACAAAGTGAGGTATTAAAGCTATTTTAAAATCAAAAGTGCCACGAGCATGCACTAGAATTTTAAATAGTAAGGATCCAACGCTTATAAATAAAACCATTAAGAAGACGAATTATGCATGTTGCAATTGCAGGAAATATTGGCGCAGGAAAAACAACCTTAACCAAATTACTTTCAAAACATTTTAACTGGGAACCACATTTTGAAGATGTTGTAGACAACCCCTATCTGGATGATTTTTACAATCAAATGGAGCGTTGGAGTTTTAATCTTCAAATTTATTTTTTAAATAGTAGGTTTCGCCAGATTTTAGAAATAAGAGAAACGGGGAAAAACATCATTCAAGATCGTACCATATACGAAGATGCTTATATTTTTGCACCAAACCTTCATGCGATGGGTTTGATGACGAACAGAGATTTTAGCAATTACTCTAGCCTATTTGAGCTAATGGAAAAATTAGTTCAACCGCCAGATTTATTAATCTACTTACGTAGTTCTATTCCCAATTTAGTAAGTCAGATTCACAAACGTGGACGCGATTATGAAAATACGATTTCCATAGACTATTTAAGCAGACTTAATGAACGTTATGAAGCATGGAGTCAGAGCTATGAAAAAGGAAAACTCTTAATTATTGATGTTGACCATTTAGACTTTGTAGATAATCCTGAGGATTTAGGCACTATCATAAATAGAATTGATGCAGAGATAAATGGCTTGTTTTAAGCGTCTATCTAACATTTACAAATGGGGTTCGTATCTTATATGAATCCCATTTTTTTTGCGTGCGCCACTGCTTGGTCGCTATTTTCTACAAATAAAACAGGTGTTGTTTTATAATTATCAAATAGGCTTTTTACCCGTATCATTCTCTTTTTATGATTTACACTTCTTAGGTAGATGGCCAAAATTCTGTCTGGAAATTGTTCTGCTATTTCCTTATAAATATCTGCATCACGCTCGCCACTATCTCCAATTAAAATTATGGGCAACGCTGGGTACGTTTTTAAAATACCAAGAATCTCTATTTGCTTTTGTGGTTTGTGCCCGTCTCTTTTCCTTTTAAAGAAAGAATTGAAACTACGAAGTAAAATAGGTCCTTTAGGGAAATCATTCTGCTTTAGAAACAGTTCTAAATAACGGTATAAATTCCAAGGACTATGACTCACATAAAATATTGGATTAGAATTCTCTCCTGATGTTCCCCGATGTAATTGGTTATAAAAATCTGGAGCACCAGTAAGCGGTAAACGATTTTTTACAGTTTTAAAAACAGTATTAAACAATACGCGCCATTTTAATGTAGAGACTACGCCCGTATGCAAAATAGTATCATCAATATCTGTAATCACCCCAAAAACAGCCTTCTTAGATGGGATTAGAATTTTACCAGGAAATCTATTTTCATGGGTAATCTTTCGTTTAATATTTGGATTTGAGTAAGAGACTTCAAAGTTCACCCAGTCTTCTTCGTTGGCTAATTTCTGCAAATCATGAACAGCCGTTTCCATTTTAAAATATCCATGATTATCGGTTGATGTTTGCAAAACTTGGCCGTTTGGCAAAGTAATATCTATGTTGGTATGCTTTACTTCATCTGTTTCTAACCGTTTCCAGGTATTCAACATCAAATTAAACCAGCCTTTATCATCTAAGTTAATGGACTCATCTTCAAGCGCTCTCCCCCTTAAATAGAAATGAGAATTGGTGCCGTAAGCATCAAATGTAATTATTTGTAAAGGATCTTTCTTAAATAACATCACACTAAAATAATACAAAAAAACCTGCTAATATTAGTTATTAGCAGGTTTAAAAATAAAAAAAATAAATCTATTTTCTAAGGGTCACTTTTTCTATCTCAACTTCTATTTGAGAATCATCAGATTTAACGCTAGTCTCCTTAAAAGCTTCTACCTGCACTCCTACTTCTTCTGGCGTTCCACTAAATATCTTTTCATCTGTTTTAGACACTCCATTTACTATAGTGGTGTAAGTAACATTCGCTTCTGCCACGTCTGTATTATTTGTATTTACCTCTATATTTATTTCTTCTTGAACTCTAGAAATGCCTTCTTCTGCATGGCCACCTAATATTGGAGCTATCACTAAACCTATCAAACAAGTAAGTTTAATTAGGATATTCATAGAAGGACCAGAAGTATCTTTAAATGGATCACCAACAGTATCTCCAGTAACAGCCGCCTTATGCGCCTCACTACCTTTAAATGTCATTTCTCCGTTAATCTCTACACCTGCTTCAAAAGATTTTTTAGCATTATCCCAAGCACCACCGGCATTATTCTGGAAAATTGCCCATAGCACACCAGAAACAGTAACACCTGCCATATAGCCTCCAAGCATTTCTGCTATCGCTAAATTATTCATCCCAAAGATCATTGGAATAAAAGCTATTGCTAATGGAAAACCAATAGTTAACAACCCTGGCAGCATCATTTCTTTTAAAGATGCTTTTGTAGAAATAGCTACACATTTATCATATTCCGGCTTTCCTGTGCCCTCCATAATTCCAGGTATATCTCTAAACTGCCTACGTACTTCTTGTACCATTTCCATGGCCGCTTTACCTACCGCATTCATCGCTAAGGCAGAAAAAACTACAGGCACCATACCTCCAACAAATAACATGGCTAAAACTGGTGCTTTAAAAATATTAATACCGTCTATACCCGTAAACGTAACATAGGCCGCAAAAAGTGCTAATGATGTTAAAGCCGCAGAAGCAATTGCAAATCCTTTACCGGTTGCTGCTGTTGTATTCCCTACGGAATCTAAAATATCTGTGCGCTCTCTTACGATTGGTTCTTGCTCACTCATCTCTGCAATACCTCCTGCATTATCAGCTATTGGACCAAAGGCATCAATAGCTAATTGCATTGCTGTAGTTGCCATCATCGCAGAAGCTGCTAAGGATACCCCGTAAAAACCAGCAAAAGCATAAGATGCCCAAATAGCCCCTGCGAATAATAATACGGAAGGAAATGTAGAAATCATACCCGTAGCTAAACCCGCAATAATATTTGTACCTGCTCCTGTACTTGACTGCTGTACAATTTTTAATATTGGTTTTTTACCTAGACCTGTATAATATTCTGTAACCGAAGAAATCACAGCGCCTACCACCAAGCCAACTAACGTAGCATAAAACACACGCATGGATGAAATGTCCTGCAAGCCCTCACCAAAAAATTCCATTTTCATGGTTTCTGGTAACATCCAAGTAACCAAGCCAAAACAAGAAACTGCCACCAAAACTATAGATGTCCAGTTTCCAATATTTAAAGCCCCCATAACTTGAGACTCTTTAGCATCATCATTTTTAATCTTCACTAACATGGTACCTATAATCGAA
The DNA here is from genome assembly GCF_000468615.2 of Cellulophaga baltica 18. NCBI lineage: Bacteria > Pseudomonadati > Bacteroidota > Flavobacteriia > Flavobacteriales > Flavobacteriaceae > Paracellulophaga > Paracellulophaga baltica. Next base: position 1,904,001 of record NZ_CP009976.1, on the reverse strand, counting down.
ATGATAATACCTACACCTGCAATTGCCATCGGTAATAAAATGGGACCGATACCTCCAAAGCCATCTTGAATAGCTCCGCCCATATCTTTAATCACATAGTTACCCAAAACCATTGCAGCTAATACGGTAGCTACATAAGAACCAAACAAATCTGCTCCCATACCTGCAACATCACCTACATTATCTCCAACGTTATCTGCTATAGTTGCAGGATTACGAGGATCATCTTCTGGGATACCTGCTTCTACTTTACCTACTAAATCTGCTCCTACATCTGCCGCTTTCGTATAAATACCACCACCTACACGTGCAAAGAGTGCAATAGATTCTGCACCCAATGAAAAACCTGCTAAGGTTTCTAAAACGATAGTCATATCCATCGTATTGGTCCAAACACCTCCCATAAAATAGTGGAAAAAGAAAATAAAGAATGCGGTTAAACCTAATACAGCTAAGCCAGCAACCCCAAGCCCCATTACAGTACCACCTCCAAAAGAGATTTTCAAAGCATTAGGCAAACTAGTTCTTGCGGCTTGCGTTGTTCTTACATTTGTTTTAGTCGCTATTTTCATTCCTATATTCCCTGCAAAAGCAGAAAAAATAGCACCAAAAATAAACGCAATAACAATTAACCAATGTGTGGTTGGCACTATAAAAGAGACAATAGCCAGCAACACACTAACGACTACTACGAAAATTGCTAAAAGCTTATATTCCGCATTTAGAAATGCAAGTGCACCTTCATAGATGTGATCTGAAATTTCTTTCATTTTTCCATCTCCCGCATCTTGCTTTAGTACCCATGATTTCTTAATAACCATGTAAAGTAAACCTAAAAGTGCCATCACTATAGGCATATAGATAATCATTGATTTCATAAATTAGTCCGTTAATTATTAATTATTTCTCAAAAAAACGCATAAAATTTAAACATAACAAAAAAAGTCATGCTTTTTAATAGCATGACTTTTTTTTATTCTGACAATTTCAAAATTATATGGTGAAAGTGCGTTTCTTTTTATGGTCACTTTCTTCGTAACGCTGTACACATTGCTCGTAAATTTCAAGAGCTTCCTTAGCATCTCCCCATCCACCAACATCTACTTTTTTCTTTTCTAAATCTTTATAAACTCTGAAGAAATGTTCTATCTCTTTTAATCTATGTGGATTAAGATCACTGATATCATGATTACTACTCCATATAGGATCTGAAACAGGAACACAGATAATTTTTTCATCTGGCCCTTTTTCATCTGTCATATGGAAAACACCAATAGGTCTAACTTCCATAACCACCATTGGATAAGTTGGCTGATGTCCTAAAACTAATACATCTAATGGATCACTATCTAAAGCAAGTGTTTCTGGAATAAATCCATAATCACCAGGATACATCATCGATGAAAAAAGCATTCTATCAAATCTAATTTTGTGTAATGTAAAGTCGTACTCGTATTTATTTCTACTTCCTTTTGGAATTTCGATTAGAACATCGAAAGTTATTTCTAATTTTTCGCTCATAATAATACTGTAATTTGTACACAAAGATACTTGAATAATTTATTTTACCTCTGTAAATGGTTTAAATATCTAAGGATTTAACAAGCAATTTCAAGTATAATCTTACGAAAACGGTGTAGTAAATTTAACAGTTTCCTATTAAAAATTAAATCCAAATGACCCCGTAACACTAAATGGTCTTGCTTCGGGACTCTCTAAATAATTTCCTCTAAAATTAAAATCAATTCTTAAAATCTTAAATATATTCCCTACTCCAAACGAATATTCCCAGTAAATAGTATCATTTGGTGCTTGCAAAGGAATATTTGTAGGACTATTTAATAAGATGTTCTCATTAGAAAGATCTCCCCAGACACCTCTTAACCCAACAATCTCCCTAAGATTCCATTTTTTTAATATGGGAATTCTAGAAAATAAGCGGCCATTAAAGTTCTGTTCTAAATGAACAGAGGCATACGTATCTGTGACAAACTCATAAAAATCTAAATTAGGAAACGTACCATAGATAGAAAATAAGGTTTGGTTTCCAGGAATGACATTTAATAAGCCCAGAGGCACATCACCAAAAGTTTTACCTAACTCTACTGTACTTAACAATCTACCAAACCCTCCAATTTGCCAAGGCTGCGTATATGAAAATTGAATTTTCTCGTAATCAAAATCGCTTTCTAAAAAGTCTTTTACCCCTTTGGTATACGTTAAAAATAAGGTACTATAATTGTCATTGATATTTCTGCGCTCTACGCCGTACCCAATGGTTCTTTTACCTGGCGTATATATTAAGGTCGTATTAAAGTCAAATTGTTTTAACTCCGAAGAAATTCCTGCAGGAGCCTCTGGATCCAAATAATCTAAGCTAAATGCATCTGGTAATGCCGAGCTTAACGTACGCAAGGAGCCACCCACTCTAAATATAAAATTATGCAAGGGTTCTGCCTCTACCTGAAACGTAGATAAGTTAATATTGGTCAAACGGTCATTAGAGCCCACAGAAAACAAGGACGATGACGCCGCACTTCTACCCAAAACGTCTGTGGTGGCCGTAAGACTTAAGCCCAACTGCTCAATATCTCTCCGGTTACCTCCTGATATTATTAAACGTGATTTTTTATCTAATAAAAACTTCCCAGAAATACCATGTTTAAATTTATGATCATCAAAACCATATGCAGTATATGCCTCTATTCGCCAAGGATCATTTTGCCCAAAATATGTCCTTGCACCTGCCCTCACACGAATACCTTCCGCATCATTAAATCCGAATGTACTGTAGACATCACCGATATCTAAATTCCATTTATCAATCTCCACATATCCAGAACCTAAGATACTGGCTATATTGTAAAAACTCTTAAATTTCGGAACCGTCTTAAGGGTATCTAACAACTTATAAACACCCGCTTCATCTTTATTGAGCGCTTCTAACCTATTATTTTGCCAAAAGGTCGTATCTCGCTCTACAATTCCAGAATTAAATTGATTGGATAAATTTTTATAAAACTTAGGGTCTTTGTATTGATCAAAAACGTAATTATTATAGACGGTAGTACGCTTGCCGTAGACCCCTTTGGACTCCTCTTTTTTACTCAAGCTAAAATCACTCAGCATGTAATCTCTTTTCAAAAGAAAAACAGAATCATTCACCACTTCAAAATCTTGTTCTATATAAATCTCTTTGACCCAGTTTATATTTGCACTTTTAGTAACCTCAAGATTTATTTTTTTGATGGCGTAGGTAGAATCATTCACCCAGAAGTTACCTTTAAAAGTAAGCTCGTTTTTTCGTCTTGGGTAATAAATAATATTATAGCACCATTTATTATCAATAAAACTACTATCTGCTAAAACGTAATTGTAGACATCTACCCCGGTCTTAGAGAGCGGACTCGTAAAACTCTTGTCAAAAAATTTCAAGTAATTATTATAAATATCGTAATCGGAATACAGATCCTCTACAAAAGCCGTCAATGCCTGATTGTTACTGAAACCTGAGTTTTTTGTTCCTAGCAATTCTTCTTTCTCTTCTCCTTTTAAATTATCACCATACACCTTAGAAAAGGTTTCGTTCAAAAAGATAGGTAAATAAGTTTTCCCGGTAATTCTTGAGGTGTCAAGATCTTGAAAAACAAATTCTAAGCCTTTAAAAATTTTACTTTTAATAAGAGCACTATCAATTGTATTTAAATCAAACTCTACTTTTTCGTACTTATCGTAATTGTATTGCTTGTAATGCTTTACTCCATTACTACGTTTACGTTCCCAAATTTTACGTAGTATATCTATAGCTGGATTGTTCTTTTTAGATTGTTTTCCAAAATAAACCACCACTTCTTTTAATTGCTCACCACCTTCAGCCAATACCACTTTCATTTGGTAAGTAACTTTACTATCTAAAGTGATATCTTTGGTTTCATATCCTACAAAAGACACCTGAAGAGTCTCATAGGTATTATCAGATTCCATATAAAAAACACCGTCATCATTGGTGATGGTACCCTCTGAAGATCCTTTGAAAATTATATTTGCAAAAGCTACAGGGATCCCTGCCTCATCTATAACCACACCACTAACTTTTGTTTGTGATAGTAGTGAAAATGAATATAGCGTGAATAAGAATAAAAGTATTTTTTTCATTGAAAGATGGGGTTCTACAATTACACTAGCTTTTATTTTAAAAAACCAAAAAAGCTTTACCGACCAGGTTAGTCAGTAAAGCTACTTTAATCTTACAAAAGGTATTTTATTTATATAATACTTTCTTAACTGAATTTATTACATCTTTATAATCAGGCAACCATTCCGCCAATAAAACAGGAGAATAAGGTGCTGGCGTATCCGCCGTATTTATTTTTTCAATTGGAGCATCTAAAAAGTCAAATGCATTAGATTGAATATGGTAGATAATTTCTGATGCAACATTACCATAAGGCCATGCTTCTTCAAGAATTACCACTCTATTTGTTTTCTTTACAGATTTAAGAATTGCTTCATAATCTAAAGGCTTAACCGTACGTAAGTCAATAATCTCACAACTAATACCTTCTTTTTGTAGCTCGTCTGCAGCTTTGTAAGCTTCTTTGATAATTTTACCAAAAGAGATAATAGTAACATCTGTACCTTCTCTTTTAATATCTGCAACACCTAAAGGAATTAAATATTCTCCTTCTGGCACTTCAGCCTTATCACCATACATTTGTTCAGATTCCATAAAAATAACGGGATCGTTATCGCGTATAGCAGCTTTTAATAATCCTTTAGCATCAGCTGGGTTCGAAGGAACCACCACTTTTAAACCAGGACAATTTGCAAACCAGCTTTCAAAAGCTTGAGAGTGCGTTGCTCCTAATTGACCCGCAGAACCTGTAGGACCTCTAAAAACGATAGGACAATTAAACTGCCCACCAGACATTTGACGAATTTTTGCAGCATTGTTTATGATCTGATCAATCCCTACCAAAGCAAAGTTGAACGTCATGAACTCTATAATAGGTCTATTCCCATTCATAGCAGAACCAACTCCAATTCCTGCAAAACCAAGCTCAGATATAGGTGTATCAATTACACGGTCTGCACCAAATTCATCAAGCATTCCTTTTGAGGCTTTGTAAGCTCCGTTATATTCAGCGACTTCCTCACCCATTAAATAGATAGATTCATCTCTTCTCATTTCTTCGGACATTGCCTCACAAATAGCTTCTCTAAATTGTATTGTTTTCATTAAAACGGCGTTTCTTTATAATTGTATTCCCAAAAGGATAGCAAAAATAGGAAAATATATGTCATAATAAACGTTGTATTTCGCAAAAAAAGTTATAAAATTTACTATGCATGCATAGTAAATTTGAAAAATATTGGCTATCTTAGCAGTCTTTAGAAACATAAAATTCCATAAATAATGAAAATATTAGTTTGTATAAGTAATGTTCCAGACACTACGTCTAAAATAAACTTTACGGATAATGATACAAAGTTTGACACTGCTGGTGTTCAATTTGTTATTAACCCTAATGATGAATTTGGCCTAACTAGAGCCATGTGGTTTAAAGAAAAACAAAGTGCAACAGTACATATCGCTACCGTAGGTGAAGCAAGTGTAGAACCAACCATGCGTAAAGCTCTTGCTATTGGCGCAGATGAAGCTATCCGTGTAAATGCGATACCTACAGACGGTTTTTTTGTAGCACAACAACTAGCGAATATTGCTAAAGAAGGTGCTTATGATTTAATAATTGCGGGAAGAGAATCTATTGATTATAATGGAGGTATGGTTCCTGGAATCATGGCCAGCCTTTTAGATATCAACTTTGTGAACACGTGCATTAGTTTAGATGTTGATGGAACAAGTGCTACGGCATTACGTGAAATTGACGGAGGAAAAGAAAAAATAGCAACAAGTTTACCTTTAATTATTGGAGGTCAAAAAGGTCTTGTAGAAGAGAGCGATTTAAGAATTCCTAATATGAGAGGAATCATGATGGCGCGTCAGAAAAAATTAACAGTAGTAGAACCTATTGATGCATTAAACGCCACTCAAGACACAAAATTCACGAAGCCTGCTGCTAAAGGAGCTGTAAAGTTAGCTTCTTCTGTAGATGAATTGGTTACCTTATTGCATAACGAAGCAAAAGTAATCTAACCCATAATTCTCTTTTAAGTCTAAACTAGTCTCCCTTTTCTAGGGAATAAAAAAATAATATTATTATGTCAGTATTAGTATATACAGAATCTGAAAACGGAAAGTTTAAGAAAAATGCTTTTGAAGTTGCCTCTTATGCTGCCGAAGTTGCAAAACAAATGGGAACTACTGCTACAGCAGTTTCCTTCAACGCTACTGAAAATGAAAGCTTAGGTACCTATGGTATCTCAAAAGTATTAAACATTAGCAATGACACTCTAAAAACATTCAACGCAAAAGCATATGCAAGCAGCATTCACCAGGCCGTTGAAAAAGAAGGCGCTAAAGTTATTATTTTAAGCTCAAGCACAGATACTAAATATTTAGCTCCTTTATTAGCTGGATACTTAAAAGCAGGTTACGTTCCTAATGTCGTAGCTGCTCCAGAAAGCACTTCGCCATTTACCGTAAAAAGAACGGCTTTTAGTAACAAGGGATTCGCTTTTTCTGAAATAAGCACCGACGTTAAAATTATAGGCGTTTCTAACAACTCTTTTGGTATCCATGAAAATGGTACTACAGCAGCTGTAGAAGCTTTTGATGCTGCTGTTAGTGATGCTGATTTTGCTACAAAATCTGTAGAAATTGATAAAGTTGTTGGTAAAGCAACAATAGCAGACGCAGACATCGTAGTTTCTGCAGGTAGAGGAATGAAAGGTCCAGAAAACTGGGGAATGATAGAAGAGTTAGCAGAGGTACTTGGTGCAGCTACCGCTTGTTCTAAACCTGTATCTGATTTAGGATGGAGACCTCATGGAGAGCATGTGGGTCAAACTGGTAAACCGGTAGCGAGTAATTTATACATTGCTATTGGTATTTCTGGAGCTATACAGCATTTAGCAGGGGTAAGCTCTTCTAAAGTAAAAGTGGTGATTAATTCTGATCCAGAAGCACCATTTTTCAAAGCAGCAGATTACGGTATTGTAGGTGATGCTTTTGAAGTTGTACCTCAGTTAATCGAAAAATTAAAAGAATTTAAAGCTCAAAACGCTTAATTTTTGTTAAATTGTGCCTCTTAAAAGGGCTGTTTAAATATATAGGTCTTGCCTTTTATTTAAACAGCCCTTAGCGTTTACTTAATATTTATGAGCTTAGTTAGATTAAAAATAAAGGGGATATCTTATAGTCAGACGCAAAATGGTGCGTATGCCCTAATATTGAATGAAGTTGAAGGCGACCGAAAGTTGCCTATTGTAATTGGTGCTTTTGAAGCTCAATCCATAGCTATTGCCTTAGAAAAAGAAATAAAACCTCCTAGACCCTTAACACACGATCTTTTCAAAAACTTTGCAGATCGGTTTGATATAGTGGTAAAACAAGTGATCATACATAAACTTGTAGACGGTGTATTCTATTCTAGTATTATCTGTGAGCGCGACAAAATTGAAGAAATAATTGATGCTAGAACTAGTGATGCCATTGCACTGGCCCTACGTTTCAATGCTCCAATTTTTACTTATAAAACCATTTTAGACAAAGCAGGTATCTTTTTAAAATTCTCAAGTAAGGATAAAGAAGACGAAACCGCTGATGACAGTATCATGGTCAATGAAATTTTACAAGAAGGCGAAACTGTAGAGATTACAGGATCTGCCTCTGATGGCTATTCTGAGCTTTCTATTGAAGAGCTCTACAAAGAATTAGAAAATGCAGTCACCAGTGAAAACTATGAAAAAGCTGCCAAATTAAGGGATGAAATTTCCAAACGCCAATAATTACTTTATTTTAATTTTATTTTGATGAAAAAAAGCCTTTGGTTAACGCTAATTATATTACTATTAGCCCTCCCTATATTTGCCCAAGAAATTACCCCATTAGATACTATAACATCATCTATAGACACGAGCACTATAAATGATATTACTCCTACCGTATTAAACAACCCTAGCATACGCCCAAATGAAGGGTTTACCCTGAATAGCCTTTTTAGAGGTCTATTAGGGATGGTCTCTTTAATCTTAGTTTCTTTCCTATTCAGTGCAAACAGAAAAGCAATTAATTGGAAAACAGTTGGGATTGGTTTAGGCCTGCAGGTAATCATCGCTATTGGTGTTTTAAAAGTGCCATTTATTCAATACATTTTTGATAAGATTGGTAAACTTTTTGTAAAAGTTTTAGAATTTACCACGGCTGGTAGTAAATTTTTATTCGAAGGCCTTGTTGTTGATATGGATACCTTCGGATTCATATTTGCTTTTCAAGTACTACCTACCATTATCTTCTTTTCTGCTTTAACATCTGTGCTATTTTATTTGGGCATCATCCAGAAAGTAGTAAAGGTTTTAGCTTGGATGTTAACCAAAACCTTAGGTATTTCAGGAGCAGAAAGTTTAAGTGTTGCCGGAAACATATTTTTAGGACAAACAGAAGCTCCCTTATTGATTAAGGCCTATTTAGAGAAAATGAATAAGTCCGAAATCTTATTAGTTATGATTGGTGGTATGGCAACCGTTGCCGGCGCTGTTTTAGCGGCATATATAGGATTCTTAGGTGGAGATGATGAAATACTTCGCTTACAATTTGCAAAGCACCTTTTAGCAGCCTCTGTAATGGCAGCTCCTGGAGCAATTGTAATTTCTAAAATACTATATCCACAAACCGAAGCTGTAAATACCGATGTACATGTATCTACTGAAAAGATTGGATCCAACTTTTTAGATGCTATTGCTAATGGAACTACAGAAGGTTTAAAGCTTGCTGTTAACGTAGGAGCGATGCTTCTGGTTTTCGTTGCTTTTATTGCCATGATAAATTGGGTATTTGGAGAGCTTGGAGATTTCACTCATTTAAATGGTTGGATTGCAGCAAACTCTTCATACGAAAAGCTATCGCTTGAATCTATCTTAGGGACCATTTTCGCCCCATTAATGTGGCTTATTGGGATTGCTAAAGAAGATGTTATGCTCATGGGGCAACTGCTAGGAATAAAATTAGCCGCAAGTGAATTTATTGGATACATACAACTTGCCGATTTGAAAGATGCTACAAATGGCATTCATTTCACCTATAACAAATCTGTAATTATGGCTACTTATATGCTTTGTGGATTTGCCAATTTTGCATCTATTGGAATTCAAATTGGCGGTATTGGGTCTTTAGCTCCAGGACAACGTAAAACACTTTCTGAGTTTGGACTTAAAGCAGTTCTAGGAGGATCTTTAGCTTCTTTACTTTCTGCAACTATTGCAGGGATGATTCTAGGATAATTCATTATCAAAACCGATAAATCCTAAAAAAACACACGAAGCCATGAATTCTATTTATTTTTAAAATAGAATCACATTCCGTTTGATTTCTTATTTTTGATTTCAGATAAGCTTTCACAGCAATAACATAAGTTACCGTACTATTATGAAACAATATCACGATTTATTAAACCATGTATTAGAAACAGGAAATCAAAAAGGCGACCGTACAGGTACGGGAACTAAGAGTGTTTTTGGATATCAAATGCGTTTTGATCTAAGTGAAGGTTTTCCTATGGTAACCACCAAAAAACTACATTTAAAATCAATAATCTATGAATTGCTTTGGTTCTTAAAAGGGGATACCAATATTGATTATTTAAAAGAAAATGGCGTACGTATTTGGAATGAATGGGCTGATGAAAAAGGCGATTTAGGTCCTGTTTATGGACACCAATGGCGTAATTGGAATAGCGAAGAAATTGATCAAATAAAGGAGGTAGTTGAAACACTAAAAAACAATCCAAACAGTAGAAGAATGCTTATCTCTGCATGGAACCCAAGTGTATTACCAGATACTACCAAATCCTTCTCTGAAAATGTTGCCAACGGAAAAGCCGCTTTACCACCATGCCATGCGTTCTTCCAGTTTTATGTTGCTGATGGTAAATTATCATGTCAATTATACCAACGTAGTGCAGATATATTTTTAGGCGTTCCTTTCAATATCGCCTCTTATGCTTTATTTACCATGATGATGGCACAAGCCTGCGGTTATGAGGCAGGAGATTTCATACACACTTTTGGTGATGCTCATATCTATAATAACCATATGGATCAGGTTGCGCTGCAATTAAGTAGGGATCCGAAACCATTACCAAAAATGGTTCTAAATCCAGCAGTGAAGAATATCTTTGATTTTAAATTTGAAGACTTTACCTTAGTAGATTATAATCCGCACCCACACATCAAAGGCGTGGTTGCTATATAACTACACCATGAAAAAAATCTATGCATTCCTTCTATTATTCCTATCTCTTCAATACGCAGCAATAGCACAACAAGAAATAAGTATCGAAGAAGTTAAAGAGGACGGCGCAATTCAGGAAATTCCCTTTATCGTTTTAGATCAAGCCCCCATCTACCCAGGTTGCGAAAGTGAAGACATTGCAGATAAAACAGCTTGTTTTCAGCAAAAATTATACGATCATATTAGCGCAAACTTCAGGTATCCCGAGGAAGCTAAAAAAGAAAACATTCAAGGGCGTGTTTTTTGTAGATTCTTAATCGATGAAACAGGAAAAATAACGAACATAACTGTTAGAGGATCTCACGAGTTATTGGAAAAGGAGGCTAGAAGAATAACGGATTTAATCCCTAATATGCTAGCACCTGCTCAACATGGAGGCAAAATTGTTAGAACTCCATACTCTCTTCCATTAACCTTTAAACTCTAATATGAAGACCAATTTCTTACGCGTAGCCATAGCACTTATCTCTTTCAATGCTCTATCACAAACTACAGATTATAACCCTTTTTTAGAAAACAACTTTGCAAACTTTAAGAATTGCAATGCGCCAACAAGTAGTGCTGCGGAAGAATGTTTTAGAAAAGTTTTGATGACAAACTTTGACGCTTCATTTAGCTACCAAGAAGAAAAGACAGAAACTAATACTAACGGAAGATCTGTTTATTTTAATTTTAAAGTAGATTCCATTGGCGAAATACATAAGGTTGATTTCTATGACTCTGATGATGAAAAAATCCGAGAGCCTTTAGAAAGCTCCATAGCGCAATTACCAAGAATGTTACCCCCTACAGAAGATGGCATTGAAGGCAACACCACCTTTATTTTAGAATTAAAAATTATTCCTGAGGAAAGAGCACTATTTAAAGTTGTAGATATTAAAACTAGATTTGAAAAGCCAAAAACCAAGGAAAAAGAAAACGCAGAAACCTTTGAATTTAACGTCATAGATAAAGTACCTGTATTTCCTGGTTGCGAAATAGAAATTGAGCAACAGCGAAAACAATGCTTTCAGCAAAGAATGATGAAACACATCATGCGAAATTTTAGGTATCCAGAATTTGCACAAGAAAAAGGAATACAAGGAAGAGTATCCGTTTTATTTGTTATAGACAAAGAAGGCAATATAACAGGTATAAAAACCAGAGGTTCCCATCCTATAATGGAGTTAGAAGCAAGGAGAATTATCTCTAAACTACCTCAAATGGAGCCCGGAGAACAAGGTGGAAAACCTGTTAAGGTTCCCTTCTCTCTCCCTATTACATTTAGACTCGAATAGCATACAAAAAAGGCCGAAACAAATTTGTTTCGGCCTTTTTGTATAAAATAAAATAAGATAATTACAATTCTAAAACAGCATTCTCTGCTCCAGCAAAATCATTCCATTGGTACCGGTCTGCATCTGCGTCATTTACATAAGTATCATCAATAAGGTACCTAAATTCATAAGATGCTTCCTTCGGTAAATCCATAGTACCTTTAAAAGTACCATTCTTTAATTTTCTTAAAGTTCCTTTTTTTGGATTCCAATTATTGAAATCTCCTACTACATAAACCTTAGAAGCCTCTTCTGCTGGCACTGTAAAAGTTACTTTACATACCGGCTTACTTTTTAAATACTGTTTTGTGATAGCCATAGCGTTTTCATTTAAGTTCTATACAAAGCAAATCAATATATAATTGATAAACAATAAGTTAACGACGATTTATCAAATTGGTAAATTTACATTTACAAAAAATTAGAATTCTCAATTAAATGTAGGAATTTTTTGTATTTACAAAGTCTTTACATCTGTTTTTTTATGACATTTATAACTTTAGAAACATTTTTCAGGGTATTATAAAAATGAAAACTAAGTCGTATACCCTCTCCACGTTGTGAACAGATAATATCATTATTAAGTAATGCATCAAATAATTTCTGATTGCCTTTAATATTAAAGATAGTGCTATGATTTCCTCTAGACACTACAATATCCTCTAATAGATTTAATTTAGTAAACTCTTGGAATGCAAATTCACTCAGCGCTTTATTTGTTTCCTCAATCGTTTTCATACCTACCCTAGACAAAAAATCAAGTGAACATTTTAAACTTCCAAAACTTAAAGTGTCCAAATGCCCTGGTTCAAAATGCTTAATAAAATCAATATGTTCAAATCCATCTACATCTCCATCAGCCGAATTAAATCCTGCACTTTTTAATTTAAAAATACTTTTCACATGGTCTTTGAAAAGCATAAATCCGTTTCCACTACCAGCTAACAACCATTTATAAGCGCTTGCTCCCAATACATCAATAGCGGAATTATCAAAATCAAAATCTTCCGTACCACAGAATTGAGTTCCATCGGCAATAATTAATAATTCTGGAAATTCTACTTTAAGTTTAGCAAGAAAATCCAAATCGATCTTAATCCCGTTTACCCATTGCACAATACTAATTGCTAAAACGGTAATATTCTCTGATTTAATTTTTTCTACAATTTTTTCTTCTAAATTTTCTTGAAGTATAGCTACGTAGTGCACATCAAAACCACGGCTCATAAACGGCCATTTAAGAGACGGGTAATCATCATCCAATAACAATACCTTATTTGAAGTATCTAAGCCTTCTAAAAGCATATTCATTCCTAATGAGAAATTCTGAACCAAAGCTACATTCTCATTTTTACAGTTGAAAAAAGTCCCCACAGTGGCTCTAACCTGTGCTATTAACTTTGCAGCTTTAAGTTTAAAATTACTACCTCCAATTAAATAGTCTAAATCATGTTCTTGCCGCCAATCTAAAAGGCCGTCATACATAATTCCGTATGCAGCAGTATTCACATAAATAGATTGGTCTAAAATTGGAAACTCTTTAATTATCTTTTGCATGATGATCTCTTGAAATAGGATTATATTATCTTTGTTAGTAAAGATACTAATTGAGATGTTTTCAAAAGCTAAAAAAGATTCGGAAATAAATTTGGAACAGCATGAACTACTAGAACATGCACAAGTACGTATTAAGCAAAAGAAGCGCCTTTACGCGCATTTTATTATCTTTTTAGTAGGAAGTGTTTTTTTGGTATTAATCAATAAAATTCTAAAATACGGCGATACCTATAACTGGTTTATTTGGGCTATTACCTTTTGGGCCTTTCTATTTATAATGCATCTTATCAATGTATTTGTCACCCAAAAATTTATGGGTGTAGATTGGGAGCGCAGTCAACGAGAAAAATTAGTAAAAAAACAAAAACTTAGGATTTCAGAATTACAGAAAGAAATAGAAACAGATTTCCCTATTTCTCAAATTAATAAAAAAAAAGAAGATTGAAAACAGTTACACTCATAGCTGCTGCAGCTGAAAATAATGCCTTAGGAAAAGATAACGACTTACTATGGCATCTTCCTGATGATTTTAAAAGATTTAAAGCGCTTACTACTGGTCATCCTATAGTAATGGGAAGAAAAACATTTGAGAGCTTCCCTAAACCACTACCCCATAGAACTCACATTATCATCACCAGAGATAAAAATTACACTACTACATTTGAAAACTGCCAGATTGTACACTCGTTAGATGCTGCTTTAACTGTTGCTAGTGAAATTGATGAAAATATTTTTATTATAGGAGGAGGAGAAATATATGCTTTAGGACTTGAGAAAGCAACACATATAGAACTTACTAGAGTTCACGCCACTTTTGAAGCCGATGCATTTTTTCCGGATTTTGATAAGAATAACTGGGAATTGACCAAGGAAGTGCATCATGCTAAAGATGATAAGCACAAGTATAATTTTACCTACTTGACCTACCAATCAAAAATCTAAATACGCCACAGAAACTTCATATGCTGTTAAGAAATAATTTAACTCTTCAGCACTTTTGTTACTATAAAACTGATGACTTGATTTCTGCTTGTTGGCAGCCATCTTATGCTGCTCTAGAATACTCTTAGTCTGTTTTGCAACCGCCTCACCAGAATCTATAATAGCTACTTTATCTGTTACAATTTCTTTAATTAATGGAATTAAATAAGGATAATGCGTACATCCTAAAACTAAATAATCTATTCCTTTTGCCATCATAGGATTTAAGTATTGTTCCAAAAGATTTTTAACCTCAGAACTTTCTATTTTACCTGCTTCAATTAAAGGTACCAAACCTTCCCCTTCTTGTTCTATAATGGTTATGCCTTCAGAATATTTTTTTGAGGTGGTATTAAACAGTGCACTTGTTAGTGTACCCTTTGTTGCTAACACGCCAATGGTCTTAGAAATGCTATTTAAAGCTGCTGGTTTAATCGCTGGCTCTATTCCTATAAAAGGAACATCATAAGTCTCTCTAAGGTAGGCTATAGCATTTGTGGTGGCTGTATTACACGCTACAACAATTAGTTTACACCCCTGACCTAGAAGAAATTCTGTATTCTTAATACTCAGCTGTAAAATATCATCAGCAGACTTCTCCCCATAAGGGGCGTTAGCACTATCTGCTAAATATATCGTATGCTCATTTGGCAATAATTTGTGTATTTCCTTCCATATAGAAGTACCACCAACTCCAGAATCAAAAATACCTATAGGCTGTAAACTCATAAGACAAATAAAGAATAGAGATTAAAGTTACATTAAAAACCTATTTAAAGAAAACTAGATACCTTCTAAAAATAAAAAAGCCCACATAAAGTGGGCTTTTTGAGTATGTTAAATTCCTGTATTAGAAACCTAATTCCTTTTTTACTAATGCTAATAAATCTGTTCCTTTAGCAACGATAACACCGCTACCTTGAGAAGAATCTAAAACATAGTTTACACCTTGTGCAGCGGCAACTTTTTCAATAGCTGCTTTAGCTTTATCTGAAATAGGACCTAATAAAGCAACTTGCTTATTTTGTAATTCCTGACTAGCTTTTTGTTGTGCACTCTGGATATTTTTTTGAGCTTCTTGTAACTCTAATGTTCTTTTCTGATTTTCTTCATCTGACTTACTTGGAGCCTCACTTTCGTACTGCTTAAATTTACTTTGAAGTGAAGTCATTGAACTTTGAATATCAGCACCGTAAGTTTGCTCTAATTTCTTTAGCTCAGCTTCAGCAGCTTTCATCTCTGGCATTGCAGACATTAACTCTGTTACGTTAATATGAGCCATTTTATTTTGTGCGTTTACAAAACTTGTAGCTGTTACAAATAAGACTACTGCTACTACTATTCCTTTTAAATGTTTCATGATTTTCAAATTACTTATTTTGAGTGTTAAATTAATGGTTTATTCCCGTACGGGCACTTTTTGAGTTTAAAATTATTTAATTATTTTCTTTTTCTTCTGCTTCCTGAGCTGCCTTTTTCTTTGCCTCGCGCTCTTCTAACAATTTCTTACGTCTTGCTTCATACGCTTTCTTGCGTTCTTCACGTAATTTTAACTGCTCTTCTCTTTTATCTGACGCTAACTTTTCTCTGGTCTCTTGCGCATCCAACGCTTGCTCTTTTCGCTCTTTTAAGGCATCGCTCATTTCTCGCTCTACAGGCTCTTCATCACGCTTGTTCATTTTCTCACGAGCAGCACTTACTTTACGTGTTCTAGAAATTGCTTTTAATACTAAATCACTGATATCTAATCGCTTCTCCGCATACAACATAACAACATCAGCAGATTTATCAAAAATCATATCATAATTCTTACTCTGACCAATTTTCTGTACTTCCGTAAATACTTGATCTTGTATTGGCTGTATTAAACGTTGTTTGGATAAAAACAAATCTCCTCCTGGCCCAAATCGATCTTGTTGGTAATCGAACATTTCTTTTTCTAGAAGACTAATCTCTTCTTCTCGCTCCTCAATAAGTTCTGCTGTTAACAACACCTTTTCTGCCATCAAATCTTTCTTCATTTGATCTACAGCGCTTTTCTCTTGTTCTATTTCTAGCTTCCATTTCTGAACCTTTGTATCGAGCTGATCGTTTGCCTCTCTATACTCCTCAACGTTTTCTAAAATATACTCCATATCTATATATGCTATTCTCACTCCACGGGTTTGAGAGAAGCCATTGATAGCTAATAGAATTGTACTGATAACTAAAAGAACCTTTGTTTTCATTTCGTTTACATTTACTATAATAGAAAATATCGTGCCAAAATAATTAAATTATTTAAGAATGTTATTAGATTCTACCATTTAACTGCAAAAAACAGTCTTTATCTCACCAATAACAAAAAAAACACGTACTACTATCAAAATTAATACTATTATTAATTAGGTTGATGGTAATACGTGTTTTTAATTATACAATTTTTTAAAACTGCTGACCAATAATAAAGTGAGTCTGCCAACCACTAGGCCCTACAGAACCAGGATTTAAATCGGTATCAAAACCGTATCCAAAGTCAATACCTAACAAACCAAAAGCAGGCATAAATATACGTAAACCAGCACCTACTGATCTTTTAATTTCAAAAGGATTAAATTCTTTAAAGCTCGTAAAAGCATTACCTCCTTCTGCGAACACAAGGCCATATATAGAAGCAGATGGCTTAAGCGTTAAAGGATACCTTAATTCCATAGAGAACTTGTTATAGATAAGCCCCCCAGCTTGATCTGTTTGACCTGTAAATTCATTGGTTACATAAGGCGTTATTGATTGGTTCTCATACCCCCTAAGCTGAACATTTTCACGACCATCTAGGGTAAAGTTCCCCATACCGTCTCCCCCTACAAAGAAACGTTCGAAAGGCACATCGCCCACTTTACTGTTGTAGTTTCCTAGGAAACCAAACTCAGCGTTTGTTCTTAATACTAAAGATTTATTACTTACATTACCAATTAAGGTAGTATACCAATCTCCTTTGAAATTTACTTTATAAAACTCTAACCACTTGAAACGTTCACGTTCAATACGCTCTATCTCCTCTGTCCTAGTAGCATCAGATTCAGTACTTGCATAAACCGCAGCTTCATCTTCATTTAATTGATTATAATCTTTCCCGTTTAATAAAGACCATGGCGGTGTGAACTTTGCTTTAATTTCAAAGTTAGATCCTGATGTTGGGAAAATTGGGTTTGTTCCCGCTGATCTCCTAGAAATTCCTAAGGTATACGCTAAAGAATTAACTTTACCATCGCCAAAATTGAAAAGTCCTAAATTATAATCTTGGAAATTATACAATTGATATCCTACCGAATGTGATATGGTAAAGAAATCATCTGGCCATTGCACACGTTTTGCAATCCCTAAAGTAATACCCGTAATAGAGAATTGTTGATCTTTGTCTACATCAAAACTTCCACTATTATTATAAGACGCTCTAAACTGTTGTGTTCTTGATAAAGACATGTTAAAACCAACTGGCTTTCTACCTCCTAGCCAAGGCTCAGAAAAGTTTAAGCTGTATACTCTATACGTCTGACTTGCTTGCAAACGTAAGGCAAATGTTTGACCATCTCCCATAGGCACCGGCTTGTAAGACTCTCCGTTAAACAAGTTTTTTATAGAGAAGTTACTAAAAGACAATCCTAAAGTACCGATGAAACCACCACCACCATAACCACCTTGCAACTCTATCTGACTTGAACCAGATTCTACCAAACTATAATTTAAATCTACCGTACCTGAGTTAGGATCTGGGTTTAAAACATCTGGTTTTACATTTTCTGCATCAAAATATCCTAATGCACCAAGCTCACGGATACTTCTAATAATATCTGCTTTATTATATTTCTGACCTGGTCTTGTACGTAATTCACGATACACTACATGATCATTTGTTTTATCGTTACCATCTATAGTAACATGGTTAAGGAATGTTTCCTTACCTTCTATAATTCTAATTTCAAAATTAATAGTATCATTTGCTGCAGACATCTCTACAGGATTAATACTAGAAAACATATAGCCATTGTTTTGATATAAGCTTGTAATATCATTTGGATCTGGCTTGGTATTATCAGCAATTCTTTCCTTAAGTAATACCCCATTATAGGTATCTCCTTTTTTAATCCCTAAAACAGAGCTCAACTGTCTATCTGTATATACTGTATTTCCAACGAAATCTATTTCCCCAAAATAATACTTATCTCCTTCTTCTACCTTAATAGTAATATCAATAAGATCATCTCCATTTTTAGAAACAGAATCAGAGATAATACGGGCATCTCTATACCCTTTCTCCGCGTACGTCTCTACCAACTTTACCAAATCTGCATCGTATTCCTCAGGAATATACTTAGACCTTTTTAGGGTTAAAATATTTTTTAATGATTTTTCTTTGGTCTTCTTTAGCGCCTTCTTAAGTCTTTTATCAGATAATTTTTCGTTGCCTTCAAAATTAATATTGCTGATTTTTACTTTTGTTCCCTTCTTTATATTGATCACCATGCTCTGCGCATTAGCCTCAGAAGTATCTACTGCAGTAGCAATAGCCACTTTAGTATTTAAAAACCCTTTTTTCTTGTATTTGTTCTGAAGGTAGTTTTTAGTGTTTGAGATTAGGTTCTCTGTAATTTTCTTACCTTTTTTAAGGTCGGTATCTTTTAAGATGTCATCTATTTTTCCTTTTTTAACACCATAAATAGTAACATTAGATAGTGTAGGTCTTTCTAGAATACTTAATTCTAGAAAAATACTTTCTCCTTCTATTCTTGTAATGTAAAAACTTATATCACTAAAAAGTTCTAAGTTCCATAACTTGTTAATGATAGCACTAATTTCTTCTCCAGGAACGGTGATAGGCTGACCATCTCTTAAACCCGTATAGGTTTTTACCGTTTGCTCATTATAACTCTGGAGCCCCGTTACTTCTAAACCTCCTAAAATGTACTTTTTACCTTCCTCGTAAGTAGATGCTTCTTGGGCGGTAGAAATTAGTGCGGTTAGAAATAAAATAAAAGTAAATGCTAATTGGGGAGAGGTGATCTTTTTTACACCTCTAGATAAGTTGTTCGCTAGTTTTTCCAAATCTTCGTTCTCTATTTTGGTAATTTAAAATTGCTTCAACCAAATGTTGCTCTGTAAAATCGGGCCATAAAACATTCGTAAAATATAGTTCGGCATATGCAATTTGCCAAAGTAAAAAATTACTGATCCTATGTTCTCCACTTGTACGTATTAGCAGGTCTACATCTGGTAAATCATGCGTGTAAAGATGGTTATTAATAATGGTTTCGTCAATGTTTTCTGAGGAAATTATATTATTTTTAACTTTGCTACTTATCTCTTGTATAGCGTTTTTGAGTTCTTCTCTAGCACCATAACTTAATGCTAAAGTTAAAGTCATACCTGTATTATTGCCAGTTTTTTTAATTACTTCTAACAATTCTTTATGTGCTCTTTTAGGTAAAGAAGCTATATTTCCTATGGTATTAAGCTTAATACCATTATCCATAAAGGTAGGCAGTTCTTTTCGTAGTGATGACACTAAGAGCCTCATTAAAGTATCAATTTCAAATTTTGGCCTTTTCCAATTTTCGGTTGAAAATGTATAAAGTGTTAGGTAAGGAATTTTCATTTTAACACAAGACTCCACAACATTACGTACTGTTTTTACGCCATTTTCATGCCCAAAAACTCTCATTTTGCCATGTTGTTTCGCCCATCTTCCATTACCATCCATAATAATGGCTAGATGATTAGGTACTTTTGTTTTATCAATATTCTCTAGTGTGTTCATATCTATCAATCAAAACAATCAGAGCAAGGTTTTCTTTTAAAGGTATATGTTAAGGTCAACCCAGAGAAAACATACCAATCGTTACTAAAAATATTTCCAAATTCTACATCTAACGAATCTAGATTATCATCTTCAGGATTACTAAAATCTAAGTTATCCGTAAACGTGTATCTCGCACCAATTTCTCCTCCTAAGATAAGCACTTGGCTAATTCTATATTTAAATCCTATGGTCATTGGTATAGCAAAAGCACCATCCCTTTGATCATCATAATTTATAACCTGGTTAGCATCTATATAATTATAATCATACCTAAAGTAGGTAATCCCTGTATATAAATACGGTGTAAATGCAGGTCCTAACCGGTGTAAATTGTACTCCACAAAATTAAGCTCTAATCCCGCAGAAAATTCCAATATACTATTATCAACTACATACCCTCTTTGTTGCCTAGAGGTCATACTTGATTTAGTATCGTCTGCCGTAAACTCTCCATACAAGACACTTGCACGCCATGCATATCGTTTACTCTTATTCCATTTAAAAATACCTCCAAAAGCCGGACCAGATGGTAATATATAATTTGTACGTCCTACATCTCCTATATTATTCAATCCACCAGCCATTACTCCAACCTCGAACGTTTGTCCTTTCATTTCAAAAAAAGAAAAGACAACAATTAGCACCAAAAATGTCCTCATGTATTTTAAAAGTTTGCAAATATAACAATTCCAACAGTTTATAAAACTGAAATTATTAGATTGATGTTCTCTAAATGATAAACAACAATTCGCACTATTTATTGTTTTAAAACCAATCAATTACGCTTATCCTCACCCCATAATAATTTATTACGTAGGGTTTTCAAAAAGCTTTCAGAAGTATATTCTATCATTTTAATTGTGATCGCTGATTTTTTGATTCTAATTTCTCTGCCATTTTCTACCGTAGCAATCCTAGAATCTAAAGACACCAAATGATTTTCTTCTCTTCCCGAAACCTTTAATCTAATTTCCGTATCATCAGAAATTACCAATGGCCTAGCATTTAAATTATGAGGTGCAATAGGTGTTAATATTAATGATTTTGCAGTAGGAGCTATCACCGGACCTCCACAACTCAAGGAATACCCAGTAGACCCTGTAGGTGTAGCTACAATAAGCCCATCTGCCCAATAAGATGTCAAATATTCCCCATTTAAATGCGTCTCTACCGTAATCATAGATGTGGTATCTTTTCTACTTACCGTCACCTCATTTAATGCAAAATTTAAATTTTCAAATTCTGGTAACTGAGGTTCCGTATGCACTTCTACCAAGCTTCTTTCTACGATAGTATAGTCTCCAGAAACAAATTCTTTCACCACTTTACGTACATCCTCTTTCTTAAAAGTGGACAAAAACCCTAAACGCCCCGTATTAACCCCCACTATAGGAATATTCAAATCTCGGACATAGGTTATTGCGCGCAGTATAGTACCATCTCCTCCAAAACTTACGAACATATCAAAAGAATTATCCAAACCACTTTCCGCAGTAAACACCTCAAATTCTTTTACTGTTCTAGATTTTTCTAATAACTGATAGAATTCCTTTTCAAAATAAATTTCGGCAGGAATGGTGCTCAATTCATCCAATAACTCAACTACATAATCAAGTGCATTATCTGAATAAGTTTGTCCGTAAATGGCAACTTTCATAAAAATTATACGTTTAAATATTTAGTCAAATAATCAGATCGTTCTTTTAAATCTTCTAAGAATTGATCATCATTGTTACCATATAATATGCTGTAATTATACCTTCTAAAGGTCTGTATAATATCGTTTAAATTAGAACTTCCAATCTTAATAGTCACCTGAATAACATCATTCTTAGAATCGGTTATAAAGCCTCCAATTAACTTTGCATTATTACTTTCTACGATCTGGGCAATCTCACTAAAAGAATAATCTTTAATGCCTTTAGCTACCACCAAAATACCACCAGGTTCCGTAAAAAATGGTGTATCTATGAAAACACTAACAATATCCGTTAGCAAATAATACCCAATTACTTGAGAGTTCTCATCCAAAACAGGAAGAATATTAGCTTCATTTCTAGCAAAAGATTCCAGAACATCTAACCAAGAAGTTTCTTTCGTCACAAAAACAGATTCTAGGCTATACTTGTAATCTTCTATTTTAGTAGAAATATTAAAAAGCTCCATATCATTCTCTGCCAAAACTCCTAAGAATTTTTTTTGAGCAACAATAGCCACATGAGAATGCGTTGTGTCTTTGAAAAATTTCACGACATCTTTCATGGATCCTTCCAATGCAAATATGGGAAGTGTTGTTATTATATGTGATTGTATATTCATATTCCTTATAATTACTGCAAATTACTAATTAAATATGGCAAAAAGCATGCCTTATTTGTATTTTTGTTTTCAAGAAATTGGAACCAATGACAAAATTAAGTGTTAATATAAATAAAATTGCAACGTTAAGAAATGCAAGAGGTGGCAATGTGCCAAATTTACTCACTGTTGCCAAAGACATTGAAGAATTCGGGGCTCAGGGAATTACTATTCATCCAAGACCAGACGAAAGGCATATTAGATATGCCGATGCTCGTGATTTAAAAAATATTGTGACTACAGAATACAATATTGAAGGCAATCCTAATCAGAAATTTATAGAGTTAGTTTTAGCAATAAAACCCACACAAGTAACACTGGTTCCTGATGCTGAAGATGCGATCACCTCTAATGCCGGATGGGACACTATAAAGCACCAAGACTTTTTAAAAGAGGTGATCCAAACGTTCAAAAGTAACAATATTAGAACCTCCATATTTGTTGACCCTATAAGTACCATTATAGAACATGCAGCAAAAACAGGTACAGACCGTATTGAATTATACACCGAAAGCTATGCACATAATTACAGCCTAGCAACAACTGCTGAAGAAAAGGAAGCAGCCATTGCCCCCTTTACAAAAGCCGCACTCACCGCGAACACTTTAGGCCTTGGCATAAATGCAGGTCATGATTTAAGCTTGGACAATATACGTTACTTTAAAGAAAACGTTCCTAACTTATTAGAAGTATCTATTGGTCATGCCTTAATTTGCGAAGCTTTATATCTTGGACTAGATAATGTGATTAACATGTATTTACACAAATTAAAATAATGCAGATATTACACTCTCAAATACTAGGCAGCGGCAAGCCCTTAATTATCCTTCATGGATTTTTAGGCATGTCTGACAATTGGAAAACTCTAGGCAACCAGTATTCAGAAAATGGTTTTGAAGTACACCTTGTTGATCAAAGAAATCATGGAAAAAGCTTTCAATCGGACAGGTTTAATTATGATGTATTAGCGGAAGATTTACTGCATTATATGGCACATCATATGATTGACACAACAATCTTACTAGGCCATTCCATGGGTGGCAAAACAGCCATGCTTTTTGCTTGCACCTATCCTGAGAAAGTAGAAAAATTACTTATTGCAGATATAGCTCCAAAATATTATCCACCACATCACCAAGAAATTATCAACGCGTTAAATGCAATAGACTTAGAAACCTTAAGCTCTAGAACTGACGCAGACACTGCATTAAAAAAACACATCAGAGATTTTGGGACACGACAATTTCTATTAAAGAATTTGTATTGGAGAGAAAAAGGAAAATTAGATTTCAGGTTTAACCTGAAGGTATTAAGTGAGCGCATGGAAGAAGTAGGTGAAAACATTAACAACACCGATAGCTACGCTGGTCCTTCCCTATTTTTACGAGGAGACAGATCTGAATACATTGCCCTTGAAGATTATCCCGAAATAAAAAGGCATTTTCCTGAAGCACAAGTAGCAGAAATAAAAAACGCAGGGCACTGGCTACATGCCGAAAACCCAAAGCAGTTTTATGAACTTTCATTCGCTTTTATGAAAAATTAAAAACAGGTACACTTTTAATTATTTTAAATAATAACTTAAAACAATATCATTTTATATTCCTAACTTTAATATACTTAGTACCAAGTACATTTTTAAATTCAAAATCTAACTCTTATGAAATTTATACTCCGAATATTATTAAGCGCACTGGCGGTAGTTATTTTATCTTATGTATTACCGCATGTAAATGTTGACAGCTTTTTTACGGCAATTATAGTAGCTGTTGTTTTAAGCTTATTAAATTTCATCGTGAAACCAATTTTAGTCATCCTTACCTTACCGGTCACCATCATTACACTAGGCTTATTCCTCTTGATTATCAATGCAATCATAATCTTATTAGCAAGCAATTTAATTAGTGGTTTTACAGTAGATGGCGTTTTATGGGCGATACTATTTAGTTTATGCTTATCATTTTTACAATCTATATTATTCTCCTTATTAAATGATGACAAGCAATAAGAAGTTATACTTTTGAAATTCAGCAACTTAAAAAGTTGGCAGAATTGACAAAATGTAGTACTTTTGCACACCATTTTATTGAAGTAAAATTAGATATAGAGTATGAATATCACTAAAGAACAGATTGACGAATTAAATGCTGTTGTAAAGGTTGCCGTTACAAAAGATGATTACCAAGACAAGGTAGAAAGTATTCTTAAAGACTACAGGAAACAAGCAAATATTCCTGGATTCAGAAAAGGACAAGTACCTATGGGTCTTATCAAGAAACAATACGGAAAAGCCGTATTAGTTGATGAAGTAAACAAATTATTACAAGACAACCTTAATAAGTATCTTACTGAGGAAAAGTTAGATGTTCTTGGTAATCCATTACCAAAACAACGTGATAATTTCAATTGGGATGCTGAAGATTTTGAATTCGAATTCGAATTAGGTTTAGCACCTAGTTTTGAAGTAGATTTAAAATCTAAGAAAGCAATCACAGAATACAAAATAGTTGCGGATGATAAAATGATCAACGAACAAGTTGAGCGTATTCAGAAGCAATATGGCACACTTACTAGCAAAGCTGAAGTAAGTAAAAAAGACGAAGTTGTTGGTGTTTTCAAAAATGAAGAAGAAGAAGAAGAAATTGAAAACAAAGCTACCTTAGAAATAAGTACGCTTAAAAGCAAAAAAGCAACAGACGCTTTAGTAGGAAGCAAAGTTGGTGATGTTATCACAATCAACACTAAAGGTTTGTTTAGTGAAGATCAAGAATTAGCTTCTGCTTTAGGAATCCAAGCAGAGAAAGCAGAAAAACTTGCTATCGATGTAACATTCACTATTGAAGAAATTAACGAAAGAGAACCTGCAAAATTAGATCAAGATTTATTTGACAAACTTTTTGGCAAAGATGTTGTTTCTTCAGAAGAAGAGCTTAAAGCAAAAATCAAAGAAGATTCTGAGCAGCAGTTTGCACAACAAGCAGATCAAAAATTACTGAATGATATCACTGAAAATTTCATTGATACTACAAAGTTTGACTTGCCTACAGATTTCTTGAAAAAATGGATCAAATTAACGGGTGAAAAAGTTTTAACAGATGAAGAAGCTACTGAAGAGTTTGAAAAATCTGAAAAAGGCTTGCGCTACCAATTAATTGAAGGTAAGATCATTACAGAAAATAAACTTCAAGTTCAGTTTGATGAATTAAAAGAATTCTCTAAAGGTTTTATTAAATCTCAAATGGCACAATTTGGCCAAATGAATCCTGCTGAAGAAGAATTAGAAAACATCGCAGGTAGAGTTTTATCTAACCAAGATGAAGTGAAGCGTTTGTCTGAGCAGTTAATGAGTCAAAAATTATTAACGCTTTACAAAGAAAAAGCAAATCTAAAAACTAAAGAGGTTACTTACGAAAACTTTGTCAAGGAAGTTTACGGGTAGTTTTTGAAAGATAAAATAAGTATCTTTACGGTGTTGGAAACTTGTTTTCAACACCTTTTTTTTATTTAAAAACACATCTAGATATCTATGGATTACGGAAAAGAATTCAAGAACTATGCTATAAAAGACCAAGGTATTAGTAGCATGTATTACGATAAAATCATGAGTAGCATGTACCCTACAAACATGACTCCTAACATTATAGAAGAACGTCAACTAAATGCAATTGCTATGGACGTATTTTCAAGATTAATGATGGACAGGATCATATTTTTAGGTACTGGAATAAATGATCAAGTAGCAAACATTGTTCAAGCACAATTATTATTCTTAGAAAGTGCTGATGCATCAAAAGACATTCAGATTTATATTAACTCTCCAGGAGGTAGCGTATATGCTGGTTTAGGTATTTACGATACAATGCAATATATAAAGCCTGATGTAGCTACAATTTGCACAGGAATGGCAGCATCAATGGGTGCAGTACTTCTATGTGCTGGTGAAAAAGGAAAACGTAGTGGATTAACCCACTCTCGTGTAATGATTCACCAACCAATGGGTGGCGCTCAAGGACAAGCTAGCGATATTGAAATTACTGCTAGAGAAATTTTAAAGCTTAAAGATGAATTATACGAAATCATCGCTAAGCACTCTAATCACGATTTAGAAAAAGTTCGTGATGATAGTGATCGTGACTATTGGATGAAAGCTGATGAAGCTAAAACCTATGGAATGATTGATGAGATTCTTGTAAGAGAAACAAAGTAATTTCGACAAAATATAAACTACTAAAAACAGTAGTAACATAAAAAAGTAAACTAAAACGACCTTTTTAAACGTTTTAGTTTACTAATGGTATTAAAATTATGGCAAAAGAAAGTTTAGAATGCTCTTTTTGTGGAAGAAAAAAACCAGAGACGAATTTATTAATCGCTGGTTTAGACGCCCACATATGTGACAGATGTATTGAGCAAGCTCATGGCATTGTTGCAGAAGAGTCCAAACAAACTAAAAATGAAGATTTATCTTCAGAATTAGTATTAAAAAAGCCTCTTGAAATAAAAGACTTTTTAGACACATTTATTATTGGACAGGAACGCACCAAGAAAGTTATGTCCGTTGCTGTTTACAATCACTATAAACGACTTTTACAACCTTCTTCAAAAGAAGATGATGTAGAAATCCAGAAGAGTAACATTATCATGGTGGGCCAGACAGGAACTGGTAAAACATTAATGGCTAAGACAATTGCCAAAATGCTTAATGTTCCTTTGGCTATTGTGGATGCAACCGTCCTTACAGAAGCTGGTTATGTTGGTGAAGATGTTGAAAGTATCTTAACGAGACTTTTACAAGCTGCTGATTATAACTTAGAAAAAGCAGAGCGCGGTATTGTATTTATAGATGAAATTGATAAAATTGCTCGTAAAAGCGACAACCCATCTATCACAAGAGATGTTTCTGGCGAAGGAGTACAACAAGGCTTGCTAAAATTATTGGAAGGAACTGTTGTTAACGTCCCACCAAAAGGAGGCCGTAAGCATCCAGATCAAAAATTTATAGAGGTCAACACTGAAAACATTCTTTTCATTGCTGGTGGTGCTTTTGATGGTATTGAGCGCGCAATTAACAAGCGTTTAAACATGCAATCTATTGGCTATAGTGCTTCTAAAAATGAAGACAGACCAGATGAAAACAATATTTTACAATATATTATCCCTAGAGATTTAAAAGAGTTTGGTTTAATCCCTGAAATCATTGGTAGACTTCCGGTATTAACCCACATGAATCCTCTTGACACAAAAACTTTAAGAGCTATCTTAACAGAACCTAAGAACGCCATTATAAAACAATATGAAAAGTTGTTTAAAATGGATGACGTTACACTTACGGTTACTGATGATGCCTTAAACTATATTGTAGAGAAAGCCATTGAATACAAACTTGGCGCACGTGGCTTGCGTTCTTTATGCGAAGCTATTTTTACAGATGCAATGTTTGAATTACCTAGTAGTGATGAAAAACAACTAAAAGTGTCTAAATCGTACGCAGAGAAAAAACTATCGTTTGATACGATCAAAAAATTAAAAGCAGTTTCTTAATCTTGAAACTGCTTTTTTATAACTTTATCAAGCAACTCTAAACAGACTTGCTTGATAATTTTTTCGTCTGAATACAGTTCATGTCCAAAACCTGAAGCTTCAATAACGGAAATATCTAAATTATCTCCCCATTCTTTTTCTGGCCTATATTGATCATTGGCTCCAAATACTAATTTGAACGGAAAATTAGGTTTCATTTTTTCAAAACGCACTCTTGTTGGAGAAATAGCATGTAAGGATTTTACAGGCAACCCTTGTAACCCCGCCTTATATACAATTGTACCACCGGTACTAAAAGCCAAATAATGACTTGGAATTGTTTCTCTTTTTAACAAATGAGCTACAGCTGTTTCTATACCACCATTTACAAACTCATGATGTAAAGATTCTTGATTTTCAACCACCAAATTTATATTTGCCAGTTCTTGACAATCATAGAAGACAATATCAAAATGCTGCTGCAGGTATCCTAAATAAGACGTAATCCACTGTCCTTTCTTGGTGCCCCACATATCAGAGACTATTACTAATCTTTCTGCCATAATTATAGTTAATTTTTATTGATTGGTTAGTTATTACAATAAATGTTACCCTAAAACGGAAGAAAAACTATTTTATTGGTTCATACCTAATAATTCCTCAACATAATCTCTTTTATTAGACAACCTAGGAATCTTGTGCTGCCCTCCCAATTTATCTTTCAATTTTAACCAATCATAAAACAAATTTTCCCGAGCCACATGTACCTTAGGCATTTTCAAGGTAATATTATTATAGCGCTTTGCTTCATAATCTGAGTTAAGAGACTTTAAAGCATTATCTAAGATTTCTGTAAAATAAGCGACCTCTTTTGGCGGTTTTCTAAATTCTATAATCCACTCATGCCCCCCTTTCTCTGTACCTGCCATAAAAATAGGCCCAGCAGTATAATCCTTTATTTCCGAATCTGTCTTCATACACGTATTACGCAGCGCTTCCTCCGCATTTTCTATAATTAACTCCTCACCAAACACATTAATATGGTGTTTTGTTCTCCCTGTAACTTTAATGCGGTACGGACTAATGGACGTGAACTTTATAGTATCTCCTATTTTGTAACGCCACAAACCAGCATTGGTGGTTATAATTATAGCGTAATTCTTGTTCTTTTGCACTTCCCAAAGCGGTACAATTTTTTGCTCCTCATCGTAATACGTATCCATGGCAATAAACTCATAAAAGATACCATAGTCTAACATTAATAAGAGCTCATCAGAATTGTTTCGATCTTGTATTGCAAAGAACCCTTCAGAAGCATTATATATTTCGTAATAATTGAAACTTTTGCGAGGTAATAGTTTTTTATATTGCTCCTTGTATGGATTAAAACTAACTCCGCCATGAAAGTAGACTTCTAAATTCTCCCAAACTTGAAAAAGGTGATCCTTACCCGTATCTTCTATCACATTATTAAGCAATACAAGCATCCATGAAGGCACTCCCGCAAGAGAGGTAACATTCTCTTGCGTACTTTCTTTGATAATAGCCTTTAACTTAGACTCCCATTCACTCATTAAAGAAACCTTATTACTAGGTGTACTACTGAGTTCTGCCCAGAAAGGCATATTATCTATTAATATGGCAGACAAGTCTCCAAAGAACGTCCCATTATCCTCGTAAAGCTCTTTACTACCTCCTAAGCGCAAACTTTTACCCGTAAACAATTGAGAATTTTCATTATTATTCAAATACAGACAAAGCAAATCTTTACCCGATTTATAATGGCAATCTTCTAAAGCTTCTGTACTTACCGGAATAAATTTACTTTTAGCATTGGTAGTACCACTGCTCTTTGCAAACCATTTAATTCCTGTAGGCCAAAAAATATTCTGCTCCCCTCTGCGTGTACGCTCAATATCAGGTTCCATTTCCTCATAAGAAGTTACAGGCACTCTGCTTGCAAAAGTCCTATAACTTAATATAGAACCAAATTCATGCTTCCTCCCTATTTCCGTATCTTTTGCAAAAGATAACAGCTGCATCAACACTTCTTGCTGCACTTCTTCCGGGTATTTTAAAAAAAGTTCTATCTGATGATAGCGCTTTTTCAATAGCCAAGAAGCAATAGAATTAAATAATGGTATTGACATTTTAGGTATCTTTAAGCCTTAATTAGTTTCATTAATTTGAGTTTAACAATTTAAGAAATCGTTTTAAACTTTAAGGTTTTCGATTAAAAATTTACAGAGAAATATTTTATGCAGTACCAAGGTGTTTTACAAAAAATGCAAACAGAAATAGGACAGCCTATTCAATATTATATGCTATTTGAGAATGATTTTCTAAATGTCAATCAAATCTTAAACAAAGAAATTACGATCAGCTTTATAAAATACCAGTGTTTAAACTGCAAACTTGACAAGCCCATTTATCGTCAAGGGTTTTGCAAGAGTTGTTTTTTTGATATTCCTTCTGCGGGAGATTGGATTATGCGTCCAGAATTAAGTACAGCACATTTAGACCAAGAAGACAGAGATCTTGCCTACGAAAAGAAAGTACAATTACAACCTCATATTGTCTATTTAGCCAACTCTAGCAACGTTAAAGTAGGTGTAACAAGAAAATCTCAAGTTCCTACGCGTTGGATTGACCAAGGCGCTCATGAAGCCATTGAAATTGTAGAAGTACCCAACCGCTATTTAGCCGGAATAACCGAGGTTGCTTTAAAAAATTATGTTGGCGATAAAACCAACTGGAGAACCATGCTTAAGAATGAAATAGCAGATGAGGATCTTATTGAATGGCGGAACAAGCTCAAGCAATACATCCCAGAGGAGGCCTTACCGTATTTTATAACATCTAACACAGAAACTCATTTAAATTTCCCGGTTTCTCAATATCCTAAAAAAGTAAAAAGCCTTAACCTCAGCAAAACTCCAACCTTCACTGGAACTTTGATTGGGATTAAAGGCCAATACTTAATATTTTCAGACGACACTGTTTTTAATGTCCGCAGTAACGAAGGACTTTATGTCTCACTAACGATTAATTAGTAGTATCCTTTTTCTTTTTATTTAAAAATCCACCCAAAACTGATTTTGCAGCATCTTTAACTGCCGTATTTTTTGTAGCCGCTGCTGTAGAATCAGTTTTGGTTGTTGTAGTCGTAGTTGTTTCCTTTTTATTAGATAAGATTCCGCCTAAAACATCTTTCACTTGCGTTTTTGTATCTACTGCTGTAGCTGACGAATCTTTCTTAGCTTGGTTTCCAGACAACAGACCACCAATTAAATCTGTAGCCTTATCTTTTCCTTTTGCTATAAGCTTTTGCTTCTCTATCTCGATTAACTTAGACGTTAAATCTTTCACTCCCGAAGTCAAATCGGTTGTTACCGTAGGGCTTGTGTAATTACCTCCAATAGAAGCCGTAACAGGCACCGTTAAATTATCCAAAGATTTGTCATCAATCTTAGCAATTAAACTTGTTATATCTTTTCCTAAATATTTTGACGGCACATTAAGCACAGCCGCATAATTCATTTTTTGATCAAATGTATGGCTTCCATTAACCGTCACGGCAATGTCCTGATAATTTACTGTAAAAGGTTTCACTGTTACCGTTCCATTATCAAAAGACAACGCAGTTTTTAATCCTTTTAAATCTAATTTATCTAAAGATAAAAAGCTAAGCTTGCTATTTAAAGCTGACAATACTTTGGTTTGATTTGGATCTACTTCAGTACCAAATATCTCCGCTAAAAGATTTCCCGAAATCGTTGCTAAATTTGGCGTAAAGTCATTGTTCAACATTCCAGATATAGAGATATCGGAATTTAATTTACCCTGGATAGCATTCGCTACTGGCGCAAGTACTTTAAACAATTCTAATGCTTTAAAAGTTTCGCTAATATTAAAACTATCCATTCCTAGTTTCATAGCAAACGTTGGTGTTTCATTCTTAGTAGAAACCTCACCATTGAAGGCTAATTTTCCATTAAAAATTGAAGACGTCATATTTTGCAGAGTTGCTTTTTCATCTTTAATTATCATAGTACCTGATACATCCTTTAAGGTAAGATTATCATACAATACTGTTCCTGCTGAAGCATTAATAGTAGCATCTAAAAAAGATGGTATTTTTATTTGCTCTGTACCCGCAGTAGTTGTTGTGGTAGTTTTAGCTACTTCTTCAGCCTCCGCGACCGATTCTTCTACCATAAAATCATCTACCGCAAAGGTGTTTGATTTTAAATTAAAATTACCCTCTACATTTTCATCATTAAACATGAAACCCAAAAGGTTATTTATAGTACCTGTAGCACTAAAATCTGTCTTACCTGTAACACCACTTAACTCATTTAAAGAAACCGTTTTAGGGTTGAAAGTTACTGCCGTAGAGGTGATTTTTACAGGATTTTTAAGCTCTTCTGAATTGTATACGAAATTTTTTAAACTAAGATTCCCATTGATATTCGTATTCTCATACTTTTCATTTTCAATAGATGCCATATCAAAAGCTGCATTTACATCTGCCGCTAATAAGCCTTCTAATTTTAAATCTACAGGCACCGGGTACGCCTTAGCGATATTCGCTAAATTCATTTTACCATCTATATGAGACTTTACCTTGGTATTCCCCATTAAGTCTTTAATATTAGCCACCATATTAAACTTATCCTCATCAATCATAAAAGATAGTTTTCTAATATCTACATACGTATCATCAACAATTCCAGTCTCGTTCGTAATTTCCGTATCTATAAAAACATTACGCACCGCTTTAGGTAAGTCTGGATATTTAAATGAAGCGTTATCAGAATTAATATCAATCTTAAATTTTGGAATATGAGTATCATCAACAATACCATTAAATCTTCCTGCGATACTAAAGTTTCCGGTAGTTTTTACATTTTCTATGTTCTTAGAATACTCTTCAGGAATAACTGCTAAAAAGTTTTTAAAGTCAGACGAAGGTGTTTTAAAGCTAATATCAATCTCTTGACTATCATCATTCAACTTTATAAAACCATCAAAAACTAATGCAAGTTGGTTTATTAAAGCTTCATTCTTTAAAAAACTATACGTGCTTGTCGCTAAATCTACCCCAATAAGCGCATCTAATTTTATAGGATTTTTATTCAAGTAATTTGTACTATCCATTTCAAAAGACACCAACCCACTTGTTTTAGTATCTAATTCTGATTTCTCTAAAGACAAATCTCCAGTTCCAGAATGATTCATATCTACAAGTTCAAATCGCATTCCTGTCGCTTTGTCTAGATATTTTATCCTAGCATTATTAATTGCGTAAGAATCCATGGAAAAAGTAAAATTGCTAGAAGCTTCAGATTCCTCTGCTGCCGGAGCATTAGCATCTTCTACTGCAATATCATAATTGGCAACACCTTCTTCATTTACTAAGATATTTACCAAAGCACCATCTATAGTTAAACTAGAAATTGCAATGGCCTCATCGGCTCCTTTAAACAATTCTTTAATAGACATATTCAAAGCCACTTCTTTTGAAGAGAATAAGGTATCACCAACAAAAGGGGCCTTATTGACCAAGGAAATATTGTTCATGGTAAGCTTAGCATTCGGAAAGGAAGTAAATAGCGTTAAATCTGCATCCTCAAAATCAAAGGTAGCCGTGATGCTATTATTTACTTTATTTTTTATGATTTCAGCTATTTTACCTTTTAGAAAAAAGGGCGCTGCGATTAGTATTATTACAAATAGCAATAAAACAATACCTACAATTTTTAATATTTTCTTTTTCATCTACTAAGCCTCTTATAAGATTTGTATTCGTTTAAATTTTCACGTTTTAAACCGAAGGTTAAAATTAGCAGTAAATCACCACCTTAATTAATTGAATTACTAATTGTTATAACTCAATCCGCCACGTATTATTTTAATAATCGAAAACTATTTCTTCACCAACCTTTAGCTTGAATCGTTTTCTACATAGATATACGCAAAAATACAGGAAAGGAGTATCTAGAAATGCTATAATTATCTTAAAAATAAAGCCACTAATTACAAGCCCTTTAAAGAGGCTCCATGGCAAAACTTTGAAAATACATAACAAACCTACGACCACAAAGGTGTCTATAAATTGAGATAAGAATGTTGAAAAATTATTACGGAGCCACAAATGCTTTCCTTTAGTTACGTTTTTCCAGAAATGATAAATAGCTACATCTATATATTGCGCCAGCAGATAGGCTATCATGGAAGCTAAAACCGCAATGGGCGACAAAGCAAACACATGATTAAAAGTATCATCCTGCACAGGAGAACCTTCAATAGCAGGAACGTAATTGGCCAATAAAACAATTCCCATAGAAAAGAACGAAGCAAAAATACCTGCAGTAACTACTTGGTTCGCTTTTTTCCTTCCATACATTTCTGAGATAAGATCTGTAATTAAAAAAGTAATAGGGTACGGCAAAATACCTACAGAAACCTCAAATAAACTTGCGCCAAAAATTGTTACATCTCCAAAAGGTTTCCAATAGAAAAACTTTTGAAAGATAAGATTAGACACCACCAGAGAGGTAATAAACAATGCTGCTAAAAATAAATATAGTTTAAAAGCGAACCTTTTATCTGCTGTAGTCATTTAAATAATCTACTCTTATTTTATACTTAACACAAAAGGCACCCTAGCTTGCACCCCTTCTTGACCCATTGCCGCTTTCACTTCTTTTAAGATCGAATACGCTTCTAAACCAAGTTCTTCACGAATAAAATCTTGCTTAATTTTAGAGCTAGCCCCACCATAATCTTCCATGAAACGCTCAAAGCCAGACTTATATTTTGGAAATATTTTTATGCCATAGCTAGCAACATCAGCCAATTCTGCTGCGCCTTTAATAGCGTCATCTAAACTTCCTAATTCATCTACCAAACCAAGATTCTTGGCATCAACGCCACTCCAAACTCTACCTTGCGCCATACTATCTGCTTCTGCCACGGTAATTTTTCTTCCTTCCGCCACACGTTCTAAGAACGTACTATAAGTGCCTTCTACACTTTCTTGCATCATATTTCTAAATCTATCTGTCATAGGCTCAAACAAAGAGTAATCTACTGAGTTTTTATTAGTCCCTACTTGTTCTGCATTTATCCCTATATTTTCAGCTAATTCTGTCGCATTAGGAATGGTACCAAAGACCCCAATTGACCCTGTTATAGTCGTAGGCTCTGCAAAAATCTTATCTGCACCTACCGCAATATAATATCCTCCTGAAGCCGCTACATCTCCCATAGAAACTACCACAGGCTTAATTGCTTTAGTAAGTTCTATTTCTCTCCAAATAATATCGGAAGTTAAGGCACTACCTCCTGGAGAGTTTACCCGAAGTACAATTGCTTTAACAGCATCGTCTTCTCTTGCTTTTTTAAGTGATGAATTAATGATTCCTTGACCTATGATATCTGGCCCACCTTCTCCGTACAAAATCTCACCTTGCGCATAAATTACAGCAATTTTATCATCACCTTTATACAACTTGGTTTTATTTGCCGTATCAATATAATCTTCAAGAGAAACATAATTAATATCTTCTTCTATCGCTATTCTTGCCGCATTTTTAAGCTTATGCTCATATTGATCAAAAAACAATACGTCATCTATTAAACCAGATTCTTTTGCCAATTGTGGCATTCTACCTCCTAAAGTATCCGCGATAACATTTAAATTCTCCGAAGACATATTTCTGCTTACTGCAATTTCATCTACCATGGAACCCCAAAGAGAATTAAGCAATTCTTTTATTTGAGTTCTGTTGGCTTCACTCATTTCATTAGTCAAATAAGGCTCTACAGCACTCTTATATTTTCCATGCCGAATAACCTCCATTTTAATTCCTGTTTTCTCTTGCAAGTCTTTATAAAAAAGAACTTCTGAAGAAAGCCCCTTAAAATCTAATGATCCTACTTCATTTAAAAACAAACTATCTGCGACAGATGCTAAATAAAAATCTTTCTGCACATATATATCGGCATAGGCGTATATAAATTTACCCGAAGTTTTAAAATCTTCTAAAGCGTAACGAATGGCTTGTGTTTGCGACAATCCTGCAATTATAAAGTTATTATTAATACTAATCCCTTTAATTTTACTATCATTTTTAGCAACTTTAATCGCATGTATGATTTCATTTAAACCCTGCGCTTGCTGAAACAAACCTGCAAAAGGATCTGATTCATCACGACCTACATAATCTTGCACTGGATTTTGTATTTGAATTTCTAAAACGGAGTTACTTTTAATAGTTTTTTCACCATCTTCGCTACCTAGAAGTGCTGCAAAAATTAAAAACATTCCAAATAAAACACCAAACGCAATTAAGCACCCTATAATGGCTGCTAAAAGATTTCTTAAAAATTTCATTAAAATTTCGTTATAAATTCCCCACAAAGATAACTAATGTTAAATTGTTTTATTTATTTTGTTCCGCTATTATGAACAACCCCAAAATAATATATTTATCGTTAGGTAGTAATCTTGGCAACAAGCTCTACAACCTGCAAAGCGCAATTTTCAAGATTTCTGAAGATATTAGCGCGGTTGCTGCTATTTCCAATGTGTACGAGAGTCCGTCTTGGGGCTTTGAGTCCGAAGATTTCTATAATTGTTGCATTGCCTTACAATCCAACATGCTACCAGAGCTTATGCTCCAGAAAATACATGCGATTGAAAAAAGCTTAGGTCGCGTTAGAAACACCACAGAAGGTTATGCTGCACGAAGTATTGATATAGACATACTTTATTATGACTATGACATCATCAACTCTAACACCCTAACATTACCACACCCAGCATTACAGGATAGAAAGTTTGTTTTAAAACCGTTAAGTGATATTGCTCCGCAATTTTACCATCCTATATTTAATAAAGATACGCGCAACATGATACAGATGTGCCGTGATAAAAGTACGGTTACGAAAACTAATTTAAAGCTATATAAAACGCGTGAATTACTTTTCTCTAAACTAAACTTTATTGCCATTGAAGGTAACATTGGAGCTGGAAAGACAACATTAGCAAGTAAAATATCGGACGATTTTAATGCCAAGTTAATTTTAGAACGCTTTGCTGACAACCCTTTTCTTCCTAAGTTTTATGAAGATCAAGCGCGTTATGCCTTCCCGTTAGAAATGTCTTTTCTAGCAGAGCGATACCAACAGTTTACAGATGACACTTCACAATTTGATCTTTTTAAGAGTTTTATGGTGAGTGATTATGATATCTTTAAATCGTTGATTTTTGCCAAAGTAACCCTACAGGAAGAAGAGTTTAAACTGTACCGAAAAGTTTTTAATTTCATGCATAAAGAAGTTAAAAAACCAGGGTTATACGTTTACTTATATCAAAATACAGAACGCCTTTTAGAAAACATCAAGAAAAGAGATCGCGATTACGAACAAAATATCCCTTCTGATTATTTAGAAAAAATTAATCGTGGGTACTTAGATTTCATTAAAAGTGCTCCCGATCACAATACTTTAATTATTGATATTAGCGAATTGGATTTCGTTCAGAAAGAAAAGGATTACAATTTTATTGTAGACCAAATAATTGAATACAGCGTAGGAGTAAATAATTAAGACAATATTCACATTTTATTTGCATAGTTAGAATGGTTTTAGTTAATTGCATCTATTAAAACTGCAATTAAGCACCGTTTAATTGCTGGTTTTAGAACTAACTAACTCAAACTATACAAAAAACCCTAACTGAAAAGTTAGGGTTTTTTATATCTCTAATTTGGAAAGCTAATTACACTTTTAACTTCGCCCATAAATCCCAAATTACCACACCTACACTTACGGAAATATTTAAAGAATGTTTTGTACCATATTGGGGAATTTCAATAACTGCATCGCTACTAGAAACCACTTCTTGGGAAACCCCTTTTACTTCATTCCCAAAAATTAAGGCATATTTTTGGTCTTTAGACACTTGAAAATCATTTAAAAAAACAGCATTCTCTGCCTGTTCAATAGCTAAAGTGGTTACTTTATCTTTCTTTAAAGACTTAATCACCTCCATGGTATTTTCTGCGTACTCCCAAACCACACTATCTGTTGCTCCCAAGGCTGTTTTATGAATATCTTTATGAGGCGGCCGGGCTGTGATACCACATAGGTATATCTTTTCTATTAAAAATGCATCGGCCGTTCTGAAAACAGAACCTATATTATTTAAACTTCTAATATTATCTAGAACAATAATCAATGGAGTTTTCTCGGCTTCTTTAAATCCATCTACATCTAAACGCTCTAGTTCACTATTCTTTAATTTTCGCATGTTTCTTAAATCAAAAACTTATTTCAAAATATCAACAATAATGTATATTCCCTAAAGAAAATAGTACATTCGTTTTTCATTATTTTGATGCAAAAATAGGTTAATTATATAGCTTTTGGCAAAGACAGAAAAAAAGAAGGTAACTCCTTTAATGAATCAATACAACACCATCAAGAAGAAATATCCTGATGCCTTGTTATTGTTTCGTGTAGGTGATTTTTATGAAACGTTTGGAGATGACGCTATCAAAGCTTCACAAATATTAGGGATAACACTTACCCATAGAAATAATGGCGGTGAAAAAACAGAATTGGCAGGGTTCCCGCATCATTCTGTAAATACCTATTTACCTAAATTAGTAAAAGCAGGACATCGCGTGGCAATCTGCGATCAACTTGAAGACCCTAAACAAACAAAAACCATTGTCAAGCGTGGCGTTACAGAATTAGTAACTCCCGGAGTAGCTTTTAATGATGATATTTTAAATGCAAAAAGCAATAATTTTCTTGCGGCCATACATTTTGGAAGAAAAGGCATAGGCGTTGCATTTTTAGACATCTCTACTGGAGAATTTTTAACTTCTGAAGGTACAGAAGACCAAGTAGATAAACTATTGCAAAACTTTGCCCCCAATGAAATTCTAGTCTCCAAGTCTCATAAAAAAGAATTTATAGACACGTTTGGAAAGCAATTTCATACTTTTTTTATGGAAGATTGGGTTTTTCAAGATGACTATGCTTTGGAAACACTCACCAATCATTTTAAGACAAAAAGCTTAAAAGGTTTTGGCGTTGACCATTTAAATCTTGGTATTACGGCTGCAGGAGTAGCCCTGCATTACCTTACAGAAACTCAGCATAGGCAATTGCAACACATTAGTAAATTAGAGCGTATTGCAGAAGAAGAGTACATTTGGATGGACCGCTTTACCATTCGTAACCTAGAATTATACCACGCCAACAATAGTAATGCGATTACGCTACTTGATATCATAGATAAAACAATTTCTCCTATGGGAGGGAGAATGCTAAAACGTTGGCTAGCCCTACCGCTAAAAAATATTGAAAAAATTAAAAGAAGACATGAAGTTGTTTCTTATTTAAAAAGCAATGAAACCATACACACCAAACTTCAAAACCATATAAAGCAAATTGGAGATTTAGAGCGGTTAATTTCTAAAGTCGCTACCGGTAAAATTAATCCTAAAGAAGTCATCCAATTAAAAAATTCTCTTGAAGCAATTGTACCCATCAAGCAACTGTGCGTGCAGAGTAAAAATGAGGCCGTAAAATTTATTGGAGACCAATTGCATGCTTGCGATTTGTTGCGTTCTAAAATTAAGGAGATGATTCATGAAGAAGCTCCTGTAAATATGCTCAAAGGCATTACCATAGCCAAAGGTTATTCTGAAGAATTAGACGAATTAAGAGGCTTGGCCTTTTCCGGCAAAGATTACCTCAACAAAATGCTGGAGCGAGAAACAGAACGTACTGGTATTAGTTCTTTAAAAATAGCCTCAAATAATGTATTTGGATATTATATTGAAGTACGTAATACACATAAAGATAAGGTTCCTGAAGAGTGGATTAGAAAACAAACACTCGTAAATGCAGAGCGGTATATTACAGAAGAATTAAAAGAATATGAGGGCAAAATTTTAGGCGCCGAAGAACGAATTCTGACTTTAGAACAAGAACTATTCGCGCAACTTATTATGTGGATGCAAGAATATATTTCTCCAGTACAGAATAATGCTTTTCAAATAGCGCAATTAGATTGTCTTTGTGGCTTCACCCAATTAGCCAAAGAAAACAACTATACCTTACCAATTATAAATGATACGACAGAAATTGAAATTATCAATGGCAGGCACCCTGTTATTGAAAAGCAACTTCCGTTAGGCGAAATTTATATTGCCAATGACGTTATTTTAAATAGGGACGAGCAACAGATTATTATGATTACTGGTCCTAACATGAGTGGTAAATCTGCCATTTTAAGGCAAACAGCACTTATTGTACTTCTAGCTCAAATGGGAAGCTTTGTTCCTGCAGAACAAGCCAAAATTGGCTTTGTAGATAAAATATTTACACGCGTTGGTGCTAGCGACAACATCTCTATGGGAGAATCTACTTTTATGGTAGAAATGAACGAAACCGCCTCTATCCTAAACAACCTCTCTGAACGTAGTTTAGTACTTTTGGATGAAATTGGTAGAGGTACGAGTACCTATGATGGTATTTCTATCGCTTGGGCAATCTCTGAATACTTACACGAACACCCTGCGCGAGCAAAAACTCTATTCGCTACCCATTACCATGAAATTAATGAAATGGCCACCACCTTTGAGCGTATTAAGAATTACAATGTTTCTGTAAAGGAACTTAAAGACAATGTTCTTTTTCTACGCAAACTTACACCAGGTGGCAGTGAACATAGTTTTGGAATACATGTAGCAAAGATGGCCGGAATGCCACAACAGGTAATTACTAAAGCCAATAAGATTCTAAAAAAACTAGAAAAATCGCATTCTAGTGAAGAACTCACCGGAAAATTAAAAGATGCCCAAGAAGAAATGCAATTAAGTTTCTTCAATTTAGATGATCCATTGCTTCAACAAGTCAAAGAAGAAATTACTCATTTAGACATAAATACGCTTACTCCAGTAGAAGCTTTGATGAAATTGAATGAAATTAAACGTCTTTTAACCAAAAAAGAAAATGCTTAAGCTAAAATTAAAAAAAGCTAAATAGCTGTATTTTAATGCATAGCAAACGAACAAAAGCAGTTAATTATTTTTTTTAATTCTTTTCTGCTTTTTTTCTTTGGTTTTTATAGAATTATATTAAATTTGCATCCGCATTTGGAACGAATGTGAAGTTCTTTAAAATAAAACATCAACTGCGAAAGTAGCTCAGGGGTAGAGCATCACCTTGCCAAGGTGGAGGTCGAGGGTTCGAATCCCTTTTTTCGCTCTGTATTAAACAGTATATTTGTATACGTTTAAACAATGATCCTAGCCGTAGTGGCAAATAGGCTCGAGTGGTGGAATTGGTAGACACGTTGGACTTAAAATCCAATGGACATTAGTCCGTGCGGGTTCAAGTCCCGCCTCGAGTACAAGAACCCTTGTTAATCTTTATGATTTTCAAGGGTTTTTTATTTCACACCAACTTTAATTGACAAAGTGTGTAGCCATAAAGAGCAGGTAGTTGAGCACACTTAACAATTTTATCTGTCTGCTACGACTAAAAAATCCCTAAGTATAACCCATAACCTTTATTTTTGTAATTTATAGCTGTACAATACACCCATTAAATTCTATGCAAAATCATAAAATA
Source organism: Cellulophaga baltica 18 (assembly GCF_000468615.2). NCBI lineage: Bacteria > Pseudomonadati > Bacteroidota > Flavobacteriia > Flavobacteriales > Flavobacteriaceae > Paracellulophaga > Paracellulophaga baltica. The sequence continues at coordinate 1,862,360 of NZ_CP009976.1, read as the reverse complement.
ACTCAGAAGGTAAAAATACTCCCTATCGTAATTTTCTTCCTTATTGGCTTACGCCATCTACAAGGACAACAATCTTTAGAAGCACAGCCTTTTTCTGATTCTACAGAAACTACATGGCAGTCTTTCAAATATGATTTAGGCAGTGTTTTTGGAGGCGTAGGCTATTCTTACACCAGACCCTTACATTGGCAAGGCAAACAATGGGCTACTCTTGGAGCTATCACTGCAGGAACAGGAATACTTTATATTTTTGATGAAGAAACTTCTAATTTTTCGATACGCCAAAAAGAAGGAATTCCTGAATTTATAAGAGACTACGGAAGCGAATTTGGGAGTCCACAATACAACTACATGTTTACCGGAGGAGTCTACTTAACAGGCTTAGTCACCAAAAACGAAAAATTAAGACGTACTGGAGTTCTCTTGATCGCGTCCGCTACTTCCGCCGGACTACTGCAGCAATTAACCAAATCTCTTGTAGGTAGAGCACGTCCTGTAAGCGGAAAAACAAAAGATACTTTTGATCCTTTTAATCCTAGTAGAAATTTTCATTCTTTTCCTTCCGGTCATACCATGTTAGCTTTTACCAACGCCTACGCTATTGCAAAGCAATTTAAAAATCCGTGGACAAAAGCAGGTATTTATACCGTAGGACTCATCCCTGGTGTTTCTAGAATGTGGGACGGCCAGCATTGGTTAACTGATGTAGCACTAGGAGTAGCCATCAGTATCTTCACTGTAGAATCTATAGATAGATATCTTGATGGACGATACGATGAAAAGTATAATAACCAGTCTAAGAAAGTAAGTTGGAATTTAGACTTAGGACCCGGTAAAATTGGAATTGTTGGTCGGTTTTAATCCCATAAATTATATTACCCTAAAAATTACTAGTTATCCTATTTTATGCTAGAAGAGCTTGTTAAAATTGATCAAGACATTTTTTTATATTTAAACGGACTTGGCAAACCTACCTGGGACGGATTATGGATATACCTATCTAGAACATTAAGCTTTGTTACTATTCCTATTTACCTATTCATGCTATATTACACCTATAGAAGCTTTGGACTCATAAAAACCATCTATATTGTAATTACAGTAGTAGCACTACTGTTAAGCACAGAACAACTATCCATTATCGTAAAAAACAGCGTAACCAGATTAAGACCTTGTCATGACGAAGACATTAGTCTTCTCATGCGAAATGTAAGAAATCATTGTGGCGGTAAATTTGGGTATTTTTCTGCCCATGCAGCTAACTCTTCAGCCTTAGCGGGATTCTTTAGTTTACTTTTTTACAAAAAAAATAAATTGATACTTTTAGGATTAACATCTTGGGCACTCCTTGTCAGTTATAGTCGCATTTATCTAGGAGTACACTACCCTTTAGATATCATTACTGGATTAACTGTTGGCACAACATTGAGTTTCCTATACATTTTTCTACTCAAAAAACTACCTATTTTCAAGAGCTCATTTTTTATTTAAGACATTATTACCTTGCAATAAAGTAAAGAATGCGATGCAGGTTGGTGTAATAGTTTACGTGAATTTTACATTTGACAAATACTTCTAAAAAAACTACTGAGAATTTTATTTTAAGTTTATTTTGGCTACCTTATCTGAATAACTATTTCTTACTAGTATAAATTACCATTCAATAGCTTCTATAACCTTCATAAACACTAATTATTGAGCACCAACATCAGTTAAAAAAGAAAAAGCAACAGATACTTTTCCGTATTCATTTGCTTCCCTTACCACCTATTGAAACACCTAATCACTTTAAATAATAAATAGTTGAAAAAGGATTCTATTCTGCAAATCCTAAACTCCATACTTAACAAATTAAACATGAAAATTGTAATCCTATCCGCAAATCAAAATCTGTATTCTACGAAAAGACTCATTGAAGCAGGTGAAAAAAAGGGACATGAAATGGTTGTCGTTAACCATACTAAATGCGACTTAGTCATTGAAAAAAAAAGACCTTGTATTGTTTACAAAGGAGAAGAAATTACTGATGTAGATGGCGTAATTCCTAGAATTGGAGCTTCTGTAACTTTTTATGGTACAGCTGTTGTTAGGCAATTTGAAATGATGAAAGTCTTTACCGCTACGGAATCTCAGGCATTGGTACGATCTAGAGATAAATTAAGAAGCTTACAAATTTTATCTAGAGCAGGATTGGGCTTACCCAAAACCGTTTTTAGTAATTACTCTAAAGACGTTAGCGGTGTAATTGATAAAGTAGGTGGCGCACCCCTGGTAATAAAACTATTAGAAGGTACTCAAGGTTTAGGTGTTGTTCTAGCAGATAATCGAAATTCTGCTGAATCTATTTTAGAAGCCTTTAATGGGCTACAAGCACGAGTTATCGTTCAAGAGTTCATCAAAGAAGCAAAAGGCGCAGATATTAGAGCTTTTGTTGTTGACGGGGTTGTTGTGGGCGCTATGAAAAGACAAGGTAAAGAAGGTGAATTTAGATCTAACTTACACCGTGGAGGTACAGCCAATATTATAGAATTAACAGATGAAGAAGAAAATGCAGCTCTTAAAGCCGCTAAATGTTTAGGCTTAGGTATTGCAGGTGTAGATATGCTACAGTCTTCTCGTGGCCCATTAATATTAGAAGTAAATTCTTCTCCCGGATTAGAAGGTATTGAAATTGCTACTGGAAAGAATATTGCAGGACATATTATAAAATACGTTGAAAGAAATGCCGAATAAAAAAATTAGAGTTCTAGGCCAACTTATCTTACCTGGTGAAACACATCAATTATCGCTAAATATAGCAAAACTACATACAGGCTCTACTATAGAAGTACCTGTTATAGTTTCAAGAGCTAAAGAAAGTGGCCCAACACTATTACTAACCGGCGGTATTCACGGTAATGAAATCAACGGTGTTGAAATTGTTCGAAAAATTATATCAGAAAAATATCATATTCCCACAGCTGGCATGACTATTTGCATCCCTGTGGTGAATGTTTTTGGATTTCTAAGCCAAACCAGAGAATTTCCTGATGGTAGAGATTTGAATCGTGTTTTCCCTGGAAGTTTACGTGGATCACTTGCCAGCAGGTTTGCGTACCATATCGTAAAGGAGATTGTTCCACATATTGATTACTGTATCGATTTTCATACGGGAGGCGATAGTCGTTTTAACGCACCGCAAATCAGAATTGGAAAAAATGATGCAGAAAGCCTAGAGCTAGCTAAAATATTTGGCACTAGATTTATCATTACCTCAGCCAAAAGAGAAAAATCTTTTAGAGAGACCTTAAATAAGTTGAACAAAAAAGTACTCTTATTTGAAGGAGGAAAATCTTTAAACATCAATAACGAAGTTTCAAAGATTGGCCTAACAGGCACCCTTAAAGTCATGCAGCAACTAGGTATTCGCAATTTTCAAAAAGAAATAGCCACTCTAAAACCGCTGAAAGAAACTACCTATTTGGTGAGCGACTCTGCATGGATAAGAGCAAAATTCTCCGGCCTTTTTCACCCAACAATACAACTAGGGCAGTTTGTAAATGTTGGAGATAATTTAGGAAGCCTGTCTGATCCGTTTGGTTATTTTGAGAAAAAACAAAAAGCAACTTTTGCGGGTCACATCATTTGTGTTAATCAATCACCTATCGTTAACCAAGGAGATGCTATTGTACATATTACCAAAAATGAAGCCCCTATAACTTAACTTTTGCAAAACTTAGGTAAATACAAAAAAGGCTCAAGAAAATTATTCTTGAGCCTTTTGTATTTACAATTCTAAAGCTTCTTAAACAACAAGCTTTCCGTTAAGACGCTTATCTATCTTACGCTTAATTACCGTTAAACGCTTCATAACGTCCATTAACTCTGTATCTTTACTTTCCTTGTATATTTCGTTAAGTGCCAATATCAAGGTTTTTGCTTCTCTTGAAGCCTCTACTCTATCGCTAGTTGTCATACCTGACATTTTTCGCCCTTCAAATTCTAATGCTTTTTCTAATACATCCATAGCTACATTTTTTAAATCTACCTTGTCTATAAATTCATTTTGTTCAAATACAACGATAATTTAAGACCCTTTATTATAAAATTCAAACATATTTTAGTTCCACAATTAATGCAAATAAATAAGTTCAAAAGTATAAAATCTTATAAACAAATCTACAAAATACCTAATTATACCAAACCATGAAATTTGCAATTAGTAATATTTTAACCCTATTTGAATATAAGAAGATCTTATCAATCTAATATAAGTTAATTAAATATAACTAAAAAAACTATTGCTTGAGATTTTTTATTACCCATTCTAGCTCTGGATCTTCATTCTTAGCTCTATTTTCTTTATTGGGAACAATACGCACGTCTGGCTTTATACCATACCCTATTTCTTGATTTTCAAAGGGAGATTGTATGTGTAACATTCCAAAACTTACCGTTACTTTTGAATTTGGCAATTGAATAAACTTACTAATTCCCGCAACTGTTCCGTTATAATGCCCGCCTGTCTCTTCGCCCACAAATGTAGCCCTACCCGAACCTTTTAAGGCCGTTGAAAGAATTGAAGATGCAGAAAAGGAATTTCCATTAATTAAAACATATAATGCTCCATCAAAATGGAGCTCTTTTGGCTTTTTATTCTCTTTAGATGTTTTAAACTTATAATATAATACACCATTTTTCTTATGCGTTCTTGTATATTCTAACGGTATGGTAACCGGTGCCACAATAACACCAAGCACATTTAACAAAAAGGGACTTCTACGGGATATAAGTCCTTTATGAAAAGGAATTCTGGTTTTACTTTCTCCCTTACGTATAAATTGATGCTCTTTATCTGTTAAGTACGCATACAAAAGAGCTATCTCATCTAATCTACCTCCTGTGTTATCTCGGAGATCTAATACAAGTGTATTAGCTTTAGCCGATGCTATCTTTTGAAAAGATTCTTCATAAAAATTAGAGTACGGACCATTTGAGAATCCTCTGATTTTCATATACGCTATCGTACTGTCTTGCTCTAGAAACCTAAAATTACGCGTGCACTGGTTTTTACTTTTGTCAAAACCATATTTAGAATTATCCTTTCTCCTAATTTTATCTAAACGCTTTTTATCCTTCTTTTCTTGCTTTGTTAGCACAAGCTCTTTTACGGTAGAGTCTTTTGGCATTTTCTTTACATTTGAAGAATCTTTCGGAATAGTCCTCAGCATTTTTGTGAAAATAGAATCTTTATGCCTAAGTTTTAACTCCAAGCTATCTAACCGTCCCTTATCTCGTAAATAGAAACCCGAAAAACGCAAGGCAACAAACCTATCTTTGAACGTAGTATTATACCCATCTGAAGAAAATACATGCTGGTAATTAGACACCAAATCATCTATAGGCTCCTTATTTACCGCTAATACTTCTGCTCCTACAAGCGTACTATCTAAACCATAATTATCTCTTATTAGAAAGGCATCATCCACCTTTTCAAAAGCAACATCATAAAATTCAAATTTATCTTTTCTACGAAGTTTACGTTCTTTTTTTGTAAATCTTGGAAATGGCGGACTTATAGAAATATGACCTTGTCTCACCTCTGAAACTACAGGCGCCAACTTCTTATAAAAATCAGTACTAGCCATTGGCGCGTCTATGGTTCCTTTTAAGCTGTCAAATTTACGATCTAAATCTTCCTCTGTTATAAATTGGTACAATCTGGGATGTAGCTTTTTTAATTTGGCATAGACATGATCTACATCTTGGTGCAGCTCCTCTACTGTATGCAATTTTGTAATTTGACGGTTATAGCTCTTTATACTCACACATGATGTGATCACCAAAAACAATAAAAAAATTAAACATTTATATCTCATAAATACACTTCTAAGTGTCACCCTATGCTACAGAATGATTTGTAAAACTATAAACCTTGAAATTACTATTTTACTTGAAAAAGACTAACAGAATAAGGTTTTAATTATCTTTATTCCTAAGTTTATAAAATATGCTTAAAAGAATTCTAAAAGTAATTGCCGTATGTATCGTGTTATTTTTTGCGATACTACTTAGTTGTAATTACATTATTGATGTGTCTACAGAAGGAGAAACATACACATCAGTAGAAAAAATACCAGCCAATAGAGTTGGCCTAATTTTAGGAACCGCGAAGAAGCTTGTATCCGGTCAACCCAACCCCTACTACACGCATAGAATTACAGCTACCATAGCCTTATATAAGGCCAATAAAATAAAATTCGTACTAGTAAGTGGAGATAACGGAAGTATTTATTACAATGAGCCTAAAGCCATTAAAAAGGATCTGGTAAAAGGCGGAATTCCTGAAGACAAAATATTTTTAGACTATGCCGGATTCAGAACGCTAGATTCCATGATGCGCGCAAAACATATTTTTGGACTAACTAGCGTTACAGTAATTTCTCAAGAATTTCACAATGACCGAGCCATTTACCTAGCGCATAAAAAAGGCTTAAAGGCCATAGGGTTCAATGCCAAAGACATCACCGGAAAAAACGGCTTCAAAGTACAAATACGAGAATATTTTGCACGTGTAAAAGTATTTTTGGATCTACTAACAAATAAGCAACCTAAGTTTTACGGCGAAAAAATTGAGATAAAATAAGCTATCAATTATCTCAATAAGACAGGCCAAATTCCAATGACCGCTACAAATCTATTAGTTCAACTCATCATAGTTTAGCACGGTAATTAAAGTTCTATCATTCTGGTTATGCAAGAACTCTAAGCAATAAACACCATTTTTACATTGGTTTATCAATAGGTTTTCTCCATATCCAATGTATTCTGCTACATTATCAGTCGCCACACCTTTACTAAGTAGGTAATTTTTAACGGCTGTAGCTCTGTCTTGTGACAATGCTAAGTTTCTAGCATCGCTTCCACGGCTATTGGTGTGTGATTCTACCTTAAGTCTAATATTAGGAAAATTCACAACGACAGCAGCCACCTTATCTAATTCTGAAGCAATTGCAGGTGTAATGGTACTTGAACCCTTAGCGAAATAGAATTTCTGTAATTTGATGACTGTTTTATTTTCTTTTTCTTCTACAACATCTTGAATAAAAGGCAAACCAATTTTTACATTTTGCGTAACAGCTTTTACTTCTTCCTCCTGAAGGAACTTTTCATAAAAACGTCCGTGCCCTTTCTTATACGCTTTTACAGCATAGCCTTTTCTAAACGGAATTTCGAATTCATAATTACCTTCAGCATCACTAACCGCTTGCTTAAGAATATTTTCATCCTCATCTAACAAGGTGATACTAGCTTCTTCTATAGCACGGTTATTAGCTGGGTTTACAACTACGCCTTTAATAACGATAGTTTTTAAACCTGGTTTTTCCGTTACTTTAAAACCATAAATATCATCCTTACCCTTACCTCCTTCTCTATTAGAAGAAAAATATCCTACATATAGATTATCTGCTTCGTTCTTTTTAATGATAAATCCGAAATCATCATAGGTACTATTAATTCCTTTACCAAGGTTCACAGGAGTGCTAAAACCATCTGCAGTTATATTTGAAGTATACATATCCATACCTCCTAGACCGTAAAAAATATCAGACGAGAAAAACAAACTACCTTCAAAGATAAAAGGTGCAATTTCATTCCCAGAAGAATTTATTTTTGGTCCTAAATTAATAGGAGCAGACATAATTTGCCCATTATTTGTATGTACGTAGTAAATATCTGTACCTCCAAAACCGCCTTCAAAATTTGCTGCAAAATAAAGCTTGCTTGATGCTGCTTCATAGTATGGGTAATAAAAAGAAGTACTTAAATCTCTTAGTAAATATTCAAACTTTCCTTTTTCACTCACCAATCCAATGGCCAGCGTATTTTTACCTTTATTATCAAAGAGTAAATTATCACCATCTGCATTTGACAACATATAGATGATACCTTTTAATGCTTCAGAATAAAAAGGGGTTGCCTTATGGTACTTAGAATTTGCTACCCTTTTAAATACTGTAGGCACCGTCACATCTCCATCTGCTTGTACTTTTCCAGAGTAAATATCTAAATACGATTCTCCTGAAGGCTCATAGATTTTTCCTTTAGCTTTAGTACGACCGCTAGTAAACAGCAATTCATCTTTATAAAATGCAGGAGAAAAATCTGCTTGCGGACTATTTAAATAACAATTAAAAAGAAGAAAATCTTGTTCTTTATTGGTATTATCCTCTAAAATTTCAAAGTTAAAGTCGGCGTTATCTTTTAATTCTTTAGAAAAGAAATTAGAAAAATTCTCCGTATAACTTGTAAATTCTTGCCTGCTTTTAGTTTTGCTAATAGACAATAACAGTTTATTAATATAAGGAGTAGCTAGCGTAGTATCTTTCTGATATTGCTTCTCGTATAACTGAGCAGCTTCCGTATAGTTCCCGACTTTCAAATAAGAATCTGCAAGGTTTAAATATTGCTGATTAGAGAGGCTATTTTTAGACAACTCTTTTGTATACTCCTTAATAGCATCTTTATAGGCATACTCAAAAAAGAAATAGTCGCCTTTAGATTTCTTCTGTGCATTGGTAAATGCACTAAACATCAGTAAAAATAATAGGATGGCTTTTAGTTTCATTTTCATGCTTTAGTATTAAAAGAATCTTGGTGTATCTATCTGTTTTGGTTTGCCTTTGGTATTCCCATTATTTTTATTCTTTGCATCACCACCTCTTCCAAAGAAGAATTTAAGAACTACTTCATGTGACCCGTCATTATAGTTAGAAAAACCATTTACAGAGTAATCATAAGAATACCCTACATACATACTATTGGACAGCTGCACTCCAGCTAAACCACTCACTGCATTATCAAACCTGTAGGCAGCTCCTAAGGTTACAACATCACTAATTAAGAAATTAGTAGAAATATTCGCATTTAACGGCAAACCTTCTAAATAGTTTAATAGTACAGCAGGCTTGAACTTAAGTTCGTCTGACAACTCAAAAACATACCCTCCAATAAAATTGAATTGAGGCTTATCTTCAATAAACACAGAAACCTCATCATTGTAAACAATATCGGTCAAGAAATTCGGAACAGAAACACCCGTATACCAGTTATCACCATATAAAAATAGTCCAGCCCCTATTGTTGGATAAAACTTGTTAAAGGAGGTTTCTGAGTTAAGAAGCGGTTCTCCCATAACTTCAAAACTACCTTTATTATAATCCACATTCAACAAAGAACCACCCGCATCTACTCCAAAAGAGAGTTTTGCATTATCGGAAACTTTTATTTGGAATGAATACGCTACATCAAAATATGTTTGTGTAGATGGCCCTAATTCATCATTGATAATATTAAATCCTAGTCCGTTTTTTTCATTAGAAAAAGGCAAATTAACCCCTAAACGCATACTAGTGGGCGCCCCATCTACAGAGATCCATTGTGCTCTATAAGAGCCTGTTATTTCTGTATTTTCTACGGTACCTACATATGCTGGATTAAAACTCCCAATATTATACATGTATTGTGTGTACTGAGGCTCACGTTGGCCATAGGAAAAGTTTAGCGCTCCTAGCAATAGCACAAGTACACTACCTATTTTTATATTCAAATTTTTCATTTTAAAAGTGCTTTGCATATTATCTAATAATTTGAATCCACCCTTTGGTTATTGGTGACGAATCACCTAAATTCAATACGTAATAATATGTTCCTTTTGGAAGGTCTCCGTTTTTACTCGTCCCACTCCAGTTATTTTGATAGCGTTCTGCTTTAAATACTTGATTTCCGTAGCGGTCAAATATTTCTATGCTATTGTTTGGGTAGCTTTCTATACAACTGATCGTTAAGGAATCATTTATTCCATCGCTATTTGGCGAAAACTGATTAAATAGCACACCACATTCACGATCACATGCTCCTGCAGAAGTGTTAGGAATACAAGGATTAAAATTTCCAGGATCTAACTGATCTACAATACCATCCGAATCACTATCAAGTGTATTAGAATCTAAAGCATCTATAATGCCGTCATTATCTTCATCTAGCGGATTTTCCAAATCGTCACCTACTTCAATAGCATCTAAAATACCATCGTCATCAGAATCTACATTATTTGGATTGGTCCCTAGTTCATTTTCCTGACTATCTGTTAGTCCATCTTCATCAGTATCTAAAATACATTCTACTACGGTTACGGTAATCGTAACAGAAGCATCTGAACAAGGAGCAACGGCAGTATCTGTTGTAAATGTAAAGGTGTAATTACCTTCCGGAGCATTTATAAAATCTACAGTATCTGTTCCAGAAATTGTTAATCCATTGGTAGGGTCAGACGTGATTACCCATGTTCCTGAAACATTTTGAGTAAGTCCTGTATTTAAATCTATTACATTCGGAAGATCTGCACCGGCAACATTACATACATTTAGCAGTGTTGTTGATGCCTGAACTACAGGTTCATTACTAATGGTTGCGATAACCGGAATACGATCTGATGGACAACTCCCCAATACTGCTTCTGCATAATAAGTAGTTGTCTGTGTTAAGTTTGGCGTTGTAAAACTACCCGTATTTTCCTCTAATGGCGTTGTACTATCCATAGTAGCATACCAATTGATAACACTACCTGCCGTTGCTGTTGCTTCTAAAGTCATAATCCCTTCAGAACATAAAGCATTTTCTGTTGCTGCTATTTCTGGCTTTTCATTGACTACAAGTGAAACAGATAGTACTGGACTTGCACAATCATCATCACTATCATCTGGAGTTCCTTCATCATTTAAAAAGAAAGCATAAAAGGTACCCTCTTGCGAAACTACCGTAGATGTTAAGTACACATCCATTCTGGTATAATCATTACTTCTACTCCAAACCAATCGCGTACCAGCTGGCGCTGTGCTATCTGTATATGCTGCTAAATCTTGACTTATCGTTTCCCCATCAACCACACAAAATTCTGTTGGCACATCCGTATTTAACTGAGGAGGTGTGTTTCCTGCATCACAAGGAGTACATTCTGTTACAAAAATAGTAACCTCTATACTCTCTACAGGACAAGAAGGTGCACCTGCATAACTTGGTGTATACGTATATATATAGGAGCCAGATGGCTGCCCGAAATAATTTACTCTATTTAACCTATTGATGGAAGTACTCTGACCCGAAGGGGCTTCTATTAAATTCCATACCCCACCGGTGGTTTCTCCCGTAAGGGCCGAGTCCAAATCTAAAGTTGTACCAAAAAAGCCTTGATTACACGCCTGATTATTACTACTTAAAGTCCCTAAAGAAGGAGCGGTATCAAAACTAATGGTTGGTAAGCTTACAACTGGAGAGATACAAGCGTTTCCATTTTCTGTGCCATAATAGAATCCGTAAAAATTTCCTCCTGAAGTAATGATTGAAGCATCTAGAAATGAAGCTTCATCGTCTGGATCAGGAGTAGCATCTGTACTCCAACGTAAGGTGGTTCCGGACGGAGCTGCTCTTGTTACAAAGCTAGATAAATCTACCTCAACCCCTGAACAATATCGTGTAGGGATATTATTTATAACTGGCGGAGCTGTTGCTCCAGCGCTACATCCATCATTGTCTACTAAGGTAATTAAAGCATCACTACTAGAATTCCCTGCTACTGTAAATTCTGTATTATCTGTACTTGTTAATCTAATTTGCACACTTTCATTCCCTTCAAATAAGGCATCATCCGTAGGGATTAAAGTTAATTGAGCAGTTCTAACACCATTTGGAATACTGACATTGGATCCAAGGTCTGTATAATCTGTACCTGAAGTTGCGGTACCGCTGAAAACAAAATTAACCACCACATTTCCTCCTGTAGTATTTACAGAGCCTAAATCTATTTCAAAAACACCTATATCATCTGCTGGTGTTCCTTCTGTTGCTATAGCATCTGTTGCAGCTACAACTACGGTAGACTGTGCAGACATGAAGAGTGGTAAAAATATAAATCCGATGACAAGTACTACGCGCGTAAAATAGTTGGCGCAACTAGTCCTATCAATTGGTTGGTATAGGGTATTCATGGTTATAGTGTTTTATTTCTTAGAAAAACAAAAATCTCTCTAATTTTTGCTTCATTTAAAATAGACCCCAATATTACTCAAAATATTGATTATTAAGTCGATAAAAGAGGTGAAATACCTCTTTTATCGGTATAAAAAATAACTCAAAAGAGTTTAAACAATTTCAGCAGATTTAGCTTCAGCACTTGAATCTATTTTCTTCACTAAACCTTGCAAAACTTTTCCTGGTCCTACTTCAATAAACTGAGTAGCACCACCTTTAATCATATTCTGAACACTTTGCGTCCATTTTACAGGAGCCGTTAATTGAGAAATAAGATTTTGCTTAATTTCTTCTGGATCCATAATTGCGGTTGTGCTTACATTCTGGTAAATAGGGCAGGAAGGTGTATTGAAAACAGTATTTTCAATTGCCGCTGCCAACTCTTCTCTAGCAGGTTCCATTAAGGGAGAATGAAAAGCACCACCTACCGGTAACATAAGCGCTCTACGAGCACCAGCTTCTTTCATCTTCTCACAAGCAATAGTAACCGCTTCTACTTCTCCAGAAATAACCAATTGCCCTGGGCAGTTATAGTTTGCAGCCACAACAACACCAGGTACTTCTGCGCATATTTTTTCTACGACGTCATCTGCCAATGCTAAAACTGCAGCCATAGTACTCGGCTGTAATTCGCAAGCTTTTTGCATAGCTAAAGCTCTTTGAGAAACCAATTTAAGTCCGTCTTCAAAATTTAACGTTCCATTTGCTACCAAAGCAGAAAACTCTCCTAATGAATGCCCAGCAACCATATCTGGTTTAAAAGCATCCCCCATCACCTTACTCAATATAACAGAATGAAGAAAAATAGCTGGTTGCGTTACTTTTGTTTCCTTTAAGGCTTCTGGAGTACCTTCAAACATAATATCTGTAATACTAAAGCCTAAAATTTCATTTGCTTTTTCAAAAAGTTCCTGAGCAACAGGATAATTTTCATAAAGGTCTAAACCCATTCCTACAAATTGTGCTCCTTGCCCCGGAAAAATATATGCATTCATCGTTTTAATTCTTTTAATTATGCCGCAAAAATAGTGATAATATTTATTTTGAATCGAAACAGGCTACTCTTTAAACCAACCGGAGTACATCACATAACTTTCTGCTATCCGATCTATTTCGCCAGAACTTAGTTCTGGACTTATATCTTTTATTTTTTTTGCCGGCATTCCCGCAAATATAGTACCACTAGGTACATGAGTTCCTTTAGTTACTACTGCTCCCGCTGCAATAATACTATTACTCTCAACGATACAATCGTCCATAACAATACTCCCCATACCTACCAGTACATTATCATGTATAGTACACCCGTGAACAATAGCATTATGCCCGATAGATACATTATTCCCAATAGTGGTTGGTGACTTTTTATAGGTAGCATGTATTACGGCACCATCTTGAATATTTACTTTGTTGCCCATTTTTATATAATGCACATCTCCTCTAAGTACGGCACTATACCATACACTACATTGATTCCCCATAGAAACTTCTCCTACAATAACTGCATTCTCTGCTATAAAGCAGTCTTCGCCTATTTTAGGGGTATTTCCGTTTATTGTTTTTATAATCATCCTATTTATCTTTTATCCATTTTAATATAAATGCCTATTCAAAATAAGCCAGCAAATCTTTCTTCTTAGAAGCCGAAACCAAAAGTTCTTTGCCATTGGATAGAATAACGCTCCCCCCTTTTCCTTTTACATATTTAACCACCTCATTCACATTTACTACATATGATTTATGAACTCTTGCAAAAGAAAAGTCTGCTAAGGCATCTTCAAAATACTTGAGCGTTTTACTAACCACTATCCGCTTGTCATTAATATAAATCTCGGTATAGTTATCATCTGCTTTACAGTACATAATATCTGCCACATTTAATACCTGAAAACCATCTTGTTGGGGAATAGTTATTTTACCTTCTACCGTACTTAATTTAGGCTTTAAAATTCTGTCTTCCAAAGCATTTTCCTTCTGCCTAATTTCTTTCACATAATCTACGGCCTTAATTAATTCATCTATACTAATAGGTTTCATTAAATAGTAAGCCGCATGATTGTTTAAAGCATCCATGGCGTAATTATTATAAGCCGTAACAAAAACAGTCTCAAAGGTTCTTTCGGGCACTTGTTCTAATAAATCAAAAGCATTCCCAAAGGGCATTTCTACATCCAAAAAAACCAAATCTAATTCATTATCATGAATTAAAGCTAAGCCTTCTTTAATTGTAGCAGCCTCACCAACAAGTGTAACATCTGGACAATATTTAGCTAAATAGTTCCGCAAAATCTCTCTACTATTCGCTTCATCTTCTACGAGAATTGCTTTCAATTTCATATGAATTATTTTATAAGATTGATTTTATTACTGGTCTTTCTTTAATAAAAAAGAGACCTTTGTTCCTGTGCCATCCTCCTTATAATCAGTGATAAACACATCTACTTTATCCTTGTACATATCATTAAGAATATCAATTCTTTTTTTGATATTCCCCATGCCTTTAGATTTTTGCTTTTTCTGATTACTTGTTTTTAATTCGGCTGACCTTTTTCTTCCTATTCCATTGTCTGAAATAGTTATCTCAATACTATTTTTGGTTTTATTCTTAACATCAACCATTAAAAAACCCTTTTCGTCTTTATACCTAAGTCCATGCCAAATAGCATTTTCAATATAAGGCTGCAATAGCATAGGAGGAATCTGATAGGAAGCTACATCTATATCCTTATCTATTTTTATTTCATAATCAAACTTATCGGAGAAGCGAGAATGCTCTAATTTGGTATAGAGTTCTAAGAGTTCTATTTCTTTAGTTAATGGGATAAAATCTTCTTCTGAATTTTCTAAAACAGCACGCATTAACGTAGAAAACTCGCTTAGATAGCGATTTGCACTTCTTTCATCGCTCTTAGCAATGTAATTATTTACGGAATTTAGCGCATTGAAGATAAAATGAGGATTCATCTGTGAACGCAATGATTTTAAGGCTAGTAAATTATTAGCCAATTTCTGTTGTTTGTTGCTTCTATAAAAGAAGTACGTAGTTAGCCCCAATAGTAACATCCCAAAAACTAAAGAATATATCAGCCACTTTTGTCGCTCCACCAATTGCTCACTCGTCAATACCAAATCATACTTACTTTGGTACAATTCTCTTTCTTTTTCTAACCCTGAAATTCTATTCTGCTTTGTAGCTATCTCTCTATTTAATCGCGTAGCTCTAGAAATTTCTTGTTCCTTTCTAACATAGAGAGTATCTACAATACTTACATATTCTTGATAGGTTTCTAATGCCTTATCAAAGTCTCCTTGATATTTATAGACCTCTGACAGCTTTCTTGTCGCATCTTTTTGCACGACCAAATCATCATCTACACCCGCTTCAACAATACTTTCTTGCAGGTAAGGTATTGCCTGGTCATACTTCTGTTGCGATAATAAAGCGTTTCCAATTTTATATTTAATACGTTGTGAAGAAATAGAGTCGGACCCTGTGTTAACTCCTGAGGTTTTTGCTACTCGTTTTTGCGGAGCACTGATATCTTTTAAATCTTCTAAACTTTTTTTACGAAGACTAACCTCTTTATCATATTCGTTTCTTTTATTATAAAAGTCGGCCACTTTTTCCTTTTCCTGTACGGCTCTTTGTGGCGCTTCATTTTTAGACAGCTCTAAGGAATTATCATAATACTCCTCTGCTTCTTCTAATTGATTATCTGCGGCATAAGCATCGGCTATTTTAGAATTTAAATCTGTTATCTTAGGAGTAATTGATTTAGTTTTAGCCAAATTAAGTCCTAATGTATAATTTTCAATAGCTTTATCGGTAGCCCCTAACCCTTTATTTACATCACCCAAACCTTCATAAACTTGCGCTTTTTGAAAACTAGATAAGGTGCCTTTATTTGCTAAGGCTGAAAATAAGGATTGTGCATTTTTATACTCTTTATTAGCTAGATAACTTTGAGCCAACAAAAGCTCTGTTTTAATAGACTCGTGAGCTAAAATCGACTCTTTAAAGCTATTAATAGCTAAATCATACTGCTTGTGGTATTGGTAAATTTCACCTAAGGTTGTATACGATTTTGAAAGCAAGGTCTTATCTCCATTTTTTCCTATTTGCACGATAGCTTTAGTTACAAAATCGATACTTTTTTCAATATCTGTTTTCTTATACGAATTTGCACTGTCTAATAATTGCTGAATAGAGGTTGTATTTCTACTTTTTGAAGCGGCGGAAGATGTTTTGCTCTCTGGAATGTAATCTCTAACACGGACGTCTACATCTTCTGAACTCTTAACTACATGTGTAACGGTTTCAAAAGAAGCGCTTTCAAACATTAACTCATCTCCGATAATAGCTTTGATTTTAAATTCTCCTAAACCATTTGTTACCGTATAGCTACCGCTACTGGTGGTTACGGTTACCCCTGATATAGGTTCCCTATTATCCTCTCCTTTTACAGAACCTTTTATTTCAAAACTAGAACCCCTGTTTTGCGCTTGTAAAAAAGCGGCAAAGCAGCAGAAGAAAATTAAAAAAAATAGATTTTGCCTTTTATACATCATTACTTAACTAGAGGATAAACTTAGTTGTTTTTCATGGCATTAAAAAATGCTGAAATTATTGATTCCTATAAAATAAGCATGGAATAGCAGGCTTTACAAAGTGAAGCAACAACTTCCCTCACCCAAATAGCTACTTCCCTCAGTATTCATTTTATTTAAAAAAGTTTGCCGCTAGTTTTACACTAAGACAGAAACAATTTAAACATACAATAACATGAAAAATATTACAAGAATTATTGGATTAAGTTTTATGGCTCTTGCCGCCACAACGGTATATGGCTGCGAACTAAAAGTAAAAAAAGATCCCACAACACCGGTTATTGCACAAGCGCATACTACAGTAGCACACAAGCACATTAATAATACCGTTAAAATTGCATTATTATTAGACACTAGTAATAGTATGGACGGATTAATCGATCAGGCGAAATCACAGCTTTGGGATATCGTTAATAAATTTGCCTATGTAAAAGCACGCTGCGGAAATGATACAAATCATGATTATATACGGCCTAATTTAGAAATTGCCTTGTACCAATATGGCAATGACAATTTATCTTCGAGCGAAGGATACATCCAACAAGTACTAGGATTCAGTGGTGATCTTGATGAAATATCAGAAAAACTATTCTCTCTGAATACCAATGGTGGTGAAGAATATTGCGGACAAGTAATTCAAACATCCTTAAACCAATTGGATTGGGGTAAAAATGCAGATAATTTAAAAATGATTTTCATTGCTGGGAATGAGCCTTTTACCCAAGGAAAATTAAACTACAAAGATGCGGTTACTAATGCTACCGAAAAAGATGTGGTTATCAATACTATTTTTTGTGGCAACTACCAACAAGGAGTTTCTAGCCAATGGAAAAATGGCGCTACCCTAACAGGTGGTGATTACATGGCTATAGATCATAACAAACATATTGTACATATTGACACCCCTTATGATGCTAAAATTGTAAGCTTAAATACAAAATTAAATGCTACGTATATTGCTTACGGTAGTTTGGGGCAAGCTAAATTAGAAAAGCAGTACACCCAAGATAGCAATGCCATGGAAGTTGAAGAAGCTGTTGCGGTAAAAAGAGCGGTTAGCAAAAGTTCTAGACTGTATAACAACGCAACTTGGGATTTAGTGGATGCTGCAGACGATAAAGAATTTGATGCTTCAAAATTAAAGAAAGAGCAACTACCTGCTGCTTTAAAAAATAAATCTGATAAAGAAATCGTGAAATACATCAGTATAAAAAAGGAAGAACGGACTGCTATTCAATCTGAAATTAGAGAACTGAATAAAAAACGTGAGCAGTTTATCACAAAAAATCAAACTGACGGAAATCAAGGAGAATTAGAAAATGCGATGCTATCTGCTATAAAAAAGCAGGCTGAAAGAAAGAATTACAAATGGGATGAGTAATTCATAACCGTACAAAATGCAAAAAAACCTGTGGCTTTCGCTACAGGTTTTTTTATATGTTTTTTATTTTATTAGTAATTAGCGGCTGGACATTTACAATCATATCTTTTCTCTGATTGCAAGAAATCATATCCTAGAGTAATTTGATGAAAACCACCATTATCAAAACGGATATCTCCCATTTGATATGAATAATTATAAGATACCATGAAATTTTTATAATTAACCCCAACTATTGGCGTAATTAACTGCAAACGTTGTTCTCCAAAATCGGTTCCCGTAGTATACTGCGCTCCATCAAAACTTCTGCGGTAAGAAATACCACCCCAAACTTTTCCAAAGTCTACATCCTTATACACTTTCGCATTAAAATCCATTGATTTTTCTTGCGTAAAATCTGTCATTTGAAACATTAACGAAGGCTCTAACTGCCACTCTCCACGGCCAAAAACATACCCAACAGAAAATAAGTATCTTCTTAAATTATCAATTTCTGGCACCGCAGGGTTATCATCTCTATCTTTATAATATAGATTACGCTTGCTACTTAATACATTTAAAATAGAGGCATGTGCATAAAACTCTAGGTAATTGTAAGACATTCCTAAATCTGTATTAAAATAGGTTGCACTTATCCTAGAACCAACCACTGCCGGATCTGGTATTACTGATCTAAACTCTGTTTCATCTAAACTACTTTGTAAAACTGTACCACTTAAGCCAAAAGAAAGCTGGTTTAAATTACGTGCATCGCCACCAAATCTTAAATGGTGCGCATAGGTAAATTTTACACCTGTTTGTGAATGATATCCATTAGCATCATTAAAAATTATAGCACCAACACCGCTTTTCTCACTTACTCTAAAATGAGCATTCAAGGTTTGTAAATTTGGTGCATCGTCTACATCAAACCACTGCTTTCTAGCGGTAAGTCTAATTTTACCACCTTCACCAATACCTGCCATAGCAGGATGAACTAAGTAATAGTTATCAGATAAGTAATCAAAATAAACTGGGATACCTTCTTGTGCTTTGGTCGGAGCTACAAACAATACTAAGAGTAGCGCTATTAAGTAAAACTTTTTCATTTATAGGTTTAAAGAGTAGTGTGTTCTAATTTTCCAAATATAAAGTATAACGTCTTAAATACAACATTATTATATATAGCTATAGTGCCAATAACTTTGTATTTTTGCTGTAAAAATAAAATCAAGATGAAAGAGTTTACGATAACTATTGTAGAAACTAATAATCCAGCCATACTTAAGTTCGATACGAACCACTTTATTACTAAAAGCAACAATTACGAATATAAAGATATTGATGAGGCTAAAAATTCTCCTTTAGCACAACAATTATTTTATTTACCCTTTGTGAAAACCGTATATATCTCTGCAAATTTCATTGCTTTAGAACGTTTCAGCATTGTAGAATGGAGTGATGTTCAAGACGAAGTTGCACAACAACTAGTAGAGTACTTAAACAGTGGAGAGCCTATAGTTTTTGAAGATAAAAACCCTAAAAAAGTACCCGCTACAGTTTACGCTGAAAGCACACCCAATCCTGCGGTAATGAAATTTGTTTCTAACAAAACTATTGTACCGACAGCTTTTGAGTTTAAAAATATTGACGAGGCAAAAGACTCTGATTTAGCGAAAAAACTATTTCACCTTCCCTTTGTAAAAGAAGTTTTCTTTGATGAAAATTATGTATCTGTTACTAAATATGAAGTGGCAGATTGGAATGAGGTTACTTTTGACATCAGAGAATTAATCAGAAATTTCATAGGAGACGGTCTTGAAGTAGTCTCTGCAGAAAGTGTGGTTAAGAAAAAGGCTGAAGCTCCAAAAACTCAGCTCCAAGATGCTAATGTTGACGATACTTCAAAAAAAATAATTGACATTTTAGAAGAGTATGTAAAGCCGGCTGTTGCTAGTGATGGTGGTAATATTATGTTTAAGTCCTACGATAAAGAGAGTAAGACGGTAAATGTAATTTTACAAGGTGCTTGTAGCGGTTGTCCTTCTTCTACTTTTACCCTTAAAAATGGAATTGAAAACATGCTAAAGGAAATGATGACAGATCACGTGGAGCACGTTGTTGCTATAAATGGCTAAGATTTTCTTTTACAGTAAATAATTTTCCTACAAAATTACCATAATCGATTTGAAATTTCTTACTTTTAAGGAAACACAAAAAACAAATAATCATTATGGCAATTTTAAAAGTAATTGAAGTTTTAGCAAATTCTGAGAAAAGTTGGGAAGATGCAACTAAAAAAGCAGTAGCTCAGGCATCAAAAAGTGTGAAAAATATTCGTTCTGTATATGTTAACGAGCAAAGTGCTTCTGTTGAAGACGGGGAAGTAAAAGATTTTAGAGTGAATGTAAAAATTACCTTTGAAATAAAATAGTTCCATTTCAAAAAAAGTATGAAAAGCGCATTTTATGCGCTTTTTTTATGCCCTAAAATTACAATAACCGTATAAATGACGCTAATAAGACAACTTTTGCCGTAATCCGACGGTTTGATAGGATTTTAATTTCTTATGAAGTTACTTTGCCCTGAAAGAGAAAGTACAACATACTAAAACAATAACATGGAAAAACTTACAGATTATCAAGAACATATAGATAATGCCATTAATTGGATTTGGGCAGCACTACCCAATCTAATTCTTGCCATCTTAATCTTTATAATCGGATTATGGCTCATTAAAGTGATTAATAAGATGGTCCGCAAATTCTTTGTTAAGCATGACTATGATCCTTCTTTAGAAAGCTTCTTACAAAGTCTTATTAGTATAGGATTAAAAATAACCTTATTCGTACTTGTTATTACACAGCTAGGCGTGCAATCTTCTTCGCTGGTTGCCATAATTGGTGCTGCAGGTCTTGCTATTGGCTTAGCTTTGCAGGGTTCTCTAGCAAACTTTGCAGGTGGCGTATTAATCCTAATATTTAAACCCTTTAAGGTTGGTGATTTTATTGCTGCTCAAGGGGTAGATGGTACCGTTAAAGAAATTTCTATATTCACTACAAAATTAAGCACCTTTGGAAATCAAATTGTAATTGTTCCTAATGGGCAACTCTCAAATAATAACATTACTAATTATAACGCACAAGATACGCGTAGGGATAAAATATCTATCGGTATTGGATATAGCTCTGATTTAAAAAAGGCTAAAGATGTACTTTTAAAAATTTGTGCTGATAATGAAACTATTTTTAAAGACCCAGCGCCTGTAGTTTATGTAGATGAATTGGCAGATAGTTCTGTAAATCTTACGCTGCGTTTTTGGGCTAATAATGCTGATTTCTGGGAAGCACATTTCTTTGTGATGGAACAAACCAAACTTAGATTTGACGAGGAAGGTATTGAAATTCCTTTCCCACAAGTGGTACAATACAACAAGTAAATCTAGGCTTTCTTTTTAAGAAGAATAAAGTCTTTTAAATAATAAGGTTCAAAGTAAGCAACATTTTCAAGGTTGTTTTCTTTGAACTTTTTATAGGATAGCATAGCCATTTCTTTTGCTGATGGTACCACTGTAGTATCAAAACTAAAATTAGGGTGGGTCAATGTCTCCTTACATTTCTGAGCACCGTTCCCTAATATGAGCACTTTACCTTTTGCTGCATACTCCTGAAATGAATTTTCATCAATAATTTCAGCTTTCGTTTCTCTAATCTCCTCCATATCTTGATTAAAAACACTGGAGTAGACTTCCATGCGGCGCGCATCTAAAACTGGAATAACAAAATTTACTTCAGCATCGTTAGCTTGGCTAGCCATACTTTCTAAAGTTGGAATAGCTATTAATGGAATGTCTAATGCAAAACACAAGCCTTTAGCAGCAGAAACACCAATACGAAGACCTGTATACGATCCTGGACCTTTACTGACTGCCACAGCATCTATATCAGCCATTTGTAAAGAAGCCATTTGCAATGTTTCTTCTATAAATACATGCAATTGCTCTGCATGAGAATATGCCGCGCTATCAAATTCTTTAATTGCCAACAAATTTCCATTTTCAGCTATGCTTACAGAACAGTTTGTAGTCGCTGTTTCTAAATTTAAAAGTAGTGCCATAATAGCTGCAAAGATACACGCATGAATGAAATTTAAAAACAAAAAAAAGACCCATAATTTAATATGGATCTTTTATATCATTTTGAATTGAGAATTAATCTAAGGTAATAGGCATCCCAAAATAAAATTCTAATACTTTAAGTCTAAAAATGTAATCATATTTTGTACGTATCAATTGCGCTTCTGCATCATCTACTCTAGATTGTGCTTGACTATAATCAAACGAGTTCATTAAACCAACATCAAAACGTTCCTTAGAATATTCAAAGGCCAAGCGTCTTGCTTCCACCGTTTTTTCTGCAGCTTCATAGGCTTTAGCAAAACTTTTAACATCTACGTACGCTTGATTAATTGTGGTTTCTAGCGCTAATTTATCTTGCTCTAACTGATTCTTTGCTCTATCAATGCTAATTTTTGATCGTTTGATATTATTCTTTACTGTAAAGCCATTAAAAATTGGAATGCTTAATTGCGCTCCATAAGAAATACCATCATTGATCCATAACTGGTCTCTAAAACTATCTCTGAAAAACTGACCCGTACCGGCATCAAACTGCTGTTGGCTAGAATATCTAGTATTGTAATTAAAGAAAGCACCCAAAGTAGGCAACAAAGCTCCTTTACTTATTTTTAAATCTTTTTCTGCTATATCTACATTCATCTCTGATAATTTAATATCATTTCTGAAGGTCAGCGCCTTGTCATATATGGTCTTTGGAGAATTAGTCAATACTTCTGATGGCGGAATTTCAAAAGATTCATCGACAATATCAAAATTCTCATATGCTGTAATTTGCAGCAACTGTGCTAAATTAATTTTAGAGATTATGATTGAATTTTCTGCATTTACTATTTGTTGCTCTTGTGTAGCTGCTGTGGCTTCAACCTCTAATAAATCTCCACGCGCCACCACGCCAGCATCTACCAACTCCTTCGTACGCTTTAAATCTTGCTGCGTCACGGCATACTGCGCATTAAATACACGTAAAGATTCTTTGTTAGACAATACTTGTAAATAAGCATTGGCAACATTTAAACGAATATCATCTTTTAGATTATCTAAGCGGTATTGGCTCGAAATAGCATTCAACTTAGCTCTATTATAGCGGTGCAAATTTCTGAGTCCGTCAAACAAGGTTACGTTAGAAGAGAAACCTCCAGTAGCTGTAAAAATAGTCGTGGTTACCGCTTGGTTTGTTGTAGGGTCAAAAGAAAGACCTGTATTCCCTGAAACAGAACTTGATGCATTTAAGTTAGGTAAAAAATCACCTAGTGCATCCGATTTTTCAAGTTGCACATTTTGTAAGTCCAACTCAAACTGTTCAATAGTTAAGTTATTCTCTACAGCATATTCCACGCATTCTTGAAGTGTCCATTTCTTAGATTGCGCACTGGCTATTCCTACGGAACATAAGAACACTGTTAGTATTATTTTGAATTTCATGTGATTGTGTTTTTTGATTGCTTAATTAGATTGATGAAGCATTAGTCTTCTTTTTCGTCTTTAACCGTTTTATTCCAAACTTTGATTTTATCCTCTTTTGTAATTCCTGATAATATCTCTACAAAAATTCCGTCAGACACGCCAATCTCCACATCTCTCTTTTCAAATTCATCTTCTCCTTTTAGCACCTCTACATAGGGCTTTTCCGTTTTTGTATCGAACTGTAGCAATGCTTCTTTAACCGCCAAAACACTATCTTTTTGTTCTAAAACAATTGCCGCATTTGCGCTATATCCTGCGCGAATAAGAAAATCGTCTTTCATATCAATATCACCTTCAATTTTAAATTGTACAGCTCCTTGATCTTCGGTTCCTTTTGGAGCTATAAATTTTAATTTAGCTTTTAGTTCTTGATCTTGAACTGCACCCATCGTAATATTTAAAGGCATTCCTATTTTTAACTTTCCTACTTCAGCTTCGTCCACCTTTCCTTCAAAAATCATTTTACTCAAATCTGCAATAGTGGCAATCGTTGTACCATCATTAAAGTTGTTACTCTGAATTACTTGATCTCCTTCTTTCACAGGAATCTCTAAAATAGTTCCTGAAACTGTAGCTCTAATATTTGTATTGGCCGTTGAAGAACCCCCAGCAGAACCTTTTCTTATAATTTGATAATCTGCTTGCGCATTTCCTAATTCCTGCTTTGCTTGATTATACTGCAGTTGTAAGCTATTGAAGTCTTGACTAGAAATTACTCCCTTATCAAAAAGAATTTTGTTACGGTCATACTCAATCTTAGTATTGTTTAAAGCTAGTTGTGCATTTTTTACTCTACCCCCTGCTTGGTTCATAGACTGCTCATTAGGCACTACTTTAATTTTAGCAATTAAATCTCCTGCCTTAACTTTCACCCCTTCCTCCAAATAAATTTCTTCTATAATTCCTGAGATTTGAGGCTTTATTTCAATCTCATCTTCGGGAATAACCTTACCGGTAGCCACGACCTTATTAATGATATTCTCTTTTGTAGCCGTCTCTGTTTTATAAAGTTCTAAAGGCTTACTATTAGATTTCATAACCCAAGTAACAGCAGCCAGAAGTGCCAACACAAAAATTGCGATCAGGGTGTATTTTAAAAATTTATTCATGTTTCTTAGTTATTTAGTTGTTTGTTAGTCTTCTCTTAATGCTTCAATTGGTTTAATTCTTACTGCCCTTCTCGCTGGAATAAGCCCTATGAGTATACTCAACAAGGTCATTAATGTAAAGGATACTAATATCTGTGTCAGACTTACGGTTGGATTCACAAAAGGAACATCTGTATTAGATGCTGTTTGCACATTCAGAATGTATAAAAACCCTACCGCAATAATAAAACCTACAGCTCCAGCGACGACCGTTAATACTATAGATTCTAATATTATCTGACGTTTAATTACTTTAGGAGTTGCTCCTAGAGCCCTTCTAACTCCTATTTCTTTTGTACGTTCTTTTACTGTAATCAATAAAATGTTAGATACCGCGATAACTCCTGCTAACATGGTAAAAATACCCACAAAAAAAGCAAAGCCTTGTAAGACCATAGTAAAAGCAGATATTGCTGTAAATATTTGAGAAAAATCAAAAGAACCTATCGCTCTATTATCATCCGGATGTATATCATACTTTACCTTTAGCAGTTCTTTTATTTTAGCTTCTGCTTGTGCCACAGGATATTCTGGCTTAATCAATATTGCCATCCAACCTACTCTCTCTCCAGAATTAAAAGAACGTTGAAAGGTAGTAAACGGAATGATTACCGAATTTTCGCCGTCAAAATCAAAATCGCCGCTCTTCTCATACACCCCAATTACCGTAAAGTATATATTATTAATACTAATATCTTTCCCAATAGCGCTGATGCCTTTATCAAAAAGTAATTCATAAGTTTCTAGGCCAATGACACATACTTTCTTTCCATTATTAACATCATTTAAATTAATAAACCTGCCCTCTACAATTTTCTTCTTATTAACCAAATCTATAGTTGAAAAATCTCCAAAAACTCTAGATCCGCTTGTTCTTCCTTCTCGCTTTACCACTACAGCTTGCTGAAACCCACCCAATTCTATTCTCGGAGAAATAACATCTACTTCCTCTACTCTTTTAGAAAGCATGGTTATGTCATCCATTTCATATTCTACAGGCCTGCCTCTTTCAAAACCTTTATATGGCATAGAAGTTTCTTGTCCCCATACAAAAAGACTGTTAGATGCTTTTCCTGCAAATATCCGATCAAAACCATTAATCATCCCTGTAGCAGATCCTAAAAGTAAGATCAAAATAATTATAGCGAATATCACACCCAAGGTTGTTAGTACCGTGCGCAACATATTTTTAGTTAGTGTACTAAAAACTTCACTCCATAAATCTCTATCAAACAACCACATATTAATCAGAATTTAGTGCTACAATAGGTCTTACCTTAGAAGCTTTTCGCGCAGGAACCCAACCCGCAACTACTCCTGAAATTATTAATACTAATGTTGCTATTACCACGGTAGAAACATCTACAGACGGATTAGAAAATGCTGGAGTATCTATAAGCGGTGCTACTATTGCTAATATTCCCATAGCAAATAATAACCCTACAAATCCAGATATGGTGGTGATGACAATAGACTCATACAATACTAAACTTAAAATCTGATTAGGTCTAGCCCCAAGTGCTTTACGAATTCCTATTTCTTTAGTACGCTCTTTGATAATAAAGACGAGTATATTTCCAATCCCAACTATCCCAGCTATTAAGATTAAAAATCCTACGCCAATACTCATCATAGACAAAAGACCTGTAAAACTATTTACATCTGAAAAGCCTTGTGCACGATTACGTACTCCAATGGCCGATTGATCATCTGGACTAACCTTATACTTCCGTTTAAAAAGTACTTCCAGTTGGTCTGAAAATGTTAATGCCTGCGCTAAACTAAATTGAGGATTATATGTAAGTGCAATAGAACTAATATCGTCCGTATTGCCATAAATACGCTGTAAAGTAGTATAAGGTGCATATATGTTTCTTTCAGACCTATCATCATCATCATCCGAAAAAACACCTACCACATTATAGGTAATACCATTTATTTCTAAAAACTGACCGATAGGGTTTTCTTCATCAAAAAGATCTTTTGCAACAAGCCTGCCCACCACCATTACTTTAGACTTACTTCTTACATCTGCTGTATTTAATTGTCTTCCTTTATCAATATCTACAATTTCTATATGCTGATATTCTTCATTGACGCCTATAACACTATAAGAACCTGTTTCTCTTTTATAGCGTGCGGTAACTTGTTTATTAAATATCGGAGAAATATGCTCATATGAATCAGCGAAATTCCCTCTAATATAAGCGATATCGTTGTTGGTGAATTGAATTCTTCTGCCCGCTTCAAAACCTCCATAAGGTTCGGTTGTAGCCCTGGCATACATATTAATTGAATTTGCCGCATCATTACCAAACTGACCTGTGAATCCGTTTTTCATTCCATTCACAGATGCTAGTAATAATACTAAAATAAAAATACCCCAAGCCACAGAGAAACCCGTTAAGAAGGTTCTTAACTTGTTGTTTTTGATGCTATGAAATATTTCTTGCCAATTGTCTCTATTAAACATATTGCGATGCTCTTACTTGCTCAATTTTTTTATCCTCTACAATAACTCCATCTTTTAAATGCACGATACGCTTACACATATCTGCAATGTCTGGTTCATGAGTTACAATAAGAATGGTATTTCCTGCATCATTAATTTTCTGAATCAAATCCATGACCTCATAAGAGGTTTTACTATCTAATGCTCCCGTAGGCTCATCTGCTAATAATACTTTTGGTTCTGCCGCCATGGCTCTCGCAATTGCCACACGTTGTTTTTGACCCCCAGAAAGCTCACTAGGTAAATGCGTAGCCCATTCTTTTAAGCCTACACGCTCTAAATATTTCAACGCTTTTTCATGACGTTCTTTTCTCCCTACTTTTTGATAGTACAAAGGCAAAGCCACATTCTCTGCTGCAGTCTTGTAATTAATAAGATTAAAAGATTGAAATATAAACCCTAGAAACTTATTACGGTATTGTGCCGCTTTCGTTTCGTTTAAGTTTTTAATAGGAACACCATCTAACGTATAAGAACCTTCATCTAGCTCATCTAACATTCCTAAAATATTTAATAAGGTAGATTTTCCAGAACCTGAAGAACCCATAATTGCAACGAGCTCTCCTTCTTCTACTGAAAAATTTATTCCTTTTAATACATGCAAGGAATTGCTTCCCATCTTATATGATTTGTGAAGATTTTTAATTTCAATCATGCTCGTTTTGTTAGTTGTTTGGTGTTTACTCCGCTAGTTAGACTTCGTCTGTTTCCTATTGTTACAATTTGAACTCTAAAAATTATGTTAAAATAAATTCAGCTTTTTTAAATATTTCTTTCCATACTAATTATCCCCAATTAGTTGTCTTCTTCCTCTTTCTCTATCTGATTCCATACTTTTATCTTATCAGATAAACTAAGACCAGATTTAACTTCTACGTTAATACCATCACTAATACCCAACTCAATATCTTTACGATTAAAGACTTGATCTCCAGAACTAATTTCTACGAAAGGTTTTTTAGTTTTAGCATCATATTGCACCAAAGCTTCTTTAATAGAAAGCACGCTATCTACTT
Organism: Cellulophaga baltica 18; assembly: GCF_000468615.2. Taxonomy (NCBI): domain Bacteria; kingdom Pseudomonadati; phylum Bacteroidota; class Flavobacteriia; order Flavobacteriales; family Flavobacteriaceae; genus Paracellulophaga; species Paracellulophaga baltica. The sequence continues at coordinate 1,834,045 of NZ_CP009976.1, read as the reverse complement.
TTGCCAAGATAATAGAAGCATTAGCACTTAGACCCGCACGTATGAATACTGAATCTTGTTTTTTTAAGGTTCCTTTAATTTCAAATTGAATGGCTCCGTTTTCTGCTTTTCCTTTGGGTGCAATATAATCTAGCACGGCAGGGAAAATAGTATTCTCTATAGCTCCTACTGTAATCTCTAGTGGCAAATTCTCTTTTACTTTACCCACTTCAGATTCATCTATTTTACCTTCAAAAATCATTTTATCTACATCTGCAATAGCTGCGATAGTAGTTCCTTCATTAAAGTTATTACTTTCTATTACTTGATTTCCAACTTCTACGGGAACCTCTAACACCATACCACTAACTGTTGCTCTAATAAGCGTATTGGCAGCACTACCAAAACCTTTAGTCGTACCCGTTTTTGCAATATCATATCTTTTATTTGCTGCACCATAAGATTGTCTTGCTTGATCAAAAGAAACCTGGGCGCGTTCTAAATCTACTTTAGAAATAACTCCTTTTTCAAATAGTGTTTTTTGGCGTTCTAAATTTCTTTTTTGATCATCTAATCCTATTCTAGCGCCATCTATGGAGTTACGTGCATCATTTAATGCATTTAAGTTAGGTACAATTTTAATTTTGGCTAACAAATCTCCAGATTTTACATAGTCTCCGCCTTCTACATAAATCTCTTCAATCACCCCCGAAATATTTGGTTTTATAAGCACTTCCTCCAAAGGTAAAATACTCCCTGTAGCTACCGTTTTTTTTATGATAGTTTGTGTAGTCGGAGTTTCTGTTTCATAGGTTACAGGATTTTCTGCATTTTTTTGATATAAATAATACATAGCGCCCCCGAAGCAAATGACTATTAAAACTAAAATAATAATGGTTACTCGTTTTTTCATGTGTTCGTTTTTTGATTGATGATTTAAGTATTCTATTCGGCTCTAAGAGCATCTATTGGTTTTACTTTAATAGCACTTTGAGCAGGAATAAAACCTGCTAATAATCCTGAAATAATTAATATGATTAATGCGATGAGTACCACTCCTAAACTTACACTAGGATTTACAAACATATCTACGGGCCCTACCGCATCTAGCAATGAATTAATTCCGAAAATAAATAAGGCTCCAAAAATAATTCCTGCCATACCTGAAATGATAGTTAAGAAAATTGATTCTAAGAGAATTTGAACTTTTATAGACCAAGGGTCCTCACCTAGTGCACGGCGAATTCCTATTTCTTTGGTACGTTCTTTCACTACAATGAGCATAATATTACTCACTCCAATAATTCCAGAAATCAGTACCAAAATCCCCACAAAATAAGCGATTAAACGCATGGCAACAAACAAGCTCTCGACCCTATTGTATTGTTCATACAAATCAAAATTCCCAATAGCTCTGTTATCTTCTGGATGTATTTTCCTATTTACTTTCATTAAGGTGATAATCCGTTCTTTTAAACTTGTAATTGAAGAACCATCTTTTGCCGTGATCGCCATCCACCCAACATCATTGCCTTTATTGAATGCCTGAGAGAATGAGGTAAACGGAACAAATATTTCTTTTTGCCCTTCTTCGCCATCCCCTTCATTACTCTTTTTCTTATAAGTACCTACTACCATAAAATTAACCCCCTGAACCTTAATAAAAGAACCAAGTACTGATTCTCCCTTATCAAATAAAGAAGATTTTACGCCCTGCCCAATGATCGCAATTTTACGCTTCTCAACAATATCAGAATGGTTTATAAATCTACCCGAAGTGATGGTCATGGGATCTTGCTTAATTATTTCAGGGTAATCACCATATACATTAAAGGCTCCCACTTTAATACCACGAGTTACATTGTTTTCTCCTTGATAGCCATCCAATCTATTTCTTGCCGAAACAAATCTGAGCTCTTTAATATTTTCCTTCAATGAAGTTACATCTGACACTTTAAAATCGAAACGCCTTCCTTTTGGCAAGCCCTCATACTCTTTTGAAGTTGCCTGAGACCACATGAACATGGTATTGGTCGCAATGTCTCCAAAATCGCTCTTGATTCCGTTTTCTAAGCCTTTTCCGGCCGCCAAAAGAATAATCAAAATAAGAATACCCCAAAAAACACCAAACGCCGTAAGGATAGTCCTGAACATATTACTTGTCAGTACCTCTATAATTTCTTTCCAACGATCTTTATTAAACATATAGTTTTTATTTATTCGTCCCGTAAGGCATCAATCGTATGAATACTTGCTGCTCTCCATGCCGGGAAAAACCCTGCGATAGCACCTGCAACCACTAATAAAAAAACCGTAGACATAGCTACATTAAAATCTACTGAAGGATTCACAATATAATCGACTTCTATATTAGGTCCAATAAGCTCCAAGAGACCCATACTAAAAATGAGACCCGTAAAACCAGATATTGCTGTGACAAAAACAGACTCATGTAAAATCATCCCAATAATAGACCAAGGTTTTGCTCCTAGTGCTTTTCGGATGCCTATTTCTTTGGTACGCTCTTTCACCACGATTAGCATAATATTGCTTACTCCAACTACTCCTGCAATTATAGTACAGAGGCCTACAAACCAAAAGAATAATTTTATGTTACCAGTTAGTGCATAAAATCTTTTTGCATTCTCCATTTGGTTATTAATACCAATACCTCCCTCATCATCTGGAGCAATGCTATGTGCTTGCCTTAAATAAGTGTCAATTTTAGTCTTTAGTGTTATGGATTGTTGTACTGCTTCGTCAAAATTAGCTGCCGGTGGTGAGGAGAAGACTAGATTGTCTAATTTATCTGCACCATTAAATACCTTCTGCGCCGTTGTGATAGGAATAAAAATACGATTCTCCTCGCGCTCTCCTGCCTTATCCTTATACACGCCAATAATTTTAAAAGGTATGTTAGATATTTTAATATACTCCCCTACCGGATTATCAACATCTGTAAAAGCTTCTCTTTGAATCTTATCGCTAATAACAGCGACTTTTTCTACTTGAGACTCGTCTTTAATAGTTATAAAACGCCCCTCCAACATATCTTGGTTCTCTAAGAATTGAGCTCCATTTGTGGTACCCATGACGCGATAAATTAAAGCATCATCTTTGTAGGTCGTCGTAATATTTTGTGGAAGGTAGAAGGCAGATTTTTGATCTAATGTAAGATCCATCTTATCTACAATAGTGGTGTAATCTTCGTCTCTGAATTGAATTTGACGGCCTGGATTAAGGCCTTTATGTGCCTTTTGTGTTGTTTCTGTCCAAATCCAAATACTCGTAGCAGAATCACTTTCAAATTCTTTAGCAATTCCGTTTTGCATTCCTTGACCAAAACCCAATAAAATAACAAGAATAAAAATACCAGAGGCTACAGAAAGACCTGTGAGAAATGTACGCAACTTGTTTTTACGAATAGTGTCAAATATCTCTTGCCATCTTTCTAGATCAAACATGTAGTTGTTTTGGTTGGTATGAGACTGCTTTAAAAAACAAGTTCTCAATACAATAGACTACTACAAAGCCACATTTGTTACAGGATAAATACTAAAAAAATGTTAAAATTAAGATTTTGATGATTTCATCTTTCGATAAACAAAGTAAAATAAGACGCCTACTAAAATATATGGGATTGCCATAAGATACACAATACCATCATTTATACCTTTAGCTGTGGTCATCCCTTCCTCACTTTCTAAGACCGCGCGACACATAGCACATTGTGCATCGGCCAGATTAGGCAACAACAATAAAAACAATAATACGAATACAAGCTTTTTATAGTTCATAAGTACTAGGTATTAATAGGCATAGTAAGGAGCTATCATTAAGTATACCACCACTCCCGTAATAGCTACATAGAGCCAAATAGGAAATGTAATTTTAGCAAACTTTCTATGAGCTTCAAATTGTTGTAAATACGCTTTTGAAAACGTGATGAGTACTAAAGGTATAATTACCACCGAAAGAATAATATGGGTAATTAGTATAAATAAGTACACATATTTAATAAGACCTTCTCCTCCAAAACTAGTAGAATCTGAAGTCATATGATAGGCCACGTACATTACTAAAAAGGCCAATGACAAACCAATACAAGTGACCATAATTTGCTGATGCAGTTTTTTATTTCCATTTTTAATAGCCACTACGGCTACTATTAACAAAATTGCTGTTAGCCCATTAACCGATGCATAAATTGGAGGTAAGAAACTTAATGGCGCTACATTAGGTAATTTAACACCAAACAAAATAACGACTACCAAAGGAATAACAATAGATACAATCGTTATCAACCTATTAAACTTCTTTTCTTTTTGCTCAAGCTCGTTCATCATTTCTCCTCTAGTAATTTTTGTATATCTTCTTTTAGAATCCCAATTTGCTCTTCCTCCCCATGATCATTTACACCAGCCTCTTCAGAGATAGCTCCCCTATAATAGATAATAGGATTTCCAAATTCATCTGCTCTAGATCTCAAATAGCCATTTTTATCTACTAAAGCAAACAAGCCTGCATGTTCAAAACCACCTGGAGCATTTGGCACTTCGGATGCAAAAATATTAAATCCCGAATTTGCAAGGTCATAAATACCTTCCGGATCACCAGTCATCAAGTTCCAGTTTAAATTAGTAATCCCGTATTTTTCGGCATACTCTTTTAAGACGGTAGGTGTATCATAAGTTGGATTTATAGTAAATGATGCTACCCCAAAATCTTCAAAATCTTTAAATTTGTCCTGTATTTGAACCAAGTTTTGATTCATGATAGGACAAATTGAAGGGCAAGTAGTAAAGAAAAACTCTACCAGGTACACTTTACCTTTGTAATCATTATTAGTAATTAAAAGGCTATCTTGATTTATAAAAGCAAATTCTGGAACTTTTCTTTTCTCCTTATTTACAATAATGTATGCTAAATCCCCATTATTGGTATCAATGCTCATTCGGTCACTTTCTACAACCGTACCTTTATTTATTCTTTCTATAATTCTAGGAATAAAAATAATTCCAAAAATTAATATGATGAAAGAAACCCAAACGTATGTATATTTATTTTTATCCATCAGATTTCTCAATTTTATTGTTCTTCTTAAGCGCTCTTCTATACTCTGCTAATAAAATACGGACATCATCTATCATCTTGTTAGTTAACTCTGCCACAGAGGTTGCATCAAAGCCGTATATAGTTTCATGCTCTTCATCTTGGTTACGACCACGAAGCGCAGAATCTTTATCTATAATAAACACATAAGGAGTACTATAATTTTTATCTAGCTTTAAATCTGTTTTAAGACTACTGAATATGGATTGTATTTGATTAGGATCTCCAAATACAAATTTCCATTTATCAATTTCTACTAATTCTGATAATTCCTTTTTCAGAGTTTCTACGTTTGTCTCAGTCCCCTTTGGCATCATCATTACAAACTGAAAATCATCGAACTTATGAAAATCCTTATATATTTTCTGATTTAAGTTTAATGCATTTCCTTTTTTGAAATCTACATTATTTCCTAAAAAGCCCAGAATAGTGATCTTATCTTTAAAGGTGACAGCAGGATCTACAGCACTTACATCTGAGATGTTTTCTGTGATAATTGGGAGCTGACCAAAGTTATGAATACCAGATGCAAAAAAGAGATAAGCAACTATAGGAAGTACAAAAAGAACGATAAGTACAAAGGCTTTTTTCATAACGTAGAATATTGTGCAAAAATAAAAAAAGACGGTCGTTAAACCGTCTTTTTGTGTGTTAAATAGTATTAAGAATTAGAAGTTCCATTTAATGAATCCTTCTTTGTATACTTCATGAATATAATCTGCTTCAAACAATAAAATAAAGATTAAGTAACTCACCAAAAATATAGGTGTCCAAACGATTACTCTTCTCAATGCTGTTTTCTCATCACGTAAGTGCATAAAATCCCAAGCAATATAATAAGCCTTAACTAAGGTAAGTATAATAAAAACCCAGTTTAGTAAATGCATTCCTAAAAAAGAAGTCTCCACTAAAAATGCAGGTCTAATAATACCTAAAACAACTTCTATCGTAGTAATTATAGATAAGAATATAAGTACTCCCCAGATTTTGCTGATATTAGACTTAAACTTAACCAAGCCTCTGAATATTTCTAATTTATGATCGTGTGCCATTTTGTATTTTTTTATTCTTTATAACCCTTTGCGTAATGAAAAATCTAATTTGAAATTAAACCAAGTAGAAAAATGTGAATACGAATACCCAAACTAAATCTACAAAGTGCCAGTACAAACCAACCTTTTCAACCATTTCATAGCTACGTCTTTTTTCATACGTACCCAATACTACGTTAAAGAAAATGATAATATTAATTACTATTCCCGAGAATACGTGAAACCCGTGAAAACCAGTAATAAAGAAGAAGAAATCTGCAAACAATCTACTTCCATATTCATTATGAATTAAATTAGCCCCTTCTACTACTTGCGAAGCATTTAATAATTTCTTCAATGATTCATCTCTAGACAATACTGTTTTATGACCCTCTTCATTTTTTAATTCTGTACGAACTAATAAATTAGAATTTGCCTTAAAACCTTCTACTACTTCTGTAACAGAATAAGACGGCAATGACCCTTCACTTGTAAACCAGATACCACTTCTATTTTCATGCTGCGTACGTTCGCTTGCAATCTCTTTAGCGAAATCTGCAATACCAACACGCTCACCAGATTTAGCATCTACAAACTGTAGTATTCTGCCCCCTTTTGTTTCAATTGCTCCATGATCTCCTTTGATAAAGGTAGCCCATTCCCAACCTTGAGATCCTACGAAAATAATACCTCCAATAATAGTTAAGAACATATACCAGATTACTCTATTTTTTTGCATTTTATGACCCGCATCAACAGCCAATACCATTGTTACAGAAGACATAATTAATACAAACGTCATAAAAGCAACGTAAATCATCGGGAAGTTTCCGTGAAAAAACGGAACGTGTGTAAAAACTTCATCAGCAATTGGCCAAGTTTCTATAAATTTAAATCTTGAGAAGCCATATGCTGCAAGAAAACCAGAGAAGGTTAAAGCATCAGAAACGATGAAAAACCACATCATCATTTTCCCATAACTCGCACCTAGTGGCTTATTACCACCACCCCATACATTTTGTTCCTCACCCGTTGTTACCGTAGTATCCATAAATATATTATCGCGTTAATAAAATTTTCACAAATTTACATTTTTTTTAACCAAACAAAATTTTTGGTTTTAAAAAATTCAAAAAATATACAATTCTTTATCATCTTTTGGCTAATTGCCAAATACTAAACCAATTATAGCTGTATTTATTACTTATAAAAGTAGAAAAACAGTATTAAATACACCCAAAGTAAATCTAAAAAGTGCCAAAACGTAGCCCCTAACTCAATTCCTAAAAGATTTTCAGGAGAATATTTACCTCTAAGTTGATTAACGATTACCACAATTAAAGCTATTAAACCCGCTACAACGTGCACAATATGCACCATGGCAATAAGGTAAATGTATGATGTAGTTACACTACTAGACTCTCCTGTAAAATAAAAACCACGAGCTACAATTTGAGAAAAACCACTAAACTGCAAAATGATAAAAGTTATTCCTAATGCCAATGTTGCCATTAGAAATCCTGTACACAAAGAAGATTTATTTCCTTGCATTGCTTTCTTGGCTAGAATAAACGTTAAACTACTTAAGATTAATACTCCTGTACTAATAAAAAAAGTAGTCGGCAATTGAAAATCTGTCAACCAATCTTCTCTTGTACTACTAACAATATAAGCACTTGTCCAACCTGCAAAGGTCATTAGCAAACTTACAATTCCAAACCAGAGCATCATTTTCTTAGCTCTGCCCGTTTTTTCTATTATTGAACCTTCTGTTAAATCCATTTATTTTTTTATAAAAATTTATCTACTACATATACCACCTGCATGAACGTAATGTACGTTACACTTGCCAACATTAATTTTTTCGCCGAAGCATTATCTTGCTTTTCATATAATTTAAAAGCGTATACCAACATGACCATTCCTAACATGAAAATAATTAGTGCTGCAGGAATAGAAAGCGTTAATGCTCCTGTTATTCCAAAAACTGGAATGATTGATATGACAATCATCCAAATGGTATACATGATAATCTGCAATACCGTACTTCTATCTTTTTTGCCTGTAGGCAGCATTTTAAAGCCTCCTCTTTTGTAATCTTCATCCAACATCCAGCCTAGAGCCCAAAAATGCGGAAACTGCCAAAAGAATTGAATCATAAATAAGGTTCCCGGCTCAATACCAAACTCATCTGTTGCTGCTACCCAACCTAACATAAAAGGAATTGCTCCCGGTATTGCTCCCACAAAAACAGCTAATGGTGTTTTAGTCTTCAAAGGAGTATATGCACTTGTGTACAAGAAAATAGAAATAGCTCCAAACATTGCTGTTTTAGGATTCAAAATATACAAAGTAGCAATACCAACAATTGTTAATATAACAGCTATTATTAAAGCGGTACGAACTGATAATCTTCCTGCTGCAATAGGCCTATCTTTAGTCCTATTCATCAACGCATCCAGATCTTTCTCTATAATTTGATTGAAGGTATTTGAAGCACCGACCATGCAATACCCTCCAAAAGCAAGCAACAAAATAGGATACCATTGAAGTTCTGGAGCACCTAAAAAGTAACCCGCGATAGCAGAAAAAACAACGCTTATAGAAAGCCTTGCTTTAGTAATTTCTTTAAAATCAGCAAAAATATGAGACTGAGTCCCTTCTTTTACCGAGCTTACTGCCGTTTTCATGCGGAATTTTTATTGGAGTGCAAAGATAAGTCCAGAATGCTATTTGTGCAACGAAAATGATATGTTTATGTAATATTTGTAAATGATAGACGACTAATTCACAAATATTTAAATTAAAAATAACCACACATGCAATCTCTTAAATTTTTCTCACTAAAAATTCTAGTACTCGCTTCCTTTTTCTCCCTAAAAGCACAAGAAAAACCAGTTAAAATTATCTCAGAAAAACTTACCGAAGATGTGTACATGCTTACAGGTCAAGGGGGCAATATTGGAATTTATATTGGTCCAGATAACATTTTTATGATAGACGATCAGTTTAGTCATTTAAGTGATCAAATCAAAGAAACCATAAAAACACTAAGTCCTAAACCAATCTCTGTTCTATTTAACACCCATATGCACGGGGACCATACTGGCGGAAATGCAAACTTTAACACCGATGAAATTACCCTTATTTCCCAAGATAACGCCAGAAAAAGAGTCCAAGAAAACAATCTAAAAAAATTGAACTCACAGGAAATAGACAGCATTTATTACAACAAGATGCTACCTGAAATTACTTTTTCTAATGATTTAACCTTACACAAAGGAGAAGAAACTATACTGGCTTTTCATGTACACAAGGCCCATACCGATGGTGATGCCATGGTATACTTTGCCCAAAATAATGTTTTACATATGGGAGATACCTATTTCTCAGAAGGCTATCCTTTTATAGATTTAAAAAGTGGAGGCAGTGTAAACGGTTATATTGACGCCCACAAAAAAGCCTTAGTATTAATTGATAATGAAACTAAGATAATCCCAGGACACGGTAAATCTTCTACTAAAAAAGAGCTTGAAACTTATATGCTAATGTTAGAAGATATAAAAGAAAACGTCTTAAAAGCAATTAGAAGCGGCGCTACACTTGAAGAAGTTGAAACAGATACTACCATTTCAAAAAAATATGATACCAACTATGGGGGCGGATTTATAAGCCCAGAACGCTTGAGAGCTACATTTTACACCAGTTTAAAATAAAAAAAGTGCCTGCGATACATTAAAGTAGCGCAGGCATTTTTATTGAACTTAATACCGCTTATTGCAAGCGAAAGTTTATAGGAATGCTAAAAGAAACTTTAACAGGCTCCAAACGCTGCATTCCTGGCTTCATTTGCGGAAGCTTTCCAATAATACGCGCCGCTTCTTGCTCCAAGACTTTAGCAGGCCCTTTAAGCCTCACATCTTCTATAGCACCATCTTTACCAATAGTGAACATTACATACACTTTACCCTGGGTATGGGTCTCTATAGCAACTTCTGGATATCTAAAATTCTTTAAGATGTGCTTTTGCATGCTTTCTTCAAAACACACTTTTCTTTCCGACTTACTAACCGACTCACAACCTGGAAAAATTGGAGCATTTTCTAAAACAGCAAAAGGTATCGTTTCATCAATGCCATCATTTGGATCTACATAATCTAACTTCTTTGTATCCAGATTAGGAGTGCTAGACGTTACAGGTTCACTTTTAAATTCCTTGGTTTCTGGAACTTTAAAATCGTCAGGCACCACCTTTAGTTCTTCAGGCGCCACCACCTTAACTACAGGTTTTGATTCTGCCACTGGCTTTTCAACCACAAAATCTTCCAATTCCGGATACATTTCAAAGGTCTCTTCGACAGGATCTGAACTCGCCACTGCCTTGGGCTGAAATTTATCAAAAGCCATCTCTAATCCAAAATAAACGAGAAACATTGCCGCTATTAATCCAATTTGGAAATAGATAAAACTGTTTTTTCGTAGATTTGCATCTTGCTTGCTCCCTTTGGAGCTTGCTGATTTGTACGCTACACTGCTATTCTCATTGCCGTGAGAATCTGCAGCACTTGTGTTACTGTTTTTCATAATAGTATATATTTATGTTGTTACTATTTTGTTAAAACACAAGAAACGTACCAAAAAAAAATCCAGAACCTAGGTTCTGGATTTTTACTTAAAATAAGTATATTTTTTATTGTAATTTGAATGTAATTGGAATACTAAAAGGTACTCTTACTGCTCTACCTCTTTGCTTACCTGGCGTCATTTTTGGTAACTTCCCGATAATTCTTGCTGCTTCAGCCTCTAAGTTCTTATCCGGTCCACGCATTCTAACACTACCAATACTACCATCTTTCTGGATAACGAACATTACATTCACTTTTCCCTGAACACCCATTTCTTGAGAAATCTCTGGATATCTAAAGTTTTTATTGATATGCTTAAACATCATTTTCTGGAAACAATCTCTTAAAGCGTTTGCTCCTTTACTTTTTTCACTTTCACATCCCGGAAAAACAGGAACATCCTCAATAACAGAGAAAGGAATATCTAAATCTTCTTCAACTTCTGCAACTTCAATTTCTTCAACTTCTGCAACTTCCGTATCTTCATTGGCTTCCGTATCCTTAATTACAGTTTCTGGAACATCTGCTTCATCTTCTACAACTTCAATAATTTCTGGTGCAGCTGGTGGTGGTGGAGGTGGTGGAGTTTTTATTTGCTCCGTCATCGGCACCTCTTCATCTAATAAATCATCAACATTTTGAGAAATATCATAATTTGCAACATCATCGTACTTTTTGTACTCTAAGGCTTGCCATGTAATAAGCATAACCAAAGCAAGACCTGCTACGAAATATAGACCACTATTTCTACCAATATCCGCCTTTGGATTCTTTTTTAATTCCATAATTCAAAAATTTATCGTGAGCTAATTTAATTATTTATTTATAAAAATGGTAATATTTTTTTCATTTTTGAGCAACTCTCCTAAAATAATAGGTTTTAACAGCAATAAAGCCGAAAAATGCCCCAAAAGAGTTGGCTAAAAAGTCATAAACATCTCCACTTCGAGTTGTCGTTGCAACATATTGTAAGACCTCAATAATCATACCATACCCTATTGCAATAAAACAAAACAGCATTGCTGCCTTTTTAAAGTCCTTCTTAACATCCTTGTATTCCGCGTAAGATAAACTTCCTAAAACAACAAAAACGAAATAAAAGGTAAAATGGACGAACTTATCTAAATGTGGAATATCAAGACCATCTGTAGACACATCTTTAAATGAAAATAAGCTGAGGAATGTAACACACATCACCCAGCTTATAAAAAGTATTGTAAATATATAATTTTTAAGCACCAATTAACTCCTTATAATCTGCATCACTTAACAATGCATCTACCTGAGAGGCGTCACTTATTTTAATTTTTATCATCCATCCTTTTCCATAAGGATCACTATTAACGTCTTCTGGAGCATCTTCTAAAGCTTCATTGAACTCAATAATTTCTCCTGTTAATGGTAAAAATAAATCAGATACCGTTTTAACAGCTTCTACTGTACCGAAAACTTCATCTTTATCAAGGGTCTCATCTAAAGTCTCTACCTCAACATACACAATATCACCTAACTCACCCTGAGCAAAATCGGTAATACCAACTGTTGCAACATCACCTTCTATTTTAACCCACTCGTGATCTTTAGTGTACTTTAATTCTGACGGTATATTCATAACATTTATTTATAAAATTCTAAGAAACAAATGTAAAATATTAATATAAGGTATTCAAGAAAAAGATGACTGTGTTTAGTTTCCGAAATTATAACGAATCGTAAACCCTGTATTAATTGTTGTTTGTGGGAATGCTGTAGACACAGCAAACTTTGTAAATGAATGATCATAGAAAAATAAAGCATTCAAATTTTTACTCAAAGCATAATCTACACCTAGCTTAATTGAAAACAAGTTCTGACCAGAGGTAATTTGATTATTATCAATATCTAAATTACGTATATAAGTAATATTATCACGCATGGTTGCGTCTAGCTTAATATTTAAATCTCCTTTTAATCTTGTTTTCTGACCACCAATATTGGTAACCATCTGCACATCTTTAAAACGATATCCTAAACCAACAGTATAATCTTTACCATTAATCTCTGTAAGCAAACTGTTATCAAAACTAAGCGATAAAACTCGGCTTGTTCTAATTTCAGCAAGGACACTCATAGAATTTTTCATTTCAAAATCTACCTTAACCAAAGGATTGAATTCATCGGTCAACACCACATTACTGATAATGTCATCTGGTAAAATATCAAAAGTCTCCGCATTAATTGCTGGCAAACCTTCGTTCTGCAATTGTACTTTTTCTAAGTTGGTCTGAAAAGAGTTAATACTATAAGATGCTCTATACCCATGGCTCACAGAAAAACGTTTAAATTTTTTCTTAAACCATTTACTGTTCATCAATCCTGTATATTTCAAGTTCCAATTTGGAATTGGAATATCTCTAAAGGCATCTAAGTTCACACGATCTACTCCTTGACCTGTATAAGCTGCAAAGAATGCAGGAAGCAATACTTCCTGATTAGATTTCCCATATTGCTCTGGAAAACCATCTTCATCTAAAGGTCCTGGCGTCTGCCCTCTATCTGCAACAAGCCTATTTGCTATAGTAAGTCTGTTTTCTTTGAAAGTCTCAAAAGCTTCGGAAGTAAACTCATCACTACTACCAAAAATAGTCCCTATCATCACCGTAGAGATGCTGAAATTACCATAATCATTACCTAATAAATCTTCATAAGCATATTGATCATCACCAAGACTGCTTACCGTAAAGTTTTCTTCATATCTATTTTGATATTGCCTATCGGCAGAAAGATCAATAGTCAGATCTCTTATAGGCTGTGCCGTAGCCGTAATGTTCAATCGTTTATTTACATTCTGAACAAATTGATCATTAAAATCATCAAAGGTTGTTAGCCAACCATTTCTTGCCGCTTCATACCTTATATCTGATTGCTGACTACCAAAAATATAGCCCAAAGATGGCCTAGTAGTTCCTATAAAGCCTATTGATTGAGTATACCCTGGTAAAACTGTACCACTATTTTGAGTATAGTTCACATTCAAACGCTTCACCATAGTTACGACATCTACAAACGTATTAAACAAAGGACTCGTTTTATTTGAATCTTCTTCCTTACCTGTTTTTACATTTCTACCGCTAGCAGCTTTAGCTCTAGCACTACCGGTTACTTTTTTAAGCCCTATTAAATCATACAGCTTTTGCATATTCATATTTGCAGATAACGAATGTGTTCCTGAATTTTGTACCGTATTGATATTCTGTCCTGCAACTTCATTAAGGGCATCTCCTCCTCGTTGCCAATCAAAGTTACTGGTGTACGTATACTGGGAAGAAATAAAATCTAAAGCCGGAATTAATTTAAATGGCAACTCATAATTTAGTGTCATTTGTTGCGCATGCCTGTTAGGCTCGCCAATATCCCAGAAACCATCCCACAACTCTAAATCTTGATTTATTTGTGATGCAGAATTTTCGTCTTGATTAAAGTAATTACGAACAATATTATTATTAGAAGCCTGCAAGTTTATTCGCAAAGATTTGGTAAGCGTATAATTCAAAGCATACTGCCAATTGAATAAATAGTTACGTTGTTGCAACAATGGCAACTCCAAAGCTTCTACTCCTGGCTCCAATACATCTCTAAAACGTTGCTGGTTAAACGCTCTATTAATATTAGAGTTTATAGAAACCGATGTTGGCAATAAATTTAAATTCAATTCTTTTAACCATTTCCAATATGCTCCATTAAATATAGAATCTTTCTTAGCTAATGGTGCAACGGTTAAAGGTTTAAAATTATGATTGTATACAAAACCGGTATTTACCGTTTGCTCTCTTAGACTGGCAATTTCGAAATCTCTATGATCTGTTTCATTATATGAATAGTTAAACGTAAAGTTTTCAATATCATAAAAATTCTCTTCAGCCTCTTCGCCTCTATTCTTGCGAACACCAATAAAGTTAATACTTGTTCTTTTTGTGTATTCTTCTGCCTGCTCTAATATAGCCTCCTTATCTTCCGCGGTTGTTGCTGCATTAATACGATCATCTAATTTTAAATCATCATACACAGGGTCATATTCTGGAGTCACTATTTCTTCAGAAATTCCGTAATTGAATGGCAATTGCACCCCCCATTTTGTTGGAAGCAATTGACCTAGATTTACATTGGTAACTACATCATAAGAAACCACATCTTCTAAAGATCGCTCCGTTGTACTTTGATCAATAGATCCAAAACCAGAAGTACTCTTACTTCCCGTACCAGATACATTTGCGAAATCGGCCATGTTTAAATCTACCGCTCCTACGGCAGCCCAACCACCTTCACTATTGATACCCGCTAAACGCAATTCATTAAACCATACCTCTCCTCTTGCCGGTTGATTGTCTTGGTTTTTTACCCCAACCATCATACTACGCAAACTACCTAAAGACGGGTTACCTTTAATTCCTATACGCGTAACCCCCGGAGTTCTTGCCGCAAATTCATCCACACGAAAAACAGTACCATCAATAACCTCATAGTAATTAACATCTGCTAGGGTTTGATTGGCTATTCCAAAAGATTTCACTTTTCCTAAATCACTTAAAGTAATACTAAGCTCATTATTTTCTGGCCAAATTTCACTTTCTGATGTTGCATTATGTGGTGTAAATTCTAATGGAATTTCTATCTGATAAAAATTCTGTGTAAAATCCGTTCCAAATCTCAAGAAACCTACTAAAGGAGTTTCTCCATCTAAATAATCTGCCTCAAACAATTCTTCGGCATGCATGAACATTTTTAATTTTTCATACTGACGGATATCTATATTGATATTTTTATACACCCCTCTAGAATCTTCCGATTCTAAGTTTTCTATATAAAAAGAAAGTGATTGCTCATTCTGATTGATGATTGTATTGTTATTATTTAACTGCTCACGAATTACACCAGGAGGTAATACATAAGGAATTGGAGCTCTATTTTCGTTTTCCTGTATATTTACCGTATTTACATCTACAATCGTATTGTCATCTGTTGGATCATCATCTACATCTGGTTGTAAAGACTTGGTATATGAACGCCAATCGCCACGTACTAAATCTAGAGTTGCAAAACGCAAAGACACATCACTAGAGAATCCTGTTAAATACATTCTCATAAAACTCATAGATCTAAAATCCGTGATACCACCTATAGCATCCGTAAAATCTGATAATGGAATTTTATATTGAATCCAACGGCTATTCACGGTAGTTCCATCAGGAATCTCAGTACCTGTAAGTTCATTTTCACGTATATCAGTTACATATTTATCATCAACCGTAGTATTTGGCTTTATCTGAATACGGTATTCATAATAACTATTAATCGTGTTCATTGTTAAATCACGATCTATATCTTCTACATCTGGTAAGGTCGTAGACCCACGGTTTGTATCGGTAACCTGAACAGGTGAATTTCCTTCTGGGTTATTGTAATCAAAATAACGCTCTAATACATCACCATCTCTATTCAAATAATATTGATAGTTATCTAAGGCAGGGTCATTTCCTGTATTGTTACTAAATATAGAAGTTTCTTCCGTATCTGATAAACCGTCAAAACCAACATCCTGTAACCCCCTATTGGCCTCACTAACATCAAAAGCATATACCAAAGATTGCGTTGATGGCACTTTACCCCAAGAAGTTTCTGCAACTAAATCATTGCTATCTACGCCTGGTAATCCATTTTCGTATTGCTTTCTACCATCCTTTAAAATATCTTCCGAAATATTACCAAGGTTAATGACTAATTCTCCAGAAGTAGTAGCATCACCATCTACATAAGGATCTAACACCCAAAACTGAACGTATTCTACATTCGCCTGTTCAAAGTTAGTACTACTTAAAGGACGCATAATACCACCCCACTTATCTGTAGGCTGGTCTGATGTAAAATTTGGATTGTTGTTATATGGCCCTTTTGCATTTGGATAATACGCAAGATCTAGAGTAGTCTGTACTCTAGTTTGCCCTTGTGCTTGATCTGTTTCTGGAAATACTTCATCTATAAAAACACGACGTGTGGAGTTCTTAGATACATCACTATCTGAAACATCTGACGGTCTTTGATTGGTATAAAATATTGGATCAATAGAATACCAAGCCACTTTAGCTCTTCCATATCCATTTTCCAAATTTAAAGGATCATCTGGTGAACTTCCTGATAATTGACCACCCGTGGCAAATTCTAAAGGTGTACTCGCTAAAGACCAGCCTAAAGAAGATCTTATATCTATAGAAGATTGCGCTCCTTCAAAATCATCAATATATGTTGTAGATTCTCCATCAAAATCATCATTCTTAGGTGTACTCGGTTTAAGCATTGCCACCTCTGCTCGAACCGATAAATTAGAAGGAACATCCGTATCTATATTCGGTAATTTATTTACCAAACGCGTTAAAAACGGAACTTCCGTTGAGAAATTAGTATTTAATCCAAAAATGGTATTGTTTACAGATTCTGATCCGTAATTAGCTTTCTGAGTTTGCGGACGTTCATTTAGATTAAGTAAGGTTCCTCCAATAAGAAAGTTTCTGTTTACTTGATGCTCTATGTTAACTCCTGTAAATCTTCTAGATTGTTGGCCAAATACAGCCGTATTTTCTACGGATATATTGATGGGTGTATTTGAAGCTTGTAGTGATGGATCTATAATTTGAACCGTACCCGCTTGATAGTTTACCGTATAATCTATTCCTTCTTGTAATTGACGCCCACCAGCTGTTACCGTAACAGATCCTTGAGGCACATTGAAGGCTCCAATAGAAATACCGTTACTACTTGTAGATTTATATTCCCCTTTTAATAGGAATTTATTTTTATCAGAATCTTCTAATGCAGCAGCTTTTGTTAATGCATACATATTTCTGTACACATACTTTTTCTGATTGTCATTATACCCTTGATCATTAGCTACATCATACACCCCACCACCAAGTGTCTCAAACATATATTCACCAAAAGGCTCTACTTTGGTAAATATTATACTTCCGTTTCTAGAGTTTATGGTGATTCCTTCATAGAAATCGAAAAAACCATCCCCGCCAGATTGCACATCATTATAAACATTTAGTCGGTCAAAGTTAAAAACATCCAAAAGAATTCGACCTTCCAAATTGGCTGGCCACCCTATATCATTAACCTTAGTAATATAATTACGTGAGGTTGGATCCGTATACAGGATATTCATTTTGAAATCATCTTGACTTAAACTGTATGCTCCCGTAGCATAAATGTTCTTCATCATTAAATCCCAAATTGGATCATTTACAGTGGTAATATTACTCTTTAAAAGTTTTAGTACTAAGGTATTATTATTCACCTCTGTGGTAACTCCTGTGGTGGTGGTCGTTGTTGCGTCACTACTCGTCGCAAACTCACCCACCTGGTAGACTTGTCCTTTATAGGTATACTGGAATGCAACTGCTAAGACCTCATCATTACTTAAACGTTGGTTTAATGAGATATACCCTAACTGTTGATCAAATTGATAGTCTGTGCTTTCGGTTAATTTTCTAGCATTCTCTAAAATTGCGTAATCAAAACCTTGATTTATCTGGTATGCTCCAGAAATATTAAACCCTGCCTCTACCGTGGCAATATCCCTAATAGATGTTGTCAAAGCCCCTCCGCTCCCTATCAGGGCCGGATCAAAATCATTGGCACCGTTTCTTGGTAAACTACCGGCGCTAGACGTATTAAAAAAGCCTGCCGGGGCTCCGCCCATACTGCCTATTCTAGTTTTCTCAGATTCTGCCTCCCCTAAATCCTGAATACCCACTACATTCCTAACATTAAGGGTTTGCTGACTTCTGTTGGTAACCCAAACTTCTAATCGTGTAATTTGAACGGAGGTATTTTTATAAGGATAATTCTCTAAAGACCTATCATAAGTATCTCTAAAGTATTGTGAAAGGAAAAAGTGCTTGTCTTCTTCATAATCTAATGCTGTAATAGAAAAATCATTAATAGCACCACCACCTTGCGCTACTACCGTATTATTTTGAGATTGTTGATCAGAAAAAACAGCGGTTACTGTTGTTTTTCCAAACTGCAACTGTGTTTTTACCCCAAACAAACTTTGAGCCCCTTGAATTAAGGAGCTATTAAGAGGCATGCTAACGTTACCTATTTCTATTTTTTGAATGATATCATCTTCTGTTGGCGTGTAGTCTAATTTTACAATATTCTGAAAATCAAAAGTTGCTTCGGTATCGTAATTTGCATTTACCTGCAAACGTTCTCCAATTTTACCCAGCATACTTAAACTAATACGCTGATCAAAATCAAAAGAAAGATTGGTTCTATTTCTAGGAGAAAGAGATGGATTATCATTTTTCTGCCAAATAACTCCTAAATCCATCGCAACAGAACCTTGAGGAATTACCTCTATAGTATTCCCGCCAAAAACAGATTGAAAAAAACTATTATTCACATAGAAGTTAGGCAAAAGATTTTTTCTAGCCTCTTCACTACCTTCTTTCTTACCAACATAAGCATCCATCTTATCTTTGAAATAAGACTTCATCGTTTCTTTTCGAACAAGTTCTTGAAATTCTTCTGGTGTAAGAATAATTGGATAACTAATATCAAAATCGCCAACTGTTTCCGTGTAAATGTAACGGTCTAAGTTTGCGTCGTAGGTATATTTGGAAATAATGCTTTTAGGGTTCTCCATTTTAATACGCCCAAGTGCATAGCCTGTTTTCACAGAATCTACTTCTTGTTCGTTAGTATCTTGCGCGTTGGTTAGCTGCGATACTCCGAAGAAAATAATGAATACGATTAGTAGCTTAAATCTATATGATTTAAGAGTTGGTTTTGCCCTATTTTTCAAACTCTTTACAAATTTTTAAGCGAAAGCTTTATAATGTCTTCCACGCTAAGCGAAGCATCTTGAGCTAAAACTTTGTCAACAATCTTTTCGGACTGCTTACGTATAAAACCAAGAACTTCTAAAGCTGATAACGCTTCATCTTTATTTGTATTGTTTGAAATTGACGAAACTTCATCAATATCGTAGATTTTTAAGATTTTATCCTTTAAATCTAGAATAACACGTTGAGCTGTCTTAGCGCCAATTCCTTTTATAGATTGAATTGCCGATACATTACCAGTGGCAATAGCATCCCTAATTTGCTTGGGTGTCATTGAAGATAACATGGTACGCGCAATGCTTGCTCCTATTCCCGAAACGGATAATAATAAACGGAAAATTTCTCGTTCAGATTTTTCTGAAAAGCCAAATAAAGTATGGCTATCTTCTTTTACTTGAAGGTGTGTAAATAGCTGAATACTTTCAGCGTCTGTAATTTTTGAAAACGTATGGAGGGATATATTTACAAAATACCCCACTCCGCCACATTCTATAACCACATGAGTCGGATTTTTTTCTACTAGTTTTCCTTTCAAATGATGTATCATAATGGCTTTTATTTAATGGTATATGGTTTGTGTTATTTCGATATTAAAAAAGCTAAAGTCAAAGAATACTCTTTGACTTTAGCCCAACTTGTAATTTTATTATTTAGCTTTTTTACGTTTTTCACGTTGTTGTGCATCTATAACTGCGATAGCTGCCATATTCACCATTTCATCTACACTAGCCCCTAATTGAAGAATATGAACAGATTTTTTAAGACCCAACATAATTGGACCAATACTATCTGCCTTATTCAATTCTTTCAATAATTTGTAAGTGATGTTCGCCGATTCTAAATTTGGAAAAATTAGTGTATTCACTTTTTTCCCTGCTAATTTTGAAAATGGAAATTTCCCTTGATTCAGCTCTTTATTTAAAGCAAAATCCATTTGAATTTCACCATCTACTATCAATTCAGGATTAGATTCATGCAGTATTCTTGCCGCTTCTCTAACCTTAGTTGCATTAGGATGGTTGGATGAACCAAAGTTGGCGTACGATAACAATGCCATTACAGGCTCAAAACCAAAAGTAGTGGCTACATTGGCGGTCATTTTTGCAATCTCTGCAATCTCTCCAGCAGAAGGATCTATATTTATAGAGGTATCTGCTAAGAACAAAGGGCCACGATCTGTAATCATAATATTTACCGTAGCTACTTTTTTAACATTAGCCGCACGACCAATTACTTCAAAGATTGGTTTCACCACTGTAGGATATGCTCTTGAATAACCAGAAATCATACCATCTGCATCACCTTCTAAAACCATCATGGCTCCAAAATAATTACGCTCGCGCATCTTAGATTTTGCACCATAAAGTGTTACGCCACTTCTTTTTCTAGTTTCAAAATAACGCGCTGCATAATGATCTCTTTTCTCACTAGATTCTTTATCCTTAGGATCTAGAATAAGCACATCTGCATCAAACTCAATTTCTTTTTTAAGCTCTAGAATAACCTCTCTATTTCCTAATAATATCGGAGTTGCTATCCCCTCCTCTAAGGCAATTTGAGCCGCTTTTAGTACATCTAAATGTTCTGCTTCTGCAAAAACAATTTTCTTACTATCTATTTTTGCTCTGTTATGTAATAATCTAACCACCTTGTTATCATTACCTAAGCGCTGTAATAATTCTTCTTTATACTTATCCCAATCTTCTATTGGATTTTTAGCTACACCACTTTCCATAGCTGCTTTAGCAACCGCCGGTGGTATTTCACCAATTAAACGAGGATCAAAAGGTTTTGGAATAATATACTCTCTACCAAACGTAAGTTTTGTTTCACCATAAGCAATATTTACTTGCTCTGGTACTGGTTCTTTTGCTAAATCTGCTATAGCTTTAACGGCCGCCATTTTCATGGCTTCGTTAATTTTAGTTGCTCTAACATCTAGCGCACCTCTAAAGATAAATGGGAAACCAAGTACATTATTCACTTGGTTAGGATGGTCAGAACGACCCGTTGCCATGATAATATCTTTTCTCGTTTTAATCGCTAAATCGTACTCAATCTCAGGATCAGGATTCGCCATAGCAAACACGATAGGATCATTAGCCATAGAAAGCAACATTTCAGGAGTTACCACATTTGCAATAGACAGCCCAACAAAAACATTGGCATCTTGCATGGCATCAACTAACGTATCTATTTTTCTATCGGTCGCAAACTCTAACTTTTCAACAGATAAGTTTTCACGATCTTTTCTTATCACCCCTTTACTATCTAACATGACGATATTCTCATCTTTAGCACCAAAGGCTTTATAAAGTCTTGTACATGAAACGGCAGCTGCACCCGCACCACTAATCACGATACGAACTTCATCTATTTTTTTTCCAGTTATTTCTAATGCATTCAACAAGGCTGCGGCCGAAATAATCGCAGTTCCATGTTGATCATCATGCATTACAGGAATATCTAGCTCCTCTTTTAACCTGCGCTCTATTTCAAACGCTTCGGGTGCTTTTATATCTTCTAAATTAATTCCTCCAAAAGTAGGAGCAATCATTTTTACTGTTTCTATAAACTTCTCTACGTCTTCAGTATCTACTTCGATATCCATACCATCGATATCAGCAAATATTTTGAACAACAATCCTTTCCCTTCCATTACTGGTTTAGAGGCTTCAGGACCAATATTACCTAAACCTAATACCGCTGTACCATTAGAAATGATCGCTACCAAATTACCTTTTGAAGTATACTTATAGGCATTCTCCTTATCTTTTGCAATCTCTAAACACGGTTCTGCTACGCCTGGAGAATATGCTAATGCCAAATCTCTCTGGGTCGCATATGGTTTTGTCGGGACAATTTTTATTTTTCCGGGTTGAGGTTTCGCATGATATACTAATGCTTCTCTACGTTTAGATTCTGTGCTCATATTCTAATTAATTGAATAACAAATTTACACGTATTCTTTTTAAGTGCCCACCTATTTACAATAAAAAAAGGCATTAACAATTGTTAAAGCCTTTCTTATATATGATCGTTTTATAATTTTATGATTAGGAGTCCATTGCTGTTTTTGGAACTTTCAATCGGAAAGCAAAAACACCTGCCAAAATAAAGAATACCCCTCCAAAGAGGATTGCATTTACAGCACTACCCCCTAAAAGATTTTTAAAAATAGGGCCAAAAGTCACGGTTTGAATTCCCATTGGAATTACGATCATCATATTTAGAATCCCCATGTAGACCCCTCGTCGGTCTTGCGGTACAATCTTCGAAACCATGGTGTAAGGTATTCCCATCATTGCCGCCCAACCAATACCAAATAAAACCATTGGGATTAAAACTAAAATAGGATCAGAAATATAAGGTATCGCAAACAAGGCTATACCCGTACCAAACAAACTTAAGGCGTATACTTTCTTGCCTCCAAATTTCAAGGTTAATGGTACCAAAACTAATGCCACAACGGCGGTTACAATATTATACGTTAAACTCATTTTTGCAGATTGAGATGCTGCTGTAGAAATATCATAGCCCATGGTAGTTCTAAATAATGGGGTAATAAACTGCCAATAAACAAACAACGCATACCACTGAAATAAATATACAATAGAAAGCATCCACATAAACCAAGGCATTTCTTTAATTGCTTTACTAATTTCTATGAATGGCATTTTAACCCGCTCTAAAAAAGACAAGGCTTTATGCGCATTTATGTCTTTCATTTCTTCTTCAGAAGGCGGAATTTCTGGTGTTTTTAATACTGACCATAAAATAGTTGTAATGGATAAAACAGCACCAATAAAAAAGGAATAATACAACCATTGCGGAATAGCACCTTTTACCTCTACATCACCACCAAACCATTGCTGAAATAAGACAATAGATAAGGTGGCCAATAAAATACCTCCCCCCACAAATAAACTCTGCATTTGGTACCCCAGACTCAATTGTTTCTCTGGTAATTTATCTCCAACAAAGGCACGATACGGCTCCATTGCCATATTATTACCTACATCCAAAATCCAAAGTAAGCCAACTGCAAACCATAATGTAGGACTTAAAGGAAAAGCAAAAAGACAAAGACTTCCTAAAATTGCCCCAAGCAAAAAGAAGGGTTTTCTACGCCCCCATTTTGCAGACCAGGTTTTATCGGAAACTGCTCCAATAATTGGCTGAACTATTAACCCTGTTACTGGACCTGCAATATTTAATATCGGAAGCATTTCTTCTGGTGCACCTAAATATAAAAATATTGGATTTATAGCTGTTTGCTGTAATCCAAAACTATATTGAATTCCTAAGAACCCAACATTCATATTAAAGATTTGCCAAAAGGTTAAGTTTGGTTTTTTTATTTTCATGACGCGTAGTTAAGCAACAAATGAAATTATGTTATTCTAACAATACTCTTAGAATTTTACACAATCCTTATTATTTGCGACTGAAGATAATACTTTAATAAAATATCTAAAGTTTTGTTATCAAAAAATACAGAAATTTAAAAACGAAATCGTTATAGTTTTTACGAAACTATTTTAGAAAATCGATATTTCGTTTCAATCCGGAGAATTTTGTTCTTTTTACAGCAGATTTTTGAAACACTTTTCTAAACACATCTTCTGTTATTTCTTCCCAATCTTTTTTTGTTAATGACAATAAATCAGGATGCGGATTAAACAAAGGCTCCTGATGTGGTTTGGAAAACCTATTCCACGGACACACATCTTGGCACACATCGCAGCCAAATGCCCAATCATCAAATTTACCTTGAAATTCTTGGGGAATTTCGTTTTTTAATTCGATTGTAAAATAAGAAATACATTTACTACCATCTACCACATAAGGCTGCACAATAGCTTGCGTAGGACAGGCATCAATGCAAGCCGTGCAGGTACCACAATGATCGGTTACAGGATGGTCATAAGTTAAATCTAAATCGACAATCAACTCGGCAATAAAATAAAAAGAACCCGTTTTTTGGGTTAATAAATTACTGTGTTTACCAATCCAACCCAAACCACTTTTTGCTGCCCAAGCTTTGTCCAATACAGGCGCAGAATCTACAAAAGCCCTGCCTCCTACTTCCCCTATCTCTTCCGAGATAAATTCTTGTAGCTGCTTAAGTTTTCCTTTTATAACATGATGGTAATCCTGACCGTATGCATATTTAGAAATTTTAAAAGTATCTGATGTTTGTTGTTCCTCTGGATAATAATTTAGCGTAAGAGAAATAACAGATTTTGCATCATCCACCAACAAACGGGGATCTAATCGCTTATCGAAATGATTCTCCATGTATTGCATCTCACCATTCCCATTATTTTTTAACCATTTTTCTAAACGAGGTGCTTCCTCTGCAAGAAAATCTGCTTTAGAAATTCCACAGGATAGAAACCCGAGGCGCAATGCTTCCGCCTTGATTAGATCGCTATGTTTTTCCTTAATACTCATTTAATAATAGGATAGTAACTTATAAATTAAAGTGCTGCTTTTTACGCCTTTTTTCTAAAAAGAAAATTATTATTGTAACAAATAATCTTTTTAGATACTAACTAAGCGTACCAAATTAAACAACTAAGATGATACATATTGAAAATCTGACCAAATCTTTTGTCGCTACTACAAAAAAAGGGTTTAAAAAAGAATCTACTACAGTACATGCAGTAAACGCTATTTCTTTTGATTGTAAGCCCGGAAGAATCTTCTCGCTACTAGGACCTAATGGTGCTGGAAAGACCACTACACTCCGTATGATTGCCGGAATTATTAACCCTAGTTCGGGTACTGCCATTGTTGATGGCGTTGATATTTCAAAAGGAAATGATGAAGTAAAAAAGAGAATTGGTTTTTTAACGGGCTCTACAGGTTTGTATGAGCGTTTAAATCCAGATGAAACTATTGAATTTTTTGGAAAACTTTACAAAATACCAGAAGCACAACTTTCTGAACGTAAAGAATATTTATTTGAAAAATTGGGAATCAATGATTTCAGAAAAAAAAGAATCGGACAAATGAGTACGGGTATGAAGCAAAAAGTATCTATTGCACGTACTTTAATTCATGATCCTGAAGTTTTAATTTTTGATGAACCAACCTCTGGTCTTGATGTAATTACTGCGGAAAGTATTATTGATTTAATTCGTGAATCAAAAGAAAACAACAAAACAGTAATTTTTTCTTCCCACATTATGAGTGAAGTAGATTTATTGTGCGATGATCTTGCTATTATTAATAAAGGAGCTATAATCTACAATGACACTTTTGAGAATTTCAAAGGCGAGATGAAAGCTGCAAATTTGACTCAAGAATTTATTAATCGCGTAAAACAAGCTTAAGATGAACGACTTATTTATAATTATAAAGAAGGAGCTTACGGAGCTTCTAAGAGATAAAAAAACCATAATAAACTCTATTGTTTTACCTACAGTATTAGTTCCTATTCTAATTTTTGGAGCTATGAAAGTAACCGAAATGATTGAGAAACAACAACAGGAAAAAACGGTTAAAATAGGCCTTGTAAATGCTCCTGCAGAATTTTCAGCTTTAGTTGCTACAGATACGCTAAACAAAGTTACTACCTATGAAAAAGTAGAAGACTTCAAAACTCTGATAGCCGATGAGACCATACAAAGTGCCATTGTTTTTCCTGCAGATTGGAACTCCCAAATGGAACAATTAAGTACTGGTGAAGTTCAAATTTTTAGAAACGGATCAAAAGAAAATGTCAATAAAAGAGTTACCAAATTAATTGAAACGTACAACACGACCTTAAAAGAAGAACGTATTGCCATTCTAAATATTCCTACACAAAAGATGACTCCTTTTACAGAGAATTATGTTGAGGTAGGAGAACAGAAGGAAGTTATAGGAAAAAGAATTGGAGGCTTTATCCCTTACCTTTTTATCCTAACCATGTGGGGCGGTTGTTTACTTGCGGCTGTAGATTTAGTAACAGGAGAAAAAGAACGAAAAACTATTGAAACCACCTTATCCCTACCTATTTCAAAATTCAAGGTACTCTTAGGAAAAGCTATTGTAGCCTCTCTGCTTGGTTTTATCCCTGCACTTTTAAACTTAATAGGACTTATTGTTGGACTGAAACTTTTTGACGGGATTCCAGATTCTTTTAAATCGGTAATTAGTGAAATGCTAAACTTTCAGTCTATCACGTTAATATTATTATTACTAATTCCTTTTGCTTTGTTTTTATCAGGATTTATTATCGCATTAGTTGCTGGCGCTACCTCATTTAAAGAAGCACAAAGCAAAGCATCACCAATTATCATGTTGATAATTATTCCGTTGGTTATGGCTATGATGCCAGGTATAGAATTAAATTGGACTACCGTATTAATTCCAGTATTAAATATTGGTTTAGGTGTTAAAGAAATCATGGCTGGAACTATTGACATGGTACAATATTCCGTGATATTAATTTCACTTATTGCTTTTGCAATAGGAGCTGTTTATTTCAGCTATAAAAAATTCTCTGACGAGAATGCAATTCTAAAATAACTTAGAATTTAGATTAGATGAAGAGCCACAGAAATCTGTGGCTTTTTTTAGTTTCTAGCTGTAAAACTAATTAAGACATTTTCCGGCTTTAAAGAAATTAACGGATTTATTGTTACCTCTGGTAGAGCAGTAGTCATTTCATATTTCTGCAGAAGCTCTGTAGCCGCAATGATCATTTCATACATAGCAAAATTATTCCCCACGCACATTCTAGGACCTGCTCCGAAAGGGTAATAATACTCCTGATATTCTTTCTTCTTTGAGGCATCAAAACGTTCTGGGTTAAATTCGTTCGGTGCTTCCCAAAAATTTTCATTTCTATGAAGCTCATAAATACTCATTAAAACCAAGGAGTCTTTTGGAATATTTATGCCTTCAAATTCATCATCTTCTATAGCCACCCGATCTATGATATAGGCTGGCGGATACAAGCGCATCGCCTCTTCAATACATTGCTGCACATATTTCAATTCTAGAAGTTGTATTAAAACATCATCACCTTCTAAAGTAATATTTTTCACCTCTTGATATGCTTTCTCCTGAATTTCTGGATGCTTGGCTAGTAAGAACACTAAAAAACTTAAAGCATTGGCTGTTGTTTCGTGTCCTGCCGTAAATAAAATTAAAACTTCATCTATCAACTGTTCTTTTGCCATTGCCGTACCATCCTCATACCTGGCTTGCAATAACATATCTAATAGGTCATCTTTTTCTACTGCCGAGTTTCTACGACCTTCGATTAGTTGATGCAAAATAGCTTGCCCATCTTTCGCTAAATTTAGATGCTTTCTTATTTGCCCACTGAGTTGAAACCACCAATTTAAATAAGGTTGCCGCATTTCTTTAATCAGCATCCTTTGATTGGTTTCTGTGATATACTGAAGCTGCGACATTTCTTCTTGAATATCATCCCTACTAAACAGTGATTTGGCCACTACTTGAAACGCCAAATTACTCATGATAGGGTATACATCTATAGGATGAGTTACGGGTATATCTTTTATTTCCAATAAGATTGCTTCCCGAATGGTAGCCATCAAATTTCGCAATTTCTTTTTGTGAAATGCAGGCTGCACCATTCTCCGGTGCGTACGCCAATGCTCACCGTTTGACGTTAGTATCCCATGACCAATATACTTCGCCAAATCTTTGGTCTGTAAAGAAGACTTATGATATTTTTTGTGCTGTTTTTGAAGAATGTGCTTTATAAGCTGTGGACTTCGTGTAAAAGCCAACTCCTCTTTGACTCCAATTTTAACTCTAAATACATCTCCATATTTTTCAAAATTTTCGCGATGAAAAGGCAACGGATTTTTTAAAATTCTTTTGCTATTCTTGAAGACCTCGAACTGTGAAACTATGGGTGTTTTCTGCATTAAAATAATCCTCCTTGTATATTTCCTTTTATACGTCCTAAATGTTTATACGCTAATTCTGTCACTTCCCGACCTCTTGGCGTACGCATAATAAAACCTTCTTGTATTAAAAAGGGCTCATACACTTCCTCAATTGTTTCTGCACTTTCAGAAACGGCGGTAGCTAGCGTGGTAATCCCAACCGGTCCTCCTTTAAACTTATCTATTAAGGTTATAAGGATCTTGTTATCCATTTCATCTAAGCCATGTGCATCAACATTTAAGGCTTTTAAAGCAAAACGAGAAATCTCTAGATCAATTTTACCATTTCCTTTTATCTGTGCAAAATCGCGTACTCTACGCAATAGCGCATTACAGATACGAGGTGTTCCCCTACTTCTTCCTGCAATTTCTGCGGCAGCATCTGCAGTTATAGGCATTTTTAAAATCTCTGAACTTCGCGTAACAATAGTCGCTAAGAGTTCTGAAGAATAGTACTGTAATCTACTTTGTATTCCAAAACGTGCACGCATTGGTGATGTTAACAAGCCAGAGCGTGTTGTTGCTCCAATCAAAGTAAACGGATTTAAATTTATCTGAACAGAACGCGCATTCGGCCCTGTCTCAATCATAATATCTATTTTGTAATCCTCCATAGCAGAATACAAATATTCTTCTACAATAGGGCTTAATCTGTGAATTTCATCAATAAAAAGGACATCGCGCTCATCTAAGTTGGTTAATAAACCAGCTAGATCCCCTGGCTTATCTAAAACTGGTCCTGAGGTTATTTTTATCCCTACACCCAGTTCATTAGCAAGTATATGTGCTAAAGTTGTTTTACCAAGTCCTGGAGGACCATGAAAAAGCGTGTGATCTAGCGCCTCACCACGTAAGTTTGCCGCCTCTACAAAAACCTTTAGATTTTCTAAAATCTGATCTTGACCTGTAAAGTCAGAAAAACTTATGGGCCTAAGTGCTTTGTCTATATCTACTTCTTCAGGAGTAAAGTTTTCATTTGTAGGGTCTAAATGCTCATTCATGATAACAAAGATAGCGCAAAATTAAGATACTTCTAAAGCAACTATTTCTTATTATTTATGGATAGAATATTGTATTTTCATCTTATGAAAAAGAACCATTACACTTTAGGCGTTTTACAATATATTCCATTTTTCTATGTGATTTGGTCAGATGACCTGCTCTCTGCTTCAGAAATAAACATAGTTACTACAGCATTTAAAGACGATGAAACCTTAACCACTGAGGATCAAAAAACACTAAAAGGGTGGTTGAATAAAAACAAAAAACCTTCTTCTCAAGTATTGAAGTCCTGGAGACTCACCATAAGTAATGCTCAAATTAAATTGATAGAGCATGATGCTTACCCCTTAGCTAATTTAGCTAAACGATTGGTAGATCGTTATTTTTCCGAGACTCCAATAAATAAACAATTACAACATATTGAACTAAATCTGGGCATCCAACCCAATCATTACCACCATTTATTTGATGTTGAAGTACAGCAAGAAGCTACCTCTGCATTTTACAATGCTAACGAATTAGATGCTATACTTAAAGGGGAATTTGCCGCTAGTGTCACTGCATTTCATGAGGTTTTAAAAAATCCAATATTCAATTGGGAGATTCAACGAAATAAGGAGAAATTTAGAGCTACCGTTTTACAACAAGTAAAAAAATTAGCAAAGAATAACTATGGCGCTATGGCGTATCCTAGAGCCTATGGCGGCACAGAAGACATGCCTGGATACGCTTTTATTTTTGAGAACATCATGTATGTTGACGGGAGCTTAGCTATAAAATTTGGGGTACAGTTTGGACTCTTTGGCGGAAGCATACAAAAATTAGGTACTAAATACCATCATGATTTGTATTTGGACACCACAGGAAAAGCTGAACTATTAGGTTGTTTTGCTATGACAGAAACAGGTCATGGCTCAAATGTACGAGGTATAAAAACTACTGCAACTTATGAAAAGGAGACAGATAGCATTATCATTCATACTCCTGGAAAAAATGACAATAAAGAATATATAGGTAATGCCTTAGATTCTACAATGGCTTCTGTTTTTGCCCAGCTTATTGTAAATGGCAAAAATGAAGGTGTGCATGCTATTTTAGTTCCTGTGCGTAATGAGCATCATGAACTACTTCCTGGAGTAAAAATTGAAGACAACGGATATAAACTTGGCTTAAATGGTGTGGATAATGGAAAAATATGGTTTAACCAAGTACGTGTTCCTAGAAAAAATCTATTAAATAAATATGGAGATATTACTGCAGAAGGCACCTATCATTCAGAAATAGAAAATCCAAATAAACGTTTCTTTACCATGCTTGGTACTTTAGTTGGCGGAAGAATATGTGTAGCAAGAGCAGGCTTAGGAGGTGCTAAAAAAGCCCTAACTATTGCGGTAAAACATGCGTTAAAAAGAAGACAGTTTAACGATAATAAAAAAATACAAGAAGATTTATTGATGGACTACCCTAGCCATCAATTACGATTAACGCCACCTATTGCCAAAGCATATGTCTATGATGTAACCCTTCAGCACATCATGAAAATATATAGTGATGATAGCAAAACGGATAAACGTGAGATTGAAACGCAAGTGGCCGGTTTAAAATCTATTATTACTTGGTATGCAAATGATACCATCCAAGAATGCAGAGAAGCCTGTGGCGGAAAAGGGTATCTGATAGAGAATCGTATTGCCGATTTAAAAGGCGATGTAGACATCTTTACCACATTTGAAGGAGATAATAATGTTTTACTTCAATTAGCCGCAAAAGGAGTACTATCTGACTTTAAGGCTGAGTTTAATAGTGCTGGCTTTGCATCGGTATTAAAACTACTCACATCACAACTAAACGATAAGCTAACTACCATAAATCCTATCTACACAAATAAGACAGATCCTGATCATTTATACAATCCAAAATTTCATCAGCATGCTTTTGAATACAGAACAAGAAGATTAACCTATACTTTAGCGATGCGTATTCGCGATTACATCAAAGATGGTGTACCTTCATACCAAGCATTTTTAAAAGTACAAACACACTTATTAGCCTTAGGAAAGGCTTATAGTTGCCAGATATCTTACGAAATCTTTACAAAGTTTACAGAGACTATTGCAGATGAGAAAAATAAAGCACTTTTTGAAAAACTAGGTACGTTACACGCCTTACATGAAATAAGACATGATGCTACTTGGTACCTGGAACAGGGATATATTGGTGGCACAAAATCAAAAGCCATCCGCCAACGTGTAGAACGTATTTGCACAGAATTACGCCCTCATATAAATACGCTGGTAGACGGCTTTGGAATTCCGGAATATTTAATAACTGCCCCTATCGCAAAATAGGCTATCGCTTATTAAGTTGTGAGGTATTTAAAAAATCGACTATCGTGATTGCTGCGGGTCCGTATAGATAGGTCTTTGCAGAATCCTTAGAACTTAATGAAAAGTTATTAAACGCTTTAATATAAGCACTAGAAGATGCTTCTAGTGCCAAAGTTACATCACCTGCATCTAGGTCGCTGGCTTTTAAACTTGCGTTCTCAAATAAATGGACATTCATACCCTCAGTATTTCCATTGATTTTTAATTGGGCATTCTTATACATATCAAAGTTCTGAACTTTTGTTGTTGCAAATATTTCGGCATCCACTCTATCCTTAAAAGACATATTTAAAGTATCTGCAACGATGTTTAATTCTGCAAAACTATTATCTAACATCATCACCTCTACCATTTGAGCATCTACATTTAATTGAAGTTTAGAGGAACCATACGTACTAATTGCTAAAGCATCTGTATTAATATGATCTTTCATTTCTATCTTACCATCAACCATAGTAAGAGCATTTAGCGTATTATAATACACAATAATCTCCATCTTCTTTTTAGCCACTATATTATAGAACGAGCTAATTTTTAAAGTTTCGTCTTCTACCCTGAATTTTAATATATCTACCAAGTTATCATCTATCACTAAGCTATATCCACAATCTGATGCTTTCCTTAAAACAATGTCGAGATCATCATTTAATTCTATAGCCGTAAAAGGGTCTAATTCCTGAGTAGTTTCAATCACTAATCTACTTCCTCTTATTTTAGGCTTACGCTGACCGTAAGTAAGGCTTATAAAAAATAAAAAAATGGCAAGTGTAATTAATCTAAATTTCATCTATGGTTATGTTTTGTTAGGATTCAAGTAACAATCAAATTAAATAAGCTTTAAAACAAATGGACAATAAACCCTTAGCGTTAAAACTTATATCTAGCAAAAATGAATCCAAATTATAGTTGAGTTAAAATTATAAAAAAAGCCCTTTGTAACATGTACAAAGGGCTTTTTTTATTCAATAAGATTTTATTAGTGATTCATCTCCTCTTCATTGTCCTGTAAAGGAACTGTTTGAGGTACGAAATCTTGACCAGGAATTACATATTCCCCATCTTCTCTAGTTTTACTATAGTCATATGCCCAACGGTGAACTTCAGGAATCTCACCTGGCCAGTTACCATGAACATGCTCAATAGGCGTAGTCCATTCCAAAGTATTTGATTTCCATGGATTCTGTGGACCTTTCTTTCCGTAAAAAATACTGCTTACGAAGTTGTAAACGAATACCAATTGAGCGAATGCAGCAATAATTGCAAACATTGTAATTAATATTTGAACATCTGTCAATTCATCAAACATTGGGAATGCTGTGTTCTGATAGTATCTTCTTGGAACCCCTGCCATACCCACAAAATGCATTGGAAAGAACACACCGTATGCACAAACCGCAGTAATCCAGAAGTGAATATATCCTAAATTTTTATTCATCATTCTACCTTGGAACATTTTAGGGAACCAATGGTACACCCCTGCAAAAAGTCCGTAAAGAGCAGATATACCCATTACTAAGTGGAAGTGAGCAATAACGAAATACGTATCATGAACGTTAATATCTAGAGTACTATCTCCTAAAATAATCCCAGTTAGACCACCACTAATAAAAGTAGATACCAAACCTATTGAAAATAGCATGGCTGGATTCAACTGAAGGTTACCTTTCCATAACGTAGTGATATAGTTAAAAGCTTTTACTGCTGAAGGAATTGCAATTAATAAGGTGGTGAATGTAAATACAGAACCTAAGAAAGGATTCATTCCTGAAATAAACATATGGTGACCCCATACAATTGTAGATAAAAATGCGATAGCAATAATAGAAGCAATCATCGCACGGTAACCAAAAATAGGTTTACGTGCATTAGTTGACATTACTTCTGAGGTAATTCCTAATGCTGGTAATAAAACGATATATACTTCAGGGTGACCTAAGAACCAGAATAAGTGTTCATATAATACTGGTGATCCACCTTGATAATGTAATACTTCTCCTTGAATAAAAATATCTGATAAGAAAAATGACGTACCAAAACTTCTATCCATGATTAACAATAAGGCAGCAGATAATAATACTGGGAAAGAGATAACCCCAATCACAGCTGTTACAAAAAATGCCCAAATAGTTAATGGAAGCCTAGTCATAGACATTCCTTTGGTTCTTAAGTTAATTACAGTTACAATATAGTTCAAAGAACCTAACAATGAAGATGCAATGAATATAGCCATAGAAACCAACCATAAAGTCATACCCATACCAGAACCAGGTTGTGCCATAGGTAATGCACTTAATGGAGGATAAACCGTCCATCCAGCTGCTGCAGGACCCGCTTCAATAAACAAAGAACAAATCATAATCAAAGCTGATAAAAAGAACAACCAGTATGATACCATGTTTAAGAAACCAGAGGCCATATCACGAGCTCCAATTTGCAATGGAATAAGTAGGTTACTAAATGTACCACTCAAACCTGCTGTCAATACAAAGAATACCATGATAGTACCGTGTATTGTAACCAATGCTAAATATATATCAGCATCCATAACTCCACCTGGAGCCCATTTGCCTAATAAAGCTTCAAACACAGGAAAAGCTTCTCCTGGCCAAGCCAATTGCATTCTAAACAAAATAGACATTGCAATACCGATAGCCCCCATGATCAAACCAGTAATTAAGTACTGCTTTGCAATCATTTTATGATCTTGGCTAAAGATATATTTAGTTACAAATGTCTCTTTATGATGATGTCCATGATCGTCATGTGCGTGATCATCTTCGTGTGCATGTGCTGTTGCTGACATAATCGTATTCTTGATTTTTTTATATTAATTTTCTTAACTAGCCTAATTTATTCTGCCGAAGCCATCATGGTTTTACCGAACGTTTGTTGTTCTGCTAACCATTTGTTATAATCCTCTTCAGACTCTACTATAATTTTCATTTGCATGTTGTAGTGAGATTTACCACAAATTTTGTTACAAAGTAAGATATAGTCAAACTCCCATGGATCAGAATTGTCTTCACCTTTAGCAGCTCTTTTTGCTCTAATGGCGTTTGTTCTTTTCACCTTATCAACAACATCAGGATTCTGACGCATTTCTTCTGTGGTATAAATTGGAGTATAAGAAAACTCAGTTATCATTCCAGGCACACAGTTCATTTGCGCTCTAAAGTGTGGCATGTAAGCAGAGTGCAGTACATCCTGAGAACGCATTTTAAAGTTTACTTTTCTACCTACTGGGAGGTGTAATTCTTTAACGATAATATCATCTGCTGCGTTTGGATCTGCTTCATCTAAACCTAATACATTAGCACGATCAATATCGATCATACGCACATTGGCATCCCCTAGAACATTATCACCACCAGCATATCTAGCTGTCCAATTAAATTGTTGTGCATATAACTCAACAACTACAGGATCATCATCATCGTTGATATCCATTATAGTGGTCCAAGTATATAATCCCCATAGGATTAAACCTGCCAAAACAATCACAGGAATAATAGTCCAGATGAACTCTAAACGATCATTATCTGCATAGAATAAAGCTTTTTTACCCTTCTCTCCTCTGTACTTAAAACCGAAGTAATGTAATAAGGCTTGCGTTAATGTTTGTACAATAAAGATGATAACAAAAGACCATAGCATTAAACTATCGTATTCTGCACCATGCTCTGAAGCCGCTTCAGGCAACAAAACTTTTGTGTACTTCCAGAAACTGAAAATAGTAATTCCGTAAATAAATATAAGGAAAGCGAATAATAGATATCCGTTATACTTATTGTCTTTATCGTTAGCAATTTGTGAATTGTCAGCCTTGATTTGTGACAGTTCAAAAATTTTGGTCATTTGCCAAATAGCAATTGCCACTAATACTAAAACAGCTATAATTAAAAATGCAGTCATTGTATGATTTAATGTTATTTTTTATACTAGTAATGAAAATGCTTACTCTCTTCTATAAATGGATTACGTGTTGGCTGTAAAGGTGCTTTTGAAAGCGCTCTGAATACCCAAAAGATAAATAATCCAGCAAAAAACAATACTGCTCCAATTTCTGGGATACCAATATACCACTGGTCACCAACTGTTGAAGGCATTATTGCATTGAAAATATCTAAATAGTGTCCTGCTAAAATAACGATACCCGCCATAACAACAAACCAATTTACACGTTTGAAATCACTATTCATTAACAATAACAATGGAAACAAAAAGTTCATTGCGATCATACCGAAGAATGGAAGTTTAAAATCTTCAATTCTAGTGATGTAATATGTCACCTCTTCTGGAATGTTAGAATACCAAATTAACATGAATTGCGAGAACCATAGGTATGTCCAAAAGATACTAATACCAAACATGAATTTTGCTAAATCATGAATATGGCTATTATTAACGTCTTGTAAATGACCTTTAGATTTAAGGTAAATTGTAATCAATGCGATTACCGTAATACCAGAAACAAACATACTAGCAAAGATATACCAACCGAACAATGTAGAGAACCAGTGCGGATCTACACTCATGATCCAATCCCAAGACATCATAGATTCTGTTACTAGATAGAATACTAAGAATGCCGCAGACAATCTAAAGTTTTTAACAAAGTTTGTATCATCTGTAGCCGCATCTTGCGCTAAAGATAATTTACGAGAATACTCTCGATAGAAAATCCAACCCGCTAAAAATATTGCCGCTCTAATTAAAAAGAATGGCCCATTTAAGAATCCAGATTTCCCCTGTAATAATTTATCATTCGCAACTACTTCCGCATCCATCCACACAAATAAGTGATTCATATGTGCTACTGATAATGCTAAGATTACAAATACGATAATACCTCCTGGTACTAAATAAGAAGTAATTCCTTCCATTACTCTAAAAAGTAAGGGAGACCAACCTGCCTGTGCTGCTCTTTGAATTGCATTAAATGCTAACACACCCAATGAAATCATAAAGAAAAAGAACGCCGCAACATACAAAGCCGCCCAAGGTCTATTCTGTAATTGATGTAATAAATGCTCATCATGTGAAGCATCATGAGATTCACCGTGTGCTTCTGGAGCAGCACCATGATCATTTACTTCTTCATGGTGTTCTGCAGCCACTGCATGACCACCTCCGTGCCCATCATCATGACTAGCCACCATAGCCTTAGCCTCTTGAACCGTTCCTGGACTTGACATAAAGCCAATACCGATTCCTATGGCACCAAGAACCATTAATACAATTGAAGCAATTTTTAATCTATTTGAAATAGTGTACATATCTAAAATCTATGTATTATTTTGTTAAATCTTGTTTTAATTTCATTACGTACTCTGCAACTTCCCAACGTTCCCTTTCGTTCAATTGGTTAGCATAAGAACCCATAGAGTTCAATCCGTAATAAATAGTGTGGTACGTACTACCTACCGTAACATTTCTTCCAACGTCTGAGTAATTAGGAACTCCCAATATCTTCTCACGACTCACAAGAGTACCTTTACCATCTCCTTTAACACCATGGCAAATTGCACAATAAATGGCATACAATTCTGAACCTGCTGCTAAATTTTCAACAGTCTTTAAAGAATCTAAAGGACTTGCTTCTAATCTAGCTAGCTCTTTACCCTCAAGACCATTGGCAAACTTGTAAGGCATTTTTCCACGTGGTATAGTGTTTTCTACAGGCTGACCCGCTTCAGAACTATTAGGTAGAAATTCTACTTTCTGATATGTCTCGTAGCCGATGGACTCGTACATGTTAGGCATGTATTGGTAATTTCTACTATTCTTGTTTGAACAAGAGGCGAAAGAAACCAAAATTAAACCGATTGCTATAATTTTTATAAAACTCTTCATATCTCTTAGACTACTTTTCTGAAATATTAATCTCAACTGCTCCCGTTTCAGCTAACAATTGCCATAATTCATCTTCATTATTATGGATTTCAATTTCCATTAAAAAATGATCATCAGTGGTTCTTTTATCTGGATTTTCAGCTTCTTTGAAAGGCCATAATTTACTTCTCATATAAAAAGTAATTACCATTAAATGCGCCGCAAAAAACACTGTAAGTTCAAACATAATAGGAACAAAAGCTGGCATATTTTCTAAATAGCTAAAACTTGGCTTACCACCAATGTCTTGTGGCCAATCTTCAATCATGATGAAATTCATCATCGTGGTTGCTACTGCAAGACCAATACACCCATAGATAAACGCTGTAATAGCTATTCTAGTTGGCGCAAGACCCATTGCTTTGTCTAGCCCGTGAACTGGGAAAGGACAATAAACCTCTTCAATATGATGCTTAGCTTCTTTTACTTTCTTTACAGCGTGCATTAACACGTCATCATCTGTATAAAGTGCATGTATAACTTTAGATGCCATATCTACTTATTGTTATTTAAAATCTTAGCTTGACCTGCCCAATCATCTCTCTGTGCTCTTCCTGGGAAAGAACCTGTAATTGAATCTAACAAATCATATTCTTTTTCTGTCATCTTACTCACCTGAGAAAACTTAAATATACCAATCTGGTTTAACGTTTTTTCCATTTGAGGTCCAATACCTTTTACTTCTTTTAAATCATCCGGAGTTTCCGTTGCCGGATCAAATACCCCCAAAGAACTCAACAATGAAGAAACTTGCTCTTTATCTGCCGCTATAGGCAAAGACTTATCTTCTACTACTGGTCTTTTAGATGGAACTATTTGCTTTACTTCATATAAAGGCTTCCCAGCATCACGAAGTAATTTATACTTCTCACCGGAAGCTTTCATAATAGACTTCACCTCCGCTTGTGCAATTACAGGGAATGTTCTTGCATATAATAAGAATAACACAAAGAAAAACCCGATAGTACCAATAAAAATACCTATATCTACAAACGTAGGAGAGAACATTGTCCAAGAAGATGGCAAGTAATCACGGTGTAATGAAGTTACGATAATTACGAAACGCTCAAACCACATTCCTATGTTTACTACAATAGAGATAAAGAAAGAGAACAAGATACTCGTACGTAATTTTTTAGACCACATGAATTGTGGAGAAAACACATTACAAGTCATCATTGACCAATAAGCCCAAGCGTAAGGTCCTGTTGCTCTATTCAAGAAAGCATATTGTTCGTATTCCACTCCAGAATACCACGCCATAAATAACTCTGTAATATAAGCACAACCTACGATAGAACCCGTTAACATAATAACGATATTCATTAACTCAATATGCTGTAATGTAATATAGTCTTCCATATTACACACTTTTCTCATAATAATAAGAAGGGTGTTTACCATTGCAAATCCAGAGAAAATAGCTCCTGCAACGAAATATGGAGGGAAGATTGTTGTATGCCATCCTGGAATTACCGAAGTAGCAAAATCAAAAGATACAATCGTGTGTACAGAAAGTACTAATGGAGTAGCTAATCCAGCCAATACCAAGGAAACTTCCTCAAAACGTTGCCAATCTTTTGCTCTACCTGTCCAACCGAAACTTAACAAGCTATATATTTTAACTTGGAAAGGCTTTACAGCTCTATCACGTATCATCGCAAAATCTGGCAATAAACCTGTCCACCAGAATACAAGTGACACAGATAAATACGTAGAAATTGCAAATACATCCCAAAGTAGTGGTGAGTTAAAGTTTACCCATAAGGAACCAAATTGGTTTGGAATTGGCAAAACCCAATATGCTAACCATGGACGACCCATGTGAATAATTGGAAATAAACCCGCCTGAACTACAGAGAAG
The DNA here is from genome assembly GCF_000468615.2 of Cellulophaga baltica 18. NCBI lineage: Bacteria > Pseudomonadati > Bacteroidota > Flavobacteriia > Flavobacteriales > Flavobacteriaceae > Paracellulophaga > Paracellulophaga baltica. Next base: position 1,794,350 of record NZ_CP009976.1, on the reverse strand, counting down.
ATGGTCATAGCTTCCGCAGAACGGTTAATTGCCATTCTCCATTTTTGACGGAATAAGAGTAGTACTGCAGAAATTAATGTTCCTGCATGACCAATACCAACCCACCAAACGAAGTTAGTAATATCCCATGCCCATCCAACTGTTTTGTTTAATCCCCAGGTACCAATACCTGTAGATACGGTGTAAAGAATACAACCAATACCCCAAAGGAAAGCTACTAATGCAATAGAAAATACAATCCACCATTGCTTATTGGCTCTACCTTCGACAGGAGCTGCGATATCCACAGAAATGTCATGGTAGCTTTTATCTCCAAGTACAAGTGGTTTTCTAATAGGTGCTTCGTAATGCGACGCCATATTTTATATTATAGTTACGTTGATCTTATATTTACTTTTATGCTTCTTCTGTATTCCTAACCTTAACATGATAGAAAACATTAGGTTTAGTACCTATATGCTCTAACAAGTGATACATACGATTGCTTTCCTTCAACTCAGCAATCTCACTTCCCTTGTCATTAATATCACCAAAGACCATTGCACCACTACTACATGCAGCAGAACAAGCTGTTTGGAACTCACCATCCTTAACCACTCTACCATCTCTTTTAGCATCAAGAATAGTCTTTTGTGTTTTTTGCATACACATAGAACATTTCTCCATAACACCTCTGGAACGTACAGTAACATCTGGATTAATAACCATTTTACCTAAATCATTATTCATGTGATAATCAAACTCGTCATTATTGTTATATAAGAACCAGTTAAATCTACGCACTTTATAAGGACAGTTGTTTGCACAATATCTTGTACCTACACAACGGTTATAAGCCATATGGTTTTGACCCTGACGACCATGCGATGTTGCAGCAACAGGACAAACAGTCTCACAAGGAGCATGATTACAATGTTGACACATTACAGGTTGAAAAGCAACTTGCGGATTAGAAGAAGGATCTTCTAACTCCCCAAAACCTCCTAATGAACCCTTATCACCAGTTAAGCCATCAAATTCATCTTTCTTTACATTATCACCTTCAAAAGTATCTTCAGAAGAATAATACCTATCAATACGCAACCAGTGCATATCTCTCGATAGACGAACTTCATTCTTTCCTACCACAGGCACGTTATTTTCTGCGTGACATGCAATTACACATGATCCACAACCCGTACATGCATTTAAATCAATAGATAAGTTAAAATGATGACCGATTGAACGATCAAAACTATCCCATAAATCTACAGATGTTGCAGCAACCTCTTGATGATCTAAAGAAACAACTGGCTGAACATTCCACTCAGCAGCATCTTTAGTATTAAATATCTCTAAGGTAGTTTCCTTAATAATATCCCCTCTACCCATTAGTGTTTTATGCAACTGCACACAAGCAAACTCATGATTACCAGCTACCTTTTCTATACTAATAGATTGGATATTAGAAAAACCTTTATACAATGCATAGGCATTTACACCTGTTTGCATCTCCTCTTTTAAACCTTCTTTTTTACCGTAACCAAAAGACAAACCGACAGAACCAAGTGCCTGACCTGGCTGAATAATTACTGGCACGTTACTAACAGCAACACCGTCTACCGTAATTTTAGCATAACTACCGTCTAGACCACCATTTGCAACATTCTCATTTACAAATCCTAATTTTTCCGCATCAGCTTTAGAAACAGTTACATAGTTATCCCAAGATACACGTGTAATTGGATCTGGAAACTCTTGCAGCCATGGGTTGTTCGCCATTTGACCATCACCCATACCCGTCTTAGGATATAACACCATTTCCATTCCCGAAGTATCAGCAGAAGCTAAGCTTCTTAAGGCTGACGCCAAAGGAACAGTCTCTACCTGTACAACTTCCTCTTCCGCTACAGGAGCCTCCATTGCAAGAACAGGAGCAGCAACGCTCTCTACCAATTCTTCAATTACAGAAGACTTAGCTCCTACATAAAAACCATCGTGTAATGCTTGATTCCAATCACTAGAACCTAATACAGACGAAGTCCACGTTTCTTTAATATAATCATAATACGCTTGATCACTACCCATCCAAGTTAATAGAGAAGATTGAAATTGGCGCGTATCAAATAATTCTTTTATTGCAGGTTGAACCAAACCATAATGTCCTTTTTTCATTTGAACATCACCCCAAGATTCTAAATAATGAGGAGCAGCAGCAACATAATTTACGTTTGCTGTTGTTTCATTATTTGTAACTGAAAAACTTAACGATAAATCTACCTTCTTAAGTCCATCTACAAAATCAGATGAATTTGGCAATGAATACACAGGATTCACACCATCCATGATCAAAGCACCTACTCTACCTGCTTTCATTTCTGAAATAAGAGCATTTACAGCCGTAACATTACCTTGACGAATATACTTAGGAGCAACCGCATCAAAAGCAACACTACCTAGCATTTCATTTATAGCTAAAACAACAGCTTGGGCATTTTCATCATCCAAACCAGTTACCACAACTGCTTTAGATCTTGATTTATTAATTTGAGCTACCGCTAAATCCAAGGCCTTATTTACACTATCACTAACCTCTCCACCAACAGATGAATTATTTAGTTTAGCATATAATTTAGCCAAAGCTATTTTTTGCTGACTAGGCTTTAACGCTATTCTATTATCTGCATTTGCTCCAGCAAGAGACATATTAGACTCAAACTGAATATGCTTAGACATTTTACCTTTTTGAGGAACTCTTCCTTTTGAATAGCCACTATCATAGCCACCACCTTGCCAATCTCCTAAGATATCAGCACCGAAAGAAACAATCACTTCCGCTTTAGAAAAATCATAATCCGCCAAAGCTCTTTCACCATACTTTGCCTGAAAAGCATTTAAAGCAGCCTCTTCAGAAATTGCATCATAGGTTACATGATTTACATTTCCGTAAGCCTCTTTAAACTCACCAACTAGTTTTGAGGTAGACGGACTTGCATACGTCTGCGTCAATAAAGCAATTTGCTTTCCTGAATTCTTTAATGAATTCAATTTACTTTTTACAGCAGCATCTAAATCTCCCCAACTAACAGCTTCACCATTAGCTAAAGGACCCTGAAGACGCGTACTATCATACAAGTTTAAAACCGATGCATTAACACGCGCATTTGCACTACCGTTAACAGCCGCATCTGAATTATTATGTATTGAAATAGGACGACCCTCTCTTGTTCTTACTAAAACACTAGCAAAATCAAAACCATTAGCAATAGTTGTTGCATAATGATTAGCTACACCAGGAATAATACTTTCCGGTTGCACTACATAAGGAATAGACTTAACAACTGGTCCCTCACAGGCTGCTAATGTAGCAGCTGCGGTACTAAAACCAACATATTTCAAGAAATCCCTTCTGTTTGTTGATGAAGAAGCTAAATTATCTTTATCTCCTAAAAACTCATCAACAGGAATATCCTGAACAAACTCATTATGTCTTAGCGTCTCAACAATGGAATCGTTAGGATTTAACTCCGCTTCGCTTTTCCAATATTTTTTGTTTGATGCCATACGTATATCTCTGAAATTATCTCTTCTTGTTAAAACCTATTAATAGTGACATTTACCACATTCCAATCCACCCATTTGAGCAGCTGTAAGTGACTCTACACCATATTTTTTCGAAAGCTCCGCATGAATCTTATCATAATATTCATTTCCTTCAACTTTCACGTTTGTCTCTCTGTGACAATTAATACACCAACCCATTGTTAATGGAGAGAATTGTTGCATAATTTCCATTTCCTCTACTGGTCCGTGACATGTTTGACATTCTATACCAGCAACAGAAACGTGTTGAGAGTGATTGAAGTAAGCAAAATCAGGTAAATTGTGAATTCTTACCCATTCCACAGGCTTACTATCTCCAGTATATTTTTGATTTTCTTCATCCCAACCAACAGCTTTATACAACTTCTTAATCTCACCAGTGTAAAACTCATTCGTATACCCATTAGCCAAATCTTCCTGAGAAGGACCTTCTGGATTCCCTGTATATTCTGAAATAGATTTATGACAATTCATACACACATTCAAAGAAGGAATCCCTGAATGCTTAGATACTCTAGCAGAAGAATGACAATATTTACACTCTATCTTATTATCACCCGCATGCACCTTGTGCGAATAATGTATAGGCTGAACAGGAGCATACCCTTGATCAACACCAACTTGCATCATCCAACCATAAGCGAAGTAAGCCCCGCCTAACAGCAACATAATAACAGACACCAGTACTAAAAATTGATTCTGAGCAAATGCCTTCCAAATCGGCGTATTCTTTTTAGAACTATCTTGCTCCAAAACAACCCCGTTAGCTTCCGCAATTCTTCGCAACGTCTTGTTCACCATGAACAACATCATTACCAATAAACCAAAAACAAGAACAAGAGCCCCAAGAATTATCTCATTAGACAAACCACCCGACTGATTAGATTCTCCACCAGCAGCTACAGCAGCTGTTTGCACAGGAGCAGCAGGAGGCGGTGCAGCAGTATACGCTAATATATTATCAATATCCGCATTAGACAATGTAGGGAAAGCTGTCATAGCCGCCTTGTTATACTCATTGTAAAGCTTATTTGCATAAGCATCACCCGAAGCTATAACACCAGAGCTATTTTTAATCCAAGCATAAATCCAATCTTTACCCAAACCTTCTTCAGACAAACGCTCTTCAACATTTGCTAATGCTGGCCCCGTCATCTTCTTATTTAAGGCATGACATGCAGCACAGTTTTGATTAAATAAAGATTTACCCTTAGCAGCATCACCAGCAGACGCAGTTTCGTCTTGCGAAAACAGGCTCGTTGAAAACAAAAGCCCAATTAATAAACTGACACCTAAAACTTTAGAAAATTGATTGCGGTACGTAACCTTTTTCATATTAAAATTATTTCTTTCAAGATTTTGGCATGATTATTACAACAACCATTTACTGTAACAAATATACACCTCAAAATCGAATGCAAAAATACGACATAGACTTTATTTGCGAAATGTTAAGTTATTTATAATTTACAATTTATACTAATTCTAAATAAAAAGACAGCGCCTAGACTACGCATTAAAAAATTACTTTTGCAACACAACAACAAAACATTTAAAATAGAAGAATGAAAAACATATATTACAGCGCAATATTCCTTCTATGCGCATCCTATACACAAGCCCAAGAAGGCAGTATAAACATTAATCAGGATGGCAACATTCAAAAACTATTAGATATCTACAAAAGCACCGAAGAAGATTCTGATGATTTTCAGATTCAAATCTACAATGGAAGCTTATCTGGAGCCAACAGTAAAAAATCTAATTTGGATGCTGACTTTCCAGATTGGAAAACTAAAATTGACCATGTAGATACTGATTACAGAGTACGCATAAAAGACATCAAAACAGCCTTAGAAGCAGAACGCAAATATCTTGAGGTAAGAAAAAAATATCCAGCAGCAATTATTATAACACCAAAATAACCATCCATTAATTACTTCTGAACACAAACAAAAAAAGACCCAAATGGGTCTTTTTTTTATTTACTATAGTAGAAACTTTTATTTAAGTTTTTTCTTCACAGCTACTTCTTGGAATCCTTCCACGATATCTAGCTCTCTAATATCATTGTAGTTCTTAATCTGCAGACCACAATCATATCCTTTTGAAACTTCCTTCACATCATCCTTGAATCGTTTCAGAGAAGTTAACTCTCCTGTGAATACAACAACACCATCACGGATTAAGCGTATTCCAGCACTTCTAAGAATCTTACCACTAGTTACCATACAACCTGCAATAGTACCTACCTTAGAAATCTTGAATGTTTCTCTAATTTCTGCAGTACCCGTAATTTCTTCCTTCATTTCTGGAGAAAGCATACCTTCCATTGCATCTTTCAAGTCATTAATAGCATCGTAGATAATAGAATACATTCTGATATCTATTTCTTCGTTATCTGCTATTGTACGTGCATTACCCATTGGCCTAACATTAAACCCGATAATAACCGCATCAGAAGCCGAAGCTAACAATACATCAGACTCTGTAATAGGACCCACAGCTTTATGTATAATATTAACCTGAATCTCGGCCGTAGATAATTTCTGGAATGAATCTGTTAATGCCTCTACAGAACCATCAACATCACCCTTAAGAATTATATTCAATTCTTTAAAGTCTCCAAGCGCAATACGTCTACCGATTTCATCCAATGTAATATGACGTTGCGTTCTAACAGACTGCTCACGTAATAACTGACCACGCTTAGCTGCAATTTGCTTTGCTTCACGCTCATCTTCCAATACATTAAATTTATCACCTGCTTGAGGAGCACCGTCTAAACCTAAAATTGATATAGGAGTAGAAGGACCAGCATTTTTAATGCTATTTCCACGCTCATCATGCATTGCTTTAATCTTACCACTACAAGTACCCGCAAGAACGTAATCTCCAATTTTTAAAGATCCAGCCTGAACTAGAACTGTAGAAACATACCCTCTACCTTTATCTAAAAAGGCTTCAACTACTGTACCTGTAGCTAATTTATCTGGATTAGCTTTTAATTCTAATAATTCTGCCTCCAGCAATACTTTTTCTAATAACTCTTTAACCCCTTGACCTGTTTTTGCAGAAATATCATGAGACTGTATCTTACCACCCCAATCCTCTACTAATAGATTCATCTGAGCAAGACCATCTTTGATCTTCTCTACATTAGCCGTAGGCTTATCTACTTTATTTATAGCAAAAACAATTGGCACACCAGCTGCCTGAGCATGACTGATTGCTTCTTTTGTTTGAGGCATGATATCATCATCTGCCGCCACTACAATAATAGCAATATCCGTAACCTGAGCACCACGCGCACGCATCGCTGTAAAGGCTTCGTGACCTGGAGTATCTAAGAAAGCCATTTTTTGACCCCCTTCTAATGTTACTCCGTAAGCTCCAATATGCTGCGTAATACCACCACTTTCACCAGCAATAACATTTTCTTTACGGATATAATCCAATAAAGATGTTTTACCGTGATCCACATGACCCATTACCGTTACAATTGGCGCTCTTTCTTGTAAATCTTCAGGAGCATCAATTTTTTCTTCTATCGCCTCTTCAATTTCCGCTGAAACAAATTCAACTTCGTATCCGAACTCATCTGCAACAATAGACAATGTTTCTGCATCTAAACGCTGATTCATCGTAACCATTATCCCTAATGACATACAAGCAGAGATAATTTGAGTTGTAGAAACATCCATCATCGTTGCTACTTCGTTTGCCGTAACAAACTCTGTAACTTTTAAGATTTTACTTTCCGCTTCTTGCTTCTCAAGATCTTTTTCTGTCTGCTGACGGTGCTGATCTCTTTTATCTCTTCTATACTTAGCCCCTTTTCCTTTTTTAGATTTCCCCTGAAGCTTTTCTAGGGTTTCTCTAACCTGCTTTTGAACATCCTCTTCAGTAGGCTCAACTTTAGCAACAGGATTAAAACGCTGTACAGGACCTCTTCTATTTCCTGGACCACTACCTGGAGGCCTACTAGGACGATTACCTGTATTTGACTGACCAGGGCCAGTAGTATTATTACTTACAATTCTTCTACGACGCTTCTTTTTATCAGCAGCATCATTCTTAGGAGCTTCTTTTTTCTTCTTAGGTTTTTCGAACTTAGAAAGATCAATTTTAGCACCAGTAATTTTAGGACCAGTAAGTTTTTTATATTGTGTCGTGATTGTTTCAGACTCCGCTGTTTTCTCCTCTTCTTTCGGAGCAACAACCTCTTTAGGCTTAGCTTCTTCCTTTTTAACTTCAGCTTTTACCACTGGAGTTGGAGCTGGAGTAACCGCCTTAGGCGCTTTAACTTCCGGCTTAGGCTTATGCTTTGGCGCTAGGTCTATTTTATCAACTACCTTAAATTTAGGTCTATCAGATGCCGAAGCTTTAACCACTTCTGGCTCTTTTTTAACCTCTACTTCAGGAGCTTTTTGCACCGGCTTTTCAACAGGCTTCTCTACCTCTTTTGGTTTTTCTTCTTCCTGCTTTTTGTTTTCTAAATCTATTTTTCCAACAGTTTTAGGACCAGATAATTCGGCTTTACCCCTAATTACCTGCTCAGCAGCGGCTCTCTTTTCTCTTTCGACTCTTCTATCTTCTTGCTCTTGTTCTAGCTGTTGACGAATTGCTTCTTTTTCTTTCCGCTTTTCTTCTCCAACTTCCTTAGATGCAACTTTTTTGCTCATGTCCGTCTGGAACTCATCCAAAAGAACTTGATACACCTCATTAGAAATTTTAGTGGTAGGCCTTGCGTCCACATCGTGACCTTTGGAACCCAAAAAATCTACCGCCCTGTCGAGTGAAATGTTTAGTTCCCTTAGGACTTTATTAAGTCTTATTGTTGCATTATCTGCCATAAATACTTGTTACTATACTTATAAATTTCTGCTAATATATAGCTTAATCTGCTAATTCCTCTTTTAAGATACGCACAACTTCTACAATTGTCTCTTCTTCTAAATCGGTACGCTTCACCAAGTCATCAACATCTTGCTCCAAAACGCTACGAGCAGTGTCCATTCCTATCTTCTTAAATTCTTCTATAATCCATCCCTCGATTTCGTCAGAGAATTCTGTTAACTCAACATCTTCCTCTACTCCTTCACGGAATACATCTATCTCATAACCAGTCAATTGACCCGCTAATCTAATATTATGACCTCCACGCCCAATAGCTTTAGAAACCTCTTCAGGTCTTAAATAAACTTGAGCTGTCATTTTCTCGTCATCCAACTTTACAGAAGAAACACGAGCAGGACTTAATGCTCTTGTTACTAAAAGTTGTGGATTACTAGTCCAGTTGATAACATCTATATTTTCATTCCCTAATTCTCTAACGATACCATGTATACGAGAACCTTTCATACCCACACAAGCCCCTACTGGATCAATACGGTCATCATAAGAGTCCACAGCAACTTTTGCCTTTTCACCTGGAATACGAACTACTTTCTTAACAGTAATTAAACCATCAAAAACCTCTGGAATTTCCTGAAAGAATAATTGCTCTAAAAATGCAGGTGCAGTTCTAGACATTACAATTACAGGTTTATTTCCTTTTAATTCTACACTTTCGATAACACCACGCACATTATCACCTTTTCTAAAGAAATCTGAAGGTATCTGCTTATCCTTTGGAAGAATAACCTCATTACCTTCATCATCTAATAAGATAACAACTTTATGTCTAATATGATGTACTTCTGCCGTATATAACTCACCCTCTAAATCTTTAAAGTGCTTGTATATGGTTGTATTATCATGTTCATGGATTTTAGAAATTAAATTCTGGCGAAGTGCTAAAATTGCTCTTCTCCCTAATTGAATTAACTTAACTTCTTCAGAAACATCTTCACCAACCTCAAAATCAGGCTCAATCTTACGAGCTTCTGTTAATGAAATTTCTTCATTAGGCTCTTCTACCTCACCATCCTCTACTACAACTCTATTTCTCCAAATCTCTAAATCCCCTTTATCAGGATTAATAATGATATCAAAGTTATCATCAGAACCAAATTTCTTTTTTAGAGCGTTTCTAAAAACATCCTCTAAAATCGCCATTAGCGTTACTCTATCAATGAATTTATCGTCTTTAAATTCTGAAAAAGATTCGATCAGCGCTATATTTTCCATGTTGACCTACAATTAAAATTTTATAATAACTTTTGCTTCTTGAATATCAGAAAAATTAAATTCTTGCTTTTTCTGAACTGTAACTTTACCCTTACCTACTGGCTTTGGTTCTCTAGCTTTCCACTCTAAAGTAATTCCTTGATCGTTCGCTGCTGTTAAAATCCCTTCAAATTTACCATCTAAAGTTTTTACTTCCAACTCTCTACCGATATTCTTTTTATATTGCCTCGGCATAACCATTGGCGTAGTCGCCCCAACAGAAGCTACTTCCAAAGAAAAATCTTCTTCCTCACGATCTAAACTTTGATCAATTGCCCTACTAATTGCTATACAATCTGTTAAATTAACTCCTGCATCGCCATCTAGAATAATATTTATTTTATTAGCAGGCCCTATCGTAAAATCAATCAAAAAAAGTGACTCATTTTCCTTCAAAGCATCCTCTAACAACCCTAAAACTTTCTCTTTAAACATAAACTTAAGCAATAAAAGAGGGGACAAATTGTCCCCTCGTATATACTATTGATTCTTACAGTCTTGCAAATATATAACTTTTTTAAACATTAAGCACATATACTTACGATATAAGATTTAACAATTGAAACAATTTTAAAAAAAAATTCCCTGCTCTTTTCAAAAGCAGGGAATTTATTAAATTTCTGTTGGTCCACAAGGACTCGAACCTTGAATGACGGTACCAAAAACCGGAGTGTTGCCAATTACACCATGGACCATTACCTTTAAAAGCGGTGCAAATTTACAACAAAGTTTGACATCCGCAAACATTTTTAAAAATAAATTTAAAAAAATATTACTTCGAGGTGTTAAACCTTTATAAAAAAATGAATTACATATCTATATTAATTACTAAATTCGCCGTAATTGGTAAAATACACAACACATGTTTTCTAAAAATTTTGAGAAATGGGATTCCATTTTAGGATGGACTGCTTTTTCTATTGCCTTAATAACTTATTGGATTACCGTTGAACCCACTGGAAGTTTCTGGGATGCTGGAGAATACATCACTACTGCAGCAAAATTACAAGTAGGGCACCCCCCAGGAGCACCATTATTGCAAATGATAGGCGCATTTTTCTCCTTATTTGCTTTGGACGATAATGAAAAAATAGCCTTGATGGTTAATTATGTATCTGGAGTTTCTAGCGCATTTACCATCCTTTTCATGTTTTGGACTATTACCAACCTTACTAAAAAAATTATTTCTAAAGACGAAGTAATCACCAATAGTAAAGCAATAGCAATTTTAGGAAGCGGACTTGTGGGATCTTTAGCTTTTACTTTCTCTGATAGTTTTTGGTTCAATGCCGTAGAAACTGAAGTATACGCTATGGCAAGTTTAATTATGGCGGTATTATTATGGCTTGGATTAAAATGGGTAGACAACTTAGACCAACCAAGAGGCGATAAATGGCTTGTTGTTATAGCTTATGTCGTTGGGTTAACTTTTGGAATTCAGTTTATGGGATTCTTAGCAATCCCTTCTATAGGCTTACTTTATTACTTTAAAACCTATAAAACTACTACCGTAAAGAATTTTTTATTAGCAAATATTATTGTGGTTGCCATATTAATGCTCGTCTATAAATTTTCACTAACCTACATTTTGGTAGCATTTGGATGGAGCGAAGTATTTTTTATAAACACCATTGGTCTTCCTTTTAATTCCGGATCTATTATCATGGGTCTCGTATTCATTACGGTATTCTATCTCGCATTAAACTACACACGTAAAAACAACTTTAAAACAGCAAACACCATAGTGCTTTGTCTAATGTTTTTATTCTTAGGATTTTCTTCTTGGATTATGTTACCGATAAGAGCAAATGCAAAAGTTGTTATCAACGAAAATGACCCATCTGACGCTAGATCTTTACTTGCTTACTACAATAGAGAACAATATCCTGGAGTAGATAGCCCTTTTTATGGCGCATACTTTTCAAATGCCTTTGCCGGACCAGGGGAAGACAAAGATGACAAGCCTAAATATGAAAAAGATGAGAAGGCAGGTAAATACATAATTGTAAATAAATACAAGAATGCTACTCAAGGCCCTAATAAAAAACACATCGGGTTATTACCTAGAATGTGGAGCGAACAGCATGTAGAAAACTACATGCGTTATTTTGGCCCTCTAGAATTTAAAACAAAAACCAATAGCCCTGAACTTGCAGAAGCCGTTAAACAGTTGCGCGAAGGATACTCTAAAGGTGAAATTGATGAAGCCCAATATGCACAGTTCCTAAACAGGTTTAGCGAATATATAGAAGTACAACCACCTTCTATTTGGGACAACATAGAGTATATGTTTGAATTCCAATTCGGATACATGTACTGGCGTTACTTCATGTGGAATTTTACTGGAAAACAAAACGACAAACAAGGGCGATATGATGACAACGGAAACTGGATTAGTGGCATCAACTTCTTAGACGAATTACGCCCATCTATAGGCTCTCAAGACAATTTACCTAGTGATATTCTGAACAATAAAGGTAGAAATACCTATTTCTTCCTACCCTTACTCTTAGGGATCATCGGAATATTATTTCAAATAGGAAAAAATCCAAAACAATTCTGGGTACTACTGATATTCTTCCTGTTTACAGGATTGGCTATTCAATTTTATACGAACCCATATATTTTTCAACCAAGGGAAAGAGATTATTCTCTCGTGGGCTCTTTCTACATCTTTGCACTGTGGATAGGAATAGGGGTCTATGGTATATTTGATGCCTTCAAAAAGATCATCACTCCTAAAATACTTGCTCCAGCAGTAACTGTGGCTTGTTTATTGGCGGCTCCATTTTTAATGGCATACCAAAACTGGGATGACCACGACAGATCAAACAGGTTTACTGCTAAAACTACCGCAAAAGCCTATTTAGAATCTACACAATCAGACGTAGGAGCCATACTATTTACGATAGGTGATAACGACACCTTCCCACTATGGTATGCACAAGAAATTGAAGGCTACCGTACCGATGTTCGTGTCATCAATACAAGTTTATTTGCTACTGACTGGTATATTGACCAAATGAAACGTAAAGCTTACGAAAGTGAAGCCATACCTTCTCAATTAACGCACAAACAATACCGCGTAGGTTCAAGAGATGCCGTATACTACCAAAACGTAGATCATCTTTACAATAAAAACATCTCAGAATCTAGATGGGACATTAAAGCATTCATGGAATGGATTGCAAGTGATGAACCTAGAACAAAGCTTAGAAGTGTTTTAGAAGCTTCTTCTGATCAAGACATCAGCAATTACCCTGAGAATACTCTTGACATTGTTTTCTACCCAACAAACCACATTAGAATACCTGTTAATAAAAAGAATGTTTTAGAAAGCGGTTTAGTAAAAGAAAAAGATTCTGCTTTAATTGTAGACTATATAGATATTGAACTTCCTAAAAGCGCATTACCTAAAAACCGCTTACTTATGTTAGACATTATTGCTAATAATGATTGGAAAAGACCAATCTATTTTTCTGGTGGTAGTTTTGATGATGGCGAATATATTTGGATGAAAGATTACCTACAATTAGATGGTTTGGTATACAAACTGGTTCCTATCAAAACTGAATTTGACAAGCGTTCTTACGAAATGGGCAGAATAGATAGCGAATTAATGTATGATATCGTTAAGAAATGGGAATGGGGTAACTCAGGAAGCTCAGACATTTACCATGATACACAAACACGTATTCAAGGCCTATCTTTTAGAGGAAATATAGCTCGTCTGGTTGAAACACTATTAAATGAGAACAAAATAGAGAAGGCCAAAGAAATGATTGATATCGCTGTAACAAACATGCCAGTTGATTATTACGAATACTACGCATTTGTGGAGCCTTTTGTAGACGGATACTATAAAGTTGGAGAAACTGAAAAAGCTCAAAAATTATACACCCAACTAAAAACCAAATACCAAGAACACTTAGAATATTATGCTACTTTACCTTTAAATGAGCAATATGAAAGATTAAATGACATTATTGCTGACATGGAAGCTTACAACCGTAATGTTGATATTTTAATTCGCAATGGCGACCGTGAGCTTGCAGAGAAGGAGACTATTATTTTCAATGAATACATTGACAAATTTAGTCGCTTTGTCAACGGTAGCGAGGATCCAATCTTAAGAGAAGAAACTCCTACCCTTGTAGATCCTGATTTAATAGATAGTAGTCAAATAGACACTACCTATATCCCAGATCCTGTTGTCACCCCCATTACTCAAGAATAATACACATAAAAAAACCGAGACTTTCATCTCGGTTTTTTTTATGCTTACGCTATTCTCTTTTACAAGTACTCGTTCAAAATACCAATTAAAGTATTTGCGTCTTGTTCTCCACTTTGACGCCAAACCATTTCTCCATTTTTGTAAATAATCAAAGTAGGCAAACCCTTAACCCTTAAGGCTCTAGAAAGCTCCTTGTTCTTATCTACATCAATTTTTATTACTTTTCCTTTATCTCCTAAAGCTGCCGCAACATCACGTAGCACAGGATGCATGGAAGTCGATTGCTCATTCCACTCCGCATAAAAATCTAACAACACGGGAGCGTTAGAATCAATTAGTTCACCAAATTTAGACATACTTAAATGTTAGGATTCGTAAATCAAATGTAAGAAAAAATGTTAAAAAAATAATTTCTTACCATTTTTTGTGTTTTCCTTAGCATTTACATTTTAAGCAATTGCTTTCTTTTTAAGCGTAATTACGGTTATTTCTGGCCAAATTCCTACTCTCCCCGGATACCCCAAAAATCCAAAACCGCGATTCACATTTATAAACTGACCAAGCTCTTTGTATATACCCGCCCAATATTTATAACGCCATTTTATAGGGCTCCATTTAATCCAACCCGGTATTTCTATTCCAAATTGCATACCATGTGTATGACCACTCAAAGTCAAATGATAATGATACTCATCATGAATAACCACATCTTCCCAATGACTTGGATCATGACTTAATAAGATTTTAAAATCGTTTTTATTAATGTTAAGTGCTGCTTTTTTTAAATCTCCCGATTTTTTAAAACCGCCTCTCCCCCAATTCTCAACACCCACTAGCGCAATTTTTGAATTGTTTCGCTCTAAATATCTACTGTCATTCAAAATAAGATCAAATCCCATTTCTTTCTGTATCTTCTTTAAATCATCCAGATTAGCCGCCTTCTCTTCCTCTGTATCCCAATCTACATAATCTCCATAATCGTGATTCCCTAAAACTGAAAACTTGCCATCTGGAGCCTCTAGCGTTGAGAACAAAGCCATCCAAGGTTTCATCTCTTCCGCTTTATTATTCACCATATCTCCCGTAAAAAATAAGACATCACTCTTTTGCTTATTAATCAGATCGATAGCATATGAAATTTTAGTTTCATCATCAAAACTACCACTATGTACATCCGAAATCTGCGTAAGCGTATATCCATCAAAATCATCTGGAAGATCATCAAACTCTAAATTATACTTCAACACCTTAAAATTGTATTTCCCTTTATACATCCCATACAACAAAGACCCAAAAGGTAATGCCGCAATACCTAAGGCTACTAAACTCAAAAAACGCCTACGCTCTGGCAACGTAAACTCACGATCTACGCCAAATATCTTTTGATACATTCCAGAAAAAAATCGGAATATATCTTCTGAAAAAAGAAAAAGTATGGTTATCAGTTGAAACGATAATAACGCCAGAAAGAATCCGAAGGCATAACTTTTAGGCCTACTTAAGACCCTACCGTCCGATGAACCTAACGTAAACTGAAAAATAAAATTTCCAACTACTATAAGAGATATAACTATAAATGTATAATACACCCAAGCATGACGAGATGCTGTTTTAATAGCTTGCAGAGAATAAAAACCTAAAACAAGGTAAATGATAACAAAAACCACGAAACGTAACATAATGCCTTTTTTATACAAAGGTATTTTTATTTAGACGAAGCAGTAACCCATTTAAACATTATTTAACCCTTACCACAATATCTTGTATCGTCCTATAATCTGACACCGGTGTTTTATCTTCATCTAAAAAAGACATAGAGCTCATGCTTAAATTTTTCCTATTGGCATTTTTAGCACGTAATGTGACTCCTGAAAAATGAATAACAGAAAAGCCATTTTCTTTAAATAGAAGCGCATTATCTATTTTGATTCCACTCCCTGGCATGATTACACAGTTTACTGCTTTTTGATTAAGAGCACACAACAAGTCTATTCCCTCTGATGCTTTTTTTTGTTGTCCAGAGCTTAAAATACAATTCACCCCTATTTGCTCCAATTGAAATAAAGCCTCATAAGGATCTTCCACCCAATCAAAAGCACGGTGAAATGTAAAATGCACTCCTTTTGATGCCGCTATTAATTGTTGCGTTCGCTCAATATCAATAGAAAAATCTGGCAGTAATACACCTGAAACAATTCCGTCTACACCCATTTCTATGCAATTTTCCACATCCTTGAGCATCACTTCAAATTCTAAATCAGAATATACAAAATCACCACTCCTAGGCCTGATGAGTACATGAACAGGAATCTTAATATTCTCCCTAACCGCCTTTAGCAATCCCCCAGATGGCGTTAACCCTCCAACCCCTAATTCCACACAAAGTTCAATTCTATCTGCCCCCGCTTTTTCTGCATTTATAGCCGATTCTAAAGAATTAGCACAAACTTCTACCAGCATATTCTTATATTTAAAACTCTAAAGTAACCAACAAGACCATAGTATGCAAAGAAGAAAATTTCTTAAAAAATCGACGATTGCCACCGCTGGATTAATTTCAGCTCCTTTAATTGCCTCCTATAAAGAAGAAGAAGATCCAATATTAAATTCAGCCAATAAAAACATAAAGCCCATTGTAATTGCAACTTGGAATGTAGAAAATGCCACTGCAAAAGCCTGGGAAGTTTTAGTAAACGGAGGCAGCTCTTTAGATGCCGTAGAACAAGGAGTTATGATAGAAGAGGCTGATGAAAACAATCAATCCGTTGGTAAAGGCGGAAGACCAGATCGTGATGGCACCGTAACTTTAGATGCCTGTATTATGGATTCTGAAGGAAATTGCGGCGCAGTACTTTGCATGGAAAACATAATGCACCCTATTTCCGTAGCCCGAAAAGTAATGGAAGATACGCCACATGTAATGCTTGCAGGAAAAGGGGCCGAAAAATTCGCTTATGAAAAAGGCTTTAAAAAAGCGCACTTACTTACCGAAAAATCTAAACAAGAATGGTTGACGTGGAAAAAAACTTCACACTATAAACCCATTGTAAATATAGAAAATCATGATACCATTGGAATGCTTGCTATTGATAGCAAAGGGGCTATTTCTGGCGCGTGCACCACCAGCGGTATGGCTTACAAAATTGCAGGACGGGTTGGCGACTCTCCCATTATTGGCGCTGGCCTTTTTATAGATAATGAAGTAGGAGGCGCAACAGCCACAGGAGTTGGTGAAGAAGTAGTACGCACTGTTGGCAGTTTTTTAATCGTAGAACTTATGCGACAAGGCAAATCTCCCCAGGAAGCCTGCGAAGAGGGTGTTCGAAGAATTATTGCCAAAAACAAAGACAAGCTTAACTTTCAAATCGGATTTATAGCGATAAATAAAAAAGGAGAAACAGGAAGCTATTGCATTCAACCCGGATTTAGCTACAGAACCTATTCTGAAGCTGGGCATGTAAATAATATCCCCGAATCTTATATTAAAGGATAAATTAATAAATTGAATTGGATAATCTTCGTAGTTTTGAAATTCTCGAATTGAAAAATAAAATGGCAGAACAAAAAAGACTCTTTCTACTAGATGCATATGCATTGATATTTCGTGGTTATTATGCTTTAATAAAAAACCCTAGAATAAACTCTAAAGGCATGGATACATCTGCCATAATGGGGTTTATGAATTCACTGCTTGATGTTATTAGACGTGAAAAACCCGATCATTTAGCCGTATGCTTTGATAAAGGCGGAAGCGCAGAGCGCACCGAGTTATTTCCGGAATACAAAGCTAATCGTGACGCCACACCAGATGCTATACGTATTGCCATTCCTTATATTCAAGATATTTTAAAAGCAATGCATATTCCCGTTGTTGTTTTAGAAGGCTGGGAAGCAGATGATATTATTGGTACCCTTGCCAAGCAAGCAGAAAAAGAAGATTACAAAGTATTCATGGTAACTCCCGATAAGGATTTTGGCCAGCTGGTATCTGAGAATATTTTTATGTACCGCCCAGCACGTATGGGTAATGGTATAGAAATTTGGGGGATTCCTGAAATTCAAAAACGTTTTGGCGTGGAACGCCCAGAGCAAGTTATTGACTACCTAGGTATGATGGGCGATGCCAGTGACAACATTCCTGGTTTGCCTGGCGTTGGAGACAAAACTGCCAAAAAATTTATAGAACAATTTGGTTCTATGGAAAATCTTTTAGCTAATACTGATCAGCTAAAAGGTAAAATGAAAGAGAAAGTAAAAGAGAATGCAGAATTAGGACTTTTATCAAAAAAGCTTGCTACCATATGTATTACTTGCGATGTTACTTTTAATGCGACAGATTATGAATTAACCATGCCTGATGCCGAAAAAGTTCAAGTATTATTTGAAGAATTAGAATTTAGACGATTAAAGGACCAATTCTTAAAACTATTTACGCCTGAAGGAGAAACTACCAGCTCTGAAGAAGAGATCAGCAAACCTAAAGCACAAACAAAAGAAGCTGGCGTTGGCCAATTTTCATTATTTGGTGGCGACCCAAGCACCGCCTCAGAAACTGTAGAAGATTATTCTTCCAGAAAGACAATCAAAGACATTTCTCATGTATACCAAAGTGTTGCACCAGGAATGGCTATGAAGCTTTTTCTTCAAAATCTATCCAAACAAACTTCAGTATGCTTTGATACAGAGACAACGGGCTTAAACCCACTGACTGCAGAATTAGTTGGTATTGCTTTTTCTTGGGAAGCCTCAAAGGGCTTTTACCTTCCTTTCCCTGCCGATAGAACGGAAGCACAGGAACTCATAGAACAACTGCGTCCATTTTTTGAAGATGAGTCTATTGAAAAAATAGGCCAGAATCTAAAGTATGATATCAAAGTTTTAGACAAATACGAGATTAAAGTAAAAGGAAAATGTTTTGACACCATGTTAGCACATTACCTGATTAATCCAGATATGCGTCATAATATGGATGTTTTAGCAGAAACATACCTAAACTACACCCCTGTATCCATAACAGAATTGATTGGAAAAAAAGGTAAGAATCAACTTAGCATGCGTGATGTTCCCCTAAAGGATCAAACAGAATACGCAGCAGAAGATGCTGACATTACCTACCAACTAGCCCAACAATTTAAGCCAGAACTAGAAGAAGCTAAAACTCAGGAATTATTTGATACTATTGAAATTCCACTTTTACATGTTCTTGCAGCCATGGAATTAGAGGGTATTAATTTAGATACAAAATTCTTGAACTCCTTAGCTGAAGACCTAGATAATGATATTAAAAATCTAGAAACAGCCATTTTTGAAGAAGCTGGAGAAGAATTCAATATTGCATCACCAAAACAATTGGGCGATATTCTTTTTGACAAATTAAAGCTGGTTGCGAAGCCTAAAAAGACAAAAACAGGTCAATATTCTACCGCAGAAGATGTGTTATCATACCTAGCAAAAGACCATAAGATTATTGAAAACGTTTTATCTTATAGAGGTTTAGCCAAATTAAAGAGTACCTACGTAGACGCATTACCATCACAGGTAGAGGAAAGCACAGGTAGAGTACATACAGATTATATGCAAACAGTAGCTGCTACAGGCCGTTTAAGTAGTAACAATCCAAACCTACAGAATATTCCTATTAGAACGGAACGTGGGAGACAAGTACGTAAAGCATTTGTACCTAGAAATGAAGACTATGTACTAGTTGCTGCAGATTATTCTCAAATAGAACTCAGAATTATAGCCGCGCTGAGCGAAGAAACTACGATGATTGAAGCATTTAAAAATGGAGAAGACATTCATGCCTCTACCGCTTCAAAAGTATTTAATGTACCTTTAGACGAAGTAACAAGAGAACAACGTAGCAATGCCAAAACAGTTAATTTTGGAATTATCTACGGTGTTTCAGCCTTCGGATTGAGCAATCAAACAGATTTATCTAGAGCAGAAGCCAAAGAACTCATAGATACCTATTACAAAACCTATCCAAAATTAAAAAACTATATGAGTGGTCTCGTAGATTTTGCAAGAGACCATGGATATGTACAAACAGTATTAGGTAGAAGAAGGTATTTAAAAGACATTAATGGTAGTAACGCCATAGTTAGAGGTGCCGCTGAACGAAATGCAGTAAATGCCCCAATTCAAGGAAGTGCCGCAGATATAATCAAAATTGCAATGATTAATATCTACAATAAACTTAAAGAAGGCAATTATAAGACAAATATGTTGTTACAAGTACATGATGAATTGGTCTTTGATGTTTATAAGCCAGAATTAGAGGAGATTAAGTCGCTAATAAAAGCTGAAATGGAAAATGCTTATACGCTAGAAGTACCATTAGACGTTGAAGTTGGCGTAGGACAGAACTGGCTAGAAGCACATTAGAAAATAGCGTATAAAAATATTTTATTCTGACAGAAAACGGGATAAAAACAAAAGGGAAAAACAGGGTCGTTGAAAAAATAAATAAATTATTTAGAAACAACCATTTGTTATTCAAGTTAATAATTGTACATTTGCACCCCATTAAACGGGATTTAAGTGTTTAATAAATAAAAAAGTACTGTGGACACATTAAGTTACAAAACAATTTCCGCGAACAAAGCAACTGTTGATAAGCAATGGGTGTTAGTTGATGCAGAAGGAGAGACATTAGGTCGTTTTGCTTCAAAAGTTGCAAAATTACTAAGAGGAAAATACAAGCCTAGCTTTACACCACACGTAGATTGTGGAGACAACGTTGTTGTTATAAATGCTGAAAAGATTAATTTGACTGGTAACAAGTGGGAAAGCAAAACCTACGTACGCCACACTGGATACCCAGGAGGTCAAAGATTTCAAACAGCGAAAGAGGCAATGGCTAAAAACCCTGTAAGCATTGTAGAGCGTTCTGTAAAAGGAATGTTACCTAAGAACAAATTAGGTGCTGCAATCTTTCGTAACCTTAAGGTTTATGAAGGAGCTCAACACGGTCAAGAAGCTCAGAAACCAACCGTAATTAATTTAAACGACCTTATATAATGGACGTAATTCACAAAATAGGAAGAAGAAAAACTGCTGTTGCACGTATCTATCTTTCAGAAGGAAGCGGTAAAATCACCGTTAACAAAAAAGAATTAGAGGTATACTTCCCTACTGCTACTTTACAATACAAAGTAAAACAAGCTTTCTCATTAACAAATGTTGAAGACACTTACGATGTAACTGTAAATGTATTTGGAGGTGGTATCACTGGTCAAGCAGAAGCAATTCGTTTAGCTTTATCTAGAGCTATGTGCGAAATTGATCCTGAAAACAGATTGATCCTTAAACCAGAAGGTTTATTGACAAGAGATCCAAGAATGGTTGAACGTAAGAAATTCGGTCAGAAGAAAGCACGTAAAAAATTCCAATTCTCGAAACGTTAATCGTAAAGAGATATATTTTAAACTGTTTATTCAGTTTATACAAAAGTTCATTGAAAACCCTGAAAAATATTTTTTCAGGGTTAAATTTTAAAATCAAGTTGTTGTTGTCCAAGAGTATAACAGCTTTTGGAAACTAGTTTAGCATCTAAATATTAGAGGCCACAAAGAATCGTGCCACTTTAGTATTGCTAATTCAACAGAACGTAAACTAAGTACAAAAAAATGGCAAAAAAAATCGTAGTAAAAGACTTACTAGAAGCAGGTGTACACTTTGGTCACCTAACAAGAAAATGGAACCCAAACATGGCTCCATACATTTACATGGAACGTAATGGTATCCACGTAATTAATCTTTACAAAACTGCTGCAAAATTAGAAGAAGCTAATGAAGCTCTTAAAAAAATAGCAGCATCAGGTAGAAAAATACTTTTCGTAGCTACCAAAAAACAAGCAAAAGACATAGTTTCTGAAAAAGTCTCTAATGTAAACATGCCTTACATCACTGAAAGATGGCCAGGTGGTATGTTAACAAACTTTGTTACTATCCGTAAAGCTGTTAAGAAAATGGCTCATATTGATAGAATGAAAAAAGATGGTACTTTTTTAACTTTATCCAAAAAAGAACGTTTACAAGTTGATCGTTTACGTGCAAAATTAGAAAAGAACTTAGGTTCTATCTCTGAAATGACACGTTTACCAGGCGCTTTATTTATTGTTGACACAATGCGTGAGCACATCGCCGTAAAAGAAGCTATCAAATTAAACATTCCAATCTTTGCTATGGCAGATACAAACTCTGACCCAAGATTATTGGATTATATCATTCCTTCTAATGATGATGCTTCTAAATCTATTGAAGCTATTTTAACTCATGTAACTGAGGCAATTGCTGAAGGTTTATCTGAGCGTAAATCAGAAAAACAATCTGGAAAAGAAGGTGAAGAAGCTAAAGCTGCTCCAAAAGCAAAAAAAGCTGCTGAACCTGCAACAGAAGTAAAAGCTGAAGCTAAAACTGAAGCTGTTGATGATTTGACAAAAGTTGAAGGTATCGGCCCAAAAATTAATGAAATCTTCCAAACTGCTGGAATCAATTCATTCAGTGATTTAGCTGGAAAAACAGAAGAAGAATTAAATGTAGTTTTAACTGCTGCTGGTTCTAAATTTGCTTCTAAAAATCCTGCATCATGGCCAAAGCAAGCTCAAATGGCTGCTGACGGTAAATGGGATGAATTAAAAGAATGGCAAGACAATGTTAAAGGTGGTATTGAGTAAATCAAAACCTCTTAACATTATCCTAGTATAAATAAAATTTTTAATTAACACTATCGGCTAGAACTAATCCTTATAAAGTTTTAGTTTTAGCCTAGTTTTTAAAATCATATATAAAATGGCTAAAATTACCGCCGCAGAAGTAAATAAGTTAAGACAAGCTACTGGAGCTGGAATGATGGACTGCAAAAACGCTTTAGTTGAAGCTGAAGGGGATTTTGACAAAGCTATTGACGTTCTACGTAAGAAAGGTCAAAAAGTTGCTGCTAAAAGAGCTGACAGAGAAAATACTGAAGGTGCTGCTATCGCTAAAGTTAACGCTGACAGTACTGCTGGTGTTGCTATCGTATTAGGTTGTGAAACTGATTTCGTTGGTAAAAACGAAAACTTTATTGCATTGGCTAATCAACTTGCAGATAAAGCTATAAACTTTGATTCTAAAGAAGAATTTTTAGCATCAGATTTTGGTGGAATGACTGTAGCTGAGAAACTAGTTGAACAAACTGGTGTAATTGGTGAAAAATTAGATATCACTGCTTTTGAAAAATTAGAAGCTCCTTACGTAGGTAGCTATGTACATATTAACAAAATTGCTGCCTTAGTAGGTTTAACTTCTAAAAACGAAGAAGTAGGTAAAGATGTTGCTATGCAAATTGCTTCAATGGGTGCAACTACGCTATCTTACAAAGATTTTGATCCTTCTTTTGTTGCTGCAGAAACAGAAGCTAGAATCGCAGTTATAGAAAAAGATAATGAAGAATTAGGTAGATTAGGTAAAACACTTAAAAACGTTCCTCAATTCATCTCTATGAGTCAGTTAACTCCTGAAGTTTTAGCAAATGCTGAAGAAGCTGCTAAAGCGGAATTGAAAGCTGAAGGTAAGCCAGAAAAAATATGGGATAAAATTCTTCCTGGTAAAATGGAGCGTTTTGTTTCTGACAACACTACTCTTGATCAAGAGCAATGCCTATTAGATCAAAACTTCATTAAAGATGAAAAAGTAAATGTTGCAACTTATGTATCATCTGCACAAGATGGTTTAGCAGTAACTTCATTTAAGCGTGTTACTCTAGGGTAATATTCTTATCATACATACTTAAAAAGGGTCACAAATTAATTTGTGACCCTTTTTTTATGTCTTCATTTTAAGAAACTAAAAGACTGCGAAAGTAAATAGAAACCCAACTACTACAGCAGAGGCAGAATAGATCTTAAAAAACTAACATCATCTCACAACTCAGCTATCTAAAAGACTCCCAACAACAGCACTAGGATTTATTACCCCCAAAGCTTCGATAAGGATAACGGCCAACTAAACTATTAAAATAGCTCAGAAAAAGCATTTTTAGCACTGCGAATATCCCGAATACTGGCGGCTATCAAACATTTTAAAATTTATACTTAAGTAACATAGCCGTAGAAAAAGGAATTCATATTCTCAGAATTGAAATAATAAAAGGTGGATTGAATATTAATAGCTGGGCTGCATAGCCTACTCCAATTAGCACCAACTTAATTACGCATTATGACACCGAAAATAAATAGAGATATATTCAAATCCGATAGGAAACGAATCCTTAAAAAATTAAATTAAAAGCACTACGACCTATTCCATATGCTATAATTGATGTGAAGCGTAATAGCCCAGCCTATGTAACCACACATAAAGAAAATAAATAACTATCCTCATCATTACAAATGAAAAATATACCTACAACATAAACAACTACACCTTAGACAACACAAAAAAAAGGAGCGCAATAGCGCTCCTTTTTTTTGTGTTAAATTATACGTGAGACGAACTAGCCCTTCATCCAAATTTGTCTTAATTTCAATTGTGCATCCGTTACATTGTCCTTTGACACGATTTTAGCAACCGTCACCATTGGATTTCCTGCAGCACCAGATAAGGTTAACTCCTCTCCGTCACGATCTACAACAACAGTAACCATCTTATCGGCAGGCCAACTGAAGCTTTGTCCAATAATTGGACGTATTGATTCTAGCGTGATTGCAGTGCCATCAATAGACTTAAACACATCACCCCCTTGTAAACCTAAGCTTGTAAAAAAACTATTCAAAGTAATACCCTCTCTGACAAACACCGCATTATCCTTTGTTTGATCCACATCTATATAAGGAACATTTTCTTTTAAAAAATAGCCGCTTTGCTCTTCTACTGTACCAAGCTCTAAACCTACTTTAGACAAATACACGCTATAATCAATTGGCGTTGCCCCTACCACATGTGTAGCGAAGAAATCTGAAACTTCTGGATAAGTCATCGACACAATCTCAGCGATAAGTGCCTCATCTTTAAATGGAATGGCATCCCCATACTTCTTTGACAATTCTTTTAACAACCATAAAACACTTTTCTCGCCACCACTTAATTCTCTCAAGGTAATATCTAGAGCCATGTTAATTAAAGTACCTTTCTCATAGACATTGGCATAATTATCTTTATAAGGGTCGTCCAGTATATTTTGACTCATTACAGTAAAAGACATGGAGTCATCATAAAGTTTAGCGTTGTTTATTTTATCCATAATACGCTCATAAAACTCTTCTTCACTAATTAAGCCTTGCTGTATTTGAAATAGATTAGCAAAATACTCTGTTGTACCTTCATACATCCAAAGGTGCATTGACATTTTGGGATCATTAAAATCAAAATATTGAATCTCTTCAGAATGTACACTAAGAGGAGTTACTATATGAAAAAACTCATGAGACACTACATCAACCATTGCCTGTTCTAATCTCGCTTGGTCCATTTGCTCGGGCAAGACCACTACCGTTGATGTATGATGTTCTAAAGCACCAAAACCACTTGCATCGTTCTCTGAACCCGCCAGATATAATAAAATATTATATTCTTTAGTACTATTAATAGCTCCCAAAAACGTTTTTTGGGCAGACATCATTTTGAACATTCTATCCTCAAGATCTGAAGCACTGTACAAGCCATTAGGGGAGTACACACTTAAATTCACAGTAATACCATTTACTTCAAAAGAAACAATGTCTGCCTTAGCATATAAAATAGGATTATCCGTCACTTCAAAATAACGACTTGCATAGAAAACATCTAAACCAGGGTCCGCATTTGCATTATTTTCTTTTAAGGAAGTCGCCGCCACCAAAGCAGAAGGATGCTTTATAGCTAATTCATAAGGTATTTCTTTTAAATTATTAAAGTAGCCAACAAAACCATGAAGGTTTAGCATAAAGTTTTCTCCCTTAAGGATGTTAGTTCCTGAAGGAGAAAAAACAGCATGCTCTACTTCCGCTTCCGTATCATAGGTATCATTAACATAATAAGATACGCGATCTAATTTGACCCCATCAGGGATTACCCACGTATTGTCATCTTTTTTAGAAAAAGACAATTCGGCCCCTTTATAATCAAACGCCTTAAATTCATCTATATATTTACCATAATTGTCCGTGCTATACGTTCCAGGAACCGTTTTAGGTATAAAAAACAAGACTTCACCTGCGCTAAAAGCACCTGGGTTAAGCTCTACAAGAACTTTATCCTCTACTACATTAACTAAATCTATTTTAACCTTAACGACACTAGTATCTGCTGCCACTAGACTTTTAGAAGACCCACAAGCCTGCATTAAAAGCGCTAATGCTATTATATATCCTGTCTTTTTCATTTTTATTCTATTCATTTTAAGTACTATCTAACGGTTAATTGTTATTAATTAAACAAGATTATTAAAATAAAATAACAGTACAGAGAGTTTTGAGAAATAATTAGGACCGCAATTAATTAATAATGGCGTATTCTCGTAAATTATTTTGATTATTTTTGCACTAGTTTAAATAAATCCGAACCATGCAGTATAAAAGAATTCTTTTGAAATTAAGCGGCGAAGCCTTAATGGGTGAACGACAATACGGAATTGACCCCAAAAGGTTAGCAGAATATGCTGAAGAGATAAAAGAGGTAATTGACAAAGGAATTGAAGTCGCTATTGTTATTGGCGGAGGAAATATTTTTAGAGGATTAGCCGGAGCAAGTAATGGTATGGATCGCGTACAAGGGGACCATATGGGAATGCTAGCCACGGTCATCAATGGTTTAGCATTACAAAGTGCCCTTGAAGAAAGCGGCGTACAAACTAGATTACAATCGGCCATTCAAATAAATGAAGTAGCAGAACCATTCATCCGTAGAAGAGCAATGCGCCATTTAGAAAAGGGGAGAGTTGTTATTTTTGGAGGAGGAACTGGAAACCCTTATTTTACTACCGATTCTGCAGCTGTTTTAAGAGCTATTGAGATTGAAGCTGATGTAATACTAAAAGGAACTAGAGTAGACGGAATTTACACCTCTGATCCGGAAAAGGATAAAAACGCTACTAAGTTTGACACCATTACATTCAAGGATGTATTAACTAAAGGACTAAAAGTAATGGATACAACAGCATTTACTTTAAGTCAAGAAAATGAATTACCAATTGTAGTATTTGACATGAACAAGAAAGGTAATTTATTAAAACTCCTTTCTGGAGAAAATATTGGAACTGTTGTTGACAACTAGATAGTGGCATATTATATGCAGCAGATTTTAAAAAACTAAATAAAATGAACGAAGAAATTACTTTTATACTTGACAGCACTAAAGAAAGCATGAATGGTACTATAGACCATTTAGTAAAAGCATTTGCAAAAATTAGAGCAGGAAAAGCTAGTCCAATAATGTTATCTAGCGTAATGGTAGATTATTATGGCTCACAAACGCCACTAGGTCAAGTTGCAAACGTAACAACTCCAGATGCCCGTACCATTACGGTACAACCATGGGAGAAAAATATGCTACAGCCTATTGAAAAAGCAATTATGATTGCTAATCTTGGCTTCAACCCTATGAATAATGGTGATTTTGTTATTATTAGCGTACCACCATTAACTGAAGAGCGTAGAAGAGATTTAGCTAAGCAAGCAAAGAGTGAAGCTGAAGATGCTAAAGTTGGTATCCGTAATGCTAGGCAAGAAGCCAATAAAGACATCAGAGCACTTGATGATGCTTCTGAAGATTTAAAGAAAAATGCTGAAGCAGACATTCAAGAGCTTACCAATAAATTTTCTAAGAAAATAGAGGAAGTTTTAGCCGTAAAGGAAGCTGAAATAATGAAAGTATAATTTAAGTATTTCAGTAAAACAATATAAAAGGGCAACTACATAGTTGTCCTTTTTTTGTTTGAAAACTTAAATTTTCCTAAAATCGCACGAAAAGCAGTTATTCCCTTAAGAGATTTCTGTGATTACCCATAATCATTTTCTACCTTTGAGCCAATTTTTAAAAAATAACATGGTTGCGAAATTAACTAAAGGTTTCTGGGCAAAAACCGCAAATATTATTCTAAGAAATAGAATACTTATTTTAATTCTTATTACTGTGCTCACTGTGTTTTTGGCATTGCAATGGGATAAAATGCGATTTTCTAGTTCGCAAGCAAACCTACTACCAGACCACCATCCTGTAAATGTACAATACCAATCGTTTTTAAAAACTTTTGGTGAAGAAGGTAATGTCATGGTCTTAGCTGTAAAAGACTCTTCGCTTTTCACCCCTTCAAAATTTAATAGGTGGAACAAGTTTAGCAAACAACTTGCTGCATTTCCGGAGGTAGATTTTGTATTGTCAACAGACAATCTCCAAGAATTAATCAAAGACACTGTAAAACAGCAATTTGTTCTTCAACCTTTTATCAAAAAAGCACCTACCACCAAGGCAGAAATAGATACCCTCACCTCTCATTTGTTTAACAACCTTCCGTTCTATGAAGATTTAATTTACAACAAAGAGACCAAAACAATTAGAACCATTGTTTATCTAGATAAAGATATTGTAAACACGTCTGCCCGAAAAGATTTTATTCTAGAAGATCTAAACCAATTGGTGAAAAATTTTGAAGATGAAACCAATTTAGATGTACACGTATCTGGGATGCCTTACATAAGAACCATGAATTCCCAGAGTATCATCAATGAAATAGGGAAATTTATCCTAGCAGCTTTAGGAGTTACCTCTTTAATTTTCTTTTTCTTTTTTAGAAGTTTTAGAGCTACTATAATTTCTATGTGTGTTGTAATTATTGGTGTTATGTGGTCTTTTGGTGTTTTAGGCTTACTGCAATATGAAATTACCGTACTTACCGCATTGATTCCTCCACTAATAATTGTCATCGGAATCCCAAATTGTATTTTCTTGATTAACAAGTATCAGCAAGAAGTAAAAAAGCACGGAAACCAAGCGTTATCATTACAACGGGTAATTTCCAAAATTGGGAATGCAACGTTAATGACAAATATTACTACCGCTTCTGGGTTTGCTACTTTTATTGTAACAGACAGTCAGCTTTTAAAAGAATTTGGTATAGTAGCATCCATCAACATCATAGGTATTTTTATACTATCTCTTCTGATTATCCCTATTGTCTATAGCTTTATGTCGCTTCCTAAAACAAAGCATTTAAAGCACTTAAATAAACGTTGGATTGACACTTTTGTTAATTGGATGGAAAACATTGTTCGCGAAAAACGAATTTCTGTATACATTGTTTCTATTTGTCTTTTGGTGATCAGCATTATTGGTATTTATCAAATTGATATCTCAGGAAGTCCTATAGAAGACATGCCTAAGAAAGCAGAATTCTTTCAAGATATTCGCTTTTTTGAACAAGAATTCGACGGAATAATGCCTGTTGAAATTGTCGTAGACACCAAACGTAAAAAAGGAGTTTTAAAACCATCTACCTTAAAAAAGATGGATGAATTAAGTGGACTCATCCATGAAATTCCAGAGTTATCAAGGCCTGTTTCTGCCGTAGATTTAGTCAAATACTCTAAGCAAGCATTTTATAGCGGAATCCCTAAATACTACCAGCTCCCAACATCGCAGGAAAATACGTTTATAATGGATATAGCTCGTAAATCTTCTAGTAATGGAAATTTATTAAAGAGTTTTGTCGATTCTACTGGACAAACGGCTCGCATCACTACCTACATGAAAGATGTTAAAACCGTCCGAATGGAAGCTATTGAAGGTAAATTGAAAGAAAATATAGATAAGATTTTCCCTGCGGAGCGCTACAACGTTTATATGACCGGTAGCGCATTGATTTTCTTAAAAGGAACAAAATACCTAGTAAACAATTTAATAATGTCACTTGCATTAGCAATTGGACTTATAGGCCTATTTATGGCGTATTTATTCAGATCTTTCAAAATGATTATCATATCCTTAATACCAAACCTATTACCGCTGGTTATTACTGCCGGATTAATGGGATTTGTAGGAGTACCTATCAAGCCTTCTACTATTTTAGTATTCAGTATTGCCTTTGGTATTTCTGTGGATGACACTATACACTTTCTCGCCAAGTATCGCCAGGAATTAACCGCTAATAATTGGCGAATCAAAAAATCAGTCTATGCTGCTTTACGAGAAACAGGTGTAAGCATGTTTTACACATCCATTGTATTGTTTTTTGGTTTTTCTGTCTTTACCATTTCAAGCTTTGGAGGTACGGTTGCCTTAGGAGCATTAGTTTCAGCCACCTTGCTTTTTGCAATGCTTGCTAACTTAATCTTACTACCATCATTACTATTGTCTCTAGAGCGCAATATTGCGAATAAAACGGTACTGAAAGAACCACAGATAGATATCTTACCTAAAGAAGAAGATACTTTCAAAGAATCAGAATAAAAAAACAAATTTTATCGTTTCAACTTATAAAGCCTTTTTTACCAAAAAGGCTATATTTGTTATTTAAAAATAAAAATTAATCTTGGTTGAAATAGCTTGAAGTAATCTAATTTACTTTACAAAAAAAATAGAAACCATAAGGCATACGAATAGCAACAAAATTATCAAATGAAATCATACAGCATTAAAGAATTACTTTCTTCAAACCTTTCACTACAAGAAGTTACTGTCAAAGGATGGGTAAAAACTTTTAGAAGCAACCGATTTATTGCCTTGAACGATGGCTCTACAATTAACAATATTCAATGTGTTGTTAATTTTGAGAATTTTGATGAAGCCCTATTAAAAAAAGTATCTACTGGTGCTGCTTTAGAAATTTCTGGTACACTTGTAGAAAGTCAAGGAAGAGGACAGAGTGTAGAAATTCAGGTTAATAAACTGGAGGTATTGGGTGTTTCTGATCCAGATACCTACCCTATTCAACCTAAAAAACACTCTTTAGAGTTTTTAAGAGAAAAGGCACATTTACGCGTGCGCACCAATACATTTGCAGCAGTAATGAGAGTACGCTCTGTCTTGTCATTTGCAGTACATAGATATTTTCAAAATAATGGTTTTTACAATGTACATACACCTATAATTACTGGTTCTGATGCAGAAGGTGCTGGTGAAATGTTTAGAGTATCTACATTAAACCAAAAGAAACCACCTTTAAATGAAGCCGGAGAAATAGATTTTAAACAAGACTTTTTCGGCAAAGAAACTAACTTAACAGTTTCTGGCCAATTAGAGGCAGAAACGTATGCCATGGCTTTAGGGAAAGTATACACATTTGGCCCTACTTTTAGAGCAGAGAATTCTAACACTTCTAGGCATTTAGCTGAATTCTGGATGATTGAACCCGAAGTTGCTTTTAATGATTTAGATGCAAACATGGATCTTGCAGAAGATTTCATTAAAGATGTAATCAATTACATCTTAGAAAACTGCGCAGAAGATTTAAAGTTTTTGGAGCAACGTTTATTGGACGAAGAAAAATCTAAGCCACAAGCAGAACGCAGTGACATGGCTCTTATTGAAAAACTGAAATTTGTTTCTGAGAACAATTTCAAAAGAGTATCCTATACGGAAGCCATAGACATCCTTAAAAGCTGTACGCCTAATAAGAAAAAGAAGTTTAAATATATTATTGACGAATGGGGAGCAGACTTACAAAGTGAGCACGAGCGTTTTCTTGTAGAGAAGCATTTTAAGTGTCCTGTAATTTTGTTTGACTACCCTGCCAAAATAAAAGCGTTTTACATGCGTTTAAATGATGATGGCAAAACCGTTAGAGCTATGGATATTTTATTTCCTGGCATTGGTGAAATTGTTGGTGGCTCTCAACGTGAAGAACGCTTAGATGTTTTATTAGACAAAATAAAAGAACTAGGCATTGACGAAGAAGAGTTATGGTGGTACTTAGACCTTAGAAAATTTGGAACGGCTGTTCACAGTGGTTTCGGATTAGGGTTTGAAAGATTAGTTCTTTTTGCTACAGGCATGGGCAACATTAGAGATGTCATCCCTTTCCCTAGAACACCACAAAATGCAGAATTCTAAAATTACTATAAAATCGTAAGTTCTACAGAACATTAATTTATATGCTGAAACAACATTTATCTTTT
This sequence comes from Cellulophaga baltica 18, assembly GCF_000468615.2. Lineage (NCBI taxonomy): Bacteria > Pseudomonadati > Bacteroidota > Flavobacteriia > Flavobacteriales > Flavobacteriaceae > Paracellulophaga > Paracellulophaga baltica. Next base: position 1,762,286 of record NZ_CP009976.1, on the reverse strand, counting down.
AAATTATCGCAGAAGCTTTCTCCTCAGCAAATTCAGTTAATGAAACTGATTCAATTGCCTACACAAGCATTTGAACAGCGTTTAAAACAAGAATTAGAGGAAAATCCGGCTTTAGAAACCGGCAAGGAAGAGTTGGATAATTTTGAGGATGAATTTGAAGATGAGTTTAATGATGAAATAGACAGCGAAAGTATTAATACCGAAGACATTAATATTGATGAGTACCTGAGTGATGATGAGATTCCGGAATACAGAACACAAGCTAATAATTATAGTGCCGATGACGAAGAACGTACGGTACCTTATGCCGCAGGAACTTCTTTTAACCAGTACTTATTAAATCAATTAAATACTATTTACCTTAGTGATGATGAATGGGCCATTGCAGAATTTTTAGTAGGTAGCGTAGATGAAAGTGGGTATATCCGTAGACCCATAAACGACATTTTAGATGATTTAGCTTTCACGCAAAACGTATATACGGAAGCAGAGACCATAAAAAAAGTTTTAAAAACTGTACAAGAGCTAGACCCTCCTGGGGTTGGAGCAACTTCGCTAGAAGAGTGCTTAATCATACAATTAAAGCGTAAAGAAATAACCGCGAGTATTGAGCTGGCGATTGCTATTCTGGAAAAATCTTTCGATCAATTTACTAAGAAACACTATCAAAAGTTAATTCAAAAACACAATATCACGGAAGAGGAGTTAAGGCAAGCTATTTCTGAAATAGAACGATTAAACCCAAAACCGGGAGGTTCTTATTCTGGAAACACCCGAATGATAGAACATATTGTGCCCGATTTTTCTATTAAAATTGTTGATGGTGAACTAGAACTAACTTTAAATGGCAGAAATGCACCTGAGCTACACGTATCTAGAGGGTACAATAATATGCTTGAAGGGTACAAAAACTCTAAAGAAAAATCTAAATCACAGAAAGATACCGTCTTATTTATTAAGCAAAAGTTAGATGCCGCAAAATGGTTTATAGATGCGATTAAACAGCGCCAACAAACCCTATTCATTACAATGAATACGATTATGCAATACCAAGAAGAATATTTTTTGACGGGTGATGAGCGTAATTTAAGACCTATGATTCTTAAAGATATTGCAGATACCATCCAAATGGATGTTTCTACAGTTTCTAGAGTTGCCAATAGTAAATATGTAGACACACCCTACGGCACACGTTTGATAAAAGACTATTTCTCTGAATCCATGAAAAATGACCAAGGAGAAGATGTTTCTACCAAAGAGATCAAAAAAATTCTTGAGAATGTAATTACCGAAGAGGAAAAGAGAAAACCTCTTACCGATGATAAGTTAGCAGACATTTTAAAAGAGAAAGGCTACCCTATTGCACGTAGAACCGTAGCAAAATACAGAGAACAATTAGGAATTCCCGTAGCTAGAATGCGAAAAGAAATCTAATTATTGAAGCTCCATATTCATCATATATAGTATTATGATGCTTCCTATTTCTCATAATACACCCGAATAAATGAAAGCCTTTTTAAAATTCATTGCTTACTTATTTCACCCTGTATTTATTCCGCTATATGGTAGTTTGGTCTATTTTCAAGTAACAAGGAAATACACCTCTTTAGAAATGCAAGTTGGAAACCTGCTACCTATATTTATCTTAACGGTGGTAATCCCAATCATTAGTTTTTTAATTTTAAGAAATATAGGTGTCATCAATTCTATCGCGATGCCGACCATAAAAGAACGTAAATACCCCATCTACATCAGCATTATCTTATTATTCATGATTATCTATAAGGTGATACCTAACAACTACACCATAGAGCTCTATTACTACTTTATAGGCTTGATTATAGCGCTTTTTACAGTTTTAATGCTGTTGTTTGCCAAATTCAGTAACAGCATCCACATGGTAGGCATTGGAAGCTTAATCATGTACCTCATAAATTTAAGTGTACATTTTGAAATTAACCTCACACTATCTATTAGTGTGCTTATTTTGTTTGGCGGACTGATAGCTTCCTCTAGAATTTATTTTAGAACTCATTCTAAATTAGAAATTTTTGGAGGACTTATGTTAGGTGTAACTACACAATTTATAACCTTGAGTTATTGGCTATAGAACATAAAAAATAAGCCCTACTCTAAAAGGCTTAATGGTTATAACCTCACCCGTATCTAGAAGTGTATCTTTTATTAGAAAATCAGAAAGGGAATAATACAAATGAAGGTTAAAGGTATTATAACCAAAGTTAAGTGTAAGTCCATATTGCAAGCGCTCCAAATCTGGGTTTGAAAAACCATCTCTACTTGCATCGGTCACTAATTTTGAGCGAGCACTAAAATTATAGGTAAATTTAACGCCAGAGTAAATTCTAAAAAACTTGTATTTTGTTGGACTTGAGTTACGCCAGCGAAATTCAAACGGCACTTCTATACTATGCATCTCAAACTTACTACGCTTATACAAAGATGCATCACTTTCTGCATAGTAACTAATTACATCGTTTTCATGAGTTACAATCAAATTAGAATAGTAAGAGTTGACCGCATAGCCTAAACCTAGTCCTAACGCAATTGTACGACTGTTATTTAAAGGCAAATCCTTAATAAGGCCAATTTGTAAGCCATAGGAAAAATTACGCTTAAAAACGTCCTGAGGCTTTTCTAGCATAAAATTATAATTGACCCCTAGGTAGAATTGGTCTTCAAGGTAATTTGTATCTCCAGAAGATTTAAAAGAGTTCTCTTGACTCAATACTAAAACTGGTAGTAGAAAAAACGCTACTAAAAATTCTTTCATCATAATTTAAAGATAGATAAACAGCGAGTATAAAAAAAGCGCTTCAAATAAATTTGAAGCGCCTATATACTAATTTTGAAAGAAACTAATCTTACTATCTAAGGTTATCAAAAGCAATACCTTCATAGGTAGTGTAGTTAACCTTTAAAGCATTTACTTTACGTAATTCTTCTTTAATATCAGAAATAATACCCATGTTTGCTTCTCTATCAACTTTCAGCGAAGTAGTTAATACATTTTGCAAATCTTCAGATTTCTTTGCTCTTTCTTGAAGTATGTAAGGACCTACTTCAGAAGGGCTAGAAAACTTATCATTCAATTGGATTTTCGCCTCACTACCAAAAACTTTTTGGTATTCTTGAGTTGGTGCTCCAACATAAATAGTGATTACACGGTCTTTTTTCTCTAACTTCTTAATTTCACTTGCTTTAGGAAGATCATTCTGAACTTTTACAGAAGTATCTTTCATTACCGTAACGGTCATAAAGAAAAACAGAAGCATAAAAACGATATCTGGCAATGATGCAGTTGAAACCGCAGGGATATCACCATCTTTTTTCTTGCTAAATTTTGACATATCTTTTTAACTTTTACGATTAATTACCACTTGAAGTTTCAGCTTCAGAGAATTTCTGAGGAAATAATTCCTGTATTTTCTTTACTCGTTCCTTTAAAACTGCTTTAGCTTCATCAGAAGTTTCTGGATTCAAATACTCTGCTTCCATATCTGTGAAATTACGTTTGTAAAGTCTTTGAGACTCTCTGTTACGTAATTCATTATAAGCTGCTACAATTTCATTCTGAACTGTAATATAAACTCCGTATTGTGTTTCTCTATCATTCTTTAAAGAAATAATAGCTTTGCTAGGGTTATCAGAAGATGCAATATCTTTTTTTCCCATACAATAGTTACAATACTCTTCGGTGCCTTTTGCAGCTCCTCCGTTATCAAGAAAAGCCATAGCTTTTTCTTTCAAACTTTTTATATCTGCCAGTTCATCCTCAACTAAAAGTTGACCATTTTTATTGATGTTAACAGTAAAAATATTCTTCTCCTTAATAATTGGTGGTGCTTCCGTAGGCGGCTCTAAAGGTGGCAACATACGATCTAAACCTGCATCTGTTTCAATAGTAGTAGTTACTAGGAAAAAGATTAACAGTAAGAAAGCGATGTCTGCCATAGAACCGGCGTTAACCTCTGGTGGTGCTCCTCTTCTTGGCATAGTTATATTTTATTATTTGTTAAACATTTTTTTCACACCTGGCAATACCATTGAACCTACAGCAATAATCGTCAATATGAAGAACATATTTAAGAAGGTACCAATAGTTTTAATAGTACTTTCATCCGTAAGGATTCCAGTCTTCTTCTCCATAGCTTCAATACTAACATCTGTTCCGCTAGCGAAAACATATGATAAAATTGCTACTACTATAAGACCACCTACTCCAATAAGAGTTCTTTTAAGGCCTTCTGGTGAAGAAAAAACATTTTTTAATCCGAAGAACAAACTAGCAAATACAGCTATAGCAAGTAAGATAAATGTAATAATGAACATAAAATTCATTGATCCATTACCTACAGTAACTTCAGATTCTCTTGCAAGCATTACCCATAAGACAAGTCCTATGACGCTGAGTGCGATTAATATTATTTTAATTATCTTATTCATTTTACTTAAGTATTAAGTGCGACTTATTTTTTGTGATCTACCAACATATCAATCAAAGAGATTGACGAATCTTCCATATCGTTTACAATACTATCGATCTTAGCGATAATGTAATTATAAAAAATTTGAAGAATAATAGCCACAATAAGACCAAATACCGTTGTCAATAACGCTACTTGAATATCACCTGCAATAAGTGAAGCACTTAAGTTACCAACAGCTGCAATTTTCTCGAAGGCCTGAATCATACCAATTACAGTACCCATGAAACCAAGCATTGGTGCAATAGCGATAAATAAAGATAACCAAGAAACGTTTTTCTCAAGTTGTCCCATTTGAACACCTCCGTAAGCTACAACCGCTTTTTCAGCAGAATCGATGCTTTCACCAGCTCTATCTAAACCTTGGTAGTAAATAGAAGCAACAGGTCCTTTTGTATTTCTACAAACTTCTTTAGCAGCCTCGATACCACCAGAAGCTAGTGCATCTTCAACTCTTTGCTTTAATTTTGTAGTGTTTGTTGTTGCCAAGTTTAAGTAAATAATTCTTTCAATAGCAACTGCTAAACCTAGTATCAAACATAAAAGTACGATACCCATGAAGCCAGCTCCACCTTCAATAAATTTTTCTTTTAATACTTGAACAAAACCTCTTTCTGCTTCTGTCGCTGCTGCATCTTGAATCATTGTTGCTGCAGTCGCAATAGTTGCGGATAGGTTAGAAGTAATTGCATTTGCATTTACTTGAGCGTTAACAGTATTTGTGTTACATACAAATAACCCAGCCACTGCTAGGATAGAGAATAATCTTTTCATTTCTTTCAAACTTAAATTAGATTAGTTAATGGGTTAAAGATAAAAAATTTTTACAATTAAAAAATTAAAAATTAAATGCAGAGAGGAAGGGATTCGAACCCTCGATACCCTTTTGAGGTATACACACTTTCCAGGCGTGCGCCTTCGACCACTCGGCCACCTCTCTATTATTCAATTTTTCAAGGCGTCGAATTAACAAAAAAAAAAGTATTAAATAAAATTTCCAACGTTAATTTTAAACCATCTCTCCTCGCAAAGATGTTTCAAAAACAGTTTTAAAGAGCTTATTAGAGATTCCATTACCCAACAAATACATCAACTTAGTAATAGCTGCCTCTGTTGTAATATCCTTACCATTAATAACTTGCAGCTTCTGCAAATGCTCACTTGTTTCATATTGCCCCATAATAACACTCCCTCCAGAACACTGTGTAACGTTAATAATATGGATTCCTTTTTTTATTGCTTTTTTTAAATTTTCCGTCAACCAACTATCCGTAGGAGCATTTCCAGAACCATAAGTTTCAATAATAACCGCTTTCAAATCTGGTGTTTCTAGAACAGCACGCAATAAATGTTCATTAAAACCCGGAAATAATTTTAAAATAGCTACATTATTATCTAAATTTTTGTGAACAATTAACGTTTTTTTCTTTTTTGGCTTCAATAAATATTCCTTAAACACCTTTAAATGTACTCCAGATTCTGCTAATGGAGGATAATTTAAGGAACCAAATGCCTGAAAATGTTCTGCACTAAACTTAGTGGTTCTATTTCCTCGATACAATTTGTATTCAAAATACAGCCCTACTTCCTGAATTACAGATACCCCTTTTGCTTGTAAAGCGGCAATTTGAACGGAGGTGATTAAGTTCTCCTTAGCGTCCGTGCGTAAATCTCCAATAGGCAATTGTGAGCCCGTAAATATCACAGGTTTGGTCAAATTTTCTAGCATATAGCTCAATGCAGAAGCAGAATAACTCATGGTATCACTTCCATGAAGCACTACAAAACCATCATATTGAGCGTAATTATCTTCAATAGTTTCTGAAATAGACACCCAATGACTCGTATTAATATTAGAAGAATCTATAGGCGTTTCAAAAGAATGACTTGAGATCTCACAATCTAATTGCATTAATTCTGGAATATTTTTCTTTAGCTTACCAAAATCAAAAGCCCTTAAAGCTCCCGTTTTGTAATCTTTAATCATTCCTATAGTACCACCCGTATAGATTAAAAGTATTTTAGTTTTCTTAGTCATTATAACTTATTTATATTCCAAATACTTCTTTAGAATTAGTTGTTGTTATTGCCGCAATATCTGCTATTGACTTATCATATATAGTCGCCATTTTTTCCGCTATATTCACAAGGTAGGCACTTTCATTTCTTTTTCCTCTAAAGGGTGTTGGCGCCAAATAAGGCGCATCTGTTTCTAAAACAATATGCTTGAGGTCTATTTCTTTTAAAAATTGATCAATCTTACCATTTTTAAAAGTAGCCACACCGCCAATTCCCAATTTCATATTATAGCCAATAGCCTTTAACGCTTGCTCTTTAGAGCCCGTAAAACAATGAAAAATTCCGAATAAATCATCCGCCTTTTCTTCTTCCAAGATTTCAAATACTTCATCAAACGCATCTCTACAATGAATCACGATGGGTAGTTTTTCTCTTTTAGCTATTTTAATTTGCATCCTAAATGCCTCTTGTTGTTGCTTGAGAAAGGATTTATCCCAATACAAATCAATTCCAATCTCTCCTATTGCATAATAGGTATGCTTCTTAAGCATCTCCTCAATATGCGCTATTTCTTCTAAATAATTTTCTTTGACATGTGTTGGATGCAATCCCGTCATCAAAAACATATGGTCTGGAAAAGCCTGCTCTAATGCAATCATAGATTGCGTATAGGCAGAATCAATCGCAGGAATAAAAAAACGTTCTACTCCTGCTGCTATAGCATTTTTAACAGCCAAATCTCTATCCTCATCAAATGCTTCACTATATAAGTGCGTATGCGTATCTGTAAATATCATGGTACAAAAATAGCCTTATCTTTATCAAAAAAAACCGTGAAGAGTCTCAAAAAATTTTTAAAAGAAAAAAAATACTTTAAAATACCCCTAGTTTTAACCAGTACCAACCATTTTGAGATCAAAGCCAAAATAAATAATATAGAAGGGCGTTTTATTCTTGATACTGGCGCTTCTAATACCTGCGTAGGTTTTGACAAAATAGAATTATTTAATTTAACTTCTAAAGAATCTAGCATAAAAGCCGCTGGTGCGGGCGCAACGAACATGGAAACCTTAATTTCTACTAAAAACAGTATTGAAGTAGGGAAATGGAAACTAAAAAAATTGAAAATTGTACTTTTTGATTTAGTTCATGTCAATGAGGCTTTAACCAATCATAATGCCCAACCTGTTGACGGAATTATTGGAGCCGACTTATTAAAAAAAGGAAAAGCGGTAATAGATTATGACAAAAAAGTACTTTACCTAAAGCAAAAATGAAGATTACCTAAATTTTAAGCAGAATACCCCACAACAATATTGTAAACAAAAAATCTTATCTACTTTTATACCAAACATTTAACCTCACCATTACTATGCTTATATTATCCCCTGTAAAGAAAATCGGCTTTCTTTTAGCCTTTAGCCTTCTCGCAAGTTGCGCAACAGAAAATGACTATACGGAGATCACCACAGAAGCAGAAGATCAAGAATTAAAATCAACACTAATAAAGCTTTCTGGAAGTTTAAATTACTATAAATTACCGAATAGCACAGATTATTCTAAAATACCAGCCGACCCTAAGAACCCGATTACAGAAGAAAAAGTTGCCTTAGGGAAATTATTATTTCATGAAACGGGAATTGGTTTAGATGGAAAAACAGAAACCAATAAAGAAACCTACTCATGCGCCAGCTGTCATCATAGTGCAGCAGGCTTCCAAAGTGGAATTCAACAAGGTATTGGAGATGGCGGTATGGGTTTTGGCACCTTTGGTGAATCTAGAATCATAGACCCACTATACACAGAAGACATGATTGATGTTCAACCGATAAAATCTCCAACCGTTTTAAATGCTGCTTACCAAAAACTCATGCTCTGGAACGGCCAGTTTGGAGCCACGAGCAAAAACATAGGCACTGAAGCCAATTGGACCGAAGGCACTCCAAAAGCAGTGAACCTTCTTGGTTTTGAAGGAATTGAGACGCAGGCGATTGCAGGACTTTCTGTTCACAGAATGACTTTAGACAAGACTTTTTGCGACTCTAATCACTATAGCAGCCTATTTGACAAGGCTTTTCCAGAAGTAGACATCACAGAAAGATATTCTTTGGTATATGCCGGTCTGGCAATTGCAGCATACGAAAGGACAATTTTATCTACCGACACAAACTTCCAAAATTGGATTAAAGGAGATGCAGACGCTATGACTTCCGATGAAAAAAAAGGAGCTATTCTATTCTTTGGAAAAGCAAAATGCTACCAATGTCATAACGGACCCGCACTAAATTCTGAAGAATTTTACGCTTTAGGAATGAAAGATTTAGAAGGTCCTAACGTACATGGCATCATAGATGATGTTACTAAAAAAGGGCGCGGAGGGTTTACCAATAACCCTTCTGACAACTATAAATTTAAAGTTCCGCAATTATACAATCTAACTGATGTTCATTTCTTTGGACACGGAGGAAGCTTTACGTCTGTCCGAGATGTGATCGCCTATAAAAATGAAGCCTCAAAAGAAAATGCTGAAGTAGCAGCGTCAGAATTATCTGGAAAATTCACTCCGCTAAACTTAACCGAAGAAGAAATAGATTTTTTAACTGTATTTATAGAAATAAGCTTATCTGACAAAAACCTCAACAGGTATGTACCAAGTACATTACCAACAGGACTTTGTTTTCCTAATGCAGATCCTACTTCTAGAGAAGATATGCATTGCAATTAAAAACACAAGCACAATAAAAAAGCCCCAAGACTGTAATAATCTTGAGGCTTTTTTTATAGTTTAAAACTGTATTCTATTACAACTCTAAAGCTTTATTTGTATTACCATCCATTAGTAATTCTACTGGATTCTCTAAAGCTTCCTTAATTGCTACTAAGAAACCTACAGATTCCTTACCGTCAATTATTCTGTGATCATAAGATAATGCTACATACATTATCGGTGCCGCAACTATTTCTCCATTACGAACAATAGGACGCTCTACAATATTATGCATGCCTAAAATTGCACTTTGAGGAGGGTTAATAATTGGAGTTGATAACATAGAACCAAATACACCACCATTAGTGATCGTAAATGTACCCCCTGTCATTTCATCAACAGTGATCTCACCTTCTCTAGCTCGAATAGCTAAGCGTTTTACCTCTGCTTCTACCCCTCTAAAGGTTAAGTTTTCTGCATTTCTAATCACAGGAACCATTAATCCTTTTGGACCAGAAACTGCGATACTAATATCACAGAAATCATAGGTAATCATTTCTTTACCATCAATCATAGAATTCACGGATGGGTAAAGATCTAAAGCTCTAACTACTGCTAATGTAAAGAATGACATAAAACCTAAACCAACACCATGCTTGCTTTTGAAAGCTTCTTTATATTGATTTCTCAATTCGAAAATTGGAGACATATCTACTTCATTGAACGTAGTTAACATTGCCGTTTCATTCTTAACGGAAACTAAACGTTCTGCCACTTTTCTACGTAGCATTGATAATTTAGATCTACTCTCTCCTCTTTTACCACCTGTTGGTGTTCCCATAGAAGGAACTGCTTGAACAGCGTCTTCTTTGGTTATTCTACCATCTTTACCAGTACCTTTAACCGCACTAGCTTCCATTCCTTTTTCTGCCAATATTTTCTTTGCCGCTGGAGACGCTGCTCCAGATGCGTAGGTTTCTTTTGCTTGCACAGGCTGTGGTGCTTTCTTCTCTTCTTTTGGAGCTTCTTTCACTTCCTCTTTTACAGCAGCTGCTTTTGAACCTCCAGAAGGTTTTTCAGCGCTTGTATCAATTAAACAAACAACTTCACCAACAGCAACAGCATCACCTTCTTCTGCTTTTAAAGTGATAATACCACTTTCTTCAGCAGGCAATTCTAAGGTTGCTTTATCTGAATCTACTTCTGCTATTGCCTGATCTTTCTCTACATAATCTCCGTCTTGAACTAACCAAGCAGCAATTTCAACTTCCGTTATAGATTCCCCTGGTGAAGGAACTTTCATTTCTAAAATCATTATTGTATAATTTTAATTTTTAACCTGTATCTTTTTTTCTTTCTTTACTAGCCTACTTACGGATCATGTTATCTTTTGACTTATCAAAAACATAATCTATAACTTCTTGATGACGACGTTTGGAACGCACTGCACTACCGGCTGCTGGTGATGCATAAAAACGTCTTGAAGCTACTCTTAATGTACTTGCTTCACTAAAGTGCATCATAATATGACTCCAAGCTCCCATGTTTCTAGGCTCCTCTTGTGCCCAAACAACATCATCTGCTTCAGCATACTTTTTCATAATTGCCTTCATTTTCTGTGCTGGCAAAGGAAATAACTGTTCTACACGAACTAAGGCCACATCTTCTCTAGTATGTTCTTCACGTGCAGCCAGTAAATCATAATAGAATTTACCAGTACAGAATACCAAAGTTTTTACCTTTTTAACATCGGCGGCAGCATCGTCTATCACTTCTTGAAAACCACCTGTTGCAAATTCTTCTATAGAAGAAACAGCTTTTGGATGACGTAATAAACTTTTTGGAGTAAACACTACCAAAGGTTTTCTAAAGTTAGCCTTCATTTGTCTACGCAACAAGTGAAACATGTTAGCCGGCGTGGTAACATCTGCTATAAACATATTATCACTAGCACAAAGTTGCAAGAAACGCTCCATACGCGCAGAAGAATGTTCTGCACCTTGACCTTCATAACCGTGCGGCAATAACATTACCAATCCGTTTTGCAACTTCCACTTATCTTCAGCAGCAGAAATATACTGATCTATCATGATTTGTGCACCGTTGCTAAAATCACCGAACTGAGCTTCCCAAATAGTAAGTGTATTAGGACTCGCCATAGCGTATCCATAATCAAAACCTACCACTCCATACTCTGAAAGGTGTGAGTTAAAGATATGAAAATCTCCTTTTTTACCCTCTACAAGGTTTAAAGGAACAACCTCTTCTTCACTATCCTCTACTTTTACAACGGCATGACGATGTGAAAAAGTACCTCTTTCTACATCCTGCCCAGACATTCTAACTCCAAAGCCTTCTTGAAGTAAAGATCCGTAGGCTAAAAGTTCTCCCATAGCCCAATCTAAGCTGTCATTCTCGAAGAACATTTTTCTACGATCTTCTACAAGCTTATCTACTTTGCGTAAAAACTTTTTACCCTTTGGTAAGCTCGTAAGAGAGTTTGCTATTTGCGTAAGTTTTTCTTTTGGATAAGAAGTATCAATTGGCTTTACCATTTCATCTTCTTGAACACTTACAAAACCTTTCCACTCATCTGCCATAAAAGGTGTGATGACTGTTTTATCTTCTTTACGAGAATCTTCCAATTCTGTTTCAAGAGAATCTTTATATTCTTGTTCTAATTTACTAATATAGTTTTCATCTATAATACCTTCTGCGATAAGTTTTGCCGCATAAATATCTCTAGGATTTTCATGCTTAGCAATTGCCTTATAAAGTTTTGGTTGTGTAAAACGAGGTTCATCACCTTCATTATGACCATACTTACGGTATCCTAATAAATCAAGAAACACATCGCGTTGAAAACGCATTCTATATTCTAAAGCAAATAAAGACGCATGTACTACCGCTTCTGCATCATCTGCATTAACATGCAATACTGGACTCAAGGTTACTTTACCAACATCTGTACAATACGTAGAACTACGTGCATCTAGATAATTAGTGGTAAAACCAATCTGGTTATTTACTACCATATGGATAGTACCTCCAGTTTTGTACCCGTCTAAGCTAGCCATTTGAATTACTTCATACACTAAACCCTGACCTGCAATGGCAGCATCTCCATGCACAACAATAGGCAACACTTTAGAAAAATCATCTTTATAGTGCGCATCTTGTTTTGCTCTTGTAATACCTTCAACAACCGCTCCTACAGTCTCTAAGTGAGATGGATTAGGAGCAATGTTCATTTTTATTTTATTTCCATTATCAGACATTCTATCTGAAGTCCAACCTAGGTGATATTTAACATCTCCGTCAAAAATTACTTGCTCATAATCTTTACCATCAAACTCACTGAAGATATCTTTAGCTGCTTTACCAAAAATATTAGTAAGCACATTGAGTCTACCTCTATGCGCCATACCCATAACAAACTGCTCTACTCCCATTTCTGCTGCACGCTCAACAATAGCGTCCAATGCAGGAATAAGCGACTCGTTACCCTCTAATGAAAATCGTTTCTGACCTACATACTTGGTATGCAAAAAGCTCTCAAAAGAGATGGCTTGGTTTAATTTTCTAAGAATATTTTTCTTACGTTCGTTATCATAGTTAGGGTGGTTATCATTGACATTTAGCCAATTCTGAATCCATTCAATACGTTCCGGATTTCTGATATACATGTATTCAACACCTATGGCATCACAATAAATGTTTGTTAAATGCGAAATAATTTCAGTTAAGGTACTTGGCCCTATTCCTAAAATTTCCCCTGCTGTAAAAACAGTATTCAAATCTCCAGATGATAACCCGAAATTTTCGATAGCAAGCGTTGGCTCATATTTTCTTCTTTCTCGAACCGGATTTGTTTTTGTAAACAAATGTCCACGAGATCGATATCCATCGATTAACCGAATAACCTGAAATTCTTTTTGTAGTGATTGTGGCATTTCTGAAGTGCCAGATGGTGCAGCAACATTATTTGGTGTTACTGGCAAGTCAAGTTCATCTAAAAGACTCTCTTGGCCAAAATCAAATCCTTGAAAAAATGCGCGCCAACTAGGCTCAACACTATCTGGATTAATCAAATACTTGTCATATAACTCTGCAAAAAATGAAGTATGCGCAGCGTTTAAAAAGGAATATTTATCCATAAATAATTTTCTCTTCCCTGTGAATAAAATTTAATCAAAAATACAACATTTCAAAAATCTAGTCCTATATTAGATCGTAATATTAAAGAAAAATAACAATTATGAATTTTTTGACTGATTTGCGCTTAAAAAAATGGCAATTGATTTTATTTTTTGCGTTTTCATCAGCGCTAACGTTTTCGCAACAGACAAATTCTGGTGAATTTTGGGATAATGTTCGGTTTGGAGGCGGAATTGGTTTAGGGTTCGGCAACAATTATTTTAACGGCTCTATTGCCCCAAGTGCAATTTATCAAGTCTCTGAACGATTTGCTGCTGGAGTACAGTTAAATTTTAGTTATGCTACTTTTAATGATAACAAACTTACAGCGTATGGCGGAAGTTTAATTTCATTGTACAATATAATTCCTGCCATTCAATTATCTGGTGAATTGGAACAATTGAGAATAAACAGAACCACTTCCTTTAGTGATGGAGATTTTAAAGATAATTACTGGAGTCCTGCCTTATATTTAGGAGCCGGATATGTAAATCGGAATTTTACAGTAGGATTAAAATACAATATACTTCATGATGATAAAAGTATTTATTCCGATGCGCTAATTCCTTTCGTTAGAATTTATTTTTAAGCATATTTCTGCCTGAACCACACTTTTTGAAATTCTCGTTGTAATATAAAAAAAGCAACTTGATTGGATATGTCTACCACATCTGTTTCCTGAATACTTTTTACTTTCTTCTCAGGAACATCTATGATGTATAACAGATTTAGATAATCCGTAAAACGCTCCATCATCAACCTATAAACTTTTTGATGCAAAATTGTTTTTAAGTTTTTGGGGTTCACCTGAAAAGGTAGGTCAATATCAATATTAGCCAAACCAAAATCTTTTGTCAATTGCACAACAAGATTTTGATATAGACCACTTGCCACCGATTCTGATAAAAGCGCGTTGCTATCTGTAAAATTAAGCATCATACTTTATGTACGAAACAGAAGCAGTTTTTGGTTCTAGCAAACTAGGGTTTTAACTCATTTTTATAAACTTGCCCCTCTTTCATGACAAAGGTAATTTTTTCTAATTGCGATATATCCTGAAGCGGATCACCTGAAACCGCAACAATATCCGCAAAATACCCAGCTTTTACCAAACCCACTTCATCCGCTATTCCTAACAACTTAGCATTTGTAACCGTTGCAGATTGCATAGCTTCAATAGCTGGCATCCCTGCTTCTACCATATACCCAAATTCTTTCGCATTTAAACCATGAGGATATACCCCTGCATCTGTTCCAAAGGCAATCTTCACTCCTTTTTTATATGCTTTCGAAAATGTTCCTTGGATTAACGGCCCTATTTCTCTAGCCTTAACCGCGACTACTTCTGGAAAATATCCTTCAATCTCGGCCTTCTCTGCTACTTGTTTCCCTGCTGTAATTGTAGGCACTAGATACGCATCATACTGCTTCATTAATTCCATCGTTTCATCACTCATATAACTGCCATGCTCTATTGTCTTAATACCGCCTTTTATAGCTCTTTGCATGCCTTCATCTCCATGCGCATGCGCTGCAGTTAACATACCATAATCATCAGCAGTTTGCGTAATTGCTTTTATCTCATCAATTGTAAATTGCGGATTTTTACCATTCTTAGCCACACTAAGAACCCCACCTGTTGCTGTAATTTTAATAACATCTGCACCATCTTTATACCGCTGCCTAACCGCTTTTCTACCTTCTTCTGGAGAATTAACCACGCCTTCTTTTGGACCAGGATCCCCGGTAAACTCATGGCTTCTACCATTTGTAGGATCTGCATGCCCACCCGTAGTAGCGATAGATTTACCTGCAGTAAAAACTCTAGGCCCTACTACTATTCCTTTATTTATAGCATTTCTAATTGCTATATTTACACCAGAACCTCCTAAATCTCTAACTGTAGTAAAGCCCGCCATTAATGTTTTCTTAGCAAAAACGGTAGATTTAAAAGCAATATCTGCTTCATTATCTGTGAAACGCTCTACATATGTTCTTGGGTTAGATTCGCTTTCTATATGCACATGCATATCTATAAAACCCGGCATCACCGTACTTGCTCTCAGATCGATCACCACATCTGCATCACCACCAGAAACAAATCCTTTTTTTATCTCCTTTATTTTAGTACCAGATATAACTACCGTTTTTTCTAGCCATACTTTACCAGACTCCATATCTATAATTTTACCACACTGCAGGTACGTATCTTGTGCGTTTAAAAAAGTAGTAAAAACTAAAAGGAGAACAAGAGTGGTTATTTTTTTCATTTTGCGGTGTTTTTATAAACAAATAGAGCAGAAATATACATATATTTCTGCTCTATTGTTAAAATTTATAGTTTATTCTCAGCCTAAGCCCTAACCTTTTGCTCCCAATCCCAAGCAGATTTCATGGCCTCATCTAAGGTAGATTCTGCTTTCCAACCTAATTCATTGTTTGCTTTTTCGGTGTTCGCATAAGCCTCTGTAATATCTCCTGATCTACGTGGTACAATTTTGTAATTTAATTTCTTACCTGAAACCTTCTCAAAACTTTTTATCACCTCCAGAACAGTACTTCCCTTTCCGGTTCCTAAATTAAAGACTTCATAATTCGCTTTATTTTTAGCTTCAAAAAGCCTTTGCAAGGCTACCACATGCGCTTTTGCTAAATCTACCACATGAATATAATCACGCACACAAGTACCATCTGATGTAGGATAATCATCTCCAAACACAGACAATTGATCACGTAATCCCATTCCTGTTTGCGTAATAAAAGGCACTAAATTTTGAGGTACTCCAATTGGTAATTCTCCAATTTCCGTACTCGGATGCGCTCCCATTGGATTAAAATAACGCAATGCAATTGCATTCAATGAAGGAACAACTTTACAGGTATCTGATATAATCTCTTCACCCATTTGCTTTGTATTACCATAAGGAGATTCTGCCGTTTTTACGGGTGCATCTTCTGTAATCGGCATTTTATCTGCTTGGCCATAAACCGTACAGGAAGAACTAAAAATAAAGCTAGCCTTATCTTTTTTAGATAATTCTTTTAAAAGATAAACTAATGTTCCTATATTGTTTTCATAGTACAATAAAGGCTTCTCCACACTTTCTCCGACGGCTTTAGAAGCTGCAAAATGAATTACCCCTTGAACATCTGTATGCCTTTTAAAAAAATCTTCAACCTTAGATTTCTCTTTCAAGTCTATTTTTTCAAATAAGGGTTTCTTTCCAGTTATAGCCACAATACCATCCAGTACTTTTTCTGATGAATTAGATAGATCATCAATGATTACCACTTCAAATCCTTTGTTCTGTAATTCTACAACGGTGTGCGAGCCAATAAAACCCAATCCTCCGGTAACAAGTACTTTCATTTATATTTTATTTAATGATTATAATTCTATGAAATCAAATTTACTATTAAGCTTTATTTACGCCTTAACAAAATCGATAACAGTCTTTGTAATAAAGCTAATCTGCTCTTCATCAAGTTCTGTATGCATTGGTAATGAGATTACTTCTTTCACCAATTGATTGGTAACCGGGAAGTCTGCATCATTATAACGATCATCTACATATGCTTTTTGTTTGTGTAGCGGAATAGGGTAATAAACACCACAAGGAATTCCTTTTTCTGCTAAGTGCTTTACTAACTCATCGCGCTTACCATTGGTGATTTTTAAGGTATATTGATGAAAAACATGACAGTCACAGGTATCGCATATGCCATCACAGCCATTTACCGTAACTGGGGTAACGATCGCCGATTCATTCTTAAATGCAGCAGAATATTTGCGAGCACTATCTCTTCTCTTTGCATTATATTGATCAAGCAACGGAAGCTTTGCACGCAATACTGCCGCTTGCAAACTATCTAAACGAGAGTTTACTCCAACCACATCATGATGATAACGTTCATACATTCCGTGATTCACCACACCTCTTAAGGTATGCGCTAAAGCATCATCATTGGTGAAAATAGCCCCACCATCTCCGTAAGCTCCTAAATTCTTAGAAGGGAAAAAAGATGTCGCTGCTACATGACCAATACCTCCTGCTTTTTGTTTTGTTCCACTCTTTGAAGTATATGTTGCACCTATAGCTTGAGCATTGTCTTCGATTACATAAAGATTGTGCTTTTCTGCAATTTCTAAGATTACATCCATATTTGCACACTGCCCAAAAAGATGAACCGGTACAATAGCTTTAGTTTTTGGTGTTATAGCACGTTCTATTGCCGCTGGGTCTATATTGAATGTATCTGGCAAGACATCTACTAAAACAGGCGTTAATTGCAATAAGGCTATTACCTCAACGGTAGCTGCAAAAGTAAAATCGGCCGTAATTACCTCATCTCCTGGCTGCAACCCAAGACCCATCATTGCTATCTGCAAGGCATCTGTTCCGTTTGCACATGGAATAACATGCTTTACATCTAAATATTCTTCTAATTCTTTTTGAAAACTTTGTACTTCAGGTCCGTTTATGAACGCTGAAGTTTCTAAAATTGTTGTAAATGAAGCATTTACTCGTTCTTTGATGGCTTCGTATTGACCGTTAAGATCAACCATTTGAATTTTTCGCATCTTATATCATTAGAACTGTAAAATTACAAAAAGTCCCTAAAGCACCCAATGTATTTATATAAAGAAGCGTAATTTAGCCAAAAACTATTCTAAAGTGCATTTTATTTACAGTTGCTCCGTTTATATTGCTGCCTTTTTCCTTAGGGTTTTAGCTCTATTTATTCCTAAGCTAAAGCTATTTGTAAATGGAAGAAAGGACGTTTTTAACATCTTAAACAACGGACTAACTAAAGAATCCCCAGTTATTTGGATACACACCGCATCTCTAGGAGAATTTGAGCAAGGGTTGCCAGTAATAGAAGCATTAAAAAAACACTATAAAGACTATCAAATACTAGTTACTTTCTTTTCCCCTTCTGGTTACGAGGTAAAAAAGAATTCGTCCGCAGCTCATCTAATTACTTATTTACCCTTAGATACAAAACACAATGCAGCAGCATTTATAGCAACAGTAAATCCCGTACTTAGCATATTTGTAAAATATGAGATTTGGCCCAACTATTTAAAGGAATTAGAAAAAAGAAAAATTCCGACACTATTAGTCTCTGCCATCTTCAGTAAAAGACAAATTTTCTTTAAAGGCTATGGTAGTTTTATGCGAAAAAGCTTATCCGCTTTCTCCCATTTTTTTGTTCAAGACCAAAATTCAAAAGATTTATTAGCGTCTATTGGTCTGAAGAATTCAACTATTAGCGGCGATACGCGCTTTGATCGTGTTTTAAAAATCCTAGAACAAGATAACACCTTAGAGTTCATGGAGAAATTTAAGCAAGACCAGCAATGCTTTATTGCAGGTAGTTCTTGGCCCGAAGACGAAGCCATTATTGTTGACTATATAAATACCACAAACGCCAATTTAAAATTTGTTTTTGCCCCACACACCATTAAAAAAGAAGCCATACAGAAACTAGCAAACGCTATTCAAAAGAAAACTATTTTATATTCTGAATTGGCTGATAACAACCCATCTGACTACGAAGTGCTAATTATAGATACTATTGGCATACTTACCAAAGTATATAGTTATGCTGATATTGCTTACGTAGGGGGTGGATTTGCAACAGGCCTACACAATACTTTAGAGCCTGCTGTATTTGGTATCCCTGTTTTGATTGGCCCTAAGTTTTCTGGCTTTAAAGAAGCTGAAGATTTAGTTGCCCTCAAGGGTGTTATCAGTATTTCTGACCAAAAAAGTTTTACCCTTGCACTTGACCAACTGGTTTCTTCTCCAAAATACTACAAGGAAACAGGAGAAATTAACACCCGTTATATTACCAAAAGAAAAGGAGCTACAGGCTCAATTATGGATTACATCAAAACGCTGCACTAACGCTTCGTTTAAAAAGAGACCACGTACCGTTCATCGATTATCGTTAGTAATTAATTGAAAATTAGCTATTTATTTGCTACATTTAAACAAAACAAGATCATTATGGAAGATGTTACCATTAGTACGAGAGTACTCAACGGATTCCTAACTCTTATGGTTGGTGTTTTAGTATGCATTCTTATAGGAGTGGTTGTTTGCTTGATTTTAACAGCACTCGGAATCCTATAAAAAATACTACTACAAATATGAATTATACACCTACTTAAAACTATTGAAAATTTAACTAAAAGCCCTTTTTCGGGGCTTTTTTTTATTTTGCAAAAAATGTGTTTATCTTTAGATTACATAATCATACAATAACCCCTCAATAAAACTAACTTCATGCTAAAAAAAATACTAATTGGCCTTGGGCTAATCTTTGTAGTGCTTCAGTTCTTTCGTCCAGAAAAAAACACTTCCAACGATATGACTCATGATATTTCTACAGCCTATGAAATTCCCGAAGATGTAAATCACTTGCTAAAAGTATCCTGCAATGATTGCCATTCTAACAATACCGAATACCCTTGGTATGCAAATGTCCAACCCGTAGCATGGTGGTTAAATGATCATGTAGCGGATGGAAAAAGACATCTAAACTTCTCAACATTTACCAAGCTACCTATAGCCGTTCAAAACCACAAATTAGAGGAAACCATAGAAATGGTAGAAGAAAAAGAAATGCCATTAGCCTCTTACACTAATTTTGGTTTACACTCGGAAGCCAATTTAACTGATGAGCAACGTGAAAAAATTATTCATTGGGCAAAAGCACAAATGGATGTTTTAAAGAATAATTATCCTGCAGATAGCTTAATCATGAAACGTAGAAAGAAATAGGTGTTTGCATTCTTATAAATTTAAAAATCCCACACCATACCAGTGTGGGATTTTAAATTAACTCCACTCAACCGTACTTTTCTAATAAAACAATCCGTACATAACAAAACAGGCTATAACTAACAAAATAGCTTGCACTCTAAAATTCTTATACCAAACTATACCTTTTAATTCTTTGGTTTCGTCTATCCAAATTTGCTTTGTCCACGTATTTTCTGCAACCTTATCTGCAGGTGGTGGCGCAGTTGCTAAACTAACAACTACAGAAACAACCAAACTTATAATTAGTAACACAGGCGCTAATAGCAAAAAGTGAATATCTATTTTAACGCCTAATATATATTTTAACGTCATGATTGTTGCTGCAACAGCTAAACCCGCCATAAGACCACTAAAAGCGCCTTTAGCATTGGCTCTCTTCCAGAACAAACCAATGAAAAAGGTACCCACAATGGGCGGTGCTAAATAAGAAACTATTTCTTGGTAATACGCAATAAGCGAATCAAACCTTTGAATATATGGAGCCCAAATTACAGCAATAATTAAAGTCACTATTGCTGTAATTTTACCTACTCTTACCTTTTTAGCGCTAGTCGCAGTTTTATCTATTTTACTATAAAAATCCATAGTAAACAAAGTTGACACAGAACTAAGTGTTGCACTTAGCGTAGATGTTAATGCAGAAATCATTGCCGACAAAATAATACCAATAAGGCCAACGGGTAATAATTTAACAATAAGCCTTGGGTATACTTGGTCTGTATTTATACCGTATTTTTCTTTTAAATCGATGCCACTTATTAATTCATGCGGCAAATTCTCTACTCCAAAAAGGTTTATGCCACGAGCGATTAATCCCGGAATTATAAAAATAAACAACGTAAATAGATACAAAAACCCTACTAACAACACACCTTTTCTTCCGTGGTCTATAGATTTTGCAGACAATACACGTTGTACCATAACTTGATTGTTAGCCCAAAAGTAGAATCCTAGAATAGGTATACCAACCCACATCCCTAGCCAAGGTACTGTTGGGTCGTCTAGAGGTCTTGTTAATTTTAACCAAACGCCATCGTTAAATTTATCTACGAAAGATTCCCATCCGCCAATACTATTAATAGCGTAGAATGATAAGATTGAAGAACCAATAATTAAAACAGCGGCTTGTATCATATCTGCATTAATGGCAGATGATAACCCGCCAATAATAGTATAACTACCAGCAACGGCAGCCATCCCTATAATAATCCAGATAATTTCTACTTCCGGAAAAATCATTTTAATAATTAGCGCCCCAGTATATAATGTTGCTGCTGCATCTAAAAAAACGTTTCCTATAATGGTTATAAAAGAGAAGTAGGTTCTGGACTTACCATCAAACCTACGCTCTAAAAATTCCGGCATTGTAAAAATTCCAGATTTTATATAGAACGGAAGAAAGAACATTGCAAAAAAGACCATTATTAAAACCGATATCCAGTTGTAATTAAATACTGCAATGCCGCTTATAAATCCTTCTCCAGAATGCCCCATTAGGGTAGAACTAGATACACTAGCGGCAAATAAAGACAACCCAACCATTGGCCAAGTTAAATTTCTACCAGCTAAAAAATAGTCGTCAGAATTAGTACTTTTTCCGTTCTTTAAAGCCCACCAAATAATAAAAACAATGTAGAGAACTAGAACGGTAAGGTCTGTATAACTTAAGTTACTCATAATTTAATAGTTGTAGGTTGTGTAAAGTAATACGCTTTTTGCAGGAATAGTTATTTGTTCTGATCCTGACGTAAAACTTAAATTGTTTTGTACCGCTTTAGGAAAATTGTTGTTATCCACAGGTCTATTGTTTTCACTGTATATAAATTTTTTAAAGCTTTTGTTTTTTAGGTTTTTTGTGTCTAGTATAAAAGTTGCTTCTTTATCACTATTGTTAACCACAGAAAAAGTAAAATGATTAGTTGTAGACCAACCAGAAACCATACGTACTTTGTCTATGTCTAATCCGGTAGTTTTTACAATTTTCATATCGTTTGTAAAGTACCTTGTTAAAATAGACCACGTATAAAACCAAGGTCTTATGTCTTCTTCTGTAGCATCACCAGTTAGTTCTTTGCCAAGAATATTCCACATTCCCCATTTTTTAAGCTGATTTTTTTCTCCGGTATCACCATTGGTATGCATGGCATCATCTAATCCCCAGGCAATAACAGCATCAAAACCACTATTCATAGACTGTATTAGAACATCTGCCATATCTACACCATAGTCATAATCATAAATTGATAATTGACTATCTGGACTTGCAAACGGATCTGCTTTATACCTTTTTATATTGTCGTCTACGTATTTTTCAAACCCTATTTCTCCTAAAATAAAAGGCTTTCTAGCAACGCTATCAGCAAAAGATATCATAGCTGTATAGTGTTTTTCAAAATCACCAGAACGCACAAATTCTTTAGTAGGATAATCATGCACATCGTAAGCAGCTAAAACATCTTTTAATTGCAAAACAGATTCCTTTGCCCACTCTGCACCAGTATACTTAGATTTATCATTGTTAAATGGCGTAGCATCTGGACCTATTACGTGCACTGGTGTTTTAAGCTTTTTAGATACAAAAGCACTATCTAACTTTTTAACTCCAAGTTTCCACTCGTCCCAATTACCATCTATAGAAGACCAATAACCATTAGGTTCGTTTACTAAATTGTAATATTTAATACAGCTATAGCCCTTTTTGTTTATTAGATAATCTACGTGTTGTGCAATGCTATTTAGCCATTTTGGATCTGTAGCACCGGTAAAAGTATTTTGCATTTTCAGGTCTGTATCATGCACTTTGTAAGGTTGCCCCCATTCACCAAGTATAACTTTTATATCGTTTTTTTGACAATAGTCTAGCAGCTTGTATAAAGCGTGCATTTCCTGATTTTCAAAATTTAGTATAGGTTCTCCGTTTGTATCTACGCCTTCTAAATACCTCCAATTTGCTTGGTCTAGTACACGTACTATTTGGGGTTTCATATAATCCAACCTTTTAAAAACGGTCTCCCATTTTTCCTCCGTCATGAGTAAGCCCCATTCTGCGTCATCTGCATCTGCGTGTGGGTACGCAGACCACTCCACTCCGTTGCCAATAAATTCGTCAGAGATAATGGTATTGGCTTCAATTTTAACTAACTCCACCTTTTTTACCGTTTGGCAAGATGCTAGCGGTAAAAAAAGAAGAAGTAACATATAGTTAAATAGTTGCTTTTTAAGCATTCTTTAATTCGTTTAATAATTCATCAATATTACAAGTTGCAAGACCTACATACCTGTCTGCAGCACCATAATATACATATAAAGTATCCTCAACAATCATATTTCCGGTGGGAAAAACACAACCCTTATAAAAGCCATCAATTTCATAATCGTGCTCTGGTTCCATAATCCAATTGGTTAATCTAGATTTTACAATTGTTGGATCTTCTAAATCTAAAAGAGCCGCACCAACACGGTAGTATCCTAGTCCACCATTTTCTACACCATGGTATATAATTAGCCACCCGTCTTTGGTTTTTAAAGGAGGAGTACTACCACCAATTTTTTCTTCCCAAGTGCCATTTATACCCGCTAACAATAATGTGCTTGGTTCTTCCCAAACCATTAAGTCATCAGAAAAACGAAGCCAGATAGAAGGCTTGTCGCAACCGTACTCTTCACCAATCCATTCTTTTGGCCTGTGTAGCATTGCAAATTTTCCCTTTATTTTCTCAGGAAAAATAATAACATCTCTATCGTCTAAATTACTCTGAGTAATTCTACCTAAGCGTCTGTATTTTTTAAAATCTTTGGTTAATAGTAAGCCCGAGTTTGCAATGTTATTTTTTAAAACCAAAGGTGCGTCTTTATCACAATCTGGCAATAAAATTTCATCGTGATCAAAGTTCCAGTATTGCCCTGGAGGATGAGGTCTGTAGGCGTAAGTAATGTAAAATTCGTCTCCAAATTTTACAATTCTAGGGTCTTCTACTGCGCCCATATCAGGACCATCTACACTTGGACTAAAAGCTGGTTTGTTAGAAGTACGCGTAAAATTAATACCATCTGTGCTAGTGGCTAAACCAAAACGTATTTGATGTTCTTTATCGTTTCCAGCAGCTCTATATAGCATATAAAATGTACCCTCTTCATACCAAACTCCAGGGTTACATACTACTAAGCTTTCCCAGTCGTTTGCTGGATTTGGACTTAAAACTGGGTTGTTTTTGTTTTTTATTAGGCGTAATAATCCTGTTTTGTTTTCTTCTACAGTATTCATTCTAATTTTTATTTCCTTATTTATAAATTATGTTGATTAATTTAGTACTTGAACTTATAGATTACTCCATATTCGTAAATAGAATAAAAGACTCCCCTTCTAGCGTCATTTTTACACCGTCTTTAAAGTTTAGTTCTACGTTATTTTCCATTGGTGTAGCAAAACCATTTTCGTCTACTTCACCAACAAAAGAACCGTCTGCATTGGACTTGTAACTGTATTTATTTGCTGTAATACTTCCTATAAAATCAGATTTTAAATTAAGCTCATACGTTGAGTAATGTGAATTAACAATGGCAATTGTTTGCTTACCATTGTAAGTACCTACTACTGCGCGTAACCCTTTTTTATTAGGTAATTCTACGTTGTAAATATCACTCCCAGCAGGAAAAAAACGCGTTAATAATGATACAGGGTAGAAGTATGGTCTTATAGCTTCATCTGCAGCATTACCTGTATGCTCTTCTCCTAAGATGTTCCAGAATCCCCAACGTTTTAATTTATCAGATTGGTAATCTCCATTGTCTGGACTGTTGTACATAGCATCATCCATATTCCATACCAGAGAACCAGAATATCCTTCGCGCATTGCTTGTATTAAAGCATCGGCCATATCTATACCGTAAAATGCTTTGTAAATCATCATGTTAGAATCTTCTCCAGCATATGGGTCGTTTGCAATTGCTTCTTCGTTTTCTAACTTTAATTGCGCATCTACCTCTGTGTATTTAAAGCCTATTTCACCCAACACAATACGCTTGTCTGCAGGCGTTTCCTTTTTGTAAGCTCTAAGCATTTGTGCAAATTCGCCATCACGTATTAATTGCTGTTGTGGATATACGTGAATGTCATACAAACCAACATTATCTCCTAAATCTGCTTCCGTTTTTGTAAACCAATCTGTTTGGCTAGCTGTATTAAAAACAGCAATATCTGGACCCATAACTTTTAGGCTAGATAAGCTGTATTTTTTCATCTCTTCTAAGTAGGCTAGTTGTACATTTTTCCAAATGTTGTAATCTCCTTTAGTACTAGACCAGTCTCCATTAGGTTCGTTAATAATGTTTATTGTTTTAATGTTTGTATAGCCTTTTTCGTTTACCAAATGATTTAAGAATTTTACAGAGTTTTCAATCCAACTCATATCTATAGTGCTAATATCATCAGTAGAACTATGTCCCCATTCGCCAAACGTAATTTCTATATCGCGGTCTTTTGCGTAGTCCAACATTTTAAAAAGCGAAACCGTTTTTGTTGTCTCGTCATACGTACCATTATTGTCATAAGACCAAGCAGGATTTGTCACAATTCTTAAAAACGGAGGGCGCATAAAATCTATACGCTTAAATAAGGTGTTCCAATCTGCATCACTAAGTGTTTCTGTTCCTAGCCAAGTTGGTGTCATTTCATAACCACCCCATTGTGCACCGTTACCCACAAAGTCTGTAGAAACCAATTCTTCTGTAATTACTACTTCTCTATTTTTTTCTAGGGAAGTAAATGCTGGTTCTTCATCGTCACAACTTGCTGCAATAAGTAACATTGGTAATATAGCGGCGAATATATTTTTTACTGTCATTTTTTATTTCTTTAGTATTATTGTGTCATCTTACCTTTATGGCAAGGTGACAATCTATTATTTGCTTAAATTATACCACATCTTGTTAGACATATGTGCTGTTTCTTCGTAGCTGTAATTGGTATCGGTCCAGTTGTATAATTCTGATAAATACTCTACCTCTGAGGTTATGGCAATTTCGGTTTCAGAATTAATTTCTAGTGTTAAAACAAATACAGCTCCTGCGCTATCTGTAATAGTTACTGTGTCACCAACAAGTTCCCAAGTTCCTGTGCCTGTAGGTACTTTTCTAAATCTGCTATTGAATTCGGTTTCTGGCCAGCTAGTGTCATCAGAAATAAAGTTACCGTGCTCACCGTCTGCACCGGAATTGTTTTCATATGTTCCGTAAGGGTTGTCTCCGTTTTTACCTTCAACAATAAATGAAATTGCATTATCTAGTTCTTTACCTGCGCTAGGTAAATAATTGTTCAATAGTTCGGTTTTGTCCCAGCCCCAAGTTTCCCAGGTAAACATATCACAGTAAACGCCAATTTCGGCAACGGTCCAAGTTCCTGCAATAGAGACATCACTTAAATCTACATCTATTTGTAGATTAATAGTCCAAGTAGCGATTTCTCCTGTTTCTGAAGTAACATTTATTGTAGTTGTATTTGCTGTTGAAAAATCTAAAGTGCTACCAACACTACTATCTGTAGTTGCAGCGTAAGACAGGTTTAAACTAGTAAGTTCTATAGCAGAAATATTTGCACCATTATCTGCTATTTTAACTGTAACTTTTTTAGCATCGTTATCTATTTGTGTGTCGCCTACTTGATCTGCAACAGTTAAGCCTGTAATGCTATTACCTGTTTGTATTACACGTTCTTTTGTTAGTGTATACCACGTTAATTTAGACATATGAGCTAGTTCTTCATAACTCCAATCCGTATCTGTCCAACTAAAGTTTTCAGCTAAGTAAGGAACTTCAGTTTTTAAATTAACCTCGTTAGTTGCGGTAAGCAATTCTAAATCTAGTTCGTGCTCTACTTTATTAGCGTCTGTAATAATTACTTTGTTACGTTCAAAATCTCTTAACCAAGTACCATTACCAGTTGGTACTTTTCTGAATCTAGAATCAAAGTTCCATCCTTTACCAGCATCGGTATAACTACCAAAAGCACCATCATCACCAGCATTATGCTCATACTCCCCAAAAGGATTTCCTTTAGCATCTGCACCTTCTACGGTAAAAGTGATTTTGTTGTCTAGCTCTGGGTTTAATTCTGCTAGGTAACCAAACATACTTTCGTTCTTTTCCCATCCCCAGCTTTCCCAGGTAAACATATCGCAATACATACGTATATCACCAATGTACCAAGTACCCTCTAAGTCCGACTTAAAAGGAAGCATTGTAACCTCCCAATCTAAACTATTGCCAGCTCCAGATGCAACAGAGATGGTAGTTGTACCACTACTTAAATCTAATGTTGTACCCTTTTCATTTGCAGAACTTGCACCGTATGATAGCTCAATATTTTTAATTTCTACCTTAGATAAATCTGCTATATTTTCTGTTTTCGCATAAATTTTAATTTTTGCATCATCAAAATTACGTTCTATAATAGCTGTTCCTATTTGACCTTCTAGTAAAATAGAAACCACGTTGCGTTCTTTTTGCCAATCTGTTCCCTCTACATCTTCTAGAGGATTTTCTGTACAAGCAACAAAAAATAGGGCTAGTACCACAAAGTAAATGTTATATAATTTTTTCATTACGCTATAGTTTAGTTGATGTTAGGGTTTAAGTCTATTTCACGTTGTGGAATAGGATAAAAAGCAACTGCTTCTGGAGAAAGACCTGCTGCTTTAGTAACATTGCTTTGCACTGTGTTTGTGCGTCTAAGATCCCATAGGCGGTCTCCTTCATAAGCAAGTTCTCTTTGGCGTTCTGCTACAACAAATTTTCTAAAATCTACTTTAGATAAGCCACCAATACTAGCCAATTCTGTTGCGTTTGCTCTACTTCTAATTTGATTGTATTGTGCTAAACCATCTGCATTGGCAGTAGCTTCTGCATATACCAACTGTATGTCTGAGTAACGAATTAAGTATGGTCTTGTACTTGTTTTATCACCCTCAAATAAAGGATCTATGTATTTTCTTGTAAAAGGATAAATTACTGTGCCATCTGCAACAGAGCCTATTGCAACACCATTTTGGTTGTATATTTCTGAAACAAATAAATCGGTTTTGCGTTTATCATCCGCAGCATAAGAAGAGAACAACTTATCTGAGGTTTGAAAAACACTCCACCCATCATGTGTTGGAGAAAAAGTATCGTCTGTATTTTTTAGATATACTGTTGCACCATCTATATAAGGAATAAAGTATTTAGATAGTTTAGAGTAATCTCCTTCTTGTGTACCAGACCTGTCTAACGATAATATAAAAATATGCTCAGGTCCGTTAGGAGAGTCAACATTATAAATGTTTTGAAGATCAGTATCGTGACTATATTCCCCTTGATTGTTTAGAACCATACCTGCATACTCAGCAGCTTTAGCATATAAAACATCTACATTTTCTGAAATGGCATTGTATTTAGGAACACCACTTTCTTTGGCAGAAGCAGCAAATAAGTACACTTTAGAAAGTAATGCCTGTGCAGCAACTTTATCTGCGCGCCCAGTAACTCTGTTTATTTCTAAATTGTCTATAGCTCTAGTTAAATCGTCTATTAAAAAAGCATATACCTCTTGCATATCTGCAGGTAGTGTAGCTGTTGTTTCGTCTAACTTATCTATAAGAGATTTTTGTAATGGCGCTAAACCAAAAGCTTTTACGGCATTAAAGTGGTTGTAGGCTCTTAAAAATAAAGCTTCGCCAAGTATGCGTTTTTCGTCTTCTGGGTTAAACCCTTTGCCTTCTATATTTTCTATAACTGCATTGGCACGGTTTACAGCAATATAAATAGATCTGTAATATTGTGTTAGTAATTGGTTTTGAGCAGTAACCTCCCAATTTACAAATGCTTGTGCATCTGCACCCTCATCTGCTTTTACATCACAATTATCTGATGCCAATTCTGTAAAGTAATAAGTGACTGGAGCATAGCTCACAAGTGTAAGTGCATCATAAGCATATAAAATAGACGCCTCTGCATCTTCTATGGTTTTATAGAAATTTTCATCAGAGTAAAAACCAGTAGGCTCTACATCTAAGCTTTCGCAAGAAGTAACACCAGTTACCAGAGCAAGTCCCACTATTAATCTTTTAAAGTGCTTCATTTTCAATTCGTTTATTATTGTCAATGTTTTCATTTTAACTGAATTTAAAAGGTTAATTCTACGCCTAAAGTCCAGTTTCTTAACTTAGGATACCCACCCCAGTAAATACCATCTCCACCTAGTTCCGGATCATAACCTTTGAAATCTGTAAGGGTGAATAGATTGGTACCGTTCATAAAAATTCTACCTTTTTTAAGCCAAGCCGTTTGTAAGTCTTTTATAGTATAGCCTACAGATAGGTTCTGTAAGCGTAAAAAACTTCCTTTTTCTATAAACCAATCCGACATATAAATAGTGCGGCCATCTCTTAAGCTTGGGTAATTGTTGGTTGTGTTATCTTGCGTCCAACGTAATGGTGTATTACTTGGCTCACTAAATGCTTTAGTATTAAAGACATCTTGACCAATACTACTGTTAAAAAAAAGTGAGAAGTCAAAATTCTTATAGCGTGCATTAAGATTAAAACTCGCTATGAAATCTGGATTAGGATTCCCGATTATAGCACGATCATTCTCATCAATAACGCCATCTTCATTTAAATCTTTGTATTTAAATTCTCCTGGTTGCGCTAAATCACCCGTTAGCCCCGCGGCTAATCCTTCAGCTTCAGACTGTATAATACCATCTACTTTATAACCATAAAAAACATTTATAGGCTGCCCAATAGCTAAAATATTAGGGATAGAACGGAAAGCTTCTACTTGATTACCAGAGAACTCATACTTAAAACCAGTAAGCGCATCTGTATTTAAGCCTGACGCAAGCGCATCTCCAAGACTAACCACTTTGTTTTTGTTTTTTGAAAAAATCACCATGGCGTCAAGACCCCAATCTTCTTTAGCAACAATAGCTCCATCTAGTGTTAATTCAACTCCTTGATTTTCTATTTCTCCATCATTAACCCACATTTTGTCATAAGAAGAAGAGGGAGAAAGTAAACGTTCACGCAACAAATCTGAGGTTGACTTTTTATAGTAATCTGCTGTGATTTTTATTCTGTTATTCAAAAATGCAATATCAGCCCCTATATTAAATTGTGCTGTAGTCTCCCATTTCAAATCTGGATTAGGAATACCACCCCAGGTTTTCTTACCACTTTGGCTATCCTGACCTACTACATATCCAGGACCAATTGTTGTTTGCCAACGACCATTTACATAGTATTGATCTTGTCCGTATCTACTATTAATTAAATAAGGAGAAATACCTTGATTCCCAGAAATACCATAACTAGCGCGTAGTTTAAACTCATCAAAAACATTTAAATTTTCAATGAAGCTTTCTTTATGCAATTTCCAACCCAAGGCCCCAGAAGGGAACATTGCCCATTGATTGTTGGCTCCAAATTTTGAAGAACCATCGGTACGCACGGTAAAGGTTGCTAAATATTTGTCTTCATAAGAATAATTTAAACGCCCCAGTCCAGAGTACATCACCGTTTCAGATAAGCCGTTCGCCACAGATTGCTTTTCGGGATTACCCGCGGCGAGGTTACCATTCCCTAAAGATTCATTTAAAAAATCATAAGCTTTTAAATCAGAAGTTCTAGCTTCATATCCTTGATATGAGAAACCAGCCATGGCAGTAAGACTATGTTTCTCTTTAAACGTATCGTTAAACGTTAAGAACGTTTCCGCTACAGTTTCACTGCTCTCCCAATTACTAACACCTCCAGAACCATTATTAAAAGTACCATCCTCTGTATATTTTTTGGGATTATAATAGTCCGTAATAGAACGACCAAATTTATGGTTTACTTGAGTTTTTAATTTTAAAGTCGGAATAAATTGAATCTCTACAAAAGCAGAACCTATAAAATCTAAAAACTTGTTTTTATTGGTTCTGTTTTCAGTTAATGCAATAGGGTGCGAATAATCTTGTGACCCTGCTAAAAAATAATCATTAGAAGGATTTCCTTCCAAATACACTGGAAAAATAGGATTACGCCAGTATGCCAATCCTCCATTATCATTTCTATTTCCTTTAGAATAAAGAACATTTCCTCCAATGGTAACTTTATCATCATAAATTTTATGAATAACATTAAGATTAATGTTCAGTTTTTCATAATCATCATCTATGTACACTCCTTCATTTGTATAGTAAGTTGTACTTAAACTAAATTGAGTTCTATCTGTCTGACTCCGTATAGCAAGATTGGTATTATTAGATACCGGATCGCGAAATACTACATCATCCCAACGTGTATTATAAGACCAATCACCATTCTTTAACTCTCCTACGGAAGGATAATACACCCCGTTTGCATCTCTAGCACCGATATATATGGGCGTAAAACCACCATTTACTCTACTTTCGTTGCTTAGCTCAGCCATTAAAACTGGATCCCTCCATAAATTCAAATCAGAAGTAAACCTTGTAAACGTATTTTGCTGAGAAACGGTTACCTCAGTACTATGTTTTGCCCCCTTTTTTGTGGTGATTATGATCACGCCATTTGCTCCTCGAGAACCATAAATAGCAGCAGCAGAAGCATCTTTTAACACTTCCATGGAGGCAATATCTTGAGGAGATATTTGCTTTAAATCTCCGGCATAACCAATTGGAAAGCCATCTACAACCACAAGAGGATCATTACCACCGCGTAAAGAACTCCCCCCTCTAATTCTTACAACCGCACCTGCTCCGGGAGTATCTGAAGCTGCGACAACTTGCACACCCGCCACTTGACCTTGTAGCAATCCATCTATAGAGTTTGATGGTTTTGAAGGAATATTATCCATTTCTACAGAAGTTACGGATCCTGTAAGATCACTCTTTTTCACAGATCCATACCCCACAACAATAACTTCCGAAAGCTGTTCAAGATCCTCTTCTAAGATTACAGTAATTGCAGCACCTTCCGAAATAGGAATTGTTTGAGTTACAAAGCCTATATATGAAACTACAAGCTCGTTATTGGAACCACTCAATTCAATAGAAAAATTTCCGTCAAAATCTGTTGTCACTCCGTTTGCCGTAGAACCACCTTCCATAATGGTTACACCAAGCAAAGGAATTCCGTCGTTAGATTTTACTGTTCCGGTTACCTTAATTTGCGCTGCTCCTGAAAAGCTTAAAATTAAGAAAACAATAAAAATCATACTTTTTTGAAACTCATACCTCATTAGTTCATGATTTTTTTAGTTAGTAATTAAGTTGTTGACAAAATAATAACATATCCTTAACCTTAATTTTGTAAATCATGTTGATTAATGATACTAATATGAAAAAACACCAAAAAAACATCAACAGGAAGTTAGAAAAACAAAATATATAAGATAATTTATAGTTATATTTATTTAATTTGATAATTTATAAGACTATATATTTATAATTTAATATATTTTATATCTTATTTTGAGAAAACACACTATGATACTTTTATGAACAAAGAAGCGCGTATTTTAAGAGAATTAGTCCCTATATCTGAAGATGATTTCTTTATTGTCTTAAATCATCATTCTGCTAAGTTTGATTTTCCGATACATTTTCACCCAGAACTAGAACTCAACTTGGTTCTTAATTCATCAGGAAAGAGAATCATAGGAGATTCTATACAAGAATACACAGATTGCGATTTGGTTTTGGTTGGTTCAAACACACCACACGCTTGGACCGGAGAAGATAAGAACACAAAAGCGCATGTTGTTACTGTTCAATTTCATCAGAAATTCTTATCAGAACTAGCACTAAATAGAAAACTCATGCTTCCTATCAGGCTACTTTTAGAGAAATCTAAAAGAGGAATTTTGTTTTCAAAAGAAACCCTTACTGTTTTAAAACCAAAAATATTACGTTTATCTGAGTCTCAAGACTTTGACTCCCTACTAAATTTTCTATCCATTTTATACGACCTATCTATTGCTCGTAATACAAAAACATTAGCAAGTCACTCTTATGTAGATCATTATACCATTCACAAAAGTCGCAGAATAGAAAAAGTGAATACCTACATTAAAGAAAATTTACATCAAAAAATACTTCTTAAAGAGGTTGCTGGATTGGTTAATATGTCTGAATCTGCCTTTAGTCATTTTTTTAAAAAAAGTACCAACTCATCCTTCTCTGACTACGTTAGCGATTTACGTTTAGGGCACGCAGCAAGGTTACTTATAGAAACGGAACGTTCTATCAACGAAATTTGTTATGACAGTGGTTTTAACAACATCTCAAACTTCAATAGAACCTTTAAACGAAAAATGGGATACACTCCAAGTTATTTTAGAGATCAACAAAAATTGATTACAAAACACTAAAATACTATTAGCAATCAGCATAAAATACAAAGTAAAAGCTTCTATAAAATAATAAATTTGAGTCTACAACAAAAGGAACTATTCATGATACATCTTACAACTACACTACAAAGAATCACTTTTTTTCTAGGCTTAATTTTTGTAACTCATTTTAGCTTTAGCGCAAACAAAATAAATGATCTAAAAAT
This sequence comes from Cellulophaga baltica 18, assembly GCF_000468615.2. Classification (NCBI taxonomy): domain Bacteria; kingdom Pseudomonadati; phylum Bacteroidota; class Flavobacteriia; order Flavobacteriales; family Flavobacteriaceae; genus Paracellulophaga; species Paracellulophaga baltica. The sequence continues at coordinate 1,728,466 of NZ_CP009976.1, read as the reverse complement.
TCAGACAACAACCCCAGGAGATAGCACAAAAGTAACTCCAGAAATTGATGCAAATTTTCATATCTACCTATGCTTTGGCCAATCTAACATGGAGGGTTCTGCTACTATAGAGTCTCAAGATACCATTAGCAATACTCGTTTTCAAATGCTGCAGTCTCTAGATTGCCCCAATTTAAACCGAACCAAAGGAAGTTGGTACACTGCCGCCGCACCACTTACTCAATGTTATACAGGATTATCACCTGCAGATTATTTTGGAAAAAATATGATAAAGAATCTCCCCGATAGCATCACAATTGCTGTGATTAATGTAGCCGTAGGTGGTTCTGATATTAGATTATTCAATAAAAAAAAATATCAAAAATTCACAGATACATATCCTGAGGATTGGTTTCAAAATAAAATTATAGATTACGGAGGAAACCCTTACCAACACCTAATAGATTTAGCTAAAAAAAGCCAAAAGAGAGGAATAATTAAAGGTATTTTATTGCACCAAGGCGAAACAAATAATGGTGATACCAAATGGCCAACTTACGTAAAGAAGATCTACCGAAATATGCTTAAAGATTTATCATTAAAAGCAAACCAAGTTCCTTTATTAGCTGGTGAAGTTGTACATAAAGATCAAAATGGTTTACTAGCCGAAATGAATACAATTATACAGACCTTGCCAAAAAGTATTCCTACATCTCATGTCATTTCTTCTAGGGGATGCGGCGCTAAATCAGATAGAACACATTTTAATTCTGAAGGAATTAGAGAACTTGGGAAACGATACGCAATAAAAATGCTATCCCTTCAATATAACCTAGTCCCAGCTCAAAATTAAGGCTTTAGAATTACAAGCGATGTCTCTATGAATAGCGAATCAACTTTACGCTAGCTTATGCCCTAGGTTTTATTTAATTTCATTACAGAAGTCTTTCAGTATTTTAAAATGCTCCTCCATGGCACTTACTACTAGCTGAGAATCCTGATCTTTAATGGCATTAAAAATTACCTCATGTTGATTCACTTCGCGCATGAAGCCATCCTCATCACAAACCCGTATTTTTTCAAAGACAGATATAATTTTAGGTGTAATTTGTAACATCAAAGCATTAAGTGTACTATTACCGCAGGCTTTTGCAATGGCCAGATGAAAAAGTAAATCCTCCTCTAGAGCATCCTCCCTATTTATCATTTTAACCTTGTACAGATGCAGAGCTGCCTCAATATTCACTAAATCCTCTTCCGTTCTTCTTTGAGCTGCCAAAAAACTAGTTTGGGCTTCTAACATTAGTCTTGTTTCTACTAAGGTTTTGAAATCTTGTTGTTTCAATCCAACAATACCTTCCATAATTCCTTTCAAAGCTACTTGTCCAATATTTGCAATAAAAGTTCCAGTCTTTGGAATGGATTTTAACAATTCATAATGCTCTAGTTTAGCAATAGCCTCTCTAACGTTTCTTCGGCTTACCTTGAACTTTTCAGACAATTCTCTTTCCGATGGCAACTTATCGCCAGGCTCTAAATTCTTGTAAAGAATAAATTCTTTAATCTTAGAAATAATTGCATTCTGATCATTAATGCTATCATTTACTCTTATTCTATTTGACTTCATCTGGAAATGCTTAAATAATTTAAACCTAGTTATAAAATCCAACAGCAATCACCCTACCTCTTTAAACTAAAAAAATTTACTGATCTAAACTTTAGACCAGTAAATTCTTAAAATTAACTCAAAAAAAAGAACATAGTCAACTCAAACTATATTTTGTCATATTTTAATACCCAGGAGTTTGCGTTAAATTAGGGTTTCTAATAATCTCATCAGCTGGTATTGGAAGTAAATAATCTTGAGCTGGATCAAATCCTGGCTTTACTCCTTCAAATCCTGAAGCACCAAATACTTCACTACCTAATTTTCTTCTAGCAATATCATACCATCTAATACCCTCGAAAGATAATTCTAATCTACGCTCTTCTAATACATCATTAACAGTAACTGTCCCAGTGATATCTGCAGGCACAGCACTCGCACCTGTATTTTTCCATGAACCACCTGATCTAGCTCTTGCTCTAACCTCATTTATATACGTTGTGGCTGATGCATTATCTCCAAGCTCTACTGCTGCTTCCGCTGCAATTAATAACACTTCCGCATAACGCATCATAGAATAATTATAACTTGTAGCCCTACCGTTTCCATTTGCAAACTCACCTGGGAACCTTGTATACTTAGCGATATATGGCTGATTTACATTTCGGTCATCTTTAGAGGCTGAAATAAAATCTGGATAAGAAGTAAGCTCTCCATCAAAAACTGCTGTATCATCTAAACTTACTGCCCTTCTATAATCGCCAGCATCCCAACTCGTGTAAACTCCTAGAGCCGGTGCCATAATAGACCAACCGCCACCGTTACCATACTGCTCATCTCCTCTTAAACCAGACATCGGACCTAATTGATCGTTCCCCGCATTACCATCTCTGAAATTATTAAAATCTAAGACAAAAATTGGTTCTTTTGATGCGTCAATTTTAGTGGCATCAAATAAACTTTGATAATCTGGATCCAATTCCAAATCATAGATTCCTTTGTTATCAATAACTTCTTTAGCCTCATCATAAGCCTTCTGCCATTCTCCCATAGTTAAATACACTAAAGATAAGTATGAACTTGCCGCTGATTTTGCAGGTAAAGATCTTGCCACCTGAGTATCTGGCAACCATGCCTTAGCAAACTCTAAATCTGCAATAATATTAGCATAGACCTCATCAGCCGGAGTACTTGATATAACTTTTGATTCTTGCACATCGGTTACAGGTGCATTTAAATAAGGTATAGCTCCAAATTGCCTTACCAAATGGAAATACATAAATGCTCTTACGAAATACGCTTGCGCCGTGATTGGATTTTTTACATCATCTGCTACATCAACTAGCTCAGCTCCTGCTATAGCTTGATTAGCCGCTCCAATAATTTGATATGATCTTGGCCAATAGGTGTCAATCATTAAATTATCTGTCAATACGGTAAAATCATCATGCTGTTGTCTCTCTACTTTTGCTGCAGGATCAGCTATAGCAACCATATCACTACGCAACATTAAAGTGGTAGGTAATTTTCTACCCCAAAAGTTCTCATGAATCATATGACCATAAGCCCCATTGACTGCAGTTTGAATATCCGTTGTAGAACTAAAAAAACTTTCAGGAGCTAGCAGCCCTTGCGGATCCTCTTCTAAATCTGAGCATCCTACCATTGATAAGCCTATCAATAAGAATAAATATTTATATGTTTTCATTATATATGTTTTAAATTATTGATTAAAATTTTAAATTAAGGCTAAAATTCACCGATCTAACTGTTGGGTAATTTCCAAAATCAAAACCTTGAGTGGTATTACTCTCTCCTGTACTTTCACCGCCACCACCAAAATAACTTGCTTCTGGATCTAGGCCAGAATATTTAGTGAATGTTAATAAATTTTGAGCACTAACAGATAACCTAAGATTATCTACCCCTAATTTCTCAACAAGATCTGAAGGGAATGTATATCCTAAAGCAACATTCTTTAATCTGATGTAACTTCCATCTTCTACAAAACGTGAAGAAATTTCTCTGTTACTATTATTTCCAGCTCTAGGAATATTAGTATCTGTATTTGTAGGAGTCCATGCATTTAAAATATCTGTAGTTGCGTTAGAATCACCATTAAATAATTGAACATTAGTTAAGTTAAAAACTTCACCTCCTTGAGAACCTTGAAAGAAGATGCTTAAATCTATGTTTTTATAATTAAAGTTATTTGTAAATCCGAATGTATAATCTGGGTTAGGATCACCAATTATTTTCTGATCATCAGTGGTAATTGTTCCACTACCATCTATATCTGTAAATAGTGGATCTCCCGCCGCCGCGTTAGGCTTAAGAGCTGTACCAACTGGCACGTCACCACCTTGGTAAACCCCACGATACTCATGACCCCAAAACACACCTGCCGCTTCGCCTTCTCTTAGAATATGAGTACGGCCTTGTCTAAGATAACTTGGTGCCGCATCTAAAAACACATCAATACCATCAATTAATTTTACAACTTCATTTTTATTCGTCGACCAATTAAAATCTGTAGTCCAACTAAAGTTATCTGTGTAAATATTTTTTGTGCTTAGAGAAACTTCAAATCCTTTATTATTAACTTCACCTACATTTCTTATACTTGCTAAAGTTGCAAAACCTAAGTATTCTGGCTGACTTGCATCTGCTAAAAGCAGGTCTTTAGTATCTATATTATAATAATCTAATGCTAATGAAATTCTATTACTAAACAATCCTAGATCCAACCCTAAATTTGTTTGATAAGAAGATTCCCACTTCAAATTTGCGTTCGCAACTTGATCAGGTGTAACTGCATTTACAGTCTGTCCGTTCGTAACAGCATATAAGTCTACAAATCTAGCTAAGGATTCATAAGCACCGATAGCTTGATTTCCTGTAACACCATAACTAGCTCTCAATTTTAAGTTAGAGATAGTTCCATTATTAGCTAAAAACTCTTCATTAGACACTTTCCAACCTATCGCACCTGAAGGAAAGATGGCATATTTTTCATTTCTAGCGAAGTTTGAAGCACCATCACGTCTTACTGTAGCAGTTAACAAATACTTATCATCGTAATCAAAATTTAATCTTCCAAATTGAGATAAAATTTCTTGCTCCGTAAATGATGATGAAGGCGCTAATGGAGTTGAAGCTCCTCCTAGATTATAATAAGAAAAACTATCAGAGATTAATCCTTCTGTACTCGCTGAAAATCTTTCTGAAGTATTTTTTTGGTAAGAATATCCTCCTAATAAATTTAGGTTACCTTTTCCTATGGCAGCGTTATAGGTCAAATAATTTTCACTTAATACTGTAGTTTGCTTTAAGTTACTATAAGACGCTCTACCTCCAGCTGCTCCTGCCTGTTCAATTAATGTAGAAGGCTGAAAATCTCCCAACGTCTCATTAATAGTACTGAAACCAAATGTAGTTTTAAAAGCAAGGTTTTCAAAAATATCATAATTAGCATAAAAATTAGTTCTAAAATTATCTGTTTTAGTATCGATAATTCTTTCATTAGCTATAGCATAAGGATTATCTATTCTATCACCAATAGCACTTTGCACCGTATTAAGACCATCTTCATCTATAGGACCAATATCTGGAGCAAATCTAAACATCAAAGAAATTACATCATCTCCACCAGCATTAGCCGTAGAACCTGTAGATTGTGTTGCAACCCCACCTTTATCACCTCTACTTCCAAAAAGGTTAAGACCTAACTTCAATTTATCAGTTACTTGTGCATCTACATTAGAAAGGAAAGATATTTTTTCAAAATCAGAATTAATTATAATCCCCTCCTGCTTATAATAATTCGCAGAAGCATAAAAATTGATATTTTCACTACCTCCTGAAAAGGAGAATTGGTGATTTGCTGTACTTCCTGATCTGTACAATAGCTCTTGCCAATCTGTATCTTCACTACCCTGAATATACCCAGGATTAATCGCTTGCTGATATGCTGCAAATTGATCTGCATTTAATAAGTCTAATCTATTCGCTGTATTTTGAACTGAGTAAGTAGAATTAATTTCAACAGTTAATTTTCCGCTTCTACCTTTTTTTGTAGTTACCAAAACAACACCGTTTGATCCTCTTGAACCGTATATTGCCGTTGCAGAAGCATCTTTAAGAACCTCCATAGACTCAATATCATTAGCTTGAGGCATTGTTGCGCCTACAAAACCATCGACAACAATAAGAGGTGAACTATCTGCATTGATCGAAGTATTTCCTCTAATCTTAATTGCTATAGGAGCACCTGGCTCACCACCATTATTAGACTGCACCACCACACCAGCAGCGCGCCCTTGTAGCGCCTGTTCAGCATTTGCTACAGGGAATGCGTTTAATTCTTCCGATTTCACAGAAGACACCGCTCCTGTAATGTCACTCTTTTTCTGAGACCCATATCCTACTACGACCACTTCTTCTAACTGACTAGCATCTTCTGCTAATACGACTGAAACAGTTTCTTGTCCTGTTATAGAAATCGATTGCGTAACGTACCCAATGTAAGAAAGTTTAATTACATCACCACGTTTTACCTTTAACTGAAAGTTACCATCAAAATCTGTAGCGGTACCTGTAGTACTATTAGCGACCAAAACATTTACGCCTGGAATTGGCACATTAGCCCCATCTAATACTGTTCCGGATAACACGTATCCATCTTGTGCAAATAATGACATATTGAAGACCAATACGATCATTGCCATTAGTTTAATTTTTAATTTCATCTAAAATTTCATTTTAATTAATAAAAGAAGTTGAGTTCTCCTATTGGTACACCAAACTGGTGAACCAAACTGGTGTTCCAAATATATGTTATTTTATTCTTAATTTTTAAAAAAAATTATCAGCTATTTAATTTTCCTATTCTAATTTTCTTGAATCAACAGTAAACACCTATGATTATTGAAGGTGCAGCAATTAAAATAAAAAAGTTAAATTTTGAAAAAGTTAAATTTTAATACTTCTTTGAAGAGCTTTTGAGCTTCAGGATAGAAAATAATGTACTTGGACAGCCATACATGGGAGGAAAAATTGGAAATAAAAAAAGCCTCTCGATTTCTCGAAAGGCTTTTTTTACGTTGTACAGGCGGAGAGACTCGAACTCTCACACCTCGCGGCACTAGATCCTAAGTCTAGCGTGTCTACCAATTCCACCACGCCTGCATTTTTTACTTCAGTAGGTACATCTCGATATTTTGAGATCTCCTTACCTTCAAAAAAGTTCCTTTTGGCTCGTAAAATATTTCTATTTCTTTCGCTAAAGGAGTGCAAATATAAAGTAAAAATTCAATTTAGAAATACTTACTTGAAAAAACTTCTTTTTTGTAGCTTTATACTCGACTAAAAATAACAAATGGAAGCAATAAAAAATTACATTTCTGAACACAAAGAACGTTTTATTTCTGAACTTATAGACCTATTAAAAATCCCGTCAGTAAGCGCAGACACTGCGTTTACGCAAGATGTATTAGATACTGCAGATGCCGTAAAAAAAGCTTTAACAGATGCTGGATGTGATGCTGTAGAAATTTGTGAAACAGATGGCTATCCGATCGTTTATGCTGAAAAAATTATAAATCCAGCCCTTCCAACCGTACTTGTGTACGGTCATTATGACGTTCAACCGGCAGATCCAATCAATTTATGGACCTCTCCACCTTTTGAACCGGTCATCAAAAAAACAGACAAACATCCGGAAGGAGCAATTTTTGCTCGTGGTGCTTGTGATGATAAAGGGCAGATGTATATGCATGTAAAAGCAATGGAATATATGGTAAGAACAAACCAACTTCCTTGTAATGTAAAATTCATGATTGAAGGAGAAGAAGAAGTTGGTAGTAGCAACTTGGCCATTTTCGTTGCTAACCATAAAGAAAAACTCGCTAATGATATTATTTTAATATCAGATACTGGAATGATTGCTAATGATGTTCCTTCTATTACCACGGGTTTACGTGGCCTAAGCTATGTTGAAGTGGAGGTTACCGGCCCTAATCGCGATTTACATTCTGGTTTATATGGTGGTGCTGTTGCAAACCCTATCAATATTTTAACTAAGATGATCGCTAGTTTACATGATGAAAACAATCATATTACTATTCCTGGCTTTTATGATAATGTAGAAGAGCTATCTAAAGAAGAGCGCGCCGAAATGGCAAAAGCTCCTTTTAGTCTTGAGAATTATAAAAACGCATTGGATATTGATGCCGTTTATGGTGAAAGTGGCTATACGACCAATGAACGTAATTCTATTAGACCTACTTTAGATGTCAACGGAATTTGGGGTGGTTACACAGGCGAAGGCGCAAAAACAGTTATTGCTAGCAAAGCCTATGCTAAAATATCTATGCGTTTGGTACCAAACCAAGATTGGAAAGAAATTACTGATTTGTTTAAAAAACACTTTGAAAGCATAGCGCCTAAAGGTGCAAAAGTAGTCGTAAAACCACATCATGGAGGTCAAGGCTATGTAACTCCTATTAATACCGTTGGTTATCAAGCCGCATCAAAAGCATATGAAACTACCTTTGGAAAAAAACCAATCCCACAACGTAGTGGCGGTAGTATTCCAATTGTAGCGCTTTTTGAAAAAGAATTAAACAGTAAAACTATTCTTATGGGCTTTGGCTTAGATAGTGATGCTATCCACTCGCCTAATGAGCATTTTGGGGTATGGAATTATTTAAAGGGAATAGAAACAATTCCATATTTTTATCAATACTATACAGAATTATTTAAAAAATAAGAATGCGAATAAAACCTTGTTAACTCAAGGTTTTAGTAGTTTTTACATCAATCGGACATAAAATAAAATACTATGGATACAAATTTAGCAGTGCTTATAGATGGCGACAACATTCCTTCTGCCCAAGTAAAAGAAATGATGGAAGAGATTGCAAAGTATGGCAACCCTACAATAAAGAGAATCTATGGAGATTGGACCAAGCCTAATTTAACCAAATGGAAAAATTTATTGTTAGAGAACGCAATTACTCCCATTCAACAATACGGGTATACCACAGGTAAAAACGCCACAGATTCTGCCATGATTATTGATGCCATGGATATTTTATATTCAGAAAAAGTAAACGGCTTCTGTTTGGTTTCTAGTGATAGTGATTTTACAAGGCTCGCTACACGCTTACGAGAAGCTGGCATGAAAGTTATAGGTATTGGAGAAAAGAAGACTCCCAACCCGTTTATTGTGGCTTGTGATAAGTTTATATATATTGAAATTCTAAAATCGAAAATAGAAAGTCCAGAAAGCGATACCGAAAAAGACGATGCCAAAGACACGGTAGACAAAATCACTAGAAAAGACATACAACTTATAAAAACAACCATCTCTGATGTTTCAGATGATGATGGTTGGGCTTTTCTAGGCGATGTCGGGAGTTTGCTGCAAAAGAAACAACCTAATTTCGATTCCAGGAATTATGGCTTTGACAAGCTTACACCACTTATTAAATCTATAGATATTTTTGAACTTGAACAACGTGAAAATTCAAAAAGCAGAAACAAACTAATTTTTGTACGGATCAAACAAAAGCACAATCCGAAAAAAAAATAGTTAAAATAAAAAGTCCGTTCTCTTATGAAAACGGACTTTTTTTATGGCGTTACCTAAAGGTCGGGCTATACGTTACAAGTCCTCACCGTAAAAACGGCTGCGGGCTTTTCACTACTATCCCTAACGCAATTAAATTATAATTTTTTTACATATTTTGTTATGATGACAGTCATTGTTGGGCCAACTTTACCTTCTATGTACTCTGCATTCTCACGATCTAAAGATATTCTACGTACCGCAGTTCCTTGTTTCGCAACTTGACTAGAACCTTTGATTTTTAAATCCTTAATTAAAACAACACTATCGCCATTTTCTAAAATTACCCCATTAACATCTCTATGAATAATCTTATCGGCTTCTGCTAGGCCTTCACCTGTAGCTTTAGCAAACTTTAACGCTTCGTCATCAAGATAAATCATGTCTAATAAATCCTTAGGCCATCCTTCTCCTTTCAAACGCGAAAGCATTCTCCAAGCAACCACTTTAACCGTATCAAACTCACTCCACATACTATCATTTAAGCATCTCCAATGGTTTGGATCTGTATTGTCTAGATTCTCAATTTGATCTACACAAACACCACAAGCCAAAAGACTACTATCTATACCGCTTATAGAAACAGGTGGAACTTCATATACCTGTAAATTATCTGTTGAAGTACATAACTCGCATTTATTGCCGCTTCTTTCTATCAATTCTTCTAGTATGCTCATGGTTCTAATTTTTATCCTTGCAAACTTAAAAAAATTGACGAGAGTAGTGGCACTTATTGTCTCCCTAATAATACAAATACCGTAATATTTCAAAAAAAACAAAAATAATCACAGAACATATTCGATGAAATACATCATGATATATACTATAAATCAAATAATAGCGCTTAATAAAGATAGTTAATCAACCTAATTTAAATTTTAAACCAATGAAATTAAGCACATTACTTACCTTCGGACTCCTGTTCTTAGGGTTAAATGCAGCAATTGCAAAAGCAAGAATCCCTATTCCTTACGGAGAGGCTCAAAAAATCGTTAAAGTTACCGACTTACCTGACACAGAAGAGTTTCAGTTAGAAGATGGTAGGTATTTTGATATTGGTAAGATGTACACTATTAGCCATATTGTTTGGCTTCCTTACAGTAATACAGATGCCATTATTACAGGTTATGTAGATGATGAAACTTACGTTGAGTTATCTCCTGAAGAGCTAAAAGAAATTGCAGCAATTGCAAAAGTTGAAATCCCAGAAACGGTTACAGCATCATTTTTTGACCGTCTAGGGGGTAAAATAATTTTAGGCCTAGTGGGTCTTGTTATCCTTTATGGGATATATGCTTCCTACTTTGGAAAAGATGAAGAAGAAGCTACTGAAGAAAAATCAGAAGAATAACGATTATTACAGCATATTTAAAATCCATTCCTAATCGAATGGATTTTTTTTGCTTATTATTTTAAACCTCTACACTTGTAGAATTACAATATTTATTCTATGTTTGTAGAGCACAAGAAAAATTACAAGAATGCAACTTTCAAAATCAGAAGAAGAATTAATGAATATACTATGGAAGCAGAAAACCGCTCTCATGAAAGATTTGTTAGCATCTTATGAGGATCCCAAACCTGCCACCACTACCATAGCAACACTGCTAAAAAGAATGACAGATAAAGGGTTTATAGCCTATAAAACATTAGGTAGGTCAAGAGAGTATTATCCACTGGTAAAAAAGAAAGATTATTTTTCTAAGCATGTAAACGGACTCATAAGGAACTTTTTTAACGACAGTGCTAGTCAGTTTGCATCATTCTTTACACAAGAAACAGAACTTACCAAAGAGGAATTGGAAGATTTGAAGGCCTTAATAGACCGCGAACTTAAAAAGAAGTAATTATGGGAATATATCTTATAAAAGTTACAGCATGCTTAGCCATCTTTATTGTTTTCTACAAACTCGTATTAGAAAATGAAAGCATGCACACTTTCAAACGGTTTTATTTAATCTGTTCGCTGATCGCTGCTTCCATAATACCTGCTGTATTATTTACGGAATACATCTATATAACTCCAGAACCTGTACTGAATACCTATGTATCAGAAATCAATTCAGACGAAATACCTGTATTTTATCAAAAAACAGATTATTTAACACCTACTCTTTGGACAATTTACGGACTTGGCGTCTTAATTTTTGGTTGTAAATTTTGTAGTAACCTATTTAAAATAGGTACTCGCATAAGAAGAAACCCTAAAATTAACTATGACCGTAGTATTCATGTATTGTTAGAAGAAAGACTATCACCACACACGTTCTTCAATTTTATTTTTCTAAACAAACAAAAATTTGAAGCCCAAGAAATTCCTAAAGAAGTACTATTACACGAACAAGCACATGCAGTACAAAAGCACAGTTTAGATGTACTCTTCATTGAACTAATGCAAGTCATTTTATGGTTTAATCCATTTGTTTATTTGTTTAAACGAGCCATCAAACTAAATCACGAATTTTTAGCGGACCAAGCAGTACTACAAAAAGGTGCTGAATTATCAAATTACCAAAATATATTACTGGCATTCTCATCAAATGCTCCAGAAACTCAATTGGCAAATGCCATTAATTATTCATCAATCAAAAAACGATTTAACATCATGAAAAAAACAACCTCAAAAAAAGCCATTTGGCTCCGCAGTTTATTAGTCCTACCCATGTTCGCACTTGCATTGTACAGCTTTAGCGAATCAGAAATTATACAAATTGACAAAAGCCTTGAAAACTCTACTTCTTCAAATCTTCCCCCAGAAAACTTACAAGAGCAGAAATCAGATTCCATACAATATAAGTACATCGAAAAACCAAACGCACCAAATATTCAAGATATAGCCAAATGGAAAAATAGCTTCAAGTACGCCCTATGGATTGATGGAAAACATACTAGTAATAAAGAATTAGAAAATTATAAATTATCCGAATTTGTACATTATTCTTCCAGCTTTATTTACAATAATGCACGATCACAGCAATTCCCACAACCTTATCAAGTTAGTTTATTCACTAAAAATAAATTTAAAAAACAATTCACTACTAATAATAGGGAACTTAATATTCATATAAATAAAGCTGCTCAAATTTTAGTGCAAGGCGAATTAGTTTCAGTTCTCGGCTTAAAACAGCACTTATCTAAATTAAATACGGACTTATCAAAGGAAGAAAAATCTGAAATAGTTAGAGGATTTATACATGTTCGTTTAGAGACACCAAAACAAGCTGTTAAAAATGTGTCCAACATTTTAGAAGAATACGGTTGCGTTACAATTGATATCGTAGGACAGAAAGAGCAGCAAGACGGCGCAACCATAAAGCAACTAGCAACATACAATACCATAGCCCGAAAATACAATGAGATGAATACATCTACCATGAGAATTAAAAAAGGAGAAGTAGATCAAATGACATACCTCTATACCATCATGACTGACGATCAAAAAAAGAATGCAGAGGCTTTTCCTGAATTACCACCGATGCCCGAACCACCAATGCCGCCTTCAAACCAAAAGATTGGTAAAGGCGAGGTTAGTGCGATTCCAGCACCACCTGCTCCGCCAGCACCACCAAAGAGTCCGTTAGACCACGTTATTGAAATGGCTAGAAAAAATGCCAACTTCTACTATGAAGGAAAAGCAATAACTTCAGACGAAGCTATAGATTTAATTAAAAACAATAATAATTTAAATATAGATACTAGAAATATAGGAAGTAAAAACCCTAGCGTGAAAATTTCAAAAGAGCCCATCCTCATTAAAAACTAAAAACATTCATTCAAAAAAAAGCCTTCTAAACGGAGGCTTTTTTTTATTAAAAACCACCGCAATGAAACGCCTGTAGCACCATAGCACTAGTTTAACATAATTTTTCAAATAGAATTTGTACATTAGTTACTCATCAATCAAAAATCAAATTAATTATGTTACAACGTTTTTTTATCCTGTGCTCAGGAGCCGATTCTGAAATACTGGCCGAATGTTCTCAGGGAGAACGAAATAAATATGCAGGAATAGGAGCTACGGTATTTTTTACCGCCGTAATGGCATTTATTGCTAGCAGCTATGCCTTATTCACTGTTTTTGACAATATCTATACAGCTACTTTCTTCGGACTCGTGTGGGGATTACTAATCTTTAACTTAGATCGCTTTATAGTTTCTACTATTAAAAAAAGGGATAAGTTTAGTAGTGAGCTCTTGCAAGCAACACCGCGCATTATTTTGGCCGTCATTATAGCTATTGTAATTTCTAAACCGCTAGAAATGAAAATTTTTGAGAAGGAAATTAATCAAGTCCTTTTAGAACAAAAGAACGAATTGACACTAGCTAATAAAGATCAAATTGCGCTACAATACAATCCTAGTATTGATGCCTTACATACAGACATTGAAGCCTTAAAAACAGAAATTACAAATCAAGAAGCAGAAACTAATGCCTTGTATGACACTTACATTTCTGAAGCGGAAGGGACCGCAGGAACAAAACTTTTAGGAAAAGGCCCAGTATACGCCGAAAAAAGAGATAAGCATGATGCAGCACTAAAAGAACTCAGAGAACTAAAGGAGACTAATGCTGTTAAAATTACTGATATAGAATCTCAGATTGCCGCTCTCCAAACAGAATATACCACTTCGGTAACAAATTCTCAGCCTATTATTGACGGTTTTGATGGCCTAATGGCCAGAATTACCGCATTAAACAAACTACCGTGGCTACCATCATTCTTTATTTTTTTACTTTTTCTTGCTATAGAAACTTCGCCTATCATTGCGAAACTGCTATCGCCTAAAGGTACTTATGATTATAAATTGGAAGAAGAGGAAAGTGTCGTTAAATCTTGGGTGACTCAAAAAGTGAAGCAACGCGATTTACTTGTGGCTACCGATGAATCATTAAATAATAAAATTTATGCAGACCTTGCGGAAGAACAAGCCATCTACGATTACAAAAAACAAAAAGTAGAAGAATTACTTAAACTACAGGCAGATTCATTTCACAAGCTTCAAATGAAAAATCTTTAGTAGTGTATGGTTGTCGGTATGACCACACCTAAATTAGTTCCCTAAAATTCGGTTCCAAAGCTCCTGCAGTAACTTTTTAGCATCCCCCACATTTTTGGGGGTTTCTTTTATTTCCAAATCTCCCTCTTTATTCGTGAGTTGATATTTAAATGCAAAATCTTGTTCTTTAGGATCCATGCTCATTAAACCAAATCTGAGGTCATTGAAAAACAATTGTCCATTATCTTTTGTTATAATATACCATCCTTCTGCAATGCGCTCTAAACGATTTACTTTATCATTATTCTTTAAATCTCCTAATAGCTCATGATGTTTTGGATAAGTTTCAAAAGAGATGGGCTTTGTATCAAAAAACGAGTAATTGGCAATCAAATAGGCTTCTTCTGTATCCACATTTGCAGTCCAAAGTATCGTATTAAACGGACTAGGTCTCGTATCAATTTCAATATAAGAAATACCTTGATTTTCTAGAGCTGTTGTAAATTTCTGATAGGTCACAGCTTTTAACACCAGCGATAGCAACAAATAGGCGGAGCTAATGATTAATCCCCAGTTGTTGTACTTCCTACGCTTTACAGAAGTTCTTTTTTGAAACATAGCCAATACCAACAATACTAAAAAAGGGAGGGTATATAAAGGATCTATAACAAATATATTCTGAAACGCTAAACGGGTTTTAAAGGGCCAGAATAGTTGTGTACCCCATGTTGTGAAAGAATCTAAAATAGGATGCGTAAATAGCCCCCAAAACATTAACCAAGACCATTCTTTCCAGCTTGCTTCTTTCTTAGGCAATAGTTTAAAAACTAACCAACCGAAGACGGGTGCAAATAGCACTGAGAAAAAGATAGAATGGCTAAACCCACGGTGCCATTCTATAGCAGAAATCGTATCTGTAAAAAAACGTGTGAATACATCTAGGTCTGGAATGGTACCTGCAATTGCTCCAAAAAGCATGGCTTTATTACCTACTTTCTTTCCTAAAACAGCTTCTCCTACGGCAGCACCTAATACTATTTGCGTTAATGAATCCATATAAACTTACAGTTAATCTACGATTTGCATTTTCTTTAATAAAAAAGAAGCATTCATATTCTGGCAAATTCCGTCTTTAAATTTATAATCAAAATGTAATTCATCGGCTATGATTTCGGCATCAAAATAATGATTCTTCACTTGTGGTAAATCATTAGCAGCCTCACATAAACTTAAATCATGCGTAGCGATAATACCCGTAGCTTTTCCTCCAATAAGCTTTTCCACAAATTTTCGAGATCCTATAGCCTTATCGGTACTATTGGTACCCTTTAATATTTCATCTAGTACAATAAAATAGCGATCTGTTTTTATCTCATCTACGATAAACCTAAGCCTCTTTAATTCTGAAAAGAAATAAGACTCGTCATCTGTTAGAGAATCTGTAGTACGCATACTAGTAATTAACTTAATAGGAGTGTAGGTAACTGACTTTGCACACAAAGGCAAACCAACGTTAGCCATGACTATTTGTAGTGATACTGTTCTCAAAAATGTACTCTTACCGGCCATATTAGCTCCCGTAATGATAAAGAATTGCTCTCTAGCAATATGGATATCATTTAATACACTTTTTTCAGGATTTAAAAGTGGATGTCCTGCCCCTACGGACTCTAACACTACATCTGTAGTACTGAGTATTGGGAAGGTATACGTTGGATGGTTGTATGCAAAATTTGCCAGGCTATTATAAGCATCAAAGAAAGCAATGGTATCAAACCAGCCTTCTATCTTTTCACCATGTTTAGAAATCCAATCTTCAATTTTGTAAGATTGATACACATCCCAAAGCATAAAACCATTGGCGAAAATTCCGAATAACATATTATTACGTTGATCTAAAGCATCTAAAATTTTAGAAAACTCTTTCAGTATAGCTGATGTTTTTTCAGATTCACTTAAAATGGTAGCGCGTTTTTCCTTTAAGAGCTTCGTCTTAAATTCTATCTTCTCTATTTCAAGAATTAATTTTTGATATTGATGGAATGTTGTTTGAATCCTCCCAGTATCATTTGATAATTTATTTACAGCCTTTACATAGAATCCAGAAATAATGAGACCCACTACAAAAACGGCTAATAGAATAAAGAAAGATAATGGGATTACAAAATACCCAATTACTGCTAAAGCCGAAATACCCCCAAAAATTAAGGGTAGCATTTTTATGGACTTTGGCAAAAAACGTTTGTATTCTTTAATCCAATCGATAATGGCTTGGTAAGCTGTTTCCGTTTTTACTAATGATGCTACTGCCGTAAATTCTTGACGCCAATCTGGTAATTGAGAAAGCTCTTTGATTGCTTCCTGCTTTTCCTTGATTCCCGTAATTTCATTTGCTACAAATAAAGAGGCTAAACGTTCACTACCTTGAGGCAATACGGTTCTATTTAAATATTGGTAAAAAGAACCTTTACCAAATAAATCTATATCCTGACTAAAATAATGCAACGGATCTTTAAACTCGCTCCCATCTGGTTGCTCATGAAAATCTCGATCCAATAGTTTAATTTCTGTTTCATTAATATGCAATAGAGCTAAAATTTTATCACGTTTATATTGCAAATTAGTATGTCTAGAAACCAGAATTAAAAATAAAACAATAGCGATTAATATAATTGCTATAACTGTCTTGGGAGTATCATAAAATAATGTAATCCCTACAATCATGAGTATAAACACTACTAACCGTAAGATACTTGACCGCAACAATTGCGACTTAATGCCTGATAATTGTTTGTTTAAACCTGTTATTTTATCAGAATAGAATGACTTTAAAGCTTGCATTGAAGAATTGTAAAATGAAACACAAAGATAGGTTATATTCAAAAATAAAAAAGACCAGCTTTCGCTGGTCTAATCACCTATAGTGCTCGGGGGGAACTAGCTACAAGTAAGATTTGGGATGTCTTATATATGTTTAGTGTTTTGCTTCATAACTGATGTAAAGGTATTGAAGCACTACTCCTAAAATTTTGAAAAACCGACCAATATCTTATGAAGTGTAGACGAACAGCAAATATCTGTAGATAAACGTTTTTCTTGGATAGCTTTATTCTAAGGAATCCAACGCTTGTTTTAGCTTTTTAGTAAACTTAGCAACGACCAGATCGTAGGAATGATCTATAAGTTCTGTTGTAAGTTTTGGCGGAACACGCTCTAGAAGCAAGGTGTTCCAATGTATTTTACTCATATGATATCCAGGAATAATTGTCCCATCATATTCTACCCGTAATTCAAGTGCCCTATCTGGGTCACATTTTAAATTAGCTTGTGCAGGTAATCGCCTTAAAGATGATAAGGCAAACATTTTACCCATCACTTTAAAGACCAAAGTATCCTCGTCAAAAGGGAATTCTTCTGTAACTCCCTTTTTAGCCATACAATAGGATCTAAATACTTCTATATTCATATCTATAGCATTTATAATATATCCTAAAAGCCTAGTCTCACTAGATACCTATTTCTATAAACTTGCATCTTTAGAATCATAGACAATCACCTTATTCCAAAGCGCACTAGATTCTTCTATAAATACTAAATGAGGCGCTTCTTTTTGGTAGGCCTCTTGAGCTTCTGCAGACTCAAAAGTTACAATTAAAGAATATGTAAAAGAACCGTCTACCACCTCTCTACTAGCTCTTGGAGGTTTTCCTATGAACTTTGTCTTAGCATATTCAGAATGGTCTAAAAACTTACGTAAAGAAGTTTCAAAAGCCTTACAGTCTTCTTGACTGTCTGGATTATTTAACCAAAAGAAAACGGTGTGTGCAAAATTAGAATCAAATGTGTCCATGGTAGTTGCTGTTTGTGCGTGGGTAAAAAATGAAAATACTAAAAATATACTAAGTGCAAAAGTGTGTTTTAATTTCATGACTCTAAAAATCTAGTTAATTTACTTTTTCGTTCTGATAATTGTTCTTTCGCATCAATTTTTAATGCGGTGTAATCTAATTTCCAACCAATAGTTTCTACAATAGATTCTATTAATAGTATAGCTTCTAAAGCCTCACTACGCGCAGTATCCATCAAACCACTTTCTGGAATTTTATCCCGGATATGCTGTTTTACTTCTTGATTTAAAACGGTAAGATCGTCTGGTGTAAATGAATTAAACATTCCATTTTTAATGTCATAGAAATCTAATTCTGGTTCTATTGACAGTATCTCTGGCTCTGGAAAACTTTTAAGTAATATCGTTTTTCGTTCCGTATCCGCATTCAGTATTAATTTCTTTAAATCATACCCTATTTGAGCTTTTGCATTAATTACGATTAAAGCTTTCTTCTTACTAGAAACAAGACTTAAAAAACGTTCTTTTGTGTTCTCATACCTATAAATTTCTGCAAAATCGCCTTCCACGGTAATCAGCTTACAAACACTTTTAATTTTTTCTAATAACACATGCGATTGGACTTCCGTGAGCTCTTTACTCTTCTTTTTTCGGAATAAACTAAACAACCAATACGTTGCAATAGCTCCTAAAATTAGCCCTAATATAGTGTCAAAAATATTATCCATTTATTTTCCAATTTCACCCAAATGAGTGTATTTAAATCCCTTTTCATATTTTAAACCATAACCAAAAACACGATCCATGGCCGCGTGAGAAAACAATATTACTCCCGCTAATTGCCACAAAGGTATGGCAAGGTAAACACCTAGTAAATAGATGGCAACGGCTATTCCTTTATGATGAAAAACATTATAGGATATTGCTCCTATTTTGTTACCAAACAAATAACCTATCATGCCAAAGTCTGGGGTTAATATTAATAATAAAAACCACCACCATTGATAATTAAGAAGGCTAAAAAGGTAAATACCTAATACCAGCATAGCTATTTCTTCAACTTTTATTGTGTTCTTCATTACTCCTCTATTTTAAACAGCACGGGTCTACTAGGACTTGCATCATTCTCAAAAGGTGCCACTTGAAGATTTAAAAAGTACAAGCCGTCTTTAATCGCATTAGCCACAAAAACAAATTCTGTTATCGTTGCATGCTTGCGCACAAGACCACTCGTATTCCAAAAAGCATTGTGCCCTAATAGCGCCCCTCCGTCTTTTTCTTTATCTATCGATGGCAAATCTACTAACAAATGATTAACACCTAATTCCACAACATAGTTCACTGCTTCTTCTAGCAAATATGGAGGATTAGAATTAGAATATTGTCTGTTTAATTTTTCTTTTAAATTAGGTAAAGTTCTAATTACCAATGCATCTCCTTTGAAACCTTTTAAGGCGTATTGCAACTGTTTTTTAGAGATGACAAAGTCTTCATTTTGTTTTTCTGGAGCAATTGTGACTACCGATGCTAAAAAGAAGAAAGCTTTTAAATTCTGATTTACAGAATGAAACTCTGCTGTAATATGCCCTACACATTCTGTATGCGTTCCATGTGCATGCGGATTAAACCAAATATCATTAAAATTTGTCGATGCACCTTCTGTTACTTTCCCCACAAAATCTCCTGCCGTATGCGGTGTAATTTTAGGCGGCTCTGTATACCATGCATTTACATTGCTAGTTTCTCCACGAAGTGGAATTGAAATATCTAAAGGTTTTGAAAAATCTATAGAATACGATTTTTTTTTATGGCTTATGGTCGCTTTCAAAAATGGTAGTATTTACTCTGACAAGTTAATCATAAAAAGGTCAGACGCAATTCCATCTGCTAAAAATTTTCCTTTTTTTGTTGTCACTAAAGTATCATTTTCAACCACCAACACCCCTTGTTCTATATGCTTTTCTGCCTGTTTCAAGAGATAATTATAGTACTCAATACCAAATTCTGATTGAATTCTAGTTAAAGAAACTCCCCAGATGGTGCGCAAACCTGTCATTATATATTCATTATAACGGTCTGTTTTAGAAAGCACCTCAACCTCCATAGGAAGTTGATCTATTGCCAACGCATTTATATATTTTGCATTATTATTGATATTCCATCCTCTACGAATACCGTCATAGGAGTGTGCCGATGGCCCTACACCAATATATTTTTTACCCAACCAATAGGCCGTATTATTTTCCGAATAAAACCCAGGTTTCCCAAAGTTTGATGTTTCATAAGCATCAAAACCATTTTCTTCCATTTTTTGTAGAAGACTATTAAAATGGATTGAAGCAATTTCATCATCTAGTGGTTTAATAAGCCCTTTTTTTATAAAATTTGCCAAAGCTGTTTTTGGCTCTACGGTGAGTGCATAACTAGAAATATGAGGTATACCAAAAGACAAGGCGGTTGCAATATTCTCTTCCCATCGCTGGTTACTCATTTCTGGCACTCCGTAAATAAGATCAATAGAGATATTGGAAAAATACTGCGTTGCAAGCGCTAAAGATTTTTTGGCTTCTTGTGCATTATGAGCACGGTTCATCATTTTTAAATCTTCCTCAAAAAAAGATTGAATCCCGATACTCAAACGATTAATAGGACTTTTAGAAAGTGCTATTATTTTAGCTTCCGAAAGATCATCTGGATTAGCCTCTAAAGTTACCTCAGGGTGGTCTATTACAGCATAATGCGTATAAACTGTCGCAATAATCTCTTGTATTTCCTCTGTGGTTAATACAGATGGAGTACCTCCTCCAAAATAGATTGTAGCTACAGCATCATTGTTAAATTCATCTTTCCTAAGTACTAGCTCTTTTTTTATAGCCGTGATCATTGCCTCTTTCTTCCCCATACTTGTGGAAAAGTGAAAATCGCAATAGTGGCAGGCTTGCTTGCAAAAAGGAATATGAATATAGATACCAGACATGTGTTCGTGTTGCGTAATTATTAGCAGTTAGCGTTGAATTTTTTTGGGCTTCAAAATTGAAAAATAAGCTTCTTTTTAAAGAGAAGATTATGACTATTTATTTTTTTACTCTTTTTTCATTTTGTTTTACAAACGCATCCCAACCGGTATAACTTTTGCCAACTTCTATACGTCCTTCATTATAAAAATGGCAAACGGCAGCGGCCAAACCATCGGTACTATCTAAGTTTTTAGGAAGTGTCTTCAGGCCCAACATGCTCTGCAACATTTTAGCAACTTGCTCCTTACTAGCATTACCATTTCCTGTAATGGCCATTTTAATTTTTTTAGGAAGGTATTCTGTAATGGGAATATCCCGAGACAAACCCGCAGCCATCGCTACACCTTGGGCTCTCCCTAGTTTTAACATAGATTGCACATTCTTACCAAAGAAAGGGGCTTCTATGGCAATTTCATCAGGATGATAGGTATCAATCAGCTCAATGGTGCGCTCAAAAATAAGTTTAAGTTTTACATAAGGATCAGTGTATTTTTGTAATAGCAACTCATTCATCTGTAAAAACTCCATTTTTTTATTCATCACTTTAATGAGTCCGAAACCCATAATAGTAGTACCGGGATCTATCCCTAAAATAATTTTTTCGTTAGCCAAGAGTAAATTTATTTGGTATTAAGTACAATGGGAATTCTAAATTTTGCACGTATTGGAATTCCTCTTTTTAGTGCCGGTGATGCTTGTGGTAATGTAAGTAAACAACGAGTAATTACCGCATCAAACTCTGGTATTTGTTCTTCTACTATCGCATTATGTTCAATATCTAAAACAGAAACTGCGCCCATTTTGTCCATTAAAAAATCTACATAAAGGGTATCTAATACTTCTTCTTTGAGTACAAATTCAAAACCCTCTAATGAAGTAGAAAAATGTCTAAGCAAGGTTTCTTGGAAACATTCTATATTTTCTTCTTTCGAATCTGTCTCATCACAATTTTCAAAAAGAGGAAATTGATCTACTTCATTGAAGTTAATTTCTTGCAACTCGCGTGTCACCAATTGCTGTGTTTTCTCTTCTTTTGTAATGAAGAGATCACAAGAAACAACTAGAAAAAATATACATAAAATTAATACTATACGCATGTGCGCTATAAAGTTTGTGGAAAATTACGATATTTTGAGTTATTTAATTGACTGTAAAGCGGATTTCCTTTTTTAGTGCTCATCATTACCTCTTTTTTGAACAACAAAAAAGCCAAAGAAATTACTTTGGCCTTCATGTTGTCTTCTAATTTAGGTGCTAATTTTAGTGCAACTTAAAGGTAATAGGAATAGAAAACGGTACCCGAACTACTTTCCCGTCTTGCTTACCAGGTGTCATTTTTGGCAATAAAGAAATGATACGTTCAGCCTCGTCTTCTAAGATTTTATCAGGACCACGCATTCTTAAACCTGCAATATTTCCAGTTTCATCAATTATAAACATAAGGTTTACTTTACCCTGAATTCCTTTTTCTTGAGCTTCTGTTGGGTATTTAAAATTGGCAGTAATATGCGCAAACATTTTATCTTGGAAACAAGCCCTATAATCTGCAGCATCTTCACAACCTGGAAAAACAGGAACTTCATCTACAGTGGAAAATGGCACATGTACTCCTTCATCATATTTAATTTCTGAGTTCGCATTTTTGTTAGGATGAACTTCCTTCTCCTTATTTACATTTACAGACTCAATTCCTTCTGAATTCGTCTTTATCATTATTTCCTTTCCTTGTGCATCTTTTATTGTAAAAAGTCCGACTTTTTTATAAGCGTCAACTTCATTAAAGAAATTAGTTTGCGCCTTTTTCTCCTCTTCAGATAAATTATCCAAGTCCCCTACTTCCAAGAGAAACTCATCAACAGAAGACATCTTTAAAGAAGAAGAACTTTCTACCTCATCTGTCTTTACCTCACTCTCACAGGATGTGTAGCATAGCATTCCTAAAACTAAAGGGACTAGCACTACATACTTTAACTGAAATACACGCTTTGATTTTGATTTTTGTAACATAACGATTCGTTTTTTGATTAATGATGATTTAAAAAATGGATTGATAAATGAAATATTTTCTGTTTGAAAAACTTGAGACAACAACAGTTGGTATTGTTCTTTTTTGTGGGTTTTAGAGACCTGAGCATCCGCTATAAACTCATGTAATTCTGATATTCTATTTTGGTATACATACACTAAAGGATTGAACCAATTGATAATGCGGAGCAGTTCAAAAAAGACCAAGTCATATGAAT
Organism: Cellulophaga baltica 18; assembly: GCF_000468615.2. Classification (NCBI taxonomy): domain Bacteria; kingdom Pseudomonadati; phylum Bacteroidota; class Flavobacteriia; order Flavobacteriales; family Flavobacteriaceae; genus Paracellulophaga; species Paracellulophaga baltica. Next base: position 1,705,146 of record NZ_CP009976.1, on the reverse strand, counting down.
GCCCTTGACGAATATGAACCAATTCATGCGCTACAATGCTCTCATAATCCTTATCTAATACTTTATCTCCAAGAAATACAGATTTAAAGAAAGAAAATGCAATTTCACTATTTCTGATCACGATTTGTGTAAAATCATTTAAATATTGAATGGTGCCCTTATCCTTTAATTGTTTTATCTGATATAATTTAAATACAAAGATGAATGTTGCGATGACCATCCCGGCTATTAATACAATTGTAAACCAACTTACTAAATCATTAGTTCCTGAAACCCCAGAGACCTCAAGATCATTTCTATTCCATAAAAACTCTGGATAGCTAAAAGTAGTTTCTGACACTTTCGTTTTTAACGCTTCAATTTTCACCCAAGGCAAAACTAGCGACAAAACATATGTACCAATAAGGTATACTCTGTTCCATTGAAAAAAGGTTTCCTTTTTTAGAAAAAGATCATAAACGATTAAAAACAAAAGCTGAAAAGCGATGCTTTCTAAAATATACTGTATCATTTTTCCTCCTTTTTAATTTCTTTTAATATCGATTCTAGTTCGGATAAATTCATATCATTTTTTTTCATGAAAAACGACACCATACTTTTAAAAGAACCTTGAAAATAACCATCTACGAGCTTGTTGATAGATTGATTACTGTAGTCTGCTTTCTTTAGTAAAGGAAAATACAAATAGCCTTTCCCCTCTTGTTCATGATTTACAAAACCTTTACTCTCTAGGATACGTACAATAGTAGATACTGTATTGTAAGCAGGTTTTGGTTCTGGCAACTCTTCAATAATAGCCGCAACATTGCACTTTTCTAGTTGCCACAATACCTGCATTACCTCTTCTTCTGCCTTTGTCAATTGTTTCATGTATCTTGAACTTATTTCAGTGTCTATTGACACTGGTTAAACACTTAAATTAGTATCCGACTATCGAACTAAAAACAGCTTTCAACTAACTTATTAGTTCAAATATAACTAAATAATTAGTTCAAACTAACAAATTAGTTGAAAAACATAAAAAAATTATGTTGATGTAACAAAGCATCGTAATTTTCGTCTCACTAAACAAACACCCTTAAATGGATATTGCGTTACTACTCTTTGGTTTCATTTTTATGCTTGCAGGTATCATCGGAAGCTTTTTACCTGTGCTACCTGGCCCACCTATAAGTTGGTTAGGACTTCTACTCCTATTTTTAACAAGCGTTATTCCGCAAGACTGGTGGTTTTTAGGCATCACTCTGGCTATTGCACTATTTGTTTTTGCTTTAGATTATATTATTCCTGCCATGGGAACAAAGAAATTTGGCGGTAGTAAAGCGGGGATGATTGGTACCACTTTGGGACTTCTTGTCGCATTACTTTTTCCTGTATTGGGTGTATTCGGGATTATAATTTGGCCTTTTGTGGGTGCTTTTCTGGGAGAAATATTAAATAAAGCCGACAAAAAAACCGCTCTTAGAGCGGCTTTTGGGTCTTTTTTAGGGTTCATAACAGGAACCTTTTTAAAATTTATGGTGTCTATTGTATTTTTAGGACTCTTTATAGCTAAGGCTTGGGAATACAAAGAAGCACTTTTTCCTTACTTTAAATAGTACTACAACCAAACAGTTTTATCTTCAATAGAGCCTCTAGCAGAATCTGGTATTTCTTGAGAATAATTCCCCATATAGAAAAAGCCTAAACATGCTTCTTCATGGTTCATTTCAAAGAAATCTCCCATATGCTTTACTAAAGCTGGAGAGCTCCAATAGGCTCCTATGCCTAATTCCGTACATGCCAACCACATGTTTTGTACCGCCATTGCAACTGCGGCTACCTCTTCCCATTCTGGAACACTTTTCATAGGATCGCGTTGCATGCAAATAGCTATTATAGCAGAAGCCTTTTTAGGGTTCTCTATAATTTTCTTGGCTTTAAATTCTTTCGGACTCGGATCTGTCTCTAAATATTTTAAAGAAAGGAACAAGCCTAATTTTTCTAGTGTCTCCCCTTGCATAACCTTAAATCGCCAAGGTTCTGTTTTTCGATGACTAGGTGCCCAATTAGCTGCTTCTAATACTTTTAAAATATCTTCCTTAGCAATAGGTGTATCATTATATTGAGCCGGAAAAACCGATCTTCTCTTTCGTATCACATCAAATATCATAGCGTCAATTTTTTAATTCTAACAAAGTTAATTCTTATTCATTACTTCAAAGACTCCCTTAACACTAAATTTAAACAATGCTTAAGGGTAGGGTTTCGGTTGTCTTTTTTCCAAATAACGGACAGCTCAGCACGCTGCTTTATTTTTTTTAATTCGATAAATTTCACCCCCATATCAAAACCATATTGCAGTGATGTAGGTACAATGGCAATACCCAACTTATTCTCCACCAATTTAAAAATGGTTTGTGCATGTACCGATTTGTGAGAAACGCTAGGGGTAAATCCTGCGTCTTCACAAATACTCATAACGGTATCAAAATACAAGGCACTATAATCCTGTGAAAACAGTATAAATTCTTCATCAGCAAACTGATTCATCTTTTTAAAATTATCCGAATTAATAGGATGCTCTTTTGGAAGCACGAGAGAAAAAGTGTCTTGCATCACCGTTTCAATACCTAAACCATCTGGCACTCTTGCCAGTCTTACAAAACCAATATCTAAAGTATCTTTTAAAATAGCATTTACTTGAGCCGTATTAGAAAGTTCTTCTAGAGTGGTCTTTATCTGCGGGAAACTGTCGCGTAACTTAATCAACAAATCTGGAACTACGGTTTGCATGGCCGACCCTAGAAATCCAATCCTAATCTCCCCATAGTCGCCATCAGAAATCAATTTTAATTGCTTTTTTGTAACTTCTAGATGGTTTACAATAAACTCTACTTCTGCTTTAAGGTATTCCCCGGCTGGAGTCAGCGTTACTTTTTTCTTATTCCGAACAAACAAGGGAGTTGCTAAAATTTCTTCCATCTGTTTAATTTGCCTGCTTAATCCAGGTTGAGAAATACATAGCTTTTCTGCAGCTTTTCTATAATGTAATTCATCGGCTACTGCCAAGAAATAATGAAAATGACGCAACTCTAATTGATAACCCATAGTTATTGAATAGTGATATATATAATATTGGTAATTATCAAACTTAATCAATAATTTTATAAGATTCAATTTCTGATTTAAAACTATGGCATCTAAAAAGACTTTTAAACTTGGGGAAGACTGGCTTACTGCAAGCATCACACTTTCTATTGCAAAAGGAGAAACCCCTATCGAACTCTCCAAGAGTACAAGAGAAAAAATAAATGCAAGTGCTCAAATCGTAGCCAATATTGTAGCAAAAGGTAAAGCTGTATATGGTATAAATACAGGGTTTGGACCGCTTTGCACTACCAAAATCTCAAAAGAAGAAACCAAAGTTTTGCAATCCAATATTTTGAAAAGTCATAGTGTAGGAGTTGGCAACCCCATTGCTACAGATATTGCAAAGTTGATGTTAATTTTAAAAGCACAGTCTTTAGCCAAAGGGTATTCTGGTATTTCAGAAACTACGTTAGACCGGATCCTTTGGCATATAGACCATGATGCCATTCCTATTGTGCCATCACAAGGTTCTGTTGGTGCCTCGGGAGATTTAGCACCTTTATCTCATTTATTTTTACCCTTAATTGGTTTAGGGAAAGTAAACTACAAGGGGATTGAAATTGAAACCTGTGAACTTTTTAAGCAAACAGGTCTAGCAGCTATAGATCTTGGACCAAAAGAAGGTTTAGCGCTGATTAATGGAACACAGTTTATTGCTGCACATGCCGTAAAGGTCGTTGAGAAGTTACACAGTTGCCTTTCTCAAGCAGATATTATTGGCGCCATGATGATTGAAGGTTTGCAAGGTTCTGTAAAACCATTCTTTAATGAATTACATGCCTTACGCCCCTATAAAGGAAACATTCACGTAGCAAAACGTATTAAACGATTATTAAAGGGCTCTGAGATTATGGAGGATCATATTGATTGTGATCGGGTTCAAGACCCCTACTCTTTACGTTGTATGCCTCAGGTACATGGCGCTTCAAGAAATGCTTGGTTGCATTTAAAAGAATTAGTAGAAGTTGAATTAAATTCTGTGACGGATAACCCTATAATTATAGATGAAGAATTGACCATTAGTGGAGGTAATTTTCACGGTCAACCTTTAGCTATGGCCTTAGACTATGCATGTTTAGCAGCTTCTGAACTAGGAAATATTTCTGATCGAAGAATTTATTTGGCCTTAGAAGGCAATAGTCCTGGTGTACCTAAACTGTTAATGAAAGAAACCGGCATCAATTCTGGTTATATGATTCTACAGTATACCACTGCAGCTTTAGCCAGTGAGAATAAAGGTTTATGTTTTCCTTCTAGTGCAGATAGCATTCCTACATCATTAGGACAAGAAGATCATGTAAGCATGGGATCTATAGGCGGTAGAAAAGCATTGCAAGTTCTTGAAAATGTAGAAAAAATATTGGCGATAGAATTATTAACTGCCGCACAAGCTTTTGAATTTAGAAAACCCATGAAATCAGGTATTTTTCTGGAAGCAATACATACCGCTATTCGTGAAAAAGTAGCTTTTGCAGATAAGGATCGTGTTTTTTCTGATGATATAGAAAAAGGAATTCAAATGATTAAAGACCAAACCATTATTCACGTTATTGATCACATCAGCGAAAAAGAAGGGATTTCTCTAAAAACGAAATTCACGCATGAATTTGAAGTATATTAAAACAGCCTTTCATTGCCCTGAAATTTAATAAAATACTATCCATGAAAAAATTGAAACTTATAGGTCCCTTTAAACAATTAATTACCATGACAGGCTTGCCCTTAAAAGGTGCTTTGTCTAATGCGCAGCTTGTCATCATTGATGATGCAGGAATGCTGATAGAAGACGGAAAAATAAAAACCATAGGATTGTTTAAAAATATGGCAGTAGACGCAGATAATGCAACAACAGAGATTACAAGTCTGCAAGGAAATCATGTGTGCTTACCAGGTTTTATAGATGCCCATACACATATTTGTTTTGGTGGTTCTAGAGCTAAAGATTATGCCATGCGTAATGCAGGCAAGACCTATTTAGAAATTGCTAAAGCAGGCGGTGGCATATGGGACACTGTAACACAAACGCGTAAGGCATCTACCGAAGAATTGATTAAAAAAACCATTAAAAGAAGCAAACAACATTTGAAAAATGGGGTTACCACGCTAGAAGTAAAAAGTGGCTATGGCTTATCTGTTTCCGAAGAATTAAAAATACTCCGTGCTATTAAAACTACGAATGCACAAACTCCACTAGATCTTGTACCTACTTGCTTGGCGGCACATATGAAACCAAAAGATTTCTTGGGGACAAATACAGCATATTTAGAAGAAATAAGCAGCACCCTTTTCCCCATTTTAAAAGAAGAAAATTTAAGCCATAGAATAGATGCTTTTATAGAAGAAAGTGCTTTTTCTAAAGAAGAGATCAGGCCTTACTTTAAAAAAGCTAAAGAGATGGGTTTTGACATTACCGTACATGCTGATCAATTCTCTACAGATGGTAGTGCCGTTGCAGTAGAATTTGGAGCCCTTAGTGCCGACCATTTGGAAGCTTCTACCGATAAAGAAATAGAACTACTTTCAAAAAGCAATGTAATTGCCACCGCCCTTCCCGGTGCTTCTATAGGTTTAGGCTGTGCATTTACACCTGCCCGAAAATTATTGGACGCAGGTTGTTCCGTAGCCATTGCTAGCGATCACAATCCCGGTTCTGCTCCTATGGGCGATTTGCTAACCCAAGCTGCAATTCTTCAAACGTTTGAAAAACTGAGTAATGCCGAAGTATTAGCAGGAATCACTTATCGTGCCGCAGCTGCCTTAAACCTAACAGACCGCGGGCAATTAAAAGAGGGGTTACTAGCAGATTTTGTATTGTTTCATACCAATGATTACAACGAAATTTTATACAACCAAGGTTCTTTTAAACCTTGTATGGTTTTTAAAAATGGTGAACTAGTCTTCGATAAACATAAAACACATTAAGATGACATTTAAAGAACAAATTCTTCAAGGCCTTCCGAATGAATTACCTTCTAAAAAAGAATACAATTCGGCCCTTAGTCACGCTCCAAAAAGAAAAGATATTCTTTCTTCTGAAGAAAAGCTATTAGCCATAAAAAATGCTTTACGTTATTTTCCAAAAGCTTGGCATCGAGAATTGGCCCAAGAATTTGCCTTTGAATTGTCTACATACGGAAGAATCTACATGCATCGATTCAAGCCCGAATATACCATGTACGCGAGGCCCATTGATGAATATCCCCATACCTCAACACAAGCTGCAGGAATCATGTTAATGATTCAAAACAATCTAGATCCTGCCGTAGCGCAACATCCCGAAGAACTAATTACCTACGGTGGCAATGGCGCTGTTTTTCAAAACTGGGCACAATATATTTTAACCATGCAGTATTTGGCTACCATGAATAATGAACAAACCCTTCATATGTATTCTGGCCACCCGATGGGGCTTTTCCCATCTTCTACAGAAGCACCTAGAGTTGTAGCCACCAATGGTATGATGATTCCTAATTATTCCAAACCAGACGATTGGGAAAAATACAATGCCTTAGGCGTTACGCAATATGGTCAAATGACTGCAGGCTCTTATATGTATATTGGACCACAAGGTATTGTACACGGTACTACCATTACCGTCATGAATGCTTTTAGAAAAGTGCTGAAGGCTGATGAAAATCCGGCTGGGAAAATATTTTTAACGGCAGGATTAGGCGGCATGAGTGGCGCACAACCAAAAGCAGGAACCATTGCTGGTTGTATTACCATCTGCGCAGAAGTAAATGCTTCTGCTGCAAAAAAGAGACATGAACAAGGCTGGGTAGATGTTCTGATAACCAATTTAGATGATTTGGTGGCAAGGACTAAAAAAGCACAAGAAGAAAAAGAAGTGGTTTCCATTGCGTTTATAGGAAATATTGTTGCCGTTTGGGAACGATTTTATGACGAGAACATATTTATCCATCTAGGATCTGATCAAACTTCATTACATAACCCGTGGGCAGGCGGGTATTATCCGGTAGCTATTTCTTTTGAAGAGGCCAATGAACTCATGGTAGATAACCCTCTTATTTTCAAGGAGAAAGTTCAAGAATCATTGCGAAGACATATGGATGCCATCAATAAACATACGGCAAAAGGAACTTATTTTTTTGATTACGGTAATGCTTTTCTACTGGAAGCTTCTAGAGCTGGAGCAGCGGTTATGGCCAAAAACGGAATCGATTTTAGGTATCCGTCTTATGTGCAAGATATTTTAGGACCCATGTGTTTTGATTATGGTTTTGGACCTTTTAGATGGGTATGTACTTCTGGTAATCCAACCGATCTACAAAAAACAGATGCCATAGCTCAGCGGGTTTTAGAAGACATAAAGAACACCGCTCCTGCGGAAATTCAACAACAATTACAAGACAATATTACTTGGATCAAAGAGGCTAACAACAATAATCTTGTAGTAGGATCCCAAGCTAGAATTTTATACGCAGATGCGGAGGGAAGATCAAAAATTGCGGATGCTTTTAATACCGCTATTTCATCTGGAGAAATTTCTGCCCCTATTGTTCTAGGAAGAGACCATCATGATGTGAGTGGTACAGATTCCCCCTTTAGAGAAACCAGTAATATTTATGACGGCAGCAAATTCACAGCAGATATGGCCATACAAAACGTTATTGGCGATAGTTTTAGAGGTGCCACTTGGGTTTCTATTCATAATGGCGGTGGTGTTGGCTGGGGCGAAGTTATCAATGGAGGATTTGGAATGGTCATAGATGGTTCTAAGGAAGCTGCTAAACGATTAAAAAGCATGCTTTTCTATGATGTTACCAACGGCATTGCCAGAAGAGGTTGGGCTAGAAATAATGAAGCCTTGTTTGCCATTCAACGAGAAATGGATAGAAATCCTGAATTAAGAGTCACATTGCCTAACTTAGTAGATGACAACCTACTTAAGAATTTATATTAATACATATGTTGGCATACAAAAAAACACCCCCCGAATTATGGTCTGGTAGAACCTCTGAACAAAAACTTTATCTGCACGAAAAAGTACACTGTGGTACTATTGATGAAATTGAAATAGCGGAAAATCAAAAAACAATTGTCTTATTAGGCTATGCGTGTGATGAAGGTGTAAAAAGAAATCAAGGTAGAATTGGCGCCGTAAATGGCCCAGACACTATCCGGCAATCCTTAGGCAAATTTCCAAACCATTTAGAGGATGATTTTCAATTTATAGATTGCGGTACAATTCTATGCCCAGAGGGTAAAATGGAGCAAGCCCAAGAAGATTTATCTCAAACCATAGCGCAATTACTATCCTTGAATACGTTCCCTATTGTATTGGGTGGCGGACATGATATTGCTTTCGGGCATTACCAAGGCATAAAAAAACACCTAGGAAATAAAAAAATTGGGATTATAAATTTTGATGCACATTTTGATTTAAGATTGAATACTGCTGGGAATACTTCTGGCACTCCGTTTTATCAGATTGCACAAGAATGCCAAAAAGAAGGTGCCGTTTTCAATTATATGTGTTTAGGCGTTCGCAGAGATGCAAATGATAAAACATTATTTGAAACAGCCGATTCTTTAAACGTAAAATATCTAGAAACGGCACATTTTAACATGCACTATCTAGAGCACGTGCAACTCATCTTAATGCAATTTATCGAAGATGTAGATCATGTCTATACTACCCTAGATTTAGACGGATTTTCATCTGCCTATGCTCCAGGAGTCAGTGCACCTTCGCCCATGGGTTTTGCCCCCAATATTGTATTGGAAAGCCTCAGAGTAATTATGGATAGTAAAAAACTAATTAGCCTAGATATTGCAGAAATGAACCCTACCTATGATAGCGATGGACAAACGGCTAAATTAGCCGCTTCACTAGTGCACTATGTGATGCATCACAAATAACAACCTATTCCATCCATGATTTATAGTACTTGCCATCATCAATATCTAAAGCCGCTTGTGTTAACTTCAGTGGTTTAAAGGTATCAATCATAACCGCTAATTCTTCGGTCTTGGTTTTTCCGATGCTAGCCTCGTAGGTTCCCGGGTGCGGACCGTGAGGTATGCCTGCAGGATGCAATGAAATATAGCCTTGATCTATACTTTTACGACTCATAAAATCACCATCTACATAATACAATACTTCATCAGAATCTATATTAGAATGGTTGTAGGGTGCTGGTATTGATTGTGGATGATAATCATACATTCTAGGCACAAAAGAACACACCACAAAAGCGCTGGTTTCAAAAGTTTGATGTACTGGTGGCGGCTGATGCACTCTCCCTGTTATGGGCTCAAAATTATGGATAGAAAATCCGTAAGGAAAATTGTAACCATCCCAACCTACCACATCAAAAGGATGCGTTGCATAGGTCAAATGGTGTAATTGTCCTTGCTTTTTCACTTTCATTAAAAATTCGCCTTTTTCGTCAAATGATTGTAGGTTTTCCGGTAGTTTAAAATCACGCTCGCAAAATGGAGAATGTTCTAAATGCTGACCGAAATAGTTACGGTATCTTTTAGGCGTATAAATAGGGTGGTAACTTTCTGTCACCAAAAGTCGATTCTCCTCAGTATCAAAATGTATTTGATAAATCATCCCACGAGGTATGACCAAATAATCGCCATATTCAAACGGAATTTCACCAAGCATAGTCTTTAGTGTGCCCGTACCTTTATGAATAAACAATAACTCATCTGCATCTGTATTCTTGTAAAAATACGTCGTCATCGATTTTTTAGGTGCTGCCAACCCCACATGTACATCGTTATTAAATAGCACCGTAACTCTACTCTCTAAATAATCATCTACAGGTTGCACTTGAAAGCCTTTTAATAAGCGCGACTTAATATTGTGCTCTACTGCTGCTTTCGGAGAAATATCAATAGACGCTCCCACTTCTTTTATTTGAGTAGGTCTGTGTAAATGATACATTAAAGAAGACATTCCGTCAAAACCAATGGTGCCAAACAATTGCTCATAATGCAAAGTTCCATCAGGTTTTTTAAAAATAGTATGTCTCTTTTGAGGTATTTTCCCTTGTTTATGATACAGCGGCATCTTAGAATATCTTTATTTATCTCTATAAAATTACAACATTTTTAAAACAAAAGAAGGCTATTTACCTTCATTTCATAACAGTAATCTACTTTATTGGCTTACGAAGCAATAATTAAATGAACTGCGTCAATGCATCCAGAGAAGAAAATAGAGCTTGCTACATCAAATTAAAAACAATAATCATGGAAAAGAGCAGAAATAAAGACGTCGTAGCAACAAAAAAATACAATTCTAACGTAACTGAGGATGATTTACAGGCTTTAGGAAAAAAAGGTCTAAGCATGGATACAGGTGATGATTCGCTATTACAAGACCGAAAAGACCGCATTGATTTTTCTGGTGAAGACCTAGATGTCCCAGGAAGACATGAAGTAAATTTAACCCCTAATCTAGGCTTAAAAGATGAGGAAAACAGCCTTTTTGGGCAAGGAGGAGATGATAAAGAGAACCTTGAAGAGTCTAAGGGTGATACTTTTGATAGATCTGGCAAATAAGGTTAGAAGTCTAGTACATACGTGAGGATAGGTGTTAGTTGGTTTTGCACATTCCGAGTTTAACAACACCTATTCCTTTCTCGTTCAAAAAACGTAAATCGACAAAAAAATAATTTCCCATCATGAGATTGAAATTAGGGGACTTATCATTCGACTGTTCTGGAGATTTCACTTGAGCTCCGTTATCCTTAAAAACATAAATTGTTAGGTGTTTTTGCTGATATATTCTCATCCTAAAGGTAATTTCATTAATAGGAAGGCCCGTTATGATATACTTATAATCACTGTCGCGATAGTTGAAAGTTGTCGTTAATTGAGATGAAAACTTAGACACGTCTTTATTCTTATGATATTTTCCTTTGAAATCAAAAGGCTCTATACTTAAATAGAGTTCATCGTTATAAGAACTTAACTCCTTATCATACAAATCTACCTCAACATTTTCTCGAAACATAAACCCCTCCACATTTACCTGATCAAAATCAATAGTAAATGATTCTTGATTCTTCAAAAAATGGGTGAGTTTACGTGCTGTATTTCTCTTTTCTGCTTTAGAAAAAAGCTTATAGATTACAAATACGACTACAATTAATACTGATATTATTAGTTTCTCCATAGCCACTTAGTTAGTGTTGTCTCGATAATTTAAAGTTATTTAAAAAAGATAATCTTGTAGACTATTTCCACAATATCTCAAGATTAGAATATGGAGAATTCAACTCTCTGCATTGTAAAGCCCCCGACTTAGTGGAACAAGAAAGATTAAAAAAGCTACATTCTACTCAAAATATGAAAATAGTATGGGCACGAGTTTAATATCCGCAGGAAATGTAGGATATCATCACTTAGAAGTTAAATTAGTAATAACATCATAAAGTGCATTCCAAACAAAAATTATTCCAAACAAACCAAATAAAAGTGTTAAGCCCCACATATCTAAGAAAAAGCTGGCAATCCGAGCTTCGTTACTTCTTCCTGTAATATAGCGTACTTCAACTTCGTCTCCTATTCTATCTGTAGTAAAAGAACTTGAACTGGAAGAGCGAATATAAACATTTGCCCCTCTGTTATCAACGAACAACACTTGAGTGTACCTAGTATCAGAAGAACTATCACTAGTATTTGTATTATAAGCCACCTCAAAGCCGCTTATATATCCTGTTGTAAGTTCTGAATTTTGAATAAAATTTACCGTTCCAATAGTACGACTTATAGCAAAATAAAGAAATGTGCCACCGGCAAGTAAAATTAAGCAGAATACACTGGTAGCTACTACGTCTCCTTTCATTTAAAGTTGAATTTATTATTCCCGATTAAGAAAAGCTTTTTTTGTGAATGACTACTTTGAACAAGTGCGCACAGCAAAATTATTTGCTCCATATAAAATTATAAAGCCCGCTAAAAATAAAATAATTCCACATACTTTCTATACTTTATTGGTCTTTCACGTCTGAAAGCTAGTGAATTTTCTACGAAACTTAGGTTGTCGTCAAATTAAGGAAAGGAAATTATAATAAATTTTAAGGAGTAGAAACAAAAAAAGCCTCCCAAATAGGAAAGCCTTTCATCGGTTTCATATTCTTTTCACAAAGAATAATTTACCACAACTTGTACTTTTTACAAAGCACAACACAACTCTGCAAATATAGAAAAGGTTTTCTAGATATTACAACTTGTTAGACTTTTTTAGTCTTTTGTAGTATACGGGCGTACGATTAAACGCGCTGCTTTATCGTAGTTTATATAATTGTATGCCCAGTTAAAAAATACAATCACTCGGTTTCTAAAACCTACCAGTGCCATTAAGTGCACAAACATCCAAATAAACCACGCTAGGAAGCCGCCAAATTTTAGTTTTTCTAAATCTACTACCGCCTTATTTCTCCCCACGGTAGCCATCGTACCCTTATCATTATATTTAAAAGCCTTCAATGGCTTATTCGCTAAAAGATTTCGTAAATTCTTAGCTAAATTTTCTCCTTGCTGAATAGCGGGTTGTGCTACTTGCGGATGTCCTTTAGGAAAATCTTCTGTCTCCATATAAGCAATATCTCCTATAGCAAAAATGTCATCATAACCATCTATTTGATTGTAGCTATTTACTTTATACCTGTTTAGTCGCTCCATTAAACTGTTGGCGTCAAAACCAGCAATAGCCGCTCCGGTTACACCTGCCGACCATATAAAGTTTTTAGACTGCATGCTGGTTCCATCCTTGAGCGATACCGTTTCACCATCATAATTAGTTACTATCGTATTCAAATGAATGTGTACGCCTAACTTATTAAGAAACTCCGTTGCTTTTTTAGATGCTATTTCACTCATTGGAGGAAGCACTCTTGGCCCGCCTTCAAACAAATGAATTTGCATTTCTTTAATATCTAAATGCTTATAATCTTTAGGAAATACATTTTGTTTTAACTCTGCTAAAGCACCTGCCAACTCCACCCCCGTTGGTCCCGCTCCAACGATACAAAAATTGAGCAATGCTTTACGTTCTAGCTCGTCCAGAGTGTCATCTGCTTTCTCAAAATTCTGTAAGATTAGGCTTCGGATATTCAAGGCCTGAGGCACCGTTTTCATCGGCATCGCATTATTTGCGATAGTCTCATTATTAAAATAATTTGTTTTTGTTCCTGTTGCGATTATGAGATAATCAAAAGAAATTACACCAATACTCGTAACTACTTCTTTTCTTACAGGATCTATTTTTTCTACTTCCGCCAAACGGAAATAAAAATTATCAAGCTCTTTTAAAATTTTCCGAATAGGATAAGCGATAGAATCTGGCTCAAGGCCGCTTGTTGAAACCTGATATAATAAAGGTTGAAATGTATGATAATTATGACGGTCTATCATGACAATTTGTGCCTCTAAATCTTTTAGCTTTTTAACTAAAGATATTCCTGCAAAACCACCACCAATAACCACAATTCTCTTTTGATCTGTATTTGGAAGATTCATGATCCTAATTTTTATCAAAATTAAGAATTCTGACGGGTTTCAACCTTTAATAAAAGTCTTGTAACAAATTTTTATGATGGCGCTATAAAAAGCTTTTTATTAGGTCCAGAACACTTCTTTCACGTTTCGTATGTACACTAGTTAAAAAGTCATTAAAAAAGTTGAACAACAGCAGCTATATTCTTTAACGAAATTAAAAGTCACTAAGCGTGAATCCGCAAGCGAAACTTTTGTTATCCCGTAGTTTTGTCATCAAACCTACCCAAGCTTATGCGTTTCGGAAAATATAGTTTCATAATTTTAATCTTTATGTTGAATAGCTGCCACAAAGAAACCGAAGAAATCATAGCACAAGCTACAGTTCCTTCTGTTGCTTTAGCTCCAACAGAAGCCACTCCTGAATCTACCCATGATGCGGCAACAATCCAAGCTATTCTTTGGGTGAGCACTATGCAAGACAAGAACGGTCTTTTTGAAAGTAGTGAATATTCAAATTCCGTATCGCTTTATGACAATGCTTTAGCCATTTTATTATTTACCGCACAGAACGATTTTGAAAAGGCAGAAAGAACACTTGATTATTTTAATGCTAAGGTAACTACAGAATTAGAACATGAAAAAGGTGGCTTCTATCAATTTAGAAATAAGCAAGGTGAAAATGCCCGTAGAACCTGGTTGGGTGATAATGCTTGGCTCCTAATTGCCATCAATAACTACCACCATCATGCCAAGAATCAGAAATACAAGGTAATGGCAGCGGCGCTTACCAAATGGATTATTTCCTTACAAGATAGTGATGGAGGTCTTTGGGGCGGATATGATACCGATGGATCCAGAATTCATAAAATCACCGAAGGAATCATCACAGCTTTTAATGCGGTTGAAGGGTATGATACTTTTCATAAGAACATATTAGAATACCTTAATATCAACCGTTGGGATGCCACTGATAATGTGCTAATCGCTTGGCCAGAAAATCCAACCTATAATTATGCCTTAGATTTACACACCTTGGGTTATGGTATTTTGGAAGATTATAATACTACTGTCTTAGAAAATGCAGCGCGATACACGACAACACAAACGGCAACAATTTCTTTAAACACTATTACGGGATATTGTTTTGATGAAGATAAAGATGTCATCTGGTTAGAAGGTACTTCTCAAATGGCGGTAGCTTTTTCTACAGCGAAAAAAACTACTGAATCACAAATGCTGCTTGCCGAGATTGAAAAATCATTTATCAGCAGTAATTTAAATGGCAATGCAAAAGGCATCCCGTACACTACCAATCACGGAACGAGTTATGGCGCTGGAATTTTATGGGACAATGCCGATTTAACTCCAGCACTCTCGGCTACTATTTGGTACATATTTGCTAAACAAGACTTTAATCCGTTCACCATCCAGAAAAGTAAAAACGTCCCTCATGAGGAACGTTTTTGGCTAAAATAATTTAAGTATTATTTTAAGTCAATGAAAGATTTTTTTTAGCGTGTTCTTGTTTATGCTTAGACGGATTATTCATCCCTAATTCTGGTATTACTAAAAGCGGAATTTGAGAATGAAAAGCTAATTGTTTCACGACAGATTCTCTTGTAAGTTTTTCCATGTAACTATGTTGGTAATTTAACATTGCTAAAAGGTGAATATCTAATTCATCAGAAAATACTTCTAAAGTTTTAGATACAGAATTTACTTCTGATACGGTATGTACAAAGTGCTCTACTTCTTTGAAGTATTTACGAAGCATGTTTAAATTAAACTGTTGTAATTCTGTGAGTGCCTTTATCTCATGTTGTACATGTACAATTCGGATAACAGAATTAAATGTCTTGGCTAAACTTACAATTGGCTCCAATTCTGATTGTGAATAGAACCTATTAAAATCCGTGGCAAAAGCAATCTCTGTAGGCGTTTCAAATTCGAAATATTCTGGTATCGCTAAGACAGGACAATTTTTTACGGCTTTTATTACCTTCACCGCATTACTCCCCATAAATACTTCTGATACACCAGAAGCACCTTTGGTTCCTAGGATAACCACATCAATATCAAACTCATCTACCATTTCTTTTACTTGGTCTGTCAACAAACTAAAAGAAGAGACCATTTTATAGGTATGCAAAGGGTTTGAATACTTATTTAGAATTTTAGATAAAACCACTTTTAACCCCTCTTTAGAATAATCTTCGATCACTAAAGCTTCATCTAATAATGTACTCGCCATAAACCTACTATTTGAAATCGCAGGAGTATAGGTATTCAACAAATAAAAAGTGCAGGGTTCATCTTTATACAATTCAATAGCATACGTAATTGCATTCCACGCGTTGCTGGAAAAATCTGTAGGGAGAAGAATATTTTTCATTAGGTTGTTTTTATCTTGATGTAAAACTAAAATAAGGAGTGCGTTTAAAATATGATAATTATCAGCTTAGGATTAAAACACTTCCAAAATAAAATAGCGGCATGGTGCACTATTTTTCCATTAAAGCTCTCAGAGCTGCCTCATTGATAATGGCTATTTTTTTGCCTGATGTTTTAATCAATTTATCTTTTTTAAATTCTGATATGACCCGAATACAAGACTCCGTAGCCGTCCCCACAATATTGGCAATTTCTTCTCTAGAAAGGGCAATACTCATAAAGCCTTCATGATCTACTCCGAAACTATTTTGCATGTATAAGAAAGCCTCCGCTACACGTTGTTTTACAGATTTCTGAGACATATTAATAATCACATCATCTGCCTCTTTTAAATCATGAGCCATATGACGTAAGACCTCAACGGCAAAATTAGGATTTGTGTTTAAGGTATTCATGATCCCTTCTTTTGGTATAAAACATACCTGAGTATCATTCACGGCTATAGCACTTAAATTTGCTGATTCTTCTGAGATTACAGAACGCTGACCTAGAAGGTTTCCCTTGGTGGCCAATTTTACAATTTGGTCTTTTCCATTAGAACTAAGCTTAGATAATTTTGCCACACCATTACGGATACAAAAGACACCATTGAGTTTTTCGCCCTCTTTAAAAATAGTTTCTCCTTTTTTTACCCTCTTAATGCTTTTAGAATCGGAAACCTTTTTTAATTCTTCTTTACTCATAGCCCTTAGCGCATTAAATTGTCTAATTGCACATTGCTCACACCTTACTTCTGCTTCGTCTACCATAGTACCGTAATTACCTAACGCCACAAAATTAATACTTCGTTAGATCTATAAACATGATAAAAGTCATATTTTAAGTAGTCGTCACTTTCCATCTTTGCACTAGGTATAAAGCAAATGATTATGAGTACAAATGATTGTTATCACTGTGGTGATGATTGCACTGCAACGCCACTGTTTTTCGATGAAAAAACATTTTGCTGTAATGGTTGTAAAACCGTTTATGAAATATTTTCTAGTAATGATCTGTCCTATTATTATGATCTACAGTCTGCTGCTGGCAGCACTCCAAAAGCAATTGAAGGAAAATATGATTTTCTCGATACGGAGACTATTGTTGAAAGACTAACGGAATTTACAGACAATCAACTTCAAATAGTAAACCTATACATCCCTAATATTCATTGTAGCTCTTGTATTTGGGTACTTGAAAATTTAAATAAGCTCAATCCTGGCGTTAGCAATTCTCAAGTAGATTTCCCCAAAAAAATGCTTCGGATTACTTATTCCACGGAAAAATCATCCTTAAAAGCTGTTGTTCTACTCTTAGCACATATTGGATATGAACCGTATATCTCTTTAGATGATTATGATAATAAAAAGAAAACCATAGATCGGAGTTTACTTTACAAGCTAGGCATCGCAGGTTTCGCCTTTGGAAACGTTATGTTTTTATCCTTTCCAGAATATTTTGATTTATCCAGTAATAAAACCAACGGTGGCGATTTTTGGCTGAACCAATATGAAGGCCTTTTTAGATGGCTTATGTTTAGTTTTTCTTTACCGGTCGTATTTTATGCTGGAAAAGATTATTTCATATCTGCTTATAAAGGCTTACGGTCTAAATTATTAAATATAGATGTCCCTATTGCTTTGGGTATTTTGGTGCTGTTTGTACGTAGCACCCTTGAAATAATTTTTGATTGGGGACCTGGCTTTTTTGATAGCTTAACCGGACTCGTTTTCTTCTTACTTCTTGGGAAATTTTTTCAACAAAAAACCTATTCGTTTCTTTCTTTTGAACGCGACTATAAATCTTATTTCCCCATTGCGGTCACTAAAATTTTACCCAATGGTAAAGAAGAAACAACGCAGATCCATACGATTAAAAAAGGGGATCGTTTACTGCTCAGAAATGAAGAACTAATTCCTGTAGATGGCATTTTAATAACCGGAAATGGCAAAATTGACTATAGTTTTGTAACTGGAGAATCTGAACCGGTATACAAGAATTCAGGAGATAAGATTTTTGCAGGTGGAAAACAATTACACGGTGCGATTGAAATGAAAGCCTTAAAAACTGTTTCCCAAAGTTACCTCACACAATTATGGAGTAATGCCGTCTTTCAAGAAGACAAAACCAGTAAATTTCAAACCATTACCGATAGCATTGGAAAACGGTTTACCATTTTTGTTTTAAGTATTGCCTTTACCGCTACTGCCTTTTGGTTATTTCATGATAGCAGTAAAGCGCTGAATGTGTTTACGGCAGTGCTTATTATTGCTTGCCCTTGTGCAATAGCACTAGCATCGCCTTTTACCCTAGGAAACATGTTACGTATTTTTGGTCGGAACAAGTTTTACTTGAAGGATACACAAACTATTGAGCAGTTGGCGCAAATAGATACCGCTATTTTTGACAAAACAGGAACCATTACAACCGCTAAAAAAAGTACGGCAACCTACGAAGGCTTAGAACTCACAGAAGAAGAGGAATCGTTATTAAAAAATACCTTAAGAGCATCTAATCATCCTTTGAGTCGTAGTTTATACGACCTGCTTTCTGCTCAAAATATTATTACCCTTGACGAATTTGAAGAACATGTAGGCAAAGGCATTATCGGCGCAAGCAATAATAGTAAGATAAAGGTAGGTTCCGCCAGTTTTGTAGGTAGAGAAAACCAAAATGAAATAGAAAATACGGCAGTACATATCAGCAGTAATGCTGCTTACAAAGGCTGCTTTATTTTTAAAAATCAATATAGAGAAGGGGTTTCAAAGTTATTTGAAGCAATGAGTCAATCGATACAATTGGCCATACTTTCTGGTGATAATGAAGGAGAGAAAAAGCGCCTAGAGGCATTACTTCCTAAATTAACGCCATTGTATTTTAATCAAAAACCTGAAAATAAATTACAATTTATAAAATCACTGCAAGAGCAAGGTAAAAAAGTAATGATGGTAGGTGATGGCCTTAATGATGCCGGCGCCTTAGCACAAAGCAATGTGGGTATTGCTATCTCTGAAAATGTGACAATATTTTCTCCTGCTTGCGATGGTATTTTAGACGCTACCAAATTTGAAGAGCTATACAGCTACATACTAGCTTCTAAGAAGGCTATGAAAATTATAAAATGGAGTTTCGTATTATCATTGGCGTACAATGCCGTAGGACTTTATTTTGCGATTACAGGACAATTAGAACCCGTTATTGCCGCCATCTTAATGCCCTTAAGTTCTATTAGTATTGTAGCCTTTACAACTATTGCCACCAATATATTAGGCAAAAAATTAAAATAAATAGTAAAACCTGATAAATGTCATTTTATAGGCATTAGCAACCCCGTAGTTTTACACCCGAATTCAGGTAGGTATGAGTGTCATTTACATTTTATTAGCAATTAGCATCTTGGTAGCTATTGTCTTTTTTATCGCGTTTATCGTCTCGGTAAAGAGTGGTCAATATGACGATTCCTATACCCCATCGGTACGTATGCTTTTTGAAGACGAACTAGTTAAAAAAACACCCAAAGAAACTAAAGAATCGATCCAACTAAATAAAAGTTTAAACAATTAATTATGGAATTACAGCAGTTTTATTACGACAACAAAGTCGTTAAAAAATTCCTCTACGCAACCATGTTCTGGGGAATTGTAGGTATGTCAGTAGGGCTACTTTTGGCCTTTATGTTTATTTTTCCCAATGTAACTGATGGTATTTCATGGTTGAGTTTTGGTCGTTTAAGACCACTACATACCAATGCTGTTATTTTCGCATTCGTTGGAAACGCCATTTTTGCTGGGGTCTACTACTCTACCCAACGCTTGCTAAAAGCACGTATGTACAGTGACTTTTTGAGTAATTTTAATTTCTGGGGATGGCAATTAATTATTGTAGCTGCCGCCATAACATTACCATTAGGTTATAGTTCTTCAAAAGAATACGCGGAATTAGAATGGCCAATAGATATTGCCATTGCGGTAGTTTGGGTTGCTTTTGGAGCTAACCTTATTGGAACCATGATTAAAAGAAGACAACGCCACTTATATGTTGCTATCTGGTTTTATTTAGCCACTTTCGTAACTGTAGCGGTACTTCATATTTTTAATAGTTTGGCTTTACCTGTAAGTGCTTTTAAAAGTTATTCTGCTTATGCAGGGGTACAAGATGCATTAGTACAGTGGTGGTACGGTCATAACGCGGTAGCATTTTTCTTAACAACGCCGTTTTTAGGATTAATGTATTACTTTGTTCCTAAAGCTGCCAACAGACCCGTCTATTCTTACAAGCTATCTATAGTTCACTTCTGGTCTTTGATCTTTATTTATATCTGGGCAGGACCACACCATTTATTATATACAGCACTACCAGAATGGGCACAAAATTTAGGCGTAGCATTCTCTATAATGCTTCTGGCACCATCTTGGGGTGGTATGATCAACGGTCTATTAACGCTAAGAGGAGCTTGGGATAAAGTTAGAACAGATCCTACCCTTAAATTCATGGTCGTTGCAATTACCGGGTACGGTATGGCAACCTTTGAAGGCCCAATGCTTTCTCTTAAGAATGTGAATGCCATTGCCCACTTTAGTGATTGGATTATTGCGCACGTACACGTTGGGGCATTAGCATGGAACGGATTCTTAACTTTTGGTATGATCTATTGGTTAGTTCCAAAAATGTTCAAAACTAGATTAGCGTCTATTGGCCTAGCTAATTTTCACTTTTGGATTGGTACTTTAGGGATTATACTTTACACCTTACCAATGTACGTAGCTGGGTTTACACAAGCCTTGATGTGGAAAGAGTTTAACCCGAACGGAACGCTAGTGTACGGTAACTTCTTAGAAACAGTAACAGAGATTATGCCTATGTATTGGATGCGTGCCATTGGTGGTACCATGTATATTATTGGTGCATGTGTTATGATATATAATGTGGTACTTACCATTAAAGCAGGTACTGATGTTGAAGATGAATTAGCTGAAGCTGCTGCATTAACCAAAGTATCTAAAAGAAGAACAGCGGGAGAAGGTTTCCATACCTGGTTAGAACGTAAGCCTGTACAATTAACCATCTTAGCAACTGTAGCTATCTTAATAGGAGGTGTCGTACAAATTGTACCTACCATTTTAGTAAAATCTAATATCCCAACAATAACGAGTGTAAAACCATATACCCCGTTAGAGTTAGAAGGTCGTGATTTATACATCAGAGAAGGCTGCGTTGGTTGTCACTCACAAATGGTAAGACCTTTTAGAAGTGAGGTAGAACGTTATGGAGAATATGCCAAAGCGGGAGAGTTTGTATATGATCACCCATTCTTATGGGGAAGTAAACGTACGGGTCCAGATTTATTACGTGTAGGAGGTAAGTATTCAGACAACTGGCATTTAAACCATATGTATGATCCACAAAGTACCTCTTCAGGATCCATTATGCCATCTTATTCATGGTTAATTAGAGACAAGCACGACCGTAGCGATATTCAAGATAAGATGGAAGTGATGGTCACCCTAGGGGTTCCTTATACTGAAGATGAAATCGCGAATGCCAATAAGAATATGGACGAGCAAGCAAGTAAAATAGAGAAGAATTTATATGCTGATCCCGACTTTGCAAAAACATATGAAGCAGATAAGAAATATGCTCAAGAAAATGGTCAAGAATTCATTGAAATGAAAGACCGTGAGATTGTTTCCCTTATTGCTTATTTACAGCGCTTAGGTACCGATATAAAAATAAAAGAAACAGGTGAGTTAATCCCTGACTCAGAATAATAAAATTGACGATTAAGAGGTAATTAATATGAATTACTTATCTCTTAATTTTCTCCTAAACTAAAAGAAATCATGTTCAAATTCGTAAAAGGCTACATGGAAACTATTGATGGTGTAGCTATCTACCCTATCATCTCATTATTAATCTTCTTCATCTTTTTTGTCGTGCTTTTTGCGTGGGTTTTTACCGCCTCAAAAGAATACATAAGTGAAGTGAGTGAATTACCATTAGAAAAAGACAACCAATAAAACTAAGTATTATGAAAAATAAATCACTTTGGTGGATAAGAGTCCCGGCACTATTCTTCCTCATCTTCGGATTGATGGAATATTTTATAGACTCTGGAAAACAACCCGCAATAATAGCGTACCCAATTACCCAATTCTTTATGGTATTGGTGCTTATTATTCTTATTGCCATAGAGCTTATCTTAAGCTCTATTGAAAATGTGATGTTTCAAACGCTTTCAGAAGAAGCAAAAGAACGTTACTTGGTCTCTAAAGCAGAGAAGTGGGAATGGAAATGGGGTAAAGAAACGTACAAAAAAATGTTAGGCTCCAAACCAATGGAGGCCGAAACTGAAATTATATTAGATCATAATTATGATGGCATTAGAGAACTAGACAACAAGTTACCGCCATGGTGGGTGTATCTGTTTTATGCAAGTATTGTCTTCGCAATTGTGTATCTGTTACGCTTTCATGTCTTTAATGATTACACACAGATTACAGAATATGAGCAAGAAGTTGCTACTGCTAAATTAGAAATAGAGGAATATAAAAAAACAGCTAAGGATTTAGTTGATGAAGATTCTGTAGAGTTATTAGCGGAAGCTTCTGATCTTTCTGCTGGTAAAAAAATATTTGAATCAAACTGTGTCGCTTGTCATATGGCAGATGGTGGCGGTGGTATTGGCCCTAACCTAACCGATCAAAATTGGATTTTAGGTGGCGGTATTAAAAATGTTTTCCATACCATATCTGAAGGCGGTAGAGACGGTAAAGGTATGATTGCATGGAAACAAACACTGAAACCATTAGAAATAGCACAGGTTGCTAGTTATGTTTTAACCGAAATAAATGGGAAAACACCCGCTAATCCAAAAG
Organism: Cellulophaga baltica 18; assembly: GCF_000468615.2. NCBI lineage: Bacteria > Pseudomonadati > Bacteroidota > Flavobacteriia > Flavobacteriales > Flavobacteriaceae > Paracellulophaga > Paracellulophaga baltica. The sequence continues at coordinate 1,682,227 of NZ_CP009976.1, read as the reverse complement.
CCGCAGAAGGTGATATTTGGGTTGATCCTAATGCTTCTGCGCCTGCTCCAGCCACTGAAATACAAGAGCAAGTTACAGACTCAACCAGCGTAGTAATGAATTAAACAATTGATTAAACGCTTTAAATAAAATAAAGATGGCTCAAGACAGTGATAATTTCAGAGATTCTATAGGTACCATTAATGAAGATGGTAAGAGAGCTTGGGTTTTTCCAAAAAAACCAAGTGGTAAATTTTACCAGTACCGTAAATATGTAAGTTATTTTCTTTTAGCATTTTTAGTTGCTTCCCCATTTGTGAAAATAAATGGAAATCAATTTTTAATGTTTAATGTTTTAGAAAGACGCTTTAATATTTTTGGATTTCCGTTTTGGCCGCAAGATTTTCACCTGTTTGTAATCTCCATGATTATTGGCGTCATCTTTATTGCCTTATTCACCGTTGCCTTTGGTCGTATTTTTTGTGGATGGATGTGTCCACAAACCATTTTTTTAGAAATGGTTTTCCGCAGAATTGAATTTTGGATTGATGGAGATCGTGGCGCACAGATTAAATTAGATCGCCAAGAATGGAACGCTGAGAAAATAAAAAAACGTGTTTTAAAATGGATAATCTTTTTTATAATATCGTTCTTAATTGCCAATGTATTTTTAGCTTATTTAATTGGTAGCGACCGGCTGATACAATATATAACGGATGGTCCTGGGCAACATGTGAGCACCATGATATCTTTATTGATATTTACCGCAGTATTCTATTTTGTGTTTGCTTGGTTTAGAGAGCAAGTGTGTATTATTGCTTGCCCTTATGGCAGAATGCAAGGCGTGTTATTAGACAATAAATCTATTGTAGTCGCCTATGATCATAAACGTGGTGAAAATGAAAACGGTCGTAAAAAATGGCGAAAGAATGAAGATCGTGAAGCCTTAGGAAATGGGGATTGTATTGATTGTTTTCAATGTGTAAATGTTTGCCCTACCGGGATCGATATTCGTAATGGTACGCAATTAGAATGCGTAAACTGTACGGCTTGTATTGATGAATGTGATACCATTATGGAAAAGGTAAATCTTCCAAAAGGGTTAATACGTTATGCTAGTGAAGATGAGATTGTTAAAAAAGAAAAGTTCAAGTTTACTCCTAGACTAAAAGGATATACGGCCATTTTAGTGATCCTTACTGGAGTTCTAATTGGGATGCTATTTTTAAGAAACGACATAGAAGCTAATATTCTAAGGTTACCAGGGCAACTATATGAACACAAGGAAGGAAATATCATTAGCAATGTGTATACTTATAAGTTACTAAACAAAACCAATAAAGATATTGATGATGTTCATTTTGAGCTTATTTCTCACAAGGGTACTATTAAGTTAGTGCGTCATGAAGACTTTATCGTTCCTGCACAAAATTTAGCCGAAGGAACACTGTTTATCGAGATTAATAATAGCGCCATTAAAAGTGATAAAGAAAGAATAAAAATTGCAGTATACAGTGGTGATGATTTGATTGAAACTACAACAACAGCGTTTTTAGCTCCAAGGAGCTATAAGTAAAATGGTTGAGGGTGATTTCAAAAATTTGAGACGGAAAAGCAATTAGTGGTATTCTAAAAACCAACTTTTAGAAAGGCATCCATTTAAAAAATAAAATATTAGTTCGAGTGTTTTTAATGCCGGTAACCAAACATAAATAGCATCAAGAACCGGTAGTAAAAACAGAATTCTATCTAAAAACTAAGGAGTACTTAACGCAAATAAAAAATATCATGAAAATTAATTGGGGAACAGGTGTTGTTATTGCTTTTGTTTGCTTCATAAGCTTTATCTTATTTTTTGTCATTCGTATGAACATGGATGATAAAGCAAATCATGATTTGGTTACTGAAGAATACTACCAAGAAGAAATTGGCTATCAGAAAGAAATAGATGCGGTTAAAAACGCAAACCATAATTCAAAAAAAATAAGCCTACAGAAAACTGCTGAAGGCCTAGAAATAAGCTTTCCTGAAAATTTAAACAATAAAGAAATTAAAGGTACAGTGTCCCTATACAGACCTTCTAATAAACACCTGGATTTTGACTTTCCAATAAGTCTATCCGACTCACATTTGCTCGTACCTGACAAACGTTTATTGGAAGGTCGCTGGGACATTAAAATTTCTTGGGAATATCAAAACGAAGAATATCTTCACAAAGAAAAAATAACCTACTAAATGTTTATATCAGCAATCATATTAGGCCTTATGGGTAGTTTTCACTGCGTTGGTATGTGCGGACCCATTGCTTTTATGCTCCCTGTTGATCGAACAAATACTTTTAAAAAATTCTCGCAAATATTCGTCTATCACATAGGACGATTATTAGCTTATGGAACATTAGGATTAGTTTTTGGTTTGCTAGGCAAAGGTTTGTTTGTCTTTGGCATGCAACAAAAGTTATCTATTGTTATCGGTATTCTCATGATTACTATAGTGCTGTTACCGCATAAATTCATTAGCAAATACAACGTTTCTAAACCCGTATATCGTATTATTGGAAAAGTAAAGAATCGTCTGGGTAAAGAACTAAAGAAAAAAACAGCAGATACTTTTATTACTATTGGATTTCTAAACGGGTTTCTTCCTTGCGGATTAGTTTATATGGGACTGTTTGGGGCAATTGCCATGGGTAGCCCTTTAGAAGGCGCCCTATATATGGTTTTATTTGGCGCTGGCACTATCCCTTTGATGACCACAGCCATTTATTTTAGTGCGCTACTAAAAGGTACCGCAAAACAACGCATCCAAAAATTAATTCCTGTTTTTGTAGTCCTCATTGGTGCTTTATTCATCTTAAGAGGATTGGGCCTAGGCATTCCTTACGTATCACCAAAGCCAGTAACAGAAGTAGTATCTTCCACAATGGAATGCCACAACTAAATACGCACTTTAAAAATCTACCAAAAAATGCAACAGAAAGAAATAGAAAATAGGGCTGATGTAAGTATATTGGTACGCAGTTTTTACGCAAAAGTAAGAATAGACAAAATACTTGGACCCATATTTAATGGCATAATTACAGATTGGGAAGGCCATTTAGAGCTTTTAACAGATTTCTGGGAGACACAGTTCTTTTTAAAACGAAAGTATCACGGTAACCCAATAAAGGCACATAATGAGGTGGATAAAAAAATGAGCTATGGCGTTACGCCAGAGCATTTTGGGTTATGGCTTAATCTTTGGTTTGAAACTATAGATGAATTATTTATAGGAGACACTGCTTTTATTGCCAAAAATAGGGCACGCCAAATGAACAGTATGCTGTACATGAAAATGTTTGAAAATAGACCTAAATAAAAAAGGAGCACTATGCAAAGTGCTCCTTTTTAGGTTTGACAAACAAATCAACTTAATTAAATTTTAAATGTTACCACGGGTATTGTTGAGTGATTTGCAACATCTTCTCCTATGCTTCCCATGAAGAAGTGAGATATCCCTTTTCTACCGTGGGTAGGTATCCCTATAATATCTATGCCTTGAGATTCTGCATAATTAATCACACCCATTTCTACAGTGTAATCATTATATATTTTCACATCAATAAAGTCTGGCCCCACAAGACTGGAGAACTTATCTATTTTAGCAGTGATATCTTCCGTACTCAAGAAGTTATCTCCAGGCGTATTGATATATACAATATGAAGCGTTACAGAAAACTGATCTGCTATATATTTTGCACGTTGGTAAGCATTAATATTTTCTTCTTTTAGATCGCAAGCAAATACCATCGTTTTAGGTGTAAAATCATCCAATCTATGTTTTACAACTAGCACAGGAACTTCCGAATTACGAACAACCTTTTCGGTATTAGATCCTACAAAGATTTCCATGATACCATCAGTACCGTGAGAACCCATAATGATCATATCTGCGTCATTTGCTTCCGCTACTTCATTTACTTCACTAAATACTTTAAAATGCTTTATAATTGGCTTTACCTCAACATCTTTTAAATAAGGCTTATTTAAAAAATCTGAGAAACGTTTTTCAGCTAATTTTAATAAGAATACGGTTTGCTCAGGATGAGCACCTTCTGCTCCCGTGATATAGGCCTGATTCAACTCTAACATATGCAGTGCAAAAATTTTAGAATTGTGTTTCTTAGCTAATGAAACAGCTGCCTTTAAAGCGTTTTCCGATTGTATCGAAAAGTCTACTGGTACAATAATATTTTTCATAGTTTATACTTAAGAGGTTAAATTTATATGGTCATAGAAAAGAGCCTAGTCTCAGGCGCTTTTCGTTGTAAATGCATATCAAAAGCCATACAGATATTTCTAATAAATGGCCTTCCTTTTTCAAGCACAGTAATTTTACCGGCATCCATTTGTAATAAATCATCTGCTTGCATTTCAGCTAATTTATCAAAGGAGATACGAAGCTCTAAATCCTGAATCTCTTTTGCTGTAAAAACGGTTTCGAATTTGCACATTAAATTTAGAATATGTTTTCTAATTATGGTGTCTTCATCCGTTAAAATATGACCTCTATAAATAGGAATAATTGCATTCGCTACTAAGTGCTCATATTCTTCCAAGCTTTTAACATTTTGAGCAAAACTATACCAACTGTCACTAATACTAGAGGCTCCTAAACCTACCATTAGTTGCGTTTTTGATGCGGTATAGCCCATAAAATTTCTATGGAGCTCACTACTAATCATTGCTTTATATAGACTATCTGTTTTCAAAGCAAAATGATCCATACCAATTTCTTCATAGCCTACCTCCGCTAAGCGTTTTTTACCCGTTTCGTATTGCATGCGTTTTTCTTCTGCCGTAGGCAAATCAGCATCACTATACCCGCGCTGACCATTTCCTTTTAACCATGGCACATGTGCATAGCTATAGAAAGCCAAACGGTCTGGCATTAATGATTTTGTTTTCAAAATGGTTTCTTCTACATCTACTATAGTTTGATGCGGCAATCCAAAAATAATGTCATGCCCAATAGAGGTATAGCCAATTTCTCGAGCAGCTTCCGTAACTTTTTTTACATTTTCAAAAGGTTGTACTCTATGTATAGCTTTCTGCACTTTTTCATTATAATCCTGTACACCAAAACTTACTCTTCTAAAACCAACAGTATATAAAGCCTGCAAATGTTCCTTGGTGGTATTATTAGGGTGTCCTTCAAAACTAAATTCATACCCATCTGCCTTATCTGCTATTTTAAAAATACCTTTAATCAGGTATTCCAGATTATCTGGAGCGAAAAAGGTGGGTGTGCCTCCTCCCAAATGAAGTTCCTTTACTTTTGGCTTTTCAGAAAATAAATTACAATACAATTGCCACTCCTTAAGAACTGTTTTTAAATATGGTACTTCTACTTCATGACGTTTAGTAATGCGTTTATGACAGCCACAAAAAGTACACATACTTTCACAAAAAGGTAAATGTATATACAAACTAATGCCTTCGGTGCTGTTGCTCTCATCAAAACTCTGAATTAAGGTAGACTCCCATTTTTTACCTGAGAAATTAGCTATATCCCAATAAGGAACTGTGGGGTAACTTGTATATCTAGGACCGGGAACGTTATATTTCTGAACTAAAGTGCACATGGCTATTGTATTTTCTACAAACCTACTATTGTTAGAAATGAAAAAATATGATAATTGTCAGCTCAAATCTATTAGTAAAGCAACGCTCTATTCTGTGCAGAAGCTAATATGCCGGTTCACATTTTCCTCAATAGATATAAAAGTTTCTATAGCACTAATACCACTAATAGTAAGTATTGCATTTTGGTACACATTTCTATAGTGCTCAGAATCTCTAGCATGCATCTTCACAAAAATGTCATACTTCCCTGTGGTATGATTTACTTGAACCACTTCCGGAATTCTCTTCAATTGTTCGATCACCAATTTGTAAAGTCCTATTTCTTTTAAAAAAACGCCAAGAAACATCGTTAAATTCCAATCCATTTTAGCATAATCAATACTCAATGTTGCCCCCTTTATAATTTCCAGATCCTTCATTTTCTTAATCCTCATATGAACAGTTCCCGGTGAAATTTTTGCTTTCTTGGCCACCTCTGTAAAAGGCATTTGAGCACATTCAGATAAAATTTTCAATAATGTATAATCTACGGTATCTAATTTATCCTTCATTTTAATAGTGTGTTTGGGGTTAAAAAATAATTATATCTATAAACGAACTCACAGGAAATGTGTTAAAATTATTGAAGTAAAATCAAACATATCAATATATACATGAAAATAAATTAAAGATTATATAAAAACAATAATTATAATTCAAATAACACCACTATCCATTATCATATCAATAAGCAAGACACCTCAAAATTTTTAATATCCTAAAAATGAATATGAACCCCAGAATATCAATGAATCAATTTTATAGGGAAAAAAAATAGAAAATCTAAAAAATCAATAGATTTAAGCATGAAAATTAATTATTTGTTGGTTTTTAGCAAAAACAATAAATTAAATTCACTGTTTTAGCTCTTTTACTGATTTTTATTTATCAATAACAATAATTAATATTGAGCTAATAAAAAATACACTTTTTATTGCACAGTAAAGTTTCCGGAACTTTTCTTTTTTAGAATTTAATAATACCTATTTCCTATACCCCTTTTAATCACGAGAATAAAAAGGAGCGTATTCAGGGTATTATGTTAATAACCAAAAACCCTCTGAAAATGAAGAAATTCTTTCTATCACTACTCCTATGTAATACGCTACTAGTAGTAAACGCCCAAGATATTGACATCAAAGGCAAAATCATTGATGATTTAGGCGAACCCCTATCCGGAGCTAATGTTATAATCAAAGGCACCTCAAAAGGAGCTATTTCAAATTTCGATGGAGAATTTAGCATCATAGCACCACCCACCGGAATTCTATTATTTTCCTCACTAGGCTTTGCCTCCAAAGAAATTAAAATAAATAACAGAACCTATATATCTGTACAACTTGATGCATCTGCACAACAATTAGCAGGCATGGTGGTAGTTGGTTCTAGAGGACAGGCCAGAACAAAACTAGAAACCGCTTCTCCTGTAGACGTCATTAGTATTGCTACACAAAGTATTAATATGCCACAATTAGGTTTGGCCGAAATGTTAGTAGCATCGGCACCCTCTTTCAGTGCTTTTAAATCTCAAGGGGGAGATTTATCTTCTTCTGTTGACCCTCCTACATTAAGAGGTTTGGCACCAAACCAAATGTTGGTATTAATTAACGGAAAAAGGAGACATACCTCTGCACTGTTGGCGGCATCGCAAACCGGCAGTCCGGCAAATGCTGTAGACATGAGTTTTATTGCTCCTGAGTCCATTGATCGTGTAGAAATTTTAAGAGATGGGGCCTCTGCTCAATACGGATCTGATGCTATTGCAGGAGTAATGAATGTCGTATTAAAAAAAGGAACCAATAAATTTAGCGGTAGCTTAACTATGGGTGGTTATCCAAACAAAGCTCCAGATTTGAGCGACACTGATGTGAGTGAAGAAAGTCAGGCTTTACTTTCTGATACTGAAGCAGACGGTTTAAATTACCAACTATCTACCAACTACGGTATAGGCTTTGAAAATGGCGGGTATCTAAATTTAACAGGAACCTATAGACAAGCAGAAAAAACAATTAGACCTAATATTAGTGATGCTACACCGTACGGTGAAGCTTACTTAAACAACCAAAGAACCGATACTCAAGGAAATATAATTATCACCAATCCTGAATTGATAGCGGCACAGGCTTCAGGCAATACAGCATTAGCTTCTGATCTTACTACGGATGCAGGTTTAATGGCTGCTCGTGGATTAACCTCAAAAGATTTTTCTACCTATGCAGGATCAGCAGGGTCTAGACTAGGTGTTATTTCATACAACATGGCGCTCCCTATTTCTGGAGAAACAGAATTCTACTCTTTCGGAGATTTTGGATACAAATACACAGATGCATTTAGTTGCTTTTTTAGAAGACCTGCTCAAGCAGATAGGGCAAATTTTGATTTATACCCTAACGGATTTAGACCACAAATAGAAACCACCCAAACAAACATAGGTTTTACAAGTGGTATTGAAGGAAAACTAGGTGATTTTGATTTTGATTTTAGTAATACCTATGGGCGTAATAAAATGACCTATGATATGTTCAACACTTTTAACGCGAGTTTACAATCTGCATCTCCTACCGCCATGAACCTTGGTACACACAGTTTTTATCAAAATACAATGAACTTTGATATTTCAAGATATTACGATGATATTCTTTCCGGATTCAATATCGCTATTGGTACAGAATTAAGGGTAGAAAATTATAAAATTCTGGCAGGGCAAGCAGAAAGTTATGAAGCTGGTGATGCAGGAATATATACTGCTACAGAAGATAACGAGGCGTTAATTGGTCCTGATGGATTTCCGTTAGAGGATCTTAATTCTGAACCAATTGTTGATGTTAATGGAGACCCCGTAATACTAGAATATGCTGGGGTAAGCCAATCTTTTAATAAAGTATACAGTCCGAACTGCCAATGTTTTAGAGGTTTTGCACCAGGTAATGAAAGTGATGCATACCGTTCTGTAACTGCTGCTTATCTAGATATGGAATTAGATGTTACCAAAAAATGGTTTGTAAGTACTGCATTTAGAACAGAAAATTATTCCGATTTTGGAGGCGTATTTACAGGGAAATTTGCTACTAGATATTCCATCTTTGATAATTTTGCTATTAGAGGTTCTTTTAGTTCTGGTTTTAGAGCGCCTTCATTGCAAGAATTAAATTACTCCCATACCTATACCTTTTTCGTTGGTCTAGACCCATTTGATGGCACTTTATATCCAAATACAAGTACTGCAGCTAAAGCTTTAGGTATTCCTAAGCTTACCGAAGAAAAGTCTACCAACCTAAGCATTGGTTTTACTACAAAATTATTCAATAAACTAGAACTTACCGTTGATGCCTATGCTATTGATATTAAAGATCGAATTTTTGAAACCAGTGAGTTTGATGCTAGTGACGCTCCTGTTTTAGAACCAATTATAGGGTCAGGACTTGCTGCGTTTAGAATTAACGGTGGTGACGTTAAAACAAAAGGAATCGAAATTGTAGCCAATTACAATGACCGTATCGGAGATGGCATGTTAGGACTAATGGTATCAGGAGTTTTCAGAGAAAACACTTTTGAAAATTCTAATGTTCCTGATCTAAACACCGTACTTTCTGATGCAGATGTAGAAGGAAAATATGTAAATAGATCTAGTATTGGTCAATTTGAAACGGGCACACCAAACACTACTTTAATTGGTTCTGCAACCTACAGCCTAGGAAAATGGTCTAGCATGTTAAGAGGTAGTTTCTTCGGCGAGGTTACCACCTTAGACAATACACTGAATGACGCTGGCCTTTATGACGATCAAACTTTTTCTAGCGAATTTATTACAGATATAGGAATAACTTATAAAGCAACTGAACATATTAGTTTAACAGTTGGTGGAAATAATATTTTTAATAATTACCCAGATATTCTTATCGCCGCAAATAGAGGATTCTATTTGTATTCTAACTACCAACAAGGCTCTAATGGCTCCTATTATTTTGGCAGACTAAGCTTTTCTTTCTAATTAATTAAAAAAGATATCACGATGAAGACCTATATAAAACAAATAAGTATCCTATTTTTCTTGTTAATCATCACTTCTTGCGAATCTGATAAACTCGAAGCAATTACAACCGCTGCAGATGGAGGCGGGACACTCACTTCCTATATCGCATATACCATAGATGCTACAGATCCTTCTGGCACCAATGTATACGGACGAGTTGTTTTCTGGAAAAACAGTCTAGAACAAACTTTAGTACAAATTTCTGTTTACAATACCGAAACAGCAGAAATCTACCCTGCCCTACTTTTAGAAGGAGCTATAGGCAGCGAAATAACAACTTTAGAAGATCTTGGAACCGTTTCCGGTGATACGGGAGAATTAAGTGATAGCAAATTTTATGTTATCAGCGATACTACATTTTATGACTCCATTTTAACCTTAGATGCTCACATAAGTATTTACCTAAACACCATAGATGGTACTCTTATAGCAGAAGGGGGCTTAGGATCTAATGCTGAGCCCGTAGAACAGAATTAATTTTTTAACTTAATAAGCACGTAATATGAAAACAACAGTAAACAGAAGAGATTGGCTCAAAAGAGGCGTTCTCACAGCAGCAGGAGTTGTAGCAGCTCCCTATTTATCCTATGGAGCATTTTCATCAGAACCTTTAAAATTAGATCCTCAAGGCAATTTACCGTACACTCCTTTTTTCAAAGAGTTTCTGCCCCTTAACGCAACACTACCCCTGGAGCTTGCTGCAAAACTAAATGCAAATGAAAACCCTTACGGCCCTTCCTCTAAAGCTATTGCAGCCGTAGGAGAAAATGCGTTCAGAGGAAACAGATATGCTTGGACAGAATTGTTTGATTTAATGGATAAAATTGCCCTACAAGAAGGGGTAAAGCAAGAAAATATAATGATGGGTCCTGGATCCTCTGATCTGTTAGAAAAAACAGCGATGGTATTCTTCCAAAATGGAGGAAACATTGTATCGGCAGACCCGTCTTACATGTCACTTATTAAAGTGGCTGAGGCCACTGGAGCAACTTGGAAAGCTATTCCTTTAAAATCTGATTGGTCGCATGATTTAGCGGCAATGGAGGCTGCAATAGATGCTGAAACAAAATTGGTATATATCTGTAATCCCAACAACCCTACAGGAAGTATGACAGAACATGCCGAATTGGTAGATTTCTGTAAAAGAGTCGCAGATAAGGTTCCTATTTTTGTAGATGAAGCCTACTTAGGCTTTTTAGAAGATAGTGCACAAAAAAGCATGGTTTCCTTAATTAATGAAGGAAAAAATGTAATTATAGCCAGAACATTCTCAAAGATTCATGGCATGGCAGGTTTACGTGTAGGATATGCCGTTGCTTTGCCGGAAACATTAGGTATCATTCAAAAAATTACGAGAGGCGGAATGGGGATTTCTTTTCCTTCTATCTATGCAGCTACTGCCAGCATGGATGATCTAGCCTTTCAAAACAAATCAAGAAAATTAAATAAAGAATGTAGAGAATATGTCTATAAAAACTTAGACAGAATGGGTTTCAAATATGTTCCTTCTTCTACAAGTTTTATCATATTCCCCATCGAAATGGATGGTAAAGAGTTTTTAGAAAAAATGACGGCACAGAAAGTTGGCGTTCGTGCATTTGAGTTCTTTGATAAGAATTGGTGTCGTGTTAGTATGGGCACGATGGACGAAATGAAATTATTTACTGCAGCCTTAGAAAAAGTGCTTATCTAAGTTAGTAAATTGGCCCGGGAGCCTGTTGTTACTTGCATTGCCTTGATTCAAGTAACACGTGCTCTTTAGGGCCTATTCTCTTTTAGTATTCAAAAAACAAACTATCAATTTTTTAAAATCCTTGTATATGAATATTGCATTTCAAAAAACACTGGAACTCTTGCTCATAATTGGCATCGGCGTTTTTTTACAAAAAAAAGTCGCAAAGAGTGATTTAAAAGGAATAAAGGTGTTAATCTTAAGCGTTGCTCTACCTGCGGTAATTTTTGTCGCCTTACTAAAAATTAAATTGGAAAGCTCGCTTTTAATATTTCCTGTTTTAGCACTTAGCTTTAACCTACTTATGCTACTTGCTTCTAAATATTACATTAGTAAAACGCTACCTACTAAAGACAATGCTAGGAAAAGAACTATGATGTTATTATTACCATCATTAGCTCCTGGACTATCCTGTTTTCCTTTCATTGTTGTTTATTTAGGTGATGATTATTTGGCTTTATCTGCCCTAGCCGACGTTGGTAATAAAATATTTGTGTTAATCATGTTATACATGCTAGCGATGCATTGGTACAACATAAGAAGCATTAAGGATGCCAAAACCTCCATGAAAAATAAGCTAAAAGGCTTGGTTTTATCGCTATTAAACGAGCCTATTAATCTTGTCATGATTATAGCGCTACTATTATTAGCATTTGGTTTAAACCTTTCTAGTCTTCCAGATTTTCTTGGAAACACTATAACCAGTTTAAGTACTATCATGGCCCCTCTGGTATTATTATTCATAGGAATGGCTGTTAGAATAAACGCAAGCGAATTTTCATTAATCCTTACCTTATTAGCCAGAAGAGCCGGAGTAACATTTCTAATTTCAGCCGTGGTTGTCTTAGCATTTCCTGTACTAGCCACAAGTATGATTCTTTTTATAATAGTCTTCCCTCAAAGTTCTTGTAGTTTTTGGCCCTTTGCTCATATGAGTGCCATAGCCAGTTTAGAAGATAAAGACAAACAAACAAAACCAACATTTGATATCGATTTTGCCGTAAATGTGCTTGCATGTTCTCTACCTTTTTCTACACTATTAATTATTGGTGTATTTTCTTTTAGCGAATTATTTGTCAATCCTTTCACTATTTTAATTTCTGGAGTTTCTTTGCTTGCTATTTCCTACACCCCTACTCTTTTCAAGGTGTTAAAAAAAGTGAAGTCTCATTCTGACAATCATATAGATGCAATGTCTTTAAACTTAGAAGCGCAGAACAATGAAAATAAAGACTGAGCCAGGAAACCAAGTATTAGAGGCAATAGAAGCCGTTGAAAATAGTATCTTTGAATTAGTTATTCAATTGTAAAACACAATAACTAATTCAAAGCTATTAAACTTACCATCATGGAACGCAACAACCTATACCCTATTTTTTTAAAAGTCTCTAATCTGAACATTCTTATTGTAGGTGGAGGAAATGTAGCGTTAGAAAAGCTTAGTTTCTTATTAAAATCTAGTCCTGATGCCAATGTAGAAATGGTTTCTCCTATGTTTAGAGAAGAGACTATTGCGCTTGCGGAGAAGTTCAATATAAAAATGCATCTTGATCTTTATAACAAGAAATACTTAGCACACAAACATATGGTGGTTGCTACTACAGATAATATACCCGTGAATGAACAAGTCTATCATGATTGTAGAGCGCAAAACATTTTAGTGAATGTAGCAGATAACCCTCCTTTTTGTGATTTTTACATGGGCGGTATTGTTACAAAAGGAAATGTAAAAGTTGCCATCTCTACAAATGGAAAATCGCCGACGACAGCCAAAAGATTACGTCAATTTTTTGAGGATGTTATTCCTGATAATATTGATGATTTAGTTAAAAACTTAAATGAATTCAGAAAAACAATTAAGGGCGATTTTGAAGAAAAAGTAGAAACCTTAAATGAATTTACCAAAGGCTTAGTCAACAATAAAGACGTAAAATAAAATTACAATTAATTAGAGGGTTGTATGGCCTCAACCAGAGCTTTAATTTTCACCGCTTTTTCAAAATGATCTAATTTATGTTCCATAATCCACCATTGGGCTACTTCTAGCAAGAGTTCTGGTTGGTCATTTTTATTGGCAAAAAACGCATAAAAAGAGAGTCCTACATTGCTGCCTTTTTTTTCAATTTTATCCGTACACACGGCTATTATTTTATTCTTTATCGCTGCTGTCATTTACTATTGTAATAAATTTAAAAGTAGGATGCCAAATCTGTATTCTCTTTGATGGCATCTATACACGTTACGGATAATGGCTTCTCTACAAACTTGAACACTTGCGGATAATCATCTGCTTTACCTCGATCAGAAGAATCAATGGAAGAGGTCAATATAACCACTTTATAGATGGCGGTAATAGACATTTTATGCAATGCATCTAGCAACTCCCAACCATTCATTACGGGCATATTTATATCTAAAAAGATTAAAAACAAAATGTCTTCGTCTTTCTTTTCAAGAATATAATCCAATGCTAGTGCCCCATTTTCAAACAGTAGTTGTTTTGGAAAATCGCATTTCGTAAGGATGTTGTTATGTAGATACTGTCCTACAGGATCATCATCTACCAGTAATATCTCCAAAATCATAATCCGTATTATTAATTTCTATTTTAGAAGCTTTATCAGAAATATCTCTTATAATATCATCTAACTCATCTGCAGAATTTAGCAGCTCTTTGTAAATGAAGTTCTTATCTTTTTCAGGAACATCATTACCACCATCCAAAATCTTAACAAGCCCCATTAGCCTAGCTAAAGGCGCCCTTACCACATGAGATTGCACCCATGCAATTTCTTTTAATTTTTCGTTCTGATCTATAATCGCTTTTATATACTGTACCCGATCTGTAACATCGTTGGCTAAAATAATCCGAACTGTTTTTCCTACACGTGAGACAAGATTACTGGTAATTTCTACTTCTATAACCGTACCGTCTTTCTTTTGATGCTTATAAAAACCTTTGATTTTCCCACTATGATTTAGTGGCATAGACTGCAACACTTTATTCAAAGTCGGTATTTCCTCTTTTGGTCTTATCTCCAAAATGGTCATGTCTAAAAATTCTTCATAGGAATAGCCATAATGCTTCGTTGCTGCATCATTAACGTCTAAGAATTTTAAGGTGTCTATATCATAAATCCACATAGGTTGTGGACTTAAATGAAATAAATCTATATATCTTTTCTCTGACTGTTCTAACTGAACTAGGTACTTGCCACGCTCAATATTATAACGTAAACTTTTATAAAGTGCTAAGGCCGTAAGTTCGTCTTTGATTAAATAATCTGAAACTCCCAAGTGTAAAGACTCTATACTAAATTGAATATCTGAATAGCCCGTTAACACTACAATGGGAACCTTTTTACCTATTTTAAGTATTTCATGTATTAAGGTTGCGCCTTTTTTATCGGGCAAGGACAAATCTAAAAATACAATATCAAATTTTTGAGTATCGTCCTTCAAAATCTTTGAAGCCTCCTCAAAACTATGCGCAGAAACAATAGTAGGATTCAAAATTTGATCTCTTAAATACTCCTGAAAAATAAAAAGATCTCCAGGATTATCCTCAATAATTAGAATAGAATAGTTTGATTTATCTTTAATCATAAATAATTATTATGGCAATTTCACAATGTTGATCCAGAAATTTTCTATTTGCGCTACTGCAGATAAAAAATCTGTAGGCTCAACAGGCTTGGTTATATAGCAATTCACGTAATGTGAATAGGCTTTTTTAATATCTAAGGTTGATGAAGATGTGGTTAGCATCACAACCGGGATATGTTTATAGGTACTGTCTGCTTTTAAAATTTGCAATACTTCGTGTCCGTTTTTCTTCGGAAGATTCACATCCAGCAAAATTAAATCTGGTGTTTTCTCCGTAGCAAATGGCCCTTTTTTGAATACAAAATCTAATGCTTCCTCGCCATCATTAACAACTTTTAGGGTGTTAGTGATTTTACAACTCTCTAGCGCTTCCGTTGTTAATAAAACGTCGCCCTCATTATCTTCTACTAATAATATGGTAATACTTTTCATAGGAGGATTAATTAATTTTCTTTTTTAATAGTGAAATAAAAGGTAGAGCCTTCACCCTTTTTACTTGTTACCCAAATCTTACCTTTTAAATTTTCAATAATTTTTTTCACTAGCGCCAAACCAATCCCGGTACCGTTGTATTGGTTTCTGCCGTGCAAGCGTTGAAATATAACGAATATTTTATCAAAATACTCAGAATCTATCCCTATTCCATTATCAGATACAGAAAATTTATGATGAGTGACTAACTCTTCATAGGTAACCTCAATGACAGGTTTAACTCCCTCCTTTTGATATTTTATAGCATTCCCTATAAGGTTTTGAAAAAGCTGTAGTATTAATAAACTATAACTATTAATGGTAGGTAGTTCTGGTATAATCAAAGTAGCCTCCTTATCTATAATTTCTTGTTGAAAAATTAAAGTTACTTCTGCTAAAATTTCATTTAAATCTAGAGCTACTAATTCCTCTTCTGATTTACCCACTCTAGAAAAATCCAGTAAATCTAGAATTATTTGTCGCATTCTTTTAGCGCCATCTACCGCAAAATGAATGTATTTTTTTCCTTCATCCTCAATGACATGATTGTATTTTTTTTCTAGCAACATTAGAAAACTAGAAATCATACGTAGCGGTTCCTGAAGGTCATGAGAAACCACATAAGCAAACTGCTCTAATTCTTCATTATACCGCAGTAATTCATCTGCTTGCTTTTCTAAATTTAAATTAAGCTTTTGTAATGATTCTTGATAATTTTTATTTTCCGTAATATCTTGCATGGCACCAACCATACGGACTACGTCTCCATCATCATTTCTAATTACACTACCCCGATCTATCACATAGGCATATGTATCATCAGATTTTAAATATCGGTATTCAGTTTTAAAATAAGTCCCCGTCTTCTGTTTTAAAAGGTTTTCCGTACTTGCAATGGCATGTTCTAAATCTTCTGGATGTACTTTAGTTCTCCAGAATTCAAAGGTTACATCGCCTTCAGAAGAATCATAGCCAAATAAGGTTTGATACCCTTTTCCTTGATACAGGGTATTATTTACCAAATCCCAATCCCAAATAGCATCTTGTGTTGCCTCTGCAATTTTTTCAAAACGCTCATTAGCATTCTTAATTTGGGTAGTATATTGCACCCTATCTGTGATATCTTGTGCAGCGCCAACAATACGAATCACATCTCCCTGATCATTTTTCATGACACTACCTCTGTCACTTACATGGGCATACTCACCATTGCTTTTTAGATAGCGGTACTCACAGTTAAAGTATTCCTCTGCTTTTAATTCTACCAAATCATTAACCAGTTTCAAAATTCTAGGTTTATCTTCTGGATGAATCCGACTTATCCAAATCGCAGGATCTGCTTTTCCTTCATTTTTAGGATAGCCGAATAATTCTGCATATCCTGGGCCATGGAATACAATATCATTAACAAGATCCCAATCCCAAATCCCATCATTAGTAGCTTCAGATACTTTTACAAAACGTTCATTAGATCTTTTAATATCTTCAATAGCTTGAAGTTTTTCCGTGACATCTTGCATGGAACCCACCATTCTTAAAGCTTCTCCATATTCGTTCCGAACAATGAAGGCTTTATCTACTACATTGGAATAGTCCTTATTCACATTAAGAAAACGATACTGTTCTTCCCAAAAGTAATCTCCTTTTTCAATGGATGAATTAAAAGAATTAACCACCCTATCATGATCTTCCGGATGTATATGCCGTTCCCAAAGATTAGTATCCTTGCTTGACATGTTTTCTTTAGAATAGCCAAAAAGCTTTACATAATTCTCACCTCTAAAAATTTCTCCTGTTTTAAAATCCAAATCCCAAATAGCATCAGAAGTGGCCTTCGTCACTAAATTATAGCGCTGAATAGTATCCTCTAGGCTTAGAGAAACTAATTTACTCTCAGTAATATCTTGAATAGTGCCTTCATAAAAAACGGGTACTCCATCTTCATTTTTCACATAAGTCCCTTTTTGTCGTATCCAAATAATAGACCCATCTGGTCGTTTTACTCTATTTTCCAGTATATATTCTTCACCTGTAGCAATAGACTTTTTTCTTTTTTCTTCTAATAAAGAAATATCTTCCTCAAACAATAAAGTTTTCAAAGACTCAAAAGATGACAATATAGAATCTTTACCTAAACCTAAAATACGATATACCTTGTCTGACCAGTAAGAAGTTCCTTCAATTAGATCAAATTCCCAATACCCGAGTCCCGCAATTTCTTGGGCTTGATTTAATTTTTTATTTAAATTACTAAGTTCCTCTTTTTTACTTTTTTGATCCGTAATATCTATAATTACGGTATCAATACTTACACTGCCATTTTTATTTTTAACAGGAACACCTTGGCCTTTATGCCAACGGATGCTGCCATCAGGATGCTGAATTCTCCATTCGGCTTCCCATTGCTCAAGAGTTATAATAGAAGTATCTAATATAGCTTTGATACGTGGTTTTTCTTCCTCAAGTAGTAAGTTCCAAACTGGATCAAAATTAGTATAAACTTCCTGGGCAGTTAAGCCCCACAATTTTTCAGTCCCTTTCGTTAAATGAACAATTTCCTGCGTCCCATCGGGAAAAAAAATATGCCGGAAAGCAACGCAATCTATATTATCAATAATAGAATTAAGCTGAAACTCTACTGTTTTAAAATCATGGATATCTAACATGGTACCTCCAATAACCTCTGGAGCTCCACTGGCGCTCCACTTGGTTACCTTCCCAATAATTGTCGTCCAACTCCAATACCCTTTTTTATGGCGTACCCTAATTTCATGAGTGTAGTCTTCAATTTCTTTATTTTTAATTTGATTTAAAAAGGAAATTGACTCTTGAACGTAATCTTTGTAAATAATTTTAAGGAAGGTCTTAAAACTAAAATCTTTAAAATCGTTCTTACCGTACCCCAAGATATTCATGGACACATCATTGAGCTTAAACTCAGATGTATTTACATTAAGCTCCCAAAGTCCTACCTTATTCTTTTTTAAACAGCTTTCGTAAAATGCATCTTCTGCCACAAGTAACGATTGAAATTGATTTTCTGGAATGAGCTTATTTTCAATTTGCCGAACTAAAGCCTTTAGCGCATTTAATTGCGACTCTTTAAGTTCTATATTCGACTCATGCCACAAACTTAAGACTCCAAAAGAATTTTGGTCTTTTGTTTTAAGGGGAATTCCTAAATAGAAATCAAAAACATTTGCGGCATCAGCTGCTCTTAAATTAGATTCTATGAGGATATCGTCGGTTGTATTGAATAGAATATTTTGATAGAAAGAACTTTCAAATCCTCTTTTCCCGTGGCTAGATTTTACCTGAATAATTTTACCATCCGTAAGACTTATTACCGCAGCAGAACAGTTTAAAAGTGAGGTTGCCATTAGTGCAAAATCAAACAATTCTGGATCAGGATTCTGAAAATTAAAGCTCACGGTTACTGAATTTAATTTAAAAAATAGAAAATAGGAAGTATCTTTAACCGTGTTACACTTTTAAAAATGAAGCTCTTATTTCTGTATCATGTAAATAGGAGCCTGCACAAAGCATGTTAAATGGTACTCTTATTAAGGTAAATTTAAGACTTAGAAACTACAATAACAATATTATATTTCTAAACCTGTAAGAATTTGGAATCAAAATTGACGCTTTTAACAATTACCCTTTAGCGTATTTACTTCTTTTTATTACAAGTTTCTAACCTTAAAAGCCTATAACTTAGTAAGGCCTTTTTAATTGTATTGTATATAAAATACCAAGAGTTACCGTATTCCATGCGGCTTCATCTAATTGTATTCCGGTATACGAAAAGTTTAATTCCGTACTAGGCCCCATTAAAAAACCTATTTGAGGTCTGTAATAAAAACCTCCGTCATTACCATCATTTAAACCTATGGCTGTACCTATATCTCCGCCGAAAGAAAAAGAATTAGACCCCCAGATGCGCAATGATGCTGCCACTGGTAAAAATTGGATACTCGGTAAGGTAATGCTAACATCCTCTGTTCCAAATTTTTCTGGAAAGCCATGTATATACCCGGTCATTACTCCTAAATCAACAGTTTCACTCAAAGCCCACATATGACCGAAATCTGCCCCCAAAACGACCCCCACTTGATCATTAAAATTCTCAAGAGGTAAACCGCCTTGAATTCCAATTTTTAACCCTTCCTGAGCGCTACTTGTTCCAAAACATATAATAGCTGCTAGTACTAATAATTTTTTCATCTTAATATTTGTATGGTTGATTATTATCAGACAAATCTAATATTGCTATGACATCAACTGCTATTTATGTTGTAAAACCCTACAAATTGGTTGTAGAAGAAATAAATTGCTTTAAAAGCAGCATAAGAATACATTAAACATGAACGCTTTGTTTAAAAAAAAGGCTCAAAATAGCGCCTGAACAAAAAAAAACTTACTCCACTGCGGTTTTCCGCAAGGAAATAAGTTTTAAGTCAAATATTTTTGTTCTCGAAAAAAAATAAACCATTAAGAAATTATCTACCACTGATATTGGCCTGCTTTTGAATACATGAATCCGGGGGGAACTTTCTATATTCTTAAGTATGGCCTTTATTTGTTTACTTTCGTATCTAAAGACCAGTAATTATAATTAATAACTAGCAAAAGCCCAATAAATATAAACGCGTGTATCAATTGAGAATCTATAATCCCCCAATTCTCAATCATAGTACTTCCAAAAACTAACATAATCATTAGAATTGCCCCTAATACTAATGCTTGCCTTGTAAACAATCCTATAATAAGTAAAATACCTACCATAAATTCTAAAATGGGTAACGTATAGGCAAAAGGTGTAACCAAAAATTCTGGAACCATAGAATTCTCAAAATTTTGAACCATGAAATTTTTGAACCCTTCCAATTTTGGAAGTCTTACCAAACCATGACCAAACATACTTACTCCTATTGCTATTCTAGCCAATACATACCCTAACCTATACTCCTTCATTGCTTTTATTGTTCAGTAGTTAATTACTCGTATTGTATAAATTTAATGCATTACCTCCGTAACTTACAAAACGGCAGTTATTACAGGTAGCAAAAAAATGGAAAGAATTAAGAATTAAAAAACCTTAATAAAATTCTACACCATCACATACTATATTGACGTTTTTGTCCTCTAGAACTTACAACTCATAAGTAAAAACATAAAGATCTCTTACTTCTTATTACGGCCACATAAAAAGAACCTAAGTACTTAGTAATCAGAACCAAAAAGACAATTCTAAGAGTTACAATCGATGAAAGTAGCAAAAAATCAGTTTGCTCATCGACAATAATTGTGTATTCAACGCTTGATACTTACGTTTCAGCTACAAACAGCAAGGCGCTAGAAAACCCTAAGATACCTTTGTCCTTTAATGTGAGCCCAACTCGCCTAAAAACCTACTTTTATGCTACAAATAAGACCCATAAAAATACGGGATAGTGTTATTGCACTATGCTGTGTTATGTTTTTTAATCTATATACCGCTTATAGTCAAAAAACCATAAAAGACAGTTTATATCAAAAAATAGCCTCTTTTAAATTAAAACCGAACTACCAAAAAGATACGCTTTACATCAATTCGTTGTACACGTATGGCAAAGCATATGGTTTTTACAATTTAGATAGTTTAAATAGTTTAGCCAACGAAACTATTGAACTTAGTAAGGCAATTAACTTTGCTAAAGGCGAGGCGAAAGGATATATTATCTTAGGAAATTATTATTCTGAAACGGGCAAAAAAGAACTTGCAATAGAAAATTATAGTAAAGCAAAAGCTATTGCAGAGGCAAATAGGTACATTGATGTAACCCTACTCTCAAAAAGTAGCTTAGCAACAGCTTACACCTATAATGACGAATACGCAAAAGGGCTCAAAGAATATCTTGGCGGAATTGAAATAGCCAAACAACATAAGGACGAAGCCACTTTAGCCATCTTATACATCAACATTACGGTTATTTATAGCTTGCAAAATGAATATAAGCAATGTATTCATTTTTTGACCAAGGCCATGGAGTTAAATAAACGGACGGGTAACGAAAGATTAACAGCTGTAACGCTAATTAATTTGGCAGCCACGTACATTGACAATAATGAGTTAGAAAAGGCTTCCAAAAAAATTGATGAAGGCCTACCCCTTTTAGAAAAATTAGAATTACAAGATTGGCTAACCTATGCCTATGAATTAAAAGCTAACATTTTTCTTAAACAAGATAAAGCCTCTGAAGCTTTAAAGTGGTTTCAAAAAAGTGAAGTTATTCATCAAGACATTGCCCAAACTAGATATAAAATATCTTTATACAACGGCATGTCTAAAACCTACCTACAACTTAGAGATTACAAAAAAACGGAAGCTTATGCCTTAAAGGCATTGACCTTGAGTACCGATTTAAATGTACTAGATGAGCGTGATGAAATTTTAAAAACACTTTATGAACTAAAAAAAGAAACGAATCAAGCTTTAGCTGCATTGGGATATTTAGAAGCATATAAAGCTATTTCTGACACCATAAACGAGAAGAACAACCAGAAGGAATTAAAAATTTTAAAATCCAATCTTGAGTTCGATCAAGAAAAAGAACGCTATATCTTAGAGAATGAGAAAGTAGCCGCAAAACAACGATTGTATTTTTATGGAGCACTTTTAGTCATCATCGCTTTTTCTATTATTATATATATTCTCAAAAGAAACAATAAAACTCAAAACACATTAAACCGAAGACTAACCATAAAAACAAAGCAACTGCAAAATAAGGAAAGACATTTGGTAAACTCTAATCATACAAAAACCAAATTGTTTGCCATAATTGCACATGATTTACGTGGCCCCATAAATTCTTTCAAATCGATGTTTGATTTGTTTACCAACAAGCAAATTAGTGATGCTGAATTTATTGAACTCGCACCCACCATGGGAGAGAGTATAGACAGTATTGCTTTTACCCTAAATAATTTGCTCTCCTGGGGACAAACCCAAATGAATGACATTATTACGGAACCAGAACATACCAATATAAGCGATTTAATAAATCAAAATAATTCGCTATTATCAAAAATGGCAGAAAAAAAATCGATTTCTTTTGAAAACAAAGTAACGGAAAGTGCATTGACTTGGTCTGGCAAAAACCAAATCAGTATTGTCATTCGGAACTTAACGAGTAATGCCTTAAAATTTACCCCTGAACATGGGAAAATTACCTTTGGAGCCACTGACAAACAAAACCATTGGGAGTTCTATATAAAAGATACCGGCGTAGGACTAACTGAAGAGGCTTTAGATAAGATTTTCAGCACCAAAGAGGCATTTACGACCTACGGAACAAATAATGAAAAAGGAACAGGCTTAGGCCTTGTATTGTGTAAGGAAATGATAGAAAAAAATAATGGTAGCATTTGGGCAGAAAGCACCATTAATGTAGGAACTAGTTTTTATTTTACACTACCAAAAGCAAGTTAAGAAGCCCTCATGTAAAAATTGCATCATTAACCATCAGGGAAATTTAAAAGAGAAACATGTTGCGGTTACCAAATACTTAGGTCTTAAAACCCAAGAAAGACCATTGTTTTCCTTAACTATAAAACAAAAAAAATCCTCAACTATATGTTGAGGATTTGTTGGCGGTCCGGACGGGACTCGAACCCGCGACCCCCTGCGTGACAGGCAGGTATTCTAACCAACTGAACTACCGAACCGTTGCTTTAAGCGGTTGCAAATATACGCCGCATATTTAATTACGCAAACTTTTTTGACTAAAAAATTCAGTTTATTTTAAAATAATTTTGAAAATAAATGATTCAACTTAATTATCAGATACTTACAAAATAAAAAAAATCAAACTTTTTCATCACCTAAAAACAAAACGTGCGTCTTTTCACTAAATATTTTAAAATCACTCGCACTTAATTGATCTGGATAAGGCACAAAAAAATGATTTTTAGAATCATTTCGCCATAAAAGCACCCAAGCGATACCCGTATTTGCGATGGTAGCATCAAGAATTGTGCTCCACCACAATGGTTCTAACACCCTATCTAATCCTATTTCTGTTAATGCATAAGGTTTTTTTACCGTTTCTGCCACCATTCTCAACACCTCAACATTGGTTTTTAATGTTTTTTGAAATGCTTTTGCTGTTCCATGTTGATACAGATCTAAACCTAACATATCTACCACATGATCTCCTGGATAATTTAAAAGATATTCTCCTGTGGTACCAACCAAATTAGGAGCATATACATATAGCAAGTTGTGAACTTCAAATTCTACGGATAGCAATTGCAATGTTTGCAACCACAAAGTCTTATATTCTTTTGGACTACAGTGAGGGTTTCCCCACCAAAACCAAGCACCATTCATTTCATGAAACGGACGAAAAGCAATCGGAATCAGCATTCCGTTTTCATCTTTTAATTGCAATACAAAATCGGCCACTTTTTTAAGCCATTCTTTATACACCTCAAAATAGCTACCTCCTTTTAAAATATGTTTCACAGCAATTGTAGTCTCCCAACTATCGCCTTTAGATACGGGATTATCGGCATGCCAACTTATTGTAATAATCCCACCTTCCTTATGCGCTTTCTGTATCAGTGCGCACATCGTATTAAAAGGCACATCATCTAAGTTCTTTTCTCTTCCGTGCTCTATCTGGCCAATATCAAAACCATAAACCAAAGGAAAGTCTCCTACCACTTTATACACATCACTCGTATACGAATCGTGGTTATGGCGCCACCCTACTCCATAGGACGTCGTATCTTGATGCCCAAAAGCATATCCTCTTTCTGAAAGATGTTCTATTTTTCGTTGTAAGGCAAAAACCTGAGGCAGTGCTCTCGTATCTGCTAAAGTGAGATTCGTCATAATTATGGGTTATAGGAATTTTTGCCTTTCCGTCATGTAGGTATTTAGAATTTTAGAAAAATCACTGCCCACATCTACTGAAACATACTTGATTTTGTATTGTGCACATTTTAATTTTAAGCCTTCTTGGTAATTCTGAACACGTTGTTGATACCCTTCTTTAACAGTATCAGCATAGAGATCTATTTTTTCTCCAGTTTCTACATCTACAAAGCGTTTAGGTGTATTATCAAAATCGAAATTCACTTCATGCTCCGCATCTAATACATGAAAAAGCACCACTTCGTGCTTGTTATATTTCAAATGGCGTAGCGCATCAAATAATTTATCATCTTCTGTTTCGGTTTGAAACATATCTGTAAATAGAAAAATTAAACTCCGCCGTTTCATTTTTTCTGCAATCAAATGCAAATAGGTATACGTTTCTGTTCTATTTTCCAGCCTAGAAGATGCGCTAATCTCATTGAGTTTAGCTAACAACATCTGATGATGGCGCTCACTACCTTTTTCCGAGGCGTAGTATTCGTAATGATCAGAATACACACTTAGACCCACAGCATCTCGTTGTTTCTTCAAAATAGCCATTAAAGCTGCAATAGCTAATACTCCAAAACCTATTTTATTTAAATGATCAATTCCTAGATTTTTTACCTCTGGATAAAACATAGAAGCAGAATTGTCTAAGATCATGTGGCACCGAAGATTGGTTTCTTCTTCATAGCGCTTGGTGTACAATTTATCAGTTTTCGCAAATAGCTTCCAATCTATATGCTTTGTGCTTTCGCCATTATTATATATTTTATGCTCTGCAAACTCTGCAGAGAATCCATGAAACGGACTCTTATGAATTCCGCTAATAAATCCCTCCACTACTTGATTAGCTAGGAGCCCAAGGTTTTGAAATAATGAAGATTTATGTAATTCTGATTGTACATTCATACCACTAAAGATAGGTGTAAATTAAAAAAATCCCATTTTTATGGGATTTTTGTTTAGATTTTAAAAATAAGAACTAGTTATAAACCTTATTGCTTAACTTCTATTCCATTACTAGGCTTTCCTACTATTTCTATATAACTATTTACATCTAAATTTTCTAATTCATCTTTACGATTAACTGGAGCAACCCATAACTGAGCCGTATCAAACGGTACAACAACACCTCCCACACTAACTCCTGTGTTGCCACTAAATATATCAACATAAGTTACTGTTATCGTATTCGTTAAAACAAAAGGACTAAAAACAGATGTAGACCCAACTGCACTATTACCAGATTTAATCAACTTTTTAAACACTCTATATGCATCTACACTTACAACTTCTTGCCAGTCGATTGTAACACTTGTATTATCAGCTGAATTTTCAGCATTTATTGTTTCTGTTCCTGAAAAACTAGAAATAGGCACCGTATAATTTAAAGTCCCCAAATCTGCAGAGCTAAGAACAACATCAACTCCTTTAGCAGCATCAATTTCTTCTAAACTCAACACATCATATTCGTTAAAAAAATCATTATACACCAAAGGCGTATCATTAATTTTAATTGATACATCGGTAATATTAGTGTCACTAGATTTATCCTTTAATTCAACTGAAAAATCCCATTTCTTTGAACTTATATTGTACAACGCATCTACTTTTAACAAAATAGACGAAGCATCTGTTGTTACATCTGCTTTAAAAACCGCCGTGACCTCATGGTCTTTATCCATAACCACAGTCAATTCTGAATTATCGCCAGACATTGAACCCGTCCATTTAGAAAAAGTATATCCGCTTTTTGGACTAGCAGTTAGTAGAACATCTTCACCACTATTATACCCATCTTTCATTGGCGAAATAGTTACAACTCCTTCACTATCATTAAAATTAACAGCCAATTTATAAGCCATTTCTTCTATCGCTGCCTCAAAAAGAGCTTTAATAGCTATATCAGCGTTTATCGTTACTATGATTTCTGTTTTTGTACTATCTTGATCATCTGAAAGTCCTTCCCAATTTAAAAAAGCATAGCCTTCTTTTTCCACTACAGTAATTGTAACGGTTTCTCCTGAGAGGTAAGCTTCTTTTTTTGGTGTAACTTCTACACTTCCTTGTTTCTCATCAAACGAAATATCAAGTTTAAACATTTCGCCATCTGTAGTGGTTTCATCTGTTTTATCACATGAAAATAAAAGAAACATTGAAACCACAGCTATTAATACTCTTTTCATCTTTTTAATTTATTTGGTTTAAGCAATAAACAAGCCAAAACGTAAATACCCTACTACAAAAACTTTATTTAACATTTTTTTTAGAAGTTATACCTACTAAAGCCCAACTTTTGAATATTACTTCCCCAAAAAAAAGAGGGTTTCACATTTGTGAAACCCTCTTTAAAATATAAAATATCTTTTTTTACTATAATGCAGCATCAATTGCATCTGTGTACACTTTCTTAGGAGAAACTCCTACTTGTCTACTTACAATTTCACCTCCTTTAAAAACTAATACTGTAGGAATGTTACGTACACCGTACTTAGCTGCAAATTCTTGATTTGCATCTACATCTACCTTACCTACAACAGCTTTACCATCATATTCAGTACTTACTTCATCAATAATTGGACCTACCATTCTACATGGTCCACACCATGCTGCCCAAAAATCAACTACTACTGGTTTATCACTTTTTAAGACTACTTCGTCAAAAGTTGCGTCTGTTATCTCTAATGCCATTTTTTTCGTATTTATTGTTATACAAATTTAGTCAAATATTATTCTTTTTCCTTACTAACGTTACATTCGTTTTAGCTATTGCCCTATCGAGAAACTTTATCAATTTAATTTAAACAAGATATCTTGTTTTTCTAAAAGATGCAACAATTCACTAGAAATCTGTACTTTTTGCTTCCTGCTCACCAAATCTACCTTAATCTCTTCTTCCATCTCGTAAATTACAAAGTTTAAAGAATGCTCTCCTCGGTGTGCATCAATAGTTTCTTTGAGCTCGTAAATTTTCTCTTCTTTTAATTCATCAATCTTTAAATTGATGGTAAGTTTTTTCGCATAGGTCTCCATTACTTCTTGCAGTAACATAAAACTATTGAATTGCATTCGCGGATCTCCTTTTTTACCCGTATCTCTGTTTACCCAACCTTCACGCACAAATAATTTAACATACGCAAAAGAGTTGATCATCAGGAAGTGGCGAAACTTTAGATACTCTTCTCCAAAAATTCTAAACTCAAAGGTATCCGTATAATCTTCCATAGTAAACATGGCCCAACCTTTTCCATTCTTAGAAACCCTATGCTGAACATCTGCTATAACCCCAGCAAAAGAAACTTCTCTATTTACAATACTTTCTAGATCATTTAAATTAGAAAGACTTGCATTGCAGAACGATTTGACTTCAGCCTTAAAATCATCTAACGGGTGTCCTGAAATATAAATTCCCACCACTTCTTTCTCACGACGTAATTTTTCCATCGTTCCCCATTCTTCACATGGCGGAACAACCGGCTCTTCAATTTGCACTTCGCTGGCATCACCAAACAAACTTACTTGGCTAGAATTCTCATTTTCTTGAAATTTAGAACCGTATTTCACGGCTTTCTCCAAAAAAGTAATTCCGTCTCCTTCATCCGCGAAGTATTGTGCTCTATGGGTGTCACCAAAAGAATCAAAACCACCAGCAACGGCTAAATTTTCAAATGCTTTTTTATTTGCTGCTCTTAAATCAATGCGTTTTGATAAATCGAAAACAGATTTAAAAGGACCTTTCTCTTTCCTATTTTCTACAATGGTTTCTACAGCACCACGACCTACACCTTTGACAGCTCCCATTCCAAAACGAACTGCACCCGCGTCATTTACCGCAAATTTGTAGTATGATTCATTTACATCTGGCCCTAATACATCTAAGCCCATACGCTTACATTCCTCCATAAAGAAGGTAACCTGCTTTATATCATTCATATTATTGGAAAGTACTGCAGCCATATATTCCGCAGGATAATGCGCTTTACAATAGGCTGTTTGGTATGCAATCCAAGCGTAACAAGTAGAGTGAGACTTGTTAAAAGCATAAGCTGCGAAGGCCTCCCAATCTTTCCAAATCTTCTCTAATTTATCTACCGCATGCCCTTTTGCTGAAGCCTGCTCAATAAACTTAGGCTTCATTTTATCGAGTACATGCTTCTGCTTTTTACCCATAGCCTTACGCAAAACATCGGCCTCACCTTTGGTAAAGTCTGCCAGTTTCTGCGATAGCAACATCACTTGCTCTTGGTATACGGTAATTCCGTAGGTTTCTGCTAAATATTCTTCATTAGCATCAAGGTCATAAATAATTTCTTCCGTTCCGTGTTTCCGCGCAATAAAGCTTGGAATATATTCCATTGGCCCCGGACGATACAAGGCATTCATGGCAATTAAATCCGCAAAAACTGTAGGCTTCAAGGCCCTCATATGTTTCTGCATTCCGGGAGATTCATATTGAAACACCCCTACGGTCTCTCCACGCTGGAAAAGTTCATATGTTTTAAGATCATCTAGAGGGAAATTCTCTGGATCTAATTCTACGCCGTGTTTTGCTTTTACAATTTTTACGGTATCTTTAATCAGGGTTAATGTCTTTAACCCCAAGAAATCCATTTTTAGTAAGCCCGCATCTTCTACCACCGAGTTATCAAACTGGGTACAATACATCTCAGAATCTTTCGCCAATGCTACCGGAACGAACTTGGTAATATCATCTGGCGTAATAATTACGCCACAAGCATGTATTCCCGTGTTTCTCACAGACCCTTCTAAAATGTATGCTTGGTTCAAGGTTTCTGATTCTAAGCCATCACCCTCAGAAATGGATAAAAGCTCATTAATTTTTAAAAGCTCTTCGCTGTTGAATTTAGCTTTTAGTACTTTTTCATCGATCCCTATAATCTTTTTTAGCTTAGACATGTTAGGAATCAACTTCGCCATACGATCCGCGTCACCCAAAGGTAAGTCTAAGGCACGGGCCGTATCTCGAATAGATGATTTTGCCGCCATGGTACCATACGTAATAATCTGAGCCACTTGGTTGGCCCCATATTTATCAATCACATAATCCATTACACGGCCACGACCCTCATCATCAAAGTCAATATCAATATCGGGCATACTTACACGATCCGGATTCAGGAAACGCTCAAAAAGCAAATCGTACTTAATAGGATCCAAATTGGTAATCCACAAACAATACGCCACTGCAGAACCTGCTGCAGATCCACGACCCGGCCCTACAGATACATCCATAGCTCTAGCAGCGCGAATAAAATCTTCTACAATTAAGAAATACCCAGGATATCCTGTTTTCTCAATTACTTGAAGTTCAAAATCTAGTCGCTCATCAATCTCAGGAGTAATTTCACCGTATCTTTTCTTAGCACCTTCATAGGTGATATGGCGTAAAAATTTATTTTCACCACGTTTACCACCATCCAATTTATCTTCTGGAAATTGAAATTCTTCAGGAATATCAAACGCCGGTAACAATACATCTCTAGCTAAGGTAAATGTCTCTACCTTATCTACCACTTCTTGAATATTAATAATAGCTTCAGGAATATCCTTAAAAAGCTCCTTCATATCATCAGAAGACTTAAAATAGTATTCTTGATTAGGCAAACCGTAGCGATACCCACGACCACGACCTATTGGCGTAGCTTGTTTCTCCCCGTCTTTAACACACAAGAGAATATCATGGGCATGTGCATTTTCTTTCTCTACATAATACGTATTATTGGTGGCAACCAATTTTACATCATGCTTTTTCGCAAATTGAATCAGAACTTGATTTACACGATCTTCATCTTCTTGACCGTGACGCATGATTTCAATATACAAATCATCTCCAAAGGTTTCTTTCCACCAAAGCAAAGCCTCCTCTGCTTGATTCTCTCCAACATTTAGTACCTTACTAGGCACTTCCCCATATAAATTTCCTGTTAAAACAATAATATCTTCCTTGTATTGTTCAACAACTTTTCTATCAATTCTCGGCACATAGTATTTACCGCTTACAAAGGCGATAGAAGACATTTTTGCCAAGTTTAAATATCCTTTTTTTGTTTTGGCCAGCATTACAATTTGATAGCCATTATCTTTCTGAGACTTATTGGTATGATCCTCACAAACCTGAAATTCACAACCAATAATGGGGGTAATTTCTACTTCCGGTTCTGGCAATTCTTCCAAAGGCTCTTCTCCTTCTGCTAAGGTTCCGTTTTTTGTTGCTTCAAAACGCTTTAAGTTTTCTTCATTGCGAGAAACAACTCCCTTATTATGATTTAGAACACCACTCACAAAATGAAATGCTCCCATCATATTGGCGTGATCTGTCATGGCTACTGCCGGCATTTTTGCTTTAGCGGCAGCAGAAATTAAGGCAGGGATACTGATGGTAGACTGTAATATAGAAAACTGGGTGTGATTATGAAGATGCGCAAAACTAGCATTCTCTAAGGTGGCTAAATTTTCTTTAATCTCTTCTTGAGAAACTCCACCTGTATCTTTATCCCAAAGGGCATCTGCTATTTTTTTAGAGGCCTTTTTTAGATTGATATGTTTTAAACCAATTAATTGAATTTCTTGCGGATTTGCCTCAGAGAAATTCTTAAAATAATCTGGCTGAACATCTAACTGTTCAATCGTATATTGCTGCTTACGTACAAGCTCTAAAAAACAACGTGTAGTTGCCTCCACATCGGCGGTAGCATTGTGCGCTTCTCCAAACGGCGCACCAAATAAGAATTGATGCAACTCTGTTAAGGTAGGAAGTTTAAACTTACCTCCACGCCCACCAGGAATCTGACAAAGTGTTGCAGTATGTTCTGTACACGTATCTAACACCGGAAGTTCTTGTAACGGGTTTTCTACCCCCATTCTATGAAACTCCGCTCCCATAATATTCAAATCAAACCCCACATTCTGGCCAACAATAAATTTTGTCTTTGCCATGGCCTCATTGAATTTCTCCAAAACTTCCGCTAAGGGGATCCCTTTCTGTTCTGCCAAAGCAGTAGAAATACCATGAATTTGCTCTGCATCGTAAGGAATGTTAAACCCCTCTGGTTGTACCAAGTAATCTTGATGCTCAATAAGATTACCCATATCGTCATGCAATTGCCATGCAATCTGGATACATCTAGGCCAGTTATCGGTATCGGTAAAAGGAGCATCCCAACGTTTAGGAAGTCCTGTAGTTTCTGTATCAAAAATCAGGTACATAAATAGGAGTTTTTCTTTCTAAAAAAGCAGTCTGTAAAAATACAAAAAAGAGGTGTTTCCTTGAAAGATAGTTCCAAAGAGTTATTAACGTATAATAACAGATACTGCAATCAAAAAAAAGTGTTGTTAATTTACCAAAAAAAGGTATATTTGCACCCGCTTAGCGATAAGCATGTTTTGGATTTTCATCATTATGGAAATGAAAACAAAATTTTGAATTAATAATCAAGGGTCGGGCACCCTACAAATTAATGTGATATGCCAGTAAAAATTAGATTACAAAGACACGGTAAAAAAGGAAAACCATTCTATTGGGTAGTTGCAGCAGATGCAAGAGCTAAAAGAGATGGTAAATTCTTAGAAAAATTAGGAATCTACAATCCTAACACAAACCCTGCAACAATTGATATCAACGTTGATAACGCAGTAACTTGGTTACAGAATGGTGCACAACCTACTGAAACTGCAAAGCGTTTATTATCTTACAAAGGTATTTTAATGAAGCATCATTTATTAGGTGGTGTTCGTAAAGGTGCTTTAACTGAAGAGCAAGCTGAAGAAAAATTCAACGCTTGGTTAGAAGAAAAAGGTAAAATAGTAGGATCTAAGCAAGATGGTTTAGACAAAGCTAAGGCAGAAGCTAGAGCAAAAGCTTTAGAAGCTGAAAAATTAGTGAATGAAAAGCGTGCTGCTGAAGCTGCTGCTGCTGCATTACCAGAAGAGGTAGTTGCTGATGCTGAAGCTGCAACAGAAGAAGCTGCTCCAGTTGCTGAAGAAGCTCCTGCTGCTGATACAGAAACAAAAGAGTAATAAATTAGGAACGGTATGCTAAAGTCAGATTGCTTCTACTTAGGTAAAATCGTTTCTAAATATAGCTTTAAGGGTGAGGTTCTAATTAAATTAGATACCGACGAACCCGAAGAATACGAAAATTTGGAATCAGTGTTTATTTCTTTAGGAAATAACCTGATTCCTTTTTTTATTAAAAAATCTAGGCTGCACAAATCGACACTTCTACGTGTTCGTTTTGAAGAAATAGCCGATGAGTCTGATGCAGACCGTATCATGGGCTCTGAAATCTACCTTCCATTAACGTTATTACCAAAACTAACAGGAGATAAGTTCTATTTCCACGAGGTTATTGGTTTTACATTACTAGATAGTGTTCATGGAGATATAGGTGTTATTGAAAGTGTGAATGACAGTACTTCTCAAGCATTGTTTGAAGCTTTAAAAGATGGTAAACAACTATTGATTCCTATCAATGACGAAATTATCACTAAAGTAGATCGGGAAAATAAAACTATTCATGTTACCACACCATTGGGGCTGGTAGATTTGTATTTAGAATAGTCTCCATCTCAAAAAAAACCATTCTTACATCAAAGAATGGCTTAGCAATTATACATAGCATAAACAGAATTAGTCGAAATCTATAGACTGGTTTTTAAGCATGGTATCTAAACGCAATTGAAAAATTGTTCCCGTTATTAAATCTTTAATTTTTTCAAGTTCAGCATAGGTCAGCGCAAAGCTTAATTGCCCTAATGGAGTTTGCAGCAAATAAGACTTGCAAGTTTCCTTATTTTGACAATCATAGCATAAACATAAATTATCTAAGGTATCATCTACTTTAGATGAAAAATGCATCAGCTCACCAGGAGTTAGATACATTCCTGTATCCTTAAAAACTAACTGCACTTTTTTAAAATCTTTACCTAGATTTCTTTTCCATTGGAATGCTATTCCAAAATCATTATAATAAATAGTGTTAATATCGTTCATGGGGCATCATTTTATTTATAAACATTCTAAATAACTAATTTATATAGAATCATTCTAAATAAAAAATGAATGGGCAATTAATTTTAAAAATAAATTAGTAACAATCTGATCGCACTAAATGTTTAAAGGACTCAAAATCAACCTTATTCATTTTACAAATCGCTTTAAGCACCTCCAAAACCCCTTGATACATCTTTAATGAACCACACACCATAAAGATTCCTCCCAAGGATAAGGTTTCAAATATAAAATCAGCATCACGCATTAAAAGATCTTGAACATATACCTTTCCTTGTTCTTGAGAGAGCGCCAAGTTAAGTTTCGTTAAATGCCCATTAGACAAACTAGCATTCAATTCGTACTCGTACAAAGCAAAAGATTGCTGGTTGCGCAAGCCACAATACAAATACGTTGGAATATTTTTTGTGTTCTGATCTAACATTCCTAAAAATGGCAATATTCCCGTACCATTACCAATCATCACAACACGATCAGATTTCTTAGGGAAATGAAAATTTTTGTTTTCTATAATTCGAGCAGAAAAACTATCATCTTTCCTCAAAGCATTTAAAAACCCAGAACCTAAACCATGCTCATGAAGCTTTACGCTTAGATGAATCGTATCCTGAAGCTTTCCAATAGAATACAAACGCTCTTGATAATCACCTTTAGGATAAATAGCTAATAAATCTCCCGATGTAAACTGGAGCCGCTTACGCGGCTTTAAAGCAAGTTTAAAAGTATCATCAGGATTATCCTTTGCGGCCGTAATAGAAACGACCTTAAATTCTTTTAATTGTTTAGGTTTTACGTCTAGACTACTGGAAGGCACCGCAATAGTTACTCCCGCAGCTTTAGACCACAGACTTACCCACTGCTCAAAACTGCTGAAAGATTTGTCATTAATAGTAAACACGGGTAACAACTGATGATTGCCCTGCTGCTGTAAGCTCGCATCCACATCAAATGCAAATTTGCAGAACTCAGGATATGCTAAAGACCCAAAACCAAGTACAGAAAAACTGTAATTCTTTTGTTGTGATG
Organism: Cellulophaga baltica 18; assembly: GCF_000468615.2. Taxonomy (NCBI): domain Bacteria; kingdom Pseudomonadati; phylum Bacteroidota; class Flavobacteriia; order Flavobacteriales; family Flavobacteriaceae; genus Paracellulophaga; species Paracellulophaga baltica. The sequence continues at coordinate 1,647,779 of NZ_CP009976.1, read as the reverse complement.
TAGTACTTAATAGTTTCAAAAAATTATTAGCATTTACAGGAGCTTCTCCTTCTCCATATGTAGAGGTCATGACTATGACGTGCTCCACATTTTTATAGGTAGCATACTTATTCAGTTCCGATAAAAACACGCTATGTCCAGAGGCAATCAGTTGTTCTTTTAACGCATTGGCAAAAACCAAGGTACTTCCATTTTCTGAACCTACTAAGATTACATAGGTGCTAGAATTTCTTGTAAATTTATTTTTAATGCGTGCTTGTCTTCTTTTAAACGTCATGACAAACCCTGAATAGATAAAAAACAAAATATTTATCGTTGCCACCGCTAAAATTAAAGACCAAACAATACTGCCTTTACCGGTATGTAATTGAATACTAAGATTGGACAATATAGCGGTAAGTGGACTCTGAACCTCACTTAAAATTTCTCCAGTAAACTGATTCACTAAGAACGCTCTGTCTTCTAATTTCACCGTATAATAATCTTCTACATCGTCTGAAAAAGGAAATTCTACGGAACTAAGCTCAGAAAGCTTAACACCTTGGAATGCAGGGAAATCATTTTCTGCTAAGATTGGCATAGCGGCGATAGACTCATAGTCTACATTATGTGACGTTTTATCTTCTGGAAAAACATTAAATTTTTCTAAGGACAAATACACTCCCGTAACTGTAATAATGATAATTGGAATTAAAGACCATCTCCCCAGCACTACATGCCAATATTGAGAAAAGTTTTCATTTACAATTTTAGCAAAGAATTTTTTAAATCCACGTTGCCTTTGCAACACCAAAACAGCTCCTGAAATAGAAATTAAAAATAAAATAAAAGAACAAAAACCCACCAAAAAACGCCCTGTGCTTTTTAAAAAAAGGGAACGATGCAAATTGGTTACAAACTGAAAAAACTTTGAAGGCTCGGGTTTTTCCCCAAGGAAAACCGCTGTTTTTGGGTTAAAATAACCCGACAAAGATTCGCCTTCCTCTGTAATAACGCTAGCTAATACAAACTCATTCGCATCTACTTCTAATTCTATAACTTCAGGGTATGCATCCTTAAATACCGTAACGGTTTCCCCGAGAGAAACTTCTTCAAGGTCTGCCATTTTATACGGCTGAGTTTGTTCCAAAATAGGCTCAAAAGCCAATATAATTCCGGTAACCGATGCCAATAAGATAAAAACAAAAGAAGATATAGCCAGGGTAAGGTGGCTATATCTCCAGATAGAAATTGTCATATACTTTATTTAATTAGGCAATAAACGTACATAACGTAAAAAACCCGTGCCTTCTACTTTACTCTTTACAGATGCCGTTGTAAGCTCAAATTGCACATCTTTTGTGTAATACTCTTGATCTTCTACGGCCGTTTCAAAACGAATACTGTAACCGCTATTTATTTTTGAATCATCAATTTCAATAACACTCACAATACGTTCTCCCCCAGCAATAGTTGCTCCAGTTATGGCATCAATTCCAGAGCGCTTTTTCCCATAAAACTTCCACCATTCTGTTAGATCATGATACCATTCACTATCATCTCCTTGCACGTAAAGCGTCTTTTCATAATCTCCTTTCGGGTTGATTAACGACACTACCACATAGGCACCTTCACCTGTGTAATTTACCATCTGCATCATACATTTATACTTTGTTGCAGAGGCTGCAGCACTAAAAGAATATACGGATAAGACTACAAATCCAACCAATGCTATTCCCGCTATTTTAAATACGTTTTTCATACTATTTTAAAAATTCAATTGATATATTATTTTCTTGTAACAACTCGTTCTCAGCTGCTAAATCATAAACAGATTCCTCAAAATCTGTTACTGCAGCTTTCTTTGCTCCTATACTCAATAAGTATTTTAAAATTTGATCATCTTTAGCTTTCATAGCAGCTAAATGCAAAGGAGCTATACCTTCTTTATTTTTGGCATTAACATCAACACCGTACTCATTTACGCGTTTTAGCAAAGCAACATCATTATATTCCAATGCTATATGAAATAAGGTATTTCCGTTTTTTTGTGTTTTAGCAAGATCAAAACCTGCCGCTTTTAACACGTTTAATTTTTCTTCAAAATCTGGCTTCTTATGAGCTTTTAAAAGATAATAAGCTAAGGTATTTCCGTCATTATCAGCACTAGATATAGCTGCTTTATTTTTAAGCAAGTAAGACACAACCTCTGGTGAATTGTACGCAACTGCCAATGCCAATGCAGACTCTCCTTTTTTATTCGCGTGATTGACATCATTTACCATAGGCAACAAATAAGAAATAATCTCCAATTTATTTCTCCCTGCAGCATTTAAAAAGGCAGTATTTCCATTAACATCCTCTAAGTTAACAGCCACACCTTTAGCCATAAAATAATCTAGCACCTCTTTGTTCTGTTCGTAAGATGCAAGATTATGTAAAGGCGTTTTCCCTTCCGAGTCTATAACATTAGGGTTTAAATCTAACGATTCTAAAAATTTGTAAAAGCTCAATGGTTTCGCTTTTGCTCTGCGCCCCGCTTGGGTCGCAAAAATAAAAGCATTATCTGTTCCTTTGATACCTTTCTGATGTAATTTTTTTAAATGTTCTATATTACCTGTTTTAGCTACATAATTAAAAGCATCATTCCCATCATAGTCAACACTAGTGATTGCTAAGCCTTTTGAAGAAAAATAATCTAGTAGTTTAAATTCTGGATCGTTTTGGGATGATAACAACAACGCATTTGCCCCATTAGGCGTTAGGTCTTTGGCCAAATCGGCTCCATTAGCTAAGCAAATATCATACACTTTAGTATTCTGTTGTCCTGAAGAAGCCGCAAAATTTAATATGGTACTCCCTTTATCATCGGTAATGGTTGTTTCTGCCCCTTTCGAGATTAGATAGTCCATAATTTCTGTATTCCCTATATAAGCAGCCCAGAACATATAAGTTCTACCATCATGCGTTAATTTATTTACATCATTGCCTTCCTTTGATTGCACGTATTTGATAACAGCATTATCATTTTCTTGCAAAATAGCATACACAACAGCATCAAAATTATTAGCTGTTTTTGCGGTAATATCATTCCCCTCTTTAATCTTTAATTCGATACTTTCGATAGTAGGTTTACTATTCCAATAATCCCGCTCCAAAAAAATATTTTCTTGCGCACTTAATTGAAGTCCAAATAAAAGCACTAGACCTAGTAGTAATTGTTTTTTCATCTTTATTTTATTTTACAAATGATTCTATAACTGGATTTATTTGTTCTGCCGTGTTGTAGTTTTCGTCATCAAACAAATATTTAAATAACACCTTATTGTCCACTTTTTCTTCTAATAACAAATCTTTATTCCTGGCAAAAACCTCATCCCATTTTATACGTACAATTTGCCATTTAGCTTCATGACTCGCCCAGTACTCCTGTGCCGCTTTACATTTGCTATCTGCCACCTTTACATACGTATTGTGTCCTTTTTCTTGCGCAAGTAAAACATCTTCCCTACCATCTTCGCGAATTACTTTGTTATTATCCTGGTCATGAATCCAACCATTAGCAACAATTTCCTGTCTGTTTGTTCTGGTCGTTACATTATAGTCACTACGCGTTGTATATTCTCTTCTTGGTAATGGCGCATCTGTTGTGTTCTCCCAATAACTTTTACCATCTACATGTACCCAAGTAGCTGTGCCCTCGTAACGCGGACTGTCATCTACCTGAAACACTTTCTGTGACCATTGCCCTTCTACTTCTTTTTTGGGCAAACTAACAAATTTCCATTTATTATCATGGTCAAACTCGTACAAATTAGTATTCTGATACTCCCAATCTTGTCTCCAATGTTTTACGATATAAGGTTGTTCTGACGGACCAACAATAAGCAAATGTTGTAACATAATCTTATCATCCGTATCCGTTACTAACTGTACCCATTCTAAACCTTTATCATGTTTTGTTTTGGAAGGCGTATAAGTAGAATCATTTGAATATTCAAAAGTTTCTGCAAAATTAAACGCCACTTCAAAACATCCACACATGCTTTTGATAGCCTTCTGGTCTTGCTTCTTTTTTTGTTGAGCCTGTAGCACCCCAACAAAGACAAAGCTTAATAGGACAAGAGAGATAGATTTTTTCATTTCATTAAAATTTAAATTGATTTCTTTTAAAAAACATTAATCTTATTTAGACTCAATTAAAATAAGATTCTATATTTGCCACAAATCTAATCAAGAATGAGTCTAAATAAAAATTATTGCTGCCTTTTTTTTACCCTAGTATTGACCGGATTTCTTTTTTCTCAAACTATAGTGAATGATACTGCACAAATACAAACCTTAAAAGAGGTTGTTATTACGGGGCAATATAATCCCACGACGATAAATAAGTCTATAAATAATGTAATCGTTATTACTAAAACACAAATAGAAAATCAAGCAGCAAATAACCTTGCAGACGTTCTAAATTTTAATTTGAACCTTACAATTTTACCAAGTTCGCAGACCGGAAAATCTACCATTTCTTTCTTCGGCCTAGATGGCCAATACTTTAATATTCTAATTGATAACATTCCATTAGTAAGTGATAGTGGAATGGGGAATAACATAGATCTAACCCAGATAAACCTTGATGATATTGAACGAATAGAAATTGTAGAAGGTGCCATGGGCGTAGAATATGGAGCCAATGCTGTTTCTGGAGTTATCAATATTATTACCAAAAAATATTCTGAGGAACCTTGGAAGATTCAATTTCTAACACAAGAAGAAACGGTGAGCAATGAATATGCTTGGTTTGATAAAGGAAGACACATTCAGGGCCTGAATATATCTCATAACCTAAGTGATAAGCTATATGCGCGCATTGGCTTTAACAGAAATGACTTTGCTGGTTTCTTTGACAACAAACAAGGGCAAAGTTATTATCAAAATGATGGTTTAAGAGGTTATGAATGGCTGCCTAAAATACAATACAACACCAATGCGTTTCTTACTTACAAACGGGATAATTTCACGCTATTTTATAAGTTCGAATACTTCAATGAAACTTTAAGCTATTACGATGAAACAGTACGGTCCAATATTGATGTAGAAAACCAAACAAGCAACCCTTCTTCAACAGATAAAATCTTTAAAACCAATAGGTACGTAAATAATTTAAGTGTCAATGGTACTTTTAATTCTGGAGCAAGGTATGACGCTTCTCTTTCCTATCAAGAGCAGAAAAGAGACCTAAATCAGTTTAACTATTACATCGTCACACAACAAAAAACCGATGAAACCGATGAAACCTATCAATCTAGCAAAGTATTGTTCTCAAAAGGAACTATAAATAATCTGGTTAAGAATGATCATTACAATTTTCAATTAGGGTATGAAGCAAGATATAATAAAGGATTTGACACACAAGCGTCTGGCGCAGTCACCCAAGAAGACAAAGAATACACGCAAAGCAACGTAGCGTTGTTTACTTCTTCTGAATGGAAAATAACAAATGATTTATCTGCTAGACCTGGATTTAGGTACGAGTACAATTCAAAGTTTAACAGCCAACTTTTGGCATCTCTAAGTCTTAGGCAGCAATTAAAAAATAGGCTTGAGTTACGAGGAAATATAGGCACTTCATACCGCACACCAAATTTTCAAGAACTCTATTATTATTTTGTAGATTCTAACCATGATGTACGGGGGAATGAAAATTTAAATCCTGAAAAAGGATATACCGCATTTATCAACCTAAAAAAAACAACTGCAATCCCTAATGGGGTAGTGACAAACACGCTAAAAACAAGCTATATAGATATTAATGACAAAATAGATCTTGCCGTTATTAACAGCACCCCTTTGCAGTATGAGTACATCAATATTAATGCCTATAAACTTTGGGGGGTAACCACCGAAAACCGTATTAAAAAAGAACAATGGAATTTTAATTTTGGAGCCACCATACAAGGCATCTCTAGAATAGCTGAAAACGAAGCAAATGCTTCTAATGATTTCTTATACTCCTTTCAAATAAATACAAGTGGCACCTATAGCTCCAAAAAATGGGACACTGCATTTAGTCTCTTATTTAAACATAATGGTGCACAATATGACTACACCGCTTCTGATGTAGATGAAGAAGGCAATTCTGTTTTCTCAAAATCTAAAACCAATGCCTATAGCTGGATGGATGCTTCCATTAGAAAATCTTTTTTGGACAAAAAAATCCAAGCAACTATAGGCGCTAGAAATATACTAGATGTAACCAGTGTAGCCATCAGTAATACCACTTCTGGAGGCGTACATTCTACGACTAACAATGGACTTTTACTTGGTTACGGTAGGTCTTTTTATCTCAAACTATTATACAATCTAAACTTTTAAAAATTACTCGTATGAAACACAATGCATTTACTTTTTTTGCCGCACTAGCCGTCCTATTATTTTCTAGTTGTTCTGATGACGATACTCCCGCAGCTCCTATTGAAATAGTCATTGAAGGAGCCGCTATTTCTCCCGAAGTTGGAGGGTCTAACGAACCTAACCAAGTCTATATAGACTTAAGTACCGAAACTAGTACCGTTGTAAAAAGAGACTCTTGGGATTTAGGTTTTTATAGCGGCTCAGAATTTCAAGTTACGATTAACGGCGCTATATACATGGCCGTCGCTGCTCTAACTACTACGGATATTGATGCCGTAAATAGCACTACCGAAGAGGTGATAAATTTGCAGCCACAAGTTGCCATTGGCACTTTTCAAGCAACAAATGCGGCCTATATAGACCATCCAAATGGAGCAATTACAGGTACCGCAATAGCCACAATAGAAGATGCAGATGAGAACAATCCTGTATACTTACTTAATTTAGGTGAAGCTATTGCTACTACACCGGCCACCACTGGTAATGTAAAAATTACTGAAGGTGATGGTGAAGGTAAAAGAGGTTGGAAAAAAATACGGATCTTAAAAGAAGGTGCTGATTATATTTTACAATATGCCAACTTAGAGGATACCACCCACCAAGAAGTGACCATTACCAAAAATTCTGCTTATAATTTCTCTTACTTTAGTTTTACCACAGAAACCATGGTTCCGGTTGAACCAGAAGCGACAAAGTGGGATTTAAACTTTACTGTATTTACCGACATTATAGAAGGTTTTGGCTCGTATGGTTATGCAGATTATGTGGTGAACAATACAAAAGCAGCTGTTAGTGTATATATGGTAGATACAGCAGAAGCTACTTTTACCTATGACAATTTTACACTGACCGACATAAACCCCGCTAATTTTTTAATTGACCAACGTGGTATAGGTAGCACTTGGAGAAACGGTGGCGGACCAAGCACATTACCTTCTTTAAAAGAAGATGTATTTTATGTGCTTAGAGATACGGATGACAATTACTATAAAATAAAATTTTTAGCCCTAACCAATGAAGCGGGCGAAAGAGGTAATCCAGAATTTATTTATAGCCTCCTTCAATAGTAGTCAAGATGCCATAAAATTAGTATAATTTAATTTTAGGTCCCTTAGCGTAATTGTTAAGGGATTTTTTTATGCCCAACAAATAAGCCTTAATTTTGAAATTAAATTTCTTTTATGAAACCTTTTCGCTTCAAACAGTTTACCGTTAACCAAGATAAATGCGCTATGAAAATAGGCACAGACGGAGTGCTTTTAGGTGCTTGGGCAAGCGTAAACAACTCCATGCATACTATCTTAGATATTGGAACAGGAACAGGCGTTATTGCCTTAATGCTAGCACAACGTTCTATTGCAGATACTATTGAAGCTATAGAACTTGACGGAGACGCTTTTGAACAATGTACCGATAATTTTGAAGCTTCAGATTGGAGAGATCGTTTATTTTGCTTTCATGCTGGTTTTGATGAGTTTGTTGATGAATATACGGAAGAGGAACCTGAGGAAGCTGAGCTGTATGATTTGATTGTTTCTAATCCGCCTTTCTACAGTGAAGAAGTTTCTAGTGGTAATGATGCTCGTGATCAAGCCCGTCAAAACTCATCACTCCCTTTTGACGAATTAGTTGCCGGAGTTTCCAAGCTACTTTCTCCTACAGGTGTATTTGCTACTATCATACCGTATAAAGAAGAAGAAAATTTTATCGCTTTAGCCTTAGAAAACAATTTATACCCAAACAGAATTACACAGGTTAGAGGAACAGAGAATACCGAAATTAAGAGAAGTCTACTTGAGTTTTCACTTACAGAAAGTGAGTACACACCTAAGGAGCTTATTATAGAATTAGAACGAAATGTATACACCAAAGAATACATAGAACTTACCAAAGACTTTTATTTAAAAATGTAACTTTTGAGCGTTGTCATGTTATAAATCTTTATTTATCTTTGGTAAAAACCCATAGCTATGCGACCAGATTTATTTGAAGCTCCTGATTACTATAACATTGATGATCTTTTATCAGAAGAACATAAATTAGTTCGTGACGCTGCACGACAATGGGTAAAACGTTCTGTTTCTCCTATTATAGAAGAATATGCTCAGAAAGCAGAGTTTCCTAAAGAGATTATTGGTGGCCTGGCAGAAATTGGCGCTTTTGGCCCTTATATTCCGCAAGAATATGGTGGCGCTGGTTTAGACCAAATTAGTTACGGCCTTATTATGCAAGAGATAGAACGCGGCGATAGTGGCGTGCGCTCTACAGCTTCCGTACAATCTTCTTTAGTCATGTATCCTATTTTTACCTATGGGAATGAAGCACAGCGTAAAAAATATTTACCAAAATTAGCGTCTGGAGAATTTATGGGTTGCTTTGGGCTAACAGAACCCAATCATGGTTCTAATCCAAGCGGCATGGAAACCAAGTACAAAGATATGGGTGACCATTATCTATTGAATGGTGCTAAACTTTGGATTTCAAATTCGCCATTTGCAGATATTGCTGTCGTATGGGCAAAAAATGAAGAAGGCCGTATTCACGGACTTATTGTAGAACGTGGTATGGAAGGTTTTACCACCCCAACAACACACAACAAATGGTCTTTACGAGCAAGTGCTACTGGGGAGCTTATTTTTGATAATGTAAAAGTACCCAAAGAGAACATCCTTTTGGGAAAAACAGGATTAGGTGCTCCGCTTGGATGCTTAGATTCTGCTCGATACGGAATAGCTTGGGGTGCTATTGGTGCCGCAATGGACTGTTATGATACTGCCTTACGGTATGCCAAAGAGCGTATACAGTTTGGTAAGCCTATTGCGGCAACACAACTACAACAAAAAAAATTGGCAGAAATGATTACCGAAATCACGAAAGCACAATTAATGGCACTCCGCTTAGGCCAACTTAAAAATGAAGGCAAAGCAACTACCGCTCAGATTTCTATGGCAAAACGCAACAATGTAGAAATGGCTATAAACATTGCTAGAGAAGCCAGACAAGTTTTAGGTGCTATGGGTATTACAGGCGAATACAGCATTATGCGCCATATGATGAATTTAGAAAGTGTAATTACCTATGAAGGCACGCATGATATTCACTTATTAATTACAGGTGCAGATATCACTGGGTTTCCAGCTTTTCAATAAACGTGCGATAGCTTTAACATAAACTTAGTACACTTGAAAAAACAAGTGCGCTAACTTTGCACGTATATAGATGAACTAAATATACAGAAAATGAAAACACTAAAATATAGTATACTTTTTTCTCTTCTTTTTGTTTTTGCAGGACAAGCACAAACCGTTAAAGATCAGAGAATTATTGATGACGCTCAAGAAGCAAAAGAACTTTTAATAAAAGCCGATGAAGGCTTAGATACGTTCTTTAAAGAATCTGCCGGATATGTTATTTTCCCTAATGTTGGAAAAGGCGGATTTATTATTGGAGCTGCCTCTGGAAATGGTGCCGTTTATGAAAGTGGTAACTTAATAGGAATGGCAGATCTTAAAAAATTAAATATCGGTTTTCAAGCAGGCGGACAAGCAATTATAGAAGTTATCTTTTTTGAAAATACCGCAGCTATGAACGACTTTAAAGAAGGGAAATTCTCTTTTGCGGCAGAAGCTTCTGCTGTAGCAGTACGATCAGGAATTGCATTTAACGCAAAGTACAAAGACGGTGTGGCTGTTTTTGCATTACCAAAAGCAGGACTAATGGCCGATGCTTCTGTAGGCGGACAAAAATTTAAATTCACTTCTTTTGAATAAGTATTTAAAAAAATAAAAGATAAAAAAAGGGAGCCAAATGGCTCCCTTTTTTATTTACTTAACTTTTTCTACCGTAACCACTACAGATTTACTAATAGGGGTATAACTCCTATCTGCAAAATGATTGTAAGGTACCAATACATTTGTTTCTGGATAATAAGCCGCAATATCTCCTTTAGGAATAGCATACGGCAAAACTTTAAAATTAAAAGCCACCCTTGGTGTATGATCGTAATTACTCCGTAGGTTCACCACATCAAGTTTTGTTAAGCCTTTTTCTTTCATGTCTTCTGCATTCATAAAGACCACTCGGCGTTCATTATATACTCCCCTGTAGCGATCATCTAATCCATAAATTGTTGTATTAAATTGATCATGAGAACGGATGGTCATCAACATAAATTCATCTGAGTTTAAATGATGTTCTGGTAATTTATTTAGGGTAATCTGTGCTTTCCCGTTAGGAAGCATACTAAAGTCTAAATTGCGCACATTATTAGGTAAATAGTACCCCACACCCTTAGATTGCTCATTAGTGTTTTTAAAACCTTTCACTACTTTATCTATAGTTTCACGCATCAAATCATAATCGGTCCCTAAGGCCAACCAATCAACAGCATGATTGCCTTTAAAATAGGCATCTGCAATACCCGCTATTATATCTGGCTCACTTTGTAAATTCCCTGAAGTTGGTTTTAGCACACCTTTAGATTGGCGCACACGTCCCATACTATTTTCAACCGTAATAAAACGTTCTTTCCCGTCTTTCACATCCTTTTCTGAACGCCCGTATGTTGGTAAAATTAAAGCTGTTTTACCTGTCACTAAATGACTTCTATTCAACTTAGTACTCACCTGTACTGTTAGACTACAAGCCTCAATAGCTTTTGCAGTATAGACCGTATCTGAAGCGGCCATTAAAAAATTACCTCCTAGACACATGAATACTTTGGCCTTACCATCATGCATGGCTTTCATCGCTTTAACCACATCATAACCTGGTTGATCAGGAGCCGTAAAACCTAAATGTTCTTGAATACGCTGATTAAGTCCTTCATCTACAAAATGCATAATCCCTACACTCCTATCGCCTTGCACGTTAGAGTGCCCACGAACCGGACAAGTACCGGCATTTGGCTTCCCAATTGCCCCTTTCAATAATAATAAGTTTATAAATTCTCTTATGGTTTCTACCCCATTTTTATGTTGGGTAAGTCCCATTGCCCAACAAACTACAATTTTAGATTTCTTAGCAAGAAACGATACTGCTACATCTATAAGCTTTTCATTAACTCCAGTTTGCTGTATTAAATCTTCAAGATCAAAATTTTCAATATCTGCAAGTAACGTCTCATACCCATCTGTATACTGGTTGATAAAATCATGATCAAAGACCGTAGTATCAAGCTGATCTAAAGCGGCTAATTTTTTAATTATCGCTTTCATTAAAGGTATATCTTGATTGATGCGCACTGGCAAATGTAAATCTGCAATATCTATAGGCTTGCCAATCCACCCCTCTACATGTTGTGGATTTTTAAAATTAACAAGACCTGATTCTTCTAAGGGGTTTATACTGATAATCTTTCCGCCATTTGCTTTACATTTTTCTAAAGCAGAAAGCATTCTAGGATGGTTTGTTCCTGGGTTTTGTCCCGCAACAATTACCACCTCTGCTTCATATAAATCCTCTAATTTAATAGACCCCTTACCAATGCCTAAGGTTTCTCCTAAAGCGACACCACTAGACTCATGACACATATTAGAACAGTCTGGCATATTATTAGTTCCTAAAGCCCTAGCGAACATACCGTATAAAAAAGCCGCTTCATTACTGGAACGACCTGAGGTATAAAAAATAGCTTCATTAGGATCTTCCATAGCTGCAAGCTCTTCTGCTACCAACTGATATGCTTTCTCCCAAGAAATGGGTTGATAATGTAAACTTCCAGGCTCCAATAGTAAAGGCTCTGTAAGTCGCCCAAATTTATTTAATTCGTAGTCCGTAAGTTGTGATAAATCTTCTATAGAGTTTTTCGCAAAAAAGGAAGCGTCTATCTTACTAGTTGTTGCTTCATCAGCTAAGGCCTTTGCGCCATTCTCACAGTATTCTGCAAATTTCGAGGATTTTTCTGGGTCAGGCCAAGCACAACTCGGACATTCAAATCCGTCTACCTGATTCATCTTCAGTAAGGTACCCATGGCACGAATTACACCCATTTCTTTGAAACCATGGCGCAATGCTTCTTTTACACCCAACGCCCCTGCTGCAACAGTAACCGGAGCTTCTACTTTAATATCATTAAATGCTAAACTTCCTGTTAACGATACTTTTCTTTGTGCCTTAACCTCACCCATGTTTCCTTTTTTTTGAACGATTAATTTATCTAGAATATCTCTACTTCTAAACAAGTAGTTAAATTTAAGGCTTTATCCACTATATGAATAGGATATGCCGTTCAAAAAATTGACTCCTTTAAAAATTATAGTAATTTTATCCTTCATTGATTAATGTTACGTTTATGAAATATTATGCATTGCTGATTGCGCTGCTTCTTCTAGGTTGCAAAAACGAGGTCAAGAAAGTTCCCGAAAAACCTATTACAGAAACTCCAGCTAGAGAACTCAAAATAATTACAGCTCCTGATGAGTTATTAGGAGATTTATTTGCTGAAATTCAATTAAATCAGGTTTTTGAAGATGGAAAAACATTTGTGGATTGTACCGCAAAATTTCCTTACGATGAAATTAAACGCAACTACGAACAAAAAAAAAATGATTCCACTTTTAATTTAACAACGTTTGTTCATGCTAATTTTGAAGTTCCTACAGCTATATCTTCTGATTTTAAATCCGACACTACAAAAACTGCCGTAGAACATGTAACTGCATTATGGCCTGTATTAACAAGAGCATCTGATCAAGAAAATGAACTGAGCTCTTTAATTCCCTTACCAAAATCTTACATTGTTCCTGGTGGGCGCTTTAGAGAAGTATACTATTGGGATAGCTATTTTACAATGCTAGGCTTAGTAGAAAGCGGCGAGTTTGAGCTTATTGAAAATATGTTAGATAATTTTGCCCACCTTATTGATACCGTTGGTCATATCCCAAATGGAAATAGAACATATTACATCACTAGGTCTCAACCTCCATTCTTTTCCCAGATGGTGAAATTATTAGCGGCGCATAAAGGAGAGCGTGTTTATCAAAAATATAAAGAACCTCTTAAAAAAGAATATGAATTCTGGATGGATGGTGCGGAATCTACTTCCTATGCTATCAATCATGCGGTACTAACCCCTGTTGGAGTTTTAAATAGGTATTATGACCAAGGAGACACTCCGCGGCAAGAATCATATAGAGAAGATTATACCCAAGTAGAAAAAACTTCTGGAGGAACAAAAATGTATCGTGATTTACGCTCTGGAGCAGAATCGGGCTGGGATTATTCTTCCAGGTGGTTTGCTGATGGAAAAACAATGGAGACCATAGAAACTACAGATATACTCCCTGTAGATTTAAATGCACTTATGTACGGTTTAGAAGAAGTGCTTCTTACCGCTTTTCAGGACAATTCTGAATTTACCACAACATTAAAAAAGAGCATGGAAAACCGCAAGGAATTTTTAAATAGATATAGCTATAATGAAACTTTGGGGGTCTTTGAAGATTATAATTGGGTTGCTAGTGAGCCTACTGGCGTAATTTCTTTAGCCACCGTTTATCCTTTATTTTTTAAAATGACTACGCAAGAACAAGCAGATGGAGTAGCCACTTATATCACTCAAAACTTCTTGAAACCAGGAGGTGTTGTTACGTCTGCTAACCATACAGGGCAACAATGGGATGCGCCAAATGGCTGGGCACCCTTACAATGGATGACTATTGTGGGTCTCGAAAACTACGGACATCATGAGTTAGCAAAAACTATTGCTACACGGTGGATTGCCTTAAATGAAAAAGTCTATGAAAACACGGGGAAGTTTGTAGAGAAATACAATGTAGAAGACATGACGCTAGATGCTGGTGGCGGAGAATACCCTGTTCAAGATGGATTTGGCTGGAGTAATGGTGTTTATTTAGCCTTAAAAAATCACTACAAAAAAGATAAAAACAAATTATAAGCAGTTCACCACAAGTTTTACTGCTTACGCATCAATTCTTTTAAAAAAGCAACTAACCGTCATACCTTTGACACGAGTTAGTTAGTTAATTATTTAATAATAATTTTTCATTTTCATATAGTGTTCTCGTAAAAGAGCCCAATCTTTATAGATTTGGGCTCTTTTCTATTTAGCATCATCTAGACTATTTATTACTAACTCTTTAACTTGTAAAAAATAAACTACAGTTGTCTTTCGTACACCCAATAATACCGTTATTTTTACCGTTATTATTTTATTTTACTGATGTAAACAATTATCGATTTAATTAATGTTAATCGCAATTACAAACATATCATGCTCCCGCTAAAGAATAGAATACACCATCCAATATTTGTGGTCCCATTGTCGCTTTTTTTATCGGTGTCTGGATATGTAATCAGTGATTTCTTTGCCCACTGGCAAAAATTCTGGCTCGGCATGTACTTAGCGGTACTCCTGCCTATCATTATATCTTTACCTCTCGCTTTAATCATGGACCGCTATTTCAAAAAATTTCAGTCTCAAAAAAAAGAATTAGAGCATTTAGATACGATCAATAAAAAGCTATTCCTATTAATTTCACATGATGTACGATCTCCGCTGGCAAGTTTAATTGGTACCATTGATTTAGTAACCGATAATGATTTAGATCCGCAAGAGGCTAAACTCTATTTTTCTGAACTCTCCCGTAAAATTAAAAATGTAAATTCCTTTTTAGACGGTTTGCTTAATTGGGCAAGGAGACAAACGCAAAACAAACCTTTAGAATTTTCATTATATGATAGTAGTGATATCATAAAGCTTACTCATGATTTATTGGAGCCTGCTGCCAAGCTAAAAAAAATTAGAATTGCCATGAACATTGGTACGCACAAAATATATTCGGACAAAGAGAGCTATTCTTTTGTACTAAGAAATGTTTTACACAACGCCATCAAATTCACTCCAATTGATGGAGAAATTACCATTGAAACTTTTGTGAAAAATAAACAGATCTTTACCACCATACAAGATTCTGGAATTGGCATCACAAAAAATGAAATCAAAAAAATTCTAGATGGTGAAAATTGGCACACCACCAAAGGCACCTCAAATGAAAATGGATCTGGCTTTGGTTTAAGAACCTGTCTATATTATTTAAAGCAAAACAACGGCGTATTATTAATTGATAGCGAAATAAATACCGGAACAAAAATAACTATTGTACTACCCGCTGAAAAATGAGTTTTTTAAAACATATTTAGGTTTCACCACAAGTTTTGATAGTTACACATCAATTGTTTTAAAAAAGAATATAACGGTTATACATTTGAAATGTGTTAGTTATTTATTGAGTAATAATAAAATTTTTCATTTTCATATAGTGTTCTCGTAAAAGAGCCCAATCTTAATTGATTTGGGCTCTTTTTTATGGTATCAAATTTAATTGAAGTCTTTACTCTCATTGAAGTAACAGCAAAATTGCTTATATTTAAACTACACTATCGTGACATTCACCGACCCAAAACTACAAGCTAACTAACTTGTAAGTTTTTTCTTTCAGTTTGATTCTATTTTTGTACTTATAAAGGGCTAGCGTTTTATTTAAGATGGCTATACTTTTCTTAAAACCCAAATTATGTACTTTTTAAAAAATAAATTACATCATCCTTTCATAGTAGTATTGTTGTGCGTTATTTTATCTGTTTCCGCATTTCTGATAACCGACTATATTGTGGCATGGGAAAAATTTTGGAAAGGACTTTACTTAAGTATTTTTCTACCCATATTCATATCTACACCTATAGCATTAGTTCTTGATCACAACTTCAAGAAGATTACAGCGCAAAATATTGAATTAGAACATCTAGATACGATTAATAAGAAGCTATTTTTATTAATATCTCATGATGTACGATCTCCTTTGGCAAGTTTAAAAGGATTGATAGATATGATTGCTAACAATGAGTTAGATGCAGAAGAAAGCAAAAAATACCTTAATCAACTTTCTACCAAATTAGACCATCTCAATGATTTTTTAAACGGACTCTTTGAATGGTCACAAAAGCAAACACAAAACAAACCTTTAGACTTTACCAACTTTGATCCTTTTGAGGTAATTAACCCAACTATTAACCTGCTAGAACATGCCATTGAAAAGAAGGACATTATCACAACCGTAAAAAGTACTAAAACCTATCTCTACGCTGATAAAGAAAGTTTCTCATTCATTTTTAGAAACATTCTACACAATGCTATAAAGTTTACCGATAAAGAAGGTGAAATTCACGTAGAAACAAAAGCTCACAATGGAGAAATACACATTACTATAAAAGACAATGGTGTTGGGATCACGGAAAAAGAAATTGATAAAATTTTAAATGGAAGTAATTGGTACACCACTAAAGGAACTTCCCAAGAGAATGGTTCTGGTTTTGGTTTACGCACCTGTTTTTACTACTTGGAAAAAAACAATGGGCGTTTAAAAATTGAAAGTGAAATTGGGAACGGTAGTACATTTACTATTGTGCTACCAGAAGCTTCATAATACTTAAATAATATAAAGAACAGCAATAAATAAGCCTTAACAACAAAATGTAACAGATAAACCACATGTTTTGCTACTTACACATCAATAGTTTTACAAAAGTGAGTAATCATACTATATTTGACATGAGTTAGTTAGTTAAATAGTAAATTTTCATTTTCATATAGTGTTCTCGTAAAAGAGCTCGGTCTTGATTGACTCTGGGCTCTTTTTTTTGCCCTAGAATCAGTCTTTTTTTAGACTACTAGGTAAAAAATTATAGACTTTTTTAAAAGCTACCGTAAAGTGTTGCGGGTTTTTATATCCTATTTCATAAGCTGCTTCGGCTATAGTAAAGCCCTCATCTACAATTAAACTCTTGGCTTTTTCCATGCGTAAATTTGTCACGTACGAAAAAATTGGTTTTCCAAAGATTATTTTAAAATGCTTCTTTAATTTAAATTGATTGACGCCTGACACCATAGCTAGTTGAGCAATAGTGAACGGGTTTTTAATATGATCTCTTAAGATGGTTTCCGCATGTATGATTTTTAGATAATCCTCTTTACATATACCCTCTGGACACTTATTTTCTTTATTTTTTAAACGATTAAAAAAAATAGCGAGAATCTCTGTAATTTTAGATTCTAAATAAGCTTTTTTTAAACCTCCTTCAAAATCACACGTCATAATTTCATTAATTATATTATGAAGTTGCGGTGTAATAGGCTTACTATTTTCCCACATCAAGAAGGGATGATTCTGTTCTAGGGCTATACCAAACTCAGAACATTCTTTCTTAAACGAAGTACCAAATACGCGCTTCAAATATTCTTTTGTAAATAAAATTTCTAAAGTTTCTCTTTGGGGTTTATCATAACGCAAAGTTCCATTTACTTCTGGTAAGAAAAAAAAATTATAATGCCCTCCTGGAATTGCGACCACAACACTTTTATCATTGTTGGGAGTATAAATACTGCTGCCTTCAATTTCAAAATGAATTTTTAAAAAAGGAAAATCATGAACTACATCAATACTAAGAGGCGGATTTATTTTCCCACTACGCATATTAACTTTAATCCCATCAAGTAGTATTTCTCGCGTTTTACCTACTATAAAAGGATTTTCTGAAACTAGCGTATGATCCTCAATCGCCTTCTTTTTAAAACCTTCTGTAAAAACCTTGGTGGTCACTTTATGAGGGTAAACGTGATTCCGATATACTGATTTCATAAAATACTTTTTACGGCTTTAATAATACTTTTCGCGTTACCCTAGTCGTGAAGCATTAGAATACTTTTGCAGCTATTATTATTTAAACTAAATATAAATAACGAAAATACTAGAATATTATGAAAATATCAAAACTATTAGGAGCAATCCTCCTATTGTTTTTTGCAGCTACATTAAATGCCCAGAACCAGACCGCCACTATATCAGGAAAAATTATTACATCAGACGGTGCTCCTGCCCCATTTATCAATGTCATCATAAAGGAGCTTAACGCAGGATCAATAACTAACGCATTAGGAACGTACGAACTACAAAATGTAGCCTATGGTTCTTACACCATTGAATATTCGCTTATCGGAATGGAAAAAAAGGCAATGACAATTCATGTAAATACCCCAAATATTACGGTACAAGATGTACTACTAAATGAAAGTAGTGAAAAGCTCAGTGAGGTGGTTGTAAGTGCCCAAAGACTGAATCAGTTTGCACATAAGGAATCTGAATATGTAGCCCGTGTACCCTTAAAAAACATCAATAACCCACAATCCTATTCTGTGGTAACCAATGCCCTTTTAAAAGAGCAAATTACAACTGATCTACCTTCCGCCTTTAAGAGTATCACAGGAGGAGGTTACGTGGAATCAAATGACGGAAATGTAAGCGTTTATTTAAGAGGATTTAGGTCTGATGTTCATTTGAGAAATGGAGGAATTGCATGGATAAAAGCCCCTTTAGATCCGCAAAACATAGAACGTTTGGAAATTGTAAAAGGACCAGGATCCTTATTACACGGTACAAATGTAAATAACATCGCAAACTTTGGTGGCGTTGTAAATAAAGTTACTAAACAAGCCTACGATGGTAAAAAGCTAGATCTTGGATTTGTTACTGGCCGTTGGGAACAAGAACGAGCAACAGTTGATTATAATACTGTTTTAAGTAAAGAAGATAGAGTGTATTTTAGATTAAATGCTGCTTATAATTCTGAAAATAGTTTTCAAGACCAAGGTATTATTAGAGAGTTTATGGTAGCACCATCTATAACAGTTGATGTATCTGATAAATTAAGTGTAAAAGCCAATTTGGAATACAACAAGAGTAAACGTAACTTAAACTTTGCTAGAGGCCTCGCAGGAAGTCTTATTTCAGATGACGTTAATTCTTGGGACGATTTAGGCTGGGACTACCACACCAACTATGGCACTAATGAAATGGCTGGTTACTTTTCTACTTTAGCTTCTCAAATAGCCATTGACTATACATTATCCGATACTTGGTCCTCAAAAACAAAATTTACGAAAGCCACCACCTTCACTGATGCCAATTACCTCAGAGTTGTTATGTTAGATGAAACATCAGTTGGCAGATATTACCTTCAACTAGATCCAAGAGAAACGGGAAATACTCACGTACAACAAGATTTTTTAAACATATTTGAAGGTGATAAAATTGAGAATAAATTTATTGCAGGACTAAGCTACTTACATAATTTTGACGATACACAACGTACAGGTGTTTGGAATACTATAGATGCTGTTGATACTACTAATCCAATAATTACAGGGCTAACAAATGAGCAATTTGAAGCTAATTTAGCTGATGAAACTAAAAATAAAACTATTACAAAGTTTCAAACCTTAGGTTTTTACGCTTTTGATGCCATCACGGTAAACAAGCAATTAACCCTTACGGGAGGTTTGCGCTTTGATCGTTTTATGGCAGATAATACTATCGCAAATGGTCTTGAAGGAACTAATGGGTGTAATCAAAATAGCTTGAGTACCAAACTAGGCTTAGCCTATAACCCTTTTGACGATAAAGCATCTGTATTTGTAAATTATATGGATGGATTGAGTAATAACGCTCCTTCTGACAATGGTAATGGGGAAATCATTACTTGGGATGCTGAAAGAGCTAAGCAATTTGAAGCAGGGACTAAACTCAACTTTTTTGATGGTAAATTAGTAAGTACTATTAGTTACTATAACATTAATATTGATAACGATATTATTGTAGATGAAAACGGAATAAGTTCGCAAACAGGGGAAACCTTAAGCAAAGGCTTTGAAATAGACTTAATTGCAAATCCCGCTCCTGGCCTAAATATTGTCGCTGGATATACTAAGAACAATGCTACTTTTGAAAAAGTTGATTTTGGGAATGAAGCTATTTTAGGGAACAGTTTAACATACACTCCCGAAACGGTATGGAATTTCTGGATGAGCTACCAAGCTTTAAAAGGTAATGCTAAAGGCTTAGGTTTTGGTTTTGGAGCCAATCATATGAGTGAAATATACAATAGCACCCTAAATAATTTTGGTTCAGAAGCATATACTACTGTTGATGCCACTGTTTTTTACAAAAAAAACAACTATAAAATTAGCCTAAAAGCTGATAATGTTTTTGACCAAGAATATTACAACGGTTACGGAATACCACAAAAACCTTTTAATTTTAGAATAGGCATATTTTATAGTGTATTCTAAACACATCATATCAAGAAAGAGGATACCAACCAGTATCCTCTTTTCTATTTCCTAAAAAAACAAAGCAATGAAACTATTATTTTACATCCTTTGTCTCTTTACTGTTTTTTCAAATGCTCAAAAAATAGAAATCGGAGACGTAAAAAAGATCCAGTCTACCATTTTAAATGAAGAGAGAACATATTGGGTATCCTTACCCGAAAACTATACAAATGAAAAATTTGAAACCCAAAACTACCCGGTAATTTATTTATTAGACGGAGAAAAATATTTTCATACGGTAACAGGCATGGTTAAAAATTTAGCTAATGGGTACTATCCTCAAATTCCAGAATGTATTGTTATTGCTATTAAAAACACCAATAGATCTAGAGATTTAACCCCAACAACCGTTACAGATCTATCTTATGAATCTGGTGGTGCAGATAAATTTGAAACTTTTATTACTGATGAGTTAATTCCTGAAGTAAATAAAAATTACAACACTTTAGATTATAAGATTTTAATAGGTCATTCTTTTGGAGGACTTTTTGCTTTTAACCTGGCACTAAAAACACCATCTCCCTTCAACGCTTATATCGTGATAGACCCCAGCTTATGGTGGGACAATAATACCACCGTACAAAAATTAGAGCGTACTTTAAAAACCAAGGATTTTAAAGGAACCACATTATTCTTTGCCAATGCTAATTCTATAGGAAACCAAAAAGAGCCTAGTACGCAACATTATGCCCATTTTGAAGCTAAAAAAATTAGCCTCAAATTAGTAGAAGAAAATCTTCCTAAAAAATTAAATTTTCACAGTAAATACTACAAAGAAGAAGACCATGGTAGTGTTGTACTACCTTCTTTAATTGATGGGCTTAGAACCGTCTTTGAAGGATTTAGACTTAATGTAAAGGAGCTGATTAAAAACCCATCTTTATTAGAACATAATTATCAATTATTATCAGATAAGATAGGGTTTGATTTTAAACCCCAAAGTTCTTACTTAGATAGGGTGGTTGATTTAGCCTTAAAACAAGGTGAAAAGGAAAACGCTGAAATTCTACATAATTTAAACAAAAAATTACATCCTCAGAACACGTATTTAGAACACAAATTTGATTTTTAAAATGAGAAGATACACTTTTAGAAAAATAATAAACGACATACACCTATGGCTAGGAATCATCAGTGGTATTGTCTTATTTATAGTTTGTCTAACAGGAACTATTCTAGCCTTTGAAGCCGAGCTAATTTTACTTTTTGATAAGCAAGATTATTATTCTGAAAAAACAGGAGAACCACTTTCGTTTGAAGAAATCATAACAGCTATTGAGAAAGAAAATCATGTAGTGAAAGATTTCATTTACTTAAAAGATGAAAATCAGAACTTACAATTTACTTTACTCACTAAAGATGAGGCACACTCTGGTAAACCAGCGAGAGGTAGATCTGTTCAAATCAATCCATTCACCGGAGCGGAAGTTAAAACAACAGGGAAAACAAAAGCTTTTATTCATTCCGTTGAAGAGTTACACCGTGTATTACTTCTTGATCAAAAAATAGGGAGGCCAATTGTTGGTATTTGTACTATTATTTTTATAGTGTTATGCATCTCTGGATTAATACTTTGGATGCCAAAAAAAATAAAACAATTCAAAAAACGGAAGTTTTGGAAACAGGGTTTTACTTTGAAAACAAAAGCTAATTGGAAACGCGTAAATTATGACATTCATAATACTTTTGGATTTTACGCACTTGCTCCTATGTTATTAATGGGGCTAACAGGTTTGCTATGGTCTTTTCAGTGGTATTATGACGGGCTAGAAAATGTACTGGGAGACAAATTGGGTAAATCAAGGTTTGATAAGACCCTACCCTTAAAAACAGCTTATGATCAAATTCCAACGATAGATTACGCAGCGCTACTAAACAAAACAGATAGCATCTTACCTCATAAAAATGCAGCTACCAGAATTACACTACCCTTAAAACCAAATGAAAGTGTCATGATCAGAAAAAAAAGTGATGGCTTTTTTGCTTATGACGCTGCAGATAAACTACAATTTAACCCATATACAAATACACTCATTTCAAAATCGCTTTTTAAAGATGAAAAGCTTGGCGGAAAAATAGCTAGTCTTATCAGAGGTATTCATGTAGGTTCTTTTGCAGGTACATTCACTAAAATTATTTACTTCTTAAGTTGCCTAATAGCAACTTCGCTACCCATAACAGGCATCTTAATATGGATTAATAAGATGAAAAAAAATAAGCCCTCGAAGTAACCTTATATCATTAATTTATATGGCATATATACCTGAAGTGTACACTTAATTTAGGTTTTCAGAGAGGCACTATCGCCCAAATGTGTTTATTCTAAACAGGATTGACTTAAACGAAGGAAGCTTTCTTCTTTCATTTAATAATCATCATACTTTACCCTTTCAATTTTTACTTCAATTAATACTTAAAAAGTAGCCTTATTTAAAAGCTACAATGCCTTTATATTCTCAATAGAATTACAAGGTACCTTTGAAAATCAATCTATTAAAAAACACTCAATTACGATAGCTTAATTCTGCCTTAAGTCTTTATTTACAAAACATTAATTCGTATGAAACTCCTTTAACTGGTATTTTCTTTTTATTTTGGAAGCTAGACAGACTAAGCAGGACTACTAAAAACAGTCTTGACTATTATGAATTCCGTAGTTGGTGCTAAAAAGACCGCAATTGAAATGCAATAGCGATTAAATAATACAACCCCATTTTTTATGAAAAGAAAAATACTTACCGTTCTTGTTATTTTTATATTGGGAAAAGCGGTTGCACAAGTAGACAGCACTAGCGTGAAACCAAAGACGAATCTGTTAAAGAAAAGTTTGGTACCCCTATCACTTATCGGTGCAGGGATCTTGTTATCTGATAGCGGCTTTGAGAAATCATTTAACACAAGCTCTAGAAATTGGATAGGAAACGATTTTGAAACAAACTTAGATGACTATACAAGATATGCACCCGTGGCCACCATATTTATGGCAGACGTTGCAGGAGTTCAAGCAAAAAACCATTGGTTTGATCAGACAAAAAATCTTACTATATCCATGATTCTGACAGATGTATTTACAAGGGCACTAAAAAAAAATATTTACAAACTTAGACCCGATGGCTCTAATGAAAATGCTTTCCCCTCTGGGCATACTTCCATCACCTTTGCCTCTGGTGCTGTCGTTTATGAAGAATATAAAGACACTAGTCCACTCTTAGCGTATTCTGGATACGGTTTTGCAACCCTTACTGGTGGTTTACGATTGGCAAATAACAAACATTGGATTTCTGATGTCTTAGCTGGTGCTGGCCTGGGTATTCTTGTCACCAAGTTAGTCTATCATTTTGACTACTTATTCAAATGGAATCCATTTATCTACTCAAAAGACATGTCTCTTATTCCAAGATATTCTGAAGGAAAAGTCGGAGTCTATTTTTCAAAAAGGTTTTAAGGTCGTTCCGTTCTTTGTTTGGTAGGATAAAAGAAGGTCAATAGTGGGCATATTTACCAAGATGATATACTTTTTAAGCCGTCTTATTGCCATTGCATTACCGATAATGGGTAGAAAAATGCAGGTTAACAAGATGAAAAAGAATAAGGTTCTCCAATTATTCGATCAGTTCATTGAGACTTACACCCTTAAAAAATAATATAAATCGACTAAAAAACTTAATATAAAGATCTGGAAATTCGTGAAATCAAAGTGTTCAAAAAAGATTATAAACACAAAAAACCCCTGTAAATACAGGGGTTTTTTACTTTCGTACTCGAGGTGGGAATCGAACCCACACTCCAGAGGAACTGGATTTTGAATCCAGCGCGTCTACCAATTCCGCCACTCGAGCTGTTAAGGAGTGCAAAACTATAAAATATATTTCTGTTTTTGACAAAAAATTTAAGAATAATCCTTTATCACGCCAAATAAATATCTAAATTTGCACTCCTTAAAGAAATTGAAGTCCAATAAACTAAAAAACAAGAGATTAACAATGTCTTATCAAGTTCCAGAACCTAAAATTTTTGGCTGCACTCAAAGTACAGCTTTAGCAGAACGAATTGCAAAGTCTTACGGTACGGAGCTAGGTAAAGTTATTTTCTCTAGATATAGTGACGGAGAATTTCAACCTTCTTTTGAGGAATCTGTAAGAGGGACACGAGTTTTTATTATCGGGTCTACGAATCCTAGTTCGGAAAATTTGATGGAAATGTTATTAATGCTTGATGCTGCAAAACGCGCATCTGCTAGACACATTACCGCAGTTATGCCTTATTTTGGTTGGGCTAGACAAGATAGAAAAGACAAACCTAGAGTTCCAATTGCTGCAAAGTTAGTAGCAAAAATGCTTGAAGCTGCTGGAGCAACACGTATTATCACCATGGATTTACATGCAGATCAAATACAAGGTTTCTTTGAAAAACCAGTAGATCATCTTTTTGCCTCTACGTTGTTTCTACCTTACTTAAAAAATTTAAAATTAGATAATCTAACCATTGCGTCACCAGATATGGGAGGTTCTAAAAGAGCTTATGCCTATTCTAAAGCACTAGAATGTGATGTAGTAATTTGCTACAAGCAACGTGAAAAAGCGAACATAATTTCGCACATGGAGCTAATTGGTGATGTAAAAGGTAAGAATGTTGTCTTGGTAGATGATATGGTAGATACTGCGGGTACATTAACCAAAGCTGCCGATTTAATGATAGAACGTGGCGCACTTAGTGTTCGTGCTATTACTACTCATGGTCTTTTATCTGGTGATGCTTATGAGAAAATAGAAAATTCTCAATTATCAGAACTAATTATAACAGATTCTATTCCTTCAAGAAAGGATAGTAAAAAAGTACGCGTGTTGAGTTGTGCAGATTTATTTGCTGATGTTATGGAAAGAGTACATAGCAACACCTCAATTAGTTCAAAATTTTTAATGTAGGTAAAACTACCAATTAAGTGCCCTTTATTTTAATGGCAGTTAACATAAAATAGAATAATTAATAGTTAAATATATATAATGAAGTCAATTACAATCTCAGGATCTAAAAGAGAAAGCGTAGGCAAGAAAGCAACAAAAGCCTTACGTAATGCTGGAAAGGTTCCTTGCGTACTGTACGGAGGGGAAACACCATTACACTTTTCAGCGGATGAACCAGCATTCAAAAACTTAGTGTACACCCCAAACGCTCACACTGCAGTGATTGAAATTGAAGGTGGAAATAAATTTGATGCTGTTTTACAAGATATTCAATTTCACCCAGTTACAGATGCTATCTTACACATAGATTTCTACCAGTTATTTGCTGATAAAGAAGTTACTATGGATATTCCTGTACGTTTGGTAGGTAACTCTCCAGGGGTAAGAAATGGTGGTCGTTTATTATTTAGAAAACGTAAATTAACAATCAAAGCTTTACCTGCTAAATTACCAGATTTCTTTGATATTGATATTTCTAAGTTAAAAATTGGAGCAAACATTGCTGTTGCGACTTTATTAAATGACGAATTTTCAATCTTACACCCGGAAAACACGGTTGTTGTTCAAGTTAAATCTGCACGTAATGCAGTTGTTCTTGACGAAGAAGAAGAAGAAGGTGCTGAAGGTGCTGAAGGAGCAACAGAAGCTGCTGCTGAATAAACTTTCAACAAAGAATCTTAAGAAGCATCTCAGCATATTTGTTGAGATGCTTTTGTATTTTTAGCCATTAATAAGCTAAAACCACATTGGATGTTTAAGTTATTAAAGTTCTTTTTTAAAAAACCTAAAAGCTATCTAGAAGAGCAGAATACTATGAAAAAATATTTAATCATTGGCTTAGGAAACATAGGTCCAGAATATGCCCAAACAAGGCATAATATCGGTTTTAAAGTCCTAGACAAATTTGCCCAACAAGAAGACTTAAGTTTTGAAACCGCCAAACTAGGAGATGTTACTACCTTCAAAATAAAAGGAAGAAGTGTTTTACTCTTAAAACCATCTACCTATATGAATTTGAGCGGTAAGGCATTACACTATTGGATGGAAAAAGAAAATATACCTTTAGAAAATGTACTTGTTATAACCGATGATATCAATTTAGACTTTGGCGTAATCAGAGTAAAAACTAAAGGAAGTAATGGCGGACATAATGGCTTAAAGGACATTCAAAACACCTTAAATTCCTCCAATTACAACCGGTTTAGATTTGGAGTTGGCGCTGATTTCGGAAAAGGTAGGCAGGTAGATTATGTTCTTGGAAAATGGAATGACGATGAAAGAGCCGCAATGCCAGAGCGTTTAGAGCGCTCAGCAGAAGTTATAAAGTCTTTTGTACTCGCGGGTATTACCATCACCATGAACCAATACAACAACACCTAAATTACTCTAAAACTTTAAAACTATACACGCCTGAGCTAGAAGAGTTCCCGGCAGCATCTATTGTCTTGATACGCCAGTAATACACTGTATTCTCGACTACAGAAACGTTTAACTCGCTTGTATTTTCAGGTAGCGTAGCCATAAGCGTTGGTGTACTATTCAATGAAAAATACACTTCATAACTCACAATGTCTGAATCTAAATCAGCTCCAGACCATGTTAATTTCACCTCATTATTTGTGTCTCTTATTACCGTTTCTCCGGAAATAGGCGACGTAATTGTTGCTGGAAAAGGAATATAGGAACGTACGGTTCCTGCATTATAAAAATTCCATGTCTCACTTTTAGCTGTAGCACTAGATTTAGCATTTTCAGAAACAACACTCCAAGAGTAAGGTGTACCCTTTGCCACTTGCACTTGCGCAGATGTCTGGTTTGTACTTACAATTTGCGGGGTACTCGTCAATAAATTCTCTACGGTTAACTTGTAACTCTGGGTATTATCTGAAGCCTCCCATTGAAAAGTAATTAATCTTGTGGTCTCATTAATATCTGCTCCTGTAGTGCACTCAGAATCTTGAAGTGGAAAAACAAGCAAAGCACTTGAAGGCGATTTTACTTCGTCTTTTGAACAACCAAACACTAATAGGAAAAAACCAAATGCAATTATTTTTCTCATTGTTTAATTAATTTAAAAGTCTCTGTTAAATGATCGCTTTGTAACTTTAAAAGATAGACTCCCGACGGTAAATCGTTCACCGAAATAGTCAATTCCGTAGTTCCCTCGGGAATGGTACTAGTTTTTACTAACCTTCCATTTAGAGCAAAGATATTTACCACATTATTTGTAGTGACGATTCCCGTAAATATTTGCACCTTATCACTTGCCGGGTTTGGATAGACAAATGGTTTATCAAGAACAATATATTCCATTTCAAAAGAGCCTTGACACGGAAGATTGGTCTCTACCTTTAAAGTATTAACACCATTGGCCAATGCCACTTTATAAGAAGGACTTATAACCGTCTGCGCTACGCCATTAAGACGAACTATATACTCCTCTGCTCCTAGTAAGTTTAAATCAACATTTTTTCCATCATCAGAAAGCACAGCAAAAACTTCCAAGTTATCTGGTTGCGTTACCACAGCATCAAAACAATATTCCTCGTACGTAACTACACCGTCTGTTCCTGTAATGCAAACTTCGTAAGCACCAGAAGCCAAATCTCCAAGAGTATAGGTTGTGGTAAAATTACTTGTTTCATCAACTCCATTTCCCGTAACCGCAATTGTATAGGCTAATGATGTATTTGCCGTGATCGCAATGGCACCATCGTCATTAGTTCTACAAGACTCACTATTTAAAGCAACCTCAAAATTAGAAGGTTCAAAGTAGTAAAGCGGACATCCTTGCGTATCTACCTCTAAGCCCTCTGGTGTTCCTAAGCACATATCATCTCCATCATCAAAAACACCATCATTATCTGCATCTGGCCTAAATAAACCCTCTACACATAATTCTAAAGAGAAACCATTTAAAGAGCCACCATCGCCTCCCGCACCGTCACTTATCGTCAAAACCCAATCTCCTTTAGAAGATTCTCCATTAAATGCATTTAAAGAACCTAAGGGCTTTACTAGTCCGCTTATCGCAGGGTTTGTTCCACAAACAAAACTGCTAGCACTTTGATCAAAGGTGGCATTAACATTCCTATTTTCTCCGCAAGAATTCGCCATTAAAACTACAGTCGTCCCTTCTGGAGAAGTCAATGTAACCGTAAGATCTGCCAAATAAGAGTGCGTAAGATCTAGCATTACATTCACATCTGAAAGTGGCAAATCTTCAATAAAAGAAATCGTTGAGGAAATGGTAGGAGAACCCGATGACGATATCGTAATCGGTAAACTTTTTGCCGAAACTATTTTACAATCAATATTAGTAGTCGTAAAACTAAATGCGTTTCCAAAAACTCCTTCACCACAATTATTCTTGGGCTTTACACGCCAATAATATGTAGTATTAGGTATGAACCCTAAGGAAGTATATGTTGTTACTAATACATTCGCAGATTCTACCACATTGGTAAATGCTGCATCTGTAGCAATTTCAATATCATAAGTGGTACCCGAAGGTTCTTCTTGCCATTCAAATACTTGATTAATACCAGCGTCTACCGCTGCATCGGTTGGTGCAATTAATAACACAGGAGTAAAACTTGTATTTTCAACAGAGACCGTTAAACTAACTTGCTTTGTAATACTAGCACTAGTCGCCACAACACCTAACTGATACACTCCAACTGCTGCCGCTCCACTATTACTAAAAGTAAGGTCTACTAGCGTGCCATTTGCTGTTGCCGTAGCAGGAGAAAAACTTGCTGTTAACCCTGTTGGCAATCCAGATACACTAAAAGTTGCTTCCTCGGAAAAACCTCCATTAGTTTCATAAGTAAATGGAATAATTAGGTCTGAAGGCTGACAAATAAAATATTCTAATTCTGAAAAGTTTAAAACGATAGCACTACTTGTAATCGAAAAATTAGCCTCATTTACCGCAAAGAATACATTGGAACTAGCTTTAACCATAATTCTAGCCTGAGTAGTAACCACATTAGGTAACAGTACAGTATGAGCACCATCATTAGCTACATCTTGCGCCAGAGTAGTCGTAAAAGTAAGTCCACCATCTGTAGATAATAAAATATCTACTAACTGAGCGTTAATGGTAGAGTTTGTAGTATTAGCTACATCCCATAAAATTTCTTGAGAGCTTCCCGCCTCAAAACTTGCTGTGGTATTTTGAGAAAGCACCAGAAAAGGTCCTGCCGTCTCTACGACACTAATTTTCATAAGGTCTGAAACAACTTGCCCTCCGCCAACACCGTTATCACGAACGGTAAGCGCAAAGTTCAAATCTCTTTCTACGGTAGACAAGGTTTCCCAAGCAGAATTTACAACAGGATTAGACTGTGTTAGGTTTCCACTAATTACACTTGATAACTTAGGAAAATAACGACTGGGCGACACACTAGGTTTTTGCGATCTAAATGTAGCTCCAGATGGATTTGTAGGCCCAAAAGTTGTATTCGTTACTACACCATCATCTACTTGCTCCCAGGTATAAGTTAAAATATCGGAGACATCCGTATCCGAAGCATTCCCTTCAAGCACAAATGGTGTTCCCATAGGAATGGTATAATCCGGAAGCCCTATTATAGAAGGCGGTGTATTTACAATTGGAATTTCTGTAGCACAACTGGTCGTAGCCAAATATTCAGAAATTTGTTTGATACTATAATAATGAAAATAATCTTGCCCGTTAGATGCTACATTATTCACTCCAGAAATACCTGCATACCCCATAATGGTAGTTCCACTTCCTGGTTCTGCTTGCACCTGTGTTCCTTCAGATTCAAAAGACCAGGTATGATTTGCCCCTAGTTGGTGCCCCATTTCATGGGCTACAAAATCTAAATCGAACAAATCTCCTTCGGGAGTTGTTCCCGAGGAATAAGCACTTCCTTTTTGAGCATCTTTACAAACAGACCCTATAAAGCCAGCATCTCCGCCATTTGTATCTTCATTTAGCAAATGTCCAATATCATAATTAGCAGCTCCAATAACACTCGTTAGAGTACTTTGCACTTGTGTGTTTAAGTTTCCTGTATAAGGATCAGTGGTTGCCGAAGTATAAATCACAGCATCTGTATTTGCTACTAGTTCAAGAGTGACTCCTAAATCTGTTTCAAAAACCATATTGATCCTAGTCAACGTTGCATTAATAGCCGCTAAAGCATCTGCTTTTGTTCCTCCATGGTATGCCGTGTATTCTCCAGTCGCAGAAATAGCCACCCTATATTTTCGCAATACCTGATCATCTACCAAACGAGCTGTAGACGCATTTTTACTACTTAAACTCAGTTCTTTGGTGTCGCAAATAAAATCAGCATCAACAACATCTGTAGTTTTTCTCGTATACAAGATATACTCCTCTCCGTCTGATTTCTGCATGAATGTAGCTTCAGAAGATTTGGCATCTACCATCATACTTTGTACACCTTTAGAAGACACACTAAACCGAATACTTTTAGAACGATCAGCAGCCCCTACACCTTTGTATGATTTTATATTTGGATATCTCTTAGCTAATTCTGGTGCCATTACAGAAGACTCCTGAACATTAAAAGGCATTAAGTTCCCATCTTCATCAGGAAAATAGAGCACTTGAGATTGTTTTGAGCTCGATTTATTTTCTAACCGCGCTAAAAAATCTTTATCGTTTAAGGTGTAAGTTTTAGCATCGAGCACAGATAGTTTCTGTAATTTACCAGAAACCTTTGAGGTAGTAGAAGTTGTTTGTTGCCAAAAAACATCTTGACCAAACCCAGAAAACGAGAGAAAAAATATGGGAATTGCAAAAAGTAGACGTAAGTTTGCTTTCATTAAAACGAATTAACAGATTATAAAAGTAAGGCTTTTTATTATTTAATTTTTGTGATAACGATTCAAAACATAAGTAAATTCGATGACCAACAACCTACAGCGGTTACTATTGGCACATTTGATGGTGTGCATATAGGTCACAGAAAACTATTAGATAGACTCATAAATGATGCCAAACTTTTAAATTTAAAAGCCACTGTACTTACCTTTTTCCCCCATCCTAGGATGGTCTTACAGCAAGATGCCAATATTAAGCTTTTAAATACTATTGACGAGAAAATAAAAATTTTAGAGCATATTGGACTAGACTATTTAATGATCTATCCGTTCTCAAAAGAATTTTCTAGACTATCCGCTACAGATTTCGTAGAATCAATTTTAGTAAAAGGCTTAAACAGTAAAAAGATTATTATTGGTTACGATCACCGATTTGGCAGAAATAGAAATGCAGATATTAAAGATTTAATATCGTTTGGCAAAACCTACAATTTTGAAGTAGAAGAAATACCTGCTCAAGAAATAGATGAAGTTTCCGTAAGCTCTACCAAAATTAGAAAAGCACTAGAGGAGGGTGATATTGCCACTGCTAATGCATATCTAGGGTATAATTACATGTTAACCGGTACTGTAATTCACGGAAAAGGTTTAGGCAAGCAATTAAGTTTCCCTACCGCAAACATTCTTATTGAAGAATCCTATAAATTAATTCCGTTAAACGGAGTGTATGTTGTTAAAAGTGAAATTAACAATCGTACGGTTTATGGAATGATGAACATTGGTTTTAACCCAACTGTCTCTGGCAAAGAAAAAAGCATCGAGGTTCATTTCTTTGATTTTGACCAAGACTTATACGGCAAGAAAATTCAAGTTGATATTCTAGAACGTCTTCGGGATGAACATAAATTTAGTTCTGTAGAAGAATTAAAGAAGCAATTAGATAAAGATAAAAAAACCTCTTTATCCCTTCTTTCTAAATAAGCGTTTCTTCTTTTAAAATATCCCAAAAAATAGAAATTGCAGGCATAACCAAAAGCTTCACAATAAATAGCCTCTACATCTTATCTATACTGAAAAAAACCATTAAATTTGTGCTCTTAAAATAGAAATCATGTTACAGCTAAATGTTATTAGAGAAAATAAGGATGCCATTATCGAAGCTTTAAAAAAGCGAAATTCTGATGCCGCTTCCCTTATTGATTCTGTACTAGTTCTTGATGAAAATAGAAGAGCTACACAAACTCAATTAGACAAAACTTTAGCAGATTCTAACAAGCTTTCTAAAGAAATTGGGATTCTATATAAAAGTGGTAAAGCTCAAGAAGCAAACGCGCTAAAAGAAGAGACTGCCAATTTAAAAGAAAGCTCAAAAGATTTAACAGAAGAATTAAATACTATTGCCACTGAACTTCAGCAGGCATTATACCTAATTCCTAACGTTCCTCACGACTCTGTTCCTACAGGCAAGTCTGAAGAAGATAATGAAGAAATATTTAAAGAAGGTGATATTCCTGTTTTGGCAGATGGTGCTTTACCACATTGGGAGTTAGCCAAAAAATACGATATCATCGATTTTGAATTGGGTGTTAAAATTGCTGGAGCAGGTTTTCCTGTTTACAAAGGTAAAGGTGCACGTTTGCAACGCGCCCTTATTAATTATTTCTTAGACAAAAACACAGCAGCCGGATACAATGAAATTCAAGTACCTCATGTAGTCAATGAGGCATCTGGTTACGGAACAGGGCAATTGCCAGACAAAGAAGGGCAAATGTATTATATGCCTGCAGATGATTTATACCTAATTCCTACTGCAGAAATCCCTGTTACGAATGTGTTCCGAGATGTAATTCTTAATGAGAAAGATTTTCCAATTACACATACCGCTTACACCCCTTGTTTTAGAAGAGAAGCAGGTAGTTACGGCGCTCACGTTCGTGGCTTAAATAGATTGCATCAGTTTGATAAAGTAGAGATTGTTAGGGTAGAACACCCAAGTAAATCATACGAGGCATTAGACGGCATGGTTGAGCATGTAAAAGGTATTTTACGCGAGTTAAAATTACCTTACCGAATATTACGCCTTTGCGCTGGAGATTTAGGCTTTACTTCTGCTCTGACCTTTGATTTTGAAGTATTCTCTACCGCGCAGGACCGTTGGTTAGAAATTAGTTCTGTTTCTAATTTTGAGACCTTTCAAGCAAATAGATTAAAACTTCGGTACAAAGATGAAGACGGTAAAAGCCAATTAGCACATACCTTGAACGGAAGTGCTTTAGCCTTGCCACGTGTATTGGCAGGGATATTAGAAAACTACCAAACACCAGACGGAATTATAATTCCAGAGGTACTAGTCCCTTATTGTGGATTTGATAAAATCGATTAAAAAAATTACAAGCGCTATAGGAAACTATAGCGCTTTTTTTATACCATCACTCTAAAAATTACTTCACTTAAAAATAAATAAGTTTCTGCGTATCTTTGAGTAAAAAGCGCCCTTGAAACTTTTCCTATCCTTATTTATTTTTCTATGCGTACAATGGTCGTCCGCACAAGAAAACTATGTTTTAGCCAAACAGTATTTAATTGATGGAGATTTTGATAAAGCAGTAGTATATTTTGAAAAGCTTGTCAAACAAAACCCCTACAGAAGCGATTATTCCGAAGATCTAATTACGTGTTATCAGCAATTAGAGCAATATGCCGATGCAGAAAGAATTCTTATCAGCAGATTAGAAAGCAAAAAATCACACCCAGTTTTAATTGTAGATCTAGGTTACAATTACACCTTACAAAAGGAAGACAGTAAAGCTACAGAAATGTATGAACAAGCATTAGCAGTGATTCCTAAAAACCCCAATTTCGCCTATAGTATTGGTTCAAGGTTCCAAAAATATACGTTATTAGACTATTCCGAGAAAGCTTTTTTAAGCGGAATGGAAGCGAGTCCGGAGTTAGATTTCAATTTCCCATTGGCTAAAATTTACGGAGAACAAGGGAAAATTGAAGAGATGTATTTGGCCTTTATCAACCTTCTAAAAAACGGCAGCACTTCTATGTCTAGCGTTTTAAGAAATATAGACGACTTTGTTACAGAAGACTCGCAAGCCGAAAACAATATCCTTTTTAAAAAATTACTTTTAAAAAATGCACAAAGAGACCCCGATATACTTTGGAATCAATTATTAAGTTGGCTATTTGTTCGCCAACTACAATACAGAAGTGCTTTCACCCAAGAAAAGGCTATCTACAAAAGGTCTGAAGACAGTTCTTTGTCAAGGATTCAAGATTTAGGGAAACTTGCTTTAACACATAAAGATTATGAAACTGCAGATGCCATTTTTGACTTTATCATATCCAATACCAGCAATAGTGAGTACAAATTAGATGCCCAATTAAATAGAATAGCTATTCAACTCTTAGAAACCGATGATAAAAAATTAGATGAACTAGAAGCATTATTTGAAAAAATGATAGCAGAATATGGATTTAAAAGCAATACACTACAATTACAAATTGCATATGCTAATTTTCTAATCTTCCAAA
Organism: Cellulophaga baltica 18; assembly: GCF_000468615.2. Classification (NCBI taxonomy): domain Bacteria; kingdom Pseudomonadati; phylum Bacteroidota; class Flavobacteriia; order Flavobacteriales; family Flavobacteriaceae; genus Paracellulophaga; species Paracellulophaga baltica. Next base: position 1,612,877 of record NZ_CP009976.1, on the reverse strand, counting down.
AAAACAATCCTGAAAAAGCCATAAGTATTCTAAAGGAAAGTTTAGAGCTTCCTTTAAATACATACGGTAAAGCGTATTTGAAAATGGCCTTAGGAGATATTTTAGTGTATGATCAAAAATTTAACCAAGCATTGATCTATTTTTCTCAGATACAGCAAGATTTAAAAAATGATGTCTTAGCACAGAACGCCCGTTTTAAAGTGGCACAAACAAGTTTTTACAAAGGAGATTTTGAATGGGCTTTAACACAGTTAAAAGTACTACGCAGTTCTACCTCACAACTTATTGCTAATGATGCCATGCAACTTAGCTTATTAATATCAGACAACTCCTTAGAAGATTCTACGCAAACGGCCTTAAAAATTTATGCAAAAGCAGATTTATTAGCCTATCAGAAAAAAAATAAAGAGGCCATTGCTACGCTAGATCTTATACTTAAAGATCATAAAGGAGAAAAAATTGAAGATGAAGCATTATTAAAACAAGGACAACTTCTAGAACAAATGAACGATTTTGATACTGCAAAATTCAACTATCAAAAAATCATTGAATTTTATGGTACAGATATTTTAGCTGACGACGCTTATTTTGCTATCGCACAATTGTATGAAAATAATTTTAATGATATGGAGAAGGCCAAAGAAAGCTACGAAAAAATCATATACAACTATCAGGACAGCTATTATTTCCCACAAGCTAGAAAAAACTACAGGCGTTTACGTGGTGATGCCATGGAGTGAGGTTTGTACATTAGTTCAAGACCGTCAAAATCACCAGATAATCCGCTGAAATACGAAAGCTTTTCTTAACTCATTTAAAAATAGGTTTAAAATAAGCATCGCGTATACTTGCGTTTGTTCGTGTACTTTTTAACTTCTACCTTTGCCATCAATACTTTACCTTAATACAGAAATCTCAATGTACATATACAACGTTACTTCAAACATAGATGAATCCATCCACGATCAGTGGTTAGGATGGATGAAAGAAACACATATTCCGGACATGCTTGCTACAGGAAAATTTAGTGCTGCCAAATTATGTCGTGTTTTAATCGAAGAAGAAATGGGAGGCGTTACCTACTCTGTTCAATATACCACAACGTCAAAAGATGAACTTGAAAAATATTACAAAGAAGATGCACCGAGATTAAGGCAAGAAGCGATGAAACTTTTTGCTGATAAAATACTAGCCTTCAGAACAGAATTAGAAATTATTAGTGAGCATTAACACCTATTTATTCTCCTACGGAAGTCTTCAAGAAATTGAAGTTCAACTTAAATTATACGGGAGAAAACTAATAGGAGTCAAAGATAGCTTGCAAGGATATCAGATTTCTGATGAAAAAGTTGCTGCTTTATATCCTATACTTATAAAAGCAACCGAAAAAAACAGTTCAGTGAATGGGCTTGTTTTTCAAATCAGCGCTAAAGAATTAGTAGTATCAGATGATTATGAAGGTCATGAGTACCACAGAATAGCGATAACACTTACATCGGGCAAAAAAGCTTGGTGCTATGTAAAGCCCCAATAAAAGTCTAAAATTATGGCTAAGAAAGATTTCAAAAAAAACAAAGCGATGTTTAATGCTAAGAAAGGCACTAAACCAAGCAGCCCTGTAAAAGCCAAAAAACATTTAGGACAACACTTTCTAAAAGATGAAGATATTGCCAGGCAAATTGCAGAAACACTAACTATAAAAGGCTATAAAAACGCTATTGAAATAGGCCCTGGAACAGGAGTACTAACTAAATATTTATTAAAGGAAGACGTAAATTTGGTGGCTATGGATTTAGATTCAGAATCTATAGTATACCTAAACAATAGTTTCTTTCTAGAGCATCCTGAATTTATTGGTAGAAAGCAAGAATTTAAGGTTATAGAGGCCGATTTTTTAAAGTATGATGTTACCACTTTGTTTGGTGATGAGCAGTTTGCAATAACAGGAAATTTTCCTTATAATATTTCTACGCAAATTGTATTTAAATTACTAGAAATACGGCATCTAGTACCAGAATTCTCTGGAATGTTCCAAAAAGAAGTGGCACAACGTATTTGTGAAAAAGAAGGCAGTAAAGCATATGGTATCCTATCCGTACTTGTGCAAGCATTTTTTGACGCCGAATATTTATTTACGGTACCGCCAACCGTTTTTGACCCACCACCAAAAGTAGAATCTGGAGTATTGCGTTTAACACGAAAAGAAAACCAAACATTGGCTTGCAATGAAAAATCGCTCTACAGAGTGGTTAAAGCTGCATTTGGGCAGCGTAGAAAAACAATTCGTAACAGTTTAAAAACATTCAACCTTTCTGATAGTCTTAGAGAAGATACTATCTTTGACAAGAGACCAGAACAGTTATCTGTTACTGACTTTATTTCACTTACAAACAAGATTGACAATGATACCGTTTAAACTCACTGAAGAGCTCATCGCTGACATAGAGAACTTTATCGAAACTAAAAACAATAGTGCTTTACTATCGCTTTTGGAAGATATTCACTATGCAGATATTGCTGAGATCATCAATGAGTTAAATGAAGACGAAGCTACTTACATTATCAAGCTTTTAGAGAGCGATAAAACATCTGATATTCTTACGGAATTAGATGATGATGTGCGTGAAAGTATTCTAGGAAATTTATCTGCGAAAGAAATTGCAGAAGAGCTAGATGAACTAGATACGGATGATGCTGCCGATATTGTTGGTGAGCTTCCAAAGGAAATGGTTCAGAGAGTTATATCTGAATTAGAAGACAGAGAGCATGCAAAAGATATTGTAGATCTTTTACGTTTTGATGAAAATTCTGCCGGTGGTTTAATGGCAAAAGAATTAGTAAAAGTAAACGAAAACTGGAATGTACTTACTTGTGTTAAAGAAATGCGGGTACAAGCAGAAAATGTGACACGCGTGCACTCCATCTATGTTGTAGATGACGAAGGTAAATTAAAAGGAAGACTCTCTTTAAAAGATTTATTGACCACCTCTACCAAAACACACATTAAAGACGTTTACATCGCAAAAGTAGATTATGTGAATGTAAATGAAAAACCAGAAGAAGTAGCTCGAATCATGTCTAAATATGATTTAGAAGCTATTCCTGTTATTGATGAAATTGGTCGTTTGGTAGGCCGTATTACTATTGATGATATTGTAGATGTTATCCGGGAAGAAGCAGAAAAAGATTATCAAATGGCTGCGGGTATTTCTCAAGATGTAGAAGCCGATGATAGTATTTGGGAATTAACTAAAGCACGTTGGCCTTGGTTACTTATTGGAATGATGGGTGGATTAGGAGCCGCTAGTATTATTAGTGGTTTTCAAGAAGCACTCACCAAATTTCCTGTCTTATTAATATTTATTCCCTTAATGCAAGCAACTGCTGGTAATGTGGGGGTACAATCTTCCGCAATTGTGGTACAAGGTTTAGCCAATGACACCATTAAAGGTGCTATTTGGGGCCGACTAGGAAAAGAACTTCTTTTAGGTTTAGTAAATGGCCTAGCTTTAGCCTTTGTTTTTCTAATCATCAGCCATTTTGGATTTAAAACCACGTATTTAGAATCTATTGCTGTAGGCATAGCCCTTGTTACTGTTGTTGTAAATGCCGCAGTAATTGGTACCTTTATTCCTATTTTCTTAAACAAAAGAGGCATTGATCCTGCTATTGCAACCGGTCCTTTTATTACCACCAGTAATGATGTTTTAGGGATTCTTATTTATTTTTCTATCGCCAAGGTTATTCTAGGGTTTTAAAAGCCAACAACTCTTTAAGCGTCAAGCAATCAGCGCATTTTATAGTAAATTTATATAAATAGCATTATTTATTAAATCTTTAATAAATACTATTGAAAAAAGTTGTAATCTTTGCGCAATAATTGCTTGCCTTATGATACGAAATATTGAAAATATAGAATTAGAATTCTTAACCATTGACGATTATCAAGCTTTGAAATCTGCAATGATTGAAACCTACCCCAATATGGAAAACTCCTATTGGAAAGAAAATTTAATTCAGAAGTTAATAAATGATTTTCCTCAGGGGCAAGTGGTCATAAAAGTGAATGGAAATTTAGCAGGCTGCGCGCTATCTTTAAGAGTAGATTACGCACAGTTTGACAGACCACACACCTATAGAGAAGTTACAGGTAATTACACCTTCAACACCTTAAAAAAAGATGGGGATGTGCTGTATGGGATTGAAGTATTCATAAAATCTGAATTTAGAGGCTTGCGCCTTGGAAGACGTTTATATGATTACCGTAAGGAACTTTGTGAGAGAGAAAACTTAAGAGGTATCATTTTTGGCGGTAGAATTCCTAATTATCACAAATACTCCAACGAACTTTCGCCTAAACAATATATTGAAAGTGTTAGACGCAAAGAAATTCATGACCCCGTTTTAAACTTTCAGATCTCCAACGACTTTCACCCTTCAAAAATCATGAAAGGGTACTTAGAAGGCGATGCACAATCTAATGAATATGCCGTTCTTTTAGAATGGGACAATATCTATTACCAAAAAACAAATACTAAAGCTGCTACCAATAAAAAAGTTATTCGCCTTGGACTTATTCAATGGCAGATGCGTAGCTATAAAAATCTTGAAGATTTAATGCAACAAGCAGAATTCTTTATCGATTCTGTATCTGGATACCGTTCAGATTTTGCTTTATTCCCGGAGTTTTTCAACGCTCCATTAATGGCAGAGAATAACCACCTAAAAGAATCTGATGCCATTAGAGAGTTGGCAAAGCACACCTCAGAAATAGTTAAAAAATTCTCAGAACTAGCTATAACTTATAACATTAATATTATTACAGGAAGTATGCCTGAAATTATTGATGACCGTTTGTACAATGCAGGTTATTTATGCAAGAGAGACGGTACTACAGAGCGTTATGAGAAATTACATGTTACTCCAGACGAAGCCAAAGTTTGGGGCATGCAAGGCGGCTCTGAGCTCCGCACGTTTGATACTGATTGTGGTAAAATTGGAATTTTGATTTGTTACGATGCTGAGTTCCCGGAACTAAGTAGACTTCTTGCAGATGATGGTATGGATATTTTATTTGTTCCATTTTTAACCGATACTCAAAATGGATACTCAAGAGTACGTCATTGCGCACAAGCAAGAGCTATTGAAAATGAATGTTATGTAGCCATCGCTGGTAGCGTAGGTAATTTACCTAGAGTAAATAACATGGACATTCAATACGCACAGTCCATGGTCTTTACTCCGTGTGATTTTTCTTTTCCTGCAAACGGAATAAAAGCAGAGGCTACGCCAAATACCGAAATGATATTAATCTGTGATGTAGATATAGATTTACTTAGAGAGTTAAATCAATTTGGAAGTGTAAAAAATTTAAGAGATCGCAGAAAAGATTTATTTGAATTAAGAAAAAAATAAATTAAAACACCGCACTATAGAAAGCATCAACATACTACAGTTGATGCTTTTTTTTATGCACCTTTATTAGCCACAGAGCCAATATTGTATAAAAAAATCGCTCTTATAAGCTCCCTGAACATTGCGCCATACTTTTACCATACAATCCAACAATTAAAATAATAATTTTTCATTAAATTTATACATCCTCCTATACCGCAATAACCAAAATACAAGCATTATATTTAAGGAATGTCTCTAGATCTTTTAAAGCAAAATATCACAAAAAACGTTCAACTCAATGATTCAGATCTTGAGACATTTTCTAATGCATTTTATCCCAAAACTATCGCTAAAAAGCAATTTTTATTAAAACAAGGGGAAATATGTAAGTTTGAAGGCTTTGTCACTAAAGGTTGTTTCAGGGTCTTCACCCTTGACTCTCAAGGTAAAGAACATGTATTATATTTCGCTATTAAAGATTGGTGGATTACAGATATTGATAGTTTCACTAATCAAAACAAATCTATATTATCCATACAGGCCATAGAGGATAGTGAAGCTTTATTGATAACTCACGAAAATAAAGAGCAGCTTTATCAGCAAATACCTTCCATTGAAAAACTTTTCAGAATCATGACACAAAAAACTTTAGTGTCATTACAGCGTAGGATGATTAGTAACTTAAGTCAAACAGCAGATGATCGCTACTTAAATTTTATTACCAAATACCCCCAAATAGCCCAAAAATTAACCAATCTTCAATTGGCCTCATATCTAGGAATATCGCATGAATTTTTAAGTAAAATTAGAAGTAAAACTGTTTCCAAATAATTTTTGTTTTTTCATTTATTGAACTTGTTCAATGTTTTCTTTTGTTCATCTATGCAATTTTGTAGCATCAAATTAAAACAACATACAATGAAAAATCTTATTTCAACAATAGTATTAACTACTTTAATTTTATGTAACATGGAAGCACAAGAAACACAAACAATTGCCACGAATAATTTTACACTACAGATTTACAATGCATCGGAAAATAGCTTTGGCGTTGCCTCTGTACTTGTTTCTGGCAAAAAAGATGCAATTTTAATAGATGCTCAATTTACATTGGCAGATGCAGAAAACGTTGTAAAATCTATTAAAGATTCAGGTAAAAATCTAAAAACAATTTTCATATCACACAGTGACCCAGATTTCTATTTTGGCCTGCAAGTATTTAAAAAATACTATCCAGAAATTACTGTATATGCAACACCTGCTACTGTAGACAACATTAAGGCTACCGCCCAAAAAAAATTGGATGTTTGGGGAGCTAAATTAGGTAGCGCAATCACTACAAATGTAATTTTACCTCAAGTATTAAAAGGAAGTTCTTTAGAATTAGAAGGCGAAAAACTAGAAATAATTGGCTTAGATAATTTCCCTGCAAAAACTTTTATTTATATCCCATCTAGCAAAGCTGTTCTTGGTGGCATCAATATATTTTCAGACAATTTTCATCTATGGATGGCAGACGCGCAAACTACAGAAGCTCGCAATTCATGGATATCAATTTTAGAAAAAATTGAGACCTTAAAACCAACAATAGTGATTCCAGCACATGGGAATTCTAAAACAACACTTAACTTATCTTCCGTAAAACACACTAAAGAGTACATTCAATTTTATGAAGAAGCACTCAAAACAAAACCTACTTCCACAGATTTAATTTCCATATTAAAAAAGCACTACCCAAAAGCTACTTTTGAAACGGCATTACAAATTGGAGCAAAAGTAAATACTGGAGAAATGAAATGGTAAGGTATCTAACAATAGGCATCTTGACAATGCTTTTATTCGCATTGTCAAGTTGTACTTTAAAATCTAAAAAGATGACAAACTTAGAAATAATTAGAAGTACTTACGAGGGTAAAACATCAGAAGAAAATGGAGCCAATTTAGAAAAATTTGTTGCGAGTGATATTCGTTGGACAGAAGCCAAAGGCTTCCCATACGCGGGTACCTATGTTGGAATAAAAGATATCACCAAAAATGTATTTTCAAGATTAGGGTCTGAGTGGGATGCCTATAAATTTACCCCAGAAGAATATGTGGCAACAGACAATACTGTTGTCGCTATTGGCACTTACTCAGGAGTCTATAAACAAACTAACAAGGCATTCTCTGCACGAGTAACACATATCTGGAAACTTAAAAATAGTAAAATTGTAAGTTTTGAACAGATTGTAGATAGTAAAACCGTCGTAGATGCTATGATTTAATTTAGCGCTATTATTGCGCATTAACAGCCACACCCTATAGTGGACCAACAACGATAGTCGATTTAGATCTGATTCAAACAGATTTAAATCGGCTATTGCTTTTTTCTCTTGTATTACAAATTTCATTTTTCATAGCGCTAAAATTATCGTATATTCTTATCCCACTTGCTTTATATTTAGAGATTATGACATCTATAGAACAGAACAAAAAAAATGCAGTAGCTTTCTATAAAACAGCATACGAAGGCAATCCAAAAATAGCTGTTGAAAAATATGTTGGAAAAGAATACATTCAACACAACCCTGCAGTTGCCAATGGTACTCAAGGCTTTATCGCCTATTTTGAAAAAATGCAATTAGCGTATCCAGAAAAATCTATTGAATTTGTTCGAGTGATCGCTCAGGATGATTTAGTAGCCCTCCACACCCATCAAGTATGGCCAGATAACGACCAATATGTTACGATGGATTTTTTTAGATTTGATCCTCAGGGTAAAATTTGTGAACACTGGGATGCTATTCAGCAAATACCCAAAACTTCAGAGAATCCAAATAAAATGTATTAGTCTATCGTTATTAAAAGAAGTATCGAATCTCAATTACGTATTTTAAGGTTGAAAAACAGCTTGACCTTACCAAAATCAGCAATTGTTGATTATATTTAGATTCTTTTTTCACGGAACTTAGTACTAAAAATATAACCAAATACAAGAATGCGCGTATTACATTTAGATGTGAATCACCCTTTAATTATCGAACAATTTAATGAATTAGGGTTTATAAACGAGGAAGATTACACCTCAAGCAAAGAAGAAGTAGAAGCAAAAATACATTTATACGATGGTATTATCATCCGCAGCAGATTTAGTCTTGACCACACTTTCTTAGAAAAAGCTACCCAGCTAAAGTTCATAGGAAGACTAGGCGCCGGCTTAGAAAATATAGACACAGCATATGCAAAGGATAAAAATATATTCTTAGCCGCAGCTCCTGAAGGAAATAGAAATGCCGTAGGAGAACATACTTTAGGCATGCTTTTATCTCTTTTCAACCATTTAAATAAAGCAGACCAAGAGGTAAGACACGGTAAATGGGACCGAGAAGGAAACCGTGGAATAGAATTAGATGGTAAAACCGTTGGTATTATTGGATACGGAAATATGGGGAAGGCTTTTGCCAAAAAACTCAGAGGGTTTGATGTAGAAGTACTATGCTATGATATTAAAGGCGGTGTTGATGATGATAATGCACGCCAAGTGGGGATTATGGAAATCAAACAAAAATGTGATATCATTAGTCTTCATGTACCGCAAACACCAAGTACCATAAATATGATAAACAAAGAATTTATCGATGGTTTTAGTAAAGACATTTGGATTTTAAACACCGCTCGAGGTAAGTGTATTGTAACGCAAGATTTAGTAGAAGCCTTAAAAAGCGGAAAAGTGTTAGGAGCAGGATTAGATGTATTAGAATATGAAAAAGCATCATTTGAAAACATGTTTTCAGAGAATGAGCTGCCCGAGGCGTTCAGCTATTTAATAAAAGCTCAAAATGTGATACTATCTCCGCATGTGGGCGGATGGACCGTGGAGTCTAAAATAAAACTAGCACAAACTGTAGTAGACAAAGTTAAAGCTAAGTTCAGCGCTTAGCTAGTGCTAAGGAAGAGCTTTCTAAACTCCCATATAGCGTAGTATTACAAAAACATCTTAAAGTGACGATCTAATAACAATTAATAATGAAAAATAGAGTTACAGGTTTAGGTGGATTCTTTTTCAAGACGAAAGACCCAGATGCTATTAAAAAATGGTACAACAACCATTTAGGATTAAATACAGATCAGTACGGCTGCACTTTTTGGTGGAAAGATAAAGAAGGTAATGATTGCAGTACGCAATGGAGCCCAATGAATCAAGACACCGATTACTATGAACCTAGCAAATCATCATTTATGATGAACTTCAGGGTAGAAAATTTAGTGGAGTTGTTAGCCATTTTAAAAGAGGAAGGAGTTACTATTGTAGGTGAAATTCAAGAGTTTGACTATGGAAAGTTCGGATGGATCCTTGATCCAGACGGCAATAAAATAGAACTTTGGGAGCCAATAGACGCTGAATTTCTGTGAGTTAGAAATTATTATTACATTTAGCACAGTTTAACAACAAATAACAATTCAACCAATGTCAGAAGAACAAAACAAATCAGAAAAAAATGCAAACGAGTTTGCAGATGAAGCCAACAAAACCGCTAATGAATTTGCAGCAGGTGCAAAAGAAGCTTTTTCAGGAGCAGCTGCAGGAGACGAAAACAAGAAAGTACTTGCTGGATTATTAGCAATATTTTTAGGAAGTTTTGGCGTACATAAATTTATATTAGGATACCAAAAAGAAGGTATTATACAACTTATTGTATCCGTAGTAACTTGTGGTTTCGGAGGCATTATTGGTCTTATTGAAGGAATCATCTATTTAACAAAATCTGATGAAGAATTTTACAATACATACCAAGTAGGAAGAAAGCCTTGGTTCTAATAGCACCACAACAGCTCAAAATAAAAAAAGCCAAATCGCAAGATTTGGCTTTTTTTGTACTATCCAAAAGATCTTAATTTTCAGGATCATTAGTAGTTAAATCTTGACCTGCCGCCATTTTTCGTTCTAGCTCTGCTTGAAACTCTTCCATTACTGGTCTAACCGTGTCTTCCGGTAAATCGGCTATCTTGATATACATCAATCCGTCTACAGAATTATTAAATAGCGGATCTACATTAAAAGCAACCACTTTAGCATTCTGTTTTATGTACTTTTTTATCAATACAGGCAAACGTAAACTTCCTGGTTCTACTTCGTCAATTAATTTATCAAACTTGTTTAAATCAGCCTGAGTTTCGTCAAACACAAATTCCTTATCAGCATCTTTAAGCTTTACCTTAAACTCCTTTTTAGGTCTTATGTACTGTGCCACATACGGATCCCAGTAGTTAGATTTCATAAACTCAATCATAAGAGATTTAGAAAAATTAGAAAACTGATTACTGATACTTACCCCACCAATTAAATACTTATATTCTGGAAAACGTAGTGTAGTATGTACAATTCCTTTCCAAAGCAAGAATAGCGGCATGGGTTTCTGTTGGTATTCTTTAACGATATAGGCACGTCCCATTTCTATAGACTCGCTCATCATCGCATACAGCTCTGGCTCTACTCTAAACAAATCTTGCAAGTAAAACCCATCAATGCCATACGCTTTGAATATTTCTGCGCCTAAGCCCATTCTATACGCTCCTACAATAGCTTTCTCTTGCTCGTCCCAAAGAAACAAATGATGGTAATAGGCATCAAACTGATCAAGATCAATAGAATTATTAGTTCCCTCCCCTATAGCTCTAAAAGTAACTTCTCTCTGTCTACCTATTTCTTGTAAAATGTTAGGCATATCACGCTCTACCGCTAAGAAAACTTCATAGTTTTTGCTCTGCAATAGCCTACATCCTTTGTCTCTTAATTTAATAATTTCTTCTTCCATCAGTTCTGGACTAATGGCCGAAGCAATTTTTCGAGGTGCCTTAGGCAATTTTAAAGAGGTGGGTATTTGCTCTCTTATTCTATCGGTTAAGCCTTCCTTTTCGTAGGCATTAGAAAGCATATAGGTTTTTCTACGAAGCAACTCCGTATACTCTTCTAAGCTCTGTTGTTCTTTCTGTACTTTGACCGCGATAGGTTGCCCTATTCGTACCTTTATAGGTCTATTCTTTTGTGTGAATACCTCTGATGGTATTTTGGCGGTTCTAAAAACATCATTCAATTTTGCCAAACGATAGAAAAGTCTACTGTTCTTAGCGTGAAAATAAATAGGCACAACAGGGACTTCTGCTTTTTTTATCAATTTTAAAGCAGCTTCTTCCCAAGGTCTATCTACAAGAAGTTTTCCATCTTTTAAGGTAGAAACTTCTCCTGCAGGAAATATACTTAAGGGATGGCCGTCTCTTAAATGCTGAAGCGCAGTTTTAAATCCTGACAAACTACTTTTTGCATTTTTATGAGACTCGAACGGATTTACAGGAACAATATAAGGCACTAAAGGCTCCATACGCTGCAGTAAGAAATTGGTCATGATTTTAAAATCAGGACGGTATTCCATCATTAACTTTATTAAGATAATACCATCAATAGCTCCTAACGGATGATTAGAGATAGTGATAAAAGCACCATCTTTTGGTAATCTTTTGAAATCCTCTTCGGGAATCTGAAAATCAATATCAAAATGTTTTAAAATAGCATCCGGATAGGCCTGACCTTCTAAATGTTTGATTGTGTCATAAAACCGATTAATACTAGAAATTCTAGTCACTTTCATAAGAACCCATCCTATAAAAGTGCCTAGAAAGCCATATTTATCTATATTTATTGCTTTTGCAACTTCTTTTGCGGTTACTAAACCCATATTATCTTACCCATTTTCCTGAATGCTAATATAGGAAAATCGTTACTTGGCAATTAAGTTTTAATTTCTTTTTTGAAAAAAGAAGACTTTTTACATGTTTACTATTGATAGTCAAAAGGTTACTTCACAACTAATTGCACCGTTTCTTTACCGCGCTGTTCTAATAAAATTTCCTTACCATTTTGCAAGGAGGTAATAGCCTCAGTATCAAAGTGACGAATCGTATATAAAGAAACCTCTTCTTGATGGTTTACTTTAAATTTTCTTTTTAAAATCTCTAGTAAATCATTTAAGCGCCCAAATTTATTATCGACACACACAGAAAAACTGATCGCAGAATTCTGAATAAGATCTACTTTCATTTTATGGTCATGAAATAATTTAAACAGCTCACTGATACTATCTTCTACAATGAATGAGAAATCTAAAGAAGATAACTTCATTAAAACTTGATTCTTTTTCACGATAAAACATGGTACTTTTGGCTCTATGCCAGGACCTTTCCCCACCGTAGTTCCTGCATTTTTAGGTTCTAAAAAAGACTTTACAAGTAAAGGAATTTCTTTTCGTTGTAAGGGCTGTAATGTTTTAGGGTGAATTACTGATGCACCATAAAAAGCTAATTCAATAGCCTCCCTATAAGAGATTTGATTTAATAATTGAGCATTATCAAAATATCTAGGGTCTGCATTCAACACTCCAGGTACATCTTTCCAAATGGTAACCGCAGTGGCGTTCAAACAATAGGCTAAAATAGCCGCAGAATAATCGGAACCTTCTCTACCTAAAGTAGTGGTAAAGTTATTGTCATCGCTGCCAATAAATCCTTGAGTTATATAAAATTTACTTTTATCAATTCCTTTTGAAATATTTTCCTGCGTTTTTTCCCAATTGATAGCAGCATCTCTATAATTATCATCCGTTTTAATATAATCACGAACATCTAACCATGTATTATTAATACCTACTTCATTTAAATACGCACTTAAAATAGTGGTAGAAACCAATTCTCCATACCCTATAACTTGGTCATAGACAAAGCTGTGCTTTGGCGATTTATTCCACGCAAGAAATCCTTGAACTTCATCAAAAAGTTCCTTTATTTTTTTAAATATAGGATGTTTGTCATTTTCAAACAAATCCATTAAAATATCATTGTGGTATTTAAGAACATCTTGGATTGCAGCAGCAACTTCAGATTTATCTCTAAAATAACTCGTAACAACCGTTTCCATAGCATTGGTTGTTTTACCCATTGCAGAAACTACTATTAGTGTATGCTCATAACCTACTTGCTCTAAAACACTCACTAAATTTTTTACCCCATCAGCATCTTTTACAGATGCACCTCCAAATTTAAAAATTCTCATATATTGGCTATATAATTTTTAATACCATTTTCATCTAATTGAACCACGTCCCAATCGCGCATTACATTTGCGCCTTTACTTTCGTAAAATTTAATAGCGGGTTCATTCCAATCTATAACTTCCCAGTTTATTCTTTTTACACCTAAGCCATGACCGTATGTAACCACCTCATTTAACAATGCAGTTCCCATACCAGTTCCACGCATAGACTCCGTTACTATTAAATCCTCTAAATGAATAATAGGTCCTTTCCAAGTAGAGTATCTATTATAGACCAATGCCATTCCTTTAATTTCATTACCTACTTCACCCACAAAACAGTGGAATAGTGGATTAGCACCAAAACCATCTCTAATTAAGTCGTCTAAAGTAACCTCAACGGCATTTTCTTCCTTTTCAAACACAGCAAGCTCGTTAATCAAGGATAAAACTTGATCCATGTCTTCTTTTTTTGCTTCTCTTATTGAAAATTTCATCACTCTTTTTTTTAGATTTTAATAATCATAGGCTAGATTTATTTCTCTATTCTCAATATAGCGCCCAACCTCTTTTTTATTGTTACAAATATAACATGAAGTTACAAATTTAAAAAACATAAATTGAACGAAAACGTTGTAGTATCACAAAAAAGACGATATTTGTAGGTAAATAAACACTACAATCATGACTAAACAATACAAAACTCTTGGAGAGTTTATTATTGAAAATCAAGACTCTTTTAAATACTCATCTGGTGAACTATCTAGATTATTAAACGGATTACGATTAGCAGCTAAAGTTGTAAATCACGAAGTTAATAAAGCCGGATTAGTAGATATTCTTGGAGAAGCAGGAGATCAAAACATTCAAGGTGAAAATCAACAAAAATTAGATGTTCTAGCTAATGAAAAGTTTATACAAACTTTAAAAAAGAGAGAAATTGTTTGCGGAATTGCTTCTGAAGAAGAAGATGACTTTATAAGTATTAATAGTTTTGACAATCAACATCAAAACAAATATGTGGTACTTATAGACCCACTTGACGGCTCTTCAAATATTGATGTCAATGTCTCTGTTGGAACTATATTTTCTATTTACAGACGTGTTACTCCAGTGGGCACGCCTGTAACCATTGAAGACTTTCTTCAACCAGGTGTAAACCAAATTGCAGCAGGTTACATTATTTATGGTACTTCTACTATGTTGGTCTATACTACTGGTGATGGCGTAAACGGATTTACATTAAACCCAGCATTAGGTACGTTTTATCTATCGCATCCTAACATGAGTTTCCCTGAGAATGGTAACATATATTCTGTAAATGAAGGTAATTATGTACATTTTCCACAAGGTGTAAAAGATTATATTAAATATTGCCAAAAAGAGGAGGATGACAGACCTTATACATCTCGTTACATTGGATCTTTAGTTTCCGATTTTCACAGAAACATGATCAAAGGAGGTATTTACATGTACCCTAAAAGTAGTGTTGCTTCTGAAGGAAAACTTAGATTATTATATGAATGTAACCCTATGGCTTTTATTGCAGAACAAGCTAATGGATTAGCTAGTGATGGAAAAAATAGGATTATGGAGGTAAAACCAACAGAACTACACCAACGTGTTCCTTTCTTTTGCGGTAGCCGAAACATGGTGGAAAAAGCAGAAGAATTTATGAAAAATGCAAATGCATAATTTAATAAGTTGAAACTAAAAAAGGGGCTAAAAGCCCCTTTTTTTTATTCCTATATTATCTTATTTCTTAACTAAATAAAGGTAATCTTCAAAATCTAATCGACCACCAAAAATCTGCACTGAGCGCTTAATTAATTTGGTTGCCGCTTCCGAAGAGTATCCTAAGCCAATAGCATACTTATTCACCAAGGTCATTTCTTCTTCATCTATCTCGTGATCTGCAAAAACAATTCGAAACAAATCATACAAACGCTCTAAACGTTCTTCTGATGTAGAAGGAGGATTAATAGGGTATTTATTATCAGACTTTAAAACCTCAGCATATTCTGCATCCGTAATATCTAATTTTCTAGCAAACCGATCTAATAAAACTTTTTCCTGAGGATTAACTTCACCATCTACAGCTGCTAAAGATGCAATTGATGAAAAATGAGCTAAATTTCTTCTATGCTCGCCACTGCTATATAAATCTACAAAAGACATAATCTATTTTTTATTTGAGCACAAATATAATTTTTTAGGAGTCATTTTTTACAATAAAACCGATTATTTTGGCTCTTAGTAAGTTGTACGGTGGTTTCCTCAACTATTTACTACCAATAGACTTTAAGTCAATTATCTAAATAATCATCAAAGAAATAATTTTGTAATTTCACAAGGCTATGAAAAATCCATTACTACAATTTACCGATAAAGGTATTTATTGCAGTGTCGCCAAAGTATATCTAGATCCTTGGAAACCCGTTGATAAAGCTATTATCACTCATGGTCATGCAGATCATAGCCGCTATGGACACAAAAGCTACATTACACATCATAGAAATGTACCAATTATAAGGCACAGACTAGGGGAAATAAATGTATCTGGAGTAGCATGGGGACAAACCTTTACTATAAATAATGTGAAATTTAGCCTACACCCAGCAGGACATATTATTGGTTCTTCACAAATACGCGTAGAACACAAAGGAGAAGTGTGGGTGTTTACAGGTGATTATAAAACTGAAAACGACGGAATATCTACACCCTATGAAGTCGTAAAATGTGATTCGTTCATTACAGAATGCACTTTTGGATTACCTGCCTTTAAATGGACACCACAAGAGGAAGTGATGGATTCTATTAACAATTGGTGGCTAGAAAACCAAGCAGAAGGAAAAACATCGATACTTTTTGGATACAGCCTAGGTAAAGCGCAACGTCTATTAAAATATTTGAATCCCGATATAGGCAAAATATACACCCACGGTGCCATAGAAAACATGACCGAAGTATTACGGCCACTGGTAGATTTCCCGGCAACAACACTAATCACTAAAGAAACCAAAAAACAAGATTTGCTGGGCAACATGGTACTAGCCCCTCCCAGTGCACACGGCAGTACGTGGATAAAAAAAATGGTGCCTTACGTTACAGGATCTGCCAGTGGCTGGATGACCTTTAGAGGGGCAAGACGCCGAAGAGCAATAGACAAAGGATTTGTCCTCAGCGATCATTGTGATTGGACAGGTTTATTAGAAAGTATAAAAGCTACTGGTGCCGAAAAGGTAATTTGTACACATGGCTATTCAGATATCTTTTCAAGATACTTGCGAGAACAAGGGTATGATGCCAGAACCGAAGAAACACAATACGGAGAAGAAGAAACCACAGAAATAGAAGAAAAAATAATTGCTTAGAACACCTTAGCTTGAATTTTACCGCATGAAGAATTTTGCATCACTTATTAAAACCTTAGACAGCACAACCAAAACAAATACAAAGGTTGCTGCTCTAGCTGAGTATTTTGCAAAAGCGAGTGATACAGATAAGGTGTGGACCATCGCTATCTTATCACATCGAAGACCTCCAAGACCGGTAAATACCACCTTGTTGAGACAATGGGCTTCAGAATTATCCAATATCCCTTTATGGCTTTTTGAAGAGAGTTATCATATTGTGGGTGATTTAGCAGAAACTATAGCCCTAGTAATTCCATCCAATCCTTTACAAACGGACAAATCGCTCACGGAATTTTTAGAAGAAATGATTCTTTTAAAAAAGAAGTCCGAAGAAGAGAAAAAAGAATACCTCTATAACAACTGGAAAGCATTAGATTATTATGAACGTTTTGTTTTTACCAAATTAATTACTGGAGGTTTCCGAATTGGTGTAAGTCAAAAATTAATGACAAAGGCCTTATCTAAAGCTACAGAAATAAATGAGGATATATTAGCCTATAAATTGATGGGGAATTGGGATCCTAAAACAATTACTTTTCAAGAACTGATATTAGAGGAAAATGAAAATGACTACCTATCAAAACCATATCCTTTTTATTTAGCTTATGCTATTGAAAATGAAGTACATGATCTGGGTGATGTGCAAGAATGGTCTGCAGAACATAAATGGGATGGTATACGCTCACAAACCATATTTAGGAATGACGAATTATTTGTATGGAGTCGCGGAGAAGAATTAGTAACCGATAAGTATCCTGAATTAGAAAAACTTGTTGGTATTATTCCAAACGGGACCGTCATTGATGCGGAAATTTTACCCTACGCCAATAACATCATCGGCACTTTCAATGATTTGCAAACTAGGATTGGAAGAAAAACGGTTTCTAAAGCACTGCTAAAAAAAACACCCGTAATCCTTAAAGCCTATGATATTTTAGAATGGGAAGGGAATGATATTCGCCAACTACCATTTATAGAAAGAAGGGAGCTATTAGAGAAATTATTTCAAACTATTATAACTATAGAGGGCCTACCTTTCCAAATTTCAGAAACAATAAATTGCTCCACTTGGGAAAAGGTTGCGAAAGAAAGGGAACGGGCACGAGAAATGCATAGTGAAGGTTTAATGCTCAAAAGAAAAGATTCTCCCTACTTGGTAGGTAGAAAAAAGGGCGATTGGTGGAAGTGGAAAGTAGACCCACTAACAATTGATGCCGTATTAACCTATGCTATGCGCGGACACGGAAGAAGAAGTAATTTATTTACCGATTATACTTTTGCGCTCTGGAATACAAACGAGGAAGGAGAAAAAGAGCTGGTCACTTTTGCAAAAGCCTATTCCGGACTTACAGATGCAGAGTTCCGTAAAGTAGATGCTTGGATTAAAAAGAATACACTTGAACGTTTTGGCCCCGTAAGAAGTGTTACCCCACATCATGTATTTGAAATTGCTTTTGAAGGAATCGCTTTATCAAAAAGGCATAAAAGCGGCATTGCTACGCGATTCCCTAGAATTATACGCTGGCGACATGATAAAAAAATAGAAGATGCCAATACTATTGAAGATTTAAAAAGCTTAATCCCAAGTACAAGTATTACGACTACCGAATAATTACAGTACCCTAACCGTACTATGAATAGAGACGAATTATATACTATTGCACAGAATTGGTTTCAAGAAAACAATTGGAAACCATTTAAATTCCAAAAAGATACTTGGAAAGCTTTTTTGCAGGGTAAAAACGGATTGTTAAACGCTCCCACAGGAAGCGGAAAAACCTATGCCCTATGGTTTCCTATAATTCTAAATTACATAAAATCTAATCCTGAGTACAAAACCAACCATAAAAAAGGTTTGAAAGCTGTTTGGATTACTCCCCTGCGTGCTTTATCTGACGAGATTAGACAATCTGCAGAACGAGTTGCTGCTGATTTAGGCACACAGATGACGGTAGGGATTAGGACTGGAGACACCAGCACAAAAGAGCGGACTGCTCAGAAAAAGCAAATGCCCGATTTGTTAATAACCACTCCCGAAAGTTTACAGTTACTCTTGGCTTCTAAAGGTTACGACAAACTGTTTAAAGGGTGTACCGCCATCGTCGTAGATGAATGGCATGAACTGTTAGGCACCAAAAGAGGGGTACAAATGGAACTGGCTCTTTCTCGTCTAAAAACAGTTTCTAAAGAACTTCGAATATGGGGAATCTCTGCAACGATAGGCAACCTAGACCAGGCACGAGAAGTGCTATTGGGCACCGATTCTAAGGCACTTGAAAATTCAGTTCTACTAAAAGCTAAACTGAATAAGAAAATTACGGTAAAAAGCATCATCCCTAAAAAAATGGAGACCTTTCCGTGGCGCGGACATTTAGGCTTGCATTTATTAGAAGAGATTATCCCTATAATTAACAATAGTAAAACCACCTTACTATTTACCAATACCAGAAGTCAGTGCGAAATCTGGTTTCAAAAAATTTTAGAAAAACATCCTGAGTATGCTGGCGAAATTGCCATGCACCATGGAAGTATTAATAAAGAAACCCGACTTTGGGTAGAACAAGCCATCCGTAATGCAAACTTAAAGGCCGTTGTCTGCACGTCTAGTTTAGATTTAGGCGTAGATTTTGCTCCCGTAGAAACGGTAATACAAATTGGAGGTCCCAAAGGGGTGGCACGTTTTTTACAACGTGCTGGTCGCAGTGGCCACCGACCAGGAAAAGAGAGCGTCATCTATTTTTTACCCACTCACGCTATAGAACTTATCGAAGCTTCTGCTTTGCAAGAAGCGGTAAAACATACCGTAGTAGAAGACCGGATTCCGTATTTGAATAGTTATGATGTGCTACTGCAATACCTCACCACGCTCGCTATTTCCGATGGCTTTTATCCGGATGAAATTTACCAAGAAGTAATTAAAACCTTTTGCTACCAAGCACTCTCCAAAGAGCAATGGCAATGGCTACTCAACTTTTTAGTCTTAGGAAGCCAAAGCTTGCAGACCTATGATGAATACAAAAAAGTAGCCCTTGAGGAAGATGGTAAATTTAAAGTCAATAATAAAGGTATTGCCATGCGGCATCGCTTTCAGATAGGAACTATTGTTAGCGATGCCAATTTAACGGTACGCTATCAAAAAGGAGGTTTTATTGGATCTATTGAAGAGTTCTTCGTTTCCAAATTATCTCCTGGAGATATCTTTACATTTGCTGGAAGAAATCTAGAGTTTATTCGGATAAAAGACATGCAAGTACATGTGCGCAATTCTACTAAAAAAACAAACAAAATACCAAGTTGGATGGGTGGGCGTCTCACTTTTTCTGCTCAAATGTCTGAATTGCTACGTGAAGAATTATACAAAGCATCGGCAAACCATTTAACCAAAAAAGAAATAGGCCCAGAGCTAATCGCACTAGAGCCTGTATTTACTCAACAACGTAAAGAAAGTATTGTTCCAAAACCCAATGAATTCTTAATAGAAACATTTAAAACTCGTGATGGTTACCACCATATTTTTTATCCCTTTGAAGGTAGGTTTGTGCATGAAGCCATGGGAAGCCTTTTGGGCTACCGCATAAGTTTGCTTTCACCGATAACTTTTTCGCTGGCGTTTAATGACTACGGATTTGAATTGCTCTCAGATCAAGAGATAGACATACAACAGGTTCTAGATAATGATTTATTTTCCACAGACTTTATGCTGAGTGACTTACAGAAGAGTTTAAATGCCACAGAAATGGCGCGTAGAAAATTTCGTGACATTGCCGTAATCAGTGGAATGGTGTTTACAGGATATCCAAATAAGGGTGTAAAAATGAAGCATTTACAAAGCAGCTCACAACTCCTTTTTGATGTCTTTAGAGACTATGAAGCTGACAATTTACTTTTTCAACAAGCCTTCACGGAAACATTTGAACATCAATTAGAAGAAGGGCGTTTACGACTGGCACTAGAGCGTATTTCACAACAAGAAATTGTCTGGAAAGCATGCCAGAAACCAACACCATTTTCATTCCCTATAATTACAGATAGATTACGAGAAAAATTATCTAGTGAAAAATTAGCAGACCGTATCAAACGTATGACCGCTATTCTTACCAAAAAGTAAAAAGCACTTCGCTTTTTCTTATTTTTGTCATGAATGACAGAATCTATACAAGTAAACAATCAGACATTTACCATGCATTGTTCGGGTGCGCTTTTTTGGGAAGAAAAAAGCACACTTATTGTTAGCGATATTCACTTTGGAAAAATATCGCATTTTAGAAAACACGGTGCTGCCGTTCCGCATAAAGCCATACAGAAAAATTTTATGCTTTTAGAGGCTATTGTTACTCAATTTAAACCTAAAAGTATTTGTTTTTTGGGTGATTTATTTCATTCCTCTATGAATACAGAATGGAATTTGTTTGAAGATTGGGTAGCGAAAACAACTGCAAAACTAGTTTTAGTTGCCGGAAATCACGATATTATATCGCCCTTAAAATATGAAGCTTTAAATATTGAAGTGATTCAAGAAATTGTAACGCAAGGGTTTCTATTTACACATCACCCTGAAGAACGCAAAGGACTATTTAATTTCGCAGGACATATTCACCCCGCTATAAAATTAAAAGGTAGTGGGAGACAGATTTTAAAATTAGCCTGCTTTTATAAATCAGACCACCAAATGATATTGCCTGCGTTTGGCGAATTTACAGGAACATTTTCATTACAACCTACTAAAGAACACGAGGTGTTTGTTATTACAAAAGACGAAATATTTAAAATAGATATTGCTTCTTACGTTATCTAAGTTCATTTTAAATTGGATATCATCAACAACTAAATTTCAAGGCACTTAATTTTATCCTATGGAAAAGAAATTAGCATTAGTAAACTCGGCCTCTGTACTCTTCGTGATTATCGTTAACTATGTATCACAAGCGTTAAAATTTAACGATACCACTATAGGCCAAATAAGTAAACAATACGACAATTTATTTACGCCAGCAGGTTTTGCATTTGCCATTTGGGGCCTAATCTTTTTGTCTTTAATAGGATATGCTATTTTTCAAGTGCGAAGAGCTTTTTTTAGTGTTAAGAAAACCGATTTTATCTTACAAACAGGATATTGGTTTGCTATCACTAATTTTCTAAACGGGTTATGGGTCTTTGCCTTCGTGTATGATTATACAGGGCTATCTGTTTTAATTATGTTTGGGATCTTATTTTCCTTAATAAAGATTATCCTAAATACCAATATGGAACGTTGGGATGCTCCGATAGAAATTATTGCCTTTGTATGGTGGCCTATTTGTTTATATAGCGGTTGGATTACTGTAGCGACGATTGCAAATATTACCGCCTATCTAGCGAAACTTGGCTGGTCTGGTGGGTTTTTATCAGAAGCTACTTGGGCCATACTTATGATTGGTATTGCTACAGTGATAAATCTTTTGATGACCTATAAACGAAACATGAGAGAATTTGCACTTGTGGCTGTTTGGGCATTTATCGCTATCTACGTTCGTCAAATTGAAGACTATCCTGAAATAGCATATACAGCCGTAGTGGCCAGTGTTATACTATTCTCATCTACTTTTTATCACGCCTACAAAAACAGGGCCACTGGCCCTGCTATCAAATTGAAGGAACGTTTACATAACTAATTTTATAACATTCTATTTACATCATAACCCCAAGAAGGATACGTAAATACGATAGCCTTCATATCATCTACGGTCATCTCTTTCCGGATGGCCAATGAAAATAAGTTAATAGTTTCTCCTGCATGCGGTCCAATAATATGCGCACCGACAATTGCTTTTGTACGTTCGTTGATTAAAATTTTATAAGCATATATCGGTGCGTTTATTCGCCTTGCGTTAAACCAATCTGCGGCAGACTCATGATTTACGAGTACGTTTTTATATCTTTTCTTAGCTTCTTCTTCACTCAAACCCACACTAGCTAGATTAGGTAAGGTATAGACTACCGAAGGAATCACGGGGGTATGTACCTTTACTTTGTTTCCTTTAATAATATTTGCCGAAACGGTATTTGCTTCTGGCCCCGTCATAGAAGTTAATGGTAATCCATGGTCTGTAACATCCCCGCACGCGTAGATATTCATATTTCCAGCGTTTTGAAGGTATTCATTTACGTCAATTCCTTTTTCGCTAAAAGAAACCTTTGCCTTCTCTAAATCAAGTTGGTCTATTGCAGGTACACGCCCAGCGGTATTAAAGACAATATTCGCCTTAATGTGTTTGGTTGTATCCTCATGCTCATAATATACTTTTAACTTATTTTTCCCTTCTTTTACTTTATTCACTTTCGCCTTAAATAAAAATTTAACCCCTATTTTTTTAGAATAAGCAACCAAGGTATCTACTAAGTCAGGATCAAAACCTTGCAATGGTCTTTCATGAGAGTGAATAACAGTCACCTTTGCTCCTGCCCTTGCCGCCATATGAGCAAATTCCATTCCTATATACCCCCCACCCACAAATACTAAATGTTCTGGAAGCTTTTTTAAATTAAGAAAGTCTTCACTGGTCTTCAGTAAGGCAGCGCCTTCAATTGGTAATTCAATGGGCTTCAGACCTGTAGCTATAACAAATTTATCGGCCTCAATAATTTCGTCGCCTACCGTAATTGTTGTTTCTGATAAAAAAGAAGCTGCACCAGAAAAAACTGTAATGCCCAACTCTTTTAAGCTGTCTTTTGAAGCCTTAGGAATGGGTTTCGTAAAGGTTTTTTTAAATTTTTGCATATCACTCCAAAGTAGTTTGGGTAATTTTACAATCCCATTTCCATTCATATGTTTAGCAAATTCTAAAACTTCTGTCGATGCTAAAAGTGCTTTTTTTGGATCACAACCACGCAATGGGCAAGTACCGCCATAATCACGGCGTTCCGTGATTGCCACACTCATTCCTGCTTCCGCACATGACTTTGCTACAGCTTGCCCTGCACTACCACCTCCTATTACAAATACATCAAATTTCTTGTTTGCCATCTTCTTAATTTTATAGAGCTACCAAGTTCTGCACTTTTTGAGACAAAAAGTGATTCATATTGATTAAAAATGAACGCAATGCATTTACGAGGTATGTTTATATTTGCACAAAAGTTTTAAGTTGAGCCAAAAAATCATTCAACAACTCTACGAACAGTCTCCGCAATTGCAGAAACTGCGCACTGCTATTTCCAATTTTGAACATACAAAAGGTACTATCAACATAAAAGGTCTCATAGGATCTTCCTTATCGTTTGTGTTAACCGATGCGTTTAAGACCGCAAAGCAGCCTTTTCTTTTAATTTTTAACGACAAAGAAGAAGCGGCGTATCATTTGAACGATCTGGAACAAATGATTGGTGAAAAAGATGTGCTATTCTATCCGGGAAGCTACCGTAGACCTTATCAAATTGAAGAAACCGACAATGCAAATGTTTTACTACGGGCCGAAGTTTTAAACCGAATTAATTCACGTAAGAAACCCGCAGTTATTGTCACGTATCCAGATGCCCTCTTTGAAAAAGTAGTCACCAGAAAAGAGTTAGATAAAAACACGTTAAAAATAAAAATTGAAGATTCTTTATCGCTCGATTTTTTAAACGAAGTGCTCTTCGAATATAAATTTAAACGAGTAGATTTTGTCACAGAGCCAGGAGAATTTTCTGTTCGTGGGGGTATCGTAGATGTATTCTCTTTTTCTAATGATGAACCCTATCGTTTAGAATTTTTTGGTGATGAAGTAGAAAGCATCAGAACCTTTGATGTAGAAACACAACTTTCGCTTGAAAAATTAAACAAGATTACCATTATTCCCAATGTAGAAAACAAATTTTTAGATGAATCTAGAGAGAGTTTTCTTCAATATATCGCATCAAACACTTTAATTTTTAACAGTGATATTGATATTTTACTAGACCGCTTAGATTCTTTTTTCGAGAAAGCCACAGAAGCTTTCAGCAAGCTCTCTACAGAAATTAAACATGCAGAACCAAAAGCCCTCTTTGTAGATTCTACCTTATTTAAAAAAGAATTAGAGGCTTTTAGTTTAATTATTGGCGGCAACCCTTCGCAAAAAAGTATCGAAGAAGAAATTCAATTCAACACAAGACCTCAGCCTTCTTTCAATAAAAAGTTCGATTTACTTATTGATAGTTTAAACGAACAAGAAAAAGCTGGGTTTACTAATTATATTTTTTGTTCCACAGAGCAACAAGCGCAACGTTTTCATGATATTTTTGATGAAGTTGGAAAAAAAGTACATTACAAAACAGTAGTCTATTCTCTTTTTCAAGGTTTTATAGATGTCGATTTAAAAATAACCTGTTTTACAGATCATCAAATTTTTGAGCGCTACCATAAATTTCATGTAAAAAATGGCTACTCTAAGAAACAAGCCATTACGCTTAAAGAACTTACTCGTTTAGACATTGGCGACTATGTAACCCACATGGATCATGGTGTTGGAAAATTTGGAGGCTTACAAAAAATAGATGTCGAAGGTAAAAAGCAAGAGGCTATAAAATTAGTATATGGCGAGCGTGATATTTTGTATGTCAGCATTCATTCTCTGCATAAAATATCTAAGTTCACAGGCAAAGATGGTACGCCTCCCAAAATATATAAGCTTGGTTCTGGTGCTTGGAAGAAAGTAAAAGAAAAAGCGAAGTCTAGAGTTAAGAAAATTGCTTTTGATTTAATTCAAGTCTATGCCAAACGTAGGTCAGAAAAAGGATTTCAATATGCTCCCGATGGCTACTTACAACATGAATTAGAAGCTTCCTTCATCTACGAAGACACGCCAGACCAGAGTAAAGCTACTGAAGACATTAAGCGCGATATGGAAAGTGAGCGACCAATGGATCGTTTAATTTGTGGGGATGTAGGTTTTGGAAAAACAGAGGTGGCTATTAGAGCTGCCTTTAAAGCGGTAGCAAATGGCAAGCAAGTAGCCGTTTTAGTACCCACAACAATTCTTGCATTTCAGCATAGTAGAACTTTCAGCGAACGGTTAAAAGATATGCCAGTAACGGTAGATTATTTAAACAGATTTAGAACTGCTAAAGAGAAAAAAGAAACACTTGAAAAATTAGCTGACGGTAAAGTTGATATCATTATAGGTACCCACCAGCTGGTAAATAAAAACGTGAGATTTAAAGACTTAGGCTTATTAATTGTTGATGAAGAGCAGAAGTTTGGCGTTGCCGTAAAAGATAAACTAAAGTCTATTAAGGAGAATGTAGATGTCTTAACCTTAACGGCCACTCCTATCCCGAGAACGTTACAATTTAGTTTAATGGCCGCTCGTGATTTATCGGTTATAAATACAGCACCACCAAACAGATATCCTATTCAGAGTGATGTTATTCGCTTTTCTGAAGAAACCATTCGGGATGCGGTTAGTTATGAAATTCAACGTGGAGGACAAGTATTTTTCATCCATAACCGTGTAGAAAACATCAAGGAAGTTGCTGGTTTATTACAGCGTTTAGTGCCTGATGCCAAAATTGGTATTGGTCACGGCCAAATGGATGGTAAAAAGTTAGAGAGCCTAATGCTTGCTTTTATCAATGGAGAGTTTGATGTCTTAGTGTCTACAACCATTATAGAAA
Source organism: Cellulophaga baltica 18 (assembly GCF_000468615.2). Classification (NCBI taxonomy): domain Bacteria; kingdom Pseudomonadati; phylum Bacteroidota; class Flavobacteriia; order Flavobacteriales; family Flavobacteriaceae; genus Paracellulophaga; species Paracellulophaga baltica. Next base: position 1,586,390 of record NZ_CP009976.1, on the reverse strand, counting down.
GCGGATTAGATGTTTCTAATGCCAATACCATTTTTATAAATAATGCCAATAATTTTGGATTGAGCGATTTGCATCAAATGCGTGGTAGAGTTGGGCGTAGTAACAAAAAGGCGTTCTGTTACTTTATCACTCCGCCGTATGAGGTCATGACCTCTGATGCCCGCAAACGTATTGAAGCCTTAGAGCAATTTACAGAATTAGGTAGCGGATTTAATATCGCAATGAAAGATCTAGAAATTCGCGGTGCAGGAGATATTCTTGGTGGTGAACAAAGCGGATTTATAAATGATATTGGTTTTGATGCCTATCAAAAAATATTAGCAGAAGCTGTTGATGAACTAAAAGAAAATGAGTTTAAAGATCTATATGAGGAAATTGATGGGCGCGAACATGAAAAGGTCTTCGTAAAAGAAACTCAGATTGATGCTGATTTTGAATTGCTATTTCCTGATGACTATATCAATAATATTACAGAGCGTTTAAATTTATATACCGCACTAAATCAAATTAGCGATGAAGAAGGCTTAAAGAAATTTGAATTGGACTTAATAGACCGTTTTGGCGAGTTGCCAATTGAAGCAGAGGACTTATTAAATTCTGTTCGTATAAAATGGATAGCCAATGCTATTGGTTTGGAAAAAATTGTCATGAAGCAAGGAAAAATGATAGGCTATTTTATTGCTGACCAACAATCTGCATTCTATCAAAGCGCTAATTTTACTAGCGTTTTACAATTTGTACAAGCGCATCCTAAATTATGTAAGATTAAAGAAAAGCAAACTAGAAACGGACTCCGATTGTTATTAGTTTTTGAAAACATAAGATCTATAGACAAAGCATATTTAGCCATGCAACCTTTTGAAAAAGAAAATAAATTAGCTTCAAATTAATTATTGGAGTGATTTTTGTAAAATACAAAACATGAAAAAGATTCTTTTACTATTATCAACGTTCGTTGCTTTAAGCGCAAACGCACAACATACCATATCCGGGACATTTACGCCTGCTGAAGATTATACGTGGCTTATTGCATACCGCATAAAACCTGGAACACAAGCATATACCACAGATACAGCCATCCAATTTGGAAAAGCTACTTTAGATATGCCAGAAAATGCAGAACCGGGCATGTATCGATTAGTATATGCCGTACCACAGGAGGAATATAACTTTGATGTCATCTATAACGGAAAAGAAGATATTGTCTTTACCTTTAATTCAGATGATGGTGCAGCTTACACCAACTCTATAGAGAATAGTACTTTGAGTGACTATCTAGCAGAAATTAGCGCTGTGGAGCAGGATATTATTACCTTTTATAGCAAGCAAAAAACCAATAAAAAGGAATTTAATTCGCTTCTAAAATCTCTTACTAGTATTCAAAAAAACTACGAAACTAAATCTGAAGGTTTAATAGCCAATCATTTTATTACAGCTAACGCTCCTTATATTCCTGAGGCTTATAGTACTGCTGAGGCCTATGTTGCTGGTAAGAAAGAAAATTATTTCAAGGCAATAGATTTCAGTAACCCTGTCTTACAAAGTTCTGTTTTCTTGACCGATAAATTAACGAATTATGTTTTTACAGCATTACCACTTACCCTTAGCGGTACGGATGAATTAGAGCAAGAGGTAATCAAAAATGTAGGTAATATTTCTACTCCTTTAGGGAGTTTAACGGATGATTTTAAGTTTTATACATATTATGAATTATGGAATACGGCAGTAGCCTATGATTATAATACTGTATCAGACTATATCTATACTCATTACTTAAAAGACTTAGCTATTGCCACAGAAAACCTAGAGGCAAAGAATACTATTGAAGCACATAATAGACTCCGAATTGGAGAAGTAGCACCAGAAATTACTTGGAAGACGGGAAAAGAGCTTAATAAACTTAGCGGCTTAGCTCCTGCAAAAAACTATGTTTTAATTTTCTGGAGTAGTACCTGTGGGCATTGTTTAAAAGAATTGCCTGCACTACACAAGGAGTTTAAAAACCAAACAGATCTTACCGTTTTAGCCGTAGGATTAGAGGATGAAGTAGAAAATTGGGAAATTGAAGCTGCAAAATTGCCTAATTTCAAACATGCCATTTCTTTAGGAAAATGGGATAGTGAATATGCTGAATTGTACGATGTACATGCTACACCAACCTATTACATATTGGACAGCGAAAAAAGAATTATCGCCAAGCCAGAAGATGATAAAGCAGCCGTAGAATTTCTAAAGAAAATCTACTAACTGCTTTTAATAGCTATACGGTATTACGGTATTATAATGTTTTTAAATCTTTAATGGTTTTAAAAGCAATATCTACATGTTCATCATCTACTAAGATGGTGAACTCATTGGTAGTAGAGATTACTTCATAAAGTACAATCCCTTCCCATGCCAAGCGCTGGAAAATAAAATAGTAAATTCCAGGAACTGTAACGTTTTCCGAAGGTAACTTCACAGTAATCGAAGACAAGTTTTCTGCTTTTTGAGTACAGCGCTCTCCTTCAAATAACGCTTCAACAGTTTTATCTAAACTATTGCTCACTACAATGTTCAATTCATTTACACCCCTTGAAGAAGTATAAAAAACATCCTTGTCTTTATTTACTTCTTTCAGCAACAAGCGCTGATTTTCTAAAAGACTATCCGATAATAAAAAAGTAAAATCAGTTAAGGAAGAACGTACTGTAATCTCACCAATATTTTTAAGTACTTTGATAATTTTGTGAGTTGCCCTAAACTCTAAGTCATCCGATAACCTTTTTAACGCCATTACAATGGCGCCATTCCGAATGTCTTTCCCCAATTCGGCTTCAATCTCTGGCTTAACAATCCTAGATAATGAGGTAAGGTTAATAATTCCTTGTGCTAATGCACTTTGTAAAAAGGGTTTTTTCTTAATGTAATGTTCTACGACAGAAGATATTGTTTTCATGATTCCGGTTGTGAGATGCAAATATAACAAATTGTTATAAATAAAACAAATATTTAGAAATGATAAAAAGCACCTTCTATGTGATTGATTTCCAAGCCTCCTTTTTGTTGTACAACGGTAATAATATCAAAGCGTACCTCTACATCTAAATCATGGAAAGTGACATATTGATGTGCTGCAGCAATAAGCAGGTTTATTTTTTTTTGATGTATTAAATCAGATAGGTCGGCAATAAAGCCGGTATTTCTAGATTTCACTTCTACAATCACCAAAATATCTTTACTTCTCGCAATAATATCAACTTCAGCTTTTAGATAACGATAATTTTTTTCCAGTACCGTATATCCATTTTTCTCAAGGTGCTTTACCGCTTGTTCTTCCCCTAATTTGCCAAAATCGTTATGAATTGCCATAAATTTTATCACTTTATTTCAATAATTACGCACTTCATCGAAAATATAGGTACTTAGACGTCCAAAACACCTAGTGCTACGTAATTTTATTGCTATTGTTGAGTTATATGTAATATACATAACATTTTACATATATGAATTCCCCCAAAATAACCAATTTTAGAACTTCAGTATGGAATACTTTATAAATTGTAATACCGCTCCGCTTAGTCCCTACACAACGCCATTGGACAAGCAAAGAGCAGAACATTTTTACCGAAGAATAGGACTTAGTGCCTCAGTAGCTACTATTGAAAGTGCAGTAGGCCAAACAGCAGAGTCTTTAGTAAATGCGATTATTAATGAAGCTACTTCTATGCCAGAAAGTGCCGCTCCCATATGGGCAGATTGGACACGAGCAGATTATCCTGAAGACAGTGAAACACGTAACCCTATTGTAAACGCGCAATATGAGGAATGGCGACAAACATATACTAGGGCAATTTTATCTAATAATTTAAGAGATCGATTAAGCTTTTTTTGGAGCAATCATTTTGTTACCGAATTAAGAAAATACGATGCTCCTACCTATTTATACCATTATACAAATTGTCTACAGCGTAATGCTCTAGGGAATTTTAGAACATTCACAAGTGAGATTGGTCTTGACAATGCCATGCTGTATTATTTAGACGGTGTTTATAATAATGGAAACAACCCTAATGAAAATTATGGTCGTGAGCTTTACGAGCTATTTACCCTAGGAGAAGGAAACAACTATACAGAAGAAGACATTATAGAAACGGCACGTGCACTTACGGGTTACGTAGACAGGCCAGATATAGCTTGGTCTCCGGTAAATTTTGACCCAACAAAATTTGATGATACGCCAAAAACGATCTTTGGACAGACGGCTAACTTTGATTACGATGGCGTCATAGATAATTTGTTTACGCAAAGACCAAATGAAATAAGCTACTTTATCTGTAAAAAATTATATGAGTTTTTTGTGCATCCAGATTCTACAGACCAAGCAGGAAATGCTCAGGTTATTATAGATGGGCTGGCTGCTACCTTTCGAGCAAATGATTTTGAAATTGCTCCGGTACTATCACAATTATTTAAAAGTCAACACTTTTTTGATGACGAAGCTATAGGCGTAATCATCAAAAGTCCTTTTGATTTATTCTTGAGTTTAATTAATGAAACAAGTTTTAGCTATACTGATAGTATTATCGCTAATATGTATAGCACAAGTGAATTACTAGGGCAAGAGGTTTTTAACCAACCTGGTGTAGAAGGCTGGTACAGAAACAGACAGTGGATTAATAATAATTTTATGATTGGCCGTTGGTTATCTTGTGAAATGTTTTTAGAATTGTTCTATACCGCTGATTCAGAGCAGTTTTTTGATTTGGCTGTTTCGCTGGTTCCAAACGCAGTGTCTGTAAATAATCCAGATGATATCACCAATGCGCTTTTAGCAAAATTATTTCCAAAAGGTATTGCAGAAGATCAGTTACAAAACGCCTTAGATGTATTTAGAGATGCATCACTAGAACAGTATTATGCGCCAGATGGCGATGGTAGTTGGTCTGTTTATAATTATGCAGATTCAGCAAAACAACAACTGTACTTTTTACTACTCCACATCATTAGACAACCAGAATTTCAATTAAAATAAAAACCTACCACTATGTGTGATACTCATAATAAAACTCCCCATAAAGGACTAGAGCATGAAGGTCATGATCTAGAGCATAAAGCTTGGAGCAGACGTTCCTTTTTACAAGCTATGGGATTAGCTGGTTCTGGTTCTATTTTACTAGGAAGTAATCTTGTAAGTGCTTCAGCTCCTTCGCCCTTAGCCAATGCTATAGCAGACACGGAGACTGATAAAATTGTAATTTTAATACGATTGGCTGGTGGTAATGATGGTCTAAGTACTGTTATTCCTATAGAGCAATATGATTTGTATGCCAATGCAAGACCTAACATATATATTCCTGAAAGCAAAATATTACGTCTAACCGATGATTTTGGCGTTCCTACTTACATGAAATCTTTAGAATCCATGTGGGGTGAAGGCCAGTTCAAAGCGGTACATGGCGTAGGGTACGGAAACCAAAGTTTATCTCACTTTACCGGTGATGATATTTTTTCAAATACAGATCTAACGACTTCTGGATTTTCAGGAGAACGTACCGGTTGGATGGGAAGACATTTTGAAGATATTTATGAAGATTATTTAATAAGTCCGCCTGCATCTCCTGCTGCCATCCAAATAGGACAATATGGAAGTTTGGTTTTTCAAGGAAACGAGACCAACTATGCATTCGTAACTAGTAATATAGATCAGTTAGAAAAAATTGCAGAAACAGGAGAACAATATGCAATTTCAGATCCTACAAATACCATATTTGGTGATTGTATGTATGGAGATCAATTGCGTTTTTTACGAGGTGTTGCCAATACCACATATGAATATTCAGGCACCATCCACGAAGCACACGAACGTGGAAAAGATTTACAATGTGTAGAATACCAAGACAATAGTTTTGCCAAACAATTGGAAATATTAGCTCGCTTAATTAAAGGAAATTTAGGTACGAAAGTATACATGATCTCCATGGGTGGTTTTGACACTCACGGAAATCAGCCTTTAGTGCACGAACGCCTAATGTCTAATTTATCTATTGCTATTAATGATTTTTACGAAGATTTAAAGTGTACCAATCAAGATGATAAGGTTTTAAGTATGACCTATTCAGAATTTGGTAGACGTATATTTGAAAACGGTTCTAACGGTACAGATCATGGTAAGGCGGCTCCAACATTATTCTTTGGTTCTGGTTTAAATGGTAGTGCTTTTGTTGGCGAACACCCTTCATTAGAAGATCCAAATGAGCGTGGTAACTTAGAGTATACTATGGACTTTAGAGATCTTTACGGAACTGTTCTGGCAGAATGGTTGTGTGTAGATAGAACTTTGGTTGAACAACATTTATTAGGACACCCTTATAAAGCTGTTAATCTTGGTTTTAATTGTAGTGGTGAAGTTTTTGATGAAATTGTTTATAGTGATGGAGAACCTACGCCACCAACACCACTAGACCCAAGACCCGAAGATCCTGTAGCAGAAATTCCTACTCCAGAATTATTAGAGGCTATTATTCATAAACCTTATTACCCAACAGATAAAACCCCACATATCTATTTAGAGATGCCATTTACGGCCCATGTAGATATTCAATTATACAATATTATGGGACAAAATGTGGGTACGGTTTACAATGAAATAATGACCGAGGGTTCTTTAGAAATAAACATACGGGAGCGCATGAGTAATTTCATCGCCTCTGGAAAATATATATACAGAATTAGAGTGCAAAATAAAAAAATGAGCAAATCCGTAATGGTTGCTTAATGCCATATTACACACCCCATTAACACCTACTTACTATGGCATCCATTTCATCCGTTTTTAACAGATGAAATGGTTTTTTATTTTAATTAAGCAAGTTTAGGCTTATCTGCATCAGTTTTGAACGCCAAAGCCTTTTTGGTTTCATAGTTTTGATCTTTATAAACCCGCGTAACTTCTTCTTTTGTGGTTTCTTCTGGCTTTTGAGCATTAGAAGTGTCTAAGGTCATTTTCTTGAAAGGTTTTTGATTACTCATAAGATTGTCTTTAGTAAAGTAACGTAAGAAAAAACCTATAATTGTGATGATACATACATTTGTAGCTATAAACTCTTGTAGTTTTTAAAAACAAAGCATACCTCTCCATTAAAAATCTTTATTTTTGTGAGCTAATTACAGAAATAATGTCCGAGAATCAGAAAAACCCTTCTAGATATACGATTACCGCAGCTTTACCTTATACAAATGGTCCAATACACATTGGTCATTTAGCAGGGGTGTACGTCCCTGCAGATATTTATAGTAGATATTTACGCCTTATTGGTAAAGATGTCGCTTTTATATCTGGTAGTGATGAGCATGGTGTTGCTATTTCTATGAAGGCAAAAAAAGAAGGTATTTCCCCTAAAGAGGTGATTGATAAATACAATGCAATCATCAAAAAGTCTTTCGCTGATTTCGGAATCACTTTTGATAATTACTCTAGAACATCTGCAGAAATACATCATGAAACTGCTTCTGAGTTTTTCAAAACAATGTATGATCAAGGAGATTTTATTGAAGAAACTACAGAACAATTATACGATCCAGAAGCAAAACAATTTTTAGCAGACCGTTTTGTTGTAGGTACTTGCCCTAAGTGTGGCAATGAAGAAGCCTATGGAGATCAATGTGAGAATTGTGGTTCTACGTTGAATGCTACCGATTTAATCAATCCAAAATCTACTATTTCTGGTGCTGTTCCTACGGTTAAAGAAACCAAACACTGGTTTTTACCTCTAGATCGTCACGAGGCATTTTTAAAAGAATGGATTTTAGACGGACATAAAAATGATTGGAAGCCTAATGTTTATGGCCAATGTAAATCTTGGATTGATGACGGACTTAAACCAAGAGCAGTAACCCGTGATTTAGATTGGGGAATTCCTGTTCCTGTTCCCGGTGGCGAAGGCAAAGTATTATATGTATGGTTTGATGCACCAATTGGATACATTTCTTCTACCAAAGAATGGGCAGCCAGAGAAGGAAAAGATTGGGAACCATATTGGAAAGATGAAAATACCAAATTGGTTCATTTTATAGGTAAAGACAATATTGTTTTTCACTGTATTATTTTCCCTAGCATTTTAAAAGCACATGGTGGATATATCTTGCCAGATAATGTACCTGCTAACGAGTTTTTAAATTTAGAAGGCAACAAATTGTCTACTTCTAAAAATTGGGCCGTATGGCTGCATGAATATCTAGAAGATTTTCCAAACATGCAAGATGTGCTACGTTATACGTTAACCGCTAACGCTCCGGAAACAAAAGATAATGACTTTACCTGGAAAGATTTTCAAGCTAGAAACAACAATGAGTTGGTGGCTATCTTTGGTAATTTTATAAACCGCGTGGTGGTCTTAAGCAATAAATACTACCAAGGGGTTATCCCTGCCCCTGGAGCATTTTCTAAAATTGATTTAGAAACTTTAGCGGAAGTAAAAAAATATCCAGAGATTATAGCTAGCTCTATAGAACGGTATCGTTTTAGAGAAGCTGGCCAAGAACTAATGACTTTAGCGCGTTTAGGGAATAAATATTTAGCTGATGAAGAGCCATGGAAAGTTATCAAGCAAGATGAAGAGCGCGTAAAAACCATCATGTTTGTAGCCCTACAAATTGCTTCTGCATTAGCTGTATTAAGTGAGCCCTTCTTGCCTTTCACCTCTACCAAATTAAAAAATATATTAAATACGAGTTCTGGCGATGCCGTAAATGGTACTACTTGGAATGATGTAACCACAAAAGAGGTTTTAATTCCTGCAGGACATCAAATAGGACAAGCAGAATTATTATTCTCTAAAGTAGAAGATGACGCCATACAAGCACAGTTAGACAAACTAGAAGCGACTAAAAAAGCGAACGAAAACGCAAACAAAGAAGTTATGCCACAAAAAGAAACCATCACTTTTGAAGATTTTTCAAAATTAGACATGCGTGTAGGTACCATTATTGAAGCGGAGAAAATGCCAAAAGCAAAAAAACTATTAGTTTTAAAAGTAGACACAGGTATTGATGTACGTACCATCGTTTCCGGGATTGCAGAAAGCTTCACCGCAGAAGAGATTATAGGTAAAAAAGTTACCGTATTGGTTAATCTTGCTCCAAGAGCCTTACGTGGTGTAGATAGTGAAGGAATGATTTTAATGACCGAAAATGCAGATGGTAAATTAGTTTTTGTTAATCCTGATACTGAAGGTGTTGGTAATGGAGAAACTATAAATTAATTAGTAACTTTAAAAAAAAGAAAAACATGTTATCAAAAACTATAGAGAACGCATTAAATCATCAAATAAAAATAGAGGCAGAATCTTCTCAGATATATTTAGCTATGGCCTGTTGGGCTGAGGTTAAAGGTCTTGAAGGTGTTGCTGGTTTTATGTATGATCAATCTCAAGAAGAAAGAGACCATATGCTAAAACTGGTAAAGTTTGTTAACGAACGTGGTGGTCATGCACAAATATCAGAATTGAGCGCCCCAAATGTAACTTTCAATTCCTTTAAAGAAATGTTCGAAAAATTATTTGAACATGAAGTTTTCGTTTCAGGAAGCATCAATGAATTAGTACATATTAGCCTTCAAGAAAAAGACTATGCTACGCACAACTTTTTACAGTGGTACGTTGCAGAACAAATAGAAGAAGAGGCGATGGCCCGGACTATTTTAGACAAAATAAATCTAATTGGTGATGATAAAGGCGGACTTTATTTATTTGACAGAGATATACAACAACTTACAATTACCTCTGCCTCAATAGATACACCTCAATAATTTAACATTTAATCTTATTTAGATTAAGTAAAAATAAGTTAGCTTTGTCTCGCAATACTTATCACGTTTGTTGTGGGCAAAAAAAAGCAGAAAAAGAAAGAAGAAAAGGCATTGAAGAAATTATCGAAAATGACTAAGGTCAAAACCGATAAAGTTAAAAGTAAGTGCTGTTCTAAATATAAAAAGTCAGAAAGCAAGCGTTGTAAAAAATGCCCTTGTTTTGATTTGATGAAAAAAGTTGCTTAATCTATTTATAAAATTCACTTAAAACCTATGCAGTTTTCTATCTTGCATAGGTTTTTAATTTATAGACTTTATGCAACTTATTCCCTACTTATTAAAGCATACCCAACTCTTAGAGAAAAATATAGCCAATACGGTAGAACTTCTAGATCAGGACTGTACCGTACCTTTTATTTCTAGATACCGAAAAGAAAAAACTGGCGACTTGGATGAGGTTCAAATTGGTGAAATTGTAAAGTACAAAGAATTATATGAAGCTTTAGAAAAGCGAAAATTGGCAATCATTAAAGCTGTTGATGAACAAGAAGCTCTTACCCCAGAACTAAAAAAGAAATTTGAAGATGCTCCAGATCTAACTTCACTAGAAGATTTGTATTTACCTTTTAAGAAAAAGAGAAATACAAAATCTGAAGTAGCTATTAAAAATGGCTTAGAGCCTTTAGCTAAAATCATCATGGCACAGAAAAATGATGATATTGATTACATCGCATCGCAGTATTTGAATGATGCCGTAGTCAATGAAGATGATGCTATTGAAGGTGCCCAGCATATTATTGCAGAGTGGATTAATGAGCGCACCGATGTTAGAAATCAAATTCGTCATCAATTAGAAAAATTTGCGCAGATTACTACGAAGGTTGTTGGCACCAAAAAAGACGATGAAAAAGCTCAGAAATTCCGTGATTATTTTGATTGGAGCGAGTCTTTAAATCGCTGTCCTTCCCATAGATTACTTGCCATTTTACGGGCAGAGAATGAAAAATTTATCCGTGTAAAAGTTGTAATTGAAGACGAACGTACGATAGAAAAAATAGAAGACCGAATTATAAAAAATCGAAGTTCTAGTACTACGTATATAAAAGCAGCCATAGAGGATGCCTACAAACGTCTTTTATACCCTTCCCTATCTAATGAAACCTTAAAGCTGGCTAAAGAAAAAGCAGACGCAGAGGCTATAGAAGTCTTTTCTAAAAACTTAAAACAACTCTTATTAGGCGCTCCTTTGGGAGAAAAACGTATTCTCGCTATAGATCCAGGCTTTAGAAGTGGTTGTAAAGTAGTTTGCCTAAGCTCTCAAGGCGATTTAGTTCATAATGAGAATATCTATCCGCATGCCCCACAAAATGATAGTACAGGCGCTATAAAGAAAATAAGTAGTTTGGTAGATGCGTATAAAATTGAAGCTATTGCTATTGGGAATGGCACCGCATCTAGAGAGACCGAGCAATTGGTTAAACGCATCATTTTTAAAAACCCAATAGAAGTTTATGTGGTTAGTGAAGCAGGAGCCTCTATCTACTCGGCCTCTAAAATAGCACGTGATGAGTTTCCTAATTATGATGTTACCGTCCGCGGATCTGTTTCTATCGGAAGAAGACTAGCAGACCCATTGGCAGAATTGGTAAAAATAGATCCAAAATCTATTGGGGTTGGTCAATACCAGCATGATGTAGATCAGTCTAAACTAAAAACATCTTTGGACACCGTTGTAGAAAGTTGCGTAAATGCCGTTGGTGTAAATATTAATACAGCAAGCGTGCCTTTGCTGAGTTATGTTTCAGGAATTGGGCCAAAACTTGCAGAAAATATTGTTGCCTATAGAAATGAAAATGGGGCTTTTACCAGCAGAACAGCAATTAAAAAAGTACCACGCCTAGGCGGAAAAGCTTTTGAACAAGGGGCTGCATTTTTAAGAATTAAAGATGCCAAAAATCCGTTAGATGATTCTGCCGTACACCCAGAACGTTATGATTTGATTAAAAGCATGGCGAAAGACAAGGGTATTTCTATCAAAGAAATTATAGGAAATAAAAGTGTCTTAGAAAGCATAAATCTCAATGCCTATTGTAGCGAAGATATTGGTTTACCTACGTTAAAAGATATTATAAAAGAATTGGAGAAGCCAGGTTTAGATACCCGCGAAAAAGCCAAAGTATTCACTTTTGATCAACAAATAAAATCGATTACCGATTTACATGAAGGACTTGTACTTCCTGGTATTGTAAACAATATCACCAATTTCGGGTGTTTCGTAGATATCGGAATAAAGGAAAGTGGTCTTATTCATATTTCAAACCTATCTGATACTTTTGTAAAAGATGTAAATGAACATGTAAGTTTACAACAACAAATAATTGTAAAAGTGATGGAGGTTGATGTGGCTCGTAAACGCATTCAGCTAGCCCTACAGAAATAACAGTACATGCTTAAAATTGCTTGTCACCCGATATACAAACATCATTTGCCAGACGGACACCGGTTCCCCATGGCGAAGTATGATTTGTTGCCACAACAATTACTGTATGAAGGTACTTGCCAAAAAGAAAATTTCTTTGAACCAGAAATCCCCAATGATAAGTATATTCTAGCCGTTCATGACGCGGAGTATTATTATGATTTATTGAATATTAAAATAGATCCTAAAGCGGCACGAAAAATTGGTTTTCCGCTTTCCGAAGATTTGGTGGAGCGTGAACGGATTATTGCAGATGGCACTATGAAAGCATGTGATTATGCATTAATACATGGAGTTGCTATGAATATAGCGGGCGGCACTCACCATGCCTATTCTGATCATGGGGAAGCTTTTTGCATGCTAAATGATCAAGCCATTGGCGCCAGATATTTACAGGCAAAAAAATTAGCTATGCAAATATTGATTGTTGATTTAGATGTGCATCAAGGTAATGGTACCGCAGAAATTTTTCAAAACGATACTTCTGTGTTTACATTTTCCATGCATGGCAAGAGTAATTACCCTTTTAAAAAAGAGGTCTCTGATTTAGACATTGCATTAGAAACAGGTACTCAAGATAAAACCTATTTAGCCCTCTTAAAAAAAACCTTGCCAGAACTTATTGAAAAAGTACAACCTAATTTCATTTTTTACTTATCTGGAGTAGACGTGTTAGCCAGTGATAAATTAGGCACTTTAGCTTTGAGTTTAGAGGCCTGCAAAAAACGGGATGAAATTGTACTCCAAGCCTGTTTTGATCACAAAATTCCTGTTCAATGTAGCATGGGTGGTGGCTATTCTCCAGATATAAAAATCATAATTGAAGCACATGCTAATACGTTTAGAATGGCACAACGCATCTTTTTTTAACATTCTCTTTAGATTTCAAAAGCACCCGCACGCAATCAAAAGAAGTATCTTAGTTTCCGAATTAATTAACGGGAACATTATGAAAACAAACAACTTATTTACCGTACTCCTGTTACTCTTTTCTTTTACAGCGAGTACGGCACAAACTACAGATGCAATTGTAGAAAAAATGGTTACGGAAGCCAATGACAATTCTCAATTAGAGGTATTGGCCCATGAACTTATGGATGTAGTGGGTCCACGACTGGTAGGAACCCCACAAATGAAAAAAGCAAGTGACTGGGCTATTGCCACTTACAAAAAATGGGGTATAGATGCCCGTATGGAAGAATACGGCAAATGGCGCGGTTGGGAACGTGGTATTACACATGTAGATTTAATTGCTCCTCGCGTGGTAAGCTTAAGCGGTATGCAATTAGCCTGGAGTCCTAGTACCGGAAAGAAAGGAATTACGGCGAATTTAATTACGATACCAGAAGTAGCAGATTCTATTGCCTTTCAGAAATGGTTACCTAATGTAAAAGGTAAGATTGTTTTGGTATCTATGAACCAACCTACTGGTAGACCTGATTACAACTGGGAAGAATTTGCAACTCCGGAATCTTTTGAAAAAATGAAAAAAGATCGCGATGCATTAGAAGATTCTTGGCGTGACCGTATGCGTAAAACAGGGTTTACGTCCAGAACCATTAATCAAGAATTAGAAAAAGCTGGAGCTTTAGGTATCATTCAGTCCAGATGGTCTAATGGATTTGGTGCAAACAAAATTTTCAGTGCCAATACCAAAAAAATTCCAGTTGTAGATTTATCCCTAGAAGACTATGGGCTAATTTATAGAATGACTGAAAATGGGGATCAGCCAAAATTAAAAGTTGTTGCCGAATCTAAAGAACTAGGAACTGTCCCTACTTTTAATACACTAGCAGAAATAAAGGGAACAGAATTTCCTGAGGAATATGTAATTCTATCTGCGCATTTTGACTCTTGGGATGGTGCTACGGGAGCCACTGATAATGGTACCGGAACCATCACGATGATGGAAGCCGCTCGTTTGCTAAAAAAATTCTATCCAAACCCAAAAAGAACTATTTTAATAGGACTATGGGGAAGTGAAGAACAAGGTTTAAACGGGTCTCGTGCTTTTGTTGAAGATCATCCAGAAATTATTGCAAATGTACAAGCAGTATTTAATCAAGATAACGGAACAGGGAGAGTGGTGAAAATTTCTGGACAAGGTTTCTTACATGCCTATGATTATATTGGAAAATGGTTAGAAGCCGCTCCAAAAGATATTACAAAACAAATTGAGACTACTTTTCCTGGCGTTCCTAGTACTGGTGGCTCTGATTATGCTTCTTTCGTTGCTGCGGGTCTCCCTGCTTTTTCTTTGAGTTCTTTAAGCTGGAGCTATTGGAATTACACGTGGCATACTAACTTAGACACCTATGATAAAATTGTTTTTGATGATGTGCGAAATAATGCCATATTAACTGCTATAATGGCGTACAAAGCAAGTGAAGATCCTGAAAAAACTTCTCGAGAGAAATCGGTTTTACCAATAAACCCAAGATCAGGAGAACAACGTACATGGCCAGAACCACGATCTCCAGAACGCGATGGTGGCAAAATTGAATAACTATTGGATATAAAAAAAGCGGTCTATTTAGACCGCTTTTTCATTCCTGAAATTAATTATAAAATTCCAACTCCTACACGTACAGATGGCACTCGTACGCTAGTTCTTACGGTTGTCCTATTAGAAGGACGGTAATAATTTCTGTTGTAGCCATAATAGTAATAGGTAGCATGGCTGTAATAATGTGTGCTATGATGGCAATGATCATCACAATGGTTATAATGTTCTGCATACGCATCACGTTTGCCTTTCATATAGGCGCGGTATGCTTTTCTATCACGCTTCTTTAAATCTTTCTCATAAGCTTGTTGCTCATCCCAAAATTCTTCTTCAGTAATTTTATCGTCTGCCGTAAACTCTTGTTCGTATTTAGCATCTTCCAATGCCCGTTGCTCATAATAAGTTTTAGCAGCTATTTTTTCTTCTGTTTGTGCTTGTAACCCTAAAGTTGCGAATACCGCTAAAAAAGGTAGTAGGTGTATTTTTTTCATGCTTTAGTTATTTAAATTAAGAAATGGTTTAAATTTCCTGTTCTGCTTCTAAAACAATTGAAATGCAAAATACCCTACTTTTTATCTCTCACTGATCCACGATATGCAATAAAATAATAAAGGATTTGTTCTATGTTTAAGTAATATATAAATAGACTTTTTAAAATGGGATTCAACTTATCTGGTATTGCAATTAATAAAAATTTTGAGGCTGATTTTGATTACCTACAAGAAAAACTTGGATGGAATCTAGAAAAACAATCTGAAATTGACTTTGAAACTGCATCTTCCAATTGGAAAGATGAAGGAATCTGTGATGTGTATTTTTCTGAACAGGGTACTTTATTATTCATTAGTATGGATCGATGTACGGAATCTTTTTCTATTGAAAACCAGAATGTATTAACCTTTGCGCTCTCTGAAACTTCCATGGCATTTAATATTATTTACACGGAGAACTGCATCGAAAAAAGGTCTATCATGCAGGTTGAAGATCATAGAATGCATGATGAAGGAGAGAAATTAGCTGTAGAATCTACCTCTGAAGATCCTTCAGAAATAATTTGGAACCAAATGGGAGTAGTACTCGGCAAACCTTTTTGGGATATTGCACCCGATGCTAAAGCCACCCGATACATTTTTAGCATTTCCAAAACCCAATTAAAAAAAGAAGCAAAATCTACGAAATCAGAAATAACAGTTCCAAAAGACGGGAAAATCACTTATGAAAGTGAAAGTGACCAAGGATCAATAAAAACAAAAAAGCAAGCCCCCAATCCTATAAAGACACCAGCAACCGAAAAAAAATGGTGGGAGTTCTGGAAGTAAGGAACTTTTTATACTTTAGAGTGTAAACAACCAAACTATTAAAAACCAAAACTATGAATATAGCAGCTTACTTAATACTAGGAGGAATTATCTTAGCCTTAGTGATAAACTTCGCAATTAGCTCAAACAATATATTTAAAATAGTCTCATATTGTTTAGAACAAAATTCTGTTAGTAACTATTGGACTATGTTTTTTAAAAGTAGTTTCAGTTTTAGAGCTTTAATTTCTTCAACACTTGGATTAATCGTTGCTTTAATGATTTTTCTAGTAATTACACCCTATATTCTAATCCGTAGTTTTTCTAAAAAAGAATCCCTTATTAATGCCGCAGAATTATCTGAACCAGTAAAAGAGTCTTATTTAAATTCTGAAGTTCAAAAAACCAAAGAAGACCCTAACAGGTTTATGCCGAAATAAATAATTAGAACAAACTAAATAAAATAACACATGGGACTACTCAATAAAATATTAGGTAATGCAAGCGAAGTTTCGATAGACAAGCTTCAAGAAAAATATGGTCGACTATTATTAGACAATGAAATGGTAGAATTAGGGTTTAAACTCTTCCGCGATACGTTCATGTTTACTAACAAACGTTTAATTCTCATAGACGTACAAGGATTAACGGGTAGTAAAGTACAGTACCAATCTTATCCTTATAAAAGTATATCTAGATTCTCTTTAGAGACTGCAGGAACTTTTGATTTAGATGCCGAATTAAAAATTTGGATTTCTAGTGAAGACATTCCGTCTGTAAGTAAAAAATTTAATAAGAGTATTGATGTTTATGAAGTACAGAAATACTTGGCTAGTAAAGTGATGTAAAGCAAAGATGAATGTCCATTTTTACAGTTTTTATAATTGCCTATGAAAACTTGATGGGTTCGTAGTGAAAGAATTAAGATACTCAAATTATGGTAGCATTACGAGAATACACTTTAGACGTTGTAGAAGCTTATGCCTCTTATAGAAATAACAAAATCATTTTTGATAATGGGTATGATAAAGTACCTAATCCGTTTACCTTAAAAGACGCTGAAGATTTTATAAACCTACAAACTGATAAAGCGATACCCGAACGGAAATTAATTTATTGGAAAGATCAATTTGTAGGTGAAATTGGGATAACGATCAATACGGATGTATTTAGATTAAGTGCTGAAATGGGCTATTTTATTGCAGCGCCTTTTTGGGGCAATGGTATTGCTTCTGAAGCAATAAAATTGATGGTTGATTATAGTTTTAAAACCTTTGAAATTATAAGAATCGAAGCCGGAGTATTTTCATTTAACAAAGCATCAATGCGAGTACTAGAAAAAAATGGTTTTTACCTTGAATCCATTAAAAAAGACGCTGTAATCAAAAACGGTGTAATTCTCGATGATTATATCTGGGTACAATTAAAAAGAAAACGTAACTAAAAACATAAATTACCATGGAAAAATCTGAATCTGGATCTCCTATCTATAGGTATACAAACGAAGATAAAAACGAATTTAAAGGAGCCGGTGGCGATTCTTCAATGGATGAAATATCTGATCATATTGAAGCCCATATCGGTGAAATACATATGGTATTTCATGAAATAGTATCAGAACAAGTACATATAGATGTGCACTGGGTTAAACCTACAAAAGAACACCCTTTTCATACTTTAATTACTTCTGGAATGAGTGATAAACCAATGAATACCCCCGAAGGTGTAGAAGGATGCGATTATGCAGAATTGAGTATTTGCTTGCCAGAAGAGTGGAAAATATCAGAAGAAGATTTTAAAGATGAGAACAATTATTGGCCCATTAGGTTTTTAAAATATCTTGCTAGGTTTCCGCACGAATACAACACATGGCTTAGTTACGGGCATACCATACCTAATGGAAACCCACCCGAAGCCTTTGCCGAAAACACAAAGCTAAATACTATGATTTTATTGCCGTCCATACTGTTTGGCGATAAGTTCCCTATCCTTGAACTGGAAAATAAAACAATCACTTTTTATACTCTTATCCCTTTGTATGATGAGGAAGTTGCCTTAAAAATGGCCAAAGGAGTAGACGCACTTTTTGATGGTTTTGACAAATTTGGACTTACCGATGTACTTCAAATTAACCGGCCAAATACTATTGTTAAAAAGAAGTTTTTAGGACTCTTTTAAAAATAAGAGAGGAGCTATTTTCCTTAACTTTGGCACTAATTTAGTAATATCATTTTTTTGCATGTCTATTTATAAAAAGATCGCTGACATAGGAAGTAAATACATAGAAACCGCCACCCTATTTAAATATGGCTTTAATTTCTCTCCTATGTACCGAAGAACTACGGCGAGAATTGTTTTAATTTCTAAAGACTTGCTGCATATCCGTATCAAACTCCCAATTAGTTATAAGAACAAAAACTATGTAAGTTCTATCTTTGGCGGAAGTATGTTTGCTGCTGTAGACCCCATTCCTATGGTTCAATTAATGAACTTAATTGGAGATGATTATGTAGTTTGGGATAAAGCTGCAGAAATAAAATTTAAAAAACCAGCAAAAGAAAATTTATATGCGGACTTCAATTATACTTTAGCCGAAGTAGCAGAAATTAAAAAGCGAGTTAAAGCTAATAACGAAATAGAAATTGTGAAACATACCGCCTTGACGGACAAAGAAAATACGGTTACTTTTTGTGAAGTGACGAAGACAATTTACATTGCTGACAAAGCGTATTTTAAAGAAAAAAAAGAGCGCTTAAATCGCTAAATAATCATTAAGCACCTCTAAACTGCTTCAGAATTTCAGTTTTCAATAAAACAACAAGACCTTAGTCTTATACATCCCATGGTGAAACGAATTTTAAAAAAAATAATCATCATCGTTCTAGCCATCATCGGCTTCGCAATCGTATTCTATTTTTTATTCACGAACTTTTACCCAAGTTTTGGCGGTGAAGTTTCTAAGGCGCGTAAACTGGTCTATCAAAAGTCTCCCCAATTTAAAAAAGGAATATTTAACAATCATAGAGCAGTTCCTAAAGATTTAAATTTTTCTGAAACACTGAAGCTTAGCTATACGTTTTTAACTACAAAAGTGCCTAACGGCAGACCTAAGAAAGATTTAAAAGTTCACAAACTAGATTCGGCAGCAGTTGCTGATTATGCGAAAGAGGCGCGTTTGGTGTGGTACGGGCACTCCTCATTCTTATTACAACTACAAGGAAAAACTATTCTTTTAGATCCTATGCTAGGTAAAGTTGCAGCCCCTCACCCATTATTAGGAGAAAATCGGTTTAATAATAATTTTCCGTTAGCTGTAGACAAATTAGGAACTATTGATGCGGTTCTTTTTTCACACGATCATTATGATCATTTAGATTATGAAACTATTTTAAAGATAAAAGATAAAACCAAACAGTTCTATGTTCCCCTAGGCTTAGGAGTGCATTTAGAAGCATGGGGCGTTTCAGAAGATCGCATAACCGAATTAGATTGGTGGCAAGAAACCCACTTGGAAGAACTGACTCTTGTCTGCACGCCAGCGCAACATTTTTCTGGACGTAAATTTAATACTACCCAGAGTACACTTTGGAGTTCTTGGGTGATACAATCAGAAGATGAAAATATTTATTTTAGTGGCGATAGTGGTTATGCTTCACATTTTAAAGAAATAGGTGAAAAATATGGCCCTTTTGATATTGCATTAATGGAATGCGGACAATACGACAAAATGTGGCCAGATATACATATGATGCCTGAAGAAACGGCACAAGCAGGAATAGATATAGATGCTAGAAAAATAATGCCTATACATTGGGCAGGATTTAAACTAGCTTTACATGACTGGACAGACCCTGTAACGCGTCTGAAAGTAGCCGCAGACAAATTAAACTTACCTATACTTACCCCGGAATTAGGAGCCGAAATTAGGGTAAAGGATAGCATCAATACAACCTCAAACTGGTGGCAAGGCTTGTGAAAATTGCGGCTTCTTTAATTTAGTAAAATAAAAAGACATCTTTATAGCCTTATGTGACTTTAGTCACTTTATAAAACATATTCATTCGTGATCTTTGATAGTAACATTATCTACTAAATAATATATCATGAAAAAAAATATGGGAACTACAGACAAAACAATCAGAGTACTTCTTGCAGCTTTAATTGCTGTACTCTATTTTACCAATGTAATTACTGGTACACTTGGCATCATCCTACTAATTCTTGCCGGTGTTTTTGTCATCACAAGTCTGGTTAGTTTTTGCCCTTTATACCCTTTATTAGGCTTTTCAAGTTGCCCCCTAAAATCAAAAAAGTAACACGGTTACATGTTTCAACACTCCTTTAATTAGACGCTAATTATTTTATTCTACTTAAACTATAGGAATACTATTTTTTATACATTTGTTCCTATATTTAATATCGATGAAAATAGGAGTACGTGCACTACCCATAGTGCTATTCAGCTATCTCAATACCTTTTGTGCATTAGGACAGAAGCATATTATTAATCAAGATGCACTATGGACTAGCTATTCTTTAAAACTTAAGTTGAATGACAACTATCAAATTAGGCAAGAATTAGACCAGCGAAACTATCATAATCCTTGGCGCCAACAACAAGTGCTTTCTAGAACAAATCTAGAATATCAATTAGGTAACGGCTGGACAACCGCCGTTGGTATCACAGGTGTACTGCAAGCACTACCCAACGACCCTGAAGTGAAGGATTATTACACTCAAAAAGAAATCAGACCACAGATAGAACTTGCCTACAAACAAATACTATCTGAAAAGTTTCTAGTGCATCATCGATTTTGGTCAGAATTTCGATTTTTAGAAACAGAACCTGACTCTTATACCTATGCAAACGCTAGATTACGCTATAAACTTGAATTAAAATATATACCCCTAAAAAAAGTGAGCCTAAAAGCCTTTGATGAACTCTTTATAAACGCAGGTAGTTCTATTGTAAACAATATATTTGATCAAAATAGGATAGGTACTAGTATCCAGTTTATGCCTCTTGATCATCTAGGTTTTGAAATAGGCTATTTTAATCTATTTCAACAGCAGAAATCTGGTGTAGATTTCTATAACCGCGACATTATAAAATTTACCATACATCACACTATAACTGTAAAGAAAAATAAAGCCTAATCTGTAGTTACTAACTATTTTTTGTAGTATTGTTTAAACAATAGCATCCTCACGATACAACCATGACAGATTTAGTTCTTGATACTACTTTTAAAGGAGAAAACTACAGCATTACTAGATTGCCCAAAGCAGAATATGAGAATTGTATCTTTGAAAATTGCAATTTCTCCAAGGCAAACTTAAGTAATAGCACCTTTTCTGAATGTGAATTTATAGACTGTGATATTAGCAATGCTACTCTTGCGGAAGTAACTTTAAAAGAGACGCTTTTTAAAGACTGTAAATTATTGGGTGTTAACTTTCAATACTGCAATACCTTTATTTTATCCTTCAGCTTTGAAAATTGCAACTTAGACTTCGCATCTTTTTACAGCTTAAAAATTAGAAAAACACGGTTTACTAACTGTAAAATGAGTCAGGTAGATTTTACAAATACAGATGCTAGTGAAGCCATTTTTGATCAATGCGATTTGAGTGCTGCTATCTTCAGCAATACCATTTTACAAAAAGCAGATTTTTCTTCTGCCCTCAATTTTTCTATAGACCCCGAAGCTAATGTTCTAAAAAATGCAACGTTCTCCAAAGATAATCTTGCGGGCTTACTCACAAAATACCGTATTTCAATTCATTGATATTCAACATGTCAAATAAATTGTATATTAGATCTTTGTAAATAACACACTTATGAAACCATTCTACCTTCTATTACTCGTTACAAGTTTCTGTACGGCACAAAACACATTTTCTTTAGGAGAAGACGAAACGTCACCAAAAGCTACGCTTGAAGATGCTAGCTTTATGACGGGCCACTGGGTGGGTGAAGCCTTTGGAGGTATTAGTGAAGAAATCTGGACCAAAGCAGAAGGAGATTCTATGATGTTCTCATTTCGCTTAGTTATTGAAGGCAAAGTAGATTTTTACGAACTGGGCCATATTATTGAAGAAGGAGAAACCATTCATTTACAATTAAAGCATTTTTCAGGAGATCTTGATGGCTGGGAAGCCAAAGATGAATTTCAAGATTTTCCTTTAGTAAAAAAGGAAAAAAACAAACTGTATTTTGATGGTCTTACCTATGAAAGAATTAGCGACCAGGAAATGATAGCTTATGTACTTACAGAGGAAGAAGACGGCAGCACACAGGAACTAAAATTTACGTTTAAAAAACAATAATTTGGAGAAGCTTTGTCCTGAGTGTGGAGAAAAAATCATTGGTCGGGTAGATAAAAAATTCTGCTCTGACTATTGCCGAAACTCTTTTAACAATAAGTTGAACAAAGATTCTAAAAACCTGATACGCAACATTAATAATAGATTGCGAAAAAACCATCGTATCCTAGAAAGTTTTTCATTAAAAGACGGCAAAACAAAAACCACGCGCTACAAGCTCCTAGACAAAGGTTTTGACTTTGAAATTTTCACGAGTATCTACACTACAAAAAAAGGAACGATATACTATTTTATTTATGACCTAGGCTATTTGCCTTTAGACAATGATTACTATATGATTGTAAAAAGGGAATAAAAAAACCTCACAAGAAGCGTGAGGTTATTGCTAATGGTTACTACATTTTTTAATTACCAATTTTGTCCACTTAATTTAAGTGCAGCTATAACGATATCTTTTCTACTAATTTGACCTACTAACAACCCATTTTTGAGTACAGGCAACCTACGTCTATTATTCTTGTGAAAGATTCCTGCCGCATCAAAAATACTGATATCATTACTGATGGTTTCAACATTTTTAGTCATGTAATTATCTACTCTTTTATCTAATATAGGTTGATTAAAGTAACGACTTTCAGAAATGGTTTTCATACAATCAGCTTCAGAGATAATCCCAACCAGAAACCCATTAGAATCTAGAACAGGCCCACCTGAAATATTATGCTTAGTAAATAATTCCATTACTTCTAAAATAGATTGTTCTGGGGAAAAAGAGACTAGCTTTCTGGTCATGTAATCTTCGACCAAAATGGGTGCATCAAATTCTTTTTTAATGACTTTACGAATGCCTTGAAAACTTTTGATTCCCATATGTAGTATTTTTAGGTTGATCTTAAATATAACACTTATTCTTAATAAAACAATAACTACTTGACATATAATCGATTAAATAATCATAATTTTAAGAAATAGCTTGCCAAATTAGGATTCTAAACCTTAGCGACGGTCGTTCTGAACATCCCACTATATTTTTATACATTTACAAAACCCATAAGATAGCAACACAATTACTACCGAATGAAAACAAGCACTTCTACCCTAACTCTTATTTTAATAGGCTTCATAATATATTTTGGATTTAAATCCTCCATGCCAAGTGATGCTATCTCTGAAGCAGTAAATACGAACCAATTTGATACAGAACGCGCTTTGGCTCATGTAGAAAAAATGGCGAGCAAACCACATGCTGTTGGTTTTCCAGCTCATAAAGAAGTTCAAAATTACATCCGTAGAGAATTAGAAAAATTAGGTTTAAAAACAAGCTTACAAGAGGGCTACACGACAGGAGATTGGGCAAACCTAAGTAAGGCAGAAAATATTGTAGCCAAAATAGAGGGTACTGAAAAAGGCAAAGCATTAATACTTTTATCACATTATGACAGTAACCCACATTCTTCCTTTGGCGCAAGTGATGCTGGTAGTGGTGTGGCTACAATCTTAGAAGGTGTACGTGCCTTTTTATCCGAAAATAAAAAACCAAAAAATGACATCATAATCTTACTATCTGATGCAGAGGAATTAGGACTAAATGGCGCCGATTTATTTGTAAACAACCACCCATGGAGCAAAGATGTAGGGTTAGTTTTAAATTTTGAAGCCAGAGGTAGTGGTGGCCCATCCTATATGCTGATAGAAACCAATAGAGGGAATAGCACTTTAATCAAAGAATTTACCAAAGCAAATCCGGATTACCCTGTTGCAAACTCTTTAGTATATAGTATTTATAAGATGCTCCCGAATGATACAGATTTAACTATTTTTAGAGAAGATGGTGATATTGAAGGTTTAAATTTTGCATTTATAGATGATCATTATGATTACCATACTGCGAAGGACACTTACGAACGCTTAGATAAAAAAACACTAGCCCACCAAGGAAGTTACCTAATGCCGTTGTTGCATCATTTTAGTGAAGCCAACTTGACCAACTTAAAAAGTCTAAGCGATTACAATTATTTTAATGTTCCGTTTTTTAAACTCGTATCCTACCCTTTTGATTGGGTTTGGCCGCTTTTCTTTATCGCATTATTATTATTTACAGTCTTAACTATTTATGGTTTTAAGAAAAAATCTCTAGACCTAAAAAATAGTTTCTTAAGTTTTGTTCCTTTATTAATTACTATACTCATAAATGGTATCGTCGGGTATTTTAGTTGGACGGTTCTAAAAAGCATCTACCCTCAATATCAAGATATACTACATGGATTTACATACAACGGGTACACTTACATTACGGCATTTGTTCTTTTCTCATTAGCCGTATGCTTTTTTGTATACCATAAATTTAGAAAAATTAATACCGCGGCTATTTTGGTTGGTCCATTAGTATTTTGGCTTGCCTTATGTGCAGGCTTAACAGCATACTTACCTGGAGCTAATTTTTTCATTATTCCGGTGTACGCACTCCTAGCAGCATATCTTATCATCATACATCAAGAAAAACCCAATGCTTTATTATTAGTCTTCTTAATTATACCGGCTTTGTGGATTTTCACTCCCTTTATTAAAATGTTTCCTGTAGGTCTTGGATTAAAAATGATGGTGGCCTCTACACTCTTAACTACATTAGTTTTTGCATTAGGTTTACCCTTGTTTTCTTTCTACAAGCATAAAAACAGAATAGCGCTCGTTATGAGTTTACTGTTTATTATAGCCATGGTTTCTGCTCATATTAATTCTGGTTTTTCAGAAGAAAATGCAAACCCTACAAGCTTGGTCTATGTCTATAACAGTGACAAGAACACAGCACAGTGGGCCACATATGATCATGTATTATCTGATTGGACAGCACAATTTATAGGAGAAGACAAAGAAGATGCTTCCACGCTCGATAAAAATACTATTAGCAGCAAGTACAGAACAGCCTTTACTTATGTTGCAAAAGCTCCTACAAAAAACATCTTAGGCCCTAAAATTGAAAAGACTAGAGATACTATTGTTGGGAATGAACGCTTGGTTAAAATTTGCATCACCCCCCAACGAAATGTAAATAGGTTGGATATCTTTACACCACAAACCAATATTATAAAAGCTAGTGTTAATTCAGTTCCCTTATCAGACTATTTTCTAAAAGAAAGAACTGCAGGTAAATTAGTAACCCATTACATAAGTAACAATACGTATACAGAATTAAGTTTAACGCTGCCGGTAGGAGAAAAATTTGAATTCGAAATTTATGAAGCGTCCAACGATTTACTAAATAATGCTCTTTTTACGATACCCGTACGACCAAAAACTGCGATTCCGAAACCCTTTGTTCTTAATGATGCTATATTGGTAACAAAAACGATACATATTGAATAAGACAATTGGAATTCTAGGATGTGGCTGGCTTGGCCTACCCTTAGCTAAATCACTTATAGCAAACAACTACCCTGTAAAAGGAACGACCACTTCTGAGGCTAAATTAAAGCGCTTAGCTGAGCTTGGTATTGAGGCTTCTCAAATTGTCTTAGCTGAAAAAGGAATAACAGGTCCTATAGAAGGTTTTTTAGAAAATATTGAAACACTTATTATAAATGTGCCTCCAAAATTACGTGGAACAACTAAAGAAAATTACGTAGCAAAAATGGAACATTTGGTACAGAAAATTGAAGCCTCTGCTGTTCAGCATATTATTTTTGTCAGTAGCACAGCCGTATATGGCGAAGTTGATGGCATAGTTACTGAACAGACTTTACCAGCACCTGCTACAGAATCGGGCATTCAGATTTTGGCTTCCGAAAATATCTTTAAAAACCATTCTTCGTTCAAAACTACCATTATTCGTTTTGGAGGATTACTCAGCGAAGATCGGCACCCCGTTACAATGCTGGTGAAAAAGGAAGGTCTAAAGAATGGGGAAATGCCTGTTAATTTAATCCACAGAGATGATTGCATCCGTATTATTGAAAGAGTTATAGATGAGAATTGGGGTGCTGTAATTATTAATGGAGTATACCCTGAACATCCTACCAAAAAAGAATTTTATACTGACGCAGCACTACAAAGAGGATTAAATGTACCTGATTATGAGTATGATAAAACAAAAAAAGGGAAGATTATTAGTGCTGATTATCTCTTAAATGTTAAAAATTTCAAATTTCTTACCTCAATAAAGAAATAACTTACAACAACTTTAAGTGTTTTGACAACAAAAAATAAGGCAAACTGTTAATAACCTGTCGATTTTATCATTTAAACTATACATTTACGATATAATCTTAAATCGGTTAACATGGTAAATTCAAGTTTAAAAATGAGGATTATTTCCGAATTGGAAAGCCTTATTACTCAAAGTTGCCCAAATCAAAAAATTCAAAAAAAACAAAAAGACCTACACGTTGCACTATTAAAAAGGTACTATAATGCTTATGATGTTTCTATTGACTATTTCCGAAGAAGGATAACCTTAAATATTGTTATTGACGACACTGCTTATAATCCTAATATAATAAACACATATTTACCCACATTCCGCGCAGATATACACTTTATCAGTTTAAAATATTTTTTAAAAAAATGCCTAGAACAAGATGTAAGAAGTCTTGCCTTTTATGCAAGCCTACTCCGAATGTTCTCTAAAGAAGAAAGAGAATTATTGGTCGTTTAAAACTACTTAAACAAAAACAGAAAAGATGCCTAATAGGTATCTTTTCTGTTTTAAAGCTTTCCTTAACAGCACGCTATGAATAATTTTTATAGATTAGCGTTCCTAAAATTTAAGAGAAAGAGAAAAATGAAAAAAATATTAGTTGCTTTATTAATTGGTTTTTGCTTCGCAGGAACTGCACAAACCAAATCTGAATTACAAAAACATTATGAGGCATTCTATAAGCAGATGCGTTTGCAAGGAGATGTTGAGGGCATCATTAATGCTTTAACTCATTTAAACGTTCTTAACGCTTCACAACAAAGAAATGATACCCTAGCATATATTTATGCAAATGACAATAAGCATATGCAAGCTTTAAATACTATTGGTATTGAAAAGAATGATGCTGATTCTGATTTAGCCGTTCAAGTAAAGGCAATTTCTTTAAAAGCTTTAAACCAGCCAAAACGTGCTATTGAGCAATTTGAAGTTCTATTTAAAAGAAATCCTAATCCGTTTTTAGCGTATGAATTAGCCGATTTAAAAATACAAATTGGAGACCCTAATGGCGCCATGGGAAATATTGAATATGGTATTGCCAATGCAAAAGACGAAATGAAATATGCTTTTTATGAGCGCCAACAGCCTTACGAAGTACCTTTAAAAGCTGCTTTCTTACATTTAAAAGGTTTAGTAACTTTCAATTTAAACAGAGAAGACGTGGACGGGGCTTTAGTTTTTATGAACGAGGCATTACAATTAGACCCTAACTTTAATTTAGCTAGCTTAAGCAAACAAGCTTTGGAGAATAAGAAAAATCCTCCAGTAGCAGAACCTGCTCCAGTAGTTTCTGAAAAGAAAGGCAAAAAGAATAAACAATAGTATTTACGGCTATTGTATAAAAAAAGCGAGCCTAGGCTCGCTTTTTTTATATCATTATATTTTAGTGCGCTTTCAACTTTTTAGTAAGTAGACTGTCCGATTCCTTTTTTAAGGCAATCAAGGCATCTACCTTATCATTAGGCACGGCTATAGACAATACATAATGTGCTATTTTCCATTCGCCATTAATCTTCTTTAGGACCCCAGAACCCCGGCAAATTTTCATTTGCGTATCTAGCAACTCATCAAACCAAGCAAAATCTTCCGTACTGTTCACATATACATTACGTTCTAAAGCCGAAAAGCTCCAAGCTTTCCCTTTGTCAAAATAAGGTTTTGAAAATTCCTTAAAAGCATCGTTCTGCCAATTTTCAGTAGCATCTGTACCAATGAAAACTCCATCGGTTGTCATCAAATTAAAGTAAGCATCAAAATCTGCTTCAGCCGCAGCTTTATGCCATGCGTCCATTACTTTATTCACCTCTTTCTTTGCATCATTTTGTTGTCCAAAACTAAAGGAGAATACGAATATGAAAAGGAAAAGTAACTTATTCATCAAACAAAATTTCAGGTTTTAACGTACTTTTTATCACTACCGAAAATTGATTATTAAAAGCATTGTAAGCTTTGACTAATTCAATCACCGTTTTTCTCGGATCTTTATCATACTCCAAATCAAACTTAACCTGTAGCACTTTGGTCTTAAATACCTTCTGTCTACTTTTTATATCTGCCCTATCAAATACTTCAGGGTAGGCAGATGCTTCTAGCAATTTTTGCTTTTCTACTAAATCTTCTAGTACTACAATTAAATCCTCTTTGGTATCTATAGTATAAACCGCATTGACCGCAGCATTCAATGCATTGTACTCGGTCCAGTCTTTTAAAATTTCAGTAGCACCAAAACTTGCATTCACTTTCTTTGGAAGCTTTTTAAGTGCTACCAGTCCCGCAGCAGGATCTTCTTTGACATCCTCTGTCTTTTTTTCTCCACAAGCAATACATCCCAAAAAAACAAGGACAATTAAAAATGATTTGTTCATAAAGCTAAGGTACAAATTTTAGGTATTTACAACGATTCTATTTTTATTCTAAAGGAAAAAGGCTACTTTTCTACAAGCCAAAAAATCCATTTATTTAGCCGCTAGATTGAAGCTATATAACTATGAGAAATGATAAGTCCGTTTTACTATAAACTAAGAATCATTCAAAAGAGATGGCTATTTTTTAATCCGATTTATGATTCCTTTAAAAAAATGCCTATTGGATTAAAAATAATTTAATAGAGCTGCATAAATATTAAAATTTCTAACGATTTTTGCAGACCTATTTTCTGTATAGAATTAGGCAAACTATAACTTTTAAGATGTATTAAATGCAGAAGTCTATTTTAATTATTGGTGCGTGTGGGCAAATAGGAACAGAGCTTACCTTTGCACTACGGGAAAAACATGGAAATGAAAATGTAATTGCCAGTGATATACGTGAAGGCAAGGCCGATTTAATGGCTTCAGGACCTTTCGAAATTTTAGATGCTACTAATTATGAAGCCATTGAAAATGTGGTGATGCATTACGAAATTGAAGAAGTATATCTTATGGCAGCTATGCTTAGCGCTACCGCTGAAAAATTTCCGATGCGCGCTTGGAATTTGAATATGAATTCGCTTTTCAATGTATTAAACTTAGCTAAAGAGAAAAAAATTAGTAAATTATTTTGGCCCTCTTCTATTGCTGTTTTTGGTCCTAATACGCCAAAAGACAATACGGCGCAAAATACGATTATGGAGCCTAGTACCGTATACGGGATCAGTAAGCAATCTGGAGAACGTTGGTGTGAATATTACTTTAACAAATTTGGTGTAGATGTGCGTAGCGTGCGTTACCCTGGCTTAATAAGTTGGAAAACATTACCGGGTGGCGGCACCACTGATTATGCGGTAGAAATTTATCATAAAGCTTTAGAAGAAAAACAATATTCTTGCTTCTTGAAGGAAGATACTTTATTACCAATGATGTTTATGGACGATGCCATTAGAGCAACCATAGATATTATGGAAACCCCTGCCGAAAAAATCAAAATAAGATCTAGCTATAATTTAGCAGCAATGAGCTTTAATCCTTCAGAAATTGCGAAAAGTCTTCAACAGCATATTCCTGAATTTAAAATAAGCTACGCGCCAGACTTTAGACAACAAATTGCAGATTCTTGGCCTTCTAGCATTAATGATACCGAAGCCCAAGAAGATTGGGGTTGGAAACCGGCCTTTGATTTAGAAAAAACAACACACGAAATGTTGAAAAATTTAAAATAAATGTATGTAAAAAGCCCTTAACAAAATTGTTAAGGGCTTTAGTATTAACGGAGGTTATCACCTATTTAATAGTAACTTTCAGCTTAGATTCTATAGCCATAATCATACTATTCGCAATATCTTTTCCTGTAGCATTTTCAATACCTTCTAATCCTGGGGAAGAATTAACTTCAAGTAAAAGTGGCCCTTTATTAGAACGGATAATATCAACCCCTGCAACTGCTAAGTTCATCACTTTAGCCGCTTTAATTGCTAGTTTTTTCTCTTCTTGCGTAATTTTTATAATAGATGCCTTACCACCCTGATGAATGTTGGCTCTAAATTCTCCTTTTTCTGCTTGGCGCTGCATAGAAGCAATAACTTTGCCATTAACTACGAAACAGCGGATATCCTGACCGTTTGCTTCTTTAATAAACTCTTGTACCAAAATGTTTGTTTGAACGCTCTTAAACGCATTAATAACACTCTCTGCTGCTTTGTTGGTTTCTGCTAACACAACACCCTTACCTTGTGTACTCTCTAATAATTTAATGATTAATGGCGCCCCATTAACCATTTTGATTAGATCTTTTGTGTCCATAGGCGATTTTGCAAATCCGGTAATTGGAATATGAATATCGTTCTTAGAAAATAATTGAGAAGCAAATAGTTTATCGCGCGATTGCGTAATAGCCTCTGCTGAGTTTAAACAGTAGACTCCCAAATTGTCAAACTGGCGAATAAGTGCACAGGCATAAAAGGTAACTGCTGGTTTTATTCTAGGAATAATAGCATCAAATTCATTCAAAATATTTCCACCACGGTAGCGAATTTGTGGAGAATGGGCATCTAGTTTCATATACGCATGTTCCACATTTAAGAATACCATTTCATGACCACGTGCTTCTCCTGCTTCTACTAATCTTTTATTGCTATACAGTTCTGGATTACTAGCTAAAATAGCAATTTTTAGACCTGTTTTTTCTTTGAAATAATTAGAATATTTGCTGGTAACTTCTGCTGTTGTAAATTCTTGAATAATAAAATTCTTCGCAGGGTTTACCACATACCTATTGTTTAGAGCTTCTCTTCCTAAAAGCATTCTAAACTCCATCGTATCTCTACTAGCTAGAGTTAATTCTACTTCAAAAGAATCTTCACCAAGTGTCATGGGTGTTTTAATCACGAAGCGCTCTTCTGATATTCCTGAAGAACTCTTTACAGTTCTTCGGTCTATTAACTTTGCCTCACACTCTATCGTGATACTTCTGTTATCTTGAATTGGGTTTACTTCAAATTTCACCCATTCCTGAGCTCCTCTAATAAACACTTTCATGTTCGTAGCTTGTATAGACGAGGTTTTGGCGCCAGAATCTACTCTAGCTTTAATGGCAGGTATCCCTAGACCTTCAAAAACACACCACTCTTCACTACCAACTATTTTTAAATCTTCCAAATTAATATTATTTCCAATTAAATCTACATTCAATACAAAGACCAATCTTTTACAGATTGGTCCTGTTATTATCTAAAAGAATTATTCTTAATCCTCATCATCCAAATCTCCTTCTTCCGGAATAATATCTGGATCTACTACTGCATCTGGATCGTCATCTTCAAAGTCTTCATAATCATCCTCATCGTAATTAGCCATGGTAGTTTCTAATTTGGCACTAATTTTTACCAAATATTTCGTATCTTCTGTAGTCACTTCTACGGCTTCAATACGTTCTCCTTGTGCATTCTTAAACGTAATAATGTTTAAATCATCATAACCATCAGGATACTTCTCTACCAAAAGCTTTAATACTTCTGGCGTAAGCTTTTTAAAATCAACGATAACTCTTTTTAAATTGTCCATATAATTACTGGTCTAATAGGTATGCGAAAATTAATGGCGCCACAATTGTAGCATCACTCTCAATTATAAATTTTGGGGTATTTATATCTAGTTTTCCCCAAGTTATTTTCTCATTTGGTACAGCACCAGAATACGAACCATAACTTGTTGTAGAATCACTAATTTGGCAGAAGTAACTCCAAAACGGAGTTCCTGTGCGTTCCATATCTTGGTATAACATTGGTACCACACAAATTGGGAAATCTCCTGCGATACCTCCGCCTATTTGAAAGAAACCAATCCCGTTTTCAGAATTGTCTGTATACCAATCTGCTAAAAAGGTCATGTATTCTATACCAGATTTCATGGTACTCGCTTTCAACTCACCTTTCAATACATAAGAAGCAAAAATGTTACCCATAGTACTATCTTCCCAGCCTGGGCAGATAATCGGTAAATTTTTCTCTGCTGCTGCATACATCCAAGAATCTTTCAAGTCTATTTCATAGTACTCCTCAAGAACCCCTGAAAGCAACATTTTGTACATATATTCATGCGGCAAATAACGCTCTCCAGCCTCTTCTGCATCTTTCCAAATCTTGAAAATATGCTCTTGCAATCTTCTAAAAGCTTCTTCTTCAGGAATACAAGTATCTGTTACACGGTTTAATCCTTTTTCTAATAAATCCCACTCATCTTGCGGAGTTAAATCACGATAGTTAGGTACACGCTTGTAATGAGAGTGCGCCACCAAATTCATGATATCTTCTTCAAGGTTTGCGCCGGTACAAGAAATAATCTGAACCTTATCTTGACGAATAACCTCAGCAAATATTTTACCAATTTCTGCGGTACTCATGGCTCCTGCAAGAGAAACCAACATTTTGGCACCGTTGTTTAATTGGTCTTCATACCCTTTAGCTGCATCTACCAAAGCGGCTGAGTTAAAGTGTAAGTAATACTTTTCAA
This sequence comes from Cellulophaga baltica 18, assembly GCF_000468615.2. Taxonomy (NCBI): domain Bacteria; kingdom Pseudomonadati; phylum Bacteroidota; class Flavobacteriia; order Flavobacteriales; family Flavobacteriaceae; genus Paracellulophaga; species Paracellulophaga baltica. The sequence goes on along the minus strand of NZ_CP009976.1, from coordinate 1,553,376 downwards.
TAAAATTAGAAATTGGTCCTTTAGTCTTCGTCATCTTCGAATTTTGAATTATTAGTGGAGCCAGCTTTGAAATCTACATCATACGTATTATCGTATGCATCATCCGCCGCTTCACCCATAAATTTATAGCTTAACATTTTATAATACAACTTAGCCGCTAAGAAATCTGATGATTTATCAACCTCATTAGGACAAAGTTCAACAATATCAAAACCAACAACGTTCTTCTCAGCAAAAACTCTCTTTAAAAATTCTAAAGTCTCATACCAAAATAAACCTCCTGGCTCTGGCGTACCTGTTGATGATAATATACTTGGATCTAATGCATCTAAATCAAATGTGATTAATACATTGTCTGTCAACAATTCAATAACGTTATCCATCCAATATTCATCATTAACCATATCGTGAGCAAAGAATGTTTTCTCCTCATCCATGAAGGTTTTTTCAATAGCATCCATACTACGGATTCCTACTTGAATAAGATTGGTAGTTTGGCTAGCTTCATGAACAGCACATGCGTGGTTACACGTAGTTCCATCGTAAGACTCACGTAAATCTGCATGCGCATCTATATGTAATACCGTTAGGTTATTAAAACACTCATTGAACGCTCTAATAGTACCTATAGAAATAGAGTGCTCTCCACCAAAAAGAGTTACAAATTTATTTCTCTTGATGTAGTCTTTAGTTACTGCATGAACGGCATCTACCATACTTTCTGGAGAAGCATTTTCTGTTACAGCATCTGCCAAATACACACCTTGTTGGTATACTTCAGTAGCAGTTTCAATGTCGTAAAGCTCCATGTTTTCAGAGGCTTTCAAAAAGGCTTCTGGCCCTTTATCTGCTCCTTTTCCCCATGTACTTGTTCCGTCATATGGCACAGGTATTAAAACCACCTTTGCCGTTTCCAATTGCGCATACTTATCAGGTATTCCCGCGTAATTGTTAGTTGTCATCATAGCCTAAAATTTTTAGCAGGTCTGCTGCTTTTTGTTGTTCGTTAAATAGTTTAGTTGTTATTGTTCCGTTTTCATCTCTGTCTATAAGAATATGCTTTGGCTGCGGTATCAAACAATGCTGCAAACCTCCGTAACCTCCTATAGATTCTTGATAAGCTCCCGTATTAAAAAAGCCGATAAACAAGGGTTTATCTCTTCTATATTTTGGTAAATAAATAGCGTTCATATTTTGTTCGCTATTGTAATAATCATCACTATCGCATGTTAAACCTCCTAAAAGAACACGCTCATACTCATCTTGCCAACGGTTAATTGGCAACATCACAAAACGCTTGTTAATTGCCCAAGTATCTGGCAAAGTGGTAATGAAAGATGAATCTATCATATTCCATTTCTCACGGTCGTTTTGTTGTTTTTGGTACAATATTTCATAAATAGCTCCACCACTCTCCCCTACAGTAAAGCTACCAAACTCGGTAAAAATATGAGGCACTGGTACTTCAGCTTCTTGACATGCAATATTGATTTGATTGATAATCTCATCAATCATATATTGATAATCATACTCAAAAGCTAAAGAGTTTTTTATAGGGAAACCACCACCAATGTTTAAACTATCTAAAGACGGACACATTTTTTTCAGTCTGATGTATACCTTTAAACACTTGACCAACTCATTCCAATAGTAAGCATTATCACGAATACCTGTATTGATAAAAAAGTGAAGCATTTTAAGCTCTACTTTTTCGTTATCTTTTATTTGATTCTCATAAAAAGGAACAATATTCTTATATCCTATTCCTAATCTAGACGTGTAAAATTCAAATTTAGGCTCTTCTTCTGAAGCGATACGAATACCTACTTTAAACGTGTCATCAATAACCTCCGATAACAAATCTATTTCTTCGTAGTTGTCAATTATAGGAATACAATTGCGGTGTCCTTCATTTATTAATCTACCAATATTATCTATGTATTCGTCTCTTTTGAAACCATTACAAATAACATAAGTATCGTCTTTAATCTTACCCTTCTTCTTAAGTTTTTCTACAATATTGATATCATATGCTGAAGAGGTTTCAATATGCACATCATTATTTAATACCTCATTTAAAACGGGTTGAAAATGTGAGCTTTTTGTACAGTAACAATAATGGTATTTACCCTTATAGTTATTTTTTTCCATGGCGATCTTAAACCAATCTTTTGCTCTGTTTATGTTTTCAGAGATTTTTGGTAGGTACGTAAATTTCATTGGACTGCCATACTTCTCGACCAAATCCATTAAAGGAATGCCGTGAAAGTTAAGGTTCTCTCCCTCCAAAGTAAATTCTTCTTGAGGGAAATAATACGTTTGATCTATTAAATTGATATATTTTGTATTCATTAAAATGGATTGTATCTGTTAAAACTAATAAACTGAATTAAAAACATTGCTGTTTTCACCAAATAAATTGACACAATCCCTAGATAATGATTTGACGTTGGGTAGTTGGAATAAAAAAGTAATCGTGCTGACTTCTCACGATTCTAGGTACTAAGGAAGAAACTAGTAGTATTCGATTGCCTTTTTTCAAAACTGGCATTGGATTCGCCTTCCCATTTTCCAATACCTCGAACATAAAATTAATACGCATTATATGTAGCTAAAAGCTTAGTTGCCAAACCGCTTATTTTATATTGGTTTGAGATGACAAATGAAAACAAAAAAAATGAAAAAACAAGAAATTATTTAAAAATTGAACGTTAAAAAATTAGTAATCAAAAATACACAACAACTATTTGAAATACAACGCTTTAAAATTAATTTAACCTTAAATTAATTTGACATCAATTTATAAGGAAAGCGCTATTTAAACGGAGTTTAAATAAACAAGAAAAAGAAAGCGTCATTTTATAATATGTAGGTGCTGAAAAATTTAAACCTTGAAGTGCATGCATCCCATTTTTTTGATATAGCTAGTCTACTTAAATATGATTTTCGTCGACAGTAAATGTCTTTTCACCTAAGGACTACAAAATATTTTACAGCGTAAGAATACCTTTACAATCAGAACCTTGAACAAGTACTAATGAAAAAAGATATGAACACACAAAAACACGGATCAGTAGACCTTAAAAGATTAGGAATTAGTATAGTTGTAACTATTTTATTCTTTATTATAGTAGTGGTATGTAGTTACTTCGCTGGACTTGTACTCTGCAGGTAAGCGATGCCTTTAGCACTTATTTATGGAATAAAACATCTTGTGCTTCCATAGCGCCTACCACAAGATTCACATATTCGTCTATAGACTTATCTATATTTTTAGGGTCTGTTAAATCTATACTGCCGCGCCAAACCATAGATTGCTCTTTACCTTCGCAAATGCAATACAAAGTGGTCTCTGTATGATACACTTTAAATTGATCATAACTCCCGTCATTATTATAAATATCTTGGTGCTGAAAATAGTCATCTCTGAATCTACCTGTATAATTCCCCCAATCAGAAATCTTTTTACGAAGTGTTTGCTTACTTTCGGACCCCAGAACCTTAGCAAATAAAACGGCATCAAAATCTTTGTCTAGCAATTGTCTTTCTACTGCTTTTAACTCCTCTTCTGTTTTAGCGGAAGCTGTAAAATTCACATCAAAAAGATCTATACTACGCATAGATTCTATTTTGCGTTTATCAAACTCTTCTTTCAATCGATTTTCAAAGGCAACTCTACTTTCCTCATTTGGCGTCATTCCTACCAAAAGAACTTTATATGCTGTAAAAACTACATTTTCAGGATTCTTATATTCATCTACTAACTTCGTAGTTTTACAACTAGCCAGTGCAAGCAAAACTACAAACAGGAGTATTTTTTTCATATTTCTTACGCTTTAAAAAAGCATCCGTATTTAAGGATGGTCTTACAAAAATACACTTCCCGGGATAAACCATCAATGACCATTATCACCTTTTAAGAACAGTCCCCCATTTATTGAAGAAATATATTATTTGATACAGTTAAGCTTATTAAAATTTCAAGAGTACATTTCGCCACAATTACTAATGCTCAGTACCTATGGCAGAAAATAACGAGAGAAAATTTAAACTTAAAGATTTACCGTCTTTAATCGTAGATACTTATAAGGCTTGGGACAAAGCAAACCCATGGCGCCTAAGTGCTGTTGTGGCCTATTACGCTGTATTGTCGCTCCCCGCTTTGCTTATTATTATCATAAATATAGTAGGCTCTATTTGGGGCACGGATATTGTTCAAGGCCGACTAACCTCTGAAATTTCTACGGCTTTGGGCAGTAATGCTGCAGAATCTATAGAAACCATCATCGCTGGAACTCAAAACAAGGAGGAAAACTTAATTTCTACCATCGTCGGCATAGGAACTCTTCTTTTTGGAGCCACTGGAGTATTTTATCAATTAAAATTATCCTTGAATGAGATTTGGCAGATTAAACCAAATCCGGATGCCAATTTTTGGAAATTGGTTACCGATAGGGCCAGAAGTTTTGCGTTCATTTTAGTTATAGGCTTTTTATTACTGGTAAGTTTTATAGTTACCGCGGGGATTTCTGCCTTAAATGAATACATACGAAGAGTTTTACCGGATATCCTAATCTACATTGCGTACTTCTTAGATTTTACGGTATCCGTAAGTATAATTACTGTCTTATTTGCTCTTATGTTTCGGTATATGCCAGACGCTAAGATCAGATGGAAAACTGTTTGGATAGGCGCACTCATTACGGCCGTCTTATTCGTCATCGGTAAATCGCTTTTAGGATTTTACTTTGGCGAGGCCAATCCTGGATCTACCTATGGCGCAGCAGGCACAATAGTCTTAATTCTTTTATGGGTTTCTTACTCCTGTCTCATCTTATTTTTCGGGGCAGAGTTTACTTATATCTATGCTAAAAGATACGGTCACAAGATTACCCCAAGCTACTTCGCATTAGACAACAACGACACAAATTCTGAACAACAATCTAAACCTTAATACCATGAATGCTATAAACCCCAAAGTAATTAGGCAGTTATTTATTATCCTGCTCATCTTATTAATGTCATCCTTAATCTTTAAAGAAATGCTGCCCTATTTATCTGGCGTTCTGGGAGCCATTACTTTTTATGTATTGCTGCGCAAGCCTATGAGTAAATTGGTGAAACGCGGTTGGAATCCAGATTTAGCCGTGAGTTTATTATTGATTGCCTCAGTGATAGGTATTCTCATTCCCGTCGGAGGAATCGCGATGATGTTAGCTAGCAAAATAGAAAATACAGTTGCCCATTCTGAAGAAGCTATTAAAGCGAGTAAAGAACAATTAGGAACCTGGGAAGATAAAATAGGATATGATATAACCTCTAAAATTGATGCTTCTGCTTTTTCTAATTGGTTGTCAGAAAACCTACAGTCATTTGCCGGTGGCACTTTTAATATTCTAATTGCCTTAGGCTTAATGTATTTTATGTTATACTACATGCTTACCAACCGTAGGCAATTAAGAGAATCTCTTTATGAGTATATCCCAATAGGAAATGATAATTTGAAGGTCATTGGTAAAGATGTACAAACTATGGTGCGATCAAACGCATTAGGCATCCCATTGGTTGCCTTGGCGCAAGGAATTGTAGCCTTAATTGGTTTCCTAATTTTTAATATAGAACAACCTTTCTTTTGGTCTATTGTTGTATTTATTGGGTCTATGATTCCGTTTGTAGGAACTTTTATAGGAACTTTACCCGTGTTTATTCTTACCCTATCCTCAGGAAATGATTTCCAGGCTTGGGGAATCTTAATTTATGGTATTGTAATTATAGGGTCTACAGATAACTTACTGCGTTTATTTATTTTAAAAAAAATAGATAACGTACACCCATTAATCACTCTTCTCGGAGTCATAGTAGGAGTTCCTCTCTTTGGATTTATAGGTTTAATTTTTGGCCCGCTACTAATTAGCCTCTTCCTAATTGTACTCCGTATTTATAAAGAAGAGTATGGGCAAGAAGTACACAATAAAGAGCAATTATAGTCGCTTTTTTTTAACATCTTGATTTTCAAAAGAATCAATGTAATATGGGTTAGCGTCAAGAGAAAAATGGCTGTTTTTGTAATTTTGGTAGTGAAAAAGAAAGTTAAAAAAAAGAAAGTTATGACATCACCGGAACAAATACAGTTAGAAAATATTGCAGAAAGTGATTACGAAATATTTGCACTTTTAAAGCAACGCTATAGCCCTAGAACATTTAAAGATGTAAGAGTTAAAAAACAACATTTAAATCAGCTATTTGAAGCTGTGCGATGGTCTCCTAGCAGTAACAATATACAACCTTGGAGATTTATCTATGCAGAACGTAATTCTGATGCATATCAAGATATATTATCCTGTTTAAGCGATTTTAACAAAGAATGGGCTACCAATGCACCACTACTGATGCTTACAGCGTATTACAAAAAGACTCAAGATGATAAAGATAATTTTCATGCTTTGCATGATTTAGGTCTTGCTGTTGGTAGCATGACCACACAGGCACAATACATGGGAATAGCCATGCACCAAATGGCCGGTGTAGATCATGAGAAAGCGGAAAAATTATTTGAAGTGCCAGAAGACTATCATATTACTTCTGCAATAGCCCTTGGATACTATGGCGGGGAATTAGATAAATTATCTCCTGAACTACAAGAGGCAGAATTAAAAGAACGACAACGAATTGATCAAAGTCAGTTTGCGTTTATGGATCGTTGGAAAAACATAAGACATGATGAAAATTAATCTATAAAAAAGGGTCGCAATTTGCGACCCTTTTTTAATAGTATAAGCTTACATCTATTTTAGGAATCAAATAAAATTCCAGAAACCACAATTCCTACGATTAGCACAAGCAAAAATGCGATGATGATTCCTGTGCCTAATTTTGTCTTTTTATTTTTCTGAAGTACGTAGTGTTCCGTATCCTCGTCAGATTCTTTTATAAATTTTGTCTTTGCGTCATTTTCCTTGATATCCATTTTATATTTTTTTAGTTGTTACTACCCACAATATACGCTCAAAATTAAGCGCTACTTGCTGCAATCCATTCTATTCTTAACGCTTTTAAAAACATAGCATTACAGTCAATCAAATACGTAATTAAGACAACTTTAATCATACTTATTACCTAACTTTGATATAGATGATTGAGATACAATTATCATATTAATTTAAAAACATGTAAAATGAATAATAACAGTAATACATTATTAGGAATATTAGCAGGTACCGCAATAGGAGCGACCTTAGGAATTTTATTTGCACCAGATAGAGGCGCAAATACAAGACAAAAAATAGCAGATCAAGCAGCGTCTACTAGAGACACACTTGCGGAAACGGCTTTAGATTTAAGAGATAGAGCAGCACATTCAGTTGCTTCTAAAAGAGAATCTTTAGATACACAAATAGAGCACATTGTTTCTGATGTTAGTCATAAAACAGAAGATGTGATCAATACATTAGAAAGCAAGCTATCTGAGTTAAAAGCAAAGAATAAGAAATTACAGAAATCATAACATGAGCATTTTAAAGTCTTTAGACGATACTACAAACAGCGCAGCCGAAGCAGGGGAAGCATATGTAAAATCTACTAAAAAATACTTTGAATTAAAAGTATTTCAACAGTTGACTACATTGTCTTCATACTTGTTGAAAATTGTTCTTTTTGGAAGCTTATGCGTTTTAGGTCTAATTTTTATAGCTGTTGCAGGAGCCGCCGCTCTTGGAGCCTATTTTGACAGTATGGCTTTAGGGTACTTAATTGTTGGAGGAATCTTCTTTCTATTGGTATTGCTTATCTATTTAGTTAGAAAACGCATTGATAGAATCATTATTCAGAAATTATCTAAAACGTATTTTGACTCATGAGAAATAAAAATTATACTTCATTCGAAGAAATTGAGCTTGACTTGAAGCTTTTGAGCTTAGAACGAAAAATTGCTATTGAGGAGTTAAAAGGTCTAAAGCACAAAGTTCAGGAAGATTTATCACCATTAAATTGGGTGCAAACCGGATTTAAAATGGCTAGTAAGTTTAGTACCTTACTGTTGGTGAAAAAGTTATTTAAATAAAGAGAATTAATTCTCCTCTAAAAGCCACAACAATTAATGTTGTGGCTTTTTTTTTGACATCAGAACAACTTTAATAACACTTCCTTATCCGCTGCGCTATCTATATGCTTAGCCACAGTAGTTTTGATAAGCATGAGTTCTGATACGATACTTTTCTTATTGTCTTCAGAGATATTTGGATTTGTCAAACAGTATTTTAAAGCTTTTATTAATTGATACAACACCGTACAATCTTCTTTTGCATAGAAGCGAATTGGCTGTACCACAATACGCATCAATTCTTCAATGGCTATATTATGCGATACCACAATCCATTTGGTATCTGCTATATTTTCTGAGGTTGCATTGGCAAATGCTACAGCTTGATACAAAAGCTTTCCTAATTTTGTTATGGCTTCAATGGCAGTACCAGGATCATTAATCCCCGGAGACATTGCTTTTACCGCTATTTCCATTAGTTTTATCATACCTCCAACACCTTCGTCTCCAGAATGTCTGTTAGTAGATAAGCTAAAACCGAATAATAAATCATCTACCTGTTGATCGGATAAATTCTTTGAGACCGTAGCTATCACATCTCCTTCCCACAAATGTTGATTTAAATAAGGCAGTACATTTATCTGTAACTCTTCATCTTTATAAGAATCTGATAATAACGAAACATCAAAACTTAAATAATAACCCGTCTCCTTAACCATTAAAGGTTTAAAATCATCGGTCTCTAAAACACTTAATGTTGTTTTTTGGTGCTGTTCATTATACGCCTTTTGTAAAGATTTTGAACTAGAAGTGTAAATACGATCTACAATAGTATTTATTTGAATGGAGGTTGATATATTGTGAATAAAATCAACAAAAAGTACAATACAAACCACACTAAAAACTGCAGCTAGCATCGTAGAAAAACCTATAGCATTAGAGTCTACCCCTTTTGCTCCTAATGTAATTAAAGAGAAAATACAATACAGTAAAGTTCCAATATAAAAGCCCAAAATTAATTGGTGTTTTTTATTAGATATTAAACTAGGCAATACTCTAGGAGAAAAGTTAGAAGAGGCTTGGTTGAGTACCACCATCACCATGGAAAAACTAAACACGGTTAACGATAAAATTCCGGCAACCAATGTATTTAAAATTGCTCTAGAAGTATCATAGTCCGATATGAAGAGATACGGTACCTTCTCTTTAATCTTTATGATGAAATCTAAACTCTCTACACGGTTGGTGATTGCCGCCACAATTAAAAACAATACACTTAATAAAACAGGGTAAAATGCAATACTATAAAGAACCTTATAATACCAAGCTCTTAATTTTTTTATTATAGATTTTATCATCGGTCAAAATTTTAAGTATGCAAAGCTCCTCTTTTCTCTTAACTTTTAAGATACGCAATACATTTATTATTAGCACTATCGTGAAATTTCATAACCGTTAATGATACAATGGATATAGCACATACATACCATATTGCTAAAGTATCTTTGAGTACATTTTATAATGTTGGTTGATGAAGCATGGTTTCAATGATCCTAAAAGTTGAAGCCATGTTTTTCTTTTTCTCCGTTTCACATCAACCAAACTAAACTAAGTAGTTTCAAATAAAATGCACCACTAATTAGTGCATTCAAAGAAAAATATATGAAAATTGAATTAGCAGATGCCTGGAACAAGATGGCCAGTAGATTAGAATCATGGTTAAATAATATCATTATTAATTTACCCAATATCATAATTGCCATAATAGTATTCACCATTGTTATTTTTCTTTCAAAATACATCAGTAGATTAACCTTAAAACTTCTTAGCAAAAGCAGCCTTCAAAAATCAATGAAGAATGTAATTGCAAAATTGATTTCTGTTTTAGTAATTCTTGCCGGTTTATTCTTGGTCTTAGGAATCTTAGATTTAAGTAAAACACTAAATACCATCTTGGCAGGAGCCGGAGTTGCCGGATTAGCAGTTGGTTTAGCCTTACAAGGAGCATTATCAAATACATTTTCCGGAATTGTATTATCCTATATTAAGCAGATAAAATTCGGAGATTGGATAGAGAGCAATGATTTTGAAGGTGAAGTGGTAGATATAGATTTACGCGCCGTAACCATACGACAGCCTGATAATAACTTGGTGTATTTACCTAATAAATTAGTATTAGAAAATCCTATTAAAAACTTCTCATCAACTGCACAGTCTAGAGTTATCTTAACATGCGGCGTTGGTTACTCATCAGATTTAGAATTTGTAAGAGATTTAGTTAAAGAAACCATTAGCTCCAATTTTGATCCTGTAGAAAATAAAGATGATGTTATCTTTTTGTATTCCGAATTTGGAGACAGCTCTATTAATTTTGAAACTAGATTTTGGATAGATTCTACATCAGCTCTAGAGGTAGCAAAAGCAAAGACAGAAGCTATGATTTATATCAAAAAAGCATTTGACGAAAATAATATAAATATCCCATTCCCTATTAGAACTTTAGATTTTCCAGAAAATTTTAAGTTCACTAAGGAGCAAAATGAAGCCTAACATTTTTTTAACGAAACAAATCTTTTAGCGGCAATCTAAACTTCTAATGCATTAATCGCAATGAAGTTATGAAAGTAACTTTGAGATATGCTAAAGGGGTAGCATTACATAACCCCATCACATTAATACAATAACTATGAGTACATATACAGAGGAAGTAGGAAACAAATTAAATGCATTACTAGAGAAAACTTATGATGCAGAAAAAGGATATAAGAAAGCAGCCGAGAACACAGATAATGTGGTTTTAAAATCTTTCTTCACTAGAAAAAGCCAGCAACGCTATGATTTTGGCCATAATTTAAAAACAGAAATCAATAGTTTTGGACAAAACATTGATAAAGGCGGAAGTATAGCTGCAGCTGCACACAGAACCTGGATGGATGTAAAGGCATTTGTATCTTCTAACACTGCAGAGTCTATGTTAGAAGAAGCTATTAGAGGTGAAAAGGCTGCCATTGATGAATATAAAGATGTACTATCGGAAACTAACTTACCATCTAGTACCGTTACCTTGCTTACACAGCAAATGAATCAAATTGAATTAGATCTAGCAAAAGAAAAAGTGATGGAGAACATCAGCTAATTCTTTAAGCATCAAAAATTTACCTAAAAAGGAATACCTTAAAGTATTCCTTTTTTTATGCGCTATATCCTAAAGAATATCAATTGTTTATGGAGCAACAAATTAACCGATTACGTTAATCAAAACTCTAAAACGGTTGCATCTTTGTATCAGAGAGTTGGCAAGGAGCTAACTTCTATTTAACCTAAAAACAAACACTATGTTACGTTGGACAATCACATTTATAATATTAGCAATAATAGCCGCAGTATTCGGCTTCGGAGGAATCGCAGCAGGTGCAGCAAGCATCGCTAAAATTCTATTCTTTATATTCTTAGTACTTTTTATTATCTCCCTATTAACTGGAAGAAAAAAAGTCTAAGCACTAAATACAAGTATTAACTTAAAATTAAAACAATGAAAAAGCCAGTAATACATACCCTATTAATTTTATTTCTTGGAGCTTCTTTTTTAACCGTTTCAAGCTGTAGAGATGAGGAAAAAACTACAGAAGACAAGATTGAACAAGTTGGAGACGATATCGAAGAAGGCGCTGAAGAAGTAGGAGATGAAATTGACGATCATACAGATGACAATTAATAAAGAGCATCTGAAACACTAATTATTTAAAAAGGACAGAACTCAATTTATTGATTTTGTCCTTTTTTTAAACCTTTAAAAACTACACTATGGAATATGCAAAAAGTGAAAAAGAATACATAAAGGAATATCAACAAAAAGGATATACACACAATTTTAGAGCCCAGGATAATGTTTTAATAGACTTAGAAACTAAAACAAACTACGCTCCAGAAAGTATTTTCATCAAGAAAGAGTTTCGTTTTGAAGGGATGAGTAATCCGTCAGACATGTCTATCTTATACATCATTGAAACAAATGATGGCGCTAAAGGTACCGTCTTGGCTAATTATAGTCCGTCTAGTGATACGGTCATGGCAGAATTTTTCAAAGAAATTCCTAAATCCAATTTTGAGCATAACTAATTAGCAAACTCATTTTTAGTGGTTAAATAAAACTTAAACAAAGAAAGGGTACATTCAAAAATATACGATATTTGTAAAACTCACCTTTGGCCTTAGTAAAGTTGCTTTTATGACAATAAATGTAAAGTTTGAATATAACACCTTATGCAGAAAAGTGCTCTGTGAGCAATTAGACGCTATGGGGTTCACCTATACTTTACTAGGTACTGGAGAAATAGATTTTAAGCAAACTCCTAGTAGTGCTCAAATGTTAGTTCTATCAGAAAAACTTTCAGCATACGGTATAGAAATCATCAGCAACCAACAAACAGCATTAGTACAGCGCATAAAAGATGCTGTTACTCTTGTTGTCAATGGCGATGAAGAAGCTCAAAAATATAATGTATCTACTTATTTGTCAGAAAAGCTAGACTATTCCTATGCCTATCTTTCAAATCTATTTTCTGAAATAACTCATACTTCCATTGAGAATTTTGTTATTTTAAAAAAGATTGATGTAGCCAAAACTTTAATTATTGAGAATAATCTAACCCTTACTGAAATTGCGTATAAGTTAAATTACAGTAGTGTTGCTCATTTATCAACACAGTTTAAAAAAACAACCGGACTAACTCCTTCTTCTTTTCAAAAAATTATCAAAAAGAGAAAAGAAAAGGCAATAGATAGAGACTAATAAATTATCCATGGCATTCCAAACACTGAACATTGCATTAGCAGATGACGATGAAGACGATAGACTTTTGTTTAAAGATGCTATCGAAGAAATAAAAATAAAGACAAAATTATCATTATTTACCAATGGTAAAGAACTTATGGATTACCTAGTGTTGCCCAATGTAATACTACCAGAAGTTATTTTTTTGGATTTAAATATGCCTATTAAAAATGGGATGCAATGCCTAAAGGAGATTAGAGAAAATCCTAAACTCAGTGACTTATCAGTTGCTATATACTCCACATCCTCTTCGGAGAGAGATATAGAAGACACCTTTATTAATGGTGCTAATGTCTATATCAATAAGCCTAATAGCTTTGGAGAATTAAAAACTGTGATTGAAAAAGTTTTGCAGCTTAATTGGCAATACCAAACATCTGCCTTAAATAGAGAGAATTTTTTATTAAGAATTTAAGAACAACATCGTGGCTAAAAAGCTAATATTATCCCCAAAACTCTATGTAGTATTACTAATTATTGCAGCGGCTTTACTCACCTTTATTGGTAGTATAAGCTACAAACAAATATCGGAGTTTAAACAAGCTGCCAATTCTGTAACACATACCCTCGAAGTAGAGACTGAAATAAATAACCTTTTCGCTATTTATTCACAAATGGAATCTGCACAGTTGACTAATTTACTGCGGAAAGATACTTTGGTTACTTCTATTTCTTTTCAAAAGTATATTGATGAATCTAATGCTACCTTTAAAAGGTTAAATGAATTAGTCCTAGACAATCCTATACAGGAGACACACTTGACGCGTATAGGAGAATTACAAAATAACTTGGTAACCGCATTGAAAGCAATTGCCGTTTCCCCTAAAGTAAGACTTAAGTATTCCGTAAATGAGCGCAACAAGCTAGACGAAGTTTCTCACATTATGGCAGAGCTTAATCAACGTAAAAATTTTATGTTGATTAAAGAAGAAAAGCTTTTAAAAGAACGTAAAGAAGAGTTTAATTCCTACGCTTTCCTATCTCCTTTCATGATTTTGGTTCTTGGAGCATTTGCCATGTTTGTATTTGTTTTATCTTTTATAAAAATAAATAACGAGCGTAAAAGTAGATCTAGAGCAGAAGCATTTCTTTCTAGCGTCATGGCCAAAACAGAAAATATAGTAAACTTTTATGAACCTATTTTTAATGATAATGGGGAAGTAACTGATTTTAAATTAGTCTATGCCAATGAACGTAATAAAACTGATTTTGGTTTAGATCCTGAAGTTATTGTTGGCCAACCGATTTCAAAAATATTTCCATTTACTGTTCTGAATGGGGAATATGACGTATTAGCGCAATCTTTTATAGACAAAAAAGAGGGTAATCTAAGTCGGCAAGTACTTTTAAATGGGAAAAAAATATGGTTAGATTCTTTAATCAGGCCTTTGAATGATGGTTTGTTGGTTATTGCTAAGAACACCACTCATGAAAAAGAGTCTGTTGCAAAACTTAACACCTTAAATTTAGAACTGCAGGAGCAATATGAAGAGATAAAAGAAACTGATGAGTTCTTACAAAATGTAATTAGAAGTACCAATAATGTTATTAGTTACTTTGAACCAATACTAGATAAGGAAGGTACTATTATAGATTTCTCTATCCTATACACCAATGAAGAAATTAAAAATACAACGGGTCAATCTCCCGATGAATTAGTACAAAAGAAGATCTCGGAAGCCTACCCATTTCTAATGGAAAATGGGGTTTTTGAATTCTTTGTAGAGGCGATTTTAACTGGTAAACCTGTGGAATTTGAAAGAGATTACATCTTTAATGGCGTTCATATGTGGTTTGACACCTATGCCATTAAAACTGGTGATGGGGTATGTGTTACGTCTAAGAACATTTCGAAACAGAAGCAAGATGAGCAGAAAATTTTAGAGGTGAACGACCAGCTGAAAATACAAAATGCTATTCTAAGAGATGCTAAAACATTGGCAAAAATAGGGAGCTACCGCTGGGATGTTTTAAGTGATGATGAAGATAATTCTGAAATATCAGATAACCTATACAGTCTCTTAGACTGCGAGCCTCAAGAATTTTTACCGACGCATGAAAATTATAAGAAATTTATACATCCAGAAGACCTTGCGGGGTACAAGAAAAATCTTAAGGAGGCTATTGATAAAAAGAAATCTGTAGATTTTTCTTATCGCATTATTAATAAGTCAAGAAAAATAAAACACTTTAGAACTACAGGTCACTTCCAAGACAATGCCTTAATTGGGGTAATACAAGATATTTCTACTCAAATAAAAGATGCACTCAAATTAAAAGAGAAAAATCAGGAGCTCAAAAGATCTAATGAAGAGTTAGAATCCTTTAACCGCGTTGCCAGCCATGACTTACAAGAGCCTATACGGAAAATTCAAATGTTTATCTCTAGAATAGAAGATAGTGATTATGAGAATTTGTCAGAGAAAGGGAAAGAGTTTTTTACCAAGATTAGTTCCTCTTCTGAACGTATGAGAATGCTTATCAAATACCTATTGTCTTATTCTCGGATCAATAAAACAAAAAGTGAGTTTACTTCTGTTAGTCTAGTAGAGATCATAGATAAAGTACAGGAAGATTTAGAAGCACGTATAAAGGAGTCGGGCGTAGAAATTATCGTAGATAACCTACCTACCCTTAATGCGGTTCCCTTTCAGATGGAACAACTATTTAATAATATTATTTCTAACGCTATTAAATACGGTGGCAAAGAAGACCCTAGGATCATCATTGATTGTAAAAAATTAAAACGGAATGAGATTCCAAACAATTTTATAAAAAAACACAAATCCTATTACCGCATATCTATTATAGATAATGGTATTGGTTTTGAACAAGAACATGCTGATAAGATTTTTGAACTTTTTCAGCGTCTTCATCAAAAAACAGAATATTCTGGCACCGGTATCGGTTTAGCCATCTGTAAAAAGATTGCTCAAAACCATGGCGGACATATATTAGCCGAAAGCGCACTAGGAAAAGGATCTACTTTTTGCGTTTTTTTACCTGCCTAAAGTGCTGAGAGAAATAACAATCCTATAATGATGTAAATCGTACATTATTTCAAAAACCCCTGTTTATAGCTATAAACAGGGGTTTTTCTATTTAGATAATAGCGCTTTCCAATAATTATATAACACTATCAAATAATTGTGTAACAAACAAGGCTCCCTGTTTGCCGAAATTTGTCATGTACAAAACAACCATGTACCACAATTGTTAACTCAATCAGAAAAACAACTACTATGAATCAGAATAACTATAAATATCAGACAAATTCCAGAGTTGGAAATATAAGAAGTGCCATAGGAACTACTATTGAATCTTTAAACGACTACATCTCTAACAACATTGGAAATAGTGTTGTAGACAAGAATATAGAACAAACAGATTAGCATGCTCAGATACTTTAAAATTCTAGCAGCAATATTATTAGCGCTGTGGGCCATAGGGTTTTTCTTTTTTGATTTCGGCCTATTAATTCATCTAGTATTAATAATGGCAGCAGTGCTTCTTATTATTAGTGTTTTAAAAGAGAACAATTATTAACGTAAAAACAGCATTATGAAAACGATACAACTAAAAACAAATACAATATCTCAAATGTTTAATGACCTACAGAATGAATTAGGTGGGAAATTAAATAAAACAAGTCAAGAATTTAAATTAGAATTGAATAGTGATTTAGCTATCGGTTCTATCTCAGGGATCACTTTTAAGAACGATATTACATTTATGAAATATGATGTTACTTTTAAGCAAGATACCATCATAAAAAGCACAACAAGCGCTACTAACCCAATTAACTTTATGTATTGTTCTAACGGACAATTATCATACGGGTTTAGTGAAACTTCTGTAAAAAAATCATTAAATCAGTTTCAAACAGGTATATTCTCAAGCGACCCAAATAGAGATTCTATTTTATTCTTCAGAAAAGACCAAGCTGTGAAATTTACCAACATAAAAGTTGATGCATTACAGGTGTCTGATGATGAAAGTATTGATTTATTAAAAAATCAGTTGATAAAAAACTTCATGCCTAAAAATGGTGAAGAAATGTATACGTATGTTGGTTCTTACAACTTAAAAATTGCTGAGAAAATTCAACAAATAGATGCAATTAGCCAAAAAGGTATTGTACGTAACTTATTAATAAATGGTACCGTACACGTAATTTTAGCTTTAGAAATTCAACAACATAAAGAAGATTTAAAGAATCTTAAAAACAACTTCGGTTCATTAACCAGAAGTGAAATGGAAGATATTAAAGAAATCTCAAGTTTTATTAAAAACTACCCAGAGATTCAATATAGCTTAAAATACTTGAGTAAAAAGTCTGGTTTATCTCCTTCAAAATTACAAGAAGGTTTTAAATTATTACATGATAGAACGGTGACTGATTTTATTAGAAACGTACGTGTAGAAACTGCTGAAAACTTAATTAAAACTACAGATCTAAATATTTCGGAGATTGTTTATACCGTAGGATTAACTAGCAGAAGTTACTTCTCTAAAATTTTCAAAGAAAAGTATGACTGTAGTCCAAAATACTACCAAGACAATCAACATAGATTAGGTGTTACTGCATAATCTAACACACATAGAATAGTAAAAGCCAGCTTATATAGCTGGCTTTTTTTATACGTTACATTTAATTCACGATCCTCGGCAGAAAAACTCCAGGTATTAAAATCACATAAACATGCTGATTGTAGTTAAATTCAATGAACGTCTATCTGTAATGCCCATAACTAAAGCTTATCAGCCCAGTAAGAGGCTATGAGAAATTCAATAATTTACAAGCGTACTATTCTTTACAGTACATTAATTCTAATTTGGAATCATATAACTGAAACCACCTTTTATGCTAAGGACGACCTTGGTAGGCTGTATTAAAAATTCAAAGCATAAAAAAAGCGTTAAGACTATCGTCTTAACGCTTTTTACTATTTTTTTTTAAGCTCTTAGAACTTCTTCACTGACGCTCTTAACATCCAAGCCATTTCCTCATGTTGTTGCATGATTCCTGTAATAAAATCTGCGGTACCTTCATCATTATGCTCTTCTGCATTTTCACCAATACTTTTTCTAATAAAAGTGATTACCTTTTGATGATCCTCTAATAATATTTCCATAAAACTAATACTATCATTTTGTTCTGGGCCGTTTTCGTCTAATTGAGACAACTCTATAAAACGTTTCATAGATCCTGGAGAATAAAATCCTAGCATACGGATACGTTCCGCTACGGCATCTAGAATAGTTTCTAATTTACCATATTCTTCTTCAAAATACACATGCTTGGTATGAAAGTCATGTCCTTCAACATTCCAGTGTGCATTTCTATATTTTGTATACATCAAATATTCATCTGCCAATAGTTGCTCTAACATTTCAACTACTGCTTTTCTATTTGATTTTTTAATTCCGATTTCTGCTGTTTCTGATTTCATTATATATATGTTTTAATTATTATCTACCACTAAATTAAGGGTTTACCCCTACTTTCATTAATGGTAATCAATGAATAATTAATCCAAAAGCGGCCCCGTATCCACCTGTTGCTAGAATTGCTTCAAAAGCTAAAATAATTGGCTCAAAAAAAACATAAACC
Organism: Cellulophaga baltica 18; assembly: GCF_000468615.2. Taxonomy (NCBI): domain Bacteria; kingdom Pseudomonadati; phylum Bacteroidota; class Flavobacteriia; order Flavobacteriales; family Flavobacteriaceae; genus Paracellulophaga; species Paracellulophaga baltica. The sequence goes on along the minus strand of NZ_CP009976.1, from coordinate 1,534,890 downwards.
CCTGATAATCTGCTTTTAATTGTAATTTGAGGTATAAAAAATTAAAACATGCAAAAACCTAATAATAGACTTGAAAATCAAACCTGTATTGTATCCGGATCTAGCTCTGGAATTGGTGCCGCTATAGCCAAATCAATTGCAATGGAAGGTGCCAATATGGTAGTCAACTATCACAGTAGCAAAGAAGAAGCCGAAGAGGTGGCTCATTGGATTGAGGAAAACTCTAATTGCGGAGACGCCATCGTTGTTCAATGCGATGTAGGAAAGGAAGCTGATGTAAAAAACTTATTCAAGCAAGCCATCTCAAAATTTGGTACGGTAGATATATGCGTAGCTAATTCAGGAATACAACAAGATTATGCTCTGCATGAAATGCCTTTAAGTGCTTGGCAACAAGTTATAGATACCAATTTAACTGGACAATTTTTATGTGCTAAAGAAGCGCTTAATGAATTTATGAGACGTGGTATGCGCCCAGAAGTTTCCAATTCTCTTGGTAAAATCATCCATATAAGTTCTGTACATGAAATTATTCCATGGGCAGGCCATGCCAATTACGCCACCACCAAAGGAGGTTTAAAAATGTTGATGGAAAGTATCTGTCAAGAATATGCTCCTAAAAAAGTACGTTGTAATTCTATTGCGCCAGGAGCTATAAAAACAGACATTAACAAAGAAGTATGGGAAACTAAAGAAGGCTTAGAGAACATCTTAAAACTTATCCCCTATGACCGCATGGGGTTGCCAGAAGATATCGGAAGCGTAGCCAGCTGGTTGGCATCAGATGAATCTGAATACGTAAATGGCACTACAATTTTTGTGGATGGCGGAATGACCTGTTACCCTGGTTTTTCTTCTAATGGATAATCAAAAAAAAGGGAGAATTACAAGTGTAATTTCTCCCTTTTCCAAACAGCTAACAATTATATTTTTTAATTTTTATCTTTCTTATTTTCTTTCTTAGAGCTCTTATCGGCCTCTTGCTCTGCATCCTCAAAAGTAATCTCATCATCTACAGTACCTTTAAACGCTTTAATCCAACCATTTTTTATAATATTGGTGAATGTGGGCCACACTTTAGACTTGACACTATTCAAATCGCCCTCCATAGGCACCTTTGTTGCTAAAGTATTATTTCCTTTATTCTTTAACACAAACTTGAAGAAGCCTACAAAGCCCTCCCAAAGAGTGTCAAAAAAATTATCTTGTTCTTTACTAATTAGCTTTGAATCCTTTAATAATGGTTTTACATACCCTTTCAAGTAACCATCTGCAATAGCTATTTCACTAAAAATATTGAAATTCCCAGAAGCAAAGTCTATACCTGCATAATGGTTCGTAAAATCATTTAATGCCGTAATAGAAGCATCTTCTAATGAAAAACCAATATCCACATCTGGAATAGGCTTTACTAAATTCATCTTTCCATTAAGGGTAAATTTTCCGTCACCTATAGAGACTGCTGTGGCATGCAAATCTGAGGGTAGCGTTCTGTCTTCTTGTACAATATTTCTTAGATTGGTAGCTTGGAGATTTACCTTATTCATATGCAGATCTATTGTTGGTTCTGCAGTAACCTCAACAAAGGCTACTTTTCCTTCTACAATCTCTAAATTATTAATATCAATAGGCACTAAGTCTGTCAAAGCCTTTGTCCAATCATCAATATCTGGATCTTCTGCAACCCCTTCTTTTTGATCTTCAAAAACATAAATAACTTCAGGATGTACCATAGTAATTTCACTCACCACCTTACCTTTTAAAAGCGATTTCCATTCTATAGAGATATCTGTCTTTTCAAAATTTAAAAAAGGCACTTCCGAACCTGCATTTACTTTATTTAAATATAGATCGTGAATTACATAGGCTCCTCGAATCAACGAAATATCTATTCCCTCTACATGGCCATAATATCCAGGAATATCTGCAAGGACATTGTTTACATATTTCTTAACGAAAACTGGCAAAAGTAGCCTAGCGATAATCACAACAGCGATTATAACTATAGGCACCACATACCTTTTCTTTTTATATACTTTTCTATGTTTTTTCTGATTCAAAATAAGTTGTTTACTTTTTTTCTATACCAGCGCTATTTGCTTCAAGATACTTTTTAAAATCAGCACCAGAGGTTAGTTGGTAATAGTTCTCACCAAATACTAAAACAGGAAATTGTACTAATTTTGGATTCTTATCTAAAATTTTTATCCAGTCATGAGCTTCCATGTCAATAGCTTTATCGCCATATAACTCTACAAAATCTGGGTGTTCTGTATCTATGAGTTGCTTTACAGGAATTTCTAGTTTCTCGGCCAGCTCTGCCCACTGTGTACCGGTAATATTTGTTTTAGAAATATCTATTCCTAGAACTTCTTTATCAGAAGCCTGTACATAGCCATAACATTGTTTCCCTATGCTATTTTCTGAATTGTAAAACAGCGTAATCTTATTTTTATTTGTTGAAATGACTCCCATATCTTCCATGTCTAGTATTTTGAATAAAGGTAGCTTAGAACCCTTATGGGTAGTATCTTGTTCCGTTTTATTATTAATCCGATTACATCTATTCTTTTTTACCGTTCCCCACCATGGTATGCAAGATTCCATCCTTTACATTAATCCATAAATAATTGAAGAATGATTTTGTAGGATCTCTTTCCACTTTTATTTGCCCATGTCTAAATCCGTATTGATCCGTATTAGAGCCATCATTTGTAAAGAGGTTTACCACTGTGGTCAAAAATTTATTCACCCCTAGACGGTCTTTTTTCAAGACAACAAAACTAAAATCGGAGTAATTCATTTTTATATCTCCAGAAGATACATATTCATCTCCGCTAATGGTAAAATATAAAGCATCAATGGTGCCCTTTGCCTCTGCTCTTAAGTTAGGTCTTAAAAAAGCATCTAATTCTTCGGTGTTGAAATTAGAAATAACCCCAGAAGCTTTAAACAGATGCTTACCGTTTTCTTCATAGAAAGACCAATTTAATTCAATAGGGGCTGCCCCCATAATTTTGGCCTTATTTTTAATAGTAAGTGGTTTTGAACCCACACTCGAGATGTTCTTCATTACAGAAGTCACCTCTGTAAAAATTAATTCTCCTGGTTTTGTAGTTGGCGCTACTAACTCTGAGTAAGAGACGCTCCCGTTCTCTATCATTAAGCAAGGAATAGTTAAACCAAACGGTAAGTTCCTGATTGTTTTTCCAAACATATCTGTTAGGGTATAATCATCGGGCATTAATTTATTTCTAAACATTTCTAAAGCCAATCCTTTTAATACAACAGAAGGTATATTTACATTAAGTGAATCTTGTTCCATCTTAAAATCGAACTTAGAGAGAGTCACCTCGGGTATTTTCAGGCAAATCCAATCGCGCTCTTTCGAAATATGCTTTTGCAACGCCACTTTAGTATACTTCGTCTTTAATTCTACCCCATTAAGCACTACTGCACCATCAGATTTAAGAGTATCTATATGCAAATTTTCATACGGCCCCAAAACTGTTTTAATAGAAGTTGCTGTTAAAGTATAAGAGGAATATGTAAAAGGAATTTTGTCCTGTAAGGTATTGGAAGACAACTTAATATCGCTCACCTCCATAGCAATAGCTTCTGCAGAAAATAACAAACTATCTGTTTGTCTATCTACAAGTCTCAAGTCTGCGTCCAATAATTGAAAATTCTGAACGGCTATTTTTTCTTTAAAATTTGATGCCGTAGATTTTTCTGTACCAGTGCTATCTCTCGTTTGGAATGCCGCAGTTACACCATCTATTATTATATGATCAACGGAAATAGTACCATGCCTAAAATATTCCAAATACCCAAAACCGTCTAAGCTTAGCCTACCAATTTTTGCAGTCTCCAACAAAGATTGATGCGCTAAAGTTATGTTTTCTAAACTAAGGTGACTAGAAAGTATATTCAAACTCAATTCGTCATACTCCACATTCAAAGTAGACTCAAGTTCATCCTGAAATACTTGTGCTATCTTGTTCTTAACATAGAAATGTACCGCACTATACACTAGAATAAGTAGCGCAATGGTTCCGAGTGTCCAGAAAATATGTTTTTTACTTACGATTGGTCTCAAGGGAAAATATGGTTTTATTTTAGGCTGTAAACTTCCTTAATTTATGTAGTAAACCACACCCCTATCCGTTTTATAATTAACTGTAATAACAGCAATAGCAGCAAATGTCCTTAAAAATTGAGTACTTTGATTTAGAATTTAAAATTCCAACCACTATATGATTAGAACAATACTTTTAATTGGTTACCTGATATTAACCCTCTGGGCATTTGGAAGCATTGTTCTGCATGGTTCTAGGCCTACAAAATCATTAAGTTGGTTATTAACAATTATAGCGATTCCTTTTGGAGGACCCATACTTTACTATCTTTTTGGTGTCAACAGGAGAAAATTCCGTTTTTTTAGACTAAGACAAACAGAAAGAAGGCGTTTGTATGATGAAAACTATCAAAGTCTGTCTACAACAGAAGATGACATACATGTTCATGAAAATAAATATAAAAAACTATCTAATTTAAATAAGGAGAATACCTTTTTCCCTTCCTATAAGGGGAACAATGTTACGGTGCTAAATGACGGAGAAGAGACTTTTGAGGCTATTTTTAAAGCGATAAAAAATGCAAAATCTTTTGTACACCTTCAGTATTATATTTTTGAAGAAGGCGAATTAACAGAGCGTTTTTATGAATTGTTTAAGGCAAAAATAAAAGAAGGGGTAGAAATACGTTTAATTTATGATTCTGTGGGAAGTTTTTCTTTTAGAGGTAAAACTATAAAACGCTTTAAAGATATTGGGGTCCAAGCTTACCCTATGATGCCCTTACGTTTTGGTAGCTTGCTTTTTACCTTAAATTATAGAAACCATAGAAAAATTCTAATTATCGATGGTTGTTTAGGATTTACAGGCGGTGTAAATGTATCTGATAAGTACATAAAAAAGAGTTCGCCACTTGGTATCTGGAAAGATTTACATGTGCGACTAGAAGGTCCGGTGGTCAATAGCTTACACCGTATTTTTATCAAAGATTATCATTTTGCCAGTAGTAAAGAGATGCTTATAAATGAGAAATACTTACCTAATCTTAAACCTATTGGGAATAGCACTGTACAGATTGTCGCTAGTGGTCCAGATTCTAAACAACCTGCTGTAATGCAGCAATATATTTCTATGATCAATAGCGCTACATCATCAATCTATATTGCCAATCCTTATTTTATTCCTGGTACCACGGTATTACAAGCTATCAAAATTGCTGCCCTAAGTGGAATTGAAGTAAGTCTCTTAATTCCGAATAAATCAGATTCGCTAATGGCAAAATATTCTATGTTTTCTAGGTTTGAAGAGCTTCTTGCTATTGGTGTAAATATATATTTACGAGAAGACTTCTCTCATAGTAAAGTTATATTGATTGATAATGAAGTTGCCTCTATAGGATCTGGGAATTTTGACTATCGCAGCTTCGAACATAATTTTGAAGCCAATGCCGTTATTTATGATAAAAAGATTACCGAGGCTATTTGTAAAGAATTTACAGAATATTGTGAAATTAATAAAAGCTTAGATTACAAAACGTTTAAAAACCGTCCATTTTATCAGCGTTTTATAGAAGGAATCGCTAAATTTTTCAGTCCGCTACTCTAAATGTAAAAAATGCATAAGAGTTAATATATTCGTTGAACTGAGCAATAGCCTATGCAAGTTTGCTATATATTTGTCTCGAATAATTTTTAAACAAACAACAATGAAAAAAATATTAGGTGTATTTGCAATCATTCTACTTGCCAGCATTTCTGCACAGGCACAAAGTATCTCTAAAAATGCTTTAGGTCTTAGATTAGGAGACAATGACGGATTTGGCGGTGAGATATCATACCAAAGATATTTGAAGGAAAACAACCGTTTAGAGTTTGATTTAGGATGGAGAGATTCTAACAATGTAGACGCGTTTAAACTAGTTGGTTTATACCAATGGGTAATGCCTATTGAAGGAAACTTTAATTGGTTTGTAGGTGCTGGTGCAGGTATTGGATCTTTTGATGCTGGCGAAAACGATGGTACTTTTGCTTTAATTGCAGGTGATATAGGTATCGAGTATAATTTTGATTTCCCTTTGATACTATCCTTAGATATGCGTCCTGAACTAGGATTCAATGACAATTATTCTGATGATTTAGATTTAGATATCGCCTTGGGGATCAGATATCAATTTTAAATACATGAAAAAGAGAATAAAAAATAAAAAGTGGCAATTTGCCACTTTTTTGCTTTTAGCACTAGCCACACTTATAATCTACGAAAATATGATAGAAAAAAATCCAGAACATATTATCCCAGATGCTATACGTAAGGAAGCGGAGTTTGCCTTATCTCATTATCCGGAATTAAAAAATACCCGAATTGAATTTAAATTTAAAAAGGATATTAAAAAATCAATCATGCAAGCTCAGCCTTCCTTTTTGAGCTTATTACTGCCTAAAAAGAAACGAAGCTACTATATTTTTATAAGTGAAAATTTTGAAATAGAAGGGCAGAAATTTGCTACCAAAGATATTCCTGAAAACGTTATGATAGGATGGCTAGGGCACGAGTTAGGACATGTCATGGACTATAGAAACCGCAGTAGTATAAATCTAATTTGGTTTGGCATAAAATATTACTTTATTGATGCATCAATCAAAGAAGCAGAAAGAGCTGCAGATTCTCATGCGGTTGCTAAAAATTTAGACGGATATATTCTTGACACTAAAAACTTTATACTGAACAACACTAACTTATCGGAAATCTATAAAGCTCGAATTAGAAAATATTATTTATCTCCAGATGAGATTATGATTCTTGTAGAAGAACGTGACAAAGCAAAACAATAGTTACGTATAACTACTGTTTTGCAACAAATTCTTCCCAAGTTTTAAACTTCTCTTCATTCATTACCCGCTCCATTTTTACTTGCCCACCTTTCTTCTTATTGGCTCCACTCCACTCATGAAAAACGGAAGGAGACACTACGGCCACTTTTACTCCTTTTAATGCCTTAGAACGGGCCACCCTATAGTTCTTATTAGCTTCTTTTAAATGTTCATCTAAAGCTGCAACAACCTCTTCCGTAACCAAATTGCTTTCACACCCCAGATACCAACTATGGTAAAAATCGTCCTCAAAACGTTTAGCACACAAGGTATATTCAGGTATTTTTACGTTAAACACTTCTTCTATATGATTAACGGCGTCGTCTAATTTATTTACGGACAACTGAGAACCAACAGTATTTAAAAAGAATTTAGTTCTTCCCGTAATTTTAATTTCTGCACGCGCTACGTCCGTAAATTCAATAGTATCCCCAATAAGGTAACGCCACGTACCCGAAACGGTACTTATAATTAAGGCATAGTCTTGATCTTTCGCTACTTCCGATAACCTTAAGGTAGGAGCATCACTGGTCAAGGAACCGTCTTGATTAATGTATTCTGGTTTAAAGGGTACAAACTCAAAATAAATTCCGTTGTTCGTTGCTAATTTCATTGCATCGGTTTCTGGTCTAGATTGGAAAGCTATAAAACCTTCTGAGGCCAAATAGGTATCTATAACCGTCATAGGTTTCCCCATTAAAGCCATAAAACTTTTTTCGTATGGCCCAAAAGCTACTCCACCAGAAGTATACACTTGTAAATTTGGCCAAATTTCATGTATATTTTTTAAGTTATGATCTGCTATGACCTTTTCCAACATTAATTCTATCCATGAAGGTATACCGCTTAAAGCACCAATATCCCAATTTTTGGCATTATCAGATATTTTCTGAACACGCTCATCCCAATCCTCTATTTGTGCAATTTCTTCCCCTGGTTTATAGTAATCTCTAAACCAAAACGGAATATTACTTGCACTTATTCCACTTATTTCGCCTTCCAGGTGTGTGTCTTTTTCGGTTAAATCTGTAGAACTCCCCAACATTAAAATTCCTTTTTCAAAAAATTCTGCCGGCAAATCAAAATTCGCTAACGCAGATACTTGATCAATACCTGTACTTTTTATAGCAGCAATCATGTCATCTGTTACCGGTATTTTCTTGCTAGATTTCCCCGTAGTACCAGAACTCAATGCATAATAATCTGGTCTTCCTGGCCATGTGATATTTTCACCACCTTCATGAAGTTTATGCCACCATTCTGCATTCATTTTGTTATAATCAAAGAAAGGAATAGTTTCTGAAAACTGCTTAGATGTATTTTCAGAAGCTAAAAGCTCATCAAATTTATAATGAATTCCAAACGCTGTATCCTTTGCTGTATCAAGCAAATCTTTCAATACTTGTTCTTGTTCTTCTATTGGGTTAGACTCTGATGTTAGTATATCTTTTAAATCTATAATCCCTTTTATTACTGCTCCTAAAATTGCCATGCTGTTTTTTTTTTATAATGTTGGTTAGAAAAAAATCGGTCAAGAAAACTCCCAGACCGATCCTTAAATACGTACGATATGTTAGTATCTAATACCTAAGCATTAGCAACTTGCTTATCATGCTTGCCCTCTCCAATTTCTTCAATTACTTTGCTGATAAAAGCTGGTAAATCGTCCGGATTTCTGCTGGTTACAAGTCCGCTGTCTACCACAACCTCTTTATCCAACCAAGTTGCTCCTGCATTTAAAACATCATCCTTAATGCTTTTAAAAGAAGTTACCTCTCTATTTTCTATAACTCCTGCGCTAATTAACAACCAAGGAGCATGGCAAATAGCTGCTACTGGTTTGTGACTCTTAAAAAAACTTCTAATAAATTCTAAAGAATTTTCATCTGTTCTTAAGGTATCTGGATTAGCAACACCACCTGGTAATACTAACGCATTGTAATCTGCTTCTTTAGCATCTTTTACAAGTTTAGTAACTGAAATGGCTTCACCCCAGTTCTTATCTTCCCAACTTTTTATTTCACCCTCTTTGATTGAAATTATATCGACAGATGCTCCTTCATTCTTTAAAGCATTTAGGGGCTCAAATAATTCAGATTTTTCGAATCCGTCTGTAGCTAGAATAGCTACTTTTTTGTCTTGTAGTTTCATAGATATATTTTTTAATTCATTAGTTTTTTACATACTACTCTTGCGAGTATACCACGTAAAATTACAACCGAAGCGAATAAAAAATGTGCTCTAATACATGTATAATGAACGCATAAGCAAAGAGTTAGCGTTAACAATTACTATAAACAACCAATAAATGTGCGTACTACTCTAAGGGCGTTCCTCTTAAACGCTTAAATTGCTTATAAGCTTCCTCTATTTGTTCTTGTGAGGCTTTCTCAAATTCTCTATCTGTGACCTTATATACTTTCTGAACACTATCTAACTTTTTGTGCATCATAGCACGAACATACCTATAATTAAAATCATTAATTAAATTATGAAGTTCTTTCGGGTCATTTTCAAGGTCATAGAGCTCCCATGCATCAATATCATCAAAAAAATGAATGAGTTTGTATTTTTGAGTTCTGATACCGTAATGCTTTTTCACCATATGAAAGGCCGGATAATCATAATAGTGATAGTAAACCACCTGTCTAAAATCATTTTCGTTCAAACTCCCGTCTAGCAAACCTCTAAATGATTCTCCTTGCATCTCTGACGCGTATTTTGATATCCCTGCAAAATCTAGAAATGTTGGCGCAAAATCTAAATTCTGTACCATAGCGTTAATAGTGGTATTCCCTTTTATCGTTCCTGGATGCTGAATTAACAATGGAGTTCCAAAAGATTCTTCGTACATAAACCGTTTATCAAACCAACCTTTTTCTCCTAAATAAAACCCTTGATCAGAGGTATAAACTACTATAGTATTCTCTTCTAGCTTATTTTCTTTTAGATAGTCTAATAACTGCCCTACGCCTTCATCTACAGCCGCAATCGTCCCCATATAATCTTGGAGATACCGCTGTCCTTTCCATCGTGCCAAAGCTTCTCCATGCAAGTTTGCCGTATGGAATGCATTATTTTTAGAGCGATAGGCCGCATCCCAAGCTTCTCTTTGCGACAAAGTCATCCGATCAAAATCTGTTGGCCATGGGTTGTGCGCCAAAGAAGCATTCCCATATTCTTGTGTCATTTTTAAATCATGGCCCTCATACATATCTTTATAAATGGTTTGCCATTGCGCCGCTCCTGCTAATTGATCCTCAAAAGTTGGAAAATACGTATGAGGTAGCGGAAAATGCACACTATCATATTTATTAGCATGACGAAGCGCAGGCATCCAATTCCTATGAGGAGCCTTATGCTGTACCATCATAAAAAATGGTGTGGTGTCCTGTTCTCTGTTCTTTAACCAATGTAACGCATCATTGGTAATTATATCTGTGGCATATCCTTCAATACGGGTCGTATCGCCATTCTGAATAAAATCTGGATTGTAGTAGTTGCCTTGATCCACAATTATTTTCCAATCATCAAAACCTTCTGGATATCCATGCAAGTGCCACTTACCAAATAAAGCAGTTTTATACCCTGCTTGTTGCATCATCTTTGGCAGGGTAGGCTGACTACCATCAAAATGATCTCCGTTTTGCCTGAAACCATTCATATGACTATGCTTCCCCGTTAATATTACTGCCCTACTGGGGCCGCAAATAGAATTGGTGACATAACTATGCTTGAAAAGCGCGCCATTCTCCGCAATCCTATCAATATTAGGAGTGGGTGCTATTTTACTTATGGGATGACCATAAGCGCTAATGGCCTGCATAGCATGATCATCTGACATGATAAATATAATATTTGGCCTTTTCTTCTCTTTAATTTTTTCCTTATCAGCACAAGATGCCAACCATACAACTAGAAAAGAAAAGACCAGATATTTCATTAAAATACTTTTAGTTCAAGCTAAACTTAGCGGTTAAAGTAGCCTCTGAATTTGTTCCTACATAGATCTCAAAATCTCCAGGCTCTGCAACAAATTCTAAATTGGAATTATAGAATTTCAAATCTTCGGGAGTTAGCGTGAGGGTTACCTGTTTGGTTTCTCCTTTTTTAAGCATTACTTTTTTAAACCCCTTCAACTGTTTTACCGGTTGCGTAATGCTTCTTACTACATCTTTGAGGTACAATTGCACCACTTCTTCCCCATCAAAATCGCCCGTATTTTTAACACTTACGGTAACGGTCAGGGGCTCATTTTGGTTTATTTGAGCAGTAGTAACTTTCAAATTACTATATTCAAATTCGGTATAACTTAGTCCGTAACCAAAAGGCAATAAAGGAGTATTCGGAGCGTCTAAATAGTTAGATTTAAACTTTTCAAATTCGGCCGTAGGTTGTGGTCTACCTGTATTCTTTATACTATGATAGATAGGAATCTGCCCAACATTTCGAGGCCAAGTAGCAGTTAATTTACCAGACGGATTGTAATCTCCAAACACCACATCTGCAATGGCATTCCCTGCCTCTACACCAGGAAACCACACTTGAAGAATACTAGCTGGTAAAGCAAGCTCTTCTTCTAAAACCAAAGGCCTACCACTCATTAAAACAAGCACCAAAGGTTTGCCTGTAGCTGCTAAAGCTCGTATTAATTTTTTCTGACTTTGAGGAATAGAAATATCTGTTCTACTAGAAGATTCTCCTGTAAACTCGGTGGCCTCACCCACAACAGCTACCACCACATCTGCTTCTTTTGCCAAGGCTATTGCCTCAGCAAGCATAACTTCTGCACTGCGCTTATCTATAGTTACGCGTTCACCAAATACATTAATTTTCTTTGCAAGTGCAGGATCATCCGTGATATTAGCCCCCTTGGCATGAGAAATTATTGCATTAGGAGCTACATTTTTAAATCCTTGAAGAATAGAAACAGAGAGTTGAGGGTCTCCGGTAGGTGCCCATGTACCTAACATATTATCTTTACTATTTGCTAAATCGCCTATCAATGCAATTGTAGCATTTTTTTGAAGTGGTAAATTTTTAGGCTCGTTTTTCAATAATACGAATGATTTTTTTGCCGCCTCTCTTGCTAGAGCTCTATTTTCATCTTTCAGAATATCTTTAGCAGGTCGTTTTTTATCTATATATTTATAAGGATCATCAAACAGTCCTAAATTAAATTTAGCCTCTAAAATTCTTCGGCAAGCAGTGGTAATTTCTTCCTCTGTAACTTTTCCTTCTTCTAAGGATTTTTTTAAGGTGGTCAAAAAACCTTCACCCACCATATCCATATCTAAACCCGCTTTTAATGATAAAGCAGAGACGGCTTGTAAGTCTCCCAAACCATGTGCAATCATTTCATTTACCGAAGTATAATCTGAAACCACAAAACCGTTGAACTCCCAATCATCTCTCAGCAAATCTGTTAACAACCATTTGTTTCCAGAGGCAGGAATACCGTCAATATCATTAAAAGAACTCATAACACTACCTACTCCCGCATCTATAGCTGCTTTGTATGGCGGTAGGTACTCATTAAACATTTTAAGTCGACTCATATCTACAGAATTGTAATCTCTACCTGCTTCTGCAGCCCCATAAAGGGCAAAATGTTTTACCGTAGCCAACATGGTATTCTTAGCCATAAGATCATCCCCTTGATACCCCGTCACCATTGCTTTGGCAATCTGAGAACCCAAGTAAGGATCTTCCCCAGCGCCTTCAGAAATTCTTCCCCAACGAGGATCGCGAGAAATATCAACCATTGGAGAAAAATTCCAGTTAATTCCGTCAGCCGTAGCTTCCAATGCCGCGATCTGTGCTGTTCTTTTCATTAGTTCCATATCCCAAGAAGATGCTAATCCTAAAGGAATGGGAAAGGTGGTTTTATAGCCGTGAATAATATCAGATCCAAACAAAAGAGGGATTCCTAAACGTGTTTTTTTTACCGCAAAATCTTGTGCTGTCTTAATTTTCTCAGGTCCAGAAATTCCGAATAAACCTCCAACTTGGCCGGCTTTAATTTTTTCCTCTACATTAGAACTCACTACAGAACCTGTAGCAATACCCCCACCTGGAGTAACGAGGTTGAGCTGCCCAATTTTCTCCTCTATGGTCATCTTTTTTAATAATGCTTCTACCTCTGGAATTGTACGCTGTGCTTGTATTGAAGGAACTGCAAAAAATGCCGCTAGTGCTAAAATATGTAAGACTTTTAATTTCATTTTTATTCTGCTATTTAAAATTGTAACTGACTTATTTTTTTTGTGCAAATAACCAAGGGAGTAATTCTGGCTCTGCGAATGTTGAATCCCAGCTATTATGATTAGCCTCACTATAGATGGTAACATTAGGATGCCCTCCATAGGCTATGATTTTCGAAGCCATTTCTAGGGATAATTGCGGGTCTACGACATCATCTTTAGCCCCATGGAAAATCCATAAAGGCACTTTCTTTGCAAATTCTTCAGAACCTTTCTCATCACCACCACCACAAATGGCAATTGCTGCTGCAAATGTATCTGGCTTTCTATGCAAAATTTCATAGGTACCCATTCCGCCCATAGATAAGCCCATGACATATATTTGATCTTCTTTCACAAAAGGTTTTCCTACCAACTCATCTACCAATTCCATCACCATATGCATGGCCTGTGTTGGTTTTCTATGATATTTAAATTTTAAAGAAACAGGTCTTGATTTTCTATTCACTTTAGCGTTTGACCAATAATCTTCTTTTGGGCATTGTGGAAAAACAACAATTGCAGGGTAGTTTTCTAAACTTTCTTCACTAGCGAACAATGCACTACCATGTGCCAATTGCGTTTCATTATCTGCACCACGCTCTCCTGCTCCATGTAAAAAAAACACGATAGGGTATTGATTGGTATCTATGAAATCTTTGGGGAACATAATGCGATACTTTAAAGTATCTCCATCTTGAATAAAACTTTCTTTTTGATAGTTCTCCTTTTGTGCTTGTGCATAAAAAGCAACAAACAAAAAAAGTACCGCGCAAGCTAATTTTTTAATTTCCATATGTGAATCCTAATTTAGTTAAGCCGACTTGTACCTCATCATTCTGCATGAATAACTGCCAAAGTAAACCGGTTCTATAATTCTCTATCATGATAATTTGTGGCCCTTGATCTATCGCTAAATAGGCATCTGCTACCCAATTGTATTGCGGACTAAAAGCATCATAAAAACCAGCAGTTCCTAAGAGCTCCTCTTTTTTTCCGTAGAAGTAATGTAATGCTTGTAAAGATTCCTCAGGGGTATACACTATTGAACTAATTGCAGCCGTAGGAGAAATAACGCCTAAATCATTATTAGGGGCATGAGCTGCATATCCTAAACTACCATCTGTATTTCTAGAATAGCTCGCCGTTAAACCCCAACAATCTTCACCGTAGTCTTTATAATTCTTAGGATTGGCAATGGCATAATTATAATTAATTTTACTATGGTTTATACTTAGCTCTCCATAATTCACATAGGTATCTGCCAGGCCATTTGGGTTTAAGCCTAAAAAGGAATAGTGTGAGAAAAAAAGTGGACCACCGAACTGTTCCGCCCCAGCATGATTCAACAATAAAGGGAATCCGTAAGCACTATTGGAAGATATAAACGTGCCGTTGGAAGCCCATCCGCCATCATACACAGATTTTGATATGCTGTAATCAGGAGAGGCTGCGGCTAATACATAGGTTATTAACGTTTCGTTATACCCTTTTAAAGCTAAGTTAATGGCAAATCCGTTCGCGGGACTCCAATGCCAAAACAAAGCATCTTCTCCTTGTGTGTACCAGTTCCATTCTACCCCTTTCCAAAGTTCTTCTGCTTTATTCGCTAATGCTTTTTCTGCTTCAGAGCCATCTTTAAAGTATTCTTTTACACAGATAAGTCCTTGTACCAAGAAAGCCGTTTCTACTAAATCTCCACCGTCATCTAAGGCGCTAAATGGCTTTACTTTTCCTGTATTCCCATCTACCCAATGCGGCCAAGCACCATGAAAACGATCTGCTGTATCTAGAAAAGCAACCATTTTAGTTAAGCGATTTAACGCCTCTGCTCTTGATACATAGTTTCGTTCAATACCCACTAAAATTGCCATTAAACCAAAACCTGTACCGCCAATAGTTACCGTATTGGCATCATTATCCGGATTACTAGGATGGTATCTTTCTTTAGCGGCTCCAGAATTTGGATGTGCATAATCCCAGAAATATTTAAACGTAGTTTCTTGAGTAATATCTAACAACTCTTCATCTGTAATTGAAACAACAGGTTCTTCTGGAGTTATTGGAGTTTCCGGTAATTCTGATATCCCCGTTGGACCTTGAGAATCGCTTTTAGAACAAGAGAAAACAAGGACTAAAAAAGAAGATAATATGATATATTTTATGTAACTCATCTGGATGAAATAAAAGTCTTAACCACAATGCATAATTAGCATAGAAGCTCCTTATAAATTTAACACTTATTCTTTAGGCATTACATAAGTAAACTCCAAAGCATTCAGGCCTCTATGTACATCTTCATTTTTCATGAAATAATACCATAACATACCACTTCTGTAATTTTCTATCATTACTGGAATTGGTCCTTGGTCTATGGCTAGATACCTAGGCAAGCTCCAATTATCTGTTAAGCTATACGCATCATAAGGGCCATATTTGCCAATAAGACTATCTTGTTCTGTATATAAATATCTTAAGAATGCTAAACTCTCTTTTGGAGTATATGGCATTGAAGATAAGGCTGCTGTTGGTGCAATAACCCCTAAATCATTATCTGGTCGATGGCCCGCATAACCTTTCATAGAATAACTAGAGGTAAAGCCCCACGCTTTTTCACCGTAACCTTTAAATTTATTTGGGTTAGCAACAGCATGCTTATAATGAATCAAAGCATGGTTTTGATTCAGTTTCCAATAATTTCCATACTTATCTGATAATCCTTTTGGGTTAAGACCTAAATATGAATAGTGTGCCCAAAATAAAGGCCCTACTGGAGACTTGTCATGCTCATAATGATTTAATTCTGTTTCTAAACCATAATAGGTTGTATCCTTGGCTATATTCCCATTTAAAGCCCAACCTTGATCGTACACTTCTTTTTTGATAGGATGTGTCGGTGATGCTGCCCCTAAAATATACATGATTAAAGCTTCATTATACCCACCTACCGGAAAATTCATATCCCAACCATGGTTTGGAGACCAATGCCAGTACAATACATTTTCACCTTTAGTATACCAGTCAAATTCTACTCCTTCCCAAAGTTTTTGAATTCGTTCTCTAATGGCTAATTCCTTATCATTAGATGAATTGAAATATTCTTTAGCCGTCAGCAATCCTTGAATCAAGAAAGCCGTTTCTACCAAATCTCCTCCATCATCTTTATTACTAAAAGGCGCTGTTTTTCCTGAAGGTTGCAACCAATGAGGCCAAGCCCCATGAAAACGATCTGCTTTCTCTAAAAAGCTCAGCATTTTTTCATAACGCGCTATAGCTTGTTCTCTAGTTATAAAACCTCTTTCTACCCCCACAAGAATAGCCATTAAGCCAAAACCAGATCCTCCAATAGTAATAATATTTCTATCATGAGATGGATAAATACTATCTAAATGAATACGCTCTCTTGCCAAGCCAGAGGTTGGTTCTGCGCCTTCCCAGAAATAGTCAAAAGTTTGTCGCTGTATTTTGTCTAGCAATTCATTATCAGAAATTACAACTTGTTCTTTTTCTGAAGTATTTATTTCTTTTTCATTTTTAGTCTTGCGGCCATTGCATCCCTCAACTACAGATACAATAGCCACTAACACTAAACTCACTATCAACTTTACTAAATTCTTCATATGTACTATCAACGTATATTATTATCGCTTTAACAAAAGCGTTCTAAACTTACTTTTATAGGGTACTTATTTTAATTCGCATTCATCACTGCGGTTACCTGTTCTGGCGTCAAGGCTTTATCAAAAAATCGTAATTCATCCATATAGCTTAGATCTGCACCATGACCCCACTCTGTAAATCTTGGTGCACCAGAACCTATGGATACCAAATCACAATTTGCCCAACTAATTCCTGTTTCTGCGTTAGCAACGGCTACACCGTTAATATATACCACGGTGGTCGTCTCGGAGATTGTAAATGCTAAATGCACCCATTCACCCGCCGCTGGATCAATATCTGCTGCTGTACCTCCGTCTGCCCATTCCTCTCCATCACCATTTCCAACATTAAGTTTAATACGTTGTAGGCCGTCAGCATTCTCCCTTAACAATCTAAACCCGCTTGTACGCAAGTTTTGAATCTCTGGAAAACCGGCATTTTCTGTATCCGGAGGTCCTACGGTTAGAATACCTGCTCTATCTGGAGTATCATTTACTTTATACCACATTGCGGCACTAAATTCTGAAGTAGTAAGCCCTGTTGTTGGCACTGTCAAATACGAATCTGTTGCTCCCGCATAGGCGTTGTCACCAACTTTAGCCTCGCCTGCAAAACCTGCGTTACCAACTATTGTAGCTTCATTAGTACTAAATAAATCTATATGATCACCATCAAATGGCATGTAAAACATTTCCCCATCAAAAGTACCGGTGTATGTATCTGGACTTATACCAGAATCATCTTGAATAATAGTTTCAATTTCTGCTTGAGAAAGCGATTTATTAAAGATCCTAAGTTCATCCATAAAACCTAAATCTGATTTATGATCCCAACCACTAAAATTAGGAGCTCCAGACATAATAGATAGCACATCTACATCGGTCCAATCTATACCGTTGAAAGGTACTTGCTGCACCAATTGCCCATCAATATAAACACTAGCCTCGGTGCCTGACACGGTAAATGCCATGTTCACCCATTTACCAGCAGAAGGATCTACGTCTGCTGCCGCACCACCATCTACCCAGGTATTATCTGCTCCTGATCCTGCATTTAATTTAAATCGCTGTAGACCATCAGCATTCTCTCTGAAAAAACGATATCCTGAAGTTAATACGTTTCCTCCTGAAGCATCTAATGGCGGACTCATAACCAACAAACCTGCTCTATCTGGAACAGCATTTAATTTTGTCCAAAAGACAGCACTAAATTCTTGTGATTTTAAATCCTCTGCTGGAAAAGTCAAATATGAATCTGTTGCTCCTGCATAGGCACTGGTTCCATTTAACGCATCGTCAGTGAAACTCGGTGTACCTACTATAGTTGCTTTTTGAAAACTAATTAGATCTACATAATCCCCATCAAAAGGCATATAGAATACCTCTCCGTCATACTTTTTAACGTAAGCAGGTACTTTTTCGAAGCTCACAGAACTTGTCGTATTTTTTCCTTCTATATCTGTAGCAGAAATTGTCATTACGTGAGTCCCATCTTCTAATCCACTATACACCAAATCATCAATTAAAACCCGACGATAATCTTTAAAAGAAGTAAACGTACCCACTACTACATCGTCTAAAAGAACCGTAATATCTTTTACCTCAATATCATCTGTAACTTCAAAATCTATTGTAATATCTGCCAACGTTGCTAATACGTTAACTTCAATGCCCTCTTTTGGGTAATTTATTTTTATAGCTGGAGCTGTAGCATCTACTCCGGGATCTACTTGCGTTATTCCGTCTATACCCTGATCACAAGAATAGATAAAAAGTACTGCAACCAAAGCCAATAGACTGTATCTTAATTTTTTCATGGTTTTTGTTTTTAGTTGGATATGTTACCTAGTATTGGAAATTCATCGATCTGATTTTGATGGTATGTGACAAATGCCTTATCTGGTGTAAAAGTTCTTCCTTCATAACTCAATTCATCATTTCTACCTAACCTTACCATGTCAAAAAATCGCTTTCCCCATTCCATAGCCAATTCTGCATACTTTTCATCTACAATTTGATCAAGAGTAACACCAGACAATGGAGGCATACTAGCACGAGCACGTACTAAATTAATCGCTTCATCTGCAGAAATTGAAGTTTGATTTGCTCCCTGCGTTATAGCTTCAGCATACATTAGTAGTGTTTCTGCATAGCGATAAACGATATAGTTTTTATTACTACCGTACTCAACACGACCAGGAATTAATTGATTTGTTGGCAAGTAGTGTTTTCCACTCGCAAAAATAGCTCTCGCATTATCTGTCAAATTATCACCATCTCTTGTAGTAGATGAAACAAATGAAGGTAATGTAGCTTCTGTATAGGTAGATGTAGAAATAATACTATCAATTCCTTTTTGAGTAAACAAAACTGTGGTTTCTAAACGGTTTGTTTCTCCTCTGTCTAACATAAATTTTACATATTTCATACTAGGTTCAAAAAAGCCCCATCCAGCACTCGCACCAGCTACGCTAGGTGTCCAACCGTTTGGACCATAAGGAGCATACAAATGACCTACTCTTTCGCCAGTACCGCTATTGAAATCTGAATATTGAAATTCATATAAGGTTTCATTACTTAATTTTCCAGGGGTTTTAAACAGCTCATAATAGTCATCCATAAGATTAAACTTTCCTGAACTTATAATTTCACCTGTAGCCTCTGCTACTGCTTGATAATTCTTCAATTCTTGATTTGCCAATGCTTTGATTTGTAATGCTGTATATTTAGTTACACCACCTGGCAAATCTGTTCTTTCATTAGGTCTAAGGTTTAATAAGAACGGAATAGCCTCATCCATCTGATCCGATAAATGTTGCATCACTTCGTCTTTAGAAGGTACAGACGTGACATCTGCAAAATCATTTAAATTAGAAGACTCTGGAATAAAAACAGATCCGTATACTTGCGATAATTGAAAAAGCAGAATGGCACGCAAAACTTTAGCTTCAGCAATATACTGGTTCGCCAAAGCTACGCCATCTTCATCTGCAAATTCTTGATATCTAGCTATTTGCTCCATTCCTGTATGCGCTTTAATGATATCATCATAATAGGTTTCCCATAAAGTTCTAGAACCAAAAAATGAATTATCATAAGAGTAACGATCTTGGTTTTTTAGGCCTTGTTGATCTCCGGCAGCATTTACATCATCACCTCTTGTAGAAACTACTAGCGGTTGTTCCCAACCTCTGTCTCCAACGGATTGATAAACTCCAATAAGGGAAAATATCATATCGTCCGTTTTAGAAAAATCTGTTCCACCAGCAAAATTATTATTAAGTTGTGGTTGATCTAATTCATCTGAACAACTTGAAATCACCATAGCTAATAGGGCAAAAAGTCCAAGTATTTTGTTTGTTTTTATATGCATCATAGCTGATTTTTTTAAATTTTAATATTAACTCCTAATGTATATACTCCAGGAATAGGATAGGTTTGGGCATCTACACCGTTTGACACCTCTGGGGTAAAGCCATTATATTTAAAGAATGTCAATGGCCTTTCTGCTGTCATGTAAAACCTAATATTAGGATTAAATTTTCCTTTTAAACTTGGCAATGTGTAACCTACAGTTATATTCTGTAATCGAATAAAATCCCCGTCTTCAACAAAAAAGCTATTCAAAAACTGATTGCTCCATGGATTACGTATACCTCTTGCAGAAGGATAGCTATTGGTAGTACCCTCACCGTGCCATCTATTTATTGCAAAATCGCTATCAATATTAGCATCCGGCGTTTGACGTATTGCAAATCGTTTTGAATTGGCAATAACATTACCCCCCTGACCAATAACATTTAATGAAAAGTCCCAAGCTTTATAGTTTAGACCTAGATTGAAACCAAAATTATAGGTTGGTAAATAAGAACCAAGATCTACTCTATCTTGTGCATCTATCACCATATCACCATTATGATCAACAAATTTGAAATCTCCTGGTTGTATGTAGTCAGGAATACCAGAACTTGCAATTGCCGCTTGTGCCGCTGGATCTGCCGCTATTTCTTCAGCTGTTTGATATACCCCTGCAACATCTAACCCAAAAAATGAGTTTATAGCACCTCCAACAACAGATCGTTGTTCGATATCACCGCCAGAAGTTAAATTCTCCTGCCCAGCTAAATCTAAAATTTCATTATTTAACGTAGAAAAATTACCTCCAATAGAATAGCTAAAATCTTCTGAAACTTGTTTTCTCCAATTGATAGCTACCTCTATACCTGAGTTTTTTATAACTCCAACATTTTGCCTAGTTTCTCCAGGTACTAAAAGTCTTGATACTGGAATAATAGCATCTCTAGTTTCTCTAGTAAAATAATCTGTTTCAATCGATAAATTATTATCAAATAATCTTGCTGTTAAACCCACGTTTGTTTCTGCAGTAACCTCCCACTTTAAAGCTTCAAAATCACTATTAGTTACTAAACCAGGATACCTTGTGTCTCCAAAAACTCCATTTACCTCGGTAGAAGTTATACCACCTGTACTAGCGTTTACATTAGCATTTCCTAATTCACCCCAGCTAGCTCTTAACTTTAAGAAATCAAAAACACCGTTAGATTTCATAAAAGACTCTTCTGAGATTACCCAACCTGCCCCTATAGTTGGAAAATAACCCCATTTCTCTTGATACTTGCTTGTACCATCTGCACGGAAAGTACCATACAAAAGGTATTTATTATCAAAATTATACGCTACACGGCTAAAATAAGAGAAGAAGTATTGACTTACTCCATCGTCACCTACATTATCTAAGTCAATACTCTTCGCTAAATCTAAATAATATGATTCATCACCAATTCCTGTACCATTCGGAAAATTTAATCCTTTCACTTCTAATTGCTCAAAAGATCTATTTCTGAAAGAAGTACCTGCTAATACCGTCAAATTATGCTTTCCAAAATCATCATTATAGGTCAATGTATTATCCCATGTTTGTTCAGAAAAAGTTTCATTTTTCTTCACTAACTCTGCATTCTCCCTAAAAGCATCTCCAATACCATAAAAATATGGAAGCCTAACCACTCTAGTTTCTTTAGCCTCAAAATTGTGAGAATAGGCTGTTCTTAAGTTCAGCTTATCTGGAATTAATTGATATTCTAAATTAAAATTTACTAAGTTGTTTCTAATTTTATCTCTGTATTCTGAATTTTCAAGTAAAGGAAAAGGGTTCTGTGGTTGTCTATATCCTAAATCCTGAGCATTTGCATATGGTCTTGGATACGCCTCTGTTTTTGATTCATCTAAAACTGGCATTATTGGCACAGCAAAATATGCCGAACTAAATGCTGCATTTTCAGGACGATACGTTGTAGAATTGCTGAAAATAGTAGAAACCCCAGCTTTCAATCGGTCACTTATATCTACACCAACCTTTGCGCGAATATTAAAACGTTCATAATCGTTTTTCATTTTTAATATGCCCTCTTGCTCAAACTGGCTAATTCCTAAAGAATATGTAACACTTTCAGTACCCCCAGTAACTCCTAGACTGTGATTTTGTATCAATGCATGTCTCAATATTAAATCATACCAATCTGTATTGACATCTGGTACATTAGGATTTATTCTGCTACGGCCATAACGTTGCATTGCATTGTCTATATAGCTAGCTTCTGCAGCAGAACCAGATTCTCTAGCCAGTGTAGAAAACTGCTCAGCATTTGAAAGTTTGACCAAATTTTGCGCTATTTGAACTCCTTGGTAACCACTATAGGTGATTTGTGCTTTCTGATTTACTTTACCTGATTTTGTTTCGATTAGAACGACCCCATTAGCAGCCCTTACTCCGTATATTGCCGAAGCTGATGCATCTTTAAGAACCGAAATTGTTTCAATGTCCTCGTTATTTAAAAAACCAATATCATCATAAAAAGTACCATCTACAACATATAAAGGATTAGAAGCCCCATCACCAGTGTAGGAACCTAGACCACGGACTCTAATTGTTGGTGCACTTCCAGGCGCACCGTTACTTACTACTTGTAAACCCGCAACTTTACCTTGCAACGATTGCATTGGAGCTCCAGATGGTGTCCTAGCAATATCTTCAGAGCTTACCGTAGTGATAGATCCTGTTAAATCTGATTTTTTTTGAGTTCCATACCCGACCACAACAATTTCATCTAATGCTTGCGCATCTTCTTGCAATGAAATAGTCAGCGTAGTCTGGTTGTTTACAGCAACCTCTTTCGACGTATACCCGATAAAGCTAATGACCAAAACACCATCAGCAGAAACATTATCTAAAGTAAAATTACCATCAAAATCTGTTTGAGTTCCGGTAGCGGTACCTTTTAATACTACCGATGCTCCTGGCAAGGGTATATTATCACTATCTGTTACTGTTCCTGATACAGCAGAAGCCTGACTGTATAAGAGCGATTGAAACAGCAAAAACGAAATCGTCAATATTACATTGCTTATTTTCATAGTTCTTTATTAAATTGAGTTAGAATGATGCTAAAGTATAAAACAAGCCTTGTTGTAGTGTTTGTTTCTAGATACATAATAACTACATCAAACTAATTTACAGCGTTAGATGCAGTGTTTACTAGGTAGTTGCTGTAGCGTGATGCACTGTTGAAGTTAAAATTTTAACACAATGATGTAGTAATGATGTAACTTTAAAAATGCAAATAAGCCATATTTAAAGCTTAAATATGCTATTTATAAATTATTACACCATAATAATTGAGGTATTGCTAATATAAAGCTCCTATATTTCGTATTTGGCTCCCAATCTTTAAAAAGTGATTAAAAAACTAGAAAGGTATTCTGATGTATCTATTTGTAGTTTTTTTCGCAATCGATACCTATGAATTTCTACTCCACGGAGTGATATTCCCATCAAAGGCGCAATCTCCTTAGATGACAAGTTCATTTTAAGATACGCACAAAGTTTTAGATCTTTAGGTGTTAGCTTGGGGAACTCTTTAAGTAACCGCTCAAAGAAATCTTCATGTAGTTCTTTAAAGTTGACTTCAAAGCGCTTCCAATCCTCAGAATCGTTCACCGATTTGTCTAACTTTTTTATAAATGCTCCGTAACGTGATGAACTTGGAAATTTATCCTTATTCATGACTACCATATTTTTTAACTCTAGAATAACTTCATTCTTTTTAGCAATATTTAACGTAGTACTTGTTAACTCTTGCTGTTTTAGTTTTATTTCTTTGGCCAGTTTTTCTTTTTCTATAGTAGCTAAATGCTCCTCTTGCTTGCGGTCCATTTTTTCTTCAAAGTTCTTCTGTTTACGTTCTAATTTCTTTCGATTATAGCGTCTAACAAGAAAAATTATCATCAGAAAAATGAATGCATACACCACTTTACTCACTACCGATAGATACCATGGAGGAGCTATCGTAAAAGAAATAACCCTTGGTTCTGAAATTTTACCATCAATACTCACCGTAGAAATCTTAACCATATAAGCTCCGTGTGGTAAATTTTCAAATTGAAGCGTACCAGTATCCACATAATTAATTTGCTCCTTAGCCCCTGATAATTCATAAAAATATCTAGGCTTTGTTAAGTTAGGAGAAGCTACTTGAAAGCTTATATGCTGAGAATTCTTGTAATCAACCTCAAAATTTTCTTGCGTTAGCGCAAAACGATGCTCTTGGTCTTTAAAATAACTAAGTTGCGGTTTAGGAACATCAAGATTTTCAAGGTAACTGTTTAATTTGGTCAAGTTTATTTTAGCAAATCCATCACTAAGGGTAAGCATAAAATTAGAGTCGTTTAATCTCACCACATTCTCTGCATCAGGTACCAAACGTTTTTTTAATGCATTCTCCGCAATAGAAAGATTATCCTCTCTTAAGTTTGTATAAAAAATTTCTTTACTATTCTCATTATCTATAAACCAAAAGTAATCGCCATCATTATACATAAGTTCATTGCCCTTATATTTTGTGAAATCATCAAATACTTCAATTTTATTTAGAATAGCATTATAGGTATACCAGATGCCATCTGCATATAACACAATCTGATTTTTCACATTGTATACCTTAACATTATAATTATTTGGGATGGCATCATGAGAAAACTCTTGAACTTCCTCTACGCTATCTAAGGCATCATTGAGCCGCAACCTAAAAAAACCTTTATAAGGGTGCGCTGCCCAAACAACATTTTTAGACTCAAAACACAATTGTTTTACCGGAAATTGTACGCCATTAATAGGCTGAACCTCCCAAGTACCTTCCGTATTTTTGGAGAATTTAGAAATCCCTATATATGTACCTTGAAGATAACTGTTCTCTTCTTCAGGAACTTTTACAATTTGATACCCTCCGGAAACCGAAGAAACCAATTCTAGCGTATTTTTAGACACCTTAAAGGTTCCGGTATTATGCCCAGCAAATAATTCGCTATCAATTACCTTTAAATCCCATACATGACCTTGAGAATTTTCTACGAATTGCAGCACATCGTCTTCAAAAAAATAAATTCCAGTATTGCTCCCTAAATACAAAACATCATCTACGTAAGCAATATCATAGGTAGTACCTACAGCACCCGAAAAATCTGTATAATAGGTAATTGGCGCATTTGTTCTTATCCGATCTATACCATTATCCAAGCCCAACCATAATTGGTTATCAAAATGAAAAATAGACAATACCGTATTGTTTTGCAATCCCGTTTCTCTATCTAAATTGATGTATGAGTCTTGTAATTTATCATAAAGAAACACTCCTTTCTTTATGGTTCCAAAAGCTATCTTGTTTTCTGGGTAAGGTACAATATCATTAAGTTGGTGCTTTTTTAACTCTCTATTTATAGGATGATCCCATTCTTGTAGAATCCCATTTTCAAATACAAAGCATCCATTAAGTTTTGTACCGATAAAAAGCTTATGGTCAATACTCGCCATGGCTATAATGGTCTTACCCAAAAGTGCTTCTAGATTTGGGATGGAAATAAACTTATTTTCATGAAATTTATAAATACCTGTTCCTCCGCCCGCAATATAGAGTTGGTTATTATATGCGGCCATATCTGTAACAACTCCATCCACATCAATCACCTCGATCTTATCATCTTTATACTTATAAACAGTAGAGAAAGATCTAAAAAAAATGGCATCATCAAATGAAATTATTTGCCAAAATTCCTCATTGGTGAAGGTGTAATTTTTAATTAAGTGGGTTAATGAAGTATAATCTAAAAGTCCAAATTCATTCTTCTGCCAATACCCAAATTCCTCATAAGAACCCGTGAAAATTTTATCATCCAAAACACTAACAGACCTAATAATGGTATTATTGGGTAATTTATTAAGTATCCATTCTTCACCATTGTAATAAAGAAGGCCTTTATTATTTGCGGCATAAAGAGCACCAGAATCATCTACTGCTACATCCCAATTCTGACTAGCCGCTTGATAGTCAAATATTTTATAATTGTAAATTGGAGGCAATACTTTTTGTCCAAAAAGTGCATTGGAAAATGATAAAAAGAATAAAATAATGCCGTAATAATCCTTCATTTTGCAATTAAATTATTTAATGGTAGTTCTAAAAATGGAGATAGGTATTGATAACACCTTAGATTACAAAAATACTAAATCTATAAACGACAAAAGACGCTTAAGTTAATTAGCGCCTTTACATCTAAATGCTTCTTATTCGTTAGTTAAATCCGAAGTTCTTAATGCCCTCATGACTAGTTTTAATAACCTCTAATGGCTTCATTCCGTCAAATGTCATATCTTGCTCTACCATATAATATTCCATCCCTGAAAGGTCTTTCTTTGCTAATATTTTAGCAAAATCTATTGTCCCTGTGCCAACAGGTGCAAACCTGCCTTGCTCATCCATATCTTTTACATGCCAGATTTTGAATCGTCCTGGATATTTTTCAAAATAAGCTAATGGATCTGCTCCTGCCTTTGTCACCCAAAAAAGGTCCATTTGAAAATTTACAAATTTAGGATCTGTATGTTCCAACATATATTCAATAGGCACAATCCCGTCCGCATCTTTCTTAAATTCAAAATCGTGATTATGGTATAACAGCTTAAGACCCGCTGCATGGGCCTTTTCGCCCAAGGTATTTATAATTTTTGTTAAATTTTCTGCTCCACCCGTCATACTCATAGTACTTGTGGCATCATCATAATGAAATAATCCCATTGGAGGAATTGGCACCACAAAATATTCAAAACCTGCGGCTTTTACATCAGCCATCATAGCATCAGCATTTTCTAATGTTACATCGCTATGGTGCGTACTTATAGGAACAAGTTCTAAGCTATCTAATAATGCTTTAAAATCTATTGGAGACATGTTGTAAAATTTACCTTGGCTATATCCGGCTGCCTCAATATTTTTATACCCTGCATCTGAAACTGCTTTCAAGGTAGCTTTGGCATCTACTCCCATATCATCTCTAACCGTATAAAGTGCTAGGCCGCCAAAATTACTTTCAATTACAACTTCCGGAGTACTTTCTGGAGTTTCTACTTTTTTTTCTTCCTTACAAGAAGTGAAAAATACGGTCAACGATACTAAAACCGTATAGATTGCTATTTTTTTCATGATTTAAATTTTGAGTTTATTTTTTAGTGTATAAACTAAGATAATTTATTATCAAGAGAACATGACGGTATTCTAAGAATAATACCAGAATAAATCTACTATAACGATTGATTAAGGGTATAGCTACTTTTGATAAGAATGGTGCTTATTTAAGCAATGAAAACGTTTTACTCCCTAGATAAGAAGGGCCAGAAATGAGACTAAAAAGGATCAATATCTAAAACCAAAAAAGCCTCTACATTTCTGTAAAGGCTTTCTGTCGCTCTGCTCCCCCTCTTGGGCTCGAACCAAGGAGAGTAACACTATGCCTTTCAACTAATTATCAATATTTAAAAGTAATGGGTAACCGAATTATATGCCTTATTAAAAATATACTATATAAAAAACATAATTAATATACAGCTATTTCGCCTGTAAATACAAATCTTATACAACTTATTGAAAATCCTATATTCAAATTAATAGATTGATTGTTACAAAAAATGTCAATTTTAGAGTATTTTAGCTTTGCCATAGCATAAGTAGGTTAAGTTTATGGTAAGATTTGGGATGAAAAGGGTGGAAGTAATTTCACCCTTTTCTATGTATTAAATTTTAATTTTGCAAAAAATAATATTTTAAGGTTTTAATAGTTATTTAAAATTATTTATTATAGTAAAGTCTTTTAAATAAACATCTAAACTGACATCATTTTTTTTAACAGCTATAATTAATCTATTGTCTTGTGTTATAATTGATTTTCCATTAAAATCTTTAAAACGGTCTCGTACATAATTAGGGAACTCTGACGATTGAAGTGTACATTGATAAAATGTAAAACCACAATCTTTTGTACTATTAAAATAATCTATAAACCCCTTTCTAAACTTCTTCTTAACATCACCTCTAAAAGACTTTAATTTATAGCTATTATATGCTGTATATGATTTTAAAACAAAAAGAAAATTTATTGAATATTGGTGAACAAATAACGTGTCTCTATCGAATAACCTATCTGACCAATGGTAGGATACTTCTGGTTTAACTGTTTTTTGAATTATTTTAGGATTTTCAAAGTCGTTAGGGTCTTCAATATGACCATAGATAAAAAAGTTGGGTGTAATATTGTAGCCTTCTGTTTCATCATCTCTATATCTAATACTTTGATTATGAAATTGACCTTTTGTGTTCCATAAGTCTATATTATATTGTATGATATTTTTAGCATAGGTAATTTGCTTGTATTTTGAGTTTTGACTCGCTGTATTATCGGATTTGTAGTATTTGGAATCACCAATAAAAAATATATTGCTTCTATCTATTAAAGATTTATCCTCATAAATATGGTCTATGATTTTACCATCCTTATTTTTCTTTAAATTTTGAATGTCTTCATCTACAGCTATTGTATCAGTAAACAGTTTATCAATCATATCCTCGAAAATAATATTGTAATTATTGGTACATAGAAACTCTTCTTTTTCTTTTTTGCTACTTGCATAATCATTATTAGAAAAATACAATTCGCATAACTGATACATTCGCTTTAAGGTATCATTAAAGTAGCGGTATTTTATTTTTTTAAGTTTTCTTAAACCATATTCATCTTCACATAAATTAATAAAAGCATCGTCTTTAAACAGCTTATAAGATTTATCTATTTTAAGATTTAAGTTATGATGATTATTCAAATGATTAAGGATTGAAAAGAAATATGTAATTAATTCTTCCTCTTTGTTAACCATCTTTTTTTTATTACGAATATTTAAGTAAATAGGTGTTTTAGAATTAGCCATAAAAGGCAATGACTTTCTAATAGTTTTTTCCCATTTAGGTTTTGATGCATTATTAGTAATCTGCTCTATGTGACAATATAAAATATGAGTTTTATTCTTTTTGTAGAAGTTTACAATACTCAAAAGTATATCTAAATATGAGTAATTATCTTCACCTAGATTGGAATTTAATTCAAAGGTACGAGATGGTGAGATTAAACCATTTTGATTCCATCTGTTGTTATACTCAACCAAACTATCATAAAAATGAATGCTCAACTCTCTTAACCATTGGTATTTTGAGTCGTGCTTAATTGATGAATGCTCAAGAGAATTATAAAGCTCATCTTTAGTACCCTTAAAAACAGTTTCAACCCCATTTTGCATAAAAACTTTAGGCAGCATTAAAACCAACTCTTTCTTTTTATAAGAGTGGTAATAACCTACCGTTTTTACAGTAGCCTTTAAACCATTTTGTTTGTAAAACTTTAAATCATCAAAGATACCTTCGAGTAAATCAATTGGATATTCTTCTTCCTCAATTAGTAACTTCATCTTCTACTGTTCCTGAATTTTCTGTTGAGATATTTACAGTAACTTCTACACGTTCTAATAATTCTATTAGCTTTTGTACCCCCTCTATTTTAATTGGGAAAAAAGATTCATAAGCTACTAATTTACCTTCCTCATCATAAAAGACAATATTTTTTTCATCTTTGAACACATCGTTCCATAGATAAAAAATAGCCTTATTTATAAAGGTATCAACATCTATAGTGGTTTCCCCTTTTTTCGGTTTTACAAAATAATTACCTATACATTTATCCATTCCCAAAACAGGGTTTTGTTGGATATGATTAAGGTTTACATTTGATATAAACTCATTCCATTTGAAAGTCGCTCCATTCCCTAAATCTATTATGTAATTATAAGATGGATTTGAATCTCCTTCATCAGTAGTCTCGTCATAACATATAGGTATATATTCCCAATCCCATCTTCTTTTAAAAGCACTATCCATAGGGAACAATGATTGGTCTGATGTATTCATTGTTGCATAAATAGTTAAGTTGTTTGGCAGTTTCAATTTACCACTTTCTAAACCTTTTTGTTCATCAGTAAGTACTGATTTTAAATGATTCTCAAGCTCTAATGCAGGTGTAATATTATAATTTGAATCTCTATCTAGCAATTGAAAAATATCGCCAAATATTTCCGCACAATTACCCCTATTAATTTCTTCAATTACTAAATAAAAATCCTTATGAGGATTATTCCATGCTTTTGTATAAATATTAATAAAAGCTTGAGGTACAAATTCATATTTTATATTATCTCCATCCATTTTAGGTTTGTAACTACCTATAAATGTGGCATAATCGTATTCAGGATGAAAAGTTATTCTCTGTACTCTATTATCTTTGCCTTTGACCAGATTATTTACTTTATGTGATTTACCTGTACCTGGTGCTCCATAAAAAATCTTATTAATAGGCTTAAAAAAATAGTTGCCTTTTGATATTAAATGAAACACACTTTCATTCTTAACAATCCGCAAATTGTCTTCTGTTACATCAGATAAGAATTTATTGAAAGAATTTAATGAGCGTGCATTATCGCCTTCTTCACTCCATTGATTACTTAAATAAGTATTGCTGTTACCGAGGATAGAAAAACTATTAGCAAAAAACCTTTTAATACCACCAGATTTTAAACTTTCATCATCCTTTTGAGATGTAAACTGTCCTAGTAAATGATTAGAACCAAAATATTGATCTATACAAATCCCTTGAAATGAATTACTGTTAATCCTAAACTCTCTAAAATTAATATTTTTAAACAAAACATCCTCTCTAAAGTTTTCATGTATATATACAAATGATTTATAAATTATTTGGTTTAAAACATTATCCGATAAAATTGTTAGGTCTTCAGGTTGCTCTTCATTGGTATTACTTTCAATAAGAGAAACTTCATGGTTTGAATTATTTAATAACAAGTGAAAAAAACTATAATTGCCAGATGATTGAGGAACAAATTTGAACTCAAATGATGTATCACTTCTTTTTTTAGTAAAAACTATTATATCATCTATTTGCGCATTTAAAAAATCTTTTAAAAATTGTTTTAATTCCCCATCAATTCTTGATTCACTACCTGCTGCATATAAACGTGTATTTATAAGTTTACCAGTAAAACTATAATTAGAAGAAGTAGAATCATCTTCTTTAAATTTAAAACTTATTTGTCTGTCAGAATCAGCTGGATTATAACTGAAGTTAAAAAATTGATTTGAAGGTTCTTTTGGAAAAGCTATTTGCTTTCCATCCCTTAAATCTTGTCTGAATATTTTTCTTATGTAAAGCATAAAATTAAAAGTTAGACCATTGTAGAGCTATTGCATCAGCAAAACCTTGGAAAGTTTTACTTCTTAAAGTTCTTCTCAACTCTGTTGGGATTGAAGTATGAAACGAATCTGAATACCATTTTGGTAGAGACCTACCGCTAGACAAAACAACTCTTTCTCCTTCACCCACAATATTAGTTGGAACTAAATCAGGTAAGTTTTTTAACCAAAGACAAGTTTTTTTTGATGCTTCATCACCAAACATCCATGGTTGAACAGTTTGGTCTGGTTTTCTATATTTAGTATTTACAGTACCAACAGGGTTTTCTACAGCTATCCTTTCAATTGGCGACTCACACAATTTTATAAAAAACTCTAAAGCCTCATCTCTTTTTTTTGCTCTGTCAGGAAACCTTGGATGAGGTCTTCTTTTTGAGGTAGGCAAATGTTTATCATCAGGATGATAAAACCATCTAGCTCCACTTACCGCTAAATAAGTACATGGAGGATGAGCAATCATTAAATCCCAATTACCATCAATAAAATGTTCTTCACCATTTTCTAATATGCCACCATTATTATCAATTATTTCAAAAACATTAGAATTAAAATGCCATTCAGGATAACCACCGCTAGACGGAAGAATATCACAACTAAAAGCTTCAATACCTAAATTTCTAAAAGCTTTACAAACAGTTTGACTTTCTTCACACGCTATCAATACATTCATATTCTTTATTTATTTCTTTATTTATTTCTTTATTAGAAAACACTTCATATATAGATTGACCAAGAGCTTTTGCAAAAGTTACAGGAACAGCATTACCTATCATCTTATAACAGTATGCGTTAGAGCCAATAAATTTATAATCAATTGGAAAAGTCATCAATAATGCTGCTTCTCTAATTGTAATACTTCTGGCTTGTTCTGCATCAGGATGGATAAATGTTAAACCATCCTTTTGTAAATGAGCTACAATTGTATATGACTGTTTGTCCCATTCTAAACTTCTATATTTACTATATAGAGTTTTCTTTTTAGTCATTTTATAGTAAAAATCAATCTTATCTTGATGAGGTATATAGTTCATCTTATTTCTAACCCACTCTTTAAAAATTTCTATATCCCTACTATTATTATATCTTGGAATATGTTGTAATATATTATTCTCAACAGCCCTATGAGATATATTTTTTTTACCTTCTTTAATTGATGTTTTTAAAGGATAAATCGCTGGTAAAAAGCCGATAGCATCTCTCACAGTTTTCTTATTATCTTTATTACTTCTCCTTTTTATGGACTCATAAAAATCATTCAATTCAAAGACTGAATCTTTTTTAACACCTATTATCAAGACTCTTTTTCGATTTTGTGGAACAGAATATTCAGAACAGTCAAATACTGAATTGTGAATATCAGTATTATCTAATATTTTGTAACCTATAGAATCAAAAGCTTTTGAGATTCTTTCTATAATTGGAATACCCCCAGGTTTTGAACTTAAAATACCTGGTACATTTTCAAAAACAAACAGCTCTGGCTTGAAATTTTCAACAATTTTTGCAAAACTTTCAAATAGATAATTACGATAATCATCTTTCATTGAATTTGGGTCTGTAGCTCTACCATGTATAGAATAAGCTTGACAAGGTGGACCTCCAACAATTATATCGATTTTCTTATCACCAATAAGTCCTTTCAGACCTTTATTGACAACTAACTCATCATTATCAGATGCAAATTTTTTTTTTGATTCGCTTCCCCAATCACCATTTATCAACTCTTTGGTTTTTTGAATATCAAAAAAAATAGCTCTTTTTCTTGCTTCTTCAAATGAGTGGTTCCAAGTGTCAACTAGTCTGTTTCTTAAGGTCTTAATCATTGGTAATTCCCATTCTACATGAGCTACCAAATCAAAATGTTCAAATTGCAGTAAACCTTCGCTTAAACCACCACAACCAGAAAATAAGTCTATAACATTCAATTTATCCTTCATGTTCACTTTTGATATTAGAAACTATTAAATCCTGTACCTCTATATTTAAAATTTTAGCTATTTCAAATAATACTTCCAAACTAGGTTGTGCTCTATTTTGTACATACCCATTAACCGTATTAAAACTTTTCCCTAACTTATCCGCTAACCAAACTTGTTTAATACCTTTTTCTTCAAGTACTTCTTTTATTCTGTTCATAAATAATTATGATTTAAAAATGTAAATATATATTAATTACTTTGTGTTTATAGAACGTATATCATTATATTTTTATAAAAAATTTATTGTAAAAAACACATTAAAGACAACTAATTATTTAACCCTATATATTTCCAAATAAAACCACTACTTTGATTTCTTTCTCCCCTACAACATCTAGCTATACAGGTTTTTGAAATGCCTGTTACTTTTGATGCTTCTGAAACTGAAGAATATTCTCCTACCTTATATCCAGTCATATTTGATTGAATAACAGGTTTTTTTCTTTCATCTTTATTCCAAGAATTTTCATCAACTAACCTATAACTCCAATAATACCCCTTATAAGTTTTATTGTTACCTAAACATGCATTGGAAACTGATTTTTTTCTCCCACACACCATCCATGCAGCATTATGTAAACCATGATGTTCCATAACCATCAATCCCCAAATTGTGTATTGATAAATTTTCTTATTGAACCCTCCACCCCTGTCACTGTTATATCCATTATTTCTACAATCGAACTTAGAAATAAAATAACTTTCCTTGTCGGCTAAATCATTTATAGATTCTGTTTCATAGATAACCTCCCATATGAAAGCCTCTGGACCAAATGTTCCGAGTGCTACTTGAAATACACTTCCTTTATTTTCTTTTGACTTCTGAATATGATCTATTTTACGAGCTTCTAATGACTTTGTTGTCGCACCAACATACACTTTACCATTTTCTCTATTTGTCGCTTTATATATTATTCCTATAGCCTCCATAACCCTTATCTAAATTATTTTACTTGTGTAAATACTCCATTATCAATTACCGCCTTATTCAAAATCTCTTTTACTATATTTTTATCACTCTTTTTACAATACAGTGCATCATAAACATATATGACATAAACATTTCGCTTGTTCAAAGCTTTTATACATTCCGTCATAATTTCTACTTCTTTATTGAATAATAGTTTTGAGGTATTCTTATAATTATTTCGATGCTTATCTTGTATTATTCTATTGAGCATTAGAGGTTCTTTACTAGAGTAGTACCTATAAAGAATACTTTTTTTCATCTCGTTAGGGTGTTTATTAAAAAAAGATAAGTGTTCAATTTTAACTTCTTGGACATTTTTGTCAAGATCTTTAGCAACTTGTTGATGGGTCAAAAATTGAGTGTTACCCTCAAAAATTGATAAAGCAATATTTGGATGAAAGGCTGAATAATCTAACTCAACAATTTCCTCATTATCAATTAAACACATTTGTCTAATCCATGATGGCATTAGATTAAAACTATCTACAACTCTACCTCCTGATTTAATATCTCCAATATTTGGAATCATATACCCACTAGACGTAAGATATTTGAACTGTTTTAAATTTTCCTCTATAAAACTTCTACTTTCAAAATCACTAAAGTAATCTTTCGATCTTTTATTTAGATAAGTTAGAAGTTTCCCTTTCTTTGTTCGATATCCTTCTTTAACTAGTCTCCTTCCTTCAATTAATATTTCATTTTCTGTTGGAAGTTCAATTCGACCGTACAGCGAAATCAAATTTTTTCCAATAGGGTTTTTTGAAGCTCTATTAAGCTTAGAATATAAATATCGAGTTCTCTTTTTTATACTATCACCATCTTTTAAATTGTACTTAACAACATTACTAAATTCATAATGTGATGAAAATTTATATTGTTTAGCGATAATACCTTTTTCGTAAGTATCAGTATTATAGCTGTTTTTTTTACATTCAATAATAGGTAATGTACTATTAGTATGATACTCTAAAGCTCTAATAATATGTTTGTATATATAGGTATTATCATTACCTCGCTTGGTTTGCTCATGTAAAACCTTAGAAGATAAACTTTTCCATTTGTTATCTTTAAAGATTGTTGGTGTTAAATTAGAAACGCTTATTAAGCATTTTTCAACGGCTACACTTTTCTCCTGATCAATTTTCTTAAGTATGTTTTTTGGTAATCTTTCTAAATCTCTTTTAATTCTCCTTGGAATTGTAATACTAGAACATTCAGAAAGGAATATCGGATAAGTGTCATCATTTTTCCATCGATAATAGTCACCTCCTTCGTTCGATACACCAGTAAATTCAGACACCTTATTGCCCACGTCATCTTCATCTTCATCAGTAACATAATTGATAGTATAATTATTAGTAATTGAATTAAATAAATAATATTCATCTTCTTTTTCTCTACTACTTAATTTCATTTTATATAATTTTTTAATAAAAAACCTTTTTTACTTCATTCTATCCTTCGTCATAACTTCGCTCTAGGTTTTATTAAGCGCTTACTTTAACTAACTTTATGTTAGAAATTGAGCTCCATGATAAATTACATTCAATTTTTTATGGAATTTTTTGACCTCTTATTTTTTCGTCAATTCATTGTTCAAAATATTTACTCATTCAGTTATCTAAATTGGATGCAGTTGATTTTACGTGAGTTTGAAGTACTGAAACAAAAAAGCCATACTCTCTGAATTTGAGTATGGCTTGTATTCTATAAATTAAGATGCAGTTATCTTAATCAGTTGTAATATGATCTACTAGTTGTGCAGTAATTATAATGTTATTCCTTCGGTTGTAATCTTAATTTATGGCTTCAAACCATTAATTCTTGCAACAATACGAAAAATAATTGGATTTTCCTAATTTTTTTAAACATATTTAACCGAAAAAGACTCTATTAACTATTATAAAACTTTTTAAATCCAAAAAAGATGCGAAATATTCAAAAAACTATCTCGCACCAATTTTGATTTAACTAGTAACATTTTCAGGGGATTTTCTTTAAAGAGTAAATCCGTCTCAAAACCTAATTGATTAGGGAAAATACAGCATAAAACTCTAAAAATTAATCAATCAAAATTTCAAAATGATTGTAGAAATAAGGTGTATCATCTATAATGTAAACGACATGAAGATTTGTAGATAGTTTTACATAAGTGACTATACACATTTCACCAGTAGGTATTTTACCCACATTCCTAATTGCTAAAACCATAAAAGGACATTTTAATTCAATTAATTTATTCTCAAATGTAACTACCCAAATACTCCATGGCGTAGAGTACCTGAGTAGTTCAACTAACTCACTATTTTTCATGTAAACGCTATGTATATATAATATGCAATGAAGTAATTTGGGTCCTTAAAACAATAAATATGGGCTTATATATTAAGTTCAATCTGAATTATTTAGAATTCTGAATCTGGTCAGAATTAATAATTTGATTTTTTAAAGCTTCTATTTCAGCCTTTCGCTGAAGTATGCGTTCTTTTATTTGATTTTTAAGATTTGGATATTTTGAATAAATATGTTGCAATCCTTCAAGCGCAGAACAGCTATCTATCTCAATAAAAATTTCAGATAAATTAATATTCTCTTTTGACCATTCTGCAAGCTTCTTTCCTGTAGTTGTATTTATAATAAAATCGTTCATTTCCTTAAAAAGTCCAGTTCTATCTTTTGTAACTCTGGCAAGATGCTTTTCATTTAGGAGTTCAAAATTGAGCGTTAAATCATATTCAAATCCATTTCGCATTTCTTCCTTTGTTCCTAGTTTGGTTACAGTCATTTTACCTCTACCATCCAAACCTGTAACATATTCTATTTTACGTCTAACGGTTGTTATAATATGCACATTAGAATGAATTATTTTATCAACAAACGCTTGATGTTTTGGCGTTACGGTGCTCCAATCTTGGAATCTCCCTCCTAACTTTCTGTGAATATCTAAACACCCACCAGACCCTTTCCATTCATTCGACACTGAATCAATGATAATAACTTCCATTGCAGCCTTTTCACAAGCTGTAATAGCTTCTATATACTTTTCTGGACTATAAGGTGCTATCAACGATAACACATTGAAATTACCTAAGTGAGCATACAGATTTGAGCTTCCATTTTCAGTATCTATAATTGCTACTTTGGACCAATCAGTTGTAATTCCATATGCTAATAGTAATGCTGAGTAAGTTTTACCTACCCCAGAAGCTCCACTTAAACCGATTTTAAGTTTTGTGTTACCCCTTTTCGCTTGATGTAATTGCATAATTATATTAATTAAATTTTATACTAATTTTAAATTGTTCAACTAACAAAAAAAGAGAGCTGATATAGCCCTCTTTAATTATTACTTAATATTTTTTTAAAGAACTTCGTCTTCTGGTATTAGATGCTTTTCAGTCATATCTAGTTCTTCATTCACATATTCATATCGAAATAAAAGTTCTACTGTTTCCCCTGTCTCCTTAAAAGTATAATCATAAGGTTCACATGGAACTTTAGCCACTTTACCTTCAAACGATGTTCCAATAAGTTGTTTACAAGTGTCTTCATCAAAAGTTGAAGGTACTGATGCCGTCCTCGTAGAAAAATAAACTTTTCCTGTAGTTCTACTTTTAATAGGTTCTACCCCACCTTGAACAATTAATACATTAAACTCCTTTCCTTGATCATTAGATCTTGTTCTGTAATCAATAATTTTTACCATGATTTTATTTTTAAAATTATAATTTGATATGTGGGGATATTCCCCCAATCCCTAGAAAGGGCGGGGATGTTTGTGGGTTGGTTTGACCAATAGGCTACACCAAAAAAAAATTCAAAAAAAATTCAAAATTTGAAGAAGAAAAATAGGATAAAATTTAAATTATCAATTGACACAACCTACACCTAACATTTAAAATTTAAGAAAATGAAAAATTTGAAATTTGAAGATTTACCGAACGCTGTAGAACTAATTTTGGAAAAATTAAATATGCTTCAAAGTGAAATCAATTCATTAAACGAAAATTTCCAACCAAAAGAACTCATTGAATTGATGTCAAGAGAAGAAACTGCTAACTTCTTTCAAATATCTTACCCCACTCTTAATAACTGGACAAAAAATGGGATTTTAACGGGGTATAGGGTCGGAAATAGAATTTATTATAAAAGGAGTGAGATTGAAAGTCAAGTTCAGAAAATTATCTAGAATTTTCTAATATAACTTTTTTAAATATAGACTTTGAGTTCCCATACTTGTATGAAAAATTAGCCCCCCATCTTTATTAATATAATTACTACCGTATCTATGATTTTTAAAAAATTGCTCAAAACCCATAACAAACCTGTTGGTAGCTTTAACATCCACAGGCAATAAATTATCATCATTTAAGCCAATTCTTATACTTCTAAATTTACTATCATGATCTCCTTGAAAGTATTGTAATAGTATTTGTTTAATAAACCCCCTATCCTTATCATTGACTAAAATAGTATTACCTAAGTCAATCAATTCGTTTTCTGAAATTAGTGATATTTCACAAACAATAAGATCATCAAAAGATTTTACTGATAAAATGTGAATGCTATAATTTAAATAATCTAGCAATTGATTCTTATACTTTCTTCTTAAAAAATAACCATTAAGCATAGCCCAAAATTTTATAGAAATACTACTTAACCCTACCAATGATGTAACCTATAATTCCCCAAAATATTGGTCCAAAAACAACTGCCGATGTTAAATTTCCTCTAACTAACTCAACTATGAAAACCACACCTCCTGGGAAAACAAATCCAAAAATTAAAATGCTAGAAATAATATTTGATTTCTGATTTTTATCGTTCATTACATATTTTTTACTAATAGAATCTACCAAAGATTTTTTATTGACTTAATAGTGTCATAATCCTTTTCCGTTTCAATAAATGATATTAATTTTTCATTAGATGCAGTACACGTTTTATTAAATTCTCCAGTATAGGAATATCTTATTGTTTTTATTTTAGTGAGCCTTAATTCTTCAATATTTTTAGCTGTTAAGGTATAAGTACCCATATTTGAATCATCAACATAATCTCTATTTCCATTTGAATAGATTCTAATTATCTCCCCGTTTTCAAGGTAAATTGTTAATTCGTCGGAAAAACGCATCTTAAAGGGTTTCCATATCTCCATTAATAATATTCCTGATGTATCATTTTTATACCTCCCTAATGTAATTTTTACCTTGGCAAATCCTTTTTCACAATTATCCATAAACTCCCAAGTATCAGAAGTATTATATGATTTATTACCTTCATATATTAACCCTTGAGCAATTGTTGAACCAGTTAAAAAAAACATTAGCATGATACTTAATTTGAATCCTTTCATTTTTTACGTCTATTTAAGTTAAAATTAATGAAAATAGGCATATTTGCCTATATACTAAATCTTATTCTCCACGAATTTTAAAACGTGGATAATTTAGATGAAAAAGCGTTTTTAATAGCATTTGGGAAAAACCTAAGACTTCTAAGAAAAGCCAGAGCTTTAACCCAAGAAGAGTTAGCAAATGAACTTGATATTGAAATATCTCAAATTAGTAGAATCGAAAGAGGAGTAATCAATACTTCTATTTCTAACTGTAATAAAATCTCCCAAGTATTAAAGATTTCTCTAGCTGATTTATTTACTATTAAAGGTTAGCTACTACCTAATTTTTTCGAAAGCCTAACCATTTCCCTTCCAATACTTTTCTGAACCACTTTACCATAATACTCTTGAGTAATATTCATGTTAGAATGACCTAATAGCTCACTAACAATTTCCATAGGAACATCATTATATAATAGTACTGTTGAAGCAAATGTTTTTCTAGCAGTATGATGGGTAATTTTTTTACTAATACCAACAATCCAAGCAATTTCTTTTAAATATGAGTTTATCTTTTGGTTACTAAACTTAGGAAGAACATAGTCTGAAATAGAATCATATTTGTTGATTAGAATTTTAACCTTCGGTAGTATTGGAACTGAAATCAACTTACTTGTTTTCTCTCTTTTAATTTGTATCCACTGATTTCCATCAAAACCATTTACCAAATGTTCTTTTTTAAGATTAGCCATTTCATGATATGCTAACCCCGTATAACAACAAAAAATAAATAGGTCACGAACCAATTGCAACCTAGCCTGTTCAAAATGATGCTTTTCTAATAAAATTAATTCCTCTGTAGATAGAAAAACTACTTCTTTCTTAGCTCTATTAGGCTTATGATTTACAAAAGGATCGTGATTTAGATAACCTTCTGATACAGCCAATTTAATAGGCTTTCTAAAGCGTTGAATTACTTTGTTGACAGTTACCTGCTTCTGATCTTTTTCAGTCTTTAAATAGTACTCAAAATCATTTAAAAATTGTTGGTTCAGTTTATTTAAAGGGAAGTCTTTTTTATGATATTTAAAAGAGATAAATGACGCTACATGATTACATACATATTCAAATTTCTTCCATGTTACAGGCTTAATATCCTTGTT
Organism: Cellulophaga baltica 18; assembly: GCF_000468615.2. Taxonomy (NCBI): domain Bacteria; kingdom Pseudomonadati; phylum Bacteroidota; class Flavobacteriia; order Flavobacteriales; family Flavobacteriaceae; genus Paracellulophaga; species Paracellulophaga baltica. Next base: position 1,493,876 of record NZ_CP009976.1, on the reverse strand, counting down.
GATTAGTTTATACTGCGCTAATAAGTACCTCTTAAAATAACTAACTACGTTGTCCTCTTTCTTTATTTTTTTGTTTGAATATTTATCTAAAATATCATCAACATTAAATTCTGTATTTTGAACTTGTAAAAATAAATAGGCTTGATTGATTTTTTGACTTATTAAAGATAGTTGCCCATTTTTATTTTGATTCTCAATATCTCGATCAAGCACTAATTGTTTCTTAGCACTCCAACAATCAGGAGCAACAAAAAGACTAGTGGAAAATGACTTTCTTTTATTTTCAAAAGTAATTCTGCATGAGATTGGACATAAGCCCCTTTGATTGAGTTTCGCTTTACTTATTACAAAGCGAATTGATAGTTTTTTTTGATTCATTACTAATTGATTTTTAGTTAAACAATTAGCATACTTTTCGATTTTAAAAATGGGAACCTTAAAGATTTAAGTAGGAACCTTCACGGGAACCTTTTTTCACCTAAAAACTTGACCAGTTGACTATAGTTGGAAGTGGAGTTACATAATAAAATTCAGCTAAAAAAAGCTATACTTGATTAAACCAAAAAAGCCTCTACATTTCTGTAAAGGCTTTCTGTCGCTCTGCTCCCCCTCTTGGGCTCGAACCAAGGACCCTCTGATTAACAGTCAGATGCTCTAACCAGCTGAGCTAAGGAGGAGTGTACTCTATCGCGTTAGCGGCTGCAAATATAATTGTTTTTTCAAACTAGCCAAACAAAAAAAATAGAAATTTTAATTTTTTTTTTAATTGCTCTAAAACATTAGAAAAAACGCTTGATAATATTCCAAATATCGTTTCCAAAAATAACTGCCATTAAGCCCATAATAATCACAAAACCAATTATTTGCCCACGCTCTAATGTTTTTTCACTCGGAGCTCGTCCAGAAATCATCTCATAAAGTAAAAACATTACGTGTCCGCCATCTAAAGCAGGAATCGGTAATAAATTTACGAATGCCAACCAAACAGAGAACATAGCCATAAAATTCCAGAAGAACATCCAGTTCCATTGTGGAGGCATCATTTCTACGATTCCAATAGGTCCTTTAACAGATTTATACGCTTCAGTTTTAGGTTTGAATATAATTTTAAATTGTTTGATCTGCTTTGTAAGCACGTTTATAGTTTCATTAAACCCTGCTGGTATTGCTGCAAGAAAACTATACTCATCTGTCACTATTAAATCATCTGCATTTAAATACACACCAATTATACCTTCTTCTGGCACTACTAAGTTTAAGTTCTCTATACGATCATCTCTATTTACTGCTAAAGCAATAGATTTTCCTTTTGAACTTCTAATTGCTGTTGTAAAATCGTTCCAATATTCACTAGGGGTATTATTGATAGATATAATTTGGTCTCCTGAAACTATACCTGCTTTAGCAGCTATGGAATTAGGCACTACACTATCTATAAGTGATTTTTGTCTGTACCTTAAAAAGTTTTTTCCTTGTGTAGATAATACTTGCTTAATTCCTTCATCAGGAACCGGAAAGGTAACTTTTTGCCCATCTCTCTCTACGGTAATCTCATCTCCTAATAAGATATCTAAAGTAGCATCTGTGAACTTCTTAGATTTTACACCATCAATAGATAAGATTTTATCTCCCGTTTTTAATCCAATACCTTCTCCTATAGAATCTACTAAAATTCCGTATTTTAAATTATCTGCAGGAATGTAACTATCTCCATTGGTCACTATAAGCATGGTATAAATAATCCAAGCTAGAAAAAAGTTAACGGTTACCCCGCCCAACATTATGATTAAACGTTGCCAAGCTGGTTTAGAACGAAATTCCCATGGTTGCGGTTCTTTCTCCATTTGTTCCGTGTCCATGCTTTCATCAATCATGCCCGCCATTTTTACGTAACCTCCTAATGGCAACCATCCAATACCATATTCCGTATCTCCTATTTTCTTTTTAAATAAAGAGAACTTGACATCAAAGAATAAGTAGAATTTTTCAACTTTAACTTTAAAATATTTTGCGGGAAGAAAATGCCCCAACTCGTGTAAAATAACCAGTATTGATATTATTAATATAAAGGTAAGTATCTGTGTAACTACGCCCATTTAGTGCTAATTTTAACTTTTTTGTGCGCCAAAAGTAAGCTTTTAGAAGGTCTAAAAAAAGTAAAGTATATTCCGCTCAAATGTTTTAAGAAATATTTAGCAGCAAAACTAAGGAATGTCTTGAATGGTTAAGAGCACGTTAGTATCTTTGCATAAAAAATATGCGTTCTTTTTTTGCAAAATATAAGTTATTCGGAATTGTTTTTCTCTGCTTGTCTGCCGTAATCATGTATTTGTTTTATAACGCCCTGCAACCAAAAAAAATACTTCCCATTTACCAACCTGCAGATTTTAATCCAGAATTGGTAGACACGTCATTACTCCACGTAAAAAAATACCACACTATAGCCGATTTTTCTCTGACCAATCAAAACGGAGCACTGATCACTAATGACGCCTACAAAGACAAAATTTATATAGCCGATTTCTTTTTTACCACCTGCCCTACTATTTGTCCAATTATGACAGATAATATGGGGACGATACAACAAGAAATTTTAGACGACGACGAGGTGATGTTGCTTTCTCATTCCGTAACTCCAGAAATTGATTCTGTTGCACAACTAAAAGCTTACGCTATTAAAAAAGGTGTTGTCGATAGAAAATGGAACTTAGTTACTGGCGATAAAAAACAAATTTACGACCTAGCCAGAAAATCGTATATGGCTGTCAAGACTGATGGTGATGGTGGGCCTTTTGACATGATTCATACAGAAAACTTCATGTTGATTGATAAAGAACGCAGAATTAGAGGCACTTATGACGGTACCAATCCTGAGGAAATAGAGAAACTTCTGAAAGATTTAAAGGTTTTAAAAGATTCCTATAGAGACAAAGAAGCTTCTAAATGAAATTAATACTCTTTTATGACTACAAAGGTCTCTATTTTATTGATTTTCCCTATTTTTGTTCTTAATTAAAATCAATCTAAATAAACATTGATCAAAACGGTAGCACAATTAAAGCGCGGAGAACGAGGCATCATCAAAGAATTTGCAGATGACATCTTGCCTATCAAGTTACTTGAACTTGGCTGCCTGCCAGGCAATGAAGTTGAACTATTGCAAGTTGCCCCTCTAAAAGATCCTATCTACATCAATGTAAACGGATCGCACATAGCCATACGCAGAGCAATGGCAGAACTCATCGATTTAGAAATCATAGATAATACTACCTTTTTATAATGAGTAAGCAAATTAAGGTAGCATTAATTGGAAACCCGAATACAGGAAAAACCTCTGTTTTTAATCAATTAACAGGCTTAAACCAAAAAGTAGGGAATTACCCAGGAATTACAGTAGAAAAAAAAGAAGGGGTTTGTAAGTTACCTCGTGGTGTTAAAGCACACATTATAGATTTACCCGGAACGTACAGCCTTAATACAACATCATTAGATGAGAGTGTTGCCGTAGAACTTCTTTTAAATAAGAACGACAAAGACTTTCCTGATGTTGCCGTGGTAGTAGCCGATGTTGAAAACTTAAAAAGAAACCTTCTTCTTTTCACACAAATAAAAGATTTAAAAATTCCGACCATATTAGTAATTAATATGGCTGATAGAATGTCTAGGAAAGGAATTACAATAGATATTCCCTTATTAGAAGAAAAATTAAACACCAAAATAGCTTTAGTAAGTACCCGAAAGAAAATTGGAATTGAGAAACTTCGCGAACTTATAACCGATTACAAATCGCTATCTATAGAACCAAATATAGATGCTACAGTTATTTCTCCAGAATATTTTGATCGCTTACGCAGTGCGTTTCCTAAAGAAGACATTTATAAGTTATGGCTTGTAATTACGCAAGACGTTAACTTTATGCCTATTGAAAAGACACTTTATCAAAACGCAGCTTCTTTCGCCACAAAATCTAAACCTGAGCTAAAACGCTTACAACAAAAAGAGACTATTTTAAGATATCAATTTATAAATGGTATTCTTAAACAAGCGCATAAAGTAGACTTAAATGCTGCAAAAGGCCTTAGAGCTAGCCTAGATAAGTTACTTACTCATAAAGTTTTTGGGTATCTTATTTTCTTCTTAATCTTACTTACCATTTTCCAAGCCATATACGTTTGGAGTGCGTACCCGATGGAATTTATAGAAAATTCTTTTGCAAGTGCTACAGAATGGGTAGAAAACTCACTACCACCGGGCGTATTTACAGATTTACTTGCCGAGGGAATTTTAGCCGGCATTGGTGGTATTGTAATATTCATACCACAAATTGCATTTCTGTTTTTATTTATATCATTGTTAGAAGAAACTGGCTACATGAGTAGAGTTGTATTTCTAATGGATAGGCTGATGCGCCCATTTGGATTAAGCGGAAAGAGTATTGTACCTCTTATCTCTGGAACGGCATGTGCCATTCCTGCAATTATGGCAACTAGAACCATTGAGAACTGGAAAGAACGCCTGATAACCATATTAGTAACTCCCTTTACCACCTGTTCTGCCAGACTACCTGTTTACCTTATTATAATTACCCTCGTAATTCCTGATGGCAGATTTTTTGGACTCAGTTATCAAGCATTAACCCTAATGCTACTTTATCTATTAGGTTTTTTTACTGCCATTATTTCTGCCATGATCTTGAATAAAATATTGAAGATTAAAAGCAAATCGTTTTTTGTTATTGAAATGCCTAACTACAAGCTACCGCTTCTAAAAAATGTAGCTTATACGGTTTTGGAAAAGACAAAAAGTTTTGTATTTGGTGCCGGTAAAATTATACTAGCGATATCTATTATCCTATGGTTTTTAGGATCAAACGGTATCTCTAATGAATTTAAGAATGCAGAAGAGATTGTTACAAACAAAATAAACACTTCTGGGTTATCTGACTATAACCAGCATGCCATTGCCTCAGAATTAGCTAGCTACGAAAGAGCTTTGAATGATAGCATCATTGAAAAAGTATACACCATTGACCAACTTGCCATAGCAGATTCTATTACTGCCAAGTCTGCAAATTTATTTGAGCATGCTAAGAGGCAAGAAATATCTAGCTTTAAATTAGAAAACTCCTATATGGGGTATATGGGTAAGGCCATTACACCTATTGTAGAACCTCTAGGTTATGACTGGAAGATTGGTATTGCCATATTAACTTCATTTGCTGCACGTGAGGTATTTGTAGGAACATTAGCAACTATTTACAGCGTTGGTAGTGATGAAGAAGAAACTATAACAAACCGTATGGCTGCAGAGATAAATCCTGCAACACAAATGCCCTTGTTTAACCTAGCTTCTGGGATTTCATTATTGTTATTCTACGCCTTTGCTATGCAGTGCGCAAGTACTTTAGCAGTAGTAAAAAAAGAAACAAATACTTGGAAATGGCCAATGGCACAATTAATTTTCATGAGTGTGTTTGCCTATATAGTTTCCTTAATCGCTTATCAAATATTAAAGTAGTATGGACCTATTACAAAACATATTAATGTATGCCACCTTACTCATCGCAGTAGGGTATATTGTGAAAAAATATTTCTTACCTAAAAGATTATTTTCCTCTAAAAAGCAAGCTACAAAAAGCTGCGGATCAAGCGACTGTGGTTGCCACTAACATCCTAATTAAAAAATAAATAGTCTTTTAGGCAACTATTTTAAACGTAGTTGCGTCTATTGTTTTAGAGAAGGTGATCTCATAAATACGCAGATCATTTCATTAGCCTATAAAACAGTTAAATAAGTATTAAATAGCTCACAAGAAAATCAAAAAGTTGCTTCTTTAATGCTTTTCTATTCCTTGTTTTGTTTTGGCTCACTTAAAACAACACTATGATCAAAACTACTACACTTGGATTATTTTTTATTTTATTACTTTCCGTAAACTACAACTTTGCGCAAACTATTAGCGCTAAAGTTATAGATTCTGTTACCCAAGAACCAATACCATTTGCAACTATACAATTTGCTGATGATATGGGCGTAATCACCAATGGGGAAGGCACTTTTACTATTCTTCTAAATACTAAAAATAAGGTAACAGATTCTTTATTTGTTTCTAGTATGGGCTACAAAACCTACAAAACTACCTTAGGAGAATTTAAAGATTCTATACTAACACTAAGTCCTCAGAATATTGAATTAAAGAACGTGGTGGTCTCTAATAAGAACTATTCTGCAGACGAGATTGTTGATTTTATAAAAGATAACGTAGATAAAAACTACACAAAATCATTTAGCAAAAAAAGACTCTTTTTTAGAGAGCACTACCACCAATATTTGAACAGAACTAATTATTCAAATTTTGAATCTACCATTGATGCTTTCAATAAGAATTTTGTTGATGAAATCATAAGCTCTATACCCCGTAGTGATGATTATTATGTAGAAGTACTTTGCGATCTATATGGCAATTACAACAGTGAAAAACAGAAGATTGATGTTATTAAGGCATCTAAAATGTATGATAAAAACAGTGAGATAAACCTTGATCAGCTAGAAGAGCGCATGGAGAAAATTCTAAAAGAGAATGTAAAGCCAGACTCCTATTTGAAAATTAAATCAGGCATATTCGGAACAAAAATTGACAATGAAGAACTTTTTAGAACACAAGTAGACTCTTCTGACGTAGCCGCATTAAATAAAAAATTAGAGGAAGACAAAAAACGTAAAGAAGAACAGAAGTTACATTTTGCGGCAGGTAGAGCGAATAAAATATCGACCCTTTATGAAGATCTGTTTTTTATGGATGATTCTAAGCTTAATTTCTTAACAAAATCTCGAAAGTATGATTTCTCCATTCGTGAACTCACATATCTAGGTCAAGATATTGTCTATATTTTAGATTTTGTTCCTAGCGGAAATGCAGATTATAAAGGAACACTCTACGTAAATGCCGATGATTTCGCTATAGTACGAGTGGATTATGAAAACGTAAAATCTTTAAAATCATTTAAACTACTAGGAGTATTCATGAATGATTATCTAGATAAAGGTAAAATGATATTTTATAAAGGGCCAAACGATAAATATAACTTAAGATACATTGAAAAAGAACACGGCGGAATGGGCGGTGCAAAAAGGCCTCTAAAAATAATTGAATTCAACAAAGTAGTAAAAGGAAAGAATAGACAAAACGAATTATCCCTAGATTTTGATTTTGCCGCTACGAATATAAATAGCTATGAAATTGTAATTTACGACACTGAAGAAATTAGCAGTAGCACCTTTGAAAATAAAAATTTTGACAATAAGATTACGCCTACATATTTAACACGTTATGACCCTGAGTTTTGGAAAGGCTACAACATTATAGAACCTAACCAAGCCATAAAGACGTATACGGCAAAAGAAGAATCTTCAAAATAAGTAACAATCTAAATGTTAAAGATGTCTTAAAATAAATACATTGCTGTAACGATTAAAAATACGATAAGTCTTTCATACATAATCATCAATCATGAAAGCCACCATCACCAGTATTTTTCTAATCGTTAGCGCGCAACTGTATGTGCATGCGCAAGATTCTACCACGGTAATCCCTAAACGGATATATACCACAAAAGCCTTGACCTCTGAAAACGGTCTATATATAGATGGCATTATTGATGAGGAAGCATGGAATACCGTGGACTGGGATAGTGACTTTATTGAACAGCAGCCCAATGAAAATACGGCACCAGACCATCAGACTAAATTTAAAATTGTCTATGACAAAAATTACATATATGTAGCTATCCGATGTATAGATGCTACTCCTGAAAAAATTGTTAAGAGACTTTCCCGTAGAGATGGCTTTGAAGGAGACTGGGTAGGTATATTCTTTGATAGTTATAGTGATAAACGAACATCATTTAATTTCATAGTCACAGCCGCGGGAGTAAAAGGAGACGAGTTTTCTACAAATAATGGAAATGATTCTGATGAAAGCTGGAATCCTATTTGGTATACAAAAACCAGTATTGATACTGAAGGCTGGTCTGCTGAAATGAAAATCCCGCTGAGCCAATTAAAATTTGGCAAATCTCAGGAACAAGAGTGGGGGTTACAATTAATGCGAAAATTATTTAGAGAAGAAGAACGCTCTATATGGCAAAGAGTACCACAAGACACCCCTGGTTGGACAAGTGAATTTGGTGTTTTAAAAGGATTAATAAATATCGAACCACAAAAACAGTTAGAAATACAACCGTATACAATTGCCAAATTTGAGACCTATGAGGCGGAACCTGGAAACCCGTTTAAAAAAGGAAATGACACCAAATTTACAGGAGGTGTAGATGCAAAAATTGGAATCACAAATGATCTAACCTTAGACCTCACTATTAATCCCGATTTCGGGCAAGTAGAGGCAGATCCTTCGGCTATTTCTTTAGATGGTTTTCAAATTTTCTTTGAAGAACAACGCCCCTTCTTTGTAGAAAACAAGAATATTTTTGACTACCGAGTGTCGCGTTCAGAAGCAGGAAATACGTTTGGCTCTGATAATGTTTTTTACTCAAGACGAATAGGAAGAAGTCCACAAGGCTACCCCAATACAACCGATGGAGAATTTGTAAATCATCCTGAAAATACCGAAATTATTGGTGCCGCTAAGTTCAGCGGAAAAACTAAAAATGGATGGTCTATTGGTGTTCTGGAGAGTGTTACTGCTAAAAAATATGCGGTTATTGATAACAACGGAGCTCAGAGAAAAGAACTTGTAGAACCACTGACTAATTATTTTATTGGGCGGTTACAGAAAGATTTTAATAACAGAAATACTTTTGTTGGCGGTATGTTTACTGCAACAAATAGAAACAACCTACCCGATAATTTAAATTTCTTACACGAAGCAGCGTACACCGGTGGCTTTGATTTTAAACACCAATGGAATGATAGAGATTGGTACCTAGGAGGCAATTTACTTTTTAGCCACGTCTCGGGTAGTACAGAAGCAATAACAAGAACCCAGCAATCTATTACCCACTTGTTTCAAAGAGCATCTACCAGTTATTTAAATATAGATGAAAATGCAACGTCACTAACCGGAACGGGCGGTAATATGCAATTAGGAAAAGTTGGTAATGGTCATTGGAAATTTGAGACTGGCGCTACATGGCGTTCTCCAGAATTGGAACTTAATGATGTGGGGTTTCAAAGGCAAGCAGATGATTTAAGACATTATACTTGGGTAGGATACCAAACATTAAAACCAGACAACACTTTTAGAAGAGTAGGTATTAACTATAACCATTGGAGTGTTTGGGATTTTGGCGGCAACCACAACAACTTGCGCTTTAACACCAATAGCTGGCAAAATTGGAAAAACAATTGGTTCTCAAACGTAAGCTTCAATTATGCTCCTACGCAATATGATAATTTTGCTTTAAGAGGCGGACCAAGGTTACGAAAGTCCTCTGAAATCAGCTATGCCAATGGGATAGAATCTGATGGCAGAAAAAAATTACAATTAAGCATTTTTCAATCAGGTACAAAAGGCGTAGACAACTCGTATAAAAATTATGAGATTGAATTTGGCGTTCGGTACCAACCCATAAATGCTTTGAGTATCTCTGCTTACCCTAGTTACGGCACCAATAAAGACCAATTGCAATTTGTAGATAATATAGCGTACAACGGCGGAACAAAATATATAAACGGCACCGTAGATCAAGAAACTATAAGCATGTCTTTACGTATAAACTATACGATAAATCCTAATTTATCTATACAGTATTGGGGCCAGCCTTTTGTCTCAAATGGTGTGTATTCTAATTTTAAAGAAATCGCAAATCCATTAGCCAAAAATTTTGAAGATAGAATAACATCGTACACTCCAAATCAAGTTTCATTTAGCGATAGTCGCTATAGTATTGATGAAGATATAGATGGCTCATCGGATTACAGCTTTGATAATCCAGACTTTTCTTTTACCCAATTTAGATCCAACCTCGTGGTACGTTGGGAGTATAAGTCTGGCTCAGAAATATTTTTAGTATGGTCACAAGATTTATCTAGTGGCGGAAACCCTAATGATGGCTTATTTGCTACTTTAGATAAAAATCTTTTCGGAGACTTACAGCCTAAGAATATTTTTCTATTAAAAGCAACCTACCGTTTTGTTTTTTAAACGCAAGGTTTAATCAAGGTATGAAAAAAGAAGCAATCCCCAGCCTATAACCAAAAATAAACCCCCAAGAGGTGTAATAGGCCCCAGCATTTTTATCTTTTTATTCTTCGCAGCACTTAGGCAGAGGCCATATATACTGAAAGAAAATAGCAAAGTTCCAATACTAAAGCAGTAGACAATATAAGGTTCTAAACTACTAGAAAAATCAAAATTATACCCAATTACAAGTAAAACAATGGCGTGATACATTTGATATTTAACGCCAGTTTCAAAACTCTTCAATTGCTCTTCTGTAAATATTTTTTTAAGGGCATGCGCACCAAAGGCACCAAATACTACTGCAAGCATTCCATAGAGCGCACCTATCACTTGTGTAAAAACAATCATCGTGTCAATTTTTCAACGAAGATAGCAAATACGGTAGAATCCGAATCCCTACCAACCATGTACTCTTTAAAAAAATAAATAGCGTTTAATATGAATTAACTAGCTAGCAGAATAAGTCGTTAAAATCATCTTAGAAAACAATAAGCCAATCTATGAATTAGATTATGTTTCTGATAATATTTATTACAGTAAAGGTAAAGAAGTAAGAATTTTCAAAGGAAAGTAATTCCTTTAAATTCATATTAAAAAAGGGATGCTAATAAGCATCCCTTTTTTATTTAATAGTTACCTTTATTTCTTTATCTTCTTGTATTACAAAGGAACAATCCTCAAAGCTAGGCGGACCGAAGGTTTTCATTTTAGAATTTGAAAAACCAACATGTTCTTTAGGAATTCCTAAAAAATTAGTGTCTAATTTCTCATTAGAATTCTCATCATGAAAAACGGCCAAAGCATAAGTACCTTCTAAAATTCCACCTATAACAATAGTAGTTTTCCCCTTTACAGCAGCTCCTGTTTTAGATGCATATACTTTATCAAAAGCCAGAAAACCATCAGATGAATTATACATAGCTATTCTAATATGTCCGTTAGAATTTGTTACATTTTCAACATGTACCTTTAAAGTATGTTGTGACCACATCGCCATAGGTAAAAAGAAAAGTGCAAATAAAATTTTTTTCATAGGGTTGATTTCTTATACTATATACTTCTGATAAACAATAGCCTTGCCAAATTTGAGAATATCTAAATAATTATGGAATACGTATGTACCTCTAATCGCATTTTACATATAAATTAGAAGCAATTAGGTGCGAGATCAAAATAGACCTATCATTGATATTGATTTGTAATGAGCCATCAAAATCTTCTTTATCAAGCACCGTAATTTTATCGCCTAAAGCAATACCATGTTTGTCTAAAAATTTTAAGAAAGGAGCCGAAGAATCTTTAACACCCACACAAATGCCTGTTTGTTTTAATTCCACTTCATTAAGCAATCGCTTAGTGGTTTTCATTAATTCCCCGTTTTTTGAAGGAATAGGATCTCCGTGCGGATCAAACTTGGGGTAATTTAGATGTTTATCTAAACTGTCTATTAATTTTTCGCTTTTAATATGCTCCAATTGTTCTGCGATTTCATGCACCTCATCCCAAGAAAAATCTAACTTATCGACTAAAAAAACCTCCCACAAGCGATGCTTCCTAACGATAGACAAAGCTTTTTCCTTCCCATCATCGGTTAAACTCACCCCTTGATATTTCTTATAAGAAACATATTCTTTTTCTGAAAGTTTACGAATCATATCTGTTACGGAAGAAGGTTTTGTATCCATCTGTTCCGCTATGGCATTTGTAGATACTGTTTCGTTCTCCGTACCTCCCAAATGATAAATCGCTTTTAAATAATCTTCTTCAGAATGTGTCATCAACAAAATTTACCCAAAAGTACATTTTTATTTCACACATCAAAATAATTTTTGTAATTGTAAATATATTTTTAGATTTGTCTAAAAATTAAATTAGTCTACAATAAATACATAAATGACAGCACCAAAAAACCTATTAATTGCTATTTGTTTGATACTATCATCTGCCGCAATAAGTCAAACCGCCAAAATATCAGGGGTAATTCTAGATCAAAAAACACCAGTGCCATTTGCTACTATTTTAATTGCAGGCACTACCCTGGGAACATCCTCTGATGCGGACGGAAAGTTTTCCTTTGATCTTACTCCAGGATCATACGTCTTTAAAGTTTCTGCCATAGGCTATACCTCAGCGATACAAAATGTTACACTAACAGAAAACAGTACTATAGTCATAAATCTAATAAGCCACTCTGAGCAATTAGAAGAAATGGTAGTCACAGGAACTTTAAAAGCTGTCAGCAGGTCAGACAGTCCAGTACCCGTAGAAGTATACAGTCCCACTTTTCTAAAACAAAACCCTACAGCCAGTATTTTTGAAGCATTACAAAATGTAAACGGAGTACGACCACAAATAAATTGTAATGTATGCAACACGGGCGACATACATATTAATGGTCTTGAAGGGCCCTATACTCTGGTTCTAATAGACGGAATGCCCATTGTTAGTGGTCTAAGTACGGTTTATGGTTTATCTGGGATTCCTAACTCCTTAATAGAACAGATTGAAATTATAAAAGGTCCTGCCTCCAGTTTATACGGGAGTGAAGCCGTTGGAGGTCTTATAAACATCATTACAAAAAACACTCGACAAGCACCAATATTTTCTATGGATGGTTTTACAACTAGTTGGGGTGAATATAATTTAGACGCTGGCGGTAAAATTAACATCGGTAAAAAAACAAACGTTTTACTTGGCATCAACTACTTTAATTTTAATTCCAAGATCGATAATAATGGGGATAATTTTACAGATCTAACGTTACAAGATCGAATTTCCGTATTCCAAAAGTGGAATTTTCAACGAGATGAAAATCGGGTTTTATCACTTGCCGGACGATTTTTCTACGAAGACAGATGGGGCGGAGAGTTACAATGGACTCCAGAATATCGTGGTGGAAATGAAATATATGGGGAAAGCATCTACACGCGAAGATTTGAAGTATTAGGAAAATATGAGCTTCCCATAAAAGAAAAAATGATGTTTTCTTTTTCCTATACAGATCATGATCAAAATTCTGTCTATGGAGATGTTGCTTATTTAGCAAAACAGCGTATTGGTTTTTCTCAATTAACTTGGGATCTAAGTAAAAACAAGCATGATATTTTAATAGGAACGTCTTTACGATATAACTATTATGATGACAATACTACTGCTACCGCAGAGTTAGATAAAAACAAGCCAGATGAAGTTGTAATCCCTAGTGTATTTGCTCAAGATGAGATAGCTTTTACAAGGCAACAATCCCTACTCTTAGGGCTTCGCTATGACTATGATAAACGCCATGGTGCAATTTTTACCCCAAGAGTGGCATACCGCTGGAAAATGACCGACAATGATATCTTACGTTTAAACGCCGGAACAGGGTTCCGTGTGGTTAATATATTCACAGAAGAACATGCCGCACTTACAGGATCTAGAGATGTTATTATAGAAGAAGCTCTTAAACCAGAGCAATCTTTTAATATCAACCTTAATTACCTAAAAAAAATATATAGTACCAGCGGGTTATTTCTCGGCTTAGATTTATCTGTATTTTATACCAACTTTAGCAATGCCATACTACCTGATTATGATACCAACCCCAATCAAATTATCTATGATAATTTAGAAGGCAAATCTATTGCACAAGGTATAAGCGGAAATATTGATATAGCCTTCCCAAATGGAATTAAAGTACTATTAGGAGCTACATTACAAGAGGTAACTACTACAGAAAACGGCATTAAGACACCACAAATTCTTACGGAGAAATATTCTGGTACCTGGAATATATCATACACTATACCTAAAAGTAAATTAAGCATTGATTATACAGGAACTATTTATGGTCCCATGCGCTTACCGCTTTTAGGTAATTTAGATCCGCGAAATGAATATTCTCCAACATGGAGCATACAAAACGTACAACTCACCTATAAAGGAATAGATAAATTTGAAATCTATGGCGGATTGAAAAATTTATTGAATTGGACACCCAACAAAGGAAATCCTTTTATTATAGCGCGAGCAGAAGATCCTTTTGATAAAAATGTAACTTTTGATCCTAACGGAAATGCCATGGCAACACCTGATAATCCATACGCATTAACTTTTGATCCCACCTATGTTTATGGACCCAATCAAGGTATCAGAGGATTTCTTGGCCTACGCTATGGAATAGATTAATAAAAGCTAGCGTATTGTTACTTTATTACGGATAATTTAAATTGGTATCTTTGAAAAAAATAGCTAATAATGAAACCTACATTTTACCTAATTATCTTTTTGATTGTTTTTAGCACCCAGGCACAAACCTCTAATAGCGAAATTGTAGCTATAGGTCCAGATGAAGAAAAAGAAATCTTGATTCCCGCTTATGAGAATGATGTGGTTACTATAAGTATAACACCTAAGAGTAAAAAAGCAAAAAAGAACAATTTTCTACTATACCAATACCCGAGCAAATTATTAGTAAAGGTAGAGGGCGAGAAAACCTTCTCGCAAACCATTACAATTTCTAACAACGGTATTTATAAGTTAGTTCTTAGAAATAATAATTCTAAGCTTAGTGATTATCAGCTTAACTATGAAATAGTATCCTCGCGGAAAAAGAAACCACAAATAGGCTATAAAGTAAAAAAAGATACTACCTACGGTTTTCCTACAGAGCGTTTGGTAGATAAGAAAAAACTAGAATCTGTTTCTATTCAAAATGAGAAGTTTTATTTGAATAGCACCTCCAACGCATTATTAAAAGGTGGTAAAAATAGAATTATTATGCCCGTAAGTTTACCAAAAAACACGGTAGAATGGTATTATGTATTTAGCGCCTCAAGAGAAGAAAATGACATAAAAAACACCTTGTCATCATTTAATTTTGCATCACAACTTACAAAGTTTATCAAAGAAGATAATGAAATACAGAGTGCAGTAAGCAATTTAAATCCTCCTCCTGGAGCTAATATTTGCGATATCTATGTGATAAATTCTGATAAAGATGCCGAATTATTTAAAGAAAAAGAAGATTTCAAATCTAATTTAGAAGGTACTCGTGAAAATTTCAAGTCTGGTATTGTAAAAGTATCTACAACAGATAAAAGCTACTTAGGCATCAGAAACCCTGATAATATTTATGGAATACATATAGCTATTGAAATAATAGCTTTGGTAGCAAAAACAGAAAAAGTAAAAGAGACTGTAAATATTCCAATCATTAAAAGTTACCAGATACCCTATTTAATAGACTAATGAATTCTTTTGATTACATAATCATTGGTGCAGGAGCAGCTGGTTTATCGTTAGCGAATGCTATGGGTAAGGATTCTTTTTTTTCTAAAAAGTCTATTTTACTTCTCGATAAAAATGCTAAGCAAACTAATGATAGAACATGGTGTTTTTGGGAAAAAGGTGAAGGAGATTTTGATGATATTCTACATAAAAAATGGAGCTCAATACAATTTGCTGGACAGCAGATTGATCAAAGATATCCGATTGCGCCCTATGAGTATAAAATGATTCAAGGGTTAGATTTTTACGCCTATATGTTCAAAAAGTTGGATGAATATCCGAACATTACTTTTTTAAACGAAGAGGTGATATCTGTAATTAATACTGCCACCGTTAATACGGTAAAGACTGCAAATAACACTTTTATAGCCGCTACCCTATTCAATAGTATCTTTGATTATAAAGAAGCTTTACAGCAGCAAAAATATCCTGTTTTACAACAGCATTTTATTGGTTGGTTTATTAAAACAGAGCAGCCTGTATTTGATCCTAAAGTGGCTACATTTATGGACTTCTCAATTCCTCAAAGAGGAAATACGCGTTTTATGTATCTGTTACCAACCACAGCACATGAAGCGTTAATTGAATACACTTTATTTTCTGAGCACTTATTAAAGGCATCTGAATATGAAGAGGCAATAAAAAAATACATCTCCCAGAAAATTGGAGTAAATAACTATGAAATTGTAGAAAAAGAACAGGGCAGTATCCCTATGACTTCTTATAATTTTACAAGCAAAAATACTTCGAAACAAATATTCATTGGTACCGCTGGCGGATGGACAAAAGCGAGTACCGGCTACACTTTTAAAAGCACACAGAAAAAAGTAACCTTATTAATCCAACATTTGAAAGATCAAAAGCCACTTCAAAATTTTGGAAGAAGAGATAAATTTTGGTTTTATGACCTTTTACTGCTAGATATTCTACACCGCAGAAATGATCTTGGTCAGTCTATCTTTGAGGCGCTCTTTAAGAATAGAAAACCACAACTCATCTTCAAGTTTTTAGATGAAGAAACAAACCTTTTAGAGGATGTAAAATTTATTTCCGCACTTTCTCCTATGCCATTTATTAAAGCCTTGCTACGTCGTATCTTTTAATTATACCTTTCGTTGCATTAAACTTTCTCCAAATTTCTTAAGAAGCAATTTCTTTTCTTCAGAAATCTCTAATTTGGTCAACACCACAAAAGCCTTTTCAGTATAGATAGCTATTTCTTCTTGAGTACGTTCTGCAGCACCGCTGTCTATAAAAATACTTTTTACTGTTTCAATTTTTTCGGTAGCATCTGCAGGTTGTATTGAAAATAAATGCTCTAATTCTTTTACTTGTTCTGGAGCAGAATGCTCTATTGCTTTTAAATATAAAAAAGTCTTTTTATTCTCTATAATGTCTCCTCCTACTTGTTTTCCAAATGTTTTTGGATCTCCAAAGGCATCTAAATAATCATCTTGTAGCTGAAATGCAATCCCTAAATTTCTTCCAAATTCATAAATACTATTTTGACCCTCTAAAGAAGCATTCGCGATAATGGCTCCCATTTTCATAGCTGCTCCTACCAGAACTGCCGTTTTGTACTCAATCATTTTCAAATACTCCGGAATTGTAACGTCATCTCTAGTTTCAAAATCCACATCATATTGTTGCCCTTCACAAACCTCAATAGCTGTTTTACTAAATAGTTTCGCTAGACTTCTAAATACCTCTCCTTCGTAATTTTCAAAAAGCTGATAGGCATTAATCAACATGGCATCTCCTGAAAGTATCCCGGTATTGATATCCCATTTCTCATGAACGGTAGCTTTTCCTCTTCGCAAGGGAGCATCATCCATAATATCATCATGCACCAGTGAAAAATTGTGAAAAACCTCAACAGCCAAGGCAGCATCTAATGCTTTTTTATAATCTGAACCAAAAATATCAGCAGTCATTAACGTTAAAATAGGTCTCAAACGCTTCCCTCCTAACGCTAAAATATAATTGATAGGTTCATATAAATTAATAGGCTCTTCAAGTTTGGTATGCGCTTCTAAGTAAGCTATAAATTCTTTACGGTAATCTTCTATGCGTTGCATCTGGCAATTTTTTATCAAAAATACATTAAACCTTCCAAATAGTACAAAAGTGTTTCTTAAAGGAAGCTTACCATAAATCAAATGTTAAATTATCGTAAATACTTTGGAAACTTTTTTTGTTTTTAAAGTTTCCGAATTACATTTGCAACCAATTATGAAAGAAAAAGTTTTAGATAAAGCAACTGAAATGTTTTTGACCCTAGGGTTCAAAAGCGTTACTATGGACGATTTAGCCCATGAAATGGGTATCTCTAAAAAAACCATATATGCTCATTATGAAAATAAAACCAAATTAGTAGAAGAGTGTACACTGCAATTATTTTGCTTCATATCAACAGGTATTGATGCTATTTGTACGTTACAAAAAAACCCTATTGAAGAGCTTTTAGAAATTAAGAAGTTTGTGATGCAGCACCTAAAGGACGAAAAATCTTCTCCTCAGTACCAATTACAAAAATATTACCCTAAAATATATGCTTCACTAAGATCTAAGCAATATGACGCGATGCGATCATGCGTCATTAACAATATCAAGAAAGGTATAGACCTGGGTATTTACAGACCTAATCTAAATATCGAATTTGTCTCTAGAATATATTTCACCGGAGTAACTAGTATAAAAGATTTTAGCTTATTTCCGCCAGATTTATTTCCTGTTAATAAACTACAAGATGAATATTTAGAATATCACCTTAGAGGAATTGTAACTCCGGAGGGAAGAAAAGTTTTAAATGAACTTATTAATTCAAATCAAGAATAAAACAAACAATAGTAGAAAACCCAATAACAATCAACGTATGAAAAATCATTTCTTAACCTTCCTAGCCTTACTATACCTTTCTATAGGCATGGCGCAGGAAACTAAAAATAGCTTTACGCTAGATGAGGCTATTAATTTTGCTCTAGAGAATAACTATAGCGCTATTAATGCCAATAGAGATATCGCTGATGCCAAAAAACAAAAATGGGAAACCATTGCTGCTGGCTTACCGCAAATTAATGGAGCCGTTAGTTATCAGAACCAATTGAAGCAACCAATATCTCTGATTCCGGCAGAATTTTTTGGAGGAGAAGAAGGTACTTTTGCCCCTGTAATTTTTAGCGAACCTCAAAGTTTAACAGCAACCGCTACCCTTAGCCAACAAATTTTTGACGGCTCGTATATCGTTGGGGTTCAGGCTACAAAAACCTTTATTGCTTATAGTAAAAACAATCAAGAGAAAACCAAATTAGAGGTTAAAAAAGCCGTAGTACAAGCTTATGGTAATGTACTATTAGCAGAAGAGAGTGTTAAAATTTTAGAAAACAACATTGCTACTTTAGAGAAGAATCTTTTTGAAACAAAGAAGATTTATGAAAATGGATTAGGAGATGAAGAAAGTGTTGAACAGTTACAGATCACCTTATCTTCTGTTGAAAATCAGCTCAAAAATGCCGAACGTTTAAAAATTATTACGCTTCAAATGTTAAACTTAACGATGGGTATTGCAACAGACAGCCATACGTTATTGTCTGACAATTTAGATGATTTGGCGCAACAAGAAACAGATTTAGCCTTTGCAGACACCTCGTTTAATCTCAATAACAATGTAGACTACAAAATGGCCTTAAATCTAAACGAGCAACGTGCTCTAGAGTTAAAGTTACAACGCAGTAAAGCATTACCAACCTTAAATGCTTTTATAAACTACGGTAGTTCTTCCTATAGTGATCAATTTAATTTTTTCAAAGACGAAACAGAATGGTTTGATTATTCCGTTGTTGGAGTAGACTTAAACATTCCTATTTTTAGCTCCCTAAAAAGAAGTGCAAGTACGCAGCGTGCTAAAATTGCTTTAGAGAAATCAAAAACACAATTAACAGAGGCCGAACAGCAAATAAAACTTCAGCTCAAAAAAGCACAAAGTGATTATATTTTAGCTATTGAACAATATGCAACATATAAAGAAAACTTAGCCCTTGCAGAACGCATCGAAAACAAAAATCAGATTAAATATTCTGAAGGTATTGCCAGTAGTTTTGAGCTAAGACAAGCACAACTACAACTATATGATGCTCAAAACACTTATCTACAATCTATGGTAGATGTTATTAATACCAAGACAGAACTAGAGGTAGTTCTTAACAATTAAGCCCATTACAATAAAACAATCAACTAGAAAAAATATACAATGAAAAAATTATTAATTGCAAGCGCAGCCGCCTTCCTACTTGTAGCATGTGGTGGAGATAAAAAGAAGTCAGTTGAAGATGTTATCGCAACTACAAACCCTGAAGAAATTAGAACTAAACGTGCTGAATTGGTTGGAGAGCAACAAACAATTCATGATAAAATTAAACAGCTAGATGAAGCTTTAACGCAATATGATACGGTTAAAAAGGTTCCTTTAATTACCACCATTACTGCTAAAAACGAAGTATTTAATCACTATTTAGAATTACAAGGAAATGTAACTACGAAAGACCTTTTAGTAATTACTCCTGAATATAACGGCATTCTAACTAACATATACGTTAAGGAAGGTCAAAATGTCCGCAAAGGTCAAATCTTAGGAAAAATTGATGATGGTGGCTTAAGTCAGCAAGTTGCCCAGTTAGAAATTCAAGCAGAATTAGCTAAAACTACTTTTGAGCGTCAAAAACGTTTATGGGATCAGCAAATAGGAAGTGAAATTCAGTACCTACAAGCAAAATCTACTTACGAAGCTCAATCTAGAGCAGTAGCGCAATTACAACAACAAATCGCTAAAACAGTTATTAGAGCTCCTTTTTCTGGTACTATTGATGATGTTATTACCGAGCAAGGTAGTGTTGTAGCTGCAGGGCAATCTCAAATAATGCGTATTGTTAATTTAGACCATATGTATATTGAAACAGATGTACCTGAAAATTACATCACCAATGTTTCAAAAGGCAAAAGCGTAGAAGTAGAGTTTCCTATTCTTGGAAAAACAATTAGCACTAAAATTAGACAAGCAGGAGATTTCATTAATCCATCTAATAGAACGTTTAAAGTAGAGGTTGGTATTCCATCAAAAGAATCTGGCGTAAAACCTAATTTAACAGCTCGTCTAAAAATTAATGATTATACAAATGAAAATGCCGTATTAATTCCTCAAAGTATTATTTCTGAAAATGCAGACGGAGAACAGTATGTGTATTTAGTAAGTGATAAAAAAGCGAATGAAGAAGGGGTTGCCAAAAAAATCATTATAAAAACAGGTAAAACTCAAGGTGATGTTATTGAGGTGTTAGAAGGTTTAGAAAATGGTGCTGAAATAATCAAAGAAGGTGCGCGTAGTGTTGAAGATGGCCAAACTGTTAAAGTAATTAATCTTTAAACCAAAAAACGAATGACTAAAAAGAAAAAACAAGTCGAAAAAGAGTTTGGATTATCCTCTTGGGCCATTAACAATAAGACAACCATGTATGTACTTATTGCTGTAATTTTCTACTTAGGTATTGCTGCATTTTTTAGCATGCCTAGAGAGAATTTTCCAGAGGTGAATGAAACTAAAATATACATCAGCTCTGTGTTCCCTGGAAATACCGCTGAAGATATAGAGAAACTTATTATAGATCCTTTAGAGGATAAACTTAAAACGGTAAGTAATGTTGTAGAAATAACTTCTACCTCCCAAGAAGATTACGGGATGGTCATTGTTGAGTTTGACGAAAACATCACTGTAGAGCAAGCAAAACAAAAGGTTAAAGATGAAATAGATACAGAAACTTCTAGTGAAGACTGGCCGACGTTTAATGGTGCCAAAGTAGAACCAGATGTTTTTGAGCTTAGTTTATCTGAAGAAATGCCTATTCTAAATATCAATATTACGGGTGATTATCCAATTGAAAAATTAAAAGAATATGGCGAGTTTTTACAAGACGAAATAGAAAATCTTTTAGAAATAAAAAAGGTAGACATTCGAGGAGCTCAAGAAAAAGAAGTAGAAGTAGCTGTAGATATCTATAAAATGATGGCTGCCGAGGTTACTTTTAATGATATAATTGGTGCTATTAATAACGGAAACGTTACGATGGCTGCTGGTAATTTAATTGCAAGCGGTCAAAGACGTACCATTAGAATTTTAGGTGAAATTGAAAACCCTAATGAATTAGAAAACTTTGTTGTTAAAGCGGAAAGTGGAAACCCTATATATTTAAAAGATGTTGCCACTGTTGCTTTTAAAGAAGAAGACAAAACCACTTTTGCTCGTGAATATGGTAAGCCTGTAGTGATGTTAGACGTTAAGAAACGTGCTGGTAAAAACATGGTTGCTGCTGTAGAGCAAATTCGCGTTATCGTAGATGATGCTATAAAAAATCAATTTCCTCAAGATTTAAAAGTAACGGTTACTAATGACCAATCTTCTGTAACCATCGGTCAAGTAGATGATTTGGTGAACAACATTATTTTCGGGGTTATCTTAGTAGTTACCGTATTAATGTTCTTTTTAGGATTTAAAAATGCCCTGTTCGTAGGTTTTGCAATCCCGATGTCTATGTTCATGTCATTAATGATATTAGGTTGGCTTGGTCAAAGTTTAAATACCATGGTATTATTTGGTCTTATTATGGGGCTAGGTATGTTGGTAGATAACGGTATTGTAGTCGTAGAAAACGTTTACCGTTTAATGGAAGACGAAGGTATGAGCAGAATAGAAGCTGCTAAAAAAGGAATTGGAGAAATTGCTTTTCCTATAATTATCTCTACTGCAACAACAGTAGCTGCCTTTATTCCATTAGGCTTATGGCCCGGAATTATGGGAGAGTTTATGAAAATCTTACCCATAACTTTATCGGTAGTATTGGGGTCTTCGCTATTTGTTGCAATCTTCTTTAACTCGGTATTGGTATCGCGCTATATGACGATTCAAGATAAAGACATGCCACTACAACAAATCATTAAAGTTACAAGCATCGTTGCTGCTGTTGGTATCTTAATTCTACTTGTGGGCGGTGCTTATCGTGGACTAGGAACTGTAATGATTTTTACCGCCGTGATGCTTTGGTTGTATCGTTGGTTTATCCGTAAGTGGGCCAATACCTTCCAAGATAAAACACTAGTAAAATTAGAGAATTGGTATGAACGCCAATTACGCGGTGCCCTTTCCAATAAAATGCCTTACATATTATCTATAGGTACTTTTGTGCTGTTGATCTTATCTTTTATTGCTTTCGGTGCTTCATTAGCTTCTCAACGAACTAAAGTAGAATTTTTCCCAGATAATAAGCCCAATCAGATTATTGTATATATAGAATACCCACAAGGTACTGATATTAAGAAAACCAACGCAATTACCAAAGAAATTGAAGAACGTGTGTACAAGGTTATCAATGACAATCAATATAAAGATGGAGATTATAACTTTTTGGTAGAAAGCGCAGTTTCTCAGGTTGGTGAAGGTGCTGGAAATCCTCAAACAGACGGTGGTTCTTCTGCAGAAATGCCCCATAAAGGGAAAATTACAGCCTCTATGCGCGAATATAAATTTCGTAAGGGAGAAGATAGTGAATTGCTGCGTCAAAAAGTACAAAAAGCCTTAGTAGGAATTTATCCTGGTGTTTTAATTTCTGTTGAGAAAGATGCTGCCGGACCTCCTGCGGGATCTCCAATAAACATTGAAATTCAAGGTGATGATTACAATGAGCTAATTAATACTGCTGAAAAAATGCGAGAGTTTATCAATACTAAAAACATTGCAGGTATTGATGAGTTGAAGATTGATGTAAATAAAGACAAGCCCACCATGCGTGTGGTTATTGATCGTGAAAAAGCTGGAGAATTAGGAATTAGTGCTGCTCAAGTGGGTACACAATTACGAAATTCTATTTTTGGTTCTAAAGCGGGTATTTACAAAGAAGATGGTGAAGATTATGACATCTATATTCGTTTTAATGAAGAAAACCGTTATAATACGAGCGCTTTATTCAATCAAAACATTACGTTTAGAGACAATACCGGACAAATGAAAAGTGTTCCACTTTCTACTGTTGCAAAGCAAGCTAATAATTCTGGATTTAGTGCTATTAAACATAAGGCTACTCAACGTGTAGTAACTGTTTATTCTGCCTTATCTCCTGGATTTACAGATGCCAGTGCTATTGTGGCTCAAGTTCAAAACGAAATGAAAAGTTATGAAGGGCTGCCTTCCAATATCAAAATTGATTATACAGGCCAGATTGAAGAACAAAATAAGCAAATGGCCTTTTTAATGGGCGCCTTTTTTACAGGACTAGGATTAATATTCTTTATTCTTATTTTTCAATTTAATTCTATTTCTAAGCCTACTATCATTATGCTAGCCATCTTTTTAAGCTTCATTGGCGTATTTGGGGGTATAGTAATTACAGGAAGTGCCTTTGTTATTATGATGACCATGGTAGGTATTATATCATTGGCCGGTATTGTTGTAAATAACGGAGTAGTATTGCTAGATTACGCGCAGCTGTTAATTGATCGTAAAAAGAACGATTTAGATTTAGAAGATGCTGATTATTTAGAGACTGAAGACCTTTATGAAAGTATTGTAAAAGCTGGTAAAGCACGTTTAAGACCTGTATTACTAACCGCAATAACGACCATTCTTGGTTTAATTCCTTTAGCAATAGGTTTAAACATTAACTTCTTTACCTTGTTTGCAGATTTTAATCCAAACATATACATGGGGGGTGATAATGTTATCTTTTGGGGACCTTTAGCGTGGACCGTTATTTATGGTTTATTAATAGCCACTTTCTTAACCTTAATTTTAGTACCCGTACTATTCTTTCTCGTTATGAAATTAAAGATGTGGTTGCACACTAAGTTCTCTAGTGACTCAGAAACACCAGCTTTAGAAGAAAACGTATCGTAGCATACACTTAACTAATTGAACAAAACACTCCCTTAAAAGCTGCGCTTTTAAGGGAGTGTTTTGTTTTACATCCTAGTTATTTATAACTGTACGCCATTAAAGCAGTAAGTTCCTTGTAACGAATAACTCTTCTTTTGACACTACTATCCTTAGATTCACAAGATAGCATACATGACTAGCCCTAAAAGGGGATGGAAGATTACTATGGCATACGTAGTTTTAATAAAAAACAAGGAGGTATATCTAGAAACAAAAAAAAGCCCTGATAAAAATTATCAGGGCTTTTACTATATCTTAAATAGTACTATTTGTTACTCACTACAGCTCCTTTTGAGTCTAATTTAGTAACACCAACTATTCTACTATCTTCAAAATCTACTTGTTGTAATTCTTCACCTTTCCAGAAGAACCAAGTACCTGTTTTTCTACCATTTAAATATTCTCCACTAGCAACTTTCTCACCAGCTTCGTCAAACATCGTCCAATCCCCATGTAATTTACCTTTTAGAAATTCTCCAGTTTGTGCTATTTCTCCATTATCATGAAAATACGTAGCAATTACTTTGTTACCATCCTTTGTAAAAGTTGGCTTAGTTTCTTGTGCAGATATGGCAACTGTTAAGAACAGTGCTAAAAAAAATGTGAATGTTTTCATGATATATATTTTTAATATTATTACTCCTTATTTATACTAACGTATCAAATATACAAATATTTTACCTTAAATACTCATTTTATTTACA
Organism: Cellulophaga baltica 18; assembly: GCF_000468615.2. Lineage (NCBI taxonomy): Bacteria > Pseudomonadati > Bacteroidota > Flavobacteriia > Flavobacteriales > Flavobacteriaceae > Paracellulophaga > Paracellulophaga baltica. The sequence continues at coordinate 1,468,729 of NZ_CP009976.1, read as the reverse complement.
TTAACTTTACATTGCAGCAATAAACAATTGTAAACCAACGCTTTAACACATCAACAATTATAGTTTAATACAAAAATTCAAATATAAATCTGTACTAATTAAATTCTAATAAATAGAAGATACTTACTAAATTTGCCATCAAAATAATTTAGCATGTACAGAAGTCATAGTTGTGGCGAATTAAGAGCCTCAAACAATAATCAAGAAGTTGTTTTATCTGGTTGGGTGCAAAAAGTAAGAGATAAAGGTTTTGTCATATGGGCAGATTTACGCGATCGTTATGGTATAACACAATTAATTTTTGATGAAGAACGTACTTCTAAAGAACTATTAGAACAAGCAAGGTCTCTAGGAAGAGAATTTGTCATCCAAATAAAAGGAACGGTGATTGAACGTTCTTCAAAAAACCCAAATATTGCTACTGGAGATATTGAAGTTTTAGTAAAAGAATTAAAGGTTTTAAACAAAGCTTTAGTTCCTCCCTTCACCATTGAAGATAAAACAGATGGTGGTGAAGATCTAAGAATGAAATACCGGTACTTAGATATCCGAAGAAATCCTGTAAAAAATAACTTAATATTCAGACATAAAGTTGCCATGGAAGTGCGCAAGTTTTTATCTGACGAAGGCTTCATTGAAGTAGAAACGCCATATTTAATTAAGTCTACTCCAGAAGGAGCACGTGATTTTGTGGTGCCTAGTAGAATGAACGAAGGGCAATTTTATGCCTTACCACAATCTCCTCAAACTTTTAAGCAATTGCTTATGGTAGGAGGAATGGATAAATATTTCCAGATTGTAAAATGTTTTAGAGATGAGGATTTAAGAGCTGATAGACAACCAGAGTTTACACAAATAGATTGTGAAATGGCGTTTGTTGAGCAAGAAGACATTCTTAATGTTTTTGAGAACCTTACCAAATATCTTTTAAAAGAAGTAAAAGGCTTTGAAATAGAGAACTTTCCTAGAATGACGTATGACGATGCTATGCGTACATACGGGAATGACAAACCAGATATTCGTTTCGGAATGGAATTCGGTGAGTTAAATGAGGTTGCACAACATAAAGAATTTGGTGTTTTTAACGATGCTGAATTAGTAGTAGGTATTGCTGTTCCTGGTGCTGCTACGTATACAAGAAAAGAAATTGATGCATTGATTGATTGGGTTAGAAGACCACAAGTAGGCGCCAAAGGAATGGTGTATGCTAAATATAACGAAGATGGAAGCTTTAAATCTTCTGTAGATAAATTTTACGATCAAGAAGATTTAGCAAAATGGGCAGCAGCAACTGGTGCTAAACCAGGAGATTTAATCTGCGTACTTTCTGGTGATGCCAACAAGACAAGAACACAACTTAGTGCTTTACGTATGGAGCTAGCAGAACGTTTAGGGCTAAGAAATCCTGAAGAATTTGCTCCATTATGGGTTATTGATTTCCCATTATTAGAATTAGATGAAGAAACAGGGCATTACCATGCGATGCACCACCCATTTACATCCCCAAAACCAGGTCAATTAGAATTATTAGATTCAGATCCAGGTGCGGTAAAAGCTAATGCATATGATTTAGTATTAAATGGTAATGAAATAGGCGGAGGGTCTATTCGTATTCATGATAAAGACATGCAAGCTACCATGTTCAAGCATTTAGGTTTTACTCCAGAAGAAGCAAAAGCTCAATTTGGTTTCTTAATGGATGCCTTTCAATACGGGGCGCCACCACACGGAGGTTTAGCCTTTGGCCTAGATAGATTAGTTGCTATTTTAGGAGGACAAGAAACCATTAGAGATTTTATTGCGTTCCCTAAAAACAATAGTGGTCGTGATGTCATGATTGATGCTCCTGCAAAAATTGATAATGAGCAATTAAAAGAATTACATCTAAAACTAGATTTAAAAGCTTAAATTATAATCCCGAACTATTTCGGGATTCTTTATATAATGGAAAAACTTAAAAAAACTTGGTTTACCATATTTTTGGTTTGGAGGGTAAAGCACATTTCTGAACGCCAGTTTATTTATTTTTTAAGTATTCTTGTAGGATTTACATCAGGTGTAGGCGCTGTCATACTAAAAAACTTAACACACTTTTTTCAGCATTTGCTAGAAGGTAAGCTTGTTAATGACTACCACCAAGCTTTTCTATTCGTGTTTCCTATTATTGGGCTTATACTCGTTTACCTCGTTATAAAATTTATCATTAGACACAAGGTAAGCCATGGGATCCCTTCTACCCTTCATGCGATATCTCAGCATAAGGGTATTATGCGCAAATATCAAATGTTTGGATCACTCCTCACCGCGCCGTTAACGGTAGGTTTTGGAGGTTCTGTGGGGTTAGAAGGACCAACAGTAGCTACTGGAGCCGCTATTAGTTCCAACATTTCTAGGATGTTCCACATGAACCAAACCAACAGGAACCTCTTGATTGGTTGCGCGGCCGCAGGCGCATTGTCGTCTATATTTAAAGCTCCTATTGCTGCCATAATTTTTGCTATAGAAGTTTTTAGTTTAGATTTAACCATAGCCTCTATGCTTCCCTTACTTCTAGCATCTATATCTGCTATTATCACATCCTATTTTTTCTTTGGAGATGATGTATTACTTCCTTTTAAAACGAAAGATGCCTTTGTATTGGCTGATGTACCCTTCTTTATATTCTTAGGAATCATTGCTGGTTTGACCTCTATTTATTTTACAGAAGTATATGATAGAATTCAGAAATTCTTTGACAAGATTGGGTCTCCCATAAAGCGTTTGTTGATTGGAGGAATAGGAATAGGAATTCTTGTTTATTTTATCCCACCCCTGTATGGAGAAGGTTTTGATGTAATAAACAGCCTTGTACAAGGGAACCCTGAAAAAGTTTTAAAAAATAATATTTTCGAATTAGATCTTACCAATGTTTGGATGGTGATTATCCTTTTAATTGGTTTGGTTCTTTTCAAGATTATTGCAAGTGCACTCACATTTGGTGCAGGCGGAGTTGGTGGCATATTTGCTCCTACCCTCTTTATGGGAAGTATCATGGGAAACTGTGTCGCTAAAATTATCAACACCCTCAATCTCTTTGGCAGTAAAGTATCTGAGAGTAACTTTACCTTGGTAGGTATGGCTGGCCTAATGGCCGGAGTATTGCATGCTCCGCTTACCGCAATTTTCTTAATCGCAGAAGTTACGGGCGGCTATGAGCTATTTATCCCATTAATGATCACCGCAGCTATCTCTTATTCCATAACTAAATATGCACACCCACATTCCGTTTACAATATGGAATTAGGAAGAAAGGGCGATTTAATTACACATGATAAAGACCATGCAGTATTAACCTTGATGGATATTGATAAAGTAATTGAAGATAACTTTGCTATTATTCATCCAGAAATGTCTTTAGGAGACATGGTTCATAACGCGGTAGTAAAATCTAACCGAAATATTTTTCCTGTAGTTGACAAGGAAGATAATAGTTTATTAGGCGTGATATTGCTAGATGATATTAGAGCAATTATGTTTAATCAGAAACTATATAATGAAGTTTTTGCTAGTGATGTTATGCATACGCCGCCAGAAATTATAGAATTGGAGAAAGATAAGATGACAGAAATAATGCGTAAATTTCAAGATAGTGGCGCTTGGAATCTCCCTGTTATTAAAAACGGATCTTATATTGGATTTATTTCTAAATCTAAACTTCTTACCGCCTACCGAAGAAAACTAATAAATTTTACAAAATAAAAGGTCTAATGAAATTAAAATATTTTATCTCCCTTGTTTTACTAGCTTCCTTAGCATCAATCATCTATGGTTTTACTATAAAAGAAACCCAAGTTGCATTTGCGCATAAATGTATTGGCCTAGGCACAGTGGGAATTTTTTTAGTTGCTATGCCTTTATTTCTTATTAAAGAAAGCAAGGGGAAAAAAGTAAAAGACTACATGCTCACTGAGGAAAATATCCTTAAAATGCAAGGTAAAAAGCCCAAAAAGACTGATAACCAGTAGTCTATAAGGCTGTTTTTTTGTTCCGAATTGTAAGAAATTCGTAAAAAAGTATACATTTGTATATAATATTATTTTAATTTTTATACAAATGACTGGAACAGTAAAATTTTATAATGTATCTAAAGGCTACGGATTCATTACCAACGACAACACAGGAAAAGACATTTTTGTTCATGCAACTTCATTAAATGGTGCTGAACTTAACGAAGGAGATCAAGTAGAATACGAAGAAGAGGAGGGCAAAAAAGGTATTGTCGCAGGACAGGTACAAGTAATAGGCTAATCCCAACGTATTTTTAAAAAAATTAATAAGCTCTAAGTATTGCTCTTGGAGCTTTCTTATTTTAATTAAGATTTCTTCTTTGGGCAAAAAATCGCTTTAAAAGTGCAGAAGCTTCCGCTTCCAATATACCCCCTTCTATTTTAGTTTTAGGATGTAAGGTGGTCCCCATGGCCCCGCAACCGCGATTTACATCTGTTGCTGCATATACAATTTTAGAAATCTGACTCCAGTACAAAGCTCCTGCACACATTTGACAAGGTTCTAGGGTTACATATAAAGTACATTCTTTAAGATATTTACCTCCTAAGAAGTTAGCCGCTGCCGTAATTGCCTGCATCTCTGCATGTGCCGTAACATCATTGAGTTGCTCTGTTAGGTTATGTGCTCTAGCAATTATCTTATCTTGGATTACAATGACAGCTCCTACAGGGACCTCTCCCTTTTCAAAAGCATATTCTGCCTCTTGCAAGGCTTTTTTCATGTAGTAAGTATCATCAAAAGGTGCTATCATAAGTCAAAAGTATTAAAAGATAATTATTCAAGAACTATTTGAAGTTAAAACCTAAAAAGTAAGGAAAGAATTCAAATTAAAACATATAGTGCATAATTCAATCAAAATCTAACTGAAAGAGTATCGCAAAATAGGTATTTTTGCGTGATTTTATATATGATATGAATAGCTCCATTTTGCAACATATTAATTCTCCTAAAGAATTAAGAGAACTGTCTCCTAAACAGCTTCCTAAACTTGCCCAAGAATTAAGGGAGTTTATTATTGCTGCCGTGGCCGCTAAAGAAGGACATTTAGGAGCTAGTCTTGGTGTAATAGAATTAACTATTGCCTTGCATTATTGTTACAATACTCCCGTAGATAATTTAATTTGGGATGTAGGTCACCAAGCCTACGGACATAAAATTTTAACAGGCAGAAGAAATGTTTTTGAATCCAACCGACAGTTAAATGGTATCAGTGGATTCCCTAAACGAAGTGAAAGCGTGTATGACACTTTCGGAACAGGCCATAGCTCTACGTCTATTTCGGCAATTCTAGGAATGGCCATTGCCTCTAAATTAAAGGGCGACCTACATAAAAATCATATTGCCGTAATTGGCGACGCCTCTATTGCTAGCGGAATGGCTTTTGAAGCACTAAACCACGCAGGTGCCACAGATGCTAATGTTCTCATCATTCTTAATGATAATGCTATTGGAATTGACCCTAGTGTAGGTGCCTTAAAAAAGTACCTAACCAATGTTAAAAAAGGGACAGCAAAAGATGAAAACATTTTTGAATGCTTAAACTTCGACTATACAGGTCCAATAGATGGACACAATCTTGATGTAGTTATTTCTACGTTACAAAACCTACAAAATAAGAAAGGCCCTAAATTATTACACCTAATTACTACGAAAGGCAAAGGCCTTAAACAAGCTGAAGAAAACCAAGTGACCTACCATGCCCCTGGAAAATTCAATAAAGATACGGGAGATTTACTTCCAAAATCTAACGAGTTTCAGCCTTCAAAATATCAGGATGTATTTGGCCTTACCCTAGTAGAATTAGCACAACAGAATGAAAAAATTATAGGCATTACTCCAGCTATGCCTACGGGTAGTTCTTTAAAATACATGATGGAAGAGATTCCTGAAAGAGCTTTCGATGTGGGTATTGCAGAACAACATGCCGTGACATTAGCAGCAGGCATGACCACGGAAGGGTTTATACCTTTTTGCACTATTTATTCTACTTTTCTACAACGCGCCTATGATCAAGTAATTCATGATGTTGCCATACAAAACTTACCTGTAATCTTCTGTCTGGACAGAGCAGGGTTAGTAGGGCAAGATGGTGCTACACATCATGGCCTATATGATATTGCATTTTTAAGATGCATACCAAACTTAATACTCGCAGCTCCAATGAATGAACTGGAGCTTAGAAATATCATGTATACCGCACAATTGGGTTTAAACCATCCTATAGCCATAAGGTACCCTCGAGGACGCGGTGTATTAAAGGAATGGAAATTACCTTTTGAAAAAATTGAAATAGGAAAGGCGCAAAAACTAAAAACTGGAACGAAAATTGTGGTGCTTTCCATCGGTCATATTGGTAATATGGTCAGTAATGTTCTTGAAGAAGTTGAGGACATGGAAAAAATAGGACACTATAATATGCGCTTTATTAAACCCTTAGACCGCAAAGAATTGGAGCAGATTTTCACCTCTTACGATCATATTATTACGATTGAAGACGGGTGTAAAACGGGAGGTTTTGGAAGTGCGATTATAGAATTTGCCAATGAGAATTTATACCAAAAACCAATAACTGTTTTAGGGATAGAAGATAAAATTATCGAACAGGGGACCACCGAAGAACTGTATCAGATCGCTAAAATTGATGCTTTATCATTAAAATTGAAAATCAACACCATATTAAATGCAAGCAAATAACCTAAAATTAACTGCACTACTAGTCGTTTTCTTATGCTTTGCTAGAGTTAATGCGCAAGATAGTATTCCAGAGCCACAAGAAATAGATTCCATAGCTATAGACACCATTGTAATCCGTTCTTTTCAAGATCGGATTAAAAATATTCCGAGAGGCGCTAACTTAACTAACCCTGTCATCTCTTTTAAAAGAACAAAACCCCTAAAAAACAAATACAACCGGTTTAAAATTCCGTCTTTCTGGGATAATGAGAATAAAATTGGTTTTAATTTTAGTGAGGTAGCTTTTATCAATTGGAATGCCGGTGGAAATAATTCAATTGCCGGAGCTGCAAATGCAAAATTTGTTAGAAACTATAAATTTAGATACGTCCAATGGAATAATGATTTGGAAGTTCGTTACGGGTTAAATGCGCAGGAAGACCGGGAACTTAGAAAAACGGAAGATGTCATTAGATTCAGTTCTACTTTTGGTTATAGAAAAGACACCATTACCAATTGGTACTATTCTGTAAAAACCAATTTTAATACGCAATTTTCTAACGGATATAAGTATCCAGATACTGAAACCCCGATCTCTACTTTTATGGCACCAGGTTATCTATTTTTAGGTGCAGGTACCTCCTACATACCTGAAGGCAAAAAATTTAATCTTTATATTTCACCAATCACACAAAAAGCCACCTTTGTTTTAGATCAGGACCTTGCCAACAACGGTTCTTTTGGGGTTAAAAAAGCCGTAAAAGATGCGGATGGCGCTATTATTGAAGAAGGTGAAAACGTCTTTATGGAGCTCGGTTTTCTCATCACTAATACTTGGGAAAAGGAAATAATGACCAACGTACTGATGAATCACAGGATTAGTTTATACACGGATTACCTCAACAGCTTTGGGAATATTGATGTAGATTGGGAGCTAAATTTCAATCTTAAAGTCAATAAATACATCACGAGTAACATAGGAACACAAGTTATCTTTGATAATGATATTTTGTTTGACGAAGTTGTAGATGACGCTGGCGTGGTCACCTCAAAGGGAGTGCCTAAAATTCAATTCAAACAAATTTTAGGCATTGGTATTACATATGATTTTTAGATTCTTAAAGCTGTTTTCCCATAATTTTATTATGAATATGCACTGCAGCACTGTCTGATAAGCTAGCAACATAACAGCAGGTGTTTAATAAAATAGCATAGGCAGAACCATCGGTATCCTTATAGTTTCCAGGAAGTGTTTTAATTAAGAGCTTATCATAATTAGAAGCATTGTCTTCTTTCTTATTCATTAAAGCGGTGGTATACACCTGGAGTATATCAGAGATGATTTTATACCCTGCAATCTCTTTTTCTATGACCTCTTGTGATTGGTAAATTTTATCAATACTAAGTTTGATGATATCATCAATTTGCGCTTTATAATCGCTCTTATCTAATAAAGCTACATGAAACTCTCCTGCTAGAATAGCGGATTCATTTTCAACAAATATCCGCACAGCATCTGTAATAAGCGTATTAATCGCTAATGCTCTTAAATAACTCAAACGATCTTCCATGTGCCCCATGGAATTGTATTTTTTAGTATTGATACTGTTTTTAACCAACTTAATTAAGTACTCTAAAGCAAATTCTTCCGATATCAAACCTAAATTAATACCATCTTCAAAATCAATTATCGTATAACAAATATCATCTGCCGCCTCTACTAAAAAGGTCAAAGGGTGTCTAGAATAGCTAATAGATTCTCCTGCACTTGTTTGCACCAAGCCTAACTCCTGCGCAATAGGAATAAATTCATTTTTATCGGATTGAAAAAAACCAAACTTTTTATCCGCAATATGGCGCGTTGGTTTCTTAGGTAATGATTCTTTTGGATACTTCATAAAAGCCCCTAACGTCCCATAGCTTAACCTTAGTCCGCCTTCCACACCTTTTCTAGAAGCAGTAAGTAACCTAAAGCCATTAGCATTTCCTTCAAAATCTATAATATCTTGGTATTCTTTATCGGAAAGTAGTGGTTTAAACTTTTTGCCCTCGCCAGTTTTGAAAAATTCACCAATAGCTTTTTCTCCACTATGGCCAAATGGCGGATTTCCGATATCATGCGACAAGGCAGCTGCAGCAACAATGGCTCCAAAATCATTCATTTGATAGCCGTGAACCTCACTTAAATACGGATGCTTTTCTATTATTTTTTTTCCCGCTATTCTTCCCAAACTTCTTCCTACTACAGAAACCTCTAAACTATGCGTAAGCCTAGTATGCACAAAATCTGTTTTTGATAAAGGAATAACTTGGGTCTTATCTTGCAAGGATCTAAAAGCTGAAGAAAATATAATTCTATCATAATCTACCTCAAACCCTAATCGTGTTTCATCTTGCTCTTTACGCAATCTTTTATGATGATCTCCTTGTCGTTTCAATGAAAGTAGCTGCTCCCAGTTCATAAGCTCAATAATTTGATGCAAGATACATTTTTTTCAAAGCAAGCCCGCGTAGAAACGGAGCTCCTTTAAACCATAAACATAACATACTGGAAATATATCTTTAACTTGGTGGTAACTTTAAGTTTACATTCTGTCTTTTAATTTGCATTGCAATTTAAAAGCATTTAATCAGCGATGAACAAAGTACTTAGCATCTTACTATTTTTAGTTACAATAGCTAGCTTTTCACAGAACAGTGGAAAAATTATGGGGAATGTTTCTGATGCAGAAATAGAAAATGAAGCCTTATTATTTGCTTCTGTAAAAATTAAAGACACTCCAAATGTTGCCCAAACTAATTTTCATGGAAATTACGAATTTGAAAATATAGCTTCCGGAGAGTACACCTTGGTATTCACTTTTCTTGGATACGAGACAAAAGAAGTAGCTGTTTCTGTAAAAAATAATGAAATTTCTAGAGTAGATGGAGCACTAAAATCTAAAACTATAGCAATAGATTTACTTTCTGATGAAGAAATTGCCGCTACAGAAAAATCAAAAAATACTGTTTCCAGAAGAAATTCTTCCTTAAAATAAGCCCCTAAACGATTAGTTTTCGAATTTTGAACGACATTTAGGGCATTACAAATCGAATTTGCATATTTTAGCCCTAAATAAGGTAGGTCTTATATCATAACCTTATATTAACTTTAATACCAGATATTAATGGCATTTTTGCCGTTAGATACACGAATTAATGGGTGAAAATATTTATTTATTCATGATTGTTGCCTTAGCGGTATTGGCAATCACGGATTTAGTGGTTGGCGTTAGTAATGATGCCGTTAATTTTTTGAATTCAGCAATAGGATCTAAAGCAGTTTCTTTTAGAACCATTATGATTGTTGCCAGTGTTGGTATTGCACTTGGAGCAGTGTCTTCTAGTGGTATGATGGACATTGCAAAAACAGGTATTTTTAATCCGAATAATTTTGTTTTCTCAGAAGTCATGATCATTTTCATGGCGGTGATGATTACCGATATTCTGCTTTTAGATTTCTTCAACACCCTTGGAATGCCTACCTCAACGACAGTTTCTATTGTTTTTGAACTATTAGGAGCCGCTGTTGCCATTTCTATATTAAAAATCTTTGCTGTTGATGGTAGTTTATCTACCCTTGGTGAATACATTAATACAGATAAAGCTACCGAAATTATTATAGGAATTTTATTATCTGTAGTCATAGCATTTACCGTTGGAGCTATTGTACAATTCTTTTCTAGATTACTTATTACCTTCAAGTTTGAAAAGCAAGCCAAATGGGTAGGTGCCGTATTTGGTGGCTTTGCAATTACTGCCATTATCTATTTCATAATCGTAAAAGGATTAAAAAGTGCTTCCATATTAGATGGCCCTATCTCTGAATTTATAGCTACCCAAACCAATGCCTTTATCCTTATAAACTTTGTCTTTTGGACCTTATTATCACTACTATTAACCACCGTATTTAAAACAAATATTTACAAGTTAATTATCCTTTTAGGAACCTTTGCCTTGGCAATGGCTTTTGCGGGTAATGATTTAGTAAACTTCATAGGTGTGCCTATCGCTGCATTACAATCGTATCAAGATTGGAGTGCTTCAGGTGTTTTAGCTACAGAATACGGGATGTCTGGTTTGACCAACGCAGTACAAACACCTATACTACTCCTATTACTATCTGGCGCTATTATGGTTTTAACCATTTGGTTTTCATCTAAAGCTAAAAACGTTGTTAAAACTAGTGTAGACCTTTCAAGACAAGACGAAGGAGAAGAACGTTTTGAGCCTAACTTCATGTCGCGTCAAATAGTGCGTTTATCTGTAAAAGCATCAGAATCTTTTTCTGCTATTTTACCCAATAGCCTGCACAACCGTGTTAATGCACGTTTTGAAAAACCAGCACCATCTGTATTAAAGGTAAAAGAACAAGACAAACCTGCATTTGATTTAGTTAGAGCAGCCGTAAACCTTATGGTAGCAAGTATCTTAATATCATTGGCTACCTCTATGAAATTACCATTGTCTACCACGTATGTAACTTTTATGGTTGCCATGGGTTCTTCCTTAGCTGATAAGGCTTGGGGCGCAGAAAGTGCAGTTTACCGAGTTGCAGGGGTATTAAATGTTATTGGCGGATGGTTTTTTACTGCGATTATAGCTTTTGTAGCGTCTGCGATTATTGCTATTTGTATTAATTATGGTGGTACCATCGCTATAGGTATTTTCTTAACCTTAGCTTTTCTAATGATTTTTAGAAATTACTTTAAACAAAGCAAGAAAGCACAAGAAATTAAAGCAGAAGATAGCCTTAGAAAATCTGAAAGCAGCTCTATACAAGGAGTTATAGAAGAAAGTGCTAACAACATTTCTACGGTAGTTAAACGCAGTAACAAAATTTATACGATAGCTATTGATGGTCTCGCACGCCAAGACTTAGACTCTCTTAAAAAGAACAAAAAACAGGTCAACAAACTCTCTACAGAGATTGATGAACTACGAGACAATATCTTCTATTTTATTAAAAATTTAGATGAAGCTAGTGTAGGTGCGAGTAATTTTTACATCAGCATATTAGGCTACTTGCAAGATATGGCTCAATCTTTAGAATACATCAGTAAAGTAAGCCATAAACACATTCACAACAACCATAAGAAGCTTAAATACAACCAAATTAAAGAATTGAAAGAGATTGATTCAAAACTAGAAAGCGTTTTTAATGAAACTAAGCTAGCCTTTGAAACTAGATCTTTTGAAAAGATTGGAAATATTATCAAACATAAACATGAAGCTTTTGATTTGGTTTCTCAGAAAATTAAGAAACAAGTAGAACGAACTAGAACGGAAGAATCTAGCCCTAAAAACACTACGTTATACTTTTCTTTATTGCAAGAGACAAAAGACTTACTAACGGCTTTAATGAATCTTTTAGAACTGTATTACAATGAGCACGATAGCTCTGTTGAACCAGCTAAGGTTGATTTATCTAATCAGAACAATAAATAAGAATCACTTAGATTTTTTAAGCATATATAAAAAGGAAAGGGAGAAATTGTTCTAATTTCTCCCTTTCCTTTTTTGCTTATTTTGATGACGTATCTAAATACGTATCAATCCTTGCTATAGCATCATCATAATGATAGCGCGTTACGGTATTAACCCCTGCTTTTCTAGCAGTTTTGAGCTTAGAGCGTAAACTTGTAAGCTCTCCCCTGACCAATGCTCTTAGATCAGACGCAGCAACCTCATAATTTATAGCTCCTTCAAAACCTCCTCTATTAAAACGTCTTGGCGTATACTCCTCTTTTAGTAAATACCCCATCCGATCAATATAGGAACGCTGTAAGTTTCTCCTATATATAGCTACATTTTTTGCACTATTGGCCTCACTCCAAAGCCCAGTACGTAAGTCTTTCAACATCTCTAAAGCACTATAGTAATTTACAGCAGTAGTTTCTGCATCCATTAATCTACCAAGACGATCAAAACTCAAAAGCGAATTTAAATGACGTTCTTGTAGTTTTCTCACCTTTTCAAAATATCCAGCATGGTCAATATTCTGAAGGATACTTTTATCAATCAACCATTCTGGCGTAGCAAAAATATTTTTCTGCAACCATTGCATGGATGCCCTCTGTGATTTTTCATCTAAACGCGTATACACGAATCCGCCTTGTTCTGGCTTTTTTAGATCTTCAAAAACCCCACCAATATTGGTAACTACATGACCAATATAACGACTATAAACTCCTAAAAGCTCACCATACAATTCCTCTAAATCATCATAATTATTTGTTTTATCAGAAGTCCAAGCAGGTAAATTTGCGGCTACATATTTTAAGTTTTTTAATCCATAGGTACTCGCTGCAACAGGGTCATCCCCTACGCCTTCGGTCTGAGACTGAGGATCAAAAGTACTTGACTGTCTCCCAAATTTATACTTAGGGTCATTAGCCTTTTCTGCAATCCATTGATCTAAAACAGGAACTTCTTCTTCTGCAGAATTTGCTTCTGCAATGTACCGATATCCCCAATTGGCGGCGTAATGATCATAAGGTCCCATTTGACGTATAAAACGAATATTTTTATCTCCCGGTTGCGCTACATAATTGTACCGTGTATAATCCATTAAACTTGCAGCTAAACCAAATTCTTGGGTAAAAGCACCATCTCTTAAAGACTCTACCGGATAGGAATAACTAGCCGCCATATTATGAGGAAAACCTAACGCATGCCCCACTTCATGCGCAATTACCATACGCATCATCTCTCCAATTTCTTCCTCTGGTGTATCTAAGGTTCGTGCAGAAACATTTGCAGCTCCTGTCTCTAATAAATATCTATTTCTATAACTCCTTAAGTGATTGTGATACCAAATAATATCACTCTCTATAATTTCCCCACTTCTAGGATCAGAAACACTAGGACCTACCGCATTACGAGTAGTACTAGCTACATAGCGCACTACAGAATACCGAATGTCTTCTGGACTAAATTCTGGATCTTCTTCTGGAGTAGGTGCATCTTTTGCTATAATGGCATTTTTAAATCCTGCCGTTTCAAAAGGTTTTTGCCAATCTTCTATTCCTTGCTTCATGTAAGCCTTTAGGTTCTCTGGAGTACCAGGATCTAAATAATAAACAATAGGCTTTACGGGCTCTACTAATTCCCCACGAGCATACGCCTCAGGATCTTTTGGTTCTAACCTCCAGCGTCTAATGTATGTTTTTTCATCAGCCTTTAACTGCATACTTCCAAAATCATTCTGGCTTACCGTAAAAAATCCTACACGAGGATCATACAATCTTGGTTGCATAGGCACTTCAGGTAAAAGAATCATAGATTGATTCATTTGAAGACTTATTGATTCTGACTTGGCCTGGGTTGGAGGCTCTGAAGCACTATAGGTAAAATCTTGTTTAACTTCAATATTTTCAGGAAAACTCTTTACACTATTCACAAAACTCCTAGAGGCATCTAATTTTTTTACTTTGTATTCTTTTCGCAATCTACTAGACAGACCACTAATAGCAGGTACATCTTCAGAGAAGAACTTAGTTACATTAATAACAACGGCTGTAGAATCAGCATTGAAAGCTTCAATATTAAAAGCATATAAAGTGGGCTCATAATTATTTACCTGAACAGACTTAGCAATTGCTTTAGTATCTGGTGCAATATTCGAAAACGATTTTATTTTCAAGAGAATTTTATCCTGAAACCGCAACCAATGCACCACTTGCTCGTTGGTTTTAGAACCGGCATTCATATAACCGCCACCCAAACCTTCTGGAATCTGAGCAATTCTACTCACCCAAAGCATGTCTTTATTTAAAACATTGAAGGGTATTTAATAAAAATATTCTTTTTTAACTTGATGCGTTTTAAACAAACCATCATCTGTAATGGCTTCTTTTGTAATTACATCCGCATACGATTTAATGGCATCTTTATCTTTTGATTTTGCCGTAGGTGCCGCTACCGCTTTAGATTTTTTACCTTTCTTTTTTTGTGCTTGAGCATTTTCTAAGGAAATTACAGATAGACAAATGAACAGTAGTAGTAGTTTTTTCATATATAAGATTGATTATAGTTTCTAAATTTAGAAAAACACTATTCAAAACTTAAGGTTTTTAAAAAACCTTAACATTTTTAACCTGCAGTAGGCTAGCTAACACATCCAATATCCTAAACAAAAGTGCATACTATACACTATTTACTAAAAAGCATACATTTTAACGGGTCATCTATACGTCTATTTCTTAACTTAAAGTACGTTTACAATTACACCTATGACTTCTCAACTAAATAGAACATTAATTAAAAGATACCAACTAACAATTGGTACGTTTTATTTTTATGAAAATTACGTGGTCTCAGAAGTTAATGAAGGGATTGCATTATCTTTTGAGACCTCACAGGAAGCTATACAATTAGGAAAAGAACATTATGGAAAACATACACCCTTTGTTTTTATATCAAACCGCGTAAACTCTTATTCTTTTAATCCGACATCTCATTTCAAAACAGTGCCTATATTCCCAAACCTCAAGGGGTTCGCCGTTGTTGTCTATGATAGTATTAATAAAGAAATTGCCGAAATGGAACAAACATTTGTTCACAAGCCCGTACATATATTTGATGATTTAAGCGATGCTATAACTTGGGCTGAGAAGCTTATTATAGCAGATTAATCTATTTTTTGTAGAAATTCATTTCGTCTATATACTTCCAGACCTCTAGGGGTAATAGCGGCTTAATATTCTTCCCTTCTTTGTGTTTCTGACGTATAAATGTGGATGATATTTCCATAATAGGAGCATCATCAACAATAGTAATCTTAGGGTGCCCATCAAATTGATGTTCAATCTTACCCTCGGAAATTCGAGGGTAGACATGAATAGAATAGTTTTCTAAGATAACCTCATAATTTTTCCATTTATGAAACCCTTTTAGGTTGTCTTCACCCATAATCAACGAAAAATCATATCCGCTAGGATATTTTTCTGATAAATAAGCTAAAGTGGTTACTGTGTAATTTGGCTGCGGCAAATTAAACTCTATGGTACTTGGTTTTAAATGATCATAAGCTTCTATAGCTTCTAAAACCATTTGGTACCGATGCTGATTATCTACTAATGATTTTTTAGTTTTAAACGGACTCTGAGGCGTGATTACAAACCAAACCTCATCAAGGTCTGAAAATTCAACCATATGATTAGCGATAATCAAATGACCTATGTGTATTGGATTAAATGTTCCGAAATATAAACCAACTTTTTTCAAACTACTCCTCGTTTTTAGAACTCAAAAAATCTTGTACTAACTCATAAGATTCTGCCAATGCCGTATCTAAGTCATAGTTCTTGATAATCATATCAAACTGCGGTGCTGTTGCTAACTCTACAGAAGCCTTAGCAATACGCATGTTTATCTTATCATCACTTTCAGTACTACGCTTTTTTAAACGTATTTTAAGCTCATCTACACTTGGTGGCTTTACAAATACTGCCAAGGTTTGATCTGGAAATTTCTTTTTAATTCTTAAACCTCCAACAACATCAATATCAAAAATAACATTTTTACCCTCTGCCCATAAACGTTCTACTTCCGTTTTAAGGGTGCCGTAAAAATTATCTCTATACACTTCTTCCCACTCTAAAAAGTCATCATTTTTAATATGTCTTTTAAATTCTGAAAGCGACATAAAATAATAATGTTCTCCATTTTTTTCTTTCCCTCTTCTAGGTCTAGAAGTCGCTGAAATAGAAAATGCTAAGTTTAAATCGGTTTTTTCTAATAAATGTCTAACAATAGTTGTCTTTCCACTTCCTGAAGGAGCAGAAAATATGATAAGTTTTCCTCCCTTCATTACAATACGTTTAGCATTTGTTCTTTAATCTTTTCTAATTCATCTTTCATTTGCACTACTACTTGTTGTAATGGTGCAAAATTGGCTTTAGAACCAATAGTATTAATTTCTCTTCCTATTTCTTGGCAGATAAACCCTAATTTTCTTCCGTTAGAATCTACAGATTTCAAGGTAGTAATGAAATAATCTAAATGATTGGTCAAACGTACTTTCTCTTCTGTGATGTCGTATTTCTCTAGATAATAGATAAGCTCTTGCTCAAACCTATTTGCATCTAGATTTACAGCAAGGTCTGCCACCGCTTTTTCTAAACGCTCACGAATAGTACTTAAACGGTCTACGTCTAATTTTTCTACATCGATAAGCAAGTTTTTGATGGTTGTAATTCTAGTAACAAAATCATCATCTAAAACCTGACCTTCTTCAGATCTGAAGATATTAATTTCTTTCAAGGCAACAACTAAAGCTTCTTCTATAGCGACAAATTCTTGCTCGTCTATATCTTCACGCTCTGTTTTCATAGCATCTGGCATTCTAATTGCCATTTCTAACAAATGAGCATCTTCAACATTAGCTATAGCGCTAAGTTGCTTCATATATTGACGCACAACAACCTCGTTGATTACTGACGTAGTTTCATCTCCAGTATTCTCAACATACAAACTAAAATCAACCTTACCTCTAACCAGCGCAGTTGCTATAGTTTTTCTAAGTTGAAGTTCTTTTTCTTTGTATGAAGATGGTATTCTGGCGTTTAAATCTAAACTCTTACTGTTTAAAGATTTAATTTCGATGGTTATCTTTTTACTAGGAAGCTGTATCACATGCTTCCCAAAACCCGTCATAGACTGAATCATAAATAGCTATTAATTTAAGCAAAGGTAATTAAAAAATCACCTTTACTTATTTCCCATCTATGCAAAGTTCTAATCTGTTCTAAAAAACTGATTAGTTTAAGGCTCTAACCCAAATATTTCTAAAGCTAACTCCGCTTTCATCTCCATGATCTTGTAAGATGATTGGCGCTTTGCCATGTGCTTCGTTTTTAGGCCAACCAATATAAGGCGTAGTTCCTTTAATTTCCACATGATCTTGCACTAGAATACCATTGTGTAGCACTGTAATAGTGCCAGATTGTGTTTTTTGTCCATTTTTATTGAATTCAGGTGCGTGATAAATAATATCGTAGGTATTCCATTCACCACTAGGAACAGAAGCCTTGGCTAAGGGTACGTGCTGCTTATATATAGCTCCTACCTGCCCATTTACATAAGTATCGTTATCATTATTATCTAGGATTTGCACCTCATACCGTCCTTGAAGAAAAACCCCGCTATTTGCCCTACTTTGGTTCTTACCTTTTATAGTAGCAGGAGACTTCCATTCTAGATGCAATTGTATATCGCCAAATTCCTTAACAGTTTTAATATCTCCCGATTTATTCTTTACGGTAAAGCTACTATCCGGATTAATAATCCAATCTGCGAGTTTATCTTCATCCTTAGCGCTCACCCATTCATTTAAGCTATTGCCGTTAAATAGAATAATAGCATCACTTGGAGCCGTATTAGCATCAGAAGGTTTAACTACAGGAGGAACAGGAGTGTAAAATTCCGTTTGTTCAGGTTTAGTAGGTTCTTCTCCTGTGTATTCTTCATACGTAATTACAGCACTCTCTTTTTTAACCTTAGTTTCTTTAACCTGAGCATTACAAGAAAATAAAGTAAGCACCGTAATTAAATAAAAATATTTCATGGGTAGTTGTGTTAAGTTGCGTTTGATTAAAGTTTTTTGATTTTAATATTTCGATATGAAACCATGTCTCCATGATCTTGCAAACCTATTTTTCCTGTAGGATGCTTTCCAAAAGCTTCCCAATCCGCAAATTTCGATTTCGAAACCATAGTGCTCCATTCTGGATCATTAACAGCAAAGTCTACCAGATCAACACCATTAAGCACTACTTTACCAGTGTTTGTTTTATGGTTAATGGTTATCTCGCATAAATTCCATTCTCCAACAGGTTTGGTAACATCTTTAGAGGGTGCCACCATATCATACAAAGCCCCTGCTTGGTGTGTAGTTCCTGCTTTAGCATCAGGATGCTTTGTATTGTCTAAGACCTGTATTTCTGGACCTGTTTGGTAGGCTTCAGAAAATTTTGGATCTTCTTTTACTCCCCAAAAAATGCCGCTATTACCGCCTTCTGCTATTTTCCATTCTAAAGACAATACAAAATCTGTATATTCCTCCTTGGTCACTAAGTTGAAAGCATCTCCAGAAGGCCTTTCTTCCGGCGGATAAAATACCATGGCTGAACCTTCCAATTTCCAATGTTTAGAAACACCTTCTTTACCATACTCTTTCCAGGCATCAAAATTAGTCCCATCAAATAATACAACCCACTCTTCTTCCGCACTCTTTTCGGGAACCGGCTCTTCCGATTCTATTACTTTCTTTGCCTCTTCTTTACAACTGATAATTATCGTCAGAAAGGCAAGCATCATAACTTTTCTCATCGCACTGCAATTAAATTCCTAAAATTTTCTTTAATACCTCGTTGTCAATTTTTGAACCCGCAAAATCATCAAATGTTTTTTCTGTTGCCTCAATAATATGGTCTTGAATAAACTTAGCACCTTCTCTTGCGCCTTGTTCTGGACTTTTAATACAACACTCCCATTCCATAACCGCCCAAACATCACAACCATATTGTGTTAGTTTAGAAAAGATTGTTTTAAAATCTATTTGACCATCACCTAAAGACCTATAACGCCCTGCTCTATCTCCCCAATCATTGTAACCACCAAAAGCTCCTTTTTTCCCCGTTGGATTAAACTCAGAATCTTTAACATGGAATGATTTAATAAACTCATGGTAATGATCTATATAGGCAATATAATCTAGCTGTTGCAAAACAAAATGACTAGGATCATAAAGAATGTTTACACGCTTATGATTGTTTGTCGCCTTTAAAAAACGCTCAAACGTATCGCCATCATGTAAATCTTCTCCTGGATGAATTTCATAACATACATCTACCCCTTGTTCATCAAAATGATTTAAAATAGGCATCCAACGTTTTGCTAATTCTTCAAAGCCCATTTCTACTAAACCAGCTGGTCGCTGTGGCCACGGGTGCATGGTGTGCCAAAGTAAAGCTCCGGAAAAAGTAGCGTGGGTATTTATCCCTAAACGTCTACTAGCTGTGGCTGCTTTTTTTACCGTTTCTACCGCCCAAGCTGTACGCGCTTTAGGATTGTTTTTAACCTTATCTGGCGCAAAATTATCAAACATTATATCGTAAGCCGGGTTTACAGCTACTAACTGCCCTTGTAAGTGTGTTGAAAGTTCCGTAATCTCTAATCCATAAGAGTTAATCTTGCCTTTAAGTTCATCACAATAGGTTTGGCTTTCTGCCGCTTTATCTAAGTCTATTAAGAAATCTACCCAAGTTGGAATTTGAATTCCTTTATAGCCTAAATCTGCCGCCCATTTACACATTCCATCAAGAGAATTAAACGGTGCTTTACTATCTACAAATTGTGCTAAAAAAACTGCTGGTCCTTTTATTGTTTTCATCACTATTTTATTAATTATTTAAAAAATTACTGTTTGAATGATTTGATTACTAAAAATTTAAGAATTAATCTCTTATATTTAATGTTTGATATGCTACTACCATTTCAAATTGACAATGACTAAATATACTAATTACAATAGAATAATAACACATATACAGCAATGAATCAGCATGAGAAATACGACGCAATCGTTGTAGGAACAGGAATTACCGGAGGATGGGCTGCAAAAGAGCTTTGTGAGAACGGATTAAAAACATTAGTTCTAGAAAGAGGACCAATGGTAGCGCACATTAAAGATTATAAAACCATGAATGATGATAATTGGGATTATGATTTAAAAGGCGAACTCTCCAAAGAAGACAAGAAAAAATACCATATTCAGAAAAGGATTGGCTGGGCGCCCACCGAAGATTCAAAACATTTTTTTGTAAACGATTTAGAGCACCCTTATGAGGAAACCAAACGTTTTGATTGGATTAGAGGGTACCATGTAGGTGGTAGATCATTGACCTGGGGAAGACAGTCTTACCGTTGGAGCGATTTAGATTTTGAAGCAAACAAAAAAGATGGTCATGGTGTTGATTGGCCTGTACGTTATAAAGACATTTCTCCTTGGTATGATAAAGTGGAAGAATACATTGGTGTAAGCGGACAAAAATTAGGGCTCAAACAATTACCTGATGGAAAATTTCAACCTCCGATGGATTTGAATTGCGTAGAAGAAGACCTTCAAAAATCCATGACTGAAAAATTTGATGACGGACGTTTATTAACCATTGGACGTGTGGCTCATATTACAGATAAAGAAAAACCTATTGAAGGCAGACAACCCTGTCAATATAGAAATAGATGTTGGAGAGGTTGCCCTTTTGGAGGATACTTCAGCAGTAACTCTTCTACCTTACCCGCAGCAGAACGTACCGGAAACATGACCCTAAGACCTAATTCTATTGCGTACGAGGTTATTTATGACGACACTACGAAGAAAGCTACCGGGGTAAAAATCATAGATGCAGAAACCAATGAAAAAATAACATTTAATGCTGATGTGATTTTCTTATGCGCTTCTTCAATGGCTTCCGTTGGCATCTTGCTACAATCAAAATCTGAACGTTTCCCGAACGGATTGGGGAATGATTCTGATGCTTTAGGAAGAGGAATTATGGATCACCACTATCAACTTGGTGCCAATGCAAAAGTAGAAGGCTATTTAGATAAATATTATAAAGGCCGAAGACCTAATGGGTTTTACATTCCGAGATTTGTAAACTTAGATGAATCATCTGAAAAGAAAGATTACTTAAGAGGCTTTGGATATCAGGGTGGCGCAAGCCGTGGCAGCTGGACAGACGCTGTTGCAGAGATGGGATACGGTGCCGCTTTAAAAGAAAATATTTTAAAACCTGGACAATGGCAAATTGGCGCCACAGGTTTTGGAGAGTTTTTACCTTATGACGAAAATCGTGTTACGCTAAGTGTGAGCAAAAAAGATAAGTGGGGCTTACCGCAATTAAATTTTGATGTTGAATTCAAAGAAAACGAATACAACATGCGTGAAGATATTAAAACGCAAATCGCTGCTATATTAACCGAGGCTGGTTTCAAGGATGTAAACGTATATGACAAGGAAACAGGACCAGGATTAGGCATCCACGAAATGGGAGGCGCTAGAATGGGACACGATGCTAAAACATCTATGGTAAATAAATACAATCAAATACATACCGTACCCAATGTCTATGTTACGGATGGTGCTTTTATGTCATCTTCTAGCTGCGTAAATCCATCATTAACTTATATGGCTTTTACAGCAAGAGCTGCAAACCATGCTGCAGAACAATTCAAATTAGGTAAATTTGCATAAGTAATAGACAAGAATTTATGGACAATGCTTCAGCCCGAAACATGTGGGGCGATTATTTAGATAAACATTTAGAAGATGCTTTTGTTAGCGCACCAAAGACCATTCACTTTTGCGATAATGAAAAAGATGCTAACGAATGTGTAGAATTAGTTTTAAAAAACACGAAAAAAGCTACCTCCCCTTCACTCTTAGGGTTGCAATTACGAAATGAACCGCTGCCTAAAATAGGTGATTTCCTAGTAATTACAGATTGGGCTGGTAATGCTAAATGCATTGTAAAAACTACCGCCGTAAAACTAAAGCCATTCTTCAGCATAAATGAAGCGTATGCCCGTTTAGAAGGTGAGGGTGACAAGAGCTTAGCACATTGGAAAAAAAGCCATTGGGATTATTATACGCGAGAACTAGCTCCTTTTAAAAGAGAACCTAGAGACAGTATGATTGTCGTCTGTCAAGAATTTGAAAAAGTATACGAATAAAAAAAGCCGCATGATGCGGCTTTTTCTTTTACGGTATATTTCTTAATCTAATACCACCCATGTATTCCCATCTTTATGAGAAGCCACAGTGCTTTCTATGAAGTTTAGCCCTCTTACACCATCCATCATGGTAGGAAATTCACCATCGTTATATTCTTGCCCTCTAATAGCTTTTGCCACCCCTAAGTAGATATTAGCCATAGAATCAAAAATACCTTCTGGGTGTCCTGGAGGCAATTTTGTACCGTTTAAGGATAGTTCAGAATTATACGCATGACCTGGTTTGTAGACCTGTAACGGCTTGTCATCACTCATAACGTATAAGTAGTTAGGATTTTCTTGTTCCCATCTAAATCCGCCTTTATCGCCATAAATAGCAATTGCTAATCCGTTTTCTTCCCCTGTTGCAATTTGACTTGAACGAAGCACACCTTTTACATTTCCATCAAAACGGACCAATACCGTACCATCAATATCCATTTGATTGTCTTCATACAAGTAATTCAAATCGGCTAGGATAGATTTTACTTGCATTCCTGTGGTATATTCAATCATATTAAAAGCATGCACCCCTATATCTCCCATGCAACAGCTAATTCCTGCTTTCTCAGGATCTAATCGCCATGTAGAAGATCTTTTTTCCTTGTCGTGAATTACCGGATTTAACCAACCTTGGTAATAACGCACATCTACTTTCTGGATCTTACCCAAAGCACCTTGCTTAATCATTTCACGCATTTGACGCACCATAGGATACCCGGTATACGTATGTGTTACTGCGAAAATTGTTCCTGCTTTTTCTAAGGTAGCTTGTAAAATTTTAGCTTCTTCATACGTGGTTGTCATTGGTTTTTCACAAATAACGCTGAAACCGTTTTCCAACAATTTCTTCGCCATTGGAAAATGTAAAAAATTTGGCGTAAGCACAGAACATACTTGAATACGTTCTGATTCCGGAAGCTTTAGCTCTTCTTCTACCAAGGTATCAAAATCTTTATAAATACGATTTGTTGGTATATCTATTTCTTCTGCAAATGCAACACTATCTTCTAAATTTGGATTGAAAACCGCACCTACAATTTCATAATTATCATTAATCTGTGACGCAACTCTATGTAATATTCCAATAAGAGAGTCGCCACCTCCGCCTAAAATTCCTAATCTAATTTTCTTTGCCATTTTTGTGTTTTAATCTTTTCTACTAAATAATTCTAATTAATGTGCCGCTGCTTGGTTTACTCTTTTTTCTTCTATTTTTTTACGAATAACAAATAGAATTCCGAATAAAACTATCAAGGCTACTGGAAAGTATACCATAAACCCTAACACTGCTTTTCCTGCAGCAACTTCTGCCACTTTTCCTACCAAACCAGAAGCAATTGCACTTTCTTTTTCCGCATCTAATCTTGAACCAATGATTGGATTCCAAATAGAGGTTGCAAACATTCCTGCACCCCCTACCAATGACATTCCTAAAGCTCCTGTTTTAGGCGTATATTCTGATATAAACCCTATCATTGTTGGCCAGAAATAACAAACACCTAGAGCAAATAAAGCTGCCGCCACATAAATCATAGAACCGTCTGCGACACTCATAAAATAAATTGCTGTAGCCGTAATTATGGCAGACATTAGCAAAACGCCAATAGGATTAAGCCTATGAATAATTGGCCCTGCAAAAAATCTTCCTAAAGCCATAATCCCTGTAACTAAAGCTAATACTAACATTGGACTTGCTCCTGAGCTACCTAAAATTGTTTCTATCCATTGTTGTGGTATAAATTCTGAAGTTGCCGTAAGGGTCATACACACCATCATGAATAAAAATAATGGGTTTGCAAGCGCCTTTATATTAGATGATGTATTTGATTCAATATTCTCACTCTGAGGAAATTTCTGGGTAAATATTAAGAAACCATAGATAGCGGTTGGTATTAACATGGTTGCAATTTGTAACTGCCAATTTAAACCCCCGTCTGTCATGAATTTAGAAACTAAAGATCCTATTACTAGACCTCCAGGAAACCAAACATGAAATTTATTCAACATAGCTGTTCTATTGTTGGTATACATATCTGCAATCATAGGGTTACATGCTGCTTCTACAGAACCATTTGCAAAGCCAATAAAGAAGGTAGAGATAATCAACGTCCAGAAACCACCAGCAAATATGGTAAGTACCAATCCTAGTAAGTGACAAACAAAAGCCACAATTAATAATTTTTTAGCCCCTAAAGAATTAAACAAAAGTCCTCCAAGCAACATTGCCAAAGGAAACCCTAGGAATGCCATACTATTAATCCAACCCAACTCTTGATTGGTAATTCCAAAATCTTCTCCTAACTGCGTTAAAATACCCGCTCTAATTGCAAAAGTCATAGACGTTACAATTAATGCCATACAGGCCGCTAAGAAAACTTTACTCTTATTTATTTGTTCCATGTTGATAATATATAAATTGGTTGTTTGTTCTATTGTTCTCCTTTTTGAGTTTCTGCTTTCAATTCTTGTATCAAAATTTTCTGCCTAAGTAATTATATCGAAGGTAGTTCTTTGGTTTTGATAATGAATCTCTTCTAGCCCATCTAATTCATCTATCTAAATACATAGATCATTAGTATTATAACTCTTTAGCCACCTTAAGCAACAAATCTCTAGTCGCTATAATCCCTTCTTCTTCCGTCAATACATCTCCTTCATATTCTACGCCAACAAAACCTTCATAACCTGCCTCTTTTACAATTTTCATCATTTTATAAAAATCGATTTTAGTTTCATTTCCTTCCGCATCAAAATTGTAGGACTTTGCACTTACACCTTTCGCATAAGGCATTAATTCCTTCACACCTTTATACATATCATACTCTTCTGCACATTCACCGTTATAGATAGAACCATCTTTTCTTTTCATACAGAAGTTTCCAAAATCTGGAAGCGTACCACAATTTGGCATAGCAACAGTACTCATTACCGCAGCCAAATCTGACGCATTTGAAGAATACCCTCCATGATTTTCTACCAGTACATTTATATTTTTATCCTTCGCATAAGTTGCTAATTGGGTTAAGCCATCTACAGCACTTTCCAACCATTTTTCTTTAGTGGTTCCGCCAGCTAAATTTACACGGATAGAGTGGCATCCCATGGCCGCCGCAGCATCTACCCATTTGTAATGGTTTTCTACCGCCGCTTTACGTTCTTCGGCATCCTCCGTAGCAAGATTACCTTGACCATCAATCATGATAAGAAGATTTGTCATTCCATGTTTCTTACTTTCTGTATTACATTTTTCAACGAAAGCCGCCATTGCCTCTTCAGAAAAATTTTCTTTTTCTAATTCCTCATAATACAAACCGCTCACATATTCCAATCCAGAAAAACCTAAAGCTTTGGCTTTTTCTGCAAATGTATATGGGCTTACCTTATCATCAAAAACCATTTTATGCATGGACCATTGTGCTATTGATAATTTAAAAAATGGAGTGACTACAACCTCTTCTTCTATTTCCGGAATTACCTCCTCTTTTTTCTTTTCTTCTTTACACGATAAAAAGAATAAAAAAAGTGAAAAATAAATGAAAAGTAAACTGCGCTTATTAAAAATTAAATCTTTCATATTGTATAAAATAGTCATTTGTTAAATTATCAGCCCACTACAACGTTATAGTGAGATATCCTTGTATTCTAAGCGTTTAAATGTAAAAAATTTATTTTATATTTAATAAATTTACGAAATAAACAATTTTACTGCATGAGCAAATTTTTTTACAACGAAGAACAAGAGTCGTATGACGCGATTGTTGTTGGTACTGGTATAAGTGGTGGATGGGCTGCTAAAGAACTATGCGAAAACGGTCTTAAAACTTTGGTTTTGGAGCGTGGAAAAATGGTCACACATATTAAAGATTATCCAACAGCAAATATGGATGATTGGGATTTTCCAAATAATGGAGAATTACCTAAAGAAGAGCGAGACAAACAACTTAAACAAGCAAGAACAGGGTATACTGTTAAAGCACCGCACAACTTCTGGTTTGTAAATGATTTAGAACACCCATATAGCGAAACAAAACGATTTGACTGGATGCGTGGTTATCACGTAGGAGGTAGATCTATTATGTGGGGTCGTCATAGCTACCGCTGGAGTGATATTGATTTTGAAGCTAATAAAAAAGATGGTATTGCAGTAGACTGGCCTGTTCGTTATAAAGATATTGCTCCTTGGTACGATAAAATAGAATCTTACATAGGCGTAAGTGGTGAAAATTTAGGATTAGAACAATTACCTGATGGTCAATTTGGCCCTATGATGGAATTGAATTGTGTAGAACAAACCTTTAGAGAGAAGGTAGCAGAAAACTTTGACGGTAGAGTTGTTACCGCTGGTCGTGTTGCACATATTACAGGCGATAAGAAATTTGATGGCAGAAGTAAATGTCAATTTAGAAACCGTTGTATTAGAGGGTGTCCTTTTGGCGCTTATTTTAGCTCAAATTCTTCTACACTGCCTGCTGCAGAGAATACTGGAAACTTAACCTTACGTCCAGATTCTATTGTTTCTGAAGTTATTTATGATGATGCCACCAAAAAAGCAATCGGAGTTAAAGTTATTGACCGTTTAACAAAAGAAGAACTTGTTTTTAAGGCAAAAGTTATTTTCTTATGCGCTTCATCAATGGCTTCTACCCAAATTTTGCTACAATCAAAATCAGAACGTTTCCCTAATGGACTAGGAAATGATTCTGACCAATTGGGAAGAAACATCATGGACCACCATTTAGGTGTTGGTGCTAACGGTAAGTTTGATGGTTTTGAAGACAAGTACTATAAAGGCCGTAAACCAAACGGTGTTTACATACCACGTTTTAGAAACATTGGGGGCGATACCGACAGAAAAGACTATATTAGAGGCTTTGGTTATCAAGGTGGCGCAAGCAGAGGAAACTGGGAAGAATCTATTGCTGAAGTATCTTTTGGTAAAGACTTAAAAGAAACTATTTTGAAGCCTGGCGGATGGAATATGGGAATTATGGGCTTTGGAGAAGTTTTACCTTACGAGGATAATAGAATGACTCTTGACTATGATAATTTAGATAGTTGGGGCTTACCTACTGTTGTCTTTGATGCCGAATTCAAAGAGAACGAATGGAAAATGCGTGAAGACATTAAACAACAAGCAGTAGAAATGCTTGAAAAAGCTGGACTACGAGATGTTAAGGCTTATGATAGGCCTGGTGCTCTTGGATTAGGAATACATGAAATGGGAACTGCTCGTATGGGTAGAGATCCTAAGACATCTGTACTAAACGGAAACAATCAAGTACATGCAGTACCTAACGTTTATGTTACCGATGGTGCTTTCATGACATCAGCTAGTTGTGTAAACCCTTCATTAACCTATATGGCATTTACTGCAAGAGCTGCAAACCATGCCGCAGAACAACTTAAAAAAGGAAACTTATAATGGATAGAAGAATCGCCCTCAAGAACATAGGATTATCACTTGGTTATGTGGTAGCTACCCCAACATTAATAAGCTTAGTACAAAGTTGTAATGAGCAAACTGCTGTAGAATGGACACCGGACTTTTTATCTAAAGAAGAAGGTGCAGCATTACATAAGTTGGTGGACATTATTCTACCTAAAACAGACACACCTTCTGCATCTGAAGTAAATGTTCATGTATTTATAGACAAATTTGCTAAAGAAATCATGGAAGTAGAGGAACAAAATTTCCTAAGAATGTCTATGAGCAAATTCTTAAGCAAAGCAGTAGCTGATTCTG
Source organism: Cellulophaga baltica 18 (assembly GCF_000468615.2). Taxonomy (NCBI): domain Bacteria; kingdom Pseudomonadati; phylum Bacteroidota; class Flavobacteriia; order Flavobacteriales; family Flavobacteriaceae; genus Paracellulophaga; species Paracellulophaga baltica. The sequence continues at coordinate 1,440,444 of NZ_CP009976.1, read as the reverse complement.
GCAAAGAAACTATTGCAGATTTAACTGCTGAAGATTTAGAGCCTGTATTAGCAAGTGCTTTTAAAGTAACTAAGGAAGATGAGGTTAAAAACTTCAAAATGATTAATACCTACAATAAAGCTATTGAAAACGGCGAAACACCAGAATTAGATGACACGGTATCTAGATTTGCCTTTGCTAATAATTTAAGAGGTATGGTTATTTGGGGATACAAAACATCTGAATATGTAGGTGAAGAAGTTTTAGCTTACTTGCCGGTACCTGGTGAATATATTGGTTGTGGAGATTTACAAGAGTTAACTGGGGGTAAAGCCTGGTCTATCTAGTAGAAACCACCTTTAAAATAAATAAAGCCCTATAATTTTAGACTTCTAAAATCATAGGGCTTTTTGCAACCTGCTCATTTTTAACTATGTATTAAAATCCAAGCCAGAATAAAGGCTCGTATATAAAGTAGAGGATTGTCAATGACGCACGACTATGGAAAAACACTATATACTTTTATCGATCTATATCATTGCTTTTATATCAATGGCGGTATTAAAGCCTTATTTTAAAAAATAAACACACATTATCACTAGTCATAAAAAAAGCCCTTAGAATTACTTCTAAGGGCTTTTTCGTACTTATATGTGGGCTATTAAGAACCACACATTAAACAATCATCATCTGCTTGGCCTTCTTTAGCCCTTGCGATCATCTCTTTCATCTCCTGAGGCGTCATTGGCTGAATATCTACCTCCTGCTGTACCGCAGGAGTGGCAGCCACCTTAATCTCTGGCTTAAGTACTGGTGTCGCCGCTACAGTTTCTGCGTCTGCAGCAACACTAACTGGAACTTCTTTCTTCTTGGTATTATCTAAGGTAAACTTAATAGCATCTACAGCAGATTTAGTTCTTAAATAATACATCCCCGTTTTTAAACCACTCTTCCAAGCATAAAAATGCATAGAGGTTAACTTAGAAAAGTTTGCACCTTCCATAAATAAGTTAAGAGACTGGCTTTGGTCAATAAAGTACCCTCTTTGTCTAGACATATCAATAATGTCTTTCATACTTAATTCCCAAACTGTTTTATACAATTCTTTAATATCTTGAGGAATGATATCTATGTGTTGAATAGAACCATTTGCTCTCATTAACTCTTGTTTTAAGTTTTCATTCCATAAACCAAGATTTACTAAATCTTCTAATAAATGCTTGTTTACCACAATGAACTCACCAGACAATACTCTTCTCGTATAAATGTTAGATGTATAAGGCTCAAAACATTCATTATTTCCTAAAATTTGAGAGGTAGAAGCTGTTGGCATTGGCGCTACTAATAAAGAGTTACGCACACCGTTTTTCTTCACTTCTTTACGAAGTTTATCCCAGTCCCAACGACCAGAAAGCTCTTCGTCTTTTATACCCCATAGGTTGTATTGAAACTCTCCTTGAGAGATTGGAGACCCTTCATAACTAGAATATGGCCCTTCTTCTTTCGCCATTTCCATTGAAGCGGTTACTGCTGCAAAGTATAAGGTTTCAAAAATCTCTTGGTTCAATGCCTTTGCCTCATCACTGGTAAAAGGTAAACGCAACATTATAAAAGCATCTGCTAAACCTTGCACCCCTAAACCAATTGGTCTATGACGTACGTTAGAATTTTCTGCTTCTTTAACTGGATAATAATTTCTATCAATAACCTTATTTAAGTTTCTTGTTACACGTTTGGTAACTTTAAACAATTCTTTATGATCAAACTCTCCATTCTTAATAAACATTGGCAATGCAATAGATGCCAAGTTACATACTGCAACCTCATCTGGAGAAGTATACTCCATAATTTCAGTACATAAGTTTGAAGATCGAATAGTCCCTAAATTCTTCTGATTACTCTTCCGGTTTGCTGCATCTTTATACAACATATAAGGTGTACCCGTTTCTATTTGAGATTCAAGAATTTTTTCCCAAAGCTCTCTAGCTTTTACTGTTTTGCGACCTTTATTTTCAGCTTCGTATTTTAAATACATTGCTTCAAAAACATCACTATGATGCTTAAATAAATCTGGACATTCATTAGGACACATTAGGGTCCACTCTTCATTAGCCTCTACTCTTCTCATGAATAAATCTGGAATCCACATCGCATAGAATAAATCTCTAGCACGCATTTCTTCTTTACCATGATTCTTTTTAAGATCTAAAAACTCATAGATATCTGCATGCCATGGCTCTACATAGATAGCAAAACTACCCTTACGTTTTCCTCCACCTTGATCTACGTAACGTGCGGTATCATTAAACACCTGCAACATCGGTACAATCCCGTTCGAAGTTCCGTTAGTTCCCGCAATATAAGAACCTGTAGCACGTACATTATGAATAGACAATCCTATACCACCCGCCGATTGAGAAATCTTTGCCGTTTGCTTTAAGGTGTCATAAATACCATCAATACTATCATCTTTCATTGCTAAAAGGAAACAAGAAGACATTTGAGGCTTTGGTGTTCCTGAATTAAACAGGGTTGGCGTAGCATGTGTAAAATACTTTTTAGACATTAATTCGTACGTTTCAACGACAGCATCTAAATCATCTAAATGTATCCCCACAGATACACGCATTAACATATGTTGAGGACGCTCTGCTATTTGCCCATTAATTTTTAATAAGTAAGAACGTTCTAAAGTTTTAAAACCAAAATAGTCGTAGCCAAAATCTCGGTTATAAATTATAGTTGAATCTAAAAATTCTGCATTTTCAGAAATTACTTTAAACACCTCATCAGATAATAAAGGTGATTTTTTACCATTTCTAGGGTTTACATATTCATAAAGATCTTTCATGGTATCTGCGAAAGATTTCTTTGTGTTTTTATGTAGGTTAGACACGGATATTCTTGCTGCTAATTTAGCGAAGTCCGGATGTGTAGTAGTCATGGTAGCCGCAATTTCAGCTGCTAAATTATCTAGCTCTGAAGTTGTTACTCCGTCATACAATCCTTCAATCACTCTCATAGAAACTTTTATAGGATCTACTAGCTCATTTAGTCCGTAACAAAGCTTACGAACTCTTGCCGTAATCTTATCGAACATCATTGGTTCTTTTCTACCGTCTCTCTTTAGTACATACATGGGCTACAATTATTTTTAGTGATACAATGGTCTGGTCATGCCTTTTTCAAAGCACAACAAGTGGTGTTTATAATTCCTTAGTTCTGCAAGAAAAGGCTGCGGAACTAAGGATAATTTATCGTTTATTTTTAGAAATCTGCGTCGAAGCTAATTTTCTGAGAATCACCATCTTTATCGTTATTTAAAACGCCGGCTTTTTGATACTCCGAAACTCTTTTTTCAAAGAAATTAGTTTTACCTTCCATACCAATCATATCCATAAAATCAAATGGATTGGTTGAGTTATAAACTTTATCGCACTCTAATTCTACCAATAATCTATCGGTTACAAATTCAAGATATTGGGTCATTAATTTAGAATTCATTCCAATTAGGCTAGCTGGTAATGATTCTGTAATAAATTCTCTCTCAATATTTAAAGCATCTACAAGAATCTCTGTAATACGCTCTTTAGGCACTTTATTTACAATATGTTTGTTATGAAGGTGTACTGCAAAATCACAGTGCATTCCTTCATCACGAGAGATTAACTCGTTGGAGAATGTTAATCCTGGCATTAAGCCTCTTTTCTTCAACCAGAAAATAGAACAAAAAGATCCAGAAAAGAAAATACCTTCTACTGCTGCAAACGCAATTAAACGCTCTGCAAAACTTGGAGAATCTATCCACTTTAAGGCCCAATCTGCTTTTTTCTTAATTGCAGGGAAGTTTTCTATCGCCTGAAAAAGAACTGTTTTTTCTTTTTCATCTTTAACATACGTATCAATCAATAAAGAATAGGTTTCCGAATGGATGTTCTCCATCATTATTTGAAAACCGTAGAAGAACTTAGCTTCAGAATATTGAACTTCATTTACAAAGTTCTCTGCTAAATTCTCATTTACAATACCGTCAGATGCTGCAAAAAAGGCTAAAATGTGTTTTATAAAATAGCGCTCATCATCATTTAACTTATTATTCCAATCGTTAGCATCTTCACTTAAATCAATTTCTTCCGCCGTCCAGATACAAGCTTCTTGCTTTTTATACCATTCCCATAAATCATTATGTTGGATTGGAAAAATTACAAATCTATCTTTATTCTCTTGCAAGATTGGCTCTATTGCTGACATATATTTCTTCTATTTCTAATTAAAAATTCGTAAGTGGAAAAACTCACGAGACAGGTTAACAAAGATTGGAAATAATCGGCTGTAAAGAAAGGAAGTTTACTCTTTTCTAACACAAAGTTTTTAACACAGATTGTTGAAATGTACTCTTAGAAGTGATGTTTGTTGAGCTTAGACAGGCTTTAGCTTTCTTCAAAAAAAAATCAATAATTCAACAAGAGTATCCTCCATAAAAAAAGACCGAAAAGTATTTAAAAAAACATACTCTTTGGTCTATTTCTAAAACCCGTAGGTTTCTATAAAATCCTGCCTAACCTAGCTACTCCTATGACCTTATTTTACAACAAAAAATTACTTGTTGGTTTAGGAAGTTCCCCCCGAAACCTAAAAACCTAACTAGAACAGAATTAAAAACTCAGTTTTATAATTAATTGTCGTCATAAATAATGTCCTTCCGCCGCATTTGCAGCAACACATATTCTAACTATTCATATGCATTAATAGAGTAGCACTATGGTCTGACAGTTTACTTTTATTCCTTTATTACATTAGCATTAAAATTGCCGGAAATTAAAATTTTATTATTTCGAAAATTTTCTAAGGTTAAATGTACAAAACCTTTGATATTATTCTCATTAATTTTAGAAATAATTATTTTTCCGTCAGTCGCGTAGTAGGGCAATTCATTAGAATTTAAAATATTAAAAAAGCCTAAAGCTCCTTCTTCCCTATATACAGAGCCTTCATTATTATAGGTGATTTTATACACCCCTTTCTCTATCGTATCACTCTCCAATTTCTGAGATATTAAAAATGAAAACATGCTATCTTCTACATCTTTCACTTCCGCCGTAAGTGTTATAAAATTCTCTCCAAGGCTATTTTTCTTGGAAGTGGTCTTAAAAGTCATTTCACCAGACACTTCATTGGTATAGTGCCCGCTAGTTTTTAATACATATTCTGAATTGCTTACAAAAGCGCTACTATCTAATGTAGCATCTGGAAGGTAAGAGGTCAGCAATACCAGCGCAAACAAACCACCTGCAACTAATTTGAAGTTGGAAATACTACGCCGTAAATAGTTTACTAGTAACACCCTTTATTGTTTTTTAATTTGTTCACTTGTCAAAGCCGCATAATCATCATTCTGATCATAATTGAGTTCTCGCTCTATTAATGCCGCTACCGTTATAACTATAATTAACACTACAAATAGAATAAATGATTTTTGCATGATTTCTGTTTTTTAATGGAACGCTTATAAATTTTCTATCAAATTCAATGAACCGAATAAAGATGATGAACCATCTTTAAGGGGGACTTCGTTTTATTAAACAACAGGACTAAATTATGACAATTACAGACCCTTCTAATCTGTAATGTACCAATGGTGAAGAAAACTGTATAAATGGTATATTTAACATTTTAGGCTATTTACAAGACTATAAATAACAATAGCTATTGAAATACCTTCAAAGATTTAAGACAAAGCATGATGAAAACATTTTATCCATATGTACTTAAAAATACACCATTGATACATTAAGGGTAGCCAACAAATGAATTTACTCGTATTTTTGATTACATTTAAGATCCTATGCTCGAAGCCGTAATTGTTGATGATGAAATTAAAGCCCTCCAAAGTCTAACTTGGGAGCTAACGAATTTTAGTGATGAGATTGAAGTTGTGGCGTCTTTTACAAACCCCATTGAGGCACTAGAATACCTTGAAAAAAAAGAAAACACCCCAGATTGTCTTTTTTTAGACATTGAAATGCCTACTATGGACGGTTTTCAATTTATCCAAAAATTAAAAAACAAGGAGTTCCCCGTAGTTATTACTACAGCTTACAACCAATACGCTATTAAAGCGATGAAACACGAGGCTATAGATTATCTTTTAAAACCGATAGACTCCGATGATTTAAGTGACACCATTGCAAAGATTAAAAAATTTAATGCCAGGACAATTACTAGTGAAAAATTAGAAAAAATCTTACTAAATTTTAACGCCACATCGCTTCAAAAGAAAATTACCATTAATACGGATGGAAAACTTGTTTTCTTACAGAGTGATCAAATTTTATATGTGGAGTCTGACGGCAACTACAGCACCATTTACCTTACCGACGGTCATAAAATTGTGCTCACCAAAAAACTAAAAGAAGTTAATGAAATTCTACCAAGCGAATGTTTTTACAGAATTCACAATTCTTATATCATTAACTTAAATAAAATTAAAGAATTTATTAAAACTGACGGCTATATTATACTAGAATCTAACCACAAAATACCAGTCTCAAGACAGAAGAAATCAGACTTCTTAGATTTAATATAACATGATTTTATGCAGGGGACAAAAAAAACCAAACCTAAATCCTTTCGTTCTTATTCTTGGAGTATTTTTAGTATAGCATGCTTTTTATTTACATGCTCATCTTTTTATGCTTACAGCCAAAATATTCCAGAAAAATTCATCCATACAACCGATAGCCTGATTGCAAAAGCACCATCAGAGTATAGAAGCATAGACAAAGCCTTAAGGCCTAGCCGGAAAGACACCTTGTTAATGTTATATTTTGCAAATAGCGCCTCCAAAAAAAAATATTTAGACGGGCAAGTTTACGCTCTAAATCAAATAGGGACAAGCTACCGCAACATTTCAAAATTTAACCAAGCAATTGAATACCATAAAGAAGCACTAGAGCTCGCCAAAAAATCAAACAACTTAGAACTCAAGGTGTACAGTCTAAACATGTTAAGCGTTGTATACAGGCGTATTGACGCTGTAAAAACAGCTTTAGATTACGCGCAAGAAGCCATAGAATTGGCAGAATCGGCCCCAGTTCTAACGGAAGGCTTAAAACACAGTAAAAATGTATCTTTAAATGGCATTGGAAACATTTACCAAAACCTGAAGCAATATAAAGTTGCTATTGAAATTTTTGAAAAATCTTTGCTTTTAGAAGAAGAACTCCATAACAAACTAGGGCAAGCTATTAACAACCAAAATATTGGAGAATGCTATGAAGAACTTGGAGATTTAAAAAGCGCTTTAAATTACTACAGAAAATCTTTGGCATTTAATGAAGAGATGGATAATGAAATGGGCCGCATTATCTGTAATAATAGTATCGCGCAAGTTTTTATAAAGCAGCACAAAACTTTAAAAGCCAGACAAATTTTAGAAACCACCTTATCTAAATCTATAGCTTTAGGTGATAAATTCATAAGCTCTTCGGTGTTTATAAATTTAGGTTGGGCGCAGATGGAGCTAGGAGCCTATGAAGAATCTGAAGAAAATTTAATCGAAGGTATACGCTTATCTGTTAAGTATGATCTGCCCCGCTCTCAAACCATTGGCTATAATCATCTTTCTAATCTTTACATTAAAAAAGGCGATTTTGAGAAAGCCTTGACCTTCTACAAAAAATCAAAGGAAATAGAAGATGCCATTACCAATGAAACCAATGTTAGGTATGTGAATGACGTTTTGTTCCGATATGATACTGAAAAGAAAAACAACCAAATTGAAGCGCTTGCTCGCGAGAATGAACTTGTAAGACTCAAGTTAAGAAAAAACGAAAACACCTTATTAATAAGTACCCTTTTACTTGCTCTTACCTCTTTAATACTTTACATCTTATACCGCCAATTTCAGCTCAAAAATGAAAAAAAACTACTGACTTTGGAGCAAAGTATGCTTCGAAGTCAAATGAATCCCCACTTTTTATTTAATTCCCTAAATTCCATCAAACTTTATATTATTAACAATGAAAAGAAAAATGCAGTTTACTACCTCAACAAATTTTCTAAATTAGTACGTAAGATACTAGAAGCCTCTTCCTTAAAAGAAATATCATTAGCCGAAGAACTAGAGACTATTGAACTCTATATGAATATTGAGAATATTAGATTCTCTAATGAAATAGATTTTCAGATAAAAATAGACGATGGTATTGATGCTAATGACATTAAAATACCTTCTTTGATCCTGCAACCCTTTTTAGAAAATGCTATATGGCACGGCCTTTCCACTAGAGAAGAGAATAAGAGCATTGTTATAGAAATAAAACAAGAGAATGATTATTTCACTACCATAGCGATAACAGACAACGGTATAGGGCGTGCCGCCGCAGAAGTTATAAAAGAAAATAAAGTGCTCAAAAGAAAATCTATAGGTATCGATATTACAAAAGAGCGTTTAGCCAATTTCTCTAAAGACTTCCAGAATACTTTTGAGGTTCAGATTATTGACCTTTATGATGACCAAAAAAATCCTGCCGGCACCAAGGTCATTGTTTCCATACCTACTATTTAGTATGTTCAGCTGCTGCAAGTTCTAGCTCTGTATACCATTGTTCTCCAAATTTTCGAATTAAAGCTTCTTTCAAAAATTTATAAACAGGCACTTTTAATTCTTCCCCTAAAGAACAAGCAGGGTCACAAATATGCCATTTATGATAATTTACAGCCGTAAACTCCGTATACTCACGGATACGCACTGGATACATATGACAAGAAACTGGCTTCTTCCAATCAGTAACCCCTGCATTATACGCATCTTCTAAACCACATTTAGCAGTACCGTTATCTGAAAAAACAACATAAGCACACTCGCTACCATTTACCAATGGAGTTTCCCATTCACCATCTTCACCTTTTACAAAAGCCCCCTCTTCTTCTATGACAGCGATACCTTCTGCCCTTAAAAAAGGTTTTACTTTTTGATAAATATCAACCAGTATTTCGGTTTCCTTGTCTTCCAGTGGTGCACCAGCATCACCATCTACACAGCAAGCACCTTTGCAAGCGGTTAGATTACAGACAAAATCGTTATCTATTATTTCTTCAGAGACTAAAGTTTTTCCTATTTGAAACATAACTGTATTTAAAAGCTCAAAGATACCCTTATCTTGATTTATTTTGTATTAAAACGGCTAATACTTGATTTAAACCGTAAATTTGCACATATTTTTAAGTTATGGAATTTCATTTCGATTTTAAAGAAATTGCTACAGCAACAATGGTTCTGTTTGCTGTCATTGATATATTAGGAAGCATCCCAATTATTATAGGTTTACGAAATAAAGTAGGTCATATACAATCTGAAAAAGCCTCTATTGTTGCGGCTATTATCATGGTAGCTTTTCTTTTTATTGGAGATGAGATCCTAAATTTAATTGGAATAGATGTAAACTCCTTCGCCGTTGCTGGTTCTTTCATTATCTTCTTCCTAGCTATAGAAATGATTTTAGGGATTACACTTTACCGAGATGATGCTCCAGAAAGCGCTTCTATCGTACCTATTGCTTTTCCGTTAATAGCAGGTGCCGGTACTATGACATCCATCTTATCATTACGTGCAGAATATTTTGTAGAGAACATCATAGTTGCTATTATCATCAACATTATCTTTGTATACTTAGTCTTGAAATCTTCTAAGAGAATTGAAAAACTACTAGGACAAACAGGATTAAGTGTCATCAGAAAAGTTTTTGGTGTTATCTTACTGGCCATTGCCGTAAAATTATTCGCAGCGAATATTAATGAACTTTTTTAAATAAATTTCAAAATTCTGAAACATGACTAAAATCGTAAGTATTGTATTGATCGTTATAGCTGTTGCCTTAATTGTTTATAATGCAACCGTTATAGATTTTAATAACCCACTACAAGGAGACAGCGTTATTGCGCTTATAGGAATCGTGGCAGCACTTTGCGCTATTGTTTTAATTGTAATCTTTATGATGTCTAAGAAAATTCAGCAAAAAGTAGAAGGCAATTAGTTTACCGCTTCTACTCTTTCCTCCTGATTTAAATTTCTATTTGGGTTATCCAAATCTAATACCTTAAGAAGCATACTATCATCTTGTCCTTTTATGATAGCGTATGCATTAGGATTAAATATTTGCTCTGCAATAGATGCTTTGATATACAGTTTTATTTTGCCTTCAAAATCTTTATAATTAAAAGCATTATATCCTTGTGCACCAAATTGAACCATATAATCCACAAATTTCTGAAATAGGATATCATCTACCTTAAAGTTTTTGATAAACTGATCTTCGGTATAATCCTTATAACGCCTTCTATCTTCTTCTAAATGAGTAAATGCAAACCTAGATAAGATGCCTACACTTTCTAAAGAAGAAATAGTTTCTTCATCATAATCTCCTATAGGCACAAAAACGTCTGGAATAATACCGCCGCCGCCATATACTACTTTCCCTTTAGGGGTTGTAAATTTCAAAGAATCGGCCACTTTAATACTATCTACAGATACCAACTCACCACTTGAATAACGATCTGTAAATTTCTGATAGTAATCTTTATGTCCTTTGGTATAATCTTTTTGAATAGAACGCCCTGTAGGGGTATAATATCTAGAAATGGTTAAACGCACTGCAGAACCATCACCTAATTCCATTTCTCTTTGCACTAAGCCTTTTCCAAAAGATCTTCTCCCTACTATAGTCCCCACATCATTGTCTTGCAACGCCCCTGCAATAATTTCACTAGCAGATGCGGAACGCTCATTAATCAGCACATAAATAGGCTTATTTTCAAAACTTCCTTTATCGGTTGCAAACGCTTTATCTATTTCTCCTTTTTTATTTTTAGTAAATAAAATTAATTTACCATCTACCAAAAACTCATCGGCCATTTGCTCTGCAATACCTAAGTATCCCCCAGGATTATCTCGCAAGTCTAACACTAGTTTCTTAGCCCCTTGTTGCTGTAACTTCCCTAATGCTTGCTTAAACTCTTTGAAGGTAGATTCTGCAAACCTATTTACTTTTATATACGCAATATCACCTTCTAGCATATAAGCGGCTTCTACACTCTTTAAAGGTATATTGCCTCGCTTTATGGTGATAGAAAATGTTTTATCGTCTTGCTTACGGTAAATTTTAAGCTTTACGGAAGTTCCTCTCTTTCCTTTGAGTTTTTCAATAATAACTTCATTCGGAATGTCTTTTCCAAACAAGGTGTCATTATCTGCCATTAAAATACGATCCCCTGGTTTTATGCCTTTATTAAAACTGGGTCCATCTTCTATAGTTCTCACTACAGAAATAGTATCTTTTTCCATAAAAAAGCTCACTCCGATTCCTACGAAATCACCTTTCATACTCTCAGATACTTTAGCCATATCTTTTTTAGGAATATAAACAGAGTGCGGATCTAATTTATCTAGAATATTATTTACAGCAACATCAACAATACTATCTGTATTTATCTCGTCAACGTACTCGTAATCAATATAATCTATTAACCTGTTTAGCTTATCTTTTTTTGAATTGGTTGAAAATAGTTTCTCTGGAGAGTCGTTAAAATGAAGTTTTCCACCAACAAAAACACCTATTGCAAGGGATCCGGCTACTATAATAGGCCATAAATACTGTTGTTTATTCTTCATTTAGTGCGTGATTACTTAGGATATATTTTCTTTAATTTCAGACAAATGAACTAATTCTACTCCTGCTTTTTGTAAAAATTGAAGCCCAGAATCGTCTTTATATCCATTTTGATATACAACACGTTTTATGCCAGATTGATGTATTAACTTACTACACTCCTTACAAGGTGATAAAGTAATGTATAATGTAGCGCCATTGCAAGACTGTGTAGATGAGGCTACTTTAGAGATTGCATTAGCTTCAGCATGTAACACATACCATTTTGTATACCCCTCTTCATCTTCACAATGATTTTCAAAACCAGTCGGGGTGCCATTATATCCATCGGAAATAATCATCCTGTCTTTTACGATTATAGCTCCAACTTGTTTTCTTTTACAGAAAGATAATTTTCCCCACTCACTAGCCATTCTAAGGTAGGCCTTATCGTATTTTTTTTGTTTGCTATCTTTCATAAATGCGGTAAAGGCTATTTAAATAAAGTACTAAGATACCTGCTTTGCGCTATCTCTACAACCACAAAGGGTTAATTTTAAGTGAAAATCAAAAAGGGAAAGTAGCTACCAACATTGGAATTGTGATTAAAAGTACGGCAATAGAAGCGATTATAATATATATTGACTGCTTTACCTTGAGCACATTCTGCATTAGCCAAGCTACTATTAAAACGGAAATAACAATTACTAATTGTGAAAGCTCTATACCAAATGCAAAACCCAGCAGGGGTGTTATTTTATCTTCTTCCTCTGCCATTAGCATTTTAAAATAGTTTGAAAATCCAAATCCGTGAATTAATCCAAAACAAGCCGTTGCTATACTATGCAAAAACATGCTTTTGTGCTGCACATCTGCTTTTACATATACTAAATTAAAAACAGCAGTAATAAAAATGGTCACAGGAATTAAAAACTCTATAAAACCTACATCTACAACTAGTATTTCATAAGTAGATAATGCCAAAGACAAGCAATGTGTTGCTGTAAAAATTGATGCTAAAAGCAATACTTTTTTCCAACTCTTAAAGCTAAAAGGAATGGTGAGCGCTGCCAGAAATAAAATATGATCATAAGCAGAAAGGTCTAATACATGCTCTAATCCCATTTTAATATAAAACCAAAAATCTCCCATAACCACATCTTAATAAGCGGCGAAATTACAATTTTTACTTTTTAATACTTACAGATTTGAGACATAAAAGAACTCAACTAAAAAAGGCACTAGGTTATTTCATTATACCTTTTTAAGATTTTTCCTTAGGCTATTCCTAGCTATTCATTAGTTAAGGCCACGTTCTTTTTGAATTGTTTCGTAGGCCATTTGCACTTCTTTAAATTTTTCTTCTGCCCCTTTTTTAATCGCTTGATCATCTGTAATCACCCGATCTGGATGGTATTTTTTAGCCATAGTTCTATAGGCCTTTTTAACATCATCATCTGTAGCAGACTTTTCTATTTCTAAAATCTTATATGCATTGTCTGCAGATTTGATAAACATAGCCTTGATACTCTCAAACTCATTACCGCCAATTCGTAAATAACCAGCAATTTCTTGAATTTTACTTACTTCTGCCCCACTTACATTACCATCTGCTTGTGCAATAGAGAAAAGAAAGTGAATTAATTGTAACCGCACCTCTACACGCGTTCTTTGATTCATGTAATCACAGATACGTTGTGCAGATACCTCTCTTTTTTTTATCACATCATTAAATGTTCTAAAAATGGCATTGGCTTTATCTTTTCCATAGGTAGCCACAAAGTAACGTTGCACATACTCCATTTCACTCGGACTCACCTTACCATCTGCTTTAATTACGATGGAACAAAGCGAAAGTAAATTAAGTTCAAAATCTGCAGGACTAACCGTTTTAGAAGTTGTAGAAAAAGTTGTTATTTTAGTTTTACTGAATACTTTTCGAAGGATATAAAATATAACGATAAGAAAAATCCACTTCATGCTTTCAAAAATTTAGGCCAAAGATATAATTTTCCATTACAAAAAATGCTGTAATGAAAAGTTAAGGAGTTAAGAAGAACTACGACAAATTGGTTATCTTTGAATAATTATATAAATAGATTAAAAAATAAGACTATGTATCCTGCAGAATTAGTAAAACCGATGAGAGAAGACCTAGCATCTGCTGGGTTTGAAGAATTACATACCGCTGAAGCAGTTGAAAAAGCTGTTAATGCAGAAGGCACAACATTAGTAGTTGTAAATTCTGTTTGTGGTTGCGCCGCAGCTAACGCAAGACCAGCAGCAAAATTTAGCTTAACCAATAGTAAGAAACCAGATCATATTGTAACGGTTTTTGCTGGTGTAGATTTTGACGCTGTTGATAAAGCAAGAAGCTTAATGGTTCCTTTTCCTCCATCATCACCATGTATGGCATTATTTAAAGATGGCGAATTGGTTCATATGATTGAGCGTCACCATATTGAAGGTAGACCAGCAGAAGTTATTGCAGATAATTTAATGGCTGCTTATAACGAATTCTGTTAATTTTAAAATGCGGTTTATTCCTGCATTTTAAATGAAACAATAAAATTTTATTTGAAAAACCGTTCTATATAGAGCGGTTTTTTATTTTTGTACCATGCAAAAAATTCTGGCATATCCGTTAAGTGCACTCTACCTCGTTTGTTTTGGGTTGACACTTTTATTTTTTCACCCCATACAGTGGCTCGCTAATAACCTGTTTGGTTATCCGGGGCTTAAAAGAGTGGTAAGTGTTCTGAACTTTAGTTTAATGAAATGTTCTCATATTATTGGAACAAGGTATAGCTTTAATAACCCCTACACACTGCCAACAGATCGTTCATTAATTCTGGTAGCAAACCATCAAAGCATGCTAGACATTCCACCTTTAATTTGGTATTTTCGAAAGAATCATCCAAAATTTGTTAGTAAAATAGAGCTAGGAAAAGGAATTCCTAGTGTCTCTTACAATCTAGTTCACGGGGGTTCTGTTTTAATAGACCGAAAGGATAGCAAGCAAGCACTTAGTCAGATTATAAAATTAGGAAAGTACATAGAAACTCATCAAAGAAGTGCCGTAATTTTCCCCGAAGGAACAAGGAGCAGAACAGGACATCCTAAACCTTTCCAAACTACAGGATTAAAATTACTAATGAAAAATGCACCTTCCGCATTGATCGTTCCTATTAGCATTAACAACTCTTGGAAAACCCTTCGTTACGGAAAATTTCCTAACGGATTGGGAAGTCATATTACCTTAGATGTACATCAACCTTTAGAAAACACAGGAAATCTTGATGAACTAATCGTACAAATAGAAAAAGTAATAACCACAGGAGTACATATTTAAATGACCAACACCACTATTGTAGAAGAAACTATTGCTTTTGTAAAAGAAACGTTACAAGGCGCAGAAGGCGGACATGATTGGTTTCATATTCAGCGCGTATTTAGAAACTCATTATTAATTGCTAAGGATGAAAAAGACATTGATATTTTGGTGGTGAGCCTTGGGGCCCTACTCCATGATATTGCTGATGCAAAATTTCACGATGGCGATGAGACAATTGGTCCTAAACTTGCCAAAGAGTTCCTTGACTCTTTAGGAGTTGACAAGGCTATTACAAAGCATGTGGTACAAATTATAGACAATATTTCCTTTAAAAAAACTTTAGAAAAAGGCGGCGTAAAATTCTCTTCTAAGGAATTGGACATCATTCAAGACGCAGATCGTTTAGATGCTATTGGAGCCATAGGTATTGCCAGAACATTTAACTATGGTGGGTTTAAAAACAGGGAAATTTATAATCCTGATATTCCTCCTAATTTACATATGACCAAAGAAGAATACAAAAAATCTAGTGCGCCTACCATAAATCATTTTTACGAGAAATTATTGCTTTTAAAAGATAAGATGAATACCAAAAATGGGAAAATCCTTGCAGAGCAGCGACATCAGTTTATGTTAGATTACTTAGAGCAATTTTCTCATGAATGGAATCCGCAATCGCTTTAACCTCAAATACAATCTTATCAATAAATAGATCTAAAATCTAATTTTATTCATATCTCGCATTTACAAATTGCATAATTAGCAAAATATCGTGTATTTTTAATACACATACTCAAACTAACTTATTATGCAAAGAAGAAAATTCATTAAAAATGCCGCTGCAACAACCGCTGCATTCTCCATTGTACCTAGTTTTGTTTTAGGTAAAAATCACATTCCACCAAGTGACACCCTTTACATGGCCGGTTTTGGAATTGGAGGTAGAGGTGGCGGTGTCATTAACGACTTAACCAATACTAAAAAAGTAAAATTTGTTGCGTATGCCGATGTAGATTACCGCCAAGTCAAAGACAGCCAAAAACTACATCCGAAAGCAAAATTATACAAAGATTTTAGAACTGTTTATGACAAGCATCTAAATGATATTGACGCCATCATGGTGGCCACACCAGATCATACCCATGCCACAATAGCCCTACCTTTTATGCGCGCAAAAAAGCACGCCTATGTAGAAAAGCCACTTACCCATAACATTCATGAAGCGCGTCTAATGACCACAGTTGCTAAAGAAAACGGTATCGTTAGCCAAATGGGAAACCAAGGCGCTTCTAGTGATGGTAGTAGACAAGCAAAAGAATGGATAGATTCTGGATTCATTGGCAAAATACACAAAGTAGATTGCTGGACCAACAGACCCGTTTGGCCACAAGGAATACCCTTGCCAAAAGGAGGAGACCCCATCCCAAAAGAATTAGATTGGGATCTATGGCTAGGCCCTGCCGCAGACAGACCTTTTTATTCGGGATACTTGCCTTTCAAATGGCGCGGCTGGTGGGATTTTGGCACTGGAGCTTTAGGAGATATGGGCTGCCATATTATGGAAACCCCGTTTAGCACATTAGGATTAGGATATCCCACAGAAGCAGAAGCCAGTTGTACCACTAATTGGGTAGGAGATTTTATAGAAGCAGATTACCACCAATCTTGTCCTGCATCATCTATCGTACGCTTAAAGTTTAATACAGAAGCACACGGTGATATTGCATTGAATTGGTATGATGGCGGACTAAAGCCAGACCTACCAGATGAATTAAAAACTGGAGAAACTATTGGTGATAATGGGGGTGGAAGCATTTTTTACGGTACCAAAGGCATCTTAGTTACGGATACGTATTCTAGAAATGCCAGATTATTACCGTCTGAAACCATGCGCATGTTTAATCCTCCAAAACCCACATTAGCCCGAATAGAAGGTGATACTGCAGGTCATGCGATGAATTTTGTAAATGGATGCATAGAAGGCACACCCACCTCATCAGATTTTGCAAAATCTGGACCCTTGACAGAGGCCGTTTTAATGGGCAACTTAGCCATTAAAGCTTACCAATACAAGGAGTTAATTCCCGGTAAAAAAATTGGTGACTGGGAACCATTTGCTTACCCTGGAAGAAGAAAAATTTTATGGGATGGTGCGCAAATGCGGGTCACTAATTATGACAAAGCCAATGAATGGATCAAAGGAAATTACCGTAAAGGTTGGGAGTTAAAATAATAAACTAAAAAAAGGCTTGGAGAAAACCCCAAGCCTTTTTCACCTAAACATAAAAACACTTAACTACAATTACCATCAACATCACAAGAACCACCAGTTTCACCAACAGGTAAAATAGTAAGTTTCTCTTCATTGTGTTTTTTCCATGCTTGGTCTAAAGCCTCAGCAAAAACTTCTGTAGGTTGTGCTCCTGAAATACCATATTTATGATCTAAAACAAAAAACGGCACTCCATTAATTCCTAGATTCCTAGCCTCTAGTTCATCCTGTCTCACTTCATAGGTGTAGTCATCAGAATTAAGCATTTCCCTTACCGCATCACCATCCATTCCTATCGCTTTTGCCAATGCAATAAGGTGTTCTTTATCGTCTATATTTTCAGCATCTACGAGCTGTGCTTTTAACAAAGCTTCTTTAGTCGCATCTGCATATCCTTCTTTCTTTGCATAATGCAATAATCTATGAGCATTTAAAGAATTAGCAATGACCCCATCTTTTATATTAAAAGCTAATCCAACCTCACGAGCCATAGTCGTTACATTATTAAACATACCCAAAGCACTGTCTCTGTCTACATTCTTATGCTCTATAAAATATTCGGTATAATCAACCTCCGGCTTTGTTTCTAAATTAGGGTCTAACTCAAAGCTTTTCCAGTGAACCGTTATCTGGTCTTTATGAGGAAAATTTACCAAAGCGGCTTCAAATTTTCTTTTGCCGATATAGCAAAAAGGACATCTAATGTCTGACCATATATTTATTTCCATTGTCTTATTTTTTTAGTGCTATTGTATTGGACGTGAAGATGTTTAAAACCTTTCTATGGCCTCGTGCCAATTTTATCTTAAAATAATTTAAGTTGCCCGTCCTTATGTAATTCATGTAAGTTAGTATTTAAAGGAAGTGTATTGCTATTCTTAAAATAAGTTCTTTTTGCTAAACGCATTAAATCATGAATTTGCGTCGCTATTATACCTTCTCCTCTGCTCCGTAAACCAAAGCGACTATCATTTAATGTTCCTCCGTGACATTCTTCTATCTGATGAAGCACTTTTGAAGCCCTATCTGGCATTGTTTTTTGTATCCAATCCGTAAAAATTTGTCCAATGGCGCCATTTAATCTCACAACAGTAAATCCAAAAGAGCTTGCCCCATTTTCTGCCACAGTCTTTGCCAGATTTAAAATTTCATGGCTATTTATTCCAGGGATAATGGGGGCCAACATAGCGTTTACTGGAATTCCGTTTTTACTTAATACCTTTATAGTCTCTAAGCGCTTTTTAATTGTAGTAGTTCTAGGCTCTAGAAGTCTTCTTGTTTCTTCAGACAAAGAAGTAACAGAAACATTTACGTATATTAAATTGTCTTTAGCTAAGGCTTTTAAAAGCTCTAAATCGCGCAGAATTAATGCATTTTTAGTAATAATGCTCACAGGATGTTTGTACTTCAAAAATAGCTCTAGACAAGATTTTGTTAATTCAAACTGCTTCTCCGCAGGTTGGTAACAATCTGTATTTCCTGAAAGAACAATAGTTTGTGCCTTCCAGTACTTATTCTTGAGTTTTGCCTCTAGGAGTTTTGGCGCATCTTTTTTAACTAAAATAGTTCGTTCAAAATCGAGCCCTGGACTATACCCCCAAAATTCATGCGTATTACGTGCATAGCAATAGATACAGCCATGTTCACATCCCTGATAGGGATTCATACTATATTCCATTCCAATATCAGGACTGGTGACCTTATTCACAATGGTCTTAGGAAAGATAGGAAGGTACTGAGTCTTGTTCGTATCTGCTTCCTCACCTTCTATGCGACAGAATTCAAGGAAATCATCACGCGTTTCATACTTAAATTCCGAAAATTTATTGGTGGCATTGTGCTGCGCACCTCTACCTTTAATATAGTTTTTTGAATGCAATGAATTGGATTTATTCCAAAATTATGGAATAAATCCAATATATAATTTTAATTGTTGTTAAAATTAGCCTTTGTAATTTGCTTTAAAAATTAACTTTAACCAACTGTTTCTTTGTGCCACGTTTTGCATAGAAAATTAAATTTTCATCAGCTTTGTTAATCAATGGCATAGACACCATTAAAGGCAGACGAGCTTCTTGGTTATCAATTACTTTTTCGTAACTCATTTTACCTTGTGCATCCAATTTGATCAGAAAAATGTTTCTGTTTCTTCCAAGACCTTGCTTAAACATGATACGTTCATCACTCAACAATTGTGGATTTTCACTAGCGGTACTGATAAAGAAAAAGGTATCTCCGTCTTTCGTATAAGAACAATAGGAGGTATATGCTGGATCTCCTTGTGTAACTTCGGTCTTATTAATATTTCTTGCCCATAGCATGGCGCCATCTGCTGCCAATTTTACACTTACAATATCATTATAGTGGTATCGGCTAATTTTAACACTAGAACCTGTAGGGTCTCTTTGTATGCTAGACGTCACAAAATACTCTTCTGCATTAAACAAAATATCATTCTCTTTAGTTACCTCAACACCTTTAAACACTAAATTTTTAATGTCTTTGTCTTCATCTCTACCAAATTTATCTAACATAAATTGTTCTGAGAACTCATGATATTTGTTGGTAGCGATTTCCATGGTAGCTGGATTGATATCAAAATACGCGATGCCGTTATAGCGGTTGTCTCTCCTGTTAGAATAAAAACCTACACACACCACTTTATCCGCAACAAGCAATGGCTGTAATGCTTCTGGAAACTTTCCTGGATCTGCAAAATTCTGAATTTTACCTCCATCATTGGTTACCTGTAATAATTCATACTGAAACTTACGCTCGTTTGCTGCAAAACGTTTCTTTTTAAAATACGCTTTGGCCGTTAAGTACACTTCTTGTTTATCTTTTGAAATCACTAAATTTTCAAAGGCATAGTTTTTTTCTTCTATTTCATCCGAAAAATCATAATGCATTAACTCTTTTAAACCAGCATCAAAGACATAAATATTATGTTTGTTATCTTTTCCTTTTTTATGATGCGCACTGATGGCGAAAGCAGATTTTGCTTTGTCAAAAAGAACAGTTGTTGTAAAACCTGAACCAAAATTTCTATTGTAATAATTACGATCTAAAGGCTGTTCTACAGGGTCAGATTCAATCTCTAGTATTTTCTGAGTTTTGAAGTCAAATTTTTCATATGGACTCTGATGGATAACATAATCATACGTTTTCTTGCCATGGTTATAATCCAAGAACAACAAGTAAACCTGACCATTTCTCACAAATGCATCAACATAATTTGCATCTTTAAGCTTATAATTAAATTCAGAAACCAATTCTAAATTAGCATTATAATGTTCTATAAAGTACCCTCTTGGTTTTAAAATAATACCCGTGTAATAAGACCGCACCATAATACTACCACCATTACCATCTGGAGCAATAGTTAATAAATTTGAATACTTGTACCGGTCATGGTATTTTTCTCCAAAGGTGTATTTAACCGGCATTTCTTGAGCATTCATGAGGCTGAAGAAAGCAAAAAAGAGCAATAAAAATATATTTTTAGTAGGCATACTATATATAATTAAGTTATTTGATACGCGGCTAGTTACTCAAAATGTGCTTTTCTTTTTTCTAAAAATGCTGTAGTTCCTTCTTTAAAATCATCGGTTCCAAAACATTCTCCAAAAGCCTTTATTTCTTTATCGAAGCCATCAGTATCAGTACTAAAACCAGCATTTACTGCTTTTATTGCGTAGCGGATGGCAACAGATGAATTATTCGTTATCTTACCTGCTAACTTCTCACAAAGTGGCATTAATTCTTCTGGTGTTACCACATAATTTACCAAACCATAAGAAAGTGCCTTTTGAGCATCAATCATTCCAGCCGTCATTATCATTTCATTAGCACGCCCTTTTCCAACCAATTGTGGTAAACGTTGCGTACCTCCATATCCCGGAATTACTCCTAACGAAACTTCTGGCAAGCCCATTTTAGCATTATCACTAGCTACTCTAAAATGGCAGGCCATAGCAAGTTCTAATCCGCCACCCAAAGCAAAACCATTTACTGCAGCAATCACAGGGGTCGCTAAATTCTCTACATAGTCAAACAATAACTTTTGACCTTTTGCAGCAAGCTTGCCACCTTCTTTTACTGAAAAATCTGAAAATTCAGCAATGTCTGCTCCAGCAACAAAAGCCTTTTCGCCACTTCCGGTTAGTATAATTACTTTGACTGATTTATCCTTATTCAGGGCTTTAAAAGCATCATGTAATTCTTGTATGGTATCTCTATTTAATGCATTTAATTTAGTAGGACGGTTAATGGTCACCGTAGCCATATTCTCTTGTTGATTTACTAATATATTTTCGAATTCCATAGGTAGTTATTTTAATAATCCATTTAAAGATAAGTGCTATATAGCATATGGTACAAATTTAGGCTAAGATTTTTGAAATAGCATTGAAACACAATCTGACTCCTACTCGTAACATTAAAATATATGTCATACGTAGGTATGACAAAGACCAGAAAACCTCTTAAAAACAAGGCTTAGCCGCTAAGAACACACTAACAAAATCTTAACGTTTTATTTTTGGAATCTTCTTTCTTTATGATATACTATAGCCTTAATCCATTACAATTTTATGAAGTTAATACACATTAAGAGAGAAACAAAAACAGAACAAAGACACACTACAAAAATGGGGAGTTTACAGACAAAAGTAACCTACATAAAAAAATACTTTTTAGGCTTTCCTGTAAAGACCCTACACAAATACAGAGAGACCTACTATGGGGAAATAAAAAACTGTGAAGACTGCTTTTTATTCGTTTAGAGGTTTCGCAATAAAATCAAAAAAAGCCAAGACACTTTAGTTTAAAGTATCTTGGCTTTTTTTATATAAATTAATGATCAATTATTTACGGATATAGATGCTTCTTTCTGTTTCCGTCTCTCCATTCGACTCATACTCATTGATAATTGTAAGTGTATTCCCATCAATGCTGTACATTCCTTGTTCTACATCTCCTTCGCTATATGTAATAGCTAACAAACCTTCAGAGAGAATAGCCCAAGTTCCTGTATCGCTATCACTATCTTTCTCACATTCATCGGGATCTCCAGTAATACTTCCATAAGCTTCAAGCTCAAAAGACATATCTTCTCTAAAAATCAATGTTAATTTTTTAGAACATTCATCTCCTTCTTCTAATTCTCCATTTGCATTTTCATCTTGAAAAAAGCCCCAAGAGCCTATTAATGGGTTTCCAGAATCATCATCATCGCTACTACAAGAAGTAAAGAAAATACCAAGTAATGCGGCTGATAGTACTAATAATTTTTTCATGCGTAAGTTGTTTAGGTTTGCTATAAATGCCTACTCATCTTTAAGGTCTTTTTCAGCTTATTCAGACCTTAAAATTCTTTATTTCATGACTTTAATTTGCCTAGAATTTAAAGAACTTTAAGTCTCTCTAACGCAAGTGTCCTAAAAATATTCTATTATAAAGTAGCCTAAAGTTTCAAAAAAAAGGTTCCGAATATTACATCCCAAACATTTTGCCATAATAAGATTCTCAGAATCAAATTATTATGCAGTATCTGAGGTAATTTGAAATAATGTATTTGCTATTTTTTTTATTTAAGGGAAAAATGCCACCAATTCATATCCCGTGTTAACTGATACCCTAATTTTTCATACAAGGGTATTGCCGCATTCCCTTTTGTAGTGTGTAGAATGGGTTTCTTATTATTTTTTAAAATTTGCTGAGTTACATGGTATACCAATTGCTTAGCCAACCCTCTTCGTCCGTAGTCTGAATGTGTTACTACTGCGCTTACCTCTACGAAATCATCGGTTTGCATGCGCTGCCCAGTAACGGACACTAATTTACCTTCTTTAAATATCCCGTAATATTCGCCCATTTCAAAGGTTCTTTTGCGGTAATATCCTGGCATTACAAGCCATACTAAATTATAAATATCCTCCATATCATCCTCTGTAAGGCGCACTATCGTTTCAGTTATTGGCGTTTCAATCAAAGAATTAAGTACCATTTGACAGCCTTCTATTTTTCGATTTAAAATAATATGATTGCTATCATAGGTAGGAATATCAAATTCAGAAACCAGAAAGAAACTATCACACGATTTCGCATAGGCATTTAAGGCTTCGGCTGTGTTGGCAGCATCTGTAAAGGCCCCAAACGGACAAACTTCTGGATCATAAAACTTAACTCCGTTATATGTAACCGATAATTTCTCATGTGCTTCACTAAGTGCAAACCACACCGGATTCTTCAACGTTTCTTTAAAATGACTCATGATAAGAACAAATAAGAAACAAATATAGGTATAGCAGAAAACACTTTAGTCTCACTATACCTATACTTCGCTTAAGAAATAGAATTATTTCTTTGCATTCCAATTTTTAATTTCGGTATGGATTTCTTTTGGTGTACGCTGTCTTCGCTTCGCTAAGTTTTCTATTATGGTATTGAAACTTCCTTTTTCATATTGAGTTTCAGATTCTAATATATCTGGATAGTGCGCCAAGTACTCATCGCGTACTGCTAACCACTGTTCTTCTAAATCAAAATCTAGGATTGATGCTTCTACTCCACCATTATTAACAGGCTGCGCCACATCTTCTCCTAAATTATTAGTAGATTCTTTATCCTCTAATGGTTGATCTAAACTATGGTTTTGCTGCACCGTATTATCTAGGCCACCGTATTTTCTGTCTTTATGTTGATTTTTATTTTCTGTGATCATCTGTTTCTATTTTAATTCTTAGAAATTAAAATTACAAAATGATGACACCGCTACTTGCTCTATCGGGTTTATAACTACCCTAAAAGCGTATGGATTGGCAACTAGCGGCTCTCCTTGTGATAAAGCATAAGGATTTACTCATGCATGTGCTTAGCTACCAACCACCAATTTTCTTACGTTCTGCTTGTTGTTCTTTTGTAGCTTCTGGCGTAGGTATATTGCTTGGATATAAGGGTTTAGGAAAACCTTCTGCCTTTCTGCGTTCAAAATCTTGCAACCTGTATTCATCAAAAGCAGTGCCTGGGGGTAAGGGTCTGTTTTTATCCATATACCAATTCATAAAACACCAATCTTCCAAAATATCTGCACCCATAACATCTGTACTTGTAAAACCATTAGGATGTAATAGTGATAGCATAGGTGCCGTAGAATTTTTAACGGACCATGCTACTAAGCAATCTTCAAAAGGCATGGTGAAAGGTTTGAAATAAAAATAATTTGGGAACGTAATCATCCCATTCATTCTATCTAAAATTAGTTCTTTTTTTGGGTGCCTGTAATCATAAAAAATAAACAGAATTCCAATTAAAAATAAAAGAAAGGATGAAAAAAAATTTATTTCTTCACCCACAGAAAATCTTAAAATGGTAGTAAATAATAATAATCCACAAAGTAGAAATCCAAAATATTTATAAATATCACTTCCTAGAGCTTCATTTTTTATAAAAAACTGATCATCTACTCGAATATAATATTCAGGGTTATTTGCCTCTTCTTTTTTTATGCGTCTAGTAATATCCCTGTCCACACAATGGGGTAAATAGCCACCATGTTTACCATATCTTTTTTTTATTTTCATTTTATGACTATTTAAAAAGCCCTTAGCCCGCTTACCGCTGCTGATCTCAATTACTAATTTTAAGCTTACTGTTGTTCTTCCACTTCAACATCCTCCACCCTGCGGGCACTCCCTTCAAAGGGGGAATTGTAGGTATTGAAAATGTATTTTGTAGTGAATAGAAAAATTAAGAAGCTTCATATATACTTAGGTATAAATTACACTATCCTAGGGAATTTCACCGTAAAAACAGTTCCTTTTCCCGGTTGCGAGGTAAGGTCAATAGACCCATTATAGGTTTCCACAATGGTTTTAACCATGCCTAAACCAAGACCCATTCCGCTAGATTTAGTCGTAAATTTTGGTTCAAAGATTTTTTCTTTAAACTCATCTTCTATCCCAATACCATTATCTGCTACAGCAATTTTTACATAATTACCTTCTGAAGATACGGTTACCAATATTCTTGGATCTACAACGTCTGGAACAGCTTGGATGGCATTTTTAACCAAATTAGTAAGCACTCTAATTAATTGCGTACGGTCTAGTTTAGCGATAATCTCTTCTTCATCGGCAATAAAATGAATATAGTTTTCATTAAATATATCTAAACCTAACTTCACAATTTTCACCACATTAAGGGTTTCATTTTGCTGTGCAGGCATTTCGGCAAAATTGGAAAATGCCCCAGCAATACTGCTCATGGTATCTATTTGCTGAATTAATGTTTTTGAGTATTCCGTTAGCTTAGACCTAACGTCAGGATCTTCAGGATCAAACTTACGTTCAAAGCTCTGCACGGTTAAACGCATTGGCGTAAGCGGATTTTTAATTTCATGTGCCACTTGCTTTGCCATTTCTCGCCATGCTTGCTCCCGTTCACTTTTTGCTAATTTTACAGCGCTAATCTCTAGTTCATCAATCATCGCATTATAGGCATTAATTAATTTCCCGATCTCTTCTGATGGATTACCGACACTAATTCTTTTATTCTGTTTGGTTAAGAATGTGGCATTCATCTTATCAGAAACGGTCTGTAAAGATCTGGTGATGTATTTTGAGATGATGTAGGATAAAAGAATTGCTATCAACAACATAAAAACATAAACACCTCCTAAACGCAATAAGAACTCTTTTAATTCGTGATCATTAAAAGAATTGTCTTCAAAATACGGCAGATTTAAAATCCCAATAGGCTTAAACTTACCATCTGTAATATAGGTGTATGAAGCTTGATATTTATCTCCTGCTGCAGATTTCTCTTCTAAATACCTAGAGTTTACGCTATTCTTAAGGTTATTTAAAACCTCTGGCGTTAAGCACATCGATATCGAATCGTTTTGGAATTTAGATTTTGGCCTAGAGCTTCTTATGAGTCCGCCTTCTAAATCATAAATATTGAAATTTACATTCAGCACATCGGCAATTTGATAAATTTCATCTTTGAAAATAAGATCTAAATTGTCTGTTGTAGGGACGTAGGTAGTACGCTGTAATGTATAGCGTATATTTTCTTTGATTTGCTCCTCTTTACGCTCTAAACGATCTTCATGGTAATCTTTAGATTGTTCCCCATATTGATAGATGGTAACCCCAGCAATTAGGACTGATGCCAATAACACCAAAACAATCATTGAAATAAAAATACGGGACCTGAGAGAAACTTTATTGAACACGCTTTATTGTTTGAATTTGCTGAATTTTAAAGGTAACAATAATCACACCAAAAGGCTTTTAAGGTCAAAACCAATTAAGCATCTGGATTTTTAGCTCTAATACGTTTGTATAATTTAATACCCAACATAAGTAATACCCCTAAAGCTATAATTCCTACAACGCCATAAACCCAACTAATCGTACTTTTTAAGACCACTAAAAAAACCACAGCAAATAAAATAATAGTAGCACCCTCATTCCAAATACGCATAAAGTTAGACGTATACCTTATATCGTCGCGCTGTAATTGTTTAAAAATTTGGTGGTTTTTAAGATGATACAAAATAAGCAGTACTACAAAAGCCAGTTTCACATGCATCCATGGTTGTTGTAACCAAGCCGGAAGGAGCACTAGCAACCAAATTGCGAATACTATGGCTAAAATGGCCGAAGGCCAGGTAATGATATACCATAGCCTTTTGGTCATTAATTTAAATTCTTTTGTTAAGATTTCTTTTTCTGGAGAAGGTCTTAAGGAAGCTTCTATATGATTTATAAATAGTCTTGGGACATAAAAAAGCCCTGCAAACCATGTGATTACAAAAATTAAATGCAATGCTTTTATATAACCGTATAGTTCTGTCATTATTCCTCTACAAATAAATAGTTAAGTTTTAGCTGATTGAATTCTTCATTAAACTGTTTCATCTCCTTACTTATCAGCGCATCAAAAGTACTTAATTGTGCTTTTATTTCGGCAGTCAATTCATTTTTAACTGCGATATCTTGCGCCGTAGGCGGAAAATCATCAATAGCTACCAAGCTATTTAAATGCCCAAGTTTATTGGTTAACTTAATTGGAAAGTTCAAAGGGTCTTGCCCGCTTCTGTTTTGCGTTTGATATAAGGCCTTTTCTACTTCGCCAAATTTCTCTTTCATTGCTTTAGCTTTCTCCAATAAAGCCTTTGTTTGCTCATTGCCTTTATATTGCTTTGAAAAAGCATCTAGCTGCTTCGTAATTGTTCTAATTTTTTCAATAGAGCTATGCGCTTTATCAATAGTAGCATTAATATCTGCTATAAAATTAAACTGTTCTTGCATAGCTGCTACTGAAGCTTCTGCTCTAGGATCTGGTAAAATTTTAAAGTCTTCCGTAGCTATTTTTCCATTCACCGATAGGCTTACTTTATAGGTTCCGGGAACTGCTTTTGCTCCGTCTAAATTAGCCCACCATAAAATCATCCCATCTAATTTCTTTGCTCCTTTTCCACGCGTATCCCAAACATGCGTATTCCCTCCTTTTTTAAGATCTAATTTTTGCTCTTTTTCTTTTGTTGTATTGGAAAAAGAAGCAAGGGTATCACCTTTCATACTCAAATAGGTTAAAGCAATACTATCTTTTTCATTTAAACTGTTTAAATAGAAATGTGTAATTACCCCGTTAGGATGGTTTTGGCCCGCAGTTTTAGATGGTTTTTTACTTGCACGCCCTTTTGTTCTGTAAGCGTCTTTAGGCTGAAATAAAATAGTCGCTTTATCTTTATCAGAAGTATTGAGTTGGTGCAGTACGGTTAAGTCGTCAATAATCCATAAGCTTCTACCCTGTGTGGCCACAATTAAATTATCATCCTTGATCGCTAAATCTGTAATAGGCACAATAGGCAAGTTCATTTGAAACGGATTCCAGTTGGCCCCATCATCAAAGGAAATATACATTCCTGTTTCCGTACCAGCATAGAGCAATCCTTTTCTTTTAGGATCTTCGCGCACTACTCTCGTGAAATGCTCTTCATCAATCCCGTTTGTAATTTTACGCCACGTTTTACCGTAATCTGTAGTTTTATATAAGTAAGGTTCAAAATCGCCCAATTTATATCGTGTTGCTGCAACATAGCATGTACCGGCATCAAATGCCGAAGGCTCAATGCTATTGATCATAGCCCATTCTGGCATATTCGCAGGAGTAACATTAGTCCAAGAAGTACCACCGTCTTTAGTGACATGCACCAAACCATCATCACTACCTACCCAAAGCAAGCCTTCTTTTAGCGGACTTTCATTAGCCGCAAAAATGGTACAGTAATATTCTACACTCGTATTATCTTGTGTTATGGGGCCACCACTAGAGCCTAGTTTCGTAGGATCATTTCTAGTCAAATCATCACTCAAAAGCGTCCAACTTTGTCCTTCATTTTCCGAAACATGCACATGGTTAGAAAAAGTATATAATTTTTTGGGATTATGCTTACTGAATATAATAGGGAAGTTCCATTGAAAACGATACTTCATGGCTTCGGCCCCAGCACCCATAGGATTATCTGGCCACACATTTATACCTCTTACCGTTTTTGTTTTATGATTAACACGCGTTAAAAAGCCATCATAACTACCTCCATACACAATATCATCATTGGTAGGATCTACGGCAATCCAAGCAGATTCTCCCCCTGCCGTTTCTTCCCAGTCATTTTCATCTATACTACGCCCATCACTTCTGTGATTGATGCGAAGTGTAGAATTATCTTGCTGCGCTGCATAAATCCGATAAGGAAAAGCGTTATCTGTTGTAACTCTATAAAATTGTGCGGTAGGTTGGTTGTAATAGGTACTCCATGTTTCACCGCCATCATAAGAAATTTGCGCACCACCATCATCTCCAATAATCATGCGATTAGAATTTTCTGGAGCAATCCAAAGATCATGATGATCACCATGCGGCGCATTAAACGTCGAGAATGATTTTCCGCCATCACTAGATTTATGGTAATTTACATTTAAAACATATACCACATCTTCATCTTCTGTATCCGCATAAAGACGCGTATAATACCAAGCACGTTGGCGTAATTTACGTTCATCATTAACTTGCGTCCATGTACTACCCGCATCATCGCTGCGGTACAAGCCACCTTTTTCCTTATTTTCTACAATGGCCCATACACGATCAGAATTTTTCGGTGAAACGGTTACGCCGATAATCCCTAAAGTATCTTTTGGGAAGCCTTCATTTTTAGAAATCTCTGTCCACGTCTCTCCACTGTCTGTACTTTTCCACAACGCAGAGCCATCACCACCACTACTTAAACTATAAGGTGTACGTTCTGCACGCCAAGTAGAAGCATACAAAATTCTAGGATTATTAGGATCAAATACCAGATCTACAGCTCCTGCTTGCTCATTAACAAAAAGTGTTTTTTTCCAATTTTTACCACCGTCTATACTTTTGTAGATACCCCGTTCTTGTGTTGGTTTATAAATATTACCTAAAACCGCTGCGTAAACAATATCAGAATTGGTTGGATGCACCCGGAGTCTAGGCACGTGCCTACTTTTTTCAAGGCCTACAGAGACCCATGTTTTTCCTGCATTTTCAGTTTTCCAAACGCCGTATCCAGAAGATACATTACCGCGAAGTGTTTTTTCACCACCTCCTACATAAATCACATTTGGGTCGCTTTTAGAAACCTCAATAGCCCCAATGCTCCCTCCAAAAAAGCCATCAGAAATATTCTCCCATTCCCGACCCCCATTTGTCGTTTTCCATACACCACCACCTGTTGCTCCAAAATAAAACAAATTTGGTTGCCCTGGAACGCCGGTTACGGCAGCAGAACGCCCCCCACGAAACGGCCCCAACAATCTATATTCTAAGCTAGAATACAAAGTCTCTGGAATTTGAATAGTAGCTTGTTTTGATTTTTTGTTTTTTTGTGCCAAGGCCGTAAGCGGCAGTACACAAAGTAATAGCAGGATCATGCTATTTTTGAGGTAGTTGGTTTTCATTGTATGTTCATTGAAATTAGTCGTTTCTAAATTAAGGAGATTTGAACGTAACTGAAAATATAATTTCCTTTATCGGTAACAAGACCGCTAAAAGATGTAACAATTGTGTACTTTTCACTACCTATATACTACATTAATAAATTACTGAACACATGTCAAAACTTATATCAAACCCTAAACTCACGGAAAACGATTTAAAGATTTTAACCAAGGCTAAGCAGCAGATGGAAGAAATTGGATGGGCCATGAAAGGATTAAATAGTGTTGGAAATATCATTCAAAATAAGGTAGAGCTGCTGCCACAAAAACAGCAAAAATGGTTACAAGAAGCAAGTTATAAGACCTTACAAAAAGTAGTTAAAACCAACTTGCTCTCTATGAAAACAAATAAGCCACTAACAACCCCATTGAATAACACCTATAAAGCACTCGTTACTTCTTCAGGTATTTTAGGAGGCACTTTTGGCATCGTTGCTTTTTCTGCAGATTTAGCGGTTGCTACTAAATTTATGATGCGTTCCATTATGGATATTGCTCGTAGCGAGGGTGAAGACCTTACGGAGTTAGACACACAACTTGCCTGCTTACAGGTTTTTGCATTAGGAGGAAAAAGCACACATGATGACCACCTTGAAACGGGATATTATGCCACCCGAATTACCCTAAACTCTACAATAAAAGGCGCAACAAGTGGCGCTGGAAAATTAGTAGGCGGAATGTTAAAGGGAAGTTCTAATCCGTTGTTACAAATTTTAGGAGCTATTGCCTCCCGATTTAGCATACAAGTTTCTGAAAAGTTTGTAGCGCAAGCCATTCCTGTCTTGGGCGCTGCAGGTGGTGGTGCTATAAATTTAGCCTTCATTCATCATTTTCAACGCATGGCGCATGCACATTTTGCTATCCGAAAGTTAGAACGTACATACGGCGAAGAACTAATTAGACAATCTTATGAGGAAATTACCATCAGCTAAAAACTAGCTCAATTCTCGTTTCATCTCTTTTCTTAAGTAGTATCCCGTGATCACAGTGGCCAAGACATCTGCTATAGGAAACGCAAGCCACACGCCTAATTCACCTAGATAATTAGGTAAAATTATAATTAACGGTATAAAAAAGAAACCTTGCCTTGTTAAGGTTAACAAAAGCGCAGGAATAGCTTTCCCGATTGCCTGAAAATAGGCAGCACCAATTAATTGTAAGGCGATAATTGGCGTTGCAGCAAATACCAAACGCATGGCCGTTGGCGTATGTTCTAAAACATAAGCATTAACAGCCAACTCACTAGCTGGAATACCCTCTTTAGAACTTAAAAATAAGGACGCTATCTCTCCCGGAAATATCATTAGACCAACAAACACAACGCTTGCCATAATAGCAGCATATTTAATGGCCGTGACAATACTCTCTCGTACCCTTTGGTATTTTTTTGCACCATAATTGAATCCGGCAATAGGTAAAAAACCTTGTGTTACTCCAAATACTGGGAACAGCGCAAACATCAGCATTCTACCTATTATAGCATAAACAGCTACCATAGCTTCTCCTCCTAAACCAAACAGTATATTATTCATTAATAAATAAACGATACTGGTAGTCGCCTGTCTTGCTAAGGTTACAAAACCTAGCGAACTGATTTCCTTTAAAACTGGAAAATCAAATTTTAAATGATGCCACCCAATTTTTAGTTCTGAATTTTTTGAAATAAAGAAATACAATACATAGGAAAAGCATAATAAATACCCAATGGTCGTAGCCCAAGCAGCACCGGCCATTCCCCAATCAAAAATGTAGATAAAAACATAATCCATCACTAAATTTCCGATAGATGGTATGATCATGGCAATCATGGCAAATTTAGGCTTCCCTTCTGCCCTAATCACGGTATTCCCCATCATACAAAGTGCCAAAAAAGGAACTCCGTATAACACAATCGTATAGTAAATTTTTGCGGGTTCAAAAATACTGCCTTTACCACCAAAGGCCGGGATAATGGCGTCTACATACGTTAACCCCAGTATAACCATACCGATAGTTATAAAAAGTGTTAACGCTATTTGATTCCCAAATGTTTTTAAGGCTTTTTCTTTATGATTACTCCCTAAAGCCCTAGAAATTATACTGGATCCGCCGATACCCACAGACATTCCGAGAGCTGCGATAAAGAATGAAACAGGTAATACTACATTAATAGCAGCAATTGCAATAGACCCAATCCAATTACCTACAAAAATAGAATCTACCAGAACATTAAGAGACATCACCAAAATACCAATAGAGGCAGGTACGGCTTGCTTGATAAGTAATTTACCTATAGGTTCTGATCCTAATTGATCTGCAGATACATTTGCCATTATGCTGGCAGTTTATCTGTTTTTTCCCAGTCTTTTAACCATGCTGCCATAACTGACACCCATGAATCATCATCATTTAAGCAGGGAATATGTTTATAGGTATCACCGCCTGCTTCCTGAAACTGTTCTTTCCCTTCCATAGCAATCTCTTCAAGAGTCTCTAAACAATCGGATACGAAGGCTGGTGTAATAACCGCCAGGCGCTTCTTCCCTTCTTTAGGAAAACGCTCAAACTCAAAATCGGTGTAGGGTTTTAACCATGGATCATTAGGCAGCCTAGACTGAAAAGATACACTAACTTTATCTTCTGGTAAGCCTAAGTATTTTTTTACACTTTCTGTGGTATCGTAACACTGATGGCGGTAGCAAGTGTGGTGTGCTACCGAATTTGTTTGACAACAGCTACCGTCTATTTTACAATGAAATTTTGTTGGATCTGATTTACGGATATGGCGCTCTGGAATACCATGGTATGAAAATAAAATATGATCGTACTCAAAGCCTTCTAAATGTTTGGCGATATTTTCTGAAAGCACCTTTATATATTCTGGATTTTTATAAAAAGCGGGTAAGGTGGTGATCTTCATTTCAGGAAAATACGCGTCCTTTACCTCCATTGTTTTAACCACCACTGTTTCAAAAGAAGACATGGCATAATGAGGATAAAGCGGCACTAAAATTACATCATCTACGCCTTTTTCTTTCAGTTCCTGCATTGCGTTTTTAATTGTCATCTTACCATATCGCATACCAAGAGCTACGGGCATTTGAATTTGCTTACTTACTTTTTCTGCAAATCTTTCCGAAATAACAACTAGAGGTGAGCCTTCTTCCCACCATATTTTGGCATACGCTTCAGCAGATTTTTTAGGTCTTGTTTGAAGAATAATTCCTCGTACAATAATGTTTCTAAGAATATTATTAACATCAATTACTCTTTCATCCATCAAAAACTCGTCTAAATACGGCTTAACATCTTTAGCCGTAGGACTTTCTGGTGAACCCAAATTAACCAATAAAACGCCTTTCATAATTTTAATTTTTCTTTTTCAGACCACAAAAATACTACATGCTGATTTCAAATCCTTTAAAACCACCAATTAGTTTATTTATGATATTATAGTTAAATTCAATTTTCACATCGATTTAACACCAAAAAAGTATCATTTTCTTATGTTGCAAGACCCGTAAATTAAACCTAAAACAATTATGCTTAAAAACTTATTAGAAAAGCCAAACGCCTTAGTGTATATAGTTGTTGCCATTTTAAGTCTATTTGCGTTACAATACATCACCGTTAAAATATTACGCCAATTTGGCAAGAACCCTAAATACCTGTTAGACCGACAGAGTATTTCGAGAATTACGAAACCCATATTTCTTCTTTTTATAGGTATTCTAATTCGGATTAAGGTTATTCATCAAAACCTTGGCATAAGTGAAGTAACCTTTGTGCTTCAAAAATTGAGTACTCTTCTCATAATTTTTGCCATTACGTGGCTGCTCATTGCCAGTATCAGAATTATCAAGAAAAAAGTAATTGAAAACTATGACGTTAGCGCATCGAACAACCTAAGAGCACGAAAAATATATACCCAGTTTAATATTTTAGAGCGAATTGTGATTTTCTTATTAATCATCTTTGCAGTTGGCATTGCTCTGATGAGCTTTGATAGCATTCGCGAAATTGGAGTAAGTATTTTTGCTTCAGCAGGAGTTGCAGGAATTATTCTTGGTTTTTCTGCTCAAAAGATGCTCGCTAGCATTTTAGCAGGAATTCAAATTGCCATAGCACAACCCATAAAAATTGATGATGTTGTTATAGTAGAAGGTGAGTGGGGCCGCATTGAAGAAATTACACTTACCTATGTGGTTGTCAACATTTGGGACAAAAGACGATTAATTGTCCCAACCACCTATTTCATTGAAAAGCCTTTTCAGAATTGGACCAAAACATCCTCAGATATTTTAGGAACTGTATTCTTATACACAGACTATAATGTGCCATTTGATGAAATGAGGGCAGAGCTTACCAAAATACTGCATAGTACGGAGTTATGGGATGGCGAAGTGAACGTATTGCAAGTAACAGACTCTAAAGAACACACGGTAGAAATTAGGGCTTTGATGAGCGCCAAAGACTCTCCTACTGCATGGGATTTACGTGTATTAGTCAGAGAGAAACTTATTTCATTTTTACAAAAAAACTATCCGGATAGCCTACCGCATACCCGCGTCATTTTAAAAAATTTAAACGACTCAAAAATACAAACGGAATAGTACCGTTATAAGTAGTAACCACAACGCTTACAAACCTTTTTAAACCAAAATTATCAATGCGTTTATTCTTTAGTCTACTATTTGTTATCTGCTATGTTACCTGCAATGCGCAAGAGAAAAATAGCCTTCTTTGGGAAATTTCTGGGAATGGCTTAAAACAAAGTTCGTATCTCTATGGCACCATGCACGTAAGCAAAAAAATTGCTTTTCGCTTAGATGACGTTTTTTACGAGGCTTTAAATAGTAGTGCGGTAATTGCCTTAGAATCAGACCCAAATACATGGTTAGAAAATGAAGACAGCATGGGTTTTGGCTTTGGAGAAAGCTTTATGGCAAAAGGGTTTTATACCAATGCGTTTAAAATTGACAATCCTCAAAAAGTAGAAATCTCAAGTTATTTAGGTTTTGAAGATCAGATGATTAACAACATCTTATACCGCTCTGATGGAACATCTCAAAATTTTGAAGAGGACACGTATTTAGATATGTTCATTTATCAGGCAGGGAAAAAATTTAATAAACCTGTGATCGCCTTAGAAGATCTTGAAGAATCTACAGCCCTTGTAGGCCGTGCGAGCTTTAACAGCCTAAAAGAAAAACCTGCAGAATGGCTTCAAAAGAAAATGCAACAACAAGAACCGTTGCAACTATTACAGGATGCGTATAGAGAACGAAACATTAATTTATTAGATTCTATTGATAAAGGCATGTACACCCCGTATTATTTGGAAAATATGCTGTACACAAGGAATAGCAACATGGCTACCAAATTAGATTCTCTCATTACCTATTCTAAAGTATTTGCAGGCATTGGCGCAGCTCATTTACCCGGGGAACATGGTGTTATTGCTTTGTTGCGTAAAAAAGGATACACGGTAAAAGCTCTTACTTCTAAAACGAGCTCTAAGGGAACTACATTAAAAGAAGAATTTGAAGACAAAATCAAAGAAAATAACTATATATACCAATCGGTAGATGATTCTTTATTCTCAGTATCGCTGCCTAATAAGCTATACCCAATAGCCGAGTTCTCTAATACGTTCTACGTCTCGCCAGATTTAGCCAACGGAAGTTTCTTTACAGTAAATAGAATTCCTACGTACTCTTATTTGAAAAAAGACGACCTCTACAGTATAGAAGATATTGACCAGCTCTTATTTGAAAATATACCCGGGAAAATTGTATCGAAAAGCAGAATTTCCAAAAATGGCTTTAAAGGAATTGATGTAAAGAATCTTTTAAAAAATGGCGAACACCAGCGGTACCAGATTTTTGTGACTCCTTTAGAGATCATCATTTTTAAAATGGGTGGTCAAGGTACTTTTGTACAGCAGTATTCTGATACAATATTCAATAGCTTACAATTTAAAACAATCACTAATACTATGAAGAAGGTTTCTTCTGTTTATGATGATTTTGAAGTAGCAATGCCCTCTAATTACACGTTTACCAATACCAAAAGAACTGGCAATAGATTTATACAAGGCGTAGATCTTAAAAATAATACCTATCGGTTTCTAAAAAAAGCTACGCTTCATGACTACAATTACATTGAAGAGGACAGTTTTGAATTGAAACAAATTCAACATCGTTTCTATCAGAACTTAGAACTAGAAGGAACTTATAAAAACTTTACCAATAACAGTTTAAAATCTTTTGCCGCAACCGATACTTTAAGTGGAGAAAAACTTCACTTAATGACAAAAATTAAGGGTGATGAATATTATTTATTGGGAATCTTAACTACAAAAGATGAAGACGCTGCTAGTTACTTTGATTCTTTTAAAATTAAACCTACTATATATAAAGAAACCTTTTCTAAAGTAAAAGATACCGCACTGTTTTTTACTACCGTTACTTCTATAAAGCCTCCCCTATTTGTAGTGAACAGTAATGGCTACAATAAAAAGGAGATTAAACCTTACAATGCATACACTAAAAGAAGCGTTTATCAGAACAAAAATAATGAAGCCATTACTGTTCAGTTAAATAAATCGCATGATTTTTTAATGTTTAGCAGTATTGACTCCGTTTGGTCTTTACGAAAAAAACTATACGCCCATAAAAAATTTAATACCCGTCATGAAAAAATCACCCATGGTGAAAATGGATATAGTGAATTTGAGATAACTTTAACCGATACTGCAAGTACACGAGGCATCTTAATCAAGAATATTCTTAAAGGGGGAGCTTTATATGAAATGCAAGCTGTGGTAGACACTGTTAGTAAACCCAGCAAGTTCATCCGTGAATTTTTTGACAATTTCAAACCTTTAGATACCATTCTAGGGAAAGATATTTTAGCAGATAAAACCAATCAGTTTTTTAAAGCTTTAAGAAATAATGATAGCATTGTAATCAATGGCTATCCTTTTATTCAATTTGAGAAAAAGCATATTGATTCACTGAAGAATATTATAACCGAATTTCATTTCAAAGAAAGTCAGAAAAACATCCAGAGTTACTTAATAGAACGACTAGCAGCCATTGATGAATCTGAAACCATTGATTTTTATACTAATTTTTATCAAAAATCTTACAACAACTCTTCTTCTCAGACTAAAGTGCTACAGGCTATAACAAAAAAAAGCACTACGGAATCTGCCGAGCAGCTTTTAGAGCTGATGGCGGTAGACCTCCCATTAGTTTCTAGTTCTTATGAAATTTATCAAATATTTAAACCTTATATGGACAGCTTGCCACTAGCCAAAAAGCTATATCCTGAAATTTTAGACTATAGTGCTATTGAAGAATACAAATCATCAATATTTTCTCTTTTAGCTAAATTGAAGGCAGAGGGCTTGGTAAAACCAAGCAGCTATAAAAAATACCGCAAGCAAATGTTGAATGATGCCAAAATTCAACTTAAAAGGGAATTAGGAAAAAACAGCAAAAGAAATACCAATCAGTATTATGATAATTTATACGTCAGTTCTAAAAGCTCTGTCTTAGAAGACTATGTACAGCTACTACATCCTTTTTCCAAAGAAAAAGATGTGCAGTTGTTTTTTGAAAAGTTAGACTTATTGGAAGATGCAGACATACAAACCACTAAAGCTGCACTTTTAGCCCATACACCTAATGCTATAAATAATGAAGCACTCCATGAGCTAGCAGAAAATATGGAGAGTAGAAATTTATTATTCACCAAATTAAAGGCAGTAGAAAAACTATCTTTATTCCCTTCTCCATACAAAACTCAAAAACACTTAGCCGAAGCACAATTATTTGATAGAAAGAATATTGACAAAGAGAAAGACTCTGTCTTATTTATTGCTAAAAAAGAAATAACCTACCGAGACAAAGCCTATGTTGGATATCTGTTTAAACACAGTGATGGTAGTGATTACGACAAGAATTTTAAAAT
This sequence comes from Cellulophaga baltica 18, assembly GCF_000468615.2. Lineage (NCBI taxonomy): Bacteria > Pseudomonadati > Bacteroidota > Flavobacteriia > Flavobacteriales > Flavobacteriaceae > Paracellulophaga > Paracellulophaga baltica. The sequence goes on along the minus strand of NZ_CP009976.1, from coordinate 1,402,212 downwards.
GTATATAGCTGTATACGAACTTAGCGATCAATTAAAAGCGAAGCCATTTTATAAAAATAGCGGCTACCGTATTGAGGATACGGACACCGACCAGGAAATTGCAGACGTTGTGATAGAAGAGTTTCTTTTAAGAGAGCGCCCAAGAGCCGAAGTGTACAGACCCAACCAAGGAAATAACTTTGGTTATTATGATTATTAAAAATACTTATCTTTAAAGCCCCAAAAGCAACGTATTGCTTAGCACCAACAAAATGAACCAAGACCACGATACTATTACGCCTGAATTTATAGATGTATTGAGAAAAGAAGGAAACAAAGCCTGGAGTATTTGTCTTTCATTAAATGCTGATCATAAATTTAAAAGCGCTTTGAAAGGAATTACTGATGAAAGTTTTTCTGGAACACAATACAAAGTAGAACATTTGGTTCTGAGAGATATTGTTACTTTATACAATACCTTTACCTTAACTTATAATGCAAAATCAAGAATACCAAACAAGATAAAATTTACCCTTATTTTTCTTTATGAAAAGCTTCAAGGAAAAGATCTTGCTCAGTCTTTTGATATTCAAAAATTAGCAAAGTTACCCTTAGCGAAACATTTTGATGCTAATGTGCAGCTTATCCAGGACACCTCTTTTTTTCAGCCTAAAGAAGCCCTCAAAACAGAATACATTTCTACTTTAATTTTAGATAAAATAAAAAGTAATGAGTTTGATGCCATAGCTTCCTTTTTAAATAGGATTGCGTTATTAATGGCACAAGCTGATGGTGTGGTCGCCGAAAAAGAGGAGCTGTTATTAAAGACTATTTCTAAAAAAATTACCAACCCAAAAAGAAGCTTAGACCATTCTAACTACATAGAAGTTCCTGAAGATGATACGATAGAAAAAGTCTTAGAAGAGTTAAACGAACTTGTTGGTTTAGAAGAGATAAAGAAAGATGTAAATGATCTTATCAATTTCTTAAAAGTTCAAAAAATACGAGAAGAGAATGGTTTAAAAGCCAATAAAACGTCACTCCACTTTGTTTTTATGGGACCTCCTGGAACAGGAAAAACCACGGTAGCAAGAATGTTAGGAAGAATTTTTAAACATTTAGGGTACTTAAAGAGGGGGCATTTAGTAGAAACAGATAGATCTGGTATGGTTGCAGGCTACGTTGGGCAGACCGCACTAAAAGCCGATGAAATTATTAGCGCTGCTTCAGACGGAGTTCTTTTTATAGACGAAGCATATTCTTTAACCTCTGGCGGATTAAATGACTTTGGATCAGAAGCCATTGAAGTTCTTTTAAAACGTATGGAAGACTTAAGAGACAGCCTCGTTGTTGTGGTTGCTGGATATCCTGATGAAATGGAGATTTTTATCCAATCTAATCCTGGGCTACAATCTCGCTTTAATCGCTATTTAAATTTTGATCATTACAAACCAGATGCTTTATTAGCCATATTTAAGTTAATAACCAAGAAATCTGATTTTACACTTACCCCAGATGCTGAAGACAAACTTTCTGAAATTATCATAAGCGTTTATGATAAAAGACATAAAAGCTTTGGTAATGCTAGAACCATGCGTAATCTATTCGAAAAAATAATTCAAAGGCAAGCCAATAGAATTGTCAATATTACTCCGATAACTGAAGAAATCTTAATCACGATTACTGAAGAAGATATTCCTGAAATAGCTGTCGCCGTAAAAGAGATTAGCGTTTTTGATACTGAAAATTCCTAAAATATATGAGCATACAAGATATTATTACCTGGTTTGACTCGCACCATGCTGCTGTTCTCTACTATTTTGGGATAGCACTGGTGCTGGCGCTACTTTGCACCTACATCGTAAATGCAAAAAATATTAGTACGATAAAATATGTCATGTCTTTTTTAGTATATGCGGTGACTATTCCTGGCGTTTTAGCTTTATTCTTATTACTATATAATATTTTATTTCTGGGCTCAAGCATGTTTCAACTAGGTTTGGTTACCTATTTTTTACCCATAGTAGCCATGATATTAATTCTTCTAATTTTAAATAGAAAAATTAAAATGTCTAAATTACCAGGGTTTACGCGCTTATCTAGTTTAATTATTATCATAGGGATATCATTTGTCCTATTATTCATACTTCAGAGGTCATACTTTGGAGTGATATTCTTAGGAGGCTTTACACAACTTTTGCTAGTCTTTGCAGTTATAATGATAGTATTGAGAGTTGCTTGGAATAAATTTGCAAAATAATTTGTAACAAAGTTGAAATATCGAATACCTATAAAAAGAGAAGAAAATAGCATTTAACAAGTAGTAAATAAGCTATAATAGGTAAAATTACCTAATTTTATAGCCTAATACTGCAACAATACATATTTTAACAGTAAAAGATAACCACCCTTGCCATGGCAAAAGAAAAATTTAATTGGAAATCACTTTTTGTAAATGACGAAAATGCGTCAACGACCACTACTTCTAAATCAGAAGAAAAGATTGATTTTCCGAATGAACCAACACCAACATCATCTAGCACTCAGTTTCCACAAAGTAGTGCTCCTCAGCGCAGCCAAGTAACATCTTCTAACATCGATAACGCTATTTTAAATAGTGTTATTGAAATGTATGAATCTGGATTTGAATCATTAAACCTACCTGGTTATGATTTTTATGAATTTTTTAAAGCGATAAAAGCCGTAGGTTCTAACGACCCTAATGTATATAAAATGGCTTTTACTATGGCCCAAAGTGTTGATGCTAAAGTAACCAAAGAGTCGCTTTTAGATGGTGCAAATTTTTACATCAAAGAAATTAATGATGTGCACGAGCAGTACCACACCAAGGGGAATGCCAAAAAAGAAGAATTTCAATCTAGCTTATTACATCAGAAAGAAACCTTATCTACGGAGATAGCCGAATTGGAAAAACAAATTCTTCAATTACAAACTCAGGCTAGTGATAAGAAAAATCAGTTAAATGCGCTGGAAAATGGCACTTCTACTGAGATGACCGATATAGAACAAAAAATTACTGCGAATGATATCGCGAAAACAAAAATTCTGGAGATTATTACAACAGTAGCAGACGGAATTAAAATCAACCTATAAATACCCTTAAATGAATACTGAAGAATCAAAAAGTCATGTATTAGACTTACCTATTTTAAAGCATTTTGATGACGAAAAGGGTGAAATTTCATTAAACCCTAACAACTGGAGAAATGGTGAAAAAGGGTTAAATACCGCTATAAAACTAGCCTTGTTTGCTGCCGTTGGTTATGGCGCTTGGGTTTACATCCTACCACCGCTTTTCACTGCCTTAGGACAAATCATTGCCCTTGCCGGTGTTGCTATCTTTGTAGTATTCTTTATCCTTATGCTTCCTGTTATTTTCAAAGGGCTGCGTAGGTTAACAAGAGCGTTGCATAAATCGCTAATAAAATACGATCCATTTGGGGAGCTGCACGAGCAAAAGCAGAAGATGCTTAGAAACCGAAAAGTTTTTAAAGAGTCTAAAGCAAAAATAAAAGCTTTAAAAAGCAATATGGAAGCAGAGTCTTTCAAAGCTGAGAAAGAAGCAAAAGAATATCAAGACCGTGTTGTAACCTTACAGAAACAAGCTCAGAAGATTAAAACTGAGATGGAACGTTTAGTAGGAGAGAAAGGCTCTGCAGGAAAAGATACCGATGAGTATGTAGAATTACATAGTGCGTTGGCTAAGAAATTATCTGAATCACAACGTGTAACTCATCAACTAGAACAAAGCAAAAGCTTTATTCAAAAATATGGAAGCCGTGCTAATGTCATGGGGAAATTAGACCGCAAACTTACTTTAGCAGGAACAGCAATAGATATCAAGATATCAGATTTTGAAGTTACTATTCAGATGCTAGAGAAAGAGTATGCTTTTGCAAAATCTGCAAGAGAAGCTACAGAAGGAGCAAAATCTGCCATGCATTTTACAAAAGACTGGGAGTTAGAATATGCTTTAGACGTAATTACAGAAACTATTGCTATGGATATTGCCAGAACGCAAGAGAACTTATCAGACATAGATATGCTTACCAGTAAGTATGATATAGATAGTGATGAATTGTATTCTCAATTAGACACCTTAGCTGATAAAATAAAAACAGGAAAAGATTATGTTCCTGATTCTAAGAAATACAAGAATCCAAATTACAAACTAACACAAGAAGACAAGCAAGAGAGTGGCGGTTTTGGAAATATGTTTGATTAACTTTTAAATACTAAATAACTAAACACAATAACAATGGGTAAGATTTTACGAACAAAAAAACTCACCACCTTATCAGAATTATTAATCGTAGTCGTCTTATTAGGCGGTATATTAGGTGCAGTCTATTATTTTGCACCAGGATTGCGAGTTGGTGAAGCTAAAACATTAGACGAGCTAAATGTAGATAAGAATGAAGTAAACAATGTAATTACTTCTGCAAAGCTACCATTACCATCTACTAGTACCTCTAGTGATGTTAAGAATAAACCACTAGTACGTATTGCCGCTTATGCATGGAATGCACAATCTGGTATTATTGTAGCTAACGGAGGTCCTAAAACTACCAAAGGTTCTTTAATGGAGCGCAATGGGGTTAATCTTGAAATTATTCGTCAAGATTGGTTATCAGAATTACGTAACATGCAGATGAAATTCGTTGAAGAATTTGATCGAGGTGAAGAGTATCCTGATGCCGATAAAAGTGCTTTTGCTATTATCATGATGGGAGATGGTGCTCCATTTTACATCAGTACTATGCAACAAGCATTAGATGATAAATTTGGAAAAGATAAATACCACGTACAAGTAGTTGGTGCAGTAGGTATCAGTTATGGTGAAGATAAATTAATTGGCCCACCAAGCTGGAAAGTAGATCCTAAAAGCATGAAAGGTGCTTTAATTTCAACTGTTCTAGGTGATGGTGACTGGGTTACAGCACTTAACTATGCTTTTGCAAACGGACTTAAAGTAAATCCAGATTCTAATACGTATGATCCTGAAGCGGTAAACTTCTACCCTTCTCAAGATGATGATTATATAAAATCTGCTGAAGAACTTATTAAATCTCAAAAATCTGGATGGACAGTACCTTTAAAAGAGGTTAAAAACGGAAAACTTACCGGAAAAACAATCAACAAAAAGATTGATGGTTGTGCTACGTGGACTCCTGGTGACAAAATGGTTTTTGATGCTTTAAGCGGATTTACAGATGTTGCTTCTACCAAAGAATTCAATAACCAAATGGCTACTACAGTTATTGCGGTTAAAGAATGGTCTACTCAACATCCACAAATTGTAAGTAATATATTGAAGTCGGCCTTAACAGCTTCAAACCAAATGAAACAATATGACGAGTGGCAGGTAAGAGCTTCTGAAGCTGTTGCAGATACTTATGATCTTGAAAATGCCAAGTATTGGTATGACATGTTTAAAGGTCAGAAAGGAAGTAAAAACGGAATTGATTACAACATGGGTGGATCAAGAGTTTTTAACTATTCTGATGTTATGCAATATTACGGGATTACAGATGGTACAAACCGTTACAAGGCAGTATACAACCAAGTATCTACCTACTTAAAGGAATTAAATCCTTTTGGTTTCAATGAATCTGTAAAACGTATTGTTCCTTATGAGGAAGCTGTAAACTTGTATTTCATTAAAAACATTAATGACATTGAGTCTGGTACAGCGTACAAAGCAGATTATACGAAAGAAGCTAGTGAAGTAATGGCCTCTGGAGAATGGAATATTAGTTTTGATACGGGTAGCGCAAATATTTCTGCGTCTTCTCAAAGTACTTTAGAGACCATTTACAACCTTTTAATCCAAGCAGAAGACACCAAGCTTAGCTTAGAAGGCCATACAGATGACACAGGTTCTAGCGAAGCTAACTATGACTTATCACAACGAAGAGCACAAGCTGTCGTAAACTTCTTAAGAAGTAAAGGCATTCCTCAGTCACGTTTTCAAAACGTAATTGGAAAAGGAGAAGATGAGCCTGTTGAAAGTAATACAACAAATTCTGGAAGAGCTAAAAACCGTAGGGTAGTTATTGTTCTTTTAAAATAAAATAATTTTAAAATTCACAAAACCGCTCCAATATTGCAATAGTATTTTGGCGCGGTTTTATGTTTATACTAACTTGTAATCATCATGAAAAATATATTCACACCCTTTGAAAATGTAAGCAAGAACACCCGGCTTATGATTATTCTTGTTTGGGTATTAGCCCTTTTTGGAATTTGGTTTGCCTCAAGCATGGGCGATAGGCATTTATTCCCTTCTCCTCAACAAGTCCTACAGGGTTTTATAGAACTTTACAATGAAGGCCTGGTGGTACATATCGGAAGTTCTCTTCTATTGTGTTTTTCGGCTATTATTATCGCCATCCTTATCTCACTAACATTTAGCTACCTGTCTACCGTTCCGGTAATTCAACCCGTAGCAAAGGCACTGAGTAAATTAAGATATTTACCGCTTACCGGTATCACATTTTATTTAGCGATACTAATTAGTGATGCTAGAACCATGCAAATATGGGTTTTAGTTGTGTTTATGAGTACCTACCTAACCACCTCACTTTTGAGTATGGTAAATAGCATTCCCCAAGAAGAGTTTGACCATGCTAGATCTCTAGGATGTAACCGCTGGGAAGTTTTATGGGAAGTTGTCGTAAAAGGAAGAATAGATTATGTTATTGATGTTATCCGTCAAAACCTAGCTATTGTTTGGATGATGTTAGTTACGGTAGAATCTATATTGGTTGCCGCAGGAGGATTAGGTTTCCTAATTAAAAACTCTGATAAGTTCATGAATCATGGAAGAATTATAGCTCTACAAATTGTGATTCTAGCCGTAGGTCTATCTATTGATTTTGTATTAAACTATTTAAGAAAAAGCTTTTTCAGATATTCAAAAATATAATTAGAGATGAATTACAGCAGTGAAAATACATTACTCTATGTTGAAAACCTAAGCGTGGCTTATGGTGATAAAACAATCATAAAGGATATTAACCTTGTTGAAAAAGATGTTATTAGAACAGGTGAAGTTACAGGGCAAGTTATTGCCGTTGTAGGCCGTTCTGGAACAGGAAAATCTACCTTCTTCAAAGCTTTAACAGGTTTAGTAAAGCCTACTTCTGGAAAAGTATTAATTGCAGATACCACCACCGAGAATGCCCAAAATGATGCCAAAGAGGTACATGAAGGAGATATCGGTTTTGTAGATCAAAAATATACCTTGTTTAGAAACAAAACAGTCTATGAGGCCTTACTTTTTGCCTTGCGCAATAAAGAGATGCCTAAAGAAGCTAAACACGAGCAAATTCTCACCTATTTAAAAGACTGGGGACTTGAAAAAGCAAAGGACCAATATCCTTGTGAGCTTTCTGGTGGGCAACGCCAAAGAACCGCAATTATAGAACAGATATTTTCATCGGGGCACTACATGGTCTTAGACGAACCTTTTTCTGGTTTAGACGTTGGTAATATTGAAGATGTAAAAAATGCCTTTAAATTGATTACTAAGAGTCATGAATACAATACTATCATTTACTCTACGCACGACATTGAACTAGCAGTAGAATTAGCAGACAGTATTTATGTGATAGGATATCCTGAAATAGACGGTAAGAAAATGACGTACGGAAGTATCGTAAAGCATTTTGACATGAAAGAAATTGGTCTAGCTTGGAAAGAATTTGGACTAGGACATCTAGACATTGTTAAGCAAATAAAAAATATAATGCTTCAATCTTAGCATAGCGCAATGCAAGCTGCTTCAAGAGCAATGAAGGATATTTCAGCGCAAGCAGAGCAGATTATATAGGACAAACCGAATATTGTAGCCCTTGAAAAATTTGCCATCTATCCTACAGCTTTAAAAGCGTACTTAGTAAGCAACATAGATGATGCTTTTATCTTAAGTCAAGAAAATTACAGATTTAAAACTAGAAGCAGCTAAAGGAAGAATCGTTAGCGGTATGCTTCTGCATCGGTACTATTGAACAATTATTTTGAATAAATCATATTACATTATGAAGATACTATTTCTTATAGCGCTATTATTTACAAACTTCAGTTTTGCACAACAAATTACCTGCTCTCCTCAAAGCAAGGAAGCTGTTCATGCTAAGATTAAAGAAGTGAAGGCGCTTAAAAAATTAGAAATAGGCAATACCATAGTAGCTGTTGGAAAAACATTTCTAGGAACTCCATACGTTGCCAAAACATTAGAAATTGGAACCACAGAATCTTTAGTGGTGAATTTAGAAGGTTTAGATTGTACCACCTTTGTTGAAAATGTTTTAGCCTTCTCGCTCTTAAAGAGAAGTGATAGCACAAGTTTTGATGCATTTACCAAAGCTCTTGAAACCATTCGGTATAAAAATGGAACACTAAATGGTTACCCATCACGTTTACATTACTTTACAGAATGGATAGCAAACAATCAGTTTAAAGGATTAGTAACAGATATAACTGCTAAAATTGGCGGAACTCCTGTGCAAAAGGAAATAAATTTCATGAGTACACACCGAGAACTGTACCCTTTTTTAAAAGATGATAATGCCAACCTAGCGCAGATACAAGCTTCTGAACAGTATTTAAATAATCAGGAGTTTTGCATTTTAGAAAAGAACACTATTGCAGCCAATGAACACCTCATACAATCTGGAGATATCATAGCCCTGACCACTTCTATAAAAGGTTTAGATATTACTCACACCGGAATAGCTACTAGAGAAAAAGATGGTCGCATTCACTTATTACACGCTTCTACTTCAGGAGTGGTTAAAATATCTGAAAAGCCTTTAGTAGATTATTTAAAAGGGATTAAGAGCAATACTGGGATTATGGTTGTTCGGGTCAATTAACGCTCTTATTCACAAGAATAATTCATAACTAAGTTACAAGCAATTTTAATAACGAATAAATGAGACAGAATTTGTTAGAGAAATATATTGAACAACATCCTGATTTCAATTCAGAATTAGAAAAATTATCCGGCAAGAATAAAGAGAAGTTTATTCGATATTTTAAAAATGAAAAGCAGAAAGTAAACTTCCTATCATTACTTTCCGAATTTAGATTTGCTCAATTTTTAGAAGGAGAATCATTTGTCTATGAATATGAACCTACCATTGGACTAAAAACACCAGACTTTGCGTTTGAACTAACCAATAAGAACTTGGTTTATTTTGATGTCAAAAGATTTAACATCTCCGATCTCGATAAAAAAAACGATAAAAAATTATATGACTTAGCAGAACTTTTAAAAACGATAGAGAAACCATATTACGTGTATCTTGAGCAAATAGAAAAAGAATTAGACTTTGATTTAGAAATAACATTTGAAGTAATAAAAAAATGGCTACTTCACAACAATCTAAATAAAGGTGACTCTTTCAACTATGAAAACCTGTTCAGAGTGGAAATAGGTATTGAAAATAAAAATAGGAATCATGTGCTATATTCTTACATTTGTAAAAATCCAAACATACACATTAGCAAACTAGCATCTGATGTCTTATCTAAGGTGAGGACCTATCAGAAAGATATAATTGATAATGGACTTCCTTTCTTCGTTGGCATAGACCTAACGAGTGATACATTAAAAGACCCCTTAGACTATTGGATTCAATTCCTTGGAGGCTCTAGCATGAACAATGATACGAGTATAGACTCATTTTACACTAATTCAGAGTTTAATGGATTAACTGGTTTGTTGATAAAATATTGCGATCAATTTTATTGGCTTAATAACCCAAAAAACAATACGCAAATTAAATTTCAAAATGCTAAAACTAAATACAAATAAAAGCTAGTCTACAAGTATAATATTAATTGCTTTGGTTTTTCTGTAACCGTCATAACTTCCTAAATTTAAAAGCATTGAATAAACAACAGACTTCCTAAAACAAAATTCGGCATACTAATCAAGAGATGAGCACACCGAATTTATATATGGTATTAAACCGTTAATAGTTTATCGCTTCAAACACCATTCTATACCCCCTAATAAATGTTGTCTAAAATTAACGTCATCAAAAGCAGCATTGGTATGACCTAAACCAGTATAAAATGCTCTACCACCATCAAATTCGTGAAACCAGGCAATAGGATGATTATCACCATTTTTACCACCTTCGTAACTTGTTTCATCTAACTTAAGTAACACATTTAAAGATGGATTTATATTTTTAAAATTATACCACTCATCAAAATGGCTCCATGTACCCTCTAAATGTTGTGTTGCCGCATGATCACCATTGATAACATCTAATGTTGCTTGCTGTTGTTTTGGATGATTTAAAAAATACGCCCCCACCAATTTACCATACCAAGGCCATTCATATTCCGTATCGGTTGCAGCATGAATACCCAAGTAACTACCGCCGTTTTTGATATAATTCTCAAAAGCTACTTGCTGTTCATCACCTAAAACATCTCCAGTAGTGCTTAGAAATACAACTAATTGGTATTTTTTAAGATTTGCGGCATTAAACTGCAATGAATCATCGGTTTGGTAAACCTCAAATTTATTGGATAGACCTAATTCTTTAATAGTAGCAACCCCTTTTTCTATAGATCCATGCCTATAGCCCGCGGTTTTAGTAAATATTAAAACTTTAGGCTTTAATGCTTCTAATTTAGTTTTTGAAATTTTTAAAGGTTCCGGGTGATTTAGCACCACTTGCTGATCTACAACCTTCGTTGTAGCACAAGAACCTAAGATTAAAAATAGAGCTCCCAGAAGAATACCAGAAAAAACAGATTTCATAATGTGTGTATTTAATGAACTCTAAATATCGGTATTTCTAAGATACAAGACTATAACTAGTGTCCCAAAATGGAGCAAAATTGTGTTTATCCGGCCAATGCCATTAAATATTTCTTTGGTGTAGTACCATACTTCTTCTTAAAAGCCGCTATAAAGTGACTCGAAGTACTGTAACCAACTTTTAGACCTACTTCATTAACATTATGCTGACCGCTTTCTAACATTTTACGCGCATATTCCATTTTATAATCGAATAAAAAACTAAAAACAGAATCGCCATAAATTTGTTTAAAGCCTTCTTTTAATTTTTTTATAGGCAGCCCTATTTCATCCGAAAGTTCGGTGAGCGTAGGTGGTTCTGCCATTCTGGAAATAATAATTTCTTTTGCCTTACGGATTCTCCGTACATTGTCCTCGTCTACCAAGAAAGGACATTGTTCTAAATCTGCATCTGAACTTTTATTAAAATAGAGAGAAATAAGCTCATAGACCTTTCCTTTTATATATAGTTCTTTTATAGAAGGATGAAGATTGTAATTCATCATCTGACTAAGAATTACTGCTATTGCAGGACTAAAACCTTCTTGACTGTAATATTTTTTGTCTTTATTATCCTTATTCAAGAACGGAATGTAATCTGCTTCTTTAGAGAATAAAGAATGAAACTTACGAATGGTCATTACTACAGATACAATCCAAGAATTTGGACTCAGTTCTAAATTAAGAGGTAAATCTATTTGCGTGTTATAGAGCAAAAGCGAATTCTCCTCTGGCACTTCTAAAGCATAGCGCCCATCATTAAAAATAAACTTAGCACTACCCTTTAAACAAAAATGAAACTGAATAAAGGAACTGTCTATTTGCTTGCTAACTTTTTGAATATCAATGCTATCATTCTGAATTTTTAGTGCAAAAAAACCTTCATCAATTAACACCTCTTTAAATGAACCTTGAGCGTCATTTATTTCATCCATAACCGTATAAATTATATTTATCACCAATTTAGAAGTATTCTAAATTGGCAGACCTATGGTCATATATTCCCTATAAAATTAAGCTAAATAGTAGAATTAGCATGGAAAAAGCTGCAAAATTCTTGAAACGACACTAATTGTTCCGCTAGCGTTACTTTTATCAAAACCATGGAAGTACTTTTGCCACGATTGCAAAGATTACATGAAAGATTATCACATTTCTAAACACAACTCGTTTTATACGATTGGACTTAACTACAAAAAGGCGGATGCCAAAATTCGTGGTAAGTTCAGCTTAAACGAATTAGCTATAGACAGTTTACTGATACAGGCTAAAGGCCAAGGTATAGATGGACTCTTAGTTACATCAACATGTAACAGAACTGAACTATACGGTTTTGCACAACACCCTTTTCAACTTATAAAATTACTTTGCGACAATACTTTAGGTACTGTTGAAGAATTTCAAGAGGTAGCCTATGTCTATAAAAATAATGACGCCATAAGTCATTTATTCAAAGTAGGTACAGGATTAGATAGCCAAATTCTTGGAGATTTTGAAATTATAAGTCAATTACGACAAAGCTTTAATCGCTCTAAAAAATTAGAAATTGCCAATCCGTTTATAGAACGCCTTTGCAACTCTGTGATACAAGCTAGTAAAAAGATAAAAAACGAAACTGAAATTTCTTCAGGAGCTACTTCCGTATCCTTTGCTTCGGTTCAGTACATCATGAGAAATGTACCCGAAATTTCAACAAAGAATATTTTATTATTCGGAACAGGAAAAATAGGAAGAAACACTTGTGAGAACTTGATTAAACATACAGCAAACTCTCACATTACGCTTATCAACAGAACAAAAGATAAGGCAGAGAAAATTGCAGGCAAATTCAACTTAGTTGTAAAAGACTACGGGGATTTACAAACAGAGATTAGAAATACCGATGTATTGATTGTCGCTACAGGAGCACAATCACCGACAATTTCTAAGGAGTTAATATACACCAAGAAACCGCTATTAATTTTAGATTTATCTATTCCGAAAAATGTATCTGATGATGTTACTGAGTTACCAAATGTAACCCTAATACATCTAGATCATCTTTCGCAAATGACGGATGAAACACTAGAAAAAAGAAAGCAGTTTATTCCTGAGGCAGAAGCTATTATTGAGCAAATAAAAGAAGAATTTATCCAGTGGTTAGAAACTAGAAAATTTGCTCCCGTTATAAAAGCATTAAAAAAGAAGCTTAAAGTAATGAAAGATGAAGAACTCAACTTTCAAAGCAAGAAGTTATCTGATTTTAATTCCGTTCAAGCAGACATTGTTTCTGAACGTATTATTCAAAAAATCACCAAACAATTCGCAAATCACTTAAAAGGCGATGATATTGATGCTGATAACAGTTTGGCATTAATTCAAAAAGTGTTTCAATTAGAAGTAGAAAGTAAATGAGTAAGATAATCCGCATTGGAACACGTGATAGTGAATTGGCACTATGGCAAGCAAAAACCGTACAGAAACAATTAAAAGAACAAGGATACCAATCGGTATTAGTTCCTGTTAAATCTATAGGTGATTTGGTTTTAGACAAGCCACTTCATGAATTAGGTATTACGGGTGTCTTTACAAAAACATTAGACATTGCAATGCTAAAAGGTGAAATTGATATTGCTGTACATTCTATGAAAGATGTACCAACAGTATTGCCAAAAGGTATTGTACAAGCAGCTGTTTTAAAGCGCGGTAATTACATGGATATTTTAGCTTTTAAAAATAACGAAGAGTTTCTTGGACAGAAAGAAGCGGTTATTGCCACCGGAAGCTTACGAAGAAAAGCACAATGGCTTAATAGATACCCAAGTCATGAGATTGTAGACTTACGTGGTAACGTTCAAACACGAGCAGAGAAACTAGACAACAATGACTGGAACGGCGCCATATTTGCGGCAGCTGGTCTAGAACGTGTTGGTTTAGAATTTGAAAATACTATAGGATTAACATGGATGGTTCCTGCCCCTGCTCAAGGTGCAGTGGTTGTCGTTGCTTTGGAAGATGATGAGTTTTCTAAAAATGCATGTAAGGAATTAAACCATAAAGAAACTGAAATCTGTACTACTTTAGAACGAAAGTTCTTAAACCTTTTAGAAGGTGGTTGTACCGCTCCTATTGGAGCCTTAGCTATAATTAAGGATACCAACATAAGTTTAAAAGGAGTTTTACTAAGTGTTGACGGAAAGAAAAAAATTGAAGTAGAGTTCACCTCAAAATTAGGCAAACACGAAAACTTAGCCGAAGCATGTGTAGAACGCATATTTAGCCGTGGTGGAAAATTATTAATGAGTGAAATTGCAGGAATCACGAAAGAACCTATTGTTTTCTCTACTAAAAAATTAACTACGGAACAAGCAGAGCGTTTTGATTCTAAAATAGCGGTGGCTTCAGAAGATTTTATTCAAATTAGCTTAAATAGAATTCCAAGGCTTACCTTAAAGGCAGCGCATAAAAACGTAATAATTACAAGCCAAAATGCTGTTGAAGCGTTAATTGCTAGTATTAATCCTGAAGAGCTCAAATTTGAAAATATCTATTGCGTGGGTCGAAAAACCAAGCGCTTAATAGAAAGAAGACTTGGAAAGGTTACTCATTTTGAAAGCAGTGCAAAAGAGCTAGCAGACTACCTCGTAGAACACATAGATGGAACTACAGCAAGCTATTTCTGTAGCAATATACGCTTAGATGAATTACCTAGCATCTTAGCAGAGCATAAAATTGAACTTACCGAGATAGAAGCCTATAGCACCAAAAAATCACCCGTAAAAGTAGCAAACTCTATTAAAGGCGTGCTCTTTTACAGCCCTTCAACTATAGACAGCTATCTTCAAGAAAATAGTTCTGATGTAGTTGCTTATTGTATTGGAGACACTACAGCTACGGAAGCTAAAAAACATTTCTCAAAAGTTTACACCGCTAAAATGCCTACCTTAGAGTCTGTTATTGACTTAGTTAATAAAGACTACGAGTAATTTAGACCGTTTATCATGTGGAATAAAGTCAGGTTATCTAGCCTTGCCGTTCTATTTTTAGATCTTGGCTTGGTAATCTTTTTAATTTACGACTTTGGTTTTAAAGACTATCAGGATTTAAGACAGTACAAATTAATTGTGCTGCCAACCTTAGTATTAGCGTTAATCCTATTTAATCTCTATAAGTATAGGCTTTTTAAAAGGCAGCGCAAATCAAACATTAGCCCCAAAATAAATCTCTACTACCTCTCCCTACTCGTTATAGTAGAGGTGGTTACTATCATTAGCGATTTTGAAATCTCTTTGTTTGATAGCTTTTTTAATGTGCGTTATGTTATTGAGTACGGCCTTTTATTTTACTTTTTCATTCGAATCTCCTTTTTGGTACGTAAAATATATGCCATCTACTTTAACCCTGCGATTTTGTTTGTTGGAAGTTTTGCCATCATCGCATTAGGAGGAACATTTCTATTAATGCTACCAGCCTCTACTACTCATGGCATATCATTTATAGACGCTTTGTTTACCGCCACAAGTGCTACCTCTGTTACCGGATTAATTGTAGTAGATACTGCCAAAGATTTTACGTCTTTTGGGCAAACGGTTATCATGGTAGTTTTTCAATTAGGAGGCTTGGGGATGTTAACGTTTACTTCCTTTTTTGCTTATTTTTTCAAAACAGGATCCTCGTTTAGAGAAAGTCTTTATATGAAAGACATTATGGGAAATAATGATGAACTAGGCGGAATCATGAAAAGAGTAATGCAAGTTGTTGCTTTTTCATTGCTAGTTGAAGCATTGGGCGCTGTTTTGATTTACACCTCCTTACCCAATTCTGACACCATACCCAATCAAGGATTTTTTGCCGTATTTCATGCCGTATCAGCATATTGTAATGCAGGCTTCTCCTTAGAGTCAATGGGCTTGTACGATATTAATCTTAGGTTTAATTATTATTTACAATGGATACTAATGGCCCTCATCATTTTTGGAGGATTAGGGTACCACATTGCCTTTAATGTCATACAATACGTAAAAAGGTTTATCACCAACCTCTTTAGATCTAAAAACAAAATTTTTATCTCTAGAGTCATTCTACTGAATACCAAGATTGTTTTATACACATCCGCTCTGCTAATTGTTTGCGGAACCGGATTTTTCTTAATTTCTGAGCAACATACCAATTTAATAGAACATACCACTTGGTTTGGAAAATTAACTACCTCGTTATTCTCTTCTGTAACCGCAAGAACAGCGGGGTTTAACACCGTAGACTATGCTAATTTTAGTATTCCAGGCATCCTGTTTATGATATTTCTGATGTGGATAGGAGCATCACCCGCCTCTACCGGTGGAGGAATTAAAACCACTACGTTTGCCATTGCCACATTGAACGTGTTTTTTGTCGCTAAAGACCAACCACATATAGAAATAGGGACACGAAGAATCGCAGCACAATCTGTACGTAGAGCTTTTGCTATTATGGCTATTTCATTAGCTAGTATTGGAACAGGTATCTTATTTTTGCTCATATTTAACCCAGAATTTAGTTTGCTACAAATAGCCTTTGAAGTATTTTCTGCCTTTAGTACCGTTGGTGTATCTATGGGAATTACCGCTTCACTTTCAGACCTAAGTAAGTTGGTCTTAATTTTATTGATGTTTTTAGGAAGAATAGGTCTTTTAAATCTAATGATTGGATTATTGAAAAATGTGAGTCAGGCAGACTATAGTTATCCTGAAGAAAATATATTAATAAATTAACCAAAATTGCTCGTATGAAAATTATAGTTATCGGACTTGGAAATTTTGGAATGTCGGCCGCCATCAACCTATCAAACACTAACAATGAAGTGATTGCGGTAGATGTGGACCCTGAGAAAATCAGTCAAATAAAAGATCAAGTTGCACATGCAGTAGCCTTTGATGCCAAAAAAGAATCTGCGTATAACTCACTACCCTTAAAAAATACAGATTTAGTAATTATTGCTATTGGAGATAGAAACGGTACGGCTATTATGAGTACCGCCATTATAAAGAAATTAACCAATGCTAAAATAATTGCTAGGGCGTCTTCCCCTATTGAAGATACCATTTTACAAGCCATGGGTGTAGATCAAATTATACATCCTGAAAGAGAATTTGCAGAGAAATTCACAAAAACCATTAATTTAGATGGGAGCATTGATAATTTTGAAGTAGATGAGGACCATTTAGTTTCGGAAATTGAAGTCCCGAAAGACCTGATAGGCACAACTATACTAGCCTCTAAATTTAGAGAAAATTACGATGTAAATATTATTACAATCATACGGCAACAAAAAAAGAAAAACATTTTAGGAAGTACCTACACGAAGAAAGACGTACTAGGCACACCAGATCCTAACACCGTCTTACAAAAAGGAGATATCCTTGTTGTATTCGGTAAGGACAAAAATATCAAAAGAATATTAAAATAATTTATACCAATTGTTTTTTTCTAATAAATTGAACCTATGCTACACGCAATTCATCCTAAATTACCGATGCGCAATAAAACTGTAACAAAACAGTACTACATTGACCAATTAGGCTTTAATGAACTGGGCACTGTAGCGTATGATGATTATCTTATGATTAGTAAAGATGCTATAGAGATTCATTTTTTTAAGTTTGAAGCACTTAAACCTAAGGAAAATTACGGACAAGTATACATAAGAACAACTAACATTACTAAAATATACCAAACGTTTTTAAATAAGAAAATTTCTATTCACCCTAACGGTTCCTTAAATTTGAAACCTTGGGGCCTAAAAGAATTTTCAATCTTAGATCCTGATCATAATTTAATAACCTTTGGAGAACAACTATTAAAAAATAGCTTATAACATGATAAAAAACGATTTATTCTTACGCGCATTAAAAGGAGAAACAGTAGAACGTCCACCTGTATGGATGATGCGCCAAGCAGGTAGGTATTTACCTGAATTCATGGAAATTAAAAAAGAATATGATTTCTTTACAAGATGTCAAACTCCGGAGTTAGCCTCTGAAATCACCGTACAACCAATTCGCAGATATGGCATGGATGCCGCTATTTTATTCTCTGATATCTTAGTGATCCCGCAGGCGATGAATATAGAGGTACAAATGAAGCCAGACTTTGGCCCGTATTTACCAAACCCTATTCGCACACAAAAAGATGTAGACGCTGTTATTGTTCCGGATGTAGAGATAGCCTTAGACTATGTAATGAAAGCTATTAAGGCTACTAAAGAGAAATTGAATAACGAAGTGCCTTTAATTGGATTTGCGGGCTCTCCGTGGACTATTTTGTGTTATTGCGTTCAAGGCCAGGGAAGCAAGAATTTTGATAAAGCTAAAGAATTTTGTTTTATGCAACCTCTTGCAGCACACCAATTGCTACAAAAAATCACAGATACCACTATAGCCTACTTAAAAGCAAAAGTAAAGGCGGGTGTTAATGCCGTTCAGGTATTTGATTCTTGGGGCGGAATGCTATCGCCTACAGATTATACCGAATTTTCATGGAACTATATTCAACAAATCATAGATGCTTTAAAAGAAGAAACGCCAGTGATTGTTTTCGGAAAAGGTTGTTGGTTTGCCCTAGGTGATATGGCAAAATCCGGTGCAGCTGCCTTAGGTGTTGACTGGACCTGCTCTGCTAGAAATGCACGTTACCTAACAGGTGGGAATATTACCTTACAAGGAAATTTTGATCCTGCACGTTTGCTTTCACCACCAGCGGACATCAAAAGAATGGTTACCCAAATGATTAATGAATTTGGTAAAGATAAATATGTGGTGAATCTTGGTCATGGTATTTTGCCAAATGTTCCTGTAGATAATGCTAGAGCATTTATAGATGCCGTTAAAGAATACAAAGGATAAAATATTAGTTGCCATTATAATTGTTAGATTTATAGAACTGAACCTTAAAAAGTAAGCGTATGTTAAAAAATATTCTATTAGGTATAAAATCATATTCCGGCACATTTAAACTCATGAAAGAGCTTAAACTATGGAAGTATTTTTTTATACCAATGGTTATTAGTTTAATCACAGCATCGCTTATAGGAGTGGCTGCTTGGAGCCTATCAAGTAGTTTTGGAGAATTTATAGCTACTTTGTGGATTTGGGATTTTGGTAAAGATACCTTCACCTCTATCTCCACATTATTTAGTGGACTCATAATTCTAGTCTTAGGTTTTATCCTTTACAAGCATATTGTAATGGCGCTTTCCGCACCGTTTATGAGCCCTGTTTCAGAAAAAATTGAAGC
Organism: Cellulophaga baltica 18; assembly: GCF_000468615.2. Classification (NCBI taxonomy): domain Bacteria; kingdom Pseudomonadati; phylum Bacteroidota; class Flavobacteriia; order Flavobacteriales; family Flavobacteriaceae; genus Paracellulophaga; species Paracellulophaga baltica. The sequence goes on along the minus strand of NZ_CP009976.1, from coordinate 1,383,137 downwards.
ACATTTAACAGGTGTTGAAAATCATGATCACAAAAAGACATCGTTTAATGAACAATTATGGCGCGGAATAAAAATCAATATTAGAAATTTAGGAAAAGAACTATTATATACTCTTCCGTTGCTATTATTGAAACTCATTCCGGTAGTCAACATATTTTCAGCAATAGCGCTCTTTCTGTTACAAGCCTATTATGCAGGTTTTGGGAGTATGGATTATACCTTAGAGCGTCATTTTAATTATAAAGATAGCATAGATTTTGTACGAAAAAATAGAGGAGCTGCCATAGGAAATGGAATAATTTTTATGCTGTTTTTATTTATACCTGTAATTGGTATCATCATCGTCCTACCACTTTCAGTTACTGCCGCATCAATAAAAACAATCGGTACAATACAAAAAAACCAATTAGAACAAAATATTATAAATAATTAAATTATAGTACGTTACATACATTTAATTAAATAACTAAATTATGATAATTGATTGCGAAACACATACTATAGAAAGCATTTCAATGAAGGATAATTGGAGAATTTGTAATTTTGCAGTAACGAATACAGACCGGCTAAAGCGCTATTTTCCGAAAACCCTAAAACAAAATCTGACACCAACCCTTTCAGAAATATTTGTTTCCCAAAAAGTTAAAGACTTTAAAGAAAAAACAGAATTTCTTTTTACTTTAAAAGAAAAAGAGAAGAGGACGATTATAGGTTTGGTTTACGTAAAAAATATAGATTACGAAATAAAGCGTGCAGAATTGGCTTATGGTATTGATTATGAATATGAAGGCAAAGGAATTACCTCTAAAACCGTACGGTATATTTCTGATTGGGCAAATAAAGAATTAGGAATAGAAACGTTACAAATAATTGCCCACAAAACAAATACAGGTAGCGTAAAGGTGGCAGAAAACAACCATTATGTTTGGGTAAAAACACTGCCAAAAGAACACACACCACCAAATGAAGCTCCATTAGATATGGAACTATATGAATTACATTATGAAAGATAAGTTTTACGCATATATTCAAACATTACAAGATACCATTACCTCAAAATTAGAAGAAGTAGATGGGGCTGTAAAATTTCAAGAAGATATTTGGGAACGTCCAGAAGGTGGTGGTGGCAGAACACGTGTCATAGAAAATGGCGCTGTTTTTGAAAAAGGAGGTGTCAATATCTCTGGTGTACATGGCGCCCTACCAGAAAGTATGCAAAAATATTTTGGCGTAAAAGATGCCGACTTTTTTGCTTGTGGACTAAGTTTAGTACTGCATCCTAAAAACCCAATGGTACCAACAGTGCATGCCAATTGGCGTTATTTTGAAATGTATGATAAAGAAGGTACTATTGTAGATCAATGGTTTGGCGGCGGTCAAGACCTAACACCTTATTATCTTTTTGAAGAAGATGCCGTGCATTTTCATTCGACATGCAAGAAGGCATGTGATGCTCATAATCCTGAATTTTACAGCAAGTATAAGAAACGATGCGACGAATATTTCTGGAACACCCACAGAGATGAAGGTCGTGGTCTAGGCGGACTCTTTTTTGATTACTGTAAAGCTACCGATGAGATGCAAATGCAAGACTGGTATAACTTTGTAACCGAAGTGGGCGATAGCTTCCTAGAAGCATATGTACCAATCGTTATAAAAAATAAAGAAAAAGCGTACACCCCTGAACAACGTACGTGGCAAGAAATTCGCCGAGGCCGTTACGTTGAGTTTAATTTAGTACACGATAAAGGCACCTTGTTCGGACTAAAAACAAACGGGCGTATTGAAAGTATTTTAATGAGCCTACCACCGCACGTTCAGTGGGTGTATGATCATCAACCCGAGAAAGGTAGTGAAGAAGAAAAATTATTAGCTGTGCTTAAAAATCCTAAAGACTGGATTTAACCTATTCATATATCAAAATAAAATTACATGCTTGAAAGTTTATTAGAAGCCTTAAAGTTTTCCCCGAATAATGTTGCTCTAAAATTGCAAATTGCCAAGTTGTATGCGCAAAATGGTGATTACACCAATTGTGAGAAACAGCTTTATGAATGTATTGATCTAGATAGTACGCATAAAGATGCTAAATATGAATTAGCCAATTGTTTTTACAAGCAAGGAAAAACCTCAGCAGCAGAAGTGCTATTAGAGGAAATTACCAAAAACTCCAATAACATTAAATACTTAGAGCTACTTTGCTATTGCCAATTAAAACAGGACAATTATAATGATGCTCAAGACACTTATAAAGACATTTTAACCATAGATCATTCTTACATCAACGAAGATTTTGATCGAAAACTCAAAATCACTACCACTTCTTCTTTTGATGACGATGACGACGATGATTTTGCAGACGAGGATGCTATTTCATTTATGAAAAAGCCAGAGGTTAGCTTCAAAGATATTGGAGGCATGCACAATGTGAAAAAAGAAATCTCCCTTAAAATCATTAAACCTTTAGAACACAAAGATTTATACAAAGCCTACGGAAAGAAAATAGGAGGCGGTATATTACTTTATGGTCCTCCAGGATGTGGTAAAACCCACTTAGCTAGAGCTACAGCGGGTGAAATCAATGCCAACTTTATTAACGTAGGAATCAATGATATCTTAGATATGTGGATCGGGAGCTCTGAGCGTAACCTACACGAGATATTTGAGACGGCACGAGAGAACACTCCTTGTGTAATCTTTATTGATGAAATTGACGCGCTAGGCGCCAATAGAAACGATATGAACAAAAATTCTGGCAGAACAGTAATCAACCAGTTTTTAGCAGAATTAGATGGTATTGATGCAGATAATGATGGAATTTTAGTGATCGGCGCTACAAATGCCCCGTGGTATTTAGACCCAGCGTTTAGAAGACCAGGGCGTTTTGACCGTATTATATTCGTTTCGCCTCCAGATACCGAAGCACGTGAAGAGATATTTACCATTCAGCTAAAAGACAAGCCTATTGAGACTATTGATTATTCTTCATTAGCAAAAGTAACCAAAGAGTTTTCTGGTGCGGACATTAAAGCTACCATAGACGTGGCCATTGAGAGCAAATTAGAAGAGGCTTTCAAAGACGGCATCCCAAAACCATTATCAACAAAAGATATTTTGAAGGCAGCAAAAAAAATGAAGGCAACCACTAAAGAATGGTTTAGTTCTGCTAAAAATTATGCATTGTACTCCAATGATGGCGGTCTATATGACGAAATACTGACATACTTAAACATCAAAAAATAATGGAATCAGTACATAAAGATAGAGGGATTCAATTATTTGAATTAGGACGCATTAAGGATGCCATTGATCACTTTAAAAAAGCAATTTCTGAAGATCATGAAGATTGGACGAGTAAGTTTTATTTGGCCATTTGTTACTTAAACGAAAAGCAATTAGAAGAAGCTGAAAAAATTACAGAACGCCTTTTAGAAGATACACCTAATGATGCCAATGTATTTTATCTAAAAGCAAAAATTAAGTTACAAAAAGATGAGTACGACGCATCTCGCAAATTCATAGACATGGCCATTGCCATAAACCCTTATGATGCAGATTACTTTGGACACAAAGCAGGCCTATTACTACAAAAGAAAAAATTTGAAGAAGGTTTAGAAGCGGTTAATGAAGGTTTAAGGATTGATGCAAAAAATGCTTATTGTCTAAACCTAAGAGCACAGATCTTAACCAAACTTAATAGAATACCTGAAGCAGACCAGACGGTTGAAGATATATTATATGACAATCCAGAAGACAGTTATTCTCACGCCAATATAGGCTGGGTGCAATTAGAAAATGGCAATCATAAAAAAGCTTTAGACCATTTTAAACAAGCCCTACAGTTTGACCCTAACTTTGAGTATGCCCGTGAAGGGATGACTACAGCCCTAAAAAGCAAGAATTTTATCTATAGATGGTATCTAAAATATTCTTTTTGGATGGCCAAGCAGTCATCAAAAAACCAATGGGTATTTATTATTGGTTTATACATTGCCTATCGCGTAGCGGTTAAATTATTGGATAGCGCGGGACTTTCGTACGTAGCGATTCCGCTTATCATAGCCTATTTGCTTTTTGCCCTTGGCGGGTGGATTATGGAACCACTTTCTAATACCATTCTTAATTTTGATAAGTATGGCAAATTTCTCTTAGATAAAAACGAAAAAATAAGTGGCTTTATTTTCGGAAGCTTAGCACTATTGGGAGTTATCTCCATTACCCTATTTTATGCATTTGGCTTTCAATACGGCTTAACTTTAGCCATAGCTTTCATCTGCACTTTGATACCGCTTCCAGGAGCATTTTTAATCACAAAAAAGAAGCCAAGAGTATTTGGCATTGCCTATGGCTGCACTATGTTAGCCATTGCCTTTATAGGCCCCTTATTTACCACCCTTATGTTCACACAGCTCATCATATTTTTTATGATGGTTGGCTATACTTGGATTGGTAATATTGGAAAATAATAAAATGATTACGCCTAAAGCACTTAAGATCTTTCTGCTTTAGGCTTCAGGTTAATGTAAACTACAGAGATTAATATTATCAGAATTCCCACCCACTGCAAAGAACTAATCTCTTCCTGCAAGATGAAGTAAGCACTCATTACAGAAATAGGAATTTCTAAAGCAGATATAATACTTCCTAAACCTGTGCCAATAACAGGGATGCCTTTATTAAATAATATAGGCGGTAAAATTGTACCAAAGAAACCTAAGAAAGCTCCCCATTTTAAATATACCCACCAATCAAATTCATTAATAATTTGAACATTCCAAAACAACATCGTAACCATCAAACCGCCCAAAATTAAATACTTACTTCTAGTAAATAACGGAAGCTCTAGCGCAATGCTACTCGTAGCATACAAGGTACCGGTATAACATATAGCAGCGAGTAAACCAAAAGCTAAACCCTTGAAATTTAAAGCGGCATCTACTTCAAATATTTTTGCTGCCAATAAGGTTCCAATAATAACCGCTATAGCACCAATAATTTTCTTTTGAGTAACTAAATGTCGCTTTATAAAAAACTCTAACACCACACCCATCCATATGGTTTGCATTAGAAGTATGATTCCAACAGATACAGGAATGTATTGTATAGACAAGTAGTAGAAACTACTAGTAAGTCCTAAAAAGCTACCAAATGCGACAAGTTTTAGCTTATTCTTTCTTGTTTGTTTTTTGTCCGTAGGCGCCACATTCTTTTTCGAAAATAAAAAAGACAACAAGCTAAGCACAACCACTCCAACAAAATATTGGGCAAAAGCAAGACCTGCAGTTCCAGATCCATTATTGTTAGCAAACTTTACAAAAGTGGCGAGTATTCCATAACTTGCAGCTCCAACACCAACATACAAGACCCCTTTTAAATGATTATTCATTTTAAATTTTTAAGGCTGCAAATCTCTGAATAATTAACCAATTACGACTGCAACAAAACAACTATTATGATAAAATGTCCTTGCGGATCTAACCAGGCTTATAGCAACTGTTGCGAAATAGCTCACCAACAGCTTTCTGCAGTAGAAACGGCAGAACAATTAATGCGATCTAGATATACGGCTTTCACTCTAGCCGATGGAGACTACTTAATGAAGAGTCACCATAGCAGTACACGCCCCGTAAAAGAAAAAAAGGCTATTGAAAAATGGGCTAAATCTGTGAATTGGATACGTCTTGAGATCATCAACAGCGCTAAAGGAAAGGCTAGCGATACCGAAGGTACCGTAACGTTTAATGCCTACTATTTTGATCAAGGAGCTGTTGAAGTAATCCATGAAAAATCTGCCTTTGTGAAGGAAGAAGGCAATTGGATGTATTTAGGCTTAGCTGAAAACGAATAAAAGCAAGGAACCTGTCCTTGCTTTTATGAAGCTATAACACTAATATTTCTACTATTCTTCTACAGATAATAAATTGTCATCTGAATTACGATCTATTAACTTATTATAAGGATCAATCCCGGCCTTTAATGGCTTTTCATCTGTAATAGCCGTAATAGTATTATCACCAGCTTTTAACCAATCTAACTTAAAATAAAGCGGATTCTTAATGGTCACCCCTTCATCATTGGTCGTGTCTTCCCCAAACAAACCAACATCAACTAGGTTCTTTTTGTCATCTACACTTTTTTCTTTACCATTGTCATCATAATAGATTTTTTTAGAATTAACGGTAAACGTTGTTTCCCACTTACCTGTCTCTAATTTTTTAGTTTTGGCGCTCATCACTCTATTTTCATATAAAACAATCTCTTTAAACCCATCATCAACTTTATACTTCAAAGAATCTGGAGTAACAGCATATAACGCATTGTATAAATCTTCCGAAGTAGCATAATACCCTTTTTGATTGTATTTATACGCTTCCAGAAAAGACTTAAGACCTCTGTTTACAACGTCTTCGCCTAATACATCCTGCAAATCATACATCACCATTGATCCTTTTTCATACCAAATATACTGACCGGTTTCTACATTCATTAAAGAGCGTTCTGGTTTAAAACTAAACTGCCTACCTCGCAAATACGTATCCAAAGAATTTTTCAAGAAAGATTTAATTCCGTTTTCTCCATACTCTTGCTTCATTGTCATTAAAGAAGCGTATTCTGCCAAGGTTTCAGAAATAATATTCGCACCTGATGTTTTACTAGGCGTTACAATATGACCCCACCATTGGTGCGCCACTTCATGAGAAGTAACTCTAAAGGCATAATTGTAGGTCTGCGCTCCAGAAAAATCTGCTACAAAACCGAAATCTTCAGAATATGGTATGGTCGTCGCAAAAGATTGCGCATAATTAGAATGAGCCGGAAATTCAATGATTCTTAACACGGAATAGGGGTATTCATAGAAATTCTCTGAATTATAGTCCAAAGCAACTTTTGCTCCTTTTATAAAATAACTCAAATTCTTCTTGTGCTTAGGAGAATGGTAAATTTCAATAGACACTTTTTTTCCACTAGGAGCAGTCCATGTACCTTTTTCTACGGCGTAAGCAGCAGATACAAAACTGAAGAAATAATCTGTTTTATCTTCTAATTTATAATTGTAATAAGCACGCTCACCTTTGTCCCATTTTTTTATTAAGGTACCTGGAGCAATAGCAATCTGATCTTTGCTCGTACTTACCGTTGCCTCAAAACTCATATAATCACCATCTTCATTAAAAAGGTTCTTCTTTAAAGCAATACTATCTGTTCGTGGTGCATTTAAATAATCTAATTCTTCTAAACCATATTTTTTTCTAACTCCATTATCCGTTAAAGCACGATCATAATGAAAAGAAGGAAAAATGGCATCTGTAAAAAAGGACCCATTATCTAAAATTGCTGTTTCCCTATCATTAGAAAAACCATGCGTACTAGCAGATGTTTTGATAACTAATTGCGCGGTATCTTTTGGTTGTAATGTAGCCGGCAACTTATACATAAATAAGCGGTAAGCTTCATCTTTTAGAAATGGTTTTAGCTCTTGTCCGTTATACAATACCTGCTCAATTTTTGTGTCAGCAATCGGGAATTTCAATTCCATTAAGAGCGTATCAATAGGTACATTAAATTTATTAGTCACGGTAAACTCTCCCTTAGCGTTAACACTTCGCTCCTTAGGGTAGATATCTATAAATGCTTTTAAGGCGATTACCTGAAGATGTGGCTTATCTATATACTTACCATATTTCTTTTCAGCTTCAGCATTAAGCTTTTCTGCATAATTACCATCTTCTAATTGGTTCAAGACTTTTAGGTTGTAATAGGCATACCCCCCAACAGCACCAAAAGCTAATAAAAAGAATACTGCTAGCGCTGTAATTTTCCCTGAAAAGCGCGACTTTGCTATTCGCAAGCGCTCTTTCGCAGAAGAATAGAACCCTCTATTCCAAAACACAATACCTATAGTAGCCAAAATACACGTAAACAAGATCCAGTATAGGTTTAACCAAAACTCTCCCACCATATAATGACCAAAGCCATTTAAATCGCTTAAGAACCCTCCGGGTGTTTCTCCAAAAATTACTAATGGATTGGAGGTTTTAAAGGCTAAGCCAAACAAGAGAGGCAATCCTATGTAAATGACAATGACTAAAAAGTGTCCTAAAAATTTATTATTCACTAGTACATGAATAAAAAAGGCCAACAATAAAGTCATCAAATAACTCGGGAATATATTACTAAAATTATAGGTTAAATACATCCCCAACTCATAGTTAAAATAACCACTAAAGGTTTGGTATAACATACCTACCACTACATTTAATAGCGTTAACACAATAGCCACACCTATTAATGCTACAATTTTAGAAACGTATAAGGTTAAGTTACTTACCGGTAATGCGTCATAAAATTCAAAAGTTTTATTTTTTCGTGTTCGATGAACCGCCTCGCCAGCATAAAGAACCAGTATAATCACAGAAAATAATGAGATACCCCCGGAAATTTGTGATACCATATACCGCGTTAGTGGTAGAGATGGCGTACCGTAAGTCTGGTTAGATTGGTAGGTAATAAAGCCAGCAACAATTACCCCGATTACAATTAAAATCACAAAAACAGTTTCTTTTACTATAGAAAGAAATTCTATTTTACTCAAAGACAAAAGATTTTCCCAACGTGATTTTTCTGTAAAAACCTGATTTATTTTTTCTGAAATAGCAGCGGGTACATATGCTTCGTTACTTTCAACAGATTTCTTCTTTTTTGAAGAATTTAAAAATCCTTTATATGAAAAGCGGAATAAGGTGGTAAAGAAAATAACTAATGAAATCCCCAACCAAAGTAATCTGTTGATCGCTAATTTTCCTGTAAGTGATAGTTGTGTGGTATTTAGTTCATCAATAGACCAGTATTTGGTCAAATACCCATGTGCAGTTTCCCCAAATGGATCTACATAAACACTTAACCATTCCGTATCCAGGCTAGCTAACAACTGAGAAGAAGCAATCGTTAAAATAAGTAATATAATACCGCCCAAGTATAAAATAGACATCCGCTTAAAAAAGGTCATCAAAGAGAAGAATAAGCTTCCTATGAAAAACGCGTTAAACATCATAAAATATAAGAAAGGCCAAAAATAGGAGGCAAAATTAAACGCCGTATACGTACCATAATCTGGCCTATCTAAAAGAGCTCCAAGAACAAAACCAATTATTGCACCTACCATGGCAGCAACATTCATAAGAGTAACAATGGCAAAACTACCAAAGAAACGACCTAAAATATAGCTCTTCTCCGTAATAGGAAATGTAAAATAGGTTTGTGCAGTTTTATGATCTTCATCTCTATACACCGCTACTCCCATTATCGCTGCATAAAAAAATAGCCCCAACATACTCATTCCTCCAAGAACACCTATAATTGCGTTTGGACTATTGGTGAACTGGGCAGTTGATGAATCTGAAAATACCGCTAATAATAACGGAATTACAAACATTAAAAAGATATAGATATAGGTAGCCGGTCTTCGCAATCTATATTTGAGTTCAAATAAGAATATCTCTTTCATAATTACACGGCTTGAGGTTGGTTAATACTGTAAAAATAGAAGTCTTCTAAATCATTATTTACTGGCTCAAACCCATCAGCTAAAGGTATATCACTAAACACATTTACATTCATATTACCGCTGCGCAAGTAGGAGGACAACACAGTATATTCCGATTGGTATTTTTCAACTTCACTTTTATCAATACTCTTTCTAAAAACTTTTCCGTTTAACGAATTTGATAACTCTTGCGGATGTCCTTGCACTACAACAGACCCTTCATTAAAGACAGCCATGTTAGTACATAAGTTTACCACATCATCTACAATATGCGTAGACAAGATAACAACCGCATCTTCACCTAATTCACTCAATAAATTATGAAAACGGTTACGCTCTAATGGATCTAAACCTGCAGTAGGCTCATCTACAATAATAAGCTTTGGATTCCCTATTAAGGCCTGAGCAATACCAAAACGTTGGCGCATACCTCCAGAATAATCTCCCAAATTTCGTTTTCTAAACTTATATAGGTTTACTTTATTTAATAAGTCCGACACATAGGCTTTGCGATCGCTGGTATTATGAATTCCTTTAATTTTAGCAATATGATTTAGCATCATCTCTGCTGAAACCTTAGGATATACTCCAAAATCTTGTGGTAAATATCCAAGCACTTTTCGCAACTCTTCTGGTTGATTAAAAACATTTATCCCATCAAATTCTATTGTCCCACTATCTGCAACTTGTAATGTAGAAATGGTACGCATTAACGTAGATTTTCCTGCACCATTTGGCCCTAGCAATCCAAACATACCCTTACTAATTTCAAGGTTTACATTATTAAGCGCCTTTGTACCGTTGGGGTAAGTTTTGTTCAAATCTTTGATAGAAAGCATAGGATATTGGTTTAAGTTAGTATTCTACTGATGTATCGTTAGTATCCTCCATGACAAAATTGTTACAGAAAAAATGCTTTTTTTAAAACCACGTATCTTAAGAATTATACTCTTGGTTACTTTATCTTTGTAGCTGTTTTAAAATTATCAGATTATGTACCCATTAATTAGAAATAGAAGACTTAGAACATCTGAAGCGATACGCAGTTTAGTTCGTGAAACCATCCTAACTCCAAGTGATTTTTTAGTACCACTTTTTGTTACGGAAGGAAAAGGTATAAAAGAAGAAATTTCATCCATGCCAAATTACTTTAGACTAAGCTTAGATCAATTAGAAAAAGAAGTAAAAGAATTATGGAGCATGGGCTTAGGTTCCGTGTTACTTTTTGTAAAAGTACCTGAAAATTTAAAAGACAATAAAGGTACAGAAGCATTAAATGCTGAGGGATTAATGCAACGCGCTATTAAAACGGTTAAAAATGCATGTCCAGATATGTTGGTAATGACTGATGTAGCTCTTGATCCTTATTCTTCTTACGGTCATGATGGAATTGTTGCTAATGGACAGATATTAAATGATGAATCTGCCGAACTATTAGCAGAGATGAGTGTTTCTCATGCAGCAGCAGGAGCAGATTTTGTAGCTCCTAGTGATATGATGGATGGCAGAATACTAACAATTCGTGAAGCTTTAGAAGATGAAGGTTTTATAAATACTGGAATTATGAGCTATAGTGCAAAATACGCTAGTGCTTTTTACGGTCCGTTTCGTGATGCTTTAGATTCTGCTCCTGTAGATCAAATAGATGTTCCTAAAGATAAGAGTACCTATCAAATGGATTACGCCAACCGTTTTGAAGCCATCAGAGAAACGCAAATGGATATTGAAGAGGGTGCAGATATTGTCATGGTAAAACCAGGATTGTGCTACTTAGATATTGTTCGTGAAATAAAGAATGAAGTAGATGTTCCTGTGGCAGTGTACCAAGTAAGTGGTGAGTATGCCATGCTAAAAGCGGCTGCCGAAAAAGGTTGGTTAGATCACGATGCGGTTATGATAGAACAATTAATGGCTATGAAAAGAGCTGGTGCTAACATAATAGCAAGCTACTTTGCAAAAGACGCTGTTAAATTAATGTAGTATCGGCAAAGCTAATTGTGATAAAATCAATTTTATCCTAATTAAAGCACAATTGAGTTTTTAAATAAATGGTATCTTAGTCTTTCAAATATAGTTTTATGGGTTTATTGATTTTTTATGCAGTAATATCAATCTTCTTTTCTTTTTTATGCTCTATTCTAGAAGCGGTGTTGTTGAGCATCACACCTACGTTTATCAACGTAGCAAAAAAAGATGGTAAGTCATACGCAGAAACCTTTGAAGAATTAAAGAAAGACGTAGATAAGCCACTAATCGCCATTCTTACCATAAACACTATCGCCCATACCGTGGGAGCCATTTTAGTGGGGGTTCAGGCAAAAGTTGCTTATGCTGAGCTCTACGGTAATACACAACGTTCTATTTTAGGCATTACATTTACAGAAGACCTTATGGTAGGTATCGTTTCTACTGTAATGACCATACTAATTTTAATTGCCTCAGAGATTATTCCGAAAACTATAGGGGCAACCTATTGGAGACAATTAGCAAACTTCACCGCAAAGAGTTTAAAAATAATGGTCTTAGGATTAAAATGGACCGGCCTCCTTTGGATTCTTCAATTGTTTACCAAGTTAGTAGGTGGAAAAGGGCATCACGGCAGTGTATTGAGTAGAGAAGATTTTACAGCGATGACTGATATTGCCCATGAAGAAGGGGTGTTTCAAAAATCAGAATCTACCATTATCAAAAATTTATTACGTTTTGATGAAGTTTTGGTAAAAGACGTAATGACCCCACGAGCAGTGATGAAAATTGCTTCAGACCAAAAAACAATTCGCACCTTTTTTGAGGAGAATCCTAAATTAAGATTTTCACGTATTCCGGTGTATACAGATAAAGTAGATAACATTACTGGGTTTGTTCTTAAGGACGTTATTCTTGAAGAGATTATCAATAAGAATGACGATATTCCTTTAGCTGAGATCCGCAGAGAACTTTTGATTACAAAAAGAGACACACCAATCCCGGAGCTTTTTGAGACCTTTATTGCCAAAAGAGAACACATAGCCTTGGTCGTGGATGAATACGGTTCTGTAAGCGGGCTAGTAAGTATGGAAGACGTTATAGAGACCTTACTAGGACTTGAAATTATGGACGAAAGTGATAATGTCGCAGATTTGCAATCTCTCGCTCGTAAAAATTGGGAGAATAGAGCAAAGCAAGCCGGCATATTAGATCCTGAAAATAATAATTAAATGGAAACTGCCTACATAAAGACCCCATTAGGAATAGCAAAGTTAGTAGGCGATGAAAAAGGGATATCAGAATTTATAGTTTTAAATACCGATGAGCCCCTTACCGATGTAATTCCGGAAGCATTGGAAGATGCCGTTTATCAAGTCAATGAATATTTTGAAGGTAAACGTGAGCATTTTAATTTAGATTTAAACCCAGAAGGAACCGATTTTCAAAAACGAGTTTGGAAAGGCTTACAGGATATTCCTTTCGGAAAAACTACCTCCTACTTAGAATTATCAAAAACTTTAGGAGATGCAAAAGCTATAAGAGCCGTGGCTAATGCCAATGGTAAAAATCCATTGTGGATTATTGTGCCTTGTCATCGGGTGATAGGAAGTGATGGTTCTCTCACCGGTTATGCAGGAGGATTGTACCGAAAACAGTGGCTTTTGGAACACGAAAGTCCGCTTAAACAAACATCCCTATTCTAAACTAAACAAACTAATTAGTTTGTACTTTCTTAAATATTACTCCTCGAAATACAAAAGATGTAGTTCATCGATACATAGCAGTAAACTAGCGATATCATCCGTACCTATTGATTGGTTTAAAAAACAAAAAACCGACTAACAAGTCGGTTTCTATAGTTATAATACCTTAACACAAATCTCTTTAATTTTTACACGTAATAGTACTTTTACTAACGGTATCTGAGGTAGCATCAGCCAAAGAAATGGCATCCGTAAACAACACGAACTCATCAATTGCATGTCCGGAAGAACGTGCAGAAATTTCCATAGTATAGGTTCCAGCAGCACTAAAAGTTACAAAAATATCATGCGCATTATTATCAAATGTACTAGACTGCCATTTGAAATCTAGATTACTCCCGCTTCTGTAAATCTTAAACCATCCATCTTTAGTCGCCCCTTCAGGATTAGGCGTTTTTCCAGAATCTGCAGGATACACAATACTTTCTCCTTTTTGAGCAAAGAAATCACTTGCATCATTAAAACGCAACCATGTATCATTATGATCAGAGCCACTATCGCCTGTTTTCACGGCAGACTTCCAAACGAATCTATAGGTGCCTGGCACAGTAACTTGAAGTGCATAAGTAGCTAAACCCATTCCCGGTGTACCCAAAGATTGGTCGCCCTCCCATACCATATAACCTTCACCAGAAGCTGCAGCATCATCGTTCTTTAATTTCCAATCGCTGTCAAAAACAGCGTCTTCGAATTCAACTCTTAGTAAGCCCCCATTTTCATTGAAAACATACTTAGCTACATCTGTACAATTCGTTGCACTTTCTCCAGGACCTTCCGGTGAAATAATATCAATATCTTCTTCGTTATCAGAAGAGTCATTAGTGCATGAAAAAAGGCCCATCGCTAAAAAAACAAAGGCAATATTCTTAAATTTCATTATAATAGATTTAGGTGTTTTCTTCATAACTTAAATCTTAATGAAATATTGAATTACAGCTGCTGTTTTCGATAAAATGCTATGAATTAATCATTTTTGAGTTACATTACTACAAAAGATAATAGTGTAGGCACTTTAGAAACCCCCTATTCAGGGTAGTGGTCTACTAACAAGATTCATAATTTTGACTTATATTTAACTGAATTATGCTTATGAAAATACCTTCTATCTCCGAAATTACTTCTAAAGCACAAAATGCGATTCTTCGTTTTCCATTAGCCCTTCTTTGGGCAGTTGGCGGAACCACATTTTTTATAAAGATTATAGAAGACGATAAGTATGATTATTTAAGAAATCATAACGATGAGATATTAACGTTAATCGTAGGATTAAGTTGGCTCATAGGCATACAGTTTTTTATAGAACAGTTTAAAAATCCAAAAAAATGGCAATGGCTAAAGCTTATAGTCCTAGCATTATTAGGCCTGTTTTATTGGTACCTTCCGGCTATACAGTATTACGGGGATTCTCCCATTTACCTCGTCAGATTTTTTCTTTATTTAATTGCGGGGCATTTATTTTTACTGTTTGCACCCTTTATATTTAAATGGGATAAAAATGCCTACTGGAACTACTTAAAAAATACAAGTGTCGCTATTATACGCAGCTTATTTTATTCTGGAATTCTCTACTTGGGTTTAATATTGGCCTTAGCTGCAATTAGTGCTTTATTTGATGTTCATATTAAAAGTAGTAGATACGGACAACTCTATATTTTCTGTCTAGGTACAGTAAACACTTGGATTTATCTTTCTGATTTTCCTAAAGACATTTTTCAAGAAACTACAATTTATTTTGAAAAAACACTAGAGGTATTGGTTAAGTTCATTCTAATTCCTTTAGTTATTCTTTACCTATTAATTCTGTATGCCTATAGTGCCAAAATAATCATAGAATGGGAACTTCCTAAAGGTTGGGTATCCTATCTGGTCATTGCCTTATCATTTTTGGGTTACATTATTCAAATTATCATAAACCCAATACAGAAAGAATTAAAATCCTGGACGATTAATAAATTTTACCCTTGGTTCTATATACTTCTAATTCCTTTAAACATTCTATTGTTTATTGCAATTTTACGAAGAGTAAGCGATTATGGCATTACAGAAAATAGGTATTTTGTATTAGCTATTGCCTTGTGGAATGTAGGGATTATCTTGTATTTGTTATTTAGCACTAAAAAAGCCCTAAAAGTACTTCCCATCTCTTTATTTATCATAGCCATAGTATCCTCTGTGGGCTTTTGGAGTGCCTTTTCGGTTTCAGAAAAAAGCCAAATACAGCAATTTGAGGAGATCTTTACCGAAGTTAAGAATAAGAATAATGTTGCCACAAATGAAGAAATAGGACGTTTACAAGATATTCTAGATTATTTAGAAAAACGTAAACAAGTCTCTAGTTTAAATAGTATTACAAAATTAGATTTAGAAAGTTTCAGAGATCCTGCGGTAGACGAAGATTATAAAGCCGGCTGGCTAAATACTACAAAAATATGGGATAGCATCGCTTTTGAAGTGGATGCCTCCTCAATACCAGAAAATGAGCATGATTTCTATTACAGCTTATACTCATCTGACCAAAGAAATACCTATACGGCTATAAACGATTTTGACTCTTTTGCTTACTTAAGCTTTTATATGAATTCTGAAAAGCGCATCGCATTGGATTCCCTTTATCTAGAACTTTATCCAGAAAATAATAGTTTAAAAATTTACTTCACAAAAGATGATACTGTAGCCTTAGAGATCCCTTTGACAGAAAAGCTTACGGAACTATCTAAATACGGAAATAATTTAAACAACGCTTCTTTAGACGACTTAACAATAGAAATTACAGGAACTACACACTCCTGTAAATTAGTATTGTCTGAGTTAAGTTTTAGAAAGACTAAAGAGGGTATCGAATTACAAAATATTAATGCCTTTTTATTTTTAAAGCAAAACTAGTATGCTCCAAAAACTAAACTTAGAACATATTTTGTTTTTAGACATTGAAACTGTTCCTGAAAAACAAAATTTTAATGATTTAGACGACGAAAAAAAAGACTTATGGGATCACAAATCTCAATACCAGCGCAAAGGAGAATTTACCGCTGAAGAGTTTTATGACCGCGCAGGAATTTGGGCAGAGTTCGGTAAGATAGTATGTATTTCTGTTGGATATTTTAAAATCAATGGCGAAACAAGGAGCTTTAGGGTTACCACGTTTCACGGAGATGAGGCGGAGCTTCTAAATGAATTTAAAAATTTACTGGATGGTCATTTTAGTGCTTCAAAATATATGCTTTGTGGCCACAATGCTAAAGAGTTTGATTTTCCATATATCGCTAGAAGAATGCTAATCAATAGCATAGATCTACCCTACAAGTTAAACCTGTTTGGAAAAAAACCATGGGAGATTACCCATTTAGATACTATGGAATTATGGAAGTTTGGAGACTTTAAACATTATACTTCTCTAAAACTTATGGCGAATGTTTTAGGGATACCCTCACCTAAAGGAGATATTGACGGGAGTATGGTTAAAAGTGTTTATTATGAGGATAAAGATTTAGACCGTATTGTAACCTATTGTGAGTTAGATGTCGTAACCACGGCTCAGGTATTCTTACGCTTAAGAAATGAGGACTTGTTAGAAGATAAAGAGATCAAAAAAATCTAAATAGAAAAGGGAAGCATCTTACTAAAAAGCCTCCCTTTAACTCCAAATCTAATTTAATCTAATCTAATTTTTTATAAACTTTACAGATTGTTGTTCACCGTCTTCAAAAATGGTTAATGAATAAAAACCAGAAGACAAATCATCAACCTTAATATCATTATACGCTGCTCTACCTTTTTTAAGTAATGTTCCTGTGCTAGACACAATGCTGTAATAAGCGTTATCTCCTAGTGGACCATCAATAGTAATTTGATCCGTTGTTGGGTTAGGATGTACTGAAAATTTTAATTTATCTGCGGCAACCACAACATCTTCTTTTTCTGTTTCTTGAAAAGGATCATCTGTGAGCACGCCATCAAAAATAAATTTGAAGGTATCAGAATATTCAGAAAAAATATTTGAGGTACAGTTAGTTCTAAGTTGTACCATGTATGTGCTACCCATTGCTAAATTATCTAATGCCACCGTATTTGTTTCAGAGAATGTAGTATTCCATTCTACATCATTTTCTTTTTTGTATTGCACTTCGAAGAAAGAATCTTCAATACCATCCCAACTAATAGTTATAGCAGCTTCAGAAGTAGCATTCATTGTTAATCCTGAAGGAATAACTGCTTTACAATTAGAAGTAGATGCCCCTGAAACAATTAATGAAAACATTTGATTTTCATTGGTTAAACTCCCTTTATGAGAGATTGTAATGGTATAAGTACCCGATGCATTTGGAATTTGTATTTGTTCAAACGGATCTACAAGGTTATCTCCTTTTACTGCAGGTGCATTAGCATTTCTTGGATCTAATTTCCATGGCAAAGAAACCACGTTATCTTTAGTTACTCTGATATCCAAGTCATTCACTAAAGCCGAAGTCATATCATTTAAACTTCCTTTATTTACAAAATTTCCTGCTGGGTCTGTCCAAGAAACAGATGCTAAAAACTCTTCTCCACTTCTGGCATCAACAGTAATACTGTAGGTCTCTCCTTGCGCTAAACTTTCTTCGATAATTAACGAGGAGTATTCATCATTTACAATCAGTTCCGCTGCTTTTTTAGCATTCATAACGCCCCATCCCATTTTATAGTCAGGACCCGGTGCCGCAACATCATCTGCACTGTGTAACACTAAACCTTTTAAAGTGGCTGCCTTCATAAAAGAACCATTTATTCTATCATAATATTCTTGCAATAAAAGCATTGCACTAGTAATACCTGGTGCCGCCATAGAAGTCCCAGAATATGTGTCATAATTTTTTTCTCCTGTAGACTGTGTAGATAAAATATTTGCTCCGCAACCCGCGATGTCTGGCTTAATACGGCCATCATCTGTAGGACCATGGCTGCTATAACTTGCTACAGCAGCATTTTTTAAATTTCCGTCCATATCTATTTCAGACTCTACTGCCGCTACATTCATTCCGTTTTTAGAAGTAGAAAAACCTAATAACAAATCAAACCCATCTACAGATTTTCCAGAAATAGGAGCGTCATTAAATTTCAATTTTTGCGAGTTTCCCGCTGCTGTCACCATTAAATAATAAGGTGCATTGTACATGATTCGATCCCAGTCTTTAGAAACTTGTATGTAAGCGCCAAAATACCAGTCTGGAACAAAATCTGGTCTGATACCATACGAGTGGTTGGATAATAATAATCCGTTTGCTGCAGCGTCTATAACTTCTACTTTATCTGCTTTCCAATCGCTAGAAATTGCTGTAGCATTGTAAGCCACGCCTTTAGCTTGTGTTTTAATTCCTTTGGCAATCATGCTTCCTAATACCATAGTGGCATGAGGACTTACAGATGCCGTATGATCTCCTTGCGTTGCTCTTGAATTATATTCTTGATGTGTAAGTAATGCTTTACCGGAATCCCATACCCCAACTTTCATTCCTTGTCCACTGATGCCTAAATCTAGTGCACCACCTGTATACAACGTATTTGCTCTTGAAACCATACTTGTATTATCACTAAACGTGCTATAGTACAAAGGAGTACCGTCTGCTCCTATGTCTACAAGTTCTATTTGATTGCCATCTTTTAAAGTACTAGATACCTCTAGCCCTCTTTCTTTGGCAAATGCTTTTAGCGTAATGCTTTTTTTTGTAAAATCTTTAGAAAATTCTTCTTGTACGGTGGTTAACGTACGCGCATCATACTTAGATTGAATATGTTGGATTTTAGACGTTGACTGTGCCTGAATTGTTGAAAGACTCAACATGGTGATGGTCATTAAAACACACGAATAAACCCGGTTTGGGAAAAGTTTACTGTAGTCCATAATAATTAGTTTAGTAAGATTTGGACTACAAACATACATCAAACCAATTGAACTATCGATAAGTAACGCATTTTATTCGACGAAATGCATTTATCGATTTTTTGTGCTTAATCTTCTTATTTATTGAATTTTAATTGTAAGTACACCGGAAAG
Organism: Cellulophaga baltica 18; assembly: GCF_000468615.2. Lineage (NCBI taxonomy): Bacteria > Pseudomonadati > Bacteroidota > Flavobacteriia > Flavobacteriales > Flavobacteriaceae > Paracellulophaga > Paracellulophaga baltica. Next base: position 1,363,831 of record NZ_CP009976.1, on the reverse strand, counting down.
TGATCACTATAACCGCCCATATATCGCCTACCCACATAGGTTCTAAAGGGGCTTCCTTTAAATTTACCTTTAAATTCTGTTAGAAAATGATCATCAAAAATATTGGAAGAATTATAGCTATGGGTCTTCTTCTCATAATTCAAAAAACTATGAGATATCAGGATTTGGTCAAACAGAGACCATTTAAATTTGTAGTTCGCACTACCTCTTTTAGGGGTTAAAAGCTTCTCCATAGGATTAAAAAGGTGCTTTTCTCCTACAAGTTTTTTAACGCTTGCGGTGTGGGGGCCATCATTAAAATCGCCCATAACAATATAATTAGGATTTGCATAAGTTTCCTCAAGCACATTCATAAACGCTACGATGGTATCTGCAGCTTTTATTCTTTTATATTCTGTTTCATCCCCACCATCACGACGAGAAGGCCAATGGTTAACAAAAAGGTGAACTTCCTCTCCGTTTAATACGCCACGAACGTATAAAATATCTCGCGTCATATCTTGTTGCCCATCCAAATTAAATACTTCAAGGGGTATCGCTTCTGAATGTAAAACCTTAAAAAATCGCTTATCAAATATTAATGCATTATCTATTCCACGCTCATCCGGAGAATCATAATGTATGAAATCATATTCGCAGGACGCCAACACGGGCTCCGCTAACAAGTCTTTTAAAACCTTCTTATTTTCTACCTCTACAACACCCACTAATACTGGAGGTTTACCAATAGCATCTACGCCAATTTTCGAAATAGTAGAGGCTAGTTTAAAAAGCTTGGATTTGTAGCGCTTAGGTGTCCATTGCAGTTTACCATTGGGTGTATAATCACTATCTAATTTATCGGGATGATCTTCGGTATCAAAAAGATTTTCTAAATTGTAGAATGCAATCGTGTGCATACTATCCTGTACTTTTTTCTTGAAGAATTTTGAGAAGAACATAAAAAGAAATGATGTTTTGTCTGCCTAGTGCAGTATCCTGTTATTGTATAGTTAAAGACATCATACAAAAGAGAATAGCAATTAATAATTTAATAGGCTCTTTTTCAAAAATACAAAATAGCTACACTAGTATTCCGTAAATTTGTACTTTAATTTGACATATGTTAGAACAAAAAGAAATAGATTATGAAAGAACGGTACTTATTGGTGTTATCAATAAGGATCAAAATGAACTTAAGGTTAAAGAATATCTGGACGAGCTAGAATTCTTGACCTATACTGCCGGTGGCGAAGTTTATAAAAGATTTGTTCAAAAAGTAGACTTGCCTAATCCTAAGACGTATATAGGAAGCGGTAAGATGAATGATGTGGAAGCTTATGTAGAAGAACACCAAATTGGTTGCGTTATTTTTGATGACGAACTGTCTCCTGCACAACAACGAAATATAGAAAAACAACTGAAGTGTAAAATTCTAGATCGTACACACCTAATTTTAGATATTTTTTCACAAAGAGCGCAGACTAGTTATGCTAGAACTCAAGTAGAGTTGGCGCAATATGAATACTTACTACCTCGCTTAACTGGTTTATGGACCCACTTAGAACGACAAAAAGGGGGTATAGGTATGCGTGGACCTGGTGAGACAGAGATTGAAACAGACAGACGTATTGTACGTGACCGCATCACTTTATTAAAGAAGAAGCTCCTAAAGATAGACCGTCAAATGGAAACCCAACGAGGTAACCGTGGCGCGCTTGTCCGTGTAGCTTTAGTAGGATATACCAATGTTGGTAAATCTACCTTAATGAATGTAGTGAGTAAAAGTGATGTATTTGCAGAAAACAAATTGTTCGCAACTTTAGACACTACTGTTCGTAAAGTAGTTATTGGAAACCTTCCGTTTCTTTTAAGTGATACTGTTGGATTTATTCGTAAGCTACCTACCCAATTGGTAGAAAGTTTTAAAAGTACCTTAGATGAAGTAAGAGAGGCAGATTTACTGCTCCATGTGGTAGATATTTCTCACCCTCAGTTTGAAGAGCACATTGCTTCCGTAAATAAAATTTTAGGGGAAATTGGAAGCGGAGATAAGAAAACTATTATGGTTTTCAATAAGATTGATCAATTTACACATGAAACTATTGATGATGATGATCTTATTACAGAAAGAACAGAAGAGCATTTTACCTTAGATGAATGGCGAAAAACTTGGATGCGTAAAGTAGGAGACCGCGCCTTATTTATCTCCGCATTGAATAAAGATAATTTAGACGAATTTAGAAAAAGAGTCTATGACGAGGTAAGAGATATTCATGTGACGCGTTTTCCGTATAACAATTTTCTTTACCCAGAGCATTTGGACGAATATTAGTGTAATTTTCCTACTTCATAAAAGTATGAAAATTGGTATTTAATCGAAGAAATGATACCGTTTACATTTTCGCAACAAAATAGTAGGGGTTGACAACATAAAAGTGGCACTTACGGTATTTGCTTCTATCTTTGACCTGTAGTTAACGTGTAGTGTTTACCCCAAGTTGCACTTTATGAATTAACCAAAAAGCATTGAGATTCCCAAATCATGTGCTTGACCTACGAAAGCTTATAAAAAATTATTAGTCCCCCAAGACTAGCTAAAAATGTAGCCTGTTTCGTTTAAGAAATTAAACGAAACAGGCTTTTTTGCATCCAAACATTTTAAGACTGCCCTTTTCGTTTGTAGGAAAAATAGACGCAATCTTACCGCTTGTCGGAAAAAATAAACCATTCATATGTTTTACAACAAAATAGGATAGCTTCACAACAAAATTTGCTCAAAATCTTAGCCTACTCACTACCTTTACATCATATTTAATAACGGAGTTTTTCCCCAAATTAATGAAGTTATTAAATTAAATAACCCGTGTAACGGTTCCCCAATCGAAGCACAGAATTAACAATAAGTATAGTTCCAAATCACCAAAGACCTACTTTACAAAGCAAAAAAACGCCCTTCTTACGAAGGGCGTTTTTTGTTATATTACGCTTTAAAGAAATACGTGTTTAGAACGAATAGTTCAAACCAGCCATCCAGTACGTTTGTAATTTATTGTCAACATCATCAAAGCTAGTTGCTGTTGCAGGATCTTGATTTAACGCATAATTAAGTGCTTCTTGTTTGTTGCTTCTTAAACCAAAGTCAAAACCAACTCCGATACCTTTCCATAATGTATAACCAAAAGAGTTTGTCCAAGTTACGTTAGACAAATCACTACTCTTGTAGCTTTGAAACATTGATAAGTTAGTCTTAAAGCTTATAGCACCAATTTTTCTAGTATAATCTGCTACTATTTTAGCACCTAAAGAAGATTCAAAAACAGAATCATCACCTTTACTAAATACAAAATTGTAGTTTAAAGGGTGAATTACCACTATTAAATCTTGAATTGGAGTCCATGTAGCACCAATACCTAAGTCCAAGTATCCTGGATCGTTAAAGTTGTTTAAAACCGTAGTTCTATACTCCGCTAACCCTGAAGCTGCTAAAGTTTTTGTAATGTTACGACCATATAATGACGTAAGTTGAAACACATCTGTAGTCGCTTCAAAGTTATCACTATCAGTTGGGTCATTCTTATCATCTAATTTTACCCAAGCAAAATTTACGTTTGCAGAGTTTCTCCAGAAGAATTTTTCTTCTTTAAGGTTTGCGAATGCATTAACTGTAAAGCCAATGTTTCCTGAGCTATTGTCTGGTGTTCCTTGTGCGTACCAGTTGCTAAAGCTAGAAATACTACCACCGATAGTACCAAAAGCACCAATTTTCCAACCTGGCATGGCATCAATTTGAGCTTGAAGCGCATCTACTTTACCTTGAAGGGCAGCAATAGAATCTTTTTTTGGAGCTTGTTCTGCTTTAAGCTCTTCAACAGTTTGCGAAAAACCTGCTGTGATTGCAAAACTTGCAACCAATGTGAATACTAATTTTTTCATAATTTAATGTTTAGTGTTTAAAATTTTGAAGCGCAAATTTACTAATAGAATCGATAAATCAGCGCTCAAACACCTATTTTCTTTTAAATAATGGCACAGAAGAGCAGGCCTCACCATACATTATACTCCTTGCAACGGTCTGTATTTTCGCAGTTGCTTGCAAGTATGCATTGGCAGGAACAGGTTTTTTACTACATCCTTTTATAATCACCGGAAGGTCTTTAAAAGGAGTAACATCTATATGCTCTATAATGGTTTGATAGAGGGAAGTTTCTAAATCTTCCAAACTACCTACCACCACCTTTTTAGCAAAAGGCTGAAGTCTCGTGGTAATAAGCATATAAGCCCAGCCAGGAATAATAGCGTCTGTTGAGCAGGTTAGTGCTACGAACACATCTTGATACTGGCTCCAATCATGTTGTTCTATTTCTGCCCTAAAATCTTTCTCACGAAGAATAAAACCTTCGTAAAGCCAATCTTTAATATCTAAAAGTACGCGCTCCCCTTTTGGGTAGAAATCTTCTAAATCAAAAGTTACAAGCTTACTCTCAGAAACCTTATTTATTATTTCATCCATAAAACTGAATTTAATACCATCACAGTGAAAAAAAAAGAATTAAATGCTTCGTAATCTTAAAGCATTCCTAATTCTAATTTAGCTTCTTCACTCATTAATTCTTGTGTCCATGGTGGATCAAAAGTAATTTCTACCTCTGCATCTTTAACAGCATCTAAAGATTTTACCTTCTCTTCTACCTCTGCAGGCAATGATTCTGCCACAGGGCAGTTTGGAGAGGTTAAGGTCATTAGAATCTTAACTTCATTGTCTTCATTTACAAAAACATCGTATATTAAACCTAATTCGTAAATGTCTACTGGTATTTCAGGATCATAGATTGTTTTTAACACAACGACTATTTGTTCTCCTAATTCTGCTGTATCTATTGTTGCTTCTTCGCTCATCTTTAAAATTTTAAGGTTTTATAATTAACCTACTTGCGTTTGATACGCAATTGCGTATAATTTTATTTGTTTTATCATGCTTACTAATCCATTGGCTCTCGTAGGGGACAAATGCTCTTTCAACCCTATTTCGTCAATAAATGCAGTATCTGCGTCGATAATATCTTTAGGCTTTTGGTTGCTAAATGCTCGGATTAGAATAGCAATAATTCCTTTGGTTATAATAGCATCACTATCTGCCGTAAAAACGAGTTTATCGTCCTCTAAATCTGCGTGCACCCAAACTTTACTTTGACACCCTTTGATAATATTATCCTCTGTTTTGTATTGTGATTCAATCAAGGGTAAAGATTTCCCTAAATCTATCATATACTCATAACGTTGCATCCAATCATCAAACATTGAAAACTCATCTACGATATCGTCTTGTATTTCTTTAATGCTCATGTTTTAATATTTAATTTGCCTTACCCTGAAAAGGGTAGCTTAAACTATTGTACAAAAATACAATAAGTATTCATTGGTTTCAGTTGCTTAATAAAATGATTAAAGTATTGCTACAAGCGCACTACTCCAACATAGATTTCGCTTTTTTAACGGCTGCTACCAAAACATCAACCTCTTCTTTGGTGTTATAAAAACTAAAGCTGGCTCTCACAGTGCCAGGTATTTTATAGAAGTCCATAATTGGCTGTGCACAATGATGCCCTGTACGAACTGCAACCCCTAATTTATCTAATATTGAGCCTATATCATAAGGGTGTATTTCCCCTACATTAAAAGAGATCACCGCTGTTTTTTCTTTGGCAGTACCATAGATTTTTAATCCGTCAATCGCTAACAATTCTTCTGTAGCATATTCTAAAAGCTCATGCTCATAAGCGGCTATTTCGTCAAAACCAATGGCATTCATATAATCTAAGCCTGCTCCCATTGCAATACCTCCACAGATATTAGGAGTGCCTGCCTCAAACTTATGCGGAAGATCTGCATAGGTTGTTTTTTCAAAAGTTACCTCAGCAATCATTTCCCCACCTCCTTGGTATGGTGGTAATTTATTTAGCCACTCTTCTTTTCCGTACAATACTCCTGCGCCCGTTGGTCCACAAATCTTATGAGCAGAAACCGTATAAAAATCTGCGTTTAATGCCTGTACATCTGCTTTAATATGTGGTGCCGCTTGCGCCCCATCTATAAGCACCGCTGCACCCACTTTATGTGCTGCATCGATAATTTCTTTTATAGGATTTACGGTTCCCAAAGCGTTAGAAACGTGGTTACAGAATACTAGCTTTGTTTTATCTGATAATAACTCATGATAAGCACTCAAAATAAGCTCCCCATTCAAGTTCATAGGAATCACTCTTAAAATGGCCCCAGTACGCTCACACAACATTTGCCAAGGCACAATATTAGAATGATGTTCCATAGCAGAAACAATGATTTCGTCTCCCTTTTTTATTAGCGATGAAAAACCATTAGCTACAATATTAATACTATGGGTGGTTCCTGAAGTAAAGATAACCTCATATGATTTTGCCGCATTAAAATGCTTTTGAATCTTTATTCTTGCTTGCTCATATTTATCTGTCGCTTCCTGAGATAAAGCGTGAACACCACGGTGAATATTTGCATTATAGTTGCTGTAATAATCTACAATCACATCAATCACCTGTTGCGGTGTCTGTGATGTTGCTGCATTATCAAGATAAACCAAGGGTTTTCCATTAACTTCCCGTTTTAAAATTGGAAAATCTTTACGAATTTTAGTAACGTCTATCATAGCTCAAATAATTGAATACAAAGATACCGACTAAAGCTTAGATAACATTAAAAATTGACTGGTTTCTAAGGAATATGGCCACAAAAAAAGGCTCAAGAATATACCTTGAGCCTTTTTAAATTATTGTATTGATTGTGGTTAAAACCTAAAACCTACACCTAATTTTAAGGTGCTAAATTCATTTATTTTATATTCTTTAGCATCTTCAAGAAAAATAACATCATATTGAATTTGAGCAAAAAATGATTTCGTAATGTCATAGCTAGTACCTAGTACAAAATTGAAGCCCTTATTGTCAACATCATAATCAAAATCACCAAAATTACTACTAGTACCCTCAATCTTTGTATTTACAAAAGAATAGCCAAGTCCGACACTAGGCCTAAGTTTTTCAAGCCCCGGAATACTTACCTCTCCAAAAATCTTAGGTTGTATAAAATAATTTTTAGTTTTAGAGGGGCTTCCAAAGGCATTATCTTCATCGTTTTCTGTAAATAGGCTACCATTAATACCCACGCCTATTTTTACTATTTGTAAATCAAGAAAACGATACTTTAAACCTATATCTAAAATACCATTACTAAGAAATCCATCATTCAGGGACGTTGGATAACTAGCCTCCACACTAAATTTTTGATCAGAATCATCTTGCGCGGTTAATGAAATTGAAACCAATGCAAACGAAATTAGTAGTAATAATTTTTGTTTCATGTTTTTTGTATTTAAGTTGTTTTTATAGTTCCCAAATTTGGATAATAAAACAACACAAATAGACTATATGCGCTATAAAAAATTGTTAATTGGCTAATTTTAAGAAAAAAGCCTCGCATCTTAAAAATAAGATACGAGGCCTGTAACGTATTATCTATTAAATCTAATTACAAATCAAATCCAAGATTAACTCCCAATTTGTTGGCAATTAGCTTATTAATTCTTGTTTTAAGCTCTGGAATGCGAACGCTTTCTAAAACATTATTTGCGAACGCATACATTAATAAAGCCCTAGCCTCCTTTTTAGGAATACCACGGGACTGTAAGTAAAACAATGCATCTTCATCTAACTGACCAATAGTACAGCCATGAGAACACTTAACATCATCTGCAAATATCTCTAGTTGCGGTTTTGTATTGATAGAGGCCTTATCACTAATTAAAATATTGTTGTTTTGCTGAAAAGCATTGGTTTTTTGAGCCAATTTTTCTACGATAATTTTACCGTTAAAAACTCCCGTAGAACTGTCTCCATAAATACCTTTATAATCTTGGTGACTTTCACAGTTTGGCTCTATGTGATGTACCAACGTATGGTGATCTACATGTTGTTTATCTCCTAAAATAGTAACCCCTTTCATGGTAGAATCTAAATATTCACCATTTTGATAAAAGTTAAGATTATTTCTAGTCAACTTTCCACCAAAGCTAAAAGTATGAAATTTCACATCACTCTTATCTTTCTGATCTACATAGGTGTTATCAATCAATGAGGCATTTGCTGCATCATTTTGAACCTTGTAATAATCAACAATAGAACTTTTAGCTGCAAATATTTCTGTAACACAATTGGTTAAAACTTCGTTTGAAGTTAAACTCTGATGACGCTCAATAATTTGAACCTCAGCATTTTCTTCTACGATAATTAAGTTACGTGGCTGCAACATTAAAGAAGCTTCATTACCGGTTGCAAAATGCACAATCTCAATGGGCTTCTTCGGCATTTTATTCTTAGGAATATAAATGTACGCCCCTTCTTTACTAAATGCTGTATTTAAGGTAGTAAGTGATTCATCTTTAGAAGCCACTTTATTAAAATACACATCAATAATTTGCTTGTACATTGGCTTATTTAAAGCAGAACTCATTAAGCAAATATCTACACCGTCATGGGTGGTTTCCGATAAATTTGAGCTAAAAATACCATCTATAAAAACAATTTTATAGGTATCAATTTCATTGATAAAGTACTTTTTTACTTCTTTGTATTCAAGCGCATTTAATTCTTTAGGAAAAATACTGAAATCTACTTTCTGTAAACTATTTAAAGAAGTGTATTTCCAAGCTTCTTCTTTTTTAGAAGGGAAGCCTTTTATCTCGAAATTCTTCATAGCTTCCATACGCACTTCATGAACAGGATGATCTACATCAACATTGTTCTCAAAGGCCATGAATGAAGAAATTAATTTATCTTTTAAATCCATTATTATAAGTATTAAGTATGGAGTATTAGGGTAATAAATGATAAGGACATTTACTAGGTAATACTATTTACTTCTTTAAACTACAGCTTCATTTTTAATCCAATCGTATCCTTTTTCTTCCAATTCTAGCGCTAATTCTTTACCACCAGATTTTACAATTTTTCCATTGTGTAGAACATGAACAAAATCAGGAACGATATAATCTAACAAACGTTGGTAGTGTGTGATTAAAATTACAGCGTTGTCTTTACTCTTTAATTTATTCACCCCATTTGCTACAATACGTAATGCATCAATATCCAAACCAGAATCTGTCTCATCTAAGATGGCTAATTTTGGCTCTAACATTGCCATTTGAAAAATTTCATTACGTTTTTTCTCTCCACCAGAAAAACCTTGATTTAGCGAACGAGATAAAAACTTACGGTCTATTTCTAGCATTTCAGATTTCTCACGAATTAATTTCAGCATATCTTTTGCTGGCATATCTTCTAATCCTCTTGCCTTACGCCCTTCATTAATAGCTGTTTTCATGAAGTTAGTTACAGATACTCCAGGAATTTCTACAGGATATTGAAAAGAAAGAAAAATACCTTTATGAGACCTTTCTTCTGGAGAAACATCTTCTAAATCTTCTCCTTCTAATATAACTTGACCTTCAGTAACATCAAACTCTTCTTTCCCTGCAATTACAGAAGATAAGGTGCTCTTACCAGAACCGTTAGGCCCCATAATTGCATGAACTTCTCCTGCTTTAACTTCTAAGTTAATTCCTTTTAAGATTTCTTTACCTTCTACACTTGCATGTAGGTTTTTTATTTGTAACATCCTGATTGTGATTTAATATCTTTTCCTAATTATTTTTTTATCCTACTGAACCTTCTAAACTAATTTCCAATAATTTCTGTGCTTCAACAGCAAACTCCATTGGTAGTTTATTTAAGACCTCTTTACTAAAACCATTTACGATTAACGCAATAGCCTTTTCTGTAGGAATACCTCTTTGATTGCAATAGAAGATCTGATCTTCACCAATTTTACTAGTGGTAGCTTCATGTTCTATTTGCGCCGTTTTGTTTTTAGCTTCAATGTATGGGAACGTATGTGCACCACATTCATTACCCATCAATAGTGAATCACACTGCGAGAAGTTACGCGCATTGTCTGCTCTACTATTAATTTGAACTAAACCACGATAGCTATTTTGAGATTTACCCGCTGAAATACCTTTAGAAATAATAGTACTTCTTGTGTTCTTCCCTAAGTGAATCATTTTTGTACCCGTATCTGCCTGTTGGTAGTTATTGGTAACAGCTATAGAATAAAATTCTCCTATAGAATTATCTCCTTTTAAAATACAAGAAGGATATTTCCATGTTACGGCAGAACCCGTTTCTACTTGCGTCCAAGAAACCTTTGCATTTTTCTCACACAATGCTCTTTTGGTGACGAAGTTATACACCCCACCTTTACCTTCTTTATTTCCAGGGAACCAGTTTTGTACGGTAGAATATTTAATTTCAGCATCATCTAAAGCAATAAGCTCTACAACTGCTGCATGCAATTGGTTTTCATCACGAGATGGCGCCGTACAACCTTCTAGGTATGATACATAACTACCTTCATCTGCAATTACTAAAGTTCTTTCGAACTGACCCGTACCTGCTTGATTAATTCTAAAATAAGTGGATAATTCCATTGGGCAACGAACACCTTTTGGAATGTAACAAAAACTACCATCTGTAAAAACAGCAGAATTTAATGCTGCATAAAAGTTATCTGTTGTGGGAACGATAGAACCCATATATTTTTTCACCAATTCTGGATGCTCTTGAATAGCTTCTGATATTGGCATAAAAATAATTCCTTTTTCTCCTAAGGTCTTTTTAAACGTAGTTGCTACAGAAACAGAATCTACAACAATATCTACTGCAACATTTTGAAGCTTCTTTTGCTCATCTACAGAAATCCCTAGTTTTCTGTACATCTCCAATAATTCAGGATCTACATCATCAAGAGATTTATTAGGATCATTTTTTTTGGGAGCAGAATAATACGATATAGCTTGAAAATCTGGCTTTTCATAATGAACATTTGCCCATTCTGGTTCCTCCATTTTTTCCCAAACACGATATGCTTCAATACGCCAATCAGTCATCCATTCTGGTTCGTTCTTCTTTTTAGAAATAGCACGAACAATATCTTCATTTAATCCGATTGGGAATGTATCTGACTCTATATCTGTATAAAAACCGTATTCATATTCTTTGGTTTCTAATTCTTTTTTTAGCTCTTCTTCTGTATATGCCATAAGCCCATTTTACTTCCCCAAGGGGAAATTTAATTTTCTATTCTATCTATTCTACACTTAGTTTATAATGAAAAACTTTCGCCGCAACCACAGGTGCGTTGTGCATTAGGGTTGTTAAAAACAAAACCCTTCCCGTTTAGTCCTCCAGAATATTCTAATACTGTTCCTGCCAAATAAAGAAAACTTTTCTTTTCTACAATAATTCTTACATTATTATCTTCAAATACTTTGTCTGTCTCCCCTATTTTATCATCAAATTTTAGCTCATAGGATAGTCCGCTGCAACCACCACTCTTTACGCCAACGCGTACATAGTCCTTTGTTGCATCAAAACCCTCATCTTCCATAAGCGAAATGACTCTTTTTTTTGCCGTCTCCGATACCTGAATCATATTAATTGGATTTGTTCTAAATAATTTACAAATATAAGGTATATGTCGCTTTTTTCCATATTAACTAACATATATATAATACATGACACCATAATGCTTCTCTATACCGAGTTTTATAAACGTTTATATCTCGCTAGTTTATCTGTAAAGCATTTTATTTTAAGGGAATACTATGTACTTTTGCAGCATGATAGAAGATAAAAATCAGAAAAAAACTTCATTAGAGGAATTGGGCGAATTTGGTTTGATAGAACACTTAACAAAATCGTTTGAGAGTAAACAAAAATCAACACTTAAAGCTATAGGTGACGATGCTGCAGTATTGGATTTAAAAGATAAAAAAACTGTCATATCTACTGATTTACTCATTGAAGGAGTTCATTTTGATTTGAGCTATATGCCCTTAAAACACTTGGGATATAAAGCAATCATGGTAAATTTATCTGACATCTATGCCATGAACGCAATTCCTACGCAAATTACAGTTTCCGTAGCAGTATCTAACAGGTTTCCACTAGAAGCACTAGAGGAACTTTATGCCGGAATTGAATTAGCTACAGCAACCTACAATGTGGATTTAGTAGGTGGCGACACAACCTCATCAAAAACAGGATTGCTAATTAGCGTTACCGCAATAGGTGTAGCTAATGAAGCAGACATTGCTTACCGTAATGGAGCCAAACCAAATGATTTGCTAGTAGTTACTGGAGATTTAGGTGGCGCGTATATGGGACTTCAAGTTTTAGAACGCGAAAAAGAAGTGTATAAAGTAAACCCAAACAGCCAACCAGATTTAGAACCGTACTCTTACATCATAGAGCGCCAATTAAAGCCTGAGGCGCGAAAGGATATCGTGGAACTTTTAGAACAATTAGAAGTTAAACCAACAGCGATGATAGACATAAGCGACGGACTCTCTTCTGAAATACTGCATTTGTGTAAGCAAAGTGCCGTGGGTTGTGATTTATATGAAGATAAAATACCTCTAGATCCTACTGTAATTTCGTCTTGTGAAGAGTTTGGAATAGACAGTACATTAGTTGCCTTAAGTGGTGGTGAAGATTATGAACTATTATTCACGGTAGATCAAAAAGATTTTGACAAAATAAAAGGCAATCCTAACCTAACCGTTATTGGTCATATGACCGACAAGAGTTTAGGAGCAAATATGGTGACCAGAAGCGGTTCTAAAATTGGCTTAACAGCGCAGGGGTGGAACTCTTTTAATGCGGAATAAAAGAAGAATTCCCGAGAATAAACGACATACTTTAGCTAGGTCTTAGGGCACAAGACAGATAGCGGTGTATCGAATACAATCAGGAATTACTTTTAAATTTCTAAGCCATTGAGGGCTGAAATTCATTTGCCAAGCATAATTACGCCACTTGTTGGTGTGACGTTCGATGTCTTTTTTGATATAAATTTTCTAAAGTTGCATTAATGTCTTTCATTTCCGGTGTTAATCGTGCTAATTTTCCGTTAGCATCTGTAGTCACCTGTTTTTCACAATGAAGACATTTGTATTCTTTTATATGAGAAGTTACTTTTCTTGACATGGTATAATGGTGCCCAAAAATTGAGCAGCAAAACGCATTGAATCTTGAGCCGCAGCTAAAAATTACTTTCTTCATAGTTAAGGTTTTTTATGACGCACGTAAGCTTTGGGAACTTATGATATTGCAATTAATTAATATAAAATGATGTAGCAAAAAACAAATTGTAATTGCTCTTTTCTTAGAACGATGTTCTTAGTGATTTATTGAATGCTACGCTATGAATTATTAGTAAAAACGACAAATCACATTATTTTTCGATTAAAAGCAATAATCATCGATAAAATGCATTCTGAAAACAATATTTTTTCTAGTATCTTTCCTCCATATATTTCCTACCTATGCAAAACACCAAAGAAACGTTAGTAACCGCCTTTGCGCTTTTCTCTTTATTTTTTGGAGCCGGCAATTTAATCTTCCCTCCCCTATTAGGATTTCAATCAGGAAACATGTGGTGGCTAGTAGCTTTAGGCTTTTGCGTATCTGCAGTTTTAATTCCTCTATTTGGAATTTTAGCACACGCTAAGATTCAAGGAACCATATTCGACTTTGGAAAGAAAGTATCCCGCACATTTAGTTTAATGTACTCTATTTTAATATATGCCATCTCCGTAAGCTTGCCTTCTCCGAGAACGGCATCTGTTACGCACGAAATAGCAGTACAACCATTTTTTGACTCCCCTTACATCGTCACTAGTATAATTTATTTTGCACTAGTATTTGTATTTGTCATGAACAGATCAAAGCTTTTAAATATTCTAGGGAAACTCTTGACCCCTGCAATTATTTTAATATTATTAGCGATTATAGGTATTACGGTATTTTATTTCGATTTTAATTTTGGAACTACTCATTTTGACAGCCCATTTACTCACGGAATTTTAGAAGGTTATCAAACATTTGATGCTATAGGCGCTGTGGTGGTAGGGGGCGTAATTATCGTTTCGGTAAACATCAGTAATAAAGAAAAGACATTTGAAGAAAAAAAATCTTTAATACGAAAAGCAGGCTGGTTAGCTGGTACTGCTTTATTTGTTATTTATGCGGGGCTTATATTTACTGGAGCTGTAATGCACAATGAGTTTGATGCAGATATTACTAGAACCACACTACTAAATAGCATTAGTATAAAAACACTAGGCAGCACGGCCAATTTGTTTCTAAGTATTTTAGTAAGTCTAGCCTGCTTTACCACCGCAGTGGGTATTGTTACAGGAACAGCCGATTTTATTAGGCATTTATTTAACGACTCTAAAGTAGCTTACACCGTTACAGCTATCTTAGGTTGTATTTTAGGTGTGGTAATGGGCCAGTTTAATGTCGCATATATAGTTACTGTAGCCCTGCCAGCTTTAATGTTTATCTACCCTATTACTATTGTCCTAATCTTACTAAACATTCTACCAGCAAAATATGCTTCTACACTAGTTTTTAGAAGCGTAGTAATTGTTACAGCCGTATTTAGTATCCCAGATTTTCTAAGCACCATAGGGTATGCCAATGAAGTAATCAGCATTAAAGAGTTAGTACCTCTAAGCACCTACAACATGGGATGGGTACTTCCTGCTTTTCTAACCTTCGCTATTGTAAATGTATTAGGCAGTAAAAAACCTATCCGTGAATAGTCTCAGACTTGCCATAATTTTTGATGATTTCGCCCTCTGCAACTAATAAGTCTTTCCAGAGTGCATCCACATCAATACCGCCACCATATTTACGAGCAAAACCAAGGAATGTGGTATAATGACCGGCTTCACTAATCATCAATTCTTTATAGAATTTTGAAAGCTCTTCATCTTTAATGTTTTCAGAAAGCACTTTAAAACGCTCACAGCTACGTGCTTCTATCATCGCAGAAAACAACAATCTATTTACCAAGGCTTGCTGACGACTACCGCCTTTCATTTGAATCTTGAATAGTTCATTCACGTAACTATCCTTACGCTCTCTTCCTAGCGTATACCCCCGCTGCTTAATAATATCATGAACCATTTGAAAGTGCTCTAATTCTTCTTGCGCCAACTTTAACAGCTCGGTAACTAATTCTTCGTGCTCAGAATTTAAAGAAATTATTGTAATAGCATTGGTGGCAGCTTTTTGCTCACACCATGCATGGTCTGTCAATATTTCTTCAATATTGGTTTCAACTAATTTAGCCCAACGAGGATCTGTTGCCAATTTTAAACCAAGCATAATTTTATTTTTTTGAATTAGATACTACCGCAAAGATACAGCATCAGAAGCGGAAAACCATTTGCAACCTAACATTACAGATATACTGAAATGGTTAAGGATACCATTGCCAGTAGCGTCAAAATTAATAGCAGGGGCCAAACAAATTTAAGCCACTTATCATAACCAATTTTAACCACAGAAAGTGCCGCTAAAATCATACTCGTAGGGTTTATAAAATAAAATAACCCTATCCCGTACAAATAGGCATTTACCACAACTTCACGGCCCACACCAACGGTATCAGCTAGAGGAGACATGATAGGCATGGTCAGTACAGCCATTCCTGACTGTGAAGGGATAAAAAATGCCAAGCCAGAATAGATAAACATTAATAAGTTCGCAAAGATTCCTTTATTCATACCATCTGTAGCTGTACTTGCATAAAACAATACGGTATCACTAATTAAGCCGTCATTCATAAGAATAGTTACACCACGTGCAATTCCAATAATAAAAGCAACACTCAATAATTCTCCCGCACCTTTAGCAAATGCAGCAACAAATTTATGTTCTTTAATTTTCCCAATAAACCCAATTACGATAGCCGCTACTAAAAATGTACTGGTCATTTCTACAAACCACCAATCTAAAAAAGACACACCTACAATCATAACCACAAACGATAATGAAAATACAAGGAGAATTAATTTTAATCTTGCTGTTAATTCTTTTTGATTCTCTGCCTTTAAGCCAAAAGCTTCATTCATTTCTTGCTTCTGATCATAAATCAAAGACTTTGTAGGGTCTTTTTTAACCTTCTTAGCATATTGCAGGATGTAAACAATACAGACGATTAAACAGAGTAATAGCATTATGGAACGTCCCGTCATCCCGGTGGTCCAACTAATACCGGCAGCATCAGAAGCAATAATGGTCGCAAAAGGATTGGTAATACTAAATAAACAACCAACAGCAGAACCAACAAAAATGCATGCCAGCCCCACTAAAGCATCGTATTTTGCTGCCAAAAAAACAGGAATTAATATAGGATAAAAAGCCATAGTCTCTTCAGACAGCCCAAAAGTTGTTCCGCCAATAGCTACTAAAGTGGTGACAACGATGATTAATATATACTCCCTACCATTCAGCGTTTTTGCCAAACTAGCGATACCCGCATCAAAGGCACCGGTATGATCCATAATCCCAATTAAGCCACCGATAATCAAAACAAGGAATATAATATCCGATGCTTCAATGATCCCTTTTATTGGCGCCTGCACAAATTCTGAAAAACCCTGGGGCTTTGAGGCCAACTCTTTATACGTATCGGGAATATTGATAGGCTTGTAAATAGCACCACTAGTAAATTTCACTAAAGGAATCTGAATGTTTAATTGATTTAGACTCTCTTGTGTTGCAGGTAGCGTATGTGTTTCTAAAGCACTGCTTATTTCAAATGTGGCATCCGCATCATTGTATTTTAAAGAATCATATTTTCCCGCAGGAATAAACCAGGTTAAAACAGCCACCAATAGCGCAATAACAATCAAGATAGTTTGCGCTGTAGGGAATTTTAGATTTTTCATTAGCTAACAGATTAATGCAGTATCGTAAAGAATTCTCTTAAACCTGTTAAAATACTTTGGATAGCATAAGATGCTAAGATCAACCCCATCACTTTACTAATTACAGTAATTCCGTACTCGCCAACTTTTTCTTGCACCACATTTGCCGCCAATAACAAAAGACACGTTAAGATGACCACAATAAGTACTAAAACGGTAGTTACCGCCTGTTGCTCTATGGAGTATAGATTATTATTCGTCATTAACACCACGGCCATAATTGCACCAGGAGAAGCAATAGAAGGTATGGCTATGGGAAAAATAGACACATGTTTATAATCTTTAATTTTACTTTTTTCATTCTCCGGCTTCCCATCGCCAAAAATCATGGTGAGAGCAAACAAAAATAGAATGACACCCCCAGAAATTTGAAAGGCATCTAAAGAGACCTCCATCCCTTCTAAAATAAACTGACCGATACCAATAAAGAAAAGTAATATAACAAAAGCTACTAATGAGGCTCTGACCGCTATTTTTCTTTTATGCCTTGTATCAAAATTTTTAGTTGCCTCTAGATACACTGGCACTGATCCCAAAGGATCTATTACAGCAATCAAAAAAAATATAGTCGTAATTATTTCTTTCATATTTTATAGATATAGTACATTAAATGCTGAACGCTCAAAATAAACAACTTTTTAGTAGGACTTCAAATTAAAAAAACATAATTTAAAGAGGTACTTCGCACATTGTTAAACTCTTCACAAAGGTAATTTAAATACAAACCTTAAAGAGAAAAACTCCGTAGATAAGACATAATCAAACAAAGTAGTTGTTCATGAAAACCAATTCATTTTTTAAATCTGCATTTTCGTCGGTCTTTATTCTAGCCACAAGTTTCTCTTTTGCGCAAGATATGCCAACCTCAAAAGATATAAAAATGGATGAGAACACAAAAATTGATAAAAGTACAGAGACCCACCCGTCTAAAGATATTGTTTTCAATACACAAAACACAAAAGACCTTACTACTTTAACTGCCGCTATAAAAGCCGCAGATCTTACAGAAAAGTTACAAGGAGAAGGACCATTTACTGTTTTTGCTCCAACAGATACTGCTTTTGAAAAATTAGCTCAAGGCACCGTAAATGGATTGCTCGAAATTGAAAACAAAGAGAAATTGCAAGCCATATTAACCTACCATGTTTTGGCTGGAAAATTTACTTCTGAAGACTTAATAAAAGCGGTAAAAAAAGGAAAAGGAAAAACAGAATTTAAAACCATCAACGGGAAAATTTTAAAAGTCATGTTTGACGGAAAAAATCTGAAACTTATAGATGAAACAGGTCATATGGCTACAGTAACTATTACCGATGCAGACCGATCTAATGGCATCCTACATATTATTAATACGGTATTATCCCCAGGACTTTAATACACTTATAAAAAAACGACCCTATCCGGGTCGTTTTTTATTTTTTCAATTTCGAAACATCAATTTTATACAATTCTGCCGCATTTTGCCACAGTATTAACTCTTTCTTATCCTCTGAAATATTCAAATGCTTCATAAACTTTAAATACGATTTCATATTAGAGATGGGCCAATCTGTACCATATAACAAGTATTTTGGATTTCCCGCATACGTAATCATTTCTTCAATACCTTTTTTCATGTATTTTTCGAACTTCGTAGAAAAATCACCTAACACAAGACCAGAAATATCTGCGTAGACATTCTTATTCTTGTAGACCACCTCCATACAATCTTTTATCCACGGATTTCCTACATGGCAAATAACAATCTTTAAATCTGGATAATCAACAGCCAAATCATCTATATGAATGGGGTGGGAGTATTTAATTCTGCCCGTTGGCGCATAAGTATCTCCTGAATGAAACATGACCGGAACATCATATTCTAAGGCCATTTCATAGACCACTTTTAACCGTATATCATTTGGATAAAAAGGCTCATACCCCGGATAAAATTTCAATGCTTTTATAAGGCCCTGTTCTAAATAATCTCCTATTTCTCTTAAATCTCTATAATTGTAATTCAAATAACTAATGCCCGCAACCACACCAAGATTATCTCTTCCTTTTATAGCCTCTACTACTTGTTTGGTACTTGGCCGATGTTCATTTACCTTATACGAAGTGAGCACCAAAGAATAATCTACCTGATTATCAATCATGGTTTGCGTGAGCTTATTCAAACACTCGTCAAGAGAAACTACCCGATCTTCGTGATAGTTATTTATATGGGTATGAACATCTATAATCATTGGCTACTACTTAATTTTTATTCATTAATTCTTCAATCTCATCTGCCTCGATAGGGATGTTTTGCATCAAATTAAAAGGAACTCCCTTTTCTTGAATCACCACATCATCTTCTAAACGAATTCCCATATTTTCATTTGGGATGTAAATTCCTGGCTCTACGGTAAAAACCATATTTGCTTTCATAGGAGTTTTAAGCGCTCCATAATCA
The DNA here is from genome assembly GCF_000468615.2 of Cellulophaga baltica 18. NCBI lineage: Bacteria > Pseudomonadati > Bacteroidota > Flavobacteriia > Flavobacteriales > Flavobacteriaceae > Paracellulophaga > Paracellulophaga baltica. Next base: position 1,344,482 of record NZ_CP009976.1, on the reverse strand, counting down.
TGCGTATTTAATCCTATATGGTGACTAGTACCGTGCATGAAATATTTTTTATAGGCTGGCCATTCTGGATTTTCATTTTGAACATCTGCCTTATCTAACAAGTTGAGCCCTATTAATTCCGAAGTCATTATTTTACCCACTTCTTTATGATACTCTGCCCAGATAGTTCCCGGAACCAACATTTTGGTGGCTTCATTTTTAACACGAAGGACCGCGTCATACACTTCTCTTTGTCTTGGCGTAAATTTTCCGCTAACGGGAATTGTTCTAGATAAATCACTAGAATAGTTGGCATATTCTGCCGCAACATCCATCAGAATTAAATCTCCCGATTTACATTGCTGATTGTTCTCTATATAATGAAGTACGTTAGCATTATTTCCCGAGGCTATAATTGGGGTATACGCAAAACCTTTTGACCTATTACGAATAAACTCATGTAATAATTCTGCTTCAATTTCATATTCCCAAACATCTGGCTGAACAAACCCAAGCAATCTTCTAAAGCCTTTTTCTGTGATATTACACGCCGTTTGCATTAAGGCTAACTCCTCTGGTTCTTTTACACCTCTAATTTCCTGTAAAATAGGATTGCTTTTTGCATATTGATGTGCTGGGAATTGCAATTTACATTTTTGAATAAAACGATCTTCTCTTGTTTGTGTTTCTACCGCCTGCCTGTAATGCTCATTTGTATTAAAGTAAACCGTATTTGCTTCCGTCATTAGATCAAAGAAAATCTTATCAAAGTCGGTTAACCAATATACCGTTTCTATTCCCGACACAAGTGTAGCCTTTTCCTTCGTTAGCTTTTCTCCCTCCCATACAGCAATATGCTCATTGGTTTCTCTAACAAATAAAACCTCACGATGCTTTTTATTTATGGCGTCTGGAAATAATAGTAAAATAGTTTCTTCTTGATCTGCTCCTGAAAGATAAAAGATATCACGGTGTTGTTCAAAAGGCATGGTACTATCCGCACTTATAGGATACACATCATTAGAATTAAAAACAGCAATACTTTTTGGAAGCATAGCCGCCATAAATTTCTTTCTGTTTTTTATAAAAAGGGTATTTTGTATTAAATCGTATTTCATTTTGTAACCGGTGTTTTTTATTAAAATAAGCAATAAACGCTTTGCTAGCTTAATTCTGAAGATTATAGCGCTTAACGCATATCACATTAATCACCTCAAAAATAAGAATTAATACACACAAGCCTTATTAATGAAAAGGTAATATTTCCTCATTTACCAGAAAGACCCAAGAATCTTTCCGCTAGATTTCTTAACTTTCCGATGACTAATTACAACCAACACATCATGAACAAACTTATAGGCTTACCCCTACTACTTTCCGCTACATTTATCTTTGCTCAAAATGCCCCCTCAAGCTCAGAAGCTGTATTAAATGCATTACATCAAAAAGAACAATTAGCAAATAGCTCTATTGTTAAGAACATTCCTTTTACTAATGTAGGACCTACTGTAATGAGTGGGCGCGTAGTTGATGTTGACGTAAATCCTCAAAATCCAACAGAATTTTATGTCGGCTATGCCTCTGGAGGTGTTTGGCATACTAAGAACAATGGCACCACTTTTACTCCCATTCTAGACAACGCACAAACTCAGAATGTTGGTGATATTGCCGTAGATTGGAAAAACGGAATTATCTGGGTAGGAACAGGAGAAAATAACGCTTCTAGATCTTCCTATGCAGGAATAGGTATTCTAAAATCCTCAGACAATGGTGAAACTTGGAAAAATGTTGGCTTATTAGACGCACAGCATATTGGTAGAATATTAATAGACCCGAACAATTCCAATACTATTATTGTAGGCGCTACGGGCCACTTGTATTCCGACAATGAGGAACGCGGAATTTACAAAACTACTGATGGCGGTACCTCATGGAAAAAAACCCTTTATATAAATAGCAGCACTGGTATTATAGATGTAGCTTTTGCTCCTGACAATTTTAATACGATGTATGCTGCGGCATGGGAAAAAGGCAGAAAAGCATGGGATTTTATAGGCAATGGTAATGGCTCAGGAATTTATAAAAGCACAGATGCAGGAACCACTTGGACAAAGATTTCTACCCCCGAAAGCGGATTTCCGACAGGCGAAGGTGTCGGCAGAATAGGATTAGCTGTTTTTGACGAGCATACCGTATATGCGGTTCATGACAACCAATTTAGGCGAAAAAAAACAACATCTACCGCTACATCTAAAGGCTTAACAAAAGATGATTTTAAGTCGATGACGGCAGATGATCTTTTAAAAATAGAAGACAAAAAATTAAATGAGTTTCTGAAAACTAACGGATTCCAAGAAAAATACCGCGCAGCTAATGTAAAGCAACTGGTACGTAGCGGAAGCGTAAAACCTATAGATTTAGCAAAGTATTTAGAAGATGCGAATGCTATGCTTTTTGACACGCCTGTAATAGGAGCTGAAGTATACAAAAGCACAGATGGAGGAACCACCTGGAGCAAGCAAAATGAAAATTATATTGACGATTTGTTTTACAGTTACGGGTACTATTTTGCTCAAATAAATGTAGATCCTAGCAACGTAGATAAAATTTATTTAGCTGGTGTACCTATTATTAAATCTGATGATGGAGGTAAAACCTATACTTCTATTAACGGTGAGAATGTTCATGCAGACCACCATGCCTTGTGGATAAACCCTAAAATGTCTGGACATTTAATCAATGGAAATGACGGCGGCATAAATATCTCTTACGATGATGGCGCCAATTGGATTAAAAGTAACACTCCCGCAGTAGGCCAATTTTACGCGGTTAACGTAGACAATGAAAAGCCGTATAATATATACGGCGGACTCCAAGATAACGGTGTTTGGAAAGGAGTACATACCGCAAAAGAAGATGTTTCATGGCACCAAAGCGGAGACTACCCTTGGAAATCTATTTTAGGTGGTGATGGCATGCAAGTACAGATAGATAACCGCAACAGCAATATTGTCTATACCGGCTTTCAGTTCGGAAACTATTTTCGTCTAGATTTAGAAAATAAAAAAAGAGATTATATACAACCTAAACATGAATTAGGAGAAACACCATACCGTTTTAATTGGCAAACACCTATTTTATTATCCCCGCACAATCAAGACATTCTATATCTAGGAGGCAATAAATTACACCGTTCCCTAAACCAAGGAACAGACTGGGAAACCATTTCTGAAGATTTAACCAACGGAGGCAAAGAAGGCAATGTTGCTTATGGAACCATAACCAGCATATCAGAATCTCCTTTTAAATTTGGATTGTTATATACTGGTAGCGATGATGGTATGATATTCATGACACAAAACGGCGGAGGCAGTTGGGATAATATTGCTAATTCTTTACCTAAAAACCTTTGGGTAACAAGAGTGGTAGCTTCTAAGCATAAAAAAGAACGTATTTACGCTACCTTAAATGGCTACAGAAATGATGATTTTGAATCTTACATTTATACCAGCGATGATTTTGGAAAAACATGGCAAGATATTGCCAACAATATCCCTTCTTCTCCTGTAAATATACTTACGGAAGATACTGAAAATGAAAATCTATTATTCACAGGAACAGACAATGGATTGTATGTAAGCTTTAATCGTGGCGCATCTTGGGAAGTTTTCCAAAATGACATGCCCAATGTTGCCGTACATGATATTGTTATCCAACCCGAAGCAAAGCATTTAATTATTGGTACCCACGGCCGAAGCATTTATAAGGCTGATATTAGCAATTTACAAAGAATAACTCCCGAGATACTAGACAAAAACATTCATGTTTTTACACCCGAAACCATAAAACACTCTGCAAGATGGGGCTCTTCTTGGAGTACTTGGGGAACACCACAAACTCCAGGTTTAGATCTATATTTCTACACTAAAAACGAAGGAGTTTTAGAAGCTACAATTCTTACCAATAATGGAATTGAAATAAGCAGCACAACCTTAGAAAACATTAAAGGGTTTAATCTTTTATCATACGACTTGGCATTCTCAAAATCCGGAAAATCTGCGTACTTGAAGAAAGTTAAAACAGAACTAATAGAAGCCAATGACGGTAAAACATACTTACCCAAAGGAAACTACACCATTAAATTAACAGGAAAGGGTATCAAAGAAACCATCGCTTTTGAAATTGAATAGTATTCGAATACACTAAAAATGAAATTAACAAAAACAACCGCACTACCAGAGCTTGGAGTTTCTCATGATGCTGAAATTAAAAAGAAAGTTTTCATAGGCAAAGGAGAAATACCTCAGCTTATGATGTACGGTAGTGCTGTGTTTACTCCTGGACAATCTGTAGAATTACACCAACACGACACTATGTTTGAAGTTTTTTACATTCAAAGTGGCAAAGCAGAATTTATCGTGAACTCCAAAATTTTTATTGTAGAAAAAGGAGATTGCATTACCATTGAACCCGGTGAACTACATGCCCAAAACAATCCATTTGACGAAAATGTTACTTGGACATACTTTGGTATCGCAACCGACTAATTAGACAATTATGGATTTAACTTTAGGCATACCAGCATTACTTTTCCCTGCAATTTCATTGACTATGTTGGCATACAATGCTCGATATTTAGCCATTGCTGCTCTCATTAGACAGTTGCATCAAAAATATCAAGAAACCGGATCGTCATCGGTAAGTTTACAGGTTAAGAAATTGAGCAAGCGTTTAATAATCATCAAAAACATGCAGGCATCTGCTATTTTAAGCTTTTTACTGGCAGTTATTACGATGTCTTTAATTTATGTACAACTTGATTTTTGGGCAAATTTAGTTTTTGGCATCAGCCTTTTAGCTTTGATGATTTCTTTAATTTTATCTTTTATTGAGGTACAGCTTTCCACCAAGGCACTGTCCATTCAGTTGAAAGATTTGGAGTAATTAAAAAAGTAGCCATGCGGGTACCAGTGTAATGCTAACGCTAGCATGGAAATCCGATGAACTGCACGTTCCAAATATTCCATTTAAAGAAAATGTGACGTGTATTTACGTTGGTATCGAAATTGATACATTGCAAAAGAAAAGACCAAGTAGTATGTTTCTGAAATGCCTCAACCCCATATTTTTTAGAAAAGTATAGCTTAAAATCAAAATACATAGTCTAAATACTCTTTTCATCCTATTATAAGTATTTTAAGAAGTTAAGAACAGACTGGGTGGTTTATTTTTTTATAGGGTATTTTCAAGATTTTAAGTGTTGGCAAGTGTAAATTTCAAACGTTTTAGTAACTTTTAGTTTTAAATAGCCATACTGGTCAACCAATTACTTATTTTGATTCTAAATAAGAGTAGGATTTATTAGTAAAGTTTGTTAATAACTTGTTTGTACTGTAAATTTGTAAAAAAAACTAACAACTAATGAGCGGATTTTTCAAATCTTCGATTGGTAGAAAGTATGCGATGGCACTTTCTGCTTTCTTTTTAATGTTTTTTCTACTTCAGCATTTTGCAATTAATATTTTATCGGTTTTTAGTCCAGATGCATTTAATGAGGCATCTCATTTTATGGGAACGTTCTGGGCGGTACAATATGTGTTGCAACCCGTGTTAATTTTTGGGGTGATGTTCCATTTCATTATGGGTTTCATTTTAGAAATTAAAAACAGAAATGCTAGAGTAGCAAAGTACGCTAAAAACAATGGAGCAGCTAATTCTAGCTGGATGAGTAGAAACATGATTTATAGCGGATTGGCTATTTTAGCCTTTTTAGTGCTTCACTTTATTGATTTCTGGCTTCCAGAAATTAGTACTAAATACATTCAAGGCGATATGTCTGGATTATTAGCAGATGGTGAAGGCTTTCGTTATTATGAAGAATTAACGCATAAGTTTGTTAACCCTCTTAGGGTTGGTGCTTATGTAATTGCATTTGTATTTTTATCGTTACACCTTATGCACGGTTTCAGTTCTGCATTCCAATCTTCGGGTGTTTCGTCTATGAGAAAAGAGAAATTACAAATTTTTGGTAAAGTGTATGCTATTGCAATTCCATTAGGATTCATAGCAATCGCCCTTTTTCATCATTTTAATCATTAATACTATTACTTATGTCTGTATTAGACTCAAAAGTACCAAAAGGCTCATTAAAGGATAAATGGACCGATTATAAAAATCATATTGATTTAGTTAACCCTGCGAACAAACGTAATATTGATGTTATTGTTGTTGGAACAGGATTAGCTGGTGGTTCTGCGGCTGCTACTTTAGCAGAGCTAGGCTACAATGTTAAAACATTTTGTTATCAAGATTCTCCACGTAGAGCACACTCAATTGCTGCACAAGGTGGTATAAACGCTGCTAAAAATTACCAAGGTGATGGTGATTCTACTTACCGTTTATTTTACGATACCGTAAAGGGTGGAGATTACCGTTCTCGTGAAGCTAACGTTTATAGATTAGCAGAAGTATCTGCTAATATTATTGACCAATGTGTTGCACAAGGAGTACCATTTGCACGTGATTATGGTGGATTATTAGACAACCGCTCATTTGGTGGTGTATTGGTTTCACGTACTTTTTATGCCAAAGGACAAACGGGACAACAACTATTATTAGGTGCCTATTCTGCAATGAACAGACAAATTGCTCGTGGTAAAATTACCCCGTTCAACCGTCATGAAATGCTAGATGTGGTTAAAGTAGATGGGAAAGCGAGAGGAATTATTGCTCGTGACCTAGTTACCGGAAAAATAGAACGTCATTCGGCACATGCTGTTGTTATTGCTTCTGGAGGATACGGAAATGTATATTTCTTATCTACTAATGCAATGGGATCTAACGCTACTGCCGCTTGGAAAATTCATAAAAAAGGAGCTTTTTTCGCAAATCCATGCTATACACAAATTCACCCAACCTGTATTCCTCGTTCCGGAGATTACCAGTCTAAACTTACGTTGATGTCTGAATCTTTACGTAATGACGGGCGTATTTGGGTTCCTAAGAATTTAGAAGATGTAATGGCTATCCGTGAAGGAAAGAAAAAGCCAACAGACTTAACAGAAGATCAAAGAGATTATTATTTAGAACGCCGTTACCCTGCATTTGGTAACTTGGTACCTCGTGATGTGGCTTCTAGAGCTGCTAAAGAACGTTGTGATGCTGGTTACGGAGTAAACGCAACTGGTGAGGCTGTTTATTTAGATTTTGCCTCTGCTATAGAACGTTATGGAATAGAACAAGCAAAAATTCATAATATAGAAAATGCTTCGGCAGAAAAAATATATGATTTGGGTGCTGCTATCGTAAAAGCTAAATACGGAAACCTTTTCCAGATGTACGAGAAAATCGTAGATCAAGATCCATACAAAACACCAATGATGATTTATCCTGCTGTTCACTACACTATGGGTGGTGTTTGGGTAGATTATAATCTAATGACCACTGTTGAAGGTTTATACTGTATTGGTGAAGCAAACTTCTCTGATCACGGTGCAAACAGACTTGGAGCATCTGCCTTAATGCAAGGTTTAGCTGACGGTTACTTTGTATTACCTTATACGATTGGTGATTATCTTTCTCATGAAATTAGAACAGGAAAAATTCCAACAAATACACCGGAGTTTGATGAAGCTGAAAAGTCTGTAACTGCTAAGATTGATTTCTTTATCAATAATAAAGGATCTCACTCCGTTGATTATTACCATAAGAAGTTAGGTAAAATTATGTGGGATAAATGTGGAATGTCTCGTAACGCAGAAGGTTTAAAGGAGGCTATGGCCGAAATTAAAGCACTACGTGAAGACTTTTACAAAAACGTAAGTGTTCCAGGAAGTTCTAATGAATTAAATGCAGAACTTGAAAAGGCAGGTCGTGTAGCAGATTTCTTAGAATTAGGAGAGTTATTTGCTAAAGATGCACTTGAAAGAGAAGAATCTTGTGGTGGGCACTTTAGAGAAGAGTCTGTTGAACTTGATGGCGAACAAAAAGGAGAAGCAAAACGTAATGACAAAGATTTTGCATTTGTTTCTGCTTGGGAATTTAAAGGAGAGCCATCTGAAGCTGTTTTACATAAAGAGCAGTTAGAGTTTAAAGAGATAGAATTAAAACAAAGAAGTTATAAATAATAGTATTGAGCTATTACATGTGATTTACATCATGTTATAATACTCATTACTCAATACTTAAAATATGAATCTGACATTAAAAATTTGGAGACAGAAAAATGCTCAAGCTAAGGGCAAAATGGTCGATTATAAAGTGACAGAGATATCTGAACATATGTCTTTCTTAGAAATGATGGATGTTTTAAACGAACAATTGATCAATAAAGGTGAAGAGCCTGTTGCTTTTGATCATGATTGTCGTGAAGGTATCTGTGGTATGTGTTCTATGTTTATTAATGGTGAAGCTCACGGACCAGACAGAGGTGTTACTACATGCCAATTACACATGCGTATGTTTAAAGATGGTGACACAATTACTATTGAGCCATTTAGAGCAAAAGCTTTTCCTGTATTAAAGGATTTAACCGTTGATAGAAGTGCTTTTGACCGTATACAGCATGCTGGTGGATACATTTCTGTAAACACTTCAGGTAATACGCAAGATGCTAATGCAACTCCTATTTCTAAGCACGCAGCAGATGAAGCAATGGATGCAGCTACCTGTATTGGTTGTGGTGCATGTGTAGCAAGCTGTAAAAATGCTTCTGCAATGCTTTTTGTTGGTGCAAAAGTATCTCAATATGCATTATTGCCACAAGGACAAGTAGAGGCTGCAGATCGTGTTAAAAACATGGTAGCGCAGATGGACTTAGAAGGTTTTGGAAACTGTACAAATACTGGAGCATGTGAAATTGAATGTCCTAAAGGAATTTCTTTAGAAAACATCGCACGTATGAACAGAGAATTACTAAAAGCAAACGTTTAAAAAAGCTTTTTTATATACATAAAAAAACCCAAGCATTGCTGCTTGGGTTTTTTATTATCTTTTTTTAAGTCTTACATTTTTACAATTATAAATTCAGAACGCCTGTTCAACTCATGCTTCTCACGAGTACATCTCACGCTTCCGTCACAATCATTCAATAGTTTATCTTCACCATATCCAATGGCACTTTCTATACGGTCTGCATCGATACCTTGAGATATAATATAATCTCTTGAAGATTTAGCACGCTTATCTGAAAGATATCTGTTATAATCACTGGCACCTCTACTATCGGTATGTGATTCTATCTTAATCACCATTTCCGGATATTCAGACATTACCTCTACCAATTTATCTAACTCTTTAGAGGCATCCTCTCTAATAAACGACCTATCAAAATCAAAATAAATCATATCAGTCTTAAGCTTTCTTATCCCCTCTTCTATTACGATAAGTTCTTTTAGCTTTTTCAATGAAACATTGACCATCTCTGTTTCATTTAATGTAGTCATGACCTCCTTAACATCTTGAAAAAATTCTTTTCTATTGGTTTTGATACTATATTTCTTATCTCCATCAAGATCTTCAAAAACAAAACTACCATCTTCAGCTGTTTCTACTTCCTTAAGCTTAATATTGTTTTCATCCAAAAGCATCACTAGAGCTTTAGGCATAACATCTCCTGTCACCAATTCTGTTACCACACCAGCAATAGCTGTATGGGTTACCTCTTCCATCGTTAAACGCTCAAAGGAGTAAATATCATCATCACCTTTACCACCTGCACGGTTAGAAGCAAAATATCCCTTTTGACTCTCCTCACTCACGATATAAGAGAAATCATCTTTATTACTATTTACAGGAACCCCTACATTCTTAACCTCCTGAAAACCATCAACGTCATAAGAAGCTTCAAAAACATCTAAACCACCAAGACCAGCATGCCCATCTGATGAAAAGTAAATTTTCTTGTCTGTAACAAACGGAAACATTTCTCTTTTCTCTGTATTAATTTCTGGACCTAAATTTCTAGGAGCAGAATAAGTACCATCTTCCAAAACATCAACAACAAAAATATCTGAAGCACCTAAACTGCCTGGCATGTCAGAAACGAAATATAATAATTTACCATCAGGACTTAAGGCCGGATGCCCCGTAGAATAACTATCACTATTAAAAGGTAGTTCTTTAGGTTCTGCCCAATCATCGCCTACCTTAACAGACGTATAGATTTTCAAGTGATTGACACCATTTTTATCACGCTTTAACTTCTTACCGTAATTATTACGTGTAAAGTACATAGTTTCATTATCTGGAGAAAAAGTAACAGAAGCCTCGTGATATTTAGAATTTATCTTTTTGGAAAATTTAATAGCACTTTTTAAATCTGCAGACTCCTCGTTTATCTTAGAAACATATAAATCTAAAAACGGCTGATCATTCCATTTATACTTACGCGTAACAAAGACCGATGAATCTAATGAAGAAGAAAAAACCACCTTATCATTATCATAAAACATAGGCGAAAAATCTGAATATTCAGAGTTTATAGCCACATTATCTATCGTAAAGCCAGCATCACCATGAATAATTTTGTCTAAAGCAACCTCTTCTCTTGAAGCATTAAAAGCATATGCATTTTGAGTATCTTCCTTTTGCATTTTTTCATACAAACGCATAAACCTTTTAGCCTTACCATATTTACCAGTACCTTTCAGTGTATGAGAATACTTAAAGTAATTATCCGCCGTCATATTATCTTTATACTCCTTATATAAAACATCATACCATTGGTATGCCTTTTTCATATTAGTATTGTAATAATAAGCATCACCCGCCTTTTTTAAATTTTCAAAAGTATAGTTATCTTTATCCTTAAGAGCCAATTCATATAATGCGGCCGCTTCCGCATACCACATCTTGTTAAAATAAGCATCTGCTTTTTGAATAATTTTTGAAGCCTTAGGGTTGGACTTTTTTAATTCGCCGTCATCTCTTAAAGAGTTTAGCATATCAATAGTAACATCTTCAATAGCAACGGTATTGTCTTGAGAGGTGTCTAAGCTTTTGACGACAGTTGTATTATCTAAACTATTGGTTTTAGCAGATTGTGCATAAATCCCGAAGCCAGACAAAAACAAAACTGATAGTATAAGTTTTTTCATTGTAGGTTAATTTGAAGAATCTTGGGGTAGATTATAAGTCGATAATAATTTTAAATTCAAATAAATTTATAGGTTTGGTTCGTATTGATTACACAGCTAAATACCCATAAATTCGTTAATATGGATACTAATCTTGTTTATAGAAAACGAATAAATCCTTAGAATCGTATACTTCACAAAATCTCAGGTTGCATTCTACTACTGTTGCTTCCAATAGAAAATGTATAAAACAAGCACCTCGACCAAAATTAAAGTTGGCTATCAAAATAAGTGCTATAAATGTTGTGAAGGTGCGTATTCCTGTAGTGCCACTAGGAACTAAATGCTGTGTAACAATTAATATATGCTAAGAAAACCATAGCTTAAAACTAGGAGAGCATAAAAAAAGCCCTTAGTAAAATTAAGGACTTAGCTATTTTTTAAAAAAAATAAATATTCTATTTTTCTTCTATCTTATCTGGTGTATCCTCTTCTTTCGAGGCATCTTTAAATTCTTTAATTCCACTACCCAAACCACGCATTAATTCAGGAATTTTTTTCCCTCCAAAAAGTAATAGTACAAGAACTACTACAACCGCAATTTGCCATGGGCCGATCATTCCTAAAAAAATATTTGAAACTATCATAAACTAGATTTTAGAACCACAAATTTACTAAAAAAGTATTACACATGGTGTTAATATTTATATCGCCGAACCTTTTTTTTGAAAAAGTCCATAATAATTTACTAAACGTATACAAATTACAGTTTAGTATTTATAAATTCGATGTAAATATAAAAAGTATTTTATCGCAGTAAGATTGTAAGTTATATTTGTGTAGTATGGCAAAAAAGAAGAAAAAAGGAAAAGATATCAAAAAAAAACTGCTTCATAAGTATCGTTTAGTAATTCTGAACGAAAATACTTTTGAGGAAAAAATATCTTTCAAATTAAGTAGGCTAAATGTATTTATTACAGGCTCCTTATTTATCGTGTGCTTAATTGCTTTAACCACCTTATTAATAGCATTTACCCCATTGAGGGAATATATACCAGGATACTCCTCCACCAAGTTAAAAAGACAAGCGACAGAGCTCACCTATAAATCAGATTCACTGGTGACAGTATTAAATTATACCAATAAGTATTTAGATAATATTAGAAAGGTTTTGAATGGAGATATCACTAACAATCAAATTAATAGAGACTCCTTATTTGAACAGTTTAAATTAGACCCTTCTAGTGTAGATTTAACACCTATAAAAGAAGATTCTATTCTAAGGGCTCAAGTAGAATTAGAGGATAAATATAATTTGTTTGAGCGCACCGATAAGAATGTAAATCAAATATTATTCCCTCCTATTAACGGAAGCGTATCTCAAGACTATGACCCTAAGACAAAACATTTTGCAATAGATATAGTAGCTGCAAAGGGTACTCCAGTAAAATCAGTAGCAGATGGTACTGTTATATTTTCTGAATGGACTTCAGAAACTGGTTATGTTATTATTGTAGAGCATAAAGATGGGCTACTATCTGCCTATAAACACAATGGCTCTCTCAGTAAAGAACAAGGAGATTTAGTACGTGCCGGAGAAGTTATTGCCTCTGTTGGGAATACTGGTGAGTTAACTACCGGACCACATTTACACTTTGAATTATGGAATAATTCAAGTCCAGCAAACCCAAAAGATTATATTGATTTTAAATAATTCTGCATGTCTATAAAGTCTTTAGCCGCAAAAATTTTTGCCAAGAGAATTGCTAAAAAAACTCAAAAGTGGGTAGATAACCCTGTAGCCACACAGGAAAAATTGCTACAAAAATTGATTGCCACTGCTAAAAACACAAATTTTGGTAAGGATCATAATTTTGAGGCCATCAGAAACCACGATGATTTTGTAAAAAATGTTCCTATAAGAGATTATGAAGAACTAAAGCCATATGTAGAAAAAGTAGTTGCTGGCGCTGCAGATATCTTGTGGCCAAAAAAACCCATCTACTTTGCAAAAACCTCAGGAACAACATCCGGAGCAAAATATATTCCCATAACAGAAACCTCTATAAAACATCAAGTAGAGGCTTCTAGAAATGCTATTCTAAACTACATTGAAGAAACAGGGAATGCCGACTTTGTAAATGGTAAAATGATTTTTCTACAAGGTAGCCCTGTATTGACTGAAAAAAATGGTGTTAAATTAGGAAGACTCTCCGGTATATCTGCCCATTATGTTCCTAATTATTTACAAAAAAACAGACTCCCAAGTTGGGAAACTAATTGTATTGAAGATTGGGATACCAAAGTAAACACAATAGTTGAAGAAACTATAGATGAAGATATGACGGTAATAGCCGGTATCCCCTCCTGGGTACAGATGTATTTTGAAAAATTAAATACCGTTGGGAATAAAAAGGTGGGAGAACTATTTAAAAACTTCAACCTCTTTATTTATGGGGGCGTTAATTATGAACCGTATAGAGCAAAATTTGAAAATCTCATTGGAAGAAAAGTAGATAGTATTGAGCTCTTTCCAGCCAGTGAAGGTTTCTTTGCCTATCAAAACTCTCAGAAAGAAAAAGGAATGCTACTCCTCCTAAATTCAGGAGTTTTCTATGAATTTGTAAAATCGGATGAGTTCTTTGAAGAACATCCAAAACGAATCACGATAAAAGATGTAGAAGTTGGAGTTAACTATGTGATGATCATCTCAACAGATGCCGGTTTATGGGCGTATAATCTTGGAGATACCGTTCAGTTTATTTCATTAAAACCCTACAAAATTATTGTCTCTGGTAGAATTAAACATTTTATTTCTGCTTTTGGGGAGCATGTAATTGGTAAAGAAGTAGAATCTGCAATGCAGAAAGCCATTGAAGAAACAGATGCTCGTGTAAACGAATTTACCGTGGCACCTCAAATAACACCCGTATTAAATGAATTACCTTATCATGACTGGTTTATAGAATTTGAGAAAGAACCTACAGACCTTGCAAAGTTTATAGAAATATTAGACCTTGAATTACAGCAACAAAATAGTTATTATTTTGACCTTATCGATGGAAAAATACTCCAAAGATTAAAAATTACCAGCATTAAAGAAGGTGGTTTTAATGAGTATATGAAATCCATCGGAAAGTTGGGCGGTCAGAATAAAGTACAGCGATTATCAAATGATCGAAAAGTAGCAAATGAGTTAAATACCCTTAAACGCTAGGTTAGCTTAAAGTTTTCATTCAGTTAAGAATTATAAATCTGAATAATAAATCGTAGTTTTACAAGAATTTTTTAATACATGAGCAAGACAACAAATACCACTAGAGCGCAAGAATCTACCAATGCTATTGAGCGTTTGTACATTACAATGCGTCATTTATTCAATCGTGGTTTTTATAAACCTATGGGTGTTTCAGGAGAAACCCTACGTAATGCATTACTTCAATTAAGGCCAGAAATTTATGGAACCATTGCGGAGGAAAAAGCAGAACTAAGCGGGTTAATATATGTTTTAGAACGATTACCAGAAGGAATAGAGCAGTGTAGATTTATAAACCTTACTTCTGATGAAGGGTACGGGAAGTCTCATTTTGAAGCTATAGTTCCGCCAAAGAGAAGACGTAATTGTTACCGTATTGATGACGAACAAATGAATATTGAAATTACCAGAGGTAGATCTGATATTTATGATATTCTTACCCATTTAACCTTCTTATTTATAGAATCTTATAAGATTGCAACCCGAGTAATTATTGAAGATACCGGTACTACCATTCGCGATTGGGGGAAATTAGAAAATGCAATTAGCAAATCTAAGCTCACACAAGCAGAACGTGAAATTGCAATCATACATACCGCTAATATACTAGGCCGCTCTTTTGCAGAAATCATAGAAGTCTATGAGAAATTTGCTACTAAAAAGAATCCAGATCGTTTTCTGAAAATTATTTATTGGCTAGGAAAATTAGCTATTGAAGAAGAGTTAACTGGTGACAAACGTGCTATAACCTTTACGCCTCTATTAAGAGAGCGACTAGGACACCATATTCATGGAGAACGTTGGTCTGATGCAATAAAAGAAACCTTAAACACCGCTGGTTTATTAGATAGGCCCATTCATATTATTAGTGCCAACATGCACAGTGTAATGAATTCATTATTCGCTAGAAAAGCGCTGAAGAAGGAATTTCCGAATAATGATTCGTTAGAGATTTATGAAAAACTGAGTTCTTCAGAAAACTCAGCACTTAGAGATAAAGTGACTGCTGTAGCTAAGAAAAATGGTATGATTGCCATTGATGATATGTCCGGAACTAATATTGACGTTCAAATATTTGACACGGCTAAGTTTACTGATGATGTTTGTAGTTACACATTTAGCAAAGATATTCCCGGCGAGAAAAAACCTATTATCTTCGTAATGGACTATGCTTTTGGAGAACAAGCGTATGAAACTATTGATGAGCTATTAAAGCCGTATAAGGTTAAAAAGAATCAGCCCGTTTTCATAGATGTACATTCCATTTCAATTATGGGTAAAGCAGGAATTCTAGAAGGCGGAAAAGGAGATTTAATGATCCCGACAGCGCATGTATTTGAAGGAACAGCAGATAATTACCCTTTTAAAAATGAGTTAACTGCCGACGATTTCAAGGGCAATGGATTGAAGGTTTTAGAGGGCGCTATGATTACCGTTTTAGGAACTTCGTTACAGAATAAAGATATCTTGAAATTTTTTCACGCCTCTACGTGGAATGTTATTGGTTTAGAAATGGAAGGTGTCCATTATCAAAAAGCAATACAATCTGCTTCAAAAGTGCGTAAAAGTATTCGGGAAGATGTTAAAGTACGTTATGCATATTACGCTTCAGACAACCCTCTTGAAACAGGCAGCACTTTAGCTTCTGGCGGATTGGGTACTACAGGAGTAAAACCAACCTATTTAATTACAGATAAAATTTTAGAACAAATATTTAAGTCATAAGTAAACATGAACAACCAAACACCACAACAGCCTTCTTCCAATTCTGATGAAGTAGATTTAGGGCAACTATTCCAATTAATTGGAAATGGTTTTAGAAAGCTATTTCGGTTTATTGGAAATATCTTTAAGGGAATTTTTGGAGCCATTATTGTTTTTCTGCAATTCATACAAAAACACCTCATCAAATTTGCAATTGCCGCTATTGTTGGCCTAGCCATCGGTATATATCTTGACATAAATAAAGAGCCCCAGTATCTCTCAACTATGGTTGTGGAACCTAACTTTAATAGTGTTCAGCAACTCTACAATAATATTAATTTTTATGATGAGTTGGCTAAATCTGAGGATTCCATTGCCTTGGCGGAAGCCTTAGACATTACACTGAAAGAAGCTGGTTCTATAAAAAAATTCACAGTAGAATCTTATTCTGATGAAAATCAGAAGGTTCAATTATTTGATAAATTTGTAAAAAGTCTAGATACCACCACACAGAAAGCGATAGATATGGAAGCCTATCTGAAAAATTTCAATTCATTGGATGCTAGATTTCACACCATTGCATTGATTGCTACAAACAATGGAATTGGAAAAAAAATCCAAACCTCAATAATTAACTCCATCTCGAGAAATGATTATTTTAATTTACAGAAAGATATTAGTGATATAAATATTAAACTGCAAGATAGCATTTACAGCAAACAAATTACTGAAATAGACTCGCTTCAACTATTGTACAAAAGAGTTATGCTCAAAGAAGCAGATAAACCTATGCAAGGCACAAACATAAGTCTTGGAGAAGGCGGAAATAAAGATAACAAAGAACTTTCATTAATTAATAAAATGGAAGAACTAAAAGAAAGTCTTGTACTACTTAATGAGGAAAAAGCAAATAAATCGAGTATTTTAAATGTAATATCTGCCTTCCCTAGAAAAGGAGTAGAAGTTAAAGGAATATGGAACAGCTACAAATTTTTAGTGCCCACCCTATTCTTAGGTTTACTACTAATTATTTTAGCCCTTTTATCACTAAACACATATTTAAAAGAATACAATAAATAATAATTTATGAATATTCTTATTACGGGAGGTGCTGGTTTTATAGGAAGTAATTTTATTCCTTACTACTTAGAAAAAAATCCAAACGATACTGTAATAAATCTAGATTTACTTACGTACGCTGGAAATTTAGAAAATCTAAGTGAAATTAATAATGAAGCTAGATACAAATTTATACAAGGCTCTATTTGTGATGGAAAATTAGTAGAATCTATTTTTGAAGAATTCGATATCCAAAGCGTGATTAATTTTGCGGCTGAATCTCATGTTGACAATTCCATTTCAAGCCCTTATAGTTTTATCAAAACTAACATAGAAGGCACATTCGTTTTATTAGAAGCAGCAAAGAAATACTGGTTAAATTCATCCAATAATCGTGATATAGAATATAAAAATTCGAGATTCCATCATATTTCTACGGATGAAGTATATGGCTCTTTAGAGAATGATGGCTATTTCACAGAAGACTCTCCGTACGCTCCAAACAGTCCTTATAGCGCCTCTAAGGCTTCTTCTGACTTCTTAGTTAGAAGTTATTACCACACATACGGATTACCTGTTATAACCACGAATTGCTCCAATAACTATGGCCCAAAGCAACACGATGAAAAACTAATCCCTACCATAATAAGGAAAGCAATTAAAAATGAGGCTATACCTATCTATGGAAAAGGAGACAACATTAGAGATTGGCTATACGTATTAGACCATTGTAGTGGAATTGAACGAGCATTTAAGAATGGGAATTTGGGAGAGACTTACGTTATTGGTGGAAATAATGAATATTCAAATATAGACATAGCTAAAAAAATATGCAGTTTATTAGACGAAGTTCAGCCGAAAAAGATTGGATCTTATAAAGATCAAATTTCATTTGTTATGGATCGCTTAGGTCATGACTTTAGATATGCTATAGATGCCAAAAAAATAAAACGCGAATTAGGATGGACGCCTCAATTTAACATAGATGAAGGTTTAAGAACCACGATATCCTGGTACCTTAATAAGTATAACAAGTAACTTTATGAAAGGGATAATTCTAGCTGGTGGCTCTGGAACACGCTTACATCCATTAACCATTACAGTAAGCAAACAGCTTATGCCTGTTTACAACAAGCCAATGATATATTATCCGTTGGCAACTCTGATGTCCGCAGGAATAAGGGAAATACTTATTATAACCACTCCACAGGATGAAAATCTTTTCAAAAAACTTTTAAAAGATGGTACTCAATTAGGATGTAAATTCTCTTACGCTGTTCAAGAAAAACCTAATGGACTAGCAGAAGCTTTTATAATTGGAGAAGAGTTTATTAAAAATGATAGCGTTGCTTTAATATTAGGGGACAACATTTTCTACGGTTCTGGTTTTGCTAAATTATTACAGTCCAATACCACACCTAACGGCGGTATTATTTATGCCTATCATGTTAATGACCCAGAAAGATACGGAGTAGTAGATTTTGATAATTCGGGAAAAGCAATTTCCATTGAAGAAAAACCCCAAGATCCTAAATCAAATTATGCCATTCCAGGTATCTATTTCTATGATAATGAGGTTATAGAAATCGCAAAAAATATTAGACCAAGCAAACGAGGCGAATTAGAGATTACCGATATCAACAAAGTGTACCTTGAAAAAGGACTTTTAAAGGTTAGTGTATTAGATTCTGGAACAGCTTGGCTAGATACTGGCACATTCTCCTCCCTAATGCAAGCTTCGCAGTTTGTTGAAGTGATTGAGGAACGCCAAGGGTTAAAAGTTGGAGCCATCGAAGAAGTGGCTTTTAAAATGGGTTATATCACAAGAGAAGAACTTCATATCTTAGCTAAGCCATTATTAAAAAGTGGGTACGGAGAATATTTATTAAAACAGAAGTAAAAATTTGAAGATAACTGAAACTAATATTAAAGGATGCTTTATCATCCAACCTCGAATTTATGAGGATAACCGTGGATTATTTTTTGAATTATTTAAGAAGAAAGAACTTGAAAACGCAGTTGGAAAAGCTTTAAATTTTGTTCAAGACAATCAATCTACTTCAAAAAAAGGAACCCTCAGAGGATTACATTTTCAAAAGGGCGAATTTGCGCAATCAAAACTTGTGAATGTTCCCTATGGGGAGGTTTTAGATGTAGTTGTTGATATTCGTACAGAAAGCGCCACATACGGTAAATATTTTAAAATAAAATTATCATCAAAAAACCATACTAGTTTATATGTGCCAAGAGGTTTAGCTCATGGTTTTTTATCTTTACAGGAAAACACTGTATTCAACTATAAATGCGATAATTATTACCATAACGAATCAGAGGGAGGAATTTTATATAACGATTTAGAATTAGGAATTGACTGGGAGCATGACAATGAAAATTTAATTATTTCAGAAAAAGATCGTGGCCTCCCAAGCTTTAAAAATTTGTTGTTATGATTAACATTTTGGTTACTGGAGCATCTGGACAACTAGGCAAGACATTGAACGACGTTAAGCTTGAATACCCAAAATTAGATTTTGTATTTCTGGATTCAAAGCAATTAGATATTACTGATAACCTAAGTATTGAAAAAGCTTTTACACTAGCTAATTTTGACTTTTGTATTAATTGCGCAGCATACACTAATGTAGAACAATCGGAGAAGACTCCTGAGAATGCATTTAAAGTAAATGCAGAAGGTGTCAAGAATTTAGCCCTGGCATGTAAAGAAAATAATACTACTCTCATTCATATTTCAACAGATTATGTATTTGATGGCAAAAAATCAGAGCCTTATACTATAGAAGATACTCCAAACCCTATCAATGAATATGGAAAATCTAAGCTAGCTGGAGAAAAATATATTCAGGAAATATTAGATAGATATTACATTATAAGAACATCATGGCTGTATAGTAAAATTCATGGTAAAAATTTCTATAAAACGATTCTAGAAAAAGCAAAAAAAGGAGACCTTATAATAGTAACAGATAGGCAGATTGGATGCCCCACTGATACTATTAATTTGTCTAAATTTATATTAGGACTAATAATTAATCATTCGAGTAAATTTGGAATGTTCCACTACACTGACAATAAACCTTTGACCTGGTATGGTTTTGCTCTTAAAATTTTAGGATCAAATAAACTAGATGAGAGCACAACACTTGTGAAGACTAATAAATATCGTAGTTTTGCTAAAAGGCCAAAAAACTCGTGTCTTACCACAACATTGATCGAGTAAAAAAAATAAATGAAAAAGAAAAATATTCTAAATCAGAATTTTAATATATTCAAAAATTTTGGATACTTATCATTTATACAAATTTTTAATCTAATTTTTCCCCTAATTCTATATCCTTATATAATAAGAATAATTGGTGCTGAAAATTATGGAGAAATTTTATATGTTCAAAGTATTGCCATATACCTATCTTTGGTCGTAAATTTTGGCTTTAATATTTATGGTACAAATGAAATATCAAAAGGAGATACATCAGAAGATATCTCAAAAATTATAAGTAACATTTTCACTTGTCAAATTATTTTCTACTGTATAACATTACTAATACTAATTTTAATTGGTTGTATTTCTCAAATGAAAATAATGTTTTTCTTTTTAGCTAGTTATTTATGCCTAAATGAAATTATGATTCCAGTATGGTACTTCCAAGGTAAGGAAAATATGAAGTATATCGCAATATGCTCTTTCATATCTAAATTAACTGCTTTAATTTTTATTTTCATACTTGTAAATGATGGCACGGATAACCTATATATTTTACTTAGCTACGCAATTGGATCTATAGTATGTGGGATATTTGCTTTGTTTAAAATATTCAAAATTGACAAAAATAAAATACACATCCCAAAATATGAAGATATCAAAAAAGTTCTGATAGATAGCTTCCCTTTATTTGTATCACATTCCTTAGGAGGATTAACACTTAAGAGCAACGCGTTATTTATAGGAGCTTTGATAGGCAAAAAAGAATTAGCTTATTATGATTTAGCAGAAAAATTAGTTAATCTGTTATCTATATTCTTTCAGAATTTCTCGAATGCCATTTTTCCTAATGTAGCAAAAACAAAAAATCAAAAATTAACTAGAACAGCACTGAAAATAGCTTTAATTTCTTCTGTTTTTATAATTATAATAACAAATATAATATCAGAAGATCTTATAACAATAATAGGAGGTATAGATATGTTACCATCAATTGAAATCTTATATCTAATAAGCTTCACCTTAATATTTAGAGCGGTTGGCCCTATAATAAGCACCTCCATAATGGTCGTTAATAACCTAGGAAACAAACTAGGCACAAGCTTTGTATTCGGTTCTATTGTATATTTTTCTGGTATATTAATATTATATTTATGCAATGAATTTACCGTACCTTACTTAATTTACAATTTAACAATATCATTAGCTTTTGTAGTCATTTTTAGAATTTATTATTGCATTAAAAATGGATTGTCAAAATGGATTATTTAGGATAAAATTTTTGAAAATGCAAAAAAAAAAAATTACTCTAGTTGGATACTATGGATATGATAACTTAGGAGATGACATTATGTTAGATTGTATCTTAAAGGAGATTGCTAATCAAATACCAAACATTAAGGTTGAAATTATTTGTAAGAATTCAGAAAACCTAAGTTCAATACTTAGCAAATACGAATATGTAAATCATATTGAATTTAAATCAAAAAATAAATTTCAAAATTTCAAAATCTATATAAAATCCATTAGAAACTCTGACATTACTATTTGGGGTGGAGGGACCTGTTTTTCTGATGAGGATGGTATTGGAAATTTCAAATATTTTATATTTAATATATTATTAAACAAACCATTTGCATACTTGGGCATCGGGATTGGAAATTTAAATAAAGTTCGTTCAAAAATTAAAACGAAAATACTTTTCAAAACAATGTTATTTGCTACAATTAGAGATAACACCTCTTATAAATTTGCGAAAAGAAAGTATATTCAAAAAAACATATTTCTAACAAGTGATCTTTCTTATTTATTCAAAATCTCAAATAAAAGAATTGAAAAACCATATATTCTCATAAGTTTTAGAGATTTGCGTAATTTTTATTCCAGTTCAGAAATCGAAAAGCGGCATACAAACATATTAAACTTTGTTAGTGAAATTGCAATAAAAGAAAACTTGCAAGTTCTATTTCTACCGATAGATTCCGTAAAAGATAGCGCTATAAATGAGAGAAATTCTATTTACTTTAGTAATAATTATTCAATAAAATCAGAATATATTTTAGACAATAAACTTAATTCAAAAATAAATTATATCCAGAATGCCAAATATAATTTTTCAGAAAGATTACATAGTTTAGTCATATCTAAGTTTTGTCATTTAAATTGTGTCGGTTTAAGTTACAGTCCAAAGATTGATAGATTTTTTGAGGAAATCGATTCAAAATCATATATACCTTATGATAAAGAAATGAATCAAAAAGAAATTGAAAAAGCTTTTTCTTATGTTACTGAAATAAGTAACCTAGAAGAAATTGAAAAAAAAACAAAAACAGCAAAGCAGAATATCTCATATCTAAAAAAGTTCATATATGCTGAAGAAACCTAGTTATTTAGAATGGGGGTTTTTTTTTCTACATTTAATTTGCTTGTTATTCGGTTTTGGACTAGCAAGTTATGTAATAATATTTTGCACGTCTATATATTGCTTATTTGCCATACTAAAAAGAAGCTATTTCTCACTATATCTATTATTGATTTTCGGAAGTTATCACTCAATGTTCAACAACATTTATACAAGTGACATTTTCGGAATTAATATCATTTATATATTAATAGTTACTTACTTTTTTACAACTTTAATATATTTTAAATTTAACATCAAAACTATTTTAATAAGTACACCTTTTATTTTTATGTATTTATTAAATTTAATATTTGGATTTTATTATAAATATTCCGTAAACTGGTATTTAAATGAATTATTTTCGTTTACTTGTTTATCAATATTTATAATTAACATCTTTAACCTCTCCTACGAAAAATTTCAAAAGATAATAAACATATTAGCTAATTATGTTCTATATTTCTACCCTTTATTTACATTTTTTTCAATAATTTCCGCGAACGAGGAAAATTTATACTTTGATGAATTTGAGAAATTTTATTATGTATCTATAATACCAATAATGTTTATGAAGTTTAAGAATAAAAAAATTCTTATCCCATTTCATATATTAGTCTTTATACTCAAGTCTCAATTTACATACACCAGCAGTTTAAATATAATTTTACTAGTTATCTCTGCACTAACACTTTTCTTTTTAAGTAATTTTAATATTGCAAGAAAATTTATATTCATTCTTCTAATAAGTTTATTATCTATTTTAGTCTACAACTACAGTAGTCCACTCACAAAATTTAAAGTATTTCAAGCTCAAGAAGCCATTGCTAAGATCATCGAAGGAGATGTGACTATGGTTCCAAAATCACCAAGAGTAAGAGTATTAGAATTCATGATATCATTTAATAATTTAAAAGAAGAAAACATAATTGTGGTATTAGTTGGCAAAGGTTTCGGAAGTTATATAGACGACAACAGAACTCAGTACTTTAAAAAGTTTAAAACACCATTAAATGATGATGATTATTCCAAAGAAGAGGTAGATAGTTTAAAATTTAAAAAAGGGCATGGCGGTATTCCATATATACCAATAAAAATGGGGATTTTTGGAATGATCCTATTTGTCTCAATTTTTACAACTGGATTAACTCTAATTAAAAATAAAGAATTTTCTTGGTTAGCCATAGGAGCTCCATTCTACATAGTAACAACATTTTCATTTGGTCTGAAAAATTTTATTTTTGTTGGCATACTAGTAGGAATTATCTTAGCTTTAAGATTTAGAAATAAACAATTAATCTCGTGAAACAAAAAATAACTATAGTTGATTTATTGGCCGAAAAAGGACATATTCTATTTGTTAAAAGGTTAATTGAAATTCTTCAAGAAGACTACGATGTTCGAATTATTAGCTCTAATTCTTACTGCAAGAAACTAAAAGCAAATAATTTCATAGGGATAAGCGATAAGCTGTTTCTAAAAACCAACAAATATTCTTATGTATTGCGGCAGTTAAAAATTATTAAAATGGCGACTAAAAACATTGAGACAAATTCAATTATTTTAGTTACTAGTTTTGAAAATATATCATTCAGTATTGGTTGGAATATCAAATCATTCGCTTTTATTCATAACAATCTTGATAAAAAAGGAATTAGTCTCTTTTTCTTTAAAAAAATAAAGAAGAAAATAAAATTCTGTGTTTTTGAAAAATATATTTCTGATTATTTACAAAAGCAATGTCAGCAGTCTAGAATAAAGGTAATACCGCATACTATAAATTTTAAAAAAATTGATATTAGTAAGAACTCTGAAGAAAATTCATCTTACGTCTTTGCCGTTAATGTTGATACTACAACCGAAGAGTTTCGTGAATTTTCAGAATATTTTGCAAAACAGTCTATTAAAATATTTGTAAAAAGTAAGAAAAAATTTATTGACAATAAATTTTTAACTATAAAAACATATTATGAGAATTATGAAGAAATGATATCAAATTCATTATTTGTCGTTTTAGACATTAATTATAATTACAGAGTAAGTGGTGTTTTTTACGAGTGCATGTATCTTAACAAAAAAATATTTTTTATTAATTCAAATGGAATGTTCTCTACTGTAATGAAAAATAAATATTCTGAAAATTGTTTAAAAAATTATCGTAATGTCGGGACAAATAAAGCTAATAATAAAAAATTTCTAGACCTACACAACGATAAAAAATTATTGTCAATTTTCAAAAATGAAATTAAATTGTGAAAAAAAATATAATTATAATTGTTCTGATTTTACAATTAATCTTATGTATTCTACCTATTTTACCACATGGGATAATATCTGTTTGCTTAATTGCTTATAGTATAGGGGTTATAATATTATATTTGAAATCTCCAGAGGTTAATGTTTCAAAAAAAGATATCAAATATCTTTTTTCTCAAATTAGTTTTTATATTTTATTTTGTTTCTCAATTTTTTACTCTGAAAACATTACTACGTCCTTTAGAATAATTCAACATTCAATTTTACTATTAATTTTTCCCTTTCTCAGTGTTTTTGGACATTCAATCTCTAAAAAAAGGATATTTCTTTTAGGAATTTCTTTTGTGGTCTCCTCTTTGGTGCTTGCAATATACATTTGCGTTTATTTAATGTTAAATTATAATATCAGTTATATACTTTCAGGATCATTAGTTTATCATGTAATTAAAGCAAATAAATTAATATTTGAAATTCACCCCATTTATACCTCGGTGTTCTTTCTAATCGCCATATTATTAATACTAAATTATTTAATCATCGTTAGATTTGCTCTAAAAAAAAGTTTAATCGCAATTTTACCCATCACAATTTTCAGTTTAACCATTTTACTTTTAGCATCAAAAACAATAGTTTTTCTTGCGCTTATGACTTTAATAACTCTTTTTTTTTTAGATAAAAGGATATCCAAAATTCATAGAATTAGTTTAATAAGTTCACTAACATTGCTAATAATACTTGCTTCATTATCATTTAAAACTTTGAACAATAGAATTTCAGATTTTACTGAATACCTTACTACCAATAATAGAGTGGAAAAAAATCTAGAAAATTCTACAAATATCAGAGCAAACTTGTTTGTCTGTTCGAAAGATTTAATATATAACGAATTTTTGCTAGGGTATGGAATAGGGGATGTTCAGGCGGAGCTTGATAAATGCTTAGATTATTATGAAATTAAATCAAAAATAGTAAGTGCACACAATTTTTATTTGCGATTAGCTTTGAGTGCTGGAGTCCTATGTTCAATTCTGTTTATTTATTCCTTATTTTTCAACCTCAAAATCGCAATAATACAAAAGAGTATAATTTCAATTATAATACTATCAATTTTTATTTGTTTATGTTTGTTTGAAGACTATTTATTAAGAGCTTATGGTGTAACTCTTTACTCCGTATTTGTACATTTTTTATATTTGTATGATAAAAATTGTAATAATTTCTTTCTTAGCGAAGAATAAATATTAAAAATGCTTAAAAAGTTTCTAAAATTTCCATTTTACTTCTTCATAAAATATGTTCCTAATCATATTATAAATAAGATTCCATCTTATTCAATAAGAAATTTTTATTATCGCTATATATATAAAATAAAAATTGGCAAGGGAAGCAGTATTCATCTTGGCGTTTTTTTAAATAGAAATGATATAATAATTGGAAACAACACAACTATTAATAGAAATTGTTATTTGGACGGCAGAGATAAGTTGACAATTGGAAATAACGTCTCTATTTCTCCAGACGTGCAAATCATAACTGCAACACATGACCATAATAGTGAAACATTTAAATATATTACCCTGCCAGTAGAAATAAAAGATTTTGTTTGGATAGGCACAAGAGCCATCATTTTACCCGGAATAATTTTAGGAAGGGGTGCTATAGTTGCAACCGGAGCTGTTGTAACTAAAAACGTTCCAGATAATACTATTGTTGGAGGTGTTCCAGCTAAAATTATAGGTAAAAGAAATTCGAATTTAAATTACACTTGCAATTGGAAACCTCCCTTTTATTAAATATGAAAAAAATTTTGATAGTTGATTTCAATGGAACAGCTCCTATTTATACTCATTACTTCTCCCAAGGATTATCTAAATCAAATTGGGACGTAAAAATATTAGGCTATAAAAACAGTGAACACTTAAATTTTTCTAGCACACTTACACCATATATAGGAACTCAAATTTTTGGCAAGTCTATAAATTATCTAATCAATTGGATTTATTTATTGAAAATCTGTAAAAAATATGATATCATAAATATCCAATGGTTTCAAATGTTAAACAAAACTGGATTAGAATTATATTTAATTAGAATCTTAAAGTTTTTAAATCCAAAAATTTACTATACAGTTCACAATATTTACCCTCACAATTGTATAAATAAAAAATTGGTAAAGAGATATAATAGATTATACCAAATTATTGACAATTTTTTGATTCATACTCAAAAAAGTAAAAAACAAATTCAAGATATTGTCAACACAAAAAAAAAATATGTGAATATAAATCATGGTTATTTTTATAATGAATTTAGTGAAGATAAAAAAGAATTTTCACAGATTAAATTGTTAATGATCGGGTATATTTCAAAATATAAAGGAATTACAGATGCTATAAAGGTTGTTTCAATTTTAAAAAAAGATAATTATAATGTAATACTTTCCATCAAAGGACTCTGCAATAATGATAATGAATATCTAAATGAAATACACGAATTAATCACTGAATTAGATTTAGAAGAAAATGTACTAATTGAAAATAAATTTATTACCACCACTGAACTTGTACAAGCATATCAATCCGCAACATTTAGCATAATGCCCTATAAAAAAATTGAACAAAGTGGAGTTCTCTTTACTTCATTAGGGCTAGGAACCCCTGTAGTGGCGTATGATATAGGGGGGTTATCAGATATTATTATTAGTGGGCTCAATGGTTATCTAGCAAGACAAAATGACATTGATGATTTAAGTAAAGGAATAATTAAGTGTTTAAATAATTACGAAATGATTAAAACAAATTTAAGTAAAGGTTCTAAAAATAATCTTTGGGTTTTAAATGGCTCAATACTAAACGATATATAAATGAGCCCTATTGTTTCAATAATTACACCTGTCTATAATTCCGAAGAACATTTAAGACAATGCTTAGAATCTGTAATGTCTCAAAAATATGTTAATTGGGAACATATACTTGTTGATGATTGTTCTACAGATCAAAGCGCTGAGATAATTGAGCAATATTCTAGACGTGATTTCAGAATAAAATATATAAAGCTTGACTCTAATAGCGGTGCAGGTGTTGCAAGAAATACTGCAATGAAAAATGCCACTGGTCGTTTTATAGCTTTTTTAGATTCAGATGATTATTGGGATGAAAATAAGTTGTCAAAACAAATTACCTACATGTTAGATAATAAATACGCTTTTACATATACAGATTACTTTATTGTAGAAAAAAACAATCCTAATCCCAAATATATTATACAATCACCAAAAAAAATTGACTATAATAAAATGCTCAATAATGACTATATTGGATGTTTGACGGCAATTTACGACAAAGAATTATTAGGCTTAAATTTAATGCCAGACATAAGAAAAAGACAAGATTGGGTTTTATGGCTTAGACTACTTCAAAAATGCGATTACGCACATGCAATTAATGAACCGTTAGCAAATTATAGAATTGGCAATTCATCATTGAGTAATAATAAATTTAAACTTCTTAAGCACAATTTTAATGTTTACCATAAAGAATTAAAAATGTCTTTCTTGAAATCAGTTTTTATGATGATCAATTTTTTAATTCATTATTTCTATTTTAAATTAACATCAAAGAAAGTTCTACAGAATTAGAGTACATTAGCACAAATATTTAAATTTTGCATTTTCTAGAATCAGCCATAATATTATTTATAGGAGCCTTCCTTTTGACTTATTTGACGATACCAAAGATTATCAAAGTTGTTGAATACAAAAGGTTAATGGATCACCCTAATCATAGGAGTTCTCATAAAGGCCGAACTCCAACCCTAGGTGGTGTTGCATTTTTCTACACCCTAATTTTTGCTTTATTTTTCATAAAAAATTGGAATGATTATGACGAAGGTATGTTCATAATCCCCGGTCTTACGATTCTCTTTATTGTTGGATTAAAAGATGATTTAGTTGTTTTAGGACCTCTTTCGAAATTAATAGCTCAAGGGCTTGCCGTCTCTTTTGTATTAGCTAACGAAGGTTTTGTCATACACTCCTTAAATGGTTTTTTAAATATAAATGAAATCCCTTATTTTCTTTATTTAGCTATTGGAGGCTTTATGATGATTACCATTATTAATTCCTACAATCTTATTGATGGTATTGATGGTTTGGCTTCAATTGTAGGAATTGTTATTCTAGTGATATATACTACCATTTTCTATTTATCTGGAGAGCACTACTACGCCCTAATAGCATTAACCCTGAATGCGAGCTTAATGGCCTTTTTTGGGTATAATATATCCGGAGACAGGAAAATTTTCATGGGGGATACAGGCTCTCTTATCGTTGGTTTTATCATAAGTGTTTTAACCTTAAAATTTCTTTCTCTTACTCCTCAGGATTATACCGAGTTACCATTTCTCTTAGAAAACGCTCCACTAATTGCGATTTCTATATTAATAGTACCCCTTTTTGATACGGCTAGAGTATTTGCAATACGTCTAGCGAATAAAAGAGGGCCCTTTTCTCCAGACAGAAATCATACGCACCATGTATTAATTGATTATTGGGGCTTAAGTCATAAGCAAGCCAGTTTTCTAATTGGTTGTTTCAATTTAATTTTTGTAATGCTTTTTATTGTTTTAGGGAGTACTGCTAAAAATATAGGCATGGTGATTATGTTAGTTAGCGTAGTAGTAATTTTAGGCTATGTATTTTTCAGGTATAACTACAACTTTTCCACTTTAAAGCAAAAGATAAAGATTAAGCAAAAAGTTAACAACATTAAGACTAAAATGGAGAGCCCAAAAAAGAAGAAAAAAAACCCATGAAAAGAGTACTAATTACAGGAGCAGCAGGGTTTTTAGGATCTCATTTATGTGATCGCTTTATAAAAGACGGTTATTATGTCATTGGCATGGATAATCTAATTACTGGTGATTTAAAAAACATAGAACACCTTTTCCATCTAAAACAATTTGAATTTCATCATCATGATGTGTGCAATTTTGTACATGTTAGCGGTGAATTAGATTTTATATTACATTTCGCATCGCCCGCTAGTCCAATAGATTATTTAAAGATTCCTATTCAGACACTTAAAGTAAGTTCTGTAGGAACATTAAATTTATTAGGTTTAGCAAAACAAAAAAATGCAAGAATCTTAGTGGCATCTACCTCTGAAATATATGGCGACCCACTAGTACACCCTCAGAACGAGGAGTACTATGGTAATGTAAGCTCTATAGGTCCACGTGGCGTGTATGACGAAGCAAAACGCTTTATGGAGTCGCTTACTATGGCTTACCACAGATACCATGGCTTAGACACGCGTATTGTTCGTATTTTTAATACTTACGGCCCTAGAATGCGATTAAATGACGGACGTGTAGTTCCTGCCTTTATGGGGCAAGCACTCCGCGGTGAAGATATCACCGTATTCGGAGATGGATCTCAGACACGTTCTTTCTGCTATATAGATGATCAAGTCGAAGGTATTTATCGTTTACTAATGAGTGATTGTTCAGATCCTGTGAATATTGGCAATCCACATGAAACCACCATTTTAGAATTTGCACAAGAAATTATTAAACTTACTGGTACTCAGCAAAAAATTATTTTTAAGCCTTTACCACAAGATGATCCTTTGCAACGCCAACCTGATATCACTAAAGCCAAAGAAATCTTGGATTGGGAACCTAAAGTTCATAGAACAGAAGGCCTTAAAATAGTTTTTGATTATTTTAAATCTTTATCACCTGACGAACTTCAGAAAAAAGAACATAGAGATTTCTCTAGTAAAGCTTAGGGAATATATTTATCCTATAAAATTACTGGTATTATTCGTCTTCAATAGGTATTTTTGCCCAAACCTTCTAGTAGTATGAACATTCTTATTCTTGGAGCAGGTGGCCGTGAACACACCCTTGCTTGGAAACTAAAACAAAGTCCAAAATTATCTAATCTTTTTGTTGCACCTGGTAATGCAGGTACTGCAGCCATTGCTACAAACCTCAACATTGGCGTCAATGATTTTGAAGCTATCAAAACGGCTGTTCTTACCAAAAAGATAGAAATGGTTATTGTAGGTCCTGAAGATCCATTAGTGAATGGTGTTCATGATTTCTTTTTAAATGATAATGATTTAAAAAATATTCCTGTTATAGGCCCACAAAAGGCTGCTGCAACTTTAGAAGGAAGTAAAGATTTTGCAAAAGAATTTATGATGCGTCATAACATTCCTACTGCAGCATATGAGAGCTTTACCGCTGAGAGTCTTGAAAAAGGCTATACTTTTTTAGAAAGTTTAAATCCTCCTTATGTTTTAAAAGCAGATGGTCTAGCCGCCGGAAAAGGTGTTGTAATTTTGAACAACTTACAAGACGCTAAAGAGGAACTTAAATCTATGCTAGTGGATGCTAAATTTGGTACTGCCAGTACCACTGTGGTTATAGAAGAGTTCTTAGACGGTATAGAATTAAGTGTTTTTGTATTAACTGATGGCGAAAATTACAAAGTATTACCTACTGCAAAAGACTATAAACGCATAGGAGAAGGAGACACTGGACTCAATACGGGCGGTATGGGTGCTATTTCGCCTGTTCCTTTCGCTGGTGAGGTATTTATGGACAAGATACATGAGCAAGTAGTCATCCCTACCGTAGAAGGCCTTAAAAAGGATAATTTGCCTTACAAAGGATTTATCTTTATTGGATTGATTAAAGTTAATGATAATCCTAAGGTTATTGAATACAATGTTCGTTTAGGAGATCCGGAGACCGAAGTTGTTATTCCAAGGTTAAAAAATGATTTAGTAGAAGTTTTACAGGCAGTTGCTAATCAAACTTTGAACGAAATAGATTTACAGGTTGATGAGCGTACTGCCACAACTGTAATGGCTGTTTCAGGCGGATACCCTGAAGCCTACGAAAAAGGAAAGGAGATAACTGGATTTGAAATGATTAAAGATGCTACCGTTTTTCATGCAGGCACCACTTTAGTAGATGGAAAAGTACTAACTTCTGGAGGCCGCGTATTAGCGGTTACCGCTTTTGGATCGGACTTTAAAGAAGCTTTAAAATTATCGTATCAAAATATAGAAAAATTGAACTTTGAAAAGATGAACTATAGAAAAGATCTAGGTTTTGATCTGTAGTTTCTAAAGTTTAAACATAAAAAAAGCCCTTTGAAAGGGCTTTTTTTAGTTCTTACAAGTAAGAATGACCTGTAACGTCTTTACGTTCTTCACCAGAATCGTTATATTTTTTCAATTGTAACATCCAATATACAAAGGCTACAGCGCCAATAACCATGAAAATCCAATTCAATGTACTAGCACCCCACCAGCTATGCATAAAACGCAATGCATCAAGAGGTATAAATAATACATTTACAAATAAATCTTCAATCGCTCTAAAAAATGATTCCATCTTAATTATATTTACCATGCAAAAATATAAAAACCCAAGATGATTTCAAGCATTTTTGGAAAAACAAAACCAATAAATTACATCTTAATACTTTCTTTTCTGTTTGTATTCTACTGGTTTACTGTTTTCATCCTTTATTCTATTCCTTATAATTCTAACACTATTCTACTGCAAATAGTAGCTTTAGGGGTCTTACTGTTTGATATATTCATTATAAATTTTATCGTAAAACGCAATAAAATAACGGCAGATCACTCCTACACTATTCTTTTTTTTACCTTATTAATTTTAATATTTCCAGAGACATTACTGGATAACTACAGTATTATATGCTCGTTTTTTCTTTTAATTGCCTTAAGGAGGCTATTAAGTATAAAATCGCTTAAGGCTATAAAAATAAAAATATTTGATGCCTCCATGTGGGTAGCTATTGCCAGTTTATTTTATGATTGGGCCATTTTATTCTTAATCCTCGTCTATATCACCATTTACTTATACAACCCTAAAAACATAAGAAACTGGATCGTACCCTTCATTGGTGTAGCTACCGTGTTTTTAATAGCATCGGCAGTCTTTATCTTAATAGACCAACCCGAATATATTCTTAATCATTATAAATTTACGGTCAGCACCACTTCTGAATACCTATTAGAATGGCGGCATAGTTTACGGTTATTAACCTACATTTTTGCCATACTTTTCTTAATTATATTAATGTTTATTAAATTAAGCAGCTCTGGTCAAGGGAGAATTAATACCATGCGACTTATCAATATATTTTTCTTAATAGGGATTACCATTACTCTGCTTAATTCTAATCATGAGATATCTCCTATATTAATGACCTTCTTTCCAGCTACGGTTTTTATGTCTAATTATATTGAAACGATAAAAAAGCCCAATATTAAAGAGATTGCATTAATTGCGAGTATAATTATACCTTTTATCATCTTGTTGATACGGTTTATTTAAGTCAAATAGTATCTTTGCAAGAAAGCGTAATTTATGTTTAGCGAATTTGCATTCAAAATCTTCGAGGAAAGTATAGCCAAATATCATGTAAAGGATGATGTGTATCAATCTTTTGAAAATCCGTATCCAAAGGATGATATTGCCCACCTTCTTTATCGAAAAAATTGGATTGATGCCGTACAATGGCATTATGAAGATATAATTCGCGATCCCAATATAGATCCAGATGCGGCCTTAATTTTAAAACGTAAAATTGATGCTAGCAACCAAGATAGAACAGATCTTGTGGAATATATTGATAGTTATTTTTTAAATAAATACCAATCGGTTTCTATAAAAGATGGTGCTACAATTAATACCGAAAGTCCGGCTTGGGCTATAGATCGTCTGTCAATTTTAGCTTTGAAAGTTTATCATATGAAAGAAGAAGCCAATAGAGCTGGTGCTTCTGCAGCATATTTACAAAAATGTGGAGATAAACTAACTATCCTTTTAGAACAGCAAAAAGATTTGTCTACCGCTATTGATCAATTGTTAACTGATATTGAAAATGGTGAAAAATACATGAAAGTCTATAAACAGATGAAAATGTATAATGATGATGAGATGAATCCTATTCTTCGCGGCAAGAAATAAATTAGGCACCCCTTATGACACCTACCAAACATATTTTGGTCATACGATTATCTGCTATGGGAGATGTTGCTATGACGGTACCTGTATTACTAGCAGTACAAGAGCAGTATCCGGAACTAAAAATAAGTATTCTTACCAGAGCTTTTTTTAAACCAATGTTTTCTCAACTATCCAATGTTTCTGTTATTGAAGCAGATGTAAAAGGAAAACATAAGGGAATGATTGGCTTGTACCGTTTGCACAAAGAATTAAAAACACTAGAAATAGATGCTATTGCAGATCTACATAATGTTTTAAGAAGCAATATTCTAAGGCAGTATTTTAAGACTAGTAAAATCCCATTCATACAAATTGATAAAGGCAGAGCAGAAAAGAAGGCCTTAGTAGCCAAAACAAATAAAAAATTCGCACCCTTACCCTCTACGCATCAACGCTATGCTACCGTTTTTGAGAAACTAGGATATCCCTTAAATTTAGAAGAATCAAAACTCCTAAAAAAAGAATCTCTTAAAGAAAATACGCAAAAAGTAGTAGGTATAGGAACTAAAACGTGGATTGGAATAGCGCCATTTGCTGCTTTTACAGGTAAAATGTACCCTATTGCTTCTATGGAAAAAGTTGTTTCAGAATTGAATAAGACCAATAGGTATAAAATATTACTTTTTGGCGGAGGCGCTAAAGAAAAAGAAGTACTTTCTAAGTGGGAACATAATTACGATAATGCTGTTAATATCGCTGGCAAGATCGATTTGAGTCAAGAACTTGCTGTTATATCTCAGTTAGATATTATGATAGCTATGGATAGCGGTAATGCACATTTAGCTGCAATGTACGGCATACCAACCCTAACCTTATGGGGCGTGACGCATCCTTATGCAGGTTTCTATCCTTTTAGACAAAACGAAAATAATGCCTTGTTATCAGATAAAGAAAAATATCCATTAATACCTACTTCAATTTACGGTAACAAAGTACCAAGCGGGTATGATAAGGTTATGGAAACCATCACTCCTGAAATGGTATTAAATAAAATAGAAGAAATTTTACACTAAGCTGTTTGCTTATTTGCCATCGCTCTAAAGAAAAATTTCACTTGTTGCATATACCGGTATCTTAATGCTGTTGCACTTCCTTCTACCATCATGGTTCTTATTCCTATATAAGAAGAGATAATATAGCTAGCTGCACCTTCACAATCTACATGACGATCTACAAAACCATTGAACTTACCTCTTTGTAGGGCTGATACTAGATTAACTTCCCAAATTTTTAAAGTATCATTTAAATACTTCATAATTTCAGGATTCTTACCATTGAATTCTGTAATGAAATTACTCAATACAAAACCATAATCATTCTCATTAT
This sequence comes from Cellulophaga baltica 18, assembly GCF_000468615.2. Taxonomy (NCBI): domain Bacteria; kingdom Pseudomonadati; phylum Bacteroidota; class Flavobacteriia; order Flavobacteriales; family Flavobacteriaceae; genus Paracellulophaga; species Paracellulophaga baltica. The sequence goes on along the minus strand of NZ_CP009976.1, from coordinate 1,309,149 downwards.
GTTCTGCCATTTGTAAGGATTCATCCAAACAAGAAGAAATTAAATCTAATGGGTTGTCATGACCCTCTATAGGCTCAATCAACATACTGTAGATTTTCCTAACAACCAATTGCTGCAAGATGCTGATAAAAAAATCTTCTTTTGATTTAAAGTGATAATAGAATGCACCCTTAGAAAGGCTAAGTTCTTTTAATATTTCATCGACACTTGTGTTGTAATATCCTTTTCTATAAAACAACTCAAGCCCTGTAACTTGCATTTTGTGCATGGTAGCCATGCGTTTTAAACTCTTTTCCATAAGATTTGGGTTTTTGGGTAAACAGACTGTAGGGTCTAATACAAAGATATTAAGTAGCTTTAATAATTATAAATATGAGAGATAAGTGGATAGAAAATTACGGTATAACACCAAAACCTGTCGATAAATGAACAATTTTGTAAATTTACCAAACCCATTAGTCGGTTTTATCGTAATTACACCGATGTATAGTTTTAAAAGTTAGGTACATTTACAATAAAAAAACCATCATAAATTAAGTTTCTAAGTATTTCATCGACCAACCCGAAGAATGACACCAAATAACAACAAAACAGTCTTATTCGTTTTTTCTCTTTCTGCTACCATTGAAGCAGAGAGAAAACCGTTGTTTGGTGCTCATAAAAAGAACACTTCTAAGGAATTTTTTAAGCTTTTAAATAAAAAAACGCGCCAGGTAGCTCAAAATAGTGGCGTTGATGTTCTTTGGATAGATGAAACACAGCAACAAGGAGATTCTTTTAATGAACGGTATGCTAATGCCTATCAGTCCTTATTTGATCAAGGATATGAAAACGTTATTTCTATAGGTAACGATACTCCTAATCTTACTACGCAGCATATTACAAATGCCATAAAAAGGCTTTCGCAGCAGCAACTTGTTTTTGGCCCCTCTAAAGATGGTGGTGTATATCTTTTAGGCTATTCTAAAAATACTTTTGATAAAGCAGCCTTTAAAAAATTCTCTTGGCTCACAAGCAAGGTTTCTAATGAAATAAAGGATTTCGCGATTCAAAACAATGTTTCTTTTTCGGTTTTAGAGACCTTGGAAGATATTGATTCAAAAAAAAATGCACTAGAATTTGCATATACTCATCTTAATTCTAGTATAAGTACCTACATATTGTTTCATTTAGCTACGGTTAAAACGAAATACGATAACAATACCAAAGCCTTAAGAACAAATATATTACTTCATAATTTTTTATTAAGAGGACCTCCTTCCCTATAGTTTTTCAGATTCATAAAAATCAACATAAAAAATCTGTCTAGCATCATGCTAGATTGGCGGCCTTATGTAACTATCTCATCCAACTTATATAAAACTATTATGAAAATAGCACTTATAGCTGTATTTCAGTTATTTGCCATAAGCGTATTTGCACAAACAAATACGTATCAATCTATTGTGGTTGATACTGATAATCTACCCGTACCTTTTGTTACGGTTCATCAGGTAGCAACAAATAATTACACTACTACTTCAGATGACGGAACCTTCCGTTTAGAAACTACTACAGATACTTTTGTTATCCACATTTCATCCATAGGATACAAAAGTCAAACCATTAACATTACTAGTGGTAATTTTCCTCAAAAAATACTATTAGAAACAGATACCGAACAATTAAATGAAATTGTAGTAACTGCTTTAGGTATAGAAAGAGAAAAACAATCTTTAGTCTCAGCAGTAACAACTGTTGCTCCAGAAAAATTAACAGATGTTACCTTAACCAACGTGGTAAATAGTCTTGCGGGTCAAGTTGCCGGGGTACAAATAACCAATGGCTCATCGGGGGTAGGATCTTCTTCCAGAATAGTAATTCGTGGAGAAAACTCTTTAAGCGGTAGCAACCAACCTCTATTTGTGGTAGATGGTGTTCCTATCAGTAATGAGCAAATTACGAGTAACCTAGTAAATAATGGGGCCTTGCAGGAAGTAGATTTTGGCAATGGAGGCTCTGAAATTAGTCCTGATGATATTGCGTCTATCTCTATATTAAAAGGAGCTGGATCTGCCGCCTTGTACGGAGCTAGAGCTGCAAACGGAGTTGTAGTTATTACCACTAAAAGGGGAAAAAACAAAAAAGGCTTTGGTGTTACAACGAGTAGTTCATTAACCGTTGAAACCTTATTAACCTTGCCAGATTATCAAAATGTATATGGTGGTGGTTCCAATGGTGCGTATTCTTTTCAGAATGGCGCCGGAGCTGGTGTTAATGATGGTGGCTTGAGTAGTTATGGTCCAAAATTAAATGAAGGGCTATTAATCAATCAATTTGATAGTCCCTCTACAGATATTAACGGCAATCCAGTGCGTGCCGGTGATGTACTTGCAAGAACTTTTGCAGATGGCTCCTACACACCTATCACGGCCACACCATGGGTGTCTAATCCTGATAACGTGCGTAACTTTTTTGAAACCGGAATAACCAAACAAAATAACATCGCAGTAAATTCTTCTGGGGAAAATGGCAGTAGCCGTTTATCTTACAGTAATCTTAGAAATGAAGGGATTATTCCAAACACAGATTTAGATAGAGATGGTATTTCACTCAGCGTACATCAAATTTTAAGTGATAAACTTAATGTTAATGCTTTTGTAAACTACATAAATACCAGAAGTGGTAATCGCCCAAACTTAGGTTATGGATATGAAAATCCGCTATATGGTTTTAATTGGACCGGCAGGCAAGCAAATGTAGCGTCCTTAAAAGACTATTGGCAAGCCGGCCAAACCAATGTTCAGCATTTTGATATTAATTACAATTGGTTGACTAATCCGTATTTAACCGTTTTTGAAAATACCAATAGCTTTAATAAAAACCGTTTTTTAGGAAACGCTTCCGCCATTTATAACATAACGAATAAGCTTGATGTCACGGTACGTGCAGGTATAGACACCTATAATGACAAAAGAGAGTTTAGGCGTGCCGTAAGTACCAATGCAAACCCTGATGGTTCATTTAGAGAAGACAATGTTTATTTTAGAGAATTGAATACGGACATCTTACTATCGTATAAAGACATCATCAATGATGATTGGAAGTATACCGTTGCTGCCGGTGCCAACCGTTTTGATCAAGACATTAAATACAGTTTTACAGAAGCATCACAATTAGCCATTCCAGATATCTATACCTTAGCTAATTCTAAATCTGCTTTAGTTGCAGAGAGCAACTTATTTACCAAAAGGATAAATAGTGTCTATGGAACAGGAAACCTATCCTACAAAAATTCCTTGTATATTGATTTTACCTATCGTAATGATTGGAGTAGCACATTACCAGAAAATAGCAACTCTTTTGGTTATTACTCTGCAGGGTTCAGTTATGTCGTTAGTAATATGCTTACCATGCCAGAGGCAATCAGTTTCTTAAACTTAAGATTTAGTGCAGCTAGTGTTGGTAATGATACAGACCCCTACCAAAACAAACAGAACTTTCTACTAAATCAAAATTATGGTGCAGATTTTAGAGTAACCAATGAAAATGTACTGAAAAACGCCAACCTAAAACCGGAAAGATTAAATGCGTTTGAAACAGGTTTAGAAGCTTGGTTTTTAGATGGAAGGCTACAAATAGATCTTGCGGGATACCAGAATACGAGTGTAGATCAAATTATATCTAGACCCATATCACAAGCCAGTGGTTTTGGAAATTTTAATGTAAATGGCGGCAAAGTCCGCACTAGGGGTTTTGAAGCCTTAGTAAGCGGAACTATTATAAAGAATGCCGATTTTCAATGGCAGAGTTCTGCCAATTTCTCTACTTCTAAAAGTATAGTCACAGAACTTCCTGAAGGCGTAGACCAATTTGTGACTGGAACAGCAAACATCTTCTCTGGAGGTGGTGGTTCTAACACCGTATTTTATATTGCTCGTGAAAATGGCCGCGTTGGTGATATGTACGGAACAGGTTTTGTAGAGGTTGATGGCCAAGTGGTTCACGATTCGAACGGGTTCCCTATTCAGGATCCCAACCTTCGACTATTAGGAAATTACAATGCCGATTTTCAAATTGGATTCAACAATAAATTCTCTTTTAAAAATTTAGATTTCACCTTTTTGTTTGATTGGAGGCAAGGCGGTACCATAGTTTCTAGAACAAAAGCCTTAGGTAGCACTTCTGGTGTTTTAAGAGAAACACTTGAAGGCCGGGAAACCGGTATTGTTGGTGCTGGTGTGGTTAACGTAGGTACTGCAGATACGCCACAATATGTAGCAAATACTACGGTAGTTTCCGCTCAAGATTACAACAACACTTTCTTTGATCGTGGTAATGAAGCCAGTGCTTTGTATGATGCTTCATATGTAAAATTAAGACAGGTAAGCATCTACTACAATTTTCCTGATCAATTGGTTAGCGCTATTGGTTTTAATAACATAAAGCTAGGATTAGTAGGAAGCAATTTATTGTTATTTACTGAAAACCCTCATTTTGATCCTGAATTAAATGCACTACAAGAACAAAGTATTACCTACGGGGTAGAAGATTTTTCATATCCGTCTACAAGAAGCTTTGGTATTAGTCTAAAAACTGAATTTTAAGAAAAATGAAAAATTATATAAAGCTACTTCTAGCACTATTGGTATCTGGCACCGTTATTACGGCGTGTACGGATGATTTTAATGAAATAAATGAAAACAATAATAATCCAGAAACGGTAAGTCCGCAATTTTTATTAACGAATGTACTATCTGTTTCATCAGATTTAAATGCCTACGAACAAGGGTTTAGACAGTCTAATTATTTAGCCCAATTCTCGGCAAGTATAGAATTTGAACGTATTGATCGTTATGAAATGGGCTCTAATAGCGAATACTGGAATTCCATTTTCAGATTACTTTCAGATATTCAATCTATAAAAGCCTCTACAGCCTCTAATGAAGCCTACAATGCGGTAGGTGATATTATGCAGAGTTATTTATTCTCACAACTCACAGATTTATGGAATGACGTACCTTATACAGAAGCTTTAGGTGCTTTAGATGGTGCATTTTTACCAAAGTACGATACACAAGAGAGTATTTATACAGATCCACAAACTGGGATTATTGCCGTGCTACAGAAATCGGTTGCTACCTTAGAAAATAGCAACGCCACTATTGAAGGTGATGTCTTATTCAATGGCGATTTAACCAAGTGGGTAAAATTTGCTAACTCTTTACAAGTGCGTTACCTATTGCGTATTAGCAAAAGGAGTACCGATTTTAGTACACTCCAAGCCTTGGCAGATTCTGGAAACCTAATGCAATCAAATGCAGATAATGCCGTAATACCTTATTTAAGTTCTGCCCCCAATCAGTTTCCTTTATTCAACGCCTCATCGGGTACGTATAATGAACACCGCATGACCGCAACAGTAGACTCTATTCTGAAATCCTGGAATGATCCACGCATGATGGTACTTTACAGTGCTTCTCCTGCTACTAGCAGCAATACAACACCAGAATATAATGGCTTAGTAAATGGGCAGTCCACAAACACCATTGCAAGTAGTGGCGTAGATTTAAATAACATTTCTTTATTTGGAAGTATTTTCCGCGATGCGCCAGATGGTGTAGATGCACAATACATGCAATACTCAGAAACACAATTTGCCTTGGCAGAAGCTGTTGCTAGAGGTTTTATCTCTGGAGATGTTAATACCTATTATGAAAACGCTATAACGGCAAGTTTTGATTATTACAACACTGTTGTACCTGCAGATTATTTTACAAGACCTGAAATAGCGTTAGATGGGAGTGAAACTGATCTTACTAAGATACTAGCTCAGAAATGGTTTAGTCTAATTTCTGTTGGGCACGAAGCTTGGTTCAATGTACGTAGAACAGGTATACCTAATTTAAAAGCAGGACCCGATAATTTTAATGAAGGAAAATATCCCGTTCGGTATTTATATCCAGAATCAGAACAAGCTTCAAACAATGCAAATTATCAAGAGGCATCGTCAAGAATTGGCGGAGACAATATAAACAGTAAAGGTTGGTGGGAAAAAGAATAAACTTATGAGAAATAAAATTAATCTAATCGGTATTTTATTAGTGGTTACAATGTTCAGTGCTTGTAATTCTGAGAAAAAGAAGGACGTTAAAGCAACAGAGCCTATTAAAACAGAAACCCAAACTGCAGAAAAGATTGAAGGCAAAAAAATGGTGTGGATTGATGCTGATCTAGCCGTTGGCAAGAAAAACATCAATAGACCTGGCTATTCTGATGTTGACGATGGCTATGCTGTGTTGCAATTATTAAATGCCGAAAATGTAGAAATAAAAGGGATGAGTACCGTTTTTGGCAATACCAATATTGAAAATGCGTTTAGCATAGGAAATTATATTAACCAAGAGTTTATGGAACAGAAAATTTCTGTCTTTAAAGGTTCGGGAGTACCTATTGACCTCAACAATGTAGAAACAAATGATGCTGTAGAGGCATTAGCAAGTGCTCTTAAAAAAGAACCTATGACCATTTTAGCCATAGGTCCTGCTACAAACATTGGTCTCTTAGTGTTGAAATATCCAGAACTGAAATCGCAAATCAAAGAAGTAGTTTTAGTGGCGGGTCGTAGAACTTCAAATGATATTTTTAATATTGGAACAAAAGGTGTTAAGGCTAAAGATTTGAATTTTGATTTAGACAATGCTGCATTTCAGGTCCTTTTAGATTATAAAGTGCCCGTAGTATTATGTCCGTTTGAAATTTCCAGTAAAGTTTGGATTGAACAACAAGATTTAGATACGCTCAAAACCTACAACACGCCTATGAATTGGTTGGCGACAGCATCGCAACCTTGGCTAGAACAATGGAAAACTCAAGGAGCAACAGGGTTTAACCCTTTTGACGCTTTGGCAAGTCATTATATTATAGCACCAGAAGATATTGTTTCTGAGCCTTTACTAGCACGTTTAGAACTACATCTTGATGATACCCTAAACGAAAATGACAAACAAGTATTCAAACAATACCTACTTTGTGATGACACCAAAGGAACCCCTGTAAAATATTGCTTTGATGTGGTACCTGATTACCATCAAAAATTAATAGCTAGTTATAAAAATAAGTAAGGTGATAAAACTCAATAATACTATAGCAGCACTAAGTTCATACCTTCATTCAAAGGAATGGCTTTATGAAGATGAAACTATTCTCTCTGCAGAAAAGCCAGGAGATGGTAATATGAATTTTACACTGCGGATTACCACCAACAGAAGGTCATTTATCATCAAACAAAGTCGGGAATATGTGGAAAAGTACCCACAAGTTGCAGCACCTTCTGAACGCGTTTTACGGGAAGCAGAATTTTATAAACTAGCCGGAACCGTACCTCAGCTTAAATTAATGATGCCTAACGTTATTGGTTTAGATCAAGAAAACAGCATTATGCTAATGGATGATTTAGGAAAAGGCCTAGACTACTCTTATCTTTATGAGGATGGAAAGGTTATTTCTGAAGCAGATTTACTAACGGTTATCTATTTTATTGCAAAACTACATACCGCTATAAATTCTGAAACTACATCCCAGAGAATAGTCAACAAAAATATGCGTGAGTTAAATCATGAGCACATTTTTAAGTATCCTTATTTAAAGGAAAACGGAATAAATTTAGATGATATTTTACCCGGTCTACAGGAAGAGGCTAACACTCTAAAACAAGACGATAAATTAAAAAAAGCAGTACTGGCTCTAGGTAAACTTTATTTAGCTAATGGCACTGTATTGTTGCATGGCGATTACTTTCCTGGCAGTTGGCTCAAAAGAGCTTCTGGAGTACGCATAATAGATCCCGAGTTTTGCTTTTTTGGAATACCAGAATTTGAAATAGGAGTTACTATTGCACATTTGAAAATGGCAGATCAACCAGAAGAGTTAATTAAAAAAGCTCTAAGACATTATAAAAATTCATGCAGCTTAGATGAAGAGTTATGCGAGAAATTTGTAGCGGTAGAAATCATAAGAAGAATTATTGGCCTAGCACAATTACCTTTACAAATACCGCTAAAAAAACGAGTTGAATTATTAAAAGAGGCACGAAAAACACTTATCAACTAGGTAACTAAAATTATTCCTAGCAGTACACCAAAACCAACTGATTAGTTGGTTTTGGTGTACTGCAAAAATGCTCATCTACACACATACCTCTGCGAGCACCTGTATTTCATCGATGAACCACCTATTTACTTCAGATAAATGGAATACTCCACATTTAACAAACCAAACGGTCTGAAAAAATTAAGTCTTAAACGGCTATTTTATAGTAAATTTGAACGAAGTGCTTTCAAATTATAGCTATTTATGACCAAAGAATTGTCAAGTAATCAATCAATCGGACTTGTATTATCAGGTGGAGGTGTAAGAGGCATGGCGCACATTGGACTTATTAAAGCCATGAAAGAATTTGACATAGAAGCAAAGTACGTTACAGGAAGTAGCGTAGGCGCCTTAGTAGGTGCTTTATATGCCAATGGAAACTCTATTGATGATATGCTGAGTTTTTTCAAAACGACCCCCTTATTTAATTATCAGTTTTTAACTATCGCAAAGGCCGGCTTCATGGATACGGATAAATACATTCGGTTTTTTAAAGCATATTTCCCAGAAGACACCTTTGAAGCTTTAGGAAAAGAATTACATATTGTAGCAACGAATATTCAAGATGGTGATGCGGAATTTTTTTCTACAGGAGAATTAATTAGACCATTATTAGCCTCTGCTGCGTTACCGCCTGTATTTAGCCCAATTGAAATAAATGGGCAATTATATGCAGATGGTGGAATCATGAATAATTTTCCATCAGAACCCTTATATGACAAATGTGATTATATCATTGGCAGTAATGTTTCGATCGTGAGTAAGCTTGAAAAAAAAGACCTAAAAAACTCTTATCAATTAACGGGTAGAGTAACGGGTTTGATGATTTATGCTGCTTCAAAAGCCAAGCTAAAATCATGTAATTTGTTATTTGAATCTTCAGAATTAGAACATATTGGCATGTTAGACCGTAAGGCCATCGAGAAAGCCTATACACTAGGGTATGATCATGCATGTAGGCAATTTGAAGCGCTAGTTAAAGCATAAAAAAACAGGAATAAAATGCAAGCATTCCTATTCCTGTTCACTAAAATTTTACAACTTAAAAGCTATACATCATCAAAATCTACTTTCAGTGTTGCTGTTAATGGATGCGCTTGGCAAGTAAGGATTAAGCCTTCTGCAATTTCACCATCAGTTAATATTTGATTCTTTACCATCTCTGCTTTTCCTTCTGTCACACGAGCAATACAACTACTGCAAACTCCGCCTTGACAAGAATAAGGAGCATCTATATTTTCTTTAAGTACCGCATCTAAAACTAACATTTTTTTGTCCATTGAGAACGAAAATGTTTCATCATCAACCACCACCTCTACCTTAGTAGCACCATCTAAGCTTTCCGCCATAGTATCTACGGTTTCTGAAGCTGTAAAAAGTTCAAAATGAATTTTATCTTTAGCAATGTTGGCGGCTTGCAAGGTTTCTGAAACCAGATCGATCATTTCTTCTGGCCCACATAAGTAGAAAGCATCAAATGAAGTATCTTTAAATTTATTCTTAACAATATAATTTACAGTAGAGCCTTCTATTCTACCAAAAAGAGCACCCTCTTGATTAACTCTACTAAACACATGTTGTACAAAAAAACGATTTGCATACTGTTTTTGTAAAGCCTCTAGTTCTTTGGAAAACATAACCTCGTCCGCATTTTGGTTTCCATACACCAACACAAAGGTGCTATTAAGGTGACTCTTTAATACGGTCTCCGCAATACTCATAATAGGTGTAATTCCACTACCCGCCACAAAACCAGCAACATGCTTAGCAGCATTGCTAGGTTGAAATATAAAACGACCTTCCGGAGGCATTACCTCTAAAACATCGCCGACTTTTATCTTATCATTCGCATATACCGAAAAGGTACCATCTGTTATCTTCTTAACACCTACGGTTATTTTTCCTGATGCCGGAACAGAAGATATCGAATAAGCTCTTCTAACTTCAACACCATTTATTTCCTTACTAATAGTAATATATTGACCCGCACTAAAAGTAAAGGTATCTTTTAATTCATCTGGAATAGCAAAAGTAATCGCTACAGAACTCGCAGTTAAGGGCTGTACATTAGAAACTTTTAAAGAATGAAAATCGCTCATGGATATTAATTTTCTGTAAAATTAAGCAAAGGCGAAACCATATAAAACTGAAAAAGCGTAAAATAACATACCTAAGAATCTTATACATAAGAAAATTATGTATATTTGAAATTAAAGGAGGTAATATAAAATGGGGAATTCAAAATTGTACAAAGGGAGTTTAAATACCATCATCTTAAAACTTTTAGATGAGCAAGGTAAGATGTATGGCTATGAAATAACGCAGAAAGTAAAAGCTCTTACCAAAGGGGAGCTAAACATTACAGAAGGAGCACTCTATCCGGCATTGCATAAATTAGAAGCTGAAGGCCTACTAGACGTAGAGGTCGCAAAAGTTGACAATAGATTACGCAAATATTATAGACTCACCAAACTTGGTGAAAAAGAAACCGTAAATAGATTAGCCGAACTAGAAGAGTTTATACGAAGTATGCAAAATTTGGTAAACCCAGACTGGAATATCACTTAACAGTTTTATTGTGAAATTAGAAAAGAAAGAAATACAATTCATAAATACCTACCTCCAAAACTCCGAAATTGAGTTTACGGATGTAAGAATGGAAATGGTAGATCATGTTGCCTCTGAGGTTGAAAATAAAATGAAAAGTGAAGATTTAGATTTCTACCATGCTTTCAAGAATTACATGATGCTGTATAAAAAAGAACATCAAAAAACTAACATCGAATTTAAGAAGGTAACAGATAAAAGAATACTAAAAGAAATCATATCATTTTACCAAACACCAGCGTCTATACTCCTATTAATTACCATGTTTAGTTTCTTAAAAATAGTAGGCGTTAATTATGATCTAAATTATTTTTTAAAATTTGGACCTGCAATTATTTTAATCGGCCTAACAATCTATTATTTCAGTATTCGCTTTTATTTAGGCAGAAAAGAACGCTATTCAGGTATAGAAAGATTAAGTATTATACTAAACTTATTTATACAGATGCATCAATTTTTACTCTACTCTTTAACCGAATTTGAAACGAATAGTAATTTAAATATTCTATTGCTCTCATTTGATTGCACTTTAGTCTACTTATTTATCGCACTCATAAATAAGTATAACCTAAAATACACCACTCTTTATAAAAAAATATAATATGAATTACTTAAGAGAAGACCAACTTTTAAACATAGAAACTTACTTGAATCAAAAAGACCTGACTCAAATTGATTTGAGAAATGAAGTTTTAGACCATATAGCCAATAGTATAGAAACCAAAATGGACTCTAAAAATCGCTCTTTTGAAGAAGCTTTTAGTAAAGAAGTAATAACATGGAATAAAGAATTAAGTAATTACTCAAGTTGGTGGCTGGGAATTGCGTGGATTGGCCCAAAAATCATGATGAAAAAATGTGTGGAGATTCTAAAACGTTTTTATTTCAAGATGCTTCTTTTCACTTTATTAAGTACTCTAATCTTGTATTTGCTCTTACAATTTGTTGGCGACGTCTTAGCTTTTAGCAATATTGATAAACTATTTGGACTATTATTTTTCGCAAGCAGTATGATCTTATGTTACTTTGGATATCAAATTAAAACCACTAAATATAAAACTTCATTTAGTTTTTTATTTAATAGACATTGTTTTCCTTTTATTTTGTTTTACTTAGTAATTAATCCATTTGTTCTTGAAACCCATTCTATTTTTATAGAAGATAGAATTAACATTATTGTACTAGCCTGCAATACTCTCGCTGTTTCCAATATGGCATTTTCTTATTTTCTATTAAAATCACATATGCAAGTCAAAAAAATAAAAATGGCCTAGCATGAATAAATTAACTGAAGAACAAATACAAGAGCTTTATTCATTTACACGCGATCATTTTGTGTATCACTTTGACCTACAAACAGAATTAGTAGACCATTTAGCTAACGGAATAGAAGTTTTACTTCTACAACATCCAAACTTGTCGTTTAATGAAGCACTACAAATGGAGTTTAAAAAATTTGGTGTGTTTGGTTTTCAAGAGGTAGTTGAAGAACGCCGAAAAGCCTTGAATAAAAAATACTTGAAAATTATTTTTAATTTTTATAAGGCATACTTTACAATACCTAAAATTATGCTTACTGTAATTCTGACGATACTACTTTATACAACACTCAGTAGTTTTACTCCAAACTACCAAAATTCAATAATTATGGGTCTATACTTAAGCTTTTTTGCAATAGCGTTTATAAGACTTATAAAGTATAATACAATCCTAAAAAAGAAAAAACACAAATGGATGTTAGAAGAAATATTACTTACTCAGATGGGATTATTCAGCTTATTTCAATTACCCATCCATATTTTAAATATGCCAGTTGAAATTGAAAGTTCATACTTCTTAGGCTTAATGAGCTTTTTTAATGTGTCCATTATAATTCTATTTTATGTGATGGTATTTCAAATACCATCAAAAGCAGAAGATTTACTAGAAAAAACTTATCCTGAATATAAATTGACAAAAACCTTGTAACATTTAAAGGTATTATAATACTTACATAACATAAATACACCATCATGTTCAAATATTTTATAACACTACAATGGAAATCATTCTTTAGAGCGGCTTCTTTAAAAAGTAGTATCGCCATTAAAATTCTAATGGGTTTTGCCGCTGTATACATGACTGCAATCTTTATTGGAATGGGTATTGGTGCCTACTTTGTTATTGAAGACATGAACATTGGTGATCCTTTTGATGTCATCAACAAATTCATAATTTACTACCTAATTATAGATCTTGTTTTTCGGTATATGCTCCAAAAAATGCCTGTAACCAATATAAAACCACTACTCTACCTACCGATTAAGAAAAGCCAAGTGGTAAATTTTTCGCTTGCAAAAACAATAGTATCTTATTTTAATTGGTCTCATGCGTTCTTTTTCATCCCTCTTTCTATAGTACTATTGACTAAAGGGTATTCTGCAACTGGAATTATTGGTTGGCATCTAGCCCTAATCGCTATTATCTATTGCAACAATTTCATCAATGTTCTCGTAAACAACAAGGATAGTATTTTTTATCCATTGGTGGGATTAATGGCTATTTTAGGATTATTTCAATATTTACAATGGTTTGATATAACGACGTATACTGCACCATTTTTCAATGCGCTCTACTCCTTACCATGGATTTCTATTATTCTTTGGTTGCTAGCCTTTGGCTTATACTATGCCGCCTTCAACTATTTTAAAAAGAACTTATACTTAGATGCAGGATTGCAGACCAAGCAAACCATCGCTAAAACAGAAGATTTAAGTTGGTTGAATAGATTTGGGAATTTAGGCACCTTCTTAAAAAACGACATCAAACTAATAAAAAGAAATAAACGCTCTAAAATGGCGGTGATTACGAGTTTCTTTTTCATATTCTACGGATTCCTATTTTTCACAGGAACTATAGAAGCGTATGATGGTCCAATCTGGCGCATATTTGCAGGTATTTTCATCTCAGGCGGATTCCTTTTTAGTTTCGGGCAATTTGTACCCAGTTGGGACAGTTCTTATTACCCCCTAATGATGTCACAAAACATTAAATACAAAGAATACCTAAATTCTAAATGGTATTTGATGGTGATTGCCACTATTATTAGCACCATCATTGCCTCTTTCTATTTGTACTTTGGTTTAGATGCTTATTTGGCTGTACTTGTCGGGGCCATTTATAATATAGGCGTAAATTCTTATGTAGTTCTACTAGGCGGCGCCTATACAAGGACTCCAATAGATTTAACCTCTGCAAAAAAAGCTTTTGGAGACAAACAGTCATTTAATTTAAAAACAGTAATGCTTACCATGCCTAAGCTTCTACTGCCCCTACTTATTTACGGAATAGGACATTATCTAATTAGTCCTACAGCAGGGTACATCTTTGTAGCTATGGCCGGTGTCTTAGGATTTGCTTTTAAAGGATTTGTCTTTAAAAAGATAGAAAAAATATACAAAAAGGAAAAATATAAAACGTTGTTAGCCTACAAACAAGTAAGCTAATTATAAAACTAAATACCACAACCGCATGATAACAGTACAAAACTTAACCAAGACCTACGGGAAGAATACCGTTTTAAATATACCCTCATTAGAAATCCCTAAAGGTCAGAGTTTTGGACTGGTAGGAAATAATGGTGCTGGTAAAACAACCTTATTTAGTTTATTATTAGACCTGATTCAGCCAACAACGGGGCATATTAATAATAATGGTGTGCAAGTAAATACAAGTGAAGATTGGAAACCCTTTACCACCGCTTTTATTGATGAAACGTTTCTAATTGGTTATTTGACTGCAGAAGAATATTTCTACTTTATTGGGGAACTAAGAGGCCAGAACAAAGCAGATGTCAATGCACTACTTTCTAATTTCCAAGACTTTTTTCATGGAGAAATTCTAGGGCAGACTAAATATTTGCGCGATCTATCAAAAGGGAATCAGAAGAAAGCAGGAATTGTAGCTTCTTTCATAGGAAATCCTGAAGTAGTAATATTAGATGAACCCTTTGCGAACCTTGATCCAACCACACAGATACGTTTAAAAGGTATTATAAAAGATTTGGCCGCAAACAATAGTGTAACGGTTTTAGTTTCTAGTCACGACCTAATTCATGTCACCGAAGTTTGCGAACGTATTGTAGTATTAAACAAAGGAGAACTGGTCAAAGATATTGAAACTTCTGAAGCGACTTTGAAGGAATTGGAGTTGTTTTTCGCTGGATAAGAGCTTAATTTTTGGTATTTAATTCACTACAATTGTTAAGAACTACACTTTAACGATAAAAAAAGCCGTTAACAAAATTTTAGCATCTTAAGATATAGATAATCAGGTGCTTATGTATTTAATCTATAATTAATTTAAAACCAACAACTTTGAGATGAACTACAAAGCAGATAAAAATATCAACAAGCTGTAGTTAAAAAAACCTAATATCATTACCGAGATAAAATAGTTTGAAGTCGGTGCAATTTATAGTTTGCGCCCTCACTAAAAAACTATTTTATTATGAAAACTTCAAGAACATTTTTATTAGCTTTAGCCATTGTAACCTTATCATTAGCATCATGTACAAATGACACTAGCGAGAATAGTGATGATAATATATACGAACAACAGGCATATGAAAGAACTGAAATCAAGATGGGAGACGTTTAATCTAAACATATGGAAAGCAATGGGTATTATTTTATGCGCATTGCTTCCTTTTGTTCATGACATCATTACTACTAGTTCTGGGGAATTACAAATATGGATTCCCAATTTAGGAATAGTTGAGGGAATAACAGATAATGATGGCCTTTTTTTAGGCTATTCCGCATACCGTATATTTTTAGCTTTAGTTGGAATGCAACTCAGTTCTTTTATTGCGTGGTTTCTTGTTTTAGATTTTTCTAAAGGTAAATCTTACAGATTTGTTTTCATATTTCCTACGGTAATAAATGGCTATCAATTACTACTTATGGTATTTAATCTACGTCAAACATCATTAAATAACTGGAATTATAAAATTTTTATCTTACTTTTGGTGGGAGTATTATTGATACTCAATTTTTACTTAACCGACAAGAATGCCAAAACCCAAACAAAAAATTAAATCTCTGAGTGCTGACTTCGTGACCTTTATGAAGTTTATCTCTAGTGAGATTAACCAAACCCTACTTAGTTTCTCTACGGTTGACCTACACCCGTCTATAGATGTAAATGATGCTGTTGAGAAGTTTAAGAAGTCTACTGCTTCTATAGAAGATTTTTGCAAGAGCTATATTCTTTCTAAAATGAATAATGATAAATCTTTTGAAGTGAATCATGATATGCTTTATGCTCAAGTTAGAATGCTAAAAAGGTCTCTTCAAAAGCAGACCAATAATTAAATGTCTACTTTCTTCCGCCTATTTTAGGATTATTTTTTTTTCTTTTTCATTACCGTTTATCGATAAAATATTTTAACCTAGAAAACAAACCAACCAGTTGGTCCATGTTTTAGAGCCAATACCATAATACTACCCATCTATCGATTTTAAAGTCAAAATCCTCGATAAATAACAAATATTTGCCCTACTAAACCCTAAAAAAATCAGTTTACAAACCACTTAGTTTGTGAAATTCGATATTTTTGACCTGATTCATTTCTATCTATTAAAAAATAAAGCGTCTTTTATCGATGAACTACATAATAATACGCATCTTTTTAAGTTTAGTAGTTAGATAAACTTAGAATATTGAAGCTTCAGTTTAAACTTATTGCCGCTCTTGTTTTTGGAGGCGTGCTTTTCAATGCATGTTCCACGAAGAAAGATGCTTTTGTAAACCGTAATTGGCACGCACTAAATACCAAGTACAATGTTTTGTACAATGGTAATATTGCCTTTGAAGAAGGTAGAGAAGAACTCAACGCCTCTTACCAAGATAATTACTGGGAGGTTTTGCCTATAGAACGCATTACCATTCGCGAAGAAATTATTTTAGATTCTGAGAATAAGAATCCAAAATTTGAAATTGCGGAAGAAAAAGCCACGAAAGCCATACAGAAACACAGTATGGAAATAAAGGATACAGAGCGTAACCCGCAAACCGACGAGGCTTTTCTTCTACTTGGAAAAACACGTTATTTTGAACAACGTTTTCTCCCGGCCCTTGAAGCCTTCAACTACATCCTAAGAAAATACCCAAAAAGCGATAAGCTTAATGAAGCTGCAATTTGGCGTGAGAAAGTTAATATTCGTTTAGAAAATGATGAGCTAGCTTTAAAAAATTTAAAAAGGCTATTTAAGTTTGAGGTTCTAGAAGACCAAGAATATGCAGATGCTAAAGCAATGATGGCACAAGCCTATATCAATTTAAGTAAAATTGATACGGCAATTCAGAATTTAAAAGTAGCCTCTTCGTACACTAAAAAAAATCCGGAAAAAGGACGCTACTATTACATTATAGGGCAACTTTACAATCAATTGGGTTATAAGGACAGTGCCAATTATGCTTTTGATAAGATAATTCACCTTAATCGTAAGTCTCCACGAGAGTATATGATCAATGCGCACCTTCAGAAAATAAATAATACCCAACTTACTCCTGAAAACAATTTAGAGATTTACGAATACTTGACTGATTTAGAAGAAGACCGTGAAAACAGACCTTTCTTAGATAAGATTTTTCGTCAAGTTGCCGAGTTTCATTTAGAAAATAAATCCGATAGTTTAGCCATAGCCTATTTTAATAAATCATTGAGAGCTACACTAAATAAGCCACAACTAAATGCGTTGAATTACGAAAATTTGGGAGAGTACAATTTTGATAGAAATGATTACAAAATTGCTGGTGCTTATTATGACAGTACCCTTGTAAACTTGCCCGAGAATACTAAAAAATTCCGCGCTATAAAGAAAAAGCTAGACAACCTAGAAGATGTTATTTATTATGAGGACGTAGTTCAGTACGCTGATAGTGTTATTACCATATACCAAATGCCAAAAGAAAAGCAATTGGTTTATTTTGGTGCTTACATAAAAGGTTTAAAAGAGAAAGATTCCCTGGCTGCTAAAAAAGAAATTGAACGTCAAAATAGAGGCATCAGTGCTTTTGCAGAGACAAAAGCCGGCAAACAAAACAAAGGCAAGTTTTATTTTTACAACATTACAAGTTTAGGGTACGGTAAAACAGATTTTAGAACCCGTTGGGGCGATCGTACGTTAGAAGATAACTGGCGCTGGTTAGATAAAGGGAAAACAACTATTTCTGAAGAAGAGTTAGTAGCAGATAATGCAGCTACTGGAAACACCGGACTTACAGAAGAGCAAAAATATTCCATAGATTTCTATATGGATCAAATCCCTACAGAAGTTGCTGTTATAGACAGTCTAAAAACAGAGCGAAATTTATCCAATTACCAATTAGGTTTAATTTATAAAGAAAAATTCAAAGAAAATCTTTTAGCATCGGGTAAATTAGAAACGGTATTAAAATCTAATCCTGAAGAACGTTTAATACTGCCTTCTAAATACAATTTGTATAAAATATATGAAGAATCTGGTAGTCCGCTTATGGCTCAGATGAAAGAAAACATTATTAACAATCACCCAGATTCTCGCTATGCAGAGATTTTACTAAATCCTAATGCGGTATTAGAAGGAGACACAGATAGCCCTGATGCTAAATATGCCGAATTATATAAGCGATTTACCAATCAGGAATATTTGCAAGTAATTACGGGTGCACAGGAAAATATTACGAAGTTTACAGGAGATCCTATTGTGCCTAAATTAGAAATGCTGAAAGCAAATGCAATCGGTAGAATTCAAGGTTATGACGCTTTTGAGGAAGCTTTAAATTATGTGGCCTTAAACTACCCTAACAATCCTGAAGGCAAAAAAGCAAAAGAAATTATTGCTGATCAATTGCCTAAATTAGCTCCTAAGGAATTCTTACAGCCCAATCCTGCTAAAAAAGCAGAAAACTGGAAGTTAGTATTCCCATTTAAAATGGACGCAACAGAACCCGTTGCTAAGCTAAAAGCAGCATTAGAAAAAGCCATAAAAGATTTAAAATATAGAAATACGGTATCTCTTGATATGTACAATTTAGAGAATAAGTTTGTTGTTGTACACGGATTTAAAACTGAAGAATACGCTCTTGGGTTTGCTGAATTAATAAAAAACAATAAAGACTATAGAATAGCGGATGAGAATTTCGTAATTTTATCTTCGAACTACAAAATTATTCAGGTTCATAAAAATTTAACGGCTTACAAAACACACACAGTAACAATCCCAAAACCGTAGAACATGTTTTCAGACAATAAAAAGCAAAAACCTAAAACAATGACAGAACTAGGAGGACAACCAAACAGAATTGAAAAAAACACTCGTATTAAAGGAGACATTATTTCTGAAGCAGATTTCAGAATTGATGGTAAGTTAGATGGGAATGTAAAAACTTCTGGAAAAGTTGTTATTGGTAAAGATGGCTATATCCACGGAAAAGTGGAATGCGTAAATGCAGATATTGAAGGAAGCTTCAATGGTGAGCTTTTAGTATCTGATCTATTATCTTTAAAATCCTCTGCCGTTATAGAAGGTGTAGTTTCTGTAGCAAAACTAGCTGTAGAACCAGGCGCAACATTTAATGCCGCTTGTACTATGGGAGGTGGTAAATTACCTTCTCAAAACAAAACAGCTAATACTGCAAATGGAACCGCAAAAGCCTCGTAAAAAAATTAACAAGGGTTTACAAACTGCAACAAAACTTTCAGGAATAGGGATCCAAATGGGCCTTACCATTTATTTAGGAAACTTATTAGGTTCTTGGCTAGACGAAAAATACGCAACAAATTATTTAGAAATTTCTATCACACTTGTTGCTATCTTTGTATCTATGTATTCCATGATACGTCAAGCCAATAACCTTAACAAATAAAGTTTTGCTCAAATCTATTTTACAATACATCATTGTATTTACCTTATTATTTCTAGTGGGTACATATACCCACTTAGCCATTCTAGACAACTCAATTCCTTTTCCTTTAGGGAAAATGTATCTTTTTCATTACCTCTTCTCCTTAGGAATCTGTATACTCTTTGCCTATCTTGCTTTTTCAGATATCCTGAAAGAACAATTAGGTTTAATATACCTAGCTGCACTTTTTTTAAAGCTAATTTTCTTTGCCATAGTATTTAAAAGCGCTGTTTTTAGCGAGACAGTTATACCCCGCATAGACCGGTTTTCTATGTTGATTCCTCTTATTCTATTTCTATTCGTAGAGGTACTATTTATCTCAAAAATTCTAAAGAAAATCTAGTTGAATAATTATTACATTAAAATTATTTGATTTTTATTTTTAATAACTACCTTTGCGCAAAATTTTAGGAAGTCAATTTTCGAAATATTTATAATGAATATAGCATCAAAATATATTACTAGAACAGCTTTATTAATTATCCTTACGTTCTCATTACAAGGGTTTTCCATGTCTGATCCAGAAAAGGAAGCTCATGTGGAGGCTACGGAAGGTAAGATAAATACTAAAGAAAGTATTGAGAACTATATTGCGCATCACCTTAAGGATGCTCATGATTTTCACTTGTATTCGTATACAACAGATGCTGGAGAAACAAAACACGTTGGCTTTCCACTACCTGTAATATTATGGTCAAGTAATGGATTAGTTACTTTTATGTCATCAGAA
Organism: Cellulophaga baltica 18; assembly: GCF_000468615.2. NCBI lineage: Bacteria > Pseudomonadati > Bacteroidota > Flavobacteriia > Flavobacteriales > Flavobacteriaceae > Paracellulophaga > Paracellulophaga baltica. Next base: position 1,288,751 of record NZ_CP009976.1, on the reverse strand, counting down.
TTTCATCATGATGATAACGGTCAAGTTATCGTAAATCGTGGCGGTTCTAAATTCACAAAATTACACAGTGTAATATATGAGTTAGACGCTAATGCAACAGCCATTAGCTTCGATGAACACCATCACCCAGAAAATGCACATAAACCTTTAGACTTCTCAATCACTAAAAGTGTTTTCGGAATGTTATTAGCTGGTTTGTTAATGATTTTAGGTTTTAGAGCCTTAGCTAGCGGTTATAAGAAAAGCCCAATCCCAACCGGATTCGCTCGTGTATTAGAGCCATTGGTATTATATGTACGTGACGAAATAGCAAGACCAAACATTGGCGAGAAGCATTACCGAAAGTTTATGGGCTTCTTATTGACCGTATTTTTCTTTATTTGGATTTTGAACTTACTAGGGTTAACGCCTTTAGGTTTTAATGTAACAGGACAAATTGCCGTAACAGTATGTTTGGCCTTATTTACCTTTTTAATCATTCAATTTAACGGAAATAAAGATTACTGGAAGCATATTTTTTGGATGCCCGGAGTTCCTGTACTTATGAAAATAGCGCTAATCCCTGTTGAGATATTAGGGATGTTAACAAAGCCATTCTCCTTATTTGTACGTTTATTTGCAAACATTACAGCAGGCCACTCAGTAGTCATGGGTATTGCAGCATTAATGATCTTATTAAAAGCACAATTTGGCACCGTTGGTGCTACAGGAATATCTGTACTATTAACCTTATTTTTAACTGTAATAGAACTATTAGTTGCCTTTTTACAAGCCTATATTTTCACCATGTTATCGTCATTATTTATTGGTATGGCTGTTGCAGAACATGATCACGAACACGAGCATGATGCTCATGGCCATGAAGTTGCCGATACAGAAGACGTAAGAGCAGATTTTATTTAACGAGAGTTTATTTTTTAATTTTAATATAAATCAATTTAGTATGTACAATTTAATTGGAGCAGGATTAATCGTAATCGGTGGTGGTATCGGTTTAGGGATGATTGGTGGTAAAGCAATGGAAGGTATTGCTCGTCAACCTGAAGCAGCTGGTAAAATCCAAACTGCGATGATCATTATCGGAGCATTATTAGAAGGTTTAGCATTCGGTGCTTTACTTTTAGGAAAATAATAATTCCCGATCAAAGCAAATTGAAGCACAGTAGTAACGGTTGGTTGCTATTGTGCTTTAAAAAATAAACTAATTAAAAACACAGAATAACATCGTATGGATATTTTTAATGATTTTCCGGTAGGCTTATTTTTCATGCAAACATTTATCTTATTAATCTTAATTGCATTAATGGTGAAATTTGCTTGGAAACCAATTTTAAATTCTTTGAACGAAAGAGAAACTGGTATTGCTGATGCACTTGCTGCTGCTGAAAAAGCCAAAAAAGAAATGCAAAACATCACTGCTGATAGTGAGCGTTTATTACAAGAAGCTCGTGCTGAAAGAGAATCAATGATTAAAGATGCACGTGAGATTAAAGATAAAATGCTAGCTGATGCTAAAGATCAAGCAAAAGCAGAAGGTGATAAAATGCTAGCCAATGCTCAAGAAGCAATTCTTAGTGAGAAAAAAGCAGCAGTTGCAGATATTAAAAATCAAGTAGCTACTTTATCTGTAGAAATTGCAGAAAAAGTAATTAAAGAACAATTAGCTAACAAAGACAAGCAATTACAATTGGTTGAGAATATGTTAGGTGATATCAAATTAAACTAGAAGCATGAGCGAATCTAGAGCTGCAATACGTTACGCAAAAGCTACCTTAGACCAGGCTGTTGAAAACAAAGCCTTAGAAGCTATGGAAGCAGACATGCGTTCTATTGTTGATACCATAAGCGAAAGCAAAGAGCTATCTGATGCTTTAAGCAGCCCTATTGTTAATAGCGCTGATAAAAAGAATATCTTGCTAGCGGTTTTCAAAGACACTAATGCAATTACAAAAGGCCTTATTGGTGTTTTAGTAGACAATAAAAGAATCTCGTTATTAAACGAAGTTGCTTTAAAGTATCTTATTATTAATGAAGATTTAAAAGGACAAGGTGTTGCGTTTGTAACTACTGCTGTGCCTTTAACAGCCGATTTAGAAAAAAAGATCCTTGACAAAGTAATAGAATTAACTGGAAAAAAAGTGGTGCTTAAAAGTACTATCGACGAAAAAATTCTAGGAGGTTTTGTTTTACGCGTAGGTGATTTACAGTACGATGCAAGCATCGCTAGTAAATTAGGAAATTTAAAAAGAGAATTTACAAACAGTTTATAATTATAATAACGTAGTCGCCGGTGTAAATTTGCGCTACAACTTATATCATTAATAACATGGCAGGAGTAAAAGCCGCTGAAGTATCAGCAATATTAAAACAGCAATTATCAGGATTTGAAGCTACAGCCTCTTTAGACGAAGTAGGTACAGTTTTACAAATTGGTGATGGTATTGCAAGAGTTTACGGATTATCTAACGTACAATATGGTGAGTTAGTAGAATTTGAAGGCGGGTTACAAGGTATCGTTCTTAACTTGGAAGAAGACAACGTTGGTGTTGTACTTTTAAGTCCTTCTAGAGACATCAAAGAAGGTACTGTGGTTAAAAGAACTCAGACTATTGCTTCTATTGAAGTTGGTGAAGGTATTGTTGGCCGTGTTGTAAATACATTAGGAAAACCAATTGATGGTAAAGGTGCTATTGCTGGTGAACTATACAAATTACCTTTAGAGCGTAAAGCTCCAGGTGTTGTTTACCGTCAACCGGTTACAGAACCATTACAAACAGGTATTAAAGCAATTGATGCTATGATTCCTGTAGGTAGAGGACAACGTGAGTTGGTTATTGGTGACCGTCAAACAGGTAAAACTACGGTTTGTATTGACGCCATCTTAAATCAAAAAGAATTTTACGATGCTGGGAAACCAGTATATTGTATATATGTTGCTATAGGTCAAAAAGCATCTACAGTAGCAAACATTGCACAAACATTAGAAGACAACGGAGCTTTAGCCTATACTACTATTGTAGCGGCTAACGCATCAGATCCTGCTTCTATGCAAGTTTACGCACCATTTGCAGGAGCTGCCATTGGAGAGTACTTTAGAGACACTGGTAGACCAGCTTTAATTATCTATGATGATTTATCTAAACAAGCGGTTGCCTACAGAGAAATTTCTCTATTATTAAGAAGACCACCAGGACGTGAAGCGTATCCAGGTGATGTTTTCTACCTACACTCTCGTTTATTAGAGCGTTCTGCAAAAATCATCGCAAATGATGCTATTGCAAAAGACATGAATGATTTACCTGATGCTTTAAAGCCTATCGTAAAAGGTGGTGGTTCTTTAACTGCATTACCAATTATTGAAACACAAGCAGGTGATGTTTCTGCATATATCCCAACAAACGTAATTTCTATTACTGATGGACAGATATTCTTAGAGCAAGATTTATTCAACCAAGGGGTACGTCCAGCAATTAACGTAGGTATATCTGTATCTCGTGTTGGTGGTAACGCCCAGATTAAATCAATGAAAAAAGTTGCAGGTACTTTAAAACTAGATCAGGCACAATTCCGTGAATTGGAAGCGTTTGCTAAGTTTGGTTCAGATTTAGATGCTGCCACATTAAACGTTATTGAAAAAGGACGTCGTAATGTTGAGATCTTAAAACAAGCACAAAACGATCCTTTTACAGTAGAAGATCAAGTTGCTATTATCTATGCGGGTTCTAAAAACTTATTAAGAGATGTTCCTGTAGAGAAAATTAAAGAGTTTGAGCGTGACTATATTGAGTTTTTAAATGCAAAGCATAGAGACACTTTAGATACTTTAAAAGCAGGTAAATTAACAGACGAAGTTATCGATGTATTAACTTCAGTTTGCAAAGATCTATCAGCGAAATATAAAAAATAATTTTAGGTATTAAGTACTCAGTATTCAGTACAAAGCGGTTCTGAACTAACATAATCACCTTGTACTGAATATTACATACTAAGAAATATGGCAAACTTAAAAGAAATACGTAACAGGATAGCATCAGTTTCTTCAACGATGCAGATTACCAGTGCCATGAAAATGGTATCTGCTGCAAAATTGAAAAAAGCACAAGATGCCATTACTGCAATGCGTCCTTATTCAGATAAGCTTACTGAACTTTTACAAAGTTTAAGTGCTAGTCTTGAAGGTGATGCTGGTAGTGTATATGCACAAAACCGTGAGGTAAATAAAGTATTGGTAGTAGCTATAACTTCAAACAGAGGTTTATGTGGCGCTTTCAATACCAACATTATCAAGCAGAGTATGCTTTTAGCAAACCAAACATATGCAGGTAAGCAGGTAGAATTTATGGCGATCGGAAAGAAAGCCAATGATATTCTTAAAAAGAAATATACCGTTATCGAAAATCATAGCTCAGTTTATGAAGATTTGACTTTTGATGCTATTTCTGCAATTGCTGAAGAATTAATGGCATTATTTACGAATGGCACTTATGACAAGATTGAAATTGTGTATAACAAGTTCAAGAATGCAGCAACTCAAATTGTAATGACTGAACAATTTTTACCGATTGTTCCTGTATCAGGAGAAGCGGCTACTGCGGCAGCTGATTATGTATATGAGCCTTCTAAGTTTGAAATTGTAGAACAATTAATACCTAAGTCTTTAAAAACACAATTATACAAAGGAGTAAGAGATTCTTTTGCTAGTGAGCATGGAGCACGTATGACAGCCATGCATAAAGCTACTGATAACGCTACTGAATTAAGAGATCAATTAAAACTGACGTATAACAAAGCTAGACAAGCTGCAATTACTAATGAAATATTAGAAATTGTTGGTGGTGCGGAAGCTTTAAGCAATTAGACGGTACGATAGTGAAGTCAAATTCAATCAATGCAAAAGCTTTAAGTAATTAGACGGAATCATAGTGAAGTCAAATTAAATTAATACAATAGCCTTAAGCAATTAGACGGAACGATAGTGAAGTCAAATTTAATTAATACAGAAGCTTTAAGCAATTAGACGGAACGATAGTGAAGTCAAATTTAACTATATAGACATCCTAAAAACACTGTCTATCAGAACAAACAAACACTTATAGAAAACCTCGCTTTTAGCGGGGTTTTTTTATACCCTAAAAATAAATACTATAAAATGATGTAACATTTTTAAACAAATGAATCTAAAGGGTACATAACTAAAACTATCACAATGAAATTAAAATTACTAGTTGCCCTTTTCGCTCTCAATTTAAACCTAAGCTTAAATGCTCAAGAATACCCATTTCAAGTGGAGGTTTCAGGAAAAGGAGAACCGATCTTGTTATTTCCAGGATTTACTTGTACAGGAGCCGTTTGGAACGATGTTATTAAAGACTTATCTAAAAATTACGAATGCCATGTATTCACCTTTGCAGGTTTTGGTGATGTGCCCGCTATAAAAACTCCATGGCTAGCTGAAATTAAGAATGGCGTTTCTAAATACATTATAGCTAAAAAATTGAAAAAACCCACCGCAATTGGTCATAGTCTTGGTGGCACCTTAGCCCTTTGGATGGCTTCAGAAAAAGATTATTTTTCTAAAATCATTTTAATTGATGCCTTGGCCTCTACCGGAGCCTTAATGATCCCCAACTTTAAAAGTGAATTTATCACCTACGACAATCCATATAATGCTCAGCTCTTAAAAATGAACGCTGAAGAATTTTCAACCATGGCACAACAAATGGCACAGGGAATGACTATGAATACCGAGAAAAGACAACAAATTGTAGAATGGATGGTACAAGCAGATAGAAATACTTATGTTAATGGCTATACCGATTTACTGAAGCTAGACTTAAGGGAAACTATCGCCACTGTAAAAACTCCAATTACAATTTTAGCCGCAACACAACCTTACGGCGAAGAAACCGTTAAGCAAACCTATCAAGCGCAATACAAAAACTTAGAGGACTATACTATAAAATTTGCACCTAAGTCAGCCCACTTCATTATGTTTGACCAGCCCGAATGGTTAATAAAAGAAATTAAGCTAGCATTATAATCCCGCATGAAGCATTTAGAGGACCATTTTAAAGCTATTTACCAAGATAACCACCCTAAGGTATACCGAATGTGCTTAGGATACGCGTCAGGTGATCTTATGCTCGCTAATGATTTTGTTCAAGAAGTATTTATAAAAGTTTGGGAGCATCTTCCCAACTTTAGGAATGATGCTTCTATTTCTACATGGATATACAGAATTACGGTAAATACCTGCTTGTTAAGTTTAAGAAAAAAAAAGAATATCCCATTGTCCAAAATACTGGGTACGGTAGAAATTCAAAATCCTGAAAATGAATTACAAGACAAGGAAAAAAAATTTCAAACACTCTATCAATGTATAGACCAACTCAGCAAAGACAATAAAAGCATCATTTTATTAGAATTGGAAGGAATACCGCAAAAAGAAATTGCTAGCATCATGGGAATAAGCCACGAAGCCATTACAATCCGAATTCACAGAATAAAAAATGAATTAACTAAATGTGTACAAAATGAAAGCATTTGAAGAACTAAAAACACAGTGGGCCGAGCAAGATATTATAGCCACTCCAAGCGAAGGACATAAAGCCATTTTAAAAAAGGTGAATTCCATAAAGAAAAAACAAAAACTAACCAATGGAATATTAACGACTACAGTAATTATACTTGTAGCGTTCTTCATATATATAGCAGCATATAATCAAAGTATGACAGCTATAGGCCTGGCCTTAATGATTACAGCATTAGTAATAAGAATACTAATTGAGCTGATAAGTACCAAAAAAATAAGAAACTTAGAAATCGCCGCAAAAGCAAGTGCATATAAGAAAAATGTAGCCTTATATTATCAAGAGCGCAAAAAAATACATTTTATATGGACTCCTATTTTAATAGTGGTTTACATACTGGGCTTTGTGCTTCTATTACCTTCTTTTAAAGAAAATTTATCTCCGGGATTTTTTCTTTACATAACAATTTCATTTCCCATTATAATGACTGTTTTAAGCACATTTATATACAAGAAAATAAGTTTTGAACTTAATCTATTGCAGCAATTGAAGCAGTAAGGTCCAAAAGAATTTAATACTGAAAATTTTAATTCCTTAACCAATTGGCATCACTTTTGAATATATTCGTGTCATAAGATAATTTAAACTGTTAGAAATGAAAAACTTAGTATACATCTATTTCATTGCATTACTTGGACTTGGAAGCTGTGCATCACAAAAGAACATGGAAGCTAAACCTCCTTTTGTTATTGATCATCCCACTTCTCAAAAATGGGTTGGAGGCAAAGAAGAAAGTGCTACTGGAATTGACGTTGTCTTACCAATCACGCAGATAATGGATGAAAATGTATCTTTTCAGCACCTCTATTTTAGAGGACACGTAACCACAGTAAAAAAAGAAATTATTGATGGCAAACAATTTGTAAGTGCTAAAATTACGATCAATAAAATTCCAAGGCCCGATATTATCCTGCATGCAGATCCAAGGAAAGAAGTAGGCAACCAACCTCCGCACTTGAAGAAAGAGCCTATAGCCGAATACCCTTATGAGTTAGACAATGATGAGGCGGTACTTTCTTATATAGAAAATGACGGTAAAAAAGTTAAATACACTAAAATTAGTAAGATTAAAGAAAAACAGCCCTTACTATATTCTAGCAAACCAAGGAACTAACTTTGTAGAGAGCGTTTAAATACCTACTTTTAACGCCTAATTTTCAACGGTTGAATCCATTTAAAAAACTTTTTAAACAGACCTTTGTATATGGGCTGGCAACAGTGCTACCCAGAATGCTATCGTTTATCTTGGTGCCGATATATACTGGTGTAATGCCTGACCCGGCATTATACGGTAGAATATCTGTTATTTTTTCTTGGATTGCCATTTTTAACGTGTTTCTAGCCTACGGAATGGAAACATCATTTTTTAGATTTTTCTATAAGGCTGAAGATAAAAATAAAGTGATTTCCACGTCACTGATTTCTATTCTTGCGTCTACCACCCTATTTTTTGTAGTTGCCTATATTTTTAGAAACTATTTTGCAGCTTGGAGTGATATTGATGTAACCTACATCAAATATGCTATTTACATTTTAGCCTTAGATGCTTTAGTAATTATCCCATTTTCATGGTTACGCGCCACCGAAAAATCGATGCGGTATGCCATCATAAAAATTGTAAATGTTGCCATAAATTTAGGACTGAATGTCTTCTTTCTAATTTACCTTCCAACAATCGTAGAACAGAATCCGTCTAGTGCATTAGCCTGGATGTATAAACCGGACTTTCAGATTTCCTATATTTTCATTTCAAACTTAATTGCTAGTGCTTTTACATTAGTGGTAATGTTAGAACTCTACTTTAAAAACAACTATATATTTGACAAAGAGCTTTGGCGAAAAATGATGAAATACGCTTGGCCAATACTAATTGCCGGAATTGCATTTACCATTAATGAAGTTTTTGATCGAATTTTATTAGAAAGTTTACTGCCGGAAAACATAGCCGAATCAGAAGTAGGTAAGTATTCTGCCTGTTATAAGTTGGCCGTTTTCATGACACTATTTGCTACAGGTTTTAGATTGGGTATAGAACCTTTCTTCTTCAGCCATTCAAATTCTGAAAACCCACAAAAAGCATATGCACAAATCACCAACTACTTTGTAATACTAGGAAGTATAATTTTACTTGGCGTGATTGTATTTGCAGACGTATTAAAAGTACTTATCGTACAAAATGAAGCCTATTGGGAAGCAATGCCTGCTGTGCCTTTATTAATTCTAGCAAGTTTCTTTTTAGGTATTTATCATAATTTATCGGTTTGGTATAAAGTAACAGACAAAACCCGCTATGGGGCTTTTATATCGGTAATCGGTGCTATCATTACCCTACTCATAAATTTCATCGCTATTCCCTATTGGGGCTATATGGCATCTGCATTAGCAACTTTATTGGCCTATGGTACCATGATGGTCTTATCTTATTGGATTGGAAAAAAACATTATCCAATTCCGTATAATATGCGAAAAATTCTATTTTATCTTGGGCTATCTATTCTTCTGTCTATTGTATCATTTTATATCTTTGACCAAAATTTAATTATTGGAATAATTTTACTTCTAATTTTTCTTGGTTTAGTATATAAGTTAGAGAATGAAAAGATTAGACAAATAATTTCAAACAAAAAATAGCTTTAAAAAATAATTACATCCAAATATTAAAAATGGAAATAAAAATACTTAACAAATCTACTCACGAGTTGCCGCATTATGAAACTGGGGCCTCTGCAGGTATGGATCTTCGTGCTTTTATACCGGAAGCCATTACTATTGCTCCTTTAGAACGTACGATTGTAAAAACTGGGTTATTTATAGAACTCCCTGTTGGCTATGAAGCACAAGTTAGACCACGAAGTGGGTTGGCTGCAAAAAAAGGAATAACTGTTTTAAATGCGCCTGGTACCATTGATGCAGATTATAGAGGAGAAATAGGTGTCATACTCGTTAATCTTTCCAATGAAGCATTTACCGTAGAAAATGGGGAGCGTATTGCACAATTAGTTATTGCTAAACATGAACGCGCCACATGGACACTTGCTGAAGAATTATCTGAAACCAAGCGTGGTGAAGGTGGGTTTGGAAGTACTGGCGTAAAATAAGCAGTAGCTTACGGTAGAATATTTAGACGAAGCACCCGTTATCACTTTAAATATTACATAAATAAAATATTAACTAAAAAATAAATTTCTTTTGTCTAAAAGGATTTAATATAGGATTATGAAAATTATTGTTCCCATGGCTGGTCGTGGATCACGACTAAGGCCACATAGTTTAACAGTTCCAAAACCATTAATTCCGGTAGCCGGAAAACCAATAGTACACCGTTTAGTATCTGACATTGTTGGTGTATTAAATCAGCCTATAGAAGAAATTGCTTTTATTCTAGGAGACCCCGCTTTCTTTGGCGATGATGTTGTGGAAAGTTTAAAAGCATTGGCTGTAGAATTAGGTGCTAAACCAAGTATTTATCGTCAATTAGACCCAAAAGGTACAGGTCACGCCATTATGTGTGCAGAACCTTCATTGAGTGGACCCGCGGTAATTGCTTATGCAGATACACTCATCCGTGCAGATTTTGATTTAGACAAAGAAGCCGATAGTGTTATTTGGACTAAAAGAGTAGAAAACCCATCTGCCTATGGTGTAGTTAATCTTAATGATAAAGACGAAATCGTAGAATTGGTTGAGAAACCAGAAACCTTTGTAAGTGATCAAGCTGTTATTGGAATTTATTACTTTAAAGATGTAGCCGTTCTTAAGAACGAATTGCAGTATGTTTTAGATCACAATATCATTAATGGTGGTGAATACCAAATTAATGACGGTATTAAGCGTATGATGGCTGATGGCAAAGTGTTTAAAACAGGTACGGTAACAGAATGGATGGATTGTGGAAACAAAGCTGTAACGATAGAAACCAACCAACGTATGTTAGGTTTTCTTGAAAAAGATGGCGAACCACTAGTTGCTGCATCTGCTACTTTAGAAAATGCAAATATCATAGCACCTTGCTTTATAGGCGAAAATGTAGTGCTAAAAAATACTACTGTTGGTCCGTTTGTTTCTATTGGAAACAATACGGTTATTGAAAACTCAACTGTTAAGAATAGCTTAATACAGACCAATACTAAAATTTCAAATGCTAACTTAGACAATGCTATGATAGGAAATCATGTTGTCTTTAATGGCAATTTTGAATCGATAAGTATTGGTGATTATTCGGTATTAGAATAATTGCATTAAAAATAAACAACACTAGCCTTCTCTTGAACACGGAAGGCTAGCTTGTACTAAAACATATGAAAAGAAAGTTTTTGCTTACTTATGGTATTATAGGGATTTTTATGATCTCGAACCTAAGTATTGCGCAAAAACAAATAGATAGCGTAGAAGAAAACGCTGAGCTATTCCTTGAAGAATACTCCGATGATTTTCAAGAAAAATTCTTTGAAGGCCTTAAACAAAAAGGCATTGAAAATTATGACAAAGCCATACATCTATTCTTAGATTGTAAAAATATAGATCCTAAAGTTAAAGCTGTAGATCATGAACTTGCGCAAGTATTTCGTGAGACAAAACAATTGGACTTTGCTCAAGAACATGCCATTAATGCCTTAAATAGTGACCCAGAAAACTATTGGTATTTACAGAATCTAGTGCGTATATTACAATTGAGAAGTGATGGTATCAGCTCGGTAGAATCTCAAATACCGTATGACAATATTGCCCTCAAGAAGAATTTAGCCCTTGTGTATTACCAAATGGAAATTTACAAAAGCGCCCTAACGGTTTTAAATTCTCTAGAAACATCAAAATTCACAGAAAACCTCTATTCAAAAATTAAAGCAGGCATAAAAGTTCAAGAGGAAAATAGCGAAACTTACAGTTATAGTACTACCGTTTCTAATAATACGAGAAACACAGAAAGTGGATCTATTGAGCATTATAAAAATTATATTTCTAATTTAATACGAAGTAAAAATTATATCATTCTAGACACCATCTCCAAAGAAGCATTGCAAAATTATCCTGCACAACCTTACTTCTATTACGCCAGAGGCTTAGCTTTAAACCATAAAAAAAGGTATAGAGAGGCTATTGCTGTATTGGAAGAATCTCTAGATTATATGCTAGATGACATCAGCTTATCTAACAAAATAAATAAAGAACTCTCTGTTGCCTATAATGGAATTAATAATACGGTTAAGGCAAATATATATCTCAGAAAAATTAAACCCGGATTTTAAAACAAAATAAGCGTGTTAAAAAAAATAATATTTAGTATTTCAATTCTCTTTGTGGTTTCATGTAAATCGACAAAAATAGTAACAAGTGGTGCTATTGATGAAAGTCTAAGCTCAAAAGCAATCATCAAGGCGCATTATGCCAATGCTTTAGATTTTGAAACAATTTCGGGTAAAATGAAAATAAATTATGAAGATAAAAATGCGTCACAGGGATTCAGTGTTAGTCTTCGTATGGAAAAAGACAAGGCTATATTAATTTTTGCATCTTTTAATATTTTTAAGGCGTACATCACCCCAAATAGAGTATCTTTTTATAACAAGCTTGATAATTCCTATTTTGACGGTGACTTCTCTTATTTAAGCAAATTATTGGGTACAGAATTAGATTTTGAAAAAGTACAGAGTTTACTTTTAGGTCAGGCTATTTTGGATTTACGCGATGCTAAATATGATGTAAATGTGGCTAATGAAAATTACCAACTACAGCCTAAAAAAGCATTAGAGTTATATAAAATCTTATTTCAAATAGAACCAAAATACTTTAGAGTTAGCAAAGAGCAAATCTCACAACCAAAAGAGCAACGTTTGCTGCAAATAAATTACACGAATTACCAGGAGATTGACAAAAAAATAATCCCTAATGAAATTGTCATTTCTGCCGCAATGGATGGTAATGAAAGCTTAATCGAAATTGAATATAAGAATATTGAGTTTGATCGTAATTTAAAATTTCCTTACGATATACCAAACGGTTTTAAAGAGATTAGCTTAGATTAAATATGAGTTCAATTAAAACATATCCACACTTTTTTGTTTTCATAGCGCTCTTAATCTGTGGCCTACAGGCAAGTTATTCTCAAACCACAGAACAAAAGAACTTAGAGGCCAAGCGTGAAAGGCTTCAAAATGAAATCCGAGAAATAAACCGACTTCTCTATGCCGAGAAGAAGGAAAAAGGAAATGTTTTAGATCAAATGAATGCGTTAGATAAAAAAATATCTGTACGCCAACAATTGATAAGAGTTACCAATGAGCAATCTAATTTGCTAAACCGACAATTAAACGCGAACGTCAGAAATATTTCTAAACTAAAGAATGAACTAACCACGCTAAAGGAAGACTACGCATTGATGATTCAGAAGTCGTATCAGAACAAATCTAAACAGAGTAGACTAATGTTCTTACTTTCTTCAGAAAGTTTCTTCCAGGGCTTTAAACGGCTTCAGTACATGAAGCAATACACCAAGTTTAGAAAAGAACAAGGAGAACAGATTCTTTCAAAAACAGAAGAGCTTAATTCATTGAATGAAACGCTTATTGCTCAGCGTAAAACTAAAGATCTTTTAATCGCAGAAAACACTGCTGCAAAAAAAGAGTTAGAAATAGAAAAGAAAACTCAAAATACACTTTTGAGTACCATTCGAAAAAACGAAAGCAAGTATACGGCTACAATTAAACAGAAAGAAAAAGAAGCCCGTAAAATAGATAAACAAATAGAGGGCTTGATAAAAAGCGCTATTGTTAGTTCCAATAAGAAAGCGGGAAACACAACCAAATCAGACAAATTTGTTTTGACGCCCGAGGCTACTGTCATTGCTAATAATTTCTCTTCGAACAAAGGAAAACTTATTTGGCCCGTAGAAAAAGGAATAAAAAGTATTGGATTTGGGGTCTATAATGACGCAGTATATCCAGGTATTAAACACCAGAACAATGGTGTCATCATCGCTACTGATCAGGGCGCTAAAGCACGTGCCATATTTGAAGGAGAAGTTATTGCTGTCATTAGTGTGCCTGGTGGTAATAAAGGAGTGCAAATAAAGCATGGTAACTACATAAGTACTTATTACAATTTATCTTCTGTATATGTTACAAAAGGAGATCATATAAAAGCAAAAGCGGCGCTTGGCGAAGTTTTTACAAACACTAGTAGCAATCAAACGCTGTTAAAATTTTATTTGTATCAAGATACCTCAAGGCTTAATCCTGAAGAATGGATTTATAAGCTTTAAGAACAAGGCATAAAAAAACCTCAACAAGTGAGGTTTTATATATTATTTAGTTGTTTCATCGGCTAAAAATAATGCTTTGAGTTCTGTAGCATCATGTGGTTTCATCTTACCCGCCAACACCAAGCTTAGTTGTTTTCTTCGTAAAGCCGCTGCAAAACGATCTTTTTCTAAGTCGGTTTCCGGAAGTAATTGTGGCACCTCTGTTGGTTTCCCAGTATCATCTACAGCAACAAAGGTATAAATGGCATCATTAGCTTTAGATTTAGTCCCAGTAAAACGGTCTTCCATCCAAACATCTATATACACCTCCATAGACGTCTTAAACGCTCTAGAAACAGCAGCCTCTACAGTTACAACACTCCCAACAGGGACAGATTGATTAAATGCTACGTGATTTACAGATGCAGTTACTGTAATTCTTCGGCTATGACGTCTTGCTGCAATACTTGCGGCACGATCCATTCTAGCCAATAATTCACCACCAAACAGATTATTTAAAGGGTTAGTTTCGCTAGGCAAAACCAAATCGGTTAAAATTGTTCTAGATTCACGAGGAGTCTTAGGCGTCATATCTTATTTTTTTGGCGAAGATACGTTCTTTAAATTGGCTTAAAAAACAGAATAATTTTATTCTTGAAACAACCAAGCATCACTAGATTCTGTCTGCTTAATTTTTCTCAAATAATTGATGGCATCGTTAGCTTCAGAAAAACTATCAAAAGCAACAACATGGAAACCAAACTTGTTTACCCCAATATAATTTGCATTATAGCCTTTAGATTGTAACTGCTCTATTTTCTTATCCGCATTCTCTTTCACCTTAAATGCACCCGCTACAATATGGTATTGTGTAGCTGTAATTGGAGCTTTAAATGATGCATGTAAGTTTACAACAGGCAATTCTAGTGGAGAAGCATCAAAGAAGGTAGCTTCCTCTATTTTTTTAGATACTTGCTTTTGAGCATCTTGTTGCACTAGCTGATCTATATTCTGATTTTCTTTATAAAAACGCAATCCAGATAAACCTAAAGATATTCCAAAGAATATAACTGCTGCATATTTCAGATAAGGTCTGAAAGAATGTTTAGCTCTTTGTTCCGGAGTGATGATAAACGGAATTTCTTCTTCTAATTTTACAACTTCTTCTTTTAGTACTTCTCTAGTAATTTTACCAGAAACACAAGAAGACAAACCAAATGAGGTCGTTAAGAAATTTACTTTTTCAAAAGGTTCAAATTGAATCTTACCTTCTTTATTTAACCAAAGCTTACCAATATTCCCTAAGAATAAACGCTCACCTCTTTGCAATTGAGTTTTCCAATTTTTACCAATCGTTGCTAACTCCGTTAACATGGTCTCATAACTTGCCTTTTCAATATCGGCAACATACGAAACCAACAAACCATCATTAGACGTAAGCAATTCATTAAATGAAATAAACTTTGACGGTGGGTAAAATGTATGGGTGTCTTGATCAATAAAAGCAGATTTAGTCTGACTTAAAAATGCTCCAAACTCAGGTACTATAACGCAATTATACCTGTAAAGTAATTCCTCAATATGGTGTTCTAATCTCATCGTGGCAAAGATTGCAAAAAAACAAGCGGCAGAAAACCCCTTAGATTACTTTTTATTAACATTTTAAAAGATGTACCTTGTAAAGCTATAAATACATATTACAAATGACTGATAGTGAGCTAATTTCATTATTAAAATTACAGCGAATTCCTAATATTGGTGATGTTACAGCCAAAAAATTAATTTCACATTGTGGTAATCCTGATGCTGTTTTTGAAGAAAAAAATCAAAACTTATTAAAAATTGATGGTATTGGCACACACACTATCAAGCACTTAAGGGAAAAAATATATCAAGAAGAGGCAGAAGCTGAATTTCTATTTGTAAAAAATGAAAATATTACTCCAATATACTTTCAAGAGAAAAACTACCCTAATTATTTAAAACATTGTATTGATAGTCCCATTCTACTTTTTGAAAAAGGCAAAATAAATTTAGCCGATCGAAAAATCATAGGCATCGTTGGCACAAGAAATATTACAAGCTATGGCACTTCATTTTGCGAAAAGCTTATAGAAGATTTAGCGCCTCTAAATCCTATAATTGTAAGTGGCTTTGCATATGGTGTAGATATTTGTGTTCAAAAAGCCGCGATTAAACATGGCTTACAAACTATTGGCTGTTTAGCGCACGGTCTAAATCAAATATATCCAAAAGTACATGCCAAATATATTTCTGACGTAGAAAAAAATGGTGGTTTCTATACAGAGTTTTGGTCTACAAGTAATCCGGAACGAGAAAATTTCTTAAAAAGAAATAGAATTGTGGCCGGTATGAGTGAAGCCACTATCGTTATAGAATCTGCCGAAAAAGGAGGAAGTCTAGTAACCGCAGATATTGCCCACAGCTACAATCGTGATGTGTTTGCTGTCCCCGGTCGTGCTGGTGACAAATATAGTACAGGTTGCAATACGCTTATCAAACAACAAAAAGCACAAATGCTTACCTCAGCAGCAGATCTAATCTATAATTTAGGTTGGGAATTAAAAGATAAAAAAGCAACAACGGTTCAAAAACAGTTATTTGTTGATTTGGATGATACAGAACAAGCAATACACAGTTATTTATTAAAAGAAGGCAAGCAAATGTTAGACCTCATCGCTTTAACCTGCAACATTCCTATTTTCAAAGCCTCTTCTACCCTACTGAACATGGAAATGAAAGGCGTCATCAGACCTCTACCTGGCAAACTGTTTGAAGCGCTCTAATGACGAATCATCAATAGAAATAAATACCACGCATACACGCATGAGCTTAGAAGAAATAATAAACCAAATTTACCCCTTGCAGGGTCCCTCTAAAAAGCAATTAATGGCTATTTTCGAAGAAGAGACCTATCCTAAGTCTCATATTTTAATAAGAGCCCAAAAAATAGAGCCTAAACTTTATTTTATGAAAAAAGGAATTGTCCGGGGATATTCAGAATTTGAGACCGGTGACATTACCTTTTGGTTCGGAAAGGAAGGTAACCCGATCCTTTCTATGAAAAGCTACGTTGAAAACGAAAGAGGGTATGAAAATATTGAACTTTTAGAACCAAGTACGGTCTACAGCGCAGATAGCCAAACACTAAAATTATTATTCAAAAAAGACATTGCTATTGCCAATTGGGGAAGAATACTGGCAGAACAAGAACTTATCAAAACAGAAGAAAGACTTATATCAAGGCAATTGAGAACAGCGACGGAACGCTACCAAGAGTTAATTAGTAATGAGCCAGATTTGATTAAAAGAGTACCCTTAAATCATATAGCTTCTTATTTAGGCATCACCCAAGTTAGTTTAAGTAGAATCAGAGCTGCTTTAAAATAAATTGTTTTTTATCATATGTAAAGTATTAAGCCAATCATTCTATCGAATTTTGCAAAAAATAAATACGATGAATTGGATTTTATTAGTCATAGCGGGCCTATTCGAAATAGCTTTTGCCTTTTGTTTAGGGAAAACGAAAGATACTACTGGCGCAGAAATGTATTGGTGGTACGTGGGATTTTTAATTTGTGCTACAACCAGCTTCTTATTGCTTATTTACAGCATCCGCAGCTTACCTATAGGAACTGCATATGCGGTCTGGACTGGAATAGGAGCCGTAGGAACGGTACTTATTGGAATACTCGTATTTAAGGAACCTGCTAATTTCTGGAGAATATTCTTTATTTCTACTCTTATTATCTCGATTGTTGGCTTAAAGGCTGTCGCTAAATAAAACTACATATATCCGCATCAATAACTATTGGAGCAATTTCAGAAGACATGACGTATAAGGATCAACAAGAACTTATGTCTTCTAAAGATAATGGACGTTAAAACGATAAGCTACTTGCGCTCGTCACCAAAAAAACTATACTAATGAGTCGTTTTTCCTTTTCTGAAGATTAAAATACACCCTTTACTTACAGACCACATAGTTTGTTCCTGTAACAAAATATGAGCTACCAGCATTAAACAGTGCTGTTCATCGACAAAATACATGCGAAAATCTGAAATAAGGCAGCCTTTCGAAATTCCGTAATATTAAAAAACCGACTCATGAGTCGGTTTTTATATTTTAAGTAAAAAAGAGTAAAATGTATTAGTACCCTACCTTTTCTCTAACACGACCTAACACTTCATTCGCAATTTTACGCGCTTTTTCTGCCCCAATTTCTAAAGCCTTATCTATTTCATCGGTATGATTCATGTAATAATCAAACTTCTCACGAGCCTCACCAAATTTAGCTACAATTACGTCATACAAAGCTTGTTTTGCATGCCCATATCCATAATTTCCGTTTAGGTAATTGGCCCGCATTTCTGCAATTTGCTCTTCACTTGCCAATATCTTATACAGCGCAAATACATTATCCGTATCAGGATCTTTCGGGTCTTCCATAGGTGTACTATCCGTTTGGATTCCCATAATTTGCTTACGTAACTTTTTATCTGTTTGAAAAAGGTTAATTAAATTCCCCTTACTCTTACTCATTTTAGCACCATCTGTACCTGGTATATACATGGTTTCTTCTTGAATTTTGCCTTCTGGCAATACAAAAGTTTCTCCCATTTGCGCATGGAAACGAGACGCCACATCCCGTGTCATTTCTATATGCTGTAATTGATCTTTACCTACGGGAACAATATTAGCATCATACAACAAAATATCTGCCGCCATAAGCATAGGATAAGAAAACAAACCGGCATTCACATCATCCAAACGATCTGCTTTATCTTTAAAAGAATGTGCCAAAGTTAAACGTTGGTATGGAAAAAAACAGCTTAGATACCATGATAATTCTGCTGTTTGAGGAATAGCACTTTGTTTGTAAAATACCGTTTTAGATATATCTAAACCAAAAGCCAGCCAAGTTGCAGCCACTGCATAGGTATTATACCTTAATTCTTCCCCATTTTTTATCTGAGTAAGAGAATGCATGTCCGCAATAAATAGAAAAGATTCATTTTTTGGGTCATTTGCCATTTCAATAGCTGGCATAACTGCTCCTAAAATATTTCCTAAATGTGGAGTTCCTGTACTTTGTATTCCTGTTAAAATTCGCGCCATTTCTTGTAAAAAATTATCCTGCAAAGATAAAACAAATAGTATAACCTCGTAAAATTGTTACTTTTGAATTTATGATTTCATTTTCGCAAAAAATAGGAAGTGTACTATACCAAATTTGGTTCTACATTCTAGTAGCAATTCCCATCCTTATCTTTCTACCTGTATTGGTAGTATTATCAGCCTCAGAAAAGTGGTATCCTCAGTTTTTCTGGGTAGCACGTAATATTTGGGCCAATTTTATTTTATACGGAATGGGTTGTATTCCTAAAATTAAGCGAGAAGAAAAGCTCGTAAAAGGAAAAAGTTATATGTTGGTAGCTAACCATACGAGTATGTTAGACATCATGATGATGCTTAAGGTTAGTCCTAATCCTTTTGTGTTTGTAGGTAAAAAAGAGCTCGTAAAAATTCCTTTATTTGGATTTTTCTATAAGCGTGTTTGTATTCTGGTAGATCGCGGTGACAGCAAGAGTAGAACGGCAGTATACAGAAGAGCACAAAAGCGACTGAGCCAGGGATTGAGTATCTGCATATTTCCAGAAGGTGGTGTTCCAGACGAACATATTATTTTAGATAGCTTTAAGGATGGCGCTTTTAAAATGGCAATTGCACATAAAATTCCGGTAGTGCCTATGACTTTTTATAACAACAAAACCCGTTTACCATTTACCATCACGAAAGGAAAACCGGGAATGAGTAAAGTTACCGTGCATCACTTCTTTAAAACCGAAAACCTAGACGAAGCCCATAAGGCAAGTTTACGAGACGAAGTTAGAACGGTTATTTTAAATGAATTAAATAAAACTTCTAAAATCTAAAACTCACACCACTATATACGCCCACGGAGAAAGGTTGAAAATCTCCTGCAGTATTAGAAAAGGTATTTAGTTGATATTTAAACACAGGTTCCAGGTTAAAAAGGAGCTTTTGTGTGAGCTTATAATTAAACCCGAATCCAAAATTTGTACTAAAGTTAATGTCGTTGATATTGTTTGCCTCCCCTACTTCCGTAGTTTGATCTCCTGAATTTAAAAACACATCATTATTCAACAAGAATAAAGAGCTTACACCTCCAATTACATTAATCCCGAAGCGTTTGTCCAATAAAGCATAGTTCAACTCTAAGGGCACTTCTAAATAACCAAACTGCTGTGATAAATCGCCATTTAAACTCGGAGACTTTGCCGTAACATCACTTGCTACAAATCCTGCTTTAGAATCAAGATTCAATTCGCTCTGAACCACAATATTTTTCGAAGTTGTTTTATAATCTATATTAGCTATTTGCACTGTTGCAGCACCATTTACAGAAGAACTAAATTCAATTTGATTGGTGTTATACCCATAATCTACTTTGTGAATCCCAGATCTTACTTTTAATCTTTTTGTTACCTCATAAGCAACAGCTACGCCATAACTTAAATTTACATTACCCGTCTTAGAGTTAGAAATAAAAGCGGAATGTATCGGAGATCCCTCCCCTAAACCATTAAAATAAACAGGCGCAATACTAGGGCTCACAGACCATTTATTTGCTTTATGTTCTGCTACAAGCACTTCCTCATCTTCTATTTCATCAAAAATAGACTTCTTCTTTTCTTTAGGATTATTTGCTTCTTTTTCCACGCTAGGCGTTATCGCAGCAACGTCAACCCTACTTTCATGAACGTTTGCATCTGTATGTTTCTCACGAAGAGGAGAATTATTTTGATTCTTCGTATTATTCGCAATACCCACTGCATTTTGAGTTGTACCACTAGATGTATTTTTAGGTACACTACCTAAGTTTGAAGCCTTTCCACCTGCACCGTGATTATTTTCTTGTTGATGATTCTCTGCCCGTTCAGTTGAAGCTTCTGCGTAAGACATAGTTGCGTTTGGAGCATAATTCCCAGCCCTTGTTGCTTTCTTTACCTTAGTACGTGTTTCATCACCCGCTACATAAGAAGGTACCGCAGAAGAATTGTTTTCTTTTACCGCTTCCGTATCAAAAACTTCCTGGTTCGTAGTGCCAGAAGTTTCTACTATTGGTGATTCTCCTGTTTTTTCAATAAGCTCCTTAGAATGTTCTTCTACTGGTTGTTCAATATCTACCACAGGAACACTATCTATATCATTTGAAAACGGATTTATTACATACAGCAATAGTAATGATGCCGCAGCAATGCCTCCCAGTTTCCACCACCACACCGGAATTAATTTGCGTGATTTCTTTTGATCAAGAGATGCTTCAATAGCGGTCCAGACTTTATCATCAGGAACTTCATCAAAATCTCTGAACTGTTCACGAAACAATTCATCTAAATTCTTTTTACTCATTTCTTACTAATTATCTTCAAAATTGGCAGTATCACAAACAAGATGGTTATAAAATAACCTCTCGTTTTATATCTGCTTCTATTTTTTCTTTTAAAATCATCCTAGCTCTCGCTAAGTTAGATTTTGAGGTCCCTAATGAGGTTCCTAACATTTCACTAATCTCTGCGTGAGAATATCCGTCTAGAACATATAAATTAAAGGTTAGTCTATATTTATTGGGCAATTCTTGTATGTATTGCAATAAACTGGCTAAACTAATCTCAGAAAAGCTACTAGACGCTTCCACTTCTTCTTCCTCAATATTATCATGCACAAGACTAAGATTAGTCTCTTTCCTGTATTTCTGAAGGATTGTATTTACCGTAATACGCTTTATCCATCCTTCAAAAGAACCCTTAAACTTAAACTGGCCTATCTTATTATAAATAACCATAAAACTATCATGCAAATTATCCTCGGCCTCCGTTTTATTGCGAGAATACTTAAGACAAACCCCAAACAATACCCGAGAGTAATCTCGATATAATTGCTCCTGGGCTTTTCTATTGCCTTTTTTGCAGTTGTTAATGAGTTCTTCTAGACTCAAAATTGAGTAGTGTATTTAAGGTTGATAACTTTATTGCTATTCGTTCACCGGCACTTCTATTTCTAAATACTCCGCTTCACCATTTGCATCTTCTCCTGTGTAAAATTTAAAAAGATAGGTGTCTGGATATAAAACAATAAAATTAAACGAAGTTTCTACTTCCTCCAAAACTTCTTTACAATCATCAGAATCACTTAACATAGAACCAATAGCTGCTACAGTTCTTATGGTAGTATCTTCTTTGACAATATCAAAACCTTCAAAAAAAGCACAATCTGATGTTCTCAGATACGTTACTTTAATTTCATAGGTTTCGTTTAAATCAAAAGATTCTGGAATTTCTACACTTTCTATTGGAAGCGTCACAAAGTGGAAATTTTCAGTTTCATCTAAGCTACATCCTGTAAAACTTAGTACTGCCAACAACATCGTGAAGAGCGCAAACAGATTTCTCATACTTATTTTTTTAATAAGATGTTAGAGCTCGTCAATGGTTGCGTTTAAAAAAAGAAAATCCCAATTTTTACATCGGGATTTTTAATTTAGCTTTTTACAGTTTTTATGGCTTCTCTAATTTTTGCGTCGAGTTCCTCTTGTAATTCAGGATTATCCTGCAGTAAGTTTTTAACGGCATCACGCCCTTGTCCTAATTTGGTATCGCCATAACTAAACCAAGAACCGCTTTTCTTAATAATCTCATATTCCACTCCTAAGTCAATTACCTCACCAACTTTAGAAATACCTTCTCCATACATAATATCAAATTCTGTTTGACGGAAAGGCGGAGCAACTTTATTCTTAACTATTTTCACTCTAGTCTTGTTTCCTTGAACATTACCATCTGAATCTTTTATTTGAGTAGATCTTCTGATATCTACACGTACTGATGCATAAAATTTCAATGCGTTACCACCAGTAGTTGTTTCAGGATTCCCAAACATAACTCCAATTTTTTCACGCAATTGGTTGATAAAGATTACCGTACATTTTGTTTTACTAATAGAACCGGTAAGTTTACGTAAGGCTTGAGACATTAAACGTGCGTGAAGACCCATTTTAGAATCTCCCATTTCACCTTCAATTTCACTTTTAGGCGTCAATGCCGCAACAGAATCTATTACTACAATATCAATAGCACCAGAACGAATTAAATTGTCAGCAATTTCTAAACCTTGCTCCCCGTTATCTGGTTGTGAAATAATTAAATTATCAATATCTACACCTAATTTTGCTGCATAAAAACGGTCAAAAGCATGCTCCGCATCAATAAATGCTGCAATACCGCCACTTTTTTGAGCTTCTGCAATAGCGTGTAACGTTAAGGTTGTTTTACCTGATGATTCTGGTCCGTATATTTCAATAACTCTTCCTCTAGGATATCCTCCAACACCTAAAGCTACATCTAATCCTAAAGATCCAGACGGAATTACTTCAACGTCTTGAACCACACTATCCCCCATTTTCATAACGGCACCTTTACCGTATGTCTTGTCAAGTTTATCTAGGGTTAGTTTTAATGCCTTTAATTTTGCTTCTTTTTCCGAACTCATTTTTTTTGTATTAAGGAAGGCTAAATTACCAATTCTTTTCGCATATAACAATTTGAGAAGCAACCTTTTTAGAAATCACACACCTTAGTATTAGTGAACGCTTTCACAGATGCTATTACTTTGTTGTAGTGCGCAGTGATGATCACTACATTTCTAATAAATTTCTATGAAAAAGATTATTTCAGTGATCTGGTAATGGCCTTGAAAATTTTCAAGGCCATTTTAGTTTTTAGCTCTAAGCGCAAATCTTAATTACAAGAACTTGATGCATAATTGCTTGGTATAACTTTTCAAAACCTTTAAATTTGCATTCTTTAAATAAATCTTTAACTCATAAAATTAGTATAGCATGCAACTGTACAATACGTTGAGCGCAAAAGAAAGAGAAGCTCTTATCGAAGAAGCTGGTAAAGAACGACTTACAATCTCTTTCTATCAATATGCGCATATTAAAAATCCAGAACTTTTTAGAAATCACCTTTTCATTACATGGAATGAATTAGATGTTTTAGGCAGAATTTATGTTGCTTTTGAAGGCATAAATGCGCAATTATCAGTGCCCGCAGAAAATTTTGAAGCCTTTAAAAAACATTTAGATAGCATAAGTTTTTTAGAAAATGTTAGACTTAACATTGCTATTGAACAAGACAACAAATCGTTTTTAAAATTAAAAGTGAAGGTCCGCGATAAAATTGTTGCAGATGGTCTTGATGATAATTTGTTTGATGTAACCCAAAAAGGGATACATGTTGATGCTGAAAAATTCAATGAGCTTATTGAAGATCCGGATACAGTTTTAGTAGATATGCGTAACCATTATGAAAGTGAAATTGGACATTTTAAAAATGCCATTACTCCAGATGTAGATACGTTCAGAGATTCTTTAGATATTATTGAAAACGATTTAAAAGACCATAAAGAAGATAAAAAACTAGTGATGTATTGTACCGGAGGAATTCGCTGCGAAAAAGCTAGTGCCTATTACAAGCATAAAGGCTTTAAACAAGTTTATCAGTTAGAAGGCGGAATTATTGAATATACGCGGCAAGTTCAAGATAAAAAATTAGAGAATAAATTTATGGGTAAAAACTTTGTTTTTGACCATAGAAGAGGCGAACGTATTACCGATGATGTTATTGCAAATTGCCACCAATGTGGTAAACCATGTGACAATCATGTAAACTGTGCCAACGAAGCTTGCCACTTATTATTTATACAATGTGAGGAATGCGCGACCAGTATGGATCAGTGTTGTTCTACAGCGTGCAAAGACATCCACGCGCTGCCTTTTGAGGAGCAAAAAGCATTGCGCAAAGGTAAAACTGTGAGTAATAAAATATTTAAAAAGGGTAGGTCGGAAGTTTTGAAATATAAAAAATAAGACTACAAATTACTTTAGTACTCTAAGTACCATAGGATAAAAACCTCATCATCAATATGGTGAGGTTTTTAA
Source organism: Cellulophaga baltica 18 (assembly GCF_000468615.2). NCBI lineage: Bacteria > Pseudomonadati > Bacteroidota > Flavobacteriia > Flavobacteriales > Flavobacteriaceae > Paracellulophaga > Paracellulophaga baltica. The sequence continues at coordinate 1,263,876 of NZ_CP009976.1, read as the reverse complement.
TTCTAATTTCAAAGCCTCTGAAAAATTTATTACAGCTCTCCTTTTTTAAAATTTTCGTCACATCGAAAAATCACTATCTTTACGGTTATTAAATTTTAGTATGAACCTTTTTTCTTGCAGACTACTGGTTTTCAAGAAATCAATATAAAAAATATGGGTTGTAGCAGTTGTTCAACTGGTAAAGACGGACAACCAAAAGGCTGTAAGAATAATGGAACTTGCGGAACTGATGGTTGTAATAAACTTACAGTTTTTGATTGGCTCTCAAATATGTCACTTCCAAATGGAGAAAAACCATTTGATTGTGTCGAGGTCCGATTTAAAAATAGCAGAAAAGAATTTTTTAGAAATTCAGAAAATTTATCTCTTTCAATTGGTGATGTTGTAGCTACTCAAGCACAATCTGGCCATGATATTGGTATGGTTACTTTGACAGGAGAACTTGTAAAAGTTCAAATGAAAAAGAAAAATGAAGACCACACCAATCAAGAATTACCAAAATTATACCGAAAAGCCTCTCAAAAAGATATTGATATTTGGCAAAAATGTAGAGATCGCGAAGCAGAAATTCAGAAGCGTTCTCGAGAATTAGCTATTGCTTTAAATCTGCAAATGAAACTTTCTGATGTTGAGTTTCAAGGAGATGGGTCTAAAGCAACTTTTTATTATACAGCAGAGGAGCGCGTAGATTTTCGTCAGTTGATAAAAGATATGGCCAAGGCATTTGGTATTCGAATAGAGATGCGCCAAATTGGATACCGCCAAGAAGCTCAACGCTTAGGAGGTATTGGCTCTTGTGGTCGTGAACTTTGTTGCTCTACATGGCTTACAGATTTCAGATCTGTAAGTACCTCAGCAGCACGGTACCAGCAACTATCTCTAAATCCGCAAAAATTAGCAGGTCAGTGCGGAAAACTTAAATGTTGTTTAAATTACGAATTAGATGTTTATTTAGACGCTTTAAAAGATTTCCCTGCATCAGACACCAAAATCATCACAGAGAAAGGTGTGGCTTTATGTCAAAAAGTAGATATTTTCAAGGCTACTCTTTGGTTCTGTTACAAAGATGATTGGGCTAATTGGCATGCACTATCAAAAGAGCATGTAAATGAAATGCTCGAGAAGAACAAGCGTAATGAGAAAGTTACTAGTCTTGAGGAGTATGCTATTGAGGAGTCTGAAGAAAAAGAACAAGAGAAAGTTTTTGAAAATGTAGTGGGTCAAGATAGTTTAACCCGTTTTGACAAACCAAAGCAGCCCAAAAACAACAGAAACAAAAAACGTAGTCCGGCAAGAAAACAGCAACCGAATGCGAATGCAACTAAAACTGCAACGCCAGAAAGAAAGCAAAATAAGCCTGCAAACAATCAGAATCCTAATCAAAAGCCTAAACCAAATAGGAATAAACCAAGAAAACCTAGACCACCAAAGCCTGCAAACGCTGAAGGTAAACCAAGTGAACAGAAAAATCAGAATTCACCTAGTAAGGAGGCTACAGGACCAAAGAAAAATAACAAGCGAAGAACTAATAATAAAAAAAGACCTACCGACAATGGCTAAGTATTTGTTTTGTTTTTTATCTCTCGTACTCCTGGCATCCTGTGATACTACTACCGTAAGCTCTGAGTATAAGTCAACACCCAATGGGAATTGGGATAAAGATGATATCAAAGAATTTCAGATCACAGAACTAGATTCAACACAACATTATGATATTTTCATCAATCTTAGAAATGATGAAAAATATGCCTATAGCAATATCTTTTTAATTGCAGAGTTAGAATATCCTAATGGTGCATCTGTAAAAGACACCTTAGAATATGAGATGACTCTCCCTGATGGGCAGTGGTTAGGTAAAGGATCTGGAAGTATTAAAGAAAGTAAGCTTTGGTATAAAGAAAATATCGTTTTACCCGTCAAGGGCGTATATAATTTAAAAATTGCTCATGCCATGCGTAAGAATGGACGAGTAGAAGGAATCGTAGATTTAGAAGGCATTACAGATGTCGGTTATAAAATTGAAAAACACCAATAATTAAGGAATGGCAAGGGCTCCCAAAAAAAAACAAAAAAACAATTTTTTCAAATTCATTAAGTGGTTCTGGATACTATTTTTAACAGGATTATTAAGTGTAGTTTTAATTTTCCTAGCAGCATCGTGGGACTGGTTCGGAGAATTACCAACTTTTGAAAGGTTAGAAAATCCGCAAACCAATTTAGCGACAGAAATTATTTCTTCTGATGGAGAAACCTTAGGAAAGTACTACTTAGATGATAACCGTACGCCGATACCTTTTGAAGAATTACCAAAAAACTTGGTTGATGCTTTAGTCGCTACAGAAGATGCTCGTTATTTTGAGCATTCTGGTGTAGATGCCCGCGGGACACTCCGTGCTTTTGCCTATTTAGGTTCTAAAGGGGGCGCGAGTACTATTTCTCAACAATTAGCAAAACAATTATTTACTGGTACTGCTGCCCGAGGATGGGGACGTTATACGCAAAAAATAAAAGAATGGGTTATTGCTACACGTTTAGAGCGCCAATATACCAAAGAAGAAATCATAGCCATGTACTTTAACATCTATGATTTTGGGAATAATGCCGATGGGATTCGTTCTGCTGCAAAAATATATTTTACGAAGGAACCAAAAGACTTAAATGTCTCAGAATCTGCTATGTTGGTAGGAATGTTTAAAAACTCTTCTTTATACAATCCACGACCTAAACGTAATCCAGAAGGCACCAAAAATAGACGTGATGTTGTTTTGGCTCAAATGGCAAAATATGAGTTCATTTCAGAAAAAGTTAAAGACTCTTTACAGAAACTACCATTAGGTTTACGCTACTCTCCAGAATCTCACAGTGATGGTCTGGGTACGTATTTTAGAATGCACTTACAGAGTTTTTTAAATCAATGGATTTCTAAAAACCCAAAACCGGCATTAAAAGGAGAAAGAGATAAATGGAACATTTATTTAGACGGATTGAAAGTCTATACTACCGTTGACTCTAGAATGCAACAAAATGCAGAAGATGCTGTTCAAGAACATATGAAAAATTTACAGGCAGAATTTTTCAAACAAAACACGCCAGAACGCAATAAGACAGCTCCTTTTTTAGATATTAACACCAAAGAGATTAATAGCATTATGGAACGCGGTATGAAAGTTTCAGACCGTTGGAGAAAGATGAAAAAGCTAGGAAAGTCTGAAAAAGAAATCAGGGCCTCCTTCAAGGAACCTACGCCCATGGTAGTTTTTGACTGGAATAGTGAGGGTAACGAGAAAGATACCATTATGACTCCTTTAGATTCTATCCGTTATTACAAATCATTTTTACGTACAGCTATGATGTCTATGGAACCACAAACAGGTCATGTTAAAGCATGGGTTGGTGGTCTAAACTATAAGCATTTTCAATATGATAATGTAATTCAAGGTGCACGCCAAGCAGGGTCTACTTTCAAACCTTTTGTATATGCAGCAGCCATAGATCAATTACGTCTTTCGCCTTGCGAAACCTTGTATGATGATGAATATTGTATTGAGGCTGGGAAGCATGGCAACCAGGAAGCATGGTGCCCTAAAAACTCTGATGGTAAGTATACTTTAAAAAATATGAGCCTCAAGACGGCTTTAGCGGGATCTGTAAATACTGTTACTGCGCAATTGATGGACAAAGTAGGACCAAAACCCGTCGTGGCTATGGCTAAAAATATGGGGATCTCAAGAGATATTCCTGAAGTTCCTTCTATCGCTCTAGGTACTGCAGATGTAAATGTGTACGAAATGGTGGGCGCTTTTGGAACCTTTGCCAATGAAGGTGTCTATGTAAAACCAGTTCTTGTTACCAGAATTGAAGATAAAAACGGAACGGTTCTTTATGAATATGTACCTGAAACTAGAGATGTAATGAGTAAAGATGTTGCTTACGCTATGGTAGATTTAATGCAAGGTGTAGTACAATCTGGTTCTGGAGGAAGATTAAGACACAGCTACGCAAAAAATAATGCCGTTTACAAAGAAGTAGTTACAGGATATCCTTATAACTTAACTAATCCTATTGCTGGTAAAACAGGAACCACACAAAAAAATAGTGATGGTTGGTTTATGGGTATGGTACCTAACTTAGTTACTGGCGTTTGGGTTGGCGGTGAAGAAAGAGCTACCCACTTTAATAGAACAGCTTATGGTCAAGGAGCTTCAATGGCCTTACCTATTTGGGGGCTATATATGGTTAAAAATTATGCTAATAAAGAATTAGATATTTCAGATGGAAATTTCAAAAAGCCGTCTGGTATGAGTATCGAATTAGATTGTTCAAAATTTCAGGACGATAAAAAGGATAGTACCAGTCCTGAAGAAGATGATTTAGATGATTTAGATTTCTAATCTCAGAGAATCAATTTCAAAATGCCCTTAGCTTTTACTAAAAAGTTAAGGGCATTTTTCATTTAAAAAATAGTAATTTAGAGGCAACTCAATTTATATTAAAATGATTAAGAAAACTGTTTCTAATGTTCATGAAGCTTTAGAAGGTGTACAAGATAAAATGACTTTTATGCTTGGCGGCTTTGGCTTGTGTGGAATACCGGAGAATGCTATTGCGGAATTGGTGTCTTTAGAAGTAAAAGATATTACCTGCATTTCTAATAATGCTGGAGTAGATGATTTTGGCTTAGGTTTATTATTGCAAAAGCATCAAGTAAAAAAAATGATCTCCTCTTACGTAGGTGAAAATGATGAATTTGAAAGGCAAATGCTGAGTGGCGAACTAGATGTAGAATTAACCCCACAAGGAACACTAGCCGAGAAATGTAGAGCAGCTCAATCTGGATTTCCTGCATTTTATACTCCTGCAGGTTATGGTACTGAAGTGGCTGAAGGAAAAGAGACCCGAGAATTTAATGGGAAGATGTATGTTTTGGAAGAAGCCTATAAAGCCGATTTTTCTTTTGTAAAAGCTTGGAAAGGGGACGAAGCAGGGAATTTAATTTTTAAAGGAACTGCCCGTAATTTTAACCCTGTCATGTGCGGTGCTGCAAAAATTACGGTTGCAGAAGTTGAAGAGCTTGTTCCTGCAGGAGCATTAAACCCTAACGAAATACATGTGCCTGGAATTTTTGTTCAGCGTATTTTTCAAGGAAAAGATTATGAAAAAAGGATTGAACAACGTACCGTAAGAACAAAAAATTAATTCGTTTTCAAATTTTCAAATTAAAAAAATGTTAGACAAAACAGGGATAGCGAAACGTATCGCAAAAGAAGTAAAAGACGGATATTATGTAAACTTAGGAATAGGAATTCCTACGTTAGTGGCTAATTATGTTCGCGAAGATATAAGTGTAGAATTCCAGAGTGAGAATGGTGTTTTAGGTATGGGACCTTTTCCTATGGATGGCGAGGAAGATGCAGATATTATAAATGCCGGTAAGCAAACCATTACAACACTGCCAGGAGCGTCTTTCTTTGACTCTGCTACGAGTTTTGGTATGATTAGAGGTAAACATGTAGACTTAACCATTTTGGGCGCTATGGAGGTCTCTGAAGAGGGCGATATTGCCAATTGGAAGATTCCGGGTAAAATGGTCAAAGGAATGGGAGGCGCTATGGACCTTGTTGCCTCTGCAGAAAATATTATTGTAGCCATGATGCATACCAATAGAGCTGGGGAGTCTAAATTATTAAAGCAATGCAGTTTACCACTGACTGGTGTAGGATGTGTAAAGAAAATTGTAACCAACCTTGCCGTATTAGAAGTTACTGAAAAGGGTTTTAAACTTTTAGAACGCGCTCCAGGGGTTAGTGTGAATGAAATTATTGCAGCAACAGAAGGCACCCTAATTATTGAAGGTGATGTTCCTGAGATGAGCCTTTAACACACGCTTTCATTGAAAAAGCAACGATTGCCAACGTTTTTTTAGAATTTCACAACAATTATATTTAAAATTCTAATGTTTTTTATTAGATTTACGGAACAACAACTATAAACCCCAAGTTTATAAATTTAACAACCTTATTAGCACTATGGAAGCACAGATCAGTCATTCATCTCAACAAGAAGAAATTCAAGTTTACAGAAACAATTTTATTAGCGGAATTATCGTACTAGTTAAAAAACTATTTATGGTATAAATTGTTAATCAAAATTAGAAAAAGAGCAACTCAACAGTTGCTCTTTTTTTTGCACTAAACTTTAGGCATAAATACCTTATATAAGCAATTTAAAGCCCATTAGAGAACTTTAACGCCTTTTACTACACAATATACCCTATACTTAGAAATGATTTCGCAAAAAGGCGCTATTACACCCTTATTGTATGGTATATAATTATAACTCATAGAGAATAATAAGCTCCCGTTTAAAAACACCAAAATCTAGCTATCAGCCACTTAAACGATTAAAATTGCACTTTAAAGATAGAACGCAATCTCAGAAATCTCTACACCTGATTTATACCCATTTCAGCCATTATAATTTATTAAAGTACTGAATTATACAATATTGCGGTATTGTTAATTTATAATTTGGGGATTATGAGGAATATTTTACTCGTTAAAGAAATTTATTTTGAAGCTTTTAGGAATTTGGGGAATTTCCTAATCAAAAACTATTTGCAGATGTATGCATGGTTTTGTTTTGCATTAATCGGTGTAGCAATTTTTGCGTTCATATTTAGAGCGTCTACCGGTTTTGCGTTTCAATAATTAAAATTTCGACAAAAATTAACCCCTATTGCGAAAGCAATAGGGGTTTTTTATTGGTTGAAACTAAAAAAGTTTATGATTTGAGGAAGGTAATGGTTTTTAGAATAGCTTCTAACTCAAACATATTATCTCTTTTTCTAGAGGCAGGAGCAAAAGTAAAGCCTTCTATTATCAACTTCCTGTTGTTCTCCTTATCGTTTATGATATACATTAAGTAAGGGCCACCCATAGGATAATCACTCATTTCCCAAAGACCTCTTACTTCTACCGCTTTTTTACCCGCAATCTCTGCAGGATACACATGTGGCGCAAATATCTTTTCGGTAACCATGTGGTTCTTTTTGCCTGGAATATCTTCTCCTGGAATATAAACACTCCCAATAGAATCTCGCATTCTAAGAATATCTCGTACCAGAGTAGAATCGTTTTTAAAATAATCTTCTGGCATAGCATACATAATAACGTTCATAGTTCCCTTAGGAACTTGACGATCATACCAAACAAAATTATCTTCTTGTCTCCCTACTTTATAAGCCGATGGAATCTCTAGATTCACATTAAAGGTTTCTTTCAATACTCCTTCTCTATTAAGAGACCTTCTAAACCGTTTTTGTGCCTCAGTAATTTCTAAACCTCTAAAGGCTTCAATAATTTTACCTGCATTAGCATCAATCTCTTTTTTAATGTCCTGAACATTTTTACCAGATATAACCGCAACCTTTTGAGGCTTCGCATACACATCTGTTTTAATTAATGTTTTATTGGTACTGTCTCTAGTAACATACAGTACAGATCTTGAATGCTGTATACTCCCTGTAAAAACGGATGGAGGCATGTAGTTTATGGTAAAAAGAGGTTCTTCTAATGTAAGACCTACAACCGGTGCCGCAAAGTACTCTCGTACCTTATCACCTACTTCACCTTGCCATAACTCATTATCTATAACTACAGAAAGTGAATTTATGGCTCCAATAGATTCTGGAACATACTTAACACTTTTATCATCTTTGCAAGACAATAAGAGTAAGGAAATGACTAAAATACTTGCTATTTTTTTCATAGAAATGTTAATCGTTAGGGTTGACAATCACACAGCACAAGTTTCGTGCCTAATTTTAAATTGTTTCCACTAATTCCATTCCACTTCTTTAAATTATCGACAGAAATACCCGGATATTTTTTAGAGATTGTCCAAAGTGAATCGCCTGAGCGTACCGTATGTATTTTTGTACTTGCCGAAATAGCGCTTTTTGTGGTAGTCTTAGTACTTCTACTTGCTACACTAACAGGTTTTTTAGAATGAATAGTAAGACGTTGACCAATTTTTAAATTATTACTTCTAAGATTGTTCCATCTTTTGATATCACTTACCCGAACACCATGGCGCTCTGCAATCTTACCAAGAAAATCTCCACTACGCACCTTATACCGCACCTGGTTTTTTGTTTCTACTAACTGTGGTAATACTTTTTCTTCAACTTTTAACTGCTCTTCTACATGAGCATAAATAGCATCTTCATTAGCTACAAACTTACCAATAGCTGCAATAGGCAAACGAAGTGCATAATCTTCCCCATCTATGTAGGGAATAATATTTAGTTTATAAGAAGGATTTAGAACTTCTAGCTCCTCCATAGAAACGTCTACGAGTTCTGAAATTTGCTGGAATGTAATTAATCGTTTTACATGAATCGTGTCTGTTTCAAAATATGGACGTTCCGCGTTTTTAGGCTTCAGTCCATGCTCATCAGCATATTCAAACAAATACATAGTAGCTAGAAAGGCCGGTACATAACCTGCAGTTTCACGAGGCAAATTATTTCTAATGTTCCAATAGTTCGTAAGCCCACCAGACCTTCTTATGGCTTTATTTACATTTCCTGGTCCTGAATTATAAGCCGCTAAGGCAAGATCCCAGTCGTCATAAATATCATGTAATTTTAATAAGTAAGCACAAGCCGCTTTAGTGGCTTTTATAGGGTCACTACGATCATCAACGTAACTACTTACATCAAGATCATACATTTTACCCGTAGGATACATAAATTGCCATAGTCCTGTAGCACCAACTCTAGATCTTGCTCTAGGGTTTAATGCTGATTCTACAATAGCTAAATATTTTAATTCTAATGGAATATTATAACTGGCTAATTCTTGTTCAAACATTGGAAAGTAAAACTGACTCAGAGTAAGCATACGCTCCATTAAGCCTCTTTTTCTTTTTAAGAATGATTGAATTACACTCTCTAACGAAGGGTTGTACTCAACATTAAAAGGCGTTTTCTGATTAAGTTTTTCTAAACGAAGCTTAAGCGTTTCTGTATCTACAGAAGCTAAAAAGTTCTCATCTACTTCCAGAGTTGAAACCTCTTCATACATTTCATCAAAAAGAGAAGCATTATCTGCCATTTCCTTAAGCCAAAGACTGTCGTATTTAGCCGATTCCAGATTATCTAGTAGATTGTATTTTTCATCCTTTTTTACAATAAAGTTAGGATGTTCTATAGTGCCATTCGGAGCTACTTGAATGACATTGTTTTGGGTGTTTTTCAGAACTTTTACTGTAGTGTCTAAAGGAATATCTTTAGCTTCAATAATTCTGATAGTATTCTCCTTTGGTGTAGTTTGCGCATACATAGCTGTACTGCACACCGCTACAGAAAAAAGAGTTAGTATTTTACTGTGTTTATACATCATAAAAAGACCTTTATTAGAAAGCAATGGACGAAAATCGTCTTTTTTTTACAAAAATAAAATTTTTTACTCCTAATTTAACCTTTCTAACAAAGGTCTGTTTAACGATAAAATGTTAAATATTATAGTATTGCAGCTATACCTGGTAATGTTTTACCCTCTAAACTTTCTAACATGGCACCACCACCGGTAGACACATAACTAACTTTGTCTTCAAAGCCAAATTGTTTCACCGCAGCAACAGAATCTCCGCCTCCTACAAGAGAGAATGCACCATTTTCTGTAGCTTCAGCGATATAGTTACCTATAGCAATAGTTCCTTTTGCAAATGTTGGCATTTCAAAAACACCAATAGGACCATTCCATAAAATAGTTTTAGATTTTAAAATTACTTCTTTGAAGTTTTCTAAAGTTTTTGGTCCGGCATCTAAACCTTGCCAGCCCTCAGGGATTTCTGTTACAGGAACTACTTTTGTATTGGCATCATTGTTAAAATCATCTGCGGCTAAAACATCAACAGGAATATGAACCTCTACTCCTTTTTCTTTAGCTTTCTTTAAAATTTCTAATGCTAATTCTTGTTTATCATCCTCACAAATAGAATCTCCTACTTTTCCACCTTGTGCTTTTATGAACGTATACGTCATACCACCACCGATGATTAAATGATCTACTTTGTCTAAAATATTTTCAATAATGGTAATTTTAGAAGATACTTTAGAACCTCCTAAAATAGCACAAACTGGTTTTTCGCCAGTTGCCATTACTTTATCAATAGCTTCAATTTCTTTTGCTAACAAATAACCAAAACATCTATTTTCAGGAAAAAACTGAGCAACAACAGTTGTAGAAGCGTGTGCTCTATGCGCAGTACCAAAAGCATCATTTACATACACATCTCCTAATTTAGACAATTGTTCTGCAAATGCTTTATCTCCTTTTTCTTCTTCCGCATGAAAACGAAGGTTTTCTAATAAAAGCACTTCCCCACTTTTTAAATTAGCAGCAGCAGCTTCTGCCTTTTCGCCAACACAATCTTCAACAAACTTTACACTAACACCTACTATCTTAGAAACTTCATCACAAATATGTTTTAATGACATATCAGGATTAACCTTCCCTTTTGGCCTTCCTAAATGGCTCATAAGAATTGCGCTACCACCATCTTCTAATATTTTTATAATAGTTGGTTTTGCAGCTTCAATTCTACTGGTATCGGTTACCTTTAAATCCCCATCAAATGGTACATTAAAATCTACCCTTACTAATGCTTTTTTTCCTTTGAAATTAAAATTATCTACAGTCTTCATGTTAATTCGTTGTTTGAATAGCAACAAATGTAAAAATTTATGTGCTCCATGCAGTATCCTATTGCCGTAATTATCGTTGATTTAACAAATTACCTAAGATTTCGTAAATACATTATGAAATTTATAAATTTTACTAGAACGATGTAATTCAGTTTTAAAGCATTAGCATAGCATATAATTTAGAATTGATTGTGCCAAAATACCTTATATTTGACGCATGTTATTTGATTCTATTTTAGGCCTATCACACATAAAAAACCATTTGGTATCTAGCGCAAAAGCAGGAAGAATTCCGCATGCACAGCTATTTATTGGACCAGAAGGCTGTGGTACTTTACCTATGGCCATTGCCTATGCGCAACATGTTCTTTGTGAAACTTCTGAAAAAGCAACAGACCAAGAAAAACAAGCCTGCCACATTAAATGTAATACCCTTACACATCCAGATTTACATTTTGCTTTTCCTGTGGCCAATTCCGATAAAGTAAAAAGTCATGCAGTAAGTGATAATTATATTCAAGATTTTAGGCTTTTTGTAAAGGAGCAGCCCTATGGCAATTTATTTGATTGGTACCGGCTCATTGATATTGAGAAAAAGCAAGGACAAATTGGTGTTGATGAAGCACAAGAAATTGTAAAAAAACTCTCTTTAAAATCCTATGAAGGAGGGTATAAAATATGCATTATTTGGATGGCCGATAAGCTGAACATTTCCGCCTCCAATAAGCTTTTAAAACTTATAGAAGAGCCCCCAGAAAAAACGGTGTTTATATTAATTGCAGAAGATGAAGAGCAGATTATACAAACCATAAGGTCTCGTTGCCAAGTGCTACATTTTCCGCCACTTTCTGAAGACGCTATTGCTAATGGCCTTATAGATCTTGGTATTGCACAAGAACAGGCTTTACGTTTGGCTAATGAAGCTAACGGTAATTACAACAAGGCGCTAGATCTAATGAATAATGATTCTGAAGATTTAGTTTTTGAAAAATGGTTTGTTCAATGGGTACGAAGTGCGTTTAAAGCCAAGGGAAATAAAGCAGCTATTCATGATCTTATTTCTTGGAGTGCAGAATTAGCAAAAACAGGAAGAGAAACTCAGAAAAAATTTATTTTGTACTGTATTGCTATTATGCGTCAAGCCATGCTAATTAATTTTAATGCAAAAGAATTGGCTTATATGCGTATCCATGTAGATGGTTTTGATATTAATAAGTTTGCCCCCTTTATTCACGAAAATAACATTATTGAAATCACGGAAGAATTAGAGCGCGCCATTTATCATATTGAACGGAATGGAAATGCTAAAATTATTTTCACCGACTTATCTATCCGATTAACTCGTTTATTACATAAAAAAGCAGGCGTAGCCTAAAACCAACTTTATGATGAAACCATTTATGAATAATGCCACAGAAATAATTTTACTAATTTTTCTAATCATCACGTTTCTGCAGAGCGGCGTTGATAAAATCTTAGATTGGAAGGGAAACCTAGGTTGGCTAAAAGAACATTTTTCAAAATCGCCTTTAAAAAATAGTGTTCCCCTACTCTTAAGTATTGTATTAATCACAGAGATGATTGCAGCCTTCTTATGTATTGGAGGTATTTACCAACTGTTGGTAGAAAACAAAACAGGTTTAGCCTTTTACGGCGCACTGTTTTCTTGTATATCACTTTTGATGCTATTGTTTGGGCAGCGGATGGCTAAGGATTACGAAGGCGCAAAAACTATCGCGGTCTATTTTATTCCCGCTATGTTTTTGTTGTTTTTACTGCAATAAAAAAAGCCTCAACATATGTTGAGGCTTTTTTTATATGTACGTACTAAGTTTTAGTTCTTGTACTTATCGTTTAACGCTTTTACGATTGGCGCAGTAACTTCTTGTGCTTCTGCTCCGTAAAGAACACTACCACCGTCTCCACCACCTAAGATAAACGTATATCCGTTATCTTTACCGTAAGCCTTAACTTCTCTTTTTACTTTACTTACAATACTATCCATTTCTGTTTGGCTTTGTACTTGTAATTCTTGTTCTTGCTTTTGCAATTGCTGGCCCATAAACTGACCTTCTTGTTGTAATTGACCGTACTCTTCTTGTGCCTGTTTTTGCGGCATTTTTTGTGCTTTAGCCTGAAAAGCTTGTAATTTCATCTGAAACATTTGAGAAATACTATCTCTCTGTTGCGTTAAAGCATCTATTTTAACTTTGAATTTAGCTTCAACGTCAATTTTTTCTTGATACTCTTCCATTAGCTTTTGATTATCAACAAAACCAATTTTACTCTCTTGGCATGCAAAAACACTAAATAGTGCTAAAGCCATTACAATTTTTTTCATGTTTTATTTTTAAGTGTGTCGCAAAAATAGAAAAGGTTTTGGATTATTTGCAAAAAGTTAGCCTTAATGCGCTAATATCTGGTATTCTAATCCCTGTACCCTCTTTTTTTATGCTAGAATAACTAGAAGTTCTGGGGTTTTATCTATCACCGCTTTGGCGTAGGTACATAATGGTTTTATTTTAGCATTTTTTTCCCGAGCAAAATCAATAGCAGCTAGTACCAGTTTTTTACCAATACCTTGGCCTCCAAAATCTGGATTTACTTCGGTATGATTAATACTTAAGGTTTTGGGACCTAGCCAAGCATATTCCAAATGGCCAACCTCCTGATCTTCTATCACAGCCTTAAAAACTCCGTTTTTATCCTGTTCTGATTGTTTTATAGTCATAATAATTTTCGTCTTATTTTCCTTAAAAATAAGGTTTAGGTTTACTTTTTTGAACTTATTTTCAACTTTTTAGTTTTTTTATCCTTTTACATCCCCCGCCCTGCGGGCACCCCCTTCCAAGGGGGAATATCTGAGCTAACCATTGTTCTCTTGAGAGGACTACCGATAGGCCGGGGTGTTTTACGCTTGATTATTATTTTATTGTTTTATTTCAATTACACCAACTTACTGCTGCTGGCACCAGCGTGACGCTCGCGCTAGCGAGGAGCAACTAAAAACGAACTTAAGCCATGTTGTCTTTTTCTATTATTTTCAAATATGTACCATTATCCAATAAGTCAAGTAACGTATTTAAATTTATAAAGTCGTTTTTGTACCGTTCATAATCTATATCTACTCCTTTTTTATAAGCATTAAGTGCCCAATTTTTTAATGCATCATATTTTAGATTGTTACATAACTTCATAATTATTAATACTTTAAAATTCAACTCTCTAGGAAACCATTCAAAATAATCCTCCTCTGGCACTTTATTAATAATTTCTTGGTTAATGGCTTCCAATGCGGGGTATTTATTGAAAAACGGGGTCATGCTCAAATTCAGAAAATCCTAACTTTTCTAATTCAACTTGTACTAGACTAAATATTTTTTTATGCTGGTTTAAAATACTCATTATTCTAATTTTTTTTTAAAGCGGTTTTTAAGGCACCACCCTCATTAAACAATTTTATGAAACTTCCTTTTTTTGTAAATTCGTTATCTACTTTTTTATTCAAATCTGTACTGTGTATTAATATGTCTTCTACAGCTTTTATTGTTGCTGGGCACGAACGTGACGCTCGCGCTATTGAGGGGAATACCTGCGCTAACCATTGTCCCCTTGAGGGGACTGTCGATAGGCTGGGATGTTTTACGCTTGGTTATAATTTTACGCGGACATTTACATTCTTAAAAAAAAACCAATACAATACACACTCCCTAAAAATAGTAAAATTCAACCTTAAATAATCAACCTTAAAAAACAAAAAAGGCAACTACATGCCTGCAGTTGCCTTTTCTAATCATCAAAAAAAGGAAGCACCTTATGAGTACTTCCTTCTTTTGAAATTATACCTCTTCTGTACTTTCTATAAACTTCTTATCACGTGTGTTTTTTTGTACTGCAATAGCTGCAAATAAGCTTAAGGTGAATGACATTCCGTAAAATCCTTTTTCACTCAATTCTAAATCGGCATTCCATAAACCAATAACCAGTAAGGTTATAGATGCTAACGCAGCAAACCAGCTTATTCCATAGTACATATCTGTTACCTCTGTACCTTCTAATCGGTCTCGAACATTTTTTTGTACGGATACTGCAGAAAACAATCCGAACAATAAAATGGTTAAATAATACCCTTTTTCATTCAATAGCATTGCTGCATTGGACAACCCTACACAGAAAGCAAGCATACCTGCTACTAGTGCCACCCAAGAAGCGCCTATAAACGCAGGGGTTGGTTTGTTATCAAATTCTTTCTGAATTTTTTTCTTGTTCTTTTCTTCTCCGGTATCGTTACTAAAATTGTAATTCATACTAATTGATTTTTGATGATTAATTATTTTGTTGATTTAGTTTGTTTCAACGGTACAAAGATGGGG
The DNA here is from genome assembly GCF_000468615.2 of Cellulophaga baltica 18. Classification (NCBI taxonomy): domain Bacteria; kingdom Pseudomonadati; phylum Bacteroidota; class Flavobacteriia; order Flavobacteriales; family Flavobacteriaceae; genus Paracellulophaga; species Paracellulophaga baltica. The sequence goes on along the minus strand of NZ_CP009976.1, from coordinate 1,248,792 downwards.
AGCCTACCCTATTTTCAAAAGTCTACTTTACAATAAAACTTATGATATAAATCTCATAAATATGATAAAAACTATTGTATTCATTATATTTATAGTACTTATACCTTACGATATAATGAATGTAACTACTGGATTAATAGCAACATTAACCACCGAAGAGCAAAAAGCTTTTGTTACCCGGCTACACCAAAGGAATAAAAGACACGATACTAAAAACGTGGCTTTATTCAAAATACTAGCAACGAACCCTAATGTTGAACATATTGATGTGCTCCTTTACGGTAGAAAGTCTAAAGGCGCCTACCACGCCTTGAGCAAACGCCTCTTTGATGGTTTAATAGATTTTATAGCGACTAAAAGTTTTGAAGGAGAACAATCTGAAGAAATGGAAATTATTAAGCTTTTGCTAGCGAGTAGAATACTCTTTGAGCAAAAAGCGTATAAGGTTGCTTTAAAAATCGTAAAAAAGGCAGAAATAAAAGCAAAACAGCATGAACTCTATGGGATATTAAACGAGATATACTACACCCGTATACAATATGCGCATTTGGATAGAAAAATTGACTTAGAAACGCTAATCACACAGTTCAAGACCAACAAGCTCTTATTTCAACAAGAAGAAAACTTAAACCTTTTCTACGCAACCATTAAAAACGAATTAATCACAAAAAGTAAAAATGTTACCCAAACTGTAGCCAAGACCTTATCTGATTTTGATATTTCTATTGAAAATGGATTAAGCTATCGGTCTTTATATAAAATTGTAGCGATTAATAACGAGGCAGCTCATATTACCCGTGATTTTTACACCCTACTTCCTTTTATAGAAAAAGTAAATAAAGAAATAGAACACAAACAAAATCTTTCTGAAAAACATTTATTCTATCACATACAAATATTGTATTACATCGCCAATTCACACTTCAGAAATAAAGACTTTGAGCAGTCCAGGAAGTACTTGGAGCGGATGGAGACAGAAATGAAAAAACAAAACAATTGCTACTACCAACGTTTCACACCTCAATACACTTTGTTGCTGGTCTTAAACTTAAACTACTCTGGTAAGTATGAAAAAGCCTTAAGGTGTTTAGAACAATTTGATTTTGAAAAACACAAACAGCAGATTGCTTATGTCATGGATTTAAAACTAACAGCTGTAGTTCTCTTATTTCAGCAAAATAGATGTAAAGAGGCGCTACAAATTTTCAAAGAATCGCGGCATAGCGATACTTGGTACGCAGAGAAAGGGGGAGAAATTTGGGTGGTGAAAAAGAACCTAACAGAAATAATGCTTTATATGGAAATGGAGCATTTGGATTTGGTGGAATCTAGAATAAAAAGTTTCCGTAAAAAATATAGCAAACGGTTAAAGGAAAACAAGGAACAAAGAGTTTTAGAATTCTTGAGTTTAGCAACCCATTATTTTTATCATAAAGAAACGATCAATCAAAATGAATTTATGTTGAAAGTGAAAAAATCATTACTGACCTCGCGGGAAGAAAAAGAGGATTTGTTTGTATTAAGTTTTTATGCGTGGTTAAAATCAAAAATTATGAAAACCGATCTGTATAAAACTACCTTGGAAATTATGAAACAAAAAAATGATAGGTAGTAAACTATTTTTAAAATCTCTCTAAGGCTTCAATAAATTAATATTGGGCACAAAAAATATTTTCAAGATTGACAAAACTTTCAGTTCAATATTTTCGTAAAATTCAAAAATAAACCTCCAAAAAACCACTATAAATAATATCTATCCTAAAATCAAAATCAATCAAGGGTTTCGATTAAAAACAGCCTATTTTAAATAGGCTCTGAATCGATTTTTAAAAATAAACAACTACTTACTCGATACAGGGGCAAAAACCCTCTCAAAAGAGCTTAAAATGATTATTTAGGCTTTTTTAGGACATATATTAGAGAAGAATACTCCTTAGTCCTCCATGCTTTGATATTTGAACGTAAACCCACAAAAAAAGCCGTTAAAAAGTTTTGCTTACCAGATTTATATTTTTCTGATAATAGGGAAACATAAAATGCATCAAAGACCATAGGATAGATTTTTGAAATTTTTAAATCTTCTTTTGAAAAAAGTTTAGTGATTGATGATTTAGAAAAATGCCAAAGATGTCTTGGCACATCAAAAGCAGCCCAATGCTCTTTATAGTATTTTGCATCGAAAGATTTATAATTCGGAACAGCCACAATTAAAATTCCATGGTCCGATAATAAACCAGATAACCTAGTTACCTGATCGGTTAAATTGGGTACATGTTCCAAAACATGCCACAAAGTAATGACATCAAATTTTTCATCAGTAAAATCTTCTAGAACAGTTTTTAACTCTAAGCCTTTTTCGAAAGCTTTATCTCGCGCTTTTTTATTTGGTTCTACTCCTACTCCGCTCCAACCATTTTCTTTTGCCACCACCAAAAAATCCCCAGTACCAGCTCCAACATCCAAAAGACGTTTTCCTTTTGCATGCTTAGACACAATTTTAAGCTTGTTCTTTAAATTAATCTTTTTTACAGTTTGGTAGATTTTGTCCATCAAGGATACATTAGCATCGGTATGAGAAATATAAACCTCGCTATCATAATACGAATCTAAAACCTGAGGTTCTGGTTTTGTAACTAACATATCTAATTCCTGATCCAGAAATAATTCAAAGGTTTCTTGACTAACAGAATAGTCTTTAGTTTTTAAATAAAATTTCATTGTAATTGTGTGTCGCTAAATATTCTTTCTTAGCTGACGAAGATACTTTAAAACTGAAGTAGCTAAAAAATAATTTTCAAACAAAAAGTATTTTCAAGAATTCGACAATACTTAAATGGCAATTTAAATTAAGGATTTATATGTTCCATTTATTTTTGAAAATACAAACTTCTATACTAATTCTTTGAGGATGTAATCAAATGAAAACTTAAACTAACCATCAAAAAAAATAGACCTAAAAAATATTAAACACAATCGCGCAATAATGAAATAAATGATTTTGTATCCTCTATTCAAAAAAAGAAAACATCTTTCAAATCCAAAATTGGAGAGCGCTCAGATTATTTCTAAAAAACTATTAACAACCTACATTGTTAGATTCAAAAAAAATCAATTTTGAAAAGATCAGCTAATTTTCTCCTCCACAATTTTATTGCAATCTATTCTGCTATAAATCCCAAATTATATTGCTTCCAGAAAGGGAGAAAAAATACCGAGTAAACAATTTTGTACTTACACCCTTTCACCAAAAAGTATTAATAAACGCAATAGCAATTTTCAACTTTAACCTTCCCACCACAATTTTTAGAATGCTCACAACATTTATTTGTACAACATATTTAATTAAACTACGGACCAAATATTTTATTTGAAAACCTAATTACCGAAACAATCAAATTGTTCCACGTGGAACAATTTGATTGTTTCATTAAAATAAAAGACATAATTGCATACATCTATAATGAACCCAGATAGACAATCAACCGATAACAACTACTAAAAAACAAATAGCTTTTTACATAAGAAATCAATAACCAGAATAAGAAAAATTAACACCGCTTAATAAAAATAAGCGGCCGAAACCAAAATATACTCCTAAAGAAAAGGCCTCTAAAAATGAATTTAGAGGCCTTATATGTTTTAGAAAAAGAAGCTATATTATCTTCCTAGAAATACTAAAAGCACACTTATATCGCTAGGAGATACTCCGCTAATTCTGGAAGCTTGAGAAATAGAAACCGGTTGAATCTTAGTTAACTTTTGCCTAGCTTCTGTAGAAAGGGACTTTAATTTAGTATAATCAAAATTAGCTGGAATCTTCACATTCTCTAAACGATGTAATTTATCTGCATTATTTTTTTCTTTAGCTATGTATCCAGAATACTTTACTTGTACTTCGGCCTGTTCTAAAACCTCTCTATTCAAATTGTTTTCAGTCACAAAATTAGCTACAGTATCTATAGACATCATATGGTCCATGGTAACATTTGGCCTTGAAAAAGCTTTAAACATTTTAAAGGATTGATCTACTATTGCCGAATTTACACTTTCAAAAATCGGATTAATTTGATCTGGAAGCACACTCGTATCTTTAAAGAACTGCACAAATTTTTCAGACTTTTCTAGCTTGTCCTCCATTCTTCTCAATCTATCTTCACGAGCCAAACCTATTTCATATCCTCGAGGAGTCAAACGCAAATCCGCATTATCTTGACGCAATAAGGTTCTATATTCTGCTCTAGAAGTAAACATACGATATGGCTCTTCTGTACCTTTTGTTATTAAATCATCAATCAAAACTCCAATATAAGCCTCATCTCTTTTAAGGATAAAATCTTCTTTTTCATTAATTTTTTGGTGCGCATTTATACCCGCCATAAGACCTTGAGATGCTGCTTCCTCATAACCAGTGGTTCCGTTTATTTGTCCTGCGAAGTATAAATTAGAAACCAATTTAGTTTCTAAAGTATGCTTTAATTGCGTTGGCGGAAAGTAATCATATTCGATTGCATACCCTGGTCTAAAGAATTTTACGTTCTCAAAACCGACAACAGAACGCAATGCTTTGAACTGAACATCTTCCGGCAAAGATGTAGAAAAACCATTTACATAGACTTCAACCGTTCTCCAACCTTCTGGCTCAACAAACAATTGATGACTATTTTTATCAGCAAAACGATTAATTTTATCTTCGATAGATGGACAATATCGAGGTCCTAAACTTTTAATTCTGCCATTAAACATTGGCGACCTATCAAAACCTTCACGCAATAAATCGTGAACTAATTCACTCGTATGGGTCATATGACAATCTCTCTGATGCTCTAAAGCCTTGGTTGGAGAGTAACTAAATTTCTCCGGAATAGCATCTCCAGGCTGCAAAATCATCTTAGAATAATCTAAAGACCTGCCATCAACTCTTGGCGGTGTGCCCGTTTTCATCCTTCCTGAATCAAAACCTAAGCCCAATAATTGCTCTGTAATTCCGGTTGCAGCACGTTCACCTGCTCTACCACCACCAAAATTTTTATCCCCTATATGAATTAAGCCATTCAAGAAAGTACCATTAGTAAGCACTACAGACTTTGACTTTATCTTAATGCCGAGTGACGTAGTGACACCAACTGCCCTATTATTTTCCACTAAAAGACCTGATACCATCTCCTGATAAAAATCAACATTTGGCGTATTCTCCAAAGCCAATCGCCATTCCTCAGCAAAAACCATACGATCATTTTGAGTTCTAGGACTCCACATAGCAGGACCTTTTGACTTATTCAACATCTTAAACTGTATCGCTGACTTATCAGAAATGATTCCACTATACCCGCCAAGGGCATCAATTTCACGAACAATTTGTCCTTTTGCAATACCGCCCATAGCTGGATTACAAGACATTTGCGCAATATTCTGAAGGTTCATTGTGACCAATAAAACTTTAGAACCCATATTTGCAGCAGCAGCAGCGGCCTCACATCCTGCGTGGCCAGCACCAACAACTATAACATCGTACTCTTTATCAAACATAATTTTCCTTAATGTTCCACGTGGAACAATTTAATTTTCTCCTCTTCTTTCTTACGCATAAGCGCAGCATCCATATCTGTTTTATCCTTATAGCCTGCTAAATGCAAAACTCCATGAGACATAACTCTATGTAATTCTTCTAAAAAATCTACATCATATTCTTTAGCATTCTCTAACACTCTATCAATAGAAATAAATAAATCTCCCGAAATAGTATCGCCCTCACAATAATCAAAAGTTATAATATCTGTATAGGTGTCATGATTAAGATACTTCATATTAATATCTAAAAGATAAGCATCATCACAAAAAATATAACTTAAAGTACCCAAGGATTTATCCTCAGAATCTATAACCCTAGTTAACCAATCTACATAATAGGGTTCTTTAGTTAACTCAAAATCTAACTCGTAATTAAATTCAATCATTTGTATTAAAATATTCTTTAATTCTATTCTGATAATTTTGCCGCAAAGGTAGTGCTTGTCTATTTAAAATTTCGTTCTGATTTTTGTAATTATCAAAGATTGCTGGTTGCGTAAGTACGGGGTTTGTAAACGAATTAGAATTAGTATTACTTTCTCGTTCTTTTTTCTCCCCTTGTTTCATAGCAGCACCTTCCAATTTTATCAATTCATACTGAATAATTGTTGCTTTGTCAATAGTACTTCTTGTAACTCCATTCTCTAATAAACTATTTTGAAAGTCATTCATTTGACGGATTAATTTTTGACCTAAACTTCGATCTTCCTTATTAATCATATTCGATAATTGCTGCTCTAGTTTATTCTTTAAAAGCTCTTGTTCCTTATAGATTTGATATATTTCCTTTAAGGCGTCTTCTGATAATCCGGTGTTGCCATTCCCCATAGCGCCACCATTACCATAACCTTTACCGTCACTTTGCCCATTTCCTTCACCATCTCCTTTAGAATCACCTTCGCCAGAACCAGAAGTACCCCCATTAGACTCTTTTCCATTAGACCCAGAAGAACCAGATTCACCATCTTTACCTCCCTTACCTTGTTTCCCAGAAGTGCCATTTTTACCTTGACTACCCTGCTGACCTTCTTGACCTTCTTGACCATTTTTACCAGATGAACCACTTTCGCCCTTAGTTGAATCTTTTCCTTGACCAGCCTGACCCATTTTTTTATTGAGATCTGATTGCCCTTTAATAATATCTGGCAATTGAAAATCTTCGCCAGAACCCTCACCTTTCCCAGACTTCATACTTTCCTGCATATTATCTAGAATATTAGCTAAAAGATCTGATAAGGTATTACCCGAATTCAACACATATTTTTGATAGGAAACACTTTGATAGATCCTAGATTCAGAAAGGTTTTCCACCACATTATCCAAATTATAATAGAGCTCCGTAACCTCTTTATTAATGGTTTCAGATATTTCAGGAACACGAAGCGATAAAGCAAAAAGGCTATCATCTACATGTTCAAATAAAGTTTTTAGTTCTTGCTGTTTTAGAATTACCTTGGAAGTATTTGTAAAAGCATTTTCCTTATCACTTAAATCATCAATCATAGCCTCTTGCTTAAATGTAAAAATGACTAGATTATCTAAAATTTGACGCAAAACCTCTGCGTCTTCAGTCACATTAGAACCACCAGATGTAGATGAAGATTCCGATAAAGCTTCCGATAATTCTTTAATTTTTTCAGCAGCAGATTTTTGCCTGGCACTACTGGATGATGATTTCTGCCCATTAGATTCCTTATCTAATTGTTCTGATATGTTATTTAACTCCTTATTTAAACTATCCGTATCCGATTTCTCAATACCTAAAGAAATAGGTTTTTTTAGATTATTATTATCTTTTTTAAGTTCTTCTAGTTTATTAGAAGCCGACCGAAAAAGCTCATTAATCTTTTCTTGATCTCCTTTTGAAGGTATATCATTCAGCTTAGATTTAGCTAAAGCCATCTCCTTCCTCGATAATTCGTCCAAATCTTTAGATAATTGTGAGGCCGCCTCAGTTACATAATAGCGCTTTGTCAATTCTAATAACTGCTCCAAATTACGTTGCCCGGTTTTTTGGTTTTTAGCTAAATCATCCAAACGTTTGGATAAATCTTCTTTATTAATCTTATCAGCAACCTTCTTTAAACTTTCTATTAATTCCTTATTTTTTTTGGCTTGCAATTCTTGTCGCACCAAACGTTCTTGCAAAAGTTTATTTAAACCATCATCCTTATTCGCCTTGTTTAGATTATCCTTAAGCTGTTTAGAAAACTTTTGCATTTGATTTTCCTGCAACTCTTGTTTCTGCAATAAAGAATTTAGTTTAGATTTATCATTAAAACTAAGACTAGATTTTTCCTTCTGGCTACCAGAAAGTTCTTCCATGGCTTTTGTATGATTTTTTAACTTTTCAACAGTCTTATCTAAAGAAGAAATAATAGTTTGCTGAGACTCTAACTCTTTGTTTTTCAATTGATTATCACCCAGAATCGTAGCAGTAAAGGTTTGCGACTTTGAATGCTTTGAACCATTAACTTGGTCATTATCAGATACTTGAAAATAATAAGCATATGAATTGTCTGAAACAATATTTACACCAGAAGGAAAAGTATAATAAAAAGAACTAACAGGACTATTAGGCTTAAGAAGTTCCAAACTCATAATACTATCAGGTGAAAGTAAATTATAATAATAAAGTTTTAAACTAGAGACCCCATAATCATCAGATAAATTACCACTATAATAAGCCTTATTGTGTACAAGACTATCCTTACGTTCTATTACCGTAATTTTTGGAAATTCATCTTTAATAACCTCAAAGGAATACTCTAAATTTTCAAAATCTGAAACATTTTTATTAGAAGTAGAAATACTATACTTCAGCGAATTATAAACAGCCTTAGACAAGGAAAACATACCAGCAGCACTAGACATAAAATCCTGAATAGTATCCACGCCTTTAAACAATAAACGATCTGTATCTGCTGTAGCCACCTTCCAAGATACTTTGGTTCCTTCTAATACAGTGGCCGATCCAACCCCAGAAAGCGTTTCCTTCTTTTTATGGGTATACTTTGGATAAGACAATTCTAATATAAAATCTAATATCGTAGGGGTTTTTATAACTTCAAAATTATAAGAATTTGAAGTAAACCCATTCGCACTAAAATAAAAAGTAAAGGATTCCTTAGGTGACTTAATTTCATACTGGAAAACACCATTATTATTTTTCATAAGGTACTCCTCCCCTGCTAAGTTAATTGCAATAGCTTCCGGTTGCAAATCTCCGATAGTTTCAACGGAAATTAGTGTAGATTCATTCTGTAATGCAAGCAAATCGTCATTTAATAAGACAAAATTAAAAGGAGCTGGTTTTGCATACGCCAAATCATAATTTATGACACGTTGATAACTTTGAAAAAATGATCTGATATCGCCAAAAAAATAAATAACCGAAAAGATGAACAGCGGAATCGCTATCCATTTAGCATAACTAAACGATTTACTAAAATCTATAGCTTTAGAAAAATTAAAAGGTTTTAACTCCTCTGCCCTTTGATGAATGCTAGCCACAAGCAATTCTGATTGCTCATCATTTGCTTCTAAATCTAATAAGTTAGACAATCTATCATCAATTTCAGGAAAATGCTTTCCTATACTATTGGCAGCCTGCTTATCTGTTAATCCGTTTTTAAGCTGAAATAAGTAAATAAGAGGCACTATAATAAAGCGATAAAGTAAATAAAATTCTACCAGGAGAATACTTATAAGAAAACCCAACCGAACCTTAGAACCCAACCACAAAAAATATTCAAATCCTAAAACAAAAAACAAAAAAAGACTGCCTAATGCAAGAAACAGAATAAAACCCCGTAATAACTGGGCAGTATAATAGCTTTTTACAAAGGCTCTAAGATTGTTCTTAATTTGATCTAATGCAGTCAATTGTAGGATTTTAATACCAAGATAGTCGAAAAAAAACCAGTTGTATACCTTGGTCCTGAATTAAGTACAAAGGTAAATATTCAAAAATAGAATAATACCATAACAATGTTAATTGTAAGCAGCTCACTATCTGATGCTTAAAATTAAATTACTAGCTAAGTTATTTAAACAATTAGTTCTAATTTTCACCTTTTAGTATCTTTACAACAAATACAAAAATATGAGTACAAAAGTTCGTGTAAGATTTGCTCCTAGCCCAACAGGACCCTTGCATATTGGTGGTGTAAGAACTGCATTGTTTAATTATCTTTTTGCAAAGAAAAACAATGGCGAATTTATTTTAAGAATTGAAGATACCGACCAAAATAGGTATGTAGAAGGTGCAGAACAATATATCATAGATGCCTTAAACTGGTGTAATATTCCTTTTGATGAAGGCCCAGGAAAAGAAGGGAAATTTGGACCCTACAGACAAAGCGAAAGAAAGCCCCTTTATGAGGAATATGTTAAAATTCTTTTGGAAAAAGGAAAAGCATACTACGCTTTTGATAGCTCAGAAAGCTTAGATACTCATAGAAAAGAACACGAAGAACAAGGAAAAACTTTTATCTATAACTGGCATAACAGATTAAAACTAGATAATTCTCTTTCTTTGATGCCTGAAGAAGTAACAAAAAGAATTGCCAATGGTGACGCCTATGTAATTCGGTTTTTAACCGCACCAGATGAAAAAATTGCCCTAAATGATATTATCAGAGGAAACATGACCATTGATTCTAATGTCCTAGACGATAAGGTTTTATACAAAAGCGATGGTATGCCAACCTATCATTTGGCGAATATTGTAGATGACCATTTAATGGAAATAACCCATGTAATACGTGGCGAAGAATGGCTACCTTCTTTAGCTTTACACCAACAATTATATGAGGCGTTTGGATGGCAAGCGCCAGAATTCGCGCACTTACCATTAATCATGAAACCTGTAGGTAAAGGAAAATTAAGCAAGCGCGATGGCGAAAAGTTAGGTTTCCCCGTTTTTCCATTAAATTGGAACGAGTCTGTTGGGTACAAAGAAGAAGGTTATTTCTCTGAAACTGTAGTAAATTTTCTTGCCTTATTAGGATGGAATCCTGGAACAGAACAAGAAATATTTAGCTTGGAAGAACTAACCAACCTATTTAGTTTAGAACGAGTAAATAAATCTGGCGCTAGATTTGATCCAGATAAGACCAAATGGTATAATCAACAATATCTACAACAAAAAACGAATGCCGAATTGGCAGAATTATACCTTCCAATACTTCAAGAAAAAGGAATAGAAACACCTATTTCCAAAATAGAAAAAGTAGTTTCGTTAATAAAAGAAAGAGCTGTTTTTGTAGCAGATTTTTGGGAGCTATCTGATTATATGTTTGTTAGCCCTAATTCCTATGATGAGAAAGCAAGCAAAAAACAATGGAAAGAAGATACTTCCAATATTATGTCTGAAGTACATGATGTACTAGCATCTGTGGCTGAATTTTCATCTGAAAAAACAGAACAAATTGTTAAGAAATGGATCGGGGACAAAGAATTATCTTTTGGAAAAGTAATGCCGCCCTTAAGACTAATCATCGTAGGTGAAATGAAGGGTCCTCACCTATTTGATATCTTGGAATTTATAGGAAAAGAAGAAAGCTTACAGAGAATAAAAACTGCAATTAACCAATTAAAATAAATTAATTGTAACAAAAGTAAGAGAATTGCTACCTATATTGTAAAGAACTATTAATCAACATAAAAATAAACGTATGAGCTACTTTTTAATACCCTTACTATTTCTTGGTGCAGTGATTTTATTTTCATCCTTTTTTACGGTGAAACAACAAACAGCTGCTATAATTGAACGATTTGGAAAATTTCATAGCGTAAGAACATCCGGTTTACAAATGAAATTACCGATAGTAGATAAAATTGTAGCCAGAGTTGGTTTAAAAATTCAGCAATTGGATGTAATTATTGAAACAAAGACATTGGATGATGTATTTGTTAAATTGAAAGTTTCAGTACAATATGTTGTATTGCGTGAACAAGTTTATGATGCTTTTTACCAATTAGAATATCCACATGAGCAAATTACCTCTTTTGTTTTTGACGTAGTTAGAGCTGAAGTTCCAAAAATGAAATTGGATGATGTTTTTGTTAAAAAAGATGATATTGCTATTGCGGTTAAAGGTGAATTGCAACAATATATGTCTGTTTACGGGTATGATATTATCAAAACTTTAGTAACAGATATTGATCCTGATGCACAAGTAAAACAGGCAATGAACCGTATTAATGCTTCTGAAAGAGAGAAAATAGCAGCTCAATTTGAAGGTGATGCCGCACGTATTCTTATCGTCGAAAAAGCAAAAGCTGAAGCAGAATCTAAAAGATTACAAGGTATGGGTATTGCAGATCAACGTAGAGAAATTGCTCGAGGTTTGGAAGAATCTGTTGAAGTTTTAAATAGAGTTGGAATTAATTCTCAAGAAGCTTCCGCCCTAATTGTTGTAACTCAACATTATGATACGCTACAATCTTTAGGAGAAGAAACTAACAGTAATTTAATTTTATTACCAAATTCTCCACAAGCAGGAAGTGATATGTTAAATAATATGGTTGCCTCATTTACTGCCAGCAATATGATTGGTGAAACCATGAAAAAGCAAAAGAAAGAAATTGCCGCTAAGAAAAAAACGGATAACCAATAGTTTTTAAAACTATAGATAATACCAATAGGTTTCGTTATTTATATTTTAAAATCTTATATAGAATTCTAAAAATAGACTGATTGGCATAAATTCTTATTTTAAGACGTTTTAAAACAAAAAAACCATCAATACATAAAATCGTATTGATGGTTTTTTTTTAAGCACTACAACTAATTTATGAAGGTTGCTTTTAATAGTTTACACCAATCATTATTTTTAAAACAATAGCAATAAACTATACTTCTATTTCTGTTGCATTTTGGCCCAAGTATCTCTTAAACCAACGGTCTTATTAAAAACTAATTTTTCCGCAGAAGAATCTTTATCTACATTAAAATATCCCAAACGTTGAAATTGGAAAAAATCTTCTGGTTGCGCTGTTTTTAAACTTGGTTCTAAATATCCCGTAATTACCGTTAAAGAATCTGGATTTATAAATTCCATAAAATCTTTGTCTTTATGTTGGTCAGGAGTTTCGTCTGTAAAAAGACGATCGTACAAACGCACTTCTGCTGGAATGGCATGTTTTATAGAAACCCAGTGCAATGTACCTTTTACTTTACGCAAACTTTCTTCCGTACCACTTCCACTCCTACTTTTAGGATCATAGGTACATTGTACTTCTAATATATTCCCATCGGTATCTTTTGTACAAGACTCAGCCTTAATAATATATCCGTTCTTTAGACGAACTTCATTTCCTAATTTCAAACGAAAGAACTTTTTATTTGCCTCTTCTCTGAAATCTTCTTTTTCAATATATAATTCTCTAGAAAAAGGTACCGTTCGGTATCCAGCACTCTCATCTTCCTGGTTATTTTCTGCTTCTAACCATTCTTCTTGATCCTCTGGGTAATTAGTAATCACCACTTTTAAAGGATCTAAAACAGCCATAACCCTAGGAGCAACTCTGTTTAAATGTTCCCGAATCGAGAATTCTAAGAGACTCACATCTACTACGTTTTCTCTTTTCGCGATCCCTATTGTATTGGAAAAATTACGAATAGCTTCTGCCGTATATCCTTTTCTGCGCAACCCTGAAATGGTTGGCATACGTGGATCATCCCAAGAGGTAACTACTTTCTCTTCAACTAATTGCAATAATTTACGTTTACTTACAACGGTATGACTAAAATTTCTTCTAGCAAATTCGCGTTGTTTAGGACGTACCTTATCTGAAGCAACAACTTGGTCTAAAAACCAATCATAAAGCTCTCTATGCATTGCAAATTCTAAGGTACAAAAGGAGTGAGAAACTTGTTCTAAATAATCACTTTCTCCATGGGTCCAATCATACATTGGATAAATACACCAATCGGTATTTGTTCTATGATGTGCTTTATGAAGTATGCGGTACATAATAGGATCACGCATAAGCATGTTACTAGAGGTCATGTCTATTTTAGCTCTCAACACATGTTCTCCTTCCGCAAATTTACCCTCTTTCATTTCGCTAAAAAGAGAAAGGTTTTCTGCTACCGATCTATCTCTATAAGGACTAGCAACCCCGTGTTCTGTAGGTGTCCCTTTTTGCTCTGCAATTTGAGCAGCACTTTGGCTGTCTACATAGGCTTTACCTTCTTTAATAAACGTTACTGCCCAGTCATATAATTGTTGAAAATAATCTGAAGCATAAACTTCCTCTGCCCAGTTAAATCCTAACCATTCTACATCTCTTTTAATAGCATCTACATACTCTTGTTCCTCTTTTGCTGGGTTGGTATCATCAAAACGTAGGTTTACAGGAGCGTTATAGCGCAATCCTAACCCAAAGTTTAAACAAATAGAACTTGCATGGCCTATATGTAAATACCCGTTAGGCTCTGGTGGGAAACGGAATCTAAGCTTGTTTTTAGAAAAACCATTGGCTAAATCATCCTCAATAATATGCTCTATAAAATTCAGAGACTTTGTATCATCGCTCATTGCAAAATTTTTGAAATACAAAGTTACTAAAAAAGGAATTGTTGCGCTCTATAAAAGATACAGACCATGCAATAATAGGGTTTCACAACACTTTTAATCAACGCTACAACATTAAATACAATTAGGAACAATTTAATAAGATATTTGATGTTAATTACTGTAGCTGTGTAAGATATGGATAGGAAGTACATAAATCCGACTAACGGTAAAAACTCCTAGAAGCAAGCTACAGACCCAAATAGTAACCTAAAGTTGCAGCAACATGAACAGACCTACTACACACTCAAAAAAAGCGTTCTTTTTCTTCACATTCTTAATGTGCAGTATAGGACTAATGGCTCAAACATTAAACAAACCTACCGCAATTGCGAATCCAAATTTTGGAACTGGCGGTAGCCCATGGACAGCAGTATGCGCATCATCTACTTTTAATGAATATTATGTGAATTTTAAATGGAGTGCATCACCTAGTGTACTAAGTGATAACACTTTTGTTTTGGAGTTATCAGATGCTACTGGAAGTTTTGCTTCTCCTACGGCATTAACTACAGTAACAGACAAGAACAGTACAACAGATTTTGACATACGTTTTGAGATTCCAATTACGTTGAGAGGCACTGGATACAAATTAAGAGTAAAAAGTACAAGTCCTGAACTATACAGTCCGGCTACTCAGGCCTATAACATGTACTATATTGATTATAAAAACCCTATTCAAATTACTGAAAATGGAAGCGGAAGTATCGGAGATGGTACAATATCTATTTGCAATGGTAGCACCGCAATTATAGCTGTTGATAACGTACCCAATTCAGAAACGTATCAATATATATGGAGAAAGAGTTCAACGATACTTTCTGAGACGGGCCCATCTTTAACTGTTTCTGAAAGTGGCATGTATTCTGTTGAGATCGATTATGGATCTGTTTGTTCTGGTTCTGCCGGTACACTTTCAAATATGATTACGGTAGAAACGGGTACTGCTTTAGGCGTAACGATAAATACACCAACAAAAACTTCTTATTGCGAAGGCGAAACAGCTAGCGCATTGGAAGCTACCATCGCAAATTCTGATATCTTTTATACTTGGTATAAAGATGGTACTGTTGTACAAGCTAAAGCTCAAGGAAGTTATACCTACGCCTTTGATACTAATGATCCTGATTTTGCAGGGGCCTATACTGTAAAAGTAGAAGGTGATGGTATCTGTGCAGAAACTACTCCTGCGTTAAGCATTTCTAAAACTGGAGCATTTACAGTAACAGAAAATACACCATTAGAAATGGTCATACTTCCTGGTGAATCAAAGACATTAAGTGTAACATCAACAGCCGTATCTCCAACATACCAATGGTATAAAAATAATACAGCAATTAGTGGTGCTACTACAAGTACCTTAACAATATCAGAAGAGGCAGAGTATTATGTGGCCGTTTCACAAGGTGGTGCATGTCCTTCATCCCTAAATTCTAATAAGATAAATGTTGTTGCTCCAAGTTCTTTTGAATTAATTGCAAACTATACTACTACCTATAGTGATTGTGACTACAGCGAAATAGTACTAGATGTAGCCACGATAAATGCTGTAGCTGCAAATGGCAGCAAAACAGATGTTACTGCCGATTTAAAGGCTTCTATGAGCTACCAATGGAAGAAAGATGGCACGGCTATAAGTGGAGCTACTTCGTCTAGTATCAGTTTAACCGATATATCAGAAAACGGATCATACCAAATTGATGCTACGATAGAATCTTTCAATACGAGTTCTAATAGCTTACCTGTAGTCCTTAGAAGTAATGAAGTAATTACAATAGAAGCAAGCAGCTTAGTAGCTTGTAACAGCACAGATTTTATTACCATAAGTACCAACGTAGATTTAACTGGAGCCACATTTGGTTGGGCTAAAGACGGAACTATTATAGATACAACTTCTTTAGACTTGAATACAACAGATGCTGGTACCTACCGCTTAATGGTGACTAGAAACGGATGTTCTATTCCTTCAAATGAAGTTACTATTAGTCCGTTAGACGAGTCTCTAATCACT
Source organism: Cellulophaga baltica 18 (assembly GCF_000468615.2). NCBI lineage: Bacteria > Pseudomonadati > Bacteroidota > Flavobacteriia > Flavobacteriales > Flavobacteriaceae > Paracellulophaga > Paracellulophaga baltica. Next base: position 1,232,628 of record NZ_CP009976.1, on the reverse strand, counting down.
TTAGACAGCCCTCTTAACATTGTATTTCCAGAAGGAGGATCTAAGACCATTACGGCAAGCGGAGGAACTGCTTACGAATGGAGAGATGCTAACAATACAAGTATTAGCAACAGCGCTTCTATAAGTTTAACTACAAAAGGTACCTACACCTTAACAGCCTATGTAGGAAACTGTGTAATTATAAAAGAAGTAAATGTGAGCTACAAAGACACATTTAAAATACCGAACGTTATAACAGTAAATGGAGATGGCATCAATGACCTATGGTTAATACCAAACAGTTATTCATACCAAGCCGATGTTAATGTGATAATCTATAATGATAAAGGAGAAGAAGTATATAATGTTTTTGAGTACCAGAACAACTGGCCAGAGTCCTCTACAGGCTTTACTTCACAAAATATGGTATTCTATTACAAGATTAAAAAAGGCTCCGACACAATAAAGCAAGGTACTATTACCGTTATTAAGTAACCAAGTTTTACCAACAAACCATTTTAACCACAACATGCTTAAAAAATATATCATATACCTGTTTCTGTTCATCTCAGCGCTTACCAAGGTAAGCGCTCAAGATGACAATCCATTCATCACTTATGATGTACCTTCTCAAAACCTATTGAAATTCAACAGATTCTTACTGAATCCTACATTTTCAACAGTTAGAGAGGATAAATCATATATCAACTTATTACACAGAAATCAATCGGCTACCTTTAACGATAACAACCAAACTTATTTCTTGAGTTATAGTGGTCGTATGAGTGATAGAACGGGTTTAGGTCTTAGCTTATATTCACAACAATCTGGAGCTATATCTAACTATGGTATATTAGCAAACTATGCATATGGAATTAAATTAAGTGATAAAAGTAACTTTACATTTGGAGCCAACTTTTCTTATTATAGAAGTGGGTATGACAGTAGTAGAGGAAATACAGTAGATCCGGATGATCCTTTATTAAGTGGGTTGCAGAATAGTAATTTAATTTCTTTTCAACCCGGTTTTAACCTTTCTTATGGTAGGTTTGACTTTGGAGTATTTGCAGAAAACTTATTTGATTATAATATTAAAACCAATGAATCTGTCACTGAATTTGGTGCTAAAACATATTCTGGTCACTTACAATATACCTATCCTTTTGATTCTGGTGATGGTGTATTAGAAGGTGCGCGTTTAATGCCTTTATTACGTGTAAAAAAAGGTGGAGAAAAATATGAGGTTGCCGGAAAAGACTTTATTCTTGGCGGAAGTTTAATCTTAGATTTACCAAAACTAGGTTGGGCACAAGCAGGCTATGATAGCTACTATGGTGCAGCTGCAGGTATTGGTTTTAACTTAAACAAAAGAATCTCTATTGGTTATACGATGGAGAAAGGGCTATCTAATACTTTTAATGATTTTGGCCTTACTCACGAAATATCTTTTGCCTATTCTATTACTCCTAATCTTACAGAAGATAGAGTATTGTTAGAAGATTCTGATGAGTTAGCAGATATAGAAGAATTGAAAAAAGATGTAGAATCGCTTACTTCTAGAGATGAAGAAATAGAAAAGTTAAAAGCAGCATTGTCAGAAAACGATGAAATTGTGGCAGAACTTATGTTTCGTCAAGATTCTATTGAAGCTAGTAGAAATAGTGATTTAGAGCGTCGTTTTGATATGGTGATGCGTATGGTACGTAGAGAAACCAATGGCGAAAATCCTGATTTAGAGGAAAAAGCAAAACAACTTTACTTATTAAATAACTTAAAAGAAAGAGATGCCACTCAAGTAGCTTCAAATACTACCAATGCCGAAACAGATCCTACGGTACGGACCGATGGTACTGAAAAGTACAATAATCCAAATGGTATAATTAATCCTTCTCAAGGGAAAGATACAGATGCTTTAGTGCAAAACATTAAAAATTCTGTTGATACTACTAATGATGGTTCAACAACTGGAACCTCTGGAACAAATGGAACCACTCGTGCAAACGGAAGCAACACGGCAGCAGATGCTACCGCTTCAAATACTACGGATGCAACAAATGGAAGCATAAAAACGCCTAAGCAAACCCAGACTACAGATGCTATTGCAAAGACAGATTATATAAAGACTCCTAAAACAAATACCACACAATCTGGGCAAACCAAAGATGCTTTTACAGAAATTGCTAAAAAGAATAATATCAAGAGTAGAAAGTTTAGAAACTTAGAAGGCGTAAATGATGGTTACTATGTTGTTGCTAATGTATATAAAAGCGAACATTACATGAACAAGTTTATAGACGAACTTAAAGCCAAAGGGATTAATGCAGACTACTTTGAAAATAAAAATAATGGTTTAAAGTATGTGTACTTAATTCATGAAGATTCTTGGGACAATGCACTAAGCTCTTACAAATATGAAAAAGAAGCGAATTACACAGGCGATTTATGGATTATGAATGTAGATAATGCTAATTATACAGATACGGCTTATGCAAACAACTCCACTAGATTAAAAGAAAAATCAGCAAAATATAATAATGTCAATTTAAGAAAGAATGTCATAGAGAAAGATAATGTTGCAGCTACGGGAACGCCAGCCTATAAAAAATATAATTTAAATGGGGTAGATGGGGGTTATTACATTATCGCCAATGTTTTTGCCAGTCCTAAAAACGCTAATAATTTTGTGAAACTTTTAAATTCAAAAGGCCTAAATGCAAGTTACTTTATCAACCCAGAAAACAATTATCGTTACGTTTACCTTAAGAAACATGGTTCTTGGAATAATGCTTTAATGTCTTATTATTCAAAAATAAATAATGCATACGACCAAAAAATGTGGATCATGAAAGTAAGTTCGGGCTTACTCACATAATAACACAAAACAAAAATATATAAAGGCTTTCAGGTTAATTCTGAAGGCCTTTTTCTGTATTATCAACTTTCAAAAAACATCACTTTTGGTGGCCAAATGGCTTAAAAATTCAAAGCATTAAAATTATGGCTAGAAAGTAGGTTAAAATCAGGGAGACCATCGATAAAATGCAGTACACCACATAAAAATAACAAGCCACAACAATAAATTCATCAACATATCAATTTATATCATATTTGTTATGCAGACCCTTTAGTTGCGCGTAAAAACGTGATTATTAGCAGATTTCAATCCATTTAAACGTGTATTGATCCCATTATATACCAAACTAAATAGCAAATGAAAACTTTGTTTCAAAGAAAATCTTTAATACTACTAGCACTCTTAAGTTTTGCTGGCGCCACCCAATTTGGATACAGTCAGGAGTATACGCCCTTTACAAGAACGTATCCGTCTGGTGATAACTTTAGGTATCAAAATAATATTAAAGGTGATTTAATTTTTATTGCAAACAACATTGTCAATAGAGATGGTGGTACTGCTACTACCGAACCAGAAGATGCCTACAACAACCAAAATGTACGTATTGATCAATGGTGGCTAAGACCCTCAAATTATTATGATAATGAAACAGGTGGTTTTAACAACTACAATGATTCTAAAAATATGCAATATATAGATGTTGATAGTGATACATCTACATTTAGTTCTAGTTCTGCAAGCTTAGATTTTCCAGAAGTTGATTGTAATTTAATACGTTATGCTGCTCTATATTGGTCTGCAACGTACCCAAGCGAACAAGCCAGCCAAACTTTAGGCACCAATAGACAAAATGATTTTAATAGTGTAAAATTAAAGATCCCTGGAGGCTCTTATGTAGACATTACAGCAGATGAAATACTTTATGATGGTTTTACTGCTGCAGACAATCAAAACCGGGCAAATAGCCCCTATGCGTGTTACGCAGAAATTACCAACTTATTAACACCTATTGCTGACCCTACAGGAGAGTATACTGTAGCCAACGTTCGTTCAGTAACAGGACAATTAGCAGGGGGAGCCTCAGGAGGTTGGACCTTAGTAATCGTTTATGAGAACCCAACACTTAGTGGTAAATTAATTACCACTTTTGATGGTTTTGCTAGAGTCAACTCAGGAAACCCAAATGTAGATATTAACTATTCTGGTTTTAAAACCATTCCTTCAGGACCTGTAAATGCAAATATTGGTGCAGCTGCCTTAGAAGGAGATTTTGCCATTACTGGAGATCGACTTAGAATTAGAGAAAAAACAACAGACCCTTTTACAACAATTAGTAACGGAGCCAACCCTTCCAATAACTTTTTTAATAGTAATATTTCTTCAAACGGATCTGTAACTACCAACAGAAACCCTAATAGTATAAATACCTTAGGATACGATACTGATATTTTTAAATTAACCAATAGTGGTAACTCCATTATTGATAATGATGCCACCCAGGCAACATTTAGATTTACCTCTAATGGTGATCAATATTATCCATTCTTCAACTCGTTCAATATTGAAATTATTGAACCTAAAATTATCCTTGAGAAAAAGGTAACCAATTTAGCAGAAACTGTAGATTTAACAGGATCCGGAGTTAATTTAGGAGATAATCTTAAATACATATTATCTTTTGAAAATGTAGGGAATGATGATGCTACTAGCTATACCATTCGTGATGTTTTACCTCAAAATGTTACTTTAGATGAAGCGGCTTTGTCAAATTCTGGAAACCTACCTCCAGGAGTTACGTATGTTTTTGATGCTGCTACACGAACTATTGTATTTACCATACCAGATAATTTAGTGGTCGAAGGGGCTCCAGTAGCATCTATTCGTATGCAAGTTAAAGTTGCAGAAAACTGCTTTGATTTTGTAAATGCATGTACCAACCAAATTCAGAATTTAGCGTATTCTACCTATCAAGGTGTAGATAATGATAACGTCATTACAGATGATCCAAGTGTTACGGATTTTGATTCTTGTGGATTTATTACTCCAGGTGCCACCAACTTTTTACTAGATGATTTATCTGATTGTGACTTTTCTAGAACCGTACAACTTTGCGGTGATAATGTGTTATTAGATGCCGGAGATAATTTTGATGATTACATATGGTATCGTGATGTTAACGAAAATAATGTCATAGATTTAGGGGTTGATACTGTTTTAAATGATGGGAACCCTGATGGAGATTTAAGTACCTTAACCGTTACAGAACCAGGAATTTATATTGTAGATAAAATTGTTGCAGATCCTTGTAAAGGCTTTCAAGAAATTATTACTGTTGAGTTTTTTGGAACCACACAAACAAATCCAATCATTGACTTTTTCAACGATAGAAATGGTGATGCAGACATCACAAATGATATTCAAGGAGAAATATTACGATGTTCTATTGATGGTGAATATCTAGCCAATATTTTCTTATGTGGCTCTACAGATACGGAGCTCATACAAGTCAACATTCCAGATGCGGTAAGTTTAGAATGGCAAGAATTAAATTCTAGCTGTACTTCTTCAGATCCATCTTGTCCTAATAAAGGAAATAGCTGTTATTCAACAGTTGCTACTGGAAATGCATTTACTTTAACAGATACAGGAGATTATAGATTAGTTATCAACTATTTAAACGGATGTTCTAGTCGCTATTATTTTAGTGCTTTTAAGAATGATTTACCGGTAACCACAACATCCACAGATATTTTTTGTGATACAGATGGAAATATTACGGTGACCAACTTAGGTTCAGGATACGGTTTTGAATTAATTAATTTAGATACCAATAGCATACAAGTACCTTTTAGTGCTAATAATGGCAATAGCTTTGATATTGATGTAGCCGGAAATTATAGAGTAGACATCCGCCAATTAGATGCTTCAGGAAATCCAATTGCAAATTCTTGTGAGTTTCAATCGCAAGAAATAGGAATTAGAGACCGAGACTTTACCGTTAACTTATCTACTACACCAGAAAACTGTTATGCTTTAGGAACTATAAATGTTCAAACCCTAAATGTAAGAGCAAATTACACCTATGATTTAAGGTTTAATGATGGAACAACACATGCTTATGGAACAGGAACACGCGTAAATCTTGTTACAGCGCAAACCACCAATAATTATACTTTCAACAATTTAAATCCGGATGATTATACCCTTATTGTTACCACCCAAGATGGGTGTACCAGTACACAAAATATAACCGTAACCAAAATTGATGATTTAAGATTAACCGCTGCTTTAACCGCTAATATTGGCTGTACAGCAGGTACTATAACCCTAACCCCTCAAGGCGGGTTCCCGAACCCTGAATATAGTTATGCTATTTGGAGTGTTAATGGGGTAGATTTATATAGCACATTAGGCGATGTTCCTGCATCTGAATATACCACAGATCCTATATTTAAATTTGGATATAGAGATACGGATGGTGATGGTATAGATGAATACTTTGCAGGTGAAGAAGGTACCTATGAATTTATTGTTGTAGATGCTAACAACTGTTTTATAGCCTCTAATAGTGTTACCATAGAAGACCTTGGTAATATGACCATTGGCATTACAGATGACTCTCCTGTAACATGTAGTGGAAACAATGATGCGAGTATTACGATAACTACCACAAATGGAGTTGGGCCTTTTCAATACAGTATTGATGCAGGAGCTACCTACCAAGATACTGCGTCATTTGTAGGTCTTGCTGCAGGAACCTATGATATTATTGTATCTGATGATTCTGGTTGTACAGTAGTAACTACGCATACCATAACAGAAACTGCAACCTTATCTGCTTCTGCAGGTGTTTCTAGAGACGTTACCTGTGATCCTGCCGGAGCAGAAGTACGTATTACCAATGTTGTTGGTGGTCAAGCACCATACACCTATAGTTTTAATGGTGGAACAACTTTTGGTACCGCAAGTACCGCTATACTACCTCCAGGAAATTATAATACTGTAGTAGTAAAAGATGCTCTTGGTTGTGAATTTGCAATGGATGTATATGTAGAAGATTATCCTGTAGAACCTGTAATAACTCCAGTCGTAGATTACAATTGCGATGGCTCAGGAAACATAACTTTAAACTCAGATATTAGTACTTATAATTATACATATGCTATAGATGGTGTGTTAAATACTCCAGATGCTGACTTAAATATTTTCTCAGATATAGCTGCAGGTACCTATACAATTACTACAAATTACACCTCTCAAACTCCGCCAACGCCGAGCTTATTATTGGTAGAGAATTTTGGGTCTGGTTCAACTACTTCTAGCACAAATACTGTTGGGTATACATATGAAGATCAAACGGGAAATGCACCAGGAGATAGTAATAGTAATATTAATGACTATGAATATACAGTAACAAGTCAGCTAGTTGCTCCTTACGGTTCATGGATTAACCCAATAGATCATACTACTGGTACCAGAACAGGTAATGGCCGTTATTTAGTTATTAACGTTGGTACACCAGCTACAGGACAAGTAATTTACACAAAAACCATAAATGATATTATCCCAAACCAACCTTTAAGAGTTTCCTTGTGGATACTAAACCTCTTGAAAAGTACTAGTTCTGGATTGGATCCTAACTTAATAATTGAAGTACAAGAAACTGGTACAGGAACTCCTGTCCAAACCATATATACAGGAGATATTGCTAAAAATACAGGGTCTAGTGATTGGACTGAATTTTCAGTAGATCTAAATCCAGGAAGTAATACCACATTAGAATTTGTTATAAGAACGGATAAAGTTGGTAATGATGGTAATGATTTAGCTATTGATGATATAGAAATTTTTCAAATACCAGAGGTTTGTGAATTATTTGTAGAAAACTTGGTCACTGTTGAGGATGATAAAGCTTTTGAAGCCAATTACTTATCTTCTACCAACGTAACATGTTTTGGAGATACCAATGGTACCATCACATTTGAAGTAGTAAATTTTGATCCTACTACTGGATTTGAGTATACTACAGATGGTGTAAATTATACCACATCGTTAGTTTCTCCTGTAACCACACCACAAGTATTGGGTGCTGGTTTGACTACTATTGATATTAGAAAAGTAGATGATGTTACGTGTGTTCAGCAAATAACAAGAACAATTACACAACCAAGCGCTGTGAATACCACAGCCGTTATATCCAATCCTTTTACCTGCTCAAACACCGGAGCCACTATATCTGCAAATGCAACAGGAGGTACACCAACATATGTCTATCAATTAGAAGATACCGCAGGAACAATTATAGGAACTTATGATTATGCGACCAACGGTGCTAATAAAATATTTACCAATGTTACCGCTGGTGATTATATCGTTAGAGCAAGAGATAATAGTGGTTGTGAAGATCCTATAGATACTGCAATTACAATTACAGCACCAACAGCATTAACGTTTACAGCAACACCTTCTGTATGTTATTCTGGAGCTAGTGATGGTACTATCACTGTAAATGCTTCCGGAGGTAATGGCGGCTTATTATTTAGTATTAATAACGGCCCGTTTGTAGCACCAACTCCTACCACAGCAAGTTCATATGTATTTAACAACTTAGCTTCTGGTACGTATATCATCAATGTAAAAGATGAATTAGGGTGTACAACCACTCCTCAAAATATTACAATTGCACCAGAACTAAGTGTTACCGCTTCTGCAAATGCTATTACTACGTGTGGTACAAGTACCGATGTTACTATTACCGCTACGGGTGGTGATGCTAATTATGTCTATGCTATTGTAGCAGATGGCGTAACTCCTCTAGCTAGTGATTTTGCTATAACTAATCCTATCGCTATTGCAGCAGCAGGTGATTATGATGTATATGTACGTGATCATGCAGGCGCAACAGGATTCTGTTTTGATATGTTTGATATTACCATCATCAAAAATGCACCGATTGCCATCACAGAAACACTAACAGATGTTACTTGTTTTGGTGGGAATGATGGCGCTATTGCTTTAGCAGTAACTGGTGGGAATGCACCGTATCGTTATAGTATTGATAATGGAACTACTTATCAAACAATATCTTCAAACTTTCCAAATTTAGCAGCTGGAACCTATCAAGTGCTAGTTCAAGATGCTGATTTATGTACACAGCCTTTAAGTGTTGTAATAAACGAACCGAATGCAATTACTGCAGAAGCCGTTCAAACAAAAGACTATACCTGTTTGCCTGCTGGTGAAGCAGAAATTACCGTAGGAAGCATAACTCCAACTGCTGGTGGTTCTGGTAATTACCAATACAGTATTAATGGAGGAACTTGGACTGCTTCAACTACCGGTGGAACTGTATTTACAGGGTTAACCGATGGAACTTATACCATTCGTGTAAGAGATGCAGCAGCAACCACCTGTGTTGTTACTTTAAGTGATGTTATTATTGATCCATTACCAATTGCACCAACATTAACAAGTAGTGTAACTTACAACTGTGAGGGAACAGGAAATATAACCATCAGTCCTTTTGATGCTTCTTATACCTATTCAATTGATGGAGCAACACCACAAACAGGAGCAACAGCAAATGTATTTAATACTGTTGCAACAGGAAACCATACCATTGAAGTAAACTACGGAAACGAGTGTACCACGCAAATTATAGTCAATGTAGCTAGCGGTAGAGCTTTTACAGCTTCTATTTCTACACCCATAAATATCAACTGTTTTGGAGAAAGTAATGGAGCATTTACCATTAATGCTTCTAATTTTGGAACAGCAGGTTTTGAATATTCTTTAGACGGTACCAATTTTGTAGGTCCGTTTACAAGCGCTGAAACCGTTACTGGTTTAACTGCTCAAAACTATTCAATTACCGTTAGAGATGTAAGTAGTCCAACAACATGTACTATTCCTTTAACACAAAATCTTACACAGCCTAATGCGATTACAGCAACTGCTAGTATAACAACACCGTTTACGTGTGCTAATACAGGTGCAACAATTACAGCAGTAGCGAATGGAGGTACTCCAACATATACCTATCAATTAGAAACTAATTTAGGTGCAATAATCAGAGCATACCAACCTACAGCTACATTTAACAATGTACCGGCAAATGCTAGTGGTGAAAATTATGTGGTACGTATCTTAGATAGTAGAAACTGTACCAATGTAACCTTACCAGCGGTAACCGTAGATGCTCCAGAAGTACCTACATTTACGGCAACTCCTACAGCTTGTTATTCAGGTGCTAGTGATGGTGAAATAGTAGTTAATGTAACTGGTGGTAATGGAAATTTAGTTTTCAGTATTGATAACGGTCCGTTTGTAGCACCAACACCTACTACGGCTTTTACCTATACGTTTACCAATTTAGCTTCAGGAGATCATATCATAAATGTTCAAGATGGATACGGTTGTTCTGCTGCAACGCAAACTATAACCATTAATCCAGAACTAAGTGTTACCGCTTCTGCAAATGCTATTACTACGTGTGGTACAAGTACCAATGTTACTATTACCGCTACGGGTGGTGATGCTAATTATGTCTATGCTATTGTAGCAGATGGCGTAACTCCTCTAGCTAGTGATTTTGCTATAACTAATCCTATTGCTATTGCTGCAGCAGGTGATTATGATGTATATGTACGTGATCATGCAGGCGCAACAGGATTCTGTTTTGATATGTTTGATATTACCATCATCAAAAATGCACCGATTGCCATCACAGAAACACTAACAGATGTTACTTGTTTTGGTGGGAATGATGGTGCTATTGCTTTAGCAGTAACTGGTGGGAATGCACCGTATCGTTATAGTATTGATAATGGAACTACTTATCAAACAATATCTTCAAACTTTCCAAATTTAGCAGCTGGAACCTATCAAGTGCTAGTTCAAGATGCTGATTTATGTACACAGCCTTTAAGTGTTGTAATAAACGAACCGAATGCAATTACTGCAGAAGCCGTTCAAACAAAAGACTATACCTGTTTGCCTGCTGGTGAAGCAGAAATTACCGTAGGAAGCATAACTCCAACTGCTGGTGGTTCTGGTAATTACCAATACAGTATTAATGGAGGAACTTGGACTGCTTCAACTACCGGTGGAACTGTATTTACAGGGTTAACCGATGGAACTTATACCATTCGTGTAAGAGATGCAGCAGCAACCACCTGTGTTGTTACTTTAAGTGATGTTATTATTGATCCATTACCAATTGCACCAACATTAACAAGTAGTGTAACTTACAACTGTGAGGGAACAGGAAATATAACCATCAGTCCTTTTGATGCTTCTTATACCTATTCAATTGATGGAGCAACACCACAAACAGGAGCAACAGCAAATGTATTTAATACTGTTGCAACAGGAAACCATACCATTGAAGTAAACTACGGAAACGAGTGTACCACGCAAATTATAGTCAATGTAGCTAGCGGTAGAGCTTTTACAGCTTCTATTTCTACACCCATAAATATCAACTGTTTTGGAGAAAGTAATGGAGCATTTACCATTAATGCTTCTAATTTTGGAACAGCAGGTTTTGAATATTCTTTAGACGGTACCAATTTTGTAGGTCCGTTTACAAGCGCTGAAACCGTTACTGGTTTAACTGCTCAAAACTATTCAATTACCGTTAGAGATGTAAGTAGTCCAACAACATGTACTATTCCCTTAACACAAAATCTTACACAGCCTAATGCGATTACAGCAACTGCTAGCATAACAACACCGTTTACTTGTGCTAATACAGGTGCAACAATTACAGCAGTAGCGAATGGAGGTACTCCAACATATACCTATCAATTAGAAACTAATTTAGGTGCAATAATCAGAGCATACCAACCTACAGCTACATTTAACAATGTACCGGCAAATGCTAGTGGTGAAAATTATGTGGTACGTATCTTAGATAGTAGAAACTGTACCAATGTAACCTTACCAGCGGTAACCGTAGATGCTCCAGAAGTACCTACATTTACGGCAACTCCTACAGCTTGTTATTCAGGTGCTAATGACGGTACCATACAAGTAGATATAACTTCTATACCAGGGAATGAAAATTTCCAATTTAGTATCAATGGCGGGGCATGGATTACTCCTTCTCCAGTGAGTGCAACAACCTATACCTTTACAGGTTTAGCGAATGGATCATATACCATTGATGTAAAAGATGGTTATGGTTGTGATGCCCTACAAGAAACAGTGGTATTGAGTCCACAATTAGTAGTAACCACAACTGTTGTAGATGTTAGTTCATGTAATGACGGTAGTATTACCGTAAATGCTACAGGTGGTAATGGAACATTAGTATATGCTATCGTTCCTGCCAATACTGATCCTACTGGCTTATATACCACAACAAATAACTTAACGGTAACCAATGCTATGGCAACGGCTAATCCTGCAGGTTATGATGTGTATGTGCTTGATAATAATGGTGTAAGTTCTTTATGCTCGTATACCGAAGAAGATATCATCGTCAATACAGCAGCCACATTAACTATTTCTGGAACGCCAACCGATCCTGAATGTTATGATGGACTAGGGTCTATTGATGCTCTTGCTGCTGGTGGAAACATGCCATATACCTATGCCTTAACAGATTTATCTCCGGCAGATGGTATTGATTACAGTGTAAGTTATTCAAACATCAATACAACAACAAACGCCTTTAGCGGAATTGGAGTTGGTGATTATGAAATTACAATAACCGATGCTAATGGGTGTGCTGTTACTTCAGCTACAATAACCATTAACAATGCGGTAGAAATTACAGCAGATATTGCACCTATACTACCAGCAGATTGTGTGGGTTCTTCACCAAACGATTATGGTTTCGAATTTCAAAACTTAATAACACCTACCGCTACACTGGTGGAATATAGCTTTGATAATGGAAGCACGTGGAATACGGATGGCGTGGAACAAAGAAATTTGGCTTCAGGAACAACCGTATACCCATCAATAAGAGTAACATTAGCTAGTGGAACAATATGTCAAAAAGATTTCCCTAGATATATCATTCCTTATCCATTAGATGACTTAGATATTAGTCTTAGTGCTATTGTAGTAGATTGTAATGATTTGCAAGTTACGGTTCAAGGTACAGCAGGATCTGCTCCATATGAGTATGCTTATTCTGAAGATCCATCAACGTTTAACCCTGCAACTGCAACATGGGTTCCAGGTGGTACTGAAGATGAATCATCAGGATCTACAGTAACTGTACCTGCAGGCCATGGAAATTATACTTGGTTAGGATTAACACCTGGTAGAACGTATGTATTCTATGTACGAGATGCAACAGGTTGTGTACGTCAAAGTCTTGAAAATGTAAATGATTTAGTAGCACCATTGCCAATTGATATTTCTACAGCTTTTTCTCCAACTTGTTTTGGAGCATCAACTGGTGAAATTACGTATACCTTAAACCCTAGTACACCTAACACGCATATGCGTTGGGAATTCTATGAATTAGGAAATCCAACTCCAATAGAAGTAAGTGGTGGTGGTGCAGTAGCTGCTAATATTATCTATAATAATACCATCACCCTAAGTAATCTTCCACAAGGAGAATATTATATAGAAGTGCAACAATCTGATGGAACTACAGATTCTTGTAGAGGTGGTAGTGAAAATGTTTTAATAGATCAACTGAGAGAATTAACTGCAACCGCTACACCCACAAGAGATATTTCTTGTAATTTACCTGGTTTAATTACGGTAAGCAATATTACTGGAGGCGGTGGAGCTCCGTACACTTTTGATGTAACTGGTCCTGCTGGATTTACAGCGGTAACTGACTTAACAAGTAATCCAATACAAATACCTGTAAATTCTCCTGCTGGAGATTATACCGTAACCTTAAATGATCAGTATGGATGTCCAGTAACACTAGCTCCTGTTACCTTAGGATTATCTCCTAATCCAACAATTGCAGTAACACAAGATAATTGTGCTGCTCCAATAAGCCTTACAGCTACAGGGACTTCAGCCGCTGGAAATTTACGTTATGCTATTGTTGCTGCAGGTGATCCTATGCCAACAAACTATTTAGATAATAATGGTTTATTTACCAATGTTACTCCTGGAACCTATGATGTTTATGTAATTGATGGTAATGGTTGTACCGCAGTAGAGCCTGCCTATATTGTAAACCCTGTGTTATCGGCGAAAGCAGAATTAACTAAATTACTAGATTGTACCGGCACGCCTGATGCAACTATTACGATAGAAGCCTTAACAGGTTCAGGAAATTATGACTATTCCATTTCAGGTGCGGCAACAGTTACGCAAACCACTTTAACAAGTCCGTTTGTTTACGATGCCTCTGTAGCTGGTGATTATGTAATTACTATTTATGATACTGCAACGCCTAATAGTACTAATTGTAATAGAGTATTTACAGTAAACGTTCCTGTTAGAGTAGAACCAGTAATCAGTGCAACAGCTGCTACACCAATAACGTGTATTGGTGATAATGATGGTACTATAACCATTACCGCAGTAGATAATGGAACAGGGCCTTATACTTTTGAAATTACCTCTTTAGATGGTGTTGCAACGAGTATAACACCAACAAGCTTTACGAATACCACAGCAGAATTTACAGGACTTGTGCCAACAACAACTGCAGATGGGTACGTGGTAACCGTTACAGGTGATGCTACTACAAATGCTTGTACAACAGATAGCGCTGCCATATTAATTGCAGAACCTGCAGCCGTGGTCGTAACTATTGATCCATTGGTAGATGTAGTACAGTTTACCTGTACACCAAGTACAAATACCGAGAACAATGCAAGTATTACAGTTAATTCAGTAACTGGTGGTTCTAACAATTTTGTACGATACGTATTTGTAAATAATGCCGCTCCTGGTACTCCAGTTCAAGACGGCAGCAATGCCTCGTATATTGAAACCAATAGAGCAGGAGGTACTTATACCATTACTGTTTATGATGATAACGGATGTATTGGAACTGCAACAGCAACCATTGATGCTTTTGATGAGTTATTAACTGCTGATGCTATTATTTCTAGTGCTATTACGTGTAGTCCTGGAAATGATGGAGAAGTAACTATTAATGTTACCTCAACCACCAATGACGTTTCTAAATTTGAATATAGTATAGACAATGGTGCCACATGGCAAACGAGTATTTCTCATACCAATCCAGAAATATTTACAGGATTAGGCGTAGGTACACATAACTTCTTAGTAAGGCATACGGATACCGATTGTGAGCTATTTACATCCATAAACATAACAGATCCAAATACATTTACCATAGCTACTCCGGTAACTACAGATGTAATATGTATAGGAACAGCAACAGGAACGGCAACGTTTACAGTCGCTGATGCTACGTACACTGGTACTTATTCTTGGGAAGTATTTGATGATAATGATACCCCTACAAACTATTTAGATGATACCTCTGTACAAACAGGTACTTCTGCAGATTTCACAGCAACAGCTTTACTTGCTGGTGGATACTATGTAACCTTCTCTCAAGATGGCGTGCCTACTTGTGATAATAGAGAGCCATTTAGTATTGCAGAACCTACAAGTGCTTTAGCGGCAGGTACTCCTATTGCATCGCCTATTACTTGTGTTCCAGGTAGCGATGGTAGTATTGAAATAGTTAATGTTACCGGCGGATGGGGTGGCTATGCATACTATGTAAGTACTACAGCCAATCCAGATCCAACAGATGCAAGCAACTATGTGGCTACTCCTAAGTTTGAAAACTTAACAGCAGGTACTTATGAAATTTGGGTGATTGATAGTCGTGGTTGTTCTTTACAATTAGCAGACATCACTTTAAGTGTACCAACTGCGATTACGGCAGACCTGCAATTAAACAATGAAAATTGTTCTAATTTTGAAGGAGAAGTACAGGTAATTAACCAAGCAGGTGGTCAAGGAACTAACTATAGCTACCAATTACAACGTTTTGATGGTACTGCTTATGTAAACGTAAGACCTATACAAACTACAGCTACCTTTAGCAACTTAGGAGCTGGAGAATATCAAGTAATCGTTAGTGATCAATGGGGTTGTTTTGCTCCAACTGCAAATGCTATTACGTTATACGAAGAAATGGTGCCTTTAGCTACTATTGTTAAAGCTATCGATTGTACGGTAAATCCTGGTGGACAAATCACCATATCACAAACAGGAGGTAACGGACCTTTTAACTACACAGGAACATTCCCTGACGGAACGCCTTTAACAGCAAATACAGACGGAATCTTCTCTGCTCTAACACAGAACGGAACGTATTCTTTCACTATAACAGATGCAACATTATGTTCTGTAGCTATTAGTCAAACACTAGAAGCTGCCGTTCTTCCTGCAACACCAACTATTGATGCCTTTACCAATGTAACGTGTTTCAATGCAGCAGACGGAACCATCTCTGTAAGTATTATAAATAATGGTTTTGATCCGTATACTTTCCAAATTACAAGTATGGATGGTACAGTAGCCACGATTAATCCAACAAGCACAACTAATACAAGTGCTGTATTTACAGGATTAGCAAATACTACAGGAACAGGATATGAAATTACAGTAACCGCTGCAAATAGTTGTACAACAACAGTAAGACAAACCATAGCACAACCTGCCATATTAGATGTGCCAGCACCAACTATTACACAATTTGTATGTGCTACAGGAAATACAGATAATAATGCAACTATAGATCTTACCGGATTAGTAACTGGTGGTTCTGGTAACTATGTACGTTACGTTTTTATAAATGATGCTACTCCTGGTACACCAGTACAAGATGGTAGCAATGCTATATATACCGAAACAAATAGAGCTGGTGGTACCTATACCATTACAGTGTATGATGATATGGGTTGTTCAGATACAACCACAGCAACTATTAATGCTTTTGACGAATTATTAACTCCAACTATTACTATTGATGAAGCAATATCATGTGTAAATGCTGGTGAAGATGTTACTATTAATGCTTTTGGTTCTATAACCGATTCTAGTACGCCTGCTGGTCTTGCCAACTATGAATTTAGAGAATTACCAAATGCCTTCGGGACGACCAATGTGTTTACTGATTTAGCTATTGGAAATCATGTTTTTGAAGTGAGAAACATAAATACCAATTGTGTGGTTACTATTTCTCATACTGTAGAAAATCCGAATACATTTACTATCGCTACTCCGGTAACTACAGATGTAATATGTGTAGGAACAGCAACAGGAACGGCAACGTTTACAGTCGCTGATGCTACGTACACTGGTACTTATTCTTGGGAAGTATTTGATGATAATGATACCCCTACCAACTATTTAGATGATACTTCTGTGCAAACAGGTACTTCTGCAGATTTCACAGCAACAGCTTTACTTGCTGGTGGATACTATGTAACCTTCTCTCAAGATGGCGTGCCTACTTGTGATAATAGAGAGCCATTTAGTATTGCAGAACCTACAAATGCTTTAGCGGCAGGTACTCCTATTGCATCGCCTATTACTTGTGTTCCAGGTAGCGATGGTAGTATTGAAATAGTTAATGTTACCGGCGGATGGGGTGGCTATGCATACTATGTAAGTACTACAGCCAATCCAGATCCAACAGATGCAAGCAACTATGTGGCTACTCCTAAGTTTGAAAACTTAACAGCAGGTACTTATGAAATTTGGGTGATTGATAGTCGTGGTTGTTCTTTACAATTAGCAGACATCACTTTAAGTGTACCAACTGCGATTACGGCAGACCTGCAATTAAACAATGAAAATTGTTCTAATTTTGAAGGAGAAGTACAGGTAATTAACCAAGCAGGTGGTCAAGGAACTAACTATAGCTACCAATTACAACGTTTTGATGGTACTGCTTATGTAAACGTAAGACCTATACAAACTACAGCTACCTTTAGCAACTTAGGAGCTGGAGAATATCAAGTAATCGTTAGTGATCAATGGGGTTGTTTTGCTCCAACTGCAAATGCTATTACGTTATACGAAGAAATGGTGCCTTTAGCTACGATTGTTAAAGCTATCGATTGTACGGTAAATCCTGGTGGACAAATCACCATATCACAAACAGGAGGTAACGGACCTTTTAATTACACAGGAACATTCCCTGACGGAACGCCTTTAACAGCAAATACAGACGGAATCTTCTCTGCTCTAACACAGAACGGAACATATTCTTTCACTATAACAGATGCAACATTATGTTCTGTAGCTATTAGTCAAACACTAGAAGCTGCCGTTCTTCCTGCAACACCAACTATTGATGCCTTTACCAATGTAACGTGTTTCAATGCAGCAGATGGAACCATCTCTGTAAGTATCTTGGCGAATGGTTTTGATCCATACACTTTCCAAATTACAAGTATCGATGGTGCCGTAGCCACGATTAATCCAACAAGCACAACTAGTACAAGTGCTGTATTTACAGGATTAGCAAATACTACAGGAACAGGCTATGAAATTACGGTGACAGGTACCAATAGCTGTACAACAACAATTACACAAACCATAGCACAACCTGCGGCTGCATTAACTGCTGGAACGCCAACAGTATCTCAGTTTGATTGTACTACTGGAAACACAACGAACTATGCAGCTATAGATCTTACCGGATTAGTAACTGGTGGTTCTGGTAACTATGTACGTTACGTTTTTGTAAATGATGCTACTCCTGGTACACCAGTACAAGATGGCAGCAACGCAAATTATATAGAAACCAACTTAGCAGGTGGTACGTATACCATAACGGTGTATGATGATATGGGTTGTTCGGATATAACCACAGCAACGATCACTCCTTTTGTAGGAATAAGTACGCCTACAGTAGTTATAGATAATACCGTAACCTGTAACGGTAATGATGAAGATATTACAGTAGGTGTCACCATCACACCAGCAACTGCATTACCTAATTTAACTTATGTGGTTACTAGTGCTAACGGATATACTCAAACTAGAAACACAACGAATAGTTCAGAACCGTTTGTTGGATTAGGAATAGGAAACTATACCATTACAGTTACCAATAATGATACTGGATGTTTTGTAAGCACAACACATAGTGTAAAAGATCCTAAAGTTATAGAAGTAACTGCGGTAAAAGTTACCGATGAAACCTGTATCAATGATGGCGTAAATGGTGGTAGCTTTAACGTTACTATAGCCAACTATACAGGAGGCTATGATTACCAAGTATTCTTAAGTAATGGCACTGCATATTCTGGAATTTTATCAGGAAATACAGGTACCGCACTTGTTATTGATGATTTACCAGGAGGTAGTTATTATGTACAGATTACAGAAACAGATGCTACAAGTACCTTATGTGCTGATAATTCTAACGTAGTTACAATCAACGCACCTGAATTTCCTATTACAGCAGTAGTTAGTGAACAAGCTAATGTAAGTTGTGATAACGATAGGGGTAGTATTTTAGTAGATCCTTCAGGAGGAAAAGGGCCTTATACAATTACGATAGCTTCTGCTACACAAACATTTACACAAGTAGGTGTACAGGCGTATATCTTCACAGGCTTATCTGCTGGTAATTTTGCAATTACTATTACCGATGCCCTTGGTTGTGTTAATGATACCTATTCTCAAACACTAGTGCAACCAGCACCATTAGTAGCAGCCATTTCTGCAGATATTGCTTTGGAGTGTTATGGTGATGATACTGGTTTTGTAACTGCTACAGTTACTTCTGGCGGACTTGGAACTTTACAATATCGATTAAATACTTACGATCCAACAGGAACTGTAATTGTAACGACTTCTGCAGCGCAGACGTCAAATACCTTCTTAGGATTATTCTCAGGATTGTACAGCATATCTGTTTCTGATACAGTAAGATGTTTTACAGAAACACCTATTGCAACCATTACAGATCCTGTAGATGTTTTTGGTTCATTGACCATGACACAATCTATCACATGTGTAGATGATTTAGAATTATTATTAACAGCAAATGGAGGAACTGCACCGTACAGTTTTAGTACAGATGGTACCACGTTTACTGCTTTTAATAATGGTAATGAACATATTTTTAATGCCCTACCTTCTGGTAACGCAGGTGCAGGAACGTATAGATACTATGTACAAGATTCATTTAACTGTACTTCTACACTTTCTAATGAAATACAAGCAGATCCTGTAGCACCAATTACTATAACTGTAGATGAAACTGCTGCAACAATTAGTTGTAACGGTGATAGTTCTGCACAGTTAATTGCTAGAGCAAGTGGTGGATTAGGAAATTATTTCTATGAATTATTAGATACCCCGGCAAGTACCACACCACTGCAAGGACCTAATACTAATGGAATCTTTAGAAACTTAGCCGCTGGGAATTACTACATTAAAGTAACTAGTGAAGATTGTGAAGAAACCACCACGGTAATTACTATAGCAGAACCAACGCCTTTAGTATATACAGATGATTATACTGCGGTAATTTGCGCGGGAGATACGAACGGATATATTAATGTTTCGTTAGCGGGCGGATCTGGTGATTATATCTATGCTATTTCTCCAAACTTAGCACAGTTTGATACTATCAATTCATTCACAGATCTTGCGCCAGGTACCTATACGGTTATTGCGCAAGACAAAAACGGTTGTTTTGTACAAACAGAGTATACTATTACTGCGGCAACACCGATAGTGATAGATGCTACCCCTACAGGAGAAACTTGTTTAGGTAGTGATGACGGTACCATAGATTTAATTCTTTCAGGTGGTACTGCTCCGTATAGTACACGATTAGAAAATACAAGCTATGTTGCAGATATGATCAGATATACTGATTTACCTTCTGGAATACATACCGTGTATGTCCTAGATGATTTAGGTTGTGAAACAAGTATTGAGGTGACAATTGCCGAAGGTGTAAACCTAAAAGCAACCGTACTTCCTGTATATGAATGTACTGGAGATACTCCAACTAATTATTTAGTAGTAACGCATGAAGATACAAGTGTAGAAGGTTTAGCCTTATATCAATTAGATGATGAAAATTCTGCTGATGTACGTCTAGAGCCTAATTTCACAAATATTGCGCCTGGAACACATACGTTGATTATCTCTTTAAATGGTTGTATAGAAATAATACCATTTACGATAGCAGATTTTGATCCGCTAGTATTGAGCTTAGAAAATAATAATATCAATGAAATTACAGCAATTGCTGCTGGTGGAGATGGTAATTATACTTTCTATTTTGGTGATAAAAACAATGAAGAAGACAATACAATGTACATCAATGAATCAGGTACATATACTGTAACTGTTGTAGATGGTAATGGTTGTGAGGCCATTGCAAGCATTGAAATGGAATTCATAGATATTGAAGTTCCAAACTTCTTTACACCAAATAATGATTTACAAAATGATACCTGGATTCCTGAAAATTTAGAAGGCTTCCCTAATATACTAATGATCATTTTTGACCGTTATGGTAGAGAGGTTTATAGAATGGGTGCAAACGACCCAGGATGGGATGGCCTTTACCAAAACACTGAGCTCCCAACAGGTGATTATTGGTACATAATAAAGTTACAAGGTGAAAACGATGAAAGAGAATTTGTCGGACATTTTACCCTGTATAGATAAAAAATTAACCTACAAGTGCAATGAAAAAAATTGGAATTACTTTAGTGCTCTGTTTGTGCAGTTTATTTGCAAAAAGCCAAGAGTTAAAC
The DNA here is from genome assembly GCF_000468615.2 of Cellulophaga baltica 18. NCBI lineage: Bacteria > Pseudomonadati > Bacteroidota > Flavobacteriia > Flavobacteriales > Flavobacteriaceae > Paracellulophaga > Paracellulophaga baltica. The sequence goes on along the minus strand of NZ_CP009976.1, from coordinate 1,211,079 downwards.
TCACCTCAACTCTCGCAGTATTTAGCAGACAATCCGTTTGTGCTATCACCTACCTATGCAGGTATTGGTGATCACGTAAAAATACGTATCAACGGACTTACACAGTGGGTGGGTATTGAAGATGCCCCAGATACACAATCTTTAGCAGCAGATATGCGTATTGGTAATAGATCTGGTGTAGGTATCTTTTTATACAACGATAGAAATGGTTATACCAAACAACAGGGGGCACGACTTTCTTTTGCGCACCATTTAACCTTAGACAGGTATGATGATGAATTTTTATCCTTCGGTTTATCCTATAACTTTAATCAATTTAGAATAGACATTCAAGAATTTGTTAACGCTGGTGGAGATCCTGGTGTTACAGATGATAGATCTACAGCAAACCATAACTTTGATGTTGGGGTGTTGTATAGAAAAGATAAATTCTATGCTAGTTTAAATGCATCTAACATTTTAGATAAAGATTTATCTGGGTTTAATATTAACTATGAGCCAAATCGTTTAAGAAATTATTATTTATATACAGGCTATAGATATAAGAAAAGTAAGAATAGTGATCTTGAAATAGAACCTTCTATTTTATATAAAATGTTTGAAAGTGATGGCCGTTCTGAAACGGATATGAACTTAAAATTTAGATTTTATCAATATGAAGATTACTACTATGCAGGAATCAACTATCGTTTTTTAAATGACCAGATTGGTAAACCTTTATACATAGCTCCTATTGTGGGTCTTAAAAAGAACAATTTATACTTTGGATATTCTTACCAAATACAATTAAATGAAATAACAAATTATAGTACCGGTACGCACGTAGTTACTTTAGGAGTAGATTTATTCCAAGGATTGAGTAATTGTAGATGTACATATTAACATGCTAAAACCTTATTTTTAGAACTACAAGTTTTAAATTTACCAAAAATTATACAGACAGGTGGGTAAAATAAGTGTTAGTAATATTAGAGTGTACGCCTATCACGGGTGTTTAAAAGAAGAAAGTATCAACGGTAGTGATTATCGGGTAGATGTAGAAGTAGAAGCAGATTTAGCGAAAGCAGCACTTTCAGATCATTTAAAAGATACGGTAGATTATGTGTTGATTAATTATATTGTTAAAGAAGAAATGGCCATAAAGTCAAAACTTTTAGAACATGTAGCCAAACGTATTCTAGATCGAATTTTTAAAGAATGTAGTACAGTAGATTCTGGTAATGTTACGGTATCTAAAATTAACCCTCCAATTAACGGAGATGTTGAAATGGTTTCGATAAACTTACAATTAAGTCGATGAACTACACTCTTAACCGATAGGATTACGCATTAAATATTCAGACATTTGTACCACAGTTATGGCATTGTGGTCGAATTGGATAGACAAAGTTCCGCAAGAACTTTCATAGTGGTTCGAGTCCACTCGATGCCTCAAAAAAGAACGCTTAAATAGGTTTATTTAGCCTTAAGTTCACCCCATAAAAGCGAAAAAGAAAGCTCTAAATTTTTTCAAAGAAAGATTTAGAGCTTTTTTGTACTAAAAAAAGAATAAACATTGTAATAATTAATTTCTATTGTCATTAATTTTTGTAAATTTGCAATCCTAAATTGGCATTGTGGCCGAGTGGCTAGGCAGAGCTCTGCAAAAGCTTGTACAGCGGTTCGAATCCGCTCGATGCCTCTTCAAAATCCTCTTCTTTCATTAGAAGAGGATTTTTTGTTTTATAAATAGTGTACTTCCCTAAGTCAAAAATATCTTTTTTATAGAGCATAACTTCCCTGAAATTCCATAAAAAAAAGAGAACAATAAGGTAACAAAACCTTTTGAAAATTAGTAATACTAAAGAAACTTCTACATATTACAAATTTATTAATTCTGCCTTCAAATTTTTTACCGCAGTTGTTTCAAATTGTGATTTAAAGAAATCAGTTTTATAAATAGCTTCTAAATTCAACATATTCATCAATACTTTTTTTCTTCCTTTGCGATACATAAAATCGGGATAGATATAATATTCCTTTCGGATAGCTTTGGCATAAGTAAGATAATTATCAGGCTTTTCTCCTAGCACAGCCAAATCTAAATCTAATAGAATATTAGTATCATTATCAGCAGATAGCAAATGCTCTTTTGTAGCTTCAATAAGATCCATAACCTCCGTAATAGCCTCAAAAGATGTTTTTGAAATCATTTTTTTAAAATACAAGGCACTTTGATGTTCATTATCACTTCTGGTAGTACTATAAATACTATCATGATAATAAATAGCAAATAGCATGGCATCTAAATTTTTCACTTCAGATTTTACGGTAACTAACCAACGAAACATGTATGCCAAATGTTCTAGATTGTGATAATGTCTAGAAGCAGCACTGTATTTAAGTTTGAGTGCTGACCAACAGGTTTTGGCATAAGACTCATCATCCGTATAGCATTTCATCAAATTCAAAAAATCATCTTCCATCTTACTTTATTTTTTCGATACTAAAAGTTGCTATCTTTTCTACCACCAATCCACCTAAAATATCCCTCAGTACACATTTTAAGTCGCTCTAAGCAACTTTTAGAATTAATCTTACTCAGTAGTTGTTTCTATTTTAGTAAATAAATCAAAGCTACCTAAATAGATTATAAATGTATATGCGCTGCTTTTATCTCCTCATAGATACGCTGGGTATATACCGTAGCACAATTCTCTGTAATACCATAGGTGATGATGGCCCCAGCAAACAATTCTAACTCCGTTTTATTTTTACCAGAATGTACATCTAATTGTAAAGAAGTGGGGGTTGTTGGTGGAAAAGTAGCTGCCTTTTCAAAAACTTTCTGAATAATATCAGCTGCTAGAAAAATATCTTTTTTACCAGCAATAGCCTTTATTTCTTGCATAATTTGGGTAGCTTCTTTTTTCTGAGAAGCCTCAGTACATACTGCACCAATAGAAGAATTGTGTTTTGCAGATACTAAACCAAAACTAGCGATAAAGATAAATTTTGACCAGATAGCACTAAGCGCATTCTCTTTAAATTCAAAATCGATAGTACTTTGTTCGCATACAGCTAATACCCAATCTAAATTTACGGACATATGTGCTGCATCTTTACCAAAAATTAATTTTCCAGCGGCACCTTTATGGGCAACAATACCTTTTTCTTTGATATGTGAAGCCACATACACGCAAGAAGGTAAAATAGTATTGTTTGGTAGTAATGCCCGGATACGATCATAAATATCTGCACCATTCATCATAGGTAGTAAAATAGTGTTGGGCGTAATAACTGTAGAGAGCTGTCTACAAACATTCTCCAAATCATATTCTTTAACGCAGATCAGTAGTAAATCAGGATCTTTAATATCTGAAATATGTTCATAAACAGCATCAGGGCGCGTAATAGGTTGTGCATGTTCTGGAGAAAGTAATGTAAGTCCGTGTTCTTTTACAATTGCATATGTAGTTCCTCTAGCTACAAAAGATACTTTATGTTGTTTATTTTTTTCATTAGCCTGATTAATTTTAAATCCAAAATAACCACCAACCCCACCAAGACCAATAATAACTATATGCTTTGTATTCATTTTATTTTTTTTACAAAGATGGATAGGCATTGTTCTTTAGTCACTTGATAAATGACAAGAAATTACATTTTACTAATTTCTTTCCTAATTCTACTTAAACTACTATCTGTAATGCCTAAATAAGAAGCTATAATTTTAAGCGGTACATGCTGAAAAATATGTGGTTGTACTTTTAAAAGATTTAGATACCGTGTTTCTGCTTTCTGACTGGCCATTTCAATTAATCTATCGTTTAATTTATAGTAATTTATAACAAACAATAGTCTGCTGAATTCTCTAAATTCTGTGATGTTATGAAAATTAGCCTGTACGTTATCAAAATTAGTTTCCCAAAAAGTACAATCTGTTAATGTTTGATATACTTCTTTGGTAGGTTGTTTTTTAAAGAAAGACAGGAAGTCATTTACAAAACAAGGAGCTGTATAAATATTGGTAGTTACCTCCTCATTATCTTCATTTAAAATATACGAACGTACATATCCATGTTCTAAAAAATAGGTTTTTGTACTGATGGTATCTTTATCTAATAAAACGGTATTTTTTTCTAAAGTAAAAGGGCAGAAGGTTGCCGTAATTTTTTCTACAACGGGTTCCGGTATGGGAAATAACGAATGGAAATAGGTATTAATATTGGATTTATCCATGGGCTTATTGGTCTGTAATACTCCTCTAGGTTGGTTGTTAATAACTACACTAAAAGTCTATAGTAGTTATTTTTGTTCTGCTTCACGTATTAACTCTATACCTTCTTGAAAGTTTAATTTGTCTTTAGGTAAAAAGCCTTTTGTAATTAATACTAGGCCACAGATAATTAAAATAATTCCTAAGAGTTTCTTTACTAAAAAAATACGTTTTGGAGTAAGTTTCTTACGTAACTGCTTTGCTAATAACATTTTAAAGAGGTCTGTAACAAAATAAGCCCCTATCATAGAACCAAAAAATACCAATATACGATCGCTGTTATTATCTAAACTAGGCCCAACAATGATGATGATCCCTAACCAAAATACAAGAACACCAATATTGATAAAATTAAGAAGAAAGCCTTTTACAAATAAACTCAGATAATCACCGCTCGTAACTTTGACATCCTCATTTCTAAGTTTTACTTGTTTGGTTTTAAAAGTGATAATACCATAAACCAATAATATGACACCACCAAAAACATAGAGTCCTGGCTGATTGCTTAAATTTTCTAGCAATTGAAAGCTACTAAAATAAGCTGCTGTTATAAATATAATATCAGCTAAAATAACGCCTAAATCAAATATTAGGGCAGCTCTAAAACCTTTTGTTGCACTCGTTTCAAGGAGTACAAAAAAAACAGGGCCAATCATAAAGCTTAAAAAAAAACCTAATGGGATGGCTGCCTGTATATCTTCGATCATAAATATCTACATTCTTTTTATGGTTCCTCCAAAAACAGTTTTCTCTTCCATTTTCTTAGGATTCCCATAAACTAAAACTTCTCCTCCTGCTTTTACACTTGCTTTCACATAGTTAACCGCATAAATTTCTGCTTTAGAACCTGCATTTACATTTACGGTAGTAAAATTTGTTTTAAAAGCTTTTCCTTGATAAATACCACCGGTATTGATCATTACATCCTGATTATCAGAAAAACCTGTTGTGGTAATAATACCGCCCGTAACTGTTTTAATTAGCAACTGTTCTACTTGTGTGTTAATCACTAGCTCACCACCTTCTTGAGCTTTAAGCTCTAGTAAATCTTGCTTTATAGCTTCTTTACTGGTAATACGCGCATCTTCATTAACATCAAGAGTAATTAATTCTTCTGTGTAATACAAATCTACGAAAGTTCTATAACCGCTGAAAATTTTACCAATTTCCATTCGTAATTTTAATACACCATCATTATTAATAATTGCTACTTTAGTGGTATTTGCACCCGTAATCACGGCTTTATTAACACTAGACTTTATTAAATTAATAGATAAACCGTCAAAAGCTTTGACGGTTGTAAATTTATCAAGATTTTGAGTAACCTTCTCGTTTTGTGCATGCCCATTAATTAGTGCAAACACTAAGAAAATTACTATAAAATATTGTTTCATTTTTGTTGTTTTTAGGTACTACTAACTAATACTAAACAAATTCTATTCCAAAATGTAAAACCTGACTATTCTGCTTTACCAATCAATGTAAAATCAAGATGTCTTTTTACAAGATCTGTGTTCTTAACCATTACTTTAACTTCGTCTCCTAATTGATATACAGTCTTGGTACGTTCTCCAATAATAGCATATTCTTTTTCGTCAAAATTATAATAATCGCCTTTTATATCACTGATACGAACCATTCCTTCGCATTTGTTTTCTATAATCTCTACATAGATGCCCCATTCGGTAACTCCAGAAATAACGCCAATAAATTCACGATCTTGATGATCTTCCATGAATTTAATCTGCATGTACTTAATAGAATCACGTTCTGCACTTGCGGCTAAGCCTTCCATATCTGAAGAATGTTTACATTTTTCTTCGTACACTTCTTTTTTAGCGGTAGCACCATTATCTAAATAATGTTGTAACAATCGGTGCACCATAACATCTGGATACCTACGAATTGGTGAGGTAAAATGCGTATAATAATCAAAAGCTAAACCATAGTGACCAATATTGTCTGTGGTATAAATAGCCTTACTCATGGTACGTATAGCAAGGGTATCTACCATATTTTGTTCCCCTTTACCTTTTACATCTTCTAAAAGCTGGTTCAAAGAACTACTTATCGTTTTTTTACTTTTAAAATCAAGCTTATGACCAAAACGAGAAATAATGCCATTTAATGCCATAAGTTTCTCTTCATTAGGTTCATCATGAACCCGGTATACAAAAGTTTTTTCAGGTTTTTGTTTCCCTATAAACTCTGCTACTTTTCTATTGGCTAAAAGCATAAACTCTTCAATAAGTTTATTAGCATCTTTTGCTTCTTTAAAATAAACACTTTCTGGTTCTCCCTCTGGTGTTAAATTAAAACGTACTTCTACTTTATCAAAAGAAATAGCTCCTGCCGTCATTCTACGAGAACGCATAATTTTTGCAAGTTCATCTAATTTTAAAGTAGCATTTACAACAGCTTCAGAAACTTCATAAGCAGCACCTCTAATAGAAATATCTTCAGGAATGCTATTTACTTTATTTTCAATAATGTGTTGTGCTTCTTCATAAGCAAAACGCTCATCAGAATTAATAACTGTTCTACCAAACCATTGGTCTATGACATGTGCTTTTTTATCAATCTCAAATATGGCAGAGAAGGTATATTTTTCTTCATGCGGACGTAATGAACACGCATTGTTAGATAAAACTTCTGGTAACATAGGTACTACTCTGTCTACCAAATATACCGAAGTTGCTCTTTCATATGCTTCATCATCCATCACCGTATCTGGTGTTAGATAATGAGATACATCTGCAATATGAATACCTATCTCATAATTTCCATTTTCTAGAACTTCAAAAGATAAAGCATCATCAAAATCTTTCGCATCTCGCGGATCAATTGTAAAGGTTAGCGTATCACGCATATCTCTACGTTTTGCAATTTCTTCTGGTTTTATAGAAGTATCTAGATCATTTGCAAATTGTTCTACTTCTACAGGAAATTCATACGGTAAACCATATTCTGCTAAAATAGAATGTATTTCTGTATTGTGTTCTCCTGGTTTTCCTAATACTTGTGTAATAGTACCATAAGGAGAATCGCCTTTATCTGGCCATTCGTTATATTCTACAATAACCTTATCACCATCTTGAGCATTGTTTATTTTGTCTTTTGGTATAAAGAAATCGGTATACATTCTAAAATCGCCGATACGTACAAAAGCAAATGACTTTTGCATGTCTACAATCCCTACAAAACTAGTTTTATAGCGTTTTACAATTTTAGTAACTTCTCCTTCTAATTTCTTCCCTTTTCTACGCGGATAGATGTAAATTTCTACCGTATCCTTGTGAAAAGCTCTGTTTATTTTGTTTACGGGAACAAAAACATCATCATCCATACCTTCAATTATGATGTAGGCATTTCCTCTTCCTGTAATATCAACAGTACCAGTATGGTATGTTTTTGTATTCTCTATAGCCTTGTATTTCCCTGGAGAGGTTTCTACAATTCTACGTTTCTCTTTAAGTTGTACTAATCTCTTTATTAAGTCATTACGGTCATTGGCTTCACTAATTTGTATCTTAGCAGCAATCTCTTTGTAATTAAAACTTTTATTAGGTTCCTTTTCTAGGACAGTGAAAATACCTCTTGTAATTTCATTCTTTTTCTGTCCTGAAGACCTTTTCTTTTTCTTCGACATTCAATTCTTTAATTTATCGGAAAATTACAAATTATAATCCATAGGTAGCATTAAGCATTTGTAAAGTCACTTTTTTAAATCTTCTTAGTTATAAACATATATAATATATATACTTTTTCTTTTTTTTAAAATTTAAATAAAATGGTGATTATTATAGTCTGTTAATAACCGATATAAATTTAATTAAGTTTACTTGTTTTGCGTTTATAAATAACTTTATTGACAATTTATACAATTGATTACAATTTTAGAATCAGTTGTTTAAATAGGTTATTAACTAATCTTAATAACTTCTGTGAACATAAAATTATTGATAAGTAGGTGTAAATTTATTGTTAACTACTCGGTTTGAAGTTGTGATATCTTTCAAGTAGATTTTTAGAAGTTTATCGTTGAAATACCAATAACTTTTGTAAACCAGAATTACTATTTAATATCAAAATTTACTAGTTAGTTTTTTTAAGTAGTTTATCAACAATTCTATATAATTACTAAAGGGCTAAGTAACAGCATCTTTTCCTTTTGGTTAAAAAAATGTTGTTAATAAGCCAAAATCTGTGGTGAAACCATAGGTATTTGTACCTTTACGGTATAAATAACAGTGTATTATGAAGATAGCTATAGGCAATGACCATGCCGGTACAGATTATAAATTAGCCATTGTAGGAATGTTAAAATCTATGCATATAGAGGTTAAGAACTATGGTACTGATGGTACTGATAGTGTAGACTATCCAGATTTTGTTCATCCAGTGGCAGAAGATGTAGCTTCTAGCGCTGTAGATTTTGGTATCATTATATGTGGTAGTGGCAATGGTGCTTCTATTACCGCTAACAAACATCAAAAAGTACGTTCTGCTTTATGTTGGACGAATGAGATAGTTGCTTTGGCAAGACAACATAATGATGCTAATATTTTAAGTCTTCCTGCACGTTATATATCATTACCGCAAGCTTTAGAAATGGTCAAGACATTTTTAGACACTAAGTTTGAAGGTGGTAGACATGAACGCAGAGTAGAAAAAATACCTTGTAAATAAGAATAGGTATGGGTCACAATCACGCACATGGCCATCAACATAACCATCCAGATCTAAAAGGAAGAAACCTTCTTATATCTATCTTACTAAATATCATTATCACCGTAGCGCAAGTTATTGGCGGCTTGGTATCTGGTAGTTTGTCTTTATTGTCTGATGCGCTGCACAATTTTAGTGATGTCTTATCGCTTATTGTGAGTTATATAGCCACTTTATTTGCAAAAAAAGAAGCGTCTACCAATAAAACATTTGGCTATAAACGCGCAGAGATTATTGCGGCCTTTGTAAACTCTGCTTCCTTAATAGTAGTTGCTATTATATTAATCAAAGAAGCTGTAGAACGTTTTTTAGAGGCGCAACCGGTAATTCAATCAAATATTGTTATTTGGCTTTCCTTATTAGGTATTGTGGCTAATGGCTTAAGTGTCTTATTATTAAAGAAAGATGCTGATAGCAATATGAACATGAAATCTGCTTATCTACATTTACTAACAGATATGTTAGCTTCTGTAGCAGTATTAATAGGTGGTCTGGTCATGAAATTCTATGAACTGTATTGGGTAGATGCTTTGCTTACCTTAATTATTGCGTTTTACCTTATCTATGTAGGTTATGATCTTTTAAAAACATCTACGCGGGTACTCATGCTTTTTACTCCTAATACGATAGAAGTTAATAAAATTGTAGAAGCCTTACATAAGATAGATACAATCAAGAATGTACACCACGTGCATATTTGGCAATTAAATGAAGACGAAATACATTTAGAAGCCCATATAGATTTTGATACCGATATTCGCTTATCTGAGTTTGATGCTATATTAGAGAAGATAGAGGAAGAGGTGTTCCATAAATTCGGAATTAACCATGTGAATATTCAACCAGAATATGATAAGGTAGATAACAAACAAATTATAGTACAAGATTAAGTTATGCTAAAGGTTCAAGTAAAAGAATTTAAAGATTTATCTACCATAGAATTGTATGCTATTCTACAATTACGTAGTGAAGTATTCGTGGTAGAACAAGACTGTGTATATCAAGATTTGGATGGGAAAGATTTCAAATCACTGCATGTTATTGGCTATCATGAGGAAGATGTAGCGGCTTATACGCGTATTTTTAAAGCAGGCGATTATTTTGAAGAAGCCAGTATTGGTAGGGTAGTGGTGAATCCTAAATACAGAAAAGATGGTTTTGGTAGAGAAATTATGAAAGCTTCTATTGCTGCGGTTAAAACAGCGTATGGTGAAGATACTATTCGTATTTCTGCTCAAAAATACCTTTTAAAATTCTACACCTCTTTAGGGTTTAATGTTGTTGGTGAAGAATATTTAGAAGACGGTATTCCGCACATGAACATGATTAAAAATTAGCCTGTTTATAACTTGTTAATTCAACAACGGTTGTTGATTTTTCAATGACCGTCCTTGAATTTGTGTTGTCACTTCGAGTGAATTATTTTGCAGCAATAGCGAAGAAATCATTAGTATCGAGAAGTGTTAATAACTCCAAAAAGTTCCTAATACCCTTCTCCCGTTGGTCGAAGCACTCGAACTGACGGTGTAGTTTCTATTTTGTTAATTCAACAACGGTTGTTGATTTTTCAATGACGGTCCTTGAATTTGTGTTGTCACTTCGAGTGAATTATTTTGAAGCATTAGCGAAGAAATAATTAGTATCGAGAAGTGTTAATAACTCCAAAAAGTTCATAATACCCTTCTCCCATTGGTCGAAGCACGCAAACTGACAGTAAATTTTGTTTCTAGTATAGTTTGTTAATTCAACAACGGTTGTTGATTTTTCAATGACGGTCCTTGAATTTGTGTTGTCACTTCGAGTGAATTATTTTGAAGCATTAGCGAAGAAATCATTAGTATCGAGAAGTGTTGATAACTCCAAAAAGTTCCTAATACCCTTCTCCCGCTGGTCGCAGCATTCGAACTGACGGTAGAGTTTCTATTTTGTTCATTTAACAACCGTTGTTGATTTTTCAATGACGGTCCTTGAATTCGCGTTGTCACTTCAAGTGAATTATTTTGAAGCGATAGCGGAGAAATCATTAGTATCGAGAAGTGTTAATAACTCCAAAAAGTTCCTAATACCCTTCTCCCGATGGTCGCAGCACTCGAACTGACAGTAAATTTTGTTTCTAGTATAGTTTGTTAATTCAACAACCGTCCTTGATTTTTCAATGACGGTCCTTGAAATTGTCTTGTCACTTCGAGTGAATTATTTTGTAGCGGTAGCGAAGAAATCATTAGTATCGAGAAGTGTTAATAACTCCAAAAGTTTCATAATACCCTTCTCCCGCTGGTCGAAGCACGCAAACTGACAGTAAATTTTGTTTCTAGTATAGTTTGTTAATTCAACAACCGTTGTTGATTTTTCAATGACCGTCCTTGAATTTGTGTTGTCACTCTGAGTGTATTAGTTTGAAGCATTAGCGAAGAAATTATTAGTATCGAGAAGTGTTAATAACTCCAAAAAGTTCCTAATACCCTTCTCCCGCTGGTCGTAGCACTCGAACTGACGGTAGAGTTTCTATTTTGTTAATTCAACAACTGTCCTTGATTTTATGTTTTAGTAATTCAACAACGGTTGTTGATTTTTCAATGACGGTCCTTGAATTCGTGTGGTCACTCTGAGTGAATTATTTTGTAGCGTTAGCGAAGAAATCATGTGTATTGAGAAGTGTTAATAACTCCAAAAAGTTCATAATACCCTTCTCCTGCTGGTCGCAGCACTCGAACTGATGATGTAGTTTCTGTTTTGTTAATTCAACAACCGTTGTTGATTTTTCAATGACGGTCCTTGAAATTGTCTTGTCACTCTGAGTGTATTAGTTTGAAGCATTAGCGGAGAAATCATTATTATATAGAAGTGTTAATAACTTCAAAAAGTTCATAATACCCTTCTCCCGTTGATCTTAGCACTCGAACTGACGGTGTACTTTCGATTTTGTTAATTCAACAACCGTTGTTGATTTTTCAAGGACCGTCCTTGAATTTGTGTTGTCACTTCGAGTGAATTATTTCGTAGCGTAAGCGAAGAAATCATTTTTATCGAGAAGTGTTAATAACTCCAAAAAGTTCTCGATACTCTTCTCCCGTTGGTCGCAGCACTCGAACTGACGGTGTGGTTTCTGTTTTGTTAATTCAACAACCGTCCTTGATTTTATGTTTTAGTAATTCAACAACCGTTGTTGAATTTCCACTACGCCTAAAATTACATAGAAAGAAAATAAGCACTTTACATGCTCTGCAGAAAATAATAGTTAACTAGAAGCGTTTATAGTATAATGCGTTTTTGTTATAAGAAGTACTTATAGTATAAAGTGCCTATAAAACCGTTTGCTTATCCCCAATCTACCTAAAGACCAACATCAAAAAAGATGAAAAAAAACCTGCTTATTTTACTACTACTAGCGCTTTATCAACCTGTAGTATCACAATCAACCCCGTGTAAAACCGGTGGATCTTCTTCTTGTTTATCTTTAAAAGATCGTGGAGAAATTGTGATTACCCCATTAAACAAATTAGGCTGCAAAAAAGAAAAAGCACATTTGTATGCTAAATTTCCAAAAGTAACCTCCTACGCTAATTATGTATTTAAAGAAATTGGAGCCTGTACCGCAACAGATATGGATCCTTATCACGGGCAATTAAAATTCACCTATTGTTTGCCAAAAACTTGTCAGGAAATACGTATCACTATATTTGATTTTAATGACCCATATTTTAAAACAGAATCAGGAAGTATTCATAAAGAAATGTACCTCATGGCTTTTGATACTACTCCCGCTTCTGCAATCATAGGAGCACATGCAGCCACTAGTATTAATCATTTTGATAAAGAGATTATTGTTTCTCCACGTTTTGGTTCTATGGGTGGTAGTTCTGATATTGTTGGTTATTTGGCTTATGATAGCAACCAATACTTAATAAGTATAGAGATTGATGACGACCACAAGAAATTTAAAAAACCTAGCCAAGTAGAGCAATTTATTGGGGGTTATGTCACCCAAATTAAATTGTAATACCCTCGTTTATGACACATAAAAAAAGGCGCCCACAGGCGCCTTTTTCATTGATTTTTTTAGCTTAAAGTTTTATAGGTTGTTTATTAGCAAGGTTAATATCTTCTAGCATATCCTCTGTAAATTTATAATGCCCTTTAGTCGTGATAATCCTAAACCGATCAGATTTCATCCGGCTTATGGTATCTAAAAACAACCATTTGGTCTTTAGTAACCTAGGTTTCTTAGATTTTAAACTAATATCAAAAAAGTATTTTCTACCATTTTTAATCGCAACAATATCTGGAGTAATCTTAGAATCATGTCCTTTCCTAGCGTAGGATTTTGGAGTCTCATACCCTTCCATATCAGCTTTAATGTGCTCAAATCCAGTAGCCTCTAAATGAGTTACTGATTTCTCAATTAAGTTTTTGTTTTCTAATTTTTCATATTCGATCATAGTCTTGAAAGTACGTAATTTTTATACCACTACAAAATAATAAGCATTGATTAACAGTGTGTTAAGGTTTTAAAGCCGTTAGATTTTAGCCTTAATAAGACCGTTAAGTTCTTGTTAGGAATACCGCCTAACTAAAAAAATAGCCTTAATTTTAGGCAAATCGTGTTATTAAATTTGTATTCATGAAAAAACGCAGTTCATTACTAACCATTCCCCTTTTACTACTCACCTTATTTTCTTGTTCTAGTGATGATAAAAATGATGCTGTTTTAATTGATGATATCGCAGCAATACGCTCTGAATATGCTCCTGATAAACGGGTAGCTTTATTTGATGTTTCGGCATACCGTATAAAAAATAACTATACCTTATATGGAGAAAGTAACCTTCCTGATGCGGTAACGGCATTACGAGAGCGCTTAACAGAAGAAGGAATAGCATTTGTAGATGATATAAAACTTTTACCGGAAGAAGACTTAAAAGATACTACCTACGGCCTAGTGACCATATCTGTAGCCAATCTAAGAAGTAACCCTAAACATTCGGCAGAATTAGGCACCCAAGCAACTTTAGGCACGCCCGTAAAAATATTTAAGAAAGAAGGTTCTTGGTCTTTGATACAAACTCCAGATCAATATTTATCATGGGTAGATGATGGCGGAATTGTAGCCATGAATGAAGCCGATTTTCAACATTGGAAAGACGCGCAAAAAATGATCTATACCAAAATCAGCGGTGCTACCTATGTGGCTCCCGATGTAAACTCACAAGTAGTGTCTGATATTGTCGCTGGCGGAGTTCTTGAATTATTGGTAACCGATGAGGATGAAGGAAGTGATTTTTTTATGGTAAAATACCCAGATGGGCGTGAGGCGTATGTTTTAAAAACCGAAGCAGCCCACTACTCAGATTGGTTGGCAACGGCAGAACCTAGTCAAGAAAATTTAGTGACTACAGCGAAACAACTAATGGGCTTACCGTATTTATGGGGTGGTACTTCTACCAAAGGAGTAGATTGTAGTGGCTTTACTAAAACCATTTACTTTTTAAACGGAATGATTATTCCTAGAGATGCATCACAACAGGTGCATACGGGAGAAACTATTGATACAGAGAAAAACTTTAACGAGCTGCTTCCTGGAGATCTTTTGTTTTTTGGTACACCCGCTACAGAAGATACCAAAGAAAGGGTAGTACATGTAGGCATGTGGATTGGCGATAACCAATTCATCCATTCGTCTGGACAGGTACATATTAGTAGTATGGATAAAAAAGCAGCGAATTATGATGCCCATAACCACGATAGGTTTTTGCGGGCTAAACGTGTAGCAAAAAGTACGGTGGGTGCCCTTGTAGATTTAAAACAGACGCCTGTTTTTAATGACTAACACCATTAAAATTATTCATAAAAAAAGGTCCTACAACTCTGTTATAGGACCTTTTTTTTATGGGAATAGCTACTTATTCGTTTTCTTTCTCAATCACTTGGTGTGTTTTTAACCACTCTTCGCCTTTGGCATCTAAAAAGAAATCCATCCATACATAGTACATCACTTTTTCTTTTTCTACCGTAACAGAATGGCTAGATCCTAAGGGAATGTGTAACAAAGCATATTCCTCTAAAGGGGTATGCTCATCATCTGCATAAACAATCACATCATTTTCAGAAAGTCCTAAAAATAATTGCTCTAACATAGGGTGCTCATGCGGGTCTACTTTGTCTGGCCCTTTGGTTTGTACCGTTCCCATGGCTATTCTGGGAATAATCTTATTAGGCATTATCGTTCTACTCACGGTATTAGGGCTCTTTATAGGCTCCGTATACGGCTCACAATCGGTAAACTTCTTATAATATACCTGTTGTGTATTCTCTTTAGGAAACGTCTCTAAATCTATAAGATCTTGCTTGCTTAGTTTGCTTGCTATACGTAAATAATGAAGCGTATCATTCACTGCCGTGCTTACTTTTATTTGTTCAACGGCATTAGGCAATAAAATAGTTTCAGGAACAATAGCGTAATCGGTACCTGCAGCATTTACGGTACCATTCCCTTTAAAGAATAGGTAGATAAGCTTATGGCCAGGTGCTGTAGCATCAAGCACCGCGTTTTTTCCTGTTAATGCAATATGCTCTACATGAATCCCTTTTATCTCATCGGCTAATATGGTTTTAGCATACTGCTGGCTGTATTGTGGTAATAAAGTGTTTAGATTTTCTACGGGAATTTCTTGAGCATGGAGGCTCATCATGGTGGTTACTAAAAATGCGCCTAGTAACACTGGAAAACTTTTTCTCATCATTTTCAAAATTAGGACGATAATATACAAACTTAAAAGACTGCTAAACTTTTTTAGGCCTACTTTTTAGGCAATTAGACCATTTTTTAACTTAATTCCTGTTTTCTATGTATTTCTATAAAGAATCTGTTGCAGAGAAAAAGAAGCGTGTATGGCGATTAATTAGGGTAATAATCAATCACTTCTAAGGCCTCATCTATTAAGTATACATAGTTGTAATGCAATTTATCATTCTTATCAAAATTACCGTCTTTATTAGTGTCTTCAATACTTTTTACATACAAACGGTCTATTTCTGATATGATCTTCCACTCTAATAATTCATGATTTTTTGGCATCAAACGTTTAAAATTAGAGCCGTCTATTTTGCTGAGGTATAAGGTTTTTATATCCATACCATCTAAAACACCATCACTATTGGTATCAGCATCAATCACATCATAAATAAAAAGCTGTTTGCCGGTTTTCTCATACAAATCCCACAAGAAATGAGCAGACGTTATCATTATATTTTTATCGGTAAGCGGTACAAGTTTGTTGGTACCTACTTCTTCAAACTTTATATTTTTTAGCGTTCCGTTTAAGGTATAATTGTTATAGTCTGCAATACTAAAATTAGTACCCGCAGCATAACTCCAAGAGCTGGAAGTATACTTACGGTCTTTAGCATACAATTGCAATTCTCCTATGGGGTGCATCAAAAAGTTAGTACTGTCTATTAAGATGGGTAAATCTGCCACGACAACTACAGACGTGTCTTTGGCAAGCGTTTTAGCTTCTTGGTCTGTATAGACTACTTTGGGTTTTTTCTCTGTAGTACAAGAGGCTAGAAGTAATAAGGTTATTAGGGTACTAAAAATAGTTTTCATAGTTGTTTTTTTTAGGTCGATGCTCAAAACTATGTTATTGAACCCTAGGATTAAAGGGGCAACTAGGGAAGTGGCACTTTCCTTGAGGGAACAGGTTTTTTTTAGGGCGATGTTCCTATAGCGTTACCTTATAGCGTAGCAAATAAAGGCTGATGCTTTGTCTAAAAGAGGGATGCTTATATTGTACGATAAGTCCCTAGAAGTTATATCATAATTAACAGTGCTACGAGTATGGAAGATTAACTTCTAAAACTTCCACCAAGGTTTTTTCTTTGGTTTTTCTACGGTAATTTTTGTTTTTAAAAACTCAAAATATTTAGGGTCGTCGTCCGCAAATAATGCTTCGCCTTCCAAAGCATACGCTCTGGTAAGCTCATCTGCAGCCCTTTCTAAATTTCCGGTTTCTAACTGACATTGCCCAAGCCTTAAATGTATAAAAGGATTCCCAATGCCATTAGGGCAATGCATGGCATTGCTGAGGTTCTCTAGACCTGCTTGAAAATCTGCACCTAAAAAATTAGCATCGCCAATAGCCACTAAGATCCAAGTGGTAGCTTCCCATTCTGTTTTGGGCTCTGGTACTAGATCATAAGCATTCCAGTATGCGGTAAGGGCATCGCTATAATTACCTGTTTCGGCAAAAGCATCACCTTGCTCCGATAATTTTTCTATTTCAAGATGAAGATTTTCGTCTAATGTTTTCATTTTATTGTTATTTCAAGTGTTCTTTAAAAAAGGCGATGGTTCTGCTCCAGGATAAATCGGCCGCAGCTTTATCAAACCTTGGCGTAGTGTTATTATGAAAACCGTGGTTTACTTTAGGGTATATATGTGTTTCGTAGGTTATAGCATGTGCTGTTAAGACCGCTTCATAAGCTGGTATTCCTGCATTTACCCGTTCGTCTAATTCGCCATACTGCAAGAGTAGCGGTGCTTTAATTGTAGCCGCATCTTCTGCTTCGGGTTGTCTGCCATAATACGGTACTGCAGCGCCAAGCTCCGGAATACGTACCGCCAACATATTGGCAATCCATCCACCAAAACAAAACCCAACCACACCTATATGACCATTGCAGTCTTCATGGTTTTTTAAATAGTCATAGGCCGCTATAAAATCTTCTAGCATTTCTGCTTGGTTGCGCTCTTTTTGTAAAGCCCTACCGTCATCATCATTTCCAGGATACCCACCTAGCGGAGTTAAGGCATCTGGGGCAAGGCTTATAAAATCTGCTACCGCCACGCGCCTGCCTACATCTTCTATATACGGATTTAGACCTCTATTTTCATGGACCACGATGACTCCGGGAAGTTTGGTTTTAAGATCTTTTGGTTTAGAAAGTAAGCCTTTGATGGTACCACCACCTTTAGGAGAATCATAAGTAATATAGTCAGAATCCAGCGTAGGATCATTGGGTTGCACCAATAAGGTGTCTTTATAGTTGGGCGACATAAAGCTTAATAACGAAGCTACCGTAAGACCACCCACCGCGTAAAGCGATAGTTTTTCGGCAAATTGCCTGCGGTCTAATTTATTATGGGCGTAATCATCATACAGATCAAACACCTCTTGAGAAATAGCTTCTTTTTTTAAATCTTTCATAGCCTTATTATTTGTGCGTAGGAAAGTTAAGAATTTTTTTGTTGCTGTTTAAGCCCAAGCAGGTATGCCAAGCAATCGATAAATGAAAGGGTATAACGCTACAATTAAAACCAACCCTTACAGCTTACTACCGATGAAATGCATAGCGTTTCGGTAAACGGAAAATAGGAACCTTGTCATTAATCGGGGTTGTTTTACCGCTTAGCTGATATTCCTCAAGACAACGAAAAACAGTGTCGTTGGGCGAATCAGAACCTAGTAAAACAAGGTCTACTGCGTTCTACTAGTGTAACAAATTACAAGACATGAAAACTTTACTAATCACTCTTTTTTTAATCTTTACTGGAATAACGGCTCAAGCACAAGAGACCCCTAAAGAAGTGAAAGTAGAAACCACTCTAAAAACTATTGTTACAAAAACGAGCTATGAAACGTCTACAGCGCGATTATACATGTACAAAAATTCTAGAGTTAAAAAAGAATTGGCATTTACTACAAAAGCAAACAAGACTAAATTGGCTTAAGACAAGCAACGAACAGATTTTTAACTATTAGCACATACATTTTACCTAGTTCTTCAATAAAAATCATAATAGATAGCCCATTTCTTGGTTTGATCATTTTTTCCAAACATTAGACTTCCACTATCAATTACATTCAAATTTATTTTTTCATCGGAGGTAATTTGAAATACAAATTCAAAGCCTTCTCCAAAACCATCAGCAATACCAATTCCTGGCTGACAGAAAGAAGGATACCCTCCAAGCTTATGTTCATATTGGTGGAAATCTGCAAGGTCATAATAATCATCAATAACACCCTCATTTTCAAGGGCTAGTATCTCATCTTCCATTTCAGGAGTTAATCCTCCGCCATCCCAAAGTGGGCAGTCTTTTTCTAATGCTGGTTTTAGAGGAAAAGCCTTAATGAATGATTCCGGATTAGATAGGTCTTTAAGTACAATGCTATCTAAATTCTCATACTCACGAATAACCCAATGCTGTCCCATTTCTTCAAAACATTCCGGGTATGTATTAGCGATAAAAACAGTTATTATTTTTGTTTTTGATAGTTTAGTAGGAACAAAAGGTAGGTTTGGAAGGTAGAACTGTGCTAAGGGAAACATTAGAGCTCCGTTTGCATCAAGAGGGATGCTTTCTTCTTTCGTATAAACGCTTACTTTCCCAATCCAACTTTCTTCAATAGTATGTTCAGGTCTAAAACCGCCCACCTTAAAGATGGTGGCTTCTTTAGAAATTTTATGTTTTACTTCTTCTGGTGTCAATATTGATTTCCTTTTTTCAATGAGTTTAGAAAATATAGTGCCTTATAAATGGTTTAGCAACCGTAAGACAAAGTAATATTTACGTATTTTATTTCTGTAGTACCATTGCTATGGTGTAACACAATCTTTAGAAGAGTATCAGCAATAAAATGTACTAATGGTCTCCCTTGGTAGCTCATCGTCGCTGTAGTGCCTCCCATTTCTCCTGGGTAATGCACCAGCGTATCGTTTAATTTTAAATTTACCTGTCTAGCGGTTTCAATTTTTTCATACCGTATTTGCGGAAATAAGGCCATATGTCTTGTAAGTGGTAGTTCTTTAAAAGGGCCATACCCCTCCCAAGCATATTTTTCTTTTGATTTTGATGCATCAAAATTATATTCCCAAACCGATTCTTTAAACGTATAGAACAATTCAATTTTAGTGGTGTTTACCTTCGGTTCAATATAAATTAACCGGTCTCCTAAATCATTAAATACCGCTTCATACATAAACAGGGTATCTTTTTTTACCATAGTAGAAGTTTCAGAGCCCTTCTCCGTTTCATAAAAATAAAAGCTGAGATCAAAACTGTTAAACTTTAAGGTGCTTGTTTCCGTGGTAAGCGCATCAGAAGGGTTGTACGGTTTGTGTTCATTTTTTAATAAATACCCACTAAATACATAACCGGTTAAGATGGGTTTGTTTTCCCAAGCGTTACGCATCGTTTTAACTTTAAACCAGTTTCCGTTTACGGCTACACCATGATCTGTAAGAGACAAATAGGTACCCGTATCTTCTAGCAATTCTACATATTCTCCAGGAGGGAATTTCCCCAATTTTTCACCATGAATAGAAGCTTCACTCCTAACCGTAAGGCCATTTTTAGCAGCAACCGTATAGATAGGATTGTCTTTGGGTTGATGTTGAGACCGTAGCTTAAAAGGAGCAGATAAAATAAAAACAAAGAGTATTAGGTACAGGTTTTTCATATAAGGTGGGTTAAAATTTGCTGCCCTTTAGCGCATCATAAGATACAGTTTTCTGCTTTTATAGCGTGCGGAAGAGTAACAGGAAAGCAATAAACGCTAAAAAGTAGAGCGCAAGACCTAAATAGAGTTCTTGTAGGTGTTGCTTAGCTTCTTGTGTACGTCCATGCACTTTTAAGAAGGCGATGTACCTAAAATGCTTGTTATAGGCAAAGCCTGTTAAAATAGGGCTCCAAGGTTTTTTTTCTAAAGCCGCGTTAACATCCGTATGGGCAACGGCATATTTTTGTGCCAATCGCTCTTGTTCATACCCCGATAATTTACGCAAGGCATATTCTTTTTTGAGTGCTGCTAGCGTACTTGTATCAATGGCATGGTTTTGTAGCAATTGGTAGAGCTGGTAGTTATCTAAAAGGGCTATTTTATGGGGTTCCATGATTTTAAAACGGAGTCTTGTACTTGTAATTGTTTAACCGCTATAAGTTCTAATAAAAAAAATGGTTGTCTCTCTAAAAACTGCTACCTAAGAATAGTTGCTGATATCTGGTGCTTGTAAACAGATAGGTTTACTTCTGTGTTTTATTCTACGATGGGGACTATTTCTATATGTATTGGCGGTGGAGGTGGCGGAAGTTGCCTGTTATAATCAAATATGACTTTTAGTAGTAAACTTTCTTTTTCTTCGCTATTCACCTCATCAAATACTCTGGTGAGCAGTATTAAAGAATGCTTTAATTCCTTTGCCGTCTTGTTTGTATCAAGCGTAATTTCAATGGCGGCTCGTTCTGGAGAATCTGCATACTGATATGCTTTTCCATTATTGGTATAGTGTCTTTTTAAGATCCATTTCAATTCGCTTATAGGGTATCCCTTGTCTACAAGTATAGAATCTGAAGTGATACTTAATATGTTTTTTGATTTATAGAGTCCGTTACCACGAACAGACGGCATTATTTTTTTTACCAGTGCGCCATCTTTAAAGCTAACTATAGTTGTTATTTCTGTAGTCTGATTTTTACTAAGCCAATCTGTAATGCCTTTAAAATTCATCGTAGAATGATCTAATTCTAGAAGCTTCGTGGCCTCTTCTTCTTGAAGTGCGTGAAGTGAATAATACCGTTTCTCTGTTGGTTGGTTTGCACAACTGATAAGCAGGAACAATTGTCCTACAAGTAGGATCTGTTTAAGATGTTTGCGAGAGGCAAAGTCAGTTGAGGAAAGATTCATAGTTTTCTTCTCTAAAGCCCTATTATAAATCTACTTGTACACATTTGAGTATATGCAGACCATACTTTTTAAGCCTTTAAGTCCGTATTAGGTAAAGAACATGTCTATTAGAATTCTTTTTCGAACTCTCTTTTTAATTCCCTTTTTTCAAGATAGAGATAACAATTTTCAACAGGTCCTGCATTGGTTATCGCAATATATGTTTCGCCAAATTGCTTTTCTCTTTCGGCTCTAATATCTTCAGCACTAAATATTTTTTTTGCAATCGGGTCAATGATACTATCAAATTCCTCTTTTGAAATAGTTGGGTTCTCAGTAAAGATCTTATATATTTTTTCTGAAATGGTTTGTGTTCCTACGCCAATCATTTCAATAGGCTTATCCTTTCCTTCATTCATTTTCAGCAAATCAAAATAGGCTATTTGTCTAATTTCATCACCCTTAGCATTGAGGTTTACAATCTTAAAATCGCGATCAAGATTTTCATTTTTCGAATCAGGTTTTAAGATTATAATATTGTTGAAAACATTTAGAACCTCATATTTTTTAATGCCTATCGTAAATTGTTTGCCTATATCTTTTGGGGTGATTACTACTTTGTCATACCCAGAAGGAAAGCTTGCCTTTAATTTTACCGTCCCAGAAATACCAAGAGTATCTTTATTTGATTCCATCTCGAAAGCGCTTCTAATGGTTCTGTAGTGGTACGAAAATTGTTGACCATTTTTGATTCCTGAATTGGATATAGCACCAAAATTAGTTCGTGCGTTTTCTTTTAGACGTATTGGGTTTTTGTTTGCATCAAATAAGGTATAGTCCACTAATTCTATGGTAAAGATGTCGTCAAGATTTTCAATACCTTCTACTTTAGAGCTAAAGACCACATTAATTTCCTCAAAATGACCTTTCTCTACAGCAATAGACCCATTAGATATTATAGTATCTAAACCCATAGCCAAATTTTCCATGCTGCTATTGGATAACTTATCCCAAGGAGCCACGTAATCCTCTTTTATTTTATAGGAAAGCTCTCTTGTTTTAAAGAGGTCATTCCCCATACCATAGGTTACTTTTTTAATAAATTCTAGTTGTTTTAACGCGGTGGAATCTATTTCTTGCCCCATAACTGTTTGACAAAAGCCAATGGATAAGGCTAAAAAAGATAAGAGTAGTTTGTTCATTTTTTAAATATTGGTGCTGGCTATGAATACTACGCAATTTAAAAATTAGTACGTATCCGTTAATCGTTTAGTTGTTTTTTTTATTGAAAACCCTAGAACATATATTGTTTAGTGTCGTCTCTTCCGTTAGTTTAAAAATGTCTAATACATAAGAAATACTCTCAGCGTTCCATGCATATTTTGTCAAGTTTTGGTTGTATTTTTTTAGGAGTTCTTCTAAACTTCTTTTATGAATAACACCACCAATTTCTTTTTCTAATAGTTCTAAAAACTTAGACACCGTGTCTATGGATACAGGCCAATTTTCTTCTGCTTCTAGTAGTTTCTTCACTATTTGCTGGTCCGCTTCATTTTGAAAGTTCTGCGCTTCCAAATGGTCAAAGAAATCGTTGAGGTTCTTAGTCATTTAATTTTAAATAACGACCATCCGTAAAAGCAATAAACTCAAGACCTCTAGTGACGGAGAATACGATGTTTTCAATACTGCTATTTTCGGTACAGTCTTGAAATACGTATACATTGTCAAAATCAAAATCATGCTTAGAATAAGTGGTAACTTGCGCTTCTAAAGGCATATTAACTATGGCTTCGCATGATAACTGAAAACGGCTTTGATAATAGGTATCCATAGACGTCAGTGTATTTATACCAAATGCCCTATCTATAGCTGCTGTTACGATAATGTCTAGGGTAAGGTCTATAGCAGAAAAAGTTAGCGTGCTACTTACTTCTTCTATTTCTGTAATGCGGCAACTATCTGGCCCATCTCTTCTAGCCTCTACAGTGCTTATTCTGGGTGTACTGAGCGCTAGTACTTCTACACCATTGTTATCTGTAAAAAGTAGCTCCTGGCTCGTTGTATAGGGTATTATGGCTTTGTCATAGTCATTTAAGGTATAGGTGTTTTCAATAACGTCTTTACAGCAGCCGCTTATTAGAAAAAATAAGATGAAGCTTAAAGGGGAGAGTTTCATGTGCTTGGTTTTTAGCTTTTGAAGTTTATTTGTTTGTGAAAATTTTTAGAAGAAAGCAGCTCTGTGCCAAAAAATGTAATGGTTATTAGAAGAACAGAAATTTTAGGCATACAATTTATCACGAGTATTTAAGTGACTAAGTTAGCACTTATAAACCAAATAGAAAATAGGTTATAATTTTCGTAATTAGACTACAGCGAGTAATTTTCTAGTATTTTTTATGCTACTACAGGCACTTCCTGTTTAAGGAAAGGAGGCGGTTCTTAGCTATTTAAGTTTTGCCATTCTTTTTGACTTATAATTTCTTAATTAAAATTTGGTGCGCAATTTAAATTATCATTATAGGGTTGAATGTGCTTCCAGAAGGCTTTACCAGCACTATTATAATGATCCATCGAATAATTTGACTGAGTCGATGAACTTACTTGATAAAGGTATTCATTACACGAATATGAATATTGTTTTTTAAAACAGACTATAGCAAAATATAAGGTCTTATAATCAACTCTTACTGTGTAAAAAGTGACTTTGGAAATGGCTTCACTATCATAATTTGTATAAGACCTACCAGAACTATTTGATTTAACAAAACTCATCATTTCATCACAAGATTGTGCATTTGTAATTATGCAACTTAGTAAGAGAATAATTAGGGTTAGTGGTTTTTTCATTAGCTGAAGAATTAATTTAGTTTGGACTTATTTGTAAAGCTGACTCTTCTAATTATTAATATAATTTGATGTCTTGTAACTCAATTTTACCATCTGTTGTTTGTCTTAATTTTACTTCATAATTACTTCTAATCATTGCTCCAAATGTGTTTTGTGAGTCTACAAAAGAAGATACCATAAAATAGCCAGGGCTTAATTTTTTAACTGAAGATTTAAATAGGGCAGGAAATTTAGCTGTTGATGGCGATTGTAAAGATTTTTTTACAAATTTTTGTGCTGCTAAACTAATTTGATCATCGCTTAAATAAGAAAAAGTTTCTATTTTTTCTTGGTTTCTATATTCTTCACGTATTTCAATAATTTCTTTCAATTTGGCATCAGATTCCCTTTTTTCAACATATTTATTGTAAAAGTAAATTCCTGATAAAATGACAATTAAAGCGATCACTACTATTTTAAATTTCATTTGGATTTCTGTTTTTTTAGCGATTTTAGGTAAATTAAAAGTAAATTAAAAGATTTGGTGTTGTTTGTAAACATCCACAGACTTTAGATTTAACATCAAAACGGTGTTAATTATAGTAGCTCTTACTTTATCATTTTCTTATAATGTTCTTCATATCCTGCTACTTTAAATAATTCTGCAAATCCATCTCTAAAGTCATTATAGTCAAATTCCTTAAAGTCGAAAATGTTTTGACCTAAAGAATGAGATTCTCTATTTATATAGCGATTAAATGCTTGAAATCTATTACTTGATTTAAATGGTTCTTGATTGAAAAAAAAGTTATTTAAATCTTTTTTCTGTACAAAATTGAAGAAATACTCAATTACGTTTCTCATACAATTTGCAATTAGCGCTGGTGGTTGATTTTCATCTTTTATAATAGACCAATATGCTTGATAATCATTTTGAATTTCTTCATATTTCATTGTTTGAAAACGACTACCATCATTGTTTTTAATAAGTCGAAATAGTTTTTGAGTTTCTTTTCGTTCATCGTGCTTTGTTTCTGTAATCTCGTAAAAGAAATATAGACTATGAGTTAAAATAAAAACTTGCTCATACTTATAATTCCAAATAGTTACTTTTTCTCCAGTTGCTTCATCTTTTTTTATTTCTTTTTTTCCAAAAAACTCGTTTTTAATTAGTCTTCCAATATTGAAAACATAAATATGGGAAAGACTAGAAATAGGGTCATCAATAATAATTATTTTCTTTTTTCCTGTTTCAGTAGCGTCTTGTTTTCCTCTACACATTTCTAAAAAGTACAAGAAGCTTATTATCATTTTTTCTCCTTCACTTAATGAACGAAATACTTTTTCTTTGTTTTCGTCTCTTACTATCTTGTAAAGGTTTTCTTCGTGATTTTCAATTTCAAAATCAGTAATTCCTAAGTCAATTAATCCATCATTAATATTTGCAATTGCTTTTTCAATATTAACTGTTTGTTTTTGTTGTTCAGATATGATTGACCTCTGTTCAACAATTGTTTTGTCAACACCTTTAATCGTTATATTAAGCAAATCTGTTTTAGTTTTTGATATGCCTTTATCTGAAAGATATGAACTTATAGTTTGGTCGTAATCCCAACGCATAATTTGCCAAAAAGTCTTTTTTATTGCTGTCTTTACTGTTGCTTTTTTATCAATTTTATCGTTGTGTTCTAGTATCGAAGCATTAATTTTACTTATAACCAGATTGACCTCTTCTAATAATTTCGTTGAAATTTCAAGAGTTTGAGGTACACTTGGATTTTTTATTTTTTCTTCAATCTTTTTTTTATTCGACTTAACTAATTGATTAAATGCACTAAATTTAATTTCAAAATCTTGCTTGAATGATTCAAATTTAGGATTGGATTCAAAAACTGTTTTGTTCGGAATTTGTTGAATTGCTTGTAAATATTCTCCGAGAAAGGTTTTTATAGCGTTAATATCTGCTTCATAAGAAGCGTCAAAGTAACCCTTTATATTTTCTGTTAATATGTTTGTAATGGTTTTTTCTTGACAAAAAGGGCAATCTTTATTTTCTTTAAATGGTTCTTCGGGTAAATAATTTAATCCCGATTTTACCCAATCTGAGTTTCCAAGTTTTGTGATTAGTTCAGATACACTACTATTTTCATTACCTACGATTTGTTTGTCGAAAATCTTTTCAGTTTCTGTACTTGAAGATGAGAATGTGATTTTAGGAACATAGGCATATTTTTGAGCATTTTCTCCCATAATTGCCTGAACGTCATTTTTTAAATCATCAATGCTTTTGGTTGGTTTATCTGTTGGTTTCGTTAATCCTTGAATATGATTAAATAGATTGTCTTTTGAACCTTTATGACCTTCTAAACAAAACTCAAGGACACGGTCGCCACCACTAAAATCCGTTTTTATTTTCCAAATAGTAACTTTTGCGTTTTCTAGCTTTTTACCTATTGATATATTTTCTGTTTCTAATTTTTTGGTCGTTTTGGTTTTTTCTTCCTCAAGGTTTTCTATTTCTTTTTCAGCCCTAGCAATTTTTGTTATAGCTTCTTTGTTTTCTTTTGAAAGAGTGAAAATTCCTTTTAAATTTTCAGATTCGAAAAAGTTCTCCTGGATAAAAGTTTGATTATAAACAAGAATTTCGTGATTCTTATCTAAACCTATAATAGAGCAATCTTTATACTTTTCATCTTCTCTTTTTAATAGATAATTTGAAAAAGTACTTTTTCCTGTACCATTTAAGCCATAAATAAGATTTAAAACTTTATCTGTTTCTAAGGTCGTTGTGCTCTTGTAACTAGCTACTTTTTTTAGGTCTATTTTGCTTATCATTTATTATTTAATTTTTCTTTTTCACGAAAGATTTATCTCATGACGTAGGGTTACACGTAATTAAACAGTCATTAATTTGCAGGGGAGAGTTGTAATTTCTTACAGGAACTAAAGTAGCTTAAAAAGAAATGGCCATTCTGCGGGAAACCGCAGAAACGGGGTATTTTCTTTATAATTCTTTATTTAATCGTTGAAATGCACACTTTTGCACTACATAATCGGGTATTTTCAGTATTAGAACCGTTTTAAGAGATAATGGTAAGTATGTGGATGTTAATAGGTAAGAAGCCATTGGAGGGTGAGCTTGGATTTGAGTATCTAAAATGACTTTGTTATTTACTAGGTTGAAAAGAATCTGCTTTAAAAATTGGTCATTGTGGGCGTATTTTTTTGAATTCTAGAGTGTTGCAACAATTAAAATTGTGGTGTGGCGCTATTTTACCTTTGTTAAGGTAGATTTCTCCTCGGTGAAAACATAACCATCAGCGTCTGAACTATAGTATACTTTTTCTAAATGATAAGTATCTACTTCTTTTTTGTGTATTTTATAAGTATAACCTTCTAAATCAATTGCTAAAAATCTACCTGAGTATGGATACAACATATATATACTTTTACCATGAGGGTTAAATTTTATTTCAGATCTCCCTTCATTATCTTTAAAAATATAATTTCCGGAAAACCATTCATTTAAAACACTGTCTGAACCTTCTTGAACAACTTTATATAAATCATTTTCTTTAATCTCTCTTGAGACTTTAAAATATTCATATTTTTTGTTTTTAATTTTAATAGTTAGTGATGAAGGAGTTATTTCTGTAATTTTAAATATTGTGTCTGTTCTGTTGTCAAACGGTTCATAGTAATATGCAATCAGTTTGTCGTTTAAACTACAACTATATTCTTCCGTGTCGTAAGGTGACCATATTACTACTCTTTTATCTTTGAAAACTATATTTACAAAATCATAACCTGATAATGTAATATCATTCCAATCATTAGCTTTATAGAGTTGATTCTTAAATTCTTTTAAAACCCAAATACCATTTTCTAAATATTTTTTTATTTGATTAGAATATTCTTGTTTAGTAGTAGAAAGAAATCCGTCAAAAACATAAACTACGCTGTTTTTATCTAATTTTACACCAACCCATTCGCCTTTTATTATTTTGTCTTTATCTTTAATTTCTTGAAAAATTGCAGTATGTTCTATGACATTTAATTTGCTGTTTAATTCAAATTTCCCTAATGCTTTTCCTTTTGCTTTATCACGATAAATTAATCCTGATTTTGCAGTAACATATTTGATTTCTTCGATAGATTTTTTAGAAACAATTTCAGTTTTAATTTCTTTTTGAGTAGTATTTTTTTTATCAGTCTTACAACTTAGAATCGCCAATAATATTATTATGAATGCTTTTTTCAAATGTAGATTAGTTTTAATGACAGACAACGTACGGATATACAAAAGTATATACTTTTAATTTTTCATATGGAGGAGAATAGCAATCTCCCGTAGCTACTAAAGTAAAATAAAAAGAATTGGCTACACTACAGTTTTTAGTAAAAGCGGTAAATATTACGTACAATTCGTTGTTTAATCGTTGAGATACACTTTTCAGGACAAAATAATAGGGTATTTTCAATATTAGAACGGTTTTAAGTGATAATGGTAAGGATTTGGGTGTTAATAGGTACTATGATTCACACTATGATCTTAATAACTTAATGACTTGAATAAATTGTATGAGTAGAGCGTATAAATTTCATTGTTTTCATCTTTAAAAAAATCGGTCGCAAAGCTTTTATTTATTAAACATAAACCACTCTGTTTAATGATTTCATTATTGCTATTAAAACCATAAATAAATGGCTCTCCGAGTCGCGCCATACCCGCTAAGAATTTGTTAACTATTGGGTTGTCAGAATCAAAAACTTTCTCATCAATCACATCCATCCATAGCAAGCTATTCTTATTATATCTCATTAAATCTCCTATTTCATTTAGTATTTTGTTATTTTCTTTAGACGAAAAATACATAGAGCATCCTTCGAAGATGAACAGAGATGCTTTTTGAGAATCGAAGCCATTATTTAATAATTTTTCGGAGATGCTTTCCGTGATAAAATTACAGCTTATTTGAACTTGAGCTTGCTCTATTGTAGATATAGCATCAATTTGATTGGAGCATTCTTTTCTGTAGGCTAACATTTCTCCTAAATCTAAAGAATAGACTAGTTTCTTTTGAATGTTTTCATTATGTCTTTCGATTCTATAATCTAGACCAACTCCTACAAAAACAATCTGCTTTATAGTATCCGATGTTCTTATTAAAGTCAAGTCTAAATGATGTGTTCTTCCTGCGACTAAGAGTTGTAGCTCTGGTAGAATTTCTAGAAAACGATTAGCTATAACCTTGCCTTGTGCACCAGCAACTTCGTTAGCGATTTGATCTATGAACAATGGGTTGGTTTTTTTGGATTCAAGAAAACGCAGTCGTGCAATTAACTTGGCCGAAGTTTTGATGATGTGCTCAAACATTGCATCTGCTTTCCTATTACTTTTTGACGGCATTAACAGGTTTTTCTTTTTGCAATAATATCTAAATGTGCCTTTAGCGACATCTTGATCATTTTTTGTTCTAAAACTCATTTCTATATCTAGAAGTATGGTGCTTCCTCTATGATAACGTTGTATTAATAGTTCATGCTTTTCTTTTGGTACGTGAGCTTCAATGTATGCATCTTCTACAGAAGGTCTTAGATAACTCATTTCAGATTTAATTAACCAAAGACTCATTCCTTTGTTGGCTGTTACTTCATGAACACCAAGAATGGGTTCTGCATCAAGAATACTAGCTAGAGCAACACCGCCAGTATAATCGCCTGCCATGCCTAAAATTAATGCCTGATGTGTACCATGCTGATTAGAACTGAAGCTATTTAAGGGAAGAATAGCCCTACAATAACCCACATTAACTTCAAGAAATTTAAACTTACTAATACGAACTGCTGGGACAGCATCTCTCAAATATTTGGTTGCATTACCAGGGCTCAATATTTTTTTCGCTTCCGTTGAAATAGGTTTCATAATTACTGTAGTTAACGGTTTGGCTAAGCGTAGTGCTTGAGACTAGGAAACCTTTTGTTTCCATCTGGGCACAAAGCTAAAGCCTCTTATTTTGCCTACCCGCCGGTGAGGTGGGATTTATTTTTCTGTGGGGGGAAGTTGCAATCTCATGCAGTTACTAAAGTAGGAAAAAAAGTAATGGTTATAAAACTGTTTTTTGTAGAAGTGGATACTTTGCTTACTATAGGTTATTTAATCGTTGAAATGCACGCTTTTGCACTACATAATCGGGTATTTTCAGTATTAGAACCGTTTTGATAGATAATGGTAAGGATTTGGGTGTTAATAGGTAATTGTTATATACTATATGACTTCAATCTTGCCTAATTAATCACAACGTACGGACATACGCAAGTGGGTTTTCTTAGTCAATTCCTAAATCATTTGTAATCGAATGTTTTAATTCAATTTCGCTTATGGGAATCCCCATATTTTTACTTATTATTCCCGAAATAATTCTTTCTATTTCATATTTGTCGGTAATACTTTGAATGTCAATTAATGTATCAAAATTCAATGATATAGTCCAATCGATTAATTGTCTAATTGTTCCTTTGGATACAGGTAAAGTTCGTTTTAGGGTTTTAATTCCCAAAATTTTGACATGAGAGTTTACATTTGGATTAAAATCAAGAGCAACTAATTCCGGTAATTTTAGCCCGAGTTCAGTTTCTATTTTTTTCCAATTTGTCTTTAGTTCGGGCTGAGTGAATAATTCCGATATTTTAGTATCAGGCCGTATAATTACTTTCTCAAAATCTAATGTTTGGAATGCTTTTCTAATACGATAAAATATAAGTTGCCTTAGACACTTTTTCGTCGGATTTATTGAAATTATTTTAAAAACAGCATCAGCGAAATCTTGAACAGAATAAATTTTTTCGCATTCATCATCAGGAATTCTAATTCCAAATGTGTCCTCTACTGACACAACTAATTCTACTGAATCTAATCCCATTCTCGGTTTTAATAAATGTTTTAAAGCGTTAAAAGTATGAAACCTAAGGCAGGTATTAAACACTGTCGTTTCGGTTTATTTCTTAGCTAAATATAAGAACTTTGATTTTTCTACTCTAAACGGCAAATTTTATATGTAGTAGACTTTGTTAATATTCGCAGACCTTTCAGATTAGCACAAATGCCTTATGTTTTTTGGGCCTTATTAGATATAGTTTGTTATTTCAGTAGTTGGCAATAGTCTTGAATCTTCTAACCCCGCAGTCCGATGCCCTACATTGTTCAAATAAACTTTACTTTTGGCAAACTCGATAAAAGATTGGACTGATTGATGTTTTACTAATAGCACAACATCCCATTTTTCAGAATTAGGTCCAATTAAGAAATTCTTACTTTCTCCGTAAAATAATATTTCACTTCCTATTCGTTTCAGTCCATCTAATGTATTATTGGTGTATAATTTATACGCTTCTTCTCCTGTAATTTCCTCTTTTGGTTTTAGTAATTCTAAACCAGTATAATCTGCTTTTGATTTGAATTTTAATAAATTTAGCATTACAATAGCTTCTCCATTTTGAAGAAATTTTAAATAAAATTCTTTGCCAGCTTCTGCTGTAGCTTTAATGTGCTTACTCATCTCTATAGGTTTTAGACAAAAATGAGATTATTATTACGAGAATTCATTGATGTAAATCAAGAACCGAGTGCAATCTTTTTTCTAATTCTACTTACCGTTTCAGGGCTCACATTTAGAAATGAAGCTATTTCATACTGAGGGATTTTATCCGTAATTCTTTTATCAATTTTAACTAACTTTAAATATCTTTCCTCAGCGCTTAAAAGTCTTATATCTTCAAGTTTTTTTGATGTAGTAATAAAAAGTTGTTCCGAAACTTGTCTTGCTATTTGTTCAATAAAAGGATACTTACTTAATTCTTCAAGTTTCTTTCGGGTAATTATTCTTAGTACAGAATCTTGTAAACAAACTATTTCTTTATTTGATTTTTCTTGCTTTAAAAAACTATAATAATTTGCTACAAATTGATTTTCAAACGCAAAATCGTCTACAACTGATTTTTCTGAACCAATTAAAGTACATTTTAAAAGGCCTTTTTCTACAAAACCGACTCTATTACTGACTTTACCATAGGTTATAAATTTTTCTCCTTTCATTAAATTTATTCTCTCAAAAGAATCTGAAAATAATTGTGCGTCAGATGCTGAAATATTAAAATTGTTAATAAGGAATTTCTCCATTTTTTTGGGAATTACATCTAACGTATGGCTTTACGTAAGTATATAGTTTTAATTTTTCATACGAGAGAGATTTGCAATCTCTTGCAGTTACTAAGGTAAAATAAAAAGAAATGGCTACACCACAGTTTTTTACAGAAGTAGGTATTTTATTATGGTAGTTTATTTAGTTGTTGAACTACATACTTTAAAAAGCACCTAATCGTGTGTGTTCGATATTAGAACGGTTTTGTTCTGAATTGCTCAAAGTCGGATGCACTACTACATAGTAATTAACCTTTAATTTTCTATGCGAACAGTTTCAGAATCAAGTAATAAGTTAGGATTAGGATCAACATATTTAGCCGTGGCGGATTGACGATCTAAATAAAAGATACTTCTTTTATACGCTACACCATTGATATCTAAATTTGGATAGGCCTCCAAAATTTCATCGGGTAATTGATAACTAAAAGGGTAATAATCACCCCTATGAATTACAGCCCAATGTATTTCAGAATAGTCCACATCTTTAGTTCCGGAACTTGTTTGCCAATGATGGCTTTGCGTGTAAAATAAATTAGTTGAAGGGCCACTAAATTGAAAATTATGTATGGATTCATTTGTTACCTCTACATTCCATTCTTCAGGATATCCGATAAAGATTCTTGTTGGGATTTCGCCATATTTTTTATAGCTATAGTTAAACTTATCCTTAGTATAGTTAAACGTTGTGATATACCGATCTAAAGTATTTAAATATCCTAGATTTAAAGTCCCTGAGGTTATTTTTTCATTGTCAAAAGGAAAAATCAAATTTAAAATGTATCCATTTCCTTGGCTATATTCCTGTCCTTGATTATAGCCAAATACGGATGAGTAATATTCACCTCCTTCAGGAATATATACGGGTACCGTTTGGTCAAATGTTTTTAGTTGCGTATTGTCAAGAGTAACAATTTGGCCATCTGTTAAATCATCTAAGAACATATATTTCCCATCGCCATTAGCGTCAAAAAGAGAAAGTAAATAACGATTATCATTAAAAAATAGGACATTATCAAAAGATAGAGCGGTTTGTTGGTCTACTGTAGAATTACTCGCGCCTCCAGAAAGCGTGGATCCAAAGGAATTGGATACATTATAGGAAGCCGGTGAAATTAAATTGTTTGCTTTGATCACTAGCGCTCCAGTTGGATTTTCTCTAGGTGTAAATTTTGGTGCGGTAGGACTGTCTAAGGTCCATTCTGTACCATTGTCAATAAAAGTATAGGTAGAAATATAGAGGCTAGTATTGCCGTTGTCTGTTGCTATGCTTAATAAACTAATATTGGAAGCAATAAAGAAATCGGATTTGAGTTTTTCAAAAGTGTAGGTAGTTCCATTTGTTAAACGCTGGTAATCCAAAACATTATTGTTATTGGGATCATGAAGTACAACCCAAGCTTCAGTGGTATCAGAAAATTTATTTTCAGGAACGTTTAAGGTAAAGTAGGTCTCAATTTCTTGTGCTATAATTTCCTCCTCGATGGGTTTCTCTACTTCCGAAGATTTTTTTGAACAGGCAAATACGAGGAATAGCAAAGGAAGAAAAACAAAAACTAATTTTTTCATAGTATCAAAAGGTTGGTTAAGGTTGTGGTTTTGTATAGGAATTAAAAGTAGTAAAGTTTTGATGAAGCGTATTACATAAAGTGCCTTAACTCTGGCTTATCTAAGAATAAGCTCTTAAATCTTCTTCTTCTTCTTACTTTTTCAGAAGCTTATCTGGTACTATAAACGTATAAAAACCTATCAGGTAGTTTTGCATTAGAATATAATTTATAGTTGTAATCTACGTTAATAAATGTATCCATCTAAATCACTAATTTAATCAAAAATCTAACAATCAGTATGAGCGCTGTCAGCAAAAGTATTTTCCTTATTATTTCATTTATAATAATATCATGTTCATCGGAAGACAGTGGTTCTGATAGGGGTGATAAAATTGATGAGAATCCAATAGCAGAACCTATTGATGTATTGAATTTGGTGAGTTGGCATAAAATAGCAGATACACCAGTAAACGAGTTTAATGCACACATTGTGTATCAGGATAAATTATATTCCTTAAGTGAAAGAGATACTTATGTTTTTGATTTTATACTGGCAGAATGGACACTGTTAGCTTCCGATACAGCTAACATTTTATCAAACTTTTCTAGCGGCCTAAAAATTAATTTTATCCGAAATGGTAAATGGAGTATGTTTACACAGAGAGGTTTGTATGAATTTGATTTTGAATTGAATAGTTGGTCTGTTATTAAACAATTTCCATTAGCAAATGGTTTATTTTCAATCTCAGGGTTTTATGCAGAACAAGATGAGGCAATTTATTTTTTAGATAAATCTAACGGAAATAAAACAATCTATAAATTTGATTTAACCACTAATGAATTAGAAGAATATAGTACGTATATCAATACAGGAAATAGAGGAGATTGTTATAATGGTTCTTTAACCTTAGATAATTCTAATTATTACGTGACACCTAGTAGTGGTACTGGGAGGTCTAATGAAATTATAATATCAAAATTTAGTGAAGATTTCACCAGTTTAATTTCTGTAAATAATCTTGTGACGGAAAATGATTTAGATAGTAGTGTAGCTTTGCAGTTTGACGATTACATTATCTTTGGATTAGGAGGCATTCCTACTGTAGACGGTGCTGATGGAACTGTTACATATGCTAAGTCTACCTTGAAATTCTATGCTTACGATACTTTAAGTACTGTTTTTACCGAAATGTCAACGCCGTTCTATGAAAGTTGTTGGGGTGCAGATGTAGTTGTTTATAACAATGAATATTATTTAATAAATGGACGCACTATAAAAGATGAAAAAACAGAGTTTAGAAATAAAATAGAAAAAATCACTTTTGATTTTACTACAAAATAGCGGTAGCAGCATACCTTCATAAGTTTAAGTAGCGAAATATGTAATAGAAATATCGCATCTTAAGGGGGGGGAGACAATTTACAAGAGTACTTTTGCTATTATTCTAGAAAGGGAATTTAGTAAAAAACGAATGGTATAAGGCTAAGATCACAATGCTCTCCCAATGGTATATTTGTTTATAGTGTGCTTCATTTGGTTCCAATGATTTCAGTACTTACCACCTTCTGTTCTTGGTAGCCTTTTTATGTTTTTTGTTTTGATGTGCTTCTTTTTTAAATACAGTTGATGCAAAGTGACTTTCTAAAGCAGCAATAAACTTGTTTTTTATACCAAGAATAAGCTTCTTTTTATACTGTCTTTTTTCATACCACCAGGCAATTATAAAGATGACACTGACTAAAATAAAATCCCACGGGTTGTTGTATACGGCAGGGACTTTATAGTATAGACTGATAGCTATGGTAGGTTTTAGGTATTGCAATGCAAAATAGAAGGCGATTAAACAGCCAAGGCCAAAAATTAGCAACAAATAACGATCTCTTTTTAAGTGTTTCTTCACGGTATTGTTAAGGGTTACAATGGCTGCATCACTGAGTAATTCATGTTTTTTTTCATACATTTCATGCAACCATTTTAGCCGTGTTGGAATAGCACTCTCATTTACCTTATCAGAACTATGCTCAACATAATAGGTATTGTAATGCAAGTAATCTTCTGCGGTGATATTAAGTTTTGGATAAAGACTAAATGCAGCCATAAAAATATAATTTGATGATTCGTTTATGAATGTTTAGAACTTTCATGGAGTTGTAGTTTTGATACTTTGGTTAGTATTAGAATTAAAAGTTTTGATGAAGTGCTAAATGCAGCATTAGGTTTTGGCAGGTAAAGTAATTATTCCATCATTTAACACCCTAATATGTATTAATAGATAATTTTTGATTTCTAAATAGACATATCTAAAAGTGTAAACACTAAATGAGAAGAACCCTAAGAATACAAAGTAAAGCCCTTCTGGCATTGGTTTTATATCATCATTTTGTTGAGTTTCTATAAACATTCCTATGAGATAATAGGTGAGTAGAGGTGAAATGAATAGAATTGCCATTCCTTTAAATATTATTCCAGCCGCTGCGTGGTCTTCCGAAGTTAATTCATAAGATGCTTTGTTTTCATTAATAAAATAATCAGGTTTAGTAACAATGAAGTCTTTGTTTAGATCAAATTTATCTTTTATTAATTCAAAAAATAGTTCTGTCGTTGTTTTAGAAGTGAAAGTATACTGCTCAAACCCTATTTGTTTTTTTATAGTCCCATTTTCAATAACTAATTGTTCCTTAAATTTTCCTTTTTCTAAATAATCAAATTTCAAAAGTTCCGTTTTAGAAGAAAATAGAACTTTTGCGAAAGTTTCAGAACGACCTATGTAATTTTTTAAATTTAGGCTGTTTAGGTAACGGTTTGTAGCGGAAAGAATCCATTTTTCTTCAATACAATATTTTTTTATTCCATTGGAGTTTATGGCGTAGTCGTTGGTTATCTTATAACCATTGGAATTAAATAAATCTTTAATTACGTCTCCTTTTGTATAAATGATTCCCCAAAATTCCATTCCTTATTTTTTTGACTATAATATATTAATTCAAGTGGTTAAAAGCACTAATCTGGCAATCTCGTTTTTTATTTCATGTTTTTATTCCAGCAAGCAGTATACCGTAAGCAATTACCAAACCAGCACTACATAGTATAAATTTCCCTGATTTATAATTTCGAGAAATAATTGACCAATTAAAGAGGAAGATAAACACTGGCAGAAAAAAAGGATAATAGTCATAACTAGATCTTAAGTCTATTCCAAAACCATCAAACCTTAGCGGCGTGTGGAAGGTTAAAAACTTTGTAAAAACAAAAAGAACTACCATAAATATAAAAATAGAATTTGCATTTGCAATCCTATTTTTAAAGGTTGCTTTTCTATTTTCATAGGTTGGCTTACTCGTCCAAAAATACATGGTATAACAAAAACCAAGAGACGATGATGTCAAGGCTATTAAAAAATTTGTATAGCTACTAGCAGAAAATTGTGCCATTGAAGTGACATTGCTAGTGGTCAGATCAAACGCTAAAAATAATCCCTTATCCAAAAGTCTAAACCAGAAATTTATCAACAGGCCATATCCAATGCCTAGTGCGATCCCTACATAGCACCTAAAAGTTCCAATTATAGTAAGGGTAAGATGAGGTTTTATTTTTTTCAAAGATGTTGGTTAAGGTTAAAGGATGAATGTGATTTGGCAAGTTAGCCTCCTTGATTTATAAGATAAAAAGGCCTTTCAGTGCCATCATCGTAAGGCGTTAATCCTTCAAAAAACACATTATCTTCATCTTCCATTTGCTCACAGATTTCATTATGCACTTTATAAAGAAATTCTTTTAAAGAAAACCCCTTACTATTAGTTGTCTTTACAACAAAGCTTTCTTCAAATTGGTCTTCCTCACCGTCTTCATTTTCTCCCCAAAACATATACCCAACCGTTATTTCTTTAGAACGATTAAATATCCGATCAATGTCTATACTGCTATTTGGTTTTATACGGGTATTGTATTCAAGAAGTGCTTTAGAAAAGAGTTCTAGGCTATCAAATTTGTCGGTTCTAAAACTCCACAATACATCCGTTAATACATCTTCAGGTTCAATTTTCATCGTTGTTAGATTATTTTTAATCACTTGTTTTCGAAGTTCAGGCCTTATTAATGTAGAATCTATGTCATCCGTTAATTGGATATATTTGGCTAAACTATCCTTTAGCATAAAATAGCTATAGGCACCGGCTAATTGCGCATAAATAGTGGCATTTTTAGGATTGATAGTTAAGGATTTTTGGTAACAACTGATTCCCTTTTCCAATATTTCTACTTCTTTTGTTTTAAAAAATAGTTGACAATAACTTACGGCTTTCGATTCCCAAACTTTTGCGTTTTGGGAATTTAATTGA
Organism: Cellulophaga baltica 18; assembly: GCF_000468615.2. NCBI lineage: Bacteria > Pseudomonadati > Bacteroidota > Flavobacteriia > Flavobacteriales > Flavobacteriaceae > Paracellulophaga > Paracellulophaga baltica. The sequence goes on along the minus strand of NZ_CP009976.1, from coordinate 1,172,514 downwards.
ATGGACGCATCAAAAAAAGCAAGAGACTCCTCAAAGTGCCCGCCTTGTCCCATTAAATTTCCGTAGCCCCAGTATATATCTGCATTGCTTTTATCTAATAACCAAGCCTGATTAAAACGTTTCATAGCTTCATCGGTCTGATTAGCATCATATAAGTCCCAAGCCAAATCAATATGATGTACTGCAGCAACTGCTCTGCTAGGATAAATTTGATCACATTCTTGTAAAAATTGGGCGTCGATACGCAGCTGTTCTGCGCATTTATTAACGTTCCCATATTTAGGTAAACTATGTATGCCTTCAGGACAGTCCGTATGGGCGCAGCTATATATAAAGAGGCTTACAAAAAGAAATAGGATAGACTTCATGATGATTTTTATTTCTTATTTAGTTCAATTAGTCTGAGGCTACGTTTTATTTCTCTTTTAAGACCGTCTTTTTTAACCTCAGAATATAATTTCTTTAAGAAGGCTTCACTTTCCTGTATTCCGCTAAAGGCTCGGATAATTTTCCATGTGATTACCTCATCTGCTTTATTTCTATAATAGCAAGATTGGAGCGGTTTGTATATGTTCTTTGTTTTAAAATTGAAGTTGATATGACCGATAGTATCAATTAATTCGCTCAAAAGAATCATATCTGTAGTTTCTAATGCTGTTAATAGTTCAGGAATTGCTTTATCTCCTATTCTAATTAGCGTTCTACTCGCAATATCTCTTGGCAATGGATAGCTATCTTTTGAAAATTCTTTTTCAGGTATTTTTTTATGCTGATTAGTTCCAATTTTCCCTAAACATTCTATGAGCGGAGGTATCACTAGTTTACCAAACGTAGATAAGGTATTACAAATTTCAATTTTTGGATATAATTTTTTTTCGTTTATTAGAGCGTTAATAAGAAGTTCTGTTGTTTTGGCCCCTTTATCCTCTTTTAACAATCGTGCTCCTAGGGTTCTTTCTGTGGCTATTTTACTTCTTAATAATGTAATTTTTTGTTCAAATGAGCTGTTTAAATACTGAGAGTCAATTCCAGTTTCTAGATATCCTCTATTTTCAAGTTGCTCTTGTTTATTGCTCATTTTTATGATACTCAATATAATTACGTTTATTGATCAATAAATGTAACAACGGGGGTCTTTTGACTGATAATCCTACCAGAAGCTAAATTAGCCTTAACCTCAAACTGAACGGTGTTAGGAAAATAGTAAACATCTATTAATCTAAAAACAACATCATCAGGTTCGTAATAGTAAATCTCGCGGTATTCATTTATAGTTATGGGCTCGTCATCATAATTATAAGTAATAAATTGGCGGGTAACATCTGTTATTTCTTCCGTTGCAGTATCCGTAGCTATAATTTGGAAGGAGGTAATAGGGTCTGTGGCAATATATTCATCACTAGCGCAACTACAGGCGTTTGCAGTAGCAAAACCAAGGCTATTAAATCTTAATTTCTGTTGTACTGCGCCAATTTGTGCTACATCATAAGTAACCATCATGGTGAGGCCAAAATCTAGCTTGTCAGCATCGTTTTTGTCCTCCAATGGTGTGAATGGATATATATTCATATCCCACAGTTCTAGGCGTACTTCATCATATAATTTATCAAAGGTTTTTTTATCCTCACAACCGCAATCGATGACACAGGAGCTGGCCATAAACTGAACTAGATATAATAGTATAACTGCGATAATTTTTTTATTCATAGCACATGTATGCTCAATTAGGGTCTAAAATACATAATTATAGCGCTTGTTTTACGCATTAATTGTAGCGCAACTAGTAAGGAACATCAATTTGTACCGTTTACTATGTTTTATTGAATTAGAATTTCATCGTCTTTAAAAATAATATACCAAGAACTTGAAGAGGTCACATAGGCTTCATTATCGCTACTATAAGAGGGTTCAACGTTGGTAAGCGAAGCGATAACCGTTTCACATATTTCGGGTAGTTCAGGGTTGGTACTTTTGGTCCTGAATAATGATGGGACGCCGTCTTGGTTTACCCGAACACCAATAATAAGAGTATCTGCAACTAAGGCGACCCCTTTTTGTTTAGCGAGTGCTAACACTTTATTATTTATGGTAGTACAAAAGCAGTCTTCTGTGGGAGTGTTTATACATTCAGGTAGTAAGGGTGTCATGGTGGCATTGCTAAATTTTGGCATTTTAGAAGCCTGAGTTTTTAATTCCTTACGGCCAATAAGGCTGCTCTTTGGCATGGTATTGTGCTCTGATTCTAGTTGGTAGGTGAGATGAACTTTATGGTTGGGGTAGGTGTTTGTTTCTGGTTGTAGGGTGTTAGACATTTGCAAGAGTAGTGTGGTGTTTACATGCTCTTCTGTCCAGTAGATTATTTTGTAATAGTCATCAATATCATTAATAGGGGTTTGAGCGTCAAATGTGCCATGCTCCGCTTTCTTTGTATTGGTGGCACTTGTTATTTTCGCTACGTTTATAAAGTGATCTGCAAGCGCTTTCCGGAAGGCTAGGCTTTTCTTTTGGTAGGTATCGTCTGTATCTAATTCATACCTGATTTCTGCAACCACCGAGTCTTTTTTTGCATACACATAACGTACAATAAGGTCTAAATTTGGAACTGTTTGATCTTTTCGGATAAAGGAGATGATATCATAATCCTCCGAAATCGCATAGACGCTAGGGTCTATAATTTCTCCGCCGGTATATTGTTCTTCAATAGTTCTAAAATGTGATAAACTAAACCCAGTAAGGTCTATATCTTTTCGTTCCGCACAAGAAATTAGGATACATATCAATATTAGAATAGATGCTAGGGTTCGTTTTTTCATGCTAGCACTACTTAAGGTTGGTATATTTTTCAAGTTGCATATACAATGTTCCATTTACCTATAAATTAATGGTTATTGGTAGCGCATGATACAAAGAACATAGTTATACAGCACCATAGAAATAATTTCATAGTATAGTTTAGTGATGCAATGTAAGGAATATACTATAAATAGGTTTGAGCATGTACGCTTGCTAAAATATTCATGAACCCTTGTAGAAATCGCAATGTCACTTCGAGTGAATTATTTGGGAGCGTTAGCGGAGGAATACTTAGTATGGAGAAGTTTTTGTGTGTTCAAAGGTTCTCGATACAACGCTTATTTCGTTTGCACTACACAAGCGCCACTCGAACTGACGGTCTCGTTTTTTGGTAACCCAGATGTTTTTATGAATGGTTGTTGAATTTTTGAGGGTAGTTGTTGAAATCATGATGTCACTTCGAGTGAATTATTTTGGAGCGTTAGCGGAGGAGTAATTAGTATCGAGAAGTCATTGTGTTCAAAGGTTCTCGATACAACGCTTATTTCGCTTTCACTACACAAGCGCCACTCGAACTGACAGTTTGGTGTTGATTCTAGTCTAAGTTATTTCGTGAACGCTTGCTAAAATATTCATGAACCCTTGTAGAAATCGCAATGTCACTTCGAGTGAATTATTTTGGAGCGTTAGCGGAGGAGTACTTAGTATCGAGAAGTCTTTGTGTGTTCAAAGGTTCTCGATACAACGCTTATTTCGCTTGCACTACACAAGCGCCACTCGAACTGACGGTCTCGTTTTTTGGTAACCCCGATATTTTTATGAATGGTTGTTGAATTCGCAATGTCACTTCGAGTGAATTATTTTGGAGCGTTAGCGGAGGAATAATTAGTATCGAGAAGTCCTAGTGTGTTCAAAGGTTCTCGATACAACGCTTTTTTCGTTTGCACTACACAAGCGCCACTCGAACTGACGGTCTCGTTTTTTGGTAACCCAGATGTTTTTATGAATGGTTGTTGAATTTTTGAGGGTAGTTGTTGAAATCATGATGTCACTTCGAGTGAATTATTTGGGAGCGTTAGCGGAGGAGTAATTAGTATCGAGAAGTTTTCATGAGCACCACATAAATTATTGATACACCGCTGGTTTTTTAATAAGTAATCTAAGGCCTTTTTTTTAGAGCTATCTGAGAATAGTAGCACAATTGATAAGGATTAGAAATAAACAGATGTTGTGTAGAAATTTTTTTCTATTTTTAAGACATGGCGTAAAATTTCAGAGGTTATATGTAACATACAAACTCTGTACCATGATAAGCAAATATTAAGAGTCGCTCATAATTTAGGTTATGTGGAATTATAAATCAGTTTCAAGCATTGAAACTATAATATAGGACCAGGGCGCAAGTAGTGCAAATTACGCCAGTGCCACTTACAACGATAAATATGTTTTACGATAAAAAAATAAAAATGGAAGAAACCGTAGATTTAAGAAATAAGCCAGAACTAAAAATAGTCTTTAAAACGGATGAATTTGAAGTCATAGACCTGTCTGACCCAAAAAATAATGGATCATACTCCTTTAGTTCATTAAATAAGGTAGCGCTGAATGCGGAAAAAGCCAACTGGTGGTTTTCTGCTTTTACGGTTGTTGTCGAGCTTTTTGTTGGAAGTGGTTCTGCTAAAATATATAACAATAAAGCATATTTAAATCTTAACATGGATAAAAGAGATTTGAAAATTTGGCTTATAGATGCAGATTTTGAAAAAGCCAAAAGAGCGACAGAACTCTTAAGTAAAAAAAGCGTCTTTGCGTGATACGGCATATAGAAAAACACTTAGAAAGAATGTTATTAAACGCGACTAGAGGTTAGGGACTTAATAAAAGTTCTAAAAGCGCTACATATAATTTTCAAAAATTTAGATTAACTTAAACGGCTAACGTATGTATAGGAGGCGTTTCACCTATAAAACGGCAGCAGTTAAGTATCTAAATAAGCATAAAATGACACAAGAACTATATCAGGAAGCGATGAAATTTGCTGGAGAAAAACACAGCGAACAAAAAGTGCCTGGAACCAATGCGAACTACCTCTTGCATATCTCCAATGTGGCTATGGAAGTGCTGCTAGCTTACCATCACAACGACAGTTTTGATCTTGATTTTGCGCTTCAAATTGCCATACTTCATGATGCCCTTGAAGATACGAGTGCGGACTTTGATGAAATAAAAAATAAATTTGGTGCACCAATAGCAGTGGCGGTAAGAGCACTAACTAAGGATGAAAAGTTACCTTCAAAGCAAGAGAGGATGTTGGATAGCCTATGGCGAATTAATACCCTAGAAAAAGAAGTAGGATTGGTGAAATTAGCAGACCGCATTACCAATTTACAGCATCCGCCAAGCCATTGGAGCCAAGAGAAGGTTGTAGCGTACAGTGAAGAGGCTACGCTAATTTTGAATACTTTAGGGGATAAAAATGCGTATTTACGTAAACGATTAGCCGCTAAAATAGCCGAATACGAAGAGAACATAAAAAGTCTGTAGCAGTATCTTAGTTTCTTTCAGTACTTTAACGGAATAGGATAACACCAAAAATAGTATGATGAAATTTGCTCTTTTCTTATGTAGCGTGGTATTTATGTCCTGTTCCACCAAAATAAAAAATAAAGAAAATAGCGTACCGATAACTCCCGCATCTGACAGTGTAATTACAAGCAAATTGTCTTTCGAAGAAACACAAAACGCTTTACGAAATCAGCTTCTCAAATCTAAACCCAATGAACTTCTAAAATCTAGTATATTACAAGAGCTGTACCTCAGAGGGCTTGTAGAGCAAGTAGAGGACAGGATTGTGTTTGAGCTTCCTTTTAATCTTCACGGATTTGATTGTGGTGCGCCCGACTGTTACGTTACAGATATACGTTTTGAGATTGCGGCTAAAGAGCCTATCGAGTTTCCAGAAACTATTCCTTTTAAAATAGTAGAACATGGCTGTGGTATTGAAAAAGAAATAGCCGAAGAAGGTGTCTTTGAACGTATAGAACAATCTCCAACGGCCGTTCATTACTATGCTAAAAAGCAAAGGGGCAGCTTGGTATTAATCAGTGACCCGAACAAATTATATTATTTTCCAGATACGGAACTCCATACAATTAAGGTAAATGCTATTGATGAACTATTTGCTACTTATGATGAGGAAGATGAACAGGCAATAGAACCATACCAGTCTTTTCTAATGACGACCAATGAATATGAGTTTTTTATAAAAAATTAATCATGAATCTAAAAAAAGCATCAGCAACGGAGTATATGGATTTAAAGAAAATCTGTACCGATGCTTATGCGCTAAATTTTCATGACCATTGGAATGAAGGTGGCTTAGGATGGTATCTAGAGCAGGAATTTAGTGTAGAAAGGATAATGGCCGACTTAGCCGATGATACTACCGAGTATTTTTTTATAGAACATAAATTAAAGCAAGTGGGTTTTCTTAAAATCAAAACAACTTCGTCAACAGATTTGCCTTTTGACCATTCCGTAGTATTGGAAAAAATATACCTACTTCCAGAATGTAAAGGATTAGGGATTGGAAAATGGGCATTAGGTACCCTTATAGAAAAGCTAGAAGCGCGCGGGACTAAAAAACTATTTTTAGCGGTGATTGATACCAACCTAAATGCTATTGCTTTCTATGAAAAACTAGGTTTTAGCTATCATAGCAAAACAAGGCTAGAGTTTCCGTATTTTAAAGAAGAGCTGAAAGGAATGCATAGAATGGTTAAAGAATTAAATTCAAATAAATAATAGCATGTTCGGAATCATAAATTTTGAGGCTTTTTTACTCGCGGGATTACTTATGAATATAACCCCAGGAGCAGACACCATGTATATTCTTGGCAGAAGTATAGCTCAAGGAAAAAAGGCTGGAATTTTATCTGCATTAGGGATTTCTACAGGCGCTATTTTCCATATTATTTTTGCCACCTTAGGCCTGTCTATACTCCTTGCTAAATCTGCTGCGGCTTTTGAAATTGTTAAATATTTAGGTGCTGCTTATCTTATTTTTTTGGGACTTAAAACAATCTTTAAAAGAGCAGATGAAAAATTTGAGTTAGGGAATGACACGAAGCGGGTAAATTATAGAAAAATTTATTTTTCTGGAGTACTGACCAATATTTTAAATCCGAAAGTAGCCTTATTTTTCCTAGCTTTTTTACCACAATTTATAGATCCTGAGTATGTGCAAAGCTCACTTCCATTTCTAATTCTTGGCTTCACCTTTTTACTAACGGGAACCATCTGGTGTTTAATTTTGGCCTTATTTGCGTCAAAATTATCGCATCGCATTAGAAAAAATTATAAAATAAAAATGTGGTTGGATAAGGTAACAGGCGGAATTTTTGTTGCGCTAGGAATAAAACTCGCATTACTAAAAAAGTAAGGTATCCTTGTTTTCCTCTTTATTCGGTTTGCACCGTTAACTGGTGCCACCTACGCTGCCATGATTTTTTACGTATCCGATTACGGTATTGGTTTACATCAAAATTTGGAGTAGGTTTAACTATCAATAAAAACAAATCTTCTAAACCATATGGGGCACAATAGGCTAGCTCATCAAGAGTAGTTAAACGTATCGCAATGGCCGTTGCCGTTTCTGGCCAATAAGAAATTGCTTCTTCACAGGAGGCATAGGGAAGCTGTCCATTTCTAAGATGCATTCTTGCTTGGTTTTTAACAGACCAGTTTAGTGTGGGGTGAAGGGCTTTTAATCGTGCTTCAATTTCTTGGTCTTTTGCTTTAGTGGTGTTGCTACGGTCAAAATAAATAACATCAATATCATTTAATGGTGTACGTGCAAAGCCATGCAATACATCCCAGATTTTATTACGTACAAAGCCAGCACCAATCCAACAATCTTGCAAGGCTACATCGCGTACAGTTGCCAAAATAGCAAGCATCCAAGCATCTGCTCTAATATACCGTATCAGTTGTTGTTCTAGCGTTGGATTCATGTTGAGGTGTATCTATTAGTCATCAATAGAAGTTGTAGCCATCGTTATTGTAGGCCAAAACTATGTAGTATTTCTTTAATACCTTGGGAATAGGAAGTCACCTTAAAATCTGGAAACCGCTTCTTAAATTTTGAGGAATCAAAAATATTATCAATCAAATACCTCGGCAGTAACTCTTGGGTTTCTTTTAAATTAGCATTAAAAAGTGCGCCTATTTTTAAGGTAAAGGCACTTAAAATACCATAGCTAATGGTACGGCCTAGTTGTGTAGAGATTTCTGCAAATAGTTCTTTGTACGTTAACCGATGGTCATCACAAGGAAGGTGCCATGTTTGTCCAAAAGTATCAGGAGTATTGCCCAGTAGCGCCATAGCTTTACTAGCATCTGGGGTATAAATAAGTGTGCGTACCACATCATCTCTTAAAAATACTTTAGGTTCCTTATGTGCCTTTAATTTTTCAAAAACTAAAGCATTGGTAAGTCCTTGTGTTTTTCCAGGGCCATAAAATTCTGGTGCCCTACAAATTACCGCTTCAATTTCTTTTTCCTCAATGGCTTTTAAAAGTAGTTCTGCTGCAATTTTTTTAGCGATTCCTTTTTTTCCTTTTGAAGCAAAGGGAGAATCCTCGCGTTGTATTTTACGATCCTGAGCATATGCATATGTATTATCAAAATAAACAAGCTTACAATTATTAGCTTTGCAGGCTGCCATAACGTTTTTCATAATTTTTGGCCAATCGCTCAACCAAACCGAAGATTTGTAAGGTAAGCCTACGGTCATATACGCAATAGTAGCATTTTCCAATGCCTTATGTACGTCTTCAGGATGTAATAAATCGCCTTTAAACAATAAATCTTCTGGGTGCACCTTTTTGGGAGTGCGCCCCATAAGTGTGATGTCTTGCGTGTATTTGGCGCGTAATTCTTTTGCCAATTCTTCTCCTATAATTCCGTTTGCTCCTAAAATTACCTGCATGTTCTTTTTTGTATTTAACACTACAAAGATACTGGTGAATAGTACTTTTTAACCCACTTATAAAGGTAAGTAAAACTTAAAGTTATGTAAGCTATTCTGTTTTTTGGTGTTTCATCATCAAAAAAATAGGGGCTTAACTCTAGGAAGTTATTCTGGTGTTATTCTTAGATGAGGTAATGAATAATATGCTGCACTATTGTTAAAGGGACTAAAAAAATAGACGGTACCAAATTCAATTTTTTTAAAATCAGTAAGTACTTTATGGTCTTTAAGGAGTCCTATTCTAAACTTGGAAGAATGATATTCATTGATGAGTAGTGCAGGCAAAATATACATTTTTCTATGCTGTTCAAAATAACCGTTTTTTATTTTTCCCCTTATCGTATACGTTTTTAAAAGACTATCATTTATGGTTACCGAAGCTCTGATTTTCTTTTTATTGAGTACGTTAAGGCTGACTAGGTAGGGCTTGTTTTCTTTGTTTACCTGTTTGGAAACGATTTTAAATTCTTTGGCTTTAAGGTATGAACCCCAGAAATAATCTAAATAGGGAGGACCTTCATTACTATTATTTTCATAGGTCCCGTTGATTAAATATAGATTCTCTGCGGTGAGTTCTATTTGATTTGGGGCTAATGCGGTCTTCCCTAAGGTGGCGCAAGAACAAATAAACAAGAGCATACACCAACAAGCTACATGTTTTAGGAAAGATGTGTCTCTTTTATTCTTAGTAAAGAATGCTTTAAACATAGGCCCTGGTTTATTCATATGGTAAGCGATTACTATTTACTTTATTTGGGTGACTGGCATTTCTCTACAGATTTTATTTTTCGTTTTAATCTTTGGTTCTTTACTTGAGTTGCAGGCGTCTTAAAGGGCAATTTAAACGAATAAGCAGAGTTACTTTAGGAGTTTACTACTTTGCTATACAGACAACGTTCTCCTCGTTCAGGAGCAGTAAACGTACTGATAAAATTTAATCCTAGTTTTTCTAATACATTTCTTGATGCCGTATTGTTCGGGTGTACGGTTGCGACAAGTTTTGGTAGTTTTAGATGGCTTTGCGCATGTGTTAACCAGAAGTTTCCAATTTCGGTAGCCAAGCCTTTACCCCAATAGTCCTGGTGGAGAATAAACCCAAATTCGTGTGCATGATCTCCTTGATAATGACAAGGGTGAATGCCTGAAATACCCACAAGAGATCCGTCTGCTTTATCCGTAACACACCAGAATCCGAAGGCATCCTTTGTAGTTCTAATAAATTCCTCTTTGATAAGGCTTTCAAATTCTACTTTGGTAAAAGTGCGTCCCTTTAAAGTAGATTTCATGACGAGCTCATTTTCACAACATAGTTTTTCTAATGCAAGTCTATACTCAGGGAGGTAAGGCTTAAATTGAAGGCGTTCTGTTTGTAGCATACGTTAGATGAGAATAGTTAACTATTTGAATTTCTAATCCTCTAAACCAAGAACTTTCCATTGGTTTTCTATTTTATACGTGTTAAATTTCTGTACTGATTTTCCGCCATCGGGGTAGTGGCATGTTTCGGTAATAATACAATGGTCATCTGAAATAATTTGTCTGCTAAAAGCTCTTTTAAGACCATTAAATTTTGGCATCCCGTGTTCTTGCATATTCTTTATGTACGATAGCCGTAGTAGTTCTGAGGTAGAAGCAATAATCTCTTCATTCAGTTCTATTTTAACGGTTCGTTTCAGCATAAATTCTGCCTCCTTATGAAAATCTTTACAGCTGATGGCCTTGTCTAAATTATCTTCATCATAGGCATTTTCTAGGGCTAAGATGGCCCCTTCCGGAGTGTCTAAATTAGGAAGGAAATAATCTTCACCCTCATCTATAAACATGCCTCCAAGGCTTTTATCAAAATTGGCTAATTCAGCTCCACTAATACCATCCCGGATAGCGCGAATGGTATAGCCACCAATAAGTCTTCCGTTTTCTATAATCATCCAATCAGAAACCTCATTAGCGGTAATTCCTATTTTTTCATTAATCCGTACATTGGTAACATCGATAGGTTCATTACCTACCACACCAAAAATATTTCCGTCGGTATCAAAGCTAGGTTCCATCAGCCAGATATGTTCTATTTTTCCATTATCTTCTATTCGTGCTTTAATCGAAAAATAATGCTGATCTTTTTTAGGGTTAGCAAGACAAGCTTCAAAATAATGCAGGGTGAGCTTTGCTTTTTCCATTGCCCAATTCATCCGGTCATTATCATTAGAGGCGTTATAAACATCAGGGTTTCCTTCACGTTGCCGTACTGTTTCTTTCTTTCCAAATAACCTATTTAGTAATCCCATAATGTTTTTTTAGTGGTGTTTGTATATAGCTACACCTCTAAAATAGAGAAAAAAAGCGGCGCTTGTTCATACATTTAGACGAACTGCAATGAATAGGAAAAAGAAAAGGCTATCTGTTGGGATAGCCTTTTAGTATATAAGAAGTGTTTTTTTATTTTAAAATACTTTTATACTTCGCCGCATCATTCAAAAGTTCTGTAGCGGTTAAAATAGCCTCATCATGGGTTAAGAAATAATCATAAAGTCCTTGGCTATAGAAGTAACGTGTTATAATTTCATCTTCTAATTGCTTTTTAATCTCCTTTTTAGATTTATCCAATCCTGTGATTTTCTTGGTGTTTATTTCTGCCAATAGCTCACGGTATTTTTCTTGTACCTGCGTATCTAATAAGTCGGTGTCATTCAATGCCATCGCTTTATTTAACGCCTTTTCAGTAGCGGTTTCAAACGTAAAACCAGAAGATTTTATATAGGTTTTAAAAGCTTCAAAATGGGCGTCTGTAAATTCAAAATTAGCAACATCAGGAACACTATTTTTATAGTAGAACTGTGTGGCATAATTAAAAATAGCATTTTCACGAAGCAAGGCTGTGGTAAGGGTATTGGTTTTTAATGCAGCGATTTCTACATCTGGTAATACACCACCACCATCTTGCACTTTACGACCATTACGGGTTTTAAAATCGTGAATATCTGTGGTTTTCACCGCATTACCCGCAGCATCTCTATTCCAATAATCTAAAGACTGTATGCATCTGCCAGAAGGCGTATAGTAGCGAGAAATAGTTACTTTTAATTGAGTGCCGTACGTGAGTTTTAAAGGGCGTTGTACTAAGCCTTTTCCAAAACTACGAGCACCAACAACTACAGCTCTATCTAAATCTTGTAAGCCACCAGAAACAATTTCACTTGCCGATGCACTGCTCCCATTAACTAAAACCACTAACGGAATTTCTGTATCAACAGGCGCATTTTTTGTTTTGTATTCAGAATTAAATTTTTTGACCTTTGATTTTGTAGTAACAATCAACTCTCCTTTGGGTACAAATAAATTGGTAACATTGATCGCTTCTGACAGTAAACCTCCCGGATTACCTCTTAAATCTAAGATGATTTTTTCCGCTCCTTTATTCTTTAAATCGATTAAAGCAGCTTTGGTTTGTTCCGATGCTTTTTTATTAAATTTAGCTAGGACAATATAACCTGTTTTTTCATTCACCATTTTGTAATAGGGTACAGCGTCTACCTCAATAGCTTCTCTGGTGATGCTCGTAGTCTTGGTTTCACCTTGTCTGTTGTAGGTCACCGTTACGCTTGTATTGTTTGCCCCTTTTAAAAGTTCTGTGGCATTGTCTTTAAAATCTTTAACATCAATTTCTCCAATTTTAATAATTTCATCGCCTGCTTTTAAACCTGCTTTATCTGCAGGATTGTCTTTATAAGGCTCTACAATAACCAGCTTATCATCATAAGCTCTAACAATAGCACCGATACCAGAGTATTCTCCTGCATTACTAATTTTATACGCTTCTACATCTTGTTCGTTTAAAAAACGAGTATAAGGATCAAGACCTTCCAACATACTTTTAATGGCGGTATCCATTAATTCTGCGGGATTGGTTTCATCCACATAATTCATGTTCAATTCTTTGAACAACGTAGTGAAAATCTCTATCTGTTTTGCGATTTCGAAAAAATCACTTTTAAAACTACTCCCAACGACAATAAATACGAGGGCAAAAACAGGAATGATAACACGTTTTTTAATCAGTTTTTTCATGGGTATTTTTATTTTGATCAAATCAATAAAACACTTTAAGGAAGTGGCTTTACTTGATTTCTTCTGAAGTCGATTTTTTTGATTCTTGGGCTATTTTTTTATTGAATTTATCAAGAAGCACTTCCATTTTCTGGTGTACCGCTTTACTCTCAGGCATTTCTTTACCAAGATATAAAATTAACAACGCATACTTATCTGTACTATTGTTACTTACCATAGATTTATTAAGCCGGTAAGCTTCTCGTAGCAAGCGTTTTATTCTATTTCTTTTTACAGCGCTTTTAAAATTACGTTTAGAAACTGTGACCCCAGCTTTTATAGGAACATTATCTTTAAAATCTGCTTTTACGTAAATAACACGCAGTGGAAAATTAGCCACACTTTTTCCTTCTGCGAACATTTTTTCAAAAAGCTTTTTGCTTTTTAGTTTTTCAGCTCTTGAATAGCTAAAATCAGGTTTGTTTTCCACGGTTCTTATTGCTGTATGTTGCAAAGATACTGTTTCATGCGATATAGTTATTATCGCGAGGCATTTTGTGTAGCTCTAGGCAATCAATAGCTTTTTGAAGTCTGGTTTTATAGGGCGTATTACAGTCCTTTTTGTGTATAGTAACCCTGTCATGAAAAGTAACCTCAAGTCGTTAAAACAAAAAAGGCATTGCTTTCGCAACACCTTTTCAAATCATTAATTTATATTAGAAATTACTTGTTTTCCCAAGCATTGTTTTCAAGATTTACATCTGCCATTAATTGTGAAGGATCAATAACAATTGCTTTTATAGCCGTTAAAGGCTTAGCAATAGTAAAGTCATAGGTAGGGAAAGCCCAAGGCCAATCTTCTACTACCGTCCGTGTTAAGTTAGGGTAAGGATTTTCTTTTTCACCACGCATCATTCTAAGTGGTGCATAGAAAGTTTCTTGTGTATCATCTGCATATACTACCAAAATATCAAGAGGCATAGGCATTAAACCAATACGCTCTAAGCTAACTTTTGTTTGTTCCCCATCTGCAACAACAGCGGTAATACCATAGTCTATAGTATTGGTTGTTTGCGTCCAATCCATCAAATACCAATCTAGTTCCATCCCAGAAACCTTTTCAGCCGTTCTCTTAATATCGTTTGGCGTAGGGTGTTTGAATTTGAAATCGTTAAAATACTTTTTCAAGGTTTCCATTAAATTCTCTTGGCCAATAATATAACCTAATTGCGCTAAGAAAATTTCTCCTTTGCTATAAGCTGCAATACTATACGGCATGTTTTCAGCATAGCGGTCTGCATGTGTAGTTTGTGGTTGCTCTTTACCAGATTTTACTAAATAGTTATAGCCTTTATAAGACCCCTCAAACGGATTTGTTTTTTTCTCTCCCATATATTCATTCATATATAAGTGCGAGATAAAACTGGTAAACCCTTCATCCATCCACTCATGTTTAGCCTCATTAGAGGCCAAAATATGCTGAAACCACGAGTGCGCCATTTCATGTGCCGTTACCCCCACAAGACTTCCAAATTTACGCTCCCCAGTAATAAGTGTTGCCATAGCATACTCCATACCACCATCACCACCTTGGATCACAGAATACTGATCATATGGATATGTACCCACATTCTTGCTGAAAAATTGCATCATTTCTGCAGTTTTAGGCTGTAGTTTTTTCCAGTTTTCTTTTATCGCTGCATTGTCTTTGTACAAGAAGTGAAGCATTGGACCATTTTCTACTTGTAAGGTGTCATGGATGTATTCCGGATCTGCTGCCCACATAAAGTCATGTACCATAGGCGCTTTAAAATGCCATGTTAAGGTCTTTCCTTTTTGCTTTTTTATTTTTGATCCTGGTGCTTCATACCCATGACCAATTTCTTGTGCATTTTGTAAATAGCCACTTCCACCAACGGTGTAGTTTTTATCTATGGTAATCTTTACATCAAAATCTCCCCATACGCCTTGAAATTCACGAGCAATATATGGATCTGCGTGCCAGCCTTCAAAATCATATTCGGCTAGTTTTGGATACCACTGGCTCATAGAAAGTGCTACGCCTTCTTCGCTATCGCGACCAGAACGACGAATTTGAATAGGAATTTGACCTTTGAAAACCATATCAAAAGTTGCTGTACCTCCAGATGGGATAGCTTCTGCCAAGGTAACAACAAGAACAGTACCTTCTTCTGAAAAGCTTACCGGCTTTCCGTTTTGGGTAAGGGAAGTAGGGTGTAAGTATCCTATCTCATCAGGTTGTAAGGTCGAAATTCTACTTTTTCCATCGGCCATCATACGGTCATCAGGATCTGCGATACTTTGTAAACGCCTGTCCATTTCACTGCCGGGTTGAAAGGCATTAAAATATAAGTGATAATATACTTTGTTTAAAGCGTCTGGAGAATTGTTGGTATATACTAATTTTTGAGTTCCGGTGTACTCATGTGATTTTACATCCATGTCTACATCCATCGTGTAAGCAACATGCTGCTGCCAATATGATGTGTTTTGAGCGAAACCACTAAGGCCCGTAACCAAAACTAAAAGGCTGAGAATTGTTTTTTTCATTGTTATTTTTTTTTGAGTATAATTAGTCAATTGCCCTAAAGATAAAAAGATCATAGAAATTAAAAGCTTAACTTAAAATTTCTATGACCTTTTTAGTTCTGCTAGGTCTTTTTAGCGAAATTCTTATAATTTTACTTTTCCTGAGGCCACTTGCTCAGCCAGTAGCAATGCATTGTAAGCATTTACCATTTTTCCTGATTTTGATAAGGCAGAAAATTCTTTAGCACCAGCATCTTCTCCTGGAACGGTAACTTGTGTTTTAGTCGTTAAACCAGATTGTAAAATAATTTTCTTTACTTGGCTTGCTTTTAATGATGGGTACTGAGACCACACAAGAGCTGCAACACCTGCAACCCCTGGTGCCGCCATTGAGGTACCACTATTATAGTCATAAGTACTATTAGGCATCGTAGCATATATAGCACTACCTGGAGCAAATACATCTACATTAATAGTACCATAATTAGAAAAAGAAGAAACTAATCCTGATCCGTACTTAGCTGTTAAAGAACCGACCGTAATAACGTTATCTGCAATTTCTGCACCATTGTTTATTTGGTCATTAGGGAAGTTAGCATTGCTCGTATCATCTAAATCATTACCGTCATTACCCGCAGCATGTACAAATAATACGTCTTTAGAAGCAGCATATTTAATAGCTTCATAAACCCATTCAGCATTTGGAGAGAAAGCTTTTCCAAAACTACCGTTGATAATTTTAGCACCATTATCTACCGCATAACGAATACCTAAAGCAATATCTTTATCATATTCATCTCCATTAGGTACCGCTCTTATGCTCATTAAGGCTACATTATTAGCAACACCATCTACACCTTTACCGTTTCCACGTTGTGCCCCGATAATTCCTGCAACATGTGTACCATGACTTTCGGTAGCAACACGGTTTTGAGGGTTTCCATTACCATAGCCTAAATCTTTAATGTCATATGGATTATCACCAACCTCTGTTCTACCATTAAAATCTACATTTAAGTTATAGTTTAAACGTTCTATTAAGCCATCGATATCGCCTTCTAATTGTGTTATCACTTCTGCCATAGAATCGCCATAGGCAAACATTTGAGTTACAATAGATTTACTCTGTAATAAAGTGGAATCTTCTGTGGTAATAGCAGCAACTTCTTCTTTGCTATAATTTTTTTTACCTAAATGTGCGGTAATGGCCGCATCTGCACTTTTTATAGCAGGAAGCATTTGGTCTAACTGGTTCTTATAGGTAAGGTATTTTTGAGCATCTTCATCAATGACCTTTTTTGCTGCAGCCTGCAGGGTAGCATCGCCTAACTTAAGACGTAAGATTCTTGCAGCCTCTAATTGCTCATTGTAAGACTCTCCTAAGAAGTTGTAACCGTGAATATCATCTACATAGCCATTGTTGTCATCATCTTTATTATTACCAGGAATTTCTTTGGTATTGGTCCATAATACATTGACTAAATCTTCGTGTTCTAAATCCATACCAGAATCTAAAATTGCTACGATGATTTTTTCTCCTTTTTTACCTTTTACAAGATCAGCATAGGCTTTTTCAACAGCCATTCCCGGAATGGTATCTGAAATAAGATCTAAGTGTCCCCAAGTTTTCTTTTGAGTTTCTGATAAGTCGGAAATTTTTAAAGGAATGGCATCGATGTTTTCTACGGGAGTACTTATAAGTACCGGCGCTGTAGCACCGCAACCGGATAAAAGTAAAGAGCAAATAGTTAGCCCTAAAATTGATTTAGAAAAATTAGTAGTCATACTTGAGTAGTTTTTATAAACTATATTGATTTTGAGTTATAAATAATTGTGAATAAGCGTATTAAAAAAGGCCGTCAAAGGAGTGAATGTCCTTTAAACGAATGCCTTTTTCTGTTTCTTGTAGGGTACAAATTTCATTGTGTGCATCATGTTCTAAAAACAGATAGAAATTATTGGCAGCAGCCTTGAGTAAGAATTTTTCTTTTTCCGCCAATGTTAACAAGGGTCTTGTATCATAGCCCATCACATAGGGCAAGGGAATGTGTCCTACCGTAGGAAGCAAATCTGCCATAAAAACCAATGTTTTTCCTTGGTACTGTAGGTGCGGAATCATTTGTTTATCTGTGTGGCCATCTACATATAGGATATCAAACCCTAACTCTGACGAAATTTGAAAGTCTGTAGTGCTCGTGCGTTCTATAAAGTGAAGTTGCCCACTAGCTTCCATGGGTAGTAAGTTTTCTTTTAAGAAAGATGCTTTTTCTCTGTTGTTAGGCTTCGTAGCCCATTCCCAATGTTCTTTATTCGTCCAGAATTTTGCATTTTTAAAAGCAGGCTCATAGCCCGTTCGGTCTTTATTCCATTGGATACTACCGCCACAATGATCAAAATGCAAGTGTGTCATAAAAACATCGGTAATATCATCTTTATGAAACCCATGGGATTGCAGTGATTTTTCGAGTGTATGATCTCCCCACATATCATAATAGCCAAAGAATTTGTCCGATTGCTTGGAGCCCATTCCAGTATCAATAAGAATTAAGCGGTTGCCTTCTTCAATTAATAAACTCCGGGCAGCAAGATCTATTCTATTGGAGGCATCTGCAGGATTGGTTTTTGTCCATAGTGTTTTTGGCACTACTCCAAACATTGCACCACCATCTAGCTTAAAATTACCAGTTTCTATTGGATATAATTTCATAGACGTTTTAAAAAGCGATGAATTTAGTTGTTACTCGGAAATCACGATTGTGATATTCTTCCTGTTTTAACCAAATAATCGTGAAATTTAAGAAAATCGTTAAAAATAGAATCACTAATTAAGAGTTTTTAACGCTCCAAAACGCAGAATATCCTCTCGCTGGTTACGAATGTACTTCTTTACCAAAGTATTTTTTACGCAACCAGAAAGAAACACGCACTAATAGTATGAGGGCAGGAACTTCTACTAATGGCCCAATAACCCCTGTAAATGCTTGCCCAGAATTAAGTCCGAATACTGCAATGGCAACAGCTATGGCAAGTTCAAAATTATTCCCTGCTGCGGTAAATGCTACGGCTGCTGTTTTATCATAGCTTGCACCCATGGCCTTGGTAAAGAAAAATCCGATAATGAACATGAGGGTAAAATAAATGAGTAGTGGAATAGCAATGAGTAATACATCGGCAGGAATCGTGACAATTAATTCTCCTTTTAAAGAAAACATTATAACAATGGTGAAAAGTAGAGCAATCAATGTCATAGGCGAAATAGTAGGTATAAATTTCTGGGTATACCAAGCTTCTCCTTTAAGTTTTACTAAAACAACACGGCTAATAATGCCTAATAAAAATGGAACTCCAAGATAAATAGCAACACTCTCTGCTATGGTAGCAATAGAGATGTCTACAATTGCACCTTCAAAACCAAAATACGGAGGTAATACGGTTATAAATAACCACGCATAGAAACTGTAGGCAAATACTTGAAAAATGCTATTTAAGGCAACAAGGCCTGCGCCATATTCGCTACTACCCTCTGCAAGATCATTCCAAACCAATACCATGGCAATACAACGTGCCAAGCCTATAAGAATTAGGCCTACCATGTATTCAGGATGGTCTTGTAAAAAGATGATGGCTAAAACAAACATTAAAATTGGTCCTATAATCCAATTTAATAGTAAAGAGATAGACAGTATTTTTACGTTCTTAAACACTTTTGGGAGCAAGGCATAGTTCACCTTAGCTAGTGGCGGATACATCATTAAGATTAGACCAATAGCTATAGGGATATTGGTGCTACCGCTGCTGGCATTATTGATAAGTTCTGGAAAAGAGGGCATCAAATAACCCAAGCCTACGCCTACAATCATGGCTATAAAAATCCAAAGGGTCAGGTAATTATCTAGAAAGCTTAATTTTTTTGGTATACTCATGAGATTATGCCTTTACTTTAGAAAAAATATAATAGAGTTCTGTGGCTATTTGAAGGCTACGTTCTTGGTATTTCTCTGCTTGTTGCGGGGTATTATCAAAAGCTTTTGGATCTTCAAAAGTTATGGGAAACCTTTTTTCTGCTCCAGCAATAAATGGGCATCCTTGGTCTGCAGAAGAACAGGTCATGATTGCTGCAAATTCTGAAGAGGGATTAAAAGGCGCGTCAAAAGTTTTAGAAAAACCAATTATTGGAGCCTCATTGGCAGCATATTTTATGCTATATACTGGGTTTTTGCCTTCAGAAAGTGACGTTATTTGAAAACCTGAGTTTTTCAAGGTTGCGGCTGCCATAGGGAAGAGGGCAGTAGCTTCTGTGCCTCCAGAGTAGGAATATACATTTGTAATCCCAAAATGAGCTGCTATGGCTTGTGCCCAAGCCTGAGATAAATGACTTCTACGCGAGTTATGGGTGCATATAAAATTTAAGCGTATTTCTTGATCTGTTTTTACTTTATGTTGAATAAACTCGGCTAGCGGATCTAAAATTTCTTTACGTGTAGCTGAAATACGCTCTATATCTAAAGTATTAATTAGGGCTGCTAGTTGTGGAAATAGTGTTGGTGTTGTTGTAGTCATTTTTTTATTCTATTTATATTCCTATGTTTTTACTTCTTCGTTCCAAGAGGGTATTATCTAGCCAAATGTCATGAAGTTTTCCTATTTTTTCGCGGTATCCAATGATTCTAAAGCCACAAGAAGTATGTAAGTGTATGCTAGCAATATTAGCAGTCATAATTCCGGCTTGTAAGGTCCAAATACCATGTTCCTCACTAATTTTAATAAGTTCTTGTAATAATTTTTTTCCTATTCCTTTACCACGGGAGGTTTCTGCTATATAGACACTAACTTCTGCAACGCCACCATACACACACCTACTAGAAACAGGAGCAAGAGAAGCCCATCCTAGCATTTTATCTTCGGATAGCAGCGCAATGTTACCAAAGTTTAAGTGGGCAGTATGCCATTTTTCCCAAGCAGGAACTTGCGTCTCAAAAGTAGCTAGCCCTGTATTGATGCCTTCTTTATAGATTTTAGCAACAAGAGGATAGTTAGCTTCCGTGATGGGCACAATAGTCATACTAGCAGCAGCCAGAATTAGGGTCGCAAGAATTTCCACTTTGTAAACTAGCCATAGTTAGTTTTGGTTTTGCTTCTGGAATACCACAATTATCTTTTGCCAAACAATCTGTTTGTTTCGTAGTTAATACAAAGTTGGTTCCGTTAAATTCTAATCCAAATTTACCAATGGTGCTTCCTTGGTATTCTACTTCGATGTCCAAATCAGGGATGGCTAATATTTTTTCTGATAGCTCAATAATATGAACAAGCTTTTCTGGATGCAGTCTGTGATCATAATCATCCGCATTCCATAATTGAAAATTAACAAGTTCTTCATTGCGTACGGTACCTCCACAATCAATAAAGTTCTTGGTTACTTTACCTACTTCTGTAACGTGAAAATGGTTGGGAACTAAAGAGCCATCAGGCAGTTCAAAAGCAATCGTTTTTAAATTTTTTAAGTGCGATTTTATTTCTGATAATTTCATAAGCTTATTGTTTTATTGTGATATTACGATGAATGAATTCAAATTTTTTTTAGCAACAATCTGTTTTACTCGGAATATTTAAATGTAATAAAGTACCCATTTTAGATTTCATTTTTTCCCAATTGTCGGTATCAATACAGTAACAAACACTGGTACCATCTATAGTGCCTTTAATTAAACCTAATTGTTTTAGTTCTTTCAAATGCTGAGAAATGGTAGGTTGTGCAAGACCAATTTCTTGAACTAGGTCTCCACAGATACATGCATTTACTTTAAACAGATGTTGTAAAATAGCGACTCTAGCAGGATGCCCAAAAGCCTTGGCAAAATTTGCTATTTCATTTTGTTCTGCGGTAAATATTTCTGATTTGGCTAAGCCCATACTTAATTGTTATATTGCAATATTACGATTAAGAAAGATAAGTACCAAAATATTTTCGCTTTTATTTTAAAATAGAATCTAGTTGCTCTATGACTAAAGGTTTTATAATGTGATTTTTAACACAAGGAAATTGTTTCGCTCTTTCTTCATCTTTAGGATCTATAGACGAGCTAAGGATATACACACAGCATTTTTCTTTAATATGCTCGGGAAATAAACCAAACGCCTCTAAAAATTCAAAGCCGTCTAGTTCTGGCATTTTTATATCTAGAAAAATAATTTCAGGAAAACTACTAGGGTCATTACAACATTCCCGCAAATATTTTAACGCGGTTTCGGGAGAAGTTTCAGACAAGATACGTTCTGCAACATTTGCTTTGGTTAAAACAGTTTTGTTGATAAAATTATCAATTTCAGAATCATCGACTAACAAGATTTGTTTGAACTTCATTCGCTCTTGATTTTTTAGTTTGATTGGGGAGTAAAATTACAAATTTAGTACCCACATTAGGCTCTGATACCACGGTTATTGTACCATTTAGCTTGGTGACAATTTCTTTTATGACGTACAATCCTATGCCGGTTCCCATGACCTTTGATGATACTCTGTAAAACATTTCAAAGATTTTATCTAGATGCTTCTCAGGGATACCGATGCCATTATCTGCAATCTGTATAGATACTTCATCGTTAACAGATGCTATTGTGATGGTGATTCTTGGATTTTTAGCATTAATATTATGGTATTTAATGGCGTTAGAAATAAGATTATTAAAAATGATAGATATTCTCTTTTTATCGGAATAAAAAAGAGGAATCTCCTTTATATCAATCTCCATATTAATATACTTCCTATTCTTCAAATACCACAAACTTTCAAGAGATTCATTAATCAAATGCCTGAAATCTATAGGCTCCATGGCTATTTCTAAATGTTTGTTTTGAGAATACTGTACAATATCTTTAATAAAATCATCTAGTCTTTTTACCGACTGCTGCATCATGTCTAGCTTAAAGACGAGAGCTTCATCATGATCTTCATGCAAAATAATGTCTATAAGTCCCATGACAGAAGATAACGGGGCTCTCAACTCATGAGAGGCACTATAGACAAAGCGGTCTAGCTCTAAATTGGTTTTAGAAAGTTCTTCATTTTGTTGTTCTAACAGGTGCTCTGCTTCTTTTCTTTTGGTATTATCAATGGCACTCACCAAATAATTGGTTCTATTGTTTAATTTTAAGGGTTCTATAGATAATAAGGCTGGGATTTTTTTTCCGTTTTTTAAATAATAGGTAATTTCTTCATCTCTCAAGATTCCTTCTTGCATCAATTTATCCCAAAGTACTTGCCGTGTTTCAGAATCTTGGTGAAGTTCAAAATTAAGGACCTCTGCTCCCAAAAGACTTTTTCCAATCAGATTTTCTCGGGTAGTTTCAAGTAAATTTGCTACAGTATCATTGGCTTCAAGAATGATCCTATCGGCATCTACAATAACTTTTCCAACGAGGTTAGAATGAAAGGATTTATAAAATTTTTCTTGACTTTCCTTAAGCTCTTCTTTAACCCGAATGGTATCTGTCATGTCTATGACGGTACCATGAAATTTATGGATCTCATCATTTTCGTCCACTAAAATTTCTAATTCTACCAACACATGATGTATAGAATTGTCTTTGTGAACTACACGATAACTAAAAGGGGTATTGTCTTTATTTTGAATTCTATGGTTTATTAATTCTTCATGTTTTTTTCTGTCTTCCGGGTGTATACATAAAGACGCATTTTCAAAAGTTAAGGGGGTATCTGGATGCAAATCAAATATAGTATACATTTCGTTAGACCATTCCAAGCTATTGTCTTGCATATCCCAGCTCCAGTAGCCTATTTTTCCAATACGGATCGCAGATTCCATTTTGGCTTTGGTTTTTAAAACTTGCTCTTCTGTCTTTTTTATTTTAGTGATGTCTTTAAAATACACTGAAATTCCTTCAGCAGACGGGTACATTCTATATTCATACCAGCGGTCAAACTCTTCTCTGTATTGTTTGATATACCTATACTGCTGCGTCTTCATGGCCTCCAGAAGCATTTTATAGGCATCAGTTTGCGTAAAATAGGGTAAGGTATCCCAAGCAACGGTGCCTATAAGTTCTGAGTATGATTTTCCTATGGCATCACAAGCTTTGGCGTTTACATAATTAAATTTCCAATCTTTGTCTAAGGCTACAAAGCCATCAGAAATACGTTCTGTCAATTCTCTATATTTAAGCGCACTGTTACGAAGTATCTCTGCTGTTTCTTCGCGTTCGGTAACATCTTGAATAATGCATAGAAAATGATGATTGGGCATCATTTTTACATTGGCTTGAGCGGTAAAAGTAGTCCCATCTTTGCGGAGCATTTTTCTCAGCGCTTGAATGGTCTTTCCTTCGGTGAGCTCTTTTATCCTTAAAGGTTGTGCTTCTAGATCCTCAGGGAGAATTAAGGCTATAAGACTGCTACCTACACAAACGTCTTTAGTGCTTCTAAACATCCTGCAAAATTGGTGGTTAACATCTGTAATGGTTAACTCTTTATTTAATAGAAAAATGCCATCTGAAGCTTCCTCTACAAGCATTCTATATTTTTCTTCACTCTCTTTAATTTGTTCCGCATTTTTACTAGCAACCTTTTCTAATGCTATGCGTGAACTTACGTCTCTAACAATGCCTTGTACAAGTTTGTTAGGGAGTACCGTAGCACTAATCTCACCATAAAATTCAGTGCCATCTTTCCGCACTAATATACGTTGAGATATTAAAGAATTTTCCTGAAAAATTTTGTGAATCCTTTCCGGTATTTTTTTAGCGTGCTCTTTAGTAACTAATGCGGAAATATTGAGTTTTAATAATTCTGATTTTGTGTACCCAAAAAGCTCACAGGCTTTGATGTTTACTTCTATGAGGTTCCCGTGTTTGTCACCTAATAAGATACCATCGGAGGCTTGTTCTACTAAATTTCTATATTTTTCTTCGCTTTCTACGAGTTCTAAATTTTTTTTCCGAACCAGCTTATCTAAATGTTTGGGTTGCTTAAATAAATACCAAGCCATACTACCCGCAAGGATAGAAACAAACAAACCGATAACACCAAATAGTAGTATTCCTATAATAGGCAAACGCCCTTTCGTAGATACGTAAAGTTTCCACTCACCATGTGGCATTTCTACGGTTGATGAAAATGAATTTGTCGTAATATTATCATAAGTAGAAAAGTAAACTTGTTCCGATTTATCAGGATTTA
Organism: Cellulophaga baltica 18; assembly: GCF_000468615.2. NCBI lineage: Bacteria > Pseudomonadati > Bacteroidota > Flavobacteriia > Flavobacteriales > Flavobacteriaceae > Paracellulophaga > Paracellulophaga baltica. The sequence goes on along the minus strand of NZ_CP009976.1, from coordinate 1,147,900 downwards.
CCTTAGTAAGGCGGTATAAAAACTGATTGTCTCTCTTATGAAGTTTGGCAGATTCTAAAACATTTTTTAAAGAAATAATAGCCGAGGTAAACCCTTCAAATTTGTCGTCTTTAAAAATAGGGGTTCTCCCGACAAAACCTATCCCACCTTGTTTCAGACGTATGGGGCCAGTTACAAAATAGTCCTTTCTTTTGATGGTTTCATTAGCGCCTTTCTTTCCAAGAGAATCTTTTAAGATATTAAACCCTATAATACTATTTTCCTTTTCAGGAAATACATGAGTTATCACGCCCTGTTTATTTACAATTTCTAGTGCGCTAATTTCTTTATTGGTAGCAATCAATAAATTGGAAATGGAATCAAAATTTTTAGGCACGCCATAATGCGCAACAATAAAAGCCAAGGTCTGAGTGGTGGAATAACCTTGATCTAGTGTTTTTTTAAACTCTTGCTCTACCCAATTGGCTTGAGTAACTAGCCTTTTTTGCTTTTTAGTTTCAAAAAGGAGATAGCTTTGGTAATTAAGAAATTGCGTTAAAGCTAATGTGATTGCAAATACGGTTAGACCAAAGGTAATAGGGCTCTTAAAAAACCGAAAAATATTTTCTAGTTTCATTACTTGGTCGGTGTTTAGTTTTCTAGGCAATTTTAACTCCCCAAACGGTATAACCTAGTACTACTATAGAGAGATAACTGTAAAATACAAAAAAGGATAATTCCTACAAAAGAAACCGTCTATATTTATCAGAATTCACCTATTAAATCAATCTATGATTACTATTTCTTTAATAAAGAATGTAATTGCTCTCCAAAATAAATCATGGCTTTTACTTCTTGTACACTTAATAAGCGTTCTTTTTTAAAGATTAATAAAGAACTCCCGTTAGACTCCACATGGTAATACGGATTGCTTTCAAAGAATAAAATTAGTTCATCACTAAAGATTCTTTTAATGTCGAGCTCATTAGCTCCTTTAAGGTAAAAGCGCTTATTAAAATCCGGCCTGTTTTCAATAGTTATATCTTTTAAACCAGCCAATTTGTAAAGCATCTCTAGCAAACCTTCCTTGTCTAGTGTAAATACGGGTATCTTATGGTCTAGTCGTACATGCAACACTGTAGTTTTTACTATTTCTTTAGCGATAAAAGCTCCTTCTGTAAACTCTACATCAAAGACACTTTTCTTTCTATCCTTTTTAGATAATGAATTGTAAATAAAATTAATTTCTTTGGTTCTAAAGAATATAAAATTAGATAAAAAATCTACTTCTTTATTTTTTTTAGGAACATAGGTCCACCCTAATTTTTCTGCCGTTAACTCTATGTTTTTTTGTCGTTTGGTAAAGTAATTTTCAATAGGTTTAAGCGCCTTCAGGGGTAATATTTTCCGAATGGCAAAAGGGTGTTTAGAATCGGCCTCATGCTTATCTAGCCCTATAAGTTCTATACTTCCACCTTTTTTAGAAAAGGTTTGCACGTAATTTTCTACCCCTTCAAAAGAGGTATGGTCCACAAAGCTACACATAGAAAAATCTAGAATTACATGTTCATTTTCAGGAATCATGTCTAGCTTATTTTTCAGTTTATAGAAATTGATAAAGCTGCAGAAATATTTAATGCTCACATAATAATTATCACCATCTAATTCTTTAAACATAAGAATATTTGGCTTAAATAAATGTTTAAAAAATAAACCGAAACTGTGGTTGATAATAACGTGTATAATAAAGGTGATAAGAATACCCACACTAATACCCGTCATTAAATTGGTAAATAGGGTAGTTAATAACGTGGCTAGGAAAATTAATATTTGCTCCTTACCAATTTTGGCAATCTTTTGGAAGTTTTTGGGTGTAGCAAGCTTATATCCTGTATAGACCAAAATAGCGGCCAATGCAGCTAATGGGATGCTTCGTAATTGTTCTTGAAATAAGACAATAAATAATACTAAAAATAGGGCGTGAAATAAATTTGCAGAGCGGTTAGAGGCTTTGTTATTAACGTTTACAGAGCTTCTTGCAATCACGGTCACCACATTAAGTCCGCCTAAAAAACCACTAATAGTTGTGGCTAAGCCTAGTGCTTTTAAATCTTTATTTACATTAGATCTTCTAGATTGTGGATCCAATTTATCAACCGCTTTTATGCTTAATAATGATTCTATACTAGAAATGAATGTTAGGGCAAAAACTACGGCAATAAATTTTTTAGAATAGACTATGGAAAAATCTGGGAATGCTAAAGAACTGAATACATTATCCGGAATGTTCACTAAAAAATTAGCATCCATTGGGTAAGCAATATCCATTCCTTTATAAACATAGCTCAACCCTATGGTTAGGATTAAAATCCACATAGGAGCAGGAATTAATTGGAAGTATTTATTTCTAATTTTCGAATAGAAAATCATGATACCAAGACTTATAATTCCAATAGCAGCAGCAAATAACTTACTCTGGTTGCCTTCTGTAAAAAGCTGTAATAAACCTTCTGGGATTTGCAGGAGCAATGAAATAATACTGCCGTGTTCATTATTATGGCCAATCATAATATGAAACTGCTTGGACAAAATACCGAGACCTATGGCGGCAAGCATTCCTTCAATAGCCGATGCTGGGAAAAAATCTGCTAATCGTCCCATTTTTAAAAAGCCCAAAAGCATTAAGAGAGCACCAGAAATGACTATGGCAGCTAAAGTATATAAATACCCTTGGTACATATCTCCGCCACCTAGGGATGTTATAGCGCCAAGTACAACTATGACCAAGCCATTTCCCGGTCCTGTAATTGTTACATTTGATCCTCCTAAAATAGACACGACAATACCGCCTACCACAGCGGCTATAATACCTGAAATTGGAGGTGCTTCACTTGCAATAGCTAATCCCAAACCTAAAGGAAGCGCTATTAAAGACACAACAAACCCCGCAAAAATATTTTTAGGGAGGTCTTTTATAAAGGAAGCAGATTTCTTTTGTTTAGGTGTCAATTTGGTCTACGGATTATTAATAAATCTGTTGGAAGGTCAGATAAAATATATTCAATATCATGTGGGAATAAACGGTCTATGAAGCGTGTTTTTTTAGGAGCATTCATTACTAATAAATCGGCCCTGACCACTTCTGCATAATGCCCAATAGAATACCCTCTTTCTCCAAAGATATTTTGAGTTTTAATTTTTAGATTTTGAGTATACGTATCGCACTGATCGCTAACAATTTTACGTACTCTAGAGTCTTCTCTATGTTTTAATCGTTCTCTCATGATATTCGCTTTTTTAAGCGATTTATCATCTTCTACTTTAACGTGTATTTCTCGTTGTAAAATTTCTTCTACAATGGTAATTTGTTGTGCACCAAGAGCATTAGCCACATAAAAAGAATCTTCAATAGCAAGCGGAGTATCTGGGGCATCTAAACCATTCACTACAATGTTTTTACAGGACACCCTTTCTTCTGAGGGTTTAATTAATAACAGTACGGAACAACACACCTTACGGGTTAATTTACGAGCAATAGAACCTACGTAAAATTGGTAAGCATTCTCATGCTGTAATGCCCCTAGGATAAGTAAATCTATCTTTGAGTTTTTACAAGAATCTAAAATGACCTGAATAGGGTCTCCTGGAATCCACTGAATTTCTATGGTTAAATTTTCTATAGACAGCTCATTTAAAATCGCCGCTATCTTATCAGACTTTTCAGCGGTTTTCTCACCAACATGAAGTAAAATTAATTTTGAATTGAAAAACGTAGCAATGCGTGTAGTTTCAATGATGTTTATTCTAAGTTTTGGTGAAAAAGCGAATCCAAATAATATGGTTTTAAATGGATGTATTTTTTCTTTCATAACTTATCGTTAGCCTTGTAATTCAATACAATAATACAGCTATGTTATTTAGGATAATAATTTGAAAGTGATAAATGTGAAATTTTAACCTTAGAATTAGACCTTTTAAGGGTATTTTTTATGGTCTTTAGAACATTAATTCTTACGGTTCCATTCATAGTTTACGAATAAAAGCAGTATTTTTCCCCTAAAAATAAGAATGGTTGAACTTGCGGGGATTATTGTTCTGGGTATAATAGCCCAATGGGTGGCATGGAGATTAAAATTACCTGCCATTTTACCACTGATATTGATTGGATTATTGGTGGGGCCAATTGCAACACTATACACAGAAGACGGTCTTAAATTAATAGAACCCATCTGGAATGGTGAAAAAGGTCTTTTTCCAGGAGAAAGTTTATACTACTTTGTTTCCTTAGCCATTAGTATTATTCTTTTTGAAGGTGGTTTAACCTTAAAGAGGAATGAAATTAAGAACGTAGGACCTGTGATTACCAAATTAATCACTTTAGGTAGTGTGGTTACCTTCTTTGGTGCTGGTATAGCTGCGCACTATATTTTTGGATTAAATTGGCAAATATCTTTCCTGTTCTCAGCATTAATCATTGTTACTGGGCCAACAGTAATTACACCTATATTACGTAATATTCCGCTAAAGAAAGATATCTCTACGGTCTTAAAATGGGAGGGTATTTTAATTGATCCTATTGGTGCCTTAGCAGCCGTTTTGGTGTTTGAATTTATAAGTGTAGGAGAAGGACAAGCCTATACGCAAACGGCATTGATTGAGTTTGGTAAAATTTTGCTCTTTGGGACCACTTTCGGTTTCACGTTTGCACATGCACTTACTTTTGCCATCAAAAAGAATTTTATACCACATTACTTGCTCAATGTAGTTTCATTGTCCTTGGTATTAATGGTGTTTGTAATGTCTGATGTTTTTGCTCATGAATCAGGGCTATTAGCCGTGGTGGTTATGGGAATGGTCTTGGGGAACATTAACCTACCGAACCTTAAAGAATTACTGTACTTTAAAGAATCATTAAGTGTTCTATTAATTTCGATCTTATTTATTCTCCTTGCGGCAAATATTAATATAAGCGATTTAGCACTTATCTATAACTGGCAAACAGCCGTGCTTTTTGCGGTAATTGTTTTTATCATTAGGCCATTAGCAGTGTTTTTAAGTACACAAGGATCATCCCTTAAGCTCAATGAAAAGCTTTTTATTAGTTGGGTAGGTCCTAGAGGGATTGTGGCAGCAGGTATTGCTTCTTTATTTGGTTCTAAACTATTAGCCAAAGGCGAAGCGGGTGCAGAGTACATAACACCATTGGTGTTTATGATTGTTTTAGGAACGGTAATTTTAAACGCTACAACAGCCCGTTTATTTGCGAAGCTCGTTGGTGTTTTCTTAAAAAAATCTAACGGGATATTAATTATAGGAGCTTCTAAAGTCTCTAGAATTATTGGGAGTTATTTGCAAAAGAATGATAGGCATGTGGTGCTTATTGATAACAACCAAACCAATGTAGATAAAGCTAAGAATATGGGATTGGAAGCTATTGCTGCCAACATCTATTCAGATACATTGAGTGATAACATAGAATTGAACGATGTTGGGTATTTAATGGCGTTAACGGGGAATTCTGACATCAATAGATACGCCATCAGTAAATTCTCTAAACATTTTGGAGAGAATGGTGCTTTTAGATTGGTAACCGACGATGAAATGAGTAATCCGGATACGAATCCTAAAGAGGGACTTTTTTCACATACAGATGATTTTATAAAGTTAACAGAAGCGGTACGTAAGTATCCGTCTATCCATGAAATAGATTTAAAATCTACGGAGCATTATAATAGTTTGATTGAAATTACGAAGGCAGATCCTAATTCAATTCCAGTATTTTTGAAAACACCAGAAGGAGATTTAAAGATCATTTCTTCTTTTAGTGAGGAATTTGAAGATATTACGGAACAATTTAAATTGGTGTATTTAGGGAAACGTTTTGAAGACGATCAAGAAGCCTAGCCTAAATTAAAACGTATTAAAAAGCCCTTTGTATGAAATATACAAAGGGCTTTTTAAGTAGTATCGTAGGGGTATTATAGGGTAACCTCTTCAGTAACTCCATTAGGATAAATTATGTTGGCTTTGTTATCACAAGTACCATCACCCAGATCTACTACAACATCAATACCATTTTTTGATAAGATAAAAAGACCATCAGAGAAATACTCACAATCTATTAACTTGGTTAATTTTTCAGTAACAATTACCTCATAGGTATCTCCGTTTTCTACAAGAGCCCAAGTACCTGTTACGGCAATGACAATATTATCTTCAGCAAAAATGATACTAGCTGTTTTAGTTCCTGCTTCGGTAATTACTTCACCATCCTCCAGGATAATAACCATATCTGAAGTTACGCTAAAGTTTATATCACCTTCATTCTCAGTGGTACTTATCGTAAATGTTCTTGTGCCGTTTAATTGGATGGTTCCAATATAAAAATTGCTATAGGTTGCTGTAAAAGTAGTATTTGTCTCTCCTATAGTATAGGTGGCATTTATAGTGCCGCTGACGTTATCTGTTTCGTTGTAAATACAATTATTAAAGATCATGGTGAAACCAGCATCGGTATAGGTGGTATTATAACATTCTGTGTCTTTCTGAGAAGAAAACCTTTTTCCAGTGCTATTCTTGCCTAAAAAAGCTTCGGTGATAGCATTGTCTACAATACCTGAATAATCATCAATAGCTAATACTTTTTGAACCTCAAATTCCGAAATTTCTATAGCTTCAGAATTGGTATTATCTGTGGAGCAGCTAGTTAGGGCCAAACCAAATAAAGCAATAAGTATAAAAGTAGAATATTTTAGTTGGTGGAGCTTTTTCATGACATTTACAATCAGGTTCTATTTTGTAACGTAAAAAGTTCGCAAATAGTATACCAATTCTTAAAATTTGTTAAAAAAAGTTCAATTTTAAGTTTTTACCTAGTATTGGATTTCATCCACGCGATAGGCGATTTAATTTCTTTTTGCAGTAATTGGCAATATCACTTAAAATAATCTGTTTTGAAATACATAACCAAAACCAAAACTATTTATTTTATGAAAAAATCAATTTTATTCGCCGCACTAATAGGAAGTGTTTTATTTTTTTCGTGCGCTAAAGATAACGATGATAAAGGCATCTGCGAAAGTTGCGAACTTATAGGGGTTCCTATAACAGCTTGTGATAATGGTGATGGTACAGTTGTTATTTCCTCTGGGGGGAATTCTGAAACTATTTCTGAAGAAGAACTGGGAGGCTTGAGTCCGGAGGACTATGTAAAGGGAATCTGCTCTGCTGGTGCTATTGACTTGGGGCAAGCCAATTAATTAGGCGTGTTTATTTTATAGTATATAAAAAAAGGCTACATTTTAATGTAGCCTTTTTTGTTAATCGTTTAGCTTTAAAACAGCCATAAATGCTTCTTGTGGTACTTCTACGTTACCTACCTGACGCATTCTTTTTTTACCTTTTTTCTGTTTCTCTAAAAGTTTACGTTTACGAGAAATATCACCACCATAACATTTGGCGGTAACGTCTTTACGTAAGGCTTTTGTTGTTTCTCTTGAAATTACTTTTGCTCCAATAGCTGCTTGAATAGGAATATCAAACTGCTGACGCGGGATTAGTTCTTTTAACTTTTCACACATTCTTTTACCGATATTAACGGCATTATCTGCGTGAATAAGTGCAGATAGGGCATCTACTGGTTGTGCGTTTAATAAAATATCTACACGTACTAATTTAGAGGTACGCATTCCAATAGGCGTATAGTCAAAAGAAGCATAGCCTTTAGAAACTGTTTTTAATCGATCATAAAAATCGAAAACTATTTCTGCCAAAGGCATATCAAAATTAAGTTCAACACGTTCTGTTGTTAAATACGTCTGATTGGTGATAACCCCTCTTTTTTCAATACAAAGAGACATAACATTACCAACAAAATCTGATTTAGTAATGATTGTAGCTTTTATATACGGCTCCTCTACACGATCTATACTAGACGGATCGGGTAAATCTGTAGGGTTATTAACTATTAACGCTGTATCAGGGTTTTTACGCGTGTATGCATGGTAACTAACGTTAGGTACCGTAGTAATTACGGTCATGTTAAACTCACGCTCTAAACGCTCTTGAATAATTTCCATATGAAGCATTCCTAAGAAACCACAACGGAAACCAAAGCCAAGGGCAGCACTACTTTCTGGTGCAAATACTAAGGAAGCGTCATTGAGTTGTAACTTCTCCATAGAAGCTCTAAGCTCTTCAAATTCGTCGGTATCAACAGGGTAAATACCGGCAAAAACCATTGGTTTTACATCTTCAAAACCAGCAATCGGGTTTTTTGTAGGATTCGCGGCATCCGTAATTGTATCACCTACTTTTACTTCACGAGCATCTTTTATTCCAGTAATTAAGTAACCAACATCACCAGCCTTAACACTTTGCTTTGGGTGTTGTGTTAGTTTTAAAGTACCTACTTCATCAGCAAAATAGTCACTGTCTGTAGCTACGAATTTTATTTTTTGACCTTTTTTTATTTCACCATTAATAACTCTAAAATAGGTTTCTACCCCTCTAAAAGGATTGTAAACAGAGTCAAATACTAAAGCTTGTAATGATTCATCAGGGTTTCCTTTTGGAGGAGGAATACGCTCAATAATTGCCGTTAAAATTTCTTCGATACCAATACCTGTTTTAGCACTGGCAGGAATAACTTCACTAGGATCACAGCCTAATAAATCAACGATATCATCCGTAACTTCTTCAGGGTTAGCACTTGGTAAATCTACTTTGTTTAATACGGGAATAATTTCTAAATCGTTCTCAAGGGCAAGGTATAAGTTACTTATTGTTTGTGCTTGAATACTTTGTGCAGCATCAACAATTAATAAGGCACCTTCACAAGCTGCAATAGATCTAGAAACTTCATAAGAGAAATCTACGTGGCCAGGAGTATCAATAAGGTTTAATATGTATTGCTCACCTTTATAGGTGTAGTCCATTTGTATAGCGTGACTTTTAATGGTAATACCACGTTCACGCTCTAAATCCATACTATCCAACAATTGTTCTTTTTTCTCTCGATCTGTAACAGAACCAGTGAAATCTAACAATCTATCTGCCAAAGTACTTTTACCATGGTCAATATGTGCAATAATACAGAAGTTTCTAATGTTTTTCATGTAAGCTGAATAAGTTCAGTTGACTAAAATTATGGTTTATCAAAAAAAATATCGAAAACCAATTGCAAATATAAGTGATTTGTTGAGCATTAAATATGACAAGAATAGAAATAAGAATGAAATACGATTAAAAGCAGTAAAATAAGAACAGATTGTACTTTTTTTTGACAAAAAACAAGTTTAACATGCTAAAATAGTTGATAAAAAATGCGTTCTCCTACCTAAAATAGTACCGTGACTTTTTTCTTTCTATAGTTGGGTATATTCCTAAAAATGAAGTTTAAACAGGCTAATGCTTTAGAATTCCTTAAATATTTGCGTTCATAATTAGGGTGTGATAACTTCCTAAAAATTACGTAATTTTGCCTCGTATTAAATTAGAAAGTTTTGCCAAAAATAGGAGACATACAACTGCCAGATTTCCCATTATTACTTGCGCCGATGGAAGACGTGAGCGATCCACCTTTTCGCGCGCTATGTAAAGAGCAAGGCGCAGATGTGGTATATACGGAGTTTATCTCGTCTGAGGGTTTGATTCGTGACGCTGCTAAAAGTGTTATGAAATTAGATATCTATGAGAAAGAACGTCCGGTGGGGATTCAAATTTTTGGAGCCAATCTAGAATCGATGTTACAATCCGTAGCGATTGTAGAAAAGTCTAATCCAGATATAATAGATATTAACTTTGGTTGCCCTGTAAAAAAGGTAGTAAGTAAAGGAGCTGGTGCAGGTATTTTAAAAGATATAGATCTTATGGTTTCTTTGACGGAAGCCATGGTTAAGCATACTAAATTACCTATTACGGTAAAGACTCGTTTGGGTTGGGATGATGATTCTATTAAAATTGTTGAGGTTGCAGAGCGTTTACAAGATGTAGGTTGTAAGGCCATTGCTATTCATGGAAGAACGCGGGCACAGATGTATAAAGGTGATGCCAATTGGGGGCCGATAGCAGAAGTGAAGAACAACCAAAGAATGCATATTCCTGTTTTTGGAAATGGCGATGTTAATACGCCAGAAGCGGCAATGAAAATGCGTGATGAATACGGATTAGATGGTGCTATGATAGGTAGAGCTAGTATTGGTTATCCTTGGTTTTTTAATGAGGTAAAGCACTTTTTTAAAACAGGAGAACATTTAGCACCGCCTACTATTCAAGAACGTGTAGAAGCTGCACAGCGTCATTTGCAAATGGCAATAGATTGGAAAGGGGAACAATTAGGTGTTTTTGAAACAAGAAGACACTATACCAATTACTTTAAAGGTATTCCTAATTTTAAGGAATATAGAATGAAAATGGTAACCAGTGATCATTCAGAAGATGTTTTTAAAGCTTTTGAAGAAGTGCTAAAGATTTTTGGGGACTACGAGTTTGACTCCATCTAATTAGTGTATTTCAATGGTTAAAGTTAAGAAAACTAACTTTTTACTTCTACTCATTATTACCTGTGTTACTATTAACTGTAAACAAGATATGGAAGTTTTTAGCTTTCATCATTTTGATAGAAAAGCAGATACCATTAATATAGATTTTTCATTGAATAATATTGATTTTATTCATTCTCTTGAAAAAAATAATAAAATAAATCTTTGCCAGGAAAGATATAAATTAGGTGTATTTGAGCTAGAAAATTCTAAATATATATTTCCTGTAATTATTGACAAGGACTGTAATGATGCAGTATTAATTCATAATATCATTGATGTAATATGTAATGAGAACAACCAAGTACTAGTAGAAAGCGAATTGGTTGGTCTTAATGAAAACCTTAAAAATGAAATTTTCAGACACACTAAAGAAAGGCTAGATTCAAAAAAGTATAATGGTCTTTTTTATAACTTTAATTGGGATGTAAGGTTGGGTGAAGTGGCAAATAAAAAAAAATTAGTTGAGGTTTTGAAAGGAATTGATCTAGTATTAGAATACAAATCCATGGAACTATTAGAAAAACCTTTAAGGTCTCTTAGTGAAAAGGAATTAGAAAAATTGAACGATAACTTTTACGCTATTATTTTAATTGTAGATTATTCTCCAATTACTAATGTGCCACCACCTCCTTTGATGATTAATTAACGTGCCTCTTAAGTTAATAGCGCCTTATTAATTCTACTGCTTGCAATTTTTGATGCGATAATTCCTAAGACCGTAATCGTAGCTAAAACCACCAATACGTTTGCCCATAGATATTCTACTGGGTAGGCTAAATCTCCACTAATCTTTAACCACTCAAAAAGAAGTTGTGACCAAATTAATAGTGATCCTAAGGCTACACCTATGAGTCCGCCTAAAAAGGTAACAATGACCCCTTGAATAAAGTAAATTCTTCTTAATTGGCGAATGCTGGTACCTAAACTATATAAGGTTTTAGAATTTCCTTGTTGGTCTAAAATCATCATAATAAAAGCCCCGACAACGTTGAACAAAGCGATGATTAATACCAGGGTGAAGATTAAATAAGTCGCCATGTTTTCGGTATTCAACATGCGGTAAAGTGTGCTATTAAGCTCTTTTCTATTTTTTAAAAGGATGTCTTTTCCAAGAATTGCTTTAATTTCTTCTCGAGTCTTTTCGGCAGTATCGGAATTCGAAAATTTAAAATTGACTCCAGAAACTTCGGAGCGCTCTTTATCTAATAAAGCTTGTACCAAAGCAAGATCAGCAAATACATACTTATTATCTAGATCTGCTTCTACAGCATAAACACCACTTATTACCACACGTGCTGTATTGAAAAATTTAGCATTAGGGCCTTGCTGAGTTAAAGATTGGGTTCCTGCTCTAGGTACTAAAATTTCTAGAGGACTGCGGACATTGTTAATAGATAATCCAAGGAGGTTAGCAATTCCTATACCTGTGACTACTTGCTGTTCATTGATCCACGTACCAATGTATAAAATACTGTCTATTTGGGTAACGTTATTGTAGTTGGTGTCTACCCCTTTAACATAAGCAATGTGGTCTTTTTGTTTGTGGGTAAGATAAACGCGGTCTTCTAATTCTTTTGAGTAGGCAGTTATTCCTTCAAGCGTACCAAGTTTCTCTTCTTGTTCTGGAGAGATATGAAAAAACTTACCAGTTACGGGTAAGGCTTTTAAATCTGGATCAAAAGAATTAGTATAAGAAAGGCTATATGTTTTTAAGCCAGAAAATCCAGAAAGGACTATAAATAGTGCTGCTGAGCCAATGACAATAACGCAAAAAGTAACCAAATTGATGATATTGACGGCACTTTGCTTACTTTTTGACCTTACGTAACGCTTGGCGATGTACAGCGGAAAATTCAATGACTATGCTTTTTTTCTTTTTTCTAATAAATCAGGATTGTCAATTGGGTTGTCCTTTCCTTTTAAAGATTTTTCTATTCCGTCTATATATTCTAACGAATCATCTAAGAAGAACATAAGTTCTGGCATACGACGTAATTGATTTTTTGTGCGTTGTGCCAATTCATGTTTAATTAATGGTTGATTAGATTTCATACCATTTAATAACTCCTGAGCATCTTTTGTTGGAAAAATACTTACGTATACTTTTGCAATAGAAAGATCTGTAGTAACAAGAACTTTTGAAACGGAAATTAAAGTCCCTCTAAGTCCACCATCCGTTGCGGCTCTTTGTAAGACATCAGCGATATCTTTCTGTATGACGCCACCTATTTTTTTTTGTCTCTGTGTTTCCATGGGACAAAAATACGCAGATTATTGCGTATTTTAGTGCATTAGTACTATATAGTAGAAAAAATGAAAAAAATTGAGCATATTGGTATAGCCGTGAATAGCTTGGAAACCTCTAATGACTTGTTTGAGAAGTTGTTAGGAGTAGCGCCATATAAGGAAGAAGAAGTGTTATCTGAAGGGGTGAAAACCTCTTTTTTCAAGAACGGTCCTAATAAGATAGAACTTTTAGAAGCTACCAGTATAGACGGACCTATTGCAAAATTTTTAGAAAAAAAAGGGGAAGGCGTTCATCATATAGCTTTTGCAGTAGATGATATTGTTGCAGAAATAGCACGTTTAAAAGCAGAGGGCTTTACTATTTTAAATGAAGTTCCTAAAAAGGGTGCAGATAATAAATTGGTGGCTTTTGTGCATCCTAAAACTACAAATGGGGTATTAATAGAGCTTTGTCAAGAGGCTCCAGAAACGCTCTAATTTTTTGTATATCAGTACAATTAGAAATAAAATTGGGATTTGTAGCATTTTTGTAAAAGAGAATGCTTGCAACGTATAAAAATAAGTGGTAATATTGCATCCGCAAATTGCCGGTCCTATAGCTCAGTTGGTTAGAGCACCTGACTCATAATCAGGTGGTCCCTGGTTCGAGCCCAGGTGGGACCACTTTTACAGTTTGTTAAGCCTTTCGAGAAATCGAGAGGCTTTTTTTATTTCTATTCCTACCCCAACCATTATGAAGCTTATACTCCTTTTTATGGGATTAAATCCTCAATAAGCCGCGCCAGCATTTAGAAGTGTTCTTTATGGTTTTAGAATTAGTAATGCGCTTCGTAATCAAATTAGTTTTATATTATATGTATCATATTGTCAATATATGTAAACATTACATATCATATACTTAAAATACCTACTGATAATTTATGATTTTATTTTTTTTGATAAAAAATCAATAATAGTGTCTATAAGAAGATCATATATTACTTATTTAGTATGAAGGCATAAGCAGAACATAATTATAAATTCAAGTATCATGCAAGAATATGGTGAGTTAGCATTGGCTTTAGCTACAGAAAGAAATCGAGATACGGACGAACAGATGTTCACACATCAGCCAGAAATTAGCAGTACAGATTTCTTTATAGAGAAGGAAAAGGAAATTTTAATTTGGCAAAAATTAATTGATGGAGACAAGGCTGCTTTAGGTAATCTGTATGATATCTATATCAACATCTTATTTACCTATGGTATGTATCATTCCAAAGATAAAAGCTATGTTTCTGATTGTATCCATGATTTATTTGTAGACCTATATAAGTACAGAAATAATTTATCTATGACGGATAATGTAAAATATTACTTGTTTAGATCTTTAAAGCGTAAAATCAATAAAAAATACAGAACTAAAAATTTGGCTGTCTCTTTAGATGATTTTCAATTTAAGCCAGATTTTACCAAAGCAAACCATATTAGTTCTTGTGAGAAGTCTATCATCCATCAAGAAGGTATTAAAGAGCGAAACGAAAAATTGGCAGAAGCGATAAGCACCTTAACCAAAAAACAGCAGAAAATACTTTTTTTAAGGTTCGATCAGGAAAAATCGTACGAAGAAATTTCAACAATTATGGATATTTCTATACAAACTGCAAGAACATCAATCTACCGTGCTATTAAAACCTTGCGAAAGCTAAAATTTTATTAATTCAAATAAATTGGATTAATGATGTCTATAAAAAATAAACTAATTACTTATTAGTAATAGAATTCAATTCAAATAGTCAATTTAATTAAAGTTTAAAAGGTAAGATTATTGAATCTAAGTAAAGACATGAAAGAAATTAAATCTAAATATAATAACCAGTTATCTGAAGTTGAGAAAGCGTTGTTGAAGAAGAACATACTTGCTTCTATAGACAAGACTTCAAAAAAGAAGAAACACTTTGGGAAGGCATTGTCTATCGCATTTGTTTTGATACTCTTTGTTTCTGGTTTTTTTTGGTATCAGAATAGAACGCAAGAAAGTTCTATTGCAGATGTGGTATCTGCTTCAAAGAATTTAAATGTTAATGATTCTGATAAGGTAGTATTGATTTTAGGAAGTGGTGAAAATTTAAAGATAGACCCAAATAATAAAAGCATTAACTACTCTAATACAGGGCAGAAAATAACTTTAGGCAATTCAAAAGAAGTAAACCAAGAGACTTCTAAAAATAATAAAACGGTGTACAATACGCTGTTAGTTCCTTTCGGGGAACGCACAAAAATAAATTTATCTGACGGGAGTACTGTATGGTTAAATTCCGGATCAAAAATGGTGTATCCTGCTGTTTTTAATGGCGATAGAAGAGAAGTGTATTTAGAGGGAGAAGCTATTTTTGACGTAGCCCATAATAAATATCACCCTTTTATAGTAATGTCTCAGGACCAAGAGATAGAGGTGTTAGGAACTGTTTTTGGCGTAACTAGTTATGCAGATGAAAGCACAATAAATACAGTACTAAAGAGTGGTAGTGTACAAATTAGCTACAAAAACGAAACCTCATCAGGACACCTCGATAAAATGAAAATTACTCCTGGAACAAAAGCGAGTTATGATAAAAATAACAAAAGTATTTTTTCAGAAAAGGTAAATGTTGATCATTATTTTTCTTGGAGAGATGGTGTGTTTGTATTCAAGAAAAACGATTTAAAGCATATTATGAAAAGGATTTCTAGGTACTATAATAAAAATATACTGATTGAAGACGAAACCTTGAGCTCAGAAAGTTTTTCTGGGTATTTAGATTTAAATGAAGATATAGAGAGTGTCTTAAAAAATATTAAGGCGAGTACAAATATGAACTACAGCTTTAAAGGAAATAGTATCATCATTAATTAAAACACACCGTGAATGAAGTAAACCTATTATTTATTTGAATTAGTAAAAAAAACCAGAAGATGCGTCCAACATCTTCTGGGAATTTAAATCAAGATCACTTAAAACTAAGTGACATTAATTAACCAAAACCAAAAATATGAAAAAAACTTTAAGTTTAGGAATCCTTACGCTTATGAGAATATTTTTATTGTTTATTACTATCGGTCTTTCAAGCGCTTATGCCAATTTGGCTATGGGGCAAAATAAGATGGATGTGGAACTTAACAATTTATCCGTAGAGCAATTTTTTAGTGAAATTCAGAGTACTAGTAATTACATCTTTTTTTACAAGGATGATGTTATTAGTACCGATAAGAAGATCTCTTTAAAACTTAAAAATGTAAAGATTTCTACCGTACTAGATAAAGCCTTTTCAAATACAAATCTTACGTATAAGATAGAGGGGAAGCAAATTGTCGTTAAAAAAGTTGAATCGAGAGCAGCTATCAAAAATATTTCAAACGATGATACTTCTGTACAAGAAAAGACAATAACAGGAACTGTTTATGATACTGATGGTATACCATTAGTTGGCGTAAATATTCTGGTGAAAGGTACTACTCAAGGTACACAAACAGATTTTGATGGTCACTATGCTATAAAAGCGAATGATACAGACGTATTGGCTTTTTCTTATATAGGAATGCTAACTCAAACGGCTACTGTAGGTGCAAAAACGGTCATTGATATTACGCTAAAGGAAAATGCAGCAGCCTTAGAAGAGGTTGTTCTTGTGGGGTATGGTTCACAGAAAAAAGAATCTTTAACAGGATCTGTAGGTGTTGTAAAAAGTGCAACTTTTGAACAAGCACCGGTTTCTAGTTTCGAGCAAGCATTAAGAGGTAGTACTGCAGGTTTACAGGCAAGTGCAGTAGATGGTGCTCCGGGAGGAAATACACAAGTCAGAATAAGAGGTATTGGTTCTATTTCAGCTTCTAGTGAGCCATTGTATGTTATAGATGGTATTCCAATACAAAATGGTAGTATTGGTACTATAGATAATGGCGGTAGCAGTACCAATGTTATGGCATCTATTAACCCTAATGATATTGAATCAATATCAGTATTAAAAGATGCGGCTTCAACTGCAATTTACGGGTCTAGAGGTGCAAATGGTGTTATTTTAATTACAACAAAATCAGGCAAGTCTGGGAAGGCTAAAATTACCTTAAAAACATTAACAGGCTTTAACTCGCAAGCATACAATAATATCTTGAAACCATTGAATGCAGCAGAATATACGGAACTTTTTCTTGAAGGTTATGTTAATGGTGGAGATACAGCAGCAGAAGCGCAAGCAAGATTTGATGCTACTTTTCAACAACTGATTGATCCTTCAACTGGCGAACCTACGGATACCAATTGGTTAGATGCCATAACTAGAACGGGAATAACTCAAAGTTATGATTTAAGTGCTAGTGGCGGTACTGATAATTTAAAGTATTTTTTCTCTGGAGCTTATTATGATCAAGAAAACTATATTATAGGATCAGGTTTTAAGAGGTTAAGCGCTAGGAGCAACATAGAGTTTAAAGCAACAGATTATTTAACCATTTCCAATAATATATCGGTTTCAAACAGTACAACTAATACGTTTTTTGATGGTGGCTCTTTTAATAATCCGTTTAAAAACTCTCTAGAGTTATCACCGTTAATACCTATTTATGATGAAGAAGGAAGATTTAATGGGGAACATGCTGATTATTTTCCTTTGGGAGGTGCTAATCCAGTTGGAGCTTTAAGTGGTGATGACCTTTGGGAAAATAAGCAATTAAGGGTTATTGATAATTTTGCGGTTTCTATAAAACCAATAAAGAATTTGACTTTACGTTCACAATTGAATTTTGATTTACTTACGTTAACCGAATCGCAATATCAAAATCCAAGATATGGCGGAGGAAGAAATTCTGGGGGTATCGGTTATGAAGCGAATACGTCACTTAGAACCTTTGTAGGTACGCAAACAGCAGATTATAATTTTATTTTAGGTGATAACCATAATTTTAATGTCTTAGGAGGTTTTGAAGCTCAAGAAACTAATAACGAATCTTTTAGTGCTTCTGGAACGCAATTTCCTAACCAAAGTTTAAGAACGTTAAATAGCGCATCGGCAGAGTTTGCTATTAGTGGATCAAAATCTGAGTATACTTTTGTTTCTGCCTTTTCTAGGTTAAATTATAACTACGATGGAAAATATTTTCTTTCAGGTAGTTTAAGACGAGACGGTTCTTCTAGATTTGGTGCGGACAACAGATGGGGTACTTTTTATTCCTTTGGAGGAAGTTGGGTTGCTAGTAGGGAATCTTTTTTAGAAGATGTTTCCTTTTTAGATTTACTAAAAGTTAGAAGTTCTTGGGGTGTAACAGGTAATGCTGCCATTGGTAATTTTCCTTCACAAGGGCTTTACGTTTTTGGTCAGGATTATGATGGTAATCCAGGTGGTAGTCCAAGCCAAATAGCGAACCCTGATCTTACTTGGGAGAGTCAACAGAATTTTAACGTGGGTGTAGATTTTGGTCTCTTTTCAAAAATTAGTGGTACGGTTGAATATTTTGAACGTACTTCTTCAGATCTTATTTTGAATGTGCCTATTACCTTGACCTCAGGTTTCTCTTCGTTGACCCAAAACTTTGGTGAAATGAAAAACTCAGGTTTAGAACTCTCAATCAATGCAGATATCATTAGCAGTGATAATTTTAATTGGAATATTGGGTTTAATACCACTTTTTTAAAGAATGAAATTACTGAGCTAACAGACGATTTTACAGATGGTGCTTTTAGAAGACAAGAAGGCGAAGATTTTCAATCTTTCTATCTATATAGCTGGGCAGGTGTAAACCAAGAGAATGGTGATCCACAATGGTATACAGATGCTTCAAAAACTACGATAACTAATGATATTAGTGATGCAGAACGCTTTTTAGATGACAAGTCTGCCACTCCTGAATTTTTCGGTGGTTTCAATACGATGTTTACTTACAAGGATCTTAGTCTAAGTGCCAACTTCATTTATTCTTATGGCAATTATATTTTCGATGATAGGGCAAGAGGTACATTAGGTGATGGAAGACTTACGCCAAGAAGTACAGCAGACTTTATTTATGATAACAGATGGCAACCTGGTTCAACAGACGCATTAGTACCTCAGTTTGTTTGGGGTGGTCGTAATGGTAGTAATGAAGCAAATCAGACAAGATGGTTGTATGACGGTAGCTATATTCGTTTAAGGGATTTAACGGTTGCCTATAATTTCACCGAAAAAGTTACTTCGTTGTTAGGCTTGAATTCAATGCGATTGTATGCAAGAGGAACTAATATTCTAACTTTTGTAAAAGAGGATATCCTTTACATTGATCCAGAACAGGGAATTAATGGTACCTACACGGGGCAGACGCCTGCAGTGAAGACTATATCCATTGGTTTAGATATTCAACTTTAAATGATGAAACACATGAAAACATATAAAATATTTATATTAACGATAGTAGCTGGACTCGTATTATCTTGTTCAGACTCCTTTTTAGAACTTACTCCGCAACAATCTGTTTCGGATACTGACGCCCTTTTAGATCTTGATGGTTATGAATCTTCTATTACTGGTATCTATAATAAACTGTCCGGTTCCGAATATTATGGGCGTTACATGATTATGATACCTGATGTTTTGGCAGATGATGTTAAACAAAATAGTCAGGCCAATAGAATTGTCGACTATGCCGAGCACATTCAAAGAGTATCAGATGGTGATGCACTCTCATTGTGGGGTAGTGCTTATGAAGGAATTAATGCAGCTAACGCTATCATCAATTCGGAAACAATTTTATCTGATGCAGTTATAGCAGAGCAAAATCATATTATCGGGGAGGCCTATGCTTTAAGAGGTTTGATGTATTTTGATTTAGTGCGCATGTTTGCTCAACAATATAATTATACGGCAGATGCTAGTCATTTAGGGGTGCCTATTGTTTTGAATTTTGATTTAGATAATGAACCTTCTAGAAGTACTGTCGCGGAAGTATATGAACAAATTGTTTCTGATATGACTACGGGTATTTCTTTCATGAATGGCAATTCTAGAAGCGGTAATTCTAGTACGTTATCTCCAACATCGGTAAGGGCATTATTGGCAAAGGTTTATCTTTTTCAAGAAGATTGGAGTAATGCAGAAGCTATGGCTACGAGTGTCATAGACTCAGGTGATTATACGTTGATTTCTAACGATAACTATTATGATTTATGGACTACGGACAATAGTTCTGAGTCAATTTTTGAAATATCAATGACCGAAGCAGATAATGTGGGTGGCGCTGGTATCGCTGGTCTTTATCTACAAGCAGGTTTTGGAGATTACCTTCCCTCTAATGATATCGCTGATCTTTACCCTGAGAACGATGCTCGCTTAAGCACCTTTGAAGTAGATCCTTTATTAACTGGAGAATTTGCGCCTTATAGAATGATCAAATATTCGGACATCAATGGTTTTGACAATGTAAAAGTTGTAAGACTTGCTGAAATGTATTTGATACGTGCCGAGGCTAGAGCAGAGATCGGTACAGATATAACGGGTGCACAAGATGATTTGGATATGGTACGCCAACGTGCAATTGCAGATGAACCTGATAATACAGATACTGGAGACACTCTTAAAGATGCTATCTTTTTAGAAAGAAGATTAGAATTAGCCTTTGAAGGTCAAAGATTATGGGATTTAATGCGTAATCAAATGGATATTGTTAGAACCAACTGTACGGCACAGATTTGTACCATTCCTTATGGAGCAGATACTGTTATAATGCCAATACCACAAGATGAAACAGATGTTAATCCTAACATAGCGCAAAATCCAGGGTATTAATTAAAACATTGAAGCTATTTACTTGTACGCACATTGATACCTAATTAATGTGTGTACAAGATTTATTTCATGATGATGAACAATGCTAAAAAATAGCTTTGTTCTTTATCTATCTCTTTATGCCAATTTTTAAATAGTAATACTAGAATATTTTGAAACAAAACCGTAGAAATTTAGTCAAACTATTATCGCTAGGAGCACTGTTTCCAGGACAAACCGCACTTGCTTTTAATTCCATTTTAGAATCTGTTCATCTGGATCCAAACCAAAACATTATCAGTAGTATAACCAATCTTTCCGACAAAAAGATTGAAGAGCTGTACAAAAAAGCGATGGTTATAGATGGTCTCGTGATTCCGAAAGGATGGAATGAAGATTCTTTTAAAGCCTTAGAGCAATCTGGTTACACGGGCTTTAGTACATCCTTACTTTCTGGAAGTTTAAAAGGGGCCTTAAAAAATATAGGAGAGTGGGATACGCGAATTCAAAACAATTCGGATGTTTTACTCAAAGCGACTAGAGCCGCAGATTTTATCCGTGCAAAAAAAGAGGGCAAAACAGCTGTATTATATGGGTTTCAGAATGCTACAATGATAGAGAAATCTATAGATAATATAGACACGCTATATGACGCGGGTACCCGTTGGATTCAGTTAACCTATAACCAAAGAAATTTACTGGGAGATGGGAGTACGGAGCGTACCAACTCGGGCTTGTCAGACTTCGGCCTTGAGGCTTTAGCACGCATGAATGAGTTGGGAATTATGATAGACCTATCGCATTGTGGGCGACAAACAACCAATGAAGGTATTGAGTTTAGTACTTCCGGAGCTTGTTTTAATCACTCTATGTGTGAAGCACTCTATAAAGACCATCCGCGAGCAAAAACAGACGATCAAATAAAAGCTATGGCCGCAAAAGGTGGCGTCATAGGAATTATATGCTTGGGTTATATGATTGGCCCGGATCTAGGCACCAAGACTACCTTAGAAACTTACGTAGACCATATAGACCATGCAGTAAACATAGCAGGAATAGAACATGTGGGTGTTGCAGCAGATTTTGCTATCCAAGGTTTAGAGGCTACAGGAGCTACAAGAGAAAATTGGTATGTTCCAAGATTAACAAGATTTAAACCTTCTTATAAAGTACAGTGGCCCCCTTGGATTCCTGAATTAGATAAAGCAGACCGCTATTTGCAAGTGGCAAAAGTGTTAGATAAAAGAGGGTATAGTACAGGAGATATAGAAAAAATATTAGGACTTAACTGGTTAAGATATTTTAAAGATACTCTAAAATCATAGCGCCTTATTCGTAACCAAAAACCAGAAATTTAAACCCTTAAACATACCTGTAACTAATGAAATATATATGCACACTCTTCTTTGTTTTTATAGTTACAAGTAGCTTTAATACACCTTTTTCCACCACTAAAAATAGTTCAGAGAAAGTGGTTTATGATGTGGTTTTTAGAGAGGGTTTAGCGGGTACCTATGAAAAATGGAAGACCAGTAAAAACACAGTAAACTATTATTATACGTATACTGATAGAGGTCGTGGTCCCGAATTTTCAGAAGAACTTCGGTTTAATAAAAACGGATTTATTTCCTCGCAAACAGTAACTGGCGTCAACTATTTAAAAGATTCTATTCAGGAGTTTTTTAAGAGTGAAAAGCATAGCGCAACTTGGTTAAATCCAAAAGGAGAAAAGAAAGGAGCCTTTAATGGAGATGCTCTTTATTTTAGGTATGATGGCTCTCCTGCTATTTATGAAATTCTTGCAAGACTTTTAATGGCGGCAGAAGACCAAAAAGTAAAATTATTCCCCATAGGTGAAGTTGAACTTGTAGAAAATCTGCCAATAACACTGTCAAATAATACAGAAGTTAAGTTGCTGATGGTAAAAGGCCTTGATATGAATCCTACGTATTTATGGATGATTGGTAATGAAATGGTTGCCAAAATATCAGGAAATCTACATGTTATTCGGGCAGATTTGAAGGAGTTGCGTCTAGAAATGAAAGGAATACAGGATGCTATTGAAGATAAGTATTTGGCTCGTCTTACTAAAAAACTATCCCACACATTAGAGGATGTACTCATAAAAAACGTGAATATCTTCACGCCTCAAGGTACAATCCTAAACAATCAAGATGTGTTGGTTAATGGGGATCGTATCACGGCCATCAACGATAGTGATGACCATGAAATAGGTAGCGAGATTCAAGTGATCAACGGACAAGGAAAAACATTACTTCCTGGAATGTTTGATATGCATACTCATAACACCAAATTTAGAGGCATGCTGCATGTGGCAGGAGGGGTAACTTCCGTAAGAGATTTAGCCAATAACAAGCAACTAAAAAAGTTAAGCAATCAGTTTAATACGAATGAAATTATCGGTCCACGAATTGTCACATTTGGGGGTATCATAGATGGAGATGGGCCTTTTGCCAATCAACGAAATGTAGTGAGCTCGGTAGAAGAGGGTTTAGCTGAAATACAAGAATATAAAGAGTTAGGCTATCAGCAAATTAAATTATATAGCTCTATTCGGCCAAAATGGGTGGCCCCTTTAACAAAAAGGGCACATGAATTAGAGATGCGTGTAAGTGGGCATATTCCTGCTTTTATGACCGCAACGCAAGCCATCAATCAAGGGTATGATGAGATACAGCATATGAATATGGTATTCCTCAATTTTTTATCAGATACCATAGATACCCGAACGCCATTAAGGCATACGATGTCTGCATACCATGGTGTAGATCTTAATCTTAAATCGAAAGAATACCTCGATTTTGTAGAGCTGTTGAAAACAAAAAACATACGTATAGACCCTACCGTTTCTATTTTCGAAAACATGTTTGTATCCGTAAAAGGCGAGCCTAGTCCTACTTATGTTAAGATTATAGACAGACTTCCATTACTTAACCAGCGAGATTATTATAGCGGGGGACTCCCGAAATCTGGTGAAAAAATAGCACGGTATAAAGGGAGTTTCAATAAGATGTTAGCGGTCGTGTATGATTTACATCAGAAAGGGATAGAAATTGTTCCGGGTACAGATGGTCTTCCTGGATTTTTGTACCACAGGGAGCTTGAACTTTATGCGCAGGCCGGTATTTCTACCTCTGATGTTCTGCAATTGGCAACTATAAAATCGGCAGAGATGACGGGGGTTTCAGCATCCTACGGCACAATTGAAGTGGGTAAAATGGCAGATCTTATTCTTGTAGATGGGAATCCATTAGAAGATATGAGTGCTATACGCAATGTAGAATGGACGATGAAAGGTGGTACTCTTTTTTACGCTAAAGAGGTTTATCAAGCCATGGGAATTAAACATTTTAAATAAATAAAAATTCAGCAGGAATAAGTGTCTATAAAAAGGCACCTGATTACTTATTAATACTAGCAACTCAAACCAACTAATAGTTACCTTATGAAATATATTTTATTTGCACTTTTTTCTTGTTGCGTGCTTTCCGTTCATTCTCAAAAAGCAAAATTTTTTAATAATAGTAGAACCATTCTAGGAATCAATAAAGAGCGTACCGCTTCTATGGGGGTTGGAGATATTGATAATGATGGCGATCTAGATATTGTTGTGGCAAATGGTCGACACTGGCCAGGTCAGAATCGAATTTTTGTAAACAACGGACGTGGAATTTTTACCGTTTCAAAAAATTTAGGAACAGAGCAAGAGACAAGTTATTCTACAGAACTCGCAGATTTTGATGGTGATGGTGATTTAGATATTGCTGTCGGAAATGATATGGCTCCCAATTATATTTTTATAAATGATGGAGCAGGAAACTTTACCAAAGGAGAAAGCTTTGGAGAAAAATATGGGCATACTAGAAATATTGTGGTTGCAGATATAGACAATGACGGCGATATAGATGTATTGATTACCAACAGAGGAAGCGAAAACGAAATTTGCTTAAATAACGGAAAGGGAGCCTTCACAGAAGTAATTGGCTTTGGTGATAAAAAAGATTCTACCATAGATGTTGAGGTTGCAGATATGAATGGCGATGGCCACTTAGATCTGATATTGGCTAATAGAGATGACCAACCTAATTATGTGTATCTGAATAATGGTAACCTTAAATTCTCTAAAAAAATACCTTACGGAACAGGCAATGATGTTACACGATCTGTAGCGGTAATAGACCTGGATAAAGATGGGTATAAAGATATTGTTACCGCAAACATAGGAGAGCCAAATGTGATTTATTTTGGAAGCAAGAAAGGAACTTATGACCGTAAGGTTGTTTTTGATGATAGTTCAGCAGAATCGTATTCGCTTTCTATAGGAGATTTAAACGGTGATGATAGTATAGATCTTGTGGTAGGAAATGTAGGTGGACCCAACATGGTTTTTATCAACTCGGGAGGTGCAAATTCTTGGGAGAAAATAAAATTAAATGATCAGAATTTTAGCACCTATGATATTCTAACCTATGATTTAAATGGAGATCATAAGCTTGATATTATCGAAAGTAATTCAGATGAACTAAACCTTTTTTACTTCAATAGGTTTACGCCAAAATTTCCTTGATTCTAAGGGTGAGCCGCTAGTACAACACTAAAAAAAACCAAAATGAAAGTTAAAAATAAATCAAAATTTATGATGCATAAAGCCAACCACCTGCTACAGATAGTCGTGTTGCTTTTAGTTACCGGATGTGCAACTACGCCATCAAAATGGCAAGATATCAATGAAGAAGGTACATTTTTGGTGTATAGAAGGCAGTCTTTAATTGGAGAAGAATCCTATGCAATCAAAGCCACCAAAGATTCTATTGTAGTTACATCACTACAAGGAGAAAACGAAAGAGGTAGAATTACAGGAGTAGCCGCAGAGTTGCATTTAGATATGAACTTAACGCCTTCATATTATTTAAATAGAAGAATTACAGCAAAAGATACAATAGTTAATCTAGAAGTAAAAAGAACAAAAGATAGCATTCTCGTTTGGGAAAAAAACAGAGACTTTGTTCAATTAAAAAACACAGACTTTTTCCTGGTACACAGCAATATTCCAGCGGGGATAGAAATGATGCTATACCACTATTACTTTAAAAATGGAGGTAAAATAAGTATACCGACGCTACCAAGAGGTGAGGTTACCATGAATTTTATTCAAAAAGATACGGTAGCAATAAAAGGTGAAAAGGTGCCCTTAGATCGGTATGTTGTTGAAGGTATTAATTGGGGAGGAAGAACAATATGGGTTGATGAATCTCAAAATTTAATTGCACTGGTTAAAGCAAATACGCAAATAAGAGAATACATAAGAAAAGGATACGAAGAAGCTAAGCCATTCTTTGTGCAAGGTAATGTAGAAGAACAAATGGCCGCTTTAACTAAATATACAGAAGATTTGAAAGGAACACAAGCTAGTGTTAAAGCACTTGTAGGTGTAGACCTTGTTGATGGAGTACATGATACTACCCAAAAAGACATGACTTTAATTATAGAGAATGGTCGTATAAAAACAATAGGGAAACGCACTGAAGTTAGTATCCCAGAAAATGCTAAGCTTATTCATCTTAAAGGAAAGACCATAATGCCAGGGATGTGGGATATGCATGCCCACTCCAACCAAGTACAATGGGCACCTGCTTATTTAGCCGGCGGAGTAACTACCATTCGTGATAATGGAAATGAGCTTGAGTTTGCAACATCTTTTAGAGATGCTATTGCAAAGAAAGGTGCTTTGGGTCCTGATATTTTACTAGCGGGGATGACAGATGGTGCAGGAATACAAGGTAATGGAGTGGTCAGAGCAAGAACGGTACAAGAAGCTAAGGAGGTAGCAGATCTATATTTTACAAATGGCTACAAGCAAATAAAAATCTACTCATCCGTTAATCCAGAATTGACAAAAGTTTTGGCAGAGGAAGGACATAAACGCGGAATGTCTATTACTGGTCACGTACCAAACGCTATTGGTAATGCGCGTGGTGCTATTGATGCAGGAATGGATATGTTGAGTCACACCTCTAGAGTATTAACGGTGCTTTTTCCAGATAAAAAAGTAAAAGAGCTTGGAAGCAATTTTATTTCTAAGAATGACATTAGTCAAAAACAAATGGATGAGGCTACGGCTTTTCTTTTAGAACATAAAACAGTACTAGACCCTACAATTGCGTTAAGTGTTGTAAGAGCAATGCCTAAAGGTGATGTGATTGAAACGTTAGAACCGTTTTCGGATCGAATAGCTTATGAATTGTTTGAAGGCAAAAGATTTAGAAGTGGTGTAACCCCATCGCGGTCTGAGGCAGCTAAAGCAGATTATATAAAATCAATGAATATTTTGGGGCAATTTTATAAAGCGGGAGTTCCTATTGTTGCCGGAACAGATAATGTAGTGCCTGTTTTTGGTCTGTACCTAGAAATTGAAACCTATCAAAAATATGGCGATTTAACGCCTTTACAAGCAATACAAACAGCAACAAGTGTTCCTGCCAAAGCCATGGGTGTATATACAGAAACAGGAAGCTTAGAAGTAGGTAAAGAGGCTGATATTGCCATTTTAGAGAAAAACCCATTAGAAGATATTAGAAATATAAGAACGGTAGAAGCCGTAATTACAAATGGTAATTATTATGAAAGTGAGCCCCTATGGCATGCTGCAGATTTTAAATCTAAAAACGATAAGTAAAAAGAATAATGTTAGAAAGGATAGAAAAAGAATATGATCCAGAACAACGATTAAGAGAATTAAATATAACGTTACCTAGTCCCCCCAATCCTGTAGCAAACTATGTTAATGGTGTACAAACAGGTAACCTTATTTTTTTAGCAGGCAAAGGCCCTAGATATGCTGATGGAACTGAAATGACAGGGAAATTAGGGCTGGATGTCTCTATTGATCAAGGCTATGAAGGTGCTAGATTAACAGCGATAAATCAAATAGCAGTATTAAAATATATGCTAGGCGATTTAAAAAAGGTAAAACGCATTGTAAAAGTCTTAGCATTTGTAAACTCAGAGCCTGCTTTCGTAGCACAACCCAAGGTCATTAATGGCTTTTCAGATCTTATGGTAGCTGTTTTTGGGGAAAGAGGTATTCATGCTCGTGCTGCCATTGGTGTAGCCACATTACCTAGAGCACAAGCCGTAGAAATAGAAGTAATCGTTGAGGTTTACGATTAGTATCACTCTTTTAATGCCAACTTAAATTTATACACTTTATGTTAAATACAGCAATTAAAAAATCAGTTATAAAAATCATGAGTTCTAAAACAATGTTTTTTGGATTTTTGTTTTTAGGACTTCAATATGCAAGCAGTCAAGAACTGAAATTAAAATATTTTGGTGGCGCTGGTTGGGAAATGACCGATGGGAAAACAACCATTTTAGTAGATCCTTATTTGTCTAGAGTAAAATTAGGAGATAGCCCTGCAAATAGTAAAGAAGATCCGCGCAAAAATTATTATGAAAGTGATTACTTTCAATCAGATACTGTGGTAATCAATACACACATTACAAAAGCTGATTATATTTTGGTACACCACTCTCATTTAGATCATTTGGGAGATGTGCCCTATATCGCAAAGAAAACAGGAGCCAAAGTGATTGCTACAGAAACGAGTTGTGCGATACTAAGAGCGTATGGAGTTCCAGAAGAACAGCTGCTTACGGTTAGAGGTGGCGAAGATTACCAGTTTGATGAGTTTTCAGTAAAAGTGGTTCCCTCTATTCATTCTGCCTTAAATGACAAACATTATTTTGATGCTAGAACACATGAAAAAGAATTAAAAGCACCATTGAAACTGGAAGATTTTATAGAAGGAGGTTCCTTGATGTTTTATGTGAGATTTAATGATCACAAAATATTAACGGCAGGTTCTATGAACTTTTTAGAAAAAGAAGTTCAAGGCTTAACGCCAGATATTCTTTTACCAGGAGTAAACT
Organism: Cellulophaga baltica 18; assembly: GCF_000468615.2. Lineage (NCBI taxonomy): Bacteria > Pseudomonadati > Bacteroidota > Flavobacteriia > Flavobacteriales > Flavobacteriaceae > Paracellulophaga > Paracellulophaga baltica. Next base: position 1,119,429 of record NZ_CP009976.1, on the reverse strand, counting down.
TTTCAAGATTGGAAATTTATAAGTATACAGAACGCTTGTTAAAAGCTACAAATTTCCCTAAAACAATAATACCTACGCATTGGGATAATTTTAGGGTGCCTTACGGCTATTCTCAAAAACAAGCCATAGACAAAAAAATTAAGCCTTTCATAGAAGAAGTAAAAGCTGTTTCTCCCGATGCTAAAATTATTGTTCCTGTACATCTAGAAACAATAACTATAAAATAGCGTACTGCTTAATTTTTAAGTAAAACTGATGTACTATAATTTATACTAAATTCTTTTTTTATGCCTATGAGCTCTTTAATAAATCCACTTTGGAACGAAAAAAAAGTAAAGAATTATTTACCTCATATGACGGTTCCTGAGGTGGATGATTTTTTGACAAAATCTGATTTGGTTATTATTCCTATTGGGGCATTAGAGCAGCATTCTAGTCATTTACCTATTGGTACCGATTTTATAAACGGCGTTGAGCAATGCAAACTTATCGCACAAGAACGGGATGTTTTGGTAGCTCCTGTTCTAATGGCGGGGCAGTCTCCCTATCATATGGCCTTTTCGGGATCAATTACCTTATCGGCAGATACCATTATTCAAGTGCATATGGAAACGGTAGTGTCCTTAATTAAGCATGGGTTTAAGCGTTTTGTGTTTATGAATTCTCATGGAGGAAATAGGGCTATTACTACGTTTTTAGTAGATCAAATTAAACAAAAAACGGCAGGGGTAGCTGTAGATTTCGGGGTGGCGATACATCCTTATTTGAAATCAGATACCTATAAAAAACCAGAAGTATTAGACCGTCATGCAGGTACAGGAGAAACCTCAGACTCTTTGTATTTAATGCCAGATTTGGTGCAGTTAGATAAAGCTACGGCAACAAAATTAACGCTTCCAAAACATTTGGAGCAGATGCTTCCGAAAGTAATTAATGAGGAACCAACAGCTAAGTTATTGTTTCTTTCAGAAGCCTTAAAAGGGGAAGAGACAGGGAAAAAGACCTCAACATTAGAAATGACTAAAACGGGAGTGTGGGGAGAGCTAAACCCTAAGGAGGCAACCGTAGAAAGAGGAGCGAAAAATATCAATAACACTGTACAAGCAGCGGTCAAATTTATTGATAAATGGAATGACCTTATTAAAGAATAGCACACATTTTATAGTTAACCTTTACCATAGAAAAATGAAGAACTCTTTACTTACGCTAATTTTTATTTCCTTGTTTTTTGCTCATGCTGGGGCTCAAGAGGTGGGTGTAGAAGCAACATCAAACATTGTTTTAAATATTAAGCCTTCGCAAACAGATAGCAGAATTAATAGGGCAGATACGCCTCATTTTGTGACGTATGATCCTGCTATCAAACAAGGCAAATTGCTCCTTTTTATACCAGGAACAAATGGTATTGCTTCAAGAGGGCCAAAGAATTTTTTTAATACAGCGCTCAAACAAGGGTACCATGTTATTAATTTATCCTACATAAATACACCCGCTATAGCTCAAATTTGTAAGGGTACTGCCTTGGAAGAAAATGCTAATTGTGCCGAAGATTTTAGAAATAGAAGGGTATATGGTACGACTCCTTTTTCATTGATCAGTGATGCCTCGTATGATGCTATAGTTAACCGTCTTACTAAGCTTTTGCTATACCTATCAGAAAAAAATGTAGAAGGCAATTGGGATAAGTATTTGGAAAATGGGCAACCAAAATGGGAAGAAATTGCTTTAGCAGGACAATCTCAAGGAGGTGGAATGTCTGCCTTTATAGCCAAGACACACCGGGTTGCTCGAGTTATTGATTTTTCTGGCGGATGGGATTATTCCGCAAAAAATAAGATTGCAGATTGGTATTTTAAAGACAGTAAAACGCCTCTTGATCGGTGGTATGGAACCTACCATGTAAAAGAGCCTGCTGCTCCCACAATTATTAAAACCTATAAGGCCATGAATATTCCTGAAAAGCATATTTATGCTTTTGATTTGGAAGTTCCTGATGGAAAAAAAGCACATTCCAACGGGATACGGAATATTGCGTATGTAGCAGATTGGATTGCATTGCTTGGAAAAGGAAATTAACATTCTATCTAAATAGTAGTTACCATTTCATGATACGTTCTGAATAATTCTGTTCGCTCCAATTCCTTATTTAAACAATTACACCTATGAAAAAATACATTTTGGGATTCTTGATTTTAGCACTGACATCGTATGCTTTTGTAGAAAAAGAACCCATACAAGAACATAAAATCACTACTAAAACACATTCAAGAATGAATACACTAGGATTAATTGGCGGCACTTCGTGGCATTCTACTATAGATTATTACAGAACCATCAATCAAACTATAAATGATCATTTTGGAAATAACACCAACCCACCCTTAATTGTCTATACCCTTAACCAAGCAGAAGTACATCGGTATCAAATAGAAAACAAATGGGATTCTATAGCTACTATGTTGGTCACTGCGGCTTTAAATTTAAATAAAGCAGGTGCTAGTGCTGTTCTTTTCTGTGCAAATACCCCTCATAAGGTATATGATGATGTTCAAGCAAAATTAGATTTTCCTGTAATTCATATTGCAGATGCTACGGCTCAGGCAATCCATGAAAAAGGATTAAAAAAAGTACTGTTTCTAGGGACTAAGTACAGTATGGAAGAACCTTTTATAACCAAAAGAATTGAGGACAATGGAATTGAGGTATTAGTACCGAAAAAAAAGAAGCAAATTGAAGAACTACACAGGATTATTCAAGAAGAACTAACCTACGGTATCATTGACAAAGAGTCTAAAAAATATGTTCTGGGTATTATTGCCGAAGCTATAGCTGCAGGAGCTCAAGGAGTTGTTTTAGGTTGTACAGAGTTTCCGCTAATGATCTTTCAAGAAGATTTAGAAGTACCTGCGTTTAATACCACGGAGATTCATTCAAAAGCAGGGGTAGATTATATTTTAAAAAATTAGGCATGCAGATTTCAAAGCAACGTATCGGATTAGTATTAGGGCCATTTGTGTTTAGCATTATTCTTTTTTTTCTAAAGATTGAAGGTTTAGATTATAAAGCAAAAGCAATTTTAGCCTCTGTTGCTTGGATTGCAATTTGGTGGATTACTGAAGCCATTTCAATAGCGGTGACTGCATTATTGCCTATTGTGCTTTTTCCATTATCTGGCGGCTTAGCGCTGAGCCAGACGACCGCTTCTTATGGTCATAAATATATTTTTTTATATGTGGGTGGTTTCATTCTCGCTATTGCCATTGAAAAATGCAACCTGCACAAGAGAATAGCCCTTTCTATCATAAAAATAGTGGGAACTAATATTACCAATATCATTTTGGGCTTCATGATTGCTACAGCACTTTTATCGATGTGGATTTCTAACACAGCAGCTACTGTTATGATTTTACCTATGGGAATGGCTATTGTTTCGCAATTGCGCGATAACCCACACACGATTAAAAACGAAAACATTCTTTTTGGTAAAGCATTAATGTTAGCAATTGCGTACAGTGCTTCTATTGGGGGTATTGCTACTTTAATTGGTACACCTACTAATTTGGTGCTTGCAGGCGTTGTGCAGACCACTTTTGGAGTAGAAATAACATTCTATCAATGGTTTGTTTTTGGTTTTCCTATTGCTTTAATTTTATTGTTTCTGTGTTGGAAATACTTAACAAAATTTGCCTTCAAATTTCAACAGAAAGAGTTTCCGGGAGGTAGAGCGGAAATTAATGCACAGTTCAAAGCATTGGGTAAGATGTCTTATGATGAAAAGATGGTTTTAGCGGTATTTTTATGTACTGCTTTTGCTTGGATTACAAGATCTTTTTTACTTCAAAAAATTATCCCACAAATAGACGATACCATTATTAGCGTATTTTTTGCAATAGCATTGTTTGTGTTGCCATCTAGCAAGAAAAAGGAAGGATTAATTTCATGGGAAGATGCGGTAAAATTACCGTGGGGTGTTGTTTTACTCTTCGGTGGTGGTATGGCCTTGGCATTAGGTTTTGAAACTAGTGGTTTAGCCCTGTGGATTGGTAATAAATTAGTAGCATTAGAAGCTGTTCCTTTTATTTTCTTACTCTTAATCTTAATTTTTGCTGTAAATTTTTTAACAGAAATAACCTCTAATATAGCAACAACAGCAATGTTACTTCCTGTGCTCATCTCTTTGGCGCCTACATTAGGCGTGCATCCGTATTATTTAATGATAAGCGCAACGGTAGCGGCATCATGTGCCTTTATGCTTCCTGTAGCCACACCACCAAATGCAGTAGTATTTGGTTCTGGGTATTTAAAAATTGAGGATATGGTTAAAAAAGGAATTTGGATGAATCTGATTTCCATTATCATTCTAACTTTATTTGTATACTTTGCTTTGCCTTTAATTTGGGATTTAAGCTAAGTATAGTACTAAGTTTTCTGCTTTGCGGTGTCTGTTTAATTTTCACCAAAAGAAAATTCCATCAGGCGGAAAAATGTAATTTCTCAAAAAAACGAATAAATAGTAACTTTTCGATAATAATAGTGGTTTCCAATTTCAGATTATTATAACAACTCCAAAACATTAGTATATTTATGTACGATCTATATATGATAAAGGGCAATTTAACGTTCTTTATGCTGCTATAGCATATAATTTGATACATCAGTACATGAATAATACTACACCAGAACATAAACGCCTAGAAGAAAATTATTCCGAAGAAAAAGATTGGTTAAAATGGGGGTCTTATGTGAGTGAACGTCAATGGGGAACGGTTAGAGAAGATTATAGTGCTAACGGAGACGCATGGAATTACTTTCCACATGAGCATGCTAGAAGTAGAACCTATAGATGGGGAGAAGATGGTATTGCAGGTATTTCAGACCGCTATTGTAATATTTGCTTTGGGGTTAGTTTATGGAATGGAAAAGATGCTATTCTTAAAGAACGACTATTTGGATTAACAGGACCTCAGGGAAATCACGGAGAAGATGTAAAGGAATTGTATTATTATCTTGAAAATACGCCTACACATTCGTACATGAAGCAATTGTACAAGTATCCACAAAAAGCTTTTCCATATGCAAAATTAGTAGAAGAAAATGCCAAACGTAATAGAACGGAACTTGAATACCAATTATTAGATACAGGTGTTTTTGATAACGACGAATATTTTGATGTTTTTACAGAATATGCGAAAGGCGATAATGAAGATATTTTAATTAAAATCACGGTAAATAACAAGAGCAAAAAAGCAGCGCCATTACATTTGTTGCCCACCTTATGGATTCGTAACTATTGGGATTTTAAGGAGATGCCAAAAAAGCCTAAAATAGAAAAGCAAACCCAGAATGGTAGCCCTTTTGTTAAGGTAGAGCATTGTTACGTGGGAGATTATAACCTGTATTTTGAGGAAGCAGCAGAATTGTTATTTACAGAGAATGAAACCAATATGGAGAGCGTTTATTTAGCAAAAAACGATCATCCTTATAAAAAAGACTTATTTCATAAAGCAGTAACTTCAAACGATTATAAACTAGCCACAAAACGTACGGAAGGGACGAAATTTTCTCCGTTGTATAAGCTGAATTTGAAAGGTGGAGAATCTAAAACGATTAGACTTCGTTTTACAAAGGAAACTCTTGAAAACCCTTTTAATGATACGTTTGATACCCTTTTTGATACCAGAGTTGCAGAGTGCGAAGATTTTTACACAGCTACTATTGGTGAGGTGCAACACAAAGAAATTCAAAAGCAAGCATTAGCGGGCATGTTGTGGTCTAAAAACTACTATAATTATGATGTAGAGCAATGGCTATTAGGAGATTCTAAGGCATCGGTGCCTGCAAAAGAAAGGTTGTCTGGTAGAAATAATTCATGGAAAACCTTACGGAACCATGATATAATGTTGATGCCAGATGCTTGGGAATATCCATGGTATGCTGCCTGGGATTCTGCTTTTCATTGTGTGACCATGGCACTAGTAGATGCTAATTTTGCCAAGCATCAATTATTGTTATTTACCAAAGAATGGTACATGGCTCCAAACGGTCAAATACCTGCCTATGAGTGGAATTTTAGTGACGTTAATCCACCGGTACAAGCATGGGCCACTTTAAATGTTTATAAAACAGATAAAGAGCAAACAGGCAAAGGCGATTTACGTTTTTTAAAGAAAATGTTTAATAAACTAGCTTTGAACTTTACTTGGTGGGTAAACCAAATAGATGGCAGTCAGAATAACGTTTTTGAAGGCGGGTTCTTAGGTCTTGATAATATCGGGGTTTTTGATCGTAGTCATGGTGTGCCAGGTGGCGGTACATTAGAACAGGTAGATGGTACCTCATGGATGGCACTCTATTGTTTAAATATGTTAGAGATAAGTTTAGAATTGGCATTGCATGACGATTCTTATGATGATATGGCGATTAAATATTTTGGCCATTTTGTCTTTATCGCAGAAGCATTAAATAAATTGAGCCTTGAAACAGAAGGTATCTGGGATGAAGAAGAAGGCTTTTTCTATGATAAGTTACTCTTTCCTAATGGTAAATCTGCTTCTATAAAAATACGTTCTATTGCCGGAATGCTATCTATTGCAGCAGTGCTTTGCATCCGAAAGGAAACCTTAGAAAAACTTCCTAAGTTTAACCATGCCGTGCAGTGGTTTAAAAACCATAGAATGAAAACACTGAAGTATCCGGTGGTTCAAGAATATGCAGATGGTGATGATTTGTTACTTTCATTAGTCCCAAAAGATCGTTTAAAAAGGTTGGTCAATGTGCTATTGGATGAGAAAGAATTTTTGAGTCCTCACGGGATTAGATCCTTATCTAAAATACACGAAACTCCTTATAATGTAGATATTAATGGCGTTAATTATAGCATTAATTATGAGCCAAATGAGTCTACCACATCTTTATTTGGAGGTAATTCTAACTGGAGGGGTCCTGTTTGGTTTCCTTTAAATTATTTGTTTATACAAGCCTTAAAAGAGTACCATAGTTATGGTGGTGATAGTTTAAAATTTGAGTACCCAACAGGGAGCAAGAATAAACTAAGCTTAAAAGAAATAAGTGTAGAGATCAGCAAACGTTTAATTTCCATCTTTGAGAAGGATAAAGATGATAACCGTATTGTTCATGCCTTACATAAAGACATCTATGCGCGAGAAGGTTTTAAAGACCTAATTCTCTTTTATGAATATTTTGATGGTGATAATGGTCGGGGTGTAGGAGCATCTCACCAAACTGGGTGGACTTCTCTAGTAGCAAATTTAATAGACGAAATAAACAAGAAAGAATAATAGCAGATGTTTTATTTTATAGCTTGGTTATTGCCAGTACTCTTTTTGGGGTATATGATTTGGAGGATTTGGATTAAGAAAAAAACTTTTGAATTAAAGGCGCTTCCTGAGGCTTGGAAAAAAATACTGCAAGAGAAAGTTTCGTTTTATGCTGAATTAAATGCAAAGGATAAGGCCAAATTTGAGGTAGATGTACTTTACTTTTTAAATACGGTAACTATCACCGGTGTTAAAGTACAGATTGATGATGCAGATCGGTTACTCGTAGCGTCAAGTGCTGTCATTCCGCTTTTTGGGTTTCCGGAACTACGCTATCGTAATATTAATGAAGTGCTATTGTACAAAGATTCATTTAATGAAGACCACCAAACCGAAGGAGAGAAACGCAATATTTTAGGCAAAGTTGGTTCTGGTGATATGAATAGATTAATGATTCTTTCGCTTCCTGCATTGCGTGCAGGTTTTGCCCTTAAAGACAGCAAGAATAATGTGGGGATCCATGAATTTGTCCACTTGATTGATAAGGCAGATGGCGCAGTAGATGGTCTTCCGGAAAGTATTATGAGTCAACAGTTTGTATTGCCGTGGTTAAATCTAATGCATCAAGAAATAGAAAAAATTAAAGAAAATGATTCTGATATCAACCCTTATGGTGCTACCAGTCAAATAGAATTTTTGAGTGTAGTAAGTGAGTATTTCTTTAATCAACCAGAAAAATTCAAAGAAGAGCATCCTCAATTATATCGCCTGTTAGCCAAAATATATGCCCAAGATAGCGCCTAGCCTTACTTTTTTGAAGGAGGAGGAGTTATTGTTTCTATGGTTTGAATTTTAACGCCGTGTAATACATTTTCATATAAAAAATTGGTGATGATATCTTTATAAGAATATCCCCATTCTGCCCAATTATGTCCGCCTTCTAGGTCTACATATAACGAGTAGGATTCGTTGAGTTCTTTTAGTTTTTGAGTGATAATTTTAGGTCCGTCAAGAAGTACATACCCATCAGAACGTTCGTTACAATTATGATGTGCTGCAAGAGCATAAGGTACTTTAGCATCTAATTTACCATGAAAGAAAAGCATAGGAACTGCATTTTCTTTAGTTAAATAGTCATTATTTAAAGTGGCTCCAGAAAAACTAATGATGCCTTTGATTTTTGCATCGCTATAGTAAATCGTTTTAAATAAATAATGATTCTTCATGATAACAGCATTCAAAACCATTTCTGCGCCAGCGCTACTACCCACAAGAATTACATTATTGGGGTCTACATTAAAACTTTTATAGTAATTGGTGAGATACCAAATAGATTTATTTAAGTCTGCAGCAGTTTCTAAATAGGTTCTCATTTTCTGCGAGGTACGATAATCACACCCAAAAGATTGCTTTCTTTGAGATAAACGGTAATCAATAGAAGCTACCGCATATCCTTTTTTAGCCAACGCCCTACCTAAACCTTTTTCGTCACCACCATTTCTTTGACCAGCCACAAAACCACCACCGTGAACAATAATCACAAGCGGTTTTAGTTCTTCACGATCTTTTTTGACATCATAGAAATCTAACTTTAACGTATCTGCATACACAAGCGTTCTTATTCTAACATCAGAAAAAATATCGTCTTTATATCTGGTTTGACTAAAACAGGTATTTAAACCGAATAAGAAAATAAGTAAAGTTGAAAAGTATGTATTCATTTGTTTAAAATGACGCAAAGATATGTAAACATTCATACCAAGCTTGGCATTAGACTTAAAAGAAAAGATTATTTTTAAGAACCATAAATACATGATAATGAAAACCTTTGTTAGTAGTATCTCTCAAAAAGAGTTTCCGATTAATGAAAAATTTATAGGAGGAGCGATAAGGAAATCAATCTTTGATAGCATACTAAAAGATCACGCCGACTTCACTAAAAAAAGTACCATAGCATTATCTGAACTTAATTTTTACCGTCAAAAATATTTAGCAAACTATCTGCTTGAAGAAGTAGGAGAGTTAACAAGCTTAGAGAATGATGTATTGGAAACTATTGCCAACAATGAGATGATTACTGCCAAAAGCATTACGGCGGATGAGGGGGGAGATTTTTCCGTAGGGCAACGTTTGGCAGATGCTGTTGCTAGTTTTGGGGGCAGTTGGAAATTCATTATTATCTTCGGGTTGTTCATTGCTATATGGATTACGTCCAATATTGTTTTCTTGATGAACAAAGGCTTTGATCCTTATCCTTTTATTTTACTAAACTTAATACTCTCTTGTTTGGCAGCATTACAGGCGCCAGTAATAATGATGAGCCAGAACAGGCAAGAAGAGAAGGATAGAGAAAGGGCACAAAAAGATTACATGATTAATTTAAAGGCAGAGTTAGAGATACGCACCTTACATGAGAAATTAGATCATTTAATCATACACCAACAACAAGAGCTTCTAACCATTCAGCAAGTACAAGTAGAGATGTTGGATGATATTATGAAGCAGCTAAATCTAAAAAGAGAATGATAGAGACTACTATTGGGATAGCACTTTCTGGAGGAGGTGCTAGAGCCGCAGCGCATATTGGAGTATTGCATGCCTTAAATGAAAACGGCATTTATCCTACCCACGTATCGGGTACTAGTGGTGGCGCTGTTATTGGTGCTTTATATTGTTCTGGATACGCTCCCTTAGAAATTTTAGAACTGACCAAAACTGCCTCTTTTCTGCATATTTTTAAATTAGGTTTGGAGTTTAGATCTATTCGGGATATGTCTCGTTTAAATGAGTTTCTGTATTACCATATTAAGCACGATTTTAAGGAACTACAAATACCACTCTTTTTATCTGCTACAAATTTAGATTCCGGATTCAATGAAATTATGAAGGAAGGACGTTTATTACCTGCGATAATGGCTTCTTGCGCTATTCCGCTGGTATTTAAACCTGTGGTTTTTAATGGCAATACGTATGTTGATGGCGGAATATTGAATAATTTACCGGTAGATGTGCTCAAAGAAAAATGCCAGTTTGTATTTGGTTCTAATGTGAGTGGTTTAGAAAAAGGGAAGAAAGTAAATAGCCGCTTAGAAATTGCACACAGGTGCCTTCAATTAGCTATTAGTACCAATGTAGCACCAAGATTAAAAATGTGTGACCATGCTATAGAAATCCAAGACGCCTTTCATTTTGGTATTTTTGATATTGAAAAAGCCCAAGAGTTATTTGATATTGGGTATGCCGCTACTGTCAATGAAATGGAGGTTATTAAATTAAAATTAGCAGCGAAACATTAATTTTGGACCTTTAGGTAATTTTTTAGCTAGTATTGAATTTCTATGATTTTTTCAGTTAGTTGATAACCTCCAAAAACACCAACTCCGTTTTCACCAGCTATATTATCTGGAGCAATACTGTATTCTACAAACGGATTTCCATCATTTTGGCTATTTAAATAAGATGCTCTTAAATTTTGGTAAATTAGTTCTTCAACGTTTGCTACCTGTAAGGTTAGTTTAACAGAAGTTCCTTCTTCTAAAAATCCCGTATACGTAGATGTCTTATCATTTAAAATAACACCATCTCCGATAGCATCTGTAAGAAAGCCACCCGTTTCAAAATATAGTGAGCCTTTATACGTTTCTTCTTCAAATATCTCTTCGTATTTGGCACCAACAATATAAAAATTGGCCGTACCCACGATATCTTCAAAGCTTATATCTACATCGGTATAGACACCGTAATCATCTTGACCTACAGCGAAATTCTCTAGAATAGAAGCTACTTTTTTAGGAATTTTACAACTTGAGGTATAGGTGTTTCCTTGTGTAATTACCTCCAAAAAATATTGAGATCCCTCTGTTATTTTAAGGTTTTCTGCACTTGTGGAATACATAGAATTTTCACTAGAATATAGAAGCTGTACAGAATTTCCTTCAGCATCGGCTATGTTTACTATAGCGTCTTCAATTATAAAAGTCGTGTAGTTTTCCGTGTCATCCAAGCTTAATGCTGTACCTATAGCGGGTAATGCTTTAGAAACGCTTACGGTTAAAAGAGTATCTGTTGGTGATAAATAACTTAAGATGTACACCTTTTCTTCTGCATCTAACAAGTTATCAGCATCAATAACTTTTTCACAACTGGAGAATACAATTAAAATAAGAAAAAGTAGGGTGATTAATGTTTTCATAAACTTAGAATTTTAGGTTGTAATTTACAGAAGGTATAAACATAAGTACCGAGATTCTAGTGAGCTCTTTTTCAATTGTGGCATTTGGGTCACTATAATCGTAGTTTTTAGTATCCAGAGTGTAAATAAACGGATTCTGCCTAGAGTAAGCATTGTATAATGAAACTCCCCAAGTACGGATTTTGTTGCTCTTTTTCTTTTTATGAAATTGAATTCCTAAATCTAGCCTATGGGTTGTTTCTCCTCTAAAATTGTTTCTACCAGAACTAAATTCCTCATTTCCATAATTATAGTTATAATTAGTATTGATTGGAAAATTCCCTAAATTATTTAAACGTTGCAAGTTAGGAAGCGTATAATTATTACCTGTAGATAGCACCCAAGTTCCAGATAAGGTTATTTTTTCACTAGGCTTATAAATACCTACTAATGATATATCATGTCTGCGATCATAGCGGTCAAAGAATTTCTTTCCTAAATTTAGTTCGTCAAACTGTCTTTCAGACCAAGAAAGTGTATATCCCAACCAACCCGTTAATGGTCCTGATTGTTTTCTGAAGAGAAGTTCTGTGCCATAGGCCCACCCTTGACCCGTGGTAATATTTTCTTCCCAATTTATGTTTTTCCCACTTTCTAAATTGTCAAGGGCTAAAAATGAAGCACCTTCTTTATAAGAAATTACATTATCTAGTTTTTTATAGTAGGCTTCAGCGGATAAGGAATACTCTTTTTCTTGAAAATCTTTTGCAATTCCAATAGCATATTGTTCTGAGCTTTGAGGCTTTACATTGTCTGTAGAAGAAACCCATAAATCTGTTGGTAATCCTATACCAGAACTGGATAACAAATGAATGTATTGGTTCATTTTAGAATAAGATGCTTTGAAGGCTAAATCAGGTCTTAGATTATAAGACAAAGCTAAGCGTGGTTCAAAATTTAAGTAATTTTCTGCTTTATAGTTAAAGTAACTGGCCCTTAAACCAGGAGAAACATGGAGTTTATCCGTAACCTTCCAATCATCTTCTAGATATACGGCACCTTCAAAAGAATTGAGCTCTTGTATTTTGTTAATATTACCGCTGTAGGTATCCTTAATTACAAGTCGTTGAGGGGTAAAATTATGTCTTGTTGCAATGGCTCCAAATTTTACACTGTGGTTGTTATTCGGATAGTAATCAACATCCGTTTTCACAGAATAATCATCGATACCAGAGCTAGTTTTAAATAAATAATTATCATTGTAATCATCTATTTGTAAATCCTCATTATCAATATTAATTTTGAATTCATAGTTACTGAAAATAAGGGAAGAATTAGCAAATAGTTTATTATTAAATTGATGATTCCAGCGTAGTGTTGAGGTAATATTTCCCCAAGCTAGGTTTGTTTTTTCTTTAGCGGTTGCATCAATGTATTTGCTGTAAAATTTATCTTTCCCGTAGTAATTGCTCCAATATAATTTGTCTTTTGAACTAAAGACATGATGTATTTTAAAGTTTAAATCTGTAAAAAAATAACCGCCATTTTCATCTTTATCAAGGAAAGGTTGCGCAATTAAATCGGCGTATGTGCGTCTGCCGCTCATGATAAATGAGGTCTTCCCTTTATTAATGGGTCCCTCCAGAACAACGGAAGATGAAATTAGTCCAATATTTATATTTCCAGAAAGTTTTTCTTTATTTCCATCTTTCATACCTATATTAATTACAGAAGATAACCTTCCGCCATAGCGGGCAGGGAAACCTCCTTTAAAAGCTTCTACAGATTTTATGGCATCCCCATTAAAAACAGAAAAGAAACCAAATAAGTGATTAGAATTATAGACTACCGCGTCATCCAAAATAATTAAATTTTGATCGGGTGTACCGCCACGTACAAAAAAGCCAGAACTTCCTTCCGAGCCTCCCTGAATGCCAGGCAAGAGTTGTAAGGTCTTTAAAACATCTTTCTCGCCAAGTAATGCAGGAAGATCCTGCACATCCATAGGGTTAAGGCGAACAGCGCTCATTTGAGTTACTTTACTTTCTTTAACATTCTGGTCAGCTATAACCACAACTTCAGATAAGGCTTCGGATGATGCTATTAAATGTACGGATACTTCCAAGTCAGCATTTAAATCAATTTCTTTAACCTGTGAGGTAAAGCCTATATAAGAGAAGACTACGCTATGCTTTCCTTTAGGGGCGGTAAAAGAAAAGAAACCATACTCATTCGTGACGGTACCTACTTTTAATTCTGGAATATAAACAGACACTCCAAATAAATTTTCACCACTACCTTGTTCTTTTATATAACCACTTACAATATATTTTTCTGCCTGATGAGGCGTAGATTTTTTGTGGGTAAAATTCCGTTTTTCTTTTGCTGATAGGCTGTTCGAAATAAAAAGAATAACGAATACGGAGTGGAGTAGTTTTGTTTTCAAGTAGCGCTAGTTGTGTCCAATTACTTGGATGTGGTTAGTTTTTGCAAAACTTATAGTTTCTAATAAACGTTAAGAGCTATGCGTCAGCAATTAAGGTTTATTTTCTAAGTTTTCTTGTTAAACAAAACATAAATAGTCTTTTGTAGACTATAATTTAACTTTGATTTAATGTTTAGCCTGTTTGTTGTAGAAATAAGTTTATTCGCTATTATATTGTCTCTTTAATAGCTGGAGCTCAAAATGTCAAATTCTAGCTTTTTAAAGCTTAGGATTTGGGTAATGGTTAGCTTGATCTTCTAAGGCTTGATCCATACAAATAAAATCCTTTTCAATAAGAATACTGATGGCATCGCCTGCAGAGGTGGTGTGAATGTTTTCAAAGCCTACGGTTTCATTGGTAGCCCAATCTTTCGTGTCTGCTTTAGGAAAATAGAGGGTGATGGTATTATTGGTATAGTCTGCCTCTAGTTGTGAGATTCCTTCTTTTGCTATTAATTCATAAGAGAACTGAGTGGTTGCAAATGCTGTTTTCTCACTTAAAAAACCTGTGGAACAAAAGGTTTCTACATCACTTTTTGTAAGTCTATATCTTAAGGTATTTCCTTTAATTCTTATTTTCATGGCTGTGAATTTACGAGACTAAATTTACATCTTTTTCTGGTGCAGTAGTTTTATAATTAATAGTAACTCGCGTGCCTTCTCCTGGAATTGAATTAATAAATAAACGACCATTGATATAGCTAATGCGCTCTCTCATATAAAAAAGCCCCATACCGCCTTCGCTGTTGTTTTTAGGCAATTTATCTAGGATGGTTTCATCAAAGCCTTTGCCGTCATCATCTATGACAATACTTAGGACATTGTCTGTGTATTTTATACTTAATAAGATGTAATTGGCTTCTGCATATTTTATGGCATTATTTACAGCTTCTTGCGCTACCCGATAGATATTGGTTTCTGCGAGCGAATCAAAACGTATAAATTTTTCTGTTTTGTTTTCAAAAAGAATATTCTTTCCAGTGAGTTTGGCCAATTCGGAGGTCATTTTATGTAAGGCAGGAAAAAGACCATGATCTTTTAATTCTGGTGGCGTTAAATTAAAAGTGGCGGTTCTAACCCCTTTTATTAAATCGAAACAGAGGGTTTTTAAATAGGCAATTTTTTCTGCAGTCTTATCTTTATTATCTAGGTTAATAGATTCTATATTAAACTTTAGGGCAGTTAACATCTGGCCAATTCCATCGTGGATGTCTTTAGCGATACGTTTTCGTTCTTCTTCTTGCCCCTCAACAATCTGACTCGCTTGCACCTTCTTTTGGAGTATTTTATCTTCAAAATTTTGTTTGATGAGCTGCTCAACTTTTTCTTGGTTTTGTTTGCGCTCTGTGATATCAGAACAAAGAATAAGTACGTTTTGTTTTTTACTAGATTGATGTAGTGGTATGATAGACATATCTAACCAAATACTTTCTCCCTTTCTGGTTTCTACATTAATTTCTTCAGATCTAATAGTCTTACGGTTGCTTTTTAAAACTTCTTTTAAGTACTGCTGCTGGCCTTCATTTGTGGTTAGAAGTTCGGATAATGGCTTAGACAAGTCTTCATCATTGCAGGCTAGAAGTTCTTGGAATTTTTTACTGATAAATACGACGCTTCCATCATTTTTTGCACTAGCAAATAAGGCTGCATTGTCTATTACAAAATTAAGTTCTTGTAATTCTTTAAGCGATTTTTCGTTTTCCTGATATAGCTGCTGAATTTTATCGGTATTGGCATCAGATTCTAGCTGATTTTTCATCAACCTAGAAATTGTGTTTTTAATTTGAAGTGATAGAGGTTTAAATATAAAGAGGATTTCTAGAAATAATATGAGTAGTGAAAAGATAAGTAGAAGGTATTCTTTAAATTTTAAATTTTCTAGTTGTGTTTTACTCCGATTATCGTATTCATTAACAATAACATCCATCAACCTTAAAAAAGTACGTTCGTTATCAAGAAGTGTTTGAATATTTTTTTGCGTAGTACCAGTGGGGCTTAGTCCTGATTTTTCTTCTTCAGCAATTACCTGTTGTGCAGCTGTAATCATTGCGGTATGGTGTGGCGTTATTTTTTTAAATAAGCCGAGTATATCTTCGTGGGTTTCTTTTTGAATCCCCATAGAATCATTCCCGAATTGTAAGGCCGCATGAGATATTTTCCAAGTAGTGATGGTCTTTTTTAATTCCGTAAGTATTTGCTTCTTATCAGAGCCAGGCTGTTTTAATAGCAGTGCTTCTTTGACTAATTTCTGACTATATGCACGCTGCCTTCCCGCTACATTAATTACCCTAGAATCATCAAGTTGAGCGTTTAAATGCACTTGTATTAAAATTTGAGCTACAATAATAGTAAGTGCAATTGCGGCTAGAGCAAGCAAATACCATTTTCGAATTCTCAAAAAGGTAGAAGAGTCTAGCGGTTGCTCAAATTTTGGTTTACTCATGTAATGGATACTAATAAAAGTGCAAAATACAAAGATTTAGCCTTGCAAAGCTTTCCCTACTAAGGTCAAAGAGTTTGCAGATAACGGAAGTTTTAATGCAGCTTCTTGACCTTCTTTAGACATCTTACGCCATGTTTTTTGTAAAATATCAATCAGTTTCTCTTCTGAATATTTCTGGGCAAAAGGTTCAAAGTAATATTCAAGAAACACCAAGCAGATAACATCTTCCAGCGTTTGGGTTTCTTCATTCTTTTTAAGTTGCTTTTTTTCTAATAGAAAAGCAACATTGTCAATGGTTTCCTGATCATAACCAATGCTTTCTAGCAGTTCGCCAGCTTTCTTAGCATGAAACTTCTTTAGGTCTTGGCGCCATGTGAGGTAGCCAGTTCTGTTCATTTCATAAGAATCACGGGCAATCTCCCATCGGCAAATATGTTGGCACCTAGCAGTAAGCTGTAATACTTCTGATGCATTAGGAGCAAAAGAATTTAACTTTTCAGTCATCCGAATAGCATAAAGTACTTCTTTAGCATATTCTTTGCCTTCAAAAATTTCTTTATTGGGATCTTGCTCGTTCGCTTTATCAAAAAGTATAAAAGCCTTTTCTAATTTATCCGATGATGCCATAGTATTCTTAGGTTTGCTCCAAAGCTATTCAGAAAAACCAATATACACAAAACCATCTTCTATTTTTACAGGATAAGTTGAAATGGCAGATAATGTACCGTTTAAATTTTCTCCTGTTTCTAGAGAGAAAGTATTTTTATGCAAAGGACAAGCTACTTTTGGAGTGCCCATATCTTCGCCAACCATACCTCGAGAAAGCACCATTTCCATTTTATGTGGACATAAGTTTTGGCACGCATACCATTTTCCTTCACGTGTAAAATTAAAGACCGCTATTTGTTTCTCATTGTACTTTACACAGGCACCGCCATTTTTTGGAAATTTTGTGACTGCAGCAGCTTTGAACCACACCGTTACATTCTCAATAGGGGTTGTATTGTATTCTTTTAAAATGGAATCTATCATTTTATTAGCTTTTAGTTCAACATTAGGTGATGCATTATATTTTAAGCCCAAGGTGCCGGCATTTTTTGTTCTCTTAAAGACACAAATTCTATATTTTCGTCTGCTGCGGTAGAATTCACGAAATGAGTGTATTTTGCTCTAATTTCAGGATTCTCAACGGCCTCTTTCCACTCACATTTATAGGTATCTACTAAATGTTGCATTTCTTTATCTAGCTGATCTACAATTCCCAAACAATCATTAATCACAACATCCTTTACATAATCAATACCTCCTTCTAGTTTATCTAACCAGGCGGCGGTACGCATTAAGGGTTGTGCAGTTTGTATGTAATACATTAAAAAACGATCTACATATTTTATGGCGGTCTCTTTATCTACTTTCTCCGCCAATAACAATGCGTGTTTAGGAGTTGCACCACCGTTTCCGCCGATATAAATATTCCAGCCTCCTTCTACAGCGATAAAACCAAAATCTTTACCACGTGCTTCGGCACATTCACGGATACAACCAGAAACACCGCCTTTAAATTTGTGTGGAGAACGAATGCCTTTATACCTGTTTTCTATTTCTATAGCAAAACTTACGCTTTCATCCATACCATACCTGCACCATGTAGAGCCTACACAACTTTTTACGGTACGTAATGATTTTCCGTAGGCTTGTCCGGTTTCAAAACCTTCTGCGATAAGCTCTTCCCAAATCAATGGTAATTCATGCAGTTTGGCACCGAACATATCTATTCTTTGTCCGCCGGTAATTTTGGTATACAAATCATATTTTTGAGCAATTCTACCCATAGCAATCATTTGCTTTGGAGAAATCTCACCGCCCGCAACACGAGGTACTACAGAGTAGGTACCGTTACGTTGTATGTTTGCTAAATATCTATCATTGGTATCTTGTATAGTATCTTGCTTATTGGCAGTTTCATTAAATATACTTGCAAATAGTGAAGCCGCTAAAGGTTTGCAGGTTTCGCAACCATTTCCTTTTCCATGGGTGTCTAATAATTCATCGTAATCTTGAATGTTTTTCATTTTTACGATGTCATACAATTCTTGACGGGAATAATCAAAATGCTCGCAGATACGTTCTTTTACAACCTTACCTAAAGACTTTAAAGTTTCATTTACAAGATCGGTTACCATGGGTTTGCAACCACCACAACCGGTAGTTGCTTTGGTAGCTTTAGCAACAGCTTTAACGGTTTCATTACCATCATCTTTTACAGAGCAACAAACTTGTCCTTTAGTTACCGCTTCGCAAGAACAAACTACAGCAGTATCTGGTAAATCCATAGCGCTACCAAAAGATGCACCACCATCACCAGCAGGAAGTATTAATTGTGATGGATCTGAAGGAATAGGCATACTATTCAAGTAAATTTGATGCAGCATGCTGTAGTCAGAAGCATCCCCGACTAAAATACCTCCTAGTAATCTTTTGCCGTCAAGGCTTACATTTATTCTTTTGTATAAGTGTTGTGTTTTATTTTCAAATATTATAGAATGCCCTTTAGCGGCGGGCATAAAAGGCTCGCCAAAACTAGCGACATCAACTCCTATTAATTTTAGTTTGGTAGACATATCAATCTCTGGAGCCATGATATTATCGGTTTTACCTGTAATCTGGTCTACGGCAACTGTTGCCATTTCATACCCAGGAGCTACTAAACCATATATCATTTGGTTGTACAAGGCAATTTCTCCAATGGCATATATGTTTTCATCGGAGGTTTGCATTTTATGATCTACCACAATGCCCCCACGAACTCCCATTTTTAAACCACTAGATTTTCCTAATTCATCTCTGGGGCGAATACCGGCAGAAATTATAAGCATTTCTACATCCAAGACATCATCCTCGCCAAATTCCATTCCAACAATGGCATCGTCTCCTAATATCTGATTGGTTGCTTTGCTTAAATGAATGTGTAAACCAATAGATTCTAACTTTAATTGTAATACTTGGCTACTTCTAGAATCTAACTGTCTTGGCATTAATTTGGGCGCAAATTCTACAATATGGGGCTCTAGACCCATATCCATTACTGCTTTCCCTGCTTCTAATCCTAAAAGTCCACCTCCTAAAACGGCAGCTTTGGCATTAGGATTTTTAGCTTTTAAGGCCGCTGCGTAAGAGAGCATGCCTTCTAAGTCTTCAATAGTACGATATACAAAGACTCCTTTTTTTTCTACTCCTTTAATAGGGGGTACAAAAGCAGAAGAACCTGTTGCTAAAACAAGGTAATCATAAGAGAAATCTCGATTCTTAGCTGTGGTAATTGTTTTTTCTTCGCGGTTAATATCTGCAACACGTTCATTGACCATGAGTTCTATACCATTTTCTGCATACCATGCTGCCGGAGCCATTTCTAGAGCTTTAGCATCCTGGTTTTCAAAAAATTCACTTAAATGAACACGGTCATAGGCAGGTCTTGGTTCATCACCAAAAACAATAAGCTTATAATCTTCACTTGTTTCTTTGGCTACAAATTTTTCGCAAAATTTATACCCTACCATTCCATTTCCTACTACGATTACGGTTTTCATACGTACGTCTTTATCATGTTACAAGACAAAATTACGTATAATTACGTATATTTTAGGTAATTTTATAAAAATAAATACGTAGTTTTGTTGTCATATTAATAATTCTACACCTTAAAAAATAGAAATTATGATGTCAAACAAGAATCCAAAAGTAAGTTTAGTAGGCGCAGGCCCTGGGAGTAGTGACCTTATTACACGAAGAGGTTTTAAGGTGTTACAGGAGGCGTCTGTAATTTTATATGATGCTTTAATCAGTAAAGAATTACTTGATGAGATTGATGGAGCAATCCCCAAAATATACGTAGGTAAACGTTGCGGAGAGCATTCTTTCACTCAAGATGATATCAATAGATTAATTGTGGAAAACGCTTACCAGTATGGCCACGTGGTGCGGTTAAAAGGAGGGGATCCTTTTGTATTTGGTAGAGCGAGTGAGGAAATAGAATATGTAGAATCTTTCGGAATACCAGTAACCGTCATCCCGGGAGTAAGTAGTGCCATCTCTGTACCTGCCAGTCAAGGTATTCCTGTGACCAGAAGAGGTATTAGTAGTAGCTTTTGGGTAATGACTGCCACTAAAAAAGATGGTTCTTTTTCTCAAGATCTGAAATTAGCAGCGCAATCAGCAGCAACCTTAGTCATATTAATGGGGGTACGAAAATTTGACGAAATTGCGGAAGAAATTTCCAAGTATAGAAAGGGCATCACTCCTTTTGCTATTATCCAAAATGGTACTTTGGCTAAAGAGGTATGTATCACAGGAACCTTATATAATAGAACAAAACAATTGGCTCAAATAGATACTTCATTACCTGGTATCATAGTTATTGGTGATGTGGTGGCAGAACATCCTTCCTTTTTTGAAGAAGAGCTACAACGGGTATTACATTCAACCATATAATCAACCATTTTTTATAGCCGATATGACCAGTATTTTTGGTTCTGCCTTGATCCAAGTACTGGTCTGTATATCGGTGAATGTCTTCATTTTTAACCACTTGCATAAGTCGTGAAGCAATCCTTTCTGATGAATATGCTATCACAGATTGCTATTTTTTTCTTTTTGATAAAATTAGCACACTAAAATTGACACTTCAATAAAAATACGTACAACAATACTTATTTCTATTCTTTAGTACGTATAAATACGTATTTATACTTATTTTTGAATTGTATGCAATACAATGTTTAACCTTCTTAAAAATAGAGACATGAACAATACGACATCAAATAAAGCAACAAAATTAAATTTAAGGGATTTTAAGAGCATCCAGATGAAAACGTTTTGGATCACTTCCTTAGCATTTTTCCTTTGCTTTTTCGCATGGTTTGGTATCGTGCCTTTTATGCCAGATGTAGTTAAAGATTTAGGCTTGAGTCCGTCTCAAAAATGGAATTCTATTATACTAGCGGTGTCAGGAACAGTATTTGCTCGTTTAGCTATTGGTAAATTGTGTGATAAATATGGACCAAGATTATGCTATACTTATTTATTAGTATTTGGGGCTATTCCGGTAATTTTACTTGGATTTGTACAAACACCCTTGCAGTTTTTAGTATGTAGGTTATTTATTGGGTTTATTGGAGCATCATTTGTAATCACACAATTTCACACGTCAATTATGTTTGCACCAAATATTGTGGGGACGGCAAATGCCACCTCTGCAGGATGGGGTAATCTTGGTGGTGGCGCCAATCGTTTAGGGATGCCTTTAATTGCTGCGGCCGTAGTGAGTTTTGGGATAGCAGATGAAATTGCTTGGCGTTATTCTATGGTTATTGCTGGGATATTGTGTTTAGCAATGGGCTTAGTGTATTTCTTCTTTACAAAAGATACACCGGAAGGAAATTTTGCAGAGTTAAAAGAACGAGGCGAAATGCCAGTCTTCAAAAAAGATGAAGCTTCATTTGCTAGTGTGTTAAAAGATTATAGAGTTTGGATTTTATTTTTTGTGTATGCCGCTTGTTTTGGTATTGAGCTAACGGTATATGGTACAATGGATGATTACCTTCAAAATAGATTTGGTTTAGATAGAACATTTGCAGGAAATCTGGTCCTTTCTTTTGCTTTGATGAATATTTTTGCACGTACACTTGGAGGGTATTTTGGAGATAAATTTGGAAATAGTAGAGGTTTACGAGGTCGGGTTATTTTCTTAGCGGTTATTCTAGCGGCAGAAGGGGTAATGTTATCATTCTTTTCAATGACGACGAGTCTTGCGGTAGGAATGATTTTTCTGATAGCTTTTAGTTTAACAGTACAAATGGCAGAAGGAGCTACCTTTTCTGTGGTGCCATTTATCAATAAAAAAGCGATTGGTTCCATATCGGGTATCGTAGGAGCAGGAGGTAATGTAGGAGCTTTTCTTGCCGCTTTATTATTAAAATCAAAATCTGCCGTAGCAGAAAGTGCCGCTATTTCTTCGAATAAAGGTTTAGGGGAAGAGGCTATTAAAACGGCACAAACCATCGCTTCAGCTTCTGCGGTTTCAGCAGGGTATTTTGTAATTGGAGGGTGTATTTTAGTGGCAGCATTACTGTCTTTAGCCATTAAATTTGCCACTTCAGAAGAGGCGGTTCCTTCGGAAAAATTAAATATACAATTAGCAGATAAATAACAGGGTAAAGATATTGAATACGCTAACAGTACATACTAGGAATGCAAGTTCAAAAAGATATAACGCTTTAAACACCGCTTGTGAAAGTTGTTTGAATGCTAATTGTCTTATCAATAGAAATGTGTCTTCAGAGCAGGTGGCGCTATTTTCTAATGAAAAAACAGAGATCACTTGCAAAAAAGGGCAGCAATTTATCATCGAAGGCGCACCTGTAAATGGACTTTTCTTTATATTAAAAGGAAAGGTTAAGGTTTATAGGACGGGAATACATGGCAAAGAACAAATTGTTCGTTTTGCCAAAGAAGGAGAAATTATTGGGCATCGCGGTTTTGGTACAGAAGAATATTATTCTATTGGGGCTATAGCGCTAGAGCATACGGAACTTTGTTATTTCTCTAAAGATACATTGCAAAAAGCGCTAAAGAGTAATGCTAGTTTTGCATATGATTTAATGCTTTTTTATGCTGATGAATTGAATAGAAGTGAAGCAAAAGTCAAATCTATATCGCAAATGACGGTAAGAGAACGCGTGGTAGATACCTTATTATATATCAACAGGAAGTTCAAAGATCAAAACGGATTCTTAAATCTTGCCTTAAGTAGGAGAGAATATGCAGATTATGCAGGCACAACAGAAGAACAGGTCATTCGAATATTTTCAAGTTTAAAAAAAGAAAACCTTATCCATACAAAAGGGAAAAAAGTTGGCATTACAAACGTAGAGCTACTCAAAAGAGAAATCTCTGAACATAACTTTTATTTAGATTTATAACCACATATTCTATCTGGTTTATTTTAGACTGGTTTAGAATAGAAAATCACAAAACACCAATTACGTACAGCTACGTAATTGGTGTTTTTGTTTTAATAGCTTATATGCTAGTTATTTATGGTTAAAATATGTTTTATCGCAGGTTTTGCTATGTTATAAAAAGAGGTTTGCTTCTGTGCTATTTCATAAAATTTGAATTTAAGTACTTATATATTTGTCATTATTAAGTATTAGTACGTAGAAAACTATAAATAATCAACTATGAAACATGTAATCAAAAAAGTGGCTTTTTCTTTTATGGCAGCTATGCTTCTTTCGGCTTGCGGAGGGAAAGAGAAGAAAGCAAAAGAAACGTCTTCAGAAGAAGTAAAAGCAAACACTTTAGAAATAGAAAAACCTCAGTTAACCTTTGGTTTTATTAAATTAACAGATATGGCTCCTTTAGCAATTGCTAAAGAGAAAGGATTTTTTGAAGAAGAGGGGCTTTATGTTTCTGTAGAAGCGCAATCTAACTGGAAAAATGTTTTAGACCGTGTTATAGACGGGCAATTAGATGGCTCACATATGTTGGCAGGGCAACCTATAGCTGCAGGAGCGGGTTTTGGTAGACAAGCAAAATTAGTCACCGCTTTTTCTATGGATTTAAACGGAAATGGAATTACCGTTTCTAATGATGTTTGGTCTAAGATGAAACCAAATGTTCCCATTGATGAAAATGGAAAACCTGTTCATCCAATAAAAGCAGATGCATTAAAACCAGTGGTTACCGAATATAAAAATAGCGGTAAACCTTTTAAAATGGGAATGGTATTTCCGGTATCTACACATAATTATGAAATACGCTATTGGTTAGCAGCAGCGGGTATTCACCCAGGAATGTATACCGCTGAAAATGTGCAAGGACAAATAGATGCCGAAGTTTTACTTTCTGTGACACCTCCGCCGCAAATGCCAGCAACATTAGAATCAGGAACTATTTATGGGTATTGTGTAGGTGAGCCATGGAACCAGCAAGCAGTTTTTAAAGGAATTGGAGTGCCTGTTGTCACTAATTATGATATCTGGAAAAACAATCCAGAAAAAGTATTTGTAATGACAGAAAAATTTATTGAAGATAATCCAAACACTGCAGTAGCAGTTACAAAAGCACTTATTAGAGCCGGTAAATGGTTAGATGATCCTGCAAATAGACCAGAGGCTGTAAAAATATTATCTATGTCTCAATATGTCGGCGCACCGGAAGAGGTCTTGGCAAATTCTATGACAGGAACTTTTGAATTTGAAAAAGGTGATAAGCGTTCTATGCCAGACTTTAATGTGTTTTATAAGTACAACGCAACATATCCTTTTTATTCTGACGGAATTTGGTTTTTAACACAAATGCGTAGATGGGGGCAAATTCCTGAAGCAAAACCTGCCGCTTGGTATGAAGAGACTATTAAAGATATCTACAGACCAGATGTATGGAAAAAAGCAGCCGACTTATTAGTAGCGGAAGGTAAAATACCGGCAACAGATGTGCCAACTACAGATGGATATAAGCCGGCAACCGCAGATTTTATTGATGGGACAACATATGATGCAAAAGATCCTATTGGATACATTAACAGTTTTGCCATCGGTAACAAAGATTAAGTAGTACAATAACCAAGGAAAAGAACAAAAGATGAAACAAGAAATCACATTGGAAAAAGAAAGCCAAGGCCTTACATTTTTAAAGCCTCTAGCTACACTCTTCAAGGCGAAATTTGAAAAAGATGTTGTATTAAAGTCTTTCAAGAAAACAGGAATTACACTGGTGTCTATTCTTTTGTTCTTAGGCTTATGGCATCTTGGCTCTAAGGCATTATACAATAAGGAAGCTACTTATAAAATAGAGAAAGCTTTGTCAGAACAAGGTCAAGAAGCAGCAGATGCAGAAAGGGCTTGTATAGCATCTGGTGATAGTAGTTGCCAGCCTAATACCTTGCCTTCTCCAACACAAGTATGGGCTTCTTTTCAGTCCTTAATAGCAGACCATCAACTTATAAAAGCAAAGAAAGAGGCTTTTGCCACGAAAATGGCAGCTACCAATGAAAAATTGATAGCACAGGGTAAAGATGCGATCATTTACACGGGGCGTGCGTCTTTTGTAGATACGGTTCTAACAAGTATTAAAACGGTCTTCGCAGGCTTTCTGTTAGCACTGATTATTGCTGTGCCTATTGGAATTGTGATTGGTTTGAGTCCGTCGTTACGGAGTGCATTCAATTGGTTTATACAAATATTTAAGCCAGTATCCCCAGTAGTATGGTATTTGCTTGTTTTTATGATTGTAAAGACTTTGTATATAGGTGCAAGCTCTGATAACGCCTTTGTTATCTCGTTTATTAGTGTTGGTCTTTGTGCCATGTGGGCAACTTTAGTAAACACGGCAATGGGGGTTGCATCAGTAGATAAAGATTATATCAATGTGGCAAAAGTGCTAAAACTAGGTACTTTTCAAAAAGTATTTAAAGTAATACTACCATCATCTCTTCCTTTAATTTTTACAGGATTACGCATTACACTCTCTGTAGCATGGATGGTTTTAATTGCGATTGAATTATTGGCACAAAGTCCGGGATTGGGATTATTTGTTTGGGAAGAGTTTCAAAATGGGGCTAATGATTCTAACGCTAAAATTATCGTTGCCATGTTTGTCATCGGGATTATAGGATTTCTTTTAGATAGGCTGATGCTTATGGTACAGCAAATGGTATCATTCAATAAAAACGAAGGAATATAATTTCTTTAAAGCGAAACGTATGGCATATTTAGAATTAAAAAATGTTTGTAAAACTTATGGTCAAGGGGAAAATAGTACAGCGGTGCTTTCTAATATCAATTTGAAGATTGAAGAAGGAGAATTTGTAGCTATTGTGGGCTTTACAGGTAGTGGAAAGACAACTTTGGTGAACCTTATAAACGGACTCATAAAACCTACCAGTGGTGAAGTGTTATTTAAAGGAGAACCAGTAGTAGGTACGAGTCATGAACGTGGGGTTATATTTCAAAATTACTCATTGCTTCCTTGGTTAACGGTTGCACAGAATGTATCCATGGCGGTGAAAGAAGCTTTTCCTAAAGAAAGTAAAAACGAAATAAAAGATAGGGTTGCTAACTATGTAGAAATGGTAGGTTTATCACATGCAATAAATAAAAGACCAAAAGAATTATCTGGGGGTATGCGCCAACGAGTAGCGGTAGCAAGAGCATTAGCAATGAAACCAGAAATGATTATTATGGATGAACCCTTGGGTGCACTTGATGCGCTGACAAGAGGAAATTTACAAGATGAAATCCTGAATATTTGGAATCAAGATAAGCGTACGGCACTCTTAATCACGAATGATGTTGATGAAGGTATTTATATGGCAGACCGTATCATTCCTTTGAAGCCAGGTCCTAAAGCAACCTTAGGTCCAGAGTTTAAAATAGAAATAGACCGCCCTAGAGATAAGACGGAGCTTAATGATAATCCTAATTTCATGAAAACTAGAAATGAAATTATCGCCTATTTAATGGCTATAGGAGAAGACCGTAAGTCGGTTTCAGAAATAGAATACCTGCTCCCAGATATAGCTCCAAAAAATTTTGTAGACCAATTTTAATAGTAGAACCATGAATTCAGCAACTATAGATACTAAAGACTCTTATTTAGAAAATGGGATTTACTACCCTTCAAAAGTAATGTTAGATCTTAAAGACCTGAAAAAGGTATATCCTACGCCCAAGGGAGATTATGTAGTTCTTGAGGATTTGAATTTGCAAATCATGAAAGAAGAGTTTGTGACCATCATTGGGCACTCTGGTTGTGGTAAAACAACCATGCTTTCCATGATTGCAGGTCTCAACCCTATATCTGGCGGAAATATTTCCGTATTAGGAAACCCCGTAAAAGGTCCTGGTCCAGATCGTGGGGTTATTTTTCAATCACCAAGCTTAATGCCTTGGATGACAGCGTTGCAAAATGTGCTTTTAGGGGTTAATCAAGTATTTCCGCATGCCACAAAAAAACAACGTATAGATATTGCTAAATATTATTTGCACAAAGTGGGTTTAGATGGGGCTTTTAATAAAAAGGCAACAGAATTATCACAAGGAATGCAACAGCGAGTGGGTATTGCAAGAGCTTTTGCTATTAAGCCTAAGGTATTGCTGTTAGATGAGCCTTTCGGAATGTTAGATTCTTTAACAAGGGGTGAGCTCCAAGATATTCTGATAGAAATATGGAATAAAGAAAAAATTACCGCAGTAATGATTACCCATGATGTAGATGAAGCCATTTTTCTTGCAGATCGTGTGGTAATGATGACCAGTGGACCCAAAGCCAAGATTGGCGATGTGCTAAATATAGATTTTGAAAGACCAAGAACAAGAAAATCTGTTTTGGAACATCAAGATTACTACAAATATAGAAAGCATTTAATAGATTTCTTAGAACATTAAAACAAGTTGAAAATTTAAAATAACACAATCAAATTTCAAATTATGAAAAAGGAACAATACGTACTTTTAGGGCTCTTTTTATTGGCCACACAATTTATAGCCGCACAATTTACTATAGATGGCGAGTTTAGACCACGAACAGAATACCGTCACGGATTTGGTAGTCCAATAGCGGAAGATGCGGATGCCGGATTTGGAATTTCCACTAGAGCACGTGTAAATTTTGGGTATGCAGATGAATCATACAAAGTGTATTTAAGCTTACAGGATGTAATGACATGGGGAGAAAATAGGCAGCTATTACCTGCCGATGCAAACAATTCTTTTGCCATTTTTGAAGCCTGGGGAGAACTAACCTTGGGAGAAGGTTTTTCAACCAAAATAGGAAGACAAACCTTAGATTATGATGATCAAAGAATATTGGGTTCTGTAGGTTGGGCACAACAAGCACGTAATCATGATGCCGCACTTTTAAAATATAAGAAAAACAAATTTTTATTGGATGTAGGTTTGGCATTTAACCAAGATAAAGCAGATTTATCTGGTTTTTCATCAGTAGGTACAGCATATAGCACAACAGGATTCTTTTCCTATAAAACCATGCAATATGCGTATTTAAAACAAAGCTGGGATGCATTTTCAGGAAGTTTATTGGTATTAAATAATGGTTTTCAAGAATATGAAGATGATGCAACTACGCCAGATGGTACCAGTAGTTTATTAACAATTGGAACCCATTTAGCGTACAAAAAAGGGAAGTTAGGATTGGAGAGTAATATCTTTTTGCAAACAGGACAAAGACAAGGAGAAGTAGATGTAAAGGGGGCTTACTTAGCGAGTCTAGATGCCAGCTTAAAGGCTTCTGATAAAGTAACATTAGGTGCTGGAGTAGAAATTATTAGCGGTAATGATGGTGATGCAGGAGAAACAGGAGCTTTCTTTCCGCTGTACGGAACCAATCATAAGTTTAATGGGTTTATGGATTACTTCTATGTAGGCAACCATGCAAACTCAATAGGTTTATTAGATGTGCATGTGAGTGCTAAATTTCAACTAAATGAAACTTCTAGTCTAATGGTAAAAGCGCTGAATTTTAGCGGCGAACAAGAACTGGCTAGTGGAGAGAAATCTTTAGGAACGGAAATAGATCTTGTATTTGCAAAGAAATTTAAAGGATATGGGCTAGCTATTGGATACTCTCAAATGTTTGCTAGTGATGGCATGTATGAATTAAAAGGTATTACAGAAGATGCTGCTGCAGGCGGTCAAAACTGGGCTTGGGTAATGTTGACCATTAAGCCAAAGTTCTTAAATACAGCGTCCAAATAAAGATAAGGTCACTCTTTCTATACACTAACTACTATGATGAAGAATATTTCATTGTAGTAGTTTTTTATTTTAAATTATAAGTAGGAATAATCTTACAAAATTGTACATTTGATGTTTCAATCATTAAATAAGCAAGTATATGAAAACTTATCTCATGCATCGGGTATCACTTTTAGTATTTTCAATATTCATTTTTAGTAGCTGTACTAATGATGATGCGGCTAATTATTATGAAGAAATTGCATCATCTTCCGAACTTTTTATTGCGGGCTACAAAAATGTACCCACTTATTTTTTTGATAACGAAGGTTATTTTAAACACAATCATACCGCGAAAGGAATAGATGGTTTTATCGAAGGTTTTGAGGAGGCTTCAAAATCTAGTTATGCTGCCAATGATGTAGTCATAGAAAATTCTGGGAGTTGGAATCTTTCTGACGCATTGATTGGTTCTTTGCCCAATGATAGAAAATATGGTTCTAAATCGGTTAGAATAAGAAATTCGGGACACTTGATTATGAATTTTGATATGACTAGCGGGGTAGAATCTTTGAGTATTCGGCATGCCGCATATGGTGCTGATGGAAGCTCTACTTGGCAACTAGTGCTATCTTATGATAGTGGTGTATCATGGCTAACGGTAGGGGATGTGGTGACCACCAATGCCACAATTTTAAACACAGTTGTTTATGAATTAAATGAATTAGGGAGTGCGCGTTATGGTATTTTAAAATTATCAGGAGGATCTAATCGTGTAAATATTGATAATATTGAAATGAGCATACCAGACGTTTCCGTAGGCGCTGGTGTTGCTTCAAAAGATAGTAATATTACCTTCGGAAACCCTTCTGATGCCGGAGTATTGTCAGATAATTACTATTTAGATAACACAGATTACGTCTTGTCTTATAATAACTCAAAAGGAACAGCAAATTGGGTGAGCTGGCACTTAAGTTCTGCTTGGACAGGAACTACAGAAAGATGTAATTGTTTTAAACAAGATACAGCCCTACCCTCTAGTTTTTTCAGAGCTACTACATCAAATTATACCAATACAGGGTTTAATAGAGGGCATTTGTGTCCGTCTGCAGATAGAAATGGGGATGAGGACTCTAATGAAAACACCTATTACATGACCAATATAGCACCCCAATCTCCTAATAATAACCAAGGAATTTGGGCTAATTTTGAAGACTATTTAAGAGATGTGGCAGCCGAGGGTAATGAAATTCATATAATTGCAGGCGTTGCAGGCGTGGGTGGAACAGGTGCTAACGGAGCTGCAGATTATATTTACAATAACATGATTACGGTGCCCGATACTTTTTGGAAAGTGGCGTTGATATTACCTAATGGTTCAGATGATATTGCAAGAGTAAGCTCTTCTACAAGAATGATTGCCATTAATGTTCCTAATGATCAAGGAATTAGTAGTGATTGGACGCAGTTTACGACATCTGTAGATGCTATAGAAGTTCTTACAGGTTATGATTTATTTGAAAATATACCTAACACTATTGAATCAGTTATAGAAGCAGTAGTAGATAGTGGTCCTGCTATTTAATGACAAAATAGGCAAACAAAAACCCTATCACCATTTTTCAAGAGTATAGGGTTTTTTGTGTGCTAGCGGTGTTCAAATTTTTCTAAGTATTCAACTACGTATTTTTAATTTATATTTGTAGAAATATCATTTAAAATATGAGCCAGACGATACGAATAGTTTTAGCAGATGACCACTCTTTAGTAAGAGATGGAATTCGTGCTTTGCTCGAAGAAGAAGAAGATTTAGTGGTTGTTGCGGAGGTTTCAAACGGTAAAGAAGCCATTGATATGGTCAATGAGAAAAAGCCAGATCTTTTAATTATTGATATTCGTATGCCGGTAATGAATGGTATAGATGCGGTTGAAATTTTAAACAAACAAGGGACTGCAACAAAAACCATTATTCTATCCATGCATGATTCGGAGGAATATATACTAAAATCTGTGAATGCTGGAGCCAATGGCTATTTGCTTAAAGATACCGGTAAGACCGAATTTATAAAAGCAATACGTACGGTACAGCAAGGAGGTAAGTATTTTAGTGGTGATATTTCTAATGTTTTGGTCAACAATCTTTTGAGTGGAAGTAAGCCTGTTTCTGAGAAGCCAAAACACATTAAATCAAGCGATAATCCATTTGATTTGACAAGTAAAGAACTTCAAATTTTGGAATTGATATTGTCAGGTTTAACGAACAAGCAAATCTCGGAAAAATTGGAGAATAGTAAACGTACGGTAGAGACACACCGGTTTAATTTAATGCGCAAGATGGATGTTAAAAACCTTATCGACCTATCTAAAAAAGCACAAGAATTTAACCTAGTCTAAGGGCTAATCGCGTTGTAGTTTAGTAATAATTTGACCTACATTTTTTTCTTCAAAAGATCTAATTCCTTTTAATACATAGCCAATTATTTTGGACTTTGGGTCTTTTATAAATTTTGCTAATTCTAAAACCAATAAATCTATTTTAGCGATAGCCTCAGGTTTTTGGCTTTCGTCAAGGGCCCATAATAGATTTGTACTGTTCCATGATTGTTGTCTGGCCTTACGCATGCTAAAATCAATCACCTTTTCATCTGTATTTTTCCCTAATAGATCTAATAAGAAAAGCAATGGGGAAACACGACTTAAACGATCTTGCATTTCATTGGTGATATTAAAAAGAATATCATTTACAGTATTAAAATCTTTTTCAATAAGCGTTAGCTCTTTTCCTTTCATAGTAGCCGCCGTTGCAATGCCTAAATCTAGATTTATGTGTGCATTAATCCCTAACATAATATGTTGCAGAATGGTCAGCTCTTCTGTTGCATTTTCAAAAGAAAATAACCAAGAAGCACTTACGCTATTCCCTTTAGTATGCTCCTGGTAGGCGTCTATGTACAAATTGGCAAAAGCAACATCCATCTGTTCTAATTGTGCATTGTCTTCAAAACTGCCACGTTCTACTTCCTTTAAAATTTCGGCAGTAGTTCTTCGGTATAAATAAGCAAATAAGCCCAATCGGCTATTTTTAGCAATACATTCTTCTATGATGGTATCCAGTACAACCAGTACTTCTTTGATGGTTTTAGGTTTATTCATTAGAGCAATAAAAAAGTTTTACTTCCTAAAAGTACCATTTTCTCTCTAGTACCTACCATATTGGGTGCTATATGCTGCATAATTTTGTCATTAAGTTTTAACATAAAAAATAAACAAATGAAAAAGACGGCATTAATTGTAGGAGGAAGCAGTGGAATAGGAAAAGCTACAGCTCAAAGATTATTAAAAGAAGGAGTAGAAGTGCATATTGTTGGTACCAATGATACGAAACTCAATGCTTTTAAAAGTGAGGTTTCGGAGAATTTACATTGTCATAAGGTTGATATTACAAACCTTAGTGCAGTAAGTGAGCTAAATAGTATGGTTGATGGATGGGAAAATTTGGACTATCTCGTAAATGCTTCTGGGATTTTTGGACCTAAACCATTCTTGGATCATACGGTAGAAGATTATGATTCTTATCAAGATTTAAATCGTGGTTTCTTTTTTATTACACAAAATGCGGCCAAAAAAATGGCGGCTACAGGTGGCGGAGCCATTGTAAATGTAGGTTCTATGTGGGCAAAACAAGCCGTAAAAGCAACACCTTCTTCGGCGTATTCTATGCAAAAAGCAGGATTGCATTCTCTTACACAACATTTAGCTATGGAGCTTGCGGATCATAAAATTCGTGTCAATGCAGTTTCTCCTGCTCTTGTAGAAACACCGGTGTATGATAGTGTTTTTGGTGATGCAGAAAAAGCACACGAAGCTTTAAAGGGGTTTAATGCGTTTCATCCAATTGGAAGAATAGGGCAGCCGGAAGATGTTGCGGAAACCATACATTTTTTATTGTCAGATAAAGCCTCATGGGTAACAGGTGCCATTTGGGATACTGACGGTGGTGTAATGTCTGGGAGAAATTAAGCCCAGTTTTTAATAAAGGATAAGAGGCGTGTCTTATCTTATTTTTTTTAATCTTTATAAAATATAAGTAATATGTATACAATGGATAATTTAAAGCACTTAGGTGCTTTGGAAAAAAATGCGAGTCCGGCTATGAAAGCATTTCAAGCTTTTGACAAAGAAGCCCTGAGTGATGGTGTAATTCCTAAAAAATACAAAGAATTAATTGCGATTGCGGTAGCATTAACAACGCAATGCCCTTATTGTTTAGAAATACATAAAGAGCAAGCTGTTAAAGCGGGTGTTACACAAGAAGAATTAGCAGAAGTAACCTTTATCGCAGCTGCCTTGAGAGCAGGAGCCGCCGTGGTTCATGGAACTCATTTAATGAATAAGTAATGATACAAACTACCTCTAAATATTTAATAATAGGCGCAGGCCTTTCAGGATTAACAACAGCATATGAGTTATACAAAGCGGGCGAAACAGATGTTATTGTTTTAGATGCTAGAGCAACCATTGGAGGTAGGATTTTGACCACTAATCAGATCGATTTTGGCGCTACTTGGTTTCAAAATCATCACACACATGTGGCTGGCTTGTTGAGGGAATTGAAGATTAAAAAATTCCCTCAATATACGAAAGGACAGAGTGTTTTGGTGTATAGTACTATGGCACCTGAGCATTATTTTCAAAATGATCCTAGTGCACCATCTGCACACAGAATTGCAGGAGGATCTATGGCAGTAATTAAAAAATTAGCAGCACCTTTCTCTAATCAAATACATACAGATACCACAGTTATAGCGATGGAAGATCTTGGTAATAGCATAAAAGTAGTAACCAATAAAGGTGTATATAGCGCAGAAAAAGTTGTGAGTACCATTCCGCCACGGATTGCAACACGGATAGATTTTTCACCAGCATTACCCAACAATGTTACTGAGGTGATGAAAAATACGCATACTTGGATGAGTAATGCTATAAAGGTTGGACTAAAATTTAAGCAGCCTTTTTGGAGAGCTAGAAATTTATCAGGAACGGTCATTGGGCAAGTAGGTGCTGTAACAGAATTGTATGATCATAGCAATCATGCGGAAACGGAATTTGGTTTAATGGGCTTTGTAAATGAAGCGCTAAGAGATGTAACTCCTGAAGAACGACAAGCAAAAATTCTTGCATATCTTACTAAATATTTAGGAGAAGAAATTATGGAGTACACCTCCTATAACGAAAAGGATTGGTCGCAGGATAAAAATACTTCTTGTGAAACCATTAAATCTATTTATATGAGTCCGGCGTATGGAAACCCTGTTTTTGCCGACTTCTATATGAATGGGAAACTGTTATTTTCTGGGGCAGAAACATCGCCCCTGCACGGAGGTTATATGGACGGTGCCATATATAGTGGAAAATTAGCGGCCGAAAAATTAAAGCACTAGTGAAAGATTCTCAAAAAATAGAGCAATATCACCTACATAAAGCGCACCCTAATAAGTTGCAGTTTCAATTGCATGATCTAAAAAGCTATCGGAAAAAAAATCCAGAAAAAGCAGCCACACCACATTCACATAGTTACTATCAATTATTATGGTTTTTTAATGCAGGAGGTACACACACGGTAGATTTCAATTCGTATGAGATTAAAGAAAATATGGTGCTTTTTACGAATAAAGATCAGATTCATTTTTTTGATGATAACCTAGAAGTAGAAGGTTGGTTAATTCATTTTAATGAGAGTTTTTTTATGCATTCAGATGTTGATATTTTCTTGAAATATAACATTTTCAATATCGAGCAAAATCCTTGCTATCTATTGGATCGTAATACGGTAAAAATTGCAACGCATCATATAGAATTAATAGCAAAAGAATTGCCCAATAAATTAAGTTTTGGTCATGAAGATATGATTCGTTTTTTGCTTAAATCGCTCTTAATAACCATGGAGCGTATTCATTATTCAGATAGTAGTAGAAAGCTGCAAATAAATAATCATTATGAGCGACAGTTTTTTGCATTCAAAGATCTTTTAGAACTTCATTATAGAGAGGGGTTCGCGATAAAAGATTATGCCAATTTGCTAAATACTTCCGCTAAGACATTAACCACCATTACTAAAAGTGTGGTAGGTAAAGCACCATCCGAATTGGTGAAAGAACGCATAATACTGGAGGCTAAACGCTTATTAAAATTTACAAGCCTACCTATAAATGAAGTAGCATTTCGTTTAGGTTTTGAAGACGACTCTTATTTTATTAAATATTTTAAAAGAACGATAGGCATGCCCCCTAAGGCCTACCGGGGCAATATATTATAGCTTTTTTACCTACATTTCTGAGCATAAATCTGTTTTTTTGATATTTGTTAATTATTGATATATCAAAACCTTAGGCTGATTATTATTAAATCAGCACTACGTATTTATACGTATTTTTTGTACCTTTCGATGGCTAATTATGATGCGTTTGCATCTAGATTTAAAATCATGCAAAAGAATACAACACACAAAACGATATGTTCCTACTGCGGAGTAGGCTGCGGAATAGTAGTAGAGAAAGATTCAAAAGGTGTTTTGAGTGTAGAAGGAGATGAAAATTACCCTGTGAATTCTGGAATGTTATGCTCTAAAGGTAAAAACCTAAACTACGTAGCGCAAGATACTTCAGATCGAATTTTGTATCCTGAAATGCGTTGGAGTAGAAACCACCCTTTACAACGGGTCTCTTGGGACACTGCGTTTGATCGGGCGGCAGCAGTTTTTAAAAGTATCATAGCAAAGCATGGTCCGGATAGCGTAGGTTTTTATGTGTCTGGACAGTGTTTAACAGAAGAATATTACTTAGCAAACAAAATTATTAAAGGGTTTATTGGGAGTAACAATATAGATACCAACTCTCGTTTGTGCATGAGTTCTGCGGTAGTAGGCTACAAAAAAACAGTCGGTGATGATGCAGTACCTATTGCATATGCTGATATAGAATTAGCAGATTGTTTTCTAATTGCTGGAGCAAACCCTGCTTGGTGTCACCCCATATTATTTAGACGTTTAGAAAAACATAAAGAGGAAAATCCGAATGTAAAAATTATAGTAGTAGATCCTCGTAAAACGCAGACCTGTGCTTCTGCAGATTTGCATTTACAAATCCTTCCAGGAACAGATGTTATCTTATTTAATGCTATTGCTAGGCTCTTAATAGAAAAGAAAAAGATAGATAAGAATTTCATAAAAAAGCATACAGAAAATTTTGAGGCGTGTAAAGCAAGTGCTTTTGAGCTAACCATTCGTCAGGCGGCAGATAAATGTGGAATTCCAGCAGATGAAATTAAAAAAGCAGCTCAGTATATTGGTAATGCAAAAGGCTTTATTAGCATGTGGACCATGGGGCTCAACCAGAGTGTTATTGGTGTTTCTAAAAATGTATCCTTACTTAATTTATCGCTGTTAACAGGCCAAATAGGAAAACCAGGATCAGGACCTTTTTCACTTACAGGGCAACCAAATGCTATGGGAGGTCGTGAGGTTGGCGGAATGGCAAACTTATTGGCGGCACATAAAGATTTAAGTAATCCTGAACATAGAAAAGAAGTGGCAGATTTTTGGGGAGGAAAACCTATTCAGGAAAAGCCAGGGTATACAGCAACAGAAATGTTTGATGCACTTGATGAAGGAAAGCTAAAAGCTATTTGGATTATTTGTACCAACCCTGTGGTGAGTATGCCTAATTCTAATAAGATAGAACGGGCTTTAAAGAAAGCTAGCTTTGTTGTGGTGCAAGAAATCTCTCATAATTCTGAAACTACAAAATTTGCAGATCTAGTTTTGCCAGCAGCAGGTTGGCTAGAAAAAGAAGGTACAATGACTAATTCAGAACGTAGAATTAGTTATTTGCCAAAAGTAATTGATGCTCCCGGAGAGGCTTTGCCCGATGCGGAAATCTTATGGCGTTTTGCACAAGCAATGGATTTTGAAGGGTTTAATTATACCAATGCTAGTGAGGTGTATGATGAGCATTGCTTGTTAACAAAAGGTACCGATATAGATATATCAGGATTGTCTTATTCTAGACTTAAAAACGAAGGTAGTTTTCAATGGCCAGTACCACACAATACCCATCCAGGAACGCCAAGGTTGTTTACTGACCTAGTTTTTAGTACACCAGATAAAAAGGCACATTTTAATGCGCCAGCCGAAGTTTATAATTCATCAGAAGAAACAAATATAGAATACCCACTAATCTTAAATACAGGTAGAGTTCGTGATCAATGGCATACCCGTACAAAAACAGGAAAAGTAAATAGATTACTCACTCATATTCCGCATCCTTATTTAGAAATGAATAAGGTGGATGCTTTTTTAAGGCGATTAAAAGAAGGCGATATAGCAGTTATTAAAAGTAGACGTGGAGAAGTTCAGGTAAAAGTGACTATTAATTATGACATTCGGGAACAAGTAGTCTTTATGCCTATGCATTGGGGTAAAGTTTTAAATAATGACTTTGGGCGTGCCAATAATTTAACCAATGATATTGTAGACCCTGTGTCTAAAGAACCAGATTTTAAATATTGTGCCGTTCAAGTGGCAAAATATGTCAAACCAAAGCAGAAAGTTGTCATTATAGGTGCTGGTGCTGCAGCGTATCGTTTTATTCAGTCGTACAGAGAAAAGAATGATGTTGATGAATTACATGTTTTTTCAAAAGAGCAGGATCCATTCTACAATCGGGTATTACTGCCAGAATATGTAAGTGATGAACTTTCCTGGGCAGCTTTAGAGAAACTTAAAAAAGGAGAGCTTAAAAAGTTAGATGTCGTGTTGCATCCTGGAGTTGGAATTTCACAAATAGAGGATAAAGAAAAATTCGTGGTAGATGCTAATGGTGTGAAGCATACGTTTGATTTATTGGTCATGGCAACAGGGAGTAGGGCATTTGTACCTAGTGATGTGCAAATAAAACTTCCGGGCAGATTTACGATGCGTGAACGTGGTGATGCAGATCGATTAAAAACCTATTTGAGAGAAACAGGCCTGCAAAATGAGGAGCAACATGTAGTTATCGTAGGGGGTGGTTTATTAGGACTAGAACTTGCGGCGGCACTAAAGAAAATACAGGTAAATATTAGTATTATTCAGCGTGCACCTAGATTAATGGAGCGTCAGTTAGATGATGTTGCTAGTAAATTATTAGCACAGGATGTAGTAGAGCGTGGTATTAATCTTTATTTTGATAATGAAGTAAGTACGGTGTTTAAGGAGAAGTCTAGTGATCATACCTTGCTGGTAAATTTAAAAACTGGAAAAACGATTAAATGTAATGCTATAGTTTATGCTATTGGTACCCGACCAAATATAGAACTGGCAAAGCAAACCAAGTTAAAAACAAGAAGAGGTGTGGTGGTTAATTCCTATTTGCAAACCAGCAATCCATCTATTTATGCTTTAGGGGAAATAGCAGAGTTTAATAATCAATTGTTCGGAATTACGTCTGCAGCAGAACAGCAGGCAGATATTGCTGCGAACTATATTTTAGGAGATTTTAGTAGCATCTATAATGGCTCTGTCTTAATGAATATTCTAAAATTTGAGAATTTAGACCTGTGCAGTATAGGAATGGTAAATTCTCCTGCGGGCGACAGTAGTTTTGAAGAAATTATACTGATGGATGTAAGCAAGCGTTTTTATAAAAAATGTATCGTTAAAGACGATACCCTAAAAGGAGCCATCCTAATGGGTGATAAGAACGAGTTTGCAGAATTTAAACGTTTGATAGAAGAAGAGATTGAACTCTCGGAAAAACGAAATGAATTGCTTCGTGGAGCTTCAAATACGGCTCCGATGAAAGGAAAACTGGTGTGCTCTTGCAGTCAGGTAGGAGAAGGTAATGTTATAGAAGCTATTCAGGGAGGATGTTCAGATTTCACAAAATTATGCTCAGAAACAGGAGCAGGTCTGGGATGTGGAAGTTGTAAACCAGAAATAAAAGAACTATTAAAAAATCAGCTTCAATTAAGCCATTAATGCATACAATTATGAATGATGATTTACATAGAATATTGCTAAAAGGAGGAGTTACCTCTCCAGGAGAATTAAAAGATGTGATTACCATGTTGGAAGCAGCAGGGCTTAAAGAAGTTTACTTTGGTTCTAGGCAGGATTTGCTTTTTCCATTAAACAATGCAGATGAAGAGCAGCTAGAGCGAATTTCTAAATACAATACAACAATTATTGGCGAGCGTTCCTATCAAAATATAGTATCTTCTTATGTCTGTGCAGATATTTTTGAGATGACCTATTGGTTAAAAGGATCTACCTATTTATACATACTTGAAGGGTTTGATTATGCGCCAAAGCTTAAAATAAATATCACAGATGCTAAACAGCGTCTTGTCCCTATTTTTAGTGGGAATTTAAATTTTATAGCCTCAGAAAGTGAAGACTACTGGTATCTGAATGTAAAATTACCACACTGGGAGACAGGTGCATTTTATCCTGTTCTAGTGTACAGCTGGGATATTAACACCATCTCAAAAGCAATAGAAGCTATTTTTGATGATATTCAAGATGTAGATGAGTTGTTTTTTGTGTTGAATAAAAATCTAGAAACCAATAATAAAACTATAGAAAAAGAGCTAGAAGTCCCCTACCTAACATTTCCTTATTATGAAGGGATGAATAGGATGGGGCTAGATCAATATTGGCTAGGATTGTACTGGAGAAATAATAGATATGATTTAAATTTCTTAAAAGAGTTTTGTGGTTTCTGTTTGGATAATGGCGTGGGTAAAATATGCATAACCCCTTGGAAATCATTTATCGTAAAAGGAATAAAAAGGCAGAGTAGACCAGATTTAGAAAAGTTTTTAGGACAGTGGGGTATCAATATTCGCCACTCACAATTAGAGATGAACTGGCATTTGCCTGTTGATGATATTGAGGCATTAGAATTAAAGAAATTTTTGGTGCTAAGTTTTGATCAAAATGATATTAGTACCTATGGGTTAACTTTTGGGTTGAGTAATGAATCTGGAAAACGCACCCATTTTTCTTCGGTGGTGATTGAAAAAAATACGGCGCCAACTATAGTAAAAGACTTTGCAATACGGCCAACGTATAATGTACTGCATTTTAAAAACTTTGATCCAAATACTCAAATCTATGAGGTGTACGCTCAAGATGTAGATAAAATAGAATTGCCAGGTTTATTAATGGAACTGAGTAAAAAGTACTTTAAACAATTAGGGCAAGAAAAAATCATCAAAGAAGAAACTAAAAAGGTATCAGAGCAATTATTTAGAGAAGTCTACCAATGTACATCGTGCTTTACAGTTTATGATAAGGAATATGGAGATGTGTCATTAGGGATTCCTGCAGGAACGTTATTTGAAGATTTGCCAGAAGATTATTGTTGTCAAGTATGTGATGCAGAAAAGTCAAATTTCGAAAAAATTGAACTTCAATTAAATTCTTAAGGCTTTTATGAACATATGCATATAATTTAGAATAGGTGTAAATACGTGCTTTCCTTGCGGTCTCGGCTAAATTTAGTAATTTTACCTACTTATTTATTTGTGATCGAAGCCATTTTTTATGTTTAAAATGGTTAACTTATAGATAAAAAAGCGGGAACATAACAAAACAATTTCAACCAATTTCTCTGCATATGTCAACAAATAGTAAGCCGGTAATAGATTTAAACAATAAAGAAACGCAAGCAGGTTCAAAAATCGATTTAATTAAGAATCTTATTTTTGGCGATGATATTCAGGCGTATGACTCTGAATTCGAGGCGCTTAAAAAAGATATTCTTGAAAAGAAAAGAATTTTAGAGGAGCTTGTTGAAGAAGTAAGAACAGAACTTAATACAGCTTTAGATTCTGTAGCTACAGACGTTAATATTAGAGTAACGGAGTTAGAAGAAAAATTAGAAGACAAGATTGAAACTCTAGATGCTGAAAAGCTTGATAAGAAAGCTTTGGGCAATATTTTAATTGAACTAGGTGAAAAAGTAAGCAAAAAGTAATTTTTTAAATAAAATTATTATGGTCGAGAAAGACAAAGTAGAGCTTCTTAGAGACATTTTGTTTACAGATGACCGTGTTTTTGCCGAAAAAATCGCCGATCGTATTAAGATTATAGAAAAAACGGTTAATGAAAAAGATCAACTTTCAGAAAAAGTAGATCCTATTATTACGCAAAGGCTTAATGAGTTTATAGCTGATATTCCTAAGACACTAGGTCCTACAATTACCCTCACGTTAAAAGAAGAAATAAGGAAAAACAAGGATGATATTGTAGATGCGTTGTATCCTATTTTGGGTAAAATGATTAAAAAATATATCTCGCAAGAGATGAAAATCTTATCCGAGAAAATCAACCAAAAACTATCAGCATCACGCTGGAAGATAAAGTTTAAATCTTGGTTTACGGGGGTTAAAGAAGAAGAGATTATTCTTAGTGAACTAGAATCTGCGAATATAGAACAGGTCTTGTTAATAGAAAGAGGCTCTGGGATTTTAGCGGCGAGTTATACCAAATCAGAAACCATAGATGAGGATATGATTTCTGGAATGCTAACCGCAATAAAGGGCTTTGTAGAAGATGCCTTTGGACAGAAAAATCAAAATTTGGAATTAATAGAATACGAATTATATAATATTCACTTACAGAGTTTTGTGTCTTATTATGTAGCTGTAGTTATATCTGGTAATTATTCTATCAGCGCAAAAGATAAAGTTCAAGACCTTATTTTTGATTTTTATGATGATTTTATGGGAAAAAATTTAGATTCACTTTTCGCTTCAGAAAAGGAATCAGATAAAAAAATAATGGACAGAGAAACACTTGAAAAAGAGCTACTCGTAAAATTTGAAAATGCAAGTATCTAAAAAAATTGTAGTCTTAGGACATTTTGGGGTGGGTAAAACCTCATTAATTAGGCGTTTTGTAGAAGATAGTTTTTCAGATAACTATAAGGTATCTATTGGCGTTCATATCACAAAAAAGGTAGTAGAGGTTTCTCCTGAAGAAGAAGTGTCTCTAATTCTTTGGGATTTA
This sequence comes from Cellulophaga baltica 18, assembly GCF_000468615.2. Lineage (NCBI taxonomy): Bacteria > Pseudomonadati > Bacteroidota > Flavobacteriia > Flavobacteriales > Flavobacteriaceae > Paracellulophaga > Paracellulophaga baltica. The sequence goes on along the minus strand of NZ_CP009976.1, from coordinate 1,077,247 downwards.
GAAGGAACAGATGATCTAACAACTATAAGAGATGCGTATCTATTAGGAACGCATGGTGTTGTATTTGTTTTTGATGTAACAAGACCCTCTACATTCCAAGCATTAAATGCTGATTTAGATATTGTAAGATCTAAAATATCAAAAACTCCGCTATTGGTAGTGGGTAACAAGGTAGATTTAGTATTGAAGGAAGATTTAGAAACACTATTTACAAAAAATAATATAGAAACAAATTTTTTAACGAGTGCCAAAACAGGTAATGCGGTAAATGATTTATTTCTACATTTAGCCAAATTATTACATTAGAATGCTAGATCAGTATCAGAAAGAATATGCTACCCAAAACGTTCAATTTATTTTAGTCGATGAAAAGGGCACTATTCTAGAAACAGATCAAGCCTTTTTAAAGTTAGAAATAAACAGCTCAATCTTTGATGTACATGCGTTCTTTTATACCTTTGAATCTATAAAAGATACCTTAGAGAACGCGTTGCTATTTAGTTGCGTTCATATACACTTTAAAGATGAAGATTATGTTACAGACATAAGATTTGTTAAAAAAGAAGAAGGGTATTTAATAATTATTACAGACTATACTAGTCATTATACGGAGTACCAGGCCATTGCTCAAACACGTAATGAGTCTATTATAAATGGGGAGCTTGTTGCCATAAAAAATGCTGAATTAGAGGAAAGAGAAAATTTTAAAAATTCTTTTATCCGTAATTTTAGTCATGAATTACGTAACCCACTTACCAGTATCATCTCTATTACCAAGATACTTTCAGATACGGCATTAACCAATCAACAGCAAGATATGGTTACTTTTCTCCAACAGTCAAATGCGAATCTAAAACAGCTTTTAGATGACATATTAAGTATCAGTATGATTTCTTCCGGAAGGTTAAAACTTCGTGAGAATATTTTTAGTTTATCGCAGCTTTTTGATTTACTACGTTTTACGTATAAGACTAGAGCCCTTGACAATAATATTGAATTTGCTGTTAATGTAGACAAGAAGATTGTAGATCTTGTAGAAGGTGATAGATTGCGATTGTTTCAGGTGCTTACCAATTTGCTTGATAACGCTTTTAAATATACGCAAACGGGTAGCATACGTTTAGACATTCAATTAAATCAGAAAAGAGCCAACAGATTAAACTTACGCTTTGAAATCGTAGATACAGGAGTAGGGATATCCGTAGAAAACCAAACCGCTATTTTCGAGAGTTTTTCACAATTGAGTGGAGAACAAAATTCTGATGCACCTAGAGGCACTGGTTTAGGCTTGTCTATTGTGAAGGGGTTATTAAACTTAATGGATTCAGAAATTAAGGTAATTTCGAATGTTGGTGAAGGATCTTCTTTCTATTTTGATTTAACACTAAAACAACCATTAGCTACTACATCTAAAACCAGTATTATAACACCGCGTAAAAAGAAAGATAAAAAAGCGAAGTTTAGAACAGACAAAAAATTTAGAATATTACTAGCCGAGGATGATATTAACGTGCAAACGGTACTGTTTAAATCTCTGTTAGACACCAATTACTTCTATATAGATCTTGTGAGTGACGGTGCGCTAGTGATGGAGAAACTTATTAATGAAGAGTATGATCTGTTATTAATTGATATTAACTTGCCTAATGTAACAGGAGATCAAGTGGCACGGTTAATTAGAGATTTTCCTTTTAAGAACATTAAGAGTATACCGATTATAGGCATCACTGCGTATTCTTATGAAGATGATTTTAAGGCTTTTAAGAAATCAGGGATGAATGCAGTTCTTTCTAAACCCTTTGAACATGAGGAGCTTTTGAGCACTATGGCGAAATACCTGAAATAGCCAAAGTTATACGTCTTAAAGGACTACAAATTTAAAGTATATAGCATTCTTTCAATTTATGAAATGAATGCTTTTTTTTGTTTCATCCGTAAGAAAAAACCTACAATTGTGCTTTTTGTCGATAATTAAGCATATTTCAACGAAGAATCAATTTTGCTCTTGTAGGATTCTTAAATAAGGAAATAGTACTATATTTTTACAAAAGATTTGAGGGAGTAACCAACCTTAAGTTCACGAAAACACATGACCAACTTAATGAATACAATTAATTTTTAATATATGAATACTTCATATTTAGTGATTTTTTTGTTTGTATCGAGTACGATCTGTTTTCTGTATTCACTCTTTTTAGTGTTGAACATTTTCTCCGTTAAAAAAAGATTGAATAGTTATTTAAAAAAAAAAGACAGTCCGATAGATGAAGCAATTAACAATATCAGTAGTAATGGGTCTATTATGTGTATCCACATGGATATTAGCGGCGCCAGTATTAACAGCAAATAAAGTAGAGGTTGAAAAAGAAAAATCAACTTTAGATAGTAAAAGTTTAGCGAGTAGAGCACAAACACTAACCATGTTATAAGAGTGCAAAAACGATAACAAACCCATTTACAATGGTTGAAAAGTAAAGTGTTTGTTATGTTCCCCTAAAAGGGCATTTTGGAAGCAATTTCAAATGCCCTTTTTTCATGTTTAATAGTGCCGATTCAAATTAATTTATAGCAAGCATTAAAGAGTACGGTTTTTTATCCTAAATTGTTTGGCAGATTATCTCAGCCAAATGAAAATTACCAGAAAAACAGTGGCCCTACTATTGGGTCCCTTATTATACTTATTTTTTTATAATTCAAGTCCGCCTTTGGGCATGTCTGATGATGCTTATCTAATGGTGGGAATTACACTTTGGATTGCCGTCTGGTGGATTACAGAGGCAGTGCCCATTGCGGTTACTTCTTTATTACCCATAATATTATTTCCTCTTTCTGGAATCCTAGACGTGGCTGCTACTACTTCTGCTTACGGAGATAAATATGTTTTCTTGTATTTAGGAGGGTTTATTCTTGCGATTGCCATTGAAAAATGGAATCTCCATAGGCGTATTGCTATTAATATTATCAACTTAATAGGAACTAATATCTACAGAATAATTCTAGGGTTTATGGTGGCTACTGCATTTCTTTCTATGTGGATCTCAAATACGGCAACTGCTGTAATGATGCTACCTATGGGAATGTCTATCGTATCGGAATTAAAAGACAATCCAAATACGGCGGCCAATGAAAATAGTATTTTCGGAAAAACCTTAATGTTGAGTATTGCGTATGCTGCATCTATTGGAGGGATTGCGACACTTATAGGTACTCCGCCTAATTTAGTTTTTGCGGGTTTTGTAGAAAAAACATATGGGATAGAAATTTCTTTTTGGCAATGGATGAAGTTTGGTTTGCCTATTTCTGTTTTATTACTTGTAATAGCGTGGTTTTATTTAACGCGAGTGGCATATACCTTTAAGCAAATTGAATTCCCTGGCGGTAAAAAGGAAATACAAAGGCTTAAGAAAGAATTGGGTCCAATGAAAAAAGAAGAAAAGGCCGTTCTTTTTGTTTTTGTGCTCACGGCTTTATGCTGGATTTTTAGATCGTATGTACTGCAGAAATTTATACCTAAAATAGATGATACTGCGATAGCCATTGCAGCTGCAGTGCTTTTATTTATTATTCCATCGACTAAAAAAGAAGCGTTAATTATTTGGGAAGATGCGGTCAAAATACCGTGGGGAATTATTTTATTATTTGGTGGTGGAATGGCACTTGCTTCAGGATTTCAAATTACGGGTTTGGCAGCATGGCTGGGGGCTCAAATGGGGTTATTGCAAGGGCTATCTTTATTCTTATTGGTGCTTTTTATTATTGCTGCTGTTAATTTTCTAACCGAGGTAACTTCAAATTTGGCAACAGCAGCTATGCTCATGCCAATATTAGCGCCCATAGCTTTGCAATTAGAAGTTAACCCATTTATTTTAATGGTCGCCACAACACTCGCGGCTTCTTGCGCTTTTATGCTTCCTGTGGCTACGCCTCCTAATGCCGTGGTGTTCGGCTCTGGCTATCTTAAAATTTCAGACATGATAAAATCTGGGTTTTGGTTAAACATCATTTCTATTATAATACTCACTTTAATGGTGTATTTCCTGCTTCCTTTAGTTTGGGATTTAGATGTGCTTACGGTATAACTGAAAACAGGTATAGCAATTGTACTAGACCTAGGGGCTTTTTGTTTGAATTGTGGCTATAACTTTGTCACATTCTATATATGACAACCACAATTTAAACGACTATTATGAAAAAAACATTTGGTACCCTAATCTGTATTTCCCTTTTCCTAGCAAGTTGCGGAGATTCAAAAGAAAAACAAGTTGATGAGCATGGTACAACGACTACCTCTGCAGTGCCCGAAAGTAAGTTTGATTCAAACGAATTTATAGGGAAATATAATGCATATATTGATTTTGGCAATGCCTTCAATAAAAGAGCTAATGATGCTTATAATCATTATTTTGATTGGGCATCTATTGAAAACGGGCCAAAAGGAGCTAAGAATATTAAAGGGGTATATACATTACCAGAACATTCTTTGAACGCTTTGGAAAAAGGCTTGATGATGAATGTAGAGATAGCGGGTGTAGATGCGCCTATGAAGGTGGTACATGAAAAAGCAAAAAACCTGTTTAATATTCTTGAAGAAGCAAACGGTTACTATAAAAAGCAAGACTATAAGGATGATGCTTTTGTGAAAGGACAGGAGCTACATGAGCGCTTAAAAACAGCATTTGATGCATACTTTATCGCATATGATACTATGTTTTCAGAATTTGTAGTGGTACAAGATGAGTTGTTTGCGTTTGATGTAGAAAAATTCAAATCTAGTGGACAATTAATAAAATATAATTTAATGATGGGCTTGCATACCTCTGAAGCTGTCTTAGATGTCATAGGAGGTTTAGATGGTCCCGAATTAAAAAATATAGACATGAAAGCTTTTGATACTAAAGTTGCAGAATTTAGGCTTTTTTATGATGCGTTAGAAAAATTAGCTCAAGATGAAACACAGTTTAAAAAAGAGTACGGAACGTCGGTGGGTGCAAAGCACAGTCTCAAAAGTTTTATAACAACGGGAGAGCAGTTTATTCGCGAGATAAGAAACTTAAAAGAGCGTGTGGAAGAGGGTGATTTTAAATATAGTATTGTGCATCCTAGTATCCCAGACAATGGCTCGCCGTTAAAATTAAGTAAGACGTATTCAAAAATGGTAAATGAATACAACCGAATTCAATAAGGTATTGGAAAAGTGTATGATAGAGGAGCGGTTAATACGGCTCCTTTTTTTATTTAAAAAGAATAAGCAAAGCACCAAGAGCGGTTAGTATTAGAATCATTTTTCGGTAAAAATCATCTTTAATTATTTTAACCAAGCGCACGCCAATAAATAAACCGATAATAATTCCAGGAGCTAATTTTAAATTGATGAGGAGCGTGTCTGTTGTGATTGTTTTCCAAACAAAGATGTGAAATGGTAATTTAAAGACATTAACTATAAAAAATAACCAGGCAGCAGTACCTATGAATTCATTTTTAGGCAAGCGCATCGCTAGGAAAAATATATTAGAAAATGCCCCGGCCAAATTTCCAATCATAGTGGTGATACCTGCCATAATACCTGTAAATCCAGCAAAGGCCCAATGAGTAGGAACAGATTTACTCTTTCTCCTGTCCCACCAGTACATCATTAGTACACTGCCAAGAATTATAAAAGCCATTCCAAATTTAAAAGCTTGCTCATCCAAGTCTTTCCCGATAACCACGCCAATAAGTACTCCAGAAATCATCCAAGGTAAAAACCGGATAATGTATTTCCATTGCGCATGTCTGTTGTAATAAATAACAGCAAAAATATCACCAACAATAAGTAAGGGTACAATGAGGCCTGTAGATTCTCTTGCGCCAAAAGCAATAGCCATTAAAGTTACAATGATAATTGCTATTCCTTTAATGCCCGATTTTGAAATTCCTAAAATAATAGCAGCCAAAAAGGCTAATATCCAAGAAGATTGAGGGATTGTTGAAGAAAGGGTTAAATACATGAAAACTGTTGCTCTGTGGTTTACAAAAGTATTGTAAAATAATTAACTTTAAAGGCAGACATATAAATTCCTAATCCCATGAAAGAGAGAATTGCAGCGGTAGATATATTTAGAGGAATGACAATTGTGTTAATGATATTGGTAAATAATCCGGGAACATGGGCTAGTGTGTATCGGCCATTTTTACATGCAGATTGGCATGGATATACCCCAACAGATATGGTGTTTCCATTCTTTATATTTATTGTAGGAACATCAATTTTCTTTGCGTACAGTACTAAGAAGAGTAATGTAGCGACCTATAAGAAAATAACAATTCGCAGTCTTAAATTAATAGGCTTAGGTTTGTTTCTGGGTGCTTTTACCTTGACCTTCCCATTTGTCAAGGATTTTTCAGAGATTCGTTTTCCTGGCGTATTGCAGAGAATTGGTGTCGTATTTTTTATTACTTCAATCCTATTTCTAAATTTTAATTGGAAACAATTAATGGCCGTAACAGCGGTAATTCTTGTAGGGTATTGGGTGGTCATGGGCTTCATTCCTGTAAACGGTATAGCATCAACTTTTGATAGGGCTCCTAATAATTTAGCCAATTATGTAGATTTAAAGCTTTTGGGAACCCATATGTGGAAAGATGATTATGATCCTGAAGGAGTGTTAAGTACAATTCCAGCTGTAGCAAGCTGCCTTTTAGGGGTGTTCACGGGGCAGATCTTACGTACAAAGCGGCAAAATAAAATAACTATTTTAATGGTGCTCGGGAGTGCTTTAGTACTTCTTGGTCATGCTTGGGATTTTGTTTTTCCTATAAATAAAGCGCTATGGTCTAGTAGTTTTGTATTGGTAAGTGCAGGTTGGGCTAATCTAATTTTAGCACTAATTTATTATATCACAACCATTAGAAAAGTGCAATTTGGGACTATTTTTAACTATGTAGGAGCTAATGCAATAACGGTATTTTTCTTATCTAGTTTTGTAGGTAAGTTATTTGGTTTGATACATGTTGGTACGGCCAATGTTACTCTAAAATCATGGTTCTTTACAACGTTTTACGTTCATGATTTTTTACCCGCAGAACTCTCTTCCTTTTTATATGCCTTCACAATTATGAGCTTTTATTGCCTCATCGCTTTGGTACTTTACAAAAGACAAATTTTTATTAAAGTGTAGTGGCTATTCAATTAGATTGTGTAGTTTTATTTGAAACAAGAATGATTATGACAGATAACGAAAAATACACGAAGATATATAGTGGTACTCAGGTTGGGGTGATTCTCTTAAAAGGATTATTTGAAGAGGCAGGTATTCCATACATTGAAAAAAACGAACAAAATTCTGGAGTGATTGCTGGTTTTGTAGGTGGTACCTCTTCAACAATATCTTTAGCGGTACTGGAGAAAGATAAAGAAAAGGCGCAAGTTATTATTGCGGGTTATGAAAGCGGAGTAGCTAAAAATTAAGACCTATTGGCCATTAGTTTTGCTACGTATTTCCCTATAACGTCAAACTCAAGGTTTACAATAGTTCCTTTTTTATAGGAGTTAAAACGGGTGTGCTCATAGGTATAAGGAATTATTGCTACACTAAACGTATTAGATCCAGAGTTAACTACTGTTAGGCTGGTTCCGTCAATAGTGATAGATCCTTTTTCTATTGTTGGGTTATTTAGGGTAGCATCATATTCAAAAGTAAATACCCAGCTACCCTCTTTTTCTTCTATAAGGATACAGGTTCCAATTTGATCAACATGTCCTTGAACAATATGGCCATCTAGGCGAGAACCTAAAATCATGGCGCGTTCTAAATTTACGCGGTCACCCACCTTTAAGTGATCAAGGTTGGTTTTTTGTAAAGTTTCATCAATAGCGGTTACGGTATAGGAATCATCCTGTATGCCAACTACAGTTAAGCAAACACCATTATGAGATACACTTTGGTCTATTTTAAGATCAGGAGTAAGAGAAGACTTCACGGTAATGTGCAAATTGGTGTTTTCTTTCTTTAATGTCTTTACTTCTCCTAAAGTTTCAATTATTCCTGTAAACATGTCTCGTTTTAATTAACTAGTTTTGTGCTGTAAAATTACTATAAACCCATAAGATATCATGGAGGAAAGACAAAAAATAAAAGTAGGGGTTTCTATTGGCGATTTAAATGGAATAGGTTGTGAGGTAGTATTGAAAACTTTTGAAGACAATCGAATGTTAGATTTCTGTACTCCTGTGATTTTTGCATCTAATAAAACTATATCATACCAAAAGACAGAGCTTAAGTTAGATATTAATTATCATGGGGTTCAAGAAGCTTCAAAAGCGTTGGATGGTAAGATTAATGTGGTTAATGTATGGCGTGAAATTCCAAATATAAAGTTTGGAGAAGCTACTGCAGAAGCAGGTGATTTTGCTATTAAATCTTTAAAGGCAGCTGTTCAAGCCTTAAAGGAAGGAGCGATCGATGTATTAGTTACCGCTCCTATAAATAAAAATAACATTCAGGCAGAAGATTTTAAATTTCCAGGGCATACAGATTTTCTTGCACAGGAATTAGAAGGAGAGAGTCTAATGTTTATGATCACGGACGACTTGAAAGTAGGTTTGCTCACAGATCATATAGCCGTTAAAGATGTTGCCGCAGCAATAACACCAGAATTAATAAAAAGTAAAGTAGCGACCATAGAGCAATCTTTAAAAGTAGATTTTGGAATCTCTAAGCCTAAAATTGCGATACTAGGTATTAACCCACATAGTGGTGATAATGGTATTATTGGTAAGGAAGATGATGATACGTTAAAGCCAGCTATTAAAGAACTTTCAGATAGCGGGAGCTTAGTTTTCGGGCCTTACTCAGCAGATAGCTTTTTTGGATCTGATGGATATAAGAGTTTTGATGCTATTTTGGCGGCATATCATGACCAAGGGTTAATTCCGTTTAAAACATTATCATTTGGTAGAGGTGTAAATTACACCGCAGGATTAAATAAAGTACGTACTTCTCCAGATCATGGTACTGCTTATGAAATAGCAGGAAAAGGAAAAGCAGATCATAGCTCATTTGAAGAAGCTGTTTTTAAGGCGATAGAGATCTTTAGAAATAGAAAAGAATACAGCGAGCTAACGGCAAATCCTCTTAAAAAGTCAAGATTGAAAAGAGAATTTAGATAAATAAGTCGAGCGAGAAATAATTTTTAGCTAATTTTATTAGTAAATACAGCCTTTGAACGCTATTTTACAAAAAAAGCTAAAAAGTTGGGTTTTAGTAAAATAATAGTATCTTTGCACCCGCCTTTACGTGGCAGGAGCACTAAATAAGTGTCAAACATGAAGAAGCATAAAGAGTTCGTGATTCCTTTTTCAGGATTGAAGCAAGGAAGGCATGAATTTAATTTTGAAATAGACAATACGTTCTTTGAATCTTTTGAATACGATGAGTTTAATAGCGCTGCAATTAAGTTAGCAGTTGTATTAAATAAATCTAGTACGATGTTGGAGTTAGAGATAGCTGCGACGGGTACTGTAAATGTTTATTGTGATGTTACCAATGAACCTTATGACCAACCTATTGAAGCAGATTTGGAACTGCTAGTTAAATTTGGTGATGAGTTTAATGATGACAATGATGAAATTCTGATACTTCCTCACGGAGATTTTCAGGTAGATATTTCGCAATATGTTTATGAAATGATCGTTTTAGCAGTGCCGCTAAAAAAAGTTCATCCTGGAATAGAGGACGGAACTTTAAAGTCAGCAGCATTGGATAAACTAGAAAAATTGCATCCAAAAGAAGTAAAAGAAAATAAAAATAAAGAAACGGATCCTCGTTGGGATTCATTAAAAAAGTTATTAACGGATAAATAAGTTTTAAAAATGGCGCATCCAAAACGGAAGATTTCCAGAACAAGAAGAGATAAAAGAAGAACACATTATAAGGCTGTTGCCCCTACTCTTGCAAAAGATCCAACAACTGGTGAAATGCATTTGTATCACAGAGCACACTGGCATGAAGGTAAATTATACTACAGAGGCCAAGTTTTAATTGATAATACAGAAGAAGCAGTTGCTTAATTAACTTCTGATATAAGTATATGGACTCCCACTTGCAAAAGTTGGGAGTTTTTTTATGACAGCAATCCAAAATCTTAAAAACAAGTCTTTTTAAGATAAAAAGTCGCAAAAAATCACTAATTTTCACCAAATTTGTGGCTTTTTTAAAGATTTTAAGCACAAAAACATTTCTAAATGGGTAAACTATCAGCGGCCATCACGGCGGTAGGGGCTTATGTTCCAGAGTTTGTAATGACTAACAAAATGTTAGAAGATCTAGTGGATACTAATGATGAATGGATCACTACTAGAACAGGCATAAAAGAAAGAAGAATACTAAAAGAAGAAGGAGCCGGTACGTCTTATATGGCGATTAAAGCGGCGGAAGATTTAATAAAGAAAAGGGGTATAGACCCTAAAGAAATAGATTTAGTACTTGTAGGTACAGCAACTCCAGATACTTTGGTGGCTTCTACAGCAGCATTTGTAGCCTCAGAAATAGGAGCAACCAATGCTTTTGCCTTTGATTTGTTGGCGGCATGTTCAAGCTTCTTATTTGGAATGTCTACAGCAGCAGGTTTTATAGAATCTGGAAAGTACAAAAAAGTGCTTTTAATAGGGGCCGATAAAATGTCATCTATTATTGATTATAAAGATAGAACTACCTGTATTATTTTTGGAGATGGAGCAGGAGCTGCACTTTTTGAACCTAATGAAGAAGGTTTAGGAATGCAAGATGAATACTTACGTTCTGATGGAAACGGAAGAGCTTATTTAAGTATGAATGGTGGTGGGTCTATTATGCCCGCTACGGAAGAGTCTGTTAAAAACAAACAACACTATATATTTCAAGACGGTAAAACCGTATTTAAGTTTGCTGTATCTAATATGGCAGATGCTGCAGCAGAAATTATGGAACGAAATTCCTTAACACATGATGATATTGCTTGGTTAGTACCACATCAAGCCAATAAGCGTATTATAGATGCCACAGCGAACAGAATGGGCTTAGATCATGATAGTGTGATGATGAATATTCAAAAGTATGGAAATACGACATCAGCCACTTTACCGTTATTATTAAACGATTACGAAAAGCAGTTAAAAAAAGGAGACAACTTAGTTTTTGCAGCTTTCGGAGGTGGATTCACCTGGGGATCTATCTATTTAAAATGGGCATATAACTCAAAATAACAATATCAACTATATATTAAACTAGAATTCGATGGATATTAAAGAAATTCAAAGCTTGATTAAATTTGTAGCCAAATCTGGTGCTAGCGAAGTTAAATTAGAGATGGAAGACATCAAAATAACGATTCGCACAGGAGCAGTTGGTCCTGAACCAGCTACTTATGTTCAACAGATACCAATGGCACACAACCCAATGGTACCTGCAGCGCCTGCACCTGCACAAGAAGGAACTCCTTCAGTGGAAATTGCAGCAAAAGCAGAAGTTAGTGATGATGATAAATACATCACAATTAAATCTCCTATAATTGGTACTTTTTATAGAAAAGCATCTCCAGAAAAACCAGTTTTTGTTGAGGTAGGTAGTGTCATAAATAAAGGTGATGTACTTTGTGTTATTGAAGCAATGAAATTATTTAATGATATTGAATCTGAAGTTTCAGGTAAGATTGTTAAAGTTTTAGTAGACGATTCTTCACCAGTAGAATTTGATCAACCATTATTCTTGGTAGATCCATCATAAGAAGTTTTAGATACTTAAATTTTAAATGGTTGTTGTCAACCATTTAAAATCATTTAAAATTTAGGACTCAACTAATAAAATTTCAAAAGATGTTTAAAAAGATATTAATTGCAAATAGAGGAGAGATTGCACTGCGTATTATCAGAACTTGCCGCGAAATGGGAATTAAAACTGTTGCAGTTTATTCCAAGGCAGATGAAGAAAGTTTGCATGTGCGTTTTGCAGATGAAGCAGTATGTATTGGCCCAGCTCCTAGTAGCGAGTCTTATTTAAAAATACCTAATATTATAGCAGCCGCAGAAATTACAAATGCCGATGCTATTCACCCAGGATACGGGTTTTTATCTGAAAATTCTAAATTCTCTAGAATTTGCGCAGAACACGATATTAAATTTATTGGTGCCTCTGGGGATCAGATAGATAAAATGGGCGATAAAGCTACTGCAAAGGAAACAATGAAAGAAGCGGGTGTACCATGTGTACCTGGCTCTGAAGGTTTGCTTAAAGATGTTGCCGATGCTAAGAAGATTGCTAAAAAAATGGGTTATCCTGTTATGATTAAAGCAACTGCTGGTGGTGGTGGTAAAGGTATGCGTGCGGTTTGGAGTGAAGATAAGATAGAAGATCTTTTCAACAGTGCTGTTCAAGAAGCTAAAGCTGCCTTTGGGAATGGCGGTATGTACATGGAAAAACTTATTGAAGAGCCAAGGCATATCGAGATTCAGATTGTTGGTGATCAGTATGGAAAAGCATGTCACTTGTCAGAAAGAGATTGTTCTGTGCAAAGACGTCACCAAAAGCTTACGGAAGAAACACCTTCTCCTTTCATGACCGATAAGTTAAGAGAAGAAATGGGTGCCGCTGCAGTAAAAGCTGCTGAGTTTATAAAATATGAAGGTGCGGGTACTATAGAATTTTTGGTAGATAAACACCGAAATTTCTATTTTATGGAAATGAATACACGTATTCAGGTAGAGCATCCAATTACAGAACAAGTGATAGATTACGATCTAATTCGTGAGCAAATTCTTGTTGCTGCCGGTGTGCCAATTTCTGGTAAGAATTACTTGCCAAAATTACATTCTATTGAATGTAGAATTAATGCAGAAGATCCATATCATGATTTTCGCCCTTCACCAGGAAAAATTACAACATTACATACTCCAGGAGGTCACGGTATTCGTTTAGATACGCACGTTTATAGTGGGTATACTATACCGCCAAACTATGACTCTATGATCGCAAAATTAATTACCACTGCTCAAACTAGAGAAGAGGCAATTAATAAAATGAAACGTGCATTAGACGAGTTTGTTATTGAAGGAATTAAAACAACAATTCCTTTTCATAGACAACTAATGGATCATCCAGATTATTTGGCAGGTAATTACACCACCAAATTCATGGAAGATTTTAAAATGGATCCTCCTAAGGAATAAATAAAATAAAAAACTCCGGCGCTATGCCGGAGTTTTTGTTTTGTAAGTATTTTAAAAAAATCAAGCGAAAACTTTATTCTTTATTTCTACAGATTCTAAAGCCTTGATCCATGGCCTTTCTTTTAGCATCATTATAACCTCTGTGAGCTACCTTAGCATATGTATCTATGTTGATCCATCCGCCACCTCTTTGTGTTCGGTATGTTCCTTTAGAAATATGTTCTGTTTCATGCCACTCTTCACACCATTCCATCACATTGCCGGTCATATCATAAAAGCCTAGTTCATTAGGTTTTTTTAAACCCACAGGTTTCGTGGCGCAGTGATTGCTTTGCATGCTTCTGTAGTTCCAGGTGCCAGAAAGAAGGCTGTCGCCTGTATTCTTCCAAGTCCAAGCAACACTGTCAATTACATTACTACCGCTATACGTAAAACTTTTGCTTAGCTGCCCACCTCCAGCAGCATATTCCCATTCTACTTCTGTGGGTAATCTGTAACCGTTTGCTTTTTTATTTATAGGAATATCTCCATCTAAAGAATCTTTAGTAGTATCAATATTATAATAAGGAAGCAAGCCTTCTTTGCTGCTTCGTTTATTACAATAGGTGATACAATCATACCAAGTAACCATTTCAACAGGTAAACTGTCACCTACATGATTAGAAGGGTTTACAGGCATAATTTCGTTCCATTCTTTTTGGGTAACTTCAAATTTACCCATATAAAAGTCAAGAACTTTGCCTTTAATTCCATACAATTGAGAATTCTTATTTTTCATCATTCCTCCTTCAACAAAAATAAAATTAGCGAAGGTGACAGGAGCTGTCTTATTTTCTGCGCAGTAGCTATTTAAGAGAAGTATTAATGTGAATAAGAAGTATCCTATAGGTCTTTTCATAAAATAAGCAAGATTAAGTATGTGTTTAGTAAAATTATTGCAGACACTCTTATAAATTTATTTTACCAGATTGTAGCATTTATTTTACCCCAGTTGCCATTGCCGTCATTTTGACTTGGTGTGTAGTTAAAACTTTCAATACCAAAAACTTGGTACCATCCCCAGTTATTTAAACTACCTTCATTACCGTAAGTACCCCAATGTTCTGCATGTTTTTGAAAGCTAATTCGCTGATTTACATTTAATGCAATACTATTTGGGTTTTTGTTTTCAGAAATAAATTGCTTGAACTTCTTATCACCTTCAACAGAGGGTCCTTCTCTATCTTGAATTAAAAATCTGTAATTTTTATTGTTTACCGTAAAGTCTTGATTTTTGTTCACTCCAGGAATGCCATCTCCTTTTTTCTTCTCTACGATATAATATTCAATTAATTCGCCTGAGGTAGCTTTGACCCAGCCATACGCTCCAACAAATTTATAAGAACCTTCAAGGGTACCAATGTTGTAATTAATGACTCTGTTCCATTGGCCAAATTCCCAACCTTTACCGCCAACAATATCTTGGTTGTTCTTGTATTCTATTTCAAAATTTCCAGGATAAGTTTGTGCGCCAGAAAAATTTAATTTTCCCCAACCACCTTCTTTGTAGATGGTCCACCAATATCCGCCATTTAATGTTGTAGCATCTGTACGATCATCGCCAACAAAAAAGGCTTGTGTTGCAGAAAATTTTAATACATCTAGTTCTTCAAGACTAGTGCTAGTGTCAGCATCTTCCGTTGAACAATTTACAAGAAGCATTCCTCCTAGTAAAAAAGTAAACATTTTTAGTTTTTTCATCATGTAATAATTTAGGTTTATTGTTATTTTAATTCAATTACCGGAAACTCTAGGCGTTGATTTTCAAATAATTATAGTCAAACTTACTGCTTGGTTTAGCGTAGCTCTATAAGTATTGAGTCATTATCTGCAAATCTTGAAGCATTAAATACAGCTTGAGAAAATATGCAACATACGATATTATGAGTGGCTGTTTATTTTGTAGGAGATGCTGATCAGTGCTCTTGATTTCAGCAGGTTACGAATGTTTTTGCAATAAAAATTTTCAAAAGTTATTTTGTAGGGTTACTGCTTTGGGCTATTTAGAAATTGAAAATGAGCTATTTATAGATTTTAAGATTCACGGTATTCAGGGTATTTTCAACGCGTTTTATGTTATTTCTTTGTACAGTAATCTAAAAATTAAAAAATAGTTCATACAATTTGTAACATAATTAGAAGTTTACATACTTAAATAGTACTACATATGCATATGATTAGAAAAACTACATTATATATTATTCTATTTTTTTCAATGACACTTTTTACGAGTTGCTTTGAAGTTCTGGAAGAGATAAATCTAAATTCTGATGGCAGTGGTACTATGCTAGTTACTTTTAATTTGAGTAGAAGTAAAAGTAAAATAGCCTCAGTGATGTTACTAGATAGTGTCAACGGCTATAAGGTGCCTTCTAAAAATGATATTAACTTGGCGTTAAAAGATGCTGAAAATCATTTAAAAACCATTAACGGCGTTAGCAATATTAAAAAGACAGCAGATTTCGAAAATTATATTTTCACCCTTTCTTGTAATTTTGATAAGGTGGCAAATTTAGACGCTGTGTTTCAGGATTTAATTCGCCAACAAAACAAAAAGGAAAAAACAAATTTCAATACGACTAATTTTGCCTACAATAGTGCTACAAATAATTTTGAACGCTACTTTTCGTATGATACCAAAATAAAAAAAATCTTCTACAAATTAAAAGGAGAAGATAGAAAAGTTTTTAATGATGCTACGTATACAAGTATTTATCGTTTTAAAAATGCAGTCAAAAGTATTTCTAATACTCATGCAAAAGTTGCTCCCAACAAAAAAGCAGTATTCTTAAAGATAGATGCGATGTCTCTTATTCTAGGAGAAAAAAGTGTCGCAAATACTATACAATTATCAAAATAATTCAACCACAACAAATACAATTTCCAATGAAAAAAGTATTACTTTTTACATCGCTTTGCTTTGCTACTTTAGTAGCTTCGGCGCAAGATTTAATCACTAAAGTACCTAAAAATGCGAGTGTTGTAATAGCCCTTAAAGGAAAAAATATAACCAATTTAGTTTCTATTTCAGAATTTGAAAATTCTAAAATGGGAAAAATGTTTATAAAACAATTATCTAGAAAAACAGATGGTGCCGTCGTAGATTTAGAAACCTTAGGAATAAATTTATCTGAGAACTTCTACTATTTTATGGAGACTCAAGAGGGTGTTTTTACCCACAATTTTCTAGTTCCTTTAAATGATAAAAGAGGTTTTTTTAGCCTTTTATCAGAACATCAAAAAGAAGGCGTGCAGTACGATGGTGATTTTGCCTATATCGTAGATGACTACGATAATATGGTAACCATGTGGAATAACAACACCTTGTTATTCACAGTTTCTCAAGAAGAGACTGATTATGATGATGTGTACGGATACGATGATTACGATTATGACTATGCGGAAGATGCAGCTGTAGCCGTAGAAGAAGCAGTAGATGCTGCTGAAGCTACCTATCCTATATTGAGTTTTGATCAAACCACCTATAATTTCGGAACCATTAAAGAGGGTGATATTGTAGAGCATACTTTTAACTTTGTAAATACAGGATCTTCTTCTTTAGTTATTTCCGATGCTAAAGCTAGTTGTGGTTGTACGGTTCCTAGTTTTTCTTCAGAAGAAATTGAGCCAGGGGCGTCAGGAACTATTTCTGTAAAGTTCGATAGTTCTAATAAGAGCGGTAGCCAAAGTAAAACAGTGACTATTACAGCTAATACGGAGAATGAAGTGGAAAGATTATACATCAAAGGTATGATCACGGAAGACGGTGTTGCCGAAGTTGAAGAGGTAGTAGAAATTGTAGAAGATGTTTACGAAACGGAAATAGAAGAAACGGTAATAGAATCTACGGAATATGATGATTCTAGCTATTATAATGATGATTATTATGCGGAGCAAGATAGAAAGCGTGAGATAAGAGAAGCTAAAAGAGCTGAAAAAAGAAAAGAAGCTATGGCTTCTGTTATAGAAAAAGCAAAAGCTACGCTTACAGGTAATTATGCAGAAGGAAGCATTTTAAAAAATAGTTCTTATCTAAAAAGTGTAGGTACAGGAAAAGATGAAGCAACGCTATGGGTTAATGATTTTACAGCCATTTATAATGATGCTATTCCTTCTTATTTTGGAAGTGGCTATTACGGTAGTAACCCTTATGAAATGTTTAATTTTGAAAGGTTGTATGGCGGAATGTCATTGACTTCGAAATTAAATTTTGATGATACCAATGCATCGATCAAAACATCGTATACGATGAATGATGAAATGGCGCAGTACCATAAAGACATGTATAATGGAAAAATGAATAGCAATTTCTACAAGTATTTTAATGAAGATACGATGCAAGGCTATTTTTCAGTTAACACAAGCACAGAAGGTACTTTAAAGGCATATCCTAAATTGGTAGATGCGATGTTTGAAGGTGTAGAAAAAGAACATTTAGAAGATTTTGTTCCTATTGCAACACGTTTGGTATCTATTTTATTAGACGAAGAAGCTATTGCTAAAGTGGTTCGTGGAGATATGTTATTGGTGATGAATGGTATAGAAAATGTTGAAGTGACCTATACTACGTATGATTATGATGAAAATTATGAAAGTGTAGAGGTGACTAAAACAAAGACAGAGCCAATTCCAAAATTTATTTTGATGGTTACTTCAGAAGAGAAAGAAATCTTTAACCGTATCATGCGAATTGGGATAAAAGAAGGAGCAGTAACTGCAGAAAACGGATTCTACCAAGTTGAAATTCCTGACGCACCATTTAAAGTAAACATGCTGTTTAAGGACAATACCTTATTAATTAGTAACTCTAAGGCAGATATTACAGCAATGAGTAATGGTACTTATAATGCTAAGGTTTCAGGAAGACATAAAAAACTTATCTCTAAAAACTCTGGAAGTATTTATGTAAATGGTAAAACTATTACGAGAGATATTCCAGGAGACATGATTCCTAATGCGTATAAAGAAAAATTAAATTACATTTCAGACAATGTAGAAGATGCTACATTTAAAGTAAGTAAGATGAAAGGTAATGTTCTTGAAGGTGAAATGATTTTAAATACACCAGAAGGAAAAGGACATAAGAATAGCTTGGCTTATTTCTTAAATATGATTGATGCTTTAATAGATTAAATTAACACAGCAATTCATGAAAAAGTTTTTAAAAATCACCTTATCATTGCTAGGAATAGCAGTGATAGGGTATTTTATTTATGTGCAGTATCAGAAATCGGCCTCGTTAAAAAATCGCATTCATGTAAATGCAGACAGTGTACTAAAAGTTGGCTTGCATGATTTTCAAAAAACTATTTTGCTAGATGCCTTGTCTTCTCCTATGTTTTATTGGGATAATGCTGATTTTTCAAGTAGCTCAAAAGATGATGAGGATAAAAAAGAAGATAAGAATGGGATAAATCTCAAACCTTACTCCCTAGTTTTTTACACCATGAAAGAGGTGAAAAACACCTTATTTACTACCCTACCAATTAAAGATTCAGAAGCATTTAATGCTTATGCTTTAGCCTATTTAACTGCTAAAAAAGTTACAATTATTGAGGGCGATTATACATATGCCTTAGATGAAAAAACAAAAATTATATATGCATGGAATAATGAAAATCTTGCAATAGCCTATGCTCCCAAAAAATCATTTGAATTATGTAAACCTGTTTTTGATGATGTTCTTTTAAATAAAAAGCTTATTTCCGATACAGACCATCCTTATTTAAAAAGCTTAATAGCAGCAGATGATCATGTTACGTATGTGAAAGATAGTAGTGTCGTTCATTTAAATTTTAATGATGGGAACGCTTATTTGTCTGGAGTCATGTATACAGCTCAGCCTAAGGAGTTTAATGAGTCTATGAAGTATGTAGCTACTCCAGAAGCATCCTTACTGTTGTATGTGGATGCAAATTTTTCTAATACCGCTCATGCATCTAGTGTAACCGATTTGTTGAAGGATTTTTCATTTTTCGAGAAAAATAATATAGAAGCAGATTCCTTGGTAGCTAAATCTACAGGTATAATAAGTTTGGCGGTTAAAGGTACTACCCTGCAGACAGATAGTATTGTTACCTATGAGTATGATGATAATTTTGATAAGGTGGCCACTGTTGCGCTACAAGAGAAAGAGGCACCGTCTATTTTTCTAAACATAGCTTCAGATACTACCCTAAAATCATACTTAAAAAAGCAAGGGGCTATAGAGAATGGCGTTTTAAAAGCCTTACCAATGTATTCCTTTTACGAAAAAGACACGACCTCAGAAGTATCTTTCTCTACTCAAAAAGAAACCCTTAACCATCCGTTCAAAACAGGTAGTTATTTTTTTAGTCTCTCAGCCAATTTTAAGAGCTTGCAAAAAGATTTAAAAATTCCGAAAGCAGATAAGCTTGCGGCTTTATTAAAAACAGTTAGAATTAATGCCCAACAAGTAGAGGGGAATAAAATAGTCCTTGAAGGGAGTCTAACAGCAGAAAATAACGAAATTAATATTATTTCACAGTTGTATTTTGGACTTCAAAAAACAGATTCTATTCCTTAACTTAGGCTACTTATGAAGTTAAGTTATTGGGAATATAAAACGTGGTTATCTCATATAGATTTTACAATTGTCGGTAGTGGAATTGTAGGTTTAAATTGTGCCCTACAATTACGAGCTAAATACCCTGAGGCTAAGATTTTAGTTTTAGAAAAGGGTATTTTACCACAAGGAGCAAGTACTAAAAATGCCGGATTTGCCTGTTTTGGAAGTATTTCTGAGATCTTATCAGATTTAAAAACACATACAGAAGAAGAGGTGTATGAGTTAGTAGAAAAACGTTGGAAAGGAATTCACCTCTTACGGGAAAATTTAGGAGATAAAGAAATAGGGTTTAAAAACTGGGGAGGGCATGAAGTATTTACCGAACAGCAAGAAGTGCTTTTTACAGAATGCTTAGAGCAAATCGCGGCAACAAATTCATTTCTAAATCCAATTTTTAAAGGCGATGCGTTTAAAGTGCATTCCAATACATTTGACTTTAAAAAGGTACAGGAGGAATATATTACAAATGTATTTGAATCTCAGATTGATACCGGTAAAATGATGTCTCAGCTCTTACTTCGTGTTCAATCAAGTGGCGTCATTCTATTAAATTCAATAGAAGTAGAATATTTTGAGGATTTAGAAGATCATGTGGTGGTGAAAACCAATGAGTTTGAGTTTAGGACTAAAAAATTAATCATTGCAACCAATGGTTTTGGAGCTGCACTTTTAGAAGAAGAAGTAAAACCAGCACGGGCTCAAGTATTAATTACGAAACCCATTAAGGATTTAAAAATTAAAGGGACTTTTCATCTAGATGAAGGGTATTACTATTTTAGAAATATAGATAACCGAATTCTGTTTGGCGGGGGTCGGAATTTAGATTTTAAAGCAGAAGAAACGAGTGCTTTTGGAGAGACACCACTGGTTCAAAATAAATTAGAACAATTATTAAAGGAGCTAATACTCCCGGATTACGATTTTGAAATTGCGTATAGTTGGAGTGGTATTATGGGTGTAGGTCCGCAAAAAAGACCCATAATTAAGCAAGTTTCTAACCGGGTGTATTGTGGAATACGAATGGGTGGAATGGGAATTGCAATTGGTAGTATTATTGGTAAAGAATTGGCGGATTTAGTCTAGATTTGCGCGCGCAAAAATTAGATCTAGTAACTGCTTTTTGCTTTAATTTAAATCGGATTTGTGATGGAACAAAATTTAAAAAAACAGCTATATGACTTCTGTAAGAATTTTGCAGATAAGAGAATATCTCGTATTCGGTTGAATATTGCAGATTTTAAAGAGTCATTAGATAGTGAAACGAAGAGTAGTGCTGGTGATAAGCATGAAACGGGAAGAGCTATGCTTCAGTTAGAATTAGAAAAATCTGGAGTACAACTAGCAGAAGCAGAGAAAATGGCTAAGGTTTTAGATATGGTAAATATTAAAACTAAAACAAATTTTGTAGGCTTAGGTAATTTGGTCAAAACAAATAAAGCAAACTATTTTCTAGGCATCTCAGCAGGAGAATATAAGGCAGATGGTATTTCGGTCTATTGCATTTCTTCAGAAACACCAATGGGAAAGTTACTTTTTGGTAAAGAAAAAGGAGCTATAGTTACTTTTAATACCAATGAAATTACAATTAATGAAATTCTCTAAACAAGCTTTAGAGAATTTCATTTCTCATTACTTTTAGTTTTCTACTTTCAGTAAATTAATATCAAAAATTAGTACAGATCCACCTGGTATTGGGCCATATGTGTTAGAGCCATAGCCTAAATGTGCAGGGACAAATAATTGACCAGAACCACCTTCATTAAAATAGGCAATACCTTCGGTCCATCCTTTTATGACACCATTAATATTAAATGTAATACCATTAGCATCACTCTCGTCAAAAACTTTACCATCTAAGTAGTAGCCTTTGTAAGCAACGGTAACATCAGAATTACTTAAAGGTTGTTCCCCTTCGCCTTGTGTTTCAATACGATAATACAAACCAGATTCACTTCTAGTGGCGTCTATATTAGTTTTGGCGATATATGCTGCGATATCAGCTTCGTTTTTTGCAACGTAATCAATATTTTCTTTCTCTTCATTACATCCTAGAAATAGGATAAGGCATAAAAAAAGGATACTATTTTTCATTTGGATTTTTTTATCAAATATATGTAGGCTATTTTAATTCTAGTCTATTTTTTTTCCTTGAGTGGTAAAAGACAAACCTTGTGAGCCAGATGTAGAAATCATTACACCTTCAAAAATAGGTTCTGAAGTATTTGGCTTTACTTGCCAATCAAAAATAAAATTGGCTCCCGGTCCACCCTGCTTATCTTTTTCGGCAATAACAATAGCTAAGGTCTCTAACGGATTTAAATAGATTGTCTTGTCTATGTAGGTGTTAAGAAGCTTGCCCTGTGAGTCAAAATATTCTCCTTTAGTAATGTACAATGTATCTTTTCTACTGGTGTTTCTAATGCTTACCGTGGCCGTTAAATCGTGTGTTACGTGTTCTGTGACGCTGTAAATCTGCGAATAAACGGATAAATAACTACTCCCATTTTCAAGTGAGTCTGGTAAGGTTGTCGTGTGCATTCTTTCTTCCCAGTTCAAATTACTATCTACTGATTTTGGTTGGGGGTCCTCACAAGATGCAAGGAAACATAATAGACTGCAAAGACATAATAGGGTTTTCATCTGCTCAACTTTAGAGCTATAAAAATACGTAAAGTTTAGTAGTTATTACGGCCTTAAATTTAGGAGTACTTACCAATTGTTTTTATTCCGATTTGCTTTTTTCTCCGCAGCTTTCTTTTTACTGTGTAAACGTTTTTCAATAGAAGATCTACTTGGTTTTGTTCGTTTACGTTTTTTAGGTTCTTTTAGCGCATTTTCTAAAATAATAAGGAACCTTTTAATAACGAGTGCTTTATTTTTATGTTGGCTTCTGCTTTCATCACATTGCAGTTGTAAGACCTTTTCTTTGTTTATTTTATTTTTTAACTTTAAATAAATTCGTTCTTTATCAAGGGTATTTATACTGCTGGAGTTGGCCACATCAAAGAATAACTCAATTTTAGTAGCCACTTTGTTTACATGTTGGCCACCAGCACCGCTACTTCTAACTGCTTTAAAATGTAATTCTTGAATAATCTGTTCTTTATGAAGCATTAATCTTTAATTCTTGCATTGATGGTTTCAAGTGCTACATTTAAGAACACTTCTTTTTCTGCCTCATAGGCATGAGGAGCGTTGAATAGAATAGGATCGGTCTCATTAAGTTGGGCTTCAATTAAATAATGAGAACCTTTAAAATACGAGTTTTTAACCCATACCTTTAAACCACTATTTTCAGAAATAATCAGTTCTGATGGGTATACTAAAATAGATTTCTCAAGCGTAGCATAAGGTTTTAATAAAGATATAGGGATAAGATTTACATCTCCAAATAAGGAAGCGGTATAGCTATTTTTGGGATGCATGTAGAGTGTTTCGGGATGTTCTTTTGCTAAAATTTTACCTTCTTTTAATACCATAACCTCATCTGCAAAAGATAAAATATCATGAGTGTCATGTGAGGCTACGATGCAAGTGATCTGTTCTGTTTTTAAATAGTTGAAAAGATTCCTTCGCAAACTATTTTTCCTAGAATTATCAATGTGGCTGAAAGGTTCGTCTAATAAAAGAATTTCAGGTTTTTGGGCAAGAACTCTTGCTAGTGCTACTCTTTGCTGTTGGCCGCCACTTAAGAGTTTTACTTTTGTCTTAGCAAAAGCTGTCATCTCAATCATTTCTAAAAGCTCTTCCGTGCGCTCTTTAAGTTCTTGAGGGTAGAATACAGATAAATATTGACTCACATTTTCTTCTACCGATACATAGGGCATCAAATCAAAATCTTGAGAAAGGTATTTCATGAAGGTCTCTCCGGGAACCAATTTAAAGTCGGGACCTAAAATAGGATTGTCGCCCCAAGAAATACTTCCATGAGTGGGTTGTAAAATACCATACAAAAGTTTTAACAAGGTACTCTTTCCGCATCCGCTTTCACCAATAATAGAAATATGGGCTCCTTTATCAGCGGTAAAACTAATATTAGAGATAATCTGATGTGAGGAATAAGAAAAAGTTAAGTCTTTTACGTGTAACATAGTGTATTCTATAGCAGACAAAATTAGAAATAAAAAATCCGTTTCAGTTAGAAACGGATTTTAATCTTAGATATTGAATGAAGAGGAAATCAATTTAAGCTTGAAAATGCTTCATCATTACTAGTTTTCTATTATTCTATGAACTGATTGGTATTCATAATTCTGTAATGACTACCTTCTTTCATACATGGTTTAAATGTGCCCTTAATTTCTTTAAAAACTACTTGATCACCATTAGATAAAACAATCTCTTTACTATCGTCTCCTTTGTAGCGTAAGGTTAATTGATCATTCTCGTAAATGCGAATTTCTGGCTTTACCGTTGTTTTTAATGAAGCCATTCCTGATTCCATCTCAGGGATACTCGTAATTTCAATTTTTGAAAAATCAATAGTCTTATCTTTATAGGTAAGGGTGCCATTTTCTAATGTGGTGAAGTAGGTGCAATCTGGAGTAACTGCAATCGTTGCCATATCTTCAGGGTTTTCAAGGGCATTAGTACTTTCAAATCTTTCAAATAATGGTTTGTAAGAAGAAGTCCACATGTCAAAAAAGCCTGTGTTTTCTTTTACAGTTTCCAAATCTTTTTTAGCAGCCGCTATATCTCTTTTTAAAAGATGAGCGGCAAGTAAATTTGCATAGATAACTTTGTTTTTAATTTTGTCTTTAACTTTTTTTCCAAAGTCAACACTTAATTGACTAGTCCAATAGGCTATGGCTTTGTCTAAGCTCGCAGTGTCGCTGCTGTTGGCTACGATAGCGTCAATTAGGGGTTGTGAATTGGTATTGAAATCATTTGCAGCACCATCTTTGGTTTTCTTAAAAAGGCCAAACGGAATTTCTAAATCTGCAGAGCCAGAAAATAGGTGCTCTTGAGTTTTTAATAGCTTTTGAACATATGAGGTTACCATTCTGGCTCTTGTCACTTTTCTATCATTTGCCATGTCGTATTCGCTACTGGCAACCACTTGATAATCTACATGATCTTCAATGCGGGTTACTAGTTTGTTTTCTTTATTAAGCACTAAAATATTATAATTCCCTTCTAAATTAATTACTGCTTGCCCCGGTATTAATTTACCGCCAATAAAGCCCACCAGTATTTGAAGATCTGCATTATCATCTACTTGGGTTAGACCACTTAATTTTAAACCATTTGTGTTTGATGCAATGGTTGGGTTTTCATCTGTTGGTGTGTAGTTCCAATAAGCACCATCATCTTGAATAGTATAACTAAATGTTTTGGTGTTTTTAAGAAATTCTGGTTGTTCAAAGCTTGTCGTTACATTACTTGTTTTTACATCTGATTTTTGTGCATTGGCAAAGGAAATGCTTGCTAAAAAGGACAGTAAAAGTACTTTTTTCATAATCGGTAAGGTTTTGTTATTGAGGTTTAATTAAAATAAATAATCCGTTCCCTAATGGAAACGGATTTTAATCTTAGATATTGAAAATGTATTACTCTTTAAATTCTTTCAAAACGGCTTGGTTTGGTAGCGTTTCAAACCCCATGTTAAACAAAGTGAAAGCTTGTAAGTCTACTTGCTCATTTATGATAGCCTCGGTAGATTTTCCAGCGCCATGACCCGCATTTACATCAATACGAATTAAAGTAGGATTGTCTCCTGCTTGTGCTTCTTGTAAAGCTGCGGCAAATTTAAAACTATGCGCAGGTACCACACGGTCATCATGATCACCAGTAGTAACTATGGTTGCTGGGTATGCTGTTCCAGCTTTTACATTGTGTACTGGAGAATATCCTTTTATGTATTCAAACATTTCTTTAGAATCTTCAGAAGTTCCATAATCATAAGCCCAGCCAGCACCAGAAGTAAAGGTATGGTAACGTAACATATCTAAAACACCAACGGCAGGCATTGCTACTTTCATTAAATCTGGTCTTTGGGTCATTACAGCTCCAACTAATAAACCACCATTAGAGCCACCTTTAATAGCTAAAAATTCTTTAAATGTATATTTTTTCTTTGTTAGGTATTCTGCGGCAGCAATAAAATCATCAAACACATTTTGCTTCTGTAATTTTGTGCCGGCATCATGCCATTTCTTACCATATTCTCCGCCACCTCTTAGGTTAGGAACTGCATATACACCGCCTTGCTCCATCCAAACCGCATTAGAAATACTAAAGGATGGGGTTAGGCTCACATTGAATCCTCCATATCCGTATAGTATGGTTGGATTTTTGCCATTAAGTTCTAAGCCTTTCTTATGGGTGATGATCATAGGAATTTTAGTACCATCTTTAGACGTATAAAATACTTGTTTTGATTCGTAATCTGACGGATTAAAGTCAATATTAGGTTTCCAGTATTGCGTATAGTCTCCTGTTTCTACATTGTATTTGTATAAAGAACCAGGTGTATTATAATTGGTAAAAGAAAAATAGAACTCTTTGTCTTCTTTTTTTCCGCCAAATCCTCCGGCCGAACCAACACCAGGGAGTTTAACTTCTCTAATTAGTTTGCCATCATAATCATATTGAAACACTTTAGAGATCGCATCCACCATATATTCCGCAAAAAAGTATCCACCGCCCGTATTAGGAGATAATACGTTTTCTGTTTCTGGGATAAAATCTACCCAATTTTCTGCACCAGGATTTGCGGCATCTACAGTAACTATCTTTTGATTAGGGGCATCCTTGTTTGTCATAATATACAATTTGGAACCCTTGTTTTCTATTACATAACTATCGGTGTCTGTGTGGTCTAGAATAGTCACAAATTCAGCATCTGCCTTGCTTAAGTCTTTCATTAAGAGTTTATTTCCTGAAGTAGATGTACTAAGGTATACAAATAGGTATTGGCCATCTTCAGTAACGCTACCACTTATGTAACGGTGTTTTTGATCAGGAGTACCACCGTAAATTAAAATATCTTCTTTTTGAGGGGTTCCTAATTTATGATAGTATAATTTGTGCTGATCTGTTTTGGCAGATAATTCACTTCCTTTTGGCTTATCATAGCTAGAGTAGTAGAACCCGTCATTTTCTTTCCAAGAAATGCCACTAAATTTAATATCGACTAAGGTATCTTCAATAACTTCATTTTTGGCAGCGTCTAAGATAATTACTTTGCGCCAATCACTACCGCCTTCTGAAATAGAGTAGGCAGCCTTGCTGCCATCTTTAGAAAAGTCTAGACCTGCTAGAGAAGTTGTGCCATCCTTAGAAAAAGTATTTGGGTCTAAAAATACTTCAGCGTCTGTATCTTCTCCTTTTTTTCTATAGACGACATATTGGTTTTGTAGTCCGTCATTTTTATAGAAATATGTATATTCTCCTTCTTTGAATGGGGATCCTAATTTCTCATAATTCCAAAGCTTTTCTAAGCGCTTCTTTAAATCTGAACGAAAAGGAATGTGCTCTAAATAGCCGTACGTAACCTTGTTCTGAGCTTTTACCCAGTTTTCTGTTTCAGAACTTTTATCATCTTCCAACCATCGGTATGGATCTTTTATTGCTACACCAAAATAGGTGTCTACGCTATCTACTTTAGCTGTTGTTGGGTATTTCACAGTAATTTTTTCTTTTTTAGGTGTTGTTTCGCAACTGACTAGTAGTAAGGTAGTCGCTGCTAAGCTTGCTAGTTTTTTCATAGATTGTTTAATTAGTCACTCTAAAAATAGCATAAAAAAACCTTTGTAACGAGCTTGTTACAAAGGTTTTAACATTCTTAAAAATTATGCGCTTACACTAAATTGTGCGCAACTAAGTATTCTCCAATTTGTACGGCATTTGTAGCAGCACCTTTTCTAAGGTTATCAGCAACAATCCACATGTTTAATGTATTTCGTTGGGTTTCATCTCTACGAATACGTCCTACAAACACATCATCTTTATCATGTGCATAGATAGGCATTGGGTAGGTGTTGGTATCTGGATTATCTTGTACAATAACACCAGCGGTTTCACTTAATAATTTACGTACTTCTGTTAAATCAAAATCGTTTTCAAATTGAACGTTTACCGATTCTGAATGACCACCAGCTGTTGGGATACGTACCGCAGTAGCGGTAATTGAAAAAGTACGGTCATCAAATATTTTTTGAGGTTCACGTGCTAACTTCATTTCTTCCTTAGTATATCCATTTTCTAAGAAAACATCACAATGTGGTAACGCATTTCTTCCTATAGGATAAGGGTAAGCCATTTCTCCCTGAATACCAGCTATTTCATTTTCTAATTGTTGAACCGCTTTTACGCCGGTTCCAGAAACAGATTGGTAGGTTGAAATTACCACACGTTTCATTTTATATTTTTTATGCAGCGGAGCTAAAACCATTACCAATTGTATGGTAGAGCAATTTGGATTTGCTATGATTTTATCTTCCTTAGTTAATTGGTCTGCGTTAATTTCTGGTACCACTAATTTTTTAGTAGGATCCATTCTCCATGCAGATGAGTTATCAATAACGGTAGTTCCTACTTCAGCAAATTTAGGAGCCCATTCTGTTGAGGTATCTCCACCAGCAGAAAATATTGCAATCTCTGGCTTTGCTGCTACAGCATCTGCTAAACCTATAACGGTATATTCTTTATTTTTATAGGTCATTTTCTTCCCTACGGAACGTTCAGAAGCTACTAATAATAATTCTGTAATAGGAAAATTACGTTCTGCTAATACTTTTAGCATTACTTCCCCTACCATGCCTGTTGCACCTACAACTGCTACTTTCATTGTTATAAATTTAGATGGCAAATGTAATTCAATACAATGTATCGGACAAAGAAATTAAAGATGAATAATTATAATTTAACAAAAAGTTATATTTGTAACAATTTTACATTATCTTTCAGCATATGGAAGCTAGGACATCTAAAAACCATAAATTTACGAAAACAAGCTCTTTAGTAGAATATATGAAGGTATGGATTATTGATGATGACCTAGTGTCACGATTTGCAACACAATATGGGGTACAACAAGCTTCGGCATTATGCAATATTGCTATTTTTGAAAGCGCAGGGGAAGTACTAGATTTAATTAGGGAAGACGCATTTACAGGAGACGATTTACCAGACATCTTATTGTTAGACCTGGTAATGCCGGAAATAAATGGGTGGCAATTTTTAGAAGAATTAGAAGTAACGGGTAAGACTAAAGATACTTTGCGTATTTATGTGTTGTCTGCTTTTACAAATTATAAGGATCGAATTTTGGCAAAGGATCATCCTTTAGTATACGGTTATTTTGATAAGCCTTTATCGCGAGTAAGTGCAGATGCTATTTTTAAAGCACTAGAATAACCTTTCTTTTCCATCAACTTAATTTATTGGAACAAAGAAAAACCGTCAAATACATTAGCGTAATGTACTTGACGGCTTAAGATTACTACTGTAGTGCAGCGGTATTACCCAATAATTGGATAATGAATATTATTTATTTTTTCAATAAATCTCTAATTTCAGCAAGAAGATCTTCTTGAGATGGTCCAGCAGGAGCTGCAGGAGCAGGAGGAGTTTTTGTTTTGTTGTAAGCTTTTACAATCAAGAACATAACGAAACCAACAATGATTAAATTAACGATAGTGTTAATCCAAGAACCGTAAGCAATAACAGCACCACCAGCTTCTCTTGCAGCTGCTAAGGTTGCGTAATCATTTCCGTCCATTGCAATGTGCATGTCCTCAAAATTCATTCCACCAGCAAAATATCCAATAAATGGCATAGCGATATCTTTAACAAATCCATTAATTACGGCTCCTAATGCGCCAGCCATAATTACTGCAACTGCAAATTCAATGACGTTACCCGTCATAATGAAATTCTTAAATTCTTTTAACATGATTTAGTGTTTTTAATTATTAGTTAATTTGTTTAATGTAGCGCAAGATACTAAAAATTTAAATCTTAAATAAATGTTAATGAATATTTTGTTATTCAATGATAACACGCTTTACCCTTTGAGAAATGCCGGTAAGTACTTCATAAGAAATGGTATTGGCTCCTTCGGCAAATTCTGTAGCGGTTGGTTTCTCACCAAAAACAATAACTTCATCTCCTTCATGGCAGTCAATAGCCGTAACATCTACCATAATCATATCCATGCAAGTGTTGCCAATAATAGGGGCATAGTGCCCATGAATACACACCACACCCTTGCCGTTTCCGTACTCTCTTCCAATACCATCTGCATGGCCTAGCGGTAGAGTGGCTGTTTTTATGGGGGAATTAGAAGTAAAAGCGCGGTTGTAGCCCACACTTTCATTAGCTTCTAGGTAATGTATCTGAGAGATGTTTGTTTTAAGGGTAACTATAGGAATAAAATTTTTATCTTCTATAGGGTCATTGCCAAAACCATAAAGACCAATGCCACTGCGTACCATATCAAAATGGGCTTCCGGGTAATTTATAATTCCAGAAGTATTGGCTAAATGTTTAAAAGGAATATAAGGTAAAGCAGCATCTATTTGCGTACAAATTTCATGGAAACTTTTAATCTGACTTAAGGTGAACTCCTTCTCGTTTATATCTTCGGAAGCAGCCAAATGTGAAAAAATAGACAACACTTTTATAGTAGAAGTTTCCGCTAGTTTACGTGTAATCTTAGAAATATCATGGGCGTTAAACCCCAATCTATTTAATCCGGTATTAAATTTTAAATGTACAGGATAGTTTTTTTGTTGGTGGCGTTCAGCAGCAGTTATAAAGGCGGTTAATATTCTTTCAGAATAGATATTGGGTTCTAAGCACCGTTCAATAATAGTATCAAAACTCACAATTTGTGGGTGTAAAACTAAAATGGGAATTTTAATTCCTGCATTTCGGAGTGCTACCCCTTCTTCTGTATAGGCCACAGCAAGATAATCGGCACCTACTGTTACTAATTTTTGAGCAATAGCAACCGCGTCACTGCCATATGCATAGGCTTTAACGACTCCTAAAAATTTAGTTTTTGAACTGATTTTACTTTTTAAGTATCTGTAATTGTGTTCTAGTGCGTTTAAATTAATCTCTAGAACAGTTTCTTGAGCCTTAGCCATTAGAATTGGTATTATCTTTTACTTGCTCCACATCTATATCAATATCTTTTATTTTTTCACGGAGCATAGCCTTGTAATATGCGCCACGACTCAAGGGCTCATAAGCATCTATTTCTCCTAGTAGTACCAAATTATCATTGGTAGATTTTCTAAAGCTATAGTTGGCTAGGTTACCTGTACGCGTACATATTGCATGTACCTTAGTAACATATTCTGCCGTAGCCATTAAAGCGGGCATTGGACCAAAGGGGTTTCCTTTAAAATCCATATCAAGACCTGCGACTAAAACACGAATACCTTTGTTGGCTAAATCATTGCATACCGCAACAATTTCATCATCGAAAAACTGCGCTTCATCAATTCCAACAACATCACAGCCGTCTGCTAGCAAACGAATATTAGCAGCTGCCGGTACGGGAGTAGAGCGTATTTCATTAGCATCGTGAGATACTACCATTTCCTCATGATAGCGTGTATCGACTTGAGGTTTGAAAATTTCAACTTTTTGCTTCGCAAATTGGGCTCTCTTTAGCCTTCGGATCAGTTCCTCTGTCTTACCAGAAAACATAGAACCGCAGATAACTTCGATCCAGCCAAATTGTTCTTTAGGGTTTACAGTATTTTCGAGAAACATTTTGTAATTTTAGACGAAAGTTATACGTTATTCGTTTTATTAAAACGAAGCCATAAAATTACTAAACAAACACGGTCTTTTATAATAGATTAGAATAAAAAGTTTTGACAGATGAAAAAACAGCTGAAAAAGAAATTGGTTAAAATTGCTACAAATATTATTACTGCTGATGACATTAGTGATATAACTGAAATGTATGCTGCATCAAAAGAGTTGTATGAAAAGCTAGCTGTACTTAAATTTATTGAAGAGGAGCTAAATGATATAGAGATAGATGTTTCTAAAAATGCAATTGCAGCTAAATTTGAGGAATTAGCAAATGCCGTTATGCATGAAAATAAACACGTTCCAGAAAGCAATCCGCATCAAGAAGATATCATTATTCCAGGAATGGATACCATTAAGGATATGGTTTCTGAAATGCCTATGAGTGCAGAAACAGAAGACGTATTCGCAGATTTTATGGCAAAACCTGCATTAATGAAGAATGATAAGGAGCTTTTTATGCCTGTAGAAACAGAACAAAAAGTGAATGAAGAGGTAAAGAAATCTGTAAATGAAACTTTTCAGAAAGAAATAAAAGTAGGTCTCAATGATCGTTTAGCTTTTGTAAAGCACCTTTTCAATAATAATATGGAAGATTATAACCGTGTTATTTCACAGTTAAATACGATTGCTACAGAAGAACGCTCTATTGCTTTTATCGTAAATATGGTGAAACCAGATTATAACCATTGGGCAGGCAAAGAGGAATATGAAAATAGATTCATGGAATTAATAGCACGCAAATTTTCTTAAACATTAATTTGTAAGCAAGCGCAATAAAGGCTGACTTATAGCATAACTTAAACTATATATCAGCCTTTTATTATGAAATACCTTAAAATTCTCTACTGGATTGGAACTGCATTATTAACTGCAATTATGCTATTTTCCATTCAAATGTACTTGTTAAATACAGCAGCAATACAAGGTGCATTTGTAGCCTTAGGATACCCTGCTTACCTGGTGTATCCCTTAGCTTTTGCTAAGATCTTGGGTTTAATTGCTATCCTTGGTAATTTTAATACATCTTTAAAACAATGGGCATATGCAGGCTTTTTCTTTAATATCAGTTTAGCCTTTTTTGCACACATAGCAGCTAATGATGGGCAATATTTATTTGCGCTATTAGCCTTTATAGGATTAATAATTTCTTATTTTGCGGGTAAAAAGGCAAGGCCGTAATTTTACCCAATGGGAAAACTCTATATTGTACCAACACCAATAGGAAATTTAGAAGACATTACACTAAGAGCCATACGTGTATTAAAAGAAGCAGATTTAATTCTAGCGGAAGACACACGTACGAGTGGTAAACTATTGCATCATCTTGAAATCTCAACGCATATGCAGAGTCACCATATGCATAACGAGCATAAGACGGTAGATGCCATTGTGAAACGTATGCAAGCAGGAGATACTATTGCTTTAATTTCTGATGCCGGTACGCCAGCAATTTCAGATCCTGGGTTTTTGTTAACTAGAGCTTGTGTAGAGCATCATATAGAGGTAGATTGTCTTCCCGGAGCTACGGCTTTTGTTCCTGCATTAGTAAATAGCGGATTGCCTAATGATAAGTTTGTTTTCGAAGGTTTTCTACCTGTCAAAAAAGGAAGACAAACAAGGTTATTGCTGCTCGCAGAAGAACCAAGAACTATTATATTTTATGAGTCACCACATAAGCTTGTGAAAACACTTGGAAATTTTGTAGAATATTTTGGTGCAGATCGGCAAGTTTCTGTTTCTAGAGAATTAACCAAATTGTATGAAGAAACAATACGTGGCACGGCAGAAGAAGTATTAAAGCATTATACAGATAAGCCGCCTAAAGGAGAGATCGTGATTGTCGTTGCCGGTAAAACCAAACAAAAATGAAGATAGCAGAGTTTAAAAGTAAATTAGAAAATACCCCTAAAGAAATTGAATTTTCTGAAACGATGGCTGTTATAGAGGAGCATTATAATTTTTCTCCGACAGCATTCACCAACGGAACATTGAAAAATGCTGCAGGTGAAAATTCAGGATCGTGTAAATTATTTGCTTTTGCAGTAGATCAAGAATTGACAAAGGAACAGACTTTAGCTGCTTTTGGGGCTTTTTATTTCAAAGATGTTTTGAATGATATAGAAGGAAACGGACATCAGAATATTCGAAATTTTATGGCGACAGGTTTTGAAGGATTACATTTTGATGGTGTGGCTTTACTCCAGAAGTAATGGCTATGAAAACCCCGTCTTATAAAATACTGTTTGCGATTACGCTAATAGCCTTTTTTGTGTCATGCACAGATAAGGTAAAAGAAACAGTGACTAAAAAGAGTGAAATGTTACCTAATGGGATGCATCTTACGATTGAAAAAACAGACATTAAAAAAACCTCTTTTGGGATATTCACCAATCATAACTACGGAACTTCTCATAGGTTTAAATACCGCGTTGCTGTAGATCAAGGAAGTATAGAATGGGATTTTGGTGTAGGGGAGCCAAAACACTTTCTTTTTTGTGACAAAGGGATCTATATTCATTACTTAAATGAAAATAGTTATACCGAAGAAGCTAGAGATACTATCAATGATACGATTGAAGAAGTACGAGTTACTAAAATTGAAAATCAATACCAGAAATATATAGATGAACGGTATTTATTCAAATTATTTGGAGATGCTTACTGGGTAGATGTTACAGAAGAAGAATATGCTAGAAACAAATCACTATGTTCTGAACAGGCCATACCAAACGACAATGAATTGACCATTGATGCTGTTGAATAGTTTGAGCTTAAAAATAAACCCCACCAATTGGAAGGGCTTGATTTTTAATTTTTTATAGTCATTGGTTCTCGATACTATTTTTGTTTTATAACGCTGCACAAAAATCATTGGAACTGACGCTATGCTGTCTTGATTTTTAATCTGAATACTATTGTCACTTCGAGTGAATTTTAAGCTTTTTTGCTTTAGATTAGTATCGAGAAGTATTCGTGTTCCTAGCGTTTGTCCATATTATCTTTTTACACGGAGCCATTCAAAAATCACTGGAACTCATATTTTTGAAATTACCATCAACTAATATTTAGATCCGTCGTGTTTGCCTTTCTCCCACCCCGTTTTTCCTAAATATTGGTCCGCACTTTCAACCGCACCATTTTCTATAGTGGTTCCCATAGAATCATTCCATCTATTTAAATAGCCAAAAAGAGAAATGACACCTAGCATCTCTACAATTTCACCTTCATTCCAATACTGGTATAAACGTTCTTTTATTTCGGCATCCACACCATTTGGTACTTGAGACGCTTGCAATGAAAAATCTAGCGCAGCACGTTCTGCCTCAGAGAAAGCAGCATGAGTTCTGTATTCCCAAATATTATCTAATTGCTCTTGCTCTGCTCCGTAGCGTTCTGCGGCTCTAATGGCATGTGCTTGGCAATAACGGCATCCTGTGGCATTACTACTTACCCAAGCAATCATACGTTTTAGGGCAGAAGTAACTCTACCTTCATTAGCCATAACAGCTTTGTTCAAATTAATAAATGCTTTAGAAATTGCAGGTCTGTGTTGCATGGTTAACACAGAATTTGGGCAGAAGCCCAAGGTTTCATTAAAGAATTCTGCTAATTCTTTGGTTTCTTTATCGTGATTCGGATCTAAAGGTTGTACTAAGGCCATATCGTTCTTAATTTATATTCTTTTATCGTATTTTTGAGTAATCAAATCCCTTACAAGAAACGAAAAATTATGAGCACAACAAATCATATATCAACCAAATGGTTGGGCAACATGACCTTTGAAAGTAATAACCCTTCTGGGAATAGTTTAAAAATAGATATTGCTAAAGAAGATGGTGGTGATGGAAATGGGTACAGGCCTAAAGCTTTAATGCTTTCTTCTCTTGCAGGATGTTCAGGATTGGATGTAGCAGCATTAATCAAAAAAATGAAATTAGACGTAGAAGAATTTCATATTGAAACCATTGCAAATTTGACGGATGAGCACCCAAAGTTTTACGATAAAGTTGCGGTAGAATATCATTTTCATGGCGCTAATCTTAAAGAAGATAAATTGCAAAGAGCAGTAGATTTATCCGTAGAAAAATATTGTGGCGTAATGGAAATGTTTCGTCAGTTTGCTGAGATCGAAATAAATACGTTTTTCCATAATAAATAAGGGTATTCAAGTTCAAGTATCAAATTCATTATCAAGGCTGAAGACTAAAGTTTAAGTTTATTTTTTAAAGGATATGGAAAATAAAAAATATAATTTATAGGATAGACTGGTGGCTTTTGCGGGAGATATTATTTTATTCTGCAAAGACTTGCCAAATGATATGACTGGAGAGTATTATGGGAATCAATTACTGAGGTCTGCAGGTAGTCCTGCTCTTAATTTTGGAGAAGCTCAGGGAGCTAGTTCGGTTAAAGATTCTATTCATAAGGCAAGTATTTGTTTAAAAGAATTGAAAGAGTCTAGAGTAAACCTGAAGATTTTGAATAAGGTTTTTTATGGTGATGAAAGTATACGTTTGAATCTATTAGAAGAAGTAGAACAACTAATAAAAATTATTGCAACAATTATTAAAAATAAGAAAAATCAGTGACTTTAAGTTTTTTGAACTTAAACTTGATACTTGAACTTGATATATGCGCTGGACGATTAAAGCCAAACCCGAAGAAGAAAAAATTAAGGAACTTGCCAGTGCTTTAAACGTAGAAGATCTCGTAGCGCAATTATTATTGCAACGCGGCATTTCTACTTTTGAAGAAGCAAAATTGTTTTTCAGACCTCAGTTATCAGACCTACATGATCCTTTTTTGATGAAGGATATGGATATTGCGGTAGCGCGTATAGAAACGGCAATTAATGAAGGAGAGAATATTCTGGTTTTTGGCGATTATGATGTAGATGGTACTACAGCGGTAGCCTTAATGTCTTCGTATTTATTATCTTTTTATCCTAATGTGGCTACCTATATTCCAGATAGATATGCAGAAGGTTACGGCGTATCTTATAAAGGAATTGATTTTGCAGAGGATAATAACTTCTCTTTAATAATTGCCTTAGATTGCGGGGTAAAAGCGGTAGATAAAGTGGCTTATGCCAAAGAAAAGGGCGTAGATTTTATTATTTGCGACCACCATAGACCTGGTGATACCTTGCCAGATGCTGTTGCTATTTTGGATCCTAAGAGAAGTGATTGTACGTATCCGTATGATGAACTCTGCGGGTGTGGGG
This sequence comes from Cellulophaga baltica 18, assembly GCF_000468615.2. Lineage (NCBI taxonomy): Bacteria > Pseudomonadati > Bacteroidota > Flavobacteriia > Flavobacteriales > Flavobacteriaceae > Paracellulophaga > Paracellulophaga baltica. Next base: position 1,040,437 of record NZ_CP009976.1, on the reverse strand, counting down.
TAGGTTTTAAATTGATACAAGCATTGGGTTCTAGGCAAGGAGAAACCATTCAAGATTTAATTCCTTATTTAGATTTAGTAGCTACCGCTATTGGTGCAGATATTGTGCCTATTACGGGTGAAAATAGAGTGCTTGCCTATTATGGCTTAAAAGTAATAAACTCAGACCCAAGAGCTGGTTTCAAGGCAATAATCAATCAGATTAAAAAATCCGTATTAACCATTACAGATGTTGTTTTTGTCATTGCCCCACGGATTAATGCTGCGGGTAGAATGGTACATGGGCAGCATGCTGTTAATTTGTTGACGGAAACTAATGAAGCCCAAGCTGAAAAGTTTGCGGGTGAGATAGAGAAATACAATATTGATCGGAGAGGTTTAGATCAAGAAATAACCAAAGAGGCACTTACTCAGATTATTGAAAATAAAGAGGAAGAAGGTTTTACGTCTGTGGTGTATAAAGAAACATGGCACAAAGGAGTAATCGGTATTGTAGCTTCTAGACTTACGGAAACCTATTATAGACCAACTTTAGTGTTCACAAAAAGTGGTGATAAATTAGCGGCTTCTGCACGCTCTGTTAAAGATTTTGATGTGTATAATGCACTCGAAGGTTGTGCAGATTATATAGAACAGTTCGGGGGACACAAATATGCAGCTGGACTTACTTTACAAGAGGACCAGTACAATAATTTTAAACATCAGTTTGAAAAAGTAGTTTCAGAAACCATAGATCCTAATTTGTTGATTCCTGAGATTGCAGTAGATATGCAAATTGAAATTAAAGACATTACACCTAAGTTAATGCGGATTATAAAACAGTTTGAACCTTTTGGACCGGAGAATATGACGCCTGTGTTTATGGCGGAAAATATTCAAGATTCTGGGTATGCAAAGGGCGTAGGTGAAGAAGGGAAACATTTAAAATTTGCGGTTACCCAAAATGGCTATGGCCCTATTGGGGGAATTGGTTTTAATTTAGGCGATAAATTGCCATTGTTAACAGGTAGAAAACCTTTTAGCGCTGTTTTTTCTATTGATGAGAATGAATGGCAAGGTAATGTGAGTTTGCAATTAAAATTACGAGATATAAAGTAGATTAATTTAAGGGTTTTGTATTCCTAATTATTGTTGATACACGTACCTTTGCAGCTTACTTTTTTGAATGCTTCGCTATGGATCCGTATGCTGCTTTACGCTATAAAGAGTTCAATATTTTTTTACTAGTCCGTTTTGCCATGGTTTTTGCCTGGTCTATGCAATTTATTGTAATAGAATGGCAGGTGTATACCTTAACTAAAGATCCGTTATCCTTGGGGATTATTGGTTTAATGGAGGTAATCCCTGCAGTTTCTATGGCACTTTTCGCTGGGCATATTGTAGACCAGAAAGAAAAACGAAACCTGTTGATGCTTTGTATTCTGGGGTTTTCTGTTATTAGTTTTGGGCTGTTTGTGATTAGTATCCCTTCTGTGATCGTTGATTTAGACACCAAAACTATTTTATATACCATATATGGCTTAGTATTTTTAGGGGGTATTGTACGTTCTTTTATTGGTCCCACTATTTTTTCATTAATCGCCCTAATTGTTCCTAAAAAAATATATCCCAATGCTGCGACATGGAGCAGTTCTACCTGGCAAATGGCGTCTGTTTTAGGCCCAGCGTTGGCAGGGTTCTCTATCAGTTATATTGGTGTGCATTGGTCCATGTGCTTGATTTTTGGTTTTTCTATAATGGCATTAATAGCACTTTTCAAAATTGAGCGTAAGCCTATTCTAAATCCGAAAATAGGAGAGCCAATTTTTCAGAGTTTAAGTGAAGGTTTAAAATTTGTATTTACGAATAAAGCCATTTTAGGGGCATTAACACTAGACATGATCGCCGTTTTATTCGGAGGTGCCGTGGCGCTATTGTCTGTCTTTGCACAAGATATTTTACATGTGGGCGCAGAAGGCTTCGGGATTTTGAGAGCAGCACCCGCAGTGGGAGCAGCAATTACCATGTTGGGCTCTACCCGATTTCCTATTCATAAAAATGCTGGGAAAAAATTACTCTTGGCGGTATTTGGTTTTGGTCTTTGTATGATTGTTTTTGGATGGTCTGTATATTTTTGGGTATCTGTTGCGGCCTTATTTTTAAGTGGAGCGCTAGACGGAATCTCCATGGTGGTACGCCAAACTATTCTACAATTAAAAACTCCAGACCATATGCGAGGGCGTGTGGCATCTGTAAATTCTATTTTTGTAGGTTCTTCTAATGAATTAGGTGCTTTTGAAAGCGGCGTAACTGCAAAATTAATGGGCACGGCTACTGCTGTAATTTTTGGAGGTATTATGACCATAACTACAGTAGGGATAACTGCTCTTGCTTTTCCTAAATTTAGAAAGCTAGACCTTCAGAAAGATGTTGAGGAACATGAGGCAGAAGATTAAATTCTTTAGCTTTTGAGTACAAAAAAAGCCCAATGAAGGGCCTTTTTGTCTGTAGGTAATTTAAGATTCGGGGAGAACACTTATTTTTTAGTAGGTTGATTTTTTCGATTTGGGATCAATAACTCAACTTTAATAACAGGGTAAAGATAGTATGGTAGTTCGGTTTTTTATAATTTATGTTGTGAACTCATAAATAGTAGTTGTAGGAAAAGGATTACATGTTGTTTGATGTTTATTTTAGGCAAATGTTCTTCTAATAATTTTAAAAGGATATGCATAAGGGATAAATATTTTTTTAGGAATGGCTTCTATAATGACTGAGTTTGGGCAATAAAAAAAGCCCAATGAAGGGCTATTTTTTGCTGTAGGTAATTTAAGATTCGGGGGAATACTTATTTTTTAGTAGAGTAATTTTTTCGGTTGCGTTATTCAACATAGTAACAAGGTAAAGATATCGTAGGAGAGTATTTTTTTCTAATTTATGTTGTGAACTAGCGCAAAAAACGTTGTAAGAAAGAGCTTACTGTTGTTTGGGCGATAATAAAGGAAGTGCAGATTTATTTTGAAGTAGGGCTATACGTTTTCAGAATCATTTCTTTACCATCAAAAACTCCGTAAGTATAATAACCAATCCAGTCTCCTAGGTTTATATATTTAGATTTGTCAGTTAAGGTAATATCTAAAGGTAAATGTCTGTGGCCAAATACGAAGTAATCATAATGGTCTTGCTCTAGCTTGCGTTTGGCATATTGTACAAGCCATTCCTTCTCTTCTCCTAAGAACTTAGCATCGTCATCACCAGAAATCAGCTTGTTTTTTACCGATAGGTATTGCGCTAAACGTACGCCTAAATCTGGATGTAACCATCTAAAGAGCCATTTAGAGAACGGATTGGTAAATACTTTTTTCATCCGTTTGTAGCCTTTATCACCAGGACCTAAACCATCTCCATGACCAATAAAAAAAGACGTGTCGTTAAAGGTGAACTGTTGGGGTGAATGAAAAACAGGAATGCCTAATTCTTCTTCAAAGTAACCATTCATCCAAAGGTCATGATTGCCTACAAAGTAATAAATAGGAATTCCGGAGTCTGCAATTTCAGCTAATTTTCCTAAAGTTCTAGTGAAGCCTTTTGGAACTACGGTCTTGTACTCCATCCAAAAGTCAAACATATCTCCTAATAAAAAGATAGCCGCAGCATCTGTTTTAATTTCATCCAACCAAGCCACAAATTTTTTCTCTCTTGGATAGCTGTGTTCCATAGTGGGAGCACCTAGGTGATTATCACTAGCAAAGTATACTTTCTTACCTTCTGGAACTTTTAAGGATTGCATTTATTAGAGACTATTAAGGAGATTAATTATCACTAGCGTACCACTCTGCAAAAGAGGTATCTGTTTCTTGTAGTCTTAACGAATGTAATTGAATATTTTCTGGTAGTCTTGATATAATTCGTGCAGAAAAATCAATCACCATATTCTCACTTGTAGGTTGGTAATCTGCTAAAATTACCATGTGACCGCGGTCTGTAAGCTCTTTCGCCAATTCTACATGAGGTGTATTTTTATTAAATACGGTAGCATGATCAAACTGATCTACGATTTCTTCTTTGACAATCTTTTTTAAATCACCAAAATCTATCACCATGCCTAATTTTACATGAGAGGTATCTGTAATAGGCCTGCCAATTACCGTAACAGAAAGTTTATAACTGTGGCCGTGTACATTTCTACATTTACCATCATACCCATAAAGGGCGTGACCGGTTTCAAAATTAAATTGCTTGGTGATTCTGATATTACTCATAATGATAGCTTAAACAAAATGCTTAAATAAGCTGCAAAAGTATTGATTTATATGGAGTAATTTTAAAAAACACCAATCTTAAATAAAAGGTTTGCAGTTAAGATTTGGCGCTAGTTGTTATTGCTACACAATAGCAAGAGCATCTTTACGGTACAACTTTATAGAAAAAGTACCTTTTAAGGCGGTTACTTTCTTTTAAATTTTTTATTATTTCTGTATTTATTGAAAAAATAAATAGCACCAACAATTAATAATAACAAGGCAAAAAATGTACTGCCGTTTAAAAACTCAAGTATTTTCATGATAACTAATAATAGGATAAAAGAATAGAACGATTATTTTTTAGAGATATTATTTTTTAAATTTTTCTAAGGTGTTTTTTGTAAATACTGACAAGGCTAACTTTCCTGTGATGGCAGCTCTTTCAGGTAATAAATCATGCCAGTGGTCTGTGTTTTTCCAGAGCACTTTTTTCCAATCTTCCAAGGCTTGCGGATTGTATTGTGATAGACTATTGGTGTAAAAATCTAACTCTTTGTCTAACTCAGAAATAGAATCATAAACTTTAGCAAATAAACCTTTCTCTTGCGCCCAGTACGCATTTTTCCATGCCGTAGGGCATAAGGATAGTTCAGATAAAGCGGCTGTTCCCAGCTTACGTTCTACGGCTGGTTCAATCACAAAAGGAGCTATGCCAATAGTAAGCTCAGATAAACGAATAGAAGCGCTTTCTGTAGCGTAAACAATATCACACGCGGCTGCTAGACCAACACCACCGCCTACGGTTTTACCTTGTACGCGTCCAACAATTACTTTGCTACACGCACGCATGGCATTGATGACTTTTGCAAAGCCATTAAAAAAAACTTTTCCTTCTTCCAGCGTAGAGACGGCTACCAATTCATCAAAAGATGCGCCGGCACAAAAAGTACTATCGCCTTCAGATTTAAGAATAATTACGGTAACATCTTTATTCGCTGAAAGTTTAGAGAACTCGCTTGCTAGCCGATCTAGCAATTCACTTACAAAGGAGTTGCTTGCTGGATGGCCAAACTCTATGGTAGCCACCTTGTTTTCTATTTTCGTATAAAGACTTCCGTTAGGTCTTGTAGTAGCCATATATTGTAATTTATATCAAAAGTAATTAAAAAATAAGAGAGACTAAGACGCATCACATAGTTCTAAGCGGCATAAATTTTCTTTTAAACTCGATCACCAAGGCACCACCACGGATAAACATCCAGAGGGTAAATGCGATCCAAATACCTTGGAGTTCTAAACCAAAATACTTCCCGATAAATAAAGCGGGAATAAAACCTAGAAAAGTGGCAGCTAATAAAGTATTTCTTAAATATTTCATTTCCCCTAACCCTTTAAATAATCCGTCAAATATAAATGCAATACTATTTATAGGCTGCCCTAGAATTACAATAAAAAAGATCCCATAAAAAGCGTTTAGTACCGGAATGTCATTGGAGAAAAAGGTTCCAATCGGGGTGTAAAAAATAAAGCCTAAGGTCATAAGTAATAGGCTGACAAGTACACCATATATCATAATTTTTTTTGCCAATAAAAAGAGGCCGTCATAGTCTTTACTCCCCAATAGTTTTCCTCCCATAATATTACCTGCAGCAGCATAGCCATCAATGAAAAAAGCAGAGAAAAGCCATAGATTTATGGCAATGGTATGCGCGCCAATATACTTATCGCCAAGTGCTGTGGCCTCTCTAACAGCTAATATTAATGCAATATTAAGTGCTAAGGCTCTTACAAATAAGTTTAAACTCATGATGATGAGTCGGCCTAACTCTGGATGTAAAGGAAGTTCAGGTTTTAAGCGAATGGTTGTTTTTGTAAGGAGTAAAATAAAAGCCATAATGGCCATAACTGCTTGTGCAATTAAACTTGCCCATGCTGCGCCCTCTAAATACATAGGCTCTAAAATGCCTGTAATTCCGTAAACAAAAATATAATCAAGAAATACATTGAGAACTGCACCCACAATAGCAATGAGCATGGGGTAAAATGTATTTTGTAATCCTCTGAAAATACCCATTACGGCAAAGGTGAAGAGGGTTAGTGGAAAGCCCCAAACTCTAATAGAATAATAGGAAATACAGTACTCCAAAATTTTCCCTGTAGCGTTTAAGAATCTAAAGATATCGTCTACAATAAAGATGGTTGATAGTAAAATTAAAATACTCAGCCCAATATTTAAATATATGGCTTGTGCGGGTAACGATTTTATTGCTTCTTTTTTTCCGGCCCCTACATATTGAGAAATTATGGCAGAAATAGCACTTCGGGTTTGTCCTAAAATCCAAATTAACATGGATAAAAAAGAACCTACAATACCTGCCGCAGCCAAAGACTCTATACCATCTACCTCAATATTACCAACAATAGCAGTATCCGTAATAGAAAGTAAGGGCTCTGCAATGCCCGCAATAGTTGCCGGAATTGCCAGTTTATTTATATCTTTAAAAGTGATGGTATTCTTCAAGTAAAAAGGAATTTATAGTACAAGCTCGTAACAATGAAAAGGATGTATACTTTGTTTAGGAAAGTAGATATCGCCTAGTTTTTTATAGCCTCTAGCTTCGTAAAATTTTTGATTTCTTTTATTTTGGCTAAAGGTATCTAATCTTACACTGCTATAATTTTTTTGCTTGGCGTAATTTTCAGCAAAAGTCATCATTTTTTGAGCATAGCCCTTTCCTTGGTTCTCGGGATGCACAGAAAGTCTGTGAATATAGATGTTGTTTTTATTTTCTGTGAGCCATTTTATGGGCTGGTATTCCTGATCCATATGGGTAGAAATAACAATAGTGCCTATAATTTTAGAATTTTCTTCTAAGACATACAATTCATTTCGGTCTATGTCGTTCTCAAAAGCGTCTTTTGATGGGTAATGTTCATTCCATTGATGAATACCGTTATCAGACATATTTAAAGCACAGGCTCTAGTAATTTTAAGAATATCGGGAATTTCTAATATCTTTGCGCGACGCATTTTTTTAGTATATTTCTTTATTATTTGTAAATTTAAAAGATATAAAATAAAAGCGTAGTGCATTTTTTGAAATCAATTTATTGCGATTGCTTTTTGTTTCAACTAAAAAAAATATAGACTACTAAAACAAACAATTTCTACACATGAAAAATATATTAGTTCCGATTGGTACCTCACCAGATTCTCATGAAACTTTACAATACGCAGTAGATTTTGCGACTCAGTTTTCTTCTGAAATTTATGTAATGGAAGTATTTAGTGTGTCTGCTAACGCAGGTACATTAAGTAACGTTTCTGGAAAAATTACTGAAAATAGTATTGAGCGTTTGAAAGAAATAATAGAGAAAGTCGATGCTAAAGATATTGTCATTAAGATTGCAACCTACAATGGAGGTATTGTTAGTGGCGTAAAAGATATTGATAAGGAATTAGGAATAGATCTAATTATTATTTCTCCTAAAAGTAATGATATAAAAGAAGGGTTGTTCTTAGGGAATACTTCTGGTAAAATTGTAAAGCAAACAAATATTCCTAGTTTAATTGTACCTAAAGGAAGTGTGTTTGCACCTTATAAAACAATTCTTACCGCATTTAAATCAGGGGTGTTAAAACGCAATAGAATTTTAGTGCCATTAATTCAGATTAAAAAGAAATTTAGCTCTGTAGTGAATCTTTTATTGGTAAAAACACCGGGATATACAGATGCAGATTTAAAAATCAATACCGCTTTAATGGATATCAGCTCTCAGCTTACCTTAACCGAAAATGCCACTACTTATTTAGGAGTATTGGAGCATTTTCAAGCGCAGCACCCAGATCTATTGTGTGTTTTTAGAAGAAGAAGAGGCTTCTTTAAAACCTTATGGGAAAAGAATACCATATCAAAAGAAGAGTTTTATTCTCCGGTACCCGTTTTAGTTTTAAGCGTAAAGAAAGATTAATTTTTCATTTTGATTCACAAATAAAATAGACGTTCTTTGAAGGGTCTATTCGGGGGATTAGCTCAGCTGGCTAGAGCGCTTGCCTGGCAGGCAAGAGGTCACCGGTTCGACTCCGGTATTCTCCACAAACCATCACGAACAGTGATGGTTTTTTATTTTGTAGCGCTTCTTGTTTACTCTGATGCTTCATAGGTTTAATTTGTTATTTTTGTTAGGGGAGGCATTAATAGCATATGAAAAGACACTTTGGAATCGCAATCTTACTTTTAGTCTGTTCAATTTCATGCAATCAAATAGAAAAAAAACCTATTGATTCGGTAAATGAGATGGATGTAGTTACCACTCCTTCTAGTTTATATACGGATTTAGAGGGTAATCCTATTTCTTTAAATGATTATAAAGGCAAGAAAATTTTACTAAATTTTTGGGCAACATGGTGTAGCCCTTGTATTGAGGAAATGCCTTCTTTGGAGCGCGCCATGACGCTATTGAAAGATGATAACTTTATCTTTCTTTTAGCTACCGATGAGCCCATCGAAACCATCAACAATTTTAAAGCTCACGCGAATGTTAAACTTAATTTTATACGTTACACTGGTGCCCTATCGCAATTAAAAATTTATGCGTTACCAGCCACATTCATTTATAATGAGCAAGGAAAGGAAGTCACAGTAATTAGGGGTGCATCTGAGTGGGATGCTCCCGAAATGATTTTGAAACTAAAGAATAGCAATTAAATGAAGTCTATAAATTTCATAACCGTAAGCATAGTTTTAGTATTATTTGTCTCATGTACGTCTAAGAAGAAAGAGCAAGTACCCTCAGAAAAAAATGCAGTGTTGGTGCATTCTTTGGCATTTCCTGGCGGCACAGAAACATCATTACCGCATTTATTTTCAAACACGGAGCAAACCATACTCTCTTGGGTAAAAAGGGTCAATGATTCTGTAGCGCAGTTAAATTACTCCTATTTAAAAGAGGGGAATTGGGAGCAGCCTAAGGAAATTATAACAGGTACGGATTGGTTTGTAAATTGGGCAGATTATCCAAGCATTACAGAGAATAATGGAAACTTACTTGCACATTACCTTAAAAAATCTTCTAAAGAAACTTTTTCATATGACATCAAATTAAATGTTTTACCCAAGGATGCCTTAAAATGGGAAAGTCAGAAGGAATTACATACCGATAATACAAAAACAGAACACGGTTTTGTAACGGTTGCGCCTTATCAAGAGGATTCATTTTTTATCACTTGGCTAGACGGGAGAAATACGATGTTTGATGCCGCTGAGGCGCATGCGGGTCATGGAGGTACTATGGCTATTAGAGCTGCTGAGGTTTCTTCTGAAGGTACCGTCAGTGAAGAGGTGCTTTTAGATCCTAAAACCTGTAGCTGTTGTCAAACGACAGCCGCAATTACGGCTAATGGCCCTATTGTTTTATACCGAGACCGTACGGATGAGGAAATTAGAGATATTGCCATTACAAGACGCGTAGATGGGAAATGGACGACTCCTAAATTTATTCATAAGGATGGATGGGAGATAAAAGGTTGTCCTGTTAACGGACCTAAGGTAGATGCTATTGAAAATAATATTGTAGTTGCTTGGTTTACGGCGGTAAATGGGGAACCAAAAGTGCAGTTGGTTTTTTCTGAAAATGGAGGCGAAGATTTTTTAGAACCTATTTTAATAAGCAATAAGGAAACTTTGGGTAGGGTAGATGTTGAAATGCTAAACCCTGATGCTGCTATTGTAAGTTGGATGGAAACAATTGCGAAAACTACCTACTTAAAAGCAATGAAAGTAACTAAAGGAGGCGTAAAATCTACGCCAATTTCTATTAGTGTGTTGGACGACTCTCGAAATACTGGGTTTCCACAAATGGAAAGAGTAGGCGACAAAATGTATTTTGCATGGACTGTTTATGATGCTAAAATATCAAGTATAAAAACAGGAACTGTAGCCTTAGATTTATTCTAATAAACGATGCTTAAAGGGTATAAATAAATAGCGGAGCTTTGCTCCGCTATTTTCATTTTTAACTAAAATAGATAGCAATAAGCTATAGTTTGCGCTATTTCTGCAGCTTCAATTTCACTTAGAACCTTAATTTAAATTAACTACGTTTATTCCAGTATTGATATGGTCTGTTTCTGGGCTATTAATAGCAGCACTCGTTCTATTGTAATTGCAGGAGTCTTGGGCTTCTAGAGCAAATTCTCGCCTACTATCTTCTACAATTTGCCCTTTAGGTGCGATACCTGTTTTTTGGGGTCTAAAAGTGTGGTTATTTGAAGGTTTTAAATACTTAAATAATTGCAAAATGTAATTCCTGATAGTTTGTTACGTCCAATATTGTAATCTCTTATTAGGGTAAATGGGTTTGAAGTGTCGCCTCAAGTAACATCTGAAAATACTTTAGGTTCCAGTGAAGACAATTAATCTTAGTTTTATAATTAGCTTAAAATCAGCAACTATTGAAAACACTTACGACATATTGGTTTCTACAAGATTTTAATCTATTTAAAAAATTAGGGATGTCTACAATGATGGAAATGTGCGATTTGTTAGAGATGGAAAATATTGATAAGGGGCAAACCATACAAATTGGTACTCGAGATAAGAAGTGCGTTTTCTTTGTAAAAAAAGGAGCGGTTAAAATTATGGATGCTTCTAGTAATACCACAAAGTACATCGTTAAAAACGGTAATATTTTTGGCGAGCTTTCATTATTTAATCTGGAAGCGGCTTCAAAAGAGGTAGCGCAAACGCTTGAAGATTCTATCATTTGTTATATAGAATCTGATACCATGGAAAGGCTTCTGGAAAAGCATAATTCATTAAAAAATAAAATTCTCAAAATTTATGGATTGCGAATTCAAAAATTAGAGAATAGGCTAGAGAATCTTTTATTTAAAGACAGTAAAACAAGGATAGAAGATTTTATACGGGCATATATTGAAGAATTTGGACTAGTGAAGCAGGGTAAAATTGAAGCTAAAAACCTACTGTCTCATAAAGATATTGCGAACCTGACCAATACCTCACGACAAACAGTAAATAATGTACTGAGCTCTTTACGTAAGGAGGAAAAGATATTTTATGATTCAAAATACATTTCGATCCTACATCAAAATATACCTGAAATTACATAAGCGATTAAAGCAACCAACTAGACCATATCATTTATGAGTACCAATACAACCATTAAAACCCTAGGATACCTAGGATTATTAGGAGCCCTATTCGTAGGGATAGGAGAATACTTACTGCATTATTCACCCAATATTTTAGGCCATGCAAAAGACTATGAGTTTTTTGCGTTTGTAAGCCTAGAGCACATGACGCTTGGGCATTTTCTAACGGTCATAGGACTTCCATTTTATTTTGCAGGCTATATTCATATTTATTTGATGTTAAGGTCTGGAAATGAAACGCTCGCAAGACTTACGCTTGGGTTGGGTTTTATAGCCTTTGCAGTAGGAGGTATTTGGATAGGTTCTAGAGCCACAATAGGGAATATTGTGCACTTAAAAGAAGCTATCTCTCCCGAAGTTTATAAAAACCTAATAGCGCATTATACCAATCATGCAGAGATATTGGTACAGGCATTGCGCGTAGTAATCGCCCTATTATCCATCACTTTTGTGGGTGCTATTTTAAAAGGAGGTACGTATTATAAAAAATGGATGGCCATTTTTAATCCGATACTTATTTTAATAGCCATAGCGCTTAGTGGTCTAGCAATACCATCTATTGGGCAGCATACCTTACCTATTTTAATGAATATCACGCATTTCATACTTTTTAGCCTATCAATTTATCAACTAAACAATTTTATAAAACCATTACATCATGATTAAAAAGATTTTAAAAGTACTAGGCATCGCTTTGGTATTAATAATAGGGATCGTCCTTTTTCGTTTCTGGAAAGATTCCGTTTCTGACAAGTACGATGTTAGTATAGCTGCAGAGAAAATTCCAAAATTTAAGAGTATTCCTTTAGATTTTACTCATAAATATAGGGGTGATACATCATTACCTATAGCGCCATCGGCACTTATCGATATTGATAATGATAATGTTGATGAAGTGTTTTTTGGTGGCGGAATGGATCAAGAAGATGCAATCTATGCCTATAGAGATCATGCATTTGTCTTAATTTCTGAAGAAGTTGGTTTGGCTAAAAAAGGAAATACAACGACCACCTTAGGAGCTATATCTGCCGATATGGATAATAATGGATTTTCAGATTTAGTATTAGGTCGTGAAGATGGTCTGTATATTTATTATAATACAGATGGTGTTTTTACCATTCAGAAAATTGAGACACCAATCAATAAAAAATCTACACCTGCTGGGATTACCGTGGGTGATATAGATAAAGATGGCGATTTAGATATTTTCCTGTCTACCTACCTTAAAAAAGAATTAATGGAAGGGCAGAATATTTTTGAACGTTATGATTATGGAGCTACGAGCGAGCTTTTATTGAACAACGGAGATAATACTTTTGCTAGCATTACCAAACAAGCAGGATTAGAATATGTACATAATACCTTTCAGGGTGTTCTTGTAGACATTGATAATGATTCTTGGTTAGACTTGGTGGTGGTTCATGATACCGGAGAGGCTAGAACGTATAAGAATAACGGTGATTTAACCTTCACCATGAAAGAGAACCCTTTAACAAAGAAATTTGCTTACCCTATGGGCTTGGCAGTGGGGGATTATAATAATGATGGTCTGGTAGATTTTATGTTTTCTAATGTAGGTACTACCGCACCAGATTTTATGGCCAGTGGTGATATTAAAAATAAAGAGTTATACACAGATAAGTGGATTCTCTTTAAAAATGAAGGCAATTTTAAGTTTACAGATGCAGCAGAAGATGCTAAGATTGCTGATTATGAATTTTCATGGGGATGCACTTTTGCAGATATGAATAATGACGGACTTCAAGATTTAATTGTGGCAGAAAATTATGTTGATTTTCCATTTAGTAAACTGTTTAAACTACCAGGAAGATTTTTAGTGCAAAAAGAAGATCACACTTTTGTGCCTACCGAAAAGGAAAGTGGTGTTGAAAATCCTTTTTACGGGATAACTGCTTTGGTAAGTGATTTTAATAAGGACGGGTATTTAGATTTAATTTGGACCAATATAGATGGGCCAGCTTTTGCTTACCTAAACGAAGGTGGTACTAACAACCATATTCAAATTAATTTAGTAGAAAATGCAGCAACTATGGGGGCAAAAGTCACTGTAGAAACTCCAACGAGAAAACTAACAGATTGGTTAGTTACGGGAGAAGGGCTTGCAAGTGATCAAACTGCGTTATTAAATTTTGGATTAGGAGAAGAAACTACGGTAAATAAAATTACAATCCAATATTCTAATGGTAAGGTAGATGAGCTTTTGAATCCTAAAGTAAATACCATAGTAGATGTTCAAAAAGAAAAATTGTTAGCAATGAAACTGATGTTAAAAGATTCTATAACTCAATAATATGAAAAATCTCTTAAAATCAGTTTTTAATAAAAGACCAGATGCATTTGATGCGATCCCTGAATCAGTATGCCCTAATTGTTGGGGAGACCAGGAATATGGGAATGTTATTCGTGAAAAGTATAGGGATATTCAAATAGAGGTCAATAATAAAGAACGTAAGCACGCTTTTATTCAAGATTTTATCGTCACAAATTTAAGTGGTATACGATTAAAAAGTACGGTTAATGGTTTAGAGTGCCCAACCTGTCAATTGCGTAATGAAAATTAGTAGTTATAGCTTAATTCTATTCTTGCTTATTATTGGAACTATAGGAGTAGGAGGGCTTGTAATAGAAGAGATGCAAACAGGAAGTGGTTGTCCTAAAATAGGAATGCTACCAGCATGTTATATAATCTTGTTTTGTTTTTTAGTTCCGCTTGTAGCGCATTTAAAAAAGAAATGGAATATGCTGTATTTTCTTTTTACAGGCTTGGCTTTTCTAATTGCGATAATGGCTTCGGTGATGCAGTATTTAGGACCTAGTGAATGCCCTAAAACAGATGGGGGTATCCCTATGTGTTATTTGTCTTTGGTGATTTTTTCACTATTAATTACGCTTAAAATAGTTCAGATAAAAAAATAATATAGTAACTAACCAACGGTTCAAAATGAAAACTTTTAAATTATTCAATCTTTTGTTGCCATTAATAGTGGTGCTAAGTTCCAGTTTAGTTTTTTCACAAAAAATAGAAAAAACTATTTACATGACAGGGAACACCTCAGATGTAACGAATACTCATGTCCTTACTCAAATAGCCTTAGCGGCAAAATCTGCAGAAAACCCTATGCTTATTTTATTGGGTAACGAAGCTCCTAATGAAAATTATGAATCATCACTTAATGAGCAACTTTTAATTTTAGATGATTTTAAGAAAGAAGCCGTTTTTATTGGTGGTAGTCAAGAATGGTCAAAAGAAGGCTACAAACGTTTAAAAGATATTGAAAAGCATATTAATAAAAATAGCAAGGCTAAATTTTATCCTGATAATGATGAGCCTATTGATTCTTATGATATTTCTGAAAATGTTGTTTTAATTACCGTAGACTCTCAATGGTATTTAGAAGATTGGAACCAAAATGTATATATTAATGAAGATGCGGAAATTAAGAATAGAAATTTATTCTTTTTAGAATTCGAAAACAGAATTAAAAAAGCGCAAGGAAAAATTATTCTTATAGCGATGCATCATCCTATAGAAACCAATACAAGACAAGGCTTATGGGCGAATACCGGTGGTTTTAAGCTTAATGATTTTCAAAATACACAATATAGAAGTTTAAGACAGCGGCTCAAAACGATAGCTAGAGGAGCAGAGGATGTTATTTTTCTTTCTGGCCATGGTAAAAACCTTCAATACCTTAATAAGGCAGTTCCTCAAATTATTAGTGGAGCGGCAGGGGAATTAGAAGCAGTAAAAAAAGGAGAAGATGGGCAGTTTTCACTGGCAAAAAATGGCTACGCGCGTTTAGATATAGATGTAAATGGAAAAGTTGTAGTGCATTTTTTTACGCTCGAAAACGGAGTTTCAAAACAAGCTTTTACAACAACTATTTTAAAAGGCGGATTGGAAGAGGAGACGGAAGCATACGCAACCAAAAGTAATTTTCCTTCTAAAAAATCTGCTGCAGTATATACCAAGGAAGAAACGACTAAAAGTGGGGTGTATAAAGCACTTTGGGGAGATCATTATAGAGAATATTACGGAAAAGAAGTGCATGTTCCTGTGGTGCTTTTAGATACCTTAAAAGGTGGGTTGATGCCTGTTAAACGTGGTGGTGGACAACAATCCAAATCACTTAGATTAGAAGATAAAAACGGACAACAGTTTGTAATGCGTGCTTTAAAAAAGAGTACCACCAAATTTTTACAAGCCAATGCTTTTCAAGACACTTATATTGGTGATGCTTTAGAGGGTACCGTTGTAGATAAATTTCTTTCAGATTTCTATACCACTTCGCATCCATATACTCCTTTTGCTATTGGGGGTTTATCAGATGCTGTAGGCGTTTTTCATACCAATCCGGAGTTGTATTATATTCCTAAACAGAAAGCATTAGCGGAGTTTAATGATGATTTTGGGGATGAATTATATATGATAGAAGAGCATGTAGGAGATACCCAATTAGCGTCAAAGTCTTTTGGTACACCGGTTAAAATTTTAAGTACTGCAGATGTTTTACAAGAGATTAATAAATCGGGTAAATCTGTTGTAGACGAACCTTCCTATATTAAAGCGCGTCTTTTTGATATGCTTTTAGGAGATTGGGATAGGCATGAAGATCAATGGCGATGGGCACTTTTTAAAAATGAAGATGGTACAGAATACTGTAAGCCTATACCTAGAGATAGGGATCAAGCTTTTTCAAAGTATGACGGTGCACTTATCAGTTTTTTAACTAGAGCCATACCAGGCTTACGTAAAATGCAAACCTATGACGATGATTTAAGAAGCGTAAAATGGTTTGCGTCATCCCCATACCATTTAGATCTAACATTGATCAATGCTTCTGGATGGGAAGAGTGGGAAAAACAGGCAAAAGCAATTCAAGAAGGGCTCTCTGATGCTGATATAGAAAAGGCTTTTGAAAATATCCCGGCAGAAATAAAAGGAGCTACAATAGAAGATATAAAAGAGAAGCTAAAAGGAAGGCGTGAAAATCTTCTAAAAATTGCCAATGCATATTATTTGTATTTAAATAAATTTGAGGTAGTCACAGGAACACAAAAATCAGACGATTTTAAAATTACGAGACTACCAAATGGTCAAACAAACATAAGAATAGACCGTAAAGATTTAGGAATTTTAAACCGTACTTTTTCCAGAGATGTTACCAAAGAAATATGGATATATGGTCTTGATGGGAGTGACACATTTGTCGTAGAAGGTGAAGGAGATCACTTGGTGAATATAAAAATAATTGGAGGCAAGAAGAATGATACTTACGATTTTAAAAATACCAAGAAAGTAAAATTATATGATTATAAGAGTAAGGATAATACCATCGTCAATAAAAAATCTAAAAAATGGCTGGTAGATGATTATAGTATCAACAACTATGATCACAAGAAAGTAAAATATAGTTTTGATCAACTCTTGCCCATAATTGCGGTTAATCCAGATGATGGTCTTAAAGTGGGTGTACTTAGTAATCATACTTTTTATGGGTTGCAAAGAAATCCGTTTACCTATAAGCATAGTATTAATGCCGCTTATTATACAAGTACATCGGGCTTTGATGTTTCGTATAAAGGAGAGTTCTCTAATATCTTCAAGCACTGGAATTTTGGAATAGAAGGCTTATATACGAGTCCAAATTTTGCTGAAAATTTCTTTGGCTTTGGTAATGAAACGGAGTATGATACGGATGTGAATGATTTAGATTTTAATAGAGTTAGAATACGGAAGTGGAATGCAGCTGTCTCTTTAAATTGGAGAGGCGCAAACGGAGGATTCTTTCAGTTTAAACCACTTGTAGAATCATTTGATGTTGAAAATACAGAAGACCGTTTTGTTTCTAACCTTTCAGTAGCTAACTCAATTTTTGAGCGTCAGATTTATGGCGGAGCTGAGGCTACCTACAGTTTTGAAAATAAAGATAGCGCCGCTTTTCCTACTTTAGGGTTAAGTATGGGCTTAACGGCAGGATACAAAACAAATATTGATGATACCACCGCAGAAAATAGCTTTGGATACCTACAACCAGAATTAGCAATAAACCATAAGCTTACAAAAAGTGGTAGTTTAATACTGGCTACCAAATTAGGCGGTGAAGTTATTCTTGGAGATGATTTTGAATTTTATCATGGGGCTACAGTAGGAGGTAACAATAGCCTTAGAGGATTTAGAAATGAACGCTTTACAGGGAAACAATCTTTTTATCAGAATACAGATGTAAGAATACCATTAGGAGGTTTAAAAACAAGTGTCATTCCTATTCGTTTTGGCGTAACAGGAAGTTTTGATTATGGTCGTGTTTGGACAGCTAATGATAACTCTAACCTTTGGCATAACTCCGTTGGAGGGTCTTTATGGGTTGTTGGAGCAGAAGCTTTAACAGCTAATCTTGGCTATTTTAATAGTACAGATGGTGGTAGAATTGTCTTTGTACTCGGATTCTCATTTTAATACTAAAAACCAATATACCTATGAAAAAACCAATTGTTATTGCGGAAGTAAAATCATTAGAAAACAAAAAACCGGCGCATGCCTTAATCAATGGTCTTGATTTGGTCATTGTTAAGTTTGATGATGTGATATCGGTACTCTACGGAAGGTGCTTGCATCGAGGGGCATTGATGTCTGATGGTCACATAGATGGTCATAACCTTATCTGTGGGGTACATGGTTGGGATTATCGGTATGATACCGGTGTTTCTGAATATAATAATAATGAAGTGCTGCATAAGTTTACAACAAAAGTTGAAAACGGAGAACTCTTCGTAGATGAGGTAGAAATTGATGCCTATTTGGAAAAACACGCACAACCTTTTAATCGGGAAGAATATTTAGGGGCTTACGCAGATACGCACCCTGAAGAAACAGAACCTTATACAGGGTATATAAAAGAATTGGCAAAAAACGGATTAAAAAATCTTGGACATCATGGTTTCTCTGCGTCCATGGGGGTAGATAGAAATACACTTCCAAAATGGAGTGATATTCAGTTTTTACCGGCACAATTAGCGAGTCGCCCTTTGTTAGATGAAGAAGATGTGGCTACTAAGGTGGTGATTGGTCCTAATGCGAAAAAACCATTGAGCTTAGACATTCCTTTGTTTGTTAGTGATATGAGTTTTGGTGCCTTGTCACGAGAAGCAAAAATTGCATTATCAAAAGGAGCAGAACTTGCAGGTACGGGTATTTGCTCAGGAGAAGGGGGTATGCTTCCTAAAGAACAAGAAAATAACAGCAAATATTTTTACGAGCTTGCCTCTGCACAGTTTGGTTTTTCGTGGGATAAATTAGATCATGTACAAGCGTTCCACTTTAAAGGCGGACAAGGAGCTAAAACAGGAACAGGAGGTCATTTACCAGGAAGTAAAGTAAGTAAAGAAATTGCTGAGGTAAGAGGCTTAAAAGAAGGTGAAACTGCAATATCACCAGCAACCTTTCCAGATTTTCATTGCGTAAAAGACTTTAAGGCTTTTGCAGATAAAGTAAGAGAATATACAGGGGGTATCCCCATAGGATTTAAGATAGCGGCGAGTCATATAGAAAAAGACATTCAGTTTGCACTAGATGTAGGAGTAGACTATATTATTCTGGATGGCCGAGGAGGAGGTACGGGCTCTGCTCCTACCATTTTACGAGACAATATAAATGTACCCACTATTGCGGCCTTAGCAAGAGCACGTAAATATTTAGATAAAGTAAATGCTAAAGGGGTAACCTTGATAATTACAGGCGGACTACGAATTGCAGAAGATTACGGGAAAGCACTAATGTTGGGTGCAGATGCTGTTGCCGTTTCTAATGCTGCATTACAAGCTATTGGTTGTTTAGGAATGCGTGCTTGTGGGAGCAATAACTGCCCTGTAGGAATAGCCACTCAGAAAGAATCATTAAGAAGCCGATTAATTATTGATGCTTCGGCCAAACAATTGCATAATTATTTTGATGCCACTAATAATCTAATCAAAGTAATTGCAAGAGCATGTGGCTATGACGATATCTCTAAATTTAATATGGAGGATTTATCCACTTTTGATAGAGAGATGCATTATTTGACAGGAATACCCTATGCAGGTACAAATCTTTAAAGACAAAATCATGACAAATCAAATTCATATTGCAGCACAATACTTAGCAACAGCAGGGATTAATTTTTTAGATAAAAAGCCAGATGATAGTCACACTAACCTTGGATTCAATGCAGAAAAAGGTTCTTTGGAAACATGGCCTCTAAATGATAATGGCTATAAAATAGCACTAGATTATCAGACTTTTTCACTTAGTTGGTTGCGCAATGAAGAGCAATTGGAGGTTATTTTTCTAGACGGTAAAACGCATAAAGAAATAATTACATGGATACAGCATGTATCGGAAGTTTTAGAACGGAATACACCTTATAGTTATGCATTACATTATGAGTTGCCATATGAAAAAATAACAGCTGATTTTACGTTTAAAAAACCAACACAAGAAGAACTTACTCGTTTGGTAAAGCTACGTACCATTGCCCAAAATTCTTTAGAAGCGATAGTCAAAGAGCTAAATTTAGACACTACCATTCGGGTTTGGCCACATCATTTTGATACTGGAGGCTTTATAGCCTTAGACAAACCGGAAGATGTTAGCGTAGGTTTTGGTATGGCCATACCAGATACACTAGTAGCTGATTTTTATTTATACACTAGTGGATACAAGGGGCACAATGGTATTAGTACGGAAGCATTTGAGAAATTGCCTTTAGGAAGTTGGAAAAATGAAGGTTTCAAAGGAGCGGTAAACCCTATGAAACATGTAGATGTAGACAAAGCAATTGCTTTTTTTAAAGAAACAATCTTAACCTATAAGGCATTATAATTTTGAAAGAAAATCATTTTGGAATTACAGAGGCATTATCATTGGCTTCTTTTAAGGAGATGGATTACCTCGCAGTTGCGCAGTACAATTTACCTATAGCCCTGATGATGGAAAATGCAGGGCTGCAATTGGCTAATTTGATTGCATTATCTGCTACTAAAGCCTCTACAATTTTAATAGGGGTAGGCAATGGTAATAATGGTGGTGGCGGTCTAGTGGCTGCCCGTAGATTAGCCGCTTGGGGTTATGAGGTGTATTTAGATATTCCTGTAGAAATTACCAAACCATTACCGGCAGAGCAATTAGAGCGTGCGCTCCTGTTTGGAGCGAAAAAAGAAGTAATCGCAATACCAGATATATGGGTAGATGCTTATTTAGGTTTTTCGCAGAGACTCCCTTTAGGCGAAGCATTTTTAACCAGAATGCAGGCAGCCAATACGTCTAAAGCCATTAGAATTTCGTTAGATATTCCTATGGGGATTTCAGAAGATGGCACGCAGCCTATGTTCCAAGCAGATCAAGTGCTTACCTTGGCAGCACCTAAGCAAATTCTGAATACGCTCTCTCTTAAAACTAAAATTTTTATTGCCGATATAGGAATTCCCTATGGCATCTATGAGAAGTTTAATATTCCTATGCCTTCTTTTTTTAAATCATAAAATAGCTAACTTTAATCCGTATGGAGCCAAAAGATAAAAAAACACAAAAAGCAGAAAGTAAATATTTAATGGAGGAATTAAATATTGATATGGATGGCTTAAAGGCATTAAAAAAGAAATTGGCTAAGGTAGAGCCAAGGTCAGAACGTGGTGCAGAAACGCTATTTAGGTTAGTTTCTAAAAATCAATACACGCTCAATACCATGATAGATCGGAAATCAAACATATTGATTTCTATAAATGCCCTTATCCTATCTATAATCTTAGGAACCGTTTACGGGCAGTTAGATAAAGATCCTCATTTAATATATCCAGTGGTAATGATGCTGCTTACCAACATCATATCTATTGCATTTGCAATCTTTGCTACTAGGCCAGAATTAAAACACGGGGAGAAGCATACCAACAACTTATTGTTTTATGGGAATTTCAATACCATGAATGAAGAAGAGTATGTAACCCAGATGACTGGTTTAATGTACAAAGGAGATGAGTTGTATGAAACTATTGCAAAAGATGCCTATTATCTTGGTAAAACGATAGATAGAAAATTTAGGCTTCTTCGTAAATCTTTTCATGTTTTTTTAATCGGGATTATTCTTTCGGTGATAGCTTTTCTTATGTGTCATTTATTGTTTGCCTCGATGGTCTAATGACGGGATTTTATAAAATTTTATTTATTTAAGATCTTTTTAGTAAAATAAAAAATATTCTGCTTTTAGTTACGGTATATCGCTGGTAATGAATGAGTAGTATTTTTGAATACAACCCAAGAAATGACTGTTTTCTTGAGTTTTTTATTTTAAGTAAAAAAAAATCAATTTTTTTTCAGGAGTTTTAAGTAGATGGTTGTTTTATTTATATAAGCAATGAAAAAGAAAAGATGATGACTATACATGAACAAACCTACGGAGTAAAGACAAATGGAATGGAAGAGATTAATGCAATCTTCGCTAACTGTAATAAATTTATTATTGGTATTGGAGTACTTGCAATTATTCAATTTTCAATTCTATATATGGTACTATAATCTTTGTTATTTATAAAAAGCTGTATATAGTTTCCCCAAGCGTTATGTAGCCCATATAGATTACAAAGTAATAGTGTTAAGTTTTTTACAAATGAAAATCTTTGGTGTTGTAGCCCCCAGATTACAGTATCAAGATTGACATTTATTTTTTAGTAATAACATTGAACAGCGGACATTATGGATTTACATGAACGAATTTCTGCTCTAAAGATTACTCAAAATGAAGAAATGAAAACTATACTAGTTAAGTATAAAAAGTTTCTAATTGGACTAGGTATTTTTATTCTAATCCAATTCTTAATCCTACTTATGATATTATAAAAATTGACAACTAACTATTGGGCTACACCGCAATTGTCCCCCCACAATGTGTAGCCTAATATTTTTTCTTAAAAAATTAGCTTTACGGTGGCATTAGGAGTAAGACCCAGAGAGCTTTGATCTACCTTTTGTATGTTTTCAGAGGCATCTAGTCTATAGTAAGAAGTCATAGAGTTATCTCTATTTAGTATGTTCCATAATGCAACACCAACTTCTAATTTGGTTTTTTCACGCCAATTAAATTGATACTTGCTCGATACATCTAAACGCAAATAATCACTTTGTTTACTGCTATTTGCTTCGCCGTAGTTAATGGTGCCATTTTCTACTTCATTCCCTATAATAGGTCTGGTAAAAGGTTTTCCTGTTCGCCAGTTGAACCCCGTTGCTAATAACAAACTCTTAATTGTATAATTTGTACCGGCAGTAATCGTATTTGTAATATCAAAATTGCTAGGAAAACTTTCATTCTGCAAGTTTTCAAAAGTATAGTTGCTTTTCAAGTGCGAGTAACTTATCCAGCTACTAGAGTTTTTTAATTGTTTTCTAAGCAATACGTCTATCCCGCTAGCATCATAATTTCCGCGCTCTCTAGAAAATTCATAAGCATCTTTAAAACCTTGACTTTGTGTGGTTATGCCCTGTACTTCTTTATAAAATGGCACCACATTTACCAACCATCCTTTCTGATTATGGCTTAGGCCCAAAGACACTTGCTTGCTTCTAATAATAGGAATGGTACTGTCATTAGATAATTGCCAACGTCTTTTTTCAATTCCTAAAAAATCATTTTGAAAATTAATGATCTGAGATGTATTTTGGTGTTTATACTCTCCTAGAATTTCAATATTAAAAGTGCTCCAAAAATCATGGTTAAAACTTATTCTTGGCTCCCAAAGTGTTTTTTTAAATTTGGTAATGTAATTATATCTAAGTCCTAAGTTAAGGTGGGTTCCCTTGTTTTTTGTTGATACATTCAAGGCGCTAAAAGCACCATGAGCTCTTAGTACTTCTGCTTCTAACAATACATATCTAGGATCATCTACGTCATCTAAATTAGAAACTTTGGTTTCTACAAAATCATACCCATTGGTAAGTGATAGTTGAGAAGACAATTTTGTTCGGGTTAATAGTTTTGCTCCGGTCTCAGAAACAATGTTTTTCTGAAGAAACCGTTGATTTTCTTGAATGTTTACATTTGTACCTTTTAACTGGTAATCGGTCTCATAGACGCTCACTTCAGTTTTAAAAGTATCCGTCCAATTTCTGTGGTATTGTATGCCGCCAGCGATACTACTTTGCTTTAGGTTGCTCTGTTGTATTTCTTGGGCACCGAATGAATTTTCAGTCTCATTAAACCTCACATTATTGGCCGTGTGTATGAAGTTAAACTGCAATCGGTCTTTATCAGAAGGAGTAACTAATAATCGAAAGGAAGTGTCGTAAAAATTAAATCCAATATCAGAATTGGTTCTAACAGAAGCTTCATTTTCTATTTCTGTATCTTGAGAAATACGTTTATAGTATTTAGAGTAGGTGGGGGTTTCTACAAGATCACTGATAGATTTTCTTGCGGCAATTTGTAAAGATGCATTTTTCCCTAATGGGGTATCAATGTAGCCATTAATGTCTAAAAGGTTAGCAGCGATACTTCCCTTAAATTTTTGGTTGATGTATTTATCGGTACCCATAGAAATGGTTCCAGAAACACCATCGGTCTCGGATGCATTGCTGCCATTTTTTCGAAGTTCTACTTTCTGGGTTATGTTAGGGTTGTACATAGAGATTAGTCCAAAGAAATGACCAGATTGGTACATTTTAATACCATCCCAAGTAATTAGATTTTGATCATTACTGCCTCCACGTATATTTATATTAGATACGGTTTCATCAATACTTTGTACGCCAGGTAAGGCTTGTACCGCCTGTAATACGTCATTATCAATAAGGCCAGGAAGTATAGAGAATTTATTAAAATCTATTTGAAACGTTCCATTGTCTAATTTGTCTACACCTCTAATTAAATAATCATAGACCACAATTTCTACCAATTGCTCATGGTTGGTAACTAAGTAGATGTTCTCACAGGTACTACTTTTACTAAAATACCGTACTTGCCTTTGTAGAATTTTATGTCCAAAATGTCTAATAAAGATGATGTCATCATCAGAATTAACTTCTATTTCAAAATACCCCGCTTCATTGGTGAGTGTTCCTGCGCTTCCATTTTGGATGGTCACATAGGGCAGTAATTCTCCAGAGTCTTTATCGGTAATATAGCCGCAGAGTTTCCGCTTCTTTTTTCTAATAGAGATGATTTTTTTTGAAACAAAAACAAAATTTAAATTAGATGATTGTCTTAAATCTGCTATGGTCTCTTTTAAAGATAATGAGGTGTCAATGGCGTTAACGGCTACGTTCTCTATAAGAGAAGATGCGTAATTAAATTGTACATCATAGTGAGATTCTATGGTGCTTAATATACTGTCAAGAGGAAGTGCCGTATTTGTTTCTTGAGCGTGTATATGTATGCTATTAAAAAATAGCAGGATTATTCCTAAATAAAAATAAGACTTCTTACTCACTAATAAGCAAACGCACTTTGTTTTGCTTTAGTATTTCATACGTTAATCCTAATGGCTCAGCTATAGCCATAAGTGCATCTTCTAAATTGTTATGAACAAAACCTCCTGTAAATAATTGTTCAGTGTCTATATCTTGAGCGCTTATCTGAATAGCGTATTGCCTTTCAAGTTCTGCAAGCACTTCATATACAGGAATACGCTCAAACTGACTCATATTATCTACCCATTGCGGACTAGGCACCGTATGTTTACTTGTTTTAATCGTCTTGTTAATTTCAAGAAATTTATCTCCTACTTTCAATATTTCTGTACCCGTTTCTGTAACTACACGTACCGTACCTTCATAGCAGGTAACTTCAAAAATGCCAGCTCTTTGTTTTACATTAAACTCGGTACCTAATACAGATACGGTTCCTGAAGGCGTAATAACATCAAATTTAGATCCTTTGGCAACATCAAAAAATGCTTCTCCATTTAATTCAATTTCTCTTTTATCATTCCATTCATTCGCATTGTATTTTACTTCAGAGCTTGCA
This sequence comes from Cellulophaga baltica 18, assembly GCF_000468615.2. Taxonomy (NCBI): domain Bacteria; kingdom Pseudomonadati; phylum Bacteroidota; class Flavobacteriia; order Flavobacteriales; family Flavobacteriaceae; genus Paracellulophaga; species Paracellulophaga baltica. Next base: position 1,015,029 of record NZ_CP009976.1, on the reverse strand, counting down.
TTTAATACTACTCTTGAGGAATCTGGTAATTCAATAGTTGTTTTTTGCGCGACACTTGTTTCAATATCAGTAAGGGTAGTATAAAAGAAACTATAGTAAACACCAAATAGGATTACAACGGCACTTGCAATTTTAAGCATAGGCGTAAACCATTGCAGTTTTTTAACGGGAGTTTTGTCTTCTTCAATACGAGCTTTAAAAGTCTCGAAATCTGGCATTTTAGAAAAGTTTGAAGCCTTGAAAACAGTAGCATCCTCGATAATTTTCGTATAGAAAGGCGCTTCGTCTAAGGTAGCGAAAACATTGTTTTCTTCTTCCGTTAGTTCGTCTGCCAACCATTTCTGTATTAATTTGTTTTTATCCATGAGATATACTCGTTTATTATAAAACAACTAAGAAGCTAAAATTCCTGACTATTTTATCTTAAAATTTTCTAATTCTTTTTTTAATTGATCAAAAGCCGAGTATATACGGTATTCTACAACTTTTCTTGTTACCCCTAATAGTTGTGCAATTTCTTCATGCTTTTTACCTTCTACCTTATTAAGCATAAAAGCGCTACGTTGGTCTTCAGATAATTTAGCCAACGCATTTTGGTATTTTTTATAGTATTCATCTTGCTCAAGAAGAAATTCTGGAGTTTCGTTCGTGTAGTCCTTAGGAGCATCATTCTGATATTTTAAAACTACTTTTTGATGTTTGTATTCATTCAGCATTAAATTATTAGCAACAGTATATAAAAAAGATTTAGCCTTCTCTAGGGTTACTTTTTTACAATTTTCCCATAATTTTATAAACGCTTCTTGTGCTTTATCACCAGGATTTAAATTTTCTCCATACTTGTAGTATAAAAAATCATGTAAACTTTGGGAGTATTTATTATAGATATTGGCGTATAATGTTTCATTGCAAATATCTGCGTGGAGGTCTTTTTTCAATACGATATTTTTTATTTCAAAAATTTCAAAAAACTTTTTTCTAAAATTTTCAGGAGTTTTTAACGTTGAGTTGTTATAGTAGTACACAAAACACATTAATTTATCCTAACCATGAAAAACAGTAACGTATTAATAGGTTTTTTATTACTTTTTCTAAGTCTTCTAAACACTTCTTGTAGAAAAGAAGAGTCAGTTTTTGAGGGGGCTACACCACAAGATAGACTGGTTGTTGGTTCTAATGCCTATACATTACTAACCCGAACAGCCTTACATGATGGTTCTTATGATAATATTATAGACCAAGCAAGTTGCATTTCTATGAAGCTTCCAGTAGATGTTGTTGTTAACGGTGTAGCTATAGAAGTATTGAGTATTGAAGATTTGGATCTTATCAGTGATGTTTTCAGTTTAGATCCGGATGATGACGATGTCTTAGAAATAGTTTACCCAGCTACAGTAGTTTTTGCAGATTATTCAGAAGCTATAGTTTCAAATGCAGCCGAGCTTGAAGTTTACAGGAATGCTTGTGGAGATGAGAATAGTATTGATGATGATATTGAATGTATTGATATAAAATATCCAATAGGTATTTCTTTGTTTAATACCATTACAGAAGTTCTAAGTGCTAATACGGTAAAGAATGATCATGAGTTGCTAGATTTTTTAGATGATTTGACAGATAATCATGTAGTGAATATAGATTTTCCGATACAGGTCTTATTAAAAGATGGCTCAGAATTAGAAGTCAACACTATGGAGCAATTAGAAGCTGTTATTGAGAGTTCTAAAGATAGCTGTGATGAGGAGGATACTAATGTAGAAGATACGGAATGTGATGATTGCTCTGAAGAAGAAGTTGCAACAATTTGGTCTACTTGTGATGCTTGGGAAGTAGATAAGCTTTTTATTTTAGGTATCAGTAAGAAAGATGAATATGAAGGTTTTTCATTCAATTTTAAAGCAGATGGAAGTGTTGAGGTGAATACTTCTACATCAGAAACTTATACGGGTAGTTGGGCTACCACCAAACTGACACTTTTTACCTACTTAGAAATTACGCTTCCGGAGTTATCAGATATTAATGGTACCTGGACGATTATAGATCTTGCTATCTTTCATAACGATGAGGCTAGAAGTAAAATAGAACTCTTAAGTGGCTTAAGGAGTCTTAGATTCAAAGAGGAGTGTGTTCCTACTGGCGAGAGCGAGAATAATAACCGGGAGGATGATGACAGTGATGATGACGATGATTAGTACCACTACTATTACATGCGATAGCTGAAGATGTTTGAATACCACGCTTCAGTAAAGTAAAAGCTCCATAATTAGATTATGGAGCTTTTGGTGTAAAAAAACTAGTAAAACTAACGAAACTTAGTACCCACTATTCTGTACGAATTCTTTGGTGACATCCATAGTTTCCTGAGGGATAGGAAAAATTCTTCGATATGGTTCGGTTGCTGGTTTAGCGGTATATGCCGCATCAAAAGTGCCAAAACGTACCATTTGAGGTCTTCGTTGTAACTCCCAATACAATTCAAATCCTATTTCTTTATAGAGTTGCGCTTCATCCAAAGCCGTTAATATTTCGCCAGGAGCATTACCAAAAAGGGCTTCTCTAGTTCTGCCTGTTCTTAGCATATTTAGATCTGTTAATGCCGCTCCCGTTTGGCCGTTTCTAAAATAGGCTTCTGCGCGCATAGCATACATTCCTCCTAAACGATATAATGGAATATCTACTTTACTAGTACCGTTACCGTTTTCAGGATCATATTCAAACTTAAAAATACGGACTCCTCTATTGATTTGATCTTGGGCAAAAACCGCTTGAGCAGGGTTATCAAAGTTAAGCTCAGGAGTAAAATCCATAGGAGTAGCAGTACTTTTTTCCATAACTAAAGGAGATACCGCAATTCTTCCATCGGCAGTCATAATAAAGCCTCCATTGCCATCTAAAACAGGACCAAATTGTGGACCTACTAAAAACCCGCTATTAAAATGAAACCAAGCATTGCTTTCTGAATCTGGAACAAAATCTTCTGCAGGTACACTTATATCAGTACCATCGTTCATGAACCAGGTACCGTCACTGTATTGATATTTTCTAGAAAAACGAGGATCATTTTCATTACCAGTCCAAGTCGCAAAAAATTCTGGAGTAGTACAGGCTGCATTGGTTCCTCTATTAGCCGGAGAAGGTCTTTGGTTTCGGGCTACAGATACGTACCCAAAATCATTATCTCCAGAGCGTACTGCTTCAATTTCTTGAACTACCGCAAAAATCATTTCTGTGCTTGAGCCATTATTAATGGAGAAGTTTGAAAAGTAATTGTTTTCTAAAGCAAATTTCCCAGAATTAATTAATAAAGAAGTATACTTAATTACTTGCTCCATATCATTACTGCCAGCAACCAAAGATTCTTCTGTAAAATTAAAAGCGGCGCTACTGTTATAGCGGTCTTTAAATACGGCCCTATTTAAATACATGGTAGCTAGGAGACCATAAGCAGCTTCTTTGGTAAAACGGCCATTGTAGGTAGCTTGTTCTCCTAACGCAGCTAAATCTGGAATAATAGTTTCTACTTCAAGAATCAAATCATCAATGGCATCTTCTGCTTGTAGAATCTGGATCGTTTGGTCTTCTCCATAAGGATCTCTGTAAGGTGCTTGTCCATAAAGATCTAGGGTGGTGTACGTGTAAAATGCTAATAAACCGCGAGCTTCGGCTAAAAATAAGTCTTTAGTACTCGCCTCTGAAGTATAAATGCTTTCAATGGCGGTTAAAGAACGTGTTATTCCGTTGGTGAGATAATTCCAGTTGCCTGTGACGATACTGTTGTCTGGTGCCCAAGTAAACTCATGCATAGACCTCCATTTACCACCATCTCCCCAGTCACTACCCCGTGTAGGTAGCATAGCTATGTCTGTTGTGTATTCTTGAAGTGCAAAAACCCCACCGTGATCTACAAAAGTTTTATCGCCTAAACGATCATAAGCAGAAGCCAATACTCCTTCTGGATCTGCAGTTTGTTCTCCTAATTCCTCATCCAAAACCACTTCTTCTAAATCAGTACAACTGGTAAAGAGTAAGCTAAGCATAAGAAAGGTGATGCTATATATTGTTAATTTTTGTTGCGTGTTCATAGTTTATTATAATTTAAAAATTGCGCCTAAAATAAATGTTCGAGAACCAGGATAGCTAGAATAGTCAATTCCTAGTGATTGATTTCCGCCACTAGATTTTGGACTATTAATTAATGGATCGTATCCAGAATAATTAGAAATAGTCAAAAGGTTTTGACCTGTAACATATAAGTTAATCCCCTCTAGCCAGTTTACATTATTCAGCTGTAAGTTATACCCTAAACGCGCCGTATTTAGACGTATAAAATCTGATTTTTCTAAATAGAACGTAGACAATTGAGGCGAGTTTGCTGGGTTTGCACCTGTTTCATAATAGGCAGTAGAAACATTCCTATCAGATGCCAAATTATTAATGTTTAATGCATTTAAGCCCGTATTGTTTATTAAATAACCTCCGGCTTGACCAATTAAAGAGAACGAAAAATCAAAATTCTTATACTTCATTTGACTGTTGAAACCATAGGTAAATTTTGGTAAAGCACCTTCTATAATGATACGATCATCTGCTGTAATATTACCGTCATTGTTCGTATCCTTAAAAACATCAAATCCGTCTTCGTCAAAACCTATATGTTCTAATAAATAAAAAGACCCAGCCGCATAACCACTTTTGTAGATGTTGGCTAAAACGCCAGACTGGCCAGGCCCAGATATGGAACCAGAAAGTATTTCAGATACGGGTAGGTTTTTAATTTCATTAGCTAATGTTGCACCGTTGACATCTACATCCCAACTAAAATCTGAGTTGGAAATAAGATTGGAACCTATCATAAATTCCAAGCCAGAGTTTACAATTTCGCCATCTATATTTACCCAAATATTATCAGTGGGACTCAATACTTGAGATGGAATATTTAAAATGGCATCTGTAGTGGTTTTTTGGAAATAATCTAAGGAACCATATAATTTTCTATTCCATAAACTAAAATCTAAACCAACATTATACTGCTCAACAACCTCCCATTTAAGATCCGGATTTGGAGTTCTTAATACAGATATTCCATTGTTCAAAGCATCAGTACCATACAAGTAATAGCCATCTGCTCCAGAGAGTGCATAACTAGCTTGTGTTATTTTGTTTTGTACTTCCTGATTTCCAGTTTGGCCCCAGCTTGCTCTTAGCTTAAGACTTTCTACAGGACTATCTCGTAAGAAATCTTCTTCAGAAATATTCCATCCTAAAGCAAAAGAAGGAAAGTAACCATACTTGCTATTTTCGCCAAAACGGGTAGAGCCATCGGCACGCATAGAAGCGGTTAGTAAGTACTTGCCATCAAAAGAGTAATTAAACCTTCCAAAGTAAGACTGTAGTTCATTCTCTTGCGCAAAGCCGTCTATATTGATCTGTGAATTGTTTGAAGTTGGGCTGTAAACCGGTTTAACGCCATTGTCTTTCTCAGGGATATTGTCTAGGTTAAAACTAGTTCCGGAGCGCTCAAACTTCTGATAAGAGAAGCCACCTAAAATTTCTAATTTGTGCTTTTCTCCTGCCATTAGGTTGTAGGTTAAGTAGTGTTCTAACAATGTGCTCTTAGACTCTAGATTATTTTGAACATACATTCCTAAAGGATTCAAATCTGTTAGGTTTGGATAAATGGTAGTGTTACGTTCAGCAATAGAGCGGTCTACTCCATAGTTCAATTTATACTCTAAACCTTTAAATAGACGCAAAGAAGCTTCTATATTCCCAAGAATACGTAGTGTACGTGTTTCGTCCTCATAAATACTTAATAAGTATGCTGGGTTGTAATGAGCATTCATATTAAAATTGGTGTATACGCCATTTTCATCATAGACTGGTCTTGTTGGGTTAGCCATTAACGTATGTATAATTAATTGCCCGTTAGATCCACCGTCATCACTAGTGGGTACACCATTATCTACAGTTTCACTTGCGGTAAGGTTTACTTTTACTTTTAAACGCTTATCGTCTAAAAAGCTTTCAGCAACATTTATCCTACCAGAGGTTCGGCTAAATTCACTATTAGTTACAATACCTTCTTGGTCCATATTTCCTAAGGAGACATAATAGTTTCCACTTTCATTGGCTTTGGAATAGGACAAGACATTACTTTTTGTAATGGCGGTTCTATAAATTTCATTTTGCCAATCTGTACTAGCGCCATGGTCAAAAGCATCATCTGTGATGGCGGCTCTATAGTCATCCGCATTTAGAAGATCTATTTTATTGGCTACGGTAGACATTCCTAAATAGGTATCTAAGGTTAAAGAAGCTTTTCCTGTTCTTCCTTTTTTGGTAGTGATGATGACTACACCATTAGATCCTCTTGCGCCATATATTGCAGCAGCAGAGGCATCCTTTAAAACATTTATAGATTCAATATCACTCGTATTTAAGAAATTTAAAGGGTTTTTGGCACTTGAAGAACCAAACCCAACATTAGATCCAGAAGGGCTTACGTCATCATTGGTTAACGGCACACCGTCAATAACGAATAATGGACTACTACCACTACGGATAGAGCCAACACCACGAATACTTACATCTATTCCTGCTCCAGGTTCCCCACTTGTATTCACGACGCGTACGCCCGCTACTTTACCCTGTAATAAACCATCAGGGGAAGTGTTGATCCCTTGTCTAAAGCTAGATTCTTTTAATTGCGTGACAGCGCCAGTTACATCGGCTTTGGTTTGGCTACCATAACCAACTACGACTACCTCATTGAGTTCTGCTGCATCTGGGATGAGTTGTGTTCGGACAGTGGTAGATGTCACGGTTACCTCTTCGGTCTTATATCCAATATAGGAGATTTTTAAAATACTTCCGATGCTCGTTGCTATTTGAAACTCACCATCAAAATTGGTAACTACGCCATTAGAAGTTCCTTTAACTTGTACACTTGCACCAGGCAATGGTGCATTGTTCTCGTCTAAGACAACACCCGTGATTGTTTGTTGTGAAACTGTTTGGGAGGGTGCAGGAGCTACTTTCTTTAAGAGAATTATGTTGTTGGTAATACGATACGAGAAACCCGCCTTGGCACCCAAATCTTTTAAAGCGGCTTCTAATGAAGTATTGTTATAGGAAACCGTATACTTTTTGACATCTTTTAAAATGTCTTCTCCATAGCTAAAGTTATAGGAAGATTGTGCGCTTACTTCATTTAAAAGTGTAATTAAATCAGCATTGGTATAGTTAACTGTTATTGTTTTTTGATTCTCTAGAGTAACATTTGACCATCCTATCTGGATGAAAAATGAACTTAATACTAAAAAAAGTATTGGTTTTAATTTAAAAGGAATATTTTTAAAATACATTTATTTAAGTGTTAGTGAATAATGCTTGAACATTTGCCGCAATTGTTCGTAGCAATTGCGGTTTTTTTAATTTTAATCCGTAGTAATTATTTCATTTTCATAGCGCAGATTTAAATTGGTTATATAATTTATTTGATTTAATATTTCTTGGACACTTGCCTTTTTACCGATGAATAGCGTAAGTCTTAGGTTTTTTATTTGGCTATCTTTTAGATTGTTTTTTATGCCATATTTTAGATGTATGAAGTGCAATACCTCATGAAGTTTTATCGCATTCAGGGGTAAATCTTGGTTATACCAATTAAGGCGCATAATGCCTGTTAGCGTTTCTTTTTGGAGGGTATTTCCAAGAGTATGTACTTCTTCTCCGGGAATTAAATTTTCAAGCTTGTTATTGTAGCGTACCTCAACTTTTCCTGTAACTACCGCTACACTACATTCTTTTTCTTCCATTCGTATGTGGAAAGAAGTACCCAGTACTTTGGTTTTTAATTTTCCTGATTGAATAACAAAAGGATGTTTCGGGTCTTTAGTAATATCAAAAAAAGCATTTCCTTTTAAAAGTGTGACATTTCGTTGCTCACCTTTAAATGTTTCAGGATATTCCAAACTAGAGTTTGGGGCTAAATATACTAGTGAACCATCATTTAGAACAATAGAATCTAGGGCATTTGTAGTTGTAGCAATTAGGATATTTGTCGTATTATTTCGGTACTGAAATACAAGAATAAGAGAGGTTATGATTGCCAATGCTGCAGCATATTTTAAAAAAGTAAAATTTACTTTTTTTACAGGGGTAATGGCTATTCTAGATCTAATTTCATCTTTTATCTCGTTTTTGTCTCCCATTGTTTTTTCGTCCCAAGAAATAGTATGGTATACTTTTCTTAAAAGTATAGAGAGTAATTTATCCTCAGCGGCATTCGTTTTATTCTCAATGCTTTTGGAGAATAATTTTTTGAGTATAGATGTAGATTCTTGATGCATAAACATGTTTTCTAATAGTAAGTACCAGAAAACGCTTATGCGTACTATCGCTACATGTTATGATAAGATTAAGCAAACATTAAGTAAAAAAGAACCTGAAATTAACCCCAAAAGCAACCAGCTAAGTTGTGCTAATTCTATTCTAATTTGTCTTAAAGCAGATGATAATTGGTTTTTTACAGTTTGTTTCGAAAGTTGTAATTCTTCTGCAATCTGATCAATGTTCATTTCCTGCAGTTTGTTCATTAAAAGAATTTCCCTTCTTTTTTCAGGAAGCTTCTCTAATAGTGGCGTTAGAAATTCAGCATAGGCTGATGAAGTATATTCCGATGTCTCTTCCGTAAGTTTTTCAAGGGTTTCGTCTAATACAGAAGGGTTGTGCTTTTGTTGTCGATAAAATTTTAAAATATGATTTTTTACCGCTCTAAATAAAAAGTTTTCAATAGAAATGATGTTTATTTCTGCTCTGCGTTCCCATAAATTCGTAAAAACATCTTGGATTATGTTTTTTGAAAGGTTGCTATCCCCTGTCATTTTATAAGCGAAAACATATAGTTTTTCCCAATAATTAGAATATATTTTTTCAAACTCTTGGGTGGTTTTCATTTGTGTGGTATAAGATTTTATGGATACCGCAAAAGAAGAAAATCAATTTTCAATTTATTTTATGTGAATGTTATCATATAATTAAATCAATTTTTTATTGGTGCACAAAATGACTTTTTTATAGTGTAGTTTACATAAGCTTAAACTAATGATTAAGCTTATATCACTACTAAATTTTTTAGAAAGCTTTTATTTTACAACTTGTCTTGTAACTTCATGAGCCAAGGCTATTCTTAATTTATTCAACTAATTTAGTTATGATCAAAGCTTTACAATTACTTCCTTTTATAGTGTTAAGCACTATTTCTTTACATTCTCAGGATAGAAAACTACACCAGACTCAAGTTATTGGTTCTCATAATAGTTATAAACAAGCCATACAGCCTAACTTATATTCCTATTTGGAGCGTAGAGATACTACGGGAGGTTTGCAAAGCCTGGAATACACTCATATTCCTATTCCCGAACAACTAGACTTAGGCTTGCGAAATTTAGAAATTGATGTACATGCAGACCCAGAAGGAGGAAGGTATGCACACCCTAAAGGGCTTTCTATAGTTTCGGGTGATGAGGTTTATGATAAAAAGCACAGCATGAATTCTTCAGGGTTTAAGGTTTTTCATATTATAGATATTGATTTTAGAACCTCATATTACACGTTAAAAGACTGTCTAATAGCATTGAGAGCCTGGTCTGACCGAAATCCGGAACACAGTACCATATTTATTACCCTAGAGCCAAAAGATAGTGATCAGAGCATTTTTGGTACACAGGCAGTGCCTTTTACAGCTGCACTTTTTGATGCTTTAGATACGGAACTACGTACTTATTTAGGTGCGGATAAAATTATTATGCCAGATAATATCATAGGGGAATATAAAACTTTAGGAGCGGCAGTTCTGGCAGGGAATTGGCCAAGTATGGAACGTGCTAGAGGAAAGTTTCTGTTTATTTTAGATGACAATCATAAAAAGAAAGAGCTCTATAAGAAGGAACATTCTAATTTAAAGGGTAGAGTGGCATTTGTCAATGAAAAAGAGGGCAGTCCTGAAGCTGCCGCCATGATTTTGAATGATCCTAAGGATTCTCGTATACCAGAACTAGTTAGAAAGGGGTACCTCATAAGAACTAGGGCAGATGCAGGAACAAAACAGGCAAGAACCAATGACTACTCTAATTTTGAAGCGGCTAAAAAGTCTGGAGCACAAATTATTACTACAGACTATTATTTGCCAAGTACGCTGTTTAGGTCTACCTATCAAGTACAATTTGATGATGCTACTTATGAAAGAGCTAATCCAATCAATGGGGACTACTAGTTATTTATCATAACAGTTTTGCTATTTTCTAATTGAATTTTAAACTAATTATAACAGTCAATTCTTGATTAGAAGATTCAAGTATTTTAACTTCACTAAAAAATCAAGAATATGAATTTAAAAGATAAAGTAGTTTATATAACAGGAGGATCAAAAGGTATTGGTTATGGTACTGCAAAAGTATTACTAGCAGCTGGTATGAAAGTAGCTATTAGTGGTAGAACCTTAGCCTCTGTAGAAGATGCGGCGAAGAGTTTGGGAACTAATTCTAATGTCTTGGCTTTGGAGTCTGACGTTACTAAATTTATAGATGAAGAGAAAGCGGTAGCCACCATTCTTGCTAAATGGGGGCAATTAGATGTGGTCTTAGCAAATGCTGGAGTTGGTAATTTTGCCCCTGTAGATAAGATGACAGAGGAGGAGTGGCACCAAATGATTAATACTAATTTAAATGGTGTTTTTCATACGCTGAAAGCTTCTGTAGAAGCATTAAAAAAATCAGAAGGGTATTATATTACCTTGGCGAGTTTAGCAGGAACCAACTTTTTTGCCAATGGCGCAGGATACAATGCCACTAAATTTGGTGTAGTTGGCTTTACACAAGCTGCCATGTTAGATTTAAGGCAATATGGCATTAAAGTTTCTACCATAATGCCTGGTTCTGTGGCTTCAGAATTTAACAATCATGTGCCCTCAAAAGATGATGCATGGAAAATTCAGCCAGAAGATATCGGAGAGCTTGTTTTAGATGTCTTAAAAATGAATCCTAGAACACTACCGAGTAAAATTGAGGTACGCCCTACCCGTCCTGATTTAAAGTAATTTAAACTTCCTTTTCAAGGAAAGGTATTTCAGGGTTAAAAATTTCCTGAACTAAAGTATCTAGCACGCTTTTAAATTCTAAAAGCGTGCTTTTGTTTATTTCCTCTGTTTTTGACTCAGAGAAGTATAAAGTTCCGCTGTTTAAATTCTTAAAAGATATAATACCTGCTTTTATGGTTTCTATTGGTTTCATGGTGTCTATCATGATCGCGTAACATAGCAATTGAAAAGCTTTGCTTTTATCGTAATTCTCAATCACGTCATTCCAATCCGTGATTTTTACATTTCTAGCTTCTACTTTTCCAGTTTTGTAATCTATGATTCTGGTGACGCCATCTACTTCATCTACTCGATCTAATTTACCTTTTAATCTTACTGTATGCGGAATTCCTGGAATCTCTAATGCAACATTTAACATTTGCTCAAGAGAGACTATCTTAATTTTTTGATGCTTAATTTCCTTTAATTCTAGTTTTATAAAGTTTTCAATATACCGTAGAATAACCGTGTATGCGATTAAGTTTTTACCTCTGGTAATATCTCCGTCTGCATAGGTCTTTGCAAAATTATGTTTTACAGTACCTTCTATCTTAGGTAATAATGCTTCTAAAGCTTCTTTCTTTAAAAATTCGCCAACGAAGGGTTGGTATAAATCTTCCAGAGTGTCATGTACAATGGTTCCAAAAGTGTTTGCTGCTAAACTTTCTTCAACCTCATTGAGGTCATTGATTTTTAGAATACTTTTTTTGTAAAAATCGATAGGGTTTCTGACATAATTGGAGAGTGATGTTGGTGAAAACCCTTTTTCAGATAAGGCTTTCAATTGCGCCATAAGAGGTTTACTTTTCTCAATGCGTTCAATAGGTACGGTGGGAGACGAAACCGCGGCAGATCCCGTAATTTCTTTTATATTTTGTGATATTGTATCGTCTGTTAAAAGTTGGGTTAGGAGCCTGCTTTTTTCATTTCCTTCAAGTACATTTGGTTCTGTATTGTAAATTAAATAAACATTCTTAGCGCGTTGAAGTAATCTATAAAAGTGATAGGTATAGACGGCATCTTTTTCCTTATATGTAGGGAGCCCGTATATTTTTTTTAAATCGAATGGGATAAATGAATTATTAGATTTTCCTGAAGGTAAGATTCCCTCATTCACAGAGGTGATAATTACAGTTTCAAAATCTAGATTTCTACTTTCTAACATTCCCATGATCTGAGTTCCTTGTAAAGGCTCTCCTTGAAAATCTAAGGTTTCTGTACCAATCAATTCTTTATAGAGTGATTGTAAAGATTTAATATCCGTAATAAAGGCATGCTCATTAACCATTAATTCTAATTGGTTGAATAGCGTATGGAAACGAAATAAATACTCTAAGCCTAAATTATTGCCCGATTCTTGAAATTTTTGTTTTAATACATTAATCAGTTGTAAACTTCTTTTAATGAAGCTTTTTGGCGTTAATGCAGTATCCTCAAATAAAATATCCGTCAAATCTTTTACGTCAGGAGCCGCTTTGTCTATTTGTTCTGTTTGTACAAAGATCCAGTTTCTAGCTTTTATTTTATTGGCTATTACACTGGCATTGTTTGTTTTCTCTGTTTGATAATATATTTGAAGGTAAGGATGGGCTAGTAGATTTAGTAATTGTTGATAAAACCATCCATTTGGTTCTTTGGTGAGCCATACTTCAAAATATAAATTGAAGAGTACAGCTATTGGTGTTTTATGAATAGGATACCCCATAGTAATATTGATACGTGCTATTTTTTCTGGAATAGCATTCAATATAGGATTTAACAGATTTTCATCTCCTAAGACAATGGCAGTTTCTTTTAATAAGAGGGGTTGTGTTTCTTGAATTTTTTCTAATAAGTTTCCTACGTATTTTGCTTGAGATACATTTTTAGGAACCCCGATAAGTTGAATATTTTTTTTTGAATTAAAATTGGCGCTTATTCCTTTAAAAGAATGGGTCTTAAAATAATTCCAGTTTTTTTTATGTTGTCGTATAAATAAACTAGCGTCATGCAGGGTGTCTTCTAAAAAATAGCGGTCAATGTCCCAATATATTGCTGCAGTAGCATGTTCCAGTATGTATTGCAAAATGTTCTCTTCTGCTTTGTTCAAGGCATTAAAGCCTATGAAGACAAATTTTTTGTCTAAGGTTTGTTCAACATATGCTGTTACGGCCGTATTTGCAGTTCTATAGGCATAGCCTTGAGAAGCTAAGTTTTTTTCTAAAAGATGTTGATTAAAACTATGATATAATGCTTCTAGATTATTCCAAAATTTCACGTAATCAGCAATCATCTGAGTAGGCTCTTCTTGAAAATAGGTGTTTAATTCTTGTATGGCAGAAAGATGAGAAAATATAGCTTTGGTATCAATTAGATAACGATCTATCTCATTAAAATCCTGAAGGACCGTTTGCCCCCATTTAGAGAAGCTCAGGAAACTATCTTTATCTTTCTCTGTGCTTGTTTGTAGGTATGATTTATAGAGCGTAAAGAGTTGCTCTGTGCTCGATGCATATTCTAATCCTGAGATAAGTTCAATGAAGCTTTCTATGCTATATATTTCTGGAGCGAATATCGTTTGGTGTATATTTTTAGAAATGGTATTTTTTAAAAAAGTACCGGCTCTCTTACTGGGTAGTACAAAAATGGTATCGGTAAGATTAGTACCGTTATGTAGTAATTCCTGAACGACTTCTTCTATGAAACTTTGCATCATATAAAAATAAAAAAAGCTCCGCAATTGCGGAGCTTTTAACTATAAATTTGAATTGAACTTTTAGTTATTATTTAACTAAGTTAATTTCAACTCTTCTGTTTTGAGTTCTACCAGCTCTTGTACTGTTAGAAGCGATAGGCTTCTCTTCACCGTAACCAATTGCAGATAATCTGAATTCTTCGATTCCTTTTTCTACTAAAAATTCTTTTACAGAAAGAGCACGAGACTCAGATAAACTTTGGTTCAATTTAGCAGAACCAACGCTATCAGTATGACCTTCTACAGTAAATTTAGCATTAGGATATTCTTTTAAGATTGTGATAATGTCAACCATAACTGAAGTAGACTCAGCTTTTATAGAAGATTTACCTGTATCAAATAAGATAGTTCTAGCATAGTCATTCAATTGTTTCTGAACTTCTTCAGTAACTTCAGGACAACCTTTGTTAGCTACAGTACCAGCAACATCTGGACACATATCATCTTTGTCTAATACACCGTCACCGTCTTTATCTAAGAAAGGACAACCTTTGTTAGAAGCAGGACCAGCTTCAGCAGGACACTCATCATCTTTATCAGCAACACCGTCACCATCAGCATCTGGACAACCTTTTAAGGCAGCAGTACCAGCTTCGTTAGGACAAGCATCATCTTTATCAGCAACACCATCGCCATCAGCATCTGGACATCCGTTCATTTCTTTAGAACCAGCTTCATTAGGACAAGCATCTTTGCTATCTTCGATACCATCACCGTCAGCATCTGGACAACCGTTGAAAGCTTCTAAACCAGCAACTTCTGGACAAGCATCATCTTTGTCATAAACACCATCACCATCTGTATCAGTACCACCAAATTTGATGCTAAGACCAGCTAAGTGCTGCATGTGAGGAGCTAAGTAATCTTCGAAAGAATGCTTATATTGAGTTTGTAAAGTTAAACCGATGTTCTCAGTAAACCAGATATTAACACCAATACCACCGTTAGCTGTACCCGCTCCGATTTCATCAATCCAAGTATAACCACCACCGATTTCAACGAAAGGATCAACTACTGTATTTTTTAAAATGTTGTATTTAATAGTACCATCAAGAGCGTAGTGAGATAAATCATCAACAGATACATCACCTAACTTGTCGATTCTGTTTAAAGAACCTCTAGCTCCAACAGAAAATCCGTCACCAACGTATCTAGAAACAGATACATAAGAGATAGAAGGAAGGATATTCCAGTGATCAGTAGCGTTGAAATACTCATTTCCAAAAGAACTTACATCACTAGTTGGATAAACATCAATTGCGTTTACACCAAAACCAACTTGCCATGGATTATTCTCGTCTTGCGCTTGAATGCTGTTAAATCCTACAAAAAGTAGGGCAACAACCAATAATTTGCTAAGATGTTTCATTTTATTATATTTAAGTTTAAGGGTTTATTAGCTGCAAATGTAAGTTGTTAAGAATTATTAACAAAATCAATTTCCTATTTTTTTTAACACAATTAAAGCATTAAATGATGCATTTAAACGATTTTCAGCGTTTTTCCTACCTCCGTGAAGGCTGAAATTGCTTTATCTAAGTGATTTTTTGTGTGCGCAGCAGACAATTGAACCCTAATTCTGGCCTTATCTTTGGGTACAACCGGATAAAAGAAGCCTATAACATAGATACCTTTCTCTAATAATAGGTCTGCCATTTGCTGTGATAATTTAGCATCATAGAGCATAACGGGCACAATTGCAGAATCTCCTTCTATAATATCAAAACCTGCAGCTTTCATACCTTTTTTGAAATATAGCGTATTTTCCTCAAGCTTATCTCTTAAAGAAGTATCTCTTTTTAACATTTCAAACACTTTTATAGAAGCACCTACGATAGCGGGTGCTAATGAGTTTGAAAACAAATAAGGTCTGGAACGTTGGCGCAACATTTCAATAATCTCTTTTTTACCGGTAGTATAACCACCCATAGCACCACCTAGTGCTTTACCAAGTGTACCTGTAATAATATCTATTCTTCCTAAAACACCTTTTTCTTCTAGTGTTCCTCTTCCTGTAGCACCAATGAATCCTGCAGAATGGCATTCATCAATCATAACTAAAGCATCATATTTATCTGCTAAGTCACATATTTTATCTAATGGCGCTAAAACACCATCCATAGAGAACACACCATCGGTAACAATAATTTTAAAACGAGCACCTGCTTCATTTGCCTTTTTTAACTGCTCTTCTAGATCTGCCATATCATTATTAGCATACCTATAGCGCATTGCTTTACATAGTCTAACGCCATCAATGATAGAAGCATGGTTTAAAGAATCAGAGATAATAGCATCTTCAGCAGACAGCAAGGGTTCAAAAACACCGCCATTAGCATCAAAGGCAGCGGCATATAATATAGTGTCTTCGGTTTGATAGAAATCTGCTATGGTACTTTCTAATGTTTTGTGGATGTCTTGTGTTCCACAAATAAAACGAACAGACGACATTCCAAAACCATGACTGTCTAAGGTGTCTTTTGCTGCTTGTACTACTTCTGGATGTGATGATAGACCTAGGTAATTATTAGCGCAAAAATTAATAACTTCTTCTCCGGTGCTAATTTTAATAACGGCATCTTGAGGAGACGTAATTATGCGTTCCTTTTTAAACAAACCAGATTCTTTGATATGCTCTAATTCTTCTGTTAAGTAATTTTTAATATTTCCGTACATGTTTTAATTTTAAATAAATTCAGGAATTATATCTTTATTTATATAAATGATAATTTTTTTATCAATTTGATATCCCATTTCTTCAATGGCATTGGCGTAAGTGTCTACTTGGTCTTTGTAGCTTACGTTTCTTGCGCCTGTTTTATAATCTATAATACTTGCTTTGTTGTTTTTGAAAACCAAACGATCTGGGCGCAAAATTATACCATTTTTTGTGATTATATCGGTTTCATTTTTAACAATGGTATCTTTTGCATAGAATTCTTTTAATTCAGTATGTTCAATTATAGATCTAACCTTTTGTTCTAATAGCGGGACCTCTTCTGAATTTAAAGATCCTTTTTTTACGAGCTTCTCAAAACATTTTTTAATATCATCAACCGTTTCAATTAAGCTCAGTATTTGGTGAATGGTATTCCCTTTAGAAAGTGCGGCTTCTGTAGAAGTATCCCAAAGCATTCCAGATTTGGTAACAATATTAAAACTAGTACGCTCTTTATAGGAATATTGGAATTTGATTACTTCTTGATCGTTTGTAAGCTGGTCGCTACTGTTATTTTCATCGAGCTGTCCAAATTGATAATGTAATTGCTGATTTTCCCAAAGGCCTACTTGTTTTAAATAACCCATAAATAGGCCGGAGTAATAATCGCTCTTAGGGTTTTCTGTTTTCCCTTCGAATTCTTTTTTGGTGAAGACAAACAAACATTTTACGGCTCTGGTTAAGGCTACATACAATACATTAAAGGCGTCTAATTCTAATTTTTCATGTTCTTCATTGTAAATACTTTCGGCCTCCTCGCTATAGTTTACAATTTCTTTAGTCTTATTAATTAGTACGTCTGTAAAGCCATTAAATTCCTCGGCCGCTACGGGCAACCATGTTTTTGGTTTTAGCTCCTTATATATATGACTATTGGCGTAAGGGAATAAGACTACCTCAAATTCTAATCCTTTAGATTTGTGAACCGTCATGATTTGTACCGCATCCATTTCTAATGGAGCGCTGATACTTAGCATATCTTTTTTCTTTTCCCAGTAATCTAAGAATAAGGTAGCGCTAGCCCCTTGTTTGTACTCTACGTCTAAAACTTCATCTAAGAAATAGGTAATATACGCATCAGATTCATCAACTAGATTAAAGTGCTTTACGGCCTGTTCAAAGCCGTCATAGACGCTAGATTGCTTCAGTATATTGGCATCAAATTGATAGGCTTCTAATAAATGCTTCTCTAATTTATTCAGGTTTTCAGAAATATATTCATGCTTGGGGTAGTTAGAAGTATTTCCTAAATAAGATAAAATGGCATAGGCGGCTTCGTAATCTTCACTATCAACACTAAGCTTGAGAAGGTTAACAAGGAAATTAACTTTTGGATTGTTTTTAAGTAATAAGGTTTCAGAAGATATAATCGGAATCTCATTTGCACTCAAAAAATCAGCTAGAAGTATCCCATGCTTTTTATCACGAACTAAAATACAGATATCTTTAAGAGGGTATTTCTTTTCAGAAAGGTTGGTAATGGTTTGTAGCACTTCATTGCAATACAACTCATCTTCATTTTTATCGTCTTCTTCTATAAATGAAATTTGAATAAAACCTCCTTCTTTATGGTTTACCTTTTGTTTGTTGCCTTCTTCAAAAAGCGATTTGTATACTGCATTGGTAATATTGGCACTAATGGTAGTAAAGAAACTGTTGTTAAAATTGATGACTTCATGATAGCTTCTATAGTTTGCAGGGAGGTTTTCTACATTAGGAAAATATACAAACGGATTTTTAGTTTGATGTACCAAGTTTAAAAATTGCTCTGCTTTACCGCCTCTCCAGCGATAAATAGCCTGCTTAGCATCGCCTACCAATAGTAAAGAACCATTGTTTCCTTTTTCGTCTTGACTTTCTAAGGCATTACCAATTAGAGGTATTAAGTTACTCCACTGCAATTCTGAAGTATCCTGAAACTCATCAATAAAATAATGACGGTATTTTTCTCCAAGGCGTTCATAAATAAAAGGAACGGGTTGGTTTTTTATCTCTTTAGAAATAATGCTATTAAATGTAGCTAACGGAATTTCATCGCGCTCTAGTTCTAGATTTTTTAATTCTTTTTGTAAAGCATTAAGAACGGTTAGTGGTACAATGTTTTTGTAGGCATTTTTCAGGAAAGCCAGATCAAAGAAATTCTTTTTTATGCTTTGAAAATGAATAGCAAAGGTGGGGTGCAAGCCATCAATGGTTGCTTTTTTGTCTTCTGATAGTGTTTTGGTGTACAATGCCGTGTTTTCAAAATCTTGTTTCCAAGCGGCATTGAAGTTTATGGTTGGTTTTAATTCAGATACATCCATCATAAACTTTGAGAAATAAGAACTTTTAAAATCTTTGATCTCTAAACCATTATCAGTCATTAATTGCAGATTTGTTTTCCCTGCAAGCTGTATGTTGTCTTCTGCTTTTTTAATTTTCGCTTTTAATAAAGTTTTTAAGGTATTAAAATCTTCAATATTTTTTTGACCGATAACTTCTAGCGCATCCTCATATTTTTCTTTAAAGAGAAGCTCTCTTCCCATGTCAAAGATATCTCTTGAAATATCCCAACTTTTATCTTCGTTTGCTTTTTCTAAGGCAAATGCAATAAGAACTTTCGTAAGTTCTGGTGCTGTACCTGCTTTATTTACAAGGCGATCTACTGCTTCACTTAAAAGTAAATTAGTGTCTAGGATAACTTCAAAATTCTGAGGGAGTTTTAAATCTTTGGCGAAGGTTCTAATTAACCTATGCGTGAATTTATCAATGGTAGAAACATCAAAAAAAGCATAGTTATGTAAAATTTCTTTTAATCTAGTCTTAGATCTTTTTTGCAGCGTTTCTGTATCTACGTGTAGTTCTTTTACAAGATCTTTGAACATAGAAGGGGCGTCCTCAGCGTTTTTAACTTTGCCAAAGTCATATAAACTATCAATAATACGCTCCTTCATTTCAGCTACCGCTTTATTGGTAAAAGTAATGGCTAAAATTTCTCGGTAATTTGCAGATGTTGCACTAGAGAGAATAATTTTCAGGTATGATTTGGTAAGCGTGTATGTCTTTCCAGACCCTGCTGAGGCATTATAAATATTATACGATGTGTTTTCCACCTGCTTTTTACTTGCAAATTACGTAATCTTATACAGTTCTTAACAAATTATTAGTGGAATTAGTTTCTTAAAACCTTAACTTTGTTAGACAACATTTTATTAACTTAAATACAATTATATTATGGCCTTTGATTTACCAAAATTACCATATGCATATGATGCACTAGAACCAAATATTGATGCTAGAACTATGGAAATTCACCATACTAAACATCACAATGGATATACAAACAATTTAAATAACGCTATTGCAGGAACAGATTTAGAAGGAAAATCTATTGAAGCTATTTTTGATACTTTAGATATGGATAATGCTGCCGTAAGAAATAACGGTGGTGGTTTTTACAACCATTCTCTTTTCTGGGAAGTAATGTCTCCAAACGGTGGTGGGGAGCCAACAGGTGAATTAGCGACTGCTATTGATGCAGCTTATGGTTCATTAGAAGCTTTCAAAGATGCATTTTCTAAAGCAGCAGCTACAAGATTTGGATCTGGGTGGGCATGGTTATGTGTTCATAAAGGTGGTAAAGTAGAAGTTTGTTCTACACCAAACCAAGATAACCCATTAATGCCTGGTGTAGGTTGTGGTGGTTTTCCAATCTTAGGTTTAGATGTTTGGGAGCATGCTTACTACTTAAACTACCAAAATAGAAGACCAGATTATATTAATGCGTTCTTTAACGTAATTAACTGGAATAAAGTTTCTGAGTTATATGCTGCTAATAAGTAGTCTATAGTAAGAACAATTTTCTTATATATAAAGCCCACTAGTTAATTCTGGTGGGTTTTTTCGTTTATAAAAACAGAAAAGGATGGAGAAGTCTCCATCCTTTTCATCCCAAATCTTACCATAAACTTAACCTACTTATGCTATGGCAATGCTAAGTTACTGGTATTGTGAGAAATATCAAAAGATATAGAGATAATTTATAGTACTAATGCTATAAATTTTATAAAAAAGAATCGATTAAAGGCTATTTTTTGGGTTAAAGTGCTGAGTATCAGAAATGAAAAAGGCGGAATATTATTCCGCCTTTTTCCCCCAAATCTTACCATGAACTTAACCTACTTATGCTATGGTCCTACAAATGTAGTTTGAGATAGTATATTTAGACGAAAGTTTTAGATGAACGCCGTTTATCCAAGTTGAAATACTCTTTTTGGCTTTTTGAAAGGGATTATGGTATTTTTTTTATGAAGAATAATGTAAATACAAAAAGGTGAAGTCAGACTCCACCTTTTTTCCCCAAATCTTACCATGAACTTAACCTACTTATGCTATGGTTCTCCAAAGGTATGTTAATGAGTATGTTGTGCATCAAAGTTTTAGATGAACACTCGGATATAAAAGTCAAAAGGTAAAACAGCAGTGTATTTGGTAGTCTTGAAGTATGCTGTATTGAAATTAGAAAAGTATAGAAATAAAAAAGGCGGAGTTAGACTCCACCTTTTTCCCCAAATCTTACCATAAACTTAACCTACTTATGCTATGGCAATCTAAAATTACTCTTGCCACTCGTTGAAACGACTAATTTTACGTCAATCGGTCAATATTATCGATGAAATGCACTATTCGTTGCATTTCATCGATAGCTGTAGGTTAATATGCGCGTTCGTTTTTTCCTTCGTAGAAATTTATAAATGCTCTATTGACTACTCTGTTCCCTCCAGGTGTAGGATATTCTCCTGTAAAATACCAGTCTCCTAGGTTTTGCGGACAAGCTTGATGTAGGTTAGATATCGTTTGATAAATAATCTGTACCTCTGCATTTATCTCAGGGGAACTTAACAAGATGCCTATTTTGTCAGATATCTCTGTTGCTGTAAAAGGCAAGTAAAATTCTTTTACATAATTGATCACGTCTTTATCATGTGAATTTACTTGCAATAGGCATTTCTGATAAATATCATCAACAATATGCATGGTATTTCTATCCTTATGCAATTCTAATGCCGCTCTAAAAGCAATAAAGTCTTCTAGCTTTGCCATATCAATACCATAACAATCAGGGTATCTAATTTGTGGAGCAGAAGATACTACTACAATTTTCTTAGGATGTAATCTGTCTAATATTTTAAGGATACTTTTCTTTAAGGTAGTACCTCTAACAATACTATCGTCTATTATGACTAAGTTGTCTCCTTTTTTTACAGAACCGTAAGAGATGTCGTATACATGCGCAACCAAGTCATCTCTACCGCTATCTTGTGCGATAAAGGTTCTAAGCTTAGCATCTTTAATTGCTACTTTTTCAATTCTTGGTCTTACATCTAAAATCTCATGCAATTCCTCTTTGGTAATCTTTGAACCAATAGAAAGAATTTGTTCTTCTTTCTTTTTGTTCATGTAATTTTGAGCTTCCTTCACCATTCCGTAGAATGAGGTTTCTGCTGTATTAGGAATATAAGAGAATACGGTGTTCTTTATATCTTCATCTATACACTCAAGTATTTGTGGGAAGATGAGTTTACCTAATTCTTTACGTTCTTGGTAGATTTCTTTGTCGCTACCTCTAGAGAAATAAATACGCTCAAAAGAACAAGCTTTGCGTTCTGTTGGCTCTAGAATTTCTTTAATGATAGTTTTGCCGTTCTTTTTCACAAGAATTGCATGTCCAGGATCTAGTTCTTTTATATCTTCAAATTGTATATTGAAAACGGTTTGTATTGCGGGCCTTTCTGAAGCAACAACAACAACTTCATCATCTTTATAATAATACGCAGGTCTAATTCCTGCAGGGTCACGTAATACAAAAGCATCACCATGACCTAATAAGCCTGCCATAGTATAACCACCATCCCAGTTTTTTGCTGCTCTACGTAAAATTTTAGCCACATTTAAGCGCTCTGCAATTAAGGGAGAAGCTTCTTGTTTGTTAAAACCTTCTTTTTTAATTTCTTTGTAAAGCTTTGCGACAGCATCATCTAAAAAGTGACCGATTTTTTCCATAACGGTAACCGTATCTGCCATTTCTTTTGGGTGCTGGCCAATTTGAATTAAATTATCAAAAAGCTCATCAACATTAGTCATGTTAAAGTTCCCCGCAACAATAAGGTTACGGTGCATCCAATTGTTTTGTCTTAAAAAGGGGTGTACACTCTCTATACTATTTTTTCCAAACGTACCATAACGTACATGTCCTAATAAAACCTCGCCAATGTATGGAATGTGTTTTTTCTGAAGAGCAACATCGTTTTCATACTCAGGATTTTCTTTAATAGCAGAGTTTACTCTATCATTAATTTGGGCAAAAATATCCTGAATAGGTTGCTGTGCAATAGAACGTACTCTGCTCATGTAGCGTTCACCAGCCTTCATATCTAGTTTAATACTTGCAAAACCAGCACCGTCTTGACCTCGATTATGCTGCTTTTCCATCATAAGGTACATCTTGTTTACGCCGTAAAAAGCAGTACCGTATTTCTCTTGATAATATTCTAGCGGCTTTAACAAACGTATTAAAGAAATTCCGCATTCGTGTTTAATGGCATCACTCATTTTCTTCTCGAGATATATTAAAAAAGCCCTGAAAAGACAGGGCGTAGGTTTTTTTATTGTAATTCAATATCAAATTGACTTAACTCTTTGAACTGATGTAATCTTTTATTAGTTTCTTCTTTTGATAATTTCTTCATACGCTCGGTGCCAAACTTCTCTACGCAGAATGACGCTAAATTAGAACCTTGTATAATTGCGTTTTTCATATTGTTAAAGGAGATGTTTTGTGTCTGGGCTAAATACCCAGAAAAACCACCTGCAAAAGTATCACCGGCACCAGTAGGATCAAAAACTTCTTCTAAAGGAAGCGCAGGAGCAAAGAATACTTTGGTCTCATGGAAAAGTAATGCGCCATGTTCTCCTTTTTTAATAACTACATATTTTGGTCCCATTTTTTCAATTTTAGCAGCTGCCTTTACTAAAGAGTACTCTCCAGTTAATTGGCGTGCTTCTTCATCATTAATGGTAATTACATCAATATGCTTTATAACCTCTAATAATTCAGGTAAGCTATTGTCCATCCAAAAATTCATAGTGTCTAATACTATTAATTTTGGTTTTTGTTCTAATTGATTAATTACACTTAATTGGACGCTAGGATGTAAATTTCCTAACATAACAACATCGGCATCTTTAAAACCATTAGGAACTACAGGATTAAAATCTGCTAATACATTAAGCTCTGTGGCTAAGGTATCTCTAGTATTTAAATCGTTGTGATATTTACCTTTCCAGTAAAAAGTTTTTCCTCCTTTTACAATTTCTAACCCAGAAAGATCAATATTTTTCTCTTTCAAAAGTGTTAAATATTCTTCTGGCATATCATCGCCAACAATAGAAACAATGGCTGATTCTACATTAAATTGAGATGCCGCTAAGCCAATATACGTTGCAGCCCCTCCTAATATTTTATCAGTTTTTCCGAAAGGTGTTTCAATAGCATCAAAAGCAACCGTTCCAACAATTAATAATTTACCCATTATGGTCTGTAATTTTGTGCAAATATAAGGGTAACTTTTGAGGTATGTAAAGGAGTTTTAAAAAAGTATGAACAGTTTAACGAAGTTGTTTCACTTCTATAAACGCGTAGGGCTTATTGTTGTTTTAAAGACCGTTTATTTTCTTATGTTCTTTAGGCTTAGTGGTCTGCGTTTCTTTAAAAATCATTAATTTTAGAAATCAATTTTTTACTTACCAAACTATGAAGGCTGTACATTCTCTTCTTTTGATTTTATTCTTAGTAGTAACCACTATTTCTGCACAGGGAAGAAAAATTCCTGTCGATACGATTATCACAACAAAAAGTAAAGCAACTATTAACGGTACTTTAATTAATTATACGGTACACGCAGGTATGCAACCTGTTTGGAATGAAAAAGGGGAGCCAATTGCAAGCTTACAGTATACTTATTATACAAGAGACAATGTAAAGGATAGCGCTTCAAGGCCACTACTTATTTCCTTTAATGGTGGGCCTGGTTCTGCCTCGGTCTGGATGCATTTGGCGTATACAGGCCCTAGAATATTGAAGATTGATGATGAAGGGTATCCCGTACAACCTTATGGTGTAGATGAGAATCCATATTCTGTTTTGGATGAAACAGATATTGTATATGTAAACCCGGTAAATACGGGCTACAGTAGAACTATTCCTGAGACAGGAGAAGAGGTAGATCGTAAAAAGTTTTTTGGGATTAATGCTGATATAAAATATTTGGCGGAATGGTTAAATACATTTGTAACTAGAAATAATCGGTGGCGTTCTCCAAAATATATAATAGGAGAAAGTTATGGAGGCACACGAGTGATGGGTTTGTCTCTTGCGTTGCAAAATCAGCAATGGATGTATTTAAATGGTGTTATTATGGTTTCACCAGCAGACTATAAGGTTTTAAGGGAAGATGGCCCTGTTTCAGGAGCACTTAATTTACCGTACTACACGGCGACGGCATGGCATCATCAAGCGTTGCCAGCAGCATTACAGCAGAAAGATTTGAATGATATTCTGCCAGAAGTCGAGGTGTATACTATAAATAGTGTGTTGCCTGCAATAGCTAAAGGTGGTTTTATTTCTGAAACCGAAAGAAATAATGTGGCAGAGAAAATGGCATATTACGCTGGTTTGACTAAAAAAGAAATACTGGATCAAAACCTGGTAGTGCCTACAAACTATTTTTGGAAAAATTTATTAAAAAATAAAAGTGGTTATACAGTAGGCAGATTAGATAGTAGGTATTTAGGTGTAGATAGGCAGCTCTCAGGAGACAAGCCAGATTATAATGCAGAACTTACCTCATGGTTGCACAGTTTTACGCCAGCAATTAATTATTATTTACAGGAAGAGTTAAATTTCAAGACAGATATTAAATACAATATGTTTGGCCCAGTGCACCCTTGGGATGATAGTGATGACCATACTCGTGATAATTTAAGACAAGCAATGGCGCAAAACCCGTATTTAAATGTGTTGGTGCAAAGTGGGTACTATGATGGGGCTACTACCTATTTTAATGCAAAATATACCATGTGGCAAGTGGATCCTAGTGGGCGTATGAAAAATCGTTTTGAATTTAAAGGCTACCGCAGTGGGCATATGATGTATTTGCGTAAAGAAGATTTAAAAAATGCTAATGATGATATTCGCGCTTTTATACGTAAAACTCAGGCTAATGGTAAAAGTGCAAAATATTAACTAGGATTAAAGCCTGAATCTTCTTTAAGGTTTCGTTCTTTTGATGCAGCAACAGCAAGAGCGTCGCATCGTTCATTTTGTCTGTGATTGTTATGACCTTTGATCCATTGAAAAGAAACGTGCTGTTTTCTATATTCCACAAGGAAAAGCTTCCAGAGGTCTGGGTTTTTTTTACCCTTAAAATTCGTTTTTTCCCATTTTACATACCATTTCTTCTCTACGGTATCTACCACATATTTAGAATCTGTGAAGACTTTTACATAGGTGCCTTCGTTTTTAAGTTTTTTTAAAGCTTCAATTACAGCAAGAAGTTCCATTCTATTATTAGTAGTATGTTTAAAACCTTCTGAGAATTCTTTCTTGTAGGGTTTTCCTACCCATTCCATGACAATACCATATCCACCAGGACCGGGATTTCCTCTTGCAGCTCCATCAGTATAAATATGTACTTGTATTTTATCCATGTAATATTTGGTCTATAACTTTAGGAAAGTGTTTGTATTCTAATTCGTGTATTTTTTTAGCGATATCATCAGCGCTATCTTCAGGTGCAATTTGGGTTTTTTCTTGTCTTATTATGGCGCCTTCATCGTAATTTTCGTTCACAAAGTGGATTGTGATACCTGTTTCTAGTTCATTATTGGCTTTTACAGCATTATGAACATTCATTCCATACATTCCCTTTCCTCCGTATTTTGGCAATAGAGCTGGATGAATATTTACAATCTTATTTGGGAAGCTCTGCACGAGTTTTTCAGGGATTTTCCAGAGGAATCCTGCCAATACAATTAGATCTGGTTTCATTCCCTTCAAAATGTCTAATAGGCAATCAGTATCATAAAATGAGGTTCTGTTGAAGTGTAAGGCGCTTATTTTCAGTCTTTTACACCTGTCTAAAACTTTGGCGTCGCTTTTGTTAGTAAATACAGCGGCGATAGTAACCTCAGAATTATCTTGAAAATAATGTACTATGTTTTCAACATTAGATCCAGAACCAGAAGCAAAAAGAACAATACGTTTCATAGGGTGTTTTGGGGTTATTGAAGGAGAAAAATTTTAGGCTAAAATAACACTCTTGTAATTAATTTGGTTAAAATCTGATACATTTTAACGACAAATAGTGTTATTAATCCAAAGTTTTTTATTTTTGCCACCAGTTAAATTTTTAAAACAAGAATAATTATGTCAGATATTGCATCAAGAGTTAAAGCTATCATCGTTGATAAATTAGGAGTTGATGAGAACGAAGTTGTTGCTGAAGCAAGCTTTACAAACGACTTAGGAGCAGATTCATTGGATACTGTTGAGTTAATCATGGAATTCGAAAAAGAATTTGATATCCAAATTCCAGATGATCAAGCAGAGAATATTGCTACTGTTGGTCAAGCTATAAGTTATATAGAAGAAGCAAAGTAATTTTATGATATCTTAATTAAGATTATAAAATATCCATGTGGTAATTACTCCGCATGGATATTTTTTTTTAATTTACACCTACTTTTGATAAAGTTGTTTACTTAAATAAAATGAAATCAATGCAGTTAAAGCGAGTTGTAGTTACAGGAATTGGGGCATTAACCCCAATTGGTAATACTATTGAAGAGTATTGGGATGGTTTGGTGAATGGTAAAAGCGGTTCGGCTCCAATAACCTATTATGATAGTGAGAAATTCAAGACCAAATTTGCTTGCGAGCTAAAAAACTTCAATGCTGAAGATTTTTTCGATCGAAAAGAAGCAAGAAAATTAGACCGGTTTGCACAGTACGCAATAGTGTCTTCAGATGAAGCAATTAAAGACAGTGGTATCGATTTTGATACGGTTGATAAATTTAGAGTTGGTGTCATTTGGGGAGCTGGGATAGGAGGTTTAGAAACTTTTCAAAATGAAGTTCTAAATTTTGCTGCAGGTGATGGTACCCCAAGATTTAATCCGTTCTTTATTCCTAAGATGATTGCAGATATTGCTCCAGGCAATATTTCTATCAGACATGGTTTTATGGGGCCTAATTATACCACAGTTTCTGCATGTGCATCATCTGCAAATGCAATTATTGATGCGTTGAACACCATTAGATTAGGACATTGTGATGTGGTGGTTACAGGTGGTAGTGAAGCTGCGGTAACCATAGCAGGTATGGGTGGTTTTGGTGCAATGCACGCATTATCTACCAGAAACGAAGAAATGGAAACAGCTTCTAGGCCTTTTGACGCTACTAGAGATGGTTTTGTGCTTGGAGAAGGTGCAGGAGCATTAATTCTAGAAGAATACGAACATGCCGTAGCTAGAGGTGCAAAAATCTACGCAGAGGTTGCTGGTGGTGGTCTTTCAAGTGATGCTTATCATATGACGGCTCCACATCCAGACGGTATTGGTGTTGTGCGCGTGATGCAGAACTGTTTAAAAGATGCAGGTCTTAATCCAGAAGATGTAGATGCTATAAATACGCATGGTACTTCTACGCCACTTGGTGATGTAGCAGAATTAAAAGCGATATCTAAGGTGTTTGGAGAGCATGCACATAAAATAAATATCAACTCAACAAAGTCTATGACGGGGCATTTGTTAGGAGCAGCAGGAGCTATAGAAGCCATTGCAGCTATTTTATCTATGGAACATGGAATTGTTCCTCCAACAATCAATCATACACATATTGACGAGAACATTGATCCTAAATTAAACTTAACGTTAAATAAGGCTCAAAAAAGAGATGTGAAAGTTGCATTAAGTAATACTTTTGGTTTTGGTGGACACAATGCATGTGTTATCTTTAAAAAAATAAGTTAAGCTACCAATGAATTTTCCCTCAAATATATTTAATTCCCATTCTAAAGAGGATGGGGATTTTTTTTTAGGGATGACCCGAATTCTAGGTTTTAAACCTAGAAAACTGGCTGTTTATAAGAAAGCATTTTTACATAGATCTGCGAATATTAAGGATGAAGATGGTATGCCTATGAATTATGAGCGCCTTGAGTTTTTAGGCGATTCTATGTTAGGAACCATCATCTCTAAATATTTGTATAGCGAAGTTCCAACAGGTGATGAAGGATACTTGACGAAAATGCGCTCTAAAATTGTAAGTAGAGAGCATTTAAATGAATTAGGGAAAGACTTAAACTTAATTCATTTTGTAGAAAGTAGAATCCCTAAATCACATTTTGGCGATAATATTCACGGCAATGTCTTTGAAGCATTAGTGGGGGCTATTTATTTAGATCGTGGTTATAAATACTGCGAGAAATTTATTAGTAAGAGGGTAATTGATCCCTACGTTGATATAGAGCAACTGGAAGGTAAAGTGATCAGTTATAAGAGTCTTTTGATAGAATGGTGCCAAAAGCAAAAAAAATCTTTCTACTATGATATTTATGAGGACACTGGCAATGATGCGGTAAAGCATTTTGCAGTAAAACTCCATATCAATAAAAAAATAATTTCAAAAGCCAGAGCTACTTCAAAAAAGAAGGCAGAAGAAATTGCATCAAAAAGAGCTTATTATGCCCTGCAAAATAAAATAGATAAAGAATAGTGTTATTTTTTTAAATCTATAACGTTTTCGCAACTTTTCATACTTTAAAAAAGTGTTATCTACTAGTATTAGAGGAGTAGAAATCATATATTTACAACTTGGTTTTTTTTACTAGGCTATGGTCGCAATGCATAAAATGTCGCTGGATTTTCACGAAGATTCTTTCGCTTTGATTGCTTTGCATTGTAATATAGAGGACTTTAAACTAGCCTACACCATAAATAAATTTCTTAAATGTGGTTTTAAAAGGCGAAAAAATAATTTAGTTTTTTCTGATACTATTTCGCTTCCCGTTTTTGAATGGAAAGATACTATAAATGACCGCTATTGGATGCTGATATCAAACAGCGGACAATCTGAAGAAAGTAACGATAATACGGGGTTGTTTAATGACATGCCTTCTATTAAGAAACAACATTTAATTCCGGAATATAAAAACGTTGATTATTTTATAAAGTTAGAACAAGAAGATTTAGACGCAGAAACTGCAATTTTAAAATCAATATTGGCTATACCTAAAATAATCACGGCTTATACGATAAACACAGATACCTTAAAATCTAAAAATAATTTAATATTTTAAATAATGCCGACTAAAAAAAAGACAAAGATTGTTGCTACACTAGGGCCTGCTACAAGTAAGAAAGAAGTTCTAAGAGATATGATTAATGCTGGAGTAGATGTCTTTAGGATTAATTTTTCTCATGCAGATTACGAAGATGTTGCAGAGCGTATTAAAATGATCCGTGAGCTTAATGATGAGTTAGGATTGAACGTCTCTATATTGGGAGATTTACAAGGTCCTAAGTTAAGAGTGGGTGTAATGGCAGGAGAAGTTGTTGTTGCTCCTGGTGACGAAATTACTTTCGTTACAGGAAAACCTTTTGAAGGTACAGCAGAACGCGTTTACATGAATTACACGTCTTTCCCTAAAGATGTAAATGTTGGCGAGAAGATTCTTTTAGATGATGGAAAGTTGATGTTTGAAGTGCTTTCTACCAATAAAGAGAATGAAGTTAAAGCAAAAGTTATTCAAGGAGGTCCTTTAAAATCTAAAAAAGGGGTAAACCTTCCAAACACAAACATATCTTTACCTGCATTAACAGAAAAGGATATTAAGGATGCCATCTTTGCTATTTCGCAAAAAGTAGATTGGATTGCATTATCATTTGTTCGTTTTAGTCAAGATTTAATTGATCTTCAAAATCTTATCAAAGAGCACACAGATGAGAAAATTCCAATTATTGCTAAAATAGAGAAGCCAGAAGCGGTAGAGAATATTGATAAAATTGTAGCTTATTGTGATGGTTTAATGGTTGCTCGTGGAGATTTAGGGGTAGAAGTTCCTGCACAAGAAGTTCCATTAATTCAAAAGCAATTAGTATTACGTGCTAAGAGAGCCAGAATTCCTGTAATTATTGCCACTCAAATGATGGAGACGATGATTACAAGTTTAACACCAACAAGAGCAGAAGTAAACGATGTTGCTAACTCTGTAATGGATGGTGCTGATGCTGTAATGTTATCTGGAGAAACTTCTGTAGGTAATTACCCAGTTCAGGTTATTGAAAAAATGTCTAGTATTTTAGAGACTGTAGAAAATTCTAGCTTAATAAAAGTGCCACACGAAGCACCACATGTAAGAACAAAAAGATTTATTACAAAATCTGTTTGTTACCATGCAGCATTAATGGCTAATGATATTAAAGCAAAAGCAATTTCTACTTTAACAAATAGTGGGTATACAGCTTTTCAAATTTCTGCTTGGAGACCTAGCGCTCATATTTTAGTATTTACCTCTAATAGAAGAATATTAACGCAGCTAAATTTATTGTGGGGTGTAAAAGCATTTTACTATGATAAATATGTTACTACTGATGAAACTATCGAGGATGTAAACAAAATGGCTTGCGAAAAAGGATTCCTAGAGTTAGGAGATATGTTAGTGAGTCTTGCGGCAATGCCTATGAAAGATAAAGGTATGGTAAATACCTTAAGAGTAACCGAAATAGAAGCTTCTCATTTGCAAGCTTAAATAGTTTACTACGTAAAAGCCTCAATCTTAATTTCTAAGATTGAGGCTTTTGCTTTTTACCTCTTTTTTAAGGTGTTTTATTCATAATGTATTAGAACCACTAACCTATGTTTGTTTTTGATCCTATAGGCTTGTGCGCGTAAGGTTATTGCTAATTTCAGACTAACTGAATGCCGCAAAAAAAAAGCTACTTATATGAAATACGAATTCTACGATACTAATTTAGGATCCATATTTGGATTAACAGATAATATTAAGAAAGACGAAAAATCATTCCGAATTAATTCTTCTACTATTAGTTTTTTGTGGAACAGGAATAGTACCGCTTTAGAACTTACCATAGATGATGCAACCATCTTATTACAGCCCAATCAGATTGTTACTACCACATACTTGCATCATGTTTCCTTTATAAAAACAGAGTTGCCTTTAACTAGTTTTTTATTCAATAGAGAATTTTACTGTATTGCAGATCATGATAGTGAGGTATCCTGTAATGGAATTTTATTTTTCGGTACTCAAGATTTACCGGTGATAACAATTCCTGAAGCTCAAGAGAAAAAATTTGAAACACTCTATGAGATTTTTCAGGATGAATTTAATACCCCTGATAAAATTCAAGGAGATATGCTTCAAATGCTTTTAAAGCGATTAATAATTATTTGTACGCGTTTGGCTAAAGACCAGCTTATCTTAAAAGATTTTGATAATGAACAAGTAGATGTTATCAGAAAATTTAATGTTTTGGTAGATACCCATTACAAGACAAAGAGAAAGGTAGCTGATTATGCCGATTTACTTTTTAAAAGCCCTAAAACACTATCTAACCTCTTTGCGAAATACAATCAGAAATCGCCACAACAAATTATATTAGAACGTATCACTTTAGAGGCAAAGCGTTTAATGCAGTATACGGATAAGCAAAATCAAGAAATAGCTTTTGAACTTGGCTTTAATGATTCTGCCCATTTTAGTAGTTTCTTTAAAAAAATGACGAGTATCTCTCCTACACAATACCGTGAAAACAAGACAATCCTAGGCTAAGGGAAATTTCTACAACTAGTCGGGAAATTAGTGATAACAAAAAGCTTGTTTCTCATCGCATCTTTGTACTGTAATTAAAAAACAGCTAAAAGATGAAATCAAAAAATAAATCACTCTTCAACTTAATTGAAATATTCCGTAGTGCGCCTAAACAACGTTTAGCGCTTAATGCTATCCCGCAAACGCATTGTTCGGAGAAATACCATCATGATTTTTATTGTGATGCGGAGAAGCCTTTTATATCAATTTAATAATTTTTAAAAAACATACTAGTATGAGCACATTTAATGTACCTAAAAGAGACGAAGTATCAAGTTCCAATCAAGCCTTATTTGACAATTTAGAAAAAGCAGTAGGATTTGTACCTAATTTATATGCAACCTATGCCTATAGCGAAAATGCTTTACAAAATTATTTAGCCCTGAGTGGTGCAAAAACATCACTTAAAGCTAAAGAAAAAGAAGTGGTAAACTTAGCCGTAAGTCAAGTTAATGAATGTTCTTATTGTTTAGCAGCACATACAGCAATCGGAAAAATGAACGGCTTTACAGACGAGCAAATTTTAGAATTACGAGCAGGTAAAGCATCTTTTGATCCTAAATTAAATGCTTTAGCAGCATTATCTAAAAACATTACTGAAAACAGAGGTGGTACAGATGCTGCTGTGGTAGCGAGTTTCTTTGCAGCAGGGTGGACTAAAGAAAACTTAGTAGATACGATAGTGTTAGTAGGCGATAAAACAATTTCTAACTATTTACATAAAACTACAGATGTACCTGTAGATTTTCCAGAAGTATCTCTAGCACTTTAATAAAATTCATTTTAATAAAAATAAGTAATCATTTAAATAAAACAAAAACATGAAAAATTTAGTAGTAGTATTAGCCGTAGCCTTAGGATCATTATTTTCAGTAAATGCGCAAGACATGAAAATGGGTAAAACAATTGCACTAGAGCAAACTAAAGGTGAGTTTACGCAAAAGCAAATTACAGTTGATGAAGGTACCTATACTTTTGAAATTGCAAACAATGCAGTAGGGCATGATGTAGGATTCGTATTGGTGAAAAAGGGACAAGACATTACTAAACCGGAAAATCATATACAAACAGCGTATGTAACAAAAGCAGTAGGTACTGGTTTGAAGCAAACGTCTAAGCCAACAACATTGACAAAAGGAGAATACGTTTATTTCTGTCCGTTAAACCCAACGTCTACAGATAACATACTAACAGTAAAATAATTTTTTAGTGTTGCTTCATTAATCCCGTAAATTAATTTATGGGGTTAATGTTTTAAAAATCGAATTGCAATTGAATGGTCACCAT
Source organism: Cellulophaga baltica 18 (assembly GCF_000468615.2). Lineage (NCBI taxonomy): Bacteria > Pseudomonadati > Bacteroidota > Flavobacteriia > Flavobacteriales > Flavobacteriaceae > Paracellulophaga > Paracellulophaga baltica. The sequence continues at coordinate 981,220 of NZ_CP009976.1, read as the reverse complement.
TTTTTTCTCTTCGGTTTTTTCTTTTTTATCGGTATTTAAATTCGCCAATGAGATCCCTAATAAGCGTACAGAATTTTCTAGTTTTTCCTGATACAAAAGTTCTTTTGCGGTGTCTAATATTAAATTCTTATCTGCAACATAATAGGGCAAGGTTTTACTTCGTGTCTGCAAAGTAAAATCGCTATACTTAATTTTCAAGGTTATAGTTTTGCCAGAAATAGTAGCTTTTTTTAAACGACGTTCTAGCTCGTTTGCAATATGCTCTAAACGTTCTAGCATAAAAATTTCACTACTTAAGTTTTCGCTAAATGTACGTTCTGCTCCTACAGATTTTGGAATGCGATGTGGTTTTACGGTACTGTTATGTACTCCTCTTACCACGTGATAATAATAGGCTCCACTCTTGCCAAAATGTTCCGTTAAAAAGGCTTCAGATTTTTGTTTTAAATCAAAACCAGTGAAAATACCCAACTTGTACATCTTTTCTGTGGTTACCTTTCCAACTCCATAGAATTTTCTAATTTCTAATTTTTCTAAAAATTCAATGACCTCTTCGGGGTTTACTGTTTTTTGCCCGTTTGGTTTGTTGTAGTCACTAGCAACTTTAGCAATAAATTTGTTGATAGAAATACCGGCAGAAGCGGCAAGTCCCAATTCATCAAAAATGCGCTGCCTTATTTCCTCAGCAACTAAAGAGGCAGATGGGTTTCCTTTTTTATTCACCGTAACATCAAGGTAAGCTTCATCTAAAGATAAAGGCTCTACCAAATCTGTATAGTCATAAAAAATTTTTCTAATTTGCTGAGATATCTCTTTGTAGCGTTCAAACCTAGGTTTTACAAAGGTTAGTTGCGGACAGTTGCGTTTTGCCATTACACCGCTCATTGCACTGCGTACGCCGTATTTTCTTGCCTCATAATTTGCTGCAGAAACAACCCCTCTAATTTCACTACCGCCAACGGCTAATGGCTTCCCTTTTAAATCAGGATTATCCAGTTCTTCTACAGACGCATAAAAGGCATCCATATCTACATGAATAATTTTTCTAATAGGTAAATCAATTGGCATACTGCAAAATTAAACTATATTTAGGTTGATGAAAAGAAAAGATAAGACCGCAATTATACTTGGTGCTACGGGGCTAACAGGAGGACTCTTGCTAGAACGACTGTTGCATGATGAACGTTATGAGAAAATTAAATTATTTTCAAGATCATCGGTAGCAATAAACAATCCTAAAATAGAAGAACATTTAGTAGATCTTTTAGCGCTAGAGGAACATACAGTTAACTTTACAGCAGATGAGGTTTTTTGTTGTATTGGTACCACTAAGAAGAAAACTCCAGATAATGAAACCTATCGAAAGATAGATTATGGCATTCCTGTTGCTGCAGCAAAAGCAGCGAAAAGTAATGGCATTAATACGTTTATTGTAATTTCTGCATTGGGCGCAAGCGCAACAAGCAAAGTGTTTTACAACAAGGTAAAAGGAGAAATGGAAGAAGCGGTGATGGCACAAGGAATGACGAGAACATTTATATTGCAGCCTTCTTTGATTGGAGGAGATAGAACTGAAAAAAGAACAGGAGAATGGCTGTTTAAGCAAGTAATGAAGGTGGTAGATGTCTTACTTGTAGGTCCGTTAAAAAAGTACAGGACTATCGCACCAGATACGCTGGCAGCAGCAATGATTTGGTTGGCAAATAATGAATACAAAGAAGCTACAATAGCATCAGATAGGATTAAGACTTTAGTGCAATAATATGGTTGAAATAGAACGAAAATTTTTAGTGTTATCTGATGCTTATAAGCAAGAGGCAAGCGCTAAAATTAGAATAGTTCAGGGCTTTTTAAATACAGATCCTGAACGTACGGTAAGGGTACGAATTAAAGGAGAACAAGGATTTTTAACCATAAAGGGAAAAGGAAATGATACGGGTGTTTCTCGATTTGAATGGGAAAAAGAGATTGCTATTTCGGAAGCAGAAGCCTTGCTGAAAATTGTAGAACCTGGTGGTATCGAGAAGTTCAGGTACGAAGTACAAGTAGGAAATCATACCTTTGAAGTTGATGAGTTCTTTGGTGAAAATGAAGGCTTGATAGTCGCTGAGGTTGAGTTAAATTCTGAGAACGAAGCTTTTAAAAAGCCAGTATGGTTAGGGGAAGAAGTATCAGGGATCATAAAATATTACAATTCTCAGCTGAGTAAGCACCCTTATAAGTCCTGGGAAACTAGATAAAAGGTACTGAACTAACTTTTGTACGCTTTTAAATAATCTTCCGTAACAATTCCTTTTAGATGAATGATAACGAAGTGTTCTAAAATTTCATCGACGGTATAGGTCTCAAATAAATTAGAGGATCTTGAACTTAGGTTTTCTAAATTACCAAAATACAAATTACAAGTAAGGTCAATGTTTATTCTTGCTTGTATAAGATTGCTTTTTTGGGCTTTTACCAATAATTCTTTAATGTATTTATGTGTAAAACGTACTTTAAAATCAGAATACAGTGTATTGGATTTTGGATAGTATTTTTTTAAGCCGTTGATTTACGCCGGACTAATATTTTTAACAAAAAGAAACCCAATCCTGTAGATCTCTATGATAGACAGGATTGGGTTTGCTTCTTTTTTAGCTGTAATCGCTACAATTTCAAGTTCAGTCTTCTTTAAAAGAAAATCTAAACTATCATTTACTATTGCTTCTTTTGTGTCAAAAGTTTCATAAATCGTTTTTTTAGAAATTCCTAGCTCATGGGCTAAGTCATCTAAGGTGAATCTTTTACATCCAAATCTTGTGAATTTAGCAATAGCTATTTCTAAAAAACGATCTTTATTTATCATGTGCTGGTCACTCTTTCGTTATTTCCATCCACCACCAAGAGCTTCATATAAATCTACAATTGCAACGAGTTGTTGTAGTTTGCTATCTATGATATTAAGTTCTGCACTCAAGGCGCTTTGTCTTGCCGTTAATAAATCTAAATAATTCGCATACCCGTTTTTAAGTAACTCTTCAGAATTTGCTTCTGCTGTGCGTAAAGCTTCCACTTCGTTCTTTCTAAATTCGAATTTTTTAGTTTCGGCCTCGTAGGTGTATAACGCATTTGATACCTCACTACCTGCAACCAATAACGTCTTTTTGAAATTTAATAAAGAGCTTTCTTGATTTGCTAGGGCAACTTCCTTTTGCGTTTTTAACTTCCTTTGATTTAAAAGTGGTTGTGTCAATCCGCCTACTATTGTTGCAAATAAAGAATTGGCATTAAACAATTTATCTAACTCTAAACTTTGCAAGCCACCAGAAGCGGTTAGCGTGAGCGATGGATAAAAGCTACTATTCGCTACATTTGTGAGCTCAAAATCTTTGATTAAAGCATATTCTGCAGCCATAACATCTGGTCTATTTCTCAGTAATGTTGTTGGAACACCAAGTTTCATTTCTTGATCCATACTTTGCGTATCAAGGCTACTTCTTTCGAACTTTTGTGGTGTTTTACCTAAGAGTATACTAAGGGTGTTTTCTGCTTTAAAAATAGCAGCTTCAATATCTACTTGTAATGCTCTGGCGCTATTGTATTGTGCTACGTTTTGATCTACGGCAACTTGTGTAACTTGACCCGCATCTTTTAATGCCTTAATAGTGGCCACGCCACTTTCTCTTGTAGCTATAGTTTCCTTGGTTACTTCTAATTGAGCGTCTAAGGCTAATAAGTTATAATAGGTATTTGCAATGCTTGAAATAAGCTGAGTTTTTACGGCTTGATGCCCTGCAACGTTTTGTAAATAATCTGCTTGTGATGCTCTTCTGTTGCTTCTTATTTTTCCCCAGATATCTGCTTCCCATGACAAATCTGCTGTTACGTCATAGGTATCTAAACCTCCCGTGAATAAAGATCCAAATTGGCTATTTTCTGAAAATTCTTGACGGGTATAATTGGCTCCAACACTTAATGTTGGAAAATAACCAGCTTTACCTTGCTTCGCATAAGCTTGGGCAGCAATCATTTGCTGAAGTGCAATACGGACATCCATGTTGTTTTCAAGTCCTTCTTCTATATATTCACTCAAATAGGGATCAGTGAACATAGTTTTCCAAGAAACATCGGCCATAGAAACACTATCCGTAGGTAAGTTGTCGGTACGGTAAAGTGCTTCAGTTTCTGCTAATTCCGGACGTTTGTAATCTCTTGCAACAAAACAACCTTGAAGGGTTACTAAAACCACACCTAAGAGCATGGTTTTAGTTATATTTTTACGGTTTATAATAGTTTTCATAATTTTTATTCTTCAATAGTTAGTACTTCGGGTTTACTAGAAATTCTTTCCTGTAACCACTGAAATAATATGAATAATATTGGTATTACAAAGACACCTAAAAGGGTTCCTATAAGTAATCCGCCCACGGCCCCTGTTCCAATAGATCTATTTCCTTCAGATCCCACACCTTTAGCTAATACTAATGGCATCAATCCTAAAATAAAGGCAAATGAGGTCATTAAGATAGGACGTAAACGAGATTTTGCACCATCAATAGCTGCTTCAACAATGCTTTCTCCGCTTTTCCGTTTCTGCAAAGCAATTTCGACAATAAGGATGGCATTTTTGGCGAGTAGTCCAATAAGCATAATTAAAGAGATCTGGAAATAGATGTTGTTTTCCAATCCAAACAATTTGGTGCTTATATAGGCTCCAAATACTCCAAAAGGCAATGATAAAATTACAGCAAATGGTAATAAATAACTTTCATATTGCGCACTTAACAAGAAGTATACAAAGAGAATACTCAAACCAAAAATGAAAATCGTTTGGCTTCCTGCACTTACTTCTTCTCGTGTTAAACCAGAATAAGCAATGGTGTAATTATTTGGTAAGTTACTAACTTCCTCTTCAATAACTCTAATAGCATCACCAGTACTAAACCCATCATTGGTAGCACCAGTTATGGCTGTAGAATTAAATAGGTTAAAACGGGTTACGGATTGCGGCCCGTACACACGCTCTAGTTTTACAAACTGCGTAATAGGAGTCATCTCACCAGAATCTGTTCGTACATACATACTATTTAGATCATCAACATCTGCTCTGTCATCTGGTAATGCTTGAATATATACTCTAAATTGCTTCCCAAATCTAGAGAAATCTGAAGCATAAATACCACCGATATACCCTTGTAATGTAGAGAAAATGCTATTAATAGGTACGCCCTTCTCTTTTGCTAAAGGCACATTCACTTCCATTTCGTATTGTGGGTAATTTGTACTGAAAGAAGATTGCGCATATTTTATTTCTGGATGCTTCATTAAAGCCATGGCAAAGTCTTTATTCGCTTGATCTAAATCTTTGAATTCTCCACCAAACTTATCCAATAAATTCACCTCAAAACCTGCCGAGTTACCAAAACCACGGATACTAGGAGGTGAGAAGAATATGATATTAGCTTCTTTTATTCCTGCAGCTACACCAAATAGTTTACCTGTGATGGCTTGTACAGAGGTTGCAGCATCTTCACGGTCTGCCCAATCTGCTAATTTGATAATTCCAAAACCATAGTTACTCCCTTGGCCATTAATTAAACTTCTACCCTTAATAAAGTTTACGGCCACAATACCCTCTATGCCATTTATTTTACTGTACAAATCTCTGGAAACTGCATCTGTTCTATCTAAAGACGCACCTTCTGGCAAGGCAATATTTGCAAAAATAATACCTCTATCTTCGTTAGGTACAAATCCTGTAGGTGTAGTCTGAGAGGCCCAGTAGATACCCGCCAGTGCAATCACTAATAACAATGGTGAAATCCATTTTCTCTTATATAAAAATTGAAGCGATTGTCCGTATCGGTTTATAGTAGCGTTAAATCCACGGTTAAAAAGCGTGTAGAAACGTTTTAATGGACCTTTACTTTTTAGTTCATCGTCATCCTTATGCCCTTTTAATAATAATGCACATAATGCAGGACTTAAAGTCAATGCATTCACGGCTGATATTAAAATAGCTATAATTAAAGTTACTCCAAATTGCTCATAGAATACGCCTGTAGGACCTGTTATAAATGTTACAGGAATAAATACCGCTGCCATTACCAAAGTAATAGAAATAATAGCGCCAGATATCTCATTCATGGCAACTAAGGTGGCTTTTTTAGGGCTCTTCTCTCCTTCATCCAATTTGGCATGCACAGCTTCCACCACCACAATAGCATCATCCACCACAATACCAATGGCAAGGACTAACGCAAATAGTGTTAGAAGGTTAATAGAGTATCCAAAAACATTCAAGAAAAAGAACGTACCTATAATAGAAACAGGTACAGCAATTGCCGGAATTAATGTAGACCTGAAATCTTGTAAGAATAGAAATACCACTAAGAACACCAATAAGAACGCTTCTAGTAATGTACTAATTACCTTTTCTATAGAGGCATTTAAAAACAAACTAGTATCGTAAGGCACAAAAATATCTAAACCTTCTGGTAGGTCTTTTTTTACATCTTCTAGCGTAACTTTAATATTCTCAATAATTTCTCTTGCATTAGAACCTTTAGTTTGAAAAATACCCATAAATACAGCTGGATTGCCCATACTCATCGCATTAGCGGCATAGGATTGTGCATCTAACTCAATGGTTGCTACATCATTCAATCTAAGAAACTCTCCATTGCCTAAAGCTTTAATAACAATATCTGCATATTGTTGCTCGTTTTTGAAACGTCCGCTATAAGTTAATGTATAGGAGAATGCTTCCCCATTATTCTGTCCTAAAGATCCTGCCGCAGCTTCTAAGTTTTGCTCAGCTAAAGCTGCAGTAATATCTGAAGGTATTAAACCGTACGTTGCTAATTTCTCAGGTTTCAACCAAATACGCATTGCATAATCTTGTTGAGAGAACAAACTAACATCTCCTACACCACTAATACGTTGCATGGCAGGTACCACATTTATTTTTAAGTAATTCTGAATGAATGTCGCATCGTAATTCTCATTTTCAGAATACATAGAGATAAACATTAACGCACTCGTTTCTTGCTTTTGAGTTATTACCCCGGTCTGTATAACCTCTTGTGGTAGTAATGCATTTGCTCTAGATACACGGTTTTGGACGTTAACTGCGGCTATATCTGCATCTACTTCTTGATTAAAATAAACGGTAATTTCTGCCGTACCTGTGTTAGAGGCGGTAGAGGTAATGTAACTCATACCTTCTACACCGTTAATTTGTTCTTCGATAGGAATAATTACACTCTCTAAAACGGTTTCTGCATTTGCTCCCGCGTAAGATGCGGTCACCTTAATGGTTGGTGGCGCAATATCTGGATACTCCTCTATTGGTAAACTTGATATACTGATGACACCAAGTATTACGATGATAATAGAGATTACTGTTGAAAGCACTGGTCTTTCAATAAATGTTTTTAACATAACTAAATAAGTTTATAATTTGTTAATTCTTAAATAAAACCTCTATTGGTTTAATAGCCTCATCAAACGGTGTGTCTTGTGGGGTTATAGCCATACCATCTCTTATTTTTCCGACACCAGAGACAATTAGTTTATCACCAGCTTTTAGTCCAGATTCTACCACATATAAATTTCCAACAGTACCTTGTATTTTTAAAATAGTAGATTTTGCTTTGTTATCTTTATCTATGATAAAAGCTACAATATCTTTTTGTTGCTCAAATGTTGATGATTGAGGAAGTACAAGAGCATCTTTATATTCTATTGGAAACCTAATTTTACCACTGTTTCCATTGGTTAAAATTTCATTTGGATTGTCAAAAGCAGCTCTAATTTTAATCGTTCCTGTATTTTCATTAATTTGACCTGTACTTGTTTGGATACGGCCTGTTTCAGAATAAATTTTTCCGTTGGCTAAAACTAAGCTTAGATCTGGAGAATTTTTTATACGTTCTGCTTTTGTTGTTCCTTCAGATCTTTGTAAAAGATCTATATATTGAGCTTCGTTGAAACTGAAAAAAGCATACACTTGACTAATTTCACTAACGGTGGTTAATGGCTTACTGTCACCAGGACTAATTAAAGCGCCTTCTCTAAAGTTAATAGAACCAACATAGCCATCTACAGGGCTCTTAATGGTGGCATAACCAACACTTGCAGAAACACTGCTGTAATTTGCTTGTGCCTGTGCTAAGTTTGCTTTAGCGGTTTCTAATTGTACAGGGCTAATAATGTTTTTCTCTACCAGAGGAATTAACTTATTTACTTCTACCTGAGCTACGTTAATACGTGCTTTTGCTGCACCTGCATCTTGACTAAGTGATTGTGTTTCTAATTTAAATAACACTTGACCTTTACGTACTTTTTGTCCTTCGTCTACTAATACTTTCTGAATATATCCAGATACTTTGGCTCTAACATCACTGTTAACTATACCTTCTATGTTTGCTGGATATTCTTGATACCCAGTTACTGTTTTGGTTTGCATTGTAACAACAGGAAAAGATGGGGCAGGGCCTTCTGGTGCTGCAGCTTTTTGTTCGCCATTGTCTCCACAACTTGAAACGACTAATAGTAGGGTTAATGCTAGTATCGTTAATAATTTATTATGTCTCATTTTGTACTTAGTTTAGATATCGAATTGTTTGTTTGTTGTCTTTAACTTTAATTAATTTTAATCTTAATTCTTCAATAGAAGCAGAAGCCCCATCGATAAATTTTATATAATCGTTGTGAAAATTTAAATCAAATTTTTCTTCTTCATTTTCAATGCTTTTATTGTTTTGATTGTCCTTATAGTTTTTAATTTCTAAGTGTAATTCACGTATTTCTTTCCAATCATTTATCATTTTATCAACATGCTGAATAATGGTGTCTGCATTAATAATAAAATATTTTTTACGATCTCCGGTTTTTGTGAAGTACTCAATTTTTTTTAAGTCCTGTAGATGATTAAGGTGTGTAGAAATAGTGCTTTTACTAGCACAAAGAATAGTTACCATGTCTTCAAACGTAGTCCCTTTTTTACCCGTAAGAATTATATAGGATAGTATGCGTGCTGCAACAGGTGCCAATTGCTCTCTATTTTCTAAATGCACTCCTAGTTTTTCAACTAAGGACATTTTTTCTTTACAAATATTTTTTGCCATTTTTTACCTTATTCTTCACTGCTTTCTGAATACAAAAAATCCATGGACAGTAAAATTCTGTGCAAATATATTTATTAGTTCGGAACAAACCGAACTTAAAGAACTCTAAAATGCTTTTTTATGAAAACTTTAGCAATTACTCGGCAAGTATACCTTCTTTGTCTATTAAAGAGATGGTTCTGAGTGCTTTAGTTTGTATCGTATTTTTTTTGAAGAGGAATTTCTTATCAAATAATTTATTATCGGAAAAGAAGGAAAGAGAGAAAACATTGTCTAAGCCGAAGATTTCTTCTTGCAGGGGCTCAAATTTTTTAAATGATTTAGCCTCCAAAGTACCAAGGCCATGTCTTATGGTAGCGGTTTTATCTGTGCTATTAGATCCGCTAGATACAATAATGGCCATTTCTATGGCGCTATCTTTATTGTTGATGAGATAGGCATTCCATACTTTATTTAGCATTTCATCATCCCATTCATGGATGATGGCTACATAAACATCTTTGACAACGGGTATATCAATATCTTTTTTCAAGAATAGCTTTCTTTAGAAATTTTCACTAAAAATATAATTCGATTTCTAGCTTAAAGCGCAGATTTAAATTGTTCTAAAAAACGAACATCATTCTCACTAAGCAAACGAATATCGGTAATTTGATGTAGTAACATTGCAATACGATCTATACCTACCCCAAATGCAAAACCAGAATATTCATTAGGATCTATGCCGCAATTGGTCAATACATTTGGGTCTACCATTCCGCATCCTCCAATTTCTAACCATCCTGTTCCTTTTGTAATTCTATAATCTGCTTCTGTTTCTAATCCCCAATACACATCTACTTCTGCACTAGGCTCTGTGAATGGAAAATAAGAAGGTCTCAATCTAATTTTAGATTTGCCAAAAAGCTCTGTAGTAAAAAACTGTAAGGTTTGTTTCAAATCAGCAAAGGATACATTTTTATCAATATATAAGCCTTCTATTTGATGGAAAAAACAGTGGGAACGAGCAGAAATAGCTTCGTTTCTATACACTCTACCAGGAGAAATAGTTCTAATAGGTGGTTTGTTATCTTCCATATAACGTACCTGTACCGAAGAGGTGTGCGTACGCAATAAAATATCAGGATTTGTTTGGATAAAAAAGGTGTCTTGCATATCACGAGCTGGGTGATACTCTGGCAGGTTTAATGCGGTGAAGTTATGCCAGTCATCTTCAATTTCCGGACCTTCAGAAACGTTAAAGCCTATTCTAGAGAAGATATCAATAATTTGATTTTTAACGATAGATATTGGATGTCTTGAACCTAATTCTACCGGTTCTCCAGGGCGTGTCAAATCGCCATACCCCCCATTATCATCTACTTTATCTTCAATAGCTTCCTTAAGTTTATTAATTTTTTCGGTAGCAATTGTCTTTAATTGATTGATAGTTTGTCCAAATTCCTTTTTTTGGTCATTAGGGACATTTTTAAATTCCGTAAAGAAATCATTTAAAAGCCCTTTCTTACCTAGGTATTTAATTCTTAAGCTTTCTACAGCCTCTTTAGAGTCTGAAGTAAACTTTTCAATTTCAGCAATATGTTCTTTTATTTTATCAATCATAACAATGGACTAGCCGACAAATTTAAAACTTTTATGGGAGTAGTACAGCTAACTGCTTTAAACTTTTTTAATGAACCGTGAAATTGGACATTTTTTGGGTGTTATTTTAATGAATTGAACAGTTAATCCTTAAAGGTTTTATGAACTGGGGTATAGCTTTCGCTTAAGACGAAACGGCGGTATCCTTAGTTTTTTCCTTCACCTATTTTATAATAAGGTGATTTTCTTAAAACTAACTACTTAACGGTTTTAGTCTAAGTGGTAAATCTCCATAATATTGCCAAGAATTCCTTCGAAATCGATTTTTAAATCGATTAATTTGCCCGTGTGGATATCAAACACCCAGCCATGTACTTTTAAACCATGATCTCTATAGGCTTTTTGTACTGCTGCTGTTTTGATAAGATTCACGCATTGCTCTTCTACATTTAATTCTACTAGGCGTTCATACTTGTCATGCTTATTTTCAATAGCATTAAGTTCTTTCTTATGAATGCGGTAGACATCTCTTATATTTCTAAGCCAAGGATTTAAAATTCCTAAGTCTGCAGATTGCATAGCGGCTTTTACACCACCACAGCCGTAATGACCACAAACGACAATATGGTCTACTTTCAAGTGCATAACTGCATACTCTACGACAGACATGGCATTAAGGTCTGTACCTATAACCATATTGGCAATATTTCTATGTACAAATACTTCGCCAGGACCTAATCCCATTAAGTCTTCTGCACTTACGCGGCTATCAGAGCAACCAATATAAAGCAATTCAGGACTTTGCCCTTTGCCCATTTCATCAAAGTAGTTAGCATTCTCGCTAAGCTTTTCATTGACCCATTTTTTATTGTTTTCGAATACAAAATCAAGATTCATTCGGTGCAAATTTATAGGATGTTAATATACGCTATTATGTAAAATGACTTACCAAAATTGGTAAGCCATTTATTTAATTTAACAAGATTGATGCGTCTAGTAAAAATCTACTGCACCAGTAGAAATATCATACATAGCGCCAATAATTTTTATTTCGCCTTGTTTTTCCATTTCGGCTAAAATTTCACTTCGGTCTCTAACATTTTTGATAGTTTGCAAGACGTTTTCAGTAGAAACCGCATCTACAAATTCTAGGTTTTTAGAATTTCTTAAGCTTTCATCTTTTGGTTCTTTAACAGCGGCTACAGCAGGCTCTATCTTATTGATTAAAGCTGTTAAATTACCCATTCTTGCATGATCGCATGCTCCTTTGATAGCACCACAACTGGTATGACCAAGAACAACTATAAGTTTCGTTCCTGCCAATTTGCTAGCAAACTCCATACTTCCTAGAATATCTTCATTCACGAAATTCCCAGCAATACGGATGCTAAAAACGTCTCCTAGTCCTTGATCAAATACTAATTCTGCAGAAACACGAGAATCAATACAACTAAGAATGGTTGCAAAAGGAAATTGCCCTTCACTTGTGTCATTTACTTGCTCCAGTAAATTACGATTTGCTTTTAAATTATTTTGAAAACGCTGATTTCCTTCTTTTAGAAAATCCAATGCTTTTTGAGGAGTCATTGTAGATTGCGTTTCTCTGGTATGTGCCTTCATATATTTTTAATTTTATTAATTATATTATTTATAGATACCTAGCTTAAACTTAAGTCAGATTTTGGTCGTTCATTAAAGAACTCAATATAACTTGTAGGGTTTTCCACAGTACCACGCTTAGATACTAATTTAATATCTATATTTCTTTCTTTTGCTTTTATAGAAAAATCTTCTAAGATTTCTATAATATCATTATCCAAATATCGTGTATTTAAAAGATCTAATTCTAAATAGGTGTCTTTAGGTAAGCTATCCAATTCTTTTAAAATAGCGCCTTTATTAAAGAAGGTTACTTCTTCCGCTAAGGTCATTTTAATTTTGTGCTTTCCATTACTATTGTCTTCAATATGTAGAAAGTGAGAATTCTGGTAACTTTTTAAAAGAATCACTACGATACCTACGGCTAAACCTAATCCAATTCCTACCAATAGATCTGTAAAAACAATCCCTAAGACCGTTACAAAGAATGGTATAGACTGCTTCCAGCCTAATTGATACATTTTTAAAAACAAGGAAGGTTTTGCTAATTTAAATCCTACAATAAATAGAATAGACGCCAATACAGATAACGGAATCATATTCAAAAATGTTGGGATAAGGATCACAGAAATTAACAATAATAAACCATGAATAATTGCAGATACTTTAGACTTTCCTCCAGATTGGATGTTTGCAGAACTACGAACAATTACTTGTGTTATAGGTAAACCACCAATAAGTCCAGAGATTACGTTTCCTGTTCCTTGTGCTAATAATTCACGGTTGGTAGGGGTTACATTTTTATCAGGGTCTAGTTTATCTGTGGCTTCAACGCACAGTAGTGTTTCTAAACTAGCAACCAAGGCAATTGTAAAACCTGTAATCCAAACTTCTGGATTCGTGATAGCGCTAAAATTCGGAAATTTAAATTGTGCTAAGAATGATGCTGCATCTTCTGGAATAGGAACACTAACTAAGTGCTTCGCAGAGATTGCTAATGTTTCATGGTCTTTTGTTAAAGAGAAATATAAGATACCAAGAACTACAGCAACCAAAGGGCCCTGAATTATCTGGAAAAACTTCCCCATTTTGGAGAATACTTTATCCCATAATAATAGAATAGCTAAACCTATTATAGCAATTAATGTTGCTCCAGGACTAATATTGTTAATTGTTTTAAAAATTTCAGAAAAGGTATTTTCTCCATCAACTTGAAAAAAGGAAAAATCTCCTTCTGGATCTGGATCATAACCAAAAAAGTGTGGAATTTGTTTTAGAATGATAATAATACCAATACCAGTTAGCATTCCTTTTATTACAGATGATGGGAAATAATAACCAATAACTCCCGCCTTTAAAATACCAAATATAATTTGGATAACTCCTCCAATAACAACAGCTACTAAAAAGTTTTGATATCCGCCAAGCGTACCGATGGCAGTTAATACTATTGCCGCTAATCCTGCGGCCGGGCCACTAACTCCAATTTTAGAGCCAGACAGAGCTCCTACGACAACACCTCCAATAATACCAGAAATTATTCCAGCGAATAATGGTGCGCCACTTGCTAAAGCAATTCCTAAACATAAAGGTAAAGCAACGAAAAATACAACGACACTTGCAGGCAAGTCGTTTTTTAATGTTTTAAACATACATAACTAATTAAGCCTTCATTAAGATTTGGTAAAGGCAGATTTATAAACTACTAAAAAATACTCAGGATTAAATAGTAGCGCCCTCGGGAGGAGGAAGTATAATTTTAGCGGTATGTAATGAATTGTTTAAGGTGGTTCTGTCGTTGACAGAAATATTTCTTTGATCAGAAATGTAAAGTCGGAAAGAAAAATCGGAAGCGATGAATTTTTCTACTTCGTTGATTTTTTTACATTGGTGTTGTTCTTGTTGCTCCTCTTCGTTCATGTTATTTACAAGCACAGACGAATCATCGTCAATAAAAGTAACGATGGTAGGAGCCGCTAAGGCAAAAAGCCAAAAAGCGAGCAAGATAAACTGGATTGTATTTTTTGAGATACGTAACATAGAAAAGAGTAAAGATAATAGTATTACTATTAAAAACTGTTAAGAAATGTTTAAATATCTTTTAGGAGTTTAATGTCCTCTGCCGAAATCCATCCCGTTTTTCCGTCGGCAATCTTAATTTTATACCAATCATTAAGTGTCTCGAGTACCATAACTTTGGTGCCTTCGTGTAGTCTGAATGATTCCGAGCTTCTTGCATTGGGTTCGGTTTGTATGACACTCTCTTCTGCAAAAACAATGGCAGGATTATCATTTTTAAACTCCTCATATTTTATATAGGCTAAGGCTATTGATGCTATGGCAACAAATAAAAACACCAAAGAACTTATAAATAAAATTCTTTTTAAAACAGCGCTGGCTAAGAAATAGTATAGGAGGTAAGCAATAACAAAAAGGAAGATTAGAAAAACACTGGTGTAGGCCCACTGTTCAAAAGAAAAGAAAGAGGTAGCATTCTTATATATTTTCTTAAGTCCCGTTTCTGGTAATACTGTAATTGCATCCAAAGTCATGTTTTGGGCATACGCTAGGTTATTCTTGATGTCAGGATCATTGGGTTTTAAAAGCAGCGCTTTCTCATAATAATAGATACTAGGCGCTATATTGTTTTGCTTATAGTAAACATTTCCAAGATTAAAATAGAGCTCAGATGAGGCCTCATCATTAGTTAATATTTTCAGATAGGTTTTTTCTGCTACTTCATATTTACCGTCATTATAAGATTTGTTTGCAGCATCAAATAAGGCTGTGCCTTGTGAAAAACCCAAAGCACTTGAGAATAAAATGAATATGAATAGTATGTTTTTCACTTTTTATATATTTTATAATTGCTTATCCATTGTAGAGATTACTTCGCTTGCAGCATTGTAGTCTTGTTGCATTTGAACATTTGAAAAAGGACTGTACCGTGCCATTTCGCAATTCTTTAACAAGGCAATAAACCCATCAGATGTGGCTTGGCTAACTTGTTTTTCTGCCAATAGTTGGGCAATTTTATCTTTGCTAAATTCTGATGTTTCAATTTTCAACTTCGCTTTCAGGTAATTATGTAGTGCTTTTTCTAGGGCCACATAAAATGCTTCTTTATTTCCTAAGGTTTTCTTTGCTGCCGATAAATATTTTCTAGATAATTTATTGGCCTTTTTGATTTTGTTACCTTGAACATCACCACGTATGGCTTCCCTCTTTTTGCCGAATAGGATGGCTAGAGGAATGAAAATTAAGGGCGCTAGGAGCCATAATAGATACGCTGTAGAGCCAAAGAAATAACTATTTCCTTTTGGTTTTAATTCCGTTTTAAGTTTAATAAATTGAAATTGATTACCCGTGCTGGCTACCTCTTGTTTGTTTGTTGCGCTTACAGTGTTGTTGGAAGCTGATCCGTTAGAAGGGCCTTCTATAACATTTATTAGTATTTGTTCTGATGCTAAACTGATGTACTTTTCTGTTTTGGGATCAAAATAATTAAAGCTAATACTAGGAATGGGGTATTTGCCTTTGTAGCTAGGTACAATCGTGTAATTATTTTTTACGCTGCCCTGCATTCCTGCAATGGTTGTTTTGATACTTTCATCAAACTCTGGCTCATAGACCTCTAGTGCGCTAGGTAAGTTTGGTTCTGGTAATTGAAATAACTTTAGGTTCCCAGAGCCGCTTACTTTTACAGAAGCCTGTAAAGATTCTGATGCGTTTAACGATTTTTTGCTAGTAGTGACAGAGAAATCAAACTTCCCTACAGCTCCACTAAAGTTTTCAGGCTTGCCTTCTAGTGGCAATTCTTTTACGTTTAGTGTTCTTCCCCCTGCAGAAACAGTTTTGTTTGTGGCAGTATACAATGGCCGCCCAAAAAAGTCACGTCTGCTTGTGGGTACTTCTACAGAAACATCTAAAGAAAGAGGTTCAATATCTAATTTTCCAGTTTTCTGAGGATAGAGTACAATACGTTTTAAAATTACATATTGATAAGGCTTACCTTCATAAGTTCCTTGCTGCGCGCTGTACTGTTGTACTGGCATATCTTGGCTCCAGAAATTATTGTATTTGGGGCTATCTATCGGTCTAAAGTTTGTGACCCGGATAGAATTGCTTACATAGAGTTTGTAGACCACGCTAACCGCCTCATTAAGATAAGGATTGCTTTTTGATACTTCTGCTACTAAATGTAAATTATCATCGGCAATAGATTCTGCAGAGGGTGGCGCATTAGGGTCTTCAACAGCAGCACTTACTTCTATTTTTTTTGTGAGTGATTTATAGGCCTTGCCATCTACAATAATGCTTGCTTGGCCAATGGTAAATGTTCCTTTCTCCGTTGGCATTAATGTATAAGAATAACTTTTTGAGTAGGACCTTACACCATTTACCCAAGAGTTTCTAATAGATTGAGCTGGGCCCATCACGACGCGGAAACCTTCAAAATCTGGCGGATTAAAATTATCTCCGTCACGGTTCATTGTGAAGTCTACGCGTAGTCTTTCGTTTAAGCCAAGCTTTTCTTTGCTTACAGCCATTTCAAAAGTTACTTCATCTTCTTGAGCTTTTACTACAAAAGCTAAGAACATTAGGGTAAGTAACGTAATATATTTCTTTAGCGTAAATACCATTACCAGTCTTTTTCGTTTCTTGTTTTAACGCCTTTTACTTTTTGGGCGTCCATCTTTTCTTGTACTTTTTTCTCTTCATTCTGCATGGCTTCTAAGAGATTTTGTACTTGCTGTTTAGATAGTTGACTTGGTCTTTTTTGTTGTTCTCCTTTTTTGTCTTCAGGTTTATCTCCTTTGCTAGGATCCTTTTTTTCATCTTCTTTTTTATCGCCTTCTCCGTCTTTCTTGTCTTCTTCTTGGTCTCCTTTATCGCCTTCGTCTCCCTGGTCTTTATTTTTATCGTCTTTTTGATCTCCTTGATTCTCGTCTTTATTGTCGCCTTCCTTTTTGTCTTCGTCCTGATCTTTTTTATCGTCTTTATCTTGATCTTGGTTTTTCTTGTCTTCTTCCTGTTGCTTTTTAAGCATTTCTTGGGCCAAAGCAAGGTTGTAACGTGTTTCTTCGTCTGTAGGGTTATTACGTAGTGCTTGCTTGTAAGCTTCTACCGCCTTTTCATATTGCTTTTCTTTCATAAATACATTCCCCATGTTGTGGTATGCTTTATGTTTATCTTCTTTACTCGTGGCTGTTTCACCCGCTTGTTTATAGCGCGTAAAAGCTTCTCCAAAACTTTCATTTGAGTAATACGCATTTCCCAAATTATAAGGTGCAGAGCTATTTTCTGTGCTTTTAGCAATCGCCTTTCGGTATTCTGCTTCGGCGTTTATAAAATCTTTTTCCGATAATGCTTTATTAGCATCCCAAGTATAATTTACAGACTCTTGTAAGTTTTTTAGGCGCAGTTTTTCTTTCTCTTCCCTGTCTTCCTGTCCAAAAGAATAAGTGGCAACAAGAAGTAATAGGTATACTAAGTTTTTCATGTTACTCTTTTTTATTTTCATTAAACAAATTTAGTTTTCTTAACCATTTCGTTTTTCGATCCAAAACAAACATATCTAAGAATAGCAATAGGAAAGCGCCGCCAACAAACCATTGAAATTGGTCTTTATACTCTGCAAATTGCTTCGCTTCAAACTCCTTCTTGTCCATTTGGTTTAGTTGTTCCTTGATATATTCTACAGCTTCACTAGTATTATCTCCATTTATATACTCCCCATTACCTTCTGTTGCAATTTCTTGTAATATAGCTTCATTAAGCTTGGTAATTACTACATCACCATTCATATCTTTTTTTAAACTCTCTACAATACCATTTCTTTTGATTGGAATTGGAGCACCTTTGGTTTTACCTACGCCGATGGTGAAAATTCTAATACCCTCTTCCGTTGCTTTTTCTACAGCTTCTTCCGTGGTGCCTTCTGCATGATCTTCCCCATCAGAGATAATGAAAAGTACTCTATTGGTTTGGTTTTCATCATCATAATAAGTAGATGCTAGTTCTATAGCTTCATTAATTGCCGTTCCTTGAGATGAAAGCATATCGGTATTCATACTTTGCAAGAACATTTTAGCCGCACTATAATCGGTTGTAATAGGTAGTTGTGGGTAAGCTTGTGCCGCATAGGCTATAATTCCAATCCGGTCACTACCTAAATGATTGATGATTTCAGATACCAATCGCTTTCCTTTTTCTAGTCTATTCGGAGCAATATCTTCCGCTAACATACTTTTAGATACATCAAGTGCAAAAACAATATCTACTCCTTCTCTTTTAACCGTTTCTAATTTGGTCCCAATTTTAGGATTTACAAGTCCGACAACCAGCAAAGCTAATGCAACTAAGAATAGCACTAATTTTAGGGTAGACTTAAATATAGATTTTGAAGGCGTTAACCTTTTTAATAAGGTAAGATCTCCAAATCTTTTCTGTGCTTTACGTTTCCAAAATTGTAAAAGCACAAAAACCACCACCAATACTGGAATGGTGAACAACAGATAAAAATATATTTTTTCTTCTAATTGAATCATGTTAAAATTCTTGTTGTGCTAAAATTTACACTTATATAAAGCTCTTAAATAGGGTGTGTCTTAATAACCACTCTACGAGTAATAAAATACCTGCTAAAAATAACCAAGGCCTATATTTCTCTTCAAATTGTGTGTATTTAAACTCTTCTATTTCTGTTTTTTCTAATTTGTTTATCTCATCGTAAATAGATGCTAAACTTTTATTATTGGTGGCTCTAAAATAAGCGCCGCCTGTTGTTTCTGCTATCTGCTCTAATAATGCTTCATCTATCTCTACTGGTTTCATACCATATCTAAAAGACCCGTCACTATTAATGGCGATAGGAGATAATGCGTTTCCATTAGTACCTAATCCAATGGTATAGGTTTTTATGTCATATTCTACCGCTAACTCTGCCGCAGTTTGTGGTTCTATAAAACCGGAATTATTGATCCCATCGGTAAGTAGGATAATGACTTTGCTTAAGGCTTTACTTTCTTTTAGCCTATTTACAGAAGTAGCAAGCCCCATACCTATAGCCGTACCATCTTCTAAACTACCATAGGTAATTTCTTTGAGCGCATTTAAGACAATGCCTTTATCACTTGTTATAGGTGTTTTGGTATAGCTTTCTCCAGCATATACTACTAATCCTATACGGTCATTAGGTCTTTTTTTGATAAAATCTGCAGCTACTTTTTTTAAGGATGCCAAACGGTTTGGTTTTAAATCTCTAGCTAGCATACTAGAAGAAACATCAATAGCCATTACAATATCTATACCTTTAGTTGTTTTTGTTTTTGTAGAAATATCTTCTGTTTGTGGTCGTGCCATAGCTACAATAATTGCGGCTAAGGCTAGTACACGAAGTACAAAAAGAAAAGGCTTTAATTTGGGTAGTAAACTATCGGAAGCAAATCCTTTTATCGTCGAAATTTTTAAGGAAGCTGTTTCTTGTCTACGCTTAAAAAAATACCAAAGCACAGCTACTGGAAGTGGTAAAAACAACCAAAAAAATTGTGGATTAGCAAATTCTATATTCTCAAGCATTTATTATTCTGTTTTTACATCTATGGTTGATAAAATACGGGCTACTACATCATTGGCATAAGTGTCTTCTTCTAACCAAGTAAGTATTATTTGCTGTTGAAAACCTTTACCACCAAATGTTATAATCGTATATTTTCCATTAACCAATTCATCAGATCCTGGAACTGAAAACTTCCCAGAACCATATGTTTTTAATCCTTTTACAGCGCTTGCTGTGGTAAATTCTTCAGTTTTGGTTATAATATTTTTTGCTCCTTGTGCTTCAAATTGCTGAATTACAGCATTTACAGAGAGCTCCATATTTGGCTCTACGGGCTTTGTAAAGGTTGTGGAAGATACACCAACGCTAAAGAGTCCAATAGAACTTCTGTACATAAAGACTTGTACCTCTTTTATATCCGCTTTTAATTCTGGGGTAAGCTCAAACTCTTGTCGTATTAAAACTTTAGGAGTTTCTATGGTGATAGGAGGATATCCATAGGTGCTCGAGATCCATTCTGTTTCTAAAAGCTCTTTTGTCGGGTGTCCTAACACCGTATCTTTTACGTAGCTAAATCCAAAATAACTCACCGCACTTACTATAGAAATTATAACCACAGCGGCAGCAATAACTGCTGTAATAATAATTTTATTGCGGTGTTTTTTGCGTGCTAATTCTTCTAGATATTCCTCACGCTGCAACAATTCTTCTTCTGTAGGCGGGGGAATAGCATCTTTAGTCTTTGTAACGATATTTTCAATAGCCTTTCTGTCTTGCTCAGCTACAGAGGTATCTGGCTTAGACTTAGCGAATTTCACTAAATCTGATGTTTGTAGAATATTTTTAAACTGACGAATAGTTTCTTCATCTAATTTTAAGTTTCCAGCATCTTTAAGCATTTCTAGCTTGTTTATCAACTGGTCAGTAGTACTTTCCAATGCAGAAATATGAACGTCTTCTTCAAGATAAGAACGAACAATATCTGTTAGTTCTGAATAGTATTGCTTGTATTCATCCTGAATTAAGTATTTAGAGTTTTCTAACTTTTTAAGTTCAAGCATCGCTCTATCGTAGGGCGGTAATAAAGCAACTTTCTCTTCCTCTGTCAATTTCTTTTTTCTCCAAATGAAGAAATACAGTAATCCTGCAAGGATTAATAGACCTGCTATGATTGCAAAAATCCAAAACCAAGGAAAACTGCTTTTCTTTTCAACATTAATCATATCCTTAATGTCAAAAAGTTGTTGCGCTATGGTGTCTACAGGCACAGTGTTTACGTAAATGTTTACAGAATCTGTAGTAAACATTTTTTCGTTAATGATGATCTTTTGAGGCGGAAGCGTATAAGAACCAGAATCAAATTGTGTTAATGCGTATTTCTTTATTAAAGTAAGCTTCCCATTTTCTGGAATGGTATCTATGGCAAAAGACTCTACCATTTCTAGAGGAGCAAAGGATTGTGCCTCTTCAGGAAATGTTACCTGGTCTACTTTATCTACACTCACATTTACCGTGAAGTTTATTTGCTCTCCAATTTTAATATCTTTTATATCAACAACAGAAGTTACTTTTGAGTCTGACTGTGCAAAGCCAAATGCGCTTACAAAAAGTAGGCACAGTAATATGTATCGCTTGTGTAACGAAAAGTAAGAAATAAGTATGGTATTATGTTTTATCATTTTTATCCTCTTCGCTTAAAATAACCTAATAGTTTTTTGACATAGCTTTCATCTACACGACATGCAAGAACACCGCAACCAGATTTTGAAAATGTAGTCTGAAAATAAGAGATGCGCTCTTGGTAATATTTACCATAATTAAGGCGCACCTTTTTAGATTGTGTGTTTACTAATTGTAACTGGCCAGTTTCTGCATCTTCCATTTGTACCATTCCAATGTTAGGGATGGTTTCTTCGCGTTCATCATAAATGCGAATTCCTGTAACATCATGCTTTTTACCGGTAATACGTAAAGTTTGTAAGTAATCGTCTGTAATAAAATCAGAAAGAACAAAAACAATGGCTTTCTTCTTCATTACATTGGTCAAATACTTCAGAGCAACCGCTAGATCTGTCTTATTGCTTTTAGGTTTAAATTCAATAAGCTCTCTGATAATTCTCAGCACATGACTCTTTCCTTTTTTAGGCGGAATAAACAGTTCTATTTGGTCTGAGAATAATATTAATCCCACTTTATCATTATTCTGTAAAGCAGAAAATGCAAGGGTAGCAGATATTTCTGTAATTATTTCGTTTTTAAATTGATTAGAAGAGCCAAAAAGTTCGGAACCACTCACATCTACCATAAGCATCATGGTGAGTTCTCTTTCTTCTTCAAAAACTTTAATGTAGGGTTCGTTATATCTTGCCGTTACGTTCCAATCAATAGCGCGCACATCATCACCAAATTGGTATTGACGTACCTCGCTAAATGTCATCCCTCTACCTTTAAATGTGGAGTGGTATTCCCCTCCAAAAATATGGTCAGAAAGTCGACGCGTCTTTATCTCGATTTTACGAACTTTTTTTAATAACTCTTTGGTATCCATTTTCCTCTCTCTACCCTTTCTCCAGAGGAGAAAGGTCTTTTAAAAACTTAAATTTTTAGTACCCCTAGTAAAATACTTCCTGATGGGAAGGATTTTAGGATGAGATTTAAGGAACCTCTATTTCATTTACAATTTTGTTAATGATATCTACTGAAGTTATATTTTCTGCTTCCGCTTCGTAAGTAATTCCAATTCTGTGTCTTAAAACATCATGTACCACAGCTCTAACATCTTCAGGAACAACATATCCTCTTCTTTTTATGAAAGCGTAACATTTAGCAGCATTTGCTAAATTGATACTCCCTCTTGGAGAGGCTCCAAAACTGATTAATGGTTTTAAATCTTCTAACTTATATTTTTCTGGGTAACGTGTAGCAAATATGATATCCAAGATATATTTTTCAATCTTTTCATCCATATACACTTCTCTTACCGCTTTTTGAGCGCTAAGAATTTGTTCTGTAGTTACTACCGCATTTACCGTTTCATAGCTTCCTGTTAGATTTTGACGCATAATTAATTGCTCCTCATTCATTTTAGGATAATCAATTACTGTTTTCAACATAAAACGGTCAACTTGGGCTTCTGGTAACGGGTAAGTTCCTTCTTGCTCTACGGGGTTTTGTGTTGCCATTACTAAAAATGGTTTGTCTAATACAAAGGTTTGATCACCAATGGTTACCTGCTTTTCTTGCATCGCTTCTAAAAGAGCCGATTGCACTTTTGCAGGTGCACGGTTAATTTCATCTGCTAAAACAAAGTTGGCGAAAATAGGACCTTTTTTAATAGAAAAATCATTGTCTTTCATATTAAAAATCATAGTACCAACAACATCTGCAGGTAATAAATCTGGTGTAAACTGTATTCTACTAAAACTACCTTTTACTGCTTTCGCTAAGGTGTTAATCGCTAAAGTTTTTGCTAATCCAGGAACACCTTCTAGTAAAATGTGTCCTTGACCTAAAAGCCCAATTAGCAATCTTTCAACCATATACTTTTGACCAACAATAACCTTGTTCATCTCCAGCATTAATAAATCTATAAAAGCACTTTCTTGCGCAATTTTCTCGTTGATAGCACTAATATCGATTGAAGTATTTTCTTCCATATGCATTATATATTTGGACAAGCTAATAAATAGATACGCAAATTGAAAATTTATTTAGATATCCGCTGTTAACAATTGGTTAAAAATTAACAAAAGCCCTAAGTTTTATGAAGGCTTTAAGGTATTTATTTTTTAATTTCACATTCTGATGGGAAATAAGACAAATTATTCGAAAATTATAGCAGGAACCATGACTTGGGGAAGTTGGGGAAAACAACTTTCTACGGAAGAAATGGTGGTATTAATGGAGAAATGTCTGGCGCTGGGAATAACTACATTTGATCACGCAGATATTTATGGGGATTACGGAACGGAAGCAGCTTTTGGAAAAGCATTTAAAGCCAGTACTATTGATAGGTCTAAAGTGCAGTTTATAAGTAAGTGTGGAATTCAAATGACCTCAGGAAGGGAAAATAATGTAAAGCATTATCAATACGATAAAGATTACATTATTTCATCTACAGAAGCATCCTTAAAAAAGCTTAATACAGAATATTTAGATATGTTATTGTTGCATAGGCCAAGTCCGCTTTTACAACAAGAGGAGGTTGCAGAAGCTATATTGAGTCTTAAAGATTCAGGAAAAATTAAAAAATTCGGTGTATCTAATTTTACACCTTCTCAAATAGGCTTGCTAGAATCAGAAATAACCGTGTCTTCAAATCAAATAGAATTCTCTTTAACTCAGAATGATGTTATGGATAACGGTACGCTAGATGATTGCATGTTGCATAAACGGATGACCATGTGTTGGAGTCCTTTAGGGAGTTATTTCAGGGAACATAGCGCAAAATCAGAACGTATAGCCTTAGTGCTTAAAACACTTACGGAAAAATATAATGCCTCAGAGAGTCAGCTACTCTTAGCCTGGTTGTTGAAACATCCAGCATCAGTACTTCCTGTAGTGGGCACTACTAATTTTGAACGCTTGTCTGAATCTGTAGCCGCTGTTGAAATAAATTTAGAATTACAAGATTGGTTCTTACTATTAGAGGCAAGTCAAGGAAAGGAAGTCGCATAATTAATTTTTAAAAATAAGCATGAATAAAACAGTTTTAATTACCGGAGCAACCAGTGGAATAGGAAAATCTACAGCTATTTTATTCGCTGCTAATAAATTTAATTTAGTGTTGTGTGGTAGAAGACAAGAGCGCTTAGATGCCTTGCAGCAAGAGTTAGGTAAAGAAACAAAAGTACATACCTTAAATTTTGATGTGAGGGATAAAGTAGGCGTTTTTGCCGCAATACAATCCTTGCCATCAGACTTTACTGATATTGATATTCTTATCAATAACGCAGGGAATGCTCATGGTTTAGATACTATTGATGATGGAAATACAGAGGATTGGGACGCAATGTTGGATATTAATGTAAAAGGATTACTCTATGTTTCTAAGGCTGTTATTCCTAAGATGATCGCTAGGAAATCTGGACATATAATTAATATAGGTTCTACAGCAGGCAAAGAAGTGTATCCTAAAGGCAATGTGTATTGTGGTAGTAAACATGCTGTTGATGCCATCACGAAGGGAATGTTGATAGACTTAAACCCTTACGGGATTAGGGTAGGTGCTGTTAATCCTGGTTTGGTAGAAACAGAATTTAGTAAGGTTCGGTTCAAGGGTGATGAAGATAAAGCAGAAAACGTCTACAAAGGATTTCAACCTTTAAAACCAGAAGATATAGCAGATATTATTCATTTTGTAGTCACCAGGCCTTACCATGTAAATATTGCTGACTTAATTGTGATGCCAACAGCTCAGGCGAGCTCAACAATTGTAAATAAAAATTTATGATTAATAAACGCTTGCTTGTGAAAAACCTTCTTGCACACAATGACGAGAATAGTTTTTACGATAAAAAGCGTTTTATAAGTATTGGAGAGCGCGAGGGAAAGGCTAAGTTTTTAAAACATGTTTGCGCCCTTGCAAATAGCAATCCTAAAAATAATTCTTTTATAGTTATTGGGGTAGAAGATGAGGATAACAAAATTGTTGGCGTAGATTTTTTCGATGACAGCAAAATTCAAAACCTAGTTAATGCCTATTTAGATCAGCCACCATTAATATCCTATGAAAATATTCCTTTTCCTAATTTGCCAGAAGGAAAAGTAGTTGGTTTGGTGACCATAAAGTCTGCGGGTAAAGTCTGTTCGCTCCGAAAAAATATCTGGAAATATTATGGAGGCTCTGTGTTCTTCAGAGAGGGGAGCATAAGTTTGCCAAAGGCCTACGATATTGAATTAAAAGATATGAATTCTGAGGCTGTAGCTACCATTGAGTTGCATGCAAGAAATAATATCGAATTAACTTTAGATGGTGTTATAGATTTTATAAACCATCGTCATAAGGATTTGAGCAGTAGCTATAAAGTCTTTAAAGAGCAATTTGTAGTTTGCTGGGCGGGCAATAAAAAAAAGGTAGCAAATGAAACCTATTATTCACGTGTAGATATTGAGCTTATAAATGAGCAGGTAAAACTTTTTTATTCTGCCTTAGATGAAATTACTATTCATTATGATGAGGATTCTTTCAATACGGTAGAGTATGTTCAATTGGGGTTAGGAGAACAACAAAAATACTATCCTTTAGAAAAGGTGAAAATTACCTTTCATGAGAATGGCACCTATACCATCCAAAGCCAATTGGTTTTTGAGGCTCCGCAGTATGATAAAAAGGTGTTGCATCATATTTATAATTCCAATGGTGTATTGTTACAGAAGTTAGAGAAAAATATGGCCTTATCACGATCAGAAACTAAAGATCTAGAATTATTGCCAGCAACCTATCTAATTTGCTTTTTAAACGGATTTGAAGAAGCAAAAGATTTCATGGAAAGTGCAAGGCCACTTCTGAAAAAAATAAATGGGAAGGTGTATCAATCTTTAAAAGAATCTTTGCGAATAATGAGAAAAGTAAAATATAATTAATAATTACATCTATTGGTGCTTTTTAAGGAATTAGGTATCTTGATAAAAAATAAATAAACACAAACCGAAATGGGACTATTTGACGAAATAAAGAAAAAACTGAGTCACGAATTTATAGATATTATAGAGTGGCTTGATACTACAGATGATACTATTGTACATAGATTTGAAAGGTATCAAAATGAAATAAAGAATCAGGCAAAATTAATTGTTCGTGAAGGTCAAGTAGCAGTATTTGTCAATGAAGGGCAATTGGCAGATGTTTTTAAACCAGGTACGTATACTTTAGATACTCAAAATTTACCATTGCTTACAACCTTGAAAGGGTGGAAATATGGGTTTGATAGTCCGTTTAAAGCAGAGGTGTATTTTGTAAATACACATTTATTTACAGATGAAAAGTGGGGTACAAAAAATGCGATTATTTTAAATGATGATCGTTTTGGATTAACTGAAATTAGAGCTTTTGGTACATATAGCTTCCGCATACAAGATGCAGGAAAATTTGTAGTAGATGTGGTAGGTACGGATGGTAATTTTACCAATTATGAAGTCAATGAGCATTTAAAGAGCCTAATTGTTACTCGTTTTACAGATACCGTGGGAGAGGCTAATTTACCTATAGAATTGTATGCTGCAAATACCTCAGAATTGTCTGAAACTTGCCAGGAGGTTATGCAGCCAGAATTTGGTCGTGTCGGTATTCTATTAGAGAAATTCTATATCGAGAACGTTTCTATGCCCGAAGAGCTTAAAAAAGAAATCTTCGAATATTCTAGATTGGATAAACTAGATATGGGCAAACTTACACAGTTCAAGACGGCAAAAGCTATAGAGGAAGCTGCTAAAAATGAAGGTGGTACCGCTGGCGCAGGAATGGGCATGGGTATGGGCTTTGCTTTAGCACAACAAATGGGTGGAATGATGAATCCGCAAATGACACAACAGAGTAATCCTAATATGCAGCAAGCAGCTGTTCCACCACCTATGCCAGTACAAGTACTATATCATTACGCTGTAAACGGTGCGCAGATGGGGCCTGTTCCTTTTGAGAAATTAAAAGAGCTTTTTGCAAATAGAACGGTAAATAAAGATTCTTTGGTTTGGAAGCAAGGAATGGCCAATTGGTCTGCTTTGCAAGAAATAGAAGAGCTTAAATCGTTTTTAGGAGGTAATACACCACCACCGCTTCCTGTCTCATAATCCTATTTAAATAAAAATAAGTGTTGGTGTGCCATAAATCCAATGTACAGTTTAATGGTAATTCATGGAAGAAACATTTTTAAGTGAACATAAGAAATCATGTGCCAGCTGCGGTGCGGAGCTTAAATTTAAGCCAGGTTCTGATCAGCTAAAATGTGAATATTGTGGTTATGAAGAATTTATAGAGCAAGCAAAAAGTAGCTTTGAAGAGCTAGAGCTTCAGCATTATCTCAAAGTAGTTGGAGACAATGCGTATACAGAAACAATAGAATTACTTCATTGTAAAAACTGTGGTGCCAATCAGCATGTAGAAGAGAATTACAAATCTTTAGATTGCGTGTATTGTGGGGATCCTTTGATTCGAGAAGATGTTGTAAAAGAAGGGTGGATTTTACCCGGGGCATTAGTGCCTTTTCAAATTGATGCTAAAAAAGCCAAAGCGACTTTTAAAGCATGGGTTAGTGGCCTTTGGTTTGCTCCAAACAAATTAAAAAAAGCGGCCTTAGATGCAGAAGGCTTGCATGGTTTGTATGTGCCTCATTGGACTTTTGATGCCAATTTATATGCTACCTATCAAGGACAAAGAGGGGACTATTACTATGAAACACAACGCTACAAAACAAAAAGCGGAACACAAACCAGACAAGTGCGTAAAACGCGATGGTCAAGTGCATCTGGTTCTGTAAATGGTTTTGTGGATGATATTTTAATAAATGCTTCTCAAAAAAAGAGAAGAGATATTCCTGCCAAAATTGCACATTGGAACCTGAAGGAATTAGTAGGGTTTAATTCAAAATATTTGTCTGGTTTTGTTACCGAAAAATATACTATTTCTTTAAAAGAAGGGCACCATCAATCTTTTCAGGAAGCAAAAAATATTGCCTATAGTTGGATTCGTGGAGATATAGGCGGAGATACACAAAGGGTAGATCATGCAGATATTAAACTGTCTGATGAAACCTTTAAACATATTTTAGTACCTGTTTATATAAGCTCATACAGCTACAATGGTAAAGAATATCAATTTTATGTCAACGGGCAAACAGGTGCCATTAGTGGCGTGAGGCCTTATTCTTTTTGGAAAATATTTTTTTTAGTACTTTTTATCATCATTATTATAGCAGTTATTGCGATTTTTACACAATCATGAGAGTATTAGCCATAGGAGATATCCATTCAGGATTAAAAGCATTAGAGCAAGTTTTAGCAAAAGCAGAAGTGACCACAGAAGATCAATTGATTTTTTTGGGAGACTATGTGGATGGTTGGAGCCAAGCAACGGAAACCATAAATTACTTGATAGGTTTAAAGAAAACACATAATTGTATTTTTATCCGGGGCAACCATGATGAATTGTGTAAATCTTGGTTAACAGAAGGAAAAGATAATCCTACGTGGTACCAACATGGTGGTGAGGCTACCGCAAATTCTTATGCAAAATTAGACAAGCGGTCTAAAGAATTGCATATTGATTTTTTTAATACATTGGAAGACTATTACTTAGATGAAGATAAGCGTTTGTTTCTTCACGCAGGATTCACTAACTTAAAGGGAGTAGATTTTGAATATTTTTCAAAAACTTTTTACTGGGATAGAACATTGTGGGAATTAGTACTTTCGTTAAATCCTAATTTAACGCCAGATCATGAGTATTACCCTCAACGGTTAATTCATTATTCAGAAATTTTCATAGGGCACACACCGGTAACAAGAATAGGTAAAACTACACCACAGAACGCAGCGAATGTGTGGAATGTAGATACTGGAGCGGCATTTAAAGGTCCTCTTTCTGTTATTGATATTGAAACAAAACAAGTATGGCAAAGTGATCCTGTTTATACATTTTACCCCGATGAAAAAGGGAGAAATTGATTGCCTAAAATATAAAAAGATTATAACCTAATTATAAGTATTATTACGAACTTTGAAAAAAACAGAATATGTCAGCACAAAATATTAGAATAGAAGTAATGCGGGCGATTGAGGAAAAAGTTAATGGTTTTATTGATCAGTACTTAATCCCAATTCAAGACATTTGGCAACCAACAGATTTTTTGCCAGATCCGCAAAGCGATGGATTTCTTGATGCTGTAAAGCAAATACAAGAAGAGTCTAAAGAGCTAGGGTACGACTTTTGGGTTACCATGGTTGCAGATACCGTTACAGAAGAAGCGTTGCCAACCTATGAATCTTGGTTGATGGATGTTGAAGGTGTAGATCAGCATGGTGAAAACAAAAATGGTTGGTCTAAATGGGTACGCCATTGGACTGCGGAAGAAAACCGCCATGGAGACGTTTTAAACAAATATTTATATCTATCTGGAAGAGTTAATATGCGTGAGGTAGAGATTACTACACAGCATTTAATTGCAGATGGTTTTGATATAGGTACCGATAGAGATCCTTATAAAAACTTTATATATACTTCTTTTCAAGAGTTAGCTACCAATATTTCGCATAAGCGTGTTGGGCAGATGGCTAAGAAGAAAGGTAATGTTTTATTAGGTAAAATGTGTACGATCATTGCGGGAGATGAGATGCGTCATCACTTGGCTTATAGGGAGTTCGTAAAATCTATTTTTGAGCATGATCCAAATCAAATGATGTTGGCGTTTGCCGATATGATGAAAAAGAAAATTGTAATGCCTGCGCACTTTTTACGTGAGTCTGGTGGTACAATTGGTTCCGCATTTGAGAATTTTTCTAATTGTGCACAACGTTTAGGAGTGTATACGGCATTAGATTATATTGATATTCTTAAGAAATTAAATGCTTACTGGGAGTTAGGTAATATTCGTGCTTTGAATGACGATGGTGAGCGTGCTAGAGATTATTTAATGAAATTACCAGATAGATTGGAACGTATAGCAACGAGAATGAAATTTCCAGAAGATCAGTACCATTTTAAGTGGGTTGATGCTAACGGAAGGTTATAAAAGCAATAAAGGCGATATTTTAATATCGCCTTTATTATTTAAAGTAGTTTGTATAGAATTACAACTTACCATGCTTATGTTCGTCTTGCCATTTGGTTAATTCAGTCCATTTACCCTCATAACACATTTTTGCTTGCATAGGCCATGAGGCAGGATCATGAATTTTATATCTATTACCTCCGCCATCAAGAACTTTTTGACAATCAGCAACAGATGCGTCAGATAATGCTTTCCATGTTTTAATGCCACTTTCTTTAAACATAGATTCAATTTTCGGCCCAATTCCTTCTACTAATTTTAAGTCGTCTTGTTTAATTGTTTTGCCAAAAGCTGCTTTTGCTGCTGCGGCATCAAATGCAATTGCTGGTATTACAGGTGTCACAGGAGTTACTGGGGTTATGGGAGCAACAGCGGCAGGTGGTTCAGGTGCTGCAAAGTTGGAAACAGGAGCAGGTGCTACGGGTTTCGCATTTAATTTCTGCTGACAGGCATATAAATCTGCTTTTAAGCGTGCATTTTTTTCTTCACACATGTTCAAATCTGCAGAATTATCAATGGTAGTATTCCCAGATTTCCCTAGAAGATACCCTAAGATTGCACAAATAATTCCGACTAAAGCTGGGATGATCCAACACCAAATATTTAAGTTTTCAAAATTCATTTTAATATGTATTTATTGTTTAGGTGATTATTTAGTTTAAGGTGATGACCGTTCTTCTGTTTTGACTGCGACCTTCTTCGGTATCATTGGTAGCAATTGGACTATCTGGCCCTTTTGAGGTAGCTATGATTTTTGAAGCCTCAATACCGTTATCACTGAGGTATTGCTTTGCGAAGTCTGCGCGTTCTTGTCCTAAGCCAATATTTGTAATTCTATTTCCTTGACTGTCGGTATGTCCAACAACACTGCAATTGGCTCCTGCTACCTTATCAAGATATTTAGAAATGTCTGCAATTTTTTGACGTTCATCAGCGGTAAGGTTTATAGAGGCTTCGCCAGTATTGAAGTAAAGTACTAATGGGTCTGCTTTAATCTTGTCATAGAGCGCTTTCATCTCGTCTTCTAGGTCTTCGTGCTCATTGGAGAAAGCGTAGCTTACAGGGCCTAGAAATACGTTTTCAGAAGAGCTTATCATGTCTTCTTTCAGTGCTCCTAAAATATTTAAGGAAGATGAAGGTATCCCTTGTGCGACCAAATGATTTTTAATGGCATTTGCTCTGGCGATACCTAGATTTGGAAAAGCAGATTTATTGGCTTCATCGCTAGTATAAAAGCCTGTAATGTCAAATACTTTACTTGCATTTTCTCCTAAATAAGATTTAATTCCGTTAATGCCTTCCGTTACTTTTGCTGATAAAGGCATTAAAATGGAAGAGGAAGATCTGTTGAAATTAAAATTATCATTGGTCTCATAAGAAAAAGACCCATCCGAAAATTTAAAAGGATATGCCGTTGCTTCTGGCAGGCTTTCTTCTGCAACTTTAGTTTCTGTAATTTCTGTGGTTTCTTCACAACAGCTACAACAGGTCATAAAGAAATAGGTGCCTAGTAGAATGGTAATGATTATTCCTAAGAGGTAAAAGGTTTTTTTTGTCATTGTTAATGGTTATTTAGGGTTAACTACACCAAAGTATTAAAAAAAACCTTAAAATGTTAAATTTTTCTATATTAAATATTCATTATCAAACAGATAACTAATTGTGAATGTTAAATTATGTTGCGGAAGTAGGAAGTTAAAAATCATCAAACTATACAGTTTTTCCTACCATCTGTACGAAAATAGGCGTGTTTTTAAACTTAATTTTAGATATTAGAACTGTAAAAAAGAAACCCTTATTTCTCCCGACAAAGTTCCGGCATTGAAATAAGGGTTTTTATAAAAAGAAGCAGTTTTTATAAAAATAAAAATTGCTTTAAACTTTTTTGATTAGTTAGTTGTAAGCCACGTAATATGTAATAAGATATTATGTGGCTTTTTTATAACTTAAAGATCAAATTTGATTCCTTGAGCAAGAGGGAGCTCTGTTGTATAATTTATGGTGTTTGTTTGTCTACGCATATAAACTTTCCAAGCATCTGATCCAGACTCACGTCCTCCGCCAGTTTCTTTTTCTCCTCCAAAAGCACCACCAATTTCGGCACCAGAAGTACCAATGTTTACATTTGCTATACCGCAATCAGATCCTTGTACAGATAAGAAAGCTTCTGCTTCACGTAAATTGTTGGTCATTACCGCAGAAGATAAGCCTTGAGCAACTCCGTTTTGAAGTTTTAAAGCATCATGAATATCTCCGGTGTATTTTAGTAAATATAGAATAGGAGCAAAAGTTTCATGCTGAACAATTTCAAAATTATTTTTAGCTTCTGCAATGGCTGGTTTTACATAGCATCCAGATTCATAACCTTCACCAGAAAGTACGCCACCTTCAACTACAATAGTACCACCCTCTGCTTTTACTTTCGCCAATGCAGCTTCGTACATTTTCACAGCATCCGTATCTATAATGGGGCCCACATGATTGTTTTCATCTAATGGATTACCAATACGTAATTGTCCGTATGCTTTTACTACAGCATCTTTTACGGTATCATAAACAGATTCGTGGATAATTAAACGTCTTGTAGAGGTGCAACGTTGTCCTGCGGTACCTACGGCACCAAAGACCGCGCCAATAACCGTCATTTTAATATCTGCGTCTGGTGTCACAATGATGGCATTGTTTCCGCCTAATTCCAATAAGGACTTTCCTAAACGGCCAGCAACAGTTTGAGCAACAATTTTGCCCATTCTTGTAGATCCTGTAGCCGAAATTAATGGTATTCTAACATCGCTAGTCATATACTCTCCTACCTTATGGTCGCCATTTATCAAGCAAGAAATACCTTCAGGTAAGTTGTTTGCTTTCAGAACTTCGGCCGCAATATTTTGGCAAGCTACACCACATAAGGGTGTTTTTTCTGATGGTTTCCAAACACAAACATCACCACAAATCCATGCTAAAGCAGTATTCCATGCCCAAACAGCAACAGGAAAATTAAAAGCTGAGATAATACCAACTACTCCTAAAGGGTGATACTGCTCATACATTCTATGTCCTGGACGTTCAGAGTGCATGGTAAGTCCGTGTAGTTGTCTTGACAATCCAACAGCAAAATCACAGATATCTATCATTTCTTGAACCTCACCTAGCCCTTCTTGGTATGATTTTCCCATTTCATAAGAAACCAATTTTCCTAAGGCTTCTTTTTTCTCTCTCAATTTATCACCAAATTGTCTTACAATTTCCCCTCTTTGTGGAGCTGGCATCGTTCTCCAAGTTACAAATGCTTTAGTAGTAGCATCCATCACTTTATCGTAATCTGCTTTTGTGGTTGTGGTTACTTTAGCAATTAATAGACCATCAACTGGGGAGTAAGAAGAAATCTCTTCGCCTGAGCTAAAAAATTCTGATCCTGTTGAGGTTCCTAAATTACTATCTGAAATACCTAAGGTCTTCAGGGCAGTATCAATTCCAAAGTTTTCTGCTATTTTTGACATTTTATAACTTTTTATACGTGTTTTGTTACATTTGTTTCAAAGTTACAAATATTATCTTACAAAAATGTTATTGGAGAAACACTAAAATTATACCAATAAGGGCAGGGATAGTTTGTACAAACATAATTTTTTTATCTACGGTTGCGGTGCCATATATTCCAGCGATAGCCACGCAACTTAGGAAAAATAGGGCAATATTATTTTGCCATTCTAGGGTATCTATAAAGAAAGTCCATAGAAGTCCAGCCGCTAAAAAGCCATTGTATAAGCCTTGATTGGCAGCCATGGCTTTAGTGGGTTCAAATAAGTCTTTTGGAAAACTACTAAAGACTTTTCTTCCTTTGGTAGTCCAAGCAAACATTTCAAACCATAGAATATATATGTGTATGAAGGCAATGAATCCAATACAAATTTTGAGTGCGATATTCATAGTTTATTCTTTTGCTATAAAGCGTTCGTCAACAGGCATTACCGTACCACAGTTATCACAAGTTCGTAATGCTTTAGAACTGTAGAAGTGTTTAAAATGTGCTAAAAAATCTTTTTCAATATCATTAAGTGTAAAGTAGGTTTCATATAATTTGTGATTGCAATTATCACAAAACCAAAGTAAGCCATCATCTACATTCATATGGTTTCTTTTTCGTTCAATCACAAGGCCAATAGAATTGTCTTGTCTTGCAGGAGAATGCGGAACTTTGGCTGGGTGCAAATACATGTCTCCAGGACCTAAAGCCATGGTTTTCTTTACACCATCTTCCTGTATGTGTACTTCAATATTACCTTCTAATTGATAAAATAATTCTTCCGTTTCATTGTAATGGTAATCTTTACGTGCATTAGGTCCTGCAACGATCATAACAATATAATCGCCAGCATCTTTATATAAATTTTTATTACCAACCGGTGGTTTTAGAGAAGCTCTGTTTTCTGAAACCCACTTATTCAAATTAAAGGGAGGGGCAATTGCCATAGTATTAGTTTTTTTACGAAAGTTAAAAAAACTAATACTAAAACGGTAGAAAATTAACTGATATTGCTAAATATAATGGGTGTAACTAATGATCAGCGTTTAAGCTTGATCCTTTTAGAGGTGCGATAAACTGTTTACTTATAATAAAGTTGTGTAAAATAATAGGTGCCATCAGTGGCTGTTTTAACACTTACGGCAGAATGTGTAAAATCGCCTTCAATAGCTTTTCTATGTACATTACTGGCCATCCATGCATTAAATGTGCTAAGGGCGTCGGTATAACTTTTCGCTACGTTTTCGGAGATTAAAGTAGCGTTCACTTCAGAGGAAAAATTGGAAGCTCTAGCGCTAAAATTGTCATGACTGGTGCTGCCATTTGAAATCATGTAATCTGTATGTAAATTGGCATATTTGTAAGCGATACTGCTATATTCCAAATTTTTCAGATCGTTCTTAACTCTATAGTTGTTCACTAGAGTCATTAATTCATTTTCTACGGTAATCACATTCTTAGATTCTATTATAACTGTATTGCTTAAAGACTCTGTACTACAAGAGTAAATAACGAATACAAATAAAACTAAGATTGCCGGTTGCATTCTCATTTTCATATAAGTTCTATTTGTAAGTAGTAAGAGGTAGAAATGGGGGGATTTCTAGTGTTCTTTTGGTTCTCGTAAACCGTTCTTCTAAGATTGTGAAAATAAACAGAACAAGCTGTATAATGTGTTGTTTTTTCGATGAAATACATGGTTTTTAATAAATATGACACTTTTTGTCATAAATAGTTGGCATTAATATAATAGAACTCTGATTCTTATGTTTAAGGAATAGTCGGTGCGGTAAATTTTCTAATATTTCACTGTTTTCAGTGATTTAGATCTTTATAAACCCTTTATATTTACAAGTAGTAAAAAACCAACCTATGAAACTAAAATACCTTCAAATTGTCAGTTTACTTTTTCTTGTCCTTGCCGGATGTAAAGACAAAGTAAATACCATGGAAAACCAATCAGACAACCTCAATAAGTATCAGGAGTATGTTAGTGAGGTTACCCACGGAATTATTTCTGCAAGAAGCGAAGTAAGGCTTGTTATGAAACAACCTGTAGCTTCATGGGAAAGTGGCAAAGAATTGAATGATGTTTTAACTGTTTCTCCAAAAGTTAGTGGGAAGGTTGTTGTTTTAGATGACAGGACTATCTCGTTTGTTCCTGAAAAAGCATTTGAGCAGAATACAGAATATGCTTTTACGTTTGATTTAGAACAGGTGATCACAGATGTTCCTGAAGATTTAGAAGAATTAACGTTTGTCATCAAAACTTTGGAACAACAGTTTTCTATATACACGAATCCTATACAGTCTTATTCAAAGGAGAAACAATACATAGAAGGACAATTACGTAGTGCAGATGTGTTGTCTTTGGAGGTAGCAAAACAATTGGTAAACGTTACGCAAAATGGAAAAGAGATAAAAATAAAATTTGATGACACGGTAAAAGAAGGAATGCTTTTTCAATTTAAAATTGATAGTATACAGCGTTTTGAAGAAGATAGTGAGTTGCAGATTTCTTGGGATGGCGCTAAACATGATATAGCTACCAAAGGAGAAAATAAAATAGTAATTCCGGGTAAAAATAACTTTGTTGTTCTTGATGTTGTCGTAAAGAACACAGGAAAGCCGCAAGTGTTGATTAATTTTTCTGATCCTCTTAAGAAAGATCAGAATTTCAAAGGTTTGGTGGTTTTAGAAGGGGATAATTCTTTAAAGTATAGTGTGTCAGGAAACACGCTTAAAGTATATCCTTCTAATGAAATTAACGGCACAGCACAATTAGAGGTGTTTGATGGAATTTCTAGTGCAGATGGTTTTAAACTGAAAACTAAATTTAAAGAGTTGATTGCTTTTGAGCAAATAAAGCCACAAGTAAGATTGCTTTCAAATGGATCTATATTACCTTCTTCCAGTAATCTTAAAATTAATTTTGAGGCCGTAAATTTAAAGTATGTAGATGTTTCTGTGCTTCGGGTGTATGAGAATAATGTACTTCAATTTTTGCAGAATAATAACCTTAATGGTAACTACGGCTTAAAACAAGTAGCGAGACCAATAGCCACTAAGCGTTTAGAATTGGTGAGTAATTTAAGTGTTAATACTGGTAAATGGTCTGCACACGCTTTAGATTTAAAAGAATTAATTACTCCAGAACAAGGAGCTATATACCGTGTAGAATTTTCGTTTAAGCCTTCTTATAGTACCTATAGTTGTGAGGAGACTAATTATGAGGACGAGGAAGATGTTGAAGAAAATTATGATGAAGAATCAGAAGCTAGTTCTTGGGATGGTGTAGAAGAGTATTATGATGATTACTCGTATAACTATGATTGGAGTGAGCGTGAGAAT
The DNA here is from genome assembly GCF_000468615.2 of Cellulophaga baltica 18. NCBI lineage: Bacteria > Pseudomonadati > Bacteroidota > Flavobacteriia > Flavobacteriales > Flavobacteriaceae > Paracellulophaga > Paracellulophaga baltica. Next base: position 943,729 of record NZ_CP009976.1, on the reverse strand, counting down.
CCTTGTCACACTTCTTATTATTACGATAAAAAAGTAGGAGTAAATGTTTTGGCGAGTGACCTTGGGGTTACCGTGAAAAAAGGATTAAACAAGAGCTATTTTGTTGCGGTTAGTGACATCGTTACAACAAAGCCTGTCTCTGGAGCAAAGGTTACTTTTTACAATTATCAGCAACAAGCCGTAGGAACCGTTACTACAGAAGCAAATGGTACTTCGTTTTTCGATGCAGAAAATAGCCAAGCTTATTTTGTGGTAGCAGAGAATAATGGACAAAAAACATATGTAAAAATAAATGACGGTAATGTATTGTCTGTAAGTAAATTTGATGTTTCTGGAGTTTCTTTACAAAAGGGAATAAAAGGATTTATTTTCGGAGAGCGTGGTGTTTGGAGGCCGGGCGATAATATCTTCTTATCATTTATGTTGAATGATAATGCAAATAAACTACCTGCAAATCATCCCGTAAAATTAGAATTGATGGATCCTTATAATAAAGTGGTTCATCGTGAAGTGAAGACTTATGGTTTGGATAATTTTTATCATTTTAATTTAAAAACAGATGAAAATGCACCTACGGGTAATTGGTTGGCGAAAATATCTGTTGGTGGTGCTTCCTTCACCAAGACGATAAAAATAGAAACCATTAAGCCTAATCGTTTAAAAATTAAAACCGAATTTGATAGTGAGATTTTAGGAGGTTCAAGTCCTATTCACGGAACAATGGAGGTAAAGTGGTTGCATGGCGCGATAGCTAAAAATTTAAATGCGGATATAACTGCAAAATTTAATGCAACAACCACAAGCTTCAAATCGTTCCCGGGGTACATTTTTGATGATCCTACACGTAGCTTTTCATCAGAAGATCAAGTAGTTTTTGATGGTAATGTAGATGGTGAAGGGAAAGCAAGCTTTAGTATAAATCCGCAATTAAATGGTAATGCTCCTGGAATGTTAAATGCTGCGTTTATTACTAAGGTGTATGAAAACGGAGGTGATTTTAGTACTGATGTGTTTACAAAAACCTACGCTCCATTTAAAACCTACGTGGGTATAAATGTTCCTAAAGGCGATAAGTCAAGAGGAATGCTTCTTACTGATGTAAAACATAAGTTTGAGGTGGTTACGGTAGATGAAAAAGGAAAACCTAAAGCAACGAGTAATCTTAAAGTATCTATACATAAAGTAAGCTGGAGATGGTGGTGGGACAATTCTGCTGATAATTTATCATCTTATAGCAGTAGTGAATACCATGAACAAGTTTTTGAAGAAACAATCAGTACTTCTTCTAATGGGAAAGGTTCTTTTACTTTTGAATTAAAGTATCCAGACTGGGGTCGTTATTTAGTGCGCGTAGAAGATCAGTCTGGCGGGCATGCTACTGGAAAAGCTGTATATATAGATTGGCCAGGATGGGCAGGAAAATCACGTAAGAACGATCCTTCTGCAGCTACGATGTTATTGTTTTCAACCGATAAAGAAAAATATAATGTAGGGGACGATGCTACCATTACTTTCCCAAGTTCAGAAGGTGGCAGAGCATTAGTAACTATAGAAAATGGGAGTGAAGTCTTAGAATCTTTATGGGTAGAGACGACTAAAGGTGAAACTAAATTTAAGTTACCAATAAAGGAAATTTATACGCCCAATGTGTATATAAATATTGCCTTGTTACAACCACATGCCTCTACCTTGAATGATTCTCCTATTCGTATGTATGGTGTGGTAGGAATTGGAGTAGAGAATCCTAAAACAAAACTAGAACCTCAGATTATGATGCCAGAAGTACTGCGTCCTGAGGAAAATATTACGGTAAAAATTGGAGAAAAGAATAGCAAGGCCATGACCTATACAATTGCTATTGTAGATGAAGGTCTTTTAGATTTAACGCGCTTTAAAACTCCAGATGCCTGGAGTACTTTTTATGCCAGAGAAGCTTTAGGTGTAAAAACTTGGGATATTTATGACGATGTGATTGGTGCCTTTGGTGGAAAAATTAACCAAGTATTTGCTATTGGTGGTGATGATGAACTAGCAGGAGCAAAAAATAAGAAAGCCAATAGGTTTGAACCAATGGTGGTTCACCTAGGGCCGTTCACACTAAAAGCAGGTGAAACTAAATCGCATAAAATTGCCATTCCTAAATATGTAGGTTCTGTAAGAACAATGGTAATTGCAGGGAATGCAGCCAGTGAAGCTTATGGTCTAGCAGAAAAAACAACTCCAGTAAGAAAGCCTTTAATGATCTTGGCTTCGTTACCTAGAAAAATAACGCCAGGAGAAAAAGTAACATTACCAGTGACTGTATTTGCGATGGAGTCTAAAGTGAAAAATGTTACGGTTAAGATAAAACAAGACAAAGCATTTAAGGTGTCTGGGAGTGCTACGCAAACGCTTACGTTTAGTCAGCCAGATGAGAAAATGGTGTATTTTGATTTAGATGTGGCAGATTTTAAAGGGATAGGAAAAGTAGTTGTAGAAGCTTCGGGAGGAGGAGAAACAGCATCTTTTGAAATACCAATAGACGTCGTGAATCCGAACCCTATGACTTCTGAGATTCAAGATATTGTTCTCGAAGCAAATGCAAGTAAGCAAATAGATTTAGAAACTTTTGGTATTGCCGGTAGCAATTCTGTTCAAGTAGAATTTTCAACTTTGCCACCTATGAGTTTCAATGGGCGCATGCAGTACCTAATAAGGTATCCGCACGGTTGTGTAGAACAAACTACTTCTGCTGCATTTCCGCAATTGTTTTTGAGTGATATCTTTGATTTAAGCTCAGCAAAAAAATCAGAAACACAGAAAAATGTTGAAAACGCTATAAAACGCTTAGGAGGATTCCAGCGACCAGGAGGAGGATTTTCATATTGGCCAGGATTAAGTTCTACAGATGATTGGGGAACAACCTATGCAGGTCACTTTTTGTTAGAAGCAGAGAAGAAGGGGTATGTAATGCCTATCTCCTTTAAATCAAATTGGGTAAAATACCAACAGAATACGGCTAAAAACTGGCGTTCAGGAAGTTCATCTTCAGACCTAGCGCAAGCGTACAGGTTGTACACTTTAGCACTTTCAGGGAATGCAGATATTGCTTCTATGAATCGTTTAAGAGAAACTAGTGGTTTATCTGATGAAAGTAAATTTAGATTGGCAGCTGCTTATGGTTTAATTGGACAAGCAAGTGTGGCACAGCAAATTTTAAAAACAGCGTCATTAACGTTTGAAGCTAGTAAGAATGATTATTATAGTTATGGCTCTTCAGAAAGAAATAGAGCAATGGCTTTGGAGACCTATATTTTACTAAAAGATAAAGCAAAAGCACAAGAGTTGGCTAAGGCTATAGCGGCAAGCTTAAAAGAACAGCGTTGGATGAGTACACAGAGTACTTCGTATAGTCTTCTAGCTATGGGTAAATTTGCCAAAATGGTAGGTGGTAAAGGAATAAAAACGTCGGTAGCTGTAAATGGGAAAACAGAAAGCGTTACAACGAGTAAAACTTTAGCCAGCAGAACATTAGAAATAAAGAAAGGAACCAATAGCCTAAGTTTAAAAAACTTAGAAGGTACTATGGTTTATGTAAGTATCATCAATAACGGAATTTTACCTGTAGGAAGTGAGAAAGAAATTCAACGTAACCTAGTGGTGAAAACAGCTTTTAAAAGCCGTGATGGTTCAAGAATTGATGTCTCTGCTATTACTCAAGGAACAGATTTTGTTGCTGAGGTTACCATAACCAATACTACAGGGAGCGCTGTTAAAAATATGGCTTTATCTGAAATATTCCCTAGTGGATGGGAGATTGTAAATACGCGTTTTACAGATTTTGGAAATTTTGCGCAGAATAACGTAACGCATACCGATTTGAGAGACGATCGTGCTAATTTCTATTTTGATTTTAGACTAGGTGAAACAAAAACATTTAGAATATTGTTAAACGCATCCTACTTAGGAACGTATTACCTTCCAGGAGTTCAGGTAGAGGCTATGTATGATAGTGATTATATTGCTAGAACAAAAGGGCAATGGGTAAAAGTAGTTCAATAGGAACTTACTAATAGCGTCTTTTAGGATGGCTATAAAATGTAATAAAGTGTCTATTAATTTAATAGGCACTTTTTATTTGTTGTAGAATGAAAATCAGTGTGATTTCAAATGACATTCTTAAAGGTATTACAATTAATGTCTTTGATTTGATGAGGTTACAGGCTTAAATAAAGCAATTATTTCTTGGAATACAGTTGTTGTTTAATTGGAAGAAGAAACTAAACATTCTTTTTTAGCCCATTCAATAGCATCTGTTAAACAGGTGTAACGATAGATATTGGCATTCATAAATAGCTTTTCTAATAGGGTATTGGAATACCCTTTTTTAGAATAGGTAACAATAACATAGGCTTTAAGTCTGTAACTACTTTTAAAATATTGTAACCACCCTACAGGATTAACAGAATATTTCTCCACTCTATTGGTAATATAAATTAATCCAGAGCCATTTTCATCGTATAAATTTCCGATATCTTCAGTGACAGTTTTTCCATGATCTTCCCAAGAGAAAACAACACCTTCATTAATCTCAGCAACAACATAACCGGCAAACAGATAAAACGTACCAAACGGGTAGGAAAGTTCGTTGAATGCTTCTTTGTAATAAGGGCTATTTTTTAGCTTTTGCAATATTTATGTTTTAGAAATTATCATATTAATAAAACAAATGTACTTTGGACGCCTATTATTAGAAGAAAACTATCGTTGAATAACAGAAATATATGCCTGAAATCACCAAATCACTAATTTCGCCACTCATAAATGAGGAAAATTCGTACATATAAATTTTAATAACCTAGCTTTCAGTCGGTTCAAATTTTAGAATATTACTAAAAATTAGCGCCCCGATTGCTTTTAAAGGTTCGTAGAGTTTAGATTCTTTCTTGGTTTCTTCGTTGATAAGATTGGTGGTTTCTGCCATCGAACTAAAAAAGAGAAGTAGTGCGCCAATGATAATAGATACTTTCAGCGCTCCAAAAATTCCACCGGCTATTTTATTCAAAAATCCAAGCATGGCAAAATCAGCAATCTTGGTCAACAGTTTTGCTGATAAATGAATTAAAACAACAATTATAATAAAGGTTATAACAAAAGAAGCAATATTCATATACTGTTCATTCCAATCCATATTTTCTGCTAAATACGTTCCAGTAATGTAGGAGAAATGTATTGCGCCATAAATACCAGCAATAAGCGCTATGATAGATGCTATTTCAACAAATAAGCCGTTTTTAAACCCTATATAAAATCCCCAAACAAGGATTAATCCAAAAACTATATCTAAAAAATTCATATTACTTGCTTTAAGACAAATATAAAACTTTGATTTGTACCTTTGAAAAGAATTAAAAATACTGTGTACCTATTAAGATAAGAATTGTCATAGGTAGTATATGAAGTGCTATTTTTATTCGTTGAGATAAATGAAACTATAATGTCAAGAGATATACAATTAAAAGAACGTTGGGATGTGTTGCTAGAAAAATTATCAGCACAATTTGCAGACGGCGATACATTAGAATTAGACGCTATTATTTATTTGGTAGGTGTTCAGGAATTAGGAAAATACCATAGGTCCTACAAAAAGGACGAAAAGCTAGATCTTATGCATATAGCAATTTGTCGATTATTGGAGCCTTATGGTTTTTATACGTTTGATTATTTTGATGAAGAAGGTTGGCCGCATTATATTATGAAAGAAGAATTACCGCCACTTAAGGCAGGAGAACAATCGGTATTAATGAAAGAAGCGATTGTAAATTATTTTATAGAAAAAGAATATATTAAATAGACGCACCATGAAAGAGCCTTACTATGCCGTAATTTTCACATCTACAAGAACAGATGGTGATCATGGATATGGGGAAATGGCTCAGGAGATGGAGGCCCTTGCGGAAAAAGAACAAGGTTTTATAGGTATTGAAAGTGCAAGGGAAGAAGTGGGTATTACGGTAAGTTATTGGACAAGTTTAGCAGCTATTGCAACTTGGAAAAAAAATTTAGACCATAGGTTTGCTCAGAAAAAAGGTCAAAAAGAGTGGTATTCTTGGTATAAAGTTAGGATTTGTTTGGTTGAAAGAGAGTATGAATTCAATACCCTCACTACTTGAAAGAAAGGCTATTTAAGATTCTAAAAAAGCACCCTAAAAAACTGTTAGTCCTAGCAGTGTTTTTAATTGCCTATTATTTTTGTTTGCCCACAGTATTGTTTAATGCACCCACCGCTACAGTCGTAGAAAGTAAGCAAGGAGAATTATTAGGGGCAAAAATTGCAGATGATGGTCAATGGCGCTTTCCTGTAGTAGATAGTGTCCCTTTTAAATTTAAAACATGTCTTCTCAATTTTGAAGATGCTTATTTTTATAAGCATCCTGGTTTTAATCCGGTTTCAATGTCTAAGGCTATTGGAGCAAACGTAGCAGCAGGAAAAACAGTTCGAGGAGGAAGTACACTCACACAACAAGTAATACGCTTATCTAGAGAGAATAAAAGTCGCTCTTACGCTGAAAAATTTGTAGAACTAATACTAGCAACGCGCTTAGAGTTTAGCTATTCTAAAGAGGAGATTTTAAATCTTTATGCTAGCCATGCTCCGTTTGGAGGAAATGTCGTTGGATTAGAAGTGGCTTCTTGGCGTTATTTTGGACTCTTACCACATCAATTATCTTGGGCAGAATCTGCAACCTTAGCAGTATTACCTAATGCTCCAAGTTTAATATATCCAGGAAAAAATCAATCTAAATTATTATTGAAGAGAAATAGGTTGCTGTTGAAACTCTTCAATCAAGGTGTCATAGATGGGACCACGTACAATTTAGCTTTGTTAGAAGACTTGCCTCAAAAACCTTATGCGTTGCCGCGTTATGCATCACATTTTGTGCATTATGTTGCTAAAACCAAAAAAGGACAACGCATTAAAAGCAGTATCAACCAAGAGCTGCAAAGAAATGTAAATGCTATCGTTCGCAAACAGTATAATACTCTAAAACAAAATCTAGTTTATAATACGGCAGTGTTGGTATTAGATGTAAAAACCAGAAAAGTACTGGCTTATGTGGGTAATGCACCAACAGATAAAGATCATGAGAAAGACGTAGATATGGTGCAAGCCAATAGAAGTACGGGAAGTGTGCTAAAACCTTTGCTTTATGCGGCTATGTTAGATGGTGGGGAATTGTTGCCAGATATGTTAGTGCCAGATGTGCCTACGCAAATTGCGGGGTATTCTCCTGAAAATTTTAATGAATCGTATAGTGGCGCTATTGAAGCAAAAAAAGCATTAGCACGGTCGCTGAATATCCCTGCAGTACGTTTATTACAGTCTTATGGTTTAGAAAAATTTAGAGATCAATTAAATGTTTTTGAATTAGGCGGCTTGAATAAAACGGCAGATCATTACGGGTTGACCTTAATCTTAGGGGGGGCAGAAAGTAACCTGTGGGATTTGTGTAAAACCTATGCAAACCTTGCTTCTACCGTAAATCATTATAATAAAAGCTCTAGCGAGTATTTTAAAAATGAATTTACAGAGCCCACCTATTTTCATAATAGTACTTTAGATTTTGGCGCTAAATCTCAAAGCAAAACTGTTTTTGATGCAGGTAGTATTTACCTGACTTTTGAAGCGATGAAAGAAGTAAACAGGCCAGAAGGCAGTGAGTCTTGGGAATTTTATGATTCTAGCAAAGAAATAGCGTGGAAAACAGGAACTAGCTTTGGGAATAAAGATGCTTGGGCAATTGGGGTAACTACAGACTATGTGGTAGGTGTTTGGGTAGGAAATGCAGATGGAGAAGGAAGACCAAATACCACAGGGGTATCTAGTGCCGCGCCTATTTTGTTTGATGTTTTTGACGTGTTACCAAATTCTACTTGGTTTTCTAAGCCTTTAGATGAATTTGTTTCTGTGGTAGTGTGTGCTGAAAGCGGGTATTTGGCTACAGAAGTTTGCCCTAAAAAAACGATTGATATTCCTAAAAAGCAAAACTATGTAAGTGCTTGCACCTATCATGAATTGGTTCATTTAGATCAGCATAGGCAGTTTAGAATCAATTCTTCCTGTGAAGATTTATCAAACACAGTTACAGCGTCTTGGTTTGTACTTCCTCCCTTAATGGAGTATTATTACAAGCGCACACATCCATCGTATAAAACACTGCCTGAATTTAGAAATGATTGCGTTTCTGTTATGATGCCAACTATGGAGTTCATCTATCCTAAAGATAGAAGTCGCATTACTCTAGCTAAAAATTTTGAAGGGAAAAAAAATGAGCTCGTTTTAAAATTGGCACATGCGAAGCCCGAGACAAGAGTATTTTGGTATTTAGATAGTACGTACCTTAAAGAAACTAAGGATTTTCATGAACTTGCTATTTTACCTGATGAAGGTGATCATACGATATCAGTAGTTGATGAACTAGGAAATGAGGCTAGCATCATGATCACCATTCAATAGGAATTGAGCTTAATCTAATTTATCGGTTAGGTCTTTGAATATTTTCTTGGCATTTTTATCATTGTAAAGCACCTGATAAACAGCATCTAAAATGGGCGTTTTAGATTTCTTTTTTCTATCGTTGTTTAGTTTGTAGGCACTTTTTGTTGCGTAGTATCCTTCTGCAACCATTTTCATTTCCATCATGGCACTTTTAACCGTGTAGCCTTTTCCTATCATATTCCCAAACATCCTGTTTCTACTAAAAACAGAATAGCCGGTTACTAATAAGTCGCCCAAATAGGCAGAGTTATTAATATTACGTTTCATGCTATGTACTCTTTTAATGTAACGTTTCATTTCGCGAATAGCATTACTCATAAGGACACTCTGGAAATTATCGCCATATCCTAAGCCATGAGCAATTCCGGCAGCAATAGCATAGATGTTTTTTAGCATTGCAGCGTATTCTGTACCTATGATATCATCAGAAATCTTTGTTTTGATATAATCGCTACTTAAATGTTCTGCTACAATTTCTGCTTTATGTTTGTCACCACATGCAATGGTTAGGTAAGATAAGCGCTCTAAAGCAACCTCTTCTGCGTGACAAGGACCCGTAATTACTCCAATATTTTCATAAGGAATAGTGTATTTTTTATGTAAATGCTCTCCAACAATGAGTCCAGTTTCTGGAACAATACCTTTAATTGCAGAAAACAAGGTCTTTCCTTTTAAAGAAACGGTTAGTTTAGATAGTTCTGCCTCTAAAAAAGCCGAGGGTACTACAAAAATGATAATATCAGCATTGCTTACGGCTGTATTAATATCATTGGTTAATTGTAATTGCGTAGTATCAAACTCTACAGAGCTTAAATAATTAGGATTATGTCCTTGTGTTTCTATATGTTCTATGGCATCCGTATTGCGCATAAACCATTGTAAGGTGTCTACATTTTCTGTTAACATTTTTACAATTGCAGTTGCCCAACTTCCACCGCCCAAAACGGCAAATTTCAAATCTCTATTCATAATTCAATCTTTAAAAAATTAAAGTATTGTCTTTCTCCAAGGCTTAATAAAACCCATCTGTCTTTTGCAAAATTAGTCAAAATCAAGATAATATAAAATGATGATAATCAGCACTATAATATTTTTGGCACGAGAATTGTTTTATACCTAGCAACCATAAAATTTTAGATTATGAAAATAAAATTACTATTCGGATTTGTATTCCTAGGATTATTAGCTTCTTCATGTTATACAGAAGTTATTGTAGCAGATGATTTTATTGAGGAACCAGTGTTTAACGTTAATCAGGTTCTAGCATCAAAAGATTTATGGTACATAGATATTAATGCAACACAAGGAAATGGCGAAGTGCCATTTTTACAAAGAGCATTTACAGTTTCTTTTGTTGGGGGTACATTATATGCAAATAATAACTTAGTAGGTATTGGTAAATCTGGAAACGGCTTTGGTATAGATGTAGGCGTCTATGATGGCGCTCGTGGTCTTTTAGAAATAGATCACGACCTAGATGGCTTTTATGATCTAGAAGTTTTTGTGGTGAATAATGCTACAATAGAACTATACCATAGAAGAACAGATACGTCTTATTTCTTAAGAGGATATCAACGCAGCAATTTTGATTATGATATGGTGTTCTACGAGAATATTCAGTATTTCTTACAAGAATATGATGCATGGGAAAAAGTATTTACTAGTCAGGCAGGAGCAATAAACGATTTTGATAATGAGCATTTCTTACAATTTTTATCCGGAGACAATGGTGACTTTTTTAGATCATCTATAGATGGGCCAGGAACTAGCGTTGGTAATTTACAGTGGGATTTTGAAGGGGATTATCAAGTATATGATATAGCAAATGATGACTCTTTAAAAGCATTAACCTTAAGTTATGATTTTATAGGTGATGATTATTTTGAATTATATGTAATTAATGATGGTACTATAGAATTGTATCATCCGGATAGCGGAACTTCTTATGAATTTAAAGGACGTGGGTATATTCAATACTTAAAATCGGAGGATGCTGCTAATGCCAAAAAGAGGGTAAAAGTTTCTAATCCTACAATGAAGGTAACAAGACAGAAAAAATAGAAGAATTTTTAGTTGGTAGGTTGTTTAAACCGCTGTGAGAGTAAGCTCTTGCAGCGGTTTTTTAGTATAAAATTTTTAATTCTATTTAAGAATTGCTAAAAAGTAAAGGGCTAATCTGTTAATTATGTTATAATTAGTGGTAGGTGGTATTGCGCAGTTGAAAAGTGGTACTTTTGCAACTTCAAAAAAATTAGTACAAGAAATGAATTTTATCAAAAAACTTACTTCCAATCCTAAAAACGATTTTTTCGCAGGAGTTACAGTTTCCCTAGCGATGATTCCTGAGGTAGTTGCTTTTGCTTTTGTGGCAAACATAGACCCCTTAGTTGCCTTGTCAGGTGCATTTATTATTGGATTAATTACGGCCATATTTGGGGGTAGACCAGGGTTAATTTCTGGAGCCGCAGGTGCTGTAGCTGTAATTTTTGTAAACTTAATTAAAGAAGGTCATGTAAGAGGTTTAGAATTTGATATTCCGGTGGAAAATATGGGCTACTATTACCTATTAGGAGCCGTTATTTTAATGGGATTAATTCAAATATTTGCTGGGGTTTTAAAACTGGGTCGCTTTGTGCGTTTAATTCCGCATTCTGTAATGATGGGATTTGTAAACGGTTTAGCTATTGTAATATTCATGGCTCAAGTAAAAATGTTTAGCCATAAAGTGCCTAATACAGATCCTGATGCTGTTGAGAAATATATGAGTGTATTTATGCATGGCCCTGAATTATTTTTAATGATTGGGTTGGTGTTATTTACGATGGCTATCATTCATTTTTTACCAAAGCTTACCACGAAAATTCCTGCTGCGTTAACCGCTATTTTGATTACCACATTTGGAGTTATTCTTTTAGATTTAGATGTAACTACAGTAGGATCTTATATTAGAGAAGGTGGTGGAGATGGTTTAAGTGGTGAATTTCCAACACCAAATAAAGAATTATGGCAATTGTTGCCTTTCAATTTAGATACGTTTACGTTTATCTTGCCTTACGCTTTCTTAGCAGCTAGTGTGGGTTTAATTGAAAGTTTAATGACCTTAAATTTAGTAGATGAATTAACTGATAGCCGCGGTAGAGGTAATAAAGAATGTGTTGCACAAGGTATGGGTAACATTGCTAGTGGTTTACTAGGAGGTACTGGTGGTTGTGGTATGATTGGCCAAACGGTAATTAATATCAATGCTAAAGGTAGAGGTCGTTTATCAGGTATTGTAATGGCATTAACCTTACTTTCATTTATTTTATTTGCAGATACCTATATAGAGCAAGTTCCAATAGCAGCGTTGATTGGAGTGATGTTTATGATGGTAATAGAAACTTTTGCATGGTCTAGTTTTAGAATCTTGAAGAAAATACCTAGATCGGATGCTTTTGTATTAATAGCAGTATCAGCAATCACTGTATTTTTCGATTTAGCAATAGCAGTATTCATTGGTGTTATTATATCAGCTCTTGCGTTTTCTTGGGAAAATGCTAAGCGAATTAGGGCTAGAAAAAGTACGGATGAAAACGGAGTTAAAACCTATGAAATATTTGGTCCATTGTTCTTTGGTTCTACCACTGGTTTTACAGAAAAGTTTGACGTTGCAAATGATCCTGAAGAGGTTGTTATAGATTTTAAAGACAGTCGTATTGCAGATATGTCTGGGATTGAAGCGATTAATAAACTTTCAGAACGCTACAAGAATGCAGGCAAGAAATTGCACTTGAAACACTTGAGTAAGGATTGTATTAAATTATTAGCTACAGCAGATGATATTGTTGATGTGAACGTTTTAGAAGACCCTAAATATAAAGTTGTTGCAGATGGTTTTAATTATGATGATTAAATAAAGATTACCAAAACTTATAAAAATGATGTAGCGGGCCATGACCTTTTCCAAGGGTATGGCTCGTACTATTTATAATCGCTTGTTCTAAATACAACTTACCTTCTTTTACCGCTTCTTCTAGAGAATTTCCTTTCGCTAAAAAAGTAGCAATAGCAGCTGAAAGCGTGCACCCAGTGCCATGCGTATTTTTAGTAACTACTTTCTTAGATGGTAATTCAATCAAGGTATTGTTTTCATTATTGTACAAAACATCTATAAGAAAGTTGTGATTTAAATGTCCAGCTTTTAATAATACAGAGGTGTTGTATAACTTCCCTAGTTTTTTGGCTGATACCTTTAAATCAGAAGTTTCTGTAATGGTTGTGTTGAGTAATAATGCACATTCTGGAATATTGGGAGTAATTAGTCTAGCAAGAGGAAAAAGATTGCTTTTTAAAGCGGTAATAGCGTCCATTCTTAAAAGAGTATCTCCTGAGGTGGCTACCATAACAGGGTCTACGACAATATTTGGTGTTTGGTATTTTGTTAGAGCATCAACTACCGTGTGTATTGTTTCTGCATTGTGCAGCATGCCAATTTTAAGAGCATCCGTTCCAATATCATCCAGAACAGCTTCGATCTGACTTTTTAAATGTTTTGCGGGAATTGGGTGAATGTCAAAAACGCCCAAAGTATTTTGCGCGGTAAGTGCCGTAATTGCTGTGGTTCCATAGCCTCCGCAAGCGCTTATGGTTTTTAAGTCAGCCTGTATGCCGGCTCCAGCTCCAGAGTCGCTACCAGCAATAGCCAATACAGTTTTAAATTTTTTCACAGCCATTTTGTGCTAAACTAAAGTCACAAAAGGAGCGGCTGCATAAATAACAGGTGTGTTGTTATTAAGCAATACTCGTTTCCCTTCGTTGCAATTAAACAAATCAGGTTCAAAGGGTAGTTTCTCAGCCCATACAGAGCACCCCTAACGAACACGTAAAGCTAAATGTACTATTATAAAGTTCTTAGATACTCGGCAATAGCTCTTGTATCTTCGTCAGACAAATTACTATCTAACATGATAGCATTGTTGTATTCTTTAAGTAAAGCTTTTGCGATAGGATCTTCTTTGATCATTTGTGTTGGGTTGCTAATCATATTCATTACCCAAGAAGCATTTCTTCTTTCGTAAACACCAGATAAAGCAGGTCCAATTAAACGTTGATTAGGCATATGGCAAGCCGTACAAACTCCGTTGTATTTAGCTTCGCCTTTCGCTGCTAATTCAGTATCTATATCTTCAGGGAATGAAATGCCTTTAAAAGGGCCAATACCTTCATTGTCCATATCTACAGGAACTTCTGCATTGGTTTCTTCAGCTTTCTTTTCTGTTTTAGTACGGTTCATTTCAAAACCATCTTTTTTCTCTTCCTTTTTCTCACCACAACTAGCTAAAAGGACTGCTAATGCTAAAACGCCAACTATTTTTTTCATTTTTAAACATGAGTTAATTAATGTACTAAGATAAGTATTCTAATTATTTATTAGAGTTCATTCAAAAAATTTAAACATCTTTTCTCTGTGTAGGTGGTATTTTTAACGCCGTAAAAGCCCACATGACCGCCAAAATTTGGGGTTTCAAGAAACAGCTTTTCATTATTTTTTGCTTCGGCGTATGGGTAGCATTCCGGTCCTAAAAAAGAATCGTTCTTGCTATTAATAATCAAGGTTGGTATATTAATGCTAGGTAGAAATTGCCGGCAGCTAGATTGGGTGTAGTAATCAATGGCATCCGTAAAACCATGTGCTCTACTGGTGTAGATATCATCAAAGTCTTTGAGTGTTTTGATGCTGTTAATATCTTGGTCTGATATTTTATCAGGGAAAAGTTTTTGTTTTGATTGTAATTTTTCTACCAAATGTTTCTTAAATCTAGCCGCATACAAGGCATTCTTAGGGCGCAACAATTGCCTTAAGGAACTATGAAGATCGCAAGGAACAGAAACCGCTACGGCACCTTTTATTTCTTTAGGAATTATCCGTTCTTCTCCTAAGTATTTTAAAGTCAAATTTCCACCGAGACTAAAGCCTTTGATAAAAATTTCAGTGTAGGATTTATTTTTTAATAAGTGATCAATTACGGCTTCTAAATCTTCTGTGGCCCCAGAATGATACGATCTAAATAAATAATTTGGGACACCGCTACAGCTTCTTAAATTAATAGCGCAAGCATCATAACCATTTTGATTAAAAACTTTTGCGCTACCTGTGATATACGGCCGCTGAGCGCTGCCTTCTAAACCATGTATAAGAATAATAACTTTATCTGACTTTTGTGTAGCAAAGCTCCAGTCAAGATCTAGAAAATCTGTGTCAGATAAGGTAATTCGTTCTCTTTCTTGTACAACACCGTCTATTTTTCTAAAAATACCAGAATAAATGGTAGATAAATGTCCGTTTTTAAATAAGATTGGAGGGTTGTAGTTAGAGGCTACTAAGGGCATATTTCATTATTTCGGATATACTTCTAGAACTTTAATTTGTTCTTCGATAGCAGATTTGAATTCGGTTTTAAGTTTTGAAACTAAATCAGCTACAGGTTCAATATCATCAATCATGGCAACACCTTGCCCTGCAGACCATATTGTTTTCCATGCTTTGGCTTCTGTGTCTAGTTCCTTTCCAAAATCAATTTTCACATCTTTCTTTAAATCCTCTTCTGTAATCCCAGCGGCTTTTAAACTTGCACCTAAAAAGTTAGCGTGTACACCAGAAATAGATGCGGTATAAACCACATCACTGGCACCCGCATCAATAATCATTTTTCGGTATTCATCCGTAGCTTTGCTTTCTGTAGTGTTGATAAAACGGGTACCCATATAGGCTAAATCTGCTCCCATTTGTAGGGCTGATGCAACATCTCTACCCGTACTAATGCATCCAGAAAGTAAAATGGTTTTGTGAAAAAACTTCTTTATTTCGGCAACTAAAGTCATTGGATTAATAGTTCCTGCATGGCCACCTGCCCCAGCAGACACAAGGATTAAACCGTCTACACCAGCTTCTGTTGCTTTTTCGGCATGTCTCTTTTTGATAATATCATGAAATACAATTCCGCCATAACTATGAATAGCATCTACAACCTGCGATACAGCCCCTAAAGAAGTTATGATTAATGGAACTTTATGTTTTACACATAATTTAACGTCTGCCTCTAATCTTGGATTGGTTGGGTGTACGATAAGATTTACACCAAACGGAGCAGCCTTTTTACCTGTTTCTTTTTCAAAATCTGCTAAAGCGGTCTTTATTTCTATTAACCACGCTTCAAACCCTTCGCTAGTTCTTTGATTTAATGCAGGAAAAGTACCTACAACACCATTTTTACAACATTCGATGACTAATTGCGGTCCAGATATTAAAAACATTGGTGCTGCAACAATTGGTAACGATAAATTTTTGATGAACGACGGCTTTTGATCCATAAGATTAGATTTTGATACTATAAAAATACTACAATTTTTTAGGAATATTTTTCCTTGATTTATCAAAACTATGGTATTTTTACGATTATTATGCATGCATAACAAAAAAATTACAGGATGTATTTAAAAGATTTTGAAATTAGATGGAGTGATGTAGATGCTAATAGGCACCTTGCAAACTCGGCATATTTAAATTTTATGAGTCATACACGTATGGCTTATTTGATGGAATTAGGTTTTACACACCAAACAATGGCAGAGCATGAAATTGGCCCTGTTGTGTTCTATGAGCATATTTATTATTTTAAAGAAGCTTTTTTGGGTAAGCCTGTAAAAGTGTCTATGGAAGTAGTAGGAATGAGTGAAGATGGAAAGTTTTTTGAATTTCATCATAATTTCTACGATAATAAGGGAAGAAATTTTGCGCATTGCGAGATGATGGGAGCTTGGATAGATTTAAAAACAAGAAGCTTAACCGGATTAACAGATGATTTTTTAATGGCTTTTAATAAGGCGGATAAGCCTGATAATTTTAGAGTGCTATCTAAAGAAGATACACGTAAATTTGTAAAAGTACCTAAAGACTTGGTTTAGCTTTTTTGCTAACCAAGTATACCCCCAAGAGCACGAGTAACATGGCTGTTAATTTTAGTAGGTTTAATTGGTCTTTGCCTGATAAAATCGCAAATACGACACCAATTAATGGTTGCAGGTAAGCGAATGCGCCAACGGTAGTTGCTTTTAACTGTGTTAATGCAAATCCATTAAATAAGTAGGTGCAGAATGTAGTTCCTAGAATTACGAAAGCAATGGCTCCTAAAATATTAAAAGGTAGATCAGCCCATTGAATTTCTAAAAAATCAGGTAATGTTAGCGGTAAACTGATTAGTGTGCCGATTAAAAACAACCATTTTAGTACACCAAATGGGTGATATTTGGTGATCAGTTTTTTTACGAGAATAAGATATATTCCGTAGGAAAGAGAGTTTATAATAAATAAGAAATTACCTAAGGGGATATTTGCAGCATCGGTTCTGTTTTCCGCACCAAAAAGCACTAAAGTCAGTGCGCCGATAAGTCCAATAAAAATCCCTACTCCTTTTTGCCACGTTATTTTCTCTTTAATAAATAAGGCAGATAATACCACAACAATAATGGGCGTCACTGTAATTAATACGGCGCTATTTATAGGGGTAGATAGTTCTAGGCCTTTGAAGAAAGAGAGCATATTAATACCCATTCCTGCAATGGCACAAATAAGAAACCGACCCCAATCACGTCGTTCAATTTTCTCATTTGGAATAAAAGGCGTCATGCACCAAAATAAAACGGTAGCACCCATCAACCTTAAAAAAATAAACCCAAAAGGTTGTACATAAGTAGGCATTACTTCTTTTGCAATCGTATGATTAATGCCATAGATAAAAGTAGCGCCAAAAGCGGCTAGTAATGCTAGTGTTCTTTTGCTCAATGGTGTATGTATTCAGAGGCAGCGGCTACTACTTTTTTACTGTTACCAACGAAAATTTTATCCTGTACAATAATTACGGGGCGTTTTAGAAAAGTATACTGTTCCAAGATTAAATCTCTGTAGTCTGTTTCAGTTAAAGCTTTTTCGTTTAATCCTCTTTCTCGGTATAAGCGAGCTCTTTTACTGAATAGGGCTTCATAGCTCTGCGTTAAAGCATGCATTTCTTCAAGTTGTTCTGGCGTAATGGTTTCTGTTTTGATATCTTGAAGCGTAAAGCCTTCTAAAGGTTGAAGTTCTTTTATAATTCTTTGACAAGTATCGCAGGTGCTTAAGTGGTATATTTTCTTCATCGCCTTCTAAACAATTAAATTGATGTTAATCTTACTGCAAAGAAACCCAATTCTATAGAAATGTTCTATTTTTAAAACATAATTAAACAGAACATTTTGGAAAAGCTTTTTAATATCACACTTCAGAACAGAAAAATCTTATATAAATTTTTAAAAGATACTCCTAGAGAGCAATTACTAAAAATTCCCGAGGGTTTTCGTAATAATATATGGTGGAATATTGCGCACGTGGTGGTTACGCAGCAAGTATTAATTTATAAGTTAAGTGGTGTGCCAATGCGTGTTTCTGATGAGCTTGTAGAGAAATTTAGAAAAGGCAGTGTTCCTGATGGGAATGCTTCAGATGAAGAAATAGATTTAATTTCAGGTTTTCTTTTTTCTACCGTAGAATGGATGCAAGAAGATTATGATAAAGGTGTTTTTAATTCGTTTGCAGCCTATACCACTAGTGTAAATATTACATTGAGCAAAGTAGAAGATGCCATTGCTTTTAATGTATACCACGAAGGTTTACATATGGGGGCAATTCTAGCTTTATTAAAAGTACAGCTATAATCTACTTTTCTTTTTTTATTTTAACAGTGATGTAGTTTTTAATTTCATCATAAGGGAGAACAAGCTTTATTGGGCCATCGGCATAGGATGCAACTTCATATTGGTTGTAGATTAATAAGAGTCCTTTTTCAGTGAAGCCTATGTTGTTAGGAAGGTAGAAAATGTCGTTTTCAAACATAAAACCAGTACTGTTAATATACCCGTTTTGAGGAATGTCTTCTTGAATCTTAAATTTTATTTCAGCCAAATGTATAAAACGATCTTTGTCTTTTATAAGCTGCCAGTTTTCTAATTGATCTCCTTTTTTCTTATCAAAATTTAGAAGTCTAGTAGCGCTATATCCGTGTGCTCCTCCTGTAAAAATATAGGTTTCTAATTTGATAGTGAGAATATCTTTGTTTTCAAAAATAATGTCACCTTTAATAGAAGCCTCCCAGCTAAGGGTTTCTTCAGGATACATTTTTTTAAGATCTAGATAGCCCTCTTTAAAGGAGCTAATAGCTTCCTCAACAGTGGCAACCTTAACTTCATCATCATATAGTAATTCATTGATGACTTCTTTTTTAAGGCTCGCATTAATATTTTTAGAAAGATCGGTATCGTCTTTAAATTCAAAAATTTCGATAAGTACCTCAGGGCAATCTGCGCAATTTTCGCTTTTATAGTTTAAAGGAGCAAGGGTTAATTCATCTTTTTTTTTGCATCCTAAAACAACTAGGGAAAAGATTAAAATGGTTAACTTTAGTTTCATATTTCTAAGAATTTTTTCTAAATCTGTACTGTAAATGCTGCGGCAAAGATAACAGTACATTTGTAAGTACAATCATGTGTTATGAATGAAAATAAAATAAAATTTAATACTAAGGTTATTCACGGAGGTCAAGAGCCAGATAAAGCATATGGGGCCGTGATGCCTCCTATCTATCAGACATCTACATATGCGCAAGCTAGTCCTGGCGAACATCAAAGTTTTGCCTACTCTCGAAGTGCTAATCCTACCCGCTCTGCTCTTGAAAAATCATTGGCGAGTATAGAAAACGGAAACTATGGTATGGCATTTGGAAGCGGTTTGGCTGCCATTGATGCGGTCTTAAAATTGTTGAGTCCTGGTGATGAAGTTATTTCTACTGACGATCTGTACGGTGGTAGCTATCGTTTATTTAAAAAGATTTTTGAAAAATACGGAATTGTATTTCATTTTGTGGGGATGCAAGAACCTGCTGCTATAGAAGCCTACATCACAGCCAATACTAAACTTATTTGGGTGGAAACACCAACCAATCCAATGATGAATATTTTAGATATTAAGGAAATTGGGGTGCTCGCGAAAAAGCATAAGCTGTTGTTGGCAGTAGATAATACCTTTGCAAGTCCTTTTTTACAGCAACCGTTAGATTTAGGAGCAGACATTGTAATGCATTCTGCTACTAAGTATTTAAGTGGACATAGTGATGTGGTTTTAGGAGGTTTAGTGGTCAAGGATAAAGAATTGGCAGAACAGCTATATTTTATTCAGAATGCGAGTGGTGCCATTTGTGGTCCTATGGATAGTTTTTTGGTACTTAGAGGTATAAAAACGCTACACGTAAGAATGCAAAGACACTGTGAAAATGGAGAAGCTATTGCTCGTTTTTTAGCACAGCATCCGAAAATAGAAAAAGTATTTTGGCCAGGTTTTGAAAACCATCCCAACCATAATATTGCTAAAGCGCAAATGAATGGTTTTGGAGGCATGATTTCTTTTGTTCCAAAAGGGAGTAATAAGGACGATGCGATGAAAATTATCGAGCAGCTTAAAATATTTACCATAGCAGAGTCGTTAGGAGGAGTAGAGAGCCTAGTGGGGCATCCTGCAAGTATGACGCATGCAAGTATTCCAAAAGAGGCCCGTGAAAAGGTGGGTATTGTCGATGCATTAATCCGATTAAGTGTTGGTATTGAGGATGTAAATGATCTAATTGCTGATTTGGAGTACGCTTTGCGATAAATATTTATTAAATTTTTAAAAAAAAGGACTTCAAATTACGATAATAGTATAATTTTGCCGTTATATTTTAAATTCAATAATAAGGACCTTTAACGAGTCGAAGTTAGCAACAGAATCTATTTAAAGATATGGACGAAAAAATTAGAGTATTTATGGAGGAGGTAAAGACCAGAAACGGTCATGAGCCAGAATTCATTCAAGCAGTGCAAGAAGTAGCGGAAACTGTAATCCCGTACATTGCAAAAAATAAAATCTACAATGGCAAGAATATATTGCTACGTATGGTGGAGCCAGAGCGCTTAATTTCTTTTAGAGTTGCCTGGGTAGATGACAAAGGAGAAATACATGTAAACAGAGGTTATAGAATTCAGATGAATTCTGCCATAGGCCCTTATAAAGGTGGCTTACGTTTTCATCCATCTGTAAATGCAAGTATCCTTAAATTCTTAGCTTTTGAGCAAGTATTTAAAAACAGTTTAACCACATTGCCAATGGGTGGTGGTAAAGGAGGGTCAGATTTTGATCCTAAAGGAAAATCGGATGACGAAGTGATGCGTTTTTGCCATGCCTTTATGTTAGAATTAAACCGTCATATTGGGCCAAATACAGATGTGCCTGCGGGTGACATTGGTGTTGGTGCAAGAGAGATTGGTTTCTTATTCGGAATGTACAAGAAGATTAGAAATGAATTTACCGGAGTATTAACGGGTAAAGGACGTTCTTGGGGTGGTTCATTAATCCGTCCTGAAGCAACAGGATATGGTACGGTGTACTTTGCACAAAGTATGTTGCAAACGCAAGGAAAAGATTTCGCAGGTAAGAATGTGGTAATTTCAGGTTCTGGTAATGTTGCGCAATATGCTGCAGAAAAAGCATTGCAATTAGGGGCTAAAATATTAACCCTTTCAGATTCTCAAGGATATATCCATGATAAAGATGGTATAGATACAGAGAAGTTGGAATTTGTAATGGATCTTAAGAACAACCAAAGAGGTCGTATTTCTGCATATGCGGATAAATATGCTTCGGCAACTTTTCATGCAGGAAAAACACCATGGGAAGTTAGTTGTGATATTGCATTGCCATGTGCTACTCAAAATGAATTGAGTGGTGACGATGCAAAAATATTAATTAAAAATGGATGTATTTGTGTGGCGGAAGGTGCAAACATGCCTTCTACTCCAGAAGCGATACATGAGTTTCATGAGGCTAAAATATTATTCGCTCCAGGAAAAGCGTCTAATGCAGGTGGGGTAGCAACTTCAGGATTAGAAATGTCTCAAAATTCATTACGTATCAGTTGGACAAGAGAAGAGGTTGATGGTCGTTTAAAGGATATTATGAGTGATATTCATGATTCTTGTATTGAATACGGGAAAGATGAGAATGGGTATTGCAACTATGTAAAAGGAGCAAACATTGCTGGTTTCGTTAAAGTTGCCGATGCCATGCTAGCACAAGGAGTTATTTAAGATTAAGACCTTAATATATGTAAAATGCGAAGTTTCTGTGAGGAAGCTTCGCATTTTTTATGTCATTTTTTGATTGCTTTTAGCTTAGAAATCTAACCAAGCAAAACCCTATCTTTGCACTACTTTAAAAAGCAAGATGCAAGTCACCACCAAAGCCATAGTATTATCCGCTTTAAAATATGGAGATACCAGTTTGATTGTAAAGATTTATACAGCATCAGACGGGTTAAAATCATACTTGCTCAAAGGAATGTTGGCTTCTAAAAAAGGAAAGCTAAAAACCGCATACTTTCAGCCATTAATGCAATTAGAACTGGTGGCCTATCATAAAAATAAAGGAACATTAGAAACGGTTAGAGAGGCAAAACCTAGCTACCATTACCAAAGTTTACATACCAACATTACTAAAAATGCGTTAACTTTTTTTCTAGCAGAAATGCTGGGTAATAGTATTCAAGAAGAAGAAGATAATGATAACTTATTTGAATTTTTAGAAGCATCTTTGCAATGGTTAGACAGTCATGATGAAATTTCAAATTTTCATCTTTATTTTTTAATGGTATTAACCAAGTACTTTGGTTTTTATCCAGATATATCAGAAAGCAAAGCACCTTATTTTGATTTGCAAGAAGGGGCTTTTTCCTATTCACTATCGCTAAACCCAATAGTGCTAGGGGAGAATTTATATTATTTCAAACAGTTTTTGGGCATAAATTTTGATGCAATTAGCGCAATAAAGATGAGTAAACGGCAGCGTCAAGAACTCTTAAAATCAATAATTCTTTATTATGAATTACATTTGCACGGATTTAGAAAACCTAAGTCACTTGCTATTTTAAATGAAGTTTTTAGTTAGAATGTATAAAAGTTTTGCAATACTATTATTCTTTTTTTCTGCATCTATAACTGGACAAGAGATTACTATTTTAGATATAGAGTCTAAAGAGCCTATTGTAAATGTAGCTGTTTATAATACCGATAAATCAAAGACCAGCATTACAGATTTTGATGGAAAATGTGATTTGAGTCTCTTTGATCAAAATGAACGCATCTTTTTTAAGCATCTAGGCTATGATATTTTTAAATCAACAAAAGCAGTAGTGCTAAAAAAAGAGAATATCTTATACCTTTTTCCAAAAGCTCAGGAGCTCAATGAAGTAGTCATGTCTATTTCTAAATGGGAACAACAAAAGAAAGACATTCCTCAGAAAATAGTATCTATTGATGCAAAATCTATCGCTTTTTCTGCGCCACAAACTTCGGCAGATTTACTTCAAAATAGTGGTAAGGTGTTTGTTCAAAAAAGTCAGTTAGGTGGTGGGAGTCCTATGATTAGGGGTTTTTCAACTAACAGGTTGTTGCTTTCAGTAGATGGTGTGCGTATGAATAACGCCATATTTAGAGGTGGTAATATTCAAAATGTAATTTCTATAGATCCGTTTACAGTGAAAAATACGGAAATTATATTTGGTCCTGGATCTGTGATATATGGTAGTGATGCTATTGGCGGGGTCATGAATTTTTTGACTAAAAAAGTGCAATTCTCTACTACAGGTGAGACTCTTTTTAATGGAGTAGCAAACTATAGGTATGCTACTGCAAATACAGAAAATACAGCTCACGTAGATTTTAGCATTGGTAAAAAGCAATGGGCTTTCTTGACGAGTGTATCTTATAATGATTTTGGCGATTTAAAAATGGGCAAGCATGGTGAGGATTCCTATTTGAGAGAAAACTATGTGCAAACTAATAATGGTGAAGATGTTTTAGTGGCCAATACGGATAATAGATTACAGGTGCCAACAGGCTATAATCAAATTAATCTACTTCAAAAAATAGCATTCAAACCCAATACAAATTGGGATATTAATTGGAGCAATTACTATTCAGAAACTTCAGATTATTCTAGGTATGATCGTTTAATTAGACCCAATAGCGCTGGAGATGGCTTACGTTCTGCGGAATGGTATTACGGGCCTCAAAAATGGTTGATGAGTAACTTGCAGTTCAATAAAAATGGAAAAGGAAAGTTTTATGATGGCTTAAAAATTACTACCGCCTACCAGCATTTTGAAGAAAGCAGGCATGACCGAGGTTTTCAAGATGCTATTTTGTATAGTACAGAAGAGAAGTTAGATGCCTTATCTACAAATATAGATTTTGAAAATAAACGAATTGGAGATTTGCGCTTATATTACGGTGGGGAATATATTTTTAATAAAGTGCATTCTACCGGGAGTCAGTTAGATAGTAATACAGAAGAAACTGCCGCTACAGCAAGTAGGTATCCAGATGGGGCTACATGGCAAACGTTAGCGGGGTATATAAATACAGAATATAAGGCGAAGCCTAATTTTTCTTTGTTGTCAGGAATTAGATATAGTCATGTTTGGGTAGCGGCAGAATTTGACGATACGTATTATAGTTTTCCTTTTGATAATGCAGATTTAAGTACCGGAGCACTTACCGGTAGTTTAGGAATGAGCTGGTTTCCAAAAGCAGATTTACAAATTACGGCAAATGCATCTACAGGTTTTAGAGCGCCGAATATTGATGACGTGGGTAAAATTTTTGATTCTGAACCAGGTTCTGTTGTAGTTCCCAATCCAGATTTAGAGCCAGAGTACGCTTATAATATGGAGCTAGGAATTCAGAAAAATATTAAAGACAAAGTGATGTTGAAAGGGGCTACTTTTTATACATATATGGTGGATGCTTTGGTACGCAGGGATTTTGAATTTAACGGAATGTCTGAAATTGAATATAATGGCGAGCTAAGCAATGTGCAGGCCATACAGAATGCAGCTAAGGCTTACGTATATGGCTTTGAATTTGGTGTAGATGTGACCTTTTCAGAACGGATGTCATTAATTTCTAACCTTACTATTACCAAAGGAATAGAGGAAGAAGATGATGGGACGGATTCTCCAGGAAGGCATGTGGCGCCTACCTTTGGTGATATTCATTACATCTGGAAAAATCAGAAATTTAAAACCGATGTATTCTTGAGTTTCAATGGGGAAGTTGCTTTTGATGATCTTGCTGTTTCTGAGCAGAGTAAGGCATATATTTATGCCGAAGATGTAAATGGCAACCCATATGCGCCCTCTTGGTATACTTTAAATATTAGGTCTCAGTATGCCATTTCCAATGCGATAAAAACCACTGTTAATTTGGAGAATATTACAAATCAAAGGTATCGCAGTTATTCTTCTGGGATTGTAGCTCCTGGAATAAATCTTGTTTTAGCGGTAGCATATACTTTTTAAACATAAAAAATCCCTAACAAAATGTTGTTAGGGATTTTCTCAAGTATTGTAATATGTGCTTATTGCTTAATTTTAGCAGCAGCTTCTTCTGCACTTGTCTTAACTTCAGTACCTGCAGCTTTTGCACCGTCAACCGCTTTAGTCCCTAGCTCTTTGGCACCATCTACAGTTTTAGTTCCTAACTCTTTAGCATCGTCTACTGCTTTTGTTCCAGCGTCTTTCATTTTAGTAGCAGCGTCTTCACCTAATTCTTTAGTGCCTTCAATAGCATTGTTTCCAGCTTCTTTCATGTCTGTACCTATTTCTTCAGCTTTGTTTGCTGCATCTTCACCCATATCTTTTAGGTCTTCACCAGCCTCGTTCATAGCATCGCCAGTAGCTTCTGTCGCTTCCGCTGCTTTGTCTGCAGCATCTCTACAAGAAACAAAACTAGTACTTAATGCAAGCATCATTACGGCACTTAAAATAACTTTTTTCATGTTTTTAATTTTTGTATTTATAATAGTTAATGACTTGCAAGTTAACCATAATAATTGAGCTTTGGTTTTTGCTGCGGGTTACCAAAATGTTGTCTTTTAAATTATTCGTGCATATCATTTTAAAGGAACACCTATTTATTCAATCTAAATTTATAATTTTGCAGGCTTAAAATGTAGTACCAGAAGTAGTTATTATGAAGTTTGCGGAATACAAAGGATTAGATTTACCAGTAGTTGCAGAAGAGATTTTAAAATACTGGAAAGAGAACGATATTTTTGAAAAAAGTATTGCTACTCGTGAGGGAAAAGAAAGCTATGTGTTTTTTGAAGGGCCACCTTCTGCAAACGGTATGCCTGGTATTCACCATGTAATGGCGAGAACTATAAAAGATATTTTTCCGCGTTACAAAACAATGAAAGGATTTCAAGTAAAGCGTAAAGCTGGTTGGGATACTCATGGATTACCAATAGAACTTGGTGTAGAAAAAGAATTAGGAATTACCAAAGAAGATATTGGTACTAAAATATCTGTAGAAGAATACAATGCTGCTTGTAAAAAAGCGGTAATGCGTTATACAGATGTTTGGAATAAAATGACCGAACAGGTTGGGTATTGGGTAGATATGGAAGACCCATACATTACCTACAAGCCAAAATACATGGAAACGGTATGGTGGTTGTTAAAAGAAATTTATAATAAAAACCTTATTTATAAGGGATATACTATTCAGCCGTATTCTCCAAAGGCAGGAACAGGTTTAAGTTCTCATGAATTAAACCAACCAGGAACTTATCAAGATGTAACAGATACTACGGTTACGGCCCAGTTTAAAGCGGTAAGGGAGACGTTGCCTTCATTTTTTGATGACATAAAAGGCGATATTCACTTTATTGCTTGGACAACCACTCCGTGGACTTTACCGTCGAACACGGCATTAACGGTAGGGCCTAAGATAGATTATGTCGTAGTTAAAACCTTTAATCAATATACGTTTGATCCTATAACGGTTGTTTTAGCAAAGCCTTTGGTCGGGAAGCAATTCGCAGGAAAATTTAAAGCTGTAGCAACAGAAGAAGAATTAGCAAGCTATAAAGAAGGAGATAAAAAAATACCTTATCTAGTTTTAGATAATATTATTGGTAAAGATCTAGTAGGGGTAAAATATGAGCAACTTATAGATTATGTGTTGCCATATCAGAATGCAGAAAATGCATTTAGAATTATTGCAGGAGATTTTGTAACTACAGAAGATGGTACAGGTATAGTACATACCGCACCTACTTTTGGAGCAGATGATGCTATGGTGGCAAAACAAGCAGTACCAGAAATTCCTCCAATGTTAGTCTTGGATGAAAATAATAATCCAGTTCCTTTAGTAGATTTACAAGGTAAATTTAGACCAGAATTAAAAGAATTTGGTGGCAAATATGTGAAGAATGAATATTACGATGATGGCGAGGCGCCAGAGCGTTCTATTGATGTGGAGCTTGCTATTAAATTAAAAGAGGAGAATAAGGCATTTAAAGTAGAAAAGTATGTGCACAGTTACCCTAACTGCTGGCGTACGGATAAACCTATTTTATATTACCCGTTAGACTCATGGTTTATTAAGGTTACAGATGTTAAAGATAAAATGTTTGAGCTTAATCAAACAATAAACTGGAAGCCCAAAGCTACAGGAGAAGGTAGGTTTGGTAACTGGTTGGCAAATGCAAACGATTGGAACTTATCACGTTCTCGTTATTGGGGAATTCCTTTACCTATCTGGAGAACAGAAGACGGCAAAGAAGAAATAATGATTGGTTCTGTTGCGGAACTGAAAGGAGAAATGCAAAAAGCATTAGCAGCAGGAGTTCTTGAGAAAGATATTTTTGAAGATTTTGAAGTCGGGAACATGACCGATGAAAACTATGATAAAATAGATTTACATAAAAATATAGTGGATCAAATTACCTTAGTTTCAGCATCCGGAAAACCAATGAAGCGCGAAAGTGATTTAATTGATGTTTGGTTTGATTCTGGTTCTATGCCGTATGCTCAATGGCATTATCCATTTGAAAATAAGGATTTGATTGATGATAATAAAACTTTTCCTGCAGATTTTATAGCAGAAGGTGTTGATCAAACGCGTGGATGGTTTTATACTTTACATGCTATTGCTACAATGGTGTTTGACTCTGTAGCATACAAGAATGTGGTCTCTAATGGTTTGGTGTTAGATAAAGAAGGTAAAAAGATGTCAAAGCGTTTAGGAAACGCGGCAGATCCTTTTGAAACTATGAATGAGCATGGTGCTGATGCTACGCGTTGGTACATGATATCAAATGCGAACCCGTGGGATAATTTAAAGTTTGATTTAGAAGGTATTGCTGAGGTAAAGCGCAAATTCTTTGGAACCCTTTATAATACCTATTCGTTTTTTGCTTTATATACAAATATTGATAATTTTCAATATAAGGAAGAAGATATTCCCTTGAAGGAAAGACCAGAAATAGATCAATGGGTATTGTCTGAGTTACATACATTGATTAAAACGGTAGATGAAGCGTATGCAGATTATGAGCCAACACGTGCCACACGTGCCATCTCAGAATATGTGCAAGAGAATTTAAGTAACTGGTACGTGCGTTTATGTAGAAGACGTTTTTGGAAGGGCGATTATCAAAAAGATAAGATTTCTGCTTACCAAACACTTTATACTTGTTTAATAACGGTTGCTAAATTATCTGCTCCTGTTTCTCCATTTTTTATGGACAGGCTTTACAAGGATTTAACGAATACAACACATACAGAAAATTTTGAAAGTGTACATTTGGCCGATTTCCCAGTTTATGATAAAAACATTGTAAACAAAGAGTTAGAGAGCAAAATGGCAAAAGCGCAAACCATATCATCGTTAGTACTTTCTATTCGTCAGAAAGAGAAGATAAAAGTACGCCAGCCATTACAAAAAATTATGATTCCTGTTTTAGATGAAAAGCAGAAGAATGAGATTTTGGCGGTATCTGACTTAATTAAGTCGGAAGTGAATGTGAAAGAAATTGAGCTCTTAGATGATGCTTCTGGAATATTAGTGAAGCAAATAAAGCCAAATTTTAAAGTTTTAGGACCAAAATTTGGTAAAGATATGAAGCTGGTTGCCAGTGAAGTAGCTAAATTTTCTCAGGAAGATATCCAAAAAATTGAGCAACAGGGCGAAATTTCAATTGAAATTAACAATAAAAGTAGTATTTTACAGCTGCAAGACGTTGAGATTTCTTCTCAGGATATTGAGGGTTGGCTAGTGGCAACTTCAGGACCATTAACAGTTGCATTAGATGTGACTATTAATGAGGAATTAAGAAAAGAAGGAATTGCAAGAGAGCTGGTTAATAGAATCCAGAATTTGAGAAAAGACTCTGGTTTTGAAGTAACAGATAGAATTAATATTAAAATTTTAAAAAATAGTTTGGTTGAAGATGCTGTAGCTAGTAATCTTGATTATATAAAAACAGAGACCTTAACTGCTGAGCTAAATTTTGAAGAAGAATTAGAAAATGGTACGGAAATTGCCTTTGATGAGGTGAACACCAAATTGTTTATCCAAAAACACTAAAAACTATGGTTGAAGATTTAAAAGTTAGATACTCTGATAAAGACTTAGCAGAATTTAAAGAGCTTATTACAGACAAAATTGAAAAAGCTAAAAGTCATTTAGAACTTTTAAAAAGCTCTTATATGAATGATGGAAATAATGGTACAGATGATACCTCACCAACATTTAAAGCTTTTGAAGAGGGTTCTGCTACGATGAGTAAAGAGGCAAATACGCAGTTGGCTATTCGTCAAGAGAAATTTATTCGTGATTTGAAAAATGCGGTACTGCGTATTGAGAACAAAACATACGGAATCTGTAGAGTGACTGGAAAATTGATTAATAAAGAGCGCTTAAAATTAGTTCCGCATGCTACTTTAAGTATCGAGGCTAAGAATATGCAGTAATTTTTCTTCAATAAAAATTTAAATCCCGTGTTTGATGTCGCTTGTTAAGTGCATTGGTACGGGTTTTTTTATGCAAGCCAAAATTATAAAATGAAAGTACTTTGCTTTATTTTTTTAGTTGTATCAATGCAATTTGGGCAGGCTCAGAAGGTAGTTGAGAAAACAATTTTTGATACAGTAGACACTGCAATTGAAATAGATGCGAGCAATTGTTATGCAGTTTTCGTAACAACTTCAAAAAGTAATAAGGTAATAGTAGCGGCTAAAATGGCCGGAGAATATAGCGATAATCTTAGTTTGAATATTCATGAAGAAGGGAGCACCTTATTGATTGATACTGGCTTTAATTTAAATTTTGAAGCTCCAAACGATAAGTTAAGTGCGCATAAGGTGGTGTCTATTTCATTGCATGTTAGTGTGCCAGAACATTTAAGAGTAAGAATTTTTGGAACTTATAGCAATATAGACGTTTCTGGTTTTTATAGAAACTTAGACGTCTCATTAAATGATGGAAACTGTACCCTCAGAAACACAGGCGTAGACACTAACGTACAAACACAAAGTGGAACAATTACCGTAGTTGCTGATTCTGGAACAATAACAGCCAAGACTAAATATGGGCGGTTGTCTTCTGAAGAAATAAAGAGCGGAAGTGATGTTTATAATCTTAAATCAGTTACCGGAAATATACATCTTAAGAAACTCAATTAATATAACTATTTTTGCACCACGTTTATAAAATAAGCATGAGTTTAAAAAAATCAATTCTACTAGTTTTAATAATTCTAGTTATAGATCAGATAAGTAAAATATACGTAAAAACACATTTCACCTATAATGAAACCTTGGAGGTTTTTAGTTGGTTTAAATTTGTGTTTATTGAAAACTCAGGTGCCGCGTGGGGTACTAAGCTAAGTGACTTTTTACCTATATCTGAAGAAACAGGGAAATTAATCTTAACTGTTTTTAGACTATTTGCCGTAGTTGGTATTGGTTATTGGTTGTATGATACAGTAAGAAAAAAATTATCCAATACGTTGGCAATTGCTGTTTCCTTGATATTTGCGGGAGCTTTGGGGAATATTATAGATTCTGTTTTTTACGGAATGATATTTTCTGAAAGCCTTTATGGGGGCGAATTGGCTACTGCCTTTTCAGGTGAACCTTATGGGAGTATTTTTCATGGTAAAGTGGTAGATATGCTTCATTTTCCATTTATAGAGAATGCGGTGTGGCCAGAATGGGTTCCTTACTTTGGTGGTAATACATTTAGTTTCTTTGAGCCGGTATTTAATATTGCAGATATGGCAATTAGTACAGGGGTGGGAATCTTACTTGTGTTCAATAAAAAAGCATTTGCTAAAACAGAGGAAGAAGAAAACATTGAAGCGACAGAACCACAAGAAGGAACTGTTTAAAATGTATACGTCTTGTTTGGTGTAACGCAATAATCTAGCTTAATGTCGGTAGCTAAGATGTCTGTGATTGTATCTGCAGCTTCAAAGAATGAAAGTCCCACTTTAAGGCAGTTCTCATTACAATCAGCTAAGAATTTATCATAATATCCTTTTCCATAACCCACTCTGTTTCCAAGCGCATCAAATGCTAATAAAGGAATGAAAACCACATCTATACTTTTTGCTGGTATTTCTATGCCATCTACAGGTTCAGGAACGTTCCATTTATTTTTTTTGATCAGTGTATTGTCTGTCAAAAGATAATGTTGCAACGTATGGCTATCTAGCATTTTTGATAAAATTACATTTTTATCTTTGCCTTGTAAAATGGATAAAATGAAGCTAGTGTCTATTTCCTTTTTTTCAGAGATAGATAAGTATAGGTGGTAATTATTTTTATTCCAGATGGGAAGTTGAAGTAGGTTGTTGGCTATAGAAATGCTTGAATCTATAAGTTCATCGGGAGAAAGTTTCTCGCGTCTTGAGGTGTACGTTAATCTAAGACCTTTTTTTATCATATAAAATCTTGGTTATAACGTAATAATTGATACTAAATTGTAATGTCTATTCTTTAGCAGAAACTGCAACGTAAATTTTAAAGAAAAGCATTAAAATCAAATATGTTCCTAAGGTTATGATGTAATTTTCCATAGCAGTATTAATTTTCTATAATCTAAATGTAAATAAAAAAACAATATAACTCTGCGAACTGCATTCAAAAATCGTTGAAATGCACTGTTTTAATAAAAAATTATGATTTTGTAGGAATTGTAGGAAGAATTACTTTTCTAAAAATAGCATTTAAAATAGTGATATTCAAATTTTTAAGAGAACTTTAAGGGGGGGTCGATGTGAAATCAAAAATTAAGGATAGGGCTATATTAGTTTACAATTTCTTAAACAGAATTATTTGATTATAAATTATAGCAATTAGTACCTTTTTTACCAACGGTTACAATCATTAGAATTTGAAGTTAAAACGACCTAAAAATTATAGCTTTTGCTAAAAACAGAGTAATTTAACGGTCTTTATCGTAGATTAAATATTTAGATTAATTTAATGCAAGAACCATCTCTAGAATTACAGCTAAGTACACTGCCTAATAATCCAGGAGTCTATCAGTTTTATGATGCTGAAGATAAAATTTTGTATGTAGGTAAGGCTAAGAATCTAAAGAAAAGGGTAAGCTCTTATTTTACTAAAAACCATGAGATTGGTAAAACGCGTGTATTAGTAAAGAAAATACGGAGTATAAAACATATCGTTGTTCCAACAGAGTCTGATGCACTTCTTTTAGAGAATAATTTAATAAAGAAATACCAGCCTAGGTATAATGTTCTTTTAAAGGACGATAAATCTTATCCTTGGATTTGTATTAAGAACGAGCGTTTTCCAAGAATTTTTCCTACCAGAAGGCATATAAAAGACGGGTCTGAATATTTTGGACCATATACGAGTATGAAAACGGTAAAAACCTTGCTTGATTTAATTAAGAGTGTATATCCGTTGCGTACCTGTAATTATGATTTGTCAAAAGAAAAAATAGAGTCTGGTAAATATAAAGTATGTCTTGAGTATCACCTTAAAAACTGCAAGGGCCCTTGTGAAGATTATCAAGATGTAGAAGAGTATCACAGGCAGATAGAAGAAATTCGTGAAATACTAAAAGGTAATTTTAAATCCTCGCTTCAGCATTTTAAAAATCAAATGAAAATTTTTGCTCAAGAAATGCGCTTTGAGGAGGCGCAAGATATCAAGGAAAAAGTGGCAGTGCTAGAGAATTATCAAGTGAAAACTACTATTGTAAATCCTAAAATTAACAATGTAGATGTTTTTTCTATCATATCAGATGAAGCTTTTGCATACGTGAATTATTTGCAACTTTCGCATGGCTCCATTATACGTTCACATACCTTAGAGATTAAAAAGAAGTTAGATGAGTCTGACGCAGAGCTTTTGGCTTTGGCTATTGTAGAAATTCGTCAAAGATTTAAATCCTTGACAAGAGAAATATATGTACCGTTCTCTGTAGAGGTAGAGCAGGATGTTAAGATTACAATTCCTAAGTTAGGCGATAAAAAAAGAATTTTAGAATTATCAGAGCGGAATGCTAAACTTCAACGACAAGAGCGTTTCAATCAAATAAAAATCATGGATCCAGATCGCCATACCAATAGGTTAATGGCGCAGATGAAGAAAGATTTAAGATTGTCTGAAGAACCAAGGCATATAGAATGTTTTGATAACTCTAACATTCAAGGAACCAGTCCTGTTGCTGCTTGTGTGGTGTTTAAGAATGGAAAGCCATCTAAGAAAGAGTATCGCCATTATAATATTAAAACTGTGGATGGTCCAGATGATTTTGCTTCGATGGAAGAAGTGGTTTTTAGGCGGTACAAAAGACTTTTAGAAGAAGAAGAGCCGCTACCTCAGTTAATAGTTATTGATGGCGGTAAAGGGCAATTGTCATCGGCATTAAAAAGTCTAGATATATTAGGTTTGCGAGGTAAGATTGCCATTGTCGGAATTGCGAAGCGTTTAGAGGAAATTTATTTCCCAGGAGATTCAATTCCCTTATATTTAGATAAGAAGTCCGAAAGCCTTAAGGTAATTCAGTTTCTTAGAAATGAAGCACACCGTTTTGGAATTACATTCCATCGAAATAAAAGAAGTGCCGGAGCAATTTCATCAGAGTTAGAAGCTATTGAAGGTATAGGTGGTAAAACAATTGAAGAGCTGCTGAAAAAATTTAAATCGGTAAAAAGGGTTAAGGAAGCTTCATTAGAACAGTTGGCTGAAACAGTTGGGATGGCTAGAGCAAAAAAAATATACGAGAGTTTTCATTAATTTGAAAAGCAACACTATGAATAGATTTTTATTTTTATCGGCTTTTCTGTTTTCCATTTTGGCAGTTGTGGCACAGAACAACACTAAAAAGGAAGATGTTAAAGTAGGACTAGTCCTTAGTGGTGGCGGTGCAAAGGGATTTGCGCATATTGGGGCGTTAAAAGTCATAGAAGAGGCCGGAGTAGAGATAGATTATATTGGAGGCACAAGTATGGGGGCTATTGTAGGTGCGCTTTATGCTTCCGGCTATTCGGCAAATGAATTAGATTCTATTTTTAGAAATACAGATTTTACTAAATTAATACAGGATAACCTGCCACGAAGCTCAAAAACCTTTTATGAGAAAGATGATTCTGAGCGCTATGCGTTAACCTTGCCGTTTAATCACTTTAAAATATCTTTCCCCTCTGCAATTTCTAGTGGTCAAAGTATTTATAATGAATTGGTAAGGTTGCTGTATCACGTAAATAATGTAGATGACTTTAGTAAATTACCCATTCCGTTTTTCTGCATTGCAACCGATGTGGAAACGGGGAATGAAATAATTTTAGATAAAGGATATCTTCCGGAAACCATTATGGCGAGCGGAACCTTTCCGTCTCTTTTTGAACCTACTGAAATTGATGGAAGGGTACTAATTGATGGTGGTGTTGTTAATAATTATCCGGTAGATGGGGTGCTTAAAATGGGTGCCGATGTAATTATCGGTGTAGACGTACAACACGGATTGTCTAGTAGAGAAAATTTAGGATCAGCAACAGAAGTGTTACTGCAAATAAACAACTACAGAACTGTAAAAGACATGGTGGAAAAGGTTAAGAAAACAGATATCTATATAAAGCCCAACATAGAGAAATATTCGGTCATAGATTTTGCTTTCTTATCTGAAATTGTAAATAGTGGAGAACTTGCTGCAAGAGAAAATTATATAGCTTTAAAAGAATTGGCAAGCAAACAGAATAGAAAAAGAGTTAAGAGGGTTCCTGTAGTTTGTAAAGATACTTTGCAGTTAAATAACCTTATAATCAATGGGAGCGATAACTACTCTAGAGGATTTGTAAAGGGTAAATTAAGGTTTCCATTAGATAACCATGTAGCTTTTGAAAAATTACAACAAGGAATAGGAAACTTATCAGCAACGGGCAACTTTAAAACGATCCGGTATCGGTTGAAGCCCGATGATAAGAAAACCGATTTAGTATTAGATTTACGCGAGAGTAAAACCAAGACCTTCATAAAAATAGGGGTGCATTATGATGATTTGTTGAATAGTGCCGCCATTTTAAATCTGACCAAAAAAAATATTTTGTTTGATGATGATGTGGTTTCGTTTGATTTTATTTTAGGGGATAATGTAAGGTATAATTTAGAATACTATATAGATAAAGGGTCTTATTGGAGTTTTGGTATAAATTCTAGATTCGTGGGGTTTGGGCAAAATATAGACTACCAAAATTTTGAATCTAATTTTGATGTTCCGGCAGATCCCAACATTAAAAATATCAATATGGATGTGTCAGATATTACCAACCAAGCTTACTTGCAGACGGTGGTTAAAGAAGAGTTCGCATTTACATTGGGCGTAGAGCATAAATTTTTAAAGTATAGTACAGAAACCATTGGGGAGTTATCAGATGATGAAAATGCTGTGGTAGACGATAGGTTTTATTTTGAAAAAAGTAATTTTTTCAGTGCCTATGGTAAGTTAACCTTAGATACATATGATAGTAAGTACTTTCCGAGTAAAGGATTATATTTTGATGGCGATTTCCATTTCTATTTAGGGTCATCAGATTTCACTAATAATTTCAGAGAGTTTTCTATAGCGCAATCTAAAATGGGTGTTGCTTTTCCTATTTTTAAAAACCTATCTCTGAACATTGAAACAGAGGGCGGTTTTAAATTAGGAACATCTGCTGTTACCTCTTTTGATTTTGTTTTGGGTGGTTTTGGAGCGGCTAGAATAAATAATTTTATTCCTTTTTATGGTTATGATTTTCTAAGCTTACCTGGAAATAGTTTTGTAAAAGGAATGATGAGATTAGATTATGAATTTGCGCCAAAAAATCATTTGCTCTTTGCGGCAAATTATGCCAATGTAGATGATGATCTTTTTAGAACAGGAGAATGGTTTAAGGAGCCAGCATTTTCAGGTTATGGAGTAGGTTATGGTTGGGAGTCATTTGTTGGTCCTGTGCAGGTGAATTATTCTTGGTCCCCAGAAAAATCTCAGTCCAATTTATTTTTCAGTGTAGGGTATTGGTTTTAAAATGGGGGTAAATGGTTTGTTATTAATTTACTACAAAAGTTAGCCTTAAATTACGATATTTGTAAAATGCTACAATACAGAGTTGATATTACGGCG
This sequence comes from Cellulophaga baltica 18, assembly GCF_000468615.2. Lineage (NCBI taxonomy): Bacteria > Pseudomonadati > Bacteroidota > Flavobacteriia > Flavobacteriales > Flavobacteriaceae > Paracellulophaga > Paracellulophaga baltica. The sequence goes on along the minus strand of NZ_CP009976.1, from coordinate 907,605 downwards.
CATCTTCGAGCCATGTGGTAAAGCCATTTTTAATTCTTTCTTATTAGAAAGATAAAATTGTGTACACATACTTTTTATAAATCATTTTAAGATAAATATCATGGCAGCAGAAATAAAAAACCTAAAAGATTTAAAGAATACGGAATACTCGTTAAAAAAACTATTTAAAGAAGCAGAAGATTTTCTTCCGCTACTAGGTACAGATTACGTGGAGCTTTATGTAGGGAATGCAAAGCAATCTGCGCATTACTATAAGACAGCCTTTGGGTTTCAGTCAGAAGCATATGCGGGTTTAGAGACCGGAGTTAAAGATCGTGTTTCCTATGTGTTAAGGCAAGATAAGATCCGCTTGGTTTTAACAACCCCATTGGAAAAAGACGGTGAAATTAATAGGCATATAAATGAGCATGGTGATGGCGTTAAAATCGTTGCGCTATGGGTTGAAGATGCCACTAAGGCATTTGAAGAAACTACCAAGCGTGGGGCAAAACCTTATCTAGAGCCAACAAGAGAGGAAGATGAAAACGGACATGTGGTAAGATCGGGAGTGTATACCTACGGAGAGACCGTTCATATATTTGTAGAGCGTAAGAATTACACGGGGCTTTTCTTGCCAGGATTTAGAAAATGGGAATCTCATTACAATCCAGCACCAACAGGAATCAAATTTATTGATCATATTGTAGGTAACGTAGGTTGGAATGAAATGAACACGTGGTGTAAATTTTATGGTGAAGTAATGGGCTTTGCTCAGATTATTTCATTTGCAGATGATGATATTGCTACGGAGTATACGGCGCTTATGAGTAAGGTAATGAGCAATGGCAATGGTCGTGTGAAGTTCCCAATAAACGAGCCTGCGAAAGGGAAAAAGAAATCGCAAATAGAAGAATATTTAGATTTTAATAACGGACCAGGAGTTCAGCATATGGCTCTGGCTACAGATGATATTGTAGCCACAGTATCGGCAATGAGAGATCGTGGAGTGGAGTTTTTATATGTTCCTGACGAGTATTATGATGATTTGTTAGAGCGTGTAGGAGATATTGATGAAGATGTAGAAGTGCTCAAAGAACATGGCATTCTAATAGATAGAGATGAGGAAGGATACCTGTTACAATTGTTTACAAAAACTATTGTAGATAGACCTACCTTATTTTTTGAAATTATTCAACGAAAAGGTGCGCAATCTTTTGGAGTAGGAAATTTTAAAGCGCTTTTTGAGGCGATAGAAAGAGAGCAAGAAGCTAGAGGAACGCTCTAATTTTGATCGATTTTCTTAATGAATTATTAATTTTTATCAGACTTCTATAAATTACTGTTAAGACTATAGTTAAAGTCCGTTAAAACTAATTTTAGAATAAAAGGTTTGTTTTAACTTTGTCATCAAATAAGGGGTGGTTCCCTTATTGACTTTAAGTATTGGTTTTTCATAATTTAAAGTTTGGTTGGTTATTTAGGGAAAGCCCAGTGGAAACACTGGGCTTTTTTTATTCTTTTTTTTCAATTACAATAGTTTGGAATAAATTTTGTTTATCTAAGTGTAAAGTTAATCCTGTGGAATTTGTTTTTTACTATTTTTACAGTGTTTGCTATAAATTAACCTCTTATCGCAATTATATTCTTTAAGGCAATAGATAAAGTATGAAAAAAATTTTATTACTCATATTCGTTATAGCAATTAGTGCTGTTCATGCGCAGGAGAAAAGCGAACCCTTCAAGTCTGGAGAATGGCTAAAGTTTCGTATTCATTATGGTATTTTTAATGCGAGTAGTGCCACACTTCATCTTACAAATGATTATGTAAACGGGAAAAGCGTTTACAAGGTTCGTGGAGAAGGTAAAACAACCGGAGCAGCGAGAGTTTTTTATAAAGTAGATGATGTTTATGAAAGTTACTTTGATAAAGAAGATGGTAGGCCTTATAAATTTGTTCGTAAAATAGATGAAGGTGGGTATACTAAAGATATTGAAATCAATTTTGATTACAATAAGAAAAAAGCTGAGCTAAACGATAAGAAGAACGAAAAAAAAGAAAACTTTACGATAACAAATAAGGTTCAGGATTTAATTTCAGCTTTTTATTATATCAGAAAAAATTACGACTTCAATGACCTTACGGAAGGTGAGTTTATTAAACTTGATATGTTATATGATGATGATGGAGTATATCAGTTTAAATTAAAATATGTGGGTATAGATACCTTAAAAACAAAATACGGAAAAGTAGCTTGTTTAAAGTTTAGACCTTATGTGCAATCTGGTCGTGTTTTTAAAGAAGAAGAGAGTTTGTCTTTATGGGTTTCCAATGATGATAATAAAATTCCAATTCGGATCAAAGCAGATATTGCTGTTGGTTCTATCAAGGCAGATTTAGACGGGTATAATGGTTTAAATAACCAGTTTAAAATAATAATGGATTAAATTTTCTGGGCTATTTTGTTAAATAAAGTAGTATTAGGCTAGCGGAATAAAACTTGACTTCAATAAAGAATTCTATTTTAATTCTTTATTCTATTTTTGTCAAAACATTGTTTTTTCAAAGTATTCAGTTAATCTAAATTTATTCCCATTGAAAAGTAAAGAAGATATCGATCTGCAAATTTCGAAGCTTGAAGAAAAGTATAAGAATTCTGGTCAAGATTTAAGTTCCTATTTAGATGGTCTTCTTTATCAGCGCTACTTAACTTATTGGGATTATATTCATTTAGATACGCTTCTAAGTCTTCAAATACCAAGAACGCACTTTCCTGATGAAGAAATTTTCATCATGTATCATCAAATTACAGAATTGTATTTTAAGCTTATACTTCATGAGCAAAAACAATTAGTGGATGATAAAACACAAGAAGTAGATTTTTTTATTGAAAAAGCAAATAGAATAAATAGTTACTATAGGGTGCTTATTTCGTCCTTCAGTATTATGATAAATGGAATGGAGCGAGAGCAATTTCTGCAATATAGAATGGCTTTATTACCAGCAAGTGGTTTTCAATCTGCACAATACAGGATGATTGAAATTTATGCTACTTCTATGGAGAATTTGGTGCATCATACAGAGAGAGCTAATTTCTCTTCAGTAAATGAAATAGAAGAACTTTACGAACATATTTATTGGAAAAAAGGAGCTACGGATAAAGCTACTGGTGAAAAAACCTTAACCTTGAAGCAATTTGAATATAGGTACACGCCTAGATTAATTCGTATTGCTAATCAAGTAAAAGATAGTAGTATTTATGCTAAGTACCTTCAGCTCCCGGAAAAAGATAAACAGAATGAATCTTTGATAAAGGCGTTGAAAGAACTAGATATAAATGCTAATGTTAATTGGCCATTAATGCATATGGGTTCTGCATACCGTTACCTTGCTAAGGATAAAAAACCAATTGATGCTACGGGAGGAACAAATTGGAAAGAGTATTTGCCTCCAAGTTTCCAGAAAGTTGTGTTTTTTCCGGAGTTATATTCTAAAGATGAGTTAAATGATTGGGGAAAACAATGGGTAGACCATATCTTTAACCCTGAAAAAAGCACACATTGAGAATGCAGAAGATTTGTTTGATTATATTGGCTTGCCTTTTTTTGAGCTCATGCGGGGATGAAAAAAAAGAAAAAGATTCAGTAGAGAAAGTAGAAGTAATAGAAAAGCCTATTGTTGAGGCTTACGGTTTTAATTTAGAAGATTTTGTTGTTTTAAAAGATACGGTCCGTAATGGAGATAGTTTTGGTGACCTTATGATTAAAAACAAGGTAGACTATCAGAAAATATTTAAAATATCTACGGAATTCAAAGACACTTTTGATGTGCGTAAAATTAAAATTGGAAAGCCATATGCAATTTTAAAATCTAAGGATACCTCAGAAATAGCTCAATATTTTATTTATGAAGATGACCGAATTAACTATACGGTGGTTGATTTAAGAGATTCTGTTATTGCTTACCATGGTAAGAAGAATGTAAAATATGTAGAAAGGGTAGCATCTGGTGTTATTAATTCTAATTTGTCTACCGCTATAAACGAACAAGGCATCGATTATATGGTTACAAATAATTTATCTGAAATATATGCTTGGTCTATTGATTTTTTCAGACTGCAAAAAGGAGATAAATTTAAAGTGCTGTATAAGGAGAAATATATTAATGATAGCATTTATGCTGGAGCAGAGCCTATAGAAGCTGCTTTTTTTGAGCACAATGGGGAGTCTTTTTATGCATTTTCGTATGAAACAGATTCTGTGAATAACATATCAGAATATTATAATGAACAGGCTAAAAATTTACGAAGAGCTTTTTTAAAAGCACCAGTGGAGTTTAGTAGGATTTCTTCTCGCTATAATTTAAATAGAAGAATAGCCTACTATGGTTATAAAGTTAGGCCACACAAAGGTACGGATTATGCTGCTCCAATTGGGACGCCTATTCTAGCTACGGCCAACGGTACAGTTATAGAGTCAACGAGAAGAGGTGGTAATGGTAAGTATGTTAAAATAGAACACAATAGCACCTATAGCACCCAATACCTGCACATGAAAAATCAAAATGTTAAGAAAGGTCAATATGTCAAACAAGGAGATGTAATTGGTTGGATTGGGATGACAGGTAATACCGGAGGACCTCATGTATGCTATCGTTTTTGGAAAAATGGAAAACAAGTTGATCCGTTAAGAGAAAAATTACCAGTAGCAGAGCCAATTGTTGATTCATTAAGAGGACGGTATTTAGAATTTATAAGTCCAATTAAGGCAAAATTGGATAGCGTACCTTATATAGAAGTAAAAATACAAGAAGAAGTAAAAGAAGATCAACCGTTAACACTTAAATAAAAATGGCACTACAAAATATAAACCCAACAAGTACAGAAGCATGGAAACAATTAACAGCTCATTTCAATGCTAATAAGAATCAAGAGATAAAAGAATATTTTAAATCAGATGCAACCCGTGCTGATAAGTTTACTATTGAGTGGAATGATTTTTTAGTTGATTTTTCAAAAAATAGACTTTCTAAAGAAACTTTAGATCTACTTCTTAATTTAGCGGAAGAGTTGAAATTAAAAGATGCTATAGGTAAATATTTTGAAGGTGATATTATAAATGAGACAGAAGGTAGAGCGGTGCTTCACACGGCTTTAAGAGCTAAGAAAACAGATTCAGTTCTTGTTGATGGAGAAAATGTGGTGCCAGAGGTTTATGAGGTAAAAGCAAAAATAAAGGCATTTACGGCGTCGATTATATCAGGAGATAAAAAAGGATTTACCGGTAAGAAGTTTACAGACGTTGTTAATATAGGTATTGGTGGTTCAGATTTAGGACCTGCAATGGTTGTAGAGGCATTGAAATTTTATGGCAACCATTTAAAAATGCATTTCGTAAGCAATGTAGATGGTGATCATGTGTATGAAACGTTGCGTCATTTAGATCCTGAAACTACGTTGTTTGTGGTGGTTTCAAAAACTTTTACAACACAAGAAACATTAAGTAATGCAACGACCATTAAAAAGTGGTTTTTAAAGCATGCAACACAAGCTGATGTTGCGAAACATTTTGCTGCGGTTTCTACTAATACGGAGAAGATTTCAGAATTTGGAATAGCTTCTGAAAATGTATTCCCAATGTGGGACTGGGTTGGTGGTCGTTTTTCATTGTGGAGCGCGGTAGGGTTATCAATTGCCTTGGCGGTAGGTTTTGAGAATTTCGATGCTTTATTGGAAGGCGCTAATGAGATGGATGATCATTTTAAAGAAGAAGACTTTGATCAAAACATTCCAGTGATATTAGCATTAATAAGTGTTTGGTATAATAACTTTTATGGTGCTGAAACGGAAGCTATCATTCCTTACACGCAATACCTAAGTCGCTTTTCTGCATATCTACAACAAGGAATAATGGAGAGTAATGGTAAAAGTGTAGACAGAGCAGGGAATCCTGTAACCTATCAGACGGGTACAATTATTTGGGGAGAACCAGGTACAAATTCTCAGCATGCATTCTTTCAATTAATACACCAGGGGACAAAAGTAATCCCGACAGATTTTATTGGATATAGAAATTCACTTCACGGTGATACGGATCATCATAATAAGCTAATGGCCAACTTTTTTGCGCAAACAGAAGCTTTGATGAATGGTAAGGGAGCTACTGAGGTAAAGAAAGAGTTGGTAGAAAAAGGAATGGATGAAAAATCACTAGAGAAATTACTCCCTTTCAAAGTTTTTCAAGGTAATAATCCAACTAATACGCTGTTGATAGATAAACTAACTCCTAAGAGTCTTGGAGCATTAATTGCAATGTACGAGCATAAAATATTCGTTCAAGGTGTTATTTGGAACATATTTAGTTATGATCAATGGGGTGTAGAACTTGGAAAACAATTAGCAACCACAATTCTTAAGGATATTGAGAATTCCGAAATTACTAATCATGATTCCTCAACATTAAATCTTTTGCAGAATTTTAAGAAATAATTAGACTTTTTCTCTTTTTCTTAATAAAAGTTGATAAGTTCTTGTTTTACAGGTGTTAGACACGTGTTTTTATGTTAATTTTAGCAAAACTAATTTAACGTTTTGTTAATATACAAGTGCAATTAAAGTTTCACTTTTGCAGCAAAACTAAAACTAAAATAACACTTAGAAAAATGAGAAAATTTTATTTCACAATTGTCGCATTATTGTTTTCGGCAGTTGCTTTTTCACAGGGTACTATTACAGGAACTGTTGTAGATAGCGACGGTCCTTTGCCGGGAGCAAACGTAATGGTGCAAGGAACATCAAATGGTGTTGCAACGGATTTTGATGGTAATTTTAAAATTGATGTTGCTGCAAATCAAGGAACTTTAGTAGTATCTTACATAGGATACATCTCTAAAAAAGTAAGTTTTACTAAAACGGGTGCTATTGGTAGTATTACTTTGGCTGCGGACGCAGAACAATTAGGAGAAATTGTTGTAGTAGGGTCTGGAGTAATTGATTTAGCAAGAGAGCGTGAAACTCCAGTAGCAGTAAGTAATATATCTGCTAAAGAAATTCAACTTAAAGTTGGTAACATGGAGTTTCCTGAAATTTTAAATTCTACACCTTCTGTATATGCAACCAAACAAGGTGGTGGTTATGGCGATTCTAGAATAAATTTACGTGGTTTCGATCAAACTAATACTGCGGTTATTATTAATGGTCAACCAGTTAACGATATGGAGAACGGTGCTGTATATTGGAGTAACTGGGCAGGTTTGTCTGATATTGCTTCAGGTGTTCAGGTGCAAAGAGGTTTAGGGGCTTCAAAGTTAGCTGTTCCTTCTGTAGGTGGAACTATGACAATTGTAACTAAGAGTACAGATAAAGAAGAAGGTGGTTTTGTTGGCGTTTCTTCTGGTAATGATTCTTACGTTAAAACTACTGTTGGTTATAATACTGGAGTAAATGATAATGGTTGGGCTTCTAGCGTATTGTTAGGAAGATGGTCTGGAGATGGTTATGTAGATGGAACAGAAGGTGAAGGTTATACCTACCTTTTTTCTTTAGGATATAAACCATCAGAGACTCATGCATTTAATTTTACATTTACAGGTGCTGGCCAATGGCATAATCAAAGAACTTCAGATATTTCTTTAAGAGATCATTTTAACTATGGTGGAGATGATTTCAGAAAATTTAATTCTGATTGGGGATACTTAGATGGTGAAGAATATTCTTTTAGGAGAAATTTCTATAACAAACCAATCTCTACTTTGAATTGGGATTGGAATATTAATGAGAAATTATCTTTATCTACTTCAGTTTATGGTTCTTGGGGCCGTGGTGGTGGTACTGGTGCTAGAGGTAGTAATTTCGGTATTAACCCATTTAGAGAAGATTTGACAGAAGCAATAGCTGATGGGGATCTACCTTATAGAACATCTGCAGGAATAATTGATTTTGATGCTGTAGTTGCTAATAATCAATCAGGAACAGGATTTGCGGTTGAGGGACCTTATCAAAATGCAGTATTGGGTTCTAATGGATATAGTGAGGATGGTGTAAATAGAAATGTAGCAATTAGACGTTCTTCAATGAATTCTCATAACTGGTACGGAGCTATTTCTAACCTTAAATATGAAATAGGAGATTTCTGGACTATTGGTGGAGGTATTGACTTAAGAATGTATAAAGGTTTCCATTATAGAGTTTTAAATGACTTATTAGGATTGGATGGATATTATAGTACAGGTAATGAAAACCTAAATACAGGTCTAATTTTGACAGAAACAATTGAAGCTTCTCCGTTTCATGATACGGGTCTAACTGGCGATAAAATTGATTACTATAATGTAGGTGAAGTAAATTGGTCTGGTTTTAACGGTATAGTTGAGTACAACAATAATGAAACATTATCAGCTGTATTGCAATTAGGTATTTCAAGTCAGAGTTATAGAAGAATAGATTATTTTGATCAATCCAATAATGTTACTAGTGATAAGGACAGTAAAACTGGTGGATACGTTAAAGGTGGTGCAAACTATAATATTGATGCAAAAAATAACGTATTTTTCAATACAGGTATAATTAAAAGACAACCTAAGTTTGACGCTATTTTTCCTAATTTTTCTAACATTGTTAATGATGATGCTGAGAACGAAACAATCACATCTTTTGAATTAGGTTATGGATTTAAATCTAGTGTCTTTAGTGCAAATTTGAACCTATATACTACTAAATGGAGTGATCGATTTATCTCTCAATCTATTAGAGGTGTTAATGGTTTAGAAGACGGTACAGCAACTTTTAAAGGGCTTACGCAAGTACATTCAGGAGTGGAATTAGATTTTACTGTTAGACCAGTGTCTAATTTTAGTTTAAAAGGAATGTTATCAGTTGGTAATTGGGAATATAAAGATAATGTTACTTCTAGTATTTTTGATAATGATAATAACTTGTTAGACTCAGCAACCTTATTTGTTGATGGCACTAAGGTTGGTGATGCAGCACAGTTTACTGCTGGATTAACTGCTGATTATGAAGTTTTTGAAAATTTCGGAATTGATTTAGCTTGGAGACATGCTGGTAATTTATATTCAGATTTCTCTTTTCAATTAGATACTAGAAACTGGGCTAATGATGCGCAATTTTTATCTCCAGATAATAGAGGAGCTTTAGAGTTGCCAAGTTTTGATTTATTTGATTTAGGTGTAGATTACAAATTCAATGTATCAACAACTTCTGATATTATTTTAAGATTTAATATGAATAACGTGTTAGATACGGAATATATATCAGAAGGAAGTTCTAGTATTTACACGGATGACGAATTACCTGCTGTAAATCCTGACACAACTGTGTCTACTTATAAAGGGATTGATACTAGAAATTTAGTATGGTTCGGTTTCGGTAGAACTTGGAACGTTAGCTTACGTTACAATTTCTAATCTGAAAAAAATAACAATTTTAAAACCCTGCTTATTCAATTAAGCAGGGTTTTTTTATGCTTAATTTTCACTATTTTTGAGGCAACAAATTAAAATTTAAAATATGATCTACGAAATAATTTATAAGTTACATTCTTTCTTTGCTTATATCGTTTTAGCTGTATTGATATTGGCCGTAATAAATGCAATTACGGGCTTAACAAAAAATAGAATGTTTACTTTGGAGAAAGACTTTAGAATAAGCCTTTTTGCGCTAATATTATCGCACATACAATTATTAATTGGTATCATTCTGTATTTTGTTTCTCCTAAAGGATTTTATGCCATCAGTGAACTAGGAATGGGCGGACTCACATCTGCTTCAAGACTGTTGGCGGTAGAACATCCTTTTATAAACATTATAGCCTTGGTTTTTATTACCATAGGATGGTCAAAACATAAAAAAATAATGGAAGCGAACCGTAAGTTTAAAACAATAGCAATCTTTTACGGAATCGGATTGGTGTTGATCTTGACTCGCTTACCATGGGGACAATGGTTTGCTTAAATCATTAAACTAACATAATTTATAAAAAAGCTTTGAGGGAAATCTCGAAGCTTTTTTTATTCATCGCCACTAGACATGGAGGGTACGGCTTTAATTAAATAGAGGTATACAGGGAAATGATCACTATATCCGCCCACATAATTACCGCCAGCATAGGTGCGTAAAGGGTACCCTTTATATTTTCCTGTTGGATCTAATAAATAGGAAGGAGTAAAGACTCCTGCTTTCCAATAAGTATAGTTTTCTTTATTTTCTGAAATTAAATTACTGGTAAAAAAAAGTTGGTCAAAAAGGTTCCATTTGTCTCGGTATGCTAAAGAGCCTATTCCTTTTTGGTGTAGCTTTTCCATGGGGTTGAATAAATCATTTTCTTCTAAGTTTCTTTCATCCCCTTTAGTCTTTAGAATCTTTTTTAAGCTATCACTGGTTGGATCGTCATTTAAATCGCCCATGCTTATAATTTTAGCGCTTGCATCCGTCTTTTTAATAGAGTCTATGATTCGTTTGTTCAATTTGGCGGCTTCTATACGGTTTGGTTTACTTCTGGCTTCACCGCCGCTTCTAGAGGGCCAGTGATTAACTATAAAATAAACTTGTTCGTTATCTAGTAGTCCTCCAACAATTAATTGATCTCTTGTGTAGTCTCTGTATCCTTCATTGTTTTGAAGTAATAAGCGTTGGCTCTTAAAAGAAGTAGGTATAAATGCATTTTTCTTGTAGAGTAAAGCTACATCTATTCCGCGTTCATCTGGGGAATCAAAATGAACAATCCCATAATTTTTTTCTCTTAAGTTTTTATGATAGATTAAATCTGCTACAACTTCTTGATTTTCAACTTCGCAAATGCCTATAATATCTGGAGAAGTTTTTGATACAGTTTGCCCTATTTCAGACATTACCTTAGAAAGATTATTTAATTTTTGCAGGTATCGATCTTCGGTCCATTGGTCTTTACCATTTGGAGTTCTGTCATCATCATAAGTAAGGCTATCATTTTTAAGGTCGAATAAATTCTCTAAATTATAAAAGGCGATTGTGCGTATTTTATAGCTCTTTTTCTGAGCATGTAGGTTTAAGTGTATAACGAGGAGGAGGAGAAAAAGCCGTGTATTCATTGTGCGATATTTTGGTTAGATGAGCTATTAGCTTATCGAAAATAATCTGATTTGTTTTGTAATATTAATAATAATATTCCTATATTACTCCATAAATCATTGAAATAGTAGCTGTTAACATGTTTAAAATCCTTTTGTTTATTGTTTTTTCTATATCAGTTAGCGTAAGTTTTTCTCAAACTAATAGGGTAGTAAAAGGAAGGGTTGTAGATAAGCAACAGAAGGATCAACTTGCAGGTGTTCGTATTATAGTCGAAAAAACTAAGCTGTTAACCACTACAGATAAAGATGGTATTTTCTCCATTTTAGTGCCTGATTCGGGTGATTATATTCTAAGCTTTCAATATTCGGATTATATTTTAAAAAGGGTGCCAGTTACTTTAGGAGATCGTATTCTAGATTTAGGTACGGTATATCTCGAAAAAGATATTACGGTAGAATTAACCGATAATTTAATTACGCTGACCGATTCAGAGCTACATGATGATGAACAAAGTGCTAGTTCTGTTGGACTCCTACAAGCTACAAAGGATATTTTCTTGCAACGGGCTGCTTTTGATTTTGGTCAGGCATTTTTTCGTGTTCGTGGTTATGATTCTCAGTATGGGAAAGTTTTGATGAATGGTGTTTCTATGAATAAGTTTTATGATGGGAGACCGCAATGGAATAACTGGGGTGGATTAAACGATGTAACTAGAAATCAAGAGTTTAGTAATGGGCTATCTGCATCTGCTTATAGTTTTGGAGGAGCATTAGGAGTAACTAATATTTCTACAAGACCATCAGCCTTCCGTCCAGGAATTAGAATATCGTCTTCGACTTCTAATAGAACTTATGCGGCAAGAGTCATGGCTACATACACTTCCAGTATTTCAGAGAAGGGCTTTAGTTATAGTGTATCGGGATCGAGAAGATTGGCTAAAGAAGGTTATGTTGCGGGGACATTATATGACGCATATTCGGCTTTTGGAGCTATCGAATATCAAGTAAATCCAACGAATAGTCTGCTATTTACAGGAATGTTGGCCTCTAATAGGAGAGGTAGGTCTTCTGCAGTTACCGAAGAGGTATTTAATCTGGTGGGTAACCAGTACAATCCTTATTGGGGAACCCAAAATGGAGAAATTAGAAACTCTAGGGAACGTACAATTGCCGAGCCAATCTTAATGTTTAACCATATTTTAGAAACCTCAAATTTAAAATTAAATACGGGGGTTAGTTATCAGTCCGGAATTAACTCAAGATCTAGGCTCGGGTATTATAATGCGCCAAATCCTGATCCCACGTACTATAGATATTTGCCTAGTTACTATATCAATAGCACTATAGGGGCTAACTTTTTAAGTGCTAATACAGCCAAGGAAGGATTTCTTTTGAACCCACAACTTAATTGGAATCAGATTTATAAAGCTAATAATGCCATTAAAGCTGCCTATGTACTTTATGATGATGTTGTGAAAGACTCGCAAATAGCGGCAAATAGCATCGCTAATATTACATTAGGTACTCAATTTAAAATTGATCTTGGAATAGGATACAAATCATTATCGTCTACCAATTATGCAGAAATTTCTGATTTATTTGGGTCAGAATATCATGAGGATATTGATGTTTTTTCAAACACTTTGAACGATAGTGACGGAGCTTTGCAAAAGTATGAGGACGATATTTTTAATTATCATTATGATATAGACGTCGAGCAACTAGGAACTTTTGCTCAGATAAACTATGAGCATAATGGTTGGGAAGGTTTTTTAGCAGGACAATGGGAAACTTTGAACTATAGTAGAAACGGGCGTTTTAAAAATCAACGTTATGAAACTACTTCACTTGGAAGAAGTAATGATGTTAGCTTCTCAAATTTCAGTTTTAAAGGCGGATTTTCATATAAAATTAATGGAAGAAATTGGATTGAGTCCAACGCTATGTTACAACAAAAACCTCCAGTATTACAAAATGTTTTTATTAATCCAAGAGAGAACAATTTGGTGGTACCTGACTTAAATTCTGAGAAAATTACGAGTGTAGACGGATCTTATTTTTTTAGATTCCCTAAATTAATAGGTCGTGTTACTGGTTTTCACACCAGGTTTCAAGGAGCTACGGACGTAAATTTTTTCTTTGTAGATGCAGGTGTTGGTTCAGATTTTGTTCAAGAGGTTTTAACAGGCGTAGATAAGTTACATATGGGTACAGAATTGGGTGTAGAGTATCAGGTTTCATCCGCAATACAAGTAACGGCAGTTGCAGCTATTGGTAAATATGTATTTGCTAATCATCCAAATATTACTATAAATTTTGATACCGCCAATGCAGAAGATGAGCTTATAAATTTAGAGGGGAGCAAAGACTTAGGGAAGGCAAATATTAAGGATTATAAATTAGGGCAAGGTCCTCAGAAAGCATTTGCTATTGGAATTAATTATCGAGACCCTAAATATTGGTGGGTAGGAGCTACAGCAAATTATTTAGCGAATAACTATGCTAATATTTCAACCATTACTAGAACTAATAGTTTCTATATAAACCCAGAAACAGGAAGTAATTTTCCCGATGCCACCAATGAAAATGTTTCTCAATTATTGGCTCAACAGTCATTAGATAATTTTTATTTACTCAATTTAGTTGGTGGTAAATCCTGGTTGAAAAGCGGGAAATATATTAGTGTTTTTGCAAGTATAAATAATGTATTTGACACCACATTCAGATCGGGCGGGTACGAGCAAAGCCGAAATGGAAATTTTGGACAGCTTAAACAAGATGCTTTGAGCGGATCACCTTCTTTTGCTCCTAAATATTGGTATGGCTACGGAAGAACCTATTTTTTGAATTTTGCAATAAGTTTTTAATCATATTATGGTATATAGATCATTTTTATTTAGGGTGTTAATGGTAATAAGCGTACTTCTAATGCTCCCATGTTCCTGCGTAAAAAATAGCGATTTTGATCAATTGAAAGTTTCTTGTGAGAAAGAACTTGTGGCAAATACTACATTTACACAGATTTTTAATTTGTATGATGAGGAAACAATCCAGATACAAGAGGATTTGATTATAGAAGGCTATGTAATATCATCTGATGAAGCAGGGAATTTTTTTGGAGTTCTCCACTTTCAAGATGATTATCAGCATCCTACAGAAGGCTTGCAGATTGAATTAGATATTCGCGACAGTCATTTATTTTATCCTATTGGAAGCAAAATTTTAATAAAATTAAAAGGATTGTATCTAGGTAAGAGCAAAGGTGTCTATAAGATTGGAGGTGTATTTAGTTCTTTTGGGAATGTTTCTGTAGGTAGATTACCAGCCCCAATTGTAAATCAGCATATATTTATTTCTTGTGAACAAGCCAAGGAGCTTGCTCCTACTTCAATCTCGCTTCAAGATAGTTTGCTGCGATTTAAAAATACGTTGGTGCAGATTGAACAAATAGAATTTTCTAGTGCAGAGTTAATGGAAACGTATGCTGTTAAGGAGCAAGAGACCGATAGGACTCTAATAGACTGTTTGGATAAAGAGATTGTTCTAAGAAATAGCGGATATTCAGATTTTCAGAATATAAACTTACCAAAAGGAAGTGGGTCAATTACGGGAGTACTCCTTCAAGAGAATGATGATTATTTTTTAGTGGTAAGAGATACCAATGATTTGAAATTTGATAAAGAACGCTGCGAAGATTTTGTTGATGAATTTACATCAAACAGCATTTTTATTAGTGAAATTGCAGATCCAGAAAACAATGCAGATGCTCGGTTTATTGAGTTGTATAATTCGGGAGCTTCATTAAATTTAAAAAATTGGCGCTTGCTTAGGTATACCAATGCAAATACAACGGTTGGTGCTACAATTAACTTATCAGGGATTGTTTTGGAGGCAAACACTACACTAGTTATTTCCCCTAATGAAAAAGAATTTAATACCGTATATGGTTTTACTCCAGATATGGAAGTCGCTACGGGTAGTGCGGCAGATTCTAACGGAGATGACATTATAATATTGGTAGATCCATTTGATACAGTAATTGATATTTTCGGGGTTATAGGAACAGACGGTTCCGGTACCAATCATGAATTTGAAGATGGTAGAGCATTACGTAAACCGGAAATTAATAAGGGGAATACTGCTTATTCATTTGATGAATGGCTTATTTATAATGACACTGGAGCTTCAGGAACAATTAATATGCCTCAACAAGCACCAGTTAATTTTACGCCTGGGATTCGTTAACGAGACAAACTTTAATTTTGTTTAAATCTGCCGGGGTAATAGGCTTAACTATATAATCATGAACAACAGGATAGTTTTTAATCATGTCTATCTCTAAGGGGTTAATAGAAGAGCTCATTACAATAATTTTAATCTGCTCTTTATTCTCTATGGGTGCCGCTTGAAAACTATCAAGAAATTCCCAACCACTCATCACAGGCATGCTAAGGTCTAAAAAGATTACGGTAGGTAATAACTCATTTTGTTGATCACATTCTATTAAAGCTTCAATAGCTTGTTTTCCATGCTCAAATTCTGCGATAGACTCCGTAAATTTTTCTTCTTTCATCAATTTTTTAGATATGAAAACGAAAATAGGGTCGTCATCTACAAAGTAGATTTTTTTTATAAAAGGATTCATAGCTAAATGGTTTGGAAATTAATGGTAAATTTAGTGCCTACATTTACTTCGCTAGTCACAGTAATGGTGCCCCCCATAGCTTCGATTTGGTTTTTTGTAATATATAACCCAACACCTCTAGCATCTTTGTTACGATGAAAAGTCTTGTTCATGCCAAAAATATTTTTACCAAATTTTGCCATATCGATGCCTTTGCCATTATCTTCAAAAGTTAGTTGCACTTTTTTATCGATTAATGTTGTGCAAATTTTGATAATTGGTGATCTGGTCGCTGCGCAATATTTTAGGCTATTGGTAAATAAATTAAGTAAGACACTGTCAAGATAGGCGGGGACTACATATACAAAATAGTCTGGATCAACATCCAATACACACATTCCTTTTTTGTCTTGAAATAACGTGCTAATATTATTTTGAACGGTGGTTATTGCTTTTAGAATGTTGATTTGCGTTAATTTAGATTGAATATTAGCGTCTGTAGATTGTACCACTTCATTAAGATTATACACCGTGCTGTTTAAACTATTGGTAGCACTTTTTAACATCTCTAAAATCTGTTTGCGTTCCTCTGGGTCTTTTTCATCTTCAATCAATGAAGTTAAAACAGAAAGATTGGTAGAGTGCGAACGTAAATCATGAGAAACCATATGCGCAAAATTGGTGAGGCTATTATTTTGCTCACCAGTAATTTCTGCAAATTTTTTCAATTTTATTTCAGTATTTTTCTCGTTTGTAATGTCTTGACAAATACCTAAAGCTCTAAATTTATTATTTTTTGGACCCGTTAAAATGGTAACACTTGCTTTAATATTGCGAATATTATTATTGGGTAACAGCACTCGATACTCTAGTACTCCTGAGCCGTTTCCATTATAGTAAGAAACCACTTCATTGTGTACGCGTTTAATATCTTCAGGGTGTAGTGATTTTTTCCAATTCCGATAGAGGCTCCCGGTGTAATTTTCTTTATCTATATCATGTAATTCAAAATTGATATCATCCCATATAGTATGTCCTGTATTTAAATCATACTCCCAGGTGCCAACATTTGAAGCAGATATTGCGCTTTTTAATTTTTCGGCAGCTTCCCGATACGCTAATTGTGGTCTTTTGTAGGGGTCTATATCTTGGCAGATACCATAAATTCTAACACATTTTCCATCAACAAATTCGGCACGCCCCTTTGTTCTTATCCAAAGTTCTTTACCTGTACCTGTTATCATGATTACTTCTTCATCCCAAGGGGTGCCATTTTCAATAGCCTCATAAGTGGCTTTAAGAATCAGATCTCGGTGCCGGCCTTCTTTGAAATGTACAAAGCATTCATCAAAAGTCTGAGGAACATAATCCAAAGGCATTTCATGAATAATATTTACCATCTTCGTCCACTGAGCCTTGTACGTAAGTAAGTTGAGCTGCCAGCCTCCTGTTCTAGCTACTTCTTGCGCTTCTTTGACTAATTCGTCAATATTTTTGTTATCCGTAATATTTTCCAAAACAACAACAAGGCCACCTATAGAGCCGTCTTCTTTAGTCCAAGGATTAATTTTCCATTTAAGCCAAATATTTCTACCATCCTGTAAAAGATACTTTTTACCCTCATTTTGACAAGAATTTCCTAACAAGCAGCGGTCTAAGATTTCTTTAAATGCGGGAGGGAAGCTAGGAAGAACATCAAAAAAATTCTTATCAATGATATTTTCAATTGTAATGCTGTGTTCTTCTAAAAACATCCTTGATGAGGATAGAAATTCACATTTACTATTTAAGGTCGCAACTGGGATTGGCGCATCTCTTATCAAGGATTCGTTGACTTTTATCTGTGAAAAAAAAGAACCCATAGAAAATACTTAATAATTGATAATTAAATTTAAGAAAAGATTTATGAAAAATATTGCAAAACAGAATTTATATAATTATAAAGTCGTTGGTTTATTGCGAAATTTCGTCAATTACTTTCTGTAAATCATTAGTCGTTACGGGCTTTACAAAGAAATTGTTTACCTCACTATAACTTTTAGCTTTTATTAAATCTCTAGGATCAACAGAAGAGCTTACAATGTAAATTCTAACATTGTTTCTGTTTTCTTCGGGTATTTTAATGAAATCTTCTAAAAAATCCCAACCATCCATGATAGGCATATTTAAATCCAAAAATATAATTGGAGGTATGTTGCCATTTGTATTTAGTAAATCTTTTAGTCCATTTATAGCTTCAAATCCGTTTTCATAAACGATAATTTCTTTACAGAATTTTGTTTCTCTAATTGTTTTCTTTAAACCAAAAACAGAGATTGGATCGTCATCTATCACACAGGCATTTTCTACATATTCTATCATTGGGTTATGCTTTTTCAAAAGTTAATACAAAAGTTGTTCCCTTGTTTACGGTGCTATGTACAGTTATAGATCCATTCATGGCTTCAACTTGATTTTTGGTTATAAAGAGCCCTATTCCTTTGGCGTCCTTATGATTATGGAATGTTTTATACATGCCAAATAATTTTTCTCCGTGTCTTTTAAGATCTATTCCTTGTCCGTTATCAGAGAAATGTAAGGTAATCTGATTATTGCTAATTTTATTTTTTATATGAATTTCTAGGTTCCGTTCTTGAGAAGAATATTTTACACTATTGGTAAATAAATTTAGTAAGATACTATCTAAATAAGCGGGCACAGCTTTTATGATAACGTCTTTTTCTATCAAAATCTTACAACTGGCATTTTTTTCTTTAAGTAAGGCTAAGATGTTCTTTTCAACACGTTTTATAGAATCAAACAAGTTTACATTACTTAAGTTTTCTTGTGTATTGGTGGTAATATGAACAACTTCATTTAAATGGTGTACTGTTTCACTTAAACTTTCAGAAGCATCACTTAACATTCTTTCTAAATTTACTTTCTCACTATTATCTGTTTCTTCTTTTAGGAAGTTGGTAAGCATAGATAAATTTGTGGAATGTGATCGTAGATTATGGGAAACAATATGTGCAAAATTTAATAGGCTTTCATTTTGATGTTTAGTAATTTCTAATAATGCTTTTGTTTTATTCTCGGAGGCAATCATTGCGGTCACATCTATTACTTGAGCAATGAAGTGTGATAGTTTTCCGTTAACTTTATGAACCGTTGTAACCGTTAATAAGGCATTTACAATGGTGCCGTCTTTATGAAAAAAGCGTTTGTCAATAGTATAATTTGTAAGCTGGCCTTCATGCATTTTTTTTATAAAGTGCGAATCTTTGGTCCAATCATGGGGGTGCGTAACCTCAATGATTTTTTTCTGAATCATCTCTTCTCTGCTGTAACCAACACTGGTACATAGACTTGAGTTTACATCAATCCAATTGCCTTCTAAGCCAATTAGAGCCATACCTACAGAAGAATTCTCAAATGCTTGTTGCATAGATTCTTCACTTTTGGTTAATTGTAATTGTGTGTAAATCAACTCTGTTACATCCCAATTTGCACCAACAAGTTTTTTAGCGTCACCAAAAATATCCACTTCTGTATAAGCAACAGATTTGATATTCCTTATTTTTCCGTTGGGAAGAATTATTCTAAATTCTACTTCTAAATCTTTTTTCAGTTCAAAAGCTTCTTTAACTTTCTGCATGCAAAATTCTCTGTCTTCGGGATGTAAGCTTTGATCCCAAAAACTCTTGTGACCATCAAAATCTGCTTTTTGTATTTTGTAGAGATCAAACATCTCATCACTCCAAAATAAGTTTTTGTTGGTATAATTATATTCCCAAATTCCAATTTTAGCAGTTTTTGTTGCTATTTTCAACCTTTCGGCAAGGCGCGTGTAGGCAATGTCTTTTAATTTCTGTTCATGAATATCTTGAAAAGTTCCGTATACACGTACACATTTGCCATCTATAATTTCGGTTTCTCCACGTGCACGAACCCATTTTTCAGTATTATTAGCGGTGATGATAATTAATTCTGTATCCCAAGAATCGCCATTAGCTATAGACCCGCTTACAATAGACGTAATGGTATCTCTAAAGTATCCTGCCTTATAAAAATTTATGCCTTTTTCTAATGTAGGTGCATAGTCTTCAGGAACTTCGTGTATTATTCTAGTTATATCGGTCCAAAATAATTTATTGGATATTAAATCTAACTCCCATGCGCCAATTTGTGCTACTTGCTCTGCTTTTTTTAATAATTCTCTTTCTCTTCTTTCTTCCGTAATATTCTTAGCAATAATAATGATACCTGAAAAGTTATTTTCATTTGAAAAAGAAGGGGAAAGTTTCCATCGGTACCAAGAATTTAAATGGTTTTTTACTTCTAATTCTATAGGTGTAATTTGTTGACTCTCGGTCATTTTCAACACCTCTACTTTTACTTGCTGTGGTATTGAATGATATTCTAGGAATGATATAGTGCTAGAATTAAAATCATTAGGAAACTCTTTTAGCCATGCGCTAGATTGATTTTTAATTTTAAAATTCAAATCAATCACTGTTATAGCGATAGGCAAATCTTGGAGATAATTTAGGGAGGATAATATACTCAAAGCGCTTTATGATTATGGGTTATATGTTCATTATTCTTAATAAAGTAAGAAAAAACGAGCAATATGTAAGTGTTTAATGTACAAAATATTATTTTAATCTAAGTAATACATCTATTTAAGTATCCTATTTAAATACAATAAACGTGATTATATACAGTCTTTAAGCGTAAATTTGGCGGTAAAAGTACATATACTTGTAAGATTTAACTTCATTTTATTAAAAATTTTCAGATTTGAAATTGTGGGTAAGCTTACAACTAATCAATTTGTTAGAGTAATTAAATGAATTAAATGCTTATTTTATATCTTTATATATCAGATTTATCCTATGAATGAATTTTTTTTCAATGAAATAAGAAATGGCAATTTTACAGAAGTAAATGCTATGCTTAAGCAGAATCCGGTTTTATTACACAGTAAAGATCAACGCGGGTCTTCTCCTTTAATTTTAGCTACCTATTATGATCAATTAGAAATTGTAGAATTATTACTAAATAGTGGAGCCAAAATAGATATGAAAGATGCTTCTGGCAATACCGCTTTAATGGGGGTTTGTTTTAAAGGTTATGAAGATATTGCTAAAATATTGATTGATAAAGGAGCAAATGTTAATGAGCAAAATAGCATGGGAGCTACGGCGCTAATTTATGCTGCTACATTTAATAGAGCAAACATTGCGAAATTACTTTTGGAGCACGGCGCGGACAAAACAATAAAGGACGTTCGGGGCAAAACAGCCTTAGAACATGCAGAAATGCAAGCGGTACCCTCGCTTATTGCGTTATTTAAGGATTAATAAATTAGATAGATGTCTAAGACGTTGAATATAGCTATAGTACAGACAGCGTTGCACTGGGAGCAGCCCCAAAAAAACAGGGATCATATTGCTACTATGCTTAAGAGTCTAAAGGCAGAAGTAGACTTAGTGCTACTACCCGAAATGTTTACAACGGGGTTTACGATGCATCCCGAAAATATTGAGGAATCTGAAGGTGAAAAAACCTTAGATTGGATGCGCAAGATGGCTATAGAGAAGCAAATTGCAATCTCGGGGAGTATCGTTTACAGTGAAAATGGCAACTATTATAACCGACTTTTTTTTGTGGAACCAAACAAAGTTTCTGTTTATGATAAACGGCACACATTTACGCTAGCGGGAGAAAGTAAGGTATATACTGCTGGTACAAGTAAAGCCCTCATTAATTTCAAAGGCTTTAAATTATGTCCGTTCATCTGTTATGATTTACGATTTCCTGTATGGTCTAGAAATGTAGAACAGTATGATGTGCTTTTTTATCTGGCTAATTGGCCTAAACCTAGAATTAATGCTTGGGATGCTTTACTAAAAGCTAGAGCTATTGAGAATATGGCGTATTGTATAGGTGTAAACAGAACAGGATTTGATTTCTTAGGGCATGAGTATCCAGGACATTCTGCGGTGTATGATGCGCTAGGAGAAGAGTTGGTGTTCTCAGATACACCTGGGATTAGCTATGCCACACTATCTAAAGATCATATTGATACCACTAGAAAAAAATTAAAATTTCTTGAAGATCAAGATACTTTTAGTCTAGAAGTATAAAATCAAATTTCTCTTCCCAGTTTGCTCGCATTTCTATAAGTTTTGGAGAATGACTCACACGTTCTGGTTGTAGATTGTTCAAGTAACTACCTGTGTCCCATTTACCGTTGCTATTTGTATCAGAAATTACACGAACTAAATACTTTCCAGGATTAATGTGGCTGAATAAAATATCTTTTGGTTCCGTTACGTACTGTTCTCGTTTTATTTTTCCCTTCTCATCTGTCAAGTGAATAATAGCGGGGTAGGTAACATTTCCACTTAAGGTTAGGACAAAATTACCATAATCCGTATACTTGTTTGTCTTTAGATTAAATACAATAGTATCATTGGTGTTTTCAAAGAAATCTTCAATCAACCCAGGATAAATAGCAAGCTTATAAGCCTCTTGTGGCTCTTTATCAAAATTAATTTCAAGACTATTTTTTAGACTATCTAATGACGCTGTGTATTTAACGGCAATAGAATCTTTATTGATGAACGCTATTTTCGTGGTGTCAATTTTAGTAATAGGAGTATTGGCCTCAATGGCAAAATTTTCATTAAAACCAATAGTTCCGTTTATAGTAGGTTTCAAAACAAGAGAGTCTAATGCTAGCTTTCTTTTCTTAACGACAAAGGTGTCTATTACTTTTTGCCTTTCATTAGTTACGGTAAATTGTAATGAATCCATTTCAAATGGGGTAAACCAATAGTTTAGGGTATCCTTATCCCTTAGTTTAGTCACCATTGTTCTTACGGTGTCTGGTAGTTTTGAGAGGGTATTTATTTTGATGTCTTTATAGTTTCCTTGATACCCAAAAATAATTTTATTTTTCGCTTCAAATTTTGGAACAGTAATGCTATAATCTGGCTCTTCTTTAAATAAAGTAAGCAAGTATATTTCTTCGGTAGGTAATACTACAGAATCTTTTATAAATGCAATTTTATCAACTTTTTGGTCAAACAGGTTATTCTTTCCCTCGTCTTTTAGTCCAAATAAGGCATAGGTACCTTTCTTAAGGTTTTTAAGCTCAAACAAAACCGTACTGTCTAAGGTATTAGTAATATAATTCGGTGGTTTTTTATAGATAGTAGAATCGGTATAAGTACTATCCATTTCATAGAGCATAACGCTTACAAAGGTTTCGGCTTCTTTATCAAAAGCATCTTCAACAACCCCTTTAAGGTTTAAAGAATCTATATAAGAACCTGTAGAAAAAACGTACGTAAAAAAGCTATTAGGATTTCCTTCATTATTATCTACAATACTCTGCCCAAAATTTAAAGTATAGGTGGTGTTCTCTTTTAAAGTGTCTTTCAGTTGTATTTCTACATATTTACTAGCAGCACCTGCAGGAGTAATTATAGGCGTGTTTTTTAGTGGAGGTGAAACAATGAGCTGATTCTGTACATCATTTAATTTGATGTATTCATTGAAATAAAGGCGAATTTTATTTCCTTTAAAATTGACCGTCATATTTGCAGGTTCGGCCTTTTCTAATTTCGGAGGAATAGTATCTTTAATACCTCCAGAAGGGGTTCCTCTACGAGCACATTGGTATAAAGAAATTGAAGCTAATAATAAAAACAAGCAAGCAAGGAATCGTCTGATCATAATAAAAGTCAAATTCTAAATAACAAAGAAACAACTATTTTACTAAAATTTCATTTTGATCTAGGAGTAAAAAATAAAACAAAATGTTAAGTTTATAATACGATCGCCATCGTAAGAAGGTAGATGGTAACTCCTTTTTCTGTTTCAAATGCTTTTACGCAAGATTCTAAAGTAGCGCCTGTAGTTACTACATCATCTACGATAAGGATATTTTTATTATAGACCATGTGGTTAGCGTTTAGTTTAAATAAATCTTGATTACTCTGCCATCGGAAAAAACGGTCTTTCTTTGTTTGCGTTTTTGTGTTTTTAGTTTTTATAAGCACATCTTCAAGGAAAGTAGCATTTAGGTGATGGGCAATTTTTTGAGCAAACAAACTTACTTGGTTATAGCCTCTTTTTTTTAATTTCTTTTTGTGTAACGGCACAGGAATTACAAGGTCAATGCTAGGAATGTTTCCGTTCTCTTTAAGTTTACTTCCACACCAATCTCCTAAAAAAGCTCCAATTTGTTGTTGATTTTTGTATTTTAAGTGATGAATAAGATTTTTGACAATACCGTTTTCAGTGAAAAACAGAAAAGAACTTGATTTTTTTACAGAAACTCGCCCATAAAAAATACTATCAAAAGGGTTTTCTACGTTATAGGTATACTCGGTAAGCGGCAATTGGTTTCGACAAACGGTGCAGATTAATCGTTCACCTTTACTCAAGTGTGCATTACATCCAAAACACCCCCTGGGTACTAGGATGCTGTTAATATCATTTAGTATCTTTGAAAACCTTATATACATATATTTGATTGACTAAAACCGAATTACAAAACCTACTTAGCCTTAAATGAATTATCAAGATACTAAATTCAATTATAAAATACTCCTTGCAGCACTAATTGCTGTTGTGATTGGTATTCTAATTGCATTTTACTATAGCTATGCGCAATCTCAAAATAAAATTGATTATTTAGAGGATGAGAAAGCTATATTGGTTAAAGATTTAACCATGATGAAAGCAGAGGTTTCTAGGCTTTCTACTTCTAATGAAGTGAATGAAATAGAGATGCAGCACGCGCAATACCGAATTGATCAGCTACTGGATTCTGTAGGGGTTTTAAATTTTGATATCGCAAAGCTTCGTGAATACCGCAAAGAGCTTCGTAAAATGGAGTTAATGCATGATACGCTTAGGCTTAGAAACAATTCTTTACGTTATAACAATTCTATTTTGTCTCAAAAATATAACGAGACAAAAACTAAGATGGAAATTTTAGAAAATAAAACAGGAAAGTTAGAAGAAGCAGAAGCTACCTTACTTAAGCAAAATAAGATTATTAGTGAGAAGCTAAAAATTAAAAGCTACCTGAGGCTGCAAGGACCAGAGGGTACTGGGTATAGAATTCGTGGGGGTGATCCAATACAGACCAACAAAGCTTCTACTATTTCAAGGCTTAGAGGTTGTGTTGCTGTTGCTGCAAATGTAGATGTAGTTCGGGAAGAGAAGATTATCTATTTACAGTTTTTAGATCCGCAGAAAAAGGTAATTGCACACAATGCATTTACCATAAATGTAAACGGTAACACCTATAGTAAGAAAGTTGAATTTATTTTTGACGGTACTCGAGAAGATATTTGTGATGCGATAAGTGTGCCCGAAGGATCGTTAGAACAGGGAACTTATACCCTAAATGTATTTGAAAACGAAAAATTGCTTACTTCAACTGAATTTCAGTTAAAATAAATTATTCGTTTTTAGGGTAATATTCTATTTTTGCCGCATGGCAAATCAAGAAGACAAATTTAAAAAAGTAATATCGCATGCTAAGGAGTATGGATATGTTTTTCAATCTAGTGAAATTTACGATGGTTTAAGTGCGGTTTATGACTATGCTCAGAACGGTGCGGAACTAAAAAAGAACATTCGAGAATATTGGTGGAAAGCCATGGTTCAAATGAATGATAATATTGTAGGGCTAGATTCTGCTATTTTCATGCATCCAACGGTTTGGAAAGCTTCAGGTCACGTAGATGCCTTCAATGATCCATTGATAGATAATAAAGATTCTAAAAAGAGATATCGGGCAGATGTTTTAGTAGAAGATTACACTGCTAAGATTGAAGCTAAAATAGATAAGGAAGTAGCTAAAGCAGCAAAACGCTTTGGAGATACTTTTGATAAAGATCAATTTCTAGCCACCAATCAACGTGTTGTAGATTATCAAGAAAAGATAAATGCTATATTAAAACGTTTGGGTAAATCATTAGAAAATGAAGATTTAGTAGATGTTCGTAATTTAATTGATGAGTTAGATATAGTTTGCCCTATCTCTGGTTCAAAGAACTGGACAGATGTTAAGCAGTTTAACTTAATGTTTGGTACCAAATTAGGAGCATCTGCAGATAGTGCTATGGACTTATACTTAAGGCCAGAAACAGCACAAGGTATTTTTGTAAACTTTTTAAACGTTCAGAAAACAGGACGTATGAAAATTCCTTTCGGAATTGCACAGGTTGGGAAAGCTTTTCGTAATGAAATTGTAGCGCGTCAGTTTATTTTTCGTCAACGAGAGTTTGAGCAAATGGAAATGCAATTTTTTATTCAACCAGGTACGCAACAAGAATGGTATGAAAAGTGGAAAGAAAACCGTATGAAATGGCACCTTTCTTTGGGTATGGGGCAAGACAATTACCGTTTTCATGATCATGAAAAATTAGCACACTACGCGGATGCTGCTGCAGATATTGAATTTAAATTTCCATTTGGATTTAAAGAATTAGAAGGGATTCATTCAAGAACTGATTTTGATTTATCGCAGCACGAGAAATTCTCTGGTAAGAAGTTGCAGTATTTTGATAACGATTTAAAAAAGAATTACGTTCCTTACGTGGTAGAAACTTCTATTGGTTTAGACCGTATGTTCTTAGCTGTTTTCTCTAATTCTTTAGAGGAAGAAGAATTAGAAAACGGAACAACAAGAACCGTATTGAAACTTCCTGCTGTTTTAGCTCCAACAAAAGCAGCGGTATTTCCTCTGTTGAAAAAAGACGGACTTCCAGAATTAGCTCATGAGATTATTGATGAATTAAAGTGGGAGTTTAATGTGTTTTATGATGAAAAAGATGCCGTCGGAAAACGTTATAGAAGACAAGATGCTAATGGGACACCATTTTGTATTACAGTAGATCATCAATCTTTAGAAGACAAAACAGTTACTATTCGTCATAGAGATACGATGGAGCAGGAAAGAGTGGCTATTGAAGATTTAAAAACCATCATAGGTAAGGCGGTAGCTATGAAAGAGTGGTTGATGAAAATGCAATAATATTTTTTAATGATATTTTAAGGGTCTAGAATTTTTAATTCTAGACCCTTTTTTTGTGCCTTAAGAATTATTTACAATCTAGTAATAAAAAATGTAAAACATTTAACCGCTATTTTTTGTATTTTCATTGAGAATCAGAAACTTAATTGCAATATAGTTTTTATCTATTAAAAAAATATATTCAATAGATAAACATGTGGTACTTTAGCTTTTGTTACGATAGAAAATCAAAAAAAACAGTTTTATAATGGAAAATAATGCTAATTCAGGGAGCGCTCCCCAAGGTAAAAACTTCGACATTAATGAAAGTTCGGCAAAATGCCCTTTTTTAAGTGGCACAAATAAACATACAGCAGGTGGTGGTGTAGAAAATAGAGACTGGTGGCCAAATGAGCTAAAGCTTAATATTTTACGTCAAAATGCTACAAAATCTAATCCTATGGGAGAAGATTTTAATTATGCAGAAGCCTTTGCTAGTCTAGATTTTGCAGCACTTAAAAAAGATGTCACAGATTTAATGACAGATTCACAAGATTGGTGGCCGGCAGATTATGGTCATTATGGAGGATTAATGATTCGTATGGCTTGGCATAGTGCAGGTACCTATAGAGTTGGAGACGGACGCGGTGGAGCAGGAGCTGGTAACCAAAGATTTGCACCTATTAATAGTTGGCCAGATAATGGTAACTTAGATAAGGCACGTTTATTATTATGGCCTATAAAACAAAAATATGGTAACAAAATTTCTTGGGCAGATTTAATGATTCTTGCAGGTAATTGCGCTCTAGAATCTATGGGCTTTCCTACATTTGGTTTTGCCGGCGGACGTGAAGATGTTTGGGAGCCAGAGCAAGATGTATACTGGGGTAGTGAAACAGAATGGGGAGCAAATGAAGAACGTTATAAAGAAGGAGATTTAGAAGATCCTTTAGCAGCGGTTATGATGGGGTGGATTTATGTGAACCCAGAAGGGCCAAACGGAAACCCAGACCCTTTAGGTTCTGCACATGATGTAAGAGAGACCTTTGGAAGAATGGCAATGGATGATGAAGAAACGGTAGCGTTAGTGGCTGGAGGGCATACCTTTGGTAAAGCACACGGAGCTGCAGATCCAAATGAATATGTTGGAAAAGAGCCACATGGAGCACCTATTGAAGAGATGAGCACCGGTTGGAAAAATAGTTTTGGAACAGGGGTTTTAGATGATACTATTACGAGTGGTATCGAAGGAGCATGGACACCAAACCCTATACAATGGGATGCTGATTATTTTGATGTTTTGTTAAATTATGATTGGGAATTAACTAAAAGTCCGGCAGGAGCACATCAATGGAAACCAACAGCGGCCTCTAATGCTAAAAGAGCTCCAAAGGCAGGAGATGCTAATGGAAGACAAGATTTAATGATGACTACTGCGGATATTGCTTTAAAAGTAGATCCTGCATATTTAGAAATATCAAAACGTTTTCATGCAGATCATCAAGCATTTGAGGATGCATTTGCACGCGCTTGGTACAAATTAACACATCGTGATCTAGGACCAATATCTCGTTATTTAGGACCGGAAGTGCCTAAAGAAGAATTATTGTGGCAAGACCCTATTCCTGCTGTTAATTATACTTTGAGTGATGCAGACCTTTCTACATTAGAAGGAATGATTTTAGATTCAGGATTAACCATCTCACAATTGGTAACTACAGCTTGGGCTTCTGCATCTTCATTTAGAGGATCTGATAAAAGAGGTGGCGCAAATGGTGCTCGTATTCGTTTAGAACCACAAAGAAACTGGGAAGTAAACAATCCATCGGAACTACAAAAAGTACTAACGGTATTAGAAGGTATTAAAGCTGATTTTAAAGGAGAGATTTCAATAGCTGATTTAATTGTATTAGCAGGAAATGTAGGGGTAGAACAAGCCGTTAAAAATGCAGGGTATACTACCAAGGTGCAATTTACAGCAGGTAGAGGAGATGCTACGCAAGAACAAACTGATATTGAAGGATTTAATTACCTGAAACCTTTAGCGGATGGTTTTAGAAATTACATGAAACCTGGTTTGAAAATAGCGGCAGAAGATTTGTTAATTGATAAAGCAAATTTACTGACCTTATCAGTTCCGGAAATGACAGTTTTAGTGGGAGGTCTACGTGTGCTAGGAGCCAACTATGATGGTTCTAACCATGGAGTCTTTACAGATAATAGAGGAAGTTTAACTAATGATTTCTTTAAAAATATATTAGACTTCACCTATACATGGAAAGCAACTTCAAATGACGATAGCCTTTTTGAAGGTCGTAATCGGAAAACAAATGAAGTAGTTTTTACAGGAACTCGAGCCGATTTAATTTTTGGTTCTAATACGGAATTAAGAGCAATTGCAGAAGTATATGGTGCAAGTGATGGCCAAGATCGTTTAGTGAAAGATTTTGTTGCAGCTTGGACGAAAGTGATGAATTTAGATCGTTATGATTTGAAAAAATAATAACGTAATAAACTTTATATATAAGGTGGTCTAGAAATAGACCACCTTTTTTTATTGTGATATAGTGTAAATGATACTGTCAAGTGTAATAGATTCAATTTTAGCTAAATCAAATGAATCTTCAGCATCAAATGATAAAGTGCAACTAGAATTTGCGTCAATCTCGTAGCATGGTGTAGATTCTGTAGAAAGCAGTGTAGTAGTGAGACTGTCTGCGGTTGTAGTGATACTATAGAATCCAGTAATGTCTGAGTTGTTGGGGTTTGTGAAATTTATTTCATAGCGAAGTCTGAAAGTGTCATTTCCAGTATCTGAAATAAACTCAAAATACACAACATCAATAATAACATTTTTCAAAATTATAGGCTCTTCAGAGTCATCACTTGTGCATCCATAAATAAAGAAAAGCCCTATAAGCAAATAAAAATTTTTTTTGATCATGAGAGGTAGCGATTAGATTAAAAATTAGGTAATCTAATGTATTCTATTTTTTGATTCATCAGAAAAAAAAATACACGCTCAAGAGAAAAATTATGCTATTAAAATATAGCAAATTGGGGGTAACAAATGCACATATTTTTTAGGATATATACCAGGTTAACTAATGAGTTAGTAGTTGTCTTTATTAGTGTATTTTGACCAATTCTACGCGCCTATTTTTAGCTTTGCTTTCTTCAGAATTATTAGGTAAAAGTGGGTTGCTAGCACCAAAACCTTTTGCTTGTAAGCGATGAATAGCAATACCTTTAGCTGCTAGGGCATACATGACGGTGTTTGCCCTGTCTATAGATAGTTGTTTATTTCTTTCCGCATCTCCGCTAGAATCAGTGTGCCCTTCAATAGATATCTTTAAACTATCGTTTTCATTTAATAAGGTAAATATTTCAGCCACCAATTTTTGTCCGTCTGGTTTTAAGGTTGCTTTATCAGTATCGAAATTGATGTTTAGAATGGCTTTTCCTATTTTGTCAATGTCAGATTTCATTTCACTGGCAGTTGGGGGTTTTATGGTTTGATTAAAACCTTTTAGTTCCACGATGCCAATTTCAGCGCGGGCAGAATTACTCCATACCTGAAAAATTATCTTTCCGTTTAAATGATTCAGCGCATAGTGCTTTACAGGGGAACTATTATAGGGGTCTCCTTGAATATAGTTAAAAACAGTCTTATCATCTTCTTTGTTTAGGTTTTCTATTTGCTCTCGAGGTATTTGACCTTTAAAGATTAAGTGAGCCCCAATACTTGCTAAATGCTGCTCCATACTTTGATCAAATAGGTACTGCTTAAATTCGGTATTAGGATCTGTCATTGCAAAGTCCAGTTCTGCCTTTTTTCCTTCGGCATTGAAAAAGTTTGTACCTGTATAGGTTATTAATTTGTTGAAATCAGAATATTTGGTCATTCCATTTTCTGCCTTTTCATGAATACCCTCTTTTCTAATCATAAACCCCTCGGGAGCAGATAGGTATGGGAAATTTCCAATGTCCACTTTAGAAAGCGGAATTGTAGACCAGTCAAAATCTTTAAACGCTGCTTGTGTCTTATTTATTTCTACAGTTTGTGGTGTAGTCGCTTCCATTTGTACATCTGCTTCTTTCTCTGTTTTCTTATCGCTTTTGCAAGACAGTAGGATAAGATGTATAGCTGCTATAAATAATAGTTTTCTCATCGGTGTTCCAAGTTATAATTATGTGCTAAAATTATTTTTTAGGGATTCATAAACTCGATGAAAAGTTACATACTTCGTGGGTAAGAAAAAGGTTAAGAAATTTTAAAGTTTGTGTTGTGAATTCGTGAGATTTTAAAATCGAAATCCTACAGAAAGTCCAGCTCTGTACATAAAAGTATTTTGATATTCTTGAGGGTTCACATTCCGACCTAAACCAGCATTAAACTCTAGCGTAAACTTCTGACTACGGGTTGCAAATTTATGGCCTATACCTATACCGATTGCGGTAGTGTTGTAGCGATTGTTTAGAGTGCTACCCGTAAATTCAGGATCATCAATTTCTCCAGAATAATACAATCCAAATGCTTCAGCAAAAAAGCCACTACGTGGTGCATAACCAAAATAGGCCCTAAAATTTGGACCTATTCCAAAGTTTCCATTGTAATTCAATGGTGTGTTATTAAAATACAAGGTGCCGCCAATACTGGTATCTTCATTTAAATAATATTCATAACTACCTTCTACTGTGGTGGAGGCTAGAAACAATCCAATATTGAATTTCAATTCGTGGTTTTGATTGTAGGTTCTATATGCTTGTGCGGAAACCAACCCGCTACTTAAAACAAGCAGTGCTATTAGTATTTTTTTCATTTGAATAGTATTTGGGGATTAAAAATCAATTAGCATACCAAAAATTAAAACCTTAGAAACAGATAGCTTTTTAAATGGCTTCAAGCTTGCTTGTTATGGAGAACATTATGTATTTTCGGCAATCAATAGGATTCATAAAATAAATCCTTCAGGGAAAAATAGCTATAGATGAAAATTGTTTCGTACAACGTAAATGGAATTAGGGCAGCGATAAATAAAGGTTTTATAGATTGGTTAAAAGCCGTAAATCCAGATGTGGTTTGTTTGCAGGAGATTAAAGCAATGGAGGAACAATTAGATCTAAGCTTGTTTGAAGACGCCGGATACTCGTATAATTATTGGTATAGCGCACAGAAGAAAGGGTATAGTGGGGTCGCTATTTTATCTAAAACAAAGCCCAATAATGTGGTGTACGGTACAGGTATAGATTATATGGATTTTGAAGGCCGAAATATTCGTGCAGACTATGATGGTGTATCTGTTATGAGTATGTATTTACCTTCTGGGACCAATATGGATCGCTTGGATTTTAAATTGAAATACATGGCCGATTTTCAAGAATATGTTACAGAATTAAAGGAGGAGCATCCTAATTTAATAATTCTTGGGGACTATAATATTTGCCACGAGGCCATAGATATTCATAACCCTGTGGGCTTAAAAAACACTTCTGGTTTCTTGCCTGTAGAGCGAGAATGGATAGGCACTTTTATAAATAGTGGTTTTATTGATAGTTTCCGGTATTTTAATGATGAGCCAGATAATTATACGTGGTGGAGTTATAGGGC
This sequence comes from Cellulophaga baltica 18, assembly GCF_000468615.2. NCBI lineage: Bacteria > Pseudomonadati > Bacteroidota > Flavobacteriia > Flavobacteriales > Flavobacteriaceae > Paracellulophaga > Paracellulophaga baltica. The sequence continues at coordinate 875,300 of NZ_CP009976.1, read as the reverse complement.
AAATGCTAGAAACAATAATAAGGGATGGCGTTTAGATTACGCCCTAGTAAGTGAGCCTTTAGAAAAGCGCTTACAAAGAGCCGTAATTTTAGCAGAAGCAAGGCATAGTGATCATTGTCCTATTTTAGTCGAATTGAGTTAATTTTTATTTCAATAGGAAAGAAATAGGCAGTTGATATGCGTATTTTTGGTTTTTAAATTTTTTCAACCCATTTGTTATGTTTTATACTAAATTACCACATACCGATATAGAAGTTAGTAAGATTTGCTTAGGAACAATGACCTGGGGAAATCAGAATACAGAAGCTGAGGGTCATGAGCAAATGGATTATGCCGTATCTCAGGGAGTTAATTTCTTTGACACTGCAGAATTGTATCCTATTCCTGCGCATCCAGATCGCAAATCGGCAACGGAAAAGATAATTGGTACTTGGTTTGAAAAAAATAAAAATCGCGATAAAATTATCCTAGGATCAAAAATTGCTGGGAGAGCAGAATTTACAAAATTTATACGGACTACGGGTTTTGATAGGCCATCGCTTATTGAAGCGGTAGAGGATAGTTTGGAACGTTTAAAGACTGATTATATAGATTTATACCAATTGCATTGGCCAGAACGAAATACCAATTATTTTGGTAAACGTGGCTATACCCATGATGCAGCAGATTTTTGGGAAGATAATTTTCATCAAGTTCTAGAAACATTACGTGATTTAAAACAAGAAGGGAAAATAAGAGAAATAGGTATATCTAATGAAACTCCTTGGGGCGCTATGCGCTATTTGGAAGAAAGTAAGGTGCATATTACCTTACCTAGAATGATTACGATTCAGAATGCATATAGTTTATTGAACAGACAGTTTGAAACCGGATTATCAGAAATAGCACATCGTGAGAATCTTGGCCTTTTAGCATATTCTCCATTAGGATTTGGAGTTTTAAGTGGTAAATATTTAGGTGATAGACTGCCAGATAATTCTCGATTAAAACTTTTTCCTAACTACAATAGATACAGTGGAAAAACGGCAATAGCAGCCACACAAAAATATTATGAGTTGGCACAAGCTAATGATTTGTCTCTAGCGCAAATGTCTTTAGCTTTTGTTAATACTAGACCTTTTTTAACAAGCAATATTATTGGGGCAACGAGTATGCGTCAATTGGAAGAAAATATAGCGAGTATTAATGTGGAGTTAAGTGCGGATGTTTTAGAAGGTATTGAGAAAATTCATAATGAATTCCCGAACCCAGCACCTTAATTTATCCAAATAAATAGTTGGCTACATCTTCAATTTTTGCTACAAGTTGAATGTTTATCTGTGTATTTTTTAGACTGATTTTATTGTTTTTGGAAACGAAAATAGTGTCAAATCCTAATTTTTCGGCTTCCGTGATTCGTTGTTCTACGCGTTGTACAGGGCGTATTTCGCCAGCTAATCCAACTTCGGCAGCAAAACATACACCTTTTTCTATGGCAATATCTTCATTGCTGGAAAGTATAGCGGCAATTACGGCCAAATCGATGGCAGGATCATCTACGGAAATACCTCCAGTAATGTTTAAGAATACATCTTTTGCGGCTAATTTAAATCCAGCACGCTTTTCTAATACAGCCAAAAGCATGTTTAAACGTTTGGCATTATAACCCGTTGTAGAACGTTGAGGTGTACCGTAAACAGCAGTACTTACCAAAGCTTGTATTTCTATCATAAGAGGGCGCATGCCTTCTACAGTAGATGCTATTGCGGTACCACTTAAGCCTTCGTCATTTTTAGAAATTAGAATTTCAGACGGATTGTTCACTTCACGCAAACCACTGCCTTGCATTTCATAAATTCCCAGTTCAGAGGTAGAGCCAAACCTATTTTTTAAGGAGCGTAAAATGCGGTATACATAATTCCGATCGCCTTCAAATTGAAGCACACTATCTACCATGTGTTCTAAAATTTTTGGACCGGCAATAGAACCATCTTTGGTAATATGGCCAATTAAGATCACGGGAGTATTGGTTTCTTTAGCAAATTTAATAAGCTCTGCAGTACATTCTCTAATTTGAGAAATACTTCCGGCGGCAGATTCAATATGATCAGAATGTAGCGTCTGTATGGAATCAATTACCACAATATCAGGCTCGGTATCTTCTATCTGCTTAAAGATATTTTGAGTTTTTGTTTCTGTAAGAATAAAGCAAGTATCGCTATTGGGGTGAATACGGTCTGCACGCATTTTTATTTGCTTCTGACTCTCTTCTCCAGATACGTATAGCGTTTTATAAGGTAGTTTTAAGGCAATTTGGAGTAGTAATGTACTCTTTCCTATGCCAGGTTCACCACCTAAAAGTGTCAAAGAGCCAGGAACAAGACCGCCGCCTAAAACACGATTAAACTCTAGGTCAAATGTATTTAATCGTAATTCTTTCTCCGTGCTAATTTCGTTAACTCGTAAAGGCTTGGAAACTTTCTTAGTGGTATTTGTCGGAGTCTTCCAGCTAGATTTTTCTTCTTTTTGGACTACTTCTTCAACAACGGTATTCCATTCTTTACAGGCGGTACATTGTCCTACCCATTTAGCATATTGTGTGCCGCAATTCTGACAAAAAAAAGCTGTTTTTGTTTTAGCCATTCCCTCTTTTAGGTTTTGGATAAAGGTACTAAATACCATGTAATTAAATAGGGAAAATTTAAGCGTAAAAAACACTTAGAGGGATCTTTAAACACTCGAAATCTATATTTAATCTCAAGGTAGGCATCCTGATTTTTCCTTAAACAGTTATGTTGGAGATTAAATTAAAATAAATAAGTACGATAGAAAATACAAAAAGACTGATAAGAATAAGGTCTGCTATTAAGATAAATACATAGCGAAATTTAAAGACAAGAAATAGGCTTACGACTATTCTAGATATAAAAAAAGCACCGAGTACTTTGAAGTATACTAAAGATTTCGTGTTAATTAAATGTGCTGTTTGAAAATTTAAAATAGACTTAAAATCTCGTGTAAATCCGCAGGTGGGGCATTCTAGCCCGTAATTTGTTTTGTAATAGCAGGTAAGTGTATCCTTCGAGATTAAAATGTAGAGTAGTGCTGCGGCGAAAAATAGAATAAAGAGTAGGTTAAAGAAAAGATGATTTCTACGATGTATAGCATCTGATTTTTCCATAAACTAAAGGGTCTGCTCTATTTCTGATGGCAGTTTTAAATCTATTTAGTTAAAGGAAGTTTCCCCCGGTAATTCTTCCGGGATTACTTCTAGCTCTTCTCTCTCTTCCTGTTCTTCTGTGTTTTCTATCTCTTCAATTTTTTCGAACTCTTGTAATTCTATTTGGTCAAAAAATACTTTTGAGGTTAGGTAAAACTGAAGCCCAATAGACGCAATGCCTAGCAAAGAAACGGCCATAGCGATAATGGCGAGTGCTTTTGCTTGTTCTAACATAAACACCCTAATCACTGCTATAATTGACAGGATGACTGCTATGGAGCCAAAGATGATTGCGAAAACGCCTAAACAAGGAATTATAGAAAATATTAAACTTAAAATTCCACATACAATTCCGATAATAGATAGGATATTAGAATTTGATTTGTTGGGTTGGTTTTCCATTTTTTTAAAGTAATGTGTTGGTTGCGGTGTGCATTTTAAACCTATTTATGAAATATACCCTGTATTTAATATCCGAAATCAGCTTTTAAAGCATCAATTTTCTCTAGTGCCATGTCTTTGGTCAAGAAATCTATTTCTTCCATTCCAAACGCTTTTTCAAAAGTTCTTAGTGCTTTTTTAGGTTCGCCCATTTGCTCTAAATATTCGCCTTCAAAATAAAACCCTAACATAGTTTCTGGGTATTCTTTTTTACACAAATCGGCCAATGGCTTTAACGATTCAAAATCTTCTTTTTTACGAGAAGCTGCATAGATGGCCATGATATCATTTAAATCTACACTTTTTCTAAACCCAAATAATTTTTCAATCATTTCGTATTTGTTAGATAGGTAATCAAATACAGGCTCTTCAGACGTTAAAATTTGCGTTTTATATTCAGTAGGGCTAATGGGTTTAAACATCGTAAACACATCATCGAAGGCTTTTCCTATGCTGTAGGTAGCAACAGAAATATGATCTGCATCTTTATATTCGTCATAGAAATAGTGTAAATTTTCTTTTTCTATAGCTTTAATTGCTGTATTTAAAATAGGTGTTTGCGTATCTTTCTTTGCTTTTTCACCATCAGTGATCAAATGATAAAATATTGTTTTATCCATAGCGCTTAATCGGGCCGGAACTCTTGTTTCCATTTCTGGAGCTAAGGTTGGCGAAATACTTACGTATGAATTAAAAAGAGAATCTTCTTTGAAAAGATAGTAGTTGCTAAAATTGGCTGTAATATCATATCCAACAATCATTTTGAAAGGTGCTGTATTATAGCTCGTTTCTAGATATGGAATAAGCTCCATGCCTAGAAATTCAAAAAATAGTTTAGAACTGTCAGAGGGTAGGCCGCTAACTTCATCAAAAGCGCAGTCGTCATAGCGTTCATTATTTTTAGATTGGTTTACACCTGCAATAATAGCCTCGGGCATACCGTGGAACCTGCTGTAAAACTTAGCAGTGGCTACGACATTTTCAAATAAATATTCGGCATCTAAAACAATAATTAAAGGATACTTTTTTTCTTGGGTATAATTTTCAGGAATGTAATATTGAACATCTCTTCTTTCTTGAAGTTTAAAAGATTCAAAAATTTCTTGAGTAACTTGTGCGTTAGATCCAAGGTATAAAAAGAAAGCCAATACGGTAAGTATGCATTTCATGACAGAAAGATTTAGGTGCTTGTGTTATTTATTTCTGTTTAATAACGGTAATACCAGAAAAGATATTGCACCAAAAACGACAACCATTAGCGTTTGTGAAATCCACATGATCCAGCCAAAGGCATCTCCAGATACACTACTGATTCCAAAAATGGCTAAAGCACTACTAACTACAATGGGGTAAAGTCCTATACCCCCGTTAGTTGCAGTCATGGCAAAAGCGCCAAAAACAAATGCTACAAGAAGTTGGCTGATGGTTAAAGTTATGGTTTCTGGAACGGTGAATTTAATCACCCAAAACATAGAAATGTAGATAAACCATATAAATAGAGTATGGAATATAAATGCCCATTTATGCTTCATTTTAAAAATACTCGTAACTCCTTGAAGTAAGCCTAGTCCAAAGTTTTTGATTTTTAAAAGGAAGGGGTTTGATGATTTTTTTAAAAATAAAAATACAAGTCCAGCAAGAATGATACCGGCGCCTAGTATTAATAATAGTTTATTTAAGTTAAAGCCTTTCTCTTCAAAAAAAGCTAATATGATGTCTGTTTGAAGAAAGAAAGTAATTGCAATGATAGATAGTAGCATAATTAAATCTACCACTCTCTCGGTAACAATGGTGCCAAATCCTTTTTCAAAAGGGACATTTTCATAAGTGCTTAAGGCCGTGGCTCTAAGGATTTCTCCAGACCTAGGAATTCCTAGATTCGCAAAATAGGAAGTAAGAATGATAAAAATGTTGTTTGCTATTTTGGGTTTGTAGCCTAGCGGTTCTAAAAGATAGTTCCACCGTATGGCTCTTGAAACGTGGCTTAAAATTCCCATTAAAACAGAGATGCCTACCCAAAATAAATCGGCTTCTTTTATGTAAAAAATAATTTGGGCTCTATCTTCTTCTGAAGTAGCATTGTAGGAATACCAAACTAAAAAAACTCCCAAGCCAATTGGGAGTATTGTTTTTAGTGTTTTTTTTAAAGATTTCTTCAAGAGATTAATTCAGTAAGTTAGTCTCCTCGTTAGGAAATACTAATGACGGATTAAACGTCTTTGCTTCTTCAATATCCATTTGTCCGTACGTGATAAGGATAAGAATGTCTCCTACCGCTACTTTTCTAGAAGCTGCGCCGTTAAGCGTAATTTCTCCACTCTTTCTAGGTCCAGGAATGGCATAAGTCTCTAAGCGTTCTCCGTTATTGTTATTTACAATCTGAACTTTTTCTCCTCTTATAATATTTGCAGCGTCCATTAAGTCTTCATCAATAGTGATGCTTCCTATGTAATTAAGATCTGCTCCGGTAACTTTTACGCGGTGTATTTTAGATTTTACAACTTCTATTTGCATGGTACAAAGATAATAATTTACAAAGCAATGTTATCAATTAGTCGAATGTCATCAACAAAAACTGCAATAAACGCTCTGTATTTTTTGTTATTTAATTTTTCTGTTACAGATTTTAGCGTATCAATATCAGCAATTTGAAAATATTCTAAGGATAAGAATTCATTATTTTCAAACTGATTTTCTACCCATTCTACTACGTGTATTGCATTTTTTGTGCCAAACATTTCTTTGGCATCTTTTAGAGTTTTGTAGATAAAGGAAGCCTCTTTGCGCATAGATGCAGAAAGTCTTTCGTTTCTTGAGCTCATGGCTAGGCCACTTTCTTCGCGAACAATTGGGCAGCCAATAATTTCAACAGGAATAGCTTTTATCTGAATGAGTTTTTTAATAATTTGTAATTGCTGAAAATCTTTTTCGCCAAAATAGGCCTTATTGGGAGCAATACTGGTTAGAAGCTCTTCAACAATAGTACCTACGCCATTAAAATGGTTATCTCTAAACTCTCCTTCCATGACAGTGTCAAGACCTTGAAAGTCATAAATTTCTGCAGAAACGTTATTTTGATAGATTTCTTCAACCGATGGAGTGTAAACAATGATGTTATTTGACACTGTTTTGATCAAATTTAAATCGTTTTCTAAAGTTTTTGGATACTTTTCGAGGTCATTTGGGTTATTAAACTGCGTTGGGTTCACAAAAATGCTCACAACTACCTGATCATTTTCTTTTGACGCTTTTTCAATTAAAGAAAGATGGCCAGAGTGCAAAGCGCCCATGGTTGGTACAAGTCCGAGCGATTTTGAATCTGAAATAAATGCTGACAAATTGTCTTTTAACTCCTTTTTAGTCTCTATTACTAACATTTGTTTGTATTTAACAACCCGCAAACTTATATAATTACTGCTAATCTGCATAATTTTTGTAATTTTGCACTCACGCCAATAAAAAAAATAAAAAATAGCTTTTATGGATGGTAAAAAGATATTGTTTGTATCTTCTGAATTAGTACCTTACTTGCCGGAGAACGAGGTTTCACTGATGTCATACGAAACACCTAAAATGGTAAATAGCAATGGAGGTCAAATACGAATCTTTATGCCAAGGTATGGTAATATCAATGAGAGACGTCATCAACTGCATGAGGTAATACGTTTGTCAGGGATGAATCTAGTCATCAATGATATGGATATGCCTTTGATTATTAAAGTAGCTTCTATACCTAAAGAACGTATACAGGTTTATTTTATTGATAATGAAGAATACTTTAAAAGAAAAGCAACTTTTGCTGATGAAAACGGAACTCTTTTTCCGGATAACGATGAACGCGCCATCTTTTTTGCAAAAGGGATCGTAGAAACAGTGAAAAAATTAAACTGGTCTCCAGATATTATCCATGTACACGGATGGATGGCTTCATTAGTGCCGTTATATTTGAAAAAATATTATGCAGATGAGCCTTTATTTTCAGAGAGTAAAGTGGTTACTTCTGTTTATTCTAAAGGATTTGAAGAAGAATTAAATCCGGACATTGTTAAGAAGATAGAATTTGATGGTATTTCTAGTGATGCTATCCCTACGCTTGCAAAGCCAGACTATAATAATTTGTTAAAAGTAGCGGTGGATTATTCAGATGCTGTTATTTTAGCGTCAGAGGAAATTTCGGAGGACTTAAGTACGCATATTACAAACCTTCAAAAACCAGTACTTCCGTACGTTCCTTTCCATGAGTTTGAAGAAGCTTATGCAAATTTTTATAACACTGAAGTTCTAAAGTAAATTACATGACATTTATTAAAAAAATAAGCTTTTCTGTTGTTGCAGGATTAGTGGTAGCTGGGTTATTTTCATCTTGTGAAGATGAGGTTACAACCATAGGTTCAGGCGTTATTGCGGGTGAACCATTTGGAACAGGCAAAGCTGTTTTTGATGTTTTTGCTTACAATAATAAAATTAATACGGTAAAGTCTAACCGGTTGCCTATCTATCAATTAGGAAACCTTAACGACCCATTGTACGGTAAAACTACCGCAACAATAACTTCTCAATTACAGCTTTCTACTGTGGCGCCAACTTTTGGTACCTATTCACAGGCTACGGAAGACGGAGCGGTATCAGATACAATACCAGCAACCATTGTAGAAAATGAAACGGTAAAGAGTGTTTATCTTTATATTCCTTATTTGCAAGATGTAAAGGATACAGATGGTGATGGGGTTCCGGATGATTTGGATGTTGATGCATCGGATGCTAATAGTGATACAGATGGAGACGGAATTTCGGATAACCAAGAACGAATTTCTGGGTTAAATCCGCTAAGTAATGATACAGATAATGATGGAATTTTAGATGCTGAAGATGGTGAGAATGGCCTGGCAGCATATCCTAAGAAATTTATTTTAGATAGTATATATGGTTCTGGAAAAGCAAATCCATTTCACTTAAAAATACAGCGTTCTACTTATTTTTTAAGAGATTTAAATCCTGATACAAACTTTGAGGATTCACAAGATTTTTATTCAGATCATGATTTTACGCCTTTTCTTACAGATGTTTTGTTTGAGGGCACAGAAACGGTTCGTGATACAGAAATTATAACCTATAATGAGGATGATCCTGATACGGAAGATGTAGATGAAGAGGGTACTGTAGATCAAACTATTGGTGCAGGTATATGGGTGCCTTTAGATAACCAGTTTTTTCAAGAAAATATTTTGGATAAAGAAGGTTCTCAAGAACTTTTAAATAATACAAATTTTAAAAATTTCTTACGAGGTATTCATGTTTCTATTGATGCTGCTGATGATATTTTTATGTTGTTGAATTTAGCAGGGGCAAATATTACCATTACCTATACTCACGACGCTATTGATACAAACGGCACTGCTACAGACGAATCCGATGATGAGAGTGTGGTTTTGGAGAAACGATTTGTAATTAATCTGGTTACAGGTGATGGCATATCAACAGCTATTACAGGGAATGCAGTAAATACTTTTATTAATGAAGAGTATTCTCCAGAGGTCTTAGAAGCATTGAGTTCAACCGAAAATGCAGAGAAAATTTATCTGAAAGGTGGGGCAGGTACCTACACGCAGCTTAAGTTATTTGCAGAAGAAACGGCATTGAGTACAAGCGTTATTAGCCAGATAAAAGCTAATAATTGGATTATTAATGAGGCTAATTTAGTGTTCTATGTAGATAGAACTAGTTTAGATGCTGCTCCAGGAGTAATAGAGCCTATGCGTCTTTATCTGTATAACGCTGAAACAAATGAAGTCTTATATAATACCGTAACAGAATTTAGTGTTTCTAATCCAACAGCACTATCTGTATTTCCTTTTTATGATGGCGTGTTGCAAAAAGAAAGTGAGAAAGGAATTAAATATAAGATCCGAATTACAGATTACATCAATAGATTAATTAGTGGTGACTTATCTATTGCTACACTTGGTTTATCCGTTACTTCAGATATTAGAGTAGTGAGCATAGGAAGTGCGAAATTAGAAACTTCTGAAGTTAAAATTCCGATAATGTCAACTATTAACCCATTCGGTACCGTACTTTATGGTAGTAATACGTCAGATCAAGAAAAGAAACTTCAATTAGAGATTTTATATACGGAAGTAGAGTAAGTAATTGCTTATAAGTATACCACTCAAAGTTTTTATTCGTTTTACGTCTATAGTTAGCTTAGAAATTGTTGCGTTATCCATAGTTTTGCGCAGAATTTTTGAGCATTAACCAAATTATTTATTCAGTATGTGTGGAATTGTAGGATATATAGGGCATCGTGATGCCTACCCAGTTATAATAAAAGGACTTCAAAGGTTAGAGTATAGAGGTTATGATAGTGCAGGAGTTGCTATTTATGACGGTTCTACTATTAACTTATGTAAGACTAAAGGAAAAGTAGAAGATCTTAAGAATAAGGCTGAAGCTGGTATGGCTTTGGGAGGGAATCTAGGAATTGGCCATACAAGATGGGCAACTCATGGGGTTCCTAATGACGTAAATTCACATCCTCATTATTCCAATTCGGGCGATTTAGTGATTATTCATAATGGAATTATAGAAAACTATGATTCTATTAAAAAGGAATTAATAAATCGTGGGTATGTTTTTCATTCAGATACGGATACTGAGGTATTGGTGAATCTTATTGAAGAGGTAAAGAAAAAAGAAAACGTCAAATTAGGTAAGGCAGTTCAGATTGCATTGAATCAAGCTGTCGGAGCATATGCTATTGCTGTTTTTGATAGAAATAAGCCAGATGAAATTGTTGTAGCTAAATTAGGTAGTCCATTGGCTATTGGAATTGGTGAAGATGAATTTTTTATCGCTTCAGATGCATCTCCTTTTATTGAGTTTACAAACAATGCAATGTATTTGGAAGATGAAGAGATGGCAATTATTCGTCTTGGAAAAGAAATTAAACTTCGTAAGATAAAAGATGATTCTGTTGTATATCCTATTATAAAGGAATTGCAATTAAACATTGAAGAAATTGAGAAAGGTGGTTACGATCACTTTATGTTGAAGGAAATTTATGAGCAGCCTAGAGCTATTCAAGATACGTACCGTGGTCGTCTTTTGGCAGATCAAGGTTTGATAAAAATGGCGGGTATTGATGATAACTTGGAAAAGTTCATGAATGCTAATAGAATTATCATTGTAGCCTGTGGTACTTCATGGCACGCGGGTCTTGTAGCAGAATATATTTTTGAAGATATTGCGAGAATACCGGTTGAGGTTGAGTATGCATCTGAGTTCAGATATAGAAATCCTGTAATTACAGATAAAGATGTATTAATAGCTATTTCTCAATCGGGAGAAACGGCAGATACTTTAGCAGCTATTAAATTAGCAAAAGAAAAAGGTGCTTTTGTTTTTGGAGTATGTAATGTAGTTGGATCTACAATTTCAAGAGAAACAGATGCTGGTGCATATACGCATGCAGGTCCAGAAATTGGAGTAGCTTCAACAAAAGCATTTACAACTCAAATTACAGTGTTAAGCTTAATTGCTTTAAAATTAGCGAAAGAAAAAGGTGTGCTTTCCCAAAGTAAGTACCATGAGTTCTTAACGGAACTTGAAAACATTCCATCAAAAGTAGAAAGGGCTTTATTGTCCAATGAATTAATAGAGAAAGTAGCAGAAGTTTACAAAGATGCTACTAATTGTCTTTATTTAGGAAGAGGGTATAATTTCCCAGTAGCCCTAGAGGGTGCACTTAAGTTAAAGGAAATTAGTTATATTCATGCAGAAGGATATCCTGCTGCAGAAATGAAGCATGGTCCTATTGCACTTATAGATGAGCATATGCCGGTTTTTGTTATTGCAACCAAAAAAGGTCATTATGAAAAGGTGGTCAGTAACATTCAAGAGATTAAATCTCGAAAAGGAAAAATTATTGCTATTGTAACAGAGGGTGATGAAGCTGTTAAAGAACTTGCAGATCATGTGATTGAAGTGCCAGAAACTTTTGAAAGCTTAACGCCGTTACTAACTACAATTCCTTTACAGTTATTGTCGTACCATATTGCATTAATGAGGGGTTGTAATGTAGATCAGCCAAGAAATTTAGCAAAATCAGTTACGGTAGAGTAGTAACTATATCTGGATAGTATAAAAAAGGGGAAGATGGTAACATCTTCCCCTTTTTTTATGCTTTAAAATGAAGCTCTAATACTTCTTTGTTTTACAAAATATTCAATAATTTGGGTGTCTTGTTGCTAAAATAGTACTATGCATGCATAATTTTTTTTATTTTCTTAGAAATCATATAAAAAATTCTGTATCTTCGATTTTAAACTAATTAAACTTAACTCCCTCGAATGAAAACAATAATGTATGTATTCTTCCTTTTGGTGGGAACATTGGGATTCTCTCAAACCACAGTAAAAGGAAATGTAGTAGATCAAGATGGGCAACCAATTCCTGGTTCAAATGTAGTGATCGTCGGTAAAACTGTAGGAACAGTGTCTGACTTTGATGGTAATTTTGTGCTAGAAACATCAGAAGTACCCCCTTTCAAATTAAAAGTCTCAAGTATAGGCTATTCTGAAAGTACAGTGAGCATTACGGCTAATAACCAAAATGTTTCTGTTTCTTTAACGGAATCGCAAACACTTTTAGATGAAATTGTCATATCGGCTTCAAGAACACCAGAGCGTATTTTTGAATCTCCAGTAACCGTGGAGCGATTTGGGATTGAACAAATTAAAAATACAACGGCGGCCGATTTTTACGGTGGCCTGGAAAATTTAAAAGGTGTAGATGTTAACACCAACAGTTTAACATTTAAGTCTGTAAATACAAGAGGGTTTGCAACCTTTGCAAATACTAGATTCATGCAATTGGTAGATGGAATGGATAATTCTACTCCAGCATTAAATTTCCCGATTGGAAATTTAGTGGGTATGGTAGAGACAGATGTTCAAAGTGTAGAATTGCTGCCTGGGGCGTCTTCTGCGCTTTATGGTGCGAATGCCTTTAATGGTATTCTTTTTATGAGAAGTAAAAGTCCGTTTGATCATGAAGGTATTAGTGTATCTATAAAAAGAGGTATTACTTCTCAAGAAGCTTCTGGGGATAATGCTTATACTGATTTTGGAATTCGTGCAGCTCACAAATTCTCAGATAAATTTGCAATCAAAGCTAACTTCGGATATTTAAAAGGTACGGATTGGGCTGCTACAAGTGAAGTAGATAAATTTGATCCTACGAGAACAAGAGCCAACTATAATTATGATGGTATCAATGTGTATGGAGATGAAGTTTCTACAAACATACGTTCTGCTTCTGGTTTGGGTATCATTCCAAACGTGGTGGTAAGTAGAACTGGGTATAATGAAAGTGACTTAACCAACTACAATGCAGAAAGCATTAAGGCAGATTGGGGCCTTTATTACCGTCCTATAGAAGATAGTAATCTTGAATTCTCTTATGTAGGTAAGGTGGGTACGGGAACTACGATCTATCAGGGAACTAATAGGTATAATATTAATGGGTTTTTTCAGGAACAACATAAATTAGAAATTAAAAATGATAATTTCTTTGTAAGAGGTTATTTAGTTGGTGATAAAGCTGGTGATTCTTATGATATGGTTTTTACCGGAATCAACATTAACAGATCATGGAAGTCAGATGAAGATTGGTTTGGAGATTATATTCAGACGTATGCAGGAATCGAGCTTAGTGGTAATCCTTCAGGTTTAACAGATGATCAAAAACATGCTGCGGCAAGATCAGTTGCAGATACAGGTCGTTATTTGCCTGGAACGCCAGAATTTCAATCGGCATTTGATCGCGTAATTAAAGATCCAGATTTAGCTACAGGATCTCAATTTAAAGACGCTTCTAAATATTACCATGCAGATGCTAATTATAACTTCGGACATTTAACAGATTTTGCAGAGATTCAAGTGGGTGGTTCTTTTAGAAGATATAGCTTAAATTCTTTTGGAACTATCTATACAGATTTTGATGGACCTATTGGATACTCAGAGTATGGTGTGTATACACAAATTCAAAAGAAATTCGATTTTTCGGATGATAAGAGTTTAAAATTAACAGGTTCTGTACGTTATGATAAGTCGGAATTTTTCGATGGTTTCTTTTCTCCACGTATTTCTGCAGGCTACAGCTTAAACAGAGATCATAATATTAGAGCATCGGTGCAAACTGGTTTTAGAAATCCAACTACTCAAGATTTATTTATTGGATTAGATGCGGGTAGAGCAATTTTAATTGGTTCTGCGGAAGACAATTTAGATCGTTATACCAGAACTTTTGCGGTTAGTGAAAGTGGTCAGTTAGATGGTAATCCAGCAGAAGTTACGCAAACAGGTGCGGTTGCTTATGGTGATACCTACTCTGCACAATCAGTAGAAACATTCAAGGTAACCAGAAATGCTGATGATTTAAGGGTGTCCAATGCAGATTTAGTAGAAGCAGAACAAGTTACTTCTTTTGAAGTAGGCTATAGAGGTAAAATAAATAAGTTAGTGGTAGATTTTAGTGCTTACTATAATAATTATAAAGATTTTATTTCGCAAGAAGTTGTAGATGCTACTTTCTATGGTGTTGCCGGTGATGGTGGTGCTTCTGTAGATGCAATTAGAAATGATGATTTTCAGCGCTATAGTGCGTATACCAACTCCGATGTAGATATTAATTCTTACGGTGCTTCATTAGGTTTGACCATGAAGGTCTTAGGAAATTATGATTTAGGAGGAAGTTATACCTTCACGAAGCAAGATTTTGATCAAGAAGCAAATCCAGATTTCATGTCTAGCTTCAATACACCAGAGCATAAGTTTAAAGCTAATTTCGGGAATGATGCCTTATTTGAAAATTTTGGTTTCAATCTTGCGTATAGATTTAGTGATGATTATTTCTGGGAAGCTACGTTTGGTAATGGTGTGGTTCCTGAGTTCCATACATTAGATGCTCAAATAAGCTATACGGTTCCAAGTATTAAATCTTCTTTCAAATTGGGAGGTACCAATATTTTAGGTGATGAGTATTTCACTGCTTTCGGTACAGGATTTATAGGATCTATGTACTACTTATCTTGGACAATTAATAATTAATAAACTAAAAAATTAAGATGAAGAATATAAAATATATCCTGTTGTCTGCGGTGTCACTTACATTTTTTGCGTGTAATGATATTGAAGATGTAGATAGAGTAGAGGCAGAGCTAATGGTAGATTCCCCTGCGCTTGTAGCGGGTTCTGCAGACTTTTCTAATTTTGTTGCTGTTGGGAATTCACTAACAGCTGGTTTTACAGACAATGCATTATTTGTTGCATCGCAAGAAAACTCATTACCTAATATGTTATCTCAGAAATTTGCATTAATCGGTGGTGGAGATTTTACGCAGCCATTGATGAATGATAATGTTGGGGGGATTGCTGTTGCGGGTACCCGTATTCTGCAACCGCGTTTAGTATTTGATCTTAGTAAATCAGCACCCGTTGGTCTAGAAGATTTACTGGGAACCTCTGTTACCGTAAGTACAGATTTAGCATTTAATAACCCTACGGGGCCTTTTAATAATATGGGGGTACCTGGGGCAAAAAGTTTTCATTTATTAGCACCTGGTTACGGTAATATAGCAAATCTATCGCTAGGATTAGCGAACCCGTATTTTGTTCGTATGACCGGGGCAACCCCAAATGCTAGTGTGTTAGATTTAACCTTAGCACAAGCGCCAACATTTTTTTCGTTGTGGATTGGTAATAATGATGTGCTTGGCTATGCGTTATCTGGAGGTGATGGTACAAATCCTTTAACTCCTGTAGAAGGAGCGGTAGGAGTTGGTTTTAGTGCCACTTATGCTACTTTAATTGGTGCTTTAACGGCAAATGGCGCAAAAGGAGTTGTGGCTAATATACCAAATGTAACTAGTATTCCTCATTTTACTACGGTACCATTTAGCCCTTTAAGTCCGGCTAATGAAGCATTTGGGCCTCAGATTCCAACGCTTAATGGCGTATTTGGTCAATTAAATCAGGTATTTGCATTTTTAGAGAGCCAGGGAGTTACTGGTGCTACAGATCGTCAAATAGTTTTTTCAGAAACCGCGGCTAGTGCAGTGGTGGTTAAGGATGAATCGTTAACGGATTTATCTGCTCAGATAGAAACAGTATTAAATGGCAGTGATACATTTCCTGTATTTGTGCAGTCTTTTGGTTTGCCAGCGCAAGCAGCGCCATTAGTAGCAAATCTATTTGGTACTATTTATGGTCAAGCAAGGCAAGCAACTGCTGCAGATTTATTAGTGCTGCCTAGTTCTTCAATAATCGGTACTGTAAATACAGATTCGGTTGCATTCTTGCAATCGCAAGGTTTGTCAGAAGCTTTGGCTACACAATTTTCTTTAGAAGGTATAACCATGCCTTTGGCAGATAAATGGGTATTACTGCCTAGTGAACAAGAAGAAATAGCAGTAGCAGTGAGTGCTTTTAATGATGTTATAGCGGCAAATGCTAGCCAAGCAGGCTTAGCACTTGTAGATGTAAATAGTATCTTGAGTGAATTGGCTACTTCGGGTATTGCAACGGGAGACTTTATATTAAAGTCTAACTTGGCTACAGGTGGTGCCTTTTCTTTAGATGGTGTTCATCCAACAGCTAGAGGGTATTCATTTTTAGCGAATGAATTCATGAAAGCTATTGATGTAACGTATGGTTCTAACTTCGAAGCCTCGGGTTCTTTGTTAAGCCCTTCAGATTATCCAACAAACTATGCTGCTGGTTTACAGTAGGTATAGCATAAATAATAGTAAAAAAAAGCACCTTTTTAAGGGTGCTTTTTTTATGTTCATAAAAAAGAAAAAAACAATTTCTATTTAAAAGTTAAAAACATATCTTTGCAGCCTGAAAAACACAGGAAGCTAAAACATAGCGGATTGTATTTCTCACACGCTTTAATTCTAAACATAAATACTTAGGTAATGTCTAAAGTTACAGGTAAAGTTTCCCAAATAATCGGGCCGGTTGTTGATGTTGAATTTCAATCAGGTTCTGAACTTCCAAAAATCTATGATTCTCTAGAGATCAAGAAAAAGGATGGTTCTCTTTTAGTATTAGAAGTTCAATCTCACATTGGTGAAAATTCCGTTAGAACTATTTCTATGGATTCTACTGATGGTTTAAGTAGAGGAACCGAAGTTGTTGCTACAGGTAGTGCAATACAAATGCCAGTTGGTGATGATGTATATGGCCGTTTGTTCAACGTAATCGGAGATGCTATTGATGGTCTTGGAGATTTACCTAAATCAGGTAAAGATGGTCTTCCAATTCACAGAGAAGCTCCAAAATTCGAAGATTTATCAACATCTACTGAAGTACTTTTTACAGGTATCAAAGTAATCGATTTAATTGAGCCTTATGCTAAAGGTGGTAAAATTGGTTTATTTGGTGGTGCAGGTGTAGGTAAAACAGTATTAATCCAAGAGCTTATTAACAACATTGCAAAAGGTCATGGTGGTCTTTCTGTATTTGCTGGGGTAGGGGAACGTACTCGTGAGGGTAATGATTTACTTCGTGAGATGTTAGAATCAGGGATTATAAAATACGGTGATGATTTCATGCACTCTATGGAAGAAGGTGGATGGGATTTATCTAAAGTAGATAAAAACTTAATGAAAGAATCAAAAGCGACTTTCGTTTTTGGTCAGATGAATGAGCCTCCTGGAGCACGTGCGCGTGTTGCTTTATCTGGTTTAACGATCGCAGAATATTTCCGTGATGGTGCAGGTGAAGGTCAAGGTAAGGATGTTTTATTCTTCGTAGATAATATTTTCCGTTTTACGCAAGCAGGTTCAGAGGTTTCGGCTCTTTTAGGTCGTATGCCTTCTGCGGTAGGGTATCAACCAACTTTGGCAACAGAGATGGGTGCCATGCAAGAGCGTATTACATCAACAAAAAGAGGTTCTATTACATCGGTACAGGCGGTTTACGTTCCTGCAGATGATTTAACAGATCCAGCACCAGCAACTACGTTCGCGCATTTAGATGCAACAACCGTACTTTCTCGTAAAATTGCAGAGTTAGGTATTTACCCAGCGGTAGATCCTTTAGATTCTACATCTAGAATTTTAACTGCAGATATTTTAGGAAAAGATCATTATGAGTGTGCTCAAAATGTAAAAGAGTTATTACAACGTTATAAAGAACTTCAAGATATTATTGCCATCTTAGGGATGGAGGAATTATCTGAAGAAGATAAATTAGCAGTAGGTAGAGCTCGTCGTGTACAACGTTTCTTATCTCAGCCTTTCCACGTAGCAGAACAGTTTACAGGACTTAAAGGGGTGTTGGTAGATATTAAAGAAACTATCAAAGGGTTTAATATGATTATGGATGGTGAGTTAGATCACTTACCAGAATCTGCTTTTAACCTTAAAGGTACTATCGAGGAAGCTATTGAAGCTGGTGAGAAAATGCTAGCGGAAGCTTAAATAGAATAAAGTAGCTAGTACTAAGAAACCTTAGTGCTAGTTACAAACTACTTAATACTAAAAAGATGTATTTAGAAATCGTATCACCAGAAGCTACCTTATTTTCAGGAGAAGTTATTTCGGTAACTGTACCAGGGATAAACGGAGAGTTTCAAATGTTAGCGAATCACGCACCTATCGTTTCTTTATTGCAAGAAGGTGTTGTTAAAATTCAAGGTAACAATGTAGTTATTGCGGAGGCTTACAAAACAAAATTTTCTAAGTCGGCTACAGGGGCAATTACTTTAGTAATCTCTAGTGGTACTGTTGAAATGAAAGATAATAAAGTCATCGTTTTAGCAGATTAAGCAAAATTAAATAAATGGTCTTCTTTTATAGAAGAACAATTACACATATTATAAAAATCCAGTGAAGGTCTCTTCGCTGGATTTTTTTTGTTTTGGGCTGTTTGCCTCGTTGCCTTTCATTAGTGTTTGTGCTATGGTTTACAAGCTAAGGTGGGTTAGTGGTTTGTAGCGGTTACTTCATCTGGTTCTTTGCTGTATGATGACCTGTTTTCTTTTTGTCTGTGAATTAAGATGCTCCTGTGGCTGTATTTCATTTGTTTTTAGTTGATGTGCTTATTTATTGATGATTTGTTTTTCGTTACGGCTTTATGTTCTCTTTCTTTTTAAGGTTGATGTTTTGTGGGTTGTTTGGGGATCTTATGACTCCTTGTTTTCAATGGGGTATTTTTTAGTGCGTAGATCTATGGTTTTGTAGCTGTGGGGTGACTATAGTTTCATATTAGTTGTTGGTTTTTTTAGTTGATGTTGATGTATTTGTTTTCGAGGTTCCTTTTGGTTGTGCTCAAAAATGATGTTTCCTATTTTTTAAGATGTTTATTTTGTTTCTAAAAAGAACTGTTAGGTAATTTTTGGTCTTTGTGTAGTAGAATTTGATGTAATCTTGAGAGGGAGGGTAAGCTTATCTAGATCTTTTTTGGTTATTTGGGTTATGGCGGTGAGGGTTCTTTTTTAAATAAGAATGCTGATTTCTGTATTTCTTTGCTATAATTTCAGAAATTAATTTGTTGTTAAGTCTTTGTTTCTAGGGTGTTATAAAAACGTCAAAAAAAAGATTGAATTTTTTTTCCAAAAACGCTTGTGGGTTTTAAAAGAGGGTGTATATTTGCAGCCGCTTAGGGAAACAACGATACTTAATTAAGCGGAGAGTAAAAGAGATAAAAAGTTCATTGACATATTGTAAGACAGCGTTTAATTACTGGAAACGGTAATTAAATAAATTGAATTAACATAATAGCTTAAAGAATATAGAGGGCTAGGATTCGGATGATTTGTTAGTTGGTTAATAGATGTTAAATAATATTTACAAAACAACGATGAAGAGTTTGATCCTGGCTCAGGATGAACGCTAGCGGCAGGCCTAACACATGCAAGTCGAGGGGTAACAGGGAGCTTGCTCCGCTGACGACCGGCGCACGGGTGCGCAACGCGTATGCAATCTACCTCTTACTAAGGGATAGCCCAGAGAAATTTGGATTAATATCTTATGTGATATTAGACTGGCATCGGTTTAATATTAAAGGTTACGGTAAGAGATGAGCATGCGTCTCATTAGTTAGTTGGTAAGGTAACGGCTTACCAAGACTTCGATGAGTAGGGGTCCTGAGAGGGAGATCCCCCACACTGGTACTGAGACACGGACCAGACTCCTACGGGAGGCAGCAGTGAGGAATATTGGACAATGGACGGAAGTCTGATCCAGCCATGCCGCGTGTAGGAAGACTGCCCTATGGGTTGTAAACTACTTTTATACAGGAAGAATAAGATCTACGTGTAGATTGATGACGGTACTGTAAGAATAAGGACCGGCTAACTCCGTGCCAGCAGCCGCGGTAATACGGAGGGTCCGAGCGTTATCCGGAATTATTGGGTTTAAAGGGTCCGTAGGCGGGCTGTTAAGTCAGAGGTGAAATGCTGCGGCTCAACCGTATGCACTGCCTTTGATACTGGCGGTCTTGAGTTATAGTGAAGTGGCTAGAATAAGTAGTGTAGCGGTGAAATGCATAGATATTACTTAGAATACCGATTGCGAAGGCAGGTCACTAACTATACACTGACGCTGATGGACGAAAGCGTGGGTAGCGAACAGGATTAGATACCCTGGTAGTCCACGCCGTAAACGATGGATACTAGCTGTTCGGTTTTCGGACTGAGCGGCCAAGCGAAAGTGATAAGTATCCCACCTGGGGAGTACGTTCGCAAGAATGAAACTCAAAGGAATTGACGGGGGCCCGCACAAGCGGTGGAGCATGTGGTTTAATTCGATGATACGCGAGGAACCTTACCAGGGCTTAAATGTAGATTGACAGGTTTAGAGATAGACTTTTCTTCGGACAATTTACAAGGTGCTGCATGGTTGTCGTCAGCTCGTGCCGTGAGGTGTCAGGTTAAGTCCTATAACGAGCGCAACCCCTGTCGTTAGTTGCCAGCATGTCATGATGGGGACTCTAACGAGACTGCCGGTGCAAACCGTGAGGAAGGTGGGGATGACGTCAAATCATCACGGCCCTTACGTCCTGGGCCACACACGTGCTACAATGGTCGGTACAGAGAGCAGCCACTTAGCGATAAGGAGCGAATCTATAAAACCGATCACAGTTCGGATCGGAGTCTGCAACTCGACTCCGTGAAGCTGGAATCGCTAGTAATCGGATATCAGCCATGATCCGGTGAATACGTTCCCGGGCCTTGTACACACCGCCCGTCAAGCCATGGAAGCCGGGAGTGCCTGAAGTCCGTCACCGTAAGGAGCGGCCTAGGGCAAGATCGGTAACTAGGGCTAAGTCGTAACAAGGTAGCCGTACCGGAAGGTGCGGCTGGAACACCTCCTTTCTAGAGAAAGACATCTCAATTAATAAAAACGAAAGAGTTCTAGTCCTTATATTTTTTTAGTTATGTTATGTATTTCAAATTGCTGTCTTATAATTATGTTATTATAATATTGATTGAGTCGCAAGATTCGCAAAGTGAGAGTCTCATAGCTCAGCTGGTTAGAGCGCTACACTGATAATGTAGAGGTCGGCAGTTCGAGTCTGCCTGAGACTACTGCCTAAAGTAGATTTTTAGTTAAGGAATTGATTAAGAGTTTGATTTAGAAAAACGTTCATTAAAATAAGGATACTAATTAATTTGGTATCACTTGAAAGGAAATTTTAGAGGTTGAGTATAGCCGTTATAAGTACTGTTAACTAATAACTGTTAACTGATCACTA
The DNA here is from genome assembly GCF_000468615.2 of Cellulophaga baltica 18. Taxonomy (NCBI): domain Bacteria; kingdom Pseudomonadati; phylum Bacteroidota; class Flavobacteriia; order Flavobacteriales; family Flavobacteriaceae; genus Paracellulophaga; species Paracellulophaga baltica. The sequence continues at coordinate 853,898 of NZ_CP009976.1, read as the reverse complement.
AAAGACGGGGGATTAGCTCAGCTGGCTAGAGCGCCTGCCTTGCACGCAGGAGGTCATCGGTTCGACTCCGATATTCTCCACTATCCCATCCTAGCCTTCCCTAAGGGAAGGAATAAGCACGAGTAAGTGCTCTCCCCCTTTGGGGGAGTAGGAGGGGAAAAAAGTTCATTGACATATTGGGACAAAGTGAATTACAATTATCTTCAGGGATATTGTAATCACAGTAAACACAAATTTAAAAATAGAGTAAAGTACGATAGAGGTACTGCTGTATTTATACAGTAGTAATTATATATAATAGAATAAAAAGGACTAGTGACAAGCTAGAAAAGGGCGTATGGGGGATGCCTAGGCTCTCAGAGGCGATGAAGGACGTGATAAGCTGCGAAAAGCTGCGGGGAGGTGCACACAACTTGTGATCCGCGGATATCCGAATGGGGCAACCTGTCTGGTTGAAGGCCAGTCGTGATCGTAAGATCAAGCAAACCCGGTGAACTGAAACATCTAAGTAGCCGGAGGAGGAGAAAACAAAAGTGATTCCGTTAGTAGTGGCGAGCGAACGCGGATTAGCCCAAACCAGTATTGTTTCGGCAATGCTGGGGTTGTAGGACCACGCTATTTGATGCGCGATGAATTAGAACTATTTGGAAAGATAGGCCGAAGACGGTGATAGCCCGGTATAAGTAAAGAACGTTATTGATAGTGGTATCCTGAGTAGTGCGGGGCACGTGAAACCTTGTATGAATTTGCCGGGACCATCCGGTAAGGCTAAATACTCCTGAGAGACCGATAGTGAACCAGTACCGTGAGGGAAAGGTGAAAAGAACCGTGAATAACGGAGTGAAAAAGATCCTGAAACCATACGCTTACAAGCGGTCGGAGCCCTTTGGGGTGACGGCGTGCCTTTTGCATAATGAGCCTACGAGTTACTTTTACTAGCAAGGTTAAGATTTTAAGAATCGGAGCCGTAGCGAAAGCGAGTCTGAATAGGGCGCCATAGTTAGTAGTAGTAGACGCGAAACCGTGTGATCTACCCATGGGCAGGTTGAAGCTTTGTTAACCCAAAGTGGAGGACCGAACCCGTTGACGTTGAAAAGTCTTGGGATGACCTGTGGGTAGGGGTGAAAGGCCAATCAAACTCGGAAATAGCTCGTACTCCCCGAAATGCATTTAGGTGCAGCGTTGCAATAGTTTTATAGAGGTAGAGCTACTGATTGGATGCGGGGGCTTCACCGCCTACCAATTCCTGACAAACTCCGAATGCTATAAAATGTTTTGCAGCAGTGAGGGCATGGGTGCTAAGGTCCATGTCCGAGAGGGAAAGAACCCGGACCATCAGCTAAGGTCCCCAAGTGTATACTAAGTTGATATAACGCGGTGGAATTGCATTGACAGCCAGGATGTTGGCTTGGAAGCAGCCATTCATTTAAAGAGTGCGTAACAGCTCACTGGTCGAGCGATTCCGCATGGATAATAATCGGGCATAAGTATACCACCGAAGCTATGGCTTCTGTACTCGGTACAGAGGGGTAGGGGAGCATTCTATGTGTGTTGAAGGTGATCTGTAAGGGTTGCTGGAACGCATAGAAACGAAAATGTAGGCATAAGTAACGATAATGCGGGCGAGAAACCCGCACGCCGAAAGACCAAGGTTTCCCCAGCTATGCTAATCAGCTGGGGGTCAGTCGGGACCTAACGCGAACCCGAAAGGGGTAGTGGATGGACAAGCAGTTAATATTCTGCTACCTGCTCACGCTAAAAGTGACGGGGATGTGGTGTTGGTGCGTGCTGACGGAATAGCACGTTGAAGGGAGTGGTAACACCCCGATAGTACGACAAAGCTTCGGCTGCGTCGATAATCCAGCGTAACATCCTCCGAGAAAAACAAGTGAAGCAGCCCGTACCGTAAACCGACACAGGTGGTTGGGATGAGTATTCTAAGGCGCTCGAGAGATTCATGGCTAAGGAACTAGGCAAAATAGACCCGTAACTTCGGGAGAAGGGTCGCCCTCCTTTTAGGAGGGCCGCAGTGAAGAGGTCCAGGCGACTGTTTATCAAAAACACAGGGCTCTGCAAAATCGAAAGATGAAGTATAGGGCCTGACACCTGCCCGGTGCTGGAAGGTTAAGAGGAGATGTTAGTTTCGGCGAAGCATTGAATTGAAGCCCCAGTAAACGGCGGCCGTAACTATAACGGTCCTAAGGTAGCGAAATTCCTTGTCGGGTAAGTTCCGACCTGCACGAATGGTGCAACGATCTGGACACTGTCTCGGCCATGAGCTCGGTGAAATTGTAGTATCGGTGAAGATGCCGGTTACCCGCAGTGGGACGAAAAGACCCCGTGCACCTTTACTATAGCTTCGTATTGGTTCTGGGTAAGTAATGTGTAGGATAGCTGGGAGACTTTGAAGCGGCGTCGCCAGGCGTTGTGGAGTCATTGTTGAAATACCAGCCTTTGCTTATCTAGGGCCTAACCCTAACACTAGGGAACAGTGCGTGGTGGGTAGTTTGACTGGGGTGGTCGCCTCCAAAAGAGTAACGGAGGCTTCTAAAGGTACCCTCAGTACGGTTGGTAATCGTACGTAGAGTGCAATGGCACAAGGGTGCTTGACTGAGAGGCATACAGGCCGAACAGGTTGGAAACAAGAGCATAGTGATCCGGTGGTTCCGTATGGAAGGGCCATCGCTCAAAGGATAAAAGGTACGCCGGGGATAACAGGCTGATCTCCCCCAAGAGCTCATATCGACGGGGGGGTTTGGCACCTCGATGTCGGCTCGTCACATCCTGGGGCTGGAGAAGGTCCCAAGGGTTGGGCTGTTCGCCCATTAAAGTGGCACGCGAGCTGGGTTCAGAACGTCGTGAGACAGTTCGGTCTCTATCTACTGCGGGCGTTAGAAATTTGCGTGGATCTGACTCTAGTACGAGAGGACCGAGTTGGACTGACCTCTGGTGCACCAGTTGTTCCGCCAGGAGCATTGCTGGGTAGCTATGTCGGGATTGGATAAGCGCTGAAAGCATATAAGCGCGAAACCAGCCACAAGATGAGATTTCTTTAAAGGGCCGTAGGAGATGACTACGTTGATAGGTCATAGGTAGAAGGGCAGTAATGTCTGTAGCCAAGTGATACTAATAGCCCATAGGCTTGCACAACTTGCCCCCTTTGATTAGGGGGCGGACTTCCTTTTTTTAAAGATATAATAACCAAAAATCGTAGCTTACTTTAGATTTAATCTAAAACTGTGTTTATAGTGTGTGTTTTATACACCATTTTGTCCCTTTAATATGTTAACAATATTAGTTACTATGCATTTGTGTAGTACAACGATTTAAGGTGACCATGGCGATAGGGTCCACCCCTTACCATTCCGAACAGGGAAGTTAAGCCTATCAGCGCCGATGGTACTGCTATACCAAGTGGGAGAGTAGGTCGTCGCCTTTTTTTAATCAAGTCCTCAATAGAAATATTGAGGACTTTTTTTGTTTATATAAGTTTCTTATCCTTGATGATTCTTATTCCTAACAACTGTAGTATCCCAAAACGCATTACTCCTGAGAGTAGATTACCTTAATAGCTATTCATAACAGTTTAGTAGCTATTAATAAGCATTAGTAGTATTCAAAAGGTATTCGTAGTATCTTCATGCTATAGTTTGTGGGCAATAAAGTCTGAGTATTTCTTAGAGTTGCATGCGCACCACCACCCATTCTTGCTCGTTAGCAATATATCTAACCATTTCCTCAAAACCTACCGCCAAATGTGCTTGCATTGATCTGGTATTTAAGGCATCTATTTCGGTAATAATGGTATCATATTCTTGTTCTAGATGCTTTTTCATGTGGGCATACAAGCCTCTAAATACCCCTTGCTTTCTATGATTTTTAGAAACGCAAATTTGCCCCATAAGCATGTATTTTTCTTCTGGAGCTATCAATGGGTCTAATACTTCAAATAGGGGCTTAAGAACATCTATTTCGTCTTTAAACGAAGGGTGCATGCTTAAAGCATATCCTGCTAAGTTTCCTTGTTCATCTTTTGCTATGGTATGTGAACAAACCTTGCCCATTTGGTCCAAGAGTTGCAGCGTATGCTCAACCGTTAAAAAGCCTTCCGCCAATTTTTCTTCGTTTGAGACGTTACGGTATAAGTTTTCTTGTTGTAAACGTACTATTTGGACTAATTCTTTTTGAGTTTTAGAGCTAGAATAGGTGATTTTCATTGAATTATACAGCTTTTAGGGAATATAAAAATAGCGTATCCTCAAATAGTAAACTGATTATGAATAAATTAATGTGATAAAATTACCTTAAGCTTAAAATTTTTGAAAGATTCTTGTCCATACTAAAAATAAAATGTGATGTTGGCAAATGTGCTAAAAATACATCCGATTGAGCACTTTAACCGTATATCTTTGCGTTATAACGATGAATTAGTTTCTTTGTAAGTATACCCCAATCTATTTATGAAGAAATAACCTACAAATATATTATCATGAGACGATTATTATTAATCCCTTTTTTAGTAACCTTTCTTATTGGAAATTCTAGTTCTTGTAAAAAGGATACGGACTTTATTGCTGAAGTTATTGAGGCTGAGCTGTTAGAGGAAGAAGTCATCGAGGGGATTATTCCTGAAGAGGAAGAAGAGGAAGTATCTGAACCGGAATTACCGGAAGAAGATCCCGTAACGGAGGAAGAGGATAATAATACCTCGTTGAAAAAGGATCAAGGTTCTTCGTATTGCGGTCCATATATCATTTCAGAACCTTTGGTATTAACAGGATTAAAAGATACCATACTAAGTGGTTTAGATATTTCTAATCCGTCAGGACATGCCATAACCCTTACAGATTGTTCCAATGTGGTAATAAAAGAATCATATTTACACCACTCTTCAGGCAACGGAGTCTTAATAGTTTCTTCTAATAATATTACAATTGAAAACAATACATTAGAAGCTGTTTCTACGGGTGTATATGCCCAATACAGTCAAGGTGTGAAAGTTTTAAATAACGATGTTAAAAATGTTGTGGGACCCTTTCCTAGAGGACAAATGGCACAGTTTGCTAATTGTACTGGTGCAGGGAATAAAATAAACTATAATGTTTTAGAAAATTTTATAGGAGAAAGTTATGCCGAAGATGCCATAAATTTATTTAATAGTACCGGAACTTCTTCAAGTCCAATTGAAATATATGGGAATTGGATTCGTGGGGGAGGGCCAAGTGGTACCGGCGGAGGTATTATGACCGGTGATAATGGAGGTGCTTATGTAATTGTTAAAAATAATATTTTAGTAAATCCAGGACAGTATGGGATTGCTATAGCTGGAGGTACAAACATCAAGATACACGACAATGTGGTGTACGCCAAAGAACAAACTTTTACGAATGTTGGTGTTTATATTTGGAACCAGAGCCCCACATCAAGCTGTCAATCAAACCAAATTTATAATAACAAGGTATGCTGGACAAACAAAAAGGGTTATTTCAATGCTGCCTGGAACTCAGGAAATTGTGGAACTGTTATAGGCTGGGATGAAAATACTTGGGATACGGAGTTTAATGGTTCCGTATTACCTGAAACCATTTTATCTGATTGCAATAATTAACTTAATGCATTTACAAAAAAAAGCCATTCTATATTATATAGAATGGCTTTTTTTGTTTGAGATACTTCTCTATGCTTAGTCTCCGTAGGAGTAGCCATACTTATTCCCGTAGGCAAAGTTTTTTAACTTTAAATCGTTAATGACTAAACTGACATTTTTTAATTTGCCACTCCTCTTGGAGTCATTTACAAATTGTAAAGCCTCTTTTTTAGTTACCTCAGAGCGAACGACGTATAATGTTACTAAAGCAAACCTATTAATTAAAAAAGTGTCGGCTACCAATAAAGCAGGAGCGGTATCTACTACAATATAGTCAAATTCTTGCTCTAATTGTTCAAACATAGTTCCCAAACGATCCATCTGAAATAGTTCTGCCGGGTTAGGAGGAATAGAGCCAGATGGAAGTATTTTTAGACTTTCATGCAATTCTGTATCTTGGTATAATTCTGAAAGATTTTGAGTTCTATTTACCAAATAGTCACTTACGCCAAATACTTTCTTTAAATTAGTGTCAAAACGATGCAATTGCGGGTTTCTTAAATCTCCCCCAACTAAGAGTACTTTTTTACCAGAAAGCGCCAAGGTAATGGCTAAATTTACCGCTACAAAGGTCTTTCCTTCTCCTTTAGTGGTAGAGGTCACGAAAATTGTTTTTCCGTTGTTACTGCTTGCATTATTAATCATAGCATATTGCAAATTGGCAGATAGAATCCTGAAAGATTCTGCCAAGACAGAACGGTCATTCTTTAAGATGAATTCACTATCTTTTTTTCCTAGCTTAGGTAATTCTCCAAGAATGGGTACATCTTTAGATCCTTTTTCAACATCCGTTCTACTTTCTATTTTATTATTCCACAACTCACGGCCTCTTATAAAGACTACGGGGATTAATAAAGCTAATAGAATAGCTCCACCCAAGACTACTTTAGGACTTGGCGATATGCTATTACGTGTACTAAAGGCTTCATCTACAATTTTGGCTTTGGGTGCTGAAACGGAAAGTGCTAAGGTGTTCTCTTCTCTTTTTTGGAGTAAATATAAATACAAGGCTTCTTTGATGCCTTGTTGGCGTTCAATTCCCCTCACTTGACGTTCTTGACCAGGAATTTGGGACATTTGAAAGCCTAGAGATCCAGATTTTCTTCTTAAATTATCCTCAGCAATCATTAAATTGTTTCGCGTACCCTCTAAATTAGACTTTAAATTGTACTTCAATCTGTTAATTTGATCTGACATTCCCTTAACGACTGGGTTTTGTTCTGTAGAACTAGCTGCTAATCTGTTACGCTCAATGACTAAGGCATTATATTCAGAAATAAGTTCATTTGATGCTGAATTTTCCAAACCTAAGTTAGATGGAAATAAGTTATAGCTATCGTTATCAGCATAACTTAATATGGACTGCGTAAGCTCCAGTTGTGTTTGGATCTGTTGCTGCTCTCTATTAAATTCACTTACGTTTTGAATTAGCATGGAAGATTCTACACCAATATCGGTAAGCCTATTTTGCTCTTTATAATTCTCTTTGCCAGACTCTACGGAGTCTAATTCTCCGTTGATTATTTGTAAACGTTCATCAATAAAATCTGCGGTATTTTTGGCAATCAAGTTTTTATCTTCTATGGCCTCTTTGTTGTATTCATAGACCAATTGATTTAAAATATCTTCTGCTTTTTTACTAACTCTGTCCTCTAAGCCTAATTCTAATAAAGTAGATTTTTCTTCCACAATATTTACCGCCAATTTTTTAGAATAATTTTCTGCTACGCTATTAAGAGGAAAAAATGCGATTAAAACACTCTCCCATTTACCTGAAAATAATGAGGTATCGCTGCTTGGCTTTACGATGAAATCAGCAAAACCTAATTCAATAGGGGTACCGTATTTGATTGTTTTTGTAACATCTGTAGCTTCATTAATTAACTCAAAACTCTCAGTTCCTTTTTTACGAATTCTATACCAATTGTTCTTCTCAATTATTTCATTTTCTAATAATTTTTCATCAAAACGTAATACCTGTACTATCACTGGCGTTTGATCGTAAAGTTCTTTTTTTATAAAGCCTGAATCATCTAAGTATGCCACATTGAGGTTCAATGCCTTGGCGGTGTTGAACATTAAACGTTTGGAACGTAGTAATCCTAGCTCGTTGGCAATACTATTGGTTTTTAAACCACTTAAAAGGTCAATATCCATATTGGAAGGCGAGCCAGAAGAACTTCCATTTTCTTCATCATTAATAATGATGCTCGATACCGTTTGGTAGGTTTTTGGACCTAATTTTAAATACGCTACAGCTATCCCTAGCGTTAGGCAGAGAAGCACTAAAAACCAGGGCCAATGGCGTAAATATTTGCTTAGAATTTCGCGGATATTTAAAGTGCTTTCTTCTTCTGCAACCGGTAAATATTTGTATTGTTCCTTTTCCATATACTGCGGATAAATTAATGAGGGTTTAAAGTAATAATTTTTTTCTTTGCTGTTTGTACTACCTTGCTAGTAATTAGTTAATAGGCACGTTCTTCTCCACGTATGGCGTTTACAACGGTATAATAAATAATTCTCAAGTCTAATTGAAGCGACCATTTTTCCATGTAAAATATATCATAGCGTACACGATTTACAATGTCGGAATTTTCTACAATCTCCCCACGATACCCTTTAATTTGGGCCAGCCCCGTAATTCCTGGTTTTAAAAAATGGCGTACCAAATATTTATCTACAGATTTTTCAAATTGTTCTGTATGCAACTGCATATGGGGTCTTGGGCCTACAACACTCATATTTCCTTGTAAGACGTTAAAAAATTGCGGTAGTTCATCAATACTCGTTTTACGTAAAATTCGGCCTAATTTTGTAATCCGCATATCCCCTTTTGTAGCCATCTGTGTATCGCTATCTTCATTCTTTGTCATGGATCTAAACTTATAACATAAAAAAGTATTTCTATTTACTCCATGTCTTTTTTGTTTAAAGAATAGTGGGCCTTTGGAATCAATCTTCATTAAAATCCAAACTAGAGGAGTTAACCATGAAAGCAAAAACACAATAACTAAGCTAGAAAATACAATATCAAAGATGCGTTTCACCACATTAGCATATTCTAATTCTAACGGGGATGCTCTTAAATTTAATACGGGCACCTCCCCATATAATTCAATAGACATGGCTCTGGAAAATAATTCTTTATTGTCAGGGACAATTTTTATTTTCTTTAAGCTGTTATCCGCAATACGCATTAGTTCTTGAATTTCACTTTTAGAAAGCCTTGAAGCCATGCAGTATACTTCTTCTACATTATTTTCAAAAATGTAGGAGAAAGAATCTTGAATAGTTCCTATGTATGTAGGACTTCCTGATTTTGTATTATCAAAATACCCCATATACCGATAGCCATAGCTTCCTGTATCAAATATGCGACGCAATTTTTTAAGATTTTTATCCCTGCCAATTACGACTACGCGTACTCCTTTACTTAAACCATTTGAACGGTATAAATTGCGTGCCCAATAGAATACAATGCGAAACAACGTTAGCATTAAACAAATTAGGGCATATACCAATACGAGGTAGCCTAAGGGGTAGGTCCTATCACTTAGAAAAGTGAAGGAGGTAAAATAGACCAATCCAAATAATACGAATAGGTTGATAAAGTTCCTCAAATTGGTACCAAAACCTTCTCTTCTTGCGGTTGGGTAAAAATCAATACTATAGGTGATTAATAACCAAGAGAGGTTGTAATATATGATGCTATACCCATGATTATATACTTTTGGAACCGATAAGAAAAGTATTAGGTTTAAGGATATAATATGAAATACAAAGGATAATGGAATGACAAAATATGACTTCTTCATTAACTATATTTTAGTGTAAACCTCAGTATGATCATTTTTCAGGAAGGTGGGTCTGAGAAATACTACTGAGATAAAGATTCTAGAATCTTTTAAGTAGATAATTTTTTAGTGTATCTGTAAGTTATACGTGGAGTAGCTAACTTAACCTTTTACTTTTGCCTGAAGTAAATAGCCTAAGTACTTAAATCCGTTCGTGACATAGCGTGTCCACATGCGTTTGGGCTCTTTAATGAATCGCCCCAACCACTCCAAACCTAAGTTCTGCCAAAACTCACTTGGCCTAGCTACGGTCCCGGCATAAAAATCAAATACAGCTCCTATAGCACAAATATATCCTGCATCTAAGCTATTATTATGTTCAAAACTCCACTTTTCTTGTTTTGGAGCTGTCATGCCAATAAACAACACATCTGGTTTAAAGCTATTTACTTCTGTAATCATTTGGGAATTATCTTGTGCAGAGAATGTCTTTTTAAATGGAGGAGAATAGGATCCTACTCTTATATTTGGGTACTCTATTTTTATTTTACATTTTATTTTTTCTAAAGTCTCATTTGAAGCACCTAAATAAAAGCAAGAACCACTTTTTGCATTTAAGTCATTTAAAAAATAGGTGTGCAAATCTGCACCAGCAATTTTTTTAATTCTTTCACCATATAAAAATTTAGCAGCGAAAGTAATGCCAACACCATCGGGCAATAAGACATCTGAGCTCAGCAGGGCTTGTTTAAAATTTTGATCTTTTTCTGCCATGCAGTAGGAGTACTGGTTTATGGTATTAATTACAGTATTTTTAGCTTCAGGTAAGTTTTTTAACTGGTCTGCAAAGACGGTATATCCTAAACAGGGTATGGTTGAAAATTTAGTCATAAAGTTTGCTTTTATGAGATGCGAGAAAAATTAAAATTTATTGTTCTAAAATGGTATTGTCCACATGTGTAATGTCTAAATCCATACTAGTAGATTCAATTTTTTGAGTTATTTATTACGGACAGGAAATCCTTGAACTCCTGTATAATATTTATTTTTAGTTAAAAAATCTTTCTCCAAAGTCAAATGAGTTTTTAAATCATCTTCTGTGGTAAAACGGGAGGTAATTTTTTTTGCAGGGTTACCGCCAGAAATACTATAAGCCTCAGTATCTTTGGTCACTACGGCACCTGCGGCTATTATTGAACCTTTTCTAATAGTAACACCACTCATGATTATGGCTCCATAACCTACCCAAACATCATCTTCAATGATAGTTTTACTAGAAAGCCCTTTCCAATTATAGCTTTCATCTCTAATTCTAGAGGCCATACGAATTGGTACGCCCAATTGTTGGTAATGATGATCATATTTTCCTACGATAGCCACTTTATTGCCAAAAATAACATTATCACCAATGGTGCAGTCTGCCTCAATTTGAGAGTCTCTTCCGATATAAAAATTTTTACCAATAATTAAGCTGTTTTTAGCCCATAATTGTACGCGCATTCCTGCGTAGAAATTTTCTCCTATGCTATACTTTTTCCATTTTATCTTCATAAGATAAAAAAACCGTAGGTTACGAATAAGATTTTTAATCATGGATTCTTTTATTTGAAAAAGCCTTCAATTTTAGATTTAATACGAGCGATAATACCCATCTTAGATTGAAATTTCTTTTGATATTCTTTGCTAATTGCAATTTCCTTAGGAAAATCAAAATTCATTTGATGTTCCTTATCTAAATACGGTAGATATCTCTTTTCGGATCCATTGGTATGTGTTGCAAATTCATCAAAGCCATCATTATAGATTTTAGAGCCTAATGGATATAGTGTTAAACCTCCAGTCTTAAATTGGTGATAAAACCAACGAATAGCCCAAGAGTCTAGCTTTCCACTCATTTGTTTGTCTAGCATAGCATTAAGATCGGACCCTCCCTTAGCAAATTCTTTGCGTTCTATTTTATTTTCAGAAAACTCTTTATAGGAGGCTACTTCCCAATCTACATTTTCCCAACGGTCTCGCCAAGTAGCCCAACCCCAAGACCAGCCTCGGTTTAGTAGGTAGGTGGTATTTGGATTTTGATCCTTACTACGCAAATCAAAAGAATAACCAGATATTGAAAATATTTTCTTCTCTGCTGTATACTCTGATAGTGCCTTGTTCATGTAGGTTAAAAAATTAGGAGTAGTGAGCAAGTCGTCTTCCAAAACTATTACCGTCTCAGATTTTTCCATGACCGTTGTTACTCCACCTATTATAGAATTAGCTAATCCTTTGTTGGTAGGAGAAGCGCTAATAGTTACTGATTTAAAACCATCAACTGTTTTTAAAAAAGTTCTAATTTGGTCTATAATGTCCTTATCCTTTAATTGCTTTGGCCCGTCCGAGAATATAAATAAATCGGATTCAGAGGCTAAGTCATTTTTCTTTAAAGCAGCAATGGTATTTTTTAAAGCATCTAGCCTCTTATAAGTAAATAGAAGTATGGGAGCTGGCTTTATCATTCTTTTAAAGTTAAGGTTACTAATTATGTTTTTAACGATTGTATTTTTCGAACCCTAAGCGAGTTAAAATACTTTTTAATAATTGCTTTACTTCAGATTTAGTATCCAAAGGATTTATAGGTTCTAACAAAACCTCTGGCCATAACATGTTCATGGTATCTTTGTATAGTGTATAGTTTGGTTTTGATCGGTACTTGGTGTCAATATGTAGCATTAGATCTAATAATTCCCTATTATTAAAGGGTGTAAAAGTATCGTGCACTAGATCCCATTCTAATTGACTCTGTGACTGCCAACTACCTGTACTTACTTCCCAATGAAATAGGTCTAATATGTTATAACCTTTATTGGTGTTGGAATCTTTAACTTCATCATACCATTTTGAAATTTGTTCATCAATAAATGGAATTTCTTTCCACTTAGGATTTATATTCATGATGTCTTGACTAGACTTGAGTTCTGGATGCACACCATTTTTGTAAAAAAAACACCTGCCTGTTTCTGAGCAGCTCCCTTTTACAGACATGGTTCCTTCGGGTAAATTTTGGGATATCCCATAGGCAATATGCCCCCAATCATTCAAGTGTGCCATATCTGAACTTGCCAAATATATTTCTTTAAATTCCTCTGATATAGGAATTCGGCAATCCATGAGGCTATGCGGAATATTTATTTTCTGAGTCAATGATACAGGTATTCTAATATCATTAGAGTTATAGTCTAAATTTCGATATTGTAAAGTGTAAAAAAGCATGCGCTCCGCAGCATCCTTACTTGCGCTTAATAATATTCTGCTGTCAAAGCCCCCAGTAATTCCTAAGCCTAATTTATATTTTTTACTGCCAGCATCTATGGTCAATTTTAAGAGCTTGGCAAATTTCTCTTTTGCTTCTTCATAATTAATAGTCTCTAGTTTTTTTATTGGCCAGTACCGTGTTTGTTGTAGTGTCTCACTTTTTAAGTAATGATTAGCTACTAAATGATAAACTCCGGGGTATAATGATGTGCCACTCGGAAACCAATTTTCCTTATTAGATTTTACATATTCAGAATCATGATAACTATGGTAACGCTCTCCTTGCTCAATCAAATTTTTGGTAACTAATTTTAAAAGTAATGGTTGTGAAGCCGCATAAAATTTGTGATCTTGCTGGGTAAAGAAAAATGATTTTAAACCGCAGGCATCATTGAAAAAGGTGAATTCATTATTTTTCTCTACTATTAAAACAAATCTTCCTACTAAGCCATAGATAGATTTAGCAATACCAATTTCATCACTTTGCTGAACAATATCTTCTAATATTTCTGATGTTGATAAATCTGGTTGTCGAGGGTTTAGTACGTGCCCCAATAAAATACCTCTTTTGCCATTGCTTGTTGCAAATGCTTGTAAACAGTCCGGATGTACGTACAAATAGTGTTTTCCAACTTCTTGAAAATCCCATCCCTCTAAGTCTGGACATAATTTAGGTGACAATAAAAATTGTCTTCTGAATTTTAGTTTTTTTAAACTCATACGCGGTATTGCACTTTTGGTAGTCGTGCAACCATTTTTGGTTAATACTTGGTTTTAAATACGAAACTTATCTTTTTATGTGAGGGGAAGTGGTTAGTTTCAAAAAAGATATGGTTTACGGAGTAATCTATTTTATATGATAGTAGTCTTTTATTTATAGGTTCAATTAGTATATTGGGGTGTAACTAAATTTACTTTTTTAACCAATAACTGGTTAATCTTTTTCCAGTTCCAATAGTAGCGCTTATTGGGAGCAAGTACCAAGGGCAGTGTCTAGTTACATAGGTTAAATAATATTTAAGATTGGCGGCACCCTTCATACCAAATAAATGTTCCTTGTAATTTTTCCAAGTTTTTTGTGCAATTAACTGGTTGGCTCCACTGGCTTCCGGATAGGTACCTAACTGTGCATCTACACTACAATATACTTCAAAACCTGCTTTGATGGCGCGAAATGTAAAATCATAGTCCGCCATATAATGTGGGAAGGTCTTTTGATCAAATAGCCCAATGACATCAAATACTTTTACTGGAATAAGTAAGCCCCGTCCCGGGAAATGAGTAACCTTCAAAAGCTGACCTCTTTTTGTTTTGTCTATTTCGTTCCTTAAATCTTTTACCGTATCTGTAAGCCAGTTAACCTTTTCTCCTGAAAAATTTATATGTTTGGTTTCTGTGTTTACTCCTGTAGAACCAATCAGTGCTCCCGGTTTTACTTTAGTCCCTTCAATTAATTTTTCTAAGTAGTCTATTTTTGGTAGCGTGTCATTATTTAAAGAAAGAACAAAATCTGCTTTATGCTGTAATGCATATTCAATACCTAAATTTATACCACCGGTCCACCATAAGGAGCCGTCACCTTTCAGAACAATTACTTCAGGGTATTCTTCTGCTAGTTTGCCTGCTGTATCATCTGTAGAACCGTCATCAACAATAACTATTTTAAAATCCTTATAGGTCTGTCTTTGCAATTGCTCTACACAGGCTTTTGTAAAGTGCCAACGGTTAAATACTGGTATTACTATGTAAATCATGTTTTTTTTCTTAAACTAAAGTTGGTAGTTCTATTTTTCGCTAATTATTAGCCGTTTTTTTACAATTGCGGCTCGGTAGCGTTGATCAAAAATGCCACGAACCCAATTTTTAAATTCGCGATCGGTCATGCCCCTAAAATCTTCTGAAAAACATATTCCTATTGTTACCCAGAGGAAAAAGTAAGACAGATTAAATTTACTAAAATCTTCTACCCATGCGTAAGACCATCTAAACGCTAAATACACACCTATTATTTTCATAATCCGGCTCTTAGATTTATATAATGCCAAATAGGTAGCTTTAAAGAAAATTAGAAAGTAAAGAATAACTCCTATGATACCTGTCCAAGTAAATACATTTAATATAGAAACTTCGTTACTGGGACGTTCCATCTTATGGGTGCCTAAATCTTTATCTATTCCAGGTCCAAACGCTTGTGATTCATTTCCTCTTGCCGGTGTACGTCCTAGCCACACATAATCATATTTTAGAGCAGAAGAAATTACCTCTACATATAGAAATGTGCGCGTATCTGCAGTTAGATCGTCCGGCCCACCTACATCTTGTTCTTGAGTTGCTCTGTAGTCACCTTCGATGTAATCGCTCATCTTAAAAATATTAAAAGAGTTTGTGATTCCTAAATAAAAAAGAAGAAAAGGGAGAGCAATAAAGACTATACGTGCAAGCTTTAAAATTTTAGTATTTATTAGTATTTTAAAATAATATATTAAGGAAAGTATCATAGGTATAACAAACTTAATAACGTTGCTTCTTGCTCCTAGATTAGCTGCAAAAACAATTAAGGCCATAGCTACTGATATAATTTTCCATTTTTTTGTTAAAAATGGAAATAATAATAAAGCAAAACTTACAGGGACTAAATAGTGGCCTACAGCCTCATTGAATAAGACAAAGTAGATAATAAAAAATGCAGGGAGTATAAATTTAAACCACTGTTGCATCATTTTTTGTACCCAAAAGGTATTGGTGACCGTATAAATACAGATCGGAATTAAAAGAACTAAACCAAATTGTATTAAGAATTTCCACTCCCAATAATCTTCAGCCACAAAAAAGCCGCGTATAATACAGATAATATTCCAGTAAATGTAGAGTTCTACATAACGTATGTTCTTTGAATTTGCAGTGTTGTAAAACTCTTTTTTTACTATTATAAAATAAATTATCACGCCAGTTAATAATATCCACCATACAACCGTACTATTAATGGGCATATGAGAATAAACATCTACTGAAAAAAGAGTGATCACTATCATGATCGATAGTATTAAATATTTTTTCAATTTTGACACTTACTGTTTTTTTAATTTATAACTCTTATTAATTATATGGATCTAATTTTTTTGGCAGGATTCCCACCCCAAATTTCATTTGCAGGAATATTTTTAGTGACGATAGAACCTGCAGCGACTATTGAGTTTTTCCCAATAGTAACACCTTTTAATATAATACATCGGGTTCCAATGAATACAAAATCTGAAATTGTTACCGGACCCCAGTTTGCTTTTTTTGAATCTTTAGATACTGAGGTTGTTCTTTCTTTAGGGTTTGTAGAATGTGCATCAGTGTCTATAATTAAGGTGTTTCCTCCGATTTTAACGTGATTGCCTATATTTATTTCATGCCTGCATAAAATAGAACTACTACTTATACCTACATTATTGCCCATGGTAAGTTTCCCGTCAATCCAAAAATGACATCTCTGATTACCCCCAGAAACATTATAATTTTGCCCACTATTAAAACGACAATCTTTACCAATCGTTAATTCACCTCTACGTGTGATATTTAATTTTAGTGGTCCTTTTACTTTTAAGCCATCTTTAAAATTGGCACCATTTAATTTGAACTTTATTTTGCCAATAGGTGTGTAAAATGATCCAATTATCGTCCGATGTATTTTTCGAATGCCTTTATATATTATTGAAATGGTCATCATTTGCAAATTTTTCTTTTTGATACTTGTTGATTTTCTCTAAATCCCATTCCCACCATGCAGAACTCAAAAGTTCTTCTATTTTCTCTTCACTAAATCGATATTTTATTAATTTGGCAGGTACGCCGCCCACGATGGCATATGGAGGAATATCCTTAGTGACTACAGCTCCAGATGCGACAATTGCTCCTGTTCCTATTTCAACGCCATCCATTACTATTGCTCGTGCACCAATCCATACATCGTGACCTATAGTAATTGGTTTGTATTCTTCAAAACCTAAATCCTCTTTAAGTAATTTTACTTTGAGTGGGTTGTTTTTTCTATAAAACAAGGGTGTAGTAGAGATTAAGTCTGTGGGATGTATACCCAAACCTATTAAACTATGTTTTGCAACAGAACAAAATTTACCCACAGAAGTGTTTTGCAAAAAACAGCTACTTCCAATGTATGTAAATTCAGATATATTACAATTGTTCAATGATGTATTATAAAATATTCTAGCATTTGATTTAATCTTAGTATCTGGTGATATTTTACAGCCCGCTTCTACAATGGCATCTTTATATCGAAATTTATTTTCTAAATCTCTTGATCCATCCTTAGCAAGCTCCTTTAACTTTACAATTAAACCTGGGACTAATAGCAAAATTTTTTTTATTTTCATGCTCATTTTAGAGTTCTAAAATAATTTTAATTTAATAAAACGATGGTGGCCAATCAATTTTGTCGTTACAAAACTGTTCCATTGATATAACGTTTTTTGGATTCATTATAAAATAAAATGGTTTACTTCCATAAAAAGCGGCCCATGATGAATAGGATGACGGTGGTCCTAAGATGTAATCACACATGCTTAGCCCGTACAAGTCCATAGCAGCAGAGCTCCTCTCAAAAATTAATGTATTATGGGTATTAAAATTTTCCAATTTTATTTTTTCATTACTGCACATCAAAAAACTAACTCTCTGATTTGGGAATAATTGCGCCATTTGCATCATTATGTCACTGTATTCCTCATCCGAATAATAAAATTTCCCATTATTCCAGCTAATATAATCACCTCTTCGAATGTGTATGCCCACAAGTATATCAAATGCGGAGTTTTTATTTTGTAAAAACGTATTAACAGTTTCTATGACGGTGTCGGTTGGTTTAAATATTTGCTTAAACTCATTTGTATATTTTATTGAGTCTTTATAAGTAAACTGACCCATTTTTCCTTCAATAAAAGTAACTTTTGGTATTATTTTAAATAAGTATTTTAAAGCTTTTATTGAAAATTTGTTAGCGAAAATTTTGTTTAATATTTGTATGTTTTTCTTGTAGCCAAATATTCTTGAAATAGTTTTACTATAAAACGGGAATTTAATAAAAGTTTGTTCTTGTAGATTTGGGTAATCCTTTAGAGCAATATCTGGAGCTAAGATCAAAATTTTTTCACCTGTTTTGATCGACTCAGCAAAATGATGAGAATATATCCAAAATTGATTACAGGTTTGACCTGTAGCTTGTATAACTTTCATTTTTTTTAAATTCTAAAAATTTAAACTTTAAACTCTCCTATAGTTTATACGTAAATATTCCTTAAAACGGTTATTTCCTAAAGATTTTATTTTTAATGGTGCTTATGAAAGATAGCAGTAATGGCATGATCCATTCTTTTTCTTTTTTCCCAAAACCTATATTCCAAATAAAAAGTATATAGGTTATAAAAGATAACACCCCTATCGTAATTAATCTTATAAAACCTTCATCCATAAAAAACAGTGGAATAAGAGAGCAACCAGCCATTAAAATAAATGTAGTAAAACATCTAACTACTACATTTTGCATAAAGGGTTTATATTGTAAATCGCAATGTTTGTTTGCAAAGTATAAAATGATATAAGCATTTATTACGGCATGGAGCATGAATACAATATACAGATAGTAGGCAGGTAGTTCAATAGTAAATAAACCTGCGCAAATTAGTAGTGGAAATATGCTTGCTATTGCACTGGAAATTTGAAACCCACGAATGTTCCCTACAGCGCGAATAGAGGTGTCTACAGATACGAACAATTGCTGTATTAAGTTCTTAATTAAGAGCAATCGGCAAAATATTATGGTATATTCAGGCACTTCTTTTAGCCATAAATTAAATATATAAGGCATTTCTATCAACACAGGCACATACAATATGAGTAATAAGAAAAAAGAAACTTTACTACCCATTTCAGTCATCTTTAACATGGTGGCTCTATTTCCTGCGCCCTCACTTTTTGCAATAACAGGATTTAGAGCTTTTAACATGGTAGTAGAAAACGCACCTAATTGCCCGCTAACCTGGTTTGAAATACCATGAGCAGCATTTACTCGGGGACCAAAAAACATGTTTAATACCAAGCCTTGACCATAAAAAGAAATGATACTTGTAGAAGAGCCTAAGAAGGTCCATCCTGCAAAATTACCCATTTCTTTAAATAATGCTTTGCTATAATATTTTCTTACATTAATTTTTACTTCTTCATATTTCAAATGGCAATATACACGCCTAATTATTAACAAAATTATAGTCATTACGGCCATAAGAAGACCATAACTAATTAATTTATCAAAACCGGTGGTTGTTACATATAAGGCAATTGCCAATTTTATTAAGGCTTCAACAATTCCTAAAATAGCAACTAAGAACATATTCTCATGCGCATTAATTACGGCATCATAGGGTACGGAAATAATACCAATAAAAGTACTTAGCACCATGCATTGAAAAATAAATTTTGCGGCATAGAGTCTATTTTCTGGTATTTCTAATATACCATCAAATAAAAAGTACCCTGCACCTTCCATAAATAAGACGACCAGAACGGCAATTATAAGATGTAATACTATACTAACATTGAATATACCAACCTGTGCGTCAAAATCTCCTTTACCTTCGGCATACGACATAAAGCGCTGTGTAGCTAAGGCCATTGCAGAATTTAAAAAAGCTAACATGGCAATAGCGCCCGCAACTAGATTAAATATACCAAAATCTGTAGCCCCTAATGCTGCTAAAATTAATCTTGTGGTATACAAAGAAATGAATACGGTTATAGCCATACGGGCATATAGAAACCCGGTGTTTTTTGCTACTCTTTTTGCTTGATCCAATAGATATTTGTATTATTTATTAGTGTTAATAGTAGCGTTCTGCACTATAGTTTCATACACATTTGTAACTTGTGTAATTATGGTATTTTTCGCATGCCTTTTTACCGCTATGTTTTGTGCTTCATGTGCCATATTCCAAAAATGTTCTGGCTCTTTGTTAAATTTAAGTATTGCATTTACCGTTTCATAAATTCCATTAGAAGGTAACAATGTGCCCGTTATTTCATTTTCTATAAGACTAGCCAAGCCACCCACATTAAAGGCAATTACTGGTATGCCCAAAATTTGTGCCTCACAAACGCTATTTGGACTATTATCAATATAAGAAGGATGAATAAATAGATCTGCTTGTTGTATGCTATCTACAAAATTATTTGCTTCTCTAACTCCCAAAAATTTGATATTTAGATTTTGGTGTTTCAGTTTTAAGCTTTTTTCAAAATGGAGAACCAAAGGATCGTTGTGCTCCAAGCCTATTATAGACCAAACGAAATTTAAAGATGTTGTTTCTAGTAATAAATTAGCTGTTTTTAGAATAACATCAAGGCCTTTATATAAAGTTGGTGAAATAGTTGTTACAATTTCTATTTTTTCACTTTGTTTTCTGTTCTTGATTTTTACGATATTATCGTAAAATATTGGACGTAACACTTCATCTACATGGAAATAGCTTATTTCAGGATTGTGTATTTTAGAAACCATTTTATCCCAATGAGTTCTGCCCATAACGTAGTGTAAATTTTTAAAATGATCAGCCTCTCTTGTCGCTTTATTTTTTATTCGTTTAGCTAGGTGGTTAATTCCTTTTCCTAAAATATTTTGCTTTACATAGTTTAAATCAAAAATGAAATTGTATTTCGACTGATTTGCGGGGTAAAAAGCATTATGATATGGATTTAAAAGTCCTTGTAAATGAACTACTACTGGCACTTTCGTATATTTTTGTATTAAGGCATACATATTCTCGGATCCAAAAACCTGAATGACATCTGGTTTGAAGTCTTCAATTACAGTAAGCATATCTTTGCAGGCCTTTTCATTCTCTATACTTCCTT
Source organism: Cellulophaga baltica 18 (assembly GCF_000468615.2). Classification (NCBI taxonomy): domain Bacteria; kingdom Pseudomonadati; phylum Bacteroidota; class Flavobacteriia; order Flavobacteriales; family Flavobacteriaceae; genus Paracellulophaga; species Paracellulophaga baltica. The sequence goes on along the minus strand of NZ_CP009976.1, from coordinate 833,249 downwards.
TCCAATCACTAAGGATTGTTTTAATAGGGTTGCTTCTTCGGGAGGCTTTGAAAATGGGATAAAATGTTAAATTATCACGAGTCATTTTTTTACCATCTTTTTCATGGAAAAAAGAAACAGCTAACTCTATTCCCCTTTGTTCTTCTAATAGTGTAATGAAAGACTCTACCCACCCGGCGCCATGATAACTATTTACCGCTGCATCATATTTTGCAGATGAATTTGTAAAGATTAGAACTTTCATTTTTTTTATTTTAAAAGGCATTATTTATTCCAAATACCTTTTGCTGTGCCGTTGATTAATTTCTTGTATTGTATAGGCCACAAAATGACCGAAATTAATAAGGAGAAACTGGTGGCTAAAATAACTCCGGATAGTCCCAATTTTAAGAATTTTGAGAGAAAAATACTTAATGGAATGTTTATTAATATTGATATGATGCTTATAATTAATTGTAATTTTATTTTACCTATTCCATTGATAAACTGAACATAAATCATTTGGTAGGTCATAAACAGTACATACACAATCATTGAGACGGAGAGTGTATGTGATATTTTTACAGTGTCACCTACCCACAGTTTAAAAAACCAATTGGATATTAAAAGCATAATACCCAATAAAAATGGTATAATTAGCCAAATACGTTGAATGTTCTGTACAGACTTTTTTATCCAATTGTATTCTTTTTTTGCATAAGCATCTGAAAATGAAGACCAATACGGTGCAATGATTATGCTGTAAGCCATAATTATTAGAGTGTAATATTTATAAGCAATGGTGTAGGGGACTACTTCTGCAGGGCCAAACAATTTAGTGATAATTAAATTATCTGTAGTAAACAGGATGATTACTGCAATTTGTATAATAAAAAAATTAAAACCAACATTCATGATGTCAGATACATACTTTCTTTTCCACAATCCTAAGTCAGGCTTATAAGCTTTGTATCTTCCAGTGAAAGCTATTATATTAAATATAAATAAAATTAATACAGGCAGAAATGAAAAAATAATTCCAAAAAGTAGCAAGGAGCTTTCAGATGTTTTTAGAAGCAACCATATTGCTATAATAGAAATAAATTTTGTGAAAAAATCAATCTTGCCTTGAGCAGAATGTTGTTGATCTGCCGTATAAATCGTTGTTATTAATTTTAGTACCAATTGTATTCCAAAAAATCCAATAATTAATGGCATCAATATCTGTAAGTCGTGGCGCAAAGAACTATTTGTATTAAATAAAGTGCTCCAATTCACAAAATTATTAATGATAACAAATATTGTAATTAACCCAATAGCGATTGCACTTATAGTATAATAGGCATTCGAAATATATATTTTTGCAAGTCTGTATTTACCCTTTGCTTTAGCTTCGGTAAATTTATTTCTAAGCCCATTTCCTAATCCTATGTCAAAAAATGAAAACCAACTTATAAACGAACTCAAGGTTAGCCAAATGCCATAGCTTTCTTTATCTAGGTAATTTATTGTTAATGGGACTAAAAGAAAGTTTATTAAAACTGAGCCTATTTTATAAAATGATGACCAACCAATATGCTTTACGATATTTTTAGTTCTATCACTTTTAAGACTAAGATATTTCTTTAAATTATTCATTAAACAATAACCATGTACTTGTTATGTATTTAGGGTTGCCTCTTTTTTCGAAAAAGGTAAATTTAATTTACTACCATACAGTAAAAAGTTTAAAACTGGACTCATCTTTATAAAACTATAAATGGTCATAGTAATTAAGCAAGCTATTATAGCTAATAGAGCAGTAAATACTAATAGTATAAATGGGTTTACTCCTTCTGGTATAAATGGATTCTCAAAGATGCGAATGATGTGGAAATGAGTAACATATATAATTAACGAATTGACACCCCAAAATCTAACGTATTTATCTATTAATGGGGGCCATTTTATAGTTCTAATTGTAAAGTAAAATACTGCTATTGCTGCAATAGCACAGATGACTTTAATCAGAATATTATAGATGGTAGAATCTGCATAGATATAAAACCCAACTAAAGAAATAAATACCAATAGTGCTACACTAAAAACTTCTCTCTTCATTAGGATGTTTGAAAACATATCATATTTAGAAACAAATACACCTGCGAAGTAAAATATGTAAAACATGATTAAAGGCCTTATCATAGGGCTCACGTCAAAGTAAAGTAACACTGCTAATATGGATAATACTAACCCTGATATTATCGTGTCAAGCCAAAATTTATTTTTTGAATTTATTTTCGAGGAAATGTATAGCCAAAAGGAATATAAAATTGTTATATAAAATAAATGTAGCAAAAACCATAGACCTCCTCCATTAATTAAAACACTCATTGTATCTAAGAAGTGGTAATCTTCTTTAGCTGTAAAAAAAAAGTTTGAAACTAATAATGGCCACACAAAAAATGGTATTAATAATGTCCTGCATTTTTTTAATATAAACCCTCCGTAATTTTTGAAAATTTTTGGTTTAATTACTTTGGCAGCTATGTAACCACATAGAAACATAAATAATGGCATTCTAAATGTTGAGCCCCAGACATAAACTCCCGAGTACTCACCTTGAATAACATTGTTTGTTACAATATGCCCTAAGACAACTAAAAAAATGTTTATACCTCTTAATCTATCAATATATAGTATGCGTTCTTTTTGCATTTATTTAAAATAATATTTTAGCCATCAATTTAATTTCAGGCAACATTTGATTAGTATGCAGTCTTTTAGAAAATTTCTTTTTTCATCGACCTTAAACATTAAAAAAAAGAAGTACCAAACTAGTACACTTAGGCTAATCATCTCACCACCTTCTTCTAGTATAGTCAGTAACGAACCTATTTTTGGTGTATTTAGAAACAATTGGTGTATTATATCTATACCAACGCCAAAGAATAGAAATAAAACAAGTAGGATAAAAATATCTGTAAATGTTTTCTTCGTATTAATAGTTGTACGTCTATAAAATAGTCTAAACAAGATAATACTTAAACTACCTAGTAATATAATATAGACTAGTTGCCCGTACATGACTGCTTTTAAACCAAAAAGGGTATGTAACTTTAAGCGATACGCAAAAAAGTAACTTGCTTTGGAGTGTATTTGAAAAACGTCATCTAATAAAAGCACGATAAACAAACCAATAAATGGTAAGTAGCTGTATCTTTTTTTTACGAAGACAATATAAGTGCTAAATGCAATTACTAGGCTATATTTTGCATATTGGAATAACTCTGGATACCCTAACCCTTCAGCATCTAAAAGTAAGGTGCTGGGTTCAGATTGAAATAAAGTGACTACGATTAAATGCCCCACAACAAACATTACATCTATAAGCAACAACACCTTAAGAAATCTTGTGCTTATTGAATGATTAAAATAATGTTTTAATGCAGAGAAGGACATTTTTTTATGTTTCTTAGGACCAGCTATTATGCTTGTTTAAGATACCAATCATAAACTTTTTGAACCCCTTCTTGCAGTTCTATCTTATGTTTCCATCCTAGACCATGCAATTTAGAAGGATCTGTTAATTTTTTCATGGTTCCGTCTGGTTTGTCAGCATTGAAATATAATTTCCCTTTAAACCCTACGGTCTCTTTAACTAATTTCGCTAAATCTTTAATAGATATATCAACCCCTGTACCTATATTAATATGGGTATTTCTGATCTCTTTAGCTTTAGTATCGTAGCAATCTTTAAAGTCGCGCTCTTCCATAAGAAATACACAAGCATCGGCCATGTCTTCACTCCAAAGAAATTCGCGCATCGGTTTACCAGAACCCCAAATTTCTAAATGTACGGTGTCTCCTTTTTTCTGAATGCCATATTTATCTAGGATAGAGTAGATGTCTTCATCCATTGCAGAGCCATCAAATCCTTCAATAGGAAGTTTATTTAAATCTTTACGAAGGGTAGTCCAATCTTGATTTTCTAAAGCTTTGCCCAGATGCATCTTGCGGATTAATGCCGGTAGTACATGAGATTTTTCTAAATCGAAATTATCATTAGGACCATATAAGTTGGTAGGCATTACCGAAATAAAGTTTCGGTCATATTGCAGGTTATAACTTTCGCACATTTTTATCCCTGCAATTTTAGCAATTGCATAAGGCTCATTAGTGTACTCTAAGGTATCTGTTAACAGATAGTCCTCTTTCATGGGTTGCGGACAGTTTTTTGGGTAAATACACGTACTCCCTAAAAACATTAATTTTTTAACATCATGCACATAACTTTGATGAATAACATTATTCTGAATCATTAAGTTGGCATAGATAAAATCTGCTCTGTAGGTATTATTGGCTACAATACCTCCTACCTTGGCCGCAGCTAAAAACACATATTCTGGTTTTTCTGTAGCAAAAAAATCTGCCACCGCTGTGCTATTGGTTAGGTCTAATTCTTTGTGGGTACGAGTAATAAAATTGGTATACCCTCTAGCTTCTAAGTTTTTTATAATGGCACTGCCCACTAAACCTCTATGACCAGCTATATATATTTTTGCGTTTTTCTCCATGTGTGCTCGTTAAACTGAGATGAAACTTTAATAATTAGCACCAATAGTTAAGCAGTGCTTAAACTATTAGTGCTGTATTTTAATTGAAATTAGATTTATTCGAAATAGTTGAACGTGTCATAGCCACCTTCTTTTAAGAACTGATCTTTCTGCATTAATTTTACATCATGCTTCATCATATCTTTTACTAAGTCTTGTAAATCAAATTCAGGAATCCAACCTAATTTAGTATTTGCTTTAGTAGCATCACCAATTAATAAATCTACTTCTGTAGGTCTAAAGTATTTAGGATCTACCGCTAATACTTCTTTACCAATTTCTAATTGAAATTCTGGATTGGTACATGCTTTAACGTATCCTTTTTCTTCTATACCTTCTCCTTTAAATTCTAATTCTACGCCAACTTCTGCAAAAGCCATACGTACAAACTCTCTAACAGGAGTAGTTTTTCCGGTTGCAATTACCCAGTCTTCTGCTTCTTCTGCTTGTAAGATCATCCACATCATACGCACATAATCTTTTGCATGACCCCAATCTCTTTTGGCATCAAGATTACCTAAGTATATTTTGTCTTGTAAACCAAGTGCAATTCTTGAAGCGGCACGTGTAATTTTACGGGTTACAAAAGTTTCTCCTCTAATTGGAGATTCATGGTTAAATAAAATACCGTTACAAGCATACATTCCGTAAGCTTCTCTATAGTTTACTGTTATCCAGTAAGCATACATTTTTGCAACCGCATATGGGCTACGTGGGTAGAAAGGGGTAGTTTCTGATTGTGGTACTTCTTGTACTTTACCATATAGTTCTGATGTAGAAGCTTGGTAAATACGTGTTTTCTTTTCTAAACCTAATAAACGTACGGCATCTAAAATACGTAAGGTACCTAAACCATCTGCGTTACCTGTATATTCAGGAACTTCAAAAGACACTTGTACGTGGCTCATAGCCGCAAGATTGTAAATTTCGTCTGGTTGAATTTCTTGAATTAAACGGATTAGGTTCGTACTATCCGTCATATCACCATAATGTAAAATAAAATTACGGTTTTCTACATGAGGATCTTGATACAAATGATCTATTCTGTCTGTGTTGAATAGAGATGCTCTTCTTTTAAGACCGTGTACTTGGTATCCTTTTTTCAATAAAAATTCACTCAAGTAAGCGCCATCTTGTCCGGTTACTCCTGTGATAAATGCTACTTTCATATGTTGACTAAATTAAAGGTTATTAGCTCGAAGTACGTCAATAAAGTATTGATGAGACTTCGATAATTAAATTTTAATGGATTTACATTCGATATATGTGGGGTGTAATTTGCTAAAAATTTGAGTCTTTTTTAGCGCTCCGCGCCGTAAACCACATATTGGGGTTACGGTTGTAATTTGTTTTACTGTGTGCTAAGATAATCTAGCTTATTGATTAAACAATGTGGTTTTCCACACGATTTCTAAAAACAAATTAAGTTGTAAAATTAAACAGGCTATTTTGATGGTACAAGGTTTCTTTTGAAAGTCTGTTGAGATTTGTGAAGTCGATAATTAAAAGGAGGTGTTTGTGAAAATATTCTATTTGCTTCCTTAACAATCTGAGATATGCATAAGCGTTTTACGAAGCTTCTATTAGGTACTTGCTGTTGTATGACATTTTTTATCGATGAAGTGTATTTTCTGGGTTTTAATAGCCCTTCAAGATTAGGATGAGGCTCAGTGAAATTAGACTTTACAGGACTCATTAGAAAGTAAAAGAGCCGTAGTTTTTAAATCTGTTTAGTTGCTGGTAAACAGTAGGTTAAACAACATCTTTAATTTTGGCATTGATAATAATATTTAATCCAGGTAAGGCCAAGCGCATTCTTTTTTTTCCTATTTCTTGGATGATGGCTTTTTTATCTTTTAGGAGGCCATTTTTTATGAGAATTTCATCTCCTGGGAGTAATTTATGGAGGGTAATTTCTTCAATAGTATCATCTTCTAACCATTTTTTTATAATGCTAATCTCTTCATCGCGAACAATAGCTGGTTGCCCCAACCAAAATAAATAACGGACTACACCCGGTACGCTAAATACATTAGAGCGGTCTTTATCATGCAGCCTCACAAATACATAAGATTTAAATAGTGGGCTTTCAATGGTTTTTTTACGATCACTCCATTGCCTAACTTCTTTGATAAGAGGGCAGTACACTTCTATCTGCATTTGTTGCAAGACATCGGCTACTTTTTTTTCTTTTTTAGATTGTACATATACTACATACCAATTCATAGAAACTTCTCTTAATAAAGGGGGAATATATAGATAAGCCTTATATTCTCAAAATAATACCTTTAAAATCATGCTATTTTTGGCACTCTTAGCGCTATCGGTTTTATTGTTAACGCTATCAAATAGACTACTCTTTGTGCTTATATGCCGTTTGTCTCTTAAGATGTTGTTTTTGAGCCACTTCCTGTTTATAATTTAATAATGTAGGAAAATTCTTTAATTTTTGACGTGATTTGTACGATTTACGAAAATATATCGTTAACTTTACAGAACCCAAATTAACTACTTATGTTTTCTATATTATTTAAAAAGGAGTTTAAAAGCACTTCTAAAAGAGAATTAACCATCTCTAAAAAACAATCGACCCATAGTTTAGACCAAATTTTGGCTGAATTCGGTATTAATTTTTTCAAGGGTTCTCCTAAGAAACAATTTGCACCCACCAGAACTGTCCAAAAGAAAGCTAAGCCTTTGTCTGATGATTTAAAGCAAATAGCAGCCAATCAGCTAGCATATTCTAAATTGATAGCGGCCAAAATGCAAAAGAAATCAACGACTAAAAAGAACCCGAAAGTTGTTTTTAGCCTAGAATAATCTTAACAATCTAAACCCTTGAGGCAGTGCAACATATTTCTTATAGTAAGATCTATGTAATGCTAGCAATAGTCACTAGTTTACTCGTGATCATTTAGCCATGCAGTTCTGTTTTTAAGAGTTTTTTTAGACGGATTATCGGCTAGTTTTATGCTGTACTCAGGATTTGAGGCAAGCTTTACCGTTGTTTTTTGTGGTTCCGCATTTCTAAGGAAGTCTATAGTTAGTTCCGTTCCTACGGGAAAGGTTTTTATATAGTCTTCAAAACTAGTGCTGCTTGGTAATGCTTGTCCGTTTATTTTAGTTATAAAATCTCCTTTGTCTAGTCCCCCTAAATATGCAGGACTGCCAATAGTGGTGTTTCTTCTTATTTCTCCTTGTAGATTAGCATTAATAGTAACTGATGCGCCAAAATTGGCAACAGTTGCTTGTTGACTTAAGGTAACGCCAACGGTTTTGAACAATGCTGTATAGTCTGGCATATTACTTTTATAGATGTATGCATTGAAAAAAGCATCACCAAAATCTTTCCCCGCATAGGTATTCAAGCTTTCATTAAGATTTTTTACGGTATAAGGAATCTCTTTTTTTCCGTAGGTAGTCCATACCAGTTTCATAAAATCATCCAAATTCAAGCCTTTTTCTCTTAGCGATAAATCTAGTGCTAGTCCTAGAATGCTTCCATAAGAATAATAAGATATAAATGTATTCTCTCGGTTTACAGGATCTACAGAAGTAGCAGCGTCTACAAAAGGAGCTTGGTAGCTCATTTCTATCGGATTAAAAAATTGTCTTGCTGGAGAATTCCATACATAATTAAAGGTGCCTGTGATACCCTCTACATATTCTTGGTCTGTAATTAATTTTGCTCTACATAATATAAGATTGGTGTAATAGCTGGTAAACCCCTCTGCAAACCATAACTCGCCACTCATATTAGCTTCTTCAAAATTAAAAGGCTCTAAGCTTTTTGGTCGTATGCGTTCTACATTCCAACTATGAAAAAATTCATGAGAAACGGTTCCCATATTTTTTTCCATTCCGCCATCTGCTAAGCTACGTGTATTGGTAAGAATGGTAGAGTTTCTGTGTTCCATACCATCTCCAGAAGCATTAGGAATATAACAGGCTAGAAAAGTATAGGTGCCATAATCAAAATTTGCAAGCTCCCCGAAAACTGCTTTTTCAGCCAAAACAGTCTTTTTTATTTTCTCAAAATAGGTATCTAGTTCGGCATCAGTCCCATTATGATGCAGTACAAAGCGGATGTTTTTCTTTTTTCCATCTGCTTCCGTAACCTCAAATTCGCGCATTCCAAAATTACTCAACTCCGTAGGGCTATCCATAAAATACTGCAGGTTGTCTGCGCTATACGTGGTATTAGAAACCAAAGGTAGCTGTGTAGCAATCTTCCAATTTAGATCTTCTCTAGGCTGAAAATTTACATTGATTTTACGCTCTGAAAATTCAGGGGCATACATAAAGGTGGCAGGGATATTTAAATGAGCGTGTGTTTCATCAATCTGAGAATACGTACCATCTGCACGATCTGCGAATAGGGTGTAGCTGATATTGACGGTACCATCATGCCCAGAAATATCCCATTGGTATGGGTTTGGACGCTTTATAGTCAGAGATTTTCCTTGGCCATCTGTTGCTTTAACAGCATAGATGTTTTTGGCAAATTCATGTAATGCGTACCTCCCTGGAGATGTTCTACTCATACGTACACTAAAAATTTCTGAAGTAATTTTAGGGAATGTAGCCGTAATTTCTGCTTCGTGATGCACCGCATTTTCAAAAGAAATGGTATAACTGTTGGTTTGTGCGTTGCTACTAATTGAAAGAAAAAGGATCGTGAGTAGAAGTAGTGGTTTCATTTAAAAACTATTTAGGTGGACTAAGATAGTATTTTCAATTAAGAGAAAAAGTGGGCTCACAGTATTTATTTCCATAAGAAATGTAGCTATTAGGAATTGTCCCTTTGAGGGGACAGCCGATAGGCAGGGATGTTTTGTACGCAGTATGTCATTTTATTTTTTGCTTTTATGTTTCAAACTACTTTTTTTTATTGAGCTTTTTTTCATCCCCCGCCATAGCTATAGCTCGCTTATAGCTCACGCTATGCCGCCCCCTTCAAAGGGGGATTTGTTTAGGTAGCAAAAATGTTTCTACTAGGTATTGATCCCTTGAGGGGACAGCCGATAGGCAGGGATGTTTTATACGCAGTATATCATTTTATTTTTTGCTATGATGCTTCAACCTACGTTTTTTTCACCTTTTTTCATCCCCTGCCATAGCTACAGCTCGCTTATACCTCACGCTATGCCGCCCCTTCAAAGGGGGTGTTTTGTGTGAATTTCATTTTTGATTCATTCTATCATTCGTCTTTTGTTTTATTCGCTACATAGACCATTTTGGATATCTGCTAAGGTGGGGTTATATAAATTATCAACAGTATAAAAAGGTTCACTTGACGGGTATAAATTTTCACCTAAAGAGCCATTAACTATGAGAGGTGAAAGACCACAATAATCTGAAAGAGTTAAATTATTTAAAATATAAATTTGCGCTACATTAGTTAAGTTTTCCAAGCCGTTTAGGTTTGTTAAAGCTGTATCATTAATCCTTATAGATCCAGATACTGTCTTTAAAAAACTAAGTGACTCTAAGGAAGTTATATTTTCGGAGGAAATAATTAGACCTCCATCAATACCATGAAAATCATTAGAAATAAGGTAATCAATATCTTTCTGTTCAGAAATCCCATAACCGGTATCACTATGAATAATTCCATCAGGTATCATTTTTTCACAATCAAAATCTTCTATTGTATATGAGGATGGGTTGTAACGGTTAAATCTTGGTCTGAAATAATCTTCTCCTATACCCTTATTTGTAAGTAATGATTTTATTCCACAGTAACTATAGAGTTCTGCATTATATCGAATGCTGACTGAACTTACGGACTGAAGAGATGATAGTCCATTTAAATTTTCAATCAGTGAGTTGTTCTCTATATAAAGTTTATTCTTAACTGTTATTATATTGGCTAGGCCATCAAGATTAATTAAATTAGGATGATTATTAACACGTAAATTATCTCCTATTTCTGATATGTTCGATAAGCCATTAATTTGCGTTAATGCCGTGTTAGATAAAAGACTTAAATAACTAGATAGCTTAGTAACACTTAGTAGGGCATCTACATTTTTCAAGGCAGAATTTGATAATAATTGAATGCTGACTGTTACATTCAAGTTTTCTAGTCCTGTTAAATCTTCCAATTCGGTCGTACTAATAACTTGTAGACTACCTACTTCTGTAATTTTATTTAAGCTGGCTAGGCTGTTGATCGGAGAAAAATTATTAATATTTCCAATAAATAATGCTCCCGTGATTTCTGTATATCCTGATTTAGCAAAGTCTTCAACTTCATCCTGAGTTATTAATGTTACTGAGCCGTCATAGATTGAATTTACTCCAATTCCTTTTATTATTATACTAGCAGTACCACTTGTAGCATTAGATTCAATTTTGATTAAATCTGTATAATCCAGAATGTCCGTTGGTGTAAAAGTGACTGTAAACTCCTTACTTTGATTAGAAGGAATAATGCTTGTTAATAAATCAATGGTATAATTATCTGGAATAATAATGTTAGCAATTTTTAAATCTGAATTTCCAGAATTATGAATAGTGAAAACTCTTGTACTCGTTATATTAGTAACAACATCACCAAAGTCAATTTCGTTCGATTCTTCGCTTGTGAGATTGATAATAGCGGTATCTTCAATTACTTCTTCTTCTACTACAATAATCTTTGGAGGAGCTTCATCATCTGAAGAACAACTGAAGAAACTTGCAAAGCAAATTAAAGTAAGAATTTGAATATTAAATTTCATATAGTTATAGCTTATAATTTTTTATTTAACGGACTATCTACTTTTTTATTTTTAATTGAATTTTAACTAACAATTGTAATAAATGGTCGTTTTATTTCATTTTATAATTAATTGAAGATTCGTTTTTTATTTTATTTAGGGTGAATTTCCATGTTTCAGAATTACTTGAAATAGCGTTTAATTCAAGAATTATTAAACCAATTTTACCAAGAGGTATTAATTGGGTTGTAATTGTGGTCAAATCATATTTCAAAGTCGACACTTTCAAATACTTTTCATTGAAGCTATGAGTTGAATACATATAAATTTTATTTTGCTCTGTATCTATATTTGAATCTAATGAGTGTCTGAATTTTCATTTCTTAACCATTTCTCTTTGTCAAGTTGGTCAAAATTAATACTTTGAGAATAGCAATAGGTGCTGAACATAAAGAGTAGAAGTAATAATTTCGTCAATAGAAATATGGTTAGTTAGTTAAAATTACGTTAAATATAGTATATTTATATAATATTTTCGATGAATTACATGAAAGTATATTCTCACAATAGGATTTTTTCATCATAAAGCACGTGTTCTTTAAGCGTAGATAGATTAAAAATATAACACCTTTTCTAAAACGTCTACTTTAGTAAATACTACCTTTGTGTTATGGCTAGCTTTCCAAAAAAATTAAGTAAAAAACTAGAAGACCGCAGAGGGCTTAACGCGCTTCGGTCTCTGCCTGTACAACAACATCTAATAGATTTTTCTTCCAATGATTATTTAGGTTTTGCAAAAAATACCGCAATTTTTGAAGGTGCTGTTGCTTTATTGGTAGATAAGAATCTAAGATTAAATGGTGCTACAGGTTCTCGATTAATTTCGGGAAATTATGACTTGTATACTGAAGTAGAGGATAGGATAGCAAACTTCCATGCTACAGCTACTGCCTTAGTATTTAATTCTGGATACGATGCTAATGTTGGTTTTTTTAGCGCCATCCCGCAACGCGGAGATTATATTTTTTATGATGAATATATTCATGCGAGTATCCGTGATGGTATTGCGCTTAGTACTGCTAAAGGCTATAAGTTTAAACATAATAATGTAAAAGATTTACAGCGCGTTATCAGTCGGGTTTTGGAATTAGAGAAACATCAGGGTATAGATGTTGAGGTTTATGTGGTGACGGAGTCTGTTTTTTCTATGGATGGAGATTCACCAGATCTTGTAGCATTCGCCAATTTTTGTGAAAGACACAAACTTCGTTTTGTGGTAGATGAAGCACATGCTTTAGGTATTTTTGGAAAAGAAGGAAAAGGTTTAATTACTGAATTAAATATTGCCCATCAAGTATTTGCTCAAATTGTTACTTTCGGGAAAGGGATGGGTTGCCACGGCGCAGCAATTTTGGGGAGTGTGCGGCTAAAAGAGTATTTACTTAATTTTTCTCGTAGTTTTATATATACTACAGGACTGCCTCCACATTCTTTGGCGACAATTTATCTAGCGTATCAAGAGCTTGCTACATCAGCATCAGTTTTGGGATTGAAAAATAATATTAAGTACTTTAAAAATCAATTAGAAAATTTAGAGCTTAAAGAATATTTTATAGAGAGTAACTCTGCCATTCAATGCTGTGTAATCTCCGGCAATGAAAAGGTAAAAAATTTGGCATCAGTCTTACAAAATAATAATTTTGGTGTAAAAGCAATTTTATCGCCTACAGTTGCTAAAGGGCAAGAGCGACTGCGATTTTGTTTACATAGTTATAATACAAAGGAGGAAATTTTTGATGTTTTAACGGTATTGAAAAAATTAATGCATTGATATATGATAGATAAATGGGTGACTATTGCTACGTTTGAATATGCTGCAGATTTACAGATTTTTAAAATCAAATTAGAATCAGAAGGGATTACCGTTTTTGTAAAAGATGAGAATACGATAAATTCTGATCCTTTGATAAGTAATGCTATTGGAGGAGCAAAAGTGCAAGTTTTTCAGGAAGATAAAGAGCGCGCTTTAGAGATTTATGACAGTATCAGGGCATATGCTATAGGAGATGATGGTTTGCCTGTTACCTGCCCTAATTGTAAAGCCCAAAAATCTGAAACCTATTATGCCCGAAAAAGTATTTTTTACAAACTCTTCCCTTTTTTTGAAAAAAGAAAATACAAATGTTTAAATTGTAAGATGATTACAAATCCTTAAGTATGAAAAAAAAATTATTTGTTACAGGTATCTCAACGGAAGTAGGTAAAACGATGGCATCTGCTATTCTAGTAGAAGCTTTGGAGGCCGATTATTGGAAGCCTATACAAGCGGGAGAATTAGAGGATTCTGATAGTCATAAGATTGCAGCGCTTATTTCTAATACCAAGACTACAATTCATAAAAATAGTTATGCTTTAAAAACACCTATGAGTCCGCATGCAGCAGCAGCGATAGATGGGGTGGTTATTGATAGAGAGAAAATAGAAGAGCCTGAAACCGAGAATCATTTAGTGATTGAAGGGGCAGGCGGATTATTAGTTCCTATAAATGATGAGGATACTATTTTAGATATTATTATGCCAAATTACAAGGTTGTGGTGGTCTCTAGACACTATCTAGGAAGTATAAACCATACGCTGTTAACCGTAGGATGGTTGCAAGAAAGAAAATATGATGTAGTAATTTTATTTAGTGGTAAAGAACAAAAAACCACTGAAGAAATTATACTGAAGAAAACAAAAGTTCCTTGTATTGGAAGGATAGATGAGGAGGCTGTTTTTGATAAAGCGACCATAAAAAAATATGCAGATCAGTTTAAATCGGCTTTAGAATTACTTTAAACGCTGGTAAATAACGGCCTTGCCAATTGTCTTAATGAGTGTGTATTTTTTTTCTAAGTAGGCATTAACATAAATATTTTCATCGATTAATCTTTTATCTAGAAGTTGACTCCCTTCTTTTTTTACAATTATTTGTGGTTTTTTTACTTCAAAGATGTACTTAATCTCCTCTGAAGTAGTTTTTCTGAGGTTTTGAGAATACGGAAATAATTCTGACCGGCAAATATTGCTAGGATGTGTGGCAGCTTTTGTGGGTGGGTTGGTATTTAAAAGCCAATAGCCAATATGATACTCCGTGAATAAAATGTTTTCAAAATTGATATGATTTTTCTTTATGTAATTAGCTACTTCAATTCCTTCACCATTGTAGAAAGTTCCTTTTTCAATTTTATTTTTTACAATCTGCGCATATTCTATATAGCTTTCTAAAGGAATTAAGAATAGTAATACTACTAAGAATTTTTTATGAGTTTTGTTTACTATAAATGCAGTTTGATGAATTGCGATACCCACCAAAATGAGAAGCATTGGATATAATTGTAGTAAGTAATGACCATTTAAACGGCCGCCTTTTATAAAAGATAAATACACGGTTAGGCTCACCAGAGCAATTAATTGAATTGCGGTATTTTTAAAATCTATTAATTTTTTTCGCTTAGCGAAATATAAAAAGAGCAGAATTAACAGCAATAAAGGAGCAAAACTAATAAGAGCGTTTCGTTTAGAATTCGCATAAACCATTGGTGCTTCTATCACAGAATTCCACCATAAGCTAAGATGCCCATTTAAGAAATAGGGAAGTATGGTTAGTCCGATAACAAGGAGTATCCCAAATCCATAAAGTATGGTGTTTCTAATTCCTGATTTTATATTTTTTGTGTTCCAATACGTATAGACGTAAAAAAGTCCAATCAGTGCAATAGGGTAGGCCATGTTTAATTTTACCATTGCCGTTGCCCCCATTAATATCCCAGAAATTAGTACCCAATACCATTCTTTGTGTTTTAGGATTAAATACAGGCTAGGGATAAAGAAAACCATAGAAATATGCTCAGACATAACACCTTGCATGCTCCCAAATAAACTTTGGAAAAACACACAAAAAATACCACACCAAATAGCTACTTTTTTTGTACTTACTTCAAGCGTTATTTTATAGGTATAGAATGATGTTATGGCGACGATTAATGCGCCAAAAAGCCGAATGATAAAAAGACTTTTTCCGAATACATAGATGATTCCTGCAAAGAATAAAAAGTTTAAAGGCGGTTTTAAATCCCAAAGTTCTAGATAGGGCAGATGGCCATTAACCCATGATTGCCCCATAATAATAAAGGTACTTTCATCACGGTCTATATAGTCTCTAAAAAAAAAAGGAAATCGAATAAAAAAAGAAGCAGCAAACAGCATATAAAAAACACTTATGTTTTTAAGATTGTTATATTCAGGACTTAAGCGATTTAAGAGCTTTGTAAGCATGCAATGGTTGTGTTTATTGGCTATTAATTAGCATCTTTGCAAGATATAAAAAAGACAGTCTCTTAAATCTACAACATTGAGAAAACTTTCAGACAGAGATAAAAAGCACATCTGGCATCCATTAACGCAACACAAATTGCACCCAACCATGTTGGCTATAGCAAAAGCAAAAGGATGTATTTTAACAGATGAAGATGGTAAGGAATATATTGACGGAATTTCATCGTGGTATACAAGTGTTTACGGTCATTGCAATGATTTTATCATAGAACGTGTTTACGCACAAATGCAGCAATTAGATCAGGTAGTATTTAGCGGTTTCACTCATGAGCCCGCTGTAAAATTATCTGAGGAGCTTATTAAAATATTGCCTTCAAATCAAGAGAAACTATTTTTTTCGGACAATGGTTCTACGGCTACTGAGATAGGAATAAAAATGGCCTTGCAGTATCACTTTAATAGGGGAGATAGGCGTAATGTTCTTCTGGCTTTTGATAATGCTTTTCATGGAGATACCTTTGGAGCGATGTCGGTTTCTGGTTTGTCTGTGTATAATGGCCCTTTTGAAGAGTTTTTTATTGCAGTAGAGCGTGTTGCAACACCTACCAAAGAAAATATTTCAGCTATTTTAGAGAAGCTAGAAAATAGATTGCAGAAAAATGATATTGCAGGGTTTATTTATGAGCCATTAATTCAGGGGGCCGCAGCAATGCAAATGCATGATCCAGAAGGTCTAGAAAAAATACTTACCTTATTGAAAAAGTACGGGGTAATTACCGTTGCAGATGAGGTCATGACAGGTTTTGGAAAGACAGGAAAGTATTTTGCTTCTGACCACCTTGCTATACAGCCAGATGTTATCTGCATGTCTAAAGCGCTAACAGCAGGAATGGTTCCTATGGCGGCTACCAGTTGCACGCAGCAGGTCTATGATGCATTCTTTAGTACAGAAATAGCTAAAGGGTTATTTCATGGGCATACCTATACAGCAAATCCGTTGGCATGTACTGCTGCTCTTGCGGGAATAGAACTGCTAACGTCAAAAGCGATGCAAGATAATATTGAACGGGTAATTGCATCTCATCAAAAATTTGATTTAGAAATAAAAGACCACCCAAAAGTTGCAAGAACAAGACAAACGGGAACTATTTATGCGCTAGACTTGGCTGTTGAAATGGAGCGCTATGGAAATCTTCGTGACAAGTTAATGGCGCACTTTATGAGTCAAGGTGTCTTTTTGCGGCCGCTTGGGAGTACTATTTATATTTCTGCACCATATGTAGTTACCAATGAGCAACTGAGAAAAATTTATGATAGTATTAAAGCAGTTTTAGCACTAATTTAGAAAGAATATATTTTGAATTTACCAATATCAATCACAGCAATAGCTTCCATTTCACCATTGGGAATTACCCAAGAAGAAATTTGGGAACAATATTTAAAGGATGAAACCTCATTATCTACATTAAATTTTGATGGTACTGATACTTGGGTTGGTGCTTTGGGAACAAAAGCCAAAGAAGAAATTTTGGCGTTAAAAGAATCAGATAGTAAGTATAAGAGTTTGGATGATAGTGTGCTCTTTGCGTTGTTTGCGTCAAGGGCGGCAATGAAAATTTCAGGATGGAAAAAAGAGGCTAATTTTGGTGTGAACATAGGTTCTTCAAGAGGGGCAACGGCTCTTTTTGAAAAATATCATGAAGAATATCTCAAGAATAAAACCTCTTCTACCTTAGCGTCGCCTACAACAACCTTGGGGAATATTTCTTCTTGGATTGCTCATGATCTACAAACACAGGGTCCAGAAATATCACATTCAATTACTTGCTCTACAGCACTCCATGCCTTATTGAATGGTTTCGCTTGGATTAAGAGTGGTTTGGTAGATAAATTTATGGTGGGTGGTAGTGAGGCGCCACTAACTCCTTTTACCATTGCCCAGATTAGAGCACTAAAAATTTATGCAAGAGAGACGTCCTCTGAGGGTTTTAAGTATCCTTGTCAGGCCTTCAACTTAGAGAAAACTCAAAACACTATGGTGCTGGGAGAAGGTGCCTCTGTTGTATGTTTAGAGCAAGGGGTTCCAGATAACGCCTTAGCAGTTGTTGAGGGTATTGGCTATGCTACGGAAATATTAAAACATAATATTTCTATTTCTACAGATGCAGTCTGTTTTCAACGTTCTATGAAAATGGCTTTGGGAGATATAAATCCTGATGATGTAGATGTTATTGTAATGCATGCGCCGGGAACAATTAAAGGCGATTCTTCAGAAATAATGGCTATTGAGAAAATATTTTGTAACAAAGTTCCGTTCTTGACTACTAATAAATGGAAGATAGGTCATACGTTTGGAGCTTCGGGCATGTTAAGTTTGGAGTTAGCATTATTAATGATGCAACATCAAAAGGCTATAAAAGTTCCTTATGTAAGCTATGATTCTGTTCCTGAAACTATATCAAGAGTGCTTATAAATGCTGTTGGTTTTGGGGGCAATGCAGTAAGTATTTTACTGAAAAGAGTAACCTAACCAACTAAATTAGACATTATGGATCAATGGTTTGAAACACTAAATTTATTTGAGAAAGTATATTGGCTAGTTGCAGGAGTGTCATCCGTGATATTTCTAGTGCTGCTAATTCTTACAGTAGTCGGAGGTGATTCTGAAGGTATTGGAGAAGATGTCGATGCAGAAATAGAAGGAGATACAGGAATAGATTTTCAGTTTTTATCTTTTAAAAATTTAATGGGTTTCTTTACCATCTTTGGATGGTCTGGAATTGCAGCACTAAGTGGAGATTTGCCCCGTTTTTGGGTGGTAGCTATTTCTATTGTTTGTGGCTTGCTAATGATGTTAGCCATGGCTTCCTTATTCTACTATCTTGCAAAATTACAAAGTAGTGGCACCCTAAATCTTAAAAATGCGATTAATCAAGTAGGTGAAGTATACTTAACGGTTGGTGCAGATCGTTCATTTATTGGTAAAGTTAGTATTAATGTACAAGGAACCTTACGGGAATTAGAAGCGCTTACAGAAGAGCATTCAGATTTGCATCAAGGTAATGTTGTACGTGTAAAAACGGTAACCGATAATGGAATCTTAATTGTTGAACTTTTAAATAAATAACCAAATATGCTACTATTACCTTTACAATTAGGCGGAGGATCCGCAGCATTGCTAACCATAGGTTTTGCAATTTTATTCTTTTTCATCATTATTATCTCCTTTATTAGAAGGTACAAACGTTGTCCTTCAGATCGTATTCTTGTAGTTTACGGTAAAGTAGGTAATGGTAATTCTGCACGATGTATTCATGGTGGGGCTGCCTTTATTTGGCCTGTAATTCAAGATTATGAGTTTTTAGACTTAACACCTATTTCTATAGAGGTTAATTTAGTGAATGCATTAAGTAAGCAGAATATTCGTGTGAATGTGCCTTCTAGATTTACAATTGGTATTTCTACTGAGCCAGGAATAATGCAAAATGCAGCAGAACGTCTTTTAGGCCAAGGAATGCAAGAAGTTCAGGATTTAGCAAAAGAAATTATTTTTGGGCAGCTTCGTTTAGTTGTTGCTTCTATGGATATTGAAGAGATTAACTCTGATAGAGATAAGTTTTTGACGAATATTTCACAGAGTGTTGAATCAGAATTAAAAAAAGTAGGACTTAAATTAATCAACGTAAATATTACAGATATTGTTGATGAATCTGGGTATATTGAAGCTTTAGGTAAGGAAGCCGCTGCACATGCTATAAATGCAGCACGTAAATCTGTAGCCGAGAAAAATAGAGATGGTTCTATTGGTGAAGCAAATGCAGTACAAGATGAGCGTACCCAAGTTGCTGCAGCAAATGCGCAAGCGGTAGAAGGAGAAAACATTGCAAAGATTAATGTAGCAAATTCAGATTCTTTACGTCGTCAAAGAGAAGCGGAAGCAGAGCGTACGGCTATTGCTTCAGAGAAAGTACAATCAGCAAAAGCATTAGAGGAATCTTATGCAGCAGAAAAAGATGCGGAATTAGCGAGAGCAGAACGTGTTCGTAGTTCTCAAATGGCCGATATTGTAGTACCAGCGGAAATAGATAAAAAGAAAGTGGAGATAGATGCAGAAGCAGATGCAGAACGTACAAGGCGTATTGCAAAAGGTGAGGCAGATGCCATCTTATTTAAAGCTCAAGCAGAAGCGCAAGGTTTACTAGAAATCTTAACCAAGCAAGCGCAAGGTCTTGATCAAATTGTAAAAGCAGCGGGGAACAATCCTAAAGATGCGGTATTATTATTAGTAGCAGATAAACTTCCTGAATTAGTGAAAACGCAAGCTGAAGCAATTAAAAACATTAAAATTGATAAAGTTACTGTATGGGATTCTGGAGCCAAATCTGCAGATGGAAAAGGGTCTACAGCTAATTTCATTTCAGGAATGTATAAATCAGTTCCACCATTACAAGAGATGTTTAATATGGCGGGAATGCAATTACCAGAATATTTAAAAGGCAAAGATGTTCCTACTGAAGATGTTAACGAAGTAGAGGGTGATAAATCAACATCTAAAAAAGGAGATTCATAAGCAAAAGCTATTGAATTAACAGTATTATGGAGTCCTATTGAAAATTATTTCAATGGGACTTTTTTAGTAAACATGAATTTCTTTATTGGGATTTGAATTACAAAAAGGTTATTTTTGGCAATCGATAAAACGAGCTACATGAGCGAGATGAGACACAACTGGACAAAAGAAGAAATACTTGAGATCTATAACAAACCAATGATGGAGTTGTTATATGATGCTGCTACGATACATAGAAAAAACCACGATCCTAATACGGTTCAGGTTTCTACTTTATTATCGATAAAAACAGGAGGTTGTCCAGAAGATTGTGGCTATTGTCCGCAAGCGGCGCGTTATCATACCGGTGTTGAAGGAAATGATTTAATGACCGTTCCTCATGTAAAAGCTCAGGCATTAAGAGCAAAAGCTTCAGGAAGCTCAAGAGTTTGTATGGGTGCAGCATGGCGTAATGTAAAAGACGGACCAGAATTTGATCAAGTACTTGAAATGGTGCGTACCATTAACAAGCTAGATATGGAGGTTTGTTGTACTTTAGGTATGATTACTGAAAACCAAGCAAAACGTTTGGCAGAAGCAGGCTTATATGCTTACAATCACAATTTAGATACCTCAGAAGACTATTATAAAGATGTAATTTCTACAAGAGCATTTGAAGATCGTTTAGATACGATTAGCAATGTGCGTAAAACCAACGTTACCGTGTGTAGTGGTGGTATTATAGGTATGGGAGAGAAGTTAGAAGATAGAGCAGGAATGTTAGTTGCTTTAGCATCACTAAACCCGCAGCCAGAATCTGTGCCTATTAATGCATTGGTTGCTGTAGAAGGTACTCCTATGGAAGATATTGAGCCGATCGCAATTTGGGATATGCTCAGAATGGTAGCTACTACAAGAATTGTTATGCCAGAAACGCAAGTTCGTTTATCTGCAGGGAGAACAGAAATGAGTAGAGAAGGTCAGGCTATGTGTTTCTTTGCAGGAGCAAATTCTATTTTTGCAGGTGATAAATTATTAACGACTCCTAATCCAGATGTAAATGATGATATGGAGATGTTTAAACTTTTAGGTTTAAATCCTCAAAAACCATTTACAAAAGTATCTCAACCTAAAACAGTTGAAGCGCAAGATTCAGAATTTCAAACTTTAGGTGAAAAACCTAAATGGACAAGACCTGGACATACAATTGAGCGTAACGAAACGGCTAAGGCTAAAGCAAAATTATCTTAAAGTCTAGTAATTCTAGATTTTTGAAGCGATAAAGTAGCTTTTTGTAAAAATTTTATGAAGGTTTCCTTGATAGGATTTTTAAATTTGCAGTTATTTTAAAACTGATTATCATTGAAGTTAATTGATATTCCAAGGGTAAGCCAAATTACGAAAGCGGAGTTTGTTGCAAACTACTTTAAGCCTCAGAAGCCTGTTGTCATAGAACGGTTTATTGAAGACTGGCCTGCGTATACAAAATGGAATCTAGAATATATAAAAACGGTTGCTGGAGATAAAACAGTTCCGTTGTATGATGATCGTCCAGTGAGCCATAAAGATGGTTTCAATGAGCCGCATGCTAAAATGAAAATGGCAGACTATATAGATCTGCTTAAAAAAGAACCAACAAAATTTAGGATCTTTTTATGGAACATTTTCAAAGAAGTTCCTGCGCTACAAAAAGATTATACATTTCCGGACTTTGGTTTAAAGCTATTAAAAGGCTTGCCCATGCTCTTTTTTGGCGGTAAAGATTCTTTTACTTTCATGCATTATGACATTGATTTGGCTAATATTTTTCATTTTCACTTTGAAGGTAGGAAAGAGATAATTCTTTTTGATCAATCTCAAAATAAACACCTGTACAAGGTGCCACATTCCTTAATTACCCATGAGAGTATAGATTTTTCAAATCCAGACTATGAGAAATGGCCGGCATTAAAAAATGCTGTAGGCTATAAAACCTATCTGGAACATGGTGAGGTACTGTATATGCCAGAGGGTTATTGGCACTATATGAAATACATTACGCCAGGTTTTTCTATGAGTTTACGCGCTATGGCCCGAAAGCCAAAAAATTTAGTCAAAGCAGCATATAATATTCTAATTATGCGCTATTATGACAATGGTATGCGGAAGCTTTATGGTCAAAAATGGATTGATGGTAAAAATGAAAAGGCTATACGTCGAACAAATACGTATATGGATAGTGCAATCAAATAAGAATAGATATATTTGCCCTCTTAAAAATTAGTACACTAACAATTTAAATATAATAAAATGAAAAAAGTATTAGTTGCTTTAACAATGATTTTAGGTGTTTCTTTTGCAAATGCTCAAGCTTACAGTGGTAAAGACGATGCAAAATTTCAAATAGGAGCTAATTTCCAAGAAAACGGGACCGGTATCGTAGTAACTTATGATTATGGAATGGGAGAAAACTTTTCTATTGGTGCTTCAACGTCGTATGTATTAGGGGTAGAAGAAGCTCTTGATGCAGATTTTGGAAATAGATTTGATCTAAAAGCTAGGTTTAATGCAAATCTTGGTAGCGTAATGCAATTGCCAGATAATATGGATATTTATCCAGGTTTAAACTTAGGATTAAAGAATTTTGGTGGTCACTTAGGAACACGTTATTTCTTTAGTGATGGTTTTGGTTTATTTGCTGAAGCTTCAGTTCCTTTTGCAAAATATAAGACAGATGATTTATCTCCTGCAGAAGAATTGAATAATCAATTTGTGTTTAGCTTTGGAGCTACATTTAACTTGTAGTAAAAGATTTTTCATAAAAAAGGGCGATTGTTTTTGCAATCGCCCTTTTTTTATTGAATTAATTCTGTTATTTTTTCGTAGACTAAATGGCTTTCCCAACCTCGATATAAAAGGTAATCTGCCAGTTTTTTTCTTCTTTTTTGAATGTTCTTTTCGGAGATCGCGTCTAATCTCTTTTGTGCTAGTACGGTTAAGGTTTCTAGGTAATCATCTTCATCTATCTCTTTAAGAGCTGTAGTGATGTTGTATTTAGAGATACCCCGTTGTTTAAGCTCGTTAATAATACGGTTTTTACCCCATTTTTTAATATTGAATTTTCCTCTAGCAAAGCTTTTAGAAAAACGTTCTTCATTTAAGAAATTGTCTTGAATCAGAGCATAGATAATTTGATCTATGGCGCTAGGTATCATGCCCATATCTTTGAGCTTCTGGTTTACTTCTTTGTGACAGCGATCCTGATATGCACAATAGCTTTCTAGCTTTTTTCTAGCTTCATCAAGGGTGTAAGAGGGTTGGTAATTATTCAATATAGCGTTCTTTTAAGCATTAAATATACTAAAACGTACCTAGTGTAAACAAAAAAAAGCGACCCTTTGTTAAGGGTCGCTTTTTTAATATATGGTTTTGCCGTCTTTGTTTTTAAAACGGTATTCTAGATACGTATACGCATCTCTAGGTTGTATTTTGATCCATTTTTTGTACTCTAAAAACCATTTAGAGCGAATAGATGGAAAACCTTTGGTGATATAGGCTGCAATGAATGGATGAATGTTTAAAGTAACAGCATTATCCTTTGCTGGGCCATTGAGTAATTTTTCAAGGTCGGCATTAATTTTATCAATTAAAACAATTGGAGCTTCTACTTCTTGACCTTTTTGGTTCGGGTCTTCTTCCGTTGTTTTAATATTCATTTCGGGCCTAACCCTTTGTCTTGTAATTTGTATAAGTCCAAATTTACTAGGAGGCAAAATCTTGTGTTTTGCGCGGTCGTCTTTCATTTCATCTCTAAGATGATCAAACAATTTTCTCCTATTTTCTCCTTTGGTCATATCAATAAAGTCTACCACAATAATTCCGCCCATATCTCTAAGTCGTAATTGTCGGGCAATTTCAGAAGCTGCAAGTAAGTTTACTTCAAGGGCAGTTTCTTCTTGATTTTTTGCTTTATTAGATCGGTTACCGCTGTTTACATCTACAACATGCAGTGCTTCAGTGTGTTCGATAACCAAGTAAGCACCTTTGCTCATTGCGGCGGTGCGTCCAAAAGAGGTTTTAATTTGCCGTTCTATTCCGAATTTCTCGAAAATAGGCACGGTATTGTCACTATACAATTTAACAATAGATTCTTTTTCTGGGGCAATTTCAGCCACATAGTCTTTTACTTGCTCATAAAGTACCTCATCGTCTACATGAATTCCTGTAAAGGAATCATTAAAAACATCTCTTAATATGGATGATGCTCTATTAAGTTCTACTAGAACTTTTGATGGGTGCGGAGCTTTGTATAATTTTTTACACATTACTGACCATTTTGCCAGTAAGTTTTGTAGATCTTTGTCGAGTTCTGCGACTTTTTTGCCTTCGGCAACTGTTCTTATAATAACCCCAAATCCTTTAGGTTTAATACTCTTAACGAGTCTTTTAAGCCTATCTTTTTCTTCACTACTTTCTATTTTTTGAGAAACAGAGATTCGTTCAGAAAAAGGAACCATAACTAGATAGCGCCCAGCTATTGAAAGTTCTGAGCTTATTCTTGGTCCTTTAGTAGATATTGGTTCTTTAACAATTTGCACTAATAAAGATTGGTTGGCCTTTATTACATCTGTAATAACGCCATCTTTATTTATATCTTCTTCAAATGGAAAGTCTTTTAATGAAAAGTCTTTTAATTTTCCCGAGCTAGCTTGTTTTATAAACTTCAACATAGTTGATAGCTGAGGGCCTAAATCATGGTAATGCAAAAATGCATCCTTCTCATAACCTACATTAACAAAAGCAGCATTTAAACCGGTAACGGGTTTTCTAACTTTGGCAATAAAAATATCACCAACAGAAAAATTGTTACTGTCTTCTACTTTTTGTAATTCAGTTAATTTTCCATCCTTTAATAAGGCAAAATCGACGGTATCGGAACTAGATCTTACGATTAATTCTCTATTCACCTGAATCAATTTTTATCTATTTGTGGGCATGCCAAAGGCATGCTTAACAAATAAATGATTAAACAATATACGTAACAGGTTTATTAAACCTGATGAAATTCTTACAAAGAATTTCTATGTCAATGAACGTATTAAAATGAAAAAGTAGTTGTTACAACTACTTTTTCTTGTGACGATTAGCTCTTCTACGCTTCTTGCGCTTATGTGTAGCTACCTTATGTCTTTTTCTCTTCTTACCACTTGGCATAAAACTATACTTTTTAGATTAATATTTTTTTTACTTTACTTCTACGTTACTTTTAACACTCTCTACAAAAACCTTAGCTGGTTTAAAAGAAGGAATGTTATGTGCTGGAATCTTAATAGTTGTATTCTTTGAAATATTTCTACCAGTTTTTTCAGCTCTTGTCTTGATGATAAAACTACCAAAACCTCTTAAATATACATTGTCACCATTTTCCAATGAATATTTAACCTCTTCCATAAAAGATTCTACAGTCGCCTGTACATCTCCTTTTTCAATCCCCAGTTTTTCTGAGATTCTCGTTACAATATCCGCTTTCGTCATTTTTTGAAATAGTTTTATCTATGTTTTTTTCGGGTTGCAAATATATAAATTAAAATTCAATCTCCATCTTAAAGAGTTTAATTTTAAGGATATAAACCATTACTTTTGATACATAGTATTTTTCAAATGACTTTTTCAGCTAAAATTCTCCGTTGGTACGATGCAAATAAAAGGAATCTTCCTTGGAGAAGCACCGTCAACCCTTACAATATATGGCTTTCTGAAATTATGCTTCAGCAAACTCGTGTTGCTCAAGGTACACCTTATTATTTAAAGTTTGTTGAAAATTTTCCAACGGTAAAACATTTAGCAGCGGCTAGCGAAGAGGAAATTTTAAAACTTTGGCAAGGATTAGGCTATTATTCAAGAGCAAGGAACCTTCATGCCACCGCAAAAATCGTAGCAAATGAGTTTGATGGTCAATTTCCAGACACCTATAAAGAGCTATTGAAGCTTAAAGGTGTTGGAGATTATACTGCAAGTGCCATTGCTTCTATTAGTTTTAATCTTCCAGAACCCGTTGTAGATGGAAATGTCTATCGGGTTTTGTCGCGGTATTTTGGAGTTTCTTTACCTATTAATAGTACAGAAGGTATAAAGTACTTCAAGACCCTAGCTCGGGAAGTGATGAGTGTTAAGAATATTCGGGATTATAATCAGGGTATTATGGAGTTTGGGGCTATCCAGTGTGTGCCTAGTAGTCCTGATTGCGCTATTTGTCCTTTAAGTGCAAGTTGTGTTGCGCTTAAGGATGGTAAGGTAAAAGAATTACCGGTTAAAATAAAAAAGACAAAGGTCCGAGATAGGTTTTTTAATTATTTGGTTTTATTAGGAGATAATGATCACTCCTTATTAAAGCAGCGGACAGGAAAAGGTATTTGGCAAAATTTATACGAATTTCCTTTAATAGAATCTGAGGCAGCTATAACTAATGTTGATGTTCAAACCGAACTGGAGCAGTATGGTATTCTTGATCAGAAGTTTGAATTCTATAAGTTTAATGAGGAAGTGATTGTTCATAAATTATCCCATCAGCACTTAAAAACTCATTTTTGGATTGTTACCTTAGAGGGGGATGTTCCTAATGGGGTGTCCTTTCAAGAAATTGATAAATTTCCTGTACCTGTTTTGGTGGCAGATTTCATTAAAACGTTTAAATTTTAGTACTTTTGACCAAATATATTTGTTATGAGTGGTACATTAAATAAGGTAATGCTAATTGGGCATTTGGGTGATGAGGTAAAGATTCACTATTTTGAAGGAGGAAACTGTATTGCACGTTTTCCTTTGGCAACAAATGAATCCTATACTAATAGACAGACAGGAGAAAAAGTAACAAATACAGATTGGCATAATATTGTTATTCGTAATAAAGCTGCTGAAGTATGTGAAAAATATTTGAGCAAAGGAGATAAGATATATGTAGAAGGTAGATTAAAAAATAGGCAATGGCAAGGAGAAGATGGTCAGCCTAGATATACTACAGAAGTACATGTTCAAGACTTTACCTTTTTAACAACAAAAGCAAATTCTGGAGCGGTACAAAATAATCAACCTACTTCAAACGTTCAGAATACGGCGGCAAGTAAACCCGTAGATGCTCCATCGGCATCTAATCAGGTAACTAATGCACCAGAACAAGAAGATGATTTACCATTTTAAATTAAAACTTAATTTTTAAACTTTGGATCCAGACCCCTTTAGGCAGTTTTTAGCTTTTGTTGCTTTTGATAGCGCCTTGGCACTTAAATTAGTAGTGCTTTTTATATTATTATTGTGTTCTGCATTAATATCAGGGGCAGAAGTGGCATACTTTGGCTTGTCTGCATCAGAGATCAACGCCATTGATGAAGAAAAAACGGCAAAAGGAGGTGTTGTTGTAAAATTGTTAGAGAAGCCTAAAAAGCTTTTGGCTACAATTTTAATTGCAAATAATGCCATCAATATAGCTATTGTTTTACTGTTTAGTGCTATTGGAGATCTCATGTTTGAAGAGGTTACCTATAAGTTGTTTGGTTTTTTGTCCGTACGTTTTCTTTTAGAAGTGGTAGTGGTAACTTTTCTTATCTTGATGTTTGGTGAGATTTTGCCTAAAGTGTATGCTAATAGAAACCAGAAGAGTTTTGCATATACTATGTCTTACCCATTAAAAGTGCTTGATGTTATTTTTACACCATTGAGTGCGCCCATGAGATCTATAACTTTATTCTTGCATAAGAAATTAGGAAAACAGAAATCTAGTTTAAGTGTAGATCAACTGTCGCAAGCTTTAGAGCTTACTTCAGAAGGGGATACCACTAAAGAAGAACAGAAGATTTTAGAAGGGATAGTTTCTTTTGGGAATACGGATACCAAGCAGGTAATGCGGCCTCGTATAGATATTTTTGCATTGAATGTAGATATGAAATTTCTAGAGGTTATTGAGGAAATTAAGAAAAGAGGGTATTCCAGAGTTCCTGTATTTGCAGAGAATGTAGATAATGTAAAAGGGGTATTGTATGTAAAAGACTTGCTTCCTTATATAGATAGGAAAACTTTTAATTGGATGACCTTAGTGAGGGAGCCTTATTTTGTTCCTGAAAATAAAAAGTTAGATGATTTATTATTAGAGTTTCAGGAGAAGAAAAACCATTTAGCGGTCGTAGTAGATGAGTATGGTGGTACTTCGGGAATTGTAACCTTAGAAGATATTATAGAAGAAATAGTAGGAGATATTAGTGATGAATTTGATGACGAAGATCTTATTTTTTCAAAACTAGATGATAATAAGTATTTATTTGATGGTAAAACGGCCCTGAAAGATTTTTACCGAGTTATTAAGATTGATGACGAAACAAATTTTGAAGAACGTAAAGGTGAATCTGAAACTATAGCAGGTTTTATTCTTGAAATCGCAGGAAGCTTTCCTAAAAGAGGAGAGGTTGTTGAGTTTGATGGGTTTACTTTTGTTATAGAAAGTTTAGATAAGAAAAGACTAAAACAAATAAAAGTTATTTTGCCAAATGAAGAATAGGTTAGTTGTTTTTTTAGTTGTTACAATATTAGCTGTAGCAGGGTGTACGGAAGAAAGTGTCATGCCAAAACCAAAAGCTATGTTACGTTTAGATTATCCTATGGCGAATGAGGTGCTGTTAGAAACAGATCGTTTTTCATTTAATTATAATGATCGAGCTAAGCCTATAATCAAAAATCAAAATGCTATTGTTATAGATTATCCTTCTATGCGTGGTTCTATATTTGTGACGCATAAAAAAGTAGAGGATAATTTGAATAAGTTGATTGCGGATGCAGAAAAATTGTCTTTAGATCATATGAAAAAGGCAGATAATATTCAGCCTAGAACGTTTATTAATGAGGAGAATAAGGTATATGGCACTTATTTTCAAATCATAGGGGATGCCGCTTCGCAATCGCAGTTTTATTTAACAGACAGTGTTCAGCATTTTATAACAGGTTCTGTTTATTTCTATTCTAAGCCTAATTACGATTCTATTTTGCCTGCGGCTGATTATCTTCAGGAAGATATGCGTGCTATTATGGAAACTTTGCGTTGGAAAAACTAACGAAGAAACTCCTTATTTTAAAAGAGCTTCTGCGTTTTCAATACTTGTATTCATTTTATCTCTTAAAGCTTTTACTTTAACCTCTTCCTCGTCTAAAAAGCGTTGCTTTTCTTTGGTTAATTTTTTTCCTTTCATGATCTCATCAGATTCAAAGCGATCGCCAAAACCTTTCATCCACTCCATCATAGATTTATTAGCGTCTCTTAGGTCTGCTTGAGCGTTTAAGAGTGTTTCCGTAGAATCTGTTTCCTGAATTTTTTCATCTATTTTACTGATCAGTCTTCCAATGGTACTCATTTTAGGCATCACTTCATCGTGAACCGCCATGACTTGCTGCATTTGTGTAGGAGCTTCTTTTGTGTCAGAATCCTTACAGGAATAAGTTAATGATATTGCTATAACTGAGAGGATAAGGCCTAGTTTTTTCATAATCTATTATTGTACTACAAAGATACTATATCTTTCTTTTTTAAAGTTTGTAAAGCGTATTTAGAATGTCTTTTTGTTAAACTATTAAAAAAACCCTTCAAAACTAAATAATTAGCATTGAAGGGTTTTAGATGTTATTTTAAGGTTTTAATTACTCAAAATCGGCATCTGTGATTCCTTTATTAACGGTAGCGGAAATTAATTTGCTTTCCATTTTCTGCGGACCTAAAGAAGCAGATTTTGTACCAGGAAATTTGATACCTTCTATTTCTTGATAGTCAGATAATTCAGATTCTTGTGCTTGTGTCTGTCCATTCATGCTAGTGGTAGAAACTTCTTTCACCTTAAGGCCTGTTTCAACTGCGTAAAAATAAGAAGCAGAAACTACTTCTCCGGGAACATCAATTTTATACGCTTTTACACCATTAACGTCTTCAATACCTACTAGTTTTGCCTTACCGGTAGCCATAAATGTTTGTTCAGGAAAAATACCTAAAGCGTTTTTCATGTCGGCAACCATATTCTCTGGCAAAGGCATTTTGTTGCCACCTTGTTTCATGTATAATTCATCACCTTTGGCTATAACACCTTGCATAGGAGCGTCATTCATATACATCGTCATAGCGTATTTGTCTGCCGTTCTTTTTTCCTCTGTTTTTATCTTAGATCCCATTGCGGAGCCCTCGTAAACCAAGATTAAAGAAGTGATAGCGTTTACTTTATCTTTACCGCCAATAGCTTCAAAATAGTTATCAATTACGGTTTGTGCAGATACGCCTTCTGGTAGTGCAGCATTGTAATCGGGCTTTTCGGTAGAATTTA
This sequence comes from Cellulophaga baltica 18, assembly GCF_000468615.2. Classification (NCBI taxonomy): domain Bacteria; kingdom Pseudomonadati; phylum Bacteroidota; class Flavobacteriia; order Flavobacteriales; family Flavobacteriaceae; genus Paracellulophaga; species Paracellulophaga baltica. The sequence continues at coordinate 802,777 of NZ_CP009976.1, read as the reverse complement.
TTTTTTTATCGTAATACTTTACAGGAATTGTTTTTCCGTTGAAAGTTACTTTTTCTAAATTCTCAAGAACTTCACTTCCTTTACCAGCAACGACTATTCTGGCGTTAGCAGTCGTGAAATACTTGTTGGCAGCTTTTTGTACATCGGCAACCGTTACAGCATTGATGCGTTCTAGATAGGTCTTATAGTAATCTTTAGGTAATCCTTCTGTCTCAATGTTTAAAGCATACCCAGCAATAGTTTCTGGGCGCTCTAATGCCATTATAAAACGACCGATATACTTAGCTTTTGTGTTTGCTAAATCTTTTTCAGTAACAGGCTGTGTTTTGATTTTATCTATTTCTTTTAAGATTTCAACAATAGAACTATCGGTTACAGCATTTCTAACTTGAGCAGTAGCTCTAAATCTTGCAGGTGCATATTTGTCATTACCTAGACTAGAGTAGGAGCCATAAGTATATCCTTTATCTTCTCTTAAATTTAAAAATAAGCGTCCTTCTCCTCCGCCACCAAGAATTTGGTTGGTAATTAAAGCTGGGAAATAATCGGGATCACTCATTTTTAAGTCTACTAAACTTTCTACGGCTATTTCAGATTGTACGGCATTAGGTACATCTACAAAGTTTATTTGTGTGTATTGAACGTCTGAAGGTTTAGAGAATTGAAATGATGGAGGTGTTGCTTTTGTCCAAGCGGTAAAATTCTTCTTAACTAATTTCTCTACCTCTTTTACGTTCACATCACCAATAATAATTAGATAAGCATTCGCAGGGACAAAATAGTTGGAATAAAACTTTTGAACATCAGTAAGATTAATGTTGTTAATGCTTTCTGCGGTACTGAACTCTCCATAAGGATGATTTTTTCCGTAAGCTAAAGCAGTTTGTGCTTTGTTGGCTATAGAGGCTACGTCATTCTCTTCCGATTTGATTCCGGTAAGGATTTTTTCCTTTTCCTTGTCAAATTCTTCCTGTGTGAAGTTAGGGTGTATGGCAGCATCAGCCATTAATTCAATAATTCTAGGGAAATATTTAGATAAGGAAGTGGCAAAAGCGCTTTGTGATCCAAAATTGATGCTAGCGCCTAGAAAATCTACCTCTTGGTTGAAATCATCTTTGGAGATCGATTTGGATCCATTTCCTAATAAGCTAGAAACAAATGTACTTACACCTGCTTTATCTCCTTCTGCAACTGGTGGGTTGTCTATTCTTAATTGAATAGAAACTCTTGGTAGTTTATGATTCTCAACCACTAAAACTTTAAGTCCGTTTTTAAGTTCAAAACGTTGTGGTTCTTTTAAATTGATTTCTGGAGCAGGTCCTGCTTTAGGCATGACACTCCTATCTATTTGTGCATTGGATGCCATGGCAAATAATGCAAAAACTAATGTAATATATATATTTTTCATGTGTGCTTTATTTATCTCAGGGTGCTAATTAATTCGCTGGTTTTTCTTCTGGTAAATATTCTAAAACAACTCTTTGGTTAGGATTCAGATATTTTTTAGCAACGGCTTTAATCTCTTCGCGAGTAATAGATCTGTAAATATCTATTTCAGTGTTGATTAGGTTGGTGTCATCATAAAGCATGTAGTTTCTTACTAATGAATTAGCAATACCTTCAACACTAGCATTAGAATTCACGAAATTATTTTCAAATATATTCTGAAGTTTTTGAAATTCATTTTCTGAAATTAATTCCGTTTGTAATTTTACAATTTCTTCGTCAATTTCTTTTTGAATTGCTTCTAGGGTGTTTTCACCTACAGGTAGTCCGCCTACGATATAAGTTCCATAATCCTCTTGAGAACCGTTGAATGCAAATACTTGTAGTGCCATTTTCTTTTCATCAACAATTTTCTTGTACAGTCTTGAGCTTTTGCCATCACTTAAAATAGTGGAAACCATATCTAATACATAAGCTTCTCTATTGGTTTGTTCAGGAGTACGATATCCTAACATAATTAAAGGAATTTGAATGTTAGGATCTCTAAATTCTGCTTTGATTGTTTGTGTAATAGGTTCTTCCTTAAAGGTCTCTCTCTTTATAGCGTCACCTTTTGGGATACTGCCAAAATAATCTTGAATCATTTTTTTTGTAGCGCTCATCTCAAAATCACCAGCAACAACTAATGAAGCGTTGTTAGGAACGTAGTACATTTTGTTAAACTTTTTAAAATCCTCTAAAGTAGCACTCGCTAAATGCTCTAAAGAACCAATAGTTTGCCAGCGGTAAGGATGGTTTTTAAACAAGTTTTTGGACATTACTTCTCTCCAACGGCCATAAGGAGCATTATCATAACTTCTTCTCTTTTCTTCCTGAACAACTTCTTTCTGTGTGTCTACGCCAATTTTATTAATGATAGGATGTAGCATACGTTCAGATTCTAACCATAATCCTAATTCAAGGTTGTTAGAAGGGAAAACTTCATAATAATAGGTTCTGTCTTGTGTGGTGTTGGCATTATTTTGGCCTCCATTGGATGCCACAATTTCAAACCATTTACCGCGCTCAATGTTTTCTGTTCCTTCGAAAAGCAAGTGCTCAAAGAAATGAGCGAAACCTGTTTTTTCTGGATCTTCATCTTTTGCGCCAACATGATACATTACGGCAGTTGTTACTAATGGTGCGCTATTATCTTGATGTAAGATAACATGTAGACCATTTTCTAAGTCATACTCTTCAAAAGCCACTTCCTGGGCTTGCATCCCAAGAGCAACTAAGGAAAGTGATGCAGCTAGAACTAATTTTCTTCTCATTTTAATAGTGTTATATAGTATTGTTTGTCGATAAATTTAAGGATTATCGACATTAATTTGACTATTTGTTGGTGGAAATTATCATTTGTTACAAAAAAATGGACTTTTTTCTACAATTATTTTTTAAATAATTGATTATTAATGAATTGTGTGATGAGTCCTGCCTTTTTTTTCTTAAATTAAACGAAGTAATTTAAAATGATATGATTATGAAAAAATTTACGCTACCCATTAGGTTTGGTATTGCTACTAGTGGTTGTTTAATTGCCTATTTTCTCGTGCTGTCCTTGTTTAATTTACATGTTAATGGGTTTTATAGTTTGTTTAATAGTATAATTACCGGTTTTGGGATTTATGAGGCTATTAAGTTCACTAAAGTTTTAAAAGGGAAAACATTTGATTACCGCCAAGGATTTGCTGCAGGAATTACAACCGGTTTTCTTGCCACACTAATTTTTACAATATTTTTTGCCTTTTACGCAACAGAAATTAATATTGACTTTCTACCTGAACTTTCTAAAGTATGGTTCAGGGAATATCATACGGGAGAGGGGTTGTTGTTTTTTACTGTGGCAATAATGGGCTTTGCTACGACGGTAGTACTTACCTTAGCATTTATGCAGTTGTTTAAGTCATCTAATAATTTAAAATGATTTTAAGCTTAATTTCCTTAAAAAACACTTGCTAGTTAAGTATTTAGCAGTATATTTGCACCCGCCTAATGAAATGGGTGATAAAATATTGATTAATAACAAACACAAGCTATGTACGCAATTGTAGAGATAGCAGGGCAGCAATTTAAAGTTGCGAAAGACCAAAAAGTGTATGTTCACCGTTTACAGAACGAAGAAGGTAGCAAAGTTACTTTTGACAATGTTCTTTTATTAGAAGACGGTAGCAACATTACTATTGGCGCCCCAGCTATAGACGGAGCCGCTGTTGAGGCAAAAGTCATTAAGCACCTTAAAGGTGACAAAGTAATCGTTTTTAAGAAAAAAAGACGTAAAGGTTACAAAGTTAAAAACGGTCACAGACAGTATTTAACGGAATTAGTAATTGAAAGCATAGTTTCTTCAGGTGCTAAAAAAGCAGAGAAGAAAGCAGAGCCTAAAAAAGAAGCTGTAAAAGCCGCTCCTAAAAAAGCAGCCGCTAAAGCTACTGACAAAGCTGACGACTTGAAAAAAGTTGAAGGTATTGGGCCAAAAATTGCTGAAACATTGGTTGCTGCAGGAATTTCAACTTTTGCTGAATTAGCAAAAACTGATGCTGCAAAAATCTCTGAAATCATCGCTGACGTTCGTGGAAATCACGTAACTGACACATGGCCAGCGCAAGCTAAATTAGCTGCTGAAGGTAAGTGGGATGAGTTGAAAAAATGGCAAGATGAATTAGATGGTGGGAAACCAGCATAAGTTTAACAAAATAAAACCGTAACAAAATGGCACATAAGAAAGGTGTAGGTAGTTCTAAAAACGGTAGAGAATCAGAATCGAAACGTTTAGGTGTTAAGATTTTTGGTGGTCAGGCTGCTATTGCTGGTAACGTATTAGTTAGACAGCGTGGAACTAGACACAATCCAGGTGAAAATGTATACGCAGGAAAAGATCACACTTTACACGCTCGTGTAGATGGTATCGTAAAATTCCAAAAGAAAGCGGGAGGGAAATCTTTCGTATCTATTGAGCCTTTCGAAGCTTAAGAGATAATTTCTTTATACAAAATAATACCCTTTATTGCTTTCATTAGCGATAAAGGGTTTTTGCGTTACACCAAATACTTTACTTAATCATAATACCTGCTTAAACTTAAGGTTAAGCCAATCTTGTACTTTTCAAGATTAAATACAGGTATTGCGTGTTCTCAAAACTATTCCTTCTTTATCTTTTTAATACAGCACAACTCATTTCTCAGGAGGCGGTGAAATTTGATGTAGCTAAGGATAGTATTGATCTTGTCTTCATACGGTTAAACGAGCGCCTTAAAAGTGAATTAAAATCTTCAGATGCACGCACTATAGCTACAGCACACTTGAAACTAGGCATTTTTTGCCAAGAGAATGAAGTGTATTCTGAAGCTATAAATCAGTTTAACAAAGCAATTTTATTACTAGGGAAAGATAATCATGAAAGCTTATTTCTTGAATTGGTAAATAGACTGGGTATTGTTCATTTACAACTTAAAAACTATAAGGCAGCAGAACATTATTTCCGAATTGGACTTGAGGAAGCTTTGTTGCAAAAAAATAAAACTCAATTAGCTTATGCTAAAAGTAACCTTGGAACATCTTTTGAAAAGCAACAACGATATGATGAGGCTTTGAAATTTCAAAAAGAAAGTATAGAATTATACTCAGCGCTTAAAGATGCCGAAGGGGTATCTATTGTGTATGAAAATATAGGGAGCGTCTACGAAGATTTAGAACAGTACCAAAAGGCACTTGGTTATTTTCAGAAATCTCTGCAATATCATACATCAACTACCGATGCGCGTTTCGCAAATATTTTAAATAATTTAGGGGATGTATACCGGAAATCAAAATCGTGCAAGGAGGGACTCCAGTATACTCAAAAAGCGCTAGAAATTTCAAAAATACTCGGCCATGCTCATGAAGAGGCTAGCAGTCATAAAGATTTGGCGGAGAATTTGGAATGTATGGGAAACTACGCATTGGCTGTGACTCACCTAAATGAATTTATTCGTATCGACAAAGAAAATAAACGGGTGCAAAATGCTAATCAAGGACGTGCACTTCAGATTATTTATGATACAAAGGAGAAGGAGTCGCAAATTCAATGGTTACTACAAAATAGTAAGATTGATCGTGCTCAGAAGGCAATACTTATGGTTTCTGTAGTGTGTTTTTTTATTTTCATACTTCTTGGGTATACCTATGTAAAGAAAAAACGGATACAAACAGAAAAGGAAACCAAGTACAAGCAACAACTGTTACAGGTAGAATTAAGTAAAAAGCATTTGGAAGAAGAGAATTTACAGCGGGAAGTAGCTGTTAAAAACGCATCATTATCAAGATACAGTTTATATATTTCTCAGAAGAATAAGATGCTAGCAGATTTTGCGCTGACCCTGAAGAATTCGTTAGAACGAAATAATATAGATTTAAAAAGGAAGCTTAAAGCCTTGATTAAGGAAATCGATTTTAATTTATCACAGGAGCAGGAGTGGGGAGAGTTTATGGTGCTGTTTCAAGAAACACATCCGGCATATCAAAATCAAATTAATAGCAAGGCCTTGGAGGTTTTGTCTCCGGCAGAATTTAGATTAAGTATTCTTTTAAGGCTTGGTTTGTCATCTAAAGAAATAGCTTCAATTTTAAGATTAACACCAGATAGTGTTAGAGTTTCTAGATACCGTCTAAGAAAAAAATTACCCATTACCTCTAAAGAAGATTTAACTGCTTTTTTGCGTTCCATATAGCCGTTTTTGGGCTAGTGTTTCTACTAGGTTATTGCAATGTAAATTAATCTTTATTGTTGCCTTGTTGTTTCCTTTGTTTTAAGCCGTTGTTGCCATTTTGTTTTCATTAAAAAAACATGCTATGTGTTTGATATACATAATTTTGAACTGTAAATAACCAATGAAAATGAAAACAAAAAATTCTTTAAAATTTATGCTATTCCTGCTTTTTGTTGCTTGTAGTAGTATAGTGGTCAATGCTCAAAATGGCAATGTGGAAGGTACAATCTCTGATGAAAACGGATTAATTGTGCCCGGAGCTACCGTACTTATTCCGTCCTTAAAAAAGGGAGTGGTGTCCGACTTTGATGGGCACTTTTCTTTTGTTCAAATTCCGGCGGGTGCACATCTGCTTACTATTTCATATTTAGGGTATGGAGATGTGGATCAAGTGGTAACTGTTTTAGAAAATAAGACCACATCTGTACAGTTTTCCATTGCGCCCAAAAGTTTGGAGTTAGAAGGGGTAGAAGTGGTAAGTTACGGTTTGGGTAGTCAAGCCAAGGCGTTAAATACTCAGAAAAATAATATGAATATTACCAATGTCGTCTCAACAGATCAGATAGGAAAGTTTCCGGATTCAAACATTGGTGATGCTGTAAAACGTATTCCGGGTATCACAATGCAGGTAGATCAGGGAGAGGCGCGTAACATTATTATTCGTGGGTTATCTCCACAATTAAATTCGGTGACCTTAAATGGTAGCCGTGTGCCTTCTGCTGAAGGAGATAATAGAAATGTGCAGATGGATTTAATTCCAGCAGATATGATTCAGACAATTGAGGTAAGTAAGGCAGTTACTCCAGATATGGATGCTGATGCATTGGGAGGTTCTGTAAATTTGATTACTAAAACATCACCACAAGGATTTAGGCTTTCAGCAACAGCGGGTTCAGGGGTAAATTTTATTACAGATAAGCCTATCTATAATGGTTCCTTTCTTCTAGGAGATAGGAGTGCTAATGGTAAATTTGGTTGGATGGTTTCTGCATCTTACAATAATAATGATTTTGGGTCTGATAATGTTGAGTCAGAGTGGACTGATGAATTTGAGTATAATACAGGGGTAGATGATGCTGAAGGGGAGCCTATTTTGGAAGAAGTAGCGGTAGATCCTTATACGAATGTTTTTGAACAGCGAGAGTATTTGGTGCAACGGGTAAGGCGTAGCTTTTCTGCAAATATGGATTATAAAATAGATGGGAATAATACACTCTTTTTAAAGAGCATATATAACTGGAGAGATGATAGAGAGAATCGATTTAGGCTTCAAAGTGAAATTTTAGATGCGGAAGATATAGCGCTAGGAGATTTTACAATAACAGACGGAGTTCCAACCATGTTTCCTGCTGAAGTGGCTCGTGAGACGAAAGGGGGTATTGATAATAAAAGAAACAAAAACAGACGTTTAGAAGATCAGCGTATGCAAAACTATAGCCTTGGAGGTAAGCATCTGTGGGGTGATGTAAAAGTGGATTGGATGACTTCTTTTGCTAAGGCTTCTGAGGAACGATTAAATGAACGTTATTTTGTATTTGCTTCTGAATATATCGTTTCAAATGATAATACTGATACGCGCTTTCCTATAATGACGGCTGCCAATGCTTCTGATGCTTCTTTGGAGAATTTTGAATATGACGAAGTAACCGAAGAGAATCAGTTTACCAAAGAGGAAGATTTTAATGTGTTTGTAAATTTTGAATTGCCAACAGATTTCTTTGGGCAGGGTGATGGTACACTGAAGTTTGGTGCTAGAGCCCGAATGAAAACAAAGTTACGTGAAAATGATTTTTTTGAGTATGATTTGGAAGATGACTATCCAACACTAAGTTCAACAGTTACTAGAAATATCTCTGATGCTGATTTTTTAGCGGGGAGTAAATATCAGATAGGCTCTTTTGTAGATGAGGAGTGGTTAGGTTCTTTAAATCTTGTGAATGGTGAGGCTATTCCAGATGAGTTTTTGAGAGAAAACTATACTGTAGACGAGAATGTTTTTGCAGGTTATGTCATGGCAAATCAAAAACTATCTGAAAAATTAGGAATGCTTTTTGGGGTACGTTTGGAGCATACGGAAGTAACCGCTATAGGAAACCGAATTGCAGATGAAGAAAATTTAGAAGGTGAGATAACGGCAGAAAGCTCCTATACTAACGTAATGCCTGGAGTGCATTTTAAATATACGGTTTCTGATGCTACCGTGTTGCGTTTGGCATGGACAAATACGTTGGCAAGACCAAATTATGCAGATCTGGTCCCTTCTGTAGATGTAGTTTCTGGAGATGAAGAAATTGTATTGGGGAATCCAAACTTGGAAGCAACTACCGCAATGAATTTTGATTTGATGGCAGAACATTATTTTGAAAGTGTAGGCTTGCTTTCTGGAGGTCTGTTTTACAAAAATATTGATAACTTCATCTATACTTTTGTAGGAGATACTGCAGATGATACGTATGGGGCAGGTACTGCAGGATATGATATTTTTCAGCCATTAAATGGCGAGGGTGCTAGTATTTTTGGAGCCGAATTTGCATTCCAGCGCCAATTAGATTTCTTGCCTGGCTTTGCTAGAAACTTTAGTATGTACCTTAATTATACCTTCATCACGTCTGCTGCAAATGGGATCATGAATGAGGACGGTGATGAAAGAGACGACGTAGACTTGCCTAATACGACTCCTAATACTTTTAATGCCTCTTTGGCGTATAATGATAAAAGGTTCTCCGCCAGATTATCAGGAAATTTTACAGACGCTTATATTGATGAGCTGGGTGGAAATGATTTTGAGGATCGTTATTATGATACTCAGTTCTTCTTAGATTTTAATACTAGTTATAAGGTGAGTGCTGGCCTTAGCATATATGCCGATATTAACAATATTACGAATCAACCCCTGCGTTATTTCCAAGGTGTAAAAGAGCGCACGCAGCAGATGGAATACTACGGACAGCGTTTTACTATTGGTTTAAAGTATGACTTGTTTAAAAAGTAACCCTTTTAAGTGTATTTCAATTAAAGAAAGTAAGATGAAAAAAATAGTAGTATATAGCGTGTGGTCTTTTTTAGTAATGAGTGCATGTAAGTCAGATAAATTACCTGCAGTGGCTCCGGATATTAAGACCGAAAAAACTTTAAACGATACGGATGATCCTGCTATCTGGGTAAACCCCATTGATGCCTCAAAAAGTATTGTTTTTGGTACAGATAAGGAAACGAATGGTGCTGTGTATGCATTTGATTTGCAAGGTAAAATTATAGCGAGTAAGACCATTAGAAATATAAAACGGCCTAATAATGTAGATCTTGCCTATGGTTTTAAGTTAAACGATTCTTTAAAGACCGATGTTCTTTTGTTTACGGAACGAGAAAAAAATCAAATTAGAATGTTCTCCGTGCCTGCTATGAGTCCCTTAGATAATGGCGGATTCAAAGTTTTTGAAGATGAAGGAAACTCAGCGTTTACATATCCAATGGGAATTAGCTTATATTCTTCACCTAAAGATGGCACTTTGTATGCTATCGTAGGGCGTAAGTCAGGGCCAGAACTGGGATACTTGTATCAGTATAAAATTTCAGCCGATACATTGGGTGTGGTAAAGTCTTCCTTGGTTCGGAAATTTGGAAAATTTAGTGGTAAGAAAGAGATTGAGGCTATTGCGGTAGATTCTGAATTAGGTTTTGTTTATTATTCTGATGAACAACATGGCATCCGTAAATATTATGCAGAACCTACCATGGGTGATGAGGAGCTTAGCTGTTTTGGGGGAGCCCTTTTTCAGGAAGATATAGAAGGTATTGCACTTGCGCGTTACAAAGATGGTACGGGCTATATAATAGTATCAGATCAGCAGAAAGGACAGTTCAATATTTTTTCTAGAACTACAAATGAATTTATAAAGGCCGTTAATTTATCAACCTTAGAGACGGATGGTTGTGATGTGGTAACAGTGCCTCTAAACGCAACATTTAAAAACGGTCTTTTTGTGGCAATGAATGATGAGAAAGATTTCTTTTTCTATGATTTGGCCAAATTGGGATTGGAACGACAATAAATGAATAAAGAGGATATTAAAAGGGCTAACTTTTATAGTTAGCCCTTTTTTATTTTACCATTTCTGATTTCTAAATTTTTTACCTCTAGCAAAAGTTACCGTTTCTGATAGATAATCTTCAAGATTATATTCTGGAATGGGTAAGATGCTTTCTAAAAGTGTCGTGTCCCACTCATGAGGTTTTGAGGTCATATAGGGGTGTAAATGAACGCCAATAGTCTCATAATAAAAAGCTTCCAGTTTAGATGTGAAACCTGTAGAAGCGTTAATGAGGTCTTCTGTGAATGAGAAGTTGGTGTATTCAACAGCCTCTAATATTTTGGCGATACCTTTCATCATATTGGTCTCTTTAGAGTGTACAATATTTAATTGTTCAATATCTGTTGCAATTACTTTAGCGATGACTTGTGCGGCATAATCGGTAGGGATAATATTTAATCCCGTAGTTGCCGTGGTGGTAATGCGTACGGCATCATCTGAACTGTTGTTGTTGAAAAACTTTGCAAAGAGGTAGAATACCATATACTTAGAAATAAAGTAATTTGGACTTTCTGTGATGTTGCCTCCAAGCACACTGGGTCTTAGTATTTGTATAGGAATGTTTTTTTCTTTTCCAGCTTCAATTAAGAATTTCTCAGAAGCATGTTTAGAGGCTTCATAGTGATTGCGATAATTTTCGCCCTTTAATATGCTGTAGTCGTTTTTAATAAGTCCGCCGATATTCCCTGCGGCAAATGCAGTACTTATGTAGACAAATTTAGTAATGTGTTTATAAAACGCATAAAAGATGTCTTTGGTGAACTGTAAGTTTTCTTTGAAAATTTCTTGTTTTGCATTGGGGTCTGTAGATAGGTTTACAAAACCTGCAGAATGAATAAAATAATCAATATGATTTTTGGAGCCTAAAAAAGAAGCTGGATTTAATAATTCATTGGCATCAATGACGCTAATTTTATTTAAAATCTCTGCTAGGTTATTCTTAATAAACTCTGGAGCATATTCGCTTGTAATCACATTTTTAATGCGATTTTCAGGAGATATAGTGGCTCTTTTTCGAACAGGAAGATAAATGCGTTCGATAGTGTCAAACCGCTGTTCTATGAGGGAAAATAATACTCTAGAACCTAATGTTCCGGTTGCTCCTGTTAAAAGTATGTTCATTTGTTTGGTGGTCTAAGCGTAAAAAATCAAAAATCCTTATTTCATAAAAAAATAAGGATTTTGATTTTAATAGTTCAATGTTCTAGTACCTATAGTATTCAGGTTTAAATGGACCTTCAACTTTAACACCAATATATGATGCTTGTTCTGGCTTTAATTCCGTAAGTTCTACACCTAAACGAGCTAAGTGCAAAGCAGCTACTTTTTCATCTAAATGCTTAGGTAGCATGTAAACTTCGTTCTTATATTTATCATTGTAGTTCCAAAGTTCTATTTGAGCAAGCGTCTGGTTGGTAAATGAGTTACTCATTACAAAACTAGGGTGTCCAGTTGCGCAACCTAAGTTTACTAAACGTCCTTCTGCTAATAAAACAATATCAGAACCATCAATAGTATATTTATCTACTTGAGGTTTAATTTCGTCTTTTGTATGACCGTAGTTTTTGTTCAACCAAGCCATGTCAATCTCATTATCAAAGTGGCCAATGTTACAAACGATAACTTTGTCTTTCATTGCTTTAAAATGCTCTCCACGAATAATGTCTTTATTCCCTGTAGTCGTGATTACGATATCCGCATTACCAACAACAGTTTCTAGTTTTTTAACTTCAAAACCATCCATTGCCGCTTGTAAAGCACAAATAGGGTCAATTTCTGTAACGGTAACAATAGAACCAGCTCCTTTAAACGAAGCAGCAGTACCTTTACCAACATCACCATAACCGGCAACTACCACTCTTTTACCAGCAAGCATAGTATCTGTTGCTCTTCTAATTGCATCTACAGCACTCTCACGACAACCGTATTTGTTGTCAAATTTAGATTTAGTAACAGAGTCATTTACATTTATAGCAGGCATTGGAAGCGTACCATTCTTAACTCTTTCGTAAAGTCTATGAACTCCAGTAGTCGTTTCTTCAGATAAACCTTTAATACCTTCCGCAAGCTCAGGATATCTATCTAAAACCATGTTGGTTAAATCACCACCATCATCTAAAATCATGTTTAATGGCTTACGATCTTCACCAAAGAATAACGTTTGTTCAATACACCAATCAAATTCCTCCTCGTTCATACCTTTCCAAGCATAAACAGGAACTCCTGCAGCAGCAATAGCCGCAGCAGCTTGATCTTGTGTTGAGAAAATGTTACAAGAACTCCAAGTTACTTCAGCGCCAAGGGCAACTAAAGTTTCTATAAGAACTGCTGTTTGAATGGTCATGTGTAAACAACCAGCAATACGTGCACCTTTTAAAGGTTGCTCGTCTTTGTATTCTTCTCTTAATGACATTAATCCTGGCATTTCAGCCTCTGCCAAATTAATCTCTTTTCTACCCCAATCTGCTAGAGTAATGTCTTTTACCTTGTTCGGTATATAAGAAACAGTTTTAGTGCTCATATCCTTTTTTATTTTTACTTTCGTTAAATAGCAATTTTATCACTAAGAATTTAGTGATTGCAAAGGTACTAAAGCAATGCCTCTTTACAAAACAATTACGGTAACACCTAGCATAACAGTTTTTATCTGGCAAGTAACAGAGTCTGAGGACCAACTAGCTAAGGGAATTATACTTACAGATAACTGTGCAAACAGATTAGCAGGTATGAAGTCTGAAGCGCATAGAAGAGGTTTTCTAAGTATTAGACACTTATTGGCAGAGGCTGGTTATACGGATCATGACTTATATTATGATGCAAATGGTAAACCACATTTAAATGATGGGAACCATATTTCTATAACACATTCCCATGATTTTACAGGAATAATTGTAGCACTAACAGATGAGGTAGGGATTGATATTGAGTTGCAGCGTGATAAAATAATGAAAATTGCACATAAATTCACACAACCAGAAGAATACAGGACACTTGCAAATGCTGACGCTATCATCCGAAAGTTAACCATTGTTTGGGGGGCGAAAGAGGCAATATATAAAATCTACTCAGAAAAAGGCTTAAGTTTTTTACAACATATTGATGTTAAAGAATTTGATTTGGAAGACGAAGAATCTATTGCCGAGATTATGTATCAAGGAAAAAACTCTTCGTATTCGGTAGATTTTTTAGAATTTGAAGGCTACACCTGTGTGTACTCTGTTAAACTATAACATAAAATGAATATTTCTGTTGAGCTTACGCTTTCCCCTTTACAAGATACTTTTGAACCTATAATTATTGCTTTTATAAAAAAGCTTAGAGATTCTGGTTTAACAGTTTTAGAAAACCCGCTCAGTACCCAGGTGTATGGGGAGTATGATGTAGTAATGTCCTTACTTCAAAACGAAGTAAAAGAAGCTTTTGAGCTCATGGATAATGGCTTATTGTTTATGAAAATTGTAAAATCAGACAGGAGCGATTATGAGCCCCATTTTTAATTTTTTCTTTGAACAATATGCGCAGTATGAAACACATCATATTGTTTTAGAAATTGTTGCTGTAATTTTCGGACTTCTATCGGTAGTATTCTCTAAACAGAATAATATACTGGTCTATCCAACGGGTATGATTAGTACGGCAATCTTTGTATACCTATTAGTTATTTGGGGGCTTTTGGGAGATATGATGATAAATGTATACTATTTTATCATGAGTGTGTATGGCTGGTACGTATGGACGCGAAAGGTAGATAATGAACATACCACTCCTATTTCGAGAACAACAGCTAAAGAACACAAAATAGCGGCTATTATCTTTTTTTCTACCATTGTTTTTGTATTTGTAGTGTATCAAATTTTTGATAAGTGGACAAGCTGGACTGCTTATGTTGATACTGTAACTACAGCCATCTTTTTTGTTGGAATGTGGTTGATGGCAAAACGGAAAGTGGAAAATTGGTTATATTGGATCATCGGAGATATAATCTCAGTTCCCCTATATTTTTACAAAGGCTTTACATTCACAAGCCTTCAGTACCTTATATTTACATTTATTGCAATTTTTGGATATGCTGCATGGAAGAAAACTTTAAACAAGAACCTTCAGACGTAATAAAAATAGTTTTATTCGGGCCTGAATCTACAGGGAAAACCACTTTGTCCGGACAACTGGCGCGTTATTATAACTCGGTTTGGGTACCAGAATATGCAAGAGAATATTTGCAGGATAAATGGAACGAAGAAAAAAAAACCTGCGAGCCTAAAGATTTACTGCCTATCGCGGCGGGTCAAATGAAATTAGAAAACAAGCTTTCTAAAAAAGCTAATAAAGTTTTGATTTGCGATACTGATTTATTAGAGACCAAAGTATATTCGGAGGCGTATTATATTGGCCATTGTGATCCCGTTTTAGACAAGTATGCACTTCAGAACACCTATGATCTTTATTTTTTAACTTATATTGATGTACCGTGGGAAGAAGATGATTTGAGGGACAAACCCTTAGAGCGGGAGAAAATGTTTCAATATTTTAAAGATACCCTTGATAGGTACAACCGTAAGTATATCATATTAAAGGGCGATAAAGCAACTAGATTAAAAACAGCAATAGAACACATAAATACACTATTAGACCAATGACAGCATTTTCAAACCAAGACAAACAACAATTAGTTTCTAAAGGAATAGCAGCCGAAAAGGTTTTGAAACAAATAGAAACATTTAAAGAAGGTATTCCATTCGTAAAATTAGAGAAAGCAGCAGTTGTAGACGAAGGAATATTAAAATTCTCTGCCGATGAGGAGAAGAAGTTTATCGAATCTTTTGATGCTGAAAAAAATAAAAAATCGCTGTTAAAATTTGTTCCTGCATCTGGAGCGGCATCACGTATGTTTAAGGCGTTTTTTAATTTCTTGGAAAAATACAATCCAGAAGAAGAAGCGCTAGATGCTTATATAAGTAGAGCGGGAGATAAAGATATAAAGAAGTTTTCTGAGGAGTTGATTCACCTGCCTTTTTATGAAATAATACAATTAAGAATAAAAGGAAAGTATACTACCGAAGGAGAAGAATTATTTCTTTTTGTAAAAGAAATGCTGAGTGAGCAAGGTTTAAATTATGGTTTTTATCCTAAAGGACTATTGCCATTTCATAATTATGGTGATTATGCTGCAACTCCATTTGAAGAACATTTGAAAGAGGCAGCGCTATATGCAAGTGCGGAAGGGGAGGCTAATTTACACTTTACCATATCTGAGCAGCATGGTGAAATGTTTAATAAAGAGTTTGATGCAATTAAGGAGCGTGTGTCCGAAGCTACAAACGCTTCATTTAATGTAAGTTATTCTTTCCAAAAAGCAGAAACAGATACTGTTGCTGTTACTATGGATAATAAACTTTTTAGAGAAGCAAGTGGTGCCATACTATTTAGACCAGGAGGGCATGGCGCGCTGATAGAAAATTTAAATGAACAAGATGCAGATATCATCTTTATAAAGAATATTGATAATGTGGTGCCTTCAAGAAATATTGAAGAGGTAGCCAATAGCAAAAAAGTATTAGCGGGACTTCTAATAGAACTTCAGAATAAAGCATTTAAATATGCTCAGGTGTTGGAAGATAAATCGAGCTTAAATTTTGATACAATGATGGAGATTAAATCGTTCTTAGAGAACCATTTAAACGCTAGATTTTCAGCTATTTTTGAAAGCTACACCATTGATGAGCAGATTGAAATTCTTATCGATAAAATAAACAGACCTATTCGTATTTGTGGAATGGTGAAAAATGAAGGAGAGCCAGGCGGAGGGCCTTTCTGGATTAAAGGTGTTAAAGGGAATGCATCACTTCAGATTATAGAATCTGCACAGATAGATGCTTCAAATGGAAGTCAAATGAATATTTTGAAAAATTCTACACATTTTAATCCAGTAGACTTAGTATGTGGGGTAAAGAATTTTAAAGGAGAGAAATTCAACTTAATAAATTTTGTAGATGTAAAGCAAGGCTTTATTACAGAAAAAACTAAAGACGGTAAGGAGCTAAAAGCTTTAGAGCTTCCGGGTCTATGGAACGGAGCAATGGCTTTCTGGAATACTATTTTTGTAGAAGTACCACTAGTAACCTTCAATCCTGTAAAAACAGTGAACGATTTATTTAAAAAATCGCATCAAGTAAGCTAAGGAGTGTAGCTTAAAGTGTGTAACTTTTATACATATTTATATGGAAAAGATACACATATATACATAGTGTACTATTATTTAAATTATAAAAACCCTTGTAAATCAATGATTTGCAGGGGTTTTTCTGTTTTATAATGATTATGGCACTATTGTTTCTCTATACAAATCGAGTTTAAAAAACAAATGTAGAATTTAATTACACGATATATGAAACAGTTAGTATTTGCAACAGCATTAGCTATAGGAAGTTTAGGAACTATAACAGCAACAGAAACTACTCCGATATTCCATGATGGTATTATGGAGGGGATATTTGCTCAAGATTTTTCGGAGATTAAAATAGAGGCATTGCCAGAGGAAATTACTGCAGCCCTAGCTAAAAATTTTCCGGGAGCAACAATTTCTCAAGCTTTTGTAAATGAAGAAGCAGAATATAAATTAATAGTAACCAGCGAGACTGGGGAAGAAATGGAATTATATGCCGATGCCGAGGGGAACTGGTTAGATATGTAAGATTTTGTTAGTAGATAAAGTTAGTTAGTTTGGTTTAAAAGGAGTTGCGGGGGCAGCTCCTTTTTTTGTGCTTAAAATTAACTGATCACATAGGTTTTGGTGCTGCTATTTATTTTCTAATAACACATATTTTGGTGGAGCGGCAAGTAGTTAATGTATGATATTATAGGTAGTGATTTTTGTATACAAATTATACAACAGCTCTAAAGATTACCCAATACTATACAGATTGGTTCTTAATGAAAATAATATAAATCACTTTAAATCAGTTGTTTAGTGTTTTAAAATCCTCTTTTTGTGTTTCGGCATTATATTTTCAATAGAAGTAATAAGTTTAATAATTAATAACACTAAAATATAGATATCATGAAAAAATTAATTTTAGCATCAGCATTTGCATTTGTAGGTTTAACAGCATTTGCTCAAACAGGAGAAGAAGTAGCAATAGCAGAAACAGCAGTAGTTTCGGCAACACAAGATAGTTTTTCAGAAATTGAAACATCAGCATTACCAGAAGCGGTTTCTTCTGCAGTAGCGACAAACTATCCGTCTGCAACAATTGATAAGGCTTACGTGAACGATCAAAAACAATACAAATTAGAAGTTTCATTAGAAGACGGTACTTCAGGTACACTATACGCTGATGAAAATGGTAATTGGATTGAAATGTAATAATACCCCATAATTATTTTTTATCAATTTAGTTTGTTGAAAGGGACTGTATCATATACAGTCCCTTTTTTTGTTTGGAGGGTCCGATAGTATAGTAGTATTTGGATACATATTACACATTAGTCGTAAAGTTTACCCGAAAGTATACAAGCCAAATAGTCTTGTTAAATATATAATTAGATGTAAGTCAGTCAGTTATTGTTTAGAAATCTGGTTTTTGTGTTTCGGCATCATATTTTCAATAGGAGTAATAAGTTTAATAATAGATAACACTTAAAATATAAATATTATGAAAAAATTAATTTTAGCATCAGCATTTGCATTTGTAGGTTTAACAGCATTTGCTCAAACAGGAGAAGAAGTAGCAATGTCAGAAACAATAGTAGTTTCAGCAACACAAGACAGTTTTTCGGAAATCGAAACATCAGAATTGCCAGAAGCAGTTTCTTCTGCAGTAACGACAAATTATCCATCTGCTACGATTGATAAGGCGTATGTAAACGATCAAAAACAATATAAAATAGAAGTTTCATTAGAAGGTGGTACTACAGGTACACTTTATGCTGATGAAAACGGAAATTGGATTGAAATGTAATAAGACCATTAATTGATTTGTATCACGTTAGTTTGGTTGAGAGGGACGGTATTTTATACAGTCCCTCTCTTTTATTTCAGACAGAGTGTAACGTACAGATTGCTTGTATATAAATTATACAGTAGGCCTAAATTTTACCCAACAATATACAGGTTGATTTTTGATGGAAACATCATAAAACACTATAAATCAGTATTTTAATTTTTTAAAATGTTGTTTTTGTGTTTCGGCATTATATTTTCAATAGTAGTAATAAGTTTAATAATTAATAACACTTTAAAATATAGATATTATGAAAAAATTAATTTTAGCATCAGCATTTGCATTTGTAGGTTTAACAGCAATTGCTCAAACAGGAGAAGAAGTAGCAATGGCAGAAACAACTGTAGTTTCAGCAACACAAGATAGTTTTTCAGAGATAGAAACATCAGCATTGCCAGAAGCGGTTTCTTCTGCAGTGTCTTCAAACTATCCATCTGCAACGATTGATAAGGCATATGTAAACGATCAAAAACAATATAAATTAGAGGTTTCATTAGAAGACGGTACTTCAGGTACACTCTATGCTGATGAAAACGGTAATTGGATTGAAATGTAACAACACCAGTAATTGATTTGTATCAAGTTAGTTTGGTTGAGAGGGACTGTATTTTATACAGTCCCTTTCTTTTTTTAAGATAATTTTAAAACGTTACATCAGTCTGAATAAGGTATATTTGACGTACGTATATTGGACCACAATACTTAGCTTATGCCTAGAATTTTAATAATTGAAGATGATGCCGCTTTTTGTCAAATGTTACAACGCTTTCTAACAAAGAAAGGGTATGAGGTAGAGACAAGCTTTACGGCAGAAGATGCTAAACAAAAATTTAAAGCAGGTTCGTTTAATATGGTCATTACAGACCTGCGTTTGCCTAATTATGATGGTATAGAGTTATTAACAGATATCAAAGCAATCAATGCAAAGATTCCTGTTTTAGTGATGACTAGTTATGCTGAGGTATCTACTGCGGTAAACGCAATGAAAAAAGGTGCTTTCGATTACATCTCTAAACCGTTTACTCCAGAAGAAATGGTGATGCTTGTAGAAAATGCATTAGATCAAAAAACAACGCAGGTAGAAAAAAATGCTGAGCCAAAGGCAAAGGAGTCCCAAGATAAAGTGGAGGTAAGTGCAAGTAACGGTATTAAAGGGATTAGCGATGCCTCTAAAAAGTTACATGAATACATAAAGCTTGTAGCGCCTACCGATATGTCTATTCTTATTACTGGTGAGAGTGGTACAGGAAAAGAGGTTACGGCAAAGTCTATTCATGATACCAGTAAAAGAAAAGATTTTAATTTTATAGCGGTAGATTGTGGTGCCATCCCAAAAGAGATTGCTACAAGCGAATTTTTTGGTCATGTGAAAGGAAGTTTTACGGGTGCTATTGAGGATAAGATAGGTCATTTTGAAGCAGCAAATGGCGGAACGCTATTTTTAGATGAAATAGGAAATCTTTCTTATGAAAATCAAATACAACTTTTAAGAGCGCTTCAAGAACGTAAAATTAAAAGAGTAGGTAGTACCAAAGAAATTTCTGTAGATGTACGTGTGATTACCGCGACAAACGAAGATTTAGTAGAAGCGGTTGAAAAGGGAACATTTAGAGAAGATTTGTACCATAGGATTAATGAATTTTCTATAGAAACCCCTTCGCTGCAAGAGCGCTTTGAAGATTTGCCATTGTTTGCAGATTTTTTCTTAGATAAGGCAAATAGATCTCTTGATAAGCGCGTTTTAGGTTTTTCTGATGAGACTACTTTAGTTTTTAAACAATATCATTGGCCTGGGAATTTAAGAGAATTGCAGAATATTATTAAAAGATCTGTTTTACTTACTACAGGAGATATCATCCAAACAGACGTATTACCAAAAGAGCTTTTTGAAGTCAACAAAAAAGTAGCGCCAGATAATTTCTCTAAAGATGCTTATGAAAAAGATCAAATTATAAAGGCTTTAAAAGAAACAAATTTCAATAAATCTAAAGCGGCAAAATTATTGAAGGTTACTCGTAAGACTTTGTACAATAAAATTAATCAGTATAATCTGGATTTATAGTCTTATCAGCTCTCAAAGCTAAGGTAAGCGCTATAACATAATTTTTAAGTTGCTGGTATTTCGCTTTGAGCTCTTTATCACTTAGCGCATCACGTTTAAGTTTTTCAAAAGATTCAAGGATGGCGATAGCGTCATTAGCTTCTAATTGTCTAAACATAGCAAGCATTTTATGAGATGTAGCATTTATGCGCGCCATATCTTTGGTGCTTGTTGCTTTACTTAGAATTTCAATATTATCCTCTGTATCTCTTAAGAAAGTATCTATCAGGTC
Organism: Cellulophaga baltica 18; assembly: GCF_000468615.2. Classification (NCBI taxonomy): domain Bacteria; kingdom Pseudomonadati; phylum Bacteroidota; class Flavobacteriia; order Flavobacteriales; family Flavobacteriaceae; genus Paracellulophaga; species Paracellulophaga baltica. Next base: position 782,120 of record NZ_CP009976.1, on the reverse strand, counting down.
TTTTAGCCCTTCATTAGAATCATCTAAAAATGATGTAATAGTTTTTAAATTATATAAAGTAGACTTGCTTTCGTGAATTTGTATTTCCTGTTCTTTTTCTTTTAAAATTATTTCTGGAAATAATTGTGCTAAACGCCCTAAAAACTGATCTTTAGAAAAAGGTTTCTGTAAAACAGTATCAAAACCAGCGGTGCTGTAGGTAGAAGTTTCTAAATCCTTTCTTCCTGTCATGGCAAGGATAGGTTGGTTGTTGTAATGACTGTAACGACCACTTTTTAGCTTTTCTAAAACTTCGAAACCATTTATTGTTGGCATTTGTATATCTGTAAGTACTGCACTATATGTTAGATTCTCTTTAAGACCGATAGCATTGAAATCAGCGTAAGAAATAGTATTGATATTAGAGCTTTCACAAACCTCATGCAGTAATTTCCGCATTGCAATATCATCATCAATAATTAAAAGTGTGATCTTATTTTCTTCAAAGTTAATTTCTTTTATTTCTGGCGAAGCAATTTGCGTTTCAGATAACTTTAAGGGAATGGTAAACGTAAATGTGCTCCCTTGATTTTTATCACTCTGTAATCCTATTTTACCCTGAAGTAATTCTGTTAATTTTTTTGAAATAGTTAATCCTAAGCCGTAGCCCCCATATTTTTTTTCTGTACTGTCGTCAGCTTGTGTAAATTCTTTAAATATATGCTCCTGTTTCTCTTTTTCAATACCAATACCACTGTCTATAACCTGTATTCTTGTTTTGTATAGGGTGTTGTTTTCAATAGTTACTGTGGCCACAACTTTTATAAAACCTTCTTGGGTAAACTTGTAGGCATTGCTGATGAGGTTGGTTAAAATTTGTCGGATTCTAAAGGGATCGCCTATTAGTGTTTGATGTAGTTTTTTATCAATGACAATCTGAAGCTCTATAGGCTTATTTTTATATAATTCTTCTAGGTTTTGTGCGGTTTCCTGAATCAAATCTGGTAAAAGAAAAGGAATGTTCTCTATCTTTAATTTACCCGCTTCAAGTTTAGAGAAGTCTAACAAATCATTCACTAAATTATCTACGTAAGTGGCTGCAGATTTTACATTTTTTAGATAGCCAACTTGTTTACCTGTTAAGCCTGTGTTTTCCATTAATTCAGAATAGCCCGTAATGGTATTTAATGGAGTTCTTAAATCATGGCTCACGGTAGAAATAAGTTGTTCGCGACTTTTTAAAAGCGATTCAGAAAATTTCTTTTCTTCTTCTAAATGCTGACGATAGGTTTGCACACGCCAATAATCTCTAGTGATTAAAAATGTAAAAATACCAACGGTAAGAAATGCGAGTATTGCCGCGCCGCTTGCTAAACGAGTACTTCGTTTTAAAATTTCTTGTTTTTTTAAATTATCCGCGTGAGTTGCGGCAATAATTTCCTGTTCAAAGGCGCTTACAATACTTCTTAATTGTTGTGATAAATCTAAATCGTTCTGGTTAATTTCTCGCTCCTTATCAGCTAATGCACGCTGTGTTAAGGCATCTTTTTCTTTGGCTTCATTTAGTAAGTTTCGTGAAGCATTTATAATAGAATCTATTTTTTCAGGACTATGGTTTTCTTTTGGGGCATTGTCATTTAAGATGAGTGCAAGCTTTTCAATAACACTTTTGGCTTTCGGAGATAATTCATCAATATTCGGTGCAATACTTTTGGCAGTAATTTTACCCAAAGAAAGTTCCATCGTATTAAATTTTGCTAAAGCAACATCTAAAGAACTATTGGCTTCGCTTTTTAGTTTTAATCGCCTTAATTCTTCGTTATTATAGGTTTTTAATTTTAAAAGATTCTGTACGCTATCTAAAAGTTGCACTTGATAATCACTAGTAACTACTTCTTTTAATGAGTCTATTTCTGCAGAAACTACATCAATTTTTTTAGCATATGCCGTAAAATTCTCTTTGGTTTTGGTCTGTAATGCTAATTTAGATAAACTTTCAGCCTCATAAAGTTGTGTTAGTAAAGAGCCCGTCTTAATGAACTTGACATCATTCTCACCAGAAGTATCTGTAGCTAGGTAACTCTTAATCTCTGATAGGATGAAAATTCCAGAAATAACCGCTAAACCTACGAGTATTAAATAGCTTAATACAATTCTAAAGGTGAACTTGTTTTTAGATTTATTTTTTTTCATCGCTGTAAATGACCTATGGTAATTACGTTCTTTTTTCAAAAAAAGTTGGTGTTTGACGTGTTAAATAATTACTAACAGACGTAAAGTTACTAGGAGTTGCTTATAAAGTGCATAATTATAATCTAAAATCAATTGAAAGCAATAGGTACTCTCTTTGTAAATTGATAGATGTTGTTGAATCAAAAATATCAGAAATATTTCTCTGAGTGTAGTCTTTACCAGTTAATTGTAAATTTCTTGAAATTAATGAGAATTTCAATTTTTCATTTTTTGTAGAATAGTTTAAGGACATATCAAGAAATGAAAAGCTATTATCCTTTCGATTGTCAGGTAAATAATAATCTATAGTAGTTGTAATATTCAATCTTTTTTGAGGTCTAAAAAAAATCTTAAAAGAATTATTAATAGATTTATTAGAAATATCACTAATTGATTTAAATGTAGAATAACGAACTTGTAAACTATTCTCAAAATTAAACATACCTACAAAACCAGTTTTAATTCTATTTTCAAATAATTTTGTAAAAACTTTGTTGTTTCTAAGATTAGAACTATTAATTACATTACTATAATTATTAATACTCTGAACAAAATTAAATTTAAAATTTGATTTAAAAATGCCTATATATTTATCCGCAAAAAGGTTAAAAGATATGTTATCAGAATATACATTCTTAAGCAAATTTTCATTTACTATATTAATATCATCTATTATGATATTTGACAAAAAATTATTTTTTTGATGATAATAATTCATTCCAGCGTTTAATTGGAACAAATTAAAAAAGTCATTATAATTATATGTTAGCTGACCACTGTAATATTTCAAGGTTTCAAGTTCAAAACTATTTTTGGTAGATGTTCTGTAAGAGTTAAATATACTATTCTCAAATGTATTTTCTAAATCAAGACCTTTTTCATCATATTGACTAGAGAAATGGATGATATTTTTATTATTAGCTTTATAAAAAATACTGAGTTTTGGGTTGATGTAAAAAGTAGTATTATTTTTAACAGTTAATCGCTCTATGTCTTGAAGGTTTTGATCTAAATAATTTAAGTTTAGCGAGGTGTTAAATATCCATTTGTCTTTTCGGTATGAAAATTTGTTGTTTAAAAATATAAGTTTTTTATTAAAATCAATTTTGTTGGTTAGCATTTCTTCTGTTTGATCTGCATTTAAATTTGAATTTAATTTATTGTTCTCTTCGGAATAGCCTAAATTAATATCAATATCAAATTTGTTATAATGCAGAAGAAGAGAATTTTCAAAATTTATATAAGTTTTGAGCTGATTTATTGTTTGTTCTAAATTTATACCGCTATCAATATTAAAGTCTGATAGTACATTTAATTTTTCAAAATTTTTATCATTATTCAGTAGTATGCTACTAGTAAAAGCAGTGTTCTTGTCAATTCTATTGGTGTAATTTAAAATTTGATGATTTTTATGTACAGCCCTATGGATGAAGCTTTCCTGCAAACTTCCGTTAATGTCAACTTTGTCTTCTGACTTTAAATGATCATTCTCAAGTGTGCTATTTACTTCGATGAGCTCTTTATCAGAGAGAATGTATTTAAAGTTAAGTTTTGTATTGTATATTTTTGGTTTAATTTTTAGTTCTTCAGATTGATTTATTTCTGTTTGATTTTTATCAAAATATGAAAGGTTCGTTAATATTTCTCTTTCAAGCCTATCTTTTTTTAAATCAAAATTTGCTTTTAAATCAATTTTATCCGTAATTTTTAAGATTGTATTTATGCTGGAAAAGATTGTGCTATTTATTCTTGTTCTATCATCTGGAAGTTGTGTACTTAATTCTGCATCGTTTAAAATATTACCTAAATTTCTTTCATTTTTTTCCAGATTTTTTAAATTGTAGTTATTTGTAGCGAAATAATCATATGGGGAGTCGTCAATTCCAATATTGTTATATTTAATTGTAGAAAATGTTTTTATTTTTTTTGAAATACCTAAAGTAGTACTGCTTAAATCTAATTTGTTTTCTACTCCCAAGCCAATTTTACTGCCATTGGAAAAATTTGTTTCGCCCTTTTTTAAGGAAAGGTTTAATGCAACCGCATTACTTTTTTTAATATCTTTTAATAATGAATTTTCTTGATAATTTTCTATTGCAGATAATCCTTCTATTGCCTCGATATCAATATTCTTACTTCCGATAGTGTAATTTTCTCCAAAAAGATCATCACCGTCTAGTAGTAAACTCTTAATAGGAACACCTTTAAATGATATTTGACCATTATCACTTACTCTTATACCCGGTAACTTCTTTATTAAATCTTCTACAACACTTTCGGAGCCATCTAGAAAGCTGTCTATTTTATAGTTTGTAGTATCCTTGTTAACTATAACCGGTGTCGGTTTAGAGTAGACTACAACTTCTTCCAATTTTGTTGGATTTTCTACTAATGTAATAGTGCTAATTAAATTTTTAGCTTTAATAATATTGGTAATCTTGATAGTTTTATTGAAATATTTTGGATTCTTGTATTCTAAAACTAAAGAGTCAATATCTTTTTTTAATTCTAATTTGTAATGCCCATTTTCATTGCTAATCCCAAATGCTAAAACTATACTACTAGCTTCACTACTTTTTGCAGTAATCACTGTGAATTCTATTGGTGTTCCAGACTCATCAATGATTTTTCCTTCAATTGTTTGACCATGAATACCCTGTTGGAGTAGTAGAATTAGAATTATAGCACTAAATCTTAGCTGCATACCACATTGTTGCTATTTCTTATTCTTTTAAATATTCTACGATACCTTTTTTGGGTAGTAGAGTAGTAGGTCCATTTTCGCTCATACCATTCCTTTTTACTTCGTCATATTTAGATTTATAAAGAGCCAAAAACTCTGCCCAGGAAATAAGTTTATCTTTGATATAAGGGTTTTCTATGACTAATTTCTCTTTTTTAGTAGCTATAGATGTAGCTATTAGTTTAAAGAAATCATCATCAGACTTTATTTCTAAAATTAATCCAGGAAGGCCGCTAAATCGCCATGGTCCATCAGGATAATTTAGCTGTGTTGTAAAATAAGCGGTGTATTCCCTAGTGCCGTAAGTTGCCTTAGCTTCTTGACATAGGTATCCTAGAATTTCTTTAGTATTAGTTGTTAAGTTCCATTGTGTATTACTTAATGAATCTTTAATTTTAAAATCTTTCAATCCTATTCTATCCCTATAGAAGATTTTTTTTTCTTTAAAATTTTTAAATACAAATTCGTTTCTTTTTGATTTAATAATTAGCTCAGTTTTATCGTCGAGATTATTTGTGCCCTGTGAATTTTTCATAATTCCAGTATGGTCAATCTCATAAATAGAGGAAGTTCCATCATTTGTAAGTTTAGATTTGACGGAGTATTCTTGTTGTATTTCTTGCATCATTAATATGTAATCATATTCTACTTGAATGCTTTGGGCTGTCGTTGTAAATGCGAGAAATATTCCTAGGTATGTAAGTTTTTGATAATTCATGATGTTAAGAAACAATTTTAATTCTATATTAAATTGAGTTAGTAGGGTAATATTTACTGTAGTAATATCTAAAAATTTCCAGCTTTAAATGAGATTGATAATAAAATATAAATGCAACAAGAAGTCTACTTACTTGATCTGTTTTTATGTTAAAATTATCAATTACGTTAAACATATTTAGAGGGCTATTAACTTAATAGTTGTTTTTATAATGATAGATGAAGCCATGCCAAAAGATGACAAATCAGAAGTAGTTTTTCAAAATTTACAAGATACGATATTTATCGAAAATAGAATAAATATTCAATAATGAGTTTTTTATAGATAATTTTTACTACTACTTTTCAAGGATACGATGTAATTGTTTTAAAATGTTTTTGGATAAATTTTAATTTAGGGTTGTATCTTTGCTGCATCTCAAAGGGGTGCAAAATTCTAAAATTGGTTTTTAGAACGTAGCTGAGATTATACCCAATGAACCTGGGCGGGTAATGCTGCCAAGGGACGCGTACACCACTATTCGTAATTTTGCGAAAAGAAATTGCGCTACATTGTATGTTTATTTTTAAACCGATTAACGAACAAACAAAAAGAGTAATTGCCCCTTTTATTCGTCACTTAATATATACGAATGAAAATTGTTTTCACAGTACTTTCCGTTTTAAGCATTAGTTTTTATACCAATGCACAGCAACAACAGGCTACAGATTCCTTAGAAGGAAAAAAGGTGGTTTTAGATGAGGTTTTTGTATCTGCAATCCGAGTAACTAAAGCAACTCCTGTAACTTTTTCAAACTTAACCAAAGAGCAAATAAAGCCAAGAAATTTAGGGCAAGATATTCCAATTTTAATGAACTTTTTACCTTCTGTAGTGACCACATCAGATGCTGGTGCTGGTGTAGGGTATACGGGTATTCGTGTTCGTGGTAGTGATGCTACTCGCGTAAATGTCACGATAAACGGAATTCCTTATAACGATTCAGAATCTCATGGGACATTTTGGGTAAACATGCCAGATTTTGCTTCTTCTACAGAGAGTTTGCAATTACAACGTGGTGTTGGTTCTTCTACGAATGGGGCTGGAGCTTTTGGGGCAAGCCTTAATGTACTTACAGATGCTATTTCTCAAGATGCTTATGCCCAAATTTCTTCTTCTATAGGGAGTTTTAAGACTTTAAGAAATACCTTGAAATTTAGCACAGGTTTACTAAATGATCAGATAGAAATATCTGGGAGACTATCTCAGATTAATTCAGATGGGTATATTGATAGAGCTACATCAGATCTAGAATCTTACTTTTTGCAAGCGGCTTATAAAGATGAAAATACTTTAATAAAAGCACTGCTTTTTGGGGGGCATGAAGTTACGTATCAGTCCTGGTACGGTACACCACTTGCTAGAATAAATAATGATGCGCAAGGAGTAGAAGATTTTATTGTTGCTAACGGACTTACAGAGAGCGAAGCAGAAAACTTAAGAAATTCTGATCGTAGGTATAATTATTACACCTATGAAAATGAGGAAGATAATTACAAGCAGAATCATGCGCAGTTGTTATGGAATGAAAATTTAAATGAGAATTGGAGTACTAACTTAGCGCTTCATTATACGAAGGGGAGTGGTTATTTTGAGCAATTTAAAGAAGATGATGATTTTGACACCTATGGTTTTACACCAATTACGGTAGACGGAGAAGAAGTAAATAGTACGGATGTAATTCGCAGACGCTGGCTAGATAATGATTTTTATGGGACTGTTTTTTCGGCCAACTATAGAAAAGAGAAAGTAGATTTAATTCTTGGTGGCGGCTGGAACAAATATGAAGGAGATCATTTTGGAGAAGTTATTTGGGCAAGGTATGCAAGTACTAGCAACATCAGGGATCGGTATTATGACGATAATTCTACTAAGTCCGACTTTAATATTTTTTCTAAAATAAACTACAAGTTAGATGATCAATGGAGTCTTTTTGGAGATTTGCAGTACAGAACGGTAGGCTATCAAGCCAATGGTGATGAAACGGGAATAGTAGATGATACCTTTAATTTCTTCAACCCTAAAGCGGGGATTACTTTTGATTTGAACTCAAATAATAATTTTTATTTCTCCTATGCAGTGGCCAATAGAGAGCCAAATAGAAATGATTATGAGAGCGGTAACCCAAAGCCAGAAAGGCTGAATGATTTTGAGTTGGGGTGGCGTTATATTTCTAATACATTACAATTAAATACCAATGTATATTACATGGGGTATAAAGATCAGTTAGTGTTAACTGGTGCCTTGAATGATGTTGGTGCTCCATTGAGAGAAAATGTAGGTGATAGTTATAGATTAGGAGTAGAAGTAGAAGCAAATGTTTCCTTAGGTGCTAAATTTGCCTTCAGACCAAATATTACCTTAAGTGCAAATAAGAATAAAGATTTTGTATTTCAAAGAGATGGTGAATTGCAAAACCTTGGAGATACAGAAATAGCTTTTTCGCCCAGTGTAATAATCGGTGGTGCAATGGTATACTTGCCTACAGATAATTTGCAATTATCATTATTAGGGAAGCACGTAGGGGAGCAATATATGGGCAACATAGATGCTAGTAAGTCTAAATTGGCGGCCTATTCTCAGTTTGACTTTAATGTGCAATACGAAATTGTTACCAATTCATTTATTAAGAGTATTGTGCTGTCTGGTCTGGTGAATAATATTTTTAATGAGCTATATGAGTCTAATGGCTATTTTTTTACTTTTGATGATACATGGTCTACTCCAGGGGTAGCAACCACCATAGAAGGGGCTGGTTACTATCCACAAGCAGGAACAAATTTCTTAGTAGGTGCAACTTTAAATTTTTAGAGGCACTTGCGTGTATTTATAAGTAACGGGGGATTTCTTTTTTAGAAATCCCTTTTTTTATTTCTTATTTTAGTCTAAAATTTTATTAAATGATAGGCATTCAAAAATTGCGATGGGGAATAATTGGTTGTGGAGCAGTAACCGAAGTAAAAAGTGGTCCACCTTATCAGTTAACCTCGGGTTTTAGTTTAGATGCTGTAATGCGAAGAGACTTACAGAAAGCAGAAGATTACGCCAAAAGACATGGAGTGCCCCATTTTTATAAGGACGTAGACAACATCATCAATAATCCAGAGATTGATGCTATTTATATCGCAACACCACCAGATACACATAAATTATATGGTTTAATGGTGGCCAAAGCAGGCAAACCTTGTTGTATAGAAAAACCTTTAGCGCCAAGTTATGAAGATGGGGTAGCAATAGTGAAGGCCTTTAAGGCTAAAAATGTACCGCTATTTGTAGCGTACTACAGGCGCTCATTGCCGCGTTTTTTGCAGGTTGAAAAGTGGTTGAAAGAAGGTAAAATTGGAGAAATTAGGCATATCAACTGGAGTTTCTCTAAGCCTGCGAATGATATAGATTTAAGTAGAACGTACAATTGGCGCACTGATGCTAAAATTGCTCCTGGAGGTTATTTTGATGATTTGGCTAGTCATGGTTTGGACTTGTTTGCGTATTTATTAGGAAATTTTAAAGAGGTCTTGGGAATCAGTCATAATCAACAAAAGCTGTATTCTGCTAAGGATGCCATTACAGCAACTTGGATGCATGAGAATGGTGTTACGGGTACTGGAAGTTGGAATTTTGGTGCTTTTAAACGAGTGGATAGTGTAGCGCTGACAGGATCAAAAGGGACGATACATTTTTCTGTATTTAAAGAAGAGGCTGTTATTTTAGAAAATGTAGATGGTACAGAGGAGCTGTTTATCGAAAATCCAAAACACGTACAGCAATACCATGTAGCGAACTTAAAAGCAGATTTAATTGATGGTATCCCGCATCCGTCAACAGGAGATACGGCTTTGCATACGAGTTGGGTTATGAGCCAAATATTAAAATAGACCTTAATTAGTAACGGAGATTACGCCATTTCCTGCAGAAACACGATACTCTAACATATTGTAGAATCTTTGATCATCATCAAGTTTCGTTAATAATTGACCGGTAAATAAACTGTAATTGTACTCGTCACATTCACAAGTAACAGAGTTTCTGCTGGTATCTAAGGTCATTGTGGAGCAATTGCTTGGGGTGTGGTTAGGGCAGCTAGCCTCAAAAGCTCTGTAGCCAGCAAAAGCAGATAAGGTTTTGATTACAAAAATACCTCTTGTTCCTGCCTGAGAATTACCAATATAAATAGCACTTCCTTCATTGGTTAAATCACTATATAATGGTAAATTAGTGTTAATATCAAATCTAAATCCTATCTCTTGTAAATAGGGATTTCTGTCGGAGGTATCCGTGTCACAAGCAAATAGTAATATCAATAAAAAAAAAGCTAAAATTCTTTGCATAACATACTTGTATTTTAAGAATACAGAAACAAAGTTGAACAAAAAAAATGTATATTTGTCTTAAATCCTCTATAAAAAAGAGGATTTTCTTATTTTATAAAACGCTTAGTTATGAGTAACAAATCATATTATACACCAGAAGGATTAAAAAAGTTGAGAGACGAACTTAATCAGCTAAAAGATATAGAACGTCCGAAGGCATCAAGGGATATAGCAGAAGCTCGAGATAAAGGTGATTTATCTGAGAATGCAGAATATGATGCAGCAAAAGAAGCACAAGGTTTGTTGGAGCTTAGAATTTCTAAGCTTGAAGAAACGTATGCCAATGCGCGTTTAATAGATGAATCTCAATTAGACACTTCTAAAGTTTTGGTACTATCAACAGTGAAGTTGAAAAATCAAAATAATGGTATGGAGATGAAATACACATTGGTTGCTGAAAGTGAGGCTGATTTAAAGACAGGAAAAATATCTGTAAACTCTCCAATTGGGAAAGGTTTATTAGGTAAAAAAGTGGGGGAATCTGCGGAAATAACAATTCCTAACGGTGTTTTAAAATTGGAAATTTTAGAAATCACTAGGTCATAATTGACAAAATTTTAATAAATTGAATTAAAATCGGTTTTCAAACGCATTGTAAATTGATAAATGTACAAGTCTAATGTTTGAGTTAACATATAAATCGGTGGCAATTTCAGAGCTTACTAAAGCAGATATTTTAGCGATTAGGGATATTGCTATTAAAACCAATGAACTTCATAACATCACCGGATGTTTGGTTTTTTATAACAACCATTTTATTCAAATTTTAGAAGGAAAAGAAACACACGTTAAAGAGGTGTTTTCTAAAATTTCGAAAGATGATAGGCATCTAAATGTACATGTACTATATGAAGGACGAAAAGATCAACGATTTTTTCCAGATTGGAATATGGCATTTGCAGATATAAATGCTAGCTCTGGTGAAGATGCAGAAGTTAAGAGCTATGCCAATAATTTACTTTTACTTTCAGAGTTTATAGAAAAGCCCACCACTACACTAAAAATGTTCTGGAGTGGCATTAATAAGCTAATAATAAATCCTTCAATTATTTAAATCATACACTACCGTGGCTAGTATCTTTACAAAAATTATCAATGGGGAAATTCCTTGTTATAAAATAGCAGAAAACGAAGATTTTTTTGCCTTCCTAGATATCAATCCAAATGCAAAGGGGCATACCTTGTGTATCCCTAAGAAAGAGGTAAATAAGATCATGGATCTGGATGATGCCACCTATATGGGCTTAATGGCTTTTTCTAAAAAAGTTGGGCAGGCTCTTGAAAGTGCTATTGATTGTAAGCGTGTAGGTATGACCGTTATTGGTTTAGAAGTGCCACATGTTCACGTGCATTTAATTCCGCTTAATGAAATGAAAGATGCTACTTTTCAGCATAAAGTGAAATTCTCAGAAGAAGAGTTTATAGCAATTGCCGAAAAAATAAAAGCTGAATTAGCTTAATCACTTCCATTATTAGATACTGGTTTAGTTTTTACTGAAGGAAACTACCTTGTAGTAAAAAGTATACTCCAATACCAACAATGGCAATTAATACTAAGGCTATAATATAAAATAGTCCCGTGAATTTTATGGCGCTCTTTTGTGGAATTGCCATTTTTTGGTAATATTCAAAAACGCGTTCTATATCAGGGGTCCAAGTTACAGGGTATATTTTGGTGCCACATTTTTTACATTCCAATTCAGAAGTTACTTCATTGGTGGTTTTGTGAATAAATTTTCCATAAGAATGCTTTTGAAAAAAAGACAATTTTAAGCCTTGATTAAAACATTCAGGACAATTGTTTGTTAATGCTGCTTCTTTTATAACTTCTAATTTTATCTCTGCCATAGCTTACGAATTTAATTTAAAAGTAATTTTCATTACGGTACCCTCTTTGCTAGAGGTAAGTACTTTTATTTTTCCTTTGTGGTATTCTTCTACAATGCGTTTTACTAATGATAAGCCTAAGCCCCAGCCTCTTTTTTTAGAAGTAAATCCAGGGTTGAATATGGTGTTAAAATCTCTTTTCAAAATTCCGTGTCCCGTATCAGACACTAAAATTACGGCATGATTACCTTCCTTTAAAATTTCAACACTAATACTGCCTTTGCCACGCATCGCATCGATCCCGTTTTTAACCAAATTTTCAATCGTCCATTGAAATAATGATTTATTTAAAAGTACTGGGAGGTAATCTGCTTTGCTGTTAAATGAAAAATGAATCAATTTAGAGCTTCTTAGTTTTAGGTAATCAAAAGCATTTTTTGTTTCCGTAACAATATCCTGCTCTGCTAAAATTGGAAGGGAACCTATTTTAGAGAATCGTTCCGTAATTGTTTCTAGCCTAGAAATATCCTTTTCTATTTCTTCCGTAATATTCGGATTTATATTTTCTGCTTTCAAGAGTTCGTTCCACCCGAGTAACGAGGTTAAGGGTGTGCCTATCTGATGTGCTGTTTCTTTCGCCATACCTGCCCAAAGTTTATTTTGCTCAGATGATTTATTGGTTTTGAAAAAGAAATAAATTACGGCTCCAAAAAGAAATATAATTAGAAGAAGGGCTATAGGGTAATATTTTAATTTGTTTAATACATCAGAATTGCCATAGTATAAGGTGGCTAATTCTTCACCTTTATAATCAATTTTTATAGGCGTGTTTTCACCTTCAAATTTTTTTATTTTTTTCTGAATGAAGGAGGTGTCTGCTGCAATTTCTTTTGGCATATTACTCACTTTTATAGCACCATCTCTATTCACCAAAATCATTGGTGTGGTCGTGTTATTTTGAAATATTTTTAAGGGTAAATTTCCGGGATCTGCATCTGCGGGTAATGCTTGTAGTTCTACTAAGGCGCTGGCCCAGATTTCTACCTTGTTGCGTTCTTCTTCTTTAAATTTTTTAAAGAAACTATTTGTATTCCAAAGAATTAGACTTACAATAACAAAAGAGGTTATTTGTAAGATTATTGTTATAGTTTTCTTTTCAGGACTGAAGTTCATTCAAACAATTGCTTATAGTGCTCACAATATAACGTAAAATGTGAAAAATTATTCTATCTATTTGATAAGTTGTTATTTTCATTTTTGAACCTATTTTATGTATTTTTGCATGACTATGCGAGAAATGATTTCTATACTTCCGGATGAGGTTACCACTGCAAAATTACATGGCTATTTGTTAGGGGCTGTAGGCCCTAGACCCATTGCCTTTGCGAGTACATTGGATGAGAATGGAAGACCTAATTTATCGCCATTTAGTTTTTTTAATGTGTTTAGTGCTAATCCGCCGATATTAATTTTTTCTCCTGCACGTAGAGTTCGTGATAATACCACGAAACATACTTTAGAGAATTGCTTGAAGACCAAAGAAGTGGTTGTCAATGTGGTGAATTTTGATATGGTACAACAAATGTCTCTTTCTAGTACAGAATATCCAGAAGGAGAAAATGAATTTAAAAAAGCAGGGCTAACCATGTTAGCTTCCGAAGTAGTTGCGCCATTTAGAGTAGCCGAATCTCCTGTTCAATTTGAATGCAAGGTTATTAAAGTAGAGGCCTTAGGTGAAAATGGAGGGGCAGGGAATTTAATTTTTTCTGAAGTTGTTAAAGTTCATGTGGATAAGGCAATTTTAGACGAAAATGGAAGTATTGATCAGCGAAAAATAGATCTTGTAGCTAGAATGGGAGGTAATTGGTACAGCAGAGCAAATGAGGGTTTGTTTGAGGTGCCTAAGCCATTGTCTTCATTGGGAATAGGGATTGATGCCATACCTGCGGAAATTCGTTCTAGTACCGTATTAACGGGGAATGATTTAGGGATGTTAGGAAATGTAGAGATGTTACCTACAGAAAAAGAAGTTCAAGAGTTTTTAGCTTCAAATGTAGAGCTGCGAGTGATCATCAGTGCTGATGATAAAAAATTAATTCATAGTAAAGCACAGGAATATTTACATAAAAATGACGTACTTTCCGCTTGGAAAGTATTATTATCAAATTAAGAGAAAATGGAAGTAGAAGGAAAAGTGAAAATGGTTGGGGAAACTCAAACCTTTGGAAATAACGGATTTAGAAAAAGAGAAATTGTCGTTACTACAGAAGAACAATATCCGCAACATATTATGGTAGAGTTTGTTCAAGATAAGTGTGACTTATTGAACAGTGTAAGTGTTGGACAGCCTATTAAAATTGGAATTAATTTACGTGGTAGAGAGTGGGTTAATCCACAAGGAGAAACAAAATACTTTAACTCTATTCAGGGTTGGAGAATTGAAAGTGCTCAGCCACAAGCTTCTAATAGCAGTGCGGGTATACCTCCAGCACCACCAATGGATTCTTTTCAGCCAGCAGATGATTTAAATGAAGAAGATCACGACGATTTACCTTTTTAAATTAATACATAATTGAAGAGAAGACCTGTTTAGTTTTTTACTAAACAGGTCTTTTGTTTTTTATAGACTTTGACGTATTTTGAGGTCAAAAAAAATTGAATAAAGAACTAAACTACAAGCCTATGGTTTTTCTTTCTGAGGAATTAATTTTTCCTGATGTTTCAGAGGCTAACCACGAAGGTATGCTTGCTGTTGGAGGAGATCTTTCTCCCGAACGGCTATTATTGGCTTATAATAGCGGAATTTTTCCTTGGTTTAATGAGGATTCTCTGATTTTATGGTGGAGTCCAGATCCTCGAATGGTATTGTTTCCTCATAAAATAAAAATTTCTAAAAGCATGCGTAAGGTGATTAAAGATCGCCAATTTACCTTAACTAAAAATGTAGATTTTAAAACAGTATTAGCGTATTGTTCTATGGTTGAAAGAAAAGACCAAGACGGCACTTGGATCACAGAAAAGATGAAAGAAGCCTACCTGAAGCTGCATGAGGAAGGTGTAGCGCATTCCTATGAAGTTTGGGAAAATGATACTCTTGTGGGTGGTTTATATGGGATAGATTTAGGCCATGTTTTTTGTGGTGAAAGTATGTTCAGTTTGGTAAGTAATGCGTCTAAATTTGCTTTTATTAGTTTGGCAGAAGAGCTTATTTCTAAAGAGTATAAACTTATAGACTGCCAAGTTTATACGGCTCATCTAGAAAGTTTGGGTGCGGAAGAAATTTCTAGATCAGATTTTATCAAATTTTTGAAGTAAGTCAAAAATGTAACATTCTAGAGGCATTTGCTACTAACATATAAAGGTAATTTTATGTTTGGTGGAGGTAGTGGTGCAGGAATGGCTCAGGTGTATCATACTAATATTAAATTATTGCGTAAAACCAATAGGTTTAATTCTGCCCGAATATTTACTACTACAAAAAAAGAATATACTAAAGTAGCAGGAAGTAGTGTTTCGTTGAAAAAAATGAGCGCAGCGCAGCTTCGTGAAACAAGACAGCAAGTACTTCAGAATAGAAAGCAAGACAGACAAAAAAATGTCCTGTTATCTACGGCGGTTTTCGTGCCATTATTACTCTTGTTTGCTTATGTAACCTCAATGTTTTTTGCAAATGAAAATGCAATTCAAGCAAACAATTTAAAATTAGAAACTGCAACTAATCTCAAGCACTATAATTTTTACATGAGTGATGCTGCAATTTGGTTGCAACAACAAAAGGTTGCTAATGCCATTTTTCAATATAGAAAGGCCAAGGAGTTATTTCCAGAGAAGTTTGCTGTAAATTATAAATTAACACAGGTGTTACTGAGTTCTTGTGCATTGGATTCTTTATATTGTGAAGACGCAAGAGAAAGTGCAATTCGCTTGAAGGATAAGTTCCCTGATAGAGAAGAAGTGTTAAGGTTGGTAGCTTTTTTATAAGACTAGATGTTGAAGATTATAAAGTAAATACTAGGGTGGAATTAAGAAAGAATACCTGGGCTAGTTGTTTATTGTAATCTTCTAAACGGTATTCTAAGCCTACTTGTAATTTTGTGTTAGAATTTAATTTATAACCAATTTGGGAAGAAAAACGTTGATCGTAGCTTGGTTTTTTTGTTCTAGCTAAACTCAATAAACTTTCTGTAGAAAAAATAAGATAGGGTTCGCCAATATCAAGTTTTTCACCTTTTAACGGCACATCCGCAGCGAGTCTACCTCTAAATCTATGTGTCGTTAAGGAAGGAGATATACGTTGTTCTATACGGGTCCTAAGGCCATACCTGATGTTGTTTGGTTTAAATTTGTAATTGTACTGTTCTGTAATTCTTAATTCATTTTCTTTTTCCTTTTCAAAAGGGGCTCTGAAACGGTATTGTACACCTAGTGCAATACTTTTATTGGTAGCTATTTTTAAATCGGAGAAATGAGCAAAATCAACCTGTCTTGTTTGTAGCTGAAGAGCGTCTTCCTTATAGAAATACGTACGATTACTCACCGAAAAATTGGTAGTATAAAGAGGAGAAACCTTATGGTTTACTGAAATTTGAGGTTGTAGGTATCCTGTAAAATCAGACTGGGCAATACTAGGTGATAGAATAAATAAAGCGCAAAAAATGAGCCCAAATTTAATATAAGACGTGGTCATAATTTGGTGGTAATGATTTTCTAATCTTAAGGAAGGTTCCTTCAGCATTAAAAAGAATTTCAAATTGCTCATATCCTCTCTCTTTCTTCGCATCTACAACCAATTCATAGTTTACAGAGGGTAACATTAAATTCTGAAAAGCGTTCTTAAATGTTGCATCTATAGAATCTTTTGCGGTATACTGTTGCTGTATTTTTTTAATTTTAAAAGAGATAAAATTGGTGCTTAGATAATTCTGGATTGCTTCATAGGTTTCATTGGGTACATCAATTGCCTTTATGCTAATTTCAATATCTTCTAAAACCCCTTCTTCATTAAATTCTATACTATACCACAATTTATCTTTTCTAAATTTGGCTTCGTAGCTTATCTTTAAGCTATCTATTTCTTTATAGTATTTTAGTTTTTTGGCAGCGACAACTTTATCTTTTAGTAAGTCATGCGCAGCACTTGGAAACTCTTTTTTCTTAATGCGAAATTCGCGCTCGTGTTTTACTTGGGCTAAAAGAGTATTACAGCCACAGAATAAGATTAGGATTAAAATTTTATACTTCATTATATCTAAAACAGGTTGTTTCGTGATCATTTACCATTCCCGTAGCTTGCATTTGAGCGTATATTACGGTACTGCCTACAAATTTAAAGCCCCTTTTTTTTAAGTCTTTGCTAATAGTATCAGATAATGGGGTGTTCGCAGGTGCTAATTTATAGTTTTCTACGGAATTCTTAATGGGTTTGTGGTGCACAAATTTCCAGATGTAAGCGCTAAAACTACCAAACTCTTCTTGTATTTTTTGATAAGCAATAGCATTAGAAATAGTGGCGTTTATTTTAAGTTTGTTTCGTATAATACCTTTGTCTTGAAGTAACTCTTCAATCTTAGTAGTATCATAGTTGGCAATTTTCTTATAATCAAAAGAGTCAAAAGCCTTTCTGAAATTTTCTCTTTTTCGTAGAATGGTAATCCAGCTCAGTCCGGCTTGGAAGGTTTCTAGAATTAAAAATTCAAAAAGCTTATCATCATCTTTTACAGGTACTCCCCATTCTAGATCATGATAAGCTTCATATAAATCATCGCCTTGGCACCATCCACATCGTTGTTTCTCCATTTAAACGCTTTTTGTATTTGTATACTAACAGAGCTTAAAGATAGTGGAGAAATTTCTTAGGGAATAAGGCAAAATGCGATTTATTCTAAATACACTTTTAATTCTCCGCTTTCTATTGCTCGTTCAATATTAGCATCGACAGAAGAAAAGAATCTAAAAAAAGGTTTGCCATCTTGTCTCATTAATGATGCTACTTGATTGTGATCATTAGTTGCCTTGTAATCTTTAATAATAAGTTTTGTGCCTACTAAGTTATTAAAATCTGCTATAGCACCTTTCTTCATAATAATATTCTTCTTGGGAAAATCTATGTGCTTGTAGTTTTCGCCATTAGGATTGGCGAGTATTACTACGGTACCTTCTTCTAGGTGTGTTGCTGTTTCTTGACTATGTCCACCTATTGTACACATCGCCATAAAAATAAAAGTTAAGAGTGATTTCATATGTTTTAGGTTTTAAGTTTATACTAAATAATTGACTCAAAAATAAAAATTAGATTTTTAAATATTAGTTATACTTTCGTTAAAAAATGTTAAACTATTGTAATGTGATAGTAATACTATTATATTCGTAAGTGTAATCAAATTAAACAAGATGGACCAGCTTTTACAATCGGTTAAAATTGCCATAAACAACAAGATTTATCTTAAGGATCCTGAGTCGTCAGAATTAGGAAAAAAAATTATTGAACACAGTATTTTATTAATCCATGATATTGGTTTTGAAAAATTTACCTTTAAGAAATTAGGAGAATTAATCAAATCAAACGAGAGTTCTATATATAGGTATTTTGAAAACAAACACAAACTACTTCTGTATTTGGCTTCATGGTATTGGGGCTGGTTAGAGTATCAGTTGGTGTTTTCTACGAATAGCATTGCAGATCCCTCTCAAAGACTTCGAAAAGCTATAGAGGTGTTAGCTAAAACCATAGAGCAAGATTCTCATTTCTCACATATTAATGAGGTGGTTTTAAGTAAAATTGTTATCAACGAATACTCCAAATCATATTTAACTAAAGAGGTAGACGAGGAAAATAAAGATGGTTATTTTATTATTTATAAACGTCTAATCTTACGTCTGTCTGGAATGATACAAAATGTGAATCCAGATTATGGATATTCCTCTAGTTTGGCAAGTACTATTTTAGAAGGCTCCTTACATCAGTTTTTTCTAAAAGATCATTTCCCGACGCTTACGGATTGTCATGATCCAAAATCACCGACCAACTATTTTTTAGAATTAGTATTTAAAACCTTAGCACCAACAACAAATGGCTAAAAATGCACTTACCGCTTGGCAGCGTTTAATAGGATTATTAAAACTTGATAAGCGAGACATTCTACAAACATTCTATTACGCAATTTTTGCAGGTATCGTAAACTTAACACTTCCATTAGGGATTCAGGCTATTATCAATTTAATTCAAGGAGCACAAATAAGTACCTCTTGGATTGTTCTTGTAGTTCTGGTAACTGGTGGTGTCGCTTTTGGGGGCTTACTACAATTAATGCAAATTAGGATTATAGAGAATGTACAGCAAAAAATATTTACGAGAGCTTCGTTTGAGTTTGCGTATCGTTTTCCAAAAATTAAGATGAGTGAACTAAGGGATTATTATCCTCCAGAATTGGCCAATAGATTTTTTGATACCATAAACGTTCAGAAATCTTTAGCGAAAGTCTTGTTAGATTTTCCTGCGGCATTGTTGCAGATAATTTTCGGACTTCTATTGCTTTCTTTTTATCACCCATTCTTTATACTGTATGGCTTATTGCTTTTAATTCTTATCTATGTTGTGTTTAAATTTACCGCTAGAAAAGGGTTGGAAACTAGTTTGTCAGAATCTAAATACAAGTATAAAGTAGCGCACTGGCTTCAAGAGGTAGCAAGATCTTTGGTGAGTTTTAAGCTTTCAGGAGAAACCAATCATGCCTTGCGAAAGAATGATACCTTGGTGGGGGAATATCTAGATGCACGTGAAAGTCACTTTAGAATTTTGGTCATTCAGTTTATTCAAATGATAGGCTTTAAAGTTTTGGTAACTGCTGGTTTGCTGCTTATAGGAGGACTCTTAGTGCTGAACCAAGAAATGAATATTGGGCAATTTGTAGCGGCAGAAATTATTATTTTATTAGTCATTACCTCCGTAGAAAAATTAATAAAAGGTTTAGAAACGGTGTATGATTTATTGACCTCTCTTGAAAAGTTAGGGCAAGTAGTAGATAAAGAATTAGAATCTCAAGATGGTGAAACTCCGTTAACGGCTTCGTCAGAATTAACTATAGAGGTTTCGGAAGTGAGCTATATTCCTCAAGGCGCAACACACAAGGTAATAGACGATGTGTCTTTAACATTTATTCCTAGAAGCACCACGCTTTTAATGGGAGCAAATGGCTCTGGAAAAACAACATTGTTGCGATTAATCTCGGGATTAATTCACCCAACCGAAGGTGCGGTTTATGCGAATAATATTTCGTTAGATAATATTCTGCCCAATCATTATAGGAACTTTATGGGGCAATCTTTAACAGAGGAAAGTCCGTTTGAGGGTACTATTTTAGATAACATCACTTTTGGTGATGAAGCCATTTCTCAAAAAGATTTGTATTGGGCCATTGAGCATACGGGACTTACCAAATTTGTAAAAGAACAGCCTAAAGGTATTCATACTATTTTATTCCCAGAAGGGCAGCAAATACCCCATAATGTGGCAAAGAAAATAGTGTTGGCAAGAGCCATTGTAAGAAAACCAAAATTATTAATTTTAAAAGAGCCTCTAGATCAATTGGATGAAATAGAAGCGCTTAAAATAATGGATTTTCTAACCGATAAAAGTAATCCTTGGTCTGTTGTTGTCGTGAGTCACGATGTTAAATGGTTTAGTCGTGTAGATAGAATGATTACGCTTCAAGATGGGAAAATTGTTAGTACTAATTAAAAAGAATTATGCTTAATATATCTAATAACGTATTAAATAAAAAGGTAGATCTTGGAATCTATAAGGCTACACGACGCGTTTTTCATAAGAGACATTACAAGTATTTCAATAGATTTTTAATTGGGTCTGCTTTATTTGGAGTTATTGTGTTGTTTCTACCATGGACGCAGAATGTTCGTGGTAAAGGATCACTAACATCTTTAAGGCCAGATCAGCGCCCGCAAACCATACAATCACCTATACCAGGACGTATTGAAAAGTGGTTTGTGCAAGAAGGAGATTTTGTACACAAAGGAGATACTATTCTATTTATTTCAGAAATAAAAAATGAATATTTTGATCCTAAATTAGTAGAACGTACTGGAGATCAAATTAAGGCAAAAGAAATGTCTGTTGTCTCTTATGAGGGGAAAGTAAAAGCTTTAAATAACCAAATTGGTGCGTTAGCAACAGAACGGGGTTTAAAATTGCAACAGGCTAAGAATAAACTCTTGCAATCAAAATTAAAAGTACAAAGTGATAGTATTGATTTAATGGCGGCTACCACCAATCTCGAAATTGCCGAGCGTCAATATAATCGAACTGTGCAATTGCAAGAAGAGGGCCTTAAGGCGGTTACCGATGTAGAGACAAAAAGATTGAAACTCCAAGAAACACAGGCTAAATTAATCTCTCAAGAGAATAAGTTATTAGCTAGTAGAAATGAGATTTTAAATGCTTCTGTAGAAGTAAGTAGGGTGCAAGCAGAATATACAGATAAGATTTCTAAAGCACAGAGTGATATGTATACGGCGCAATCAGGTCAGTATGATTCTCAAGCTCAAGTTACCAAGCTAGAAAATCAATTTACTAATTATGAAATGCGGAATGATATGTATTACATAAAAGCACCACAGAGTGGTTATATCAACAAAGCAATCAAAGCGGGTATTGGAGAAACATTTAAAGAGGGCGATAAATTAGTGGGTATTATGCCTTCGGTCTATGATAAAGCTGTAGAGATGTTTATTGAGCCTTTAGATTTGCCGTTAATACATAGAGGAGAAAAGGTGCGTATAGAGTTTGATGGATGGCCTGCTATTGTATTTAGCGGCTGGCCAAATGCCTCTTATGGTACGTACGGCGGTACCGTAGTGGCAGTAGAAACGTTTATAAGCCCTAATGGAAAGTACCGTGTGCTCTTAGCTCAGGATCCTGAAGACCAAGCCTGGCCAGATGAGATTCGTGTAGGATCAGGAGCAAGTACTATTGCCTTGTTAGAAGATGTGCCTATTTGGTATGAACTCTGGCGTCAATTAAATGGCTTCCCGCCTAATTATTATCAGCCAACATCAGAAACAACTAAGGATAAAAAGTAATGAGAAAGGTTTTTTTGTACAGTCTTTTATTTTTTAGCTTTTGTGTAAGTGCACAAGAGTTGGGTGTAGAGGTGCTAAACTTTAAGGAGTATTTAGGGTATGTAAAAAAGTACCACCCTGTTGCTAAGCAAGCAGCTTTATCTTTAGAAGTAGGGCAGGCAAAACTGCTAAAAGCCAGAGGGGGTTTTGATCCCAAAATTGAAGTAGATTATGGTACAAAGCAATTCAAAGGCACAGAGTATTATGACAAATTAAATGCCGTGTTTAAAATTCCTACTTGGTATGGGGTTAATTTTAAAGGAGCTTTTGAACAAAATGAAGGTGTGTACTTAAATCCAGAAGCCACAGTTCCCGAAGATGGTCTGTATAGTGCTGGTGTGAGCATGTCTATTGGGCAAGGACTGTGGATCAATGATAGGATGGCTACATTGAAAAAAGCTAAGTATTTTAGAGAACAATCAAAAGCAGACCGAGATATTTTGGTAAACCAAGTTTTGTTTGATGCTGCAAAGGCCTATTTTGATTGGTTGCAGGCGTATAATGAGAACATAATATTTGATAGTTTCTTGTCTAATGCAGGCATTCGCCTAGACGGGGTTAAAAAAAGTGCGTCTTCAGGGCAAATTGCAGCAATTGATACTGTAGAGGCTACCATAACCTTACAAGATAGAGCGCTAAATTTAGAGCAAGCAAAAGTAAGGTTGATGCAGAAATCATTAGAACTATCAAGCTTTTTATGGCTGGATAATGTACCTATTGAACTTCAGGAAAATGTTATTCCTGATGAAAATGTAGCTGAAGATATCAATAAGACTTTAGGAATTAATGGTGTGCCCCTAGATAGTTTTACCATAGAAAATCACCCTAAATTAAAATCTCTCACGTACAAAATGGATGGGTTACGGGTAGATAAAAATTTAAAGGCGAATAAATTATTACCAAAAATAGAAATTGAATATAATTTTTTAACGGAAACACCAGAGTACTTGAATTCATTACAAACGGATTATTATAAAGGGGGAATACGTTTTCAGTTGCCCTTATTTCTAAGAAAGGAACGTGGGGATTTAAAATTGGCAAAATTTAAATTGCAAGATGCCAAGTATGAATTGGATAATGCCGAAATTGTTATTAGAAACAAAGTAATTGCCATGTATCGAGAGTTGGCATCTTTTGAGAATCAGAATGTCCTTATTGCAGATATGGTAGAAAATTATGAGATCTTACTGGCTGCGGAAGAGCGTAAATTTAGCTTCGGCGAAAGCTCATTATTTTTAATCAATTCAAGAGAAAATAAACTTATAGAATCTAAATTGAAACAAAATTCTGTTCAAAATAAATTCTTTGTAACTAAAGCCAAATTATTTAATAGCTTAGCAATAAATCCTGAAGATTTATAACGTTACAACATGCCAAATAGTAAGACAAAAGGATACCGTTTATTGGGCCATGCTGGGGCCTATCTAAAAAGATCTAGAAAACTTCGTGTAGGTTTTAAAGGATTCTTAAAGGATATGCTCTTTATTCTAGTGGGTATTTTTTCTGCAGCTTTTGGTTTGGAAAGTTTTTTGCTTCCAAATAAATTTATAGATGGTGGGGCAACAGGTATTTCTTTGCTTGCTACAGAAATTTTTGCTTTACCACTGCCTATTTTAATATTGGTAGTAAACGTTCCTTTTTTAATCATGGGCTATAAGGTGATTGGTAAAACCTTTGCAGTAAAGGCTACAATTGCCATTTTAGGTTTGGCCTTAGTACTATCTACCGTACATTTTCCGGAAATTACCCAAGACAAACTTTTGGTTGCGGTTTTTGGTGGTTTCTTCTTAGGAGCAGGTATTGGTTTATCTATTCGTGGTGGCGGAGTATTAGATGGTACCGAGGTATTGGCTATCTTTTTAAGTAGAAAACTAGGAACAACTATTGGTGATATCATTATCTTAATCAACATTGTTATTTTTTTAGCAGCGGCCTATTTCTTATCTATTGAAACAGCCTTGTACTCTATGTTAACCTATTTGTCTGCTTCCAAGACACTAGATTTTGTGGTAGATGGTATTGAAGAATATACTGGCGTTACCATTATCTCAGGTAGGAGTGAAGAAATAAGAGTCATGATTTCTGAAAAATTAGGGAGAGGTTTAACAGTATATAGAGCCAAAGGTGGTTTTAGTAAAGAAGGCACTCAAAATGATTACGATGTTATTTATACCGTTATTACAAGACTAGAAATACGTAGGCTAAATATAGAAATATCTAAAATAGATGCTAAGGCTTTTGTGGTGATGAATAGTATAAATGATACTAGAGGCGGAATGATTAAAAAGAGACATTTGTAAGTTTTCTTTTATTTTTTCTACAAACATGACGTAATTCAGTTTTTTAGTAAAACTCAGTATTTAATTTTACCCCAAATAAACCTGTCATGAATATTTTAGAAACCAAAAAAACATCCCAAGAAATTTCTCAGTTATTGAGTGCTAGTTTGCCAAAAGCGGTAAGCTATCAGGAGTACCGTGCTACTGTTTCGGCATTAGTCGCTAACGGGTTGTCTACAGGAACTGTTCAGAACGATGCACTTGCAAATTATACACTGCTTAATGATAAGCGAATGAAACGTTTGGATAAAACGCTTAAATTTTCTGAAGATATTATTGAGGGTATAGCTAAGATAAATAAGAAAGTAACCTGGTTGGTGCTTACAGAAAGTTGGTGTGGTGATGCGGCACAAACCATGCCTGTCATGAATAAATTAGCAAGTCTTAATTCTAATATTGATTTTAAAGTTATTCTACGTGATGAGAACTTAGCACTGATGAATCAGTTTTTGACTAATGGTACTTTGTCTATTCCTAAATTATTAATGATTGATGATGCCACAAATACAGTGTTTTCAGAGTGGGGTCCAAGACCTTCAAAGGCAACACAATTGGTTGCGGAATATAAAAATACACATGGGACATTAACTCCAGAATTTAAGCAAGATTTGCAAATTTGGTATACAAAAGATAAAGGAGTAAATACTGCGGAAGATTTGTTAGCGGGCCTTCTCTTGGAATAAATAGGTGATGGTGCCTTTCTGGCTAGCTTTTGTAGATTTGTTGAAAGATGCTTTGTAGGCATATTCTAAAGCATTGTCTATTAAACAGCCATTGCTAGTGCTAGAGCTGCTTTTATTAAAGTTAGCATCCGTTACGGTACCTTGACTATCTACAACAATATTAACTACTATTTTACCGCCTTCTATGCACGTGTAAATAGGTACAGGTAAACTGTAGTGGTTTCTGTTTATTAAAGAATAGGAAATAGAAGTTCTGCGTTTTGCTAAATTATTGGTGGGCACATCTTTTTGAGCTTCGCGTTCCCCTAATAATTCTTTTGCTTCTTGACGCTTTTTCTTAAGTTCTTTAAGACTGGCGGCATATTGGCCAGAATCGGAGGTTAGAAGCTCATTAGGTTCGTCGTTATCAGAGCTGTTTTCAGCTTCTTCCATTAACTCATCTAATGTTTTTAAAGGCTCAGGGTTTCCAAAACTAGCTTTTGCAGTTTCATTAAAAGCCATATGACTTTTGATAGCTTCTGCTTCTGCCTGGTCTTGTAGTTCTTGTTCCTCTTCTTCTAAAAGTTCTTCGGGTTCTTCTTCGAGTAAAGCTAATTCCACCACGTATTCTTCTTTTTCCTTAGCGCCCAAGTGTATGTTGTATAAACCCAACACCATGATCGCCATGGAAAGAAATGTGATTAGTAATGAAAGTTGACTTTTATTTAAACTCATATTCCTAATAACCACTTTTTTAGAATATTATTTTATCAAATCGACGAACAACAATGAAAATGTCCCTTTTCTAAAGATTTTCTTCAACATCAGGATTCAATAGCTTGTTAAATTCCTCTGTGGTTATTGCATTATCTACGTTGTAATCGCCTATTTTGGTTCTTCTAAGTGATGATAAATGTGCGCCAGAGTTTAGGGCAATTCCAAAATCATGCGCTAGAGATCGGATATAGGTTCCTTTGCTACACGCTACTCTAAAGGAAACTACAGTAGCTTCAATACCCGTAATTTCAAACTCATGAATAGTGATAAGGCGTTTTTTTATTTCAACTTCTAGACCTTCTCTTGCATATTCGTACAAACGTTTACCATCTTTTTTCAATGCGGAAAAAATTGGAGGTGCTTGTTCTATTTCTCCTAAAAACTGTTGGGTAGCTTCTTTTATCATCGCTTCCGTAATATGTTCCGTAGGAAAGGTTTCATTTATTTCAGATTCTAGATCGTAAGAAGGTGTTGTGCCTCCTAAAGTAATAGTCCCTGTGTATTCTTTAGCCTGACCTTGTAGTTCGTTAATTGTTTTGGTAGATTTTCCGGTGCAAATAAGCAGTAAGCCTGTTGCTAAAGGATCTAAAGTACCTGCGTGACCAACTTTTATTTTTTTAAGCTCAAACTTTCTTCGGATGCTCCACTTTATAGAGTTTACCGCTTGAAAAGAAGACCAATTTAATGGTTTGTCAATCAAAAGTGTTTGTCCGTCTAAGAAATGTTCTTTAGTTTTCAATAGCTGTTTTTAAATGCGTATTATCCAAAATATCCGTAAGCGATGGCGATAAGACCTACAATGAAACAGTAGATAGAAAAATAAGAAAGCTTACTTTTCTTTACGAGTTGAATCATCCAAGTACAGGCTCCTAATCCGGCAACAAATGCGGCTATAAAGCCAGCACCCATAGCAACATTATTATCTCCGTCAAAAGTAAGTTCTCCTCCTAATAGGTCTTTAAAAATCTTACCAAAAATTAAAGGTACTACCATCAAGAAAGAAAAACGTGCTGCTTTAGTTTTATCTACACCTAGTAGTACAGAGGTAGAAATAGTAGCACCACTTCTAGAGATACCGGGAAGCATTGCTATTGCTTGAGATATACCTACAAGAAAAGCATTTTTAAAACTAACTTTCTTATCCGTGTCTTTGGCTTTATCTGCAAAATAGAGAAGTACGGCAGTCACTAATAACATGTACCCTACAAAACGAACATTACCTCCAAAAAAGCTTTCCAATTGTTCTTCAAAAAACAAACCAACGAAAACCGCAGGCAACATTGAAATAATAATTTTTACAGAAAATTGTGTTTCGTCGTTCCATTTAAATTGAAAAAGTCCACGAAGTAGTTCCCAAATATCTTTTCTGAAAACAACGATGGTACTAAGTGCCGTAGCAAAATGGAGAACCACAGTAAATAAAAGACTCTCTTCTGGAACAGAATGATCGCCTAAAATAGCTTTTCCTAATTCTAAATGTCCACTTGATGAAACAGGTAGAAACTCTGTTAATCCTTGAATTATACCAAGGATTATTGCGTCTATTACTTCCAATTAGTCTTTCTTATGAGGGTTTAACAAAATAGCATAGATTTCTATTCCTAGGCCAATAAGCACTAAAGTAGGTGCCAAACGGATTCTTCTAAAACTATAAATTTCAGGGTTAAAAACATTTGGATCATCACTACCGCCACCGCTCATTAATATAAAACCTATTACAATAAAGGCAAGGCCAATAAACATGAACATATAATTCTTATGCTGAAAAATAAATTCCTTTTTAGAATCTTGATTTGTATTGTTGCTTTTGTACGCCATGCTGCAAATTTAATAATATAATTCGTCTGTTCTTAAATTTAAAAAACGTTGTGTTGCAAAGTAGGTGCTAATAAGTGAAATTAACAAGCCTAATATAAAAACACTAGAAAAAAGAATAGCCAGTATCGTAGGGTCTTCCATTAATCCTAATTCTGGAAAATTTTCATTCACATAATATAAAACACCCGCCAAGGCAAGCATTGCTAATGCGGCTCCTAGTACACCTAACTTAATGTTGGTCCAAATAAATGGCTTTCGGATAAACACCTTTGTGGCGCCCACCATTTGCATTGTCTTAATAATGAAACGCTTGGAGTAGATAGATAAACGAATAGAGCTATTGATTAATAAAACAGCGATAAACGTAAAAATACTACTGGCTACCAGAATCCAGAAACTAATTCGTTTTACATTTTCATTTAAGAGGCCAATTAAAGGTTTGTCATAGCTAACTTCTTCTACATAACCTTTGGTAGTAATTTCTGCAGCTATCTCTTCCAGCAATTCTGGGGTTACAAAATCAGCATTTAACTGAACGTCTATAGAATTTTTTAATGGGTTGTAACCTAAGAAATCTTGAAAGTTCTCGCCAATATCTTCACTGTGTTGTGCTGCAGCTTCTTCTTTTGAAACATAAGTAGCGGCTTTGGTGTATTCTGCCATGACTAAGCTTTTCTGTAGCTGGTCTATTTCTACCTGCTTTGCATTATCTTTTAAAAAGACAGAGATAGTAATCTGTTCTTTAAAATGATCAGCTAGTTTTTTAGTATTTAAAACCAATAAGCCTAATATTCCTAATAGAAAAAGTACAAGACCTATACTTAAAACTACTGAAAAATAGCTCGATATTAATTTGCGTTGTTGATAGCGCTCGAAAGATTTACTCATAATTTGTGAAAACGATATGTAAAAATAGGAAAGTATATTTAATATAAAATCACTGTTAACACTTTGCTTTGTTTTTAAGTTAGATTTTTATGTAAATAACGCCTTTTTAAGGTCAGAAGATTTCTAAAGGTGATTTTAGCAACCTAAGATACTTAGGAATAATTAGCTTAGACTTTTTTTGTTGAAGGTTTTCATTCATTTATAAGGTAAATTTTGTCACGTTTATAATAGTTTGTTTTTGTTGGATGTGGCTCATGTCATATTATCTTTTTCCCTTTCCTATAATAAACTTATTTTTGCAGCGCATTAAAACCGTCAGGTTTATACAAACTTTATATAATGAACTACGATTTCACAGAAATTGAAGCCAAATGGCAAAAATATTGGGCAGAAAACCAAACGTTTAAAGCAGAAAATAATTCCGATAAGGAAAAGTTTTATGTCTTAGACATGTTTCCTTATCCTTCCGGAGCAGGACTCCATGTAGGGCATCCGTTAGGGTATATTGCTAGTGATATTTATGCGCGTTATAAAAGACATAAAGGGTTTAATGTATTGCACCCTATGGGGTATGATTCTTTTGGCTTACCGGCAGAACAATATGCCATTCAAACAGGGCAACATCCTGCAATTACTACAGAAACAAATATTGCTAGATATAGAGACCAATTGGATAAAATTGGTTTTTCTTTTGATTGGAGCCGTGAAGTGCGTACCTCTACTCCAGAGTATTACAAGTGGACCCAGTGGATATTTATTCAGTTGTTCAACTCGTGGTACAATAATGATACGAACAAGGCAGAAGACATTGCTACATTAACCGCGCTTTTTGAAAAAGAAGGAAATGCGACGGTAAATGCAGTTTGTGATGAAGATATTATAGTTTTTACTGCAGAAGAGTGGAATGCTTTTGACACAAAAAAGCAACAAGAACTACTGTTGCAATACCGACTTACCTATTTGGCAGATACGGAAGTAAACTGGTGTCCTGGCTTAGGTACTGTATTGGCTAATGATGAGATTGTCAATGGCGTATCAGAACGCGGAGGTCACCCTGTTATTCGTAAAAAAATGACGCAGTGGAGCATGCGTATTTCCGCATATGCACAACGTTTATTAGATGATTTAACTACAGTAGATTGGCCACAACCACTTAAAGATTCACAGACCAATTGGATAGGTCGTTCTCAAGGCGCTTCAGTAACGTTTCAAATCCTCCCCCCAACCCCCTCCAAAGGAGAGGGAGCTACTCCTGGATATATGACAGGTGGGAATAATGCGCACTTATTATTAGAAAGAGCAAAAGAAATGCGCAATAATCCTACAGAAGCGGAAGCTATACTATGGGAAAGGTTGAAAGGAAAAAATATAGGAGATAAATTTAGAAGGCAACATCTAATTGCAGATTTTATAGTTGATTTTGTATGTCTTTCTAAAAAATTGATTGTTGAGGTAGATGGTGCAATTCATGAAGAACAAAAAGAGGCAGATCAATCTCGTACAGATGTATTAAATGCAAGAGGATTTAAGGTAGTTCGTTTTACAAATGAACAAGTTATAGGGGATTTAGATGCTGTATTAAATAATATAATTACTGAGCTCTCGAATAGTAAAGAAGTTCCCCCTTCGGGGGTTAGGGGGATTGATGTTTTTACCACGCGCCCTGATACTATTTTTGGAGTTTCTTTTATGACTTTAGCGCCAGAGCATGAGTTGGTTGCTAAAATAACCACGCCAGAGCAAAAAGCGGAGGTTGAAGCATATATAGAAGCCACTGCAAAACGCAGTGAGCGTGAGCGTATGGCAGATGTGAAAACTATTTCAGGGGTTTTTACTGGAGCGTATGCAGAGCACCCATTTACAAAAGAGCCAGTGCCAATTTGGATTGGGGATTATGTGTTAGCGGGTTATGGTACAGGAGCTGTGATGGCGGTACCTTGTGGTGATCAGCGTGATTATGATTTTGCTAAAAAATTCAATATTGCTATTCCTAATGTATTTGAAGGGGTAGATATTTCTGAAGAAGCACATGCAGACAAAGACAAAACCGTAATTGCTAATTCTGATTTTCTAAACGGATTGCCGTATAAGAAAGCCATGAAATTAGCGATTTATGAATTGGAAAAAATAGGACAAGGAAAAGGGAAAATTAACTACCGTTTGCGTGATGCTGTTTTTAGCAGACAACGGTATTGGGGAGAACCTTTTCCAGTATATTATGTAGATGGTATGCCGCAAATGATAGATGCGAAACATTTACCAATTGCATTACCAGAAGTAGAAAAATATTTACCCACCGAAACTGGAGAACCACCATTAGGGAATGCTACCGTTTGGGCCTGGGACACGGTTTCTAATCAGGTTGTAGATAATAGCAAGATAAATAACACCACGGTGTGGCCCTTAGAATTAAATACGATGCCAGGTTGGGCGGGGAGTAGTTTCTACTTTAACCGCTATATGGATCCGAACAATACGGAGGCTATATTTTCGGAGGAGGCCATTAACTATTGGCAAGATGTAGATTTATACATTGGTGGTAGTGAGCATGCAACAGGACATTTATTATATGCACGTTTCTGGCAAAAATTCTTATTTGATAAGGGGGTGGTGCCTAAAAACGAGTTTGCCAAAAAACTGATCAATCAAGGAATGATTACGGGGACAAGTGCATTTGTTTTTAGGGATGAGGAGTCTGGAAAATTATTTTCTAAGGGTTTAATTGGTGATAAAGAGATGACACCTATCCACGCAGACGTATCATTTGTAAATGCCTCTGATGAATTGGATATTGAAGCATTTAAAAACTGGAGAGAAGAATATAAAGAGGCGGAATTTGTTTTAGAAAACGGTAAATACATCGTTGGTCGCGAAGTTGAAAAGATGTCCAAATCTAAATACAATGTGGTAAGTCCAGATAGTATTTGTGTAGAGTATGGGGCAGACAGTTTACGTCTGTATGAGATGTTTTTAGGCCCATTAGAGCAATCTAAGCCTTGGAATACGGCGGGTATTACAGGTACTCATGGTTTTCTTAAAAAATTATGGCGTTTGTATGTAGACGATAATGGTATTAAAGTTACCGATACGGAAGCATCAAAAGACAACCTTAAGACCTTACATAAAACCATTAAGAAAGTAGAAGAAGATATTGAAAATTTCTCTTTCAATACGTCCGTATCTACCTTTATGATTGCAGTGAATGAACTGTCTGCTCAGAAATGTACCAGTAGAGAAGTGTTAGAGGCCTTGGTTATTTTGGTATCGCCTTACGCACCACATATCGCAGAAGAATTATGGAGTAAATTAGGGCATACAACATCTATTGCAACAGCGCCTTTTCCAAAATTTGAGGCATCGCACTTGGTAGAGAGTAGTAAAGAATACCCAGTTTCTTTTAATGGAAAAATGCGTTTCAAATTAGAACTTCCGATGGATTTTACAAAAGATCAGATCGAAGAAGTAGTGATGGCGCATGAAAAAACCATACAACAATTGGCAGGGCGTACGCCTAAAAAAGTCATTATTGTTCCAGGTAAAATTATCAATATAGTAGGTTAAAAAGTAGGCATATCAATCTATCGTAGCAGTAACGGTAGATTGATATGACACTATTCGCCCCTAAAAGGGCAAAATAAGGCTGATAATTGTGCAACGCTTTATTCGAAAATCTGAATTTTAGGCATCAATTTTATTATTTCTGCAAAACAATATAGGGCTAATTGTTAAAAGTCTGATTATTAGTTAAACCATCACAATTTTAGTGGTTTTTGTTTTTTTATTATAACTATTTGTGGCAAATTTGACGCGACTAATTATAATTAAAATTGACATTGGCGAATTAATTTGTTTGTTGAATAAACTTAAGATTTGCCTTTGTCTTTTTTAGTTTGTTTTTTTATAAATGTAATCTGCAGGAATCTGATAATCAAATTCATTTTTATGCAGATATTTTTCTTTTTAATCGAAAGTTCTAATAAATAAAGCAAATGAAAATAGGTATCCCTAAGGAAATTAAAAACAATGAGAGTCGTGTTGGTATGACTCCAGGTGGTGTTTTTGAATTAGTAAAAAACAACCATGAAGTATTTGTACAATCAACGGCAGGAGATAATAGTGGTTTCTTAGATGAAGCGTATGTTGAAGCGGGAGCTACAATTTTAGAAACTATTGAAGAGATTTATGCTATCGCAGAAATGATAGTAAAAGTTAAGGAGCCTATTGAACAAGAATATAGCCTTATTAAAAAAGGACAAATTGTTTTCACATATTTCCATTTTGCATCTAGCGAGCCTTTAACGAAGGCTATGTTAGAAAGTGGTGCTATTTGTATTGCTTATGAAACGGTAGAAGATAGAGATGGTGGTTTACCATTGTTAACGCCTATGTCTGAAGTGGCAGGTAGAATGTCTATTCAGCAAGGAGCAAAGTATTTAGAGAAACCAGTTAAAGGTCGTGGTCTTTTATTAGGTGGTGTACCGGGTGTACCTCCAGGAAAAGTTTTAATACTTGGTGCAGGTGTAGTAGGTATGCAAGCTGCTAAAATGGCATCTGGTTTAGGTGCTCAGGTAACTATATTAGATATAGACATGAAGCGCTTACGTTATGCTAATGATGTGTTGCCAGCAAACTGTACTACTTTATTTTCTAATGAATATAATATTAGAGAGCACGTGCAAACACATGATTTAATTATTGGTGGAGTTTTACTTAAAGGTAAAAAAGCACCAAACTTAATCACTAGAGACATGCTTAAAACCATGAAATCTGGTGCTGTTATTGTAGATGTTGCTGTAGATCAGGGTGGTTGTGTAGAGACTACAAAGCCAACAACACACCAAGATCCTATTTATATTATAGATGAAATTGTACACTACTCTGTAGCAAACATGCCAGGAGCTGTACCTTATACTTCTACTTTAGCACTTACTAACGTAACTACAAGTTATGCTATTAAGATTGCTAATATGGGTTGGAAAAAAGCATTGGCTTCTGATCCAGGATTACAAAAAGGTTTAAATATTTCTGAAGGAGAAGTAATCTATAAAGAAATTATTGAAGCATTTGATTGGGCATCATAAGTTCGTCTAGGTCAAAGCGATATAATTATAAATCCTGCCAAATTTTCCGCATTTATGTGTTGGAAAATTTTGGCGGGATTTTTGCTTTTATAGTATAAGGCAAAGAAACTTTGCTATATTTAAGTTTTAAAATAAAAAATTATGTACGGATATTATATATTAATTGGAGGAATAGCTTTAGTAAGCTGGTTGGTAAGTAGGAAGCTGAAAAGCAAGTTTGAGCAATACTCAAAAGTTCATTTACGAAATGGAATGAGCGGTGCAGAAATTGCAGAAAAAATGCTAGCGGATAATGGTATACGTGATGTAAAGGTTATCTCTACGCCAGGAATGCTTACGGATCATTATAATCCTGCTAACAAGACCGTAAATTTAAGTGAAGGTGTGTACAGTCAGCGTAACGCATCTGCAGCAGCAGTTGCAGCACACGAATGTGGACACGCCGTGCAACATGCACAAGCGTACCAGTGGTTGGGCTTAAGATCTAATTTAGTGCCTATAGTAAACGTTACCTCTAACTTTGCGATGTGGGTTGTTTTTGGAGGGCTCATGTTAGGTGCTGCTGCAGGATTTGGATTTGGATATTGGGTTGCAGTTGCAGGTTTGGTCATGATGAGTTTTGCTACCATATTTAGTTTGGTTACGTTGCCTGTAGAGTATGATGCTAGTAACCGTGCCCTAGCATGGTTAAAACATAAAAATATGTTAGCTCCAGATGAATATGCTGGCGCAGAAGACGCATTGAAATGGGCAGCTAGAACCTATTTGGTGGCAGCTATAGGCTCTATTGCAACATTGGCCTATTGGGCATTACAAGTTTTTGGCGGAAGAAGAGATTAATATTCCCGTGTAAAAAATATAAAAAAGAGGCTTCTTAGTACTAAGGAGCCTCTTTTGTTTTTAGTGCTTGTTCGTATGGGTATAGTCGTATATAATAAACGATACTTCTTAGAAGTTCTTCTTTATTATCTTCTATGATTTTTATCGTATAG
Source organism: Cellulophaga baltica 18 (assembly GCF_000468615.2). Taxonomy (NCBI): domain Bacteria; kingdom Pseudomonadati; phylum Bacteroidota; class Flavobacteriia; order Flavobacteriales; family Flavobacteriaceae; genus Paracellulophaga; species Paracellulophaga baltica. The sequence continues at coordinate 747,523 of NZ_CP009976.1, read as the reverse complement.
TTATTTTTAGAAGGATTCGAAAATTCATATTCAATGCGACTCTCTGACTTAATTTCATCAAAATAGCTGCTAATTATAGTCGTTGCATTTGGGTTTACTACTTTTAGAATTCTGGATTTAAGGTCTTCATCAAAACTAATGGATAGTTGAGCTTGGCAATGGCAACTTCCGTTAGTTGTCTTTGGAAGCGTTTTTATACTATGTATGTTAGTTTTTGTATTAAATAACTCCCTTAGCAAATATTTAGGATGGTCTACATTGAACAGCTTAAAAAAAGCACTTTCTTTAGCATGAACAGCAGTGAGTTCTTTTCGTAAGCTTAAATTGGCCATTAAGCTATCACATTCTAATTCCTTTTTGCAGGAGGAACATAGTAGGAGTATAGAGAGTACAATAAAGAATCGTTTTTTCATTTTCAGGTTTAAGAAAATACAAGCTCTTTTATATGGTAATCTGACGTTCTATTTGCTGATCTAAAGAGATAAAGGTTTCAGTTCGTGATACGCCATCAATTTGTTGAATGTTGTTGTTTAAAACTTGCATTAAATGCTCGTTATCTCTGCACAATACTTTTATTAGGATAGACCAGTTTCCTGTGGTGTAATGACATTCTAGAATCTCAGGTATTTTTTCGAGCGCCTTTACGGCCACAGGGTTACTCATTGCTTTATCTAAATAGATGCCGACATAAGCCATCGTAGAAAACCCTAATACTTTAGGGTTGATTACAAATTTAGAACCTGCGATTAGCCCAGAGTTTTCTAACTTTCGAAGCCTTTGGTGAATAGCGGCACCAGAAATACCAATGTTTCTGGCAATTTCCAAAACAGGTTTGCGGGCATCAGACATTAAATAGCGTAATATTTTTTTGTCAATTCCGTCTATTTTTACATTTTCTTTAGCTGATTTCATCTGTTGCTCTTTCAATTTAATATGAAATATAGCAAATTAGTTTCAATTATTAACTAGCCACAGTATTTGGATTGTACCCTAGGTAGGTAACTTCTTCCTCGTTAAAAATAATTCCGTAAGCTTCTAGTTCTTTTAAAATAGGGGTATAAACCTCTTCATGTAAAGGAATTTGAATACCTGGTCTTGTAATTTTTTTGTTTAAAATAAGAAGGGTAGCAATAGCAACAGGCAAACCAACTGTTTTAGCCATAGCGGTATGGGTTCTGTTTTCTCCTATAACCACCATGCTAGCATCTATTTGCTTTTTAGCGCCATTTACTTCATAGCCAAATTTGTGATACATGACAATCATATCCTTGTCTTCATCGGCAAGCGTCCAGCTGTCTTCTAATATTTTCTGTAATATTTGAGCAGGGGTTGCATTTTCAAGCGCAATTTTTTTATCGCTGCTAAATAAATTAAGCTCTTGAAGTTTATCCCACATAATATCATCTTGATCTATTTTTAGATAGTACCTAAGTTTCAATTCAACAGAATCTGTAGGGGAGTAGGGTAAAAACAAATTGACAAATTCTCTATTGGTCATTCCTTCAGAGTTTTCAATAGTATAGCTATCATCTGTCATTCCTAATTGCACAAACATATTCCAGGCTTTAGAAAATCCTACGCGCCTCATAGTACCTCTATAAAGCGTTAAGATATCTGTAAGGCCATATGCTTCTCTATATTTTAAAGAATCTCTATTGGCATAGACTTCAAATTTGCCATAGCCTTTAATGTCTACGAATTCTGTTCTTCTAAATAGTTTGTGGTAAGGAATGTATTTATAGGTGCCCTCTTGTATGAATTGAGCGGTACCACCTTGACCGGCGACAACTACATTTCTAGGATTCCATGTAAATTTATAATTCCATAAGTTGTTATCACTTTCTGGAGCTACTAAACCTCCTGTGAAAGATTCAAACAATAACATTTTACCACCTTTCTTTTTAATTTGGTTGATAATCTGCATGGCACTCATGTGGTCAATACCTGGATCAAGGCCAACTTCATTCATAAAAACGAGCCCTTTTTCCTTAGCCTCTTTATCTAAGGTTTTAATTTCATCGCTTACATAAGAAGCAGTGACAAGGTGTTTGTTAAAGTGAATGCAATCTTTGGCTATATTAATGTGCATATGTGCAGGGAGCATAGACACTACTATGTCTACTTCTTGCACAGCTTTTTGGCGTTCAGGAGTATTAAAAATATCCAATTTTACGACATCAAAATTAGAGTGATTCTTGAACTTTGCTGGAATAGCCTCTGGATTTAGATCTGCTATGACAATCTGTAATTGTTCTTCAATTGCTTTTTCTAAAAAGTAATCTAATAGGTAGGATGTGGACTTGCCAGCACCAATAATTAGAATTTTTCGCAGCATAGTTTTGTATCTTTATAGTGACAATCAAAAAATCACTTTTGTTATATATGTAAAAATAACAATCATTTTAGTTATGAACAAAACAATTTTTAGTACAGGAATTTTATTTGGAGCCCTTGCAGTAATTCTGGGAGCTTTTGGCGCGCACGGATTAAAAGAGGTATTAAGCGAAGAGGCTTTAGCATCTTATACTACTGGGGTTACCTATCAAATGTATCATGCATTAGTGCTTTTAATTCTTTCAGGAGTTACCAAGATTCAAGAAAAAAATAAAAAACTTATTTATGGGGTATTTACGGCAGGTGTGTTGCTGTTTTCTTTTTCTATTTATTTGTTGGCAACAAACAGCTTAACTTCTTTCGATTTTAAGGCTATTGGATTCATTACACCGGTGGGTGGACTCCTATTAATTGCAGGTTGGATTTTACTCGGATTTCGTTATTATAAAGAAAAATATTAGATATTAACGAAAAAACTACCCTATGAATTATAATTTCAATAATTTTACCCCGTTAAAACTAATAAATCTTCTTTAATATGGATAAGATTGCGAAAACGATTTCGTTGATTAAGTATGGTATTACAAGTGAAAATGTGCATTATCAATTATCACCAGATGATTTGCATAAATTAACCCTAGAAAAAGGTATGGGTAAAGAGGCATCTTCTGGTGCTCTTGCGGTAAATACGGGTGAGTTTACTGGTAGGTCTCCAATGGATAGATTTATAGTAAAAGATGAGATTACAGATGAAAAAGTTTGGTGGGGGAATGTCAATATTCCATTTGAGCCTGCTGCTTTTGATGCTTTGTATGATAAAGTCATCAATTATTTAAATGAAAAAGAAATTTATGTACGTGACAGCTATGCGTGTGCAGATGAAGATTACAAATTAAATATTAGGGTTATTAATGAGTACCCTTGGTCTAACATGTTTGCTAGTAACATGTTTTTAAGACCTACAGAAAAAGAATTGGTGAATTTTGATCCAGAATGGACGGTGGTTAACGCTCCTGGTTTTATGGCAGATGCTGAGGTAGATGGTACGCGTCAACATAATTTTGCGATTTTAAATTTCACAAGAAAAATTGCCTTAATAGGTGGTACCGGGTATACCGGAGAAATTAAAAAAGGAATTTTTTCTGCTCTTAACTTTATCCTACCGGTGTATAAGAATACTTTGCCAATGCATTGCTCTTCAAATGTAGGTAAAGATGGTGATACGGCTATTTTCTTTGGCCTTTCGGGAACAGGAAAAACAACACTATCTGCAGATCCAAATAGAAAACTAATTGGAGATGATGAGCATGGTTGGACAAAAGAGAATACCATTTTTAATTTTGAAGGGGGTTGTTATGCAAAAGTGATCAACCTATCTGCAGAAAACGAGCCTGAAATTTTTGGAGCTATTAAAAAAGGGGCGCTACTTGAGAATGTAGTTATGAATTCTGAAGGTGTGGTAGATTTTGAGGATATCTCTATCACGCAAAATACAAGAGTAAGTTATCCTATTGATCATATTGAAAACATTCAAGTGCCTTCTATAGGGAAGAATCCTAAAAATATATTCTTTTTAACGGCAGATGCTTTTGGGGTGTTGCCTCCAATTTCTAAATTAACGCCTAGCCAAGCAGCGTACCATTTTATCTCAGGATATACAGCAAAAGTGGCAGGAACGGAAGCCGGAGTGGTAGAACCTACACCAAATTTCTCAGCCTGTTTTGGAGCGCCATTCATGCCTTTACATCCTACGGAGTATGCAGAAATGCTTAGTAAGAAGATGAAAGATGCCGGTGTTAATGTTTGGTTGGTAAATACGGGATGGACAGGTGGTCCTTACGGTATTGGTACCCGCATGAAGCTTAAATATACACGTGCCATGATAACGGCGGCGTTAAATGGTGACTTAGGATTGTATTCTTATGACAAGTACCATATTCATTCTGTATTTGGCGTTGCACAACCTAGAGAGTGTCCAGGGGTGCCTACAGAGGTGTTAAGTCCTAGAACAACCTGGGATGATGATCAGAAGTATTATACCACAGCATTTAAGTTGGCTAATGCTTTCCGTGAGAACTTTAAAAAGTTTGAATCTTATGCAAATGAAGAAATAAGACGTGGCGGACCGCAGCGTTACGGATTCTAAATATCAAATAAATAAAAAAGCCTCTGAAAAGAGGCTTTTTTTATGCTTGTAAATAAAAGTAAAGAATTACTTTTTATTTAAACTTGTAATGTATTTCTGCAATGCCATGGTCATAGAAGGCGTTTCAGGTGTTGGTGCTTTAATGTCTATTCTAAGACCAGCATCTGTTGCTGCATTTACGGTAGAATTCCCGAAAACAGCAATTCTAGTATCATTCTGTTCAAAATCTGGGAAATTCTTTAATAAAGACTCAATTCCAGAAGGACTAAAGAATACCAAGATATCATAATACACATCTTTTAAATCAGAAAGGTCACTAACTACCGTTTTGTAGAAAATACCTCTAGTCCAAGTTAAGCCTAAAGCATCCAATGTTTCAGGAACAATTGGTTTTAGAGAATCTGAAGAAGGTAGTAAGAATTTTTCGTCTTTATACTTTTTGAAAAGAGTAGAAAGATCTTGAAAATTCATTTTACCAACATAGATTTTACGCTTTCTGTAGACTACGTATTTTTGTAAGTAATAGGCAACAGCTTCTGACTGACAGAAATATTTCATAGAATCAGGCACTTTAAAACGCATTTCTTCTGCAATTCTAAAAAAGTGATCTACCGCATTTCTACTAGTTAAAATAATAGCAGTAAAATTGTTAAGATCAATTTTTTGTTGTCTTACAGTTTTAGCATCTACACCTTCAACATGTATAAAGGGTCTAAAATCTACCTTTACTTTTTCCTTGTCAATAAGTCGGGAATATGGAGAGTTTTCCATCTTCGGTTCTGGTTGCGATACCAAAATCGTTTTTACTTTCATAAGCATCAGTCTTTAAAGTAATCTCCTAAAAGCACTAAGGGTGCTATTTCGAGTGCGCAAAGGTACAAAATAAAATAGAAAAAATTATTGGTAATTAATTTTTGATGATTTCGTATGGCAGTAACCCATCCCAGAATATTTATTGCGGCAATTAATAGTGCGGTTATATAGATTACAATTTTTGAATCTTTTAAAATATATGCAAGAAGAATATTCGCCACAAACATGATTAAACTACTGTAGTTAAAGTAGGATATTTTTTTAAATAAAAATTCACTAATAGCTCCTTGCATGTTAAAAACAAAGGCGTTGCACAGGTGTAAGATCAATTTAGAGAAAAAGAAAGATATTAAAATTCCTAGGGCAATAATGTAAGTAAAAGGGGTATTTATATGGTGCGATAATTTAAAAATTGAATCTATAAAATATAGAAATAAAGTGAAATTTAAAAGCTGAAATATGGAGAGAAAAATAGTGAACCAATGCGATAATTTATCCTTCTTGTTGTATAAAAATATGTATTTATTGTTGAAAGGCAGGATGATAAAGTTCGTAAACCTACCGTAATAAATCTTTTTTGCTAAAACTAATGTCGTAATACTGCAACATAAAATCAGCGTAATCCAGTCAATATTTTCTATACTTCTTAGTAAGACTTCTTTCATTTAGTTTACTAATTTTATATTATCACCATTCATTCCTGGTTGAAGTCCGTTTTCGCTGATAGCAACTTTAAAATACCCCGGGTTTTCCATTTTAAAGGCAGGTAGGGTAAAGCTGTAATACAAAGTGTCTTTTGCTTTGAGTACCGTAAGGTTAGGATTTTTTGGAATTGGTGTAATTCCAATAATTTCTTCTGGGCGTTTATATTGGGTATGATAGACAACGCTATATTTCAGTTTGTTTATGGCAATGTCAAAATCATAGGGATTATAAATCTTAAGATCAATGGGACTATCATTTTTTAAAGATATCTCACTTTTATCAAGAATGGCACGCAATTTTCTAAAAGATTCAAAATTATCCATATAAACTCCAAATCCTTTCTTCTGTTTTGGTAAGTCAACAGCAATATCACCTTTACTTAAATATTGAGAAACGTATAGAACTCTTTTGTGTTGCACTTTTGATTCGGAATCATCAATAGAGTATTGGTTTCTACGATACATGACATTGTTAAGAGAGAACGAGGTGTTTCCTGAGTAGAACGCATACATAGGAGCGTTCCTGTAGGAATTTTCAAAAACTACTGGAGTATCACCAACGCGATCACTAATAGAAGCTGCCCATTCTTTATTGCCATGAGATTCATAGTGTAAAGGAGAAATTTCTTCGAAAACCAATATAAAGCGTACAAAAACAAGCAGTACAATATTTACCAATCCCATTCTGTAAATCCATTTCTTAGCATTTTCATTTTCTAACATATAGTTAAAAGCAATGATGGCTAGGGATATGGAAATCACAATGATCCATTGTGTTTGTATTCTACGATTAAAACTAGAAATAAAGAAAAAGAGGATGGTACCATAGGTTAGGAATAAAAGTGCTCTATTAAAAGCATCTGTTCTTTTAGTTTTCCATAAGGCTTTATATACCCAGAAAAAAGTGAAACCAAACAAGGCTAATAGGTTTAAGAAGAAACCAACCGTATAATCATTAAACTCATAAGCTCTATTAGGGCGCTCAAATAGGTGATACTTTATCGAGACAAAATTATTCTCATAAAGCCATAAAAAGTGAGGTAAATAACCTAGTAATGCAACAAATACCGCTAACCAGGCATATTTGTTTAAAACTAATTTAATATTAGAGAGTAGTATAAATATAATGACAAGAACAGCGTGGTACTTGCTATACATTAAAGCGCTCATCACCAGCCCTAGGATAATAGCCAGTACTACAGAAGGGGCGGTAATAAACTTTTTATAGACGTATAAAAAAACAGCAGTAAAAAATAAAAGAGGTGTATCTGGGAGCGTAAAAAAACCATACGCGTTTAAGAGTGTCATGGAAAATGTGAGCACAAAAAAGTGTAACACATAATCTTTCTTTTTAGGATTGTCTATTACGAGCCAAATAAAGATAAGAGTACCTATAGAGAGTAGGCAACTCATAAACCGAACTCCCAATTCGCCCTCAAAGAAAAAGCTACTTAGTTTCACTAAAAATGCGACCATTGGGGGGTGATCAAAATAACCCCAAGCCATATTTTGAGCATAGTGCCAATAATAGGCCTCGTCAAAGATTAAATCGGTAAAATAACTTTGTATTAGATTAATGACAAAAATAATCCCAAGAAGGTAAATAAATAATTTCGGCAGTTTCTGCATTTTTTAACAAGCTTATTTCGGCAAAATTACAAATTATAAGACATAGGCTTTTAATTAATTGTTTAAATGGACTTTTTTGACAAAAAAATCATAAATAATATGAGCACATTTCGTTACCACTATAAAAAAACTATTTTTGCAAGAATAGATTTATTTTATGATAGATAGGCTTGTTATTATTCCAACTTTTAATGAAATTGAAAACATAGAGGCTATTATTAAAGCTGTTTTTAATTTAAAGAAAGAGTTTCATGTGTTAATCGTGGATGATAACTCACCAGATGGAACGGCTGATAAAGTTAGAGAACTACAAAAAACGTTTCCTGAAAAATTATTTTTAGAAGTACGAAAAGAAAAAGCCGGTTTAGGTACGGCTTATATTCATGGCTTCAAATGGGCAATAGAAAGAAAATATGATTTCATTTTTGAAATGGATGCAGATTTTTCGCATACCCCATCAGATCTTATTCGCCTGCATCAGGCCTGTGTAGATGGGGCAGATTTAGCTATAGGGTCTAGATATATAAAAGGGGTCAATGTTGTGAATTGGCCTTTACACCGTGTCTTGTTGTCTTATGGAGCATCGTTTTATGTAAAAATTATTACGCGAATGATGGTTCATGATCCTACCGCAGGATTTATTTGTTACAAACGAAGAGTTTTAGAAACTATAGATTTGTCTGCAGTACATTTTGTGGGCTATGCGTTTCAAATTGAAATGAAATTTAGAGCGCATTTAAATAAGTTTAAAATAGTAGAAGTACCCATTGTCTTTACAGATCGTGTATTAGGGAAATCAAAAATGAATTCGTCTATTTTTCGAGAAGCTATTTTTGGAGTAGTTAAAATGAAATGGATGAGTTTTTTTAGAAAAAATAAATTTAAAGCATGAGCAAGTTTTTAATAAAGAATGCTACTATCGTCAATGAAAATAAACTGCAAGTAGCAGATGTTCTTATTCAAGACGATATTATTCAAAAAATAGATGCTACTATTTCTGACACTACAGCGACTGTTATCGATGCTTCGGGGAAGTATCTTTTACCTGGGGTAATTGATGATCAAGTGCATTTTAGAGAACCTGGGTTAACGCACAAGGGCAATATAGCTAGTGAGAGTAGGGCGGCAGTTACTGGCGGGATTACTACTTTTATGGAACAGCCTAATACAAACCCGCAAACCACGACCATAGAGAAATTGGAAGATAAGTTTGCTTTAGGAGCAGCAAGCGCTTATGCTAATTATTCTTTCTTATTTGGGGGGACTAATGACAATTTAGAAGAGCTTAAAAAGCTTGATAAAAATGCTTGTTCTGGCGTAAAACTATTCTTAGGATCTTCTACAGGAAATATGCTAGTAGATAATGAGGAGGTTATCGAAAAGATATTTAGAAATACCGAAATGGTGATTTCGGCTCACTGTGAAGATGAGACCACGATAAAAAATAATTTAGCCAAGTACAAGGAACAATACGGGGATGATATTCCAATGGAGTATCATTCAATTATACGTAGTGCAGAGGCTTGTTATTTATCTTCGTCAAAAGCCATTGCATTGGCGAAACAAACAGGTGCAAGGTTTCATGTGTTCCATTTGTCTACAGGAATAGAAACAGCTCTGTTCAGAAATGATATTCCTTTAAAAGACAAGAAAATTACGGCAGAGGTTTGTTTGCATCATTTATGGTTTTCGGAGGAAGATTATAAAACTAAAGGGTCTTTAATTAAATGGAATCCGGCAGTAAAAACTGCGGAAGATAGATCGCAATTATGGGATGCTTTTTTAGATGATAGAATTGATGTTTTAGCAACAGATCACGCACCACATACTTTAGAAGAAAAAGATAATGTATATACCAAGGCACCCTCTGGAGGGCCATTAGTGCAACATGCTTTGCCTGCTATGTTAGAGAAATACCATGAAGGTAAAATAAGTTTAGAAAAGATTGTGGAGAAGATGTGCCACAATCCTGCTATCTTATTTGAAATAGATAGGAGAGGGTATGTGCGTGAGGGGTATTATGCAGATTTAGTTTTGGTAGATTTAAATAATTCTTGGACCGTATCCAAAGAAAATATCGTGTACAAATGTGGTTGGTCTCCTTTTGAAGGAACTGCTTTTCAATCGAAAATATCACATACTTTTGTAAACGGACATCTGGCGTATGAAAACGGAGTTATTTCCGAGAAGCGAAATGCCAAACGCCTTACCTTCAATAGATAATTTATGTATAGAATCCTTTTTTTATGTGTTTTGGCTTTGATGGTTTCTTGTAAGGAGGAATTAATCAATCCGCCAGAAAATCTTATTGCGAAAGATAAGATGTCTGCAATTTTGTATGATTTAGCATTGGTCACGGCGGCAAAAAATACAAGTGTAGATGTGCTAAAAGAGAACAAAATAGAGGCAATGAAATACATTTATACTAAGCATGATATAGATAGTTTGCAATTTGTGCAGAGCGATGTGTATTATGCCTCTTATCCTGCGGTATATGGTGAAATCTATAAAAGTGTGGAAGACAAGTTAAAAGCGGATATAAAGGTAATAGATGATGCTAAAAAAGAGCAGCGAACCTTAGATAGTATTGAGCGTGTACGTAAGCCTAAAAAACTTGATAGTATAAAAGCGGGCAAACCTATTAAGCCAAAAGCGAATTAGGAAGTTTCTTTTTTAAATTGTTCTGTACAAAAATCTAATACCTTAGCTATAGGTTCAAAGGTATAGCTAAAAGCAGTTTTGATTTTTTGGTTGTCATATTGTTTTTGCTCTTGGAGTGATTTTGCACTGTTCTTGGTCAATTTTCGTTCTTTGTTAGAGAAGAAGCTTGCAAGCCAATCTAGTCGCCATAAAAGGCTTAAGTGCCATTTTTTTAATTCCTTATGGGGAGGTTTAACTCCTAGGCTATTGGAGATTTGGTGTAACACTTCCCGGTAGGTTTTATTTTCGGCTATGGCGATAAATCGTTCTTTGTGTAGTTCAGAATTCATACCTAATACTAATAACTTCACAACATCTATTACACTGATAAACCCTGTTCCGCTGGGAGGATAATAGGCATAATTTTTAGCAGCTGTTTGAAATACTGCGCCACTACCAGAATGCCAATAACCAGGGCCTAAAATAATTCCAGGATTTAATATAAGAGCAGTTAAGCCTTCTTGAGAGCCGCGCCAAACTTCCATTTCTGCATCATACTTGGTAAGAGCATAAACATTGGCGTCTTTGGCATTCCAATCAGATGATTCATTGGCAATATTAGAATTAATTTCTTGCCCAATGGTGGCAATAGAACTTACATAAACGAGTTTTTTAATATTACTAGCAATGCTTATGTTTACAATATTTGCTGTGCCTTCACAGTTGATTTTGTAGAGCCGATCATAATCTTTAGGGTCAAAAGAAATTAAAGCAGCACAATGGTATACATGTGTAACTGTATCAAAAGCTATTTCTAAGGCAGGCACATCATTAATATCCGCAAGTACCCATGCAATTTTTTGAAACTGTTCTTTAAAATTTTTAGTGTAGTAAGAGAATATCTTTTCTACCTGTTTTAAGTCGCTTCCTTCTCTATGGATGGCGCGTATACTCGCATTTGTTTTTGTTAATTCAAACAAAAGGTGTGACCCAACTAAACCTGTACCGCCTGTGACTAAAATCATGGTTTAAAAATACGGAATTGTAAGTTATTTATTCAAGTTTAAACACCGCTAAAACACTACATTCTTTTATATTTGCAGCTACATTAAAAAATAGTACACTAATGAAAACTAATTTTGTAGCAGAATTAAAATGGAGAGGCATGTTACATGATGCCATGCCAGGAACAGAAGAGCATTTAATGAATGAAATGCAATCGGCTTATGTTGGTATAGATCCTACAGCAGATTCGTTACATATAGGACATTTAGTGGGAGTAATGATGTTGCGCCATTTTCAATTAGCAGGCCATAAACCGTATGCGCTTATTGGTGGTGCTACGGGGATGATTGGAGATCCTTCGGGAAAATCTGCAGAACGTAACCTTTTAGATGAAAAAACCTTACGTCACAATCAAGATGCTTTGAAAGCACAGCTTTCTCGTTTTTTAGATTTTAGTAGCGATGCGGAGAATGCAGCTATTTTAGTCAATAATTACGATTGGATGAAAGATTTTTCATTCCTAGAATTTATCCGTGATGTGGGAAAACATATTACCGTAAATTATATGATGGCAAAAGATTCTGTTAAAAAACGTCTTTCTTCAGAAGCAAAAGAAGGAATGTCGTTTACAGAGTTTACCTACCAACTTGTTCAAGGGTATGACTTTTTACATCTTTTTAAAGAACACAATTGTACTTTGCAAATGGGAGGTAGTGACCAGTGGGGTAATATAACCACGGGAACAGAGCTTATAAGGCGTATTGGTGGCGGTAAAGGCTATGCGCTTACCTGTCCGTTAATTACAAAAGCAGATGGTACTAAGTTTGGAAAAACAGAAGGCGGTAATGTTTGGTTAGATGCTGAACGTACGTCACCTTACAAATTTTACCAATACTGGTTGAATACCTCTGATGAGGATGCTGAGAAATATATAAAAATATTCACCTTTATCGCTAAAGAGGAAATAGAAGCTTTGGTAGCGGAGCATAAAGAAGCACCACATTTACGTGTGCTTCAAAAACGTTTAGCAGATGAGATTACTGTGATGGTACACTCGCAAGAAGATCTTGATAACGCTGTGGAGGCAAGTGGAATTCTTTTTGGGAAATCTACAGCCGCAAGTTTAAAGAAATTAAATGAAAAAACATTCTTAGACATTTTTGAAGGCGTTCCTCAAGCAGAGGTAACTATGGCCGATGTTGAAGAAGGTTTAGATATGATTGGGGCTTTAGCGGCGAAGACTAACTTTTTAGGATCTAATGGGGAGGCGAGAAGAGAACTGAAGCAAAACTCTATCTCTGTAAATAAAGAAAAGGTCAAGGAAGATTACGTAATTACAAAAGAAGATTTAATCAATGATAAATTTGTTCTTTTGCAAAGAGGGAAGAAAAATTACTTCGTGATACTCGTGAAATAAAAACGCAACCCTTAAAGAGAATTCACATCTAAAATAAAAGATCTTATGAGAATAGTAACTTTTGTTTTAGGTGTGTTTTTATTTTGTACCGCTTGTACGGATAATGATGATGATTTTACGCAGGATGAAAGCTTGTCTGGAGAATGGGTATTAACAGACGTAAGTTGCTTTTGTGGCTTTCCTGAAGATGTAGATTTTAGCGTGCATACCTTAAATTTTTCAGAAGAGGATCATAGTGTTATAATAGAAAATGATGAGACTACTTATTATTTTCATATCGCAGGAACCTACAGCTATACAAATATAGAGGGTATTATAAGTTTACAGGATACGGATCAGGAGTATACGTACGTCGTCGAGGATGAAGTATTAACATTGACCTATATTGATGAACCTATGATAGCAGATGATGAGGTTACGTATAGGTATGCAAGGAAATAAGTTTATAACACTAATAAATTACAACCTCTAATATCTGAATGGTCAAAACGGCCTAATATCTCAAAGGTATTATTGTCATATTTTTTACCTAAATCTTGTGTTGCAATAAACGAACAAGAGTTTAAATTGGCTAAATCTATAACATTTACGCCACCGGTTTTTCCTGTACTTTGGTAGCTAAGTGCATCTTCCGGATCTCTTATGAGAACATCCATCCAAGCTGGGGCTTCAAAAATACCATCTCCTTTAGAATATGCCTGAGATAGTAGCTCTGTCATTCCGTATTCCGAATGAATTTTTTGCACGCCAAAGCCTTCTTTTAATGTTTCATGTAGTTCCTCTCTGATCATTTCTTTTCGGCGACCTTTCATACCGCCAGTTTCCATGATAATTACATTTTTAAGGTTGAGTTTGTACTTCTCAACGATATCTAAAAGAGCAAAAGAAACTCCAATTAAAAGTATTTTAGTGTTTGACTCATCTAATTCCCTAAGCTTTTGTACAAGGAGCTCAATAGTATCTAAATAAAAACCACTTTCGGGATGGTTACTTTTTTTAATTAAATCATCGGCCATATAGATTAATGACGAGCCTTGGCGCTCTAAGTAAGAAGGAAGTAGTGCTAAAATGCAATAGGTGTCTATAGCGCCATAAAAATGAGTAAAGGCCTTTAGGTAACTTTTTTCATACAGCGCAACATCTGTAACGTAATGCGTGCTTGTTAAGGTGCCTGTGGTGCCGCTGCTTGTAAAAAGTATTTCGGGTTTTTCAGTACTTGAAACCACTTTTTTCGATTTAAAAAATTCAATAGGTAAAAAAGGAATTTCTTGAACGCTAGTGATCTTTTCTGGTGTTTTTTTTAAATAGTCTGAAAACTCTTTGTAAACAAGGTTATGTCTGTATTGGTGGCGATAGACTTGTAAGGCTACAGCATCAAAATCTGCCTGTGATTGAATAGTAAAAATTGAAGAAACGTCCATAACCAAAATATACGAGTACAAAAGTAAACATACTCATTGGTCTATAAAACAAAAACTCTTTTTCAATACTAGAAAAAGAGTTTTTGATGGTATTGGTTGGTTTGGTTTATTTTACAACTAGCTTCCTAGATGACGTCTTGTTATTTTCTGTAACCTGAACAATGTATACGCCAGCGTCTAGTTTGGAAATGTTTAATTCTTTATAATGGCTATGTGCTTGTAATACAAGTTCGCCCAGTAAATCATATACCTGCACTGTCTTACTTAAATTTTCTTTTGTTGTAATATATACAACATCATTAAATGTAGGGTTAGGGTATAATTTAAATCCTGCAATCTCATTGTTGTTCGTGCTCTTTTTTATAGGCTCTTGTCCAGAAAGCGAGAACGTAAAAACCATAAGTAGGATTAGGTAAATTTTCGTCATGTGTGATTTGGTTGGGATAACTGATGTAAAAATAGGAAAAGAGTATAGGGAGCAATACTAAATGTTGTGAAACCCATATTATTGTAGGTAAACTGACTTTTTTAACCTTTAAAAGGCTTTGTTTATTGTAAATCAGGATTTTAAATAGAATAGTCGTGTAGGTTTTAGGACTGCGGTATGTAGGGTAATTATGTAGTTGTACTAATGTACGAAGTGTGGAGCTTACTTAACAATAAGTTTTCTCGTAACCATTTTATCTTTTTCGTAGACCCGTATTACGTAGATGCCAGCGTCAATATCCGAAAGATTTAACTCGGTACCAATAATAGTAGCTTCCATTACTTTATTCCCTAAGACGTCAAAAATTAAAACTTTTTTTGGAGCATTTAGAGCAGTATTGATGAAGATTTTTCCGCTAGTAACAGGGTTAGGATATAATTTAAAACCTTCAATATCTCCATTAGTAGGCGTGTCCTGGCTATAACCAAGAGATGCAATACAGAAAAGAATGATAAAGTAAAGTTTTTTCATATGTTACTAATAACAAATAGTATACCACGAAGATACTAAATTTAGTAGTACAGAAATGTAATGTTAAAATTAAAACAAAAATTTTCGATAAAAAGCATTAAATGCGTACTATTTATCTCTTGTAAGGTTATTTCATCGGATTTTGTAGAATATAAGATATAAAAAAGCCTCACGATGGTGAGGCTTTTAAATGTTGTATTTTGTTTGGTAGTATTATTTAGTAACTACGAATGATGGGCTAGCCCAATCAAAAGCGGTTAGATCAGCTCCAACACCTGCCTTAGCAGTTACTGTATTGTCAGCAGTTACTGTAATTCCGTCTTCTATAACTGTAATAGCGCCAGTAATGTCTCCGCCAATTTTGTCCTCTCCAACATTACCTTGTGCATATGCTTCCGTAATGGTAAGTGTACCATTACCATTATCATCAGCTGTATCGATTCTGTTTCCGAAAGATGCAGTCCCATAAGTAGCAAAAAGTAAATTGTTTATAGTAGCTACGGTTCCTCTTCTTATTTCAGCACCTGCTTTAAGAGCTACACCAGGGTTTAAGTTTAAGATAGTCACATTGTTTAATGTAGGCATAGAAATAGGAGCTGCTGTTGCATCATTCCCATTACTATCTCCTTCAATACCTCTTGGATCTTCTGAGGCAACATCAAAATCATCATTACGAACCCCAAAAGCGTTGTTGATTGTACCTGTATAACCTTCTGTCCAATCAAACATATCATCAGCAATATTAGAACAGAATACATTTGTTACATTAACAGTACCTCCAAAAAACTCAATACCATCATCATTACCGTTATTTACCACGATATTGTTTACAGTAGTTCCGCTACCAACACCAAAGAAAGAGATGCCATTAAATTCTGATTCTCCATTAATTTTTGCACCAGTATACTCTGCAATTACATAGCTTAATTCTCCAGAATTGTCATCATTGGTAGTGCCTCCGTAAAATAATCCTGCAACTTCAGACTGTACATCAGTCCCTTTATTTGAAGGTGCTTTTCCTGCTAAAACAATTCCACCCCAATCACCAGCTTTTGGAGAAGCGGCATCAGAAGTAAATGTAATAGGGTTTGTTGCGGTCCCTTGTGCCATAAGTTTAGCGCCTCTTTCCACAGCTAAAAACACGTCAGTTCTACCACTTTTTGCTTTAATAACGGTTCCAGGCTCTATAGTTAATGTAGCGCCTTCTTTTACAGTTAATGAACCTGTGATAGTGTATTCAATTGAAGCCAATAATTTACTATCTTCAGTTATGTCTCCAACTAGTTCACTACCTGTGATTTCTCCGTTACTTTCTTCAGGTCCTGTTATTTCTCTATTATCATCATCAGAGGAACAAGACATTACAGTTGCAGCACATGCAGCGAAAATTAAAGTTTTTAAAGTTTTCATTTTAGTTTTTGTTTACGTTTTTTGTTTCACACAAATTAAAGACAACATCTTAACTATAGGATTACCTAAATATTAGTATTGTGTTAAGTAATATTTTCCAATGTTAAGCTTATGTTTATTGCTATTTAAATACAAATAGGCATAAAAAAACCTCCTTGTTATAGGAGGTTTTTTTTTATTAGAAGTTTAACGATAATCCGGCAGATATACCAACGCCATTCTTGTAAGAATTCATTGTAATTTTTTCAGGAATATCTCTGTAGCGTTCAAAGCTAGGGTTTAAGATGTTTTTAGCATTTAATTTTAATCCAATAGTTTTATTAAACTTGTGGCTAAATACTAAATCTAGCATAGGAACTGCCTTTTCAATAATATTTTCTTGAAAGTTTGTACCTATACTATATACTTTGTCACTTTGATAGTTAAAAACTAGAGAAGCAATAGTTTCTTTTTCTTCAAAATCAAATTTATAAGAAACATCTGCATTTATGGTAAAAGGTGATGCACCTTCTAATTCAGAAGTACTACCAGTATAATTAAACGAAGTATTGTTCGTGTTGTATTCTAATTTAGTCTTCATAAAGGTAGCATTGGCGCCAACACTTATATTGTTTCTTTTGAAATCGTCAGATTCGCTATTAAAAAGATCTAATTTTGTTTCTACTTCTACTCCAAATACAGAAGCATCACCAGCGTTGTCAAAAGTAAAGTCTCTTTCTATGGAAGAGTTTCTTTCAAGTCTGTTAATTGAGTTTTGAATTAATTTTCCAAATACGCCAACAGCAAATAGTTCATTTGATTTAGGAAATATTTCAAATTTAACCTCTGCATTATAATTGTCTGATGGTAAAAGTCCAGGATTACCAGATTCTTGGTAATTGATACCTTCATAAGCAAAAGGAGCAATCTCTTTAAATTGAGGATAGGTATATGACAAACTACCAGAAGCTCTTAAGTTTATTTTTTCATTCAAAGCATACTTCAAATTCAAAGAAGGTAAAATATACTGCTTGTCTAAATCAATGCTGCTATTATTTGAAAAACCAGGAAAACTTATGTTCGTGTTCCAAGTTACATTCATTTTAATATCTTCCGCTCTAACACCTACGTTAGCTGTGAATTTGTCTGTTACATTATAAATAGCATCAATATAGGCTGCATGTACTTTTTTATCAGCATCATATAATTGTGGTAGGTACGTTTCTGCATCGTTATTATTTCTACCTCTAGAGGTTTCAATACCAAAAACACCATTGGAAAGGTTTTCTTGGTTAAAAGTATTGTCAAGATTATCAAGATCAACAAATGCAGTTCTTGGAGCAGCAAAGTTATGGTCAAAGTAGATGCCATCAAATTTTCGATCTGTAATTCTTCCGTTATATCCTAGAGTTACTTTTCCTTTATTTTCAAAACGCTCTCCTAAATATTTTACAGCATTTACGTTTGCAGAGTAATCATTTTCAAACAAATTTCCGTAGAAACGGCTATTATCTCTTACCGCATTTTGTGAAATTCTAGTGGTGTTATCATCATTATCTATAATGAAGGTGTTTTTTCTTCGGTCTGGTTCGTCGTTATATATAGAGCTGTACCCAAGAGATGCGTTAACGTCAATAGTTTCTCCAAACTTATGGTTAGATAAAAGTTGATTAACAAAAAGTCTATTTTGTACTTCAGTTTGTAATAGTAAGTTTACAAGTCTATTGTCATCTTCACCTCTACCTATATCTGTAGTTGTTCCCGTGAAATCTTCTATTTTTTGGTTGTTAGAATGAACAAATAAGTGATTAAAACTTAATTTGTGGTTGGCATTGATTTTATACACCAAATTTCCCATCAACATTTTAGAGGCATTGTAGTTGTATGTTTTAGTGTTGAATTGTGATCCGGTATTTCCAACATCAATGACGTTTTCTGAAACACCATCTTGAAAGCTGTACTTATTATCAAAAGATCCTACTAAGAAGAAACTGATAGTACTTTCGTCAGATACTTGAAATTTCTTTCCGTAATTTATTGATAATCCTAAATTTGGACTTGCCGTATTTGTTTCAGGAGTAAAACCGTTAGAAAAGCTATATACTGTTAAGTCTCTAACGTTATGTTTTGTGTCTGTGTTTACGCCTACCCAATTAGCGCCATCAATATTTTTGAAGTCTTTAAAGGTGGTTTGTGAATTATAGCCTGAAGAGATTCCTACTTTAAATAGGGAAGAAGTAGTCATTTCTCTACTTACAATATCAATATTAGCACCCGCTACATCAGAAGATAAGTTGGCGGAAAATGATTTAGAGATCCCTACGTTTTCAATAATATCAGTACCAAAAAGTGATAAATCTATGTTCTTGTCTCCTGGATCATTAGAAGGTAATGGCAGTCCGTTGAAAGTAGTGCTGTTATAACGATCACCTAAACCTCTAACGTAAATTTTACTAGAACCTTCTTTTTTATTTACGCCCGTTACTTTGGTGGTCGCATCTGCAGCATCAGAGACAGCTTTCTTAGCTAGTTCTTGTGCTCCAATAGCTGTTTTTATTTCTACAGCTCTTTTTTGATCTAATAATAAAGCTGCTTCAGAATCTTTTCTTGTAGTGGTAGTTACCACAACTTCGTCTAGAGACATTCCTTCACTAGCTGCCATCGGCACATTAATGGTTGTCACTTTTCCGGCCTCTATAGCTACGTTAGGAATTTCTATAGTTTCATATCCTAAATAACTAAACACAATACTATAGGTTCCAGGATCAACATTTGCTATTTCATACAAACCGTCAAAATCTGTAGTGGTACCTTTTGTTGTTCCTTTTATTAATACGTTGGCGAATGCCAGTGGTTCGTCGCTTGCTTCTTTGTCAATTACAGTACCCACGACACTTCCTTTGTCTTGAGCGTATGATAATGTAGATACTATTAAGAATAGCGATACTAATAAATACTTCATTTTATTTTTGTCTTTTTACGCGGCAAAGAACGCTCGGTAGGGTAAAAGTGATGTTACCTGTATGTTAAAGATTTATTTTTTAAGTGTTATCTTAATGTTACGATATTAAATCAATGTTAAGGGCTTTAGTCGTAATTGTATTATCTTTACTTTTGAGCGATTAACCAACTAAGAGACTTTAGTGGTAGAAGTTGCAAGTTATTGATATACAGTGATAAAAGTGTGATTTGTGCCGTGTAAAGTACCAGAATCTAATTCAAGTATCAAATGAAAAAAAAGGACATTAGAATATTATTGGTAGACGATGAGCCAGATATTCTTGAGATTTTAAGCTACAACCTAAGTGCAGAAGGCTACGATGTGTTTACTGCAAAAAACGGTGTGGAAGGAGTAGCTAAGGCAAAAAAGAAACAGCCACATTTGATTATATTAGATGTCATGATGCCAGAAATGGATGGTATTGAAGCTTGTGAAATCATAAGAAATACGCCAGGTTTAGAAGAAACCATTATTACCTTTTTAACGGCACGTAGTGAAGATTACTCGCAAGTAGCAGGTTTTGATGCTGGTGCAGATGATTATATTACCAAGCCTATAAAGCCAAAAGTCTTTGTGAGTAAAGTAAAGGCTTTATTAAGACGTTTAAAAGATGAAGAAGCTGCTGCAGAAGATATTGTAAAAGTAGGGAACATTGTCATAAACCGTGAAGAGTATAAGATTGTAAATGACGGTGAAGAACTAATTCTACCAAGAAAAGAGTTTGAGTTGTTATCATTACTAACATCTAAACCCAACAAAGTATTTAAAAGAGAGGTAATCTTAGATAAAGTGTGGGGTAATGAAGTTGTTGTAGGCGGTAGAACTATTGACGTACATATTAGAAAGCTTCGTGAAAAAATAGGAGATGATCATTTTAAAACAGTAAAAGGCGTAGGGTATAAGTTTGTGTTATAATGGCGATATCCTTTAAAAAATCATACAAATTTGCATTTCGTTCAGCAACCTATATTACCGTAGCGCTGACATTATTTTTGGGCAGTTTCTTATGGCTTAAGAATGAATTAGATTGGTTGCTTCTAATTGTGTTTGTGCTCATTACGTTTAACATTTGTTTTTTTGTAATTCAACTTCGGGTAGAAAAGTTTATCTATAAACGAATTAAAAGAATTTACGACGATGTATCGTTGTTAGAGTCTTCTAGTTTGGCTTCTAGAACGGTAACCACAGATATGGGTACCCTTACTTCTGAAATTGAAAAATTTGCAAAAGACAAGAAGATAGAAATAGATACACTTAAAATCAGGGAAGAATACCGTCGTGATTTTATAGGAAATGTTTCTCATGAATTAAAAACACCATTGTTTACGGTACAAGGCTATATTCTTACTTTATTAGATGGTGCTGCGGATGACAAAGCACTTCGAAAAAAATACCTGCAACGCGCAAGTAAAGGAGTAGACCGTTTAATTTACATTGTTAAAGATTTAGATTTAATTACTAAGTTAGAAGTAGGCGACCTTAATGTGGAGCTATGTGAGTTTAATATCGTAGAATTAATCCAAAATGTGTTTGACCTTTTAGAAATGAAAGCGGCTAAAAAGAATATTTCACTCACCTTTGATATGAAATATAAGACGCCTATTTTGGTGAATGCGGATAAAGAGAAAATTCAACAAGTAGTTACAAACCTACTAGTGAACTCTATTAAATATGGTCACGAAAATGGTACTACAGAAGTAAGTGTAGAGAATCTTATTAAAAATAAGGTGATTGTTAGGGTGACGGATAATGGAGAAGGAATTTCAAAACAGAATATACCAAGACTTTTTGAACGCTTTTATCGTGTTGATAAGAGTGGTAGTAGAGAAGAGGGCGGTTCTGGTTTAGGCTTGTCTATCGTGAAACATATTATAGAGGCGCATAATGAACGTATTTACGTAGAGAGCGTACTAGGTGTAGGGTCTGAATTCTCATTTACTCTAGAGAAAGTAGCTCCCAAAGAAGCAGCTGTAAAAGGCTAAAGATTCTTTTGTTTAGATATTCTCCACATTGCATCATTCTTAATGCTAAGATTTTAGTAGTTTTGCCGATTCAATTAATATTGCAAAAGTGGGGAGTAAAAACAAGTTAAGAAGGTTTAGAGAGAACGATACATTTGAAAATGTTCTTCAGCCTGATAGAGACGATGTTCAGAAGGGGTTGTGTGATTTAAAAGGAAAATGGAGTGCGTTTTTCAAGAATGATAATCCAATTGTTTTAGAGTTAGGTTGTGGTAAAGGTGAGTATACCATTGGTTTAGCAAAACAAAATAAAGATAAAAATTTTATAGGTGTTGATATTAAGGGAGCACGTTTTTGGCGTGGTGCTAAAACAGCAAAAGAAGAAGGCTTAGATAATGTAGCTTTCTTAAGAACCCAAATAGAGTTAATTGATTTACTTTTTGAAGAGAATGAAGTTTCTGAAATTTGGATTACATTCCCAGATCCGCAAATTAAATACAAGCGCACAAAACATAGACTTACCAATAAGCTGTTTTTAGATAAATACAATCATATTTTAAACAAAGATGGTGTTGTAAATTTGAAGACAGATAGCGAATTTATGCACGGCTATACCCTAGGGCTCTTACACGGTTTAGGCCTTGAAGTAATTTACGCCAATCATGATGTGTATAAGAATGAAGGAAGTCCTAAGGAAGTTTTAACCATACAAACCTTCTACGAAAATCAGTATCTTGAGAAAGGAAAACCTATTACTTTTACTCAATTTAAAGTCAATTAACCAATGACGCATTTGCTTATTTTATTTTTTGCGACCTTTTCGGCTGCCTTTATAGCTACCGTGCCACCTGGGTTGTTAAATATGAATGCGGCAAAAACAAGCGTTGAAAAAGGAAAATTAAACGGTATTATTTTTAGTCTTGGTGTTTCTACCATGATTATGATTCAGGCTTATATTGCCGTGCTTATTTCTAAGTATTTACACAATCATCCGGAGGTAGTTGCTGTTTTATTAAAAATAGCACTTGTCGTATTTGCTTTTTTATGTGTGTATTTCTTTATCTTAGGAAAGAGAAATAAACCCAAAAAGCAGAAAACTATTAATGTTAGTAAAAAGAATAGCTTTTTCAAAGGCGTTCTTCTTGCGGCCATAAACTTACTTACAATTCCGTATTACAGCGGACTTAATGCCATGTGGAAAGCCTCTGGGTGGATTAAGTTTGAGCTTACCGATATTGTGATATTTATATTGGCAGCGGGTACAGGAACCTTTGCTGTACTCTATTTCTATACCCTATATTTCTTTAAATTAGAAACAAAGAACAATACCTTTTCAAGAAACTCTAATTATATTTTAAGCGGTTTAATGGGGCTTTTGTTTATAATAACATTGTTTAGAATATTTAACCAATAAAAATGGAAGAAGAATCTAAAAATTTCTTTCACAAAGTACATCAAGTGGCTAAGTTAATACCTTATGGCCGTGTAACTTCCTATGGGGCTATTGCAAAATATTTAGGAGCAGCAAGAAGTGCAAGAATGGTAGGTTGGGCCATGAATGCGTCTCATAATTTAGAAGATGTTCCGGCGCACAGGGTGGTCAATAAACAAGGGTTATTAACTGGGAAACACCATTTTGATGGCACCAATCTCATGCAGCAACTTTTAGAGAGTGAAGGTGTTGAGGTGGTAGAAAATCAGATTCAGAATCTGGACACTCTTTTTTGGGACCCTTTTCTAGAGTTAGATACAGCGCTGTAATCGTGCGTTTCGAACATAACCAATAGGATCGCGTACCAAATAGAAGAATCTTATCTAACAATGTTATATTTCAATTTCTAGTTTTCTTAATATACTTTCTAAACCGTATCTTTGTAGGATAAATTTCAATTTGTTACATCGGAATTTAATAGTGTAATTATCGGACTCTTTTTTGAGTTTTTTTGAAATGAATTCATGAAAATTACGTCATACAATTAAACAGCAGTAAAACACTCAGATGAAATTAGAAAAAAAAGATGTTCTTAAAGCTTTAGAACAAATTACAGTACCAGGTGAAGGTAAAAACATGGTAGAAAGCGGTGCTGTAAAAAATATTCAGATTTTTGGTGATGAGGTTGAAGTAGATATTACTATTGCAAACCCAAGTCTTCAAGCAAGAAAGAAAACCGAAGTAGAGATTTTAAAAATCATCCATAAAGAGGTTTACGAAAAAGCAAAAATAAAGATTAATGTTAAAGTTGAAGCTCCTGCTGCTGCAGATAAGCCTAAGACTAACGAAATAAAAGGGAAGCCACTTCCTGGAATAAAAAATATTATTGCCGTAGCATCAGGTAAAGGTGGTGTAGGGAAATCTACCGTAACTGCAAATTTAGCAGTAACCTTAGCAAAGATGGGCTTTAAAGTAGGCTTATTGGATGCGGATATTTACGGGCCATCAATGCCTATTATGTTTGATGTTGCTATGGAGAAACCTTTGGCGGTAACCATAGAAGGAAAATCTAAAATGAAACCGGTAGAGAGTTACGGCGTTAAGCTTCTTTCTATTGGCTTTTTTACCCAACCTAACCAAGCGGTAATTTGGAGAGGGCCAATGGCTTCTAAGGCATTAAATCAAATGATTTTTGATGCACACTGGGGAGAAATAGATTTTATGTTGATAGATTTACCTCCAGGAACGGGAGATATTCATTTAAGTATCATGCAAGCCATGCCGGTAACCGGTGCCGTTGTAGTGAGTACTCCGCAAGAGGTAGCTTTAGCAGATGCTCGTAAAGGTGTAGCTATGTTTCAACAAGATTCTATTAACGTACCCGTATTAGGTATCGTTGAAAATATGGCGTATTTTACTCCAGAAGAGTTGCCAGATAATAAATATTACATCTTTGGAAAAGAAGGTGCTAAGCATTTATCTGAAGACTTAAAAGTGCCTTTCTTAGGAGAGATTCCTTTGGTGCAAAGTATTCGAGAAGCAGGAGATGTAGGTAGGCCAGCAGCAATGCAAGTAGATAGTCCTATAGCAAATGCTTTTGAAGAAATTACTAAAAACGTGGTACAAGAAGTGGTAAGTAGAAATGAAGAGTTACCACCTACAGAGGCAATTAAAATAACGACTATGGCGGGGTGCTCGCCAGTAAAAAAGAAATAATTATGACATCAGAAGAAGTAAAATTAAATGTAGAAAAAGCGCTAGAAGAAATTAGGCCTTTTTTACAAAGTGATGGAGGTGATATTTCATTAATTTCTATAGATAACGATACTTCTGTAAAAGTTAGATTAGAAGGTGCTTGTATTGGGTGCTCTGTAAATCAAATGACTTTAAAAAGTGGTGTTGAAATGACCATAAAAAAGTATGCTCCTCAAATTGAAGAGGTAATCAATGTTGCTTAATTAGTTTTATAAAAATATAAAGTACAATTCCCTTAGTCTTGAAAATTACTACGGGAATTTTTAATAGGATATAACCATGGCCGATATAAAAATAAAAATCACAGACCGAGAAGGAGTAACGCATGAGGTAGATGCGCCAACAGATATGAATATGAATGTTATGGAATTGGTTCGTGCATATGAATTAGCTCCAGAAGGTACTATTGGTGTGTGTGGTGGTATGGCAATGTGCGCTTCTTGTCAATGTTACGTTTTAAATGATGTAGCATTGCCTGAAAAGTCTGATGATGAGGATGCTATGTTAGCGGAAGCATTTTATGTAAAAGATAACAGCCGTTTAGGATGTCAAATACACCTTTCTGAAGATTTAGAAGGGCTAGAATTAGAATTGGCTCCTGAGAGTTAATCACTAACAAAAAATTTTTAAAAGGCTAGTTTATGATGATCTTATCGTTTTAAACTAGCCTTTTTTATGCCCTTATATCCTAGCTTGGTAGGTAAATAAATTGTAGTAACGCCCTTCTTTAGCAATTAAGTCATCATGCGTCCCTTGCTCGGCAATTCGGCCATTTTCAATGACTAATATTTGATTTGCTTTTCGGATGGTACTTAACCTGTGGGCAATCACAAAAGTGGTTCTTCCTTCGGTCAAACTAGCCAAGCTTTTTTGAATTAAAGCCTCACTTTCTGTATCTAGATTAGAAGTAGCTTCATCTAAAATTAAAATTTTAGGATTAGCTAAAACAGCTCTTGCAATGGCGATTCTTTGGCGCTGACCCCCAGATAATTTTACACCACGTTCGCCTATTAAGGTGTCTAATCCTTTTTCGAATCGCTCTGTGAATTCATTTACATAGGCAGCTTCAACAGCAGCTTGCAATTCTTCCTCAGAAGCATTTGGTCTAGGGAATAAGATATTCTCACGAATGGTGCCTTCAAACAAGAATTCGTCTTGTAAAACAACACCAAGATTCTGTCGGTAGCTATTTAAATTTACTTTAGAAACATCATGGCCATCAATGGTAATTTTACCTGATGCCGGATTTAGAAAGGTAGCAGCTAAGCCTGCAATCGTAGATTTTCCAGAGCCAGAACTACCCACTAAGGCAACAACATTTCCAGACTTGACTTCAAAATTTATATTATGCAATACATCTTTGTCTTCTTCATAAGCAAAAGATACATCATCAAATATAATATCTCCGTCTATATTTTCTAAAACGATAGTTCTATTCTCTTCATCAGATTCTGGTGTCATATTCATTAACTCTTCCGTACGGTCTAGCCCAGCTAAAGCTTCGGTTAGTTGACTCCCAACATTACTCATCTGTACAATCGGAGCTACCATCAATCCTAATAAAAAAGTAAAAGTTAAAAATTCACCAATGGTGAGTTGGTCCATCATAATTTTATAGCCACCAATACCCATAATTCCAGTAGTGGCAATACCTAATAAGAAGGTGCTGGAACTAGTCATGAATGCGGTAGCTGTTAAACTCTTTTTTACATTTTGAAATAATTTATCTACCCCTTCTTCAAAAACCTTGCTCTCTTGTTCTTCAGCATTGAACCCTTTAATGACGCGTACACCGCCTAAGGTTTCTGTTAATCTGCCTTTTACTTCGGCATTGATCTTTCCTCTATTTCTAAATATAGGTCTGATCACTTTAAAAGCTTTTAAGGCTATTATTGCAAATATGGCTAAGGGTACTAATGTAAATAAGGTCATGGAAACACTAGTTTTTAACAATAAAATTAATGCAACTATAGCGGTTATAG
The DNA here is from genome assembly GCF_000468615.2 of Cellulophaga baltica 18. NCBI lineage: Bacteria > Pseudomonadati > Bacteroidota > Flavobacteriia > Flavobacteriales > Flavobacteriaceae > Paracellulophaga > Paracellulophaga baltica. Next base: position 720,936 of record NZ_CP009976.1, on the reverse strand, counting down.
ATCCGCCTACCAATTGTACTAAACCTGTGCCTATTAGATTTCGTACCCCCTCAACATCAGACATAATTCTAGAAACTAATGCACCAGATTTTGCATTATCAAAAAAGCGAATGGGTAAGGAAAGCACCTTTTTTTGTACTTGAGCTCTTAATTCTGAGATTAAATATTGCGCTTGTACACTTAATATTTTTGTTAATAGAAAAGAAGTTATGGCTTGTACTAGTATAGCTAGCGCTACAACGCCAACTAATATTTTTAATAGGTGAATATCCTTATTAGGAATAATATCATCCATTAAATACTTAAGAGACATAGGGGCAACAAAACTTGCAGCTTTGCTAATTACAATTAATAAAAGTCCTATAAATACAAGATTTCTTCTAGGCCAAATAATTGTTTTGAATGCGGTAAGAATGCTAACTTTTTTTTCTGCCATGCTTGAGAATTATGATAAATAAATGAAATGCAAAGTTACTTTAAATTGATTGGAAATAGGCTTAGAAGAAGCTGCTAGGTTTTTTTTAGTTGAAAATTAGTATTTAACCACCAAGACCTTTATTTTCATTTCATCAACCTTAAACCTTTTCCAATGAAAAATTGTCTTTTGCTAATTTTTGTAATGACTTTGCTAAGTTGTTCTTCCGAATCAAAAAATAATGCTGTAGCAGATCAATATAAAAACTATGTTACCCATGTAGAAATTATTAGAGATGATTTTGGAGTGCCTCATATTTATGGGAAAACGGATGCCGATGCGGTATTCGGACTTTTGTACGCACAATGTGAAGATGATTTTAATAGGGTGGAACAAAATTATATCTGGGCCACAGGTAGGTTGGCAGAAGTAGAAGGAGAAGATGCTTTGTATAGTGATTTGCGGGCTAAACTATTCATGACAGAGGACGAGGCGAAAGCAAATTATGAGAATAGCCCAGAATGGTTAAAGAAATTATGTGATGCATTTGCTGATGGTATTAATTATTATTTAGAAACACACCCAGAAGTGAAGCCAAAATTGCTTACCCATTTTGAACCTTGGATGCCAATGTATTTTAGTGAAGGCTCTATTGGTGGCGATATTGAACGGATATCTAGTAGTAAGATAAAGGCTTTTTATGAAAGCGGAATGGAATTACCAAAACTTAAACAACTAGAACTAAAAAAGGTTGAAGAAATGGCAGAACCACAAGGCTCTAACGGAATCGCCATTTCAGGTAAACTAACCCAATCAGGAAATCCGTTGTTGTTAATCAACCCACATACCTCATTTTTCTTTAGAGGCGAAGTGCATGTGGTAAGTGAAGAAGGCTTAAATGCCTATGGAGCGGTAACTTGGGGTCAGTTTTTTGTGTATCAAGGCTTTAACGAAAAAACTGGATGGATGCATACTTCCACGTATACTGATGTGATGGATGAGTTTAAAGAAACTATTCTGGAGGTTGACGATCAATTGGTGTATCAATACGGTGAAGAATTACGACCAGTAACGGTTGGAGAAGTCATTCTCAAATATAAAGTAGGAGATAGTATTAAAGAAAAGAACGTGTCAACCTATAGAACACACCACGGGCCAATTACGCATATGGTAGATGGCCAGTGGACGGCTTCTGCAATGATGTGGGAACCTGTAAAGGCTTTAGAACAATCTTATATCCGTACAAAACAGACGGGTTATAAAGGGTTTAGAGAAATGATGGATATAAGAACCAACTCCTCTAATAATACCGTCTATGCAGATGCGGAAGGGAATATTGCGTATTTCCACGGTAATTTTGTCCCGAAGCGCGATACCATTTATGATTATACGCAACCTGTTGATGGGAGTAACCCTAAAACAGATTGGCAAGGTTTGCATACTGTTGATGAAAATATTCTGATTTTAAATCCTGAGAACGGATGGTTTCAGAATTGTAATTCCACTCCTTTTACAGCAGCCTTAGAATTTAGCCCTAAAAAGGAAGAGTATCCAAAATATATGTCTAGAGATCAAGAGAATTTCAGAGGGGTTCATGCCATTAATTTATTGACTGATAGAAGTGGGTATACCATAGATAGTTTAATACAATTAGCACACGATCCCTATTTACCAGCGTTTGAAAAATTAATTTCAGGCTTGATAGAGGCATATGATAAGGCAGATAAAACCAAAGAATTAGGAGCTCCAATAGAAGTACTTAGATCTTGGAATTTAAAAACGGCTAAAGAATCTGTAGCCATGACTTTAGCACATTATTATGGCACTATGTATGGCAAAATAGCAATAGCACCCAAGGGTTTTAGTGATATGGAGCGCTTAAATTATTTTGGTACAGATACACCATTTGAAGAGCGATTAAGGGTTTTCAAAGCAGTACTAGAAAAATTAGAGGAAGATTTTGGCACCTGGAATATGCCTTGGGGAGAAGTAAACAGGTATCAACGCTTAAACGGAGATATTCGTCAGGCTTTTAACGATAGTTTGCCAAGTATTCCTATAGGGTTTGCTTCGGGTAGGTGGGGCGCATTGGCAGCATATGGAGTAAGTTATACCAATGATACTAAAAAAATCTACGGGACTAGAGGCAATAGTTTTGTGGCTGTTGTAGAGTTTGGAGATAAAGTAAAAGCAAAAAGTATGTTGGCAGGTGGTCAAAGCGGAGATCCAAAATCGCCGCATTTTGATGATCAAATAGCACGCTATGCTGCCATGCAATTTAAAGACGTCGCTTTTTATAAAGATGATGTGTTGAAAAGAGCAAAGGAGACCTATAAGCCGGGAGAGCGAAAGTAGCGGTGCTATACAAAGCAGAGAAAGTGTAATGTGCCAGTAGGGGAAGAAGAAAAGTCAAACGATATAGGAACATTAGTTTTGGTTGCTTGTATGGTAAATGGTTTTGTAATATAGGATGAATTTGGAACCATAGATAACATTTAATCCGTATCTGCGAAAAATATAGTACTCTCAATGATCTTCTATTATATAAATAAAACAACACTAGGATATCTAGTAGGTCGTGGTGCTTTTTTTAGCCTTAGCTCTTTATGGATTGAGAAGTTTGTTCTTGAAATTTTAAAAACAGTAGTAGTAAGTAAATATATGTATTGCCTGTAATAGTTGGTGTTCATCGAAAATAAATACTAAATAAGTTTGGTTTACGTTCGCTTAAGAGCAACCAACCAACAAGCTTTTAGTATGATTGTATTCGGACATAATAATTTTAAAATAAAAAGTTTTTCACCAAGAGAACTAGGTATTCCAGAAAACCCAGGAGATCAAAAAATTACCTTAGAAGTACGTCAGCGTTATTTTCATTTATTTTGGATTCCGTTTTTTCCTATAGGTAAAGCCTATGTTGTTAGAAAAGAAGGTGATAGTAATATGTACGAAATGCCGCTTGAATTGCAGCATGTACTATCACAAAGAGATGATATAAAAACGCCTTGGTATTCATTTGCTCTTATCTTTTTGGCGCTATTTATTGGAGTGTCATTTTTCGGAAATGAAAAGATGAAAGATATCAAATGGGAAAATAGGTTCTATGTAGAACAGGCCAATCAGAAAATGCGCGTTAAATACCCAACGACTGGAGATTATTACAAATTTAAAGCCTTTGAATGCTCAGACACCAATAGCCGTCCGGCAGAAATCATAGTGAAAGTTATAGCTTATGATGAGGATAGCATTGAGTTCTCAAGTGCGTATATGAATATTTTAGATAGTAATCAATATTCCTATTCAATTCAATCGGAAATAAATAAAAATCTTGATTACCGCTATAATTCTTTTGAACTGAAGAAAGAAGACATTATGAATTCATTTCATAAAGAATACCGTGATTATGGTGATGATGTCGTTTTAAAAGATATGAATTGGTGCTATGTATTTAAAGGAATGGATAGAGAAAAACTTGATGTAGCGCAGAATTAAAATTTCAGGTATTTACTGGATAATAAAAAAGGACTAAATCTTATAAGATTTAGTCCTTTTTTTATGACTGTATTTTTTAATAATTGAGAACCTTGAAGTGTTTTTTGCATGCCGCTATTATAGCCTTTTTAATGTTGGTTCTGTAATCTTCATTAATTTTCTGAGATGGACTTTCATTCATGAAACCACCTTCGCGGTATTTAATTTGATCGCTGTTTGTTGCGGTAACATCAAACTTTAAAATAGGGTAATTCTTTTCAATGTCTATGGCAGTAATGGATGCAAAAAATAATCCAGAAGAGAAATTATCAGAATCATCTAATTTTGGATCCATGACACTATACCCTTCTATTACAAAGGCCAGGCTAATGTTTTTAAATTGCTCTAGTTCTTCTTCATTTAAGCTGGTACAGGTTATATCTAATGGGGTGTTGGTGCAAGAATATAAATCATCTAAGACGTCATTGATGTTTTGCTTTGCAAATTCATTATTCTCTTTAGCAATGAAAGCTGCAGATTTAGAAGGTTCGGTGCTTTTTTGCTTTGCTTTAAATTCAAAACTAGAATAGTTTACGCTTTTGCTTTTATCGGTGACAATATAGTTTGGAAAATTTATAAAATTAATTGCAGAACTTCTGTAAAAAAGGGTAGAATCAGTAGAGGCTTCTTTAAACGTATTCGTAGAATCTGCTAATTTATGAAGGCTGTTTATTTTGGAGATAATAGCAGCGCTATTTTCCTTGAAATACAAACCTTTGCTCTTGGAAAGTGTTTCTTTTTTTTCTTCGTATTCTTTTTGTGCCGTTAAATATTTCTTTTCATCCACTTCTGGATTTTTATCGACACAAGAAAATAATAAACTACTTAACAATAGGGAGGCAAATAGACTCTTCATTTGGCGGTTTTTATTGGTGGTTATAAAAGAAACGGCTCAAACTAGATATTATTTCAGAGGTAAAAGGCTATTGTAGCTTTTTTTTAGGGAATTATTTGATGTTTAATTGGGGTGATACCTAAGAATCTACACCTTCATAACAAATGAATTTATTTCAAGGTAAAGTGCTTATGAAAAGTAAAAAAGAAAGTATTGTTGGAGTTTGTAGCGATAGTGCTTTTTAAAGGGGATAATTATTATAGTATTATTCCTTGGTAACAATGAAAGTAGCAACGCTGCCTGCCGATAAATTCCATTGGTTGGCATAGAGTAATTTACCCTCATCATCGTATACATTAATTTGTGCTGTATTTGGGCTCGATGAACCTTCGTTTAACGCTTTAAATTCTATACGATTGAATCCTTGTTTAAGATCTACATTAACTCCTTTGAAAGCTCCCGTTAGAAATAATTTTGGATCAACAACTTCCCCGTTTACAGAGATACTTACTAAATCGCCATCTACATATTCATGATCACGACAAACAATACCTATAAATTTTCCATTGTTTTTGATATCCCCCAAATACATATTAGGAAAATGTTTACCCTGACTTTGACCAGAGTTTTCTCCAAATTTCGGATTTAATTTTAAATCCTTACCCGCCTGTACCAAATCTTTAGTTGGAAGCATGGAAATTTTTGGCTCTAAAGAATCCTTAGTATTGGAGTCTTCTTGCTTTCCTAATAGGTCTGGCATGTTCAGAGACAAGTTTGTTTTTTGCTCCGGAATCAATTTTAAATCAGTAGGGTTTTTACTTTCAATTTTTATAGGCTGTGCCTTGATAACTCCTTCTTGGGAGAACCCTGCTTGAAAAAGTAAACTACAACATGCAAAAAAGAATAACCGCTTCATAAATTAAAAATAGATGTTAGCTAATAGTAAATTTAGCAAATACCCTGCCAATGAATTTAAAATTGATGTTAAATTAGACCATCGGTACCTCTTAGTTCTCTTCTAACTCCGTAATTTTCTTTTCGTAAAGCTTTTTACTTTCTACAACAGCAACATTTAGTTCTTGCATAATACCATCTACACGTCCTTCGATACTTTTCATTTGGTCATTAATATTATCAAAAGAATTTAATGCAGCGGCTACTTCTAATGCTTTAACTACTTCAACAGCATCTCCGTGCAATAAGCGCAATTTCTCGATAGCTTTAGAAGTATTCGCAAGTGTACCGTTGTATTTTGTTCTAGCCCTATTGATAGCTTTTAATAAAGTTTTCTTGCTAGTTTCATCACTTAAACTATTGGTTTGAGTATCCATAGCGGTGAAAAGATTAGATGCTTTGGTTTTCAAATCTTCGTATTCTTTATTCAATTTCTCTACACGCTTGTTTACTTTTTCCCAATCCCCGTATACTTTGGCAAATTCTTTATCTTCATTTTTAGTGTCTTCTAAGGCGCTCTTTAAAGCGTTGAGAGATTCTAATCCAGAATTGACAATCTTATTTGCATTTTCTTTCTTGTTTTCAAAAGAGGATACCTGCGATTTGAATTTTTCTTTCAATCGTATTAAATCTTCCGGACTTTTATCTTTCCAACATGAGGTTAATGAGAAACAGATAACGATAAGGGTAAGGGATTTTTTGAACATGGTTATGTTTTTAAATAGACTGCTAAATTAGTCAAAATCAGCGCCTATTTAAAACTTAAATGCATTTGCCTAAAAATCAAAGCCAAATTTAAACTGAACCATGTTGCCCTCAACAGAATTAAAATAGCCCACATTTATAGTTAAAAAATTATAAGCACTTGCCCATACGCCTAAACCTTGTGAGGTATGCCAAACGTTAGAACTTTCATTGCTATTCCAAACTCTACCGTAATCAAAACCACCATATGCACCAAGATTTATAGGAGCAACCGCCGTCATATACTTTTTAATTCTAACTCTTAAATCTGTTGTTTCGTAGAAGTAAGTTTTACCAGTGAAACGTTCGTCTCTAAATCCTCTAAGTCCATTATTACCGCCTATGCTTGGCATGTTATAGAAAAAGTAGGTATCTCCGAAAGTTGTATTTACTTCTGCTTTTGTGTTGAACACTAAATCACCAGAGGAGATAAGTTTATGAGAAATACCAGCTTTAAATTTTAAGTATCCAAATTGATTATCATTTATTTGCAAGTTAGCTTTATACCCGGCATTTAGTCCAAACATAATAGATCTTGTAGGGAAATCTTTGGCATCATCATTATCATAATAAGCTTCTGTTTCTAGTCCTAAATATCTTTGGTTATCAAATAATTCTGGCGTAAAATTATTGGAATTAAAGAAGCGGTTGTTTTGCTCAATGACTTCAAAAGATTCATAAACACCTTTAATCTTTAACGTGTGATATGCGATACCGGCATCAATTCTTGTTTTTTCAATTCTGGCTCTGTTAAAATCTTTACCTAAATCATCATCTAAATTCGTAGTTTCATTTCCTACCCCAAAAAAGTTATTTGAAAACCGATCTGTGGAATGGTAGGCACTAATTTCTAGATTCCACTTAGGAAATATATTAGCAAATACGCCATAATAGCCTAATTCTATTGCTTTAAAACCAAAATAATAATTAGCAACAACCGTATGTTTCTGTCTAAAATCACCACGATTAAAGCCCTTGTTGGTATATACGTTTGTAGCACCTAGATAAAGTCCGTCATCTGTTCTAAATCCCAAATTAGGAACAAGCATATTGGTGTTTTCTTCAAAATAGCGCCAATGGTACATATTCGTATCATAAATACGCGTCATTTGTTTCTTAGGGTTCTCACCTTCAAAAATGCTAGTTTCATGTTTCCAATCATAGACTTTTAAATGCTTTTTATTTTTAATTTTAAAGGTGTCATCTCCATAGCCTCCTATAAATCTTATAAAAATAGATTTGTTGTCCTCTCCGGTAACTTCAAAAACATCATCATCGCCCAGGCCATATATCCAGAGCTCTTTGGTGTCTTTTTTGTTAAACGTTCGCTCAAATATTACAGGATTTTCTTCATCAGAAAGTATTCTTTTAATAACAACCTTTGTTTCGCCGTTTGGCAACCTTGTAATTTCAAATTTATCATCTTTTTCAGTACCGTGTAAGGAAACCATTTTGTCTAAATACTTACTATAAGCTTTAGCATCTTGCTTTAGGGTCATTAGGCGCAATTTTAGGTTGTCTCTAATTTCTGTAGCTGTAGAATCTTTAACTTCTTCCGGTAATTTGTTAAATGCTGCATCAATCTTAGACGCTGTTAAGTTGTCTTGAATAAATTGGGCTTCTTCTTCCCATATCTTAGCGTCATATTTAGTTAATATGGCTCTATCTAGACTGTTTCCATTGTTGTTTAACCATTTTACATCTTGAATGTCAGCATCATAAGATTGCCACATACGGCTCTGTGGAGCAAAAAGTTTTACGACCTTCAAAGCTTTGCCGTCAAATTTAGGAAATGCATTATCTCTATCTCTAGGAACGGGTTGAAACTCTTTGTTTCCATCGGTAGTTTCGTATTCTACCCATCTCCATTGGTCTTGGTGGCGGTCCCAATCGCCAATCAGCATATCAAAAATACGAGCTCTTATATAGGATTTTTGATCTACCGTATAGGATTCATCCTCTTTAATTTTTTCAAGCATATCTGTCGTACTCTCAAAATCTTTTATCGCTCCAGATTCATCAATTTCTCTTCGGTAGCCCTTATAATTCAATTGTTCGTCAGAAGGTCTTTCTTCTATAAAGTAAAGTTCATCTCCAAACTCATTATTTAAATCTCCTAAAGTTTCTTGTTTCGGAATGTAAAACAATTCAGGACTTGAGTGGTTTACTGCAATAGCTTTTGCTAGAGGGTTAATCACTAATTGCATGTAGGGATGAGCCGTGGTAAAGAAATCTGAAATAGTTTCTTCGGTCAAGGTATTTTTGTAATCATCTTCATTAAACGCAACACCTTTGATTTTAAATTTTAAATATTTTAAGGCATTTTTACGTAAGGAACGCATATTATATTCTTTGCCATTACTATCGGCAAGCCTTAAAGAGAATGATTGATGTCCGCCACCCTCTTTAAGTACTTTTAATCCGCCGTAAAGGGTATCTAGACGTGCAATTTTTGCGGTAACTGGCGTGGTAAAATAAGAACGATACCGTTGTCCCCATAAGAAAGTATAAAACGCTGTTTTATCATCGGCGTCCGGATTTTCTAGAATAGTAGTTTTTATAGTCTTTGCATTGTCTTCATGAAAGGCTAAGGAAATAGTATCCTTTTGTATTTTAGGTAATAGTGCCACATTTTTTTCTTCGTCATCTTCAGTGATGAACGTAACATCAGACGAGCCATCATCATAGTATACAAGTTTGGCAAATCCTCTTTTACCATATGTAAATTTACCCTCAAAATCTAAAGTGCCTCCAATAGAGCTTAAATTATCTTCACCGCGTTTTGTAGCAGATTTTTGACTCAATGATCCGCTAATTATTTGATGAATTCCACCTCCTGTTAGGTATTGTAGACTCTCTTCATGGCCAGAAACAACAGTTATTCTATCCGATGCTTTAGCTAATGAGCTAACCAGTATCCTTAAAAACTCATAAGGTCTTGAATTTAAACGATCTGATGAAAAAGCACCCAAATCTAAGACCGTATTTACTACGGTACCCACGATAGGAGCGGGAGTCATATGAGATTTAAACGATTTTTTACCCGCAAACTCCCCATTGCTAAAAATAGGCTGATGCATGGCAATCACAATATTTTTACCTTGTCCATCATTAATATAACCCTCTAATTCTTCTGCAAAACGCATACGCGTATTGATATCCGTACATTTTTTATTTATATTTTCTAATCTAGACCAATTACCTGTAAACCATTTAGAGTCGATTAAAATTAAATCTAAATCATCGTTAATAACTACTTGCTCAATAGGGCAAGCATTTTTAGGAAAGAATTTTAAAGCATCAGAATCTATCGCATCTAAGTATTTTTCAACCTTTTCAACATCGCGTGTGTTGTAGCTTTTCCATTCATTAACACCAGGTATAAAAATGGTTTTGCCTTTAAAATTTTCGGTTAATGCAATTTGTTCTTCTACCAATTTTTGATCGGTATTCCAATTGTTTTTAGTGGATGATATGTTATCGCCGGTAAAAAGAAGGGTGGTGTTTTCATCAGCAGTACTCAATTGCTTTTTTAATAATGAAGCGGCAGCTCTGTTTTCAGTAATGGCGTAGTCTCCATAACCTCCTGCAAGATAAAAGGTGTGTACTGGTTTTTTGTGGGTGGTGACAGGAACTTTATTATCAGTGCTTTCTTGCATTTTAAAGGTTGCACAACCATTTAAAAGCACTATAAAGATTATAAAAACCACTAATTGAGATGGATTTTGATAATAGGGGGTGCTTTTTTTATTTGATACTGGCATAACTTGGCTGTTGGTTTTCTTTAATGACATGTATTTTTATTAGAACAAAATTTAAATTGGCTAAGTCATTTTATGTGTTCTTAGGGCGAAGATATAGGACAGTTAGGTATTTTTTTTGCTTACCGTGCTTTTGAGCTAGTAATCGTTTTTTTTACGTTAACTTTTCAGGAAGCTAATGGGTTTCTTCGCAACTTAGAATTTAAAAAAGAAAGCCATGAGAAGCTGTTTGTTATTTCTGACTTTATTTATTTCGGTAACGTATATGAGTTGTCAATATGAGGATGATGCTGTGCCGAAAACGGTAAAAGAAAATTTTAAGGCAAAATATCCAAAAGAGAATGATCCTGATTGGGTAACCGATAAAAATGATAATTTTGAGGCTAGTTTTAAGAAGGAGGGTGTTCATTATAGAGCGGACTTTAGCCCCAATGGAGATTGGATAGAAACCGAGAACAATATAGACAAGAAAGACTTACCAAAGGTTATTCAGGATATCATAGATACAAAATACGGTGCCTATAAGATTGTAGAGATAGAGGAGGTAACTCACCATCAAAAAGGATTCTTTTATGATGTTGAAATAACTAAAGATGGTGAGAAACAAGATGTAGAGTTTCTAATAAATGGTACAATTATTAATTAGACTTTAGTTTTTATAAGCACTTAATTTCTGAGGGCCTTCGAGCAAAACACGCACAACTCTTAAGGTGCCATCTTCGGTCGTGGAGATATGCCATTTTATTAAGGAAATACTTCCGTTTTCAATTTCTAAACCTGTTATGCTACGGGGATGAACACAACTTCCATCATTAAAAAAGGGAATGTCTTTTGGTTCCGGAAAGCGTGGTCTATGTGTATGTCCTACTACAGTAATAAGTAGCTTGTTTTTTACAATCCAACGTTTAATTCGACGTTCAATTTTAATTAATTCCGTATAATTTTTTGCGGGACTGGTGGGGTCTGCAATACCCCAAACTTGTAAAGGTTTCCAAAGTACACGCACCAGAAATCTTCCACAACGCCAAAAGGTGTAGTTCCACCAATCTGCTTGATGACCATGCGTTAAAAATACCTCCTGATTGGTTGTTTTGTGTTTTAAAACAATAGCTTCATTGTAACTAATATCTTGAAAAAGTTCTTTTTCACAGCCTTCAATAGGTTCAAAATAACTATGTAAATTTTGCTTTACATAGGCATCATTCTTATACACCATATCATGATTACCCCATATCATATGCAATCTGCCTCGAATATGAAATTCTCGAAGTAATTTAAACACATTCTTATGGGCGTTAAAGATTGATTCAAATTTTGAATTTTCCCATAATTCATCTCCATCCCCTAATTCAAAATACTCAAATCCTTCCTTAAAATAGTATTGTAGTGCATGGAAATAAATGTTTCTATTATTGGCGAAATCATCAGCAAAACTATTGTCTCCGCGATGACAATCACTAAATAATATAAATTTTGAATCATCATCGAAAGGCACCGTTTTGGCATTTTTATACGCTCGTGAAAGTCTGGTACTTGAAGACATAATAGTGTGTTTATATAAAGTTCTAAAAAACTAAGGTATCTAAACAAATCTAAATACTAAAGTTGTGGATTTTCTTTTGTAATTTTACAGGCTCGATAACGACCAATGAAGATATGATAGATAAGTTGCAATCACCACTTAGTCAGATGATTAGTTTTAATAAGATATTAGAACAATATGACCTTATGGCTAAAAGTGACGATAGTTATCTAGCTAATAAAGCTAATTATATATTAGCGGCTCAAGCACCCTATCCCGAGCTTCGGGACGGTTTTACCGATGTTACTTTACTACAAAAGCATAAAGACGTTATAAAAATTATTCTTCAAGACACTTTTTCAGAGGTGCTTACCAGCAATGAAATCAAGGCGGCATCATTGCCTTTTGATAATATTGTGTTCAATTCATCTGAACGATTTAAGCAAATTCTTGAAGATGCTGGTGGAAAAGAATTTTTACCACACATGCGCGATTTACCGGAGCACCATTTATATGTGTTAACGTGCACGGTAATATTAAGCACGTATTATGGGCAAACCATAGATTTTAAAAGACCTTTTTTCTACGATATTCCAGATAAAAATGGGGTCATGCGTCATTATCGCATTTTGTATAATGCCGATTTTATGGAAATTCTTCCGACGGAGTTATCAAAAGAATTAACCAGTGAAGATATTGATGAGCTTTTAGAGAATTTTGATAATCTTGCTTTATGGCAAGAAAAGATTCCGCCACAAAGCTTTATCGGTAAAGGTTTTGTGATTTCTTCTATGTTTGATGTAACTAATGAGCATGCCATCTCTGAAATAAAATCTAGCTTAATTGCTAATGATAAGAGAGGTAGTGAGAGCTTCATGTTTAATTTGCAAGAGACATTTAAGTCTTTCTTTAGTATTTCTGATATACGTGCTGGTTTTGTTACCTATAATCCGAAGAAAGATCAATTTGAAAAAGTATTTGGAGTAGGAATGGAGAGCTTTATACTTCAAGAGAAAGAAGTAGAGCCTTGCACAGAAGCGCTATGCCAATCTTCTTATAATAAGCTTTTAAATGAAAACGGGTATTTCACAATTTCAGATGTAGATAAATATTTTGATATTTCTGGGGGAATAATGCCTTACAAGAGTTTAAAAGAACAAGGTATTAAGAGTGTAATTTTTGCACCGATTGCCTCAAAAGGAAACTTATTGGGGGTATTAGAATTGGTTTCTACACAGCGAAACGGGCTTAATAGTGTAAATGCTAATAAGCTAGAAGATATTATGCCTTTTATTGTAACGGGTGTTTTGCGTTCTATGTCTGAAGAAGAAAATAGGATAGATGCTATCATACAAAATGAATGTACTTCCGTACACTCTTCTGTCTATTGGAAATTTAAAGAAGAAGCTAAACGTTTTATTACCGACGGTTTAGAAGGTAGACAGCCTTCTTTTAAAGAAATTGTTTTTAAAGATGTTTACCCATTATATGGTCAAATAGATATTAAAGATTCTTCACTAGCAAGAAATACGGCTATTCAACGGGATATTATGATACAGCTATCAGATATCAATAAAGTATTAAATGCTGCTTGGCAAAGAAATAAACTGCCTGTTTATGAGGAGTTAATGTTTAGAATTGACAACTACATAGATGAGGTTAAAGAAGTACTAAATACAAATATTGAGCAGGCCGTTTTTAATTTTGTTCAGAACGAAATTGCACCAGTTTTTGAGCATTTGAAAAATAAAGATTCTGAATTACTCCAAATGATCACTTCGTACGAAGCAAGCATAGACATGGGGACAAAATCATATTATGATCACCGTAGGAACTATGATGAAAGTGTTATGATGATCAATAAAAAACTATCTTCTGTTATTGATAAAAAGCAGAAAGATGCTCAGGCTATGTTTCCGCATTATTTTGAGCGCTACAAGACTGACGGTGTAGAGCACAATATGTATATAGGTGCTTCTATTGTAGATGACCAAAAATTTGATTCACTTTACTTAAGTAACTTAAGATTGTGGCAATTGCAGGTTATGTGCGAAATGGAAAATAAGCACTATAATTTAAAGCCAGAACTTTCTGTGCCCTTAGATGTAGCATCATTAATGTTAGTTTATAATACGTCTTTGGCTATTCGTTTTAGAATGGATGAAAAACGTTTTGATGTGGATGGTACCTATAATGCCCGATACGAAATTATTAAAAAGCGTATTGATAAATCCTATATAAAAGGAACAACGAAGCGGATAACAGAACCGGGTAAAATGGTTATTGTTTATGCTCAGAAAAGTGATGAGCTAGAATACTTACGTTATATAAAATTCTTAAAATCTAAAGGCTATTTTAGTGGTAAATTAGAAATTGTAGAATTAGAAGGATTGCAAGGTGTGGCAGGCTTAAAGGCTATACGCGCAGATATCATGTATTCTGTAAAAGATGGTGTAGATGCACATCAAGATAAGATGTACACCTACGAAGATCTTATAGATGAGCTCAAAATATAAGCAGCTTAGGTAACTTTAAATTTGAGTAGACTATCATATATTTTAGTTTTTAAAGCATAACATAATTTCATGTGCTCTAAATATGATACTCTATTTTTTTCATGATTATTCAAATAATACGCATCGCACTGCATGTTATCACATTCTTTCATTTTAGACATATTGCTTTCACAGCGATACAAAATGCCTAATTTTAGAGTGTTTCCTCTTTTTAAAGTTTGAATCAATTGATTAATAGTGTTGTCCTTGAGTATTTTATGTTCAATCTCTGTAAAATACTCTAATTCAGTATTGATAAACTCTAGCTGTTCTATCCAGTTTTCAATCTCTGCCTTATCTTTTTTTAAGAAAATTAAATGGTCTGACTCTGTAGGGTTAAATGTCCTCATTATTTTTTTATAATAAAACATTAATATCAATTTGACTATTTTTCTGCTCTACCCTAGATACTGTTAATTGTTGTTCGCCAGTAGGAAATTCCCATAGAATGGTATCACCCTCTGCGTAACCAATGACAGCGGCTCCCATAGGGGTAAGAATAGAAACCTTATTGTTTTTTAGGTCGCTATCTTTTGGGGTAACCAATTGAAATTCTTTTGTCCAACCATTATTTGCTGTAATAGTTACCACAGAATTAAAGCGAATAACGTCTACCGGCATCTCTTCATGGTCACAAATCTTAGCAAAACTTAATTCTTCTGATAGTTTTTTGATTGATTTTTTAAACGTAATATCTCTATGGTAACCAGATAAGTGCAAGAACCGTTTTAGCATCACGTATTCTTTCTTTTCAATTGTTATAGTTCCGTATTTCATCTCAATGCATTTAAATTGTAAGTACCGTGCTATTAAGGGAAAATTCCTCGTTGCACGTACGCAAGTTCTAATCGTTCAATGGCAATTATGAAAGCTGCAGTTCTCATATCAACATCTTTCTTTCTTGATGTTTCGATCACCTTTCTAAACGATTCTTCAAGCTTTTTTTCTAGTTTTTCAAGAACTTCATTTAGTTGCCATATTTCTCCATTTCTATTCTGCAACCATTCAAAATAGCTACAAATTACCCCGCCAGAATTACACAAAATATCAGGAATAATATCAGTACCCTTTTTTAATAATATTTTTTCAGCGTTTACATCGGTAGGCCCATTGGCACCTTCCGCTATTAAATATGCTTTGATAAGTGGTGCGTTTTCTTCTGTAATTTGATTGCCTAACGCTGCAGGAATACAGATGTCACAATCAATACTAAAGAAATCTTTGCTAGCTATGGGTGTTGTATTTGTAAATCCAAGAATGCTGCCGTTGTTTGCTTTCGTATAGTCAAAAAGTTGCTCTACGGCTATTCCGTTTTCATTACTAATACACCCGAACTGGTCTTGAACAGCGACTAATTTAGCACCTTCTTTTTCAAGAAAATGGGCGGTCCAGTATCCTACATTTCCAAAACCTTGAACAATAAATCGTTTGTCTTTTAATGTTATTTTTTTATCTAACGCCCAAAATTTTATGTTCAAAAATACCCCGTACCCTGTGGCGCGATCTCTTCCTTCAGAACCACCGGCACCTAACGGTTTGCCGGTTACCACGTGCATATTTTTTGAGCGTTCTGCAGGTGCCTTTGTAGACATATAAGTGTCAAGAATCCAAGCCATGGTTTGAGGGTTGGTATTTACATCTGGAGCAGGAATGTCTAATTCAGGTCCTATATTGTCTCCTAATGCATATGTAAACCGTCTTGTAATACGCTCCAATTCTGAGGAAGAGTACTTAGATGGGTCTAATTGAATGCCTCCTTTAGCACCACCATAAGGTAGGCCTGCTAACGATGTTTTCCAGGTCATCCACATAGCAAGGGCTCTCGCAGCATCAATATCTACCGTAGGATGATATCGTAAACCACCTTTATATGGGCCTAGTGCATTATTATGCTGCACGCGATATCCTGTGAAAACTTCTACTTCGCCGTTATCCATTTTTACAGGAAAATGTACCACTAATTCATTATTGGTAATTTCTAGTATTTTTCTAATGTTAGAGTTTAAATCTATAATATCAGCGGCATTATTAAATTGTCGCATTACATTATCTAGCATGCCTTGCTTTGTAGCTTTTACAACTTTTTCTTTTGCAATCATTGTTTCTTTTTTAGACTAATACCTGGGTGTTTGAATACGCATAGTTAGGTATTCATTAAAATTTAAACGTTCCGTAAAATGTTCATACTCGCCGCAAGAACTAATGTGTTCTTGATTAGAAGTAAGTACACAATATTTTTGATGTGTACAGGTAGAACAGATGCTATTGCTATATTTTTTCATAAGCGATCACTAATTATAAGTTTTAATAATCTACCTGACTTTCACTAAACCGAAGCCTAGTATCCGAAAGCCAAGTAGATATCATCAATCAACCACGATTATGATGGTGGTTTCAAACAAAAATTTGAAACCTGAAATTCATAGTCTTACTGTTAGCAACATTTTCAAATATGAATACTATAGCAGTAGGCAAGTTGCGTGCCATTGAATGTTTGATATAGCGAAGTAATTGGCATTGATTTGATAATCAATACCTTATTTGTATTTTTAAAGAAACCCCTAATACTGTTATTGAGGAAAAAATACCCATTTGGGTATATTAGTATCAGTCCTTATTTTATTTTTTCACGAAGTGTTTTGCGATCTATTTGAAGAATTTCTGCCGCTTTTGTCTTATTGTTATTTGTAGAAAGGAGTACCTTTTTTATGTATTCCTTTTCTATTTCTGCAAGAGGTTTAAGAGTGCTTTTAGGGAATTTTATTTTAAATTTTAAATTTTCAGGAAGGTTTTCAACATCAATAATACCATCGCTCATAATTACAGCATTTTGGATAACATTCTCAAGTTCTCTGATGTTTCCTGGCCATGAGTATCGTTCAAGAATAGTGAGTGCTTCTTGTGATATATTTAAAATCCTGTCTTTATATTCAATACCATATTTTCGAATAAACTTATCCGTAAGTAATCTAATATCATCTTTTCGGTCTCGGAGTGGCGGTACTATAATTTGCACAACCGTAAGGCGGTAATACAGATCTTCTCGGAATAATTTCTGTGCAATCATTGCTTGTAAATTTTCGTTCGTTGCGGCAATAATTCTAACATCAATTTTTTCTACTTTTTGAGCACCTACTTTTGTAATTTCTTTTTCTTGTAGTGCTCTCAAGAGTTTCGCTTGCACGGCTAGAGAAGCATTTCCTATTTCATCTAAAAATAAAGTACCATTATTTGCGGCTTGAAAAAATCCGTTTCTATTTTCATTGGCGCCAGTAAATGCTCCTTTAGTATAACCAAAGAGCTCCGCTTCTAATAAGTTTTCTGGTATTGCAGCACAATTTACGGCAATGAAAGGTTCTCTAGCGAATTTCCCTGAATAGTGAATAGCTCTAGATACTAGTTCTTTTCCTGTACCGCTTTCACCTTGAACCAATACCGTGGCTTTATTATCTTTAACTCGGTTAATTGTATTTGTAATTTTTTTGAACGCGGGAGAGTTACCAATCATGTCAGAATTTAGATTTTCTACACTTCTGATGTTCCTCAAAGGAGGTTTAACGGTTTTGTTTT
This sequence comes from Cellulophaga baltica 18, assembly GCF_000468615.2. NCBI lineage: Bacteria > Pseudomonadati > Bacteroidota > Flavobacteriia > Flavobacteriales > Flavobacteriaceae > Paracellulophaga > Paracellulophaga baltica. Next base: position 703,049 of record NZ_CP009976.1, on the reverse strand, counting down.
CGATACTTTTTTTTACAGCGAGTTTTAGTTCTTCTTTGGTAAAAGGTTTGGTCAGGTAATCTGTAGCTCCAGATTTAATAACATTCAATGCGCCATCGACAGAAGGGTACCCAGTAATTACCAATTTTGGAATTTTCGGATAATGTTCAGATGCATATTTAATAAGTTCTAAACCATCTACTTCTGGCATTTGAATATCCGTTATTAGTAAATCTATTGCTGTATCTTTTAATATATATAATGCTTGCTTTACAGAGACCGCTTTATAAATATGGTAGTCGAGCAATTGTAAATGGCGTTGTAATAATTCAAGGATATTGATGTCGTCATCAACTATTAAAATATTTTCTTTAAGTAATTCCATGCCTATAATTTTGGAAAATTAACAACAAAAGTGGCGCCTTTTGGCTTGTTTTGAGAATAGGTAATTTGGCCCTTGTGGCTTTTAACGATTCCGTGTACTACGCTCAAACCTAATCCAGAACCTTCTCCAACGGGTTTAGTGGTAAAGAATGGTTGAAATATTTTTTCTTCGTTGACTTTAGATATTCCAGGACCTTCATCAGAAATACTAATTCTTACCTCATGAGCAAGTTCTTTAACTTTAATGGTGATGGTAGTGTTAGGAGGGGAAAAATAAATGGCATTCATGATTAAATTGAATAGTACTTGCGTTAATTGAATGCTATCTGCCTTCAATTGAATATTTTCTTTATTAAACGAAAGAGCATAGTTAACTTTACTTTTTTTAAACGTGAGATCTAGCAGGTTTAAAACATCTGAGATTATTGGATTAACAGTGAGTTCACCCATTTGTTGCGGCATTTCGCAAGTAAAAAACATTAATTTTTTTACTACTTCTCTTGAGAATATAGCGCTATCTACAATTTTATCTAAATCTCGAATTGCATTTTCATCCGTAAGGTTATTTCTTAAAAGTTCTGCAAAACCTAAAATATTAGCCAGTGGCGTGTTTAACTCATGTGCTATTCCAGCGGTTATTTCGCCTAGTATATTGAGTCTGTCAGAACGTTCAACTTGTCTTTTGATGGCAATTTCATTTTCTCGTATTTGTTTTTTTTCTAGAAGATTGCCTATAGCTAAGCTTACATTATTTAGTAAAGTAAGTTCCTCTTTTAAAAAGTCTTCCGATGTAAAATTGGTGGCAGGGTATCCTACGGTTATATGCCCATCAATTTTATTAAATACCTTTATAGAAGATTTCAAGGATACTAGTTCTGGTATTATTGATGCAGACGTTACATGGTACTGGTCACAGGACAATGATACATAAGCATCCTCATCATAACGCATTGCTTTTTTTAAGCAATCAACAATGGCTTCTAATGAAGTTTCTAATTGGTTATAGTCACAATTAACTATTATAGAAGTTACCTCATAGAGACAAGTAAGTTCCTTTATGCGTTCTTTAAGTTTTTCACCTGTGGTTGCCATTGAAAATTTTATTTAATTCAACTAAAAACAGCACAGAATTATCTTAATGGAAGATAGTCTGCAAATTAAAATGGTGGTTGATAGGGAAAGGTTTTTTTAGATAGAAAGCTACTAGGTAGGCAATTCTATAATTCGTTCAGGACCGTAGAATTTAAGAGCTACGAAAAAAGCAATTACAGAGAGCACCATACCAATCATAAAAATGGTATAAGTCCAACGTAAAAGCTTGTATTTTTTGTCTAGAACTAAGCCTAAGAAATATAAATCTTTAGTTAATGAGGAGTATACATATTCTTGGTCCTTGATCAATTCCTGAATAGCCCACTCATAATCTTCTAATTTCATTTTATGGAAATTTCCAAAAAATAAAAGGTTTACCTTTTTATTTTCTACATCCTCTTTATTAAACTCTCCGCTGGTAACATTGGGGCGGGTAGCTAAAACAGACATAATCATAGATGTAACACTGAAAATAACAAATATAGCAGCGGGTATCACTAAATAATCATTGCTTGGGTTGTCTAGTTTTGGAATCAAATTTGCTAAAATTAAAGAGATAATAATAGCATTTACCGATAGTAAAATGTTTGCTTTCGTATCCGCAATATCACTCAGTTTTAAGTGGTTGCGCATAGTTACTCTGAACATGGTTTGAATACCACGTTCTGGACTTTTATTTTTTAAGCTAACCTTAAGCTTCTCTTTTTTAACAAGCTTATTGTTTTTTTTCTTTTTCTTTAATAAGCCTTGAAGGTTTTCGTCCTTAATTGGTTGCCAATTTTCTTTGGCATATGTAGTGTAATAGTGGTGTTGGGTTCTAAATAATTCAATATTCTTATCGCGCCATTCCTTGCGTGTAAAAGAGGCTATTTCTAGAAGTGTAAGCTCTTCTCTAAGAAGTTCAGAAGTCTCCAGATAGCTATGCTGTCCAAAATGAGAGCAATCTGCGTCTTTTATTATTTCTTCACAAAGATTTTTTGGGCTATGCCCCATTTTTGTAGCTAAAATCAAACCACATACAGTATGTACTAAATTGGCATCGCAGTTTAAACCTTCTAAGAAAGTTTTAGCAAGTTTAGCTCCGTGCTCTTCATGGTCTGAAGAACTTACCGTATATCCAATGTCATGAAGCCATGCAGCAATAGTGATTGCGTTACTTTCTTCGTCCTTTAGGTTATAGAAGTTTAGTAATTCTTTAGTACTTTTAACGACTCTTTGAGTGTGTCTAAGATTATGATATAAAAATTTACTATCTAATTTTTTAGTTAGTAAATCCGTAGCATACTCTTCGGTTTTGGATAATATGTCGTTCATATGAATCATGATTAAAAGTCCAAATTACAAATTTTATAACTCTTTACTTGCTGCTATGCGTAAACATTTTACTCTTATCGTAATTCTTTTGTTTTTTTCAGGATGTGCTACTTACCATGCTAAGTATAAAAATATTGAAGATCGTCAAGATACACCAACAGCTAAAGAGGTATCTCATACCTTTTATTTGATTGGAGATGCAGGTTTGTCACCTTTAGGAGGAATGAATCCTGCGTTAAAGGCATTTAAAGAGCGATTGAATGTAGCTGATAAAAACAGTACGGCTATTTTTCTAGGTGATAATATTTATCCTGCAGGTTTGCCAGATCCTGTAGATTCTACTCTGGCATACCGAACAGCCGCAAGCCACTTAAATGCTCAAATAGCAACGTTAGCTAATTTTAAAGGAAATAAGTTTTTTATTCCAGGGAACCATGATTGGTATACCGAAGGATTAGTAGGGTTAAAGAGAGAACAAGAATATATTCAAGAGAAATTAAATAGCGATGATGTTTTTTTTCCAGAAAATGGATGTCCTATAGAAACTATAGAAATTAATGAGGATGTAGTGGTCGTGGTGATCGATACAGAATGGTATCTTACCAATTGGGATAAACGCCCAGATATTAATGATAAATGTGATATTAAGAGTAGAGATAAATTTTTGTTAGAAGTAGAAGATGTAATCAAAGACAATCGGGAGCGTACTACCATAATTGCGATGCATCATCCTATGTTTACTTATGGTTCTCATGGTGGTCAAACTACGTTAAGGCAACAATTGTATCCCTCCAATAAAAATGTTCCTTTACCTATACTTGGTTCTGTGGCTAACGTCCTTAGAAAAACAGCGGGACCATCTATTGAGGATAATAACAATAAGATGTACCGAGAGCTGCGTGATAGAATTACCACATTAGCCCAGTTTTCTGATAAAGTAATTTTTGCCTCTGGTCATGAACATACTTTGCAATATATCGTTGAAAAAAATACTCCACAGATTGTAAGCGGCTCGGGATCAAAGAAGGGACATACAAAATTGCTAAATGGTAGCGAGTTTTCAACTGGGCAAATGGGCTATGCTATCCTCGACGTTTATAAAGATGGTTCCTCTAAGGTACGTTTCTATGGCTTGAATGATGATTTATCTGAAGATTTTCTTTTTGGGACGGAAGTATTAAAAAAAGATAGGTTTTTAGCTGATACGGTATACAGTGAAAACTTTCCCGCTACCGTAACCTCTTCTATTTATACTGCGGAAGAAGTAGATAAATCTAAATTTCATGAGAAAATTTGGGGAACAAAATATCGAAAGTATTATGGAACCAAGATAACGGCTCCTACTGTAAGGTTAGATACTTTGTTTGGGGGCCTTGTGCCAGTAAAAAAAGGAGGCGGTCATCAATCTAAATCCTTGAGGTTAAGAGATGAAAGTGGTAAAGAATATGTTATGCGCGCTATTCGTAAAAGTGCAGAACTCTACCTTCAGTCTATGGCATTTCAGGATCAGTACGTCGTAGATGATTTAAGAGACACCTATACAGAGAAATTGCTGGAAGACTTTTATACGGGAGCGCATCCTTTTGCTCCTTTTGCAGTGGCAACGTTGTCTGATGCTGTAGATTTGTACCATACCAATCCTGTTCTCTATTATGTACCCAAGCAAACAGCCTTAAAAGAGTATAATGATACCTTCGGTGATGAGCTTTATATGATTGAAGAGCATGCTGGTGATGGTCATGGAGATTTAAAGAGTTTTGGGTATAGTGATGAATTGAAAAGTACCGATTCTATGCTCGAGGATTTACGTGACGATGAAAAATATAGCGTAGATACTAAACTTTATATTAGAGCGCGTTTATTTGATATGGCCATTGGCGATTGGGATAGGCACACAGATCAATGGCGTTGGGCAGAATTTAAAGATAAAGACACCAAAAAAGTAGTCTACAAGCCGGTGCCAAGAGATCGGGACCAAGTATTCTCACAAATGGGAGATGGGTTATTAATGAATGTTGCGACTAGAATTATCCCCGGATTGCGTTTAATGGAAGGTTTTAATGATGAAATTAGAAGTGTGAGAGGATTTAATTCCTCGCCTAAAACCTATGTGTTAGATATGGCTTTATTGCCAGAAACTACAGAAAGTGAATGGATAGAACAAGCGAATTATCTGAAAGCAAATATTACCCCAGCCATTATAGATGAAGCCTTATTAGCTTTCCCAGAAGAGGTGAGAGATGAGAAAGTAGCAGAAATAAAACATACCTTATTGGCACGTTTGGCAGGGATAACAGAAACTGCAGAAACCTACTTTTCTATCTTGAATAAATTTGCGGTAGTTACCGGTACTGATAAAGATGACTGGTTTGAGATTAACAGAATTAATGAAAATGAAACTGAAATTAAAGCGTACAGAAATATAGGCGATAAAAAGAAAAAACTGTTTTTCGAAAAAATATTTAATAAAAAAACAACTAAAGAAATTTGGGTATATGGCTTGGATGATGATGATTTGTTTGAGGTGAAAGGAGTTAAAAACAACGCTATTAAAGTACGATTAATAGGAGGGCAGAATAATGACATTTATGATATAGAGACTTCTAGAAATATCAGTATTTACGATTATAAAAGTAAAAAGAATACGTTTAAAAAAATAAAGGGTACAAAAGTAAAGTTGATGGATGATTATACCGTGAACACGTATCAACCATTAAAAATAAGAAATAGCACAAACCAAATTATACCTACTATTGGTTTTAACCCAGATGATGGTGTCAAAATTGGTTTTCAAAATACGTATACTTATAATGGGTTTAGGCAAAATCCGTTTACAGAAAAGCATGATATTATGGCATCGTATTATTTTGCTACCAGTGGTTATGATGTTGCTTATAAAGGAGAATTTGCGCATATTTTTGAAAATTGGAATTTAGAAATTGCTGCGCGATTTACCAGCCCTAATTTTGCGATCAATTTTTTTGGTTTCGGGAATGATACAGAAAATTTCGATGATGATTTTGATCTAGACTATAATAGAGTACGTATTGAAACCATAAAGTTTGCACCTTCATTGGTGTGGAGAGGAAGATTAGGAGCAAAGTTCAAAGCCGGACTTATGATAGAATCTATAGAAGTAGAAGAAACAGCTGATAGATTTGTGAATGAATTTTACCAAGAAAATGGGGAAGAGACCACAAATCGTTTTATTGGTAGCGAAGCGGAGTATACCTATGAAAATAAGGATAACCAAGCTTTTCCAACCTTAGGAATGGCTACGGCGCTAAAAGCTGGTTATAAGACCGATTTAAATGATACGGATAATGGATTTGCTTACCTTATTCCTAGCCTGTCCTTTGATTATAAGTTAATACCTAGCGGAAGACTTGTTCTTGCTACAAAATGGAAAGGACATTTTATTGTAGGAAACGATTTTGAATTTTACCAAGGGGCAAGTATAGGGGGGGTAGATGGACTTAGAGGGTTTAGAAATCAACGATTTACAGGAAAATCTTCTTACTATCAAAATACAGACCTTCGTTTTAGCTTAAAGAAAATGAGAACTAGTATTTTACCCACCGCAATGGGACTCTTTGCAGGGTTTGATTATGGTAAGGTATGGATGCCTACTGTAGATTCTAATACGTGGCATACCTCTTATGGAGGTGGTTTTTTCTTGAATGCCGCAGACCTGCTATCTATTAACTTAGCTGTTTTTAATAGCAAAGACGGACCAAGGTTTAGTTTTGGTCTAGGCTTTGGATTCTAGGTACCGTAACCTTTTTTTATTTCAAGGAATAGGAATATAGATTTTGACCCGTTTTAGCGCGCTCTTCATCAGAGATTAAAAGGGTGTTGTCATCTTTAAAACAAACAGATTCTATTTGTGTAGTGGCTCCTAAATCTATAGTTTTTAACGTGCCATTGATAAAATCATCGCCTTTAAAATCAGAATAAATCCATAAAAAACCATATCCTAATATCACTAATTTTTTCCCATCAGGAGAAATTGTAGCTGAGGTAACTTGGCAAACTCGAGCAGTTTCACAAGGAGTAAATTCGCCGACTAACTCTGCAGCGTATTTTCCTGGAGTATCTGGAATTTTATAAATAAAAGTTTTTCCAGTAAATGGGCGTGATCTATTCTTTGTGATGATATAAAGTGCATTGTTAAAATGAAACAAGGCTTCGGCATCATAAATTAAATGATCTTTTTTAGGAGGAAACTCTTTTTGATCTGGATAATAAAATTCAATTTTTTGAGCGTCTATCTTATCACCAGGTTCTATCTCAGGATTTGGGACTTTATAGACTACTAGATCCTTTCGCTCATTTGTATTATTTCCAATATCTGCAATATAAAGATTCCCTTTCTTGTCTTGAGTAAGGTCTTCCCAATCTTGATTTCCACCATTTTTTACTTGAAGCTCTTTTAGAATCTTTCCATTAAAATCTATTTGATACAAGATATCATCATTTCCGTGGTCTTCTACAAACCAAGCTTTCTCATTTCCATAATAAGCAATTCCCGAATTTTCTTTTACGGCTTTAGGAAGTTTGGTCACAAAGGTTAACTGTCCATAGTTAGAACAACCCGTTAAAAATATGGCAATAGATACAAACGATAAAAGTTTCATTTTTTATGATTTAAAAAATTATTCCATTAGATTTTACAAAGCAACGAAATAGCTTTTTTAAAATGGTGAAATTCCTGTTAAATTGAATTTTTGATTAAAGAAAACGTTGTAGTTGTATGAATATCATAATTGATTCTACTATACCAATAATTATAGGCGTGTAAATTAAATTATGTGTAATTATTCTAATATATTTATAAATTATAATCAAACTAAATAAAAAATGTTAGGAATTATTTCATTTGTAGGGTTTACGGCACTTGTGGCTATTATATCTTACTTTGCTACGCGGAAGACAGATGAATCTTCATCTGATGGTTATTTTTTGGGAGGAAGGAGTTTAACGGCAGGAGTAATTGCAGGTTCTTTATTACTAACTAATTTATCTACAGAACAGATTGTAGGTTTAAATGGTAGTGCTTATAAAGATGGATTGTCAGTTATGGCTTGGGAAACTTTAGCTGCTATAGCCATTGTGGTAACCGCAATCTTTTTGTTACCTAGATATTTAAAAGGCGGGATAACTACTGTGCCACAATTTTTGGCAGACCGTTTTGATACCACTACTAAAACGATAACTTCGGGTTTATTTTTAACGGGATATGTGGTCGTGTTACTACCAGTAATACTTTATTCTGGCTCTGTAGCTATTAGTGGAATGTTTGATATTCCTACGCTTTTAGGTGTTTCTGATAAAACAGCCCTTGTACTGTGTATTTGGGGAATAGGGATTATTGGATCAATATATGCAGTCTTTGGAGGGTTAAAAGCAGTTGTGGTGTCCGACTCTATAAATGCTGTTGGTTTATTGATAGGGGGTATGTTAATCCCTATTTTTGGATTAATGGCTATAGGTGATGGTAGTGTCTTAAATGGTTTAGATGTGTTGATGACAGCCAACCCTGAACGTTTTGATTCTACTGGAAATCCTGGACAAGAAGTGCCTTTCGCAACCATATTTACAGGTATGATGTTGGTGCAGTTGTTCTATTGGGGAACCAATCAACAAATTATACAACGTGCATTAGGAGCTAAAAATTTGGCTGAAGGTCAGAAAGGATTATTATTGGCTTCATTTTTAAAAATATTAGGTCCTTTAATATTGGTATTACCGGGTATGATTGCCTATCATTATTTTGAAGGCGGTTTAGCATCTAGTGATATGGCGTATCCAGAACTTGTACGTGCCGTATTACCAAAACCACTTGTAGGTTTCTTTGCCGCAGTGCTCTTTGGGGCTATTTTGAGCTCATTTAATAGTGTGTTAAATAGTTCCGTAACTCTTTTTGGGATTGATATTTACAAGCAACACATTAATCCAGAGGCCCCTGAGAAATTGGTGGTTAAGTATGGTAAAATATTTGGGATTTGTTTGGCACTAGCAGCAATGTTTATAGCTCCATTAATTGCAAATGCAAGTAGTTTATTTTATTATTTACAAGAGATAAATGGAATCTATAGTATTCCGATTTTTTCAATAATTATCGTGGGGTATTTGACCAAAAATGTACCTGCAATTGCAGCTAAAATTGGTATTATTTCAGGATCCGTTTTATACATCATTAGTCAGTTTATATTAAAACCATATGTGTTTGGTGCAGATGATTACCCACATTTCTTGCATGTAAATGCTATCTTGTTTGTGTTAAATGTACTTATTATGCTTGCTATTGGTAAGCTATATCCTAGAAAAGAGCCATTTGTATTAGAATATACCAATCAGGTTTCTATTACACCATATAAATATGTAAATCAAGTAGGATTGGCAATATGTGTTATTGTAATTGCTATTTATGTCTACTTTGCGAAGTAGTACACGCACAAGGCTTTAAAAGCATTTTTGGAATATATTTTATTTTTCAATACCTTCTTTTCTTCATGTTAAGAAGGTATTGAAGTAATTAGGACTTAGTAGAAATAACAACCTGTTAATTAATTGAAATACTTTCCCACGTCTATAATTTTAGTTTGTTATATTGCATAACGTGTTAATTAAACACTTCGAATTCAATTAGTTGTTTTTTATCAATCTATTAAAAAATAGCCTTTCAGTTAAATTAAGATTTTGAACCGTATACCCTTATGAAATTTAAAAAATTAAGAAGTGCACTATTTCTTCTCAGTAGTTTTGCTTTTTTAACTTCTTGCATCCAAAAGGAAAAAGAGGAGCTAAAGGATGTTAAGGACTTAGATACATTGTTTACAATGTTAACTCCTAATGAAACAGGAATAGATTTTATCAATAAAGTAGAAAATCAAAAAAATTTCAACATATTTAAATACCGTAATTTTTACAATGGCGGTGGCGTTGCAATCGGTGATATAAATAATGACGGACTTCCAGATATTTACTTAACTGCGAATATGGAGAAAAATAAACTTTATATTAATAAAGGAGATTTTGAGTTTGAGGATGTTTCAGAATCAGCAGGGGTAGAAGGAAATAAACCTTGGTCTACAGGCGTCGTAATGGCTGATATAAATAACGATGGTCTATTAGATATTTATGTGAGTAATGCGGGCAACATGGAAGGGAATAACCATGACAATGATCTTTATATTAATAATGGTGATTTAACATTCACAGAACAAGCATCCAATTATAATTTAGCTAAAACGGGATTTTCAACTCATGCATCTTTTTTTGATTACGATAAAGATGGGGATTTAGATGCTTACATTTTAAATAATAGCAATATACCAGTAAGTAGTTTAGGCTATGCAGAGCAAAGAGATGTAAGAGCACAAAATTGGGATGGTGTACCTGATATCTTTAGAGGTGTGGGGGATATGCTATTGAGAAATGACGGTGGTAAATTTGTTGATGTTAGTGAGGAAGCTGGTATTTATGGAAGTTTAATTGGTTTTGGTCTGGGAGTTATGGTAAGTGATGTTAATAATGACCTATATCCGGATATATACGTTTCGAATGATTTTTACGAAAGAGACTACTTATACATTAACAATCAAGATGGCACTTTTACAGAAGATATTAAGAGCTGGACTTCCCACCTATGTCTATCAGCTATGGGTGTTGATATGGCTGATATAAATAACGATGGCTTGAACGACATTTTTATTACTGACATGCTCCCAGAAGGAGATGAGCGAGTAAAATCAGTAATGGAGTTTGAAGGATATAATATATTTAAATTGAAACAAAGTAAGGATTTTTATCAACAATATATCCAAAATACGTTACAACTAAACAATGGAAATGGTTCATTTTCCGAGGTAGCATTTCATAGTGGAGTAGCTAAAACAGACTGGAGTTGGGCAGGGCTTTTATTTGATATGGATAATGACGGTTTAAGAGACATCTATATTACCAATGGTGTAAATCATGATTTAACGGACTTGGATTTTGTTGATTTTTTGGCAAATGAGATTATTCAAAAAATGGCATTAACAGGTAAGAAAGAATCTATTGATTCTATAATAAGTAAGATGCCAATAAAGCCACAAAGTAATTATGCTTATAAAAATAATGGTGATATAACCTTCAAAAACGCATCAAAAGATTGGGGATTAGAAATTCCAAGTCTTTCCAATGGAGCTGCATACGGAGATCTAGATAATGATGGAGATTTAGATCTTGTTGTAAATAATGTAAACATGCAAGCATTTATTTATAAAAATAAATCTAATGAACTTGCCGATAATAATTACATCAGAATTCAGCTTATAGGGGCAGATAAAAATAAATTTGCTATTGGCGCTCGTGTTAAATTGTTTTATAAAGGAAATATAATTTTACAAGATGAAATGCCTTCAAGAGGTTTTCAATCTTCTATGGATTATACAATGGCGATTGGCTTGGGAGCGACTAAAGTTATAGATTCATTAGAAATACTTTGGCCAGATGATAAAATTGAGAAGCTTACGAACATAGCATCAAATCAAACTATAACGCTGAGTCATGCAGATGCATTAGAAACTTATAAAATTCCAGAGAAGAAATCAAAAAGCACACTACTGCAGGAGTTGAGTGAAAAGAAATTAATTGCTCACAAAGAAAATAATTATCAAGATTTCGATAATGAAGGGCTTATATCTAAAATGTTATCGCAGGAAGGTCCTGCACTGGCGGTGGCTGATGTTAATGGGGACGGCAATGAAGATATATTTGTTGGGGGAGCAAAAGGCGCTCCTGCCATTTTGTACTTTCATTTGGGGGACGGAGAATTAATAAAATCTAGTCAGAATGATATTGAAGCAGATTTTAGGTTAGAAGATACCGCTGCTGCATTCTTTGATGTTGATAATGATGGAGATGTAGATTTGATGGTAGGTAATGGGGGTAATCAAGTTTCTGAAGAGAACTCATATAAACCTCGAGTATATTTAAATAATGGTAAGGGAGAATTCACCAAATCCATTGAAAATATTCCTTCAAGCTTTAAGAATATTTCTGTTATAGCACCTTATGATTTTGATAATGATGGTGATGTGGATGTTTTTGTAGGATCAAGAAGTGTTGTTGGGGTATATGGAGTTAGCCCTAATCACCTGTTCTTGGAAAATACAGGAAAAGGAAAGTTTGTAAACTCTACAGAGAAATTGGCATACGACCTCAAGAATTCGGGAATGATTACAGATGCTATTTGGGTAGATATAGATGGGGACTTAAAGAAAGATTTAGTTACAGTCTCAGAATGGGGGACACCAAATATTTATAAGAATTCAGGAAGACGATTATCAAAACTTGCATCAAATTTAGATAATCTTAAGGGGTGGTGGGGCACGGTTGCTTCTGCAGATTTAGACAATGATGGAGATTTAGATCTTATTTTAGGAAATCAAGGCAGCAACGTTCCTTATAAGGCATCAGGACTAGCACCGATGAAACTTTGGATTAATGATTTTGATAATAATGGGAGTATAGAACAAATTATGTCTCAAAGCTTTAATGGAAAAGATTATCCACTTCATCAGAAAAGAGAATTAACGGCGCAAATCGTATCTTTAAAAAAGCAAAATTTAAAAGCATCTGATTATGCCAAAAGAACAATTGAAGAAATTTTCCCTAAAGATGTATTTGACAATACTATTGTGAAAACAGCAAATACAATGGAATCGTTGATTGCTGTAAATGAAGGAGGAGGTGAATTTACAATCAAAGTTTTACCTAGCAGAGTTCAATTATCATGCATTTGCGGAATTAGTTGTATTGATGTAAATAATGATGGCAATCTTGATCTTGTTATGGGAGGTAATAATTTTGAATTTAAACCTCAGTATTCTAGATTAGATGCTAGTTATGGTAATGTATTGCTAGGAGATGGTAAACTCAATTTTTCTTGGCAAGACTATGAAACTTCTGGTTTCTTCATAAAAGATGAGATTAAGCATTTGCAAAAATTTAAAAGTAGCGCAGGTAAATACTATTTAATAGCGGCTATAAATAATAATAAACCCAAGATTTATAAATTAAATGAATAATTATCTTGTACTATTAATTTGTTTTTTTTTTCTAATCAGTTGTGGTCGTGAAGGTAGCGAATTATTTGAAAATCCTACAGCTGAGGAAACTGGTGTTTTATTTGAAAATATACTTGAAGAAAAGAATGATCAAAATATTTTAGACTATTTATATTTCTACAATGGAGGCGGAGTTGCTGTTGGGGATATTAATAATGATGGGTTACCGGATATATTTTTCTCAGGAAATCAAGTTAAGAATCAACTTTACTTGAATAAGGGAGATCTGAAATTTGAAAATATTACAGATCAAGCAGGAGTTTCTGGAAATAGTACTTGGAATACTGGGGCAGTTATGGGAGACGTAAATGGAGATGGTCTACTCGATATTTATGTGTGTGCTGTAGTAGGGATAAATGGTTTCAATGGTCATAATGAGTTGTATATAAATAATGGAGATGAAACATTTACAGAGCGCGCAGCAAAATATGGATTGGATTATGACTCCTATAGTTCTACTGCGGCTTTTCTTGATTATGATCTAGACGGAGATTTGGATGTGTACTTATTAAACCACGCTATTCATACGCAAGAATCATATGGGAAAGCAAATTTAAGAAATAAGAGAAATTATCAAACCGGAGATAAATTACTTAGAAATGATAATGGTAAATTTATAGATGTAAGTGAAGAGGCTGGTATTTTTGGTGGTCCTAATGGCTACGGTCTTGGGATTTCTATAGCAGATTTCAATCAAGATGGGTATCCTGACATTTATATAGGTAATGACTTTCATGAAGATGATTACTATTATTTGAATAACGGTAATGGCACATTTAGTGAAAGTTTAAAAAAGTATTTCGGACATACCTCTAGGTTTTCTATGGGTAATGATGTTTCAGATATTAACCATGACGGTTGGCCAGATTTAATCTCTTTGGATATGCTTCCCGAAGATGAAAAAGTTTTAAAATCATCATTAGGAGATGATAATATTCAATCTCAAAATCTCCGTATTGAGCATTTAGGGTACCATTATCAATTTACTCGCAATATGCTTCAAGTAAATCAAAAAAATGGAGTGTTTGTAGAAACAGCATTAATGAATGGTGTCGCTGCAACAGACTGGAGCTGGAGTGCTCTTTTTGCAGATTACGATCAAGATGGTGAACAGGACCTGTTTATTTCAAATGGGATACCTAAGAGACCAAATGATTTAGATTATATAAATTTTGTTTCTGATGAGCAGATCAGAAAAAAAATTAGTGATACAAAGCTAGTAGATCAGCAAGCACTTGATATGATGCCTTCAGGGGCCGTTCATAATTATATTTTTAAAGGCTCTAAAGAGAATGATTTTATTGATAAATCTGGAAAATGGATAGTGAATGATACCTTAAAGTCAGGTGCCTCTGCTTTTGGAGATTTTGACAATGATGGTGATTTAGATATTGTTACAAATAATATTAATGATAGGGCAATGTTATACATCAATAAAACGAATGATAACGCCAGCTATCTTAAAATAAAATTCCAATACGAATCTAAGAATCGTTTTGGTATAGGAACCAAAGTTTTTGTCTATACTAAAGGCAATTTACAATATAAAGAATTGTATACTGTAAGAGGTTTTCAAGCATCTTCAGAGCCAATCATACACTTTGGATTCGGTAATAGTAAGGTGGTAGATTCAATTAAAATTGTATGGCCAAATAGAACTCATCAGGTATTAAAAAATATAGCAACGAACCAAACTTTGCTTATTAAGCCAGAAAATAACATACCTTTTGACTATAAAACTCTTCAACCTAAAGCAGAAAAAATATTTAAACTAACCCAAAACAATCTTGGAATAGACTTTACTCATATAGAAGATAATTATATTGATTTTAACAGGCAAAAATTAATTCCATATCAGATTTCTGACCGTGGTCCTGCAGTTGCGTTAGGAGATCTAAATAAGGATGGAAAGGAAGATATTTTATTCGGCGGATCAAAATATTTTCCTCCTAAATTTTATATTCAAAATGATAGTAGCTATACAGAAATAAAATTACCTTCTTTAGCTAAAGATTCTATAAAAGAAGACATTGCCGCGGTTATTGCAGATTTTAATAATGATGGTCAGAACGATGTTGTTGTTGGTTCAGGAGGGGCTGATTTTTATAATCAAATGAAACCATTACTAGATAGTTATTATATCAAATTTGACACATTTTTTAAGCCAATACCTTTTCCAGAATATTTTGAAAACGCCTCAGTCATACGAGAAAATGATTTTGATAACGATGGAGACATTGACCTTTTTGTAGGCAATAATGCAACTTCTAATGATTTTGGAAAGATTCCTCCATCTTATCTCTTAGAAAATGAGGACGGTATTTTTAAAATTGTTCAAGATGATACATTTAATGATGTTGGAATGGTAACCGATGCAATTTGGGAAGATTTTGACAATGATGGTGTAAAAGATCTTATAGTCGTAGGTGAATGGATGTCTCCAAAATTTTTTAAAAATTTTAATGGTATGTTTAAGCAAGATAAGATTGCTGTAGAAAATTTGATAGGATTGTGGCAGTGTATTATTCCTTTTGATATAGATCAAGACGGAGATACAGATTACCTTTTAGGTAATTGGGGTACTAATACCAAATTCACAGCATCAAATGAATTTCCATTAAGGATGTATTATTCTGATTTTGACACTAATGGGAGTACGGAAACAATTATAGCGGTTGAAAAGAGAGGAAAATACTATCCTATTGATGATTTATCACAACTTTCTGGACAAATGGTTTCGTTGCGAAAGGAATTCACGGATTATAATTCATTTGCAGGTAAAACAATTGAAGAAATTATTGATGTGAAAACTTTAAATAAGGCAAAATTGTTTGAATTAAACGAATTACGCTCAGGTTACTTAAAAAATAATGAAGGTTCCTATGAGTTTGTTTCATTCCCCAAAACCTTACAGGTTGCTCCATTGAAGTCTTTCTTACGTTTTGATTTTGATAGCGATGGAAAAGATGATGTATTGGTAGGAGGTAATTATTTTGGAGTAAAACCATTTCATGGAAGATTCGATTCATTTTCTGGAGCTTTAATAAAAAATGAAGATACTATTTTGTTGGGTGATGTTTTGGGACTTCAGTTTGCTTTAAAATCTGTAAGACATTTAAATATTATAAAATTAAAGAGTAAAGTTTATCTATTGGTTACAATGAATAACGATAAGGCACAAGTTTACGAACTGGCTAAGAAATAAAGAGTCTATTATGAAAGCAAAATTTATAAGTATTTTATTAGTTGCGGTTGTTTTAACTTCTTGCGCAAAGGAAGAAATGATTGTAGTTAGTCCAAATGAATTGCATGAATCGGTTGATAAAGTTACTGAAATTATGATTCATGATATTTTTTCACCTCCAGTGGCAAGTAGGATATTTGCTTACCCTAATATTGCTGCCTATGAAATTATTGCACTAAATAATGAGAAATATAATTCATTATCTGGCGAAATAAATGAGTTGAAAGAAATTCCTAAACCGGAAAATGGAACTACTATTAATTATCAAATGGCTGCTCTTATAGCTCACATCGATCTAAGTAGAAGACTTGTGTTTTCCGAGGACAAAATAATTAGTTTTAGGGACAGCCTTTATATGAATTGGGAAGATAAGAACAAAGCTTTGTTTACGAGTTCTAAGAATTATGGACTATTAGTTGCTGACCATATAGCAGCGTGGATGGATAGCGATAATTACAAGCAAACGAGAACGATGCCTAAATTCACTGTGGATACTGACGATGCTACTCGTTGGCAGCCTACTCCTCCAGCCTATATGGACGGTATTGAGCCTCATTGGAGTAAAATTAGAGCTTTTACTCTTGTTAGACCGGACCAATTTAAACCTGTTCCTCCTCCTGCTTTTTCTTTAGACGAAAATTCTATTTTTTATAAGGAGGTCAAAGAAGTGTATGACATTTCTTTAGATATGGTAAAAAAAGGAGATGCCTCAGATGAAGTTCAAATCGCTCAATTTTGGGATTGTAATCCGTATGTTTCGGTTACCAAAGGGCATTTAATGTTTGCAACAAAAAAAATAACGCCTGGTGCACATTGGATAGGTATTACTAAAATTGCAGCAAGAAAGATGAGTTATGATTTTGATGATACCGTTTATGCTTATACCAAAACTTCAGTAGCAATTGCAGATGCCTTTATTAGTTGTTGGGATGAAAAATATAGAAGTAACCTTATTCGCCCAGAAACAGTTATTAATCAATATATAGATGAGAACTGGAAGCCTGTACTTCAAACACCGCCTTTTCCAGAATATACTAGTGGTCATTCTGTGGTTTCTGGGGCAGCGTCAACAGTTCTAACAGATATTTTTGGGGATAATTTCTCTTTTGATGATGATACGGAGACTACGTATGGATTGCCAATAAGAACATTCTCATCTTTTAATAGTGCCGCAGACGAGGCTGCAATTAGTAGAATGTATGGTGGTATTCACTACCGAGCGGCAGTTGAAGTAGGTGTAAAACAGGGAAGAGATCTCGGAGCTTTTGTAGTATCTAAATTAAAAATGAAGAATTCAGTAGATTCTAAACCATTAAAATGAAAAAATTTTTATTTATCCTTTTAGTAGTTGGCTTGTGTTCTTTCTGTTGGTATTTATTTTTGAAACCTTATGATTATTTAGCTAGCTTTAAAGTGAAAACTTATCCAGGAGTAGTCAATCAATCAATTAAAAAGTGGTCTAGTGCTATTGGTAATTCAAAAATTCTAGAAAGTAAGGATGTCAATAGTATTATTCAAGAAATAGAAATTAAAAGTATCCGTTATAGATATGATTGGGACATTCAACCTATAACAGATTCTACATCTTCTGTAAAAGTATATGTTACCGACCTTAATAATAGTATTGAAAATAGATTACAAATCTTATTTTCAGATTCGCTTTTCGAAGATGAAGTTAGAAATAGGCTTTTACATTTTAATGATAATTTAAAAGATCATTTAGCTAATTTTAAAGTGGTAGTTATAGGTCAGGAAAAATTGGAATCTAGTTATGTAGTTTATTTACCTGTAAAAACAACACAATTAAAAAAAGCGAAAGGGATGATGGGAGTTTATCCTTATTTAGATAATTTAATGGCTAGTAGTGGTATTAAGAGTAATGGTTTCCCTTTTATAGAAGTCACCTATTGGAATCAAACAAATGATAGTATCCATTATAATTTCTGTTATCCCATCATAAAAAATGAAAACCTTCCAATTAATAAAGATGTGAAGTATAAGAAATTTGAAGGAGGGAATGTTATTAAGGCTAGTTACAACGGAAATTACATTACTTCTGATAGGGCATGGTATAAACTTCTGGACTACGCAGCTAAAGAGCATATTGAAGTTGTTAGTAAACCTGTTGAGATATTTTATAGTAACCCTAATTTTGGTGGGGAAGCGTTGGAGTGGAAAGCGGAAGTTTTTCTGCCCTTAAGGTAATGGTCAATTAGTTTTATTATACTTTATACGAATGCCTGAGTGGCAAAGATAATTTTCCATAAGTTTTATCTAATTTGTTATTCGAAATTTGTTGATTACAGTTAGTAAATAAAAAGCCTCTGATTTGATAATTTCAAATCAGAGGCTTTAGGTATATAATTAGTATACTTGATAAGTTACTTAATATCCAGGGTTCTGTACTAGGTTAGGATTAGAAAGTAATGCGGTTTGCGGTATAGGGTATAAATTCACATTAGGATCTCCAGAAACTTCTTTTAGTTGCCATGGAGCTGTAAATTTATCAAATCTAACTAGATCATTTCTTCTCCAATATTCAATATATAATTCACGTCCTCTTTCTGCAAGAATATCATCCATGGATACAGAGGCCAATACCGAAGTATTTGCTCTATTTGTTCTCAATTCATTCACTAAGGTCGTAGCATCTCCGCCCATTCTCATCATAGCTTCTGCTTTCATTAAATGTGCATCAGCATATCTGAATAAGATTTGATGACGTCTAAATGAATTAACAAGAGGTGATTTTTCATCTTCAGTATCAGTAGGATCGTAAGGATGGTATTTGATTAAACGCATACCTTCTACCTCTGTATTACCTACTAATGCAGGTATCTCTTTTGTAAAACTTAAAGGCTGGCCTTGTCTATTTTTTAGGGCTGTGCCATCTTCATTATATTGTTGTCCAATAAGGAAACCATATCCAATACCTAAGTTCTGGCTATTGGCTGTTGTTGCATCTGGTACAAACCCTCTGCGCTCTTCTTGGTTATCCCCAACATAATTCGAGTTTTCAGCACCTTCAAAAGAATCATAAAATTCTGAAAGAGTTGAAAATCCATTCCATCCACCTCCATCATTATCAGGAGAATTTTGGTTGTAATGCAGAGTGTTCCAAATTCTAGGCGCTACTTCACTACTTAAGTGTAAAATAGTTTCAGTATCATCTGATGGTTCAAATATTTGGAAATAACCGTTTTGATCAATACTAAAACCACTAGCTGCTATGGCATCAACATTATCTATAACTTTTTGCATCGTTGCATTATCTGCTGTTCCAGTACCATCATAGATGAACGAATTCAAGTATAATTTTGCTAAAAGAAAGTTTGCTGTTGCTTTTGTAGCTTTGCCTGTATTTGCAGTTCCAGTACTTCCTTCTGGTAAGTCAGCTAAAGCTTCTATTAAATCTGTTTCAATAAAGTTATATGCTTCTAGACGTGTTAACACCTTAGGGTTTACATCTGGGCCTTCTGTCACCTCTCTAAAAGGTACAACGCCAAACAAATCCATTACAAAAAACATATTAAATGCTCTAAGAAATTTCGCTTCTGCAACGACTTGTGTACTAGGATCACTTTCTAATATTTCGGTTGCCCTAAAAATACTTTGATTCAAATTGTTCCATGCATTTCTTATGAATAAGTGATCTGCTCTCCAAGTATGTGTGTGCATTTGTCTCCAAACACCATTATCACCCCAATCGGTACCCCTTGTAGGAATTAAAAGTTCATCAGAAGCTACTTCTGACATGGCATACATGGTTTCTTGACTTTGAAAATCTCCTCCTACCTTATTGTATAAATCACTAAGAGATGATGACGGGTCTGACAAGGGGGTAAATTCACTAGAGCCGCTATCTGCGGTAATGATTGAATCAGTTTCCTCGATTTCTAAGTCCGTACATGATAAAAACGTGGCTACTACTAAAGATGATAGTAGAAAACCTTTCAATATTATTTTAGTTTTCATATTTTTTTTTTAAAAGGTTACGTTAAAGCCAAATGTATAAGTTCTTGGCCTTGGAAATGATGTGTAATCTATTCCAGCTATTGGAAGGCCATTCAAAAGATCTCCACCACCTGGTATTACACTAACTTCAGGATCTAAGCCAGAATAGCCGGTGATCACAAATAAATTTTGTCCAGTAAGACTTAGACGCATTGATTTGAAAAAGCCATCAGTAAGAGGAACATTATAGCCGATTGATGCGGTTTGCAATCTTACAAAATCACCTTTCTCTAAAAAACGATCAGATACTGAAGCTTCTGCAAAACGGCCTTCAATACCAGCTAAATTAGCTACATCTTGTGTTACATTGTTGCCACTACCTATAGCACCTCCTGTGAAAAATGCATTGGCTGTATTATTGTATATGTAATTTCCGAATTGGCCATTAAAATATAAAGACGCTGACCAATTTTTGTAATTAGCACTCGTAGAAAGTCCTCCTGTAAAATCAGGTAAAGCACTTTTGTCTACGAACTGTTGATTATCTATGCCTCCTTCAAATATAGGGTTGCCATTGCCGTCAAAACCTTCAAATTTTCTTAAATAGAATGAGTATAAAGGCTGACCGCTTTCAAGACGTTGAGCAAATGCGTTACTCAATCCCGCTCCGCGAATTGTTCCAGCTGTAATAGCTCCTTCAAAGTCTTGTATTTCATTATTGTTATATGCAATGTTGAAACCTACATTCCAGTTAAAATTGTCTCCCTGTAAAAGATCATAATTAATTGAAAATTCAGCTCCTTGGTTTAGTACTACAGCATCTAAGTTTTGAAAGAAAAAAGGCTGTGGAGAGGGTTGTGCAGATTCTACACTTAATAATAAATCTCTAGTTTCCTTTCTGTAAATATCAAAACTACCTGTAAATCTATCATCTGAAAAACCAAAATCTATACCTGCATTGTATTGTGTTGTTTCTTCCCACTTTAAATCTGGGTTAGCAAAATCAACTGTATTAACTCCAGGAACGTTAATTGCACCTCCATCGGCAACTGACCCACCGGAATAACGCTCTCTCCTGATAAATCTACCATACCCTAATCCATCTTGATTACCTGTGATACCGTAACTTAATCTAAGCTTTAAAGTGGAAACAGATTCTCCTATAAAATCTTCTTCGTTAATTTTCCATGCAAAGGCAGCAGAAGGGAAGATTCCATATTGATTATTTGAGCCAAAACGAGAAGAACCATCGGCTCTTACTGTCGCGGTAAATAAATATTTATTAGATAAGCTATAGTTAATTCTCCCAAAGAATGATTGGATTTCATCTGTATTGTCAAATGTATCTGCAAATACCGCCCTAACTGGTAGTCCTTCAACATCACCTAAATAGTCCGTTGAAATTGTTGGTAGAAGTCTATTTACAAACAAGCCATTAGGGTTGTTTGATACATCAAAAGAATAACCATATTGCTGGTATGCTCCAGAAACTAAGGATTCTAAGGTGCTTGCTGAGCTTGATAAATCTTTAGCCATTTGATTTAAATCTGTTGTATTATAACCCCAGCCTTCTACATTTCTACCTCTAGAATTAAAATCTTGATAAGAAAAACCTCCTAGAATATCCAAATTAGAATTCTCAAATTCCTTCTTGTAATTCAACGTGAATTCAAAAAGACGGTTTTCATTAGTTAAATCATTTAAGCCTCCTCGTCCGTTTCCACCAGCGCCTCTTCCTACGTTTAGGGATTGAGAACTTAAAGAAGCTTCTTTTGTTGATTCTGATTTATCGTAACCAAAAGTTACTTTAGCATTTAAGTCATCAGTAACTGCATAATCTGCAGACAAATTAGCTAAGAAACGATTTGTGTCAGTTAAGCTTTGCCAGCTGTTTAATAAATTAATTGGATTGATACGATCTCCTGGGTTGAAAGTTGGGTCAGATGGCCACGTTGGATTAGCGGAATATGCTGCTCCTAATAAATCTCCGGTTGATCCAGCACTACCACTAAGTGGAGGAGCTTCGTCGTTTACTTTTGAAAGAGTACCTTGAAGGTCAACTTTTAATTTATCATCAAAAAAACGTTGAGATACATTGATTCTTGCGGTAGCTCTCTCTTGAGATGATTTTTCAATTATACCAAATTGTTTACCGTAATTTAGAGTAGCTCTAACATTTCCAGAACCATAATTTCTAGAATATGCAAAATTATTATTAGTCGAAGATGAGTTTCTGGTAACAAAAGATTGCCAATCTGTATCATTACCTAAATCAGTCGCCGTTCCTCCAAAAGCATCTACTGCATTTAAAAATTGGCTCCTATTAAGTAGATCATATTCATTTGCAGGAGAGGAGAAACTTACATCTGATGAAAATTCAAAAACTCCTTTTTTGCTGCCAGATTTTCCGCTTTTAGTTGTAATTATTACTACTCCGTTTGCACCTCTAGATCCGTAAATTGCGGTTGCAGAAGCATCTTTTAGAATACTCATGCTTTCAATATCAGAAGGATTTAAAAAGCTTAATGGATTTTTAGCAGCACTGGTACCAATACCTACGTTTGCTCCTTCTGCTGAAGAATCACCAGAAGGTAATGGAACACCGTCAACAACAAATAATGGGTTGTTGTTGGAACGTACGGAAGAAGTACCACGTATTCTAATGGCTACTCCAGCTCCTGGCTCTCCACTTCCTTGTGAAATTTGAACACCCGCTGTCTTTCCTTGAATTAATTGTTCTGGGGATGAAATTACCCCTCCGTTAAAATCTTCTGATTTTACGGCTGTTACTGATCCTGTAGCATCTTTTACAGTTGTACTACCGTACCCTACAATTACAACTTCATCCAATGCTTCTGCATCTTCAGTAAGTGTAATGTTTATAGTTGATTTCCCATTTACAGCAATCTCTGTTGTCTTAAACCCTATATAGCTAAACACTAAAGTGGCGTCAGAGGCTACATTGCTTAATGAGAAATTTCCGTCAAAATCGGTTTGAGTACCGTTGGTCGTACCTTTTACTAGAACACTCGCTCCAGGTAAAGGCCCGCTAGCATCAGAAACAGTTCCTGATACCTCCTGTGCTTGTATCATGCCAAAACATAAAAATGCCCCAGCAATAAGCAAGCTTTTAAATAGCTTAATCTTCATAGATAATTAATTTAAGTTGAGTTAATTTAAATTCAAAAGTTAAAAATATGCAAAATACTTGTTAAAGTTATTGAGTGTCATCATTATAAGTTTACGAAAACGGTTTCGTGTTGATAACTTTACTTAATTGCAATAATTTTAAATAAAACACCTCTAGATTGGATATTTCTTAAAATTTCCTGATTATTGTGCGAATTTCAAAATTTAAAACAAAGATACACATTTATTTTTTTCTTAAATTTTGTGAGATAAAGAGGGCAATTGTTAAAAAACTAATATTTGCTATGGGGTGCGAATTTATATGTTAATTTAACCTATTAATTGAATTAACTACTCAAAAATCAAACATGTTAAAGCGAAAAATAACACTAAAACACATTGCTAGAGAATTGGAAGTTTCGATTTCTACAGTTTCTAAAGCACTTAAAAATAGTGAAGAAATTAGCAGGGATACTAAGGAGAAAATTCAGGCCTTCGCGAAACTTTACAACTACAAACCAAATAATATTGCTATTAGTTTAAAGAATAAAAGCACTAAAAATATCGCCGTAATTATACCAGATATTGTTCATCATTTTTTTACTACTGTTTTTCATGGAATAGAAAAGATTGCTAATGAGAAAGGATATAATGTAATTCTGTGTGTATCTGATGAATCTTTTGATAAAGAAGTGATAAACATGGAAATTCTTGCCAATGGAAGTGTGGATGGTTTTATCATGTCTTTATCTTCTGAAACTCAGCTTAAGAATGATTATAACCATTTAAAGGAGCTTACGGAACAGGGAATTCCTTTGGTTTTATTTGATCGGGTTACGGATCAAGTAGCTTGTGATAAGGTCTTAATCAATGATAAAGATGGTGCGTATAGGTCTGTTAAGAAGTTAATTGAAAATGGTAAAAAGAGAATAGCATTAGTCGCTACAGAAGATTATTTGAGTGTGAGTAAAGAAAGGGCTGATGGTTACTTTCAGGCACTAAAGGAGTTTGATATAGCCGTGGAAGATAATTTAATACTAAAACTACCTTCTATGAGTAGTGTTGAGGGAGATGCTATGGAGTTATTTTTAAAAAATGAAAAGGTAGATGCTGTGTTGTGTGTAAATGAAATTTATGCGATTCACGGAATGCGAATTGCTCAAAAGCTTGGATTTAAAATTCCGCAGGATATAGAATTTATTGGATTTACAGATGGTATTTTGTCTAAATTCTCAAATCCTACATTGACGGCAGTAGCACAACATGGAGAGAAAATGGGAGAAATTTCGGCAGAAATGTTGATAGAGAAGATAGAAAGTGAAAATGATGTTGAAACTTATCGTACAGAAATTTTAGAGCCAACAATTATAGAACGAGAATCAACGCTTAATGTTTAAAAATTAGAGAATATTTATAATGGATAACAATAGTACAGGTTTCATATTTGATTTAGATGGTGTCATTGTTGATACGGCAAAATATCATTATTTGGCTTGGAGGAAACTGGCCAATGAATTAGGTTTTGAATTTACTTATGAGCAAAATGAACTATTTAAAGGAGTCAGTAGAAAAAGATGTTTAGAAATTTTATTAAACATTGGCGGTGTTACAGCTACGCAGCAACAATTTGATACGTGGATGGTGGAGAAAAATATAGACTACTTGGCGTATATAGAGAATATGGATGCTTCAGAAATATTACCTGATGTTCCTAAAGTATTGGAGTATTTAAAACAAAAAAAGATTCCTATTGCTTTGGGGTCTGCGAGTAAAAACGCACAACCAATTTTAGAAAAAGTAAATTTATTGCCTTATTTCGATACTATTGTAGATGGTAATAATGTTACAAAGGCTAAGCCAGATCCGGAAGTTTTTTTGATTGCTGCAGATCAATTAGGGGTCAAGCCAAACAACTGTATTGTTTTTGAAGATGCCGTAGCGGGAATAGAGGCAGCTAATGCTGCAGGAATGATAAGTATTGGTATCGGTAATGCCGAAATATTAAATCAGGCAAAATATAATTTTAATGATTTTACAGAAATAGAGTTATCATTTTTAGACACACTTATTTCTCAATAGTACTAATTAGGGTCTTGGCGTAATTACATTATTTTCCAAGAAGTCAACATATTTAATTTAAAAGAATGAATCAAGATTATATAAAGCCAAATGATTGGTCAATTATAGAAGAAGGTTTTGATAAAGAACGTGTAAAATCTTCAGAAAGTTTATTTAGCATAGGAAACGGTGCCATGGGGCAACGTGCTAATTTTGAAGAAAAATATACGGGTCATACCTTTCAAGGAAGCTATATAGCAGGTGTTTATTATCCAGATAAAACACGTGTAGGCTGGTGGAAAAATGGGTATCCAGAATATTTTGCGAAAGTATTAAATGCGCCAAATTGGATTGGCATTGATGTTCTCGTAAACGGAGTGTCTCTAGATTTAAATACTTGTAAATCTGTTGCTGGCTACAAGAGAGAGCTTAATATGAAAGAGGGTTGGTATCAACGCTCTTTTAAGGCAACATTGCCCAATGATATAGTGGTTAAGGTTAAAGCAACTCGCTTTTTAAGTTTAGATATCAATGAAATAGGAGCTATTCAGTATGAACTCACTTCAGTTGGGTCAGATGCGGAGATTATTTTTGAACCTTATTTAGATAGTGGTATCACCAATGAAGATAGTAATTGGGATGATAAGTTTTGGAATACTACGGCTATTTCTTCAGAAATGAATCAGGCTTTTATTGAGGCACATACCATGAAAACTAATTTTGCGACCTGCACATTTATGCAGTCTCAATTGCTGTATAAGGGTGAGGTTGGTGTTCAAAAACCTGCAGAGACAAGAACAGAATTTTTAATAAAACATTCTTATTCTCAAAAAGTAAAAAATGGAGAAACCGTAACGCTTCAAAAATTTGGAGGGTATACTGTAGATCAAAATCATAAAGCATCAGCCTTAGTTGCAGCAGCAAAAACTGCTTTGAAAAAAGCATCAAGCTTAGGCTTCGATTCGCTTTTAGAAAAACAAAAATTAGCATGGGCTAAGATTTGGGAAATGAGTGATATTACTATTGCAGGTGATGTAAAAGCACAACAAGGCATTAGATTCAATATTTTTCAATTGAATCAAACATATTTAGGAACAGATTCTCGTTTAAATATTGGTCCAAAAGGATTTACAGGAGAGAAGTATGGAGGAAGCACCTATTGGGATACAGAAGCGTATTGTATTCCGTTTTACATGGCTACTAAGGAACAAAAGGTTGCGCGTAATCTTTTAGAATACCGATACAATCATTTAGAAAAAGCAATTGAAAATGCACAGAAGTTAGGTTTTTCTAATGGTGCAGCATTATATCCTATGGTAACCATGAATGGCGAAGAGTGTCATAACGAATGGGAAATTACTTTTGAGGAAATTCATAGAAATGGGGCCATAGCTTTTGCTATATATAATTACTACCGTTATACTGGAGATTATACATATATACCAGAAATGGGGCTAGAGGTCCTTATCGGAATTGCGCGTTTCTGGCACCAGAGGGCAACTTTTTCTACCCAAAAAGAAAGTTATGTAATCTTAGGAGTTACTGGTCCTAATGAGTATGAGAACAATGTTAATAATAACTGGTATACAAACTATTTAGCAAAATGGTGTATCAGCTACGCTTTAGAGCAACTTGAAAAGGTTAAAGATGGGTATTCAGAAGATTATCACAGGATTATAGGGATCACTAAACTTTCTGAAAATGAGACAGAAAAATGGGGAGAAGTAGCTAATAATATGTACTTTCCTTTTTCAAAAGAGCATGATATATTTCTACAACAAGACGGGTTCTTAGATAAGGAATTAATAACGGTAGCTAATTTACCAAAATCTCAACGCCCTATAAATCAGAAATGGAGTTGGGATCGCATTTTGCGTTCTCCCTATATAAAACAAGCAGATACCTTGCAAGGATTTTATCTTTTTGAAGATCAATTTTCACTGGAGTCATTAGAGAAGCATTTTGATTTTTATGAGCCATTTACGGTACATGAATCATCTTTGTCTCCTTGTGTACATAGTATTCAAGCCGCTAAATTAAATAGAATGGAACAAGCGTATACGTTTTATTTGCGCACTTCTAGATTAGATTTAGATGATTATAATAAGGAGGTTGAAGAAGGATTGCATATTACCTCAATGGCAGGTACTTGGATGAGTATTGTAGAAGGTTTCGGAGGTATGCGTGTCGTTGAAGATAAATTATCTTTTATTCCTCGAATTCCAGAGCAGTGGGAGACTTATTCCTTTAAAATTAATTTTAGAAAGCGCATCTTAAAAGTAACTGTTTCGCAAAAAGAAACGAAGTTTCAGCTAGAAGGTACAGAAGAGACCTCTATACGGGTACATGGAAAGCGTGTGGTGATTACTCCTAATAAAGAAACGGTAGTTTCTAATTAAAGTGTATCGATGAGAAAATGGTATGCTTTACTTGTTTTAATCATAATTTTTGCCTGTAAGAATGATAAAAAAGAAGAAAAAATCATGAAACCTACAAGTTCAATTAAAAAGAAGGAAGTGGTGTACCAAGTGTTTACACGTCTTTTTGGAAATACAAATACGACCAATAAACCTTGGGGGACTATTGAAGAAAACGGAGTGGGAAAATTTTCTGATTTCACAGAAAAAGCGTTGACCGAAATTAAAGATTTAGGTGTAACACATATTTGGTATACCGGTATTCCCCATCATGATGTTATTAGAGATTATACGTCAATTGGCATTTCTAATGATGATCCGGATATTGTAAAAGGTAGAGCTGGTTCTCCATATGCGGTAAAAGATTATTACAATGTAAATCCAGATTTAGCAGATGATCCTAAAAATAGATTAAAAGAGTTTCAAGCATTAATTAAGCGTACGCACAAAGTAGGTTTAAAACTTATTATTGATATTGTTCCTAATCATGTGGCGCGCAATTATGAAGGTAAAACCACCCCTAAAGGTCAAGAGCCATTTGGAGCTTCTGATGATACCTCAGTAGAATACCATCGGGATAATAATTTTTATTACATCCCAAATGCGGAGTTTAAAGTTCCGCAATGGCAAGATGGATATCAGCCTCTAGGAGGAGAAAAGATTAGTTTGGCAGATGGAAAATATACTGAGATTCCTGCGAGATGGACGGGTAATGGTTCTAGATTAGCACAACCAGATAGGAATGATTGGTATGAAACTGTAAAAGTTAATTATGGAGTACGGCCAGATGGTTCTTATGATTTTGAGGTGCTTCCTGATAATTTTGATACCAAAGATTATAAAAGCCATTTTGAGTTTTGGGAAGGTAAAAATGTACCAGATTCATGGATAAAATTTAAAGACATCGCATTGTATTGGTTGGCAATGGGAGTAGATGGTTTTCGGTTTGATATGGCAGAAATGGTGCCAGTGGAGTTTTGGAGCTATATGAACTCAAACATCAAAATGCAAAATTCAACCGCTTTTCTATTGGCGGAAGTATATAATCCTGATTTGTATCGGACTTATATTCATAAAGGGAAAATGGATTATCTGTATGATAAGGTAGAACTCTATGATAGTCTTAAACATATCATGGCTGGTCATGGGTGGACAGATCATATAGAAACGGTAGAACGTGGTATGAAAGATATCGAGCACCATATGCTTCGCTTTTTAGAAAATCATGATGAGCAGCGTATCGCGAGTCCTGACTTTGCAGGAGATCCTAAAATTGCAAAACCTGCTATGGTGGTATCTGCTACTTTGAGTACGGCGCCTACCATGATTTACTTTGGACAAGAAGTAGGAGAGCCGGGAGCAGAGAACGCAGGTTTTGGGAGCCCAAGCAGAACATCAATATTTGATTATATTGGAGTGACAACATTTCAACGTTGGGTGAATAATAAAAAATTTGACGGAGGACAGTCTACTGAAGACGAGAAAAATTTACGAGATTTTTATAAACGTCTTTTAAATTTCACCATTGGGAGTAGTGCTTTGATGGGGCAATATCAAGAAATTCATTATTATAATAAGGACCACACAGAGGGTTATGATCATCGTGTATTTACATTTTGTAGATGGTCTGATGATGAAAAATTAATTATAGTTACAAATTTTGATAAAGAAAAGACGTACGATCTTACATTAAAAGTCCCGGAGTTTATGATTGAAAAATGGAAGCTGTCATCAGGAATATTTCCAATGGAAGATCAATTATACCATGTTTCAAATCCAGAATTAAAAGTGATGGATACTAAAATAGGTGAGTTCTCCTTGCAAATAAAGCCTTTAGAATCATTTATCTTTAAATTAAAATAATAGAAATGAAAAGCATAACAATGCTTCTTTTTCTGCTTGTCGCCTGTTCGTGTATGAAAAATAAATCGCTATTAGTTATTGGACATCGTGGGGCAATGGGTCACGAGACCGAAAATACAATTCCTTCTATAAAAAAAGCTTTAGAATTAGACGTGGATATGATAGAGATTGACGTCTTCAAAATTGCAAGTGGAGAAATAGTTGTTTTTCATGATGATACTATTGACCGGTTAACAGATGGGATAGGGAACATAGAAGAATATACATGGAGCCAATTGCAAAAAGTTACTGTAAAGGGAAATCATAAAATACCTTTACTAACGGAAGTGATAAATGTAATTGATAGAAAGGTTCCTTTAAATATAGAATTAAAAGGCGCAGGAACTGCTAAGGATGTTAATGGCATTATATCAGCATACCTCAAAGAGGGATGGAGGTTAGATGATTTTTTAATTTCAAGCTTTAATTGGGAGGAACTTAAGGTGATGCGTATGGAAAATGCGGGGATTAAAATTGCTGTATTGATAGAAAATGATGATCCGCGAGAAGCCTTACCTTTGGCAAAAGAATTAAAGGCAGTGGCTATTAATCCAGATTTTGAAAAACTTACTTTGGCAATAGCAGATGAAATAAAAGCAGCAGGCTTTAAAATTTATCCATGGACCGTCAATGAGCCGGTTGCCATTGATGAAATGATACAAATTGGTGTAGATGGTGTATTTACCAACTTTCCAGAAAGAATAAAATAAATAATGTTTGATGTTATAATAGTAGGTGGCGGAGCAGCTGGTTTTTATGCTGCAATCCATATCGCAGAAGCAAATCCTGCTTTTAAAATAGCTATACTAGAACGTGGTAAAGAAGTACTAACAAAAGTTAAAGTTTCTGGTGGTGGGCGCTGCAATGTAACACATGCAGAATTTGATCCTAATGAATTGGTTAAAAATTACCCAAGAGGAGAAAAAGAATTACGCGGACCTTTTCATACTTATTGCAGTGGAGATACTATTGCTTTTTTCGATAAAAGAGGAATTACACTTAAGATAGAAGAAGATGGAAGAATGTTTCCGGAAAGTAATACCTCGCAAACTATAGTAGATTGTTTTACCAGTGAAGCAGAGCGCTTGGGTATAAAATTACTTAGAAATAGTTCTGTAGTAGCTATTGAGACTGTTCAGAAATCAGAGGAATCTCCTCTGGATGGTTGGATGATAGCATCTATTCAGAAAAAATATTACGCTAAAAAATTACTAGTTACTACAGGGAGTAATCCTAAAATATGGAAGCTTTTAGAGAAATTAGGGCATACGATAGTACCACCAGTTCCATCATTATTTACCTTCAATATTAAAGATGATCGTATAGATGGTATTCCTGGAGTGAGTGCGTATGCTTCGGTAGAAGTGTTGGAAAAAACCTTGCCAAGTAAAGTAACTATCAATTTAAAAAGTAAAGTAGCCTCTAGGGCACTATTGGTATCAGAGGGGCCTTTGTTAATTACACATTGGGGTATGAGCGGACCAGCGATTTTAAAGCTTTCTGCTTGGGGTGCTAGAATGTTGAATGATTGGAATTACCGTTTTAAAATTAAGGTAAATTGGCTTCCTGAGTATGAAGAGGAAGGAATGTTGCAATTACTACTACAAATAAAAGGTGTAGAAGCAAAAAAAACGGTGTTGCGTACAAATGCAGTAGCTATTCCTAAAAGGCTCTGGGTTCATCTAGTAAAGGCTTCAGATATTTCAGAAGAAGTGAAGTGGGCAGATGTTACTAAGATTCAATTACAGCAATTAGCAAAAGAATTAACCGCAGGAGAATATCAAGTAGATGGTAAAAGTACGTTCAAAGAAGAATTTGTTACCGCCGGCGGGGTAGATTTAAAAGAAATAAATTTTAAAACCTATGAAAGCAAAATAGTAACCAATTTGTTTTTTGCAGGAGAGGTTATTAATGTGGATGCCATAACAGGTGGTTTTAATTTTCAAAATGCCTGGACTAGTGGATATATCTCTGCTCAGGCAATTGCCGCTAAAAAAATAAGTTCATGACAACCTATATTCTACTTTTGCGAGGCATAAATGTTTCTGGTCAGAAAAAGATTAAGATGGTAGATTTAAAGCGCACTCTTGAAAAGTTAGGTTTAAAAAATGTGCAAACTTATATACAAAGTGGTAATGTAGTTTTTCAATCAGATGAATTATCAAAGCCTATTTTGATAGCTTCTATTGAAAGCCTGATTCTAAAAACAGTTGAATTTGAAGTTCCTGTAATGCTTTTCGAAGCAAAAGAATTTAAATTAATTTTAGAAAATTCGCCATACTTAGCGGCTGAAACTGTAGCAGCAAACCATTCTTACTTTGTACTTTTTAAAACACCAGCAGAAGATTCTTTAAAACAAAAACTGCAATCAGAGACATTTTTAAATGAAGAATTTAGCATTGCATCAGCATGCATTTATTTAAAATGTAATGTAGGTTATGGTAAAGCAAAGTGCAACAATAATTTTTTTGAGCGAAAACTAAAAATCCAAGCAACCACGAGAAATTATAAGACGATGTCTAAATTAGTGGCGCTTTCAGAGGTTCTTAATTAAGCTCCCAGATTTTATAGTTTAGTGCAGTGGCGAAGCAAACCCAAAGGAAGTAAGGAATAAGAAGGTACGCGGCCGTAGTATGTACCACCTTAAACCAACGGATAGTTAGTATAATAAGGATTAATAGTGTCAAAATCACCACCAATGCCCAGAAGGGTTGCTTTAATCCAAAGAAGACAATACTCCACAAAGCATTAAAAAGCAGCTGAAATATAAAATGGTACAAAGCGGTTTTTACCCATATATGATGAAATCCTTTTGCCCAAACCAATCCGGCTGAAATACCCATCATCACATACAATACACTCCAAACTGGAGCAAAAACAGCGTTAGGTGGGTTAAAACTAGGTTTGTTAAGTGCAGGATACCAGTCTAAAATAGAGGCCTTTGTGGCAAAGCTAGATAAAAATCCTATAACCAAGCAAATGGCAACAGCGATACTAATATAATATATTTGTTTTTTCAAAATACATGTGGGTGTCTCGCATCTAAAATAGTGATTTAATTTTATTGTTAATAATGGAATTGCACTTAAAAACTATCTTTGTAACAAAATTGAAACTTCATGATTGAAAAAGACTTTATCCCTTCGGCTTATAACCAAACAATTACAGAAGGTAAAGTAAGCTATAAATCACCTAGTAATATTGCTTTGGTTAAGTACTGGGGAAAGAAAGAAAATCAATTACCACAGAATCCGTCTATTAGTTTTACGCTAGATGCTTGTGCTACCACGACTACAGTTTCTTTCAAAAAACTGGATAAATTATCAGATAATTATTCATTTGATTTATGGTTTGAAGGGAAGGTAAAGGAAGATTTTAAGCCAAAGATAGAGACTTTCTTTTCTAGGGTAGCGGTGTACTTACCATTTTTAAAAGCGTATCATTTTACGATAGAAACGTCAAATTCTTTTCCGCATAGTAGTGGTATCGCTTCTTCTGCAAGCGGAATGTCTGCTTTAGCTTTATGTTTGGTGGCTTTAGAAAGACAACTTAATCCAGAAATGAACGACGATTATTTTGTTCAGAAAGCATCTTTTTTAGCCAGATTAGGGTCGGGGAGTGCATGTAGAAGTATTGAGGGTGATATTGTGCAATGGGGTAAGCATGAAAAAACAAAAGGGAGTTCAGATTTGTTCGGAATAAAATATCCTTATGACGTACACGATAATTTTAAACGATTTCATGATACTATCTTACTCGTAGATAAAGGTCAAAAGCAAGTAAGTAGTACGGTAGGGCATAATTTAATGCATAATCATCCCTATGCAACACAGCGTTTTAAGCAAGCGCATGACAATTTAGATAAATTGATTGCTGTTTTTAAAAGCGGTGATTTAAAAGAATTTATAGCTATTGTAGAAAGTGAGGCCTTAACCTTACATGCTATGATGATGACAAGTATGCCTTATTTTATTTTAATGAAACCCAATACTTTGGAAATCATCAATAAAATATGGGAGTTTAGAGAAAAATCTGGTTCTAATGTTTGCTTTACTTTAGATGCGGGAGCCAATGTTCATGTACTCTATCCTGAAAATGAAAAAGATATTGTTTTTCAATTTATTAAAGAAGAGTTAATTGCATATTGTGAAAACCAGCAGTATATTTGTGATCGAATTGGATTTGGTGCTAAACAATTAAAAATGAATGCCTAACGACTATAATTAAAGCTAATTGTTTGCGTTATTGAGGAAGGTATAAAGTGATTGTTACACTTATAAATGGGTTGAAGCTCATTTAAAGTGTAATAATTTGTTAATTTAGTGCTAAGTTAAAACAATCAAAAAGGTGAAGGGACCATTATTTTATTCAAAAATTTTACTTTTCGGAGAATATGGAATTATAAAAGATTCTAAAGGATTGTCCATACCTTATAATTTTTTTAAAGGAGCTTTAAAATCGGATGATAATTTATCTGATGAAGCAAAAAAATCTAACGAAAGTTTGGAGCGTTTTGCTGCATATCTTGAAGAATTAGCAGTAGAAAACCCAGAACTAGTAGCTTTCGATATAGCCTTATTGAAAAAGGATGTGGCTCAAGGAATGTATTTTGATAGTTCAATACCACAAGGATATGGTGTAGGGAGTAGCGGTGCTTTAGTTGCTGCTATATATGATAAATACGCCTTTGATAAAATAACAGTTTTAGAGAATCTTACTAGAGAAAAATTACTGACCTTAAAAACTATATTTGGGAAAATGGAATCATTTTTTCATGGGAAGTCTTCAGGACTAGATCCTTTAAATAGTTACTTAAGCTTACCTATTTTAATTAATTCTAAAGACAATATTGAATCTACTAGCATTCCTTCTCAAAATGCAGAAGGTAAAGGTGCTGTGTTTTTATTAGATAGTGGTATTGTTGGAGAAACGGCGCCAATGGTGCAAATTTTTATGGAGCAAATGAAAGAAAAAGGCTTCCGTAAAATGTTAAAAGAACAATTTATTAAACACACAGATGCTTGTGTAGAAGATTTTGTTAGCGGTAACGTAAGTTCTCTTTTTGGAAATTTAAAGCAACTTTCTCATGTAGTTTTAGATAACTTTAAACCAATGATTCCAGTGGAGTTTCATAAACTTTGGAAACACGGGATTGATACGAACGAATACTACTTGAAACTTTGTGGTTCTGGTGGTGGTGGTTATATCCTAGGATTTACCGAAGATTTTGAGAAAGCTAAAAAATCCTTGAATGGTCATAAATTAGAAGTAGTCTATAACTTCTAAAAACAATCCGCATGCTTAATAGAAAAAACAAGCTCCTGCTTTTAAAGTTATTGAGTCTGTTTTCTGTTGTTAGGGGGTACAATATTTTAATTATTGTAATCGCTCAATATTTAGCATCCATTTATATCTTATCACCTAATTTACCACTTCGCAAGGTGGTTTTTGATTTTAACCTTTTCCTTATTGTTTTATCTTCTGCCATGGTTATTGCAGCGGGTTACATCATAAATAATTTTTACGATGCGGAAAAAGATCTGATAAATAAGCCGCGCAAAACAATGCTAGATAGGTTGGTGAGTCAGCGTTTTAAACTAAGCACTTATTTTGTCCTAAATTTTTTAGCAGCCTTGGTCGCAAGCTATGTTTCTTTCAAAGCTGTTTTGTTTTTCTCTTCGTATATTTTCGGAATTTGGATTTATTCACACAAGCTGAAAAGAATCCCATTTGTTGGAAATTTTATTTCGGCCACACTTGCCGTAGCACCCTTTTTTGTGGTTTTTGTATATTATAAAAACTTTGAATCGGTCATATTTGTGCATGCACTATTTTTATTTTTAGTGATTTTAGCACGAGAACTCATCAAAGATTTAGAGAATATGGCAGGAGATTTGGCTCAGAATTATAAAACGATCCCTATTCTCTATGGGGAAAATACCTCAAAAACTATTATTGGTATGTTGTTTCTTCTCACTTTAATTCCTTCCATGCTATTAATCTTTAAATTTGATGTAGGATACATGTACGGCTATTTCATAGCTTGTGTTGTTTTGCTGTTGCTATGCCTAGTTTTGTTGTTGCGTTCAGATTCTAAAAAACACTACATCTTATTACATAATATTCTAAAGCTTATCATTATCGCAGGGGTTTTTAGTATCTTGTTGATTAATGTAGATCTGGTATTAAATAGAATTTTATAGATGAATAATTTACTTAAAGTAGCCTTAGCACAAATTTCTCCTGTGTGGCTAGATAAAGAAGCAACCCTAAAGAAAATAGAATCTTCCATTGCAGAAGCGGCAGCTCAAAAAACAGAATTAATAGTTTTTGGTGAGGCGTTATTACCAGGATATCCATTTTGGTTGGCACTAACAGAAGGTGCTTCTTGGGATTTAAAAGTAAATAAAGAAATTCACGCACACTATGTTCGTAATGCGATACAGGTTGAAGCAGGAGAACTAGACGCTGTTTGTAATTTAGCAAAGGAGTATTCTATAGCCATTTATTTAGGTATTATGGAACGTGCAAAAAATAGAGGAGGCCATAGTATTTACTGTTCACTTGTCTATATTAATGAACAAGGAGAGATAAAATCGGTACACCGAAAATTGCAGCCTACCTATGATGAGCGATTAACTTGGGCTCCAGGAGACGGTAATGGTTTGCAAGTTCATTCTTTAAAAGAATTTACGGTTGGCGGGTTAAACTGTTGGGAAAATTGGATGCCGTTACCTCGCACAGCGCTTTACGGTTTAGGAGAAAATTTACATATTGCTGTGTGGCCAGGTAGTGACCATAACACCAAAGATATTACTCGTTTTATTGCAAGGGAATCTCGTAGTTATGTAATATCTGTATCTTCTCTAATGAAGAGAACAGATTTCCCTAAAGCTACTCCGCATATAGAAGCAATTTTAGAAAAATCTCCCGAAGTTTTAGCGAATGGAGGATCATGTATTGCTGGCCCAGATGGGGAATGGCTTGTGGAACCTGTTTTGGATACTGAAGGGCTTATCTATCATACCTTAGATTTTAATCGGGTATATGAAGAGCGTCAGAATTTTGATGTGGTAGGGCATTACTCTAGGCCGGATGTTACCAAGTTAACGGTAAATAGAGAGCGACAATCTACTGTAGCCTACACCGATTAAGAACTAATTTTAACTTTATCTAACCTAGACAGTTAAATCAAAGGCTAGTTTGCTTATACATCCGATTTCCTTTATTACCTTTGCGGAAATATTTTAGTTATGAGTAGGTCAGATTCCAACAATGATAATAAGTCATCAGGAAGAGAAGGGGGAACATTTAGAAAGAAAAGTTATGCGAGAGGTAACGCTCCCATTAAGAAGAAGATAGAAACGAGAAAGCCTTCTAACCCAAATGTTCTACGACTAAATAGGTATGTAGCAAATTCAGGTGTTTGTTCTCGTAGAGAAGCAGATATCTATATTGCTGCAGGTAGTGTAACCGTTAATGGCAAGCCTATCATTGAAATGGGATATAAAGTTCAGCTAACAGACGAAGTTCGTTTTGATGGTAGACTTTTAAATCCAATCAAAAAAGAATATATCGTATTAAACAAGCCTAAAGATTTTGCTACATCTACTAGAGATGGTTCAGGTAATCGTACTGCAATGGGCTTAGTTTCTAATGCATCAAAAGCAAAATTACTTCCTGTAGGTAAAATGGATAAGGCTTCAACAGGCTTATTGTTATTTACCAATGATGGTGATTTAACGGCTCGTTTAAATTCGCCTAAAAATGGGTTGCGTAAAATTTTTCACGTAGAATTAACCAAGCCTTTGAAAAGTACAGACCTTAAACGGATAAAGGAAGGTATTGAGATAGAAGAGAGTATTGTAAGAATACAAGATATTAGTTATATCGAGAATGCTCCGAAAACACAAGTTGGTATAGAAATATTTAGTACTAGAAACAATATTGTCCGTAGACTTTTTGAAAAATTAGACTATGATGTCGTTAAGCTAGACCTTGTGGTTTACGCCGGACTTACTAAAAAAGATTTACCACGAGGACATTGGAGACCTCTGACTGAGCAAGAAATTATCAATTTAGGAATGATAAAATAATAGGAGCTCAACATGTTAAAGAACAAGCCGCATTTAGTTTTATGGTTTATAGGGGCCTTGCTAGCAATAGGGTGCTGCATTTCGTATTTCTTTAAGATTGATACTAATTTTCTATTGACTTTAGGGGAAACGTATTTAGTAGTAGCGCATTCACATATTTTTCTATTAGGATCTCTTTGGTTTTTGCTATGTGGATTCGGGTATTTTATTTTACAAAAATATGAGATAACACCAATCTATTCCCTGACTAAAATTCATTTGATTGCCACGTTATTAAGTTTGCTAGGTATCGTTGTTGATCAATTTACCAACAACGATGGTGTCGAATCTGTAATTGCTTGGACATCAATCTTAC
This sequence comes from Cellulophaga baltica 18, assembly GCF_000468615.2. NCBI lineage: Bacteria > Pseudomonadati > Bacteroidota > Flavobacteriia > Flavobacteriales > Flavobacteriaceae > Paracellulophaga > Paracellulophaga baltica. The sequence goes on along the minus strand of NZ_CP009976.1, from coordinate 665,007 downwards.
TATTTTTTGTAGCGCAAACAATTTACTTTATAAATATTACTACAGCAACGGTATTAAAAGTAAGGGTGAAGTAGATTAGCTATATGTTGAATATTAAAAATATATGCTCACTCAAAGAAAAACCGCATATTATTCTTTGGTTTTTTACTGCGCTATGTTTTGTTATTTATTTGTTGAACTATTTTTTTAACGATGATTCAACGATTGATATAAGCTATTATGATACGTATTATGTACTCTCTAAAAGTTCACTACTGCAGGTTTTGGGGTACTGGTTTTTTGTCTGTGGTATGGGTTACTTTCTCTTGAATTTTTATAACAAAAGAATCTTTTCTTGGTTAAGTAGGATTCATGTGTGGATGAGCTTATTAGCCATCACATTGATACTATTAGAATACAGTAATGTGAATTTTTTAAGTTCTACAAAACGATTTTATGAGATTACAGTATATTCTGAAACTTTAAATTATCTGGGAATACTACTTTTTATAATAGCTCAAATTATTTATTGTTTTCACATGCTTCTAAGCATTTTTAAGAAGCAACAACCTTAATTAGAAGAACTTAATCAATAGCATACCCTTCACCAAATTGATAACTAAGTACAAACCCATGTGTATTTCCTAACGGAGATTTGTTGGTACTTAGGTTGTAATTATATATAAACCGGACGCTATCAAAAAGATATACTCCGGCCAATAGGTTAAGAGAAGAGCTTGTTCTGTAACCTCCTCCTATTTCAAACTTATTTTTAAAACTAACCGCTACGTTTAAATCTGCTTGTAGTGGAGCGCCATTTTCATATTTTAAAAGCACATTTGGTTTAATCATCATATCCTTAAATATGTTGTTGAAAAAACGGTACCCAAAATACCCGTATATAGGATTAGTAAGGTTTAAGCTATCGTCCGATGCTAAGGCATCTCCCAATACATTAGGGGCAGAGGCACCAACATAAAAGGAAGCATGGTTAAACAAGAAGCCTAGGCCAATAGTAGGAATTGTTGCCGTAATGTTTTCAGAAAAATTTGGATCGTCCATGATTCCTAATTCTAATAAATTATCTTGATATTGTTGTACACCTGCGGTTATCCCGAATGAAAGAACGCCAGGAGAGTAGTGTTGCCAATAAGGTCTATTGTTTTCAAAATCGAAAAATATTTTATAAGAGTACGCTCCAAAAAAGCTAGTGGAGGTCGTAACGCCAATTTGGTCACGTATAATACCAGCTCCTAAGCCTACTTTTCCTCTATTTATTTGCCCTTGTCCACTGAGTGAAAAACTTTTGGGGCTACCTTCAAACTCGTTAAAATACCCAGAATTACTAACGGCAATTTCAGTATTTGGTGTGAGCCCTGCGTACGCACTATTTATAATAAACGGATTGTAGTTATACTCAGAAAATGTTGGCGTTTGCTGGCTAAAGGCAGTATTAGTGGTTACTACTAGTAAACATACGATAGCTACTAAAGCTGAAATTTTATTTTTGTATATCATGCTATTATCGCTTTAGGACTACGAATCCTTTTAATTTTTTTAAGTTATGTGTCCCTGTAATTTGTATATCAAAGAAATACGTTCCATTAGGTAATGTGCCTGCACCAGATTTTAGAAGTTTATTTGCTTCACCTCTAAATACGTTACTTTGATTATCATAATTGGCTATAGTAAATACTAAATCTCCCCAGCGGTTATAAATATTGACAATGTTGTCTGGACTGTTTTCAATACCTTTTATTTCCCAAAACTCATTGATACCATCGCCGTTGGGTGAGAATCCATATTCTGATGCTATTAAAGGTTCTATTTCTGTTGTAAAAGATTCCTCAGAGCAACCAACAGCATCACCAAATGAGTTGTAAGCTGTTATGGTAACATAAATAGTAGATTCAAAAGGAAGATCGTCCATTAGTTCGTAAGAGGTTAATAAGCCAACATCATCATTGTTTAAAATATCTGTTCCGCCAGATGTTGTTCCCATAGAAATGCGGTAACCATCTGCATTTGTAATTGCTTCCCAACTAACGGATACATCTGTAGCTACATTTATGGCTTCATTTGTAGGGGCTGTTAAGGATGTACAATTCGGAATTCTAATGATGGTTTCCGTGGTAAATGATTCTTCGGTGCAACCTGTAGCATCTCCTGCTGCGTTGTAAGGTGTTATGGAAGCATAGATCGTAGTTGCCTCCTCAAAGTCTGTACTAAATACATAGGTGTTTATATTTCCTACATCTTCATTGTCCAAAATGTCTGTTCCGCCAGAAGTTGTTCCTACCGTTAATTTATAGCCGTCTGCATTTGCTATTGTGTTCCAAGTTAAGTCAGAATCTATGGCTACATCTGTTTCGCCATTTAAGGGAGCAATTAGAGAGGTGCAATTTGGTATCATTGTTAGAATTTCAGTCGTGAAAAATTCTTCTGTACATCCCATAGCATCACCTATAGTGTTGTAAGGTGTAATAGTCACATATATAGTTGTTGCTTCATTGAAGTCTGCAGTAAAGTCATAGCTGTTTGTATTCCCTACATTTTCATCGTTTAAAATATCTGTCCCTCCAGAAGTTGTTCCTACACTTACTTTATATCCGTCTGCATTTGGTACAGCATTCCAAGTCAAATCGGTTGTAATAGCCACATCAATTGCGCCAGATAATGGAGCAGCTAGTGTAGTGCAATTAGGAATGGTGGGTGTCGTTAAGGTCGTGAACGATTCTTCTGCACAACCTGTAGCATTACCTACGGTATTATAGGGTGTTATGGTCACATAGATAGTTGTTGCTTCATCGAAGTCTGCAGTGAAGTTGTATGTGTTTGTATTTTCCACATCTTCATTGTTTAAAATATCGGTACCGCCAGAGGTGGTTCCAACCGTTAGGATATAACCTGTGGCATCACTAACTATATTCCAGGTAAGTTCAGTATCTAAGGCGATATTGTTTGCGGTATTTGTTGGCGTAGAAAGCATGGTACAATTGGGAACTGTAGGTAGGGTTTCTGTAGTGAATGATTGTTCTGCGCAACCTGTGGCATCACCTACAGCATTATACGGGGTAATTGAAACATATATAGTAGTTGCTTCATCAAAATCAGCGGTAAAATCATACGTATTTGTATTTCCTACATCCTCATTGTTTAAAATGTCTGTACCACCGGGGGTAGTGCCTACTGTTAATTTATATCCAGTGGCATCACTCACTAAATTCCAATTAAGGTCACTATCAATAGCCACATCGGTAGCACTATTTAAGGGAGTAGTTAAAGTAGTACAGCCAGGTACGGTTGGACTACCATCACCAGTGGTAAAAGTTTCTTCACTACAGCCTAAAGCATCACCTACTGCATTATAAGGGGTGATCGTAACATAATGCATTCTGTTAGCGCGTAAATCATCTGTAAAACTATAGGTGGTCATATTCCCTACGTTTATATTATTGACCACTTCAATTCCTCCTGTGGTAGTTCCTACACTAACTAGATATCCTGTGGCGTTTGGAACTAAATTCCAAGATAAATCGGCAGTGATAGCCACGTTTGTAGCTCCGTTAAATGGACTTGCCAAACTTGTACAAGCCGGTGCTACAGGAATAAATTCTGTTGTAAAACTTTCTGCAGAACAGCCAAGAGGCTCCCCTTCTTCATTATAGGGCGTAATTGTTACGTAATATGTAGTGTCTTCTTCTAAGTCACTTGTAAAATCATATGTAATACTATTACCAACATCTTCATTGTCTAAAATATCTGAGCCACCAACAGTCGTTCCCACTGTTATTTTATAGCCATCGGCATTGCTAATAGCAGTCCAGTTAAGGTCTGTATCTATTGCAATATTCGTATCGCCATCAACAGGTAGTGTAAGTGTTGTACAATTTGGAATAGTTGCAGAAGTATTAGAGATGGTGAAACTTTCTTCTAAACATGGCCCTACGGCATCACCTTCATCATTAAAAGGAATTAAGGTTACATATACCGTATCTCCTGTATTAAAATCGGAGGTAAACTCATAAAATGTTTCATTAGTAATTGTTTCATTATCCAAAATATCAATGCCACCGGTAGTAGTACCTACGGTTAAATGATATCCTTGTGCATAAAGCGCATGCTCCCAAGTAATATTTGTATTTACGGGAACGTCAATAGCGCCATTTAAAGGAGATAGTAGTTGTGTACATGAAGGAATAGGGCAGTCGCGCACATCAAGACTAAAGGTCCATCCATAGATGTCAATCATAGATTGTCTTTCTTCTTGAGCATCGCAATAAGGTAAAGTTGCTGCACCTAAAGTAATTCCTGGTGTTAAGGTTTGTTCTGACCATGCAATTAATGTATTGTCATAATTTTCTCGAGACAATGCAGTGTCATCTAACATGTTTAACATATTGGTTACCCCGCTAATGTCCCAATCACCGAAATATTGATTCAGTGCTGTGGCATCATGAAACATGGCTCTCATAGAAACGTCTCCTATTAACCACTGGTCAAAAGATTGATCTAGTGCAGTAGCATTTTGAAACATTCTATCCATAGAGGTTACATTATTGGTTCGCCAACTATTTAAAGATTGATTAAAGCTTGTAGCACCACTAAACATATCAGCCATAGTGGTTACAGCTCTTACATTCCAACCATCTATATTTTCGTTAAAAGCTATGGCATTTTCAAACATACTTTCCATAGTCCTCACAGAAGCAACGTTCCAAGAATTTAAAGATTGGTTAAAAGCGCTAGCAGCTCTAAACATATCTTCCATTGTAGTTACAAAAGTGGTATTCCAGCTATCTAAATCTTGGTCAAAAAGTGTTGCACCATAAAACATTGCTTCCATAGTTAATGCTTCGCCAGTTTTCCACATATTCAAGGGTTTATTAAATGCTGCAGCATTTTTGAACATTGCTTCAAAATTGGTCACTACGGCAACATCCCAATCATACATTTCTTGATCATAGACTGTAGCTCCTTCAAACATAGAAGGCATCAAAGTAACAGAACTTACATCCCATGTGTTTAAGGGTTGATTGAATGCTATGGCATCTTCAAACATGTTACTCATATTGGCAACGGCACTAACTTCCCATTGCTCTAAAGGCTGATTGAAAACAGAAGCCCCTTCAAACATGCTAGACATATTTACAACCGAGTTGACGTCCCAACTATTTAAGGGCATATTAAAACTTACGGCATTACTAAACATGAAAGACATATCGGTAACATTGGTGACACCCCAACTGTCTATATCTTGATTAAAACTATCCGCACTATAGAACATGCTAGCCATATTTAAAACACTAGTGACATCCCACTGATCAATCGGTTGATCAAAAGCATCGGCGCCATAAAACATCTCTCTAGTGGTTTGTAATGATAAGGGGTTCCAATTGTTTAAAGCTTGATTAAAAACTGAGGCGGATCGAAACATGCGATACATAGTGGTTACGGAAGAAACATCCCAAGCATCAATGCTAGCATTGAAAACAGAGGCGTCATAAAACATGCTCTGCATAGTTTCAACCTTAGAAACATCCCATGAGTCTAGTGGTTGATTAAAAGAATCGGCATTGCTAAACATATAAGACATATCTGTCACATTGCTTACATTCCAGAGATCAATGGCTTGGTTAAAATCTTCTGTTCCTGCAAACATGTTTGACATGGTGGTTACACTACTTGTAGTCCAACCTGTTATATCTTGATTAAATTCATCGGAATAAGCAAACATGCTATCCATGCTAGTTACATTACTCACGTCCCAAGTATCTAAGGGTTGATTAAATATGGATGCCGATGAAAACATAGAAGTCATATCTGTAACATTACTCACATTCCAATTGTTTATATTTCCATTAAATACATTACAGTCATAAAACATTTCAGACATGCTAGTAACATTGGTAAGAGTAGGAACGTCTGTTGCATTATATTCCATATTTTCACAGTCATAAAATGCCCGTTGCATTGATTGCCAAACTTGTGATCCCCATTGGTCTATGGAAAGTAGTTTATAAGCATCTCCAGTAGTATATCTATTGTATGGGGCAGGATATTCACCTATTATAGATACCGTATAAATACCAGGTGTTAAATAGGTATGTGTAATGGAGCCGGTTACGTTGTTGTCATATTGACCATCTCCCCAATCTATGGAGTAATCATAACTCAATCCCGAATTAGTTCCAATTCTTAATTGATTACTATCGGAGGTGTATGAATTATCTAAGTTGGTATCATAGGTAAGCTTAAATGCGTCTGGACTGTTTACCCAACTTTCAACAACCGTAAAGCTTATTTCGGAGCAACCTGTTGCGGGTCCTTCTGCGTTATACGGAACTACAGTGACATAAACAGTATCTCCAACAGTAAATTCATTCGTAAAATCTAAGCCTACCACATTACCAACATCATAATTATTGGCGGGGGTGCCGCTAATATTTACGTAACTTCGTGTGCCTCCACGTTCTACTTCTAAGGTAATTCTGTACCCAGTAGCATTTGGTGCTGGATCCCAACGAATATCACTATTTGCTGGTGTGAACGTGTCGCCAGAATGTGGCATCGTAATTTGAGTGCACAAAACATAGGAACAGTTTACATCATCTCCAGTAATCGTCCAACCATGAGTATCAATTAAACTTTGTCTTTGTGTCAAAGCATCACAATATTGTAAAGTTGTGGCCCCTAATGTAAGACCTGGTTTCACTGTTTGACCAGACCATGCAATTAAAATATTGTCATAATTTTCTTGAGAAATTCCACTTTCAGAAAGCATTCCTGACAAGTTGGATACAGCAGAGATATTGAAACTACCAATATTTTGATTGAAAGAAAAGGCTCTATAAAACATATTAGCCATATTTGTCACGGAACTTGTATCCCAGCCACTTATATCTTGATTGAACACTGCAGCGTTACTAAACATGGCGTACATGTTAGAAACATTGCTAACATCCCAGCCGCTAATATCTTGGTCAAATGCTTCGGTATAGGAAAACATACCGTACATAGTTGTACCAGTATTTATTACCCAATTATCTAAAGGTTGATTGAAAATTTTGGCTCTGTAAAACATTTCTCTAAAACTTATAACATTACTTACATCCCAAGTGTTTAAAGGTTGATCAAAGGCGGCTGCATCATAGAACATTTTTTCCATGTTAGTAACAGAACTTACAATCCAAGCACTTATGTTTTGATTAAAAGCATCTGTATCTTCAAACATACCACTCATGTTCTCAACATTACTTACATCCCAGCCGGTAATATCTTGATTAAAGTTTGAGTTATCTCTAAACATATTACTCATGTTAGTTACATTAGTTACATTCCAACTGTCTAAAGGATAATTGTATGCTTGACCCCAATAGTAACCATCAAACATACTAGACATATTTGTAGCGTTATCTACAATCCATGAATTTAATGGCTGGTTAAAATTCCTGTTTCTTTGAAACATACTTGAAAAATTTGTAACCTGAGAAACATCCCAATTACCTATAGATTGATTAAAAATAGAGCTATTGAACATGGAGGACATATCCGTAACATTGCTAACAATCCAATTGTTTAATGGGCTATTGAAATTTCCTGTACTGTAAAATGTCCCAGACATATTGGTAACATTAGATACAATCCAATTATTAATATCTTGATTAAAACTACTTGCATTGTAAAACATGCGATACATGGTAGTTACTGATGCTGTATTCCAATTATCTAAAGGTTCATTAAAACTATTGGCGCTATAAAATGTTTCAGACATATCTGTAACGCTGCTTGTATCCCATAAATCTAATGGCCTGTTAAATGTGCTACAGCCTTTAAAAAGTCCAGATAAGTTGGTTATTGTACTTACATCCCAATTGTTTACAATACCATTAAAAGAAGTACACCCATAAAACATATTTTGTAATGTGGTTACTTGTGATAAATCTGGAGCGTCAATTAAGTCAAAATTTAAGTTTGTACAGCCATAAAATGCATTTTCCATGCTGAGCCATTCAATAGTACCCCAAGTTAAAATTTCAATTATTTTATCTGTATCTCCTTCGTCATTAAAATAAATGGCGGGGAAAGTGCCGCTAATACTTATGGTATATATTCCAGGAGAGGTATAAGTATGTATGATGTTTGCAGTAACATTAGAGTCAGAACTACCATCTCCCCAATCTACCATATAGTTATAGGTAAATGCGGGGTTAGTGGGGATCTCTATTTGATCCGCTGCAGAAGAGCCCGTACTCGTCTGTTGTGTGTCCCAAAGTGCCGTAAAATTTTGTCCGAAGAGATTAAAACTTAAAAAAACGAGAATTATCGTGAGTAAATGTTTAATCATAATAGTGAGATGTAAAAGAAATTGTGGTTGATTTTTTCAAAGATTACAAGGGAGCTTCAATTGTAGAAGTATTTGTTGTAAACAAGCAGTTAATAGCGGTGAACGAGGCAAAATTAGTAGAAAGGGTTTTGCCTATTCCCCCTGTAAACAGTGAAAATCAGTGTACCTAATGGAACACGTTGTTACGTTAAGATTTAATTGATTTGAACTAAAAACTTTTTGTAATCAAAAGTACCTTGCCTTTAAAACAAAAATTATGAAGATTACTCCACTAATAGGAATGGCAAAATTGTTTGTCAAAAGCAAAAAAATAAAACTGGTACTTATAGGTGCTCAATTTGGATATATGGGCTATAAATATTTAAAAAGTAGAAAGCGAAAAAGAAATAATCTAAAAACTTTAAAATCGTAGAAGGTATTAAGTCAATAATTTTTTTAAATATGTTCCATGAAAATCAAGGTGTTTCTTAGGGTTTTTGGGGTTATTTCAATCCTCTTGACATTATTTCCGTATATCTCGGCAAACCAATGGTACATTCGCATTTTTGATTTTCCACACCTTCAGCTTACGTTGCTAACGTTGTTAGCACTACTGGTCTATTTTCTTAAGTTTAATTTTGGAAATTTTATAGATTACCTCTTCGTGCTTGTTTTAGGACTATGCTTTGTATTTCAGAGTTTGAAAATATATCCGTACACAGCATTTGCTCATTATGAGGTTCAGAATTCCAACCCTTCTGCATCTAATGAGCTTAGTATTTACACGGCAAATGTGCTACAAGAGAATAAAAAAATAAAAGAGCTATTATCTGATATTAAAAGTAATGATGCAGATCTTATGGTTTTTACAGAAACGAACACTCGATGGATAAATATATTAAAAAAAGAGTTAGCAGAAACTTATAGGTATACCGTTGAGGTGCCTTTGGAGAATACTTATGGAATGGTATTTTTCTCTAAATTGGAATCACACAACGCTGCTGTGCATTATATGGTTGAAGATTCGATTCCTTCAATTCACACGCAAATAATATTAGAAACTAAAGACACCATACAACTCTACGCAATTCACCCAGCCCCGCCAGCCCCACAGCACAGTCCTTCTTCAGTAGACCGGGATGCAGAGATGATGAAAGTTACACGATTAGCTAGAGAATCTAAATTTCCTGTCGTTGTATTGGGTGATTTTAATGATGTTGCCTGGTCTGAGACTACTACCTTGTTTCAAAAGGTAAGCGGACTTTTAGATTTGCGAAAAGGGCGAGGTTTTTACAGTACCTATAATGCTAAAAGTTGGTTTATGCGTTGGCCTTTAGACCATGTATTCGCATCGGCTCATTTTAGAATTAAAGAGGTGCATAGGGGATCAAAAATTGGTTCTGATCATTTTCCATTTTACGCTAAGTTTACTTTTGAACCTGCGCTAGCAGCTATGCAAAAGCTACCAGAACCAACCGCCGAAGATCTGAAAATTGCATTTGACCAAATAATAGAAGAAGAAAAAGAAAACGAATAATGGGTGATTGTTGTAAAAAATCACCCATTATAAGGAGTTATTATAAAACGATGTATTTGGTTGTTCCGTTGAAATGTTAGCTTATGTCGTTCATTTTTTTACGAATTTCATTTAAACATAAATTGCCTAAACTGCCTTCATGAGTATGTTTTATATCACGTTTAGGCGTAAACCTACCTTCGTGAATTTCAGTCCCCATTTGTTTGTACGCATCGCGAAAAGGAATGCCACTTAAGACCAATTCATTTAAAGTGTCTACGCTAAATAGATAATCATATTTAGGGTCTTCCAAAATGTTTTCATTTACTCTAACTTCTTTTAAGCTGAACGTTAAGATTTCTATACAAGCCCTTAAATCTTGAATAGCAGGTACAATCACTTCTTTTACCAATTGTAAATCTCGGTGATATCCACTAGGTAGATTGGTTAAGATTAGAGCTAATTGATTAGGAACTCCCTGAAGTCTGTTGCATTTACCTCTCACCAATTCAAAAACATCAGGATTCTTCTTATGCGGCATAATACTAGAACCTGTAGTAAGCTCATCTGGGAAAGAAATAAAATTAAAGTTCTGACTCATATAAAGGCAAATATCCATTCCCATTTTAGAAAGGGTAGCGGCAACACTACTAATTCCAAAGGCAGTAGCTTTTTCTACTTTACCACGTCCCATTTGTGCGGCAACAACATTATATTTTAAATTAGCGAAACCCATTTCTTGTGTTGTAAAAGTTCTGTCAACAGGAAAAGAACTACCGTATCCGGCAGCACTACCTAAAGGGTTTTGGTCTGCTATTTTATATGCAGCATCAATAAAATATAAATCATCGATTAAACTTTCGGCATAGGCAGAAAACCATAGGCCAAAAGAAGAGGGCATTGCAATTTGTAAATGGGTATACCCAGGAATTAAAACCGACTTATATTTATCAGCTAGATTTAATAATAAGTCAAAGAGAATTTTTGTTTCAGATTTTATTTCCGCTAATTCATTCTTCAAATACAAATGCATCGCTACTAAAACCTGATCATTTCTTGAACGCGCTGTATGTATTTTTTTGCCAGTATCACCTAACTTTTCAGTAAGCATATACTCTATTTTAGAGTGCATATCTTCAAAAGAGTCATCAATAACAAATTCTCCTTTTTCAATACTCTCACCAATAGTAGCGAGCTCTTTTACAAGACTCTCTGTTTCTTCTTTTGTTAGTAAGCCAATTTTGCCTAACATTTTGGCATGAGCTGTAGATGCTATTACATCATATTTAGCCAATAATAAATCTAATTCACGATCATTACCCACGGTAAAATGATCAATTTTCTTATCGGTGCTAAATCCTTTATCCCAAAGTTTCATAATCTTAAGTATTAAGTAGTTAGTATTAAGTACAAAGGTGAATATCAAGCGAAACTTAATAATTTGTACTTAGTACTCAATTCTGTTCAATAAATCCTTCTAAAATTTTAATATACAAATCTATACCTTCTTCTATTTCATTCACATAAATAAATTCATCTGCCGAATGGGAGCGGGTGCTATCACCTGGACCTAATTTTAAAGATTGGCAGGTGAGAGCTGCTTGGTCAGAAAGGGTAGGAGACCCATAGGTTTCTCTTCCTAATGCAATTCCTGATTGTACCAAAGCATGATTTTTATCAATTTTAGACGAGTTTAATTTTAAACCACGTTCTTGTAAGGTGCACGGAGCTTCTTTTTTAAGTAAGTTAGCTACTTCTAGATTGGTATAACAATCATTTACACGAACATCTACTACTAAATCTACTTGTGAGGGTACTACATTATGTTGACTCCCAGCTTTGATTTGGGTGACCGTCATTTTCACTTCTCCTAATGCCTCTGATGTTTTTTCAAAGCTATAGTTTTTAAACCATTCTAGAACTTCAATCGTATTGTAAATAGCATTATCGGTATTAGGATGTGCCGCATGAGAAGGCGTTCCTTTAACTACCGCATCAAAAACCACTAATCCTTTTTCTGCAATAGCTAAATTCATTAATGTTGGCTCACCTACAATAGCAACATCTATAGGAGGTAGTGAAGGTAAAAGGCCTCTTAAGCTATTTATTCCCGCACTTTCTTCTTCTGCAGACGCGACCATTAATATATTATGATTTAAATTTTCAGAAGCGTAAAAATGTGAAAAGGTAGCTAATAAAGAAACCAAGCAACCTCCAGCATCATTACTGCCTAAACCATACAATTTACCATCTTCAATATGTGGGTAAAAAGGATCTCTGGTATACGCCTGATTTGGCTTTACAGTATCATGGTGCGAGTTTAAAAGCAATGTTGGTTTTGTGTCGTCCCAATGTTTATTTTTCGCATAGACATTATTGTTATCTCTTGTAAATGAAATGTCAAAGGATGTAAACCAATCTTGAATAGCATCGGCCGTTTTATCTTCTTCACTTGAGAAAGATTGAATGCTGATTAACTGTTTTAGTAAAGCTATTGCTTTTTCTGTTAGTTGCTTTTGATTCATGATTATAAGGTTATTGTGGTAAACAATTGTGCATCTTCTTGTATCATTTCTATATCACCCAAACATACTTTGTGTACGTTATGGTGTAAAGCATGATAGCAATTTTCTAGCTTTGGAAGCATACCGTCTGCAATAATTTCTTGCGCTAGTAGTTCTTTATATTTTTCACTGTTGATATGTGTTACAACAGAATTTTCATCTTTAATATCTAAAAGGACTCCCTTTTTTTCGAAGCAATAATACAGTGTGGTCTCAAAGGTATCTCCCATGCCTATCGCAATTTCAGAAGCTATCGTATCTGCATTGGTATTTAAAATTTGGCCTTGACCATCGTGAGATAATGCACAAAATACAGGTGTTAAGCCAATTTGTAATAAGGAGGCAACGAACGCTGTATTTACGCCGTCTATATCACCTGCAAAACCATAATCTATCTCGTTAACGGGGCGTTTGTGCGCCTGTATAGCATTCCCGTCTGCACCGCTAAGTCCTATGGCATTACAGTTATTTGCTTGTAATTTGGCAACGATAGTTTTGTTGGTTAAACCGCCATATACCATGGTAATTATATCAATACTTTTGCCATCGGTAATACGCCTACCGTTAACTAATTGTGATTCAACCCCTAGTTTACTCGCTAATTGTGTGGCTAATTTACCGCCACCATGAACCAAAATTTTAGGACCTTCTATTTTAGAAAAATGGACTAAGAACTTATCAAGTTCACTGGTGTTTTCAATTACATTCCCGCCTATTTTTACAATTGATAAGCTCCTCTTTTTCTCATCAAGGGGAAGATTTTTATTTTCGGGTGAATTTGACTTCATTTTTCCGCTTTAAGTTTGTTATTCCTCTTACTTGCCAGTATTAGTTGAGGTTTTCTAGAATTTTTTTCAGTACAATTTGAGCAGAATAGGTTCTATTATTAGCCTGCTCTATGACAATACTTTGGTCAGAATCTAAAACAGCATCTTCTACGACGACATTTCTACGTACAGGTAAGCAATGCATGAATTTAGCATTTCCTAGTTTTGCTTTGGTCATCATCCAATTTTTATCTTGATTAATTACGTTACCGTAGTCCTTGTAGCTGCTCCAATTTTTTACATAAACAAAATCTGCATTTTCTAATGCTTTTTCTTGATTGTATTCTATAGTAGCGTCTTTTGTAATTTCAGGATTTAACTCATAACCTTCTGGATGTGTAATTACAAAATCGGCCTCTTGTTTTAGCATCATTTCCGTGAAAGAATTTGCTACGGCATGTGGTAAAGCTTTAGGGTGTGGCGCCCATGAAAGCACAACTTTTGGTCTTGCTTTAGTATTTTGCTCACTGATTGTGATTGCATCTGCCAAAGCTTGTAATGGGTGGCCAACAGAGCTCTCCATATTTACAACAGGGATACTCGTATATTTTTTGAAACCATTAAGGACTAACTCTGCTTCGTCTTTTTCTTTATCGGTTAAAGAGGCAAATGCACGGATAGCAACAATATCACAAAATTGTGATACTACCTGCGCAGCTTCTTTAATATGTTCCGATGTACCTTGATCCATAACAGTACCATCACCATATTCTAAAGCCCAGCCTTCACTTCCAAAATTCATGACCATGACTTCTAAACCTAAATTAGAAGCTGCTTTTTGAGTGCTCAAGCGCGTTCTAAGGCTATTATTAAAAAACAATAGGCAAATGGTTTTATCTGCGCCTAAATTTTTAAATGCTTTAGGGGTTGCCTTTAATGCTCTTGCTTCTTGTACCCAATTTGGGAGTGAATCTATGTCTTGAATGCTAGTGTAATGCTTCATGATACTGTACTTTTTATAGCCTTAAGGCTTTACTTAATTTTTGTAAAATTACTTTTGCCATTCATGGCATCCGTGATAAAATTATCTTTTAGTCCGTTGATGATCCATGTTTCAATGTTAGCAGCTTTTGCAATAGTTGCTGCTTCTATTTTAGATTGCATACCACCAGTGCCGTGTGTAGATTTATGATCGCCTACTTCATTGATTAATTCATTTAAATGAATGACCTCTTTAATTGTTTCTGGCATAGTTTCCGTTAATGATTTTTTGGTGTAAACACCATCAGTATTGGTGGCTATGATCAATAAATCTACTTGCAATAAAGAAGCGGTTAGCGCTGCTAGTTTATCGTTATCTCCAAATTGAATTTCATCGGTAGCTACGGTATCATTTTCATTAATAATGGGGATAAAATTATTCGCTACTAAAACATCTATGGTGTTTTTAATATTCAATTTAGATTTAGGATGTTCAAAGTCTGCATACGATAAGAGACACTGCGAAGTAAACAGTCCTAATTCCCGAAAGTTCTCCTGAAAAATACGCATGAGATGCGGTTGCCCAATAGAAGCTAGTGCTTGTTTTACATTAATATCCTCGCCATTATGTTCGAGCTTTACAAACTGACGTGCAGCAGCAATAGCTCCAGAGCTAACGATAATAAATTCATGCGAATCTTTTAGACGTTCTATTTGACGCCCAATATCTTCTATTTTACCCCGAGAAATATGATTGGTTTCTTTGGTTAAAGTATTAGAGCCTATTTTTAATAATACGCGAATCTTTTTCATTTGCTGTTAACTTCTAACTTGTCCGTTGCCCAAAACATACCATTTATTGGTTACCAAATGCTGTAAGCCAATAGGCCCTCTTTGGTGTAATTTATCTGTACTAATGGCTAGTTCTCCTCCTAAACCAAATTGAAAACCATCTGTAAACCGTGTGGAGGCATTATGATATACCGCAGCTGAATCTACAGACTCCATAAATAATTGCGCCTTTTCTTCGTTTGAGGTGATAATTACAGCAGAATGGCCGCCACCATAAGTGTTAATTTTGTGAATGGCATCCGTTACGTCTGCAACCTGCCCAATAACAATTTTGTAATCTAGAAATTCTTCATACCAAATTGCTTCAGTATCAAAAGTGGTAGAACCTTCTAAATCAGTAAGCGTTTGATCGGTTAATATCTCTACATCACGTTTCTTTAATTCTTGAATAAGATGTTGTAGAAATTCAAATTTCCGAGGCATATCTGCAGCAATTAATACTTTATCTAAAGCATTACAGGCTGATATTTTTGTTGTTTTTGCATTGATAATGATATCAACAGCCATCTCTAAATCGGCATCTGTAGCCACGTAAGCAAAGTTATTTCCTCTACCACTAATGATAACAGGGCAGGTGGCGTGTTTTTTTACAAAAGCGATGAGCTTTTCACCTCCACGCGGTACAATAAGATCAATCTTCTGTGTCGGGTGCTGTAAAAAAGCTTGGGTTTCTTCTCGGTTAAATTGTAAATAAGTAACCCAGTCTGTTGCGCATTCATTTTGTTCTAAAGCCTTGTGCCAAAGCGCCACTAAGGCCAAATTGCTTTGTAAAGATTCTTTTCCGCCTTTCAATAAGATCTTATTTCCAGATTTAAAAGCAATACCAGCAGCTTCAATGGTAACATCAGGTCTGGATTCGTAAATAATACAAATAGTACCAAATGGAGCCGTTTTATTACTTACTTTAATTCCGTTTTCATGGGTAAAACCAAAACGTTCTACACCTAAGGGGTCTTCTTGGTCTGCTAACTGTTGTAAGGATAAGATCATCCCTTCAATTTTAGCATCATCAACTTTTAGGCGGTCTCCCATAGCAAGATCATCACCAGTATAGGCCTCTAAATCTTTTTTATTAGCGTCTAAAATAGCTTCCTTTTCTAGCGCTATAAATTCCGCCATGGTTTTCAAAACCTTATTCCGTTGTTCTATACTTAATAGTAAACTCACTTTAGTTCCTTTTTTAAAGCATCAAAGAAGATATCTATCTCTTTTTCTGAAATGTTAAGCGCAGGTAAAATACGCAGCAGTTTTTTATTACTTGCTCCACCGGTAAAAATATGCTGATCATAAATAAGTTTTTTGCGTAATTCTGATACTTCAAAATCGAATTCCAAACCAAGCATTAATCCACGGCCTTTAATTTTTTTAACTTGAGGGATTTCTGCAGCACGCTCTTTAAAATAGACTCCAATTTTTGCAGCATTGGCAATCAAGTCTTCTTTTTCAATAACTTCTAAAACAGCGAGAGATGCCGCACATGCCAAATGGTTGCCACCAAATGTAGTACCTAACATTCCGTATTTAGCCTCAATACTTTCGTGAATTAGAACACCGCCCACAGGGAAACCATTTCCCATACCTTTTGCAATGCTAATAATATCTGGTTGAATGTCGTGATGTTGAAATCCAAAGAATTTCCCACTTCTACCAAATCCTGATTGTACTTCATCAGCAATTAGGATGACATGATGTTTCTTGCAACTTTCAGCAATCTTCTGGTAAAATTCGGTTGATGGCTCATCTAAGCCACCCACGCCTTGTATTGCTTCTAGAATTACAGCACAAACATCTCCTTTTTCAATTTCGCTTTCAAAGGCATCAAAAGCATTGAATGGTAAGAAAGTTACTTTTTGTTGTTTGTTGATGGGGGCATTTATATTCTGATTATCTGTAGCGGCTACTGCAGCCGAAGTTCTACCGTGAAAACCGTTATTAAATGCAATAACTCTGGATTTTCCAGTAATAAATGACGCCATTTTTAAGGCGTTTTCATTGGCTTCCGCCCCAGAGCTACATAGAAATAAGTTATAATCTTCACAATCAGAAAGCGCTCCTAATTTAGTAGCCAATTCTGTTTGTAATGGGTTTTGGATTGCATTGCTGTAAAATCCAATTTTATGTAATTGATCTTCTAATCTTTTAATATAATGTGGGTGTCCATGTCCGATAGATATTACAGCATGACCTCCGTAAAAATCCCAGTAATCTTGTCCGTTTATATCAGTAACGATACTCCCTTTAGCACTAACAGGTGTAACATTATATAAAGGGTAAACATCAAATAGTTTCATTTTTTACGTTTTATTTTTACACGAATTAGGCTATTTGTTTTCTTCTTTAATACGACTAATTTTATCGTATGAAGCTACAATTCCTTGTATTAAAGAAGAGCTTAATCCTTGATGTTCCATTTCGTTTAATCCTTGAATCGTACAACCTTGAGGGGTTGTGACTCTATCTATTTCTGCCTCTGGATGGCTTCCTGATTCAATTAACAGGCCTGCCGCACCATTACAGGTATGCATGGCTAGCTCTTGAGCTTCTTTAGCGTCAAAACCTAATTGTATAGCTCCTTGAGTAGTAGCACGTATCATACGCATCCAAAAGGCAATTCCGCTAGCGCAAATTACAGTTGCCGCCTGCATTTGAGTTTCTGGAATTTCTAGCGAATGGCCCATTCTATTAAAAATAGCTAGAGCCAATTCAATCCTTTTTTGTCCTTTTTCATTAGAGCAAATACAAGTCATAGATTTTCCTACTGAAATGGCGGTATTGGGCATGCTTCTAATGATGTTTTGGTCATCTCCAACTACCGCTTCTATTTGAGCAATACTAAATCCGGTAATCGTAGAAATAAGCACATGCTTTTCGGTTAATAGATCTTTTATTTCGCCTAGGATTTTTACAAACTGATTGGGTTGAACAGCAAAAATTAAAATATCAGAATTTAATACAGCTTCCCTATTGTCTGAGGTTACCGTAACATTGCCGTACTTCTCAAATTTTTCAATGCTACCTGTTTTTCTTTTGGTAAGGTACATGGTGGTTGCCCCATTGCTACTTAAAATTCCTTTGGCAATGGCTAGACCTAAATTTCCTGCTCCTATAATTGCTATTTTCATTTGTAAAAAATTTTATTTTCATTGCCGCTAAGGCGGAAATTTATTTTGATGACTTCTAAAATGACCATCTTCTTTTTCGGTGTACGCTTACCGCCGATGGGTACTAGAATGCTGCCGCTTTTAAATTTAGCCCGCTATTTTCTGCTAGGCCAAACATTAGATTCATATTTTGTACTGCTTGCCCAGATGCCCCTTTTAATAAGTTATCTATTGCAGAAGTAATTAATAATCTATTGTTGTGTTTGTGTAAATGAATATGACACTGATTGGTGTTTACCACTTGCTTTAAGTGGATCTCTTGATCTGAGATTTGTGTAAACAGGGCTTCTTTATAAAAATCTTTATACAAGGTAATTGCCTCCTCCAAGGTACCGTCAAACTTGGTATATGCCGTAGCGAGTATGCCTCTAGGAAAGTTTCCTCTGGTGGGTAAAAATAATAACTCTCCCACGGGGGTTTCAAAAGAAGCTAAACTTTCGCCTATTTCTCCCAAATGTTGGTGTGTAAATGGCTTGTACCAAGACACATTATTATTTCTCCAGCTAAAATGTGTAGTTCCAGAAGGGCTAACACCAGCGCCAGTACTTCCAGTAACGGCATTGATATGGACTTCATCTCCTAATAGATTTGCTTTGGCCAATGGTAATAATGCTAATTGAATGGCTGTGGCAAAACATCCCGGATTTGCAATGTAGTTAGCTGTTTTTATTTTTTCTCTATTGGTCTCAGGCAAACCATAAATAAATTCCTTACCGTCTAATACAGCATCTGCATGTAAGCGGAAATCATTACTTAAATCAATAATTTTAGTATCTGAAGAAAAACTATGTTCTTTTAAGAAGCTTGTAGAATTCCCATGACCTAAGCACAAGAAAACAACAGCTACATTTAGATTTACAGTATCAGTAAATGCTAGGTCTGTAAGTCCTAATAAATCAGGATGTGCCGTGGTAATTTCTTTGCCTGCTCTTGTAGTGCTGTATACAAAATCTATTTCTGCTTCAGGATGGTTTAAAAGTATACGAATAAGTTCTCCACCCGTATATCCAGAACCACCGATTATGCCTGCTTTGATCATATTTTATTACTTAATTCAACTAATTTTGTAACCAATGTAGCCACTTTACTTACCTTGTCGGTTAATTCAAAAAATTTTGAAACCTTTGGAGATAAACTTTCGTTTAAATTTTCTTGATCCTCTTTGCTAAGATTTTCAAATTCTTTAATCCAATTTTCAAAATATGTTCTACCTCCAATTGTTAAACCCATCTGTATGTCCTCGACTAAATTTTCTGATATTAAATATTCAACCGCAGTTAGGTAGTCTTGATGGCTATAATCATCACCAAATATTTCCTTAATTTCATTTTTTAAATCACTTGTGTTTATTGGATTTTTTGTTCTTCCATTTGATTGAAGATAAATTTTAAATAACATCAAATGGATATAAAGATTCCTTGTTTCAAGTAATTTCAAGATACTATTCATCTCTGCCATTTACATGATTATATATTCTACCAGGATTTGAAAGAATTTTTATAAAACCTTTCGCATCGGTGGCAGACCATCCTTTGTTTTCTTCACCGTAACTTCCAAAAGCATCCGTCATTAAATCATGCTGAGATGAAATTCCGTTTAATCTAAATTGGAACGGATATAAGCTTAGGAAAACATCACCAGAAACATTTTTTTGAGTATCTGTCAAGAAAGCTTCAATATTTCGCATTACTTCATCCAAATAATTACCTTCATGTAACAACATGCCATAGAAATTACCTTGTTGTTCTTTTTGGTATTGTTGCCATTTTGTAAGCGTATGTTTCTCTAATAAATGATGCGCTTTGATGATGATTAAAGCAGCAGCAGCTTCAAAACCTACTCTACCTTTCGTCCCAATGATGGTATCACCAACGTGGATATCTCTACCAATGGCGTACTTAGAGGCCATAGCTTCTAGTTTTTCTATATTCGCCACAGGAATATCTTTAATCCCGTTTACAGCTACTAATTCTCCTTTTTCAAAAGTAAGTGTAACATCTGCAGGCTCTTTTTCTTGAAGTTGACTAGGGTATGCGCTGTCCGGTAATGCTTTATTAGAACTTAGTGTTTCTTCTCCACCCACAGATGTTCCCCAAAGTCCTCTATTGATAGAGTATTTAGCCTTTTCCCAAGGATAATCAATTCCGTTTTCTTTCAGGTAAGCAATTTCAGTTTCTCTAGATAATTTATTATCTCTAATAGGGGTGATGATTTCTATTTCTGGAGCGATAATCTGAAAGATCATATCAAAACGTACTTGATCATTTCCTGCGCCAGTACTACCGTGAGCAATATAATTGGCTCCTACCTTTTTGGCGTAGTTAACTATTTCAATAGCTTGTACAATACGCTCTGCACTAACAGAAAGTGGGTAGGTGTTATTTTTTAAGACATTCCCAAAAATTAAATACTTTACTACTTTATCATAAAACGTCTGTACGGCATCAATAGATTTGTATGAAGTAGCCCCTAATTCTAAAGATTTTTTTTCAATCTGACTTATTTCTTCTTTTGAAAAACCACCGGTATTTACACTCACGGCATGAACTTCAAATCCTTTGTCTTTTGATAAATGTTTCGCACAGTATGATGTGTCTAATCCGCCACTATAGGCTAAAACTAATTTTTTCATTTTATTTCTTTTTTAGGAAAAGGGATTCTTTTATACTTTTTAATCGCTTAAAAGCTTTTGTGTTTAATTTTTCTTTCTCTTCTTCAGCTTTCTTTTTTGATATTGCTTTAGGGTCATAAAGCATGGCAGTACATAGACACATTTTACGTTCTGTACGTGTAAGAATATCAAAATTTTTACAGGTTTGGCATCCTTTCCAAAACTCCGGATCATCAGTAAGCTCCGAGAATGTAGTTGGTTTATATCCTAACTCGTAATTAATTTTCATTACAGCCAATCCGGTAGTAATACCAAAAATTTTAGCATCAGGAAATTTTTCTCCCGAGAGTTCAAAGATTCGTTGCTTTATTTGCTTCGCTAAACCTCTATCTCTATAGTCTGGATGGACGATAAGACCAGAATTAGCGACATATTTTTCATGTCCCCAAATTTCAATATAGCAGAAGCCAGCAAATGTGGTTCCGTCTAATGCTATAACAGCGTTACCGTTTTCAAGTTTTTTACGAATATATTCTGGAGTGCGTTTTGCAATACCAGTACCACGAGTTTTTGCAGATTCTGCAATCGTATCACAGATAATTTCTGCATACTTAAAATGTGATTCGTTAGCAATTAGTAATTCCATTGCCAATTAGGATTTAAGAGTAAAAATATTAATGAAATGTTGTTTTGAGACTTAGCGGAAATGGACTCACCTATTTCCATAATTATAGTGCACCCTTACGGGCGGCGACGTGTAGGCGTAAATGAACGGGCAGATGCGAATGATCTGTCTGTAGTGAATATGTAATTGTTTTTGTTCATTATGAGTCAAAAGTACAAATAAAATCGACTTATCAACAGTAGTGTTTAAATTTTTACAAAAACTTTACAATTTGTTACGTTGTTTACTTAATTCGTAAATCATAAAAGAAAATACTAGCAGATATTCAATAGTAAGAATTCCTAAATGCTCCACATAATTAGGATCAGAATAGGCCCAATAACTAAGAATTACAGTGGCAGACCATACTAAAGCGTATCTATAGTTGGTGAAACAAGTAAGTACTACTAAAAAGATAATGTACCAAGGGTGTACTGTTGGTGATATGAAGTAATATATCGTAAGTATCCAAAGCATACTGCTTATTAAAGTACTCAGGTTGTCATTTTTTCTAAAAAAGGTAAAGGCTAATACCGTTAAGATAGTAATAATAGGCGTTAGCTTTCCGTAAGTTTTGATCAATTCCCAAGGTTTTGCATCAAAATAATTTACGCCTATTGTTTTAACAACATTATAAATGCTTGAATTAAACTCAAAATTAGAAAACCATAAGCCTACTGTCTTAGAATAATTAGCAATGAATTCTGAGGCGTAAAAGGGGAGGAGTAACGTTAGGATACTTAGTCCTACGATACTGTAAAAAGCAACACTTTTTTTAAACTTAAAATGAGTTAAAAAAAGAGGTAAAAATAAAAGCGGAACTAATTTGATACTTATAGAGCAAGCGTAAACTACAGCGGCAAGCTTCCAATTGTTCATTGATAATAAGTATAGAGACCACACAAAGAAAAATAGCATAACCCCTTCAAAATGGAGATTTCCTGTAAGCTCCATGATTACAAGCGGATTTAAGAAATACCAGAAGATTAAATGTGGTGATTTGTTCAGCTTGCGCAATAGTTTTCTCCCGAAATAAACAATTCCTATATCTGCAAGGATTATAGAGATACGCATAACTATTACAGCGCCTAAAATACTTTTACCACCGAGTAGTGCTGCAACTGCGAATATAAGCTGATTTAGGGGTGGGTAATTACTGTGAAACTTAGGACTTAACTCTCCCATCCCCGTAAGGAGTTCCTTGGCGTTGTCTATTACTAGATTGGGATCTAGAATAAGATCATTAGGAATGTTTAGATAGGGGTTAATAAGGTTACTCACCAATTCACCATCCCATATAAATCGATAAAAGTCTTGTGATAAGTTGGGAATTGTTACTAAGAATATAATTCTAAAAATTATTCCTGTAACGAGAATAAATTTTAGGTTTAGTTTTTCAAACTGTACTATTTTAAAACACAAAACTAGTAGCCCTATAAAAAGGACTACTAGTTTTGTAAATTCGGTTCTTTCAAAATGAAATGCGAATATGTAATATAAGATGCAACTTAAAAGCATCATTACCATTGGAACTTTATGAAGCTTCCAATATGATTTCATTCTTATGCTCTTGCCGTAAGTGATTTAAAGAATACGAATCCGAATCCTAAAAATAACATAAAGTGAAAAGGGAACAATCCAAAATCATTCAATGGAATAGCACTATACATTCCAAATAGGAAGTAGACCATTAATGCTGCTTCTATAATCATGTTTGGAGATAGTTTGGTAGCTAAATATTTATTTCCCTTCCAACTGTTCTTAATATTGTCTAAGTTAAACTTAGGCGTTCTAACAAATTCACTTCTTTTACCCATATGGCCTTCTAATACAGCAATAGAATTGTGTAAAGAGAAACCTAATGCTATAGAGAAGAAGGTGAAAAATAATTTTATATAGTCAATGAAATTATCAAAACTACTGCCTTGTATACTTTTGTAGGTAAACCAATAACAGACAAATAAGATAATAGTACTTACGATAAAGAAACTTGTAACTTCAAAAATCCAACCTAAATGGCCATAGCTGTTTTTGATATAAAGCATGGGAATACTTAATAGGGCTACTATGAATACGCATAGGAACATAGAACTATTAAGTAAATGCATTACCCCGTGAAATTTAGTTTTAAAAGGGATGTTTTTAGAAGAAACGACACTCGTAACTGTCTTTCTGAAATTCTCTGCACCACCCTTGTTCCATCTAAATTGTTGCGAACGTGCGGCGCTAATAACAACAGGTAATTCTGCAGGAGTTTCAACATCTTCAAGATATTTAAACTTCCAGTTCTTTAATTGAGCTCTGTAGCTTAGATCTAAATCTTCAGTTAAGGTATCGCCTTCCCAGTTACCAGCATCAAGAATACATTCTTTACGCCATATACCAGCAGTACCATTAAAATTGATAAAGTGTCCTTTTGCATTTCTCCCTACTTGTTCTAATGTAAAGTGAGCATCCAATGCAAAAGCTTGTATTCTAGTTAAGGTAGAATAGTCTCTGTTAATGTGGCCCCAACGGGTTTGCACTACCCCTATTTCTTGATCCTTAAAATAGATGATAGTCTTTTTTAGCCAATCTGCTGATGGCAAGAAATCTGCATCAAAAATTGCAATAAATTCACCTTTTGCAATTGTTA
This sequence comes from Cellulophaga baltica 18, assembly GCF_000468615.2. NCBI lineage: Bacteria > Pseudomonadati > Bacteroidota > Flavobacteriia > Flavobacteriales > Flavobacteriaceae > Paracellulophaga > Paracellulophaga baltica. Next base: position 640,951 of record NZ_CP009976.1, on the reverse strand, counting down.
ATCCTTCTTTAAGAGCACCTGCTTTAAAACCACTTCTATTCTCACGTCTTATGTGTTGAATGTCTAAGCCAGTCTCTTGTAATTTTTTAATATGTTCAGCAGTCTTTTCTACAGACTCATCTGTAGAATCATCAAGAACTTGAATCTCTAATTTACTTGATGGGTACTCTAATTTTGCAATATTTTCTAATAAACGATCCATTACATACTCCTCATTATAAACAGGAAGCTGAATGGTTACAAACGGAATTTCTTTGGGGTCTAATAGGTTGTACTTGGGGGCTGTTTCATTTTTTTTCTTATAACTTAAGTAGTTGAACAACAGGTTCAATTGCGCCAAACTATAAAAGAAAATTAAAACAAGAGCAATACTATAGATTGCGATGATAATGTAGGAAATTGTTAATGCCATCTTATTTTATACTGTATTTAAAAATCCAACTTAGGATTTTTATGCCTGCAAATATACTACCTTTTACGGTACCTGACACTTTTGATATGCCAATTCTTTTTTTATAACGTACTGGTACTTCGGTATATGTAAATTTCTTCTTTAAAACCTTCAATTGCATCTCTACAGTCCAGCCATAAGTTTCATCCTCCATGTTCAAGGCCAGTAATTTATCATATTTGATAGCTCTAAACGGGCCTAAGTCTGTAAATCTTGCATTGAAAAATAGTTTCATTAGAAAGGTTGCTAACCAATTTCCAAATATTTGCTGGGGTGTCATAGAACCATCTTCTCGTAACGCCTCATCCCTAGCTCCAATGACCATATCAATATCATCATGGAGTATAGGGGCAACTATTTTAGTGAGTTCTTCCGGGTAATCAGAATAGTCACCATCAACAAATACGATGATATATGGGTTTTTAGATGTTTTGGCGATATAATCCAGTCCTGCTAGGCAAGCATAACCATATCCTTTTCTGGTTTCTGTAAGTACTGTAGCGCCAGCGGCTTCAGCATTTTCAGCTGTGCTATCCGTAGAATTATTATTGACCACAATAATTTCAGAGACATTTCCGGGAATTTCTTTTATAACGTGGGCAATGGAATCTGCCTCATTATATGCGGGAATAATTACTATAATTTCTTTCATTATCTTAAGTCAGAAAGTTTATTCTCGCTTCTAAAACTAGAAAAGCTAAACCACTCTTTAATTTTTTCTCCATTTCTATACTTTTCTGCCGAAGTTAATTTCTGGTTGGTGTATTTTAAACAATACCCATCTTTGACTCCTTCACTAAGTTGGCATTTATGATTAATATGTCCGTTGCTATCATAAAACAACCACCACTTATATTTTTGACCGTATCTGTAGTTTCCTTCTTGTTTTAATTGTCCATTTTTAGTGAAATAAACCCAGTAATCTGTTTTGCTATTTTCTTTATAATGTCCTTGTTCAGAGAGACGACCATTTTCATAATAAAATTTCCAATAGCCGTTTTTCTTTCCGTTTTCTACCCAACCTTCAGATTTTAATATTCCGTTTTTGTAATAATTTTTAGAATATGTTTTCGCAAAAGCATTGGTATTTAGCAAAACAAAGGCGCAAACATAGAAAAAAGCTTTTAAATACATGATTGATTATTTTTTGTTCACTAACTCCATTAAATCAACATCATTTCCTAAAAGTACTTCTGTAGAATTAATTCTTCCTTCTTCCGGTCCGTTTTCTAATTTTAGAACTCCTCTAGGGCATACAGCAGAACATACGCCACAACCAACACAACTAGACCGTACAATGTTTTCTCCTTTTTGAGCATACGCTCTAACATCAATACCTTGCTCGCAATACGTAGAACAGTTACCACAAGAAATACACTGTCCGCCATTTGTAGTAATTCTAAAGCGTGATTTGAAACGTTGAACAAAGCCTAGGTAAGCAGCTAATGGACAACCGAATCTACACCAAACTCTATTTCCGAAAATCGGATAAAATCCTGTTCCAATAACTCCAGCGAAAATAGAACCAATTAATAAGCTATATAAATTTTGAATGCTAGAGGTTTTAATTCCTAATACGGTTCCTGTTTCTGCAAAAAAGCTATATAAGGTTAAGGCTGTCATGACTAATGCAAATAATAATACCCCATGAATTAACCAACGTTCTACTTTCCATGAGAATAAAGATTTGCTAGAGTGTTGTCTGTAAGGGTCTCCTAAGGTCTCTGCAAGACCACCGCAACCACATACCCAAGAGCAATACCATCTTTTGCCAAAGAAATAAACCATGACAGGAACAAAAACCAAGGTTAATACAATACCCCAAACTAAAATAAAAAGACCAATACCACCACTGTTTAAGAGTGATTTTAAATTCCATTGAAAAAAGAAATCATAATCTAAAGGGAAAGCATTTTTAAAATCATAGTACGGCATTTGTAAACGCACCATTATTTCAGGGATAAGAAATGCAAATACAATTTGAAAGAATAATACCGATGTAGTACGTACCATTTGATACACATTATGGCGGTATTTAATATACATTCTTGCAGCCATTACCGTCATTACAACACAATACATAAACCCGTAAACAAACCAGTGTCCGGCAGGATTACCGCTTAAACTTTCACTTATAGGATCTACTATGAAGGTCCAGTTTACAGCGTATTCTGATGCAAAATAGAGGACAAGGTAAAAAGAAACTAAGAAAATAAAGACCATCCATGCTATCCACCCCTTATTGGTGGCACTTTCATGGTAAACTCCATCATTTTTAATACCTTTTTTACCTAATAAAATAGCATTAGGTAATATGTACATTAACGCTCCAATAATGGCTAAGCCAAAAGTTAAGAACCACATGATACCTTTATTGTTAGCAATAAAACCAGTTCCTGACTTTTTACCAATAAGGGTAGCCATTTCACTGGAGCTGGTGTATATTTTTTTATCGTATTCTTTATTTTTTACGTGGGTTTCATTAGCGTTGTCTAAAGCATTTGCTACAAGAGGTGATAATCCTTGCATTCCAGAAAACTCCTTGCCTACAACGTTTTGATTTATATCCGCTATGAATACTTCGCTTTTTATATTTTTTTCAGCAACAATGCTATCAAATGAATTCTGATCTAATTTAAAGGTTCCTAATAATGGAACAGCGGTGAAGACAGCTAAGCCCGTCAAAAAGATAATAAGGCCAATTTTTTGTATTATTTTCATGTTATATTTTTTACCTTATTAAGATTAAGCTTTACTAAAAATTCTTTTCCAACTCTTTTTCTTGACACTGATGTTGGTGTTGTAAGTGTTATTAAATTGGCTTACAATTTCTTGCTCGTAAGCCTTGAAGAATTCTGGATCAAAATTGGCATCTTTTAAATGCTCAATGACAAATTCTATATTTTTATTTTCTGTGAGCCAGCGGTCAAAAATTTCGTGCCTCATTCTTATACCAAAAGTGTTTATTCCTAAGAATTGTCTAGTATCTTTATGTATGGCAATCGTTAGGCAGATATTTTCTTTTGCATGGCGCCAATGAAAATGTTCTTCATGGTCTTGTTTGCTTCGTTCGCTAAATACCCAACCATATGTTTGGTATTCAATATCTAAAAATTTAGCAGAATTAAACCAGTGTCCAGGTTTGTATTCCGTAGGGTTGCCACATAATGTTTGGGCAAGGGTTTCTCCCATCATTCTTCCTGTATACCAAACAGCTTCAATAGGTCTTCTGTTGCCAATACCTTCATGCTGTTCCGCACAATCTCCAATAGCGTAGATATCTTTGATATTGGTTTCTAAAAGTCTATTTACTTTTACTCCCCTTCCTAGTTCAATACCAGAGTCTTTAAGGAAATCAATATTAGGGGAAACTCCTGCTGTTAGTCCAACAACAGAACATTCTATAATATCTCCTTTATCTGTTCTAATTGCTCTTGCATGACCGTTTTCATCAGAAATAATTTCTTCTAAATTAGTCTCCAAGCGTAAATCTATATGGTGATCTAAAATATGCTCATTAATTAGTTGTGATTCTCCTTTAGGCAAAACGCCATTCCAAAAACTATTTTCTCGCACTAAAAAAGTGACAGGAATTTTTCTGCTGCGAAGCATTTCTGCCATCTCTATACCTATAAGTCCGCCACCAACAATTACGGCTCTCTTGCACACTTCTTTGTTTGGAGCATTTTTTTCAAGCTGTTCTAAATCTTGTTTAGAGTATAACCCTTGGACGCCTTTTAGGTCTTGACCTGGCCAACCAAATTTATTAGGTTTAGACCCTGTAGCTATAATTAACTTATCATAAGAAACAGATGTTCCGCCTTTTAATTTCAGGCTTTTATTTTCGTGATCTACTCTTTCTACAAAAGCATTTAATAACTCAATTCTATTCTTTTTCCAAAACCAATTCTCATACGGCTGTGTATGTTCAAACTTCATGTGCCCCATGTACACATACATTAAGGCCGTTCTAGAGAAGAAATATTCACTTTCTGCAGAGATGATTGTAATTTTTTTATCAGATAATTTTCGAATGTGTCTAGCGGCTGTAACACCTGCTATTCCATTTCCAATAATGACAATGTTTTCCATATGCTTTGATTGGTTGTTGGGTTTGAGTCGTAACTAGTTATGAGAACTTAACAAATTCTGAATATTTTATTTAAGTTTTTAAATAAAATATTTCTGTTATAGAATTGTGATATTCTTTGATTCTCTTTGAACCATCGAAACCAAGAAGCATTGTTATTGTTAGCATTTGAAAAGCTTCTCGACTTAGATGTAGATACTAATAAAAAGTTTAAGATATGAAAAAGAGTGTAGGTATAGTATTTTTTTTAATAGGAATTAACTTTAGTTTCGCACAGTCAACTACAGATTTTATTTACAAAGCAGATGCTTTTTTTAAAACGTATGTGACTGATGGTAGCGTTAATTATAAAGCAGTAAAGAAGAATAAAACCGATTTATTAGATTTAAAAACAATGCTGGCAACGCAAACTGTTGCTAAGGAAAACACGAAAGAGTATCAAGCTTTTTGGATCAATGCGTATAATATATCTGTAATTGACGGTGTAGTTGCTAATTACCCTATAAAATCTCCTTTAGATGTAGCAGGCTTTTTTGATAAAATCACCTATAAAATAGGAGGAACAAACATCACCCTTAATGATATAGAAAATAAGAAATTAAGAGCAGAGTTTCCTAAAGAAGCACGCTTTCATTTTGTGTTAGTCTGTGCAGGTTTAGGTTGTCCTCCGATAATAAATACAGCTTATAAAGCAGCTACATTAGACCATCAACTTACACAACAAACAAAGAAAGCAATCAACAACCCAAGCTTTATTGTGGTAGAAAAGAATAAAGTAAAAATCTCTCAATTATTTGAGTGGTATAAAAAAGATTTTTTACAAAAAGATGCATCTGTAACAGATTTCATCAATAGATATAAAACAGAAAAACTTCCGGAAGGTGCAAAAGTGGGCTATTACAGCTATGATTGGCGTCTAAACGAAACTAAATAACTAACTAAAGGAAATTAAGATAATCAAAGAATAAAAATTATGAAAAACAAAAATTACATAGCATTGGCAGTATTGGTCTTAGCAACCTCATTTGGGTTTGCACAAGATGAAGAAGAGAAAAGTAATATTCAACAATATACCCCCTCAAAATTAATAGGGAAAGGACAGTATGATGTAAAATGGTTTAACAACTTATATACGCAAACAGAGAGTACTTTTTCTGAAGGCAAAGAACCGAGACAAACATTTTTCACCTCTAGTTTAGAAGCGTATACGGGTGTTGGTGAAAATAAAAGATGGAATGTTGGTGCTATTCTAGAATTTAGATCAAACGTTATAAATGATAGAAGTGCTTTAGATGTTTTTAAATTTGATGGAGAAGAGTCTTCGGCCCGTTCAGGACTTACCTCTATTGCGCCTTCTGTAAAATTTGTGCCTTTTACAGCGGTGAGTAATTTCAGTATTCAGAGTTCATTTTTTATTCCTTTAGTCGATAATGAAACAGAGAATGGTGTGTTCTTAGATCAAAAAGGGTATACTTGGCAAAATAGATTTTTCTATGATTATACCTTTCCAGGAGATAAATGGCAATTATTCTCTGAGCTAAATTCAGAACTTCATTTTGGTGATAAAGAAGAAAGTTTTGCGAATAACAGCTTAAGCTTAACTCCTGGGTTATTTTTAAGTTACTTTCCAAGCAGCAAATTTACAGTGCTAGCACTAGCGCAACACTCTCAAAGATTAGATTTAGGAAATGATTTTTCTCAAGATTTTACAGCCGTAGGTGGAGGAGCAAAATACCAATTAACCAAAGCACTAAATCTAGAACTGCTGTATACAAATTTTGTTAGAGGTTCTAATACTGGACTAGGAGAAACCTTTAACTTAGGATTACGAGGTATTTTTTAAAGCCTGTTTAATAAAAGCCTATTTTTGAATTATAAATCAAGTATAATGAATAAAATAGGCGTTTTGCTTCTTTTTTGTATCCAAATTTCATGTTCTAGCCAGGAAAAGAATAAAATTAACGGAGTGAGTTTTGTATCCTCTAGAATAGAAGTAGCACAAGAACATATTCAAGAGGTGGTAGATTTAAATGCAAACCATGCAGCGGTGATGCCTTTTGGGTTTATTCGCGATTTAGCTTCTCCCGAAGTTAAATTTAATACGGATAAGCAGTGGTTTGGTGAAACTAAAAGTGGCGCAAAGCAATATATTGAAATGCTCCATAAGAATAATATTGCGGTGATGTTAAAACCTCAAATTTGGATATGGCATGGGGAATTTACTGGAAATTTAAAAATGAATAGCGAAGCGGAATGGTTGACACTGGAACAATCTTATAGTGACTTTATTCTAACTTATGCAGAATTGGCGCAAGAAGCTAAGGTAGAGATTCTGTGTATAGGAACAGAGTTAGAGCAGTTTGTGGTAAATAGGCCAGAATATTGGACGGCTCTTATTCTTAAAATAAAAGAACGCTATAAAGGGAAGCTTACCTACGCTGCTAATTGGGATGAATACAAGAAAGTTCATTTTTGGAATACTTTAGATTATATTGGTGTAGATGCATATTTTCCTTTATCTGAAGATAAATCGCCATCTGTTGAGGTTCTGAAAACGGGTTGGCAAAAGTGGAAAACTGGTTTAGCGGAGATAGCGTCAAAAGAAGATAAGCCTATCTTATTTACAGAATATGGCTATAGAAGTATGGATTATACCGCTAAGAAACCTTGGTTGGTAGATCGGAATGATGAAAATGTAAACTTAGAAGCACAAGTAAATGCTACAGAAGCTATCATACAAGAATTTTGGTCGGAAGATTGGTTTGCGGGAGGATATGTTTGGAAGTGGTTTATAGATCACAAACAATCTGGCGGGGGTACGGATAATAGGTTTACGCCCCAAAACAAGCCAGCAGAAGAAACCTTAAGAAAATTATATAAAATCAATTATTGATTTGAAATTTTTTACCATGAAATTAAATTATTTTTTCTTAAGTCTTATTTTCATGGTGTTTGGTACGGTCTTAGGGCAGGATCTAATCATTAAAGAAATTACAATAACAGGTGTAAAAAGAACCAAGCCATCTTTCTTGTCAAAAATTATTACAACAAGAAAGGGGGATGTTTTAGATACCCTTGCGTTAGAAAATGATATTCTAAAATTAAAAAGATTACCACCAGTAGCAAATGCAACTTTTAAAATAAACCAACTACAAGAGGGTACTGTAGCAGTTGTTTTTGCCATTGAAGAAAATTTTACCTTAATTCCTTTTGCAAATCTTTTTAGTTCTTCAAATGATGATTTTGCATTTCGGTTGGGTTTACAAGAATTTAATTTGTTAGGCAGTAATATTACCCTAGGAGGTTTTTATCAATACGATATATTTAATTCTTATGGTGTAAGTATAAGGGCGCCCTATTTGTTTTCTGATAAATTTGGTTTAGCAGTAAGTTATAATGATTTTACAACACAAGAGCCCGTTTTTTTTAGTGAAGCTACTGCAGATTATAAGTATAATAATAAAGGGGTGGAGGTTTTAGGTTTGTACCAAGTTAACCTAAAAAATACAGTGGAGTTTGGGTTTTCTTTTTTTTCTGAAGACTATCAATATATTGATGGCTTTACAAGCAATGAAGTGCCTACAGCATTAAAAGTTGACAAACGCTTATGGAAATTACTGTATAACTTTGAAGCGTTGAATTATCATTACCAATACTTAAATGGCTTTAAAAGCGCATTAAACTTGCAGTATGTGCATAGCGCAGATGCAAATCTTCCAGATTTTGTCATAGGCTTTAATGATTTTCTGTTTTATAAACGTGTAGGTCAAAAAGGAAATTGGGCCAACAGAGTCCGCTTAGGGTTGGCTACTAATTCTGATAGTCCATTTGCTCCTTTTACCTTAGATAATAATTTAAATATTAGAGGGGTAGGTAATACCATAGATCGCGGTACCGGTGCCATAGTATTTAATACAGAGTATAGACATACCTTAGTAGATAAAGATTGGTTTGTATTACAGAGCAATGTTTTTGTAGATGGAGGCTCTTGGCGAAACCCAGGAGGTGAATTAAGTGATTTTTCTCAGAATGGAAATATTAGAATTTATCCTGGGGTAGGTTTGCGTTTTATGCATAAAAGAGTTTTTAATGCCATTTTTAGGATAGATTATGGATATGGAGTCACAAAAGATGCAACAAAAGGCTTAGTATTTGGAATTGGACAATATTTTTAATAATATTTACTACAAATATCAGTATCAATGAACTACAAAAAAACAATCCCCCCTTTTTTGGCTTTGTTCGCGATGATTCAGTTTGGTTTTTCTCAAGAGAAATATCAGACATTTGTTGCTCAAAAAGGAGACGGAATTGTTTCTGTTTTATGGAGAGAAGGCCTTCAGGTAGATAAGTATTACCAGGAATTTTTGAAACTTAATAGGGGTTCAATTATCGATGGAAGTTATTTGGAACGTGGAAAAACCTATAAGATTCCTAATAGCGAAAGTTCTTTTCGGAATATGGGGAGAATGATAACCCTGAGCAATCAAGAGGATCGTCCTATTTTCGATACTACGAAGACAGCGATAAAGAAAAGAGATAGCCTGCTCAATAATACCGTATATTATTTACTTATTGATAATTTTAATGCCGATAATTTTCAGCAAGTAAAAAAGAACTCCAAAAGTAATTATCAGTTAGCTACAGCTATGGCTGTTAATTTGTTAGCTCATGGTGCTCGGGTGTTTTTATTTGAAAATGATAAAGAGGAGGGAGTAAAGTTAGGAGATTATGTAGCTGCAATAAATCAGCGGTATTTAAAATACCAAGAGGACTATCAGCGGCTTTTGGTGGTTGATGTGGGGAATGGCAGTCTTAGTGCTTCTTCTATAATTTCGGTAGCTCATGATCAGAAGAGTAAGGAGGGAAAACATTTTGCCAATAGCATTACAAAAACGTTTAAATCAAAAAAATTTAGATTGAATGCGAAACAATATGAGGCTGAATTTTTATCAAACAAAACCAACTTATATTTAATCAATAATGTGTTGCCAGCACTAAGCTTTATTACCGTAGAAAATCAGAATAAAAAAATACCATCCGTTACAGCTACTGAAGCAAATAAAAGTAAATTTGCCAATGTAATCACTACTGGTATACAAATTGATTACTCAACCATAGCCATGGAAGATAAAAAGTAACGCTTCCAAACACATAAAAATTTATAAATTGAATTTTGAAATTACCATGTTAAAATCAGGCATAAAATATGTTTTGTTTGTCTTAGTTTGTACCGTTATTCTTCCGGTAAATGCTCAGGACTCTGTGAACACCGTAGTTGCGGAAAAAGGAGATGGGATACTCTCCTTATTAAGAAAACACGGGGCAGATCCGTACGAAACTTATGAGGAGTTTGTTTCTATGAATGTTCATAATCTTCGTGATAGTGTTCATCTGTATGAAGGCAGAGCATATAAAATACCTAAAGTAGTCCAGAATTTAAATCTTAAGGTAGAGCCAGAAGCTACATCTGTCGCAGGTGTTTCTTATGAGATATTTGGTAAGAAGTATGCCGAAGTGATTCCGCAAAGTACCAAATTAAAAAATAATGTATACTATTTAGTTTCAGGGCATGGCGGTCCTGATCCTGGAGCTATGACTACCTATGTTGGGAAACCAATTTCTGAAGATGAATATGCGTATGATGTTACCTTAAGGCTTGCTAAAGAATTACTTTCTCACGGGGCCATCGTATATGTTATTATTCGCGATCCTGATGATGGTATCCGAGATGAACGTATTTTGGAGATGGATAGAGATGAGGTCGCTTATCCAAATGAGGAAATTCCGTTAAATCAAGTAGCCCGATTAAAACAACGTGTGGACATCGTTAATAAACTCTACAAAGAAAATAAAGGAAAGTATCAGCGTTTGATTGTAACACATGTAGATAGCAGAAGTAAAGGTCAAAATATTGATGTTTTCTTTTACCATCATGAGGATAGTAAGAACGGTAAAAAATTAGCGGAAAGTATTCATAAAACTTTCGAAGCCAAATACAAGCAATACCAACCTAATAGAACATATTCTGGTACTTTTGAAGATAGGACTGCGCTTTATTTAGTGCGTAAAACGCACCCGGCAATGACTTTTATAGAAATTGGAAATATTACCAATGAAAAAGATCAACGTAGAATTCTTGACCCAGATAACCGGCAGGCACTCGCTAAATGGATTAGTGAAGGGGTGATATTAGATTACGAAAACTAAACGGCTACTTTTCTTCGGTAATAATCGTATAATTTTTCTGGACCAGCACCTAGATAGTTTTTTAAGTGAATGACGCCAAAATGATACTGTAATGTAATTTTCCCTTTATCATCATACCTTCTCGTAGAGGTTTTTACGTGAAAAGGGAGTATGGTAAAATTGGATATTTTGTATATACGTCTTATGAATTCATTATCCTCATAAATGATATAGTTTTCATTAAAACCACTAGTTCTATCAAATAATTTTTTGGTAATAAAAAGCGATTGGTCTCCTCCTCTACAAATAGATAAATTAATTCTAGTAAGCCATCCAAAAAAGTTTAAAAACCTGCTATTGGTATCAAATTTAAGTAAAAAGCATCCTACCTTATTTCCTTGCTTCACTTGATTTACGATAAGACTATCAAATTTTATAGGAGGAAAGGTGTCTACATGTAAGAAGTACAATATAGCACCCTTTGCAGACATTGCTCCAGTATTGAGCTGCTTTGCTCTTCCTTTATCAGAATGAATGACTTTAGCACCATTCTCTAATGCAATCTGTACCGTCTTATCCGTGCTTCCACCATCAATAACAAGAATTTCTTCAATGCACTCAGGACTACTGTGTGTAGTGAGGTACTTGAGAATTTTACTGATGAACTGTTCTTCATTTAGAACAGGGATAATAATGCTTATTTTATAATTACTTGATTTCATTTAAGCTCCAGTTGTAATCAAGGTATTTTACTTTAGCATCTGTGCTTATTGCTATTTTGCTATATGGTTTTATGTATTCTTGTAAAGATACTTTTGTTGTAAAATCACTTTTATACCATTTAAAAATATTAGAAAGTTGTAATTCGTTTTCTGATATAGTATTACGGGTGGTATCGTTTATGAAACTGAACGTTGCTTTCTGTAATTGTGCTTCCATAGTTGCGGGAAGGTAAGCGGTATTTTCAAGCTTAGGACAGGAGTAAGAAGCGCAATTAATTGCAAAATGAATTCTTGGTTCATTCATTTTACGTAAAATTTTATGTTCAATAGTTCCTAATGAATACGTTTTGTTACCAATTTTAACCCATTCTTGATCCCAAGGACTTTTAATATCCTTGATGCTTTTTACGGGGTAATTATCTAGAATTAATTTTACGGTAGCAGCATTGTATAAGTTAATATAGTAAGCTAGTTTCTCATCTTTAGACCATTGATCTGTAGGAGCATTTTTTGCTAAGCTATCTAAATAGGTACTTAAGGCAAAAGCGTCTTTTTTAAAACCTGTATAATTTACATTACCTTTTTGATCAACATATTTTCCAAGCAGTGTATTCCATTCCGCATGGCTGGGTTTGCTGTTGGTATTGGGTACGGAATTACTAGTACTCGTAAAACTAAGAGAAAACAGGGTAAACAGTATTAAGGTAAAAACTTTCATAACTCACTTTTTTACATTAGTTGAAATTTAAAAGATAACCTTACAAGATTTTTTTTATCGGCTTGTATAATCGTTTAAACGTACTTTTTTCCTTAAAGTTGTTTGATCAATTCTCTAAAGAGCTGTACCATACTAGGTTCTGTTTTTTCTGCAACAGCTATAATATCATTAATATCAACAGGTTTCAAGTTTTCTGGATTGCACTCATCTGTTAAAACGGAAACAGCAATAACGGGTAGGTTTAAATGATTCGCAACTATCACTTCGGGAACGGTACTCATACCTACTGCATCTGCTCCTAGAATTTTAAGCATTTTATATTCCGCTCTAGTTTCTAATTGTGGCCCAACAACAGAAGCGTAAACACCTTCTTTTAAGATAATATTTTCTTTTTTTGCTATGGCGAGTAGCTTATTGCGCATATCAGCATCGTATGGAGCGCTCATATCTGTAAACCTAGTGCCAAACTCGGCAACATTTTTAAAAGCGAGTGGTGAGCCTCCTTGAAGGTTTATGTGATCTTCAATAAGCATCATGTCTCCCTTTTTTAAATTGGTATTAATAGCGCCCGAAGCATTAGAGATAAAAAGTTTTTTAATTCCTAATTGATGCATTACACGTATTGGGTAGGTGACATCTATTAAATCATACCCTTCATACATGTGAAAACGTCCTTGCATGACCACAACTTTCTTTCCTTGCAAGGTGCCAAATATTAGTTTCCCAGAATGAAACTCTACTGTTGCTAATGGAAAATAGGGGATGTGGTTGTAGTGAGCTTCAATAGGGTCTTCTAAATCATTTGCTAGTCTACCTAGTCCTGTTCCTAATACAATTCCTATTTCTGGCGCGTCAAAACCTTTTCCAATTAAATAGCTTACAGATTCGTCTAATTCTTTTTTGTTCATGAGTGTTATTTTTTTAAGAAAGATTGAAAGGCTGGATGGTCTTTGATATCTTCTATGACATCAACATCATTCTTTATCTCTAATAAAGTTGTTTTTTTATCTTCTAAATTTTTTAAGGTATCTTTTAATACGGTAGGAGTACCCCACGCTTTGTCCGTGAAAACAGCATGTTCTACTGCCTTCATGCCTAATAGGTAATAACCACCATCTTCTGCGGGTCCTACAACAAAATCAGACGTGTCTAATTGTGTAAAGGCATTCTCCAAATCTTTTTGGTTCAGATCATACATATCACTACCTATAACAATGATTTTTTTATATCCTTGTTTAAATCCAGCTTTAAATGCATTCTCCATGCGTAGTCCAAGGTTAATTCCTTTTTGAAGTTTCTTATCGTAAATTTCGGTACTCCAAATATCGTCTTTCCAAATTTCCTCAGAATAATATAACTGTTTTTTTATATCCAGGTTTCTAGTGATTTCTTCGGTATGGTGGAGTAAGAATTTGTAAATAGCTAATGCTTTTTCATCACCAATACTGGCCGCCAATCTGGTTTTGCATTTGCCAAGTTCTGGATTTCTCGTAAAAATTAAAAGAAGGTTTTCTTTAGACACAAGTGTTTGTTTAGTTTATGATTTTATTGCCTTTGGTCAGTAATTTTCCCCAGTACTTACTAAATACATGGATGTTTTCTGTTCGGTTTTCCTCCGAATCATATACGGGGAGATCTTCTTCTATCCATTTAAATATGCCACCGTATAGATTTTGGACATTAGAATATCCATTTGCTAATAATTTTTCGCCAATATTTTCGGAACGAACCCCTATAGAACAGTAGACCACTATCTTTTGGTTTTTGTCTTGCAGTTTTAATTTATGGGCGTCGTAATTATCATAACCCACCCAAATCGCATTTTTTAGATGGCTTACTTCATATTCCTTTAGTTCTCTTGTGTCTAAAATGATGAGACTGTCTTGTTGTTGTAATTCTGCTACAGTGATGTATGGGATGCTTTCCTCATTGAGCTTTTCTAGCGTTTTTTCAATAGATCTTTGTCCTATTAAAAAATTAGAAAAGCAAAGAAGAATGATTAGAACCAAGTATTGTCTTTGCACTGTAAATTATTTTCTAACAAAGATACCAATTAGAAAAGCTGATTTCAAAACAGTTTTTTATCTTTCTGTAAAGTGGCGCTAATTTCACTATTTTTATACTTCAATAAAATGTATATGAAGGTTATAATCAGGTGTTTATTTTCTTTTATGGGGTTGGTATTCTTACTTTCTTGTCAGTCTAAAGAAAAGAAAAACAAAGTTAAAGAAGAGTCTATAGAGGCTACCGAGGTGGCAATTTTGCCTAATACAGAGGCATACCGGCCTCAGTATCATTTTACTCCGCCAGAAAAATGGATGAATGACCCTAATGGTTTGGTGTATCATCAAGGAATTTATCACCTCTTTTATCAATATTATCCAGATGATATTGTTTGGGGACCTATGCATTGGGGGCATGCGACAAGCAAGGATTTATTACATTGGGAGCATAAACCTATAGCTTTATTTCCAGATAAAAATGGGTATATATTTTCAGGGAGCGCTGTTATCGATACAGAAAATACTTCTGGTTTCGGCACTAAAGAAAACCCTCCGTTAGTAGCTATTTTTACGTATCATGATATGGATGGAGAAAAAGCAGGAAAAACAGATTTTCAAACCCAGGGAATCGCTTATAGTTTGGATAATGGAGAGACTTTTACGGTGTATGAAGGTAATCCTGTTATAGGGAATGACGGAATTAAAGATTTTAGAGATCCAAAAGTTTTTTGGAATGAAAAAGCAAATAATTGGACGATGCTTTTAGTGGCTGGTGATCATTTGCAAATATGGCAATCTGATACACTTATTTCGTGGAAAAAAGTTAGTGAGTTTGGCAAGAACCAAGGCGCACACGGTGGCGTTTGGGAATGCCCAGATTTGTTTCCATTAAAGGTTGCAGGAGAAGCTAAAGAACAATGGGTGCTGCTTATTAGTATTAATCCAGGAGCACCAAATGGCGGTAGTGGTACGCAATATTTTATTGGAGATTTTGATGGAACCACATTTACGTCTACCCAAGAAGAGGATAGGTGGTTGGACTGGGGGACAGATAATTATGCTGGAGTAACCTATAATAATACGCCCGATGGGAAAAGAATTTTCATAGGATGGATGAGTAATTGGTCCTATGCTAGAGATACGCCTACAGAAAAATGGCGCAGCGCTATGACTATTCCAAGAGAATTGAGTTTAGAGAAAATCAATGAGCAGTATGAGTTAATTAATTATCCAATTACAGGATTGAAAAAAGTGTTGAAATCCTCAAATTCTTTTAAAGCTAATCCTATATATTCTGTTGCAGGTTTAAATATTAGTCAATCAGAGATTGTCTTTACCACAGCTTCGAGAGATTTTGAACTTAGTTTTACGAACCCAAAAGAGGATAGACTTAAATTATTATTTGATGGTGCAAACAAGCAAGTTGTTTTAGATAGGGCTACTTCTGGTAAAACAGATTTTCAAGAAGATTTTGCCAAAGAAAATCAGTTGATGCCCATCAAAAATTTACCAGAAGGCGCTGTAGAAGTCCGAATTTTAATGGATTGGTCTTCTATTGAAGTTTTTATAAATAAGGGGCAATATGTGATGACCTCGCAAATTTTCCCGAATGAACATTACACCAATCTAAATTTTCACCAAAGAGGAGAAGAACCTGTAGAAGTTAAGAATTTAGAAATTAGAGAGATTGAAAGTGTATGGTAAAGCCTTTGTATAGACTGTTTCTTTTCAATTAGAAATGTTTTTTTGATGAAATCCATATAAAAATAGCGCTAAGAAGTTTAGCGCTATTTTTATATCCTAATTTTAGGATGAATTGAAATGAATTTAGCCTAAAATTATTTTTTACTTTTTTGAAAGACTTTTAAACTATCTCTATTTTGAGTAACAATGATATAAGGATTTTCTTCTGTGGCATGTTTTACTTTAATCATATGTTTTGCATCACCTGGAACTAAAAAGCCACTTTCGCTAGTTTCAATAGCTTTAAAATTTCCTTTTCCATCACCTTCTAATAAGCATCCGTTTAAAGCATCAAAACGACCAATAAAAACCTCATTACCAAAATCATTACCAACTAGCAAGAGGTCTAAATTCCCATCATTATTATAATCTAGACTTAAAATGCTATTGATAGGAGAAACTTGTGCTTCCCAGGGCAACTGCGTGTATTTGAACTTGCCGTTTCCTAAATTTTCAACGTAGATACTTCGGTCATAATTGCCTGTTAGTGTGGTAGCTCCTTCCAATTCTTTTTCAGAGAGTAAAGTTTTTTCTGTTGCGAGTGCATATTCCTTGTAGAAGTTATATTTTGATCTAAATAGCGTACTCTGGCTGTAAAGGTCTCCCCAGAAATTAGCAGGGAAAGATTTGTAGCTAGTATCTTTATAGCTGTGTTTAAAGTAGGCAAACATGATAGGGTCTAATGTACCATTCTTATCAAAATCTTTAGAGATAAGCGTAACTGGTCTTTCTGCAGAGGGTTGATATAAATTATTACCACCCATATTTCCTACGATAAAATCAATATCTCCATCTTTATCAAAATCTTCCGCGGCTATACTTTCCCACCATCCAACTAGTTGGTCTAGGCCTGTGTTTGCCATTATTTTTAAAGATTTGGTATCATTTTTAAAAATAGTTATGGACATAAATTCTCCTACGACGATTAAATCATCAGAACCGTCTAAATCAACATCTTTCCATGTAGCACTGGTAACCATGCCTATATTTCTGAGTGCTGGAGCATAGCCATCTGTAACATCTTCTAATATGCCATTATTGTTTTTGAGCAAAAAGCTATTATCTGGGATAGGGTGCTTTGCAAATGGCGTTCGGCCTCCCACAAATAAATCAACAAAACCATCTTTGTTAAAATCGGTTACCGTAACAATGGAGCCGCTAGAACTAATCTTTGGCATTTTATTTGTTGCTATTGTAAAATTGCCCTTGCCATCATTAATTAGGAGTCTATCGTCATAAAAACCATTATCTAGCATAAATTCATTACTACCTGATACCAAGTAAATATCTAAATCACCATCATTCTCTAAATCAAAAACAGCGATACTTTCTTCTTCGAAGTTTTTGTTTTTAGGGTCATTAAATAAGTCTTCTTGGATAAAGGTACCCTCCGTATTTTGAAAGAATAATTGCGGAGAAAAGCCTGAGGAACTACCTATGATAAAATCTTCAAATCCATCCCCATTTAAATCGCCAGCGGCAAGGCAAGGACCGTTTTGTGTAAGCTTATGAGGTAAGATTCGTTGTACATTAAAATCAATAATATCTATTTCTTCATGTTTGTAATTAATGGCCGTATTTCTTGTAATGTCTGATAATAAAGGTGTTGAGTTTTTTGAAATTAAAGGAAAACTTAGCTCTTCCTTTGATGGTACGTGCGCTTTGTTATAGTTAAATTGTAATTTTTGGTTTGCAGCAATATTGGATACTTTTTCAAATTGGCCATCAGACCAAAGAACCTCTATGCTTTTTATTGTTTTTTCTGCGCCTAAACCAAAGTGCAATTTACTTTCTACAGAAGACATATAGCCTCTACTTAAGTAATGTTCTTGGTATTGAAATAAATCATTTTCAAATCGGATAACTACTTTACTACCAACACCAAGTTTATTTGTTTTAGGACCAACTAATTCTACTTGGATGTAATTATTTTTTTTAGTGCTATTATTTTTAAAAAGGAAAGCTTCATCATTTATATTATTAACCACATAATCTAGATCCCCGTCGTTATCCAAATCTGCATAGGCCGCTCCGTTTGAAAAAGAAGGAATATTAAGACCCCATTCTTCTCCTACATCTATAAATCTGCCATCTCCATCATATTTGTACGCATAGTTCGGAATTTTGATCTCGGGTATAGAGTCTAATAATTGCATATTACTTAGATAGCGACTCACATTAAATTTGAAGTCGCGAAAGTCTAAATCAGTGATATCTCTAGGGAAGCCGTTCGTAATTAATAAATCTTTATAACCATCGTTATCCATGTCTGCAAAAAGGGGAGACCAACTCCAATCTGTTCTAGAAACACCGGCCATAAGCCCAATTTCACTATAAGGTATTCCGGGACCGTTCCCTTTTTGTAACATGTTTCGACTATACTGATACTCATAATCAAATTTTTCATTGAGTACATAGCTTGTATATTTATTTTTATCAACGGTTGTTTTAAGTCTTTGATTTGTCTCACTTAACATGTCAAGTGTAATAATATCTAGATACCCATCATTGTTATAATCAGAAATATCAGAACCCATTGAAAATTTACTTTGATGTTTGATGACGTCTTTGATTTGGTTGGAGAAGGTTCCATCTTGATTATTAAAATATAGAATGTCATTGGTCAAGTAATCATTACTCACATAAATATCTGGCCAGCCATCATTATTCAAATCTGAAATTGCTAGACCTAGTCCGTACCCTTCTATGGTAATTCCGGCTTTGAGGGTTACATCTGTAAATGTTCCATTGCCATTATTGTGGTACAATTTATCATTGCTTAAAGAAGAGCCGTCCGTGATTTTTTTTCTATAATTGGATGGGAGCACATGAATGTCTACATTGTTAAGTACATATAAATCTAAAAGCCCATCCTTATCATAGTCAAAAAAGGTAGCATTCATACTATTTTCATTACCAGAAATTCCATACTCATGAGCTTTCTCTATGAAGGTTGGAGTGCCATTTTTATTCAGTCCTTGGTTCACAAAAAGCTTATTTCTTTTTTTCTCTTTTGATAGCATGGCAGAGCAAACGTAGATATCTAGTAAACCATCATTGTTAATATCTACAAGGGCAACACCTGTATTCCAATTTTCTTTAGCTTCTGTTCCAGATTCCTTGGAAACATCTACAAATTTTAAGTCTCCTTTGTTAAGGTACAGTTTATTAGCTTCTTGGTTTCCTGTGAAGAAAATGTCAGGTAAGCTATCATTATTAAAGTCGCCAACAGCAACACCGCCACCATTAAAAATATACTCATTATTAATAATGTTAAAACTATCGGTTTCTACTATTTTGTTGTTGAACGTAATACCAGAATGATTAGAATTTATTTTAGAAAATAACGTGTCTTCTTTTTTACCGCAAGAACTGATAATTGAACATAAAATAATAAAAATAAAGATCAGATTTTTCATTGTGTTGGCTGTGTTGTGGTATTTGATCAATTAGGATATTGTGCTGCATTATATTGGTCAAATTAAGAATTATTAGTGACACTCGCTACAAGAGAAAGTATTAGTTTGTAAGTTTTTGGTAATTCATAATTTGTCTCTAAGCAACAGTGTCAATTCAGGATGTTTTCTTTTATGGCTGCCTCCAATTTATTTTTAGAATATTTTGAAAATCATTATAATACGCTTCATTATTTAGATTTAATAAAGCTTGATATTACTAATTTATTTCAAAAAAAACCACCCAACAATTAGTATGTTGGGTGGTTTGGTATTTTTCGCGCTAAAAAATGTTAGCGGAAGACTATGGTCTTATTCCATAGCGCTAATAAAGTCTATTGCACTCTTAGGTAGTAAAACCTTGTCTATGATATGAGCTACACCATTTCTAGCAATAATGTCTGCAGTGGTGATATTCGCATTGACATCGTTGGTTTCATCGCCGATAACAAAATTTTCAGTTCCAAGAACACTGATGATTTCGATATCTCTTTCAGAAACGGTGGTTGCCATTCCGGCAGCTAAATCTGTGCTCATTACTTTACCTGCTAAAACGTGGTATAGAAGTATGTCACTCAGAAGTTCTATTTCCTCATCAGTATCAAAACTTGCAATACCAGTGTAGTCAGCTCCTAATGCATCAAAAAGATCTGCAAATGCAGCATCGGTAGGTGCAAATACAGTAGCAGGTCTAAAATAGGTGAAATTAGTAGCTGTAGTATCCTGTACATTCATGGCATCCGTGAAAGCTCCAACCAAATCGGCTTTAATTAATGCTTCTTCTAATACGCTTAGTTGAGCAGCTTCAATTACCGTTGTCGCTAAGTCATCAGCGCCAAGTAAGGCTATAAAATCTAATGCAGATTGAGGTAAAAGCACTTTGTCGATAATGTCTACAACTCCGTTTCTAGCATCTATATCAGCGGTGATTACACTAGCGTTGGTTGCCGTGGCATCACCAAATGCAAATCCAGCTCCATCAGCAATTACGTCAATAAGGTTATCTGTTAAAAGAGTTGCTGCCGGTCCTACTACTAAATCTGTAGACTCGTTTGCAGGTGGTAATACATGGAATAAAAGAATATTGCTTAATAATTCAATTTCAACCTCATTGTCAAAATCATCAACACTACTATAATCATCTCCTAGTGCGTCAAAAAGATTCTCAAAGGCCTGGTTGTTAGGAGCTAAAACTCTTGCGGTATCCAATGCTGCAATGGCATCTGATAAACCAGCTTTGTCTATAGCGCTTGCCAAAATACTTAAATCTTCAGTTCCTTTTGCCCATTCTAAAAGTGTAGGACGGGTATCAAAACTTAAGGCATCAATGGCAGCTTGTGGTAAAAGAACTTTGTCTATTAAGTGAACAATTCCATTATCTGCATAGTTGTTTGCTTGAGTTACGGTTGATACAGGGTTTGTTTGTGATAATTTTGTTGCATCAAGCAATTGTACGTCGCCATCAGCAGTTACTATTACGGATAGGTCATCTCCTAAAACGGTGGTTAGTGTAGCGCCATCTGTAAAAGAACTCGCTTCTAAATTACCAGAAACCACATGATAGCTTAAGATTTGTGAAAGTAAATCTTTATCTATATTGGCTAATAAATCTTCAGTAGCTGTAATTTCTTCTGTAGTCTCATAACCCAAGGATACTGCTAATGCAGTAAATGCAGCATCAGTAGGAGCAAAAACAGTAAACGGCCCTGTGCCTTCCAAGGTAGCAGGAAGATCTCCTGTGGCAGCAATAAGAGCTGCTTCTAAAGAGGTAGCGCTTCCACTTGCGCTTATTCTAGTATATACGGATCCAGGCCCAACAATGGCGGCTCCGGGAGAATCGACCTCGTCATTATCACAGGAATTTAATCCTACTAATGCGAGCATCGACAATACAATACTTATAGTTTTAAATTTATTCATATCTATATTTTATTAAGATTTTATTGCTTGAAACTTTAATTAATACCCAGGATTCTGGTCTAATACACCTCCACTTTGGTCAATGGCATTTACAGGAATCGGGAACAGGTCAAATTTCTCTGTGTATGCTCTAAATCTGCTATAATCAGATTGATTTATATCAGCAGCTTCATTGGCGATATAAGCGTTAATAACTTCTTGTGCAACACCCCATCTTCTTAAATCAAACAATCTATGTCCTTCCATTCCTAATTCTAAACGACGCTCAAAACGTACCGCTTTTCTAGCAAATTCTTGACTAGCGAAAGCACTGTAAGGTTCAATTTGATAGTTGGCAGCATTTCCGTCGCCCGCTTCATTTTGAACGTAGGTCATATTTTTAGCACGATTACGAACGCTATTGACATACTCTAAAGCAAGGGCTAAATCTGGTGCAGATTTTTCAACAGCAGCTTCGGCGGTCATTAGTAAAACATCAGCGAAGCGCATAACATTATAATTAATACCAGACCAATCAGATCCCCATCCACCAGTTCCGCGGTTGGCATCAACTTCATCTGCTTGGTACACATTTTTCTTAGGTAAATAAGGGCCAGAGACATCTGCAAAAGTTGCTCTGATCCATTCTTTTCCTGGGTTCAGGCCAAAACCATTATAATCTATTCCTCTTCTAGATACGGTATAATCTAATCTTGGATCTAAAGGTCCAGTGTGCGGCGTAAAGTCATCAGCGCTCTCAATGCCATAATCATTAGCAACATCAGTGTCAGCAAATGTATCCAATAATGGTTGTCCGCTGCCGTCTGTTTGGTATGCATTGACTAAATCTTGGGTTGGTTGGTAAAAACCACAACAAGTTCCTAACGGTCCGCCGCCAGGGAAATTTAAGGTGCCTGTACCGTTACCGTTAAAAGAACGGCCGTCATCAGAAACATATTGAATAGCAAACATAGATTCTGAGCTGTTTTCTCCAACAAAATTAAAGTTGTTTACATATTCAGCATTCAAAGAATATGGGCTTGTGGTAACAACCTCATTTAATAAGGTAAATGCTTCGTCCCATTTTTCTTGATATAAATATGCTTTTCCTAAGAATGCCTTTGCAATCCAAGAATTAGCTCTACCATTGACTACCTCAGGACCTAGATTGTCAATTGCAGTTAAGAAATCAGCTTCTATTTGAGCCCAAACAGGCCCCGGATTTGGTTGATTGAACTCTAGGTTGTCAAAATTTTCCACAGAGATAAAAGGAACATTACCGTAAAATTTCTGAAGTTCAAAATTGTAATACCCTCTTAGGAATGTAGCTTCTCCTAGTTGTTGGCTAAAATCTCCCTCAGGTATAGTTGATATCAGAGATAATACGGCATTTGCACTATTTACACCGCCGTATAAGGCACTCCAGCGTCCAAGAAACCATCCGCTACCAGTTTGCCAATCTAGAGTTTCAACTTGGAATAGTTCCGTGTTATCACCATCCGTACTTCCTCTATGTGCGTCATCAGAAACTACATCGGTCCACCAGTTGTCTGCACCTGCCGCAGTTCCTTCACCTAATCTACCAATACGTTCGCCATCCATTGCGGAATACGCAGCCGTTAATTTTAAGTCTACTCCTGTAGCATTTTGTAATGCTTCGTCAGAGAGCGCCCCTGTTGGAGCAATATTTGTAAAATCATCACTACAGGCACCTAGCATCATGCATGTCAGCGATATGGAATAAATTATATTCTTTTTCATTTTTTAAAATTTTAAGTTGATACCTAATGAATAAATTGAGGCTAACGGATAGTTGTTGTCAGATACACCTATGGTAAGGTTATCTATAGAACCATTACTATTAAATCTCGGTTGTAATTCTGGATCTACACCATCATACCCGGTAATAGTAAATAGGTTAGTACCTTGAAGGTAGAAACGAACACTATCCATTCCTAGTAAGCCTGATACTTGATCATTGAAGGTATAACCAATTTGTAAGTTTTTCATACGCATGTATGAACCATCTTCTACAAAAAATGAATTGGCATTACCTTCGTTATTTGTGATACTCTGGCTAAGTGCAGGTAAAGATGCATCAAGATTGGTTGGAGACCACGAGTCTAAAACTCTTACACTTCTATTAGCATTGAAAAAGGTTGGTAAATCAGTATACACTTTATCGTTGTTGAAAATATCATTTCCTTGAGATCCTTGGAAAAAAGCAGAAATATCAACACCTTTATAAGATGCGCTTAAGTTAACACCATATGTAAAATCTGG
The DNA here is from genome assembly GCF_000468615.2 of Cellulophaga baltica 18. Taxonomy (NCBI): domain Bacteria; kingdom Pseudomonadati; phylum Bacteroidota; class Flavobacteriia; order Flavobacteriales; family Flavobacteriaceae; genus Paracellulophaga; species Paracellulophaga baltica. Next base: position 617,398 of record NZ_CP009976.1, on the reverse strand, counting down.
GTGCGGAGAACCTATAAATGTTCTATCGTCATCGTTAATTGTACCATCATTATTGATGTCACTATATTTAAATCTACCAACACCATCTGCAGCAGAAGCAAAACCTTGATCTGCGCTTGCACTTACCTCGGCCTCTGAAGCAAAAATTCCATCAACAATTCTACCGTAGAAAGAAGATATTGGTTGTCCTTCTTGAGTTCTTGTAACCGCACCTGTAGTTCTAAAACCATCAAATCCTACTTGAAACGCGCTAATTAAATCGATTACTTCATTTTTATAACTAGAGAAATTAAGGTCTACACCATATTTAAAACCAGAATTTAATTCATCTGCATAACTAAGTGTAGCATCAATACCTTTATTCTCAATAGAACCAAGGTTTACATAAGGAGCATTTGCAGCAATTGATGTTGTGCTAAATGCACTGTTATCTTGACTAATTAAATCTTTAGTTTTAATGATGAAATATTCCGCCTCAAGATTTAATTTGTTGTCAAAGAAACCAAGTTCAATACCAAAGTTTGTAGTTTCACTGGTTTCCCATTTTAAATCCGGATTACCCACAGACTCTAAAAGAGCTCCTTGGGTTACAGCACCGCTGCCGTTAAATCCATAATCTGCATATTGTCCACTTAATACTGAAATATTAAAAGTAGGGTTGTCTACAGGAAGCGTTTGGTTCCCTAATTGTCCCCATGATCCTTTAAATTTTAATCTGCTCATTAGGGCATCAGTAGGCCAAAAATCTTCATTACTAGCAACCCACCCAGCACTAAAAGAAGGGAAAATATCGCTTTGATTGTCCCCTAAGAATCTAGAAGATCTATCTTGACGTACCGTAGCTGTTAGTAAATATTTACCTGCGTAACTGTAGTTGGCAGTTCCGAAAACAGAGAATAAAGAGGAAGCATTGTCATAGGCGTATGCTACGTTAGCAGCACCACCACCATTTTCTAATAAATAATAGTCAGGAGTTTCAAAGAAGAAATCAGTTCTAGAAATTTCTTTGCCTTTTCCATTAACATTTAATGCTTCAATACCTACTAAGGCATTAATACTATGTTCTCCGAATGATTTGTTATAACTTAAAGTATTGTTCCAAACCCACTCGTACGTGTCTTGGTCTGCTTCTGTAAGTGTATTTGTTGAGATAGGTTCTGAAGACTCAGGAATTAAAGCTCTAAAACGTCTGTCATTATAGGCTTTAATAGAGCCACCAATAGATGTTTTAAATTGTAAGCCATCAATAATGTCAAGAGTAGCGTAAATATCACCAAAAACTCTAAATGATTTATTAAAGTCATTAGCTTGTCTATTTGCTTCTGCTATTGGATTGTTTGGATTGGAAAGTCCAGTATCATTACTATAGTTACCAGCATAGTTTCCTAAGTCATCATAAACAGGAACTAAAGGAGACATTCTTGTTGCAAAATTATACCAAGATTGACCGCCGCCTCTTCTATCAAAAGAGATGTTAGCGTGTTGACCAACTTTAATTCGATCACCGATTTTAAATTCTGAGTTTAATCGCATAGATCCTCTTTTAAAACCAGTAGCAATTTGAATTCCCTCACGATTTAAATAACTTGCAGAAAACAAGAATTTAGATTTTTCGTTACCGTTTTCAAGAGTAATAGAGGCATTTTGAGTAATGGCTGTTCTATATAGTTCATCTAACCAATCTGTTCCTCCGTTAGGCTTTACTGTTGCAGAAATACCATCTGGAGTTCTCTGTAAAGTTGCGGGAGTAATAGGGTTTGGTCCGCTACCATATTGTGGGTGAGAAGGGACACCCCCATCGTTTCTGATACTTTGCCAGATCATGTCTCCATGTTGTTCTGTGTTTAAAAGCTCTGGTACGTTTGTAGCTGCAGAGAAACCAGTATAGGTATCTAAAGATACTCTTGCTTTATCCATATTGTAGCCACCACTTCTCGTTGTAATAATCACAACACCATTAGAGGCTCTTGCTCCATATATTGCTGCTGCACCATCCTTTAGTACATTCATTTGCGATATATCTGCAGGGTTAATAGAGTTTAAGATACTTGCGTCGTCTGTTTGTACTCCGTCAATAATATAAAGTGGATCATTACTGTTACCAGTACCGTACCCTCTTATTCTTACTGTTGGTGACGCACCAGGAGATCCATTATTTGTAATTGTGACCCCAGAAACACGTCCTTGTAATGCTTCTGCAGCATTTACAATAGGCGCTTTTGTTGCTTCAGAAATATCAACACTACCTACAGAGCCTGTAAGGTCTCCTCTGGTTTGTGTAGAATATCCCGTAACAACAACTTCTTCAAGTGCCGCAGCGTCTTCTTGTAAAACTACATCTATAGTAGACTTTCCATTGACAGCCATTTCTATTTTTTTGTAGCCTACATAACTAAAAACCAATGTAGCATCTGCTTCAGCAGCTATGCTAAAGTTTCCATCAAAGTCTGTTTGTGTTCCAATTGTTGTTCCTTTAACAACAACAGTTGCACCAGGTAATGGGCCAGTTTCATCTGACACCGTACCAGTAACCTGTTGCGCATTACTAAACCCGAAGCATAGCAAAGCTCCAAGGAATAATGCACTTTTAAGTGATTTTAGATTCATAAATTTTAATTTTAGTTGAATTTATCTTGAGTTATTAGGGTAAGCGAAAATCATTAAGAGCTTTTAAATATTTAGTTTAATCTGATATTAAATATTCATTTTTTATCATTAAAATAGGTCTTTGATTATGAATTTTACTAATAAAAAGACCTGTAAATGCATATTTGTAATAAAAGTATTATGTTAAAACTGTATTAATTTGTCATTTTTGATATTTAATTTGTCATTTTTGACACTGATAGATAAACTATAACGTTGTAGTGTATTTATTTAACAATTTGATTAATGATTTTAAAAGTTTGAGGGTAACATATTTTTTGTTTTTCCTTGAAAATGTTAAAATAATAACTAATTCGTAAATCTTATTTATGGAAAATTTTCAATGGAATTTTACTTCTAAAAAAGCAGTGAATGAACATGCTGTCACTATTCAAAGTTTAGAATATTTAAAAAGTATTCCCGATAGGAGGAAGACAACGAGAGATTGGGGGTCTAGAGTAAAGTCTAAATATCATAAAATTATCTATATTAAAAATGGAAGTGGATTTTTCGAATCAGATAAAATTTTAAAACAAGAACTTTTTAAGGATACACTGTTAGTTATTTATCCTAATACTTGGTACAGATGCGTGCCGGATAGTGCTTCTTTATGGGAGGAATATTCTGTGACTTTTAGGGGGAATTATATGGAATATTTAGTTGAGAACGAGCTGTTTAATATGAATCAGCAAGTGTATCAAATAGGTTACAATTATGAGATTGACTTGCAGTTTGAATCCTTAATTGCTATTTTGAAAAATAATTCTTCTAGTGAGGATGTAGGAGTGCAGTTTATTTTTATTGATATTTTGAGGGTACTTTATTCTAATTACGTAAAGAATAAAAATCAAATTTTCAGAAAAGAGAAAATAATAACTGATGTTGAAAGCTATATAAAAGAGCATGTAAAATCTAAAATAGTTTTTGATGATGTTGCTCGAAAGTTTAATGTTAGTTATTCTTTACTGCGAAAACTGTTTAAGGAAAAAACCAATATGACCTTAAAACAATACCACTTAATGCACCGGTTAAATAAGGCTAAGGATATGATAGCTGAGAGCGATCTAAGTTTTTCAGAAATTGCGTTTCAGTGTGGTTTTGAAAATCTACAGTCATTTTCAAAAACTTTTAGAGCTAAAGAAGCTACTACTCCAAGTGCTTTTAGGAGGATAAGAGCGCTTTAAGCTAGCGTTTGTTAGTGTGGTACCCGATGACTATAAGTTGTGATTTCAGGTTTAAAATTCTGGAGTGATTATTACAGCTTCTATAAAGTTATAATTGGGATCAGGATTAGCCTGAAACTCAAAATTTCCAAGGTAGATTTCTTTAATATTGTCCTGATTTGCATCACCTAGTCTCATGGTCATCGGGCGTATTTCAGGAAGCTCAGGATGTGCTATTTTAAATTTAAAATTACCCTCATTAATAAAGTAAAGGACTTGCTCCGTTTTTCTAAACTCCGGCTCAACAAAAAATGAGGAGGAAACCAGATCTGTTAAACCATCATGATTCAAATCTATCTCTAAAAGACTTGTGGCTCCATAAGATGGGAAAAAATAAACTTCCTTCCATGTTTTCTTCTGGTTTTCAAAAATACGTATGCCGTGAAAACTTTTCTTTACAATGCTATAATCGGCATTGTCTCCATTTGCCATGATTAGTTCTTCTTTGCCGTCATTGTTGAGGTCTGCAAGGAGAAAAAAGCTTGAGCCGTGGTGTGGAGGAAAGTCTAGTATAATAGTTTCTTTGAAATTAGCATTACCATCATTTATAAATAGACTTATACGCTCTCTTGCTTGGGTTGTTAAGGCGTAAAAGTCCATCTGACCATCATTGTTTACATCTCTCAATACAAAGTTTCTAGCGCCAGGATTTGTTGCTATTATTTTTCGTTCTTTTGATTTTCCATCTACTACGGATATCTGGCCTGTGTAATTACCAAATTCTGCGATTAAATAATCTTTAATACTATCATTATTTAGATCTACGTGTTCAAAATCTACAGGTCTATGAAGTTTATCAATGATCAGTTGTTGGTTTTTAAAATCAGCATCAAACTCATGAAGACTCCCTAATTTTTTTTGCGTAGGGTTCATGTTACCGCCAATGCAGAGTACACTATTGTTTTTGATTTGGACTACAGGGCTTGGTAGTTGTACACTATGTTTTTTTTTGGTAACTAAGTCAGTAACTTTTAATTGTCCTAAAACATTAGATGTCATGAGCTGATGATCATGAACGCCAAAATAGGTTGTTAATCCCTGTTTTTGATCCAAATTTTTGAGGAGCTCAACAGAGGATATTTGTAAGTGGTTTTCAGCTTTAGTCTTTTGAGGTGAGGATGTGCTAGGGGAATTATCAATATAAAATTTTTCAATTAACAACCATTCTTCATGGGAGAGCATTGGACTAATCGCGTAAACACCCTTCTCTGCTAAGTTGATGTATTCATCATAGCCAATTTTGGAAACGATGGATTTCTGATCACCTAAGCCCATCCTGTTTTTCATTTCAGGTAAAAGAGTGTTTTTCCAAATATGTTGAGGAAGTACCTTTGGTTCTGGATACAAGTGGCAACTTGCACAATACATTTTTGAAAGTTCTTGTCCTGTTTTTGGCTTTTGGGTTCTTTCAGGAAAATCAAATTTCAAGTAAACAAAGCCTATGATGATACAAAAAGAGGTGAAAACTAAAATATATATTTTTGAGTTCTTCATATTTTATATAAATATATGGCTCATTTTCAGTTTTTTATACAAAAAAACCCAAACATTTCTGTTTGGGTTTTTGTTGTGGTGCCTCCAGGAATCGAACCAGGGACACATGGATTTTCAGTCCATTGCTCTACCAACTGAGCTAAGGCACCAATGCCGTTAAGCGGCTGCAAATATAATTTCTATTTTCCGATATCCAAATAAAAAATGAAAAAAATGTGAAAAGTTTTTTTATAATTTCAGAACTTTGAGGCATGAACCTAATAATAGACGCAGGTAACAGCTTAATTAAAATTTCTGTTTTTCTTGATAAAACAGAAATTCATCACGAACAATTCGCAATTTCAGAATTTGTAAAGCGAATAAAACAGGTTTTTGGAGCTTATCCGAACATTACAAATGCGATTATATCGTCTGTAGGTGTTCTGGATAAAAAAGATATGGCAGTGGTATCATTGTTTTGTGAAGTGCATCAATTAACAAACAAAACAAAAACACCATTTAAAAACTCATATGCTACACCAGAAACTTTGGGTGTAGACCGTATTGCATTGGCAACGGCAGCATTTTATCATAATCCAAACAGCAATACTTTGGTTATTGATGCGGGGACGTGCATTACCTACGACATGGTAAATGATTATGGGGAGTATATTGGCGGAGCCATCTCACCAGGAATACAAATGCGATATAAGGCCTTGCATCAACAAACAGCAAAATTACCACAGCTAGAAAAAGAAGATTTAATAGATTTTATTGGAAACTCTACAGAAACATGTATTCACAGTGGCGTGGTAAATGGTGTTTCGGTTGAAGTAAACGGAATAATTGAACAATATAATCATCGATTTAATAATTTAACAGTTATTTTAACAGGAGGTGATGCGCTATTTTTGTCAAAACGAACAAAAAATACCATATTTGCCAATCCAAAATTTCTCCTCGAAGGGTTAAATTGTTTATTGGAATACAATAAAAAGTAAATGATTAAGAAAATTTTTGTTGCAATAGTGCTCTTAAGCTCAATAGGATTAAGCGCTCAGAACGGAACTGTTTCTCCATATTCTTATTTTGGTCTAGGAGATACCAGAAATTCAGGAACAGTAGATAATCAAATGATGGGGGGCATTAGTATGGTTGGAGACAGTATTCACATCAACCTAAAAAATCCTGCCGCGTATAGTAAGTTAATGTTAACGACCTATGCTGCAGGGATATCCTACAATAATATTGGTTTGAAAACTTCAGATGCTAGTCAAAGTACTTCTGTTACAAATTTAGATTATTTGTCTATCGGCGTGCCTTTAGGTAAAGGTTTTGGCATGGGCTTTGGTTTAATGCCTTTTACTTCTGTAGGGTATGATTTAGAAACTTCTACCACAGTTGATGATGTAACTATCATTAATAATTATGCCGGTGACGGTGGTTTAAATAGGGTTTATTTCTCGTTGGGCTACCAATTGTTGGATGATATATCTATAGGGGCTACTGTAAATTATAATTTCGGTACTATTAATTCCACACGGGTTCAAACATCATCTGATGCGCAGTATGGTGCATTGGATAGGAGAGAAACGCAAGTAGGTGGTTTTGATTTTAATTATTCTATTAATTATACGCCAAAAATTTCTGAAAAATATACCTTGTACACAACTATTGGGGTAGATACTCAGATAAATTTAAATGCGGAGAATTCTCAATCAATAGGTTCTTTCTCTAGGGTTACAGGTCAAGAAATAGAAGTTGTTGATGTAAACTTAGATGCGCAAGCTAGAAAATTTGCTCCGGTGAGAATACCAACCAAGACTACCTTGGGAGTTGGTATTGGGGAAGATTTAAAATGGTTTTTAGGGGCCGAATATACCTTCCAAGAGTTGAGTACGTATAGAAATGACTTCTTTGAAGTAGACAATTTAACCTATAACGATGCAAGTGGTTTTGCAATAGGAGGATATTTTGTTCCGGAGTATAATTCTTTTACAAGTTACTATAAGAGAGTTACTTACAGAGCTGGTCTGAGGCTTTCTCAGACAGGAATGAAGGTGAATAATGAAGACATAAATGATTTTGGCATAACTTTTGGAACTGGATTACCATTGGGCAGAGATATCTCTAATCTTAATATCGGTTTTGAAATCGGAAAAAGAGGAACTATCGATGCTGGTTTGATCAAAGAAAATTATTTTAAAGTAAACATTGGACTATCTTTAAACGATAGATGGTTCAGAAAAAGAAAGATTAATTAACCATTAAATACTAGATTATGAAAAAGAAGTTTTACATCGTAGCCCTAGCGGTTTTAGGCTTTGTAGGAACAATGTCGGCTCAAAACAATCCGGAATGTACAACAAACCTGTCTATATACTCAGAGCACGTAAAAGTTAAGAATTATGAAGCAGCATACACACCATGGAAAATGGTTTATGATAACTGCCCGAGTTTACACAAAGCAAACTTTGCTTATGGTGAAAGAATTTTAAATTATAAAATTGAAAAAGCAACAGGAGCTGAAAAAGAAGGTTTCTTTAAAGACTTGATGGATCTTTACGATGCTAGTTTGGTTCACTTCCCTTCTAATTTTACAGTAGCAGGTGTTGCTGCAGATAAGGGTATTGCTATGTACGATAACAAAATGGGTTCTGAGCAAGAAATCTTTGATGTATTAGACAAAGGCTTTACTCAGGATAAAGCAAACTTTAGCAATCCAAAAGCATTGTATATCTACTTTACGGAATTAGTAGAATTACATAATGCAGGATCAAAAGACTTACAAGAGGTTTTTGATGCTTACGATAATGTAATGGAGCAAATAAGTGTAGAGAATAAAAAATTAACAGATCGTATTGAGCAATTATTGCCTAAAGAAGACGCTGGTACTATTACTTCTAAAGAAAAGAGAATTTTAGCTGCTGCTTCTCAAAATTCAGAAAATTATGGTAAAATAGAAGGTAGTATTGATTCTAAGTTAGGTGCTTTGGCAGACTGTTCTAACTTAATTCCTCTTTATCAAAAGAATTTTGAAGAAAAGAAAAGTGATATCACTTGGGTAAAAAGAGCGGTAAACAGAATGTTCAACAAAGAATGTACTGATGATCCAATGTTTAAGAAATTATTAGATGCACAATTGGCAATGGAGCCAACGGCAGATTTATATGTATACTTAGGGTATTTAGAGATGAAGGCTAATAAGACTAGCTCAGCAGTTTCTTACTTTAATAAAGCAGTAGATTTAGAAACGGATAAGTACAAGAAATCAGATTTATTATATAAAATAGCAACAAGCTATTCTAGAAGTAGTAGATCTAATGCTAGAAGTTATGCTCAGAAAGCAATTGATGCTAATTCTTCTAACGGAAAGGCTTATTTATTGATAGCAACTTTATATGCTAACAGTGCTAATGATTGTGGTGCAACTGCTTTTGACAAGAGAGCAATGTATTGGAAAGCTGCAGAAATTGCAAGACAAGCAGGAAGAGTTGATCCTTCTTTAAGTGGTAGATCTAACCAGGCGGTAACGAGTTACATGTCTAAGGCGCCATCAAAAGAAATGATATTTAGTTCAGGAATGGCAGGTAAAACTGTTACCTTTAACTGTTGGGTAGGTGGTAGCGTAAAAGTGCCTAATCTATAAGATGATAAAAAATAAAGTATTTACATTTAAAAGCATTGCTGTGGTTTACACCATGGCAATGCTTTTTTTTGCTTGTTCAGATGATTATGAAAGAGTCGGAGAAGAAGCTAAAAAGAATTTGTACCCGCAAGGAGTTGCGGAAAATTACAAGTTAGTATACACAGAGGCAAAAGAAGTTTTGTCAAGTGAGGAGGTGTCTAAAAGTAATAAGATTGCTGTATTGACCGGAGAAATTAGTGAGGACTTTGAAAATCTCTCTTTTCCGCATCGTACTTTTCCAAAAGGAATACGGGTTGAGTTTTTTGATAAAGACGGTAATAAAAGCGTAATTTTGTCAGATTATGCAATAATTTATTCCGGCACTAGCGTTATTGATTTGCAGGGTAATGTAGTGATAGAAATGCAAGATGGTAAACGTTTAGAAACAACGCAGTTATATTACGATCAGCATAACGAGTGGATTTTTACGCAAGAAAGGTTTAAGTATTCTGATGAGAAAGACGGAACACTTATTCATGGAATGGGAATGGATTTCAATAGAGATTTTACGATTTTAAATGCGCATAAAACAGGAGACGGATACAAAATAATAAAAGATAAAGAAATAGATGGTTAAGATTTTTAAGTTTACGGAATACTTATATTTGGTTGTGGCATTTTTCTCTCTGTACCGCATTTACACAGACTGGAATGAGAACCGTGAATTCGCTTACCTATTTATCTTTTTTGCAATCATGTCTATAGGCATGTTTTTCTTTAGAAGAAGCTACCGTAAAAAATTTGAAAAACACAAACAAAACCAAAATCAATAATTTTGGGAACCTCAATTGTTATCATAATTTTTTGTTTAATACTTTCTGCCTTTTTTTCAGGTATGGAGATTGCTTTTATTTCTGCGAACAAAATTCACATTGAAATAGAGAAAAAACAAGATGGTTTTCTGGCTAAGATACTTACTAGATTAACCAAAAAGCCTTCTAAATTTATTGCCACCATGTTAATCGGTAACAACATAGCACTTGTTGTGTATGGTTTTTATATGGGTGATTTATTAATGTTGTGGTTTCAGAGTTTCGGTACCTTTGAGAGTGTAATTTTTAAAACCTTATTTCAAGATTTTAGCTTACTCACCCAAACAGTTATTTCTACATTGGTTATTTTGCTAACGGCAGAATTTTTGCCTAAAGTGCTTTTTCAAATATATTCAAACAGCCTGCTTAAAGCTTTAGCGTTACCTGCATATTTGTTTTACCTTCTTTTTTCGTTTATTTCGGAGTTTGTTATTAAAATTTCAGATATTATTCTGAAAGTTTTTTTTAAGACTGATGGCGATGAGGTACAATTAGCATTTAGTAAAATAGAATTAGGGGACTACATCACAGAACAGATGGAAACCGTAGAAAAAGAGGATGAGGTAGATTCTGAAATTCAAATATTTCAAAATGCGTTAGAATTTGCTGCGGTAAAGGCAAGAGATGTTATGATTCCTAGAACAGAAATTGAAGCTGTTGAGATTCATGAGTCTCCAAAAAATCTAACTAAAAGATTTTCGGATACAGGGTATTCTAAAATTTTAATTTATAAGGATACCGTAGATAATATTATAGGTTACGTACATTCTTATGAGCTTTTTAATAAGCCAAAAACTATAAAAAGCATTTTAATGCCGGTAGAGTTTGTACCAGAAACAATGCTTATCAGCGATATTTTAAGTAGTCTTACTAAAAAACGAAAGAGTATTGCGGTAGTGTTAGATGAATATGGGGGTACCTCTGGTATCATGACGGTAGAAGATATCGTAGAAGAGCTTTTTGGTGAAATAGAGGATGAGCATGATTCTACAGATTTGTTTGAAGAACAGGTGTCAGAAACGTTTTATAAGTTCTCTGCACGTTTAGATGTTGATTACATTAATGAGAATTATAGATTAGAGCTTCCTGAAAGTGATGAATATGGCACCTTGGGTGGTTTAATAGTGAATGAAACAGGGGAGATACCGGATAAAGATTCTCAAATAAAAATTAATCACTTCTTGTTTACGGTCTTGGAAGTGTCTAGTACTAAGATTGATTTAGTTTCCTTAGAAATTTTAGACAAAGATTAACTGCTGCTTATTTTAAATCATTTTTTCTTCTTAAAAACCGTATCATTCTAATCACTTGATAACACTATGGTTAAGCGGTTTTATTTTAATAATTTTTTGTCTTTAGTATTTGAAAGAAAAATGGTATTTTCGTCGCCTGATATAAATTAGTATAATATAATGGCAATTTTAGATAAAATTAGAAGAAAAACTACCATCTTGATTTTAATCATTGGTTTAGCATTATTTGCATTTGTAATTTCTGGAATATTCAGTACAAATGCTTTTTCTGGTGCAAAGGTAGGTTCTTCAGTAGCTGAAGTAAATGGCGACGAGATTTCAATAGATGGTTTTAGAGAGCAAGTAGAAATTGCTTCTAAGAGCTACGGCGCAAATGCATCTTCAATGCAAGTTGTAAATAATGTTTACGAGCAGAATGTAAGAAATGCTATTCTAGACCAACAATTTGAAAAATTAGGTATTGTTGTAGAACAAGATCAAATTGTAAATTTCTTAAGAACGAATCCTACCTATTCTCAATTACCACAATTTTTAAACGAGAATGGTGTTTTTGATGAAAATAAATTTATCAGCTTTATTGCAGATTTAAAGTTGAATAATCCAGCTGGGTACCAACAGTGGTTGCAGGAAGAGCAAAGTATCATTCGCGCAGCGAAAGAGCAAATTTACTTTAACTTAATTAGAGCTGGTGTTGGAACAACCTTAAAAGAAGGAGAGTTAGATTATAAATTGGCTAATGATAAGTTTGATATTAGTTATGTAAGAGTTCCTTATGCTTCTATCTTAGATAGCACAGTTGCAGTTAGCAAAAGTGAAATAGAATCGTATGTTAAAGCACACGCAGAAGACTTTAAGCAAGAAGATAGCAGAGATATTCAGTTTGTGTATTTCGAAGAAAAAGCTTCTTTGTCAGATGAAAAAGAAGTAGAAGAAAAAATTACAGCTTTATTAGGGGATACTCAAATGTTCAATGAAGCTAAAGATACTACTGAGACGGTAAGAGGTTTTAGAAACACTTTAGACAATATTGCATTTTTAGATGTGAACTCAGATACTAAGTTTGATACTATATATAAGCCTAAATCTAGCTTATCACCAAAAGTAGCAGATACTTTAGTGAAAATGAATATAGGACAGATTTACGGTCCTTACCGTGACGGCAATACATTTAAAGTTTCTAAACTAACAGGTAAGCGTGCTGGTGGTAATGTAAAAGCTAGTCACATCCTTATCGCTTTTGCAGGAGCAACTAGTGCAGGAGAAGAAGTGACAAGAACTAAAGAAGAGGCAGAAAGTAAGGCAAAAGAAGTATTAGCTGAAGCTAAAAAATCAGGGGCTGTATTTGCAGATCTTGCCAAAGAAAACTCAGATGGGCCTTCAGGACCTAGAGGTGGAGATTTAGGATTCTTCCAAGAAGGGGCTATGGTAAAACCATTTAATGATTTTGTTTTCAATAATGGTACAGGTGCTATTGGTTTGGTAGAAACAGATTTCGGTTTCCATATTGTTAAGGTAGAAGAAAAGCAAGATCTTTATCAAGTTGCAAACTTGGTACGTGAGGTAGAGCCTTCTGAAGAGACAATAGATTTACTTTTCCAAGATGCTACTAAATTTGAAATGTCTACGGTAGAAAATAGCGCTAAATTTGAAGAGGTGGCTAAACAAGATAACTATGTAGTTAGACCTGTAAATAAATTGAATCCTATGGATGAAAATTTACCAGGTTTAGGATCGCAACGTGCAATTGTACAATGGGCTTTCAATTCAGATTCAGAAATAGGAGATGTAAAACGTTTTGATTTAAATGATGGTTATGCGGTTGTTAGATTAACGGCTAAATATGCTAAAGGATTAATGACCTCTGAAGATGCTTCTCCAGTGGTATTGCCAATATTGCGTAAGCAGAAAAAAGCAGCTATGATTATCGAAAAGAATAAAGGAAAATCTTTTGATGCTTTTGCAAAAGACAACAATGTTTCTGCAGCTACGGCTTCTGCAATATCTGTGAAAACACCAACAATTGCTGGAGCAGGTAGAGAGCCAGCTGTTGCGGGTACTGCATATGTTTTGGCAGAAGGAAAAACTTCAGGATTAATTGAAGGAGAAAGTGGTGTGTATATGGTAACGGTTACTAAGAAAACGCCAGCAACAAAACTAGAGAACTATAGTACGTTTGCAAATACCTTAAAGGCTTCAAACAGTACAAGAGTAAATACTTCAGTATACCAAGCCTTAAAAGCGGCTTCTGAAATTGAAGATAATAGATCAATGTTTTACTAGAGTTCTAGTATTTAAAATAACAAAAAAGGCTTCCCAACGGGAAGCCTTTTTTGTTATGGGCTGTTTTAGAATCATAAAATCATGTCTTTGTAAGAGCGTATGGTATTATAACCTTTTTCTTTAAAATAATTAGGAGTGGTATTGTCTCCTGCAGCTAAAATAAAATCACCTCCCCAGGCTCCTAAGCTCTTAATAGCGCCCTTATAATCTGAGAATAAGAGTTCTTTTACAGGTTTCATGTTTAAGACCTCACTGACGGTTGTTTCATGTTGCGTGAGCAGGCTTTTGAATACAGTACTATCTTCACAGGCTATAATTGCTTTTGTTAAAGCATTTATCTCTGAAATAAATGCCTGTTTATTAAAGTCCGCTTTGCGATAGGTGGAAATACCTTCTCGACTATTCTGTTTTTTATTCAGATGTACAAAGTATATATCATCTTTAAACGTTGGCTGAAAGGTTGTTTCGGTTACTTTGGGTGTTGTATTGTCTAGTTGATATAGAATAGGGGTGTTGTGCTTAGCGCAGGCAATATCATAGCCACTTCCGGAAAATGAATTCCATAATAAGGTATAAGGGCTTACTTTGGCCCATTGTGCTATATTGTTGAGTAAGGTTGAAGAGGAACCTAAGCCCCAATCTCTAGGAAAGTCTAAGGAAGTTTGTATATTAAATCCTAATGTTTCGGATAAGAAAGTTGGGTTTAATTTTTTAGCCTCCAAAAGCATTTTCTGTAAAACCGATGCAGTTTCTTGATTGCTAGAACTTATAATTTCTAAAGTATTTATTTTAAAATGTACTTCAAACCAAACCTTTTTTAAATGATCTATACTTTGCCATTGTATAGTGTTGGTGGTGTTTTGCGTTACCGATAAAGTTTGGCCGTATTTGGTAGGCAGTGCTAAGCTTATAGCGCCATCTAAAACACCATATTCTCCCGTGATTAATAATTTTCCGTTACTGTAGAAATTCGTAATCATTCTTTTTCTTGTAAACTATTATAAGCTGCTATTACGGCGCTGTGTGTAACAGTGTTGTGTTTGAAATGGTGTACTAAAGTTTTTTTATCCCCTTCAGATGCCCCTAATTGATTTAGGATATTCATCAGGTGCATTTTCATATGTCCTTGTTGTATTCCTGTAGTAACTAAGGATCTTACTGCTGCAAAATTTTGTGCTAAACCTGCTACAGCTACTATTTGCATTAAATCTTTGGCAGAAGGATTTTGAAGTATTTCTAAGGCTAATTTAACCAAAGGATGTAAACCTGTTAGTCCGCCTACTGTTCCTAAAGCAAGTGGAATTTCAATCCAAAATTTGAATATGCCATTTTCTATGCTAGCATTAGTTAAACTGCTATAACTTCCATCTTTCGCGGCATACGCGTGTATGCCGGCTTCAATGGCTCTAAAGTCGTTCCCTGTAGCTAAAACAACAGCATCAATACCGTTCATGATTCCTTTATTGTGTGTCACAGCACGGTATGGTTCTACTTTTGCAATTTGCACGGCTCTAACAATTTTTTCAGCAAAATCTTGAGCAGTACTATTGTTATCTTCGTTTAGTTGTTCTATAGGGCAGCTAACTTCTGCACGGACCAAACAATTGGGTACATAGTTGCTTAGTATGCTCATTACAATTTCTAACTGCTCCTCATGTTCTTTGAATTCTGGTGATTTAGCAAATTCATTCTTAAGTGTTTCTGCAAACTGCTCCAAACAAGAATTGATGAAATTTGCCCCCATGGCATCTAGGGTTTCAAAAGTGCAATGGAGTTGATAGTAGTTTTCTAATTCGGCTGTTTTATTACGTAAGGTTATGGCGGTGATACCACCTCCACGTTTCTCCATGTTTTTGGTAATATCCTTGGCGTCTTCTTTTAATTTAGGGGCTATCAAATTAAAAAAGGATTCCAATTTCTCAAAAGCTCCAGTATACATAAAGTGTACCTGTCCTACTTTTTCGGTATTAATTACCGTTGTCTTAAAACCTCCTCGCTTTAACCAAAATTTAGCCGCTTTACTAGCCGCAGCTACTACAGAACTTTCTTCAATGGCCATTGGTATGGCATAAAGGGTATCGTTAATAAGAAAATTTGGTGCAATACCAAGAGGTAAATAATAATTAGTTATGGTATTTTCAATAAACTCATCATGAAGTTTTTGTAGTGTTTCGTCAGCATTCCAATACCTTTTTAAAATGGCAATCGTTTCGTTAGAATTTGTAGTATAGCTTTTCGCTATCCAAGCTATTTTTTCTTCCTTGGTAAGCTTGGAAAATCCTTCAATAGGAGTGTTCATATTTTGTTTGGTTTCAAGTGCCAAAGATAGTAATTACGAATAAAAAGTATTTGGTAGAATAAGATCTTTGAAGGTGCGCTTCAATTTGTGATATTTTTTGTTAAAAGTTTATTTTTATATTAAATTATTACTAAACTTGGTGTTTTTAATCATATTTTGAGAATAAGTGAAATCAAACTTTAGAAAGTAAGTCTTTTAGTACTCGTATGTAGCTAAATAGCTTTCAGATTTTGCAATTCAAATACTAACAAACAGGAACATAAATGAAAAAATTAGGTTTTATTTTCTTTTTTATTTTAAGTGCTACTAGTCTTACGTTTGCACAAAAAAAAGCAATTACTCTTGAGGAGATATGGGGTGGTGCATTTAGAACAGAAGGACTAGATGAAATTAGGTCTTTAAAAAATGGAACACAGTATACCGTATTAAATTTTGATAGAGCGGCAAAAACAACAAGTGTAGATATCTATGATTATGCTAGTTTGGCAAAAGTAGGTACCGTTGTAAATTCTGCAAGCCTTGAAAACATACCTTATTTTACATCCTATGAGTTTACGGCAGATGAAAGTAAAGTGTTGTTGGCTACAGAAGTTGAGTCTATATTTAGAAGGTCTTCTTTAGGTATTTATTATATCTATGATGTAAAAACGGGTAAAACCATCAAAATTTCAGAAGATAAAATTCAAGAACCAACATTATCTCCTGATAATAGTAAAGTAGCTTACGTTTTTGAGAATAACATTTATATCTATGACATCTCAAAAAATAGCACAGCTATGGTTACAAAAGATGGTGTTAAGAATAAAATCATCAATGGGGTTACAGATTGGGTATATGAAGAAGAGTTTGCATTTGTAAGAGCATTTAATTGGAATGCAGATGGCACTAAAATTGCCTTTTTAAGATTCGATGAAACTAATGTTCCAGAATTTTCAATGGATGTGTATGGTGCTGAATTGTATCAAACTCAGCAAGTTTTTAAGTATCCTAAGGCCGGTGAGAATAATGCTATTGTTAGTTTGCATATGTTAGATGTTAAATCGTCTGAAATTTCTAAAGTAGCGTTGCCGTCATCATACTATATTCCACGAATTAAATGGATGAACAATGCAAATATGCTTAGTGTTCAAACCTTGAATAGACACCAAGATAATTTAACGTTGTATGCAGTAAATGCTAAGAATAATAAAGTGTCTGTTCTTTTAGAAGAAAAAGATAAAGCATATGTTGATGTTACAGATAATCTAACCTTCTTAGCAGATGACAGTTTTATCTGGACGAGCGAGAAAGATGGTTTTAACCATATTTATTTGTATAATGAGAATGGTAAATTAATGAACCAGATTACCAAAGGCTCTTGGGAAGTAACTAATTATTATGGCTACGACCAAGAGGAGGATAGAGTTTACTATCAATCTACAGAAGATGGTTCTATCAATAGAAGTGTTTATAGTATAGACAGTAGTGGTAAAGATAAACGCCGACTTACAACTAAAAATGGTCAAAATAATGCCGACTTTAGTGCAGACTTTACTTACTTCATTAATAATTTTTCAAATGTAAATACTCCTTCAGAATATAGTTTGCATGAAGCGCTAACCGGTAAGCGGGTAAAAGAAATTCTGGATAATAAAGCCTTGCTTTCTAAATTGGATGCATATGAAATTAGCCCAAAAGAATTTTCTTCAATAGCTATAAATGGGAACGAATTAAATATGTGGATGATAAAGCCTGCAGATTTTGATGCCTCAAAAAAGTATCCATTATTTATGTTTCAATATAGTGGCCCTGGTTCACAATCGGTTTCAAATTCTTGGATGGCATCTAATGACTATTGGTATCAGTTATTGGCATCAGAAGGTTATGTTGTAGTTTGTGTAGATGGTCGTGGTACAGGTTTTAAAGGAAGAGATTTTAAAAAAGTAACACAGAAAGAATTAGGAAAATATGAAGTAGAGGATCAAATTGCTGCGGCTAAAAAGCTAAGTGATTTGCCGTATATTGATGCAGAAAGAACAGGAATTTGGGGATGGAGTTATGGTGGTTTTATGTCTACCAACTGTATTCTTAAAGGAAACGATACTTTTGAAATGGCGATTGCTGTTGCGCCAGTGACTTCATGGGCATTTTATGATACCATTTATACAGAGCGTTACATGCAAACACCGCAAGAGAATCCTAGTGGTTATGATGATAATTCTCCATTTAATTATCCAGAGCTTTTAAAAGGAGATTATTTATTGGTTCATGGCACAGGTGATGATAATGTACATGTGCAAAATACTATGCGAATGGTAGAGGCCTTAGTACAGGCAAATAAACCATTTGATTGGGCTATTTACCCAGATAAAAATCATGGTATTTATGGCGGTAATACAAGACTTCACTTGTATACCAAAATGACCAATTTTATTAAAGAAAACTTATAATCTAACTACTCAAAAAAAATCTAAATATAGTATATGGAAAAGACGATTAAACCATTCGAAGACCCGCAGTTATTTGGGCATCCAAAAGGATTGTTTTATTTATTTTTTGCGGAGCTTTGGGAGCGTTTTAGTTTTTACGGAATGCGTGCATTGCTTACGCTTTATATGGTTGATGTTGTTTTTGCGGCACTTACCACTAGAGATTTTGCTGCCGCTGCCGTATATGCCTCTTATGGTTCACTAGTATATGCTTCTACCGTAATTGGAGGTCGTATTTCAGATAAGATTTTAGGCATGCGAAACTCTATCTTCTTAGGTGGAATTTTAATGGCTATTGGTCACTTTGTATTAGCGGTAGAAAACAACTATGCTTTCTTTATCGCTTTAGCTCTTATCGTTGTTGGAAATGGTTTTTTTAAGCCAAATATCTCCACATTCGTTGGCTCTCTTTATAAAGAAGATGATATTCGTAAAGATTCTGGTTTCGTTATTTTCTACATGGGTATTAATATCGGTGGATTTGCTGCGCCATTACTTTGTGGATGGTTAGGTAGAGAATACGGTTGGCATTATGGTTTTGGTCTTGCAGGTATCGGGATGCTATTGGGGCTGATTGCTTTCTGGAGCGGAATTAAAAAGAATGTTTTTGGACAAAGAGGTTTGCCGCCATCAGAAACAATTCTAGATAAGCCAATATTAGGGGTTAAACAAGGTTTGATGATTCCTATTCTAGCAGTTGTTGCAGTGCCAGTAATAGCCTATTTACTTTCTTCTTATAAAGCCTTAGGAGAAAAAGGTAGTTTCTTAGAAGATGATAACATTGTCAATATTATCTTTTATATTATTGCTATTGCAATTGGTGCTTTCCTAATTAAAATATTAGTAGAAGCAACTTCGGAGGAACGTAAAAAATTAATTGTAGCCATATTAATAACATTCTTTATTACTATTTTTTGGGGTTTTCATGAGCTATCAGGAAGTATAATTACGCTGTTTGCGGCACGTAATGTAAATCTAACATTTATAGATGCTTCTCAGACAAATGCATTGAACTCTATGTATATCATTATTTTGTCTATTCCAATTTCAATGTTATTCACTTATTTAAAGAAGAAAAAGTTAGACCCAAGAACACCTTATAAATTTGGACTTGGCTTAGCTTTTGCAGGGATTAGTTTTTTAATTCTTTCTATGAGTAGTGGTAGCGCGGATGAGAATGGGATGGTTCCGTTTTCTTATTTGCTAATTATGTATTTCTTAATTTCGGTAGGGGAGTTGTTCATGTCTCCTGTTGGATTGTCTAAAATAACCGATTTATCACCAAAAAGAATTGTTGCTTTTATGATGGGGATTTGGTTTTTAGCTTCTGCATTTGCATTTCAAATTGTAGGTTTTATTGGTAAGCAATTGGCAATAGAAAGTACGGATAAGAATGTAGGTGGTTTTGAAACCTTAGGTATTTATACAGATGGGTTTGGCTTAGTGGCTAAATACGCTCTTGGTGCCGCGGTGATTGTTCTTTTAGCATCGCCTCTAATTAAAAAATTAATGGGGAAAGTACATTAGTCTTTCTGTTTTAAATAATAAGCTCCCTTTTCACCGGTGTCGTGAAAAGGGAGTTTTCTTTTTATACAAGTGGCTTTCCATCGGGCTACATCACTTCTGTAATTGCTTCCGTCTGCTATAAGCTCTAGGGGTTGTATAGAATCTATTAAGCGTTCTAAATTTAGGTTAGGAGATTGGGTCAAAAGAATTGTACTGTGTTTATGGCTCGGGTAAATACCTAAGCTGTCTATAATCGCAATTCTCTTACCTTCTAAAAGATAGCTGTTCCTTAACGTATCTATAGCAAAGGTTTCTATCCGTTCTTCTATTTGATAATTTTTGAGTGTATATTCAAACGCGGTGGCATTTGTACTCAAAAGGTGTAAATTTGTTCCTGTTTTTTCTAAAATTCCTGTAGCTCTAGATTGATGAAGTACCATACTTTCATAAGTAGTGCTAGCCTTATATTTTAAAAAGAAAGTGTATGATTGCAGCGCAATAAGTCCTATGAGAAAAGCAACAATCACCTTGTGTCTTTTGGAGCTAAAAGCAATAACAATTAGGAATGTAAGACTGTAAAGCACCAGTAACTGTACGGTATCAAAAGAAATGCCTTTAAAAACAAAAGTATCTTGATGGGCAATCCATCGTACTATAAAATTCATATAGCTAAGGATTGTATTGTAAGCATCTGCAACAAATGCAGGTAAGGTATTTGTAAGGGATAAGATAATGATGACAATACCGATACCTAGTATAATTCCCAAAAATGGAATAATTAATAGATTGGCAACGAAAAAGAGTCCCGGGAATTGGTGAAAATAGAATAAGCTGATGGGGAGCACTCCTAGCTGCGCCGCAATACTTACACTTAATAACTGCCAAAAGTATTTTACGATTTTATTCTTAGGAAACCAGAATCGTTGTAACATTGGATAGATCCATAGGATAGCAAATACGGCAGCATAACTCATTTGAAATCCTACTTGAAAAAGATAATTTGGTTGTATTAGTAGAATAAAGAAAAGCGATAGCGCAAGTATATTAAAGCTGTTTGTGGGCCGGTTTAAGAACATGGCATAAGCAAGGAATGAAAACATAGTAACGGCTCTCACAATTGATGCAGATAGGCCTGCAAGTAGGGCGAAGCTCCATAGGAAGAGGAGGATTACTACTAATTTTATTTTCTTTCCGTGCGGTAAACGTTCTAAGGGCTGTAAGAGAAACTGAAGAATAAGAAGTAAGATGCCAATATGTAAACCAGATAGCGCTAATATATGAATGGCTCCTGCGTCTTTATAATTGTCATAAGTTTCTTCAGAAATATCATTTCGTTGCCCTAATAATAAGGCTTGAATAACACTAAGGTTTTCTGGGTTGAAATTTTGTTCTTTAAGTTTTCCGATGATGGTAGTTCTCCAATGGGCTGCATGGCCATATAGAGTACTTTTTGAATCTTTTAGAAGGATGTATTCAGCAGAGGTAGCGTAGAGTTGATCATATACGTCTAAGCCTTTCAAGTATTTTTTGTAATTAAATTGATGGGGGTTTAGTGGTGCTTTAACGCTTGATAACGTATTGAAGGTGATAAGCTCGTCATCAACCTTTAAACCTTGAGAGCTACTATCTTTTTTAATGGATAGTATAATCTTCCCTGTTGTTCTTCTTTTATCTGCTTCAAGAATCGTTGCAAAATAGCGTCTCGAAAACGAATTTGGTTTTAATACTTCTGTTATTTTAATCCGAAGCTCTTTACTGCCGGTATTAGAGATTTTAGTGTAATGATTAGGGGTGTTTATGGGATTGGCTAATGTAATTGCTAAAAATCCAATACAAGAGGTTAGAAGTAGTGCTGCGCTTCCAAAGAGAACGCTTTTTATTTTTCTTGTGGTATAAAGTAAAATGGCTACTACGATAAGGGTAGAGACCGTAGCTATTAATGGTATGCTAATGGAGGTTTCAATAATTCTCCCGAAAAGAATTCCTGCAACTAAAAAAAGTGTCAATTTTATTGGCACAAATTTCAGGAGCTTCATAGGCGTTAATTAGTTATAATATTCTTGTTGCTTTTACAAAAGCATAATTCCAATATCCTTCCTTCAAGGAAGATACTATGACTCCTCTAGAGGTCGTAGAGTGAATAAATTTTATGCCATCGTCATCAACAGAAACCACAAGGCCAACATGGTTTATTCTCTTAGATCGTTTACTCGTTTTGAAAAAAAGTAAATCGCCTTTATCTACATCTTTTACTCGAATGTCTTTTCCTTCTTCGGCAATAACGTAAGAGGTTCGCGGTATGGAAATATCTTGATCAGCAAAAGCAACATATAATAATCCAGAGCAATCCATTCCTTTTTTGGTAGTTCCTCCATATTTATAACGGGTACCCTTGTATTCAAGAGCAGAGCTTATCACTGATTCTGCAACGCTATGATATCTTGGTGATTCAGAATTTGCGCGGGGTAAATTACTTGCGGTAGTAGTTTTGGCTTCCGCTTTATTAGCTTCTACGGTAATTTTTCTTTGGTCGGTATTGCGATTGTTGGAAGTGCTTTTTTTTGCACCGCAGCTAGTAACTACTACAACTAAAAATAGGTAAATAATTTTACGATTCATGGTTAAGAAATATGGGACTCTAAATTCAAATTTAAAGAATAAAAGTGAATGGTAGTCGTATGTCTTAACGTTCTTTTAATAAAAAAATGAATTTTATTTTATTAAGTGACTGATAATGAGGCTTGCGGTTTTTGCACTAGCGCCTGTTCCGCCAAGCTTTTCTTCGAGTTCTTCGTAATTATCCAAAACAATTTTTCGGGTTTCAGGGTTTAATATCTTTGTTAATTCTGTCGTAAGGTTTTTGGTGGTTAAGGCATCTTGTATTAGTTCTTTTACCACCTCTTTATCCATGATTAAATTTACTAACGAAATATATTTCAACGTAATTATTCGTTTTGCAATTTGATAAGAAATCCAATTACCTTTATAGCAAACCACTTGAGGAACTTTAAATAAAGCAGTTTCTAGTGTAGCGGTGCCACTTGTTACCAATGCGGCATGTGCAATTTGTAAAATACCATACGTTTGATTTGCAATTAAGCTGATATTGGATTTTTTTAAAAACGGCGCATAGAATGCTTGGTCTAAACTTGGTGCGCCTGCAATTACAAATTGATAGGCGTCAAATTTCTCGGCGACAGAAAGCATCACCGCTAGCATTTTAGAGACCTCTTGCTTTCTACTTCCTGGTAATAATGCAATAATTGGTTTCTCTTGGTCTAGGTTGTATTCTTTTTTAAAAGCAGCAACGTTAATTTTTGGAGCTTGTGCGATGGCATCAATTAAGGGGTGGCCAACGAAATTTACAGCAAAATGATGTTTCTCTTCGTAGAATTCTTTTTCAAAAGGTAGCGTCACATACATTTCATCAATAGTACTTTTGATTTTCGCGATGCGCCCTTCTCTAGATGCCCAAATTTGTGGTGCTATATAATAGCTGGTTTTGAAACCTGCTTCTTTAGCCCATTTAGCAATGCGTAAGTTAAAACCAGAGTAATCAATAAATACAATTACGTCGGGCTTGAATAAGGCAATATCTTCTTTGCAGAAACTTATATTTTTAAAAATGGTATTGATGTTCGTAATTACCTCAATAAACCCCATAAAGGCAAGTTCCTTATAGTGTTTTGCTAAAGTTCCGCCAGCCTGCTGCATCAGATCTCCTCCCCAACATCTAATATGGGCTTCTGAATCTTTTTGTTTCAGTGCTTTAATTAAATTAGAGCCGTGTAAATCGCCAGAAGCTTCTCCTGCAATGATGTAATATTTCATCTGTTTTTAAATTAAAGGTAATAGGCAGATTTTGAATCTATATAACGCAAAGAAATCACCTTAAAAAATCTTGTAATACATAATTAGCAAAGCGGTAAGTAGGGTGGCAATCAAAACTCCTCTAGCTCTTAAATCGCGCTTTATTTTTAAAAAGCCAAAGAATGCTGCTAGGTTTAAGACTGCTCCAAGAGCAAGCAAACTCCCAACATGCCCTTGCGAAACAGCAGCTAGATAGGTTTCTTTAATACTTAATTCTGAAAAAATAATAATATATAAAAGCGTGCCGATGGTATTTGCTATAATTCCGATAACAAAACCAATAAGTATTTCTTTTTTATTCATTAGTTTAATTTCCAATTATTTATGGTTTGGATGGCATGGTGTGCGGTTAAATCAAATTGTGTAGGGACTACAGAGATAAAACCATTTGCTAAGGCCCATTCATCCGTATCTTCGCCCTTGTCCAACAATTCAAATTCTCCCGTTAACCAGTAATATTCTTTTCCAGTAGGGCTAGTTCTTTTGTCAAATTTTTCTTTCCAGTTGGCTCTAGCCTGTCTGCAAATTTTAATTCCTTTTATCTTTTTTGCTTCAAGCTTAGGAATATTTACATTAAGTACAACGCCAGTTGGAATACCATTTTCTAATGCTTCCCGAATAATTTGTTGTATAAAATTTTTCGCAGGAGAAAAATCTGCTTCCCATTTGTAATCACATAAAGAAAAACCAATGGCAGGTATGCCTTCTATTCCTGCCTCTATGGCAGCACTCATGGTGCCAGAATAGATCACATTAATAGAAGAATTAGATCCGTGGTTAATACCACTCACACATAAATCTGGTTTTCTATCTAGTAATTCTTGTAAGCCTAATTTAACGCAATCGGCAGGAGTGCCGCTACAGCTATATTCTACAGTGCTTTCATCTTGGTCTAAATCGAGCGTCATTTTTTTAGAATACAATAAGTTATCTATAGTTATAGCGTGGCCCATACCAGATTGCGGACTGTCTGGTGCTACCACCACAACTTCGCCGATTTCTTTCACGAAACTTACTAATGCTCTCAAACCAGGTGCGGTAATTCCGTCATCATTTGTAACTAAAATCAAAGGTTTTTTCATTCCACATAATTTATATTGTAAAAATACGTTTTTCATTAAGATATGTCCGATAAACTGTTTAACAAAAAATTTAGATTGCCAATATTATACTGGCACGGTTTTTTCAGTATCTTAGAGAATTCAATAAGTATTGGAGCAAAACAGTGATAATAATGCTTAGATTGATTAAATAATAAGTAGATGAAGAATAAATTAGCCTATGCACTTTTAATGATGCTATTTGCGGTAGCATCGTGCAGTTTTACAAATAAATCTTTCGAAAATGACGATAAGGATAAACTTTTATTAGATCTCATCACTTATGTTCTTGAAAAAGGTCATTATGATCCTAAAAATATAGATGATGATTTTTCTGTTGAGGTTTTTGAAGATTTTATTAATGGATTAGATCCAACAAAAAGATATTTTTTAGAAAGTGATATCAAAGATTTTGAGCAGTATAAATTTCAGATTGATGATCAGATAAAAAATACAGACATCACATTCTTTAATGCAGTTTACGACCGTTTAATGGTTCGTATGAAAGAAGCTAAAGGAATTTACAAAGAAGTTTTATCTGCACCTTTTGATTATTCTGCTCAGGAGAATATTGATATGGACTACGAGAAGCAAAATTTTGTAAGTTCTAGATCAGATTTAAAAGAGCGTTGGAGAAAACAATTAAAGTATGCTACTTTGGGTAATTATGACTCAAAAATAAAAGTAGATGAAAAAGATAATAAGAAAAAAATTAATTTAAAAGAAGCAGAGAAGGAAGCACGTGTAGATACGGAAGAAACCTTAGATGAGTTTTTTGATTTTGTTTCTGATTTAGAACGTAAAGACTGGTTTGTTCAATACATAAATACGATTGTAGAAGAGTTTGATCCTCATACCTTCTATTTTGCTCCTGAGGAAAAAGAAAAGTTTGACACTAGAATGTCTGGGAAATTTGAGGGTATTGGTGCTCGATTACAGAAAAAACAAGATGGTGTTAAAATAGTCGAAATTATTTCTGGTGGTCCCGTGTGGAGAGATCGTCAAATTGAAGTAGGAGACGAAATCATAAAAGTGGGGCAGCATGGGGAAACTCCTGTAAGTATCGTAGAAATGAGATTGGATGATGCTATAAAATTAATAAAAGGAGCCAAAGGTACTGTTGTAGATTTAACAATGCGTAAAGTAGATGGTACTACAGAGGTGGTTTCTATTACAAGAGATGTGGTGGAGATCGAAGAGACCTTTGCGAAATCTGCTAATATTATTAAAGGAAACGAAAAATTTGGAATAATTAATCTCCCACAATTTTATGTGAGTTTTGATGATTATGAAGGGGAGAGAAATGCAGCTTCTGATGTAGAAAAAGAAGTAGAACGTTTAAAAGAAGAAGGTGCCGAAGGATTGATCTTAGATTTAAGAGACAATGGTGGAGGATCTTTAAAAACGGTTGTGGAAATGGCTGGCTTGTTTATTAAAAACGGACCAATTGTTCAAGTGCGTTCTAATGATGATCAAAAAGAAGTTCATGATGACGTTGATGATCGTATTCAATGGGATGGACCTTTAGTAATCCTTGTAAATGAATTATCAGCTTCTGCTTCTGAGATTTTAGCAGCAGCAATGCAAGATTATAAAAGAGCTGTTGTTATAGGTAGTAAACAAACTTTTGGTAAAGGAACAGTGCAAAATGTAATTCCTTTAGATAGAATTGTGCGTAGTAATGAGCATGGAGATTTAGGAGCTATTAAATTAACAACTCAAAAATTCTATAGAATTAATGGTGGATCTACCCAATTGGAAGGTGTAAAATCTGATGTTGTGGTACCAGACAAGTATAGTTATATAGATTTAGGAGAGCGCGATCAGCAAAACCCGCTTGCTTGGGATAAAATATCTCCAGCAGACTATACGCCTTGGGATGGTCATATAGATTATGAATCTACCGTTTCTAATAGTAATAAGCGTATGGCTCAAAACCCTCAAATAAAATTAATAGAGGAGAATGCTAAATGGCTAAAAGAGCAACAGAATGAAACCGTAGTATCTTTGAATTATATAGATTATAAGGAAGATGAAGCTAAGAGTTTAGAGAAGTCTAAGTATTTTAAAACCCTTTCTGCTTACGATTCTAAATTAACCTTTGAGTCTTTAAAGTATGAAGAGAGTTTGTTTACGCAAGATTCTGTCTTAAGACAAAAACGTGAACGCTGGCATGAAGATCTGGTTAAGGACGTTTACGTGGAAGAAGCGGTAAATGTTTTGGAAGATTTAAAGAATAATTCTTTAAAATCAGGAAAGCTTGCAAGTGTTAACAAGCATACTCAGAAAATGAAAAACTAGACTAAAAAATAAATATAAAAAAGCCGTTCATTAGAACGGCTTTTTTTGTTTTAAGAACTACAGGATAGCATGGAGCAACCTACTTTATTTCTTGCCCATTCTGGACGTTTAGCAAACCATTTTTCAAATTCTGGTTGCTCATCATAAGGGTGTTTTAATAAAGTATATAATTCATCTACTAAGCTATAATCTTTTTCATCTGCTTTATCAATAGCTAATTGCGCCATATAATTTCGCAGCACATACTTAGGGTTTGTTGCATTCATTTTTAACGCTCGTACTTCATCAGTTGTAGTTTCTTTTCGTAATCGTTTTATGTATAGATCAAACCAAATTCTCCATTTTTCTAAGGCATCATCTTTTAATTCTTCTAGCGTGTAAAAGGAAATTTTAATTTTAGCTAAAGCACTATCGTCTGTGTCATTTTTAGTAACTAAGCTTAAGTTTCTAAAAAATAAAGTCATATCTGTTTCAATAATCTGCAAAGTGGTTTCCAAGGCGCTTAATAAATCAGCATCACCATCATCAGTGCTAGAAAGACCAATTTTATCTTTCATCATGGCCACATACTTTACAGCATAATCATTTTTATAGGCTTCCAAAATGTCTTCAAAAGGTGCTGCATCTTCAACAAGTGGGTATAATGCATTTGCTAGTTGGTATAAGTTCCATAAGCCAATATTAGGTTGGTTGCCATACCTGTACCGTTTGTGTTGTCGGTCTGTGGTATTTGGTGTCCAACCTTCATCATAACCTTCTAACCAGCCATAGGGGCCGTAATCTATGGTGAGCCCTAAAATAGACATGTTGTCTGTATTCATTACACCATGTACAAAACCAACACGCTGCCAATGAATAATCATTTCTAAAGTACGTTCAGCGACTGTTTTAAATAATTGTATGTACCCTTCTTTTGAGCTGTCTTTAATCTCTGGAAAAAATTGGGCTATGGTGTAATCAACAAGAGTAGTGAGTGTTTTGTAGTCTTGTCTGGAGCTAAATATTTCATAGCTTCCAAAACGTAAAAAGCTAGGTGCTACTCTAGATACAACAGCGCCTTTTTCATAATCGGGATTGCCATTGTATAAGACATCTCTCAATACTTGATCACCGGTAAGGGCTATAGAAAGTGCGCGTGTAGTGGGTATGCCTAAATGATACATTGCTTCGCTGCACAAGTATTCCCGAACAGAAGATCTTAATACGGCCAAACCATCGGCAGTACGGGAATATGGAGTTTCTCCAGCGCCTTTTAATTGAAGTGTCCACCGTTTATCATTATGCATTTTTTCTCCTAGATTGATAGCGCGACCATCTCCTAATTGACCAGCCCAGTTTCCAAACTGATGACCGCCATAACACATGGCGTAGGGGCGAGAATTTTCGCCTATCTTATTTCCTGTGAATATTTCTAAAAAAGAAGTGCTCTTCAATTCCTCATCAGATATGCCTAACTCAGAAGCCATTTCTTCAGAGCTGTGAATCAATTCTGGCTGTGCTGTTTTCTTAGGGGTTACCAAAGAATAACAAGCGCCACTTACTTGGCGTCTGGTATTTTCCAAAATTGGGTCTTGAGGTAGGGAATGGGTAAAGCTGTCTTGAGGTTCAAATTTCATAATTAAGGCTACTTAATAAGTTGATGTCTTCGTCGTAAAAGAATATACAAAATTAAAGTAACTTGCCAGTCTGACAGATCAATTATGAAAAATAAAACAATTTACTCACTTTTAATGGTGGTATGTCTGGTAGGCTTTTGGCTGTTTGAGAATTTCTATACACCAGATACATACACAGCTCCAGAAGGAACAGCACCTGTTGTGGCAATTTCAGCAGATTTTCTTCCAAGTTCTACCACAGGAGAAATTGTACAGCATAATTATTATACCCTTTCATATAGCGAAAGACATGAGCAGGCAGAATGGGTGGCTTATCAATTAGATCGAAGTCAGCTTACCTATGATGATAGAAAGCGGCCTTATTTTATAGAAGATCCTCAGGTTCGTACCAAGTCTGCAGATTACAAAAATTATAAAGGTTCTGGTTATGATAGAGGACACCTTTGTCCTGCCGGAGATCGTAGGTTTTCTGAGTACGCCTATAATGAGACTTTCTATACCAGTAATATTAGTCCGCAGAATAATGAATTTAATGCCGGCATTTGGAATGATTTAGAAAAGAAAGTGCGCTATTGGGCTAAAAAATATGATGGGGTATATGTGGTTACTGCAGGGGTTTTAAAAAATGGTTTGGAAACTATAGGTGATGAGGAGGTGACTGTTCCTGAGTATTTTTATAAAATAATAGCAAGAAAAGAAGCGGGTTATGTAAAAGCCATAGCTTTCTTATTTAAAAATAAGGAAAGCAAGGACGCTCTTAAAAGTTTTGCCGTTAGCATTGATGAAATTGAACGCCTAACAGGGATAGATTTTTTTGAAAAAATACCTGAAGCTACACAGCAAAGCTTTGAGAGTAAGGTGCGAATTTCTGATTGGAAATTTTAGAAACCTTCTTTTAAGCGGTTAGCATCCATCTTTAAAAAAATAAATAGCAATGCGGTAAATCCTAAAAGACCAGAGCCTCCATAGCTAAAAAAGGGCAGTGGAATTCCAATAGTGGGTAATACGCCAATTACCATTCCTATATTAATGAAATAGTGGACAAGTAATATAGATATTACGCCATATCCATACATGCGGTTAAATGCGTTTTTCTGTCGTTCTGATAGGAATACCAAACGTAATAAAAGAATTGTAAATAGGATAATAACAATGGTAGTTCCTAAAAATCCCCATTCTTCTCCTACGGTACTGAAAATATAATCTGTGTGCTGTTCTGGTACAAAATCTCCTTTGGTACGCGTACCTTCGAGAAAACCTTTTCCGAAAAAGCCACCAGATTCAATTGCTTTTTCAGATTGATAGGTGTTATATCCAATGGTTTTTCTGATCTCTTCTAATTTAGAAGGGTCTTTCTCTAAACTTAACCATAAGCTAAAACGGTCTCTATGGCGTTGTTCAAAAACATTTTCAAAAACAAAATTTACAGAGAGTGAAAATAAGAGTGTAATAATAAAAACACCCACTACAGGTAGTACCGGAATTTTGTACGATTGTTTTTTAAGTAATAAGAATATAGCTAATAGTAGACCTATGATTATGGCAATCCAGATGGTACCAAACATAAGTGTACACACAAAAATTAAAATAGTATATAAGCCAATACCTAAATAAAATAACGGTACACCTTCTCTGAAAAGTACAAATACTAAAGAGAAAAATACTAGGGCACTACCGGGATCTGGTTGTGGAATAACAAGTATGGCGGGTATTAAAAGTATTAGAAAAGAATAAAGTTGATCTTTTCTTCTTCTAATATCGGTTTGTATATCGCTTAAATATTTAGCAACAGCCAATGCCGTAGCTACTTTTGCTAATTCTGACGGTTGTAGGTTAAAAAAGCCTAAATTGTACCAGGAGGTTGCTCCGGCTATGGTGGTACCAAAAACAAAGAGGCCTAATAATAGTGCCAACGAAATAACATAGAGTAAGCTAGAGAAGCGTTCAAAGAAATTACTCTCTAGTGCTAGAATAATCACGATTAAAGCAATGTCTAGCGCTATAAAAATTAACTGTTTTCCATAGATGGTAGAGAAATCAAATATATTGTCTTGCCCTTCTGCATAGGTGCTAGAATAGATGTTGATCCATCCAATCGCAACAAGAAGTACAAAAATTAATATGGATAGCCAATCTACACGTTTTAAAACTCCTTTACCAGACACGCTCATTAATTATAAATGGTTCACCACTAATTGCTTTAGCGTATTCTTTTTCTAAAGTTCTGTCTAGCATTCTTTTTTCTAAATCTTTTCTAGTGATAGCTCCTTTAAGGTATTTTTCTATAAGAAGAGAGGCTATATGGCCTGCATATCGCCCTCCATAATAGCCGTTTTCTATGTAAACGGCTATTGCAATTTTAGGATTGTCAACCGGAGCAAAGGCAACAAAGACAGAATGATCTGTAAGTTGTGTTCGTACTCCGTCTATACGGGTATAGTTTTCTACCGTACCGGTTTTACCTGCAATTTCTAAATCAGGAATTTGAACACCTCTACCAGTTCCATGTTTGTAGACATTGGCCATACCTTGAACCACAGGCTCAAAATGTTTCTTGTCAATAGTGGTATAATGCTTTTCAATATATTTTTGATTCGTAATTTTCTGCCCTTCTACTTCTTTTAGTACGTGAGGAACTACATAATATCCACGGTTAGCGATGGCAGCGGTCATGTTGGCTAATTGTATAGGTGTTACTAAAATTTCACCTTGACCAATAGCATTTGATATGAAATAGGATGAAGACCATCTATTATCTCCATACATCCGGTCATAAGTTTTTTTAGTAGGTATTGATCCGCTTCGGCCTGTAGGGATATCAGAGCCTAAGAAATTCCCTAGCCCAAAACTTTTTACATGTTTATCCCAAACATCCATTCCTTCATCTGTAGTAGGGAATTTTTCAAATATTTTTCTAAATGTTCCTGCAAAATAGGCATTACAAGATTTGTAAATTCCAACATCCAAATCTCGTAAGCCGCCACCGCAGTGACATCCTCTTTTTTTGTTCCCTACGTAAAAGCCGTTATAACACTGAATTTTAGTGTCTGGTGTAATAACATTCTCTTGTAAAGCAATTAGAGCGTTAATGGCTTTAAAAGGCGATCCTGGAGAGGTTTGAGCTAGTACAGAGCGGTCATAGGTTGGTTGTGCAATAGAGTCGTTGTAAAGTTTGGTGTAATTTTTAGAACGTTCACGCCCTACGAGTAGTCCTGGATCATACGTAGGTCCAGAAATCATGGTTAAAATTTCACCAGTAGCAGGCTCAATAGCAACAATACCGCCACGTTTTCCGTTCATAAGTAATTCTCCGTATTCCTGTAATTTCTTATCAATAGTAATTTTAATCTCTTTACCTTGTTCTGGTAAAGTGTCTAGAATACCATTTTTGTAAGGGCCAATATCCCTATTAAACCTATCTTTTTGTATGTATTTTACGCCTTTTCTCCCACGAAGAATTTCTTCATATTGCTTTTCTATTCCAGTTCTTCCTTTAAGTTCTCCTAGTTTGTAATATGGATTTTCATTTAATTCATAGTCATTTACTTCAGAAATAAAGCCAAATACATTGGCGCCACTATGCGTGTCATAATATCTCAAGGATCTTTTCTGAATATAAAACCCACTGTATTTACGCATTTTTTCTTGCAGACGTGCGTAGTCTTTCTTAGATAATTGTGGAACTAAAACAGAAGGTAGGCGTGGTGAGTAATTTTTTGCTTTCCCAAATTGCTTTAAAAACGTAGCTTTTTCTATACCTAACAAAGTACAGAACTCCAAAGTGTCTAGTTTTTTAACTTCTCTAGGGATTACCATGACATCATATGCTGGTTGGTTGGCAACAAGCAATTCGCCATTACGGTCATAAATATAGCCGCGTTCGGGGTAGTCGTAGATTGCTTTAATCGCTGTATCTTCTGTAACCTGCATAGAAGAGTGTCTGAATACCTGTAGGTAAGACAGTCTTCCGATAAAGGTTAAACCAATGAGAACAATGATTGATGATAATAATATTTTTTTCATTTTTGGATGAAAATCTAGAAATTAGGGGCAAAAGAGTTTTATAAAGGTCCCAAAATTAGATAGAATTTTTGACTAGTTTTCTTTTTTAACACTGAAAAGAGAGCTTAATAAAATGCACAAAAATAGAGACGCAATACTCACAACAAGTATTTTCTTTAAAATTAGAAGAAAATTATCAAAATTAAAAACTTCTAGGGTAAAGAAAACAGTATGGTGTATCACAATTAACAAAGCTAGGTACGTTAACTGCTGTATTCTTGGAGCGGCATTTAGCCTAAAACTTTGGAATTCAAAATTGACTCCAAAACAAAAACGCATTATAGTAGGGCGTAGGTAGGCAATAGTAAGTGTTGCTGCGGTATTAAAAGCTAAGGTGTCAGAAAAAATATCTACAGTAAATCCTAGGAAAAATGAAATGATTATAAATACAGCTCTGTTTTGTTTGATGGGGTACCAGTATAAAAACAAGATATAAATTATCGGGTTTATAAAACCCCAAAAATTAATATTATTACAAATTAAGACCTGAGCCAAAACCAGCATAATAAAGCGGACGATATTTATAAAGTAATATTTACTTGCCATTGGTTACTGGAGATTCTAATTCTTCAAGTACAACACGGTTGGTGTTGTTAATGATATACACGTTTTTAAGGTTTGACATATCATTGAAAAGTGAAATATTTATAGTGTACGAACTTTTAGAAACATCTAATCCAAAACTTTTTATAGTTCCTATTGGAATATTTTCCGGAAAAATACTAGAGGCAGCACCTGTTAAAATAGTGTCGCCAACTTTGATAGGTATACGTCTAGGGATATCTATAAGTTGTACCGTATTGAAATCTTTGGTGTCCCAAATTAGAGACCCAAAGTTATCTGTATTTTTTAGTTTGGCATTCAAATTAGATTTACGATTTAAAATACTTTGTACCCTTGAAAATTTTCCACTAGTATTTTCTATAATTCCAAGAATACCATTAGGGGTAATAACACCCATGTCTTGTTTGATACCGTCTTTAGAACCCTTGTTAAGGGTAATATAGTTGTCTAAATTGGAGTAACTGTTTTTGATAATTTTTGCGGATACAATCGTGTAATCCAATAAGGTGCTGTCAAGTGCTGTGCTATCTATGGCAACTTCTTCGTTGTATTCATTATTGATAATAATGCGTCTTAAACGCATATTTTCATCTACTAATTTCTGGTTTTCTTTCTCTAGATTGAAATAAGAAAAAATACCGTTAGTAGTTTTGTAAACACCACCAGTTAACCAATTAGCAGAATTAAAAAATTTTGATTGGTGGTAGGAATGCGATTGAATGGTAAAGGCAAGTGAAATAAATAATAGGAATAAATAAAGGAGCAGATTTTTATTCCGAAATATAAAATTGATAATCTGTTGCATTCACTTTAATTATTTTTAAGTGCGGCAAAATCATTAAAGCACTTTTGTAATGTGATATTATAAAAGTGCTCTACGATTACGCTTTTCGCTATTTAATCAAGATACTTTTGTAGCGTTCAAGATTCTTTAATGCGATTCCTGTTCCGCGTACAACCGCTCTTAATGGGTCTTCTGCTATATATACGGGTAAATCTGTTTTTTGAGATAACCTACGGTCTAATCCTCTTAACATAGAACCACCACCTGCTAAATAAATACCTGTATTATAGATATCTGCAGCAAGTTCTGGAGGTGTTTGTGATAAGGTTTCCATTACGGCATCTTCAACACGTAGAATAGACTTATCTAAAGCTTTAGCAATTTCTCTATAAGAGATTTGTACTTGCTTAGGCTTACCGGTTAATAAATCTCTACCTTGAACAGACATTTCGTCTGGAGGTGTTTGTAAATCTTCTGTAGCAGAACCTATGGTTATTTTTATATTCTCTGCAGTACTTTCTCCAACATAAAGGTTGTGCTGTGTACGCATGTAATAGATAATGTCATTTGTAAATACATCACCCGCAATTTTTACCGATTTATCACATACAATACCTCCTAAGGCTATAACTGCAATTTCAGTAGTACCACCACCTATATCTACAATCATGTTACCTTTTGGTTGCATAATATCTAGTCCGATACCGATAGCCGCGGCCATAGGTTCGTGTATTAAGTAAACTTCTTTACCGTTAACACGCTCTGCAGATTCTTTTACAGCACGCATTTCTACTTCGGTAATTCCAGAAGGAATACAAATAACCAATCGTAATGCTGGTGGAAACCATTTCTTCTTTAATGCAGGGATATTCTTTATGAACATCATTAACATTTTTTCAGAAGCATCAAAATCGGCAATTACACCATCTTTTAGTGGACGTATTGTTTTGATGTTTTCATGGGTTTTTCCTTGCATCATATTGGCTTCTTTACCAACGGCAATTATTTTTCCACTAATTCTATCTCTGGCTACGATAGAAGGGCTATCAACAACAACTTTGTCGTTATGTATTATAAGAGTATTAGCTGTACCTAAGTCAATAGCTATTTCCTCTGTCAAGAAATCAAAAAATCCCATTTCTATTTATTTGGTTGTGGACTAAATGTAAGTTTTATCGACGAAAGTAACAAAATTAATGTTTAAAATGACGTGTACCGGTCATTACCATAGAAATTCCGTTAGAATTACAATAATCTACACTTAATTCGTCTTTAATTGATCCTCCAGGTTGAATGACACTTGAAATTCCGCTATTGCCTGCTATTTCTACACAATCTGGGAAAGGGAAAAATGCATCACTCGCCATAACAGCGCCTTTTAAATCAAAATTGAAAGTGTTTGCTTTATGTATTGCTTGGTTAAGGGCGTCAACTCTAGACGTTTGACCCGTACCGCTAGCAAATAATTGTTTGTTTTTAGCAAGAACGATGGTGTTAGATTTTGTATGCTTACATAATTTAGAAGCAAATATTAAATCTTCAACCTCTTCTGCTGTAGGTGCTACTTTTGTTGCTGTTTTTAAATCGGCCTTAGCGTCAGAGATAAAATCTTTATCTTGAACTAATACGCCATTTAAACAAGTGCGAACTAAAGTTTGTGGAAGCGCTACATTATTTTGTACTAAAATAATTCTGTTTTTCTTTCCTTTTAAAATTTCTAAAGCATCTGCAGCATAGCTTGGAGCAATAACTACTTCGCAGAATAATTTATGAATTTCTTCAGCGGTAGCTTTATCAATTTCTGTATTGCTAATTAAAACACCTCCAAAGGCAGAAACAGGATCTCCTGCTAATGCATCAACATAGGCTTGGTGCAAGGTGCTTCTGGATGCTAGACCACAGGCATTATTATGTTTTAAAATAGCAAATGTAGGTTCATCATCCTTAAACTCTCCCATTAAATTTACCGCAGCATCAACATCTAAAAGGTTGTTGTAGGATAATTCTTTTCCGTGAAGCTTGTTAAACATAGCTTCAAAATCTCCAAAGAAAAAGCCTTTTTGGTGTGGGTTCTCTCCGTAGCGTAAAACCTGACCTTTGGTTTCGCTAATTTTTAAAACAGTTTCTTGATGGTCTTTATTGAAGTAATTAAATATAGCCGTATCATAATGAGAAGAAACATTGAATGATTTTGCTGCAAAACGCTTACGATCTTCCAATGTTGTTGTTCCATCATTAGCCGAAACCAGTTCTAAAACTTCAGCGTAATCTTCCATAGAAGAAACACAAAGTACATCTTTGAAATTTTTGGCTGCTGCACGAATTAATGAAATACCACCAATATCAATCTTTTCAATAATATCTTGCTCAGATGCACCGCTAGCTACTGTTTTTTCAAAAGGATACAAATCAACAATAACAATGTCTATTTGAGGAATATCAAACTCTGTTAATTGTTTTTGATCATTTTCATTATCCTGACGGTTTAAAATACCACCAAATACTTTTGGGTGTAATGTTTTTACACGACCACCTAAAATAGAAGGGTAGCTTGTAACATCTTCCACAGGAACTACATCTATACCTAAATCACGAACAAATTTTTCTGTACCACCAGTAGAATATATGGTGATGCCCAGTTCTTGAAATTTTTTAACAATTGGCTCTAAGCCATCTTTGTGAAATACTGAAATTAATGCTGATGTAGCTTTTTTGGTGGTGCTCATTTTTGTGTGCTTATGATTAATATCTTAAGCACACAAAAGTAATTTTTTTGAAGTTAAAAAAGCACCGATCTTATCAACAAAAAATATAAAGTTTTAAAGAATTTTTGCAACTTCAGCATTTATGAACTCTAAAAAGCGCTCATCTTCTGCTGTGAAAGGATCTGGAGTGTTAGAATCGATGTCTATTTGACCAATATTTTCACCGTTTACAAACAATGGGACTACAATTTCTGCTTTTACAGTTATACTGCATGCAATATAATTGTCTTGTGCTTTTACATCTGGCACCACAAAGTTTTCGTTACTCACTGCAACTTGGCCGCAAATACCTTTTCCAAAAGGGATAATGATATGATCTGTTGGTGCACCTGCATATGGGCCTAACTTTAATTCATTTTTGTCTCCATTTTTAAAATAGAATCCTACCCAGTCATAATGAGGTATATTCTCTTTAAGTAAATCGCAAATTTGCTGTAATTGTGTATCCGTATTAGCGTCAGAATTGCTAGTAATAGATAGGATTTGTTCTTTTAGCGTGTCAAACATCTTTTATCTGTTGATTTTTTGCTTCAAAAGTCGAATATTTTATTCAAAAATGACAAAACAAATACAATAAATATTCGTTAATCTTTATAGGTATTTAGGCGTAGCGAATGAATATTTTGTAATTTTGTGGGAATGAAAAAAGGACTTTTCAATATAGTTGCTGTAACCATGGCGTTCTTGCTGTTGGCTTCTACGATTTCGTGGAAGGTAGAGAAACATTATTGTTTAGGTCATCTTATGGATATTGCTCTATTTACTTCCGCACAAGATTGTGGTATGGAGATGGTTTCCCATTCTGATGAGAGTGGTGAGCATGTTGAAGATTCAAATTCTTGTTGCAATGATGAAACAATCATAACCGAAGGCCAAGATAATTTAGTAGTTCAAACTAATGATTTTGATTTAGCGCAGCAGTATTTCGTAATTGCTTACGCTTATTCTTATTTTAATTTATTTGGCAATAGATTTGAAGAGAAACCTTCTTTTCATCACTATCCACCGCCAATTATCGTCAAAGATATACACGTACTAGACGAGGTTTATTTAATTTGATTTTTTATTTATAGTGGACTGCATGCCGTTGTATCTTGTTTTTAGAACTAGATTTTCTGTATGCTATTTAGTTCTTTCCAGTTTTGGGTTTGACACTGAATATTTTTTTACTTAAATAATTTTTTAAATTTAATTTTCAAATGAATACATATATAAAACTACTAATTGCAGTACTGTTGCCTTTTGCGGCGCTTTCTCAGGATAAAGTAGAAGGAATGGTGGTTGATGGCGGTGCTATTAATGCTACTTTAGGCTTACCAGGGGCAAATGTGTACTGGATGAATTCTCAAATAGGTGTGGTGACCGATTTTGATGGAAATTTCTCAATTCCCTATGATGCACAGTACCATAAGTTGATCATTAGTTATGTGGGTTTTGAATCCGATACCTTAACTGTAGATCAACCAAGAAAAATTAAACATACATTAAATCCATCAAACGCTCTTAATGAGGTGGTGGTAAACCAAAAGCGAGATGCGGTGCAGAAAGCCTACTTTAGTTCGCAGAATGTCGTAACTATAAATAGTGCAGAACTGCTAAAAGCAGCATGTTGCAATT
This sequence comes from Cellulophaga baltica 18, assembly GCF_000468615.2. Taxonomy (NCBI): domain Bacteria; kingdom Pseudomonadati; phylum Bacteroidota; class Flavobacteriia; order Flavobacteriales; family Flavobacteriaceae; genus Paracellulophaga; species Paracellulophaga baltica. The sequence continues at coordinate 579,071 of NZ_CP009976.1, read as the reverse complement.
TATCAGAAAGTTTTGAAACCAATCCTGCTATAGACGTCAACTTCTCAGATGCATTAACGGGTACAAAGCAAATTCAAATGCTGGGGCTTACCAGTCCTTATTTATTAATTACCCAAGAGAATATTCCTATGGTGCGTGGGGCGTCTCAGGCATACGGTTTAACATTTACACCTGGTACTTGGGTAGAAAGTATTCAAATTACGAAAGGTGCGGGGAGTGTTGTAAACGGTTATGAAAGTATTTCTGGGCAAATTAATACAGAGCTTGTAAAGCCACTTACGGATAATGCTGTTTTTGTAAATGGCTATGCCAACCAAAATGGGCGCTATGAATTAAACACGCATTTGAATAAGAAGTTAACCGAAAAATGGAGTACAGGATTGTATATTCATGGTAATAAACGTACGCAGAAAGAAGATAATAATGGTGATGGGTTCTTAGACGCTCCTTTGGCAAATCAAATAAATGTGATGAACCGTTGGCAATACCAAGATCCGGAGAATGGATGGGTGAGTTTTTTAAATGTGCGTTTTTTGAATGATGAAAAACAAGTAGGGCAACTTAATTTTAATCCAGATACGGATAGGGTAGACCAGAAATTTACTGCCGCTAACCTGTTGGGAGCCCCTGTGTTAAACGGAACTGAAATATGGGGAAGTGAGATTAATACCCGCCGCTTTGATACGTCTTTAAAGTTAGGCTATGTTTTCCCTGAATTACCTTTTCAAAGTGTAGGTTTTCAAACTTCGTATAGTTTGCATAAACAAGATTCGTATTTTGGACTTAATACGTATGATATTACGCATGAAAGTATATACACGAATCTGCTGTTTAATTCTATTATAGGTGATACCAAAAACAAATTTAAAACTGGAGTTACCTTTGCCTATGACGGCTATGATGAAATGGTGCTTACAGATGATTATTCTAGAGTAGATACCTCTATAGGGGCATTTTTTGAATTTAATTATGATAATTTAGATAATGTAAATCTTACTGCGGGTCTGCGGGTAGATAACCACAACCGATTAGGGACTTTTGTAACTCCGCGATTGCATGTGAGATATACCCCTTGGGAGAAAGGGAGTTTACGAGGCTCTTTTGGTAGAGGTAAACGTGCTGCAAATATTTTTGCCGAAAATCAACAACTTTTTGCTTCTTCAAGAACCATAAATATTACAAATGCCGGTGGAGATATATATGGTCTAGACCCTGAAGATGCCTGGAATTATGGCGTAAGCTTCTTGCAAGGGTTTACTTTTTTAGACCGCCCAGGAAATGTGAGTGTAGATTTTTATAAAACCGATTTTAAGAATCAGATTGTGGTAGATTGGGAAAATCCTCGTGAGATTTCTTTTTATAATTTAGACGGTAAAAGTAGTGCAAGTAGTTTTCAAGTAGAAGTGAATCATGAGATACTTCCTAAGCTGGAGCTCAGAACAGCCTATAAATATTATGATGTGAATACAGATTATACAGCTGGTAATTTGCAAAAACCATTACAAGCGCAACATAGATATTTTGCTAACTTAGGGTATACAACAGAAGTAAAGGAAAATGGTGCACAGTGGCGCTTTGATTATACGGTTCATGCTTTGGGAAAACAACGATTACCAGATACTTCATCTAATGAGGAGGCGTATCAATTAGGAGCCTATGCAGATCCTTATAGCCTAATGAATGGACAGATTACCAGGGTATTTTCAAATACTTTTGAACTCTATGTAGGCGGGGAAAATTTAACAAATCACACGCAGGATAATCCTGTTTTGGGAGCGGATAATCCGTTTGGCTCAAATTTTGATACTAGTATTGTATATGCGCCGATTATGGGACGCATGTTTTATGCTGGATTTCGATTTAAACTTTAAAATACTATTATATACTAATACCTATTACTATGAAAAAAATAATTTTAACAGCAATTGTGGTTTTGATGGCTACTATTAGTTACGCTCAGGACAAGAACAAAAAAATGACTTTTGATGTCAATGGAAAATGTGGTATGTGTAAAGAGCGCATTGAAAAAGCTGCACTTGGCGTAAAAGGCGTGAAGTTTGCTACTTGGGACATTCCATCGCATCAATTATCTGTGATTATGGATGAGAATAAAACAGATGCTATGAAGATAAAAACGGCAATAGTGGCTGTTGGTCATGATACTAAGGAGTTAAAGGCTACTGAAGAAGCATACAATAGCGTACATCCTTGTTGTTTGTATCGCGATGATAATTCTGATGACTCTGGTCATCATTAAAAAAATACAGTATCTAATACGGGTTAAATGCTTTAAACTAAAAACGCTCCAATTTTCATTGGAGCGTTTTTTATTTACTTGTAGTGGTTTATTACTACATCATTCCTGGCATACCGCCACCCATTGGTGGGCCTGCAGGAGCTTCTTCTTTAATATCGATTAAAGCACACTCGGTAGTTAAGATCATACCAGCAACAGATGCAGCATTTTCTAATGCAACTCTAGTTACTTTCTTAGGATCAATAATACCAGCTTTCATCATATCTGTGTAAACTTCAGCTTTTGCATCGTAACCAAAGTCACCTTTGCCTTCTAATACTTTAGAAACAACAACAGAGCCTTCGCCACCCGCATTTTCAACGATTGTACGTAATGGAGCTTCAATGGCTCTAGCTACAATTTGCATTCCTGTTTCTTCGTCAGCATTTTCAGCTTTTAATTTAGAAAGAACAGCTTTTGCGCGAACAAGAGCAACACCACCACCGGCAACGATACCTTCTTCAACAGCAGCTCTAGTCGCATGCAATGCATCATCAACTCTGTCTTTTTTCTCTTTCATTTCTACTTCAGAAGCAGCACCAACATAAAGAACAGCAACACCACCAGAAAGTTTAGCTAAACGTTCTTGTAATTTTTCTTTGTCGTAATCAGAAGTTGTAGACTCAATTTGAGCTTTAATTTGATTTACTCTTCCTTTAATATCTTTAGCAACACCAGCACCGTTAACGATCGTTGTGTTGTCTTTATCAATAGATATTTTTTCACAAGTACCTAATAAATCTAATGAAGCGTTTTCAAGAGAGAAACCTCTTTCTTCAGAGATTACTGTACCACCAGTTAAGATAGCGATATCTTCAAGCATTGCTTTTCTTCTGTCTCCAAAACCTGGAGCTTTTACAGCAGCAATTTTTAAAGAACCTCTTAATTTGTTAACTACTAAAGTGGCTAATGCTTCTCCATCAACATCTTCTGCAATAATTAAAAGAGGTTTTCCTGATTGAGCAACCGGCTCTAAAACAGGAAGAATATCTTTCATAGAAGAAATTTTCTTGTCAAAAAGTAAAATGTAAGGATTCTCTAATTCAGAAACCATTTTTTCTGAATCGGTAACGAAGTAAGGAGAAAGGTATCCTCTGTCGAACTGCATTCCTTCAACAACATCAACATAAGTATCAGTTCCTTTAGCTTCTTCAACAGTAATAACCCCTTCTTTACCAACTTTTCCAAAAGCTTTAGCGATTAACTCACCAATAGTTTCGTCATTGTTAGCAGAAATTGAAGCTACTTGTTTTATTTTATCAGAAGAATCACCTACTTTTTTTGCTTGCTTAGCTAGGTCTTCTACGATAGCTTCAACAGCCTTGTCAATCCCTCTTTTTAAATCCATTGGATTAGCGCCGGCAGCAACGTTTTTTAATCCTTCTTTTACGATAGCTTGCGCTAAAACTGTAGCGGTAGTAGTACCATCACCAGCTAAATCGTTGGTTTTAGAAGCAACTTCTTTAACCATTTGAGCACCCATGTTTTCAAGTGGATCTGCTAATTCTATTTCTTTAGCTACGGTAACACCATCTTTAGTAACTGCAGGAGCACCAAAAGATTTACTGATAATTACGTTTCTACCTTTAGGTCCTAAAGTTACTTTTACTGCATTTGCAAGTGCATCAACGCCTCTTTTTAGTCCGTCACGTGCATCTATATCAAACTTTATATCTTTTGCCATTTTTGAATTTTGTTTTAAGTCGTTCTCAGCATACGCCGAGAATTTGTTTAATTAATCGTATAATTTAATTTAGTAGATTTCCGGATTAAGGGAAATAAAAAAAGTAATTTATATAATTGCTAAAATGTCGCTTTCACGCATCATTAAAAAGTCAGTACCTTCTAATTTAAGCTCAGTACCTGCATATTTACCATAAAGAACAGTGTCACCAACTTTAACAGTAACAAGCTCGTCTTTAGTTCCAGGACCAACTGCAACAACTTTTCCTTTTTGAGGTTTTTCTTTTGCAGTATCCGGAATATAAAGTCCAGAAGCAGTTTTTGTTTCAGCTGCCATTGGTTCAATAAGCACTCTATCTGCCAATGGTTTAATATTAACTTTAGCCATATGATTAAATTTTATTAAATTAATTTTATTTTATCCATCTATTAATGGCAGAAATTATGCCATTGCTAAATACCTGACATATTGTAAAATAAAAATGCCAGCTTGTCATCCAAGCTGGCATTTTTTAATATGTATTGTCGTATTGTTTATTCTGAATCAGGAGTAGAAATAGGATCTGGTAATGTATCAGGAACCGTATTTTCTATCTCACCACCTTGTAAAAGTTTAGAGTCTGTTGCTGCATAATTCTCTTTCAAAGAAATGTTTGATAAAAGAATTAATACGATAAGTAAAGTTGCAAGAGTCCAAGTACTTTTATCTAAAAAGTCTCCAGTCTTTTTAACTCCACCAACTACTTGGCTACCACCACCTCCTAAAGTAGAAGATAATCCTCCGCCTTTTGGGTTTTGTACCATTATAACCAGCATCAATAAAAGACTCACAATGATTATAAGGATTAAGAATATTGTAAACGTGCTCATTTATTTTCTTTTTGTATTTTTTGTACTAATTTTATTTGGTTTGCAAAGAAACTACTTTTTTCTGGATATTTCAAACTTAAAATTTTGTAAGCTTGAATCGCTTTTTTAAACTTTTTTTGTTCTAGATATACTTTGGCTAAAGTTGCTGTCATTAACTCTGTGGTATCAATCTTTACAGGGTCATTGATAGGCACGGGAATTGCATTTTTTTCTTTAGGTACAATCTTAGGATTCTTTTCAATAAATTGATCTATTAAATCAAATTTCTTCTTTCTAGAAGCTTTTTTAATCCCAGTTTTTGGCTGTTCTTTTAATGATTTTGGTACTTCTTCTTTCTTGGTAAGGATTTTTTGGCTTCTATCAATAGGTTTTTTAGAAGCTAATTGCATCCATTCTGTAAAAGAATACTTTTCTTTCTTTGTAAAAGGGAGTGGCTCACCAATCGTTAGTTCCTCCTCTTTTTTTTTAGCATCCGCAATCGCTATGTCTATTTTAGGATCTTTAGAAGCAAATAATGCAGGGTCTAATATTTGTTCTGCATCTTTCGTGTTTTGAGGAAGTGCTTTGTCTTCTACGGTTTCGTCTAATAAAGGTTTCTTTACGGCCTCAGGAGTAATCGTTTCAAATTCAATTTCTTTTTCTTCGATCGGAGTTTGTCTCCCGGAAATACTATCTGCAATGCCGTTCTGTAAGAACTCTTTAGAAGTGATAAAATCAAATAAAACCTCACGATCTGTAGTATACGCTGCAGTAGTTTTTAGTGCACTATTGTATTTAAAACTATTGAGGTTTTTGAGGCCTTTTAATTGCAATGCGCGCGCAGCTTGAAAATAAGGAAACTCCTCTAGAATATCATCCAACTGATTCGTCTGCACGGGTGAGACCAATTTTTCTGGATGTTGCAAAAGATATGTAAAGTCTGATACATTCATAGGCTTACCAATCTGCTAATGATGCGTTGAAAATATCTTGAGTGATACGCTCAAAAATCTCCTCTAAAGCGGTTGATTTTATAGAGCTATAACTCGTGGTTGCCCCGTAATCATAGAAGAAAGAGAAGCGTTGATCAAAATCTACGTCTTCTTTTTTATTATTGAAAAACCTAACAGTTACGGTCATCGTTAGTCTGTTTTGTGCAGAGGTCTGATTTGCAGTTGCAGTCATTGGAGTAATTCTGTATTCTGTAATCTCTCCTTCATACACCAGGTCACCGCCGGAAGAAACTAAATCTAGACTGGTTTGGTTCAAGATTAAATCTTGTAAATCTCTAGTGAAATCACGATCTAAACCTGGTTCAAAGGTAGACCCTGGACTCTGAGCAGCATAGTTTTGAAATAATCGTACTTCAAAGGTTTTTGCCTCGCCAACATCACCCCCTGTAAAGTTGTAAATACCACATCCATTTAAGCTAAGAGCTGTAAATAGTATTGCAATTAAGTAGCTTATTTTTTTCAATTTATTTTAATTAAGGTTTAATTTTTTATAGGTCCTATTACAGATCATATTGTTTGATCTTACGGTATAAAGTACGCTCAGAAATGCCCAGTTCTGCTGCGGCAGCTTTTCTTTTGCCTTTATTTCGTTCCAGAGATTTGGTAATTAATTCAATCTCTTTTTCCTGTAAAGATAGGGTTTCTTCTACTTCAATTTCTTCCGCAAAGTGGTATTTGTCCTCTACGATAGGTTTAGTATAGTTGCTCTCTGTTTGCGGTTCGGGAAGGTGAAGCATTTCATTCTCTTCTTCTGTTTCATTAGAAAAATCATCATCGTCATGATTTCCATATATTTTACGGATGAGGTTTTCATTATCTTTCTGTACCTCTTCGCTATCATTATTTTTAAGTAGCTCTAAGGTTAATTTTTTAAGATCATTCAGATCGGCCTTCATGTCAAATAATACTTTGTAGAGTATTTCTCGTTCATTACTAAAATCGCCATCTTTTTTCTGTTTGTCTACGATAGCAGGAAGATTAGAGCCTCCAAAATTGGGCAAGTAGCCATTTAAGGTGGCAGCAGAAATACTTCTGTTCTCTTCTAATACAGAGGTTTGTTCTGCAATATTTCGCAATTGACGGATGTTACCTGGCCAGCGGTATTTTAGCAAAAGCTCTACCGCATTATCTTCTAAGCGGATGGTAGGCATTTTATATTTCTGCCCAAAATCTGATGCAAACTTTCTAAAAAGTAAGTGTATGTCTTCTTTGCGTTCTCTAAGTGGCGGCAGTGCAATTTCTACCGTACTTAGGCGGTAATATAAATCTTCACGGAATTTTTCTTTTTTTATGGCATCAAACATATGAACGTTTGTAGCGGCCACAATTCGCACATTTGTTTTTTGAACTTGCGAAGACCCTACTTTTAAAAATTCACCATTTTCTAGCACACGAAGTAAGCGCACTTGGGTAGTTAAAGGAAGTTCTCCAACTTCATCCAGGAAAATTGTTCCGCCATCGGCAACTTCAAAATACCCGCTTCGCGTAGCTGTTGCTCCTGTAAATGCACCTTTTTCATGTCCAAAAAGTTCACTGTCAATAGTTCCTTCTGGGATTGCTCCGCAGTTAACAGCAATATATTTTGCGTGTTTTCTGTGGGAGAGTGAATGTATAATTTTAGGAATAGCTTCTTTACCAACACCACTTTCACCGGTAACTAATACAGAAATATCTGTAGGGGCAACTTGTATTGCTTTTTCTATAGCACGATTAAGTTTTAAATCGTTACCAATGATTTCAAATCGTTGTTTTGTTGCTTGTACTGATTCCATTTTAAAATCTTAATTATCTGCTAGTTCAATAGCCTCGCCAAGTAATGTAGCAGAGGTACAATCGGTTATTTTTACGCGTACTAAATCGCCTATATTATAATTTCCTTTAGCAAAAATTACTACGGCATTTTGAGAATTTCTTCCCATCCAATCTTGGTCCGATTTTTTTGAGGAACCTTCAATTAAAACTTCTTCAATTTTACCTAGATGTTGTCTGGTTTTTATATGTCCGTTTTCTCTTTGAACGGCAATAATTTCTGCAAGACGTCTCTTTTTTACTTCCTCAGGAACATCATCTTCTAATTTACGTGCAGCCATGGTTCCAGGGCGTTCTGAGTAAGAATACATGTATCCAAAATCATATTGTACCCGTTTTAAAACATCAAGGGTGGCTTGGTGGTCTTCTTCTGTCTCCGTAGGGAAGCCAGAAATCATATCTTGTGAGATAGCACAATCGGGTAAAATTCTTCTAATATTATCAATGAGCGCTATATATTCCTCGATGGTATGTAAACGATTCATTTCTTTAAGAATACGATTACTACCACTTTGTACCGGTAAATGAATATGGTTACAAATATTCTTATGTTTTGCTACAGTTTCAATAACATCAAGCGTCATATCTTGAGGATTTGAAGTAGAAAAGCGAATTCGCATTTTTGGAAATTTTTTCGCTACCATATCTAAAAGGGCAGAAAAATTTACAGCCGTTGCTTTTTGCATGTCTGTTGCTTTTTCAAACTCTTTTTTTAAGCCGCCACCATACCATAAGTAGCTATCTACGTTTTGTCCTAAAAGTGTAATCTCTTTAAAGTTTTTATCATGAAGGTCTTGAATCTCTTTTAAGATAGATTGTGGTTCTCTGCTTCGTTCACGTCCGCGAGTAAAAGGTACTACGCAAAAAGTACACATATTATCACATCCTCTCGTGATAGATACAAATGCGCTTACCCCATTACTTTGTAAACGAACAGGGCTAATGTCTCCGTAAGTTTCTTCTTTTGATAAAATTACGTTTACGGCATCTCTACCTTCATCAATCTCTTGGATTAAATTAGGTAGGTCTTTGTAGGCATCTGGACCTACAACCATATCTACGATTTTTTCTTCTTCAAGAAATTTACTCTTTAAACGCTCTGCCATACACCCTAAAACACCCACTTTCATATGGGGTCGTGTTTTTTTTACAGCATTGAATTTTTCCAAACGCTTACGAACGGTAAGCTCTGCTTTTTCTCGAATAGAACAGGTATTCACTAAAACAAGATCTGCTTCTTCTAAAATTTGAGTAGTATCAAATCCTTCTTTAGAAAGAATTGAAGCAACAACCTCGCTGTCAGAAAAATTCATGGCGCACCCGTAACTTTCAATATAAAGTTTGCGGGTATTTCCAGTAATTTTATCAAGAGCAATAGATTGTCCTTGGTTTTCTTCATTAATAATTTTCTCCATGTACTATGATAATCAACAGAATATTTTTCTTAGGATTGCAAAGATAAGATTTTTAAGAGTGTTCTGTCAAATTGGCAGTTAAAAATTAGTGAAATTTGTGATCTGGATTTATTTTATGAAATTTAACCTCTCAATAGAATTGCGCTATTTAAAATGAAAGAAGAAGGAAATCAATCGAATAAAAAAAGATGGCCCACTAAGGCTGTTATGGCTCAGATTTATGAAGAACATTTATGGGGAGGTCAAGAGTTTGATTTTTATTCTGGTGAAGGTTCTCATGATAAAGCGATAATTACACCTTATATAAAGGAGGTGTCTGCGTTTTTAAATTCTTTTGAAAGTCCGCTTATAGTTTGTGATGTAGGTTGTGGCGATTTTAATATTGGAAAGCAGCTATTAGCCTATACCCAAAAATATATTGCAATAGATATTGTTCCTGCTTTGATAGAACGGAATAAGAAAAAATTTAAGGATGACAAACTAAGCTTTTTATGTGTAGATATCTGTAAAGAAGATCTGCCTGTGGCCGATTGTATTTTTGTAAGGCAAGTATTGCAGCATCTTTCAAATGCAGAAATCCAATCTTTTTTATCCAAGCTTAAAAGCTATAAATACGTGGTGCTTACAGAACATGTTCCGCAGGGCAATTTTGTGCCAAATAGAGATATGGTAACCAGTATGGGGAACCGTGTTAAGAAAAATAGCGGTGTAGTAATTTCGGAGCACCCGTTTAACTTTAAGGCTTTGACTTCCTATGAGTTGGTGCAGGTTGTTTTGAAAGATGCTAGTAGCATCCAGACAGTGGTATACCAAAATTTTTAATTTTTTTCGCAACCATTATAGTAATTGAGTATCTATCTGGTAACCAACTCATAAAATGAGAACCTCATGAAAACAACTTTGAAAATAGTACTTTTTATAGTAGCCATTGGATTTATAGCCTGTGATGATAAAGAAGATGATAAATATGCGGATTATCTTGTGGCAAAGCCTTTGACTATTTCTAAAGAAGAATTTAAAACGGGAGTAGCAATTTTGCCGCCGAAGTTTATAGAAGAATCTGGGAAAATCTATACCTATGAAAATTATATTTTTATCAATGATAAATACCAAGGCGTTCATGTAATTGATAATAAAAATCCTGAGGCACCAGAGAAAATTGCTTACATAAAAATTCCTGGTAATGTTGATATTTCTGTTAAGGGTAACTATTTGTTTGCAGATAGTTTAACAGACTTGGTGGTTCTTGATATTTCTAATATCACTGCTATTAAAGAAGTAAATAGATTGGAAGGAGTTTTAGGGAGTTCTATTATTTGGCCTATGGCCGATTTTTATGAATATGATGACGTAGATTCTGAAAATGAGATGGTAATAGGATGGGAAACAGTATCGGAACCTAGACTAATATCAGAATATGAAGCACGTTTTGTGGGTGATATTATGTTAGATGCGGTAACCAATAGTGCTTCGGTAGGTCAAGGAGGCTCTTTAGCACGTTTTAAAATTGTAGAAGACTATTTATATGCCGTAGATAGTCATACTATCAATGTTTTTGATATTGTTAATTTAGAAAGTCCTAAAATGCTAGAAAGTGTTTTCGCAGGTTTTGATATTGAAACAATTTTTAATCGCGGAGACTACTTATTTCTAGGCAGTAGGAGTGGAATGTACATCTACGATATTTCTTCGCCAAGTGTACCGCAATTTGTTTCAGAATTTCAACATGGTACCGCCTGTGATCCTGTGGTGGTAGATGATAAGTACGCCTATGTGACCCTGCGTGGAGGTAATTCTTGTGGAGCAACAGAAAGCGGATTGTTTGTTATCGATATTCAAGATATTGAAAATCCAACACTTTTAAAATCTTATGAGATGGAAGAACCGTATGGTTTGGGTCTAAAAGATAATTTACTATTTGTGTGTGATGGAAAAGCCGGATTAAAGGTATATGATAAAACAGATGTTGAAAATTTAGGAATGCTAAATCATTTTAAAGACATTGTTACTTTTGATGTTATTCCGTTGGAAAATAGCCTTTTAATGGTTGGTGATGATGTATTGTATCAATACCAATATCAAGAAACTTCGGTAACTTTACTAAGTACGTTTTCTTTGCGATAAATTTTAGGAGTAGGTGCTTTACTGTGGTTCTAGATAGACGATTTTTAAGTGGTTTTTTAGTTCCTGAAAAATGCTAATTATCACCTATATACTAAGGATAGCAGATAAAATAAAAAAATTGGTATACTTTTGTAATACCAAAAACTAGTCAATGGCAAAGAATTTAGTAATCGTAGAGTCTCCTGCAAAAGCAAAAACAATAGAGAAATTTTTAGGAAAAGACTTCCAGGTAGAATCCAGTTTTGGTCATATAGCAGATTTACCTTCTAAAGAATTAGGGGTAGATGTCGAAAATGATTTTGAAGCAAAGTATATTGTGAGTAAAGATAAATCTGCGTTAGTAAAAAAGCTAAGAGATTTATCAAAGAAAGCAGAAACTATATGGTTAGCGAGTGATGAGGATCGAGAGGGAGAAGCAATCTCTTGGCACTTAGAACAAGAATTAAAATTAGATAAAAGTAAAACCAAACGAATTGTTTTTAACAGTATTACAAAATCTGCAATACAAAAAGCAATAGAAAACCCAAGAGAGATTAATTATGATCTTGTAAATGCACAACAGGCAAGAAGGGTTTTAGATAGATTAGTAGGGTATGAGTTATCTCCGGTTCTTTGGAAGAAAATAAAACCAGGTCTTTCTGCAGGTAGAGTACAATCTGTTGCCGTACGTTTAATCGTAGAGCGCGAAAGAGATATTGAAGGATTTACTCCAGAGGCAGCATTTAAAATTACAGCGCAGTTTAAAACCAATGAAGGCAGTATTTTTTCGGCCAAACTGAATAAAACATTTGCAACAAAAAAAGAAGCAGAAGCTTTTCTATCAGAAAACATGAATGCTACCTTTGCTGTAGCAAGCTTGGATAAAAAACCTGCAAAAAAATCTCCTGCAGCACCTTTTACTACATCAACCTTACAGCAAGAAGCTTCACGTAAATTATATTTTTCAGTAGGACGAACAATGCAAGTAGCGCAACGTCTGTACGAAGCGGGTTTAATAACCTACATGAGAACAGATAGTGTAAACTTATCTAAAGAGGCTTTAGATGCAGCTAAAGAAGCTATTGTAGAAAATTACGGAAAAGAGTATAGTAATACTCGTAATTATAAAGGAAAAAGTAAAGGAGCACAAGAGGCGCATGAGGCTATTAGGCCTACAGATATGAAACTTCAGAATGTTTCATTAGAGCGCGATCAAGAGAAATTATATGAACTTATCTGGAAACGTACCCTTGCTTCACAAATGAGTGATGCGCAGTTGGAGCGTACCAATGTTAAGATTAGTTGTTCTGGACATAATCAAGAGTTTACAGCAAACGGAGAGGTGATCAAATTTGATGGTTTCCTTAAAGTATATATGGAAGATGTAGATGATGAAGATGTTGCTGAAGATCAAGAAGGAATGCTTCCTGCCATGAAAAAAGGTGAAGCATTGATAAATAATTACATTACGGCTACAGAGCGTTTTAGTAGACCTCCATACCGTTTTACGGAAGCGTCACTAGTAAAGAAATTAGAAGAATTAGGTATTGGTAGACCATCTACATATGCACCTACAATTTCTACAGTTCAGAATAGAGGTTATGTGGAAAAAGGAACTATTGAAGGGGTAGAGCGTAAGTATGTGCAGTTAGTTCTTGAAAACAATGCTGTAGCGACCAACAATCTAACCGAAAACGTAGGATCTGATAAAGGAAAACTAGTGCCCACTGATATTGGGATGATTGTGACCGACTTTTTGGTTAGTCATTTCTCTGGTATTATGGAATATAATTTTACGGCTAAAGTAGAAGAAGATTTTGATGAAATAGCAGAAGGAAAAGAAGATTGGAAAAAAGTGATGAAGAACTTTTATAAAGATTTTCATCCTAAAGTAATAGATGTAGAAGAAAATGCAGATCGGGCTAGTGGAGAACGTATTTTAGGAAAAGATCCAAAATCTGGCAGACAAGTACTGGTACGTTTAGGTCGTTTTGGGCCTATGGTGCAAATAGGTTCTTCGGAAGAGGAAGAGAAACCTGTTTTTGCAAGTTTATTGCCAGAGCAATCTTTGAATACCATAACGTTCGAGGAGGCCATGGAGCTTTTTACTTTACCAAGAGCATTGGGAGAGTATAAAGGAGAAGAAGTTTTAGCAAATGTTGGAAGATTTGGTCCTTACGTTAAATTCGGAGATAAATTTATTTCATTAGAAAAAGGAGAAAGTGCTTTTGATGTGGTCTTTGATAGAGCGGTTGAGCTCATTAAAGCTAAGGAATTGGCAGATGCGCCAATTGCTCATTATGAAGATAAAGAAGTTACAAAAGGAACTGGCCGTTTTGGTCCATTTATTAAATGGGACGGCATGTTTATCAACGTGAATAAGAAATACGATTTTGATAATCTGTCAAATGATGATATTATTGAACTTATCGAAACCAAAAAACAAAAAGAGATTGATAAGGTTATTCACGATTGGAAAGAAGAAGGTATTCGTGTAGAAAAAGCACGTTGGGGTAGACACAATGTAATAAAAGGAAAGATTAAAGTAGAATTGTCAAAAGAAGTTGATGCTACAAAAATTACATTGAAAGAAGCTCAGGCAATGATTGAGAAGAAAACGCCTAAGAAGAAAGCCAAAGCAGCACCAAAGAAAAAAGCTGCGCCTAAGAAAAAGGCAAAATAAAACTACACTACTAATTTTTAGATACACCTTCTTGATGCGTATTTTTTTGCGACAATTCAAGAAGGTGTATTATATTTGAGTCAATAAGTTTATAGTAATCCTCAAAACATTCAATTTTTAATGGCATTTGATTTTTTAGTTCCTGTTGATGATAAATTAATAGCACATTGCGAATTACTTCCGGCGCAAGCATTAGGGAATAAAATTCATAAGCATACACAACGTAAAGGCTTGCCTGTATTGGCTAATGCTTCCTTTGCTGTTATTGGTGTAAATGAATCCAGAAATGCATTTGAGAAGAAAACAGAAACTTTAGACCTGTTTGAGGTACGCCGTCAGCTTTATAAGTTAATGATGGGGAACTGGAGTAATACCATCGTAGATTTAGGAGATATTAATGAAGGAGAAGCGGTTACAGATACTTATTTTGTTGTAAAAGAAATAGTAGCAGAGCTTATTGAAGAGGATGTGGTGGCTATTATTATAGGCGCAACACAGGACATAACTTACCCCTCGTATAGAGCTTTTGATGGCTTGCGTAGTATGGTAAATTTGGTGTCTGTAGATAGTCGATTTGATTTTGGTGATGCAGATGAACTTATTTCTTCGCATTCGTATTTAAGTAAGATTATTACAGACAAGCCTAATAATCTTTTTAATTTTTCTAATGTTGGCTATCAGAGTTATTTCTGTGCTCAAGAAGAAATAGATTTAATGGAGCATCTTTTCTTTGATGCGTATCGTTTGGGAGAAATTTCAGCTAACATTACCTTGGCAGAGCCTATATTACGTAATGCTAATATTGTAAGCATAGATTTACGGTCTATTAAAGCGAGTGAAATTTCTATGTCAGAGAATTTTTCACCTAATGGATTTAATGGAAAAGAAATTTGTGCGATTGCTCGTTACGCGGGAATTAGTGATAAAGTAAATGTTTTCGGGATTTATGAAGGAGAAAATACACCCCAGTCTTTTCAGTTAACAGCGCAAATTATTTGGTATTTTATAGAGGGGCATAATTATAGGGTAAAAGAATCTCCTTTTGTGAAAAGTGAGGACTTTACCAAGTTTATAGTACCTACAGATGATGAGGATTTAATATTTCATAAAAGTAATCTTACCAACAGATGGTGGGTAGAGGTGCCAACTATTTTATCTTCACATAATAAATCAAATATACCTGCGTTATTATCTTGCATGGAACAGGACTATTTTGATGCTTGCAATCAAATTATTCCAGAACGATGGTTTAAAGCTTATAAAAAGGGCTTTAATTAAAATAAAAAAAGTAAAGGATAATACAATTGACACAATATTTTAATCAAAACGTAGTTTTAGAGAATAATAAAAGTGTTTTTAAATTACAGTCTTAATCGAAATTTAACCTAAGTATGAAGAAGCTATTGTTATCATCTATAGCGTTTGTTGTTTTACTCAGCAGTTGCGGATCTAAAACAAAAGGAGAACTAGTTGGAGTCCAAGGAAAAAAATGGTATCCAGAAAAGCCTCATGGTATGGAATTGATCCCCCAGGGATCCTATATTATGGGTAAAAGTGAAGAAGATCAGGCTAAAGTTCTCAACGCGCCAACCAAAACAGTTACTGTACGCTCTTTCTATATGGACGACACAGAAATTACGAACAGTGAATACCGACAATTTGTAGAGTGGGTGCGAGATTCTATCGTAAGAACCAAGCTGGCCATCCTAGCAGATGAATTAGGTTTAGGTCCAGATGATGGAGGAATTGGTGACTATGCATTTAAAGATGCGGATACCACTAAATTATCATCTTATGACAAGTATATGCTTGATAACTACTCAGGAATGGGTGATACCGGATATGAAGGTAGAGGGTTAAACCTTGATCAAGATTTAGTTTGGGATACTTCGGAGTATCCAGATGAATATTATGTTGAAGTAATGGATAAATTATATATTTCTGAAGAAGAAGCTTATAATGGACAACGTACTATAGACGTAACACAATTAAAATACAAGTATTCTTGGATGGATATTGAGGCAGCTGCTCGTGCTAAAGGTAAGGGTAGTAGAAAAGACTTCATTAAACAAGAAGAATTAGAAATATACCCAGATACAACGGTTTGGATTCGAGATTTTGAATACTCTTATAATGAACCAATGCATAATGATTATTTCTGGCATGACGCTTACAGTGAGTATCCTGTAGTTGGTGTGAGTTGGAAACAAGCAAAAGCATTTTGTAACTGGAGAACTAAGCTTAAGAATGATGATCAAAAATCTAAAGGAGCTCAGTTTGTAAATCAATTTAGATTACCAACAGAGGCAGAATGGGAATATGCAGCAAGAGGTGGTATTGAAAGTGGAACATACCCTTGGGGTGGACCATATGTGATAAGTGACACCGGTTGCTTTATGGCAAACTTTAAACCACAACGTGGAGATTATGCCGCAGATACAGCATTATATACTGTAGAAGCAAAATCTTTTGAGCCAAATGATTATAACTTATATAATATGGCTGGTAACGTTTCTGAATGGACAGATTCTAGTTATGATCCTAACTCTTACGAGTATGTTTCAACAATGAACCCGAATGCTGGTTCTGGACAAAATGCAAGAAAAGTTATCCGTGGAGGATCTTGGAAAGATGTTGCTTATTTCCTACAGGTAAGTACAAGAGATTACGAATATCAAGATTCAGCACGTAGTTATATTGGATTTAGAACCGTACAAGATTACATGGGCGTTGAAGAGAATAAGCCTTTAAATAAGTAATACAATAAATTTTACATAAAGTCGAATTAAATTAAACCAAATCGTTATTATTAACATTAACCTGAAATTAAATTAAAATTATGGCACAGTCAAAAGCAACAAAGAAATTATTTAACATGGCCTATGGGCTAGGAGCATCAATCGTAATTATCGGTGCATTATTCAAGATTTTACACTGGGAATTAGGACCATTAAATGGTGGTGTTCTTCTTGCAATTGGTCTTATTACAGAGGCACTTATTTTTGCTATTAGTGCATTTGAACCATTAGAAGACGAATATGATTGGTCTTTAGTATACCCAGAATTAGCTGGTGGTGAAGGTGTTGCAAGAGCTAACAGCGTTGCTGCAGAAGTACAAGAATCAGAAGCTTCATTATCTAAAAAATTAGATGATTTATTAAAAGAAGCTGGTGTAGATGCAAGCTTAATGGAAAGCTTAGGAACTAGCATTAGAAACTTTGAAGGTGCTGCAAAAGGTATCGCTCCTACAGTAGATGCAATGGAATCTACTCGTAAGTATTCTGATGAAATGGTACAAGCTGCTTCTCAAATGGAATCTTTAAACAGTCTATATAAAGTACAATTAGAAAGCGCTAGCAAACAAGCTTCAATTAATGAAGAAGTTGTTCAGAATTCTACAGCTTTAAAAGACCAAATGGCATCGTTATCTACAAACTTATCGTCTCTTAACGGAGTATACGGTGGTATGTTATCTGCAATGACAAGAAACTAATTAGTTTTAGTAATAATCAAACCCCAAAAATTAACTAAAATTTAATTAGAAAAACATGGCAGGAGGAAAACAGTCACCACGTCAGAAAATGGTTAACTTAATGTACTTAGTGTTCATTTGTATGTTAGCCCTGAATATGAGTAAAGAAGTTCTAGCGGCATTCGGTCTTATGAATGAGAAGATGGAAGTTTCTAACCAAAAAACTTCAGATAACAATTTAGCATTCTTAGATGGTCTTGAAACAAAGGCTTCCGAAGATGCAGCTAAATACGCTGAAGATTTCAAAAAAGCACAGACAGTACAAAAATTATCTCAAGAGTATTATGATTATTTAGAAGCTCTTAAGAAAGATATGACTGCTGGTGTTGAAGACCCAAAGGATTATCAAGTAATGGATAAGTCTGACTTTTTAGATCAAAAATTCTTCGCAGGAGATAATTTGGCAGAAGGCGGTAAAGAGTTCATGAAAAAAATCGAAGAGTACCGTTCTAAAGTTTCAGTATTAGTACCGGCTAAATTAAAATCATCTGTTATTGCTAGATTTGAAACTGGTGATGCTAATGGTAAAGTTGAAAAGAAAGATAAGACAAAGCAAGATTGGTTAAACTACCATTATGAAGGCTTTCCTTTAATTGCTTCTTTAACTAAAATTACAGCTTTACAAGCTGATATCAAGTCTACGGAAGAAGATGCTTTAAAATCGATGTTAGAAGGTAACTTAACAGATCAAGTTTCTTTAACAAACTTTAAAACTTCTCTTTTTGGATCTAAATCTGCTTTTTATTCTGGAGAAAAATATGATGGTAAAATTATCATTAGTAAAACAGATAACTCTTCTACACCTGTTAGAGCAGAATTAACTCTTGATGGTAAGAAGTTAACAGCAGATACAGATTACAAGCTTGAAGCTGGTGGTGTTAAAATGTTGATCAGTACTGGTAACCCAGGAGATCACGTAGTAGCAGGTACAATCTTCTTTATGCAAGATGGTACAGAAGTTCCTGTAGAAGTGAATAATTCATTCGCTACAATTTCTAAGCCAGGAGCTGCTTTAATTGCTGCTGACAAAATGAATGTAGTATATCGTGGTGTTGCTAACCCAATGTCTATATCTATACCAGGTATTCCTGATAATAAAGTAAGTGCTAATGCAGCAGGTTTATCTAAGCGTAGCGGTAGTAGTTATGTTATGAATCCTGGAACTGGAAGATCAGTTACTATTAGTGCATCTGGTAAATTACCTGACGGACAGGTAGTATCTTCTAAATCTGAATTCAGAATTAAAGATATTCCAAGACCTAATGGATCTATTAGAGGAGAAACTAACTCAGCTAAAATGCCAAGAACTAACTTAGAAATATCTACGGTTGGTGCATTATTAGAAGATTTCGATTTCGATTTAAATCTTGCTGTAAGTGGATTCAAATTTAAAGTTCCTGGGCAACCAACAGTGGTAGTTAGTGGTAACAAATTAAATGGTGCTGCTAAGTCTGCTTTGAAAAGAGCTGGTCGTGGAGATGCTGTTCAGATATTTGATATTGAAGCTTATATAACAAATAACAAGTCTTACAGGTTGAAAAAAGTATCACCAGTAGTGGTTGAACTTACAAACTAGTAATAAAATTTATTGAAAAGCGTTATAAGTTAATAAGAACGTAAATTCTAAACGACTTATAACGAATTTCAGTAAAGGTGTAAAAACAAATAAATTTTTAAAAATGAATTGGAAAAATGTTTTATTAATTGGTGCGGTAGCTTTATTGCCAATATCTACAATGGCTCAGGCAAACATATTAAATGCCAAAAGACCGGAAGAGATAGGTAAGAAGACTGAATCTCAAATAGAGAAGGATAATGACGCTCCTTTAGAATACGGTTATGTTGATGATAGAGATATTCTATGGTCAAAAACAGTATGGGAAGTTATCGATTTAGATGAAAGAGTTAACTTTCCGCTATACTACCCAATTGATACTGTAGATATAGGTTCTGATAGAAGATCTTTATACGATGTTTTAATTAAAAACATTAAAAACGGTAAAATTAAAGATATCTATGCCGATTCTTATTTTACTGAAAAAAGAGAATTCGCAGACTTACAAGCTACAATGCAAAAAGTTGATACGACCGATTATGGTTATGAACAATATAATGCAGGTGAGCAAGTATCTCCAGAATACATTAACAGAAGAGATTTAGCAGCTGCAGATTTAGAAGAGTACTTAGTTAAAGGTATTTGGTATTTTGATAAGCGTCAAGGCGAATTAAAATATAGACTTCTAGGTATTGCTCCAAGAGCTCCAGATGTTAACTTTATCGATGATGAGTCTATGGATCAAGAAGAAAACAAAGTTGCCTTATTCTGGGTATGGTACCCAAGTGCAAGACAAATTCTTCATGAAGCTAAAGTATTTAATCAAAGAAACTCTGCACAACCTATATCTTTTGATATGTTGTTAAATGCAAGAAGGTTTAATGCAACAATTTATAAAGAAGATAATGTTTATGGTGATCGTGCTATTAAAGATTACATTTCAGATAACTCTTTATTCCAATTGCTAGAATCTAATCGTATTAAAGAAACAATTAGAGATAAGGAACAAGATATGTGGAGTTATTAATTTAAAAATTCCAATTCAACATAAAACAAAAAAGTCTTAGCCAATGGTTAAGACTTTTTTTTATGCCAATTAGCTACCTTTGCAGTATGATAGATTATTTAATTGTAGGCCTTGGGTTGGCAGGGATTTCTTTTTGTGAACAACTGGAAGAAAATCATAAAACATATCGTGTAATTGCAGATAAATCGCAAACATCGTCGGTAGTTGCAGGGGGTTTATATAATCCAGTAATTTTGAAACGTTTCACCTTGGCATGGAATGCAAAAGTGCAATTAGAAACGGCACTACCTTTTTATGAGAAATTAGCTAAAAAGTTACATACGCAGTTAGATTTTAAAGTTCCAGTACTGCGCAGATTCGCCTCTATCGAAGAGCAAAATATGTGGTTTGAAGCTTCAGATAAACCTCAATTAGGGTATTTTTTAGCGACGAATATCAAAAAAAACGAAAATACATGTATTGATGCTCCATTTGGCTATGGAGAAGTAAACTATACCGGAAGGATCGCAACCAAAGTACTTTTGGCTAGTTATGAGAAATACCTTTTGACTAATATGCTCTTGCAACAAGAGACTTTTGATTACGAGGCACTGGAAATAAAAGCAGATCATATAGCATATCAAGGCATAGCGGCAAAAAGAATCATTTTTGCAACAGGATTTGGCCTGCATGAGAATCCATTTTTTAACTACTTACCTTTAAATGGTACTAAGGGAGAATTACTAACGATAAAGGCCCCAGATCTAAAGGAAGAGAATGTTATAAAATCATCTGTGTTTATCATTCCGTTAGGAGATGATTTATACCGAGTAGGGGCCACGTATAAATGGAAAGATAAAACAAACTTACCTACGGCAGAATCTAAACAAGAACTTCTAGAAAAGCTAGAAACGTTTTTGACTTGCAAATACGAGGTTGTAGATCATGTGGCAGGTATTCGCCCAACGGTAGCAGATCGTAGACCTTTAGTAGGGCAGCACCCAGAGGAGGATAAGTTATTTATTTTAAATGGTTTTGGCTCTAGAGGAGTTATGATTGCGCCAACAGCATCCGCCTCCTTATACCAATTTATTGAGCATGCTACTGCAATTCATCCCGAGATGAATAGTGCGCGTTTTACTAAAAAATACTATCAGAAAAAACAAAGAAATTAAGAGGTGGTTTTTTTGTCATGATTTACAATCGCACTAGGATCATAACTGATAAACATATTGATCCATATATTACGAGATAAACGCATGATAAGTGGCATGAAAACAACTAACGTGCTCATGATTGCAAAAAAACTAGTTTTTAATCCAGTACCCATAAATAAAAATGTGATAACAAAAGCGGCTACAGCAAAAGCAATTCCAACACCATAACTAACATACATTGCACCATAAAAAAAAGAAGGTTCTATTTTGTATTTAGTGCCACAATGAGAGCAACGCTCATGCATTTTAAAAATTTTGGTCAAATGAAAAGGGTTTTTGTCCACATACATGCTCTCATTTTGACATTTAGGACAAGTTCCTGTTAAAATACTGTAGAGTTTGTTTCCTTTTTTTAACATTTGCAAAAGTTTTAGCAAAAATAAGATTTTAGGAGGTCTTCTTATGTAACTAAAGTCACAAAAAACTAATAAAGAAAATAAAAATACTACATGCTTAATATTCATAATCTTTCTGTTTCATTCGCTGGCGAATATCTATTTGAAGAAATTTCATTTCGCTTAAATACTGGCGATAGAGTTGGCCTAATTGGTAAAAACGGGGCAGGAAAATCTACCTTATTAAAATTGTTGTCTAAAGAAATGCAACCAGATACGGGTATTATCGCTTCCGATAAAGAAGTGCGTATTGGTTTTTTAAAGCAAGATTTAGATTTTGAGCAAGGAAGAACAGTTTTAGAAGAGGCTTATCAAGCATTTGAAGAAATTATCGCTTTAGAAAAAAAATTAGCCTACACCAATGAGCAACTTGCGGAGCGTACGGATTATGAAAGTGATGGATATTCAAAACTTATAGAAGACTTAAGTGATATCACACACCACTATGAAATTTTAGGGGGGTATAATTACCAAGGGGAAACAGAAAAGATATTACAAGGTTTAGGCTTTAAAAGAGAAGATTTTAATAAACATACAGATACATTTTCTGGTGGATGGCGTATGCGTATTGAGTTGGCAAAATTATTGTTGCAGAATAATGATGTATTGCTTTTAGATGAGCCTACCAACCACTTAGATATAGAATCTATTATTTGGCTAGAGCAATTTTTAAGAGGTAGCTCTAGCGCTGTGGCTATTGTATCGCATGATAAAATGTTCTTAGATAATGTTACCAATAGAACTATTGAAATTTCATTAGGGAGAATTTACGATTATAATAAACCTTACTCTGAGTTTTTAGTGCTTCGTAAGGAGATTCAAGAGCAGCAATTAAGTGCGCAAAGAAATCAGGAAAAACAAATACAGCAAACAGAGAAGTTAATAGAAAAGTTTAGAGCAAAAGCTTCAAAGGCAACGATGGCACAGTCTTTAATTAAAAAATTAGACAAGCTAGACCGCATAGAAGTCGATGAGGATGACAATAGCGTTATGAATCTTAAATTTCCGATATCCGTAACTCCAGGTAGAGTGGTGGTAGAAATTGAAGATCTGTCTAAGCATTATGGGGAAAAAGAGGTTCTTAACAATATAGATTTATTGATAGAACGCGATATTAAGACTGCTTTCGTTGGGCAGAACGGTCAAGGGAAATCTACCTTGGCTAAAATCATTGTTGGAGAATTAGAGTATCAAGGACGTTTAAAGCTAGGGCACAATGTTCAAATAGGATACTTTGCTCAAAACCAAGCAGAATATTTAGATGGGAATAAAACGATACTAAATACGATGATTGATGCGGCCAACGAGACTAATAGAAGTAAGGTTCGGGATATACTTGGTTCTTTTCTCTTTAGAGGCGATGAGGTAGATAAATATGTGAAAGTACTATCAGGAGGAGAACGGAACCGTTTAGCGCTGGCTAAAATGCTTTTACAGCCTTTTAACGTATTAGTAATGGATGAGCCTACCAACCACTTGGATATAAAATCTAAAAATGTTTTGAAGCAAGCACTTCAAAGTTTTGAAGGTACTTTAATCTTAGTTTCTCACGATAGAGATTTTTTACAAGGCTTAACGAGTAATGTTTACGAATTTAAAGACGGTGCAATAAAGGAATATCTTGGAGATATAGATTTCTATTTAGAGCAGCGTAAAGTTGAAGATTTTAGAGAAATAGAGAAAAAGCAGGTCCAGGTTAAACAGAAAGTTAAAAAGGTAGTTGCTACAGAAATAAGTTATGAAGATCAAAAAAAGCTAAAATCTCTTAACAATAAATTAAGCTCGGTTGAAAGTACTATTTCGCAATTAGAAAAAGAAATAAAACAAATAGACAAAGACTTAGTAAACAATTACGAAGCGACCATTGCAAAACCAAACTTTTTTGAATCTTACGAGAAAAAGAAGAAGACTTTGAAGCAACTAATGGAGCAATGGGAGGAAATTACTATAAAATTAGAAGAATTTTCATAAGCAATTTTACCAATCATCTTCTATATACTACAGATTATCGTAGTTTCACAACGTAAATGGATGATTTACATGTAGTTCATCGAATTCTTCTGTATCGTACGACATAATATTCTAAATTTGTAGGAGTATTCCTATAGATGTTTAAAGGAGTATTTTTAAAATTTAGCGTATGACCATTAAAATTTGGAAATCACTATTGGTAATTCTGTTATTCACAACAGGTGTATTTGCTATTCCTAAAGCAGAGAAAAAGGCACTTGTAGATTTATATGAAAGTACAAATGGCGATGGATGGAAAACTTCTTGGAACTTAGTTACGAAAGTTTCTAAATGGGACGGTGTGGTTATAGAAGATAATCATGTTGTTGCTATTACGCTATTTAATAATAACTTGACGGGGGTACTTCCTTCTAGTATTGGAGATTTGAAGTATTTGAAAATTTTAAATCTAGCTTTTAATACTATAGAAGGGCAATTACCAGTTGGCTTGTTTCAATTAACAAACTTAGAGGTTTTAAGGCTAGGTAAAAACAAACTTCAAGGTGCAATTCCAAATGAAATTGGAGCTTTAAAAAAATTAGAGCATTTAGATTTGTATCACAATAATATATCTGGGGCATTGCCAGAGGTTCTTGGTTCATTGTCTCGGTTAAGAGTAATCTCACTTTCAGATAATAGAATTGAAGGGAAACTACCTGAATCAATTAGTAGCTTATCCAATTTAGAGCGCTTAGAGCTTTCTGAAAATAATTTAATGGGTGACCTTCCTAAAAACTTAAGTGCATTACAAGGGCTAAAAATATTAGCCATCGCAAATAATTCATTCTCAAATAAATTTCCGTCAGAGATCTTAAAGATGCAAAATTTAGAAGTTTTGCAGATTCAGAAAAATAACTTTGAAGTAAATTTCTTGGCAGATTTTTCTTCTACGGCTTCTAGTTTGGTTGTGTTTGACTTTGATGGCAAGACCAATGTATCCTACAGTAAAAGAAATTTAAAAGATCTTTATTTAGATTCTAATACGCGTACAGCAAAGGCGAAGTTTGAAGATGAAGAGGAAAAAAATTAATTAAGTTAAGTATCATAGCTATGAAAAACATGATAAAGACATTTTTGATAATTGCAGTATTCGGAAGTTTTAATTCGTATGCTGAAATTTCTAAAGCAGAAAAAGATGCTTTGATAGACCTATACACGCAAACAGATGGTCAAGGTTGGAATACGACCTGGGATTTAAACAGTCCTGTGAGTAATTGGCACGGTGTAACCGTAAAAAATGATCAGGTAATAAAAGTAAATCTGTTTCATAATAACCTTAGCGGTGTATTGCCCGCAAGTATTGGCGCTTTAAAAAACTTAACAGAATTAAATTTAGCGTTTAACCAATTAACAGGGGTATTACCTTCGGAAATTAGCGCCTTAGAAAATTTAATCATTCTAAAATTAGAAATGAATAGATTAAAAGGTTCTTTGCCAGAAAATTTAGGTAAAATGGTTTCCTTACAAGAATTAACTGCTTTTAATAATTTTTTATCAGGAGAAATACCAAACAGCATTGGAGAATTAAAAACACTTAGGACTTTAAATCTATCAAGTAATAATTTTAAAGGAGCTATACCATCTTCTATAGGAAATTTAGAGCACTTAGAATCTTTAGGTTTGTTTGAAAATGGCTTACAAGGCGTAATGCCTTCAGAGCTAGGGAACTTAGGGAAGTTAAAAGAGTTAGTGTTGGCAAATAATAAATTAAACGGGGCTATACCTAAAGAAGTAGGGCAATTGGCGAGTTTAGAAATTTTTCAAATACAGAATAATGGCTTTGATTCTTTTGAAGATATTAGCAGTCTAAAAATAAATAGTCTATTGGTATTTGATTTTGACGAAGAGAAAATTGAAACCTCTCCTAAATTTAAGGATATAAAGAAATATACAACAAGAATGGCCGATACCAAGTTTGAGGATGACACCGATAATTAGGGATTATAAACTAAATTAAAGAAAAAGAGGTACTGTAGAGTACCTCTTTTTTTATACATTTATCATAAATAGATAGATTTTACGTTATAGACTTTACGTAACCTATTTATAAACCATAAATGAAAGGTGTTTCACAACATATCCTTTTGTTTAAATGTATTGACCAAATCATGAAACCAATAAGCAAAAAGTTATTATTTGTTTTTTTGTGTTCGTATTGTTTCATCTCGAAAGCGCAAATTCCTGATGATGAAAAGAACGCATTATTGTCATTATTTACTGCTACTAAAGGTGCTCAGTGGAATATTCAATGGGACTTATCACAACCCGTCACGGAATGGTACGGCGTAAGAATCAAAGAAAATCATGTAGTTGGGATTGAATTAGGACGAAATAACTTAACAGGAATACTTCCTAAGGAAATTTCGAATTTAAAAAAGCTAGAAATTTTAAATTTATCTTTAAATAATTTAAAAGGTAATTTTCCAAAAGAGCTTTTAGGTTTGGTGGAATTAAAAGAGATTAGTCTTGAAATGAATAATTTCAGAAATCAAATTCCCTCTACGATCAATCAATTACAGCAATTAGAGATATTATCTCTATATAACAATGCGTTCACCGGGGTAATTCCGGAAAGTCTTGGCACCATCAAAAGCCTGAAAGTTATAAATCTTTCTGGAAATTATTTAGAAGGCACTATTCCGCTGTCTTTTGGGGGCTTATGTAACTTGGAGGTTTTAGGCTTATTTGGTAACAAATTGAGTGGTGTTATTGGGCTCAATTTTGATAAATTACCAAAATTGTATGAAATTACTTTAGCATATAATAAATTTTATGGGCCTGTACCTGAAGGTATAGATGTGCTAGGAGATTTAAAATATTTACAGCTTCAAGGCAACAATTTTGACTCTTTTGATAGTCTAAAAAATATAAATAAGGAGCGGTTAATTACATTAAATACAGATAGTTTAGCGCTACAGAAAGGTGCTGATTTATTTGAATTAGAGCTGGTTCCTGAAGCAAACACTAAAGGAGAAGAGCTAATCTTAGAATAAAAGTTAAAAATCTAGATCAAAAAAAGGGATGCAAAATTTGCATCCCTTTTTTTGTAGCAGGATATAGTGGTAGTTATCATTTTTTTTAAGAAATGTTTAACTAAACTAGCTTAAACTAATGGATAGTTTTGTAGTCCAATACAATTCCAACCAGAATAAACTCATGAGAAAAATTATAATATCAATTTTAGGAGTGCTTTTAATAGTAGCTTCTGTTTTTATTGCTAGTGCTATCGTAGATAGTAAAACTACTTCTAAACCAAAACCTGAGAAAGTTATTAAGTCGGTTTTTACTGAAAAAGTAAAAAATGGGACGGTTGCAATTGTTGTTCCTGCTAATGGAACTATCATAGCAAAAAGGCGTGTAGAATTGTACGCTGAGGTTCAAGGTGTTTTCAGAGGGAACAATAAATTATTTAAGGCAGGCGAAACTTACAGAAAAGGCGAGGCAATCATTAGAATAGATGCGGCGGAGTATGCAGCAAGTGTTCAGTCTGCAAAAAGTAACTTATATAATTTGATAACGTCTATTATGCCAGATTTACGTTTGGACTACCCAGAGATATTTGATAAATGGCAAGCCTATTTAAGTGGGTTTGATATGGATGCTACTACCCCAGCCTTACCGGAATTGTCTTCAGAGAAAGAAAAATATTTTATCAGTGGTCGTGGTATTTTAACGAGTTTTTATAATGTAAAGAATTTAGAGCAACGATTAAGTAAGTACAGAATTTCTGCGCCGTTTGATGGTGTGCTTACAGAAGCCTTGGTTACAGAGGGAACCTTAATTCGTTCAGGACAAAAATTAGGAGAGTTCATAAATACAGAGGTATATGAATTAGAAGTTTCTATAAGTAAGACCTACAGTGATTTACTTAAAATTGGAGAGAAAGTAAATTTGGTAAACTTAGAAGGTACAGCAGAATATACAGGCGTAGTTACACGAATAAATGGGAGTGTAGATCAAGCTTCACAAACTATAAAGGCATTTATAGAAGTAAAAGATAAGCGTTTAAAAGAAGGCATGTATTTAGAAGCAAAATTAGATGCTAAGAAAGAAGAAAATGCAATAGAAATTAATAGGGGCTTACTGTTAGAAAGTGATCAAATTTTTGTAGTAAGAGATTCTATTTTAGATTTAATAGAAGTAAAACCCGTATACTATTCGGATAAAAAAGTGGTTTTAAAAGAAGTGCCAGACGGAACCGTCATTGTTTCAAAGCCCGTGGTTGGTGCTTATGCAGGTATGTTGGTTAAAGTTTTAGAAAATGAATCTGAAAACCCAACAAAGTAATGAGAAATATAATAGCATATTTCATAAAATATCATGTAGCCGTAACCGTATTTCTTATTGCGATTACGATATTCGGTGCCGTAGGAGCTTTTTCTTTAAAATCATCCTTCTTTCCACTTACAGATTCTAAAAACATTACAATCTCCGTAGTATATCCGGGAGCCTCTCCTCAAGAGGTTGAAGAGGGTATTGTTTTAAAAATCGAGGATAACTTAAAAGGTTTAGAAGGTGTAGATCGTGTAACCTCTACTTCAAGAGAAAATAGCGGTTCTATTAATGTAGAGATAGAGAAAGGAAGAGATGTAGACTTTATGCTGCTTGAAGTTAAAAATGCAGTAGATAGAGTACCTTCTTTCCCAACGGGAATGGAGCCTTTAGTGGTTTCTAAGTTAGAGGCCGTTAGGCAGACAATTAGTTTTGCAATCAGTGGTAAAGACATTCCGTTAGCTACCTTAAAGCAAATAGGTAGGCAGGTTGAAAATGACGTGAGGGCTATAGAAGGTGTTTCTCAAATAGAAATGTCTGGATACCCAAATGAAGAAATAGAAATAGCGGTCAATGAAAATAGCTTGCTTGCGTATAATATTTCATTTGATGATGTAGCGCAAGCTGTGGCAAATGCCAATATATTAGTAACGGGGGGTAATATAAAAACCAGTACGGAAGAATATCTGATTCGCGCTAATAATAGGTCTTATTATGGGGACGAGATTTCTAATTTAATCATAAGGGCAGAAAGTTCAGGTCAAACAGTTCGTTTAAAAGACGTAGCTATCGTCAGAGATCGTTTTGAAGAGAGCCCGAATGCGTCTTATTTCAACGGAAATTTAGCTGTAAATTGTTCTATAACCAGTACAAATACGGAAGATTTGATCTCCTCTGCGGAGAAGGTTAAAGAATATATTGAAGAGTTTAATCATAAGTACAATAATGTACAACTCAATGTAGTGAGTGATCAGTCTAAAACTTTAGTGCAACGTACGGAGTTACTTACGGAGAATGCTATTGTTGGGATGATTTTAGTACTTGTATTTTTATCTTTATTCTTAAATACAAGACTTGCATTTTGGGTAGCTTTTGGATTGCCAATCTCTTTCTTAGGGATGTTTATTTTTGCAGGCTTTTTTGATGTTACCATAAATGTATTATCGCTATTTGGGATGATTATAGTTATCGGTATTTTGGTAGATGATGGTATTGTTATCGCTGAGAATATTTATCAACACTATGAGAAAGGGAAAACACCCATACAAGCAGCCATAGATGGTACAATGGAAGTTATTCCTCCTATTGTCTCTGCAATTATTACCACCCTTCTAGCATTTTCAATCTTCTTATTTTTAGATGGTAGAATTGGCGAATTTTTTGGGGAGGTCTCCGTGGTGGTAATTCTCACCTTGGTGGTGTCTTTGGTAGAAGCATTGATAATTCTTCCGGCTCACCTTGCACATTCTAAGGCATTACAGCCTTTAGACTCCAAGCCTAAATCAAAATTAGCGGAAGCGTTTGCTAAGTTACGTGTCATCAATCAGGCAGGAGATCGCTTTATGAACTGGATGCGGGACAAATTATATGGTCCGGCTTTACGTTTTGCTTTAGAATACAAAATATTGTTCTTTTCATTTTTTGCGATAGGCCTAATTTTAACTTTTGGCGCTATCGGAGGGGGAATCATTAGAACAACATTCTTCCCGAACGTGGCTAGTGACCGTGTGTCTATCTCTTTAGAGATGCCTAATGGTACTAATGAAATTATCACAGATTCTATTATTAGTTTAATAGAAGATAAAGCAGAAATTGTCAACCAAGAATTCACAGAGAAGTACTTGAAAGGTACAGACAAGATTTTATTTGATAATATGATCAGAAGAGTAGGACCCGGTTCTTCTTCTGCATCATTAACTTTAAATTTATTGCCAGGAGAAGAACGGCCAGATGAAATTTCTTCAGAATTGGTTACCAATAGATTACGAGAATTAGTAGGGCCTGTTATTGGCGTAGAAAGCCTTATTTTTGGTTCTGGTGGAAATTTTGGAGGAAGTCCGGTAGCTGTTTCTTTATTAGGAAATAATATAGAGGAATTAAAGGCTGCAAAAAAAGAACTTAAAACCATACTAGAGAATAATGCTACGCTAAAAGATGTTGCGGATAATGATCCGGCAGGGATCAAAGAAATTAAGTTAGAACTTAAAGAAAATGCCTATTTGCTAGGATTAGATTTACGGACAATTATGAATCAGGTTCGTGCAGGATTCTTTGGAACACAAGCCCAACGTTTTCAACGTGGGCAAGATGAGATTAAGGTATGGGTGCGTTATGATAGAGCAAACAGGTCATCTATTAATGATTTAGATGATATGAGGATAACAACACCTACAGGTGATAAGGTTCCTCTAAAGGAAATAGCAACCTACACCATAGAGCGTGGAGATGTCGCAATCAATCACCTTGAAGGACAACGTGAAATACAAATCACAGCCGATTTAAAAAATAGTAAGGAAACAAGTGCAACCGATGTGATGCTAGAAATAGAAAACACCATCATGCCAGATATTCACTCTAAATATCCAACGGTATCTGCTTCTTATGAAGGGCAAAATAGAGAAGCAAACAAGCTGTTGTCTTCGCTTCAATTTGTAGGATTGTCTGTTCTTGCACTAATTTATATCACGATAGCCTTTACGTTTAGAAGTTTTAGCCAACCTTTAATGTTGTTACTTTTAATTCCGTTTAGTTTAACCGCAGTAGCCTGGGGACACTGGGTTCATGATTTTCCTATAAATATCCTTTCTATGCTAGGAATTATAGCCTTGATAGGAATTATGGTGAATGATGGTTTGGTGCTTATTGGGAAATTTAATGTAAACCTACGTGAAGGGATGAAGTTTGACGATGCAATGTATGAAGCTGGGAAATCTAGGTTTAGAGCTATATTTTTAACTTCTATTACCACTATAGCAGGACTAGCACCACTTCTTTTGGAAAAAAGTAGACAGGCGCAATTCTTAAAGCCTATGGCAATTTCTATTGCATACGGTATTGCATTTGCAACCGTGTTAACCTTATTGATGTTACCGCTATTCTTATCCTTTGCCAATAGAATTAAAGTTTCTGGTAAATGGTTAGTTACTGGTAATAAAGTAACCAATGAAGAGGTAGAACGAGCAATTAAAGAGCTTGAAGAAGAAAAACATTTAAGAGGAGAATTGAATCATAAAGAATAATGGGAAAAAAGATCATTATAGCAGTACTTTTTTTAAGTGCTTACACAGCTGTTTTTAGTCAAGAAAAACTTCTGACCAGAGATGAGGCTATGAAGAAGGCTCTTGAGAACAATTTTGGAATAAAAATAGCAGGCAATCAAGTAGCAATTGCAGACAATAATCAAGGGATATTGAATTCTGGATATTTGCCGACCCTTACGGGTACTGCAAATGCTAGTTACAGTCGTGATGATTCTACCATAGAATTCCCAGGGCAACTCAATGATGATAACTCGGTTCGTGCAGATGTTGAAATAGATAAGGCAGAGGCACAGCGCTATAGTTCTGCTTTAAATTTAAACTATACGCTTTTTGATGGCATGGGGCGTTTATATAATTATAAGCGACTCAAAGAACAATATCAATTAAGTGAATTGCAAGCTAGAGAAACTATTGAAAACACGCTTTTACAGTTGTTTAGTGTTTACTTTGACGTGGCTAGATTAACAGAAAATAATAATGTTTTAAAACAAGCATTAGAAATTTCTAAAGATAGATTTAAGCGGGCAGAATATTCTTTTGAATACGGGCAGAATACCAAATTGGATATTTTAAATGCTCAGGTAGATGTGACCAATGATAGTATTGCACTTTTAAATGTGGAACAGCAATTGATTAATGCGAAACGCGATTTAAATGTTGTTTTGAATCAGAAATTAGAAGAGGATTTTCAAGTAGATACTACGCTAACATTTATTCCATCCCTGAAGTTAGAAGAATACTTAGAGCAGTCTATAGAGAACAATGTTGCTTTATTGCAAACCGAACGAAATCTAAAGATTAATGAATATGATATTAAGGTGAGTAAATCGGGCTATTTACCAACGGTAGGTCTTACGGGCTCTTATGGTTGGAATTTAAACCAAAGTGCTGCTTCTGCCTTCTTTCCGGGGACAAATAATACCACATACAATTTAGGACTAGGTGCTAGTTTATCATGGAATTTGTTTGATGGAGGTAAGACTACGGTAGCAGTAAGGAATGCAAAGATTACCTATGAAAATCAAGAGCTGGTAAAGCAACAAGTGGCTTTAGAAGTAGAAAGAGATATACAGAACGCACATACCGTCTATAAAAATTTATTAAATATTTTCAAAATTCAAGGGCAAGCGGTAATTACCAATGAAAATAATTTTGAGCGTTCAAAAGAACAATTTCAATTGGGGAGAATTACTTCCATAGAGTTTAGACAGGCTCAAATTAATTTATTGAATGCTGAGACCAATAAAAATCTAGCAAAATATGATGCTAAGCTAGCAGAGCTGCAGCTTTTGCAATTAACGGGTCAGCTATTAAATATAAATTTCTAAGATGTACGAGCATTTTTTTCAGTGTCCTTATTGCTGGGAGGAGATTTCTATGCTGTTAGATGCTTCGGTACGGCAACAAACGTACATAGAAGATTGTGAAGTTTGTTGTAATCCAATAGAGCTCACGCCTGAATTTCAGGAACATGAGCTCGTAGGGTTTTCTGCAAACGATATTGAACAGTAAATACTTATTCTACTGTATCTAAGGCTTGACCAATTAAAGTTTCGCCCTCTAGTATTTCAAATGTTTTATGGTTCGCTACATCGTCATGTAGGGCACGTACTAGTGTTTGTGCCACATCATCTCTACTGATGTTTCCCTCTTGAGATAAATGTTCTGAAAGTACTATTTTACCTATACCTTTATTGTCTGTAAGGCTTCCTGGGCGTACAATAGCAAAGTTAAGTCCGCTATTTTTTAAATGTACATCGGCATTATGCTTTGCTTGTAAATAGTCTTTTAACTTCTCAGCCTTTTCTGGCTGATCAGCGCCCATAGAGCTTAGCATCACAAACTTCTTTACATTGCTAGCTTTAGAAGCATCTACCAGTTTCTTAGCGCCCTCTTGATCTACCGCTACTACTTTTTTACCACCAGACCCGGCTGCAAATATTACTTTATCAATATTATTGGTGCTATTGCTTATATCTTGTTCTAAATCTCCTAAAATTACTTCAATATTTTTCGCTTTAAATTGTTCCATTTGAGATTCTTTACGAACCATGGCTACAGGATTAAAGTATTGAGATTGTGCTAATAAGTTTACTATTTTTTTTCCAGTGGTACCGTTGGCACCAGCTACTAATATATTTTCCATAACATTATTTTAGAAGGTAAAAGTACAGGATGTATGGAAAGGAGCTTGCCGTAAACAAATACTTGTTTAATGCATTTAAGAGAATGTAATGCTTAGGGATTAAGCTAATTTAGCTTTGCTAGCTTTAGTTACAAAAGAAAGTTCTTTCTTGATCTTATGATTTTTATCTAAATAAATACCTGCAGTTGAAGTTTTGAAGGTATTGAAAGTAACTACAGTTTTAGTGATTGTAGTTGCTTTAACATCTTTTTTGTTGCTCGTGTTAGCTTGTGCGCTAAATCCGATAAATACAAATAATAAAGTTGTTAAAATAGATTTCATTTCATTCGATTTGGGATTACAAGAACGGGATTATCCTTCCTTATGTAGTTATCATTCGGTTAAAGGGTCTTTTTTTCGGTCACTGACAAAATGATAGATAAAGGGTGTAAAATGCTCGTTAACTGACATTTACCCAGAAAACTCTTTATCGAGGGAATACGTCGTTTATCGAAGGTTGTTGCCTTGGGATGCCGCGATAATTTTTTTCTTTTTTTTTAAGAACTAAAAAAGCAACTATTGCGTTAATCTTGTATCTAGTAGAAAACTAAATAATAGTAAGAAGTAGAAAGATGAAGAATTTATTTGATTTATGTTTAGATGTTGTAGATGGTAACCCTACTGTTTTTATAATATTGAGCGCTATAGTAGCATCGGTGTTATTGTATATAGAAATTAAAAATAACTACAAAAAAAGAGTAATCAATAAGAAACAATAACTAAAACGAGTATTTACCATAAGGTATAAGGGTTCTAAACATTTTGTTTGGAACCTTTTTTTATGCGCTTACATTGCTCTGTTTTTGGTAATGCTTAAAGAAGTTAATCCAGATATTTCTAGATAATCGTAATATTATCGGCAGCATAACTAGCATGACAGCGCAAATAATAAAGAAAGTAGGTAATATAGCAATCCCGAATACCATATAAGATAGCACAAATGCTACGGAGGCAAAAGCGATGCCTACAGGGTAACTCACATACATTGCTCCAAAGAAAAACGAAGGCTCCATTTTATACTTTGTACTGCAATGGCTGCAACGTTCATGCATTTTTAGTGTAGACATCACTTTAAATGGATTAGCTTCTTTATACATACTTTCTTCTTGGCATACAGGGCAGCTGCCAGTTAAGATGCTATATATTTTTGATCCCTTTAGAATAGTCATAGTAGTTATAATTTTAATGATAATAAAAAAGACATTTAAGTTAATTTCCGGTTTACAGCCAGTATATCTTTATTGCTCTCCAAAAGTACTATATTTATCTTCCCTTTAAGAGGAGTGAAAACGCATGTATTAGCACAAAGAAGACATTGTGAGGAAAACGTACCCTATTTATGATATTCAGAATTTTAATCGGAATTTAATTCAGGAAGGACTTTATGTCAACACTTTTAGTAAGCATTTAATTAACAATAGTTTTATAGAGCGCTCCCATGGGCATAATTTCTATCTCCTCGTACTTTTTACCAAAGGTTCTGGAATTCATAAAATAGATTTCAATACGTTCACCATTAATCCAGGATGTATTTATCTTATCCAACCTGGTCAAGTACATAGTTGGAACTTGTCTAAGGACATAGAAGGCTATATCTTATTTTACACAAAGGATGTATACAATTTGTATTTTGGAGCCAAGAGGGTAGAAGAGTATCCATTTTATCAAGCTTCAAAAAATATTTCAGAGGTGCGTTTAAACGAACCTGAAGTACGTTCACTTGAAATTTATTTTCAACTTTTAATCAAAGAGAATCTAGCATCGAATACCCGGAAATTAGATAAACTTTTAAATCTAATTGATATCATCCATATTGAAATTTCCCGAAAGCATTTTCAGGAGAACAATATAGACTTACATTCTTACAATCATAAACTAGAACAATTTAATACGCTGTTAGAGCATTATTATAAAACAGAAAAAGCACCTTCTTTTTATGCTTCTAAAATGAATATGAGTCTAAAGCATTTAAATCGGATTTGTAACTATGTTTTAAATAAAACCGTCACTATTCTTATTGCTGAGAAAGTGGTTATAGAAAGCAAGCGCATGTTAACTTTTAGTACAAAGTCTGTTGGAGAGATAGCCCAAGAGCTAGGCTTCGAAAATTATTCTTATTTCTCAAGACTATTTAAAAAATACACCCAAACCGTTCCTTCAAAATTTAGAGCACGCCTTAAGGCAGAAAACTAGTGGAATTATTTTTCTGCTGTTGTTTGCAGCGAATAATGTATCCAGTGGTATGCTGAGTCAAAAGTAGGTATATGAGTTTTAGACTGCGTGTCAATTGTTGCAAGCGTATATGTAATATTAAAAAAGAGGCGGGTATAAGTTTTAAAATGCCAAGTTGAAGTTACTTTTTTCTATGTTATATTCTATTTGTTGTAATGCTTCGGGTACAGAAGTAACTGGCAGTTTGCAGCTATTGTTGAGGCAGACATAGATATAAGTTTTATCATCTTCAAAGCGGTCTTTATAAATAGCAATAGGCGATGCTGTTTCAGAACCAATAACTAAAGTATTTGCTAAAAATTTAGAGTTTAACTCTTGGGTCAAACTAAGCGCATTAGAACCTACCACGGCAATTTCATAATAGGTAGAAGATAGGTGTAGGGCAAGGCAGCCCCATTTCGTATAGCCTTCAAGATTTTCTTGTAAAAGTGGTGCCATGGTTTGTGTCATTTTCTTTGCTCGTGCGCTATATGCATCATGGTATAATATGTGGCCCAATAAAAATAAGTTTTCAGCTACCGTAGCATTTGGAGAATCAAATACGCCATCATGTGTTGGAATTATTTTTGAAATTAAATTATCTTCTTCTTTAAAGCGATAAAACCCACTTTCTACATCATAAAATTTTTGGTCTGTTGTTTTAGTTAACGCTATGGCCGTGTTTAGATATTCAGGATTTAATGTAGCGCTATACAGGTTTATATTGGCATTGGCCAGTGTGGCATAATCTTCTAAAAAGCCAGCCGTTTTTTTACCTCCTTTTTTATAAGAATGAATTAGTGTGTTATTTTCATAGCAATTTTCTAGAATAAAGCGGTTGATAGCTTTAGCTTTTTCTAAGAAGGACTCATCCTTGAATGTTTTGTAGGCTTCTACATAGCCGTTGATTAAAAGCGAATTCCAAGAAGTAATAATCTTATCATCTTTGCTAGGGTATGTTCTTTTGCTACGTGCTTTTTTTAATGTTTTTTTCCAGCCGTTTTTTAACTGCTTCAATTTTTCTGAAGAAAGACTATTAGAGGTGCAAAAAGTAGCATCAGATGCAGTATGTTGCAAAACATACCGGCCATTTTCTAAGGTATTTTTTGGGTCTAATTTATAGTAGGCAGCAAACAAATCATACTCAGCTCCTAAAAGTGTGTGTAATTCATCTTTGCTCCAAGTGTAATATTTTCCCTCTTCTCCATCAGTGTCAGCATCTAAGGCCGCATAGTACCCGCCACCATCATGTAGCATATTCTCGGTCAGAAATGCGTCTATGGCATAAACAATTTCTTTATACCGCGATGTTTTATACCGCTTGTAGGCTTTTGCATAAAGTGCCATAATTTGCGCGTTATCGTATAGCATTTTTTCAAAATGTGGAATACGCCAATCGGGTACCGTACTGTATCTATAGAAGCCACCATCAATATGATCAATTATACCAGAACTAGCAATGGAGTCTAAGGTTTTTTGCGCAAAATTATTTACCGTGAGGTCGTTCTCAATAACGCCATAATTCATTAAAAAATTCAAGCTTGTTGGGAGTACAAATTTCTGGTCGGCAATTGTACCGCCATGCTGCGTATCCCACTTTAGTTTCCAAGTGGTAGTGGCTTTTATCAAACTATCTCTAGAAATTGCGTTTAAATTTTTTGTTGAAGGAGCTAAATTAACTTCTTCGATACCTAGTGCAACCTTATCGGCATAGGCATATAATTTTAGGCTATCGCTCTTATAAAGTTCATTAAATTGTTTTAGTACTCCATTCCATTCTTCTTTGGAGTGGTAAGTACCTCCATAGATAGGTTTGCCATTGGGCAAGGTTATTACATTTAATGGCCAGCCTCCAGAACCATTCATTAATTGTACGGCAGTCATATACACCTTATCCACGTCTGGCCGTTCTTCACGATCTACTTTTACATTTATAAAATTGGTATTCATAAATTCTGCTGTGGGAATATCGGTAAATGTTTCTTCTTCCATTTTATGGCACCAGTGGCACGTAGAGTACCCAATACTTAAAACAACCAATTTATTTTCTTTCTTGGCAGCATTGTATATCGTATCTGTCCACGGCTGCCAATTCACAGGATTATGAGCATGTTGTAATAAATAGGGGCTGGTTTCATGAACAAGATTATTGGTATAAGCAAAATCTTGAGGCACCTTTTTGGAGCTTTCTTTACAAGAAAAAAAAAGTAACGGTAAGCAAAGTAATCCTAAAATACCTTTCATAAATGGTCGTAAAATAAAGTGTTTGATTCTTGGTGCGGTATAGCAAGTTGTTAAAAAGAGATGCTGAAAACCATTGAGAATCATTCACTAAAATAGCAGTATTATTTCGAAATAAACACTCTTGGCGGGTAATTTTCGTAATTTGAGTGCTGATGCAACAAATGTTGCATTCATCGCTACATATATCTTAGTACGTATTATGATTTAAAAATACATTTAAAGACAAACTAAAACCAAAAAAAATACGATACTCCATGAAGCTATTTAATTGCGTGTTTGCTTACTTTGTACTATGCTCCTTTGCCGTGCAAAGTCAAAATACTGAGGTTCAAATTTCTGGAAATTTAGAAAAGTGGAATAAAATTGTACTTAGTTTTACAGGTACAGAGCTTTCAGAATATGATGCTGAAAATCCTTTTTTAAATTACCGCTTAGACGTAACCTTTAGAAATGAAGATCATGTATTGGTTGTTCCTGGCTATTATGCGGCAGATGGCAATGCAAGTGAAACAGGAGCAACAGAAGGGAACGTGTGGAAGGTTATATTCAGGCCTGATAAAATAGGAACTTGGACTTATGAAGTATCTTTCAAGAAAGGTAAAAACATTGCTGTAGCAGCTTCGGGAGCGGGTGGAAAGTCGGTAGATTTTGATGGCATGAGTGGTTCTTTAGAGGTTCTAGAGATAAAAGATAAAACTAGCGAAGCGGCAAAAGGTAGATTATCCTACACAGGAGAACGGTATTTAAGATACGCAGATACAAAGAAGGCATTTTTAAAAGTTGGCGCAGGTAGTCCTGAAAATTTTTTAGGGTATGCAGGATTTGACCAAACACCAGGAACTCATGAATATGCACCACATGCCAACGATTGGAAGAGTGGCGATCCTACATGGCAAAACGGAAAAGGTAAAAACATTATCGGAGCACTGAATTACCTTGCTTCAAAAGGAATGAATAGTGTTTTCTTTTTGACGATGAATGTGCAAGGAGATGGTAAAGATGTGTGGCCCTGGACAGATGAAAATGAGCGTTACCGTTTTGACTGTAGCAAATTGGCACAATGGGAAATAGTTTTTGGCCATATGGATGAGAAAGGGTTAATGCTGCATATGGTGTTGCAAGAAACAGAAAATGAATTACTATTAGATATCGGGCAATTAGGGGTGCAACGTAAGCTCTATTTAAGAGAGATGATTGCGCGTTTTGGGCATCATTTAAAAGTAACGTGGAATTTAGGAGAAGAAAACGGACCAGTACATTGGTCTCCAAAAGGGCAAGATGATGAAGATCGTAGGGCTATGGCAGGTTATGTAGCGGAAATAGACCCGTATGCTAATTTTATTACCCTACATAGCCATTCACTACCTAAAGAACAAGATGAAATATTAAATCCTTTATTAGGTTACTCCTTTTTAGAAGGAAGTTCTGTACAAATCCACGATCCAAAATTAGCGCATGAGACTACCGTGAAATGGTTAGATAAATCTGCGGAACATGGCAAACAATGGGTGGTAAGTATTGATGAAATTGGCCCCGCAGATCACGGTGCATTACCCGATGCTGAAGATCCTGAGCATGACGACATTAGAAATCACGTACTGTGGGGTAACTTAATGGCAGGAGGAGCAGGCGTCGAATGGTATTTTGGATACAAGCATGCGCATATGGATTTAAATTGTGAAGATTGGAGGTCTAGAGAAAATCTATGGAATCAGTCTAAAATTGCAGTAGATTTTTTTAATGAGCACCTACCATTTGAAGATATGAAAGCACAAGATGCGCTAACCTCAAATTCGGAAGATTATGTGTTGGCTAAAGAAAATGAGATATATGCTATATACCTTCCAAAAAGCACAGCGGTACAATTACAGCTGCCAGCATCTGGAGATATCTATAGTGTTTTATGGTTTGATGCAAAAAACGGAGGTGCCTTAAAAAAAGGATCTAAATCAAAAGTAAAAGCAGTAGGAGAAACCGCTATCGGTGCACCTCCAACGGATTCTGGAGATTGGGTTGCTATCGTAAAAAATACAAAGAAAACGAAGAATAATAATTCATTAGCCTCTCTCCCTTCAAAATTTATAAACCTAGATAAGGTAGCAGCATTTGAAGAAATTGATGGTTTTTTAGAAGTAGAAGCAGAACATTTTCACTATACTTCCAATCAAAATACAGTACGAGATTGGAAAGTGATTGCGTATGATCAGAGTAACTTTATAGAAAATAAGGAGGAGCAAAAGGCATTAAAATCGGCATCTAGTAAAGCCTATATTAAAGCTTTTCCTGACACCCGAATTACGCATGATGATGCGTTGGTTGTAGGAGAGAATTTTTTTCCAGAATCGGGTACAGGAGGTATTGTTTCCTA
This sequence comes from Cellulophaga baltica 18, assembly GCF_000468615.2. Lineage (NCBI taxonomy): Bacteria > Pseudomonadati > Bacteroidota > Flavobacteriia > Flavobacteriales > Flavobacteriaceae > Paracellulophaga > Paracellulophaga baltica. The sequence goes on along the minus strand of NZ_CP009976.1, from coordinate 538,965 downwards.
TAAAGTGAAAATTAATACCCCTGGAAAATATTATATATGGGCAAGTACATTTTCTACCGGAACAGAAGATAATGGAGTACACGTTGGCATTAATGGAGTATGGCCAGAAAGTGGCGCTAGAATTCAATGGTGTGAAGGTAAAAACCAATGGCAATGGTCGTCGGCTCAAAGACAAGAAGACAATCATTGCGGTAGTCCAAATACTATATTTTTAGAATTTTCAAAAGCAGGGGACTATATTGTTTCCTTCGCTATGCGTGAAGACGGTTTTAAATTAGACCGTTGGATTCTTACGAATAACGCTAATTTTATACCTAAAATAACCCCCGAATTTAAGAATGAATAGAATACTCACCTTTTGCATCGCAATCTTATTGTTTTGTACGTTTCAAAGTAAGGCTCAAGAAAAAAATGGGCCATTAAATTTTGTAAACATCAAACAAGGTCTTTCTAAAGTAGCTGTTTCTGCAATTACGCAAGATAATAATGGGTATATCTGGATTGGTACTAATGGTGCTGGACTGTATAAGTTTGATGGGGTGGATTATACACCATATAAGCATAAGATTAAAGACACCACGACGATCAATAGTAATCTTATACATTGTATGTATATAGATCATAAAAATAGATTGTGGGTAGGTACAGATGATGGTTTAAGTGTCTATGAAAAAGATTTAGATAGGTTCACTAGAATACCATTTCAATCTAAAAAAGATGCAGAATTAAATATTGCTGTCTTTACCTTATCTGGAGATGCACAAGGTAATATTTATATCGGAAGCTTTGAAAATGGTTATTTTGGACTAAAGAACGATGAAAAAAGTATTAGAAGATTAGCCTCGGCAGATCCCATAGCGAAAAATGCGGTCAACATCAATAAATTAACAGTAGATCATAAGAATACTATCTATGCAGGAACTTCTTTAGGTTTAAAAGAATTTGATGTCACTGCACAAAAATTTGTATCCTCCTACTTCAATACAAGTTCAGGTCTTCATACGTTTGATGAACCGGTGCAGACACTGTTAATAGATGCTCATCATCATATTTGGGTAGGAACCGTGTCTAACGGATTGTATAAAATAGTTAAGGGGAATCCTATGACAGGGGTTTTAGATCAGATTTATCATTTTGGTATTACAGAAAGGCGTATTCTCGCCACTTGCCAGATGAAAGATAATTCCATTTTAGTGGGCACAGAGAATGACGGGCTCTTTCAAATAAACCAAGATGGTACGACAAGAGCTCGGTATCTTTCAGACAAAAGCTATACGAATAGTATCAGTTCCAATTCTATCTGGTCCTTATATGTAGATAAGAATGATCGCGTTTGGATGGGGTATTACAATAGCGGTATTGGAATATATGATGAACTCTACGATAAATTTAAGGGTTTAGAAAGTATAGCAAATAATAAAAATTCTTTAGAAGTTGGTTCTGTAACCGGAATTTTAGAAGACAATGCTAAGCGCTTGTGGATTACCATGGATGGTGGCGGTATAGATATTTTTAATCCTAAATCAAATACCTATACCCACCTTATCAAAAATGAAGGCGGATATTCAAATTTAAGCTCTTCGGACATACAAACGGTTTTTAAGGATCGTAAAAATAATCTATGGTTTGGCACTTGGAATCACGGCCTATTTCTTTTACCAAACGGATCTAAAAAGTTTATAAATTATAATGCGGAAAACACCCCAGAAGCATTTGGCTCCAACAGTATTATGTCTTTTGCAGAAGATGCCAAAGGGACAATTTGGATAGGCACGTTCTACAACGGAATTTTATCCTATAACCCAAATACGGAAACATTTGTACATCACGACACGCCAGAATTTACTCAAAAAGATTTGCATACCAGTGCCATTCGTAAAGTAATGGTAGACTCTAAAGATTGTATTTGGGTAGGTACTACTAGAGGATTGTTTCGCATTAAAGAAGAGAGAAATTCGGGCTTTAAAATTGATAATATTTCAGAAAAGGCGCCGGAACTGTACAGGCACAAATCTAGTGCTAACTACATTTTATCTTTATATGAGGATAATGATGGTAGTATTTGGATTGGAACAAGAGGTTCTGGCCTAGGAAATTACAATCCGCAAAAGCAGAGTTTTAATTTTTGCAATGAAACGTTTAATCTAAATGAGGAAAGCGTTGCCAGTATTACATCTAGTGATGCTCAAACATTATGGATAAGTGGAAATACAGGAATTACAAGAATCGATTTAAAAAATAAAAAAGCTACAAATTACTCTGCAAATGATGGTTTGTTATCTAATAATTTCAACTTTAATGCTGTGCTAAAAGCTAATGATGGCATGCTTTATTTTGGAAATTATAAGGGTTTAGATTTCTTTAATCCCAAAAATGTTAGTGTCAACGAAAGCCTAACATCTATGTATCTAACGGGGTTTAAACTTTTTAATAAAGATGTCATCCCGGGAGCGGCTAATTCACCTTTAGATAAAATTATATCAGAAACGGAGACGATAGAGCTTACGCATAATCAATCTGTTTTTACCATAGAATATACTGGTATAAATTATACTAGAGCAGAGAAAAACACTTATGCTTATTACTTAGAGGGGTTTGAAGATACATGGAACTATGTAGGGACTTCTAGAAGTGCAACCTATACCAATTTAGATCCAGGAAAATATACGTTTAAACTAAAGGCTGCCAATAATGATGGCATTTGGAATGAAAATGCCTTAACCTTAAAGGTGCATATTTTACCGCCTTGGTGGAAAACAAATCTAGCTACAGCAATCTATATTCTATTGCTTGCGCTAGGAATTTATTTACTGAATAAAATAACTCAAGAAAGAATAAAAGAGAAGCAGTTTATAAAAAATGAACGCATCAAGCGTATACAAGAGGATCGATTAAATGAAAAGAAGCTTCAATTTTTTACAAATATTTCTCATGAATTTAGGACACCACTAACCTTAATTATCAATCCTTTAGAAGATATTATTCGTGATGAGACCTTGAATTTACCAGAACGGGTAAAAGAGAAGCATCACATTATACATAAAAATACAGATCGGTTATATAGGCTTATTAATGAATTGATGGATTTTAGGAAACTAGAGCTTAATAAACTACGTGTGAAGGCCGGAGAACTAGATGTTGTAGAATTCACGAAAGAGGTCACTAGTTATTTTAAGGAAGAGGCAGCTAACAGAAATATACATTTAGCGGTAGATGCAGACGTTACAGAAATTCCTATTTGGGCAGATGCCAATATGCTTGAAAAAATTATCTTCAATATTCTTTCTAACGCTTTAAAAGTTACGCCAGACGGCGGTGCTATAAATATTGATATTGTTTCTTCCGATAAATTAATAGCGCTACCCTTAGCAGATAGTACGCAACCTATAGAGGCTATAGAAATTATTATCACAGATACGGGCATGGGCTTAGAGAAAGACCAAGTGCAACGTATTTTTGAGCGTTTTTATCAAGTAGAAAACTTAAATAAAACCTACTACGGCGGTACTGGAATAGGTTTAGAAGTAGTTCAAAACTTTGTAGAGTTGCATAAAGGAAAAGTAGAAGTAGAAAGTGAAGTAGGTAAAGGAACTTCTTTTAAATTATTTTTCCCTAAAGGCAAAGCGCATTTTGCAGCAGAAGATATTCTTAAAGAAGTTACTAAATCTATAAGCTACAGAGAGCGAAATCCATTGCCTAAAAAAGCAAAATCTACAGAGGATGGTCTTTCAGAAGACTATAAGAGCAAACAACATACTTTGCTTGTTGTAGAAGATAATTCAGAACTTAGAAACTATTTGAGAGATGAGTTTAAGCAACAATATAAAGTGTTGGTGGCAAAAGACGGACAAGAAGGTTTGCAAATGGCGAAAGAATTCTTGCCAGATGTTATTTTAACCGATGTAATCATGCCAGAAATGGATGGTTTTACCTTTTGTAAAAATATAAAAGAAGATTTAAGAACGAGCCATATTCCACTTTTGATGCTTACGGCCAAAGCTAAAATTGACGATCGTATAGAAGGAATTGGTTTGGGTGCAGATGCATATATGGTTAAGCCTTTTGATATGCGATTATTGAGTCTTCGATTAAAGCAGTTAATTACCAGTAGGCAATTAATCTTTGATAAGTATTTTGGATCTATAAGTGGTGCAGATGAAAATGCAAATGCCTCATCATTGGATAAAGACTTTATACATAAGGTCTTAAATTATATCAATGAGAATATGAGCGATTCAGATTTAAGTGTAGAGGTACTCGCCTCTCAGTTACATTTGAGTAGAAGTCAGCTATACCGAAAAATAAAAACACTTACAGGTCAAACCGTAAATGAGTTTCTGAGAAAAATAAGATTGCAACGCGCTAAGCAGATTATTGAAACAGAAAGCGATGTAAATATTAGCGAGGTTTGTTATAAGGTAGGATTCTCTTCACCTTCTTACTTTACAAAATGTTTTAAAGCCCACTTTGGAGTTCTTCCCACAGAGATAGAGAAAAATAAATAGGCAATATGCCTTTAGTTTAGTAGAAACAAATGGTGCATTTGTAACATTTGATGCGCGCATTGCATCAAATGTTGCGTTTGCCCCCAAGAGAGCATGCCTTGCAACAATCTTAGTACAACATGCTTAATGGCTGATATTTAATGTTGAATTGAGCAGATATATTTGTTACTAGCACAGTTCAAATGAAAATAAGCCCTAGAAATCCGAAAGTTAAAATAATGGTAGAGGTTGCATTAATCGTATGCATTCTAATATTGCTGGTTTTGATCTTCAATTAGGAGTCCTTTGAACTAAACTCAACTCAAAAAATTAAATAACTAAAACTAACTCTTTATGATGAAGAAATTCAAATTTGCGGCATTCGCCTTCTTTTTGATGTGTTCGCAATTTATTCTCGCCCAAAATTCAGTAAGTGGTGTTGTTTCTGATAATACTGGAACGCCATTACCTGGTGTGTCTATTATTGTTCAAGGAACAACACGAGGAACCACGGCTGATTTCGATGGAAAATACAGTATTGATAATGTAGCGCCAACAGACAAGCTTACATTTTCATACATAGGTATGACAACACAAATTATTAGCATTGGTAGCGCGTCTACCTTAAACGTTACTTTATTAGAATCATCAGAAGCCTTAGATGAGGTGGTGGTCGTTGCGTATGGTACGCAAAGTAGAGCAGCAGTAACAGGAGCAGTATCTACTATTAAATCTGAAGATATTGCAGCTTTACCAGTTACAAATGCAGAACAAGCTTTACAAGGGCGTGCATCAGGATTAACGATTGTAAATAGTGGTGCTCCAGGTTCTACGCCTTTAGTTCTTATTAGAGGTTTAGGAACTTTTGGAAATAACACGCCATTATTTGTTATAGATGGTGTTATTGTAGGAAACTTATCAGGGATCAGTCCAAATGATATTGAGTCTATCTCGGTGCTAAAAGATGCTTCTACTACAGCGCTTTATGGTGCTCAAGGTTCTAACGGGGTAGTTTTGGTAACCACTAAAAAAGGAAAAAGTGGCAAAGGTACTTTAGCGTTTAATACGTATACCGGTTTTCAAAACAACACCAAACGCTATGATGTTATGAATTCTGTACAGTACTTACAACACGCTGCAAATTTAGGAGTTTTTCCAGATCGCCCTCTTGAAGTATTTACAAATAATACAGATTGGCAGAATGAAATTTTTCAGTCAGGATTAATTCAAGATTATAACTTGAGTTACTCTGGTGGAAATGAAAATGGAAATTATCTTTTTTCTGGGGAGTATTTAGGTCAAGAAGGTATTATTATCAATACTGGTTTTGAGCGTTATTCTTTTAGAGCAAATAGTTCTGTAAACTTTGGGAGACTTACGGTTGGAGAATCTATGTCTGTATCTTTTGGAAAACAAAGACCAGAGTTAGATGGTGGTGCAAGATCTTTATTGGTACACGCTATAAAGTCTGCTCCTTATTTGCCAGTATACAATCCTAATAATTTAGGAGGGTTCCAAGGTCCTTCTTCTCCAGGTGATGGTCAAGATGCAGAAAACCCAGTAAGAATTCAAACGATACAAACAGCAATCAACAAAACACTCAGTGTTATTGGTAATGTATATGCAGAATTAGAAATTGTAGATGATCTTAAATTCAAATCACAAGTAGGTCTTGATTATTTTACATTTAACGGAAGTAGTTTTACGCCTTCTTTTAATGATGATAATACAGGAAGTAATACCCATCAACAAGATTTTGCTTCATACGGTAGAAACAATCAAGTAGGGAAAACTTTATTGTTTACGAATAGTTTAAACTACAGCAAAACATTTGGAGACAGTCACAATTTTGATTTTCTAGTTTTAGCGGAGAAGTATGAAAGCACATTTACTGAGTTTGGTGGTGGCGCAAGAAACTATATTACGGATGATATCGTACAATTTGGTGCAGATAATTTATCCTTAGGAAGTGGTTCTGGGGAGACTTCAAGAATGGGGTACTTAGGTAGAATTAATTATAACTTTGATAGTAAATACATTGCTTCTGTTTCTTTAAGACGTGACGCTTCGTCTAGATTTGGTACAAACTCTAGGTGGGGTACATTCCCTTCAGCCTCTTTAGGGTGGAATATTTCTAAAGAGAATTTCTTAGTAGATACGCAAATCAGTAATTTAAAATTAAGAGGTAGTTATGGTTTTGTAGGTAATGACAAAATTGGCGATTACCTATACAGTGCTACTTTAACGCAAGGTTTTCAATATCCCATAGGAGATGGTAATGGCGCAGGAGTAACTGCAAACGGTGGAGCAAACCCTGATTTAAAATGGGAAGAGACAGAGATGCTAAACGTAGGTTTAGATTTCGGAATCTACAACGATCGTTTTACCGCTACGGTAGAATATTACCAAAATACAAGTGATGATTTATTGGTTAGTCTTCCTGCACCACTATCTAATGGTATTAATGCGGGTAATATTACAGCAAATGTAGGTTCGGTAGAAACGAAAGGTTTTGAAGTTTCTTTGGGATATAATGATTACGAAGGAGACTTTACATGGTCTGCAAACTTAAATATTGGTACAAGTACCAATGAAGTTTTAAGCTTAGGGAATCTTGAGTTTTTTGAAGGTGGCGCTATGAAAGATGGAAAAGGGAATATTTCTCGTACTTCTGTAGGAGAATCGTTATTTCATTTTTACGGTTTAGAAAGTGATGGGATCTACCAAACACAAGCTGAGGTAGATGCTGTTTTTACAGCAAACCCAGGGCAAACTGTGGTACAGCCAGGAGATGTTAGGTATAAAGACCTTAATGGAGATGGTAATATTACCTCTGATGACAGAGCAATTATTGCAGATCCTTATCCAGACTTTACCTATGGTTTAAACCTTTCTGCCAACTATAAAAACTTTGATCTTGGTTTATTTGTAACAGGAATACAAGGGGTTGATTTATATAACACGAATAAGTACCATTTAGAAGGGGGAGCGAATAGATTGTTTAATGGTAGTCCTGTGTTATTAGATAGCTGGACAGCTACTAATCCTTCTCTTACACAGCCTAGAGTGCCAGGAGCACCTCAAAACCATAATGTATCAGATCGATATGTAGAAGATGGTTCTTTCGCTAGATTAAAAAATGTAAGTGTTGGTTATACAATTCCAGGAGATTATTTAAGCAATTACTTTTCTAAAATAAGATTCTATGTGAGTGGTCAAAATTTAATTACTATATCAGATTACTCTGGCTTAGATCCTGAAATTGCAGGAGGTAACCAAGATTACGGAATTGATAGAGGGAATTACCCACAACCAAAATCAGCGTTATTCGGAGTTCAAGTTTCATTTTAAAAAAAAAATAGAATATGAAAAAATATATAGTAGTACTCATGGTATTGACAGGAGTCATTGGTATCCATTCTTGTTCAGAAAAAGATTTGGAGTTATCTAACCCTAATCAATTATCACCAGAAACATATTTTGCTAATGAAGCGCAAGTACAGGCAGCAGTAAATGCTTCTTATGCTAATTTACAAACAGTAGCTTTGTATGGTAGGCTAATGTGGTACATGTTAGATAACATGTCTCACGAGCAAACTCCAAACGGACAGCAAGAAGCAGATAAAGTCACTTTTTATGATTTTACTTATGACTCCAGTAATGCGCAGATTGCAGATTTTTGGGATAGCTGTTTTAGAGGAATAAACAAGGCAAATTTTGTGATTGGGAATCAAGAAAAAATCAATGAAATTCCTGAAAATTTATTATCAGCCTCTAGAAAAAGAAAATTTATTGGTGAAGCTAGATTTTTAAGAGCTAATTATTATTTTATGTTAGTCAATAGGTTTGGTAATGTGCCTCTTTTAAATGGTGATAATACCCAGCCAGAGGGGAAGCCTATTAGCCCTAAAGCAGCTGTTGTAGCACAAATTATAGATGATTTAACCTATGCAAAAGCTAATTTATTATCAAAGTCTGAAGAGGAAAATGGTAGAGCTACAAAAGGTGCTGCTCAGGCATTATTAGGGAAAGTTTTATTATACGAAAAACAATACGGCCCTGCATTGTCAGCCTTTAGAGAAATGTCTGGATATGCTTTAGAAGCAGATTACTATGATAATTTTAAAGAAGAAACAGAGCATGGTATAGAGTCTGTTTTTGAAGTAGAATATGATTTGGCTTTAGGAACCGGTGCAAAATGGGATAGTAATGTTATTGGCGCAGGACAGAATCATGCTACTTTCAGAGGCCAAGATTACGGGAATTTGGACTGGTTTAATGTATATCCATCAGATGATTTATTAGCAGAATTTGAGGCAGATGATAGTCGCTTTGCAGGTAGCTTTTATGTAGTTGGCGATACCTATTTGGACGGTACCAAGACAATGGAAGAAGGTAATTTTGCAGAAAATGGTGGAAATATTAGACCTGCCGCTTGGAAGAAATATCAAAATTATTACAAGCAACAATCAGAAAATCAAGAATCGGGTATCAATGCAAAAGTGATACGTTATTCCGATATTTTATTGATGATGGCAGAATGTGCAAATGAAGTAGAATCGCAAGCAGTAGCTGTAGGTTTTATTAACAGAGTACGTGCTAGAGCAGGAGTTTCTGCTTTGGCAACTTCACTAAATAAACAACAAGTTTTTGACGCTATTGTTCACGAACGTAAAGTAGAATTAGCTGGAGAACAAGTTCGTTTTGATGATTTATTACGATGGGGTAGAGCAAGTGCATTCCTGGCTGGAACAAATTTTCAATCTGGAAAACATGAATTATGGCCTATACCAGATAGAGAGATTGCATCAAATCCTAATGTAAGCTCTGAAGATCAAAATCCAGGATATTAGTAGAATTAGTTAGTGAGTTAACTTGAGTTTAACGGTGTGGGATTTTTTCTGCACCGTTTTTCTAGTATTTCAATGTTTCATTAAAAATTATACGCCATATGAATAAGAATTCATTTTTATCGCTTTTTGTTTTTAGTATGCTTTTGGTACTTGGTTGCTCTGAAAAAACAATTTCAAAAAAAGGAAAATTATTTAGCTCAAAACTACCTTCGGAGACCGGAATAAATTTTCAGAATACACTCATAGAAAATGATAGTCTTAACTATTTTACCTACACCTATTTATATATGGGAGGCGGTATTTCTGCAGGAGATATTAATAATGATGGTTTAATAGATCTCTATTTTACTGGAAATCAAGTCTCTAATAAATTATACCTAAACAAAGGCAATTTGCAATTCCAAGATATTACGGCTACCGCTGGAGTTTCTGGAGATGAACGTTGGTACACGGGTACTACCATGGCCGATGTTAATGGTGATGGTTTACTTGATATTTACTGTTCGGTAAGTGGAAAATTTACTCCAAAAAACAACCAGCTTTTTATAAATAATGGAGACGGAACTTTTACTGATAAAGCAAAAGAATACGGAGTAGATGATATTGGAAACAGTGTACAAGCTACTTTTTTTGATTATGATAAAGACGGCGATTTAGATTTATATGTGGCCAATTATCCTCCAACCAAATTTGATGCGCCTGTATTTTTATATCAGGAGAATATGAAAAATGTATCAGATCTTAAAACAGATCATCTCTACCGGAATGATGGAGCAATGTTTACCGATGTTACAGACCTAGCAGGATTGCGATCTTTTGGTTTGTCATTGAGTGCTACCGTTGCCGATATTAATAATGATTCGTGGCCAGATGTCTACATTTCTAATGATTTTAGTAGTCCTGATTATATGTACTTGAATAATGGCGATGGTACTTTTAAAGAGGTGGTAAAACAAGCTACTTCGCACACCTCTTTTTATGGAATGGGTGTAGATATTGCCGATGTTAATAATGATGGGCATCTAGATATTTTTCAAGTAGATATGGATGCGAACACCAATAGAAGAAAAAAAGCGAACATGGCAAGTATGAACCCTACTTTATTTTGGAATGTGGTAGATGCTGGGTTTCATTATCAATACATGCAAAATAGCTTTCAACTCAATTCAGGGATATATGAGGAGGGTATTCCATTTTTTTCAGACGTATCTCGTATTACTGGAACTTCTTCAACAGACTGGAGTTGGGGTCCGCTCTTTGCAGATTTTGATAATGATGGAGAAAAAGATTTGTTTGTAACCAATGGTACACGGAGAGAAATAAACAATAATGATTATTTTAATACGCTAGATTCTATACAAGATATCCAAAGTCAATTAGTAGCACTGAGTCAGAACATCCCTTCGGAAAAACTTGATAATTTTATCTTTAAAAATAAAGGAAATCTAGAATTTGAACTTGCTAATCAAGAGTGGGGAGTAGAATTTGAAGGGTTTTCTAATGGTGTAGTTTATGCCGATTTAGATAATGATGGAGATTTAGAAATTGTTACCAATAATATTGACGACCATGCCAGCCTTTTTGAAAATTCAGCTTCAACATCTGGGAATTATTTAAAAATTAAATTTGAGGGAGAAGCTGCAAATAGCTTTGGTTTAGGCAGTAGAGCTAGCATCACTACAAATGGTACTACACAAATGCAAGAACTTACTTTAACAAGAGGATTTCAATCTTCGGTAGCACCAGAATTACATTTCGGATTGGGTTCAGCGACTACAATTGATACTTTGAAAATAGTTTGGCCTAATGGAAAAATACAAGAATTAAAAAACGTTAAAGCAAATCAGACCCTAGTAGTACATCTAGCTGATGCTAAACGGGCTATCGAAAAAGAAGTAGAATTAGAGTTACAATTTTCTAAAGCGCTGTCTGTTTTTCCAACCTATACGCATCTTGAAAATTCCTATGATGATTTTAAAGATCAAATTTTGCTACCTCATAAAATGTCTTCCTTTGGTCCTGCGCTAGCGGTGGGCGATTTAAATAATGATGGCCTAGATGATTATTTTATTGGAGGTGCTAAAGGTACTATTGGAGCCTTGTTTTACCAGAAAAACGGGAGTTTTGAACAGCAAGAAAGTTCTTTTTTAGAAATGGATAAGCAAAGTGAGGATGTGGGAGCCTTAATATTTGATGCTGATAATGATGGTGATAATGATTTGTATGTGGTGAGTGGTGGTTATGAGTTTTCTACCACAGCAAAAGAACTCCAAGACAGAATATACCTCAACGATGGTTATGGCAATTTTACGAAAAGTAAACACGATGCACTTCCTAGCATGTTGGTGAGTGGCTCTAAAGTGTATAGTGGCGATTTTGACCTAGACGGAAAACAAGATATTTTAGTGTTAGGAAGGCAAACTCCAGGAAATTACCCTTTGCCCACCACCACGTATTTGCTTAAAAATGTGAGTGAAGGTAGTACGGTGAAATTTGAGCATTTTACGAGTATGCAACCTAAAGAATTTTTTGAATTAGGGATGGCTACAAGTGCCGTAATTACAGATTATAATAATGATAAACGGGCAGATATTATTATTGTGGGAGAGTGGATGCCTATTCGGGTATTTAAAAATACACCTAACGGATTTGTAGAAACCTCAAAAGAATTGGGTCTTACCAAAGATACTGTCGGATGGTGGTGGACCATAAATCAAGGCGATTTTGATGGCGATGGCGATATGGATTATGTCTTGGGTAATAACGGTAAGAATTATAAGTACAAGGCTACATCTGAGGCAACTTTTGACATTTTTGTGAATGATTTTGATAAAGATAATAGGAAAGATATTGTACTAAGTTATTACAATGAAGGCAAGCAATATCCACTCCGAGGTAGAGAGTGTTCATCACAACAAATTCCAGGAATAAAAAAGAAGTTTCAAAATTATGAAAGTTTTGCAGGGGCCACTTTAGAAGAGGTATATACAGAGGCGTCATTAGAAAATGCCTTGCATTATCAAGTGAAATCTTTTGGGAGTGTGTACTTAGAAAATAAAGGAGATCAGTTTGTAATACATCAATTGCCTGCCGCAGCTCAACATTCAAATACCACACAGTTTCTGGTAAAAGACATCAATAAAGATGGTTTTTTAGATGTGATAGGAGCAGGGAATTTATTCAGTTCAGAAGTAGAAACACCTAGAAATGATGCTGGTATTGGATACTATTTGCAGGGCAATGGCAAAGGAGCATTTACGCCTATTGCAGCCACTACATCAGGTCTTTTTCTGCCGGGAGACGTAAAAGATATGAGCTTTATTACCGCAAATAATCAGTCATATATCTTGGCAGTTAAAAATAATGATGAGATCCAAGCAGTAAAGCTAAAACCCTAACAAGGTAGAAATGTTGCATATACTTCAGAAACGTTGAATTTACGGCTTTTTTTAAGTGCAATGCTTCATTTTTAATAGAGAATGTTTCATTTCTAATATCCATTAATCTCCTTAATAAATACATTTGAAAGACTCCGGTTTCTCTAAAAATTAAATTTTTTAACACCCATTAAAAAACAGAGGTATCGTAAACTAAAACTCAAAATAAAATACTAATAATCAATTACTCAACTATGAAAACAACTAAATTACTACTTACTTTATTTATAAGCATTATGCTATTTTCTTGTGAAGAAGATGATAGTGTAAATGTTGTAGAACTATCAGAGGCACCTTCTTTTACTGCCACTGTTTCTCCAGAAGATTCTGGACTTTATTATTTTGAAAACACCACTCCTAATAAGGGCGACTTTTATAGTTATTTTGAGATTTCAGATGCTAATGTAAAGTATAATGGAAACGAAATTCTAGAATATGCTTTTGGCAGTTCAGGGACAAAAACAATAACCCTTACCGTAATAGGTACCTATGATAATGACGTGGTTACTCAAGAAATTGATGTGGTATTACCACCGCCATCAGATGTTCGTGTAATTACAAATCCTGAAAACTTATTTGCAAACGGGTATTTATTAGAAGGTGAAGGAGATGAATTTACCAATTGGAGTAAAAATAATGGAGCTGCGAATATGACAGCAGAAGCTACAGATGTTTTGGTAGGATTCCGAGCACTGAAAGTTTCAAATTCAGAAGAAGGTCCAGAAGAATGGAAAGTCCAATTTGTAAGCGATCCTACGCCAACAGTGGTAGATGAACAATATACAGTTTCTATGTGGTTAAAAGGTGCTCCAAATGAAGTACGTTTTTCAACCAACCCAGGAGTTGGGGGAGATCAGTACGCAGGCGGGTATACCATTACAGAAGATTGGACCCAATATTCTTGGACATTTACAGCAAATAGTGCTACTACCATTGTAGCCCTAGATATGGGAAAATCATTAGGGACCTTTTTAGTAGATGCTATAGAATTAGTGCCGGGTACAGCTGCTTTGCCATTACCGGCTAATGACAGTGCTTTATTAAATGGAGATTTAGAAGAAGGTGATGGCGCTGATTTTGCAAACTGGAGTCAAAATAATGGTGCAGATAATATGACGGAAGAATTAACCAATGTATTAAGTGGTAGTAGAGCTCTTAAAGTGTCTAATGCAGAAGAAGGTCCAGAAGAGTGGAAAGTGCAATTTGTAAGTGATGCATTTGATACAGAATCTGGTGCAACGTATACTGCTTCCATTTGGATAAAGGGTGCAGGAGCAGAAGTTCGGTATTCCACAAACCCCGGATTAGGAAATGAGCAATATGCGGGAAACTATACTGCTACAGATGAATGGACTAAGTATTCTTGGACCTTCACTGCAAATACAGCTACGACACTTCTATCATTGGATATGGGTAAATCTGCAGCTACTTTTTACGTAGATGCAATCAAAGTAGTTAAAGACTAATATATCAACATAAAAAAAATATAATGATTAAAATATCTAAATTTTTAATAGCTACATTTTCACTCCTTGTGGCAGTATCTTGTAGTAATAATGATCCTGGAGAAGATAGGGAGCCCGTAATTCCAGTGAATAAAATACAGGCTAGTTTTGATTTTGAAGTTTCAGATGCCGATGCAAACCTTCTTTATTTGAATAATACCACTTTGGGTTCAGGAGAATTTACCAGTGTGTGGGACTTTGGAAAAGGCGGTGCAACTGTAAACGACGCTGCCGGTAAAGAGGAAGTTCGTTATGATGAGATAGGAGAATATACAGTGACACTTACGGTAACTAATGCAGCAGGAAGTACGTCTACCAGTAAAAAAATTATTGTAGACGAAGACGGTATTTGTCCTAATGGAGTGTGTAGTTCGGGATCAGGTTCTTTAAAAGATGCAGCAACTACTTTTTCAGTAGGGATGATTACTAGAGCGAGTTACATTAATGGAGGCGGACAACATACCGCGCTATTAAAGCAAGAATTTAATAACCTATCTTCTGAATATGAAATGAAGATGAATATAATGTACCCATCAGAAGATACATATGATTTTTCTGCAGGAGATGTTATCGTTGCTTTTGCTCAAGAAAACAACATGAATGTACACGGTCACTCACTAATCTGGCATAATGCTACTCCTAGTTGGGTAGAAGATTTTACGGGTACAGATGCAGAATTTGAGGCCATGGTAGAGGACTATATTACAACCACCATGAATCACTATAAAGGTAAAGTACGTTCTTGGGATGTGGTAAACGAAGCAATTGCCGATGATAACGGAAATGCTTTAAGAGGTTCTGTCTTTAAAGATAGAATGGGCGATGATTATGTAAGAAAATGTTTCCAATTCGCTAGAAATGCAGATCCAGATGCCTTACTTTTTTATAACGATTACAATTTTGCATCGAGTGCTACAAAAAGGGCTGCAATTTTTAATCTTATAGATGGCTTAGGAGATTTAATTGATGGCGCTGGTGCTCAAATGCACATTTCATATAACGGGCCTGCCGCATCAGATATTCAAGCAGTAGTAGATGGTACGGTATCTAGAAACTTATTAATGCATTTCTCAGAACTTGACATACGTGCTAATCCAGAAGAAGATGAAAGCGTTACGGCATTGTCTAGTACTAGAGCGGCACAACAACAAGCAAAATTCAAAGAAGTGGTACAGATTTATAACGCTATTCCTATTGATAACAAATTTGCCTTAACGGTATGGGGATTAAGAGATAATGAATCGTGGTTATTAGATTTTTGGGGTGTTCCAGATTGGCCATTATTATTTGATGAAAATTACAATAAGAAATTAGGCTATATAGGTTTCTTAGAAGGTTTAAATTAAGAAACAATCACGTATAACAAGCCGTCAAAATATTTTGTTTTTTGACGGCTTTTTTATGTTTAATTATGAAAAAAAGTATTTTAATAGTAAGCGTTATACTCACATTAACAGCTTGCTCTTCGGCAACGGAAAAAGACCAGAACGTACCAATTATTCCAGAAACTGTAGCAACTTGCGGAGACGGCATTAAAAATGGTTCAGAGACGGCAATAGATTGCGGGGGCGCTAGTTGTGTGCCTTGTGTTTCTGGAACAGTACTACTTCCAGAAAGTGGATACAATGCCCCCGAATCTTATGAAGGGTATGTTTTACTATGGAATGACGAATTTGAAACAGCGACCTTAAATAATAAAAATTGGAGCTTTCATAAGGGTAATGGCTGTCCAAATTTATGCGGGTGGGGAAATGATGAACTGCAATATTATACGGAAAAAAATCATGCGCTTAAAGATGGGAATTTAGTTATTACCGCTAAAAAAGAGAATCTAGAAGGTTATGGGTATACTTCTACAAGAATCCATACTGCGGATAAATTTGAATTTAAATATGGACGTGTAGATATTAGAGCCGCTATGCCTAGCGCAACGGGCACCTGGGCGGCATTGTGGTTGCTAAATAAAGAATACACCACTCAAGATCCTTCGGCGTGGTGGCCTAATGGGGGTGAAATAGATCTTATGGAGTATCTAGGAGAAGCGCCATCAGAACTATTAGGAACTGTGCATTATGGCCGTAATCTAGATAACCATCAATATAATTCGGTATATACCAATGCTCCCGAAGAAGATTTTACTACAGTATATCATGTGTTCTCTATCGTCTGGGAAGAAAATAAAATTACCTGGTTGTTAAATAATAAGCCTTACCATACAGTCACCCCCAAAGATACAAATGGGCAACCGTATCCTTTTAATGATACTTTTTATTTGGTAATGAATCTCTCCGTGGGAGGTAATTTGCCGGTACCACCAATTGCTTCGCAGTACCCGGCATTTTTAAGTATAGATTATGTGCGTGTTTTTCAGAAAAACTAATCGCGATAAGGATTTAAAGTTTCTATGCTACCATCTGCGCGATACGTTATTTCGGCCACCTTTACAGATCTTAAATGGGTAACTCCCTTAGATAAACTAGCGTCATGGTAGAATAAATACCATTTGTTCTCTACCTCACAAATAGAATGATGAGATGTCCACCCTACCACAGGGTTCAATATTCTTCCGCCGTAGGTGAAAGGGCCGTATGGTGTATCACCCATTGCATAACATATAAAGTGGGTGTCTCCGGTAGAGTAAGAGAAGTAATATTTCCCATTATATTTATGCAACCAGGCAGCCTCAAAAAAGCGACGATCATTATCGCCTGCTACTAGTAAGGTTCCATTTTCATCTAAAATTTCTATTTCTTTAGGCTTTTCTGAAAACTCCAATAAATCATTAGTCATTTTAGCTACATATGGGAGTAGTGCTGGTTCGTGGTCTTCCGGAAGAAAAGCGGTAGGACTATCGGGTTGTTCTGCATTAAATTGCCCAGTTCTCCAACGCTGTAATTGTCCACCCCACAGACCTCCAAAATACATATAATAGCTGCCGTCGTCATCTTTAAAAACGGCAGGGTCAATAGAAAAACTGCCTTTAATGGCTTCTGGTTGTGCTGTGAAAGGACCAGTAGGAGAATTACTTATGGCTACTCCTATTCTAAAAATACCATCATGTGCTTTTGCTGGAAAAAATAAATAATAGCGGCCGTCTTTTTCATTTGCATCGGGAGCCCACATTTGCTCTTTAGCCCAAGGTACATCATCTACGTGCAAAGCGACCCCATGATCTACCGCTTTACTATCTATAGAATCCATGGAAATTACATGGTAGTCTTCCATAGCAAAATGACTGCCTAGATCATCAAATGCTTCACCTGCATCAATATCATGAGAGGGATAAATATAAATTTTGCCATTGAATACATGTGCAGACGGGTCTGCAGTGTACATATGGTCAACTATAGGTTGAGAAATTGCTTTGGCGTTTAATACATCAAAATTGATGTTTTCAATAGATTCTTCTGGCATGACTTTTTTATTCTGTTGTACTAATTCTTCGTTGTTTTAAATCTTCTTCAATAGTAAGCTCCATCTTTTTATTAATAGGGTAGAACTTCAGGAGGATAATCCCTAAGAAGAATGGGATGGAGGCAAAGACACTCATAGAGATTTTAATTCCGTTTATGGTTACTATGTCTTGTACTTCTAGTGTAGCATCATAATTAAAATAACCTAAAAGTAGGGTTACAAAAGAACCCCCAAAGGTGAGTCCTAATTTTAAGCCTACGAGCATGGCAGAAAATATGATAGCGGTTGCACGTCGGTTATTTTTCCATTCAGAATAATCGGCAACATCGGCAATCATAGCCCATAACAAGGGAATGGTAATACCGTAAAAGAAACCATGTAAGATCTGTGTAGAAAATATAAGAATGATGGCATCAGGAGGATAGAAATAGAACACAACGATAAATAGAGTGGCTAAAAATAAGGCTACACCAAATACATCACGTTTACCATATGTATCGGCTAATTTTTTAGAAAATAGAATTCCGATGATCATGAATATAATTCCCCCGGCATTAAACACACTAAATCCATATCCAGGAGCATCATCCAGGTTAGAAATTCCAATATTTTCAAAGAAACTGATCAGATGAGGTTCACTTACATAGTTCTCAAAATAATAGATATACATTCCGCCTTTTAAAGCCAAAGAGATAAAAACGAGAGTCGTTAAAACAAGCATAATCAACCAAGGCTTGTTTTTAACCAAATCGGCTAAGTCTTCTTTTAAACTAGATTGATTTTCTTCTTTAGGAACAATGCGCTCTTTTGTAGTAAAAAAGGTAATTAATAAAAGTACTGTTCCTATAATGGCAAGGTAGGTCATTACTTTTTCCATCCCTATAGCTTGGTTGCCTTCACCTACATAATTTACCACGGGATATAACAGCACTTGAATCATAAATTGCGCTACCATTACGGCAACAAAGCGGTAAGACGAAATACTGTTACGTTCTGCCATGTTTCCCGTTATTACACCACTTAATGCGGAGTAAGGTAAGTTGTTTGCTGCATAAAACAGTAAGAGTAAGGTGTAGGTAATAAAGGCATATATAACCTTTCCTTGATCACTAAAGTCGGGCGTGCTAAAGGTGAGGATAGAGATAATTCCAAAAGGAACTGCGGTAAATAAAATCCAAGGTCTGAATTTCCCCCATCTAGATTTTGTTCTGTCAGCCAAGGCTCCTATAATCGGATTGAAAATAATAGCCGCAAATAAGCCAACAAAAAATATAATGGCGCTTGCTGTTCCGGTCGGGATTTTATAAATATCCGTATAGAAATAAGCTAGGAACGTCATTAAGGTTTGAAAGATAAGATTGGCAGAAAGGTCGCCTAAAGCATACCCTATTTTTTCTAAGGTGCTAAGTTTTTGTGAGTTTGAACTCATAGGAATCAGAGAATTATAAAATTCTGTAAGAATAGAATTGGTTAGTTGTTTTGTTTTAGCGCAATAATTTCGTGGTAGGCATCCTTAGGTTGGTAGGCTCTATCAAATAAAAGCGGGTAATTCGTTCGCCCATTTATTGGCCAGTTATTTAACCATGTTTCACGATCTGTTACGCCCCAAAAAGTAACTCTACTTATAGCGTCCTTATGTTTTAAAAAGAGGGAGAATAAATCTTTGTATCTAGCAGAGAGTGCCTTGTTAATAGAATCATTCATCCCATCGGTATAGGGATTCATCGTTACATCACCTTCATATATAGAATAGTCTTGTTCTACGGCCGCTCCGTCTAATTCCCAAGGGTTTGGGAGTGCAGTAACATCAAGCTCTGTAAACATTACCTTCACACCTAAAGCAGCAAAAGCTTCAATGCTATCTTCTATATCTTTAAGCGTAGGTCCCGGAATAGAATAATGGCCTTGCATTCCTACACCATCAATCTTAACACCTTTAGCTTGTAATTTTTTCACTAAGCGCACAACCCCTTCTCTTTTTTCTGGTTTCCATAAATTGTAATCATTGTATACCAGAAAAGCTTCCGGATCTGCTTTAGCTGCTTCAGTAAATGCAATTTCTAAGTAACTATCGCCCATCACATTGTATAATAGGGATGTTCTAAAACTACCATCTTCATTTAAAGCTTCATTTACGACATCCCAAGTAGCTATTTTACCCTTGTAACGAGAGACAATAGTATGTACATGATGCTTTATAATAGTTGCCATTTCTGTGCTATCTTTTATGCTATTCATCCAATCTGCAATTTGACTATGCCATACAAGGGTATGACCAACAATATGCATATCGTTTTCTAATCCAAGATTTACGTAAGCATCGGCTTCGTCAAAAAAGAAGGTGTCTTTCGCAGGATGTAGATACATCCATTTCATAATATTCTCAGGGGTAATGCTATTGTATTCTTTCGTGACAAGATTAAGTCCAAGTGTATCGGTCCTATTGATGTGACTACTATTAATGGCCGCTCCCATATAGAAATCATCAGCAAAAGCATTTTTTAAGCTGATGGGTGTTTGTTCTTTCACTTCGTTTTCTACTTCTTTTTTCTCCGTTTTACAACTAAAAAAGGTAAGTAACATTAAAAATAAGGGAGCAATTCTTAGCATGTTCTATTTGGTTTAATTAATTTTTTTAAAGGTATTTTTTTGATACTATAAACGGATACTAAGATTGAAGCAAACAGTAAAACATTTGTTGCACTTAGGGTGTTTAAAGGGGTATTCAGCCTTTTGACGACTGAAGGATATTTATTTTGCAGGTAATTTTTGAAGAAAATAACATGCTAAAAATGGAGGATGAAATTGGTATTTTTTCGCTCATTATTTCATGGAGTTTTACATGTTTGCTTTTTGAAGTTTCTAAATAATTTACGTAAACCTTTACGTAAGTCACCGTTTTAAAATGGTCTTTTAAGGCTGCAAACTTGTTCTTAGGGCGCTTGAGATTGTACGTAAGGCTTTTTTTGAGTAAAAAAAGCGGTGCTAAATTTGGAATCCCTAGCGCTCAAAACTCATTTTTATTTGGATGTTGGCTGGCTATGGCGCTAATTTTAGACGGCTAAGGAGAGGTTGTTATCACCTATCATTTGGCACGATTTGTTGCCTAGAAGGTGCAAAACAAGAAATTGCTTAAACAAGATGAGTCCGTAGACAAGAGTTTGTTTTCTTAAACAGCCTCAACGGCTCACGAACTACAAATTATAGATTCACAAACAATCAACAATCAACTTTAAAAAGGAATATGAAATTTTTTATTGATACAGCAAATTTAGAACAGATTAAGGAAGCACAAGCTTTAGGCGTATTAGATGGTGTAACCACCAACCCTTCTTTAATGGCAAAAGAAGGAATTACAGGGAAAGCAAACATCTTAAAACACTATAAGGATATATGTGCTTTGGTAGAAGGCGATGTTAGTGCAGAAGTAATTGCGACAGATTATGCGACCATGATTTCTGAAGGAGAAGAATTAGCCGCATTGCATCCACAAATTGTGGTGAAATTACCGATGATTAAAGATGGTGTTAAAGCGTGTAAGTATTTTTCAGATAAAGGTATTAGAACCAACGTAACCTTGGTGTTTTCTGCGGGGCAAGCTTTGCTAGCGGCAAAAGCTGGGGCTACCTATGTATCTCCTTTTTTAGGAAGGTTAGATGATATCTCTACAGATGGAATGCATCTTATTTCTGAGATTAGACTTATTTACGACAACTACAATTTTAGTACTCAGATTCTTTCTGCTTCTGTTCGCAATACGATGCATGTCATCAATTGTGCTAAAATAGGATCTGATGTCATGACCGGACCGTTATCCGCAATTTCAGGATTACTAAAACACCCTCTAACCGATAGTGGATTAGCACAGTTTCTAGCAGATTATCAAAAAGGAAATTAAACATGGAAATAGAACAATTAGAACAACAGGTTTCTCAAACTAGGAGAGATATTTTAAGAATGGTACACAAAGTAAGTTCAGGACACCCTGGCGGTTCTCTGGGTTGTACCGAATTTTTAGTTGCATTATATAATGAAGTGATGGACTTAAAAGAGCCTTTTACCATGAATGGTGTAGGGGAAGATCTCTTCTTCTTGTCTAATGGACATATATCTCCTGTTTTTTATAGCGTATTGGCACACAGAGGGTACTTTCCGGTAGCGGAGTTAGCTACGTTTCGCTTATTAAATTCACGCTTGCAAGGCCACCCAACTACGCATGAAGGCTTGCCAGGAGTACGTATTGCTTCAGGGTCTTTAGGTCAAGGCTTGTCTGTAGCACTTGGTGCTGCACAAGCAAAAAAGTTAAATAAGGATCCCCAATTGGTATACACCTTACATGGTGATGGTGAATTGCAAGAAGGTCAGAATTGGGAAGCAATTCTTTATGCTTCTGGGAAGAAAGTTGATAATTTAATTGCTACAATTGATTTAAATGGACAGCAAATAGATGGTGCTACGGAACAAGTAATGCCTATGGGCAGCATTAAAGCAAAGTTTGAAGCCTTTGGTTGGGATGTTTTAGATATTCCAGAAGGCAATGATTTAAAAGCTGTGCTAGAAGGATTAAAAGAAGCAAAATCTAGAACAGGAAAAGGAAAGCCTGTATGCATATTACTTCATACGGTTATGGGGAATGGCGTAGATTTTATGATGCATACCCATGCATGGCATGGCAAAGCACCTAATGATGAACAATTAGCAATGGGCTTAGCGCAGAATGCAGAAACTATAGGCGACTATTAATCCACTAGCTAGACATACAATTACTGAAATTATAGCATGAAAAAATATACATACACAGAAAAAAAAGACACCCGTAGTGGTTTTGGAGCAGGCCTAGCAGAATTAGGAAGAACCAACCCTAATGTGGTTGCACTTTGTGCAGATTTGATAGGTTCTCTAAAAATGGAAAAATTCATAGAAGAGAATCCAGAACGTTTCTTTCAAATAGGAATTGCAGAGGCCAATATGATGGGTATTGCTGCAGGATTAACCATAGGTGGTAAAATTCCGTTTACAGGAACTTTTGCGAACTTTTCTACGGGTAGGGTTTATGATCAGATTAGACAATCTATAGCCTATTCTGGTAAAAATGTAAAAATCTGTGCATCCCATGCAGGGTTAACTTTAGGAGAAGATGGTGCCACGCATCAAATTCTAGAAGATATAGGTTTAATGAAAATGTTACCGGGAATGACGGTAATTAATACCTGTGATTTCAATCAGACAAAAGCTGCAACTATAGCCATAGCGAATTATGATGGTCCCGTTTATTTGAGATTTGGAAGGCCTGTAGTGCCTGTTTTTATGCCTGAAGACACCTTTGAAATAGGAAAAGCTATACAATTAACTGAAGGTACAGATGTAACCATTGTTGCTACAGGCCATTTGGTTTGGGAAGCACTACAAGGAGCGGAAGCCCTAGAAGATCAAGGATATAGTGCTGAGGTAATCAATATCCACACCATAAAACCTTTGGATGATGCCGCAATACTAAAATCGGTAATGAAAACAGGATGTATCGTGACCGCAGAAGAGCATAATATCCTAGGCGGGTTAGGAGAAAGTGTAGCCCGATTATTAACGACACAATTACCAACGCCTCAAGAATTTATAGGGACTAACGATACCTTCGGAGAATCGGGTACACCAGCGCAATTGATGGAAAAATATGGTTTAAATGATAAAGCTATTGTAGCAGCAGTATTAAAAGTATTGAAGCGCAAAGGCTAAGTTTTGATAGGCATTAAGATACATCAGGTTAAAATTATAATAGGTTAAATAGAATTGAAGATGGGGAATGTTAAATGGGGAATTATAGGGTTAGGAAGTATTGCACATCAATTTTGTGAGGACTTAGCGTTGGTGGTAGATGCTGAAATTTATGCGGTTGCTTCACGAGATAGTACAAAAGCAGAAGAATTTCAACGTGCACATAAAGCGGTAAAAGCTTACGGAAATTATAATGCACTCTTGCAGGATCCTGAGGTAGATATCGTATATGTAGCGACACCTCATAACTCGCATGCAGCACTGAGTATGGCGGCTTTAGAACACGGCAAGCATGTATTGTGTGAAAAGCCTATCGCCTTAAACTATAGTCAAGCTTCACAAATGATTCAGGCTTCAAAAAAAGCTCAGAAATTTTTTATGGAAGCTTTTTGGACCCGTTTTAATCCCACGTTTAAAGAAGTACTTTCTAAAGTTCAAAATGGGGCCATCGGTACGGTAAACTATGTGAATGCTGAGTTTGCTTTTCCGATGCAAATTCCTAATGAGAGTAGAATGACCGATTTAGATTTAGGAGGCGGATCATTATTGGATATGGGAGTATACCCACTTTTTTTATCTTATATGATTTTCGGTAAACCGCAAAAAATATTAGCGTCTTCTAGTTTTTTTGAAACAGGAGCAGATCAACAGACCGCCATTATTTTGCAGTATGATCATGCACAAGCTATCCACCATAGTAGTTTTATGTCTGCTACATCCATGACGCCTACCATTAGTGGTACAGAAGGTTATGTTACAATTGATGCTATTTGGCATGAAGCGCAGGGGTACAGCATCACAAAAAATGATCAGGAAGAAAAATTTCAACTACCAACCCTAGGCAAAGGCTTTACCTATGAAATTGAAGAGTGCCATTCG
This sequence comes from Cellulophaga baltica 18, assembly GCF_000468615.2. Taxonomy (NCBI): domain Bacteria; kingdom Pseudomonadati; phylum Bacteroidota; class Flavobacteriia; order Flavobacteriales; family Flavobacteriaceae; genus Paracellulophaga; species Paracellulophaga baltica. Next base: position 514,621 of record NZ_CP009976.1, on the reverse strand, counting down.
TGTATTCAAAATAATAAAATAGAAAGCAGTATATGGTCTCATGAAAACAGCTTAGAATTAATTGCTATTGTAGATGAAGTACGATTGCAAACAGGATTAAAGTTTCCTGTTGCAGGGGAAATTTAATAGCCAACAATACATGAAGAAATCAATTCTTATCGCAATAGTAGTTTCCCTAGGAGGGTTTTTATATGGTTTTGATGCAGGGATTATTTCTGGAGTAATGAATTATGTGACTCCAGAATTTAATTTAACTAAATTCCAAGAAGGGTGGATTCCTAGTTCACCTCTATTCTCAGCCATGTTTGCCATGTTAATTGCCGGTAAATTAAGTGATATCGTGGGGCGCAAAAGCGTACTTATAGCGGTAGCATTTTTATATGCGTTATCTGCTGTATTATCTGCTTTTTCCATTTCGTATGAAATGTTGTACATCGCTAGAATGATAGGTGGCGTAGCTTTCGGCGCTGCATTGGTTATAGCACCCGTATATATTGCCGAGATTTCTTCTGCGGTTAATAGGGGTAAGTTGGTATCCGTACAGCAATTAAATATAGTTTTAGGGTTTTTTGCGGCCTTTTTAAGCAACTACTATTTTAACGCGACCTTCTCCTCAGGGACAAGTACTTTTCTGACTGAAGAGACCATATGGCGTTGGATGTTAGGGGTAGAGCTTTTACCAGCATTGCTCTATTTTATAGGAATGTTTTTCGTGCCTAAAAGTCCACGGTGGTTATTTGCTAACCATCAAAAAGAAGAAGGATTAAAGGCGCTAGTAAGTTTATACGGAGAAGAAAAAGCAGCGCTAGAGGCTAAAGCTATAACCCTGAGCTTAGCAAATAGCACTTCTAATGAAAAAATTAAGTTCAAAGAAATTTTTAAACCCTCTTTAAAAATAGTATTAACCATAGGAATTATTTTAGGAATCCTTCAACAGATTACTGGAATCAATGCCATCTATTATTATGCTACCGCAATCTTTAAGCAAACAGGTATAGGAACAGATGCTTCTTTTGCCTCTGGAATTTTACTGAGTTTTACCACGGTGGTTTTTACGGTTATTGCTATGTTTTTAATTGATAAAATGGGAAGAAGACCCTTATTACTCATAGGAGTTGGGGGTATTGCAGTAAGCATGCTTCTCTGCGCCTATGGTTTTAAGAATGCAACCTATAAAATAACTGCGGGAGCGTTGACAAAACTTAGCCCTGCAGATATTGCTAAAATAGATGTCTTGGGAGATACCGTATTTACGAGTGATGTTGCTTTTAAAAATGCGATGAAAACTGCGCTAGGCGATCAAGTCTATGCGAAGCATGAAGGCGATATTTTGGAAGCAGCAACAAGTATGAATGCAACACTTGTTTTAATAGGGGTTCTCGGTTTTATCGCTTGTTTTGCTTTTTCTCTTGGACCAGTTATGTGGGTAATGTTATCAGAGCTCTTCCCAACCAAATACCGTGGATTAATGATTGGTTTTGTGGGCTTTTTAAACGGATTAATAAGTTGGTTGGTCACTCAGATTTTTCCTTGGGAATTGGCAACCATCGGGAATGCATTTACCTTTTTAATGTATGGAGTGATTGCCGTAATAGGCTTTTTGATATTACTAAAAAAACTACCGGAAACCAAAGGAAAGACCTTGGAACAAATAGAACTAGACTTAGTCTCTAAATAGTAATACGGAATATGCGCTATATAACCAATCCTATTCTTAAAGGTTTTAATCCAGATCCGTCCATTTGTCGTGTAGGCGATGATTATTTCATCGCTACTTCTACTTTTGAGTGGTTCCCAGGAGTGCAAATTCACCATTCAAAAGATTTAAAAAATTGGGAGGTAATAGCACATCCTTTAGACCGCATTTCACAATTAGAGATGAAGGGGGTGCCTGATTCTTGTGGCGTCTGGGCTCCTTGCTTGTCGTATCATAAAGGGTTATTTTACTTGGTGTATACCAATGTAAAATCTTTTGATGGGGTCTGGAAAGATACCCCCAATTATGTGGTGACCAGTGAAGATATTTTAGGAGAATGGAGTGAACCTGCGTATCTAAATTCTTCGGGTTTTGATGGTTCTTTTTTTCATGATGGTGATAAAACATGGTTTATCACTATGCTGGTAGACCATAGAAAAGGGAAATTTTTTGGTGGCATCGAACTGCAAGAATTTCATCTAGAGCAAAGAAAACTGATCGGTGATGTTTTTTACCTAACTGAGGGCACAGAGATTGGCTTGTCGGAAGGGCCGCATCTTTATAAACGCAATGGGTACTATTACTTGTTGTTAGCGGAAGGAGGCACAGAATATGGTCATGCTGCTACGGTTATGCGTTCTAAAAGTATTACGGGTCCTTATGAGGCTAATACAAATAACCCTATACTTACCACAAGAAATTATCCAGACCATGCGTTACAAAAGGCAGGCCATGCATCTATGGTCGCAACAGCTTATGGCGATTGGTATATTGTTTTTCTCGTGGGGAGGCCTTTAACAAAATTAGGTTCTTGTATATTAGGAAGAGAAACTGCAATAGAAGAATTGGTTTGGAAAGAGGATTGGCCAGTGTTAAAAACAGAAACTAGCCTTCCTAGGCTTTTAATTCCAGCATCAAACCTTCCGGAATTCCTTCTAAAAAAAACGGAGCTAAGAGCTGATTTTGATACGGCAGAATTGAGTATTGATTTTCAGTCCTTGCGGGTACCCAAAACTTCGGATTGGTTTTCCTTAATAGAACGAAAAGGATACATGCGACTAAAAGGAAAAGAATCTTTAAGCTCTACTCATACCCAAGCTTTAATAGCCAGGAGACTTCAACATTTTAATGCAGAAATACAGACAAAAATAGAATTTGAGCCTGAAAATTTTCAACAATTAGCGGGCCTAGTTGTGTATTACAATACAGGACATTACCACTATTTATACCTTTCTATGGAGGAAGGAGAAAAAGTACTATCCGTACTTTCTTCTGATAATTTTGAAATTATAGAACAAAAACAAAGCTTCACTATTCCTAGTGGTATTCCTATAGTACTGAGAGCAATAATAGCTCGTGATACACTTCAATTTAGTTTTAGTAGCAATGAAATAGATTTTCAACCTATAGGAGCGGTATTGGATATGAGTATGTTGTCTGATGATTATGTACGGGAAGGTAGTGAGCGCTACAGACCTGCATTTACAGGGTGTCTTGTAGGGATGTGCTGCCAAGATTTAAAAACAAATAATAAAGAGGCGGACTTTGATTGGTTTGAGTACAAACCTTTAGAAGATCACGAATAGTAGTTAAAAAATAGAGCTATGAAATTTAACTTTTGGGTATGGATTGCGAGTGCAGTGTTACTTTTTTCTTGTAAAAATGGAGCAGAAAAGAAAACTTTAGGATCGGAAGTACCGGTTGCTAAAGTGGAGAGAAAACTAGCCAAATTTGAGCCTAAGGAGGGTGTTTTACTCTTTGTAGGGCAAGAACTTGAAGCGGTAGGCGGTTTAGAGGCGCATAATGATGGGTATCTAGATCATTTTCAAAAACCTGCCGGCTGGACGACCTACACGAATATCAACCCAGGAGAAGAATCATTTGGTAGAATACAAGAGGGTTTAGATGGCCTTTATGAAACTGCAGATTGGGGAGATAATGATTATAATGCAAGTTTACAACTCGCAGCACCAACCTATGAAAATATGGCATTGGCTATAGGCTTGCAGTTTGTAAATCATGAAGAAAAAATAGCCGATGGTACCCATGATCACTACATCTATAAACTAGCAGAATTTTTAAAATCTTTAGGAAAGCGACCTGTGTTTTTAAGGATTGCCTATGAATTTGATGGTGAGCCATGGAATCATTATGATAAAGAACAGACCTTGAAAGCCTACAAGCGTATGGTAGATATTTTGAGAAAAGAGGGCGTAACCAATACAGCATATGTTTGGCAATCTACAGGCTTTATGTCTCAGACTCAAGAAGAATTAGAATCATGGTATCCAGGAGATGCGTATGTAGATTGGTTAGGATTTTCTTTTTTCAATAGATGGGAAGATCAAAAAATGATTGCTTTTGCTCGTGAAAAAGGAAAACCTGTTTTTATAGCGGAAGCATCACCAACCATTTCAGGAAAAGATGCGAAGGCTACAGGAAATACAATAGAAACACAATTAAGTAATCCTGCGCAAGCAGAAGAAGCATGGCAAAAATGGTTTGTACCTTTCTTTAAGACGATAGATGACAACAACGATGTGGTAAAAGCAGTGAATTACATTAATTGTCATTGGGATGCGCATCCTATGTGGATAGACAATGCCACCTTTAAAAATATAGATGCACGACTACATTTAAGTGATACTATCAGCAAAAGGTGGGTCGCTAAAATATCAAAAAAACCATTTATACAATCTTCATCAAATTTGTATGAAGATTTGTATCAGAATAAGTAAGCTACTGCAGTTTTCGAGTAGAATTTCGGTAAATCAAATTGGTTTTAATCACCTTAGTTTCAAATGCGGTTGTTTCAGTTTCCTTTTCTTCAATACGCGCTATTAGTTTTTCGGTAGCTTTTTTACCAATATAATTCGCGTGTTGATTGATGCAGGTTACAGACGGAGTCACATATTTGTAGAGATTGCCATTGGTATAGCCTACAAAAGATAATTCTTCAGGTATTTTATATCCTCTAGATTGGGCAATTACCATGGTTTCTATGGTAGAGAATTCTTCTAAACCAATAATAGCATCAATAGTGGTGTAATCTAATAAGGTTTTTATTTCAGTTTCAAAATCATATTCTTTTTTTATCAACTTAACAAGCTTATCATTACAAGGAATATTATAGTCTTCCAAAGCTTTTTTATAACCGCTTATTCTATCTTTTACAATTCCTAAATCATGAAGCACACTAACAATGGCAATATTTTTGCAGCCTGTTTTAATTAAATGAACAGTAGCATTATACGCGCAATTAAAATCATCAATGATTATTTTATCACAGGTAATGGCATCACTCACCCTATCAAACATAACAATAGGCCCAGCTATATCTATAAAACTTTGCAGATGTTGGGAGTATTGCTGGGATTGGGTTTCTTCGGAAAGCGAAATTAAGAGTCCATCTACAGTGCCATTTTCTAGCATCGCAATAGATTCTACTTCTTTTTTTAACTCCCCATTAGAGATAATCACGATTAATTTATAGCCTTTTTCATTGGCAGTCTCTTCAATTCCGCTGAAGATTTTTACGAAAAAATTATTGTGGAATGTAGGGAGAATTACAGCAATAGTTTTAGTCTGTCTATTCAATAAATTTAGGGCTACCGTATTAGGTCTGTAATTGTGTTCTGTAGCGTATTTTTTTATAATCGCTTTGGTTTCCACACTAATTTCATGACTATCTTTTAATGCTTTAGATACGGTAGCAATCGATACATTAAGTGTTTCGGCAATTTGTTTTAAGGTGATTTTTCTTTTCATTTTATCGTATAAAAAGGAGCGTAGAAGTTGCTTGGCTTAGTGTGGTAAATATAATAAGAAGCAATAGCAGTGCAGATGAGGTATTCTTGAATCTAAGTCAAAGGCATCAAAAATTATATAGAATGACCGATTTTTGCTATTCTACACCTCGCAGCAGTACTTTTTAGAAGTAAGATGCATCTCTTTTCTTAAGAATTGGTAGACTTAATTAGTAAAAAGAGGAACAGAAGCATGTGATAAGAGAGTCATCTAAGTACTTATATAAGCCCTAGACTAGAGGCTACATAAACCAAATGCGTGGTGTTTGTCGCATTAAAATAATCTTTTAATTTACTGATGTTGGCTTCAATAGAGCGCACACTATTTGGAGAAATGTCTTGTTCTTTTAATAGTGCACTTATTTCATGTTGGGTATATCCTTTGGCCAAATATGCTAAGAGTTGCTGCTCATAGCCATCCAAAGCTAAAACATTTTTCTGTTGTAACACGGCAGTAGCTATGGGGCAGGTATATTTTTCATGATTGGTGATGGCTTTAATACTTTTTTGAAGTTCACTAAGACCATTTAATCCTTTACAGACATAGGCATCAATTTGTTGGTCGGAGAATAAGGTAGTGATGGTATGATGATCGTCTTCCACAGAAAAAACAATCACTTTTAAAGTAGGCTGTATGGCTTTTATGGCGGTAACAAGCTCTTGTCCGTTTTGGATGTTTTTCTTCGCCCTAGGATTTTCAAAAGACAAATCGGTAATCAGAAGATCATAAGGGGTCCCATCTTTTAGTGCCTTTTTGAGTTTTAGAAGCGCATCATCGCAATATTGAGAATGGCCAATTTGGGCATAGCCCATATTTTGGAGGGTAGTGGTAACCCCTAAGTTATTACTGTCAATATCTTCAGAAACAAAAATTCTATCCAATTGCATATCCTTTTATTAAATAGCAAACGTCAGGGTTACGGTAACCCCTTCCTTTGGTTTGGATTCGAAATTAATACTTCCTTTTATACTAGCTATGCGGTTTTCCACATTCTTAAGGCCATTTCCTGAAATTTTTTCATTTTTATCAAATCCTACCCCATTATCTACATACTTTATTAATATCTCTTTGGCATTTTTTACACAGGTAATTGCTACAAAAGTAGCTTCACTATGTTTCTTCATATTTACGAGTAGTTCTTGCAATACTCTATAGAGTTCAATTTTTGTTTTAGGGGCTATATCATCCCAAAAACTCAAGGGTAATTCTTTAGTGATTAATTTTGTGCTGGCAGAACTGTAGGAATTCAGAAGTGCAAAAAATTCTTTTCCAAAATTTTTTCCGGTATCAATCGCCGTAAATTCTTTAGAAATATCTCTTACTCTTTGGTAAATACTATCTAGTCCATTTAAAATAAGAGCATTTTTAGTATCGGTAGGAGTAGGTGTGTCTTGTTGCACCTGCGTCATTAAATAGAAAATATCATTTCCTAGTTCATCATGTAATTTTTTAGATAGGCGTAGCTCCGTTTTGTATGATATTTCTAGCTGCTCTTTTTGTTTTTGATGGTTTTTGTAATAGATTACAAAACCAATAACACCTAAAAGAAATACGGCAGCAGCCAGCGCCAAAATTTTTTGTTTTTCTTTGATTGCTACTTGCGTTAGCAACTTAAGATTTTCCTTCTCTAAGGCATCGTTATCATATTTCGTGGCCGCATAGATGGCGCGAATAGTTTGTCTAGATTTTTCTAGTTGATTTTGTAGTTGGGAATAGGTAATTGCTTCGTTAGAAATAGCTTGGCGCAAATCTCTTTTTAAAGGCAGAATTAGATCTAGAGCTTCTAGACTAGCTACCGGATTGTTTAATTTTTCAGCGTACGTATAGGCTTGTTGCGCATACCGCAAAGCTTTAGCTTTTTTAGTATCAAAATAAAATTCGGCTAAATGAATGTAGCTAGAGAACAAGCCGCTAGCGGAATTCAAAGAAGTCCGGATTCTTAAAGATTCTAAAAGCAGGGTTTCACTTTCGGGGTTATTGTCATCTTCTAGCCATTTAAAATGGCCCATATTACAAATAGCTCTAGAAAATTCAAAGAGGTTTTTACCCGCTGTTTCTTGGGCAATGCTATCTAAAATATGAATACTTGCGCTGTATTCTTTTTTTTCGGCTAAGATATTAGCTCTAGTAATAGTAATGATATGAATACTAGAGGGTAAAATTTCGGCCTTTGGGTTATTTTTTAGGATGTTAAAAGCCTTTGTGTTCCAACGGAGGGCCTCTTCGGGGTGTCCCAATTCTTTTTGAGCCACGGCAATGGTTTGGTAAAGTCCAATCGTAGCTTCTAGCTCCTCAGTATTTTCTAAATATTTTAATCCGTCAATGGCTGTGATCATTGCACCCGTATAATCTCCTAAGCTTTTTTGAATGTTTGCCATACCCAGTAGACGTTCTCCTGCAACGACGGTATCTTTTAAGGCTAAATTATGAGTGTAAGACTTATCATAATAAAAATAGGAAGAATCTAACTGGTTTAATTTGTCAAAATAATAAGCTTGGCGCCAATACGCATTGTCAATAGTACTGGTATCAGACCTTGTTTTGGCCGCTTGTAATAATTTCTTTGAATATTGAATAGCATTGGCGTACTCTTTCTTTTTTGTAAAAGCGCCAATTTGTTTTTTGATAATTTTTAAAGAATCGGGAGTTGATTGTTTTTTATTCATAGAAGAATCCGTAGCAAAAACGGAGTGTTGACTCACGAATAGAAGCAGATAAAAAAGGGATACAATAAACTTGTAATTCATCTTTCGAAAATACAAAAAGTGTTTACATAGTAAGGCTCTTTTTAAGGAGGAAATAAATAATTGTACTTCTTACATTTCTCTGTGTTCTTAAATGCACTATTTTTTTAGTAGTAGGTATACTAAGCTGGTTCTGTTTTCGTTTTTTTTCTGAATGGGTTGGCGAGTATTTTCTGTCCATTGTTTTACATAAACCTAGAAACAACCAAAACAAATAATAAGTACATCAATTATGAGAAAAACATATTACATTTTAGGCCTTTTTTGTGCATCAATTTTAGCGGTAAGTTGTTCCGATGATTCGGTCAGCGAAGAGTTTGAGGAAGCCAATGGTGATGTGGTACAAAAGTTAATTAAAACAGTAAACCTAAATTCTAGTGAGAATATGGAAGATGAGGGAATGCTCGAATTTTCTTATACGGCAGACGGCGCTTTAAGTAGTGTATCTAATGGTGAAGGTTCTAGAGACTTTCTTTACGATGGTGATGAATTGGTAAATGTTACTGGCGAAGAAGATGTTAATTTATCTATAGAAAAGCTGTATGAATCTCCTTATGATGCTTTTGAAACTGGGAATGTTCTAGAGTATGACGCCAACGGAAATCCTAAAATCATTGAATTTTTTGAAGAGGATTACGATTGGGAGACCGATTCGTACCTTTCTTATGTATATACTGCTGAGATAACCTATGATGAGGCTCAAAATCCTTTCTTCTATACTTTAGAAGCTGGTGGTATAATTGATGTATTGGATGGTATTCAATTAAACTTTAGTATGAGTCCTCAGTCTTCTGAGATTATAAAAGCAAGAATGCTTTTTCCTGTAAATAATCCGTCTAAGATTGTATATAAAAATGAAGACGGAGAAGTAGAATATACCATAACGGCCAGTTATGTATATGATGTAGACAACTATGCAACTTCAGGAGTTATTTCTTCTTCATCTGATAGAGAGCCTGATGCTTCTTATACTGTTCAGTTTACCTATGTTGAGTAGGTTTAACCAAAAGAAATAGGATAAAAAAAAGAGCTGTATGACCTAGTCATACAGCTCTTTTTTTATGAAAAATATAGAAAGCAGGATGAACTACCATTGCATTCATCCTACTTTCTTAGTTTGTAATGTCCTAATTAGGAATACCGATTAATTATCACCATCCTCTTCTTCTGCATCAGGGTCTTTTACAATAACCCCATCATCACCTTCTGTGGCGTTGAGGTTTTCATAGACCGTATCTTGGTCTGCAGTAGTTGTAGCATCACAAGAAATTAAAGATAGGTTGGCACTTAGTATTACGATTAAAAAAATTATTTTTTTCATTTTATGAGTTTTAAAAATTTGACATAAGGGTGGCTGTTCGGAGTATTCCGAATGTTATTTGCACCACATTGTAAAAGGTGTTGGGAGTACTCCTCTTTTGTTGGTTGGGAAGTGAAAAACACCTGTCGAAACTTTTAGTTACTTCCCAATAAACTATTGGTTTGTTCTAGGTGTTTTCCTAATGATGATAGAGCGGTTATCATGAATAGCCTATCAATCACAAGGCAAAGTAAGGGCTTAGGTTTTCTACGGAATGGAGAGAGGATGGAAAGTGTATGGAAAAGAATTTCCAGCAGGTTTTTTCCATATAATTTCCAAAAATGTAGTAGTTTTAGGGTACAACCAGACCAACCAAAATGTCCAAAAAAATAATAGCATTAGTCTTTGCAAAAGCAGAGAAGGAGATAGGACCTTCTAAGAAAACTCAAAGAGCACAGCATATCTCAGAGGTACTTTTGGAGGATTATAAATTTCCAATTAGTGAAAGAACTCTTCGCGATTACTATACAAGATTTGTAGAAAAAGATGAGGAAAATCTTGAGCCTATCAAACCTCAAGTAATTGAATATTTATGTAACTATTTAGGCTATAAAAATTATCCGGAATTTATTACGGCTCATCCGTCAGAACTTGAAGAGCCAAAGGTTATAGAGGAACCCGTTATAATGAAAGTCTCAGAACCAGAAATACAGGGACGACTAAAAGGTACTTCAGTTGGTTTTTTTAATCAGGGGAGTAGCAAAATTGTTTCGTTGCTATCGGTTGTTGTGATAAGTGCATTAACCTATTTCGGTTTTGTAAAAGAAGAGCAGAATTGTATGGTATGGCAAGAAGATCATTATGAGAAATCGGCATGTACAGGAGTAGCCCATGAGGAGCCTTATCAAGAATTGGTATTTCTTAATTTTAGAAAAATAAATGATCTTCAAGAGGTAAAAAGCAGGCGTGAGAAACACCAAGAACTTTGGTATGTTAAAAAAGGAGGAGAAGTAGAATTCTTTACCTACTATCATGAACATCCTATTTATCATAAAGGATTGCATAAAGTTACAGACTACATGTATAAAACCCATGTCTTAGATAAACTGGAAGAGTAAAAGTAGTTAGGCGTTTCACGAAGATTTCACTCGTAAAGCCAGTAGGCTACGCCGCCATGATGAGAGCAAGCGCCTCTGCCTGTAGCTGTAGAAGAAGTACCATCATTACAAATAGCGCCTACTCTAATCGTTGTAGTCGCTGCCTTTTTATAGGGTTTGGTTGTAACGGGTTGGGAGATTCCTAATTCGGTTTCTATACTTTTACGAGAAGCCTTAGAACGGTAGGTGGCGGGGACTTCAGGAGTTGTATACGTTTTGTTGGAATAAATTTCTGTAGGAGCTGTGCGCTGTTCCGCAACAGGATCTTGCTTTTGACTGTAGATGAGCAAGCCTAATAATGCTAGCGCAATACTAGTCTTAGGATATTTTCTAACAATACCAATCACAATGCCTAGAAATAAAAGTTTAAGAATCCATTCCATGTGCTGGTAGCGGTGTTAGAAAAGCTTGGTGCTTCAAAGTTCCTAACAAACATAGAATCATAAAACAAAATAACCTTGCGGTTTTCCGCAGGGCATAAAAATTAGGTGATTATATAACCTTATTTAGTTAGAATAGCTATTGAAATTTTGTCTTGGTAATTAACAATTCAACGGGAAGTCTACACGCTTTATTATTTTTCTATTACTATTAATAACTCCTGGTGTTTGATCCATTTATCTAGGTTTTTTTAAGAGCGCAAGCAAGCACGTGGCTCTGATTAATGGTTTGCTGCATTGCACTGTGTTCGTCATTGCGAGGCACTTTTGCCGAAGCAATCTGTTGCTTGTTTGATGAGATCTTCCCAATCAGGATTTTCTTTTTCTATCAAGGCTATTTTTTTTGCTCTATTGCCGGCTTTTAATTGTTTCTCTCTGGCAATGGCAGCTCCTATGTCTTGAAAGGCTTCATAATACACCAATTTGTTTGTGTTATATCGCGCTGAAAACGACTTTGGATAAAACTTTGTTTTATGCCGTTCTATACGCTGTAGCAAATTACTGGTTATCCCAACGTACAGTGTGGTATTGTTTTTATTAGCGAGTATGTATACAAAACCTGTTTTCATAAGGTCATTGCGAAGAGGGACGACACGGCAATTTACGGAAGCAATCTGCCTAATTCATATTCTTAAATAACAGCTTGATTTATTCCATTGTATTGCGCTAGCATAAACCTATCTTCTGAATATTCGTTAATCATAGACGTCGTAATTTATTTAACCGGGTTTGGTAGGCTTGTCTGTAATTTCGCTTCGTTTTTTCATCTAAAAAAGAAGCTTCAATTAATTTTAATACCGCATCACTTTTAGCCGTTAAAGACTTAAATACGTTATCTATTTGTTTTTTTGAAATCCCTGCTTGTTCGCCTAAGACATAAAACTGTTCTGTAACTTTACCTTGTTTTAAATTAGGTGGTAATAAATCATCTTCTAAAGCAAAATCTTTATCGTCTATATGTAATCTACTGTTTAGTAAATCGTAAGCCGGACTTAATTTAAAATCGCCTAAAGGTGTTTCTATCAGTGAGAAGTTTTTAAAATGCGCATCGCCATTAGAAAACAAATAATTAAAAAGAATAAGCTTAAATAGTTTAATAGATTCTACAGCATAGGCCGGAACGTACTTTTTTAAAATAGTAAACAGCTCTAAATAATTACCTCTATATTTAAAATCTTCGCCATGTGTTTGTGGTGTTCGTTGTGCTAAAGATGCAAAATCTTCTTGTGCCCATTTACGACCATCTTCTTTTACATCAAACCGTTTTGTAATATATGCAGGGTTACCATTTTTAAAGAAGATGAGTGCATTTTCGGCAGTTTCTATATTAAATACTTGTCTTGCTATTTGCATAGTTAGATGCTCGTTTGCGGGCATTTGATTGGCGTTTTTACCAACGTTTGGTATTGGTTTTAATATGTATTGTCCTTGTTCGTTTTCTTCGACTAAACGTAACTTGTTTTTTTCTAATAGGACCGAAAATTTTTCTTGCACACCAGAAATAGACATGCGTTTTCTGTTTTCTGTAAACAGCGCATCTGTAATGTCGTTGCTTGTTGGGGAATCGTAAGGTAAAAGAGGACTTACTTTTTTACCATTAAATACACGTCTTAAAGCGGTGTTACTATAAGAATCACTCTCTTTAGCAAGTGTACTTGGGCAAACTGTAATTTGTGGTATTGCCATTATTTGTCTAGTTTTTTAATAGTTACTGCACCAATAGTATCTTGTTTTGCTGTCGTTAACAAGATGCCAAAATGATCTTTGGTATCTATACGGTTTTGAAAACAAACCGTTTGCTTGTTAGAGCCTTCTGGTAACATATTATAAAAAAAAGAAAACAAATGTTTAGACGTATATTCTTGTTGTGTTTTAGGTAAGGTTAAACTAATTGCTGGTTTATTAATATCGTTAAACCAACTATCTTGATACGTAAACACAAAACTGGCATCGTCTAACTGTGTCAACATGCCTGCCTTTTCTTTTTTATATAGAACCTCAGCTTGTCTCATTATTTAAGTTCTTTAATCGTAAATGTTAATTCCATACCTAATGCATTACCCAATTTTTGTAACGTTTCTAGGGTTGGATTTCCTTTACCGCTTTCAAATTGTTTAAGCGTACGCAAACCTACACCAGAAAGGTCTGCAAGCATTTCTTGGGTTACATCTAGATTGTCTCTACGTGTTTTTATAGCTTCTATTAAATCTTTTGAGTGCATTATATGGCTCTTTTTATATAAAAATATGCCTTTTTATAATTTAAACCTAGGGTAAGTGCTTTTTAACGCACTATTTGTGGTTTTTTATATTTTCAGAATAATTAATTTGTTAAAAGTGCTTTTTATTGCACTATTATGTGTTTGAATATTTAAGAAATTTTTACTAAATGCTTAACAAACAATTCTATCATTTTTCTTCTATGCTGTTTACAATTACTCCAATTCCATTTATCATTATCAAAAATCTTTCACAAACGCTACCCTGATATCTTTATAAAGTTTAAGAATTTCAGTTAGTACCGCCTCAAGTTCGGCTTCTGCTTTGTATTTTGGAAGATTAAAATTTTCTCGAAAGCCAGGATGTAACTTTTCTGAAATAAAATCAAATCTATGGTAAAGTATCCAATCCTCATTACGGATTACATATAGACTAGGTTCAACAAGACCGTCATTTATAACTAATCCTAGATTTAGTTCAAATGCTTCATATTCATATTTTAAGGTAAAGAATTTGTCTTTTGATACATATGAGAAATTTTCATCCAATTTTTTTAGAATAGCGAGATACCGCTTTGTATTCCTACCACGGAGTCTATTTTCATAATCATTATGATCCAGACAGATTTCTTTATATCTACTAACAAAGTTTATCTTATTTAAGATTAAATTTATATCCAATTTGCAAGACTTTTCATTTAGATGATCTGATACTACTGTTTTCCGGAAGGTTATAGACGATAGCGCTAATTATATTACCCCGTCATACCTTCGATGAAAACTTGTACATACTCTTTCATTTTAGATAAAATGCGTTCACCTATTTCACGTGCTTTTAAAATACTTGGTCTATTGTCTAAGCATTTAAAAACGTCATCTTTTATAGGTTCTTGTCCGCTATAGATATACGTGTCAATTAAGGCTTTAAACTGTGCTTTATCTAAATTCTCTTCGTCACAAAGTTTACCCAGTGCAAGTACTTTTTGCTCTTGCCAATAGGTTTCAAATTCATCTTGAATAGTATCTGTATCATCAATTTTTGGTAGATTTTCATCTATAAATTTTTCGATAAGTTCACGTTTGCTACGCAACATGGTATCGCCCCCCAAAAGATCTAGTATTGCTTTTTTCTGTGCCTTTGCTTCAGACGACTTTGCATTTTTAAGTTTCGCTAATAGCATAAAAATATAAGCTACATTTATAGTATCGCTGTGTATCAACTCTAACTCAAAATCTATATCTGCTAAGATTGATGTTTTTTGTTTTGCGTTAGCCCGCCTTACTTTATCATATAAATCTCTGTATTTTCCTTGGTAACCTGTAAATTCTTGCTCACTTATTGGTAAATCATCCCAATTAAAATCTGAGTAGGACTGTAATACATTCATGTTTCTTAAAAGTCTTCTGAATGTTTGTACAAAAGCAGCTTCATCATTTTCCGTAGCTAAGTCATTAACGCTTTGGTAAGTGGGTGTTATTTCTCGTAGGTTTTTTAGCGCTTCATCAAACTTTTCTGCAATTACCTCATAATCTGGCATAACAACTACTTCAATAGCATCTTTGTTCGAAAATAAGGTAATGGCATCATCAGTAGCCTTTTTTAAATTTCTAAAACACAAAATATTTCCTTGAGATTTTTGGTCGCCTAAAATTCTATTAGTTCTAGAGAAAGCTTGTATTAAGCCATGCTGCTTTAAATTTTTATCAACATACAATGTGTTTACCTTTTTAGCATCAAAACCGGTAAGCATCATGTTCACTACAATAACAATATCTAAACGGTCTTTTTCATCATTAAACGTTATTTTTTCACGTTCTTTTAAACGCTTGCTAATGTTTTTAAAATAGTTTTCAAATTGTTGTTGGTCTTTTGTTGTGTAGCTAGTGCTGTACATGGTATTGTAATCACCAATATATTTTTCTAGCTTATCTCTTGAATGACTTCGTTTGTACGTTTCTTGGGGTTCTGCAGCCATAGAGAGCTCTGCATTATCAGGCAAGTAATCTTGAGCGTCAGTACTATCTTCATTGGTGCCATAGGTAAATATGGTAGCTATGCGCAAATTATGTTCGCCAGCTTCTTTTTTCTGCTGAAAAATATCATAATACTTAATAAGATTATCAATACTACTTACAGCAAACAAAGCAGAATATGCCTTACTGAAAGTTTTTTGATCATGATGTGCTATAATGTAATCTGCAATTTTAGTTAATCGCTTTGGGGAATCTAGCACTTCTTTCTTATCAATATCTTCTACTTCTATATCTATAAAAGTCTGACTCTTGTTTTTGTATTTACCAATATACTCTATACCAAAGCGCAATACATTCTCATCACGGATAGCATCGGTAATTACATATTTATGAAGGCAATTGCCAAATAAATCTTTAGTGGTACGCTTCCCTAAGTCGTTTTTAGAAGCATTATCTGCAAAAATTGGGGTCCCTGTAAAACCAAATAATTGGCTGTTGCTAAAAAATTCTGTAATTCTTGCATGGGTGTCACCAAACTGACTACGGTGACATTCGTCAAAAATAAATACGAAACGCTCGTTTTTTAAAGATGCTAATTTGGTTTTATTATGCCCAGAAATAGCATTGTTTAATTTTTGAATGGTGGTAATGATTAAATCAGAATCTTTGCGTACTCCCTTTTTATCTTTAAATTTGCCTAGAAATTGATGCACCAAACTCGTGGTGTTCTCTGTAGTATCTACACTGCCCTCTTTAAAAGCATTAAACTCTTTCATGGTTTGGTAATCTAGATCTTTACGATCTACCACAAAAACTACTTTGTACACCTCTGGCAAATCCATTAAAATTTGGCTTGCTTTAAATGAGGTTAATGTTTTTCCTGAACCTGTAGTATGCCAAATATAGCCGTTTTCAGTAGTGTTCTTTACTTGATGAATGATAGCCTCAGTAGCGTAGTATTGATACGGGCGCAAGACCATCATGTTTTTGTAGGTTTCGTTAATGACCACGTATTGCGCAATCATTTTACCTAAATGATCAATATTTAAAAATGCATCTGCAAATTCAGGCATCTCCGTAATACGTTTATTGTTTTTGTCTGCCCAAAAGAAGGTCTGTAAAACCGACTGTAACTCATTATTTGCCAAATATTTTGTGTTACCACCATTACTAATTACAAATAATTGAACGTATTGAAACAAGCCATGAGTACTCCAGAAACTATGTAATTGGTACCTATTTATTTGATTAAAAGCTTCTTTAATTTCAATACCTCTACGCTTTAATTCTAATTGCACCAAAGGCAAGCCATTTACTAACAGCGTTACATCATACCTGTTTTTATAAGAACCCTCTAAGCTTATTTGGTTGGTAACTTGAAACAAGTTGTTATTCCAATTTTCTGAATCAAAAAAGCGCACATAACACACCTCGCCATTTTCTCTAATAAAACTAAACCTATCCCGTAAGGTTTTGGCTTTTTCAAACACCTTACCTTTTTCTAAATGATTTAAGATCCCATCAAATTCCTTATTAGAATAGGAGGTTTTATTAAATGCCTCAAGCTGACTTTTTAAATTAGCAACAAGTGCAGTAGCATCTGGTACTTTTACAGCGGTGTAACCCAAGCCAACTAATTGTTGGATTAGGTTGTTTTCTAATTGTAGTTCAGATTGAGCGGCCATTAGTTTATTTTTTTATTTCTGAGACAGGTAATTTGCATATCTTACAAATTTCAATTAATTTTTCCACAGTAGAAGATACAAGGTTATTTCTTTCGTTTTTGTCCATTAATTTAGCTCTTTCATCAGTATTATCAAATGGTAATATTAACTTATAAAAAGGCCATTTTGTGTGACTTCTAAAACCTGTTGCAAGCAATGTGGTATTTTTCAAGTCACTATCTTTAATAGCGTTGCATACTATATTATCATGAGCAACTATCCCGTAACCTGTATGAGACCAAGGTATTTTAGAATTACCTTGTAGCTGAATGTAAGTATTTTCAGGCCAACTTTTATGTGAGATATATAAGCCAGACCAAGCTTGATTTAAATCTTCACTTACTTCAATTTTCCAAGCTTGACCACCTTCGTTAAGCGCTATATCTAATTGTTTTTTAATATCATTTAAAAAAATTAGAGTGCATTCTAATTCCACAATTTCTATATTACTACTTATGGTTCTTGCAGCGCTATAGTTTGCAATAATTAATTCCTTTATTTCTTTTACCATCTTAGTGTCAGATAATTGATTTGTTAGTTTTTTGAGTAAAATAATGTACTGCTTAATACTCTCTCTTATAATTGGTTGGTCAGTAGCTTCTTTAGAGCAAGCCTCTAGCCAGTCTATAATTTCATTTTTATATTTAATGATATAAAAATCTTCATCTAATTTCTTATCACAAAAGCTATATGGTTCAGGACCTATGTCTTTCAATGTAAGGTAATAAACCTTATTACGGCTTTGATTATAATTGCAATATCTAGCGATTTGTGTTTTTTGATCTATAGCGCCAATTTTATTTTCTAAGCATAAAGTATTGCCGTAATCATCTCTAATGAAAATATCAACAAATCCTCCTATTTTCGCACTATCATCTCTAGGTCCTACATAATATTCTAAATATACTTTAGCATTATTGATATCTATATGATCTTCCTGACCAATAGTTTTTAAAAAATGATGTAGAAATATATTACCGAAATTATGAGAACCGTTAGGGTTTAATAGTTCGCCAAGAAATGCAGAATGGGTATCGTTTTCTCTGTTTTCCATTTTTAAAATAGAAAAAATATTGAAATTTTCACCTTTAAGATTCGCTATTTCTGCTTGATGTTGAAGTATTTGAGTTGTACTCGTTATTATTTTTCTGGCTCTATCAATTACTTCTGTTGGTTGGTTCATTTATTTATGTTGGTTAAAAAAACGTGCGCATTATTACATTTTTAAAAAAAAATGTGCACAAAAATTAAAAACGTGCGCTAGACTAAAAAAACGTGCGCAAAACAAAATATAATACAAAAAGCATGCGCAATATTCTTTCCTATTTTTACACAAACAGTTGCTGCAACAGCCCTTTTTTAAAGTTTTGCGTTTTTTCTATTTGTTGGTTTACGGTTTCTATTTTAGTGTCTATTGCCGATAAAAAATTGGCTATTTTTTGTTGTTCTGGCAATGATGGAATTTTTAATTTGAATTTTGATGTCGCTCCAATTCCAAAGAAGTTCATTGCACTTCCACTATCCTGCGAGCTAATTTGTTTTCTTACTGTAAAAGAATTCATTGAATGTAATAAAAACCTACTGCTAATTATTTCGTTATTAACTCGTAGTAAAGTTAATTGGGGGCCAATATTTCCATGAGCAATTGTCTCATCTACATAGGCAATTGCACCTACATTTGCACCACGATTAGTAAACAGTACATCATAAATTTTCAGATGCGCTTTTTTTAATTCATGATGTTTTTCCTTTGAAATAAAATCTATTTTATCAGAAAGAATTGAACCTCCAGAACCTAATGCTTTTGATGTTAAAAAGGGGATTCCTGTTTTTATAAATTCATCAGATTTTGGGTACGAAGCGCCATAATTACCATCTTGAATTTTTTTACATATTTCCCCCAACCGTTTCTCCTCCCAATCCGGATAATTACTTTCTCCAGTTTCCTTCGTCGTTTCTCCTCGCAAAGACGGCGTTGGTTTAAACCTAAGTTTACCCGAAAACAATTGTTGCATGACCCCTTTTTTGTACTGCTCTAAAAGGGCTTTCTTTTGGGTGAGTTGCTGTATTTTTTCATCTACCGCACTTAAAAAAGAAGCTATTTTTTGTTGCTCGGGGAGGGAGGGGATGTTTAGTTTTAATTGTGAAAATCTACCCATAGACAAACCTAGTACTTTTGTTCCTTGGGCTATTGTCATAATTTGTTTTCGCAAATTCCATGACTTCAATAAATGGCTAATAAAACCAATATAAGTTTCTTTAGAAAAAGGTCTAGCTAAAAAGGTATGAAGACCAGCTATTACTTTTTCGTCATTGATGTCAATAATTTCAATTGTTTTTCCAATGTCTGCATAATCTTCTGATGCATCTGCAATTATTAAGTCTCCTATTTGGCAAAAGGCTTCATCTTTTATTTTTGATAAATCTAAGTTATCATTAACAAAAGGTACATATTCATTATTTAAATAAAAATGGGATTGAAATTTGGTGTGAATATCCCCATAATGGATGTTTTTAACTTTTCCACTTTCATAATTTAATTTATCTCTAGAAAATGAATTGGTTGTATAAAATTTATAAAGTTTACCGAAGTGTGACATTCTCCACTCCCCATCAAACTCTTTAAAACGGAGTTTTGGGATGCGTTTGCGTGTTGCTTCAACAGATTGCTTCGTCGTTCCTCCTCGCAATGACGGCGTTGGTTTGTCTGTATGCGATGCCATTAAAACGGAGTGTTTATGCCCAATTCTTTACAGAAATTGGCGATGGTGTCATCCGTGGCTTCGCTTTGCTCTGCAAGTGCTTGCAGTTCTTTGCTTACCGTTTCTAGATTAATAGGTTCTTCTTCTTCAAACGTATCTACATACCTTGGTATATTTAGGTTGTAATCGTTTTCAGCAATTTCAGATAGCTGTGCTACATGGCTGTACTTTTCTATATTAGCAGTATCGAACTCTCCGTTTGTATAGTCTTTATACGTGGTAAGTAATTTCGCTATATCTTCTTCACGCAATACATTTTGTGTTTTTACTTTTTCAAAATGTTGGCTGGCATCAATAAATAAAACTTCTTTTTTATTTGTTCTTTGCTTTTTCAATACCAAAATACAGGTAGGGATACTGGTGCCATAAAATATGTTTGCCGGTAAGCCAATCACCGCATCTAAATAATTACAATCTTTAATTAAGTACTTACGTATATGCCCTTCTGCAGCACCACGGAATAAAACCCCGTGTGGTAATACCAACGCCATAGTACCATTATCTGCCAATTGGTGCACCATGTGTTGTACAAAGGCAAAATCGGCCTTACTACTCGGAGCTAGTTTTCCGTAGTTAGAAAAACGATCGTCTGTCATAAACAGTGGGCTAGCGCTCCACTTTGCAGAAAATGGTGGGTTGGCTACAATAGCCTCAAAACGTAGGTCTAAATGTTGCGGGCGTTCTAAGGTATCTTCGTTTTTAATATCAAACTTTTTGTAATGCACATCATGCATTATCATGTTCATTCTACACAAGTTATAGGTAGTAGGGTTCATTTCTTGCCCGTAAAAAGCACTAACCTCTTTTACTTGTTTGGCAACACGTAATAACAAAGAACCAGAACCGCAGGTAGGGTCATAAACAGATTTAAGTTTGTCTTTACCTACGGTTACCAATTGTGCTAGTATATTTGAGACTTGTTGTGGGGTATAAAACTCGCCTGCTTTTTTCCCTGCACCACTAGCAAATTGCCCAATAAGGTATTCATAGGCATCGCCCAAAACATCGCTCTCCGTGTTTTCTAGGTCAAAATCTATCTCATCTAAATGGGTCAATACTTTTACAATCAGCTCATTTTTATCATTCTCAGATTTCCCCAGTTTAGAGCTTGTTAAATCTAGATCTTCAAAGAGGTTACCAAAATCGTCTTCGCTTTCGGTACCCATAGTACTTTGCTCAATATGGCTCAATACCTTGGCAAGATCACCCAGTATAAACTGACTTTTGCCACCAGCATTACCTCTGCGAGCAAGCTCACTAAACAATTCTGAGGGTTTTAAGAAGTACCCTAATTTATCTAAAGCTGCACTTTTTATTTCTTTGATAAGAATTTCTTCACTTTCATGCCCTTCTATATCATCAAAAGTTAACTGATCTGGTTTTAAAATAATATTGGCATATAACTCCATTTTCTTACTCAGGTATTTGTAGAAAATGAAACCTAATATATAGTCTCTAAAATCATCGGCATCCATCTTGCCACGTAGGGTGTTGGCAATATTCCAGAGTTGCTGTTCTAGCTGTGCTTTTTGTGCTGTCATTAATTTGGTTTGTTGTACTTAAATTAGAGTTTAAAGATAGCAGTTTAGATTAAAAATTTGGGGTAATTGTCAACGGAATACGATACTAATTAGTTATATTTTTTTCTCTCGTTTTTCTTTACTGTCCAGTGTCCAGTTAAACCAGAATTCATCAAACATATCATGTCCTGTTCTTTTTTCTTCTAAACAGTCTGCTAATTGTTCTAGGTTGAAATAAACAAAGTTTGACTTTTTAAGAAGTGGTTCATCTTGTTTTTCAAGCTCATAATCTGGTCGTAAGAAAACGTATTTTCTAATCGGTTTAGATTGATTTAAGTAATACTTCTCGATGAATTTATGGTACCTGTTTAATTGATCGTTTTGAACTTTAGAGTACATTTTATCTTCGATAATCAATACATGGTCCTCGTCGTTTACTTTCAACTCTACCCATAAATCTATGTTATCACACTGTTTTGATACTTTTATGTCTGTAAATTTAAATACATTAATATCTATAGGGTTTAAAAGCTTGATGAGAATTTTTCGGGCAGATTCATGTACGTTAGCATTTACATCTTTATAAATTTCATCGGCACAGCGAATGGTCCATGACATAAAAAAATCTATGGTTTCTTCATATTTCATGGAGTCATAATCATCAATAAAAAAGCTTGGTAGTTTCATAGTCATCTGATTATTTAAATGGTTTGTGCTTAGTACAATACAAAAGAGGTTATTTTTTTGAATTTTTAGATGTAATAATATCTATGGTGTCATCTATTTTATTAAATAATTCAAATTCATTTGAAGTATGAGTGTCAAAAAAATCATCTTGGATTCGTTTCAAATATGAATCACTAATAATGTCTTGTTCTAGGTAATCTTCAAAGTCAGGATGTTTTTCAAGAATTGATTCATTGTCAATTTTTAATTTAGAACGGATAATTTTGAAAAACTTGATTTCGCTATATTCAATTATATCATCTGCTTTAATGGTCGCAATTGCAACTTCAATTAATTTTAATTCATTGGATTCTGATAGCTCAGATGATTTAAGTTCATTGAAGTAATTTTTTAGAAAATGTTGATTATCCTTATTTATAGCAAGTAATAAAGTATCAAATTCAGAGTTAATATCAATCTCACCAAAAATTTTATTTTCTTTATGTAATTGTTGAATCAATTTTACTTCACGCTTGTCAATAACTCCGTCACAGGCCATACATGAAAACGCCGTTTTAAGTAAAAGTTTGTTGAAATTTATTGTTTCCATATTAATTGTTTTTAAAACCAATTGTAGGTCGGTCGTTAGTGTTTTTCGCTAAACCTTCCATTTTAGTTTTAATAGCTACGTAGCTATTTAATTCTTTTAGTGGGATTGAAGGTCTATTGCTATTAATTGTTTCTAGTAGTATTTCTTTTGAAATTCTAGATTTAATTTTTAAAGCTTTTCTTGAAGCTTCATCACAAAGGAACTTTATGTCACTTGAGACATAGTTTTCTGTTGCTTTGGCTAAAACTGAATAATCTAATCCAACCTCTCTAGGTCGTTTTTCTAAATAGAGTTTGAACATTAATTCACGAGCTTCAAAATCTGGTGGTGGTAAATAAATTACTTTATCTAAACGACCTGCTCTTAAAATTGCTGGATCAATCGAATTAGGCCTGTTTGTCGCTCCAATAATAAAGACACCGTCATCACCGCAATTATTCATTTGTGCTAAAAATTCATTTACAGCACTCGTATTCATGTGATTTACGCTTGAATTATCACGATTAGGAACTAAAGCATCTAATTCGTCTATAAAAATGATGCTTGGTGCATTTTCACGAGCTTTATCAAAGAGATTCTTAATATTTTCTTGCGATTGATTTACAAATTTACTTTGTATATCAGAAGGTTTTATTTGATAAAAATTAAAACCAATTTCCTCTGCCATTCGTTCCGCAAAAAATGTTTTTCCACAACCTGGTGGCCCATAAAGTAACATTCCGTTAGGAATAGTTAACCCATATTCTGCATACTTTTCTTTATCATTTAACGCATCAATTACATCTAATTGTATGGTTTCTTTGAGTTCTTGCATTCCTGCAATGGCTTTGAACCCTTGACCGCTCTTTATATTTTTTAATTTTGGCATGATTGGCTCTTCTGAACTAGCAATTTGCTTAATTTCTAATTCTCCATTAATCGCTTGGATAAATTCTTTTATATTTTTAAAGCGATTTTCAGTATTTGGTTGTAATGCCTTACTTATGATATTTTGTATTTGTTCATCTATATTTTTTGCAAACTTTAAAGGTTTCTTACGCTCTTCTAAAACAGCATCTTCTAGTTTTATTTTATCTGATTTGTATTTTGAAATTTCCACAAACCAAGGTGGCAAACCAAAAAGTAAATGATAATATAAAGCACCAACTGAAAACACATCACTTTGCACAGAAAATACTTTGTTGAAATTTTCGTTGGCTTGATAAAATGGGTTTAAACCATCTTTTAAAAAATCTTTGTTTGACTGGCTTAAATATCTCGCATAACCAAAATCAATGATTTTTGGAATTTCCACGTTACCAGATAAATCAGTCATAATATTTAGGTTCGTAATATCATTATGAATTATTGGCTTCTCGAGATTATGCAAATAGTTTAAACCATTTAAAACGCCTGAAACTATATCTTTTGCATCATAAGGATTGAATGTTTGCTCTCGCTTCATTTTATCAGCTAGCGTTTCGCCACTAATAAAATCAAGAATTACAAAAGCATATTTTTGCTTTTCTAAAAGCAATTCGCCTTTATCACAATACTTGACCAAATTAGGATGTTTAATTTGTTTTAAAATCTCAATTTCTAAAATGTCACCATTGTCATTAAATTGTGTTCTGTCTAATTTAGAATAAGCAAACAGTTTTAATAATTTTGTTTTGCCACCTTGGTCTTTTACACGATAGGTTTCTGCGTAATTTCCTTTTTTTAAAAAAAAGGAGACTGTGTATTTATTTGCAATACGTTGCCCTTTGGATAATATGTATTGTTTGTCAATCATCTAGTTGCTAGTTGTTGAAATGTAAAAACTCCATTTATACTCGTGGTTACTTGCTATTAGTTCAGTTCCGTAGTCTGGAATTACACCTGGTGCGGAAGCCCTGTAAGAATATGAACCAGACGATAATGTCAGTGTTTTGCGTTCTTGTGGAGAGAAATAGTGAATTTTATCATTCAATTTTAGTGTTAATGTTTTACTTGTATTATTGTAAATTTTAGCTACTGGTTTTTCGGTACTAGTTGTTCCGGTAGATGTAAAAATACCCTGTTCATTTCTAGGAAGTATTTTGTCTAATTTTATAAAATTAGCACTGACGAATCCTTCTTTATTTGTTTCAATATCTAAGACTTGATAAAAGCCGTTATTTTTATCTTTAGAAATGACAAATAAAGCTGTTCCTTGTTGTAATGTGGCTATTACTGTACAATTTGTGTTCGCCTCAGTTCTAAAATTTACGGTTTTAATTACATATCCTAAATAGCCCTGAGCATTAGAAGTAAATCCAAATAGAAGGATTGTGAATATTGTTAAAATAACTCTTTTCATAAGGTATTAATTTAACCTATTAAAACATTTTTGTCTCCACTTGGCACTTCATTCTCAGGTAATAGGTTAAATATTGAAAGCACTATCAGCCTTAATTCTTCTGCATCAGGATTTTCAGATATTTTACTAAGTCCACTATTTATTAATTGTCTAGCTCTATTTGAATCTTTCCAATGGTAGCTTCCAAAATTATCATTGAAGCTTTGTAATAACCCAATAAGTTGATAAATATATGTGAGATCAAAGAAGAGACTATTAATTTCTTCCAAAAGAACGTTTCCAATTTTTACATCTTTAGCTTTAATAATTTCATCCAATTGCGATCGTAATTGAAGAACCAATTGAGTGGATTTATTATTTCCTAAATCAGTATTGGCTTCTTCTAACTTGTAAAAGTCTTCTTTTAATTGTTCTTCTAATTTTGGCCATTCAGTGGTTTCGTACAATTCATCAATTGTTTTTAGTGTCTTTCTTAAATTGGTTAAAATTTCTTGTTTGCCATCAACATCATTTTTGTTATTTTCAAACGATTTGTCAAGTTGCTCTAATTCAGATTCAATTTTTCCAATTTTTATATCATTAGAATTACCATCTTGTTTTAATTCTGTAACACTTCCTTTAGCTTTTCTTATTTCATTGGCTAACCAAGAAGTTTCAATTGAAGTTTTTGTGCTATCCACCTCTATTTCTGCTGTATAGTCTAAGTAAGGGAAATATGCCGTAACCGTTATTTTTTCAGACCTATCAATATTTACGGTTAAATCAACATCTTGATTTTCTGGTAATAGTGTCGGTAAATCTGCTCCGCTAATCAAAATATCTGTTACGTGTTCATTATAAATAGCCCTTGTGCCTTCTGATGCATACTCACCTTCATAGACTGGGATTTTTATGAAATCGGAGTCCATTCCTGGACGAATTTGATTTTGTGTTTTCAATCCATTTAATGTTCCTACTGCGGGTATGGATTGATTTTTTTCTAAACCTTTAATAGTTTTGAATCTAACTTTTCCCGTTATCTTATCTTTCAATTCTATTCCAAAATTGTAAGGAAGCGTAGCGCTTCCAATTTTAGAGCCTTGTATTACACTAAAAGATGAAGGTTCACTTTCTAAAATATCTCCTTTGTCGTCATATAAAACAACATCAAAAATATTCGTTTTTCCTTCATTTAGTTGAATTTCGACAATTTCGCCAATAGTGTTTATTTCAATTTTTCCACTAGACCAAGCTTTATCTCCTCTAGTAACTTCTGCAAATACTTTTTCAGGGATTTCGCCTTCTGTTTTATCAGCCAAAATTTTGATTGGCACATACTCTTCTGTTTCTACTGTAGAAGATTCATTCGCTATATCTAACTGAATTTTAGTTTTATCTCTTGTTTGTTCTCTTACTTCTTCTGAAACGTCAACTGTTGAAGCATACAATGCTGCACCTTTTGAAACCACTGTCATTGGGTCTGCACTTGTATCAGGTTTACAAATTTGTGTTTCTAACATTTTTCGCAAAACAGGCGAAAAAGTTGGGCCACCAACAAGTATTAGCGAATCTAATGACGAGCCTTTTAAATTATTTCTTTCTAAAAGGTTTTTGCTAACATCAATTGCTTTTTGAAAAACAGGTGAAAGAGCATTTGATATATCAGTTTGTGTAACAGTTATATCTAATTCAAATTCTTCTCCTTCATCATCTTCTCCGGGAATGTCTCCTAAATCTGAAAGTATATTGTGTGTATCATTGAATGAAAGTTTTATTTTGGTTTCTTCTGCATAAAATTTCATTGCATTTCTTAAAATTTGTTTTTTAGAATCATCTCCTAATATGGAATCAATTGCAAAATTTTCTTGTATGTATGGCAATATTATTTCATCAACAATAGCAAAATCTAAATTTTTACCTCCAAGATAATTATCTCCTTCGGTATCAATCACTTTCATAATACCTTCCTCAACTTTTAAAAGTGCTGCATCAAAAGTTCCCCCACCAAAATCAAAAACGAGCCAAAATCCATCCTTTTTATCGGAATCTAATCCATAGGCCATTGATGCTGCAACGGGTTCTTGTAATAACTCTATATGGTCAAAGCCAGCTAATTTAGCAGCTTCTCTTGTTGCTTCTTTTTGATTGTTTTTAAAAGCCGCTGGAACTGTAATGACAATAGAATTAACATTTTCGTCTTTGATAAAAGACTTCAAGGTTTTTAAAACTTCGGCTGACAATTCTTCTGAGGTTAATTCCTTTCCAAGATTTGAACTTGAATAGGATTTATCACTTCCCATTGTTCTTTTAAATTCTATATATGAATTGGAATCAGAATCATTCCAAGTTTTCATAGCTTTTAGCTTATCTCGTTTTAGAGCATTGTAAGCACTATCTCCAACTTGTATCGCTTTCTTTTTGTTTATGTAAACTGAAGAAGGCATGGTGTCTTTTAAGGTGTCAGTTTTTTTTATGGTTGCTTCTCCATTTTCCATTCTTGAAATTGCGGAATTAGTAGTTCCTAAATCAATTCCGTAGTCAATTTTTGTTCTTGCCATTTGATTTTTTTTATTCGCCTATGCTAACTTCTATTTGTGCAGCTTGTATCATTTCGCCTTTGAAGTTTACTTGTGGTTTTATTATTCTTGATATAATTTGTTTCCCTGTTTCTAAATCTTCGTTAGGTGTGAAGTTTGCAGTTACTTTCATCCCTTCATTATATTCTTTACCTAGCATTTCTACTAATTCATAACCGTTTGATGCAAAGTTGTCTTGAATGCGTTGAACAGAAGAACCTAATTGTTTTAATCCTTTTGTGCTCTCGTCCATTCGGCTTAAATTCTTTTGAATCCTTATAACTTCATCTGCTACTTTTAACGCTAGAGAATGGTCTGCTTTTTCGTTTGAAGTTTT
This sequence comes from Cellulophaga baltica 18, assembly GCF_000468615.2. Lineage (NCBI taxonomy): Bacteria > Pseudomonadati > Bacteroidota > Flavobacteriia > Flavobacteriales > Flavobacteriaceae > Paracellulophaga > Paracellulophaga baltica. Next base: position 486,791 of record NZ_CP009976.1, on the reverse strand, counting down.
AGGTTGTACTTTGGTTGCTTCTAGTTTTAATTTCAATTGTGTTTCTAAGACTTCTACCAATTTGTTGTCCAATTTCACGCTTTCTTCTTCTAAAGCGGTTTTGGTATTCTTTATTTGAGTTTCAACATCTGTTTTACTCGATTGAATACGTTTGCCTAATAACCAATAAACCAAACCACCTAATAAAAGTGTTGTTAAAGTTGCAATTATCCAATACAGTCGGTTCTTGCCTAAACTACTATCTAATTCTGAAATTTTAGAATTTGCGTTTTCGCCTGTTTGTTTAATTTTTGTTCCTAATTCTGTTGAGTTGGTGACAATATTTTGAATGTTGTTTTTTATCAGTTGATTTAAACTGTCAATTATATATTCTTGTTTTTTAGATTTGAGGTTTAATCCTTCCAATCCCTTTTTCTGTTGATTTAAAAGGTATTGTTGACTATTTAGTTTTTTAGTCAAAGAATTTATTTCTTGTCTTTGTTGAAGGACATTGTTTTTTATAGTTGGTATTTCTTTTACCAAAATAGAATCTTGTTGCTGTTGCGCAAAAAGATTAGATACTGCTACAAGAGCAATTATTAGTAGTGTTTTTTTCATAATCAATTTAATTACAAGCTTTAAGTAAAAGGATAAATAATATTATTCCACCAACCCATTTCAACCAATCTGGTATTCCTTCATTTTCTGTTGATTGTGGAGTAGATGCTGTTCTAGTAGCAGTTGTTGCTATTCTTGTAGATTCCCAATATTGTAGATATTTAACTTTGATTTTGTGTGTATAACCCAATTTTCCGAGTATAAAGTCAACTAATTTTTTGTAATCGTTGATTTTAGAAGTATTTTGACTGTTCTTGATTTTTACGATATTCTCTTTTGGTATTACATCGATAATTAATTCTGTTGCTTTATCCCAATCAATAGAATTCATAATCATTTCTGTTACTTTAGACCAATTTATTGATTGACCATACCCCATAGAAGCCTCTTGTTTTTTTACTTGTGCCATTAATTGCACAGCATTGTTTTCATAAGCAGATTTTATAGATTCCAATACATCAATCGCTTGTGAAAGTTCCCTGTCTTTCATTTCTTCAAGTGTAGCTAGACTGTCCTGGGCTCTTTCTTTAGTTAACTTACCAACCGCTATGCTATCTGCAATTTTAGTTAACTTTTGTGCTGATTGGAGATAATTGTTACTTGCATTATCTTCTTTACTTTTATTGAAATAATCAATTCCACATTGCATTATTTCATTTGCTAACTGATCTGCAACTGTTTTATATTTTAAGTCTGTCGTTCCTATTAAAGACTGTAGAAGAATTAATTCAGCTTTACATTTATTAGCTAAATTTAATCCGTATTGATATGCATCACTTTTGTTTTTCTTTCTTTTGTTTTTTGTGCTTTCAATTAGGCTCTCAATATTGTGTATTGGTTCTTCTGTAAATCTTTTTGAAAGATATTTTTGTATTAAACCATTACAATTACTAAATAATTGTAATGTTTCCGTGCTTGAATATTGGTTTTTGAATTGCATTAGTAATTCATCAATCAATATTTTTATTTGTTTTTCACTATCAATTGTAAAAGTTTCATCAGCAACGGTATGGACAAAGTTTTTAAAAAAATCTGATTCAATCAGTTTTACTTTAGCGTCAATACCCTCCTTTATATCATTTTGAGATTCGCTCAATAATTTATAAGTTCCTAAATTACTGAAGGCCGAGAAATTTTTAGAATTCACTTCTTTATTTTGGGTTACTTTTTTCCATATTTCATCTGCTTTTTCGTCATTACCATTCTTAAGATATTCAAATGCCGTATTATCAAAAGGACTTGCATTTAAAAACCAAAACAAGGAGAAGTTTACTTTATCTTGGTTTTGTTCCACATTTGAAAATGCCTTATCAATTAAATCTTCTGTTCTTGTTATATTTCCAAGAACATCAAAATCAAAATCAGATTTAATTTCTTTTCCAACCTTTGAGAATGCTCTAATTTTGGTTTTTTGCTTTTGTAATTCTCTTTCAGAAGCATTTGACAGAATACCAGCAATACGGTATGGGTTATTTTTTATTATTTCCATGTTTTTTAATTGATGCCAGAAAATTAAGATCAAAATTTTAATCTAGACTGCGGTTTTCCACAGTGACCCTCATTTTTTTTATTTAGGGCTATAATTTGATAGACTATCTTTATCTTTTTTTAACGGAAGAATACATGAATATTCGCAATATATTTTTTAAAATAATGAGAAGTAGAGTAGTAAATACGGGTAGCTCGGTACTAAAAAGCATTATTTTAGCTTTAGTGCTTTTGTTGTCCTTAGGGTGTAAAAATAATAACACAAATAAAGACCATCAATTTGCTTCTTTTTTTAATGCAGTTCAAGATTCAACGGTAAAGGACACATTAAATTCCAAATATTTAGAAGCTAAAATCATAAGAATTTTAGATGGTGACACTGTTGAGGTATTATATGGAGAGCTACCCATAAAATTACGATTAGCACATATAGATTGTCCAGAGAAAAGAGGGAAGCAGCCTTTTGGAAATAAAGCTAAAATAGCCTTGTCAGATTTATGCTTTGGACAAATGGTACAAATTGATTCAGATAAAAAATTTGATCGTAATGGCAGGTTAATTGGAGTGATTTTTAATGCAGACGGTTTGAATGTAAATAAAGAAATGGTGCGTTTAGGAATGGCGTGGCACTATAAAAAATACTCCGATGATATGAGTTATGATCTACTAGAAAAAGAAGCCAGAGAGAATAAAGTAGGTTTATGGATAGATCCAAACCCCATCGCTCCATGGGCTTTTCGTTAGAACTACTATCTAAGTATCTATTATTGTAAAATCTAAAAAATTCCACTTCATGAGAAGTGGAATTTTTGTATAAACGCATCACCACTTTTACCTTACTAAACCCCCAATCACAATTTGTTGTTAATGTCTTGTAAACCTGATTTTTATCAGGTTTTAGGCTTGTTAGCCGTGCTACCTTTATGCTATATTTTAGTTGAATTAAAACGTGTAAAAATGTCAAAAGAAACAATTAAAGCGTATTGTTTAGGAGGAGGACTAGGTTCATTGGCTGCTGCAGCTTTTATGATTAGAGATGGTGGAATGTTAGGTTCTCAAATTACAATTTTTGAAAAGCTCCCTTCCTTAGGAGGGTGTTTAGATGGGGCAAGGTTAGAAGATGGGAGTTATTCGCTTCGTGGGGGAAGAATGCTTACCACAGATGCCTACGAATGTTTTTGGGGCTTGTTTCAAGATATCCCTTCTATACATAATAAAGGCATGTCTGTAAAAGAAGAAACTATAGCCTTTAATAAAAAACATATAGCGCATTCTAAAGCGCGTTTGGTAGATAAGAACCGTCATATTGTAGATACAGCTACCATGAATTTTACCATGCATGACAGGTTGGAGTTTCTAACCTTATTAGAAGCATCCGAAGAAAAACTAGGAACATCGAAAATTACGGATTGGTTGTCGCCAGAATTTTTCACCACTAACTTTTGGTATATGTGGCAAACAACCTTTGCTTTTGAACCTTGGCATAGCGCGGTGGAGTTTAAGCGTTATTTGCATCGGTTTATGAATGAGTTTCCAAGAATTAATACTTTGGCTGGCGTAAAAAGAACAGAATACAATCAGTATGATTCTTTGGTGCGCCCATTACAAGCATGGCTACAAGAAAAAGGGGTTAATTTTGAATTAGCGACTACTGTTGATGATATAGCTGTTGAAGAAATAGATGGAAAAGTAACAGTGATATCAGTTAGCGTAATTGGGCCAAAAGGAGCCAAACAGGTAGTTGTTGCTCCAGATGATCTTGTTATTTTTCAAAATGGCTCTATGGTTGATGCTTCTAGTATTGGTTCAATGGAACAGGCTCCAGCGAAAAAAACAAAAGCAGATAGTAAGGGGTGGACGCTTTGGGAGAAATTAGCGAAGGGGAGACCAGATTTTGGAAACCCAGCACCTTTTAATACCAGTATTCCAGAATCTTTCTGGGAATCATTTACTGTTACGTTTAGGACATCGGAGTTTTTTGATAAATTAGAAAAAATGTCTGGCAACAAAGCTGGTACCGGTGGTTTGGTAACTTTCAAAGATTCTAGTTGGTTAATGTCTGTGGTGTTGTATAACCAGCCACATTTTATAGGGCAGCCAGATGATGTCTTTATCTTATGGGGGTATGCGTTATATGGAAACCGAGTAGGAGATTTTGTTCCTAAAACCATGATTGAGTGTAATGGGCAGGAGATCCTAACAGAATTAGCAGGTCATTTTAATTTTGATGATAGTGTCTTTGAAGATGCGGTGTGTGTACCTTGTAGAATGCCTTACATTACGTCTATGTTTATGCCACGTGCAAATAGTGATAGACCAAAACCAGTGCCAGCAAGTTCTAAAAATTTAGCTTTTGTAAGTCAGTTTGTAGAAATTCCGGATGATGTGGTCTTTACGGTAGAGTATTCGGTAAGAGCTGCACAAACGGCCGTATATCAACTATTAAATATTGATCGTGAAATTCCTAAAATCACGAAACATGATAAATCACCTAAAGTACTTTTAGATTCTGTGATCAAATCATTTGCATAGCGCTGTAGTAAATGAAGCGTTTAGGAAAACAAAAAAGCCACTTCTCATGAAGTGGCTTTTTTTAGTATAGTTCTTATGTAATCAATCCATTACTATTTTTTATGAAGTAACCTAGGCTAAATAAACGCCATAAAAAAAGCCTCTCAGTTTCCTGAAAGGCTTTCGTTTTAGTAGCGGGAACTGGACTCGAACCAGTGACCTTCGGGTTATGAGCCCGACGAGCTACCTACTGCTCTATCCCGCGATATACGTTTCTGAAACTATCATCTTAGCTTTTAACTTTCAGCTCATAACTGCTAACTGACGTATTTCAGGCTGCAAATATAGTTACTTTTTACGATTCACCAAACTTTATTTGAAATAAATATTAAAAATTTTAGATAGCCACTTTAAATAGGGTATTTGTGAGCTCCTTACTTAAAATCTTACTATTTTGTACGGGTTTTAAAAACCATCGGATTACAAAACATTTATTTATGGAAAACTACGGCTTGCTCTCAATTTTGCCACCCGTTATTGCAATTATTTTAGCGCTCAAAACAAAACAAGTATATATAGCCTTGCTTTTTGGTATTTGGTTTTCTTGGTTGATCATGAGCGATTGGAATGTGCTAACAGGAACATTGGCAACCATAGAGGGTATGGTAAATGTTTTTAAATCTGAAGGCAATACCAGAACCATAATGTTTAGTGCCCTTGTAGGGGCATTGCTCTTATTTATTCAATACTCCAAAGGGGTAGAAGGTTTTATAAACCAATTGAATAAAGTGATTCATTTCTTTGAAAAAAAGCAAAAAGGGTATAGTAGAGTAGTGGTGCAATTATTAGCGGTGCTTACAGGCTTATTATTATTTGTAGAAACAAGCATTAGCTCATTAACGGTAGGAACACTGTATAGACCCGTTTTCGATAAACTAAAAATACCAAGAGAGAAGTTGGCGTATATTGCCGATTCTAGTTCTGCCCCTTCCTCCATTTTAATTCCTTTTAATGCTTGGGGTGCTTTTATTATGGGTTTACTAGTGACGCAAGGTTTAGACAATCCTTTTGGTTTATTGCTCTCTTCTATAGCCTATAATTTTTATCCAATATTGGCTATTGCCATTGTTTTTGTGGTGATTTTGACCAAAAAGGATATTGGCCCGATGGCTAAGGCCGAGAAAAGAACAAGGGAAACAGGAAAGTTATTGAATGATAATTCTAAACCTATGCTTTCTAGTGAGGTAACTTCATTGGCGCCAAAAAAAGGTATAAAGGCAAGAGCGTATAATATGATTGTGCCCTTGGCAACCATGGTTTTTATGATGCCAATTAATTTAGTCTATACGGGGTGGAGTGCGGTAGAGAATGCTACTTCATTTTCCGATCATGTTTTCCAGGCCATAGGGAAAGGCTCAGGGTCATCGTCTGTGTTATATGCGGTACTTACGGCTATTCTGGTGGCTATGATCATGTATAGATCTCAAAAAATAATGAAGACAAAAGAAATGATTGACTTGGTCTTAAAAGGTATAAGTGAATTAATGCCCTTAGCATTACTAATGTTATTGGCCTTTGCTATTGGCGATGCTTGTAATCAATTAGGGACAGGAGCTTTTGTGGCAGATTGGTCAAAAGATTGGTTGTCGCCAGAGTTTTTACCAGCAATTATTTTTGTAATTAGTTCATTTATAGCATTCTCTACAGGCACTTCATGGGGTACTTTTGCTATCATGATGGCTATTGCAGTGCCTATGGCAGAAGTACATGGTGCGCCATTAACGCTGGTAATAGCAGCAACTTTAGGAGGAGGTATTTTTGGAGACCACTGTTCTCCGATATCAGATACGTCTATTATTTCGTCTATGGCATCGGCCAGTGATCATATAGATCATGTGAATACGCAGTTGCCTTATGCCTTAATTGGTGGTGGAATTACCGTAGTTATGTACTTAATTTTAGGTTTTGTTATGAATTAAAGGCCTACAATAAGCTACCTTTGTACTTTTAAATGTTAAAATAGTAAGATGGCAGATCATAAAGCTGGTTTTGTAAATATTATTGGAAATCCTAATGTGGGGAAATCTACCTTGATGAATGCTTTTGTGGGCGAGAAATTATCCATTATCACCTCCAAAGCACAAACAACGAGACACCGTATTTTAGGGATAGTTAATGGGGATGATTTTCAAATGATTTTATCAGATACTCCAGGGATTATCAAACCTGCTTACGAGTTACAATCTTCTATGATGGATTTTGTAAAGTCGGCTTTCGAAGATGCAGATATTCTAATCTACATGGTAGAAATAGGGGAAAAGGCATTAAAAGATGAGCGTTTCTTTGATAAATTGAAGAATAGCAAAATTCCGGTACTTTTATTATTAAATAAGATTGATGTTTCTGAGCAAGGTATTTTAGAGGAGCAAGTGCAATATTGGCATGAGCAATTACCAACGGCAGAAATACACCCGATAAGTGCGTTACAGAATTTTAATGTCAAAGAAGTATTCCTTCGTATTTTAGAATTGCTACCGGTTTCTCCGGCGTTTTATCCTAAAGATCAATTAACAGATAAGCCAGAACGTTTCTTCGTAAATGAAACTATTAGAGAGAAAATATTACAGAACTACAAAAAAGAAATTCCATATTCAGTAGAAATAGATACCGAGGAGTTTTTTGAGGATGATAAAATTATTAGAATGCGATCTGTGATTATGGTAGAGCGCGAATCTCAAAAAGGAATCATTATTGGTCATAAAGGTGCTGCTTTAAAAAGAGTAGGTGTAGAGTCTAGAAAAGATTTAGAGATTTTCTTTGATAAGCAAGTGCATTTAGAACTGTATGTAAAAGTAAATAAGAACTGGAGAAGCAATGCCAATCAGTTAAAACGTTTTGGTTACAATCAAGGCTAGGTTCTTAACCTTTGTTTGTTCTTTAGTTTACGCCTAAGTTACACAAAAGCTGCATTTTTGGTTGTTATACATAAACAACCACAACAATGAAAAAAATTACCTTAGTTGCTCTTTTTGGAGGGCTTTTACTAACTTCTTGTATTAAAGATCACGTAGGACATGGTGGTGATGCGGATATAGATGTATCTGCTTTACAATTTACAAAAATTGGAGGATTCTCAAATGGCTCTGGAGACGAAGGGTTTTCAGAGATCAGTGCTTTTGATCCTAGCACTAAAAAATTATTTGTTGTAAATCCTGTGCAATCAGAAGTGTCCGTTTGGGATATATCCGTACCTTCCTCTGCGGTTAAATTAACATCAATTATCCTTACAGGAGTTCCAAACAGCGTTGCGGTTCATGATGGCGTGGTTGCGGTAGCGGTAGAAAATACCAATAAGCAATCCAATGGGACCATTCAAACTTATGATACTACTTCTCAAAACTTAATAACTTCATATACCGTTGGCGCATTACCAGATATGGTTGCCTTTTCTCCTGATGGTACCTATTTAATTTCAGCTAATGAAGGAGAGCCTAATGATGATTATACAGTAGACCCAGAAGGTTCTGTCTCTATCATTAATATTGAAAGAAATGAAATTAACACCTTATTTTTTACCTCTTTTAGTGCATCTGCAATAGGAAATGATTTTAGAGTTTTCGGTCCTAATGCGAGTATCGCTCAAGATGTAGAGCCTGAGTATATTGCGGTCTCTGATGATAGCAAATATGCATACATTACCTTACAAGAAAATAACGGAATTGCGGTTGTAAATTTGGCAGCAAAAACAATTACCGATGTATTTGGATTAGGGACAAAAGATTTTTCTCTTCCAGAAAATACTATGGATGCTAGTAATAAAGATGATGTTTTAGGGAATTTTAAAAACTGGCCTGTATTGAGCTTCTATATGCCAGATGCCATTGCATTTGCAACTATTGATGAAATGGAATATATCATTACCGCCAATGAAGGAGATTCTAGAGACTATGATGGCTATTCTGAAGAAGAACGCGTAAAGGATTTGACCTTAGATATATCAGTTTTTCCTAATGCTGCAGAATTACAGTTAGATGAAAATTTAGGGCGATTAAAAATTACTACGGCCAATGGTGATCTTGATGGTGATGGCGATTTTGATAAAATTTATGGGTATGGCGCTAGATCCTTTTCTATTTGGAATACATCAGGAACTTTGGTGTATGATAGTGCAGATGAAATAGGCCGTGCTACATTTGAAATCAACCCATCATTCTTCAATGCAGATGAAGGAGAAGCTGATGGCAGAAGTGATGATAAAGGTGCAGAGCCAGAATCAGTAACTACTTTAAAAATTGGAAACTCAACCTTACTATTTGTAGGTCTTGAAAGAGCAGGTGGCGTTATGGTTTATGATATTTCTAATCCTAGGAGTCCGCAGTTTCTAGAATGGCTATTAGATACAAATGATGTAGCACCGGAAGGCTTGTTGGCTATAGCAGCAAAAGATAGTCCTACGGGTGAGAATCTCTTGGTTGTTACTAATGAGATTTCTAATACCGTAGCTATTTATGAGATTAAATAGAAGAAGATAAAATTAGTTTTACAATCCCTAAGTTTTAAAGAGCTTGGGGATTATTTATTTAGAGTCTCTTTCATTAGGTTGTACAACTCTTGCATTTGTGGTCTTCCTTTTTGTTTGCCAATACGCCCAAAAGCATAAAAAGAAAACCATAGAACAATCATTAGTACCATTAAACCTACTTGAACTCCGTAGGGTTTGTGCAAGGCGAAACTAGAATAAGCCCAAATAGATATGGCTGTAAATAGGAGCGCAATGCCAAAATGTAGGAACATAAAAAAGGTCCATAAGGTTGGGTTGGGTCCAAAAACACCATAGACCGTACAAGAGTTGTCTTCTTCGTTAGCGACAATTTCTAGATGTAGTTGTGGTGACCAGAAATGATGTTCCTTGGCTTTAAACTTCAGAAACAGGTGTTCATCTAAACGTTTGCATTGTATAGCGTGATGTTGTAAAGGACTGAAATTAGAAAGTAGCTGTTCTTTTTCTGAGTTCAATACCAATTGAAAACGAGGTCTTAAGACGATAGTATTTGGAAGCGTTTTCACAGGTATCTTATTAATTTTTAAGCGAGTTTGGGGCTAAATATATCTCAAATTTCCTAAGATCGTTACATTTTTCTTTTCCCTAATTTCACAGTAACAGCTATTTAGGTAGAGAAGATATCATTTTTCTTCAATAAATAATAGTACTTTTGCAGCAAAATTACGAAGTATGAGTGCTATTGTAGCCATTGTAGGAAGACCTAACGTAGGGAAATCAACTTTTTTTAACCGATTAATAAAGCGTAGAGAGGCTATTGTTGATGCGGTTAGTGGAGTTACGCGTGACCGTCATTACGGCAAGAGTGACTGGAATGGAAGAGAATTCTCAGTAATAGATACTGGAGGATATGTAAAAGGAAGTGATGATGTTTTTGAAGCAGAAATTGATAAACAAGTAGAATTGGCTATCGATGAAGCAGATGTAATCATTTTTATGGTAGACGTAGAAACCGGAATTACCGGGATGGATGAAGACGTTGCTAATTTACTTCGTAAAGTTAAAAAGCCGGTTTTATTAGCGGTAAATAAAGTAGATAATAACAAACGTGCAGAAGATGCTGTAGAGTTTTATTCTCTTGGTTTAGGAGATTATTTTACTATTGCAAGTACTAATGGATCAGGAACAGGAGATTTATTAGATGCTTTAGTAGAAGTACTTCCAGAAAAAGAACCAAACAGGGATGAAGATTTACCGAGATTTGCGGTAGTAGGGAGACCTAATGCAGGAAAATCATCTTTCATTAATGCATTGATTGGCGAAGAGCGGTATATTGTTACTGATGTTGCAGGTACGACTAGAGATAGTATTGATACCAAATACAACCGTTTTGGTTTTGAATTTAATCTTGTAGATACAGCAGGTATCCGTAGAAAGTCTAAGGTGCACGAAGACCTGGAGTTTTACTCGGTAATGCGTTCTGTAAGAGCTATTGAGCATTCAGATGTGTGTATTCTAATTTTAGATGCAACACGTGGTTTTGATGGTCAGGTTCAGAATATTTTCTGGTTGGCACAACGTAACAATAAAGGAATTGTAGTTCTTGTGAATAAGTGGGATTTGGTAGAAGAGAAAGAGACCAATACCATGAAGCAATATACGCAAAAGATCAAAGAGGCTATGGAGCCTTTTGTAGATGTGCCTATTATTTTTATGTCGGTATTAACAAAGCAGCGTATTTTTAAAGCGATTGAAACGGCAGTACAAGTCTATGAAAATAGAAGTCGTAAGATTCAAACACGTAAGTTCAATGATATAATGCTACCGTTGATAGAAAACTATCCTCCGCCAGCATACAAAGGTAAATATGTGAAAATTAAGTTCTGTACGCAATTGCCAACACCGTATCCGCAATTTGCATTTTTCTGCAACTTGCCACAATACGTTAGGGATCCGTACAAACGTTTCTTAGAGAATAAGCTTAGAGAAAGTTTTGATTTCTCTGGAGTGCCTATCTCTGTATTTATGCGTAAAAAGTAACGCACACAAAAGGATATAATATAAAAGAGGGCTAAATTCTATCATAGAATTTAGCCCTCTTTTTTAGGATTTAAAGCGTATTGCTATATTATAAAAAGTGTGATCATTTTATTTTCAAGATCTATTTCACTAGTTGCACCACTTACAGAAATACTATCTATTTCGGTGTCTATTCCGCAGCATTCACTGCCCTCTCCGGTTTTTTCTATATCCATATTCATCGTAAAAAAAGCATCTGTCTTTAAATTAACGGTATAACTTTTTTCTTGACTTTCTAAAATATCTAGTGATAAATAGATGCCTGGAGTTTCTTCAGTAGTAGTTACTGAAAAAGCAGCATTCATACTAGCCTCGTCAAAAATGGTAATATTAGAAGCGGTATAGGTCCCGTTGGCAATTAAATTAGCGCCCGAAGCTTCGTCAATGATGATCATCTTAAAGTTGTTAGACAAACAGCTTACGACACTGCAGTCTGTTGTAGTGGTCTCGCTACTGCTTTCACATTGCACAAGAAATAGGGATAAGAAAAGTACTGTTATTGATTTATACATAGTAGGGTTTTTAAAAAGATACAAATTATAAAGAATGGTTGCGTTTGTTATAGAGGTTACCAACCACCAGAAGCGCCGCCTCCGCCAAAGCCTCCGCCACCGAAGCCTCCGCCAAAACCACCTCCGCCTCCAAAGCCACCACCGCCACCGAAACCTCCTCCGGAGCTATGGCCACCGCGACCCATATTACTTAGAATAATGGCATCCCAAATATCAAAACCTCCAGACCTTTTGCCGCCATTTCTGCCGCCGCCGTTTCCTTTGTTTTTGTTAGAAAAGATGATAATGATAATGATGAAAATTAAAAATGGGAATAAACTCTTAAAAGGAAAAGAGTTGGTGCTAAAGGTTCGGTCTTCTTGAAATTCTCCCGTAAGGATGCCAAAAATAGCATCGGCACCTTTGTTTATGCCTCCGTAGTAATCGCCTGTTTTAAATTCAGGGATGATCACTTGTTCTATAATTCGTTTAGACATGGCATCGGTGAGAGAGCCTTCTACACCATAACCGGTATTGATAGCCACCTTTCGGTCGTCTTTAGCGAGAATCAATAAAATTCCGTTATCTGTATCGCCCTGGCCAATACCCCATTTTTGGCCCCATTGCGCGCCTAGGTAATTAATATCTTCGCCCTTAGTACTTCCAATAATTACCACTACAATCTGTGTAGAGGTACTGTCGGCATAACTTTTTAATTTGTGGGTAAGGGTGTTTTTCTGCGAAGCAGATAACAAATTTATATAATCATAAACCCCTTTTTGTTCGCTAGGCTTTTCTGGGATCGTAAACTGACCAAAAGCAAAGGAAGTTAGGAATAGAACTAAAATTAATATATTACCCTTTAGAAACTTCATTGCTAAGTTCATTTGTGTCGTTATGTTGCCATGGAAAATGAGTGTGAAGTTCTTTTCCGGCTTTTAAGATGCCATCAATGATACCTTGTTTGAAGTTTCCTTCTTTAAATTGTTGTTGAATGACATTTTTAGTGGAGTCCCAAAAATCTTTAGGCACTACCTTGTCAATCCCTTTATCTCCACAAATGACAAACTTTTTATCATGCACGGCCACATAGATCAAAACGCCATTAGCGTCTTTCGTATTGTCCATCTTTAAAACGTGAAAGACTTCTTCTGCACGTTTAAAGTGATCTAATGTAGTATGTGCTTCAATATGAACTCTAATCTCACCAGAAGTATTTTTTTCAGCTTCTATAATAGCCTGAACAATCTCTTGCTCTTCTTTTTCGGATAAAAATGCTTCTACTTTAGACATATTAGGTTCTAGTTAAAATCAAAATTTACATCTGGAGCATTTTCTGCACCGCTATTTGCTGAGAATAAGGATAGTTGTTGAAACCCTGCTAAGGAAGCAATAATATTTGTTGGTATTTTTGCAATCTTTATATTGTACTCACCAGCTAAATCATTGAAGCGGTTACGCTCTACATTGATTCTATTTTCAGTACCCTCTATTTGTGATTGTAAGTCTAAGAAATTTTGGTTCGCTTTTAGTTCAGGGTAGCGTTCTACTACTACCATTAATTTACTTAAAGCACCTGTTAAACCACTTTGTGCTTGTTGAAAAGCGGCCATCTTATCAGGAGTCAAATTATTCGCATCAATAGTTGTAGACGTGGCTTTAGATCTTGCTTCTATAACATCTGTTAAGGTTCCTCTCTCAAAATCTGCAGCACCCTGCACCGTTTTAACTAAATTGCCAATTAGGTCACTACGTCTCTGATATGAGCTTTCTACGTTTGCCCATTGCTTGGTAGCTTGTCCTTTCATTTCTACAAGGGTATTGTTAGCGCTAACATACCACATTCCAAAAAGGGCAATTACAGCTACAATAACAATAATCCCGATCAGTCCTTTTTTCATCTTTACTATTTTTGGTAAGTGTTATAATTGATTTTTTATTTTGACTAGTTCAGCTTTTATGCCTTCTAATTTACTAATGATGTCAAACGTTGATAGGGTCTGACTCTTGTTTTCTTTTAAATGAGTTTTGGCGCCCTCTAAAGTAAAACCGCGTTCTTTTACCAAGTGATAAATTAACTGCAGATTTTTTACATCTTGTGGGGTGAATTTTCTGTTACCCTTTGCATTTTTTTTAGGTTGAAGTACATCAAACTCTTTTTCCCAAAACCGAATCAATGATGTGTTGACATCAAAGGCCTTTGCAATTTCGCCAATACCGTAATATCTTTTCTCAGGAAGTTCTATATGCATTAGTCTAATGATTGATTTTCTTGTGATGCTGTTCTTAACATGTTTGCGAATTCTTCCGCAGTTAAACTTCCATAGTAGAAGTTAATGGGGTTAATACGTTGGTCATCTTTAAAAACTTCATAATGAAGGTGAGGCGCTTCTGAACGTCCTGTGCTCCCTACAAAGCCAATAAGATCTCCGCGTTTTACCGTTTTACCAGCAGTAACATTGTATTTACTCATGTGCGCATATAAACTTACATACCCAAAACCATGATCAATACGAATGTGGTTTCCGTATCCGGAAGAATTACTATCGGCACGGATCACTTTACCATCTCCAGTGGCATAGATAGGGGTTCCTTTAGGAGACGTAAAATCCATCCCCCAGTGCATTTTTCTTGCTTTTGTAAACGGATCTGAACGCCAACCGTATCCTGAGGCCATTCTTTTTAAATCTTCATTATTAATGGGTTGTATCGCAGGAATTGCTGCAAGCAGCTTTTCTTTCTCTTCCGCAAGTTTTGTAATCTCATCTAAAGACTTAGATTGGATGACCATTTGCTTTTGAATTATATCCATTCGTTTTGTAGAAGCAATAATCATTTCAGAATTATTAAACCCTTCTAATGATTTATATCGGTTTACCCCACCAAAACCAGCTCTTCGTTGCTCATCAGGGATAGGGTTAGCTTCAAAATAAACGCGGTAAATATTGTTGTCTCTATCTTCTATATTGGCCAACACCTGTTCTACCTGCTCCATTTTCTTATCTAAAAGCTCAAATTGCAAATCATAATTCCGCAACTCGCGCTGTAAAGACAATTCTTTAGGCGTATTTATAAAATTGGTATTCAATAATATGGTAAGGCCTAGCAGACCGAACAAAAAAGAACCTAGTAAAAACAGGCCTATATTCCTGTATCTTCTAGATTTTTTTGCTTCTATTTTGCGATACGATAAAGTATCTGGATCGTAATAATATTTTACTTTAGACATAAATGGATTTTATCCTATTTTTGTGCTTTCAATTTAACGTAACAAACAAATATAAAAATAGTTTTGTAGATTCCCTTAAATTTATCAAAAGCTTAAGTTTTTGTCATCATTTTCTTCTTTTTTAAAGGGAATTTAGGCAACTATGGGGTTAGATTTATAAGAATGTGCTAAAAGCATTAAACAATTACAGATGAAATCTCAAGAGATACGATCAAAATTTTTAGAATTTTTTAAGGACAAAGAACATAAAATAGTTGCTTCTGCTCCTATGGTTATTAAAGATGACCCTACTTTAATGTTTACAAATGCTGGTATGAACCAGTTTAAAGAATTCTTTTTAGGGAATACAGTCCCTAAAGATACCCGTGTTACAGATACTCAAAAATGTTTGCGCGTTAGTGGTAAGCATAATGATTTGGAGGAAGTAGGGAAAGATACCTACCACCATACGATGTTTGAGATGTTGGGGAACTGGAGTTTTGGTGATTATTTTAAAGAAGAAGCCATTACGTGGGCTTGGGAATTTTTGACAGACGTTTGTAAGATTGATAAAACAAGTCTTTATGTAACCGTTTTTGAGGGGAGTAAAGATGCTGATAATTTAGAGGAAGATGCGGAAGCATTAGCGCTTTGGAGAAATATTGTACCAGAATCTCAAATTCTTTTTGGAAATAAAAAGGATAATTTTTGGGAAATGGGAGATCAAGGCCCTTGCGGACCTTGTTCAGAAATTCATGTAGATATTAGATCTGCTAAAGAAAAAGCTAAAGTTTCTGGTGCATCATTAGTAAATAATGACCACCCGCAAGTAGTAGAGATTTGGAATTTGGTATTTATGCAATACAACCGTAGAGCAAATGGCCAATTAGAATCATTACCAGCAAAGCATGTAGATACCGGAATGGGCTTTGAACGTTTGTGTATGGTGATGCAAAACGTGCAATCTAACTATGATACCGATGTTTTTACACCGATCATTAGAGAGATAGAAGCTATTACAACTAATACTTATGGTAAGGATGAGAAGCTAGACATAGCAATACGTGTGATAGCAGATCATATCCGTGCGGTATCTTTTTCAATATCTGACGGGCAATTGCCAAGTAATACAGGAGCGGGGTACGTAATTCGTAGAATTTTACGTAGAGCTATTCGGTATGGCTTTACGTTCTTAGATACTAAAGAACCATTTATGTACCGTTTGGTAAATGTTCTTTGTGATAGTATGGGAGCTGCCTTTCCTGAACTTAAAAGTCAGAAACAACTTATTGAAAATGTTATTAAAGAAGAAGAACATTCTTTCTTGAAAACTTTAGATCAAGGGCTGGTACTTTTAGATTCTATTATTGCAAGCGCCGCAAGCGATACTATTGATGGTAGAAAAGCTTTTGAATTGTATGATACTTTTGGGTTCCCAATAGATTTAACCGCATTAATTTTAAGTGAAAGAGGACTTCATTTAGATGAAAAAGGGTTTGAAGTTGCTATGGGAGAGCAGAAGAAGCGTTCGCGTTCTGCATCAGAAATATCGAAAGAAGATTGGACGGTGCTTTCTTCAGACTTAGAACAAGAGTTTATTGGATATGATGTCTTACAATCTAACGTAAAACTAGTAAAATATAGAAAGGTTACCTCTAAAAAAGATGGGGAGCAATATCAAATTGTATTTAACTTAACTCCTTTCTACGCAGAAGGTGGTGGACAAGTAGGAGATAAAGGATATTTAGAAGCGGCAAACGGTGACGTAATCTATATCCTAGATACAAAGAAAGAGAATAACGAAATTATTCACTTTGCTAAAAACCTTCCGAAAGATGTCAAAGAAACGTTTAAAGCGGTGGTTGATGAAAAGCAAAGAAGAAGAACGGAAGCAAACCATACCGCAACACATTTATTACATCAAGCATTGCGTGAAATTTTAGGAACACATGTAGAGCAAAAAGGTTCTGCGGTACATTCTAAATATTTACGCTTTGATTTTTCGCATTTCTCTAAAGTGACTGCCGAGGAGTTAACGGAAGTAGAGAATTTTGTGAATGCACGTATTGAAGGGAATTTACCATTGGAAGAAAGTAGAAATGTACCTATGCAAACGGCAGTGGAGCAAGGTGCTATGGCCTTGTTCGGAGAAAAATATGGTGATGCAGTAAGAACCATTCGCTTTGGAAAATCTATTGAGCTTTGTGGCGGTACGCATGTAAAAACTACAGCAGATATTTGGCATTTTAAAATTAAATCTGAAGGAGCTGTAGCCTCTGGGATTCGTAGAATTGAAGCGATAACTTCTGATGCGGTTAAAGATTTTTATACGGATAATAACAATACACTTTCTGAGGTTAAAGTTTTACTAAACAATAGTAAGGATCCTGTAAAGGCAGTGACTAGCTTGCAAGAAGAAAATGCCAAACTAAAGAAAGAAGTAGAAGGTTTGTTGCGGGATAAGGCTAAGAATTTGAAAGGCGATTTGCTTACAGAAATTCAGAGCCTTAACGGAATTGATTTTCTGGCGAAGAAAGTAGATTTAGATGCTGCTGGAATCAAAGATTTGTCTTTTGAGCTAGGAAGCAACAAAGACAATTTATTCTTATTGTTAGCTGCTGAAAATGAGGGTAAAGCTTTATTATCTTGCTATATTTCAAAAGAGCTAGTAGAAAAGAAAGACTTAAGTGCGGTAACTGTAGTACGTGAATTAGGGAAACTTATTCAAGGTGGTGGCGGTGGCCAAGCATTTTTTGCAACTGCTGGAGGTAAAAACCCAGGAGGGATCGCAGAAGCATTAGAGCAGGCAAAGAATTACGTAGCGTAATAGCGCATTCCGTTTTAACGTTCACTTAGAAACGAATATTGATAACAATAAAAGGCTTAGTGGTGTACCTTTGGGTAGGTACTAAGCCTTTTTTGATTTTTAAAAATGAAACTCCAAACTCAAATTCCCTTAACGAAAGCCAAGCATCAAATTGATTATAATAGTCAGTTGCTATTGTTAGGGTCTTGTTTTGTTGAAAATATTGGAGAAAAATTAACGTACTTTAAATTTCGATCCGTTCAAAATCCTTTCGGTATCCTATTTCATCCATTAGCTATTGAAAAATTAATTTCTAGGGCGATAACAAATACAGCCTATACAGAAGATGAGGTATTTTATTTAAATGAGCGCTGGCAGTGTTATGATGCACATTCCGAATTATCAGCACCTACCAAAGAGGCCTTATTGGCTAATTTAAATAATTGCTTGGTTATCGTTAGGCAACAACTAGAAAAAGCATCGCACTTGATCATTACTTTAGGTACAGCTTGGGTGTACCGTGAGTTGCGTACAGATCGCGTAGTGGCCAACTGTCATAAAGTTCCTCAGGTATCGTTTCTTAAAGAACTACTCTCGGTAATTGCTATTCAGGAAAGTCTAGAGCGTATTGTAGCGCTTGTAGCCAAAGTAAATAGTAAAGTTCAAGTCGTATTTACGGTATCACCGGTACGTCATTTAAAAGATGGCTTTGTAGCAAATCAGCAAAGTAAAGCGCACTTGATAACGGCTATTCATCAAGTAATACTTACTTCAGGAGAAAAGAACGCTTATTTTCCTAGTTATGAACTCATGATGGATGAGCTTCGGGATTATCGTTTTTATGCAGAAGATATGATACACCCTAATGCTGTGGCAATACGTTATATTTGGGAGAAGTTTAATGAAGTTTGGGTTTCTGATGTAGCAAGCTCTGGGATGAAAGCGGTAGAAGCTATCCAGAGAGGTTTAGTGCATAGACCTTTTAATCCGGAGTCAGAACAACATCAAAAGTTTTTAAAAGCCTTAGAAGGTAAAATTGCGCGTGTTCAGAAACAATATCCATTTATGAAATTTAGTCTATGAAAAACATCATTATAGGAGCTGTGGTTACATTGGCCTTGGTATTTATTTTTCGTTCTTGTTCCGATAGTTCAAAAGAAAAGTCTATTCTAAAAGAAAACTCCATGCTTATCCAGGAGTCTATCAAAAATGTGTCAAAATTAGTGGTGACCGAGGGGCATTTTGCTGAGGTTTATAACTATAAAGATTCGCAACAACTTTTTGGACCCTTAATTACGGCGGAGAAAAAAGCATTGGTAGTGGTAAATGCAGATGTTACGGTTGCTTATGATTTAAGTAAGATAGATTTTGAAGTACAGGAAGAAACAAAAACGCTACTGATAAAAAGTATCCCTGAGCCAGAAATAAAACTAAATCCAGATTTTGAGTATTATGATGTTTCGGCAGATTATTTGAATCAGTTCAATGCCAATGACTATAATAAGATCAAGAAGAATGTACGTGCCTCTTTAATGAAAAAAGTAGAGAATTCTGCTTTAAAATTAAATGCGCAAAACAGGTTGTTAAGCGAACTCTCTAATTTCTATATCCTAACTAATTCGTTAGGGTGGACCTTAGAATACAAAGGAGAAACGGTAAATGGTAATTTACCAGATTTGATAAAAGGATAAGTTATATCACCAAACTTTGATTCACTAATACTAGTCCGTCGTCTATTAAACGACCCACGCTAGGATTGTTTTGTTTCACTTTTTCTAAGTGCGCTAAAATTTCTGAGGCAAATTCCACATCGTTATTAGATTTTGCTAATTCATACAGTTCTACAGAAAGTAACCAGTCCTTAGGGAAGTTATGTTTTACTTCTTGAAAAACTTTATTCCTAGAAATCGTTGTGTTTTTGCCTTCTCTAAATTCTCTAATTTGTTGGTAGTATTGCTCTAGTAAGATGCTTTTGTCATTTTTAGTAGGCTTTATAGTGGTATTGGTCACCTTATGGGTAATCAAATCAAAACTAGCTAAATCTGCGGGGCCATTAAAAGCAGAAGCAATATTTTCTCCTATAGCCATATGATATAAGCCGAAATCAGGAGTGAACAAAATAGTATCACCGTAGGTCACGGTACAATTGTCAAAGGTGATTAGTATAATTTCTCCTCGTAGATTACGTGTCCCTGTAATAATTTCTCCTTGAACCTTTATGCCGCCTTCAAATTCTAGATGGATGGTTTGCCCTTCAAAAATGTTATAGGCTTTTAAATCCCTAGGACTCATATCTTCAATAGCAAGGTTAATACCTTTAAGTTTCCCTATAGGAGAGCCAAAACCTTGAGCATGGTGTTTGGTGCTATGACCCACAAGTTCTTTTTCGCGGTACGACAGTGCTGTTTTGCCTTTGGTTTGAAAATAAACGGGTTTGTTTTCAAACTCAATAACCTGTTCAAAATTACCAGAAACCTGAATCCCAGTACTCAACTCAATAGTCCCTAAATCTTTTGAATTGATTAGTTTTTTGATTCCTGATAAACCTCCTTTTCGCAGCGCCATAGTATTAGCAAATTCTTCTAACACCTGACTTAGAAATGCAAAATCTGGAGTCACAAAAAGTTGAGGTTGTGGTTTTGTGATATCAAAAGAAGTATGTGCTGCCTCTATAGAATAGGGAATTTTTTTAACATCATCAGTCATACACCAAGCACTTTCTCCGATAGAAGAAAGTAAGCCTGCCCCGTAAATTTTAGGATTGTCAACAGTACCAATTAAGCCATACTCAACCGTCCACCAGTGCAAATTACGGATCAACGCAATCTCACTAGGTTCTCCCATGTTTTGCTGTAAGTCTTCAATTAGTTTTTCAGCAGCATCAATCTCATTTTGTGGTGTGCCATGAGCTTCTTTGATAATAGAAAGATGGCGCACAGCTTCATACAATTCATAATCTTTAGCGCTAGAGATTGCTTTACAACCAATCTCTCCAAATCTTCTTAAGTATTCTGCGTATTCAGGATTAGCAATAATAGGCGCATGACCTGCTCCTTCATGGATAATATCTGGTGCAGGAGTGTATTCAATATGTTCTAACTGCCGAATGTCTGAAGCAATGACAAGCACATTATATGCTTGAAACTCCATAAATGCAGAAGGCGGTATGAATCCGTCTACCGCAACGGCAGCCCAACCAATTTCCTGTAGAATACGGTTCATCCCATACATGTTAGGAATGTCATCAATAGAAATCCCTGTTTTATTTAGTCCGTCTAAATAGGATTTATGGGCAACCTTACTTAAATAATCTACATTTTTTCGCATTACATAACGCCATACAGCCTGATTGATAGCGGTGTAGTCACTATAATCCTGTGGCTTTATAAATTGCCTTAAATGCACTGGTAGTTTATCTAAAATAGGGTTACTCTCGTAAGACATAATTCGTATTTATTTCGGATTAAAGATACAAAATATAGTACAGATAAGTAGGTGTGATTTTACTGTGGTTAGGGCATAAAAAAAAGCAGAACATAGGTTCTGCTTTCACGGTAATTTATAAGGATAACTATTTTTTAATTAGAAGCCCTTGGCGGGTAAGCTTTTAATATCTCAGTAACAAACTTCTGAATGCGTTCTTCTTTCTTTTCTATATTTTTGGTTTGGTATAATGCACCAACACCTTTTCCTTGCCATACCAATTGCTTGTCTTTGGCGTCAATAAGATCAATATATAAAGAGCCCTCTGTACGGGTACTTACTTGGTTGCCATACATATTTTGTCCTCCCCAGAAATAAGGATTCCAACCCCATCCAAAGCCACCGCCCCAGTAATTATTGTAAATATCTACTTGTTCTCTTTCTTTAGTAAAAATGCTTACCAATATATCTGGGTTCTCAGATTTAGAAAAACCTCTAGCAGTCATTTCAGCTTCAATAGCATATAGAATTCTTTTTTTATCTAAATCCGAAATCTGAGCTTTATCAACACCCGTTTTATAAAATGCGTATGTTTTATAGGTGCTAAAATCTGCTTTTTTATCATAATCTGCCATTACACGGACAGAACTGCAGGAACTTAGAATAAGAAGCGCAAAAATAGGCAGGGCTAAAATTTTAAATGTTTTCATAACAAATTTTATTATAGGGTTATTATTATATTCTGATTAGCATAAATATCAATAATCATGCCGAAAGAGCCTGATTTAGTTGTACTTATTGGTTTTAGAACTATAGCCATAAGGACAATGTCTGCAACCACTTTCGCAACAGTATCCTCGTTTTAAATGGTACTGGGCGGTAAAAACTTTGTATCCTTGCTCCGAAAGGTAAAAGTCACCTTCTTCTATGGGGATAATTTTTTTCATCATAATACATCCGATTCCTGTAAATTTAATTCTTCTTTGCGGATTATAGAATTTAAAATAATTTTTAACGTTAATTTTAATAATAGCCTAAAAATAAGATTCAGTTCTGCTGCAACACACCTAAAAATAGTTGTGGCACGTTTTTAGCTTTGGTAAGGTATAGATTGTAATATTTAAGAATGATTTTAGTTTCAAGACTTTTTTTTGTGAAGAATTACGTAGGCTTAACACTTTGGCCTTTTATTATTCTAAAGGATGATGCGTTAAAGAAAGATGTAATTCTTATTAACCATGAAAAAATTCACCTAAAGCAGCAAACAGAATTATTGGTGGTATTTTTCTATGTGCTGTATCTCATGGAATGGAGCATCCGGTGTATCTGTTATCTTAACTCGTACAAGGCCTATAAGAATATAAGTTTTGAACGAGAGGCGTATGCCAATGAACGAAATTTAAATTATCCTACAGAACGCAAAGCATTCAGCTTTATTAAATATCTTTGAGTTTCTTAAAAATGAGTGGTGGTAAGTAGAAATCAAAAGGTAGAACTTCCAATTCTAAAGGACAAAAAAGTTACTCTTTACATGAAAAGGGAAGATCAACTCCATCCATTTATCTCGGGGAATAAATTTAGAAAACTTAAGTATAATATAGAAGCGGCTAAGAAGGCCGGATTAAAAACGATACTTACTTATGGGGGCGCCTATAGCAACCATATTGCCGCAACTGCATTTGCAGGGAAAGAATATGGCTTTAATACAATAGGGATTATCAGAGGAGAGGAACTAGCACAGAAATGGCAAGAGAATCCTACCTTAAGATTTGCCCATGCTAACGGTATGCAATTTAAATTTGTCACCAGAGAAGCTTATAGAGTTAAAGAAGAGGCGGGGGCTATTGGCTCTTTAGAAAAAGAGTTTGGACTATTTTATCGCATTCCCGAAGGTGGTACCAACCAATTTGCAGTGCAAGGTTGTGAAGAAATAGTACGTGCTGGCGATTCAGATTTTGATGTGGTCATCACTTGTGTAGGAACTGGAGGTACAATTTCAGGAATTATCAATTCTTCTAAGGATCATCAGGTTATAATAGGTTTTCCTGCCTTAAAAGGCGATTTTCTAAAAAAAGATATTTGTAAATTTACAGCGAAATCTAATTGGGATTTAGAAACAAATTATAATTTTGGAGGATATGGCAAGATTTCAAAAGAGTTAATTGTTTTTATTAATGATTTTAAAAAGAACACAGCCATCCCATTAGATCCTATTTATACAGGAAAAATGATGTTCGGAGTGGTGGATATGATTGCCAAGAACCACTTTAAAGAAGGCACTAAAATATTAGCCATCCATACGGGTGGTCTACAAGGTATTACCGGGATGAATAAAGTATTAAAGAATAAAAATTTACCATTACTAGAATTATGATAAAAAAGATAACACTTATCTTAGTACTCGTTTTTTTTGCAGCCTGTAAGTCACACAAAAGAACAGTCGCTACCACTAAAAAGCAAGGAGCATATACGAGCACAACAGACACGAAGGCGGCAGATGCTGCAGAAGCGGATACGGATATTTACCTTCTTCCAGAAGATTCCGGAAAGTTTATAGACTTCCCTATTAGTTCTGTTCAAGAATATATTAATACATTTTCTGAAATAGCGCAATTTGAAATGAAGGCTTACGGAATTCCGGCTAGTATTACACTTGCTCAGGGTATTCTAGAAAGTGGTTATGGACGTAGTACTTTGGTGAAAAAGACCAATAACCATTTTGGAATTAAATGCCATACGGGCTGGGAAGGCGATTTTGATTATCATGATGATGATGAGAAAGGAGAATGCTTTAGAAAGTACAACCATCCTATGTATTCTTTTAGAGATCACAGTATATTCTTAACTTCTAGAGCGCGTTATTCCTTTCTTTTTGACTTAGATAATGATGATTATAGAGGTTGGGCACATGGATTAAAACAGGCTGGTTATGCTACAGATAGAAAGTATCCTAGTAAACTAATTTCATTTATTGAGCAATATGATTTGCACCAGTATGATAAGTTAGTTAATAATCAAGGATACGCCAGCAAGAAAGAACCAAAGACCTACGACTATAAAACACACGTAGTTCAGAAAGGCGATACCTTATATTCTATTTCTAGAAAGTATTTTGTATCCGTAGAAGAACTAATGAAAATAAATAAAATGAACTCTAGCAATTTAGCTATTGGTCAGCAACTGGTTGTAAAATCAGTAAAAAAATAAAGAACAACATGCTATATAAAAGAAGTAGTGAACTTTTTAATGAAGCCCAAGAATATATTCCTGGCGGTGTAAACTCTCCGGTAAGAGCTTTTAAAGCGGTAGGCGGAACACCAGTTTTTGTAAAAGAAGCTAAAGGAGCTTATTTTACAGATGAAGATGGTAATAAATTTATAGATTACATCGCATCATGGGGTCCGTTAATATTAGGCCACGCCTATGAGCCTGTTATTAATGCAGTCATTGAAAAAGCTAAAAAAGGAACCTCTTTTGGGATGCCAACAGAAATAGAAACGGAATTGGCAAAATTAGCAGTTTCTATGGTGCCTAATATTGATAAAATTAGATTTGTAAATAGCGGTACAGAAGCATGTATGAGTGCGGTACGTTTGGCTAGAGGATATACAGGAAAAGATAAAATCATTAAATTTTCTGGTTGTTACCACGGGCATTCAGACTCTTTCTTAATTCAAGCGGGTAGTGGAGCCGTTACTTTTGGTAGTCCTAATAGTCCAGGGGTAACAGAAGGTACAGCAAAAGATACCTTATTGGCTAATTATAATGATTTAGAGAGTGTCCAAACTTTAGTGGATGCTAATAAACGAGAAATTGCAGCGATAATTATTGAACCAATTGCGGGGAATATGGGATGCATTATTCCTCAAGAAGACTTTATGAAAGGCTTGAGAGAGCTGTGTACAAAAGAAGGTATTCTTTTGATTTTTGATGAGGTCATGACCGGCTTTAGATTGGCGAAAGGTGGTGCTCAAGAAGTGTTGGGGATTAATGCAGATATTGTCACCTTTGGAAAAGTTATTGGAGGTGGGCTTCCTGTAGGAGCTTTTGCTGCACGTAATGAAATTATGGCAAAATTAGCGCCAGACGGACCCGTATATCAAGCAGGAACATTAAGTGGAAATCCTTTAGCAATGAGTGCTGGTTTGGCAATGCTAACAGCTTTAAATACCAACCCTAATATCTTTAGAAGCCTTGCCGATAAAACAGCATACTTACACAAAGGATTAGAAAAGGTATTAAAAGATAACGGTATTAAACATCAGATCAATAGATTTGGTAGTATGATTTCTGTACACTTTACTGCGACTCCTGTAGTAGATTTTGCTTCATCTGCAGAAGGAAATAATGAGACGTTCAAAAAATATTTTCATGGCATGTTACGCAACGGTATCTATTTACCGCCAAGTGCTTTTGAGAGTTATTTTTTAAATGACGCCTTATCTTATGAAGATTTAGATGCAACGATAAAAGCTTTAGAAAGTATCGTAGACGAATTGAAATAGAATACATACTATTTAGAATATAAAAAAAGAGAGGCAATTTGCCTCTCTTTTTTGTTTACAATCAGATAACTTATTCTTAAACTATAGTACCATTCTACTTCAGATTTATTTATAATCTTTGAATGTCTTGATGACGCGCTATTTAAATGCAACTGTAGAAAATAATTGAATAAAAAAGTAACTACAATTTTTTTATCCGTTCACTATAGTTAATTTGGTTGGGATCAATTAAACCCAAAAATGAATGAAAGTATTATATGCAATTCAAGGAACCGGAAATGGCCATTTAAGTAGAGCTCGTGATATTATTCCAATTTTATTAAAGAAAGATATAGAGCTAGATCTTTTGTTAAGTGGTACACAGGCCGATATAGATATTCCGTATCCTGTTAAATACCAATTCCAAGGTTTAAGTTTTATTTTTGGAAAGAAGGGTGGGGTAGACCTATGGAAAACCTACATTAGAGCCAATTCAAGAAGACTTCAAAAAGAAATTAAGAGTTTGCCTATTGAAGACTATGATCTTATTATAAATGATTTTGAACCAGTTTCGGCTTGGGCTTGCAAACTAAAGAATAAACCCTGTATCAGTGTCAGTCATCAGGCTGCAGTTTTAATGAAAGGCAGTCCTAAACCTCACAAGCCAGATCCGTTAGGGCATTTGATATTAAGACGTTATGCACCCACCACAAAACAATACGGGTTTCATTTTAGCAATTTTAATCCGAGTATTTATACGCCTGTCATTCGTCAAGATATTCGTAATGCTAAAGTTGAAGTACGAGATCATTATACGGTGTACTTACCTTCCTACAGCGATGAAAAAATATTAAAAATGCTTTCAAAAGTGACTAATGCTACTTGGGAAGTGTTTTCAAAACATAATAAGGAACTGGTAACTCGTGGGAATGTAACAATTAAGCCTATAACAAACGAGGCATTTATAGCAAGTATGGCTACGAGTTCAGGTGTATTGTGTGGAGCTGGCTTTGAAGCGCCTGCAGAAGCACTATTCTTACATAAGAAGCTTTTGGTAATTCCTATGAAAGGGCAATACGAACAACAGTGTAATGCTGCGGCTCTTAAAAAATTGGGAGTTCCTGTAATACGTTCTTTAAAGACAAAACATTTAAGACGCATAAAAAAATGGATTGCCAATGACACGAGAGTAGTAGTTAACTATCCTGATCTCACAGAAGAAATAATAGATACTGTATTATCAGAGAACTTGAAGCCACGCTAATGAAGACTAAGAATAACACTTCAAAAAAATCTAAGTTCACGAGTAAAAAGTTCGGAGAAGATTTTGTTTGGGGAGTTTCTGTGGCGGCATATCAGATTGAAGGTGCTCATGATAAGCATGATAAGAGTCCTTCTATCTGGGATAGTTTTACAGATCAAATAGGCGTAATTCATAAAGGTGAAAATGGCAATACCGCCTGCGATTTTTATCATAAGTACAAGGAAGATATTTTGCTGATGAAAGCCATGAATATTCCTAATTTCAGATTTTCGCTCTCGTGGTCTAGGTTATTGCCAATGGGTACTGGAGAAGTAAGTGAAAAAGGAATACAGTTTTATAATGAGGTGATAGATTTTTGCTTGGAGCAAAAGATTACTCCTTGGGTAACGCTTTATCATTGGGATCTTCCTCAGGTTTTACAAGACCAAGGTGGTTGGACTAATAGGGCAATAGTGTCATGGTTTGAGAATTTCACGAAGGTCTGTGCTACTCATTTTGGAGACCGTGTAAAACACTGGATGGTGTTGAATGAGCCGATGGTATTTACAGGGGCAGGTCATTTTCTAGGGGTTCATGCGCCCGGGCTTAAAGGCTTAAAGAATTTTTTACCAGCTATTCATCATGCGGTATTATGCCAAGCAGCAGGAGGTAAACTGCTAAGAGCATTGGTGCCAAATGCTGTAATTGGCACTACATTTAGCTGCTCTTATATTACTCCTATTGATAAGAAAAAGAAAAATGTTTTAGCAGCAGAAAAAGCAGATGCTTTACTAAATAGATTATTTATAGAGCCTTCATTAGGTTTAGGATATCCTGCAGCAGCGGCACCTGTTCTAAAAAAGCTGAATAAATACATACAGCCAGGAGATCTTGAGGATGCTGTTTTTGAGTTTGATTTTATCGGAATTCAGAACTACACCAGAGAAGTGGTAAAGC
The DNA here is from genome assembly GCF_000468615.2 of Cellulophaga baltica 18. Taxonomy (NCBI): domain Bacteria; kingdom Pseudomonadati; phylum Bacteroidota; class Flavobacteriia; order Flavobacteriales; family Flavobacteriaceae; genus Paracellulophaga; species Paracellulophaga baltica. The sequence continues at coordinate 459,003 of NZ_CP009976.1, read as the reverse complement.
ATAGTTATTTTGTACCTTATTTGAGTGCTAAAATAATTGAAGCGAATAAGCGAAACGTACAGACTACCGTAATGAATTGGGAGGTTTATCCTAAAAGTATCTACAAAATGATTAAGAAGTTTAATGGATATGAAGGAGTGAAAAAAATTATTATAACAGAAAATGGGGCCGCCTTTGAAGATAATGTGGCCAATGGTTTTGTAAATGATATAGAACGAAGAAAATTTTTTAAGCAGTATTTGAGGCAAGTATATAAAGCCAAGGAAAAAGGATTAAAGATAGATGGTTATTTTGTGTGGACTTTGATGGATAATTTTGAATGGGCAGAAGGATATAAACCGCGATTTGGACTTGTTTATGTTGATTTCGGTACTCAAAAAAGAATTATAAAATCTTCTGGAAAATGGTTTGCTAAGTTCTTAAAACCTTAAAAAATAAAAAGTCGATATTGCTATCGACTTTTACACTTAACTAAACGTACAAAAACGGCCTAATCATTATTTCTATCTTCATTGTTTTTGTGCCCTTTTTTTTCACCTTTTTGGTGCTTACCTTTTCTACCTTCTCTGTTGCGATGATGAGCCATTTTTTCCCATTTCTCAAATTGCTCTTTGGTTAAAACAGATTTCATTTTCTTTTTTTGCTCAATTCTTTGGTCAAGCATTTTAGATTGCATTTCATACCGCTGATCAGAATTTAGGTTTTTAGTAGTCCCATTTTCTCTAGCTTGTTTACGTGCTTCCATCTTTGCTAGACGCTCCGTAGCATGCTCTAATTCTAATACATACACTTTTGCTTGCTGACTCTCAGTTAAATCTAAAGCTAAGGTCATTTTTTTAGTAGACAATGTAGCCATTTGATCTGGAGTCATCTCACTCTTCATTTCTCTTTTCTGTGCAAAGGCATTTAATCCTATAAATAGCACAAGAACTCCTATTACTTTTTTCATGTTTAAAAATTTAAATTACTTTACCTTTTGACTGATGGGTTGTTAAAAGGTTTAATAATTTACTTTTATTTAACACAAAAGCCAATACATTACGTATTGGCTGTCGTTTTTAATAGCTAATGTTTAGTTGGTTACATTTCAATTATCAGCTTGCTCTAGATCATCTGTATTTTCCATATCAGATAATTGCATAGTAGCGAAGTTATCATCACTAGACAATGAGTTGTTTTTGTTTTGTTCTTCTAGACTATAATATAGAATAGAACATAAGACAAATGCTAAAAAGAAAAGTAGGCTTTTAAGTTTCGGGGTCATAGTATCATTCGTTTATAGAATACAAATGTAAGAAAATACATACATATATTAAAAATATGTTGTGAGAACTGGTGTAATTGTAGGTCTAACTATCAATATTTGTAGACAACTATGCATGGAGGTTAATTTAAGATCAAAAAAAAGGTGTGAATTTTAATTCACACCTTTTGTAATATTATCCATCAGTATTGGTTTTAATACTTATTCAAGGAAACTGTATTTTTTTGAGATATTTCTGTTTTAGAACTAGAGAAATCAGTACTTGTGCTTGATGAGCTGTCTGTTACTGTATAGACCAAACATGCAATGATTAATAGTGCGAAATATACGATGCTTTGAATTCTTTTTGTCATAATCTGGGGGTTTAAAGCGATACTCAAAACTAAGAAATTGTTCCCTTTATCGTTTTATCAATGTTGTCAAATGCAGATTTGTATAGGTCAAATCCGCATTTGAGTAGTTTAACATTTTTATTTAGGGTCTAAAATCTGATCAATACGTACTACAGCATCTTGTAAATGATATTTACTCATACTATCAGACGTTCTACCAATAGCCGCTTTTATTGCACGTTTCAAAATATTTAATTCGGCTCTGGCTACAGAACGTACATCCGATTGGCTTGTATTAAGCGGTGTAGATTTTACATACGGACTAGATCTTCTACTTTTTGTTTGAGATTCAGCAGTCATTAAATACGTTAAACGATCAATATGTGCTTTCTGTAAATTTCTGCGGTACGTATCAATTTTACTCCCTCTTGATAATTCTGACCAGATCCCTGTTCTAAGATCTTTCATCATAGTAGTTAAGGCATAAGCCTCTTTGCCATTTATAGTTTCATTCTCTATGATACGGGCAATTTTTCCAAGACTTAAGATGTTATCTAATGTTCTAACTTGTATAGATCGTAAGCGTTCAATAGAACCAGAGTATTCTATTTTATTAAATATGTCTTGATCCAATAACCATTCTGGGGTGGTAAATAATTCTTTTTGAACAAAAGCTAAACTATTTTTTTGACGCTCTTTAGCAACAGGCGTATATACTGCTCCTTCTTGATCAAAAGTTTTATAATTCTCATAAACACCTCCTATATTATTAGAAACATGTCCCATATAACGGTTATACTGTGAAAGTACTTGCTCATAAAGCGTACCTAAATCGTCATATTTTTTACCGTCTTCGGCAATCCAGGTTGCTAAATTTGGAACGATACGCTTTAAATTTGCAATACCATAGGTGCTCGCTTTAACAGCATCGTCTCCTAAATCTTCTGTTTGAGAACTTGGATCTACCACATCGCCTGCCTGTTGGTGACCAAATCTATATAAAGGATCTCCTGCATGCGCTAAAATCCACTGATCTAGAACAGGCTTTTCTTCTTCAGCATTCTTATCTGAAATTGGTCGGTATCCCCAACTAATTGCATATTTATCATAAATTCCAATCTCTGGCATTAATGCAACACCTTCATCTCCTGGTTGTGCTACATAATTAAAACGTGCATAATCCATAATAGAAGGTGCTGTTCCATATTTTTTAGTAAACGTTGCAGAACGAAGAGAATCTACTGGGTATGCAACACTACTTCCCATATTATGAGGTAAGCCTAAAGTGTGTCCTACTTCATGAGAGGATACAAAACGAATTAATCTACCCATAACGTCATTCTTAAACTTAACGCTTCTAGCGTCTTCGTTAATGGCCGCAGTTTGTACAAAATACCAGTTACGTAATAAAGTCATTACATTATGATACCAATTGATGTCAGATTCTAAGATCTCACCAGTTCTAGGATCACTTACGTGAGGACCGTTAGCATTAGGAATAGGAGAAGCTAAATACCGAACTACAGAATACCGAACATCTTCAGGAGACCATTCAGGGTCTTCTTCTTTACTCGGTGGATCTTTAGCAATAATAGCATTTTTAAAACCTGCAGCTTCAAATGCTACTTGCCAATCTTCAATACCTTGCTTGATAAAAGGCACCCATTCCTTTGGTGTAGCACGGTCTATGTAGTATACAATTTGTTTTTTTGGTTCAACAAGTTCCCCATTTTTAAACTTTTCAAGATCTTCATCTTTTACTTCAAGTCTCCAACGGTCTAAGAAGGTTACTGTTTTACTTTCTTGAGCATCTAAACCATAATCTACTTGACCACGAGCAAACCAACCTACACGTTCGTCATAGTAACGTTTTTTCATAGGCTCTGCAGGTAGTAATATCATGGAGTTATTAATCTCAATAGAAATAGAACCTAAATCGCCATTAGAAGGGGCGGCACTTGCTAAATATGTTTTTACATGTCTAGCTTCAATATTTAAAGGGTAACTCTTAACAGATTCTACATAACTTCTGTCATTATCTAAACGAGAAACTTTAAACCTTTTTCTGTAAAAGTCAGGCATCCCTAAAGCATTTACATCTTTTTCAAATAAATCTCCTACTTCAATTACAGTAGCAGGGTTAATAGAATCTTTTTTAAGTGCTTTTATGTCAAAAGCGTATAATACAGGCTCAAAATTAGAGTTTACAACAGCCTCATGTACCGGTAAAGAATCTGCTGCAATAACATCATAAGAAACGACACGTAGTAATACTTTTTTATCTTTCTTTTCCCAACGTAATACTTGAGTGTTAATTTTTCCACCACCAAAACCAAGTCCGTTAGCTGTTTTGGAGATACGGCTCACCATTAACATTTCTTTGTTAAAAAGAGAATCTGGAATTTCATAAAAGAACTTACTGTTAACTTCATGAACATCAAAAAGTCCTTTGTCGGTTTTAGCTTCTTTTGTGATTACTTTTTCATAAGCTTCAATGCCACCTTTTTTAGGTTTGCCTTGATCGCTTTTTTGCTCTGATTTATTTTTTTTCTTTTTGAAAATTTGAGCTTCGGTTGTAGAGAAACAACCTACGAGAGCGAGAACAAGGAGTGCCCGCTTCATGAGAGTTTTGAACATTTTGTATGATAGTTTAATTAGTCTTTCCCAAATAACGAAAATAAAAATTAAATTTTCGTTAACGATATCTTAATCTGATCAACCTAAATGTTAACAATAAACCATGTTATTATTTGATTTCTAGTCGATTAATTTAACTTGTTGTTGTTATATTGTTAATTATTCATGAAATGTGTAACATTTTAAGAATTAAAGCGTCTCTTTGGTATATTCAATAATATTTGCAAACAGCGTAAAAAGTTAGTTATTGGAATTAGTCGATTCAAAGCCCTTGATTTATCAGGGGCTTTGTTTCGTTTTAAAACCTATGGGAGTGGTTTCAGAGCAAAAAAAAAGGAAAGAGCCTTTTACGGTCTTTCCCTTTAATTATAAATTAAACTGAATTGTTATTCTTTAAGTGCAGCAATTAAATCAGTTTCTGTTTTGGTAACTTTTAATACGCCCATTTTTCCTAAAGCTTTTATGCTTTTATCCCAAGCTTTATTACTTAAATCTGCTTCAGTTTTAAGATCTGCTAGTGGCATTTCTTGCTTCTTTTTTAAGATTTCGAAAATTATTTTTTCATTATCAGAAAGTTCCAAAGCTTTTTTCTCAGGCCTCATTTGTGGGAAGAATAAAACCTCTTGTATTGATGAATTATTAGTCATCAGCATTACCAAGCGGTCAATACCAATACCAATACCAGCAGTAGGAGGCATACCATATTCCAAGGCGCGAATAAAATCTTGATCTATAAACATAGCTTCATCATCTCCTTTAGCAGATAATTTCAATTGCTCTTCAAAACGTTCTCTTTGATCTATAGCATCGTTTAACTCTGAATAGCAATTTGCTAATTCTTTTCCATTTACCATTAACTCAAAACGCTCCGTAAGTGCAGGATTATCTCTATGCTGTTTGGTAAGCGGACTCATTTCCTTAGGGTAATCTGTGATAAATGTTGGTTGAATATATAAGTGCTCACATTTTTCTCCGAAGATTTCATCAATAAGTTTTCCTACCCCCATTGTTTCATCTACTTCCAATCCTAATTTTTTACCAACTTCTCTTAATTCTACTTCATCCATACCGGCAACATCATAGCCTGTATGCTCTTTTATAGCTTCAAGAATGGGTACTCTTGGGTACGGAGCTTTAAATTCTATTTCATTTTTACCCACAGTTACTTTTGAAGTATCATTAGCGTCTATAGCTACTTTCTCTAAAAGTTGCTCTGTCATATCCATCATCCAATTGTAATCTTTGTAAGCAACATAAAGTTCCATTACTGTAAATTCTGGATTATGGGTACGGTCCATACCTTCATTTCTAAAATCTTTAGAAAATTCATAGACCCCATCAAAACCACCAACAATTAGTCTTTTTAAATAAAGCTCATTCGCAATACGCAAGTATAACGGAATGTTTAGCGCATTGTGGTGTGTTAAAAACGGGCGCGCAGATGCACCACCGGGAATGGGTTGTAGGATAGGTGTTTCTACTTCTAAATATTCACGGTCATTAAAAAACTGACGAATACTATTCGTGATTTTGGTTCTTTTAATGAAAGTTTGTTTTACAGACGGATTTACGATTAAATCTACGTAGCGCTGACGGTAACGTAATTCCGGATCATTAAATTCATCATGCACTTTACCATCAGGATCAACTTTAGGTAAAGGTAGCGGGCGTAAAGATTTACAAAGAATAGTAAAGTCTTTTACGAGTACCGTTTTTTCTCCTACTTGAGTGGTAAAAAGCTCTCCTTCGACACCAATGATATCACCTAAATCTGTTAATTTTTTAAAGATATCGTTGTATTTAGAATGATCATCTTCAGGGCAAATTTCATCTCTATTAAAATACAATTGCACGCGCCCTTCACTATCTTGTAAAGCGGCAAAAGAAGCTTTTCCTTGTATTTTTTTACGCATTAAACGACCGGCAACGATAACCTTTTTACCTTCTTTATAGTCAGTTTTAATACTTTTTGAAGTTGTATCTACTGGGTATAAAGCAGCAGGATAAGGATCAATACCTAATTCTCTTAATTTGGTTAATTTCTCTCTTCGGATTACCTCTTGTTCTGTGAGTTGCATTTTTCTACTTATTAAGGCTGCAAATATAGGTACAATGCTCCAATTCATCAATCTGAAAAAAAGTAAATGTTGCTAAATATCATTTTTATTAAAATACTGTAACATATATTTAGCTTTATCGTCTAATAGGTACATTCATCAATCAAAATCAATCAAAATCAATCAAAATGAGTATTTGGAGAGTTCTTTTAGCTATTTTTTTTCCACCCTTAGCTGTAATTGGTAAAGGCTGCGGTTCTATTATTATCGTTTTTTTATTAACCCTTTGTGGTTGGGTGCCAGGCGTTATTGCAGCTTTGGTGATCTTAAATAACCCTGATAATTAGTTTCGTATAATATAGGTCTTTGTATCTTTGTAGGCATGAATAAGCTTGTTATATATAAAGATCTAGGGCTAAAAGATTATAAAGAAACTTGGGACTACCAAGAGATGCTTTTTAAGTCTATTATAGCGACTAAAATTAGAAATAGAAGAGAGGAATTAACACTTGAGACTACAAATTATCTTCTTTTTGTGGAGCATCCTCATGTCTATACTTTAGGGAAAAGTGGTGATATGGGTAATCTTCTTATTGACGAAGCTCAACTAAATGCTAAAGGTGCTACCTTTTACAAGATAAATAGAGGAGGGGATATTACTTATCACGGTCCAGGGCAAATTGTAGGCTATCCGATTTTAGACTTAGATAATTTTTTTACGGACATTCATAAATACCTTCGTTTCTTAGAAGAGGTAGTTATTCTAACCTTGCAGGAGTATGGTCTCAAAGCGGAACGCTCTGAAGGAGAAACAGGGGTTTGGCTCGATGTAGGCACCCCTTTCGCTCGTAAAATATGTGCCATGGGAGTTAGAGCTAGTAGATGGGTAACCATGCATGGTTTTGCACTAAATGTAAATGCAGATTTAGGGTATTTTGATTTAATGATACCTTGTGGAATAAAAGATAAAGCAGTGACTTCTTTAAATGTAGAATTGGGGCAAAAAGATGTAAATATGGAAGAAGTGAAAGAAAAGCTGTTAAAGCATTTTTCTGTTTTATTTGAGGCAGAATTTATAAAAGAAAAAACCGAGGTCTAGACCTCGGTTTTTTACTTGGTAATCATTTGTTAAACTTGGTTAATGTTGTAGTACTTATTAAATCTCCATTGCTCTTATAGCTTTCCTGTTTTACCATTCCTATACCTTCAGTAAGCCATAGTCTAGAGGGGTAGGTTCTTTTTATTCCCATTACTTGTGATTCATTCTCACTATAGATAACAAAGCATTCATAAGAACCAGAAATGGTAGTAATGTTTTCCTTTTTTTCAACTTTCCTGTTTATCGTATTTACTATAGTTTTCATGTTCATTCCGGCCATGCTTATGTTCATAGTAACATTGGCATTGGTCAGTTCTTGACCAATACTCAATTCATTAGGGAGTTCTATGTCTGTACCCGTGAGTGCTACATCGATATCCATTTCGTGATATTGTTTTATCATATCTCCTGCCATTAGAGATTGGAAATCAATTTTAACTCCAGATCCTGTACACGTAATGTTATAGCTAGACTGTATAATTTCTTTACCTTTTTTATCACTTAAATTAATCGTCATTTCTGCTACAGTAGTATTTGCGCTGTTGCTTACTTTTGAAACCATATAATTGGCAGTACTTTCTATTTTACCTTTTTTATTGGTAGAAGTGTATTCAAAGCTAGTACCTTCTTCTAGAGGGTAGTACCTACTACAGTTTATTTGGCTCACTACCTTCGGAATGTATAGAAGGCTAATAATTAGTACGATAAATAGATTTCTCATGATTTTCTATTTTAGTGTTTCTTTGAACAAGATAGAGCATGAAGTACCTAATAATGAGGTGATTTGTGTAGATGGAAGTAGAACTTGTGTAACTAACTTCTTTTAAAAGATTAATTGATGCGATAAACAATTATAGAGTTTTCCTGGTCTTTAGCGACAAATTCTAATTTTTTATCATTATCCATATCTAATAAATCAATGGAAGAATTACCAAATACAGGAAAGTTTTGAATAGACTTTAGGCTGCTATCAAATAAATATATTTTTTGATTTTGCAAATCCGTTACACTCACATATAATTTCTTATTATTAAAAAATAGTTTGGGCTTTGAATATAAACCCAGTTCTAGCTCAATTTTTTTACCTTTTACCATTAATGTATTTTCATTCATTACGGCTAGGGTATTTGTAGAAGCGTCAATAGTATGGTCCTTAGAGAGTTTTAGATCTTTTTTGTCAACATTTCCTTTCTCATCAATTTGGAGAAGTGTGCCTTTATCATCGGTAACTGTAAATTGATTTTCAAAATTATAAACCTCATTATCGGAGAAAGTTATTTTTTCCTTTACCGTAATTCGGTCTGCTCCCACGCGGCTAAGTATTCGTAGGGTCCCATCTTCTTGGGGAAATGTTATATAATCCTTTTTGTTAAATCTGAAATGTTTAGGAGCTTTAGTAATGGTTTTTCCGGTGTCTTTAAAATTGAAGCCATCTACGCGTTTTCCAGAATTGTCAAACATGGCTATGTTGGATTTATTGGTAACGAGAAAGCGATAATTTCTAGTATTATCATAGTCAAAAACAGAAAGACTAGTTAATTGTGCATCTTCAAAAGTCATTGTGAAAGGGGCGACAGCTTCTCCGTTTCTATCTAGAATAAAGAATTGGTTATCTGTAGTAAAGGCAAATTGTAGGCGTCCGTTTTTATATAAATCTACTTGAGAAATTTCCCCTCTAATTTTACCTTCCAATTGTTTTTTCCATAAGACCTTTCCTTCTGTAGAAATCAAGTAAAGAATATTATTAACATCTTGAACTATAATTTCGTGTTTTTTGGTAAGATGGTTTTCTACAAATTGTGGTTCCGATTCGATGTTATGATCTAGTTGAACAGTGAACAATGGTGCTGTTAGGTTACTTTCACTCTGTGTGGTTATTTTTTTTAATAAAATACTGGTATGAAAAAAATCTTTGTCAGAAACTAATTGACCTATGACAACATGATCATTGAAATCTATATTAGAAAGCTGTTCTGAAACATCTTCCTTTATATCATTTTGATGAAAATTAGAGAGTCCTTCGGATGAAGAGATGAATAGGATGTTAGACTCATCTGCAATCGTGTTTTTTACGCTATGGTACACTTCAGATTTATCAAATGTAGCTTCATTCTTATAGTTGCTAATCGTATTTTGTAAGGGCTCTAAGTTTTCTGAAAATATAATAATCTCTTCTAAAATAGTAGCATAGTTAGTTTCAAATTTAGGCAGAATTGCTTTAAAGCTTTCTAGGAACGATGTGTTGGTAAGCTTCAGGATTTCATTCCCTTGATAATTTATAGTGTTGTTAGAGTTTTTGGTGAGAATCTCTACGAGATACTCGGCGTCTAGGGTTTGTAGTAATATTACCTTATCATTTGATAAACCAATGATCCCTAGTTCTTGTACGGCTTGAAATGTAGTATCTTTTTTAGGTAATGCCTCTAAATATTTTTGTTGATTTTTATAGTAGTTGTCAAAATTTTTGAAAGTGTAAGAGGTAATGTATTGTGCATTTATCGGGGCGTAGAATTGCGTGCTGTTTAAGGCGGGACTAACATTAGCAAATAAAGATGCAAATTTAGTGTGGTTGCCATCATTGCAGGTGCTAATTCCTGTTAGTTTTAACTCGTTTTGTTTAAGTATTGCATCTAGAGAAATCCAATCAGAGAAATCAGCTAAATCAAAAGTGCTCGTTTCCTTCAAAGAGGCTGTTAGGTTTTGGCAGTATTTAGTATTCAAAAATAAAACTGCAGCTTTACGATTACTACTAGAATCGTAAAGTTTTTTTAGTTTTGGATCCGTTTCTGGAAATTCTTTGGTCCTTATTAAGTTCTCAATCAATAATTGTGAAGAAGAAATAAAGGTATATTCTTCTACCTTATATATATAGGCAATTTGGTCTTCAAGGGTTGCTTTGGTGAAGGTGTAGTTCTCGTATTTTATTTCTTCTATTGTTTTATTGGGAATACTCTTTAGATCTAATAATGCTGAAGAGGTTTTGGTTTTAAAAAAATAATCTAGTTTTCCTTTTCCAACCTCAATGAAGCTAAGAATGCTTTCATTGCTAGGTTTTAGGTGCGATAGGAGTTTTAGGTAATCAAAACTTTCTGAAAAATGGGTCGTCTGTTGGTACTCCTTTAAAAAGGAGTTATTTTTTAATTCGCTTACAAAAAGATCGTAATCATTGATTTTAATAAGTATAGCTGCATCTTGAGGAATACGCTCCAGAAGAGTAGAAGGGGTGTTTACTTCTTTCTTACAACTAATAAATAGGATGAAAATGAAAATGCAAACTTTAAATTTCATGAAGGCAGCTTTTTTGCAAATTTAAAATTAAAACGATGATATTCTTAAATGTACAGCTATATCTTTAATTCTAGTTGCTCGGGTAGTTGTTTAAAGCTTTTTCTGTGGTATTTTGTAATGCCGTATTTTCTAATAGCGGCTCGGTGTTCTTTGGTAGGGTATCCTTTGTTTTGTTTCCAATTATACATGGGAAATTCCTCGTGAAGTAGGTTCATAACTTCATCGCGATACGTTTTGGCTAATATAGAAGCAGCTGCAATACTCATATATTTACTATCACCTTTAATAATGCAATCATAAGTGTAGTTCTCCATAGGTTTAAACCTATTTCCATCAACGATAATGTGTCTAGCTGCGGTATCTAATTTTAGTACAGATTTTTGCATGGCCAGTATCGATGCATTCAAAATATTAATATCGTCAATAATCAAGGGTTCAATGTGGGTGACAGCGTAACACAGTGCTAAATCTTCTATAATTGGTTTTAGTGTAAATCGATTAATCTCAGATAATTTTTTTGAGTCATTTAACAAACTGTTTTTAAATTTCTCGGGAAGCACCACTGCAGCTGCAGTAACGGGTCCTGCAAGACAGCCACGACCGGCTTCATCAGTGCCTATTTCATTTTTAGAGAGATGGAATTTTTTGAGCATTTCTAAAGGTCAGTTGTTAAGTTAATTATTAAGTAAAATTAAGAATTTAATTAGGGAGTAATTTTAAGTCTATAAATTTTTGGAAGTATTTTTTCTACTTAGGCTACTTAAAAGGAGGAAAAGGATTACGAAAAAATAGCTATCAACTATTGTTGTTATTTTATTTCACAATTATTGGGTTAAAATCATGTTTTTAATTTAATTATTTATGTTAAAAGGTGTGTTTGTGTCAATGTTAATAATTCATGAGGGGTTATCTCGTAAAAAATAATTAAAATTTAACATAATCAATTTGTATTTCGTTAAATTATTTTTTGGTAAGCAAAAAAACAGCAGTTTTGTTTAAGACTAATTCAAAATATATCTAAATGAAACTAAACTTGACAAAAATTTTAACACTGACATTTGTGTTAATTATGAGTTTTTCTTTTGCACAAGAGAAAACAATTACGGGTGTCGTGACGGATCAATCTGGTTTGTCGTTACCTGGTGTTTCTGTTCTAATAGTTGGAACAACTAAAGGGACGCAAACTGATTTTGATGGAAACTATACTATAAGCGCTACTGTTGGATCGCGTTTAAAATTTAGTTATATCGGACAAAAAACTATTGAAAAATTAATTGGAGCTTCTAGTGTAATTTCTGTCACAATGGAAGAAGATGCTGAGGCTTTAGAAGAGGTGATTGTAACTGCTTACGGAACTACTACGAAAGAAGCTTTTACAGGATCAGCCAGTGTTGTAACTTCTGAAGAGTTGGCATTGAGAAGCGTAACGTCTCCTATTGCTGCAATAGAAGGTAGGGCTACTGGTGTTCAGTTCACTTCAGGCGGTGGACCGGGTTCATCTCCTAATATTGTTATTAGAGGTGTCGGAACTCTTAACGGTGTTTCTGATCCATTATATATCGTTGATGGAGTACAGTATGAAGGTGCATTGAATACAATTAATCAAAATGATATAGAGTCGTTTACTGTTTTGAAAGATGCTGCTTCTACGTCACTATACGGATCTAGAGCTGCGAATGGGGTTATTTTAATAACCACTAAGAGCGGTAAAAAAGGAGGTATTAAAGTTAATTTTTCAGCTACGCATGGTTTGGTGTCTAGAGGTATTGCAGCGTATGATGAAGTTACTCCTGGTCAATATTATGAAACTGCTTGGGAGGCTTTGAAAAATTCTAGTGCTGGCGGTGGAGATGCTGCTTTTGCATCTGCAAACATATATAACAGTTTGGGTTACAATCCTTTTGATGTTCCAAACGATCAAATCGTAGGGACGGATGGAAGGTTGAATCCTGACGCAAATTTAATTTATAACAGTTTAAACTGGTATGATGTAATGGAGCGAACGGGAGTTAGAAGTAATTACGATGTAAATATATCAGGTGGTGGAGATGATCATACAGTATTTTTCTCGGCTTCATACTTGGAAGAAGAAGGGTATGTTGTTACTTCTAAATTTGACCGTTTGACAACTCGTTTGAGAGGGGATTTTGATGTTAATGATTGGATAAGTATGGGTGGTAGTGCTAATATTACAATTTCAGAAGCTTCGGGTCCATCTTCAGCAGGAGATGATGGTATTGTAAATCCTTTTAGTTTTGCAAAAAATATAGGTTCTGTCTATCCTGTATACGTAAATGATTTGCAAGGAAATTTAGTTTTAGATGCAGGAGGTAATCCTGTTTTTGATAATGGAGAAGGATTTGCACAATATAATATAGGTACAAGACCTGTTAATCAAGGGAGAAATGCTTTGCAGGAACTTCTGTTAAATGATGAGCGCGATAACGATAATACATACGGTTTTAGAATGTATGCAAATTTTAAATTGTTAGAAGGACTTGATTTTAAATTAAATTACGGTAGAGATATCAACGAGGGTATTGAAAAAGAATATGAAAACAATATAATTGGAGATGCTCAGCCAACAGGAAGGTTTAGTGAAACTAGATTTAGAAGAGAGGTAGAAAACTTCAATCAAATTTTTACTTACAATAAGAGTTTTAATAATACTCACAATTTTGATATTACTGCGGGTCATGAAAGTTTTGAAAGAACTTTTTCTGATGTTGACGGTTTGGCAATTGATCAAACAGCAGAGGGTATTTTTGAGTTAGATAACTTTGCAACTCCAGTGAGCTTGGGAGGGTCTACTACAAATAAAACTCTTGAGAGTTATTTTGCTAGAGCTAATTATAATTATGCTAATAAGTATTATATCAGTGGTTCTGTAAGGAGAGATGGTTCGTCTGTTTTTAGTACTGATGCAAGATGGGGAAGTTTTTATTCAGTAGGTGCTTCATGGAGAATAGATCAGGAGGCTTTTATGGATAATGTTTCATTTATTGATCAATTGAAGGTAAGGGGTTCTTATGGGGAAGTTGGAAATGACAATTTAGGAGACTTCTTTTTGTCTCAAGCAAGATACTCTTTAACATCTAACGCAGGAACACCTGCTATTGTGTGGTCGGAAATAGGGAATAGTAATTTACAATGGGAAACTGTAGAGAGTTTTGATTTGGCTTTAGAGTTTGCGTTATTTAATAATTTGTTTGATGGTACTGTAGAATATTACAAAAGAAATTCTTCTGAACTTTTGTATGATTTGCCAATAGCATTAAGTAATGGTCTAAATGTATTTCCTACGAATATCGGAGATATGTTTAATTCAGGATTTGAGATTGGATTAACTTCACATTTAATTAATAAGAATGATTTTAGATGGGATTTGACATTACAGGCGTCAACTTTCAAAAATGAGATAACTAGCTTGCCAGACCCATTTATTAATGGTTCAAAACGTTGGGAAGAAGGTCGTTCAAGATATGATTTTTATTTACTTCATACCGCAGGAGTTGATCCATCAAATGGAGATCAATTGTTCTTAATGTTTGAACTTGATACGGACGGTAATAGTATTCCGGTGTTAGATGCTCAAGGGGTTCAGGAGACTACAAATGACTGGCAGGAAACAGAGAGAGCTTACACGGGAGATACTTCTATTCCAGATCTTTTAGGGTCTATATCAAATAGTATCAGTTATAAAGGTTTTTCATTAGACGTTCTTGTTAACTATGGTATTGGAGGAACAATCCTAGATAATGCTTATTCCGCTATGATGCATGAAGGTAGTTTTGGGCGTTCTTTTCATCCAGATATTCTTAATGCTTGGCGTCAGGCTGGTGATATTACCAGCGTGCCTAGGTTGGAAAACGGAAATGCAGATTTAGTACAGACACAGTCTACTAGATTTCTAACAGATGCATCATTTTGGACACTTAAAAATGTAAATCTAGGATATACTTTCGATGACGTAATTTCAGAATCAATTGGTGTTGATAATTTAAGAGTTTCTTTATCTGGAGAGAATTTATTTCTAAAAAGTAAGCGAACAGGATTAGATCCTCAATATAATTTAGCAGGAACAGGATCAGGTAACGATTTTAGCCCCGCTAGGATTATATCTATTGGCTTAAATGTAGGATTTTAAATAAAAATAATAACAAGTATTATGTTTAAAAATATAAAATTAGTGTTTCTTGCAATAGCAGCTATTGTGGTGACCTCGTGTGAAGATGATTTTTTAGAAACGACTCCAACGGATGCTATTTCCGCAGCTGATGCCTTTGCGACAACAGAGAATATGGCCTTAGTCTTAAATGGCTTACATCGTGGGCAATATGCTCAATCTCAAACTATTTTTTCTGGAGGAGATAGTAATAGGTCTGGTAATCATTATTGGGTGCCGCTTGGAGATAACTTGGCGGGTGGTATGATTCATTCTGCTGTTGCAAATAATTTAGGATGGCAAAATGAGGCTCAATGGACCTCTCATACTCAAGAAACTTCGTTAACATCAGAACAACTGTGGTATGCGCGTTATAATACAATAGCTAGTGCCAATGCCTTAATTAATAATGCAACTAATGGTACTGTTGTAGAAGATGATAGACTTCGTGAAATTATTGGCCAAGCTTATTCGTATAGAGCCTATGCATACTTATCTTTAATTCAGCATTATGCTAAAGGATATTTAATAGGTAGTCCTTCTACAGATCCAGGAGTGCCTTTGTTGTTTTCTTCGGACTCTCCTTTTTCTAGTGCGCCACGATCTACAGTCGCAGAGATTTATACTCAAATGGAATCGGATATTGATTCAGCAATAAGCTATTTTGAAAATGCGACTTCTAGATCAACGGGTTCTGCAGATGCTAAATCTCAATTAAATATAGATGTTGCTTATGGTTTGAAAGCTCGTATTGCTTTATCTAAAGGTGACTGGGCTACAGCAGCTGCGGCGGCAGTAACGGCACGTCAAAATTATCCTTTAATGGATGAGGAAGATTATAAAAGTGGATTCAATACGACGTTGTTACCTGAGGTTATTTGGGGGAGTAATGTAATAACTACTGAGACCGTATTTTTCCGCTCTTATTTTTATTTAATTTCTAACACATTTAATGGAAGTCAGGTGAGGTCTAACCCAAAAATTGCGGATAAAAGATTAATTGATTTAATTCCAGATACTGATTATAGAAAAGATTTATTTTTAGTAGATGCTCCTAATACTAATGGTTCGGCATCAAATGGGTTAGGAGGGTATGAAAATAATACGAATCCATTGTATCCAACAGAAGATGCTTTTGATGAGGAAGTTCTTAGGTTAAAAAACATTTATGGTTTGACAGAAGCAGCTTTTAATCTTCATCCTTATATGCAAGTTAAGTTGCGTAACGCTAACCCTGGATCTACAGATCCGGATGATATCATTTATATGCGCTCTTCTGAAATGTATTTAATTGAGGCGGAAGCTGAAACTATGTTAGGAAATATTGGCGCGGCGCAAACTGCTCTGCAGCAATTAGGTGGTGCTAGAGATAGCGCTTATGATGCTACAGTTTTTAACACGCAAGATGCATTGATGGATCATATTAAGTTTCAGCGCGGTGTAGAATTATGGGGAGAAGGTTTCTTGTATACAGATAAAATACGTTGGGATGATGGAATCGATCATGCCGCTAATGGAGGTTCAGGAGCCTCTTTTGTACTGTATCAAGATGGATATCAACAAGCTAGACCTTCTGAGAATAATAATTGGATTTTTAAAATTCCACAAGCAGAGATAGATGCTAATCCAAATTTGACCTCTTCTGATCAAAATTAATTTTTTTACTTAAATAACTTAAAGGTCTGAAAATATTATTTTTCAGGCCTTTTTTTGTGTAAAATAAAGAGGTGATATTTTGTGTTTTCTGTTGTTTTAAGATTTTATCTATTTATGTCATCGTTTGAGTGGCTTTGATGTTTAAAAACAATCGTTTACAGGGGGGGGGGCTTGTGGCTTATTAGTTGTAACGTTTTGACATCTTTGTAAACGGCTAGAAAGGAATTAACAATCAGGAAGCAGGAAATAATGTTGAATAGTTTATTTCTTTTGTGAAAAGAAGATTTTTTAGGTGTTTTTGGAAAATTTATACTTAAAATTGGGAGTGTTGAGAACTGTTGTAATTATGAGTATATTTTCTAAATATTCAACTAAAAGTGTATAATACATCATTAATCTCAGGATTACTAGTATTAAATTGAGTCGATTACTGTTTTTTTGTTAATTATCTTAAATAATTCATATTTTTCCTCTTTAGTATTAAAAATATCATAATAAATAACATTATTTTAACAAATTAACACTCAGAAGTGAACCATTCCTTGTTTTATTAACTTTTAATTATCATTTTTGTAATTGACTAATTCAAAAATTTATTTAAATGAAATCGAAATTAACATGGATTTTAACGCCTTTGTTGGCGTTAATGATGAGTTTTTCTTTTGCACAAGAGAAAACGATTACAGGTACGGTTACCGATGAGTCGGGATTACCTTTGCCTGGTGTTTCTGTATTAGTAGTTGGTACTACGAAAGGAACACAAACAGATTTTGACGGTAATTATGCTATAAGCGCAAGTGAAGGACAGCGTTTAAAGTTTAGTTATATAGGGCAAAAGACTGTTGAGAAAGTTGTAGGGGCTTCGGCTTCTGTGAGCGTTCAATTAATGGAAGACGCTCAAGCGTTAGAAGAAGTTGTCGTTGTTGGTTATGGTACTTCTACTAAAGAGGCTTTTGCTGGAACCGCAACGACAGTGAAAGCTGAAGATATTGAATTGAAGAATTATTCTAACGTTTCTAAAGCCTTAGCTGGTGAAGCTTCAGGTGTAACTGTTATCAGTGCTTCTGGGCAACCAGGTAGTTCTGCAACGGTACGTATTCGTGGTTTCGGTTCGGTGAATGGTAACAGGGCACCTCTTTATGTTGTAGATGGTGTTCCTTTAACGACACAATCTTTGGATGCAAATGGAGATTTCGCAGACACGGGTAGTTTAAATGCTATTAATCCTTCAGATATTAAGAGTACTACAATCTTAAAAGATGCAACTGCAACTGCGATTTATGGTTCTAGAGGGGCGAACGGTGTAATTTTGATTACGACGAAATCAGGTTCTTCTAATGAATCTTATATAGAAGTTGATGTGAAAACGGGTATCAACACCCAATTATTGCCAAGGTATGAGGTAATTACTTCTCCAGAGGAGGCAATAGGATTAATGTGGGAAGCTAAAGTTAATAGAGAACTTCTTAATGGAAACACAGATGCTATTAATACAGTAAACAATACGTTGTTTACTTCTATTATTGCTCCTGGTTATAATATGTGGAATGTTGCTGATGGTGCTGAGTTAATAGATCCTGCGACAGGTCAGGTAAGAGCTGGGGTGACACGAAGATATACGCCAGAAAGATATGAAGATCTTGCTTTTAATTCTTCATTTAGAACAGAAGCGAATTTGAGAATGGGTGGCGGAGATGAAAAATCTAAGTACTTCTTTTCAGGGGGATATTTAAAAGATGATGGGTATTCAATTAATTCTAGTTATAAGAGGTTAAATACACGTCTAAATATAAACTCTCAAGTTAAAGAATGGTTAAATATCGGAGCTAACTTGGGGTATACTTATTCTGAAAGTGTTAGTAATGGTCAAACAGATGGTGCAGAAAACCTTTTTGAATTTGCAGATAAGATGAATCCTATCTATCCTGTATTTTTAAGAGATGATAATTTTCAATTAGTAGCTGACCCAATTTTTGGAGGTAATCAATATGATTATGGTTCTCTTTCTGGTTTTAGAGATAGACCAAATTCTAATGGTTTAAATCCAATAGCTTCTGCTCTTTATGATTTTAATGGTAGTGATAAAAATGAAGTAATAGGTAGTTTTAATATTAATATTGACATTGCAAGTGGTTTAAATCTTGAATCAACTTACGGTGTTCAGTACTCTAATAATGTTTTTAAATCTATAGGAAACCAATTTTACGGTGGTTCTGTTTCTAATGAAGGAGATTTATTTCAAAGCACAACAGAGAATATTACTACTAACTTTTTACAGTTGTTAAGATATAAGAAAGACTTCGGTCAACATTCTTTTGAAATTTTAGCAGCACATGAAAGCAATAAATTTGACCAATCTTTTGCTACAGCTTTTAAGGGAAAAGCAATTATACCTCAAGGACAAGAATTAGACAATTATATTGTTAACATTCAACAACCTACAGGTAGCACTCAAGCTAGAACCTTAGAGTCTTACTTTAGCCAGATAAATTATGATTATGATAATAAGTACTATTTAACAGGTACGGTTCGTAGAGATGGTTCTTCAAGATTTGCTAACAATAAATGGGATACTTTTTATTCTGTTGGTGGTGCTTGGGTAGCTTCAAATGAGGACTTTTTGTCTAATAGTAATCTAGTTAAGTTTTTAAAGCTTAAAGCATCTTACGGTAGAACTGGTGATGAAGGTGGTGTTGATTATTATACAGGTTTAAATACATTCAATGTTACAAACGTAGGGGGTGAATTTGCGGTAGCTCCAGAAGTATTTGCTAATCCTGATTTGACGTGGGAAACAGCGAATATGTATCAAGTAGGTGCAGAGGTTAGTTTTGGTAGTTTTCTTGATGCTAATATAGATTACTATATAAAGGATACTGATAATTTAATTTTTGATAGAAGAATATCTCCTTCAACTGGTGTTGCTACAATTACAGTTAATGATGGTGTTCTTAGGAATAATGGTCTTGAATTTGACTTAACGGGTCATGTTTTTAATTCAGATAATTTCAAATTGGATATCTCAGTAAATGGGGCTATGTTGAATAATGAGTTGACAACTATGCCGATAGATCCAGAAACAGGAGCACCTTCAATATTAAATCAAGTTGGATCATATGGTTATACAAATGGAAGTTCTATTTATGACTTCTATATGAGAGAATATGCTGGTGTTGATCCGGAGGATGGTTACCCAATGTGGAATCAATATTATGATGATGTGAATGGAAATGGAACATTCGATGATGGCGATGCTACCATTGCTTCTCTTACTAGATATTTAGATGAAAATCCTTCAGCTAATGTAAACAGTGAAACAACTAAAACATATTCTGATGCAACTGAGAAATTTGTTGGTAAATCTGCGATTCCAGATGTTTCAGGTGCATTTAGATTAAACGCGAAATTGTATGATTTTACGCTTTCTACTCAATTTGCTTATTCTTTAGGGGGTTGGGCTTATGACTCTCAATATTCAGAATTAATACATGACAACAATGGTGGTATTATCGCTCAGAATAGACACGTTGATGTTAGAAATAGATGGCAACAGCCAGGTGACATTACCGATGTTCCTTTGATTGCAGATAGAGTTATTGCAAATGTTAATAGTAGATCTACACGCTTTATTACTTCAACTGACTTCTTATCATTAAATAATGTTGTCTTGGGTTATAATGTTCCTAAGAAGGTTTTAGATAATATTGGAATGGCAGGTCTTAACTTCTATGTCTCTGGAGATAATTTATATTTCAAGGGCGCTAGAAAAGGATTTAATCCAACTACTAGTGAAAGTGGTAATTCAGATAGAGGTCTTTATGCTCCTATCTCTACATTTACTTTAGGAGTTAAAGCTAAATTTTAAAAAAAAAAGAAAATATGAAAAATAATATAAAATCAATTTTAGGGTTAGCGTGCCTAGCAATTTTTGCTATAGGCTGTGAAGATGACTTTTTGGACGAACAGCCGACAGGTGGGGTTATAAACTCTGATCAATTGTCTGATGGAATTTTACTTAACCCATCTTTAGGAGAGGCTACTGTTACGGGTATTTATGCAACAATGTTTACAACAGGAACAGGTGGTACTACATCTCAACAAGATTTTGGTCAAAAAGGGTATGATATTTATGGGGATATGCTATCTAGTGATATGGCATTATCGGTAAGTACTTATGGTTGGTATCGTTCTAGGATTACAGAAATGCAAGCTGGAACAGATTTTACGCAACAAGAAAATTATCAAGTATGGCGTTACTACTATAGAATCGTTAATTTATCTAATTTGGTTATTGAAAGTTTAGGTGGTAATGATGCGATTCCTGAAACTGATGATAATAAATTCACTTTAGGTCAAGCTTTTGCTATGAGAGCACATGCTTACTTTTACTTAACTCAATACATGATTAATGATGTAGAAGCTTCTTGGAATTCTGAAACTTTACCTATCTATATCGAGCCTGGTTTCATAGGGAATCCGAAATCTACAACTCAGGAGGTATATGCTTTGATGGAGGATGATTTAACAAAAGCCATTTCTCTTTTAGATGGTTATGCTAGACCTTCTAAAACCCAAGTTGATAAATCCGTTGCTCAGACAATCTTGGCGTATGTTCTAGCTTCTAGAAGAGATAGATGGGATGATGTAGTAACACTTACGAATAATGCTTTAGCTAATACTACGGCTTCTGCAATGGAGGCTGATGATTCTGTTAATGGTATTCTTGGAGGGTTTAATGATGTTGCATCTCAAGGATGGATGTGGGGTGTAGATCTTAATGAAGATATCGCTCTAGGTTTGGTTTCTTGGTGGGGGCAAATGGATGCTTTCTCTTATAGTTATGCAGCTTTCGGGGATAACAAATCTATAGATGTTGATTTGTATGAAAGTATGCCTGCGGATGATATTCGTAGAGGTCAGTTTGAGAATGATTCAGAATCTGACTTTCTTTTACAGCCTTTAAATAAATTCTATGATTCGGATAGAACTTTATTCGGAGCATCTCAAATAGTAAAAGCAGATTATATTTACATGCGTTATGAAGAGCCTTTATTGTTAAATATCGAAGCACTTGCAAACTCAGGTCAAGAAGGTCTTGCTAGAACGGCTTTATTTAACTTTGTATCTACTAGAGTAGGTGATGCTACTTATATAAATGCATTAAGTGGTCAAGCTTTATTAGATGAGATTTACCTTCAAACTCGTTTGGAGTTATGGGGAGAGGGAAAAAGTTATTTAGCAATGAAGCGTAATAAGGCTACTATTGTTAGAGGTGCTAATCACTTATCTTTCACGGGAACTCCAATTCCTTTTGATGATGAGCGTTTAACTTTTGAAATTCCTCAACAAGAACTTCAGGATAATAATAATATTACGACTCAGAATTAGATAATAGTTGTAATTAAATATTTTAAAACCACCCTACAAGGGTGGTTTTTTTGTTTAACTTCTTTTACAAATAGCTATTTCTTAATATTTTCTTAAATTTGTTAAAATTTCTTAAAACAAACCTATTAATGAAATATTTGATTCCACTTTTTATATGGTCTTTTTTTAACTCTTGTACTTCTCATGGGAATGACGCAACTTATCTTTTAGAAGAATTAAATTCTTCAGATACTGGAGTTAATTTTGTAAATGAGTTAACGGAAACTGAAGATCGGAGTATAATAAATTATTTGTATTTCTATAATGGTGGAGGTGTTTCTGCAGGGGATGTGAATAATGATGGTCTGATAGATCTTTATTTCGTATCAAACATGAATGAAAATAAATTATACATAAATAGGGGTGATTTTAAGTTTGAGGATGTAACCGACACTTCAAAAGTAGGGGGGCATTCTGAATGGAATACAGGAAGTACCATGGTTGATATTAACGGCGATGGCTTTTTGGATATTTATGTGTGTGCTGTTAGCGGTTTGTTGGATTTTAGAGGCAGAAATGAACTTTTTATTAACAATGGAGATGGTACTTTTAGGGAAGATGCTCAGAGTTATGGCCTTGATTTTGAGGGGTATGCTACTCAGGCTTATTTTTTTGATTATGATAAAGATGAGGATTTGGATGTTTATATTGTAAATCATGCTGTACATACAACCTTGTCTCATGGCTTTGCTGACGTTCGAGAGAATCGTGTTCCTTTTGTGGGAGATGTATTATTGCAGAATGAAAACGGTTTTTATAAGGATGTTAGTGATGTTTCTGGAATTTTTGGAGGAGTTAATGGATATGGATTGAGTGCTTCAATCGCTGATTTTAATAATGATGGCTGGGATGATATCTATGTTTGTAATGATTTTCATGAGGATGATTATTATTATGTAAATAATCAGGATGGTACATTTACAGAGCGGTTAGAGAATTCTTTTGCTACCATTAGTCGTTTCTCAATGGGTAGTGATGCAGCTGATTTTAATAATGACGGTTATTTAGATTTAATAACCTTGGATATGCTGCCTAGCAATGAAAAAGTAATTAAGGAAAGTGAAGGAGAGGATGCAATGTTTCATATGACCAAAAGATTGTCAAAACTGGGTTATAAGGATCAATTTGCTAGAAATATGTTGCAGATAAACCAGGCGGGGAAATATTTTAATGAGTCTGCATTATATAATGGTATTGAAGCAACAGATTGGAGTTGGGGGCCATTGGCTGCGGATTTTAATAATGATGGGTTTACAGATTTATTTATAGCAAACGGTATTCTTCGTAGACCAAATGATTTGGACTTTAAATTTTTTGTTTCTAATGCGTTTAAAGGGAGAACTTCTGATCAGGGTTTGAAATGGCTGTATAAATCTATCGATAGTATGCCTACTGGATTGGTTTCTAATGAAATATTTGAAGGTGGCTCTAGTAAATTTGAAAATAGAACAGGAGAATGGTTTAAAGAAAAACCATCATCATCTAATGGGGCTGTATATGTTGATTTAGATAATGATGGTGATTTAGATTTAGTAGTTAATAATTTACAAGAAGAAGCTGGGATATATAGGAATACATCAAATAGTACAAATGATTTTATTTCTTTCAGCTTAAAATATTTATCAAAGAATAAGGCGGGGTTAGGTGCTAAAGTGATTGTTTTTACTAATGAGATGAAGCAGTTTAGACAATTATATAAATCTAGAGGTTTTTTATCATCTGTAGATGATAAAATTCACTTTGGTTTAAAAAAAGGTACCTCAGTTGATTCCGTGCAGATTATATGGCCTAATAATACATATCAAACTTTAATTAGTCCAAAAGTTAATGAATCGCATGTTGTTGATTACTTAAATGTTAATAACCCTTATATTTATTTAAATGATATTCCATATAAAACTTTTAATAAAGAGGAAGATCTAATTTTGCATACGTCTACTGAAGATATGTATGATGACTTTTTGTATGAAAAACTTTTGCCATATAAGGTTTCTATGATTGGACCTGCAGTTGCTCAGGGGGATATTGATAATAATGGTTTCGATGATATTTATATAGGTGGCGCCTCAGGGGAAAAGTCTGTATTGTATATGAACGATGGTCTTTCTTTAAAAAGAAAAATGATCAAGGATATAGAGTTAGATTATTTGTTCGAAGATAATAGTGCTGTTTTTTTTGATGCTGATAGCGATGGTGATTTAGATTTATATGTGGCTTCCGGTATTCATAAAATTGGTATGAGTGCTTTTCAGGGTGATAGATTGTATATTAATGATAATGGTAATTTTAGAAAAACACAAGATCTAATTCCTGATAATATTTTGAATAGTTCTACCGTGGTCGCATCAGATTACGATGGGGATGGCGATCAAGACTTATTTGTGGGTAACTTATCTAAGCAAGGAGATTTTGGAAAATCGGTTGCGTCTTATATTTTGGTGAATGATGGTAGTGGTAAGTTTGCAATAGATGATACTTTCAAATTAGTTTCTCATGTAACTTCGGCTCAATGGATTGATGTTGATAAAAATGGGTTTGAGGACCTTGTAGTTGCTACAGAATGGGATACTCCAAAAATTTATTTGAATAATAAAGGAAGCTTACGTTTATCAGATGTGCCAGATAGGATGAATGGTCTTTGGCAGGGTATAACTGTTTATGATGCAGATAATGATGGAGACTTAGATATTTTATTGGGCAATTGGGGAAAAAACACTAGGCTAAGTGCTTTTTCGGACAAGCCGCTCAGAATGTATTATTCAGATTTTAATTCTGATGGAAAATCAGAAACAGTCTTGGCTTACAATAGAGGAGATAGTTATTATCCTATCAACTCAAAAGATGAGCTGCAAAACCAGATGAACTTTATTCGGAAAAAGTTTCCAACCTATAAAAGTTTTGCGCTTAAAAGTGTAAAAGATATTTTTGGTGCTGTAGCTGTCGACAAAAGTGAAATTTATGAAATTGATAATTTGTACTCGGGATATTTAGAAAATGTAAACAATTCTTTTGATAAGTTTGTCCCTTTCTCAGGAGAACTTCAGTTAGGTCCAATTAATTCTTTTGATGAAATATCAATAAACAATAGGGGTCGTGAAATTATTATATCAGGGAATTTAAAACGCACTAATAATTACAACGGAGGTTATTATTCTTTAAAGGGGTTTATATTTAAAAGTATAAATGAGTACCAGCCCTTGTCTGATTTAGGAGTAGAACCTTTTAGTAATGAGATTCGTGATGTTAAAGTGCTTAAACAGAAAGATAGGTCATTATTAGTTATCTTTCCTAATAATGATAAAGTTGAAGTGTATAGTTATGAATAGAGGGGTAGTTTATTGATGGAGTGGTATTCTCATTTAAATTTTATCGTCTTAGAGTATGCACTTTTTATTCATTCCTAAAAAAATGCTAATTTTTAATCTTTTGCCAAAAGCATGTGTTTTAATAACCTTTGCTTAGGTTTATTTATTTTTTAGTTCTCTTGCATTCGCAAAACTTTCACATTTTATTAAAACTTAAAAAATTACCTTTGCTATTATAAGTGTTTTTCAATGAGATATATTATACTGGTATTTATTATTTTAAGTTCAGCTGCTGTTTTTGGTCAACAGGATTCAATTCCCAATCGTAAAGAGGTTGCTGCGATTCCTAAAACAAGTAAGGAGTTGGAGAAGAAAAAAGATACTGTAGCAGGTGCAGAGGAGTATAAGCCAGTTGTAAGTGATTATAAGATAGTCTCATTTTATAGAGATACTACGTTTGTAGATACTACGCTATCTATCAAGAAAGAGTATCAATATAATTACCTGAGAAAAGATGATTTTGAATTACTTCCCTTTGCTAATATGGGGCAACCTTATAATAAATTAGCATATAATTTTGAGCCTAATTTTTTCTATCCAAAACTTGGTGCCATAGCTAAGAATCATAATTATATGGAAATGGAAGATATTGATTATTACAATGTTCCTACGCCTATGACAGATGTGATGTTTAAAACCGTATTCGAGGAGGGGCAATTTCTAGATATCTTATTAACTTTTAATGTATCCAAGAAATTTAATTATGCTATTGCTTATAAGGGGTTTAGATCTTATGGGAAGTATAACAATAGTCAGGCAGAAGCTGGTAATTTTAGAACCAGCGCTAATTATTTAAGTGAGAATAAAAGATATTCTTTCAGGGGGCATATTGCTGCGCAAGATTTGATAAATGAAGAAAATGGGGGATTGAGTGATTTGGAGGATCAATTTATTTCTGGAGATTCTGACTTTTCAGATAGATCAAGGATAGATGTTAATTTGACCGATGCTGAAAGTAAAATTTTAGGGAAAAGGTATTTTTTTGAAAATCAATACAAGTTGATAAAGAAGGATAATGACTCTAGTGTGGTAGAAAAAACATCGTTGGCGCTAGGTCATTTGTTTAATTATGAAACCAAGTACTATCAGTTCACTCAAGATAGTCAGAATGATTTTTTTGGAGAAGCATTCGTTGCTACAGATCTTTCGGATCAAGCGCGACTAAGAGCTTTTTATAATCAATTTAGTGCAGAGTTTTATAATACCACTTTAGGCAGGCTTAAGGCTAACTTAAATGTATATAATTATAATTACTCTTTCAATAGTGTCCTTATTACAGATACGGAGACTTTAAGGTCGCAGCTCAAAGGTGATGAGATCTCTATTGGGGCTAATTATCAAAAAAGAATTAAAGGTTTTAATGTCAAAGGAGATTTTGCGTATAATCTTACTGGAGATTTAACGGGGTCTATTCTCAATGCAGAAGCTAGTTATGTTTTAGGGGATGTATTGTCTTTAGGGGCGAAGCTACATTCTTCTTCTAGAATGCCCAATTTCAACTATCTATTGTATCAAAGTGATTATAGTAATTACAATTGGGATAATTCAGGCACGTTTGATAAGATAAAGACCAATAGTCTAGAGTTTAATTTGGATGCTAAATTTTTAGGAAGTCTGTCTGCGAAATTTACAACCTTGGATAATTACACTTATTTTGCGGTAGATCCTTCTGTAGCAGTTTTGGATACGGAAAGTGAAAATCAATTTATTAAGCCTTTTCAGGAGACGAGTAGCGTTAACTATATAAAGGTGAAGTATACTAAAGAATTTAAGTTAGGTAATTTTGCTTTGGATAATACCGTCATGTATCAAACCGTATCTCAAAGTAGTGATGTGCTTAATGTTCCGCAATTCACCACTAGAAATTCATTGTATTATTCCAAAGAGGTGTTTAAGAAAGCTATGTACTTGCAAACAGGGATAATCTTTAAATATTTCTCTTCCTGTAATATGAATGCTTATAACCCTTTATTAGGAGAGCTCTATATACAGAACAATCAAAGCTTGGGAGGTTTCCCTTTGTTAGACTTCTTTATTAATGCTAAAGTGCAGCAAACACGTATCTATTTAAAGGCAGAGCATTTTAATTCTTCTTTTAGAGAGAAAGATTATGACTATTTTTCTGCGCCAGACAATCCGTATCGAGATTTTATTGTGCGTTTTGGTGTTGTTTGGAACTTTTTTAGTTAGTAGTGATGTCCTTCTAGGTATTCATTTTTGAATGGTGAAACCATTTTTCGCGTTTATTTCATATTAGCTATTAATTATTTTTCATTATAAAACCTTGTAATAGTGGTTATTGCGAAGTGTGTGTAATTTTTTTTAAAAAAACTTTCCAAAAACGCTTGTGGGTTTTAAAAGAGGGTGTATATTTGCAGCCGCTTAGGGAAACAACGATACGTAATTAAGCGGAGAGTAAAAGAGATAAAAAGTTCATTGACATATTGTAAGACAGCGTTTAATTACTGGAAACGGTAATTAAATAAATTGAATTAACATAATAGCTTAAAGAATATAGAGGGCTAGGATTCGGATGATTTATTAGTTGGTTAATAGATGTTATATAATATTTACAAAACAACGATGAAGAGTTTGATCCTGGCTCAGGATGAACGCTAGCGGCAGGCCTAACACATGCAAGTCGAGGGGTAACAGGGAGCTTGCTCCGCTGACGACCGGCGCACGGGTGCGCAACGCGTATGCAATCTACCTCTTACTAAGGGATAGCCCAGAGAAATTTGGATTAATATCTTATGTGATATTAGACTGGCATCGGTTTAATATTAAAGGTTACGGTAAGAGATGAGCATGCGTCTCATTAGTTAGTTGGTAAGGTAACGGCTTACCAAGACTTCGATGAGTAGGGGTCCTGAGAGGGAGATCCCCCACACTGGTACTGAGACACGGACCAGACTCCTACGGGAGGCAGCAGTGAGGAATATTGGACAATGGACGGAAGTCTGATCCAGCCATGCCGCGTGTAGGAAGACTGCCCTATGGGTTGTAAACTACTTTTATACAGGAAGAATAAGATCTACGTGTAGATTGATGACGGTACTGTAAGAATAAGGACCGGCTAACTCCGTGCCAGCAGCCGCGGTAATACGGAGGGTCCGAGCGTTATCCGGAATTATTGGGTTTAAAGGGTCCGTAGGCGGGCTGTTAAGTCAGAGGTGAAATGCTGCGGCTCAACCGTATGCACTGCCTTTGATACTGGCGGTCTTGAGTTATAGTGAAGTGGCTAGAATAAGTAGTGTAGCGGTGAAATGCATAGATATTACTTAGAATACCGATTGCGAAGGCAGGTCACTAACTATACACTGACGCTGATGGACGAAAGCGTGGGTAGCGAACAGGATTAGATACCCTGGTAGTCCACGCCGTAAACGATGGATACTAGCTGTTCGGTTTTCGGACTGAGCGGCCAAGCGAAAGTGATAAGTATCCCACCTGGGGAGTACGTTCGCAAGAATGAAACTCAAAGGAATTGACGGGGGCCCGCACAAGCGGTGGAGCATGTGGTTTAATTCGATGATACGCGAGGAACCTTACCAGGGCTTAAATGTAGATTGACAGGTTTAGAGATAGACTTTTCTTCGGACAATTTACAAGGTGCTGCATGGTTGTCGTCAGCTCGTGCCGTGAGGTGTCAGGTTAAGTCCTATAACGAGCGCAACCCCTGTCGTTAGTTGCCAGCATGTCATGATGGGGACTCTAACGAGACTGCCGGTGCAAACCGTGAGGAAGGTGGGGATGACGTCAAATCATCACGGCCCTTACGTCCTGGGCCACACACGTGCTACAATGGTCGGTACAGAGAGCAGCCACTTAGCGATAAGGAGCGAATCTATAAAACCGATCACAGTTCGGATCGGAGTCTGCAACTCGACTCCGTGAAGCTGGAATCGCTAGTAATCGGATATCAGCCATGATCCGGTGAATACGTTCCCGGGCCTTGTACACACCGCCCGTCAAGCCATGGAAGCCGGGAGTGCCTGAAGTCCGTCACCGTAAGGAGCGGCCTAGGGCAAGATCGGTAACTAGGGCTAAGTCGTAACAAGGTAGCCGTACCGGAAGGTGCGGCTGGAACACCTCCTTTCTAGAGAAAGACATCTCAATTAATAAAAACGAAAGAGTTCTAGTCCTTATATTTTTTTAGTTATGTTATGTAGTTCAAATTGCTGTCTTATAATTATGTTATTATAATATTGATTGGGTCGCAAGATTCGCAAAGTGAGAGTCTCATAGCTCAGCTGGTTAGAGCGCTACACTGATAATGTAGAGGTCGGCAGTTCGAGTCTGCCTGAGACTACTGCCTAGAGTAGATTTTTAGTTAAGGAATTGATTAAGAGTTTGGTTTAGAAAAACGTTCATTAAAATAAGGATGCTAATTAAATTAGTATCACTTGAAAGGAAATTTTAGAGGTTGAGTATAGCCGTTATAAGTACTGTTAACTAATAACTGTTAACTGATCACTAAAAGACGGGGGATTAGCTCAGCTGGCTAGAGCGCCTGCCTTGCACGCAGGAGGTCATCGGTTCGACTCCGATATTCTCCACTATCCCATCCTAGCCTTCCCTAAGGGAAGGAATAAGCACGAGTAAGTGCTCTCCCCCTTTGGGGGAGTAGGAGGGGGAAAAAGTTCATTGACATATTGGGACAAAGTGAATTACAATTATCTTCAGGGGTATTGTAATCACAGTAAACACAAATTTAAAAATAGAGTAAAGTACGATAGAGGTACTGCTGTATTTATACAGTAGTAATTATATATAATAGAATAAAAAGGACTAGTGACAAGCTAGAAAAGGGCGTATGGGGGATGCCTAGGCTCTCAGAGGCGATGAAGGACGTGATAAGCTGCGAAAAGCTGCGGGGAGGTGCACACAACTTGTGATCCGCGGATATCCGAATGGGGCAACCTGTCTGGTTGAAGGCCAGTCGTGATCGTAAGATCAAGCAAACCCGGTGAACTGAAACATCTAAGTAGCCGGAGGAGGAGAAAACAAAAGTGATTCCGTTAGTAGTGGCGAGCGAACGCGGATTAGCCCAAACCAGTATTGTTTCGGCAATGCTGGGGTTGTAGGACCACGCTATTTGATGCGCGATGAATTAGAACTATTTGGAAAGATAGGCCGAAGACGGTGATAGCCCGGTATAAGTAAAGGACGTTATTGATAGTGGTATCCTGAGTAGTGCGGGGCACGTGAAACCTTGTATGAATTTGCCGGGACCATCCGGTAAGGCTAAATACTCCTGAGAGACCGATAGTGAACCAGTACCGTGAGGGAAAGGTGAAAAGAACCGTGAATAACGGAGTGAAAAAGATCCTGAAACCATACGCTTACAAGCGGTCGGAGCCCTTTGGGGTGACGGCGTGCCTTTTGCATAATGAGCCTACGAGTTACTTTTACTAGCAAGGTTAAGATTTTAAGAATCGGAGCCGTAGCGAAAGCGAGTCTGAATAGGGCGCCATAGTTAGTAGTAGTAGACGCGAAACCGTGTGATCTACCCATGGGCAGGTTGAAGCTTTGTTAACCCAAAGTGGAGGACCGAACCCGTTGACGTTGAAAAGTCTTGGGATGACCTGTGGGTAGGGGTGAAAGGCCAATCAAACTCGGAAATAGCTCGTACTCCCCGAAATGCATTTAGGTGCAGCGTTGCAATAGTTTTATAGAGGTAGAGCTACTGATTGGATGCGGGGGCTTCACCGCCTACCAATTCCTGACAAACTCCGAATGCTATAAAATGTTTTGCAGCAGTGAGGGCATGGGTGCTAAGGTCCATGTCCGAGAGGGAAAGAACCCGGACCATCAGCTAAGGTCCCCAAGTGTATACTAAGTTGATATAACGCGGTGGAATTGCATTGACAGCCAGGATGTTGGCTTGGAAGCAGCCATTCATTTAAAGAGTGCGTAACAGCTCACTGGTCGAGCGATTCCGCATGGATAATAATCGGGCATAAGTATACCACCGAAGCTATGGCTTCTGTACTCGGTACAGAGGGGTAGGGGAGCATTCTATGTGTGTTGAAGGTGATCTGTAAGGGTTGCTGGAACGCATAGAAACGAAAATGTAGGCATAAGTAACGATAATGCGGGCGAGAAACCCGCACGCCGAAAGACCAAGGTTTCCCCAGCTATGCTAATCAGCTGGGGGTCAGTCGGGACCTAACGCGAACCCGAAAGGGGTAGTGGATGGACAAGCAGTTAATATTCTGCTACCTGCTCACGCTAAAAGTGACGGGGATGTGGTGTTGGTGCGTGCTGACGGAATAGCACGTTGAAGGGAGTGGTAACACCCCGATAGTACGACAAAGCTTCGGCTGCGTCGATAATCCAGCGTAACATCCTCCGAGAAAAACAAGTGAAGCAGCCCGTACCGTAAACCGACACAGGTGGTTGGGATGAGTATTCTAAGGCGCTCGAGAGATTCATGGCTAAGGAACTAGGCAAAATAGACCCGTAACTTCGGGAGAAGGGTCGCCCTCCTTTTAGGAGGGCCGCAGTGAAGAGGTCCAGGCG
Source organism: Cellulophaga baltica 18 (assembly GCF_000468615.2). Classification (NCBI taxonomy): domain Bacteria; kingdom Pseudomonadati; phylum Bacteroidota; class Flavobacteriia; order Flavobacteriales; family Flavobacteriaceae; genus Paracellulophaga; species Paracellulophaga baltica. The sequence continues at coordinate 427,188 of NZ_CP009976.1, read as the reverse complement.
ACTGTTTATCAAAAACACAGGGCTCTGCAAAATCGAAAGATGAAGTATAGGGCCTGACACCTGCCCGGTGCTGGAAGGTTAAGAGGAGATGTTAGTTTCGGCGAAGCATTGAATTGAAGCCCCAGTAAACGGCGGCCGTAACTATAACGGTCCTAAGGTAGCGAAATTCCTTGTCGGGTAAGTTCCGACCTGCACGAATGGTGCAACGATCTGGACACTGTCTCGGCCATGAGCTCGGTGAAATTGTAGTATCGGTGAAGATGCCGGTTACCCGCAGTGGGACGAAAAGACCCCGTGCACCTTTACTATAGCTTCGTATTGGTTCTGGGTAAGTAATGTGTAGGATAGCTGGGAGACTTTGAAGCGGCGTCGCCAGGCGTTGTGGAGTCATTGTTGAAATACCAGCCTTTGCTTATCTAGGGCCTAACCCTAACACTAGGGAACAGTGCGTGGTGGGTAGTTTGACTGGGGTGGTCGCCTCCAAAAGAGTAACGGAGGCTTCTAAAGGTACCCTCAGTACGGTTGGTAATCGTACGTAGAGTGCAATGGCACAAGGGTGCTTGACTGAGAGGCATACAGGCCGAACAGGTTGGAAACAAGAGCATAGTGATCCGGTGGTTCCGTATGGAAGGGCCATCGCTCAAAGGATAAAAGGTACGCCGGGGATAACAGGCTGATCTCCCCCAAGAGCTCATATCGACGGGGGGGTTTGGCACCTCGATGTCGGCTCGTCACATCCTGGGGCTGGAGAAGGTCCCAAGGGTTGGGCTGTTCGCCCATTAAAGTGGCACGCGAGCTGGGTTCAGAACGTCGTGAGACAGTTCGGTCTCTATCTACTGCGGGCGTTAGAAATTTGCGTGGATCTGACTCTAGTACGAGAGGACCGAGTTGGACTGACCTCTGGTGCACCAGTTGTTCCGCCAGGAGCATTGCTGGGTAGCTATGTCGGGATTGGATAAGCGCTGAAAGCATATAAGCGCGAAACCAGCCACAAGATGAGATTTCTTTAAAGGGCCGTAGGAGATGACTACGTTGATAGGTCATAGGTAGAAGGGCAGTAATGTCTGTAGCCAAGTGATACTAATAGCCCATAGGCTTGCACAACTTGCCCCCTTTGATTAGGGGGCGGACTTCCTTTTTTTAAAGATATAATAACCAAAAATCGTAGCTTACTTTAGATTTAATCTAAAACTGTGTTTATAGTGCGTGTTTTATACACCATTTTGTCCCTTTAATATGTTAACAATATTAGTTACTATGCATTTGTGTAGTACAACGATTTAAGGTGACCATGGCGATAGGGTCCACCCCTTACCATTCCGAACAGGGAAGTTAAGCCTATCAGCGCCGATGGTACTGCTATACCAAGTGGGAGAGTAGGTCGTCGCCTTTTTTTAATCAAGTCCTCAATAGAAATATTGAGGACTTTTTTTGTTTATATAAGGTTCATATCCTTGATGATTCCTACTCCTAGTAACTGTAGTATCCCAAAACGCATTACTCCTGAGAGTAGATTACCTTAATAGTTGCTTATAACGGTTTAGTAGTTCTTAGTGGCTATTAATAGGCATTGGTGGCATTCAAAAGGTATTCGTATAATCTAAATGCTATAGTTCGTGTGCAATTAAGTCTGAGTATTTCTTAGAGGTGCATGCGTACCACCACCCATTCTTGCTCGTTAGCAGTATATCTAACCATTTCTTTAAAACCTACCGCCTTATGTGCTTGCATAGATCTGGTATTTAGGGCTGCCTTTATTGTTTTCTTATGTTGAATGTAAAAGGGAGTGAGATAAGCTCATTCCGGAATAGCGTATACGAAGTCGGATTATTTTTGGATTTAATACTTAGCTAAAACCAAATCAAGAAAGAAAGTATGTCGTTGGGAATTTTAATTTTGAGGGCGGAGTAGCTTCTTAAATTTGCTCTTTAATTTTTCTCAGTGCCAAAGACATATGGGCCTCAACAGTCTTAATAGATATTTTTAAATTATCAGCTACTTCTTTGTATTTCAAGCCTTCAATTTTTATCATTATAAAAACCTCTTTGCATTTATTAGGTAATGTTTCAATTGCTTTTTTAATGAGTGTTACTTTGTGTTCATTTGTAATCTCAATACTGTCATCAATGAAAAAGTCCATGGCAGAAATCCGTATCTCTGTTAGGTAGTCAATATTTTTTTGTTGTTTCTTATAATTATCAATAAACTCATTATAGCACGCTTTAAATAAATAGGAACTCAAGGAACTACTGATTTCTATTTTCTTTCTATTCTTCCATAAATTAAAAAATACATTTTGCACGATATCTTCAGACAATACTTTGTCTTTCGATAGTCCGAAAGTATAAATACATAATTTTTTGTAATGTTGTTTATACAATACTTTGAATAGATCGTCATCGCCTTTTCTAAGGCTTCTAATATCTAATGTTTGTTCTTTTCTTTTCAGTTGAATTTCTTTAATAGTGTATCCTAATTTTAAATTTAATACTTTTTTTAAAATTTCTTAACATAAAACTAAGGGTATTCTATTTTTTTTAAGTCTTACTATAAAGAATCAACTACTTAATGAAGAATAGTCAGTTAAACAACATTGAAATTTCTAAATTTTTAAATAACACTTTATCGCCTAATGAACTTAATTTGTTTAAGGAAAAATTAGAAGTGTCTGATAATGTAGCGCTATTAAAAAAATTTATTATCGTAAATCATTTATTTGAGGTTGAAAATGTGCACTTTGATTCTGATGCTGCTTTTGAGAAATTTTTGGCGAAGAAAATTGCTTATAATTCCAGTACTGAAAATTCCTTTTTTAAAACAAATAAGTCTTATTTATATGCTGCTGCTATTGCTTTGTTTGTTTTGGGACTATCTATCTTAATCTACACTAATAATGCTATTTATACTACGGAAGTTTCTGATCAGGTGGTTTTAAAACTTGGCTCTGGTGAAACTAAAGCAATAGATGAAACTGAATCTAATAAAATATTCAATAAAAAAGGTGAAGTTGTTGCGGTGCAAAAGGGAAATAGTATTCTGTATAATTATTCAGAGAACAAAGAACTGTTAGCAGTAGAGTTCAATGAGATTTACGTTCCTTATGGAAAGAGAATGGAGGTTGTATTGTCTGATGGAACTAGAGTCTATCTAAATTCAGGTTCTAAGTTAACATATCCGACTTTTTTCAATAAAGACAAGAAACGTATCGTAGAATTAAAAGGGGAGGCTTATTTCAACGTAGCCAAAAAAGATTCTAATAATAGATTTGTGGTAAATACAAAGAATTTTGAGACCACCGTTTTGGGAACGGAATTTAATATTTCCTCTTATGATAATGATGTTTCTAATGATGTTGTTCTTGTAGAAGGCGCAGTTAGTATAAGCTCTAGTGCTGATGGTGATACCGAATTTTTCTTGGCACCCGGCGAACAATTTAACTATACAACTAATGCACCCGGCAGTGTCGTCTCTGTAGATGTTCAAAGTCACATAGCATGGTTAGATGGGGTCTTAGTTTTTGAAAATGAATCTTTTGATGTTATCGTTAAGAAATTAGAACGATTTTATAATGTTTCAATAGAAAACAACTATGATACTCTTTTGAATGAGAAGTTTACGGGTCAGTTTGATTTAGAATCTATTGAAGACGTATTAACGACTTTTAAAAATACAATGCCTTTTAAGTTCGAAATAAATAACCAAAAAGTGGTCATTAACCCTTTAAATTCCTAGTAAACTATATGACATAAAATAACTAAAACCAAAAAAATCGAGAGATGTTCCAGCATCCCTCGATTCACACAAAAATTTTAAAAACGCGAAATCTCTAAAATCATATTAAAAGTATGAAAAAACAATATAATAATTGCCATTATCTAGGCAATCTATTTAAATTCGATTTGAAAATGAAACTTACTGCGATCATGCTTATTCTATCTTTATGTAGAATAAGTGCTAGTATTTATTCTCAGAATACAAAAATCACTTTAAATCTTAACGAAGTAACGTACCAAGAATTGTTTAAAGAGATAAAAAAGAAAACAGAATTTAAATTCTTTTTTAAAAACTCTGAAGTAAATTCAAAGGATATAGTATCTATAGATGTTAATGACAAGTATGTGGAAGATATACTGGACATAATATTCAAAGGAAAAGATATCTCTTATCAAATTCTAGGGAAACAAATAATTTTAAAGCGTGAGAAGCCTAAGATAGTAAAGGACAATTCTGAGCAAGATAAATTTAATCTTGAGGGAAATGTATTAGATGAAGATGGTATTCCCTTGTTAGGCATATCCGTCTTAATCAAAAACACCACGAGAGGAACAATTACCGATTTTGATGGAAATTTTACGATTGAGGCCGCTATAGGTGATATTTTATTATTTAAAGGTCTTGGGTTTAAAAGTACAGAAGTAGTTGTTAAAGATAAAAATGATATAACGGTGCAGTTGCTTGAAGATGTTGCGGCTTTGCAGGAAGTAGTAGTTTCGGGTTATGATAAAACATCCAAAAGAATCTTTACGGGGGCTTCTAGCTCTATTATTGCTCAAGATTTAAAGATTGATGGTTTGGTAGATGTCAGCCAGATGTTGGAGGGTAGAGCTGCAGGAGTAAACATTCAGAACGTTACAGGGACCTTTGGTTCTGGACCTAAAGTCACAATTCGTGGTGCTTCCTCTGTTTTTGGTGATACAAGACCATTATGGGTTATTGATGGGGTTATTCAGGAAGATATTGTCAACACAGATTTTGATGCTTTAATTTCAGGAGATGCTTCTACATTAATAAGTTCTTCTATCTCTGGTCTTAATGCAAATGATATTGAAAAAATAGATATTCTTAAAGATGCTTCTGCAACGTCATTATATGGTGCTCGTGCATTAAACGGAGTTATCGTAATTACAACTAAAGGGGGTAAAAGAAAATCTAAACTAAAAGTAAATTACTCTTTAGAGCAGACGGTTAGAGATATTCCAAGGTATGGGAATTATGATATTCTGAATTCAAAAGAAACGGTGAGTATTTTTAATGAACTTGAAGCTAAAGGTTTTTTAGATTTCCCTAGTGTAGCGCAAAATAGAAATGGTGGTATTTATACAATCCTTGCGCAGCAAATTAATGCATATGATACAAGTAGTGGGCAATTTGGAGTTCAAAATAACATAGAATCAAGAAATCAATTTTTACAGCAATATGAACAAGCTAATACAGATTGGTTTAAACAGTTATTTAGATCTTCATTGACACAAAATCATACCTTGAGTTTTTCGGGAGGTGGTGAGAATAATAGTTTCTATACTTCCTTAAGTTTCTTTAATGATCCGGGATGGACAATTGCAGATAAGGTGAGTAGGCTTACGTATAAAGTTAAAAATACCTACTATTTGTCAGATAAATTTAAATTGACGCTAGGGTCTAACGGGGCTATCAGGGATCAAGATGCCCCTGGAACGTTTAATAGAGAAGAAGATAGTTTTAGAGGTAGTGTTTCTAGGGTTTTTGATATAAACCCATTTAACTATGCATTATCAACAAATAGAACAATAAGACCAAGAGATGCTGATGGAAATTTAGAATATTACAGAGCCAACTGGGCTCCCTTTAATATTTTTAATGAATTAGATAATAATACGATCGAATTAAAAGTAAAAGACATCAGTTTCCAATTAGAAGGTAATTATAAAATAACCAAAAATTTGAATTATGATTTCTTAGGCTCTGTGAGGTATGTTGTTTCAGATAGAGATCATAATATAACAGAGAATTCTAATGTAGCAGCAGCTTATAGATCTCAAGAGACTACAATTGTTCGTAATTCAAATGTTTTCTTATATAGAGACCCTAATAATCCTACGGCTCCTCCTATTTCAGTTTTACCACAAGGCGGAATTTATAGAAATACGAGTAACGAACTGACAAATTTTTATGTTAGAAATAGTATAAATTATGCCAACACCTTTAATCAAAAACATGAGGTTAGTGGTTTGCTTGGTCAGGAAATGCGGTATATAGATAGAGAGGAAGATTTCTTTATTGGTTACGGGTTGCAATATGATCGAGGGTTAACACCTTTTACTATTCCTGAGGTATTTGCAAAAACGCTTGGAGAAAAGAACGATTATTTTGGATTAGAGAGCGAAAAAGAACGCACGCTTGGTGTATTTTCAAAGCTTACCTACGCCTATGACAGTAAATATGTATTGTCTGTAACAGGCCGTTATGATGGGTCAAATAGACAAGGAAGAAGTAAATCTTCTCGTTGGTTGCCAACAGGGACTGTGAGTGGTAAGTGGAATATGAAGCGAGAACACTTTTTAGAGAACGTAGATTTTGTAAATTCTTTAGGTCTTAGAGCTTCATATGGTCTTACGGCAACTGCTGGTCCTGCAACAAACTCACTGGCCATCTTTAGAAATGATATAACCAATAGATTGGATATTAATTCTCGAGAACGTTTTTTGAATATTGATGAATTACAGAATTCAGAATTAACTTGGGAAAAGCAATATGAAACCAATTTAGGACTAGACTTTGGAATGTATGAAAATAAGGTTCTTTTTTCTGCGGATGTATATCAACGAAAAGGGTTTGATCTTATAGATTTTGTACGCTCTTCTGGAGTTGGTGGAGAGTTTATAAAACAAGGTAATAATTCTGATATGGAAACTAAAGGGATAGAACTTTCTATTACGGTTAAACCTATCAATACACCTAATTTTAGCTGGTCTTCTACTTTAAATTTGTCAGCTTTAGATCAAAAAATTACGGCCTTAGAGAATAAGCCTAACGTTTTAGACTTAGTAGATCAAACTGGAGGTAATGTTGTAGGTTTTCCCAGACAATCTTTATTTTCCTTTCAATTTACAGGCTTAGATGATAGAGGTTTGCCTAATTATATTTTACCAGAAGATCCCGGAAATGAAGAGAATAGTGTTACGGGTGCAAATTTTCAAGATGTAGATGATATTACTTCGTATTTAAAATATGAAGGAAGTATTGAGCCTACAAAAACAGCAGGTTTTTCAAATACATTTAGGTATAAAAGTTTTTCTCTTAGTTTCTTAGTATCTGCTTCAGGTGGAAACAAAATTAGGCTAGACCCTAAATTTGCACAATCTTATTCAGATTTGAATGTATTTACTTCGGAGTTTAAGAACAGATGGATTTCTCCAGGAGATGAGGCGCTTACAAATGTACCTGTGATTGCAAGTGGTAGGTTAATTAATGAAATCCCTAATTTATTTAGAGCCTATAATGCGTATAATTTTTCGGATGTTAGAGTAGTCGATGGGGATTTTATTAGAATGAAAAACATTAGTCTTTCGTATAGTTTTCCAAAGTTATTGATAGAGGATCTCGGTTTGAATACGTTTAACCTAAAATTGTCTACTTCAAATCCTTTTATGATTTATTCAGATGCTCGATTAAATGGTCAGGATCCAGAATTTTTTAGATCTGGTGGGGTCTCACAGCCTATAACAAGACAATTTACATTATCACTTAATCTAGGTTTTTAATATTAAAAAGATGAACAAATTATATACAATAAAAATTGGGATATGGATCTTCTTAGCATTTTTAGCTACTTCTTGTGAAGATTATTTATCAGAAATTCCAGATAACAGGACGGAAATTGATAGTCCAGAAAAAATTTCAGAATTATTAGTTATCGCATATCCGGAGGCAAATTATATGGATTTTGCAGAGACGATGTCTGATAATGTTTCTGATAAAGGGAACACATTGCCAACCGAATTAAATTTAGCGAATTACAGGTGGGAAGATATAGATATTGATAATTTGGATTATAGGGTAGGCTATTGGAATGCTTGTTATAAAGCGATAGCGCAAGCCAACCAAGCTTTGGCATCTATAGAAGAATTAGGAGATTTAGAAAGTTTAGCACCTCAGAAGGGGGAGGCTTTATTGGCTAGAGCTTATAGTCATTTTATGTTAGTTAATTTTTGGGCTAAACATTATGACCCTGCAACTGCAGCAACAGATAAGGGTATTCCTTATGTATTACAACCAGAGGAAGTATTTATAGAAACGTACACACGTAATACGGTTCAGGAAGTGTATGATTTTATTGAGGCAGATTTAGTGGCTGGTTTAAAATTAGTCTCCAATAATTATCAAGAGCCAAAATTTCATTTTACTCCCGAAGCAGGAAATGCCTTTGCTTCTAGATTTTATCTGTTTAAAGGGGATTGGGAGAATGTAATTAAACACAGTTCTAATGTAATAACCAACCCTCAGTTGCAATTGCGTGATTATTTGGGGACGTATGCGGAATTAGAATATTCTCAAAGAACAGCATTGTATGCCAGTGATTCAGATAATGCGAATCTTTTAGTGGTATCGGCAAATTCACTGTATTCTAGAATATTTGCAAGTAACAATTTTGGACTTAGTAGTGAGAAAGCCAATGAATTATTTTTTTCTGGAAATATATTAGGAAAAGCATGGGCTTATGATGTATTTGGAGGAGAGGGTTTTAATAATCTACCAAAATTTGCAGAATTCTTTAGGGTTACCAATGTAAGTGCGGGTATAGGAAATCCTTATGTAGGTCTTGTATTGTTTTCCACGGATGAAGTTTTACTAAATAGAGCAGAGGCTTATGCGATGCAAAATAATTATGAAGCTGCATTGGAGGATATCAATGCGTTTTTCTCTGTGAGAACCGAAGCTTATGACTCAAGTACCGATGTTTTGGTGAAACAAGACCTTTTAGATATATACCCGGTAGTGGTAAATGAATATACTCCATTTTATAGCTTAGATAGTGATCAGACTTCTTTTGTGAAAGCAATTGCAGAACTTAAAAGGAGAGAGTTTTACCACGAAGGTTTGCGTTGGTTTGATGTAAGAAGGTTTGATTTAGAGATAGCTCATAATCTTATTGGAGGAACTGACTTATTATTAGAAAAAGGAGACAATAGACGTCAATTGCAGATTCCAAATTTCGCTATTGAAAGAGGCTTAGAAAAGAACCCACGCTAACGATCTAAAAAATAAGAAAATGAATAATATCAATAATAAATATAAAAGATTAGTAAATGCGTGTGCTTATATAGTAGCTGTAATTGCTATTGTAATTTTAGCCTCTTGTTCACAAGAAGATTCTTTTGAAGGAAGTAATCTGGATACAAGTGCGCCTAAGCTTACTGCATTAGATACTTATATTAGAACGAATTATGTTTCTGCATATAATATAGATGTATTGTATAAATGGAATGAGAATGTGGTAGATAATAACCGATTTTTATTTCCGCCAATAGAAGAAAATGTACAACCAGTTTTAGAAGTTGTAGAAAAAATCTGGTTAGACTCGTATACGGAAGTTGGTGGTGCTGATTTTGTTAAACTAGTAGCGCCAAGACAATTACTATTAGTTGGAGGTAGAAACTTTAATAGATCTGGAACTATTTTATTAGGTCTAGCGGAAGGCGGGAAACGAATTACCTTATTCGAAACAGATCTAGTAGATGTTTCCGATAGAGCGAATATTACACGTTTTTTATCTACGATTCAGCATGAATATTGCCATATTTTGAATCAAACAATTCCTTTTGATGAAGAAGGATATGGTAGAATAACACCCTCTGAATATACTGCTCAATGGTTTAACACCAGCATAGCAGAGGCTAGAGAGTTAGGATTTATTTCTGATTATTCAAGGAGTAGTGTTGTAGAAGATTTTGCGGAGATGGTAAATTTCATGTTAATTAATTCTAACGAAGAATACAATGCAATCATTGATGGTATTTCTAATGTAGAAGCGCGTGAAAGTATTAGAAGTAAAGAAGCAATTGTAGCCGATTATTTTGATAAACAATGGGATATAGATATCTATGAATTGCAGGAAGTAACCGCTAGGAATACGCAAGAAGTAATAAATAATTAGAGAGCGACATGAAAAATAATAAATATATAATTAATACTGTTGTAGTAGTACTGTTAAGCATGTTCTTGATTAATTGTGCAGATGATGACAACGCAGAGGTGTTCGATGAAAGTCCGGCGGAAAGAACAAATGCACAAAAGCAAGAATTAAGAACGGCATTACAATCCTCAGATACAGGATGGAAGGCTGTTTACTTTACGAGCCCTGGAGAGTTAGGTGGTTTTACCTTCTTTTTTAATTTTTTAGATGATGAAACGGTAGAAATGACCTCAGATTTTGATGATGATTTTACAGTAACTAAAAGTAAGTATGACGTTGTTTTAGGAAGTACTATTAAGCTGTCGTTTACCACTAAGAATGATATTCATAAATTATCGGACTCGGCAAATCCTCCAGATTCAGGCTTAATTGGAAGAGGATATTTAGGAGATTTTGAGTTTCTATATTACGGTATAGATGAGGCTACAGGAGATTTAATTTTTAGAACCAATAGAACTCAAGAAGAAGTTAGGTTTACAAAAGCTACCACTAATGAAGTGCAGAATATTATTGATAGTAAGGCTATAGCTTTAGAATTAACCGACTCAGAAAAATCAGTGTATCAAAATGTTATTGTTACTATTGATGGAGTTACTGAGGTTTTTGATTTTTCTTTGAATGTAAATAGACGATTTATTGATATTTCAAATGATTCTGATTCTTACTCTTTTGGCATTGCTTATAATGAAGCAGGTTTTACAGTGAGTCCAGCACTTGAAATCAAAGGGCAAGAAATTTCCGAGTTTACTTATAATGTGGAAGCTGATAAGTTTATAGCAGATTTAGGTTCTGGAAATACAGCGGAGATTGCATTCTTGAATGCTCCTTCTAATCCTACGGATGATAATTTAGTGGTGGTGCAGCCGGATAATGCTTATGGATATATAGATGATTTCTTATTTGATGCAACTTCTAGCTCATCTAATTTTAGAGCATTAAGAGATTCAGTTAATGAAGGACTTAGTCCACTTGAACTGAGTATTTCTAGAATCCAGCTTTTTTTTACAATTGAAGGGGATGAGACTTTTAATGTTATTCAATATCGTTTATTGAGTGCTGTAGATGGTTCAACCGTAATCCTTAATCACTTCGTAACTTTTGAGAATGTTGATGGAAAATTAATACTTATAGATGATGGTTGGAGTGATGCTAGTTTAGCGCCTTTTGTTGAAGCAATTGATAACGTTTTAACAAATTCTGAAGGTTTGTATATAAAACAAGAAAATTTTACAGTAAGATTTCCGAATACAGTATTCACTTTTACCAGTGCAGCAGATCCTAGTTTTAGAATGACAACTTACGCCTTTCAATAGGAGATAAGAGTTTATTATTTATTTTGTTAGTTATGTTTAAACTCCAAAAGCTGTAAAGCTTTTGGAGTTTTGTTATATTAAAACACCCTTTAAGAACTGCATCTTAAAGGGTGTTTGTATGAATGTTGTGTATTCTTATATTCTAGGTAAATCTCCTTCCCCTTTCAGTGGTAAAGCAGATGTGGTTCCCATTAAATACGTGTCTATATGATATGCAGCTTGTCTTCCTTCAGAGATGGCCCAAACGATTAAGGATTGTCCTCGTCGCTGATCTCCTGCAACAAATACACCAGGAACATTTGTCATATAATCTTTGGCAGTTGCCTTTATATTGGTTCTTGGATCTGCTTTTAAACCTAGTTGATCTGCAATAGTCATTTCTGAACCTGTAAATCCTAAGGCTAATAAAACTAAATCGCATTTCCACTCTTTTTCTGTGCCTTCAACTTCTTTTAAAAGCGGTCTTTGACCAGGTTGTTTGATCCATTCTACTTCAGAAGTGATCAAGCCTTTAAGGTTGCCGTCTTTATCTCCAACAAATTTCTTGGTAGAAATACTAAAGAATCGTTCTGCACCTTCTTTGTGAGAAGAACTTGTGCGCAAACGCATCGGCCAAAATGGCCAAGGTTGGTTCTCTGGTCTTTCTGGAGTTCCTTTAGACATTATCTCAAAGTTAGATACAGAGTTTGCGCCATGTCTAATAGAAGTTCCTATGCAATCAGAACCCGTATCTCCACCTCCAATAACCACAACATCTTTACCTGTAGCCTTTATCTCTTCTCCTAAGTCTGTAATCCCATCTACACGTCTATTGTTCTGTGCTAAGAAATCCATCGCTTGTACTACTCCTTTTAAATCAGAACCTTCAATAGGAAGGTTTCTTCTAACAGTAGCACCACCACATAAGACTAATGCATCAAAATCTTTTTTAAGATCGTCTGCTTTAATATCTACCCCTATATGAACTCCTGTTTTGAAAATAATACCTTCTTCTTCAAGAACTTTAAGTCTACGGTCTATAATATGCTTTTCCATTTTAAAATCAGGAATACCATAACGTAATAAACCACCTGCTTTTTTATCTCTTTCAAAAACAGTTACTAAATGTCCCGCGCGGTTTAATTGTTGTGCGGCAGCTAGTCCAGAAGGACCAGAGCCAATTACAGCAACAGTTTTTCCAGTTCTTGTTTCTGGAGGATTCGCTGTAATCCAACCTTTCTCAAAAGCAGTCTCAACAATATTTTTTTCAATATTTTCTATCGTTACAGGATCTTCATTTATTCCTAAAACACATGCTTCTTCGCATGGTGCAGGGCATAAACGGCCTGTAAATTCTGGAAAATTATTTGTAGAATGTAAGATGGTTGCTGCTTTCTCCCATTTTCCACGATACACGGCGTCATTAAAATCAGGGATTAAATTCCCTAAAGGACAACCACTATGGCAAAAAGGAATACCACAATCCATGCATCTTGCTCCCTGATCCTTCATTTCTTTAGAATCAAGCGGAATTGTAAATTCTTTATAATTTTTAATACGATCCTCTACTGGAGCGTATTGTTCAACTTTTCTATCGAATTCTAAAAATCCTGTAATCTTACCCATAGTTTCGATTTATATAGTTTCTAATTTTTCGTTCTCTAAACGAATTAATGCTTGTTTGTATTCTTCAGGTAATATTTTAGTGAATAGCGGAAGAGTTTCTTCCCATTTCTCTAATATACGCTGTGCAAGTGGACTAAAAGTTGCGTTGTAGTGATTTTCAATCAATGCTCTTAATTCAGCAATATCTTTATCTTCATCAACAGGCAATAAGTTTAGCGCCTCTTTATTGCAGTTTTTCTCAAAGGTTTTATTCTTATCGTAGATGTAAGCGACACCGCCACTCATACCTGCACCAAAATTACGGCCAACTTCTCCTAAAATAACAGCAATACCTCCTGTCATATATTCACAACCATGATCTCCAATACCTTCTACAACGGCTTTTGCTCCAGAGTTACGCACACAAAAACGTTCTCCTGCTTTACCATTTATATAAGCCTCTCCAGAAGTAGCGCCATAAAGGGTTACATTTCCTGTAATTACATTCTCTTCTGGTTTAAAGGTTGCTTTTCCAGGAACCTTAATAATTAATTTGGCTCCCGATAAGCCTTTTCCAAGGTAATCATTAGTATTACCATTAACGACCATCGTTATTCCTTTGGTGCTAAATGCACCAAAACTTTGACCAGCAGAACCTGTAAAATTTAATTTTAAAGTGTTTTCAGGTAAACCTTCTGCACCGTAAATTTTTGAAATTTCATTACTAATAATAGCTCCAACTGCTCTATCTGTATTCTTGATAGGGTAATCAATGCTCATCTTTTCTTTTCTAAAGAGAGCAGGGTGAGCTTTCGCTATAATATCAAACTCAATAGATTCTTCTATATGATGTTGTTGTTTTTGCGTATTGTAGAATTTCGTTCCAGCAGGAACATCCACTTTATATAAAATAGGAGTTAAGTCAATTCCTGCAGCTTTATAATGATCAATAGCTTTATTTCGGTCTAGCTTCTGTACTTGACCTACCATTTCATTAATAGTTCTAAAACCTAATTGAGCCATAATCTCTCTCAATTCTTGGGCTACAAAATACATGTAGTTTACAACGTGTTCTGGTTTCCCTTTGAATTTTTTTCTTAAATCAGGGTTCTGTGTTGCAATCCCTACAGGGCATGTGTTTAAATGACATACACGCATCATAATACATCCTGAAGCTACTAATGGAGCTGTTGCAAATCCGAATTCTTCGGCGCCTAACAGGCAAGCTACAGCAACATCACGACCTGTTTTTAATTGACCGTCGCATTCAAGAACAATTCTATTTCTAAGATCATTCATGACTAAGGTCTGCTGCGCTTCAGCAACACCAAGCTCCCAAGGTAAGCCACAATGCTTTAAAGATGTTAAAGGAGATGCTCCTGTACCACCATCAAAACCAGAGATTAGAACTACATCTGCTTTTGCTTTAGATACTCCCGCGGCAACCGTTCCAACACCAACTTCAGAAACAAGTTTTACATTAATTCGTGCTTCCCTGTTGGCAGACTTTAAATCAAATATTAATTGTGATAAATCTTCAATAGAATAAATATCATGGTGTGGTGGTGGTGATATCAGCCCAACATAAGGCGTAGAGTTTCTTGTCTTCGCGATGGAAGGGTTAACCTTAGCACCTGGTAATTGGCCACCTTCACCTGGTTTGGCACCTTGTGCCATTTTTATTTGTATTTCTTGAGCATTGGTCAAATAGTTAGAGGTAACTCCAAACCTACCTGATGCTACTTGTTTTATGGCACTGTTTCTCCAATCTCCTGTTGCATTTTTGTAAAAACGATCAGGATCTTCTCCGCCTTCTCCAGAATTACTTTTACCACCAATTCTATTCATGGCAATTGCTAAATTCTCGTGGGCTTCTTTACTAATAGAACCATAAGACATGGCACCTGTTTTGAAACGTTTTACAATTTCTGTCCAAGGCTCAACTTCTTCTAAAGGAATAGGATCGTAATTAGAAAATTCAAATAAACCTCTAATAGTCATTAAACTTTTAGATTGTTCGTTCACCATTTTAGCAAACTCTTTGTAAGATTCTGGTTCGTTATTACGAACGGACTGCTGCAATTTGGCAATAGATAACGGATTGAACATATGTTTTTCTCCGTCTCTTCTCCATCGATATTCACCACCCATTTCTAGGTCTAAATTTGCGGCAACATGTTTATTAGTAAATGCCTTTTGATGACGTTTAGCAATCTCTTTTTCAATTTCATAAAGTCCGATACCTTGAATTCTTGTAGCGGTATTAGGAAAATATTTTTCTACAACTTTAGTATTGATACCAATACATTCAAATAATTGAGAGCCTCTGTAAGAGTTTAGAGTAGAGATTCCTATTTTGTTCATTACTTTCAAGATGCCTTTACCGACCGCTTTATTGTAATTTTTAATAGCTTCTTCTTTAGTAAACTCAGTAATATCATGCTCCTCTATTTGCTCAGCAATAATTTCATTTACTAAGTAAGGGTTAATAGCACTAGCTCCAAAGCCAAATAATAAGGCAAAGTGATGCACTTCTCTTGGTTCTGCAGATTCTATAATAACGCTTAGTTTAGAGCGTTTTTTAAGTTTTTGTAATCCACTATTTACAAAGGAACATGCTAATAGTGCTGGGATAGGTGCTAATTCTTCGCTTACATTTCTATCGGATAAAATAATGATGTTTGTGCCTTCGTCAATAGCCTTGCTAGCTTGGTTCAGCATATCTTGAAGTGCATCTTCAAGGCCATTATTTCCTTTATTTACTTCGTAAAGAATAGGAATAGAGGTTACCTTATAATCAGGACTCGCATCGTAGTTTTTAATCTTGTCTAAATCTTCTTTAGAAATTACAGGGTTTTGAATTTTTAATTTACGACAATGAAGTTCTGTGAAATCAAAAATATTGTGATCACTACCTAGTGTTAAACTTATATCTGTAATTAGTTCTTCACGAATACCATCTAATGGTGGGTTGGTTACTTGTGCAAATAATTGCTTAAAGTAGTTGTATATTAATTGTGGACGTTCAGATAATATGGCAATAGGAGTGTCGCTACCCATAGAACCTAATGGTTCTTTTGCCGTTTTTCCCATTGGAAGTATAATGGTATTGATATCTTCTAAGGTGTATCCAAAAGTTGCTTTTCTTTTTTCTAATGACGCCTCGTTTAAAAATAAAGGACAATCATTGTAAGGTATATCTTTAAGGTGAACAAGATTTTTGTCCAACCATTTTTTATAAGGATGTCTGCTTGCAATCTCTTCTTTTATTTCCTCATCGTTTACAATACGACCTTCTTCCATGTTTACAAGAAACATTTTACCTGGTTCTAGACGTCCATGTAATTCAATGTTTTCAGGGGCTATATCAACCACTCCAGTTTCAGAAGACATAATAACGTTACCATCTTTGGTAACGGTATATCTAGAAGGTCTAAGTCCGTTTCTATCTAATACAGCGCCAATATAGTTTCCATCGGTAAATGGGATTGATGCAGGACCATCCCATGGTTCAGATAAGCAAGAGTTGTATTCGTAGAAAGACCTTTTAGCCTCAGACATATCAGGATTCTTTTCCCACGCTTCTGGAACTAAGATCATCATTACTTCTGGCAAGGAACGTCCTGTCATTAATAATAACTCAACCACCATATCCATTGTAGCAGAATCGGATTTTCCTGGAAGGATTATTGGAATAATACTTTTTATTTCATCTCCGAAGAAATCACTCTTAAGTAATTCCTCACGAGAACGCATGCGTGTAACGTTACCTCTTAAGGTGTTTATTTCTCCGTTATGGCACATGTATCTAAATGGTTGTGCTAAATCCCAGGTTGGAAATGTGTTGGTAGAGAAACGTTGGTGTACTAATGCGAGTCTAGTAACTACTCTAGGATCCATTAAGTCTTTATAGTAAAGACTTATATCTTCCGGCATTAATAAGCCTTTGAATATGATAATTTTTGTTGATAAACTAGGTACATAGAAAAATTTACTTTCCGATAACTTAGAATCAATTATAGTGTGCTCTGTAGTTTTTCTGGCGATGTACAGTTTTAAATTAAAATCAAAGAAAGTTTGCTCCGGATTCTCTTTAGCAACAAATATTTGTCGAACAAAAGGTTCGGTCTCCATAGCAATTCTTCCAGGAACAGATTTGTTCACGGGAACATCTCTCCAGCCTAAAAGTTGTAAGCCTTGTTTTTTAATATTTTTTTCAAAAACTGAAATACAAAATTCTCTTTGGTTATCTTTTTGAGGTAGAAAGATATTTCCAGTTGCGTATTCTCCAGCTTCAGGCAGTTCAAAATCACAAACTTCTTGAAAAAATGCATGAGGAATATCAATTAGAATACCTGCACCATCACCTGTCTTTCCATCAGAACTTACTGCACCACGGTGCTCAAGTTTTTCCAAAATTTCAAGTGCTTTATGGATGATATCATTAGATTTCTTTCCTTTAAGACTGCATATAAATCCTGCACCACAGTTATCATGCTCAAATTCCGGTAGGTATAACCCTTGTTTCTTCAACGCCATAAATTATTGTATTTCCTCAAAAATATCAATTTTGTTGAATTATTCATACCTCTTATAATGATATGTAACAAAAAAAACATCGTTTGGAATAAATCATTAAAATATAGTCATTATCGACTTTAAGTTTATGTTAATTTAAGATTATGATAATTTGAAACAATGCGGAGTGTCTACCCCTGTAATATGGTGGGGTGTTGTGTAATTTTAGTAATTTTAATGATCTTAAATATGTTCTAGGTAGGGGTTGCGGTAAAATTAGTTATATTTAATACAAAAGCACCCCTATAAATGTAGGGGTACTTTTAAATATTGTGTTTTTTTTACTGCTTAATGATGCTTCTGGAGATGACAATTTTTTGTATTTCAGAGGTGCCTTCGTAGATCTGAGTAATTTTAGCATCTCTCATTAATCGTTCTACGTGGTAATCTTTGACGAACCCGTTACCACCGTGAATTTGCACGGCTTCTACAGTTGTGTCCATAGCTACTTTTGAAGCAAATAATTTTGCCATAGCGCTAGATAGATCATAGTTATTACCGTTGTCTTTGTCTAATGCGGCTTTATATACTAATAAGCGGGCGGCTTCAATCTCCGTATGCATATCTGCTAATTTAAAAGCAATTGCCTGATGATTACATATTTCTGTGCCGAAAGATTTACGTTCTTTAGAATATTTCAGCGCTAGCTCATAAGCTCCTGCTGCTATGCCTAATGCTTGTGCAGCAATGCCAATTCTTCCGCCACTTAAAGTTTTCATCGCAAATTTAAACCCGAATCCGTCTTCACCAATTCTATTCTCTTTGGGAACTTTTACATCATTGAACATTAAGGAGTGGGTATCGCTACCTCTAATTCCTAACTTATTCTCTTTAGGTCCTATTTCAAATCCAGGAGTTCCTTTTTCGACGATTAAAGCATTAATACCTTTATGTCCTTTTTCTATATCTGTTTGAGCAATTACTAAATATACGCCAGCTGTACTGCCGTTAGTAATCCAATTTTTTGTTCCATTTAATAGGTAATGGTCTCCTTTATCTATTGCGGTAGTTTTTTGAGAAGTTGCATCACTCCCTGCTTCGGGTTCAGAAAGACAAAAAGCGCCAATCATTTCGCCTGTGGTTAATTTTGTCAAATATTTTTGTTTCTGTTCTTCGCTAGCAAATGTTTCTAGCCCCCAACATACTAAAGAATTATTAACGGAAACAACGACTGAAGAAGAGGCGTCAACTTTAGAAAGTTCTTCCATGGCAATGGCGTAAGATAGCGTGTCAAGTCCGCTTCCTCCATATTTTGGATCTACCATCATTCCTAAAAACCCAAGCTCGCCTAATTTTTTAATCTGTTCTTCTGGGAATTTTTGCGCGTCATCTCTTTCTATAACACCTGGTAGTAATTCAGTTTGAGCAAAATCTCTTGCTGCTTGTTGAATCATTAATTGTTCTTCTGATAAAGTAAAATCCATATAATTATGATATAATTAAAAAACTACTACAAATATAACTGATAATTGTTATTTGATTAAAAAAAACCTTCTTAAACAGGGAATTTCGTAAGCGTCGATTGCGGCTTTAAAGATTCGCAAAAAATCGTGTTTACTTTTTGTTAAAAGCTTTTATTGCGATTCATTATTTTTATATTTGCTACATCTATAGTATTCGTAGATTTTTTAAAATAAAAATTATGAGACAACAGTAACCCCGTTTTGGGGATATTAACTTAGTTTTTCGGAGAATGTTTTACAAGTAACTAAAAAAGTCACATTAATTTTAATTAAAGAATCAGACGCATGAAAGATTTGCTAGCTATATACGAGAATAAACAACCAGAAATTGTGTTCCATTGGAAAGATACGGAGACAGAAGCTGAAGGTTGGACGGTAATTAATTCCTTAAGAGGTGGTGCTGCCGGTGGTGGTACACGAATGAGAGAAGGTCTTGATGTTAATGAAGTTTTGTCATTAGCAAAAACAATGGAAGTTAAGTTTACGGTATCTGGTCCTCCAATAGGTGGTGCTAAATCTGGGATAAACTTTAATCCTAAAGACCCAAGAAAAAAAGGCGTATTAGAACGGTGGTATCATGCTGTGGCTCCATTGTTAAAAAGTTATTACGGTACGGGTGGAGATTTAAATGTAGATGAGATTCATGAAGTTATTCCTATTACTGAAGATGCGGGTGTATGGCATCCTCAAGAAGGGGTTTTTAACGGACATTTTAAGCCTACAGAAGCAGATAAGATTAATAGAATAGGGCAATTAAGACTTGGAGTTATCAAGGTTTTAGAAGGCGATAATTATTCTCCTGATGTTTCTAGAAAATATACTGTCGCAGATATGATTACCGGTTTTGGTGTCGCTGAAGCGGTAAAACATTTTTATGATATTTCTGGAGGATCGGTAACGGGAAAAAGGGCTATTGTTCAAGGTTTTGGTAATGTTGGTGCTGCTGCAGCATTTTACTTAGCAAAAATGGGAGCAAAGGTTGTTGGAATAATAGATAGAGTAGGTGGTGTTATAAAGGAAGAAGGCTTTACATTTGAAGAAATTGTAAATCTGTATAAAAATAAAGACGGTAACACGCTTGTTTCTGAGGATATGATTCCGTTTGAAGAAATTAACGAACGTATTTGGAATTTGAAAACTGAAATTTTTGCACCGTGTGCGGCATCAAGATTAGTAACCAAGGATCAAATAAGTAGGATGATTGACACAGGATTGGAAGTAATTTCTTGCGGCGCTAATGTTCCGTTCGCAGATAAAGAAATTTTCTTTGGTCCAATTATGGAATTTACAGATGAAAGAGTAAGTTTGATACCTGATTTTATTTCTAACTGTGGAATGGCGCGTGTATTTGCCTTTTTTATGGAAGGAAGAGTTTCTATGGATGATGAATTAATTTTTACGGATACATCAACCACTATCAGAAACGCAATTTTAAATATTTTTGATCAAAATTCAACAAAAACGAACTTAAGCAAAACAGCTTTTGAAATCGCATTAAAACAATTAATTTAAACTAACTAATTTTATGGAAACCATTGTAGTAATTGTATTTGTACTAGGTTATTTAGCGATCACTCTAGAACATAATCTTAAAATAGATAAGCTTATTCCTGCCTTAGGAATGATGGCTATTTTGTGGGCTATTATCGCATTAACACACATGGAGGTTTATGATATTATTCCAGGTGTTGGTAAAGAGTCACATCATTTAGAAGGTGTTTTATTGCATCATTTAGGGAAGACTGCAGAGATTTTAGTGTTCTTGTTAGGAGCGATGACTATTGTTGAAATTATAGATTATTTTGATGGTTTCTCTACGATTAAAGGATATATAAAAACAAAAAAGAAGGGCAGCCTTTTATGGATTGTCTCTTCTTTAGCATTTGTTTTATCAGCAATTATAGATAACCTTACGGCTACTATTGTTTTAATTACAATACTTCAGAAATTAATAAAAGAGCGCGATTTAAGATTGTGGTTTGCGGGTCTAATTATTATCGCAGCCAATGCGGGTGGTGCTTGGTCTCCAATTGGAGATGTTACTACTACTATGTTATGGATTGCTAATAAAGTTACAGCAGGCGTATTAGTAGAGCATGTATTGGTGCCGTCAATCTTCTGTTTTGTAATACCTACGTTTATTGCATCTCGTATGAGTGTCTTCAAAGGAAGTGTAGCAGATGATGCAAGTGATGATGATAAGCCTAAGTCTAGATATGCAGCAACAATGTTTTATCTGGGTCTTGGTGCAATTATTTTTGTTCCCATATTTAAGTCCGTGACACATTTACCTCCTTATGTAGGGATGATGTTATCATTGGCATTTGTAGCAGCCTTTGCGGAAATATATAGTAGCTCTAAGTTTAGTATCTCTACAATTGATGGGGAGTCTGAGGCTGCAGGCCATCATAGTCCTGTGCATAGTTCGTTATCTAAAATTGAGTTGCCGAGTATCTTATTCTTTTTAGGTATTTTATTGGCGGTAGCGGCTTTAGAGTCTTTAGGATTATTATTTGATTTCGCAGGAGTTTTAAATGAAACCGTACCAAGATTAGGAACAGAATTACATTCTACGATTATTTCAGATTTAGTGGTTATGTTATTAGGTGTAGGCTCTGCAGTTATTGACAACGTGCCATTAGTAGCGGCAAGTATTGGAATGTTCCAAATAGGATTAGATGAGCCAGCGTGGCACTTTATCGCTTATTCTGCGGGTACCGGTGGTAGTATGTTAATTATTGGTTCTGCTGCAGGAGTAGTTGCAATGGGAATGGAGAAGATAGATTTCTTCTGGTATTTCAAGAAAATATCTTGGTTAGCCTTAGTCGGATTTTTATCTGGAGCTGCTGTTTTTATTTTGATGAGAAATTTTATATTAAACGTATAATTTTATCGGTATAATGCCGTTATAACAGCAACTTAATAGAATATTTATATGTTATTGTTCCAAGACCTTGTTGAAGAGGCTCAAATAGGAGAGGCTTTGCCGGAAGAAAAAACACTTTCGGTTATTGATTTAATTATTAATGGTGGTACCGGGAGTATCATTATTATCTCAGTGTTGTTTGTTATGCTTTTTGTGGCATTATACATTTATTTCGAAAGAATATTTGCGATAAAGGCGGCATCAAAGATTGATAAAAATTTCATGAATCAAATCCGTGATCATGTATCCAACGGAAAATTAGAAGCGGCGAAATTACTTTGTGCTCAAACAGATTCTCCTGTTGCGAGATTAACTGAAAAGGGGATATCTAGAATAGGTAAGCCTTTAGAAGACATCAACAAAGCAATTGAGAACGCAGGTACTTTGGAAGTCTACAAGTTGGAGAAGAATGTTAGTATTCTGGCAACAGTTGCTGGAGCTGCTCCAATGATTGGATTTTTAGGTACGGTAATTGGTATGATATTAGCATTCCATGAAATGGCCTCAAGTGGTGGTCAGGCAGAAATGGGATCGTTAGCATCGGGTATTTATACAGCGATGACAACTACTGTAGCTGGTTTAATTGTAGGTATTATTGCTTACATTGGTTACAATCATTTGGTAAACCGAACAGATAAAGTAGTTCATAGTATGGAAGCGAATGCTGTTGAATTTTTAGACTTATTAAACGAACCTCTTTAATTTCTAGTTATGAAACTAAAAGGTAGAAATAAAGTAAGTCCAGACTTCAGTATGTCCTCCATGACAGATATTGTATTCTTGTTATTGGTATTTTTTATGTTAACCTCTAACTCGCCAAATGCATTAGATTTGTTATTGCCAAAAGCAAAAGGAAAATCTACAAGTACTCAGAATGTTTCTGTAAGTATTAATAAAGATTTAGAATACTTCGTAAATAATGAGAGAATTAACGGAGAATACATTGAAATTGAACTAAAAAAAGCACTAGAAGGACAAGAGAACCCTACAATTATTCTAAGAGCAGAAGAAAGCGTTGCTATCAAAGAGGCAGTTAACGTTATGGATATTGCTAATAAGAATAAGTTCAAGGTGATATTGGCAGTGCGACCAAAATAATGTCATTACTAGACACGAGACATAAGAAAAAATCTTTTACACTAACAACAGTACTTTTAAGTCTACTGTTGTTAGTGCTTTTTTATGTGGGGCTAACTTATTTAGATCCTCCAGAAGAGAATGGTATTTCAGTGAACTTCGGTACTACAGATTATGGGAGCGGAACTGTTCAACCTAAAGAAAAGATTCAATCAGAGCCATTAGATACTCCGGTTGTTCCACCTTCGCAACAAGAGAAAGTTGAAGAAGTGGTTCCGGAAGATGCAGCATCTAGCGAGCAACCAACAGAAAAAGTGGTTACTCAAGATAGTGAAGAATCTTTGGTGATCAAACAGCAAAAAGAAGCAAAGCGTAAGGCAGATGCTGCAGAGAAAGCAGCAAAAGCAGAGGCAGATCGTGTAGCTCGTGAAAAACAAGAGGCAAAAGAAAAAGCTCAAAAAGAGCAAGATGCTAAAAAAAGAAAGCTTGATGAAATGATGGGAGGACTTAATAAGTCCGACGGTTCTGCATCGGGTGGTGAGGGCAATGATAATAAATCGGGAGATAAAGGAAATCCTAATGGAAACCCTTATGCCACGAGTTATTATGGATCTCCAGGTTCTGGAAGCGGCGGTGGTGGTTACGGATTAAACGGTAGATCATTAGCGGGCAGTAGTTCTGTAAAACAAGACTGCAATGAAGAAGGTAGGGTGGTAGTAAAAATTATTGTGGATAGAAATGGTCGTGTGATTAGTGCTACTCCAGGAGTAAAAGGGACGACCAATACAAACCCTTGTTTAATGAAACCTGCAGAGCTGACTGCAAAAGCACATACTTGGAAGCCAGATCCTAATGCGCCAAACCAACAAGTTGGTTTTGTGGTGGTGAATTTCAAATTGTCAGATTAGCGCATGACTTATCAAGAAGTGTTGGATTGGATGTTTGCGCAACTTCCAATGTATCAGCAAAAAGGGGTAAGTGCTCATTCAGGAAAATTAGAGGGTATTAAAAATTTTGCTGCGCATTTACATCATCCAGAAGGTAAATTTAAAAGTATACACGTAGCCGGTACTAACGGTAAAGGTTCAAGTAGTCATATGCTTGCTTCCATATTACAAGAAGCGGGTTATAAAGTTGGATTGTATACTTCTCCTCATCTAAAAGACTTCAGAGAACGAATAAAAATTAATGGAACCTCTATTTCTGAGGAAGAGGTAATTGATTTTATCCAAAACAATTTTGATTATTTAAAAGCGAACAGGCTCTCATTTTTTGAGATGACCGTTGGTATGGCATTTGATTATTTTGTAAATCAGGATGTTGATATTGCGGTAATAGAAGTTGGATTAGGAGGAAGGTTAGATTCTACAAATATTATTCATCCAGAAGTTTCTTTAATTACAAATATTGGTTTAGATCATGTAGATCTCCTTGGTGACACGCTCGCTAAAATTGCGGCAGAGAAAGCTGGGATTATAAAGAATGATGTGCCTGTGGTAGTAAGTGAAACCCAATTAGAAACGCAAGAAGTTTTTAAGGCTATTGCGAAATCTAAGGGTGCTGAAATTACGTTTGCTGATCAAATTGTAGAAGATGTCTATCAGACGTGCTTATTAGGATCTTACCAAGAGAAAAACATGAAAGGTGTCCTTGAGGTTATCCATAAGCTTAAGGCGTTTAAGGTGTCAAAAGAAGCTATTAAAAAAGGCTTGTTGAATGTGGTGGTCAATACAGGTCTTTTAGGAAGGTGGCAAACACTATCAGAACATCCAAGAGTAGTTTGTGATACAGCACATAATACGGATGGTTTAAAAATAGTGATACAACAACTATTAAAACAAGAATATGATCAGTTGCATGTTGTTTTAGGTTTTGTAAAAGATAAAGACTTGGCATTAATTTTACCACTTTTTCCAAAAAATGCTAGGTATTATTTTTGTGCTCCAAAAATAAATAGAGGTTTAGATGAAATTATTTTAAAAAATACTGCGGAAGCGCATAAATTGATAGGAGAATCTTATTCTTCTGTAAATAAGGCACTTGAAAGTGCTTTGTTGGCGGCATCTAAGCGTGATTTTGTGTATGTGGGCGGAAGTACTTTTGTTGTGGCAGAAATTTTATAAAAAAAATCATTTTTTTCTTTTGAGAATTGAAAAACTATTATATATTTGCACTCGATTAACGAAACAAGTTTAGCAAATCGGGCTCTTAGCTCAGTTGGTTTAGAGCACCTGCCTTACAAGCAGGGGGTCGTAGGTTCGAATCCTACAGGGCCCACAGTAATTAAAAGGCTTCCATTTTTATGGAAGCCTTTTTTATTTTACCCTCCTTTCTATTTTTTCCAATCTATTTTCATTTACATCTATAAGTTCTATTTTATTCTATAACTTTAGTTGAATTTATTTTTTAAAGAAATTGAAGTTTCTTTAAAAGCTGACTGATCTTCATAAATGGAAAAAAATCATTTTACATATTTCAAAAGAAACGAGATAATTCAAAAATTAAAAGAAGAAACTTTTGATTTGGTAGTTATTGGTGGGGGGATTACAGGGGCAGGTATTTTACT
The DNA here is from genome assembly GCF_000468615.2 of Cellulophaga baltica 18. Taxonomy (NCBI): domain Bacteria; kingdom Pseudomonadati; phylum Bacteroidota; class Flavobacteriia; order Flavobacteriales; family Flavobacteriaceae; genus Paracellulophaga; species Paracellulophaga baltica. The sequence goes on along the minus strand of NZ_CP009976.1, from coordinate 401,729 downwards.
AGATGCCTCCTCAAGAGGAATGAACGTGGCCTTGGTAGAAAAGGGTGATTTTGCTTCCGGAACCAGTAGTAAGTCATCCAAGCTAATTCATGGCGGACTGCGGTATTTAAAACAGTTTGAGCTTTTGTTGGTCAAAGAAGTGGGTACAGAGCGTGCTATAGTGCATAAATTGGCACCACATTTAGTCATTCCTGAGAAAATGCTATTGCCTTTAATTGAAAATGGCTCCTATGGCGAATGGATGACTTCCTTTGGGTTGAAGGTGTATGATATTCTCGCAGATGTAGAAGGTGATGATAAGCGTAAGATGATGGATAAGGAGAAAACCTTAGCCTTAGAGCCGCTACTTCCTGAAGCTATCTTAAAAGGTTCTGGCTATTATGCAGAATATAGAACAGACGATGCTAGATTAACCTTGGAGAATATTAAAACAGGATTAAATTTTGGTGGGACGGCTTTAAACTATACGAAGGTCAATGACTTTTTGTATACTGATGGTCAAATTTCGGGAGTTAAAGTTGCTGATGTAGTTAGTGGGGAGGAATATCAAATTAAATCTAAGTTTGTCATCAATGCTGCAGGCCCTTGGGTAGATGAGTTGCGAACTATCAATCATTCTAAAGAAGGAAAGCAATTGCATTTGACCAAAGGCGTTCATTTGGTGTTTGAGAAAGAAAAACTACCGCTAAAACAATCAGTGTATTTTGATATTCCTGATGGCAGGATGATGTTTGCTATTCCTAGAGGGAATGTAACCTATGCAGGCACTACAGATACGAATTATGAGCGCTCTAAAGATGAAGTAATCGCGACTACTGAAGATGCAGATTACCTCTTGAATGCAATTAATAATATGTTCCCTAGTGTTTATTTAGAGCGTAAAGATATCGTGTCTTCTTGGGCAGGTTTAAGGCCTTTGATACATGAGGAAGGGAAGTCGCCTTCAGAACTTTCTAGAAAAGATGAAATATTTAGTTCTGATTCAGGACTATTGAGTATGGCGGGAGGTAAGCTTACAGGGTATCGGAAAATGGCAGAACGGGTAGTAGATAAACTTCAGAGGCGATTAGAACGACAAACAAATGTAGCATATAAAGATGTCTTTACAGATGAGATTCCGCTTGTTGGAGGGCCTTGGAAGAACTATAAAGAAGTTAAGAAGTATATAGCCAAGATTCATGAAATTCTTAAAGTTGATAACTTTAAGAAGCATCGGGCTTGGTATCTAGTGACAACATATGGGAAGCAGACGGAAGCTATCTTAGCGCGCTATAATGCTAGTACTAATGAGAAGCCTAAAGAAAAATTAATTTTAGCAGAATTGCAATTTTGCATTCATAATGAAATGGTGGTAACTCCCTTAGATTTTTTTGTAAGAAGAACAGGGAGGCTCTATTTTGATATGAAGAGTGTGAAAAAACATCGGGAAATAGTTTTTTCAGTCTTCAAGGAAACTTTTGATCTTAATGACGCCACTTTGCAAAAGTATAACTCCGAGTTAGATGCGCTCATAAAATCACATTCAGAATTTTAATAGGTAGAAGAGTGGTACTAGTAAGATGAATGCTAATGGAGGCATTCATCTTACTAATTTTTTAAATTAAGTCTAGCATTCTTTCCAAAGCCATACCTCTAGATCCTTTAATCAAAATAGCACTATTTTGAAGTGTATTGCTTTTTAAGAATTCAGAGAGTTCATTAAAAGACTTAAAGGTTTTAAGATGAGAACTTGTTAAGGCAAAATTTTCGCCAATTAAAAAAGCATCATCAAAATTAAGGGACGAAGTTAATTCGGCAATATATTGGTGTTCTTCGGGAGCGGAGCTTCCTAGCTCGAACATGTCTCCTAAGAAAACAATTTTTTTGGAAGCTTTTAGTTTGCTGAAATTCTCCAAAGCAGCTTTCATACTACTAGGGTTGGCATTGTAAGCGTCCAATATTATTTTATGACCATTTTGTTCCAATATTTGAGAGCGATTGTTAGCGGGGATATAGCGTTCTATTCCATTTTTAATTTGCGCTATAGGAACATTGAAGTATTTTCCCATAATAATAGCTGCACAACAATTAATGAAATTATATGCACCTATTAGATTTGAGTTTATTTCTTCTTTCTCAAAGCTGATGGTCACAAAAGGATCTACCTTCTTAAGTGCAATGTTGTAGTATTTAGCATCTGTTTGACTGAAACCAAATTTAGGGATATAAGGTGCTAGTTTTGTAGATTGGATTTCATCATCTGCATTAAAGAAAATTGGTTTATTGCTATTCTGAAGATAGGTGTATAGTTCACTTTTTCCTTTAATGACACCTTCAAATCCGCCAAACCCTTCTAAGTGTGCTTTTCCAAAATTAGTGATATACCCAAAATCTGGTGCTGCAATACTACATAGGAATTCAATTTCTTTTTGATGATTAGCACCCATTTCTATAATGGCAATTTCGGTATCCGCTTTTATGTGAAGTAGGGTTAAGGGTACGCCAATGTGATTGTTTAGATTTCCAACGGTGGCAATTGTTCTGTAGCTGGTGCTTAAAACAGAATTTATAAGTTCTTTGGTCGTGGTTTTACCGTTACTGCCTGTAAGTGCAATTACTTTTGCTGAGCTAAATTTTCTGTGAAAATTGGCTAACTCCTGTAAGCAGGTTAGAACGTCTGTAACTAAAATAAAGGAATCGTTTACAGCAAATTCTTGTTGGTCAATAATCGCATATTTAGCACCGCTTTCTATGGCCTTTTTTGCGTAGGTATTGCCGTCAAAATTATCACCTTTTAATGCGAAAAAAATACAGTCTTTGGTTATTTTTCTAGTATCGGTACTTATGGTAGGGAACTCTAAAAAAAGTTCATGGAGCTTTTCTATTTTCATAAAACTAAAGTATAAAAAAAGTCCCGATGGTTGCATCGGGACTTTTACTATTTTTTATAAAAAGATTATTTCACTTTTTTACTTCTAACAGTTTTGTTCTTTGTTTTAGACTTAGAACCTACTCTAGACATGGCACATCTAAATCCGATGTAGTCAGTAGCCATATATTGAGGTAAGTATCTACGTTGTGCTGGGTCTAACCAATATGCTCTATCTCTCCAAGAACCACCTTTGTAAACTCTAACTTCATCATTAATTAATGTAGTTCTGTAGTTAGATTTGTCATAGTTACGAGTTATAGCTCCTAAAGAATCACGTTGTACTTTATGTTTTGGAGAGTTGTACATTTTCTTCTTTTCATCGCCGTCTTCATCATCACTGAATCTGTCGTAGAATCTTGAAGATCCTGGTTCACCATCTCTATAACCTCTGTTATCACTAGAAGAGAAGTTTGTTCTTAAATAAGTTTCGTTTTCATCTACAGCAACCATTTTTAATTCGCCAGGTAAGTTAACCGCAACTACTTTTCCGTTTGGTAAGGTATCGTAAACAATAGAATCTCTAATTACATTTACTTTTCCGTCTTCACCAATGGCTGTTTTCATATAAATGTTACCACGGTAGTAGTTAAAATCACTTACTTCATCATCTACAATAGGTCTGTAAACATCAGCAACCCATTCTGCAACGTTACCTGCCATCTCATATAATCCAAGATCATTTGGCTTGTATGATTTAACTTGAGCTGTAATATCAGCACCATCATCAGACCATCCTGCAATTCCACCGTAATCACCTTTACCTTGTTTAAAGTTGGCTAATTGATCACCACGACCAAGACGTTGTCCGTTTCTTGTGTAATCACCTTCCCAAGGATATTTTTTTCTACCTCTTTGGTTGTTGTATTCTCTAGAGCCTACTTGAGCAGCAGCAGCATATTCCCACTCTGTTTCCGTTGGCAATCTGTATTCAGGTAAGATGATACCTGTACTTCTTGATGCGAAGTTAGATACAGAATCTTTCTTCATTTTTCCTTGTAAAGAATCTATTTGCCCATTATAAACTGACTCAGGTCTGTTTAGGTAAGCTTCAGTACTAAAAGTACCTTCAATATCTCCGTTTACTACTTTATATTTTGCTTCTTCAGAAAGGTATCCTTCTCTTTCAAGCATAATTTCATTTACTCTATCTGTTCTCCATTCCGCAAATTGTACGGCTTGGATCCAGTTTACACCAACCACAGGATATTCTGCATATGCTGGGTGACGTAAATAGTTGTTGGTCATGGTTTCGTTGAATCCTAAACGATTTCTCCATACTAAAGTATCAGGCAAAGCACCTGTGTAGATATTCGCATATCTTGGATCTTCAGGAGGGTAAACACTCTTTAAGTAATCTAAGTACTCTAAATACATAGAGTTGGTAACTTCTGTTTCATCCATGTAGAAAGACATAACATGCTGCGCTGTTGGAGTGTTATTCCAGTCATGCATAACATCGTCTTGTACCTTACCCTTTGTAAAAGTACCACCTTCAACAAAAACCAAACCTGGAGCAGTTTCTTGCTCTTTATAGTCTGTGTTGTGTTGAAAACCACCTTCCTTTGCATTTATTTTCCAACCTGTAGCTCTTGAAGTGTTTTTTGAAGAAGAAGAATTTTTACAACTACTAACACTACCTGCAATAACAGCACAAGAGAGTACAACTTTGATGAATTGTTTTTTCATAATTAGGACTTGAGTTCAATAAAATAACTACTTTATGTAGTTAGGTAAATCATTATATTTTGGTTTGCAATTACTGCTTTCGGCTTAAAGAACGGTGTTTTCTACAGAATATTTTATGTAAATCTAAAAATATTTATAGTTTTTTAATTCTGTACGCCAAATTGTATTTACAGATTAATAACGCAGTAATGATCGTATTAGTATTTTGTTTTTTCCTTTTTTCTCAAATACCGTTTTTTATTCCAGCTTATCTATAAAATCTTCTGATATACTATATAGGACAGAAAATTATTTTTTGCTTTTTTTTTCTTTTGAATAAGTTTTTTTAAAATCGAACGTTACTGTTATAATATTGATATAACTTTTATGTACCAGCGCTAATCAATAACCTGAAAACCAAATAAATTTTAAGTATAGAAAACGAGAGATGAAAAAATTATTAGTAGTTGCCTTAGTTTTAGGTTATTTTAAAGTGTCCGCTCAAAATGAACGTGTTATTACGACAGCTGTTCCTTTTTTAACAATTTCTGCAGATGCGCGTGCCTCTGGTATGGGTGATATTGGTGTAGCGACGTCCGTTGATGCATATTCGCAACAATGGAACCCTGCAAAGTTTGCTTTTGCGGAACAAAAAATGGGTATAGGAATTAGTTATACGCCTTATTTGGAAAGTATTATTACAGATATAGCATTGTTAAATGCTAGTTTTTATAATAAAATTGATGATCGTAGTGCTTTTGCTGCGAGTATAAGATATTTTACGTTAGGGGAAATAGAGCTTAGACAATTTGCAAATGATCCAGGAACATTAACAAAACCTAATGAATTTGCTATTGATGGTTCTTATTCCTTAAAGCTTAGCGAAACTTTTGCTATGGCTGTTGGAGCACGTTTTATTAGCTCCAATTTAAAATTCCCTGATCAAGCGGGGTCTGCCGATACTCAAGCGGCTAGTGCTTTTGCTGTAGATATAGCAGGTTTTTACCGTTCTAGAGAGATTGCTTATGATAACTTTGATGGACGATGGAGATTAGGTTTTAACCTTTCTAATTTAGGAAATAAGATTTCTTATGATGAAGGCGGACAAGAAAATTTCTTACCAACCAATTTAAAATTTGGAACCGGCTTTGATTTTATTTTTGATGCAGATAATAAGTTAGCACTTTCTACAGAGTTTAATAAATTATTAGTGCCAACGCCTCAGGATTTTGATGAGGACGGTGATATTGATTCGGTAGATAATGCAGAATATCAAGAAATAGGATTTCTAAGCGGTGTCTTTAAATCCTTTAATGATGCCCCTGATGGTTTCTCGGAAGAATTAAAAGAATTTACTTGGGCCTTAGGTGCTGAGTATAGTTATCAAGATGCATTTATGTTGCGTACAGGATATTTTAATGAGAGTGAAGAAAAAGGATCTAGAAAATTCTTCTCTTTGGGTGCTGGTTTTAAATTTAAAGCGGCTCAAGTAGATTTATCTTATCTATTTTCGTCTTCTAAAATTCAAAATCCTTTAGAGAATACCTTGCGTTTTTCACTTACCTTTAATTTAGGAGAAGAGTTTATAAACGATTAAGAAGAATAGCTAAATAGCATAATCCAAATTCGAAATGTTTATTTTGAATTTGGATTTTTTTATTTTAATTCAAATAGTTTCGAAATTTACTACCTTTCAAAAAAAAATAACATTGAAGAAACAAATAACAGTAGAGTACGAAGTTTTCCCATCTTTAGAGCGCTTAGCGCAAGAAGATATGAGTCTAATGGAACAGGCTGTATTGGCCAGAGCTAATGCGTACGCTCCGTATTCTAGTTTTCATGTAGGCGCTGCTGTGCTTTTAGAAAATGGTAAAGTAGTGGTGGGCAATAACCAAGAGAATGCATCGTACCCATCAGGATTATGTGCAGAACGGGTGGCTATTTTTCAAGCGGGTGCCATATACCCAGGTGTAAAGATCAAAGCGGTTGCAATTACAGCAACTTCTAAGAATTATGCGGTAAAAGAACCTGCTGCTCCTTGCGGTAATTGTAGGCAAGCAATGATAGAATACGAGCAGAAACAGAAAGAACCTATTTCTATCCTTTTAATGGGGGAAATTGGTGAAGTAATCAAAATAAGTTCGCTGTCTGATATCTTGCCACTAGCTTTCAATAGTTCTTTTTTATAATAGAAGAATCTCAATGAGTCCTAGTTTTTTTACGAAATTCTCACTTTTGAAGAAGTATTCGTTTAATTTTTGGTAGACGATGCGCTTTTTCTGTAATTTTTTTCCCCTATTGATTTATATGTGTATTTTTGCTTTTCAATTTTTCACTTCTAAAGTTGGATAGAGGTGAACTAGTTCTATAAATTCATATTTAAATGGAAAAAATCACAAAAGAGGTCTACCTTAAATGGTATGAGGACATGTTGTTCTGGAGAAAATTCGAGGATAAATTAGCAGCAGTTTATATTCAACAGAAAGTTAGAGGGTTTTTACACCTTTATAACGGACAAGAAGCTGTTTTAGCAGGAGCTCTTCATGCTATGGATCTTTCAAAGGATAAAATGATTACTGCATATAGAAATCACGTGCAGCCAATTGGTATGGGTGTTGATCCAAAAAGAGTAATGGCCGAATTGTTTGGTAAAGTTACGGGTACCTCAAAAGGTATGGGAGGTTCAATGCATATATTTTCAAAGGAACACCGTTTTTATGGTGGTCACGGTATTGTTGGAGGTCAAATTCCATTAGGTGCTGGTTTAGCTTTTGCAGATAAATATAAAAAGAGTAACGCTGTTACTTTATGTTATATGGGTGATGGTGCAGTAAGACAAGGTTCATTACATGAAACCTTTAATCTTGCCATGCTTTGGCAGTTGCCAGTAGTTTTTGTTTGTGAAAACAACGGCTATGCTATGGGAACTTCCGTAGCTAGAACATCATACTCTACAGATATCTGGAAATTAGGTTTAGGTTATGAAATGCCATGTGGACCTGTAGATGGTATGGATCCTGTGACTGTTGCTAAAGAAATGAGTAAAGCCATTGAAAGAGCAAGATCTGGAGGAGGACCAACTTTCTTAGAAATGAAAACATACAGATATAGAGGTCACTCTATGTCAGATGCACAGCATTATAGAACAAAAGCAGAAGTAGAAGAGTACAAGAAAATAGATCCTATTACACAAGTTTTAGATGTAATTAAGGATAAAAAATACGCTTCTGATGAAGAAATTAAGACGATTGAGAAAAGGGTGAAAAGCTTAGTGGCGGAATGTGAAAAATTCGCTGAAGAGTCAGATTTCCCTCCAGTAAGCCAAATGTATGATATGGTTTACGAGCAAGAAGATTATCCATTTTTACAACATAAATTATAGTTAGATGGCAATAGTAATAAATATGCCGAGACTTAGCGATACCATGGAAGAAGGTACAGTCGCTAAGTGGTTAAAAAACGTAGGCGATAAAGTTGAAGAAGGTGATATTTTAGCAGAAATAGAAACCGACAAAGCAACCATGGAATTTGAATCTTTCAATGAAGGAACATTACTTCATATTGGAATACAAGAAGGAGATGGTGCGCCAGTAGATACTTTACTAGCTATTATAGGTGAAGAAGGAGAAGATATTTCAGCGTTATTAAATGGCGCTTCTGCTCCCGAAGCTAAAGCGGAGGAAAAGCAGGAGGAAACTGCTGCTGAACCAGAACCAGTTGCTAGTGAAGCTTCAGAATCTGTTGAGATCCCAGAAGGGGTAGAAATTATAAAAATGCCTCGCTTAAGTGATACCATGGAAGAAGGTACAGTTGCTTCTTGGTTGAAAAAAGTAGGTGATAAAGTTGAAGAGGGTGATATCCTTGCTGAAATAGAAACAGACAAAGCTACGATGGAGTTTGAGTCTTTCTATTCAGGAACCTTATTATATATAGGAACACAAGAAGGAGAATCTTCTCCGGTTGATGTTATTTTAGCCATTATTGGCCCTGAAGGTACAGACGTTGATGCACTTTTAGCATCAAAGCCATCAACCGCAGCTCCAAAAACAGCTGCCGCTCCTAAAGAAACTGCAACAACTGAAAGCAAAGCAGCGCCAAGTGCTCCTGCTGAAACGAAAGAAGTTGTAGCAAACGACGGGCAAAGAATATTTGTTTCTCCATTAGCTAAGAAAATTGCTTCAGAAAAAGGAGTAAATTTAAGAGACGTTACTGGATCAGGAGACAATGGAAGAATTGTTAAGAAAGATGTAGAAAACTTTGTTCCCGCTCCAAAAGCAGCAGCTCCAGCAGCAAAAGCTTCTGGTACAGGTGCTCCATTAGCATTGCCAGTTGGTGAAGAAAGTGTTGAAGATGTTAAGAATAATCAAATGCGTAAGGTTATTGCTAAGCGTTTGGGAGAATCTAAGTTTACAGCACCACATTACTACCTAAATATAGAGGTAGATATGGATAATGCAAAAGCTTCAAGAGTACAAATTAATAGCTTACCGGATACGAAAGTTTCTTTCAATGATATGGTGGTAAAGGCTTGTGCTATGGCGCTTAGAAAGCATCCACAAGTAAATACCTCATGGAATGGAGATACAACACGTTACAACCACCACATTAGTGTAGGAGTAGCGGTTGCTGTTGAGGATGGTCTGGTAGTTCCTGTATTGAAATTTACAGATCAAATGGGATTATCTCAAATTGGTGCTTCTGTTAGAGATTTAGCCGGAAAAGCTAGAACTAAGAAATTAACACCTGCCGAAATGGAAGGAAGTACATTTACGGTGTCTAACTTAGGAATGTTTGGAGTTGAGAGTTTTACCTCCATCATCAATCAGCCAAATTCAGCAATTCTTTCTGTAGGGGCAATTGTAGAGAAACCAGTAGTTAAAGACGGGCAAATTGTAGTGGGTAATACCATGAAATTAACGCTTGCTTGTGATCATAGAACTGTAGATGGCGCAACAGGTGCTCAATTCCTACAAACGTTACGTGCGTTTATTGAGAATCCAGTGACTATGTTGGCTTAAATAAATAAAGCAGAATATATATGAAAAGCATCCTAAGTAATTAGGATGCTTTTTTTATCTTTAAAATCTAAATCAAACAGTATGAAATCTATAGTTTATCTTTTTTTACTTTTAGTAGTTACAGCCTGCGGGACTGTGAAAATGAAAGAAACGGATCCTGAAAATATAGCGCCTGTTGCGGCAAGCGGTGGTGGCGCAGGTGAACTTATGTTGAGTGAGAAAGAATCGGATGAAGGCGTGCGTTTACAGTCAAGAACAGCTTTGCCTGCTGTGAATTTTAGTAGTGCAAAAGATGTTGGGGATATTATTACCTTTTTATCTTCTGATGATTTAAAGGGAAGAGAAGCAGGGAGTGAAGGAATAGAAAAAGCTGCAAATTATATTGAAACGATATTTACAACGCATGGTGTAAAGCCATTTTTTGATACTTATAAAGATACGATTGCTAACTTTAGCGAACCGGCCTATAATGTTGTAGGAGTTTTGGAAGGTAATGATCCTATTCTTAAAAATGAAGTAGTCATTATTGGAGCTCATTATGATCATATTGGATTAATAGCCCCTACAAATGGTGATAAAATAGCAAATGGGGCCAATGATAATGCCTCTGGTACAACTACGGTGTTAGAGCTAGCACGTTATTTCGCCTCTAATAAACTGAATAAGCGTACGGTAATATTTGCTTTATTTACAGCAGAAGAAAAGGGGCTTCTGGGTTCTAAAGATTTAGCAAAACGATTAAAAGAGAAAAATATAAATTTATATACCATGCTTAATTTTGAGATGGTAGGTGTAGCATTGCAAGACAAAGATTATTTCATGTATGTAACAGGCTATGAGAATTCTAATTTAGCAGCTGTAGCAAATGATTATTCTGGGGAGAACTTAATAGGGTTTTTGCCTTCTGCACAGAAAATGAATTTATTTAAGCGTTCTGATAATTATGCTTTTCATACAGCGTTTAATGTGCCTTCTCAAACTTTCTGTACGTTCGATTTTACGAATTTTGATCATTACCATGGTGTAGATGATGAAGCAGAATTAATGGATTTTGATCATATGGCACGTGTGGTTAATAAATCAATTCCTATGGTAACGGGAATTATTAATGCAGCTACCAAAGAAATAAAGTACAATTAAGATGGCGAATATTATAATTACAGGTTCTAGCAGAGGCATTGGTTTTGAAATGGCAAAATTGTTTGCAAACGAAGGGCACCAAGTATTGGCTTTGTCTAGAAATGATAAGCCTATTTTAGCTTTAAATCATCCTAATATTACCACATTTCCTTTTGATTTGTCATCGGCAAAAGATTTGGAAATTTTGCATGACTTTATTAACGCTACTTGGCAACAGGTAGATGTTCTTATTAATAATGCTGGAATGCTCTTAAATAAACCATTTTTAGAAATCTCTGAAAAGGAATTTGAGGCCGTATACCGGGTAAATGTTTTTGGTGTGGCTAGTATTACTAAAGCCGTTTTGCCAAAAATGCCTAAAACCGGTCATGTGGTTACCATAAGTTCTATGGGAGGCGTACAAGGTAGTTTGAAGTTTCCAGGCTTAGCAGCATATAGCTCTAGCAAAGCAGCAGTAATTACCTTGACAGAATTATGGGCAGAAGAATTTAAAGAATCTGGACCATCGTTTAATGTACTGGCTTTAGGGGCGGTACAGACAGAAATGCTAGAAGAAGCTTTTCCAGGGTATCAAGCGCCAAATACCGCCTTGGAAATGGCCACGTATATTAAAGACTTTTCTTTAACGGGGAATAAATTTTATAACGGAAAACTACTTCAAGTAAGTAGTACTACTCCATAATGGATTTTTTTTCTATTAATACACTATAGTTAAAATATTCTGATCTATAGTTTTACTGCTTTATATAGCGCCACTATTCATTTTCCATTGAGAATTATTGTTAAAAAAGGAATAGTGGCATGGAATTGTTAATTTTTAACTATTTTCTATACCCATAGATTAAGATTATATTATTTCTTCCGTTTATTGGTAGCACAAATAATTGTTTTTGTTTTTTATCTTATTTTTGTTTTATGCGTAAAACACTAGAAAAATACCTTCCTGAGCGTGCTGTTGCTTTATGCATCACCTTAATAAAGGATCATAGTGTTAATTTAAAAATTGTTAATCAACGGGTAACACGTCATGGTGACTATCGCAGATTACCAGACGGTTCTCATAAGATTACCGTAAATGCATCCTTAAATAAGTATCGATTTTTAATCACATTAATACATGAAATAGCACATTTAGTGGCTTTTGAAAAATTTGGGCGTCAAATAAAACCACATGGATTAGAATGGAAACGAACCTTTCAAGGACTTATGTTGCCTTTTATTCATCCAGATGTATTCCCAAATAAAGTAGTACCGCTAGTGGCAAACCATTTTAGAAATCCAAGTGCAAGTAGTGATACAGATGCACGACTGTCATTGGCATTAAAACAATACGACGAACAATTAAAGGAAAATTCTTACGTTTTTGAAATACCCATTGGGAGTATTTTTAGAATACATAATGGGAAAATTTTTAAAAAAGGGAACAGAAAAATAAAACGATACGAGTGCTCAGAATTGGCTACAGGTAAAATGTATTTATTTCAGCCAAATGCAGAAGTAGAACTAATAAAAGACTAAGAAAATGAACAAAAATTATTATGCCGTTTTAATGGCCGGAGGAGTAGGATCAAGATTTTGGCCTATTAGTACATCAGAAAATCCTAAACAATTTCATGATATGTTAGGAACGGGTGATACACTAATTCAAAAAACATTCAAACGTTTAAATAAGTTTGTTCCTAAAGAGAATATTCTAATTTTAACAAATGAAAGGTATAATGATTTAGTTTTAGAACAATTACCGCTAGTAAAGCAAGAGCAAGTTGTTTTGGAGCCAGCAATGCGTAATACCGCACCTTGTATTTTATATGCAGCACTAAAGATTCAGAAACAAAACCCTGATGCTGTTATGATTGTAGCACCTAGTGATCACTGGATAGAAGACGAGGCAGCATTCGCAAAAGATGTTGAAGCTTGTTTTGATAAGTGTGAAAAGGAAGATGTGCTTTGTACGCTTGGTATTAAACCTACATTTCCTAATACTGGTTTTGGATATATTGAGTTTGAAAAAGGTAGTGATGCGGGTTTAAAAAAAGTAAATCAGTTTAGAGAGAAACCAGACTATGAAACCGCTAAAGAGTTTTTAGCACAAGGTAATTTTCTTTGGAATGCTGGGATTTTCATGTGGAGTGTTAAAACCATTGTAGATGCGTTCAAGAATTTCCAGCCTACGCAGTATGCGCTATTTGAAAAAGGAATGAGTGTTTATAATACGCCCACAGAGCAAGAGTTTATAAATGAAAACTATCCTAAGGCAGAAAATATTTCCATTGATTATGCTATTTTAGAACAGTCGAAAAGTATCTATGTGAAACCAGCGACTTTTGATTGGAATGATTTAGGTACTTGGGGATCGCTATATGATAAATTAGATAAAGACAGTGATAACAACGCAGTGGTAAACAGCCAAGTTTTAAGTCAGGATGCTAGCGGAAATATGATACGCTCTCCTAAAGGAAAAGTGGTAGTGGTTGATGGTTTGAATGATTATATCATCGTGGATAAAGAAGAAGTATTATTAATTTATCCAAAGTCTAAAGAACAAGATATTAAGCAGGTACTTACAAAAGTAAAAGATAAGTTTGGTAAACAGTATACCTAATATATGCAAGACGAATTAAATAAAGACCATGTTGCGCCTAATAGTAATGAAGGCGCAAAAGGCGAAGAGGTTAAAAAAGATTTTCAAGGCTTATTAGGGTCAACAAAGCAATTTTTATCTGAGTTACTAGATATCAGAAAAAATACAGACCAAGAAGCTACTAGAGAATCTATCGTGGCTGATATCCCTTTTAAGGGACATACGTCTTGGATTCTAATCTGTTCTATCTTTATAGCGTCAATTGGGTTAAACGCAAACTCCACAGCCGTAGTTATCGGAGCCATGTTAATTTCGCCTTTGATGGGACCTATTTTAGGAATGGGTTTATCATTGGCTATTAATGATGTGGATACGCTACGCAGGTCTTTAAAGAATTTTGGAGTTATGGTGGTCTTGAGTATTCTTACTGCCTTTTTATTCTTTAAATTTTTCCCTTTAAGGGATGAGTCTTCCGAACTTTTAGCACGTACTGCTCCAGATATTCGTGATGTTTTAATTGCTTTTTTTGGTGGTTTAGCATTAGTTATTGCTAGAGCTAAAAAAGGTACTATTGCCAGTGTAATTTTTGGTGTTGCGATTGCTACAGCCTTAATGCCACCACTATGTACGGTTGGTTTTGGTCTTGCTATTGGAAATTGGGATTATGCTACGGGTGCCATGTATTTGTTTACGATTAATACCATTTTCATTGGACTAGCAACATTTTTAGTGATTAAGATTTTAGGCTTTCCAATGGTTCGTTACGCGAATTCTCAGCGTAGAAGAACTATTGCTAGGCTAGCCTCTTTAGTGGCTATTTTAGTTATGATCCCTGCTAGTTTCACATTTTTTCAGGCCTGGAAAGAATCAAAGTTTAAGAGTGAGGCGCAAAGCTTCATCGCAGATAATGTGGCGAAATATCAGTTTTCAGGGAATGGAATGTTCTTACAGAATTTTACCAATATTGAGTATCATGGTAATGACAAGAACTTTTTTGATATGATTTTTGGTAGTAAAACTAAGAATACAAAATCTTCTATAGAACTCATGTTTATGGGAGAAGAACTTGTTCCTGATAATATTATTGCCAGTTGGGAGTCTATAAAAAATGAAGAATATCCAGAATTAGAGGGTACTGATTTAAAGATTATTCAAGGATCAAAAAATGAGGCTGTTGATCAGTTCAAGTACGTAAATGAACTCTACGAATCTAAGAAGGCAGAGTTGTTGTCTAAAGATCAACGTATTAAGATTTTAGAAGAAGATTTAACTAAGCTAAACAAACTGAAAATAGCGCAAATTCCTTTTGAAGATATTAGTGCTGAAGCAAAAGTGAATTACAAACAATTGGCTTCATTAAGCTATTCATATACCATAAAAACAGACTTTAAAAAACTAGATACGATTCCTGTTTTTGAAGTGAACTGGGAAAAAGGGATTAAAAAAGCTCAGGCCGAAGAAGAGACCAAAAAGATCACGGAATGGTTAAAGCTGAGGTTGAAAAATCCTAAAATAGAAGTGAAAGAGCACTGAAATTAATTACGTTCTTCAATATACATTTGACGTACTTTTTTGAATAACTCAGAAGAATATACAAAATCGGTAACGGCAGCGTTATCGGTTTTAAATATTTCTTTATTAGTGCCTTCCCATTCTTTCAATCCATTCTTAAGGAATAATATCTTCTGACCTATTTCCATCACAGAATTCATATCATGGGTGTTAATCACCGTAGTAATATCATACTCCTCGGTAATTTCTTGAATAAGATTATCTATTAAGATTGCGGTCTTTGGATCTAAACCAGAGTTA
The DNA here is from genome assembly GCF_000468615.2 of Cellulophaga baltica 18. Classification (NCBI taxonomy): domain Bacteria; kingdom Pseudomonadati; phylum Bacteroidota; class Flavobacteriia; order Flavobacteriales; family Flavobacteriaceae; genus Paracellulophaga; species Paracellulophaga baltica. Next base: position 386,602 of record NZ_CP009976.1, on the reverse strand, counting down.
GGTTCATCACAAAATAAATATTTTGGGTTCATGACAATAGCACGTGCTATTGCTACCCGTTTTTGCATTCCACCAGATATTTCAGAGGGGTATTTGTTATGTGCGTCTATTAAGTTAACGCGCTTTAAAACAATATTTACCCGATCTTGCATTTCAGACTTAGATTGCTTGGTAAACATTTCTAAAGGAAAAGTAACATTCCCTTCTACGGTCATAGAATCAAACAAGGCGCTGCCTTGAAAAACCATACCCATTTCTTGACGTAAATCTCTTTTTTCATCACCAGATAGGCTAGAGTATGTTCTGCCGTCATAACAGATAGATCCTTCTTCAGGTTCAAAAAGGCCTAATAAACATTTTAAAAAAACGGTTTTACCAGAACCACTCTGTCCAATAATTAGATTGGTCTTTCCTTTTTCAAATTGCGTAGTAACACCTTTTAAGATTTCAGATTCTCCGAAAGATTTATGTATATCGTTTACTTCTATCATTAGCCTAGTAATAATTGCGTTAGTACATAATTTACAATAATGATCACAACACTCGTCCACACAAAAGATGTGGTACTGGCTTTACCTACTTCTAGTGCTCCACCTTTCATATAATACCCATGAAAGGAAGGTATCGTTGCTATTATAAAAGCAAAAATGATCGTTTTTATAAAGGAATAAGTCACATGAAAAGGAATAAAATCTAATTGAATACCTTCAACGAAATCAGCACTCGTACTGAATCCGCCAAATACTCCAGCAATCCAACCTCCAAAAATACCTACATACATGGCTATTGCAATAGCGAATGGATATAAGCATAAAGCTATAATTTTAGGGAAAACCAAGTAGTTTAAAGAGTTTACACCCATCACTTCTAAAGCATCTATCTGCTCTGTTACACGCATCGTACCAATACTAGAAGTAATATAAGATCCTACTTTACCAGCCATAATAATAGAGGTGAAGGTAGGGGCAAATTCTAAAATTACCGATTGTCTTGTAGCAAAACCAATAAGGTTTCTCGGGATTAATGGGTTCGTCATATTTAAGGCGGTTTGTATGGCAACAACACCTCCAATAAAGAATGATATAAATATGATGATTCCTAAAGAGCCGTAAATAAGTTCATCGATCTCTTTAAGAATAAGTGATTTCATTATTCTCCACTTTGTAGGTTTTTTAAAAACCTCACGTATCATAATAAAATAACTGCCAATGGATGCTAGGTAGTTCATTAATTAATAGAATCTAGTTGATGTAAAAATAATAATATTAAACCGTTTGTAACTTGTTATTGTAAGAAAAGAAAAAAGAAGTAGGCAAGCCGCTATTTTTAATTGTTTTTATTTAGGTAACTTTCTTAGGTTGGATTTAACTTTTAATTCAATTATAAAATTATTTATTTCTTTACTTTTAGCACTTAAATTATTTCTGATGAATTATAAGAATTCTGCTGTAGGCTTATTTACAGCATTTATGTGTTTCACGAGTGTTGCAGTGCTAGCACAACGAAAATCAAAAAAAGATAAAGAAGAGAAAACGGTCATAACGGCTCCCTTTGTTCGACCAAAATTGGTTGTGGGGATTGTTGTAGATCAAATGCGTTATGATTACTTAACGCGCTTTTATGATCAGTATGGTGATGGTGGTTTTAAGCGTTTAATGAATGAGGGTTTTAATTGCAAAAACAATCATTTTAATTATGCACCCACCTACACGGGGCCAGGTCATGCATCTGTATACACAGGTACCACACCAGCAACACATGGTATAATAGGAAATAACTGGTATGATAAACAAATAGATAAGGAAGTGTATTGTGTGTCTGATGCTACGTATAGTTCTGTAGGAACTACATCGGATGCAGGGCAAGTATCTCCTTTTCAAAATGCAGTAACTACCGTAACTGATGAACTGCGTTTGCATACACAGATGAGAGGTAAAGTAATAGGTATAGCACTTAAAGATAGAGGTGCAGTTTTACCAGCAGGACACACAGCAAATGCTGCATATTGGTTTCATGGTAAAGATGAAGGACGTTGGATTACCAGTAGTTTTTACAGAACCGATTTACCAAAATGGGTATTAGATTTTAATGCATCAGGGAAAGCAACATCTTATAAGAAACCTTGGAATACCTTAAAAAGTATAGATTCCTATGTAGAAAGCGGAACAGATGATAATGACTATGAAGGAAAATTTAAAGGAGAAGTAAACTCTTCTTTCCCTCATGATATTCCTGCGCTTTGGGAAGAAAATGGTCAGTATGACCTTATTAAAGCAACGCCTTATGGGAATAGCCTAACGGCAGATTTTGCTATTGCCGCTTTAGATGGGGAAAATTTAGGATCCGATGCTATTACCGATTTTCTTGCAGTTAGTTTTTCAAGTACAGACTATGTAGGTCATATGTATGGTGTTAACTCTAAAGAGGTAGAAGATACCTACTTGCATTTAGATGCAGATTTAGAACGCTTATTAACGACCCTAGATGATAAGGTTGGAGTAGGAGCCTATACGGTATTTTTAACAGCAGATCATGCCGCAGTAGATGTACCTTCTTATCTTAAAGATCAAAAGATACCAGCAGGTTACACCGATAGTAAAGCGGTAAAAGAGAAGTTTGCTGCGTTCTTAAAGTATACCTATGGTACAGAAGATATTGTAAAGAACATCTCTAATAGTCAAGTCTTCTTAGATTATAAGATTGTAAAGAACCTAGATTTAGAATTAAGAGAAGTAGAAGAGCAGATCGCTAATGAGTTCATGTCATATGGTATCTATGAGCGGGTATTTACGGCGCAGCAAATGTTAGAGAATAACTATACACATGGGGTTCCTTACATTATTCAAAACGGATATAATCCGCAACGTTCTGGAGATGTTATGTTGGTATTAAAACCAAATTATATTCAATATGGGACTACAGGGTCTACGCATGGTTCTCCTTATAAGTATGATACACACGTTCCTTTATTGTTTTTTGGTCAGGGAATAAAAAAGGGGGCTACAGTAGCTCCTACAGAGATTCCCGATATCGCACCAACAATAGCAGCCATGTTAGGTATTGCTTTCCCAAATGGCACTACAGGAAAACCAATTTCAGAAGTTTTAAAATAACTGCTTTTTAATTCCTTGCCATCTTAGGTTACGAATAAATTTACCCTCTTCTGGATGTACCATGAAGGGGGTTTTTTGTTTTTTAGCATGGAAATACCCTTTCATATTATCAAAAAAGGCATGTAGCTTTCGCTGCTTCATAGCCATTTTTAAAGATGCGATAAAGGTAATGGTGAATCCATAATGCATGGTATACATTGCTTTTCCTTGGAGCTGTTTGGCTTTTTTATTGTAAGCATTACCTGTTGGACGTAGATGTTTTACATTTAAACCTTCTAGTGTAATAATTTCAAAACCGTGAAACTGGGCCAACAATTCATCAACAGTATCCCAGCCCATAGCGTTTTTGAGTCCGCCTATAGCCGTATAGCAAGCCTTAGAGTAGGCTTTAAAGGCACCTCGTACGTGTTTTTTGTGCATAGGGTGGTTCAGTTGCCAATCTCCTGTTTTAGTCGCTTCAAATACAAAACCACCAACCACACCTGCGGTATTGTTAGTTTCAAATACGGAGGCTACCTCAGAAAAATAATTAGGCGGAAGTATTAAGTCAGCATCTAGCTTAACAATAAAGTCATACGCATCATCTAAGAGTTGTGTTCCTTTAGTAAAGGCATTAATAACTTTACTTCCGGGCATGTGATCTGTAGAGGAAAGCGTATTTAATTTCGTTATAAATGGGTATTGCGCTGTATATTGATCAATAATCATTTCCGTATGGTCTGTAGAGTTATCATTGACCACAATTACTTTTTCTGGTAAGAGTATTTGTGTTACTAAAGACTGTAAAGTGCCCTCTAAAAAATCTTGTTCATTATGTGCGGGAATAACTACGTAATACTTCATCAATTTTTTTAAGACTTAAGGTGTAAATATCCAATTATTATTTTGCTTTTTATCGAAGCTGAATTACCTAAAAATGATTTTTATGGATAAAAATTTCAGTTTTTTTAGGTCAAATATCGGATTAAAAACCCTTTTTTTCGATGAAATACACCTTTTTTGTAAAAACCTATGATTTTTTATTAGTTATTCTCTAGGAATAAATAGTGAATTTTGTCGAAGATATTAACCCCTTTATCGAAATAGTTATGAAAAATAATTTAACCTACAACGTGTTTTTTGCAACAATGATTGCATTTTCATGCTACACTACTCAAGCACAAGATTCTGATAGAATGTCAAAATCTGAAAAAATAGAAAACACAAAACGAAATGAAAATTTTAAGACCTTAAAGAACTTAGGATATTCAGAAAAAGAAATATATGAAGATTTGGGTAATGCCAATTTTTTAAGTGAAAACTATGAGACGGCATTATACTGGTACACAAAACTTTTTAAGTTGAGTGATGGTGCAGGAATAAAAGATAGTTATGTAGAGCGTTACCAATTTGCCATGAAAAAAAGTGGTCATGGAAAAGCAACAGACTTTTCTAAGGATAAAAATTGGGTTGCTTCTGTAAAATCTGATTACTATGTAGAAAAATCAAGAGAGCAAAAATTCAATGACTTTTATATTAACCCTACGGCAAGTAAAAAGTCTATAGAAGATTTTGTAGCTAGAGAAACAAGAGCAGCCATTACAGCAGAAAACAAAGTTAACAGCAAGCAAGAAGAATTGCAAATTGCAATTACGCCAGATGGTACTGCAGCCTACTTTACAAAAGCAGTGTATGTAAAACCAGAGTATGGAGTTTTTTCAAAGAAAGAATTAGTACATAAAATATTTAAAGCAGAAAAGGTTTCTGGACAATGGAAAACGGTAGAAGAAGTTGCCTTAGGTCCTAAAAATTCATCTGCAATGCATCCAGCAATTTCAGAGGATGGTAAACGATTATTTTTTGCGTCAGACATGCCTGGTACTTTTGGTAAGTTTGATATTTATGTAGCAGATTTAAAATCAAACGGTAAGTTTGGTACTGCTAAAAATTTAGGAAAGAAAGTCAATACAGATGAAAATGATCTGTATCCAAATATTGTGGGAGGGACTTCGCTATTTTTCGCCTCAAACGGGCATAAAGGCTATGGGGGACTAGATGTTTTTATGGTGGAAGTAGCTAATAACAGGGTTGGCGCTTCAGTCAACCTTGGTAGTCCCATTAACAGTTCAAAAGATGAATTCTCATTAGATATTATGAATAAAAACGGAACAGGTTATGTATTAATCAACCGTGGAGAAGATAACGGCGCTGTAGAGCGTGTAGCCTTCAGCTATTCTAAATCAAGAAATAGTTTTACCCCAGAAACTAAAGATGATGGCATATTAGAAGCAATGAATACAGAGTCTAAAATTAATTATGCGACCTCAATATTTGAAGATAAGTAGCCCCAACTGCTTACCAGATAATACATAATACTCCCCAAGGTATTAGCGATTACAAAATAAACCCCACAAAAATCCCCAAAGATGAACAACGTAACTAACATATCGAACAAAATTACACTGGTACTACTATTTTTAGTAATGATGAGTTTCCAGTCTGTAATTGGCCAAGAAGAGGCTACTGCAAATTTTGGTACAAAAACAACGTATCATAATCAATTGTTCTTTAACAGATTCTTAATTAATCCTACTTTTTCGTTGGTAAGAGAAAACAAATCTTACGTAAACATTTTACATAGAAATCAATACAGCACTTTTGAAGATAACAATCAAAATTACTTTATAGGTTTTAGTAATAAGATTAATGATCATACGGCATTAGGTTTAGGGGTATACAGCCAATGGTCAGGAGTAGTTCAAGAATTTGGTTTCAACGCAAATTATGCAACGTCTGTTCAATTAGGAGATAAAAGTAGCTTAACCTTCGGGACGAATGTTACTTATTTTAGTGATGGTTTAGATAGAAATCGTGTAGTAGCAGATGAAAACGATCCGCAATTGGCGCAAGCTCAAAAGGAAAGTAAAATTGCTATTCAACCAGGGGTAACCTTATCAATTGGGAAATTTGATTTTAGTGTATATGCACAAGATTTATTTAAATACAACCAATCTACAAACGAGTTTTTAACCAACTTTAATGATAAAAGTATTAAAGCTGCTTTACAGTACACACATACAATGGGGACAACTCGGGGGTTGTTTGCGAACGGTAGGTTTACACCTATGATTCAAGTGGCACGTAACAGTGATAATAGTTTTACCTATGTAGGTTCAATGGTTTTGGAATTACCAAAATACGGATGGTTGCAAACTACTTTTGATGCAGATTATGGGCTTTCTGCTGGGTTTGGGTTTAATTTAAATGATAAAATGTCTTTGGGGTACTTAATGGAAAAAGACGTGGCAAATACACAAGCAGATTTAGGGTGGAATCATGAGTTATCTGTAGCGTATACTTTTAAGAACAATAAAAAGACCTTAGCAGATTACGTTGATAACTCTCAGGATAGCAAAGTAGATGCTATTATTAGAAACTATGAAGAGCAGATTTTAAAATTGATGTCTGCACAGGAACAACAAACTAAAAAGTCAGAGATAGAAAATGGGGTTGATGACACAGAGCGTGTTGTTCCTGTTAAAGCGAAGAAAGGAATTCCTAAGAAGAGTAGAAAAACAATAGAAAGAGGAGCAGGTTCTAGCGGAATGGCTTTTAATGAGCCAACAGAAGCAATAGAAGATGTAAATTCTTTAGCGTATCAAAATAGTTTAATATTAGATGAGTTAATCTACAGATTAGATTCTTTAGAGTCTACTAGAAACCAAGAGTTCGAAAGAAGATTTGAGGATATTGTTAGAGTTCTTAAAAATGAAATCCAGACAGCGGGTACCACAAAATCAAATACGGCAATTGCACAGAAGGCTTCTTTTAATAATCCTAATGAAGTAATTGCTTCTACAAAAGCAGAAATTAAAAAGGTATACGCCATTAATAATGATCATACGAGTAAGACTTACGAAAAATTACCAATAAAAGTTTTAAATGAAGCTGATATTGTAGGGGTAAAAACAGGGTTTTACGTGATAGCAAATGTGTATAAAACAGAGAAGTATTTAAATGCTTTCATGAAGAATCTTCAGAATAGAGGATTAAGTCCTAAGAAGTTTTATAATAAAGAGAACGGTTTGTTCTATGTGTACTTAGCAGATTACGAAGTGAAGCAAGAAGCAGAAACAGCTTATGTTTCTAACTTAAATGGGAAATACAATGATGAAAAATGGATCATGCAAGTTGATACAATGAATTCTACTGCAACTGCAGTGAACATGTATGAAGACTAGAAAATAAAAATTACATATTTGGGATAGTACGCTTTAATTGGGAAAATAAAAACTATTGAAATTACTAAGATTGGTAAAACAGTCGCTGTAATTTTGATAGTTTTTTGCGTTTAAAACCTCTTTTTCTAGGTGCAAAATAACTTTTCGACCAAATGCATACCTTTTTAAAAACACTTATTTTATTGAAATACATATAGTTATAGATGAAATGCTATGTAGTTCATCGAAACGTACTTAAACGTAGGAAAAAGATTACTAAATTTTACTAGGTTTGTAGAATAATTATATAAATTTAGAAAAGTTAATCTAAATTATCAGGAGTTTTTAAACTTGAGTTGTTATAGTAGTAGCAAGTATAATTTAGTAATGTTTAATCCAAAAATGAAAAGCTTATAAAATAGAATTTTACATTTTCCCAAATCCCCCAAATAAATGAAACCTAACAAAAACCTTCAGTTTCCTCATCGAGGACACGACATTCTTTTTCAGAAAATCAAAGAAAATCTTAGTAACTTCCTAAGAGGAATTAAACCGTTAAAAGCACATAAACTCCAGTTTTATTGGCGCTGATTTTCTATTTCATACAATTTTAATTGCTAGAATTTAAGGCACTTTGCTATAAAATTTTCATCTTAAATTAGTCCCCCTTTATTTTTAAGATTCTAATTATATAGTGGCTATAAGGATAATTCCCCCAAATTATCTCACTAGAATATTGTCTTTTTTTAGCGCTTTATCTAAAACAATTTTTAATTGTTAATGTCTTTTGTTGCCCAAACATGAAGGATGTTAGCACCCCAAAAACCCCCACAATATGCAATCAAATGTTCTAAAAATCATGATCATTGATAACGATACACAATCTCATGAAGGTTATCGTTATTTCTTTGAAACCTACACAGATTATGCACTTGCCGGAATTTATACTTCGGTGAATGATGCCCTAAAAGAATTTAACTCTGTAATGCCTGATATTATTGTATCAGAAGTTGCAATTCCGGACTTAAATGGAATTGATGCTATTCAATATTTCAGAAAATTAAAAGCAGATATAAAAGTTATCATGCTAAGTGCAGATAGCGATTTTGAACAAGTAAAAAAAGCATTTAAAAATCAAGCTAATGGGTATTTAACGAAACCTCTAACTAATGCCAGGCTTCACCACGCTTTAGATTCTATAAAGTTTGAAGGTGCAGCCATGAGTCATGATATAGCCTCAAAGTTAATCTCTATGTTTCAAAGTAAATCCTATGATTCTTTTTCCAAGAGGGAAAATCAGATTATAGAATTTCTTTGTCAAGGTAGTACCTATAAAATGATTGCCGAACGATTATTTATTACAGCAAGTGCTGTTAATTTCCATATACAGAACATCTATGTAAAGCTTAATGTAAATTCTAAATCTGAAGCTTTGGTTAAGCTAAGAGAGATGGAGTTGAAAGAGGCTTGCTAGTTCACACAATTTAATTTCAGTTTGATTACTTTTTCGGGTAGTATGCCAGTACTACCTGGAAAAGTTTTTTTATTTACTCAAATTATCTGCTAAGTGTTGTGCTAAAGCCACCATGGTTAACGTTGGATTCCATGAGGCACCAGTGGGCCATAAGGCGGCACCGGTGACATATACGTTTTCTATGTTTTTTAGTTTGTAATTTACATCTACGACTCCTTCATCTTTTTCATCACTAATCCAAAGTGTGGATGCTTCATGTACTAGTGCAGGAATCCTATAGCTTTTGCTTGTAGGTCTTTGTTCTTCCCAATTTTCAGTTTTAGTATCCCAATACTCCACCATTTTTTTTCCTTTAGGCGATAGGATTTCTTCTAAGGTTTCAAAAGTAGTTTTGTCCATCGAATTCCATACCTTCATATCATTTGTATTAGCAATAACTTGTAAAGTAGCATTAGTTGTTGGGTCTAAATCTGCATTTTTCGAAAACCAATTTTGTTCATTTTTATAATCTAGTTCTCCGAGAGTAGCGCAGACAAATACGACATGATCTTTTGAAGTTAATAGTTGTTCTTTAGTCGCGGAGGCCACTACATCAGGCATATTTATTAATGCAGTTTTGATATTTTTACTCGGATTTTTATCTGATAATGCGGTTAGTTGAATGTGAAACTGGCCTTCATGGTCCCTTTCTGGGTTTACACCTGCAATGTAAAATGCGCCTAATTCTAATTCTGCTACCTCATGAGCAAAATCAAAATGTGCTCTTGGGATTCTGGCAATGATTGCAGAAACAAAATGTGATGTAAATCGTTTGCCTACGTTTTCTAGTTTAGGAAAGGAATTTTGAATTAATGTAGTAGGGGGCAGAGTTCCCATGGCAAGAATTAGTTTAGCATCTCCTATAGAGACAATACCTCTTGAGGTATCCAATGCGGTTGGGCAATTGCCTTGGGCTATAATTTTGTTAACACGGCAATTTGTAACTATATGCACTAAAGCGCCTTCTCCTTTTTTGTATAATTCTTTTTGGTTTTCTGCGATCTCCAAGAGTTTGCCTGGTACGGAGAATTTGGAGAAATCTAAGTCCACTACGTCTGGGGTTTTTACCGCTAATGGTGCAGCGAAAGTTCTTGTAATTTCTTTAATTTTAAAGGAATTTTTAGCTAATTTTTGTTGAATCTCTTTTTGTAGTACACCATATACTGGTTTGTTTTTAATGGGACTATCAATTTGATCTGTTGGTACTACATTTAAAAGTTTTTCGGCTGTAGCAAAGTAATTATGAGCATTGGCTATGACTTCTTTAGGCCAATTAATCATTTCTTCTTTAGTGGGTCTGGGGCACCAAGCACTCCACAACGTAGAACGCCCACCAAAAAATGGCAGCATTCCATGCTGCCATTTGATATATTCTCCTTCTGTGGTTTTTTTGGACAAGGTCCAAGGGTATGTTTCGCTTAAACCTCCAAGTGTTTGTTTGTAGGGTAAAGGTAAATTTTGAAAGTGCTCCGGTAAAAAGAATTCTCCACGCTCCAAAATAAGTATTTTAGCGAATGGATTTTTGGTTAATGTTCTTTCTACAAAAGCAAGACAGCAAAAACTAGAACCTATTACTATAAAATCAAACTGCTCAGTTTCTCGTATGTTTTTCCAATTAGATTGGGTGGTAAAAAACACATGATTCATTACGTCTTGGCCTGTTGGTTGTTGAGGCCCTGGTGTTGGAAATCCATAATTATAATTTGCACTGTGATTGTTTTTCTTCATGTGTATAAAGTTGCAGTTTAAAAATCTACAATAAATATAGGCATGTGATATGAACTACAGGTAGTCTATATTATAATTACAACATAAAGGTTTTTAAGCTTCCGTAGAATTATTTAGCATACGCACCAGATGAATAGGTTAGTTCATAGCTGTGGGTGTAAATCTCAAATACAATACCAAATGGATCTTCTACATAACACATTTTAAAAGGTTTGTCTTTAGGGTAATATTCACGAATAGGCATTCTTTGTTTTCCACCATGCGCTTTTACTTTTTCTACTAAACCTTCTATGTCAGGGTCTTGTATGCAAAAATGAAAAAGGCCTGTATTAAACGGACTAAATTCTGGCGCTTCTTTAATGCCTTGTGGAAATGAAAATAATTCCACGCCGATACCATCAGATGTAGCTAAATGGGCAATCTCAAAAGTTTCCCAATCATCACCAAATACATCAATACACATTTGTCCAATGGCCGTATCTGTCTCTTTAGCAACGGTAGAGGGTTCCATAATTACATACCAGCCCATGACTTCCGTATAAAAGCTAACGGCTTTTTTAATATCAGGAACGGTAATGCCTATATGTGAAAACGATTTTGGATATTCTTTTTTAGTTGTCATAAGATTAATTTTAATGCAAAATAAATCTATATTTGCCTTAAATACAATAACTTACCTAAAAGTTGCTTAGTTACCCAAACGAGTAAATTGCTGATTTATAGTTATTTAATCTATGTTAAATGAATGCTAATTATTGTCCGCTAGATTATACCATGAATTTAATTGGTACCAAATGGAAGCCAATTGTGTTGTTCCATCTGTTAGAAGGAGCAGAGCGGTCTGGAGTTTTGCAGAAGAAAGTTCCTGGAATTTCTAATAAAATGTTTACGCAAACGGTTAGAGAATTGGAAAGAGATGGGTTAATTTCTAGAGAAATATATCCAGTTGTGCCCCCTAAGGTAGAATATGCTTTAACTGCAAGGGGAAAATCACTAGAAGCTATTTTAAAAAGCTTAGATCAATGGGGCTTAGAAGATAAGAAGGGTATCTAATACGTACCTATAATGGTTCAACCCGTTATTAAACCATTATAGATCGTCTAAAATTTAATGGTCTAAGGTAGTTGTACGTTCCTCTTTAACAACTCCTTTTCCGCCAGCCATTAGTTGGGTAATTTTACCTTTTTCAATAGTTAGGTTTACCTTAATTAAACTAGGGGATGGGTGTTTCATAAAATGGCCTTGTAGAATCCTGTAGCGTTCTTGGGGTATTTGCATGACATCATGCATATAACAAGCCAAAGGCCCTGCAGCCATCCCCGTAGCCGCTTCTTCAGGGATGCCATAACTAGGCGCAAACATTCTGGTGGTGGCGTGACTATTACGGTCAGAGGTGTCTACTGTAAAGGCGTAATACCCTATCGCCTCTAGTTCTTCACTCAACCCTTTGATGAGCTCAAAATCTGGTTGTAAATTTTTAAGAAGTTCCGGGTTTTTGATGGGGATAATAACAAAAGAATTTCCAGTATGTACCAGTTGTATGGAGGTATTGGGTAGTAACTCTGATTTTTTGAGCTTTAAAGAATTTAGGATGCGTGCTTCGTAGGTTTCTAAGGAGGTATATTTTGGTGCTAATTGTTCCATGAAGGCATCTTCTCCTATAATTTTTATTTTTCGAGGTCCGTCTATAGTCTCTTTTGAGGAATTTGCGTCTTGTAATAATCCTTTTTGCTTCAAATATGAAAACGCAGCAACCGTTGCATGTCCGCAATGCGCAATCTGTTTGGTGGGTGTATAGAAATCTAATTTAAAGGCCTCTGAGGCAGATTTGGATACAAATGCTGTTTCAGATAATCCTACTTTCTTAGCTATTTCTAATTTGTTTTCAGGGCTGAGGTGGTCCGCATGAAGTACAACGCCCGCAGGGTTGCCTCCTTCGTTATTGGCTGTAAAAGCATTAATGATTTGTACGGTGATCGTTTTTGATGTGTCCATATAGGTATATTTTAAGGATATAGCTAAGAGACGTAGGCTTCCTTAAAAAGACGTAGTTACTCAGTCTTTTTTTCAAAATTTAACAAAGTCCCCTTAGGATCCGTTTCAAGATTGGGGCAATCCAATAATTCTTTCTTTAGGATTTGTTTCGCTTTCTGTACTCGAGACTTTGTGCCAGAATAGGAAATATTTAACTGTTCTGCGACTTCTTTTTGAGAGTAGTCTTGAAAAGCAGTTAAGAGGATTACTTCTTGGTGTACTTTTGAAAGCGATGCTATTTTCTGATTGATACAATTGCTTAAACTGGAATACCCAAAACTATCGACATCGTTTTCCGGAAGCTCTAAATTTGTTAGGCTCAGGTGTGATTTTTTTGATTTTCTAAAATGATCGATGAGGATATTTCTAGCAATTTGATATACCCAACTTGTCAGTTTAGACGTGTGCTTTAGTTGGTGAATTTTTGTTTGCACTTTTAAAAACACCTCTTGATGCAGGTCTTTGGTAAGATCCTCGTCTTTTAATTGAGAAAACATAAAAGCAAATAATTCCTCGTTAAGATCATCCCAAATTATACTTATGTCATCTTTCACGGTGGCTTATTTAACTTAGTTTTTAACCTAAGAAGTTCTGTTTACTTCAGTTAAAGATAAGTAATTGTTCTTCCCTAGGGTCATATAATATACAGGATATAGAAAAGCCATAATCGAAAGTGCCAGTAAAAACTTCAATTCGATATGCAAGAAGGCTTTGGTGGCTAAGAAAATTAATACAGATCCTATAATTAGTGGCATTACGAAACTACCATATTTAAAACCTGATAACTGAAGTGTTTTGGTTTCATCCGCTTTTATGGTAACCGTTAATTTTTGACTGGTACGCGTATTTATTTTAGCAATAACATCATAGCTACCTGGAGTAAGTTCTAGATCTAAGGTTTTACCATTTGCTATTTCCCCTTGCTTTGTGCCATCAATATAGAGTTCTATGAGTCTTGCTTTATTGTTCCATTCAGAAATACGTTGTACGTGTAAATTTGCCATATCTTTTGTAAAATGAGAAATACCTTCTCCGAAGATACTAGAAAAATGAAGAAAGGAAAGGCGACTAAAAAAAAATTATATACGTTCTGCGTATACCATATAATACCTAGGGGTAAATTTTCTAAGTAAAGGCCTAAAGCCTATTTTATTTACAGGATTCGTAAATTTAATACGGTCTACAATTTTCCAACCTGCTTTTTCCAAAAGCCAATCAAACTGCCAATCTTCAAATTCATGATAATGACGGTCCCATGTATCTGTCTTACTTTGGTAGGCCGGTGAAAACCATAAACGCATAGGAATACTAGCCACTAATTTATCGGCTTTTATTTCTCGTAATACATTGAAAGGAGCTATTAAGTGCTCAAAAATCTCGAAAGCAGTTACTACTTCAGCATCAGAGGCAGTTACAGAGGAGAAGTCTAGATCTAAATCTTCTCCTTTTGTATTGGCAATTTTATAGCCATGTTCTATCATGATTTTCGAAAACGGATTCGCTACACCTAGATCAAGAATAGGCTGCGATGTGGAAACATGCTTTTTTAAAAAGTTTAAAGTATGTTCAAATCGCTTGTTCGGAAAGGTGTTTTCGTACATGTAAAAAAAGGCTGTTAGTGTCTGTAAACAATGGCGTTTATATTCATTCCTGCGCCAACGCTTGCAAATATAACAACATCTCCTTTTTCAATCGACTGATTTTCTATTTTTCCGTGTCTTACCATGTCAAATAAAGTAGGGATGGTAGCTACAGAGCTGTTTCCGTTTTCCCTAATATTCATAGGCATAATTCCTTCTGGCATTTGCATCCCATAAGATTTATAAAAGCGTTTTACAATGGCTTCATCCATTTTTTCATTCGCTTGGTGTATGAATATTTTTTTAACATCGGTAATCTCTAGTCCGCTACTATCCAAACAATCTCTCATAGCTTGCGGTACATTAGTTACAGCAAATTCATAAATCTTACGACCATGCATTTTAATGTAATTGGTACCTGTCGTATTTTCTTTGGAATAAGAAGGGCCAAAAAATAAGTAGTTTGCTTCCTCATAAGCGTAAGTGGCAGAAGCATGTGCTAATATTTCGCCATTCTTATCAGAGGCTTCAATAATTGTAGCTCCTGCACCATCGGCATAAATCATAGAATCACGATCATAATCATCTACAATACGTGAAAGGGTTTCAGCGCCAATTACCAAACATTTTTTGGCAATACCACTTTTGATAAATGCGTTGGCTTGTATTACACCCTCTATCCATCCTGGACACCCAAAAAGAAGATCATAGGCGACACATTTTGGATTCTTTATTTTTAAATGATGCTTTACACGGGTGGCCAAACTAGGCAAGGTATCCCCTTGAGATGTACCGTGTTTTACATCACCAAAATTATGAGCGAAGATGATGTAATCTAAAGTTTCTTTATCTATTCCTGCATCAGCAATTGCTTTTTCAGCAGCAAAAAAGGCAATGTCAGAAGTATTTAAATCTTCGGTAACATAGCGCCTCTCTTCAATACCCGTTATTGCTTTGAATTTTTCAATGATTACTTCATTGGAATGTCCAAAAGCGGTTCCGTCCGTATTTAAAAAATTGTGGTTGTTAAAGCTACTATTTGCTGTTAAAACAGGTGGTATATATGATCCTGTTCCTGTAATTCCGATTTTCATTTTTTTGGTATTCATTTAATCTGCACCAAGTTACTAAAATTTCGATTAGTTGCTATGCATGCATAGTAAAAATAATGATGTTCAACAGTAATGTTTGAATACATTGAGTACAGAAAAAAAGCCTCTTCATGATGTTGAAGAGGCTTTAAGTATTGATTTTATTGGTGTTTTTACGCTTCCATATAGGCTTCAATAGGAGCGCAAGTACAAATTAAATTACGATCTCCATATGCATCGTCAACACGTCTAACCGATGGCCAGAACTTATTATCAGAGACAAACTCTAATGGGAACGCAGCTTTCTCTCTGCTGTATGGAAATTTCCATGCATCTGCGGTAACCATTTTTAAAGTATGTGGAGCATTTTTAAGTACGTTATCTACATCATCAGCAGAAGCTTCATTAATTTCTTTTCGAATAGAAATCATCGCATTACAAAAACGATCTAATTCTGCTAAACCTTCGCTTTCAGTAGGCTCTATCATAACTGTTCCTGCTACAGGAAAAGATACGGTAGGCGCATGAAAACCATAATCCATTAGACGTTTAGCAATATCCGTAACTTCAATTCCATTTTGTTTAAATGGTCTGCAGTCTAATATCATTTCATGTGCTGCTCTACCTTTTTCACCAGTATATAAAACTTCGTAATTTCCACTTAAACGATGTTTGATATAGTTAGCGTTTAGAATGGCAATTTCTGTAGAATGTCTTAAGCCTTGTTCTCCAAGCATTTTTATATAGCCGTAAGAAATTAAGCATACCAAAGAGCTACCCCAAG
This sequence comes from Cellulophaga baltica 18, assembly GCF_000468615.2. Taxonomy (NCBI): domain Bacteria; kingdom Pseudomonadati; phylum Bacteroidota; class Flavobacteriia; order Flavobacteriales; family Flavobacteriaceae; genus Paracellulophaga; species Paracellulophaga baltica. The sequence goes on along the minus strand of NZ_CP009976.1, from coordinate 370,560 downwards.
GAGCAGCAGAAATAGCACTAATGGCTTTTTCGCCTCCTGTTTTAATGACAGGGTTGCCTGGTAAAAAGGGTACTAATTGTTCTGCAACGCAGATAGGCCCAACTCCTGGTCCGCCACCACCATGAGGTATAGCAAAGGTTTTGTGTAAATTTAAGTGGCAAACATCGGCACCAATCGTAGCAGGATTTGTTAATCCTACTTGTGCATTCATGTTGGCACCATCCATATATACTTGTCCGCCGTTATCGTGTATAAGTTTTGTAATATGTTTTATAGAAGATTCAAAAACACCATGCGTAGAAGGGTAAGTAACCATTAAAGCTGCAAGATTATCAGCATGTTTAGCTACTTTTTCTTCTAGATCTACAACGTCAATATTTCCTTTTTCATCGGTTTTGGTAACCACGACTTTCATACCGGCCATGACGGCAGAAGCAGGATTTGTACCGTGTGCAGAAGCAGGAATTAAACAAATGTTTCTGTGGGTCTCATTGCGCGATTCATGGTACGCACGGATCACCATTAATCCGGCATATTCTCCTTGTGCACCAGAATTTGGCTGTAAAGAGGTACCTGCAAAACCAGTAATCACATTTAAGTCGGCCTCCAATGCTTTTAACATGGTTTGGTAGCCTTCCGCTTGATCTACTGGAGCAAATGGGTGAATGTTGCCCCACTGTGCAGAACTTAAAGGAAGCATTTCTGAAGCAGCATTTAATTTCATGGTGCAAGATCCTAAAGAAATCATCGAATGATTTAAAGCTAAATCTTTACGCTCCAATTTTTTAATGTATCGCATCATTTCAGTTTCTGAATGGTACGAATTAAACACTGCATTTTCTAGGTAAGGAGATGTTCTTTGAGAAGCATTTGCTATGGCAGAAACCTCTTTTAAAGCGTTAATAGCAATAACATCTTTGCCTAAAGCTTCGGCAAATATTTCAACAACTTTTTGAAGGTCTTCTAGAGAGGTAGCTTCGTTTATAGCAATAGAAATGGTTTGATCATCACTATACAAAAAGTTGACTTCATTTTTCTCCGCAACAGGCTTCACTAAAGTCGCATCTGCTTTAACGGTAATGGTATCAAAATAAGAAGTGTTTATTTGGTATACGCCTAATTGCTCTAGCGCATCGGCTAGTGTCGCTGCTGAGGTATGCACTTGTGTAGCAATATACTTGATCCCTTTTGGACCGTGGTATACCGCATACATCCCTGCCATAACTGCTAGTAAAACTTGAGCCGTACAGATATTAGACGTCGCTTTATCGCGTTTAATATGTTGCTCTCTAGTTTGCAATGCCATACGTAATGCAGGATTGCCATCGGTATCTTTAGTAACGCCTATAATACGTCCAGGAATGCTTCTTTTATAAGCTTCTTTTGTCGCAAAAAAGGCAGCATGTGGCCCACCATATCCTAAAGGAATTCCAAAACGCTGTGTGGTACCGACCACCACATCAGCACCAAATTCTCCTGGAGGTGTTAACAATGCCAAACTTAAAATATCTGCAGCAACTGCAACTTTAATATCTTGTTCTTTTGCTTGGGCTACAAAACTAGAATAATCATTTACTTGTCCATGCTTACCAGGGTATTGTAAAATAGCACCGTAAAAGTCCGTGCCAAATTCAAAAGTTTCATGGTTGCCAATTACTAATTCTATGTCTAAAGGAATAGCTCTTGTTTTTAGCAGCGAAAGTGTTTGAGGTAAGATTTCTTCAGAGACAAAAAACTTAACCACATTGTTTTTCTTTTGGTCCCTACTTCTTACTTCATACAACATGGTCATTGCCTCTGCCGCAGCGGTGCTCTCATCTAAGAGTGATGCATTTGCCAACTCCATTCCTGTTAAATCACAGATCATGGTTTGGAAGTTAAGTAACGCTTCCAATCTACCTTGAGCGATTTCTGCTTGGTACGGCGTGTATGCGGTATACCATCCTGGATTCTCAAGAATATTTCTTTTAATTACAGAAGGCGTTAAACTCTCATGATATCCTAAACCGATATACGTGGTAAATACTTTGTTTTTTTCAGAAAGATTCTGAATGTGTTCTAAAAACTTATGCTCACTCATAGGCGCTTCAAGCGCAAGTGGCGTTTTTAAACGAATATCATTCGGAATGGTTTCGTAAATTAATTGTTCTAGGTTTTCAACACCAACCGTTTTAAACATGTGCTGGAGGTCTTCTTCTCTGATGCCAATATGGCGCGATGCAAACACGTCTGTCTTCATTAATTATGCAGTTTTTCTTAGAATTAGTCACAACAAAAATAACGATTAATTTACTCAAAATAGGGAATTTAGAACGTCCGTTGGCTAAAGTTTTTAACTAAAAAGAGAGGTTATAAACAGTTTGTTTATTTTTGTTCAATGAAGTTTCTTAAGCGACTTTTTGATTTTTATCTAGATGCCAGTATCCACGTTGCATTTGCCGTGTTTGCTTTAATGGAGGTGACCGCTATTTTGTTGAACATTTCCATAGATCGTCACTTGAAGTTTTTTGTGTTTTTTGGAACAATGACTGCCTACAATTTTGTAAAGTATGGTGTCGAAGCAAAGAAATATGTTTTAGTAGCCAATAGATACCATAAGAACATTCAGTTTTTTAGTATCATCGCGTTACTTATTGCGGGGTATAGCGCTTTCTATTTAAATGCAAATGAGTGGTACTTAATGGTGGTATTGTTCTTTTTAACAGGGCTTTATGCCGTGCCCTTGTTGCCACATACTAAAAATTTAAGAAGTTTAGCCGGACTCAAAATATTTATTGTAGCGGTTGTTTGGGCAGGGATTACGGTAGTGTTGCCTAGTTTTGAAAAGCCAAATGTAATTCCTTGGGATGTGGCTATAGAAACCATACAGCGTATTTTACTCGTATTGGTTTTACTTGTACCTTTTGAAATTCGGGATTTAAAATATGACGATGTGGCTTTAAAAACCTTACCACAGCGCTTTGGAGTTCATAAAACCTTAATATTCGGAGGTTTTTCTGCGATAATACTTTATAGCTTAACCTTTTTAAAAGAAGTTTTGACCCCTTTAGATGCCATATCGAAGGGGATTCTTTTTTTAATACTAGGACACATTATGTTGTATACCAAAAAGAATCAAAGCAAATATTACGCATCTTTTTGGATAGAAGCGATTCCGATTTTCTGGTGGATTTCACTACTCTTAATAGCGAAATTACTTTAAGATACCGTTTCCTTTAATTTATTTTTCATCTCTTCTTTTTCCTTCTCAGACAAATTACTAAGCTTCGCTTTATCACATAAAGAGGTAAGCATAGTATTTTTTTTAGAGTGAACAGAACAGGCTTTACAAATAAGAATATGAAATTTAAGCTTTACCTTTTCGTAAAAAGTAGCTTCATCATATTGGGCTTTGTTGCAGATAACTGCAGCTTTATCACAAGAAATCATATATTGAACCAATTTTGATTAAGGCAATCCATCAAGGCCGTTCTTGACCTATGTATCATTACCCAAAGATTTGACGGATTAATTTCCAATTCATTACAAATATCTTCAGTACTTATTCCTTGAATTGTTTTCATTTTAAAAACTTGCCCTTGTTTTTTTGGTAATTTGCTGATGCAATTATGGATAGCAGCACCCAATTCTTCATTTTCAATACCGTCATTTTCTAAAATGCTATACGGATCTGCTACTTGTTCTTCTAGCCAATCACCATCGCTATCTACACTAGAATTGTAGGTCATTCGTACTTCGGCTTTGCCTTTGTTCGAATTAATTTTTCGATAATGATCAATGACTTTTCGTTTAAGGATAGAGATGAGCCAAGTGCGCTCAGCAGCTTCTCCTTTAAAATTTTTAGCAGATTTTAATCCGGCTAAAAAAGTTTCTTGTACAATGTCTTTGGCTATTTCGGCATCACTAACACGAATTACGGCGTAGTTAAACAAGTAATCTGCATATTGATCAACCCATGTGTCTGGATGCAATGAATGTGAAGTCATAAACTTTTTTAGTGATTTCAAATTTACCTAATTTTTTTAACAACAAAATAGTGTACTTTTAACTTTAAACAATATTTATGAAATACACAGTTTTTTTATTCTTTTTAGCGTTCATTAATTATAGTTGTTCGCAAATAAAATCAAAACCTATCACAGAAGTTTCACAAGACGAACTTAAAACTATTGTCTTGGTAGATGTAAGAACTCCAGAAGAGTTTAACGAAGGGCACTTAGAGCATGCGCTAAATATAAATTGGTTAGATGCTAATTTTCAGACACAGATAACAGAGCAGATTGCTAAGGATAAAACGGTTTATGTGTATTGTAAAGTTGGCGGTCGTAGTGCCAAAGCAGCAGACAAGTTAACAGCTTTAGGGTATACGGTGGTAAATTTAGAAGGTGGGTATGATACCTATAAGAAGGCTAAGCACTAGCTTATATTAGATCCTTTAGAGCACTTTCTATCGTGGTATATTTAAATTTGAATCCTGCATCGGATAGTTTTTGAGGAAGTACATTTCTGCTTTTTAAAATTAATTCTGTTTCGGTCTGTATAATTTTTGCTCCTACTTCTAATAGAAATTTAGGTAAGGGAATGCCAAAGGGTATGTTTAGTTGCTTGCGAATGCTTTTCATTAAAATAGCATTGGTAACAGGTTTTGGTGCAACACAGTTCACGGCGCCTGTTAAGTTGTCGTTTTCTATAATAAAGTTGATGCTTTCCAGAAAGTCAGCACAATGTATCCAACTAAATTGTTGATTTCCTTTTCCTTGTGTTCCTCCAAACCCAATTTTTGCAAGTTTTACAATGGGCACTAAAGCCCCGCCATGGGTCGCCAAGACAATAGAAGTGCGTAAGGCTACTTTCCGCGTGTTTGGTGTCGTACTCTCATAAAATGCTTCCTCCCAAGCTTTAGCAACAGCTACAGAGAATCCTGTTCCAATTTCTCCTGTTTCTTCTGTCATTTGTTGGGTAAGAGCGTGCCGGTATATGGTAGCTGTAGAAGAATTGATCCACACTTTTGGAGGGCATGGACTTTGCGCAATTGCGTCTCCTAATATTCTCGTGGCAGCTACTCTAGAGTCTAAAATTAGTTTCTTATTTTTTGGGGTGTAACGGCAATCTACAGAGCGCCCCGCCATATTAATGAGTACCTCGCAAGAAGCAAATTCTTCTTTCCAAGGACCCAGTGTTTTGCCATCCCAAGTTACATAGCGACAGCCATTTTTGGTTTCGGTAGCACCTCGGGTAAGAATAACAATAGCAGTAAATTTTGACGCAAAATAGGTAGCAATCTCTTTTCCTAGAAAACCAGAACCGCCAGCAATAATCAATTTTTTCATGGATAATTTATTTCGTACAGGTGATGATATAATAACCGAAGCTGCGCATATGTAAACCAGATAATAAAGCAAAGAATGATCCTTTTAAATTGTGATAGCTTTCTTTTTTTAAGTGCTTATTTTGAAATAAACTTTGTAAAGCAAAACCAATAATAGCAAAAGGTACATGAAGCACAGAAGGGGCAACTCTAAAGGAAGCATCTTCGACTTCAACCTTAGAAAAACCTTGATCTTTTAATTCTTGAACAATCGTAGTTAGTGTTCCCAGTCTTTCTAAACTCCAGTGGTTGCATAGTTTTTGGTAGGCATATTTACCACCGTGACATAGATCTTCTTCATTAATTTTCAAAAAGGCATCTGCAATCACCAGTTTTCCATGTGGTTTTAAAATACGATACGCTTCTTTAAAAGATTGGCTGCTGTGCCCAGAGTGGCAAAAGCTTTCTATGGCGGTGGCAGCATCAAAAAAATTGGAAGGGAAGGATGTGTGGTTGTAATTTTCTTTAAGGATAACGCCCTTCATTTTTTTTAGCAACTGATTTCCTTTCGCCACCTGAAAATTGGATAAGGTGACTCCAAAGGCTGTTAGTTTGGGATGTTTTTTTAGCGCATATCGCATCGTGCCGCCCATACCGCAGCCTAAATCTGCAAGCGTATGTGATGCATTCGTAAGTGCTAATTTTTTAAGTACCTGATGGTTCATTTCGTTCAGCATGGCATCTCTTTTAAAGGGGTTGGTTTTAAAAGGGATAAAATAGCCAAAATGCATGTTGTAATCTGTACTCCAAAACTTATAATCTGCCGTGGCACCATTATAAAAATGGACCATCTCCATGCTGTTTTGCGTTGTTTCAGGTGTTGTAATATCTGCTATTTGTAGTAGTGTGGTTTCCATAGAGGTGCTTTTAAAGATTAAAAAATTGCATACAGTTTACGATTAATAACCAAGTAAATACGACAGCAAAAAGCGTAAAAAGGCCGTTCATGAAATACCCGCCAATTCTAAAGAGTGCTTTTTTAGGAATTTCATACATAGGGTAGTACGCAACTTGCGTGGCTACTTTTCCGATCCAATAGGCGGCTATTAATCCCGTAATGGCAATAGCTAGTTTACTTCCGTTTTGTAATTCTTGGGTTAATAAAATAGCAATCAACCCAAAAGAAAAATTAAGTCCTTGAATATACCTGCCATAGGTTTTCGCAATTTCTTGGTTTAACGGCTTTAATTGTTTTACGTCCGTATACCAATCAAAAACTTTATGGCGTATGTAAGGGTAAATTAATGCCGTAAATATTTGGCCTAAGCCTCCAATGATAATGAGCCAATTTGGAACGTTATATTTCATAATTTATATATTTAGAACTTTCAGAAAATACTGAAAGTATAGTTTAAATTTTTTTAGAGATGGTTTTCAGTAGCTTCTTTGGTTTCAGAGCTGGCTAAAAGAAGCATTTCATTTTTTAGTGTTTGTGTGATATGCACAAAGTAGCCCGCTAAAGCCATAGGAATTACAGCTAAATAGATCCATACTAAAAGTTCGTTTGGATTTATATTGCTGTTGGAGAAGATAAGAAGTAAGAGGAGGTAAGGAATTACATAAGACCAATACGTTCGAATAGCTTTATGAACTAAACCATTTTTATACATTTTATAGGTTAGATACAGGGCTATAATTACCTGAATTATTCCTAAAATAAATTGAGCTATTAATCCTCCGAAAATGGTAATGTACAGTAGGACTGTTATGATAAAACTCCATCTATTAATGGTATGTAGGATTTTCATAATCTATGTATTTAGAACTTTCAGAAAATAATGAAAGTTTAGATTAAATTTTTTATTTAAAAATTTTGAATATTGATTTTGTTAACCAGTTTTGATTTTGGTTCACTAATTTGTTCAACATCATATCTGCAGTATCTGCCAAATCGTGCAAAGCCTTAGTTTGTTTAATTAGCTCTCTAGTTTTTTCAGTACCGTCATCTTTAATCGTAGAAACTTCTTTAAGTGTTTTTATAACAGGTTGAATTTCTCTGCGGCTACGTTCTTTTGCAATAACACGGGCCAATTCTTGTACATCTTTCTCTGTCGTAAAATATTCTTTACGCTCCCCAGGTACCAATTCTTTCGTGACAATTCCCCAATCTATCAACTGGCGTACATTCATGCTTGTATTGCCTCTAGAAATCTGAAGCTCTTCCATGATCTCTTCTGTAGATAATGGTTTTGTAGAAATAAAAAGCAAGGCTTGTATCTGGGCCATGGCCTTATTAATGCCCCAAAGCGTACCAAGGCTACCCCAAGTACTAATGAATTTATCTTTTGCCTCTTTGTATTCCATGAAGCAAAGATATACATTATTTTTAAACTTTCAATAATTTGTGAAAGTTTATTTATAGAAGGGCTATTTCTAGTATTATGAGGTGGTTATGTACTAATTTCTAAGCTTAGGTCGTTCTATTTTAGAATTTAATAGTGAATATCCCTTAAAACAGGGTATTGTAGTCAAAAACAAGCTGTTAACTTGCATTCCATTAAAAGTAACGAACCAAGCAACATGTCAAATCCTTTTAAGAAAATTACAACAAATGCAGAGACTTCTAAAAGTGCTATGCATACGCGAGGGCAACAAACCGAAACGAGCACAAGTTCCGAGAGTTGTAAAACTTGTGGCGCACCACGGCCAAAAAAAACAAATTTGGTAACCTGTGATTATTGTAGGCAACCTTTTATGGCACATGTTGATTTTTTTAAAGAAGACTCTTAAACTATGGCAAGCAAAGAAGAACTAATACAACGTTGGGATTCCTTTTTACAAAAAATAGAAGTCCGTTTTAATGAATCTTTAGGGCATGCAGAAGAAGCCTGTCATGAGCAGTTAGTAGCGACCGCTTATGAATATGACACTGTGATGCGTTCTTGGAGCGGTATGAAAGCACAAGTGCATGTATTGATAGAGAAAATTGATGAGGTTTGGGCCGGAAAAGTAGCGCCAGAAATGGAAACTTTGGGCGATTTTGCGCATGACGAAGGAAATAAAGCCTATGATTTAAGCCATAAGCTGCTGTATTCTTTGGAAGATTTTCAACGAAAATTGGAAGGAGAACTTTCGCAAAAATTCTATGATCATGCCATACAAGTCGCTAATAAAAAAGCATCCTGTAGCCAGTGCAATGCCGATTTAGAGATTAAAAAAGACATTTTCAGGGCACAATATATTTCTTGTACATTTTGTAATACGGTAAATACAATTGCCCCAGAGACTAAGTTTATAAAAATAGGTTGGGGTATTGTAGATCATATAGCGGCATTGAAAACTACAGATCAATATAAGGCCATGACTGCAGCAGAAGAAGCTATTAGGGCATATAGAGGCAAAGCACCAGCCTCTTTTTGGACAGATTATTACACAGTTTACAACACCTATTGGAGTGCCTATTTTACAGAACGGATGGCTCTGAACACAGATTTGAAAGAAAGATATGATTCAGACATGGCACGGAAACATAAGGAATTTGAAAATTTTAAAGAAATACAAACCAAATAAATACTAAAATTATGGAAGCAATAAACGGAGTAACTTTTGAAGATTGGGGTGCAGCCAGCGGTAATATCGCTATGGGAATGAGCGCCGAAGAGGTCTGTGAAATATTAGGAATAGAACTTCCTGTATGGCAAAAAACAAATGAAGAGTGGGGTGGCAAATTAGGCGATTTAATGGCGCAGGATATGTCTATCGCTACTACCTATGGTGGGTATTTTACAAATCCGAAAGTAGGGAAGTTTGCAGGGGTAAAATCAGACGTACCTTCGTTAGCTTCGCTCTTAGAAAAAGTGCCAGATTTTGACGCCTACCAGAAAATATTCAACCATCAGTCGGCAGCTTCTGAGCATGGCCATGATCCTGTCGCTGCATTAGAGCAATATGGTTTTAATCTGCAAGAATGGTCACAGATAAGCATGCATTATTCTACGTGGTCTAATGAGTATTTAAACCCCAATGGTGCGGAATATGAGCAACGATTCAGAGAAATATCTGGTATTATGGATAAGTGGAGTCAGTACTGGAAAGAAAACTTTAAGGAGGATGCTGTTGATTTAGGTGGCGATATTGATTTTTAAACACGAATAAAACAACAAGTATGGATTTTAAAAAGCAAATGCGTTCAGTTATTCAATGGGAAGATCCTAAAGATTACCAACTGTTTTTCAAATTCACCGATAGGGGTGATGAGTTAAAAAACGCATCTAAATTAATTCTACAACCGGGACAAGGTTGTATTTTTACCTATGAAGGTAAAATTGAAGGATTTTTTGAAACGGAAGGTATTTACGATTTAAAAACATCGAATACTCCTTTTTGGACCACCATTAAAAAGTTTATGAATGCTTTTGAAAGTGAACATAAAACAGGACTTTGGTTTTACAGAAAGGCGGAGCTATTAAATGTGCGTTGGGGAACAAGAATTCCAATCACCTATAATGATCCTGTCTATAGTTTTCCTGTAAAGCTTAGAGCTTATGGCAATTATTCCCTGCGGATTACCAATGCAAAAGAATTTTTTATCAACATTTTAGCGGGCCAGACAGATTATTTTGTAGACCAATTGCAAGAAGTATTTCTATCGCGTATTACACAGCCCATTTCATCTTACTTAGCCAATGCTAAGTTCTCTTACGCAGAAATAGATGGACATATAGAAACCATTGCGCAACAGGCACAACTAAAAACAACTGAAATCTTTGAAAAGCTAGGTTTTCAATTAACAGATTTTAGAATAGAAGGCACTTCGTTTGATCCAGAGACCAACAAACGGATTAGTGAAATTAGTGATGTGCAAGCCGATGTTAATGCGGCAAGCATAGCGGGAATAGATTTTGCAGAACTGCAAAGGTTGCGAGCCATGCGTGATGTTGCCAAGAATGAGGGAATGGCAGGAGCTAGTATGGGAATGCTTACCGGTATGGAAATGGGAAAAGCAATGAGCGGTACTACTGCTGCTCCGCAAGAGGCGCCTAAAAATAATATCAAAATAAAGCTCAAAGAACTCAAGGAACTTTTTGAAGAAGACTTAATTTCAGAAGAAGAGTTTCAAGCCAAGAAGCAACAATTATTAGATCAATTATAAACAGATGAAACAGCTATTCTTATTTCTTTTTATCACACCATTTGCTATGGCGCAAGCTACTTTTGTTCCTATAGAAAAAGAGCGTTTAGATACTTGGCTTACAGAAGCCAAAGAAAATGGCGAGGTAGATATAAAACAGTTGGAAAAATTAGATGCAGAATATGCGGATGTTTTAACAACACCTGCAAGTACCAATCGTATTTTTGATTATGGACGTATTCTTACCATAGCATTACAACCTGGTTTGGCATCGGCGAGTGAAAAAGAACTTTCTGGAGCAGGTCAAAAAATTATTGACGAAGCAGAGAAGGCATACAGAAATGCCATTAGCAATTGCGATTGTCATGGTCGTGCAAATATTATGTTGGGCCTGTTATACAATCAACAGGGTAAATATTATATTTCTGAACCTTATTTAGAAAAAGGGTTGGAATTAGAAGAAGGCGGTGAAGACTGGATGATTGCCGCTAATCAATATCTATTAGCGGGCGCCTATACCTATAATACCGCTGAAGAAAAATATGTAAAGGTGTATGAGCTTTTTAAAAAATATGCTAAAACAGTCACCAAAGATGCCGCCTATTATCAAAAAATGGCGGGTTTATATGTGAGCTATTATGAATAATCAACAACAACCAAGGATGAACTCATTTAAGAAAACACTTTTTGTGTGTGGTATTTTTGCAGCATTAACCTCCTGCAATTTTAATAAATCGGTCCGTAAGGATTTAGTAACAGGAATTACCACCAAAGGAGATGGCCTCTCTGCAGAAAAGGTATATGTTACCATTAATGATGAAAAAGTGAGTGATAACGAGTTCTACTACGGCCAAAATATCTACACCATCTTTAAAAACATGAGTGGTTTCATGGTAGAAAACAATAGGTATCACCCACAAATGGAAGTGGTATTAATCTCTAAAGCAGGAGATACGATTATGCATGAAGCTAATTTATTCCAACAAAATCCGGGTTTTGGTGCTGAGATGAAAACCTTGCAAGGTAATATGCTTTTGGCTAGGCCTATTTATTCTTCAGAAGACTATACGTTACATTATAAGATCTCGGATGAGCATGGTGAGGGTGTATTTAATTCAACCCTTCAGTTTGATCTTCTTCATGATCCGGCTATAAAGGTGGATAAGAAGGGATTAGATTACAAAGAAGGCTATTTATTGTCTTTGACCAAAAATGCGGTTATCACAGATAGTAAAGTAGCTTTCGAGGAACTTATTTTAATGGATTTTCAGGATGTGTCTGGATATACTAGAGTAGATGGCGCTGTAGCATTAGGGTTAAAAATTAAAGTTACCGATGCTAATGATACAATGATTCTAAATATGGAAGATGTATTTGGCGAGAGTACACTTAGTGAAGAACAAATAAAAAGTGGCTTAGGGGCGCAGCTCAAAATTACAAAAGGAGCATTGAAAAACCCCGTTACTTTTAAAGTAACTATTTGGGATAAAAATAGCAATGCTCGTTTAGATGCAGAAACAGAACTGATTGTTGAGTAGGTTGGGGTTTATTTCAACTAACCGCTGAGGTCCTTGTAATAACGCTTGTCATTTCGAGTGAATTATTTTGTAGCGTTAGTGGAAGAATAATTAGTATCGAGAAGTTTTCTGTGCTTTAAAAAGTTCTCGATACAAGGCATGTTTCGTTGCACTGCACAAACGCCACTCGAACTGACATTGGTGTAGTCTATGAAAATAGCTGTCACTTCGAGTGAATTATTTTGTAGCGTTAGTGGAAGAATAATTAGTATCGAGAAGTTTTCTGTGCTTTAAAAAGTTCTCGATACAAGGCTTGTTTCGTTGCACTGCACAAACGCCACTCGAACGGACTGTATCGCTACAGCACACAATCTTTAAAAATGATCTCTAATTCTTGCTCAGGATCTGCGGTTAAACCAGAGTGGGTTATAGAACTTTGGATGATGGTACTACGGGAGGCGGTTAACCAACGGAATCGATCCGTGATATCTAATTTTCCTATAGCGCCACCAGTAGCTTCGCCTTTACAGACCAAATCCCATCCTTTTAAATAGGCGTTCAGAGCCTCAAAATCTTTCTCGCATACAAAGCTGCCTAGTTTGTTCTGGTCTATATGGTATTTCATCTTTAAGAACTTTTTAGGTCTAGAGAATACAATGACGCCCACGTTAAAAAATTCTTCGCGCTCTACTTTGGGTACGATGCGTATTATGGCATACTCATACTTCGCTCTATCTTGCATCTTCAGCTTCTTTAACTAATGAATCTATAAGGGCAAGTTTAGCTTTAAAATAGTCTAAATACGCCGCTCGCATTTGAGTGGGAGTAAGGTCATCACTCTCGCTTTCCAACCATTCTTCAGGGATTAAAGCTATAATCTCCTGCAGCTTTTCATCTGTGAATGCTTTTGTTATAAGTAGTGCCGCTTCTTTTAATTGCGTAGCACGGTCTAGCAGTACGTGGTCTTTTATAAGCGGAAATGTACGCGTAAGATGATTTTTATAGGTATTCCAATTATGGTGAAAATAGAAACTAGCCCCATTATCAATAATCCATAATTCATTATTCCAATCTAAAAGATTAGGGTTTTTTGCGGTACGGTCAATATTACTCATCAGGCTATCTAGCAATACTACTTTAGAAGCCGTTAACCCATCTACTTTAGAAACCAATGGATCAAAGGTAATGGCGCTAGATAAAAAATGAAGTCCTAGATTAAGGCCTACGCTAAATTTTAAGAGGTCTTGAATCTCTTCATCCGGTTCGGTTTTACTAAAGGTATCGTCTAGATGCATAAATACCAATTCGGGCATTTTTAAGCCTAGAGTACGGGCAAGTTCGCCGCCCATGAGTTCTGCAATTAAAGCTTTTTTACCTTGGCCAGCACCTCTAAATTTAAGTACATAGAGGAAACCATCGTCTGCTTTTACAATAGCAGGCATAGAGCCGCCCTCGCGTAGTGGCTTTATGTACTGAACCACATTTACCGTCCGAATATCAATCTTATTCATAGGAGCGAAGATAAAAAAAAGTTCCTGCAGGTTATGAGGTTGTGTTTGTTTATTCTGATACTATTTCAATAACTCCAGTAATGCTGCACACCTCTTTAACCGTATTGTAAATGGTGCCATGCTTTTCAATATTTTTTTTCAGCAAGCTAAGATTCAAGTGTTCCTCGTTGCTGTGAATGGTTAACACATATTGAATCTCATCCATCCGTGGCGGTTTCTCTAAACGGGTAGCCTCAATAGTTATTGCTGCGCTTGTATAGGTAAACCCCATAAGCAATGAAAAACGTTCTACATTTTTTAGCATACAAGCCGATAATGATCCTAAAAATAACTCGGCAGGGTTGGGTAAGGTGGTTGCGGTAGCCGCTGTAATCCCAAAAGCTACTGTAGCTTGTTTAATTTGTATCGTAGCACCTTGTCTAGCAACAGAAGTGGCTGAAGTAGCATAATTCATGATTATTTTTTAGTATGAATTTACGCATTTTCAAGCATGAGTATGGAATAAACTTTAAGTTTAGTCTCGCAATACGATATATGGGATATATCTCTTCTAATGTCTGCTAGTTGGGAAATAATTAATAAAGGCTTCAGGTGCGCTTCCAAAGCCTTTATTGTTCTCAGTTTGATAAATTGTTATTCTAAAATAGTTACCCCTTTTTCTATCCCACTATCCAAACCCGTATTAAAATCTTCAGTACTTAAAAAGGGCACCATATTCTCTTGAGCAGGACCTATTCCAATTCCTTCAAAAACAGTCCCAAAAGTGTCTGTATATACCTGATTTGATAAATTTATATACGTACCGTTTGGTAATCTATGGGTAAGAATGGAAGAAAATATTCCCATAGTATGCTCACCAACAATAGTTACATTAGGCAAATCTTTTAGTGACAAAACAAAAATTTCTGCAGCGCTAGCCGTAAACGGACTCGTAAGTAAAACTATTTCTCCAGAGAACTGATAGTCTCCTTTAGGGTTAAATGTAATGGCTTGCTCCTCTATAAAACCTGTTCTACTTTTAGATTTTATAGTAAAAATAGGACGTGAAATACTTGTAAATCGTGAGGCTATTTCTAAGGCGATACCATCAAAGCCACCACCATTAAATCTTAGATCTATTATGATCTTATCAATGTTAGCTTGCTGAATATCATTCATTACCTGATCCATCACATGGTTTACAGCTGTTATTTCGTCCTCTACGGGTGCATAGCCACCCATATTTGCGATATTGAAGTATCCTATTTCATCCGTGACAAGTCCCCAAAACATATTGCCATTGGGGTCGCTACTAAAGGCATCGTCTAAATATTTTGAATGGATAATTGGCACCCGTGATCTAATCGCTGTGAGTAATTTAGGAAAGGTATTGCTTTGAAGCTCTGCGGTTAAATGTGCATTCATATGTTCAAGAATGCGTGCTTCACCAGAAGTAATATTTACTTCTTGATTAAAGATCCCGATATGAAAATCGTTTAAGGGCTGTACCATTTGTTCTAAGACTGGGTATAAATTTTCGGAAGTTACTGTAGGAAGTAAAGACAAATTAGCTTCCCAGTTTACGCCTCTTAAATCAAAAAAAGCATAATAGTCATTAAATAGATTCCAAAAATGCTCGGCATTAATTTTAGGATCTACTGAGAAGTCAATACTGGTACTATCAAATACCGTAGTGGTATCCGTAAGTTTATAAAAATAGACTTTATCTATAAATAGATCTGAAGTACCAATGAGCTGATCTCCTTCTTCTGTAAACACCAGATTTGCATAATTTTCTGGCAATACATTAGCGTCTATAAGAACATTTCCTGCAGCAGAAACACCATATAATTTGTTCGTACCTTCAACAGACTCTAATACATACCCCTTTGAAGGAGCATGCCAGTAAACAGGTTGGTTTTCGGGTTTTTGTGGTGTATTCTGACTTTTAGAACAACTGGTAAAAACTACCATTAACACTAAAACTTGGAAATAGATTTTTTTGTTTGACATCACTTTAAATTTTAAGTTCAGGTCAAATAAAAAGGATCCTAGTACACGCTTAGTTTTGATTTGTTAGATTATAATAAATCGGTACTCATCCATATTTCTCCTTATAGGTTTTAGGGGTCATATTTGTACTATTCTTAAAAGCTTTGTAGAAGGTCGTTTTTGAAGAATATCCAGCTTCAAGTCCAATCGCCTCAATACTATACTTGTCAAAGGTAGCATCGCACAACATTTTTTTTACCTCCGTAATTCTATATTGATTTATAATACTTGAAAAGTTATCATCACTGTTGGTAGTAATAACCTGTGATAGATACCCTGCGCTAATATCCAATTGTTGTGCAACAGATTCTCTTGTAATATTTGGGTTTCTATAGATATGTTCTTCTTTAAAAAGTGCCTCAAATTTCTCAAAAATGGTCTGCGTCGAAACGGAAGGTTCAGTGTTGGCTACACTAGCTTCTTGATTACGGAGTATCTTATTAATCTCGCTGGCTTGGTGCAGCATTTTATGCTTATATATTATGGTGTAAGAAATCCAAAATAAAGAAAAAGAACCTGCAATAAGAAGAACTAAACCATAATACTTGTTAATCTCATGTGGGAATATGCCACGTATAAAATCTACCATAATCCAAAATATAATGATCAGACTTAAAACAAGGTGTAAGTTCCGGATGGCTTTATTTGCTTGTTTTGAAGGCGAATTTTTTAAGATGAAGAATAACCAAAGCATTAAAAAAGCAATGTATATATAAATTAATTTACTTTCAAACATAAATAGATTATGCCTTAACCTTAAGATAGCGGCACTTTTAAAAGTAAATAATCGAAAATCTCTTTCCAGGCAATCAATGGTATTTAGAAGTAGGGAGAAAATAAATGGAAGGTAGAGCAATTTTAATTCCTTATAAGAAGAAAGTTTGTTGTCTATACTTTTTATACTAAATAGGAACAGAAAAACAGGAGCTAATAGAATCCATTCAATATTGCAAATGATATTTAGTTTTTGATGGGTATGGAAATAATCTAATTCTGGTAGTATTAATTTTACTAGCAGCATACAAATTGTCAGTACCGTAAATCCAAGGTATTTATTGGTATTACTTTTAAAAGAAGGCTTCATCAGTATAGAAAAGCCAAGTAAGAAGCCAATGATGATGATACCACTAAAAACAGTCAGAATAATTTCCATTAAATTTTGTGCTATACAGATGGTAATTAAGTGTGGGATAAACCTTGTTATGAACCTTAAAAGTAAGCAACTTCAGGTTAGCACCAAATTCATATTACATATAGTTAACTGCTATAATCTATATATAAAGGCGATTATTTTATAAACAATGCAATTATGTTCTATATTAGCACTTGTATTTGTCGTTTAAATGCGATATTAGGAAGTGCTTATTGCTCCTTTAAACTTATACTTTCTTAAAGAGAATATGTTGAGGATGCTATATTTTTCACACTTTCTACACTGTTGATAATCAGGGTTATAAAATTATGATGAGAACAAAAAAATAACAATTTTAAAATTAATTATGAGAAACAATTTAAGTATTAAACCATCTACGCTTTTAAAAGGTATTATGCTATCGGTTATAATAACCATTACCTCAAGTTGCGCAAAAGAAGAGGAGCCTAGTGCAGTTTCTACGGCAGATTTATCTATAGCAACACTTGTAGCAAAAGTAAATTCTGAAACGTACAAGGCACATAATTTTAATGACGGACAGTTAGACCCTTTCACCGAAGATCAAGGATTTACAGGCACCGATATTTATGGGGAAGGTATGAGTTTTCAAAAAGATTTTACTGGAGGAAAAAGGCTTAAACTTGTCTGGAAAGAATCTGAATATGATGGTAGCCGCAGAGAGCGTGGCCATGAAATTAAATTAGGGGTAAATAATAATGATGAGATTTACACTGGATTTTATCTTTTTATTCCTTCTGGGCAAAACAATAATTTGCTTAACAAAAACACGATTGTTTGGCAGTTGTATAATTGGAATACGGATGGGTGTAGTAATTGGACAGCGCATCTTGAGCTAAAAGGAAACGCGCTTTACCTTAGCTACCGTAATGCTTGTGTGAGCCCTACAGTAGTTAAAATTCTTGATGCTATAGAAACGGATAAAGAATTGGCATTTCAAATTAGAGCGGTACTTTCAGGGACGAATCACGGAACCCTTGCCGTACTATTGGATGGCGAAATTATAGCAGATCTAAAAAATATTAATCTTGGTTTCGGCAGCTTTGATGCAAATGACAATGCAGAAACTTCTGTAGCTGGCGTAAAAATGGGGATGTATTGTTTTGACACGGCTAATTATTCATCAGATGAAACACGAATTTTATACCTTGATAATGTAAGTTCATCAGCCCGTAGTGGTTCTGTCGCAAACAGTTTAGATAGGGTAGATCCTAGAAAGTAGTAAGTATCAAATAGTTCTAGATCATGATAATGAGCTTATAGCATAGCACTATGCTTTTTAATTTTATAGATCAACTGTAAATAAAAATAGTGCACTATACAGTGCACTATTTTTTATCCTTATAAAATTATTGTAAAAAGAATTAATTTACAGTGTAGGTGAATGTTTTAGAAGAAGATTGCTCATTTTCAGTGAAATTGGCAGTTCCTTCTTTTGTAGTAGCATTGCTTAAAGCATCATATTCTGCATCAGAAATAGAGATGGTTATTCCATCGCTTCCGGCAAAAAAGTAACTAGTATAGGTAGTGCCATTTAGAATTATATCATCTAATAAATCTCTATCTGTAAACCTAATAATCATTGAAGGAGCTGAAGCAAATGTACCTGTTGTTCTAGGGTATAAGGTAGCAGAAGTCACTTCAAAAGTTGTTGGTAAAGAAGCAGTAGTAAATGTAATCTCTTTGTCTAAAGTTGTTCCATATGCTGTGCTTCTTGCTGTTATTTTAACAGTATATGCTGTATTAGGAGTAAGTCCAGTAAATACATAACCTGAAGATGTAATTCCCGTTGCTTCTTCGTTATTATTGATATAAATATCAGCAAGAACGCCTCCTGGGCCGTCTATAGTTAAAGAAGACCAAGAAATGTTTGCACTATTTGTTCCGTTGCTTTCTAATGTTAGCGTAAAATCATTTGGAGCAGGTGCAGCCTGTGTGGTAACCTCAATTAATTGAGTACTAGTTGTTTCAAACGCATTAGATTTTGCTATCACTTTTGCTTCATACGTTGTTTCCGCATTTAGATTTGAAAACGTATAGGTTACTACCTCTAGATCAGATGCTACTAAAGCGTTGTCTAAGTACACATCATATACTACACCGTCATTACCTTCTATAGTAGCCGCAGTCCAATCTATCGTAAAATCAGTAATTGTAATATCTTTAGAAGTAATATCAAAAGCTGAAGGGATTGGCAGCGCTAATGTGGTAACGTCTATTATTTGAGTACTAGTTGTTCCAAACGCATTAGATTTTGCTATCACTTTTGCATCATACGTTGTTTCCGCATTTAGATTTGAAAACGTATAGGTTACTACCTCTAGATCAGACGCTACTAAAGCGTCATCTAAGTACACATCGTATACTACACCGTCAGTACCTTCTATAGTAGCCGCAGTCCAATCTATCGTAAAATCAGTAATTGTAATATCTTTAGAAGTAAGATTAAAACCAGAAGGGATTGGCAGCGCTGATGTGGTAACGTCTATCACTTGCGTAGAAGTTGTTCCAAACTCAATAGATTTTGCTATAACTTTTGCATCATACGTTGTTTCATCATTTAGATTTGAAAACGTATAAGTTAATACCTCTAAATCCGACGCTACTAAAGTATCGTCTAAGTAAATGTCGTATTCGACACCTTCATTACCTGCTATAGTAGCCGCGGTCCAATCTATCGTAAAATCAGTATTTGTGATATCTTTAGATGTAATCGTGAAACTTGAAGGGTTTGGAGGAATAGTTGTTTCTTCATTATCATCATCACTACTACAGCTTGAGAGGACAAAAAATGAGGAAATAAAAAGAGTTAAGGCAAAAACTTTGTTGTTTTTCATAATTTATTAGGGGTTTATAATTAATTCGTAAAGTTTGATAAAAATTTAAGGTTCATAGTGGATTTTTATTGATGGATATTTTCAGACAGTTTTTTTAAAAAATCATGCAGAACTATTGGTATGAAAAACGTAGGGCATACAAAAGCGCTATCGTTTCGGTTTATTACTTAGCTGGTTATAAACATTTTACTTTTATTTTTTTGTTTAAATATCAAGTTTTATATGCAGCGAACTTTATAAATCTGCCTACTGGCAGGCTGGTAAACACCGGGTTTTGGGGTCACACAAAATCGTTTTGTTTTTGTAACGTGTTAGTGGTAGTTTTTATTATATAAAATTTTCGATATTCAAGTCCTTTAATTGTTTCTTTTTTAATTTATTCCTATAGGATAAAAACGGTGTAGAAAAAGTCATTCCTTATTTTGGGTAGAAATGTGTTCGAGAATAAAAAAAGCTCAAAGATCCTGATTTTAGAATCTTTGAGCCTTGAATACTAGTATCTCCGATGAAAGAAGAATGTACTTATTTTTTGCCTCAGTTCTTTGTTGGCATTAGTTTTTTTTCATTCTGTCTTTCCAGTTAATGATTTCAAAGAAATATTCTTGAGATTTAGATGGACTTATAGGTATGTAATATAAATATTCTAAATCAAAATTCTTTAAAACTGCCTCTTTTTCGGCGGAGCCTCTTGTAAATCGAATTTGTGATACTGATTCAAGTTCTAAAGTAATAGTTCTTTCAAATTTGGAAGATTTTTCCATTTTTACTTTATCATCCTCCCAATTCCCAAGAGTATCTTGATTTCCTGAGATAAAAACTTCATCATTTTCATTTGGGACTTTAACTTTAATTTTAGTCTGGTATTTGTTAATTGGTTGGTTTTCTATATACTCAAAGTAAGAAGTCATACCATTGATAAGACTGGGAACAAATGTTGTCCAATGGTTTTTATTGGGTAAACTATCTATTCTAAATTCTATATTATTTGGCTTTTCCGTATTTAGAAAATTGTAAACTAATTCTCTAGCAGGTTTCCAACTTTTCCAAGAGCTAATTCCCTCGTCTGCATTACTTATATATAGAAATTTTTCCTCCTCCAATTCGGTGAATTTAAAGTTGATAAATTCATTAGCTAACCTATCCTTGTCGTAAGTCAGATTTGGTGAAATTGCGATGTATGCGTTAAATGGATTTTCTTTCCTTAATAATGATGAAATTAGAAAAGATGCGCTCAAAGAATGTCCAATTCCAATTTTAGTTGATAGTGTTTTATAATTCGTGTCAATATATGGAATGACTTCTTTCAAGAGGTATTTTAAATAGTTTTCGGAATTCCCTTTGCCAAAAAAATTATTGTCTTTTACATTTATTGGTTTTGGTAACAAATCATCATTTCTTCCGTAATTTAATTTTTCGTCGTAGGTTGATGTTAGTCCTACTACAATATATGGGTTGTCAATTTCTTTACTTACGAAAGGTAATAAAGAACGAGTTAGATCGAAAAATTCTTTTGTTTGTGCATCGAAAACATATATAACATTATAATATTGGAAAATATTTTCTTCGTAATAACTAGGCGTATAAACAAAAATTTCACGTTGTTGGTTTAACTCTTTCGAATTCAATTTTATAGTTTCTGTTTTGCCATAGTCTTGACCAAAAACAAAATTGATAGTTAGGAATAAAACAAAGCTTAAAATTTTTATATTCATTACCGTAGTCGCGTTTGTTTAAATTAATGCCAACGGTCTCGTACAACCGTCAGTTACGGGTTAATATGCGTTAATTTTCGGTTTAGCACAGATGTTAGCAATTTGGAGTGGATTCGGACGTAGTCGAATCTGCCGTTATTGCGGTTATACATTGTGTGCAGTATTTTTTCATTCTTTTTTGCTTTTTATCAAGTACATTGGTTGATTTTCATTCACTTCGCTGATTTCAAAAAGTCCAAAGTCATTAAATTCAGCTTTTACAGATTCTTGGTCGTAATAAAATATTTTGGCTCCTTCGTGAAATTCGTAACGGTCTTTTTCTATTAGTTTTCCCTTTCCAAAATTCGGTGCTTCTTTAGTTATGGCAGTAAAAATCATAAATCCGTTTTCGGTCATTTGATTGTAGCAGTCTTGGATTAGTTTTCTCCTTTCTTCGCTGTCCAATAAATGTATCAGAGCGTAACAAAAAATTCCATCATATTTTTTATCGCTAAAAGGCATTTCAGTCACAGAACCGTGAAAAATTGTCATTCCGTTTCCATAATGCTTTTTAGCAAGTTCAATAGCCGTTTTAGAAATCTCAATTCCGCTTACATTTATTCCGTTTTCAATAAAAGGTTGGGCATTTCGTCCATATCCAATTCCCGGAATTAGAATGTTTTTCACAGATTTTTCTACGAAGAAGTTTTTAGTCAATTCAGCAGATTTTGCAGGGTTCATACCCCACATTTCTTGTTTGTCATTAAATGCTGTTTCCCAAAATTCTGTCATTTGTCTTGGTGTTTGTCATATTGCACACAACATGCGCATATACGCATGTTCACTATTATTTTTTTCTGGGGGGAAAATACTAATTATAAAAATAGCTCAAAGAAACTGTTTGTTTTTACCTCAGTTCTTTGTTCCAAGGCATTATTTATATTCACCGTCTGTGTACTTTAGTACGTTATATTTTAATTCGCTATTTTCTTGATAGGTACATTCATTATTTTCATTAGTGTAATATGTTTCTGTACTAATTTTATTTTTAGCGAGTATGTCAAAGTAACCATTGGTTTTGCTGGTTTTCATAATTAAAATTACGTGTTTGTCTACATAATCTGTTGAACAATTAAACTGTACATCTTCTGGATCCCATTGCCCATCGGTTTCTTCAACCACATAATTGCTTAATACCTTTTTTAAAGTATTAGGGTTTCTAACATATAATGATAATGTAGTTTTATATGGATTAGGTTTACTACTGCCCACATATTCAAGCCTGACACCAAATGCTCTGGTATTTTCGGTCAATAGATAAGGAGCTGTATCAATTTTTATTTTTTGAAGTTCCTCTGAGTCTATATGCCAACCATTCTCTTTATAGTCTTCAAAATATTGTTGAATAATTTTTCCAGTTTTAGTATTTACAATAATTATATAAGAATTTACAGTATAAGAGGATATACTAATTTCTTCTACCCGCTCCGCAATTACTATAATTGTTTCATCTTTATTACTTGGATTTTCTTTAGCTTGGGTTAATTTAATCGAATGGGTATCTATTCCTATCTCTCTGATAGTATTACCTATTAAACTATTATCCTCTTGTGAATAGAAATAATGTGAATTAATTAAAATTATTAAGAATATAATTTTTTTCATAGTAGTATGCTTTGTGCCGGCTTATATAAGAAATGTAGGGTAGAAGATAAGCACTGTCGATCTGGTTTATTCCTGAGCTGACTGTACATATTTTGCTTTTATATTTAGTAGACTTAGTTAGTAAATATAAAAGCCCTATGTTTTTTACCTCAGTTCTTTGTTGTGCCTACTTTTTTTAATTTTCAGTCAGTATTAAGTCTTTTAATTTTTCTAATTGGGTATCTGATTGCCAAAGAATTTGATTAATGTCTCTTTCAATTTTTATGTCGGGTTCTGTTCCGTAACCGTCTAAAATTTGGCCATCTTTTTGAAAGGAAACCATCGTGCTAATTTTTCCAAATAATTTTGAATTAGGTAAATCAACCCACTCGCTGTTTCCACTTGAGCCGTCTGTGGTTACCCCTACAATTTTGATGTTCGGTAATCCCTTAAAAGCAGAAACAAAAACGGATGCTGCACTAAATGTCTTTTCGTTAGCTAAAATATAAACGGGTCTGTTATAGTAAAAAGTTGGTTTGGTGAACTTCTTTCCGTTCAATAATCCAAAATAGTATTCGCTGTATTTTTTTTCATTTAATTCATATACAGGTTCAAAATTCTCCAAAAAGTCAGTTGCTTTTTTCTGTTCTCTGTTATCCAATTTAGAAAAGGGAAATAAAAACCGATTCTTCAAGCTTTTTTTGTAATCGTTTGGTAAAGGAAGTGGACCTCTTTGTCTAGTAGCATTCACAACATAGACAGAATCAGGATGCACCAAATATTTTGCAAACTCATACATTACATCACGAGTTCCACCACTATTACTCCTTACATCAATAATCATGGCTTTACTGCTGTTTTGAATGGATTGCATAAATAGGTTGAGTTTGTCAAAAAGAAAAGGAGCCTCATCGCTATCAGCCATTTCAGGAAGCCTGATATAGGCAATATCGTTTTTTATGCTAAAGAGTTTTTCAATAATTTCTGGTTTATTGAAATCTTCATCTTTTACACGAACATATGCTCTTTCAAATTTTTCGTCCCAAGGACGCAATCTTTTTAATTTATCAATTATCGGCACTACTAAAATAGTATCATTTTGAAGCGTAGAGTCTGAAAGGGTCAGTTTAACTTCTTTGGGCAATGACTTATTAAGAAGTAAGTAATTTTTTTGAATGTCCCTAATATCTCTAACGGCCATTGTGAAATAAGTTTCTTTAGGTGCTTTTATGTCTTCTGGACGTGTTTTTGAAAGGAAATCTTGAATGTCGATTCCGTCTATATTTTTCAGAAAAGGGAATTTTGGGATTAGTATTTCAAATTCTTTATTTTGATCGAAATTTAAAACGACTACTTTTTCATTTTGCGGTGCGTACATAAAAGGTAAAAAAAGAGTCTCCTTTAAGTCAAAACCCCTTATGGTAGCTAAAGAAGAGTGCCTGTCGCCAATTTTAGCCAAAGTTTTGGTAATAAACAGGCCAAAATCTTCAAGCCGTGTAGAATCCTTTATGGTAGTAAGGTAATTTTCAAAATCGCTATTGAAGTTATAGCCATTTAAGTAAACGTAGGAAGATTTTTTATTTAATGTATTGGTCAGAAATTTAATATCCTCAGTCACCTGTTTTTTAGTCAACCAATTATTCTGTGCTTTTAAAATGACCGCATTTAGACTGAATATAATTAAAAGCAGGGTTTTTAATTTCATTTAAGGTGGTTTTATAAATTACAGCAACGCCTGAGTTAAGGGTAGTGGGGAGCGGAATGCAGTTCCCATTGGGCAACAGCCCTTAGCAGAAGCTTTTTTTGTTTAAAGCAAAATCCCAAAGATTTTGCGGACATCATAAAAATACGCAAACCTTTCCATTAAACACTAAGCGCCGAATTTGCTGTATATAATCTTGTACTGTGTTATTTTTGGTCGTATTTATTTATCAAACTATGTAGTTTTTCATCTTCTGAAATCTCAAGCCAGCGTCGTGATGTAATCCCGTGATTATTCATCATATCCAAATCAGCTCCGCGTTTTAATAACTCTTCAATGATTTCAAATCGTAGTTGATTTAGTTCTTTTTGTTCTTCCCTCCAAGTTTTTCCATATTCTCTAATTGCAGTGAAAATTGGATTGTTACCGTTTTTTTTCTGCGTTATATTAATGTCTACTTTATTACTTTTTATTAAGATGAGAGATGTTTTTGAAAGATTGTGATATTCAAGTGAAATATGTAGCGCATTAAATCCATCATTATTTACCCAATTAATATCCGCATCATTGTCAATCAGATATTTTACTATATCAATTTGTCCTTTAGAATCTTGATATTGCGATTGACAACGTAGTGATTGAATTAAAATTGAGCTTGGATTTGAAAAGTCAGAATAGCTATTTATGTCAATATTATTATTTTCTATTAACTCAATTACTTTATTTTTATTCGATTCATATAAAGCTCTAAGTAGTTCCTTTCCAATAGTATTTTCTGAGCTTCTAGAAGAAAAACTATTTTTAAATAAATTCATATTTTAATTGATTGATTTAATGTTGTACAAAGTTTAGTAAAAGAAACGTAGTGCAGGTGATAAGCACTTACTTTCGATTTATTACTTAGCTAAATATAAATATTTCGCTTTTCTCTTTTAAACATCATATTTTGCGACCTCATAAATATACACAGACCTTGGCGTAAAAACTAAGCCTCACATTACTTAGAGACGTTGTTGTAACCAGTTATTGTTCGGTTAAGAATTCCTCTCTGATTATCGTCAATATCTCTCCCAATAAATTTTTTCCTTTCCAAGTTTCTCTTTTTTTAGCCTGAATATTGTCTTTAGATAATCCAATTCCCCATATTCTGTCATTAGGTGCTGATTCAGCTAATGTTGTACTTGCTGTGTCTAATAAAGCCTGTTTCAATTCCTTGTCTTGAGAAAATTTAGCTTTATTTCCTTCATATACTATTTTACTTCTAAAATACTTCCAAGTTTCTAAATTAAAGTCTGATACTTGTCTACCGAGTTCTTTTATTATTTTAACATTATTAGTCAACATTATTTTTCTGGCAGTTTCTCTATCTAAGAATATCATAGCTTTATGATACATCATAAATTGTTCTGCTGAAGAATATTCTTGAACTTCAAAAGGAAAATCTCCTAAAATCTCTTGTCTTTTAACTTTGTAAATTTCATTTCCATAACTAATACCCTCTACTAAAAGTGTTGTGGCTTCAAAAGGCGATTTATACCATTGAGAAAAAGGTGATTTAGTCTCCCAAAAGAAAGTATAATTTTCATTGACTAAAATTCTCTCATTGTAGAGTTTGATTATTGGATTAATGTAATCTGAATATTTATTAGGACTATTTTTAATTGCTATTTCAATAATTTCTTCAAGATTAATATCCTCTATACCTCTGCGTCCAATATAAAATTCGTAACCAGAAAATATATCTTTCTTTTTATCACTCCAAGATAATTGTTTCCAGTTATCTAATTCAACAAGTTTTAACTTGTCATAATAGGCATACCTTTCAACTTTTGGTAGTTGTTCGATTTCTTTATCAGATAATTTTTTGAAATCCATTTTTTTCTAATTGGTTACAACTCTTCTATTTTAAACGCCAAATTTTATATTTAGCGGACTTACTAAATATACACAAACCTTTCGATCAAGCCCTTATTGGCTATGTTTTATACACCGTGTAGTATGCCGTATTTTATTTCTTGTTCTTTATTAAGTTTTTCATTTGTCAGTTGCCAAGTATCCCGATGGAAATCCCAATGGTTTTCTGCTATAATTCTACTTTTATCGTTTTTCTTTTCAATTATGTATGTCCAACCACAGTCACTTTGATAATTTGCCTTTATCATACTATAACTCATGAAATTTTCAATTGAAACATATTGTGAATCTATTTCAGTGTTTAAAAATTCTGTTCTTGTATTGGTTTCTTGTTCATTGTTGTTATTTGAATTGATTTCTTTTGTGTTTATTACTTCAACTTCTATTTTGGCATAATGTTTCGAAATTTCAATAACATTTTTCTTTCGACATAAGCACATTAACATAGGTTTTATACCAATCTCTGTCTCTAATCCTTCGTGTTCTGTATAAGGTTCAAAATAGGTTGCCCAAAAAAAATCGTTCAAGTCAATTTTTAAAGCAGTATTGATTAATAATTCATATTTCTCTCCAATAATTGGGCTTTTAGGTAATAATCCAGCCCAATCTCCTCCTTCAGATTCTTCGTTTCTCCATTGTGAATAAATAGCAAGAATATTTTCTTCATTAAATTTATATTCATAGTGTGTATTACAGTTGTCTATTCCACAATGAAGAGTAACGATTTCTTGCATAGTTTAAGTTTTTCTATATGGCATACAACAAGCGCATATTCGCATGTTCCTTATTATTTTATTTGTACGGGGAGAATACTGATTATAAAAATAAGGTATATTTCCTATAGTTGTTTATGGTTTCCACATTAGTGGTCACTATTTAGCTATTATTTTAAAAAGTGTTTAATTTAATTGGTGAATGGTACGTTTTTGAACAAGATTGAAACAGCACCACAACTTTGTAGTTATGTCGGTATAACCACAACGATACGAGAGTCAGTGAGTAGTGTAAGAGGTCGAGCGAGAATAAGGAAGGTCGGCAATGGAAAGCTTTGGAAACCATAGTTTCTATAATCTTTCATTACTCGTGAAGAAAGGGCAGCGTAAGAAACGGGCATTGATAGCAGTTGCCAACAAAATACGTAAACAGTCTTTTGCTATCGCAAAATCTGGCAGATCCTGTGATGAAAGGTACGTTTCAATAGTGCCTAGATAAATAGCAGATAAATACAATAAAAAAAGCTCAAAGATCCTGATTTTAGAATCTTTGAGCCTTGAATACTAGTATCTCCGAATGAATGAAAAATGTACTTGTTTTTTACCTCAATTCTTTGTTGGTGGTTAGTGCTTTTATCCATCAATTAATATATCAGTCGCACTCAAATCGTTCATTGTCAAAGTAAACGTATGGTTTAAATCGTGTTCACTTTCAAATGCTATTTCCCAAACTTTTGGTTCTTTTTCACAACGAGGTAAAAACAAATAAACAGCTTTAAATTCCTTTTTAAAGTCAGTTATTTTGAAATCTTCTTTCCAGTTGCGAAATTCATTTTCAATCATTGGTTTTATGGACGATATGATTTTATCATAATCTGATTCGATTTTTCGAAAAAAATCTTTTTGCACTTCAGTCGGGCCAGTTACGTTTCCCTCGATTCCGATTTCTATGATTTCGTCAGTCGATTTGAAATGTCTTCTACATTCAAAATAATTCTTTTCAGGATTTTTCTTGAATTCAGAGAATATCATCTTCCCAAAGAATTCGTCATCTATTTTAATAGTCTTTCCAAATATAAAGTCAAAAATTCCCATTCTGTTTTTCGTATTGTTGCTAACGACTCGTCTAAGAAACATAGACATTTTGATTAAGCGCAAATGCCCTATGCTTTTTATGTATTGTTGTCAAGCGTCATTATTCAATAGTAGTTTGTGTGTTTTCTATTTTTATCTTTGTTAATTTTTCTTTGATTTTATTTTCTTCAACTCCAATTCTGCTAATAATCCTTTCTGATAGTTCTTCAGTAGTGTCATAAGTAACTACTACTTCCGTTATATTTGGATTATTGCATTTTACATTGTAAAGATTTCCTTTTAGTATTAATTCTGTTTCTGATTTTGATTTAATTGTAATTAGATCTGTATCAGTTTTTTTTATCACTCGAGCTTCCATCGATCCAAATGGGTATTGAACTTCGCATTCATATGTAACCTTAAAAAAATCCATCTGGTATCCGTATTTACTTGAAGGTCGTAATATTGTTATGTCTTGGTCTGAATTGTTTTTAATTACAACATATAAATTAATAGAGTTATCATTATTATATTCTGTTTTTTCCACTTTCACTTCTAGCGTAATATCTTTATTATCAATGTTTTTCTTATCTCTTTGAATTGTGAAAGAAGTGAAAATTAAAAGACAAAATAGTAATTTTATTGTTTTCATATAGTCTATTTTAATGGTTGCTAATGTTAAATATATGGCAAGCTGGGCAGAAAACAGTCAATTATTTTCGGTTTAGCCACAAGCTAAATCTTTTGGTTTTCTTTTTTCTTTTCCTTGTTTAAAGCAAAATCCTAAAGATTTTGTGGACTTTATAAAAATACACAAACCTTTCGTTTATGCCCTAAGCCCGTATTGTTTATAGGTTGTGTTGTACACAGTTATTTTCCCACAATTTGTTTAAAATCAAGTATTTCAGACAAATATATTTCATTCAAATACTCGTTGTAATAGTCATCTCTTTTGTAGATGAAAGATTTTTCGGCTTTGTCGATATGAGTTTTAGCTAAATTAAAATCACCAAGTTTTTGATATGTTTTAGCCAAACCAAAATGAGCTTCACAAATATTTTCGGATTGCTTTAAAGCCCTTTGAAATTCTGAAATAGCTTTTTCTAGGTTTCCTAACTCGTATTCACAAAGACCTAAATAAACGAAAGTGTTAATATCCGCCCAATCTTCCTCTAGGTTTATTACACTTTGATTGAAAGCTTTAATTGCATTTTGATAGTCCTTGTTTCCATAATGGCACTCTCCACGAAGAAAGTCGATATCCTCACCCCAAGGCGCGTCAACAACATTTGGTGTTAAGCTATCAAGTCGGTCAAAATCTATCAAAGCTTTATCGTAATCGCGCATTTTTCTCAATCTAATCCAACCTCGGTAGCCTAAGTGTTTTACTGGTTCTAGTTCTACGGCTTTGTTCAAATACTCGAATCCTTTGCTGAAATCTCCAGCTTTGTTAATCAATACAGAGCGTTCCATCCAGGCATCGCTATTATCTTGATTTAATTCAATTGCCTTGTTATAAGCGTGGGCGTCGACCATTAGATTTGATTTTTCGACATCAGTTTTCGTAGTCCACCAAATTCCAACTCCAATAATTGTCAATAGAATTATTGAGCCAATTCCGATAAATAGATATTTAAAAAATTTCTTCAATTTTTCCGTTTTTAATTTTTAGTCTTATCAAGTTGTAGGTTTTATAATCTTCATCTCGTTTCCAATTTGTAAGTCCGACTGCAATTCTTTCAAGTTCTTTTTTTAATTCGCCATTATTGAATTCTGTATTTTGATATTTTTCGTCAATTTGGAATGTTTCAATTTCACAGAATTTTCCTGTTTTTGAAATGCTCAATCTTAATGTTATAAATCCATTTGTTGGTTTAATATTTGTTTTTGAATCCTGAATATCTTTAAATACATTTCTTAAAGTTGGACCTTCTCCCTGAATTCGGCTATTAACACCATACGTATAATATGGAATTGTTTGTTCGTCGCACTCGGTTTTTTCTTGAGAGAAGGATAAAAAAGTAAATACGGTAATAAAAGTTAAAAGTTTCTTCATAATTGTGCACAACAAGCGCATATACGCATGTTCCTTATTATTTGATTTGTACGGGGAGAATACTAATTATAAAAATAAGGTTTATTTCCTATAGTTGTCTTCGGTTTCCACACTAGTGGTAACTATTTAGCTATTATTCTAAAAAGTATTTGATATAATCGGTGAATGGCGTGTTTTAAACAGCACCACAACTTTGTAGTTATGTAGGTATAACCCCAACGATACGTGAGCCCGGGGGCAGTGTAAGAGATCGAGCGCGAATAAGTAAGGTCGGCAATAGAAAGCTTGGGAAGCTTTTGTTTCTATGTTATTTCATTACTCGTGAACAAAGGGCAGCGTAATAAACTGGCACTGACAGCAGTTGCGAACAAACTATGTAAACAGTTCATTGCTAGTGCAAAATCTGGTAGATCCTATGATGAAAGGTACGTTTCTGTATTGCCTGGATAACTAGAGAATAAATACAATAAAAAAAGCTCAAAGAATCTGTTTTTAAATCTAAGAGCCTAGAATACTAGTGTCCTAGATTAAAAAAGAATTTACTTGTTTTTTACCTCAGTTATTTGTTAGCTTTTATCGCTTATAATTCTTTCCTTTTTTAAACATTCTCAAAAAACTTGACAGCATATTCACAATATTCTATAATTAAATCTTTATCAGTATCAAATTCTTTTCGATTTCCTAAATAATTACGAGAACTAGAAGTGATTTCTTTTCCCTCACTTAATTCATTATAAGAAATACACTTAATATGCTTTTTAGTAACAAGGACAAAAAGAGCATTTTCGAAAGGATAATCTCCATATTTAGCAATGTCTTTCAATGATAGTTCTCCACTTGCACGATACTTGACTTCTATAAAATGCGCTTGATTATCCTTGAAAACAACAAAATCAGGCATTTGTCGAATATTTTTAGAGACATCTCCTCTAACTCCCTTTAAAAGGTCTTTAATTCCTGGAATAGAGTTTTCCATTCCATAACTGAAAACTTGAAAACCAAGTGAGCGAAATAGTTCTTCAACAATTGTTTCCGCAATACGACCTTTTATAACTCCTGAAATCCAAGGGTTTTCTTTCGATTTTGATTCTGATTTTTTTACTATTGTTTTTTCAGTTTCTTTTTCTGCCACTGGTACATCCTTTGATTTTCCATCTTTTTTGTAGCACGTAAAGCAAAGTCCGCCATTAAATTTCGTGTATTCTCCGCAGGTTATGCATTCAGCCATATTTACTTTTTAATTTAATTTTTTCTATTCAAAAATTTCGATTCCCAAAAACTTGCTCGTGGATTAAAGCTAACGTTGTTGTATATGGTTTGTTGCGTGGTTTAAGTAACTAATTTAGTAAATGATTACTGACCAAGAAAGTCCTCGAGTACTTCCGTAAATAGGCAAAAAGGCAGCAATAAATTATATACGGTGCTGTGCATAGTATTTTTTTATCGTTCAGCTTGGTTTTCCGATGTTTAATATTTAGTTCAAATGTGTATGCCTTTATGCGTTGGTATTATTCATCAATTTTCTTGATAAACTTTTCAACTCCTAAATCAATAAGTTCAAATTCGACATCTTTTGTACAAGCTAAAAATGTTGATTCAGATTGATGAAATGAAGAGAATACAATTGATTGAGTATCTACATAATTTCCTAATCTATTTAATAGAAATTGGAAGTCATTATCCCCAGCTTCTTGCTGTCCTGGTTCATCAAGAATAAATATATTTGGGTGATTCCCATTGAACTTTTCAGATGTTTCTTTTATAGCAATTATATAACTCCAAATGGCTCTAGTGAAATCACTTGCTGACGAATCAAACTTTAATGAATAACCCTCAACCGCAGGTAAAAGAGTTTCTTTTGAAATACTGATTCCATCAAGAGACTTACTGCGATAATGAAAGGCAACTAAAAGAGATTTGAAAATCTTTTCTAATTCAATAATTTTCTTATAATCAAAAGGAGAAAGAGATTTTGGAAGTTTTTTCTCTTTAATTAGAATTTGAACCCATTCGTCAGAAAAACTTTTAAAATCTTCTTGAAATGATGCTAATTCATTATATTTTCTTCTATACAAATCTAGTCTAGCCTTTAATTTCAATCGATTTTCAATTAGCTCAATAGAAGGCAAACGATTATCACTCGTTAATTGGGTTTTTAGAGTTCTTATATTACTACGGGTATCTGAAATCTTTGTATTAAACTTTTCAATTTCTTGTTCAAAATTTTCTATATCCCCTATATGATTTGCGATATAAATCTTGATTAAGTTAATTTGAGCTTTTAAATATTCTAGATTTTCTTCAATTTGCATTGGGACGATTTCAATATCCTTTGGAAGCAATGAATCATTCAAGCCTTGACTACAATATGGGCAATTATCGTGAGCAATAGCGAAACCTTCATCTGCACCTTTCTTTTTGACTTTTAAGTGATATTCATTTTGAAGCTTGTCATTTTCTAGTTCAGATAAACGCTCTTTAAATGAATTATATTTAATTATTGCCAAATTTTTTCTATTAATAATTGAGGAAAGGTTAATAGAATAGTGGCTTAATTGTTCATTTAATCTATTTATTCTTAATTCACTTTCTTCTGCTTGTTCGCCAATATTAGGAACCTCTAGCTCACATATTTTATCGTACTCTTCTTCTAAGTAATTTATATATTCAGATAAATTGTATGTTCGTTCTTCTGCTATATATACTAGGTAAACAGAATTACTTGACTCTATTATTTCTGGGTGACTTGAAACACCTCTAATTTCACAAGCTATCTGTCGTGCTAATAATTTTAATTCATTAAACTTATTTTTCCAGTCGAAAATTAGCTCGTTTTTGTCTTGTTTTAACCTTGATTTTTTTTGTTGGATTTTCCAAGAATCCAAGTTTAATAAAAACTCTATAGCTCTAGTTTCTTTATCCAGTAAAGAATAATATGGAATAGTTGCAAGGAAATCTGTCCAACCTGCTTTTTGCTCAATTACGAAACTTGGAAAAATATTTTGTAAATATAATTTACGCTGACTACCATCTTTATATTGAACTTGTGGTAGTTCCCATCCAATTAGTTTTTCTAAAAATGAATGAAAGCCAAATGCATTATTACTATCTGCAGCACCTTTATCGTGAACGTACATTGGAGCGTAATCATATTGTTTGGGTTCAGTTAGTAAAGCTCCATTGAATACTTCAACTAAGCCTGGATTTTTTGAATCACTAGAAATATATCTTTTTACCGTAACAACAGATGTTCCTTCAATTTCTAATAAAATGTTTGATTCGATTACTCTCGCTTCAATCTTATTTTCATTGTTTAATATCTCACTTTTGAGAACGGACTGCATAGTTTTTTCATTCTTTCCTCCAATAAGTTCTTCTAAACCTAAGCAATATAAAATTGACTGAAAAAGTGTGCTTTTTCCTGTAGAGTTGAACCCTTTTATTATTGTAAGCCCATTACTGAAAGGAATTATAGGTGTTCCATAAATTCCTTTATCTGTATTAATTGTTATTTTTAAAGCTTTGATTTTAAGCATTTTTCCAGTGGTTTATTAGGTTGTTTATGATTTTTTCTGGAATTTTCTTTCCAATTAAACTTAGTATTTGCTTTTCATTTGTGAAAAGGGTTTCATCTTCAATCATTTCTTCAGCGAATGTTTTACCTTTTTCTAATAATTTGTAACTTCCATTGTCAAAGTCAATCAACTTTTCAGCATAAGCGAGATTTAAAGCTCTATTTAAGGTTGATTCAATACCAAAAAAGTGAAGTTCTTGTTCGTAATTAGAAGTAACAAATTCTTTAAGGGTATTCATATTTTCATAAGATTTTAATGCCCAAGAAAATAGATGAAGCTTTAACAAGCTTGCTTTGCCAGCGTACCCATTGTAATATAAAATCAAAAGAATTTGAGATACTTTATACATTGGTCTGTAACTTGGGTATAAAGGCGTTTTTCTTTCATTAAACGAGATGTATTTTTTTTCCTCCATTTTAACTAAAATCTAATGAGCATTCTAGTATCCAATATGAAACCAAATATGAAGTTAGTTCCTCTTTATTAGATTCCGATAAATAATGAAATTCTTTATCAATCATTGTTCTAACTGTATTAGTAATGTCTTTTAGTTTTTCCTTGTTGTCATTTACAGGAATCAAACTATCTGCTTTTATTCTTTTCCCTAATGCTCTTTTTACTCGTATAAATTTTTCGTATTGCTTATCAAATGAGTTTGCCCATTGTTTTAAAATACCTTCTCCAATAATATTATATTCTATTTGAGAATCTGTTAGTGCAATAACTTTATCTGAATAATCTTGCGTAGTACTTTGGGGAAATAACTTTGCGTTTTTACGTAATCCGTTTTCAACAAAAGTATTATTCTCATAGGACGCTTTAAAGTCCTCTATTGTTTGAGAAGTTGGTTCCTTACTTACGAAATCTACCTCCTGATAATTCATAGGGTTTAAAATTTTACCTGAATCAATTACGTGTGGTATTTCTGGTAAAAAATATTCATAATCTTTTAGTCCAATTTGAAAATCGTCATCTATGAAGTCAAGATTCCAACTTTTTACTAAATTTTCTTTTGTATTACAATGAAGGATTAATTCCTTTGATTTGATTAATGGAGTCGTAAAATGCCAAATCTTAATTTTAACTCCATTTAGAATTTTTTTTAATTTAACTCTGTAATTATAAAGCTTCTGTATATCATCAGTAATTTTTTGTCTTTGATGTTCGTAAAGTTCTTTGTCATTATATTCTTTTTCGGGACAATAACATTGATAAGCATCTCCAGTTGTGTTATAGCCATCAAGACCGTAATCACCACCTGAGTCAGCAGGAACTGATTTGAAATTTTGATGTTGGTGTTTAATTTTTAAGCAGCTCTGACAAAATTCTTCCCATTCGTCGCCGTCTGTAAATGTTAGTCCAATCTTTGGAAGTTTTATCATATTTATTTTTTTCTTGCGTTGGCTAAAAATAGCTCTTTTGGTTTTTAGCGTTGGCTTAAGTTTTGGCAAAAACCAAATGTGCTATTTGTGCGGTTGGGTTTTTTTAGCTTGCTTACAACAAGCGCACATACGCATGTTCCATATTAATTTATTTGCTGGGGGGAGAAATACTGATTATAAAAATAACTGCTATTTTCTATAGTTGTCTGCGGTTTTCCACACTAGAAGTCATTATTTAGTGATTATTCTATGAAGTGTTTGATATAATCGATGTACGGTAGGTTTTTAATGTATTATTTTATAAAAAAAGAGGAAGAAGCTTAATAGCTCCGTTTTAGTGTACTACAAGTACCCAATTAAAATAGAGAAAAGATGAATTTAAGTTTTATGTATGTAGGTTATGTCCATAATCTTAGAAATAATATTATATTTCTATCGTTACTTAATTGATATAAATAATGTACAATGATTTGGATATACAATAGAATAGTTAAACATAAAAATCATATTCAATTTTCTAAACAGAATATAGATGTGCAACTAAAAAAACGCTTTGAGGCTTTGCCTAATATTGCGGCAACGGCTAAAAAATTCATGGCGCATGAAAGTACGGTGCATACAGAAATTGCACAATTACGAAGTGGTTATAGTGCTGCAAAAGGTTCCGAGAAAGTTGCTTTAGAAAGTGACTTATCAAAATTATTAGGAAACCTATCTATTAGTTTTGAAAACTATCCAGAATTAAAATCAAACGAATCTATTATTCACCTGCAGCGTTCTATCAATGAATTTGCGGAGCAAATTTCTGCATCGCAACGCGCTTACAATAATTCTGTCCTTACCTATAATGATGCGGTATCTACTTTTCCAAGTAATATTATAGCCTCGATTTTTGGTTTTAAAGAAGAAGTTTATTTAAATATTATAACGAAAGAGGAGCAACGAGAGAATCCAGATATGAATAGTTTATTATAGCTTTATGAATCAGTTTACAGAACATTTTAACAAAGTAAAAGCCTTAGCAGGTCAAATTTCACCTCCTTCGCGGCTGCGTCTAATTTTACCATCTTTTTTAGTAATTTCTTCACTATTTACATTCATCATATGTCCAATATTTTTTGTGTTGTATGTGCTATTTTTGATTTTCACGGTCGACAGTCATTTTTTATGGGGAGTTACAGAATTTTCTTTTTACTATTTCTTTGTGAGTGCAATTTTAGCAACAATCTTGTTTAAGTCGTATTTAAAATCTAATCAGAACTACAAGAATACAACTGTGCTACGTAGGGAATTTAAGTTGGACATATTACCAAAAATTATTTCTTCTAAATATGATAACTTGAATTATAGGTTTGATGGAATGATAGATGAGAAACACATCTTAGCATCAGATTTTTTTTCGCCCTCTTTTTTGGGCAATTTGAAGAATCGTTGGTTTTTTGGAGATGATCATTTTTCTGGAAAAATAAATGATGTTGATTTTGAATTTTGTGAGCTTTATTATAAGACGGAGGGTATGACGATCACGGGGTGGGCTTTACTTTTTATTGTTATTGCATTGCCATTTGCCTTTCTTCCTGATATAGATATCCCTTTTTTAGAAAGCGATAGTGGGGGAGACTCTTTATTCGAAAGTTCGGGGGGTAGGAGTACATCAAAAAATAACGAGGTTGATAAAACTAAGGTGAATGAAAAAGCATTTTTATATGGCATAAGTACCAACTTCAGAGGGTTTTTCTTGTATGCAGATTTTCATAAACACTTTGATGGTCAAGTAAACATTAGAACCAAGAAAAAGTTTAATAAGAAAATGTTTGGCGGCAATGAACTAAAAACTATTAGAGTGGAAAATAGTATTGTTACTAAAAAATATACAATTACCGCTACTGATGAGCAGATGGCATACTACATTTTAAGTCCAAAAATTATTGATGCTATTGTGCAGTTAAATCAAAAATTAGGAGAAAAATTATCTTTGACTTTGAAGGATGGGAAGCTATTTTTAATCATGCCTATGAGCAATGATTTATTTGAAAATATTACGGTAGAAAAAGATAAGATAAAGGTCAATACTTTAGAAGAAATTCAGAAGGACTTGAATATTATAGCTGATTTAATTAGCGAATTAAATTTAAATACGAAAATCTGGTCCAAGGTGTAGTCTAGCTTGTTAGTATCGAGAGGTTTTCTGTGTTCCTAAAAGTTCTCGATACAACGTTTGTTCCGTTGCACTGCACAAACGCCACTCGAACTGACATAGGAGTGGCTTAAGAAAACGTTTGTCACTTCGAGTGAATTATTTTGTAGCGTTAGCGGAAGAATAATTAGTATCGAGAAGCTTTGTGTGCTTCAAAAAGTTCTCGATACAACGTTTGTTCCGTTGCACTGCACAAACGCCACTCGAACTGACAGCAGGGCTACTTGTATTGGTGCATCTGTGCTATGATGTTTTTCTGATAAATGTTATTTTCAATATTGTACTTCAACATTGATAGAGGCAGCTCCATTTAGTTTTTCCCAGGTACCTAAACTGCTTTCTCTGCGATATCCTTTGCCTTTTGTTAAAATAGCACCTAAATCTACTATGGTTGGAGTTTCGAAATTGGGAATAAATTCAATTCCGATAAAAAAGTCTTGTCCGATATAAATAGCGTCTTTATTTACATCAATTCGAATCCAACCCGATTCCCTATCTGTAGGTAGTTCGTGCACTATGCTTTTTAATATTATTTTTTCACTAGGCTTATTGTCCCTATTAGTATAGAAATTGATTCTAACTTTAACACCATCTACTTCCGACCATTTTCTGATATTGAAATTAACTGCTTTTACTTTAACTTCTTTTTCAGGAATATTGATGCGTTGGGCAACTTCTATTATATCGTTGTCGCTTGATGCAATACGCATGGATAAAAGTTTGCCGTAAGATTTAACGCCTATTTTTTTATTCTTTATTTTTCCTTTGAAAACAATTACTTCATGGAGTTCAGTGGTTTTAGGCTCCAAAAGAATTTTTTGATTAGAGAAGTTTGTTGCTAAGATTTTTATAGGATGGTAATTTATATGGCTTATGGTAATACTATCATTCTTAAACTGTTTTGCGACTGTTAAGGAGAATTTACCTTGTGTGTTTGTAATGGTACCTTGGTTTTTATTCAAGATTCCGATATTGGCATAGGCTATAGGTTCCTGGTTTTGTGCGTCGAGTATTATTCCTTGCATTACAATTTCTTGGGCAACTAATGGCGCACTTAATAACGGAGTTAGGAGTAGTAGGTAAAAAAATGATTTCATTTTTTATATTTTAATAACGGGTTCTCATTCATGGTGGCTCTTCTATTCATTTTTAAGCAATGCAAATGCTTTTTCAATGGCCTTATCTCCATTTTTTAATTGACTGGATAGCTCTTGAATAAATTCATCTTCATCTCTAGCATAATCAATTTTTATATCTGGAGGAACACCAACCCCTTCAAAACAATCGCCTTTATAGTTTACTAGAATTTCATTAGACAAGAATAAGTCCCACCCATTCGGTAATTTTTTTTCTAATACATCTGATGTGATTCCCATGGTCCTTGAGCCTATAACTTTTATATTTTCATAGGGCATGGCTGCAATAACTAAAGATTCTGGAGCGCTAGAAGTTTGGGGGCTTGTTAGAAAAAATATAGGTTTCTTATATGCTTTTTTTGTGGGTATGATATAATGAGATTGAGAGCTTGTAAAACCGTCAATAGTTTTTGCTTTTTTACTGAATACTTTTTTCTTAGTGTCTATAAAATAGTTCAAAATTTCTAGCGAGACTACATCATATCCGCCGGTATTAAAACGTAAATCTAAGATAATTGCATCTGTATTTTTAAATCGATCCATAATGGAATCCATTTGATATTTGATTCCCTTAACTTCATCTTCTTGATAGCTTGGGTTTTTATTTGAGGCATCTAAATATGCAAATAAAAAGTCATAATCCGTTAAAGTGTCCGGTAGTTTGTAATCTGCGAAGAATATCATATTATTCGCTTGAATATAGCCTACGTTATTTGCGGTAACACCATAATTTAGTAAGCCATTACCGCTTAAGCTTTTGCCATATTTAATGGGGTTTTCTACATATTTGTGTACTATAGTCTCACTTAATTCTGATATGGAAATATGAGGTATGCTATCATTCTCCTCCTGTATATCCATTAGTTCTTCATGTGCTTTTCTAATAGCATCATTTGGGATTACAGTAGTATGTTCATCATTTAATTTTCCTGTTATTTCTAGGAAGACGTCATAAAGGTCTTGCTCGTTTGTGAGCGTATCTACTCGGTTGCTGTATTCCGTGTAAATATGCTTCCAGTTCATTTTTCTCTCTTTAAAAAAAGAATAGTTCTCATTTAAAGTATGCCAGAAAACATCAAAATTTTGTTTTAGATTTTTTGATTGAATAGAGTCAGTTATGATTTGTACTGGTGGTAACTTTTTAATTCTATGCAAATAGTAATGGGTGATACCAAGTTTTAGATGTAAGGAGTCTTTGTGCGTTAGATTAAATTGTCCTAATTGGTTAATATCAGCTCTACTTAATTTTGAATTA
Source organism: Cellulophaga baltica 18 (assembly GCF_000468615.2). Taxonomy (NCBI): domain Bacteria; kingdom Pseudomonadati; phylum Bacteroidota; class Flavobacteriia; order Flavobacteriales; family Flavobacteriaceae; genus Paracellulophaga; species Paracellulophaga baltica. The sequence continues at coordinate 330,715 of NZ_CP009976.1, read as the reverse complement.
ACAAGACACGAAATTTTAGTGATGTCATAGGTGCTAACTTCAAGATCGGAAATTTCAATAATTCTTCCATAGCCGTTCATTTCCCAGATTCCGTTAATTGAATTGGTTGTGTCTCTTTGCGAGAAAGCTAAGTGCAATTGAAACAGCGTGATAAATAAGCAAAGAAGAATTTTCATTTTTTATATTTTAAAAATGGGTTCTTATTTTTTAATCAAAAAGTTCTCGATACAACGTTTGTTTCGTTGCACTGCACACACGCCACTTGAACTGACATTGGAAGTACTTACAAGAGGGATAACAGCACTTAAGACAGTTTTTTTAAGGCTTCAAGAATTTCCTCGGGTTCAGCACGTGTTCTATAATCCACATCAACATAACTCCATTGCACTAATCCATCGGTTCCTACGACAAAGGTGGCGGGTATTGGCAGTATACTTCCATTGCCATTGTTTATTTTTTTCAAGTCCAGCTTACGATCTACTTCCATATGGTCTATTAAAAAAGCAGGAACTTCCCAAGCAACACCATAGTGTAAGGCTACGGTTGCATCTTGGTCTGTTAGTACACTAAACCCTAGTGAATTAATTTCATTGGTAGACATGGACTCATCTGGCACTTCTGGACTGATAGCAACTAATGTGGCTCCCAGTGCATGTATGTCAGCTAATCTGGCTTGCATAGCCCTAAGTTGTAAATTGCAATAGGGACACCAACTACCTCGATAAAAAGTAACAACGACAGGACCTTTATCTAGTAAGGTAGCTAAAGAAATTGTTTTTCCCTCAGGATTAGGTAATTCAAAATTGGGTGCCTTTTCACCAATCTTTATGGCCTTTTTACCTTGTTGAAACTCTTTTTCTTTCTTGATAATAGCATCAACTCCCTTCATGAATTCAGGATTGTTTTTTCTTCCTGCTGCAATTTTAGCATCAGTTTGTTCTCTTAATTTTTTCAATGAATATCTTTTTAGGACGTTATTGTCATAGTGAATGGCCTATAGCTAATAATTCTATATGCAGCCGTTCATAAATATATAGAGATCATTTTAATTAAGACCTAACTTTATATTTTGTTTAAGTTTTACTAGAGCTAATTCTGGGCGTGCTGTGTTTTCCTCAGGCAACAACTTTTAGGTTGTCTAAGTAGTAAACCTTATTAGGTTTGTGGTTGATTAAAACCTGAAGTCTTTCATCATTTATCGCTTTTTTTAATTCTAGAGCCTGTATAGACCACTCTAAATAATGAATTTCAACTTCATTTTTAGTCCATCTTCTTTAGATGTGTTAAGGCTATAACAACGACTATTGCAGGAATAATTAGTGCCATGATGTTCCATACCCCCATGGCTAATAAAACAACTTGGTTCAGAGCAACAAATGCGGTATAGGTATAGGCAGCCCATTTTTTCATTTGCCACAGACCAACCATACAAATAAAACCAAGGATGGCAGAAAACCCTAGATAGGGTGGATACCAGCTTCCAATTTGTCTTGCAATGTCAGAAAATACTAATGGAATCGTAAATGTAGCTCCAATAAAACCAAGAATACAAATTACCGTTATGGCGCTGGGCCGTTTCTTTTCATTAAGTACTTTATTCTTTTGCATTTCAATGTTTTCTTGTTCCATTTTTATTTTTTTTTGATTAGCTCAATTTTTTATCACCTTAGGATTTAAATCGTTTCTTCTTTTGCAGCAATTTCTTTATTCAGGATCAATTGCCCATAAAATAACCAAGGAATTACCGTCATGCCTATCGCGAACATAAACTTCTTTTGATATTTTTTACTGAGCTCCTTGTTCATATAATATTTAGGAATATAGCGTAGTACCGGAATTATTAAAGGTAATATCCACCATGTCGGTTTATGGGTAACCGCTAAAAGGGTTAAATTATTTTTAATGGGGATGATTGCTTCTATTCCTTTTTTATCAAATTTTTCGAATAGCACATACAGGCTGTAATAGAAAATTACAATGGTTGTCGAAATTATTTTTGAATAAAGGACATTAAGATAAAACATCTTAAAATTAAGTAGTGATATAGCATCCCATAGTGCATAAAAAGGATTTCTGAATAGACCGTCAATAATTGCAAATGTTGGCATACTAAATGTACTTGTCATGATTCCCATAAGATTTTCAAATCCCACTTTTTCTGACCGAATAGGAGCGTGTATGAATTCATTTAAATAATAAAAAAGGAGAGCATTTAAATATTCAAAAACATAGATGAAGACAATCATAGAGAAGACACTACCTAAAATTTCTTTAAATGAATAGCTAACTTTCTTTGTCATCCTATTCAGTAACCGCACGAGTAAGAATATAAATAGGATGCTATATACGAATGAATTAAATAAGAGTTGAGCAAAACCAGCCTCTAGATAATCTTGGATATTAAAAATTAAATAATACAAATTTTCTAAAAAGCTTGTGACTAGAATATAGAGGATACTATATTTCAGGATGTCTTTAAAATTCATGAAGCACTATTTTATGGTGTTGTTTGCTATCTTAATATTGTTGGATATAAAGTTCTAAAATTGGACTGCAAAAGGTAATTACTGTTTAGTAATGGCTTGCTCTTTCCATGCAGCCGTTACCACCCTTCCTTTTGAAATTTGGTTCCAAACTTCCTCTAAAGACACAGGACATTCATAAAAAACATGTTGGCTAGAATTGTAATTATATTCTTTGGTTACAATTTTATTATCGGAAGCATTTACGCCTGCGTCCCAAAAAATAGGGCAAACTAATTTGCCATTAATACATCTTCCTTTGTACGCAATTAAAAGTCTAGGTTTGTTTTTTCCGGTTAATTCTTTATCAATATTGGCCCCCATTTCATACATTTCACAGCTACTTCCAAACGGTCCGTACTCATAAACTTCATAGTCTTCATTAATTTTTATGGAGGCATCGGAACTGCGAATAACTTTAAATTTTGAGGCATGGCCCTTTTCTGTGGTGGGCAGAAAATAACCTTCAACGATGATAAACCTTTCGGCATCATACCTATGTAACCATTCATTAAATGGCGTAAATACAGGAGAGCAAACTGGGCGTTTGGGGGTTGCTCCAAGGCAACAAAATAATAGGAAGGCTAATACGGTGGTTTTCATAGTTTTTAATTTAAGCTATTGATACAATTCGCAGGTTTTTAACTTTCGGGTTAAATCTTTTATGTGATATGCCGTATTTCCAATTCCTTGAAAATTGGCAATAATATAATTTAAATCAGTTTGAGCCTTTTCACATTGGTCATTCCCAAGATAGTTTAATGCTCTGTGCACATAAGCCGTAGATAAGATGTCTATATCATCCGTATTTTCAATAACATAGTTGGTGATGTTAATTCCCTGATCAAATTCTTTCCGATAGAAGTAGGTTAATCCTAAATTTATGGCAGCAATATGATAGGTAGAATCTGAAATTTGGTAGGATTCTCGGTAATATTTTACCGCAGAATCATAGTCGCGTTCTAGGTGACTATTTAAGCCTAAATTACTTAAGGTTGTTGGGTTGTTAGGCTCTAATTCTAATGCTTTTAAAAAAAGTTCATTCCCTTTTTTATAATCTCCATTTTGACTGAAGGTTATTCCTTGGTCGTTTAAATCTCCGGCATTATTGTTTTCAAAATAGTCTCCAGGAATAGACTTATTCTGTTCCGCATTAATGGGCGAATTTTTAGGGTCCTTGCAACTATTTAAGCTGATGATCAATAGGGTAAAAAGCAATAGTTTGTGGAGCATCATTCTAGGTGTAATTTTTTTGGGCCTTGTTGTTTATAAAAATAGGAACTATTTTCTATAGTTGCCTGTAATTTTCCATATTTAGTAGTCACTTAGAGTGCTATTTCTTCAAAGAATGCTATAGGTCGAACATAAAAAATGTTTCTAGAGTAGGTAGCGTTATGCTAAAGAGGAGCAATAGAGGGTACTGATTTGGTTCTTTCTTGAGCCATGGCAACAATTTTAAAGATAGGGTAGCGGTAACTTCATTTCCATAGGCTATAAGCGTGCTATGATCAAGGTATTTTAACTATTTTTGCATTCTGTCATGAAAGTATGTATCGCCGAAAAGCCAAGTGTTGCCCGTGAAATTGCTACTGTAGTAGGAGCAACCAAAAAATGCGATGGCTATTATGAAGGTAACGGCTATGCGGTAACCTATACTTTTGGTCATTTGTGTACCTTATTTGAACCAAATGATTACAAGCCTCATTGGAAAAGTTGGGATCTTAATAACCTCCCCATGCTCCCCGATAAGTTTAAAACCAAGGTGGTAAAAAACTCTGGGATCCAGAAGCAATTTAACATTGTAAAAAAATTATTTGACCAAGCTAGTGTCGTCATTAATTGTGGTGATGCCGGGCAGGAGGGAGAGCTGATACAACGTTGGGTGATAGACCAAGCGGGGTATAAGGGTGAAGTGCAGCGTTTATGGATTTCTTCTTTAACGACAGAGGCTATAAAAGAAGGGTTTGAAAAACTACAACCTTCTGCTCAATACGATAATTTATATTATGCAGGGTTTTCAAGAGCTATAGGCGATTGGCTTTTAGGAATGAATGCCACCCGATTATACACCTTAAAACATGGAGGGTACAAACAAATGCTATCTGTTGGTCGTGTGCAAACACCTACACTGGCGATGTTGGTTAACCGGTTTAAGGAGATTGAAAATTTTAAGCCACAACCATATTGGGAATTACAAACGCTTTATCGGGAAACCTTATTTAGCTATGAAGAAGGGCGTTTTCTTAAAGTGGAAGACGGAGAAAAGCTTGCAAATATTGTAAAAGAGCACGATTTTGAAATTGTCTCTACGACCAAAAAGGCAGGTAATGAATATGCACCTAAGTTATTTGATTTAACAGGCTTGCAAGTGTATTGCAACACGAAGTTTGGGTTTAGTGCCGATGAAACCTTAAAGATTGTTCAGAAACTATACGAACAAAAAGTAGTGACCTACCCCAGAGTAGATACCACATTTTTACCCAATGATGTATTCCCTAAAGTCCCCGGGATTCTTAAGAAACTGAATAAGTATGCTACTTTAACGCAACCGCTTGATGGCAAGAAATTAAAGAAAACGAAAAAGGTTTTTGATGATAGTAAGGTTACAGATCACCATGCTATTATACCAACAGGGCAGCAAATTAACTTGCAATATGCCCAGCAACAGGTGTATGATATTATTGTACGCCGGTTTATAGCCGTTTTTTATCCAGATTGTAAAGTCTCTAATACGACGGTACTTGGGAAGGCAGAAAAAGTAATGTTCAAAGCTACTGGAAAAGAAATTTTAGAAAAAGGATGGCGCGTTGTTTTTGAAAACCCGGAGGCAAAAACCACTACGGAAAAAGGCCTATTACCTACTTTTGTAAAGGGAGAAAAAGGCCCGCATGAGCCTTCGTTTTTGGAGAAAGAAACCAAGCCACCAAATCAATTTACGGAAGCAACCTTATTGCGTGCTATGGAAACGGCAGGGAAGCAAGTAGATGATGATGAACTTCGGGAGCTTATGAAAGAAAATGGTATTGGCCGCCCTTCTACACGTGCCAATATTATTGAAACATTGTTTAGAAGAAAGTATATAAAACGAAACAAAAAACAGGTACTTCCAACCGTTACCGGTATTCAGTTAATAGACACCATTCAAAACGAAATGCTAAAATCTGCCGAGCTCACCGGTAAATGGGAGAAGCAGTTAAAAGACATAGAAAAAGGGACTTTTAGTGCGGGTAGTTTTATCAAGCAGATGAAGCGAATGGTAGATCATTTGGTGTATGAAGTGCGTAGTGAAACAAAAAAGGCGAATATTTCGGCAGTGAATAATAAACCGGCAACAGCTCCTAAGAAAAAGGCGGTAAAGAAACCGGAAGGCTTAACCTCCGAGGCTTGTCCTAAATGTAAAAAGGGAACGATCCGTAAAGGGAAATCTGCTTATGGTTGTTCGGAGTTTAATAAAACCTGCGATTTTGTAATGCCCTTCAAATTTGAAGGTAAAACTATTTCAGAAAAACAGTTTATTAGGCTATTTCAAAAAGGATCAACAGTAAATTTAAAAGGGTTTAAAATTAATGATGCTTCGGTAGAAGGCTTGCTGAGGTTTGATGAAAATTATAAGCTCAAATTAGAACCTAAAAAGGGTAAAGTAGCCGTAAAAAGTACTCCGGAAGATAATAGCTGTCCGAAATGCAGCAAAGGCACCATTTTAAAAGGGAAGACCGCTTATGGCTGTAGTGAATATAAAGCAGGTTGCGATTTTAGATTTAGTTTTGATGACATCCGAGAAAAAGCAAAAGGGCAGCCACTAACCAAAGAGTTGGTCTTTAAAATATTTAGAGAAAACTAAGTGTTTAGGTTTTAAGGAGAAAGTGAAAATAAAAAAAGTGCTAGCTATGGTTTAATCGCACGCTTCTTAAAATAGTTTATAATGCCAAAATTTAATAATCCTAGTACTATTGAAACAGGGAAGAACATTATATTTCCCATGATACCCATGAGTAGTGCTGCGGGGATATTCCTGAAGAATTCTGCTAAAGGTTCTTTAAGTAACACGGTTAAGAAACACCCTAAAAGTATAATTACCATACAACTTAAAACGGAGAGAAGAATTAGTTTTAATTTTGAGTAGGTCTCATATTCAGAATAATAAAAAAACAAACTGTAAAAAAGAATGCATGCGATAGACATGCCTCCCATTAACGGATAATTTACAGCTTCGGTAAAAGAACTTTTGCCTCCTATAAACAAGATTCCGTTTCCGAGAATTAGATTGATTATAAGAATGGCAAATGCTGTTTTTGTTCTATTGTTCTTTAACATGTTGCGTGTGTGTGGGTGCCATTTGTTTTTTAAGAGTTGCGCGATGTAGGTACTTTTTCTTGTCTGACCAGTCACCTATTTTTCTGTAGTTTCCCCGTCAATCAGCATCGCCTGTGGTGTGGTTTAGACGCTCTATAAACTTCTCTACATTAAACTTAATATCATCTTCGCCTATTTGATCAAAAGGGTTTTCTAGATGCTCTTGAATGTTTTCTAAGCTCACAAGAATCATGGTGAGTAAAATAGGAATTACAAACTCTAAGCCCCAAGACATTTCTTCTGCTTTAAAGGCAAAATAAGGGCCGTAAATAATGGGGAGTATTTTTATGAACAGGGAGCTAAACGCTCGTAAGGTTCTGGGAGTTCTGTATTGGTAAATATGTTTGATAGATTCAAAAGAAACCATCATCTTTTGTAAATATTGATTGGTTCTAGAGCATTCTCCCGCAGATAAACCTTCTTCTCGCAATTCATGTTTTATATACAATGAGAAATCTGAAAAATTATCATAGACCTTTTTTTCGTTCTCTATTAAATTCGATTTTGAATCGGTAAACATGATTCTAAAATTATTGAAGAAATCATAGATTAATGAAGACATTTTGGTCACATTCTCTGGTTTTGGCTGATCAATCCAATCTCTAGACACAAAGTAAATAGCACGCAAATAGCCTTTGATGGCAGCATATTCTTTCAACGCTGCTTCTCTTCTTTTATAGGCGCCACCAATAGAAAATACGATAGGAAAAATAATGGAAGTAGCAACTAAAGTAAGTGGGAACTCCGCTTCGTATTTGTAATGAATGCAGATAGCGGTAGAAATTACGGCTAAGCCAGAGATGATAACCGTTTGAAGGTTAACAATAAGTAGAAATCTTTTGATGTGGAGTTTCATGAATGCGGGTTAAATAAAAAGATGCGAAGCTATGAAAATTAATGGGATCGTTAGTAGGCTCTAAAGAACGCGTACCATGCTTTTAATGCGAAGATGCTAGTCTTCTCTTTAGAATGTTTTTTTAGTGCACTGTTTTTCGTGTTGGCACTAGAACAAAAAACATCAGAGCATAGTAGCCCAATTAGTTCTTTTCATTCCTAGAAATGACAATAGTATCTTCTGGGAAGGAAGCCTGTAGGATTCCATTTTTTTCTTGCGCTATAAATTCTGAAGCTGTTTTTTGATACCAGTGTAAACCGTTGCCAATTGTTTTTTCTAAAAATAAAACCGTGTGTAGTTCCGCAATAAATGTGACAAAATCTGAATGCATATGTTTAAGAAAATGAGCTACATATGCAGTGGAAGTTGTCTGTTTATTAAAATGAAATCTAATACCCTTTTCTTTGCAAACCGTAATTAACAAACTGGTATTTTCTATGGCTAAAATTAAAAAGGTTTTTGGAACTTCAGGTAAATCGGGTCTATGAAATTTATGAATATCAGGTATTTTAAGTTTCAAGAGTAGGTAGCCATATACATAGTTTTCATAGTCATTTATAAGCGCATACATAGCATCTAGATGGTGCTTGATAGGAGAATCATAAAAGGTTTTTTCAGATTCTGACGGAAACCACATGGCAAATGCTGTTTCTTTCTGACTAAGAAGTCCTTGAAAATCTTCCTGTCCTATCAAAGAAAGGTTTTCAATCTGAAAAGGTTCAATACAGCTTAAACTGCCGTTTACATAGCTATAGTCATAAGCACTTATGAATAGTGCATTAGGATGCGTACCGCTTTTTATAAATTTTTTGGCAGCATTAAATTTTCGAGCATCATTCTCATCATAAAGTAGAAAGAGACTGTACTTTTTTCCTTTTGCTTCAAAGCGTATAGAAGTATAAAAAGTACCTTCCTCATAGAGTTTTGAAAACGAGCCGTGGGAGGTGTATGATATGAAATGCGTGTTCATTACCTCTTTTAACTTGGTCTCAATAGCTAACCTGTCAAATACATCTGTTGCAGAAATGCCAGTACTCTGGGTGAATAATCTGCCAAGAAGCTTATACTCAATATTGGGCAGCCCAAAATCAGATAGGTTATTGTAATTGGTTTTTTTCTTAAATAAATTTTTAAAAAAGCTCATTAATTGTAGGCGTTTGAACCTGTGAAGTAGGTGCTGTAGCTATTACAGGATACTATATTTAATAAAAAATATAATTTCTATAGCAAACGCAACAAATAGAAAAACTTTGGCTTTTTGATGCGGCATTAATATAGCTGCAACTAGCGTAACTACAGGGACCACTAAGTTGGTGATCATTCTAAGGGGCCGTATGGAATACACATCTATAAATTCTAGTATGTTTATAACAAAGTAAAATAGGCTTACCACTAAGCCAGAGCCTATAATTAATAGGAATAAATTCACGACTTTATCTACATCAATAGAATCTTGATTTTTTTGAGCGATTAATTTAGCGCCACATTTTTTGCAAAATAGGGCCGATGGATCATTTTCTGTTGTACAAGCTAAACATTTCATGGGATAAATTTTTTATTAGTTTTTAGGATCTCTCCCATATTCGTTTGTGCCTCTATCTCCTTCTTGAAAGAGTAAAAAGAGTCCGTAAAAAGGAATTAATTGGTACCAGCCGGAGTTGCCTAAATCATGGCAACGTTTAGCTGCTTGTGCCCAAAGGATCCAAATACATGGAATTAGTAGAAGTAGAATAACGAGGCCAGCTCCGCCACTTCGTGTGCTTTCTACAACAAGAATTAATAAAAAATAAAAGACTATATACATCAAGATTGTAAGGCCATATTCTGTTCTTCTTATTCTGCCTTCAAAGGAGAACATGCGTTGAAACATACCACTATTATCTAGCGTAGGATGAGGAACACGGTTAGAACGTTTTGGAATATATTTTACTTCACCGCCATCAATAGGGCAAAAGGTGGTATCATCTGCATAGCTCTTAAAGCACTTAACACATCTAGGGGTTTTGTCTTCTGGAGTTAGTAACCTTTCTCCGTCTTTTTCGCAAAATAAAAAGTCAGACGTATACGTAGTTTGGCACGTAGGGCATGTATTTACCTTCGCTGATATTGTTTTGTTTTCTGGGACTACGGTAGCTGCTGTGCCACATACTTGGCAAAAGCTAGCACCTTCCGTAATAAGCGTAGCACATTTTGTACAAATGTTTTTCATAGATTAATTTAAGGTTGGTCGGTAAGGGTATAACGGTAATTGTGCTTATCTATTTTATTACTTTTAATTTTAGGAGATATAATAGCCTGCGAGAAATAGCAACATAAGGCCAAAACCTATGAATAAAGCTATTTTTGCTTTTTGATTGGGCATTAATACCGCGGCAATTAATAGGGTTAGTGTAGGGATCAACGTCATAAATGACGATAGGTTGATCATATCATAGATAAAATCTAGCTGAAAAGTGCTGATCACAAAATAGCCTAGTTCTACAACGACAAAGGAGGCAATTACAGCAATTAACAACCAAATGGTTTTGCTGGAACTAGCATCCGGGGCTTCATTTGTGGGATACAGCGAAGCGCCACAATTTCTACAATATTGAGCTTCTTCTGTGTTAAGAATGTTACAGGCAGTACATTTCATACGTATAATATTAGTTGATAGTTTTAACCTAAGACCTAGTTCCACACATACTTACTTAGCTTTTCACCAATATGAGAATACACCATAAAGGTAGCTAAGTAAAGGGCCGCCGCTCATTCTCATAAAGTACAAGATTTAGACGCTTGAGGTAAAAGATTTTATATACAACGGATACGGAAGAGATGTATTTTATAATTTGTTAAAATTCACCATAATCTAGCGCAGGTAAAAGTGTTTTTGAGTAGGATTTAGTCTTGATAATTAAGACGTTTTGGTTACTTCTCTCGAAAGAAAATATAAATATTCTGTGGGTCTAAAGGCGTCCAGTCTGTGCCTTGAAAAGTATGGGTATCCCAATAAAAATTTGCAGTTATATTTTTTATTTTACTCAAATCGCCATCGTAGGTACTCATATTGGTATGGTTACCATCATGAGTTATACCAATAACTTCCCAATAGCCGCCTTTGGCAGTTACTTTTTCTGTTAGTGCTGCAATTGCGCTTTTTTCACTTTCTACAGTAGTGCTCATTATAAGTGTTTGCCATTGTTTTTCCATTGTAATTTCGGTTTTGGGTTTAAGCACAAAGAACCATAAGCAAAAGCCTATTAGGGCAAGTAAGGCAGTTAATACCATAGAAGTTTTCATTTTATTTGTTGTTTGGATAGGGTTTTTTCTAACCATTTTAAATAAACGGCATCGTGTCTTTTTTTAATTTGTTCGCCACCATTCATAATAGAATTAAAATCTTTTTCATGAGGTGTACCTTCTTTGTATTCATCAGGTAAGCCTAACATATGGCCAAATTCATGAACAATACCTCTTTGTTTTCCTCCGCCATTTTTCATTACGGTCGTAAAATCTTCACTATCTAAATTTACCCTGCTTGTTATGGGGTTGACAGAGCTAGTGCTAAAAGCGCCTTTTTTTATTTTTTTCACATGAACTTCCCAATGCTCTGTGATGGACCATCCGGTGGTAATAAATTCAAAACGAAAATCTATAAAAACCTTTTTGCCTTTGCTCAATTTTTTTAAAACTCTTTTATTGCCCCATTTAGAGTTTACTGAGCTTTCAAAGTCTTTTACGAATTTTGTTTTGTCAAAGGCAGACCATACCATAGTTCCGCTATCTTCAAATATGACCTGAATTTTCATAAAAACAATTAAGGTCAAATGTTTTGTAGCATCCGATACTAAATAGAGGTCATAGGCATCATTCACTCCGCCACCTAACCACCCTATACTCCCGGAAGTATAGTCCGTTTCTTTAGCTATTATTTTTTCTCCAGGCTTTAATACATCCAAAATTATAGCTTCTTTTTATCGTTGAAGAAAGAGAATTATCTCTTACTTTAAAAATTAAAGATATTAATTTATATCCCATTTTCTATAGTTGGTATAAAAAAAAATCAGCATAAGAATTATATCTTATACTGATTTTTTCAAGAACGCGTAGCTAGTTTATAATAACCCTGCGCGCTCTAAAAGTGGTTCAATCTTAGGTTCTGCCCCACGGAATTTCTTATACAATTCCATTGGGTTTTCTGTTCCTCCTTTAGAAAGTACATGTTCTTTAAATTTAGTAGCCACCTCTTTATTGAAAATTCCTTTTTCTTTAAAGTATGCAAAAGCATCAGCATCTAAAACTTCTGCCCATTTATAACTGTAATATCCGGAAGAATATCCGCCTTGAAAAATATGAGCAAAAGAAGTACTCATACAGGTATCTGGTGTGGCAGGGTATAAATCAGTTTCTTTAAAAACCGTATCTTCTTGAGCCTTTACATCAGTAATATCTGTAGGGTCTGTTCCATGCCAAGCCATATCTAACAAGCCAAAACTTAGTTGTCTTAAGGTCTGCATGCCTTCTTGGAAAGTAGCAGAAGCTTTTATTTTTTCTACCAATTCCATCGGGATAACTTCTCCAGTTTCATAGTGCGTAGCAAAAAGTTCTAAAGCTTCTTTCTCATAACACCAGTTTTCTAATACTTGACTAGGCAGTTCTACAAAATCCCAATATACCGAAGTACCCGATAATCCTGGATATACCGTATCTGCTAACATGCCGTGTAAACCGTGTCCAAACTCATGAAATAAGGTAGTTACCTCATTAAAAGTTAATAAAGAAGGCTTGCTAGCGGTTGGTTTTGTGAAATTACAAACGTTAGAAATATGCGGACGCACATTTTCTCCGTTTTCTACATATTGCGATTTAAAAGAGGTCATCCATGCACCACCACGCTTCCCAGGTCTAGGGTGAAAATCGGCATAAAAAATAGCAACAAGCTTACGATCTTCATCATAAATGCGGTATGTTTTTACATCTTCATGGTATTTGTCTATATCAAAAACTTCTTCAAACTGTAAACCATATAATTTTTCGGCTACGGTAAAAACACCGGCAATTACATTTTCTAGTTTAAAGTAAGGCTTCAGCTTTTCATCATCTAAATTGAAAAGCTTTTGTTTTAGTTTCTCAGAGTAGTACGCACCATCCCACTTTTCTAATTGGTCAATGCCATCTAATTCTTTTGCAAAATCTTCTAACTCTTTAAATTCTCTTTCGGCAGCAGGTTTTGCTTTCTCCAACAATTCATTTAAAAATTCTTGTACTTTTTCTGGTGTTTGTGCCATACGCTCTTCCAACACAAAATGAGCATGCGTTTTATAGCCTAATAAATTAGCACGTTCATGACGTAGTTGCGCTATTTTAAGAACATTCTCTTGGTTGTCTAACTCATCATTATGAAAAGCTTTGCTGCCAAAGGCAATAGATAGCTTTTTACGAAGCGCTCTATTTTTGGCATATTTCATAAACGGAATATAGCTAGGGTAGTCTAAAGTAATTAACCAGCCTTCTAGTTCTTTTGCTTTGGCCATTTGTGCAGCGGCTTCTTTCTCTCCTTCTGGGAGTCCGTCTAGCGCTGCTTCATCGGTTAAATGCATTTGAAACTTATTTGTTTCTGCTAAGATATTTTCTCCGAAGTTTAATTTTAATTTTGAAGAGGCTGCGTCTATTTCTCTTAGACGTTTCTTCTTATCTTCGGATAGATTAGCGCCATTACGGCTAAAACCCTTATATTTTTTATCTAGAAGTGTCTGTTCTTCCGTGGTTAAATCTAAATTTTTCTTCTGATCATAAACTGCTTTTACACGTTTAAATAAATCTTCATTTAGAGTGATATCATTACCAAACTCAGAAAGAATAGGAGAAATTTCTTGGGCTATTTTCTGAATGTCTTCATTGGTTTCTGCCGAATTTAGATTGAAGAATACACTAGATACACGATCTAATTGTTTGCCAGAATAATCTAAAGCGGCAATCGTATTTTCAAAGGTTGGTGCCTCAGAATTGTGAGTTATAGCCTCTATTTCTGCACGAGCATCTGCTATTGCTTGCGTAAAAGCAGGCATAAAATGTTCGTTTTTTAATTTAGAAAATGGTGCGGTATCAAATGGGGATAATAATGGATTCATTGTACAGTTCTTAGTTATGGTCTTTGGTTGTTAGTTGATGAAAACGGAAGGGCTATAAAAGCGCCTACAACGATCAACAGGCAACCGTCAACTATTTTTTATTTAAAGATTTAGCGCCTTCAATTACCTTTTGTTTTAATCCTTCTTTATAAAGAATTATTTTATCTAATACACATTTATCTGAGCTACCAATAATTTGAGCAGCAAGAATACCAGCGTTTTTTGCACCGTTTAAGGCTACTGTGGCAACAGGAACGCCACCAGGCATTTGTAAGATAGATAACACAGAATCCCAACCGTCTATAGAGTTACTGCTTTTTACGGGAACCCCAATTACAGGAAGGGGAGACATTGAAGCTACCATTCCAGGTAAATGTGCAGCGCCACCAGCACCTGCAATAATTACAGTATACCCATTAAGGTGTGCATTTTTACTAAAATCAAACAGTTTTTCAGGAGTGCGGTGCGCAGAAACAATATCTACATCAACCTCTATATCAAAACCTTTTAAAATATCTATGGCATCTTGCATTACGGGCAGGTCACTTGTGCTCCCCATTACTACGGCTACTTTACTCATATTGTTTATTTTTTCGTGGTGATTTTATATTTGTCAGATCCTATTTCTAGTAAGATTTGATCTTCAAAATTATCAATTTCTTTAATAGGATAGGCCGACTTAAATTTCGTGATTTTATCGTTTAACCTAAACTCGTAATAATATAATTTATTAGAAGATACGCCCATTACAAAATGATTACTACCTTCTAAATGATAAGATAAGGTAATTTCGTCTTCTAGTTTTAAATGCTTCGTACCAAAATAGTCTGTTTCATCTAAAGTAACATTCGCTAACGTACAATCTTTCATGTCGTACTTTTTACTTTTCAAAAACGAACCTTTAAAAAGTAACCGATCGTTTACGTACACTTCTTTTGAAGGATATTTCAGAATCAATTCATAAGAGCCATACAATTCCATAGCGCAGTTTAGTGAGTCTACAAATGTGGTTTGAATAGTTTTATTTCGAATTTCGTTGATTAATTTATCGGCTGCAGCTTCGTCCAGTTTTTTTTGAGCGATTTCAGAAGCGTACGTTACTTTTAAACTTTTGTCCGAGAGCTGATCTAAGGAAACAGTCTCAAGCTGTTTTTTGTCAAATAAAGGCGCTTTGTAGGTAATAGCTTTTTCTGATTCATTATGGAATCCAAAAATAGTTCCTTCACGATCTATAACAAACTCAAGGTTGTCTATGTCAAGAGTTTTTAATCGCTCTTTACGCTGTTTATTATAGATGATGAGCTCCTTTTTTGGGGCGGAATTATCTGTCTTGAAAAAAACATATTTTTCGGTATCCCTATAATAATTAGGTTTATTTCCAACGTTTTCTATAGTAAAGTCTTTTTTTAAGGCTTCTTCGAAAAACAACATTTCAGGGTGCTTATCTTCTTCTGTTTTGCAAGAAAACAGTACTAATAGCAATAAAATGATGCCTGTGTACTTCATATAAAAATCGTGATCTAGTGCTTTGTTATTCACTAATCACTTTAATTGTTTCTTTTACTTGCTGCGCAATACGTCGTGCAACCGCAATATCTTTATTTACTATGGTCACATGCCCCATTTTTCTAAAAGGTCTTGTTTGCTTTTTACCATAAATATGCGGGGTAACTCCTTCAAGCTTTAGAATAGCTTCCATGTTTTCATACACGACAGCACCACTATAGCCTTCTGCGCCTACAAGATTTACCATAATACCGGCAACTTTACTTGTGGTACTTCCTAATGGAAGGTCTAAAATAGCCCGGATATGTTGCTCAAATTGGTTGGTGTAGCTAGCTTCTATACTGTAGTGTCCGCTATTATGTGGGCGAGGAGCAACCTCGTTTATTAGTATTTCATCATCATGGGTCTGGAACATTTCTACGGCCAGGATGCCAATATGTTGCATTTTTTCGGATACTTGAAGCGCAATTTCTGTTGCTTTTTGCGCCACTTTAGCATCTATTCGCGCAGGGCAAATTACGTACTCTACTTGGTTAGCTTCAGGATGAAACTCCATCTCTACCACCGGATAGGTAACTACGTCTCCAGAAGGGTTGCGAACAACAATAACGGCCAATTCATTTTTAAAAGGAATCATCTTTTCTGCAATACATTCCCCTTTCGGTAAATTTTCAAGATCGCTAAAGTTCCGCACCACTTTTACACCTTGTCCGTCATACCCAAACTGTGCTGCTTTCCAAACAAAAGGAAATGCTATTCCGCCATTGTCAACACTATCTTTAATTTCACTAGCATAAGCAAAGCGCGAGAATTCTGCGGTTGGAAGGTTATGGTCTTGGTAAAAAAGCTTTTGCCTTGCTTTATTTTGTATCGTTCTTAATGTTTTAGATGGTGGATATACTTTTACCCCTTCGGATTCTAACTTTTCTAAGGCATCAAGATTTATATTTTCTATCTCAATAGTAAGCACATCTACCTGTTTACCAAAATTATAAACGGCATCAAAATCCATTAAATCACCCAGAACAAATTCATCACAAGCAATCTTAGAAGGCGCATCTTCTGTTGCTTCTAAAACCTTTGTATAGATATCAAATTTTCGGGTTTCATAAAGCAGCATTTTACCGAGCTGTCCGCCACCTAAAATTCCCAATTTAAAGTCAGATGAAAAATAATTTTTTGATTCTTTGTTTGACATGGTCCTGTGTGAAATCTGAATGAATTACAAAAATACACCGATTTCTTAAAACCAACGAGCTTACAAGTAAAAAGAGAAATCAAAACGCTATATTTGTCACTTCAAAAAAAATAAGCGTGATACAGCTCCACGATAAACAATTCAAACCATTTTTAAGTCAGGCTCAGGTTTTGGCTGCCGTAAAGAATGTTGCAGATAAAATTGCGGCCGACTATAAAGACGAAACGCCTTTGTTTGTAGGGGTTTTGAATGGTTCGTTTATGTTTGTTTCAGATTTATTAAAAGAATACCAACATCCTTGTGAAGTATCTTTCGTGAAATTAAGCTCCTATAGTGGCTTAACTTCTACAGGAATTGTAGAAACGCTCTTAGATCTTCCTGAAGATATCAGTGGTAAAAGTGTTATAATTCTTGAAGATATTATTGATACGGGTAGAACCTTAAAAGAACTAGTGCATTTGTTTTCGCAAACAAATGTGAAAGAGTTTAAGATAGCCACCTTGTTTCATAAACCATCTGTTTATAACGGCGAATATAAAATTGATTACATTGGCATGGAAATACCCGATAAATTTATTGTAGGGTATGGACTAGATTACAACGAATTAGGAAGAAATTTAAAAGAAGTATACCAATTAAACCAAAATACTATGATTAATCTTGTGTTATTCGGAAAACCTGGTGCTGGCAAGGGCACACAAGCAGAATTTTTAAAATCAGAATACAATTTAAAGCATATTTCTACAGGAGATGTTTTTCGATACAATATCAAGAATGGTACTGAATTAGGAGTTTTAGCCAAATCTTTTATTGATAAAGGAGATTTAGTACCGGATGAGGTTACTATTAAAATGTTGCAAGATGAGGTAATCAAAAATGCAGATGCTAAAGGATTTATTTTTGATGGATTCCCAAGAACAACAGCGCAAGCAGAAGCTTTAGATGCTTTTTTGGATTCTAAAGACATGAAGATTAATGCGACTATTGCTTTAGAAGCAAATGATGAAATTTTGATTCAGCGTTTATTAGAGCGTGGTAAGGTTAGTGGTAGAGCAGATGATCAAGACGAAAGTAAAATTCGCAATCGTTTTGAAGAGTACAATTTAAAAACAGCACCCTTAATTTCTTATTATGAGGGTAAGAATAAATTTTTCAGTGTAAACGGAATTGGAGAAATTTCTGAAATTACGGAAAGATTAAAGAAAGTGATAGATACGCTTTAAGCGCGTAGGGCACGTGGTCTTATTTTTTTTGATGGATAGCTAAAATGAGTTACACACCTAATGCAAGTGAAGCAAAATTTTTAACTGTTGAACGTTTTAAGTATTCTAGGTTAGAAACACAAGCGGTCATAGAAAAACTTAAAGCTGCCAATTTTGCAGATTTAGCCCTTTTAGATCAAATTGAAAAAGAAGATTTATTTTTAAAAATAAGGGCAAGAAGTTATCGTCGCTGCAAAGTGCAGTTTTTAGTTGCTATACCTATAATCTTTTTAGGGTTGGTTTTTAAAGATGAATTCAGTGTTTTTTATTTAACAACAGCAATAGCGACCTATTTTTTAATCAGTTCTTTGTTTGGACTACAATCCAATAAGATTTCAAAATTAGAAAAGAAGTATAGTACCAATAGTACACAAAATTATTAGAAAGAGATGACGGAAGGCAATTTTGTAGATTACGTAAAGATAAATTTAGAATCGGGTAAAGGCGGAAAAGGATCCGTGCATTTGCATCGTGAAAAATTTATTACCAAAGGAGGTCCTGATGGTGGTGATGGTGGTCGTGGTGGTCATGTTATTGTAAGAGGAAGTAAAGATCTATGGACCCTATTAAATTATAAATTTAAAAGAAGTTTTAGAGCAGGACATGGAGGTCATGGCGCTAAAAGTAGAAGTACCGGAGCAGATGGCGAAGATGTTTACTTAGAAGTGCCATTAGGTACGGTTATCAAAGATGCAGACACAGAAGAGGTGCTTCTTGAAATTACAGAAGACGGGGAAGAACAAGTTTTAGTTCCTGGTGGTTTAGGGGGGCGTGGAAACTGGCATTTTAGAACCTCTACCAACCAAACGCCTAGATATGCGCAACCAGGTATTCCTGGGCAAGAGTTAGCCGTGATCATGGAATTAAAATTATTGGCAGACGTTGGTTTAGTGGGTTTTCCTAATGCAGGAAAATCTACCTTATTGTCTGTCTTAACAACAGCAAAACCAAAAATCGCCGATTACGAGTTTACTACATTAAAACCAAATTTAGGGATTGTAAAATACCGTGAATTTCAGAGTTTTGTAATGGCAGATATTCCTGGGATTATAGAAGGAGCTGCAGAAGGTAAAGGATTAGGCTATTATTTTTTAAGACATATAGAACGTAATTCTACCTTGTTATTTTTGATTCCTGCAGATAGTAAGGATGTTAAGAATGAATATGAAATTCTTTTAGACGAACTCCGTAGGTACAATCCTGAGATGTTAGACAAAGAACGTTTAGTCGTTATTTCTAAAAGCGATATGCTTGACGATGAGTTAAAGAATGAGATGAAAAACGAGCTAGAGAGTCAAATAAAAGATGTACCATTTATGTTTATTTCATCGGTAGCACAATTAGGTTTAGTGGAGCTGAAAGATAAACTCTGGAAGATGCTAAATGAATAATTTGTTTGGTTTTCTTATTTTTTAGGTATCTTAGTGTAAAGTAGTATATATGAAAAAGATAGGTTTTTTAATGGTCTTATTTTTTGTGGTTTCTTGTGCGGCCGTACGTGTAAATTATGATTACGATACCAAAACAGATTTTACATCCTATACAACCTATAATTATTATCCTGATTTTGAATCAGGATTAAGTGGCCTTGATGAAAAACGAATTCTAGTACTTATAGATTCTACCATGCAAGCCAAAGGCATTCAACTTTCAGAAGAGCCAGATTTTTTTATCAATGTACAAAGCAACGAATTTCAAGCCCCGCAAAGCAATAATGTTGGTGGAGGTATCTCTATAGGACTTCCGGTTGGGCAGCCAAAATTAGAACGCGAAATTCAAATAGATTTTGTAGACAGCCAGAAAGAATTTTTATTTTGGCAAGCAGTAAGCGCAAGCGGATTTAAAGAAAATGCGACGCCAGAAGCACGTGAGCAAAAACTGAGGCAAATTGTTGACAAAGTGTTTGATAAGTATCCGCCGAAAGCCAATTAAAGTCTTTTTTCCTTCCTTAAGAAGCTATTTCTTTGCATGGAATACATTTTAAGTTTTTTTTAAGCTTTTTCCGAAGTCTTTTTCTAGATACCTAACGTATCTATGTAGTATTTCCCCCAACACCCCATTTCGGAGAAAAAAAATAAACAATAATTTGTAGTAGCGGTAATATGTCGTTTTTTATGGTGAAGCGTGCGGAGTTTTATATTGAAAATAATAAAGTTGAAGTTTTTCATTCTTTATGGAAACAATTTGTGCATTTAAATGGCAAGCGTGTTTCTGAAAAGTTTGGCTTACTGCAGTCAGAGCATTATTTTAAACTTAATGGGAGCAATTATGATCTTAGATTAACCCCTAACTTTATTAAGCCCGTAGCAAAAACCTTAAAGGTACATAAGAATAGTGTACCCGTTAATTTAGAAAACTCTATTGTACGCAGCTCTAGAACCTTATTGTTACTTGTCATAGCAGTAGGTGTTTGGTTAGGGTTTATGATAGGAATAAATTTATATTCTGCTATTTGGGGTTAACAATCCCATCATCCACTTACAACTTTAATTTTACCGTTCCCCATAATTTCAAATAATAGGGAGGCTTTCGTGTGTAGATTTGTTTTGAGAAAAATTGAGTCTTCTTTTTTGTAACAAGTTAAGTAGTTGTATTACAAATAGCTAAGGAGATTTATACAGCGTATTAATCTTTAATAACACACCGATGAAAAAAATTAACCACAAAATTTGTCTAATGCTACTCGTTGCTTTTACAGCCTTAAGTATGCAAATTACCAGAGCCCAAGATGTTGTAGGCTCTTGGAAAGGAACACTTGCTGTTCAGGGTACAGAAATGCCACTAATCTTCACTATTTCCGAAAATGAGGGTATACTTAGTAGTACGATGGATAGTCCGTCTCAAGGCGCTACAGATATCCCTATGGATAAAACTACGCTCGTAGATACAGAGCTTACCATTCATTTTAAGCAGGCAGGTATTAAATATGTTGGATCTGTCGATGGCGTTAAAATTACTGGGGTATTTTACCAAGCAGGAATGGAATTTCCTTTAATTTTGGAGAAAACAGAGAAAATGATTCCAGGAAATACGGCTTTACCTACTTCTGATGAAGCGTTAACAGCATTAGCACAAGCCGATAACGGTAATTTTAAGTATTCAGTTTCAGATTATTTTGCAAAACCAAAAGCATCTTCGTTTAATTATGCGCCTAACGGGAAGTATATTTCATACATGGAGAAAGATGATGATGGGAAACGTCATGTGTACGTAAAAGAAATTGCGACAGGGAAAATTACCAGAGCTATTGAAGAGAAAGAAGAATTAATTAGAGGATACGGTTGGGTAAATAATAACCGATTGGTATACTTAATGGATCAAGGGGGTGATGAAAATTACCATTTATATGCTGCAGATTTAGACGGTGCAAACCAAAAAGATCTTACTCCTTTTGAGGGCGTTAAAGCAAATTTTTTAGAGCTTTTGAAAGAAGATAAAGATCATATTATCATTTCTTTAAATAAGAACAATCCTCAAATTTTTGATCCTTATAAAGTAAATATTGTTACCGGAGCATTAGAGCAATTGTATACCAATGAAGATGTAGCTAACCCAATTATGGGCTACAATTTTGATAAAGATGGAAACCTAAAAGCGTTCACAAAATTGCGTGATGGGGTAGAGCAAGATTTATATTATGCAAATGCAGCTGGTAAGTTCGAAATTATCAATAGCTTGAATTGGAAAGATGCCTTCTCTATTTTAAGTTTTGATTATGCTACTGAAAATACAGATGATGCCTATGTAGTTTCTAATTTACATAGCGATAAGTCTGAAATTGTATTGTATGACTTCAAAGAAAACAAAGTCATAAAAAAGGTATTTGCACATGATATGTATGATGTATCTAACCTTTCGCTATCCAGAAAAAGAAATTATGAATTAGATTATTTCCAGTATGAAGGTGAAAAATCTGTGATTGTACCAGTAAGCAATTATTATAAGAAGCTTCATAAGAAATTTGAAAAAGAATTTAAAGGAAAGCAATTTGGAATTGCAGATGCTACGGATGATGAAAACAATTATTTGTTGTACGTGACAAGTGACAAGTTAGCGGGAGTTTACTATTCTTATGATGTAAAGAAAGACGAGTTCCAGATGGTTTATAATATCATGCCGCAATTAAAAGAGGAAGATATGGCCGATGTGCGTCCTATTACTTTTAAAAGTAGAGATGGTCTTACCTTACATGGGTATATCACCTTACCAAAAGCGGCTTTGAACGGAGAAAAAGTTCCTGTGATTGTAAATCCACACGGGGGGCCACAAGGCATACGTGATTCTTGGGGTTTTAATCCGGAAGCACAACTTTTTGCAAGCAGAGGCTATGCCACTTTACAGGTGAATTTTAGAATTTCTGGCGGATACGGTAAAAAGTTTTTAGAAGCTGGTTTTAAGCAGATCGGAAGAAAAGCAATGGATGATGTAGAAGACGGTTTAGCTTATGTCATTGAACAAGGTTGGGTTGCGAAAGATAAAGTGGCCATTTATGGAGGTAGCCATGGTGGCTATGCCGTATTAAGAGGATTAACAAAAACTCCTGAGTTATATGCTTGTGGGGTAGATTATGTGGGTGTTTCTAATATTTTTACGTTTATGAATACAATGCCTCCTTACTGGAAGCCTTATGTGAAAATCATAAAAGAGATTTGGTATGATGAAGCTATTCCAGAAGAAAAGGTTATCATGGAAGAAGTTTCTCCTGTATTTCATATTGATAAAATAAAGAAACCATTATTTGTGGTGCAAGGTGCTAATGACCCTCGTGTAAATATAGATGAGTCAGATCAGATTGTGAGTGCACTAAGAGCTAAAGGAGTAGATGTTCCTTATATGGTAAAGTATGATGAAGGGCATGGCTTTTCTAAAGAAGAAAACAGAATTGCTTTGTATGAAGCTATGCTGGGCTTCTATGCAAAACATTTAGGTCAGAAGTAAAGTAATCTAAAAATCGATAATTAAAAGGGAGCCCAATGGCTCCTTTTTTTATGCGTATTACTTTCTATAGTACTATCGTAAATCAATTCAGTTTTAGATAATCCCCGTTCGCTCTTGAAAAACTACCGTTGGTCATAAAGTAGTTTTAAATACTTGATAATCACTATATCTTTACCTCATAATAAAAAACAAATCATCAATCTTTAAAATAATCATCTTATGAAAAATTTAGTTTACACCTTCGGAATTATTGCTACTATGACTTTATCAAGTGTTGCCAATGCACACGTACATCCTACTGATAAAAGTGCAAAAGTAGAAACGACAAGTATAAAAAATGTGGCACCATTAAGTATTGCCGTTGCACAGAGTGATCTAAGTACGGTAAGGAAGTTTATAGAGTTTGGCGCTGATATAGAAGTTAAAACGGAAGTAAACGGAATGACCCCATTAATGTATGCGGCGCGTTTTAATAATGTAGACATGATCAAATTGTTATTGGACAATGGCGCAGACAAAAAAGCAGTTTCAAAACTAGGATTCACAGCTTCAAAATATGCGGAACTATCTGGAGCAACCGCAGCTTCAGCACTATTGAAATAATAAAAAACAAAACATCAATCAATCAAGAAAAAGGGAGTCAAATGGCTCCTTTTTTTATGCGTATTACTTTCTATAATACTAGCGTAAATCGATTCAGTTTTAGATAATCCCCGTTCGCTCTTGAAAAACTACCGTTGGTCATAAAGTAGTTTTAAATACTTGATAATCACTATATCTTTACCTCATAATAAAAAACAAATCATCAATCTTTAAAATAATCATCTTATGAAAAATTTAGTTTACACCTTCGGAATTATTGCTACTATGACCTTATCAAGTGTTGCCAATGCACACGTACATCCTACTGATAAAAGTGCAAAAGTAGAAACTACGAACATCAAGAATGTGGCACCTTTAAGTATTGCCGTTGCACAGAGTGATTTAAGTACGGTAAGAAAGTTTATATCATTTGGAGCTGATATAGAAGTTAAAACGGAAGTAAACGGAATGACCCCATTAATGTATGCGGCGCGTTTTAATAATGTAGACATGATCAAATTGTTATTGGACAATGGCGCAGACAAAGAAGCAGTTTCAAAACTAGGATTCACGGCTTCAAAATATGCGGAACTATCTGGAGCAACCGCAGCTTTAGCACTATTAAAATAATAAAAAACAAAACATCAATCAATCATCAAAAAGGGAGCCAAATGGCTCCTTTTTTTATGCGTATTACTTTCTATAACACTAGCGTAAATCAATTCAGTTTTAGATAATCCCCGTTCGCTCTTGAAAAACTACCGTTGGTCATAAAGTAGTTTTAAATACTTGATAATCAATCTATCTTTACCTCATAATAGAAAACAAATCATCAATCTTTAAAATAATCTTCTTATGAAAAATTTAGTTTACACCTTCGGAATTATTGCTACTATGACCTTATCAAGTGTTGCCAATGCACACGTACATCCTACTGATAAAAGTGCAAAAGTAGAAACGACAAGCATCAAAAATGTAGCGCCTTTAAGTATTGCCGTTGCGCAGAGTGATCTAAATACGGTAAGGAAGTTTATAGAGTTTGGCGCTGATATAGAAGTTAAAACGGAAGTAAACGGAATGACCCCATTAATGTATGCGGCGCGTTTTAACAATGTAGACATGATCAAATTGTTATTGGACAATGGCGCAGACAAAGAAACAGTTTCAAAAATGGGATTCACGGCTTCAAAATATGCGGAACTATCTGGAGCAACCGCAGCTTTAGCACTATTGAAATAATAAAAAACAAAACATCAATCAATCATCTAAAAGGGAGCCAAATGGCTCCTTTTTTTATGCGTATAACTTTCTATAGTACTAGCGTAAATCGATTCAGTTTTAGATAATCCCCGTTCGCTCTTGAAAAACTACCGTTGGTCATAAAGTAGTTTTAAATACTTGATAATCAATCTATCTTTACCTCATAATAGAAAACAAATCATCAATCATTAAAATAATCATCTTATGAAAAATTTAGTTTACACCTTCGGAATTATTGCTACTATGACCTTATCAAGTGTTGCCAATGCACACGTACATCCTACTGATAAAAGTGCAAAAGTAGAAACTACGAACATCAAGAATGTGGCACCATTAAGTATTGCCGTTGCACAGAGTGATCTTAATACGGTTAAGAAATTTATAGAGTTTGGAGCTGATATAGAAGTTAAAACGGAAGTAAACGGAATGACCCCATTAATGTACGCGGCGCGTTATAATAATGTATCGATGATAAAATTATTATTAGACAATGGGGCGGACAAGGAAGCAGTTTCAAAAATGGGATTCACCGCTTCAAAATATGCAGAACTTTCTGGAGCAACCGTAGTTTCAGAGCTATTGAAGTAATACGGAACAAAACATCAATCAATCATCAAAAAGGGAGCCCAATGGCTCCTTTTTTTAGCTTCATTAGGGAATGATATTATGAATTTAAGTACCACGAGATACTACTTTCCGTTCGCTCTTGAGAATGTACCGTTGGTCATAATGTAGTTTCAAATGGTTGATAATCAGTGTAAATTTATATCAGATAATAATGATAATCATTAAAGTATACCCATATGAAAGTTTCCATTACGAGTACGAGTACAAGTATCAAACAAAAAGAAATAGTAAAGACCTTAATTTTTGCAACTATTATTAGCGGTTTTGTGCTTTATAAATTAGGATATATGCTGGGACAACTGATCTATAATTTAGGCTACTAAATATTAAATACCATAAAATCAAATGAAAAATTACAGCATTGTAAAAATGGATTCGTCCTGGTCTACAGAACAACTTAGAATAGATGTAGAGCGATTCGTGAATCGAAAATCACGTGAAGGCTATGAGATTACAACCGTAGCTTTTGGCGTAAACTTATGGTGGATGCCTACCGCATTTATAACCATTTGTAAATAGCATACCGTTCGCTTATTCTAATTTACCGTTTGCCATAATTCACTTAGATAACCCCTTAAATAGATTTATTTTTAGGGTATAGAAATACAATAACCTTTAAAACCAATACTATGATCTCTTTAGTAAAATACATTATAGAAATAGTTATTAATCTTATCTTGCTTTAATAATTACTGTTTTTTAAGAAAAACAGTGTGTAAATTCACATTACAAGTGAGAATATATCGGGAATGAATAAGAAAAAACAAACACAGAATAAAAATCTAAAATACGTAGTATATACCTTAATTGGTATCGCTTTTTTTATTGCTGTGATTGGTGTGGTAAGTTTTGTAGCACATGAATCAGGACATAGTGAGATAGGAAATATAGATGCCTATAACGCTGGTAAAAGACTGGGGATAAGATTAGGAATATTGGTTAATTTTATTCTGAAAAGCGGATTTTTAATGGGTAGTTTCATTGCTATAGCTGCATCCTGGGAGAAAAACAAATCCATATCGAAAGCTATGCTGCACGCAGTTCTAAGTTGGGGGTATGTCGTTTATTATGCAATAACCAGAAAAACAATTTTAAACAACTAGCCATCGTCTAGTGTTTTGTAATTTCATTCGCTAAGAAATAATTAATGATTAAATTTTTAACCAAAAATCCTTTTTGGATTGTACAAATTATAGGCTGGTTTGTTTCCGGCTTGTTTGTGGCTTCTGCAAATAAATCAGGTTCTAATATTCAGGCTTTATTTTTTTTATTTGGAAGTATATTTATAGTCGGAATTTTTAGCACTTCACTTTTAAGGGCCTATTTAAAAAAGTTCGTTTCCGTAGAGAAGATTGGAATTAAACAAATAGCAATCATTTTTTTAGGTATATTTTTGACAACCATTTCTTGGTTTTTATTGAATTTTTGTTTTGGTTACTTGGTAGGACTTTTAGTAGATTCTGTTGATTTACATGTGAAAAAGAATTTTCTTGATTCACCAAATATTGGTTTTTTCGTTTTCATCCTAAACTTGTTTTTAATTATAATTTGGACCGTTTTATATTATGGTATAAAAATGTTGATTGATTATAATAGATCACGTATTGATAGGTTACGGTTGCGAGATAAAATAAAACAAGAACAGCTTAATATTTTAAAGGGGCATATAAATCCTGAGTTCATGTTTACGTCCTTAAATAGCATTAAAGGCTTAATGTTAGAAGATGTTTCAGACTCTAGAAATAAACTTACACAGCTGGCAGAGTTGCTGCGGTATTCTTTAACTAAGAACAATATCAATACCGTTTTACTGGAGGAAGAGATTGCGTATGTGCATAATTTTATAGATTTAGTTTTTATTGAAAATAAAACAGCATCCACTATTGAATGTACTATTGAAGAAGCAACAAAAAAAATAGATATTCCGCCAATGCTATTACTTAATATGATAGAATTAGCGACGAAACACGGAGTATTACTTCATAACGTAAAAGGGGAGATTTTCATTCATTCCGAAAGAAGAGAAGATCAACTTTTTTTAACGGTAACCCATAGCGGAGCGTCTAGTCCAAAATCACAAAGGAAAGTATTAGAGAAAAGTATCCAGCAGCGCTTAAAATTGCTGTATAAAGAGGAGGCGCACTTCTCAAGAACTTTTAAAGAGGGGAATACGATACTAGAATTAGTGCTACCCATCATCGAAGAAAAAATCACAGAAGTATAATCCATGAAATTAACGAAGACAAATAAAGAGCTGCTTTTTTGGATTTTACAAATCTTAGGTTGGGTAGGAATGAGTTCCCTTATTCTTATTTTTCCTTTTGGTTTTAGTAAGACCTACATGCTTTACAGCTTTATAGTAGGAAGCGCAATAGGTATTGTAAGTACTTCAATTTTTAGACATTATTTAAATAATAATATTGACATTGAAGTATTTGGAAAAAGGAGTATTATAAATTTAGTGGTATCTTTTTTTGGCTGTAGTTTACTTTATTATTTTTTATTGTTTACAACAGAAGAAATTTATGAACTGTATATTGGAAGAACGGCAACGGAAATAAAATGGATTAAAGAAAATATAGGTGTTCTGTCTGCATTATTTAATACCATGATTACTGTTTTTGGGTGGACTATAATTTATTTTGCGATTAAATTTGTAATAAACGCTAACAAAAATAGATTAGAAAGTTTAGAGCTTAATGCCACATTACGGGAAGCACAATTAAATACGCTGAAGGGACAGGTAAATCCGCATTTTATGTTCAATAGCCTTAATAATATTAGAGGTTTAATGTTAGAAGATGTGAATAAATCTCGAGAGATGATTACCAAGCTTTCTGAAATGCTTCAATATGCACTGTCTAAAAATACTGTTGATGCTATTGCTTTAAGTGAAGAGGTAGATATGGTAGATAATTACATCGCCTTAGCCAAAATACAAATGGAAGACAGGCTGCACTATGAAAAAGAAATAGCGGCAGAAAGTTTAACGATTATGATTCCTCCCATGATTATACAATTATTGGTTGAAAATGCAGCAAAACATGGGATCTCTAACTTAAAAAATGGAGGTATAATTCTTTTACAAACTATAGTTACAGCTTCTGAATTGCAAATTGTGGTAAAAAATACAGGAAAACTAAGTATCAGTGAAAACTCTACTAAATTAGGATTAAAAAATATACGACAACGTCTACGATTACTTTATGGTCCAAAAGGACAATTTACCTTAGAGGAAATTGAAAATGAAGTTGTTGCCACTATAAAAATACCGACCCTATGAAAAAAATAAAAACTGTAATTGTAGAAGATTCTCGTTTGGCGCGGAATGAAATTAAAGAATTATTAAAGCAGCATCCGGAATTAGAACTTATTGGAGAGGCAGAAAATGTGGATGAAGGTTTTGAATTAATCAATGCATCAAAACCAGACTTGTTGCTCTTAGATATTAATATGCCAGAAAAAGATGGCTTTGAATTGTTAGAGATGTTAGACGAGGTTCCGATTACCGTGTTTACCACAGCATTTGATGAGTACGCTATTAAATCTTTTGAATATAACGCCTTAGATTATTTATTAAAACCAATTAATGATAAGCGTTTTTCTCAGGCTATTGATAAGGTGAAAGCCACATTAGAAAAATCAGGTACAGAAGAGGTGCCAGCCAATACAGAGCGACTAACAGAAAGTAGTCAGATATTTATTAAAGACGGCGAAAAATGCTGGCTGGTTAAAATAGGGGATATTTTATTGATAGAAATTGTGGGGAATTATTCCCGCGTTTATTTTCAAGACCAAAAGCCAATGCTCTATAAATCTTTAAATCAAGTAGAAGAAAAATTGCCTGTAGAAAACTTTTTTAGGGTAAATCGACAGCAGATTATCAATATGAATCACATTAAAAATGTGGTGCCTTGGTTTAATGGTAAACTAAAGTTAAGCATGAATAACGGAGAAGAGGTGGAAGTATCTAGAAGACAATCTTACATCTTTAAAGACCGTATGAGTTTTTAGTAGCACTAAAATTATATTTATAAGTTCTAGCGAATATTGACCACTTAAAAGACCAGAAATGAATTTAGCGGAAAAAACTTCAGAAAAACTCCAAGGAGAATTAAAAGTAATGAAAGTTATAACACGAGCACTTATAGGTGTTCTGGGAGCTCTCTTTCTATTTTGTGTATATGGCTTATTGACCAATGAAGACAATACCTTTTTTATTTCTATGATTGTTGTCCCAATAGCTTTAGGCGCTATTATTCCTTTGAATTACGCTGAAATGAAAAAAATAAAAACCCAACTGGAATCTCAAAAATCAACAGATTTGAATTCAAATTTGCAGGTTTAAGTGTAAGTGAGCTTTTAATAGTTTTATGCTTACATTTAGAAACAATAACCATGAACATTTACCGATGAAAAATAAAATAGTATTAGTATCACTAATGTTGCTGAGTTTCCTTTCGAACGCTCAAAATAGTAAAGAAGTTTCTCAAGAATGGATATCTATCAGTCAGTTTTTAGATGTTACGGTAGAGAAGGATACGAAATTTAAACTAATAGGATTTGCAAAGGCAGATTTAGTTGATGATAAGGCAATGGCTGCCCTTTGGGCAAGAGTTGATAATGAAGGTGGTGAATTAGGTTTCTTTGATAATATGGGAGACCGGCCTATACGCTTAAATAAATGGAAATCTTACACCATTGAAGGTGTTTTAACTAAAGACGCTAGAACCTTAAATTTTGGAGCCTTGTGTTACGGAAATGGTACTTATCTTTTTGATGAATTTCAGTTGTTTATAGAGAATTCTAAAGGTGTTTTGGCGCCTGTAACTATAGATAATTCAAGTTTTGAAAGTGGCATATCTAATGGTATAGTTCCTAAATGGAGCCAAGGTATCGGTAGAGGAAAAGTAGTCAAAGTAAAAGAATTTGAAATAAGCTCAAGCGATGATGCTGCAAAAGGTAAGAAATCTGTGAAGCTAGTGGGAGCGGGGATAGAGCTTTCCGTAGCTACTATAGGCAATGTAGAAGGAGCGTCTCCTCAAATCGGTTCTATGATTTCTATGTTAGAAGATTTAAAATCTAGGGTAGAAAGTAGAGTAAAAAATATGTCAACCTATGAACTAGATCATCTGCACGATGAAAAGGCAAATAGAATAGGGGCTTTAATTATGCATTTAGCCGCAGCAGAAAAGTATTATCAGGTATTTACTTTTGAGGGCCGTGGCTTTAATGAAGAAGAAAATGAAATTTGGTTGGATGCTTTAAATTTGGGAGCTGCCGCTCGAGATAAATACAAAGGGCATGAAGTGCAGTACTACCTAGATATCTATAATGAAGTACGAGCAGAAACAATTGCAGAACTTAAAAAGAGAGATGATAAATGGTTTGAAGAAATACAACCAAGCTCAGATATAAGTAATCACTATTGTTGGTTTCATGTGATGGAACATCAATCTAGTCATTTAGGTCAAATACTTTTCTTAGCGAAACGCATCCCACCAGAAGTAGAACTAACTATTCCTGAGCCAATAAAAGATTAGTCTAATGAATAAAAAGTATTGACTTCAATAAAATACACATTCATTTAAAATTTCATAATAAGAAATATGTTAATTGGTTGGGCAGGTGCAGTACTTTTTATTTTGTCATACTTATTACTAAGTATAGGTAGACTATCATCCAAGTCTAAAGTGTATCATACTTTAAATATACTTGGTGCCATTTGTTTAGTCATAAACGGATTTATTCTACAAGATGTTCCAAATATTGTCGTCAATCTAATTTGGGGGTTAATAGGAGTATATGCTGTTATAAAAATTGTTAAGTGATATTTCTGCTACTCTATAAAATCAAGAATATTTAACGCATACTTAATGTAAACTTGCTCTTTTTTCTTGTAATCTTCCGTGTTTTCATTAAAAGTGCCTAAATAATAATAAGCACCATCAATTAAAGCAAATATGATTTCTGTAATTTCATGAATATCTTTATTGCAAATTATACCGTTTTCTTTTGCTTCAGTAAGTTTTGTGTCTAAAACGGTATGTAGTGCTTGTAGATAGCTTTTAAAACTGTCGTTGAAATCTTTTTTTCTATAAATTAAAGCGTAGCAACTGTAAAAAACACCGTCATCAAAATATTTATTCCAATTTCTTGAAAAAAGAGAGGTTATTAGATTGTGAAGTTTTTGTTTGGTGTCTATGATGCCATTTTCGTGGTTTTGAACAATATTTAAATGCTGCTCTAATATAAACTCATTCAACCCAATTAGAAGTTCATCTTTGGTTTTAAAATAGTGCATAATTAAGCCATTACTTATACTTAAATCCTCGGCAACTTTAGCAATTGAGGTGTTTTCTAGGCCAATCTCTTTTGCTACATTATAGAATGCTTTTATTATTTCTTTTCGTCTAGCTACAGACACACTTTTTCTTCCCATGTAAGATTTTTATTTAGACAAATGTAACATATTAAGATAATTACGGCTTTGTGTAGTCCATTTCAAATTAACGTTTATTTAAAGTTTTATTAATTGAACATTCATTCAATTAATAATTTATAAAAATACTTTTGACGCAGATTTTAGTGTAATCAATTAAACCTAAAAAATGCGGCCACAAGTAAAATACATTTTATTTTTTTCATTTTTAGTAGCACAAGTACTAGTTGCGCAGCAACATAATAATTCCGTAAAGGAAAAGAAAGTTGTTTTTATAATTGTAGATGGTATAGCTACAGATATGCTTCAAAAAGCATCAACTCCTTATTTAGATAGCATCTCAGCTGGTGGTAGTTATTCCAAAGCCTATGTAGGCGGTAAAAAAGATGCCTACTCAGAAACCCCAACTATTTCTGCAGTTGGCTATAATAGTTTGCTTACGGGAACTTGGGTAAATAAGCACAATGTGTATGGCAACAGTATTAAGGCGCCAAATTATAATTATCCAACAATTTTCGAGGTTTTTAAAGCGCAATACCCAAATAAAAAAACAGCAATTTTTTCTACGTGGTTAGACAATAGAACAAAATTGATTGAAGGTATTGGTTCAGATAAAAATGTAACCTTGGACTATGCTTTTGATGGGTTTGAACTAGATACAATTAAGTATCCCCATGATTCCTTACGTCAGTATATAAAAAACATTGATAAGCTTGTTGCAGAAGAAGCGGCAAGATACATTAAAACAGAGGCGCCAGATTTATCGTGGGTGTATTTGGAATATTCTGATGATGTTGGTCATGGGTTAGGCGATAGTCCGCAATTAGATCTGGCTATTACGTATGAAGATAATTTAGTAGGAAAAATATGGAATGCTGTAAAAGAGCGTGAAGCTAACTTTAATGAAGATTGGTTACTCATTGTAACTACAGATCATGGCCGAAGTCCAAAAGATGGCCGTCATCATGGCGGGCAAACAGATCGAGAACGTGCAACATGGGTGGTTACGAATGAAAAAAATACAAACGATTTTTTTAAAAATGAGCTTGTTGCAATTACAGATATCTATCCAACGATGTTGCGCTTTCTAAATATTGAGGTATCAAAAGAGGTACACTATGAAATTGATGGAACACCATTTATTGGTCCTGTAGATGCTTTTGATTTAACTGCAAGTAAAGAGAGTGATACCATTGTCCTCCGTTGGAAGAACGCTACTAAAAATGGAGAAAAAGGAACCTTTTATACTTCGAACACCAATGAATTTAAAGAGGGTAAAAAAGATACTCATAAAAAAGTAGCTAGAGTGAGTTTGGCTAATGAAGAGACTACGCTATCGCTTAAAAAGCATAAAGGCAAGATGTTAAAAATAGTATTAGAAACTCCGAATAATGTACTCAATACTTGGTACATCAATAATAACTAAAACCAATTTAACTAAACATTAAAAGAAAATGAATTTTAAAATTACGCTAGTTCTAATACTGCTTGCATCCTGTTTTGGATATGGACAACAATCGATTAAAGGCACGGTTGTAGATGAAAATAGTATACCTCTAATGGGGGTAAGTATTGTAGTAGCCAATTCGGCAAACGGGACAACTACAGATTTTGATGGTAATTATACGATTAGCGCCACGATTGGGGAAGTACTTATATTTTCTTCCATGGGTTTTAAAACCGAGCAAGTTACGGTTTCAGATGCAACTATTGTACGTGTTACCCTAGTTGAAGATGCTGCGGCATTAGAAGAAGTTGTCATAACAGCTTTAGGAATAAAGAGAGAAAAAAAAGCACTAGGATATGCTGTACAAGAGGTAAAGGGGACTTCTTTAGAAAAAGCAAAAGAACCTAATTTAATTAACTCCTTAACCGGTAAAGTTGCTGGTTTAAATATTAAAAACTCAACAGATTTATTTCAGAGTCCAGAAATTAGCTTAAGAGGCGCTAAACCTTTACTGGTTATTGATGGTATTCCTGATAGATCTGCTGATATTTGGAAAATTAATTCTGATGATGTAGAAAGCATTAGTGTACTTAAAGGAGCTACAGCATCTGCACTCTATGGATCTGTTGGTAGAAATGGGGCCATCATGATTACCACTAAAAAAGGAGAAAAGGGTAGGCTAACAGTAACAATAAATAGTTCCGTACTTTTTCAGCCTTCTTTCACTAAAGTTCCAGATGTACAAACGGTTTATGGAAACGGAAATCAAGGGCAATATGCGTATAGTAATGGATTAGGTAGTGGTTCTGAAGGTGGCGGATGGATCTGGGGCCCCAAAGTAGATCAATTAGACCCATCTACACCTAGTGGGTTTTTTGAGACAACTCAGTATAATAGCCCAACAGATGC
This sequence comes from Cellulophaga baltica 18, assembly GCF_000468615.2. NCBI lineage: Bacteria > Pseudomonadati > Bacteroidota > Flavobacteriia > Flavobacteriales > Flavobacteriaceae > Paracellulophaga > Paracellulophaga baltica. The sequence continues at coordinate 296,661 of NZ_CP009976.1, read as the reverse complement.
AGCAGGTAATTTAATTCCTATCCCATTTACTTCAAGAGGAAAAAACAACATTAAAGACTTTTTTCAAACTGGGTCAATACAAACTAATAATGTAAGTGTAAACTGGGGTAATGATAAAGCTAGTTACAGAATGTCTGTTTCTAATGTTTATCAAAAAGGTATCGTGCCAAACACAGATTTAGGAAATACATCCTTTACAGTGGGCGGTACTTTAAATCCTTCGGACACTTTTAAAGTTAGTTCTAGCTTAACTTACAATAAGCAATACACAGATAACTTTCCGGAGGTTGGTTATGGTCCTACAAATTACTTGTATAACTTACTTTTATGGACTGGTGTAGATGTAGATGTAAAAGATTTACGAAATTATTGGCGAGAAGGTCAAGAAGGGTATCAGCAAAGGCATTTTAATGTATCTTACTATAACAATCCTTATTTTCAAGCGTATGAATATGAGCGCGGATATGATAAAGACAATGTCTTCGGGAATGTTGCTTTTGAGTATAATATAACACCAGAGCTTAGTATTAAAAGTACAAGTGGTATAAATGTTTATAGTTTAAATAGAACGTACAAAGAACCAAAAAGTTATATTGGATATGGGAATAAATCATTAGGAAATTTTACAAATTCGGATAGTCGTTATTTTGATATTATATCCGATTTGGGTATAAAATATGAAAAGAGTTTTACTGACAATTTTAGCCTGAAAAGTGAGGTTGCTTATTCTAATTATTTTCGTAAATCAACTATAGCAAGTACACAAACAGATGGTTTAAATATTCCTGGCTTTTATAACTTGGCAAATAATGCAGGTGCAAGTTATATTGCTTCTAATAGAGAAGAAAAAGATGCTATAAAAAGTGTGTATGGTTTTATAGATTTGTCTTTTTACAACGCATTTTATGTATCTATTACCGGTAGAAATGATAAGGTCTCTACCTTACCACAAGAAAATAATTCTTTCTTTTACCCATCGGTCTCTGGATCCTTAGTGTTATCAAGTCTTTTTACAATGCCAAACGCTATTAGTTTTGCAAAGTTAAGAGGTTCTTGGTCTAGGGTATCTGAAGGGAAAATAGGAGAAGAAACAGATCCTTATGCCTACATTCAGGCCTACGATAAAGGGACTACTTGGAATGGCAATACTTCTGCAGCCTTTGGTACAAGTTTATTAGCGGCAGGTCTAGAACCAGAAACCTCAGACACTTGGGAAGTGGGAGCTAATATTAGATGGTTTAACAATAGAGTAGGTTTAGATGTAGCGTATTTTGAAGCAACTGATTATAATAATTTAATTTATAGTCCGATTTCTGATGCTACGGGCTACGAAAGTATTTTACTAAATGGCGATGAATTTAAGCGTAAAGGCCTTGAATTTGTATTAGATGCGAAGCCAATTGAAACAGCAAACTTTAGCTGGAACATACTCGTTAATTTAAGTAAGTTTAGAAGATTTCAAGAAGAAATTTATGGAGATAGAGAACAGACCGAAGGGTTTATAAAAGTTGGTGATCGGACAGATAAAATTTATGCAGATGTGTATCAAACAAACACAGAAGGAGAAGTTATTTTCGAAAATGGTTTTCCTGTAAATGATCCTTATCAAAGATATATAGGGGAAGACGATCCAGATTGGACTTATGGAATTTCCAATTCCTTGAGCTATAAAAATCTTAATTTATCCTTCTTATTTGATGGTAGAATTGGGGGCTTAATTTACTCTACAACCAATCAAAAAATGTGGTGGGGAGGTAAACATAAAGGTACAGTGAATCAATTTAGAGACGATGCTAACAGCGGAGTAAGTTCTTATGTTGCACCGGGCGTTAAAGTAATTGGTGGTACTGTTTCTTATGATGTGAATGGTGCAATCACTAGTGATACTAGAACCTATGCGCCAAATGATGTGGCTGTTAATTACATCAATTTTATGCAAACCACTAGTAATGGTCATAATACAAATTACCATTATTACAAAGAGTCATTTGTAAAGTTAAGAGAAGTAACACTTACGTATAATTTTCCTAAAAAAGTATTAGATAATACCCCAATACATGAGTTTAGCTTGTCATTAATTGGTCGTAATCTTTGGTTGAATTCAAAGGTGCCAAACATAGATCCTGATTCAGGAGTAGATGCTTTACAAGCACCATCTACAAGAAATATAGGTTTAAACTTAAACGTAAAATTTTAAATAAAAAATAAAATGAAAAATTATAGTATATACATTTTATGTGCACTTTTCTTTACGGTAAGTTGTACCCAAATAGAAGATTTACAAGATGACCCTAATAGAGCAACTTCTGTTAGTCCAGATTTATTATTAACTAATATCGAAACAAAAGCATTTAATAATGTAAGTTTAAATAGCGCTTTGGCTAGTAGATATCTAACATTTACGGACGGTATTAATGAAAATCAATATTACAACTGGCAACAAGCTTCATTTGCTAATTATGACAATATTAAGCAAGTGCATAAAATGATTGAAGAAAGTAAAAAAGCAGAAATAGAAGTCTATTCAATTTTAGCAAAATTCTTTAATTCTTATTTTATAACGGAGCTAACTATGGTTTTCGGGGAAGTTCCTTATAGCGAGACTTTAGCTATAGAAGAAGAAAATTATACACCTGTTTATGATACACAAGAAGCTATTTTTCTGAAAGTTTTAAATGATTTGAATGATGCCTCTAATGCGCTAGCAACAAACGAAGAGCTGATATTAGGAGATATTATTTATGATGGTGATAAAACAAAATGGCGTAAATTAATTAATACGTACTATTTAAGAGTATTGTTAATGTTGTCCAACAAAACGGACGTAGCTTCTTTGAATGTTATAGGAAGATTCCAGGAAATTTTAGAGAACCCAACTAAATATCCTTTGTTTGATTCTAATGAGGACAATGGTGCATTGGTATATGTAAACATTCAAGATAACAGATATCCTCTGTTTAATAATAACGAGTTACAGACTGCATATTATTTAGAAGAGTCTTTTGTAGACAGGCTCAAAGATTTGGAAGATCCAAGGTTGTTTGTTTTTGCGGAAAAAACACCTGCAGCTGTTGCTTTGGCAGAGGATGATTTTAATGCTTATGATGGTTTATATGGAAGTGCTATTTTTAGTGATAATGCAGCTAAAGCGGTTGCAGGGAATGCCTCTAGAATAGCTTCTCGGTTTTACAATGATCCTGTAAACGAGCCTAGTCTGTTAATTGGCTATTCAGAGTTACAATTTATTCTAGCAGAAGCGGTAGCAAGAACTTGGATTTCTGGTGATGCGGCATCATATTATAACGAAGGCATTAAAGCATCAATGAACTTTTATGGTATTTCAGAGGTAACTGCCTACTTAGCGAAGTCGGAAGTCCAATTAACTAGTGCTAATGCAATAGAACGTATCGCAACACAAAAACATATAGCCTTGTTTTTAAATACCGGATGGCAAATATTTTATGAGCAACGAAGAACAGGATATCCTGAATTTAATGTAGATGGTGGTGGAACCTTAAATGAGGGTAGAATACCCAAAAGGTGGTTGTATCCTTCCAATGAAGCAACAAATAATACGGCAAGTTTAAAAGCTTCCATAAATAGACAGTTTACTTCTGGGGATGATATTAACTCATTAATGTGGCTTTTGAAATAGTCTTGTTCAAATAGTATGAAGTATAAAAAACCCAGCACGCTCAAGTGCTGGGTTTTTTATACTTAACGTTTTAAAAGATTACTTTCTTTTTACCCGTATAATATAGGTGGCGATAATAGCACCATTGTATTTTAAGTGAACGTCGTATAAGCCCGCCTTCGTAAACTTATAAGAAATGCTATAGTCAGAATCATGCTGAAAAAATGTAGTGTCTATGGTCTGCGTGGCATAACCATTTCCTATTTCTAGGACTAGATCTGCTGGATCTAATCTTTCAGCACTGGAAAATTTAAAGTGAATACGTTCATTTTTGATAATTTCTGTTTCTAGTGCTAATGGGAATTCTGGATTGATGGAAAAGTTAAATGCATTTTTATACACTATAGGACCAGAAATAAAATGTTCAAAGCTTGGCATGTTGTCCAAAAAAGCCCATTTTTTTTCTAAAGGATAATGGTTTCGTATAAACAAACTCGGTTCTGCCAAGAAATAACCATCGTGGTATTCAAATTGAAATTCAGGATTCCCTTCCTTAAAAACTATTTGTCCAGCAGACCAAGTGGCATCACATAAATACCATTTTCCATTCAATTGCACGCTATTCCAAGAGTGGTTAGGGAGGCTTTCCAGTGTTAATGGCAATGTTGGTGTACGGCTATGACCATCAATAATCTCACAAGGTATTTCTGCTAAGCTAGCCATCTCACGAACTAAATATGCATAGCCCGTGCAAGCTGTTTTTTTGTTGCGAATTAACTGTTCAAAGACCTTAGGAGTATAGTCTTGATTCCATGCTAAGAACGCGGTGCGATCTTTTTCTATTTTACTTCTCTTGCTTTTCGTTTTTGCATATGAGTTGTAGTCATTTTCAATATTGGTACTTATCCAGGTATATATCGCTCTAAATTTCTCTACGTCTGTGTGTAAATTTGTAGTTAGGTTATGAACAAGTATAGGAAGACTTTTTAAACTTGCTCCTTTGTATTGATAGGCAACACTATCTGCTTTAGAAAAATCTATGGCATTAAATGCTGAGCGTTGCCCATAGCTTATGCTTGCGCATAAAATAAAAATAAGAAAGGCATACCTCATTAGTTAAAGATAGAACCAATTTTCTGAGCAATGTTTCTTTTTGGCTGGTATACTCCTTCGATAGAAATATCTCCCATAAGTTCTATATCTGCCGCATCAAAAAGTATAGAAATTTCAATGGTATCTGTTTCACTTTTGGCGATGGTATAACGCTGAGTATCATACCCTACATAGCTAAAGACAAGAACATCACCTTCAGATAAGCGTCTGCTGAATTCAAAATTGCCATCAAAATCTGTAGACACTCCTTCATTCGTTCCTTTTAGGACTACAGAGACACCAGGTAGTGGTAAATTTTCTTGATCTACCACAAGACCTTTTACCTTGTATTTGTTGCTTTGAGTTGTATTGGTGGTAGCTTCCGGATTTGAAACTAATTCTGTTTGTGCACTAGTGCTTAATGCTTCATCTTGTGCGTTAACGCTAGATATGGCACATAATGATAATAATGAGAAGCTCATAGCGCCAATACTTTTAGTTAAAAAATTAAAAGAAGAAACGTTTGAATTTGCCATTTGTAAATCATTTAATTGTGAGGTTTTAAATCGGCCGCAAGTGCTGTTTGTTGCAGTACATAAATAGTTTAATATTTCGCTTTTAGACATGGTTGTAAAATCGATTACTTCCTTTTCGCAAGAGGCGCAATAACCGCCTTTATCGGTGGTACTAAAGGTACTAAATTTCTCTGAACATGGTTTCTTTACGGATACGCTAATGGAATTTTTCATAGGCTTTGGTTTTAATTAGATACCTCTAAGGTATAAGAAAACTAAAGCCTATAAAACCAACAATGAGGCTACACAGCTATTGAATGCGTAAACCCACCTTTTTGGTGAGTTTACATTTTTTCATCCTAATTAGTTGGCATCAATTGTTACGCGTACGCCTTCACTATGACTGCTAAATTCAGGCGCGTACATACTTTGTATCGTTGTAATACCATTACTGAAATTTCCAGCATTATTTACACGTAAATCATATTCAAAGACATACACTCCTTTTGGTAAAAAGTCAAAAAAGAAATTGGTGCTAGCATCTTTGGTACTTTCATAGTACCCTAAACCATCTTGCCATTTGTATTGAGAAAATACATTGATGGGTTCAAAACCAGCGGCACGCATATCTTTCATATGAATAAATTCCATATCCCGGTCTGATCGTAATTCAATACGTACGCGTACTAAATCGCCCACAGCTAATTTGGTGTTTGCTGTAATTTCAGAAATCTTCTCTCCCGTAGCTGTATTCTTTTTTAAGAACAACTTCTTTTTTAATTTCAAGGGAGTTTCTGCTGATGTAATTTTATCGAGGTCTTCAAAATATTGCCAGTAAAGGGCACCCCAAGCAATTCCAGCTCCTTTTTTGCTAATTTGAACTTCGGCCATTTTCGGTGTTATTTCAGACTTGTTCCATGAAGTTTTATAGTAGCCAGTACCCGCTTCTACTTTTACACCTTCTAATTTTTCCGGAGCTATTTTTTCGCCACCAACAAGCACTTCTACCGCATTGGTTACTGCTAACCAATCACTGCCTTGTAGTAACAGCGCATAAACAGCTTCTGTAGTTGCCTTTGTAGTTTTCCACTGGTTGGTTTGTTTGTTTTTAAGTAACCAGATTTTTAAATTATCTATAGTCGTTACTTCATTCTGGATTTCAGAAAAAGCTTCAATTAATAGGGCTTGAGTTTCAATAGGCGCCTGGTACCAATACCATGAATTGGTATTTTCTTTCCAATACATTCCTAATTCATCACTAGTAATACTATTCTCTTCTAGGTGGCGTATTATTTTGGTGGCAGTAGCCTTATCTTCCATTCGGTGCATAATTAAAGCCAACATACCTTTGCTATACAGATTCCTATTTTTCCAATAGTTCTGAATTTGTCCTTTGTAATAAGCGGTAGCCTCATCAACTTTTTTAGAAGTTTTTATGTCACTAAAGAACGAACGCATGTAGAGGTACTGTACTTGAGAATGACTCAGATGATCTTTGTTAATGTCTTTGGTGTGATTTTTCATATACTCATATTCAGCAACAAAGGCATTGTCTAAATAAGAGATTGCTTTTTTAATCATAGTGCTTTTTTCTTTCTCTGTTTCAGAAGAAATGATAAGCTTATTTAAATGCCCAAGACCTGTAATGATGTGCTGTGTGATGTATCTGTTTTCACGACCGCCAGCAAACCAAGACCACGCGCCAATAGACATTTGATTTTGTGCTAATTTGCTAAATGCGTTTTCTTGAGATGCTCTCATTTTATTTAGATCAAAAAGCAATGCAATACGTTTCTTTTGCTCTGTTTCTGATTGCGCATCACGTAACCAAGGGGTTTCTTGAATTAAGAGCGATTTTAACTCTTCATTCTTTTCTAAATTACTAAGCAAAGCATCCGCGTTTGCCCATTGATTGAATACCTCCTGAATTTTAGGATTGCTATTGGCAATGTAACTCGCTAAAGTGTTTGCATAATAACGGGCAAATGTTTGTTCATTACATTCATATGGGTATTCCATTAAGTACGGCAAAGCTTGCACCGCATACCAGGCTGGGTTTGAAGTAATCTCTAAAGTAAGTTTATGATTACGGAGTGTTTTGGAAGTATTGTTCTTTAATTTGTCTAAGCTAAAAGTTTTTGTTTGGTTGCTTCTTACCCACATAGGTACAGATTCTGTGACCAACATTCTATTAGAAAGTACAGGCCACATATTTTGTTCTCCATCACTAAAATCTCCTGCTTTTGCTAGAATTTTATAAGACACGGCTTGCAATCCTTCAGGAACAGTTATGGTCCAAGATACTTGTGTGTTTCCCGTTGCGTCTACTGAAAATTCTTGCTGTGCATCTTTTGTAATATCTGCAGTAATATCAGCATTTGATACGGCATCGATTAAGACAATTTTTGCTTGCCCTGTTAGACTTTTCTCTGTTAGATTAGAAATTTTAGAACTCACAACGATTTGATCACCTTCCCGTAAAAACCGTGGAGCATTTGGCAGTACCATTAATTCTTTCTGTGTAACCGTAGTAAATTGAGCTGTGGCCGTTTCTAGATTCTTAGTATGTGCAAGCAGTTGTAATTTCCATTGTGTTAATGCTTCTGGTGTGGTAAAACTAAAAGAAACATTTCCTTCTTTATCTGTTTGTAATTGTGGGAAGAAAAAGGCGGTTTCTTGCAAGTTTTTACGAATTTGTACCTCTCCAAATTCGGAGTCAGGCTGTTCTGCGCTTGGACGACCAGGAACAGTATCTTTTTCTTTATTTTCTATTGGGGCAGCGTTTGATTCCATGGCTATTTCTGCAACTCCAGCGCTATCTTCCATCTCACTCATCTCACTCATGACTGACATAGCAGGAGCAGATTTACTCATCATTTTCCGAGATAAATAACCAGATGAACGGTTATTATATCCTAGGTTTAAATCAAACCATTTAAAGGTATCGTAATACTGAGATACAGAAACGTACTTAGTATCAAATTGCCAGTAAGACCTAAAAGATTTGATTCCAAAACTACGGTTAGCATTACTACGTTGGTAGGCATAATAACTATTTTTGTATAGTGGGTTAAAACCCCATGAGTGACCTCTAAAGGCATCTAGAGAGGCATCATACATGCTTGCTAAAAGTTCTGCGGCTACTTTATCTCCTTTCGGTCCTTTTATTTTAAACGACCACGTTTCATCAGTACCAGGTTTTATCTTATCTCTAAACGTTACGGTTTCAATTTGTAAATCGGTTACAGGATAAGGTACCGCAACTAGAAGATTTCCTGATGCATAAGAATTAAATGCCGCATAGGAATAATTGATGGCAAAACCACCTAAATCTTCCGCATTGATGGGTATTGTAAATGATTTTTTATTTTCTGATAAATGAATAATTTTTGTGTCGACTATCTTATACTCTTTTTCAATGGTAAGCGTCACATACAAATCTTTGGCGGCAGTTTTTAAGGTAATTTTTGCCTTATCGCCAATTTCATAATTTGGTTTGTCTGTAGCAATACTAAAAATTTGTTGATCTGCTAAGCTTTTATCATCAGAGCTATATACTGTAGTTTGTACTTTTTCTTCTACTAGTTGACCAAATTTATCAGTAGTAGCTAATTCTATGCGGTACTTCCCAGATTGCCATTTTTTGAGGTTAGGTAAACTAATTTCATTTGTTTTACTCGTATTGAATTGAGTTTCCCATAGCAAGTCTGCATTTTCCCATGTATTGGAATCATACTCACTAGCATAAGCATCATGTGGATATAATGACTTAAATTTTTCTTTTCCAAAATAATCATAGTCCGGCGCAGCCCATGGTCTAGGTCTTAATACGGCAGATGGTGCTTGTAATTTATAGATCTTCAAGGTCCCAGAAGAGGGCACTGTTTTGCCATTAAGATTAGTGGTATATAAGGCTAGTTTATTTTCGTTTGCATTTTTATCTAGTCTAGTAGCTACAGCAATAGTTGCATTTAAAGCATGGTACCCTACATTCACAGTCGTAGCGGTACTATGGGTTTCGCCATTAATATCTGTAATGTCTGCCGTTACTTCATAACTAAACGTAGGTAAGTTTTTTGCAGAAGTACTGTGGTCTACAATAGCTTTAAAGTCTAATTCAAAATTACCAGAGGCATCTGTAGTGGTTTCACCAAAAGCTATTTCTTGTGGCGTATTGTTCTGGTACGAACGGTACCAGTAATACCATCTAGGATAATGTACAGCACGTTTTACGCGATAGGTAACTTTGGCATCTGAAATAGCACTTCCGGCATAGGCCATCGCATTTCCATGTACTTTAATCATATCATTTACCCGATACGTTTCCGTAATAGGGTTAAAGTGTGCTTCAAATTTTGGACGTTTGTATTCTTCTACAGAAAAGTTAGTACTACCATTTAATCCATATGTGCTATTACTGGTATGCAGACTAAAACTCCCTGTTAAACCGTTAGCGGGTAAAATAAATTCTCCAGAGAAAGAACCGTACTCATTGGTTTTAAAATTCTGGCTACTTACTTCTTGGTAATTTGCATCAAGCAATTTAACCGTAACGTCTGTGGCTGCAACAATAGATTTTTCCGAGTCAGAATCTGCTACAGCTATTCCTTTAAAAAATAAAGGTTGTCCTGGTCTATAAATACTTCTATCAGTGAAAAGAAAAGTAGAGTAAGAGGTATGCTTTTCATTATTTCTAGAGTAATTATGATTAATGTAAAATCCGGTAAAATAAGCAACCTCATTATCTGCCGTAACTTTTATACGTACATCTGTCCAATAGTCCTTAGATTTTTCAAAGGTTATATTTCCGTTTTCATCAGAAGTATATGTTTTATTAAGGTATTTGTTATCATAATTAATTCGGTACGTAAAACGTACTTGTGCATTAGAAATAGGTGCGCCGTTGTTTCTGTCAATTACTTGAAAACTATTGTTTCCGTTCAATTGATTCTCGCTAAGCACTAGATCGGTCACGTTTAATGCGCTATACGCAAAAGAATTTTGGTCGAGTTTATTATCCTTTGCCACTAGTAAGTAATAGCCATTTGCCAAAGTCGGAATTTCTATTTCTATAGCATGATTTTGGTAGTCGTTTTCATTTTTAAGACTCGCCTCCCAATTCTTAACGGCCTTCAATTTTTTTATAATCGCTACTTTTTCTTCAATTTTATAAGCATCTTCGAGTGCCTGAAACTGATCCCGATCTATTTTATACGCGGTTACGGATAAGGCATCAATATTCTTATAATTAATTAATAGACGAGAGGTTTTATTTGTAGGAATATATTCTTCATTGGTTAAATGTATACGCTTGCTAAGAATGGTTGTTTTAAGATTTTGACTTTTAAGGGCACCTAAGTTTTTTGGATACTTTTTTATAAGTATATCACACAATGCTAAAGCCTCTTTATTTTTCCAGCGGTGTTCATCATTTGTTTTGGCGTGGTACGTGTTGGCTAACTCAGCATAGTAGGCAGCAATTTCATATTGATATAAACTCCAATTCTCATGGTCTTTAATATTTTCAGCAGAATTCTGTAAAATGTTCAGGTAAAAGTCACCAACATTTGAGAAAACAGCATTATTCTTTATGAAGTGAAGGCGTTCAATATCAATAGTAACATAGGCATCTGATGTTTTATCAGTGCTATGAAACTGTAATAACTCTTGATATAGTTGCAATGCCTTTGCTTGCAGTGAAGTTTTATCAGTAGTACTTATTTTATGATGTATAAATTGATAGCTTTCACATAAAACCTCAGAATCATCTATTTCAAATTTATCGGCAGGTCTTGTAATGCTATTTTCATCGGTCTTATAAAAATTTAAGGCAGTATGCGCTAACAGATCGTATAACGTAGGTCTAAGTTTTTCTGAACCGTCTTGAGAGTTTAAGAGTACTTCAAACTCGGATACAGGAATTTCTTTGAGCGCTTCGTTATTCTCTAAGGAAGCGTCAAAATGAATTGCTATCTCATAAAATAGGGTATTTAAATCCCAAGTTCTAAAATCTGTAGTATCTACTTTCGCTTCGGTTTCTGTACGGTTGTAAAATTGATACCTGTTTTGTTGGTAATACTGCCAGTAGAGGTTAGCTAAATAGCTTTCTAGTATGTTTTTAGTAGGCGTTGTTGCTTTTTCAATTTCAGATTTAAACTCCGAGATAATTTTTAGTTGCGCATCTTCCTCTAAGGTTAATGAATATTTGCTTGAAAATAAAAGCGATTTAACCACTTGAGCATTATTGCTTTCTTTCTTGGCCTTTTCGGAAATAGAACTAACTACACTAAGAGCAGATTTCGTAAGTCCCTCTTGTTCTAATTGTGCTACCTTTTTCCAAAGCGTTTCAAACGAATCTTTGTTCCCTTGCGCTTCTGCCATATGTGAGAATAAAATAATCAATACAAATACTGTTGCTTGTTTCATAATATGAATGTTGAATGGCAAATATGCCACTTGGTAAATTTAGGTACAATAAGCGTTGAGTGAAACCCTGCTTTCAGTGAGTTAAGGTTATTAAAACGTAAACAATTAAAATTCCAGTATGCGTTTTAACTTATAGTGATTTTAACAAACCGCCATCAATGGGAATGGAAGTTCCTGTAATATAGGCCGCATTGTCTGATGCTAGAAAAGCAACCAAATAGCCATATTCTTCTGGTTTTCCAATTCGTAGAAGAGATACCTTTGCCTCCATTTGGTTGCGTACTTCTTCCTCTGAAATTTTTAATTGTTTTGCTTTTGTGGCATTCAGTTGTGCAATGCGGTTGGTGTCAAAATAGCCCGTTAAAATATTATTAACCGTTATTTGATAAGGACCAACATCTGTCGCTAAAGATTTTCCCCAGGTAACCACAGCGGCTCTAATGGTATTAGAAAGTGCCAAATAGGAGAGGGGTTCTTTTACTGAAACGGAAGCAATGTTAATGATGCGTCCCCATTTATTATTCATCATGTTTTTTAGCGCAAGCTCTGTCGTGAATACTGTGGTTTTAAACAGAAGATCAAAAGCAGCCTGATAATCTGTTATATTCTTTTCCAAGGTATTTCCTGCGCTAGGGCCTTGGGTATTATTCACCAGAATATCTATAGTATTGCTGTTAAAATAGCTTTCTAGTTGAAGTGCGTAGGCTTCAAAATCAGTATAATCTACAAGCAGGTATTGATGTGTTTGCCCTTCTGCTGTAGGAAGATTGGCAATAATGTTTTTTAATTTAGCTTCGCTTCTAGAAACCAAAGTTACACTGGCGCCACTCGCCGCAAGTTGTATTGCTATTGCTTTACCAATGCCATCACTACTGCCCCCAATGAGGGCTTTTTTACCTTTTAGGGAAATATTCATGTATTACGGTTTTAGGGGTTTCTCCCTTTTGGGAGTTCAGGGGTTTACTTATACTCTTCTCTAGTGGGACTAAATACATCCATTAATTTGCAAGCGGTTAAAGCTTTGCCACTATGTGGAATATAAGAGCCAATTACGACTAATTCCCCGGGAGTATATACTTTAGTCTTGCCGTTGAGGGTAAACTCAAATTCGCCTTCTAAAACCTGCATTACTTGCTCATTTAAATGAGAGTGTTCAGGAACTATAGCCCCTTTTTCTACCTCCCAAAAAGCCAAGCTCATATTTTTAGTATGGACCAATTTACCGTGATAACCGGGAATAATCTCTTTGGTAGGAATTTCAGCTAACTTTATATCCATTGCTTTAAAATTTACCTTAAAGATAAAAGAAACAATCGATTATAATTTCAAATAGAGCGCCTTTTTATTCCCATTTTACGATTACAAATTCACACCTTCTATTTAATTCATGCTCTTCTTCAGAACAAGCATCATCTGTAGCACATGCTATAATAGGTTGTGATTCTCCGTAGCCTTTTGCAATGATTCTTTCTGCTGCAATTCCTTTTTCTAGTAAATATATTTTTACACTATTGGCTCTTTTTTGAGACAGTTCTTTATTATAATTGTTATTTCCACGGCGGTCTGTATGCGAACCAATCTCAATGGTGATACTTGGATTATTTTTCATAGTCGCTACCACAGTTTCTAAACGTTCTCTGGTTTCCCTACGCAAGTACCACATGCTGTAATCAAAGTTTATAGCTTCCGTTTTAATAACGGTTCTATTTTTTTCTTTGACGATTGCCTTTTCTGTATTGATGGTTTTGATAATATTCTCAGCCTTCTCTTTCTCTGCCTTTTCTTTATGTTGTTTCTCTTGCGCAGCTAAAGCTTCAGCAGCTTCTTTTTCTTCTTTTAATTTTTTCTTCTGTGCTGTTTTTGCTTTTTCTAGCGCTTGCTTCTCTTTTTCTTGAAGAGCAATACGGGCTACTTTCTCTTTTTCAGCAGTAGCATATAAGGTTAACGAAGCATCAATTTTCGCGTTTCGCTCTTTGGTAGTTCTTAGCACTTTAAAATTATCTTCGTACTGCACTTTTTTAGCTTCAATGCGATACTGCTCCTCGCAGTTTACTGCAAATGAAAAAGAAGCATCTTCTTTGGTAATTATCTTGGCTATTTCATGATGATCAATATCAAGAAGGCGTACCGTACTAAAAGGGAGTAGTTGTTTGGTAGTTCTGTCTGTCACCACTCCAGTAATAACTTGCGCACAAGCTTCAATTTTTAAAGGTTTTGTAATGGTAAAGGAATAGATGTCATCGCTACCTTTTCCTTCTGGTCTGTTGGAGGCAAAGAAGCCTTTATTTTCGTTTTGAAAATAGCTAAAATCATCATAACTACTATTCACAGGATACCCAATATTGTCTGGTTTCTGAAATTGATTGGTGTCTTTTTTTGCGATAAAAATATCTAGTAGGCCAAATCCTGGATGTCCGTTTGAAGAAAAGTATAGGTTATCATTTTGATCGACAAAAGGAAACTGTTCTTTTTTGTCCGTATTAATTAAACTTCCAAGGTTCTCGGGTTCCGTATAAACATCATTTTCTTGAATATGTACTTTATAAATATCAAAGGAACCAAAACCACCACTTCTGTCTGAAGCAAAATACAAGGTTTTCTCATCACTACTAAGACTTGGGTGTTCATTAGAAAAATCATCGCTATTAAAAGGTAGCGCTGTAATATTGGTCCATACACTATCTATGCGTGTAGCACGGTATATTTTTAGGTTAGATACTTTTTTAGCATCTGTTTTCTTTTTCCCTTTAATAAAGTTATTACGTGTAAAATAGAGCGTGTTTCTATCTTTAGTGAAGGCAAAGGTGCCTTCATGCATTTTGGTATTTATGGCAGTAGAAAAACTTGTACTAATGCTATCGCCATACATTAATTCACTTACAGAATGTTGGTATAAGTCCAAATAGTTCTGATTATTCCATCGGTAAATTTTTGCCGCCTTTTTTTTCGATGCTGTATAAACAATTTGGTCATCTACTGGTACTGCTCCAAATTCAGAGTTTGTAGTGTTTAATGCTAAATTTTCAATTGAAAATCGGGCTCCAATAGCTTGTATATTTTCTAAATAGTTAAAATCTGACTTTAATTTAGCTACTTGCTCCGCGTTTTCTTTTGCTTGGTAGTATTCTATTAATACGTCAAAAGATTTGTTTAGTTCGTCTGTAGCTTTTAAAGATTCGCTGTATTTAAAAAAGTAGGTTTCATGGAGTGTCTCGCCATAAATTGAAGTCAGATAGGCATACCATTTTGCTGCTTGTGGCATTTGATAGGTATTGTAATAGCTGTCGGCAAGATTTTTTATAACGGTAGCGCTTTTATTTGTAGCGGCAATTTCTTCGTATAGCGGAATAGCTTCACTATAAAAAGCTCGGTCAAAATAAGTATTAGCACGTTTCAATTGATCTTGAGCGGAAGCTGAAAATATATTGAAGAATACTATAATTACTAAAAGTAGTGTCGTTTTTTTCATAGCTTTTTAGTAAAATCTAGGGGATTTATCATAGCCTTTTTTCAAGCCTAATAGGTCCAAATTAAATAGAATGAAAATTTCATGAGATCCAGAACTAAATTCTCCTAGATTTGATAAAGTGTAATCATAAGCGTAACCAGCTCTAACGCCTGATAATATTTGAATGTTAAACATGGCACTAACAGCATCGTCTAAGCGATACGCTAGGCCAGCTTCCAACGTATCGTTAAATAGCGCGTTAACAGAAAAATCTACAGACAGCGGCGTGTTATTTACAGCTTTTAGTAAGGTTGATGGTTTAATTTTTATAGAAGGGTTAAGTTCATATACATACCCTGCGGTAATAAAAATATGCGCCTCTTCTGATCCGATAGTACTAATACCATCTTTGTTATCTATATGTTTAGAGTGCAGTAGATTGGGAATAGAAATACCCGAGTAAAATTTATCTTTATGGTAAAAAGCACCTATACCAATATTAGGAAATGTACTGTTTATATTGTCATTAAAGGCCGCATCGTCTTGTAGTTCAGGAAGTCTAAACCCATTAAAATTTGTGGCATAATTGGTAATTCCTGCTTTTAAACCTAGCGAAAGATCACTTTTTTCATTGAGTTTAAGGCTGTACGCAAAATCTGCATAGATATTATTTTCTTTGGCAGCACCATCCCCAATATCATCAGATATAAATGAGATACCTGTTTCTATTTTTTCTGATAAAGCAGCATGAGCAAAAAATGTGAGTGTTTTAGGTGCCCCGACAACAGAGTTCCATTGTGATCTGTATAAGGTCCCAAAATTAATTAAGCCTGTATCATTAGTAGTATAGGCAGGGTTAATAACACTCATGTTATACATGTATTGGGTGTATTGAGGATCTTGCTGACTCATCCCTAAAAAGGGTATCAGTAAGAGTAGATATAAGGAGTATTTTTTCATGCTAATGGTTTTGAAGGTTATAATGGTATTTGGCATAGCTTATCGGTTGAGGTATAACCTCCCTTGTTTAGGCTCAAAACCTTCTTTGTTATAATGTATGATGTAAAAATATACTCCGTTTGGCGCGATACTATTCCCTTTAATGGTACCGTCCCATGCAGGGTTTTGAATATTCCCCATGAAAAGAGTTCTGCCATACCTATTTTTTATTTCTAACTGAAACGCCGGAAATATTTTTTCAATATTGGGTATAAAATAACGGTCGTTTCTAGCATCACCATTAGGTGAGAACCCGTCAGGAATAAAGAAGTCATAATCTTCAGGATTACATGCCGATAAATCTATGGTAATGGCTGTTCTATTTGGAGCTATACATCCGGTATCTTCATTGTAATTTTCGGCATAGTACATCGTATATGGTATTAGCAGCGCAGTTTCACTTATAGCAGACGTGCTTTCCAAAGAGTCATACCATCTAATCTCGTAGTTTTCAAAAGCCGCTAAGTTGTTTAAATCTGAAATGGTAGGCTCGTCTAGGCCACAAATGTCAAATTCAGTACTAGCCAAAGTAAGTGGTGTAACCGTAAAAACGGTTGGAGTTAGTAGCAGTCGTTCACTGCTTCTACAGCCTTGGCTATTCTCTGATGCCGCGTAATAAGATACGCCATCTTCTAAAAGCGTAGTAGCTGGCAATAAATTTCCATTTACAGGGGCGTCAAACCAAACAATTGTTGTTTCACTAAAGGTAATATCTACAGAAGCTAGGGTTGCGGCATCTCCTCCACAGAAAAATGGAGTAGCATTGCTGGTTGTAGGGGTTATTGGTGCTGTAAGTGATACTAAAACTCGTAGTCTTTGTGTGCCTTCACAATTATTTTCATTATTAATAGTACTTATAAAATAAGCGACATTGTGAGCCAGTGGGGTGCTAATACTAAGAATATCAGTACTTGTTTCCGTAGCATAAAATAAAGGGTCTCTAGAGGCGGTAAAAGCAAGGTCCTCTAGCGTAGGGCCGTTGGTATCGTATTCGCTTAGACAAAAAGTTTGATTGCTTTCTCCTATAGGGATATCTGGTATGCCTTTTATGGCAAAATTTTCTGTTTCTTCATACTCAAAAATAGTTCTACAAGGCGTAGTATCATTTTGAATGCTTCGTACGCTTATGGTATAATTACCTTGCTCCAATGGTGCAACATCAACTTGATAATCAGCTGTTCCACCAGCAAAGGCAATGGTATTATTAATAACAACTGCACCTGTGTTTTGTTCAATTACATCATAGGTAACATTATAAATGCCATCAGGTAAAATAGGAGCAGCTACCAGCACATTTATTTCTGTAGCATTACAAGAATTATCTACCTGTAAGGTTAGTGTAATTGCATCTGGAGTGGCAATCACATTAAATAAGGTTTGTAAATTACAGGTGACATCTAGGACATTATCAATAGTGACTATTACTTCATGTTCTCCATCCTGACCTGCATGCTCAGCAGCAATTTCAAAAGTAGCAGCCCCTGCAGAAAAAGCTAGGTTTTCTATGGTTTCTGTAGTTGTTCCGCCATCGGGAGCTGTAAGCGTATACGTGATGGTATGCGGACTATTGGTTAAGCTCGCTGTAGTGTCAAGAATATTTAAAATTTGCACAGGAATAGTGGTGTCTTGGCAAGCTTCTGCAATTTGTATTTGCGAATTAGAAACAAGAAAGGTGGTCTCCGAAACATCAATAGTAGTACAAACACTGCGCAAGGGTAAAAAGCCCGTAATGGAGCTAATGCTTACGGTATTATATACATTGGTAGAAACAAGCGAAGGATTTACATCAAAGCTTCCTACGCCATTAGTTAGGGTGATAATTACGTCTTCGGCTCTTACGAGGCCATCAGCGGGGTCTACGAGATATCCCATTTGATATCTGCCATTGGGTAGAAGCGTACTATCATAAGTAATATCGATGGTATACGGGCTGCCCATACAATAGTTAAGGCTTTCTAAGCTACCAGATAAGGTGGGAAGGATGCTAATTGCTACTGTAGAAAATTGTTCGTCACATACAGGGTGCGTAGGATAAACGGTGTAATTGAAATTATAGATCCCATATCCAAAATTATCTCTGATCTCCTCTACATTTATGGTATTATCAGAAAGATCTGTTAGTTGACCTGTACCAGATTCAGACCAAGTTCCGTTAGCATCTTCTGCAGCGAGATAACTGTTTAAGTTTAAATTTCTATAGGCCGATAAATCATCAGTGACGCAAACAGCTAGTGCTAATCCTGTTCCTGGGTTAGGTGAAGGGTGTACTTCTAAGATAACGGTAGATTGCTCTGACGGACAAGTAGCTACAGCAGCTACGGTATATGTAAATTCATATACTCCAGGACCCGCTCCAAAAGCATTGAAAATATTTCGTTCTAAAAAGTTTACGGCCTCAGGAGTTACCGCTTCCCATAGTCCATTAAAATCTTGAATTTTGTCTGCAACTTCACTTCCTAAGAAGCGATGCATATTTACTTCTATTTCATTGCTACAGGCATTGGCGCTACCATCTATGTTATCTTCTCCTGAATAGCCTCCTAAGTTAATAGTAACATTGGCAGATTCACCACAAGCATCATTGGTATACGTAAAAGTATGGGTACCCGAATTTAAAATTTTCCAAAGGTTTACAATTCCTGTAGTTCTATCAAAAGCGTAAAAATTTGCCGGATTTGAAGTAGACCAAATACCTCCGGTAAGTGGTGTGTCATTCAGGGCATCAAATAAATCGAAATTTTGAAGCGATAGATCTTGGTCTTTATTGCAAATTGTTAGTAAAGCATCAGATCCTGCACAGCCTGTTTGGGCTTGAGAAAAATAATGCACTCCAAAAAAAATAATAAACAATAAAAAAAATGGAATACGATCCATTTTGTTTTGATTGGTCATAAACGGTGGTTAGGTTGTGAACATCAAAAATATCTGATACTTGTTAAAGAATGGCCATTATTGTTGTGAAAATGTAAGAAATAGTCTACTAAATACCGTTTAAGTGACATTTAAACTAGAAAATTTTCAATTTAAACGGACATATATATCCTAATCTTATATAGAATCGGGTTTGAAAATAGCGATTGCTATTCCTATCTTTACCGCATAATTTTACTTTCATGAATATACATTTTATTGCTATCGGCGGTAGCGCCATGCATAATCTTGCATTAGCATTAAACCATAAAGGATATATAGTAACCGGTAGTGATGACGTTATCTTTGAACCTTCTAAGACCCGTTTAGCAGCAGAAGGGTTGTTGCCAAAAACCTTTGGTTGGTTTTCAGAGAAGATCACCTCAAACCTTGATGCTGTAATTTTAGGCATGCATGCCAAGGCAGATAATCCGGAGTTACTAAAAGCGCAGGAATTAGGACTAGAAATTTTTTCATATCCTGAGTTTTTGTATGAACAGTCAAAAAATAAAACAAGAGTTGTAATTGGCGGTAGTCATGGGAAAACAACAATCACCTCTATGATATTACATGTGCTAAATTATCATAATCGTGATGTAGATTATATGGTAGGGGCACAATTAGATGGTTTTGATCGTATGGTGCATTTGACGGAAGAGAACGATTTTATCATTTTAGAGGGCGATGAGTATTTGTCTTCACCAATAGATAGACGCCCAAAATTTCATTTATACAAACCTAATATTGCGTTATTAAGCGGAATTGCTTGGGACCATATTAATGTGTTTCCTACGTTTGATACGTATGTTGAGCAATTCCAGATTTTTGTAGATAGCATTGTAAAAGGAGGGAGTATTACGTATAATGCGGAGGACGAAAATGTTGTTAAAGTGGTAGAAGCTTCAGAAAATGCCATTCGTAAATTACCGTACCACACTCCTGAATATAGTGTGGAAAACGGACAAACATTATTAGACACTCCAGAGGGTCCTATGCCTATAGAGGTTTTTGGAAAACACAATTTGAGTAATTTGGCAGGAGCTAAGTGGATTTGTCAAAATATGGGTATTGATGAAGATGATTTCTATGAAGCAATAGGGACCTTTAAGGGGGCTTCAAAAAGATTAGAAAAAATAGCAGAGAGCCCTACGTGTATTGTTTATAAAGATTTTGCCCATTCTCCAAGTAAAGTAGCGGCAACGACCAAAGCCGTAAAAGAACAATATCCTGATAAAAAATTAATTGCTTTTTTAGAATTACACACCTATAGTAGTTTTAATCCTGAGTTTTTAAAAGAATATAAAGGGGCATTAAATCCTGCAGATACGCCAGTTGTTTTTTACCTACCGGAATCTGTAGCTATTAAAAAATTAAATCCTGTGACAGCAGATCAAATTTCTGAAGCTTTTCAGAGAGATGATTTAACGATTATGACAGATGCTTCAGCATTTAAAGCGTATGTTTATGCACAAGACTATAATAATACCGTAGTATTATTTATGAGTTCTGGTAATTACGGAGGCTTGGATTTAGTAGCGTTTAAGAATCATTTAGAGCATAACTAATTATACGCTGAATTGGGTCAAATGATGATCTAAATGCTTGTATTGCATTTGGCCCCATTGTTCTTTGGTGAACCGACCAAAAAATGGATGTGGATTCCATTCTTCTCTATTTTTTAATTGATGTGTATCGTGCATTAGTTGCTGCAAAACTTTTACTTCATCATCAAAGTTTTTAGGCTCTTTTGCTTTTAATTGTGGAGCAGTGGGTAAATTTTTTCGCCAAACTTTATCATTATACATAGATTTTTTAAAAAATAGCTGTACTAGAAGATTTCCTTTTTTAGAAGTAGGTTTGTTCTCAATGGCTAGTTTTAAGGGATATTGGCAATGCCAAGCCATTTGTCCTACCGTCATTTTACCCCATTTGCGTTCAGAGTTTTCATTCAATAGTGCAATACGCTCTTCAAGCTCATTTTTCGTAGTTTCATCAAATATAGATTTCATTATAGTTCGGTTTATATTTAAGTGAAATTTACGATAAAATAATTAGTTGCTTATCTTTAACGAATGCAAGAAAATTCTACCTCACTTTCCATAAAAGATTGGGCAGATGATGATAAGCCTAGAGAGAAACTAATTTCAAAAGGAAAAACAGCCCTTTCAGACGCTGAGCTTATTGCTATTTTAATTGGTTCAGGTAGCAGAAATGAAAGTGCTGTTGAACTCTCTAAGAGAATTCTAGCATCGGTAAACAACAACATCAATGAGTTAGGAAAATTATCGGTAAAAAAGCTAATGCAGTTTAAAGGTATTGGCGAGGCAAAAGCAGTGAGTATTACGGCAGCATTAGAAATAGGAAGGCGTAGAAGGGGAGAAGATGCACATAAAATCACTAAAATTACAAATAGTAAAAGTGTTTTTGAATTACTACAACCTAAAATGGGAGACTTACCACACGAAGAATTTTGGGTAGTTTTTCTTAATAATTCCAATAAAGTGTTGCATTGCTCTCAGCAGAGCAAGGGGAGTATTACAGGAACCTTAGTAGATGTACGGTTAATAATGAAAGAGGCACTAGAATTTAGTGCTGTTGCTATTATTTTAGCACATAATCACCCCTCTGGAACGCTAAACCCTAGCATGGCCGATAAACAGATCACTCAGAAAATAAAAAATGCTGCAGAAGGACTAGATATAAAAGTTTTAGACCATTTGATCATCACTCAATCAGAATATTTTAGCTTTGCAGATGAAAATATTCTTTAATGACTATTTTTTTTAATTAATATTCTGACAAGAGAATACCTATGCTTCTAATTTACACTCATAAAATTACTCCAAGATTTAGTTTCGTAATGAAGCAAATATTTGACCGTATTTTAAATGTAGAAATTAGTTTTACGGCCAAAGTAGAAGATTTTATTAAACATTCAGGACCAAAAATTACCTATACCAAATTACCCTTACAAAATGAATTTTTCATTAGGAGTAATGATCTTTTGTTTGAACAAGGGATTAATGATCTTCAAATAAAAGTACAGGATTGGGAAGGAATTCCTTGTTTTTTTGCTGCAGGTGAACGCAGTAACTTACCATTTGATGTATTTTCTGCTAGTTTTTATTTGTTGAGTAGGTATGAAGAGTACCTTCCGCATGTAAAAGATATACATAATAGGTTTCCTCCACAAGAGAGTTTAGCTTTTAAGAATGATTTTCTAGAATTACCTGTGGTAGATTTATGGGCATATAAATTATTAGAAAAATTACAAGAACGCTTTCCGGAATTAGAATCTAAAAAGAGCGCCTATAAATTTACATCGATCATAGATGTAAGCTCTTCTCATTGCTATTCTCATAAAGGTATTGTTAGAAGTTTAGCAGGTTTGCTTTTAGATATTTCTTCTCTTAAATTTAGACGCGTGGCAGAAAGGGTCTCAGTTTGGTTTCGTCCAGAAAAAGATCCGTATAATAATTATGACTGGCTTATAGAACTTCATAAAAAGTACAAGGTTCTTTGCATGTTCTTTTTTCAATTCGCGGAGTATTCTACTTTTGATAAAAACATATCGGTTAATAATAATAAATTCAAATTTTTAATCAAGTCTATTTCAGATTATAGTACAGTATCCTTATGTGCTTCTTATGGTTCTTTTAATGATACAGAGTTATTGAAAGAAGAAAAGAAAAACTTGTCTAACGTTATCAATAGACCTATAAACTCTTCTAGATTAAGATACAATAGGGTAGATGTGCCGGCCACGTATAGAAGGCTGGTAGAGGCAGAGTTTACAGATGATTTTACGATGGGGTATACTCACGAGATAGGATTTAGGGCAAGTACGTGCACACCTTTTTATCTATACGATATCAATTTAGAAGTACAGCAACCTATTAAAATTCATCCATTTGCCGTACATGATTATACCTTTGTAAAATATGCTTCTTTAGAAGAGATAACACAGAAATTGGATCGTGTTTATGCACAAGTTAAAAAAGTAAATGGTGGCTTTATTACTGTTTTTTCTAATGAATTATTCGGAGAGAAAGCTAAAGTATCCTGGAAGGAATTATATGAATTTGTAGTAAAAAAATACCATGTTTAAAAATATTGTTACGGATGTTTTTTTTGATTTAGATCATACCCTTTGGGATTTTGAAAAAAATTCTGCACTCACTTTTGAAAAAATATTGGTGACGCATGATGTGCCTGTTTCATTAGAAGATTTTCTAGAAGTATATGTACCTAATAATCTTGTCTTTTGGCGTTTGTTCCGGGAGGAGAAGATATCAAAAACAGCGCTGAGGTATCAGCGTTTGAAAACTACCTTTGACACTTTAGGTCTTGAGGTTAGTGATGCTGTAATAAATAGTTTGTCTGACGCTTATATAGATAACTTAGCTACCTATAATCATTTGTTCCCTAATGCTATTGCTATTTTAGACTATTTGAAACCTAAGTATAATTTACACATCATCACCAATGGATTTCAAGAGGTGCAAAATAAAAAGATTAGAAATTCTAACATAGCACCGTATTTCCATCAGGTTATAAATTCGGAAATGGCAGGTGTTAAAAAGCCCAATCCTATCATCTTTAACTTAGCTTTAGAGATGGCAAATGTGCCAGCGGAAAAGGCACTTATGATTGGTGATAGCCTTGAGGCAGATATACTTGGCGCGCAAGCAGCAGGTTTAAATGCCCTGCATTTTAACGCACATAATGAGCAAAAGCACGAATATTGTGATATGATTACTGATTTAAGTGAAATAAAATTGTACTTATGACGTTGCTAAGCTGTAGACACTAATTAATTCTAATCGACACTCTATATTAGAATTGAAATAATTGCAATGAAAAAAATCATAAACTATTTATTCATACCACTCTTACTTTTGGTAGTGGTCAGCGCTTGTTCTGATGAGCAAGATTTTGACCAAGCAAGAGATTTAGATGTAATCACAGATGCTACTGGTCCCGTGCTTTATCTTGAGTCTACAGAAGATTTGATTAATGCTTCTCCAGTAATATCACAGAATATAAATTTTGATGGCTTTAATTCAGAACTATTTTCGGATAGAGTTATATCAGGATCCCTAACATTTCAAATAGAAAATAGCACTAGCAAACAGCTAGATATTCGCGTAATATTTTTGAATGAAGCGGGCTCTCCGTTAGATGTCCTGAACTTTTCTACAGCAGAAGCGCCACCAATAGATATTATTGATGAAGAAATATTTTATGGTACAGCCGCAGGCAAAAGCATAGATATTATAAAGAGCACATCAAGTTTACAAGTTATTTTTACAAATAATAGCGGGAGTACAAGTGTATCATCTCTTCCTGATCCTAAACTAATTTTTAGATCTAGCGCTAGTTTTAAGTTGAGGGTTATAGAATGAGATTAAGAAACATATTTATTATAGTGCTATTATTTGGTTGTTTCTTTGTGAACAGTCAAAACAAACAGTTGCTTTATGATTTTAATGAAGTGCCTCAAGCGCTATTATTAAACCCAGGGATGAAGACCTCTTTTAAGTGGTATGCAGGAGTTCCATTAATTTCAGGCTTTTCTTTTCAAGCGGGGAGTAGCGGTTTAAAGTCTAACGATCTTTTTGCAAATGATGGCATAGATTTTAATACTAAATTTAGAGAAAAGGTCATTTATGGAATGGATTTTAGTGATGAACTAAGTGGTACCTACCAAGTAGAATTGCTAAACATTGGCTTTAGAAGTAAAAATAATGAAGATATCTTTTATTCTTTTGGTGCTTATAATGAAGGAGATGCTATTGGCTATTTCTTTAAGGATTACGCCTTATTAGCTTATGAAGGAAATACCAATAATTTAAATAAAAAGTTTGATTTAAACCACCTTAAAACTAGAGGCGAAATTTTGAATGTTTACCATTTCGGAATCAATAAAAAGATTTCTAATGAGTTAACCATGGGGTTCCGTGCTAAGGTCTATTCTAGTTTACTAAATTTTACGTCTACAAAGAACAAAGGCTATTTTGTCACGACACAAGGAGATGATAACTTATTAGAAAGTACGCTTGAAGCCGATGTTGAAATTAAAACTTCTGGTGTATTTGAGTTAAAAGATATTATAGATGATGACTCGCAAGCTAATGGTGCTGCTATTTCTAGTGTTTTAGGGAAAAGAGCATTACTAGGAGGTAATTTGGGTGTTGGTTTTGATTTAGGCTTTACCTATAATATTGATGAAAGAACGGTCTTTACAGGTAGTTTAATAGATGTAGGTTTTATTTATCACAGCAAAGATGTCAGAACATATTCGGTTAAAGGTTTTGCGAGTACAGAAGGTTTAGAGGTTCGTTTACCAGAAGATCTTAATTCAACAGAAGACCAATGGAGAACTTTTGTGGATGATTTGGAAGATTTGGTACCTTATGAAGAGGGTAGTGATAATTACATCACTTTTAGGCCTACAAAATTCTATACATCTATAAGGCGAGATTTTGGTAAAGAGATAGAATCAAAAGAGGCTTGTTATTGTACCAGTACTTCCGGTGGAAACAATAGAGGTCGCGTTTATAAAAATAGTTATGGCGCGCAATTGTATGCCATTAATAGACCAAGAGGGCCGCAAGCAGCATTAAGCGCATTTTATCAGCATCGCTTAGGCAATGTAATGAGTTTGAAAACTACGTACACCATAGATAAGTTTTCATATACGAATATTGGTCTAGGAGCTAGTCTTCAAGCTGGTCCTGTAAATATGTATTTAATGGCTGATAATCTGATCGGATATTCAAATTTGGCTAATAGCAAATATGCATCAGTACAATTTGGATTAAATATTATATCTTGGGGCAAGAAATAAGAGACCTCATGAAAAAGATAGTACCCATTTTAATGTTAGCATTTTGTGCTAATTTCTACGGACAAGAAGTAATTAACGATTATAAATATGTTGTAGTTCCTACACAATTTGAATCGTTTAAAAGTCCCAACCAGTATAAATCTAGTACACTTGTAAAATTTTTGCTTACAGAAAGTGATGTGAATGTTGTTTATAGTAACGATTTACCATCAGAGTTGAATCTAAATAGGTGTGTGGCCCTATATGCAAAGCTTATTGATGGTTCTAATATGTTTACCACCAAGACTACTTTAGTTCTTGAAGATTGTTCTGGTAAAGAAATCTACAAATCTATAGAAGGTACCAGTAAGCAAAAAGAATACAATGCCTCTTACTCAGAAGCAATTAGAGCAGCCCTAAAGCCATTATCTAGCTACACCTATTCATATGCTGGAACAACAACAGAACCGGTAAAGGTGTCCTATCAAAATGATGCAAAAAGTTTACCAGCGGTTAAGCAAGCGCCTGCTGAGGCTACTACAACTGCTGTGGTAGAGACATCTGAGGAAGTACAAAAGAAATCGGTAGTAAAAGCAACTCCAATACTGGAAGCAAATAAAGTAGCAACTTCCAACGGCGGCTTATATGCCCAAGATATTTTGAATGGCTATCAATTGGTAGATAGCTCTCCAAAAATAGTTATGAAAATGTTTAAGACATCTCAGGCTAATATCTTTTTAGGAGAAGAGATTTCAGGAACCAAAGGTTTGGTGTACACAAAAGACGGCGCTTGGTACTTTGAGTTTTATGACGGTGATATATTGAAAGTAAAGGCCTTAAATATTAAATTTTAGATGGAATATTTATCTTTCCACCTATTTTTAAGAAACTCCTTTATAGCATTTTCACGCTGATTGTTATTTGGCTTATAAAAAGACGTTCCTGAAATATCATCAGGTAAAAATTCTGCTTCAACAAAATTATTCTGATAGTCGTGTGCATATTTATATTCCGCACCGTAACCTATATCTTTCATCAATTTTGTTGGAGCATTTCTTAAGGCTATAGGCACAGACAGATCACCGGTATCTGTCACTGTTTTAAGTGCTCTATTGATGGCCATGTAACTTCCATTACTTTTTGGTGATGTAGCTAGGTAAATTGCACATTGACTTAAGATTATTCGTGCTTCAGGATAACCTATGGTGGTTACTGCTTGGAATGTAGTGTTAGCCATTACAAGTGCAGTAGGATTAGCCAATCCAATATCTTCAGAAGCCGCGATGAGCATTCTACGTGCAATGAATTTAACATCTT
This sequence comes from Cellulophaga baltica 18, assembly GCF_000468615.2. Taxonomy (NCBI): domain Bacteria; kingdom Pseudomonadati; phylum Bacteroidota; class Flavobacteriia; order Flavobacteriales; family Flavobacteriaceae; genus Paracellulophaga; species Paracellulophaga baltica. The sequence goes on along the minus strand of NZ_CP009976.1, from coordinate 269,491 downwards.
CGCCACCTTCAATCATTCTTGCTAACCAATATACTGCGGCATTAGGGTCACTACCTCGGATAGATTTAATGAACGCCGAAATAATATCATAATGTTGCTCGCCGGTTTTATCATAGCGCACGGTATTTTTTTGCACCTTTTGTAGTACCAAGTCATTGGTTACTTCTATAGTGTCTCCGCTTTCAGAGTTGATAACAAGCTCAAAGATATTCAAAAGCTTTCTGCCGTCTCCACCCGATAAACGCAATAGGGCATCGGTTTCTTTTAGATGTATGTTTTTAGATTTTAAATGCTTATCTATAGCAATAGCTCTTTTTAAAAGAGCAACTAAATCATCTTTCCCAAATTCTTTTAAAATGTATACTTGACATCTAGAAAGTAATGCAGGGATCACTTCAAAACTAGGATTTTCAGTAGTAGCACCTATTAGGGTTACCCATCCTTTCTCTACAGCAGCAAGTAAGGAATCTTGTTGTGATTTGCTAAACCTATGAATCTCATCAATAAATAGTATCGGATTTTTGGTTGTGAATAAGCCACCACTCTGTTTTGCTTTATCTATAACCTCACGAATATCTTTTACACCACTATTTATAGCACTTAAGGTATAGAAAGGTCTGCCGCTTTCTGTAGCTATAATATTAGCCAAAGTGGTTTTACCGGTGCCAGGAGGGCCCCAAAGAATCAAAGAAGGAATTATTCCTTTTTTAATTTGATGCGTAAGAGAGCCATTGTCACCAACTAAATGAAGCTGACTAATGTAATCTTCTAATGTCTTCGGGCGTACGCGCTCTGCAAGAGGTTCATTCATAGTGCAAAAATACAAATTCTACTTATGACAATTTATCATGTTTGTAGATTTTGGTTGTGTTTTTGATTTCCATTTTATAAATTACTTGTATGCAAGCATCCAAACAGTTCCAATTTACCAATAGCGTACTTCTAGTGCCGCTATTTTTTGTACTCGCTATATGGGTGGTGTTTCTAGTGGAAATTAGATTAGGAATTAATTTTAACAAATTTGGAGTGTACCCGCGTACTCTAAGTGGTCTTCGCGGTATTGTATTTAGCCCTTTTATTCACGGTTCAGCGCAGCACCTCTATAATAATACGGTGCCATTGGCGGTATTGACAGCTTCTCTATTTTACTTTTATAGAAAGAATGCATTTTATGTTCTCGCTTACGGAATTTTACTATCGGGTATTTTTACGTGGTTAATAGGAAGAGAGTCCTATCATATTGGAGCGAGTGGCCTAATCTATGTATTGGCAAGTTTTATTTTCTTCAAGGGCATTTTTACCAAATATTACCGTTTGGTAGCATTGTCACTAATGGTTGTTTTTGTCTACGGCAGTATGCTTTGGTATATTTTTCCTATTCAGGATGACATTTCTTGGGAAGGGCATCTGTCTGGGTTTTTAGTTGGTTTTTTCTTTGCATACTATCTTAAAACTCCAATTCCAGAATTGAAAAAATATGATTGGGAACGGGACGATTATAAGGAAGAAGAAGATGAATTTCTACAACACTTTGATGAAAATGGAAACTTTATAGAACGTACGCCAGAGCCTGAAATGGATTTAGAAGTCCATCAGGAAATTGTGATTACATACCACTATAAGGAAAATGAAAAACCAGAATAGGTAACAGAGAATTACAAACTGCGTTGTCTCACGGCTTCGTATAGAAATACACCACAAGCAACAGAAACGTTTAAGGATCCTATTTCACCTAGTAAAGGAAGCTTAGCTTTATCATCTACAACTTTTAAGATGGAAGGAGATATTCCTACATCTTCTGATCCCATGATAATAGCACAAGGTTCTTTGAAGGAGATATCGTAGACAGAACTTTCTGTTTTTTCGGTAGCAGCAATTGTTTTAATTCCTGAGGCCTGTAAATAAAAAACAGCATCTTTGATATGGTCTACCTTTGCAATAGGTACTTTAAAAGCGGCACCAGCAGAAGTTTTGATCGTATCTGCAGTGACGGGTGCAGCACCTTTTTTCTGGATGATGATACCATCTACTCCGGTGCATTCTGCAGTTCTTATAATCGCGCCAAAGTTACGAACATCAGATAGTTGGTCTAACAATAGAAATAGGGGAGCAGTTTCCTTTGCAGAAACGTTCTCTACTAACTCTTCAATCGTGAAAAATTTAATAGGTGATATGGTAGCAATAACCCCTTGGTGATTTCCTTTGGTTAACCTGTTTAATTTTTCAATGGGAACATAGGAGGAGTTAATTCCATTTCTTCGAATTAGGGTTTCAAATTCTTTGAATAAATCGCCTTTAAGACCTTTTTGAATAAAGACTTTATCAATTGCCTTATCTGCATTTATTGCCTCAATAATTGCTCTTATTCCGTAAATCTGAGTATTGTTTTCCATTGGGGCAAAGGTAAATAAAAAAACCACCTCGAATGAGGTGGTTTTTAAAAATATAATAAAGAACGTAATTTAGTTTAAATCCCAGAAAAGTTTAGTTTCTGCTGCATCTCCACCAATAGCAGTGCTAGCTGCTTCATAGTTAGCACCATTTAATGTTTGTTCCTGAATAGGATAGGTATATCTAGCAGGGTAGCCGGATACCTTGTCAACAGGAACCGCCATTAATGGATAATCAAGTAGGCGAATAGAAGTCCAACCTTCCAAGCCTCTATTGTATAGTGCAATCCATTTTTGTGTACCAATAACTTCTTTCCATGGTTCAGTTGCACTGCTAGCCGCAAGTGCTGCATCATAATCTACAGAAGTTTGTGCTATGTAAGTATCTGCATCAGCAGATGCTCCTCCCCAATAGGCTACAGAAGCTCTAATACCTTCTTCATAAAATTGTTTTGCAGTTCCTGCGATTGCAAAATTTCTTGCAATGGCTTCCGCCTGTAAAAATGAAACTTCAGCATAATCTAATAAAACACCAGGTTCTGTAGGAGTTTCTAATCTAGCCGCAACATGAGAATATGTAGCATAACTAGATTCAGCACCTATCTCTCCTCCTTTAAACGTTCCATCTGCTGTTGGTTCAAAATATAACGGCCTTCTCGGGTCATTTAAAGTATTCATATGATCAATTATCGTTGTTGCAGCGACAAAATCCGTTCTACCGCTTAATACAAGATTGTCATAAATTGGATTTGTGTTTGGATCTGCGGATAAATATGCATAAGTAGCATTGTCTTCATTACTAGTGAATACTCCACTAGCTATGGCCTCAATAACAGTTGCTTCAGCATAAGAATTGTCAACATCAGATAATAAGATACCCATTCTCAATTTTAAAGAGCTAGCAAATTTCTTCCACATACTTACATCACCACTATACAGTCTATCTGCACTTCCAAAACTACCATTTGAAGTATCAAAAGCATCGATAGCAATGGTTAATCTTTCGATTAAATCTTTGTATATTGTTAAACCATCATCATATTTAGGAAGTAGATTTTCTATGTCTCCTGCTTCAGTGTAAGGAACATCGCCAAATACTTCTACTAAGTTGCTATAGGCGTAAATTTTCATTACTTCTACGACAACTAATTTATTGGCTTTTGTTGCTGCGTCTGACGGTAAAGCATATTCGGTTTCGGCAATAACCTCTGCTGAAGTATTCAAATCTTTTAGAACATCTTTATACATCGCATCCCAATGACTTTGAGGAATAGTTCTAGAAACTTGATCATAATTACTCTCATCCGTATATTGAGTTTCTTGCAAATATTGAGCCCATAACTTGGTGTTGTTCAAATTTACATTGAGGTCAACAACTTGATCTACAAGATTTTTTTGAGCTCCGGTAAATAAACTTTCTCCGGGTACTGCAGTGGGATCTTTAATATTCTGATTTAAGTTTTCTAAATTATCAGAACAAGAAGTAGCAACAACTGCTGTTAATAATATTAATATTTTTTTCATCGTTTTTTTTTTAGAATTGAAGTTTAATGTTAAAGCCAAGATCTCTAGTAGTCGGCAAAGGACTTACAGAGTATCCTTGAACATTTCCAGAAGATAAACCTCCTTCAGGATCTTCATGAGGTATATTTTTATGGATGATCCATAAGTTTGACCCAACAACACTAAATGTAGCATTTGTTAAAAAAGTTCTTTCAATAATTTTCTTTGGAAAAGTATACGTAATAGAAGCTTCTCTTAATTTTACGTAACTGGCATCATATACAAATGCAGAGTTTGGTAAACCTCTTCTATAACCTAATGCACCAAAATTCTCAGCATTAATTCTAGTTGTATTAGCTTCTCCGTTCGCATTAACACCTTCGTTGATAAAACCACCACCATCAGCTAATGAATTTCTAACAGGGTTTCCTAGGTCATTTATGAAAGCCGTTTCTTCATATAAACCTGTAGCTCTTCCGTAATATTGATCTAATGAGAAAATACTTCCACCTTGTTGTATGTCAATTAAGAAATTGAATGCTAAGTTTTTATAGTTAAAGCTATTTGTGATCCCCATTTGCCAATCTGGATTGGAGTCACCGATTACTTCATTAGAATTACTAGTTGATATATATTGTCCATTTTCTTCATCAACAACTCTCTCGCCATTTAAGTACGTATAATCTGTACCTTGTATTACACCGTATGGTTGACCTACAGTTGCATTAATAGTAACACCGCCTTGGAAATCTCCTAACTGCAAGTTTTGAATACCGTCTTCTAGAGAAATAACTTTGTTTCTATTTCTAGTCCAGTTCACATTTACATTCCAATTGAAATTATCTGTTTTAACAGGCATAGCTGTTAATGAAACTTCAACCCCAGAATTTTCAATTTCACCTGCATTTAATATTTTGTTTGAAAAACCTGTTGATGTGGATACTGGAACGCCGAAAATCTGGTCTACTGAGTTTGTTTTGTAATAGGCTACATCAAAACCTAATCTGTTGTTAACAAACCTCATTTCTATACCTGCTTCAAAACTCTGGGTGCGCTCAGGTTTTAAATCAATTTTTTTCTTAGTATTAGAAACAGATGTGCTTGATGTTCCAATAGGGGTATTTATAACAAAACTATCCTGTAAGTAGTCAAAACTAGCATCGTTACCAACTTCGGCATAATTTACTCTTAACTTACCAAAAGAAATAGCATCAATTCCTAATAATCTATTGAATACAAAACTAGTAGCCACTGAAGGGTAGTAGTATGAGCTGTTTTCCGTAGGTAATGTTGATGAGTGATCTCTACGAATCGTTGCATCTACATATAACATATTGTTATATCCAAGAGAAGCACTAGCGAAAATACCGTCTACACCAACTTTTTCAGCAGTTTCTTCCGGTAGAGGTAATGGTCCAACACTATTCTGTAATGAATACAATTTAGGTACACTTAAGCCTCCACTTGTGGAAGAATAAACAGAATTAAAATTAGTACGTCTAATGTTTGTACCTAAGATACCAGTTAAATTAAATTTTTCACTTAAGTTTTTATTGAAATTAAGCATAAAATCATAATTGGTTTCAGTTCTGTTGATATTTTTTCTACCATAACCAGAATCTACATTTCCTCTACTAACTCCAAATGAACTGGCAACACTACCGTTAGCTCTTCTTTCTTCTTGTAGTTCAGAATACGTGTCTGTAGCAATTCTAGCCATACCACTTAACCAATCATTAAATTGATAATTTAAAGAGATATTTCCAATAAAACGTGATCTAGAATCGTTTTGATAATTTTCGAACCTTGTCCAGTAAGGATTATCCCAATAAGCAGGTGCTGCACCGGCATCAGTAGTTGAAGGATTCCATGTAACGTTTCTTCCTGTAGATTTGTAGATATCTTGTAAATCTTGAATATCAACATTTGTTTGCCACCATTGTTTAAACATTCCTACAATATTATCACCATAACCGGTAGAGTTTCTTCCTAATCCACTTGTTTTTATGTAGTTAGAGTATCCGCTTACTGTAAATTTATCATTTAATTTGGCGGTACCACTCATAGAGATGTTATGCTTCTTGATTGAGCTATTTGGCAATAAACCAGATTGATCAAATAGAGTATAGTTTAATCTCAATGAACCATCTTCAAAACCTTTTTCTAATGAAACTGAATTTGTAGTAGTTACAGGAGTTTCAAAAAATGTTATTGGTCCATTTTTAGCATTAATCCATGGAGTAGCTGTCTGATAATTTGGTGATGCTGGATCAAAAGAATCCCATTGATATACCAAAAGGTTAGGATCAAAACGTCCACCGTAAGAGGCATCATCCCCGTGGTTGACAAATAAATCAGTATACTGACCATCACCATTTAGATCTCTGTTTATAAAATAGGAATCTCTAGGCGTAACAGCTCCTGGTTGATCTTCCCAAAAAATATCTTCACCATCAATGTCGGTTCCAATTACATCTCCACCCGGGCCATAACCAGCACCATATTGGTCCTGATATTTAGCGAATGTGCTTTTATCTACTGTACCAAATGTAACACCTGAACTTACCGTAACACCAATACCATTAGTTGTTTTACCTTTTTTGGTGGTAATCATAATTACCCCGTTAGCAGCTCTTGAGCCATAAAGTGCAGATGCAGCTGCACCTTTTAAAATGTTTACAGAAGCAATATCTTCAGGATTAATATCTGAAGCGGCATTTCCATAATCATAATACCCACCGCTACCTTCACCTTGGTTGGCATCGTTTGAGTTAAAGTTGCTAATAGGCACTCCGTCAATTACAAATAACGCTTGGTTATTTCCTTGTAAAGAAGAGTTACCACGGATGACAACGTTTGTTGATCCACCAAAGTTATTGTTTTTCTTAATCTGGATACCCGAAGCTTTACCAGAAAGTGCGTTTACAAAGTTTCCACTTTTAACAGTAGTTAATTCTTCACCTTTTACTTCTTGTGTCGAATATCCTAGGGATTTCTTTTCTCTTGAAATTCCCAATGCTGTTACAACAATTTCATCAAGTGCTTGGGCGTCTTCAACCATAGTAACGTTGATAGATGAAGTAGCTCCAATAATTTTGGAAATTTCTTTTTGACCTACGTAGGTAAAAATCAATGTCTGTCCTTCAGATCCTTTGATGGTGTAGTTTCCATCAAAATCTGATTGCGTTCCATTACTAGTTCCTGATACTAAGATGTTTACTCCAGGTAATGGGACACCTTGCTGATCAGTGACCGTACCTGAAATCGTCTTTTCTTGTGCAAATGTTAAATGCACAACAAACGCTAAAAGAAGCGTAAAGATTCCATTTACTTTTGTTTTCATTATTATGTTATTTGAATTAGTTGAGGGCGAAAGTGATAATTCCTTGTTAATTATCCTAAAAAAATTAATATAATTTTATTATAATGTTTAATTTCTATGGATGTCTCTTTCTTGAACTCCTGTTTTTATTGATAATTCAAATAACTACTCTTTTTTTGCGAAATGTTAAATTAATTGCTGGTTTTGTTAAATATCTTAATTTTTATTTTTTAAAGCTTTAGTTGATGTATAGAAAATTAGTCTTGATTTTTTCAAGGGAAAAGAGTTGAAAATTGTGTAATTATCTTTAATGAAAACGAATTATTAAGTTGTTAAAGATCTTGGTATGCTTTTTAATTTGAGGTATTAACTTTTGTTGAAATAAAATTTTACTAGGTGGTTTTTTATAATAAAAAGTGCTTTTATTAATTTCAGCTTCTGAAATAATTAACCCCTGTCAGATTTTTATAAGTGCTTATTTATTTATACTCCGTTAAACTAATTACAAGTAAATTTTTTTAGAATTTTTTTAACTGAAATTTTTTAATTTCCAACTTTAATGTGTAAAAAAAAAGCCACCTGTTGTAGGTGGCTTTTTAGGGTGCTTTATTGTTTTTATTCGCAGAAATCAACAATCAAATCAATCCCGCCTGCTTTTGGTGTTGGTCCATGATTTGCTTGGACATTTCCTTCTGGGTCTGTTATTTGGTAGGTGACTTCTTCATCATAGGATCCAGAATTAAAGGTGAACGTGAATAACTCTCCTGCAGGAGGAGATGTTATTATGAATTGACCATCACTAGCGTCAATCGTATAATCTGTAACTACACCTCCTGAACTAACTGAAATTGAAGCACCGTTCCAACCATCGCCGTAAGAGTCTTGCATGTCAATAATCCAATCTCCACTTAAATTTGCTGGAAGTGGGCATGCTACTGCAGCAGAATATCTGAATGGAGACTTGAATGCAGAACTTGCTTGAATTTTGGTCCCGACATTAGAGGAAGTGAATATTTCTCCGTTGGTTGTATTTAATGCTAATCTCAGTAAAAAGATGTCACCTCCGTATAACACTGATTCTTCAATATTCAAAGCATTCAAAGCGTCTCCGATGTTCACGGATATTGTGGTAACTAAACTACCGTTTTCCAATGTAAATTCACTAGCGTCAATAGTTGAAATTTGTACTTCTGGGAATGTTAATATTTCGTTGTCAATAGGGCTAGTATCGATGAACTCCATGTAAACATCAACAGATGACATGGTGTCGTCTAATTTGAAATCATCAAATTCCACTTTCACCGTTATAGCATTGTTGCTAGGGGAAAGTGAATTTATAGGAGGAGTATCACTTTCTAACGTTCTAAGAATTGCAGCTCCAGTGATCTTAGCTGTGTCAAGTCTGTCTAAATCTTCATTTTCACAAGAAATAGTTGTAAAAATAAGTGTAGATATTATCAATGAAGAAATTATTTTTTTCATAAGTATTTTTTTTAGTAAATGAAGCCTGTGTCAGGGTTAGTATCCCAGAAAACCTTTTGAAAGACATCTGGTTTTTGTTTAGCATTAGAGTTTTGATTCACATAAACATCAGGATACCAAAATGATCTTATGAAATTATCGGAAGGCTCTCTTATTAGCTGTTGTAAATTATCAGGTTTGCCAGTTCTTCTGTAAGTGTTGTATGCTTCAACGCCATTTCCCCATAAAGCTAACCAATATTCTTGAGCTATAATATTCATTTTTTGATCAGTATTAGCCGCGTTAAAATTATTCATAACCTCTAAAATATACGTATCAACTTCAGCTGTTGTAGGTGTATAACTTTCACTAACAAGATCTTCTCTGAAGCCCATAACTGTGTTAATGCTTTTTCTTATTCCCTCTTCTAAATAGGAAGCAGGATCTCCAGATGTGCCTATAGTAAGCGCCGCCTCTGCTAGCATAAAATCAACAAAGCTAGACATCATTATTGGCTCTATTCCGGAACCTTTTGTTCCAATATTTCTATCTTTTATCGCAGTAAATGAGTTGTCATCAAATTGACCTCCAACAGGATATAATCCCCAGGTTGCTCTGGCTCCTGTATCTGGTGGAATACCTTCGTCATTACCGTGGTCTCTACCCCAATAGCCTGGATTGTTTGTTAAATTGCAGTAGATACTTGAAAACCCTATATGTGCGGGTGGAAGACCTCCAACACAAGATTGTTCAACGGTATTCTCTGCATTGGTGGCTCTCTGTCTGTAGATGTAATAACGAGCTCTAGGGTCTTCTACGCTTTTTTGATTTAGCAACATATCCATGTAAGTATTAGACATGTAATCTGTTACTCCAGTGCCTTCTACAAAATTTCTTGAAAATATAGGATGTCTGCTGTCAGGGTTAGTATCTGTGGTACCATATTGGAATTTAAAATCGCCAGCAGAACTTTGAATGTAGTTGCCGCTTGAAATTATAGCGTTAATGCCTAAAACAGATTCGGCTTCAGTTACCAAGCGTGTTTGTAAGTATAATTTTAATTTTAACGTGTTGGCTAAAGCAATCCATTTTGTTTTATCTCCACCATAAAATAAATCTGTCCCAGGCTTTCTAAGTTCTTCCTTGCCAAAATTTATTATAGCCTTATCTAGTAATTCATGTGCTGTCATGTAGGTGTTTAGGCCAGAATCAGCTAAGGGGTTAAGTGATATGCCATCATTACTTTCGCTGTAAGGAATATCGCCATAAAAATCAACAAGGGTTGCAATTGTGTAAGCTTCAGCAACCTGAGCAATAGCTAGGTGCATGTAAAGTTCATCAGAAATTGCTAATGGTTCTAGGCTTCTTACATCAGCTAATATCTCTGCATATCCGGTTGTCCATGGGTAATCTTGATCTCCAGGAGAGTAGGCATTGTAATACAACGGACCGAACATATGAAGCATTCTAGTAGCTTCCATTCCTTGTTCTGAAAGGCTGGTATTATTTGTTGTTCCACCAAAAAACTCCTTCAGACTAATTTGTATTTGATTGGAATAAAAATCTGCTGAGGCATTTTCTGGATTTAAAGCATTTGGGGAATCCAATATTTCTAACTCAAATGTTTCGCAACTAGAGACACTTATTAGTAGTGCTAAGCATGCAAAACTCAATTTTATTTTTGTATGTATTTTTTTCATTTTCTTTTTTTTTTAGAATTGTGCTTTAATACTAAATCCGTAACGTTTTGAGCTAGGTCCGGAGAAATAATCCATTCCAATGTTATTACCAACACCGCTAGATAAAACATTGGTGTCAAAATTTACACCTTTTGGAAAGTTCACTGCTTTATACCACAAATTTGATCCTGTAAGTGTAAAGGATAAAGCGGAAAAAGGTGTTTTTTCAAGCATCTTAGCGCTAAGTGCGTAACCGATTCTAACATCACTTATCCTAATTGTTGTTCCGTCCCATATTTCTAATTCATCTACTCCTAACCAGTTAGAGAAAGCAATGTCTGTTGCTCCAATTTGTGTTGTGTTAACATTCCCATCAGGATTAACACCAGGTAATACGTAACTACCTAGTCGGTCAAAAGGAAAGTCTATGATACCTCTACTTAATAATGTTACAGCCGTTTTAGAAAAAATATCGCCACCATGTCTGTAGCCTAAAGTTGCGCCAAAACTAAATCCTTTGTATGTAAAGTTATTGTCTAGTGTTGCAGTCCAATCTGGATTAGGATCTCCTATTACTACATCTTCTGTATTAACGACATAAGAACCTTCGCTAGCATTTATAATTCTATTTCCAGTGTCATCGGTCTCAATTTTGTCTCCAATGAACACTCCAAAAGGTTCTCCAACAATAGCTGCATTTTTTGCATCTTCGCTAAAGGAATTTCCAATTATGATTTGCTCAATACCGTCAGGAAGTCTAGTTACTAATGATTCATCTGCATAAAAATTAATATTTGTTCTCCAGTTAAATCCTTCTGAAAAGCTTTTTACTAAGTGTAAGTCTAGGTCTAATTCAAGTCCTTTTACTTGCATGTCTCCGCCATTTATAGTCGTGCTAGTGTATCCTGTTGCAGGGTCTATATTTTTATTGGTAATTAAATCAGTAGTTTTCTTTTTAAATACACTCGCATTAATTCCTACCCTATTGTTGAGTAGTCTGGCGTCAATACCAAATTCAATTTCAGAAATACTCTCTGGCTTTAAATCAGGATTCCCTAAAAAATTAGAGGTAGTATTGCTAGATATTACATTTCCTTCATTATCAATGAAAGCTCGCCCTGTAAGGGATAAAGTGTTTCTTGTGCTATAAACATCTGGGAAACCTGCAGAGGAACCATATCCTGCTCTAAGTTTTAAATAATTTAAGCCTTTACCGTCAGATTTTAATCCATCAAAAGCACTTGTTGGAATAAAAGAGATACTGGTAGATGGATAAAGTAGTGAGTTGTTATCAGTTTCTAATGTAGAGGTCCAGTCATTTCTTGCAGAAGCGTTGAAATATAAATAATCTTTATAGCCTAATGAAAGGTCTGCGTAAACTCCTAAAACATTGTTCTTTGTTTCTGTTTGGAAGTCTATTCCGTTGAAGGAGTTTGTGGATGAAGCATTTGTGAAATTCCAGTGCTTTAGGGTGCCGTAAGCAATTTGATTAGTGCTTTCTATTCCATCTCTTTTGAAGTAGATAGAGTTGCTATTGAAGCCGCCTATTAATTTAAGGTTTAGGTTTTTGCTAAGGTCTTTGTTGAAATTAATGCTAAGGTTATGATCTGTTACTGAATTCCGGATGCTTTGCGTTCTGTATATACCTAACGTGTTTCCGCTAACTCCTCCTTTTTGTTGGCCATAAAAAGTATTTTCATTATAAATATCAAGACCATATCGATAGGCGATATTTACATGATCTGAAATTTTATAATTCAAAGAGGCATTCCCGAAGAAGCGATCAACACTTTGCCCTGTTAAGGCATTCTCTACGGTCCAGTAAGGGTTTTGGATAGAATTTGTTTCTCTGTAATATAGTGATCCACCATCTTCTCTTTGATAAGGTATGCTTTTTAAATCGACACTTATGGGTGTGTACAATAAATCTCCAAATAGTGAAGATCCATCACCTTCAACACCGCTACCCCTTGATGCAGCTATTGGAGGACTTTTTAAGTCGGTAACACTGTAATTGATACTTGCGTTAACAGATAGCTTGCCAAGTTTTGTTGAGCCGCCAATACCGAGGTTGTTTTTGGATAATGAGTTTCCGGGTACAAAACTTTTGTCGTCAGTTTTTGAGTAAGTGGCATTGTATGATGTCGTGCTATTTCCGCCATTGATTCCTACGGATAAGTTGGTGTAGACCCCTGTTTTAAAAAAATCCCGAACACTGTTGTATGCTTTATATTCATATTCACTAGCTGCTAAATCTTCAAACCCTGTAATATATTCCGGTACCGTATTTGTTGCAAATGGGTGATTTAAGAATACTTTTCCATCTCTAATTTCACTTAGATATCCACTCCATATATCTGGATTTGTATCTCCAAAAGCTGGCCCCCAGTTGCTAAAATACCAACCGAATTCTTGATCAAAACCGCCTCCATATTCATCTTGATAGTCTGGTAAATGAGGTGTGCTAAAAAAAACAGAACTGCTTACATTAACAGTTGTCTTTCCTTCAGAATTACTCCCTTTAGCATTTTTTGTCGTAATTAAAATAACTCCATTTCTACCACGATTTCCGTATAGTCCAGTGGCACTAAGGCCTTTTAGAACATTTATTTCTTCAATGTTATTAGGGTCTAGATCTAAAAACCTACTAGATTCGGTTGCATTATCAAAAAATGCTTCATTATTGTTTGTGTCACTTCCAAAAGGAACTCCGTCAACTATAAAGAGTGGTTGGTTGGAGCCTGTAATGGAAGTGTATCCCCTAATAACGATATTTGTTGAGGATCCAGAAAGACCATTGGATGATGTGATATTTACCCCAGCCGCTTTTCCGCTTAGTAGCCTTCCTACATCACTTGATGATTGCTGAGTTAGTTTTTCACCATCCACTTTACTGGTGGAGTATCCTAAAGATTTAGCTTCCTTTTTTACGCCAAAAGCAGTAACCACAACTTCTTGTAAAGATTGTGCGTCTTCAATCATTTGTATATTTATTGTTGTCGCCATGCCAACGGTCTTCTTGATATCTTTTTGTCCTACATAGGAAAAAAGTAAGACATCTCCAGGTTTACTTTGTAGGGTGTAATTACCATCAAAGTCAGTTTGTGTTCCTGTTGAAGTCCCAATTACAACAATGTTAACTCCAGGTAGCGGTAGACCATCTTGATCGGTAACCGTTCCGGAAATCTTTTTTTCTTGTGCGAATGTTAAATGCACAACAAACGCTAAAAAAAGCGAGAGGATTCCATTTAATTTTGTTCTCATTATTATTTCATTTGAATTAGTTCCGACGAAAGTCTTAAAACTATGTTAATAATCCTAAATAAATATTAAATAATTACTCATTTAAGTTAAAATATGTTTAAAATTTAAGGTTTTAAGTTAAAAATATGTTTATACTAAAATTCAGGCCTTTTTTTTAACAGAATAATAATGAGGATGTTTAAAGCTTGATTCTGGGGGCTTATTTAGGTGTAGGTGTAATTAAATCAAATAAAAATGATTAACTATTTGAATTAATGGGAATTATTGCTACATTTGCCGACCCTTAAAAAAGGGTAAGTTATATATATAGATACAATTATAGTATGCCAACAATTTCACAATTAGTAAGAAAAGGAAGGGCCACGATTACTAAGAAGAGTAAATCGGCTGCTTTGGATTCTTGTCCTCAAAGAAGAGGGGTTTGTACTCGTGTTTACACTACTACACCTAAAAAACCAAATTCTGCAATGCGTAAAGTAGCAAGGGTTAGGTTGACAAATGGTAAGGAAGTAAATGCATACATCCCTGGTGAAGGACATAATCTTCAAGAGCACTCGATAGTATTAGTAAGGGGCGGAAGAGTTAAGGATTTACCAGGTGTTAGGTATCATATCGTTAGAGGTGCTTTGGATACAGCAGGTGTTGCTGGAAGAACTCAACGTAGATCTAAGTATGGTGCTAAAAGACCTAAGAAGTAATCAAGCTTTAAACAGAAACAATGAGAAAAAAACAGGCTAAAAAGAGACCTCTTTTACCAGATCCAAGATTTAATGATCAGTTAGTGACGCGTTTTGTTAACATGATGATGTGGGATGGTAAGAAGTCTATAGCGTACAAAGTATTTTACGATGCTATTGATATCGTAGAAGAAAAGAAAACAGACGAAGAAAAAACGGCTCTAGAAATTTGGAAAGATGCTCTTTCTAATGTTATGCCTCATGTAGAGGTAAGGAGTAGAAGAGTTGGGGGTGCTACATTCCAAATTCCAATGCAGATTAGACCGGATAGAAAAATATCAACAGCTATGAAGTGGTTAATTAGTTACGCTCGTAAGAGAAACGAGAAGGCTATGTCACAAAAATTAGCTGGTGAAATATTAGCAGCTGCTAAAGAAGAGGGTGCTGCAGTCAAGAAAAGAACAGATACTCACAAAATGGCAGAGGCTAATAAGGCTTTCTCTCACTTTAGATTTTAATTATCAGAAATGTCAAGAGATTTAAAATTTACTAGAAATATAGGTATTGCTGCTCATATTGATGCGGGAAAGACAACTACTACGGAGCGTATATTATTTTATACGGGTGTAAGTCATAAAATTGGAGAAGTACATGATGGTGCTGCTACAATGGATTGGATGGAGCAGGAGCAAGAACGTGGTATTACTATTACGTCTGCGGCTACAACATGTACATGGAATTTCCCAATGAAGAATGGGGAGAAAATTGATGAAACTAAGCCGTATCATTTTAATATTATTGATACTCCTGGCCACGTTGATTTTACGGTTGAAGTAAACCGTTCTTTGCGTGTACTTGATGGTTTGGTTTTCTTGTTTAGTGCGGTTGATGGTGTGGAGCCTCAGTCTGAAACGAACTGGAGACTTGCTGATAATTACAAAGTTCCAAGAATGGGCTTTGTAAATAAAATGGATAGACAAGGTTCTAACTTCTTAATGGTTTGTAATCAAATCAAGGAGATGTTAAAATCAAATGCTGTTCCAATAGTTTTGCCAATAGGTGATGAGGCTGATTTTAGAGGTGTCGTTGATTTGGTGAAAAATAGAGCTATTGTTTGGCATGAAGATAATTTCGGGGCAACTTTTGATGTGGTTGATATTCCTGAAGAAATGAAAGCAGAGGTTAGAGAGTATAGAGCTAATCTTATAGAGGCTGTTGCTGAGTATGATGACACTTTGATGGAGAAATTCTTCGAAGATGAAGATTCTATTACTGAGGATGAAGTGCATGCTGCTTTACGAGCTGCGGTTATGGATATGAGTATCATACCTATGATTTGTGGTTCATCATTTAAAAATAAAGGTGTTCAGTTTTTATTAGACGCTGTTTGTCGTTACTTGCCTTCTCCATTGGATAAGGAAGCAATTACGGGTACAGATCCTAATACTGAATTGCCAATCACTAGAAAACCAGATGTAAAGGAGCCGTTTGCTGCTTTAGCTTTTAAAATTGCAACTGATCCTTTTGTAGGTCGTTTAGCATTCTTTAGAGCGTATTCTGGTAGATTAGATGCTGGTTCTTATGTGTTGAACAATCGTTCAGGCAATAAGGAGCGTATTTCTAGAATATATCAAATGCATGCTAACAAGCAAAATGCAATTGATTATATAGAAGCTGGAGATATTGGTGCTGCTGTAGGTTTTAAGGATATTAAAACTGGTGATACATTATCTGCTGAGAAACATCCTATTGTTTTGGAGAGTATGGACTTCCCTGATCCAGTTATTGGTATTGCGGTAGAGCCTAAAACCAAGGCGGATGTTGATAAATTAGGAATGGCTTTGGCTAAACTTTCTGAGGAAGATCCTACATTTACAGCTAGAACAGATGAAGCTTCTGGTCAAACAATTATATCAGGTATGGGTGAGCTTCACTTAGATATTATTGTAGATCGTTTAAGACGTGAATTTAAAGTTGAAGTTAATCAAGGTCAGCCTCAGGTTGAGTACAAAGAAGCTTTAACTAAAACTGCTGGTCATAGAGAAACTTATAAAAAGCAATCTGGTGGTCGTGGTAAGTTTGGTGACATTGTGTTTGAGATGGGTCCTGCTGATGATGATTTCGAAGGAACTGGTTTGCAGTTTGTTGATCAAATCAAAGGGGGGCGTATTCCAAAAGAATTTATTCCTTCGGTTCAAAAAGGTTTCACAGCTGCAATGAAGGCGGGTCCTTTAGCGGGTTATGAAATGGATCGTATGAAAGTTGTTTTGACAGATGGTTCTTTCCACCCTGTGGATTCTGATGCATTATCTTTTGAATTAGCTGCAAAAATGGGTTATAAAGCTGCTGGTAAAGCTGCTGGAGCCGTAATTATGGAGCCTATTATGAAAATTGAAGCTTTAACGCCTGAAGAAAACATGGGTGATATTGTTGGAGATTTAAACAGAAGAAGAGGAACTATTACTAACATGAGTGATAGAGCTGGTGCTAAGGTGATAAAAGGTGAAGTTCCATTATCGGAAATGTTTGGTTACGTTACGGCGTTAAGAACAATGTCTTCTGGTAGAGCGACATCAACAATGGAATTTTCACATTATGCGGAGACACCTTCAAATATTTCTGAAGAGGTAATCAAAGCAGCAAAAGGTTTAACCGCTTAATTTTACGAAAATGAGTCAAAAAATTAGAATAAAACTAAAATCATACGACTATAATTTAGTGGATAAGTCTGCTGAAAAAATAGTTAAAACTGTAAAGACTACAGGAGCTGTTGTTACTGGTCCAATTCCATTACCAACACATAAGAAAATATTTACTGTATTGCGTTCTCCTCACGTTAATAAAAAGTCGAGAGAGCAATTTCAATTAAGTTCTTATAAGAGGCTTCTTGATATTTATAGTTCTTCTTCAAAAACAATTGACGCTTTAATGAAATTAGAGTTGCCAAGTGGTGTTGAAGTAGAGATAAAAGTATAATTATACTTGTAAGCAATTTGTATTGCGAGTAACATGTCCTGAGCGTTTCGCAAGGGAAAAACGGAAAAATAAAATCAGGGTCGATTTATTTTGACCCTTTTTTTCAGTTCAAAATTGAGAGTTAATAAAAGTAAATACTAATTAATTAAATTAAATATGTCTGGGTTAATAGGAAAGAAAGTAGGCATGACTAGTATTTTCGATGAAAATGGAAAGAACATTCCATGTACAGTTATCGAACTAGGTCCATGTGTAGTTACCCAAGTCAGAACCGAAGAGGTAGACGGGTATAGTGCCCTTCAGTTAGGTTTCGATGACAAGGCAGAAAAACGTGCTAATAAGGCTGAATCAGGTCATTTTAAAAAAGCAGGTGTTTCTCCAAAGAAAAAAGTCGTTGAATTCCGTGATTTTGAAGGTGATTACAAATTAGGAGACACTATTGGTGTTGATTTATTTGTAGAAGGTGAATTTGTAGATGCTATTGGTATCTCTAAAGGAAAAGGTTTTCAAGGTGTTGTTAAAAGACATGGCTTTGCCGGTGTTGGACAAGCAACTCACGGTCAACATAACAGACTAAGAGCTCCTGGTTCTGTAGGTGCTGCTTCTTATCCTGCGAGAGTATTCAAAGGTATGAAGATGGCCGGAAGAATGGGTACTGATAAAGTAACTGTTCAAAACCTTAAGGTTTTAAAAGTAGTTCCAGAAAAAAATCTTTTAGTTTTAAAAGGTTGTGTGCCTGGTCATAAGAACGCTTACGTAACTATTGAGAAGTAATGAAGGTAGCAGTTTTAGATATTAAAGGAAAAGAAACAGGTAGAAGCATAGAGCTTTCTGATGCTGTTTACGGTATAGAGCCAAATAAACATGCTGTTTATTTAGACGTTAAACAATATTTAGCGCACCAAAGACAAGGTACGCATAAGTCTAAAGAAAGAGCTGAGATAGCTGGTAGTACAAGAAAAATAAAGAAACAAAAGGGTACAGGTACTGCTCGTGCGGGTAGTATTAAGTCTCCAGTTTTTAGAGGTGGTGGTCGTATATTTGGACCAAGACCTAAAGATTATAAGCAAAAATTAAATAAGAATTTAAAACGTTTAGCTAGAAAATCTGCTTTGAGTATTAAGTCAAATGAAAAAGCAATTTTAGTAGTTGAAGATTTTAATTTTGATGCTCCAAAAACAAAGGATTTTAAGAATGTTTTGAAGTCATTAGGCTTGGAAAATAAAAAATCTCTATTTGTGTTGGGTGATTCAAATAATAATGTATATTTGTCGTCACGCAATTTGAAAGGGTCTGAAGTTGTAACTAACTCAGATTTAAGCACTTATAAAATTTTAAATGCTAATAATATTGTGCTTCTAGAAGGTTCTTTAGAAGGAATTGAGTCTAACTTAACTAAACAATAAGAACATGAGTGTGTTGATAAAGCCAATTATAACAGAAAAAATGACTTCAGATAGTGAGTTGTACAATCGTTATGGCTTCATTGTGAACCCTAAGGCGAATAAGCTTCAGATTAAAGAAGCTGTTGAATCTACTTACGGGGTTTCAGTTGAGAAAGTTAGAACTATGAATTACGGGCCTTCAAGAAAGACTCGTTATACGAAAACCGGAGTGCAACATGGTAAATCTAATGCTTATAAGAAAGCAATAGTACAGGTTTCTGAAGGGGATATAATCGATTATTACAGTAATCTATAATTAAGACTAAAGACAAAAAATGTCAGTTAGAAAATTAAAACCAATCACTCCAGGACAGCGTTTTAGAGTAGTAAACGGATTCGACGCGATTACTACTGATAAGCCGGAGAAGAGCTTGCTTGCTCCGTTAAAAAAGTCCGGAGGTAGAAACAGTCAAGGAAAGATGACTATCCAACACAGAGGTGGTGGTCATAAGAGAAGGTATCGTTTGATAGATTTCAAAAGAGACAAGCAAGGAGTTGCTGGTGTCATTGATTCTATTCAGTATGATCCTAACAGAACAGCATTCGTAGCTTTAGTGAATTATGCTGATGGAGAGAAAAGATATGTAATAGCACAAAACGGAATGCAAGTGGGTCAGGAGATTTCTTCTGGTGCAGATGCTACTCCTGAAATTGGAAATGCACTTCCTTTAAGTGCTATTCCTTTAGGTACTATTATTTCTTGTATAGAACTACGTCCAGGACAAGGTGCTGTTATGGCAAGAAGTGCTGGTACATTTGCTCAATTAATGGCTAGAGACGGTAAGTTTGCTACGGTAAAACTTCCTTCAGGTGAAACTAGATTGATTCTAGTTTTATGTTTAGCTACGATTGGGGCGGTATCTAATTCTGATCATCAATTACTTGTTTCTGGTAAAGCCGGTAGAAGTAGATGGTTAGGTAGAAGACCAAGAACAAGACCGGTTGCAATGAACCCTGTCGATCACCCAATGGGTGGTGGTGAAGGTAGAGCTTCAGGTGGTCACCCAAGATCTAAGAACGGTATACCTGCTAAAGGTTATAGAACTCGTTCTAAGACTAAGGCTACAAATAGATATATATTAGAACGTAGAAAGAAATAAAAAGTAGAAAGAAATGGCACGTTCACTAAAAAAAGGACCTTACGTTCACTTTAGTTTAGAAAAGAAAGTTCAACAGAATATAGATTCTGGTAAGAAGACTGTAGTTAAGACTTGGTCAAGAGCTTCAATGATAACACCAGATTTCGTTGGTCAAACTATCGCTGTTCATAATGGTAGACAATTTGTTCCTGTATATGTTACAGAGAATATGGTTGGTCATAAATTAGGAGAATTTTCACCAACTAGATCTTTTAGAGGTCATGGTGGTTCGAAAAATAAAGGAAAAAAGTAAGCTATGGGAGTTCGTAAAAAACAAATGGCCGAAAGAATAAAGGCAGAGAAAAAGCAGATTGCTTTTGCGAAATTGAATAATTGTCCAACTTCACCAAGAAAGATGCGTTTAGTAGCTGATTTGGTAAGAGGGGTTCAAGTGGAGAAAGCACTGGCAATTTTAAAGTTCAATTCTAAAGAAGCTTCTCGTAAATTAGAGAAATTGCTTTTATCAGCTATTGCAAACTGGCAGGCTAAAAATGAGGATGCTAGTATAGAAGATGCTGACCTTTTTATTAAAGAGATAAGAGTTGATGGTGGCGCTATGTTGAAAAGACTTAGACCGGCACCTCAAGGTAGAGCACACAGAATTAGAAAACGTTCCAATCACGTAACATTAGTGTTGGATTCTAACAATAATGTACAAAGCTAGGTATGGGACAAAAGACAAATCCAATCGGAATTCGTTTAGGCATCATTAGAGGATGGGAGTCTAACTGGTATGGTGGAAATGATTACGGTGATAAATTAGCCGAAGATAACAAGATCAGAAAATATGTTCATGCTCGTTTAGCGAAAGCTAGTGTATCAAGAGTTATTATTGAGCGTACTTTAAAACTTATTACTATTACTATTACAACTGCAAGACCTGGTATTATTATCGGTAAAGGTGGTCAGGAAGTAGATAAGTTGAAAGAGGAGCTTAAGAAAATTACTGATAAAGAGGTTCAGATTAATATTTTTGAAATTAAAAGACCTGAGTTAGATGCAAATCTTGTAGCGGCTAGTGTTGCTCGTCAAATTGAAAATAGAATTTCATTTAGAAGAGCAATTAAAATGGCAATTGCTGCAGCGATGCGTATGAATGCTGAAGGTATTAAAATTCAAATTTCTGGACGTTTAAATGGAGCGGAAATGGCTCGTTCTGAATCTTATAAAGATGGAAGAATACCATTATCGACTTTTAGAGCAGATATCGACTATGCTTTACATGAAGCACATACTACTTATGGAAGATTAGGTATCAAAGTGTGGATTATGAAAGGTGAGGTTTATGGTAAAAGAGATTTATCTCCTTTAGTTGGTATGGAAAAAAGCCAAGGTGCTAAAGGTGGTAAGCAAGATGGTAACAAGAAACCACGTCGTAGAAAGTAATTTTTAAAGAAGTAGAAAAATGTTACAACCTAAAAGAACCAAGTTTCGTAAGACACAGAAGGGTAGAATGAAAGGGATCTCTGGAAGAGGTCATCAGCTTTCAAATGGTATGTTCGGTATAAAATCTTTAGATACAAGTTTTATTACATCAAGACAGATAGAGGCAGCGCGTATTGCTGCTACTAGATATATGAAAAGAGAGGGGCAAATGTGGATTAAAATATTTCCAGATAAGCCTATTACCAAAAAACCTCTAGAGGTTCGTATGGGTAAAGGTAAAGGTGCTCCTGAATATTTTGTTGCTGTGGTTTTACCTGGTAGGATTATGTTCGAAATCGCTGGGGTGTCTCAGGAGATTGCTAAAGAGGCGTTACGTCTTGCAGCGCAGAAATTACCTGTTAAAACAAAGTTTATTGTTGCTAGAGATTATTCAGCTTAATTTTTAATTGTAAGGAATTATGAAACAATCAGAAGTAAAGGAATTATCTGTTGAGGAGTTAGGCTCTAAATTAGCTGAGGCTAAGAAGCAACATTCAGATTTGAAAATAGCGCATAGCGTTACTCCGTTGGAAAACCCGCTTCAAATAAGAAAAGCGAGAAGAACAGTGGCTAGAATAGCGACAGAATTAACTAAAAGGGATAACCAATAACTGGTTCTGCTTTATGGAAAAAAGAAACTTAAGAAAAGAGAGAGTAGGAGTTGTTACTAGCAACAAAATGGAGAAATCAATTGTGATTTCAGAAGTTAAGCGAGTAAAACACCCTATGTACGGAAAGTTCGTATTAAGAACTAAAAAATATGTTGCACACGATGAGGCAAATGATTGCAATATTGGTGATACAGTAAGGATAATGGAAACACGTCCTTTAAGTAAAACTAAGTGTTGGAGATTGGTTGAAATCATTGAAAGAGCTAAATAATTATGTTACAGCAAGAATCAAGATTAAAGGTAGCTGACAATACTGGGGCAAAAGAAGTTTTGACCATTAGAGTGTTAGGTGGTACAAAAAGAAGATATGCTTCTGTAGGAGATAAAATAGTAGTAGCGGTTAAAGAAGCTACTCCTAATGGTACTATTAAAAAAGGTGCTGTTTCTACTGCGGTTGTAGTTAGAACTAAAAAGGAAGTAAGAAGACAAGATGGTTCTTACATTCGTTTTGATGATAACGCATGTGTTCTTTTAAATCCAACTGGAGAAATGAGAGGTACACGTGTTTTTGGACCTGTAGCTAGAGAACTTCGTGATAAGCAATTCATGAAAATTGTATCATTAGCTCCAGAGGTGCTATAACATTTAGAAACAGATGAAAAAGCTAAAAATAAAAGTAGGAGATATCGTAAGAATCGTAGCTGGAGACCATAAAGGTGTGGAAGGTAAGATTATGAAGATTGATTTTGATAAGAACAAGGCGATTGTTGAAGGTGCTAATATGGTATCTAAGCATGAAAAGCCTAGTGCTAAAAATCCTCAAGGTGGTATCGTAAAGAAAGAGGCACTTTTACACATATCTAATTTAGCATTGATTGATGCTAAATCTGGTAGCACTACGAGAGTAGGTTACGATGTTAGAGATGGGAAAAAAGTTAGAGTCTCTAAAAAATCTAATGAAGTAATATAGTTATGGCTTACGTTACAAGGTTAAAAACAGAATACAATGAGCGCATTATTGGCGCTCTTAAAGAAGAGTTTGGGTATAAGAACGTTATGCAGGTTCCTAAGCTAGAGAAGATAGTTGTTAGTAGAGGTGTAGGTGCAGCTGTAGCAGATAAGAAGTTAATAGACCATGCGGTTGATGAATTAACTACAATTACTGGTCAGAAGTCTGTAGCTACTATTTCTAAGAAGGATGTTGCTTCTTTTAAGCTTAGAAAAGGTATGCCAATCGGTTGTAAGGTTACTTTAAGAGGTGAAAGAATGTTTGAATTTCTTGATCGTTTAGTTACTAGCGCACTTCCAAGAGTTAGAGATTTCCAAGGAATTAAGGCTACTGGCTTTGATGGACGTGGTAATTATAATCTTGGTGTTACAGAGCAAATTATTTTTCCTGAGATAAATATTGATAAAATCAATAGAATCAACGGAATGGATATTACCTTTGTAACTTCTGCAAAAACAGATAAAGAGGCTAAATCATTATTAACTCAATTGGGATTACCTTTTAAAAAGAATTAAGATGGCTAAAGAATCGATGAAAGCCCGCGAGGTTAAAAGAGAAAAAACTGTAGCAAAGTACGCTGAGAAGAGAAAAGCTTTGAAAGAAGCTGGAGACTACGAAGGGTTACAGAAACTACCTAGAAATGCTAATCCGGTACGTTTACATAATAGATGTAAGCTTACAGGTAGACCTAGAGGTTACATGAGAACATTTGGTGTTTCGCGTGTAACTTTCAGAGAAATGGCAAATGAAGGGTTAATACCAGGAGTTAAAAAAGCTAGCTGGTAGTCAATTTAAATATTAACTGGTATCAGGTTTAGCGCATTGCTAAAAACCAATACTGCAAATTAGTACATATGGTAACAGATCCAATTTCGGATTACTTAACAAGAATTAGAAATGCGAGTAGCGCTGGGCACAGAGTTGTCGAGATTCCTGCATCTAATTTGAAAAAAGAAATGACTAAAATATTATTCGAACAAGGATATATTTTAAGTTATAAGTTTGAACCAAATAAGGTTCAAGGCACGGTGAAAATAGCTTTGAAGTATGATAAGCTAACTAAAGAACCTGTGATAAAAAAAATTATGCGTATAAGTAAGCCAGGTCTACGTAAGTATGCTGGTTCTACTGATTTACCAAGAGTACTTAACGGATTGGGTATTGCTATCGTTTCAACTTCACATGGGGTTATGACGAGTAAGCAAGCTAAGCTAGAAAAAGTTGGTGGTGAAGTATTATGTTACGTTTATTAATACTATAAAGATTTAAGAAATGTCTAGAATAGGTAATAATCCAGTTGCGATACCTCAGGGAGTAACCGTTGAGATAAAAGATAATTTAATTACTGTAAAAGGTAAGTTGGGTGAGTTAACTCAAGAATATAGCGCTGTTGAAGTAAAGGTTGAAGATGATCAAGTTTTTGTAACTAGATCTTCTGATACTAAAGAGCATAAAGCTAAGCATGGTCTTTACAGATCTTTGGTTAACAATATGATCGATGGTGTATCAAAAGGATGGACTAAAGAATTGGAACTTGTAGGTGTAGGTTATAGAGCAAGTAACCAAGGTCAAAGATTAGATTTGGCTTTAGGTTTTTCTCATAATATAGTTATAGATCTTGCTCCAGAGGTTTCAATTGAAACTGTATCTGAAAAAGGAAAAAATCCAATTATTAAGTTAACGTCTTTTGACAAACAATTAGTAGGTCAAGTAGCTGCTAAAATAAGATCTTTCCGTAGACCAGAGCCGTATAAAGGAAAAGGTGTTAAGTTTGTTGGAGAACAATTAAGAAGAAAAGCTGGTAAGTCAGCATAATAAGTAGAATTATGGGATTATCAAAGACTGAAAGAAGACAGCGAATTAAGAGAAGAATACGTAAAGTTTCTTTTGGTACTGCTGCAAGACCGAGATTATCGGTTTTTAGAAGTAACAAAGAAATTTATGTACAAGTTATAGATGATAACAGTGGGGTAACTTTAGTTGCAGCATCTTCTAGAGATAAGGAGATAGTTGATGTTAAAGGAACTAAGACTGAAATAGCTAACTTAGTAGGTAAAACTATTGCGGAAAAAGCAAAGAAAGCTGGTGTTGAGACAGTAGCTTTTGATAGAGGTGGTTGTTTATATCACGGTAGAGTAAAATCATTAGCTGAAGGAGCTAGAGAAGCAGGACTTAAATTCTAAATATATATGTACCAGAAATACAAAAACGTAGAAGTTGTAAAACCAGGAGGTCTTGATTTAAAAGATCGTTTAGTTGGTGTACAAAGAGTTACTAAAGTAACAAAAGGTGGTAGAGCATTTGGTTTCTCTGCTATCGTTGTTGTTGGTGACGAAAATGGCGTAGTTGGTCAAGGTTTAGGTAAGTCTAAAGAAGTTGCTACTGCTATTTCTAAGGCTATTGATGACGCTAAGAAAAATTTAATTAGAATTCCTTTAATTAAAGGAACAATACCTCACGAACAAAAAGGTAAGTTTGGTGGAGCTAGAGTTTATATTCAGCCTGCATCTCATGGTACCGGGGTAATTGCTGGTGGAGCTGTAAGAGCGGTACTTGAAGCAGTTGGGGTTCATGATGTATTATCAAAATCTCAAGGGTCTTCAAACCCACACAACGTTGTTAAGGCTACATTTGATGCATTATTGCAGATTAGAGATGCTAAGACGGTTGCTACACAAAGAGGAATTTCTCTTGAAAAAGTTTTTAAGGGATAAATTAAGGTATTATGGCAAAAGTTAAAGTTACACAAGTTAAGAGTGGTATTAAAAAACCTCTTAGACAGAAAAAAACTCTTGAAGCACTTGGTTTAAGAAAATTAGGTCAAGTTGTAGAACATGAGAATACCCCTAGTATTATGGGTATGATAGCTAAAGTTAATCACTTAGTTTCAACTGAGGAAGCTTAAAAAAATATAAAGATGAATTTAAATAGTTTAAAACCAGCTGAAGGCGCTGTTCACCGTGCAGGTAAGATTGTAGGACGTGGGCAAGGTACTGGAAAAGGTGGTACTGCCACTAGAGGTCACAAAGGTGCTAAATCTAGATCTGGGTATTCTAAAAAGATTGGTTTTGAAGGTGGGCAAATGCCACTTCAAAGACGTGTTCCTAAATTTGGTTTTACAAATATTAATAGAAAGGAATACGCTGGTATTAATTTAGATAAGTTGCAATTACTTGTAGATAATGGTATCGCTAAAGATGCTATTAATTTAGATGTATTGGTTCAAAATAGATTAGCCCGAAAATCTGATTTAGTTAAAATATTAGGTGGAGGTGAATTAAAAGCGTCTCTTAAAATATCAGCACATAAATTTACTGCTACTGCTAAAGCGGCTATAGAAGCTGCTGGTGGCGAAGCAATAAGTTTATAAGAAATACACTATGAAGAAATTTTTCGAGACATTATCTAATATTTGGAAGATTGAAGAGTTAAAAGGAAGAATCCTTGTTACTCTTGGTTTATTGTTAGTATACAGATTCGGGGCGCAAATTGCGCTCCCGGGTATTGATACAGCGCAACTAGGAGCCTTAACTTCTGGTACAGAAAACGGAATCTTTGGAATATTAAATGCTTTTACAGGGGGTGCTTTTGCAAAAGCCTCTGTTTTTGCATTGGGTATTATGCCTTATATCTCTGCTTCTATTGTAGTGCAATTAATGGGAATAGCTATTCCTTACTTGCAGAAACTTCAGAAAGAAGGTGAAAGTGGAAGAAAGACTATCAATCAAATTACAAGATGGTTAACTATCGGTATCTGTATCTTACAGGCTCCAACTTATTTATTAGGTTTAAGTCAGTTTGGTGTGCCGGATAGTGCTTTTGTTCTTGGTAAAGGTCTTGATTTCATGATTCCTGCGGTTATTATCTTAGTAACTGGAACTGTATTTGCAATGTGGTTAGGGGAGAAAATTACGGATAGAGGTATCGGTAATGGTATTTCTTTATTAATTATGATTGGTATTATTGCTACATTACCTCAAGCCTTTGCTCAAGAAGCTATTTCGAGATGGGAAGGAACAGGAGGTCCAATGTTAGTTTTAATTGAAGTTATTATCTGGTTTGTGGTAATCCTACTAAGTGTTTTATTGGTAATGGCTACTAGACAAATACCGGTGCAATACGCTCGTAGATCTGCTTCTGGTGGATATGAGAAAGATGCTATGGGAACTAGACAGTACATTCCTTTAAAGCTTAATGCTTCTGGTGTTATGCCAATTATCTTTGCACAGGCAATTATGTTTGCTCCTGGATTAATTGGAAAGACATTTAATGAAACAGCATGGGGGCAATGGATGGAAGTTCAATTCCAAGATATTTTTGGATTGGCTTACAATTTGTTATTTGCATTTTTGATAATTGTATTTACATATTTTTATACGGCAATCACGGTTCCGACAAATAAAATGGCTGATGACTTAAAAAGAAGCGGCGGTTTTATCCCTGGAATTAGGCCTGGAGCAGAAACTGGCGATTTTTTAGATAAGATTATGTCTTTAATTACGTTACCAGGATCTATTTTCTTAGCTTTGCTGGCTGTATTGCCTGCAATTGTAGTTAAGTTAATGGATGTTCAACCAGGTTGGGCCATGTTTTATGGTGGTACATCACTATTAATTATGGTTGGTGTTGCAATAGATACAGTACAACAAGTTAATTCGTATTTGTTAAATCGTCATTATGATGGGTTAATGAAGACAGGTAAAAATAGAAAGGTAGCGTAAGTTATGGCTAAGCAATCAGCAATAGAGCAAGACGGTAGCATAATTGAAGCATTATCAAATGCAATGTTTCGTGTAGAGTTAGAAAATGGACATGTTGTTACAGCCCATATTTCAGGCAAGATGCGTATGCATTATATAAAATTACTTCCAGGTGATAAGGTAAAATTAGAAATGAGTCCTTATGATTTGAGTAAAGCAAGAATTACATATAGATATTAAGATAATAGGATGAAAGTTAGAGCATCATTAAAGAAAAGAAGTGCCGACTGCAAAATTGTTCGCAGAAAAGGTAGATTGTACGTAATAAACAAAAAGAATCCTAGATTTAAACAAAGACAAGGGTAGTTATGGCAAGAATTGCAGGTGTTGATATACCAAAACAGAAAAGAGGGGTAATTGCTCTTACTTATATCTTCGGAGTAGGTAACAGTAGAGCTAAAGAAATTTTAGCAAATGCCCAAGTAAGTGAAGATACAAAGGTGTCTGATTGGAACGATGATGAAATCAGTCGTATTCGTGAGGCAGTTTCTGCTTTCACTATCGAGGGTGAACTTCGTTCTGAGACTCAATTAAACATTAAACGTTTAATGGACATTGGTTGTTACAGAGGTATTCGTCATAGATCTGGTCTTCCGTTAAGAGGACAGAGAACGAAGAATAATTCTAGAACTAGAAAAGGTAAGAGAAAAACTGTTGCTAACAAGAAAAAAGCAACTAAATAAAAATTAGACAGTAGTCATTAGTATTTGGACGTTAGAAGAATCTGCTTGAAATCGAAAGGTTTAGGATTCCAATAACTCAGAACTAACAACTAGAAACTTAAAAATATGGCAAAGTCAAATACAAAAGTTGCAAAGAAACGTAAGGTTATTGTAGAATCTGTTGGTGAAGCTCACGTAACAGCATCTTTCAATAACATTATTATTTCTTTGACAAATAAAAAAGGTGACGTAATTTCTTGGTCGTCTGCAGGTAAAATGGGATTCAGAGGTTCTAAGAAGAACACTCCTTATGCAGCTCAAGTTGCTTCTGAAGATTGTGCTAAAGTTGCACATGAAGCAGGACTAAGAAAAGTGAAAGTTTACGTTAAAGGACCAGGAAATGGTAGAGAATCTGCAATACGTTCTTTACATAATGCTGGTATTGAAGTTACAGAAATTATTGATGTAACACCAATTCCACATAATGGTTGTAGACCACCAAAAAGAAGAAGAGTTTAATTATAATTACTAATAGTCCTTTTAAAATAGGATATTTCACAGAAAGTATTGATACGATTATCGAAGGATAAGCCTTAATTCATAATCATACTTTCAAACAACAAGAAGATGGCAAGATATATAGGACCAAAAACTAAAATTGCTCGTAAATTTGGCGAAGCAATATTCGGAGATGATAAATCTTTTGAAAAAAGAAATTTCCCTCCAGGACAACACGGAAACGCTAGACGTCGTGGAAAAAAATCTGAGTATGCTGTTCAGTTAATGGAAAAGCAAAAAGCTAAGTACACTTACGGTATATTAGAAAAACAATTTAGAAACATTTTCGCAACTGCAAAGAGAAAAGAAGGTGTTACTGGTGAAATTTTACTTCAATTATGTGAATGTCGTTTAGATAACGTTGTTTTCAGAATGGGAGTTTCTAACTCTAGAAGTGGAGCTAGACAATTAGTATCACACAGACATATTACTGTTAACGGAGAGTTAGTAAACATTCCTTCGTATTCTTTAAAAGCAGGGGATGTTGTTGGTGTTAGAGAAAAGTCTAAATCAATTTCTACAATACAAGATTCGTTAGCTGCTAACAGTAGTGTTTACGAATGGATGAC
Organism: Cellulophaga baltica 18; assembly: GCF_000468615.2. NCBI lineage: Bacteria > Pseudomonadati > Bacteroidota > Flavobacteriia > Flavobacteriales > Flavobacteriaceae > Paracellulophaga > Paracellulophaga baltica. Next base: position 240,041 of record NZ_CP009976.1, on the reverse strand, counting down.
TTGGAATACTGAAAAAATGGAAGGTACTTTTGTTGCTGTTCCTGAAAGACTTCAAATTCCAGAGAATATCAAAGAACAATTAATCGTCGAGTTATACTCTAAATAAACAACACTGATCCAATTATGGCATTATTTAATTTTCAAAAACCCGATAAAGTTATAATGATTGATTCGACAGATTTCGAAGGGAAGTTTGAATTCCGCCCTTTGGAACCTGGTTATGGATTGACTGTTGGAAATGCTTTAAGAAGAGTATTACTATCTTCTTTAGAAGGTTTTGCAATTACCTCTATTCGCGTAGATAAAGTAGAGCATGAATTCTCTGTTATATCTGGTATCGTAGAAGATGTAACTGAAATTATTCTAAACCTTAAGCAAGTTCGTTTTAAAAGACAAATTGAAGATGTAGATTCTGAAACTGTTTCTGTTTCGGTAAGTGGTAAAAACCAACTTACAGCAGGGGATTTTCAAAAATTTATTTCTGGATTTCAAGTACTTAATCCTGATCTAGTAATCTGTAATATGGATGCTAAAGTTAACTTCAATATGGAGTTAGTTATTGAAAAGGGTAGAGGTTATGTTCCTGCTGAGGAAAATAAGAAGTCTGGTGCTCCAATTGGTACGATAGCTATTGATTCTATCTTTACACCTATTAAGAATGTAAAATATAGCATTGAAAACTTTCGTGTAGAACAAAAGACCGATTACGAAAAATTAGTTTTCGAAATTGAATCTGATGGTTCTATCGCTCCAAAGGATGCTTTAACAGAAGGTGCTAAGGTTTTAATACACCACTTTATGTTATTCTCTGATGAGCGTATCACTTTAGAAGCTGACGAAATTGCACAAACTGAAACTTATGACGAAGAGTCCCTACACATGCGTCAGTTATTAAAAACAAAATTAGTAGATATGGATCTTTCGGTTCGTGCTCTAAATTGTTTGAAAGCTGCGGAAGTAGATACTCTAGGAGACTTAGTTTCTTTTAATAAAAATGATTTAATGAAGTTTAGAAACTTCGGTAAAAAGTCATTAACAGAGCTTGAAGAACTTGTAATCAATAAAGGTTTAAGTTTCGGTATGGATCTGTCAAAATATAAATTAGATAAAGATTAATTTTACTTCTGTTGGAAGAGAAAATCTCGGATAAGGAAGAAAATAGAATAAAGTAATGAGACACGGTAAAAAAGTTAATCACTTAGGTAGAAAGAAGGCGCATAGAGTTGCAATGCTTGCAAATATGGCTTGTTCTCTTATCGAACACAAAAGAATAAACACAACTGTAGCAAAGGCTAAAGCTTTAAAGCAGTTTGTTGAGCCATTGATCACTAAGGCTAAGACTGAGAATAATCAGACTACTGAGAAAGGAACACACAATAGACGTGTTGTTTTCAAGAACCTTAGAGATAAATATGCTGTAACTGAGTTATTCAGTACGGTAGCAGAAAAAATAGCTGACCGTCCAGGTGGTTATACTAGAATTATTAAGTTAGGTACTCGTTTAGGAGATAACGCTGATATGGCGATGATCGAGTTGGTAGATTTTAATGAGCTTTACAATGCTTCTAAAACTCCAGCTAAGAAAACTACTAGAAGAGGAAAGGCTAAGAAATCGGACGCTCCGGCGGCTGAGGCTTCTCAAGAAACTAATCAACCAGAAAGTTCAGAAGAATAAGATGGTTTATAAGTATTAATATTAGAAAAGGATAAGTTGAAAAGCTTATCCTTTTTTTTGTGTTATTTTGTAAAATATTTAATATAATTCCTAAAAATGAAGTATCAAACTAGAAAAAAAGCTCTTATTTTATTAGCTGATGGAACTATTTTTTATGGTAAAGCAGTAGGTGATAAAGAAGGAACAGCATTCGGGGAAGTGTGTTTTAACACTGGAATGACGGGGTATCAAGAAATATTTACGGATCCATCTTATTTTGGTCAATTGATGGTGACAACCAATGCCCATATTGGAAATTATGGAACCAATTCTGAAGAAATTGAATCTGATAGTGTTAAAATATCTGGTTTAATTTGTAAAAACTTTAGCTATACTTTTTCTAGAGCTATAGCAGACCTAAGTTTAGAAGAATTTTTAGATAATAATAAATTGTTTGCGATATCTGACGTTGATACACGAGCTCTTGTGAGTTATATTCGTGACAACGGAGCACAGAATGCAGTTATCTCAACAGAGGTTGATAATATTGATGGTCTAAAGGAGCAATTGAAAAACATTCCTAGTATGGAAGGTTTAGAATTGGCTTCTAAAGTTTCTACTAAAGAACCTTATTTCTATGGTGATGAGAATGCCCCAGTAAAAATATCAGCCTTAGATATTGGGATCAAAAAGAATATTCTTAGAAACTTAGCTAAAAGAGGTGCTTATATAAAAGTATATCCATACAATACTTCTTTTAAAGAAATGCAAGATTTTGAACCAGATGGGTATTTCATTTCTAATGGCCCAGGTGATCCTGAGCCATTAACAGACGCGATTCAAACAGCTAAAGATATCATAGCAAACGATGAAACTTTGTTCGGAATATGTCTAGGACATCAAGTAATTGCCTTGGCTAATGGTATTTCTACCTATAAAATGCATAATGGTCATAGGGGAATTAACCATCCTGTTATGAATTTAATTACAGGTAAGGGTGAAATTACTTCTCAGAATCATGGCTTCGCTATTAATAGAGAAGAAACAGAGGCTAATACAGCTATAGATATTACCCATGTGCATCTCAATGATAAAACTGTAGCAGGAATTAAAATGAATGCTAAGAATGTATTTTCTGTTCAATATCATCCAGAAGCGAGTCCTGGACCTCATGATGCAGAATATTTATTTGATCAGTTTTTTGATATGATTAAAGTTAAAGCCAACTAAAACGTTATAGTTTAAATAAAGGTTATTTGTCACAGTTTTTAAGGGATTGAGGGCGTTTTCTAACACCTTACTTTTGTATATTTGCTGTGTATTTCAACATTAAAATATAAAAATATATGAGTATCATAATTAGCATTCATGCAAGACAGATTTTAGATTCAAGAGGTAACCCTACGATAGAAGTAGATGTGTTTACTGAAAATGGTGTAATGGGAAGAGCTGCGGTTCCTTCTGGAGCATCAACTGGAGAACATGAAGCTGTTGAACTTCGTGATGGAGGTAAAGCTTTTATGGGTAAAGGTGTTACAAAAGCTATTGCTAATGTAAATACTGATATAGCAGAAGAAATTATTGGAATGTCTGTTTTTGAGCAAAATCTTATCGATCAAACAATGATTGAATTAGATGGAACGCCAAATAAATCAAAATTGGGTGCTAATGCTATTTTAGGAGTTTCTTTAGCGGTTGCAAAGGCAGCAGCGGAAGAATTAGGGATGCCTTTATATAGATATATTGGTGGGGTTAGTGCTAATACATTGCCAGTACCTATGATGAATATCATTAATGGTGGTTCTCACTCAGATGCTCCTATTGCATTTCAAGAATTCATGGTAATGCCAGTTAAGGCAGAAAGTTTTTCACATGCAATGCAAATGGGAACTGAAATCTTCCATAATCTTAAAAAAGTATTACATGATAGAGGTTTAAGTACTGCGGTTGGTGATGAAGGTGGTTTTGCACCAAATTTAGCCGGTGGTACAGAAGATGCTTTAGATACTATTGCAAAAGCAGTAGATAAAGCAGGATACAAACTTGGGGATGACGTAATGATCGCTTTAGATTGTGCTGCAGCTGAGTTTTATGTAGACGGAAAATACGATTATACGAAATTTGAAGGCGATACAGGGGTTATTAGAACTTCTGAAGAGCAAGCGCAATACTTAGCAGATTTAGCGGCTAAATACCCAATCATATCTATCGAAGATGGTATGGATGAAAATGACTGGGATGGTTGGAAATCTTTAACAGAAAAGATTGGCGATAAAGTTCAATTAGTGGGTGATGATTTATTCGTAACTAATGTAGAGCGTCTTTCTAAAGGGATAGAAAATGGAATAGCAAATTCTATTTTGATTAAAGTAAACCAGATTGGTACCTTAACAGAAACAATTGCTGCAGTAAATATGGCTAAAAATGCTGGTTATACTTCAGTAATGTCTCACCGTTCAGGAGAAACAGAAGATAATACCATTGCAGATTTAGCGGTAGCATTGAATACAGGTCAAATTAAGACCGGTTCTGCTTCGAGATCTGATCGTATGGCAAAATACAATCAATTGTTAAGAATTGAAGAAGAGTTAGGTAGTGTTGCTTATTATCCGAAGGATAAAGCTTTTAAGCTAAAGAAGTAATTTTATAATTATTTAAAGCCTTTCTAATTTAGAAAGGCTTTTTTTTTGAGAAAATTTTAATCTATGAATTATTATAGGAATTAAATAATTATCTTGAACATAGATTCTAATGCAATATCCTCCTAAATGAATAATTTTCTTTTTGTTGCCGCTGAAAATGATGCTATACCTAAATGTAAAGCAGGTGGAATGGGTGATGTGGTCAGAGATGTTCCGCGTCAAATTTCAAGAAAGGGTGATAGTGCCCATATTGTGGTTCCCGCATATTCAAGGCTTCATAGGGAAGGGACATTCCTAATGCATTTAAATTTTCAATTAAGAGGGCAAGATTATACGGCAGAACTGTATAGAGTTCAACCTAAAAAGGACTTTGAAAATTTAACGCATTATGTAATTCATCATCCTGAAATTCAACCAGGTGATATTGCACATATTTATCATAATGATCCTACGGAACCTTTTTTTAATGATGCCGTAAAATATTTTATATTCTGTACAGCTGTAGCAGAAGCTGTAAACCAAAACGCATTTGGTGATTTAGATATTGTTCATCTGCATGATTGGCATTCAAGCTTACTTTTGTTTTTAAGGAAATACCATCCATCTTATGAGAAACTCAAGCAATTACGCTTTGTGTATACCATTCATAATTTGGCGATACAAGGCATAAGACCTTTTGGTGGTAATTATTCGTCTATTCAGAACTTCTTTCCTGAAATTCCTATTGATTATGATAACCTAAGAGATCACCGGTATTGGGATTGTATTAACCTAATGGCGGTAGGGGTGCGGCTTGCAGATGCGGTACATACAGTGTCTCCGTCTTATAAAGAGGATATTTTGGTGCCAAGTAATCCGCCAGATTTTATTGGAGGAGAGAGTTTAGAGGCAGATTTGCAAAATGCGGACTTAGAAGGTCGGTTATTTGGTATTCTCAATGGCTCTAATTATAATAATATTAGGGCTGCGGAAAAAGGCAGGCTATATCGTAATATTATAAGAGCTTTATTTGGTTGGTTGCAAGAAGAATCAAAGAAATATAAGTATGACTTTTTAGCGCATACGGGTGAGAAGATAATGGACTATGTAGAGCATAAGCCAGATTTTATTGTGTCTAGTGTAGCCAGACTTACAGAGCAAAAGTTTTATTACATTAAACATTCCCCAGAAGCGTTTATTGAGATCTTAGAAAAGTTAGCGAAGGTCAATGGTGTGTTTATGTTGTTAGGAACAGGTGCTCCGGAATATGAGGAAATGTTTCGCGAAATTAGTTACAAGCACAAGAATTTTATTTTCACCAATGGTCAGTCAGAAGATCTAATCGATAGCATTTATTTAGAGTCCGATCTTTATTTTATGCCTAGCCTATTTGAACCTTGCGGAATAAGTCAAATGCTTGCTATGAGAAATGGACATCCTTGTCTAGTACATCACACAGGAGGGTTAAAAGATACCGTTCAACATTTAAAAACAGGCTTTAGTTTTGATGGAACAACTACCGATGAGAAAATTAGAAACATGGTAGATTCTTTTGATTTGGTGTTAGATATTTTCTTAAATGATAAACCTCAATGGAAAAAAATTAAAGCGAATGCTAAAAAAGAGCGCTTTACCTGGGATAAAAGCGTCGATGAATATTATAAATTTCTTTATGCTATAACGATATAGTAGACTTTGGTCTCTATTTGTTCAAAATAAGCAAAAGAATTCTTTATTTGTTAATAATACAATAAATGATTTTTTTTGAATTGTTAATGGCACGCCTTTTTCTTAAATTTACGGAGTACTAAAAGTTAAAAAAACACATGTCAGACAAAGCTATATTAGAATACAAAGGGAATACTTATGAATTCCCTGTTATAAAAGGTACAGAGGAAGAATTAGCAATAGATATCAAAAGTTTAAGAGCAGCAACTGGAATGATCACAATTGATCCAGGCTACAAAAATACAGGCTCTTGTGAAAGTGCTATAACTTTCTTAGATGGTGAAAAAGGAATATTGCGTTACCGTGGATATTCAATTGAAGAATTAGCAGAAAAAGCAGACTTTTTAGAAGTTGCTTATTTACTAATATTCGGAGAACTTCCTAATAAAGAACAACTAGAGAAATTTCATTCAGATATAAAATCTGAGTCTCACGTAGATGAGGAAATGAAAAAAATCTTAGATGGTTTTCCTAAGTCAGCACATCCAATGGGTGTATTATCTTCTTTAACAAGTGCATTAATAGCTTTTAATCCAAGTTCTGTAAATGTAAGTTCTGAAAAAGAAATGTATTGGGCAATAGTGCGTATTATGGCTAAATTCCCAGTTTTAGTAGCTTGGACTTTACGTAAGAAAAAAGGATTGCCATTAGATTACGGAGATGACTCTTTAGGGTATGTTGAGAATATTCATAAAATGATGTTCAAGAAACCTAATCAAGAATACAAAAAAGATAAAACTATTATTGATGCATTAGATAAACTTTTAATCTTACATGCAGACCACGAGCAAAACTGTTCTACTTCTACAGTACGTATAGTAGGTTCTTCTCATGCTGGTTTGTTTGCGTCATTATCTGCAGGTATCTCTGCATTATGGGGACCACTTCATGGAGGTGCTAACCAAGCAGTATTAGAAATGTTAGAAGCTATTGAAGCTGATGGTGGTGATACTAAAAAGTACATGGCTAAAGCAAAAGATAAAGAAGATCCTTTTAGATTGATGGGCTTTGGTCATAGAGTTTATAAAAACTTTGATCCTCGTGCTAAAATCATCAAAAAAGCAGCGGATGAAGTTTTAGGAGATTTAGGTATTGAAGATCCAATTTTGTCTATTGCTCAAGGTTTAGAGAAAGAAGCATTAGAAGATCAATATTTTGTAGATAGAAAATTATATCCTAATGTAGATTTTTACTCAGGAATAATTTACAGAGCTTTAGGAATCCCGACAGAAATGTTTACAGTAATGTTTGCATTAGGTAGACTACCAGGTTGGATTGCTCAATGGAGAGAAATGAGATTAAAAGGTGAGCCAATAGGTCGTCCAAGACAAGTATATGTTGGAGAAAACTTAAGATCTTTTGTTCCTGTCGAAAAGAGATAAATTTTCTTAAAATAATATTATTCTAAACTGCCTTTTTGTTTTTTACAAAAAGGCAGTTTTTTATTAATAGATTCTTATTTTTGCCCTCAATAATTACTAATTATTCAATTTATATTTTTTATGCTTGATTTGAACATTAAGGATGAAACTTCAAAACTAAAGGCAGTCATTTTAGGAACTGCTAAAAGTTGTGGACCTACTCCAAAACCAGAAGAAGCTTACGATCCAAAATCACTAGAACATATCTTAGCAGGAACTTATCCTGTAGAAGCAGATATGATATTGGAAATGGATGCTTTTGAACACGTTTTAAAAAAACACGATGTTCAGGTTTTTAGACCAAAAATTTTGAAAGATTGTAATCAAATTTTTTCAAGAGATATAGCCTTTGTCATTGATGATTTTTTCTTTAAGGCCAATATATTACCAGATAGAGAGGAAGAGTATTTAGCTATAGGAGATGTTATTTCTCAAATAGATCCAGCAAAAGTAATTCAGCTTCCAGAAGAAGCTCATATTGAGGGTGGTGATGTAATGCCATGGAATGATTATATTTTCATAGGAACCTACACCGCTGAAAACTATTCGCATCATATAACGGCAAGAACAAATAAGCTTGCGGTAGAACACATTACAGCTTTATTTCCTCATAAGATTGTAAAATCTTTTGAGCTAAGAAAGTCAACCAATGCAAGAGAAAACGCTTTGCACTTAGACTGTTGTTTTCAACCTATAGGAAAAGACAAAGCCATCTTGCATAAAAATGGTTTTCTAATCGAAGAGGAATACCAGTGGTTGCTAGATTATTTTGGAAAAGAAAACGTTTTTGAAATTACGAGCGATGAGATGTACAATATGTTTAGCAATGTATTTTCAATTTCTCAAGAGGTTATTGTTTCAGAAAAGAATTTTACGAGATTAAATACCTGGTTAAGAGAAAAAGGCTTCACGGTAGAAGAAATACCGTATGCCGAGATTTCGAAACAAGAGGGATTGTTACGCTGTAGTACGATGCCTTTAATTCGGGAATAAATTAAGTGAATTTCCATAAGAAAATTCACTTAAAAGTATAATTTTACAAGATATATTAAGGAAATTTATGCAAGTTACCAACACTATTTTAATGATTAGACCTGTCGCTTTTCGTATGAATGAGCAGACGGCTGTAAATAATTTTTTTCAAGAAGATCTTGATCTTAAAAATGTAGAAATTAATAAAAAAGCGCAAGTAGAATTTGATGCTTTTGTTGTAGCCTTAAGAGATAAAGGGATACACGTGGTCGTGGTTGACGATACTTTGAGTCCGGATACTCCTGATTCTATCTTTCCAAATAATTGGATATCATTTCATAAAGAAGGTATCGTTGGTCTGTATCCAATGTTTGCAGAGAATAGAAGAAACGAGCGTCGTGAAGATGTCTTGGATATTTTAGAGGAAGAAGGTTTTAAAATAAATGATATTGTTGATTATACTTCGGCAGAAGACGATGATTTCTTTTTAGAAGGAACGGGTAGTATCTGTTTAGATAGGTTAAATAAAAAAGCTTACTGTGCATTGTCAGACAGAGCAGATGAAGAGTTATTTATTGAGTTCTGTGAAGATTTCGATTATTTCCCTGTAATTTTCACTGCCAATCAATCTGTAGATGGCAAACGTATGCCCATCTATCATACCAATGTAATGATGGCTCTAGGTGAAACCTTTGCGATCATATGTTCTGATACTATTGATGATAAAAAAGAGCGTAAAAGTGTCTTAGATCACCTTCATAATGATGGCAAAGAGATTATAAGAATCACAGAACAACAGATGCACCAGTTTGCGGGGAATATGCTTCAAGTATTAGGAGCAGATAATAAGCGCTATTTGGTCATGAGTTCTGCGGCCTATACTAGTTTAACAGCAGATCAACTAAAAGCAATTAATGCACATTGTGAAATTATTCACAGTTCTTTAGATACGATAGAAACTTGTGGTGGTGGTAGTGCACGTTGTATGATGGCAGAAGTGTTTTTACCTAAAAAATAAAGAATTACTTTTTCTTCAAAACTTCTTTTAAGAATACCCATGCCATAAAAATGCTAAAAAAAGCAAAAGGCAAAGAGGTAATAATTAATAGTTTTTGAACAGCGGTAAGTACATCAATTTCAGGTTTTACATTCCCTAAAACTAATAATGCTATAGTGGCAATCAGAATAATTGCAGACCATAATAATCTGTGTTTTTTACTCGGGTTCTTTTTGCCACTATCCGTAAACATACTCAATACAAAAACGGCAGAATCTACAGAGGTTACTAGAAAGCTAGCCAATAGAAAAAGAGTCACCATATTGAGCAAAAAGGCAAAGGGATAGTTTTCGAGAAACACAAAAATGGAAGAAAAAACATTCCCAAACTCATTGTTATAGCTTCCCCATGTTTCCACAAGTTCAAAAGCTGAGGATCCAAATACTGCAAACCAGAAAAAAGTTCCTAAAGAAGGAATAATTAATACGCCTAATAATAGCTGTCTAAGCGTTCTTCCTTTTGATATTCTAGCAATAAATATTCCAGTAAATGGTGCCCATGCTAGCCAAAATGCCCAGTAATAAAACGTCCAATCAGATAAGAAATTCATTCCAGGGTTATAGCTTCCCAAAGCTAAACTCATGGGGATGAAATCTAGTATATAGTGATAGGTAGCACTGAAAAAGTTACTTAAAATTAATGGTACATCACTAAAAACAAACGTAAATATTAGAATACTTAGGGCTGTGATAATATTTAATTTTGATATCATCTTAATTCCTTTATTTACCCCCATCCAGGCACTATAGGCGGCTACAATAACAATTATGGTGGTAAGGCCTATAGTTAAATTCAAATCAAAATCTTCCTTAAATAAATGATTGATACCTCCTTTAATTTGGGTGGTTCCTAAGCCTACCGCTGCAATTAATCCAAAAATGGTGGTGAGTATGGTCAGGATGTCAATTCCGTATAACAGTTTTTTATTAGGTAAGGTATTAGAAACCGTTTCGCTAATTAAAGTCTTCTTTTTTCGGACAAATAATGCATATGCTATGACCATTGCGAACAAACCATAAAACGCCCACGCGGTAAAGCCCCATTGGTAAAACGTAAATTCTAAGGCAAGAATTTCTGGAGCTAAATTTGAGGTGTACGGAGGATTTTGTTGCATATAAATTGGCTCCTGTACTGCTCTTAGTAATATTCCTGCACCCATTCCTGCGCTATAGAGCATAGCAATCCACGACCATAGAGAGTATTCTGGTTTTGAATTTTCTTTGCCTAATTTTAATTTGCCTATGGGAGAAAAAGCAATAATAAGCAAGAAAAAAACACAGGCTAAGCCTAAGTATAAATAGAAATACCCAAAATAGGTACGTACCCATAAAGACCAATCACTGATGATGATATAGCTGCTTTCTGTAGCGAAAAAAGCAATTAGGGATAATAGCAATAATATACCAATAGAAAATGGTAGTAATGGGTTTTTTGTACGTGTTTTAAGTGTCAAATTAGATGTTATTTTTTAGTCGCAATTCCACGAAGCATTCCTCCAAAAATAAAAAAATGAAAGGGCAGTACGCTATACCAATACAGCCTACCGCGAAGTCCACGAGGTCTAAATGTCGCAGTTTGGTGTAATATATTACAGTCATCAATTTCAAATTCTAACCAAGCTTCTCCAGGTAAGCGCATTTCTGCAAATAAAAGCAAGCGTTTATTTTTTTTATCAGCAAGTAAAACGCGCCAAAAATCAAGGGCGTCACCTGTATAGATCTTATCTGGATGGGTTCTTCCACGGCGCAACCCAACACCGCCAGAAAGTTTGTCCATAAAACCCCTTAGTTTCCACAACCAATTGGCATAGTACCAACCTGTTTCGCCGCCAATTTTCCAGATGTTCTGCAATGCTAATTCAGGATCATCAACTTTCATTGATTTTTTATCGGTAAGGACACCGTATTTGGGAACTTGTATATGTTTTTCTAAATTTTTTCTAAAACGCCCACTAATCATACTATCCTTCCAGCTACTCACTACTAAATTCTGTTCAATTTTTTTGAACGCCATGTCTATAGCCTCCATGTAGGAGAAAGGAGTTATTTCTAATAGGTCTTGAAGACGCTGATCTTTTGCAACAACCTCCATTTTCATACTATCTACAAGATTAATAGCAAGCTTGTAAGAAGTAGACGTAACAAAATATAACCAGTAGGAAGATAGTTTTGGAGTCATGATAGGTACTGTAACAATCCAATTTTTAAAACCTCTAGCTTTTGCGTACTGGTGAAGCATTTCTTTATAGGTGAGTACATCAGGGCCCGCAATATCGAAAGAATCGTTATACGTTTCTTTATGACCAATTACGCCTGTTAGGTAGGAGATTACATCTCTTATGGCAATAGGTTGTGTTTTTGTCAGTACCCATTTTGGAGTAATCATAAAGGGTAATTTCTCACATAAATCACGGATAATCTCAAAAGAGGAACTCCCTGATCCAACAATTATTCCGGCTCTTAAAACGGTAAGATTAAAATTCCCTTGGTAGAGAATGTCTTCAACATTTTTTCTAGAACTTAAATGTTTGGATAGTTCTGTGTCATTAACTATTCCGCTTAAGTAAATTACTTGTTGCACAGTTGTTTCTGCTAAATAAGCATTGAAATTGTGTGCTGTTATGGCTTCTTGTTTATCAAAATCTTGAGTAGAAGAACTCATAGAATGTATTAAGAAGTAAGCAATATCTATATCTTTTGGTATTTTTCCAGACGAAAAATCTTCTAGTAAATCTAATTCTATAACTTCTATTTGTGCTCTAGTTTCTTTATCTACAGATAAGCGGCGCTCATTACGTACAGCACATACTACTTCGTGACCTAACTCCAAAAGCTGTGGCAATAATCGCATGCCAATATAGCCATTTGCGCCAGTGAGAAGTATTTTCATAGGGTAGTTTTAAAAATCTGTTATAGAAGTGGGGGTATTTTCGATTTTAAAATCGAGGATTTTTTTAAAATAATTTTGGATTGCTTTGGTGTCAGATTTCACTTTAATGAAATAATGATCTTTGTAAATAGAATATACCGCAAAATCTCCTTTGTAAATGGTGAGTTTGTAATATGGAATTACTAAAGCAAAGGTTTCTAACAATGATCTAAAGCGAACAATGATTCCCTTTGGTCGCAACTCTACGTTGCAAGAATCTGTATTGTTATCTAGAAGTAATAGATTACGTATTTCAATGCTTGTTTCCGTAATAAACAGCTTAGGAGAGCCAATTCCTTTCATAGCCCACCGCTCTTTTAGCGTAAAAGGCTTACCTACTAGTTTATCTACTTTGCGGGTAATTTCTTTGTTATTGTAGGATACATTAACAAGCATAGATTAGAGTTTTCTGTTTACAGGAACTTTTCTGCCATCAACACGTTGCGCTATGTATTGAACTTTCTTACCAGATGAATCGTTGTCGTCTTTGCAAAATGATGCTATAATCTCATTGAAAAAAGTAGCTATTGATACTGCTATCTGCCTTAAACGAGAAGAACTTAGTTGCGCAATTACTTTTTGTATATCTACCATGATGCAATTTTTCTTATAAAGTTACGCAATTAGGAGTTGTTTAAGTCTTAATATACTATTAAAAGGACAAAAAATGTTTAGTTTTGCAGATTGATAAGTCAAATAATCATGAATATCCAGAACGTATTAGAAACCAAGGTAAAAGAAGCGGTTTCAACATTATTTAAAGCAGAATTACCATCGGTTGAATTTCAACCAACACGCAAAGATTTTGAGGGCGATATCACTATCGTTGTATTCCCAATGTTACGTGTTGTAAAAGGCAATCCGGTACAGATAGGAAATGATATTGGTACTTATTTAGTAGCGCAAGTTGAGGAAATTATTGGGTTTAATGTAATCAAAGGATTCTTGAATCTGGTAATTAGCGACGCATATTACTTGGCAGATTTTAAAACGATTGATGCGAATACAACTTTTGGTCATGTAGCTCCAGATACGGCCAACGCTGTTATGGTAGAATATTCTTCACCAAATACAAATAAACCCTTGCATTTAGGGCATATCAGAAATAATTTATTAGGTTATTCTGTTGCGGAAATATTAAAAGCATCAGGAAAAAAAGTATATAAAACTCAAATTATCAATGATCGAGGAATACATATTTGTAAAAGTATGTTGGCTTGGCAAAAATTTGGTAAAGGAGAAACACCAGAAGGTGCAGGATTAAAAGGTGATAAGTTGGTGGGAAACTACTATGTAGCCTTTGATAAAGCTTATAAGGAAGAGGTTGCTACTTTAATAGCTAATGGAACGGCTAAAGAAGTTGCAGAAAAAGAAGCGCCAATTTTAGTAGAAGCACAACAAATGCTTTTAAAATGGGAAGCTGGAGATGAGGATGTTGTAGCGCTTTGGAAAACTATGAACCAATGGGTGTATGCGGGCTTTGAAGTTACTTATAAGAATTTAGGAGTAGATTTTGATACCTTATATTATGAGAGTGACACGTATTTACTAGGAAAAGATGTTGTTGCTGCTGGCTTAGAAAAAGGAGTTTTCTTTAAAAAAGAAGATGGTAGTGTTTGGATAGATTTGACAGACGAAGGTCTTGATGAAAAGATTGTATTGCGTTCAGATGGTACGGCAGTCTATATGACTCAAGATATTGGTACGGCTATACAACGTGTAAAAGACCATCCTGATGTTAGTGGTATGGTGTATACCGTTGGGAATGAGCAAGATTATCATTTTAAAGTGTTGTTTTTAATTTTAAAGAAATTAGGTTTCTCTTGGTCAGAGAATTTATTCCATTTGAGTTATGGGATGGTAGATTTGCCAAGTGGAAAGATGAAAAGTAGAGAGGGTACTGTTGTAGATGCAGATGATTTAATGCAAGATATGACAACTACTGCGGGCGAAATTTCTCAAGAATTAGGAAAGCTCGAAGATTATTCTGCTGATGAAAAGCAAGATTTATATAAAATGATTGGCTTGGGGGCATTAAAATATTACATTTTAAAGGTAGACCCTAAAAAGCGCATCTTATTTAATCCGGAAGAATCCGTAGATTTTCAAGGAAATACTGGTCCGTTTATTCAGTATACCTATGCAAGGATACAATCTATTCTACGCAAGGCAGATGAATTAAAGTTGAATGGTTTTGATGGCTTGAAAGAACTTCATGCAAAAGAAAAAGAATTAATTAAACAATTACAAGGGTATCCAGAGACCATTCAATTGGCAGCAGCTAACTATAGTCCAGCATTGGTTGCTAATTATACGTATGATTTGGTGAAAGAGTTTAACTCATTTTACCAGAATGTATCTATCTTAGGAGAGGAAGATGCGGCTAAGAAAGCATTTAGAGTGCAATTGTCTAAAAAGGTGAGTGATGTTATACAGTCTTCTTTTAAATTATTAGGAATAGAAGTTCCTCAACGCATGTAAATTAAAGTAAGAAATATGTGGGTACCTGTTTTTGCTATCATTGTAATAGCCGCATATTTCTTATATATTTTACGTTATGCTTATCGCATATATTTCACGGAATTAGACCCGTTAACCATTTCAGAAAAGAAAATTATTCTTAATAATTTTCCAGTCTATAAAAAGCTATCAAATAATCAGAAGCAAAAATTTGAGTATCGATTACTTCGGTTTAGAAGAGATAAGCAATTTGTATTTCATGGTTTAACGCCGCGACAAGAAGATATGGCGTTGCTTTTAAGTGCTACGGCTACTATTTTAACCTTAGGCTTAAAAAGATATAAGATTCCCGCTATTGAGCGGGTAATCATTTATCCAAATCAATATTTTTCTAAACTTAACCGTCAGAACCATATCGGCGAATACAATCCAGGTTTAAAAACCATTGTTTTTTCTGCAGAACATGTAAAGCAAGGGTTTGAGATCCCTAATGATAATAAAAATCTAGGAGTTCATGAGTTTGCCCATGCTTTAAGCTTTAATGCTGTGTTAGAGCGTAATCTTGAGAATAGGAATTTTAGAAAGCATATGGATCTACTAGCCTCCGTGTACAGTTCTACTTTATTTCAACAAAAATTTGAAGAAAGCACTTATTTTAGAGCCTATAGTAAAACAAATGTTCAAGAGTTTTTTGCTGTTGCTGTAGAAAATTATGTAGAAACTCCTTTAGAATTTAGGCAAGAGTTTCCTGAAATATATTTGATTTTGAGAAAGATGCTGAATTTTGATTTCCAGAAACCTTTTGAGGTCTAATTAGAAGAACATTCGGAAACTAAAATTAGGAGTAATTCCTAATGAAACACTTTCCACAGTCTCTATTTCATCTTGGTCATTTAAACGGTAATATCTATTCAGGATGTTTTTATGGTCTAATATGTTTAACAGCGATGCGCCTACAGATGCTTTTATATTTTGATTTATTTTAAAATTATAAATTGCAGAGGCATCTATGCGCAAGTATGCTGGTAATCTACTGTTATTAGCATCTTCATAATTTATAGTATTCGGAAAAACTAAGGTATTTATGGCGTTTCCATTTTCTTGAGGCTTGGTATAGGGCCTTCCGGTTCTATGGTTAAGGCCAAGGCCTAACTTTAGATGTTCATACGTATAGGTGCTCGCAAAAGTGATGGTATGTCTAATGTCTAAATTATTAGGAAATGTACTGGGGTTCAATAAATCAAACGTATAATCATTTTTATTATAGGTATAGGTTAACCAGTTACTTAGATTCTTTGTTTTTTGGTTGATTAAGAATTCGACTCCTCTAGCAGCATAGGTTCCAATTTCACCATTAAATTGATCTTCATTTTGAAATCCTTGAGTGGTAGTGCTAATACCATTAACATATTTATAAAACCCTTCTATGCCAATATAGATTTTGTTTTTATCGTAATTGACGCCCAACGAAACTTGTTTGCTTCGGGTAATTGGTAGGTCTTCTTCATTTGCTAAAACCCATCTTCGTTTTTCAATTCCTAGAAAATTTTGTTTTAAATCAATAACCTGGTTGGTGGTCTGGTTTTTAAATTCGCCTTGTAAATCTACCTTAAGGTTGCGGGCTAATTTGTAATTTAGGTTTAGCCGTGGTTCTAAAATAAGCTTTTCAAAAGTGCCTAAATTTTCTGAGTAGTTTGCGCGTAAGCCCGCTCTGGCCCAAAGTTTTTTATTTTCAGAGGCGTAGGTAAGTTCTGAAAATAGGGCGTGCGTTCTAATAACCCCTTTTATATTACTTCGGAACGGGGGTTGCGTTACATTCGTAAAATTTATAATTCCCACTTCTTTAAAATCATATCCATTTTTCCAAGCCAATTGTTCAGAGAAATGGTAGTTAGATGTGAGTTGAATGGCAGTTTCTAATACTTCGTTATTTTGAAGTAACTGTTGATCGTTTTCTGAATTGAAATTTTCAGAATCTAAATGGTAAGAGGTGTAATACGCATTTAGCTGTGTAGAGAAATTAGAATTCCATGTGCTCTCTAAATAACCGCCTATAGAAAAATTGGTTTGCATTAATTTACTGTTGGTTGTTTCTTGAGTGTTGGTATTTAAAACAGTATATTCTAATAAATTATTGATGGCAATAAAGCTTACACGTGCTTTGTGTTTCTGTGAAATATCATATAATAGTTTACCTGTAAAATCATAAAAATAGAAGTCTTCGCTTCTAGCTATATTTTCTTGTTCAGGTTCATTGCCTTTAATTTCAGTATCCTGAAAAGCTCTTTCATAAAACTGGTTGTACGTAGGAGTGTTTAAAAGATCTGTGATAGAACGTCTTCCTGAAAATTGAAATGCCAGATTTTCTTTAAGCGGAATTTGACCGTAGACATCACCACTTAATAAATTAATCCCTGCGCCACCATATAATTCGTCGGTAATCGTATTCTTTGTTCGCATGTCCAAAATACTACTAACGCCATCTCCGTAAGCGGCACTTGAACCATTTTTTATCAGAGTGACTTTATCCGTTAAATAGGGGTTGAATGCAGATATTAAGCCAAAGAAGTGTCCAGATTGATACATTTTTATACCCTCCCAGAGTATCAAGTTTTGGTCATTGGTACCGCCACGAACATTAATATCAGAAACGGTTTCGTCAATACTTTTTATTCCGGGTAGTGCTTGTACGGTTTGTAGAACATCGGGTTCTATTAAACCAGGGAGAATTCCAAAATTGTCAGTATGTAATACAATACTGGCATCATCTTGTTTTTCTAATCCAGTAGTTAAAAACTTATAGA
Source organism: Cellulophaga baltica 18 (assembly GCF_000468615.2). NCBI lineage: Bacteria > Pseudomonadati > Bacteroidota > Flavobacteriia > Flavobacteriales > Flavobacteriaceae > Paracellulophaga > Paracellulophaga baltica. The sequence continues at coordinate 222,396 of NZ_CP009976.1, read as the reverse complement.
TAATAACTTCATCTAATTGTTGAATATTTTGAGCTAATGCTATAATTTGACAAGGACCTTTCTGGTCTAATTCTTCTGCTTTTATAAACAGGGGTTTAAAACCTACATGTCTAATTTCAAGAATAGAACTTTTAGGGATGTTGCTTAAATAAAAAGCCCCAGTGTCATCTGTAATGGTAGTTATACCTTGTTCTAAAACTTTAATCGTGGCATTGTGTAAGGTGTTTTGCTCAAAATTATCTAGAACTTTCGCGCAAATAGAAATTACCTTTTTGGAAATAGTATAGTATCTATTGTCTATTTTTTTTAAATCTAAGGATATTTCTGTTTCAATATAATGTATGGCGGCTTCAAGTTTATTGAATTCTTGAGGAACAATAGAAAAGGCATTAATGGTGTTGTCTGCGAATGAAAATTTTACAGAAAAGGTTTCTTCTAGTTGATTTAAATACGTTCTAAGCGAAACCTGTGCAGCCCTATTTTCCTGCCCCGAGATTTTTAAGGAGGAGAGAAATATAACGGCAATTAAAAATATAGTTACTATACTACTCAGCGTTTTTAGCATGCAAAATCACTTTATCCCCCTCTAAAGTATATGTTATGTTATTTGGAACACAGATACTTTTTAATGCCGAATCTATATTTTTATTGGTGAAAGTTCCTGTGAACAAGGTGTTTGTATTTATAGAACTAGAGCTTATTGTAACATTATATTGACGTTCTAGTTCTGCTAAAACAAAGTTTAATGGAATACTGGTAAAGGTACTTTCGTTGGTGATCCAAGAAGGCTTATCTGTTTTAGGTGCTTCTGTAGGAATAATTTTATCATTCAAAACTAGGAATGAAGTTCCTGCTGGTAATTTCAGTGTCTTGTTTTTATAAGTGACGCTAACTAAGCCTTCAAAGCAGGTAACTTTAAAATAATTAGGCCTATTAGTAACATTAAATTGAGTTCCTAAGACTTGAATGGTTCCGGAAGAAGTTTCTACTGTGAATTTTTTCCCTTTGGCCACTTTAAAATAAGCTTCCCCATTAAGGGTAAGGTGCCTTTTTTGGTCCCAGTTTTTGATGCTATAATCCATTTGTGAATCTGCATTTAAAACCACTTCTGAAGCATCTGGTAAAGTAATAAGTTCTGTTTGTGCTAGGGCTGTTTCTACATGTTCATTAGTATTCATAAAGAAATAAGCTCCGGCAATAAATAGCACGATAGCCGCCGCTATACGCGTAAATATCTTTAAAGGGTTAAGCTTTACAACTTTTCCTTTTGTGGTTTTACGAGCTAGTTTATTTTCAGCCAATGCCTTTTCAATATCAAATTCAGGCGTTTCTAGGGTACTAGAAATAGTAGCAATTTTTTTGTACGAAGCATACTCGTCAGACTTTTTAAAAGCCTCGAGTTCAGCATCCGTTAATTCGTTGTTCAGCCATTTGGCTAAGTAATTTTCTTGCATAATTTATGCTTTATATAGCTATAACACTCTGTAGGGCAAAAACCCTACTATTTTTATTAATATTAATCCACCATTCGACAAATTTAGATTCCGTCAATTTTTTCGCGTAATGATTTCAATGCTAAATGCATTCTTTTTTCAATGGCTTTGACACTAACTCCTTCCAGATCCGCAATCTCTTTATATTTTTTTCCATCAATTCTATTCAACAAAAAAGTACTACGTTGGTTTTCTGGTAAATCTGATAAGGCTTGTTCTAATTTTAATTTAAATTGTTTTTCTTCCAAAAGAAATTCAGGAGACTCATGAGTAACGTCTAAGGTGTCTTTAGCATGCTTAAAGCGCACTTTTTCGGCCTTAAGGACATTTAAATACAAATTATTAGCAACCGTATATACGAACGACTTTGCTTTTTCTGGAGCAACTTTCTTACAATTTTCCCAAAGTTTTATAAATGCTTCTTGTACAACATCATAGGCTTTCTCTTCGTTTCCGTATTTATAATATATGTAGTTAAAAACCGTTTTAGAATTGGTTTTAAATAATTCATTATAAACTTGTTCCTCACAAACGTTTTGTTTTGGTGTATCCATCAATCAATTATCAAAAAGTATTTTTCAAAGGTATTTTAAAAATAATTAAAAGTTTTGGTAGGGTTTTTTAAACGTGAGTTGTTTTAATGGTATAATAACAAAAAACCAAATCATTATGAAAAATGTGTTTAAAAATTTTGCATTTATAGGCCTATTGATAAGTGCATTATTTATTTCTTCTTGTCAAGAAGAATTTGAAGAGCTTCCAGATTCGGAAGAACAGTCAACAATTACAGCAAGTTCTAGCACTGCTAAGTTAATTATAGATGCGTCTGCTAACGATGGTTCCTATGATAATATCGTAGATGGCGCTAGTTGTTTAGCGGTACAATTTCCATATAGCGTTTTGGTGAATGGCTTAGAACTAAGGATAGATTCTATAGAAGATTTAAAATTAATTGAAACTATTTTTGATCAATTAGAAGATGATAGTGACCTACTTACTATTGTTTTTCCTATAAAAATTACCTTATCAGATTATACCGAAATTGAAATTTCAAATGCGGCTGCTTTAGAAGAATTAGCAAAAGACTGTATTGAGAATGGTGCTGATGATGATATAGAATGTATTGATTTTGTGTATCCTTTAACCTTTTTTACCTACGATACAAATAGCCAGCAAACAGGAAGTGTTGCTGTAGAAAGTGATAAAGAATTAAGATTTTTCTTCAAGGATTTAGGGGATAACGATGTGGTAAGTTTAAATTTCCCTGTTTCCTTAAAATCATATGATGAAACGATAATAACAGTAAATTCTACCGAAGCGTTAGCACTGGCCTTAAACAATGCGAAAGATTCTTGTGATGAGGATGATGATGATGATTACAATGATGATGATTTTAGCAAGGAAGAATTAGATGCTTATTTAATAGACTGCGGCTTTTTAGTAAAAGAAGTTAAAAGATATAATCAATATCAAACAGAACAATATTTTTCTTATACCATGAATTTTAAGGCAGATGGTACTGTAAAAGTGTATAGCAGCTTAGGTAATCTTTTTGAAGGTACTTGGAGCACAATTGCTAATGATGATGGTGTTTTATTGAACTTAGAAATTTATGAGCTTGTAGATTTTTCATTAGAATGGTCTGTATACGAATTGGAAGCGGGGAGAATAAAGCTTTTTGAAAGTGATGGAGATCGAATTATTCTTAAAAAAGATTGTGACGTACCAGAGGGCAATTCAAATGAAGAATTAGAGGTTGTACTAGAACAATGTAAATGGAAGTTTGCTGTTCCTAGTAGTTCAAGTATTGGATTATATACTATTAAGTTTTTAGAAAATGGAGCTGTGAAATTTGTAGATGACAACGGGGAATTTTTTGAGATAGACACCTATGCCACTTGGGCCATAGTTAATAACTCTATTGTGTTCTACAATATAAACCAAGAGTTGATTGCTGAAAGATGGAAGATTACTGGAAGTTCTAATGCCCAATTAAGTATTGAAATTTATAACGAGAACGAGTTAATTTATGAGAATGTGTTGCTAAGAGATTGTGAAGATCTTAGCACCGTTTGTGAAGAGGCGTATATTTATGATGTCATTCAATCTTGCAGATGGACGATCACAAATCTTGATGGTACTTTCTTTGATGCGCTAGATATAGATTTTTCTAATGAGAACATTCATGTGTACAATGCCAATGAAGAAGTAGTTGAAGAGGGTAATTGGGAAATATCCGGTGCTGTGTTAAAGTTTAATGATCTTTCTATGGCCTTAGCAAATTATGTTGGTGAATGGACGGTTATAGCATGTGCCGATAATTTATTTAAAATACAAAGAGGAGAAGAAGTCCTCCTTTTAACCAAAACATGTAACTAAGAATTTAGGTTTCAGATTTGAAAAAGGGCAGCTGTAAAAAAGCTGCCTTTTTTTTGTGCATATATTTTTGCAATCTAACTTCGGACTTCCCATTGTTATTATTAAATTTGCAGCACTTGATAATTAAGGTAATACTATGTTTGATAATTTAAGCGAAAAGTTAGATAAAGCACTTCATGTTCTAAAAGGGCATGGTCAAATCACAGAAATTAATGTTGCAGAAACTTTAAAAGAGGTTCGACGCGCTTTATTAGATGCCGATGTCAATTTTAAAATAGCGAAAGAATTTACCAATACGGTAAAAGAAAAAGCGCTAGGTCAAGACGTTTTAACAGCGTTGCAGCCAGGTCAGTTAATGGTGAAGTTGGTAAAAGACGAGCTTACCCAGTTGATGGGTGGAGACGTGGAAGGAATCAATTTATCTGGAGACCCCTCTGTAGTGTTAATGTCTGGTTTACAAGGTTCTGGTAAAACTACTTTTTCTGGAAAACTTGCTAGTTACCTAAAAACTAAAAAAACTAAAAAGCCATTATTAGTAGCTTGTGATGTTTATCGCCCAGCGGCAGTTGATCAGTTACATGTAGTTGGTGATCAAATAGGAGTTGAGGTTTTCTCTGACCGCGGCAATACAGATCCTGTAGCTATTTCAAAAGCAGGTATTGCGTATGCAAAAGCAAATGGTCATAATGTAGTGATCATTGATACTGCCGGTCGTTTGGCGGTAGATGAAGAGATGATGAATGAAATTGCTAACATTCATAAAGCAATTAACCCTCAAGAAACATTATTTGTTGTAGATGCTATGACAGGGCAAGATGCTGTAAATACAGCAAAAGCCTTTAATGATATTTTAAATTTTGACGGGGTTATCCTTACCAAATTAGATGGTGATACTCGTGGTGGAGCAGCAATCTCTATTAAATCTGTTGTAAATAAGCCAATTAAATTTATTGGTACAGGAGAAAAAATGGATGCTATTGATGTCTTCTATCCTGCACGTATGGCAGAACGTATCTTAGGGATGGGTGATGTTGTGTCACTAGTAGAAAGAGCTCAAGAGCAGTTTGATGAAGAGGAGAGTCGTAAAATTCAAAAGAAAATTGCTAAAAATCAATTTGGTTTTGATGACTTTTTAAGTCAAATTCAGCAAATTAAGAAAATGGGTAGCATCAAAGATCTTATGGGGATGATTCCTGGTGCTGGTAAGGCATTGAAAGGTTTAGATATTGATGATGATGCTTTTAAACATGTAGAGGCTATTATTCATTCGATGACTCCGTTGGAAAGAGCTACGCCCGCAAAATTAGATGCTAGTAGAAAAAAACGTATTGCTAAAGGTAGTGGAAGATCTATCCAAGAAATAAACCAATTGCTAAAACAATTTGATCAGATGAGTAAGATGATGAAAATGATGCAAGGCGGTGGCGGCAAAAAGATGATGCAAATGATGGGTGCAATGAAAGGCATGCAATAAGTAGAGACAAGCTAAAATAACGACTTAATAAACGAAGCAACCCATACCATGGAAATATTAGACGGGAAAAAAGTATCTAACGAAATTAAACAAGAGATTGCTGTTCAAGTAGCAAAAATGCGTGAAAAAGGGGAGAAAGTTCCTCACTTGGCAGCGATATTAGTGGGTAGTGATGGGGCAAGTTTAACATACGTAGGTAGTAAGGTGAGATCTTGTGAGAAAGTTGGTTTTGAATCTACTTTGGTGAAAATGCCAAGTACTACATCAGAATTAGAACTTTTAAATAAGATTGAAGAATTAAATAAAAATGAGGATATAGATGGTTTTATCGTACAATTACCATTACCTCCACAAATAGATACTCAAAAAGTATTACTAGCGGTTGATCCAGATAAAGATGTAGATGGTTTTCACCCTATGAATTTTGGAAAGATGGCGCTAGATATGAGTACTTTTATTCCTGCAACGCCTTTTGGAATCTTAGAACTTTTAGAACGATATAATGTAGATACTAAAGGAAAGCATACCGTAGTTATTGGTAGAAGTCATATAGTAGGGAGACCTATGAGTATCTTAATGGGAAGAAAAGGCTGGCCAGGAAATTCTACGGTAACCTTAACTCATAGCCATACTAAAAATATTACTCAAATTATTTCTCAAGCAGATATCGTAATTTCTGCTCTAGGAGTGCCTAAATTCTTAAAAGCAGAAATGATTAAAGATGATGCGGTAATTATAGATGTAGGTATCACAAGAGTTGCAGATGATTCTTATGAAAAAGGATACTATATTACAGGCGATGTAGATTTTGAGAATGTTAGTAAAAAAGCTAGTTTTATAACACCTGTGCCAGGTGGAGTAGGACCTATGACTATTGCAATGCTTCTTAAAAACACACTATTGGCACGTGATCGTCATAGAAACAGAAAATAATATAGAAGGTTTTTCGTTTACTATTGAGACTTAATTTTTTAAGTCTCATTTTTTTTTTATAATAGATCAGAAGTCATGCCATATAGTCTGGAACCTTTCTTTGAAAATTCTCATGATCTGCTTTGTATAGCGGGTTATGATGGATATTTCAAAAAAGTAAATCCGGCATTCATACATCTTTTAGAATATTCACAGGAAGAATTGTTTTCAAGAGAAATAAGTGACTTTATTCATGAAGATGATCGTTTAAGAACGGCATCCAATAGAGAAAATCTAAAAAAGAGCCTTCCTTTATTGAATTTTGAAAATAGGTATGTGAGTAAGTCCGGCGCTATTATTTGGTTAGACTGGACCTCTATACCGCTGCCAGAGGAGAACTTAATTTACGCCATTGCGAAAAACATTACGTACAAGAAAAAATTGGAATCTGAGCGTGCAGTGCATTTACTTTCTTTGGATAAGAAGAATAAAAACCTCAAAAATTTAAATTTTAAAACCTCTCATGATTTAAGGTCTCCGGTGAACAACTTACTTACGTTGTGTAATATTTTGGATTTAAATAAGATTACAGATCCTGAAACACTGCAGGTGTTTAACTTGATTAGAAATGCAACAGAAGGGCTTAGAGATTCTTTAAATAGCTATGTAGACTCCTTGACGCAGACAGAAGAACTTGAGTCTTCTAAAGAGGAAATTTCACTCTCAGAAGTCTTGCAGGTAGTGCAATCTTCGATTAGTGCTCTAATATATGATTCCAAGGTAAAGATAAAGAGCGATTTTCTTGCTTTTCATACGTTGTTGTTTAATAGAACATTTATGGAGAGTATCTTTTTAAACTTGATTACAAATTCTATCAAGTATGCCAGGCCAGATGTTTCACCAAGAATAAATATTGCTACCGCCGTAGTAGACGGGAAAAAAGTGTTGGTGTATACGGATAATGGCCTCGGATTTGATATGAGTACAGTTGAAGGCAAGATTTTTAATCTTAACCAACGCTTTCATTCCACAAAAGATAGCAAAGGAGTAGGGTTGTATCTAATTTCCAATTATGTTTCTGAAATGGGAGGCAAGATTGAAGTGTCAAGTGCGGTAAATCAAGGCGCAATTTTCACCATTACTTTTCAATAAAGCAAAATTCCTTATTTTGCAAATAGCTGACTCATATCCTTAAATGATTTAAACTCCAAAGCATTACCAGCAGGATCTAAAAAGAACATAGTAGCTTGCTCGCCCACCAAACCTTCAAATCGAATATAAGGCTCAATAACGAATTTAATCCCTTTTGTTTTAAGGGTTTCAGCAAATTGTTGGAATACATCCCAAGGCAATACTACTCCGTAATGTGGTACGGGAACGTCATGGCCGTCTACAGGATTGTGATGTAGGTTTTCTTTGTTAGATTTTGGTTTGTAATGAATTACTAATTGATGCCCGAATAAATTAAAGTCTACCCAATGATCGCTGCTACGACCTTCTTCGCAATTTAATACATCGCGATAAAACGTTCTACATTCTGCTAGGTTATGTACAGGAATGGCAATATGAAAAGGAGTGACGGTTGACATGTTTTTTTAGTTTAAAAATTATCTTTTATTGTGACTTTAAAAATGCAATAATTTCTTTATTTACCACTTCTTGATGCAAAGAGTGTCCTAAACCTTCTGTAGTGATAAGCTGACTCTCCTTCCAATTTTTATGTACGCGTTCAGAAGAGTGGTAAGGTGCTATTTTATCAAACTTATCGTGTATTAGAAGTCCCTTTTTAGAAATGTCCTTGGCCATTCGTGATACAGAAAAATCATTGATTGTAAATTTAAATTCTCGTATAAATAACTCGTTAATACCAGTTAAAACTTTGGCGTTAAATTTCAAAATCTTTTGGTAATTAGCCATTATTTCTGATAATTCTGAAGGTGCACCTAAAGAGATGACCTTTTCAATAGAATTTATTGGGTTTTTATATTGGTTATACAGGCTGGTCATACCACCAACAGAATGCCCTATGATATATTTAGGAAGGTATGTCTCAATAATTTTTTCTGCACATTTGTTATACAGCGGAACATTAAATATGTGACCAGAAGAATTCCCATGACCAGGAGCATCAAATGCAATAATGGTATAGTCTTCTTTTTTCAAATCATCAATTAAATTGCGCCATCTAAAAACATTACTTTCCCAACCGTGCAGAAGAAGTACGGTTCCTTTAGTGCCTGTCCATTTGTAGGTTTGTAACTGAATCTTATCTACTGTAAGAATGTTATTTTTAGCCTTGTCAAGAAACTCTTTCTGGTGCGGTTTTACTTTGCCACTCCTAGGGGTGCAAAAAAGATCAAATGCTTTCTGCGCCGCTTTTTCTTTAGAGACCAACGCTAAAGAGTTAAAATAGCTTCCGTAAAACAAAGGAATGTATTTATTGAGTATTTTTTTCATCAGGCATCTTCTCTATGAACTTTTGTAAAATCAAAAGCAGGTAAGCATACGGCCAAATATTCACATTCCTCATCAAAAGGATTAGCGTATTGTACGCGCGTATTCTTTTCTATTTTTATAGATTGCCCAGCTTCTAATATGATAGTTTCATCAGCAATCGTAAATTGTTTTTTCCCTTTAATAATATACGTGTACTCATCAAACTCTGGAGTTTGAAAAGGTTCACTCCAACCTGGTGGTGCAATCATATGAGCAATACTAACTTGGTCATCGTGAGTGCTAGCCTTGCCAAAATGCTCTTCTATGGTTTTGCCATCGGTTGTAGGAACTATAAAAGGCGATTTCTGAATGGTATATTTCTTCATTGGGTTAAGGGTAAACAATAGTTAAAATTTATTCCCAAGCAAGCATCATATATTTGATTTTTGCAGCATCTGGAATCTGTACTTCTTCGATATTTACGCTAGAATCATATCTAAGGCTAGAAGGTAATTCTTGCTTATCTATGGTGAAATATAACCCCGTATCTTTCAATAAAATTACCACATTATTCATCGAGGTTATTATTTTTTTAATAGCGTATTTGTCTTTAATATCCTTAAAGGTGCTGGTCATAGAAATGCCTTTATCAGTAATATAGCGCGGGTCATAAATTCTAATATTTTCTATTTTTGGCACACTATCTCTGGTAGGAGTAAGGCTCAATAATTGTTTGCCTCCTTTTTCGTAGATATCAATCTTATTATAGATAAAATTAGATTTTATAATGCGTGTAGTATCCGTATTGGTGTCATTCAAAACTTCATTTTTAAATCCTACTTGTAAATTTAAATTAGGAATACCATTTTCAGCAACTATAGAATCTTCAGCATAAATGGTTTCTAGGTCAATTACCTTGGTATCTTTTGTAAGTTGGCCAATAACACCGGTACTGATATTAAATTTTTTATTAGCAGATTCACAGTTTAAGAATAGTAAAGAAGTTGCGGCAAGGGCAACAAATAATATTTTTTTCATTCGGTAGTTTAGTTTTTAAATGATTTTTTTAACGCATTACTTTTTTTAACACACCTAAAACTCCACGAATAAAGGTAGCACTGGTTAACACTTTTATAATAGGGTTTTGTCGTGTACTCGTTCTGCTTCTAGAAGAAGATTTTGTGGTCTTTGGTTTTTCTTTCTCCTTTTCTGCTTGCGCTTCTGCTTTTTCTATTTTTTCATTTAGAAGTTCATAGGCACTTTCTCGGTCTATAATATCTTCATATTTTTTAACCAGCTTAGATTTTTTAATCAGCGTACTTAATTCACTTTCCGTCAAAACATCCATTCTACTCATGGGGGCTCTAAGCATAGTGGCTGCTAATGGTGTAGGTCTTCCTTTTTCATCTAGTGCAGAAATTAACGCTTCGCCAATACCTAAAGACGTTAACACCTCTTTAGTATCGTAATACTCAGAATCAGGGTAATTCTCGGCAGTAAGTTTAATTGATTTTCTATCTCTAGCAGTAAAGGCACGTAATGCATGTTGTACTTTTAAACCTAATTGCGCCAAAACATCATTAGGAACATCGGTAGGGTTTTGAGTAACAAAATAGACACCAATTCCTTTTGAACGAATAAGTTTTACAATGTTCTCTATTTGATCAATAAGCGCTTTTGAAGCTTCATCAAAAATTAAATGTGCTTCGTCTATAAACAACACTAATTCTGGCTTATCACTATCTCCTTGTTCAGGAAAAGTACTGTAGATCTCCGCAAGTAAACTCAGCATAAATGTAGAGAATAACTTAGGACGATCTTGAATATCAGTTAAACGTAATATATTGATGTAGCCGTTTCCGTTTTCATCAAGGCGTGTTAAATCATTGACATCAAAAGATTTTTCTCCAAAGAAAAGTTCGGCTCCTTGTTGCTCTAATTCAATTACTTTTCTAAGAATAGTACCTGTAGAACTAGTGCTAATGCGCCCGTAATTTTCTTTGAATTCTTCTTTTCCGCCATCGGTAGCGTATTGTAGTACTTTTTTAAAGTCTTTTAAATCTAAAAGAGGTAATTTATTATCATCACAGTATTTAAAAATTACCGCAACAATACCTTCTTGCGTTTCAGATAAATCTAAAATTCGGGAAAGTAAAATAGGTCCAAACTCAGAAACTGTCGCTCGTAGTTTTACGCCATCTTGCTCCGAGAGTGATAAAATTTCTACAGGGAAACCCTTAGCTTCAAACGGAATGCCAATTTTAGCATGGCGTTCATCAATCTTGGCATGTCCGGGACTTGGTTGCGCAATACCACTTAAATCACCTTTTAAATCCATCAGCATTACAGGAATCCCTTTTTCAGAAAGATTTTCGGCAAGAACCTGTAGTGTTTTGGTTTTTCCTGTACCTGTTGCTCCTGCAATTAAACCATGTCTGTTTAATGTTTTCAAAGGTATTTTAACAAAGGCATTTGTTACGGTTTCGCCTTCTAAAATAGCAGATCCCATAGTAATAAAATCACCTTTTGTTTTATAGCCTTCTTCTATGTAGGAGAGGAATTCGTCTTTGGTACTCATTGAAGTTAATTTTGTATAAAAATAAGGGTTTTTTAGGCAACTTTAAAAATGTAATCTCGCTTAGATTTTTGTAAGGACAAATTTAATTGTTATGCGATAGACTCATAAGTAAAATGTATCTTTGCAGCATGGTAGAAAATGATGTTTTGACATTGGTCAATAAAGGAGAAATGTTGCCGCTAATGGAAGAGTTTTATACGATCCAAGGAGAGGGTTTCCATAAAGGTACTGCGGCTTATTTTATTCGAGTAGGTGGTTGTGACGTGGGATGCCACTGGTGTGATGTAAAAGAAAGCTGGAATGCAGATACACATCCTCCAACAGCAACAGACACCATTATTTCTAATGCAGCAAAATATTCTGACACTATTGTAATTACAGGTGGGGAACCACTAACCTGGGATATGGGGCCTTTAACAAAAGGGTTAAAAGCTAGAAATCTTCAAACACATATTGAAACTTCTGGGGCGTATCCGCTTTCTGGTGAGTGGGATTGGATTTGCCTATCACCTAAGAAAAATAAATTACCGGAAGGAAGAATCTATGATGAAGCCCATGAATTAAAAATGATCATTTTTAATAAGCACGACTTTATTTTTGCAGAAGAACAAGCCGCAAAAACCAATAAGGATTGTATTTTATATTTACAACCAGAATGGAGTGTGCGTGACAAAATGGTGCCACTTATCGTAGATTATGTAATGAAAAATCCGAAATGGAAAGTATCCTTACAAACCCATAAGTATTTAAATATACCTTAATTTCTAATTGTTAGGGGATCCTAAAACAGCTAAAAAGAGGCGTTAAATTATCTTCCGCCGTTAGCTTTTAGATCACGCAAGCATTCAACATCCAATTCAGGTACTTGTCCGTTTTTAGCAGTTATGGCTTCTTTCATAGCGGCTCCAAACTCTAATTCTGCACGCATTAAACAGCCATCTTGGTTGCAATGTTGACTAGGAGTTTCTACACCATCTTCATTCGTAAAAGTTCCTTCATGATCGTTCACCATTTCGGTACCAATATTTACAAGTCCAAGTAAGTGTCCTAATTCATGATGTAAGGTAGCTGTTTCTACAGTAGCCACATCTACACGGAATGATTTGTTGGCTAAGTCTATAATCGTAGATTCATAAATTACCAATGAGGTATTTCTAAAGGCAGCACCTAAAGTCACCAAATCTTCTTCAGGCTCATCTTCATCAGAAGGAGCATCAGAAAAATAAATAAAAAGTGCTAAAGTATCGTCTGTATTGTAGGCTGTTCTTTCTTCTTGGATAATTTCATCTACCTCATTTATCGATAAATTTTCTTTTCCTGAAGAACTTAATTCTAAGTATTGAATTTCAACGGTTTCTTTGAACGTAGTTTCCTTGATAAATTCGATAAAATCATCAATAGCTGTTTCGTCAGGTTTAAAACCTGTTACATACCCTATTTCTATTAAAAGCTTATCAAAATTTGCGTTGGATAAGAAATCATTTGCGGAGTCTCCGGTGCCTTGTAAATTAGGAACTTTATTTATAGTTACATTTGGGTCTGTTGATCCAGAACTTTCGGTGTCTGTACTCGTGCTTTTAGAGCAATTAACAAATACCAGTAAGGCTAATAAAAGAACAACGGGGAAACTTTTTTTCATAACGTCATGTATCAAATTAGATCATAGATCAACTAAAATAACGTATTTACGAAAAAACTATTGTTGTTTTAAGGTAAGTTTGGCTAAATAATCAAAATGTTCGCCTTCTTTTACAAGCTCACATTCTAAATTATTAGCTACTGCAGCTCTTTGTAGCGTGTTGTAGTCTAAGTATAACCAATTAAAAGATTCACTTTTTTTAGATTGATATTCCATTTCGAAAGAGACTTCTCCGTAGTATTCAACATCGGGAATCCAATATCCGCCATCTTCATCGGGATCAAACATATATAAGATATCACTTGAATCTAGAAGTATTTGCCCGCCAGGGTTTAAGAATGATTTTAATTGGGTTAGAAATTTATTTATGTGATTTAGTTTCCCTGCCAAACCAATACCATTCATTAAAAGAAGAAGGGTGTCAAATTTTTGATCTTTAAAGTCATAAAGATTTATACAGACTGTTTTTGTAATTCCTCTAGCCTTGCATACTTCAATAGCACCTTTAGAACTGTCTAGAGCAGTAACATTTTTTCCGGTTTCTTGCAAATACAAACTATGACTTCCTGCTCCACAACCGATATCTAAAATAGTACCTTTTGCTAGTTGTAATGCTTTTTTTTCTAAGGGAGGCATTTCTGCATACGAACGAAATAAATAAGGAATGGGGATTATATCTTCTTCCTCTAAAGAGGAGTAGGTTTTTATATCGGTAGTATAGTTTCCTTTTTGAAAATCTAAAACTGCTGCGCCTAAAATATCAGTTTGCATTTAATTTGTAATTTGCGGCAAAATTCAGCATTTTAACCCATTAACAAAAATAAAACACGACCAGATGAAACTATTAAAAAATATTTCGGCATTATTCTTACTAATTACATTATCTAGTTGCGGACAAGAAGCAACTTTTCAAGAAGATGTAATGACCTATTTAAAGAGTAATGGAACAGCAAAGCAGTACAATTATGCGTATGATGAATTGTTAAAAATGTTAGGCAATCAATTCCCGAAGACAACAGAAAATGCAACAGGTTGGGATTATTTAGAAGCCAACAAGGAAAAACATGTTAGTGAAATATTGAGCCTGTTAGAGCCTGTGTATGTAAAGAACTTTACACACGAAGAAATAAAAAAAATGAATGCCTTCTACAAGTCAGAAGCAGGTAAGCAGTTAGTTGCAGATGGAGAGAAATTGACAGAAGACCAGAAAAAAGAAGTGAATGACTTTTATGGTTCTGAAACTGGTAAAACAATTGTAGAGAAACAGCAGGTACTAGCAACTGAGATTGGAAAGGTTTCTGAAGGTTGGAGTAGAGATTTGTATGAAACAGCTTTAAGCATGTTAAAATAATGAAAGAATTTATAGCGCAACTCCCTAAGCTGGCAAAGGATAAGCAGAATGAGAATAAGAAATTCTTTGCTAAGCTAAAGAAGAAAACACCAAAAAATTTGGATTATCTCATGCAAGAATTGCATGAAAACGAATTTGAACGCACAGATTGTTTGGAGTGTGCTAACTGCTGCAAAACAACGGGGCCGTTATTTACAAACGCAGATGTTGAGCGTATTTCAAAGCATTTTAGACAAAAACCACAACAATTTATAGATCAATATTTGCGCATAGATGATGAGAATGATTATGTGTTGCAACAGGTGCCGTGTACTTTTTTAGGAACGGATAATTATTGTTCTATCTATGATGTACGCCCAAAAGCTTGCAGAGAATTCCCGCATACGGATCGTAAAAAGTTTCAGCAAATAAGTAATTTGACGATCAAAAATGTAGCCATTTGCCCAGCGGCATATAATATAGTAGAAGAAATGAAGAAACGTATTGGCTAAGTGTATGTTAGCGTTCTTTTCGGTTTAATTTTATATATTTAAACAGAAGGAAGCATTAATACATTACTTTGAAACAATACCTTCTTTACATCGATCCTTCCTTTTAGTAGGTGGGATCTCTTTTTTTTGGCTGTTGGAAGGAGCTATCCCCTTGGTGTTTTTTAAGTATAGAAAATGGAAGCATGCCTTACCAAATCTGTTCTTTACAGGAACAACGGTACTCATAAATTTTGCCTTAGCCTTTCTGTTATTAAAAACTAGTGATTAGACGGTAGAAGCTAATTTTGGAATTATTAATTGGTTGCCTTTACCTTACTGGGCGTTTGTGCTTTTAGGTTTGTTATTATTAGATTTTTTTGGTGCGTACTTAGCGCATTATACAGAGCATAAAATAAAATGGTTGTGGAGGATACATTTAGTGCATCATACAGATCATTATGTAGATGCCACTACAGCAAACAGACATCACCCTTTTGAAAGTATTATACGCTTTGCATTCACATTGTTTGGTGTTGTGTTAGTTGGCGCGCCAATTGGTATTGTGATGTTGTATCAGTCTGTTTCATTGATAGCTACGCAATTTACCCATGCAAATATTAAATTACCTAAAAAAGCGGATAAGGTCTTGAGTTGGGTTTTGGTATCGCCAGACATGCATAAGGTACACCATCATTATATGTTGCCATATACAGATGCTAATTACGGAAATATATTTTCTATTTGGGATCGCATATTTGGCACTTTTATGACCTATGATCGGGAAGCTATCGTGTATGGAGTAGATACATTTCCTGATGAAACAGAAAATAGAACGATACGATTACTCTTAAAACAACCTTTTCATAAAAATAGAAAGCCAACCACCGTAAACGAGTAATTTAATATTTTAGAAATAGAATGTAATTGGGGTTGGTATGCGTTTCAGAAATTTGATAGTCATGAGATCCAACAATTTTAAATCCGCTTTTTTTATAGAACCGAAGGGCTTTCTCATTTTCGGTCCATACATAAAGCCATATACCTAATTGGTTTTCTTTTTTAGACAGCGCTACATTATGATTAAACAATGCAGTTCCTAAATTTTGACCATGAAACTCTTGTAAAAGATAAATCCTATCTAATTTGGTAATATTTTTTTCGGAAATATTTGGGTGTGTTTGGTTAAACGCAATTTTAGAATACCCAGCTAAATGGTCATTGCTATAGATTAAATAATAAATGTTGTCGGGATTATTTAGTTCCTTATAAAACGCAGTTTCCGTATAATATTTAGCAGTAAAAGCTTCTATATCTTTTTCTGGAGCGCTTTTACCATGAGCTTGTAAAAATGCTTCTTTTCCAATTTCAGAGAGTAACCTACTGTCTTCCGTTGTGGCTTTAGTAATATTCATAGAAGTGCATTCAGCGCAATTTATTTTATTTTTCACAAAAAGGCTATTGATATAATAGGTGTTTAGCTCTAATTTTCTTGAAGTTCACTATATCGGTTTGCCAAGTTTCTCTTATTTCAGCAGCGTTCATTCCGACTTCAATTTGTTTTTGCAGCTTCTCCGTTCCGGCATGTTTTGTAAACCCGCTGGTTAAAAAGAATACACTCGTATCTTTCGTGTGGGTATAAGCATCAATAATCCATTGAAGATCTACGCTCTTTAATTTAGAGGTGTTTATTTTTGTTAAGTCTGTTCCATAACAAACTTCACCTTTGTGTTTTGGGTATTTAGCACCAAAATTAGCAATGGGAGTGTAGGAGAAGCTATAATGAGACTGGTCTAGAAAAGGAGCTCCGTAACGTTGAAACTGAAATTCGGTACCACGACCGGCATTGACATTGGTACCTTCAAAAAGCCCTAAGCTTGGATATAATTTTATGGATAGGTCATTGGGTAAATTAGGAGAAGGTCTAATAGGTAAGCTGTAAAAGTATTCATGATTATAATGATCCATTGGTACTACGGTTAAGTTGGCCTTCACTCCATCGGCTAACCAACCCTCTTCATTTATCATTTGAGCATACTCGCCAATAGTCATCCCGTACACCAAAGGTATTTGGGTCATTCCTAGGAAACTAGTGTGTTCAGATTCCATCGTTGGTCCGTCTACATAATGTGCATTCGGGTTTGGTCTATCTAAGACAAGTACAGGAATATTTTGTTCTGCACAAGCTTCCATAACAAGTTGTAGTGTGGCAATATACGTGTAGAATCTAACGCCAACATCTTGAATATCAAATAATACTAAATCAATATCCTTCAATTGTTCTTTGGAAGGTTTTCTATTTTTTCCATAGAGTGAAACAAGGGGCAGTCCCGTTTTTTTATCCAACCCATCTTTTACGTGCTCCCCAGCATCTACAACACCTCTAAATCCGTGTTCAGGAGCAAAAACCTTCGCAATAGAAACATTTAAGGTGGTTAAGGAGTCTATGATATGTGTGTAGCCCGTAGTGTTAAAAATTACACTAGTCTGGTTGGCAACGATTGCTATTTTTTTGCCTTTTAGTAGGGGTAAATAGGTAGCTGTTTTATTAGCAGCGATAACTAAGGGCGTATCTATGGCTTTTAGCGCTTTTATATTTAGGCTTTCTTCAGTATTAATTGTCGTCTTCTTTGTCTTTCCACAAGAAGAAATCACTAAAACCAATAATAAAAATGTATTTTTGAGACAAGGAAAAAGCATCATAAATTGAATTTAGAATATTTTATTGCAAAACGACTTTCGTCTGGTAAAGGGCATAAAAATAGTATTTCGGCTCCGATAATAAAAATAGCAATAGCAGCAATTACAATAAGTATTGTAATGATGTTAATTGCCATAGCAACTGGTGGCGGACTCAAAAAAAAGATTAGAGAAAAAATAGCCGCTTTTAATGGGCATATTCAGATTAGCACTTTTGATAATAACAGATCAGATGTTTCTGTGTCTCCTATTTACTTAGAGCAAGATTTCTATCCGGAATTTAAAAATGTTTCAGGTATACAGCATGTTCAGGCAGTCGCTAGTAAAGGCGGAATTGTACGTACAGAAGAGACTGTAGAAGGTATTTTGGCCAAAGGTGTAGGTCAAGATTATAATTGGAGCGTTTTTGAAGAATTCATAGTAGCGGGTAGGGTTCCTAATTTTTTGGAGGATCGTAGTGATGAGGTCCTAATTTCTAGATTATTGTCTAATAAGCTAAAGTTAAAATTAGGAGACACGTTCATGTCTATCTTTTTACGAGATAATGACCCTTCTAAAATGCCTAATCAGCAAAAATCTACCATTGTAGGTATTTATGATAGTGGTTTTGAAGAGTTTGATGCTACCTATGTATTTATGGATATTCGCCATATTCAGCGTATGAATAAATGGGAAGATAATCAAATTGGAAATTTTGAAATCTTTATAGACGATTTTGATGCTATTGATGAAAAAAGTTTAGAAATAAGTGGAAAAACTTTTTCGCTACTGCAAACAACTACAATAAAAGATAAATTTAGCTTCATATTTCAATGGTTAGACCTTTTTGACTTTAATACGGCATTGATCATCGGAATTATGATTTTGGTAGGGGGTATTAATATGATTACGGCTTTGTTGGTGCTAATCTTAGAGCGTACCACAATGATCGGTATTTTAAAAGCATTAGGTGCCAATGATTGGAGCGTTCGAAAAATATTTTTATACAATGCTGCTTATCTCATTAGTATTGGATTATTCTTAGGAAATTTTATTGGCTTAGGAATAATTTGGGCACAGGACAAGTATAGAATGTTTAAGTTTCCAAACCCTAAAGAATATTATATAGAGTACATTCCGGTACATATAAGTGTTACGGCTATTGTGGCATTAAATATAGGAGTGATGATTTTATGCTTATTAATGCTAATTATACCTTCCTATATCATTACAAAAATTACCCCAGTGAAGGCTATTAAGTTTGATTAATTAATTTTTAAAATAACGCTATGAAAAAACATTACATCTTCCTTTGTTTACTAGCACTTTCATTAAATGGATTTTCTCAGAAATTATCCAAAACTGAAAAAAATATAATAGCCAGTGTTGAAAGAAATAATGCAGAAGCAAAGCAATTTTTAGAAAAAGTAGTCAATATAAATAGCGGAACTTTAAATCTTGAAGGAGTAAAAGAAGTAGGTATTGTCTTTAAAGATGCCTTTGATGCTATTAACTTCAAAACGAATTGGATAGAAATGCCGGCGGAATTAAATAGAGCAGGTCATCTGTTTGCTGAAACTTCAGGGAAAAAAGGTAAAAAACTTTTATTAATAGGTCACTTAGATACTGTTTTTGAAAAAGATAGTCCATTCCAAAAGTTTGAAATGATTAATGATAGTGTTGCACATGCTCCTGGAGGGAATGATATGAAAGGGGGAAATGTTATAATTCTGTATGCTTTAAAAGCTTTGCATGATAACGGATTATTAAAAAATGCCCAAATAATTGCTGCTTTCACGGGTGATGAAGAGAGTACAGGAAAGCCTTTGACTATTAGTAGAAAAGATTTAGTAGTTGCAGCAAAAGAAAGTGATATTGCTTTAGGGTTTGAAACTTCTACAGGATTTAACTATGCAACGGTTGCTCGCCGTGGTTCTTCTAGTTGGGAAGTTGAGGTTACGGGAAAAAGAGCTCATTCTTCCGGAATATTTAATGAAACTACGGGGGCTGGTGCTATTTTTGAAATGTCTAGAATTCTTAACAGTTTCTATGAAGATGTAAAAGGAGCGGAGTATTTGACTTTTAATCCTGGAGTTTTATTAGGAGGTACATTTATTGATTATGATACAAAGACAGGAAAAGGAAGTGCTTTTGGCAAAACCAATGTGGTGGCACAAACGGCACTCGTGAAAGGGGGACTCCGATTTATGTCTGAAGAGCAAAAAGAAAATGCTAGGAATAAAATGCGTGAGATTGTTGCGAATAATTTACCCAATACTTCTGCCACAATATCTTTTGAAGACAGCTATCCTGCGATGGGACCTACAGCTGGTAATTTAAATCTTTTAAAACAATTAAATCAAGTAAGTCTAGATTTAAACCAAGGAGAAGTTATCGCTTATGATCCAGGTAAAAGAGGTGCAGCAGATACTTCTTTTGTTGCTGCGTATGTAGATGCATTAGATGGTTTAGGAACTATGGGTACTGGTGCACATACCCCAGAAGAAACGGTTAATCTAAATACGATAGAGGCATTAACGAAAAGAACGGCAATTTTAATTTATAGATTAATACATCAATAAAATTATGACAACACTTTCTTATAAGAACCAAACGGTACACATTGATGCAGGAGAATTGGTAAGTTATCAAGTAGCGGGCCAAGAATATATTCATCAAAAAGGGAGTCCAGGATGGCGTAATGCAGATACAGAAATGTTTCCTGTCATCGGACCTACGGCAGATGCTAATTTTAGAGTAGATACACCAAAAGGACCGGCTGTCCAAGATCAACATGGTTTGCTTCGTGAAATGAAGTATCAAGAAGTTTCAGGAACTATAACCGATGCCACATTTGAAAAAACATACAAGGCAGGAACTTTGATTCAGAATTCTAAATACCCAGAAAAATCAACGGAGGAATTCTTGCAATGGCCGTATGATTTTACCTTTAGAAAAATTATAACACTTTCGGAAGAAGGTTTAGAAGTGCGTTTTGTAATCTCAGGAGTTTCAGGTATGCCGTATATGCTAGGGTATCATCCTGCTTTTAACCTAGTAACCGCTACTCCAACCATCCATGTGGGGACAAAGGAAATAAGTCTAGAAGATGTTTTAGCTGTAGGGAGTAGAGCCTTACAGGTGGCGCAGTGCAAAGAGATTGCCCTAAAAGACAAAAATACCATACATATAAAGACAGAAGGTTTTGGGAATTTTATGTTATGGACAGAAGTAAAAAATATGGTGTGTATTGAACCCATAACTTTTTATCCGTATGCCGTGAAACAGGAGCATCTTGCGGAGGGCTTTTCCATACTTGGTTCGGAAGATGCCATTTACAAAATGACAATTTCTGTTTCTAATTAAATATTTGAATATATGTATTTCATGGGTAACCTAGGTTACTTAGAGAACTAAAAATTAAGTATAAATTTGACGAATGCAAAAATACATTCCGATATTGAAGTGGTTGCCTACCTATGATAAGCGCAACCTTTCTAAAGATTTAATAGCAGGTCTTACCGTAGGAATCATTTTGGTTCCACAGGGTATGGCTTATGCTATGATTGCAGGTTTACCACCTGTATATGGTTTGTATGCTGCACTTTTTCCGGTGTTAATGTATATGGTTTTTGGTACTTCACGGCAAGTGTCTGTGGGTCCGGTAGCTATGGATTCTCTTTTGGTAGCAGCTGGTTTAGGAGCCTTAAGCATTATTGGTATAGAAAATTATGTAGCCATGGCCATCCTATTGGCTTTTATGGTAGGAGTTATTCAGTTTTTATTAGGGGTGCTAAAAATGGGTTTTTTGGTAAATTTTTTGTCACGACCTGTTATTAGTGGTTTTACTTCGGCGGCTGCTTTTGTGATTATCTTTAGTCAGTTAAAGCACTTATTAGGAGCGCCAATAGAAAGTAGTAAAATGTTTCATCAATTAGTAATCAATGCACTTAATAAATTCGGAGAATCAAATTTGTATGATTTCGCTATTGGCCTATCAGGGATTATAATCATTTTAGTATTTAAAAAAATTAATAAAAAAATTCCAGCAATTTTAATTGTAGTAATTCTAGGTATTTTAGCTGTGTACGCTTTTAATCTAGAGCAGTACGGTGTTCATGTAGTAGGCGAAATTCCTACTGGGCTGCCTATTTTTTCGCTGCCAACAATAGCTTTGGAAAATGTATTAAGCCTGTGGCCCATAGCTTTAACCTTGGCATTAGTAGGATATTTAGAGACTATTTCTATAGGGAAAGCACTGGAAGAAAAATCAGGAGAAGAAACTATAGTTGCCAACCAAGAATTGGTAGCCCTAGGCTTAGGGAATATTGTAGGATCATTTTTTCAATCCTACTCCTCTACAGCTAGTTTTTCAAGATCTGCAATTAACGGTGAAGCAGGAGCAAAGACCAATTTATCGGCCTTGTTCAGTGTTGTTATGGTTATAGGAACCTTACTTTTTCTAACCCCCGTATTTTATTATTTACCTAAGGCTGCTCTAGCAAGTATAATTATGGTTTCTGTAATTGGTTTGATAGATGTAGCGTATGCTAAACAATTATGGCGCAAACGAAAAGATGAATTTGTAGTATTGTTAATCACCTTTTTTGTAACCCTTTTTATTGGTATTCCCCAAGGAATTTTAATAGGTGTATTAAGTTCTCTTTTATTGATGGTATATAGAACTTCAAATCCGCATTTTGCTGTTCTGGGAAATATAAAGGATACAGACTATTATAAAAATATTACACGGTTTGCGGATGAGGTAATCAATAGAGAAGACTTGCTTATTGTTCGTTTTGACGCACAATTATACTTTGGAAATGTAGGTTTTTTTAAGAACCAATTATTTAAAGAAATTGATAAAAAAGGCATTAAATTAAAAGGAGTAATTCTAAATGCAGAGGCAATTAATTATATTGATTCTACAGGAGCACAAGCTTTGACAAAAGTAATAAGGGAGATTCACGATAGAAATATGCAATTCTATATTGCTGGCGCTATAGGGCCTACCAGAGACATTATTTTTAATAGTGGAATTATCAATGAGCTGCATAAAGAATTTTTATTTGTAAAGATTAAAGAAGCCGTGGCGTGTTTTGATGACCCCAGCTCTGTCTCTAGCTTAAAGGGGCGAGTAGCGTATCAAAATCAGTTTAAAGTGTAACTAATGTTACTGACTACGTATATAAGTTTATGTACTTTTGAAGTAAGAAGTAGTAGATAAATTAATAAATATTGATTAGGTATTCATTAAATTTCAAATGGTAATACTTATCAAAATAAAATAATAGAGATATGAAGATAGAACAAATATATACCGGATGCTTAGCACAGGGCGCTTACTATATTGAAAGTAAAGGAGAAGTTGCTATTATTGACCCACTAAGAGAAGTAGGTCCTTATATAAAAAGGGCAGCGAATGATAAGGCGAAAATAAAGTACATTTTTGAAACTCATTTTCATGCAGATTTTGTTAGCGGTCATGTTACTTTAGCAAAAGAAACAGGGGCTGCAATTATTTACGGACCTAATGCAAACCCATCTTTTGATGCTATCATTGCTACCGATGGTCAGGAGTTTACAGTAGGAGATATCACTATTAAGGTGTTACATACCCCAGGACATACTATGGAGAGTTCTACATTTTTACTGAAAGATGAAAATGGAAAAGACCATGCTATTTTCTCTGGAGACACCTTGTTTTTAGGAGATGTGGGTAGACCAGATTTAGCCCAAAAAGCAGCAGATATGACACAGGAACAGTTGGCAGGAACGCTGTTTGATAGTTTACGTAATAAGATTATGCCTTTGGCAGATGACGTTATTGTATATCCTGCCCATGGTGCAGGATCTGCATGTGGTAAGAACATGATGAAGGAAACGGTAGATACCTTAGGGAATCAGAAGAAAATGAATTATGCTCTTCGTGCAGATATGACGCGAGAAGAATTTATTAAAGAAGTGACAGACGGACTTTTACCGCCACCAAAATATTTTCCTCTAAATGTGAAAATGAACAAAGAGGGTTATGAGGATTTTGATGAGGTTCTAGAACGAGGAACCACAGCCTTAACTCCAGATGCTTTTGAAGTAGCGGCGAATGAAACGGGTGCTATAGTACTGGATGTTCGTCATCAAAATGATTTTGTAAAAGGACACATACCACGTTCAATCTTTATTGGATTAAATGGTGATTTTGCTCCATGGGTAGGTGCATTGATTGCAGATGTAGATCAATCTTTATTGCTTGTAACTCCAGAAGGCAAAGAGGAAGAGGCTATTACTAGGTTATCTCGTGTTGGTTTTGATGGGACTATAGGTTTCTTAAAAGGTGGTTTTGATGCTTGGAAGAAAGCAGCTAAAGATTATGACACGATTACATCTGTGCCAGCTTCTGAAGCCGTGAAGACTATAGCAGCAAAACATACTCCTGTATTTGATGTACGTAAAGAGACAGAATTTTTATCAGAGCATGTGAAAAGTGCAGAAAACACGCCTTTAAGTTCTTTAAATGATTATCTAGCAGAATTTCCTGAAAAAGAAACATTCTTTGTGCACTGTGCAGGAGGATACAGGTCGGTTATTGCAGCATCTATATTAAAGAGTAGAGGAATTCATAATTTAATAGATGTAGCAGGTGGTTTTGCAGCCTTAAAAGCAGATGGAGCGGAAGTAACAGAGTATGTTTGCCCAACAACATTATAGAAAAAATAGAATTTTATAAAAAGACCATCAGCAATTTGTTGATGGTCTTTTTTTTATCTCTTTTATGATTTTTATCATTTTTATTGGTTGGGCGTAGCACTAATTTTACACGCTAAATAAACCTAATAAATTATGAATAAGCTAGCCATATCTTTAGTAAACTGGAACAACGGAATTGTCATGATCGGAATTTTTGCTGCCGTATGCATTTCTCTAGTTTTAATTATTATTGCATTTATCAATAGTGAAAAGAAAAAATAATAGCGGGTTATTTTGTAGCCACACTATAAATATTACCTTCATTTTTGATTACATAATTGGCTATTAATCGTTCTGTTTCAAAAGTATTTTTTTGAGGAGTGATAAACGGTGTTAGGTCGTCAATATTTTCAATCGCTATCTCATTTTCTACAAAGCCATATCCCATATAGGTATTATCTTGAATAAGGATGACTCCAGACTCATCTAGGGTTCTTCCTTTTTCTCTAATGATAAAGTTTACATTTTTAGACTGGATATCGTTTATGGCAGTTTTAACTTTGGTATTGTACGCTTCAATAGGCTCTGTATCTCTGCAGATGCCTTCGCACTCTAAGATATCATAATGTGAACATGCTGTTACATTTTCTTGTAAATGGCAGAATTTAGGACATAGTTTGTAGGTTTTGCAAAGCTCCTGTAAAAAACTTCTGCAATCTGTTTTTGAGTATAAAATATGAAAAGCATTAGGAGCCATTTTCAGGGTGTTCCAAGCTAAATGCATTACTCCGTTACGGTCTTCATACGTAAATATTCCAAAAGGTTGAATCTTTTTTTTCTGCGCTCTATTGTATTCGGGATAGTGCTGTTTGATTGCATCAGATTCCATCAACAATGCCAATAGTTCACTCCCTGAAAGTTCAAAATCTAGGGCAGAGGTATTTTGACATAACGTAATCTCTTTAGTAGATTTATCATAGAAATGGCTGAGCACTCTTTTCTTTATATCTATAGCTTTCCCTACATATATAATTTTACCCTTGGCATTTTTAAAAAAGTAAATACCAGGTTCATTAGGTAACTTATCAAAATCAGATTTTGGCAAGCCTGGCGGTAATGTAGCTTCCTGAGAACGTGCATTTAAAAACGACTTAAATACCTCGTCAGCATCCTCCGCTCGTAGTAATTTTTCAAATAAAATAGTGGTTGCTTCGGCATCACCTCTAGCCCTATGTCTATCTGTAAGTGGTATCTCTAAGGCAGCACATAATTTCCCTAAACTGTAGCTATTATACCCTGGGATTAGTTTTCTAGACAAACGTACGGTGCACAGTTTTTTACGAATAAAGTCTACCCCAATAGATTTAAACTCGTGTTTTATGATATTGTAATCAAAATTTACATTGTGTGCAACGAAGATGGTTTCCTTCGTAATTTCTAAAATTTTATCAGCAACTTCAGCAAATTTAGGGGCATTACGCACCATATTATTATCGATGCCTGTGAGGCCCGTAATAAAGTATGGAATTTCGGCTTCTGGATTTACAAGCGTTGTAAATTCATCTATGACATCATATCCGTCATATTTGAAAATAGAAATCTCTGTAATTTTATTGCCTTCAATGCCATTTCCTGTAGTTTCAATATCTATAATTGTATACAAAAGCCCTTTTTTTGTAGCAAAGTTACGGTATTTTTAAGCATGAAATATTCTTGAAAATATTTGAAAAACATGTTTGTTTTTTTACTTCATTTGTACTATAATTTTTGTGTTTACCCTAATAGGGAGGGCACCTTGAAGAAAAATATTTATTTCGGGTTTTTGAGTATTTTGAAATCATTCTCAAAAGCATTCCATAGTTTGGAAGACCGATTATTAGGCCAGATTTCTTACTTCGGATCTATTAAAGAGTTTCATTTTTTGACTGTGAAAAATGAACGTACTATTCGTATTTTATTATTAAAACCCATTACGAGCAAAGCATAGAAAGCTGTTATTATTACCACTGGCATACCAGGTATGAAGGGTAAGTGTCTATTAATTCAACCAAAAAAAATAATGCTAATTAATTAACAATAACAAATATGAAAATAGCAGCAATTTCCATTTTACTATTAATAACCTCTTTTCTAAAAACAAATCAAGATACTTTAACCGTTACGGCAACCTATGAAGGTGTAGATGACGGTGTGTATTATTTCTCATCAGAAGAAGATTTTAACACCTATGCTTTTAAAGAAATAGAAGATGCAGCTAGTTCTAAATACAACATGGCCGATAGAAAATTAATAGGGACCGAATTTGAAGTTACCTATACATCTGAGGAGTTTTTAGATGAAGAAAACGAGACGTATGAAGTTTTAACGATTACAGATTTAAAACTAATAAAGAAAAATTAAATATATAGATAAGAGGGTATAGCCTTTTTGGTTATACCCTCTTATCACATACCTAAACAGCATAATAAATTGCGAAAAATAATTCAGGTTAAAAAGAATTTTTTATTTATCTCTCGCTGGGGAGAATCATTAGATATTGCTTATGCTACCTTACAAGAAGGTAATGAAGTAAAATTCTACATAGAAGACAAAGCGTCTAAAGAAATTGGATACGGTTTTGTAAAGAAAGTACAGGACTGGAAAAAGCATGTTGATTGGGCAGATGTACTAATTTTTGATTATACCGGAAACGGAAAAGTATGTCAAGAATTACGTGCGCAAGGTAAATTGGTTTTTGGAGGTACGGAATATACAGACGCCTTAGAACTAGACCGTAATTTTGGACAAGAAGAGCTTAAAAGACATAAGATTAATATTCTACCTTTTAAAGAGTTTGAGACTTTCAAAGAGGCTATAAAGTTTGTGGAAGGGAATCCTAATGCCTATGTCATAAAACCATCTGGTGAAACACAAGAGTTAAAGCAATTGCTTTTTGTGGGTAATGATGACTCTGGGCAAGATGTAGTTCGGGTATTGAAAGCTTACGAGAAATCTTGGGGAGATGATTTTGGTACCTTTCAACTGCAGCGAAAAGTAAAGGGAGTAGAGATATCTGTTTCTGCTTTTTTTAATGGTATTGAATTTTTAACGCCGATAAACATCACCTTCGAGCATAAAAAATTATTCCCTAAGGAGCTGGGAGTATCAACAGGAGAAATGGGGAGTAGTATGTTTTGGGTCAAAGATTCTCCAATTTTTGATAAAACGCTTAGGAAAATGGAAGCGATATTTGCCAAAAACAATTTTTTTGGACATATAGATTTAAACTGTATTGTAAACGGACATGGCATTTACCCATTAGAGTTTACTTCTCGTTTTGGTTTTCCGCAAATTTTTATTCAACGCGCAGGAATAACAGAGCCCATTGGTGAGCTGTTATATAAAGTAGCTTCTGGACATAAATTTCAACTCCAAGTAAAAAAGGGTTTCCAAGTTGGTGCTTTTGTAGTCGTACCACCATTTCCGTATGAGGATAAAAAAACCTTTGAGTTATTTTCAAAAGATGCGGTAGTAATTTTGAAAAAGGATAGTTTGGAAGGGATACATCCCATGCATTTAAAAATTGTTAACGATCAGTGGCTCATTACAGGAAATACTGGGATAGCCTTGTTAGTAACAGGAACTGGTTTGACGATGAAAGATGCGCAAAAAATGATGTATAATCGTATTAACACGGTCATTATAAACAATTGTTATTATCGTACAGATATAGGTGATCGTTGGTTTGAAGATTCGGATAAATTATGGTCTTGGGGACTCTTATAAAAAAGTATGGCCTTAGATTTTTCTAAATATGTAGGTCTTCCAGGTACTTTTATTGATATGCTACCCTTAGATTGGCAAGATGCTCTAAAAGTAGTTTGGAGTAAATTATCCGGAACTTCAGAAATTGTTGTTCTAAAGGAAGAGGGCGCTATTCTGGCAGGAGGAATTATTTTCAAAGAAATGACTGTAGATATGCAATTGTTTAAAGAAGTAGCAGAAGAGCTATTAGCGTCAAATAGTTATTATATTGGATATTTATGGGTTATAGAGGCTAGAAGAGGAGAGAATTTAGGCTCTCTATGGTTGCAAAAGATACGGCAGGAGTATCCGAGCAATTCTTTTTGGTTAACCATTGAAGAAGAAGGCCTAAAACAATTTTATGAGAAAAATGGTTTTCATTTATTTTTGGAAAAAGAGGGCAATGGTGAAAAAGAATGGTTGCTAAAATCAAATTAAAGCTGAAGTTCTTTTGTTGTTATAGGATTTATCTTACATTTGTTGTTCGTCTTTGATTCTGAATGCTATGAAAATCGACACTGTTTGTATTATTGATGATGATCCAATATTTGTATACGGGACAAAAGTTATTTTAAATAGCAATGGTAAATTTTGCTCTACAATTACGGTTTTTGAGAATGGCCAAGAAGCCTTAGATGATTTGGAGGCATTGCTAAAGTCTAATCAAGAACTTCCAGAAGTAATATTTTTAGATTTAAATATGCCCATTATGGATGGTTGGGATTTTTTAGATGAATTCTGTAAAATTCCAGATATAGAAAGTAAAACAAGAGTGTATATTTTAAGTTCCTCTATTTTTTCTGGAGATATAGAAAAATCAAAAGAATATAGTATTGTAAAAGACTTTATAAGTAAACCCCTTACCGATATAAAATTCGAACATCTTTTAAAGGAGATAGAGAATGAAAGAATAGGTAGAACAGCTTAAGTTCCACCTACTCTTTTTATAGAGTTTTAGCAACTGCTTGTACTTTATCTAAAACACGAAGTAAGTTGCCTCCCCAAAGTTTAGCAATATCTTCCTCAGAATACCCCCTTTTTACCAATTCTAAAGTTACATTATAGGTTTCAGCGGCATCATCCCAACCTTCAATTCCGCCACCACCGTCAAAATCAGAACTTAAGCCTACATGATCAATACCTATCAATTTTACTAGGTAATCTACATGGTCAATAAAATCAGATACATTTACGGCAGGAGGGGCGTTTGTATCTGTCGCCACTAGTTCTTTTCCAATTTTTTTCACTTTAGTATAATCAGCAAAAAAAGCTTTCTTTTCATCAGCACTAAGGGCTCCTATTTCGGAACGCTCATAAAGTTTAAGGCCAAGAGAATCGGCTATTTTAGTATAAATACCTTTCAGGTAAGCAGCTCTGGCCTCATGCTTTTCAGTATTTAGATAAGAACTAAAAGCTACCGTTTGTATAACACCACCGTTTTCTTTTAATAAAAGAAGTTGTTCATCATCTAAATTTCTACTGTGATTACAAAGCTTTCGCGCAGAGGAATGGGAGGCGATGATAGGTGCTTTAGATAAAGCAATCATTTGCTTCATAGCTTCTTTGGATGGATGAGAAATATCAATCATAACCCCGAGCTTATTCATTTCTACAATTCCTTGTTTGCCTAAATCACTTAACCCATTATGAAGCCAAATACTATCATTTTCGCCTGTATTAGAATCAGAAAACTGACTATGGCCATTATGTGATAAGGAGATGTAACGAGCTCCTAAGTCATAATATTTTTTGAAATTAGAAAGGTTTTCTCCAATAGGGTAGGCATTTTCCACCCCAATCATTGCTACTTTTTTTCCTGCTTTATGAATTCTTCGGACCTCATCAGATGTAAGAGCTAATTCAATTTTCTCTGGAGCGATTTTTTCGCATAAAAGATGTATGGCATCAAATTTTTCTAAGGCATTAATTTCTGCTTTTTTATAGCCTGCAGGAGTTAAAGAATCTTGTCCTGTGTAAACAATTAACCAAGAAACATCTAAACCACCTTCTACCATCTTAGGAAGATTTATTTGAGTGTCTAAACGTTGTGTGTAATTTATGCTATCTGTAAAATGTGCTACATTAATATCATTGTGAGTGTCTATAGTAATTACATTCTGGTGAATACGTTGTGCCTTTTGTTCTATAGTTTCTTCAGCTACTTCTTTAACCTCTTTTGGTTTCTCTTGGCAAGAAAAAAATAGTAAGCTTAGTAGCATATGAAGGTAGGGAGTTAGTCTTTTTTTCATTTTGGTTTAAAGTTTTGATAGATTAATTAGTTCTCAGTACTAAACTTAAGCTTTTTTAATGGTATACTAAAAAGTATAAGAAAATGTGGACTTGAAATTAAGGGTTTGTAATAATAGTGATGACACATTATAGTAAACCTATTTTAAGGGGGTAGTTATTGCGAATTGTTATTTAAATGAAAGTTTAAATAATTGTACTTAGTTCTATTTTAGGACTATAAATGGCCACTATTAGCAGTAAATACCGCTTATTTTTAGTGAAATAATAATACGTATTTAGAATAGGGAATTTAACTATTTTTAACAACCATATGTTTGTCCACTACGGTTTCATAGTATAATTTTGGTCCCTTGATGAAAAAGGCATTCGGGCAATTTTTACTTCTAATTTGCATTCTACTTACCAACGGATGCAATGCCAGTAACTCCAATGTTGGAGACTCCTTTATATTTCAAAATTTTAATTCTTTAGAACGTTACGGAAACTATTTAAATGACGATCCGTCAATTCCTCAGTTTGTAGAAGCGCAAGATTTTAATACGCATAAAAGACATTTTGCGGAAATCTCAGATGTTGAAGAGGAGAATGAAGAGCGCGTTTCTTCTCAAGAAAAATTTAGTAACCTTGCTTTTTCTGTACACTATTTTAATCATGATAGTGTAGAACAGCTTTCTTACAAACTTCAAAAAAACATACGTTCTTTTGAAGCTAAATGTGTTGCAGTTTGTTTTAAACTTTACGTACGTTTTCAGGTGTATCGTATCTGATACATTCATTGGTAGCCAACATCTTCCATGTGCTACTTTGTATTTCTTTTTAAATTATTTACAACAAAACAGGTGAGTTCTAATCCAAATAGAATTTAGGCTTGCCGCTATTTCAAACTTAAAAAAATCAATTATTTTAAACTAGTAAAACTATGAGTAAAACTCCTATGTTTATTGGCTTGCTTGTATTCTTAATGCTTACAAGCTGCGGAACAAAGAAAGAGGAAAAACATGAAGAAGCTAAGTTTCTTGTTACCAGTCCTATTAAAAAAGACACCTCAATAACTAAAGATTATGTTAGTCAAATTCATTCTATTAGGCATATAGAAGTTCGTGCTTTGGAAAGAGGATACCTCAAAAATATTTCGGTTGATGAAGGGCAGACAGTAAAAAAGGGACAGGCAATGTTCCAAATTATGCCTAATGTGTATCAGGCAGATTTAGAAAAAGCAGCTGCAGAAGCAAAAGTTGCAGAAATTGAATTGAAAAACACACAGTTATTAGCAGATGGTAAGGTAGTATCAGAAAATGAACTCTCTATGGCTAAAGCTAATTTTGATAAAGCTAATGCAGAAGTGTCACTAGCAAAAACGCATCTAGGGTTTACATCAATAAAGGCTCCGTTTGAAGGAATTATGAATCATTTGCATGTCCGTGAAGGTAGTTTGTTAGATGAAGGAGAGCTCCTAACTACACTTTCTGATAATAGTAAAATGTGGGTGTATTTTAATGTCCCAGAATCAGAATACCTAGATTATATCATGAGCAAGGATAAAGGGGCAAAGAAAGCTGTTTCTCTTTTGATGGCTAATAATAAAGTATTTAACCAAGAAGGAATTGTAGAGACTATTGAAGCAGATTTTAATAATCAAACTGGGAATATTGCATTTAGAGCAACTTTTGATAACCCTGATGGGATATTAAGACATGGAGAGACAGGGAGTATTCTTATGAAAGTTCCTTTTAAAGATGTACTAATTATTCCTCAAAAATCAACCTTTGAAGTTCTAGATAAAAAATATGTTTTTGTCGTAGACAAGGATAATATTGTTAGGCAACGGCTAATTCATGTAGCTGCAGAAATGCAACACTTATTTGTTGTCGATAAAGGTTTGTCTGAAAATGACAAGATTATATTGGATGGGATTCGTATGGTAAAAGACCAACAGAAAGTAGCCATTGAGCTTGTAGAACCAAATTCGGTCATAGCAAACTTAGCGCTTTACGCAGAGTAATTTTAACCTAAATCTCACAAAAAAATGTTTAGTAAATTTTTAAAAAGACCGGTGCTGGCTATAGTCATATCGGTAATCATTGTATTTACGGGATTACTGGCTATAAAACAATTGCCTATATCTCAATTTCCGCAAATTGCACCCACAACCGTTAATATTTTTATTGCCTATCCAGGAGCGAGTGCAGATGTTTTGGTAAATTCTACTCTTATTCCTTTAGAAACAGCAATCAATGGTGTTCAGGGAATGCGGTACATTGCATCTGATGCTACGAGTGCTGGAGAAGGTACTTTACGTATAATTTTTGAACCAGGCACAGATCCTAACCAAGCCGTAGTAATGGTTAAAACTAGGGTAGATCAAGTGATGCCATTATTACCAGAATTGGTACAAAGAGAAGGGGTGGTTATAACGCCTATTCAGCCAAGTATGTTAATGTATGTAAATTTATTTAGTACGCAAGAAGATGATGATGAGCTCTTCTTGTATAACTATGCCTACACTAAAATTATTCCAGAAATACAACGTATTGATGGAATAGCGAGTGCTCAAATATTAGGAAGCCGTAAATATGCCATGCGTGTTTGGTTAAAACCAGACCGTATGCGTGCTTATAATGTTTCTGCAGAGGAAGTAATGGAGGCTATGCAAGATCAAAGTATTATTGCAAGACCAGGAAGACTAGGGGGTAGTTCAGGGAAAACCTCACAAGCGCTAGAGTATGTATTGACGTATGAAGGTAGGTATTCGGAGCCAGAGCAATATGAAGACATTATCATACGCGCAAATGAAGAAGGTGAACTTTTAACGCTAAAAGATGTTGCCGATGTAGAGTTGGGAAGTGAGTTTTTTGATATCTATTCTAACTTAGATGGCCATCCGTCTGCATCCATTATTTTAAAACAGACATTAGGCAGTAATGGTAAAGACGTTATTGATGAGGTGAAAAACAAATTAGTAGCGCTAAAAGCAGAATTGCCTCCTGGGGTAGATTACAAAATTAGTTATGATGTTTCTAATTTCTTAGACGCTTCTATTGAGCAGGTATTACATACGCTTAGAGATGCATTTATATTAGTAGCTATTGTAGTATTCTTGTTTTTGGGTGATTGGCGGTCTACATTGATTCCGATTATTGCTGTGCCTGTTTCTTTAATTGGCGCCTTCTTTGTAATGCAACTTTTTGGACTCTCTATTAACCTAATTACTTTATTTGCATTGGTACTAGCTATTGGTATTGTGGTAGATAATGCCATTGTGGTTGTAGAAGCCGTCCATGTAAAAATGGAAGAGGAGAATTTATCTCCCTACAATGCATCCTATGCTGTATTAGGAGAAATAGGAGGGGCAATTATAGCGATAACCTTGGTGATGGTTTCGGTTTTTATTCCCATTTCCTTTATGTCAGGACCAGTTGGGGTTTTCTACCGTCAGTTTTCAATTACCATGGCCGGATCTATTATAATATCGGCTATTGTAGCACTTACGTTAACGCCTGTATTGTGTGCGGTATTGTTAAAAAATAACCACGGCAAGCCAAAACGAAAATCACCGATAGATAAATTTATCGCCTGGTTTAACAAAGGTTTTGAGAGATTAACAGGTACTTATGTCGCTGTTTTAAATAAGATTGTAGCAAGAAGATTGGTGACGTTCGGAATTTTAATTGCCTTCTGTGCGGGTATATTTTTAACAAGTAACGTATTGCCAGCAGGGTTTATTCCAAATGAAGATCAAGGGATGATCTATGCAATTATTCAAACGCCTCCAGGAGCAACTTTGGAACGTACCAATGATGTTGCCAGAAAATTACAGAAAATTTGTGAAGAAATGGATGGAGTAGAATCAGTTTCTTCACTGGCTGGGTATGAAATTATGACAGAAGGTAGAGGTTCAAATGCCGGTACTTGTTTAATTAACCTTAAGCCATGGTCAGAACGTAGCCATTCTGTACATGAAATTATGGAGCTTTTAGAAGAAGAGACTAAAGATTTAGGGGCGGTGATTGAATATTTTGAGCCACCAGCAGTACCAGGTTTTGGTTCATCAGGAGGGTTCTCTATGCGTTTGTTAGATAAAACCAACTCCACAGATTACCATGCATTTGAAAAAATAAATAACGACTTTATGGCGGCTTTAGGAGCACGTAAAGAATTGTCGGGTTTATTTACATTTTATTCTGCTAATTATCCTCAATATGAGATAAAAATTAATAATAAAATAGCGATGCAAAAGGGAGTTTCTATTGGTGCTGCTATGGAAAACCTAAATATTTTAATTGGGAGTACCTATGAGCAAGGATTCATCCGTTTTGGCAGGTTCTTTAAAGTCTATACGCAATCAGCTCCGGAATACAGAGCCTTACCAACAGACTTAGAAAAGCTATTTGTTAAAAACGAAGAGGGTGAAATGGTGCCTTATTCTGCCTTTATGACCTTGGAGAAAAAGTTAGGGCCCAATGAGATTACAAGATATAACTTGTATAACTCTGCTTCTATAAACGGACTTCCTGCCGCCGGATTTACAACCGGAGATGCTATTACCGCAATAAAAGAAGTGGCTAAGGAAACACTTCCTAGAGGGTATGATATTGCTTGGGAAGGACTTTCTTATGATGAGGCAAACAGAGGAAGTGAGTCTATTTACATTTTTGCTATCGTTTTAATCTTCGTGTACTTTGTTCTTGCGGCGCAGTATGAGAGTTTCTTATTGCCATTTGCGGTTATTTTATCACTACCAGTAGGGGTGTTTGGTTCATTCGCTCTATTAAAAGTAATGGGATTAGCAAATGATGTTTATGCACAGATTGGAGTAATAATGTTGGTGGGACTCCTCGGTAAAAATGCTGTATTGATTATAGAATTTGCCGTTCAGAAGCGTAGGCAAGGTGCCACTGTTTTAGAAGCTGCTATTGAAGGTTCTAGATCTAGATTTAGACCTATTTTAATGACTTCTTTT
This sequence comes from Cellulophaga baltica 18, assembly GCF_000468615.2. NCBI lineage: Bacteria > Pseudomonadati > Bacteroidota > Flavobacteriia > Flavobacteriales > Flavobacteriaceae > Paracellulophaga > Paracellulophaga baltica. Next base: position 187,308 of record NZ_CP009976.1, on the reverse strand, counting down.
GCCTTTATTGCAGGATTAATTCCTCTTGTAATTGCCAGTGGTGCAGGAGCTATTGGGAATAGAACTATTGGTGGTTCTGCCATGGGGGGTATGCTTATCGGAACTATTTTTGGCGTCTTACTTATTCCAGGCCTGTATTATATTTTTGGTACGATGGCCGATGGTAGAAGCTTAATTAAAGGTGAGGCCACAGAACCTGTTTCAGAAGAATTTATAAGAGAGACAGAAGTAGAGGGCAAAACAAGAACATCACTCCGAGAGATTAAAAAACTATTGAAAAAATTAACCAAAAAGAATGATGATGAAATTTAATATAAGCAAGCTCATAGGCTATAGAGGGTCCTCGTTAGTAGGCCTTTTAGCACTGGTAAGTGTCTATGCTTGTGTACCAACGAGAACGCTAAAAGAAGAGGATACCAGCGTTCCAGAACAGTATGCAAATCAACCTATAGATACTGTAAATACCGCTAAGATGAAATGGCGCGAATTTTTTTCAGACCCTTATCTAATTTCTTTAATAGACACAGCATTGGTGCATAATCAAGAGTTAAATATCATGCTTCAACGCGTAGATATGTCTAAAAATGAAATAAAAGCGCGAAAAGGGGAGTATTTGCCTTTTGTCAATTATTTTGGTGGCGCTGAGGTTGAAAAAGTAGGGGAGTACACGCGTAATGGCGCTGTCGAAAAAAACCTTGATATTAGAGAGGGGGAGGAGTTTCCAGAACCGTTGACCAACTATGCTTTTGGTCTAAAAGCTTCTTGGGAAATTGATGTATGGAAGAAGTTGCGCAATGCTAAAAAATCTGCTGTGTTTGAGTATTTATCTACTGTAGAAGGTAAGAATTTTATGGTGACGAGTTTGGTTTCAGAAATAGCTAATTCTTATTATGAGTTACTCGCCGTTGATAGTCAGTTGGCCATAATTGATCAGAATTTAGAGCTTCAGGAACATGCGCTTACTATGGTTAAGCTTCAAAAGCAAGCAGCAAGAGCCACGGAGTTGGCGGTCAAAAAGTTCGAGGCAGAAGTTTTAAAAAATAGAAGCCATAGATTTGAACTAAAGCAAGAGATCGTAGAGATAGAAAATAAGATTAATTTTCTGATGGGTAGATCGCCGCAAACGGTAGCTCGTAGTTCTGGAGATTTTATCACGACATCTGTTGATGCTATGTATGCAGGTGTACCTTCTCAATTACTTTTAAATCGTACCGATGTTCGCCAAGCAGAATTAGAATTAGAGGCGGCTAAATTAAATATAAGCGTAGCAAAAGCTAATTTCTATCCTTCATTTGATATAACAGCAAGTGTAGGTTTAGAGGCTTTTAAACCGAAGTATTTAAATACAACTCCAGAATCTCTTTTGTATTCTGTCGTGGGTGATGTGGTAGGGCCTTTAATTAATAGAAATGCGATTAAGGCAGCATATAAAAATGCTAATGACAAGCAGATACAAGCAGTTTTTGAATATGAAAAAGCGATCTTAAATGCCTATATAGAAGTTTCAAATGAACTTTCTAATATAGATAACTTAAAGAAAAGTTTTGATTTAAAAGTAGGGCAGGTAGATGCGTTAACAGAGTCTATTGATATTTCCATACGTTTATTTCAGTCCGCTAGAGCAGATTATATGGAGGTACTATTAACACAGCGTGATGCGTTAGAGGCTACTATTGAGCTTATTGAAACTAAAAAAGATCAACTGATTGCACAAACCATGATGTACAAAGCACTAGGTGGTGGTTGGAATTAAGAAATCATAGGCACTACTTTAGTACCATGAAAAAGCCTGTAAAGAAATTTACAGGCTTTATGTTTTAGGAAGCTTTTGATCCAACTGTTTTTTTGATGACACACACTATATCATCATCTGCTAATCGTGAAGCATTTAACCTTCCAGTTATAGATTCTGTTTCTAGATATTCAAATAGTGCATCAGATACATAAGGCTTCAAATGATTAATGTTAGTGCTATTTGATAGTATTACTTCTCCGGTATGCTTATTAATTAAGCTATAATAGTAGTTAAATAATTCCATAACTTATTTCGTTTTATTTTGGATGCAACTGACGTGTTTTTATAGCTATAAAACTAATAATAGATTATTTTTTAAATGAACTCAAATGCTAAAAAATAAAACTCAAATCGCTTTTATAGCTTTGTTTAACTACTTTTAGAGGTGTGGTTGAAATAATCTTTTGACGTTTATTTATAAGTTACAATGTATGTTTGTTTTCATGGTAGAATATATATCCTCATTTTTGCGTTGTACTAAGGCAATTAAATTATTTCGATTAGGGGATAATTTTATAGGATACCTATTAGGTTAAATTAAACACTACAGTTGTAAAAAATGGAAAATTTTAAGCATATAAAAGTAACAACAACTTCTTCTCTGCAGAATGTTGAAATAGTAGAATACCTGGAACCTATTTCTGTAACTATCGTTATTGGGATGAATTTCTTTGAAGATTTACTAACAGGATTTCGGGATGTTATTGGAGGTAAGTCTAATACGTATAGCAAATCATTAGAAAAGATTAATGAAGAAGCTATTATAGAACTTAAAAGACGTGCCCATTATTTAAATGCCAATTACGTTATTGGTCTCAGTATTGACAATGATGAGATTTCTGCGCAAGGAAAATCAATGTTGATGGTTACTGCTATGGGTACAGCGGTAAGAGTTGCCGGAAAGGCTAAGAATGTCATAAAGAATTCAACTTCCATAAATTTAGAAGCTTTTGAGCAATTATCCTTAAAAGCGCGACTCTTGGAAAGTGCAGAGAATGACGAATTGATTTTAACTGAAAACAAGTGGAATCAAATTATAGAAAATCAAGTGTCAGAATTAATTCCTTTTCTTTTGACCAAGCTCACCAATAACTTAAGTCAGTTTGATGTTAAAGAAAATATTAAGTTATTTTTTGATACGCTTGAAAGAGAAGACACGATTACCCAGATTTTTGATTTCTTAGAACGCAATGAAGATAGAGATTTGGAGTACGTTTTAGAAGTGATACAAGAATTGCATATGGTAGATTATACTAAAAATCTAAAACTACTGACGAGCAAGAAGCGGTATTTAAATATTTTGGGCGCTTCCATTGCAGGAATGCATAAGAAGGCCTATTATACATCTGATCTAAAATTGATGGAAGAAACTATTTTGGTGCTCGAGGAGAAATTTCCTGTTACAGCTAGCTTTATGATATCTAAAGAATCGTTTTCAGATAAAGAAATTGATGTTTGGAAATGTGAATGCGGAACTGAAAATAATTTGGAAAGAGAAACCTGTAGAGCCTGCAAAACAGATATTCATGGGTTAAAAGATGCTACAATTAATCTAAAGGAAATTAAAGAAAGCTTAATTTATAAATTAGCTATTTTACAGAAAAACTTTGCTCAATAAATGGTATTACAATGAAATATTTTTTAATTATAAGTCTCTTATTATCAATTTTTTCCTGCAGCGGCGAAGAAAACACTAGATCTGCTGATCCTGCGGATGACACGGGCACTCCGCTAGTAAGTAGTGCTATTCCCATTTACAATCAGGCGTATCAAGAGAACTTTGAAGCAGATAAGATGAGTACTATTTTAAACAATGCCAAAAATGGATACGTTTTATTAGATCCTTTTCAAGAAGCGGTAACTGATCATGTAGCAGCAATACAGGCAAACGGTAACCAAGTAGGCGCTTATATCAGTATTGGCACGGGTGAAACTTATAGAGATGACTATGAGCAAATAAAACCTTACTTAGTAGCCACTCCTTGGGGAGAATGGCCCGATGAGTTCTTTGTAAAAGAAACTACAACTGGAGTACTAGAAGTAATGAAGGCGAGAATAGATAAGATTGCTGCTTGGGGATTTGATTGGGTAGAGTTTGATAATATGGATTGGGCTTTTGATGATGAAGCTAGAGCCACTTATAAAATAACAGCATCAAAAAGTGAAGCCATTGCTTATTATCAAGAGTTATGTGCTTATGTGCATTCAAAAGGAATGAAATGTATGGCGAAAAACAGGGTAGAAGATGCTACCGATTTTGATGGTGTCCTGTATGAATCTTATACCGATGAAAAAAATTGGTGGGATCAATCTGGAGCACAAAGCTTTTTGGATGCGGGAAAATTGGTGATTATTAATCATTACAATGAGAAATCTTGTGGAGAAGTGTATTCTGAATATAAGGGCATTTATAATGATAACCTTTCCTTTATTTGTGAGGATGCCATATTAAAAAAGTATGTTCATTATAATGAGTAGGTGAGCCTATGGTACTCCTATAAAAAAATCCCAGTAAATTTAAGTTTGCTGGGATTTTTTATAGGCTATTATGGCTAGATCTATCACCATTTACGTCAGTTTTACTATAAGTTACTACAGATAAAGTTCGTATGATTTCTAGTGATTAGCACATAAATACATGTTAATTAGGGAGTTGTATGCTGGTAAATAACATATGAGTCTCAAAATTAATAGTGCTAAATTAATATATTTATGCTAATTTGGTATATATGAAAATTGAACTATGTCCTAATTGTGGGTCAGACCATAAGATTAAAAGCGGAATTGTCAATAATAGGCAGCGGTATAAGTGTAAACAATGTAGTTATTTCTTTTCTGTAAATAAGATAGGAAAGAAGATAGATGATTATTACATAAACAAGTCGCTTCAGCTGTATTTAGAGGGATTGTCATATCGGGAGATAGAACGTATTCTTGGGGTGTCTCATGTTAGTATTATGAACTGGGTCAAGAAGTATAATATTAAACGTCCTTACAATTCTAGCTACCACCCTACCTATAAAATATTAAATGCAATAGAGCTAGGTAAGTACTTTCTAAATGCTGAAAATATTAAGGGGGCAGGAGTCGTAGTAACAGAGTTAGGAGATAAATTTATGCTTATAAAATGGGAGCGTTTTAAGGATTAAGTATAGCTATTTAACAAAATAATATATTAGTTTTTTGTTAACAAATTGTTTTTAGGAGATTAGTGGTGCACACAAAACCAATTATTCACTTATTAATCAACGTAACAATGGGAAAACAAACACTAATATGGATAGGGGTATTTCTCGCCTCCTTTCAGATTATAAATGCCCAAGGCTCTCCTGATTATACCGGAGGTCTTAAATTTAAATTTAATGAGGATGGCTCAAAATATATGCGAGTTATTTCCTGGGCACAAGTACAAGCAAATTATAATACGGAGGATACTTTTGATGCCAATGGTAATGAGAATAGTCGTCTAAACTTCAATCTACGACGAGCACGTGTATTAATGTTTGCACAAATCAATAAAGATTTTTTAATCTTAACGCATTTTGGACTCAATAGTTTAACAAGCACTACCCTAAGTCCTACAGGAAAAGGAGATGGTTCTCAACTATTTTTTCACGGAGTTTGGGCACAATATACTATAGGCGATAATCTAACGCTAGGTGGAGGCTTGCACTATTTTAATGGTATTTCAAGATTAAATAATCAGAGCACTTTAAACATGATGACGATGGATAACCATCGTCAAGCTTGGGCAACTATTGGGTTATCGGATCAGTTTGCACGTCATTTAGGATTTTTTGCCAAAGGAAATTTTGATCGGTTGCAATACCGGGTGGCAATCAATGATGCTTCGGCCTCTTCTCTAGATTCACGAACTGCGGCGGTAAATAGTTCTGCGGTTTATAACGGGCGTGCTACTTTGGGGTCTAAAGATGCTGGTAAAGCCTATGCCGGATACTTCGATTATCATTTTTTGGATCAAGAATCTAACTTCTTGCCCTATAAAGTAGGAACGTATGTGGGAAGTAAAAAAGTGTTCAATATAGGAGCGGGCTTCTTTCTACATCCGAAGGGATCTGTTATAGACAATGGTACTATAGCCGCTCCTAATTTAGTAGGAGAGGATGTCTCAATTTTTGCGGCAGATGCTTTCTATGATGCGCCAATTGGCGAAGATGGTAGTGCGGTAACTGCTTATGCAATGTTTCAATCTAGTGATTACGGAAAAGATTATTTATTCAGTGCCTATGGCACAGGGAATATGCTTTACGGGCACGTAGGTTACGTTTTCAAAGGAGACATTACAAAGACAAGGTACCAACCTTATTTAAGCTATGGCACCCATAGTTATGATGCTGTAGAGGACAACCGAAATACCTTTGGTATTGGAGTAAATGCTTTTATGAGTGGTCACAACTCAAAATTAACTTTAGAATATCAAAATCAAAGTTTTGGCGCAGTAGATTCTAATATTATATCGCTTCAAGCGATGATTTACCTATAAAAATAAAAATTATGTCTGATAAACAAAAAAACGCAACAGCGTACTGGAAAGAAAACCTGCGGTACCTAACTATTCTATTATCCATTTGGTTTTTAGTTTCCTTCGTTTTTGGAATCTTAATGGTCGATCAATTAAACGAGATAAAAATGGGAGGCTTCAAGCTAGGGTTCTGGTTTGCACAACAAGGGTCTATTTACGTGTTTGTTGTACTCATTTTCGTCTATATACGATTGATGAATAAGTTGGATAAAAAATACGGTGTTGACGAATAAACTAACTAAAAAAACAAATATATTATGGGAATACTAACTTGGACCTGGATACTCGTAGGGATCACTTTTGCACTTTATATTGGGATTGCAATTTGGGCTAGAGCAGGATCTTCAAAAGAATTTTACGTTGCAGGAGGTGGTGTGCCACCAATTATCAATGGTATGGCAACTGCAGCCGATTGGATGTCTGCAGCATCATTTATATCATTAGCAGGTATAGTCTCCTTCGGCGGCTATGATGGCTCTGTTTACCTCATGGGGTGGACCGGTGGGTATGTGCTTTTAGCTTTGCTGCTCGCTCCTTATTTAAGGAAATTTGGAAAATTTACAGTACCAGATTTTATTGGAGATCGGTATTATTCTAATGTAGCCCGTATCGTGGCTGTCATTGCGGCTTTAATAGTATCATTTACCTATGTTGCTGGTCAAATGAGAGGGGTGGGCATTGTTTTTTCAAGATATTTAGAAGTAGATATTGAGACTGGTGTTTATATTGGTATGACTATCGTACTCTTCTATGCAGTACTTGGTGGGATGAAAGGAATTACCTATACACAAGTAGCGCAATATTGTGTTCTTATTTTTGCTTTTATGGTTCCAGCAATTTTTATTTCGTTTGAAATGACAGGAAATGCTATTCCCCAATTAGGATTTGGCGGTACGGGTGATGATGGTGCTTACCTTTTGGATAAATTAGATGGTTTACATGCAGAATTAGGTTTTAGTGAATATACTACAGGAAGTAAATCTATGATAGATGTGTTTGCTATTACACTAGCCTTAATGGCGGGTACGGCCGGTTTACCTCATGTTATTGTCCGTTTCTTTACGGTACCTCGCGTAAAAGATGCACGGAAATCTGCAGGTTGGGCTTTATTATTTATTGCAATCATGTATACTACAATTCCGGCTGTTGCGGTGTTTGCAAGAGTTAATCTTATAGAAACAGTTAGTAATAAGCCATACGACGGATTGCCAGAATGGTTTGCAAATTGGGAGAAAACGGGACTCTTGAAATATGAAGATAAAAATAATGATGGTGTAGTTCAATATGTGGCAGATAAGAATACAAATGAACTTACTATTGATCGTGACATTATGGTGCTCGCAAATCCTGAAATAGCAAAATTACCTAATTGGGTAATTGCATTGGTAGGAGCAGGAGGATTGGCTGCAGCATTATCTACAGCGGCAGGTTTATTATTGGTAATAGCATCCTCTATTTCTCATGATTTATTCAAGAAAATTTTAATGCCAACAATTAGTGAAAAAGGTGAGCTTATTGCTGCGCGTCTTGCAGCTGCAGTTGCAGTAGTAATTGCAGGTTATTTTGGGATCAATCCTCCAGGATTTGTTGCTGCTGTCGTCGCATTAGCCTTTGGTCTTGCTGCCGCCTCATTCTTTCCGGCAATTGTATTAGGAATCTTCGATAAACGTATGAATAAAGAAGGGGCCATTGCAGGTATGGTAATAGGTTTGGGCTTAATGCTATTTTATATGCTGAAATTTAAATTTGGAATCTTTGATGGAGGTAAAGAAGCTGTTGATAGTTTAAAATCTAGTTGGTGGTTTGGTATATCACCTGAAGGATTTGGTACGGTCGCTATGTTCGTAAACTTTGTCTTCTCAGTTGTGATCTCGAGAATGACACCTGCGCCACCAGAAAATGTTCAGGATATTGTAGAAAATATCAGAATACCTTCTGGGGCAGGAGAGGCTTCTGGACATTAAAAATAAATACTCTTTTATTTATGAGATATCGTTTGAATAGCGGAAGGGTATTAAATTAAAATTAGTTAGTTAACCTAAAATCAGCATTGCAATTTTTGTGATGCTGATTTTTATTGATGTAATAAAATGATTTTTTTTCACTACTTTATACACGGTAAACAGCCTAGTGTATCAACTAATAACTAAACATGAAGAAACGTCATGAACAAAAACTAGTCGTCCTCTCGATTGCTTTATTTTTACTATTTAATGTACCCTTTGTCTTAATTTTTAATTTTGAAGGGGCGTTATTTGGTATTCCTACGTTTTACTTTTCAATGTTTTCTATTTGGTTGCTTTCTATTGTAATTTCAGGAATTGTTCTAAAGCGATACTATGAATAATTACTTGTTAATCATTATTATCGTTGTGTATTTAGCAGTGCTGTTTTTCATTGCTTTTTTGGCGGAAAAGAAGAAAAAAAGCAAATGGGTAAACAATCCCTATGTGTACACTTTGTCTTTAGCTGTTTATTGTTCTGCTTGGACGTACTATGGCAGTATCGGGATTGCGGCCAATTCTGGAATTGATTTTCTGCCAATTTATTTAGGTCCTGTTATTGCTGCACCTTTATGGATTGTAGTGCTTCGTAAAGTAATACGAATTTCTAAGCAAAATAAAATCTCTTCCATAGCAGATTTCATTTCTCTGCGGTATGGGAATAATAGGTTTCTGGGAGCTCTAGTTACCTTGGTTTGTCTTTTTGGTACCATTCCATATATTTCGTTACAACTAAAAGCAGTTTCAGAAACCTTTGAAATTATGGGCGATAATTTTCCGCATGTTTCAACAAATATTTTTAATGATTCAACCTTTTATGTGGCGCTACTTTTAGCCATATTCGCAACGTTTTTTGGCACACAAAAAGCAGATGCGTCAGAAAAACACACTGGAATCATTGCGGCAGTAGCTTTTGAATCGGTATTAAAATTAGTGTTCTTCTTAGTTATTGGTGTTTATGTGACCTTCTATCTATTTGATGGCACCACCGATATTTATACGCAAATAGCGACTAGAGCAAATTTTAAAGAACTAACCGGTCTTTCAGGATTGGAAGAAGGGTTTAATTGGTTTTTTATGATTGGATTGTCATTTATGGCCATCTTTTTATTGCCTAGACAATTTCAGGTTTCAGTATTGGAAAATACCAGAGAAAAATATTTAAAAAAAGCGATCTGGTTATTTCCACTTTACCTGCTGTTGTTTAACATATTCGTAATTTTCATTGCTTGGGCGGGAGAGATAACTTTTGGAGGCACTGCGAATTCAGAATATTACACCTTACTTTTACCTTTAAAGAATGGCAATTCATTTCTAGCCACTTTAGTATTTCTTGGAGGATTCTCTGCAGTCATTTCCATGGTGGTGGTTTCTACATTAGCACTCTCCACAATGGTGAGCAACAATTTAATTATTCCGTATGGCTTTTTAGATAAATTCATTAGAAATCAAACAGAACGGAATGCGAAGTATATTAAGAATATTCGTCGGATTTCTATTTTTACCATTATTATCATAGCGTATTTCTTTTATGTCTCTTTTTCGAGCGAATTGTCGTTGTACGCCATAGGGCTAATTTCATTTGTAATTATAGGACAACTGGCGCCTTCTTTTTTTATTGGATTATTTTGGAACCGTGGTTCTTCTAAAGGGGCTGTAATAGGAATTATTGTTGGTTTTCTTATAACCGTATATACCTTAATACTTCCATTTACGATATCAGCAACGGGACGTGAGAATTTTACAGAATTAGGATTATTTGGTATTAGCGCCCTTAAGCCATATGCTCTTTTTGGAATTGATTTTTTGAGTCCGCCAGCACATGCTTTTTTCTGGAGCATGCTAGTTAATTTACTCTGCTATCTCGTGTTTTCAATTATGACGAAAGGGAATTATCGAGAGCGTAATTATGCGGAAATGTTTGTAGATAGTAACAATTTTACCGCCTTACAAGACAGTGCATTGGTTTGGAAGGGAGAAGCCTACGTAGCAGATATAAAAAATGTCCTTATTCGGTTTTTAGGAGAAACTAAAGCGGCTAGAGCCTTAAAATTATTTTTCACAAAGTATAACTTACCATTAGATACGCAATTAGCAGATGCTAGACTGATCAATTTTTCAGAAAAACTTTTGACGGGAAGTATAGGTAGTGCTTCTGCTAAAATATTAATTTCTAGTGTGGTTAAAGAAGAGCAAATAAGTTTAGTAGAGGTGCTAAAAATTTTAGAAGAATCAAAGAAGAATATCGTAAGTAATAAAATGCTTCTTGAAAAATCAGACGAGCTCTCGCAATTATCTTCAAAATTAAAAGATGTAAATGAAGAGCTTGTAGTTAAGGATAAGCAAAAAGATGAGTTTTTAGATACGGTAGCACACGAGTTAAAAACGCCTATTACAGGTATTAGAGCTGCTACAGAACTTTTAATGGATGAAGAGGATGATATGCCAAAGGAAATTAAAAAACAGTTCCTGAATAACATCCTTCAAGATTCGGATAGGCTAGGGCGACTCATTAATAATATTCTGGATTTTGAAAAGATGGAGACAGGGCGACTTAAATTAAATAAAGGTTCTTTGGATATTCAACAAACCATAAGAACGGCAGTAGAACGCACGCAACATATTGCAGCTAAAAAAGGAATCAAAATAAACATAAAAAATGTCCATCGTTTTTATTTGAATTATGATGAAGATAGAATTATTCAGGTGTTGTACAATTTGCTTTCAAATGCTTTGAAATTTTGTGAGCCAGAATCTGGACACATTGAAATAGATTATAGGCTAGGAAACGAAGTACTTGAGATTGTGGTAAGAGACAATGGAAAAGGGATACCTCTTGAAGATGTCGACTTTATTTTTGATAAATTTTATCAATCTCAACATCAAAATACCATTAAGCCAGAAGGCAGTGGATTAGGCTTAGCGATTACCCGACAAATTATAGAAAAACACGGTGGAAAAATTTGGGCCTCTAAACATATAAAAACAGGTGCAGAACTTGTTTTTACGTTGCCATTTAGTTAACTTGGTTACAGATTTTATGAAGTACAAGATTTTAATCGTCGATGACGAACCAAATATAGTAATGTCACTAGAATATGCCTTTAAAAAGCAGGATTTTGAGGTGTTTATAGCTAGAGATGGTAGTGAAGCATTAGAACTATTGAAACTTAGCACGCCAGATATTGTGTTGCTAGATATTATGATGCCAAATGTAGATGGGTATCAGACGTTAAAACATATAAAAAGTACCGCTAGTTTAGAAGCTACTAAAGTAGTTTTCTTAACAGCAAAAAATAAAGCTTCGGATATTGAAAAAGGATTAAATCTAGGAGCTGATAAATATTTAATTAAACCTTTTTCAGTAAAAAAAATAGTCGCAGAAATTCTGCAACTTATGACTTAAAAGCAGTCTTATAGGTCTTCTTTAAATATTGGTTTTGTGTGCAAACAAACAATGTTTAACTAAAATTTTAAGACGTGAAGTATCAAATAAAACCACATACATCAGATATTCTTATTACGATTTATGTAGTAATCACTTTATTCTATAGAATAAAGTTTGAAAACGAAGCAGGCGTAACGGCACTACAATCTCTTGTAATCGGTCTATGCCTTATTGCTATGCCTTGGTCTCTTATCAAACTAAAGATCCTTAATCCCAAGTGGTTCGGCTTATTTAATCCTAAAAAATCAGAGCTCTAATTTTAGGGGGAATGTGTTAGTTGTATAGCTTCTTTGCTAATGCTATATGGTCAAAAAATACAATGTTTACCCCATTACCTATTTATCTAGTGATGAAGCCTGCTCAGGCTGTTTTATGTCAAGGAGGTTACGTTGAACTAGACATCACCTATTATCAAAATAAAATCAATTTCCAGAATTCTAAATTCTAGAATTTTAATTAAAAATTTATCCGTCATGAGTAATTATCATATAAAACATTTAGAAGAGTATTATCAAGTTTATCGAAAGTCTGTACGTAATCCGGAATCTTTTTGGGAAGAAATAGCAGAAGAACATTTCTTATGGCGTAAGAAATGGGATACGGTGCTAAGCTGGGATTTTAAGAAACCAGAAGTAAAATGGTTTGAAGGTGCTAAATTGAATATAACCGAGAATTGTATTGATAGGCACCTAGCAACGAGAGGAGATAAAACAGCTATTCTATTTGAGCCCAATGACCCAAAAGAAGCGGCACAACATATTACGTATAAAGACTTGTATCATCGGGTCAATAAATTTGCTAATGTTTTAAAGGCGAAAGGAGTTACAAAAGGAGATCGCGTCTGTGTTTACCTGCCTATGATTCCAGAATTAGCAGTGGCTATATTGGCCTGTGCACGGATAGGCGCCATACACTCGGTGGTTTTTGCAGGCTTTTCGTCTATAGCCTTAGCAACAAGAATTAATGATGCGGATTGTAAGATGGTTATCACCTCTGATGGGTCGTACCGTGGTGCTAAATCTATTGACTTAAAAGGGATTGTAGACGAAGCTTTAGAAGATTGTAAAGGGGTTAATAAGGTATTGGTAGTAAAGCGTATTGATACAGAGATTTTTATGAAAGCAGGGCGTGATGAATGGCTTCAGCCTTTGTTAGACGATGCTTCCGATGAACTTGTGGCAACTGTTATGGATGCCGAAGATCCTTTATTTATCCTATACACTTCAGGTTCTACAGGAATGCCAAAAGGAATGGTGCATAGCACTGGAGGATATATGGTGTATACGGCATATACCTTTAAAAATGTTTTTCAATATAGAGAGAATGATATTTACTGGTGTACAGCAGATATTGGCTGGATCACAGGGCATAGTTATATTGTGTACGGACCCTTAGCAAATGGTGCAACCACGGTAATGTTTGAAGGGGTACCTAGTTATCCTGATTATGGACGCTTTTGGGAAATTGTAGAAAAGCATAAAATTACGCAATTCTATACGGCTCCTACAGCAATAAGGGCTTTGGCAAAAGAGGGGGTGGCTTATATAGATACGCATGATTTGTCTTCCTTAAAAGTATTAGGTACGGTAGGAGAGCCTATAAATGAAGAGGCGTGGCATTGGTATGATGATAATGTAGGTAAAAGAAAGGCGCCAATTGTAGATACGTGGTGGCAAACAGAAACGGGAGGTATTATGATTACTCCAATTCCATTTTGTACGCCTACCAAACCAACTTACGCAACCTTACCCTTTATAGGAATTCAACCAGCACTCATGGATGAAAATGGTAAAGAAATAAAAGGAGATCAGGCGGATGGTCGTTTGTGTATAAAATTTCCTTGGCCGAGTATTGCAAGAACTATTTGGGGTAATCACCAGCGGTATAAAGACACTTATTTTTCTGCCTATGAGAATATGTATTTTACGGGAGATGGAGCTCTCAGAGATGAGGTGGGTTATTATAGAATAACTGGGCGTGTAGATGATGTTATTATTGTTTCAGGACATAATTTAGGAACAGCACCTATAGAAGATGCTATAAATGAGCATCCTGCGGTTTCTGAAAGCGCCATCGTAGGATTTCCGCATGATATCAAAGGAAATGCATTGTATGGATATGTAACCTTAAAAGAAACAGGAGAAAGTAGAAATCATGATAATTTAAGAAAAGAAATAAATCAAATTATAACAGAGCAAATAGGACCTATTGCCAAACTAGATAAAATTCAATTTACAAATGGTTTACCAAAGACCCGATCTGGAAAAATTATGCGTCGTATTCTTCGAAAAATAGCGGGTAAAGACACTAGTAATCTGGGGGATACAAGCACCCTTTTAAACCCAGAATGTGTTCAACAAATAATGGACAATGTACTATAAACGCATCTAAATGTAAAAAACCCCGTAAACACTAGTGTTACGAGGTTGTTTTGTGGAGCCGGGGAGAATCGAACGATACTCCCCAAAGCCCTTTAAACAAAGATTTTTCGAGTTTAATTTTAGAACGCTCACCGAATAGGTGACTTTATAGCTATTGTTTCGAAAACAATTATATTTTAAATAATTTGATGTTTATCCTAGCCATTTGTCACCTTCATATTAAGGTGTTAACTTTTGATAAATATTACAAACATACAGCGAATAAGAAATAAGTGTATTTCATCGAAAATAAAAATTTTTTTATTTTCGATTCAGTATTTTCAGTATATTTATTGTGAGATTCCCCCTTCTTTAGTTAGAATAACACAGATTGCTGAAATTACCTCATTGGATGATTTCCTAATCTGTTTGATTCATTCCCCCTTTTTAAGTTTTTTAGACACAATTCAGAAACAGTCGAATAATCTATTATTTCGCTACGAATTCGACACTTAAATTTAGTTTTCTGTTAAGTCTTTTTTCAATTTATTAAAATGGTATGGTTTTCGGGGACATTGGGATACAGGACCTTCAGTTAGAACATACACTTGATATAAATCCGTCCAATGGAAATGTATCAGGAATGGTCAAAGTTCCATTATCCGAAGGAAGAAATGGGTTTGGGGCTGCTTTGTCCTTACATTATGGTTCATCATCAAGAAATTCTGTTTTTGGAATGGGTTGGAGTTTAAGCGGTCTTCCGTTTATTGCTATTGATACAAAAAAAGGATTACCCAAATATGACGGAACAGACAACTATGCATTTAATGGGGCAAGTTCAGTAGTCCCTCAATTATTCAAGACTGGTAGCACATGGAATCACAAGATTGAAGAGAATGCAGCTTATTGGATTTACTGTTACAGAGCAAAGAATGAGGATGCATATACAAGATTTGAAAAATGGATAAAAAAATCAACCGGTGAGGTTCATTGGCGGACGAGATCAAAAAATAATGTGGTATCAGTTTATGGACTTGAGGCTTCCGGGTTAAACCAAATAGCTGATCCAGAAAATAAGAGCCGAATTTTCATCTGGTTGCTCGAAGCTCAGTATGATAACCTCGGAAATGCAATACAATATATTTACAAACAAGAAAATGGTGACAATATTGATTCTCTTAAATCTTATGAAAGCAATAGATTAAGAAAATTTTCGCGAACTAATTTTGCTCAAAAATATCCAGACAGGATACTTTATGGAAACACAATGCCATTGCAGGCTGATAGACCTTTACCAGCTAATAATAAATGGTTGTTTGAAGTTGTTTTTGATTATGGTGAATACCAAAACAGGCCATATAGTAATAGCCAACCTAATGCAGGAGTAAAATGGCACAAAAGACCAGACCCTTATTCTGTCAATAATTCTGGTTTTGAAATCAGGATCTATAGATTGTGTAAACGGATATTGATGTTTCATCATTTCGATGAATTAGCTGGAAAATCTTTGACTGGAATATTTGAATGCAAATACAACAAAAATCCATCAGGAACTACACTTCGGGGTTTAGCTTATACTGGAATAAGAAGAGATATTAATGCTGGCACCTATACAGAAAAGCAACTTCCTGAACTAACTTTCAAATATTCTGTGCCAACAGTTGGTGTGAGCTTCAATGCAACTATTCAAGAATCGAATGAAAACTTACCTCAAGGTTTTAACCACTTAAAGACTAGGTTAGTCGATTTGTTTGGCGAAGGACTTACTGGAATACTCACCGAATCAGCCAATGCATGGTATTATAAACCCAACTTGGGAGATGGCTTATTTGGCAAACAAGACATAGTCATTGAGAAGCCGTCTCAGGAAATGGGTATCTATTCTCTCGGAGATTTTGATCAGGATGGCAATCTTAATTTATTCTCTTTACAAGGTAGAACAGCAGGTTATTATGAATTTGACAGAGAAAGAGAGAAATGGTCTGGATTCAAAGCATTGCAGAACATTCCTCAGGTTGGTCATTCCAAATTCATGGATGTGGATGGCGATGGCTATCCTGATTTAGTAGTAGAGCGGGAAGATAAGATTATCTGTTACCCTTTTAAAGGCAAAGATGGATTTGAAAAGCCTTACGAATTTGCAAAGCCAATTTCGAATGGTGTTGTTTATGCTCCCACCATAGGAGAAAATCTATCGCTAGATTATTTTCAGGCGGATATGACGGGTGATGGCCTACCTGATCAGGTTAGAATAAAAAACGGAAGAGTTGAGTATTATCCAAATTTAGGGCACGGACATTTTGGCGAAGTTGTTCTCATGGAAGATTCACCAATAATTGATTTTGATAACACTTTTGATGCCAGCAGAATACGCCTCTATGATTTGGATGGCAGTGGTACTTCCGATATATTATATATTGGAAATGGTGAAATACGATACTGGCATAATGCATCTGGTAACAAATTTATATTTGGGGGAAGAATTACAAACCTTCCATATATTGACAATATAAGTTCAGCCATAGTCCTAGATTTTCTTGGACAAGGTACTCCATGCCTGGTTTGGTCGAATTCTTTGAGTTTTTCCCAAAACTCTTCTATTCAATATTTGGAATTGACCAATGGTATCAAACCAAGATTGCTAATTTCTCTCGAAAATGGACTAGGGAAAGAGGAACAGATAGAATATGGTTATTCAGGTAAACATTATTTAGATGCGAAAAAAGCCGGGAATCCTTGGATTTCTAAAATACCATCTCATTTTACAGTAGTAGACAAAAAAATAGTAATCGACCATATCACCAATAGCCGTTTTATTACTGAATTTAAATATCAGGATGGACATTATGATGGCAACGAAAGATCATTTGTGTCCTTTGGTTTGATTGAACAATACGATACTGAACTTTTTGAAAACGCTTCAATCACACATGATAAAGAATACACCCAACCTAGTTGTACCAGAACCTGGTTGCATAATGGTATTTTTGGTTGGGATAGCAGAAGAGCCGGACAGTTTTATAATAAAGATGCAAAACATCAATTATTATCGCCCCAGTCGTTTGAACATATGGATGCTCTGGAATCGAACGATTTTGAACAAGGATACAGAACCCTTGCAGGAAAAGTAATCCGTCAGGAAATTTATGCTACAACGCCTGTTGGCGAATTGGCCGAGCATCCCTATCAGGTTTCTCAGAATTCATACTCAATCAGGAAACTTCAGCATAAACACAAAAAAAACGATTCCTGTTTTTTTGCATACCAAACAGAGGCATTAAGCTATACTTATGAGCAAGAAGCTAATGATCCAAAAATAGCTCATCAGCTATCAGTTTTGGTAAACGAATTTGGGGATATGGAAAAAAGCTTGAATGTTGCTTATTCAAGAAGAAATTCTGCCATTGGAAGCTACCCTGCTCAAAATAGAGATTATATCACCTTAAGCAAGAACACCTATTTAAACAAAAACACCCTTGACAATTATCAAACCGGAATCCTATTTGAAGCTAAAGATTTTGAAGTTAATTTTATAGATAGAAATCCTGATGAAATTATAAGACTCAAAGATGTTCAAGCACTTTTTGACGGTTTGGCAGCCAATGCCATTGAATTTGATCGAGTGCTTTCGTCAGGAGGCGTTTCACAAGCACGACTTATTTCATGGGATAGGTCTTATTTTTGGAACAACAATTTTGATGATGTTTTGCCCCTCGGACAAACAGGTCATATAGTTTTTGCCCACCACGAAGAGACTGCTTGTTTCAATGATAACTTGATTAATCAGGCATTCATTGGAAAGGTTACGACTGTCATGCTTTCCGATAATGATGAAGGAAATTATATTCAAAACGAGGGCTACTGGTGGCAACAAACGGCAGTTAATTACTTCTTGGGAATGGATAAGTTTTTCAACCTCGATAAGGTTGAAAGAGCTGCCGGTAATATCACGACTTACCAATACGATAAGTACAATCTCAATATCATAGAAATTACTGACGCTTTCGGCAATATCACCAAAGGCGAAATTGATTATAATATTGTAGAACCCTTCCGTTTGATTGATCCAAATGATAATGTTTCTGAAGTGCTTTATGATCCTTTGGGAGTGCCTGTTGTCACAACGCATCAAGGTACGGTTTTAGATGATTCCAGTACGTTGCAGAAATATGGGAATAATCTGATTGGTGATTATGCAAAAAGAAATGACGAAAGCATCGTTAATATTCTTGCTAATCCCGCCAACTATCTTCAGCAAGCAGACAGTTTTCTTTTTTACGATGTTGATAGTTGGATAAATCAAGGCAAACCACTTCGCAGCATCAACCTAAACCGTGAAAATTTAGTTCATGACGGAAAAGGAACTATTGACAACAGTTTCAAGATTCAAATTGGGTTAGATTATCAAGATGGATTTGGACGGATCATTCAAAGCAAACAGAAAGTAGAATCAGGTTTAGCCATTCTAAGAAAACCAGATGGAGGTTTAGACTTAGATACAGGAGGTGAACCCATACTTTTGCACAGTAATGAAAGGTGGCTTGTATCTGGGCATGTCGTTTACAACAACAAGATTCAACCAGTACGACAGTTTGAACCTTATTTCTCTACTTTAGCAGATTTTGAAAACGATGAAGTTCTCGAAACTTTTGGGGTGTCTGCACAAAATTATTACGATGCTGTAGGCAGAACCTACCGCACAGATTTTCCAAACAGTACTTTTACTGAAATCAAATTTACGCCGTGGGAAGTTACCTCCTACGACCAGAATGATACGGTTGATCGTTCGTTTTATAAAATATTCAGAGAAATACTTCCAAATGATGCTCCTGAGCGAATGGCTTTGGATAAAAGTTTGGCCCACAAAGAGACACCAGCCATTGTAAAATTTGACCCACTAGGCAGAGAGATTGTCACCCTAGAACGAAACAATGACGGAGCAGAAAGAAGGATTGAAAACCGTTATGATATTAATGGAAACATCGCTGAAATCATTGATGCCAGAAATCTAGAGGCTTTTGAATACAAGCGTGATATGCTAGGCAGACAGCTCTATGAAAAAAGTATGGATGCAGGAGAAAAGTGGGCATTCCACAATAACCTTGACCAAACCATACATTTATGGGACAGTCGCAACATACACCAAAGAACCCGATATGATCATCTGGATCGAGTTACTACTGTACTTGTAGATGGTGCTTTGGGCTTAAATCAAATTACAGAACGATTTGTATATGGCGAAGATGCCTCAGTAGTTCAGGCTAAAGAGAAAAATCTAAGGGGGCAGTTGGTCATTTATTACGATCAGGCTGGTCTCCAAGAATTAAAAATTGCGGCACCAGGTGGCGTACCGCTTTTGGTGGAACGAAAACTATTACATCAATTCACAGCTGAACCCAATTGGAGCAATCCTGCAACAGTTGGCCTTGCTGCAGATACGTACACATCAAAATATAGGTATGATGCTTTGGGACGTCCTGATCAACAAGAACTACCTGACCAAACTACCCGAAAGTTTATTTTTAATCAGGGCGGTGGTGTACAAAAAGTATTGGTTTCCACCGCTGATGAGGAGATGAATGACGTTGAATTACTAAAAAACACCACCTACGATGCCAAAGGGTTAAGACAATCGGCTCTTTTGGGCAATGATGTAGAAACGTCATACAGCTATGACACCGAAACATTCCGCATGAAACGGCTTCGCTCAAGAAAAACAAGCGGAACGCCCCGAACATATCAGGATATATTTTATACCTATGACCCTGTTGGCAACCTCGTCCATTTGGTAGATGAAGCGCAGCAGCCAACATCGCCCAACCCTCATGTATTGCAGGGATTAAATGTATCGTCCCATTCTGAATTTGAATACGATGCCTTATACCAATTGAAAGTGGCCAAAGGCAGAGTGCACCAAGCATTGTTGCAAAACGACTATGCCGACCGCAGCAGGGAAGCAGGAGTACCGGCCAATTGGGGAAAAGGCACAAGACATATCACTTTGAATAACGGTGCCACCGTAGAACGCTTTTCCAGAACTTACCAATACGATGTAGCAGGAAATATAGAAAGCATCAGGCATAGCGGAGTATCACAAAACTGGAACAAACAAATCTGGACTTCCCCAAGCTCAAATCGTTCATTGCCACAAACGGATTTCAATGACGTTGCCATCTCCAATCCAGAAAGCCGGTTCGATGCAAACGGCAACTGTATTTACATGCCGCATCTGAGAAGTCTAGAATGGAACTACCGAAACAATATCTCCAAAGCTGTTGTGATAGACCGTTCTGCTCAAGGAAAACCGAACGATGAGGAATATTATGTGTATGGTGGCGATGGCATGCGGGTGCGAAAAATTACCCAAAGGGTTGTTGATGTGACTAATGACACTGTTGAACTTACCGAAAAAATTTACCTCGATGGTTGTGAAATTAAACGAATTACCAGAGGAGGAATTGAACTCATCAAACGACTCACATCTACGATCACCGATGGAACAAATACCATTGCCAAAATTCACTCCTGGGAAACGGACACGAATGCACGGGAGACGGATGACGTTACAAAGAAAAAAATCCATTACCAATTAGCCAACCATTTAGGCTCGGCTGCTTTGGAGCTGGATGAACAAGGCGCTGTAATTACTTACGAAGAGTATTTCCCCTATGGAGGCACTTCATTTATTGCAGGTAGAAACAAACGGGAAATCGACCTGAAAGATTACCGCTACTCAGGCAAAGAACGGGATGATTTTACAGGCTTGTATTATTTTGGCTATCGCTATTATGCCCATTGGATAGGTGGTTGGATTAATCCTGATCCTATAGGCCCCGAAGATTCCTTGAATTTGTATCTCTATGTGCATAACAACCCTATCAATTTGGTGGATCCGAATGGGTTGCAGAGTACTGAAATTCCAGAAACCGATGTGCCTACTTCTAGATCTTATAATAACATAACTGACGAACAAAGAAGATTACTTGGAGAAAGAAGTATAGAAGCTAGGTCGACACTTACAAACGAATTAAGTGGTCCGTTAACTACGCATTTTGGCAGTGGATATTTTGCATGGCACACTTCAAACGGTAAATGGATATGGTTTCATGGGGCTGAACCAGAAGTTGGAGAAGGGGAAATTGGTCCTTCAATATCACCTACTACTGACAATGATGCCCCAGAGGCTGAGCGAGAAGCACCACCACCAACAGCAGAACCCGAAGTATTAGAACCAGAGATAGAAACTCAGAATCATGAAGGAAACAATGGATCTCGAATACCTGGATCAGGAACTTCATATGCTGGCTCAGAATTAATATTCAGCAACCCAGAAGGTTTTACCCTAGAGGTGCCTAATAACTTTGATGATGATAAACTCAGAATGTACAGAGAAAGGATTCAAACAGATAGAGGTGTTGGAAATCGTTCCGCTTTAAATGCTGATTCTAACATAACTATTACTGATGCAGATGTGGATGCAACATGGCAGCAGTATCAGGAAGTGAATCCAAATGGCTCATTTGACAGGGTTAGAGTCCAACAGGAGTTAGAGGCTGGTAGAGTGCTCAATTCTGATACGGGTAGATTTAGGAATGCCAATCCTACATCCAGAAGTCCAGTGACAGATGATATCAGAGCAAATAATTCGATTTTACAAGAAAACTGGTTAGAAGCGGAAGATGCTGCTGGAAGAACAAGACCTTCAGGTCATCATGTAGATCATGGCGTTGAATTACAACATATAAATAGACCAAATGGGACTGGAGGTGCTGATACTGTCCGCTTCGAAGATCATAGGTTTCAGCAAGATAGCGTGAACACTTCACAAGGCTCAAGTGCAAGGCATACAAGGGAAAGGTCAGTGGCTGCGGGGGCACCAGAAAACGTTCCAGCAGGAGGAGTAGCTAGGAGTCGGGACATAGGCCTATTAAGAAATTCAGAAGGACTAAGAACATTTGGCAGAGGTGCAGGGCATTTATTTACCATTGGAGGTCCAATATTATCCTGGTATGGTGCAAGCCAAATTTCCGACCAGAGAGTTCGATATGCAGCTTATGCAACAGTAGGTGTCGAGAGCCTAGGAGTAGGAACATATTTTTATGGTAGATGGGCATTAAACGGTGCAAATGGCTTTGGTAATGGCCTTCGGGTTATGGGGACTGGTTCAAGATTTATGAGAATTGGTGGAGGTGCAGGTATGATAATTACTTCTGTTTACTCATGGGGGGAACATTTTCAGCAAGAAGAATATGGAGTTCTGGTCGGTGATACTGCTGGTACTGGGCTTGGTTATATGATGCTAACACAAACTGGATCCACGCCATTGGTAGCTTTAACTGGTACAGCTTTAGCAGCAAATTATGCAGGAGATTATGTTGAGTCTAGAGTTACACCTAGATACGGCAGGTCTGCCGGAATAACTGCAGGAACTGGGGTAGGTTTGGGGATTGGTGCTGCAGTTGGCGGAGGATTAGTATTTTTTGGGTTAGTTTCAAACCCTGTAGGCTGGGGGATTCTTGCAGTAGGTGGAATTGCTGGTTTTATAGGGGCCGTTTGGTAATATTTTTAATAGAATAAAACATGACAACATACTTCACTTCCATTCTCCGAACCGCCAAAGACCTTGAAAGTCTTTTTGGTTCTGTAAAGCACAAGCTGCTGAATAATCCTTTCGAGGCTTCAGCAAAATTGGAGGAAGTGATAAATGAATTCAGTAGAGTTAAAATTACTCCAAGCAAGCTTTATTGTTGTATCACAAACCGTTTAACAACAAGCTTCAAAAAATTTTAAAAATAAAATATCATGAATAAGCAAGAACTTCTCCAACTCGAAAAACTGGCATCACTCACGCCAAAGGAAATTGAAAAGCAGAAACCTGCTATGTTTTCAAAGTTGAGTGAACGGGCAAGCATCAGCCTCAAAAATACTATTGTGGCCAAACTGAAGGATGCTTCTCCGGAAATAAAAGCCAGTCTGAAAAAGATTGATTTCAGCCCTGCCAAGCTCGGTAAAGTTGATGTGAAGTCTGCTTTGGCTAAAAACCTCCTTGCCGGACGCATTCCTACGGAAAAGAAAAAGAAGTTGGAAGAGGTTGCTGCAAAACTTCCTAACCTTGGCAAACTGGATGATATCATCCAGCCAGAAATTCCTGTATTTATAAACCCTGCCTTTCAGAATGATTTAATGAAAGCTAAAGTATATCGTTTGAGCGATATAGTCGGCTTGTCCCAAATGAAAACGGATAAAGCCTTGGTCAAAGAATTTAGCCTGAATACTATTTCCAATGCGAAATTGGATGAATTGGTAAAGGATAAAATTCTTACTGAAAAAGAGGCAAATGGAATTGGTCTTGCCTCCAATCTTTATACGCTGTTCGATTCCAGTTTTGAATTAACGGAGCATATAAATAAATCAGGTACAGTTCAGTCCATTGAAGACCTGATTCGTTTAGATAAATCTGCTTGGAAAAAATTGGTAAAAGATTCTAAGGTAGAATTGCCTAAAGACTTGAAGCCAGATGATTATGCCGAAATTCTTTATAAAAAAGTAGAGAACTTATTTCCGGGCGAATCTCTAGTACATCGCATCAGTCAGGTGAAAGCAGATGTTTTAGCAAAAGACCTTGATGCTTTTAAACCCTTATTGGTAAAAAATAAAAAAATATTTGGCAAATCAAGCTTTGATGAATTAGATACAAAAGGGCTTTCGGCTGCTGAAGTTAAAAGTGCCAGAGTGCAATACGAACAATTGGATAGAATCATCAAAGTGAATCCGGGGCTAAAACTCAACGAATTACTGGATGATAAGAATTTAAACCCGACTGATAAGGGTAAAAAGGTAGTTGAAAGAATTGGATTATTAGATAAGTTCATAAAAAACAATGCCGAAGTTAATTATCTGGCAATCAGCTATACCCATGATAGTGAAGATGTAAAAGCACTTAATTTCCAGGGTTTCAAACCTGAAGAAAAAGCAATGGTGCTTAATTCAATAAAAACCTATCAACGGGTTTATTCTTTCACCAATGATATAGAAGACACCGAAACCATTATGGCCGCAGGGTTTCATTCTTCTTTCCATATCACATCGGTTACGCTTCCTGATTTTGTGAAAGCAACAAAATTGGATATAGCTATTGCCACCAAATATTTTGAAAATGCCCACATGGCCATTATTCGCACTACAGGTGTGATGGGTTCTATTTTGGATATTCTTACAGGTAGTTTTGATTGGACAGCCGTGGGTAATTCCAGTCCAGCAATTAAGGATTATCTGAAAGACATTCCCGGCTATCAGGATTTGTTCGGGGATTTGGCATTTTGTGATTGCGAACACTGCCAGTCCATCTATTCTCCTGCTGCCTACTTTGTAGATTTAATGCAGTTTGTGGAACGTTATATTATTTCTAAACATTTTACGGGTACAAAGGCAACTCATGTTTTAAACTTGAAAGTAAGAAGGCCTGATTTGTGGTCATTACCACTTACTTGTGAAAACACCAGTACGCTGGTTCCATACTTGGATATTATCAATGAAATACTCGAATCCTATATTGCAAAAAAGAAGGGGTATGCTGGAGATTTGAATGATCGAAGTTTGGTTGAAGAATTTGTTTATAAAGGAGAAATCGCATTGGAAAAACCAGGAGCCTGGAAAACCAGTGTTCATGCATTTACTCAGCCTTTTAATTTACCATTGGAGACTGTATCAACTTATTTAGGTCATTTTGAAAAAACAAGGGAAGATATAGCTATACTGTTGGGAAAACCACAAGATGAAATTTCAAAAGCAAGACTCAATCTATCAGAAAAAGAGTTTCAGCTAATCACAGTACCTGATAATACTCCTGCATTTATTAATAGAGCGTATGGAATTACATTTACAGTAACCGCCGGTAAAATTACCCCATTTAATGCTCAGCTATTATTAAAACCCATGGGCATTGACCGCAAGGAACTAGGACGGATTTTTAAAAGTCGATTTGCTACCAATAATGGAACGGATAACATTATCATCAAGGGAGAAAAGATAGATGCCACCAGTATTCAAAATGATATAGAAAGAGTTAAGAATCTAACGTATGATGCTCTCGATCGAGTTCATCGTTTTGTGAGGCTCTGGCGTAAAACCAGTTGGAGTATTGAAGAACTAGATTTGATATTGACTCACCTACATCATCCTGGTGTTGCAACTGACATTATTCCTGCAACCATATCGACCATTGGCAACCTTTTAAGACTACAGGATACCTTGAAGGTTTCTGTAGTGGAATTGTGTGCTATTCGGTATAGTATACCTACTTCGGTTTGGGAGGAAAACCAAAAACCTTTGTTTGACATCCTCTTTAATCATGAAGATGTTGTCACCTCGGAAGGTAGTTATCCTAAGGATGCCATAAAATTAATTCATCCTGCTTTGGTAATTGATAGTTCAACGGCCTCAGCAGAATTTTCATCTTCCCGTCTTATGGCCGGATTCAATCGGTCTGACGATGAAGTTTTGGCGTTGATACAAAACCTGACTCTGCCATTAGGAATTGTAAATATTTCTTCTGCAATTGAGAGCGAAAGAGGGTTTAATTTAACGGTAGCCAACCTTTCAGTTTTATACAGACATTCTAAATTCGCAGAGATTCTAAAACTCTCCATTGCAGATTTATTCATAGTTCTTAAACTGATTCCCACAATACCAAACAACCATATTGAGAACATCAACCACATATATGAAGTCATAAATTTTCATCATTGGTGGAAATCATCCTCATTTTCATTGGATGATCTCAATTTTATCGTTGAGAGCAACGACATTTCCATACCGGAGAACTTCAAAACAAAGGAAGAGATCACATCGCTTATACTCGATCAAACCCAAGCATCCAACAGTCTTGTATTTGCAGAAACAGTTTTTTCATCCTTTGATGATATAACAGAAGAGCTATCAAAAGCAATCATCAATGCAAACAACCCTCTAATTGAACCCTCACCTGATGGAACAAATTTTTGGTTAAAACCTTCTTTCAATCCAGCTGCGGCCATAACTATACCAGCCGGAATTACAAGACCCGAACCTGAGATCAGGGCACTATTAACCAAATACCATCCGCAATATTTAATACCATTCCACTTATCAGGTCAGTTGCAGTTATCCGAAGATGCAATCAGTCAAATAATTAGTGCTTTGGGAATAGATTTAGATACTGATTCTTTTGCTTTGGAATTACAAGGCATCACCAGTCCTGCTGTGGCCATTCCTGCATTGGTTGAAAAATTATTACCTCTAAGTATCTTGTTTAGGGATAAGAAGTTCAATACAGAAGCTTTGACCTACATTATTGACCACTTAGCTATATTTGGAATTGCTGATATAGACAACCTTTCCATTGAGAACATTCAAAAACTAACCACCTTCGCGCAATTCATTGTGCTTAATGAAGATGGTAGTCATAATATAGTACCACTAACGGAAGTGTTGGATTCCTTTGTCAATGCTACTCAATACCTAACAGCAGATCAGGTTAAACTTGCTACAGTTCTTCATACAAAGCAAGAACAATTTGCCACCATACATTCTGTAGTGATTTCTTCTACAAATGCCATTCAAGCCCTTGAACATTATAAAGATGTAGTAGAGGTTTGTAATTATATAGGTATTGGCGGAGATGTATTGCCAAAAATTATTTCACTCCAATATAATGAATTAAATGGGGCTACTAATGCCATACTTGCAGCCTTTCGTAGCAAGTACAAATCAGAAAGTGAAAGAAAAGAAAAACTGGAAAAATACCAGGATAAGCTGCGTGGTAGAAAGCGCGCATCTCTTACTACCTACTTGATTCACTCTGGATTTCCTCAATTTGAAAATGAAAATGACTTATTTCATTATTTCCTGATTGATACGGAATTGGAAGGTTGTGCGAGAACTTCCCGACTGGTAGCTGCTACCATGAGTATGCAATTATACATACACCGTATTTTATTGAATCTTGAGCAAGATGATCAAGAACCGGGCACTCTAGGAAGAGTAAATATTGGTATTAACCCTGAGAATCCAAATGACAAAAAGTATAAGCCGATTCCTGCTGATGAATGGGCTTGGAGAAAAAATTACCGGGTTTGGGAAGCAAATAGAAAGGTGTTTCTATATCCTGAAAATTATATTGAACCTGAATTAAGGGATGATAAATCACCCCTATTCGAAGATTTGGAGAATGAATTGCTGCAGCAGGATATCAATGCAGATACGGTCCTTGATGCTTATGCCAAGTACATGAGGGGCTTTGATGAAGTGGCTCATTTAAAAATCGCAGGATCTTATCATGAAAAGGATGTTGAAAGTGAAACGGATGTTTTGCACTTGTTTGGTGTGACAGCAGATGAGCCACCCATTTACTATTATAGAAGAATAGAAAATATTTACTATGCTGAGAAAAACGAAAACCGTGGAATAGTTTGGGGACCTTGGCAAAAAATTAATGTGCAAATCCCCGTTCGTAAAGTTGCACCCATTACGTATAATGGGAGGTTACATGTATTCTGGACTAGGGTTACTACCTTGGCAAATGCAGTTTTTGATAACAACCGCTCCATCTTCACAGGTTATAGCCATAAATTCTCCATTGAGTTTGCAACACTTAAATTAGATGGCACCTGGACTCCACCACAGAAATTGAATTTGAAGGATTGTTATCCGTTTGAGGGGAATGGAGTGGTTCAGGATCCTTTAGCAGATGATTATGAAATTCAGACTTTTAGAGCCCAGCTACCTTCAATATTAAGATCCACTCCTTTCTTTGAAATGTTATCTACATTTCAACCATCATTAAGAACTCCGAGGTATGATACTCAAATACATTGGGCACCAATAGATGAATACACTTTGGATGGATTTTTATGGGATCAAGTATATCCAGCCATTGACAGTGATAACAGGTTGAACCTTACAGGTGCTGGCTTTCAGTTAAGAGCTGCCATTGATTTTTACAATTTGAATATCCAAGATAATGCTGGGCGATTATCTAATATTACCAGTTTTGAAGATCCTGTAATGGAGAGTTTAAGGATAATTACTAAAAAAGCAGGAAAAATAGTGCTACGTAATGGTAATTCGCTGCACCGAGCAACCTCGCCTGGCGTGCAGTTGTTTGATAATTTTGCCTTTGGCTCCTTGGTTGTTAATACAATAAAATCAAATCCTTTATTAACAAGGCATTGGAATCAATGTACATTAGACCAAAGTTTTAATAATATAGAACAGGAGCAAATAGCCTCTCTTCCTGCCAGTAGTTTAGTCCAAATTATTAATGGGGCTTATGGCGATGCTATAATAGATGTACAAGGCGATTTGTTATTGTTACAGGGCACACCAGTTGATGGCAATGGATTTATTTTAAAAAGATTAGGCACTACTCTAAGCGAAACACTGACAAGAACATTATTTACCAGTGGAGTAGAAACAACACTAAGCATAGAAACTCAAAAAGCACTGAAAGAAGCTTCAGCTCCAATATCTATTACTCCTAACAAAATAGAAAATCTTGTAGTTAGGGATAAAATTGATTTTAAAGGCGCTTATGGGAATTATTATCGCGAAATTTTCTTCCACATTCCTTTCCTGCTTGCCAACTATTTAAACAGTCAGGGTAAATATGCTGAAGCTCAGAAATGGTATCATTACATCTTTAACCCTTCTGCGACTGAGGTAATTACATTCCCTGCGGGACTTTCAGCCGCACAGAAGAAAAAAATGGAATTGGACAGAAACTGGCAGTACCTGGAATTCAGGGAAATTAACACCCAAAAATTACGGGATCAGTTGAATGATAAGCAAGCCATTGAAGTATATAAAAAAGATCCATTCAATCCTCATGCTATTGCACGATTGCGGATGAGTGCCTATCAAAAGAGTATCGTTATGAAGTACATTGATAACCTTATTGACTGGGGCGATCAATTGTTCTCTCAGGATACGATGGAATCTGTAAATGAAGCTACTTTGCTTTACATTATTGCCAAAGAAATATTGGGCGATCGTCCTGCTCAAATTGGTGGATGCGGAGAAGGAACAGTCAACCCGAAAACATTTGAGAATATTCAGCCTCTTTTGAACAAAGGCTCTGAGTTCCTAGCTGAATTAGAGAGCTATACTTATGTTAAGACTCCAGGTAAAAAAGTGAGACCAAGTAAAGCTGGAATTTTAGACAACTCATTTATTTATGAGAAATCTAATAAAGTAGCTGCTGAAGTTAAATACAAAAGAGGTGTAACGTACAAAGCAGCAGGTTTAGGAATGACGATGATTCAGCTGGATCAAATGAAGGGGGTAGAAGCAAAATACCTGCCTGAGATACACATCAAACCTGTTGATGATAAGATTACGGGTGCCTTTGCGAAAGGTACAATCCGCGGTTTGGATTGGAAAAAGGACTCCATCTATGTAAAAGATAAGTACCGAATTCCTTCCTTTGGGATTAGTATCATTAAACATGTTTCTCCAGTGTTCTGTGTACCGGGTAATAAAGATTTACTTGATTATTACAACAGAGTGGATGACCGATTATTTAAAATCAGAAATTGCATGAATATGCAGGGTCAGAGAAGGCAGTTGGCATTGTTTGCACCTGAAATTGATCCAAGATTATTGGTGAGAGCAAGAGCAGCGGGACTTTCAATGGATGATATTCTCAATTCAGTCAGTGGCAATCTTCCGCCCTATCGCTTTGCTTACATCCTTGAGAGAGCTAAAGCTTTTACGTCTGTTGTGCAAAGCTTTGGTGCCTCTTTGTTAAGTGCTATTGAAAAGAAAAATGGAGAGGAGTTGACTTTATTGCGAATGACGCAACAGCAGAATATTCTTGAAATGGCCTCCAAGAGTCGAAAATTGGAGATTGATACAGCAAATGAAGGTATTAAATCTTTGAATGATAGAATTGAAGCGATTACTTATCAGATTGGGTATTACGATTCGCTCATTGGTGAAAACAGGAATCTTTGGGAAGTGGCACAGTCTTTTGCAAGACATTCGGCATCAGCTATTTACTTAACTGAATCAGTAATCGACACCCTATCTGCAATTTTGCACGTAATGCCTCAGCTTGGTTCACCTTTTGCAATGAAATATGGAGGTGTCGAGCTTGGTACAAGTACAAGAAGATTTGGGAATGCTATTCATGCAATTGCTCAAGGGTCTGAAGCTATATCCGCTTCAACAGGTCTAGAAGCAGGATTTGACAGAAGATCGGAAGGCTGGAAGCACCAAAAGAAATTACTGCAGTACGAGTTAAAACAAACCGATAAAAACCTCCTAGCATCTGAAATAAGAAGAGACATATTGATTGAATCTGAAAAAATTCATCTAAAAAACATCGAACACAACAAAGATGTGATGGAATTTTATGGTGAGAAATTCTCCAATCTTGGCGTCTACACCTATCTGTCAACCACGATGCAGCGTTTGTTTAAAGAAGCGTATAATAACGCACTTTCTATAGCCAAGTTAGCAGAACAGGCTTATCGTTATGAACGAGACGACAATAATATCTTTATTGACGGCACTTATTTTGAATCATCCCGTGCAGGTTTATTAGCTGGTGAACGTTTACAAATGGCTTTACAAACCATGGAGAGACGTTACCTGGAAACCAATTATAGGAAGAATGAAATTGATCAGGCCTTTTCACTTACGCAAATTGATCCGTCAGCACTCCTGTTACTCAAACAGACAGGAACATGTGATTTTAGTATTCCGGAAGTATTCTTTGATTTGTTCTATCCAGGCCAATACCGTAGGAAAATTCAATCAGTTAGATTGACCATTCCGTCTATTACTGGACCTTATACCAATGTAAGTGCTACCTTGTCATTAACAGGTAGTGAAATACGGATGGAACCTAATTTAGGAGCAGCCGAATTAAAAGAAGTACCCAAATCAAGGACAACCATTATTTCGACAAGTACCGCACAAAATGATGCAGGTGTATTCCAGTTGAATTTCCGGGATGATCGTTACATGCCTTTTGAAGGTGCAGGAGCTATCAGCTCCTGGAAATTATCACTTCCTAAAAACTTCAGGCAGTTTGATTACAGCACAATCAATGATACTATTATCCATGTGAGCTATACTGCTGAGTACGATGAGTTGTTCAGGGATAAAGTGGAAGCACAAAATGATGCGATTGAAGGAACGCTAATAAACATTCTTAAAAACAATTCGCTTTCACGAACATTTAGTTTAAGACAGGAGTTCTCGAATGCTTTCCACCGATTAACAGAACAGCCAGTTAATAATCCAGTCTTAATAAAAATTGAAAATAAGCACTTCCCTCTGTTTTTGAATGGAAGAAATCTTAAGGTATCTAAAGCTAAATTGATTTTGGTTACCTCTGTTGGTCAAACAGTCGCAAGTGTAAATATAAATGTCAATGGGACTTCACAAACTGGATTTGTAAAAGATCCGGCCCTAGGTAATTTATTTGCAAAGGATTTAGGAAATTTGTTCAATGCAGGTATTCTTAGAGATCATACAATTTCAATTATTGTAGGCGGTGATTTAGCACCAACAGCTCCTTTGCCAGGTCATATAAATGCTATTGATACGGAAAAATTAGAAGATATTATTTTATATGTGGAATATAAAATTGGTTAATACGGTGTTTTGGTAAAACATTTGTCATTAAAAAATGTATATATAATAAGTTAAAAAGAATTGGGCCTATTGTTTGAATTACCAACAAATAGCCCTTTTATAATCTTTCTTTTTATACTTAATAAATTTGTTGCTTTTGGTGTTTTTCTAATTAAAAATTCTAAAGTTTAGTTAGAGAAACACAAATTGCATTTAGATATAAACAACATGATATTTATTTTTTATATCTAACGCAGATACTCAGCCACTTTCCTTCATTTTATTTCGAAAAAAGGCATCGTTTTAAAAGTCTTGAACACCATTAATTTTAAGAAGAATAAATTTAATGAAGACCGCTTTGCATTTTGGCTAAATTTACTATTTAGTTGTTTTTTGAAAGATAAACCAAAGAATATCAAAACACATCAAATTATATGTAAGATACTGTATTATAGTAATTTAAGTATTTTAAGCCGTTCTCTCGAATTTTAACCAGTACCGATGATAAGAATACTTTGGAGGACTAAAAATGTCTGAAATCACACTTAAAACTCCCAAAAAGACTATGTCAGAATTAATTTTAAATTGCATTTTTTGAAAAAGAAATAATTATTAAATTAAAAATAAAGCCTGTCAGCCATTTGTATTTTATTTGTTTATGTTTTAAATAGTTTATTTAAAGACACCAGTGCTTGTCCAAATATTGGCCTACTGATGGGACGGTACATGTTCATATATGGGACAGTAGTGTACCAACACTTGTCTTAATTTTGGGATAGTGGGACACTGAGTGGTATGGCTATGGTACTGTTAAGATGGAATATAAAAAACAGAAATCTAATTAATATAAAATGAGTATTTGATTATCCCTTTCACACTTCCCATTCCCGATAACAAAGAGAACCGATTTGTTCCTAGACGGATTGCATAATCAGGCTATGCTTTTTTTATAAATCCTTACTAAGCCCAAATCGGTTGCGTAAAAAGTTATCGAAAAAGTGAAACGTGAAGGCTCTATGAGAAGTAAAAGGAATAATTTACAACCAATTCATTGGCATTTGATGTCAATGATTCCATTCTGTTATACCGAAAAAGTGATAACACTCTGGATATAAAAAATAAAAGATTTTTAATTTCCGTTGCTTGAATTTAATATTGAACCAAGGCGAGGAGCGTTTACATTTTGGAGGGAGCTTTTGCAAGTGAGAAATGTAAAGCAAGAGGGTAACACGCTAAAGCGATGTTATTTTTTTAACTATTTAATTTTCAGCTACTTATGCAACAATAAACTTTCAAATTTTTACAATTTTGCGACAAATCGGCTGGGAACCCCAGTAAACATTATAAAATTTGCGACAAAAATTGTTGCAGTTCATAAATTTAAAATATTAAGTGTCTGATAATTAGTAACTTCAATAATTAGTAGTATGCCAGTAAACTAATTTTTAAGAAGAAACAGTGTGAAGCCCTGTTTTAAGGCAAATTTTTTAGTAAAAAAGAAAATTTTAAATTTAAGGCGGTAGGATGTGCTAGAATTTTGGCACTTAAAACTAGGCAATTGATTTTATTGTTTTTAGAAAGCTTTTGCTTTAAATTGATTGGCGAGTTTGTCCTTTAATAGAGTCATATCCTCACCAATCTTTTTATTAATAATCTTAGCATAATGTTGCGTAGTCCGCAAGTTCTTATGACCTAACATCTTGCCAACGGTTTCGATCGGAACGCCATTAGAAAGGGTTACCGTCGTTGCAAAAGTATGGCGAGCTAAATGGGTGGTCAAATTCTTTTTAATGCCGCAGAGGTCGGCAATTTCTTTTAAATAGGCATTTGCTTTTTGATTACTCAGAACGGGAATTATACATTCATCGATAAGTACTTTGGGGTGATTTTTATATTTTTCTAAAACGGCTAAAGCATTTGGAAGTAAGGGGATGTTAAATTTAGCATTAGTTTTGGTTCGTTTGGCTTCAATCCATAAGTTACCATCAATATTTATAACAAGATTATCAGAAGTTAATTTTTGAATGTCAATATAGGCAAGCCCAGTATAGCAGCAAAAAACAAACATATCTCTGACCATATCCAATCGCTCAATTCGAATTTCTTTTTCTACTAAAGTTGCTAGTTCTATTGCGGAAAGAAACTCTCGTTCTGTATGGTTAAATTGGACTTTATAATTAAAAAATGGGTCTTTGGTTATCCATTCGTTGCCAATCGCAATCCGAATGATCTTTTTGAATAAGTTGATGTATTTTAGAGAAGAATTGTGATTGCATTTTTTAGTAATCTTTAAGAAGTATTCAAACTCTTTAATGAATTTTAAATCTACATCTTGTATGGGAATGTCAGTTTTTCGATATTGCTTATTTAAAAACTCTATAATGTGATTTAGTGTGGTGTAGTATCTTTTCCATGTAGCAATTGCAAATTCAATTCCAACCAATTTTTTCATTTGCTCGTTATGTTCGAAAAATACAGTAACTAACATTTTTGGTTGTATTTGTTTTCCGAGATATTTATCTTTTATATCATTTGCAGTAAAATGTTTGTCTTCATCTAATAAATGATGTTGTATTTTATTCACCTTGTGGCGTATAGTTGCCATGAACTTATTTAATTCTTCAGCCTCAACACCTTTACCCTTAATTTTGTTCATTCTAGCATCCCATTTTTCGGGATCAATCTTTCGGCTTAGGCTTATAGCTGTGCGCATTCCATTAACTGTAATTCTCAAGTAGAGTCCAGCTTTGCCATTCTTGTC
Source organism: Cellulophaga baltica 18 (assembly GCF_000468615.2). NCBI lineage: Bacteria > Pseudomonadati > Bacteroidota > Flavobacteriia > Flavobacteriales > Flavobacteriaceae > Paracellulophaga > Paracellulophaga baltica. The sequence goes on along the minus strand of NZ_CP009976.1, from coordinate 152,779 downwards.
AAGCCGTTTGTCTTTTAGATAAAATAGAGTAGAAAATGTATTAGCCATTTTTTGGGTATCGAATTAAGCTAAATAAAGGTAATATAAATTATTGAAATAATTTAATAATTATCTAAAAAACAGATAATTACATGAAAATCGACACCTCTTTTGAATTTGTCGAATAGGTATCGAATAGGTGTCATTTGTTTTGATATTAATTGCCATTAAATGATATGGAATAAAATTAAAAAACCTGTAAATCAGACGTTTACAGGTTTTTAATTTGTTTTGATACTTAAAAAGTGGAGCCGGGGAGAATCGAACTCCCGTCCAAACAAGCAATTACAATGCTTTCTTCATGCTTAGTTTTCATTTGGTTTTCGATGCACAACCGACTGAAAACCGCCTATTGTACACTTAGCTTCTGAAATTTTTGTGATACTACCAAAGCAATAGTACCCTTGTGTTGACATTTCTGGTGCTCCTAATAGAATCGCCGCCAACAAGGGCTATTCCGGAACATCTCGCTTCTCTACCTAGTAGAGACGAGGCTAATCTTACTATAATTCAGATTAAGCGGCAAGAGCGTAATTATTTTCGCCAATTAAAAGTGTGGAAAATGTGATTAACGAGCTGTAGCCCAGCGCTCGGCATGCTTACATCCCAATTGGTCTCGCTGTCAAAACCAGGCGGCCCCTTGGAAAATTTTCAATGAACTAATCCGCTTTCAAAAGAAATTTCTTTTTTCTAGCGGATGGCAAAGGTAGTTCAAAAACTATTCCAAAAAAAGTTTTGCTTGTCATCTTGTCATATGTTACATTTACAACTATTGAATCGGTATAAGTTATAAAATTGTATTTATGAAATTCGGAATCATTAGAGAACGTAAAAATCCGCCAGATAGAAGAGTCGTGCTATCTCCTGACGCATGTCAAAAATTACGAACAAAGTATCCTACGGCAGAAATTGCGGTCGAATCTTCTGCTATCCGAACGTATGCAGACGAAGATTATGAAAAAGCGGGACTTAGCTTAAGTGCCGATATGGAGGAGTGTGATGTTCTTTTAGGGGTTAAAGAAGTGCCGATAGAAGATTTAATTCCGAATAAAAAATACTTTTTCTTTTCCCACACGATAAAAAAGCAACCTTATAATAGAGAACTGTTACGAGCTTTTTTAGATAAAAATATAGAAATGTATGACCATGAAGTCATTACCAATGAAAAGGGACAACGTTTGGTTGCTTTTGGTAGGTATGCCGGGATTGTAGGTGCGTATAATGGTTTTAGAGCCTACGGCCTTAAGTATGATTTGTATGATTTACCCAAAGCAGAGACACTCATAGATCAACAAGCATTAATTGATGCGTTGAATAATATTAAATTACCTGCGATAAAAATACTTTTAACGGGTAAAGGCAGAGTAGGGAATGGAGCAAAAGAAATGTTAGATGCTATGGGGCTTAAAAAAGTAACGGTGGCAAATTACTTGTCTACCTCTTTTGAAGAACCTGTATACTGTCAGATTGATGCTTCAGAATATAATAAGAGAAAGGATGGTGTTCGTGGTAATAAGGCTGAATTTTTTAAGAACCCTGAATTGTATCAAACTAATTTTGTTCGTTTTACAAAGGTGACTGATTTTTTTATTGCGGGTCATTTTTATGGTACGGGGGCCCCTTATCTTTTTACGAGAGAAGATGCAAAAGATGAAGATTTTAGTATAAAAGTTGTGGCAGATGTAAGTTGTGATATTGATGGTCCCGTGGCAACGACCATTAGACCTTCAACCATTGCAGATCCCATATATGGGTATGATCCTCTAACGGAAAAGGAGGTAGATTTTAAATCGACAAACGCTATTGCTGTTATGGCGGTAGATAATTTGCCGTGTGAATTGCCTAGAGATGCTAGTGAAGGTTTTGGGGATGCTTTTCTGAAAAATGTTATTCCCGCATTTTTTAACAACGATAAAAATGGCGTATTAGAGCGTGCAAGAATGACACAAAATGGAAAGCTAACAGAACGTTATGCCTATCTGCAAGATTATGTAGATGGAAAAGAATAGCGGTATCTGATAAAATCTATAGCTATTGTTTAAAATGGGAGGTGGAGAAAGTTATCTTTTTTCACCTCCCATTTTATATGCATTTGATTTTTTGATATCGATAAAAGTTACCGCAAGTACTCCTAACGTATAAGCTACTAAATCCTGAATACTAAAGCTATTGCCAAAAATTAAGTTGGCCCATTTATTTTGATCTAAGCTTACAAGCTGTAAAAACGTGGTGCGTTGTAGAAACTCAACCGTATAAGAGAGAACTAATGTTATAACTGCAATTGATAATGGATTGGTTTTTATAAAGCTTCTGAGAAAACAATAGATAAGTATGACCACGAGAAAATCGCCCACAGTATGTCTTATGAAACCAATTTTTAAATAGTAAGCAATAGCAATCTCAAGAGCTAAAATTGTGCTAAAGGCAATAAAGTGAATGTTATTAAAAGTGAACTTCATGACGCTTATTTTATAATTGTTTTTATGAAAAATTAGTTGAAATAAATTGTCTTTTTTTTCAAGGTAAAGAACTGGGGAAATGATGATTAAAAACCGTGCATGACTTAGATGTAGAGGTAGATTATGCCTATTGTCAAATTAATAATGATGATCAGAAGCGTGCTAATGTTTTCTTCGTAATATTTGTAATTTATTAGGGTGTTAAAAAAAGCAGTGATTAACAGAATTACATTCATAAGACCAGTAATTACTGCAATAATAATTTTCAGCATTAAAATGGCGTCCACGGCCAAATTAATTAAAAAGAAAATTGTATTAATAAGAAAAGAATAGTAGGTGATTCTTACTACAGAACTATTAATTTTAAGGTTGAAATAAGACATCATTTTAATGGTAGATTAAGGAGTAAATGGAATATTCTTGCCAGCTTTTTTCTTTTTCCTGCTGTATAAATCGAAAATATTTAGTAGTAATGCTAGCTTCAAATGCCGTTTCTTTTTTCTCTTCGCTATACTTTTTTAATTGAATACTGTTGGTGTCGCCTAGGTCAATAAGGTATTGAATATCTACATTATCAATATTCTTTAAATTGTAATAAGTAATAGATTTATCCCAAGGAATTGTGGCGCTTACAAATAGCACTGCAAAAATAACAGCAACGTTTGATCGTATTAAATAGATGAAACTTTTGGTTTTTGATACTTTCAAGTAGGTAGTACATAAACCTGCTAGGATACATAGTAAGTATACAAAAACGCCAATTCTTTTATAAGTTAAACCTAAGGTGGCAACGTACATGTAATTTTTATACCACGTAAATAAGACCAGTATAAGATTCATGGCAATCCAGCTATAGCATAAGATCTTAATGTTCTGGCTTTTGGTGTAAAAATTAAGATCGCCTCTAAAGAAATATAATATAATAGCAATAGCGCAGATAATTGACAATAATAGGGCGTAGACTCCTTGATGTACAGATTTTGAGTATTCAGAATTTGTGCAGGTGTTAGCGCCTATCAAGTAGATGAAATCAGTTATTAGAAAGATAAAAAGTAAACTATTTAATGCTATAAATATAATACTGCCAAGGGTGTATTCTTCGGCTAGTTTTTTACTTTGTTCCAATGAAAAATTTGGCGTAGACCTTTTCAGTATATTGCTTTGTTCTGTATCTAAAGTTATTAGGGTCTCTGGGTAATAAGGCCTTAAAATATGTAAGAAAATGAAGTATCCAAATACCGTAAATAGAAGCCATGGAAAGCTTAAGAAATCAAAATTTATTGCAGAAATAAGACTACTGAAAACAGGATTAGACTTTTGATATAATAAAGAGAATAGTATAATTAATCCTATCGTGATACTCAGAGCTTTAAGGATAGTTTTAGTTTTAGAAGATATGGTAGTACTTTTAGGTTCCTCTTTTTTTAAAGAACTATTTAATTGATGAATAGAAGCCAATACCATATTGGTGAGCCCTATGAACCAACTTAAATACAAGGAGTTTTTGGGAGCAATAGTTTTTCCTATATAAATTAGAAATGCTAGAACATGAATAAAAATCTTGAAATTTGTAGGATCTAGAAAGACCATTAATGAAGTAAACAGATAGGCAAGTGCATATTTTATAGTTTCTTTTTGCCCTTTATGCTCAAGGAGTACGAAAGTGATAGTTACTAAAGAAAGAATCACAAGGTTAATTCCCATAGTCTTACTATAAAGTAGTAAACTAAACATTAAAGCGGCTAGAATTGATTTGATATGGATGTTCATAATATAATTTTTAGTGTATAGAGAAGGCTGTTCTGATGTTGTGAATTGGTAGATGTACTAATTTTTGAAAATCTATTTGATAAAACTTAGAGGAGCTCTTGCCTCTTTTATATTCCTGGCGGAACCTATTGAAATGAGAGCAGTAAAAAAGGGTGCCAATGGTGAGAACAGAAAAAAGGTATAAACTTCTTTTTCCATTGCCCCATAAATAATATTGCATACTAATCTCTTCTGGAACTGTGGTTCCTATGTTTGTTAGTACATGATAGATATCATGACTTTCTAATTTGGGTTGTAATTCAAAGCTGTGCTTGGTTAAAAAGTAGTGCAATTCTGCACCTAAAGAGCTGGGAGGTAAGGTTGCTAATTCTTTTACAGTAACTGTCCATGGCTTATTTTTCTTAAAATACTTCTGATATGGTTTTTTGCTAATTTCATAAAGCTGTTCAAATATAAATGCTTTCATAATTCAGATATTAAAAGTGCTTTGAATTTCAAAGTGAATAGATAAAAAAATAGATTAGAATTTCTTGATTAAATTTTCTAGTGCATCAATATGTTTTTTAAATGCTGTTTTTCCTAAAGCAGTAGCAGAATATCTGGTATTTGGCTTTCTTCCTATAAATCGTTTCTCTACCATGATATAATCTTCTTTTTCCAAAGCTTTGGCGTGACTCGCTAAATTTCCGTCTGTAACATCAAGCAATTCTTTAAACATATTAAAATCAGCATATTCATTTACCATGAGTATACTCATCATGCCTAATCTGATGCGATGATCAAATGTCTTGTTTATGTTATTTATAAGTCCCAAATCTATTGTCTATCGTATTTATAATACATAACTATTCCGTAAAGAATATGAAGAAAGCCAAATCCTAAGGCCCAAAAATACAAACCATAACCTATAAATTGTGTAGCTATTAAACCAATAGTAATATTAGCTAGCCCTAAATAACGTACGTCTCCCAAAGTATACTTACTTGCATTTAAGCAAGCTAGGCCATAAAATATTAAGGTAGCAGGAGCAATAAGCCCCATAGTCTGATTTTGTAGTAAAATGAAGCAGAAAAGACCTCCGGTAATAAGCGGCACCATAAAGTTAAAAAGCAAACGCTTAGAAGTCCTGTTCCATATTTTTTCTCCACTCTTTTTTGACTTTTTTCGTGTGAGTACTATTCCTGTAACGATGGAGGCAATCATTACGATCAAGGCAATCATCATTAACTGTTCGGGAGCACCAATACTTAAGAACAGCCTCTGACTATAGGTAGACGTATTTTGAATGTCTGTAATAATTTTATGGGCAAAATAGGCACCAATTAAAGAATAGACTCCGGCTAATATTCCAGATAAACCACTAAGCGAAATAAAACGTGATGATTTATTCATCAAATTTTTGATTTCATGTAGGTCGTCTAAATAGTTTTTTGATTCCATCTTAAAGTACTTTGAAATACAAAGTAAGTATAAATATCTTAATCTTCCTATGTTTATTTTAGAATTTTTACTGCTTATTATAATTGAAGTGAGAAGTTTAGATTGTTTTTCTTTTCAATAAAGGCTTTATAGCTACAAATGAAATCCACATAAAACCTCCAAATATTAGTGTCCACATCCATGTTTCTTTCATGAATAGGGTATGAAAGATGCTGTAGAATAGAATATCGGGTCTAGAAATAATATCCCAAGAATTAAAACGTAGAAATCTACCCAGGAATATTCCGAATCCACCTAGTAGACAAATGCTAAATATAACAAAATGGGTAATTTTGGTGCTGTACTTGTGAGTTAACAGATGAAATATATCTAATAAAGAAATAACACCCATGAGTAAGCCGTTTATGGCAAAAATTAATATGAGTAGAAAATCAAACACCTGAATCCCATAATCATTATCGACATGTTTTAGGTCGGTAATAATGTAGGGGCTATTCGGGATGAATAAAAGCCAAAGAATAATGAAAAGTGCGCTAAGAAATTTAGACGTACTTATTTTTTGACTATATCGTAAAGTTTTAGAGAAAACTACGGGTAGAAAAGCTAAAAATAGATTCCAAAGTAGAAAAGTAAAAAATATTGTTCCCGTATATACTACTCTTCCAAGTAATGTTACCGTACCTAGTATGGTTAGGATCACTAAGATTTTATAGCGTCTATGTTTTTTTATATGTTGGATTATTTCTGTCAATTTTCGGTATAATCTAGTTTAGGTTAAAAACGAAGAATCCTCATTTTTGTTGCACTTTGCTATTGATCTCTCCAATTGTTGAGTAACGGAGGAAGTAGGCAATAAATGAAATTATTTTGAGTTTTTAATAACAAACTTAAAAACTACATAATGAAAAAATTATTTTGGTCCCTTATTTTAGTATTTACAGTCATGAGTTGTTCTAGTGATAAAGATGATTCTAGTACGGATAATATCAGTGATCAGACCCTTACTGGGACAGTAGAAGGGAAAGCTTTTACGGTACAGGGAGGTAAGGCTTTTTTTAGATCAAGTACGAGTACAGAAGAAATTACCATTTACCTAACCAATGAAAATTTTGGTTGCGATTCAGATATCTTTGATTATACGTTAACGGTGAATACTTCTGTCCCTAATATGGTAGGGGTATATACAGACGTTAACATTGTAACTCAAGATGGGAACAACACACCATTTAATAATTTAACAGAAACTATAGTAGAGATTACTGCTGTATCTGACACCGAAATTTCAGGAAAGATGAAACTCAACAAAGAAGGTTCAGAGGCGTTTCCTGAAAGTATTTTTGAAGGTGCTTTTACGGTTTCAATTTGTGAGTAAAGTACTTTACAAATAGCAAATACTAATAGAGGGAAAACAATTTGTTTTCCCTCTATTGTTTTATTTAAGGCCATTCACTGTTTTTCGAATAGCCACCAAATTGGTAAGAAGTTTTTCTAAATGATCTAAATGTAACATGTTGGCACCATCACTTTTTGCAATAGATGGGTCATAATGCGTTTCCATGAAAATACCATCTGCACCGGTAACGATACCTGCACGAGCTATCGTCTCAATCATATCAGGTCTGCCACCGGTAACACCGCTAGTTTGATTAGGTTGTTGTAAGGAATGGGTAACATCTAAAACCACAGGAGCGTATGCTTTCATGGTAGGAATACCTCTAAAATCTACAATCATATCTTTATAGCCAAACATAGTACCACGATCTGTAATAACCACTTGCTCATTGCCAGAATCGGTTACCTTGGTTACTGCATGTTGCATACTTTCCGGACTCATAAATTGCCCTTTTTTTAAATTTACAACTTTTCCTGTATTTGCAGCAGCCACTACTAAATCTGTTTGACGTACTAAAAAAGCTGGGATTTGTAAGACGTCTACATATGCCGCAGCCATAGCAGCATCTGTTACCTCATGAATATCCGTTACGGTAGGAACTTTGAAAGTCTCAGATACTTTTCTCAAAATTTTCAGTGCTTTTTCGTCTCCAATTCCAGAGAAGGAATCTACGCGGCTACGGTTCGCTTTTTTGAAGCTTCCCTTAAAAATATAAGGAATTTGAAGCTTATCTGTAACTTCAACAATACGCTCTGCAATACGCAGCGCCATATCTTCGCCTTCAATAGCACAGGGGCCACATAAAAGGAAGAAATTACCACTATTAGTGTGTTTTATTTGAGGTATCTTATCTAGATTCATTGGTACATATAATTAAGACTACAAAGATAATAGAATTTAGGTCGAATTACTATAGCTAGAACATGCTCAAAATCAGTCAAATAAAAAAATCACAACTTTCAGTTACACTTCAAAAAATAGCAGTACCTTTGCGCAAAATTTAGCAGGGAATAGTTCCTTTAATAAAGTATTTATGTCAGCAACAAAAAATATTGCCATTATTGCCCATGTCGATCACGGTAAGACTACCTTGGTAGATAAGATTATGTATCACTGTCAGTTGTTTAGAGAAAATCAAAACACAGGTGATTTAATATTAGATAATAACGATTTAGAAAGAGAAAGAGGTATTACCATTACTTCTAAAAACGTTTCAGTAGTATATAAAGGTACTAAGATTAATATTATTGACACTCCTGGTCACGCCGATTTTGGTGGTGAAGTAGAGCGTGTATTAAACATGGCAGATGGTGTTTTATTGTTGGTAGATGCTTTTGAAGGCCCAATGCCACAAACACGTTTTGTATTACAGAAAGCAATTGACTTAGGTCTTAAGCCTTGCGTGGTGGTTAATAAAGTAGATAAAGAAAACTGTACTCCTGAAGAAGTTCATGAGAAAGTTTTTGATTTAATGTTTGAATTAGGTGCAGAAGAATGGCAGCTAGATTTTCCTACAGTTTACGGTTCAGCTAAGAATAACTGGATGAGTGAAGATTGGAAAAAACAAACAGAAAATATAGAGCCATTGTTAGATATGGTTATAGAGCATGTTCCAACTTTTGAACCAAAAGAAGGAAATACTCAAATGTTAATTACATCTTTAGATTTCTCTTCTTTTACAGGTCGTATTGCGATTGGTAGATTGTTAAGAGGTGGTTTAAAAGAAGGGCAACAAGTTTCTTTGGTAAAAAGAGATGGTTCTATTGTAAAAACAAAAATTAAAGAGCTTTATACATTCGAAGGTTTAGGAAGACTTAGAGTAGAAGAAGTTAAAACTGGTGATATTTGTGCTATTGTAGGTCTAGAAGGTTTTGAAATTGGTGATACTGTTGCTGATATTGAAAATCCTGAAGGGTTAAAAACAATCGCTATTGATGAACCAACAATGAGTATGTTGTTTACCATTAACGATTCTCCATTTTTTGGTAAAGATGGTAAATTTGTTACTTCTCGTCATATTAAAGATCGTTTATCTCGTGAGTTAGAAAAAAACTTAGCATTACGTGTTAATGATACTAATAGTGCAGATAAGTTTTTAGTATTTGGTAGAGGTGTATTACACTTATCAGTACTTATTGAAACTATGCGTCGTGAAGGGTATGAATTACAAATTGGTCAACCACAAGTAATTATCAAGGAAATTGATGGTGTTAAATGTGAGCCTGTAGAGCAATTGACTATTGATTTACCAGAAGAAGTTTCAGGTAGAGCGGTAGAAATGGTATCTATGCGTAAAGGTGAAATGACGAGTATGGAAGCAAAAGGAAACCGTATGGTTTGTGAGTTTTTAATTCCTTCTCGTGGTATTATCGGTTTAAGAAACCAATTATTAACGGCAACTGCTGGTGAGGCTATTATGTCACACCGTTTCTTAGAGTATCAACCAATGAGAGGTGATATTCCTCAAAGACAAAATGGTTCTCTAGTTTCTATGGAAATGGGAAAATCTATTCCTTATTCTATTGATAAACTACAAGATAGAGGTAAGTTTTTTGTGGAGCCAGGAGAAGATATCTACGAAGGTCAAGTTATCGGAGAAAATTCTAGAGGTGATGATATGACAGTAAACATTACAAAAACTAAAAAAATGTCTAACGTACGTTCTTCTGGAGCAGATGATAAAGCAAAAATTGTACCTGCAATTAAGTTTTCATTAGAAGAAGCTCTAGAATATATTCAAAAAGATGAATATGTTGAGGTAACTCCTAAGTATATTCGTTTAAGAAAAATATACTTAACGGAAAACGAACGTAAGCGTAACAAAATAGCTTAATATTTTAAGCATACTTTTTAATAGAAACCCAAGATGAAAATCTTGGGTTTTTTTATGTAAGGAATTTATAAAAAAATCGACTATCCAATTTAACTTTTAAAATACATCAATGAAATTAGGATTAAATATAGCACTTGTTGCACTATTGTTGTTAATAGGATCATGTAAAGAGCAGCCTAAAAAAATGGAAGCTGTTGCAACGGAAGAGGTTCAGGAACCTGCTTATCATATTCCAGAAACTTGGGTAGCCAATAGAGTAGCAAAAGCAAAAGAAAGATTGAATGCTACAGATGCAGGTAAAATTGTTTGGAGCGCAATGGAGGCTCATGGTGGTTTGGATACATGGTATTCTAATGGTTATTTATCTTTTAGGTTTGATTACCAACCTTTAGATGGTTCTACCCGCAGAAACTCTTATCAGACCATCGATACGTGGAATAATAAGGCTAGGCACACCAGTTATACCGATAGTACGGCAATTTTTGGTTGGGATGGTAAAGAGGCTTGGGTGAAAGCTAAAGACAGTACTGCTTTTGAGTATGATACTAGATTTTGGGCCTTAACACCATTGTACCTCGCCGGACACCCATTTATTTTGGATGGTGAAGGGGTAAGTTTAGAACTATTACCAGAGAAAGAATACAAGGGTAAATTACAAGATGTTGTAAAAGTTACCTTCGGAGAAAATGTAGGAGATGCGCCAGATGATTTTTATATTTTATACTTTGATAAGGATACGCACATAAATAGTGCTACTAGGTATATTGTATCGTACCCGCAGTACTTTCCAAAAGGAGGTCATGCTCCAGAAAAAATTATGGAGATTGTAGATCAAAAAGAAACGAACGGAATTCTTCTTCCAACAGGTTTAAAAACACATTGGTTGGATAAAAATGAAGAGATGGGAGAATACATTACAAAAATTGATATCAGTGATGTTACGTTTGTAGTAGAGGTTCCTGAAGATTATTTTTCGAAGCCAGAAGGTGCTACCGTTGTGCCTGCACAATAAGAAACTTGATTTAAGCTAATAAAAGAAAGCCTCTAATTTTTATAATTAGAGGCTTTTTTATGTTTAATAGACACTTGCTATCGTTTCTTTTTATAGGCTGCGGTAGCGGCACCAATTATTCCAGCATAATTTTGTAGCTCTGCAGGTATTACGCGGGTGTCAATAGTGATATGTTTTTCAAATTCGTCAAAGTATTTTGAGGTTCCACCGCCTATGATTATTAAGTCAGGAGAAACTATTAATTCAACATATTCTAAAAACTTATTGAATCGTTTTCCCCATTTTTTATAACTCAGTTTTTCTTTTTCCTTTACAGAGGCAGCTGCATAGTGTTCAAATTTAGCATGCTTTTTATAAGGAATTTGGCCTAATTCAAAATTAGGTAGAAGCTCTCCATTAAAAAAGGCACCACTTCCTAATCCGGTACCAATAGTAATCATCAATACCAATCCTTTTTCACCTTTTCCTATTCCATAATTCATGGTGGCATAGCCCGCGGCATCCGCATCATTAATTACCGTAACAGGTAATCCTGTGAAATCACTGAAAAGTTCCTCCGCATTTACACCTAGCCATTTTTTACTTAGATTTCCGTGAGCCTTACAAACACCATTTTTAATAATGGTAGGAAAACCACAACCAATAGGACCTTGATAATTAAAATGTTTTACAATTTTTGCAAATACTTCAGCGATCTCTTCTGGCTTTCCTGATTTAGGAGTTTCTATTCTAAAGCGCTCCGTAAGAAGTTCACCAGTTACTGTATTCACGAGTGCCCCTTTTATTCCTGAGCCTCCAATATCAATTCCTAATAAAGTCATTTGTGTGTTTTAATGGTATAGTAAAACAAAAGTAGCGAAAAATTAGTATGCGTTGTTGGCTTTTTATTTACTGCAGTAATTCTTGGTGGTGTAAATAATCAAAAATAATTTTGTCTACTTCAGAGACCAGTTCTTTGTCTTTGTAATTGAGCCAAATTATTTCTTCTATTTCAGAAGCGGCTTTTAACTCCCCAGTGTATTCCGCAAAATAACATGTCATCCGAACTAAGGTACCTGGTTTATGGCTGTCTGCTTGTGCTTCAAAGACCCCTAGAAAGTTTAAGGTTTTTACTAGTAAATCTACCTCTAATTCCTCTTTGATTTCTCGAAGAAGTGCAGCATGATCTGTTTCATTGAGTTCTCTTTTGCCTCCAGGGATGTAATACGTACTTCTCCCAATACTACGAGTGCTTAAGATTTTTTTATCCTTTAGATGAATCCAAGCTATTTTATCTATAATCTGCTCAGTGGGTTCAATATAGTAATCAATAGAGTTTAAGGAATGATCAGGATCTAGCTTATCTAAAATGGTGTCTATAAGTTTTCCAAAACCGGTAAGCGTTCCTAATTGTTTGTTTCTGCCAAGAGCACTAGATATCGTTTCATCTCTATTTCCAAATTTATAGCCTAGTGGGGTTATCCATAGCGTATTAATCAAATGTTGCATGGCAACATTTCCTAATTGATCAATAGAGATGGCAACTTTAAGGCAGTATTCACCAACTCCTTTAAAACCTTTTCTATACAGATTTTGAAAAATTCCATATACAAAACCTAAGGGCAATGTTATGATAGATAAAATGATAGAAACCAAAAATAAAATAATCCCTATAAACGGTTTTATTTTTTTATCGGGCTTAAAATTTTCTTTTTTTAGAATCATTATCAGGTACTAGATGGGGTTAAGTAATGGGTGGTTCAGGCTTTAGGTAGCCCTCTGTTTTATCATTTATAATGATACATTAATTTTATCAAAAGGTATTTCTGGTGTTAGTTTTTAATTGTTTAAACGGCTTTTTGAACCACTTCAAAAACTTTGTTACCATCACATTTAAGAGTTTTAGAAGGGTATTTTAAAATCAAAGCATAATCATGAGTAGCCATCAAAATGGTACGGCCTGTTTTGTTAATCTCTTGTAAAACTTTCATCACCTCTACACTAGTTTGTGGGTCAAGATTTCCAGTAGGTTCATCGGCTAAAATTAATTCTGGATCATTTAGTAATGCTCTAGCTATGGCTATACGCTGCTGTTCACCACCAGAAAGTTCATGAGGAAATTTAAAGCCTTTAGTTTTCATGCCTACTTTGTCTAAAACAGTTTCTACTTGCGTATCCATCTTAGATTTGTCTTTCCATCCTGTAGCTTTTAGAACAAATAGTAAGTTATTATTTATCGTACGGTCTGGAAGTAGTTTAAAATCTTGAAAAACAATACCAAGTTTACGCCTTAAAAAAGGAATGTCATTTTCTTTTAATTTTCTCAAATCAAAATCTACAATGCTCCCAGTACCATGGTTTAAAGGTAGATCTCCATAGAGTGTTTTCATGAAACTACTTTTGCCACTTCCTGTTTTTCCAATGAGATAAATAAATTCACCTTGTTTTATTTCAAGATTAATATCATTTAAAACCAAATTTTCTTTTTGGAAAACAGAAACATCCTTTAGGTGTAATATACTCTCAGCCATATTTTTTAATATTGTTATAAAAGTAATAAGATATCATAGATATTAATGTGGACTATTAAAAAAAATAAGCAAGAAGATGATTTTTCTATGTTTTTACCTGTATATGAATAAGTTAGTAGGTAATTTTGTTAAAACTGTAGGAAAAATAGCTAACTTAGGAGGAAATAATAACCATTAAACCTTTGAACTTTAATACATGGAAGTCAACCACCATAATAGAAGTGTTCAAGATTTACATCAAGAAATAGCACAACTAAGAGAGCAAAATAAGAAACTTCTTTTATTTCATTCTTCAAAACAAGAAATTCAGAGATCTTACGATGAATTATTGTTAAAGTTGAATGCGGAAAGCGAAACCTACACCCATACCATTTTGGATAATATGGGCGATTCTGTTTTTGTAAAAGATGTAAAAAGCAGATTGCTTTTGGTCAACAATGCATTTTGTGAAATGTTCGGAATGTCTAGAAAGGATATTATAGGAAAAACACTAGCGGAAGATGTTGCAGAACAAGAAAAAGAAGCTTTTCTTAAAATAGATAGTGAGGTTTTGAAAAGCGGAATTGAAAACATCAATGAAGAAACCCTAACGATAAATGGTGGAGAGCAGCGGGTTATTTCTACCAGGAAATCTAGATTCATTGATGCATCTGGAGAAAAATATATTATAGGTGCTATTCGGGATATTACCGTGAATAAAAATGCAGAAAAAGCATTATTAAGAAGTGAAAGTGAATTAAGAGAATTAAATATTACTAAGGATAAGCTTTTTTCAATTATCGGGCACGATTTAAGGAGTCCGTTTAATAATATTCTTACATTATCAAATCTCATGGAAGATGCGATTGAAGAGGGAGAAGTTTCGTTGCTAGCAGAGTATGTAGGGTTAATCAAAACCACATCTACATCAACACTAAGTTTGCTTGAGAATTTATTGACTTGGTCTAAGTCACAAAAAGACAAAGCTAATTTGCAAAAGGATAAATTGAATATTAAGGACTTACTTGAAGAGGTACAAGAATTTATTCAACATATGGCAACAACTAAAAACATCATAATAAAAGAACCATTTTTAGATACTGTTGAAGTTTTTTCGGATGAAAAAATGCTTAAAACTATTTTAAGGAACCTATTATCCAATGCCGTAAAGTTTACAAAATCTGGGGGGAGTATTCATGTTTCTGTTACAAAGAATGAAAGTGTCTTAGAATTTAAAGTTTCTGATACGGGCATAGGAATGTGTGAAAAAACAACCAAAAAACTATTTGATGCCGAGACCAATAAATCATGTCGCGGTACCGCAAATGAAATGGGTTCTGGATTTGGATTGGTTCTGTGTAAAGAATTTGTGGAAAAATTAGGAGGTAAAATTTGGGTAGAAAGTGAAATGGGTAAGGGAAGCGATTTTAAATTTTCTTTACCATTATTGGTTTGATTTATCTCTGATGAAAGAGGGCTTTATTTCTGCTATTTATTATTTTTTCTGAGTTCATTTTGAATTAAAATTAAAAGTATCTTCGTTCTCATATACTTTAGGTACACTTTTTGTCGTTGTATCTTATAAACAAAGGTATTTCTTAATTGTTGGAGAACATTATGCAGAAGAAAAAAACCGCGTTATTGCTTAGTTTTATTGGAGCTTTGCATCTTTTAGGCGCTCAAGAATCAAAAATCTACACCCATGATCAAAAAGAGTATCAACAGGCGTTGACACTCTATAATAACGAACAATTTCAAGCTGCTCAGGCAATTTTTGAAAAGGTGAAGTATAGTACAAAAGATCCGGAAACCGAAGCTAATAGTACATATTACGTTGCAAATGCTGCGGTACGACTAAATCAATTAGGGGCTGATAAGTTAATGGAAGATTTTGTAGAAAAATATCCAACCTCTACAAAAAGAAATTCAGCCTATTCCGATGTGGCAGAATACTATTTTGAAACAGGAAAATATCCTTACGCTTTAAAGTGGTATAAAAGAGTTGATCAGAATTCCTTATCGCAAAGCGAAAAAGATAAATTTAACTTTAACTATGGTTATGCTTTATTTTCTTCCAAAAACCCAAAGGAGGCAGAAACCTATTTAAATAAAGTTTCTAATTCTCCGGTATATGGTTCTCAGGCTAAGTATTACTTGGGGTATATTGCCTACCAGCAAGATGATTATGCAGGAGCCAATCAGCGCTTTGATCAAATTACGGATCAAAAAGTCTTAGAAGAAAAATTATCCTACTATCAGGCAGATTTGAATTTCAAATTAGGAAAGTTTGAAGAAGCTATCGCATTGGCTAAACAGCAAATGCAAAGAGCAGACCGTCAAGAAAAGTCAGAATTGAGTAAAATTATAGGAGAGAGTTATTTCAATCTTAATCAATATGAAAATTCTGTTCCATATTTATTAGACTATCAAGGAAAAAGCGGAAAGTTTAGTAATACGGATTATTATTTCTTAGGATATAGCTATTATAAGCAAGGAGATTATACCAATGCTATTCAGCAATTTAATAAGATCATAGGAGGGGCAAATAGCGTTTCTCAAAATGCTTATTATCATTTAGCGGAATGTTACTTAAAGCTAGATAAGAAATCTGAAGCTTTAAATGCTTTTAGAAATGCCTCTCAAATGGAATTTGTTCCTGAAATACAAAAAGATGCTTTTTTAAACTATGCAAGATTAAGTTATGAAATAGGGAATGCTTATGAAAACGTTCCTAATGTCCTGACTAATTATTTAGAGAAGTATCCAAAAGATGAGCATACAGTAGAGATTCAAGAACTACTAGTAGATTCTTATATTACGTCTCGAAATTTTGCTGGAGCCATGGAGCTTTTAGAAAAAAATAAATCTTACGCTAGCAAAGCTACCTATCAAAAGGTTGCTTTTTATAGAGGGGTAGAGTTATTTACTACTACGGATTATGCAGGTGCAATTGTGGTATTCAAAAAATCATTAGATAACGCTGAAGATCCTAAATTTAAAGCGAGGGCTAGTTATTGGAAAGCGGAAGCAGAATATAACAGTAACTTATTTCGAGAAGCGTTGAACAGCTTTTCAGATTTTCAGAAAAATCCTCATGCTAAGTCTACACCAGATTATGCAGATTTTAATTATAGTTTAGGGTATACTAATTTCAAATTGAAAGAGTATACCAATGCAGCAGCAAATTTTGCGTCGTATGTGGGTACAAGCACAGAGGTAAATAAAAAGCATGATGCTTATTTGAGATTAGGAGATAGTTATTTTGCTTCTAGTAAATATTGGCCAGCAATTGAAGCGTACAACCAAGCACTAGAAGGTGAAGGAAGTGAGAAAGATTATGCGGCTTTTCAAAAAGCATTGAGTTATGGTTTTATAGATAGAGTGCCTACTAAAATGGAAGAATTAAATGCTTTTATAGGTAGGTATCCTAAGTCTACGTTGAAAGATGATGTTCTTTTTGAGTTGGGTAATTCTTATGTGAGAGCAAATAAAGAAGAAGAAGGTCTTAAAGTGTATGACAAATTAGTCAGTGAATATAAAGGCAGTTCACTAGTGCCACAAGCTATTGTACGCCAAGGATTGGTATATTATAATTCTAACAGAAGTGAACAGGCATTGACAAAGTTTAAAACTGTAGTGCGTGATTATCCTAACACGCAAGAAGCTGTACAAGCGGTAACGACCGCAAAGCTTATTTATGTAGATTTAGGAAGAGTAAGTGAGTATGCTCAATGGGTACGAGGATTAGATTTCGTAGATGTTACAGATGCTGAACTAGACAATGCAACATTTCAATCTGCAGATCAAAAATATATAGAAGGTAATACAGATCAGGCATTAAAGGGGTATCAAGCTTATCTAAAAGAATTTCCTAAAGGTTTACATACTTTAAAAGCTAGCTTTAATCTAGCGCAGTTATATTTTAGCCAGGGCGATAAAGATAAAGCGCTAGGACATTATAAAAATGTAGTAGATAGAGGAGCAACAGAGTTTGGAGAGCAATCTTTAACAAGGGTCTGTGAAATTTATATTGGCAAGGGTAATTATACAGCTGCATTACCATATCTAGAAAAATTAGAGGCAACAGCTAATATTCAACAGAACATCACCTTTGCACAGTCTAATTTAATGAAGGGATATTTTGCACAAAAAGAATACGCGAAAACAATTTCTTATGCGGAAAAAGTATTGGCATCTTCTAAAATAGACGACCGTATAAAAAGTGATGCACATACAATGATAGCTCGTTCTGCTATTAGAACAAACAATGAGGAGAGAGCAAAGCAAGCATACGCTCAAGTATTGACCATTGCTACAGGAGAATTGGCAGCAGAAGCCTTGTATTATGATGCGTATTTTAAAAATAAGGCAAATGATTTTGAAGCCTCTAACGTTTCTGTTCAAAAATTAGCGAAAGATTATTCGGCCTATAAAGAATGGGGCGGAAAGGGATTAATAATTATGGCTAAGAATTTTGATGCCTTAGGAGATGCATACCAGGCAACATATATTTTAGATAGTGTAGTGGCTAACTTTTCCCAGTATCCAGAAGTAGTTGCCGAAGCAAAGTCGGAAGCCTTCCGTATCAAATCTAAAGAAGCAAAAAGCAATTCCTCTGTAAATCCAGAAAACTAATTATCAAGTTGCAAAAGAGACACCATATGCACAAGTTCATAAAAATAAGTACACTTCTTTTTTTAGGCGTTTTTCAATCTATAACGGCTCAAGAGAAAGATAAGGATAGTATAGGAACAGAAACAGTAACGGTTGTAAAAGCTTACAAGCCTACCGTTTCCGATGCCTTTAAAATTAAATCTGTTCCGCAGATTAATGATTCTATTGTTTTAAAGAAAAAGCCCATAGTTTACAGTATAAATTCTGTTCCTGTGGCGTCCACATTTACTCCGGCAAAAGGTAAGGCGGCAACAGTAGATAAGGTTCCACCTCCAATTTTGTATAATTCATATGCATCACTTGGATTTGGTACTTATGATAATGTCTTAGCAGATTTCTACACGAGTAGAACAATCAGTAGAGATGAGCGTTTAGATATTGGATTAACACATCATTCTTCTAGAGGAGACCTAGATAGTATTGCTTTGAAAAATGCATTTTATGATACCAAATTGATAGCGGCATATTCTAAAGGTGATTCAGACTTAAATTGGGGGGCTAACCTAGGCTTACAGCATCAATTATATAATTGGTATGGAGTACCGGTTGGTGCTTATAGTGATGAAATAGTAAATGGTATAGATGCTAAGCAGAATTATTTCAATGCAGAAATTTCTGGATATGTAAACATGGATAATGCGTATTTAGAAAGAGGAGAAGCACTTATTCGTCGCTTTTGGGATGCTACAAAATCAGGGGAGAATAGAGCTATGCTAAAAGGTGTTGCTCAATTTCCGATAGGCGATGAAAACATCCGGATTAAAGGAAAGTTAGATTACTTGGGCGGCGTGTTTAAGAATGCTAGCTTAAACAGTACGGTAAATACACCAGAAATTAATTATAGCTTATTTCAAGTAGGAGTAGGGCCAAGTATAGAAATTCTTAGAGATGACTTAACCTTGAATTTAGGGGTGAATCTTGTCTTTGGATTAGATTCTGAAAATAGCGATAGTAATTTTTACATCTATCCAGATATCACTGCTAGTTACCGTGTTCTTGATGAAACGGTTATTGCCTATGGAGGTATCCAAGGAGAATTAATTCAGAACTCCTATTATGATTATGTAGAAAGCAACCCATTCGTATCTCCTACACTAACAGTGCAACCAACAGATCAAAAATATAACGCTTACGCAGGGATCAAAGGTCAGTTATTGCCAAGTTTAAGCTATAACTTAAAAGCTTCTTATAAGACAGAAAATAAGAAACCCCTATATAAGTGGAATCCAGAAAATACATTTCGTGATGACGAAAAAGGGTATTATTACAACAATTCTTTTGATGTATTTTATGACGACGTAAAAACATTAGGCATTTTTGCTGAGCTGAATGTGGATATAAAAAGAAATTTTTCTTTGGGTTTAAATGCTGAAGCTTATACCTATTCGACAGAAACAGATAATCCAGCATGGAATTTACCTAAGGTAACAAGTTCTGTATTTCTAGATTATCAAATAGATAAACAATGGTATATGGGAGCGACCTTGTTTTATGTGGGCGAGCGCCAGGATTTACAGGCATCTGTGGTACAAAATGCAAACCCAGTAGATTTTCCATCCACGATAGTTACCCTAAATAGTTATTGGGATACCAATGCACACGTAGGATACAGGTTTAATGAGCAGTTATCAGTGTTTGTAAAAGCAAATAATATAGCAAATTCGAACTATATGAGATGGGCAAATTACCCAGTTCAAGGCTTTCAGCTTTTAGCAGGTGCTACCTATAAGTTTGATTTTTAAATAATTATAATTATATTCGTAGGAAATAGTAAATGTATCCTACAAAAATTTGTAGCTGAAAACATATTTTTTAGCACAATTTAAAAAGTCATTTGTAGAATTCTACGAGTGACTTTTTTTATTTGACAGATATTTTTTTATTCATAAATATTTTAGAAATGAAAACGTTCCCCCCAATCATGTTTTTGTTTTTTATGCTATGTACTTTAGTGGTAAAAAGCCAGAACTTAGTAAAAAATCCAAGTTTTGAATCTAATTATAAATGTCCAGAAAAATTTGGTTCCTTAGATATTGATGCTAAAAATTGGCATAAGCCCACATTAGGGACTACAGATTACTTCAATACCTGTAGTAAAGAATTACCAGTAACTGATAATTTTATTGGCTCTCAATTGCCCTTTGATGGAAATGCATATGCTGGAATGTATTTATATGCTCCTAATGATTACCGAGAATATATTACGGCAGAATTAGAAACCCCTTTGGAGAAAGACAAACTGTATAAGGTTTCTTTTATGGTGAGCTTAGCAGATGATGTAGAGTTTGCTATCAAAGAGTTCGATGTGCTATTATCTCCATCGGTTTTTGAATTGAATACCTCAAAACATTTAGATATTAGGTACTTTTCGCGGTCAGCTCAGGTTAATTTTAAGCGCATGCAATCTCATGAGTATTTAGATAATACAGATTCATGGGTAGAGATATCTGCCAACATTATGGCTAAAGGAGATGAGCAGTTTCTAACTATCGGAAATTTTAGTAATAATAAAGATACATTTACACAAGTAGTTAAGAAAACTTCACGTAAATCTGCGTATTATTTTATAGATATGGTATCTGTTGAGATGATACCTAGTTATACGCCTAATCAGTTATATGTTATAGAAGAATTGCTTTTTGATTTTGACGAAACTAGTATAGAAATAGCGTACAATAAGCAGTTGTCAGATTTAGTAATTTATTTAAAAAGTAATCCTAAATTAAACGTTTACTTGTATGGTCATACAGACGCTATGGGATCTGTAGCCTATAATGATGAGTTATCTGAAAAAAGAGCTGCAACTGTAGCTAAATTTTTAGAAAAATCTGGATTAAGTAAGAATAGGATTTCCTGGAAAGGTTTTGGTTTTAAAAAACCCGTAGTAAGTAATGAAAAAGAAGATGTTCGGTTTAAAAATAGGAGAGTAGAATTTCTACTGGCAGAACCACAAAGTACCTATGCTAAGAATCTGTATGAAGACGGTCAGTAATTTTAATATTTCTTTGTTAAAATCTACAAGATAATATACTTAACTTTCACGACTAATCTAATGTGTAATATACCTTATTTAGTTGCTGTCTGAACGTATGAATCCAAAAACCAAAAGAAAAAAACAAGCTAAAGTATTGCGAATATTTAGAAAAATTCACCGGTTATTGGGGGCTTTTTTATTCTTTTTTTTCTTCTTTATTTCGGTTTCGGGGCTCTTACTAGGTTGGAAAAAAAATAGTGCAGGCGTTCTTCTTGCCGAAACCCAAATAGGGTCTAGCTCAGAATTTTCTGAATGGTTGCCATTAGGTGTGCTTTACGAAAAAGCAGCCAGAGTAATTAAAGATTCTGTCGCGGAAAATAGACCATTAGCCTTAGATCGTGTAGATATCCGAAAAGATAAAGGGGTGATTAAGTTTATCTATGAAGACTATTACGGTTTACAATTAGACGGCGCTACAGGACAGTTACTAGAATTTGGCAAACGCCAATCAGATTTTGTAGAGAACATACATGACGGTTCTGTCTTAGATATTTATTTTAACACTTCAGGAAGTCCTATTAAAATACTGTATACAACAGTGATGAGCATTGCTTTATTGTTTTTTACCATCACGGGTTTTTGGCTTTGGTATGGTCCAAAACGCATGCGTAAATCCGCTTAACTTTTTTTATGTTCCATACGTAAGATTGATGTAATATCAATTGTTTTTTAGTCTACATTTACCTCCTAAATTTTTAACCTTAATGTCTATAATTAAGAAAGTTAGAGCGGTAGATAATCTGTACGCTGGTCTGGATAAAGAAATTGCTTCTTTTCAGGAGAAAACTTCCTTGCATTGCAAGGCTGGTTGTGGTAAATGTTGTACGCATGCCGAAGTAGATGCGTCTCCATTAGAATTTCTTCCTTGGGCATATCATTTATTTGTTAATGGCTTGGCAGGGGAAACTTTAGATACTTTAAAGGCAGGTTCAAGTGCAGTATGCCATATATACCAACCACTTTCGTTAGTAGATAAAAACAATGGTAATGGTAAATGTAGTGACTATATCTACAGAGGTCTTATCTGTAGGTTATTTGGCTATGGTGCTAATCGTGATAAATTTGGTGAAATGCGTTTGGCAACTTGTAAAATAATTAAAGAAGAGCAGGCTCAGAATTTTGATGAAGCAAGAATAAGCATGCAAAAAGGCTTGTATGTTCCGGTTTTTACGGATTACTATATGAAACTTTCTCAAATAGACTTTATTCTAGGCAACCAAATAGTTCCTATAAACAGAGCTTTAATCTTAGCGATAGAGGAGGTATTACAATACTACGCCTACCGCCCATTTCCTAGAGGATTTAAAGATTGTGCTTAATTCTTTAAATCTATTTCTTTTAAATTTTGAATTCTATTACGTTCTAAGAAAGCATCAATACTTTCAAAATGTTCGATAACACGTTTGTCTTTAAATTCAAATACTTTCTGAGAAAGTCCTTGTAAAAAGTCACGGTCATGAGATACTAGAATTAATGTACCATCAAAATCTAATAAAGCTTCTTTAAGAACATCCTTAGATTTCAAATCTAAGTGGTTCGTAGGCTCATCCAGAATTAACAAGTTCACGGGTTCTAATAATAATTTAACCATTGCTAATCTTGTTTTTTCTCCTCCAGAGAGTACGCTTACTTTCTTTTCAACATCTTCTCCTCCAAACATGAACCTTCCTAAGATGTTTTTCATTTGTGTTCGGATGTCTCCTTTAGCAACTTCATCTACCGTTTGAAAAACGGTTAGGTTTTGATCTAATAATGATGCTTGGTTCTGAGCAAAATACCCCACTTTTACATTGTGTCCTAATTGGCACTCTCCTTCAAAATCTATTTCACCCATAATCGCTTTGATCATGGTAGATTTACCTTCACCGTTTCTTCCTACAAAAGAAACTTTTTCTCCACGAGAAATACTCATGTTAGCATCTTTAAACACTACATGTTCTCCGTAAGTTTTGGTCAATGCATTTACGGTAACAGGGTAATCACCAGAACGCTGTGCAGGAGGAAACCTTAAGCGTAATGAAGCATTGTCTATTTCATCAATTTCGATAATTTCTAATTTTTCCAACATGCGCTCTCTAGAAGTAACTTGGTTGGTTTTAGAATACGTGCCTTTAAAACGGTCAATAAATGCTTGGTTGTCTGCAATAAATTTTTGTTGCTCTTGGAACGCTTTTATTTGATGGCTTCTGCGGTCTTCTCGCAATTGTAGGTAGTG
Source organism: Cellulophaga baltica 18 (assembly GCF_000468615.2). Lineage (NCBI taxonomy): Bacteria > Pseudomonadati > Bacteroidota > Flavobacteriia > Flavobacteriales > Flavobacteriaceae > Paracellulophaga > Paracellulophaga baltica. The sequence goes on along the minus strand of NZ_CP009976.1, from coordinate 129,421 downwards.
AGAGTAGTTTGCTTTATAATCGTAAATGCGCCCCATAGTTACCTCAATGGTTCTATTGGTGATGTTATCAATAAAAGTTTTATCGTGAGATATAACCACAACGGCTTTTGCCTTATTTAAAAGAAAATCTTCTAACCATATGACAGATTCTATGTCTACATGGTTGGTAGGCTCATCTAATAAAATAAGATCTGGCTTTTGTAATAATATTTTAGTCAACTCAATACGCATACGCCAACCACCACTAAATTCGCTCGTTTGACGGTGAAAATCTTCACGTTTAAACCCAAGTCCGGCTAAAGCTTTTTCAACCTCTGCTTCATAGTTAATTTCTTCTAAGGCGTAATATTTTTCACCTAAATCAGATACTTTCTGAATGAGTTTCATGTATTCGTCAGACTCGTAATCTGTTCTAGTTTCTAGCGCAGTATTTAATTCAGCCATTTCTTTTTGCATGGTGAATACTTGAGCGAAAGCCTTAGATGCTTCCTCAAAAACAGTACAATTATCTTCTGTCAATAAATGTTGTGGTAAATAAGCAATGACGGCTTCTTTAGGGTAGCGTATATTGCCACGTGTTGCTTTTTGTACTCCGGCAATAATTTTCATCATGGTAGATTTTCCAGCACCATTTTTTCCCATTAAAGCAATTTTATCCGTTTCATTAATTACAAATGAAACGTCACTAAAAAGGGTGTCGCCACTAAACTCTACTGCAATATTATCTACCGAAATCATACATTATATTTTGAAGCTGCAAAACTAGTTAAAAGCTAGATAATTGCAGCTACCTTTTTTGTAAGCGCTAGCGTTATTTTTCTTCTAGTTTTAATATGGATGTGGTATACGCTCTAATTTGCAGGCATAAATCGCCATTTGCTATAAGAGATTCCCCGTAACTGGGGAATATTTCTTTGAGCTTATTTTGCCATGCTGCTGTTTTCATTTGAATAGGGAAGCATTCGTCTAATACGTTTAACATAATGGAAACTGCTGTTGATGCTCCAGGGGAAGCCCCTAGTAGAGCGGCTAGTGTTTTGTCTGTGCTACTTACAATTTCGGTTCCAAATTTTAATACCCCACCTTCTTTTTTATCTTTTTTGATAATTTGCACCCGTTGCCCCGCAGTAATTAATTCCCAATCTTCAATTTTAGCTTCAGGATAATATTTTAATAAAGCTTCAAAACGCTCTTCTGGAGACTGTACCACTTGCTCAATAAGGTATTTTGTTAAGGAGATGTTTTTTAGTCCAGCAGATAATAAAGGAAATATATTGTGGGCATCTATAGATAGTGGGAGATCAAAATAAGATCCGTTTTTTAAAAATTTTGTCGAGAAGCCGGCATAAGGGCCAAATAATAAAGAACGCTCGCCATTTAGCATTCGCGTATCTAAATGTGGCACAGACATAGGAGGGGAACCTTCTTCGGCTTTGCCATAAACTTTAGCTTCGTGTAATTTTGCAACCTCAGGATTATTGCATTTTAGAAACTGACCGCTGACAGGAAAACCACCAAAACCTTCACCTTCGGGAATTCCAGATTTCTCTAGAAGTTTTAGCGCACCCCCACCAGCACCAATAAATACAAAGTTGGTGTTAATTGTTTTCTCTTGATCTGCATGTAAATCAGTTACTTCAATAGTCCAAGAACCATCTTTTTTTTGTTCAATATCTTCTACTTGATGGCCTAAATGAATGGTAACGCCATCACATGTTTCTAAATAAGAAATCATTTTACGGGTAATAGCTCCAAAATTAACATCCGTACCTATAGGCATTCTGGTAGCTGCAATTTTTTCATCGGCAGTTCTTCCCTTCATCATCAAAGGTATCCATTGCTTAATTTCTTCAAAATCGGTACTGAATTTCATCGCCTTGAAAATATCATACTTTGTCAAGGCTTCGTGCCTTTTTTTTAGGAATTTTATATTTGCATCACCCCAAACAAAACTCATATGATCAATATCATTGATAAATGGAGTATCTGCTTGTATCCGATTGTTTTTTACGAGATATGCCCAAAACTGTTTAGACATTTCAAACTGTTCACTTATTTTTAATGCTTTAGAAATATCAATATCCCCAGCATCATTTTCGGGGGTGTAATTTAATTCACAAAAAGCAGAATGTCCTGTTCCTGCATTATTCCAGGCATCTGAACTTTCTGCCCCTACTGCATCTAGCCTTTCATAGATGCTGATAATTGCATCAGGGATAAGTTGTTTCAATAGTACGCCTAATGTGGCGCTCATGATTCCGGCTCCAATTAAGGTAAAGTTATTTTTTGTGTTCATAGGTAGTGTTTATTGCATTTAAAGTTAAGAAATGGAAAGCAACTTTTAATAGTAACAGTAGAATCATTCTTATAGTATGGGCTATTCGCTTTCTTTTTGGTTAAACAAAAGCGCTTATTTTTATAGAAAATTGTATTTTCAGGCTCAGAATAAATAACCTAATGCGCGCTGTCATGAAAAACCTTTGTATTACTTTTTTTGCACTACTAATTGTGAGTTGTACTCCGTCTAAAGAACAAGTAGATTTAATTGTTTTAAATGGAAACGTTTATACCGTTGATGACTCTTTTTCTAAGACAGAAGCATTCGCTATAAAAGAAGGGAAATTTATTTTCATTGGGACTAATAAAGAAGTGCAGGAATTATACGAAGCAAAAAACATAGTTGACGCGGGAGGAAAAACTGTTGTTCCTGGATTGATAGATGCACATTGTCACTTTTACAGGTTAGGAGAAAACCAACAAGCGGTAGACTTAGTGGGGACATCAAGCTTTTCTGAAGTGTTAGAGCGTGTTCAAGCGTTTCAAACAGAAAATAAAAAGGAGTTTATCTATGGTCGTGGCTGGGATCAGAATGATTGGGAGGTAAAAGAGTTTCCAACAAAAAAGGAGGTAGATGAATTGTATCCTGATACTCCAATTGCTATAGAACGTATTGATGGACATGCATATTTGGTAAACCAGAAAGCTTTGGATTTGGCGGGTATAACAAATGAAACAGTTGCTGTAGGAGGCGAGATAGTTAAAATTAATGGCGCATTAACAGGAGTGCTTGTAGACGGTCCAATGGGCTTAATTGATGCAATTATTCCCAAACCTTCGAAAAAAACCATGATTGCTGCATTGAAAGATGCAGAACGTATTGCTTTTGAAAACGGACTTACCACTGTGAATGATGCCGGCTTGCCTAGAGAAGTTATTGAGTTAATTGATAGCCTTCAGCAATCAGGCGATTTAAAAATTCGTTTATATGCGATGATTGCCAACTATCCGGAGAATTTAGATTATTATTTAACTAAAGGGATTTTAAAAACAGACCGATTAAATGTTAGATCTGTAAAAGTATATGGCGATGGCGCTTTAGGGTCTAGAGGTGCGGTAATGAAAACACCTTATTCAGATAAAGAGCATCATTTTGGAGCAATGGTTACTCCAGTAGATGAGATAGAAAGCTTGGCGCATAGAATAGCTGCTACTGAATTTCAAATGAATACGCATGCTATTGGTGATTCTGCCAATATTGTGGTGTTAAGAGCTTACAAAAAAGCCCTGAAAGGTAAGGAAGACCGGCGTTGGAAAGTAGAACATGCGCAGATATTAAGTACACCAGACTTTGATTATTTTGAAGATGGAATTATCCCTTCGGTACAGCCCACGCACGCAACAAGTGATATGTATTGGGCAGAAGATAGAATAGGGGCAGACCGCATGCCTGGGGCTTATGCCTTCAAAACGCTTTTAGATAAAGCAGGTATGGTAGCGCTAGGTACCGACTTTCCTGTGGAGCAAGTTAGTCCGTTTTATACCTTCTATGCCGCGGTGGCTCGTAAAGATTTGAAAGGGTATCCTGAAGAAGGTTTTCAAATGAATGATGCTCTGACAAGAGAAGAGGCATTAAAAGGAATGACCATCTGGGCTGCTTACAGTAATTTTGAAGAAGACGAGAAAGGAAGCATTGAAGTGGGGAAAATGGCAGATTTTGTTATCCTAGATAAAGATATTATGACGGTTCCTGAAGAGGAGACGCCGAACATTAAGCCAGAACAAGTTTTTATTTCAGGAGAGAAAATGAACTAAGTGTTTTTGTTGTTAAACAATTGGGCATACTTTGTGCTGTTCCTGTAGATATCTTCAGATAAACCCTTAAGCCAGGTGAGTTGGTTGGTGACCAAATGCGCTTCTTGTAATTGTAAGCGCATCTCTAAATCTATCTTGTGCTGACCTTCTTTTATTTGTTGGTCTCTTTGGTTGGATAGTGTCGTAAATGAACTTTTTAAGGCCTCTTCTGCGGTTTCAATTTTTTTATGCTTCTTAATTACAGCTGTTTTATTTTCAGATAAGAGGGTTTCTGCATTTTCCAATTGGTTTTCTATATGGGAAATAAAAGCGTCAAAATTTTCACTAGACGCCGTAGTGGTATGATTTTGAATAAAACTACCCATAGAGGCTAATGCCGATAAGAAGGTATTGTTTAATGAGACAAATTCATAAATAAGTTGCATCTCTTTTTGTTTAGATTTGGGGTCTTGAGTCATGCGTTGAAAAGCAGCATTTAAATTGCTAATAGCTAAGAATGCTTCCTTACGAGCTACTTTGTAATCTAAGTTTTTAATTTCTTTCGTGTGGTAAATTTTGCTGACAGCGGCCAAATAAGCTTTATTTTTCTGAATGGAATTTATAATCACGGGACTCAAATTCATAAACTCCCACGAAGGCCATAGGGTGTAATTAGCAATCACAGCAAGTAAGGCTCCAATAAAAGTATCAAGCACGCGAAATTTAACCACCACTAGGCTATTAGGTTCTAACAGTGCATATACAAATATCACATTTATAGTAATAAATGCAGCGGCAGAGCGATAACTTTGCTGTATCAAGGAAAACGCAATAACTAAAGATACGGCAGCTAGAACCATATATACCACAGTATTACTAGTTATAAAGATAATGGCTAGCGCAAATAGAGCGCCTATGATAGTTCCTATAATTCTATTGATGGCTCTTTCTTTGGTCAAGCCATAGCTTGGCCTCATTAAAACAATTAAAGTAAGCACTATCCAGTACGGATTTTTTATTCCGATGAGCGTACCAAAAGTAAAACCAAAAACAATGGTGATAGTTAGCCTAAGTGCATGGCGGAATATGGGCGACTTAAACGTGAAATGTTGCGCAATAATTTGAAGACTATATTCCTGTGTGGTTATAAATTGAGTAGCTTCTTTATCTTTAAATGATATTTTATCTTTGGTAACATTGTTCATTACCCTTCTTATGGCACGTATTTTTGTTACTTGCTGTTGTTGGTAATCTTGAAGGTTTCTAAGGGTAATGATTCCTTCTCGGCCAGCAGGGAGTTCTACTGACGCAATGTAGTTTTGAATGGTTTTTTCAATTACGGCAAGTCCGTCTAAAAGTTCGTTCTTATTTTGAACTTTTTTCTTATTCATTAAAATTTTTGACAATACCTGCAGGTGATTGCCCATGGTGGTATTCAGCGTTTTAAATTCTTTCAGAACAGAACGGTCTTTAAAAATGACATCTATTTTAGAATAATCTAAGGTATTGGCTAAGGCTAGTTCTAAAATATCAATCAATGAAATAAAAATTAAAACTCTTTTTTCATCAAAATGAGATCTTCCTATTTGTTTTCTTTCGCTTAAAAGAAGTTCTCTTAAAATTTCGTGCTTCTCATTAAGCTCTGTTTGTAGTTTTAAAGTTTTTATTAATAGCTGATCTCTTTTTTCTTTTTCTATTAATAATTTACCCCTAACTTTTAGATAGCTGCCGGTTATGCGTAAAGTTTCTGAAAGTAATTGATCTTCATCTTTTTTAGGTGCTATCCAATGAGATAGGCATAATACTAATAGAAACCAGAGTCCGCCGATACCAATAAGGCCCACATAGGCCCAGATACCAATAGTGGTATTTCTACTCACGAGACTCAAGACAATGGCTAGTAAGCCGCAAAAAGCAATCAAAGACCCGCGAAAACCATACGCCGAGATTAAGGAAATAAAAAAAGATAAGATGGCTATGGTAAGGAGTAAAACTGCAAAATTCTGCTTGGCGTATGATACAATTAATGTTACAGCCATAGTGAGCACAATACTAATAAGTGTACTATAGATTTTTCGTCTTAAAGTACCGGGAATATTACCAGGAATATTGAGAAATACGCCTATAGCTATAGGAATGGCATAAGAAATATGGCCAAAAAAGTTGAAAATGATTAGAGGTGTTATTACGGCCACCGTCTGCAGCACTCCTTTGTAAAAATTGGAACTTTTAAGAAATAATAGAATGTCTTTTAGAAATTCCTTAACCATACATCAAAGATAGTTTGTATTTGTTATGATATATGGAAGATACTGCGAAAAATTAGGAAAAAAAATAAGCCTGAAGTAAAAACTTCAGGCGCTATAGTGTCAATCGTAATTTGAAAATTACATAGTAGCTGCAACTGGTACGGCAACTCTAACAGTTCCCCATCCAATAACTAAATCAGCACTTTTATCACCTTCTTTAAATGCCATAGAAAAAGCATCTAAAGATTCGGTACCCTTGCTAACTGCTCCTTTTACACGAACAACATCTGCGCTTTCATCATAAGAATAAGCACCCCATTGGTTTAATTTACTGTTTAAAATAACAGTCCATTCATTAGCTCCAGGGATGGTAAATAGAGAATATGTTCCGGCTTTTACTTCAGATCCACCAAAAGTTACATCTGTATAAAAAGTTACTTCCACAGCTTCATTCGCACCAGTTCTCCATACGGCACCAGCAGGAGCTAATTCTGCAATAGAACGCCCTTTTAATTGTGGTCTGCTATAGCTAACTTTAGCTACCTTCTCAGATACTTTGTAACTTGTAGGGTACGCAGCTACATCCATCGGACTCTTGTCTAATCCGCTAAATTTTTGAGCACTTGCTGTAGTACTAAATACTAAACATACTACTACGGCTGTAAGGGTAAGAATTTTTTTCATAATCATAAGGTTTTAATTTGAAACATGTACTAGAGTATATCTCTTAGTAATGGGGTACTAAAGTCGGGCAATTTTTCTAAACTTACAAAAAAAGAGAAATTAGAGTTGAAAATTCTGTTATAGTTTCATTTTAGTATTATTTTATAACTTAAAGTTTCATATTGTTACCTTTTTTTAATTTATGGTTTTTTTATTAAACCAATTCATGCATCTTTGCTTTAAAATTGCTTATAATATAGAATAATATGTGTGGAATAGTATGTGCATTTGATGTAAAAGAGAGTACTGAGGACTTAAGGCCACAGTTACTAGAGATGTCTAAAAAGATTAGACATAGAGGACCGGACTGGAGTGGAATATTTGCTAATGATAAAGCAATATTAGCGCACGAGCGTTTGTCTATTGTAGACCCAGCTTCTGGAAAGCAACCTTTATTCAGTAAAGATAATAAGTTGGTACTTGCTGCTAATGGCGAGATATATAATCATAGAGAGTTAAGAAAGCAGTTTGTAGGGAAGTATGATTTCCAAACAGAATCTGATTGTGAAGTAATATTGGCCTTATACCAAGAAAAAGGTGTGAGCTTTCTTGATGAAATGAACGGAATTTTTGGTTTTGCCATATACGATGCTGAAAAAGATGAATATTTTATCGCTAGAGATCATATGGGGATCATTCCTTTATATATGGGCTGGGATAAGAATGGTACTTTTTACGTAGCCTCTGAGCTAAAAGCCTTAGAAGGTATTTGTACTAAAATAGAACTTTTTCCTCCAGGGCACTATATGCATAGTTCTGATGGAGAGTTAAAGCAATGGTATACGCGTGATTGGATGGAATATGATGCGGTTAAGGATAACGAGACTAGCATAAAGGAAATTAAAGAAGCTTTAGAAGCAGCGGTGCATAGACAATTAATGTCTGATGTACCTTACGGGGTGTTACTTTCAGGAGGTTTAGATTCTTCGGTAACTTCTGCAATTGCTAAGAAATATGCTCAAAAAAGAATAGAGTCTGATGACGTTGCGGATGCTTGGTACCCACAATTGCACTCTTTTTCTGTAGGACTAGAAGGTTCTCCAGATTTAGCGGCGGCACAAAAAGTTGCGGATCATATTAAAACCATACATCATGAAATAAAATTCACGATTCAAGAAGGCTTGGATGCTATTAAAGACGTGGTGTATAACTTAGAAACATATGATGTAACTACTATTAGAGCTTCTACTCCTATGTACTTAATGTCTAGGGTTATTAAATCTATGGGGGTTAAAATGGTATTATCCGGAGAAGGGGCAGATGAATTGTTCGGAGGGTATTTATATTTTCATAAAGCACCAAATGCTAAAGAGTTTCACGAAGAAACTGTTCGTAAACTAAGCAAGCTTCATATGTATGATTGTTTGCGTGCGAACAAATCATTAGCTGCTTGGGGTATAGAAGGTCGTGTTCCTTTCTTAGATAAAGAATTTATGGATGTTGCGATGCGTATTAACCCTCAAGATAAAATGATTAACGGAGAGCGCATGGAGAAATGGGTTGTTCGTAAAGCTTTTGAAGATATGATTCCAGAAAGTGTAGCTTGGAGACAAAAAGAACAGTTCTCTGATGGCGTAGGGTATAGCTGGATTGATACTTTGAAAGAAGTAGTAGCCGAGGAAGTTTCTGATGAACAATTGGCAAATGCTAAATTCAGATTCCCGTTACAGACACCAACATCAAAGGAAGAATTTTATTACCGTGCAATTTTTGAATCACATTTCCCTTCAGATGCAGCGGCGCTTTGTGTGCCACAAGAGGCTTCTGTAGCGTGTAGTACTAAAATTGCATTAGAATGGGATGAAGCGTTCAAGAATATGAACGATCCATCTGGTAGAGCAGTAGCCAACGTGCATTCAGATGCTTACGTAAAAGCTTAAATATTGTAAATAAGAATTACCACTGTTTTCAGTTTTAATTATAATTAGTCGAAAAGAAGCACCCTATTAGGGTGCTTCTTTAGTATTGAAAACTACTGATTTTTTCAAAAGGAGTCGCCTAGCGCATTTTCCACAATTATTGTTGATAACTTACTGTTGTCATTTTGTTATAAAACCCTATTTCCATTACGTATTGCTTATATTTGTAAGATTGCTAAATTTATATTGAAACCATTAATTTATGAGCGAAGAAGCAAATAAAGACGAGCAAAAAAAGAATAATTACTCAGCGGATAGTATTCAGGCCCTAGAGGGTATGGAACATGTACGTATGCGTCCTTCCATGTATATTGGAGATGTAGGAGTTAGAGGTTTACATCACTTGGTATACGAGGTTGTAGATAACTCTATTGATGAAGCAATGGGTGGACATTGTGATACGATAAGTGTTGCAATTAATGAAGATAACTCTATTACGGTTAGAGATAACGGTCGTGGTATTCCGGTAGATATTCACAAGAAAGAAGGCGTATCGGCATTACAAGTTGTAATGACCAAGATTGGTGCTGGTGGTAAGTTTGATAAGGATTCTTATAAAGTATCTGGTGGTTTACACGGGGTAGGTGTATCGTGTGTGAATGCATTATCTACACATTTAAAGGCTACCGTATTCCGTAATGGTACTATTTACGAACAAGAATACGAAAAAGGAAAAGCACTTTACCCAGTAAAAAGTATTGGAGAAACAGAGATTAGAGGTACAGAAGTTACCTTCTATCCAGATGAAACTATCTTTACGCAGACTACAGAGTTTAGCTATGAAACGCTTTCCAATAGAATGCGTGAGCTTTCTTACTTGAACAAGGGTGTTGCTATTACAATGACAGATAAGCGTCAGAAAGATAAAGACAGTCCTAGTGGTTTCCTAGAAGAGCGTTTCTTTTCAGAAGAAGGGCTAAAAGAATTTATAAAATTCCTAGACGGAAATCGTGAGCCATTAATTAATGGCGTGATTTCTATGGAAGGTGAGAAAAATGGTATTCCTGTTGAGGTAGCGATGGTCTACAATACATCGTATACAGAGAATCTGCATTCTTATGTGAATAATATTAACACTCATGAGGGTGGAACACACTTATCTGGTTTTAGAAGAGGATTAACAAGTACTTTAAAAAAGTATGCGGATGCTTCTGGAATGTTAGATAAATTGAAGTTCGAGATTCAAGGAGATGATTTTAGAGAGGGATTAACAGCTATTATATCTGTAAAAGTTGGTGAGCCACAATTTGAGGGTCAGACGAAAACTAAATTAGGAAACCGTGAGGTTTCTGCTGCGGTTAGTCAGGCGGTTTCAGAAATGTTATCAGATTACTTAGAAGAAAATCCTGATGATGCTAAAGTGATTGTACAGAAAGTTGTTCTTGCTGCTACTGCGCGTCATGCTGCTACCAAAGCGCGTGAAATGGTACAGCGTAAAACAGTAATGAGTATTGGTGGTTTACCTGGTAAACTATCAGATTGTTCTGATCAAGACCCTGTAAATTGCGAAGTATTCCTAGTAGAGGGAGATTCGGCGGGTGGTACGGCTAAACAAGGTCGTGACCGTATGTTTCAGGCTATTCTGCCATTAAGAGGTAAGATTCTTAATGTGGAAAAAGCAATGACGCACAAGGTTTTTGAAAATGAAGAAATTAAAAACATCTATACTGCCTTAGGGGTTACTATAGGTACTGAAGAAGATAGTAAGGCGCTTAACTTAGACAAGCTTCGTTACCATAAGGTAGTGATTATGTGTGATGCGGATGTCGATGGTAGCCATATTGAAACTCTTATTTTAACATTCTTCTTTAGATATATGCGAGAGTTGATAGAAGGTGGTCATGTTTACATTGCTACACCTCCATTATACTTAGTTAAAAAAGGAACTAAAAAACGTTACGCTTGGAATGATAAAGAGCGTGATGAGATAGCAGAAAGCTTTAATGGTAGTGTTGGTATACAACGTTACAAAGGTCTTGGAGAGATGAACGCAGAACAACTGTGGGATACAACCATGAATCCGGAGTTTAGAACATTAAGACAAGTAACTATTGATAATGCGACAGAAACAGATCGTGTTTTCTCTATGTTGATGGGCGATGAGGTTCCACCAAGAAGAGAATTTATAGAGAAAAATGCTGTATATGCGAACATTGATGCATAGAAAACAGTAATTACACAACAAAAACTCGCACTTAAAGTGCGAGTTTTTTAGTTTTAGGGCAAATACAAAAAATCATGAAATATATTTTTCTATTTGTCAGTTTTATTATGTGTGCAACAGGAGCAGCACAATCTAATTTTAATGATATTTTTGCTGCAGGAGTTGCAGATGCAGAACGTTTTACAAATGCCTATATGGCGCCACTATCAGAAGGTATGGTGTATAGTATTTCTAACGGATGGTATAATTCTGGAGAAGCTAAGCCGCTTGGTGGTTTTGAGATTTCAATAATAGGAAACATGGCTTCTTTTAAAAATAAAGAAGATAAAAAGACTTTCGTATTAAATACTGCGGATTATGATAATTTACAGTTTGTAGATGGGAGTGTTTCTAAAATAGTCTCTTCAGGCCTTGGGGATTTAGAAGGAATCAGAGTGTTTGTAGAAGGAGAGATTGCTCCGGGAGTAACAAGTAGAGAAGAGTTTGAGTTGCCAACAGGTTTGGCCTCCGAAAACATTAACTTTGTTCCTTCCGCATTTTTACAAGTTAGTGTAGGTCTAATTAAAGGTACTGAGATTAAAGCTCGTTTTCTTCCTAAGATAAATACCGATGATGTGGCTGTAGGTTTTTATGGTGTTGGTTTGCAACATGAATTCACAAGCTTATTACCAGCAGAGAAAATTTGGCCAGTAGCAATATCAGGAGTTATAGGGTACACACATTTAACAGGGACGTATAACTTTACAGATACGGATCTTATTGCAGGAGATAATCAGGAGATTGATGCAAAAATAAATTCATGGAATTTTCAAGCAGTAGTTTCTACAAAATTACCAATTATTAATTTTTATGGTGGTTTAGGGTATATCTCAGGGAATTCTAAGACAGATGTTCTAGGTACATATATTGTACAGCAAGGACCCTTTCAGCAAACTATTGAAGATCCATTTACTTTAACTAAAAAAGTTTCGGGAGCTACAGCAAACATAGGAACAAAATTAAAACTTGGTTTTTTTAGGTTGCATGCAGATTATACGATCGCGCAATTTAATAGTTTATCTGTAGGAGTGAACTTTGGGTTTAGGTAAGTAAAAGAAAATTAAAATATATAAATAAGGGTTGTCTATATACTATAGGCGACCCTTATTTTTTTTATTGGTTTTGTGGTGGTATTTCCTTTATGAGTGTAAAAGTGTTCTAAGAATTAATGCTTTAAATTTAAGTGATAAATCTTATTATTTATATTCTATTTTTTCTTATTTTAGTAGGAAAATATGTACTAATTATTTATATTTTCATATAGCTGTAGCGTTGTGAATATCGTATGTGTTAATTTATTACGATCAATATGTGGAAAAAAGTTCTTAAAATATTTGCGATCTTATACTTTCCTATATTAATTCTAACCTTTGTATTAATTTTTTACCAGAAAGAAGAGCAGCTTTCGGGTTTGGTTCAGGTGGAGGAAAGAGGAGCTGCCTATAAAAAGAATTATTTATTAGACTTGTATACTTCCTTAGTATTCAGTACCCAATATTGGAGTGAAATTGATTATCCTAAAGATTTTGATCCTTTAGGTGAACACTCAAAATTTATCGATAATTATATTGAAATTATTAATGGGTTTCAAGATTATGATCAATTTCGTTTTTTAGACCTTGAAGGAAAAGAATTTTTTCGGTACCAAAGGGAAGATGATAAAAATATGGTGTTTGGGCCATTACAGAATAAAGAAAACAGGTCCTATGTTCAAAGTGGTTTAGCGCTTATACGCGGTGAAATATTTCTATCAGCTATTGATTTGAATAGAGAGAATGGTGTTTTAGAAACCCCTTACAAGCCGGTTGTTCGTGGGGTGGCACCCATCTTTAATACTTTAAATGAGAAAATTGGTATTGTGGTGATTAATTACAGAATGAGCCGAATTTTAAATCAATTAAAAGCGCAAATCACCAACGGTAATTTTTATTTAACAGATGCCAATTTCAATATCATCACTTCCAATACAAGGCCTTATGATTTAGGGTATGAGATTCAAAAATCAGGAAAAGCCGTACTAGAGAATTATAGTTTAACTCATTTACCCTTAAAAAAAGCCATTGATACAAATTTTGTAGATCAAGAGAGTGTGTGGACTTTTAAAGTTTTTGATTTTAAAAAAGACTTCATTTCAAAAGAAGGAATTTTCAGTACAATTCCAATTATTATTACCCCCACAGATTGGGTTATTGTTCAAGAAATCTCACCAGAATTTCTAGGTACTTGGTTTTTGCCTCTGTATAAAGATTTCCTTATTTTTAATTTTTTTGCTGTTATAGCGCTGCTTATTCTTTCGTATTATTTTATTAAGTCCAGGAAGCAACAAGAGCAGTTTTATGTGGCCCTTGAAGCTAAAAATAAAGCATTATTGGGGAGTAAAGCGCAATTAGAAAAAAATAACTACCAGATACAAGATATTAATAAAAGTCTTTCAATTAAAAATGATCAGCTAAAGGAGTTTAATTATTTAGTGTCACATAATTTAAGGTCTCCGGTGACTAGTTTGTCTGTTATTATAGATATGCTAAAAGAAGAGAAAGAGCCGGATAAAATTAAAGCGTTACTGCCTAAAATGGCTACTGTTTCCAATAGTATTTATGAATTAACAGAAGATATTAGGGCGTATATGGCCATACTCGATCAAAATGAAATCAAGGTTGAATTTTTGAATGTTCCTAAATTGATAGCGCTGGTTAAAAATGAATTTTCAGACTTAATGCTCGGTGAACAAAATCTCAAGGTGCTTGTTGATTTTAAGGAATGGGAAGCGGTAAGTTTTTCAAAGTTGTACTTAAAGAGTATTCTTCAAAATTTCATTTCAAATGCAATAAAGTATCGAGATACAGAAAAAAGTGAATCTTATGTGTTATTTGAAGGTAAGATAGAAAATGGAGCCAAGGTTTTGTATGTTAGAGATAATGGTGTCGGTATTAATTTAGAACGTCATGGTGCTAATGTATTTAAGCTCTATAAGCGTTTTCATAGAAATATATCAGGAAAAGGGGTAGGGCTGTTTCTAGTAAAATCACAACTAGAGGCATTAAATGCTCAAATAAGTGTAGATAGCAAAGAAGGGCTCGGTACTTCTTTTAAAATTAATTTTTAAGCAATGAAAAAAGGAAACATTTTATTGGTAGATGATGATGAAATTTATCTGTATTTGGTAAAAAAAATACTCAGTAAAATTTCTGAACGAATAGCGATAAGTTCTTTTACGGATGGGGAGCAGGCAATTAATTTCATCACGAACCAAACAGAGGTTCATCAGGAAGTTCCTGAAGTTATTCTATTAGATGTAAATATGCCATTCTTAGATGGCTGGGGTTTTTTAGTAGAATTTGAAAAGTTGAAGCCTAAATTAGAAAAATCGATTAGAATTTACTTGGTAACTTCTTCTGCTTTACCTTCAGATAAGCAAAAAGCCAAGGAGTTTCAAGAATTAACGGGTTATTTTGTTAAGCCGATTACAGAGGATAACCTAAAAAATATTCTCACAGAAGTATATGAAACCAATTTCTAAAAAGATAATAGTTTCCTCTAATATTAGGGACTGATTTGCTAAATAGGGGAAAGAAAATTATATACATAAGCTAGCGTTAAAACCAGCTTATGCATGTATTTTAAGTTTACTGTCTCTCCGCCAGAATAGCACCGTCTGTTTCTTGTAATGTAGATTGTACTAATATTACAATATCATCTGGCATGTCTGTTCCTGGATATGAAATGGTATATGTTTCGTCGGTTTTCTTCCAACTAAAATCAGTTTGTACCGTAAGACCTTTGTTTTCGTATTGGTGATACCTTCCTAAGTAAGCATCATTAAAAATCCATTCAGATTCTGTCTTAATAATTTTTTGATTTACGGAATTGCTTTCAATGGTATTGGTCCATATGCCAATAACGGGATCATTGTTAACAGTTGTTTTAGAGCAACTTGCAAAAAGTAACATAGCACAAAGCGCTATGAAAGGGGAGTGCTTTTTCATAGTAAGTAGGTTTAATTTGGGACGATAAACATACTAAAGATGACTGGTTTTTTTATATTTTTTTCGACCAACGGTAAAATTTTGTAGGAAAATTCGTCAAGATGCACTTTTCTTTAACATTTGTAAGTCGGTTTTTAAGTAAAAAAACTAACAAAATTCAATTTTAAAAGTCAATGTTTAGGCTATATTTTCTATTAAATTTCAGTATTTTTGGAGCAATTAAATCAATATAAAAAAAATAAAATGAAAGTTACAGTCGTAGGAGCAGGTGCTGTTGGTGCAAGTTGTGCTGAGTACATCGCCATAAAGAATTTTGCATCAGAAGTAGTATTGTTAGATATTAAAGAAGGATTTGCAGAAGGTAAAGCAATGGATTTAATGCAAACAGCTTCTTTAAATGGTTTCGATACAAAAATAACTGGTATTACTAATGATTATTCTGCAACAGCAGGTAGTGATGTTGCGGTAATTACTTCAGGGATTCCTCGTAAGCCAGGAATGACTAGAGAAGAATTAATAGGGATCAATGCAGGTATAGTTAAGACGGTTTCTTCTAATCTTATTAAATATTCACCAAACGTTATCCTTATTGTTGTTAGTAACCCAATGGACACCATGACATATTTGGTGCACAAAACTACAGGATTGGCTAAAAATAAGATTATTGGTATGGGCGGTGCTTTAGATAGTGCTCGTTTCAAATATAGATTAGCAGAAGCATTAGAATCACCTATTTCTGATGTAGACGGAATGGTTATTGGTGGTCATAGTGATACTGGTATGGTTCCATTAACAGGCCATGCAACACGTAATAGTATCAAAGTTTCAGAATTTTTATCTGAAGATAGATTAACTCAAGTAGCAGAAGATACTAAGGTAGGTGGAGCAACATTAACTAAATTATTAGGAACTAGTGCTTGGTATGCGCCAGGAGCAGCTGTTTCTAGTATGGTTCAGGCAATTGCTTGTGATCAAAAGAAAATGTTCCCATGTTCTGCTTATTTAGAAGGGGAATATGATTTATCTGACCTTTGTATTGGAGTTCCGGTAATTTTAGGAAAAGATGGTATTGAGAAAATAGTAAATATTCCTTTAAGTGATGCTGATAAAGCTAAAATGCAGGAAAGTGCAGCAGGCGTTAAGAAGACTAACGATTTATTAGAGCTATAATTTGCGCTAGTAATTAAATAAAACAAGGGCAGTTGTCGGTTTGATAACTGCCCTTGTTTATAAAAGCAAAAAATATTGTCAATTCCTTACTTAAATGATATATTTGCACGCTTACAAAAAAAAACCAGAAATTAATATAGTAACTAATGCAGAATAAAGGACTTATAAAGCTTTTCGCTTTTTTGTTTGGATTGGTAAGTATTTATCAATTGTCTTACACGTTCATAACGAACAATGTTGAAAAGAAAGCAGCAACCTATGCTACTAACAGTATTTCTAGTACTGAAACTGATTATTTAGATCAAAGAAAAGATTTAGAGGTCAAGTATTTAGACTCTATTGGAGAGGAATCTATAATGGGATTTACTTCCTATAATGATGCTAAAAAGAAAGAGCTAAATAAAGGTTTGGATTTAAAAGGTGGTATAAATGTTACCCTTCAAATATCTGTAAAAGATATTTTAAAAGGTTTAGCAAATAATACAACAAATGCAGAATTCAACAAAGCAATAGCAAACGCAGATGCCGCTTCAAAAAGCAGTAGCGATACGTATGTTGATTTATTTTTTCAAGAATTTGACAAAATAAAAGACGTAAAGAAAGATTTAAAATTAGCATCTCCTGAAATTTTTGCGAATAAAGGTTTAAGCGATGTTATCAACTTTCAAATGACCGATGATCAGGTGAAGCCTATCATCAGAACTAAAATAGATGAATCTATTATTTCAGCATTTGAAGTACTAAGAGAACGTATTGATGGTTTTGGGGTTACACAACCTAACATCCAAAGAGAAGGAACATCAGGTCGTATTTTAGTAGAATTACCTGGAGCAAAAGATATCGCGCGTGCTCAAGAATTACTTTCTAGTACGGCGCAATTGGAGTTTTGGGAAACGTACAGACCAGATAATCAAAACTTGAGTCAGTTTTTGTTTGCAGCAAACGAAAAACTTAAAACTCTTGTAGAGGTAGATGAACCAGCAACGGTTACGAAGCCAGAGTCAGAGATAGATTCTCTTTTATCGGATGTAGCTCAAGATTCTATTGATTTTGCTAGTGAGGTAAATCCTTTAATTAGCTTATTGATTCCTGCTGATCCAGGAGGGCAAGCTTTCGTAAGAGCTTCAACTCAAGATACCGCACAGATTTCTGCTTATTTAAAAATGCCAGAAATTAGAAGATTGGTTCCTAAAGAATTACAATTTGTAAAATTCTTATGGGAAAGACCAACTGAAGGTGCGGAAATAGTTGGTTTGTATGCAATACAATCTAACAGAGCAGGTGTGCCAAGAATTAGTGGAGATGTAGTTAGTGATGCTCGTGATGATTTTGATCCTCGCAACAGACCTGCGGTAACTATGAGTATGAATACCAAAGGGGCTAAAGAATGGCAGAAACTTACTAATGATGCAAACCTTAATGGTACCGGTATCGCAATTGTTTTAGATAACAAAGTATACACTGCTCCTGGAGTAACTCAAGTTGGAGGTATATCTGGTGGTCGTTCGGAAATAACAGGTGCATTTACTATAAATGAAACTAAAGATATTGCAAACGTTTTAAGAGCAGGTAAGTTACCAGCGAAAGCAGAAATTATAGCATCAGAAATTGTTGGTCCATCTTTAGGGCAAGAAGCAATTGATAGTGGTTTTAATTCTTTCGCTATAGCCATGGTTTTTGTTTTAGTTTGGATGATCTTCTATTATGGTAGAGCTGGTGCTTTTGCTGATATTGCATTATTATTCAACATACTTTTAATCTTTGGTGTATTAACAAGTATCAAGGCGGTATTAACATTACCTGGTATTGCAGGTATTGTGTTAACTATTGGTATGTCTGTTGATGCAAACGTTCTTATTTTTGAACGTATTAAAGAAGAAATTGCTAAGGGTAAAGGGAAGTCATTGGCTATTGCAGATGGTTTTAGTAATGCACTATCTTCTATTTTAGATGCGAACATTACTACAGGTTTAACCGCAGTTATCCTATTTGTTTTTGGTTCTGGACCAATTAAAGGTTTTGCTACAACATTAATCGTAGGTATTTTAACCTCATTATTCACGGCTATTTTTATAACTCGTTTATTAATTGAGTGGTACTTAGCTTCAAAAGATAGAAAATTAGAATTTTCTACAGGAGTAACTAAAAACTTATTCAAGAACGTACATATTAATTTCTTAGGGAAAAGAAAAATTGCGTACATCGCTTCTACGGTATTAGTAGTAGTTGGTTTATATTCTTTATTTTTTGGTCCTGGATTACAGCAAGGTGTAGATTTCGTAGGAGGTCGTTCATACCAAGTTCGTTTTGAGCAGCCTGTGAATCCATCAGAAATGGCTACAGAATTAAATGGTGTCTTTGGTAGTGGTACAAATGTTAAAACTTATGGTGAGGATAATCAAGTAATGATTACAACACCTTACAAGGTAAATGTAGAAGGTATAGAAGTTGATACTGAAATTCAGAATAAATTATTTACAACCTTACAGAAGTACTTCCCTGATGGAACAACATTTGCAGATTTCTCTGTAGCAAATGATGATAAAGCTATTGGTATCATGTCTTCTAAAAAAGTAGGTCCTACCATTGCTGATGATATTAAAAACAATGCTTTTTGGGCTATTATTGGGTCTTTAGCGGTTGTGTTCTTATATATTTTATTCCGTTTCCGTAAATGGCAATTCTCTTTAGGAGCGGTTACTGCTGTATTCCATGATGTATTAATTGTACTTGGTATCTTCTCTATTTTTGGTAAAATCATGCCTTTTAATATGGAAATAGATCAAGCCTTTATAGCAGCGATACTAACGGTAATTGGATATTCACTGAATGATACCGTGGTAGTTTTTGACCGTATTCGTGAGATTATTGCGGAAAGAGGTTGGAGTGCTGGAGAGAATACGAACTTAGCTTTAAATAGTACTTTGGGAAGAACTTTGAATACATCTTTAACCACTGTTATTGTACTTCTTGCAATCTTTGCTTTCGGTGGAGATTCCTTAAGAGGATTTATGTTTGCTATGATTATTGGGGTAGTAGTAGGTACCTACTCTTCATTATTTATCGCAACACCTGTTATGTTTGATACTTTAAAGAATAGTACTCAAGAAGGTGTTGTTGAGACAGAAGAAGTAAAATAAATACTATTTGTATATATAGAAAAAGCCGCTAATTAGCGGCTTTTTTTAGTTTATAATAGTTCCTACAGAGCCATTGGGGTCTTTCGTGAGGATGTATTTTTGTTTCGGAGTAAGTCCGTATTCCTCTCGGTGAGAGACAAAAATAATAGCAGTGGTGGACTCTGCTGCAATTTTATTAGTCAAAGCAACAAACAGTGCTGCGCTCTCATCATCTAAATTCTCTGTAGGTTCATCTAAAATTAACACCAAAGGGTGTTTGATCATGGCTCTTGCAATCATTACCAAGCGTTGTTCACCAACAGGGAGCTCTGTGAAGATAGCTTCTGCTTTATGATTCATTTTAAGCACTTCTAGCCATTCCTCCGCAATTAAGGACTGACTTTCTGTTGGAAGTTTGTAAAGGCCTATAGAGTCATTTAAACCTGATATAAGCATGTTTTTTACTGTATGAGTGCGTTTAAAATTATGAGTCAAGGTGGGTGCGTAGTAGCCTATTCTTTTTTTAATATCCCAAATGGTTTCGCCACTACCTTTTTTCTTTCCGAATAAATAGAGTTCTTGGTTATATCCTTTACTATTTTCTCCTGTAATTAAAGATAGTAAGGTAGTTTTTCCACTACCATTCTTTCCTATCAATTGCCAAAACGAACCTTTTTTAATTTCCCAAGTAATGTTTTGTAATATAGGTTTCTGTTCAAAATGTACATTTATATTTTTTAGACTTATTAATACGTCTCCTTCGTAATCTAACTTTTTAAATGGTTTAGGAAGCGCTCTAGTAAAAGGATTTTCTAAATTGAATTCCGTTTCTTTGCCTATTCGCTGTAGATTTCCATGGAGTAGAAGTTCATATCTATTCTTGATGAAAGCTAAGGCATCTGCTTTTCTGCTTAAGATGACTATAAATAATTTGGTAGCAGTATGTTCTAAAATAGTAGTTTTTAAGTCTGCAACAGATTCTTGATCTAAATTATCAAAGGGATTGTCTAAAACTAGAAAATCAGCATCAGCTGCTAAAAGGTAATTTAATACAATTTTTCGCTGTTCTCCGCTAGACATTGATTTTAAACTCTGTGTTGTGTTTTTTGTGGCAATCTTCAGTTCGTGTACTTCTTCCTCGAAAATCAATTCTTCAATCTTGGACTTAGAAAGAACATCTCCTTTGAGGTTTTGTATAGCATCTAAATCTAAAGGATTTTGAGGGTCAAGAAGCTTAGATATTAAGCTTTTTATTGGGCTATTGTTTTGAGTGAAGATAAGAGTATGAGACATGCTTCAATAAAATTTGAATTATAGGTTTATTCTAAAAATATAGACAGGATTGCCATGGTAGGTAGTTTCAAAATCTAGCGTCAACCCGTTTCTTTGGGCTACTTTTTGGGAGGGAATATTGTCTTTGTGGATGATGCTGATTAGAGAGCTGCATAAATTGTTAGAAATGGCGTAGTCTACACATGCTTTTGCTGCTTCTGTGGCATAACCCATGTTCCAGTGTTTAGGAAGTAGGGAATAGGCTATTTCAATTTCTTTTTTTTCGTGTATTTCTTGTACAAGTAATCCTGCTAAGCCAAGAAACGTTTTCGTTTGCTTGTGAATCAGTGCGAGTTTTCCGCCAAGATTGTGCTCATACCTATACAGTGTACGTTCAAAATCTGCCTTACACGCTTTTATGGGGTTCTCAGGTAAACCTTCCCAAAATTCCGAAGTTCGTTTATCTTCATGAAAAGGAAGCCATACGTTAAAATCACTGGGTTGTAATTTTCTAAATAATAATCGGTCAGACGTGCTATTATTCAGTAAGTAATCCATTTAAATGCTGTTTATAGTTCTTTATAAACAATGCTATCTTTAACTTCTAGAAGATATTTTTCTGCTAATCCTGCATTTATTTCTAGCACATATTTTATAGGTACCTGTGATGATAATCCTTCTTCATTAAAGGGAATAGCATTTTCTTGAAAACTAGCAATTTTCAAATGCTCATCGATATAAATAATATCTAATGGAATTGCTGTATTTTTCATGTAGAAAGAATGCATGGCTACATCGGGAAATATAAATAACATCCCTCTAGTTGGTTTCATGGTATTGCGGTACATGAGTCCGGTTTCAGTTTCGTAATCTGTAGCGGCTATCTCTATATCAAAAGAGGCAATAATAGAATCTGTTTTCGCTTTATAAATCGTTAATTCTCCTTCTTTTTTAAACGCAATTGCGGCAGTTTCTATGGCTTGCTTTGGTTCTTCTTTACAAGAGCTTAGAAAACCAAGAATTATGCAGCTAAGGATTGCTAAGGCATTTTTCATGGGTCTTATGATTTTGTTGGTCTAAACATGAAATAGAGTCCTATAAGAACAAACGGAATACTGAGCCATTGTCCGATAGATAACAGCTCCATAGATTCATCAAGCGAATTTTGACGTTCTTTTACAAATTCAACAAAGAAACGTATAGACCATAAAAGCACTAAAAATGTACCAAATAAGAATCCTGGCTTATCTTTTTTATCTGTTTTCCAGTAGAAATAGTATAATATAATGAAAACAAATATATAGCAAACTCCCTCGTATAATTGGGCTGGATGGCGGTAAGGTATCGCTTCTAAAATAGCTGCGAATTTAGGATTGTTTTCAATAAGACTGTAGGCTACACTAGGCGTTTTGGCATTGGTAAGTTGCATTGCTTTGTAAGCAGGAAGATCGTCAGAATTACGAACAAATTTGGTAGCAAATACAAACGATTTCTCTACGGTTTTACCAACAATTTCTGAGTTGAAAAAATTCCCCAAACGTACAAAAAATGCACCAATAGCTACAGGGATTACAATTCGGTCTAATATCCAAATTACTTTAAAGCCTGGGTGTTTACGTACATATAAGTACATGGCTATAATAATTCCTATAGCGGCACCATGACTTGCAAGTCCTGTAAAACCAGTGAATTCATATCCTTTGATAAAGCCAAGTATGGCCTCATTAGGGTTTGCTTTAATGGGTAATAATATCTCTAAAAGATTGTTTTTGTAATAGGGCCAGTCATAAAAAAATACATGTCCTAAACGGGCGCCTAGCATTGTTGCAAGAACGGTATATATGAAAAGAGAGTCTAATTGCTCAACAGTTTTTTTCTCTTTTAAAAAAATCTTTTTCATAAGGTACCAGCCCAAAGCGAAGGCGGCAATCCATAAAAGATTATAATATTTAATTTGAATAAACCCAATTTTGAATAGCGTGTCGTTTGGGTTCCAAGTAATACCTAAAAAGTACATTTACAAATATTTTGAAGGGCTAAGATAAGAAAATTGACGCTAGACAGCGTGAAGCATGGTAAAGAAATTAGAAATTTATACGATTGAAATAAAACTCCTATTTAAGGCACGGGGTCATAACCTTTTCCTCCCCAAGGGTGGCAACTAAAAATTCTTTTTATTCCAAGCCAACCTCCTTTAAAAAGGCCGTGTTTTCTTAAAGCTTCTAGGGTGTATTGTGAGCACGTAGGGCTGTAGCGGCAACTAGCTGGGGTAAGTGGTGATATGACCAATTGATAGAAGCGGACTAAAAAAACAAAAGGTGCAATGAGTATTTTTTTCATGAAGATGAAATTACCCTCAAAAATACGCTTTTCTACAGGAATTATAAAACCTGCGCGTTCCTAGGTTCAGGGTTATAGTAATTTTTATTATGAACTAATAGAAGAGGAATTTGATGCTAACTGTTCAAGTCCTTTCTGTAATGCAACAATGAGATTTGAATATCAAGGCGTAAGTTAATGGCGTTTCTAAAGATAAATTAGAGTGACAACCTTCTATAATGGCACTAATTGTTGGATTGTGTTTCCAGTGTTTAAGCTTATTGTTAAGTGAGAGAAATTGTAAGGTGCTAGTATTTCTAATGCGGTATTATATTTCTCTTTTTTTTAAACGAGCTAGGTCTATATCCTGTTCAATTTTGTACTAACGAACGTGTAAAATTTAGCCGTACATTTTCTTTAGAATAGGGGTGAAAAACGTAAAGATGTTTATAGGAGGTTTGGTTTTGATAACAGATTCTACTTGAATCATGTATTCAAAACCAAACATTATATTTTTTTAGGAGCATTAGCGCCAAAACTGCGACGCAATTTAAGTTAAGAGATGCTAAAAGTAGTACCTTCTTTACCGTCTTTTAATTGAATGCCTAGTGCTGCTAATTGGTCTCTTATAATATCAGAAGTAGCAAAATCTTTATTGTCTCTTGCTTCTTTTCTGAGTTGTATTAATAAGGCCACCACTCCAGATAATTTATCAGAATCGGAATTGGCATCATTTTTATCCTCTAGACCTAAAATGTCAAATATGAAGGCGTTGAAGGTTTCTTTTAAAAGTGTTTTGTCGGCTTCAGAGATAGCTTCTTTCTTTTCTTTGATAGCATTAATATGCTTTACAGCTTCAAATAAATGAGCAATAAGGGTTGGCGTATTAAAGTCATCATTCATGGCATCGTAACATTTCTGTTGCCATGTGGTAAAATCAAAATCAGAACTAGCTCCTGTTTCTAATTTATCAATAGCGCTTAAAGCTTCCATTAGTTTCTGAAATCCTTTTTCAGAAGCTAGCAGTGCGTCATTGCTTAAATCTAAGATACTCGTGTAGTGCGCTTGCATCATAAAAAAACGTACTACCGTAGGGGTAAAAGCTTTTGAAAGAATGCTATTATTACCAGAGAAAATTTCGTCTGGTAAAATATTATTACCAGTAGATTTTGCCATTTTTTTACCATTCATGGTAAGCATATTAGCGTGCAACCAATAATTTACAGGCGATGCGCCATTGCTGGCTTCAGCTTGTGCAATTTCACATTCATGATGCGGGAATTTTAAATCCATTCCGCCTCCATGAATATCAAAAGTTTCGCCCAAATATTTAGTGCTCATCGCAGTACATTCTAGGTGCCAACCAGGAAAACCATCTCCCCAAGGAGAAGGCCATCTCATAATATGTTGCGGTTCTGCCTTTTTCCAAAGGGCAAAATCTTGCGGACTATGCTTGTCGTCTTGAGCAGCTAATTCACGAGTATTCGCAATCATATCTTCTAACTTACGGCCACTTAATTTGCCATAGTTATGGGTTTCATTAAATTTTGGAACATCAAAATAAACAGAACCATTAACCTCGTAAGCAAAACCTTTGTTGAGAATCTCTTTTATAATTTCTATCTGCTCAATAATATGACCAGTAGCTGTAGGCTCTATACTTGGAGGTAAAAAATTAAATTTTTGTAAAATAGTATGGAAGTCAACCGTATATCGTTGTACTACTTCCATAGGTTCAATACGTTCTAAGCGTGCTTTTTTTGCAATTTTATCCTCGCCATCATCTGCATCGTTCTCTAAATGCCCTGCATCTGTGATATTACGAACATAACGTACTTTATAACCCAGGTGCTTAAAGTATCTAAAAATCATATCAAAAGACATAAATGTTCTACAGTTTCCTAAGTGTACATTGCTGTATACTGTGGGACCGCAAACATACATTCCTATGGCACCTTCATGTATAGGTGTAAATAGCTCTTTTTGTCCAGATAATGAATTGTAAACTTTTAAATGCTGAGTTTTATATAATTGCATGCTTTGATTGAAAAATAATTAAAACCTTGTTTCTAATTTGATAAAATTTAAAAACTCTCTACGCGTAGCTTCTTCTTTGAATTTTCCACCATATTCTGCAGTAACTGTGCTGCTTTCAATATCGCGAATACCTCTAGAATTTACACAAAGGTGTTTTGCGTCAATAACGCAAGCTACATCCTCTGTGTTCAAGACTTTTTGTAATTCTCTTACAATCTGAATATTTAAACGTTCTTGTACTTGTGGTCTTTTTGCAAAATAATCTACAATTCGATTCATTTTAGAAAGTCCAACAACACTACCGTTTGAGATATAAGCAACATGAGCTCTACCAACAATTGGTAAGAAATGATGCTCACAAGTACTATAAAGTGTTATGTTTTTTTCAACCAACATCTCACCATATTTGTATTTGTTGTCAAATGTTGAGGATTTCGGTTTTCTGTTAGGGTGTAAGCCTGCAAATATTTCGTTAACAAACATTTTTGCCACTCGGTTAGGAGTGCCCTTTAAACTATCATCAGTAAGGTCTAAGCCTAAAGTTTCCATGATTTCAGAAACATTTGCCTTAATCTTTACTATTTTTTCTTCATCACTCAATTCAAAAGCATTGGCAAGTAATGGAGTATCTTCAGAAGTAGAAACATGATTGTCTCCAATTTCATCAAATTGATCTTCTAATGTGCTGTCAATTTTCATTTATTATCATCTCTTAAATGCTGCAAAGATATACATTATCTACTATTTAATAGCAAGTTTAGCTTGTTACACAACATTAATTAGCACAGGCTTTGTCGCGTGTTTAGTTTTATACTTACTAATGAAGTATCTCTAATGAGATTTATTATATTATTTTTTTTATTTTCTAATTTTACCATTGCGCAAATCTCTCCAGATTGTTCAACGGCTATTCCTATTTGTAATAATACACCGGTGAATAGCGGGACAAATAGTTTTGGGGTAGATGATTTTGCAGGAGTCAGTGAGTCTGGTTGTTTAGAGCGTACCGCTTCAGGATCTATAGAATCAAATTCGGCATGGTATCGCTTTAGAACTTCGGCATCAGGGCAGTTAGGATTTAATATCAGTACAGCTACGGATGAAGACTGGGATTTTGCATTATACAAAACAGATGACTGTTCCAATTTAGGAGATCCGTTGCGTTGTAATTTTTTAGATAATGGCGATCAAAATAGTTTTCTAGGAGTAGGAGAGGACCCTACGGGAGCTACAGATAATATACAATATGAAGATTGGCTTTCTGTAGTGCCAGGCGAAGAATATTACCTGTTAATTAATAATTTTTCAAATGTAAATTCAGGTTTTTCAATCCAATTTTCGGGTGATATTTTTGTAACAAATCCCTATGATGCTTTAGATTGTACTATTATAAGTAATCTTTTAGGTCCGCCTATAGCGGCTTGTGAATCAGATTTTGTACAATTAGATGCTACTAGCACTGGTGCCTTAAGTTATGAATGGTATCGGGATGATGGTAGTGGTTATACGCAAATTGTAGGAGCCACAACTGCTATTTTAAATGTGTTGGATTCGTCTAATTATCGGGTGGTAGTTACGAGAGCTGCAGACAATATTATTAGTGATGTTCAAGTGTCTTTTTCTGCAAGGCCTGTAGCTAATACTGTGATGGATAAATTTTTCTGTTTTGATGAAGCGGTTTTTGATTTAAGTACCGTTGATGTAGAAGTTTTAGGGTCTCAAAATCCAGATGATTTTTTAATCACCTACCATGCAACATTTTCTGATGCTGTTACGGGGTTTAATGCTCTAGAAAATAATCATGTAAAATCAGCAGGTACAGAAACAATTTATATTAGAATTTCGTCACTAGCAAATCCTAATTGTTATGATGCTTCTCAAGATTTTCAATTGATAGTATCTGAGGGAATAGTGCAAGATTTTCCAGCAACGGTCTACTTGTGTGAGGCTATTTCTTCTGCTAGTATTGGTGATGATACTCCAAATTCAAATTTCACGTATTTGTGGAGTACAGGTGAAAGTACTGCAACTATAAACGTGGCAGCGGCAGGAATTTATGAACTTACGGTAAGTATCACGGTTGGTACGCTAACCTGTACAGAGGTTTTTGATGTGACTTTGGTTATTTCAAAATCACCCAGCATTACAACAGTAGTTGTTGATGATTTACAGGTAAATAATACAGTTTTGGTTCACACAGAATTGGATGGCAACTATGAATATCAGATAGATGAGGAACCTTTTCAGATGAGCTCACAATTTACCAATGTTTTACCAGGTATGCATACGGTTACTGTGAATGATTTAGAAGGTTGTGGCACGGATTCTGAAACCATTATAGTGGTTGGGTTTAAGCGATTTTTCAGCCCTAATGGCGATGGGATTAATGATGAGTGGTCTGTAGAAGGCTTAGAAACATTAGACAGTCCGGTACTGCTAATTTTTGATCGCTATGGAAAATTATTACAACAGCTAGATCCTACACAAACAGCATGGGATGGTTTATATAAAGGAATCCAAATGCCTGCTTCAGATTATTGGTTTCAACTAAGTTACTTAGAAACCGATGGTAGTAGGGTTGTTGCAAAATATATAAACAATCACTTTTCTTTAAAGCGATAGCGCTAAATAACACAGGTATTTCATCGATTAAATGCAAATAATAGCGGCTAAATATACTAAACTGACCGTATATTAAGTTAATACCCCATATCACACACACCATCACACACAAATGAGACTATTTTTAAGCGTGCTTTGTTTTATGTTGTTTTTGACAACTTTTGCTCAAAATTCACCAGATTGTAGAACGGCAATTCCCGTATGTGCAGATATACCTTACTTGGGTCTTGCAGACGGATTAGGGGATATAGAGGATTTTGATCCCGAAGTAATTTTACAAACGGGATGTTTAGAAAAGGGTAGCGTAAGTTCTGCTAATATTGAAAATAACACTTCTTGGTTTGTTTTTAGAGCAGGTACGGGTGGTCAAGTTGGTTTTGATATTGAAGCCCTTTCTGATACTGCTGAGTGGGATTTTGCGGTGTATGGTCCTGATGTAGATTGTGAGGCTATCTCTAACGGCACAGCGCAACCAATACGTTGTAATTATGAAGTGAATACAACACGTTTTACAGGCTTAGGCGTAAATCCAGAAAATGGTGATGAAGGGAGACCTAATCAAACCCAGAGCTTGAATACCTATGATGAGTACCTAAATGTTACGGCGGGGGAGGTCTATTATATTCTAATTAACAACTTTAATACAAATTTTGATGATGATCCCGAGCCTTTTGAGCTTACGTTCACAGGGGGCTCTGTAAGTGAAAACCAAGATACGGCATTAGATTGTACCTTAAGGGATGAATTTTTAGGATTGGACATTGCTGCCTGTGAAGGTGACGCGGATATTACATTAAGTGCCTTACGCTCTCCTGCAGGTCCAGATATAGCATCTATAGTTTGGTCTGTAGATTATGATGATGATGGCGTAATTGATGACGCTAATTTATTGAGTGGTCCTCCAGCAACTGCGGCAGAATTAGTGATTCCTGCTCAAGTTGCAAACTCAGGGCGTTACTTTGTGACAATAACAACGGTTTCAGGGACACCTCCAACTATTGTTGATGTAGGCGGAATTTTAATTACCGTTTTCGGGCCTCCAGTTTTGCAAGAGGTAATTGTTTTAAATTCTAACCTAACGAATGCTCCTGATCAAAATAATATAGAAATAGTTGTAGAGGATCTAAGAGGTAATGGTTCTTATGAATATGCCATTAATGACGGGCCGTTTAGAGACGTTCCTATATTTTATGATGTTCCTCCGGGGATAAACACGGTAATCATTAATGATAAGAATGGTTGTGGTATAACAGAACCTATAGAGTTTTTAGTGATAGGGTATCCAAAGTTTTTTACACCCAATGGAGATTTAATAAATGATACTTGGAATATTAAAGGAATTGATGATCCTAGCATCATAGATCCTGTGGTGTTTATCTTTGATCGCTATGGTAAATTGTTAAAACAATTAGATGTAAATAGCGCTTGGGATGGTACTTATGTTGGTAGAACAATGCCAGGCTCTGATTATTGGTTCAGATTTGAATACGCAGGTACAGAAAATGGAGTAGTAGTTGCAAAGCTGTTGCAGAATCACTTTACTTTAAAAAGATAAAAGACCCGCTTTAGGGCGAGTCTTTTAATATGCTTTACATGATATTTTTCTTAGAAGTTCACCGTATAGGATAGCGTAACATTGGTGTTTGTTCTATCGATATTTAAATTGGCGGTAGGATCAGTACTTAAAATAGTACGACTTCTATCTTGTGAGAATGAGTTTACTGCTAAATCTAATCTGCTAGGACCAAAATTGTATCCAAGACCACCCGAAATTCCATTTAAATCTCCTATCAAGTTATTTTCGTAAGGACTTTGCTCGTAACGGTATCCTGCTCTCAAGCTTACTTGTTTGATTCTGTACTCACCACCTAATCTAATAGAGGAAACAGCTTTTAATTGTTCTGAAATAAATTCATTTTCAGTTAAAAAATTTGGATCAGAATCAGGTCTCAATTCTGCCTTAGACATATCTTGGTAACCGTAATCTAAACTTAATAAACCATCTTTTCCAAAAACCAAGGCTAAACTACCTGTTACTTTTCCTGGAGTTTTAATGGTGTATTTATCGTAGGTATTTATTACATTAAAATTGATAAAGCCTATATCTTGATCGGCTATATCTGAATTAATACGTTGAGAAAATTCATCTGAAATGCGGTACCATGTAGGAGATTGGTAACTACCACCAACTCTTACGTTGTTGTTTACTTTTGCAATTGCACCTAAGCTAAATGAAAAAGCATTTCCGCGGCTGCTTAATAGATTGTCAAATGTGGTGAATTGCACATCAGAATCTGCATTATAGCCGTTTTCTGTAAGTTCAGTAAGTTGATCCAAAAATATACTGTGCACGTTAATAGAGGCTCCTATATATAAATTGTCTTGATACTGAGAGGCCATGTTAAACGTGTATTTATCATTGTATCCTGTGCTTATTTGACGATAATTTTGAGTAACCGAATTGTATTCACTTGTAGAAATATAGTCAGTATTGTTGTCGTTGTCTGGGTCTACAGCATCTATGGCGCCACCAAAAATTCCTAAAAAGGCTTGTTGGTCTCTAAAGCCTAGGCTAGAACCAATATCTAAGTAGGCAGATTCTATAAATTCTCCATCTTGCAATTTTAAAGGGCCAAGAGGTAGGCCTTGTGCGAAACTCAAGAAGTAGTTGTCAATACCCTGTGTGGTATTGTAATTTACATTGATGTAATTGTCAAAGCTCTGTACTTTGTCAAAATTTAAGCCAATGCTAAATTTTTTCCAATTTGCATCAGGGTTACTATTATTAAATACAAATACGCCTCCAATTTGATTAATGTCAAAATTATTCTCTGTAGAATTGAAAGAGTTATTTCCAGTATAGAACGTATTGTTTTTTACGTGGAAATTAGTTCCAGAAAGGGTAAACTGACTGTTGTTAAAAACGGCCGATCCCGCAGGGTTGATATTTAAGGATGATAAATCTCCTCCTAGAGCTCCAAAAGCACCACTCATTGCTTGAAATCTTGCGGTACCTTGTAAGTTATCTGTACTGTATCTTAAAACGTCATCAATATTTTGTGCATTCATAGCTGCGCATGCCGCTACCATGACCAAAGTAATATACTTTTTCATATCAATCTTAATTAAAATTTAAATCTTAGCTTAATTTCCTCTACCACTACTTCTGCTACTGCTAGATGATGATCTAGAAGAGCTACCGCTGCTTCTTGAAGAAGAAGAGCTGCTACTTCTAGAAGAACTGCCTGAAGATCTATAACTTCCGCCACTACTAGATCTACTGCTAGAGCTTCTAGTGGTTGTAGGAGAGCTGCTTCTAGAGCTAGAACTTCTTGTTGTTGGGCTACTGCTTCTTGAGTTGCTACTAGAAGACCTGCTTGTTGAAGGTGTATATGTTCTTGAAGAAGATCTGCTGTAGGTACTTCTATTATTATTATTATTATTTGGACTGCTTGAGCTTCCTCTGTAGGTAGAGCTTGTTCTAGCGCTTCTGCTGGAGCTTGGAGATACTCTTGTGCTTCTTGAAGTTCTGTAACTAGAGTTTCTATTGGTGCTTGATCCAGTTCTGTACGAAGAACTTCTGGAAGTTGCTGCGTTGCTTCTACTTCTGCTAGTAGAATAATTTGATCTAGAGCTAGATAAGGCAGATCTACTTCTTAAAGCTGAGTTGCTATATAGGCTAGATCTGTAGTTACCTCTTCTGCCATACGATCGTGCATAGCTTCTGTTGCCGTAATTATTGTAGCGGTTGTGGTAGTTATTGTAGTATGGAGCGTAAAAACCTCCGCCATAAAAACCTGCACCATAGAAACCTCCACCGTAAAATCCATTATAACCGTAGCCGCCGCCCCAGCCCCAATTATTCCAACGATTGTAGCCCCACGGTCTGTTCCAATAGCCATAATTATTATAATAACCGTTCCAGCCCCAGTTATTCCAACCGTAGCCACCGCCCCAGCCCCAATTGTTATTATTGTAATAGTTTATAGATACACTTGTTGGATTTTCTCCCCATCCGCCATAACCGTCATAGTTGTTATAATCATCATTATAATAACTATCTTCGTAAGCCATGTCAGTACTGTCCTGTGCTTGGCTATAATACCCATCTATATCTGTGAAAATCTCATCATCTAAGATTTCCTGATATTCATCGGCCTTTTGTCCAAAGTAATTGGCATAAGGATTATTTGTTTGCTGAACCGGTGCAGAAGGTCTTTCAGTATATTGTACGGTTTCGTTAGCATAAATACCATCGTTATCATAATATGAAGATTGTTGGTATGAGCCACAAGACACTAAAAATAATGCTAAAATTGGCACTAAGATAGCTGCTCTGACTTTTAGGAGGGGTGCTGGATGTATCATCTATTAGAAATTTAATTGTTGAACACTGTAAAAATAGTTAGTTTTACCGAACTATTTTTTAAATAAAGGTACAAGATTTGTGCCAAACTAAGTGCTATGAGTAAAAACTTAACGAAAAGAAGCGAGGATTATTCTAAATGGTATAATGAACTTGTTGTAAAAGCCGATTTAGCTGAAAATTCGGGAGTTAGAGGTTGTATGGTGATTAAACCTTATGGATATGCCATATGGGAAAAAATGCAAGCAGCTTTAGATACCATGTTTAAAGAAACAGGTCATGAGAATGCCTATTTTCCTTTATTTATACCTAAATCATATCTAAGTAAAGAGGCGAGTCATGTAGAGGGCTTTGCAAAAGAATGTGCTGTGGTTACGCATTACCGACTTAAAATGGCGGAAGATGGAAGCGGAATTATTGTAGACCCTGATGCTAAGTTAGAGGAAGAGCTTATTGTAAGACCAACTTCTGAAACTATTATATGGGATACCTACAGAAAATGGATTCAGTCTTACAGAGATTTACCGATATTAATCAATCAATGGGCTAATGTAGTGCGTTGGGAAATGCGTACACGTTTATTTTTACGTACGGCAGAATTTTTATGGCAAGAAGGGCATACCGCCCATGCCACAAAAAATGAAGCTGTAGCAGAAGCAGAGCAAATGATGAATATCTATGCGGAATTTGCTGAGAATCATATGGCTGTTCCTGTAATAAAAGGTTTAAAGACAGAAACAGAGCGTTTTGCAGGTGCTATAGAAACGTATTGTATTGAAGCCTTAATGCAAGATGGGAAAGCCTTGCAAGCAGGTACGTCTCACTTCTTAGGTCAGAATTTTGCAAAGGCATTTGATGTGAAGTTTACTTCTAAAGAAGGAAAACAAGAATTAGTTTGGGCTACTTCATGGGGAGTTTCTACCAGATTAATGGGGGCGTTAGTGATGACGCATAGTGATGATAAAGGTTTGGTACTTCCTCCAAAATTAGCACCAATACAGGTTGTTATTGTTCCTATTTATAAGGGTGATGACCAGTTAGATGCTATTTCTGAGCGAATTGCGCCACTTGTAAAAGAATTACGTGCAAAAGGAGTTTCTGTTAAATACGACAATAGAGACACGTATAAGCCAGGATTTAAGTTTGCGGAGTATGAACTTAAGGGTGTGCCTATTCGTTTGGCTATTGGACAGCGAGACATGGATAATGGAACTTTTGAAGTTGCCCGAAGAGATACTTTAGAAAAAGAAACGGTTCAGGCAGATGAAATTGTAGCTAAAATTGAATTCTTACTAGAAGATATTCAGAAGAATATTTTCAAAAAAGCATTAGATTATAGAGAGAATCACATCACAGAAGTAGAAAATTACGATGAATTTAAAGAAATTTTAGAAAATAAAGGAGGTTTTATTTCTGCGCATTGGGATGGTACTCCTGAAACGGAAGAGCGAATTAAAAATGAGACAAAGGCAACAATACGTTGTATTCCGATAGATGTAAAGCCGGAAAATGGAGTTTGTATTCTTACTGGAAAACCTTCAAAAAACCGAGTGCTTTTTGCAAAAGCGTATTAATTTTTCAAAAAAATATAATTAGCTATTGCAATAGTAAAAAATAGTTGTATTTTTGCATCCGCAATTACGCAATGTGTTGGTCCGTTCGTCTAGGGGTTAGGACGCCAGGTTTTCATCCTGGTAACAGGGGTTCGATTCCCCTACGGACTACAAAATGCTTTTAAATAGATTGCTCTATTTTTTGGCGTTAAGTTCAAATATATTATGGTCCGTTCGTCTAGGGGTTAGGACGCCAGGTTTTCATCCTGGTAACAGGGGTTCGATTCCCCTACGGACTACTTAAAAAAATTAAGGATTGAAAATCCTAAATAAATAAATTAGAAAAGAAATGGCAAATCACAAGTCAGCGTTAAAGAGAATTAGAAGAAACGAAGCAGCGCGTATACGTAATAAATATCAGCACAAAACAATGCGTAATGTATTGAAGAAGATTCGTTCTGAAGAAGATAAGAAAGCTGCTGAAACTTTATTTCCTACTGTTGTAAGTATGATTGATAGATTAGCTAAGCGTAACATTATACACGCTAACAAAGCTTCTAATCTTAAAAGTAAATTATCTAAGCAAATTGCAGCTCTATAAGTTTTTGTAGAAATTTGCTATACAGAATATATAAAGCGCTTCATCACTTGATGAGGCGCTTTTATTTTTATAAAAATCTTCATTAAAGAGTCCTAGTCCTAAATATCTTTTTAGTACTAAGGTTTGTCTATTTTAGTGGTCCGTACTTTGACTCAAAATAGTATTGTTTTCTTATTCCTTTATTAAGGGCTGTTTATTGCGCTTCTAGGTGACAAAAGCGTAAAATCGCACAGTTATATATCAATCGTTTCTAAAGCTGCTTAGCGTTGCGTGTACATGCCTAGTGCAGCATAGGGTCTGTGATGAACTTTCATTTAAATTCCTGCTTCATAATCTTTTTTTTATATTAGAAACAATGGTCATGGGAGTGTGCTCGTATTTTGATGTAGGACTAATGGGTTTGTTTAAATAGATAGGTTGAGGTATTTGGTTTTAAGCTCAAATAAGCAACTTAACGGCGTTATTATCTTATTACGAGAATATATGGGGGAGAGGTTATTTGAATGAAGTGAGGTTATCTCGGTTTGGGTTTCATGACGATAAAGCCGATAATAAAGCAACAGTACATTGTAAATGATGCTGCTTTGTGAACAGGAGCAATTTGATAATATAAGGCAACGTTTTCCCTTGTAATATGGCTATATATAATATTAATTGGAAAGTAGACTAATTCGTAGATGATTAGCCCTAGACTTATCCAGAAAAGCAGTCTTTTGAAAAGCAATGGATTTTTTCTGTTTTCTAAAATGAAATTTACGGATATAAAAATAAGTAAGAGCGAAGCGTAGGTGTAAGAGAATAACTGCCTTTCCGTTATGATGCTTTTGAAATAGGCATTTATAAACGCTATGATTAAATAAGCTATTCCTCCATAAGCTATAATATTTTTTATTTTTTTACTGGAGGTGTAATGCCAAAAGATATAATAAAAGTAGCTAAAAAATATAAGTGAATAGGCGTAATATATAATGTAGTTGTAGTCGGAATATAACCCGGTGATAAACGGATTTAAATTTGGGTCTATTCTGATGATCAAACCTAGTAGTTCTGTTAATAAAATATAGGTTAACATAACGGGGAGAAACCGCAATTTACTTTCAAAATACTTTTTGTAGTTGACAATAGAAGCTCCTATTGTAAGTACGTAAAGTATTAAATAGTGATCCGAGAATATTTCTTTAAACAAATTACGGGGGCTTAATATGTTTAATATAGTGAAATTAATGATTAGATTATACTTTTAATTTTCCTTTCATTTGAATGAAGCCATAGATGAAAAATATGTACATTATATCAACAAGAATAATGTGAAGGCGTCTAACGTTATGATAAATTTCAATATTTTGAAAACTTGTGTTTGAATAGTAAATAATAATTGGTATAAACCCTGAGTAAAATATTAGTAATCCGATGCTTAACCAAAAAACCAAGCTATGTTTAGAAAATTTAGTTCTTAGAATTTTATTGTCTAATCTAAAATAGATTGAGATAATATATATTAATATTATACTTCCTGTTATATACATCAATATTAAAGAATCTAATACTGGATTTTGAAAAAATATATTAATTATACATATGAGCACATAAATAAATGAAATAAATTTTATTTTTCTTCTTTTTGATTTTATAAAACTCCAATAAACAAAGAAAAAGTAACCGAAGAAAATAAAATTATATGCGTTATATAGTGCTTGGCTATGATCTGAATAAAACCCCGATATTATAGGATTAAAATCAGGGTTGTATTTTATAAATGTACCTAACGATTCATTGAGCAAAGTGTACATAAAAAGTATAGGTAAATATTTCAATGATGTATCGAAATATTTATTATAATTATATAAAGAGACAAAAGTAGTTAGGCAATATAGGGGTAAAAAAGAATTTTCTAATATTTTGTCAAGAATATCAATCATAATTGACTGATGTTAATTAAAATCAGATCCCTTCGGTGGTGGAGGGGACATTTGAATAGTGTTCATAATCAAACTTTCTTCAGCAAACATTAGGGGTGCTGTTGTTGCGGGTAAGAAAGAGGCATAAGATTTATTCGTTTTCTTATGAGTGTCTCCCATTTTACTGTCTAAGATTCCCGGATAGTCTCGGATCAATGCAGCTTCTTTCTTGCCGTCACCTAAATCTTTAATATAAAAACCCATATTCATAGCGTCAACTTTCATTGTTGGAAGGATGAAAAATGAATTTTGGCGCGGGTGTTTTACTTTTTTATGATCAGGAAAATCTTTTTTGTCTGGGTAGGTAGAAAAATAAAAACGTAAGGTTTCTACTTTTACTCCAGCCTCTTTAGCTTCTTGCTCTACATAGGCAATATAGTTTTTTACCGTTTCTATATCATAATCGCCATAACGAGAAGCAATAAATTTAGAACCATCTTCTAAAGGATCTTCTATTTTTTCTATTAATTGAGCTCTTTTTTTAGTGTAATTGTCGTAATCTTGTTTTGCTTCTGTAATGCTTATAATTTGCTCAGGAGCTTTTACTTCTTTTGTTTTTTCTTCCTGTAACTCTTTGTGTGCAGGTTCCGTGTCAGGGGTGGTTGGTTTCTTTTCGGAATTACAGCTTACAATTAATGAGAAGGCAACGAATAGCAATCCCAAGTTTTTTTTACGTTTCATCGGTTATGATTTTTAGTGTTGTGAAATTAGTTGCATGTGAGCCGTAGAGGGGATTGTGCTTTTTATGCTTTGTAAATATATTTGAAATAATTGATAAATAGAACTCTAATGGCTTTATTTCGTAATGATACGCTAATGAAGAACCAGTTTTAAGGCCATTAAAAAAGCCCAATGAAATTTTCATTGGGCTTTTTGTATTTGAAATTAGAGTTAATTTTATTGACTCATCGTCATTAAAAACTCTTCATTGTTTTTTGTTTGTTTAATGCGTTGCTCAATAAACTCCATCGCTTCTATTGGGTTCATATCGGCTAAATACTTGCGCATAATCCACATACGTTGTATCGTAGCTTCATCTAACAATAAATCATCTCTACGTGTACTAGAAGAGGTAAGATCTATAGCAGGGAATATTCTACGATTAGCAATCTTACGATCTAATTGTAGTTCCATGTTACCGGTACCTTTGAATTCTTCAAAAATAACCTCGTCCATTTTAGAACCTGTTTCCGTTAAAGCAGTTGCAATAATAGATAGCGATCCGCCACCTTCTATATTACGAGCAGCTCCAAAGAAACGTTTTGGTTTATGTAGAGCATTGGCATCTACACCACCACTTAATACTTTTCCAGAAGGCGGTTGTACCGTGTTGTAAGCACGCGCTAAACGTGTTATAGAGTCTAAGAGGATAACAACATCATGACCACATTCTACTAGTCTTTTGGCTTTTTCTAAGACGATATTAGCAACTCTAACGTGTTCTGTAGGTTCTTTGTCAAAAGTAGAAGCAACAACTTCTCCGCGAACGTTACGTTGCATGTCTGTAACTTCTTCAGGACGTTCATCAATTAATAATATAATTTGATATACTTCTGGGTGGTTTGCTGCAATACCATTTGCGATATCTTTAAGCAACATTGTTTTACCAGATTTAGGTTGCGATACGATCATACCTCTTTGTCCTTTTCCAATTGGAGAGAATAAATCAATAATACGTGTAGATATGGTACCTTGTCTTTCTGATAAATTAAATTTTTCT
Organism: Cellulophaga baltica 18; assembly: GCF_000468615.2. Classification (NCBI taxonomy): domain Bacteria; kingdom Pseudomonadati; phylum Bacteroidota; class Flavobacteriia; order Flavobacteriales; family Flavobacteriaceae; genus Paracellulophaga; species Paracellulophaga baltica. Next base: position 91,533 of record NZ_CP009976.1, on the reverse strand, counting down.
TGAGGGAATAAGGGTGTTAAATGCTCAAAAGCGACACGATCACGTACAACTTGTGGATCAATACCATTTATCTTATTCACTTTTATTAAAGGAAAATACTTTTCACCTTCTTTTGGTGGGCGGACATTTCCTAAAACGGTATCTCCAGTTTTTAAACCAAACAAACGGATTTGTGATTGTGATACATAAATATCATCTGGAGATGATAAGTAGTTGTAATCTGAAGAACGTAAGAAGCCGTAGCCATCTTGCATAATATCGAGAACACCTTCACTAGCAATAATACTATCAAATTCGTATTCTGGTTCCTTATACCTGTTCTTTAAATCTTTGTCAAAATTATTATTCTTCTCCTGTTTTGGTCTAGGATTAGGTTTGTTTTGATTTGGATTACTATTGTTATTGTTCTGGTTGTTGTGAACAGGCGTCTTTTTTTGAAACTCTTTTTTCTGACTAGCAACAGGAGCCTTCGTATTTTTTGGATGCGGAACTCTTGCTTCTTTTGGAGTACTCTCTTTACTAGGAGTAGCTTCTGTTTTAGCAGGTGCATCTTTTGCCGCAACAGGCCTTGGATTAGGCTTGTTAGGTCTTGCTGGTTTTTTCGGAGCGCTGTCTGTTGGTTTTTCAACAACAGGTTCTTCCTTTTTATCAGTTTTAGCCGTGATTCTAGGTTTTTTAGGTCTAGGAGCCTTTGCTGGCTTAGGTTTTTCTGCTACTTCGGGAGTAGTACTACTTATTGCAGCTTGTACAACTTTAGGGTTGGCAGCTTGCACGTCTAAAATTTGATAAACTAAGTCTAGTTTTTTTAAGGTTTTGTACTTTGGTACATTTAAACCATTGGCTATTTCCTGAAGCTCAGGAAGCTTTTTTGATTTTAAATCTGAAATTTCAAACATTAATAATTGAATAAATTATACGTCTCTATAAAATGAAGTGTATTGTAATCTTGAAAATTAACGGAACGATGTCCTAAATATTGGTGAGTGTTATGGTACTGTGAGACAATATTACAAATTATTTTCAATATTTCATTGATATTTCTTAAAAAGACGCTTATTTTGCAGTCTTAAATTATAATTTAGAGAATGATTCAAAGAATCCAAACATTATATTTACTTATAGTAATACTTTTAACGGCAGCTTTACCGTTCTGGGTAAACCTATGGTCAGATGTTAAAGGAAAAGAAATTTTTGCTAAAGATGATATTCTTATCTCAGGCGCTTTCTTCGTTTCTGCAATATTGGCTTTGATAGCTATAGTGTTATACAAAAAAAGACAAAACCAATTTGTGGTAAACAGATTGAATATGATATTGAACCTTTTTTTACTAGGATTTTTCGTTTATCGATCGCTAAACTTATCTGGAGAGATTTCGGTTTCTGAGAAGGGTATTGGGATGCTGATTCCTATTTTTTCTATCGTTTTTTTAGTCTTGGCCAACAAGGCAATTAGGAAGGATGAGGATCTTGTAAAATCTGTTGATCGCTTACGTTAAACCTAACATCTTAGTAGTATTAGTGCGTGAACCCGGGGTAGTGCCCGGGTTTTTTATGCTTTAAAATTATGGGTGTCGATGTTTGCTTCTAGCAGTTTCTATCCTTAGTGCTATAGGTAAATGTGCTGATTTGGTTCGTACATATTTCACGCTTTCTATGGTAAACTACTTAGAGTTTGTAACTATGAGTAATACTAAACATATGTGTTCATTTACTGTAATAGTCGTTAGAAAGTATTTTAGTAGCTATTAGCCTCTTTTTCCTAATTCAATAATTTCTAAATCTTTAATCTCTTTACCATCTATTACAAATTGTAACATGGTCCGTACTTGATGAAAACCATGGGTGCCACATGCGCCAGGATTCATATGTAAAAGATTTAATTTCTTATCCCACATTACTTTTAAAATATGAGAATGGCCACTAATAAATAGTTTTGGAGGATTATTTTTAATTTCTTCTCGTATTCTAGGGTTGTATTTGTTTGGGTAACCGCCAATATGCGTCATCCAAACGTCTACCTCTTCACACATAAACCTATTGTCTAGTGGAAACTCCATTTGCGCTAAATGATCATCAATATTCCCATAGACCACTCTAGTTGGTTTTATTTTTTTTAGTTTGTCAGTAACCTCTAAGGTGCCAATATCACCAGCATGCCAAATCTCATCTGCTTTTTTTGCATACTTAAGTATCGTGTCGTCTATGTGGCTATGTGTGTCTGAAAGTAAAAGTATTCGGGTCATTCGTTAAGTTTCTTAATAAATTAAAAAGCATGCAAGTGCGCTTCTGTAGTTGTGATACCTGTAAAGGGGTGAAGAAGTAATATCGTATTTCTTTAGTACCTTTGTAATTCACAAAAATAGCATATTTCATTGAGGTATTTTATTCGTTTTTCCTACTTTGGCAAACAGTATCATGGGTGGCAAAAGCAACCTAATGCCATTACAGTACAAGGGGTATTAGAAGATGCTTTGTCAAAACTATTATCACAAGAAATTATTTTAATGGGAGCGGGTAGAACAGATGCGGGAGTGCATGCAAAAGAATTGTATGCGCATTTTGATTTTGGAGAAATACCTCAGAAAGACAACTTTGTATTTCGATTGAATAGTTTTTTGCCTAAAGATATAGCTGTACAAGATGTTTTTTTAGTGCCAGAAGAAGCACATGCCAGATTTAATGCAGTCTCTAGGACGTATGAATATTGGATTGTACAAGATAAAAATCCATTTTTAATACATCATGCACACTTTATCAAGTATCCTTTAGATGTAAAAAAAATGAATGAAGCCGCCTTACTTTTATTAGACCATACAGATTTTGAGTGTTTTTCTAAAAGCAATACAGAGGTAAATACCTTTAATTGTGATATTACACATGCAGCATGGCGACTTGATGGTGGAGTTCTAATTTTTACTATTACCGCAGATCGGTTTTTGAGGAATATGGTGCGTGCTGTTGTAGGTACCTTGCTTGATGTTGGATTAGGAAAGATAAATATCTCCAGTGTTAAAGCTATATTAAAAAGTAAAGATAGGAGTAATGCAGGGGCTTCAGCACCCGCAAAAGGCTTATATTTGACCTCAGTTTTATACCCAGAAAACATTGTAAAAATCCATGGATAATAAATCAGGAAAAGCATTTGATTTTGTCTTATTTAAAAGATTAGTAAACTATACGAAGCCTTATCGTGTTACTTTCTACGGGGTGGCAATAGCGGCAATATTACTTTCAGGTTTTGCTGTGATGACAGCAATCATTGTTGGTAATATCGTGGATGAGGCTATCACAGAAAAAAACAGTCAGAAATTGTTATATATGACTATGGCCATGCTAGCGGTGCTTATTGGGCAAGTGGTAAGTCAGTTAGGTTTTAACTACTATGCCAATTGGTTAGGAGAATCTGTTATTAAAGATGTAAGAATAGATTTGTTTAAGCGTATGCTAGGCTTTAAGATGAAATATTTTGATAACTCTTCTATTGGTGTTTTGGTTACTAGAGCTGTTGCAGATATGCAACGAATAGGAGAAATCTTTAGTCAAGGCTTTTTTGTGATTGTAGCAGATTTGCTTAAAATGATTGTGGTAGCAGGGGTTATGTTATATCAGAGCTGGAAACTGGCTTTAATAGTTTTTGCTTTAATGCCCATCATCGCTTATGCTACACGGATGTTTCAAAAAGCAATGAAGATTGCATTTACAGAAGTTAGGGCAGAGGTTTCTAATTTAAATTCTTTTGTTCAAGAACGTATAACAGGGATGAAAATAGTACAGCTGTTTAATCGTGAAGAAATTGAAAAAGAGAAGTTTAGAGAGATTAATGAAAAGCATCAAAATGCATGGTTAAAAACAGTGTGGTATAATTCTATTTTCTTTCCTATTGCAGAGATTGTATCTTCCATAGCAATTGGTTTAATTGTTTGGTACGGCGGATTGTTGAATATCGCTAATGTGGGGCCTAGTGAGTACGGGGCTATTTTTGCTTTTATTCTGCTATCAGATATGTTGTTTAGGCCTCTGCGTCAAATTGCAGATAAGTTTAATACTTTACAAATGGGTATGGTAGCGGCTAATAGAGTTTTTAAAATTTTAGATACGGAAAGTCAAATTGAAGATTCGGGCACTATTGAGCAAACAGATATCAAAGGGGCAATTGATTTTAAAGATGTTCGGTTTGGGTATTTAGAAGATGAAGAAGTATTGCATGGCATATCTTTTAGCGTAAAAGCAGGAGAAACCGTAGCTATTGTAGGTGCTACAGGTGCTGGAAAATCTACAATTATCAATCTATTAAATAGGTTTTACGAGATCAACTCAGGAGAAATAGCTATTGATGGTGTTTCTATTAAAGATTTTAAACTAGCATCACTTCGCTCTAAAATAGCGGTAGTATTACAAGATGTTTTTCTCTTTGCAGATACTATTGCCAATAATATTTCACTTAAAAATACAGCCATAACAACAGCGCAGATAGAGGCTGCTGCTAGAGAGATTGGGGTGCATGAATTTATAGCAAGTTTACCAGAAGGATACAATTACAATGTAAAAGAGCGTGGAACGATGCTATCTAGCGGGCAAAGGCAGCTCATAGCATTTTTAAGGGCATATGTAAGCAATCCTAGTATTCTTGTGTTAGATGAAGCAACGTCTTCTGTAGACACCTATTCTGAGCAATTGATACAGAAAGCCACAGATAAAATTACGGAAGGGAGAACTTCAATCATTATAGCGCACAGATTAGCAACGATTAAAAAAGCAGACAAAATTATTGTTATGGATGCTGGTAAAATTGTTGAAATAGGTTCGCACAAAGAACTACTTAAAAAAGGAGGATATTACAACAATCTTTACGAGGCACAATTTTCAATAGAAGAAGCGGTTTAGTACAACATTGCCTGTGCATTTTTAAGGTTTTTGAAAGTATCTGTAAAGAGTGCTAAGTAAATAGCTGCACAAATAATTATCCCTATAAATAGTATTCCGAAAATTACTAGGAACAATAAAAGCTTTAAAAGTATTTGTTTAAATGATAATTGGAATGTCTTTTTATATACATAAGAAAAATACAAAACTAAGGTAATGGCATTGCTCATAGATACATAGTATATCCATTGGCTATTCCATATGCTCATTATATATAAAATGTTGACTAAAATAGACATTTGAGAATAAGCGTATATGTTTATTACAAAATGCTCACTAAGATTAAACTGCTTTTTGTTATAGAAAACTACTCTTGAAATCAAAGAAAGAAAAGGGAGCATTGCCATGTAGAAAATGCTTTGATATTCAATTGAAATGTCCTGAAACTTTTTTCCAAATTCCATTCCAAGTTTCTGAGATTCGTCAGCGTTATCAGTGGCCATTTGTGTAAATTGAAAATCCATGGCTGTAGGAAAAAATTTTTGAACAAGAAAAAAGAAAATACCTCCAAGAAAAACGGCTATGGTGAAATAGGAGATAGGATTCATATATTTTTTTCTGACTCCCTTGATATAACCTACAATGACGACATCAGGGGCTATGAATAGCTTTCCAAAAGTGCGAATAAAGGTGTTGTCAATATTTAAATAGCGTTGAGCAAAATCACCAAATAAATTTTTTATAGTCAATCTATTTCTAATCACTTTCGCGCCACAATCACCGCAAAAATTATGATTTTCTTCTAAAGTAAGGGTGCAGTTTTTGCATTCCATAGTGGTTGGTTGATGTTTTTTTAAGCCCTACATCAGATCTTCTTTGATCATGCTAGAGAGCTCAGTCAGGTCGTTGTAAAGAACAAATTCCCCATTTTTAATATAAGTGATCATGCCGGTTTCTTCACTAACAACAATAGCAAGGGAGTCTGTTTTTTCAGTAATACCAACAGCAGCTCGGTGTCTTAGTCCAAAGCGTAATGGAATATTACGTTCGTTAGAAACAGGCAGTATTACTCGTGTTGCAACAATATAATTACCTTCAATTACGGCAGCACCATCATGCAATGGGCTGTTTTTGTAAAATATGCTTTCAATAATAGGTTGGGTAATTTCAATCTGCATTTTATCACCACTAGTTTTTACGAAATCTAAGGAATTACTTCTTTTGATGATGATAATAGCGCCAGTTTTAGAGGAACTCATTTTATCGCAAGCGCTTATTAAAGAATCTACATCGGTACCTATACTGGTAACTTCTTGTTTTAAAAATTTAAAGTGCTTGATGAAATTACGTTTATTGGCAAAATTGGTAGAACCAATCATCAGTAAAAACTTTCTTATTTCTTGTTGAAAAACAATAATCAATGCAATTAAACCCACTTGCATAAATCCGCCAATTACACTAGAAATCATTTTCATTTCTAAGAGCTCTGTAAGTTTCCAGAAACCCCAGACTAAAACAATACCAATAAAAATATTGATCGCCACAGTGCCGCGAACCAATTTGTATATGTAGTATAACAGCGTAGCGACAAGTAATATGTCTATTAAATCTGTTATTTTAAAATCTAGAAAGCTTAAAAAATCCAAGTGTAAGGGTTTTTGTAAAATTAGGAAAAATTGATGAACAAAATCTAGGTATTTAGATACTTTAATTGCTGTACTATAGCAATGCATTCCGAGGCTTCTTTTACGTCATGAACTCGTAAGATGTTGGCACCCTTTAATAGGGCAATGGTGTTTAAACTAGTAGTTCCGTTTAGTGCATTTTTAGCATCTGTTTTTAGAATTTTGTAAATCATAGATTTTCTACTAATACCTACGAGTAGCGGTTTCTTTGTGTTTTTTAGCAATTCTAATTTTTGCATCAACTCATAATTTTGCGCTATAGTTTTAGAAAAACCAAAGCCAGGATCTATGATTAGATCGTTAATTTTTTTATCATGTGCGGTAGCTATTTTTTCTGAAAAATAGCTCAGTATATCTGTGAGCAGATTGGTATAATTGGTATTTTGTTGCATGTCTTGAGGAGTACCCTTCATATGCATCATTATATAAGGTACTTGGTGTTTTGCCACCACCGACATCATGTTAAGATCTAAATTTCCGGCAGAAATATCATTAATTAAGGCAGCTCCTCCTTGGATACAGGCTTCAGCTACCTTACTTCTAAACGTATCTATAGAGATTTTGCATTCAGGAAATTCTTTAAGTACCAAGGTCACAATAGGAATAATTCTTTTCAATTCTTCTTCTTCATTCACCTGTAATGCGCCTGGTCTAGAACTATATGCACCAATATCAATAAAAGTAGCCCCATCAACCAGCATTTTTTGGACTTGATTGATAATTTCAGTTTCATTTTTGTACTTTCCTCCATCATAAAAAGAATCAGGGGTGCAGTTAAGGACTCCCATTATTTTTGGATCTGTAATATCTATAAGATCTCCCTTACAATTTATGGTCATTTTATTGAGAATTAGTCAAGAATTGCGATAGCACAGCAAGTTTAAACCACTATACTTGAACAATTAAAAATTTTGAACGAAATTTACACAAATTAGAAAGAATACATGCAGAAAACCTCAGAACAATACGATGCTGTAATAGAAATATGTCGCGCTTTGTTTTCTAAAAAGATGAAAGATTATGGTAGTGCATGGCGAATTTTACGATTGCCATCGTTAACAGATCAGATTTTTATTAAGGCACAACGCATCCGTAGTCTTCAAGAGAACGAAGTGCGAAAGGTAGAAGAAGGAGAACAATCTGAGTTTATAGGAATAATCAATTATTCTATAATGGCATTAATCCAAATTGAAAAGGGAATTGCAGATCAACCAGATTTAAGTGTTGAAGAAGCGGTATCTTTATTTGATACTCATGTGAATATAACAAAAACCTTGATGGAAAATAAGAATCATGATTATGGAGAAGCGTGGCGAGAAATGCGCGTAAGCTCCTTAACAGATTTAATTTTGCAGAAATTATTACGCGTGAAACAAATTGAAGACAATAAAGGAAAAACTTTAGTGAGTGAAGGTATTGATGCTAATTACCAAGATATGGTGAATTATGCTGTATTTGCCATGATACACTTAACATCAAATTCTAAATAGTAGCATGAAGTACTTAGTTGGTTTCAGTAGAGTAGTTGTAGGAATATTATTTATAATTAGTGGTTTTATTAAGTTGAATGATCCTGTGGGGTTTTCATTTAAGCTAGAAGAATATTTTAGCTTTGGAGTTCTTAACATGCCCCTCTTTGAGCCGCATGCTTTAAAGATTGCCATTTTTGTGGTAATCGTAGAGGTCTTACTAGGTGTTTTATTGCTTATAGGATTTAGGCAAAGATTTACCATATTCAGTTTGTTAGCAATGATTATTGGTTTTACTTTTCTAACCTTTTATTCTGCATATTTTAATAAAGTAACAGATTGTGGTTGTTTTGGAGATGCCTTAAAATTAACTCCTTGGGAATCCTTTACGAAAGATGTTATTTTGCTAATCTTAATCGTGATAATACTTATAGGGAAACGTTATGTGCTGCCTATTTTTAGTCCTAGTTTCAATAGAATCATTACAGGGGTATCACTAGCAGCATGTGTAATTTTCGTCTATTATGTACTTAATCATTTACCAGCGATAGATTTTAGACCCTATAAAATTGGTGCAAACATAGAAGAAGGCATGTCTGTTCCAGAAGATGCTCCAAAAGCTATATTTGATTATGCTTGGAAGTTCAAAGTAAATGGAGAAGAAAAAGTAATTGTCACTCAAGGAGATTATCCAACGGTAGAAGGGGAGTTTATAGATGTAGAAACTACAGAAGTACAGGCCGGATATGAACCTCCAATTCATGATTTCACCATAGAAAAAGATGGTGTAGATCATGCCTCAGATTTATTACAGGAGCCTAAACTGGTTGTCGTTATTGCCTATGATCTGAATAAGAGTTCCTACAGTGCTTTTGAAGAGGTAAAGGAGCTTACGGATAAGGCAGTAAAAGCGGGCTATAAAGTTATTGGAATGTCAGCATCTAATGAAGATTATACCACCAAATTGCTTAAAGAATATAAGTTAAATTTTGATTTTTACTTTACAGATCAAACTACCTTAAAAACTATTGTACGTTCAAATCCGGGAGTACTTGTTTTAAATAAAGGAACCATCACACAGAAAGTACATTATAACGATTTAGATGCAATAGAATTAGAGTAATACTTAGCGTGCGATAAAAAGAATATAATTAGTCATTAAATAATTGAAAATAGAACAAAATGAGAAGTAAGATAGTTGCAGGGAATTGGAAAATGAACAAGAACGGTGCGGAAACAGAAGCATTATTAGCAGAGCTTTCTGCAAAATTACCAGATACTACAGCAGAAGTAATGGTTGCTCCAACTTTTGTAAACCTTGTTGGTGCAGTGCGTAGTTTAGAATCTTCAACTATTGAAGTTATAGCGCAAAATATGCATTATGCAGAAAACGGCGCATTTACAGGAGAAATTTCTGCAGATATGTTGTTGAATGTAGGTGTAGATACAGTTCTTATTGGACATTCAGAACGAAGAGCCTATTTTGGTGAAACTGATGCTATTTTAGCAAAGAAAGTAGTTGCTGCTTTAGCAAAAAACATGCGTATCATTTTTTGTTTTGGTGAAGAGTTAGAAGACCGTAAATCTGATAATCATTTTAATGTTGTGGCAAGTCAGCTTAAAAATGCCTTATTTTCTTTAGAAGCGAGTGCTTGGAAAAATATTGTTTTAGCATACGAGCCAGTGTGGGCTATTGGAACGGGAGAAACTGCTTCTCCAGAACAAGCTCAAGAAATGCATGCATTTATTCGTAAAACAATTACGGAAGCGTTTGATGCAACAATAGCAAATAACGTGTCTATTTTATATGGCGGTAGTGTTAAGCCAAATAATGCTGTAGAGATTTTTTCTAAACCAGATGTAGATGGTGGCCTTATTGGTGGAGCGGCTTTAGTAGCAGATGATTTTGTTGCGATTATCAAAGCAATCTAACTAATAAGCAGCATAAACAGATCGTAAAACACAAGGGCATTCTTTTAGGATGCCTTTTTATATTATTAAAATATGGAAAAAGAAAATAATTACATAGAATACACTTTCAAGGTAGTACCGATAGATCCGGCTTCAGATATCCTCATTGCAGAATTAGGCGAAGTGCTTTTTGAAAGCTTCTTGGAAACAGAGGAGGGTGTTTTGGCTTACATTAGAAAAGAAGATTGGTCAGCGGGTATTCTCAATGATTTGTCAATTTTGGAAAATGATAATTTTAAAATTACTTATGATTTTAAAGAAATTGAACAAGAAAATTGGAATGCCACTTGGGAACAAAACTTTAATCCAATTCAAGTAGATGAACGCTGTGTAGTACGTGCGCCATTTCATGAAAAACCTGTAGTAGAATATGATATAGTAATTGAACCAAAAATGAGTTTTGGAACAGGGCACCATGAAACTACTCACATGATGTTGCAACATATATTAAACACAAATTTTAAAGGAAAACGTGTGTTAGATATGGGGAGCGGTACAGGGGTTCTAGCTATACTAGCAGCAAAAAGAGAGGCGCGTACTATTGATGCTATAGATATAGATAATTGGTGCTATTTAAATGCCTTAGAAAATGTGGAACGTAACGACTGTAATCATATAAATGTATATGAAGGTGATGTAAATCTTCTAAAGGAGAAGCAGTATGATCTTATTATAGCAAATATTAATAGAAATATTTTATTGGGGGATATTCCAGAATACTCAAAATGTTTAGAAGTGGGTGGCACCTTATTTCTAAGCGGATTCTATTCCGAAGACCTTCCGACAATAACGAGTAAATGTGAAGAACATAACTTAAAATTTGTCTCTAATTTGAATAGAAATAATTGGATTGCTGCCGTTTATCGAAAATGTTAAAATTTTAATAAAATTATCGTTGATTTGTCATATATTGTCGGTGTAATGTATTTATTTTAAGATATGGTTGTATATTTTTTAAACTTATTTAACACATTTAATTATGAAAAAACGCGATTTAACTATTATTGCTATGCTACTTTTAGTGGTGGCTAGCTCATGTGAAAAAGAAAAAGAAAACGATCTTCAAATGCCAGAGGCAAGTGTAGAGAATGTTGATCAAGAAAAGCTATTAGTTACCGATGAGGTAGTGAGTGTTTTTAAGAACAACTACTATAATGTTGACGAAGTTAGTGTTGTAGACTTTATGCTTCCTGACGGTTCTATGGAAGAGCGTTTTCAATTAGAAAATGATATATTATTTTCTGCAGAGCAATTTAAAAGTTTAGCAGAAGTTGATATTAAAAGCGCTAAAAATTACCATACCAGTAATTTAGTTAGCCCAAGAACTTTAACAATTATCGGGTACACGGGAGGACAAAACGCCCTATCTAGTATAGAACGTACTGCATTGCAATATGCTGTTAATAACTACAATGCTTTAAATTTAAGTATTCGTTTTACATTAACATTTGGTACATCTTATCAAGATAAAGATATGGTGGTATATTTAAATCCTAATGAATCAGGTGCTGGAGGTTCAGCAGGTTTTCCTAGTAATGGAAATCCTAATAAATTTGTTCAGATTTACGGTTTAAGTAATTATGACGTAAATGTTATTGAGCATGTAATAACACACGAGATTGGTCATTCTGTTGGTTTCAGACATACAGATTGGTTTAGTCGTCAAAGTTGTGGACAAAATACAAATGAAGGAACTGCAGGAGTAGGTGCAATACCAGTACCAGGAACTCCAGAGGCTTATGATCCTACATCTATTATGTTGGCATGTTTTAGCTCAAACGAAGATGGTGAGTTTAATAACAATGACATTACAGCATTAAACTATCTTTATTAATTAACTAGTTCTTAAGTAAATACATTACAATTTAAAGGTATTCTAATTATTAGAATACCTTTTTTTATACCTTTCTGTGAATGATTATTGGCTATTTTTTAAATAATTTTTAGAGCCGACTTATTAGAATTTGTATCTTAGTGCAAAAATAGATCTATGAGTACGAAGGAAAAGATCTTAGAAGATTTGCTTTTAGAAGAAGAAACAAAGAGACAAAACGAAATTGTCTTATTTAATGATGATGTAAATACCTTTGATCATGTTATAGAAACTTTAATAGGGGTTTGTGATCATACGCCTGAGCAGGCAGAACAATGTTCTATTATAGTGCATCATAACGGAAAATGTACGGTAAAAACTGGTGATTATGAGGATCTTAAGCCTCGGTGCACTAAATTATTACAAGCGGGTCTTAGTGCAGAAATTGTATAAGGACTCTTTCTAATTAGAACATTATCCTTAATTTCCACGACGGCTAGGACTTAAATTATCGCTTTTGAGATATATACAATGCATCACTATATTCTTTTTTACCATAATTAGTCTTGCGCAAGAATTACCTCCCATACATAATTTTTCTCCTACAGCTTACAATGCGGGTAATCAAAATTGGAGCATTTCACAATCAGATGAAAAGTATATCTATGTAGGTAATAACTATGGGTTATTAGCATATAATGGAGCGTCCTGGAAAACGTATGCTTCACCCAATGGCTCTCATATACGTGCAGTTAACGTTGTTGGTGATCGTATTTTTACGGGATGTTACATGGAGTTTGGTTTTTGGTTTAAAGATGATTTTGGAGATTTAACCTATGAATCTTTGAATCCGAAATTATCGACACCCATGATTGAGGATGAGGAGTTTTGGAATATCATTACCTTAGATTCTTATGTTCTCTTCCAGTCCTTGCAGCGCATCTATATTTATAATTTGAAAACGGAAAGTTTTAGCGTGGTCGCTTCCGAGAGTACCAGGGCCAGAATTTTTAAAAACAAATCTGGGGTCTATTTTCAAAAATCAGGAAAGGGACTTTATAAAATTGAAGGAGGGAAAACACTTTTAGCATCTGATCATGGTATTTTGAAATCTAATTTTATAATTGGCATGTTCGATACTTCTTTTGGTACCTTGGTACTTACGGAGAAAGAAGGTTTTTTTCTTTTAAAAGAGGGCGGTGGGGTAGAGAAGTGGAATACGTCTATTAGTAAAGAGTTACAAGAACTCAATATATATAGTAGCGCTCAATTAAAAAACGGTAGCTTTATTTTAGGGACCATTTCAGATGGAGTATACCATGTTAGTAAGTCTGGAGAACTATTAGAAAAAATCAATCAGAAAAAAGGATTGAATGACAATACGATACTTTCTATTTTTGAAGACCTAGACGGCAATGTTTGGTTGGGTTTAAATAACGGTATTAGTGTATTGAATTTTAGCGCTCCTTTCAAAGAATATATCGATACCGTCGGGAAATTAGGAGTGGTTTATACGGCTGCAATTTATGAAGATCACCTATACTTGGGAACTAATCAAGGATTGTTTTATAAACAGAAATCCGGGAATAATGATTTTAAGATTGTGCCGAATACAAACGGTCAAGTTTGGTTTTTAAAAGAAATAGATGGTATTCTTTTTTGTGGTCATAATGCAGGAACTTTTTCTGTAGCGGGTAACCAGGCGACACAAATAGCAACCTTTCCTGGAGCTTGGGATATAAAAAAAATTCCAGGCAATGATTCACTTTTGTTACAGGGTAATTACAACGGACTCAGTATTCTTAAAAAAGAAGGTTCTCAATGGATATTTAGAAATAAAATTGAAGGATTTGATATTTCTAGTCGGTTTTTTGAATTTACCCAAAGTGAAGATATTCTTGTTAATCATGAGTTCAAAGGGGTCTTTAGGCTAACCCTAGATCCTTCTTTTTCTAAAGTTGTTAATGTGGTTGATGCTCCAGTATTAGGTACAGGTGCAAGCTTAGTTGCTTATGAAAAAACTATTTTACATGCTTCAAATAATGGGGTGTTACGTTTTAATGAGAAAAACAAAAACCTAGAAAAAGATTCGCTACTCACCAATCTTTTATTTGAAGCTGAAGAACGTTTAATTGGTATTATAGTTCCAGATGTCAGTGATGACTTATTATGGGCTTTTACGGATAAAAATATTATAGCCTTAGCGGCTAATAAATTTAATGGGCAACCAGAGGTAAAGAAAATAGCAATTCCAAGCTCGTTTAGGAGAAGTTTGGGGGTATTAGGTTTTGAGAACATTAAAAAAATAGGAATAAATACCTATCTAATTGGGATTTCTAATGGATACATCACACTAAATCTTGATAAATTAAGGATTAAGAAGTTTGATATAGGTTTAACAGATGTAGCTAATAAGAATAGCGATTCCATTACGTTACAAAAGGTTTCTTTAAAGAGTATTGATCATACTTTTAAGTATACCTTTAATAATGTATACTTTGAATATAGTGTTCCAAGTTTCGAAAAATACACAGAGGTAAATTATCAATTTCAATTAATAGGCTTATCAGAAGTATGGAGTTCTTGGTCTGAAACTTCTAAAGTTGCTTTTGAAAATCTGCCTTTTGGAGAGTATACCTTTAAAGTAAGGGCAAAAGTTGGTAATGAATTAAGTGAAAATATAGCGAGTTATACCTTTGAGATTTTAAGGCCTTGGTATGTCTCCAATTTAGCAATTTTGATATACGTACTAGTTTTTATTGCTTTAGGGTATTTTGTACATAGGTTGTATCGTAGGTATTATAGAAAGCAACAAGAACAGCTTTTAAAAGAGAATGAGAAGAAGCTAAAGCGAAAGAAAATTAAAGCAGAAAAGAAGCTTATTCAGATTAAAAATGAAAAATTAAATCAAGAAATAGATAATAAAAGTAGAGAGCTTGCCATATCTACAATGAGTATTATCAAAAAGAATGAATTTCTAAATGCTATTAAAACACAATTGCAAGAGAGTAAAACGCCACAACAAGTAAATTCCGTAATTAAAACTATTGATAGGAATATAAATAATGAGGATGATTGGAAATTTTTTGAAGATGCATTTAATAATGCGGACAAAGAATTCTTAAAAAAAATTAAAAGTATACATCCAGATTTAACCCCCAATGATTTAAGGTTGTGCGCTTATCTTCGATTGAATTTATCTTCCAAAGAAATTGCTCCATTGTTAAATATCTCCGTAAGAAGTGTGGAGGTAAAACGCTACCGATTACGTAAAAAAATGGAGCTACCACACGAAATGGGCTTAACAGATTACATCATTAAGCTCTAAGGAACACTACACGTATTTTTTACACTACAACATTACCCATACAAGAGGGGTTTTTAAGACTTCATTAGTATAAAACTATCTTAAGATGGGTAAGGGCTCAAGGCTTACTCTCATTGCTTATATCTCTATTTATGGGATTTTAATTACGATATGTATATTTTTTGTTGTGGTCTGTTATTATAATGATAAAATATGTCTTTATAAATTCGGAATTCTAAAACTCAACATATGAAAAACATATTTTTGTTGCTCGCAGCAATTTTTTTAACCACAACCTCTTGGGCTCAAGATTTTACAGTAAATGGTACTGTAAAGGATGGGAGTATAAATGATGTTTTGCCTGGAGTAAATGTGGTTGTGAAAAATCAAACACGAGGAACTACAACAGATTTTGATGGTAATTTTACTATCGATAAATTAAAAGTAGGAGATGTACTTGTGGTTTCATACATAGGGTATACTACCAAAGAAATCGCAATTAAAGATTCTAATTTTATTACTATTTCTTTAACCGAAGATGTCAGTGCTTTAAATGAGGTGGTAGTTATTGGGTATGGTACTCAAACTAAGAAAGAAATTACAGGAGCTGTAACAGTAATTGGAGCAGAAACTATTGAGCAATTAAAGCCAACTCGTATAGAGCAAGCGCTACAAGGGCAAGTTGCAGGGGTAAATATTACCTCTCAATCTGGTTCTCCGGGTAGTGCATCTAATATTAGGATAAGGGGTGTATCTACAAATGGAAATAACAACCCTTTAATTTTGGTAGATGGTAATGTTATTGAGGATTTAAGTGTTGTAAACCCTGGAGATATTGAAAGTATCAATGTATTGAAAGATGCTACGGCAGGTATTTACGGAGTAAGGGCTGCAAATGGCGTTATTTTGATAACAACAAAAACAGGAAAGAAATCAACCCCGCTACAATTTTCTTATGATACTTATGGAGGTTTTCAAGAAACGACCAGAAGGTTACCTTTATTAAATGCTACGGAATATGGAGTTATTAAAAATGAGGCGGCTGCGGCAAACGGAGAGGCCATTCCATATCCAAATTTAGCACTATTGGGAACAGGTACAGATTGGCAAGATGAGGTCTTTCAAAAAGCGCCTATTTTCAATCATAACTTAACCATTAGTGGAGGTACAGAGAAATCTAGGTATTCTTTTGGCTCTTCCGTTCTTACGCAAGACGGTATTGTCGGAGGATCTAAAGCTAATTTTACGAGGTATAATACAAGATTGAATTTTAATACGGAACTGTTAGACGGTTTAAATTTTAAAGCCAACTTAATCTATACGGGAACATTAAGAAAGACCCTTGCCGAGGGTGGCTTGGGTTCTGTTTTGTTTAATGCACTTAATATTTCACCAATACTTAGTGTTACAGATACAGATGGAAGTTTCACAAGAGCTCTTGGGCATCCAATTGAGGTGATAAACCCATTAGCGCAGTTGCAAAACACTTTTAACAGAACAAAAATTGATAAAATTAGTGGGGTACTCGGTTTAGATTATTCTTTTTTAAACAATTTCAAAGTAACATCTAACTATCAGTGGAACTATTCAGAAGTAGATTATTCTGCCTATTTCCCAATTTCAGATTTTGGAAATGTTGGCAATAATACGGTATTTGACAGAACAAATGCCGCCTACGGAGTATCTAATAAGTTTTATAGAGATTATACTTTTGATGCTTTTATAGATTATGATAAGGTTTTCAATGAGGTTCATGATTTGAAAATTACACTAGGTACTTCAATTTTTAAAACTACTGCAGACGAGTATGGCGGAACTTATGAAGGTGTTACTAATACGACATTATCTGATCCTAGCTTGGAAACGGCCACGGTATTCAATGACTCTTTTGTAGCGCGTTCAAATAGATTATACGATTCTAGGTTACTCTCTTATTTTGCTAGAATGCAGTATAACTATAAAGGAAAATATTTGCTTTCTGCAGTAGTTAGACGAGATGGTTCAACAGCATTTGGTCCAGATAATAAATTTGGATATTTTCCTTCCGGTTCATTAGGTTGGGTAGTATCTGATGAGGATTTTTTCAAGGAGAATAGTGTGATTAATTTTGTGAAACTGAGAGCATCTTATGGAGTCTTAGGTAATGATAGAATACCTGGATTTGGCTTTGTTTCTTTATTATCAGGTGAGGGCACTTATGTGTTTGATAATGAGTTAGTATTTGGACAAGCGGTAGGTAGAGTTTCTAATCCGGAAATACAATGGGAAGAACAAACTACCTTAGATATTGGATTGGATGCAAAACTCTTTAATAATACAATTAATATTACTGCAGACTACTTTAATAAGCAAACAGATAATTTGTTGCTAGTTGTAGAATCTTCTGGAATTTTAGGAACCTCTGCGCCTGGTGCAGGAAACCCTATTGCTAATGCAGGTTCTGTACGTAACAGTGGTTTTGAGTTTGCTATCGGTTATGAAACACCGTACTCGGAAAATTTTAGATTCGGAATCAATTATAATTTCACGTATTTAGAAAATGAAGTATTAAGTGTTGAAAATGGTATAGGCTATGAACAAGGTGGAAGCTTTGGAATTGGTCAATCTGGCGTTTCTCGCATGGAAGCAGGTCTGCCTATAGGGTATTTTTATGGACTTAAGACCGATGGAATTTTTCAAAATCAAGCAGAAATAGATGCACATCCAAGTCAAATAGGTCTTGGTTCTGAAGCAGCTCCCGGAGATATTCGCTTCGTAGATGTAAATGGTGATGGCAGCATAGATTTTGATGACAGTACCAATCTTGGAAATCCGATTCCTGATTTTACAATGGGATTAAACGTTTCATTTGATTACAAAAAATTTGATTTTCAGACGTACATCTTTGCATCCATTGGAAATGATATTGTTAGAAATTATGACAGAAATAATCCAATAACAAATCAATCTGTGTATGCTTTAAATAGATGGACAGGAGAAGGAAGCACCAATGAATATCCAAGAGTAACAAACGGAGCAACTTCTAATATTTTGTTTTCAGATTTTTATGTAGAAGATGGCTCGTTTGTCAGAGCACAAAATATGCAATTAGGATATTCTTTAAATAGTGAGGGTATCAAGGATATTGGAATCAGCAAATTACGATTGTATGTATCTGCCAGTAATGTTTTTACTTTTTCTAAATATAAAGGATTTGATCCATCAGCATCTTCTGGAGATCCAATAGGTTCCGGATTTGATTCAGGATTTTACCCCGTACCACGTACCTACTTATTAGGTTTAAACCTTAAATTTTAATGTAATGATGATAAAAAACACTTTTTTAAAACACGTTATTGCGTTTGCCAGTATTACGATATTTTCTATATCCTGTAGTGATGACTTTGTAAATGTTGAATCAGAAGATGAAAACTCAGAAGATTTTTTCAATTCAGAAGAAGATTATCAATCCGCATTAACGGGGGCTTATGATTTACTTCAATCTACATATCTTAATGTATTGTTAGGGGAAATTGCTTCAGATAATACTTTGGCAGGTGGTGAAAGTGCTACAGATGTAATTGGAATACAACAGATAGATGATATGTTGCACACCTCTTTAAATGTACAGTTAGAAAGTATCTGGGGATGGATGTTTGCTGGCGTTAATCGTGCCAACTATGTTTTGGAGTTTAAAGATAAAACTGATTTTACAGGAAAAGAAGCACTTTTAGCAGAAGCTACCTTTTTAAGGGCTTATTACTATTTTGAGCTAGTGAAATGGTTCGGAGATGTTCCTTTAGCTGTAGATCAACGATTATTATTTGGCGATCAGTATTTGGTGGGAAGAACACCTGTTGCTGAGATATATGCACAAATTGAAATTGATTTACAATATGCAGTAGACAATTTACCGTATACCCAAGCACAAAAAGGTAGAATTACCAAAGGAGCAGCTCAGGCACTCTTGGGAAAAGCATATCTATATCAGGATAAATTTGCTGAAGCAGCAAGCGTTTTAGAAGATTTAATAAATAATGGCCCTTATGATCTTCTAGAAGATTATAGTACCATGTTTGAATTAGATAATGAAAATAATATAGAATCGGTTTTTGAAGTACAGTATACGGATAAAGAAGGAGCTGGCTTTGAGTGCTTACAGTGCAGTGAAGGTAATGTTGCTGTAGGGTTTAATGGAATTAGAAATTATGCTGGTCCTAGTTTTGAATCAGGGTTTAGTTTCAATATCCCAACTCAAGAAGTCTACGATGCATTTGAAGCGGGTGATACCCGTAGAGATATTGCCATATTAAATATAGATGCATGGGCAGAAGAAACCGGTGCAACTTTTGGAACGGGTAATGAGCATACGGGATTTTTTAACAGAAAATACCTTCCAAGGTTAGATGCTGCCGAAGATTCTAATACAGGAGATGCCAACCTTACAAACCCAAATAATTATAGAGCAATACGTTTTGCGGATGTCTTATTAATGGCAGCCGAAGCATTAAATAGAGGAAGCATAAGCGACTCACGTGCGCTTATATATCTAAATAGGGTACGAGAAAGAGCAAATTTAGATGACGTGACCACAACAGGTTCTAGTTTAACGACAGCTATCTACCAAGAGAGAAGAGTAGAATTAGTAGGGGAGGGGCATCGCTTTTTTGATTTAGTAAGAACAGGAAGAGCAGCTGAAGAAATTGATGGATTTCAATCAGGAAAGCATGAATTATTTCCTATTCCATCTATAGAAATAGAATTGTCAGGAAACCGTTGGGAGCAAAATCCAGGATATTAATAAAAAAAAATTGTAAAAATGAAGATTATAAAAAATTTAGTTATTTGCTTTTTAAGCATAATCGCAATTACTGCTTGTACGGATGATGAAGTTTCCTATGCATTTAAAGATGTATCTGCTCCTTCTAATGTTGCAGCGGTATTTGATATATCTAATGACGATACGGGTACGGTAACACTTACGCCTACAGCAGAAGATGTAACAAGTTTTCAAGTATATTTTGGAGACTTAGAAGATGAAACGCCTACAGATGTTGCTCCAGGTGAAGCGGCTTCGCATGTATATGAAGAAGGAGATTATATCATAAGAATTATCGCTTTGAGTGCCTCAGGTCTTACGAGTGAACTTAATAAAAGCATCTCAGTTTCTTTTACACCACCGTCAAATTTATCAGCAGATATTATTGTTAGTAATAATTATGATGTAACTGTTACTCCTTCTGCCGAGGATGCAACTGTTTTTGATGTTTATTTTGGTGAAGCTTTGGAAGAAGAGGCAACTACGATTATGGCAGGCGAAGCGGCTACATATACTTATGCAGCTGCAGGAGAGTACACTATTAGAGTTGTCGCTAAAGGCGCTAGTGCCACCACTATTGAATATGAAGATACTGTGAGTATAAGTGACCCTGTTTCTGCTACTTTAGAAGATTTTATAGGTACTTGGGTACTTGCTTCTGAAGCAGGTTCTTTTGGAGTAGGCCCTGCTATTGGTGATGTTAGTTGGTTTTCATTAGATGCACAAGGGATTGTAGATAGAGCATGTTTTATTGATGACGAGTATGTTTTTGGATCAGGAGGTAGCTTTAATACGATTTTAGGTTCAGAAACCTGGATTGAAGCTTGGCAAGGAGGTACAGATTCTTGTGGAGCTCCTGTAGCACCACATGATGGTTCTAGTGCAGCATCTTATAGTTATGATGATGCCTCTAGTACAATTACCATAACAGGAACTGGAGCATTTATAGCTTTGGCTAAAGGAACTAATGACGGAGAATTAAGCACACCTGCTGATGCTCCAAATTCTATTACGTACA
The DNA here is from genome assembly GCF_000468615.2 of Cellulophaga baltica 18. Taxonomy (NCBI): domain Bacteria; kingdom Pseudomonadati; phylum Bacteroidota; class Flavobacteriia; order Flavobacteriales; family Flavobacteriaceae; genus Paracellulophaga; species Paracellulophaga baltica. The sequence continues at coordinate 70,609 of NZ_CP009976.1, read as the reverse complement.
ATGTTTCTCTAGCGGAAGATAAAAACACGATGAATGTGTATTTAGAAACAAGTGAGGGTGTCTTCTGGCAGTTTAAATTAGTGAAAAAAGTGGAAGCTCCAATTGTGGGTACATGGAGAATAGCATCTGAGGCAGGTTCTTTCGGAGTGGGCCCAGCTATTGGCGATGTGAGTTGGTTTTCTTTGGATGATCAAGGTATTATAGATCGTGCTTGCTTAATAGATGATGAATATATCTTTGGATCTGATAATAGTTATTCTGTAAATCTAGGGACGGAAACTTGGATTGAAGGCTGGCAAGGTGGTTCTGATTCTTGCGGAACTCCAGTAGCGCCTCATGATGGTACTACATCTGCTACTTATGCTTATAATGAGTCTGCAGGTACTATTACTATAAATGGTATAGGAGCATATATTGCACTTGCGAAAGGAACAAATACAGGCGAATTAGCGGCTCCAGGAGATGCGCCAAGTTCAATTGTCTACAATGCTACATTTATTGATAATAATACGATGAGTGTGGTGATTGAGACAGGAACAGGTTCTGGTGTTTTTTGGCAATTCAAACTTGTAAAAGATTAATAAGAAAAAGCTATTATTATGAAAAATATAAAAATAATTCTATTAGGTGTTTTTGGCTTACTCTTGTTAGGTTGTCAAGAAGATGAACCCGATTTAGATGTTATAGTAGCGCCATCTAACTTGCAAGTTTCTGTTGAGTTAGTGGGTGCAGATGCAGACAATCCAAATGGGGATGGTAGTGGTACTGTAAATTTAACAGCTACAGCAGATGATGCTATCTCTTATCAGTTTGTATATAACGGGAATAGAGAGGCGATACCTTCAGGATCTAAAACCTATAATTTTAGTACCACAGGTTTAAATAATTATTCAGTTGCAGTCATTGCAGTAGGTGCCGCAGGGTTGTCTACAAGCTATATATTAGATCTAGAGGTTTTTGCCTCGTATTCAGCTCCAGAAGATTTGTTGCAAATGTTGGTGGCAGATGGGACTAGAACATGGCGAATTAAAGCAGAATCAGGCGGGCATTTTGGACTTGGGCCTGTAGGAGGAAATATTCCTGCAGAATGGTACAGTGCAACAGCAAATGAAAAATCTGCTACCGGTATGTATGATGATCGTTATATTTTTAATAGCGATGGTAGTTTTACCCATATTACAAATAGCGTGAATGATGATCCATCTGTAGATACTAGCGGAACTATTTTTGGGAGAGTTAATTTAGTTGATGAACTTGGTGCTCATAATGAAGAGGCCAACGGATCGGATATTGAAAACTATCCTTATGCTGATTATTCAAACCAATGGACTCTTTCTGCTCCTGACGGTTTAGAAACCCTTAGTTTGGGAGGTACTGCTTTTTTAGGATATTACACAGGAGGAGACCATAACTACAGAATTTTTAGTAGAACCGCAAATGAAATGATTCTTACCACTGCTGATGGTAATAATGAATTTAACTGGTGGTTTATTTTAACAGCTGATGATGAAGGTGTAGTGCAGGAACCTTCCTCTGTAGATGTTACGTATACAAATTTAATGTGGTCTGATGATTTTGATGTGGATGGAACACCTAATGCTGCCAATTGGACCTATGACATCGGCGCTGGAGGCTGGGGTAATAATGAATCTCAGTACTATACTAATAGCACTGATAATGCTGTTGTTTCTGACGGTACTCTAAAAATTACAGCGAAAGCAGAAACCTTCAGTGGAAGCAATTATACTTCTGCGCGTTTAAAATCTCAAGGACTTTTTGATTTTACATACGGAAGGGTAGATATAAGAGCTAAGTTGCCGCAGGCTGGTGGTACATGGCCAGCCTTGTGGATGTTAGGATCCAACTTTGAAACCGTAGGATGGCCTAATAGCGGAGAAATAGATATCATGGAGCATGTTGGAAATAATTTAAACGTGGTACAATCTGCTATTCATACGCTCTCTAGTTCTGGAAATACGATAAATAAGGGGGAAACCACAGCAACTAATGTCGCTTCAGAGTTTCACGTTTATTCTGTGAACTGGTCTGAAAATGAAATATCTTTCTTAATAGACGATGTTATTTTTTACACGTATAATCCCGCGGTAAAAGATGATCAAACTTGGCCTTTTGATGAAAGTCAGTTCTTAATTATGAATATTGCTATGGGAGGTACACTAGGAGGAACAATAGATTCAGCTTTTACTGAAGATACTATGGAGATAGATTATGTGAGAGTGTACCAATAGTTGAGTTTTAATGCTGGAGTAATTGAGAATTCATAGCTCAATTACTCCTTTTTTTAGTTAAATAAAATACTGTACTATTATAATAAATTAGAACACATGAATTTCAAAGTGATTATTTGTATCGGATTGTTTTGCAATCTAGGCCTGAGTCAAGGAAAAAAGTCAAGTATTGATCAGAAGGTAGATTCGCTACTTTCTATAATGACACTCCAAGAAAAAATTGGTCAGATGAATCAATATAATGGGTTCTGGAATGTTACGGGTCCCGTACCTAAAGACGGCGATGCAGCCAATAAATACGAGCATCTTAAAACCGGCTTGGTAGGGTCTATGTTAAACGTTACTGGGGTTAAGGAAGTTCGTAAAGTTCAAAAAATAGCAGTAGAAGAAACACGGTTAGGGATACCGTTAATTATAGGTTTTGATGTAATACACGGCTATAAAACTATTAGCCCTATTCCTTTAGCAGAAGCTGCAAGTTGGGATCTTGAAGCCATAAGAAAATCATCGGAAGTTGCCGCATCAGAAGCCGCCGCCAGTGGTATTAATTGGACTTTTGCTCCTATGGTAGATATTTCTCGTGATGCACGATGGGGTAGAGTGATGGAAGGAGCAGGTGAGGATCCCTATTTAGGTAGTAAGATTGCTTACGCGCGTGTCAAAGGATTTCAAGGTGATAATCTAGCTTCACCCTTGACCATTGCAGCTACCGCAAAACACTTTGCAGGCTATGGTTTTTCAGAATCGGGCAGAGATTACAATACTGTAGACGTCGGGACATCAACCTTATACAATATTATTTTCCCACCTTTTCAAGCAGCAATTAAAGCAGATGTAAAAACTTTTATGAATTCTTTTAATGAGTTAAATGGTATTCCTGCAACGGGAAATGCATTTTTGCAACGCGATGTATTAAAAAAGGAATGGGATTACAAAGGTTTCATGGTTTCGGATTGGGGCTCTATTAACGAAATGGTTGCTCACGGCTATGCAAAAGACGGAAAGCAAGCAGCAAATTTGGCACTGAATGCTGGTTCTGATATGGATATGGAATCTTATGTGTATGTAAAATATATAGAAGAATTAGTAGCAGAAGGTAAGGTAGATATAGCTAAGATTGATGATGCGGTAAAAAGAATATTGCGTGTTAAGTTTGAATTAGGTCTTTTTGATGATCCTTATTTATATTGCAATACCTCACGAGAAAAAGAGGTAATAGGAAGTAAAGAAAATACAGCGGCAGTATTAGATATTGCTAAGAAGTCTATTGTTCTTTTAAAGAATGAAGGTCAGCTTCTTCCTTTAAAAAAGAAAGGTCTAAAAATGGCTTTAATTGGTCCGTTAGCCGCCGATAAAAATAGTCCTTTAGGTAGCTGGAGAATTGCAGGCGATGATAATACGGCAGTTTCTGTGTTAGAAGGCTTAAAAAAGTATACAGGGAATACTTTAGAACATCAAAAAGGCATAAACTTAACAACAGGAGAGAACAAGTTTATTTTAGAAACGAAGATTAATACTACGGATAGAACTGGAATAAAGGAGGCCGTAGCGGCTGCTAAAAATAAAGATGTTGTAATTATGGTGCTGGGAGAATACGGCTTTCAAACAGGAGAAGCACGTAGCAGAACATCTTTAGATCTCCCGGGCTTACAAGAGGAGTTATTAAAAGAAGTATACGCGGTAAATAAAAATATTGTTTTAGTATTAATGAACGGTAGACCGTTGACAATTAATTGGGCACAAGAACATATCCCAACAATAGTAGAAGCTTGGCATTTAGGCACTCAAAGTGGTAATGCTATTGCTGAGGTACTGTATGGTGCGTACAACCCAAGTGGTAAACTACCGATGACATTCCCTAAAAATGTAGGTCAAATTCCTATTTATTACAATTACAAAAATACAGGACGTCCAACAAGTCCTGGAGGAGATGTTGTTTTTTGGTCGCATTATAGTGATGTGAGTAATGCTCCTTTATACCCGTTTGGTCATGGTTTGAGTTATACTACATTTGAATATAGCAACTTGAGCTTAAGTGCACCAACAATGAAAGAAGAAGAGTCAATTACGGTCTCTTTTACCTTGAAAAATACTGGGAAATACGAGGGTAAAGAAGTAGCGCAGTTGTATATACGAGATCTTTTTGCTAGCGTAACTAGACCTGTAAAAGAGTTAAAAGATTTTAAAATGGTTTCTCTAAAACCCAATGAATCTAAAACGGTGACTTTTAAAATTGATAAAGAGAAACTTCAATTTTATACGGCGAATAACCGATGGGAAACAGAGGCAGGAGATTTTAACGTATTTATAGGAGGTAGTTCTGAGACACAATTAACATCAGATTTTTCGGTAGTAGAATAATATATTTATGAATAATTATATCCGTATTACTATTTTATGCCTGTCTCTCTTTGTGCAAAGTTGCGCGAATAAAAGGGCATTGGTATGGGAAGAAAATTTTGATGGGACTGCTTTAGATGCGAAAGCTTGGAATTATGAATTAGGAGATGGCTGTCCGGAATTATGTGGTTGGGGTAATAATGAAAAGCAAATCTATACACAAACCAACCATACGCTTAAAGATGGTTTTTTGCATATTAATATTAAAAAGGAAGATGAAAAATATACTTCTACCCGGATAACAACAAAAGGGAAAAAAGAATTTAAATATGGAAGAATAGAAACAAGGGCAAAGTTGCCTTTGGCTAAAGGTTTGTGGCCAGCATTTTGGATGTTAGGCTCAAATATTTCTGAAGTAGGTTGGCCTTTGTGTGGAGAGATAGATATACTTGAATACATTGGTAGAAAACCAAATACCATATTTACAACACTTCATTTTGACGAAAAGTTTGGAGATAATGGATATTCCAAAACCACAGAAATCGAAGGAATAGAAGTGGGTTTTCACACGTATGCCGTAGAATGGTCACCTGATAAAATTGCGTTTTTTGTAGATGATGCTAAGATGTTTGAATACAAGCCTGATCACAAAACACCACAAAATTGGCCATTTAATCAACCTTTTTATGTGATTTTGAATACAGCAGTAGGGGGTAATTTAGGAGGAAATGATATTGATGATGACCTATTTCCTCAAGATTTTGTGATTGACTATATTAAGGTCTATAAAAACTAATCAAATCTTAAAGGTACCACCCTTTTCTCTAGGTTACTTTGGAGTGCTGCTTCAATGACACGGATTACTTCCATTCCTTCTTCTGCACTTACAGGAACAGGTTTGTCTGTTCTTATAGCATCATAGATAGCATCATAATACAACATATAATCACCTTTTAAAGAGGTGATTTTTTCTTTTACTACTACCCCGTTTTTTTCGGTATGTAAAATTCCTTTATCGGCTTCGGGTTCTATTCCCCAATGCATAGAATTTGGTATTTTTCCTGCTTGTAAATCTTGCTCTTGCACATCTGCTTTTGTTTTTATAAAAGAACCTTTTGTGCCATGTAAGATGTTTTCAGGCAAAGGTTCACGAACAAAATAACTAGATTTGAGAATGATTCTGTGTGCTGGATAAAAGAGCTTCAAATCAAAATAATCACCTACTTGCGAGTTTGGTCTAAACGCAGCAATATCAGCAAACACGGCATCAGGAGTGCCAAATAATTGTAGCGCTTGGTCTATCAGATGCGACCCTAAATCATATAAGCTTCCAACGGCTCCGGTAGGTACCTCCTTATGCACTTTTTCACTTAATTCTGGCTTATATCTATCGTAATGAAATTCTGCTTCTACGATAGTGCCAAGTACACCACTATCTAAGACCTCTTTTAAACTTAGGAAATCACTGTCATAACGTCTGTTATGATAAACAGCAATCGTTACTTTTTTTTGTTTTGCTAACGCTATTAATTCTTCTGCTTCCGCAACAGTGGCAGTGAATGGTTTTTCAACAATTAGGTTTTTACCAGCAAGAATAGTTTTTTTAGCAAATTCATAGTGGGTAATATTAGGAGTGTTTATCACTACTAATTCTATAGCATCATCCGAGAGTAAATCTTCGAGAGATCTAAACGTTTTTACTAGCGGGTATTTCTCTTGCGCTAAGTTTTTTGTTCGCTCTAAGACACCATACAAGCTAAACTTTGGATTTGCGGCTATAAACGGGGCGTGAAAAACAAGGCCACTCATCCCAAAAGAACATAAGGCAGTAGTAATTGGTTGCATTTCAAAAAAATTATGAATTACCTAAAATATTTTTTTCCTAAAAAAGTGTACTAGTTATTGGGGTAGTTTGTTTTTTATCAATCCATAGACAAAAGTGCCTAACATGGCCGATAAAATAACAATAACCATAGCAAACACTCCAGTTCCTAAAAGCATATACATGGGTCCAGGACATGCGCCTCCCAGTGCCCATCCTAATCCAAAAATAACACCGCCAATACTATTAGCTTTATAATTTTTGGCTTTCTGAGGAACGACAATGGCTTCACCGTCAATACTTTTTATATGGTATTTTTTGATGATTTGTAAAGCGATGATACCAATTAATACCGCAGAACCAATAATTCCATACATATGAAACGACTGAAATTTAAACATTTCAAAGATTCTATACCAAGAAACAGCTTCAGATTTCACTAAAACTATTCCGAAGAATATACCGACAAATAAAAATTTTAAAAATTTCATATTAAAAAATTATTGGGAATAGTACATATATCATAAATAAGCCTCCAGCAAAAAAGCCAATCACGGCAACTAAAGAAGGGAGCTGTAAGTTGCTTAAACCTGTAATAGCATGACCAGATGTGCAACCACCGGCGTAGCGTGTGCCAAAGCCTACTAAAAAGCCTGAAATGATAAGGATGGATAAGCTTTTAAATGTAAATATATTTTCTAGGCTAAATAATTCGGGAGGTAATAGAGTTGCTCCAATATTTGAAAACCCTAAAGCCTGTAAATCTGTTATGGTAGCTTCACTAAGAGCCATAGTACTGTCATTTGATAAAAGATTTGCGGCAATAAAGCCCCCTATCATGGTTCCTAAAACTACCGTTAAGTTCCATTTTTGCGTTTTCCAATCAAATTTGAAAAAGTCGGCATATTTTCCGGCACCACCAATGGTACATAAGGTTCTAAGGTTAGAAGACATTCCAAAAGTCTTACCAAATAGAATTAGAATAAGCATGGTGACAGCTATAAGTGGTCCAGCAACATACCAGGGCCAAGGATCTAATAAAAAATTCATTTTCATATTGTTTTCAGCCTACAAAAGTACCTAAAATGAATGCTAATTAAAGAACATTCAGTTTTAATTAACGAATAGCACTAACGCTTAATGCATGGGGCTATAGATTACTTTTTCAAAAGCTGATTAAATCAAGAAATTAACTAGCGAAGTGGGTAGATTTTCTCAAAATTAATTCTGAAGGTAATACAATGGTTTGGGGTGCTGTAGTTTCGTTAGATTCAATACGTTGAATTAATGTGGCTGCTGCAATTTTCCCTAATTCTGTTTCATGTTGATCTACCACACTTAAAGGCGGATTGCTGTTATTGGAAAGAATCCCATCTGTAAAACCAATCACTGCCAAGTTTTCAGGAACTTTATAGCCTTTAGAAATGGCAAGGTTCATAGCGTAAATAGCAGATAATTCATCGGCAGCTACAATACCATCAATAATGTTTGTTTCCAAATATTGATTAAGGGTTGTAGTAAATTCAGGATAGTCCGTAAAATTTAGAACCTCAGGAGCTATTGCTCCTTTAAAAGATTCAGCAATAGCCTGTCTATAGCCTTTTTCTCTTTCGTTTCCTACGTTGGTGCCTGAAATAGGGGAAACAAAAAGTATCTTTTTATGATTAGAATCAATTAGTATTTGTGTGGCATTATAAGCAGATTCAAAATCATTGATGGTTACTTTATCACAATGAACCTTATCAGAAGTTCTATCAAACATAACTACAGGCAGGCCTTGTTCAATAGCATCATTTATTTCCTCGTAGAAATTGTTAGACTGCGTTTCTTTTGATAAAGAAATAAGAAAGCCATCTACGCATCCAGAATTAAATAACTCGATGCTTTTGGTTTCCTTTTCATAGGATTCATCAGAAATACATGTTATAATACTGTACCCTTTTTTAGACACTTCTTTTTCAATTCCTAGTAATACTTTAGCGAAATAATGTGCCAAAATATTTGGAATGATAACGCCAATAGTTTTTGTCTTTTGAGACTTAAGGCTTCTCGCCGTTGCATTAGGGCGGTAGTTATACTGCTTGGCAAGGGCTTTTATTTTTTTCTTTGTTTTGGTACTTATTTCTCGATTATCAGATAGTGCTTTAGAAATGGTAGAAACAGAGAATTCAGATATGAGTGCTAATTCTTTTAGGGTTATTTTTTTACTCATATCATATTTACAAATTAGTTAAAGCTTACTATAGTGTACATTACCTAATTCTCTTAAACTTTGAGCCGCTTGCTCAGCGGTAATGTCTCTTTGAGCATCAGCAAACATTTCATACCCAACCATAAATTTTTTCACGGTGGCAGACCTTAATAATGGCGGGTAAAATGACATATGAAAATGCCATTCGTCGTTATTTTTTTGATCTGTTGGTGCTTGATGTATTCCTGCAGAATATGGAAAACTTGTGCTAAAAAGATTATCGTATTTAATGGTGAGTTCTTTAACAGTTTTAGCAAAATCTGTTTTTTCTACCTCCGTCATTAAAGTGATATTTTGAAGATGTCTTTTTGGAACTATCATAGTTTCATAAGGCCAAATTGCCCAAAATGGAACCAAGGCTACAAAGTGCTCATTTTCAATTACAATACGCTCTTTAAGTTTTAATTCTTGCTCAATATAAGATAAAAGTAAACTTTTTTTGTTTTTGTTCCAATAATCCCCTAGATTTTTTGATTTTTTCGCAATTTCTTGAGGAATTGACTCTTGCGCCCATATCTGCCCATGCGGATGTGGATTGCTGCAGCCCATAGTATCTCCTTTATTTTCAAATATTTGTACGTGATTAACATAAGGTAATTCGCCGAGTTCTTTGTACTCTTTTTGCCAAAGACTAATTACAGCTTCAATGTCCTGTTCTTCCATTAAAGGTAAAGTCAAAGAGTGATTTGGAGAAAAACAAACCACTTTACATAATCCTCTTTCAGATTTAGCTTGTAATAAATTTTCATCTACGCTTCCAGAAGGAGTATCTGATAGTAATGCAGAAAAATCATTAACGAAAGAATATGCCGTAGTATAATCAGGATTTTTACCGCCACCCATCCTAGTGTTGGTAGGGCAGAGGTAGCAACTTTTATCATAAGTTGCTGTCAAAGGAATAAAAGGCTTTTCAACTTTCCCTTGCCACGGTCGTTTTGTTCTGTGCGGAGAAACTAATACCCATTCTCCGGTTAATATATTGTATCTTCTATGTGGGTTTTCGTTAAAAACTGTATCCATAATTATAATGTTTTAAGCATAGTTCCATGATCTGGCATGGCAATGTATGCGTCTAATTCAATATTAAATTTTGTTTTGTAAGCGATAGCCACTTCAGTGATATAATTTTCAATGGCATCTTTATGAATTAAATTGATGGTACAACCACCAAAACCACCTCCCATCATTCTCGAGCCAAGTATAAATTCTTTAGTACGAGAATATTCAACCATAAAATCTAATTCAGGACAGCTCACCTCGTATTTATGCTGAAGGCCGTCGTGAGACCCGTACATCAATACTCCAAAAGAGGTTAAATCTCCTTGGGTAAGGGCTTCGGAGGCTTTCAAAACCCGGTCATTTTCTTCTATAATATAGTTACATCGATTAAAAACAGTGGTACTAATGGTGTCTTTTACGGCAGTCAACATCTCTTGATCTGCATCTCTTAAAGATGCCACGTATGGGTATAAGGTCTTCATCGCTTCTACACCCGTAAGACATTCCTGTAGCCTTGTATTGTATTCACTATCTGCCAAACTATGGGAGATGTTTGTATTTAATAGAAGTAATTTATAATCTCCCAAATTTAGAGGGATGTATTCTGATGCTAAACTTCTGCAATCTAATTTAATGACGTATCCAGACTTACTCATTACAGAAGCATATTGATCCATAATGCCACATTTGGTGCCTACGTAATTATGTTCTGCAGCACGCGATAAATTTACAATTTGAGATTTTGATAGTCCCAAATCAAACAATTCATTAAGACCAAAAGCTAAGCCGCATTCTAAAGCAGCAGAAGAACTTAAGCCAGAACCAATAGGCAACGAACTGTTTAAAACGCAATCAAAACCGCTAAGTTTATCGGTGAGTAATTGTATTTCATGTAAAACGCCTAAAATGTAATTTTCCCAGCTTTGTTTGCTAGGTTCAATTTTGTCTAATGAAAAAGTAACTGATTTTTCATTATCTAAACTATACACATTGCAATTAGAGCTGTTATTTTTTCGTAATTTCAGCGTGATTTTTTTATCAATTGCTGTGGGCAATACAAAGCCAAGGTTGTAATCTGTGTGTTCGCCTATTAAGTTGATACGGCCTGGCGATTCAACAACTAAGTCCGGAGTAAAATTGATAAAAAAGCTCATAAGTCATAATTAGAAGCACAAATATAATAAATGTAATTATTACATTTATTATATTTGATTAAAAAGAATTCATTTGGAAGAGAGTAGATACGCTGTAGCGTCTAAATTATATGTAGCGGTAGATTGTATAATTTTTGGTTTTGATGATGGAGAACTAAAATTATTAGTCTTTAATAGGCAATTGGAGCCTTTAAAAGGTATGTGGTCATTGATAGGCAGTTTTGTTTTAGCCAACGAGTCTGCAGAAGCTGCGGGCAAGAGAGTGCTTCAAGAATTTACAGGCTTGGATGATATTTTTATGGAAGAACTAAAAACCTATTCTGAAGTAGAAAGAGATCCCGGTGCTCGTTGTATTTCTATAGGGCAATATGCTTTAATACGATTAACGGAAAAGAATACCAATTTAGCCGCACAATATGGAGCCAAATGGTTTGAGGTTTCAAAACTACCAGATCTAGTTTTAGACCATAATATAATGGTGAAAGATGCTTTGCATCGCTTAAGAAATGTTGCTCAATTTTATCCTATCGGATTAGAATTGTTACCAAAAAAGTTTACTATTCCGCAATTACAACGCTTGTATGAAGAGTTATTTCAGAAGAAAATGGATACCAGAAACTTTAGAAAAAAACTTCTTTCGCTCAATATTCTTATACAATTAAAGGAAAAAGATAAATCGGGCTCTAAAAAAGGAGCTTTTTTATATGAGTTTGATTATACCAAATATAGAAAGCTAAAAAATAAAGGTTTTAGCTTTTCACTATTCAAAATTTAATTTTTCTTACTCCCTGTTTTATGGCCCCAAAAAGCATAATAGAGAATAAATAAATAACAAGGAACCAATATCCAGTAACCAAAGGTTGCTGCTTGAGCAGTAGCAGAAGCTTCGGTGATAGCAGAGGCTATATAGGTTTCTTTTTTATTATCTACTAATGATCCGTATAGTAAAGGTAAGATTGCGCCTCCAGATATAGCCATGATTAATAATGCAGAACCTCGTTCTGTGAATTTTCCTAATCCGGTTAATGCTAAAGGCCAGATGGCAGGCCAAACTAAAGCATTTGCAATTCCTAAAGCAGCTACAAAAAGAACGGAAATAAAACCAGAGGTACTTACAATGCATAATGAGAATACAATACCTAAAATAGCACTTATACGAAGTGCAAAAGCCTGACTGATAATTTTAGGGATGAGGGCAACACCAAGCCCATAAGTGGCTACCATAGCCATAAGCGTAAAGAGCGTAAAGAATTTAGCGCGTTCTACAGGAATATCTAAGGCTATACCATAAGCTATAATAGTGTCTCCTGCGATAACCTCTACACCAACATATAAGAATAAAGCAAACACACCTAACCACAAATGTGGAAATTGAAAAATACTCGTTTTTGTTTTGTGACCTACTTTAGGAACTTCTATAGGCTGTGCAGTTACATTCGGTAAAGGAGCTTTTAAAATCAGTAGCCCTAATATAAAAAGTACGATGGCCATAATAACGTACGGCATGACCACACTATCTGCCATAGTGTTAAGTAAAGTTATTTTTTCTTCGGCACCCACGGTGGCTAATTGCTCTTTAATGCCTCCTATTCCAGATAATAGGATAGCTCCAAAAATAACAGAGCCCAATCCGCCAGCTACTTTATTGGCAATTCCCATAATTGCAATTCGCTTAGCGGCACTATTTATAGGACCTAATATTGTTATGTAGGGGTTAGAGGCCGTTTGTAAAAGTGTCATCCCTGCGCCTTGTATAAAAATTCCAGCTAAGAAAATCCAATAGGTTCTGGCTGCTGCTGCAGGAATAAAAACCAAAGCGCCCACGGCCATAACGATCAATCCAAGAGACATCCCTTTTTTATACCCAATCTTTTTTAAGATATAAGAAGCGGGTAATGCCATGACCACAAATGAAATATAAGATGCTGAAGCCACTAAATAAGATTGTGTATCTGTCAGTTCATTAATGGTTTTCATAAATGGAATTAAAGCTCCATTGATCCAGGTAACAAACCCAAAAATGAAAAATAGCCCTGCAATAATGGCAATAGGAACTAGCGTGTTATTTTTTGAGGTATTTGATTCAGTTTGGTTTGTGGTCATATCAGAAGTAAGTTTTTCTCTTTTTTGGCTGGTGTTAAAGCTACAAAAAACAATGTAATACAAAACATATTGTGCTTTTTTAAATGTTAGGAAAGCGCAAATCATTTAGCGTCGCAATTCCTTGTAGGCTAAGGACTACAACGGTTTTTAAACATTTGTTATAGTATAATAATCATCTATTACCTAAGAATCATTTTAATATTTTGAATTTGCAGATTCAACTAACAACTTAAAATTATGAGTGAAATAATGATGTTAAAAGAAGGGCGAAGTCTTAGCAGGTACTTAAGTGTACTGCTTCTCTTTTTCGCTTTTATGAGTATGAATGGCCAATCAAAAACGGTCACAGGAATAGTGGCAGATGGGCAAGGACCATTACCAGGCGTTAACGTAATTGTGAAAGGTACAAGCAACGGCACGCAAACAGATTTTGATGGAAATTTTTCCATTACCTCCGTAACAGCAGGAGATATTCTAGTTTTTACGTATATAGGATATAAGAAAACAGAAGTGTCTGTTGGGAGTGAAGCTACTTTAACGGTTACTTTAGAAGAAGATACACAAGCTCTAGATGAGGTTGTAGTCGTTGGTTATGGTACACAGAAAAAATCAGATTTAACAGGTTCTGTTGGTCAGGTAGATGGAGATGATATTGATAAGTATACATTTTCCGATGCTTCTCAGGCATTACAAGGTAGAGTAGCGGGTGTAAATGTAGAAGCTAACGGTGGTGCTCCTGGAGCTAATGCCATTGTGACTATTAGAGGGGCAAGCACCTTATCAGATGTAGGCCCACTGTATGTGATTGATGGCATGTTTACAGACAATATGAATTCTCTAAACCCTGCAGATATTGCAACTATTTCTGTATTAAAAGATGCTTCTGCTGCTGCAATTTATGGTTCAAGAGCAGCCAATGGGGTTATTCTTATTACCACTAAAAAAGGGGCAATAGGTAAAGTTGGGGTAGATTTAGATTATAGTTATGGGTTTCAGCAGTCCGTTAATAAATTAGACTGGGCTAATGCAAGACAATATGCCGATATTGTAAATAGAGCAAGAGATAATGATGGTAATCCTAGATTCCCAGCAAACGATACGCAATTCAATCCTAATATCGATAGTGATATTCAAGAGGCAAATTTAAGAACGGCACCTATTTTAAATGCGAATGCAAGAATTTATGGAGGTAGTGAAAATGTAAGATTTAGTCTTTCTTTAAATCACCTAGAGCAAGAAGGTATTATTAAGGAGTCAGATTATACAAGAACAACGGTAAGGTCTAATGCAACTCTTAATTTCGGAAAGTTTAAATTAGAGAACACGATTGGGTTAACAAGGTCTATTGACAATCCTAATACCTATTTTAATAAAGAGAGAGATCTTATTCCTACGATAAATATTTATGATGCTAACGGAGATTTTAGTGCTTCTGATATTCCGGATGTAGCTGGGGCTCCTACCTTATCTTCTTATTACGGAATAGGAAATATAAGTAACTCTTTAGCGCTTGCAAGCTTAGAAGACAGAACAGTTACCAGTAATTCTATTTTAGGAAGTATAGCTGCTTCTTATGAAATTTTTGATGGTTTAACGTATAAATTGAATTTAGGTTTAGATGCATCATTCACCAATAATTATAGATTTACACCAACCTACTTCTTAAATGCAGGTACGGTAGGAAATCAGCAATTTGCAGAATTGAGAGAAACAAATAATAATTTTATTTCTTCTTTAATAGAGCATACCTTAGCGTATAATAAACTTATAGGCAAGAGCAATGTAAACGCTGTTGTAGGGTATACAGACCAAGTTTCTAATACACGATCTTTAGGGGTTGTAGCCAGAGGCTTTCCTTCAAATGATATTCGTGTAGCTTCTGCAGCAGAAGATAGAGCAGAAATGCCATCATTAGATTTAACAAAAGCAATTCGTTCTTATTTTGGTAGAGTTAGTTATACCTATGATAGTAGGTATTTGTTAACCGCTACTGTACGTCGTGATGGGTCCTCATTATTTAAAGATGGTTTACGTTGGGGTACTTTTCCTTCTGTAGCCGTTGGATGGAATATTAGTAATGAAAAGTTTATGGAAGATGTAACGGCTATTTCTAACCTAAAAATAAGAGCTAGTTACGGAGAGGTGGGTTCAGATAACGTTTCTATCTATGCCATTAGTCCAGAATTGAACTTAAACAGTGAATATCCTTTAGGTACGGATCAAGAAAGGCAAACAGGATATTCTATTACCAAAGGTGTAAATGATGATATTACTTGGGAAACCAGTAAAACTACAGATATAGGTTTAGAATTTGCTACGTTCAATAATAAGTTGCGTTTTACGATGGATTATTTTAATAAGAAGTCTGAAGATGTATTAGTAGAACTTGCTTTACCATTATATACTGGGTTTGGTAATAGAGTGCCATTCAATACCGCAAGTATTACGAACAAAGGTTTTGAATTTTTAGCAAACTATTCTGATAATGTTGGGGAGTTAAACTTTAATATAAGCGGAAACTTTACAATTTTAAATAATGAAGTAACCACTTTGGGTGATGCAACACCAATTATAGAAGGACAGTTTACTTCAAACGGCTTAAAGGGTACAAAAACTGATGTTGGGCAACCTGTTTCTTCTTTCTTTGGCTATGTAACAGATGGTATCTATCAAACAGATGCGGAAGCTGCAGCAGCTAATGATTCTTTTAGCCCACAAGCAGGAGATATTCGTTTTAAAGATTTAAATGAAGATGGTCAGATAGATACGGAAGACCAACAATTTCTAGGAAATCCTTCTCCAGATTTAAATTACGGAATTAATATTTCAGCAGATTACAAAGGGTTTGATATTAACTTATTCTTTAATGGCGTTGCAGGCAATAAAATATTGAACTCCAATTTATATCGTGGTTATTTTGATACGGAAGGGAATTATTTAGCAGCTGCATTGAATGCTTGGACTCCTCAAAATACAGCAACTAATATTCCTAGAAATACCTTATTAGATCCTGGATTTAACAGACGTATGTCAGATTTTTACTTAGAAAAAGGAGACTATATTAGATTACGTAATGTACAACTAGGTTTCAAACTTCCTGAAGATGTCATTAACTCTGTAGGCTTGTCTAAGCTTAGATTGTATGTTTCTGCTAGTAATTTATTTACCATCACAGACTATACAGGATATTATCCAGAAGTAGGTAGAAATTCTAGAGGAGGTTCTAGAAGAATCTTCAGCTCTGGAGTAGATGAAGGTGCTTACCCAACAGCAAGATCATTTCAATTAGGTATACAAGCATCATTTTAATCATAAAATTAAGAACATGAAAAAAAGAAATATAAAAGCAAGCTTGTATGTATCACTGTTTGTATTAGCAGCGGTACTATATGGCTGTAGAAAGAATGAAATTTTAGATACTGAAAATCCAAATGCTGTAACTCCTGATTCATTTTGGAATACAGAAGAAGATGCTGTTAAAGGTATTGTGGGCGCCTATAGCCCATTTACACACATATGGTATTACAGTCGTTTTGAAATCTTCTTATCGGATTATAGAGATGATGTGGTCAATGCTTTTGGAACATCGGAGCGTACCGCTGCAGGTTCCTTTAATGGGGTGTCAACATCAAATGGTGCCTTTTGGGTATGGAGTACTATGTTTCAAGGAATAACTAGAGCAAATGAAGTATTGGCCAATGTTCCGGAAATTGAAATGAATGGAGAAACCAAGAATAGTATCTTAGGGGAAGCGTACTTCATCAGAGCATTTAACTATTTTAATTTATTAAATAATTGGAAAAATGTGCCATTGATTACCACTCCAATTAGTGACTTAGAAAACCCAAAAAGCTTATTGCAAGAAGATCCTGCAAAAGTTTGGGCACAAATAGAGTCAGATTTAATGAATGCAGAAGAACTGTTGCCAGATTCTTGGCCTACGCAATATACTGGTAGAGTTACTGCTGGTGCAGCAATAGGTTTGTTGGGGAAAGTATATTTATACCAAGGAAAAGATTCAGAAGCTAAAACAGAATTTTTAAAAATTATGGATGGTCGTTATGAGTTGATGGCAGATTATGCAGCTAACTTTACGGAAGCTTCTGAAAATAATAAAGAATCATTATTTGAAATTCAATTAGTGAATGACGGTAGCCAAGGTTGGGGTGGTGATGCTCCTGGTGCTGGTAAAGGTGCAGCCTTTCATCCAGATATTGCGCCAAAAGGATTTACAGGTCAAGATGGGATGCGTATTAATCAGTGGGTATTAGATTTATTTTTAGACGAGCGTACGGTGAATGATGAAATAGATCCTAGAGCTTTTACAACATTATTTTTTGATACCGATGAGGTTACTAATTATGAAGGTAAAGAGTTAAAATCTGTCACTTATGGAGATAAAAGTTACCAAGATGTATACCCAGGTGAAGATGGTGTTTGGGGAAACAAATGGTTAGATATAGCGTTTGGAGAATATACGGGCTCTCAAGATAATGGATGGCATCAATCTGGTAACAACTTAAGATTATTACGTTATTCTGATATTCTTTTAATGTTTGCAGAAGCAGAATTTAATTTAAACGGTTCTTCACAGGCTGCGTTAGATGCAATTAATGAAGTGAGAGCTAGAGTAGACATGCCCGCATTTACAAGCATTACCATGCAAGATATTGAAGATGAAAGAGTAAAAGAACTTAGTTTAGAAAGAACACGTTATTTTGATTTATTACGATGGGATAAAGTGCAATCTCGTATTGTTGCTAATCCAGAATTTAAATCGGAAAGTGGTGGAACATCCTCTTACAAGCCAGGGAAAGAATATATTGATATTCCTCAGAATGAAATTGATGCAAATCCTAATTTCAAACATAATCCTGGATACTAATTTGTCTGTTTTATAACTGCGTTCATTTCTAAAGAACACAGGAGAATATTTTTTATTCAATAAAGAGGGACTATTTTTATAGTCCCTCTTCGTTTTTCACGAAGCGTTTATCAACCTAAAACCAATCTAATCTATGTGGATTAAAAAGCTTTTTCTTTTAATCGGAATAGGAACTGTTTTATATTCTTGTACTACAGAAGTAACACAATTTGAATTAATTGAAGCAAAGGACTCTGGCATTCAATTTGTCAATAAAATTCAAGAATTAGATACCTTACACTATTTTAATTTCCCATACATGTACAATGGCGGAGGTGTAGGTGTGGCCGATTTTAATAATGACGGATTAGAAGATATTTTCTTTTCGGGAAACATGGTATCCTCTAAATTGTACATCAATAAAGGCAGTTTTAAATTTGAAGACCACACTCAAAAAGCGGGTCTAGAAACCAACTCATGGGTCATGGGAGTTTCCATTATCGATATCAACCAAGATGGTTGGCAAGATGTGTATTTAAGCGTTGCGGGTCATGCAGAAGGTGCAAAGCGAAAGAATAAATTATTTGTAAACAATGGCGACCTTACATTTACGGAAATGGCAGCGGAATATGGCATCGATGATAACGGTCATTCTACTCAAGCCGCATTTTTTGATATGGATAATGATGGTGATTTAGATATGTACCTCTTGACACATGCTAATGAACCTACCACAAATATTGATAAAATTTACACGCTTACAGATGGTACGGGCCCAAGTACAGATCGGCTATATGAAAATATAGGAATTGAAAATGGACATCCAAAATACCAAAATATTTCTACAAAAGCAGGGGTAACTATTGAAGGATATGGTCTTGGATTATCGGTTACAGATATCAATCAAGATGGGTGGTTAGATCTCTATATTACGAATGATTTTATTGCGGATGATATTCTGTATGTAAACAATCAAGATGGGACCTTCACGAACAAAGCAAAAGAGTACTTTAAACAAACAAGTAGAAATAGTATGGGTATTGATGCTGCCGATATTAACAATGATGACCTTATAGATTTTATAACACTAGATATGCTTCCAGAAAGTAATCTCCGGAAAAAAACAATGACCTCTAACATGAATCATGAACATTATAAAGATGTTTTAAAAAATGATTTCTCGCCTCAGTTTATTAGAAATGCCTTACAATTAAATAGAGGACAAGGCGCTAATAACCATCCTGTATTTAGTGAAGTAGGACGTTTGGCGGGTGTATATGAAACAGACTGGAGTTGGTCTCCCTTATTTGCTGATTTTGATAATGACGGACAAAAAGATGTATACATTACCAATGGTTTTATGCGGGATATTACCGATCATGATTTTCAAGAATATTCAAGTCAGTCTACCGTCTTTGTCAAAGGTACCGGGAAGTTATCAAAAGAAGATTTACTAAAAAAACTCAAAAATTTAAAAAGTGTTTACTTGCCTAATTATATGTTTCAAAATAATGGCAATCTAAGTTTTACAAATAGTACAGTAGACTGGGGAATGAATCAAGCTTCACTTTCTAATGGTTCTGCTTATGCCGATTTTGATAATGATGGCGATTTAGATCTTGTGATGAACACCATTAATGCTACTCCGTTAGTATATAAAAATAATAGCAGGCAGCTAAATAAGAATCATTATCTGCAACTACAGCTAAAAGCAGATAAAGGAAATATTGATGCCGTAGGAGCGCAGCTAACCCTTTTTATGCCTAACGATACAAAGATTCATCAAGAAATTACACCTGTACGAGGGTATTTAAGTACATCATCGTTAAAAGCTACTATTGGTGTGGGTACTATTTCAAAGATTGATTCTTTGCATATTAAATGGCCTGGGGGCACTTTCGAGAAATTAGGGAGCTTACGAGTAGATACCTTGTATACCATAGTAAAGGGAAAAAATGAGCCGCTTAATTTTCCCGCATTGCCGTCTAAAAATTTCTTGGTATCAGAAATTAGTGATGCTTTAAATTTTGAGCATACGCATATAGAGAATGAAGCAAATGACTTTAGGCATGAACCGCTGCTCTTACACTTAAATGACTATTTTGGACCAGGAATAGCTGTAGGAGATATAAATGGCGATGGTACTGATGATGTGTATATTGGTGGTGCGCGAAACCAAAAGGGAGCTTTTTTGATTCAGAAAGAGGGGAAATTTAATACGCAAGAATTGGCCGATTCTGAAAAGTACGAAGATTTAGGAGCACTGTTTTTTGATGTAGATCAAGATGGCGATTTAGATCTTTATGTAGTCAGTGGCGGGAGCTCTGTTAAGTATTATGATAAAGGCCACTATCAAGATAGAATTTACACGAATGATGGCCAGGGAAACTTTGTTTTAGATAAGGAAGCGTTACCTATATTAAAGGCGAGTGGTTCTTGTGTGGTTGCATCAGATTTTGATCAGGATGGCGATTTAGATGTGTTTGTAGGTGGGGCGGTTGAACCAGATAGCTTTCCTACAAGTCCTAGGAGTTATTTGTTAGAAAATAATGGAGGTAAATTTACAGACGTGAGTCATAAAGCACCCGGATTACAAAATATAGGTATGGTGAGAGCTGCTTTATGGAGCGACTATGACAATGACAATGATTTAGATTTACTATTGGCAGGGGAATGGATGCCGCTTGTAATTTATAAAAATACAGCAGGAAGTTTTGAAAAGGTAACGAATACTACATTAAATAAGTACTCTGGAATGTGGAATAGCATCACAGGGGCAGATTTTGATAGCGATGGAGACATTGATTACATTGCAGGTAATTTAGGAACCAATACCGCATATAAAGCAAGCAAAGAGCAACCTTTGCGTATGTATGCTAAAGATTTTGATCAGAATAATAGCATGGATCCTATAATAACCAGATATATTCAAGATGTTGAGGTCCCCATTGCTCCAAGAGGAGCCTTGGGTGGGCAACTACGGCAATTGTATAAAACTTTTCCGTCTTATAGTACGTATGCCAATGCAAGTGTTAAAGATTTTCTAGTGGTTTTAGATACTACGGGTATGGCTGTTTTTGAAGCCAATTACACCAATTCTAGCTATCTTGAGAATTTAGGGGATGGAAATTTTAAGGTCACGTCCTTACCTATTGAAGCGCAGTTTGCACCATTATTTGGAGTACAGGTTTTTGATATAAACCAGGACGGAAATCTTGATGTTTTGGGAGTTGGTAATTATTATGAAACGGAAGTAATTTCGGGAAGATATGATGCTGGTAAGGGTATGGTGTTACTTGGAAATGGTAAAGGAGGTTTTTCTAGTGAAACCTTGAACACTACAAATTTTGTGGTAGACAGTGACGCCAAAGCGTTATCGTTAGTGAAAATTGAAGATCGTATGAGTTGGGTGGCTACGAGTAGTGCAGGTAAAACCCTAGTATTTGCTCTTACAGATAGTTTAAACAATCAATACATTGATTTTAAAAGAGGGGAACAGTACGCGTTAATTTATAAGAAAAACGGTAAAATAGAAAAGCAAGAAAATTATTTGGGTTCTGGGTATCTTTCACAATCATCGCAAATAGTTCTTTGGAATGCTGCGATGGTAACTAAGATAGAATTCTACAACGAAAACGGAAGTTTAGAAAGAACTTATTCTCAAAATGAATAAGTTCTTTTAACCTCGGTTTAATGAGGGTTTTATTTGATTAAATGTTTTTTAAAATCCCTTACATCTTCACAGCAAATTTGTTCCATTACTTGTTGTAGTTCTGTTTTTAATAAGGAGATGGTATGGTCGCCACCTTGTTTACCGAGGGCTGCCACACCGTACATAAATGAGCGACCCATAAAAGTAAACGCAGCTCCAGAAGCCATAGATCTTGCAATATCAGGACCAGAGCGTATCCCACTATCCATCATTACAGTTATTTGATCTCCATATTTTTCTGCTATTCTAGATAATGGTTTTATGGTAGATTCCCCTGCATCTAGCTGTCTTCCGCCATGGTTAGAGACAATTAAACCGTCTAAACCTAGTTGGATTGCTTTTTCGGCATCGGCTTCATTAGCGACACCTTTAAGAACTAGCTTCCCAGGCCACATGTCTCTAATGGGTTTAATTTTTTCTTCATTCAACCGACCAGAAAATGTTTGGTCCATAAATTTGCCTAGTTGTTTTAAATCTAGGTTTTTAGGCATGTATGGTTTTAAGGTCTCAAAATTTGGTTGTCCATGTTTTAAAGTTTCTAAAGCCCAATGTGGTTTACCTAAAACTTGCAGAATGTTTTTTAGGGTCATTTTTGGAGGCAT
The DNA here is from genome assembly GCF_000468615.2 of Cellulophaga baltica 18. Classification (NCBI taxonomy): domain Bacteria; kingdom Pseudomonadati; phylum Bacteroidota; class Flavobacteriia; order Flavobacteriales; family Flavobacteriaceae; genus Paracellulophaga; species Paracellulophaga baltica. The sequence continues at coordinate 48,513 of NZ_CP009976.1, read as the reverse complement.
AGCCAAACCGTTTCTAATATCTCTTGGTCTAAAACCGAAGGTAGGAACATCACAAAGAATAACGAGAACAGGACATTCCGCTTCTGCAGCCCTTTTTATTAAATCATCTCTCAATCTATTCTCAGTAGGATGGTATAATTGAAACCAAGCATTACCTTCAGTAATCTCAGCAATTCTTTCTATACTACTTGTAGAGACCGTACTTAATACAAAAGGGACATTATGTTCAAAAGCAGCCTTTGCTAAAATTTCTGGAGCATTTGGCCACATTAATCCTTGTAAGCCAACTGGTGCTATCCCAAAAGGAGCATCGTAAGTTTTACCAAAGAGCTCGGTTTTCATAGAAGAGCCACTGTGCTTACTTAGGTAAGAAGGTAGTAATTCAACTTTTCGTATTTCAGACGTGTTTTTGTGGAGATTTACATCTTCATTACAACCGCCATCCAGATATTCAAATGCAAATTTTGGAATTTTTTTTTGAGCTTTTGTTCTTAAATCACTGACCGAAGGGTAAGCTGTATTTATTTTGATTTCTTTTTTTTTCTGCTCGCTCATAATTCAAAAATTTGTTCCATTAGTCTCCATTTTTCACCTTCTTTAGAATTGGGAAGTGCTTGTTGATAGTTCCACATCAATTTTTCCCATTCTTGAACTTTAAGATTGGCTAGATCAGCTTTGTTTTTAGATTCAAAAGAGAATTCATCACTGGTCTCCATGATCATAAAGAGTCTGTTTTCCACACTATAGATAGCTAAATGCTGAATTCCAGATGATTTAATGCTTTCCATAATTTCTGGCCATACTTTAGCATGATACGCTTTGTATTCTGCTATTAATGAAGCATCATTAATTAAATCTAGTGCTAAACAATATCGTTTCATAAGCTTGTCGTTACTGTTTTAACTTCATGATGTTTAAAAATATGGCGCCCGTACCAAGCAATGTATATAAAACACAATAGCGGAAGGATAAAAGAAAAATTAACTTCAGCAACGCCTAATATTTGTAAATCCGCTACGCCATTACCTCCATAATCTATAATCATTCCTTGTGCTTTAGGCATTAAAGCACCACCTACGATGGCCATTATCAAACCAGCAGAGCCAACTTTGGATTGTTCTTCTGTTAAGTCTTCTAGCGCTATGCCGTAGATTGTCGGGAACATTAAAGACATAAAAAAAGATATCGCTACTAGAAAATATAATCCTAAAACACCTTCAATAAACATAACGCCTGCGGCACAAGCAATTGCGAAAAGTGAAAAAAGCATCAGTAGTTTTCCCGCACTTGTAAATCGTAATAAATAGGTTCCTATAGCTCTACCAACGGTAAATAAGATAAAAGCTGCCATTTGATAATAACCAGCGGTAACAGCACTTATTTGGATGGCTTCTGCATACTGGTAAATATAGGTCCAGCACATAATTTGTGCGCCTACATATACTATTTGCGCTAAGACCCCTAAAGCATATTTTTTGTTTTTTAGAAGGATGCTAAATGTTTTTCCAATGCTAGGCATCGCACCCTCATCTTTAGATTGAGGCATTTTGTTCATTACAAAAAGAACAAAAATGCCGAGTAATACCAGACCTAAAATTACATAGGGGTTGCGTATCACCAATAGATCAGAGGTGCGAATGAGTACTTTAGAAGCTTCTTCTAAAGCACTAAAATCTGCAATATCATCTGATTGCAAATTTTTTAATACAAATTGTTGTGCCACAAATAATCCAGCAATCAACCCTATGGGGTTAAATGCTTGGGCTAAGTTTAACCGCTGTGTAGCGGTTCTTTTATCGCCCATGGCTAAAATATAAGGATTAGCGGCAGTTTCTAAAAAGGCTAAGCCAAAGGTTAAGACATAAAGCCCTAAACAGAAAAACCAAAATTGTTCTGTTATAGCGGCAGGGTAGAATAATAAGGCGCCAACAGCATATAATCCTAGTCCTATTAAAATACCAGTTTTGTAAGAGTATTTTCTCATAAACATGGCAGCAGGTAATGCCATACAGAAATAACCGCCATAGAAGGCCATTTGTACCCAAGCAGCTTGTGAGTTAGATAATTCAAGTACTTTTTTAAAAGCTTGTACCATGGGGTCTGTAACCGCATTAGCAAACCCCCATAAAGCAAATAAGGAGGTGACTAGAATAAATGGAACAAGTATCTTTTTTGATACTACTACAGGTTTTTCTGGGGAATTATTCATGATTAAGTTGCGTTGAGTTTTTTGTGATGTTGTAGCTTTATTTAGAAAGTAAGGAACGATCTAAATGTACATAACCGCCATCTACAGTAATGAATTGACCGGTAGTATGTGATGCCTTTTTAGAAATAGTAAATAAGCAAGTATCTGCTATTTCTTGTGGTGTGGTCATCCTATTCTCCAATGGAATCTTATCTACGATAGCTTTTAATTTTTCTTCGCCATTTTCCAGTGTTTTAATCCATGTATCATAAGCTGGAGTCCAACTTTCTGCGATGATAATAGCATTTACCCGAATATTATCTTTTATTAAATCTACGGCCCATTCTCTTGTCAAGCCTAATACGCCCCCTTTAGAAGCAGCATACCCAGATGTAGCTCCTTGACCTGTAAGACTAACCTTAGAGCCTATATTTAGTATAGTGCCTTGTACTTTTTTAATATAAGGAAGACAAAATTTAGTCATTGCAAAAAAGCTTACTAAATTTAGTTTTAAAGACCCCATAAAATCATCAATACTAGCATCTAAACCAACCCCATCATTTACTCCAATGTTATTAATTAGTGCATCTATCCGCCCATATTTTTCACCTATTTTTTTTGCTGCTGCTGCTACTTGCACAGGATCTGTCAAATCTGTTTTTACAAACAACGCATCAATTCCCTTGTCTTGTAATTCTTTCTCATACCCAAACCCTCTATCATTTCTACAAACAATTACGGGTATGGCCCCTTCATTTGCTAAAGCCTGTACAATCGTTTCACCTATACTGCCTTTTAATCCTGCTGCACCCGTTACAACAACAACTTTATCTTTTAAATGTAAATCCATAGCTTATAAATTGTAAAATTTTATTGCATTTTCACCCATGATATTCTGTTGTTCAGTAGGGCTACATTTGGCAATAAAATCTGTGGTTAGTTTTTTTACTTTAGCAAAGTTTCCTGCCACGAGGCATACGGGCCAATCAGACCCAAAAAGTATGCGATGAGGTCCAAAAGAATTGAACACTACATCCATATAAGGTTCAATCTGTGCAGCGGACCATGTCGTATAATCTGCTTCGGTAATCATTCCAGATAATTTGCAATAGACATTTTCATGTTTAGCAATTTCTTTGATTAATACGGCCCATCCCTCTATAAAACCCTCCTTAATATAGGGTTTAGCCATATGATCTAGTACAAATTTCTGATGAGGAAATTTCTTTATGAATTCTAAGGTGGCTCCTAGTTGATGGGGCAAAATTAAAAGATCGTACGTGTAATTATACTTTTCTAAGGCAGCAATTCCTCTTAGGAAATCTAACTGTAACAAAAATTTAGGATTCAGTTCTGCTTGCACAATATGCCTGAATCCTTTTAATTTTTTTACACTTGAATACGCTTCTAGTTGTGCTTCTATATTAGCCGCACTAAGAGCTACCCAACCTACAACTCCTTTTATAAATTGATGCTCGGCTGATAAGCTCATAAGAAACTCCGTTTCTTCTCTGCTTTGATCCGCTTGAACAGCGATACAGCCATCAATATTATTTTCTTGGTAGATTTTTTTTAAATCTTTTGGCAAAAAATCTCTCCGGATAGTAGACATCGTATCGTCTATCCAAGAATGCTTTTTTGCATTGTATACCCAGAAATGTTGATGGCTATCAATGATCATTACGCTTTGTAATCAATTACGTTTTGTTTAGAAATTCCCAAACCTTCAATCCCTAATTCCATAACATCGCCCTCTTTTAAATACATTGGTGGTGTTAAGCCTAAACCAACTCCAAATGGTGTCCCTGTAGAGATTACATCGCCAGGAAGTAAGGTCATGAATTGACTGATATAACTGATTACTTCTTGAACATTAAAAACAAAGTCAGTTGTACTGCTATTTTGCATCATTTCTCCATTCAATTTTAACCATAGGTTTAAATTATTAGGATCTTTTATTTCTTCTTTTGTGGCTAGGAACGGTCCAAGAGGCGCAAAGGTGTCACAACTTTTCCCTTTAACCCATTGTCCTTCTCTTTCTAATTGAAAAGCACGTTCACTTATATCATTATGTAATACATATCCAGCAACATAATCTAATGCATCTTCTTCAGAAACATAAGAAGCTTTTTTACCGATTACAATTGCTAATTCAACTTCCCAGTCAGATTTTGTGCTGCCTTTAGGTAAGATAACAGTATCATTAGGACCAATGATAGACGATGTAGCTTTAAAAAATAACACGGGTTCTTTCGGAATTTGCATTCCGCTTTCAGCGGCATGCTTTGCGTAATTTAAACCTACACACACTATTTTAGACGGGCGACATATAGGAGAGCCTAAGCGCGTATCTTCTGCAATTGTTGGACATTCTTTTTCGTTGGCTTTAAGCCATTTTTCTAAACGATTTAATCCATCAGATTCAAAAAAATGTTCGGTGTAATCTTCACCAAAACCAGAAACATCAATCTTGTTTCCATTTGATAATTGTACTCCTGGCTTTTCATTATTTATTTGACCAAATCTTATAAGTTTCATTTTTTTTATTTTTTATGATTGTGTTTTTTACTTTAATACACAAGGAATTATTATCCGTTTAATTTTATAAACCCACCGTCTATAGGAAAGTTAGTTCCCGTTACAAAAGAAGCTTCATCGGAACATAAATATAATGCTAAATTGGCAACCTCTTCAGGCATTCCCATTCTGCCTATTGGTTGTGTTTGCGAAAGCTTTTCAAACATTTCTTCTTTATTGTCTGGGTAATTCTCGTTTATAAATCCATCTACAAAAGGAGTATGGATTCTTGCAGGAGAAATACAGTTGCATCTAATGCCGTCTTGAACATAGTCTTTTGCAATAGAATAAGTCATGGTTAATGCAGCGCCTTTAGACATAGAATAGGCAAACCTATCTGAAATACCTACTGATGATGCTATAGATGCCATATTTATGATCACACCAGATTTATTTTTTCTCATATGAGGAATCGTACTGTAAATACAGTTGTATACGCCTTTGACATTCACTTGGTAAACGCGATCAAAAGCCTCCTCAGGCGTATTTTCAACATTACCAATGTGGGCAATACCTGCATTGTTAATTAAAATGTCAATTGAAGAGTTTTTGGCTATTTCATCAATAACCGCAATAACTTCCTTTTGATGTACTACATTACATTGATGTACCGCAGCTTTTCCTCCGCTATTTTCAATCTCTTTTTTTGTGAGTAGTGCATTTTCAATTTGCAATTCTAATATATGTACAAAAGCGCCTTGTTCGGCTAATGTTTTAGCAATCGCTTTTCCAATACCACTTCCGCCACCTGTTATAATTGCCGTTTTCTTGTCTAAATTAAATTTCATTAAAGCGCTGTTTTTGTCGTTTCATTCGACCAAATTTTTCCATTAGGAAAGCTATAGTCTTTTATAGATTCTTCTTTCATTGTGATGCTATAGCCAGGTAATTTAGGAGGCATATAAGCACCATTTTTCAGGATTACAGGGTCGTAAAAATGTTCGTGTAAGTGATCTACATATTCAATTATTCTATCGTCTAAACTGCCACTTATCGCAATGTAATCTATCATTGAAAGGTGCTGAACATATTCACATAAGCCTACACCGCCAGCATGTGGACATACTGGAATTTTAAATTTAGCGGCCATTAACAAGATAGCTAATATCTCATTAACCCCGCCAACTCTACAACTATCTATCTGGCAAATACCTATAGCACCAGCCTGCATAAGTTGCTTAAACATCACTCTATTTTGACAATGTTCTCCAGTAGCTACCAAAATTGGGGCAACGGCTTTAGCGATGGTAGCATGACCAAGAATATCATCAGGACTCGTAGGTTCTTCAATCCACCAAGGATTAAATTTTTTCAATTGTTCCATGTTGGTAATAGCTTCGTCAACATCCCATTTCTGATTGGCATCCATCATTAATTTAAGCTCATCACCAATTTCTTCTCTTATGATCGCAGCTCTGCGCATATCATCTTGAAGATCTGATCCCACCTTAATTTTCATGTGTTTAAAGCCTTCCGCTTTTGCTTCGCGGCATAAGCGTCTCATTTTATCATCAGAATACCCTAACCAGCCAGCAGATGTAGTATAGGCAGGGTATCCGTTTTGTTCTAGGTGGGCTATTCTTTCATGTTTAGATGCAGATTTATCTTTAAGAAGCGCTAAAGCTTCTTCAGGAGTTATAGCATCAGTGATATAGGTGAAATCTACGCAGCTCACTAATTCTTCGGGGCTCATATCTGCTAGAAGTTTCCAAAGCGGTTTTTTCTCCACTTTGGCATATAAATCCCAAACAGCATTTACAACAGCTCCTGTAGCTAAATGTATCACTCCTTTTTCAGGCCCTAGCCATCTTAATTGGCTGTCGCCGGTAATCATCTTCCAAAATACCCCCATGTTTTTGGTGAAAGATGCTAAAGATTTACCTTTAATTAAAGGCGCAATAGAATTGATTGCCGCAACACACAATTCATTTCCTCTTCCAATCGTAAATGTAAGTCCATGACCTTCGATACCTTCGGGGTGATTTGTTTTTAAAATCACATAGGCAGCTGAATAATCAGGATCAGGATTCATGGCGTCAGAGCCATCTAATGATTTGCTTGTAGGAAAACGAACATCTCTTGTTTCAATGTCCGTAATTAGTATAGGTGTAGCCATTTTAAGTTTGCTTATGAAGCAAAATTAGGCGGCATAAGCCATGAAAACCACCTAAAAAAACACTTTATTCAATACTTTTTTTGCCTTCCGTTTTATTTTTACTGTAAAATTCCAAATAGGAAGAAGGAGAACTATTTTTGAGGAGCTTAAATTGTCTGTTGAAGTTAGAGATATTATTGAACCCACATAAATAGGCTATAGCGGTGATACTTTCTTTATTCTCGATAAGCAGCTTGCACGCGTATCCTATTCGTATTTCATTCAGGTATTTTGTGAAAGGTTTGCGATGTATTTTTTTAAAAAAGCGACTAAAGGCAGATTTGTTCATTCCTATATTCTCTGCAACATCACCAGAACTCATAGGAGTATTAAAATTTTGAAAGACGTATTCATAAATTTTATCTAATCGTTTGTTTTCTGTCTTATGAAAACTATTAAGAAAACCACTGCTAGATAGTAATGTATAGTTTGTATGTCTTGAGAGCTTATTGAGTATTTCTAATAAGGAAATGATTTGTGTCGTATCATCTAATTGCGCTAAATCTTTTAAATTTTGTAGTAATTTCTCATTCAAGTTATTGAATTTGATTCCGCGAACGGCAAGATGTAAGAGCTGTGAAATTTGTTCGGTTTCGGGAACATTTAAAAATTTATCCCCTAGAAAATCTTTTTTAAAATGAACAGAAATAGCTTCGGCTTTAAGTGTAGCATCGTTTTGAAAATATTTATCTTCATTCAGCCACATATGAGGTAGGTTTTTTCCAATCAGAACAACATCTCCACTATAAAATTTTTCGATACTATCACCCACAAAACGCATTCCTGAACTTTTTTGAATAAAAACAAGTTCAAGTTCTTCATGATAGTGCCACACCTTTAAGAAATTATCGTAAATACTATGTGATACGGTAAGCGATTTGTGCTCTTTGTTAGATCTGTTTAAAAAATGGAGCTTCATAAATAATTTACTAAAATTAAATATTTCGTAGCAAATAAACTTTAAAAGTATGAATAATTGATATATTTTAGGGTTTTAATCAAAAATTATTAGGTGTTTATGCTTCCTTTTGAAGGCAATAAATTTAGATGGGAACAATATGAAATTAAGGGGAAGTGTTGGTTTCAATCGGACTTTTCTTAGTATTAGTTCAAAGAAATATAGCGCATAGAGGTATAATTTATAGCTTTTGAATCATAATTAATACCCTAAATTTCTTTTTCATTTTATTATTGTTGAAGCTAAAAATGCTTTAATCTTATTATTTTAAACCACGATTAATTAAAGCAAAAATTAGTCAATAACGAACTTAAATTATGAGCAAAAGAATTTTATTATGGTCAATAACAGCAGCTTTAGCCGGGTTTCTTTTTGGTTTTGATGTTGTTGTTATTTCAGGAGCAGATAAAAAATTACAACTCCTTTGGGAATCATCAGATACCTTTCATGGTTGGGTAGTTATGGGTATGGCGCTTTGGGGAACCGTGATTGGTGCCATCTTTGGTGGTTTTCCAACAAATAAATATGGACGTAAAAATACGTTAATTGCTATTGGAGTTTTATTTGCGGTTTCAGCGATTGGCTCTGCATTGTCTAATGATCCTTATGTATTTGCACTGTTTAGATTTATTGGAGGTATTGGTGTTGGTGCATCTACGATTGCAGCTCCGGCATATATTTCAGAGATTGCTCCTGCCAAGGATAGAGGTAGGCTCGTAGCTTTGTATCAATTTAATATTGTATTCGGAATTTTAATAGCTTTTTTATCCAATTATTTATTGAGTGGTATAGGGGAAAATGCTTGGAGGTGGATGCTAGGCGTAGAGGCGATACCGGCCGTATTGTATATCTTATTTGCCTTAAAAGTTCCTAGAAGCCCACGTTGGTTGCTGTCAAAGTCAAGAATTTCAGAAGCAAAAAAAGTATTAGCATTAATAGATCCAAAAGCAGATGTTGATGCTCAAATAGCAGCGATGAATCAGCACTCTGAAAAAAGTGATAAGTCAGAAACTATTTTTATTAAAAAATACAGATTTCCTTTAATATTAGCCTTTTTAATTGCTTTCTTCAATCAATTTTCAGGAATAAATGCTTTTCTCTATTACGCCCCTAGAATTTTTGAAGAAGCGGGTTTAGGAGAGAGTACGGCACTTTTAAGTAGCGTTGGGATTGGCGTAACAAATTTGGTATTTACATTGTTAGGAGTCTTTTTAATTGATAAAGTAGGTAGAAAAACCTTGATGTATGTAGGCTCTGTTGGGTATATTATTTCATTAGGCCTCGTATCTGCAGCATTCTTTTATGGATGGACAGGGTTAGCAGTGCCTATTTTCTTATTTCTATTTATAGCAGCACATGCTATAGGGCAAGGTGCAGTAATCTGGGTTTTTATTTCTGAGATATTCCCAAACCACTTACGAGCATCAGGTCAGTCTTTTGGTAGTTCAGTACATTGGATTTTGGCAGCACTTATTCCGTCTTTGATCCCTTATTTGTTTCAACATCCTATGGTGGGAGCAGGGGTCGTATTTTTAATATTTGCGGTAATGATGGTCTTTCAATTGTTATTTGTTATGTTTTTGATGCCGGAGACAAAGGGAAAAACCCTTGAAGAATTAGAGGATGAAATGTTAAGAAAAAAAGTATAAAAGGATGTTTAAATTTTTAAGCTTTTTAGTCGCGTTTGTTTTCTCGATAAGCCTATCGGCAGCAAAAATAGATACGCTCGTTATTTCAAGTAAATCAATGCGTAAGAAGATTAAAAATTTGGTGATTACTCCAGATTCATATCAAAAAAAAGAGCTACGTTATAATGTAGTTTATCTATTGCATGGCGCAGGTGGCAACCATAAGTCCTGGCTAGAAAAAGCTCCTGAGTTGGAGAAGTATGCGGACCTATATAATGTTATTCTAATTTGCCCTGATGGTGATAAAACGAGTTGGTATTTTGACAGTCCAGTTGATAAGAATATGAGTTATGAGACCTACATCGCAGAGGAGTTAGTATCTCATGTAGATAAAAAGTATTATACCATACCAAACGCTGAAAATAGGGCTATTACGGGGTATAGTATGGGAGGTCATGGAGCACTGTATTTAGCCTTTAAACATTTAGATGTTTGGGGATCTGCGGCTAGTATGAGTGGTGGGGTAGATATTAGACCCTTTCCTTTGCAATGGGATATTGCAGAACGCCTGGGAGCGTATGCTGATGCTCCTGAAGCGTGGGAAAAACATACCGTAATTAATTTAACACATCTGTTAAATGGACAAAATTTAGATTTTTTGATAGACTGTGGGGTAGATGATTTCTTTTACAATGCTAACCTAAGGTTACATCAAAAACTTCTGGAACGTAATATACCTCATGATTACATTGAAAGGCCAGGAGGTCATACCAATGAATATTGGAGGAATTCTATAAAATATCAAATGCTCTTTTTTAATGATTTTTTTCAAAAAGGTAGGCAACAAACCAAATAATTAAAATAGTTCTTAAGGTTTTCAACTTCATCTAAAGCTGAAATTAGCTTTACGGGTAACCTGTCCATATCCATGGGCTATAATGCCATACGTAATGGTGAAGCCATTTGTAGATTTAGCATAAGGAAAACTCAGGGTATGCATAAAGGTCACTTTAACGTAAAACTTCAAGAAAATAAACGCGCTGTATGAATTTTATTAGGACCAAGGCTTTTATTTTAGGCACCATTTTAATGGTATCTCTTACGGCATGCAATCGCAGCACAGCTATTGGCGTAACATCACCTAACGGAAAAAATACGTTTACACTATTACCAGGAAAAGGTATTGGTTTTTCTATGTCGTATGACGGACACCAAGTTTTATTGCCTTCTACTCTTGAACTGATTTCAAACGATATTAATTTTGACGGTAAGTTAGGGGTTCTAAAAGTTGAAAATACAACTATTGAAAACGAATGGAAATCTAATTTTGCAGAATTAAGTACGATACCTGATCACTATAATCAGCTTAAAGTACACCTTAAAAAAGGGGATGCTAAAATTACTATTATTTGCAGAGCCTACGATGAGGGACTCGCATTTTCCTATGAGATTCCGGTACAAGATCATATTACAGAAGTGGCCTTAGCGGAGAACATCCATTACAATTTCAAAGAAGATTATCAAGTATGGTCCACCCCAAAACGCGGACCAGGAGTACTTACGGCTCAAGGGGAGTATAAAAAAATACCCATAAGTAAATTACAAAAAGGTGTTGAACGTCCTTTGGTTATTGAAATTAGTGATCGTTTAATAATTGCGCTAGCCGAAGCGAAGTTGGTAGATTATGCTAGATTAAGTTTTGACAAAGGAACAAGTGCTACCTATAGTATTTTATCAAGTTTAGATGGTAGAATGGGCGATCAAAAGCAAGACACAATTACGGGTGCAATTATTTCTAAACGGGAAGAAGCAGGGGCTAAGGTGCATAAAAAATTACCTTTTCAATCTCCTTGGCGAGTGGTAATGATGGCTAAAAATGAGGGGGAATTATTGACCAATAATTATATCATTCAAAACTTAAATGATCCTTCTGAAATTAAAGACGAGTCTTGGATAAAACCAGGGAAGGTATTACGAGAAACAACACTTACTACAGAAGGGGCTTATGCAGCTATTGATTTTGTAGCTGCACATAACATGCAATATATCATGTTTGATGCAGGCTGGTATGGTGATGAGATGAAAAATAGCTCAGATGCCATGACGGTAACCTTAGATCCAAAAAGATCAAAAGGCCCTCTAGATATGGAAGCGGTAACCGCATACGGCAGAGAAAAAGGAATTGGATTGATACTGTATATAAATCGTCGTGCTTTAGAAAAACAGATCGATGAAGTATTGCCCTTGTTAAAAAAATGGGGCGTAGCCGGGATTAAATATGGCTTTGTTCGGGTTGGAGACCAAGATGCTACGGCTTGGTTGCATGAAGCGGTTAAAAAAGCAGCCGAATATGAAATGATCATAGATGTGCATGATGAATATAGACCTACAGGCTTTTCTAGAACGTATCCAAATTTTCTAACGCAGGAAGGAATTCGTGGTGATGAGGAAACAGTGCCTAATGCTCATACGTTGGTTAGTATGTTTACACGCACGCTTGCCGGAGCTTCTGATAATACAGTTTGTTATTACAATTCTAGAGTTGATGAAATGGGTTCTCATGCCTCTCAACTGGCCAAAACGGTTTGTATTTTCAGTCCACTTCAATTTTTATATTGGTATGATAAACCAGCGGCATCACCAGAAAAAAAAGATGGCCTGTGGGGAGATACAAGGCATATCGGTAACGAGCCAGAATTAGAGTTCTTTAATAATGTGCCTACCACTTGGGATGAAACCATCGTTTTAGAAGCTAAAATTGGAGAAATTGGGGTCATCGCCAGAAGGAAAGGATCAGATTGGTTTATTGGAGGAATTAATGGGGTAAAACCTCGGAATATAGTTTTAGATTTTTCTTTTTTAGCAAAAGGACAGCCATTTAAGGCCAGGTTTTATACTGATGATGCGCTTGTGGAAACACGAACAAAAGTGAAAGTTGAAGATTTTGACATTACAAGTGAGACTGTTAAGGACCTAGCGGTTAAAGCCAATAATGGCTTTGCAATACACATAACAACAAACAAATAATACGCGGATTATGAAAGTTTTTAAGAATTTTAAATCAGCTTTAATAATACTAATTTTCTTAGTAGGGAAGCCAACGGAAATGTTTAGTTTTCAACAAGTTCAAAAAACAAATAACTTAAAATTGAAAAAGCAGAAGGGGAAAAAACCGCGTAATGTTATTTTCATTTTAACAGATGATCATCGGAATGATTTTATGGGGTTTACAGGAAAAGTTCCTTGGTTAAAAACGCCCAATTTAGACAGGATGGCAAGTGAAGGAGCACATATGAAAAATGCTTTTGTTACCACCTCCTTATGTTCGCCAAGTAGGGCAAGCATTCTAACAGGGCAATATTCACATGTACATACCATTGTAGATAATGTGGCTCCCAACCCTGGTGATTTAACATTCTTTCCTCAATATTTACAAAAGGCGGGGTATCAAACGTCCTTCTTTGGTAAATGGCATATGGGCGACCATAATGATAGTCCAAGACCCGGTTTTGATCATTGGGAAAGCTTTGCAGGTCAAGGAGATTATTACGCACCAAACTTAAATATCAATGGTAAAAATACGCAGTATGATGAAGAGACCTATGTGACAGATTTGTTAACTGATCATGCGGTAGACTGGTTGGATCATAGAGATCAAGATAAACCCTTTTTTATGTATTTATCGCATAAAGCAGTACACGCTATGTTTTTTCCTGCCAAACGTCATGAAGGTATGTACGCGGGTAAAAAGATTGACAAGCCAGATAGTTACACCCAAACAATTGGCTCTGAGTATAAAAAATTAAACTGGCCAGATTGGGTGAAGAGACAACGGGATAGTTGGCATGGGGTAGATTACATGTATCATGGTACTGCCGATGGAACTTTTGATGATTTAGTGCAACGCTATTGTGAAACCTTAATGGGAGTAGATGATAGTGTGGGTACGGTATTAGATTGGTTAAAAGCAAATGGATTAGAGGAGTCTACCATGGTTATTTATATGGGTGATAATGGTTTTAGTTGGGGAGAACACGGACTTATAGACAAACGCCATTTTTATGAAGAGTCTGTAAAGGTGCCCATGTTGGTACGTTGTCCTGAATTATTTGAAGGAGGAAAAACCGTTGAAAAAATGGTGCAAAATGTAGATATAGCACCAACAATTTTAGATTGTGCAGGCTTAGAAAAACCAACATATATGCCTGGGAAATCTTTTGTGCAATTACTACAAGGAGATGAAACCAAGTGGCGCGATAAAATATTTTATGAATACTATTTTGAATATGATTTTCCGATGACGCCAACAGTTTTTGGGGTTAGAACAGATAAATACAAATACATAAGATATAATGGTATTTGGGATACGAATGAGTTGTATGATATTGAAAATGATCCCAATGAAATTGTCAATTTAATTGATGATCCAAAACTGCAACCATTGATTAAAGATTTTGCAAATAGTTTGTATGACTGGTTAGAAAATACAAACGGAATGCAAATCCCTTTAAAGCGAAATGTGTTTCATAGGATTGGAGATTATGAGCATGCCAATCAATATTAATAAATAGAAAAAGAATCAGGGTATTGTAATCTGCTTCACATTAAAAAGCAGAGGTTCAGGCGAAAAAAGAGCATTTTACACAGACCAGTAAGTTATAATTTATACGAGAGATTAATGAGAAAGATGGAGTTAAAATTGAATTCAATTGTATTTGTACTGCTTTTTAGCATGTTAACAGGGATAGTAACTACGAATGCTCAAAAAAGTGCACACCCCAGAATTTATACGACTAATGAAGCTAAGCCTGAATTTTTAAATAGTATTAAAACTATTGAATGGAAAAAAAGTTTAGTAGATAAGAAAATTAAAAATTTAGAAAAATATTTGGAGTTTGTTGAAAATGATCCAACATGGTTGGTTTCTAGGTTACAAATGAATTGGAAGACTAAACATGATAAGGTCTTTCTTAAGGGAGGATATTTTGATCATTCGGAGGGGAATGCTCCAGTGCCTACGGTACGTTTTTCAGGAACTAGAGATTGGGCTTCAGAATATTCAACACCTAATTTAGAAGAGGTAGAACCGTATTTTGATGATCCGCGTGGTTATTATCTAGCACATAAAAAAACAAAGGTTAAAGAATGGGTGCATCCTTCAAAAATAGGCTTTGCTATAGAGGGGATTAATCGAAAGATTATGAGTCTGGTGGAAGATGCTTCTTTTTTATATTGGGTCACGGGCGATAAAAAATATGCTGAATTAGCAAAGCCGGTTTTTGAAACCTATATCGCAGGAATGTATTATAGAGATGCTCCTATCGATTTAGAAAATGGAGTACAACAGCGTATTTCTGGATTGGCCACATTTGAAGTTATTCATGAAAAAATATTGATTCATTTAATTACAACTTATGATTTTCTGTATGATTATTTTGAAGGGGAAAAAGTAAACCTAGATCAAGCATCAGCAGTATTTCAAAAATGGGGAGATCAAATTATCACTAATGGAATTCCAGATAATAATTGGAATCTTTTTCAGGCTAGATTTTTAACCTATGTAGCCCTGGTCTTAGAGGATAACAATGCGTATAAAAATGGAAAAGGACGCCAGTATTTTCTAGACCGTACTTTTAATACCTCTTCAGAAAGACAGTTAGCTATTAAGGAATCCTTATTGGTTTACAATCAGGAAACGGGTATGTGGCCAGAATGTGCTTCCTATTCTGTTCATGTGATTACTACCTTACTTGATATTTTTACACTTTTAGATCATGCCACAAATAAAAAGGAGTTATCAAACTTTCCAATCATAGAAAAAGCGGCTTTAGCATCTTTTCAATATTTATTTCCTAGTGGGTATACTGTTGGTTTTGGCGATTCAAATCACAAAACATTACCGCCAGAAAATTTTGAGCTTTTAATTTCAAACTATAATAAATACAAGAATGTAGAAAAAGAAACTATTATTTCTGGACTGTTAGCCCAAATGATAGCTAAAGGAGAATATGAGCGAGAAGCGAAAGATTTGCCGCAATTATTCTTTTATGTGGATGAGTTAAAAACGTCAGAAAATGATAAAAACGGACTGGATCAATTAACATCGCCAACGTTTTACGCTTCTAATGTTAGTATGTTTAATCAGAGACTAGGCAGCGGAGCTCATGCCATGATGGTTTCTACGGCTGGTTCTTATGGTAACCATTCTCATGCCAATGGTATTTCTATTGAGCTATTTGCAAATACTTATGTTTTGGGTCTAGATATGGGGAAAGGTTCTAGTTATTGGCATAGTGACCATAGAGAATATTACTCTAGATTTCCAGCGCATAATACAGTTGTGGTAGATGGCATTTCAGATTACAATGCGATGCGGGGCTACCATCCTTTTAAATTAGATAATAATTTTCCGAAAGTAAGTGAAAAACCTTCGTTTGATAAGTTGACCTTCTCTAAAGTGTCTTTTTTTGAGCCTAAAACTCAGGCAGACCAACAACGCTTTACAGCAATTATAAAATCGAACGCTTCAAATGGCTATTTTATAGATGTATTCCGATCAAAAAAACAAGCAGGTGGCGATCAACGGCACGATTATTTTTATCATAATCTAGGGCAATCACTTCAAATTTTAGATAAAAAATCTAATGCACTTACTTTAAAAACGACGAAAGATTTTGGTAGTATATATGGCGATATCAAAGGCTATGATTATTTGAGAAGTAAAAAGAAAGTGAAAACGGCTGAAGATGTGCAAGCACTTTTTAAGCTTAAGACTACGGATAGTCCTGATAATTTAATGAAAGTTTGGATTAAAGGAAGTGAAAAGCAAAGTATTTACACCGCTTTAGCTCCCAAATCCAATGTATTAAAGAAAGATTCTGGCACAGCACCTTCGGAGGTATTTGGAGATTCAATTCAAACTTTAATTGTAAAGCGAGAAGCATCAGCTTGGGAGAATCCGTTTGCCATGGTTTTTAATCCTTATTTCGAAGGAAAAGATAATCCAATTGCTGAGGTAAACTATTCCTCAATTAAAGAAAACCCGAGCACACAAGTCATTAATGTGACATTAAATGATGACACCACAGATACCATCATTTTAAACACAACGGAAGAAGACGTAGTTGAAAAAGATGGGGTGTACCAAAAGGGATTGTTATCGGTTGTAAAAACAGTTAAAAGTAGTGATGATTTAGCGTACTTCTTTCTTGGGGGGATGTACAAATACGAACAGCATGGTTGGGAAATTGTAGCTTCTGGAATTCCTGTTAATATTTCTGTAGAACGTAATGGAGATACTTTTGTTTTAGAATCAGACGGACCAATTTTAATAAGAGCACCTTTTCTGAAAGGGAAAAAATCGGCCGAATTACAAGTTTATGAAAATGATATTTTAATTAGTTCAAGAAAAGGGCAGGTGTCAAGAGCTAACCCCGAACAATTGGTGTTTAGATTAGAAAAGGCATATCGTAAAGTAGTTATAGCATACTTAAAAGAATAAAATGAAGGTCTTAATAAACATTGTAGTCATTTTTAGCTTCTTGGGATTTTTGTCTGAGGTTCACGGTCAGGATAAATACGAAGCTAGAGAAATACTACCAGATAGTTTGGTGTATAAAATAATTGAGGGAGATACCTTAAAACTAACGCTGTTCTATCCTGAAAACGTGCATCAAAAGAAAAAATTTCCAGCTATTGTTTTTTATTTTGGCGGCGGTTGGAACGGAGGTACCACCACGCAATTTGAAGACCAAGCAAAGTATTTTGCAACAAGAGGAATGGTCGCAGTTTTGGTGGATTATCGGGTACAATCAAGACACAAAACAACTCCGTTTGATGCCGTTCGTGATGCGAAGTCTGCAATACGGTATTTGAGAAGTAATGCTAAAAAGCTGCATATAAATCCTAAAAAAATAGTGGCCTCTGGCGGTTCTGCGGGAGGGCATTTGGCTGCTGCAACAGCGATAATAAAAGGCTTAGAAGAACCTACTGAAGATATATCAATTAGTTCTAAAGCAAATGCGCTAGTCTTATACAATCCTGTAATTGATAATAGCAAGACTGGATATGGCTATGATAAGGTAGGTGATCGCTATTTAGAAATATCACCCCTACATAATATAGCAAAAGGAGCACCACCTACCTTGTTTTTATTAGGGAGTAAAGATCCTCTAATTCCGGTTGCTACTGCTTATGAGTATCAGTCTAAAATGCAGGCTATTGGGAGCCGCTGTGATGTTGTTATTTATGAAGGACAGAAGCATGGGTTTTTTAATCAATGGAAAGAAAACGGACCTGAATATTTTAGAAAAACAACAGTAGAAGTAGATGCTTTTTTACAAGCTATAAAATATTTAAAAGGAAAAGCAACAATGTAGTTGCGAACGAGAAGATTTTAAAATGAAGAAAATTGTACTATTATTCACAGCAGTATTACTCCTTATTTCTTGTTCCATACAGGCGAATACGATAGAATTATTTGTTTCTGTAAACGGAGTAAAGAATAGTAAAGGATCAAAAAGCAAACCTTTTTTAACCATAGAAGAGGCTATTAAAAGAGCAACAGAATTAAAAGAAAAAGATACCAGCTTAAGTATCGTTATTAACATCCTTCCAGGAGCATACTATCTTACCAAATCAATTCAAATTCCATCGATATTAAATGGCTTACAGATAAAAGGGACAGATGCTTCAGAAGTTCATATAAAGGGATCCATTCCTTTAAAAGCCAATTGGAAAAAGTATAATAGTACGATGTATGTCACCAAAGTACCAAAAGATTTAAATTTTGATCAATTGATAGTGAATGGAAAAGCGCAAATTTTAGCACGTTATCCCAATTATGATGAGAATGGGCATTATTGGCAGGGGTACGCAGCCGATGCTATTTCTAAAGAACGCATTGCTACGTGGAAACATCCAAAAGGTGCTTATTTTCATGCCTTGCATAGTGGTCGTTGGGGCGGTTTTCATTTTGAAATTACTGGAGTAAATGAAGATGGGACCGCTATTTTAGAAGGAGGTCAACAAAACAACAGAGCTTCTAAACCCCATGAAGAGTTTCGTATGGTAGAGAATGTTTTTGAAGAGTTAGATAGTGCAGGAGAATGGTTTTTAGATAAAACTACTGATAAATTATATTACTGGCCATCAGAAGGGTTAAATCCAGAGACGACTACGTTTGAAGTTTCAGTACTTAAAGATTTGATACAAGTTGTGGGTACTTTAGAAAACCCGGTTAAGAATGTAAGCATAAGCAATATTACATTTGAAAATACCCAACGTACGTTCATGGAAGTATATGAACCTTTACTGCGTAGCGATTGGAATATATACAGAGGGAGTGCTATTTTCTTTGAAGGAACGGAGAACTGTAACGTAACCAATAGTGAGTTTACCAATTTAGGCGGTAATGTTATAATGGCGAGTAAGTACAATAAAGCATTAAGCATTATAGGAAACCATATTCATGAATGTGGCGGGAGCGCCATTTCATTTGTAGGAGACCCTTCGGCAGTACGTTCGCCTTCTTTTCACTATTCGGAGTTTGTTCCCGTAGCCGAAATGGATACTATTCCTGGACCTAAGAACGAGTTGTATCCTCGTAATTGTTTGGTAGAAGATAATTTAATACATCGCATTGGTCGCATAGAGAAACAAACAGCCGGAGTCCAAATTTCTATGGCGATGGATATTACGGTCCGTCATAATAGTATTTATGATGTGCCAAGAGCAGGTATAAATATAGGCGATGGTACTTGGGGCGGTCATATTTTAGAATTTAATGATGTGTTTAATACCGTATTAGAAACTAGTGATCATGGCTCATTTAATTCGTGGGGTCGTGATCGTTTTTGGCACCCAAAACGTGCCGTAATGGATAGTTTAACTACAGCCAACCCAAACATGCCTATGTGGGATGCTATAAAAACTACGATTATCAGAAATAACCGTTTTCGTTGTGATCATGGTTGGGATATTGATTTGGACGATGGGTCTTCTAATTATCATATTTATAATAATTTATTATTAAATAACGGACTTAAGTTGCGTGAAGGATTCAATCGGATCGCTGAAAATAATATCATGGTAAACAATTCCTTGCATCCGCATGTGTGGTTTGTAGAAAGCGGAGATGTTTTTAAGCACAATATTGTGAGTGATGCTTATCAAGATGTTAGGCTTCTAGGGTGGGGAAAAGAACTGGATTACAACTTTTTTTCAACGGAAGAGGCCATGTTAAAATCTCAAATTTATAATAGGGATAATCATAGTGGGTTTGGCGATCCATTATTTAAGGACCCTGCTAGGTTAGATTTTACGGTAGCTGAAAATTCACCAGCCTTAGCTGTTGGTTTTAAAAATTTTCCAATGGATGAGTTTGGAGTTCAAAAACCATCGCTGAAGAAGCTTGCAAAAACTCCAGAAATCCCTCAATTAAAAAAACCGTCAGCTAATGAGAACAATGTTTCTCCTACAATAGCATGGTTACGTAATGATATAAAGAGTGTAAGCTCGGCACAAGAGCAGTCGGCCTATGGCCTAAATACAGCAGAAGGTGTAATTGTTTTAAAAGTATGGAGTCAAAGTCCGGCAGTACAAAATAACGGACTTAGAGCGGGAGATGTGATCTTAAGCGCATCAGGCAAAAAAACAGGAACGGTTAAAGACTTTTTCGTCATAAGTGCGGCGAATGCAGGAGCAGAATTAAAGCTTCTAATCATGAGAAATCAATCAGAACAAGAATTAATAATTAAAACCAAATAACGCAATACACTATAAAAATTAAAGAAATGAAAATAATAAAGAAATCATTAGTAGTAGGGCTACTTGCTGTACTGCAAGTTACCTCAAGTTTTGCTCAAGAAAAGTCAGACGTAAAAAAATTGGATGATGACCAACGCATGGAATGGTGGCGTGATTCTAAATTCGGTATGTTTATTCATTGGGGGGCATACTCCATAATTGGAGGTGAACGTGGTACCCAAATAGCTGGTGGTGGTGCAGAATGGGCCATGGATAAATTAGATTATACCATTGAAGACTATGAGAAATTTCCTGAAATGTTTAACCCAACAATGTTTGATGCAGATGCATGGGTAACTATGGCTAAAAATGCAGGAATGAAATACATTGTTATTACGGCGAAGCACCATGAGGGTTTTGCATTGTGGGATTCTAAAGTATCAGATTATGATGTGATAGATAAAGCTCCGTTTAAGAGAGATGTGATTAAAGAATTGTCAGAAGCCTGTAAAAAGCAAGGGATTAAATTTTGTTTTTACTACTCTATTGTAGATTGGCATCACCCACAAGCACAAGGAAATTTATATCCAAATTATAACATTTCTCAACATGATGATCCTACGGTTGTGAATCCTAAGTTTCCTAAATACTACAAGAACTACATGAAACCTCAAGTGAAAGAATTATTGACAAACTATGGGGATGTTGGTGTCGTTTGGTTTGATGGCGATTGGATTTCGGACTACACAACAGAAATGGGAAAAGATCTTTATAGCTACATTCGGGATATTCAACCAAATACGATTGTAAATAATAGAGTTGATAAAGGTAGAACAGGAATGGACGGTATGAATAATAATCCAGGACAGTTTGCGGGCGATTTTGGGACCCCAGAACAGGAAATTCCAGATACAGGAATTGATTCTGATTGGGAAGCGTGTATGACAATGAATGGCTCATGGGGCTATAAACCATCTGATACTGATTGGAAAAGTAGTGAGGACTTAATCCAAAAATTAGTAGATATTGTTTCTAAAGGAGGTAACTTTTTATTAAATATAGGACCAGATGGTTTTGGTAGGTTTCCTTCAGAAAGTATTAGACGTTTAAATGCGATGGGAGAATGGACGCAAAAAAATGGCGAAGCTATTTATGGTGCTTCGGCAAGTCCGTATGCAAAGCCAAAATGGGGGCGTTATACGAAAAAAGATGGTGTACTCTATGCTCATGTTTTTGATTGGCCAGAAACAGGTACGTTAAAATTACATAAAGACATCAAGGTTAAAAAAGCAACAGTATTAACAGATTCTAAAACAGCATTGAAGTCATTAGCCACTTCTAGGGAGGTAGTCTTAGAGGTGCCCATGTTGGCTCCAGATGCTACGGTTTCTGTGATTAAAATTGAATTGGAGAACTAGTTTAAAAACGGAGTTGCTAAATAAGAAAAGAACAGACCAAACACCATTCAGGTGCTTGGTTTGTTTAACACGTAAAAGTTTAAATAGATATAAAGTATGAATGTTTCCAAGAAAATAATTAGTGTAGCCATTGCTTTTATTTTAAATGTGGGTGTTGGGTTTTCTCAAGTCAATGAGTACGCTAAACCAGAATGGGGAGGATATACAGAAGGAGAAGACGGATTTTTGTTGGCACATGTTTTTAATTGGCCCGCAGATGGTAAGTTGGTGATAGACAGGGCTATTAAACCAAGAGAAGCACGATTGCTTTCTGAACCAGATAAAAAGATTAAAATAAAATTAATAGAAGGTAAATTAACGATATTATTACCGGAGGAGGCTCCGGATACTCAGGTTTCGGTGGTTAGAATTCAATTAGTACCTACTGATGATTGGGCTAATCTAGGCCGATATGAAAAAGAAAATTCAGAATTGAAAGCACCCGCTAGAAATGAGAATAGAGTGGTTTTTATGGGGAATTCTATTACCGAAAAATGGGTAAAATTTAAGCCTGATTTTTTTGATGATAATAATTTTGTGGGCAGAGGAATTAGCGGACAGACGTCACCGCAAATGCTTTTAAGGTTTAAACAAGATGTTATAAATCTAAGCCCTAAGGCAGTAGTGATACATGCAGGAACAAATGATATAGCACAAAACAGAGGGCCTATTACCCTTGAGCAAATAGCTGAAAATATCTTTTCCATGGCAGAATTAGCTAAAATTCACAACATTAAAGTGGTATTAGCATCGGTATTGCCTGCGAGTAGTTATTCTTGGAGCCCTTCTATAGAGCCTGCAGACAAAATTATAACACTAAACAGCTTAATTAAAGCCTATGCTAAGAAACATAAACTAGTGTATTTAGATTATTACACGCCTATGGTAAATGCAGAAAAAGGCTTAAAAGTAGATTTAGGTAGGGATACTGTTCACCCTAATATTGCAGGTTATGAACTAATGGAACCTTTAGTAAAAGAGGCTGTAGAAAAGGCTTTAAAAAAGAAATAAGCATAAAAAACGATAGCTTATAATGTTTGCATTATAATTTATAGCAGATAAATAGTAAAAAGGATAACATTGGTACAACAAGTTTTGTTGCTGTCAATGTTATTTTTTTTGGAAGATAATAAACCACCTAAAAAGTGGATTGATTGACAACGGGTAAAGAATAATTGTAATTCACAAATTGAAGAAATCATGAAAATTAAATCCAACCAAGTACTCGTATTTGTTTTGTTAATCACTTTAGTTATTTCTTGCTCAAGCGCTAAAAAAACATCTTCATCTAATGAAGGATTTGTCGATTTATTTAATGGTGAAAATTGGGAAGGTTGGTACTTAAAGCTAAAAAATGGGGACCATGAAATGGCTAAAAATGTCTATGCCATAGATAATGAAATGGTACATGTTTTTAAAAATATGCCAGATAGTTTAGACTTAGGTACTGGCGAAAATGGAACACATGGTCTTTTTTATACTAACAAAAAATACAGTAAATATATACTTCGCTTTGAATACAAATGGGGGACTAAAATCACGAATAATTTTGAGAGATGGCAATATGATGCAGGTATTTATTACCATGTAACCGATGATAAAATTTGGCCTACAGGTATAGAGTATCAAATACGATATAATCATGTTTCTAATACCAACCATACCGGAGATTTTATTACCGGCGGAACTTCTCTTAACTGGTTTGTGGCAAAAGATAGTTCAACGTTTTTATTACCAGAAAATGGAGGGTTACCTACAGGGCAGCGTAAAAATAAAATGCTATTGGCAAGTCCAAATGTTGCCGTTAATGCTTTGAATGATCAATGGAACCAGTGCGAAATAATTGTAATGGGAGATACGTATACCATTCATAAATTAAATGGTGTCATTGTAAATATGGGAACAGACCTGTCTGTGAACGAGGGTATTATCGGTTTTCAATCAGAAACAGCAGAGATTTATTATAAGAATATTAAGATCAAAGAATTTGATGAAATCATTCCGATGGAAAATTTTTTAGATTAAGAGAGATTTATCTAATGCTTTTGAGAGAAGCTTCGATGAACCCTCAGAAGTTATCTAATGACATCAAACAAAAAAACATCAAACCTTTTGAAAATGAAAAAATCAAGCCTATTATTTTTTGTGCTATTCGTTTCTTTTAGCAGCTTTTTATCAGCTAATGATACACCTAAAACATACAAGGCAGATGTAATTATTTATGGTGGCACATCAGCGGCGATTGCCTCTGCGATACAATTAAAACGAATGGGAAAGTCGGTCTTAGTGGTGTGCCCTGAAAAACATATAGGCGGACTCTCTTCTAGTGGCTTGGGGTTTACAGATCTTGGAAATAAAAGAGTCATCGGTGGTATATCAAAAGAGTTTTATGAAGAGGTCTATGCCCATTATCAAAATAAGGAGGCGTGGAACTGGCAGCCTAAAACAGATTATGGAAACATAGCGCAAGGAACCACGGCTATAGATGATGACTTAAAAACCATGTGGACGTTTGAACCACATGTAGCTGAAAACATTTTTGAAAATTTTGTAAAAGAGAATCAAATTGAAATATTACGGGACAAATGGCTAGACCGTGAGAGTGGCGTTAAAATGGAAAAAGGTAAAATTGTTTCCATAACGATGTTAGATGGGACTACGTATAAAGCTAAAATATTTATTGATGCTACTTATGAAGGAGATCTTATGGCGGCAGCAGGGGTAAAATATCATGTAGGCAGAGAAGCAAACAGTGTTTATAATGAGAAATGGAATGGCGTGCAGAAAGAAGAATTTCATCACAGTCATAATTTTGGCGATCGTAAAATAAGTCCTTATGTGATACCTGGCGATCCAACTAGTGGCATACTGCCAAGAATCTCAACAGAAGATCCAGGAGAGCAAGGTTCTGGAGATCATAGAGTACAAGCCTACAATTATAGGTTGTGTACTACCAATGCAGAAGGTAATGTTGTTCCTTTTGAAAAGCCAGAGAATTATGACCCTGCTCAGTATGAATTACTGAGAAGAGTTTTTGAGTCCGGCCGATATTCTATGTTTGGCGGAGGTAAAATACCAAATATGAAGCGAGATGTAAATAATGTAGGTCCGTTTAGTTCCGATAATATAGGAATGAACTATGAATACCCTGAAGCATCTTACGAGAAAAGAAAAGAAATTTTAGACGAGCACATTGCATACCACAAAGGCTTACTTTATTTCTGGGGCCATGATGAAAGTGTGCCAGAAAGATTTAGAACAAGTATAAAAAAATGGGGATTAGCAAAAGATGAATTTGCAGATAATGGCCATTGGCCGTATCAAATCTATGTGCGGGAAGCAAGACGTATGATTGGAAAATTTGTAATGACAGAAAATGAAATATTAGGAAAAAATAAAGTAAATCAATCCATAGGAATGGGGTCTTACACGATGGATTCACATAATGCACAACGCTACATTACCAAAGAGGGTTATGTACAAAATGAAGGTGATTTGGGGATTGATGCAGAAGAGCCCTACCAAATACATTTAGGAACAATACTTCCTAAAGAAGAAGAGTGTAAAAACTTATTGGTTCCTGCGGCAGTTTCAAGTTCGCATATTGCTTTTGGTTCTATCAGAATGGAACCTGTTTTTATGATCTTAGGGCAGAGTGCAGGTACCTTAGCAGGTTTGGCTTTGGAAGATAATAAGAACCTCCATGATATTTCTTATGGCACCTTACGTAAGGTATTACAGAAAGATGGTCAAGTCTTAGAATTTTCAACGCCTAAAGATTAAAGGTTCTTATGAAGTTAAAAATAACTACGATACTAATTTTATGGTGTGCTTTCAGCTTAACCGCCCAAGCTCAAGTTATAAATGCAGGGGTTAGTGGTAATACTACTTCAAACCTTTTAAACAGACTAGAGCACGATGTACTTGAGCAACAACCAGATGTGGTTATCATTATGGTGGGTACAAATGATATGTTGAATTCTAAAAAAATGATATCCTATTCCACCTATGAAGAGAATTTAAGTACGCTGATAAAAGCGATAAAAAATAGAAGTTCAAAAGTACTTTTAGTAGCACCACCTACAGTAGATAGTACCTATCTATTTGAGAGGCATGATAGAAAATTATTTAGGGAACTACCGAATGTAAAATTAGATACGGTTCGCGTTGTGATGATGAGATTAGCGAATGAATTTAATGTTGATTTTGTAGACGTATATCAAGAATTTGTGAACCTAGATTTGCCGCAACATAATGAAGATTTGGTGATCCGTAATGAAAAGAATAGTACTCGAAAAGATGGAGTTCATTTAACGGCATTAGGATATAAAATGTTAGCACAATCAATTTTTACCGCCTTAGAAAGCAATGATTTGCTTCAGAAAAACCAGAAGGTAATTTGCTTTGGAGATTCATTAACCTTTGGAGCAGGATTAAAAAAGGGAGGTGCCGTGATTGGAGAAAGTTATCCTGCAGTACTTCAAAAACTAATACTTGAACATTTCGAATTAAAAAAATAGCATTAACGATGATTAAAAATACACTAGCATTACTAGTCTTTATTTCTTTCGCGAGCTGGTCTCAAGCACAGATTCCGCTTCCTAAAAGTCAAGAATCAGGATACCCTCGTCTGTATGTCACACAAGATGAAAAAAAGGATTTACAAAAGACCCTTAAGAAAGAAGCCTGGGCCAAAGAGGTATTATCAGGTATTCATAAACGAATAGA
This sequence comes from Cellulophaga baltica 18, assembly GCF_000468615.2. Classification (NCBI taxonomy): domain Bacteria; kingdom Pseudomonadati; phylum Bacteroidota; class Flavobacteriia; order Flavobacteriales; family Flavobacteriaceae; genus Paracellulophaga; species Paracellulophaga baltica. The sequence goes on along the minus strand of NZ_CP009976.1, from coordinate 22,076 downwards.
TACCCATGTAGAGCGCCATGTTGATGATCCAGAATGGATGGTTTCCCGTTTGCAAATGTATTGGAAAACAAAAGCAACCAATGTTTACGTTAATGGGGTAGATTATTCTCATGCAGATGGGGAAGCTCCTGTGCCTACAGTACGGTTTACAGGATCTCGAAATTCTGCTACCCCTTATGGTAAACCCGCTTTGGAAGATATTTTGCCTTATATGGATGACCCGCGTGGGTTATACTTACCAAACCGAACTAAAGAAGGTAAGCCTTTTGAGTGGGCAGAGCAATCGGAGACTGGTGGTATAATTATTTCAATTAATAGAGAGATAATAGGCTTAGGTAAAGAAGCTGCTTTTCTGTATTGGTTAGAGAATGATGATGCGTTTGCTAAGTTTTCTTTTGATTTATTTGATACCTATATGATGGGTATGTCTTACAGAAGCGAACCTATTGATATCTTAAATGGCCATATTCAAACCCTTGTGGGACTCACCAATTTTCAAGTAATACACGAAGGTACTTTGAGTGATATAGCAGAACTCTATGATTTTTTGCACCCTTATATTGAAGCAAATTACCCGGAAAAGATTGGTATGTATGATACGACCATTAAAAAGTGGACAGATTTGGTAATTAAAAATGGCGTACCTCAAAATAATTGGAACCTTCATCAAGCAAATATCATTTTAAAAGCAGCGATGGTGCTGCAAGATAATAGCAGTTATGAAGACAAAAAAGGGCGCGAATACTACATCAATTATATATTGAATGTTACTTCTGCAAGACAATGGTCTTTAACCAAGTTTATGGACTACGGTTATGATGAAAGTAATGGTGTTTGGAATGAATGTCCTGGATATTCTATAGGCGTAACTAAGAGTCTTACCAATTTTATTAGAGATTTTGACAATACATTTGATCATAATATACTGCCATATACTCCTGTAATGGAAAAAGCTGTAAAAATGCTACCACAATATGTTTTTCCGAATGGTGAAATTGTTGCTTTTGGAGATAGCTATTATGGTCCACTAGATACAGAAGCTATGAGTGATATGATCCGCATTGCTCAAAAAAATAAAGACGCAAAATTAGAGGAAGAATTTACAGGTTTGTACCGTTTGTTCAATGACGATGTAGAGAATTCTGAAAAGACGCATAAACCAAAGGCCGAAATCGCTTCGTTTTTTGCGAGTAAACCTCTGGTGTTGAATCCAAAGTATGGTAAAGGAAATATAGATGATTATAAAACTCAAACTTTTTATGCTCCTAATGTCAGTTGGCAGGTACAACGCATGGGTACAGGCAAAGATGGGATGATGGTATCGTTAAACGGATCATTAGGAAACCATATGCATGCCAATGGTATTAATATGGAATTGTATGGAAAAGGATTTGTGCAAGGAGCAGATCCAGGCAAGGGTGCTAATTATCTTCAGCCTATTTATTTAGAATATTACTCACAGTTTCCTGCTCATAATACGGTAATGGTAGACGGTACCTCTTCGTATACCGAAATGTTGAGTAACCATGCCTTTGATTTAGTGGGGCAGTATCCAAAATCAGAAGAAAAAGAAGGGTTTTATAAAGCTATTACGTATTCAGATGTATTCTTTTTAGAGCCAGAAAGTCGCAGTGATCAAAGCAGGTTGGTGAGTATTATCAAAACCGGAGAAAGTACAGGGTATTACGTAGATATTTTTCGTTCTAAAAAACAACGTGGTGGCGATAAGTTTCATGACTATTTCTATCATAATCTAGGACAAAGTATGCACGTGAGTGATGCCAATGGGAATCCATTAGAATTAAAGCCAAGTGAAGAAATGGGTTTTGCGGGAGGTCATTTATATGCCTTTGATTATATGTGGGATAAAAAATCTGTTCTCACAAATGAAGATTATCAGGCAGAATGGAAAATAGATATGCCTGAGGGTGAAGAAGATGTTTTTATGAACCTTTGGATGAAAGGTACGGAAGGGCGTGAAGTGTTTACCATTAAATCTCCTCCTAATAAAGCATTTAAATACAATAAAAAAATACCGTATGATGTTAGTGAGGCACCTTATTTGACTCTTGCAGCAAGGCAACATGGTGAGGCCTGGAACAAGCCTTTTGCTTCGGTTTATGAACCATTCACGTCTAGTGAAGGAAAAAGTGTTGCTACTATTTCAGGTTTTGAAGATGAACATGGGAGCACAGATTTTGTAGGTCTTCATGTAGTGCATAAATCGGGAAGAGAAGATTTTGTTTTTTCATCAACAGAAAATAAAATAGCAAAATATAAAGGGACAGCTACTGATGCAGCCTATGCTTTAGTGGGTCAAGAAAAAAATAAGGATATCATTTTATTTTTAGGAAACGGAACAGAACTTACCGCTAAGGGGTATAAGATAGCAACAAATAAAAGGGGGAATGTAGTTCTTGAAATTAAAGCAGGAAAATTGTTTTTAAATAATGAAGTTCCAGTAACCATCACACACGATAAAAAAGAAAAGCAATTTGCGGTTGGAGCATATCGCTCTGTCCAATTAGATTAATACTATTAGTATTGGATTTCTAGAATGAAATGGATCAACTAAATGAAGAGGGTGTTGTATGAGAACAAATAATATAGATATGAAAAAAAAGAAAGCCCTAGTTATCTGCTTGAGTTTCTTATGTTCTTTTACCTTGGTATTTAGTGCTACAACTCAAAAAGAAGCGCCCTTAGATATACGCGAATTTTTAAAACATGCGGACGGTGAAACAATTTACCCGTCAGCAAGGCAGCTAGAAATGCTTAAAAAAGTGATACCAACTAGAGCATACAAACCAGCACCTGCAGGTTCTGATCGGGTGTATTGGAATGCCATTGCCGCAACACCATCAGGAAAGGCATATGTACAGGAAGCATTGACTATGTTATCTAAAGCTCCGGAAGTACCTATTTCCGATGAGATTTATAAACGTGCGAATAAAGAAGGGAATAGAGGAATATATAAGCCCAGGTATTACCGAACCATGGAGCGTTTAGAGCATTTTATATTGGCAGAATGTTTAGAAAATAAGGGGCGGTTTGTTCCACAAATACATACGTATATACAGGCTATTCTAGATATGAAGTCATGGTTACATCCTAACCATGATGATGCTGAAAATGGTGTTCTTGAAGGCAGGCGTGTGTCAATTGATTTAGGTGCACGAAAATTTGGAGGGGTATTGGCATTGGCATCAGCACTCTTAGAAGATGAGCTTTCTGAGGCTATGCGTGATGCTATAAAAGAACAATTGCAATGGCGTATTACCGATAATTATTTACAAAGTTGTAAAGTGCCCGATGAAAACAATCATTGGCTTAATGGTACGAGTAATTGGAATTCAGTCTGCACAAGTGGGTCTATTTTGGTCACCATTACAAATTCTGACAGTTCAGAAGAACGTGTGGCGGCTATTGGGTCAGCAATAAACAGTATGAAGTATTATTTGAGTGGCTTTGGTGCCGATGGGTATTGCTCAGAAGGCTTAGGATATTGGGGTTACGGTTTCAGCCATTATTTGTATTTGGCACAAATGCTGTCCGATTATACCGATGGGAAAATAAATTTATTTGCGTTTGATAATCCAGAGAAATTAAAGCGGGTAGGAAATTTTCCAGAGCATTTTGAAATACAGAAGGGTACGTGTGCTCCTTTTTCTGATGGTGTTTCACATATAAAAAGTGCTGGAAGTAATTTTGCTGAGGTCTTGTCTTCTAAATATTATGGAGCGAAGAAACCATCAGAAATTAGAATGGAAGAAGCTGTAGAGCAAATCATGGTGTGGAATAATCCAATGCTTTTTAGCGTAGAAGAAACCACTTCAAAACAAGAAACGGGCTTAAAAGGGCACACGTATTTTGATGATTTTGGAATGGTCATTTCACGAGGAAAACAGAAAGTGCCTTTTTCAATAGCGCTTAAAGCCGGGCATAATGCTGAAAATCATAACCATAGTGATGTAGGTACCTATAGTATCGTTCTAGGTGAAGATTTTATGACTGGCGATATTGGAGCACCTTCGTACATAGCAGGGTCATTTTCGCCAGACAATAAAGCTCGTAGTTCATGGGGACACCCTGTGCCAATAGTAAATAATACACTACAAGCTAATGGTAGGGCGTTTGAAGGAAAAATTATAGAAACGGTCTTTGAAGATACTATTGATAAGGTGGTAATGGATCTCAAATCAGCCTATGCTATGCCACTATTAAAATCTCTGACGAGAACGATACTAAATGATAAAGAAGGAGCGGGAAAAATAAGTATAGAGGAGGATGTTGTAAGTAATGTGCCTATCTCTTTTGGCACGGCAATAATGACCTATTCACAGTATGAATTCATAGATGACCATACTGTGGTATTAACTTCTGAACATCAGAAATTAAAAGTTGAAATTAAGAGCAAACAGGGCGTATTAAAAATTACGGATGAGAAAGTACCTGTTGTGCATTTAAGAGAAGGAGGTATAGCGTATAGAATTGGAATCGATTTTGTAAAACCAATTAAAAAAGGGAAAATCACAATTACCTATACGCCATTATAGCAACTACTATTTTTACCATTTGTAAAATTTCATTGCTTAAAAATTGACATTATCTTCTAAATATGCTTCTATTTTAAGAGTATGGCAAAAAAAGTATCAATGTCAGTTTTAAAATTGGTGGATTTGAAGAAGTTTTGAATGTAAGTTTAAACCTTGGAATACATCCGTTGTGATTATTTCAAGCAGGATAGGATTACTCTTTTGTGAGCTGCAGGTTTGATGTGAAAATTGGCTGTTCCTAAAGTAATTCTCTAATACCAACTAATACTCAAATAATTTTCTGATGAATAAAATGATGTTCCTGTATAAATTAGGATTAACGGTACTACTAGTTACAAGCTTCTCTTGTAAGGAAGAGAAAAAGACAACTATAGAGAAGAAACCTAATTTTTTATTTGTTCTTGTTGACGATCAATCCCCTTTTGATTTACAGGTGTATGACGGTGCTTCCATTCTGGAAACCCCCACCATAAATCAATTAGCAAATGAAGGGACTGTTTTTGACGGAGCCTATAATATGGGCTCTATGAACGGAGCAGTTTGTACTCCTTCACGGCATATGATCATGACCGGCCGCACTGTATGGCATTTACCACCAAGTGCAGAATTTCAAGATAATACAGCTCCGAACCCTTTAGATGAACAAACCATAGGCGCTATTTTTAATAGGGCTGGATACAAAACCATGAGAACCTGTAAGGTTGGCAACTCTTATCCTGGCGCAAATAAGCAGTTTACTGTTGTTCATGATGCTACCAAAAGAGGTGGAACAGAAGAATCTGGTAGTGCTTGGCATTCTAAACAAGTACTTGATTATTTAGCAACTAGAGAAGAAGAGAAAGAAACGAATCCCTTTTTTATCTATTTCGGTTTCTCTCACCCACATGATACTAGAAATGGCACTCCAGAACTTTTATCAAAATACGGAGCGACCAATCATAAGGATGAAAGCTCATTACCGCCAGCAAATGTAAAGCAGCCGGTTTTACAAGAAAACTATCTTGCGGAGCATCCTTTTTTTCATGGACACCCGGAATTACGTGATGAAGAACGCGTAAGTGGGGTGTGGAAAAATAGAGATGAAAATACCGTTAGAAATGAGTTAGGTCGGGAGTATGCTTGTGATGAAAATATAGACAACCAATTACAAAAAGTACTTGCTAGGCTTAAAGAAACGGGCGAATTGGAGCGTACCTATGTAATATATACTTCAGATCATGGAATGTCTATTGGGCGCCATGGATTAATGGGAAAGCAGAACTTATATGAGCATACCTGGCGTGTCCCATTTATGATTAAAGGCCCTGGAATTACCGCAAATAAAAGAGTGCAAGGAAATATTTATTTACTAGATGTATTGCCTACGTTATGTGATTTGGCAGGCATAGAAATTCCAGAAACAGTAGAAGGGAAAAGTTTTGTGCCGGTTCTAAAAGGGGAAAAAGAAACAGTACGTGAGGTGATGTATGGCGTATATGCGGGAGGAACAAAACCAGGGATGCGAAGTGTGAAAAAAGGAGATTGGAAATTAATAAAGTATGATGTAATGGATGGTGCTGTACGAGAAACACAACTATTTAATTTAAAAGCAAATCCAAATGAATTCCTTCCAGAGCACCAAAAAACAGGAGCAATGGAAACAGATTTAGCGGAGAATCCTGAATACGCAGATAAATTGGCGGAGATGGAGCAATTGCTACTGGAGCAAATGATTGAGAATGAAGATCCATATCGTTTATGGAATCAAACAGAAACGCCAAGTAGTGCTAGCGATAAATAATTGATAATACAAAGAAAGTAATGGAAGTAAAGGCTTATAAATTGATGGGGATAGTAACACTATTTTTAGTGTATTTCAGCATTTCAAATAATGGATATTCGCAAAACGAGCAACCTAATATTGTCGTTTTTTTATGTGATGATTTGGGGTACGGCGATTTATCATCTTACGGCCATCCATTTATTGAAACACCAAATATTGATCAATTGGCAGCAGAAGGCATTAAACTAACTAATTTTTATGCCGCAGCACCAGTATGTTCTCCTTCAAGAGTTGGGCTTTTAACGGGTCGAAGTCCAAATAGAGCAGGGATCTATGATTTTATTATTGGGGGAAATAAAAAAAGAGATGATAATAGAGATATGGTACACCTGCAAGCAGATGAAGAAACTATTCCAGCTCGATTAAAATCTGTAGGCTATGCCACTTGCTTAGTCGGGAAATGGCATTGTAGCTCTCTTTTCAATTCGGAGGAGCAACCTAAACCTAGTCACTTTGGTTTTGATCATTGGTTTGCTACACACAACAATGCCGCTCCTAGTCATAAGAACCCTAAGAATTTTGTTCGTAATGGAGAAAAAGTAGGAGAAGTAGCAGGTTTCAGTAGTCAGATTGTGGTAGATGAAGCTTTACAATGGCTCGATAAAAAAGAAGATAAGAAACCTTTTTTCTTGCAGGTAACCTTCCATGAGCCTCATGTGCCTGTAGAGTCTCCACAAGAATTAGTAAACAAATACCTTCCAGTAGCTAAAAATGAAAATGAAGCTCAGTTTTTTGCTAATGTGGAAAATGTAGATTTGGCCGTTGGCCGAATGATGGACTATTTAGAGAAAAATCATTCAGAAAATACCATTGTAATTTTTACTTCAGATAATGGTCCGGAAACACTTATGCGTTATGAAAAGGCCTATAGGTCTTATGGTTCTCCTGGCGCATTGAAAGGGATGAAACTATGGACCAATGAAGCAGGGTTTAAAGTGCCTTGTGTTATAAAATGGTTGGGCAAACCAACGTTTACAGGAACCTCTGATGCGGTGATTTCAGCGCTTGATTTTATGCCTACATTCTGTGAATTATCGGGTGCAGCGCTACCAGAAAATGCATTAGACGGGCAGTCTATGCAATCGTTTCTCCAAACTGGAAATATCGAGAGAGAGAAACCCTTGTTGTGGAGTTTTTACAATGCCGAAAATGATCATGTCATAGCCATGAGAGATGGGGATTGGAAAATAATGGCACAGCTGAAAAATAAGGGCAACTATCTGCCTAAAATATTTAATGTCTATGATGGTAATGAAGCTTTTGTAAAAGAAAGTAAGCTAACCGATTTTATACTGTACAATTTAAAAGACGATGCTAGTGAAACTACAGATGTAGCATCAGAAAGCGGAAAGAAATATAAGGAGATGCGTAAAAAGCTAAAAAGAGAATATGAAGAATTACTAGCGGATAGCCATATTTGGATACGAGATTAAAAAGAATAAATTTTCGAAGTACCTATAGTTACGGAAAATGAATACAGAGATGAAATTAAAAATTGCCTTATTACTTTTTTGGGGAGTAGGTTTAGGAACATGTTTCTCTCAAGAAAGCAAGGACCTAAAACTATGGTATGATGCACCGGCATCAGATTGGAATGAAGCCTTGCCTATAGGTAATGGCCGTTTAGGAGCAATGGTTTTTGGAAACCCAGCACATGAAAATATTCAATTAAATGAAAATACGCTTTGGGCGGGTGGCCCACATAGAAATGACAACCCGAAAGCAAAAGAAGCACTTCCAAAAATTAGAACACTTTTATTTGAGGGTAAATATTCTGAAGCACATAAACTGGCCAATGAAAAGTTTATTTCGGAAACTTCAGCAGGAATGCCTTATGAAACCGTAGGTAATTTAAGGTTTAATTTTCCAGGACATAAAACTTTCGACAATTATAGCAGAGTATTAGATCTAGAAAATGCTGTAAATACGATTACATACACCGTGGATGGTGTTGAATTTAAACGAGAGCTATTTACTTCGTTTACAGATCAAGTTTTGATTATAAAACTATCGGCCAGTAAAAAAGGTAAAATTAGTTTTTCAGCAACTATGGATCGCCCCGAACCTTCAAAGGTGAATGTATCTACTGAGAATAATAATGTTTTAGTAATGACAGGGTGGAGCAGTGATAATAAAAATAAACGTTTACCTGCAGAAAGTCCGGCGATTAAAGGTCAAGTAGAATTTGATACTAGAATTAAAATTGTTCAAGATGGCGGGAAAATTGCTTCAACGAACAATCAATTAGTAGTTTCAAAAGCAAACAGCGTAACCCTATACCTTTCTATTGCTACAAATTTTGTGAACTACCAGGACCTTAGTGCAGATCCGCATAAAAAAGCAGAAGCCTATATCATTGAAGCAGAAAAGAAAGATTATAAGCAGTTAGTAGATGATCATACTTCTTTTTACAAGAACTATTTTAATCGGGTACGCTTAAATTTAGGAAAATCTGAAGCGGCTAAAAATACTACGGACATCAGGATTAAAAATTTTAGTACAGGTTTTGATCCTTCCTTAGCCGCATTGTATTTTCAATTTGGCAGGTATCTATTAATTTCTTCGTCACAACCAGGTCGGCAAGCCGCAAATTTACAAGGCCTTTGGTGTAAAGATTTAACACCACCTTGGAAGAGTGCGTATACGGTGAATATTAACACTCAAATGAATTATTGGCCATCGGAGGTGACGAACCTTTCGGAAATGCACGACCCTTTAATCGATTTAGTAAAAGAGCTTTCGGTTACGGGTCAAAAAACAGCGGCCGATATGTATGGAGCAGAGGGATGGGTAACACATCATAATACAGATATTTGGCGTATTACAGGTCCTGTAGATGGTGCTACTTGGGGCATGTGGCCAACGGGTGGCACTTGGTTAAGTCAGCATCTTTGGGAGAAATACATGTTCAATGGCGATGTAAACTATTTAAGTTCTGTGTATCCAGCGATGAAAGGCGCAGCAGAGTTTTGTTTGAGTTTTTTAATTGAAGAACCAACAAATGGATGGCTGATTATCTCACCAACAATTTCTCCGGAACATGGTCCTAAGGGGCGCGATAAATCAGTAAATATAGCAGCAGGTACCACCATGGATAATCAGCTGGTTTTTGATCTACTAACAAAAACCGTAGCCGCTGCTAAATTATTAGATACCGATAAAGAACTCATACAAAGAATAGAACAGACACTTCCTAAATTACCTCCAATGCAGGTTGGTCAATACAATCAATTGCAGGAATGGATGCAGGATGTAGATGATCCGGAAGATAAACACCGTCACGTTTCTCATTTATATGGCTTATACCCATCAAATTTAATGTCTCCCTATAGAAATCCAGAATTGTTTGAAGCGGCAAGAAATACTTTAATTCAAAGGGGAGACCCTTCTACGGGTTGGTCTATGAATTGGAAAATAAATTTATGGGCGCGATTGTTAGATGGTAATCATGCCTACAAATTAATGGGAGATCAAATTAAATTAGTGGGCAGACCAGATTCGCCAAAAGGGGGTGGTACGTACGCGAATATGTTAGATGCACATCCGCCATTTCAAATTGATGGAAATTTTGGTTTTACTTCTGGTTTGACAGAAATGTTAGTGCAAAGTCATGATAGTGCTATTCACTTACTTCCTGCACTACCGGATGTTTGGAAAACAGGTGATGTAAGAGGGTTGAGGGCTCGTGGTGGTTTTGAGATTATTGATTTACAGTGGAAAGATGGCGTTCTCGTAAAAGCGGTTATAAAATCGACTTTAGGGGGTAATTGCAGAATCCGTTCCTATAATGAACTCAAATTTGAAGATGAGAAAGACTTAATGACTGCTCAGGAGATTAACCAAAATCCATTTTATCAAACCCCAAAAACTAAAAAAGCCTTAGTTTCTAAAACAGTAATATCAAAGAGCTTAGAACTTAAACCAACCTACGTGTATGATATTCCAACAACAATAGGTCAAGAAATTGTATTGATTAAAAAATAACCAAACAGAACAAAATATATGTGGACAGAAAAGATAATTTCAGTAACTAAATTAGGTGTAGTAGGATTCTTGTTCTTGCTATTTTCAAATAGCAATGCGCAAGTAACCGTACATTCTTTAAGTGAATTAATTCCCTATTTAGATGACGATAATGTAGATGTAAAGCTAGCGCCAGGCGTATATTCCATAACAGTAAAAGATGTTGAGAATGGACTATATCAGCAAGAAACAAAAATTAAAAATCTTAGTAAGGTACTGTTGCTGTTTGAAGGTAATAAAAGTACGTATGATTTTACAGGAGTAACACTTAATATTGAAACGAAGGTTTTTGCGGCCTTTGGCAATGTGGAAGTTTATGAAATACAAATCTTAGGAAATAGTAATGTACTAAAAAATCTAACTTTAGTAGATGTGGGCTCTGTTTATGATAGCCCAACACGAAGAGCATGTAATATTGTAATGGATGGTGCACATAATAGAATTGAAGGCTTTAATGTAACTACAAAAGGTTCTTATCCATATGGCTATGGAGATGCCTTTGGTAAGGGTGGAGCAACGGTTATTCCACATCAAAAGCATAGTGCATGTTTAATTCGCGGGGAATCTAATCATCTTAAAAACTCTAGTTTTATACACCGAAGTTACGGGCATTGTATTTTTATGCAAGCTGCTAGCAACCCTTTAATTGAAGGGTGTTATGTAGAAGGCGAAATGCGTTCTACAGATGATATTTTAGCAGAAAAAGGAACGGGAACTCCAGCAGATAAGGTCGATTTTATGACGGTCTGGGGTTATAAACTTCCGGCGGGCTATATGCTGAGTACAGGAGAAGCAGGCATCCGTGCCTACAATGCAGGAGAAACGAGTATTGATGGAAAGTTTTATGCCAGAGGAACCTCAAATCCTACCGTATTAAACTGTACCGTTAAATATATGCGAACAGGTGTTACAATAGCGCATGCTACAGGTAAAAAATATGTAGAAGGCTGTACCGCTATTGCTTGCGAAAATGGTTTTTCTCTGGGTTCTGGTGATGTGGTTAATTGCAGGGCAGATTGTACCTATGGTCCCGTATACACTTCTACCTATGAAACTGATGAAAACTACAATGCAGATATTACCATTTTAGCATCAAGCTTACCGTATATGAACGGCTCGGGCAGTGTTGCTTATATTGGAGGTAGCGGTCATAATATTCTACTAAGAGGCTCAGACGAAGGAGCAAAATTAGGATTGAAAATTAAAGTAGGTGGTGATAAAAATAACATTCGACTATTGCACGGCAATCTACCAGATCAAAACAATTTCAAAGCATCGAATTTTGAAATTCAAAACCTTACCCATTATCCTTTATTATTATCAGAAAAAAGCACTGAGGTTAGCGGACAATCCTTAGGTGTTGTTACAGATTTAGGGAAGAAAAACAAGGTTAATAACTAAATAAAACCAACTCAACTTAATATCGAAAAAATAAAAATATGTGTGTATCACCTATAAAAAATATAGTACTCAGTAGTATTGCTCTTCTTTGTTTCGGGAGCTTCTTCTCATGTGAATCTGTTCAAGAACTACCTCAAAAACCAAATGTAATTCTGCTTGTGGTAGATGATCAAGGTTATGGTGATATTGGACGCCTAGGAAATGCGGTGTTAAAAACACCAAATATTGATGCACTTTATGATGAAAGTGCGCGATTTACACAATACCACGTGTCGCCTACTTGCGCGCCAACTAGAGCAGCACTAATGACAGGGCATCATTCGAATAGAGCAGGAGTTTGGCATACGGTAAACGGACGTTCTTTGTTATTAGAACGCGAAACAACCATTGCTCAAGTGTTTAAAGAGAATGGCTATGCTACAGGAATTTTTGGAAAATGGCATTTGGGAGATAACTACCCTTTTCGTCCGCAAGATAAAGGGTTTGAAGAAGTATTAGTACACGGTGGGGGCGGAGTAGAACAAACTATGGATTATTGGGATAATGATTATTTTGATGATACCTATACGCACAATGGCAAACTAGAAAAATTTAAGGGTTTCTGTACCGATATATGGTTTGATAATGCTAAGAAATACATGGAAGAAAATAAGAAGAACAATAAACCTTTCTTCTGTTATTTATCTACTAATGCCGCACACACCCCCTATTTTGTAGCAAACAAATATTCAGATCCTTATAAGGATAATGAAAATGTACCTAATGCTGCGTTTTATGGCCTTATTGCTAATGTAGATGAAAACATAGGCAAGCTTGTAGCCTATTTAAAAGAAATTGATTTGATGGATAACACCATTTTAATATTTACGACTGATAACGGCACCTCTGCAGGTGCTAAGATTGAACAAGGGGGCGATAGATTAGATGGGTTTACCGATAAAGGATACAATGCAGGGATGCGCGGTATAAAGGCAAGTATGTATGAAGGAGGTCACCGAGTGCCACTTTTTATTCATTGGAAAGACGGAGGTATAACCACTGGTACAGATATTAATGAATTAACGGCGCATTATGATATAGCACCCACCTTAATAGATTTATGTGGTTTAAACCTTAAAGAAGATTTGAAATTTGACGGAAAGAGTTTGAAGCCTTTAATGGATGGGAAAAATGAAGAATTTAAAGACCGTGTGGTGATCACCAATTCTCAACGGATTGAAGTTCCAGAACCTTGGAGAAGAACAGCTTTTATGAAAGGCGATTGGCGATTAATAAATGGAACGGAACTTTATGATTTAAGTACAGATCCAGAACAACGCACCAATGTTGCCGATCAATTTCCTGAAAAATTAGCGGCATTTAAGGTCGAATATAATACTTGGTGGAATGAGATAGCTCCTACTTATAAAGATGAACCATACATTATTGTGGGCAATCCAACAGATAACCCAACGACCTTACATGGTCATGATTGGCATACTACCGCGGTGGCAAGTCCGTGGCACCAAAGGCATATTAGACAAGGCTATTTAGATAATGGCTATTGGTTGGTAAAAGTAGCAGAAAGTGGGATCTACAATGTAAAACTACGTCGCTGGCCTGTGGAAACTCATTTACCGTTAAATGGCATTGCCCCAGTACGGCCAACATTAGCAGGAACAACGGTTAGAGAAAGTGTGAAGAGTAAAGCACTTAGCATAAAAAATGCTAGAATCAAAGTTCAGGATCAAGAACAGCGTACCCTGGTAGATCCTAATGCGGAATTTGTAGAATTCACGGTAGCTTTAAAAGCGGGTGAGTCGCAACTTCAAACTTGGTTTACGCTTGATAATGAGAAAGAACTTGGTGCCTATTACGTAACCGTAGAAAAACTAATGGAATAAAAGATTGGCTATTTTTCTAGCCGTTGCCTCGTATTTGGAAGTATGAATTAGCTATAAAACATCAACAATGAACCTATTTAAATTTATAAGTATATCAATTTTATTTTGCTGCTGGAGTGCAGTAAATGCTCAAAAAATCACAATTGACACCCATCAAGAGGGGGTCAAATTTGATCATTTTTGGAGTAAGAGTGTGGGAGCAGGTCGTGCCAATGAAGCATTGCGTGCGGGTTGGTTAGAGCAACTGGAACAGGTACAAGAAAATTGTGGATTTGAGTACGTACGGTTTCATGGACTGTTCCATGATGATATGTTTCCAATTGTAGAAGAAAAAGGTGCATTAAAATACAATTGGCAATATATAGATGATGTTTTTGACCGGATGTTAGATTTAAAAGTGAAGCCCTTTGTAGAATTGGCATTTTTACCTTCAAGTATGGCTGCCGAAAACTCAAAGACTGTTTTCTGGTGGAAGGCAAATATTACGCCAACGGATGGAACTTTTGAACAGTGGCACCTTTTAGTAAAAGCCTTCACCGAACATTGTGTTGCTAGGTATGGAATAGAAGAAGTAGCTACATGGTATTTTGAAGTTTGGAATGAACCTAATTTATACCCTTTATTTTGGGACGGTACAAAATCGCAATATTTCGAATTGTATAAACAGTCGTTTTTAGCTATAAAATCTGTAAATAGTTCCTTGCGAGTTGGTGGGCCATCAACAAGTAATTTTGTGCCAGATACTCGTTTTGATGGAGAAATAACTAATGATAAGGCATCTGATGAGGTCTTCAGTTCAAAGGATATCAATAGCTTACAATGGCACGGCGTCTGGATAGAAGATTTTTTGAGCTATTGCGAAAAAGAAAAACTTCCCGTAGATTTTGTGAGTACGCACCCTTATCCCACAGATTATGCTTTTAATCCTGAAACAGGAAAAGGAAAGGGACTTACTAGATATGCAGATTCAACAAAAGAAGATTTAGAATGGTTGAACGCTACGATAGCAAAAAGTGCTTATCCAAATGCAGAAATTCACCTTACGGAATGGAACACCAGTCCTAGTAGTAGAGATGATATGCATGATAGGTTACCCGCTGCCGCGTATATTGTAAAAACGAATCTTGATTGTATTGGCTTAACCAATTCGCTAGCTTTTTGGACATTCACTGATATTTTTGAAGAGAAAGGTGGGGCAGCAAGTATTTTTCATGGTGGTTTTGGAATGATAAATTATCAAGGCCTAGTAAAACCATCCTACCATGCTTACAGGATGCTGCATGAATTAGGAGATGTGAGTTTGTATAAAAATGATTATCTCTTTGTAAGTAAAAACACAAAGACTAATACTATAGCTGCTATCGCCTATAATTATCCAGAGGAATATTTAAATGCCGTTCCATCAGGAGCTGATAAACGAGAAAATGGTAGCGTAAAGCAGTTGCATTTCAGCTTATCAAATTTAAAGCCTGGAACCATGTTTAAAATCGAAACCTTAGATAAAGATCATGGCAATATTCATAATTTTTGGGAAGATATGGGGAGACCAGAACCACCGACTAGAGAAGAAATAAAAGTGATGAAAGCCTATGCAAACGCTCTTAAAACAGAATTTGTATACGCAGATACAAAAGGTAATATTTCTATAAATCGCGAACTAAAACCATGGAGTTTAGTATTAATCAAACAAGTAAATTAAGGAGACTATAAAATGAAATATACATCAATAGTGTTCATCGCATCTAGTATTCTACTGTTATCACTTTCTACTAAAAAGGAACAACCGAAGATATATCATAAAGGCTGGATTGATTTTAATAAAAATGGCATCATGGATGTTTACGAAAATCCTAAAGCGACTATTGATGCTAGGGTTGCAAATTTGGTTTCTTTGATGAATGTAGAAGAAAAAACCTGTCAAATGGCTACTCTTTATGGATTCTCTCGTGTTTTAGCAGATGAATTACCTACAGAAAATTGGAAAAACGAGATATGGAAAGACGGGATTGCCAATATTGATGAACACTTAAATACTATTTGGAATCAGCCTAAAACTCAAACACCATATTCTTTTCCTTACAGCACACATGCAGAAGCGATCAATAAAGTGCAGAAATGGTTTATAGAAGAAACTAGAATGGGAATTCCTGTAGATTTTACCAATGAGGGTGTTCATGGTTTATGCCATAAAAAAGCAACGCCATTACCGGCTCCTATAGGTATAGGAAGTACTTGGAACAAAGATCTAGTGTACAAAGCAGGAACCATCGTTGGTAGAGAAGCAAAAGCTTTAGGATATACCAACATTTATGCCCCCATATTAGATGTGGCTAGAGATCCGCGATGGGGGAGAGTTTTAGAATGTTACGGAGAAGAACCCTTTCATATTGCAGAGATGGGCAAACAAATGACCTTAGGGCTGCAATCACAAAATGTAGCTTCAACGCTAAAGCATTTTGCAGTATACAGTATTCCTAAGGGAGCCAGAGATGGTGATGCACGTACAGATCCGCATGTAGCGCCAAGAGAAATGCATCAGTTGCACTTATATCCATTTAAGCGTGTCATTGAAGAGGCTTCGCCAATGGGGGTTATGAGTAGTTATAATGATTATGATGGCGTGCCCATTACAGCCAGTCATTATTTTTTGACAGAATTGTTAAGAGAAAAATATGGCTTTGACGGCTATGTTGTTTCGGATAGTGAAGCGGTAGAATACGTTTTTGAAAAGCATCATGTAGCAGAAGATTACAAAGAAGGCGTAAGGCAAGTAGTAGAAGCAGGGTTAAATGTGCGGACCACCTTTAGAACGCCAGAATCTTTTATAGAACCTTTAAGAGCCTTAATCCAAGAAGGTAAAATAGCAATGAAAACAATTGATTTGCGAGTTTCAGAGGTATTGAAAGTTAAATTTCAGTTGGGACTTTTTGATCAGCCTTATGTAGAAAACCCAAAAGCATCTGATGACCTCGTGCATACCAAAGCAGATGAGGAATTTTCAAAGCAAATAAATAGGGAGTCTCTAGTCCTTTTAAAAAACGAGAATAATACCTTACCGTTAGATATTTCTAAGCTTAAGAACATACTGGTTACTGGCCCCCTAGCAGATGAAGTAAATTTCACATATAGTAGATACGGACCTGCAGAAAACCCATCTACATCAGTGTATCAGGGCATAAAAAAATATGCAGCAGGAAAAGCTACCGTAACCTACCAAAAAGGATGTGATGTGGTAGATGCTAATTGGCCAGAGAGTGAAATTATTCCTATGCCATTATCTGAAGATGAAGAGGCAAGTATTGCCGCAGCAGTAGAAAAAGCCAAACAATCTGATGTTATTATAGCAGTGGTAGGTGAAGATGATAAGCGCGTAGGAGAAACAATGTCCCGAACAAGCTTAGGATTGCCAGGCAGACAATTTGAATTGGTTCAAGCGTTATATGCCACAGGGAAGCCTGTAATTCTCGTCTTAATTAATGGACAACCACTTACTATAAATTGGGAAAATAAATTTATACCGGCTATTTTAGAAGCTTGGTTTCCTAGTACTGCTGCAGGAGAGGTTATTGCAGAAACATTATTTGGGGAGTACAATCCAGGAGGCAAACTAAGCGTTACTTTTCCTAAATCTGTTGGGCAAATTCCGTTAAACTTTCCTTTTAAACCAGGATCTCAGGCCGGACAACCAAGTTCAGGACCTAATGGTTCCGGAAATACGCGCGTATTGGGTGCTTTGTACCCTTTTGGTTATGGGTTGAGTTATACTTCTTTTGAGTATTCAAATATTATAGTACATCAAAAAAGCAAACAATCACAAGGAGAAATCAAGGTGTCTTGTGTGATAAAAAACACCGGTAGTGTCGCCGGAGATGAGGTGGTGCAGTTATATATAAAAGACAAAGTTAGTAGCGTGACGACCTATGAATCCCAGCTTCGTGGTTTTGAACGGATTCATTTAAAGCCTGGAGAATCCAAGAAAGTAAACTTCACTCTAGAACCAGATGATTTAGCTATATTAGATAAAAACATGAACTTCAAGGTAGAACCTGGCGCTTTTGAAATAAACATAGGAGCTTCTTCTGTAGATATTAGATTGAAAGAAGAATTTGAAATTATAAATTAGTAGTTTTATGTTTTTAGGAAAGTAGCTTTCTTAGTTGATTTTAATATCGATTTTTAAAATTATTGTAACGTAATGTAAATGAATATAAAAGTATATTTCACACTTATTTGCTGCTGTATCTTTCAATTTTCTATAGGTCAATTCAATAACTTAAAGTTTGAGAATTTAGATACTGTAGATGGTCTTTCTAGTAGTACTTGCTTAGAATTATACCAAGATACGGAAGGTTTTTTATGGTTTGGAACTATAGACGGACTTAATAAATACAACGGGTATGAGTTTGAAATATACAGATCAATTTTAAATGATACTACTTCCATAAGTAACAGTAGAATTAATGCGATCCAAGAAGATAAGAACGGTAATCTGTGGATAGGCACCAACAATGGATTAAATCTTTTTAATAAAAAACGGAATAATTTTACACGAATTAATCTTTACAAACAAGTTTCTTTAACCAATAACCCTCGTAAAATTATTAATGATTTACTTTTTGATGAGGAAAACAATACACTTTGGGTTGCCACCAATACCGGAGTAATTAAAATTTTATTAGGAGCGCATACCAATGATACTGAAGCCTTAAAATTTTCATACTACATACATGATCAATCCAATTTACATTCTATTGATAACAACAATGTGTATGTACTTACGAAAGATAAAAATAATACCATTTGGGTAGGAACAAGTGGTCAACACCTTAATAGGTATAATCCTGAGCGTGATAATTTTGAACGTGTTTTTATCTCTAACAACCAGCCCTACGAGCTAAATCATATTCATAAATTGGTTTTCATTGATCATGATGATGATTTTTGGATAGGAAATGATTTGTCCAATCTTATTGTATGGAATAAAAAAGAGAATAATTTTAGGCATTTGTCTCTCGTAGACGAGCATATAGCGGTAAGAGATTTTTATCAAGATAAAGAAGGTTTGTTTTGGATATCTACAGACGGGCATGGGATATTTTTATATGATAAAAAGGAAGGTAAAATAAAGAAGCATATTGAAAATAATCTCTCCAATTCTTTCTCTTTAGCGAATGATAAGCCTTCTAAAATTATTGAAGATTCTAATGGGGTTTTCTGGATAGGAAGTTATGATAGAGGAGTTAGTAAATTAGATCCGTCATTGTATTCTTTTGGGCACTACTACTATCAACCAGATAATCCAAAAGGGTTGAGCGAAAAAATTGTACAGTCTGTTTTGCAAGATTCTAAAGGCAGAATATGGTTGTCTACCTATGAAGGGGGACTAAACTTGTTTGATGAAAAAAATAATTCGTTTGAACATTTTGGTCATGACCCTAAAGACAACAATACAATAAGTTCCAATAAAATATTATATACGTTTGAAACTCATGATGGTAGTATTTGGATTTGTACTTTAGACGGTGGGTTAAATAAGTTTAATCCAGATACTAATACTGTAGAACGGTTTTATCATGATGAAGAAAATCCTTATTCTATTGGGCAAAACTCGGTATGGACGGGGGTAGAAGATTCAAAAAATAGATTGTGGTTAGGGCTAAGAACAGAAGGTTTAAGTTTGTTTGACCCTAATACAGAAAAGTTTCACAACTATAAAAACACTTCAAATCTAGAAAATAACTTATTGAGTAATTTTGTTTTTTGTCTCTATATCGATTCAAAAAACAGACTTTTGGTAGGGACCTCCTTAGGGCTTAATTATCTTGAATTAGATGATTTAAAAGATTTTACTCCAGAAGATATTACCTTTTCAGAAGTGAAAGAAAGGGGTATTGAGGCCAATAATATAAATTATATCACAGAAGATCATCTTGGTAACATTTGGATAGGTACCGATAGTGGCATCTATAAGTTAGATGAGAACTTAACACTAATGAAGTCGTTTTCTTCTCAAAACGGACTCCCAAATAACTTTGTGGTGGGTATCAAAGAAGATGATAACCATAACTTTTGGATTACAACTAAAAGCGGACTTTCAACCCTCAACATAAAAACAAATAAGTTTAAAAATTTCAATATTCATGATGGTCTTCAAGGTACAGAATACCAAAGTAAGTCTATAGAAAAAACGTCAGATGGGCGTATTATTATTGGTGGTTTAAACGGATTTAATATTTTTAATCCTAAAGATATTGCGGTAAAAACACCACTAGTTTTGGCGCCAAAAATAACAGCACTCAAGTTATATAATAAAAATATTGTTGTAGGCGATACCATAAATAACAGGGTGTTATTAAAACAGTCTATTGAAGAAATAGAAAGTCTTTCTTTACGACATAATGAAAACTACATCTCGTTTGAGTTTTTAGCACTCTACTTAGAAAATCCAGAGCAGGTTCAGTACATGTATAAAATGAATGGGCTAGATAAGGACTT
The DNA here is from genome assembly GCF_000468615.2 of Cellulophaga baltica 18. Taxonomy (NCBI): domain Bacteria; kingdom Pseudomonadati; phylum Bacteroidota; class Flavobacteriia; order Flavobacteriales; family Flavobacteriaceae; genus Paracellulophaga; species Paracellulophaga baltica. The sequence continues at coordinate 1,896 of NZ_CP009976.1, read as the reverse complement.
TGTAAATGTAGGGAACAGGAGAGAAGTGAATTACTCTAACCTCGTACCAGGAGAATATGAGTTTGAAGTTATGGCTTCAATTGATGGTCAATGGGAGGCCGCAAAATCTACTAAATTCAAGTTTAAAATTACTTCTCCACCATGGAGTACTTGGTGGGCGTATTTAATTTATGGTATTATTGGGGCTTTAATTATTTGGGTAATTATGCGGTATTATACGCAAAAGGTCCAAGAAGCTCAGGAACATGAGTTAGATCAATTAAAGCTAGAGTTCTTTGTAAATGTGTCTCATGAATTTAGAACACCGCTTACTTTAATCTTAAATCCTGTTGATAAAATACTGTCTAGTTTCAATACAGATCCTGATGTTATAAAAGAATCTGCAATTTCTATTCAACGTAGTGCCAGAAGACTATTGCATTTAGTAAATCAACTTTTAGATTATCGAAAAATGGATGTAGGAATGGCACCTTTACAATTAGAAAATGGAGATGCGGTGAAATTCTGCGGTGATATTTTCGCTTTGTTTAAGGGCTTAGCAGCAAAGAAAAGTATTGAATATCAATTTATAACAGAATCAAAGCATATTACTTCCTTATTTGATTTTGATAAGCTAGAAAAAATCATCACGAATCTAATTTCTAATGCTATAAAATTCACCGATTACGGAGGTGAAATATCTGTTTTTATTAATGAGGTGAAAGTAGATAAAGCCAATACCAACCTGTTGTTATTCAAAAAAAATGAGGGTGAAAATTATCTAGAGATCATTGTAAAAGATACAGGCGTTGGGCTGAATAAAGAACAGTTGAAAAATATCTTTTCACGTTTTTACAATGTTGATGTTACCAAAACAGGAACAGGAATAGGTTTAAACTTTACCAAAGCCTTAGTAGAGCTTCATGGAGGTGAAATTTTTGTAGAAAGCGAATATCTTAAGGGAAGTAAGTTCGTGGTGCGTTTGCCTTTGGATATAGAAGCAGAGCCCGAGGTGGTGAAGAATGTAAAAAATGAGTTTTTAATCAATTCAATGAACTCCGTAGATTATGAAATGTCTATCGCGAACACTCAGGATACAGAACCACCTGTAGTACAGGATGGAAGTACAGTTAAGTTACCTATCTTACTTTTGGTAGAAGATAATAAAGAGCTTAGAGTCCATTTGAAAAACGACCTTATTGCTAATTATGAGGTAAAAGAAGCTGTAAATGGTGAGGAAGGTTTAAAAATGGTAAAGAAATATTACCCAGATATTATTATTAGTGATGTAATGATGCCAAAAATGGATGGGTTTGAAATGTGTAAAGCCTTAAAGCGTGAATTTGAAACCTGCCATATTCCTATAATTCTTCTTACGGCTAGAACCTTAGAAGATGATAGAATTGCCGGGTATGATAGTGGTGCCGATGGGTATATAGCCAAACCTTTTGTAACTGCAGTATTAAAAGCAAGGATTAAAAATTTATTAGAAACCAAAAAAAGACTGCGAAAAAGATTTGCAGAAATAGGAGGCGTGTTTCCATCAAGTGAGGTTACTACTAATAATATTGACGAAATATTTTTAGATAAAGCCACAAAGATTATTGTAAATAATATTAGTGATGTAGACTTTAAACAAGAAGACTTATTAAAGGAAATGGGTATTGGAAGGTCTCAGTTATATCGGAAAATAAATTCTTTAACAGGGAACAATCCTAGTTATTTTATTAGAACGATACGTCTACGCTATGCTTCAGATCTTTTGGTTCAGAATAAATATTCCATAAAAGAAGTTACGCACCTCTCAGGGTTTAATTCTACTGCTTATTTCAGTAAAACCTTCCGTGAGTTATTCAACGTCACACCCTCGGAATATATAGAGCAGCATAAAAAAGAAACCGAATAACCAACTAGCTT